>NZ_CP091067.1:0-4800000 GCF_021560055.1 Pseudomonas sp. BC42
GGAGCTGCGCATGTTCGTCCCTAGATCCCGTCACCTGCTGTGCCTGAGCCTGTGCCTGCCCCTGGCTCCGGCCCTCGCCTGTGGGCCGACTTTCCCCATGCGCCTGCTGGACGACCGCCCACAGACGCTGGCGCAGCTGCCTGAAGGCAGTTTCCAGTTCGAGATCAGCCGCCTGGGTCAGCCCATCGTCGGGCTCATGCCGGTCGCCAACAACGGCTTCAGTGTCGATTACAGCCTGCCTGAGAGCTACGCGGTGCAAGAGCGCAACTGGGCCGAACGGCAAGGGCTGGATCAGGCTCAGCAAACCCTGGTGGCCCAGCTGCGCAAGCTCAATGACGCACGGGTGGCGGAGCAACAAGGGGCCGGCTTGCCGCTGGAGATCAAGCTCTACACCGCTGGCGCCGTGGCCTTCAGCGCCGGGGATCATGAGCTGGCGGCGGAGTATTTCCGCAAGGTGCTGGCGCTGCCTGCCGAGCAGCGCGCCCTGCGCAGTACCTGGGCCGCCTATTCCCTGGGGCGGGCCCTGTCCTTTATCAGCGAGCAAGCCAACGAACTGGACGATCAGGGCCGGCGCGACATGCGCCAGTCGGCGCGCCAGGCCTTCGCCCAGACCCGGCAGCTGAGCATCGACGCCTTCAGCGACCCCCTGAGCCTGGGCGTCGCCAGCCTGGGGGAGGAGGCCCGCCTCCTCAAGGATCAGAACGACTGGAGCCAGGCCATCGACTTGTATGCCGTGCAGAACCAGCTGGGTTCGGAGGTCGGCTATAGCTCCCTGAAACAGGTGGTGGGCGAACTGAGCGGCCTGCCGGACGCGCAATTGCTGGAGCAGCTCAAGCATCCTTCCGTAGCCCGCTTGCTCACCGCTTCGTTGATCTCCCATCAGGGCTGGTCCTTCGGCGAGCGGCCGGAGTCGGAGGTGAAACTGATCAAGCTGCTGAGCCAGGGCACCGCCGGCAGCTTCGACAATGCCGACCGGCTGGCGGCGCTGAATTATCAGAATGGCGATTTCGCCACCACCCGGCAGTTGCTGGAACAGGCCGGCGACGGCGGCCTGGCCTGGTGGCTGCGGGCCAAGATGGCCCTGCGTGATGGCGACAAGGTGGCTGCCGCCGCGGCTTACGCCAAGGCCGCCGCGGCCTTCCCCCGCGACGAGAGCTGGGGCTTTCGCGGCGATTACGACGGCAATTACGAAGACCTCAAGCCCGGGTGCCGGGTCGAAGGCGAAAGCGCCGTGCTGGCCCTGGATCGGGGCGACTACGTGCAAGCCTTCGAGCTGCTCTACCGCAGCGGCGACATCTACTGGCACGACGCGGCCACGGTGGCGGAGCGGGTGCTGACCCTGGATGAACTCAAGCAGTTCGTCGATGCCCGGGTTCCGGCGCCAGCGCCGACTCCCAAGCAACCGGATGCCTATTACGAAACCCTGCCGATTGCCGCCCAGATACGCGAACTGCTTGGCCGACGCCTGTTGCGTGAAGGACGTTACGAAGAAGGCTGGGGCTATTTCGACAGCCCGGAACGCCAGGCCATCGCCAAGGCCTACGGCGAGTATCGACGCCGTGCCGAGTCGGCCTGGCTGCCCACGCGCCGGGCCGAGGCCTATTACCAGGCCGGCAAGCTGGCGCGGGCCTCGGGGATGGAGATCCTGGGGTACGAAATGGGCCCTGATTTTCACAGCCTCTGGGGCAGCTACAGCCTGGAGATCCCGCCGGTGCAGGCCGGGCCCTTTGTTAGCGCCGATGAAGTGCAGCGCCAGCAAGCCACCACCGCCGAGCCCGACGTGCGCTACCACTACCGCTACGTGGCCGGGGAACTGGGCAACCGGGCGGCGGATTTCCTGCCTCACACCAGCCAGGCCTACGCCGCGGTGCTGTGCAAGGCGGCGCGCTGGACCCGCGGCAGCGATGTCGAGATCGACTACTACCGACGCTACGTGGAAAACGGACCCTTTGTGGAATGGGCCGGCAATTTCGGCATGAACTGCCAGGAGCCGGACTTCGGCAGCGCCAACAAGCGCTACCTGACCCAGTGGCTGGACGCATCCCGTTCCGCGGTGGCCGAGCACAGGCTGGTTGCCGGCGCCGGTGCCGGCGTGCTGCTGTTGGGGGCGGCCTACCTGTTCCGACGCCGCCGCGCGGTGTCCTCGCACAAGGCGACATAAAGGCGTGCCCCGGATCCTGTAGCCGCTGCCGCAGGCGGCGTACGAGCTGGGCGGCACTCCGACGCAACGGTCGCGGCGATCTCTGGGGCGCACATTGTGTCGAGGGATCGCCAGGCAAGGTCCTGCGGACCTTCGCGCAGCTTCGCCGAGGCTCAGCAGCGGCTACAGATGCCGTCAGGCCTGCTGGACGAAGGTCAGGCGCAAGGCAAAGCCGATCAGCAGGCTGCCGAACAGCCATTGCTGCACGCGCTGGGCCGAAGGGCTGCGCTGCATCCAGCGGCCCAGCCCGGCACCGGCCAGGGCGTAGCAGCCGTCGAACAAACCGCCCACCGCTACCAGCAGCACCCCCAGGGTGACGAACTGCGGGACCACCGCCCCGGCCTGGGGATCGATGAACTGCGGCAACAGCACCGAGCAGAACAACAGTGCCTTGGGGTTCAGCAGGTTGGTCAGCAGGCCGCGCTGGATCGCCTGGCGCCAGCGCAGGGGCGTGGCTGCCGCGCCGGCGCTGTCGAGATTGGGCAGCAGGTTGGCGCGCAGGCACTGGATGCCGATCCACAGCAGGTAGGCGGCGCCCGCCAGGCGTACCACGTCGAAGGTCCAGGGCGCGGCCTTGAACAGCGCCGCCAGGCCCAGGGCGGCCAGGGCCACGTGGCAGCCGCGGGAGATCGCCAGCCCCAGGGCCGTGGCCAGCGCCTGGGCCTTGCCCTGGCGGGCACCGGTCTGCAGCAGCAGGATCATGTCGGGACCGGGCAGCAGGTAGACCACCGCCAGAGCCAGGAAATACATCCACAATTGCGCCACCTTGCACCCCATTCGTTGTCGAGTCGGTGCGCCCAGTTTAGGGCCACAGGGGCCGGCAGGTGCTTGCGTAATCCGCCAGCAAAACGGCGAAAATTGGCATAACCTTCCAGCTTTTACTGCGATGGCCATCCGGATATGCCAAACATGAAACTCGACGCCTACGACCGCAAGATTCTCGCCGCGCTGCAGCGCGATGGCCGCCTGAGCAACGTGCAACTGGCCGAGGAGATCGGCCTGTCGCCGTCACCCTGCCTGCGCCGGGTGCGCATGCTGGAAGAGGCGGGGGTGATCCGCGGTTATCAGGCGACCCTGGACCGCGACGAAGTGGGGCTGGGGCTGACGGTGTTCGTCGGGGTCAAGGTGGAGCGGCACAACGACGCCGAGGCCGAAGCGTTCCGCCTGGCGGTGTTGCAGTTGCCGGAGGTGATCTCGGCGTTCCTGGTGTCCGGCGAGTCGGACTTCCTGCTGCAGGTGGTGGTCCCGGACCTGCGCGGTTACGACCGGTTTCTCACCGGCTGCCTGCTGAAGATCCCCGGGGTCAGCGACATCCGCAGCAACTTCGCCATTCACACGGTGAAAACCCCGGGGCCCTTGCCATTGGGGCACTTGCCCGGCTGATGATCCTGGCCAGCCGGGGCAGCGCTCAAGCTACTGTGGCGAGGGAGCTTGCTCCCGCTCGGTCGCGCAGCGGCCGCAGAATCTGGCTACGCGGGGTGTCAGGTGCTTTGCGTTGGCCGGGACTGGGGCCGCGTTGCAGCCCAGCGCGAGCAAGCTCGCTCGCCACAAGGGCTCAGGTCCACCAGTAGCGCACCAGGTGGAAGAAGATCGGCGCGGCGAAGCACACCGAATCCAGGCGATCGAGCATGCCGCCGTGGCCTTCGATCATGTGGCCCCAGTCCTTGACCCCGCGGTCGCGCTTGATCGCCGACATGACGATGCCGCCGGCAAAGCCCAGCAGGTTGATCAGCAGGGCGATGAGGAACGACTGCCAGACATTGAACGGGGTGATCCAGAACAGCGCGCCGCCGATCAAGGACGCCAGCAGGATGCCACCGACAAAGCCCTCGACGGTCTTGGACGGCGACAGGTTGGGGGCGATCTTGCGCTTGCCGAAGAGTTTTCCACAGACGTACTGCAGCACATCCGAGAGCTGCACCACGATCACCAGATAGGCGATCAGCAGCAGGTTGCGGCCCTCGTAGCCGGCGATGTCCAGGGTCAGCAGGGCCGGCACGAAGGACACGCAGAACACCGCGATCATCAGGCCCCACTGGACCTTGGAGGCGCGTTCCAGGAAGTGCGTGCTGTCACCGCCCAGGGACGCCAGGATCGGCAGCAGCAGGAACACGTAGACCGGGATGAAGATCGAGAACAATCCGTACCAGTCGGAGTAGATCAGCAGGTATTGCAGGGGCAGGGCCAGATAGAAGGCCGCCACCAGGGCCGGGTAATCGCTGCGCCGGGTCGGGGTCAGGGTGAGGAACTCGCGCAGGGCGTAGAACGACACCGCGTAGAACAGCAGGATCACCGCTGCGGTGCCGAGCCAGAAGGCGATGCCGATCACCAGCACCATCACCCACCAAGCGTTGATCCGCGCGTTGAGGTTGTCGATCACCGGGTTGGGCGTGCCGCGTGTGCGCCACTGGAGGATGAAACCGATCAGCGAGGCCAGCACCAGAATGGCGCCAATGCCGCCGAACAACATCAGGGTCTGCTTATCCATGTCAGCTGTGCTCCGGAGCCAGGGCCAGCAGCGCGGCGCGGCTGCGTTCGAGGAAGTGTTCCTTGGTTTCGTCTTCTTCCAGGCTCAGCGGCGCACCGAAGCTGGTGGTGCACAGCAGGGGCAGGGGCAGGAAGCGGCCCTTGGGCATGACCCGGTTGAGGTTGGCGATCCACACCGGAATCACCTCCACCTGTGGATAACGTTTGGCCAGGTGATAGATCCCGCTCTTGAACGGCAGCAGGCCGTCTTCCAGGTTGCGCGTGCCCTCCGGAAAGATGATCAGCGAGTCACCGTTATCCAGGGCATCGAGCATCGGCTGCATGGGATTGTTATCCACAGCCTCCTTGCGCTCGCGGTCGATCAGCACGCCGTTGAACACCCGGTTGATGATGTAGCGGCGCAGGGGGCTTTTCTGCCAGTAGTCGGCACCGGCCACGGGCCGGGTCAGCTTGCGCAGGGCCGGCGGCAGCGAGGCCCAGAGCAGCACGAAGTCACCGTGGCTGCTGTGGTTGGCGAAGTAGATCCGCTGCACCGGCTGCGGCGCGGAGCCGAGCCACAGGCTGCGGGCCCCGGTGATGCTGCGGGCGGCGGAGGTGATGAGGTTGGCAACCAGGGGTTCGAACATGGGCATTCCTTATCCGGCGAAGGTCAGCCAGGGGCTGGCCAGGATCAAGCTCAACAGCACCAGCACTTGTGCCGCCAGCAGCAACGCCTGGCGGCGCAGCAGGCCAAGGGCTCCGCGGCTGCGTTGGTCCCAGGGCCGGCCGCCTTTTTCCACAGGCTGCAGGCCGAGGGCGCCCAGGGCCTGATCCAGGGCCTGGGTGCTGTGTTCGAGGGACGCGGGGCTATCGGCCACGCGTTGAAACAGGTCGGCGTCGAAGGCCACGCGCAGCGCCAGGTACTTTTCCACCAGCCCCAGCAGCACCAGGGCCAGGCTGAGGATCAGCCCACCCAGCGTGACGCTGGCCAGCAGGTACTGGCCCAGGCCATACAGCGCACCGAGCAGGGTCAGGCCTGTGGATAACTGATCCAGGGCCCGGCCCCGGCGCAGCAGGCTGGCGACGCTGTAGAGCTGCATCTCACTGGACATGAGCCGGTCTCTTGGTACTGATCAGGGTTTCCAGCGCCTGCCGCTGGGCTGCTTGCAGGACGATCTGCGGGCGTGCCCGCTGGATCTGCACCACGGCCGCGTCCACCGTGGCGGCGCGGCCACTGTGCAGCAGCCAGGCGGCAATCGCCGTGGCGCTGCGCGAATAACCCAGGGCGCAGCACACCAGCAGCGGGCCTTGCTGGCGCAGGCGTTCAACAGCTTGCGCCGCAGCCAGGCATTGCTCGGGGCTGAGGGCGCACAGGTCCAGTACCGGCAGGCTCTGGTAGGCCTGCAAGCCGCGACTGTCCAGGGACAGCTCGGCGCACAGGTCGAGCACCGCGACAAAGGGGCTGTCCTTGAGCTCCGCCGGAGTCGGCAGGCGGCCGAGCCAGAGGTTATCCACAACCTGATCCGGCTGTGGATGGTTTTTTGTCCACAGCCGCGAGTTGATCCAGGCCGCTGCCAGATAGGGCGCCAGCAACCAGCGGGCGGCGGGGCTCAGGCGTCCGTCCTGGCGCTTCTGGAACCCTGCGGCGCCGAGCAGGGCGTAGTTCAGGGCCACCAGCAACAGCGCCACGGCGGGCCAGATCAACCACAGCCCGGTGCCGCCCCAGGTGAAGGCGGCCACCGCCAATAGCGCCGCACCCAGGCCGTAGCGCCAGGCCAGCTGGCGCCGCCGCGGGTCGTGGGCCGGTTGTGCGCTGAACAGCGGGCTGGGGCGATCCAGCGGCCACAACCAGACGCACAGCCAGCCGGCCAGGGCGCCGGTGGGCACATCGACAAAGTGGTGTTGATAAGTGGTGAGCACCGACACCCCGATCAAGCCGAACCAGCCATGCACCAGCCAGCGCCAGAAGCCCTGGCTATGCCGGGCGTAGCAGACCCACAGCACCACCAGCAGGGCAATGTGCAGCGACGGCGCCTGGTTGAAGGGCTTGTCGAAGCCGGCCAGCACCTCGAACAGCCAGCCGAACACCCCGTCCAGCTCCGGCCGGGGGAAGGTGAAGCGCAGCGGCCAGAGCAGGAAGCAACTGACCGCGATCAGTTGCGCGGTGAGCAGGCGCAGGGCGTGGCGCTTGAGCTCCACCCGGCTGCGCGGCAGCAGCAGGGAGAAGCCGTAGAGCAGGTCGATGGACCAGTAGGGCACGATGGTCCAGGCCCAGAACGGCATATGCCGCTCCCAGTCGAAGACCAGGCTGCCGACGTCGTCGCGCTGGGCGGTGACCCAGGTGGCGAAGCCGTAGGTGCTGAAGAACAGCGGTGCCAAGAGCAGCAGCCAGAGCACCGCCGGTTTCAGCAGGCCCGGCTCCCGCGCCGGCAAGGCGCCCGTGCTCATCATTGCACCCGTTGCGCCAGGGACACGCTGAAGATCCCCCATTCATCCACGCGCATGGTGATCTTGCGAAAGCCCGCGGCCTCCACCAACTGGTCCATTTCCGCCTGGGTACGGCGGCGCATGACCCAGGCCTGGCCTTCGCGGTGGCTGGTCAGGGCACGGGCGATCAGTTCCAGCTGCGGGTGCCACGGCTGACCGGTGTACACCAGGTAGCCGCCGGGTTCCACGGCGCTGGCCAGGCCGGCCAGTGAGCCGCCGACCATCTGGTTGTCGGCGAACAGTTCATAGAGCCCGGAGACCACCGCCAGGGTCGGCTTGGGATCGAGGGCCGCCAGGTCCTCGCGATCGAAGGCGTTGCCTTTGACGAAGCGGGCGATCTCGCCCAGGCCCTTTTCCTGGATCAATGCGCTGCCGTCGCGCACGTTGATGTCGCTGTAGTCGCGCAGCAGGATCGATTCCGGCAGCGGGCTGACCCCTTGCAGGGCTTCGAGGATGTAGCGGCCGTGGCCGGCGGCGATGTCGACGATGCGCACTTCGCTGTCCTGCTCACGGAGCTTTTCCATGGCCAGGCGCAGCAGCTCCTCCACGTGCAGCTTGCGCTGGCGAATGCCGCGCCAGCCGATGGAGTTCAGGTAGTTCTGGTCGATCAGCCGGCCCAGGGCGGAATGCCCGGTGGGTTGGTTGCGGTAGACGTAGTCCAGGGTGCTGCCGGAGTCGAAGCCGGTGTCGAAGCCCAGCTTGACCCCCGCCGACAGCTGGCTGCCCAGGCGCATGCTGGCGCGGGTGGCGCGCCAGTACAGGTCGCGCAGGGAGTTGTGCGGCAGCGGCGCGGCCAGGGCCTCGGACTCGGCGCAGGTAACGCCCAGGCGGTCGGCGTCCAGCAGGGCAGGGCGGTTCAGCGGGCGCGCGAAGTTCTGCAGGATGAAGCGGCGGATGCTGGCCATGGCCGGCGCGCGGTTCTTTTCCCCCAGGGTGTCGTGGAAGAAGCCGGGGAGGATGTGCTTTTCCTTGTGCAGGCTGCCCAGGCGTTCGTAGAACTGCTCCTGGGGCTTGCGGTGCACCACGAAGTCCGAGCCGGAGATCAGCACTTGGGTCGGCACCTGGATCGCCTGGGCGTCGGCTACCACCCGGTCGGCCGCTTCATACAGGCCCAGCAGCACGTTGACCGAGATCGCCTTGGTGATCAGCGGGTCGGCATCGTAGCTGCGCACCCGTTCCGGGTCGTGGCTCAGGAAGCGCGCCTTGACGTAGCTGTTGACGAAGAAGTTGCCGCGAAAACGCCGCATCAGCGCCAGGCCGGGACGGGCGAAGGGCACGTAGAGCTTGACCTTGAACGCCGGCGAGGCCAGCACCAGGGAGCGGATGCGCGGCGCGTAGTCGTGGACCCAGGTGGAAGCGATCACCGCGCCGACGCTCTGGGCCACCACGGCGATGTGTTCTTCATCGATGCCGTGGGCGCTGCCCAGGTGGTCACAGAAGGTCTGCACGTCGCGCACGCTGGTGGCGAAGCTCGGGCTGTCGCCGCGGGCACCCGGGGATTGGCCGTGGCCGCGGGCGTCCCAGGCGAAGAAGTCGAACTGCGGCAGGTTCAACTCGTCCACCAGGTGGGCAATGCGCCCGGAGTGTTCGTGCCCGCGATGGAACAGCATCACCGCCTGCCGCGGTTCGCCGGGGGCCACTTCAGTGGCCGGCCAGTGGCGGTAAAACAGTTCGACGCCGTCATGGGTCCGGAACGTCTGGTGTTGAGCGTCGCGCATTGCCATTTCCTTATGCAGAGGGAGCGTTGTGCTGAACTTCTTTGAGGCCCTGGCGGACCCGATTGATCAGGGTGTAGACCAGCAAAGCGGCAACCAGTGCCAGCACCCCGTTGATCCACAGGGCGCCGAGCCAGCCCAGGGCGATGCCGGTGGCCAGCACGCCAAGAATGAAGGCGCGGTCGCTCTTGCCCATGGGGCCGTCGTAGCGCCGTGACGCGCCGACCATCGGCCCGAGCACCCCGGCGTATTCGCTGAACAGCGCCAGCAGGGTCACGGCCAGCACCAGTAGCAGGCTGACACCCGGGAGCAGGGCGAAGGGCAGGATCAGCGCGCTGTCGGCGACCACGTCGCACAGTTCGTTGAGGTAGGCGCCCAGGCGCGACTGCTGGCCGAATTCCCGAGCCAGCATGCCGTCGATGGCATTGAGCGCCATGCGCAGGATCATCCACAGCGGAATCAGGGCGAAGAGCCAGGCGTGGCTGGCGAACAGGGCGATGACGGTGCCGACCAGGAGTGAGATCACGGCGGCCAGGACGGTGATCTGGTTGGCCGTGGTGCCGTTGTCGTACAGGCGCTGCACCAACGGCCGCAGCAGGTTCTGAAAGCGCGGTTTGAGCTGGTAAATCGAGAGCATGATGGGACGGTTCCTTGTCGCACGCGGTGAGCAGGGCTGGATTATTGCCACAAATGCCAGGGGGCTGACATCAGAAGTTTCTGCACAGGCAAATGGCTGCCAGTTGTGTCTTCGACGCACGCCATAGATGAAAAGGCATGGCGTGCGACAAAAATTTCACCCGATGGGTTATACAGTAACGAATTGTTTCAACTTTTTTCGGCCCGGGACTTATCCACAGGGCCGGGCCAGAGCGGCGGGGTGGTATGCAAGTCGATCTTCAGACACAGGGCGCCGAAGTGGCCGCCTTGCCACGGTTTCAGCGGGCGGCGGTTCACGCCGGGCGCTTGCAGCGTTGGGGCACGGGCCTGCTCGGGCTGGCGGTGCTGGGGTTGGTGTCGGCGGTGTTCGTCGACCTGTTCGCCGCGCAGACGATCTGGCCGACGCTGCTGGTGAACCTGTCCTGCGCCTTGCTGGTGGCGGTGGCGGGTTTGCAGTCGGCCTGTTGGCTCAGTCGCTGGCGGGAGCAGGCGATCAACCCTGCGCCGGCGGCGCCGCAGATGCCCGAGGAGCCGCCGCGTACCGGCTTCTCGGCGACCCTGGCGCTGCGCTGGCGACGCCTGTTGCGGCAGATCGGCGCCCCGACCTTGTGGCTCGCCGGCTGGTCGCTGCTGATCCTGTATAGCCTGTCGCAGGTGTTCAACCTGAGCTTGCCCGCCACCGCCCTGGGCCTGAGTGCCAGTGTCGCCGCGGTGCTGGCACTGCTGCTGGCCTTCGCCCTGCTGGTGCTGGAGCGCCAACTGGCCCAGGAACCGGCCCTGGAGTGGCCGGAGGCCGGCGCCCTGGCGCAACTGTTGCGGGTGTCGATCCTGTGCCTGCTGGTCAGCGCCCTGTGCCTGTTGTTCAGCAGCGACACGGCGCTGTGGCCGGTGCGCCTGGCGGTGCTGACCGGGCTGCTGCCGGCGCTGGTGGCGGGGGAGTTGCTGCTGCGGGCGCTGTTGTCGCTGTTCAGTCCGCAACGTGAACAGCTTGAACCGCGCTTGTTGGCCCACAGCGTGATCGCCGACATGCTGCGCTGGCCGCCGCAACCGCTGCTCAGTCTGCAGCATGAGTTGCACAACCGGTTCGGCATCGATCTGCGGCAGATCTGGGCGTTTACCTACATGCGCCGGGCACTGTTGCCGGTGCTGGCGGTGGTGCTGGCAATCGCTTGGCTGTTGACCGGCGTTCATGAGCTTTCGCTGCAAGATCGCGGCATTTATGAGCGTTTTGGCAAGCCGGTGCAAGTCTTCGGCCCAGGCCTGCATGTGGGGCTGCCCTGGCCGCTGGGCCGGGTCATCAGGGTGGAAAACGGCGTGGTCCACGAGTTGGCCACCAGCGTCGGCGACAGCCCGCAGCCGGTCCAGCTGGCTCCGGCCGAAGGCCCGGCGCCAGCAATTGCCAACCGCCTGTGGGACGCCAGCCACGTGAATGACAAATCCCAGGTCATCGCCAGTGGCAGCGGCCAGCAGCAGAGCTTTCAGATCGTCAACATGGACGTGCGTTTCGTCTACCGCATCGGCCTGGACGACAGGGCGGCGCTGGCCGCGACCTACAACAGCAGCGATGTGCCGACCTTGATCCGCAGCACCGCCAGCCGGGTGCTGGTGCACGACTTCGCTTCGCGCACCCTCGACGGCCTGTTGGGCGAGGACCGCACCGGGCTGGCGGACGACATCGGCAAGGCCGTGCAGGCCGACCTGAGCCAGCTGGACAGCGGCGTGGAAATCCTCGCCACCGTGGTGGAGGCCATCCATCCACCGGCCGGTGCCGCCAATGCCTATCACGGCGTGCAAGCGGCGCAGATTGCTGCCCAGGCGCTGATCTCCCGGGAGCGGGGTGCGGCCGCCGAGCAAACCAATCAGGCGCAATTGCAGGCCAGTGTGGCGAATGATCAGGCCCGGGCCGATGCCCGTGAAGTGCAGGCCACGGCCCAGGCCGCCGACCTGCGCTTTGCCGCCGAGCAGCAGGCCTACGCCAGCGCCGGGCAGGCCTTCGTGCTGGAGCAATACCTGAGCCAGCTGAGCCTGGGCCTGAGCCAGGCCAAATTGCTGATTCTCGATCATCGTCTGGGGGGCGCCAGCGCGCCGACCCTCGATCTGCGTACATTCACCCCGCCCGCCGACCCTGTGGCGCGGGGCAAAGCCGCTCAGCCAGGAGCCGTCCATTGAGCCAGTCTGCCCACTCCCACGATCACGCCGCTCATGACCATGGGCACGGCCATCATCACCATCATGGTCATCACCACCATCATCACGGCGCGCCGGCCGAGGCCGGGCCCTTCCCCTGGCGGCGCATGAGCTGGGCGCTGCTGCTGGTGCTGTTCGCCGTCGCCGCCGCGAGCCTGGTGCAGGTGCGCTCCGGCGAGGCCACGGTGATCACCCGTTTCGGCAACCCGGCGCGGGTGCTGCTGGAACCGGGCCTGAGCTGGCGCTGGCCGGCGCCGTTCGAAGCGGCGATTCCGGTGGATCTGCGTCTGCGCACCACCTCCAGCGGTTTGCAGGATGTAGGCACCCGCGACGGTTTGCGCATCATCGTCCAGGCCTATGTGGCGTGGCGGGTAAAGGGCGACCCGGACAACGTGCAGCGCTTCATGCGTGCCGTGCAGAACCAGCCCGATGAAGCGGCGCGGCAGATCCGCACCTTCGTCGGCTCCGCGCTGGAAACCACCGCCAGCAGTTTCGATCTGGCCAATCTGGTGAACACCGATGCCGGCCAGGTGCGGATCGCTGACTTTGAAGCGCAATTGCGCAAGCAGATCGATCAGCAACTGCTGGCTACATATGGCGTGCAGGTGGTGCAGGTGGGCATCGAGCGCCTGACCCTGCCGTCGGTGACCCTCACTGCCACGGTGGATCGCATGCGCGCCGAGCGGGAAACCATCGCCACCGAGCGCACCGCCATTGGCAAGCGCGAGGCGGCGCAGATCCGTTCCGCTGCCGAGCGCGACGCGCGGATTGTCCAGGCCGATGCGAGGGTAAAAGCCGCGGATATCGAAGCCCAGTCGCGGGTGGAAGCGGCGCAGATCTATGGTCGCGCCTACGCCAGCTCGCCCCAGCTGTACAACCTGCTGCGCTCCCTGGACACCCTGGGCACCGTGGTGACGCCGGGCACCAAGCTGATCCTGCGCACCGATGCCGCGCCGTTCCGGGTACTGGTGGACGGCCCGCCGAGCCTGCCGAACAAAGCCTCCGGATCGCAGCCATGAACAAGGTTCCACGTGGAACAAATGAACTGAGCAGCCCGTGGATCCAGGCCGGTCGTCTGGCATTTATCGCGCTGTACGTGGTCACGGTGCTGGCGGCGGTGGCCTGGGCGATATCCAATGTGCGGCAGATCGATCCGCAGAACCGGGCCCTGGTATTGCACTTTGGCGCGCTGCAGCGGGTGCAGAACGCTGGTTTGCTCCTGGCCTGGCCGCAACCCTTCGAACAGGTGGTGCTGTTGCCCGCCGCCGACCGGGTGCTGGAACGCCGGGTCGAAGGCTTGCTGCGTTCCGACGCTGCCCTGGAAGGGGACCGGGTGGCGAGTCTGGCCACCCCCTTGAACGACGCCCTGGCCGGTTCGGGCTATCTGCTTACCGGCGATGCCGGGGTGGTGCAACTGGATGTGCGGGTCTTCTACAAGGTCAGTGACCCTTTCGCCTATGTGCTGCAGGGCGAGCATGTGCTGCCGGCCCTGGATCGCCTGGTGACCCGCAGTGCCCTGGCCCTGGCCGCCGCCCGTGATCTGGACACCATCCTGGTGGCGCGTCCGGAGTTGATGGGGACGGACAATCAGGCCGCCGAACGCCGTGAGCGGCTGCGAGGCGATCTGTTGCAAAGCATCAACCAGCGGCTGGCGCAACTGACCGCCAGCGGCCAGGGCATTGGCCTGGAAGTGACGCGGGTGGACGTGCAGTCGAGCCTGCCACAACCGGCGGTGAGTGCCTTCAATGCGGTGCTGACCGCCAGCCAGCAAGCCGACAAGGCGGTGGCCAATGCCCGTACCGAGGCCGAGAAGCTGACCCAGAGCGCCAACCAGCAAGCCGATCACAGCCTGCAGGTGGCCCATGCCCAGGCCAGCGAACGCCTGGCCCTGGCCCGGGCCCAGACCGCCACGGTGCAGAGCCTGGCCCAGGCACAACGCGATGGCACCGATCCGGAAATGCTCCTGCGCATCTACCGCGAGCGCCTGCCGAAGATTCTCGGGCAGGCCGGCTCGCTGACCACGGTCAACCCCAAAGACGATTCCCGCCTGATCATTCAGGGAGCCGAACAATGACTGCTTCAACCCAGGCGGCCCCCGCCAGCATGCTGACCACCGCCGAGCAACGCAGCGCCGCGCGCCAACTGACCCTGGCCATGCTGGCCCTGGGGTTGTTGGGGCTGGGACTGCTGTGGCGCTGGCAGGCCCCGCAGCAGGAGGGCGTGAGCCAGTTGCTGCTGGGGGTGGCGTCCTTGCTGGTGGCGGTGCCGGTGATGCGCTCGGCCTGGTTCAGCCTGCGTTATCCCAGCCTGCACGGCATCACCGATCAACTGATCGCCCTGGCCATGCTCGGCGCCTGGGCCACCGGCGATCTGCTGACCGCCGCCTTGCTGCCGATCATCATGATCTTCGGCCACGTGCTGGAGGAGCGCAGCGTGATCGGCTCCCAGGAAGCCATCGACGCCCTGGGACGCCTGACCCGCAGCCTGGCGCGCAAGGTCCAGGCCGACGGCAGTGTGCTGGAAGTGGACAACGCCAGCCTCAAGGCCGGTGATCGGGTGGAAGTGCGCGCCGGCGACCGAGTGCCCGCCGACGGCGTGGTGCTGTCCGGCCAGGCCAGCCTGGACACCGCGCCGATCACCGGCGAGTCGGTGCCCCTGGAAGCCACGGTGGGCATGCAGGTATTCGGCGGGGCGATCAACCTGGATGGCTTGTTGCGCCTGCAAGTGACCCGCACGGGTGAAGAGTCGACCCTGGGCAAGGTCATCGGCCTGATGCAGAGCGCTGAACGGGCCAAGCCGCCCATCACCCGTTTGCTGGAACGCTATGCCGGCAGTTACCTGGTGCTGGTGCTGCTGTTGGCGGCGGTGACCTGGTTCATCACCCGCGATGCCCAGGCCATGCTCGCGGTGCTGGTGGCGGCTTGTCCCTGTGCCCTGGTGCTGTCGGCACCGGCCACGGCCATTGCCGGGATCGCCGTGGCCGCGCGCCACGGCATCCTGATCCGCAGCTCGGCGTTTCTTGAAGAACTGGCGGACCTGACCTCCCTGGTGGTGGACAAGACCGGCACCCTGACGTTCGGCACCTTGCGCCTGCAGGCCATCGACAGCCCTCGGGAAGACCAGCGGGACCTGCTCAATCTGGCCGCCAGCCTCGGCTCGGCCAGCAGTCACCCGGTCAGCCGGGCCTTGGCCGGGTTGGTGCCCCAGGAAGACCATTGGCCGCTCGGCGACATCCATGAACGCCAGGGTCTGGGCGTGGTGGCCCGTACCGGGGAGGGCGAAGCGGCCCTTGGGCGCCCGGAGCTGTTCAGCCAGTTGGGCATCACTACCAGCCCGGTGCCGAGGCATGACGGACCGATTGCCGGGCTTGCGCTGAATGGCGAGTTCCTCGGTTGGCTGCTGCTGGCCGACAGCGTCAAGCCCGAGGCTCAGCATGCGCTGGAGGAGTTGCGCGAGCTGGGGCTGGGGCGGCAGTTGTTGCTCACCGGCGACCGGCAGAGCGTGGCGGACAGTCTGGCCCTGGAGGTGGGGATCAGCGATGTCCAGGCCCAGGCCCTGCCGGAAGACAAACTCAAGCGCGTGCTGGGGGAGATCGACAAGGGCTTCCGGCCGATGGTGGTGGGGGACGGCATCAACGATTCCCTGGCGCTGAAAGCCGGGGTGGTGGGCGTGGCCATGGGGGCCGGTGGCGCCGACATCGCCCTGGCTTCGGCGGACGTGGTGCTGATCGGCAGCGACCTGCGACGCCTGGGCACCTGCGTGCGCCTGAGCCGCGAATGCCGGCGCACCTTGCAGGTCAATGTGATCATCGGCCTGGGCTGGACCCTGGCCATCGTCGCCTTTGCCGCCTTTGGCTGGCTGGGAGCGGCGGGGGCCATGATCGCTGCGTTGCTGCATAACCTCAGCACCTTGCTGGTGCTGGGCAATGCCGGTCGTCTGCTGCGGTTCCAGGAGCCGCTGCTCAAGCTGTAGCCGCCGGCTTGCCGGCGAAACGCGGCTGTGCAGTTTTTTTTCATCCCGGCTGTAACGCCGGGATGCCTCCTCTCTCTAGTGCTATGACGGGATTGCACAAGCTGCCCGTCGCCCCCTTGCGACTATTGAGGAATAAAAAATGAACATGAAGAAAACCGCTGCCGGTGCTGCCCTGGCCTTTGCTGCCGCCACTATGTTTGCCGGTGTCGTGACTCAAGTGTCTGCTGCCGATGCCCAGGTGCACTGCTACGGCGTCAACGCCTGCAAAGGCCAGAACGACTGCAAGACCAAGGACCACGCCTGCAAAGGCATGGGCGCCTGCAAGGGCCAGGGGTTCAAGGCCATGACCCAGGCGGCGTGCGAAAAAGCCGGCGGCAAAGTCGGCGAGTAAGCGGCGAATCCGTGCTGCCGCAGTGGCGGCTGACCACCACTGCGGCCACGTTGCGAGGAGTTCGCTATGTCTGACCTTTCTTCCTGCCTGGGCTACGGCCTGGGTTTGCGCAGCGCCTACTACCAGCAGATTCTCGAAGAAGCACCGGATATCGACTGGTTTGAAGTGGTGTCCGAGAACTTCATGGTCGAGGGCGGCAAGGCTCTGTATTACCTGGACGCCATTGCCGAGCGTTACCCCATCGTGATGCATGGGGTGTCGCTGTCCATTGGCGGCCCCCACGCCCTGGACCTGGACTACCTCAAGCAACTCAAGCAACTGGCCCGACAGGTGGACCCGGCCTGGGTCTCCGATCACCTGTGCTGGAGCCGGGGCAACGCTCATCAACTGCACGATCTGCTGCCCTTGCCCTACACCGAGGAAAGCCTGGAGTACGTGGCGGGTCGGGTGCGTCAGGTACAGGACGTACTGGAGCGGCCCCTGGTGCTGGAGAACGTCTCCAGTTACGTGCGTGCCGCGGCCGATCAATTCAGCGAATGGGAGTTTCTCGCGGCCTTGAGCCAGCTCAGCGGCTGCGAGCTGCTGCTGGACGTGAACAACGTCTATGTCAGTGCGCGCAATCACGGTTTCGATCCTTGGCAGTTCATCCAGGGGTTGCCGGCGCAGCGGGTGCGGCAACTGCATCTGGCCGGGCACCAGGACTACGGCGATTACGTGATCGACACCCACGACCATCCGGTGTGCGATCCGGTCTGGGCACTGTATCAACGCACCCTTGAACACCTGGGGCCGGTGGCGACCCTGCTGGAGCGCGACGATCATTTTCCACCCTTGCAAGAGCTGCTCACCGAACTGCACAAGGCCCGCGCGCTCGGGCAACAGGCTCTGGCCGGGAGGCAGCGATGCGCCTGAATGACTGGCAACGGGCTTTCGAAAGCTATCTGCTGGGTGAACAGGCCCAGGCTCGCGCGGCTCTGCAAGAGAGCCTGATCGGTGGCCCGACCCTGGATGTCGAGACGGGCCTGGCGATCTATCACAACGCCTACCTGGCCCGGCTGCAGGAGGTCATGGGCAGCGACTTCCCGGCCATCTGGCACTGGCTGGGGGACGCTGAATTCCAGGCGCTGACCGGCGCCTATATTCGCCAATGCCCGTCCCGGCATTTCAGCCTGCGCTGGCTGGGGCAGGGTTTTGCCGAGTTTATCCAGGGCCATCTGGTGCCGGAGCAGGGCGCGCCCCTGGCGGAACTGGCACGCCTGGAATGGGCCTTCACCCTGGCCTTCGATGCCGCCGAAGCCCAGGTGCTGACGGTGGCCGCCATGGCCGGGCTGGAGGCCGAACAATGGCCGCTGCTGCAACTGCGCCTGGCGCCCTGTGTGCAGTGGCTCGACTGTCGCTACAACAGCCTGGCCCAGTGGCGCGCGGTCAAGGAGCAGGGGGATTTCCCCGACAGTGCCTTACTCGATCAGCAACAGGTGTGCCTGGTCTGGCGAGCGGAGCGGGTCTGCCGGTATCGCAGCCTGACAGCCGAAGAAGCCGCAGCACTGCGGGGCATGATCGAGCAACAGTGGAATTTCGCGGAACTCTGCGCCGAGCTGGCCGTCACTTGCTCTGAGGGGGCCCCGTTGCAGGCGGTTACCTGGCTGAAACAGTGGGTCGAAGAGGGCCTGGTGGTTCGCCGCGAATCCTGAAAAAAACGCTGGAAATTCGATAGCCAGCTATTTTTTCAAGATGGTCTACCCTCATTTCAGACGTCTGAAACAGGGGGGATTTTTCATGCTCGCGCAACTTCCACCGGCCTTACAGAATCTGCAATTGCCCTTGCGCCTGCGGCTTTGGGATGGCCATGAATTCAATCTTGGGCCGGAGCCCAGCGTCACCATCGTGGTCAAGGACCCGCAGCTGGTCGCGCAATTCACCCATCCCAGCCTCGATGCGCTGGGGGGCGCCTTTGTCGAGGGCAAGCTGGAACTCGAAGGTTCCATCAGCGAAGTCATCCGGGTCTGCGACGAGCTGAGCCAGGCCCTGCTGGATGAGGACGGCGACAATCAGCCGGTGCGCACCCTGCACGACAAGGCCACGGACGCGGCCGCCATTTCCTATCACTACGACCTTTCCAACGCCTTCTATCAGCTCTGGCTCGACAGTGACATGGCCTATTCGTGTGCCTATTTCGAGACCGGCAGCGAGTCCCTGGAGCAGGCCCAGCAAGCCAAGTTCCGCCATCTGTGCCGCAAGCTGCGCCTGCAACCGGGGGACTACCTGCTGGATGTGGGTTGCGGCTGGGGCGGACTGGCCCGCTACGCGGCCCGCGAGTTCGGCGCCAGGGTCTTCGGCATCACCCTGAGCAAGGAGCAACTGGCCCTGGCGCGGGAGCGGGTGAGTGCCGAGGGCCTGGACGATCTGGTGGAACTGCAGCTGTTGGACTATCGCGATCTGCCCCAGGATGGCCGCTTCGACAAGGTGGTCAGCGTCGGCATGTTCGAACACGTGGGCCACGCCAACCTGGCGCAGTATTGCCGGACCCTGTTCAACGCGGTGCGCGAGGGCGGCCTGGTGATGAACCACGGGATCACCGCCAAGCACATCGATGGACGTCCCGTGGGCCGGGGCGCCGGTGACTTCATCGAGCGTTATGTGTTCCCCAATGGCGAGCTGCCGCACCTGGCGATGATCTCTGCGCAGATCAGCGACGCCGGGCTGGAAATCGTCGATGTCGAAAGCCTGCGCCTGCATTACGCCCGCACCCTGGACCACTGGAGCGAACGCCTGGAGGACAACCTGGAGGCCGCCGCCCGGCTGGTTCCCGAGCAGGCGCTACGGATCTGGCGACTGTACCTGGCGGGGTGCGCCTATGCGTTCGCCAAGGGCTGGATCAACCTGCACCAGATCCTCGCGGTCAAGGCCCATGCCGATGGCAGCCATGAGTTGCCCTGGACCCGCGACGACCTCTACCACCCTTAGGCCGACCCTGAGCGGCGACTTACAGAATCGGTGAAATCAGCCGCGCGACCCGCATGCCCAGTTGTTGCAGGCGGTGGGTCTGGCGGCTTTCTTCCTTGGCGACTTCCCGGGCCTTGGCGAAGTCGGCCTTGAGCATGTCCTCCACCTCGGTGGCGAAGTCGTCGTCCACGGTGAGCAACATCACTTCGAAATTCAGGCGGAAGGAGCGGTTGTCCAGGTTGGCGCTGCCAATGGCGCTGATCTCGTTGTCGATCAACACCACTTTTTGATGCAGGAACCCGGGCTGATAACGGAAGACCCGGACCCCGGCGCGCACCGCCTCGAAGGCATAGAGGCTGGAGGCGGCGTAGACGATGCGATGGTCCGGGCGCGCCGGCAGCAGGATGCGCACGTCCACACCGCGCAGCACCGCCAGGCGCAGGGCGGCGAACACCGCCTCGTCGGGAATGAAGTACGGGCTGGTGATCCACACCCGTTCGCTGGCGGCGTGGATCGCCTCGACGAAGAACAGCGAGCAGGTTTCGTAGGCATCCGCCGGGCCGCTGGCCAGCAGTTGGCAGAGCACGCCGCCGTCGGGGTAGGCGTCCGGCAGGATCAGCGGTGGCAGTTGCCGCGCGGCCCAGAACCAGTCTTCGGCAAAGGACTCCTGCAGGCAGGCCACCACCGGGCCGCTGACCTGCACGTGGGTATCGCGCCAGGGGGCCAGGGGCGGCTTCTTGCCCAGGTATTCGTCGCCGACGTTGTGCCCGCCGACAAACCCCAGCATGCCGTCCACCACCACGATCTTGCGGTGGTTGCGGAAGTTCACCTGAAAGCGATTGAGCCAGCCACTGCGGGTGGCGAAGGCATGCACCTGAACCCCGGCGTCGCGCAGGGTCTGCACGTAGCTGGCGGGCAGGGAATGGCTGCCGATACCGTCGTAGAGCAGGTGGATCGACACGCCTTCGGCGGCCTTTTCCAGCAGCAGGCGTTGCAGGCGCCGGCCCAACTCGTCGTCGTGGATGATGAAGAACTGGATCAGCACCGCCGTGTGGGAACGGCGGATGGCGTTGAAGATCGCTTCGAAGGTGGCCTCGCCATTGACCAGCAGGCGCAGCCGATTGTTGGCCAGGCACGGCATGCGACCGAGCTTGGGCATGGCCCGCAGCGAGGCATAGGCCTGGGAGGCCCGGGCGGTCAGGGCTTCTTCGACCCAGGGGCGCCAGTTCAGCTCGTTGATGGCCTTGTGCATTTCCACGTTGGCTTGGCGCCGGGCCTTGATGTAGGCGTCGAAGGTGCTGCGGCCGAACACCAGGTAGGGGATCAGGGTCAGGTAGGGCATGAACATCAGCGACAGGGCCCAGGCAATGGCGCCTTGGGCGGTCCTGACGGTGAACACCGCGTGGATCGCGGCGATCAACCCGAGAAAATGCAGCAGCGCAATGAGATAGCCGAAGATGTGCGGGCCAAAATAATCCATGGGGGCAGCCTTGCTCCTGAAGATTCAATGCCTAACAGACCATGTTCCACGGCGAATGTCGCTATTTTATTCTGCATGCAACGCCGTGCCTTGCTTGAAGTCTAACGGCCACTACTGTCTAGGAGTCATTCGATGAAACTTCGTTTACTGGGTTGGGCGTTGGCGGCGGGAATGGCGCTGCCACTGGCGGCGCAGGCGCAGATGCTGCAACCGGGCTTGTGGGAACTGACCAGCAGCAACATGAAGGTCGATGACCAGAACCTGCCGGATCTGTCGCTGATCCTCGGCCAGTTGCAGCAGCAGATGACCCCTGAGCAACGGGCCATGCTGGAGAAACAGGGAGTGACCATGGGCGGCAAGGGCATTCGCGTGTGCCTGACGCCGGATCAGGTCAAGTCCGATACCATTCCGCTGCAGGACCCGCAGTCGGGCTGCCAGCAGCAGGTCACCGAGCGCAACGGCAACCAGTGGAAGTTTCGCTTCAGTTGTCCCAAGGCCCAGGGCAACGGGGTGGCCAGGTTCATCAGTGATCGCGAGTTCACCACCAACGTGATCGGCACCTTCAATGCCACCGGCATACAGCAAAAAGGCAGCATGGACACCCGCGCCGTGTGGCTCGGCCAGGATTGCGGCACGGTCAAGCCCCGGGCTTCCTGATCCCGCCCCGTAGCCGGTTTGCCGGTGCAGGCGCCCGCCAGAAACCGGGCGCCGGGCCCTGGCCGATAAGCCGGCGCCACGCCTAGACCATGCGTTGCACCGCCTGCTCCAGGGTCAGTTGCCCCAGGTCTTCGCCCTTGCGGCTGCGCAGGCTGACATAGCCTCCGGCTTGCTCCTTGTCCCCGATCACCAGCAGATAGGGCACTTTCTGCAGGCTGTGCTCGCGGATCTTGTAGCCGATCTTTTCGTTGCGCAGGTCGGCACTGGCCCGCAGTCCATGCCGGCGCAGGCGTTCGGTGATGGCCTGGGCATAGTCCGCCTGGGCCGCGCTGATGTTCAGCACCGCCACTTGCTGCGGCGCCAGCCACAGGGGCAGGGCACCGCCATGGTGCTCGAGGAGAATGCCGATAAAACGTTCCAGGGAACCGAACAGCGCTCGGTGCAGCATCACCGGCTGGCGCCGTTCGCCGTGGTCGTCGACGTAGCTGATGGCAAAGCGCTCGGGCAGGTTGAGGTCCACCTGCAGGGTGCCGCACTGCCAGTCGCGGCCGATGGCGTCGCGCAGTACGAACTCCAGTTTGGGACCGTAGAAGGCGCCTTCTCCCGGGTTGAGCCGATAGTCGATCCGCATGCTTTGCAGGGCACCGATCAGTGCGCCTTCAAGCTGGTCCCAGACGTCATCGCTGCCGATGCGATGGGCCGGGCGGGTGGAGAGTTTCACCGCCACCTCGTCGAAACCGAACTCCTTATAGATGTCGAACACCAGGGCGATGGTGCGGGCGCATTCGTCCTGCATCTGTTGCGCGGTGCAGAAGATGTGGGCGTCGTCCTGGGTGAAGTGGCGCACCCGCAGCAGGCCGTGCAGCGCCCCCGAAGGTTCGTAGCGATGGACCTTGCCGAATTCGGCGAGGCGCAGCGGCAGGTCGCGGTAGCTCTTGCTGCCGTGGCCGAAGATCGCCACCGCGCCGGGGCAGTTCATCGGCTTGAGGGCGAAGGTGCGCCGGTCCTCGGTGCTGGTGGTGAACATGTGGTCGCGGTAGTTCTGCCAGTGCCCGGAGGTTTCCCAGAGGCTGCGGTCCATCACGTCCGGGGTGTTCACTTCCTGGTAGCCGGCCTGCTCCTGGCGTTGGCGCATGTAGCCGATCAACTGCGTGAACAGGGTCCAGCCCTTGGCGTGCCAGAACACCGAGCCGGGGGCGCAGTCGTCGAAATGGAACAGGTCCAGCTGTTGCCCGAGCTTGCGATGGTCGCGTCTGGCCGCCTGTTCCTGGCGCGCCAGATAGGCGTCCAGGTCCTGACGGGTGGCCCAGCAGGTGCCGTAGATTCGTTGCAGCGGTACGCCGTCGACGTCGCCACGCCAATGGGCGCCAGCCACCTTGGTCAGTTTGAAGGCGCGCAACTGGCCGGTGCTGCGCACGTGGGGGCCGCGACACAAGTCTTCGAAGTCGCCCTGACGGTACAGCGACAGCACGGCGTCCTCGGGCAGGTCGCGGATCAGCTCGACCTTGTATGGCTCGCCCTGGTCCTGGAAGTGTTGCAGCGCCTGCTCCCGGGACAGCTCGCGGCGGTGCACGCGGTGGTTGGTGGCGGCCAGGCTGTGCATGCGCGCCTCGATCAGCGCCAGGTCTTCGGGGGTGAAAGGGCGTTCATGGGCGAAGTCGTAGAAGAAACCGTCCTCGATCAGTGGCCCGATGGCCACCCGGGCCGTGGGATACAGCTGCTTGACCGCCATGGCCAGCAGGTGGGCGCAGGAGTGGCGCAGCACCTCCAGACCCTCGGGATCGCTCGCGGTGATGAGGCTCAGCCGCGCGTCGCCGGTCAGCAGGTGGTCGCAGTCCACCAGGCGGCCATCGACCCACCCGGCCACGGCGGCTTTGGCCAGGCCACTGCCGATACTGGCGGCCACCTCGAACACGGACAACGGCTGGTCGTACTCACGGCACGCGCCATCAGGCAGGGTGATGCGGATCATCTTCGGTGGTCCTTGGTATCAGGCGGTTAACGGGTGAAGCGCAGGGGCAGGCCCTGACAGTGGTCGTACAGGCGGCCCTGGTGCCAGGCGAGCTGGCCGGACACCAGGGTGGTGGCGACGCTATGGCGAAAGCGCCGGCCGGCGAACGGCGTCCAGGCGCATTGGGCCAGGATCGGCTGGCTGTCCACGGCCAGCCCTTCGGGTTCGGGACGGATCAGCACCAGATCGGCCCAATAGCCTTCGCGCAGGTAGCCGCGGTCGGGAATGGCGAACAGATCGGCCACCCGATGGCTGGTCTTGGCCACCAGGGTGGTCAGCGGCAGGATCCGGTCGGCCACCAGCTCCAGCAGGGCCGGCAGGGCGTGTTGCACCAGGGGCAGGCCCGCTGGCGCGCGGGTGTAGGGCTGCTGCTTCTGCTCCCAGGTGTGGGGCGCGTGGTCACTGCCGATGACGTCCAGGCGCTCGCTGTTAAGGGCCTGGCGCAGGGCATCGCGATCGGCCTGGGTCTTGATCGCCGGGTTGCATTTGATCAGGTGGCCCAGGCGCGGATAGTCGCGGTCATCGAACAGCAGGTGGTGCAGGCAGACTTCGGCGGTGATGCGCTTTTGCGCCAGTGGCCGATCCTCGAACAGCGCCAGTTCCCGGGCGCTGGTCAAATGCAGCACGTGCAGGCGGGTGCCGTGTTTCCTTGCCAGTTCCACCGCCAGGGACGAGGAGCGGTAGCAGGCCTCGGCGTCGCGAATACGCGGGTGGGCGGCGGCGGGAATCTGTTCGCCGTAGAGTTGCTGCCAGCGTTGTTGCACGACCTGGATGCTCGGAGTGTGTTCGCAGTGGGCCAGGAGCAGGGTTGGCACCTGGCGAAACAGCCGGTCCAGTACCTCGGGGTCGTCCACCAGCATGTTGCCGGTGGAGGCCCCCATGAACACCTTGACCCCGGCGACCTGGGTCGGGTCCAGGGCGGCGACGGTGTCCAGGTTGTCGTTGCTGACGCCGAAGTGAAAGCCGTAGTTGGCCACCGAGGTGGCCGCCGCGCGACGCTTCTTGTCCGCCAGGGCGGCCAGGGTCAGGGTCGCCGGTGAGGTGTTGGGCATGTCCATGAAGCTGGTGATGCCCCCGGCCACCGCTGCCCGCGACTCGCTGTGGATGCTGCCTTTTTCCGGCGCGCCGGGATCACGAAAGTGCACCTGATCGTCGATCATTCCCGGCAGCAGCCAGTGGCCCCGGGCGTCGATTTCCAGGTCGGCGCTGAGGTGGTTGAGGCTGCCGATGGTGTCGATACGCCCATGGCTGACCAGCAGGTCGGCGTCGAATTCGCGCCCTTCGTTCACCAGCCGGGCATTGCGGATAAGGATTCGGCTCATGCTCAGAACTCGTTCTGCAGGGCCTTGTAGCCACGCACCAGATCGACATTGGTGCGGGCCACGTCTTCGGAAAACTCCGAAGCGCTGATGCTCACCGGAGGGAATTGCGCCAGATCGGTCTTGGGTCCGATGCGGGTGGTGGAGGGCACATAGAAGCCCGGAGGCAGGTCGCGACCGTCCACCACCGAGTTGTGCCGGACCACGCTGCCGTCGCCCACCTCGCAGTTGAACAGCACGCTGTTGAAGCCGATGAACACCCGGTCGCCGACCACGCAGGGGCCATGGACGATGGAGCGGTGGGCGATGGAGGTGTGCTGGCCGATGGTCACCGCCGCACCGGATTTGGAGTGGATCACCACGCCGTCCTGGATGTTCGAGTTGGCGCCGATGGTGATGGCGTGCATCTGGCCGCTGGCGTCCACTTCATCGGCGCGGATCACCGCGTAGGGGCCGACGAACACGTTGTCGCCGATCACCACCTTGCCGCAGATGATGGCGGTCTTGTCGACGTAGGCGGATTCAGCGATCACCGGCAGGTCGCCGGAAGGGTTTTTACGAATCATGGCGCGAGTCCTTCAAGGGGGAACTGATGACTTCCACCGCGCCATCGCGAATGGCGTTGTAGAAACAGTTGGGGCGGCCGGTGTGGCAGGCCGGGCCGTGCTGATCCACCTGCAGCAGTACGGCGTCGCCGTCGCAGTCCAGGCGCGCTTCGATCAGGCGCTGGCGGTGGCCCGAGCTTTCGCCTTTGCGCCACAGGCACTGGCGCGAGCGCGACCAGTAGCAGACCTGGCCGCTGGCCAGGGTTTCGGCCAGGGCCCGGCGGTTCATCCAGGCCAGCATCAGCACCTCGCCGCTGTCGTGTTGCTGGGCGATGGCGGCGATCAGGCCGTCGCTGTTCCAGGGCAGGGCATCGAGCACCGCGGTCAGTGGCCAGCGACTGCCCGTGGCAGCGCTTTCCAGGTCCAGCAGCGATAGCGGCGGGCGCTGGATCATGGCCGGCTCAAGGCGTCGTACAGGGTGTTGAGGTTGTATTCGAACAAGCCGATGAAGGTGCTGGCCGGGCCGCTGGCCGCCAGGGCGTCGGAGTACAGGGTGCCGCCGATGCGGGCGCCGCTTTCCTCGGCGATCTGCTGGAGCAGGCGGGCGTCCTTGATGTTTTCCATGAACACCGCCTTGACCTTGGCGTTGCGGATCTGGGTGATCAGCGCCGCGACTTCGGCGGCCGAGGGTTCACGCTCGGTGGACAGGCCCTGGGGCGCCATGAAGTCGATGCCGTAGGCCTGACCCAGGTAGCCGAAGGCGTCGTGGGAGGTGACGATCTTGCGGTTGCCCGCAGGCAGGGCGCCGAGCTTGGCCTTGGCTTCGGCCAGCAGGCGATAGATCTGCTGCAGGTAGGCCTGGCTGTTGCGCTGGTAGTCGGCCTGGTGGGCCGGGTCGGCGGCGATCAGCGCCTGGGTGATGTTGTGCACGTAGAGTTCGCTATTGGCCAGGTTGTGCCAGGCGTGCGGATCGGGAATCTGTTCACCGTCCTCGTCCAGGGTGCGTGGAATCACCCCGCGACTGGCGGTGATCACCGGCGTCTTGCTGGCCGAGCTGGCCACCAGGCGATCCAGCCAGGGCTCGAAACCCAGGCCGTTCTTGATGATCAGCCGGGCCTTGAGCAGGGCCTTGGCATCGTCCGGCGTGGGTTCGTAGGTGTGGGCGTCCTCGTCGGCGCCCACCAGGTTGGTGATCTGTACATGCTCGCCGCCGACCTGGCGGGTCAGGTCGGCGAGGATGCTGAAGCTGGTCACCACGGCCAGCTTGTCCGCGGCCTGGGCGCTGGACCAGGACAATGGCAGCAGCAGGCTGAACAGCACGAGTAGAGCGCGCATCGGGAAACACCTCATGGGGATGTGAGCAGGGGTGGGCGGTGCAGCAGGCCGTGCACCGGACCGAACACCACGGACAGCAGGTACAGGCCGCCGGCCACCAGGACGATGGCCGGGCCGCTGGGCAGCGAGTAATGGAACGACAGCAGCAGGCCGAGCCAGACCGACAGGCAGCCGAGCAGGGCGGCGATGCCCAGCAGCCTTGGCAGGCGTCGGCTCCAGAAGCGTGCGGCGGCGGCCGGCAGCATCATCAAGCCGACCACCATCAGCGCACCGATGGCCTGGAAACCCATCACCAGATTGAGCACCACCAGGGTCAGGAACAGGCCATGTGCCAGGGGGCCCAGGCGGCTGACGCTGTGCAGGAACAGCGGGTCGAGGGTGTCCAGCAACAGGGCCTTGTAGATCAGGGCCAGGGCCAGCAGGCTGAAGGTCGAGACCAGGAGCATGCCGTTGAGGGTCGGCCCGTCCACCGCCAGGGCCGAGCCAAACAGCAGGTGCAACAGGTCCAGGCGTTTGCCCGCCAGCCCGAGAATCAGCACGCCGCTGGCCAGGGAGATGGGGTAGATAGCGGCGATGCTGGCGTCTTCCCGCAGGCCGGTGCGGCGGGTGATCCAGGCGGCCAGCCCGGCCATGCCCAGGCCGGCGCCGAGCCCGCCGAGGGTCAGGGCCGGCAGGCTGAGACCGGCGAACCAGAAGCCCAGGGCCGCGCCGGGGAGAATGCCGTGGGCCACCGCGTCGCCGATCAGGCTCATGCGCCGCAGGATCAGAAACACCCCCAGAGGCCCGATGCTGCAGGCCAGGACCAGGCCGCCGAGCAGGGCCCGGCGCATGAACAGGAACTCGCTGAAGGGCTGCCAGAAATGCGCGGCGAACTGCATCAAGCCACCTGTGCGCAGGGTGGTTGGACGATCAGCTCTTGGCTGGGGCCAAAGACGCAGCCGCTGCTTTTTACCAGCAGGGTCCGGGGGATGTGCTGGCGCACGGCGGCCAGGTCATGGCAGACCACCACCAGGGTCCGGCCCTGAGCGTGCCAGTTGTGCAGGTGGCGCCAGAGCAGGGCCTGGCCTGTTTCGTCGAGGGCGGCGTGGGGTTCGTCCAACAGCAGTATCGGTGCTTCGGTCAGGCTCAAGCGGGCGAGCAGGGCGCGTTGCAATTCGCCGCCGGAAAGGGCCATCAACGGGCGTTTTTCCAGGCCGCTCAGGCACCAGTCTTCGAGTACCGTGCGCAGCTTTTCTCCCCGGGCCCTGGCCGGTTCACGTTTGCCCCAGAAGCCACCGGCCACCAGTTCTTCCAGGCTGATGGGGAACTGCCGGTCCAGGTGTTGCTGCTGTGGCAGGAACGACAGACCGCCGCGCGGCGTACCCAGGTGGACCTTGCCCGAGAGTGGCTTCTGCAACCCGGCGAGGACTTTCAGCAAGCTGCTCTTGCCCGACCCGTTGGCGCCGATGATCGCGCTCAGGCTGGCCTTGGGCAGGTGCAGATCCAGCGCCGGGGTCAGCGGTTGCCCCGGGGCGCCCCAGCGCAGGTTTTCGCAGCGGATCATCAGGCCTCCCAGTTCCAGCGACTTTCCGCCACGGCGTCATGGGCGTGCAGGCTTTCGGCATGCACCACCCGCAGGTGGAAGGCGTTGATTCCGGGTGAGCGACGCAGGGCCAGGTTCAAGCGGCGGGCGGCGTCTTCGCAGAACATCAGGTTCTGTCCGTTGGCCAGGGCAAAGGCTTGCTCATCGGCGCGCTTGACTGCGGTTTGCACAGCGGTGCCCAGGGCGCTTTCTGCATCGTTGATCAAGGCCATCAGCGGCAGTTCGTCAATGAAATCATCCAGGCGCAAATGCAATGCCGCGTTGCTGCGCTGGCTGTGGGGCGTGGCGACGATGCCTTGGGACGAACCCAGCCAAGCCAGGACGTCGGTGTGTTGCAGTGGCCGATCGGCAAAATCATCAATGAATTGCTGCTGGATCAGTTGCCGCGCCAATGCCGCCGAGCAGGGGCAGGTTGAGGAATAAGGCACGTCGATTTTTAGTTCCACGTGGAACATCGCGTTTTTCAGCCGCGCTTCAATGCTCAGCGGGTAGCTTTTCCAGCCGGCCAAAGGGCTGACCAATGCCGGGCGTTTCAGCAGCAGATCCAGCTGAATGCTCAGGTAGGCGCTATGCGCCAGACCTTCATGGCTATCAAGGAAACGCTGCAAAACCCGGCGCAGCAGCGCCGGGGTGAGGCTTTCCTGTTCGAGCATTTCCAGGGCCAGGTACAGGCGCGACATATGAATGCCTCGCGCTTCGCCATCGTCGAGGCTGACACCGGCATCGGCCTTGGCAGCGGTTCGCTGGCCGTCGATCACTACAGGTAAGGCAATGCCGCACATGCCCACCCATTCCAGGGGCAAGGCTTGGCGTGAGGCCTGCGCGGCGATATCCGGCAGAGTCAGCGCGTTCATGGACAGGTCCGTCGTGGGAAATAATTCGACATGTTATATTATAACAATACGTCCGATGGGAAGTTTTTCCTCGACGGTTGTTCATCCTGCCTTGTGAGTACGGACGCTCCTTTTTTTGCGGTATTTGCCATGCACAGACGTCAATTGCTCAACCTGCTGTTGGCCGGTACGGCCCTGATGTTTCCCTGGAGTGTTCACGCCGCGCAGATTCGCCATGCGCGTTTGTGGAAAGACGCCGAAAAGCTGCGGCTGGTGCTCGATCTGAGTGGCCCGGTGCAGTACAAAACCTTCAGCCTCAGCGCCCCGGAGC
The DNA here is from genome assembly GCF_021560055.1 of Pseudomonas sp. BC42. Classification (NCBI taxonomy): domain Bacteria; kingdom Pseudomonadati; phylum Pseudomonadota; class Gammaproteobacteria; order Pseudomonadales; family Pseudomonadaceae; genus Pseudomonas; species Pseudomonas sp. BC42. The sequence goes on from NZ_CP091067.1 coordinate 29,112, forward strand.
GTCTGATCATCGATGTCGGCAGCGCTCGCCTGGTGGGTGACTTCAGCCAGTTGAACCTGGCCAATACCCCGATCCGCGCGATCCGCTCCGGGCCTTTTGGCCGGGGCGACACGCGGATCGTCCTTGACCTGACTCAGCCGCTGCAGCTCAACAGCTTTCTCCTCCCGCCCCAGGATGGGCAGGGGCACCGGCTGGTGCTGGACCTGTCCGCCCCCGGCAAGGCAGCGCTGCCGACCGTCGTGGCCAGCGCGCCCGTGGTCAGACCCGAGGCGGCGCCGGGCAAGCCTCATCCCAAGCGCGACATCATCGTGGTGGTGGACCCCGGCCATGGCGGCAAGGACCCCGGCGCGGTCGGGGCCAAGGGCGAGCGGGAGAAGGATGTGGTGCTGGCCATCGCCCGCTTGCTGGCCAAGCGGCTCAAGCGCGAGAAGGGATTCGACGTGAAGCTGGTGCGCAACGACGACTTCTTCGTGCCGTTGCGCAAGCGCGTGGAGATTGCCCGCAAGCATCAGGCCGACATGTTCATCTCGGTGCATGCCGACGCGGCGCCGCGCCTGACCGCGTCCGGTGCCTCGGTGTACGCCCTGTCCGAAGGCGGTGCGACTTCGGCCACCGCGCGTTTGATGGCCCAGCGGGAAAACGGCGCCGATCTGTTGGGGGCGAGCACGTTGCTCAACCTCAAGGACAAGGACCCGATGCTGGCGGGGGTGATCGTGGACATGTCGATGAACGCCACCATCGCCGCCAGCCTGCAATTGGGCAGCACCGTGCTGGAGAGCCTGGCGGGGATCACCACCTTGCACCAGAAGCGTGTGGAGCAGGCGGGCTTTGCGGTGCTCAAGTCACCGGACGTGCCGTCGATCCTGGTGGAAACCGGCTTCATCTCCAACAGCCGCGACCGCCAGCGCCTGGTCACCGCGCGGCACCAGCAGGCGCTTGCCGATGGCCTGTTCAACGGCCTGCAACGTTATTTCGAGAAGAACCCGCCGGCCAACAGCTACCTGGCCTGGCGCCAGGAAACCGGGAGCACCCGCCCCGCGTAGCGAACAGGCCGGTGCGTGTTGGGTCGTTGCCGAGTTTGCCTGCGCTGGCCCGCCGGCTCCGCCAAAGGGGCGGGTCAGGGCCGCTAGCACCCGCTGATACGGCTGCAGGTGAACTGGCCGCGGCTGCCGCCGGAGCTGGAGAAGCGGTTGCGAGTGGTCCAGCCCACGCGCTGGCTGTAGCCCACCCAGGCTTCGCCATCGGAAGCCAGGCCGGTGAAGAAGGTCAGTTGGCCGTAGCGGCTGTTGGTCTGCACCCAATAGCGTTTGCCGATCACCTCGAACCCGCGCAAGTAGGTGGTGCTGCCTGCCGTGGCGACGCTGTAGGCATTGCCCAACGGATCGACGCAGGCCAGCAGGGTAGCGCTGCGGGTGCAAGTGGCCAGGGGGTTGGGCACGGCTGCACCGGCCTGGCCGGCAAACGTCAGGATCAGGCTGGAAAGCAGGAGCGGCAGGGCAAGGCGCATGGCGATTCTCGTGGCGGCAGGGGCGCAGCATCGCGCCCTTCGTCGTGGGCGGCAAGGGAGGGTTGGCTAATTTGTGTTGTTATAATATAACATTAAATAAAGCCTGATCCGTGACCCGCCATGACTGAACAAGAGCTCCTCGCCGAACCCCAAGCGCACTACATGAACGAGGCCCAACAGGGCTTCTTCCGCGAACGGCTGCTGGCCCAGCGCACTGAGCTGCAGGAGCGCATCGCCGCAGAGTTCGACCAACTGCGCGAACAGGAACCCCACAGCGACCCCGCCGACATCGGCAGCGCCGAAGAGCAGCGCCAGTGGCAACTGCGCCTGCTGGAGCGGGAAAAGAAGCTCCTGGACAAGATCGACGAGGCCCTGGAGCGCCTGGCCCGTGGTGAATACGGCTGGTGCGCCGACACCGGCGAGCCCATTGGCCTGCAGCGCTTGCTGCTGCGACCCACCGCCACCCTGTGCATCGAAGCCAAAGAGCGCCAAGAGCTGCGCGAACGTCACCAACGGGCGCCTTGACCCGCCGCGAACCTGATGAGGAATCCCCCATGACCGAGCGTCTTCCCGTTACCGTGCTGTCCGGCTTTCTCGGCGCCGGCAAGAGCACCCTGCTCAATCACGTCCTGCGTAACCGCGACAACCTGCGGGTGGCGGTGATCGTCAACGACATGAGCGAAATCAACATCGACGGCAGCGAAGTGCAACGCGATGTCAGCCTCAACCGCGCCGAAGAAAAACTGGTGGAAATGAGCAACGGCTGCATCTGCTGCACCCTGCGCGAAGACCTGTTGCTAGAGGTGGGCAAGCTGGCCCGCGACGGGCGTTTCGATTACCTGCTGATCGAGTCCACCGGAATCTCCGAGCCGCTGCCGGTGGCGGAGACCTTCACCTTTCGCGACGAGTCGGGCCAGAGCCTGGCCGATATTGCCCGTCTCGACACCATGGTCACCGTGGTCGACGGCATGAACTTCCTGCTGGACTACCAGGCGGCGGAAAGCCTCGCCAGCCGCGGTGAAACCCTGGGCGAGGAGGACGAGCGTTCGATCACCGACCTGCTGATCGAGCAGGTGGAGTTCGCCGACGTGATCCTGGTCAGCAAGATCGACCTGATCGGCAGCGCCGAGCGCGAGGAGCTGCTGGCGATCCTGGCGCGTCTCAACGCCCAGGCAGAAATCATCCCCATGGTCATGGGCCAGGTGCCCCTGGCCAAGATCCTCAACACCGGGCGTTTCGACTTCGAGCGGGCGGCCCAGGCGCCGGGCTGGCTGCAGGAACTGCGCGGCGAACATGTGCCGGAAACCCAGGAGTACGGCATCGCCTCCACGGCGTACCGCGCCCGGCGTCCGTTTCATCCGCAGCGCTTCTTCGACTTCATCAACCGGCCCTGGGTCAACGGCAAGCTGCTGCGCTCCAAGGGCTTCTTCTGGCTGGCCAGCAAGTACCAGGAGGCGGGCAGCTGGTCTCAGGCCGGGGGCTTGATGCGCCACGGCTTTGCCGGGCGCTGGTGGCGCTTCGTGCCCAAGCAGCAATGGCCCCAGGACGAGGAAAGCACCGCCGCGATCCTGCACAACTGGACCCCGGCCACGGGCGACTGCCGCCAGGAGCTGGTGTTCATCGGCCAGAACATCGACTTTGCCCGGCTTTGCGCCGAGCTCGATCTGTGCCTGCTGGATGACGACGAAATGGCCCTCGGCACCGAGGCCTGGAGCCTGATGAGCGATCCTTTCGGTCCCTGGCATGCAGAGGAGGCGGCCTGATGCTGACCCTGAATTCACCGGTGACCCCGCTGGCCAAGCCGCTGCCGGCGCTGCTGCTGCCCGGCGTGGTGCCCCTGGTTTCTCGTCGCCAGGCCATCGGCAGCACCCCGGCGGTACTGGCCGAGGTGTTGCAGGACGAGGTCAACCTCGGCCTCTGGCAGCGGCGGTTGCCGGCGCATATCGCCGATTTCGGTGAGTTGCTGCTGTCCCTGAACCAGCCATTGGCGGAGTCGCTGTCGCTGGAACTGCCGGACGAGGAGGCCCTGCCGAACCTGCAGGGCCTGGCATCGGCCTTCAGTGATTTGCACGGTTATGACGGCTTTATCGCCGACGTTTCCTGGCTGGTCAGCGCCTTTGCCTGCCTGTTGGGCGCCAAGCGCGTGGGTTTGCGCCTGCGGGTTCTGGACAAGGCCATGTGCCCGCGCTTTCACGTTGACCATGTGCCGGTGCGCCTGATCACCACCTACGCCGGGATTGGCAGCCAGTGGTTGCGCGAAGGGGCGATGGACCGTCGGCAACTGGGACAGGCCAGCGCTGAACCCCGTGACCCGACGCTGATCCAGCAGATCGGCAGCGGTGAGGTGGCGCTGTTCAAGGGCGAGAAGTGGCACGGCAACCAAGGGTTCGGCCTGATCCACCGCTCGCCGCAACCGGCGCCGGGGGAGCGCCGGCTGATCCTTACCCTTGATTGGCTGGGTTGAGCCAGGCGTGTAGCCGCTGCCGAGCCTGCGAGGCTGCGCCAAGGTCCGCAGGACCTTAAGTGCGCTCAAGAACGGCGTCTGCTGCGGCGTCGTTCTTGAGCGCGCGGATTTTCGCCCTGCTCGGGAAGGGCGTAGCATCACTTCACAGGCTTTCCGGACCCCCTTCCCATGCTGCAGAACATTCCCACCCATGTGATCGCCGGCCCTCTGGGCGCCGGCAAGACCAGCCTGATCCGTCACCTGCTGAGCCAGCGTCCGGCCGAGGAGCGCTGGGCGGTGCTGATCAACGAGTTCGGCCAGATCGGCCTGGATGCGGCCTTGCTGACTCGTGATGAAGACGGCATCGCTCTGGGCGAAGTGGCCGGTGGATGCCTGTGCTGCGTCAACGGCGCGCCGTTTCAGGTGGGTTTGGGGCGTCTGCTACGCAAGGCCAAGCCGGACCGTTTGTTCATCGAGCCTTCCGGCCTTGGTCACCCGGCGCAGTTGCTCAAGCAACTGAGTGTTGCACCCTGGAAAGGCGTGCTGGCGCTGCAGCCCTGTGTGCTGGTGCTGGATGCCCAGGCCCTGGCCGCCGGCAAGCCGCTGCCCCAGGCGCAACAGGACGCCCTGGCCAGCGCCGGTTTGCTGGTGTTGAACAAGGACGAACTGCTCAGCGACAGCGATCGGCTGCGGGTACTGGAGCAACTGCCGGACCTGCCGCTGTTCTGGACTCGCCACGCCGCCTTGCCCCTGGCCGAGTTGCCGGGCCTGGAGGTCAGCGCCGGGGCGGCGCTGGAGCAACTGGATGTTCCCCAGGGCCTGGCACAGTTACCGGCGGTGTGGAGCGATCCGACGCAGCCGATCTGCCTCAGTCAGTCTCAGCAGGAGGGTTGGAGCATTGGCTGGCGCTGGCACCCGAGCCAGCGCTTCGATCTGGTTCGGGGCGAGCACTGGTTGCAGAACCTCGACTGGCGTCGGGCCAAGCTGGTGATCCACAGCGACCAGGGCTGGCGCTCGGGCAACGGGCTGGATAATTCGCCGCTGAACTGGCTGCCCAGCGAATGGCGCCGGGATTCGCGCCTGGAGCTGATCTTCAGCACCCCTCAGGACATGGCGGCCCTACAAGCCAGCCTCGCTGCCTGCCGCCTGTAGGCGCATCTCACGGTTTGAACTTGCGATGCTCTTCGCGCCACTGGCTCAGCTCGATCACCTCGGCGCTGGGCAGCGGCTCCTTGGCCTCGAACGGATAAGGCGCCAGCTCGATATGGGCGCTGTGGGCGCCGAACTGGGTGATGGTCCCGGCGTGGCGGGTTTCGCCGGTCACGGTGAATTCGAAGTTGTAGATTCGCGCCAGGCGCCGGCGACCATTGGCGTCCTTGACCAGGCCGATGCGCTTGAGCGCGACGTTGCCGTCCAGCAGCTCGATATCGAGCCGCGCGCAGTGCTGCTTGACCCGCTCCAGCGCCCGCTCGCGCAGGCCGTGGTTGTGCCACAGCCAGGCGGCGCCGGTCGCCAGGAGCATCAGCACAAAGATGTTTCCAAGGGTCAGCATGAAGGTTTGCTCCAACGAAGTGGCATCAGCTTAACTGCGTCTCCGGTCTGTCGTACAGGCTGCGTTTAGTCGCATACTGCGCGGCTTGAATTCCACCGGTTTTATGGAAAATCCTGCATGAAACGTACGCCCCACCTGCTTGCGATCCAGTCCCATGTGGTTTTCGGCCACGCCGGTAACAGTGCTGCGGTGTTCCCCATGCAGCGGGTCGGGGTGAATGTCTGGCCCCTGAATACCGTACAGTTTTCCAACCACACTCAGTATGGCCACTGGGCCGGAGAAGTGCTGGCGCCCCAGCAGATTCCCGAGCTGGTGGAAGGCATCGCCGCCATCGGCGAGCTGGGCAACTGTGACGCGATCCTCTCCGGCTACCTGGGCAGCGCGGCCCAGGGCCGGGCGATTCTCAGCGGCGTGGCGCGGATCAAGGCGATCAATCCCAAGGCCCTGTACCTGTGCGACCCGGTGATGGGCCATCCGGAAAAGGGCTGCAGCGTACCGGCGGAAGTCAGCGACTTCCTGCTGGACGAGGCGGTCGCCATGGCCGACTTGCTGTGCCCCAACCAGCTGGAGCTGGACAGCTTTTGCGGGCGCAAGCCGCAGTCGCTGTTCGATTGCCTGGGCATGGCCCGTTCGCTGCTGGAGAAAGGCCCCAAGGCCGTGCTGGTCAAGCACCTGGACTACCCGGGCAAGCTGGCGGAAGGCTTCGAGATGCTGCTGGTGACCGCCGAGGGCAGCTGGCACCTGCGGCGTCCGCTGCTGGCGTTTCCGCGGCAGCCGGTGGGGGTGGGCGACCTGACGTCGGGTCTGTTCCTGGCCCGGGTGCTGTTGGGTGACAGCCTGGTGGCGGCGTTCGAATTCACCGCCGCGGCGGTGCATGAAGTGCTGCTGGAAACCCAGGCCTGCGCCAGCTACGAGCTGGAGCTGGTGCGGGCCCAGGATCGCATTGCCCATCCGCGGGTGCGGTTCGAGGCCACGCCGATCGGTTTCTGACTTAAACGGCGGGCCGCTGTGTCAGGCCTGCTCGGAGAACTGCACCGTCGGCGCCGGCTGCCGGAAGCCGCGGGTGTGAGCCGCCAGGTACAGCGCGCCCAGGGCGAACCAGGCCAGGCCAATCCCCAGGGTCAGGGCCGAAAGGCTGGTCCACAGCCAGACGATCAGGCCGAAGCCGATCAGCGGCAGCAGGCCGTATTGCAGCAGCCGTGCACCGGTGCGCGGCTGACCCCGTCCCAGATGGCTCTTGATCACCGCCAGGTTGACCACCGAAAACGCCACCAGTGCGCCGAAGCTGATCATCGACGCCAGGGTGGTGAGGTCGATGACCACGGCCAGCAAGGACACCAGCGACACCAGGACAATGGCCAGCACCGGGGTCTTGTAGCGCTCGGACAAGGTGCCGAACATTCGCCGCGGCAGGATGCCGTCGCGGCCCATGCTGAACAGGATGCGCGACACCGAGGCCTGTGACGCCAGGGCCGAACCGGCAGCGCCAGCGACATAGGTAGCAGTGAAGAACATCTCCAGGAAACGTCCGCCGGCGTGCAGCATCACCTCGCTGGCTGCCGAATCGGCGTCCTTGAAGCTGCTACCGGGGAAGGCCAGCTGGCTGGTCATGGCCAGCAGGATGAACAGCAGGCCCGCCCCCAGGGTGGTGATGACGATGGCTCGGGGGATGTCGCGGCGCGGGTCGCGGGTTTCCTCGGCCAGGGTCGATACCGCGTCAAAGCCGAGGAACGACAGGCACAGCACCGCCGCCCCGGCCATCAATGGCAGCAGGCCGCCCTGACTGCCGTCGCCGACCCAGGGCGCGCTCAGGTCCAGGCTATCGGCCCCGGCCAGCTGACGAATCACCAGGGCCACGAACACCACCACGAACACCATCTGCGCACAGACGATCAGGTTGCTCATGCTCGATACCGAGCCGATGCCGCGAATGTTCAGCAGCGTCACCAGGCTGATGGTCGCCACCACGAAGACCCAGGCCGGCACGGCGGGAAAGGCCAGGTTGAGAAACAGGCCGATCACCAGGTAGTTGATCATCGGCAGGAACAGGTAATCCAGCAGCAGCGACCAGCCGGCAAGAAAGCCGATGCCCGGTCCGAAACTGAGGCTGGCGTAGGAATAGGCCGAGCCGGCAATCGGGTACTTTTTCACCATGACGCTGTAGGACAGGGCGGTGAAGAGCATGGCCAGCAGAGTCACTACATAGGCAGCGGCGGTCCTGCCGCCGGTGATCTGGGTGACCACGCCGTAGGTGGTGAAGACGGTCAGCGGGACCATGTACACCAGGCCGAAGAACACCAGGGCCGGCAGCCCGAGGATGCGGCGCAGGGAGGTGCCCTGGGCACTGTGGGTGAAATCGCCGGGGACGAGGGCGGGATTGTCGGAGAGTGTATTGGCGCTGGGCATTGTTATTGTTCTCACGCGTTCGTGGGTTCGAAGGCTCCCCAAACGGGGAGTGCGCTTGTGCCTTGCCCAGCGATTCTGGCAGCGGCGCCTCCGGGGCATAACTCTCTATGTGGTCAAAAAGGGATGGATGTGGCCATTCGGGATGACCGCAGAAGACTGCCTGAAGCGACAGGGGTAGAGCAGGGCGAGCGCAGGAGGCTCAGCAGGGGCGTGGTGATGGGACCGTCCGTGGTCCGGCTGAATCAGCGCGTGTGCCTGAGGGTCACGGGCCGTCGGCCTTGATTTCCTGGTAGCGCTTTTCCAGTTCCTGGCGGATCTGCCGGCGCTGCTGGGCCTGGATATAGCGACGCTTGCCATCGGCCGTTTCCGGCTGCAGCGGCGGCACCGGAGCCGGTTTGCGCTGGTCGTCCACCGCCACCATGGTGAAGAAGCAGCTGTTGGTGTGGCGCACCGAGCGCTCGCGAATGTTCTCGGTCACCACCTTGATGCCCACCTCCATGGAGGTGTTGCCGGTGTAGTTGACCGAGGCCAGGAAGGTCACCAGTTCGCCGACATGCACCGGCTCGCGGAAGATTACCTGGTCCACCGACAAGGTCACCACGTAGCGACCGGCATAACGGCTGGCGCAGGCATAGGCGACCTCATCGAGGTACTTGAGCAGGGTGCCGCCGTGCACATTGCCAGAGAAATTGGCCATGTCAGGGGTCATCAATACCGTCATCGACAGCTGGGCGTTTCCGGGTTCCATAGCACGCTCACGGTTCTGGGCAGGGGTTGCTGGAGCACCTCTGCGGGTGCTGGGTTCAAGGGTTTTCAAACCATCGATAACGGGACGCCGGGCCGGGCCACGCCGTCACGCCCCGGTGGATCTGTTTCCTAATATTGCACCGCCTTTCTGCCGGAAGTCGCGGTGTTAACCTGCAAAACACCCGTTCCAGGGCATTTTCCGACACTCCTTAAGGATTTTTCCTACTGCCGATCAGAGCTTTCTAATGTGGCGATCTGCGCCGCCCAGCTTTCAAGGAGAACCCTGGCCATGCATGCCATCAGCTTCATTCAGGACCTGGCCGTGATCATGTTGGTCGCAGGCGTGGTGACCATTCTCTTTCATCGACTCAAGCAACCGGTGGTGCTGGGCTATATCGTCGCCGGCTTCCTCATCGGCCCGCACACGCCGCCCTTCGGCCTGATCCACGATGAGCAGACCATCAAGACCCTGGCCGAGCTGGGGGTGATCTTCCTGATGTTCTGTCTGGGGCTGGAATTCAGCCTGCGCAAGCTGTTCAAGGTGGGGGCCACGGCCTTTATCGCAGCCTTCCTGGAAATCGTCCTGATGATCTGGATCGGCTATGAAATTGGCCGCTGGTTCGACTGGAGCACCATGGACTCGCTGTTCCTCGGGGCGATCCTGGCCATTTCCTCCACCACCATCATCGTCAAGGCGCTCAATGACCTGAAGATGAAGAGCGAGCGCTTCGCCCAGCTGATCTTCGGTGTGCTGATCGTCGAGGACATTCTCGGCATTGGCATCATCGCCTTGCTGTCGAGCATCGCGGTCAGCGGCACGGTGAGTTCCGGCGAGGTGTTCTCCACGGTCGGCAAGCTCTCGCTGTTCATGATCGTGGCCCTGGTGATCGGCATTCTGCTGGTGCCGCGCCTACTGGCCTACGTGGCCAGATTCGACAGCAACGAGATGCTGCTGATCACCGTGCTGGGGTTGTGTTTCGGCTTCTGCCTGCTGGTGGTCAAGCTGGAGTACAGCATGGTCCTGGGGGCCTTCCTGATTGGCGCGATCATGGCCGAGTCCCGCCAGTTGCTGAAGATCGAGCGCTTGATCGAACCGGTTCGCGATCTGTTCAGCGCGATCTTCTTCGTGGCCATCGGTCTGATGATCGATCCGCAGATTCTCCTGCAATACGCCTGGCCCATTGCGGTGATCACCGTGGCGGTGGTCCTGGGCAAGCTGTTTTCCTGCGGTATGGGGGCCTTTATCGCCGGCAACGACGGCCGAACCTCGTTGCGCGTGGGGATGGGCCTGTCCCAGATTGGCGAGTTTTCCTTCATCATCGCCGCCTTGGGCATGACCCTGCAGGTCACCAGCGACTTTCTCTACCCGGTGGCGGTGGCGGTGTCGGCCATGACCACTTTGCTCACGCCCTATCTGATCCGCGCTGCCGATCCTTTGTCGCTGAAGTTGGCGAGGATTGTGCCCCAGCGCCTGAGCCGGGTGCTGGGGATGTACGGCGAGTGGCTGCGCAGCATCCAACCCCAGGGTGAGGGCGCGCTGCTGGCGTCGATGATTCGCAAGATCCTCCTGCAAGTGGGAGTGAATCTGGCGCTGGTGGTGGCGATCTTCTTTTCCGGCGGCTATTTCGCCAGGCGCATTGGCGCTTACCTGGAGGGTTGGGTCAGTGATCCGAGCTGGCAGAAGGCGTTGATCTGGGGCGCAGCCCTGCTGCTGTCGCTGCCGTTCCTGATCGCCGCCTATCGCAAGCTCAAGGCGCTGTCGATGCTGCTGGCGGAGATGGGGGTCAAGGCGGAGATGGCCGGGCGTCATACCCAGCGGGTGCGGCGGGTCATCGCCGAGGTGATTCCGATCCTGTCGCTGCTGGTGATCTTTCTGCTGTTGGCGGCGCTGTCGTCGAGCATCCTGCCGACGCTGGAGTTGCTGGTGCTGATTACGGTGGTGGCGGCGGCGGTGGCCGCGGTGCTGTGGCGCTGGTTCATCCGCGTGCACACGCGAATGCAGGTGGCGCTGATCGAAACCTTCGATCACAGCAAGGACAACGGCGGGCATTGACCTTGCCGCTCGCCAGCAGGGCGCTGGCGAGCCTGTTCATGCCTTTAGCCGGCTCAGCTTTCCAGCCAGACGTCCCGCGCCCAGTGCCACACCGATTCCCAGGATTCCTCGGTGATCAGCTCTTCTTCGCCGGACCACAGCACCACGGTGCCGTCCTCTTCGACGCAGTAGTAGTCGTCGCCGTCCTGGCAGATCGGGATCAGCTCGCGCGGCACGCCCATGTCCCAGGCGGTCGCGGCCACTTCCGGCAGGTAAGTGTGGGATTGCGGGTCGGTGACGGTGACCGGCTCCAGGCTGCCGTAAACCACATCGCTGACGGTCAACAGGAACTCTTTGAAGACGAACGGGATATTGATGAACAGCTGTTCCTCAATTTCCACCAGCAGGTCTTCGTCCGGCAGTTCCAGGGGGACGGGTACCGGTTCGTTGGCTTCTCGGAGTTGTTCGATGACTTCTTCCACGGCCTGGGTCCTCTTAGCTCTATGGCGCGGTTGTTTGACGGCGGTTTATACAGTAGCTCGCTATAAGTGCAATCGTGAAATGCAAAACCCCGACTTGAGTCGGGGTTTTGCCTTACTGCTGTGACAACGGCATGAATCAACCGTTCTGGCGGATACCTGCCACCAGCCATGGCTGGTTGTCGCCCTGGGCGCGTTCCATGTTCCAGCTTTCGCTGAACACTTCGCCCTGGTCGAAGCGCGAGGTCTTCGACACACCGCTGAAGGTCAGGGTGGCGATGGTCTTGTCGGCGCGGTCATCCACGCCTTCCAGCTGCACTTGCAGGTTGTCGATGTAGGTGGACTGGAAGCCGTCGCCCAGATCGGCACGTTCCTGCTTGAGGAACTGCAGCATTTGCGGGGTCACGAACTCGGCGATCTTGTCCATTTCATTGGCGTCCCAGTGTTGCTGCAGGGACTGGAAGTGGTTGCGCGCCGCTTCAATGAAGCGTTCTTCGTTGAACCAGGCCGGAGCGTTGATCACCGGGCGCGCGGCAGGGGCTGCCGAGCCACCGAAGATCGAGCCGCCGGCAGGCTGCTGCGGTTCGAACGCCTCGCGCTGCATGGGCGCGTGACCGGCGGGAGCGAACTGCTCCTGCTGCTTGCGGCGACGCGCGGCGATGAAGCGGAAGATCACGAAGGCGATGACCGCCATGATCAGGATGTCGAAGATCTGCATGCCCTGGAAGCCGCCGCCCATGAACATGGAGGCCAGCAGGCCACCGGCCGCGATGCCGGCCAGAGGGCCGAGCCAGCGCGAAGCGCCACCGGCCTTGGCCGCGGCACCTGCAGCACCGGCTGCGCCAGCGGTGGCGGCAGCGGCAGGCGCGCCCGGAGTGGCGGGCGCCGCCTGGCGAGTCTGGTGGGTCGGGGCAGCGCCGGCGCTTTTGCCGCCGCCGAAGCGCTTGGCGTTGGCGTCGAGGCTCATCGTCAGGCCGATGCACAGCGCCATGGCGATGCTAAGAAAACGTTTCATAAAGGGGGTTCCCATTTGTGGATGGCACGCGCGCCATATTGCACAGGTGAAGTGTCAGTAGCGAGCGGCATAATGTTTCGGGCTTTTGCCTGACAGGCTCGGTTCAGCTCCGTTCGCCGGCATGCTCGCCGATAGGTTTTTTGTCCTCAAGGACGCGGCTTTGGTTCAATTGCGTCGCCGTTCAGCGACGCAGTGCCAGGAGCACGACGCCGGCGGTGATCAGGCCGATTCCGCCCCACTGGCGCAGATCGAGTTTCTCGCCCAGCAGGGCCACGCCGATGACTGCGACCAACACCACGCTGAGCTTGTCCACCGGCGCCACCAGAGAGGCCGGGCCGAGTTTCAGGGCGCGGAAATAGCACAGCCAGGAGGCCCCGGTGGCCAGTCCCGACAGCAGCAGGAACAGATAGCTCCTGGTGGAAATCGATCCCAGGGACTGATATTGGCCCGTTGCGTACAAAATCAAGGCCAGGCTGACCAGGACCACCACGGTGCGCAGCAGGGTGGCGAAGTCTGAATTGACGTTTTCTATCCCGACTTTGGCGAAGATCGCCGTCAAAGCGGCGAAAGTTGCCGAGAGCAGCGCCCAGAATGTCCACGAGGAAAAAAAGCCTGAACCCATGTTCGCGCTGCCTTTTCTGCACTGACCTGGCGGAGCCGGCTTGCTGGCGAAGAGGTGGTTCGCCAGTGAGCTTCACCGGCAAGCCGGCGCCTAGGGTCGGGTCGGGTCGGGTTAGATGGCTTCCAGCTTGGCGTAGCCGAGCATCAGCCATTTGCTGCCTTCGCTGAAGTTGACCTGGACCCGGGCCTGGGCACCGGCGCCTTCGAAATTGAGGATCACCCCGTCGCCGAACACCGAGTGCCGCACCGCCTGGCCCAGGCTCAAGCCGGTGTCCGGAATCTCGCTGCCGCCGAACAGGCTGCTGGTGCTCTGCGACTGGCCACCGCCGAAAGGCCGGCTGACGCTGTTGGACAGGCGCACTTCCTGAATCAGCCCCTTGGGCACCTCGCGGACGAAGCGCGACACCTTGTTGTAGGTTTCGCTGCCGTACAGGCGACGGGTTTCCGCATAGGTCATCACCAGGTTCTGCATCGCCCGGGTGATGCCGACATAGGCCAGACGGCGTTCTTCCTCAAGGCGGCCGGGTTCTTCCAGGCTCATCTTGTGCGGGAACAGGCCTTCTTCCATGCCCACCAGGAACACGTAGGGGAACTCCAGGCCCTTGGCGCTGTGCAGGGTCATCAGTTGCACGCTGTCTTCGTGCTCGTCGGCCTGGGTATCGCCGGCTTCCAGGGAGGCGTGGCCGAGGAAGGCCGCCAGCGGCGTCAGGTCCTCGTCTTCCTCGCTGTTCTCGAAGTTGCGCGCGGCGCTCACCAGTTCCTCAAGGTTTTCCACCCGGGCCTGGCCTTTCTCGCCTTTTTCCGCTTCGTGGTAGGCGATCAGCCCGGACTGCTCGATCACCGTCTGGGTCATCAGGTGCAGGGGCATTTCCAGGGTCTTGGCGGCGAGGTTCTCGATCAGTTCGATAAAGGCCCCGAGGGCGCCTGCGGCGCGACCGGTCAGGCCTTTATTGGCCACCAGCTGGCGCATGGCTTCCCACATTGATACGTCGCTGTGGCGCGCGTGTTCGCGGATGGCTTCGACGGTCTTCTCGCCGATGCCCCGGGCTGGAACGTTGATCACCCGCTCCAGGGCCGCGTCGTTGCCACGGCCTTCCAGCAAGCGCAGGTAAGCCATGGCATTCTTGATCTCGGCCCGCTCGAAGAAGCGCTGGCCGCCATAGATGCGGTACGGAATGCGCTCGCGCAGCAGGGCCTCTTCCAGCACCCGGGACTGGGCGTTGGAGCGGTAGAGAATGGCGATGTCGCTGCGGGCCAGGCCGGTTTTCAGCGCGCTCTCGATGGTTTCCACGACATAGCGGGCTTCATCGTGCTCGTTGAAGGCGGCGTACAGGTTGATGGCTTCGCCATCGCCGCCATCGGTCCACAGTTCCTTGCCCAGGCGCCCGGTGTTGTTGGCGATCAGGGCGTTGGCGGCCTTGAGGATGCCGGCGGTGGAGCGGTAGTTCTGCTCCAGGCGGATCACTTCGGTGTCCGGGAAGTCGGCGGAATACTGGTGAATGTTCTCGATTTTCGCCCCGCGCCAGCCGTAGATCGACTGGTCGTCGTCGCCCACCACCATCAGGCTGTCGCCACCCTGGGCCAGCAGTCGCAGCCAGGCGTACTGCACGGCGTTGGTGTCCTGGAACTCGTCCACCAGCACGTGGCGGAAGCGCTTCTGGTAGTGCGCCAGCAGGCCGGGGTGGTCGCGCCACAGGTCCAGGGCGCGCAGCAGCAGCTCGGAGAAATCGATGACCCCGGCGCGCTGGCAGGCGGCCTCGTAGGCCTCATAGATGCTGCGCATGGTGGCCAGGAACAGGTCGCCACTGGCCTGGATATGTTGCGGGCGCAGGCCTTCGTCCTTCTGTCCGTTGATGAACCACTGGGCCTGACGGGCCGGCCAGCGCTGCTCATCCAGGCCCAGCTCGCGGATCACCCGCTTGACCAGGCGTTGCTGGTCGTCGCTGTCGAGGATCTGGAAGGTCTGGCTCAGGCCGGCTTCCTGCCAGTGGGCCCGCAGCAGGCGGTGCGCCAGGCCGTGGAAGGTGCCGACCCACATGCCTGCCGGGTTGATGCCCAGCAATTGCTCGATGCGGTGGCGCATCTCGGCGGCGGCCTTGTTGGTAAAGGTCACCGACAGGATCGAGTGGGGCGAGGCGTTCTCGACCTGGATCAACCAGGCGATACGGTGCACCAGCACACGGGTTTTGCCGGAGCCAGCACCGGCCAGGACCAACTGACGACCCACGGAGGCGGCTACGGCCTGGCGTTGGGCATCGTTGAGGGAGTTCAACAGGAGGGAGAGATCATCGCGCATCGGGGCATTCTAGGGGCCCGCGTCACCCCGGGCAAACCCGGCTTTGCATTAGCCGATAAAACAACCGCGGGTGACGACCGGTCGGTCACAGGTCCCAGCCTTCGGCGCTTCAAGTCCGGGCTGTTGCGCTGTGGATTGATGGGGGATCGGTTTTATCGATTTTATGACTTGGAGCAGTTTGGCTCGCGCCTTTGCTTGTGTATGCTCCGCCGACGTTTCGGGCTCAACCATTATAAGAACACTGCCTATGACCCATAATCCCGACCTGTCCGGCCCCTTGGTGGAACCGCGGGTTATCCTTTTGCGCTACGCCGTCGAGATGGCGGTGGAACGCACGCGTCTGCTGTATCAGGGCTCGCTGCTGCCGACGCTGTTCATGCTGCTCAATGGTCTGGTGTGCACCTGGCTGCTCTGGAGCCCGGCGCGCTATCTGTTGCTCAGCGTGTGGATGGTCTGGCTGCTGGCCCTGGTGGCCTTGCGGGTGATCCAGGTGGCGGCCTTCGACTCGGCCATCCCCAGCCGCCAGGCGCAGCCGGTCTGGCAGCGCATGTTTCTTCTGGGCTCGACGGTCAGCGGCCTGACCCTGGCCTGTGCCGGCATCGCTCTGGTGCCCACCGACAGTTTTCTCCAGCAGGCGTGGGTCTTCGGCCTGATCGGCGCGGCCATTCTTTCGGCCAGCGTGGCCTATGCGGTCAGCCTGCAGGCCTTTCTTTCCTTCACCTTGCCGTGCCTGCTGCCGGCGATTGCCTACCTGTTCTGGGGCGGCGACGAGCAGCAGCGGGGCTGGGGCTGGCTGGGGCTGATTCTCCTGGTGTCCTTGAGCGTGGTGGCGTGGCAGGTCAATCGCCTGATCCAGCGCGGCTTGCTGCGACGCTTTCAGAATCAGGCCCTGATCGAGCACCTGCAGGACGCCCAGAGCCGCAGCAACCAGCTCAACCGCGAGCTGGCCCGGGAAGTGGAGCAACGCCGCCGCGCCGAGGAACAGTTGCGCGAAGCCCAGGCCGGGCTGGAGCAGCGGGTGGCTCAGCGCAGCCTGGAGCTGGACGCGGCCAATCAGGCCCTGAGCAAGAGCGAGGCACGCCTGGCCCTGGCCCTGGACGCCAGCGAGCTCGGACTGTGGGACTGGAACCTGCAGACCGATGAGGTCCATCACACCCAGCTCAAGGAGCTGTTCGGCCTGGAGCCGGAAGACGTCACGGCGATGCTCAGCCACCTCAAGCCGCGGCTGCATCCCGAGGATCTGCCCGTGCTCAAGCGTGCCCTGGTGGAGCACCTCAAGGGCCGCAGCGAGGACTATCAGGTGGAGTACCGGGTGCGCCATGGCGATGGCCGCTGGGTGTGGATCGAGGACCGTGGTCGTGCGGTGGAACGCAGCCCCGACGGACGGGTGCTGCGCATGGTGGGCACGCGGCGCGATATCAGTGCCGACAAGGAGCTGGAAGTGCAGCGCGACCTGGCCGCCACGGTGTTCGAGGCGGCCAGCGAAGGGATAGTCATCCTTGACCCCGATTACGCCCTGATCGCCGCCAACCAGGCCTTCAGTCTGGTCACCGGCTATCAGGTCGAAGACATGCTCGGGCGCAATGTGGTGGAGCTGTCCTGCAGCCGCGATGCCCGTCGTCACTATCCGATGATTCACCAGGCCCTGGAGCAGCACGGCAGCTGGCAGGGCGAACTGGTGGAAACCCGCAAGAATGGCGAGCTTTATCCGCAGTGGCTGCAACTGAACGTGGTGCGCGACAGGCGGGGAAAAGTCCGGCATATCGTGGGCTTCTTCGCCGATCTGTCGGCTAGGCGTGAATCCGAGGAGCGCATGCGCTACCTCACCCACTATGACGAGCTCACCGGGCTGGCCAACCGCTCGCTGTTCCGCGAGCGCCTGCGCGAGGCCCACCAGCGGGTGCGCCAGGGCAGCCGCAGCCTGGCCTTGCTGCACATCAATCTGGATCGCTTCAAGCTGCTCAATGACAGCCTCGGCCATGAAGTGGCCGACCAGCTGTTGCAGAAAATGGCGCGACGGCTGGTCAACGCGCTGCCGGAAGCCGACACCATCGCGCGCTTGTCCGGTGACGAGTTCGCCGTGCTGTTCGATGCCTACGGCAGCCTGTCGAGCCTGACCCGGGTGGCGACCCGCTTGCTCAGCAAGTTGCGCCTGCCGATCACCGTTGAGGGCCACGAACTGGTGGTCAGCGCCTCCATGGGCATCAGCATGCTGCCGGACAGCGCCCGGGAGATCGCCGCCCTGGTCAGCCAGGCGAACATGGCCATGGCCCACGCCAAGCACCTGGGCGGCAACAACTTCCAGTTCTATACCGAAAGCCTGCAAGCCAGCACCCTGGAGCGGCTGCAACTGGAGAACCAGTTGCGCAAGGCCATCGAAGAAGACCAGCTGATGGTCTTCTACCAGCCCAAACTGTGCCTGGCCACGGGCCGGCTGAATGCCGCCGAGGCCCTGGTGCGCTGGGACCACCCGACCATGGGCCGGGTGCCGCCGGGAGACTTTATCGGGCTGGCGGAAGAAACCGGGCTGATCGGTCCCATCGGCGAATTCGTCTTGCGCCAGGCCTGCCGACAGGCCTGTGAATGGCAGCGCCAGGGCCTGGAGCCGATTCGGGTGTCGGTCAACCTGTCGGTGTATCAGTTGCGCCAGGGCAAGCTGGTGAGTCTGGTGCGCCAGGTGCTGGAGGAGACCGGCCTGGAGCCGCACCTGCTGGAGCTGGAGCTGACCGAAAGCCAGTTGCTGGACAGCGTCGAGCACATCATTGCCACCTTCCGGCAACTGCGCGCCCTGGGGGTGAAGCTGGCCATTGACGACTTCGGCACCGGTTACTCGTCCCTGAGCTACCTCAAGCGGATTCCGGTGGACTACGTGAAGATCGACCAGGCCTTTATCCGTGGGCTGGCCGACGGAGGCGAGGACGCCGCCATCACCCGGGCGATCATTGCCATGGCCCACGGGTTGTCGCTGAAGGTGGTGGCCGAGGGCGTCGAAGAGCCCGGTCAACTGACGTTCCTGCGGGCCGAGCACTGCGATGAAGTGCAGGGCTATCTGATCAGTCGTCCGGTGAACGCCGAGGGCCTGGCGCTGCTGTTGCAGGCCCAGACTCGCTAGCCTTTATCGGCGTGCGCCACAACGGCTACATAAGTCGTACCCGGCTGAAAATGGGGGGTAGGCCGGCAACTTCGTGATGCATTGAGCAGGCAAAAAGACGATTCCTGTAGTATAACTACAAGCTTGCTACATCTCCGGCGTCAGCCAATAACAATGAGTCCAGCCCTTTGAACCTGTTGCAGCACATTGCCCAGTCACGTCATTTGTTACGCAAATCGGAACTCAAGGTCGCCGATCACGTGCTCCTTGATCCTGCGGCGGTGATGCACAGTTCCATGGCGGACCTGGCCCACAGCGTGGGCATCAGCGAACCGACCATCGTGCGCTTCTGCCGGGCCATCGGCTGTTCCGGTTTCCAGGACCTGAAGCTCAAGCTGGCGCAGAGCCTCGCGGCCGGGGCCAGTTTCGGCCAGTTCGCGATCCATGAAGACGATTCCGTCGCCGACTACAGCCTGAAGATCTTCGACACCACCCTGCACACCCTGATGGAGGTTCGCGAGAAGCTCGATCCGGTGGCCCTGCAGCAGGCGGTGACCGCCATGTCCCAGGCCCAGCGCGTGGAGTTCTACGGCTTTGGCGCCTCGGGCGCAGTGGCGGCGGACGCCCAGCACAAGTTCTTCCGCCTGCTGCTGACCGCGGCGGCCTATTCCGACCCGCACATGCAGGCGATGTCGGCGGTGACCCTCAAGCCCACCGACGTGGCCATCTGCATTTCCCAGTCCGGGCGTTCCAAGGACCTGCTGATCACCGCCAACCTGGTGCGTGAAAGCGGCGCCTCGCTGATCACCCTGTGCCCGAGCCAGACGCCATTGGCCGAGCTGTCCACGGTCAACCTGGCCATCGACGTCCACGAAGACACCGAGATCTACACCCCGCTGACTTCGCGCATCGCCCACCTGGTGGTGATCGACGTGCTGGCCATGGGCGTGGCGATGGCCCGCGGGCCGAGCCTGGTCAACCACCTCAAGAGCGTCAAGCGCAGTCTGCGCAGCCTGCGCCTGTCGCCCAAGTCGGTCAAAGCCCTGGACGATTGAACCTGCCTGTCAGGAGCGGCTGGGCGGGTTTGCGCTGGCTGGGGACAGGGGCTTGGGTGACCCACGCTTTCGCCGCCAAGCCGGCTCTTGCGCAAGCCAGCCAGCGCCCAGAGCGGTGTTGGGCAGGCGAATGTTCATCGTCCTGTAACCGAGTCGCCGCCAAACCGTAACTGCCGACGTCCATCGTGAAGCTTCCGTACTCGCATTGGGAGACTCGAAATGGCCCGGCCTTACGAAGAGAGCAACAGCGCCGTCAAGACCCGTCGTCAGCAGGAAGACCAGCGCCGCATGGAATTTCGGCGTGCGATCGAACACCGCTTCGAGCTGCGTCAGTTGCAGCAGGAAATCAACGATTACCCCGAGCTTGAGGCCGTCAATTACTGGCAGGCGGCACCCGCGGCTTCCCGTCGAAGCGTTCAACCAGCCCGCTGATCTGCACCCGTTCGCTGCGGATGAATCCCAGGAACGCATGCGCTACCGGTGACAGGCGTTTGGCTTTGGCCTGCACCAGGCACCAGCTGCGAAGCAATGGCAGCTCTTCGACCGGCAACTCGATCAACCCGCCGGTCGCCAACTCAAGGTTCAGGGCGTGGCGCGTCAGCAAGGCCACGCCCAGGCCCGCCCGCACGCACTCGCGCTGAGCCTCGGCCGACGACACTTCGAGGATCTGGGTGAAGTGCACGCGCTTCTCCTTGAAGTACTCCTCGCAGGCCAGGCGCGTGCCCGAGCCCGATTCGCGCAGCACCAAGGTGTAGGGTTCCAGGTCCTGCAGGCGCAGCGGGCCCATGTGGCTCAGGGGATGATCCGGTGGCGCTACAGCGACGATGGGGTTGTTGAGAAACGGCAGGAATTCCAGCTCCATGTCCTGGGGCACCATGGACATGATCACCAGGTCGTCACGGTTGTCCGAGAGGCGGCGGATCACCTGGGCGCGGTTGACCACGGTCAGCTGCAGGTGGACTTCCGGATGCTGGCGCTTGAAGGCGGCGAACAGGTGCGGGACGAAGTACTTGGCGCTGGATTCCACCGCCAGCTTGAGCTGGCCCTGCAGCGAGCCCTGCATGTCCGAGAGCTGCATGTCGAGGTTTTCCAGGCGTCCGAAGATGTCCCGGCTGGCCCGTTGCAGGGCTTCGGCGGCTTCGGTCATGTAGAGCTTCTTGCCGACGTAATCGAACAGCGGCTGGCCGATCAGTTCCTCCAGCTGACGGATCTGCAGGCTGACCGCCGGCTGGGTGAGATTCATTTCGTCGGCGGCGCGGCTGTAGGAGCGCAGATCGCAGACTTCATTGAAAATCTGCAACTGACGCAATGTCAGTCTCATCAAGGACTTACGCATTTCTGGAGTGCTCGCGCCTGGGGCTTGTGGCACGACTATAAGTCTTTACTTATGCCCAACCCAATAATTATTGATTTTTGTTAATCCCTCTTCAGAGCTAGTGTGACGCGGCGACTGACCTGAAACATTTGGTCACGCGCCGACTCGGTCTAGCGGGTCGTTTGTTCCAACGGCTCAAGGGAACCTCCAAGTGATAAAAAAGATCCTGATCGCCAACCGTGGTGAGATCGCCGTACGAATCGTGCGTGCCTGCGCCGAGATGGGCATCCGTTCGGTAGCGATCTTCTCCGACGCCGATCGCCATGCCCTGCATGTGAAGCGCGCGGATGAGGCCCACAGCATTGGCGCCGAGCCGCTGGCCGGCTACCTGAACCCGCGCAAACTGGTGAACCTGGCAGTGGAAACCGGCTGCGATGCCCTGCATCCCGGCTATGGCTTCCTTTCGGAAAATGCCGAACTGGCAGACATCTGTGCCGAACGTGGAGTCAAGTTCATAGGTCCGTCGGCGGAAGTCATCCGTCGCATGGGCGACAAGACCGAAGCCCGCCGCAGCATGATCAAGGCCGGCGTGCCGGTGACCCCGGGCACCGAAGGCAACGTCGCGGATATCCACGAAGCCCTGGCCGAAGGCGACCGCATCGGCTACCCGGTGATGCTCAAGGCCACCTCCGGTGGTGGCGGCCGCGGCATTCGTCGCTGCAACAGCCGCGAAGAGCTGGAGCAGGCCTTTCCCCGGGTCATTTCCGAAGCCACCAAGGCCTTTGGTTCGGCGGAAGTGTTCCTGGAAAAGTGCATCGTCAATCCCAAGCACATCGAGGCACAGATCCTCGGCGACAGCTTTGGCAACGTGGTGCACCTGTTCGAGCGCGACTGCTCGATCCAGCGCCGCAACCAGAAGCTCATCGAGATCGCCCCGAGCCCGCAGTTGACTCCGGAACAGCGCGCCTACATCGGCGACCTGTCGGTGCGCGCGGCCAAGGCCGTGGGCTACGAGAACGCTGGCACCGTGGAGTTCCTGCTCGCCGAGGGCGAGGTGTACTTCATGGAAATGAACACCCGGGTGCAGGTGGAACACACCATCACCGAGGAAATCACCGGCATCGACATCGTTCGCGAGCAGATCCGCATCGCCTCGGGCCTACCACTGTCGGTGAAGCAGGAAGATATCCACCACCGCGGTTTTGCCCTGCAGTTCCGGATCAACGCCGAGGACCCGAAGAACAACTTCCTCCCCAGCTTCGGCAAGATCACCCGTTACTACGCTCCCGGCGGCCCCGGCGTGCGCACCGATACGGCGATCTACACCGGCTACACCATTCCGCCGTTCTACGACTCCATGTGCCTGAAGCTGGTGGTCTGGGCCCTGACCTGGGAAGAAGCGATGGACCGTGGCCTGCGCGCCCTCGACGACATGCGCCTGCAAGGGGTCAAGACCACCGCCGCCTACTACCAGGAAATCCTGCGCAATCCGGAATTCCGTAGCGGTCAGTTCAATACCAGCTTCGTTGAAAGCCATCCGGAACTGACCAACTACTCGATCAAGCGCAAACCCGAAGAGCTGGCCCTGGCCATCGCCGCCGCCATCGCCGCCCACGCAGGCCTATGAATAAGCAGCCGCAAGCTGTCAGCGGCAAGCACCAAGTAGAAGCGGATCGGCTTTTACTGGTGGCTTGTAGCTTGGAGCTTGCCGCCATGAGGAGATACCAATGACTAAAAAGATCTTCGTTACCGACACCATCCTGCGTGACGCCCACCAGTCGCTGCTGGCCACCCGCATGCGCACCGAAGACATGCTGCCGATCTGCGACAAGCTCGACAAAGTCGGCTACTGGTCCCTGGAAGTCTGGGGCGGCGCCACCTTCGACGCCTGCGTGCGCTTCCTCAAGGAAGACCCATGGGAGCGCCTGCGCAAACTGCGCGCGGCGCTGCCCAACACTCGCCTGCAGATGCTCCTGCGCGGGCAGAACCTGCTGGGCTACCGCCACTACAGCGACGACGTGGTCAAGGCCTTCGTGGCCAAGGCCGCGGTCAACGGCATCGACGTGTTCCGCATCTTCGACGCCATGAACGACGTGCGTAACCTACGGGTCGCCATCGAAGCGGTGAAGGCCGCCGGCAAGCACGCCCAGGGCACCATCGCCTACACCACCAGCCCGGTGCACACCATCGAGGCCTTCGTGGCCCAGGCCAAGCAGATGGAAGCCATGGGTTGCGACTCGATCGCGATCAAGGACATGGCCGGCCTGCTGACCCCTTACGCCACCGGCGAGCTGGTCAAGGCGCTGAAGGCCGAGCTGTCGCTGCCGGTGTTCATCCACTCCCACGACACCGCCGGCCTGGCTGCCATGTGCCAGCTCAAGGCCATCGAGAACGGCGCCGACCATATCGACACCGCCATCTCCAGCTTCGCCTGGGGCACCAGCCACCCGGGCACCGAGTCCATGGTCGCGGCCCTCAAAGGCAGCGAATTCGACACCGGCCTGGACCTGGAGCTGCTGCAAGAGATCGGCCTGTACTTCTACGCCGTGCGCAAGAAGTACCACCAGTTCGAAAGCGAGTTCACCGCGGTCGATACCCGGGTGCAGGTCAACCAGGTGCCGGGCGGGATGATTTCCAACCTGGCCAACCAGTTGAAAGAGCAGGGCGCGCTGAACCGCATGGGTGAAGTGCTGGCGGAGATCCCGCGGGTGCGTCACGACCTGGGCTACCCGCCGCTGGTGACCCCGACCTCGCAGATCGTCGGCACCCAGGCGTTCTTCAACGTCCTGGCCGGCGAGCGCTACAAGACCATCACCAACGAAGTGAAGCTCTACCTGCAGGGCGGCTACGGCAAGGCCCCGGGTCAGGTGGACGAAAACCTGCGGCGCCAGGCCATCGGCAGCGAGGACGTGATCGACGTGCGTCCGGCCGACCTGTTAAAGCCGGAAATGACCAAGCTGCGCGGCGAAATCGGTGCCCTGGCCCATTCCGAGGAAGACGTGCTGACCTACGCCATGTTCCCGGACATCGGGCGCAAATTCCTCGAAGAGCGTGAGGCCGGCACCCTGGTTCCGGAAGTGTTGCTGCCGATCCCCGAAGCCGGTGGCGTCAGCAAGCCGGGCGGTGAAGGCGTGCCTACCGAGTTCGTCATCGACGTCCACGGCGAAACCTACCGCGTCGACATCACCGGTGTCGGGGTCAAGGCCGAAGGCAAGCGTCACTTCTACCTGTCCATCGACGGCATGCCGGAAGAAGTGGTGTTCGAGCCGCTCAACGAATTCGTCGGCGGCGGTGGCAGCAAGCGCAAGCAGGCCAGTGCGCCGGGCCATGTCAGCACCACCATGCCGGGCAACATCGTCGATGTGCTGGTCAAGGAAGGCGACGTGGTCAAGGAAGGCCAGGCGGTACTGATCACCGAAGCCATGAAGATGGAAACCGAAGTCCAGGCCGCGGTGGCCGGCAAGGTGGTGGCGATTCATGTGGCCAAGGGCGACCGGGTCAACCCGGGCGAAATCCTGATCGAGATCGAGGGCTGAGTTCAGGCCCTCATCGGCAACTGTTTACCTCGGGGGAGCTACGGCTCCCCTTTTTTTGGCTTTTTTGAAGTGTCATTTAATGCATTTTATGCAGCCAATAGTTTATTGAAATGCATTTAGATGCACTTATTGGCTCGGAGGCTTGGAATAACTGCAATATAATGCACGGATGATTGAGGCGGAGTCTCTATACACGTGCAGCAAATACAGGTAACCCAATGCTCCGGCTGACGTTGCAGCTCTACGGCGCAGGGGCGTGGACCGATGCCATGACCCTGAGTTTCGACAACCCCGAAGCGGGCTTTGCCAGCCCTTGCAGCTTTGGTTATGTCCCGCAGTACCTGGTGGACAACCTGGACGCGGTTGCCAGCCCGCTGAGCCGCTCGGTCAGTGCGCAGATACCCTTGGGCTGGGAGCCCTGGCGAGAAGAGCGGGCGCCGGCCTTTCTTTATGACCTGGTCGCCACGCCGGCGGCGCGCCGCTTTTTGCTGCGGCAGATCGGCCATGAGCGGCCCGATGGCATGGGCAGCGAGCTGTTCCTCCTGGCCCGAAGCACCGCGGCGCCCATTGGCCATCTGCGGATCAAGGAGTCCCTGGCAGGGCTGCACAGGCGTCCGGCCCTGGGTTTTACCCGGGAACAGGTGGTGACCCTGGATAACCGTTTTCTGGAATACGCCCATGAGCAGGCGGCGTTCTTTGGTGGCACGGCGAGCATCGGCGACGAAGCGCCCAAGCTGTTGCTGACGGAAAACCGCGAGGGCTTGTTGTACCCCGATGCGCTGCTCGATGACGCCCATGCCGCGCGTCATTGGTGGGTGAAGTTTCCCCGTAACCCGGCTTCGCCGAATGCCTGCGACATCCTCAGAAGCGAGTTCCATTACTACCGGGCGCTGCAGCAGCTGGGTATCGAGACGTTCCCGGCGCCTGGGCTGGCGCTGGAAGAGGGGCGTCGGCCAAGCCTGTGGATGCAGCGTTTTGACCGTCGGCTGACGTCCGCCGGGGTCGAGCGTCTGGCGGTGGAGTCGATCTATTCCCTGGCCGCTCTGGTGGGCCATGGCCAAGGCATGCGCCATACCGAGGTCCTGGGGATCCTCGCCGAACTGTGGCGCGCCGCCGGCCAGGAGGCGTTGATCCCCGAGCTGGTGGCGGATTACCTGCGGCGCGACCTGCTCAACAGGATCCTCGGCAAC
Organism: Pseudomonas sp. BC42; assembly: GCF_021560055.1. NCBI lineage: Bacteria > Pseudomonadati > Pseudomonadota > Gammaproteobacteria > Pseudomonadales > Pseudomonadaceae > Pseudomonas > Pseudomonas sp. BC42. Next base: position 54,397 of record NZ_CP091067.1, read on the forward strand.
ACCGACAATCATGGGCGCACGCTGTCGGTGCTGCGCACTGAGGCTGGGGTGCGCCTGGCGCCGATCCATGACCTGGCGCCCAAGGTCATGGATGACCAGGGGATTGCCCGCACCACCAAATGGCCCGGGCGCATGGAAGTGGCCGGTGAGGTCGACTGGCGCCTGGTGTGCGCCAGCCTCAAGCCGCTGCTCGACCCCGAGGCCGCCCTCACGCGCCTGCGCGCAGACGCCGAACAACTGCGGGCCCTGCCGGACCTGCTGAGTGCCGGCGGCCTGCCCGAAGCCACCTTGAATCATCCGCGCATTCACCTGCGCCACCTGGACCAACGCCTGCAGGAGTGGGGATTGCGATGAACATGACGCTGGAAGAACGCGGGGCCCTGATCGACGACATCCAGCAGGAAATGGCGGCCGGTCGCCTGCCGATTGGCGAGGCGGTCAAGCGCCTGCGGACTGAAGTCACGGGGCTGCATCAGAGCCAGTTCGCCCGCATGTGCCGGATCTCCCTGCGCACCCTGATCCACATCGAGCACGGTGACGGCAACCCGACCCTCAAGTCATTGACGGCGGTGTTCAAGCCATTCGGCCTGCAGATGGGGGTGGTGAAGGTGCAGAAGACCAGCCGCGCCCGTTCGCTGCTCGATGAGCCGGAGCGGGGGAAAAGGGGCCCGGGTGCTCCCGGGCCTTCGGCGCTCGCCTGAGCCTCAGCCGCGCTTGGCGTAACCCTTGCCGTAATGCCTTTCCATCCGCGCCTGGATCAGTTCCAGTCCGATGGACAGCAGCCAGTAGATCAGCGCCGCGGTGCTCAGCATCTCGATGTAGCGGTAGCTGGAACGGCCATAGGACTGGGCCAGGAACATCACTTCCCAGACCCCCATCACCGAGATCAGCGACGAGTCCTTGAGCATCGAGATGAACTGGTTGGTGGTCGGCGGAATGATGGTGCGCATGGCCTGGGGCAGGGTCACCTGCCAGAAGATCACGCTGTCGCTCATGCCCAGGGCCAGGGCCGCCTGACGCTGGCCGTGGGGCACGCCGAGGAGGCCGGCGCGGAAGATCTCGCTGAGGTAGGCGCCGTAGTTCAACGACAGGGCGATGATCCCGGCGGTGATGGCGCCCGGCACCATGCCCAGTTGCGGCAGGCCGAGGTAGATCAGCAGGATCTGGATCAGCAGCGGCGTGCCGCGAAAGAACGAGGCGTAGAAGCTGGCGATGCCGAACGCCACCGCGCTGGACGACAGGCGCGCCAGGGCGGTGACAAAGCCCAGCAGCGACGAGGCGACGATGGAGCAGGCGCAGAGGAACAGGGTCAGCGCCGCGCCCTGGAGAAAGCCGCTGGGCGACAGGTGCAGGCCCAGCAGGTTTGGCAGCTTGTCGAGGATGATCGAGAACTTCAGGTCGAAGCTCAGGAAGAAGCTGGCGAACAGCCCCAGCAGCGCCGCCCAGGTCAGGTACAGGCGGCTGCGAAAGCCCAGCAGGCGCTTGAGCAGCGGTTCAGCCACCGCTTGTGGTGGCTGCGGCGGTGGTGTGTAGGCAGTCATTGGCTGATGTCGGCGCCGATCCATTTCTGCGACAGCTTGCTCAGGGTGCCGTCCTGCTTCAGTTGGGCGAAGACTTCACGCACCTTGGCGTTCCACTGCGCATCGCCTTTCTCGATGGCCACCGAGTTGGGCTCGGCGTACAGCGGCTCGCCGGCCAGCTTGAAGCGCGCATCCTGGGTCAGCCGCGGTTGCGCGGTGACCAGGTTGGTGAGGATCGCGTCCAGGCGCACGCCCGGTCCCAGGCCGAGGTCCTGGAAGGCCACGTTGTCGGTGTCGTAGGGGGCGATCTGCACGTTCTCGAAGGGGTATTGCAGCTGGGTGTCTTCAGCGCCTTCGATCACCAGGTTCTTGTTCAGGTAGCTCTCGTAGCTGGAGGCGGCGGTCAGGCCGACCTTCTTGTCGCTCAGGTCCTTGGCGCTATGGATACGATCATCCTTGGCGTTGACCACGATCACCGCCGGCGAGGCGTAGTACTGCACCGGGAAGTCGAAGACCTCGGCGCGAGCCTTGCTCGGGGTCATGGAGCAGATGCAGATGTCATAGCGCCCGCTCCAGCGTCCGGCGGCGATCACGTCCCAGGACGGGGTTTCCAGGCGCAGCTTGACCCCGAGCTTGTCGGCCACGGCCTTGGCCACGTCGACGTCGAAACCGTCCAGCTGGTTCTGCTCATTGAGGAAGGAGAAGGGCGGGTAGCTTTCCATCAGCACCCCGACCAGTTCCTTTTTCTGCTCGATACGCTCCAAGGTGGCGCCGGCGAAGGCTTGGGAGGAGGCGGCAAGTACGGTCAGGCCGAGGGCCAGCAGCGGTTTGAAATTCATCGGAATCCTGACTGAAAAAGAGTTGTTATTAACCGAATGGTGCGTATTTAATAGTTATAAGAACGACTCCGGTAGTGAGTTATTTTCATAAGCATATGAGTAAAAAGCATATGGGCGCAGGTAGCACGGTAATTCTGGATGGCGGTATGGGTCGTGAGTTGCAGCGCCGTGGCGCGCCGTTCCGGCAGCCCGAGTGGTCAGCCCTGGCGTTGAGCGAAGACCCCCAGGCGGTGGAGGCGGTGCATGCGGCCTATATCGCCAGCGGTTCCAACGTCATCACCAGCAACAGCTACGCCGTGGTGCCGTTCCACATCGGTGAAGAGCGCTTTGCCGCCGAAGGCCAGGCCCTGGCGGCCCTGGCCGGTGAGCTGGCGCGCCGCGCGGTGGAGGCCTCCGGCAAGCCGGTGTGGGTGGCGGGTTCGTTGCCGCCGCTGTTCGGCTCCTATCGCCCGGACCTGTTCGATGCGTCCCGGGTCGAGGAAGTGCTGAGTCCGCTGGTTAAAGGACTGGCGCCGTTCGTGGACCTGTGGCTCGCAGAAACCCAAAGCTCGATCGCCGAAGCGCGGGCCATCCACGCAGGATTGCCCAAGGACGGCAAGCCGTTCTGGCTGTCCTTCACCCTGAAGGATGAAGACGTCGATGAAGTGCCGCGCCTGCGTTCCGGCGAGCCGGTGGCTGACGCGGCGGCGGTGGCGGCGCAACTGGGGGTGCAGACCCTGCTGTTCAACTGCAGCCAGCCGGAAGTGATAGGCGCGGCGGTGGATGCGGCCCGTGACACCTTCGAGCGCCTGGGGGTGCAGATCCATATTGGCGTGTACGCCAACGCCTTCCCGCCGCAACCCGAGGATGCCACCGCCAACGACGGCCTGTGCCCGCTGCGCGAAGACCTGGATCCGCCGGGTTACCTGCGATGGGTAGCGGACTGGCACCAGCGCGGTGCCAGCCATGTCGGCGGTTGCTGCGGCATCGGCCCGGAGCACATTGCGGTGCTGGCGCAGAAGCTGGGCTGACCCCTGTAGCCGCTGCCGCAGGCTGCGCCAAGGTCCGCAGGACCTTCAACGGCGGCGCCCGCTGCGTCGGAGTGCCGCCCAGCCCGGTCGCAGCCTGCGGCAGCGGCTACAGGTCTTCTACCAGGCCGGGTCCACCGCTCTCTTTTCGGCGCCGGCTTGCCGGCGAACCCCCCGTTACCCGCGACACTCTGCCAGAGACTTGAGCTGCCCCGAGCCGCTCTGGTTCTCATCGCTGAGCCATTGCTCGAAGCCCTTGGCGATCGCCGGCCATTCCCCATCCAGGATCGAGAACCACGCGGTATCGCGGTTCTGCCCCTTGGCCACCATGTGCTGGCGAAACACCCCCTCGAAGCTGAAACCCAAACGCTCGGCGGCATAGCGCGAGCGGGCGTTGTCGTTGTTGCATTTCCACTCCAGGCGCCGGTAGCCCAGGGCGAAAGCTTCCCTGGCCAGCAGGTACACCGCCTCGGTGCTCTTGGGCGAGCGCTGCATCGGCGCGCCGAAGGTGACGTGACCGATCTCGATGCGGCCCTGGGCCGGAACGATGGACATCAGGCTGATCAGGCCCTGGGCCTGGCCACTGGCGCGGTCGATCACGGTGAAGAAATACGGATCGCTGGCCAGGGCATGATTGCCGAGCCAGGCGTCGAACACCGCGCGCTCGGGGAAGGGGCCGTAAGGCAGGTAGTTCCACAGCACCGGGTCGGCGCCGGGGCCTTGCAGCACCTGGAACAGCTGATCGCCGTGGCGCGCCGGGTCGAGCCTTTCCAAACGGATGAAGCGCCCTTCAAGCAGGGTGGCCGAAGGGGCGGGGACGCCTTTCCAATCGGCGAGAGAAATCGACATGCAGTGGCTCCTTGCGGGTTCAGAGGGGTTTGCGGAACTGGATAAAGCCCGGACGCTCGGCAATGCGCTCGTAGAGCTGGATGGCCGTGGCATTGGTTTCGTGGGTCAGCCAATGCACCTTGGCGCAGCCGTCCTGCTTGGCCCGGGTGTAGACGAACTCGATCAACTGGCGGCCGACACCGGTGCCGCGCTGGTCCGGAGTCACCAGCAGGTCCTGCAGGTAGCAGGCATTCTCGATGCTCCAGTTGGAGCGGTGATAGATGAAATGCACCAGGCCCACGGCGCGCTCGCCGTCCCAGGCCAGGGCGGCGTGGGTCGGTTCGCGGGTATCGAGAAAACGCTGCCAGGTGCTCTGGGTCACGGTGTCCGGCAGTTCGGTTTCGTAGAAGCGCAGGTAGGCCTGCCACAACGGCAGCCAGGCGGCGTGGTCGGCAGCGGTGACGGGGCGGATCTGAATCTGGCTCATGAAAGCTCCTTTATTGTTCTGGACGGGCGCTCAGCCCATCAGTTGCGACAGTTGCTGGTCACGCGGGTCGGCGCTGGCCGCCAGGCCTTCACGGACCCCGGCGATGTCTTCGGCATTGCGGTTCTGGCTGAGCTTGCGCTTGCCCTCCAGGCGCTGGATCGGCAGGGCGAAACCGACAATCGCCTTGAGCATGCCATCGACATAGTCGGCCGGAGCATCGGCCACCTTCCACGGTTGCGGGCGGCCGGCCTCATGGCGTTCGGTCAGGCCCTCGACCACCTGCAGCAACCGCTGCGGGTCGCTGAATATTTCAGGCTGGCCATAGGCGTGCACTGCCACGTAGTTCCAGGTGGGCACCACTTTGCCGTGTTCGGCCTTGCCCGGATAGAACGACGGGCTGATGTAGGCGTCTTCGCCGCTGAAAATCACCAGGGCCTCGGCACCGCTGGCCAGCTCGGCGCATTGCGGGTTGGCCTTGGCCAGGTGCCCATAGAGCGTGCCGCTGGCACCTTGCCCGGGGTCCAGCAGCAACGGCAGGTGGCTGGCTTGCAGGCCCAGGGCGCCCCAGGTCACCAGGGTGGCCAGACGGCTGTGTTGCATCACGCCGTGGAGGCGGGAAAGGTCTTCATCGACGAAAGCGCGAGGCAGGTACATGGAAAAACTCCTTGGCGAGTAGCTGCATCCTAGGCAGGCTAATGGTTCGTTGTAAGAGCCATCTCTGGTCTATTTCATAGGTCCAATTCCCGGGTGCCCCGCGATGAACAGTGCCTTGCCTCCGCTGTCTTTCAACCCTGCCGGGATCCAGCTGGATCGGCGCCAGGGCCTTAGCCGCCAGCTGTACCAGGCCCTGCGCCTGCGGGTGCTGGACGGGCGCCTGGCCAGCGGCACGCGCTTGCCGGCCAGCCGCGACCTGGCGGCGGCGCTGGGGATTTCCCGCAACAGCGTGGTGCGCGCCTATGACCAGCTGTATGCCGAGGGGTTTATCGAAGGGCGGGTCGGCGATGGCACCTACGTGGCCCAATTGCCGGAAACCCGGTTACCCATCAAAAAACTATCCACAAAAGTATCCACAGGGTTGTCAACAGGCTTGCCCACAGGGTTATCCACAAAATCGACGGAAATAACTGGTGATGCATCCAGTAAAGTTATCCACAGCAGTGGTGTGCAGCGCCTGCAAGAGCACCATCTGAGTACGCCGCCCAGTGGTCCGCCGCGGGCTTTTCGGGTCGGCGTGCCGGCTTTCGATCTGTTCCCGTTCGAGGTCTGGGCCAAGCTGAATGCGGCTTTCTGGCGCAGGCCGAACCTGCACCAGCTGTGCTACGGCGACTCCGCCGGCGATTCGCGGCTGCGCGGCCTGATCGCCGCTTACCTGCGCAGTGCCCGAGGGCTGCAGTGCACCGCTGAACAAATTGTGATCACCAGTGGTGCGCAACAGGGCATCAGCCTTTGTGCACAGCTGCTGGTGGAGCCCGGTGACGTGGTGGCTGTGGAAAACCCCGGCTATCGGGCGGCGGGTCACGCCTTTGCCGTGGCCGGGGCGCGACTGCAGGGCGTGGCGGTGGACCAGGAAGGCATCGACTGCCGTCAGCTGGAGCAACTGGAGCACTGCCGCCTGGCCTATGTCACCCCGTCCCATCAGTACCCCACCGGGGTGATCATGAGCCTGGCCCGGCGCCTGGAGTTGCTGGCCTGGGCCGAGCGCAGTGGAGGCTGGATCGTCGAGGACGACTACGACGGCGAATACCGCTACAGCGGCGCGCCCCTGGCCCCGCTGGCGGCGCTGGACCGGCAGGGACGGGTGATCTATGTCGGCACCTTCGGCAAGGTCGCGTTCCCGGCACTGCGCCTGGGCTACCTGGTGTTGCCGCCGCATCTGGTGCAGGCCTTTGCCCGGCGCCGGGCGGTGGATGTGCGCCATTCCGAAGTCAGCACCCAGGCGGTGATGGCCGAGTTCATGGCCGCCGGGCACTTCCAGCGGCATATCCGGCGCATGCGCCGCGCCGCCCTGAGCCGGCGCAACACCTTGCTCGCCGGCTGGCCCGAGGCGATCCCGGGCGTCGGGCCGCTGCCCACGGTGGCCGCAGGTTTGCACCTGACAGTGCGCGTGGACAGCCTGGCCCGGGAGCAGCAACTGCTGGAGCAGGCGGCCAGTGTCGATGTCGAGGTCAACGGCCTGAGCACCTACTGGTTGCCGCAAACGGCCTTGCCCGAGGATCGGCGGGCCGGACTGGTGCTGGGTTTTGCTGCGGTGCCCGAAGCCGATATCCAGGCTGCGCTGGGGCGTTTGCGCCAGGCCTGGAGGGTTTGAGCGGGTATACTCGCGGGTCCTTTCCTGCCCGAGCATTCCCATGAGCCAGACCCTCTCCCTGGCGCCTGAACGCAAGTTCGGCGCCCCGCTGTGCGCCTTGCTGCTGTTGGTGCTTGGCGCCTTGTTCCTGCAGGTCCAGGTCGGGGCTCGGCAGGTGCTGCTGTTGCTGCTGGGGGCGGCCCTGGGGTTGACCCTGTATCACGCGGCCTTTGGTTTCACCTCGGCCTGGCGGGTGTTTATCCGTGATCGGCGTGGCGCCGGCCTGCGGGCGCAGATGGTCATGCTGGCCCTGGCGGTGTTGCTGTTTTTCCCGGCGTTGGGGGCGGGCAGCCTGTTCGGCCAGCCGGTGGTGGGGCTGGTGGCGCCGGCCGGGGTGTCGGTGATCTTCGGTGCCTTCATTTTCGGCATCGGCATGCAACTGGGGGGCGGTTGCGCCTCGGGCACCCTGTTCACCGTCGGCGGCGGCAATGCGCGGATGCTGGTGACCCTGGCGTTCTTCATCTGCGGTTCGCTGCTCGCCACCCAGCATGTGGACTGGTGGTTCGCCCTGCCGTCGCTGCCGCCGATTTCCATCGTCCAGAGCTTCGGCGTCGGCCCGGCCCTGGGCTTGAGCCTGTGCCTGTTCGCGCTGATCGCCTTGCTCACCCAGACCCTGGAAAAACGCCGCCATGGCCGCCTCGAAGCCCCGGTCGCCAGCCCGCACCAGGGCTGGCGCCGCCTGCTGCGCGGCCCCTGGCCGCTGGTCTGGGGCGCGGTGGCCCTGGCGTTGCTCAACTTCGCCACCCTGGCCCTGGCCGGGCGCCCGTGGGGCATCACCTCGGCGTTCGCCCTGTGGGGGGCGAAAGTCGCCAGTGGCTTGGGCGTGGACGTGGGCAGTTGGGTGTTCTGGCAGAGCGCGGCGAATGCCAAGGCCCTGGCGGCCCCGGTGTGGCAGGACATCACCAGCGTCATGGACATCGGCATCGTCCTGGGGGCCTTGTTGGCAGCGGGACTGGCGGGACGTTTTGCCCCGAGCCTGAAGATCCCCGCCCGTTCCCTGGTGGCGGCGGTGATCGGCGGGCTGCTGCTGGGCTACGGCTCGCGCCTGGCCTATGGCTGCAACATCGGCGCCTACTTCAGCGGCATCGCCTCCGGCAGCCTGCATGGCTGGCTGTGGCTGGTGGCGGCCTTTATCGGCAACGGCGTCGGCGTGCGCCTGCGGCCCTGGTTCTTCGCCGCAGAGCGCAGCCCCCAAGGCCTCAGCGGCTGCTAACCACTTGTCGTGGCGAGGGAGCGTGCTCCCGCTCGGCCGCGCAGCGGTCGTAACGCCGACGGTTGCGGTGTATCAGGCAGAACCGGGAAACCGCTCTTGGGCTTGCTGCGCCATCCAGCGCGAGCAAGCTCGCTCGCCACAGGGCGCGCGGTTCCCGTCCTGGATGAGGGTCAGGTGCCGGACTTGATCTTGGTCCAGGCCCGGGTCCGCGCCCGCTCCGCATCACGGGGCAGCGGCTGCAGGGTATACAGGGTGTTCATCGCCGCTGCTGTCGGATACAGGTTGGGGTTGTTGCGGATCGAAGGGGCCACCAGCTCCGTGGCGTCCTTGTTCGGGTTCGGGTAACCGACAAAGTCGCTGACCGGGGCGATCACCTGGGGTTGCAGCAGGTAGTTGATGAAGGTGTAGGCGTCTTGCGGATCCTTGGCGCCCTTGGGGATCGCCAGCATGTCGAACCAGATCGGCGCGCCTTCCTTGGGCAGGCGCATGTCCACGGTCACGCCGTTCTTGGCTTCCTTGGCGCGGTTGGCGGCCTGGGAGAAGCTCCCCGAATAACCCACCGCCACGCAGATGTCGCCGTTGGCGATGTCGGCCATGTACTTGGACGAATGGAAGTAGGTGATGTACGGGCGAATCTTCATCAGCAGCGCTTCAGCTTTCTCGTAGTCCGCCGGCTTCTTGCTGTTGGGGTCCAGGCCCAGGTGCTGCAGGGCCAGGGGCAGGATTTCCGACGGCGAATCCAGCAGGGCCACGCCGCACTGCTTGAGCTTGCTGATGTTCTCTTCCTTGAAGATCAGGTCCCAGCTGTCCACCGGCGCCTGGTCGCCCAGGGCGGCCTTGACCTTGTCCGGGTTGAAGCCGATCAGGATGGTGCCGTACATGTAGGGCACGGCGAACTGGTTGCCCGGATCGTTGGCCTCGATCAGCTTCATCAGCTTGGGGTCCAGGTGGTTCCAGTTGGGCAGCTTGCTGCGGTCCAGGGGCTGGAACACCCCGGCCTCGATCTGCTTGGCCAGGAACACGTTGGACGGCACCACCACGTCATACCCGGAGTTGCCGGTCAGCAGCTTGGCCTCCAGGGCTTCGTTGGTGTCGAAGATGTCGTAGACCAGCTTCACCTGGCTGTTCTGCGCCTTGAAATCCTCCAGGGCCTTGGGGGTGATGTAGTCGAACCAGTTGTACACCCGCAGCGTGCGCTCTTCGGCGTGGGCGGCGGTGCCCAGCAGGCTGGCGCACAGGGCGGGAATCACTAAGCGTTTGAGTCTTTGCATGATGCGAATCCCTCACTGGGCGCTTTGAAAACCTTCGAGAACGTTCACGGCGTTGATGCCGATTTCTGCTACCGCGTAACCGCCTTCCATGACGAACAGCGTCGGCTTGCCGAGGGCGGCGATGCGCTTGCCCATGGCCAGGTAATCCGGGCTGTCGAGTTTGAATTGCGAGATCGGGTCGTCCTTGAAGGTGTCCACGCCCAGGGACACCACGATGATGTCGGCGCCAAAGCGCTGGATCTCGTCGCAGGCCTGCTCCAGGGCCGCGCTCCACAGGTCCCAGCCGCTGCCGGCGGCCAGTGGGTAGTTGAAGTTGAAACCTTCCCCGGCGCCTTCGCCACATTCGTCGGCATAGCCCAGGAAGAACGGGAACTCGGCTTCCGGGTGGCCGTGGATCGAGGTGAAGAGCACGTCGTTGCGCTCATAGAAAATCGACTGGGTGCCGTTGCCGTGGTGGTAGTCGACATCGAGGATCGCGACTTTCCGGTGGCCCTGGTCGAGGAACGCCTGGGCGGCGATGGCAGCGTTGTTCAGGTAGCAGTAACCGCCCATCAGGTCGCTGGCGGCGTGGTGTCCCGGTGGCCGGCACAGGGCGAAGGCGCTGTGGGCGCCGTTCTGGATATGGGCCTGGGCGGTCAGCGCCACCTGTGCGGCGCTGTAGGCCGCCTGCCAGGTGCCGGCGGTGATCGGCGCGCCGCCGTCGAAGCTGTAGTAGCCCAGCTGGCCGTGGAGGCTGGTGGGAATCACGCTGCGCAGGGTGCGCGCCGGCCAGGTGTAGGGCAGCAGGTCGCCGTCGATGCCCTGCGCCGCCCAGCGTTCCCAGGCGCCCTTGAAGAAGTCCAGATAGGCCCGGCTGTGGATGCGCTCGATAGGCTCCAGGCCGAAGTCCCTGGGTGCCTCGACCGGACCGAGGTTGCGCTGTTGCACCCGGTCCAGCACGTGGTCGGCCCGGGAAGGCATTTCGAAACAGGGCATCAGTTGCCCGTCGATGAGTTCACAACGGCCGTGGTGCAGGTGGTGATCGTCCGAGTAGATCGTCAGCATTTTCTTGTTCTCCGCAGGCTGATTCGGTGGCTCACAGTCTTGCGGGGCGCGGGGTTTCGGAGAACGGCAGGAGCGGCCAAAAGGGGATCGATCTGGCCAAAGTGTTTGACCGAAATTCGCCCCTTAAAGAGGCGTGGCGCCCCATTGCGGGGCGCCACGGGTTTCAGCCGGCAGGTGGGGCGGGAACGTAGCGCTGCAGCACCTTGAGCATGTCCTCGCGTTTGTTCCGGGCAATGGCTTCCAGCAACAGGGTGTAGCCCTTTTTCTCGCAGTGCTGGCCGACAGTCGGGTCGGCGCCTTTCTCCAGCAGCAGGGCGAACAGCTCCAGGGTGTCCTGCTGGCTGACGGAGGGCGACTGGGCGTCGGCGGAGGTCTTGTCGGCCACCAGGGTCAGCAGGCTTTCGCCGACGGGCTGGTTGTAGCAGGTGCCGCGGCCGTAGCTCAGGTTGAGGTTGGCACCGGCCTCTATCAGCTGCCTCATGGCCACCTGGTTGTTGCCCGAAAACGCCCGATACAGTGCGGTTTCACCATCGGCGGTTGTGCGCCGGTCGAGGTTTTGCGGGTGTTGCAGCAGCCAAGTGAAGCCTTGCAGGCTGCGCTTGTTCTCGGCCATCTGCATCAGGGGCGTCACACCCTGGCTGTCGGGTTCGTCGAGGGCGACACCGGCCTCGATGAGGAACTTCAGGCGTCCGCCCTGGCTCAGGTCGGGGCTGTCGCCCAGATCGCGGCGCATGGCCAGGGTCGCCAGGGTGGTCCAGTTGTACAGGCCGCTGGTGTGGGCGCCGTGCTCCAGCAGCAGCCGGGCGATGTCCAGGTGCGGCGCGTCCAGGGCGTGCAACAGGGCACTGCGGCCATCGTCGGCCATGACCTCGCCGCTGATGCCGCTGGCCAGCAGGCGCTGCACTTGGGTCAGGTCGCCGGTATCCACCGCGTCCACCAGCGGCCAGAAGCCCTGGCACGCCTGTGGGTTGGCGGCGCTCAGGCCCAGGCGCTGCAGGACCCGGGGCGGGATGCTCATCTGGCGTCGCAGGCGCAGGCCGCAATACACCCGATAGCCCTCGATGGCCCGGCCCTGATGGGCGTTGTCCAATGGCCGCTGTTCGAACAGCGCCCAGTCCAGGTCCGCCAGGTTGAGGTAGGTCGGCATGCGTCCAGGGTCGCGGCGCAGCACTTCCCGGAGCCAGGGGCGGGCAGTTTGCAGCTGACCGGCCTGGCTGGCCCAGAAGGCGATGTCATTCAGCAGGCCGGGGTATTCGCGGCGCTCGCTGGCGATGCTGCGAAAGTCATGGACGACGAAGAAGTCTTCCACTGCGCGGATGCCCGGCAGTTTGTCCTTGGCCGTGCGCAGTTGTTCGTGCAGCGCGCGGAACTCTTTCCAGAGGCTGTCCGGGTTCGAGGCTGGCGCTGGCACATAGGCGTTGATGGTGATCGGCCCGCTGCCTTGGGTGAAGGGGCGGAACCACCGCGGGAATGTCTCCAGGGCCTGCAACCATTGCTGCCCGGTTTCCTCGCTGATGGGTTGCAGGGGGGTGAATTCCATCTGGCTCAGGTCCCGGCGGTGACTGATGGCCAGCAGCGGGTGCTGCGGATCGCGCTGGTCGACCAGCAGGTAGCGCCCGCTAAGTTGCCACTCGGCTGGCTCCTTACACTGGAAGCTCAGGGGCGTCAGGCTGATGCCGGGGACCAGGGTGTTGCTCGTGGGCCAGATGTCACTGACCGGGATGTCATCGCCCGGGGCTACACAGGCCCGCAGCTCTTTGGGGCTGAACAGGGCGATCGGCGGCGACTTGTAGATCCGTTCCCGGTACTTCAGGTCCTGGTAGGCATTGAAGTAGAACAGCCCGCGGTACTGGCTCAGGACAATCCGCAGCGGCACCCGCTCCAGGCCCGGCAGGGGGAACGGCTTGAGCTCCAGGGTGGCGGTTTCCGGGGAGTCGAGGACGAAGTTGCGGCGCATTCCCGACCATTTGAACCAGGCCAGGTCCAGGTCGAAGGCCTGGGCCGCGGGGGCGGCCGCCAGCAGTGCCAGCGCCAGGCCTAGCCCGCGAATGCCGATGCGCCGGGCGATGGCGCCTGAGAATAGCTTCAACGTTGCAGTCCCTTGCCGGTAGAAAGCCCGGCAATGTAATGCAATCGGCGCCGTTGTGCCGGGCTTTGTTTCAGGGGCGCAGCGGGCGCCACGCGTCAAAGACGAAACGCCGTCGCCGGCGGTGGTGGCGCAAAGCTTTGCAGCACCTTGAGCATGTCGTCGCGCTTGCGCCGGGCCATGATCTCCAGCAGCCAGGTGTAGCCGTTGTTCTTGCAGTAGCGGCCGAGGTTGGGGTCGGCGCCTTTTTCCAGCAGCAGGGTGAACATGTCCAGGCTCTGTTGCTGGCTGACCCAGGGATTGATGACCTCGGGCGAGCCCTGTTCGGCGACGATCATCAGCAGGCTTTCGCGAATCGGCTGCCCTGCGCAAGCATTGCGGCCGTAGCTCAGGTTGAGGTTGGCACCGGCCTTTATCAGTTCTCTGGCGGCGGCGTAGTTGCCGCCCTTGAGCGCCAGGAACAGCGCGGTTTCGCCGTCTGGCCCGCTGCGTTTGTCGAGGTCCTGCGGGTGTTGCAACAGCCAATTGAAGCGCTCGATGTCGTCGCGCTCCTTGGCCATTGCCTGCAGCACGGTGCCGCCCTGAGCATCCTGTTCATCGATGGCGGCGCCGGCCTGCAGCAGGAAGTTGAGGCGCTTGGCCTGGCTCAGGTCCGGGTTGTCCTTGAGGTCGCGGCGCATGGCCAGGAACACCTGGGTGCGGCCGTTGTACTGGCCCTGTGGGCGGGCGCCATGGGCCAGCAACAGCCGGGCGATGTCCAGGTCGGGCTTGTCCAGGGCATGCAACAGCGCCGGGCGCCCGTCGGCGGCGATCACGTCGCCGCGCAGGCCGCTTTGCAGCAGGCGCCGGACTTCGCCCGCGTCACCCTGGTCCACCGCTGTCACCAGCGGCCAGGCGCTCTGGCACGCCTGTTCGCTGGGTGCCTCAAGGCCCAGGCGCTGGGTGACCCTGGCGGGGACCCCAAGCTGGCGTTGCAGGCGCAGCCCGCAGTACAGCCGATAGTTCTCCATGGCCCGGCCCCGGTGCCGGGTGTCTGCGGGCTGCTGCTCGTACAGGCGCCAATCCAGGTCCGCCAGGTTGAGGTAGGTCGGCATGCGCCCCGGGTCGCGACGCAGCACGTAGGCCAGCCAGGGCCGGGCGCTCTGCAACTGGCCGGCCTCGGTGGCCCAATAGGCGATGTCGTTGAGCAGGCCCGGGTAGGTACTGCGCTCGGGGGCGATGGCGCGAAAGTCATGGCGGGTGAAGAAGGCTTCCGCCCGGGCGATGCCCGGGGCCTTGTCCTTGGCGTCGCGCAATTGCCCGTGCAACTGGCGGAACTCCGCCCAGACCTGATCCGCGCCGGGCGGCGGCGCATAGGGCTTGACGCTCAGCTGGCCGCTGCTGGCGTCAAAGGGTTCCAGCAGCTTCGGGTATTTGTGCAGGGCTTGCAGCCATTGCTGCTGCAGTTCGGGGGTGATTGGTTGCTGCGGGATGAAGTCGATCCGTGCCTCGCCCTGGCGCTGACCGATGGCCAGCAACGGCCGCTGGGGATCGCGGCTGTCCACCAGCAGATAGCGATTGCTCAACTCCCAGCCCGGGCTCTGGCAGTCGAAACTCAGCTTGGTCAGGCTCAGGGCGGCTTCCAGCTGCTTGCTCGGCGGCCAGTTGTCGGTGGCCTCTACGGGGCGCTGCTCGGGCGTGCAGTCCTGGAGCGCCTGGGCATCGAATAGCGGCAAGGGCGGTGACTTGTAGACCCGCTGCCGGTACTGCCCATCCCCATAGCCGTTGAGGTAGAACAGCCCTTGGTATTGGCTGAGGATCAGCCGGGCCGGCGGCTGGGCCAGCCCGGGCAGGGGAAAGGGTTCGAGTTGCAGCGTGGCGGTTTCCGGATCGTCCAGCAGGATGTCGCCCTGCATCTCCCACCAGCGGATCTTCGACAGGTCGAAGGCCTGGGCAACGGGGCCGCCCGCCAGCAGCGCCAGTGCCAGACACAGCCCGCGAATACCGATGCGCCGGGCGATGGCGCCTGTGATTGGGTTCAAGCTTGCAGTCCCTTGCCGGTTTCAAAGCTCGGCAATGTAAAGCAATCGGCGTCTTTATGCCGGGGTTTGTCTCAGGGCCGGAATTGGCTCGGCGCCACGCCGCTCCAGCGGATGAAGGCATGGCGAAAGCTCGCGGTCTCGCTGAAGCCCAGGGCCTCGGCAATCCGGTAGATGGGCATCTGGTCTTCGCAGAGCATCTGCTTGGCCCGCTCGAAGCGCAGCTCGTCCAGCAGCTCCTGATAGCTGCAGCCCAGGTCGCGCAGATGGCGGCGCAAGGTCCGGGCCGAGCAGTTCATCTGTTCCGCCAGCCCCTCCAGCCCCGGCGCGGCGTCCAGTTGCGCCGCCAGCAACTGGCGGATGCGCCCGAGCCAGGCCTGGCGTCCGGTGAACTCGGTGTTCTGCTTGCGGCAGCGCTCGGCCATGGCCTGGTGGGTGATGGCATCCGCCAGGGGCAGGGGGTGTTCGAGCCATTGCTGGTCGAAGGCGAAGGCGTTGCTGCGGGCGTTGAACTGCAGCGGGCAGTCGAAGGGCTCGCGGTAGCGCTGTTGATAGTCCGGCGCCGGGTAGTCGAAGCGCGCCCCCAGCAGCGGCAGCGGGTGGCCCAGCAAGTCGTCGCAGATGACCTTCAGCGACACCAGGCAGAACTCGGTATTGAACGCCGCCAGGGCCGGGCTTTCGCGGTAGCCGGCGGCGGTGAACCAGATGCGCGGGCCGTCGGCTTCCAGGCTCAGTTCGAAAAGTGTTCCCAACAGCGCCGGATAGCGCATGGCCAGGCGCAAAGCGTCACCTAAGGTGGCACTGGTGAGCAGGGCATAGCCGAGCATGCCGTAGGAGGAAACGTGCATGCGCCGGCCCAGTTCCAGGCCGATGTCCCGTTGCAGGGCCACGGCATTGGCGCACACCAGCATCTCTTGATTGGTGGTGATGCGGGTGTCGGCGCGGCTCAGGTCGGCGGGGTTTATCCCGCTGCCGGCCAACAGGGCTTCACTGTCCTGGCCCTGTTCCTTGAAGGTGTTGAGCACCAGGGAAACGGCGTTGAGGGTGGTGAGGTGCGAGTGCAGCATGCGCAGATTCCAGCCAGGGGAAGACCCTTAACCGGAGCAAGTTGCATGCCGCCCGCGATCAGACCTGCGGTTTGCCGGCACGCTGCACGGGGCATTGCGAGCGTTGTGTGGCTAGTGACTTGGCGCTTTGATTGGTGCAACCTGCCTGCCATTCATCGCCTGAAGTGGCGGTGCAGCAACCTCGATAAAGGACTATGTATGACCCTCATCCCTGCGCGTTCCCTGCTTCTGGTCTCCGGCTTGCTCCTGAGTTCGCTGTGCCTGGCCGAGGCTGAGCCAGGCAGCGAAAGCACCATCAAGGACTCTGCCAAGTCAGCCGTCTCATCAGCCATTTCGGCAGGCAAGAACCTCTTGGGCGGCGTCAGCGAAGGTGTGCTCGACGGTCGCCAATCGGCGCAAGGCGTCGACGGTGCCTCGATCATTTCCTCTCGCGAGCAAATGAAAGGCCGCGTCGATGTTCAGGTGTTGAAGACCGAAGCCGTCGGCGACAGCTTCAACGTTACCCTGGGTTTCAAGAACAGCAGCGACAGCCAGTTGCGACTGATCAACCTCAAGCAGACCGGCGCCCTGCTGGCGATCGACCAGGACGGTTACGCCAACAATCTGACTGTCAGCCTCGACAACCCGGACGAAGTCACCATCCCGGCCAAGGCGGCAGTGCGGCAGAAGTTCGTGTTTGAAGGGCCGATCGAGAGCTCGAGTTCGGTGCGGGTCTGGGGCCAGGATTACTCGGTCAAAAAGTAACCTGACAGCCACCCTCTGCTCGTCGTCGAGCCGGCAGCTACCGCAGTAGCCACCGGCTCCCGAGCGCGAGCTTCAGCTCAACTCGCCACACAGATCGAGTTCGACCAGGCGCCGCACTTCGGCGCTTTCCAGCCCGGCACCGAGCAGCGCATTGAGCTTGCCGAACGCCGCTTCGCGAGTCATGCCGCCACCGGACAGCACGCCCACGCCGCGCAAGCGGCTGCCGGCTTCGTAGATGTCCAGCTCCACACCGCCTTCATGGCACTGGGTCACCGCCACCACGACGATGCCTTGCTCCTGCGCGCGCTTGAGACTGGCCAGGAACGCCGGGTTGTCGCTAGGACCGGTGCCGCTGCCGAAGCACTCCAGCACCAGGGCCTGGATGCCGCTGTCGAGCACGCCGTCCAGCAGCTCGGCGCCGATGCCGGGGAACAGCGGCAGCACGCCGACCTTGGCCAGTTGCTTGGCCTGGCGGTAATCCAGCGCCGCAGGAAGCGCTTCGGCCTTGGCGCCGCCGCCATTGCGTTGCAGGGCGGCGAACGGATGACGGCCGAAACTGCGGATTTTCGCGCAGCGGGTCGGCGCCAGCAGCTCGCCGTGGAAGTACAGGTGCACCCCCGGCGCCAGGCCCTGGCCCAGGGCCAAGAGGGCGCCACTGAGGTTTTCCCAGGCGTCGCTGTCGGGCACGCCGGCCGGCAGCATCGAGCCGGTGAACACCACGGGCGCCGGCAGGCCCAGCAACTGGAAGCTCATGGCGGCGGCGCTGTAGGCCAGGGTGTCGGTGCCGTGCAGGATCAGCACGCTGTCGCAGCCTTGGTCCACGGCTTCGACCACCGCTTCACGCAGGCGCTGCCAGTAGTCGGGGGTCATGTTGGCGCTGTCGATCAGCGGCGCCATCTCGCGAAAGCGCCAGGCCGGCACCACCAGTTCGGGCTGGCTGTCGAGGTAGGCGCGCATGCGCACGTCGAAACCGGACGCCGGGGCCAGGCCGTCGGCGCTGGCCTGCATGCCGATGGTGCCACCGGTGTAGAGCACCATGACGTGCTGGGCGACAGGGTAGGTCGAAGGGTTCATGGGATTCTCCGAAACGGTGAGTTCCTGTGGGAGCGGGCAAGCCCGCTCGCACATTTATCGAACTGTAACCGACGGGTGCAGAGGATGCCCCCGTCGTTCACCCGTCAGCGTTGCGCTGCGGGTACGCCTTGCGGCTCGGCCTGGGTGGCGGCCGAAGGTTCGGCAGGCCAGGCCTTCAGGTCCAGGTCCAGATCGGCGAACTTGCGCGAGTCGAACACCGGCTGGTCGACGCCGGCGCGGCGCTGCTCGTCGTAGTCGCGCATCACCCGCAGGCCGACCTTGAACAGCATGGCCAGGGCCACCAGGTTGACGAAGGCCAGGCAGGTCATGGTGATGTCGGCGAAGGCGAACACGGTCGAAAGGTCCTGCATCGAACCCCAGACCACCAGCGCCAGCACCAGGCCGCGGAACAGCATCAGCACGACGCGGTTGCGGCTGAGGAACTGCAGGCTGTTTTCGCCCAGGTAGTAGTTGTAGAGGATGCAGGTGAAGACGAACAGCGACAGCGCGACGCTGACGAACAGGCGGCCCCAGTCACCGACCACGGCGGCCAGCGAGTTCTGGGTCAGGACGATGCCATCGCCTTCGAAGCCAGGAGTGTAGAAGCCCGACAGCAGGATCAGCAGCGCGGTGCAGGTGCAGATCACGAAGGTGTCGAGGAACACGCTGAAGGCCTGGACCACGCCCTGGGCGCCCGGGTGCTTCACGGCGGCCACGGCGGCGACGTTCGGCGCACTGCCCAGGCCGGCTTCGTTGGCGAACACGCCACGCTTCACGCCCATGACGATGGCGCTGCCCAGCAGGCCGCCGAAGGCCGGATCGAGGCCGAAGGCGCTCTTGATGATGGTTTCCAGCATGGCCGGCACGTGTTCGATCTGGGTGCCGATCACGTACAGGGTCACGGCGATGTAGGCCAGGGTCTTGATCGGAACCAGCAGGTCGGACACCGCGGCGATGCGCTTGATGCCGCCGATGAAGGTGATGGCCAGCAGCACCGCCAGGACGATGCCGGTGTGGCGTGGGTCAAAGGCAAAGGCGTCCTGCAGCGAGTGCGTCACGGTGTAGGACTGCAGGCCGATGAAGGCGAAGCCGTAGGTGACCAGCAGCAGGATGGAGAATACCACCGCCATGCCCTTGAGCTTCAGGCCGTGCTGGATGTAGTAGGCCGGGCCGCCGCGGTACAGGCCGTCGCCGTCGGCGCGCTTGTAGACCTGGGCCAGGGTGCACTCGAAGAAGCTGCTGGACATGCCGACCAGTGCGGTCACCCACATCCAGAACACCGCGCCAGGGCCGCCCAGGGTCACGGCGATGCCGACGCCGGCGATGTTGCCCGCGCCCACCCGGCCAGCAAGGCTGAGCATCAGCGCCTGGAACGAGCTGAGCTGGCCGCCGCTGCTTTTCAGGCTGTCGCGGAACACCGCGAACATATGGAGGAAGTGGCGCAATTGAACGAAACGCGAGCGGATCGTGAAGTAGCTGCCGAGCCCGACAATGAGCACGATCAGCACTTTCCCTGAGAGGAAGTCGTTGATGACTTCGAGCATGGATTATTCCTCGCTGTTTTTTGTGTAGGCAAAAGCAGAACGGACGGAAACATTCAGTTACACCGCTGATTGCACGCACGGCAATACGGTGGGGCGAGCGTTCGTCCCGGTTCTATATTTCGCGGGTTGTTATTAGTTCGGGTTTCCCGTGGGGTTGAGCCTCGTTACCGACGGCTGTCCACGTGAAGAGGGGGCGCACTATACCGGTGCGCGGGCTCGCCGTCTGCATGTTGCGTGTCGAGCCGAGGAACGGCAGTGCCGGCGGTGGGCTGAAACGGTTCTTGTCTTGCCCGGAAAATCCCGCGAACAGAGGCTCCAAGGGGCCCGCATCATCCCCGCGATACCGTTGCCAACCGTAGGAGCTAGCTGGCCAGCGAAGGGGCCCGTTTGAGCGGTGCCTGTCTTGAGGGCTTGTTCGCCGGCAAGCCGGCGACAACGGGATTACAGCCAGAATTGCTCCCGGCGTTCTTGGAACTCCTTTAACTCACCCTGCTCCAGCAACTGGCGAATCCACGGCCCCAGCAGATCCAGCGAGCTGTCCAGCGGGGTGGGCCGCTGCCAGCGCAGCGGCACCCGGGCAAAGCGTTGCTGGTTGGCGCTGACGTTCTCCAGGATCTGCCGGTCCTGCTTGAGGATCACCTTGAACAGCGGCTGCAGCACGCCGCGTTTGATCCAGCCCGGCAGGCGGCCGCGGGCCGTGGCGATGCGGGCGAACAGCCGCAACTGGCCCTCGGCGGCGGGGCTCAGCCAGGCGCTGACCAGCAGGTTGAGCCGGCCCTGGCGGTCGCGGTATTCGATTTCCGCCAGCCCCGGCAGGCGAAAGCGCCCCATGCTCAGGCCGCGTTCGCCTTCGAACAGCCGGGAAATCAGCCCGGATTGGGTGCCTTCTTCGCTGTACTGCGCTTCAACCCCGTCTTCGAGCCGATGCACCCAGGCGCTAATGCGCTGGCGCTGGCGATCGTGGCGAATCCAGCCGGTGTGCACGAAGTGGGTGTGGAAACCGTCGAGGAAGTTCTCCGCAGCGTCCTGCAAGCTGCACTGCACCCGGTCGCTGATCCAGAACACATCCAGGGCCTGGGCCTGTTCGGCGGCGGCCACCGGTGGCGCATGCGGCCGCTCGCTGGCAAGGCTGGCCCACACCAGCCCCTGGGCTTCGCAGCTGTGCAGCGGCTGCAGCAAGGGCTGGCTGCAACGCTGCTGCTCCAGCCCGGGCAACTGCGTGCAGCGACCCTGGGGATCGAAGCGCCAGCCGTGGTAGGGGCACTGGATTTGCCCGTCGCGCACCCGGCCGGCGCTCAGGGGCGCAAAGCGGTGAGGGCAGCGGTCCGGCAGCACCGCGGCCGCGCCGTCGGCGTCGCGAAACAGCACCAGCGGCACGCCGTGCAGGGTGCAGGCCAGGGGCTGCTTGTGCAGCTGCCGGCTGAGGGCGACGGGCCACCAGCCCGAGTGACTGTTCACAGTTTGAGCTTCCTCATCAGCGGTACGCCGATCCGTTGCAGCAGCAACCCCATCAGTTGCCACACCAGCCTGCGCGGCCAGGGCAGGTGGGCGATGTGGATCAGGCTGTATTCGATTTCGGGCTGGCCGCCGCGCAGGCGCTTGAAGGCGGCGGCGCCGGAGCTGAAGTTGAGCACCTGACGGCGGTTCACCGCCTCTTGCAGGCACAGCCTGGTCAGTTGCCGGTACAGCCCGGCGCGCTGGGGCAGGGCGGTGTCGTAGCCAACAATGGGGGTGCTGATCAGCGCGCTGTTGGCGAACCAGCCCAGGGCGCCGTCGATGCGGCCCTCGGCGTTGCGCAGGGCGCGCACGTCCAGCCAGCCTTCGGCCTGCCCGCGTTGCAGCCATTGGGCGCTGTAGTGGGGGTTGAGGCGGCTGTATTTATCCAGGTACAGCAGGTTGTACAGCTGCTCGATGCGCTGGAAGTCGGCTTCGTTCAGCTGGCTGCCGGGCACCACCGTATACGGGCTGCGACGCAGCAGGGTGGCATCCAGGCGGGTGTTGTGGTGGCGCAGGAAGGCTGAATTCTCTCCCTGGCGGCCGTCGAACAGGTACACCTGGCGGCTGGGAATCGCCAGGTAGCCCAGGGCTTGCAGGCGCTTGCGCAGGGCGCGGTTGCTGAAGTCGTTGAGCGAGCGAAAGCCAAAGCCGTGGTCGGGAAACGCCCGGCGCAGCAGCTTGGTGATCGCCGGCAAGTCCGCGCCGTCCCAGTCGGCCGGGTACAAGTTGGTGGACAGCAGCCAGTTGTTGACCTGCACCAGCCGGTCGACCTTGGCCGCGCTCAGCAGCCGGTCCACGCCCTGGGTCAGCAGCCTCAGCGGCCGGGCCAGCCAGGGCCGTTTCAGGCGCTGCAGTTCTTCCCGGGCGTAGCCGCTGTAGGCGGTTTGCGGCGACACCACGTAACAGTTATCCACAGGGTCGTGGCCATGGTTGATGCTCACCGGGAACTGATGATGGCCGGTGTCCAGCAGGGCCAGGGCGGTGCTGACGTTGCCGATCAGCGCGCCGCCGGCGCAGGTGCGCACGTACTGCCGGGCGTGGCTGTCGCCGGCGCTCGGGGGCTCAAGGGCCAGTTGCTCGGGCATCCACAGCTTCATCGGCGCGTTGCCCCCAGGGGTTGGCCGTTCCATTCGATATCGGCGGTGGAGGCGGCCAGCAGCCCGCAGCGGCGGGTCAGGGCGCGGCCGATGATCTCGCTCAGGCTCAGCAGCTGGGCGGTCAGCGGGCCACGGTCACCGTCCTGGACGATCACGTCCCGGGCTTGTTGGTAGTCGTGCCAGAACTCGCGGCTCAAGAGCCGTGACGGTGCCGCCAGAAGCAGCATGGCCAGGGCGATCATCCTGGGTTCCAGGGTCGCCTCCAGCGCAGCGCCGGCTTCGCTGCCCAGCGCCGCTACCAACGGCACGCGCTGGTCGTCGAACAGGTGCACGCCGCTGGTGGCCCTGGGGTTGCACTCCAGCACGTGGAAGCGGCCGTGCGGGTCCTCGATGAAGTCAAAACCCACCTGCCCGGTGTAGCCGGTGGCCCGGCCGAACTGCTCCAGGAAGGCGCGGATCGGCGCCGGGGCGCAGCTGTGGAAGTAGATTCCCGAGCCGCGCCCGACCCGGTAGCGCGGCTGGTAGCTGCTGTGGGCGCGCAATTGACCGTCCACCAGCACGCTGAAACTGCAGTATTCCTGGCCGGGGACAAACTGCTGGGCCACCCAGGGCGCCTCGCTGCTGGGCCGGACCTTGGCCAGTTGCGCCGGGCTCGGGCGGATCAGGGTCTGGGAGGCGAAGCGCGAATAGGCCGGCTTGAACACCAGGGCGTCGTGCTCGGCGACCAGGGCCTGCAACGCGGCCGGGTCATGCAGCACCCGGGTCGGCGGCGCGGCCACATCCCAACCTTGGGTCATGGCGGCGAAATCGCCCTTGTGGTGCAGGCGGTGCAGCAGCTCGAAATCGCTGGTGAACACCCGGCACAAAGGCCGCAGACGCTCCAGGCCGTGGGCCAGGTAGAACACCTCTTCGCAGGTCGGCAGCAGCAGGTCGATGGCCTGTTGGCGGATGACCCCGGACAGGGCCTCGATCCAGGCATCCGGGTCGTGGCGCGGCTCCGGCAGGCGCACGAAGTGCTCGGCGGCGCGGCTGAAGCGGCTCAGGGGCTGGGCCAGGGAATCGGCCACGGTCACCGTCCAGCCGGCTTGGCTGAAGGCCCGGGCCCACTCCAGGCAGGCCGGGGCCCGGGCGCCGAGAATCAATACACGCATGGCAGTCCCTCGGGCAGTTGCAGCATCAGCAGGCGGCGTCTTTTCGTCTGTGGCGGCGGCGCCTGCCAGTGGCCGAAGCTCAGCTGCGGCGCCTGCAGCCCCTGTTGCGCGCAGAGCTCGGCGAGGGCCTCGCTCAAGCGTTGGCACAGCCCGTGGTAGTCGCCCGAGGTGCGCAGGTTGACCTGCCAGAGCAGCCCGCGCTGGTGGATTTCATATTCCTCAAGCGTCGCCCCCAGCATCAGCAAGGCGCGGCGCAACAGGTCGGGGTAGAGCGGTGCCAGCTGCTGGCCGTCGAGCCGCGGCAGCCAGAGGATCTCGTCGGCGCGGCCTTCCACGGCGGCGATGGCCCGTTCCGCGCGGCCACAGGGGCAGGGCGCTTCGGCCACCCGCAGGATGTCGTTGAGGCGATAACGCACGATCAGCTGCGTACGCCGGGAAAAGTCGGTGATGATCGGCTGAAAGCGCGTGCGCTCAGGGTCCAGCCACTGCGGTTCGATGTGCAGGTGGCTTTCATTCAGGTGCAGGGTGCCGGCCTCGCAGGTGTAGCCGAGGAAGCCTTCGCTGGCCTGATAGATCTGCCGGGGCTTGAGCCCGAAGGCCTGCTGCACCACTTCGGCGTCAGTGCTTTCCAGCACTTCGGCCACCGACAGAATGTGCCGGGGGCGGATCGTCAGCTGCCCGGCCAGGGCCGCCTGGGCCAACCCGCGCAGCACCGTGGCCGGGGCCACCAGCACGTCCGGGTTCTGCTGGTTCAGGCGCTCCAGGGAGGCGCTCAGGCCCAGGGTCAGGTCATGAAAGGCGAAGTCGATGCGGCGGTTGGCCAGGGTGGTGTACAGGCGGCTGTTGGCTCGCAGGAAGAAGGCGATGCGCAGCGGCGCCAGCCAGGGGCACAGCAGCCGGGGCAGCAGGGCCCGGGGCAGGGTGCGCGCCAGCAGGATGCCGGCCCAGCGCTGGCGCTCCGCGCTGCTGACCAGGAACACCCCCTGGGCCCCCGAGGTGCCGCTGGACAGGCCTACGGTGATGTCCCCCAGGGTCGGGCTGAAGTCCCGGGAACGCTCGGCCTGCAGGGCCACCGGCAACACTTGTTCCAGGCTCAGGGCGCGGGTGTTGAAGGCGGCGAAATCGCTCATCAGGCTGGCCTTGTCCATGATCGGCAAGCTGTGCAGGCCATCGTGGGTCAGCCCGTTGAAGCGCTGGCCACGGGGCATGACCCGCGCCATGAAGTGCTTGAGGCGTCGGGCCTGCCAGGCTTCCAGGCGCTCGCGGCGACGAAAGCGCAGGGCGTAGCGGCTGAACACGAAGGCGCCGATGCTGCGCAGGGTGCCCAGCAGGCGTTCACTGTTCATGGGCGAACGCCTCCCAGGCCTGGGTGCAATGGGACGGCAGCACCGCCACCGCCGGTTCGCGGCGAATCAACTGACCCAGGCCGCTGTAGGTGCGCACATATTGCTGACGGTCGGCGCTGGCAAACCACAGGGCCGGGGCAGCGGGCAGGCGTTCGGCGCGGCAGGCCGGCACCGACCAGCAGGCGTCGGCCACCAGGAACACCGGTCGGCCCTGGGCATCGGGGATGAACAGGCCCAGCTGGCCTTCGCTGTGCCCGGGCAACGGCACGCCGATCAGGCTGCCATCCCCGAACAGGTCCAGGCCCTGCTCGAAGGGCGCCATCCAGCTTGGCAGCGCACAGCTGGGGCTGGCTTCGGCCAGGCGCAGGCGGGCGCTGAAGTCGTCCGGCAGCAAGCCCGGCAGATGGCCGCCGAGGGTGGCGCGCCAACGCTGGCCGCGCAGGCTGTCGATATGCCGGTAATCGGCTTCCAGGGCGATGAAACGCGCGTTGGCAAAGTCCCGCAGCCCGGCGACATGGTCGGCGTGAAAGTGGGAAATGATCACGTGGCGGATATCCCCCGGGCCGATGCCCAGCTCATGCAACTGCGCGCCCAATTGTTCGACCACCGGCAACTGCACCGGCACCGCACTGCGGTACAGGCGCTCGGGCAGGGCGCGGGTGGCCTGGAAGAAGTGCTCGGCGTAGCCGGTGTCGTACAAAATCCAGCCGTGGTCCGGGTGCTGGATCAGCCCGCACAGGGCCGGAAACTGCACCGGCGCCAGGCGCCCGCCACGGTCGGCCATGCATTCCAGGTGCTGGCACCAGCCGGCCCGGAGGATCTTCAAGCTCACGCTGCGGCTCATGCTCGTTGCCTCTGTTGGGCCAGCCACCATTGGGCGTGCTGGGCGATGCCCTGGCCCTGGCTGATCACCGGGCGGTAGCCCAGCTCGCGCTGGATGGCGCTGATGTCCAGGGTCTGACTGAAGGCCAGGACGCCGGCGCCGTAGCGGGTGATCAAGGGTTCGGCGCTGTTGCCCAGGCGCGCCTTGAGCTCCAGCAGGTGCGCCACGCCGTGCACCAGGGGCCAGGGCAGGCGGCGGGTGCGCAGCGGCAGGCGGAAGTGCTCGGCCATCTGTTGCAGCAGGTCCTTGAAGGCCAGCGGCGTGCCATTGCTCAGGTTGTACACGCACAGCGGGCGCGGCAGGGGCTGGGTCAGGGCCAGCCACACCGCGTGCACCAGATTGTCGACGCAGGTCAGGTCCAGCTGCGCCTGGCCGCCGCGCATCAGCGGAATCGCCCCGCGCTGCATCACCCGCAGCAGGCGCGGCATCAGGGTTGCGTCCCAGGGGCCGAACACCGCCCGGGGGCGCAGGATCACGCACTCGGGCAGCTTGGCGTCTGCCAGCAGGTTTTCGGCCTGGGCCTTGCTGCGGGCGTAGTCGTTCACCGGGTTTGGCAGCGGCTGGTCTTCGCGGATGCCCAGGCGGTCGCTGAAGTCGAAGTACAGGCTCGGGGTGGAGATGTGCACCAGCCGCGGGATGCGGTTCTTGCCGCAGGCGTGGATCACCTCGGCGGTGGAGTCGAGGTTGGCCCGGGCAAACGTCTGGGGTGAACCCCAGGGTGACGACAAGGCGGCGCAATGCACGATGGCGTCATGCTCGCGGCTGGCGTCGGCCAGCAGGCGCTTGGCCAATGGGCTGCCGTGCTCCAGCGGCAGCCAGCGCACCGGCGCCGGGCTGTGGGCAATCACCTCGGCCGCCGCCTCGGGGTTGCGCCCGCTGAACTGTACCTCACAGCCTTCGGCGGCCAGCTTCCAGACCAGATGCCGACCGATAAAACCGGTGCCGCCGGTGACCAGGATCTTCATCAGAACTCCAGGATCATGCCGCCGAGGGACAGGCCCGCGCCGGTGCCGATCAGCAGCAGGGTGTGTCCGCGTTGAATGCGCCCGTCGCGCACCGCGATGTCCAGGGCGGTGGGCAGCGAGGCCGCCACCTGATTGCCGTGCTGGGCAAAGATATCGATGACCTTGTCCGGCCCCAGGCTCAGGCGCTTGGCCGCGTGTTGCATGGCCTGCTGGCTGGCCTGATGGGGGATCACCCAGTCGATCCGTGCCAGGGGCAGCGCGGCTTGCTGCAGCAAGTCGTCCAGCAGCTCGGGCAGGTGCTTGGCCGCCAGGCGGAACACGCCCTTGCCCTGCATGGCGAAGCTGGTCAGGGGCTCGAACGGCACGTCGATGCGCCGCGGATGAAAGCGCGAACCGCCGGCGGGGATCTGGCACAGCGCCGCGCCTTCGGCGTAGGTCTTCAGGCGCGAGGCGAGGACCTTCTGCCCGCCATGGCCCGGGCCCAGCACCACCGCCGCCGCGCCGTCGCCGAAGATGCCGCAGACTTCCACCTGCTGCCAGTCCAGGCCGCAGGAAGCGATATCGGCGCACACCAGCAGCACGCGCCGGTAATGCCTGGCCTGGATCGGCCAGGACAAGGTATCCAGGGCGGCGATAAAGCCCAGGCAACTGGCGTTGATGTCCATGGCCGGAATGCCCGACTGCCCCAGGCCCAGCTCCTGTTGCAGCAGCGCGGCGTTGCAGGGCATGCCCTGGTCCTGAGTGCCGCTGGCGCAGACGATCAGGTCCAGCTGGCCAAGCTCCAGGCCGGCCGCCTGCAGGGCCTGGCGCGCGGCACGGGCGCCGAGGCTGGCGGCGGTGTCCGCAGGATCGGCGACGTGGCGCTGCTGCACCCCGCTGATGCGCGCCACGCTACCGGCTTCCAGGCCGAGCTGGCGGTCCAGCTCGGCACTGCTGACCACCCGCTGCGGCAGGGCGTGGCCGGTGCCGAGGATGGCCAGGGCGCGGGCCGGGCGGGGGGAGGACGCTGATGTGTGCATGCAAATTCCGTGTGTGGGGCGTCGGGGGAGGCTTGGTCAGGTGGCGGACGGCGCGACCGGGCATTGGCTCAGAAAGGCTTGCAGCCCTTGCTGATACTCCTCGGCGTCCATCAGTTCGCTGTGTTTGGCGATGCGGCAGGCCTGGCCTTTGCGCTGCATTTCGGCGCTGGCCACGTCATAGAAATTGGCCGCTTCACGCAGGTACACGACCTGCTCCCAGGTCATGCTGCTCTTGGCTCTGGGAGGTTTGCTCAGGGTGAAACCCTGGTCGTCGAAGCTCAGGTGGTAAGTGCCCTCGACAGCCTTCAAGGGCGCCCGCAGGCGGGCCTCGATCAGGCGGTGGTTCAGGCCGCGCAGCGGTGTCCGGTGCCGGGTGCGGGCCTGTAGGCGCTGGATCAGGCGCCCGGAAAAGCGCCACCAGAGCGGGATGAAGACCAGCGCGCAGAGCACCAGGGCGATGATCTTTTCCGGGGTAAAGCGCCGCTCGGGGAAATACAGCGCCAGGGGCGCGGCGATCAGGCACAGCAGCAGGATCAGCGGGCCGAGCAGGCGCCCCTGCCAGCGCGAGGTGGCGCTGGAGATCCGCGTCTCTAACTGGTCATGCTCAAGCAGCGCCTGGGGCAGTTTTTCGGCAAGCCGGGCTTCGGTGTGGGCCGGGGTGAGGCGGTACTGCAATTCCATGGCGGCTGAATCCGAGGTCCGTGTTCGGTGAGGGCGGCAGTTTACCGATTTCTCGGGGGCGGGTATCTGCGACGTGTGCGCCAGCACCCGTTCGCTGCTCAGGTTGGGAACTGTTCGATGTATCGCTCCACCCATTGATACAGGTGTTGCTCCAGCTGCGGCCGCTGCTGGTTGAATTGGTCCTGGTAGCGGTTGAACAGCGGGTCCTGGTTGATGCGCATGCTCAACTCGGTGGGGCTTTCGCTCTCGGCGTGGGTCGCTCTTAGTTGCTGCTGGCGCTGATCGGCGTGCTCCAGGGTGTCCGCCAGGTCGTCCAGTTGCAGGTGGCGCAATTGGGCGATGGCCTGGGACAGGTGAAAGTGCAGGGCGCTGTCGAAACCTTCCCAGCCCTCGAAGGCCAGCCACTCGTGCAGGATCATGAAGCAGCGCGGTGCCGGGGCCAGCGCCTCCAGTCGCGCGAAATCCAGCCAGTACTGGCGGGGCAGGTGCTCGGCGGTTTCGATGGCTTGGGCGATCAGGTCCAGGGCCTGGCCCGGGTCCCGGTGATGCTTGCGCAGAATGCGCTGGGTCAGGGTGAAGCGCGCTTCTTCTATAGCGTGCAGGGCGCGGTTCAGGTCGTAAGCGGCGGCGAGCAAGTGTTCCCGGGCTTGCTCTTGGGGCAAGCCGGACTTTTCTACCAGCACTTGCAGCAGCTCGGATTTGTACAGTTCGGCGGCTTGCTGCGGATTATTGGCGCAGCGGGCGAGCAGGGCCTGGGCATGGCGCAGGCCGATGGGGATCAGCTTGCGTAGCTGTTGCAGAGCTTGGGTGTGCGTCGGGTCCATCGACAGGGTGCCTTGGTCGTCATTGCCGGTGGCGGCGGGAGGCTGATTATCCACCGTGCCGAGCAAAACCTGTAGCCGCTGCCGCAGGCTGCAAACGGCCCGAAGGGACGCAGGGGTCTCAAGGTCGCTGAAGGTCCTGCGGACCTTTTCGCAGCCTCGCAGGCTCGGCAGCGGCTACAAAGAGGTGGCGGTCGCAGTTCAGGTTGGGGGTGTAGCCGCTGCCGCAGGCTGCGAACGGCCCGAAGGGACGCAGGGTTCTCAAGATCGCTGAAGGTCCTGCGGACCTTGTCGCAGCCTCGCGGGCTCGGCAGCGGCTACAGGTTGCGTCAGGGGCCGGGGCGGGCGCCGTCGAGCAGGGCGTCCACCACGGCGCGGGCCATTTCCACGGAATGCACCATGGACCAGATCAGCCCGCGCTCGATGCCGCTGGCCCGTTCGGTGATTTCATCGGACACCTCTTCGGCGCATTTGAGCAGCAAGGAAACGTGCATCAGCGCGTCTTCGGCATTCACCTCGGGCTGTACGGCAAACAGCGGGTGGCCCTGGGCGTCGCGCAGGCCGAAGGGGCGATGGCGGGTGCCGTGCAAGGCGGCCAGCAGGTTGGCGTTGGCGCGGTCCAGCTCCGGGTCGCGGCGTGGATGATCGGTTTGAAGAGGTGGGTCGGGGACGAGCTTTTTCATGAGACTGGTTCCTTTAGCAATTTAAGAAACCGCCGGATCTCACTTCCACATGAGAGGGTGGCAGCCGTGCGCAGGTGTGGAAGACCGGGCTAAAGGAACCGGCGCACCCGAAGGTGCCCTACGCACAGCCGCCATAGATCGAGTTCACCCAAGCCGCATCGGCAAGGGTGTTCGAATGAGACGACTGCACGTCCTTTATCCCAGACTTCCACATCCGGGCCGCTGATTTGGCAGCGGCACCGGGAGACTGCCTGATCGTTCGAAGGGGTACAAGGCGCTCAAAGGCGTGGGGGATTCTCTCGGATTTGCCCTACAAAACAAAGCGAAACGGCTCCGGCACTGGACGGTATTCCCTGACAAATCGGGTGCTGGGCAGGGGGATAGGGGCTTTGTTGAATGTGCGAGTGGGGTCGGGCAGGCAGAGTGTGCTGGCAGGTTTTGCGGCCCCTGCGGTGCCGTTCGCAGCCTCGCGGGCTCGGCAGCGGCTACAAAGAGGTGGCGGCCGCAGTTCAGGTTGGGGGTGTAGCCGCTGCCGCAGGCTGCGATCGGCCGCGCAGCGGGCGCAGCGATTTCAACGGCAGGCAAAAACAGCAGGCAAAAAAAAGGGCCTGGAGACGTATCTCCAAGCCCTCAAAAGGTGAGAGGTGTCTAGTCCCTCAACCTGGTGAGCGGTGTTGCATGTTTCGGGGGCGCGGCGGTTACGCTTTCAGCGGAACCAGGCGCGGGGCAATCATGTTTTCCGGACGCAGGATGTCGTCGAGCATGGCGTCGTCCAGCAGGCCTTCTTCGCGCACCAGTTCCAGTACGCCACGGCCACTTTCCAGGGCGATGCGGGCGATACGGGTGGCGTTTTCATAGCCGATGTACGGGTTCAGCGCGGTGACCAGGCCGATGGAGTGCTCCACCAGTTCGCGGCAACGGGTTTCGTTGGCGGTGATGCCGGTGATGCAGTGCTCGCGCAGCATGTCCATGGCGCGTTGCAGCAGGCGGATCGAGTCGAAGATCTTGAAGGCGATCAACGGCTCCATCACGTTCAGTTGCAGCTGGCCGCCTTCGGCCGCGATGGTCAGGGCCAGGTCGTTGCCGATGATCTGGAACGCCACTTGGTTGACCGCTTCCGGGATCACCGGGTTGACCTTGCCAGGCATGATCGAGCTGCCGGGCTGACGCGCTGGCAGGTTGATTTCGTTGATGCCGGTGCGTGGGCCGCTGGACAGCAGGCGCAGGTCGTTGCAGATCTTCGACAGCTTGACCGCGGTGCGCTTGAGCATGCCGGAGAACAGCACGAAGGCGCCCATGTCGGAGGTGGCTTCGATCAGGTCGGCGGCCGGAACCAGCGGCTGGCCGCTGATGGTGGCCAGGCGTTGTACGGCCAGGGCCTGGTAGCGCGGGTCGGCGTTGATGCCGGTGCCGATGGCGGTGCCGCCCAGGTTGACTTCGGTCAGCACTTCCGGCGCCAGGGTCTTCAGGCGAGCCAGGTCTTCACCCAGGGTGGTGGCGAAGGCCTTGAATTCCTGGCCGAGGGTCATCGGCACGGCGTCTTGCAGCTGGGTACGGCCCATTTTCAGGACGTGGCTGAATTCGTCACCCTTGGCGGCGAACGACTGGATCAGGCTGTCGAGGCTGGCCAGCAGGGCGTCGTGACCCAGCAGCAGACCCAGGCGGATCGCGGTCGGGTAGGCGTCGTTGGTGGACTGCGCCATGTTCACGTCGTTGTTCGGGTGCAGGTACTGGTATTCGCCCTTGCTGTGGCCCATGGCCTCCAGCGCGATGTTGGCGATGACTTCGTTGGCATTCATGTTGGTGGAAGTGCCAGCGCCGCCTTGAATCATGTCCACCACGAACTCTTCGTGGAAGTCGCCGCGGATCAGGCGGGCACAGGCCTCGCTGATGGCGGCATGCTTGGCTTCGCTCAGATGACCCAGTTCGCGGTTGGCGTCAGCAGCTGCCTGCTTGACCATTGCCAGGGCCACGACCAGTTTTGGGTAGTGCGAAATCGGAACGCCGGAGAGGCGGAAGTTGTTCACCGCTCGCAGGGTCTGGATGCCGTAATACGCTTGAGCCGGTACTTCGAGTACGCCAAGCAGGTCTTTTTCTGTGCGGAAAGATGCAGCGGAGGACATGACGGAGATCATCTCGTTAGGGACCCGGTCTGTGCCGGGAACGCTGCGAATCCTAGGCCGAAGGGAATTTTTGGGCCAATGCTGTTAAACACTGGGCTATGCATATTCGGCATAATGCCGGTGTGACGCCGCTTTGCCGGCGAGCGTGTGACCTAAAATGGTGC
Source organism: Pseudomonas sp. BC42 (assembly GCF_021560055.1). NCBI lineage: Bacteria > Pseudomonadati > Pseudomonadota > Gammaproteobacteria > Pseudomonadales > Pseudomonadaceae > Pseudomonas > Pseudomonas sp. BC42. The sequence continues at coordinate 85,916 of NZ_CP091067.1, forward strand.
GTGTCCGGGAGGACGTGATGAATCTGGAAAGCAAATGGCTCGAGGACTTCAGTGCCCTGGCCGCCACCCGCAGCTTTTCCCAGGCTGCCGAGCGACGTTTCGTGACCCAGCCGGCCTTCAGCCGGCGCATTCGCAGCCTGGAAGCGGCCCTGGGCCTGACCCTGGTCAACCGCTCGCGCACGCCGGTGGAACTGACGGCGGCGGGGCAGCTGTTCCTGGTCACCGCGCGCACCGTGGTCGAACAGCTCGGCGAGGTGGTGCGTCACCTGCATCATCTGGAAGGTGGCCAGGGCGAGGTGATGCAGGTGGCGGCGGCTCACTCCCTGGCGCTGGGCTTCTTCCCGCGCTGGATCGCGCAACTGCGCAATGAAGGGCTGAACATCGCCACGCGGCTGGTGGCCACCAACGTCGGTGACGCGGTGCACGCCCTGCGCGAAGGCGGCTGCGACCTGATGCTGGCCTTCTATGACCCGGACGCGGCCTTGCAGATGGACTCGGAAATCTTCCCTTCGCTGCACCTGGGGCACACCGAGATGCTGCCGGTGTGCGCCGCCAACCCCCAGGGCAAGCCGCTGTTCGACCTGGAAGGGGAATCCAGTGTGCCGCTGCTGGCCTACAGCGCCGGGGCCTTTCTCGGGCGTTCGGTGAACCTGCTGCTGCGCCAGCGCAACCTGCGATTCACCACGGTCTATGAAACTGCCATGGCCGACAGCCTTAAAAGCATGGCCCTGGAAGGGTTGGGCATTGCCTGGGTGCCGCAGTTGAGCGTGCGGGCCGAGCTGGCCCGGGGCGAGCTGGTGGTGTGCGGCGGCGCGCAATGGCATGTGCCGCTGGAGATCCGCCTGTACCGCTGCGCCCTGGTGCGCAAGGCCAACGTGCGTTTGCTCTGGCGCAAGCTGGAAGGCGCCGCCGCACAAGCCGCGGCCACGTAGGAGCCGGCTTGTCGGCGAACGCGTCGGTCGGGAGGGTGGTGATCGCAGGGCTGGCCTGTTCGCTGGCAAGCCAGCGCCTACGAGGGGTACGGGATTGACCTGGGAGTCAATAAAACCGGGGTTTTGCGCCGGAAATACTTTGTTCGACAGATGGTCGGCGAAAGTGCGTTTAGCGCGGCTTTTTCGGTATACTGCGCGGCCTTCGGCCGGTTCGTCCGGCCATAATTCGTACAGTCAAGCCACGCATTTTCGCGTGGCTTGTTGTTTTTGACGCGCCTGCGGGCGCCCAGAGAGAAGAGGCACGACGATGAGTGCACTGGTTGGCGTGATCATGGGCTCCAAGTCCGATTGGTCCACCCTTAGCCACACCGCCGATATGCTGGAAAAGCTCGGCATCCCTTACGAGGTGAAGGTGGTGTCCGCTCACCGCACCCCGGACCTGCTGTTCCAGTACGCCGAAGAGGCTGAGGCGCGTGGCATCGAGGTGATCATCGCCGGTGCCGGCGGCGCGGCGCACTTGCCGGGCATGTGCGCGGCCAAGACCCACCTGCCGGTGCTGGGCGTGCCGGTGCAGTCGTCGATGCTCTCGGGCGTGGATTCGCTGCTGTCCATCGTGCAGATGCCCGCCGGCATCCCCGTGGCCACCCTGGCCATCGGCAAGGCCGGCGCGATCAACGCGGCCCTGCTCTCGGCGAGCATCCTGGGCGCCAAGCACCCGCAGTTTCATGCGGTGCTGAAAAAATTCCGTGCTGAACAGACAGACAGCGTTCTGGACAATCCAGACCCGCGCGTCGCCTGAGGTTGTTGACGATGAAGATCGGTGTAATCGGTGGCGGCCAGTTGGGCCGCATGTTGGCCCTGGCGGGGACTCCGCTGGGAATGAACTTCGCTTTCCTCGACCCGGCGCCGGACGCCTGTGCCGCTGCCCTGGGCGAACACCTGCGGGCCGACTACGGCGACCAGGACCACCTGCGCCAGCTGGCCGATGAAGTGGACCTGGTGACCTTCGAATTCGAGAGCGTGCCGGCGGAAACCGTGGCCTTCCTTTCGCAGTTCGTGCCGGTCTACCCGAGCGCCGAAGCCTTGCGCATCGCCCGCGATCGCTGGTTCGAGAAGAGCATGTTCAAGGACCTGGGGATTCCCACCCCCGAGTTCGCCGACATCCAGTCCCAGGCGGATCTCGACGCCGCCGTGGCGCGCATCGGCCTGCCGGCCGTGCTCAAGACCCGCACCCTGGGTTACGACGGCAAGGGCCAGAAGGTCCTGCGCAGCGCCGCCGACGTTGCCGGCACCTTCGCCGAACTGGGCAGCGTGCCTTGCCTGCTGGAAGGCTTCGTGCCGTTCACCGGCGAAGTCTCGCTGATCGCCGTGCGTGCCCGTGACGGGGAAACCCGTTTCTACCCGCTGGTGCACAACACCCACGACAGCGGCATCCTGCGCCTGTCGGTGGCCAGCAGCGATCACCCGCTGCAGGCTCTGGCCGAGGACTACTCCAGCCGCGTGCTCAAGCAGCTGGATTATGTCGGCGTGATGGCTTTCGAGTTCTTCGAAGTCGACGGTGGCCTCAAGGCCAACGAGATCGCCCCGCGGGTGCACAACTCCGGGCACTGGACCACCGAAGGCGCCGAGTGCAGCCAGTTCGAAAACCACCTGCGGGCGGTGGCCGGCCTGCCCCTGGGCTCCACGGCCAAGGTCGGCGAGAGCGCGATGATCAACTTCATCGGCCAGGTGCCGCCGGTGGACCAGGTCATCGCCATCGACGACTGCCACCTGCATCACTACGGCAAGGCCTTCAAGGCCGGGCGCAAGGTCGGCCACGCCAACCTGCGTTGCGCCGATCAGGCGACCCTGCAAGCGCAGATCCTCAAGGTGCAAGCGCTGATCGCCGAGTAACAAATCCACCGGCTGGCGGGAACCTTCGTTTCCCGCCGTTCTCTGATAGCGGGAGGCCAGAGCGCTGACTAGGCTTTGGCTTGATCCCCCCTTACAGAGGAACAGCCATGGGCATTATCGGAACCATTTTCATCGGCTTGATCGTTGGTCTGCTGGCGCGTTTCCTCAAGCCGGGAGACGACAGCATGGGCTGGATCATGACCATCCTGCTGGGTATCGGCGGTTCGCTGGCGGCCACTTATGGCGGTCAGGCGCTGGGTATCTACCATGCGGGCCAGGGTGCCGGTTTCATCGGTGCGCTGGTGGGCGCGATCGTCCTGCTGGTGATCTACGGCTTTATCAAGAAAAGCTGATTCCCCCTGCAAGCCCCCTCTGCCGCTCGGGCAGAGGGGAGCCCTTTTCTTCATCTGAAACTTCAACGCAGCCGACGGTTTGGGCACTAGAATGCCCGGGTTTTTCCGTCCTTCCTTTTTGACCGAGCCAGCCTCTCATGCGCCGTCTTCTATTGACCTTTGTTCTGCTGGGCTGCGGCCTGGCCCACGCTGGCGAACTGCCGGAAACCGACTGGCTGGAGCTGATGCCCAAGTCGGACCAGAAGGCCCTGGAGCAGATGCCGGAAATCGACCACAACTCCCCCGAGGCCAACGGCACCTTCACCGACAAGGGCGGCCTGAAGCAGAGCAAGGGCTTGCCGGCGGTGATGTATTCCACCAAGACCGTGCCGGCGATGAACGACAAGCAGATCCGCCTGGGCGGCTACCCGGTGCCGCTGGAAGCCGATGCCAAGGGCCGCAGCACGCTGTTCTTCCTGGTGCCGTACCCGGGTGCCTGCATCCACGTGCCGCCACCGCCGCCCAACCAGCTGGTGCTGGTGCGCTTTCCCAAGGGCGTGAAGCTGGACGATATCTACACGCCGCTGTGGGTGACCGGGACCCTGAAGATCGAGAAGGTCAGCAATGACCTGGCTGACGCGGCCTACGCCCTGGATGCGGCGAAGGTGCGGGTGGTGCAGGAATCCGACCTGTAGCGGGACTGAGGGGATTAGCCAGGAATTTGGGGCCAGGAGGGCTGTTGTGGCGAGGGAGCTTGCTCCCGCTCGGGCGCGTAGCGGCCGCAAGACCTGAGTACGCGTTCTGCCTGACAGACCGCGGATTCAGGACTTGGGAAGGCTGCGCCTTCCAGCGGGAGCAAGCTCCCTCGCCACGCCCAGCCTGAACACAGGGCCCATCAGCGCAATCGTGGGTCAGAGCGGGGCGGCGCCGATGCTCACGCTCAGGGTGTGGCGGGCGCCGGGGGCCAGGGTGACGATGTCGTCCATCACGTTGGCGGTCTCGATGCACAGCATGCGCTGCCAGCCGTCGTCGGCCATGTCGCTGAACTGCGCGGCGCGGTCGATCCAGGGGTTCCAGATCACCGCGGTGCGCGAGCCTGCGCTGGTCAGGCGAATCCGTCGTTGCCACTCGGGGTCGACGATCTCCAGCTGCGCCGGGACGTTCAGGTAGATGCGATCAGTCTCGCCGCTAAAGTGCAGGGCACCTTGCTGGACCTTGGTGGTCCAGTCTTCCAGGGTTTCGATGTAGCTCAGCCCGTCCAGGCCTTCGACCTGCACATTGCGCACATCACTGACGGCGAAATAGCTGTGCAGCGCCTGGCTGATGCTCACGCTTTCAGTACCCAGGTTGTGGCTGCTGAGGCTGATGTGCAGTTGCTGGTCGAGGCGGATGCTCAGGCGCGGTTCCACTGTATGGGGCCAGCCGGGAAAACCGTCAGCGGGGCAGGGCAGGCGCAGTTCCACCAGCAGGCTGTCGCCCTGGCTTTCGATGCCCAGCAGCTCCCAGTCGGTGGCTCGCACCAGGCCGTGGGCCGGTGCCGGTTCAGCGCTTTGGCGCATGGCCTGCACGCTTTGCGGGTTGCGCGCCAGGTTGCCGAACCAGGGCCAGCACACCGGAACCCCGGCGCGGATGCTCTTGCCGCTTTTGAACACGGCCTCGTCGTTGAGCCAGATCAGCGGCTGTTGCCCAGCCACCTGATAACTGAGGATGTGCGCACCTTGCTGGGCCACCAGCAGTTCGGCGTCACCGTGGCGGATGCGCCAGCAGTTCAGTTCATCCAGTTTGACGGTTTCGACCTGGGGCGTAGGCATGCTGCTGTTCTCGTTCGCAAGGTTTGGGCGGGCATGGCGCGCATGACCGCCTCCAGGTTTAACGGGCGCGGGGTGGAACCGAGCGGGTGCGGCCGCTGCCGTCGATGGCGACGAACACGAATACCGCCTCGGTGACCTTGCGCCATTCGCTGGACAACGGGTCGTCGCTCCACACTTCGACCATCATCTGGATCGAGCTGCGGCCGATTTCCAGGGTCTGGGTATAGAAGGACAGCTGCGCGCCCACGGCCACCGGCACCAGGAACGCCATGCGGTCGATGGCCACCGTGGCCACCCGGCCACCGGCGACGCGGCTGGCCATGGCGGTGCCCGCCAGGTCCATCTGCGCCACCAGCCAGCCGCCGAAAATATCGCCAAAGCCGTTGGTTTCACGGGGCAAGGCGGTGATTTGCAGGGCCAGGTCGCCTTGCGGGATTGGATCTTCTTGTTCGAGCTCTATCATGCGAGGGGCCTCTGACCCGTGACGCTTCATGGGTACTTCAGGTGAATAGCCGTCTTCAGGAAAAACGATTCAGCCCGAACACACTGCGTTCGTCACGTTCTTTCCAAGGCGTGCTAAAGGGAAACTCTGCGAAATCGACTGGCACTGTCCAGGGACTGGGGCGCGCAGCAGCGTTTTCGCACAACAACCCTTGCCAGGAGCGGCTTTGCGCTCCGCGGTTTGCGAGTATATCGGTCGATAGACTCCGCGACGACCCACTCAGTTCGCAAATTTGTGAGTCATTTGTGCGCCGCTGTGTACGCATTCGAACAATTTGCTATCGTGCCGAACCTGCCAGGCCCCAACCAGCGCTGTTGCGGCTTCCAGAACCGACTAATAAGAGAAGCCCTTGCCATGACCACTGTGCCCGCGAGCGCCGCGCAATCTGCGCAACCCGCCCGTCCGCTGACCCGTAGTGACTACAAGACCTTGTCCCTGTCCGCCCTGGGCGGGGCGCTGGAGTTCTACGACTTCATCATCTTCGTGTTCTTCGCCACCGTGGTCGGCAAGCTGTTCTTCCCGGCGGACATGCCCGAGTGGCTGCGCCTGATGCAGACCTTCGGCATCTTCGCCGCCGGCTACCTGGCTCGTCCCCTGGGCGGGATCGTCATGGCCCACTTCGGCGACCTGCTGGGGCGCAAGAAGATGTTCACCCTGAGCATCTTCATGATGGCGGTGCCGACCCTGATCATGGGCCTCTTGCCGACCTACGCGCAGATCGGCATGTGGGCGCCGATCCTGCTGTTGCTGATGCGGGTGATCCAGGGCGCGGCCATTGGCGGCGAAGTGCCCGGGGCCTGGGTCTTCGTTTCCGAACACGTGCCGCAGCGGCACATCGGCTATGCCTGCGGCACCCTGACGTCGGGCCTGACCGCCGGGATTCTCCTGGGCTCGCTGGTGGCCACGGCGATCAACAGCATCTATACCCCGGTGGAAGTGGCGGACTACGCCTGGCGGATCCCGTTCCTGCTGGGCGGGGTGTTCGGCCTGTTCTCGGTGTACCTGCGCCGCCTGCTGCACGAAACCCCGGTGTTCGCCGAGCTGCAACAGCGCAAGGCCCTGGCCGAAGAGCTGCCGCTGCGCGCGGTGCTGCGCGATCACCGCGGCGCCATCGTGATTTCCATGCTGCTGACCTGGCTGCTGTCCGCCGGGATCATCGTGGTGATCCTGATGACCCCCACCGTGCTGCAGACGGTCTATAAATTCCCGGCCATCACTGCCCTGGAAGCCAACAGCCTGGCCATTGTGTTCCTGAGCCTGGGCTGCGTGATCTCCGGGGTTCTGGCGGATCGTTTCGGCGCTGGCAAGGTGTTCGTGTTCGGCAGTGCCTTGCTGCTGGCCACCTCCTGGACCTTCTATCACGGCTTGCTGGATAACCCGCAGTGGCTGTTCCCGATGTATGCCCTGACCGGTCTGTTTGTCGGCACCATCGGCGCGGTGCCTTATGTGATGGTCAAGGCGTTCCCGGCGGTGGTGCGTTTCAGTGGCCTGTCGTTTTCCTACAACCTGGCCTACGCGATCTTCGGCGGCCTGACGCCAATGGTGGTGACCTGGTTGCTCAAGGAAAGCCCGATGGGCCCGGCCTATTACGTTGCGATCATCTGCGGCATCGGCCTGCTGGTCGGCCTGTACCTGTGGGCCAAGGGCCGCTGATCGCCGCCAGCTTGTAGCCGCTGCCGCAGGCTGCGACAGGGCCGCAGGCCCTGCTGGGCGCTGAAGAGTGTCGCGACCCTGCGGGTCGGTCGCAGCCTGCGGCAGCGGCTACAGAGTTTTTTATCGCTGTATAAAGAAAGGCCAGCCTCCGTTCAGGAGTGCTGGCCTTTCATCTAATTGTCATATTCCGGACATAGAGTGTTCACACGGCCTACAGATACTTGGCCCCGACTTAACACACCCTATCTGCTAGGAGTAAGGCATGAAACTGAAGCGTTTGATGGCGGCAATGACCTTTGTCGCCGCTGGCGTTGCGACTGCCCACGCGGTTGCCGCTGTTGACCCTGCTATCCCGAGCTACACCAAGACCACTGGTGTGTCGGGCAACCTGTCCAGCGTCGGTTCCGATACCTTGGCGAACCTGATGACCCTGTGGGCCGAGAACTACAAAAAAGAATACCCGAACGTCAACATTCAGATTCAGGCCGCCGGCTCCGCCACCGCGCCACCCGCGCTGACCGAAGGCACCTCCAACCTGGGCCCAATGAGCCGCAAGATGAAGGACACCGAGCTGGCGGCCTTCGAGCAGAAGTACGGCTACAAGCCAACCGCTATCCCGGTGGCCGTGGACGCCCTGGCAGTGTTCGTGCACAAGGACAACCCGATCCAGCACCTGACCATGGAACAGGTCGACGCGATCTTCTCCTCGACTCGTCTGTGCGGCGCCAAGGAAGAAGTCAAGACCTGGGGCGACCTGGGCGTGAAGGGCGACCTGGCCAACAAGCCGGTCCAGCTGTTCGGTCGCAACTCGGTATCCGGCACCTACGGCTACTTCAAGGAAGAAGCCCTGTGCAAAGGCGACTACAAGCCTAACGTCAACGAACAACCCGGCTCGGCGTCCGTTGTGCAGTCCATCAGCTCCTCGCTGAACGGCATCGGCTACTCGGGCATCGGCTACAAGACCGCCAGCGTGAAGACCGTGGCCCTGGCCAAGAAAGGCAGCAGCGACTTCATCGAAGACACCGAAGAAAACGCCCTGAACGGCAAGTACCCGCTGTCGCGCTTCCTCTACGTCTACGTCAACAAGGCCCCGAACAAGCCTCTGGCCCCGCTGGAAGCCGAGTTCGTGAAACTGGTCCTGTCCAAACAGGGTCAGGAAGTGGTGGTCAAAGACGGCTACATCCCACTGCCTGCCAAGGTGGCCGCCAAGGCCCTGGCTGACCTGGGCCTGAAAGAAGGCGCATAAGCCGCCGCACAAGGGTCCGGTCCCCGGACCCTGTCGTATCCGTAGGAGCTGACCGGGCGGCGTTGCGCTTGCCAGCCAAAGCGCCCGCAAGGGCGACCAGGGCTCAAGGCGCTGGTCGTCGACCGGCCAGCTCTTACTACCTCATTTTCTGTCCGCTGCCGGCGCTGCCACGCGGCGGATTTGTTGCGTCACTGCATTGTCATCTTTCTGTCATACAGGATCGCTAGGGTGTGCGCATGAATGATCTGGCCAACTCCACCATGACTACGACTTCTCCCCCCAAGCGCATTGACTTCAATACGCCTGAGCTGCAACGCAAGCGCCGTATCCGCGCGCTCAAAGACCGTCTGACCCGCTGGTACGTCCTGGTGGGCGGCCTGGCCGTACTGGGTGCGATCACCCTGATCTTCTTCTTCCTCGCCTATGTCGTCGCGCCGCTGTTCCAGGGTGCCGAGCTGACCGCCAAGGACCCGCTGACCCCCGCCTGGATGCAGGACGCCGGCAAGCCGCTGATGTTCTCCCTGGAAGAGCAGAACCAGGTGGCCATGCGCGTCTCCGACAAGGGCCAGGCGCTGTTCTTCGACATCGACAGCGGCGCCGAGCTGCGCAAGGTCGACCTGCCGATCCCGGCGGGCGCCAGCGTCACCTCCATCGGCAAGGACCAGCCCGGCAATCCGCTGGTGGTGGTCGGTCTGTCCAACGGCCAGGCCCTGGTGTTCCGCCACACCTACAAGGTCAGCTACCCGGACGGCAAGAAGACCATCTCGCCAGCCATCGAGTACCCCTACGGCGAAACCCCGATCACCCTGAACGATCAGGGCGGTGCCCTGGAGCACGTCAATCTCAATGCCAGCGATTCGTCGCTGATCGTCGCCGGTTCCACCGGGGCGCAGTTGCATGTGCTGAAGCTGACCCGCGAAGAAAACATGATGACCGGCGAAGTCACCAGCGAGCAGAGCCGCATCGAGCTGCCGCAGATGACCGAGCCGGTCAAGGCGATGTACATCGATCCGCGCCAGCAATGGCTGTATGTGATCAATGGCCGGGCCCTGGCCGACGTGTTCAGCCTGCGGGACAAGAGCCTCAACGGTCGCTACAAACTGCTGGACGACGCCAATGCCGAAGTCACCGCCAGCACCCAGCTGGTGGGTGGCATCTCGCTGATCATCGGCACCTCCAAGGGCGGCCTGGCCCAGTGGTTCATGGCCCGCGATGCGGATGGCGAGCTGCGCCTGAAGCAGATCCGCACCTTCCAGATGGGCACCGCGCCCATCGTTGAGATCACCGCCGAAGAGCGTCGCAAGGGCTTCGTCGCCCTGGACGCCGCCGGCAAGCTCGGGGTGTTCCACAGCACCGCCCATCGCACTCTGCTGGTGGACCAGGTGGTGGACGGACAGGGCCTGTTCGGTCTGTCGCCACGGGCCAACCGGGTGATCGTCGAGGCCGGCGGCAAGCTGCAACCGCTGCTGCTGGACAACCCGCACCCGGAAGTGTCCTGGAGCGCGCTGTGGAGCAAGGTCTGGTACGAGAACTACGACGAGCCTAAATACGTCTGGCAATCCACCGCGGCCAACACCGATTTCGAACCCAAGCTGAGCCTGTCGCCGCTGACCTTCGGCACCCTGAAGGCGGCGTTCTACGCCATGCTGCTGGCGGCGCCATTGGCGGTGGCGGCGGCGATCTACACCGCCTACTTCATGGCCCCGGGCATGCGCCGCAAGGTCAAGCCGGTGATCGAGCTGATGGAAGCGATGCCGACGGTGATCCTCGGCTTCTTCGCCGGCCTGTTCCTCGCGCCTTATGTCGAGGGCCACTTGCCGGGCATCTTCAGCCTGCTGCTCCTGCTGCCGATCGGCATCCTGGTGGCCGGTTTCGCCTGGAGCCGCCTGCCCGAGTCGCTGCGCCTGAAAGTGCCGGACGGCTGGGAGAGCGCGATCCTGATCCCGGTGATCATCCTGGTGGGCTTCCTCTCGCTGTACATGAGCCCGTTCATGGAGAACTGGTTCTTCGGCGGCGACATGCGCATGTGGATCTCCCATGACTTAGGCATCACCTACGACCAGCGCAACGCCCTGGTGGTCGGCCTGGCCATGGGCTTTGCGGTGATCCCGAACATCTACTCGATCGCCGAAGACGCCGTGTTCAGCGTGCCCCGCGGCCTGACCCTGGGCTCCCTGGCCCTAGGCGCCACGCCGTGGCAGACCATGACGCGGGTGGTGATCCTCACCGCCAGCCCGGGGATTTTCTCGGCGCTGATGATCGGCATGGGCCGCGCCGTGGGCGAGACCATGATCGTGCTGATGGCCACCGGCAACACCCCGGTCATGGAAATGAACCTGTTCGAAGGCCTGCGCACCCTGGCCGCCAACGTCGCGGTGGAAATGCCCGAATCGGAAGTCGGCGGCAGCCACTACCGCGTGCTGTTCCTCTCGGCGCTGGTGCTGCTGCTGTTCACCTTCGTCATGAACACCCTCGCCGAGCTGATTCGTCAGCGTCTGCGCAAGAAATACTCGTCGCTTTAAGAAAGGTAGAAGTCTGTGAAACAGAACTCCCTAAAAGACTGGTTCAAGAGCGGCGCCCCGGGCGTCTGGATCAGCGGTGGCGCGGTGTCCATCGCGGTCATCATGACCATCGGCCTGCTGGCGGTGATCGCCGTGCGCGGCCTCGGCCACTTCTGGCCGGCCGACCTGGTGCACGCCAGCTATGACGTGCCGGGCCAGGCCAACCACCTGGTCATCGGTGAAGTGGTGCAGAAGGAAGAAGTGCCCCGGGCACGCCTGAAGAGCGCCGGTTTGCCGGTGCCCGACCAGGGCCCGGAGTTCATGACCCGGGAGCTGATCAAGGTCGGCAACCGTGACCTGAACGGCAACGATTTCACCTGGATCGTCGGCGAGTGGCTGACCAACCAGAGCTACCCGAAAGAGCTGATGGCCATCGAGCGCCGTGAGTGGGGCAACTTCTACGGCTACCTGGTCAACGTCAAGGAAAGCGGCAAGGTGATCGCCGAAGGCGAGGCTGCCTGGCCCGAGCTGCAAGCGCGGATCAACCGGGTGAACCAGCTGGCGGCCCAGCTCAAGACCCTGGAAAAATCCGACATCGGCGCGATCAACGCCGGTCTGGAACGCATCCGCCTGCACGGTCGCAAGCTGGAACTGGACGGCAAGATGAACGCCGCCGCCCAGGCCGACATGGACGCCGAGCGCGCCGAACTCAATGCCCGTTACCAGGAGATCGAGGCGCGCCTGAGCGACCTGCACGCCCAGTTCAACCGTGACAGCCTGACCGCTCGCGATGCCAACGGTAAGGAAATCGAGATCGGCCTGGGCAAGGTGGTGCACGCCTACCAGCCGAATGCCATGGGCACCTTCACCAAGATCGGCTTCTACTTCAGCAAGGTCTGGGAATTCCTCAGCGACGACCCCCGTGAAGCCAACACCGAAGGCGGGATCTTCCCGGCGATCTTCGGCACCGTGATGATGACCCTGATCATGGCCATGATCGTCACCCCGTTCGGCGTGCTGGCGGCGGTCTACCTGCGCGAATACGCCAAGCAGAACACCCTGACCCGGGTGATCCGCATCGCCGTGAACAACCTGGCGGGGGTTCCGGCCATCGTCTACGGGGTGTTCGGCCTGGGCTTCTTCGTCTACGTGCTGGGCGGTTCCGTGGACCGGCTGTTCTTCCCCGAGGCCCTGCCGGCGCCGACCTTCGGCACCCCGGGCCTGCTCTGGGCGTCCCTGACCCTGGCGCTGCTGGCGGTGCCGGTGGTGATCGTGGCCACCGAGGAAGGCCTGGCGCGAATTCCCCGCACCGTGCGCGAAGGGTCCCTGGCCCTGGGTGCGACCAAGGCCGAGACGCTGTGGAAGATCGTCCTGCCGATGGCCAGCCCGGCGATGATGACCGGGATGATCCTCGCGGTGGCCCGCGCCGCGGGTGAAGTGGCGCCGCTGATGCTGGTGGGCGTGGTGAAACTGGCGCCGTCGCTGCCGCTGGACGGCAACTACCCGTACCTGCACCTGGACCAGAAGATCATGCACCTGGGCTTCCACATCTACGACGTCGGCTTCCAGAGCCCCAACGTCGAGGCCGCGCGGCCTTTGGTCTACGCCACCGCGCTGCTGCTGGTGCTGGTGATCGCCACCCTGAACCTGTCGGCCGTGTGGATCCGTAACCACCTGCGCGAGAAATACAAGGCGCTGGACAGCTAACACTCAAGCTTTAAGCCATAAGCGGCAAGCTCCAGGCGGAGCGCCGCTTTGCCCTAACTTGCGGCTTGCAGCTAAAAGCTTGCAGCTACGAACGGAGTGAGACCATGCAACACGAAACCCATTCCCATGGCATCAACATGTCCGCCCTGGGCCGCGACAAGCAGAGCCTGAGCCTGGAACAGGAAACCGTGGCCATCGAAGTGCCCGGTCTGAGCCTGTTCTACGGCGAGAAACAAGCGCTGTTCGACGTCAGCATGAACATCCCCAAGCAGCGCGTGACCGCCTTCATCGGCCCGTCCGGCTGCGGCAAGTCGACCCTGCTGCGGACCTTCAACCGCATGAACGACCTGGTGGACGGCTGCCGCGTAGAGGGGGCGATCAACCTCTACGGCAACAACATCTACCGCAAGGGCGAAGACGTGGCCGAGCTGCGTCGCCGGGTCGGCATGGTGTTCCAGAAGCCCAACCCGTTCCCCAAGACCATCTATGAAAACGTGGTCTACGGCTTGCGCATCCAGGGCATCAACAAGAAGCGCGTGCTCGACGAGGCCGTGGAATGGGCGCTCAAGGGCGCGGCGTTGTGGGACGAGGTCAAGGACCGCCTGCATGATTCGGCCCTGGGCCTGTCCGGCGGTCAGCAGCAGCGTCTGGTGATTGCCCGCACCATCGCCGTGGAGCCGGAAGTGCTGCTGCTGGACGAACCCTGCTCGGCCCTGGACCCGATCTCGACCCTGAAGGTCGAGGAGCTGATCTACGAGCTCAAGTCCAAGTTCACCATCGTCATCGTGACCCACAACATGCAGCAGGCGGCGCGGGTTTCCGACTACACCGCGTTCATGTACATGGGCAAACTGGTGGAGTTCGGTGACACCGACACGCTGTTCACCAACCCGGCGAAGAAGCAGACCGAAGACTACATCACCGGGCGTTACGGCTAGAAAGCAGCTGCAAGCCGCAAGCTTCAAGCGGCAAGTGAGAGCGGTTCAGGGTAACGACATAGATAGCTTGCAGCTTGTAGCTTGCAGCTCACAGCTTTTGCGGAGCAAACCATGATTTCGAAGGAAGGGTTAACCCATCACATCTCCCAACAGTTCAATGCCGAGCTGGAAGAGGTGCGCAGCCACCTGCTGGCCATGGGCGGGCTGGTGGAGAAGCAAGTCAACGACGCGGTCACCGCGCTGATCGAGGCTGATTCCGGCCTGGCCCAGCAGGTGCGCGAGATCGACGACCAGATCAACCAGATGGAGCGCAACATCGACGAGGAATGCCTGCGTATCCTCGCCCGTCGCCAGCCGGCGGCCTCCGACCTGCGCTTGATCATCAGCATCTCCAAGTCGGTGATCGACCTGGAGCGCATCGGCGACGAAGCCACCAAGATCGCCCGTCGGGCCATCCAGCTGTGCGAAGAGGGCGAGGCCCCGCGCGGCTACGTGGAAGTGCGGCACATCGGCGACCAGGTGCGCAACATGGTGCGCGACGCCCTCGACGCGTTTGCCCGCTTCGATGCCGACCTGGCACTTTCCGTGGCCCAGTACGACAAGATCATCGACCGCGAATACAAGACCGCGTTGCGCGAGCTGGCCACCTACATGATGGAAGACCCGCGCTCTATCTCGCGGGTCCTGAGCATTATCTGGGTGCTGCGCTCGCTGGAGCGGATAGGCGATCACGCGCGCAACATTTCCGAGCTGGTGATTTACCTGGTGCGCGGCACCGATGTACGCCATCTGGGACTCAAGCGCATGAAGGAAGAAGTTGAAGGCACAAGTGGCGAATCCGCTAATGTTCCGGATCAAGCTGACGATAAGTAAGAGTGCCCGAGAAGAGCGCCCGGCCCTTTGGCCGGGCGTTTTTGTTTGGGTCCCTCACATTTGAAAAGCAGCACCCGCGAACGAAAAGTCCCGGCGTGACTGAAGAGTTTTGGCAAAGTGCCATCAGCCAGCGTTATGCTTGCCGGGATTTTTAAAGGGGTGGTCGATGAGTAAGGTAAGTGTGTTGGTGGTGGACGACGCTTCGTTCATTCGTGACCTGGTGAAGAAGTGCCTGCGCAACTACTTCCCTGGCATCAAGATCGAAGACGCGATCAACGGCAAGAAGGCCCAGGCGATGCTCGCCCGCGAAGCCTTCGACCTGGTCCTGTGCGACTGGGAGATGCCGGAAATGTCCGGCCTTGAGCTGCTGACCTGGTGCCGTGGGCAAGAGGCGCTCAAAGCCATGCCCTTCGTCATGGTCACCAGCCGTGGCGACAAGGAAAACGTGGTGCAGGCGATCCAGGCCGGGGTGTCCGGTTATGTGAGCAAGCCTTTCACCAACGAACAGCTGCTGACCAAGGTCAAGCAGGCGCTGAACAAGGTCGGCAAGCTCGACACCTTGATGAACAGCGCTCCGACCAAGATGAACTCGGCTTTCGGCAATGACTCCCTGAGCGCCCTGACCGGTGGCAAGCCGGCGGTGGTGGGGGCGGCTTCGGCTCCGGTCAATCCGTTCGCCAAACCGGCGGCTGCGGCCCCTGCACCGGCCCCTGCAGCCGCAGCGCCGGCGCGCGGCTTGCTCAACAGCCCTCCGGTCAAGGCTCCGGCGCCCGCGACAGCGGCCAGTGGCGGTCGGGGCCAGGGCCAGTTGCGCCTGTCCAGCGGCAATCAGCAGTGCGTGATCAAGGCCCTGAGCATCAAGGAAGCGTTGCTGGTGGTGAAGCGTACCGACAGCCTGCCCCAGGTGCTGGAAAGCGCGGTGCTGGACCTGGAGCAGGGCGACAACGCCGAAGTGGCACGGCTCAATGGCTACCTGCATGCGGTGGTGGCGTTGGAGCCCAAGCCAGACAGCGAGTGGCTGCAACTGACCTTCCGTTTCGTCGACCAGGACGCGCAGAAGCTCGACTACATCTCGCGTCTGATCGCCCGCGGTACCGCGCAGAAGCACTTCGTTCCCGGCGCCTGATCCTCCCAGTCCGCTTCGTAGGAGCTGGCTTGCCAGCGAAAGCGTCCACAAGAGCAACACAAGGCTTGCGGGTCTCTTCGCCGGCAAGCCGGCTCCTACGAGGATCAAAGCTGCGGAAATCTGCGGAAAACACTTTTCCCGTTGCGGATTTTTGCCTTGCGCTGAGAGGGCCTGCTGCACCATCCCGCTATCGAGCGAACCACTCGCAACCTAGGCCGTAACCCTCAGGCCACAAGGCCTTCGCCGTACCCCTCGATACGTTCTGCCGTACGTCCGATTGATCTTTTTGTCCTTGATTTATATCTGTTTGGATATAGATTGCACAGAGCGCTCCGTGTCTTTCAGCGCTTGCGGCCATGCCTTGAAACAACCCGGCGCGGTCGCTCCTGGCCATGTTGATTAGCCTTGTTCCTGGTCATTCACAGGAGAGGTTCGATGCCCAGGCACAAGGATGTGGTGTTTGTCGGGAGCGCGCTGCGGGATCTCCGGGCGTTCCCCGAAGATGCCCGCCGGGCCGCCGGTTACCAGCTGGATCTGCTGCAGCAGGGGGAACAGCCCTACGATTGCAGGTCGGTGAAAACCATCGGTCCGGGCGTTTTCGAAATCAGGATCCATGAGGATTCAGGGGCGTTTCGGGTGTTCTATGTGGTCAGGCGGCCCGCAGCCATCTATGTGCTGCACGCGGTGCGCAAGACCACCCGCAAGACCGAAGCGCGGGATATCGAGCTGGCTCGTGCCAGATATCAAGAAGCAGGTTCACGCCATGACTGACCAACCGATCAACCAGCGCTTTGCCAGCGTCTGGGACGCCCTTGAAGCCACGCCCCAGGAGGCCGCCAACATGCGCCTGCGGGCCAAGTTGATGCTTGAACTGGGCAAGACCGTGCAAGCCTGGGGGGTATCGCAGAAGGAGGCGGCCAAGCGCCTCAACATCTCCCAGCCACGCCTCAATGACGTGCTCAGCGGCAAGATCAACAAGTTCTCCCTCGATGCCCTGGTCAACCTGTCGGAGGCCGCGCAACTGGGGGTGGATATCCATTTCGACGCGTCGGGCCCGCACCCTCTGGCCCCGGCCTGATTCACACAAGCTCCATATCCGGCTGTTAGCGTGCCTGCATAACCTGCCAAGAGGCTGCCCAATGCTTGTGCGCCTGCTGCTGTTGTGCGGACTGTCCCTGCTGGCCACCTCGCTGGCGGCGATGACCGTCTACAAATCCGTCGACGCCGATGGCGTGGTGTCCTACAGCGATCGGCCTGCGCCGGGAGCCCAGGCGTTCGTGTTTCACGACCGCATGGAAGAGCACCTGGAGCACCAGGTGCGCCTGGATATCCACAAGCACAAGGGTGTGGAGGCGCTGTATGTGCGCAATGACCTGTACGCCCCGGTGCAGATCGAGCTGGGTTTTACCGGGCTGAACAATGTCAGTGGCGCGCCCGGGCAGCCGATTCGCCAGGTGCTGCCGGCCCGCAGCAGGCAGCGTCTGGCGCTGCTCACGGCGACTCGTGCCGACCAGCCCTTGAGCTATGTCCCCAGGTTCCGTTATTCCCTGGGCGACCCGGCAGGCGCCGCCCAGGCCTATCGCTACCCGCTGCCCTGGCGCGGCGGGCCGTTTCGCCTGACCCAGGGGGCCAATGGCCAATACAGCCATTTCGGGCCCAGGAGCCGATACGCAATGGACATCGCCATGCCGGTGGGCACGCCGATCATTGCTGCGCGTGGCGGGGTGGTGGTCAAGACCGAGAACGCCCAGAACGGGCGGGGCGACAACCCGGCGGGCAACTTCGTCCGGGTGCTGCACGACGACGGCACCATGGGCGTGTACCTGCACCTCAAGCAAGGTTCGGTGAGTGTGCGGGAAGGGCAGCGGGTGGCGGTGGGCAGCCCGCTGGGGTTGTCGGGCAACACCGGCAACAGCAGCGGGCCGCACCTGCATTTCGTGGTGCAGCGCAATACCGGGCTGGGGCTGGTGTCGATTCCCTATCAGTTCAACCAGCCGCTGGGGGATCTGCCGAATTTTGCCCTGGGCAAGAAATGACCCGCTGCTGTAGGCGCCGGCGTGCCGGCGAACGGGCCGAGGGGCCCGTCAATCCAGCATCAGCACCTTGGCCAGGATGATCTTCGGCCCTTTCATCTTCTTGATGATGATGCGCAGGCCTTCGACTTCCAGCACTTCTTCCTCTTCCGGCACCCGTTTCAGGGTTTCGTACACCAGGCCGGCGAGGGTTTCGGCTTCGATATGGTCCAGGTCGATGCCCAGCAGGCGCTCGACCTTGAACAGCGGGGTGTCACCGCGCACCAGCAGCTTGCCCGGCTGATAGGCGAGGATGCCGCGCTCGGTCTTGCGGTGTTCGTCCTGGATGTCGCCCACCAGCACTTCCAGCACGTCTTCCATGGTCAGGTAGCCGATCACCTTGCCGTCGGCTTCTTCCACCAGGGCGAAGTGCGAACCGCCCTTGCGGAACTGCTCCAGCAACTGCGACAGCGGCATGTGCCGCGACACGCGCTCCAGCGGGCGGGTCAGCTCGGCCAGGTTGAACGACTCGGGAATGTGGTCCAGGGCCGCCAGTTCCAGCAGCAGGTCCTTGATGTGCAGCAGGCCGACGAACTCGTTGCGCTCGCTGTCGTAGACGGGGTAGCGGCTGAACTTGTGGCGGCGGAACAGGGCGAGGATTTCCTTGAGCGGCGCGTTGAATTCGACGCTGATCAGGTCTTCCCGGGAGTTGGCCCAGTCCACCACTTCCAGTTCGCCCATTTCCACGGCCGAGGCCAGCACGCGCATGCCCTGGTCGCTGGGGTCCTGGCCGCGGCTGGAGTGCAGGATCAGCTTGAGTTCTTCACGGCTGTAGTGGTGCTCGTGGTGCGGGCCGGGCTCGCCCTGGCCGGCGATGCGCAGAATGGTGTTGGCGCTGGCGTTGAGCAGGTAGATGGCCGGGTACATCAGCCAGTAGAACAGGTACAGCGGCACCGCGGTCCACAGCGACAGCAGCTCGGGCTTGCGGATCGCCCAGGACTTGGGCGCCAGCTCGCCGACCACGATGTGCAGGTAGGAAATGATGAAGAACGCGGTAAAGAACGACACGCCGCGGATCACTTCCGGGGAGTTGACCCCCACCGCACCCAGCAGTGGCTCCAGCAGGTGGGCGAAGGCCGGCTCGCCGACCCAGCCCAGGCCCAGGGAGGCCAGGGTGATACCCAGCTGGCAGGCCGAAAGGTAGGCATCGAGCTGGCTGTGCACGGTGCGCAGGATCTGCCCGCGCCAGCCGTTCTTGTGGGCGATGGCTTCGACCCGGGTCGAGCGCAGCTTGACCATGGCGAACTCTGCGGCAACGAAAAAACCGTTGAGCAGGACCAGGATCAGAGCAAAAAGAATCATGCCGAAGTCGGCGAACAGAGACGCGAGGGTAAAACCAGGGGAAGGGTCCATGATGGAGTTTTGCGGGTTCCGTGTATTCGAAAAAGAAGGAAAGGCGGTGCCTGAAGGGCAGGCACAAGCTACGCAATGTAGCGGCTGACAGGGCGATTGCCTAGGGGCACGCCACGGTCAGCGCTGTTCGGTCAGGCTGGGGGTCGCGGTTTTTTTCACCTGGGCCGGGGCAAAATGGCAGGTAAAGGTGCTGCCGTGGCCCAGCACGCTGCTGATTTCCAGGCGCGCGCGGTGGCGCAGCAGCACGTGCTTGACGATGGCCAGGCCCAGGCCGGTGCCGCCGGTGTTGGAGTTGCGGCTCGAGTCCACCCGGTAGAAGCGTTCGGTGAGGCGCGGCAGGTGCTTGTTGTCGATGCCGATCCCCGAATCCTGCACGCTCAGGTGCGCGCCCTGGTCGTCACCCCACCAGCGAATGCGGATATTGCCTTCGGCCGGGGTGTATTTCACCGCGTTGAACACCAGGTTGGAGAAGGCGCTGCGCAGTTCCGCTTCGCTGCCCTTGAGTTGCACCGAGCCATCGGCCTCCAGGGTGATGCGCTGGTTGCGCTCCCCGGACAGCGCCTGGGCATCGCTCTTGATCGATTGCAGCAGCGCGTCGATGGGCACCGGCTGGTTGTCCGACGGGTAGTCGGTGGCTTCCAGCTTGGCCAGCAACAGCAGGTCGTTGAGCAGGGTCTGCATGCGTCCGCCTTGCTGCTGCATCTGCTGCAGGGCGCGGCTCCAGCGCGGGTTCACTTCGTCGACGTTGTCCAGCAGGGTTTCCAGGTAGCCGCAGATCACCGTCAGCGGGGTGCGCAGCTCGTGGGACACGTTGGCGATGAAATCCTTGCGCATCTGTTCCAGCTGGTGGATGCGGGTCACATCGCGCACCAGCATCAGGTGCTCGTTGTTGCCGTAGCGGGTGATGTACAGCTGGATGCGCACCCGGTCGTTGGCCGGAGAAGGGATCTCCAGCGGTTCGGCGTAGTTGTCCTGCTCGAAGTACTCCTTGAAGCGCGGGTGGCGCACCAGGTTGGTCACCGGCTGGCCGCTGTCCTGGGGTGTCTTGAGCCCCAGCAAGGTTTCGGCGGCGCGGTTCCACCATTCCAGGTTGCCGTCGCTGTCGAGCATGATCACCGCGTCTTTCAGCGCCGCAGTGGACTCCTGGACCCGGTCGATCACCGCCTGCAGGCGCCCGCGTACCCGCTGATCGCGGCGTTGCAGGTGATAGATGCTGTCGAAGACTTCGCCCCACAGGCCATAGCCATCGGGCGGCGCTTCATCGGGTTGATGCAGGCGCAGCCATTCGTGCAGGCGCAGCAGCTGCTTGAGGGTCCAGGCCAGGTAGAGCCCCAAGCCGGCGGCCAGGCTCCAACCGTAGTAGCCGCTGATCAGGCCCACCAGCAGGCAGCCGGTGATCAACAGCAACAGGTGGCGAATCAGGGTGCCATGCCAGTTTTGATTCACGTTGAAAAGCAGCTCCATGCTGTAAGCCGCAAGCTGCAAGTTCAGAGGCGGTCGGTCATCAACCTGCCGCTTGTGGCTTATAGCTTGCCGCTGTTGTTAGGCCTTGGTGGAAAAACGATAGCCGGTGCCGCGCACGGTTTGTACCAGATTCTCGTAGGCGTCACCCAGGGCTTTGCGCAGCCGGCGGATGTGCACGTCCACGGTGCGTTCCTCGACGTACACATTGCCGCCCCAGACCTGATCCAGCAGTTGGCCGCGGGTGTAGGCGCGTTCCTGGTGGGTCATGAAGAACTGCAGCAGGCGGTATTCGGTGGGGCCCATTTCCGCCGGCTTGCCGTCGATGGTCACCCGGTGGCTGATGGGGTCCAGCAGCAGGCCGCCGACTTCGATCGGTGCTTCGCCGTCGGTGGGGCCGGCGCGGCGCAGCACGGCCTTGAGGCGCGCCACCAGCTCGCGGGGGGAGAACGGCTTGGTGATGTAGTCGTCGGCGCCGACTTCCAGGCCCTGGATCTTGTTGTCCTCTTCGCCCTTGGCGGTGAGCATGATGATCGGGATGTCACCGGTCAGTTCGTCGCGCTTGAGGCGTCGCGCCAGCTCGATGCCGGAGGTGCCGGGGAGCATCCAGTCCAGCAGGATCAGGTCCGGCTTGCGGTCGACGATGATGGCATGGGCCTGCTGGGAGTTCTCTGCCTCCATGCAGTCATAGCCGGCCATTTCCAACGCGACGGCGATCATTTCGCGAATCGGCGCTTCGTCGTCAACGATCAGAATGCTTCTGCCAACCATGCTGGAACCTCTTGTCATTTAACTGTCTTGCGCCGCATTAGATAACGGAATTATTGCAGTCGTGTGACAGTATTTCAGGTGGCGCAGCGCGGTGCTTGTTCGTCGACTAAGCTTTGAGTCCGATTCCTGACAACCACAAAAGAAGGTTTCCATGACTCTGTTCAAGCAATCGTTGAAAGTCCTGCTGGTAGGCGCTGTCCTGGCCCTGCCGACATTCGCCCTGGCCGCCGACCCTGCGATGAGCAAGGACGGCGTGCTGGTCAATCTCCAGGGCATGACCCTCTACACCTTTGCCAAGGACACCGGTGGCAAGTCCATGTGCAACGACAAATGCGCCGCCAATTGGCCGCCGCTGATGGCCGAAGGCAGCGACAAGGCCATGGGCAAGTGGACGGTGATCAAGCGTGACGACGGCAAGATGCAATGGGCCTATGACGGCAAGCCGCTGTACAGCTTCGTGATGGACAAGAAGGCCGGTGACATGACCGGTGACGGCAAGATGGACGGCGCCTGGAAGGTCGCCAAGTCCGACTGACCTCGGGCCGTTCGCAGCCTGCGGCAGCGGCTACACCGATCTCTGTAGCCGCTGCCGAGCCATGGCGAAGCTGCGAAAAGGCCCGCAGGGCCTTGCCTGACGCGCTAGCGCAACGCGTAATCCAGCACCACGCCGATAAAGATCGCCATGCCCGCCCAGTGGTTGTGCAGGAAGGCCTTGAAGCACTTCATCCGGTCGCGATCCCGGGTGTACCAGAACTCCCAGGCAAAACACCCCGCCGCCACCAGCAGCCCCAGGTGGAACCAGCCCCCCAGGTTAAAGCGCGCCCCGGCCAGCAGCAGGCAGCCCAGTGACAGGCCCTGCAGGGTGAGAATGATCACCCGGTCGGCATCGCCGAACAGGATCGCCGTGGACTTGACCCCGATCTTCAGGTCGTCGTCGCGGTCGGTCATGGCGTAGTAGGTGTCGTAGCCCACGGTCCATAGCAGATTGGCGATGTACAGCAGCCAGGCAGTGGCCGGCAGTTCGCCGTTCTGCGCGGTGAAGGTCATCAGGATGCCCCAGGAGTACGCGGCCCCCAGCACCACTTGCGGGTAATAGGTGTAGCGCTTCATGAAGGGGTAGCAGGCGGCCAGGGCCAGGGCGCCGAACGACAGCCAGACCGTGGTGGCGTTGGTGCACAGCACCAGCAGGAAGGCGGCGCCCATCAGTATCGCGAACAGCGCCAGGGCTTCCTTGGCGCTGACCTTGCCGGTGGCCAGGGGCCGCTGGTCGGTGCGCTTGACCTGGCCGTCGACCTTGCGGTCGGCGAAATCGTTGATGGCGCAGCCGCCGGCGCGGGTCAGGACCACGCCGAAGGTGAAGATCAGCACATGGCTCAGGGACGGCTTGCCCTCGGCGGCGATCCACAGGGCCACCAGGGTCGGCCACAGCAGCAGATAGATGCCGATGGGCTTGTCCATGCGCGCCAGTTGCAGGAAGTCCCAGGCCCGCGGATGCAGGCGGTTGAGGGATTTGAGCAGGCTCAGGTACATCAGCAGGCCTCCGGTTGGGCTTGGATGGCGCGCCACAGGCTGGGCAGGAAGACTTCGGCCACCAGCAGGCTCAAGGGGCCGCGATCGAAGCGCGAGCGACGGCCCCAGAGTCCGTCGCTGGCCACCGCGTCGGGCAGCCAGGCCTGTGGATAGCGGCAGACCTCGATGGGACGGCGGGCAAAGGCCTGGTCGCAGAACAGCAGTTCACCCAGGGAGCGGCTGCCCAGCTCATCGATGTTCAGGCCGCCGTCTTCCAGGGCACTGCGGGCGGCGACGCTGCGGGCGAAGACCCAGGCTTCACCGTGGCCCCGCAGGTACACCTCGCGGACCCAGCCGATGCTCTGTTCGGGCAGGTCCAGGGCGACGCATTCGTCGTGGCGCAGGGTTTGCCATTCTTCCACCAGCGGCGTGACGCTGAAGCCGTTTTGCGAAAGGCGGGTCAGGCGCCGGGTCAGCGACCCTTCATCGAACAGCCAGTTGGCCACGGCTGCGCCGGGGAAGGGGGACAGACGGCTTTGCGCCAGCCAGGTGGGGGCCGGAGCGGGGGGCATTGAGTGCGGCACAGTGGGTCAGTATTGGCAGCAAATGAGGCGGCGAGCTTAGCATGACGATCGGCGATTTTGATTGATCCAGGACGTCCGGCGACACGAACCTGCTTGCATCTGCCGGTAGTGATCAGTAAAAAACCCCAGTGCCGAACGCTGATCAGCGTGGCCTTTAGAGTCGATTCATCGACCGAGCCTGAACTCCCGAGGAAATGCAGCAATGAAAAAGTGGCAATGTGTGGTCTGCGGCCTGATCTATAACGAAGCGGAAGGCTGGCCGGACGACGGTATTTTGCCTGGGACCCGTTGGGAAGACGTGCCCGAAGACTGGCTCTGCCCGGACTGCGGCGTGGGCAAGATGGATTTCGAAATGATCGAGATCGCTTGATCGACTTTTGTGGCTTGAACGACCAATGACAAGGAGCAGGGAATGAGCGCACCGGTGGTGATCGTGGGGACAGGCCTGGCGGGTTACAACCTGGCCCGGGAATTTCGCAAGCTCGACGGCCAGACGCCATTGCTGCTGATCACTGCCGATGATGGCCGTTCCTATTCCAAGCCGATGCTTTCCACCGGCTTCGGCAAGAACAAGGATGCCGACGGCCTGAGCATGGCCGAGCCCGGCGCCATGGCCGAGCAGCTCAAGGCCGAGGTGCGCACCCACACCCGCATCAGCGGCATCGACCCGGGCCACAAGCGCCTGTGGATCGGTGAAGAGGCGGTGACCTATCGCGACCTGATCCTGGCCTGGGGCGCGGAGACCGTGCGCGTACCGGTGCAGGGCGATGCATCCGAGCTGATTTTTCCCATCAATGACCTGGAAGACTACGCACGCTTTCGCAACGCCGCCGCCGGCAAGCGGCGGGTGCTGTTGCTGGGGGCCGGGCTGATTGGCTGCGAGTTCGCCAACGACCTGATCCTCGGCGGCTACAGCGTGGACCTGGTGGCCCCGTGCGAACAGGTGATGCCAACCCTGCTGCACCCGGCCGCCGCCGCGGCGGTCCAGGCCGGGCTGGAAAGCCTCGGCGCGCGCTTCCACCTGGGGCCGGTGCTCAATCGCCTGCAACGCAGCGGTGATGGCCTGGAGGCCCATCTGTCCGATGGCCAGGTGATCGCCTGCGACCTGGTGGTCTCGGCCATTGGCCTGCGCCCGCGCATCGATCTGGCCGCGGCGGCCGGGCTGGTGGTCAATCGCGGCGTGGTGGTGGACCGCGAGCTGAAAACCTCCCACGCCAACATCTACGCCCTGGGCGATTGCGCCGAGGTCGATGGCCTCAACCTGCTGTACGTGATGCCGCTGATGAGCTGTGCCCGGGCGCTGGCGCAGACCCTTGCCGGCACGCCGACGGCAGTCAGCTATGGACCGATGCCGATCACCGTGAAGACCCCGGTCTGTCCACTGGTGGTGTCGCCGCCACCGCGGGGCGCCGAAGGCGTCTGGAGCGTCGAAGGGCAGGGCGCCGACATCAAGGTCCTGTGCCGTGACGCCAGCGGCCGGTTGCTGGGCTACGCCCTGACCGGGGCGGCGGTGATGGAAAAACTGGCCCTGAACAAGGAACTCCCGGCCCTGCTGGCTTAAATACCGGTCGTTCTGTCGGAATAACCGGGATTTTGCCCCTACAAAGGTCGCGCCAAGACTGGCGCCACCTTCAAGCGCGTGCCATCCTCACACCCGTCTGCCGCAGCGTAGAGCCTGCGGCGCCTTGGGCGCTGTTCCCGTGAACAGCACGGACATAACAACAAAAAACCGTCAAAGAGGCTTCACACTATGCGTAAACCAGAACTCGCCGCAGCCATTGCTGAAAAAGCGGACCTGACCAAAGAGCAGGCCAATCGCGTGCTCAACGCCATCCTTGAGGAAATCACCGGGGCTCTGCACCGTAAAGACAGCGTCACCCTGGTCGGTTTTGGTACGTTCCTGCAACGTCACCGTGGCGCCCGTACCGGCAAGAACCCGCAAACCGGCGAGCCGGTAAAGATCAAGGCCAGCAACACCGTGGCATTCAAACCGGGCAAGTCGCTGAAAGACAGCGTCAACCCATAAGCATTGCGCGGGCTCCCACAGCGGGAGCGCGCAGGGGAAAATAGGCACGCCGAGCGCATCGGGTGCCTATTTTTTTTGCCCGCCGCTGGCCCTTGCGCAGCTGTAGTGGCGTGGCTAGGATGCGCGATTGTTCGCTCGCGACCCAAGGCCAAGGATGACCCGCACCCCTGACAAACCCCCAGCATTGGCAGCCGCCCTTCGCTGCCTGGGGCGCTCCGGCGCAGCCGCCATGGCGCTGGGCTCGATCCTCGCCCTGAATCTGCCAGCGGCCTGGGCCGCCGGCGATTCGCGCCTCGGCCAGATCGGCTACCGCGAAGCCCTCAGCTGGTTCCACAGTCAGCAATACGACAGTCGCGGCTCCTGGCTCTGCGGCTACTCCCTGGCCCGCGAAGACTACAGCGTGCCAGCCAAGGCCCCGCGCCTGCTGGTGGAAGTGGACGAGCGCTATCTGTACCTCAAGAGCGGCGGCCAACTGTTGGAACTCACCGGTGGCGCCCAAGGCCCCGAGCGCAGCGAGTACCAGAATGCCGGTGCCCACATCCGCGTGACCCTGAACATCCTCAAGCGCAACAATTTCAGCGAGTACCAGGAGTCCCACGACCGCCAGGTGCTGGCGAAGATCGAGATGAACGACCAGGTCGAAACCCTCACCCTCAAGGGCCAGTCATGCGGTACTTGAGCTCCCTGGGCCTGAGTCTGCTGCTCACCGGCCCCAGCCTGCCGGCCCTGGCCGACGACGCCAACCCGGGCCAGGGCTGCTACGGCCACCTCACCGAAATGGTCAGGAGCAGCGATTTTCCCTACCGCGACTTCACCACCCCGGAGCGCCTCAAGCTGCTGATCGACCGCGATGATGGCGACCAGCTGAGCCTGCAGCTGTTCTACGAAACCTCCGGCAGCGGAATCATCGGCTGGGTCCGCTACGACGTGCCGCAGCAGGCCCTGTGGAATGTCAGCATCGATCCCGAGGAGCCTCAGGCCCTCCGGTTCGACCGGCGTTTTGCCCAGGCCTACGCGTCCTGCCTGAAGGCGCGCTGAGGGCGATCCGGGTGCCCCGCGGGGGCGAAAGCGATTGTTCAGAGTTGCCGACGGGTTCCTTGATTGTTGCCGGTCATTGCTTGAAAATCCGCCGCTGTCCGACCCCTAAGCATGGAACGCCTACCCCTTGTCCTCCTACCGTATTCAAGAAGCCGATCTCGATATTCCTGACGCCTGGCAGGACCAGAGCATCAACATCTTCAAGCTGCCGGCCGTGGGCGGCGCCCAGGAAGCCAGTTTCGTCATCAGCCGCGACCCGAGCCAGGGCGATGCCGCCTTCGCCGATTATGTCGCCGGACAACTGCGCTCCGCCGAACAGCAACTGCCGGGTTTCACCCTGATCAAGCGCTGGGACTTCGACATGCACGGCCACGCCTCGGTCCTGCTGGACTACAGCTGGAAACGCGAAGGTCGCGAGCTGATGCTGCGTCAGGTGTTCATCGAGCGTAAGCCGGCGGTGCTGATCACCACCCTGACCACCACGCCGCAAGACCTGGTGCACCACGAGCCGGCGTGGAAACAGGCCATGCAAAGCCTCAAGCCTCAGCCTTAGCGGGCCTGATCCCTTCGCTGAGACACGGGACCCAGATGAAATTCATCGATCTGTTTGTCAACCGCGAAGAGATGTTCTCCATGGGCATCGAAGAGCTAAGCGGCCAGTACTACGTCTCCTTCCCAGTCAGCCTCGGCGTGGTCGACTACGAGGAGTACTACGCCATCGATCGCGCGACCTTCGAGCGGTTCGAGCAGGACCTGCCCGCCGCGCTGGCATTTGTCACCCGCGCCAGACGGCGCGAGCTGGATCAGCTGCTGATCATCCAGCCGGGCAAGAATCGCGGCACGGCCTGATCTGCCCCGGCACTCCGGCAATTGCTCAGCTCAGCGCTGCCAGGAGTTGCTTGTTGAACGACGCTTTCAGTTCCTGGTTGTTGGTGTAGCCCAGGGTCTGCTCGCTCAGAATCTTCGCCAGCGTTGCGTCGTCCGGTTGGATTGCGTTGGTTTTCAAGGCGATAACAATCAGCGGGACTGGATAGGCGTAATACTTTGGCCTCTCGATGACATCGCTCACCAGTGCGGGGCTGACATTGAGGAGGTTGTACAGGATAGGCAGGTGAACATCCTGGAGCCGGCGCAGCATCACCTGGCAGGTATTTTCAATGCCTTGTTCGGTCACGGGCAGCAGTGGACAGCCGTCTTTTTCGCTGACCGTCGACATGCAGTAGAGCAATTTCGGATTGGCCAGGTTGGACCGGTAGGGCGGGCTTATCCGCTCGATCTCCGCCTGCAGGGCCGGGTGTTCGACGAAGATGATGATTTCGTAGGCGCGGGTGTTAGCCAGGTACTCGAAATGCAAGGTCGCCACGGCGCCCGATTCTTTATGTGCAATCACCACTTTGTTCCTGGTGACTTTGACTCCGGGATAAGCCGAGAGCTCGCTCTTCAAGAAAAGCTGGAGTGCCTTTTCGAAGTGGCTGCGCAATTGATGGGTGCCTGCTTTCATTTCTTAATGGGTCCTTCAATCATGAAACGGCGGTACGACGATCCGCCACGACCGTCGTTGAGCCCGATGTACAGGCCTCTGCTCACTTGCCGAACGCGGCATTGATCTCCTTGAGGCTATGGCTGTAGTGCTTTTTCTTCGGATGGAAGTAGACCTCTTTCAGGCTCTTGGAGGTCAGCAGCGGGCTCATGTCGCCGTCTTTCAGGTCCCAGAATTGCAGTGAGCTCAGGCGCTCCATTGCCGGGGCGAACGACACCGAGTCGAGCTCGGAAATGAACACCTCCTCAACGGTCTTGTTTTCCGACAGGAATCCGTAGTCCCGTAACTGGCTGCATTTTTCGATGTGCAGGGTCTTCAGGTTCTTGAGCGCGTTGATGGCGCTGATATCGAGCATCTTCGGGCTGTGCTGGATCTGAATCGATGCCAGCTCGTCCAGCGTCTCGATGCCGGCCAGTCGCTCGATGTTGCCGCCGCTGATTCGCAGCTCCTGCAGTGCGTTGAGCTTCGAGAGAAACCCGCAATCCTGATTCTTCACCGCCACCAGCAGCAGGTGCTTGAGCCGTGGCAGCTCCAGGGGTTCCAGCGCCTCATCGGCGCCGGTTATGTAGAGCGTCTCCAGGCTGGGCAGTCGCGAGAAGTCGATACGTTCCTTGAGGTAGGGGATCGACAGCAGCTTCAGCTGCGGCAACGCGTACAGCGGGCTCAAATCCACCTGCTTCAGGTCGAGGTCGTCCGACAGGTCCAGCGCTTGCACGCCGCTGTGCCCATTCAGCGCACTCAGGTCCAGCGGCGCACCCTTGGCCGCTTTGGCAGAGCCCATGACCCGGAGGTTGGCGTAGCCCTTCTTGCTGGCGTATTCGATACCTGCGGCGAACTGCTGGGCCGGTATTTCCAGGGCGTTTATGTCCTCGTTGTAGCTGAATTGCTTCATGACTTGCTCCCACATGATCCGGATTTCTTGAAGTGGTTGCCCAACTTCGAGCGGTTCAAGCAGGACCTGCCCGCCGCGCTGGCATTGGTCACCCGCGCCAGAAGGCGCGATCTGGATCGGTTGCTGATCATCCAGCCGGGCAAGAATCGCGGCTCGGCGATCTGATCGGATGCCCCCAGGCGCTCAGGCATTGTTCCGATAAGGCACGAAACGCCGTTCGGCGCTGTACAGCCCCAGTCCCTTGTCACCCTTGAAGCCAGTGTCGATCAAGCGGTCGGCCAGGGTTGCGCTGATCAACAAGTCGCCGGACTCCGGCTCCCGGGCGATCTGGCCCATGCCTGGGGCGCTTTCGAGAAACCAGGTCTTGTTGAAGTAGAGCAGGGTGCCGTCATCGTCGCGCTCCGCTTCGGAGCGCGCGTGGTCGATGGCCTTGACGGCCTGGATGGCGTTGACGATGTAGTACGGCTGGCTGACCTCCTGGTGGTCGGCCACCAGGCGCAAGGGCTGGATCAGCTCGACATCGGCCGGCGCCTGCTGGCGGAGAAAGTCCGCCAGGCGCGCCGACACCAGGGGAATGCCCCCCAGCAGCCACAGGCAATCATGCTCCAGCAGCTTCTTGGCCTTGCACTGGAAAAACACCGGCGGCGTGTCCATTGCCTTTGGATACGGCTGCCCGGCGAGCAGGGCCAGGTAATCGAAACTGGAGCCCGGGGTTTGATAGGCACCGCTCTCGACGTCGTAGGAGCCGATCAACTTCGGGTTGTATTGGATCGGAGGTTTCCAGCTCAAGATCATCATCTGTTCCTACTGGTAATAGACTCCCGGCCAGCCTTGAACCCTGTCAGCTGCCGCGCTGCCAATGCAGGTGCTCACCGATCATGACCGTCGACAGGTTCTGATCCGGGTCATAGCCGAGGTCATAGTCGAGCTGCTTGAACCAACTGGTGGCGAAGGTCGAGGCCCTGGCGACACGCCCGGCTTGCAACTGGTCGACGCGGACGTACCAGTTGTTGGGTGGCGTGACGGACAGGTAGTGGTTCAGGTTGTCGGCGCTAAAGGTCCAGCACAGGGACAGCAGGCGCGACTCCGCCGGTCGTGCTTCATAAATGTGCGCGCTGACGATCAGGGCCTTGCCATCGAACAGATGGCGATAGCGGACGTTTTCACCGTAGGTGGTCACGTCCTTGTCAAAGCGGCTGATGCTCAGGATCAGTTGTCCGTCGGCATCGAAACCATAGGCCTGCAGATTCTTCGATTCACGGCTGGCCTTGCTCAGCGACGCCAGGGGTTTTCCCTCCTTGCTGACGCTGGGTATCAAGCGTTCAAAGGGGATGAGCTCCAGGGTCGGGCCTAGGGAATACTCCCAGCGGACCACGGCTTGCCTGATCGCCTGATAGTGCTGGTGAACTTGCGGCTCATAACGCTTGAACAGCTCGCCGAGGGTGTTGCGCCGGCTTTCAAGCTCCGGGTTGTGCATGACATTCATTGGGTTATTTCCCCCCGCAGGCGTTGAAGGATTTTTTCCACGAGCCGTTTTCCATTCTTCCCGTGATGTTGGCAAGCACGTTTCTCATGTTCAGATTCTTGCGCTTGGCGGATTTGAGGATCTTGTACAGCAGCTTGTCGTTTTCCTTGCCGTGAATATGGGTTCCACCGTGATAGTTGCCTGCCGCCTTCGCCGCGTCCTTGCCTGGGTGCCCAGGCTGGGCCAGTTGGTTGGGGTGCGTGCCCCAGAGCCTTGCACCGTTCTCTGGGATATCCGGGTGCAGCTTGGCGTCTTCGAGGATCTTGCGTGAGTTCTTGGCGTAGATATTGGTCGCATTCTCCTTGATCGCATGGTGCGGGGTTTGTCCCGGTGCCAGCGGTCGCCCGGCATTGGCCATGTTCTTGCCGAGTTCCTCGGCGGTCAGGCCCAGGGGATCAATCCAGATGGCCGTGTTAGGCCCATAGAGATAGAGGTTGAACCCACCTTCCAGGCCAATCGGGTCAGGTGTGGTAAAGCGACCAATATCCGGGTCATAGAAACGCAAGGTGTTGTAGTGCAACCCGGTTTCCCGATCCAGGTACTGTCCCTGGAATCTCAGGTTCTGCTCTTCGAGGAAATGGGCTTCGCGCTGTTCTTCGAGACAGTTGCCCCAGACCTGATAGCGAGCCTGCCACAGCACCTGCCCATCGACTTCCGTCAACTGCTCGGGTAGGCCGTTGAGGTCATTGTGGTAATAGCGGACCTTTTGTTGTGCGCCGACACCATCGACTCGCGCCAGCACTTCATAGCCCTCGTCGGCATACAGATAGAGGCTGCTCAGGCCGTTTTTCTGCTCCTGCAGCAGGCGTAATCCGTTCCAGGTGAAACGGGTTTCGTTCAGTACCTGACCCTGAGGGTCGAGTTCGATCTTTTCGGTCCGCCGCCCCAGTGGGTCATAGCCCATGCGCACCAGGGTTTCCCGGGCGCCATCCTGGGTACGTACTTCCACCAGTCGATGTTCCGCGTCATAGCGCAGGTGCTGGATGCGTCGGCTGCCGCTGCGCTTTTCCACTACCCGGCCAAAGGCGTCGTAGCGATAGCGTTTGTCCTGGTAGGTCAGCAGCTTGTTGTGGACCACCAGCCCGGCCCCGGCTTGCGGTCCGTCCAGCAGGTTGGCCGCGGCATCGTAGGCAAAAGTTTCGCTGGTGCCTTGTGGGCTGTCTTGGCTGGCCATGATGCGGCCAGTGGCATCGTAGTGCAGCAACTGCCGGTGCTCGCCCTGGGGGAGGCGATCGACGCGCCCCACCAGCTGATTGGCGGGATCGTAAGCGAACTGCCGTTCCCGGGAGGCCGACAATAGTTGCTGCTGGCCCGTGGGGCGCCGCATGCGCGAGCGCAAGCGGCCGGTGCGGTCGTATTCGCTGTGGGTGCTGATCCGCCCCTGGGTGCGCAGGACTTCGCGGTGCAAGCGATCACGCTCGAAGTCGCTGATGAGCTGGCCGTCGAGGTTGATCTGATGCAGATGACCGCTGCCGTAATACAGCCGGTTGATCCAGCGCCCATCGGCCAGTTGGGTCTGGGTCAAGTTGCCCAGTTCGTCGTAATGGTGGCGCAACTCACCCGCTGCGCTTTGCTCCGTCAGAAGCTGGCCCAGGGCATCGTAGGTAAAGCCCAATGAGCGGCTCTGGCCATGCTGGTCGGTGAAGGTGGCGCCGAGTAGTTGATTCAGCGGGTCGTAGAGGTACTCGCTGCGGCCATCGTCGGTGACCTTGGCGACCATGCGCCCAACCGCATCGCGTTCGAACAGGTGGACGATAGGGGGGCTGGGGGGTGAGGCTGAATCACCGTCCTGGGGCGCTGGGGCGAACTCCATCCTGACGGCGTTATCCAGGGGGTCGTAGGCAAAACGCCGAGCACTGCCGTCGAGGTCGCGCTGCTCCAGCAGTCGATCGGCGGCGTCCCAGGTGAAGCGGTAGCTCTCGGCGTTCTCGTTGGTCAGCGTCTGCAGGCGCCCGTAAGTGTCGTAGGTGAAGTGGACGCGCCGGCCATGGGCATCGATGCGCACCTGGAGCTTGCCGCGCCGATCGTATTCGTAGCGGCTGCTGTGTCCCGCCGGATCGGTGTAGCAAAGCAATTGACCGGCGGTGTTGCGCTGGTACTGCTCGATGCGGCCGTCGGCCAGTTGAATGCTTAGCAGGCGCCCCTGTGGGTCGTGTTCGAAGGTCTGGCGCTCACCGAGGGCATCGGTCGCCACCTGAAGATAGCCGTGGCGGTCATAACTGAAACGTGTGGGGTAGCCCGAGCAGTCGACGTATTTGAGTAACTGGCCCAGGTCATTCCAGGTCAGTTGCTTGCGCTTGCCACTGGCATCGATGATTTCCACCACCCGCCCATGATGGTCGTAGCGATAGCGGGTGCTATTGCCCAGCGGGTCGGTTTCGCCAATGCAATTGCCACGCTTGTCGTACTGGTAGCTCCAGCTGTTGCCGGCGGCATCGGTTTCTGTCAGCGGCAGCGACCAATGCTCAAGCCACAGGGTCGATTCGTTGCGGCCCAGGGGATCGATATGGCTACACAGGTTGCCGGTTTCGTCGTAGCCGTATTGGTACTGGCCGCCTTGCGGGTCCGTGGCGCCGAGTAACTGGCGCTCTTCGTTCCACTGGAACCGCCAGACCTGGCCAAGCTTGTCCTGGTATTCGGTGATCTGGTGCTGAGGGTTCCATTTGCGCAGGCTCTGACGCTGCAGACCATCGGTGATGCGGGTAATACCGGCTTGCAGGTCGTAGTCGAAATGGTACTCGTCACCGGCGTCGGTCCAGTGCCGGACTACGCGCCATTCGCGCTCATCGACCCGGGCCCAGGCATAAAAACAACGCAAGCCGGTGGGCAGTTGATGCTCCACCATGCGCCGCTGCGGGTCATAGGCAAAGCGTCGGCTGACTTGGCCACTGGTATCGCGCACCTGGACGAGATTGCCCTGGGTATCGTAGTCATAACTGGCCAGGACCTCGCGCTGCTGGTCGGCGTGCAGCCGCTCGATCCGCGCCAGCCGTCCTGGCCATTGGTTGCTGGGAATCAGCTCCACCTGGAGCAGGTCGAAACTGTCCCGCAGGCGGGTGATGCGTCCACTCGGGTCGTATTCGAGATGGATCCGGTTGTCGTTGCGATCCCCCAGCAGGCTCAGGCGCAGTCGCAACGGGTTGCCGGGGCTGGGCTCGAACAGCCGATACACGCCATCGCTGCTTTCGATCAGCAAGCGGCCATCGGTATTGCGCCTTACGCTCAGGCCGGTTCCGGGGCTGAACATGGCGCCACCCGGAGCAATCGAGCCCATGTCGATCTGGCGTCCCTGCTCATCGGTGTAAAGCAGCCGTTCGCCTCCCTCGGGATGCGTCTCGATCTGTACGCTGACTTCGAAGGGCACGCTCCAGCCGGTCCCGAACAGGCCGTCCTGGCGTTCATCGCGACTGTTGTAGAAGCGCTGCCAGGTGATCGGCAGCATGCCGGGGAGGACGAAGTCCAGGTCATCCTCGCCACCCAGCACCTTGGCCCCGGTCGCGGCATGCACCGGATTCGGCGAGCCGGCGATAGCCTGGGTCAGCGCATTGGTCGCCTGGCTGACGACAAACGAATTGACCCCGGCCATCAGCATGCACGGCAGGTTGCTGAGGAACTTGCCCTTGCCGCCCTTGAGCATCATCAGCGCGCTCACCGCCAGGCCAACCCCCGGGGTCTTGCCGCTGCGGATCTCGCGCACCACCACCGAGCCGCCACCGATGGTCACGTCGGGGGAGATCGGTCCGGCGGATACCACCTTGGCGTCGCAGGTGCTGCGGTCACCGCTGCGCACCGCCGGCTGGCCGTCGATGCTGACCTTTTCCGAGCCTTCGGCCAGGTACTGCAGGGGCATCGGCGGGTGCTTGGTGCAGGTCACCAGGTCCAGTTCCTTGGTCTGCGAGCCGGGCGCCGGGGAGGCCACGGTGGGCCGCCACATCTGCGAGAAGAATTCCTTGGCCATGTCGAGAAAGCCCGGGCCTTCCTCCGGGGTGGCCGAAGGGGTGTCGGTGGCTTCGCCTTCTTCGGCGCCGTCGCCGTTGATATGCGACGGCGGGGCGATACCGGCTGCGCGGGCCGCCGGTTTGTTGTTGGTCAGGACCTTTTTCGAACCGCTGGCGATGGTGGCCTGGATCGAGGGCGGGAACAGGGCATTGGCGATGCCCTCGCATAAATTGCTCAGGCCCTTGTCGGCGCCGGTCTTGCTCATGACCACGCCGACCACCACGCCCACCACCAGCCCCAGTACGCAGGCACCGAGGCCGCCGGTGGCCACGGTGATGCCCGCCGCCGCGGCCACCGCCATGGTCGCCAGGGCGCCGATGGCGACGTTGGCCGCCACCTCCAGCACACCGCCGAGGATGTCGGCCATCATCGAGGTGTGTTCCAGCCCGTCGCCCAGTCGGGCGGCCCACAGCGCGTCAGACATGCCCCGGTCTCAGCCCAGCACCAGGCTGTGCTTGATCTGCGCCCAATGCGCGGCTTCGGCGTCGCCGAGTTTCTGCGCCTTGACGTAGCTCATGGCGAGCATCTGCCGGGTGCCCGGCAGCACCAGGGCCAGCTGGAACTGGAACACCTTTTCGCTGCCCTTGCTGAACTGGCTGCGCAGCTCCAGGCCCGGAATGTCCTGGGCCGGGCCCAGCAGCACCGGTTGCGGACCCTTGACCCGCAGTTCCTGCACTTGCTGTTCCAGCCGCTGCAGCTGGCTGGCCAGGCTGCTCTCCAGGGTTTCGCCGTCGCCCAGCAGGCTGCGGCTGACGATCAGCGAAGTGCCCAGGGCCGGGAACTTGAGGATGTTGATCGAGGCGTCCTGCAGTTCGCCGGCAGGGGGCTGGAACTGCAATTCATTGAGGCGATAGGTCATGGCATGGGCATCCGTTCGTTAGCCTTTGGGGGCGGAAAAGGGGGCTTTGGCCTTGGCGCTGATGGCGCCCTGCACACCCTGGCCCTCGGTGGTGGTGCCCGGGCCGCCGCCGTTGTTCAGGTGCAGCACGCCACCGGTATTGATCTCGGCATCGGCCGAGGCATGCACGCTGATGTTGACCCCGCACAGGTTGATCTGGCCGCTGGCATTGAGCTCCAGGATGCTGGCCCCGCACACCAGGCGCAGGCGTTCGCCGACCTCGATCACGTAGCTCTGGCCGATGCTGTCGAGCTTCTTCTCGCCCACCGTCAGCTCATCCACGTGCTGGACGATGCGCGTGCGCTTGTTGCCGATGGTCACGTACTCGTCGTGGCCGATGCTCTTGTTGCGGTTGTTGCCCACCGAGTGGCTTTCGTTGACCTCGACCACGATGTCCTGGTTGCGCTCGGCGTGGATGTACAGCTGCTCGGCGCCCTTTTTGTCTTCCATGCGGATTTCGTTGAAGTTGGCCGGGCTGCCGCCCTTGCTCGACCGGCTCTTCATGCCGCTCTGGGTGGCGTTGGCCGGCAGGTCGTAGGGCACGGTCTGCTCGGCGTTGTACACCCGGCCGGTGATGATCGGGCGGTCGGGGTCGCCTTCGAGGAAGCTGACGATCACTTCCTGGCCGATGCGCGGGATCTGCATCGAGCCCCAGTTCTTCCCGGCCCAGGCCTGGGACACGCGAATCCAGCACGAGCTGTTTTCGTTGGACTGGTCGTGGCGGTCCCAGTGGAAGTGCACCTTGACCCGGCCGTACTGGTCGGTCCAGATCTCCTCCCCGGCCGGGCCCACCACCCGCGCGGTCTGCGGGCCCTGGACCATCGGCTTGTGGGTGCTGGCCAGGGGCCGGAAGCTCTGCTGGGCATCGATGCAGGTCAGGTGGCTTTCGAACTGCGCCGAGCCGCCGCCACCGCCGGTTT
Organism: Pseudomonas sp. BC42; assembly: GCF_021560055.1. NCBI lineage: Bacteria > Pseudomonadati > Pseudomonadota > Gammaproteobacteria > Pseudomonadales > Pseudomonadaceae > Pseudomonas > Pseudomonas sp. BC42. The sequence continues at coordinate 122,018 of NZ_CP091067.1, forward strand.
CCAGGCTCTCCTGGACCACGTAGTAGCGGATGCCGACGATCAGGTATTCGCGGTTCTGGTCCTGGCGGCTGAAACCGCTGAGGGTGAACAGGTTGCCCACGCCCAGGCCCCGCGCGTTGCCGCTGAGCTCGATGCGCTCGTGCAGGCTCTGCAGGGCTTCGATGCGGGTCTGCGCGTAGTGCTCGCCGTCGCTGCTTTGCACGTAGGTGCCCGGGTAGTCATACAGCGGGTAGTCGCCGGCGGCGTGGGGCCGGGGCATGGCCGAGCGCACGTCGATGCGCGCGCTGGGGCGCTGGAAATCGTAGTCGTTGAGTTCCAGCGAGCCCGGCTGCACCTCCTGGGCCAGGTGCCAGTCGAACATGTGGTCGCGCTCGCGCTGCTGCTCGTCCCGTGGGTAGTAGGGCACGGTGGCATAGCCGGGCACGCTGCTATGGGCGCCATAGGCGTCGGCCAGCACCAGCACGTGGCGGTCCTTCTCGTGGCGGAAGAAGTAGTAGATGCCTTCCTGCTCCATCAGCCGGCTGACGAAATCGAAGCTGGTTTCGCGGTACTGCACGCAGTACTCCCACTCCCGGTAGGGGCGGCTGAGGGCGTCTTCGAAATCGGAAAAGCCCAGGTCGCGGAACACCTGCTTGATGATCTGCGGGATGCTCAGGTGCTGGAAAATCCGGCAATCGGAGGTGCGGCTGAGCAGCCACAGCCAGGGCCGCAGGGTGACCTGGTAGCTGGCGAACTGGCCGCTGTCGATGTTCTGGCTGCAGCGCGCGACGATGCCGTGGAAGTGCCGCTGGCCACCGCCGTCCAGCTGCACGCTGAGGCCCATGGGCTTGCCCAGCAACTGGTTGAGGTCGATGTTGGCGTCACTGGAGGTCAGTTGCAGCTGGTAGTCGAACAGCCGCCCCAGCTCCTCGCCGCCGCCCATGCTCTTGAGCAGCAGGACGTCCGGTCCCAGGGGGCAGTTGACCTGTGCCAGTCGTGTGGATTGCTGAAATAACATCGTCAGTCTCGGTGGAGGATAAAAGCAGCTGCAAGCTGCAAGTGGCTAGCTACAAGCTTGGAGCTTGGAGCTTGGAGCTTGCAGCTGACCCCTAGTTTGTTTCGCTGAAGTCGTAGTGCAGTTCGTTGTCGCGCTGGCTGATGCGCACCCCGGCCAGTGCCTTGCCTTCGAGCATGCGGGTGAGGAACTCGCGGCTCATGTCCGGCAACAGGCTGTTGGTCAGGATGGCGTCGATCATCCGCCCGCCGCTTTCGGTCTCGGTGCAACGGGAGACGATCAGGTCGATGACCGCGTCGTCGAAGTCGAAATCCACCTTGTGGGTGCTTTCCACGCGCTTCTTGATCCGCCCCAGTTGCAGGCGGGTGATCGCCTTGAGCATCTCGTCGCTGAGCGGGTAGTAGGGGATGGTCACCAGGCGTCCCAGCAGCGCCGGCGGGAAGATCTCCAGCAACGGCTGGCGCAGGGCCTTGGCGATTTCCTCGGGCTCGGGCACCGCCTGCGGGTTCTTGCAGACGTTGGCGATCAGCTCGGTGCCGGCGTTGGTGGTGAGCAGGATCAGGGTGTTCTTGAAGTCGATCATGCGGCCTTCGCCGTCTTCCATGACGCCCTTGTCGAACACCTGGAAGAAGATCTCGTGCACGTCCGGGTGGGCCTTTTCCACCTCGTCCAGCAGCACCACGCTGTAGGGCTTGCGTCGCACCGCTTCGGTGAGCACGCCGCCTTCGCCGTAGCCGACGTAGCCTGGCGGGGCGCCCTTGAGGGTGGACACGGTGTGGGCTTCCTGGAACTCGCTCATGTTGATGGTGATGACGTTCTGCTCGCCGCCGTACATGGCTTCGGCCAGGGCCAGGGCGGTTTCGGTCTTGCCCACCCCGGAGGTGCCCGCCAGCATGAACACGCCAATCGGCTTGTTCGGGTTGTCGAGGCCGGCGCGGGAGGTCTGGATGCGCTTGGCGATCATCTGCAGGGCGTGGTCCTGGCCGATGATGCGCTTCTTCAGGTGCTGGTCGAGGTTGAGCACGGTTTCCAGCTCGTTGCGGGCCATGCGCCCCACCGGAATCCCGGTCCAGTCGGCGACCACCGAGGCCACCGCCTGATAATCCACGGTCGGCAGGATCAACGGGGTTTCGCCCTGCAGGGCGCTCAGGCGCTGCTGCAGGTCCACCAGCTTCTCGCGCAGGCCGTGGCTGTCGTCGCCGACGTCGCTGTCCACCAGGCCGACGTTCTCGCGCAGTTGGGCGCGGGTCGCCAGCAGTTCGTCGACCAGGGTCTTCTCTTGCGCCCAGCGGCTTTCCAGCTCGGCCAGGCGCTCGCGCTCGGCGGCCAGGAGGTTCTCGCTGTTGACCTGACGGTTGCCGATGGCCACGCCGATCGCCTGTTCCCGGGCGATGATCTGCAGCTCGGTTTCCAGGGCCTCGATGCGCCGGCGGCTGTCGTCCACTTCGGCCGGCACCGCGTGCAGGCTGATGGCGACGCGGGCGCAGGCGGTGTCCAGCAGGCTCACGGATTTGTCCGGCAGCTGGCGCGCCGGAATGTAGCGGTGGGACAGCTTGACCGAGGCTTCCAGGGCTTCGTCGAGGATCTGCACCTGATGGTGCTGTTCCATGGTCGAGGCCACGCCGCGCATCATCAGCAGCGCCTTGTCTTCCGAAGGCTCGGCCACTTGCACCACCTGGAAGCGCCGGGTCAGGGCCGGGTCTTTCTCGATGTGCTTCTTGTACTCGGCCCAGGTGGTGGCGGCCACGGTGCGCAGGGTGCCGCGGGCCAGGGCGGGTTTGAGCAGGTTGGCCGCGTCGCCGGTGCCGGCGGCGCCACCGGCGCCCACCAGGGTGTGGGCTTCGTCGATGAACAGGATGATCGGCTTGGGCGAGGCCTGGACGTCTTCGATGACCTGGCGCAGGCGCTGTTCGAACTCGCCCTTCATGCTGGCGCCGGCCTGCAGCAGGCCGACGTCGAGGCTGCGCAGCTCGACATCCTTGAGCGCGGGCGGCACGTCGCCGGCGACGATGCGCAGGGCGAAGCCTTCCACCACCGCGGTCTTGCCGACCCCGGCCTCGCCGGTGAGGATCGGGTTGTTCTGCCGGCGGCGCATGAGGATGTCCACCAGTTGGCGGATCTCTTCGTCACGGCCGACGATCGGGTCGAGCTTGCCGCTGCGGGCCTGCTCGGTGAGGTCGACGGTGAAGCGCTTCAAGGCTTCCTGCTTGCCCAGGGCGCTGGGGGCCATGGCGCCGCTGGCTTCGCCGGGCACCGCCCCGGCATTGAAGCCGTCGCTGGCGCCGAGGGCGTTTTCCGGCGAGTCGCCGATGTATTCGTCAAAGCGCTCGCACAGGGTTTCGACCTTGATCTTGTCGAACTCCCGGGACAGCCCCAGCAGCGCGTGGCGCAGGCTCGGGGTCTTGAGGATGCCGATCACCAGATAGCCGGTGCGCACCTGGCTTTCGCCGAACATCAGGCTGCCGTAGACCCAGCCGCGCTCCACGGCTTCCTCGACGTGGGACGACAGGTCGGTGATCGAGGTCGAGCCCCGTGGCAGGCGGTCCAGGGCTTCGGTCAGGTCCTTGGCCAGGCGCGCCGGCTCCAGGTTGAACTGGCGGATGATGCGGTGCAGGTCCGAGTCCGCAAGTTGCAGCAACTGGTGCAGCCAGTGGGCCAGTTCCACATAGGGGTTGCCCCGCAGTTTGCAGAAGACCGTGGCGGCTTCGATGGCTTTGTAGGCAACGCTGTTGAGTTTGCCGAACAGCGCCGCGCGACTGATTTCACCCATGCTCTGTGCTCCTTGGTGTACGTGAGGTAGTGGCCTGATCGGCGTAGTGCCGGGCCAGAATGAGGTCCTTGGCATCACTGCCGGGTTGACCGAGCCAGGTGTTGAAACCCAGGCGCTGGCGGCCGTTGAGTTGCAGCTTGGGCACTTCGTCCTTGAGCAGGACCAGGTTCAGGTCCCAGTCCAGTTCATGCCCCAGGTATTCGGCGACCCAGGCCACCAGTTCCTTGAACTGCTGGCCGTCGGGCAGCATCCCCAGGTACTCGTCGAGCTTGAGCGGACCCAGGCGGATGCGGAATTTGTGCTGGCGGTCCCAGACGTGGCTGCCCAGGCAGAAGTCCACCCCCAGCTGGTGGGACTGCACCCCGAGTCGGCTGCGCTCGGGCAGCTCCAGCCACTGGCCGACGTATTCCTCGATCGCCACCGGCAGGCCGAAGTACTCGCCGATGATCGCCCGCAGGCCGTCGGGGTAGCGGGTCTGGGCCGCCAGGTGGCCGCTGTAGTGCAGCTTGGCGGTGTCGGGGATCAACCCCTGCTTGAGCAGGCTGGGCATGCCCCGGCCACTCAGGGCGGCGAGGCGCGCGGACCAGTAGTCGTCGTCCGGGCGGTCATGGCTCACCGTTGGCCGGGCTTCGGCCCAGGCCCGGTAGAACAGGCTCAGCAGGCGATGGTGGAACACATCGAGAAAGCGCTTGCTGGTGCTGTCGGCGTTGTTGCGCTGGCGCTCGCGCACGTACTCGGTGATGTGCAGCGGCAAGGGGCCGTTGGGCCCGCCGAGGCCGAAGAAGAACTGCTCCAGGCGCGTGGTCGCGCCGTCGCTGCCGGGGGTCACCGAAGCCAGGGTCGAGGGGGCGAAGGTGCAGTCGGCCTGCTGGCCCAGGCGCAGAGGATCGTCCGCCAGGCGCAGGGAGTGACCGAAGCGCGGCAGTTGCGGCGACAGGCATTCGATACGCCGCAGGGCCTGGAAGAAGTCGTACTCCCAGGGCTCGGCGTGCATCGCCGTCAGCGTATTCAAAGAGTCGGACGCCGTCCGGGCTTGGCTTTCCATCGCATGATCTCGCCGCGTTCGGTGGTACGGATCACCGTCTCGGTAAAACTGTTGATCGACACGTAACGTGCCAGGAAGCGCTCGAAGACCGCACCGAGCAGGAACACCCCGGTGCCGCGAAACGCGTTTTCATCGAATTCCAGGGTGATCTCCAGGCCCCGGCCAAAGACGATCGGCCCGGGCATCGGCAGGCGCCGGGTCACCGCCTTGCTGCTGACGTCCCGCAGGCCCTCGATCTGCAGTTGCAGGGCCGCGTCGTTGCTGTCGCCGTACAAGCGCAGCAGCTCGCGCAGGGCGGCCGCGCCCTGGCCCTGTTCGCTCAGGGACAGGTAGTTCAGCGACAGCTGGCTGATCAGGCGCCAGGCCTTGCCGTCGTGGGCGTGGCTGGGCCGGGGCCGGCTCGGTCCCGCCAGGCAGCGGATGGCCTGCACCGGGGCGCTGTCGGCCAGGGTGAAATCGGTCTTGCCACTGCCCACGTTCATGAACAGCGGCAGATCGCGGTTGGTGCACAGGGCACTGACCCCGAGCTGGCGCAGGTCGTGGCGGTAGGGCGCCTGCCGGCTGTCCACCAGGCTGACGAACGACTCGCTGCCGATGTAGGTCGAGCGTGGACCGTTGCGGCGCTGGTCGCTGGACAGCACCCGCGGCTCGCGGCGGACGATGTAGTAGGCCTGGTCGCGGCCGTAGCGGGACGGGTCGCGCACCGCGTAGAACGGCAGGAACGGCTGTTCCGGCCCGGTGCCGTGGCCGCTGATGGCGCTCAGCGAGTGCACTTCGAAATCCATCGGCCGGGTCCGGTCGGCGATCACATGGTGCTCGTTGACCCGATCGGACAGGTGGATGCGGTCCAGGCGCTTGGGAAACAGGTTGATCGCCGGGGTGCAGAAGGGCACGAACTGGGCGGCGCCGACGCTGCCTTCCAGGCTCTGCTCGAAGCGCTCGAAGAGCACGATCAGCTCCAGTTCCTGGCCGGCGCAACGTTGCACCGCGCGGCCCAGTTGGGCGAACTCGACGAACAGGAAGCGGTTGGGCAGGGCGAAGTATTCCTGCAGCAGGCGGTAGCCCTGGAACGCCTGGGGCACCACCGGCAGCGCCGCGTCGCGGTCATCGAACCCCCGTGAGCGCAGGGCGTCCTGGGGCAGGCGCTCGACCCAGTCGCCACCCGGAGCCCGGGCGAACACCGCGCAGGCGTTGCCCAGGAGTTGCTCGTAGAGACGGAACGGCAATTCGTCGCTGCCGTTGAGGTACAGCGGCAACTGTTCCAGGGCCAGGCTGTTGAACGGCAGTTCGGCGCCGGTGCGCAGGGTCAGGCGCAGCCCGGCCTTGGCCTTGGGCTCGCTGGCGGCCAGGCGTCCGAGCACCGCCACCGGGTTGCCGAAGTACTCGGCCTGGGTGACTTGCAGCGGCCACAGGGTCACCGGGTGCGCGGTGCGGTATTCGCAGCAGGTCTGGGTGTCGCGACCCAGGGCGGCGCGCAGGCTGGTGTTGCGCTCCAGGGTGAAGCCGCTGCTCAGGGAGCCTTCGTCGGGATCGGCCTGCAATTGCACCACGGTCATCGACGGGGTCGGTGCCAGGTAGTGCGGGTAGGCGATCTCCAGCAGGTTGTGGGTGAAGGTCGGGTACTCGGCATCGAGTTTGAGCTGCACCCGTGCCGTCAGATAGGCGAAGCCCTCCAGCAGGCGCTCGACATAAGGGTCGGCGCAGTCCATGCCCGACAGGGTCAGGCGGCTGGCGATCTTCGGGTATTCCTTGGCGAACTCCGCGGCGCTTTCGCGCACGTGGTGCAGTTCCTGGTTGTACAGCTCCAACAGGCGCGGATTCATGGGCGCCTCCGGGAATCGGCATGCACCACCCGTACATGGCCGGATTCCAGGTCCATGTCGGTTTGCAGCAGCAGGCGCAGGGGCATCGGCTGGGCCCACAGATCGCCCTCGATCTCGAAGCTCAGGGCGTTGTGGTTCATCTCGCCAGGGGCGGTGCGCGCGCGTACCCGCAGGGTGCTGCGCAGGATGCGTGGTTCGAAGGTGGCGATGGCCTGGTGGATCAGGGTCTCCAGGGCCGGGATATCGATGCTCGACGCGCTGTACCCGGCCAGGGCCGGCAGGCCGTAGTTGACCACCGACGTACCGGCGGGGGTGTGCAGGGTGGCGTCGGCTTCCAGCAGCGACGTGGTATTGAGCAGCCATGCCAGATCGCGCAGTACCGAGGCCTTGAGTTGGCTCAGGGACAGCACGCGTTTGTCCGGGCTTTCTTTCAGGTTGCCGGGTTCATCGTCGGTCAGACGATCCAGCAAAGAGGGTTGCAAGCGATCGCGGGCGGCGATGTCGGTTACCAAAGGGTTCGCTCCAGGATCGGATGGCGCAGGCATGACGTCACGAAAAGGGGCATAACCAAAGACTCACGAGGACCTGGTCCTCGCCAGCCGTCCCCGCCTCGTGCCGGGCACGAAGGGCGGGGCGGGTCGGTCGCGGCCCGCAGGCCGCGACCGCAGCGGATCAGCGCTTGGTGTTCGAGCGGATGTTCCAGCCGTACTTGATCGGGCCGCCGTCCTTGGTGCCGTCGGCTTTCTGTGGCTGGTACTCGACCATCACCTGAGCGAAGTTCAGGGTGATGTTTTCGGTCAGGCGATCATCGCTGCCCGAACCGCCGGTGCTCAGCGAGGTGATCAGCACTTCTTCCAGGTCGATGATCATGTACTCGACCTGGCTTTCGCCGCCGGCCTTGCGCACGGTCAGGCGCACCTTGTCGATGTGCTTGCCGCTGGAGCAATGCATCATCAGGTTCGGCGATGCCTTGTCGACGTACTTGGTCAGCGACAGGTCCTGGATGTTCACCTTGCCCGCGCCACCGCCACCGCCGACGTGCATGTTGCCGGACTGGGACATGCCCCAGCTCCAGTTCAGCACGTCGATCTCGTCCTTGTGGGCTTTGTCCATGGACTCGCCCTTGATGTCACCGATCTTGATGAAAATATCAACAGCCATGTTTTCTCCCTGTGTGGCACTTGCCACGATGTTGATTCAGCTTCTGTCGCCGCAGCGCAGGGCCCTTTGGGCCTTGCGCGCCCTGGGGCCGCGACGCCAGGTTTGAGTCGGTTATGGGTCAGGCGCCCTTGGCGGACGGCAGTTTGGATACCAGGCGCAACGACACGGTCAGCCCTTCGAGCTGGTAGTGCGGGCGCAGGAAGAACTTGGAGTTGTAGTAGCCCGGGTTGCCTTCGACTTCCTCGACCACCACTTCCGCCGCGGCCAGCGGGTGCTGGGCCTTGGTGGTTTCGGTGGAGTGCGCCGGGTCACCGTCGACGTAGTTGAGGATCCAGTCCTGCAGCCAGCGCTGCATCTCGTCCTTCTCTTTGAACGAGCCGATCTTGTCGCGCACGATGCACTTCAGGTAATGGGCGAAGCGGCAGGTGGCGAACAGGTACGGCAGGCGCGCGGCCAGGTTGGCGTTGGCGGTGGCGTCCGGGTCGTCGTACTCGGCGGGCTTCTGCAGCGACTGGGCGCCGATGAAGGCAGCGAAGTCGGTGTTCTTCTTGTGCAGCAGCGGCATGAAACCGTTCTTCGCCAGTTCCGCTTCACGGCGGTCGGAGATGGCGATCTCGGTCGGGCACTTCATGTCCACGCCACCGTCGTCGGTGGGGAAGGTGTGGGCCGGGAGGTTTTCCACCTCGCCACCGGATTCCACGCCGCGGATCCGCGAGCACCAGCCGAAATGCTTGAACGAACGGTTGATGTTCACCGCCATGGCGTAGGCGGCGTTGGCCCAGGTGTACTTGGAGCTGTCGGCGCCGTCGGTGTTCTCTTCGAAGGCGAAGGCTTCCACCGGGTCGGTCTTGGCGCCATACGGCAGGCGCGCCAGGAAGCGCGGCATGGTCAGGCCGATGTAGCGCGAGTCTTCCGATTCACGCAGCGAGCGCCAGCCGGCGTATTCCGGGGTGGTGAAGATCTTGGTCAGGTCGCGTGGGTTGGACAGTTCCTGCCACGAACCCATGCCCATCACGGTCGGCGAAGCCGCTGCGATGAACGGTGCGTGCATGGCCGCGCAGACCTTGGACAGCTCGCCCAGCAGTTCCACGTCCGGTGGCGACTGGTCGAAGTAGTAGTCGCCCACCAGGCAGCCGTAAGGCTCGCCGCCGAACTGGCCGTATTCCTCTTCGTACATCTTCTTGAAGATCGGGCTCTGGTCCCAGGCCGTGCCCTTGAACTTCTTCAGGGTCTTGTGCAGCTCCGGCTTGGAAATGTTGAGCACGCGGATCTTCAGCTGCTCGTCGGTCTCGGTGTTGTTGACCAGGTAATGCAGGCCACGCCAGGCGCTTTCCAGTTTCTGGAATTCCGGGTGATGGATCACCTGGTTGACCTGGGCGGTGAGCTTGGCGTCGATGGCGGCGATGATCGATTCGATCGACTTGATGGCGTCGTTGGACACCAGGTCGGTCTGCGCCAGGGCCTGCTCGGCCAGGGTCCGCACGGCGGTTTCCACGGCTTCGCGAGCGCGCTCGGTCTTGGGCTTGAATTCCTGCAGCAGCAGCGAAGCGAATTCGCTGGCCTGCTCGGTGGCGCCGGGTTGGGCCTGATTGTCACGCATCAATTCGGTCATGATCGTTGGTCCTGAGTTACGCGTTCGGCTCGGAGTCAGCAGGCTTTGGCGCACTGGCCAGGGCCTGGAGCAACGCCGGATCCTTGATGGCTTTCATGATGATTTCTTCGGCGCCGGTCTTGCCGTCCATGTAGGTCAGCAGGTTGGCCAGCTGAGTGCGGGCCTCCAGCAGCTGGTTCAGCGAGTCGACCTTGCGCGCCACCGCGGCAGGGCTGAAGTCGTCCATGCTCTCGAAGGTGATGTCCAGGCTCAGGTTGCCTTCGCCGGTCAGCTCGTTGGGCACGTGGAAGGCCACCCGGGGCTGCATCGCCTTGAGGCGCGAGTCGAAGTTGTCGACGTCGATTTCCAGGAACTTGCGATCGGCCACGGCCGCCAGGGGTTCGGCGGGCTTGCCGGCCAGGTCAGCCATCACGCCCATGACGAAGGGCAGCTGGACCTTTTTCTCGGCGCCGTAGAGTTCGACGTCGTACTCGATCTGCACCCGGGGCGCGCGGTTGCGCGCGATGAACTTTTGAGAACTTTGCTTCGCCACGTTGTGCTCCTGGTCGCTGCTGCGACGGTGTTGGCGTCGGTCGGTGGTTGCCGCTGACGATACTGTTCGGCCGCTTCGGGGTTAGTCGGATTCGGGGCCGCGCAGGTTTTCAAATTGGGACATGCCATCGGGAATCAGGTTGCGCACGATGGCCGCGAAATCGGCGTTGACCAGGTTTTTGGCCCGGTTGAGCAACACCGGCAACGGGCTCGATGGCTCATGCCGGCTGTAGTAGGCCAGCAGCCGGTCGAGGCTGCGCAGCACGTCGTCGCGGCTGTTGATCTCGCCGGACATTCGCGTTGCGGCCGGCGCCGCGGGCGCGTTGCCGGCTTCGCTGGCAGGGGCGTCGGCGGGTTCATCGGCCGGGCTGTCGCTGGTTTGCGGGGCATGCAGGCTTAGCACCTGCAGCGCCAGGCGCAGCGGTTGCTTGAGGGCGCTGAGGTCCACGCCACTGGCGGAACCCACTTGTTCGCTGACCTGCTTTTCGATGGCTTCGACGGCCGAGCGAGCGTTGCTCAAGGCGGTGCGAATGGCCTCCAGGTGTTCGGGGTCGCTGTCTTGCAGGGCGCCGGCCAGGTGGTCGGAACCCAGGCTTTCACCGGAGAAATGCTGCAGGCCGGCGGCGTTCAGCGCGGCGCGCACGGTCACCGGGCCGAAGGTCCGGGAACGGGTCAGCTGGGCTTCGCGCAGCAGGCCGATGGTGGTGTCGCCGGCCAGGCCGGCCAGGGCGTTGATGCGCACCGTGGGGTCGTTGTCGTCATCGGCGTCCAGGCGCGGGTGCAGGTCCGCCCAGTAATCGCGGAGCAGGCCGTTGATCAGTTCGAGGCAGGTGGCCAGGCCCGGCAGGCCTTCGAGGGCCAGGGTGCTCTGCACGAGAAAATGGGTGATGCGCAGGTCTTTGCTGCGGGCCAGCAAGTCCAGGCTCTGCTGCTGGATGCTGCGCCAGTCCGGCGGCTCGGCCGGGAGGATCGAGTCGCCCATGCTGCGCTCGGGCTGACCTTGTGCGGCCCGCTCCAAGTGCAAGAAATCCGCGTCATATTCCAGGTCTTCGCCACAAGGCGAAGTTGCTGAAATCGCGGCGAGCAACATCGGTACATCCACCTGGTTCGATCTCCCTATCAGCCTGCAGGACAGTCAGGCAATTAATGCACTAGTTGTTTGTGAACTCGCGCACATTTCTTGGTAAACATGGACTCATTGATATTAGTGAGCCATCATCCGTGTTCAAGAAGTTGTGCATTTTTGGTGTAGTAGTTGTGGCTTGTCAAGGTAAGCTATTCGCCCCGCGTGACACTGTTATGTCGACTTACTTAGTTCCCTGACCGGCGAGTCAGATTGAGGCGGGGCGCAGGGCTTTTGTCATCTGTGCGGTTTAAGTTAAGCGATCATGCTGTGAACGGTGCTGTTTAAAGGATTTTTTGCGGACTTTTCATTTTTTTACGGAACTTTTTTCCCGGCACCGGTTCGCACGCGGAAGTACAGCAAGGAGGCGAGATGTCGCTGTGTTTGACTATCACTAGTTATCACAAGATCACCCCTGGTCAATGCCCTGAGAAACTAATGGATCAGGGAGTGATGGCAATTGGCCGCAGTTCCGATAATGACTGGGTACTTCCCGATCCCGAGCGCTTAGTTTCGGCGCGACATTGTGTCATCCAATACAAGGATGGCCGTTATTACTTGACCGATAACAGTACTAACGGTGTGGAGTTAGTCCGTGCCGGTATTCGCATGCGCCGGGGTAACAGCGAGCCGCTGGAAGATGGCGAGGTTATTCGCATTGGCGATTATGAGATCAGCGCGCGGATCGATTTCAGTCTCAATCGCGCTCAGGCTGAAGCCTTTTCCGGGGACAGCTCCAACAGTTTCGAAGCGCTGATGGGCCGACAAGCGGTAGCCCCGACACCCATCGAGCCGATCGCCATGGCGCCGGTGGCGCATTTTCAGGGCGCATCGGCCCAGGACACCTTCCCCGACCTGTTCGATTTCCTGGCCCCGAGCGCCACGCCTCCGGCCACCCAGCCGGATCATGTGCCCGCCGAGCAGCACGATTTCCGCCCGCCAACGCCCACCGCCGTGCCCCAGCCCGTGCAACCGCCCCAGCCCCTAGCGCCCCAGGGCGGGGCGCTGATTCCGGAAGATTGGGACCTGTTCGGCGACACGCCGGCGCGCCCGATTCCGCCCCCGGCCCCGCTGTCCGTGCCAGAGGTGGCGCCGCTGGCCGCGCCTGTCGCGCCGGACCCGTTTGCCGGCATCGGCCTGTTCGCTGCAGAACCGCCACAGCCACAGCCACAGCCACAGCCACAGCCACAGCCGCAACCGGTCGAGGTCGCGGCGCCGCCGGTTCCTCCTGCTCCGGTCGCTCCGCCGCCCACGGCACAGGCACCGCAGCCGCCGGTCGCGGCACCCGCCCCGGCACCGGTCGCGCCGCAGTCCGACCTGCTGCAAGCCTTCCTGCGCGGCGCCGGGCTGGATCAGCTGCGCATCGATCCGCAGCAGGCCCAGGCGCAGATGGAAAGCCTCGGGCGCAGCTACCGGCTGATGGTCGAGGGCCTGATCGACGTGTTGCGGGCCCGCAGCAGCCTCAAGGGCGAGTTCCGCATGCAGCAGACCATGATCCGCCCGGTGGAGAACAACCCGCTGAAATTCGCCCCCAACGTCGACGAGGCCATGCTCCTGCTGCTGCGCCACAGCAACCAGGCGTTCATGGCCCCGGACCAGGCGGTGCAGGACAGCTTCGATGACCTGCGGGCCCACCAGCTGGCGGTCATGGCCGGCGTGGAAGCGGCCATCAAGCACTTGCTGGGGCGTTTCGAACCCGCCGAGCTGGAAGCGCGCATGGCCCGTCCCGGTGGCCTGGGCAACCTGTTCAGCGGTTCGCGTCAGGCGCAGAACTGGCAGCAGTTCACCGCGCTCTACAAGCAGATTTCCCAAGAGGCCCAGGACGATTTCCAGGACCTCTTCGGTCGCGAGTTCAGTCGCGCCTACGAAGAACACACCCAGCGCCTGCGCCGTTCCTGAGCGCACCTGGAACCCCCGAACCCACGGATACACGGACAGCTGATACGTCATTGAGGACGCAGGATGATTCAACGATTGCTGACATTGGTCGCCATGCTGGTACTGGCGGCCTGTGCCAAGGACGCCCCGGCACCTGCCGAGCCGACCCAGGAAACCCAGCCGGGCGCCACCACCGTGGAGCTGCATTTCCAGGCCGTGGCCGGCCTCAACCCCGGCCCTGACGGCCAGGGCACGCCGGTGCGGGTGCGGATCTTCGAACTGAAGAACCCGGCGACCTTCATGCGCGCCGACTACTTCGCCCTGGCGGAGCGGGCCCCGGCCACCCTCGGCCCGGACCTGATCGACCAGGACGAAGTGCTGGTCAAGCCCGGCGACCAGTTCAGCCTCAAGCGCACCCTGGATCCAGCCACCCGTCAGGTCGGCCTGCTGGTGGGCTATCGCGAAGTGGATCAGGCCCTGTGGCGGGTCAGCGTCAATACCGCCGCGCACCTGAACAACAGCTATCAGATCGGCCTCGATGTCCGCGCAGTCAGCGCCGAGCTCGCGGCGTCCCCATCCAGCCCTGCCCAATAGGCAATCGGAGCAACCATGTCCTGGAACAATCGCGTGGTCTGGTCGGAAGGCATGTTCATTGGAACCCAGCACTTCCAGCAGCATGACCGTTACCTGGAAAACCTCATCGACGCCCGCAGCCGTCCGTTGTCGGCGGGGGCCTGGGGCTTTTCCGAACTGCGGATCGATCAGGGGCTGCTGGCCCAGGGCAAGCTGGCCATCGTCAGCGCCCGCGGCCTGCTGCCCGACGGTACGCCGTTCAACATTCCCCATGACGATCTGGCGCCCAGCCCGCTGAGCATCGACGACAACCTGCGCGACGGCCTGGTGTACCTGGCGCTGCCGCTCAAGCGCGCCGGTGCCCGGGATACCGTGGACGAAGGCGAGGAACTGGGCGGCGCCCGCTACCTGAGCCAGGTGCGCGAAGTGCGCGACGACAACGCCCCCTTCGAAAACCGTGCACCGGTGGCCGTGGGCTCCCGCGCCTTGCGCCTGCTCACGGCCGCGGACGGCCTGAGCGACTACGCCGCCATCGGCGTGGTGCTGATCAAGGAAAAGCGCGCCGACCGCGCCCTGGTGCTGGATGACAGCTACATCCCGCCGCTGCTGGATGTGGCCGCGTCCAAGCCCTTGAGTGCCTTTCGCAGCGAACTGCTGGGCCTGCTGCACCAGCGCGGCGAGGCCCTGGCCGGCCGGGTGGTGGCATCGGGGGCCGGTGGCGCCTCGGAAATCGCCGACTTCATGCTGCTGCAACTGGTCAACCGCGCCCAGCCGCTGATCAGCCATCTGAACCAGATCAGTCCGTTGCACCCCGAGCGGCTGTACAGCGAGCTGGTGAGCCTGGCCGGTGAGTTCTCGACCTTCTCCAGCAGCGCCCGGCGTCCGGCGCAATACCCGCAGTACCAGCATGACGAGCTGGCCCTGAGCTTCGCCCCGGTGATGCAGGCCCTGCGCGAAGCGCTGTCGATGCTGATCGACAGCAAGGCGACGCCGATCCCGATCGTCGAGAAAGCCTACGGCGTGCACGTGGCGATGCTGGCCGACCGCACCCTGCTGGAGAGCGCCAGCTTCATCCTGGTGGTGCGCGCCGACGTGCCCGGGGAAACCCTGCGCGGGCGTTTTGCCCAGCAGAGCAAGGTCGGTTCGGTGGAGCACATCCGCGACCTGGTCAACCTGCAACTGCCGGGCATCGGCCTGTTGCCGCTGCCGGTGGCGCCACGGCAGTTGCCGTATCACGCCGGCTCGACCTACTACGAGCTCGACCGTGGCAGCGAGCACTGGAAACAACTGGTTCATTCCGGCGGCTTCGCGTTCCACGTCGCCGGGGAATTCCCGGGCTTGAACCTGGCCTTCTGGGCCATTCGAGGATAAGTCGCGATGCATCCTTTCGACGATTCGGCAGGGCAGCCGTCCCCGGCCAATGACCGCACCCAATTCATGCCGCGCCCCGGTGGCCGCGCGCCCGAGCCCGGCCGCCCGGCGGCCGCAGCGTCGCCGTCATTGGCGATGCCGGCAGCGCCATTGCCGGCCGGCCAGGCCCGGGGCCTGAACCCCCTGGAAAGCGCCGCCGGCCCGTTGCTGGCCTTGCTCACGAGGCTGCGCAGCACCCTGGCGCACCCGGCGCCGGCCAGCCTGCGGGCGCAGTTGCTGGCCTACCTGCGCCAGTTCGAAGAGCGTGCGGAAGCCGCCGGCGTGCCGCGCAACGACGTGCTGCTGGCGCGCTATGCGCTGTGTACCGCCCTGGATGAAGCGGTGCTCAGCACCCCCTGGGGCAGCACCAGCGACTGGGGCAAGCAGAGCCTGCTGATCACCGTGCACAACGAAGCCTGGGGCGGCGAGAAGGTCTTCCAGTTGCTGGAGCACTGCCTGCAGAGCCCCCGCGAGCGCCTGTACCTGCTGGAGCTGTTGTACCTGTGCATGTGCCTGGGTTTCGAGGGCCGCTACCGGGTGATGATCGATGGCCGCAGCCAGCTCGAAGCCTTGCGCGAGCGCACCGCGGCGACCATCCGCAGCGCCCGTGGCGAGCACGAGCGCGAGCTGTCGCCGCATTGGCGCGGGGTCAGCGTGGCCCGTGACCGGCTGGCCCAGTTCATGCCGCCCTGGGTCGGCATCGCGATTGGCGTGGCGCTGCTCCTGGCGCTGCTGTTCGGCCTGCGCCTGAAGCTGGCGGCGGACGCCGAGCCGGTGTTCAAGAACATCCATGCCCTGGGCGAGATCCCGGTGCAGACCCTGGATCGCCCGGTGATCCAGCCGAAGATCGTCGAGCGTCCGCGCCTGGCGGGCTTCCTCGCCGAGGACATCAAGGCCGGGCGGGTGGCGGTGGAAGACGCCGTCGACCGTTCGGTGGTGACCATCCGTGGCGACGAGCTGTTTGCCTCGGCCAGCGCCAGCATCCTCGACGACTACCAGCCGCTGATGCTGCGCATCGCCGACGCGGTGCGCAAGGTCAAGGGCCAGGTGCGGATCACCGGCCACAGCGACAACCGCCCGATCGCCACCTTGCGCTTCCCGTCCAACTGGAAGCTGTCCCAGGCCCGCGCCGAATCGGTGCTGCAGATCCTCGCGGCGAAGACCGGCCAGCCGGAGCGCTTCAGCGCCGAAGGCCGCAGCGACACCGAGCCGCTGGCAAGCAACGCCACCGCCGAAGGGCGGGCGCGTAATCGTCGGGTCGAAATCAGCGTATTGGCGGAGGGGGTCGAGTGAAGGCGTTTTTCAGTTTTGTGATTCGCTGGGTGATCCCGCTGCTGGGGCTGATCGCCCTGAGCCTGATCATCTGGTTCATTGGCCCGCTGCTGGAGTTCCTGGTGCCGGAAGGCCGGCGCTGGGCGCTGATCATCTGCATCTTCGCGCTGTGGATCGGCTACCGGGTGTGGCGCATCATCCAGGCCCGCCGGCACGCAGCCAAGGTGCTGCAGAGCCTGGCCGCCGATACCCCGCCGGACCCGGACAGCGTGGCCACCGCCGAAGAACTGGCGGCCCTGCGCCAGCGCATGGACGAAGCCCTGGCGCTGCTGAAGAAGGCCAAGCTGGGCGGTGACGAGCGGCGCAACCTCTATGAGTTGCCGTGGTACGTGATCATCGGCCCGCCGGGCTCGGGCAAGACCACCGCGCTGGTCAATTCCGGCCTGCATTTCCCCCTGGCCGCGCAGCTGGGCGCCGGCGCCGTGCGCGGCGTGGGCGGCACCCGCAACTGCGACTGGTGGTTCACCGACCAGGCGGTATTGCTGGACACCGCCGGGCGCTACACCACCCAGGACAGCCACGCCACGGTGGACAAGGCGGCCTGGCTGGGTTTTCTCGACCTGCTGAAAACCCAGCGTTCGCGGCGGCCGATCGATGGCGCCTTCGTCGCCATCAGCCTCTCCGACCTGCTGCTCGGCAGTGACGCCGAGCGCGCGGCCCACGCGGCGGCGATCCGCCTGCGTATCCAGGAGCTGTACACCCAGCTGGGAGTGCGCTTCCCGATCTACCTGATGCTCACCAAGCTCGATCTGGTGCCGGGTTTCATGGAGTTCTTCGACTCCCTGAGCAAGGAAGAGCGGGCCCAGGTCTGGGGCATGACCTTCGCCCTGGACGACGGCAAGAGCGGCGACAGCCCCCTGGCCCAGTTGCCGGCGGAGTTGGCGGCCCTGGAGCAGCGCCTCAACGAGCGTCTGGTGGAGCGCCTGCAACAGGAACGCGACCCGGCCCGGCGCGACCTGATCTACGGCTTCCCGCAGCAATTCGCGGCGCTCAAGGAGTCCTTGCAGGGCTTCCTCGAAGGCGTGTTCAAACCCAACGCCTTCGAAGAGCGGGTGCTGCTGCGCGGCGTGTACTTCACCAGCGGCACCCAGGAAGGCAGCCCGATCGATCGCCTGATCGGCGCCATGGCCCAGAGCATGAATCTGGACCGCCAGCACCTGGCGCGGCAGACCGGCACCGGGCGCAGCTACTTCATCGAGAAGCTGTTCAGCGCGGTGGCCTTTGCCGAGCGCGGGCTGGTGGGGGTCAACCCCAAGGTCGAGCGCCGGCGCAAATGGATCGCCCGCGGCGCCCTGGCGGCCACCGTGGCGCTGGTGCTGGTGGTCAGCACCCTGTGGATCATCAGCTACCGGGCCAACCAGAGCTACATCGCCCAGGTCGACCAGCGTGTCGCGCCGGTGCGCCAGGACGTGCAAAGCCTCAGCTCGGCCCAGCGCGATGTGCTGGCGGTGCTGCCGCTGCTCAACGCCACCCGCCATCTGGCCGGCGATGCGCCGGGCTGGGCCGAGGGCCTGGGCCTGTATCAGGGCGACATGCTCGAAGCCGAGGCCGCCAGCGTCTATCGCAAGCTGCTGGTGGCGGTGTTCGCCCCACGGCTGATGACCCGCATCGAGGAGCAGCTGCACAGCGGCGGCAACTCGGACTTCCTCTACGAGGGGCTCAAGGCCTACCTGATGCTGGCGGACAGCGAGCATTACGACCCGGACTTCATCAAGGCCTGGATCACCCTGGACTGGGACCGCACCCTGGCCCGCGATTTGCCGCCGGACCAGCGTCAGGCCCTGACCGGGCACCTGCAGGCGCTGTTCGAAAAACATCCACCGAATGCGCGGCTGGACCAGCGCCTGATCGACGACCTGCGCCGCCAGTTGCAACAGCTGCCGGTGGCCCAGCGGGTGTATGACCGGGTCAAGCGCGCCAAGCTGCCGGACGGCGTTCCGGACTTCCGCCTCAGCGAAGCCGGTGGCCGCGACGCGGCGCTGGTGTTCACCCGCAAGAGCGGCAAGCCGTTGAGCGAACCCCTGAGCGGCCTGTTCACCGCCAAGGGCTATCGCCAGGCCTTCCTCCTGGCCAGCCTCAACCAGGCCGGCACCCTGGCGGAAGAACAGTGGGTCCTGGGCCGCGATCAGGCCGACCAGCAGAACGTCGCCAGCCTCGCCGCCGACGTGCGTCGCCTGTACTTCCAGGACTACCTGCGCCAGTGGGATGCCTTGCTGGCGGACATCGACTTCGTGCCGATCACCAGCGTGGCCCAGGCCGCCGACGTGCTGCGGATTCTCTCCGGGCCCACTTCGCCGCTGAAGAAACTGCTGGTGGCGGTGGCCAAGGAAACCGATCTGCAACAGGAAGAACGCCTCTTGGCGGCCCAGGGCCAGAAGGTCGAGGGCGGTGTCGATCAGCTCAAGCAGCGCCTGGGTTCGCTGCTGGGTCAGGAGCAGGCGGCCAACCCTGCCGCCGTGGCCAGCAGCGAAGACCCGGTGAGTGCGCACTTTGCCGACCTCAACAGCCTGGTAAGCAAGGGCGAGGGCGAGCCGGCGGCTATCGACGGCCTGCTCTCGGACATGAACGCCCTGTACGTGCAGGTCAGCGCCATGGTCGGGGCCAGCGGCGACGCGCTGCTGGGCGAGGCCAAGAACCAGGCCAGCGCCGCGGCCGCCCGGGTCAGCCTGACCGCCGAGCGTCAGCCGCCGCTGGTCCAGGGGCTGGTCAAGTCGGTGGTCGGTTCCACCACCAACACCATGATGGGCGGGGTGCGCAATCAACTGAACGCGGCCTGGGTCAGCGAAGTGGTAAATGTCTATCGCCAGTCCCTGAGCGGGCGTTATCCGATGTCGCCGGGCAGTTCGCGGGACGCGACCCTGGAAGACTTCGGCCAGTTCTTCGGCACCGGCGGGGTGATGGACAACTACTTCCGCAAGTACCTGCAGCCTTACGTCAACACCTCGACCACCACCTGGAGCTGGCAGCCGGGCGCGGCGCAGAAACTGGGGATTTCTCCCGGCGTGCTGCAAACCTTCCAGCGCGCGGCGAATATCCGCGATGCGTTCTTCCGCTCCAGCGGCGGCACCCAGCCGGCGGTGCGCTTCGAGCTCAAGCCGGTGGCCATGGACGCCAACATCAGCCAGTTCCTGCTCGACCTGGACGGCCAGCAACTGAGCTACGACCACGGTCCGAGCCGGCCGGTGGCCATGCAGTGGCCGAACCCGGGAAGCATCGGCGTGGTGCGCCTGTCGATCATGCCGCCGTCGGCCACCGGGCGTTCCGGGGTGACCCTGGACGGCCCCTGGGCCTGGTTCCGCCTGCTGGAGCAATCGGACCTGACCGCCACCAACTCGCCGGACCGCTTCAACCTGCGGCTGCGGGTGGATGGCGCGAGCATCTCCTACGAGCTGCGCGCCAGCAGCGCCTTCAACCCGTTCAAGAGCCGGGTGCTCAGCGGCTTCAGCCTGCCGGAGCGGCTATGACCGCGCCCGGCCTGTACGGCAAGTTGGCCAGCCGCGGCGATTTTGTCAGCCGTGGCCTGCCGCAGAGCTTTATCGGTCCCTGGGACAGCTGGCTGGCGGCGGGGCTGCTGGCCAGCCAGAACGCCCTGGGCGAGCAGTGGCTCAACGCCTACCTGATCAGCCCGTTGTGGCGCTTCGCCCTGGCCCCGGGAGTCTGCGGGCCCCAGGCGGTGGTGGGGGTGGTGATGCCGAGCATCGACCGGGTCGGGCGCTATTTCCCCCTGACCGTGGCCGCGCTGCTGGAGCCCGAGACGGAGTTGACGTCCCTGGTCACCGGCTCGGAGCAGTGGTTCGAACAGGTGGAGGCGTTGCTGCTGGCGACCCTGGATGAAGGTGCCCGTTTCGAGGCCCTGGAGCAGGGCCTGCAGGCCTTGGGCGCGCCGAACCCGGCGCGGCGGGTCGAGGTCAGCCACTACGCCGGCCTGCAACGGTTCTACGTCAATGATCCTCAGTCCCGGGGCGCGGTGCTCGCGGCCCAGGCCGGCGAGGGGACGAGTCTGTGGTGGGGCCGGGGGTCGCAGTACATCAGCCCGATGCTGTTGCGCTGCCAGGGCCTGCCGCCAGCCAGTGAATTTGCGCAATTTTTGCTCGGACAAGAGGGTGCCGTCTAAATGGGTTCAGCGCCGCAACTGTCCTACCAGTCCGCCAGCTACAGCCATGTCGGCATGGTGCGGAAAATCAACGAAGACGCCTGGCTCGAAGCCCCGGAGACCGGCCTGTGGCTGGTGGCCGACGGCATGGGTGGGCACGCCGCCGGGGACTATGTCAGCAGCCTGATCGTCGACAGCCTGCGGGCGGTGCCGGCGGCCGAGAGCCTGGAGCAGTACGTCGCCGCGCTGCGCAACGGCCTGGCCGCGGTCAACGCCGCGGTGCGCGAGGAAACTGCCAATCGCGGGGTGACCATGATGGGCAGCACCGTGGTCCTGCTGGCGGTGCGTGGCGCTCGGGGCGTGTGCCTGTGGGCCGGCGACAGTCGCCTGTACCGGCTGCGGGACGAGCAGCTGGAAAGCATTTCCCGGGATCACAGCTACGTCCAGGACCTGCAGGACAGCGGCCTGCTCAGCGAGGCCGAGGCGCGGGTGCATCCGCGGGCCAATATCGTCACCCGGGCGATTGGCGTCGAGGCCCAGTTGCAGCTGTCCCAGGTCGATCTGCAGGTGCAGGACGGCGATACCTTCCTGCTGTGCAGCGACGGTCTGAACAAGACCGCCGAAGACTTCGAACTGCGCGATGTGCTGAGCCACAGCGAGCCCAACGATGTGGTGCGCAGCCTGATCCACCTGGGCCTGACCCGGGGTGCGCCGGACAACATCACCGCCATCGTGATCAAGGCCGCAGGTTACTGACCATGGACATTCTGATTCCCGGTTTTGACATTCAGGGCGAGATTGGCGAAGGCGCCATGGCCACCGTGTACCTGGCGACCCAGCGTTCCCTGGAACGCAAGGTGGCGCTCAAGGTGATGGCCGCGGCGCTGGCCGCCGACCCGAGCTTCTGCGAGCGCTTCTTGCGCGAGGGCAAGACCCTGGCGCGGCTGTCGCACCCGCACACCGTGACCATCCACGACATCGGCAATGTCGGCGAGCTGTACTACATGGCCATGGAGTACCTGCCCAACGGCACCCTCAAAGAGCGCATCGCCGCCGGGCTGACCCCGGAGCAGGGCCTGGCCTACATCCGCCAGATCGCCTCGGCCCTGGGCTATGCCCATGCCCAGGGGCTGGTGCACCGCGACGTCAAGCCGGCCAACATCCTGTTCCGTGCCGATGGCACGGCGGTGCTCTCGGACTTCGGCATCGCCAAGTCCCTGGACGACCGCACCCAGTTCACCCAGGCCGGTTTCGCCGTGGGCACGCCGAGCTACATGAGTCCGGAACAGGCCCGTGGCCAGGACATCGACGGTCGCGCCGACCTGTATGCCCTGGGGGTGGTGCTGTATGAAATCCTGGTCGGCGAGTTGCCATACAACGGCACCGACGCGCTGTCCACGGCCCTGGCCCACCTCACCGAGCCCTTGCCGGAGCTGCCGCTGCACCATGGGCGCTACCAGCACATCCTGCGCAAGCTGCTGGCCAAGGACCCGGCGGAACGTTACCCGGACGCGGCGGCCTTGCTGGCGGCCCTGGACAACCTGCCGCCGGAGACGGCCGAGGTCGAGGCGACGCTGATCCAGCCGTTGCCGCTGCCCCCTCAGGCTGCCCCCCAGCCTGTACCTCAGCCTGTAACTCAGCCTGTAACTCAGAGCCACGACCTGGCCGGGCTGACCCCGGTGTCGATCGAGATTCCGCAACAGGCGCCGGCGCCCCAACCGGCGCCGCGCCGCGAGCCGCCCCAGGAACCGCCAGTACCGCCGCGCGCGTCCAACCTGCCGCCAGCCGGCAGCGGGACGTCCGAACAGCGCCGCGGCCCGCTGCTGGCCCTGGCTGGGGTTGCCGTGGCGGTGGCCCTGGCCGTGGCGGGGGGCGGTTACTGGTGGTTGTCCGGCGACAGCCCGGCGCCGCAACCCAAGAGCCCGGCGACGGTCGGCACCCCGCCTGCCGTGGTGGCGCCGCCGGTGGAGCAGGCGCTGGCCGCGGATGTCGATGGCGGCCAGCGGCCGCTGTTGATGCCGGGCAAGAAGACCCTGTTCCAGCGGGTGCTGAGCAAGCCGGGGGCGAGTTTCTCCAGCGCGCCGGGGGCCACGCCGGACAAGCCGGTGCCGGCGTTCTCGGTGCTTTACGTGTACCAGCGCAAGAACCTCGACGGCCGCTCCTGGCTGCGCCTGGGCGCCGCCAGCGATGGACGCAGCGCCGGTTGGCTGCCGGCCGAGCAGGTCAGCGACTGGAAGCAGAGCCTGGTGCTGAAATTCACCGAACGTTCCGGCCGCGCGCCGGTGATGTTCGTGCGCCAGGCCAGCGAGCTGGAGCGCCTGCTGGCGGACCCTGCGGCGGCCAAGAACCTGCTGCTCAGGGCGCAGAAGAATCCCCAGGACGAGCAGCAGGTGCTGGCCCTGGAACCCAATGCCAGCGCGGTGCCCCAGGACCAGTTCTACCTGCTGCCGATCTTCGATTCCAAGGAAAGCTTCGACGAGAACGGCCAGCCGGTGCAGTTGCTCAACGTCGCCTCGATCGATCCGGGCAACAGCCCGCAGAGCATCAGCGACAGCAGCGGCAAGCCGCTGCCGGCGAACAGCCCGCCGGCGGCCGCCGATGCCTTCCGCACGGCGGTGGTGCTGGTGGTGGACACCTCGGTGTCGATGCAGCCGTACATCGATCAGGTGCGCGACGTGGTGCACGAGCTGCAGAGCAAGATCGCCGAGCGCGGCGAGCTGGACAGTGTCAGCTTCGGCCTGGTGGGCTTTCGCAACAACACCAGCAAGACCCCGGGCCTGGAGTACGTGACCAAGACCCTGGTGACCCTGGATCAGGGGCGTGACCCGCAGCGTTTCCAGGAACTGGTGAGCCAGGTCAAGGCCACCAGCGTCTCCAGCCACTCGTTCAACGAAGACGCCTTTGCCGGGGTCATGCAGGCCGTGGAAGGCATGGACTGGAAGGGCTACGGCGGTCGCCTGATCCTGCTGGTCAGCGATGCCGGGGCCCTGCGCAAGAACGATCCCTACAGCCGCACCCAGATGAACGAGGCGGAAGTGCGCCAGGCGGCCTTGGGCAAGCAGATCAAGATCTACGCCCTGCACCTGCGCACCGATGCCGGCAAGAAGAACCACGCCCAGGCGGAAACCCAGTACCGGGTGCTGACCGCCGACGCCAACCCGAAGATCGGCGACCTGTACATTCCGGTGCCCGGTGGCGATGTGCGCAAGTTCGGCGAGCGGGTCGACGAGATCGGCACGGTGTTCGCCGATCTGGTGCATCAGGTGCGCAGCAACCAGCACCAGGAAGTCCCGCTGCTGGCGGCGGCACCGAGCATCGCGCAGAAATCGGCAGCCATCGGCTACGCCATGCACATGGACTTTCTCGGACGCAAGGCCGCCAGCCAGGCGCCGCAGCTGGTCAGCGCCTGGACCGCCGACCGCGACCTGACCAACCCGGCGCTGCCGGCGTTCCAGGTCTGCGTGATGCTGACCAAGCTGCAGCTCAACGACCTGCAGCAGTCGCTGAAACTGATCGTCGACGCGGCGCGCAAGACCCAGACCTCGCCCAAGGACTTCTTCCAGGAAATCGCCAGTGCCAGTGCCTACATGAGCCGCGACCCGTCGGCCCTGCGCAAGGGCGGCAACCTGGCCGACGGCGGTGTGCTCGGCGAATACCTGGAAGGCCTGCCGTACCGCAGCAAGTCGCTGAACATGACCCAGGACCTGTGGCTGTCGTTGAGCGTGGCCGAGCAGGAGGATTTCATCGACGAGCTGGATTCGAAGATCCGCCTCTACGAAACCTTCCACAACGACCTGGCCAACTGGGTGCGCTTCGGCGATGCCGAGCCGGGCGATGCCCTGTACCGCGTTCCGTTGTCGACGCTGCCGTGATGCTCGATCTGGCGCAGGTACGCAAGAGCCGCGGCGAGGGTCGCCAACGCTACAGCCTGGAGATCCCAAGGCTGCAACTGCGCGCGGGCGACCAGTTGGCGGTGGTCGGCCCCAGTGGTTGCGGCAAGAGCACCCTGCTCGATCTGCTGGCGCTGGTGCTGGCTCCGGATTCGGCGGCGCGCTTCGAATTTGCCCCGGCCAGAGACGCCATCGACATCCTCGGGATCTGGCGCGGCGCGGGCCACAGTGCCCTGGCGCAATTGCGCAGCCGGCACCTGGGCTATGTGCTGCAGACCGGCGGCCTGCTGGGCTTTCTCGATGTGCGGGGGAATATCGGCCTGCCGCGCAAACTGCTGGGGCTGCCCGACGATGGCATTCCCCGGCGGCTGGCCGAGCGCCTGGAAATCGCCGATCAACTGCACAAGAAGCCCGCTGCCCTGTCGGTGGGCCAGCGCCAGCGGGTCAGTTGCGCCCGGGCCCTGGCCCACGGCCCGCAGGTGCTGCTGGCGGATGAGCCGACCGCGGCCCTGGACCCGTTGAACGCGCAAAGGGTGATGCAACTGCTGGTGCAGCAATCCCGGGATCAGGGGGTGTGCTGCGTGATCGCCACCCACGATGAGGTGCTGGCCCGGGCCAACGGCTTGCAGGTCCGGCGCATTGCCTGCCGGCGCGATGCCGACGGCGGGGTCACCGCGACCCTGGGGGAGGCCTGCTGATGCGTGCGTCCATGACGGCTGCGCTGGCCTGGCAGGACTACCGCGCCGATTCCTGGCTGTCGGCCTGTTCGGTGCTGGCCCTGGTGGCGGTGATCGCGCCGTTGCTGGTGCTGTTCGGGCTCAAGTTCGGGCTGGTCAGCAGCCTCACCGAGCGCCTGGAAAAGGACCCGGCGGTGCGCGAGATCATTCCCCTGGGCGGCGGACGCTTCAGCGCCGCGTTCATTGCCGAGCTGGGGCAGCGCCCGGACGTGGCCTTTGCCTTGCCGCGCACCCGGCAGATCGCCGCGACGGCGGACCTGTCCCGGGGCACGGCGGATATCGGCCTGACCGTGGAGATGCTGCCGACCGCGGTGGGCGACCCGTTGCTCGGGCGTTTGTCGTCACCCCGGAGCATCAGCGGCGTGCTGCTCAGCCGCACCGCCGCCGAGAAGCTCGGGGCGCAGCCGGGGGACTGGTTGCAGGCGAGCTTTGGCCGGCAGGTGGCGGGGCGCAGCGAGGTGCAGCGGACACGGGTCCAGGTGGAGGGCATCCTGCCCCTGGAAGCCTTTGCCCGTGACGCGCTGTTCGCTCCGCTGGCACTGCTGGAGGCCGCCGAGGATTACCGCGACGGTCGCGCCGTGGCGGCCCTGGGCTGGCTCGGCGAGGTCCAGGCGGCATCCGCGCAGCGGGTCTACCCGGCGTTTCGCCTGTATGCCCGGGATCTGGATGACGTCGAGCCACTGCGGCTGTATTTCGCCGAGCGCGGCCTGCTGGTGGCGACCCAGGCGCAGACCATCGCCCAGGTGCAGTCCTTGAGCCGCAACCTGTCCATCGTCTTCTGGGTGATCGCCGGGCTGGCCCTGGCCGGTGCCTTCGCGGCGATCTTCGCCGGGGCCCTGGCGGCGGTGGAGCGCAAGCGTCGGGAGTTGTCGGTGCTGCGCCTGCTGGGGTTTTCCACCGGCGCGCTGCTGCTGTTCGTGGTGGCCCAGGCGCTGTACAGCGCCGGGATTGCCGCGCTGTTGAGTGGCGCCCTGTATGGCCTGGCCCAGGCCGGGCTGAATCATTTGTTCATGCAGGTGCCCGGCGAGTACGCCAGTCATTTGCTGCCGGCCCATTACGGGCTGGCCCTGTTGGCGACACTGGGCGTCAGTACCCTGGCCGCGGCGCTGGGCGGCTGGCGGGTGTCGCGCATTGAAGCCTGTGAAGGAATTCGCGATGTATAAGTTGATCGGCACCGTGCTGGCCATGACCCTGGCCGGCGCCGTGTGGGCCGAAGAGCCCGGCAACAAGATGGACAATCCCAAGCCCCTGGCGGACGACGTCAGCCTGCCGTTGCCCTGTGACGGCGAGATGGTGTTCCGCTACGTCTACGTGCTGGCCCAGGGCACCCTGGACGACCGCGAGGTCAACCTCGGCTACCCCTTCAGCGAAGGCGAGAGCGGCTATCAGCAGTCGTTCATTTCCGGCTATCGCCGGGACTACATCAACGGTCAGTTCACCCTCAAGGACCTGCCTGCGGCCTGGGGCAAGACCATCGGCCCGGCCTTGCCGAAAACCGGCAGCGGGGTGCCCCTCAAGCCGATGCTGTATTTCATCGGCAAGTACGAAGTCACCGCCCGCCAGTACGCCCAGGTCATGGCTCAGGCCCAGTCCCTGGCCAGCGGCGAGCCGGCCCCGGCCTGCGAGGCGCCGGACGGCCTGCAGGGGCGCCTGCCCAAGGTCAAGCTGTCGCGTTTCGAGGCCGAGCGTTTTGCCGCGGTGTACAGCGCCTGGCTGATGAAGCATCACCGTGACCTGCTGCCGGTCAGCGGCCGTGGCAGTTCCTCGGAAGACGGTGGCCTGGGGTTCGTGCGCCTGCCCACCGAAGTCGAATGGGAGTACGCCGCTCGCGGCGGCCAGGCCGTCAGTCGCCAGGAGCTGGAGGGCCGGCTGTTCCCGCGTCGCGTGGAGGGCAGCGAGGAAGACGGCCCGCTGGCGGACTGGGCGGTGTTCAACCAGGTGGCCGGCGGCACCGGTCAGGCGGCGCGCCTGATGCCGATCGGCACCAAGCTGCCCAACCCCATCGGTATGTTCGACGTGATCGGCAACGCCGCCGAGATGGTCCAGGAGTCCTTCCAGCTGGTGCGTGCCGGGCGCCGCCAGGGCACCTACGGCGGCTTCGTGGTCAAGGGCGGCAACTACCTGGAAGGCGAGGGCACGCTGTTCACCGGGATGCGCCGCGAGTACCCGCTGTTCGGTGCCGACGGCACTGAGCAGAGCAACGAAACCACGGGCTTCCGGGTGGCCATCGGCGCCTTGTCGGCCCCGCGTTCGCGCTACAAGGAACTGTTCGCCCAGTGGCAGAAGGAGGGTCGCCTGGCGTCCCTGACCGATGCCATCGACGAAGCCCAGGACCCCACCAAGCGCCTGGACAGCATCATTGCCACCAGTGTCGACCCGCGCCTGCAGGCGGAGCTGGGGCTGGTCAACGAAGAGCTCAAGCGCAACGTTTCGCTGATCGCCCAGCAGCGCGAGGAGGCGGCCGGCAACCTGATCCAGTCCGCGGCGCTGGTGGCTGAAACCGTCAACAACTACAACATCCGCCTGACCAACCTGAAGAAGAGCCAGCAGCAGGCCATCGATGCCAAGGACGAACCCAGCGCCAAGCTGTTCGCCGAAGCCATCGACAACGGCCGCAGCGCGCTGGACGGGGCGGTGGCGATCTACATCGACAACCTGGCCACGGGCACCCGTTACACCGACGCGGTGATCCAGGCGCAATTTCAACGGATCAAGGAAGAGCTCAATCGCAAGCCGGTGCTCGGCAAGAGCCTGGTGACGCGCGCTACGTTATTCGTCCGCCATGTCGGGGATTATCGCCAGAAACGGCGAGCCGACCCGGCGACGATTTTGAAGGAACTGCTCGCATCGACCGGTCAGAAGTCATGACCGGCCGCTGTCTGTCGAGCCTGGAGGAGCTCGGGCGACCTGGTGTCGTGCCGAGTAGGTCAACACTAATCGAGATCATCAACATGCTTTTTTCCCGCAAGCCATTTGCTTCAACATCCAAGCGTCACCTGCTGTTGGTTGCCGCCGGGTTCAGCACCGTATTGACCGGTTGCGCGACCTCTCCGGTGTCCAAGGTCGCCTCGACCACCAAGGTCGAGTACTACCCGAGCTGCTACGAACCGGTACAGCACCTGCGTGCCACCGATTCGGACATGACCAAGTCGGTGGTGACCGGCGCCGCCCTGGGCGCCGCCGGTGGCGCCCTGCTCGGTGCCCTGACCGGTGACGGCGACCACCGTGGCCGCAACGCCGCCATCGGTGCCGCAGGCGGTGCCCTGGCCGGTGGCGCCGCCGGTTACTACACCGAGCGTCAGAAACAGATCGCCGACGACAATCAGCGCATCGCTTCCTACGCCACCGACGTCAACAAGAGCGCGGCCGACATCGACCGCAGCACGGCCTACGCCCGTGCCTCGCAAACCTGCTACCAGCGTGCCTTCGACAGCCTGATCAGCGCGCGCAAGGCCAACAGCATCAATGACGTGGAAGGGCGCAAGCGCCTGGCGGAAATCGTCAGCGGCCTGAAAGAGTCCAACGACCTGATCGCTGCGGTGAACGGCCGGGCCAGCGAAGACCTGAACAAGTACAACCAGGCCTACGAGCAGGATCTGCAGCAGGTGGGCGTGCAGCGTACCGACGTGGTCAAGGTGGCCACCGCCGATACCACCCCGGTGACCACCACCAGCGGTGGCAAGAAGAAGCAGCCGGCGCAGAAGGTCAAGCAACCCAAGCTGCCGAGCGTGCCGGCCGAAGCGGTGAGCACCGAGAAGTCGATCCAGCAGGCCAAGACCAAGCAGGCCGAGAGCAACAAGGTCGCTACCACCGGCCAGACCCAGGTCAACAGCATGTGCAAGAACCCGGACCTGGGTGACTGGGCACCGGTGCCTTGCCCTAACGTCTGAGTTAGTGATTGTCTGACAAGATGTCGCGATAAGCGTTGAACGCCAGTCGATCTCCGAGTAATTGGCCAGATCGACTGGCGCTCTTCACGTTACAGGTTAAACTGCGCCGGCCACCCAATAATTCCACTGAGGCGCCGTGCATGAAATTTCGTTTTCTTCTCTGGATGCTTGGCCTGTTGATGGGCAAGGCCAGCCGCAACAATCCCGCTTTCCAGCAACAGTTGGGCGACAAGGAGCTGGTGTTCCAGCTGCAGACCCTTGACGGCAAGGTTGCTCGGCATTTCTTCGTCAAGGACCAGCGTATTACCAGCCGCTCGGGGTTCTACCCGGAGCCTGCGTTCGCCATTGCCTTCAAGGATGCCGCCTACGGCTTTGCCACGATGCAGGCGAAGAACAAGCAGTTGGCGTTCATGACCGGGATTCAGGACAAGTCGATTCAGATCAAGGGCAATCCGGCGCTGGTGATCTGGTTCCAGGGCCTGACCAAGTATTTGAAACCGAAGAAGGCCAAGCCCAAGGCTTGACTGGGGACCTGGGTCGGCCAGCCGGCTCCTCGGTGCTGCGCAGGAGCCGACTGACCGCCGAAGGGGCTCAGGCCTGGCTGAATTGCGACGCCAGTTCCCGCAGCAGTACTTCCGCTTCCAGCACTTTGCTCACCACGTCTTCGGCCTTGTCACGGCTCAGGCCCAGGCGCTCGAACAGGGCGTCGGGGATCTCTTCGTGGGGGCCGGAACCGATGCCCCGGCTGCGCAGCAGGCGCACCGCCAGGCACACCAGGTTGGGGTATTCGGCGAAGGCGCCGTCGTAGCTCGGGTCGTGCTGGAAGCGCAGGGCGGTGGACAGCTCGTCCGGCATGTCCCAGTAGCGCATCAGCCAGGAGCCGATCTGTTCGCGACTGATGCCCAGCAGGTGCTGCTCGACATAGCTGTGGCACAGGTGCGGGTTGACCTCCAGGTGCCGGCAGATCAGCGAGAAGTGCGGTGGGAACACGTGGGCCAGCAGCAGGTAGCCAAAGTTGTGCAGCAGGCCGGCGAGGTAGGTCAGGCCGGCCTCCGGGCGCTGGGCGCGGGGCATGGCGCGGGTCAGGCCCTCGATCACCGCGGCGGTGTAGATCGATTGCTGCCAGTAGGGCGTGGCGTGTTGCGGCTGGTCCTTGGGCAGGCTCAGGGTCTTGCCCAGGGCCAGCCCCAGCGCCAGGTTGATCACCAGATCGAAGCCCAGCACACGGACGATGGCGTCTTCCACCGAGCGGATCTTGCCCGGCGAGGCGTAGTAGGGCGAGGCCGCCCAGCTCACGACCTGCGCGGCCAGGGCCGGGTCGGTTTCCACCACGCCGGTGATGTCGTCGATGGTGGCATTGGGATCGACCCGCAGCTTGATGATCTTCTGCGCGGTTTCCGCCAGCGGCGGGATCTCGATGGTGGCTTCCAGGCGCTGCTGGATGCGCCGCGCGGTGAACGCCTGCATGGCCTGGGTGATTTCCTCGCGGTCGTCGTCCGGGCGGTCGAGGTTGGGGCGGATGCTGCTCAGGGGCTCGCCGAAATGCCCGGCACTGGCTTTGTTGAGCATGCTCTTGAAGGCTTCGCTGGTGATCTCCAGCAGCACGCCGGGCTCGCCGGAATTGATCAGCAGGCTGGGTTCGCGCAGCAGGCTTTCTTCATACAGGCACGGCGAGCTGGTCAGCGCCGGCAGGCCGGGCAACAGGCTCAGGCTGTGCTTGCCGAGCATGCGCTCCAGGCGCTCGGTGGACACGGCGGTGAGGCGGCGGCCGGTGAGTTCGGCGAGGCGGTTGAGGTCCAGTAGCTGGCTCTGCGGGAACAGCACCATCAGCGCGCCGACGGCGTCGTCCAGCAGCACCGCCTGGACCTTGCGCGCAGCCGGCAGGCCCGGCTGGTCGAGCACTTCGTTGTAGCTGATGGCCAGCTTGCCGAGCAGCAACCGGATAACAGACGGAGCGTGTGGGGTTGCAATGTCGAGGGCAACTTCTGTCATGGTCTGGTATCCGTTTTTCTACAATTTGACGAGTATAACCAGCTTGGTTATGGCGAGGGTTCACTAACTGAGTGGTGGTTCACACTTGGCCGTATTGCTGGCCATGGCGCAGCCAGCGTTCCAGCAACGGGCTGACGTGGTCCGGCCAGCGCTCCAGCAGAGCCTGCGCGGCATCGCGTACCGCAGGCAGCAGGTCGGCGTCGCGCATCAGGTCGGCGACCTTGAACTGCAAGAGACCGGTCTGGCGGGTGCCGAGCATTTCCCCGGGGCCGCGCAGTTCCAGGTCCTTTTCGGCGATGACGAAACCGTCGTTGGTCTCACGCATGATGCCCAGGCGCTGGCGACCGATTTGTGAAAGCGGTGGATGGTAGAGCAGCACGCAGTGGCTGGCGGCGCTGCCGCGCCCGACCCGGCCGCGCAGCTGGTGCAGCTGTGCCAGGCCCAGGCGTTCCGGGTTCTCAATGATCATCAGGCTGGCATTGGGCACGTCGACCCCGACTTCGATCACCGTGGTGGCCACCAGCAGTTGCAGGTTGCCGGCCTTGAACTCGGCCATCACCGCGGCTTTCTCCGCCGGTTTCATGCGGCCGTGGATCAGCCCCACCCGTAGTTCGCCCAGGGCGCTGGAGAGGTCTTCGAAGGTGGTTTCGGCGGCCTGGCAGGTGAGCTCCTCGGATTCTTCGATCAGGGTGCAGACCCAGTAGGCCTGGCGCCCTTCGGCGCAGGCGGCGCGCACCCGTTCGATCACCTCGACGCGGCGGCTGTCGGTGACCAGCACGGTATTGACCGGCGTGCGACCCGGGGGCAGTTCGTCGAGGATCGAGGTGTCCAGGTCGGCGTAGGCGCTCATCGCCAGGGTTCGCGGAATCGGAGTGGCGGTCATGATCAGCTGGTGCGGGCACAGGCGGCCGCCGACGCCTTTCTGGCGCAGGGCCAGGCGCTGCTGGACGCCGAAGCGGTGCTGTTCGTCGATGATTACCAGGGCCAGGTTCTTGAACTGCACCTCGTCCTGGAACAGGGCGTGGGTGCCCACCACCATGGGCGCGCCGCCGGCGATCTGTTCCAGGGCTGCCGCGCGGTTCTTGCCCTTGAGCTTGCCCGCCAGCCAGGCGACTTCCAGGCCCAGGGGTTCGAGCCAGCGCTTGAAGGTAATGAAGTGCTGCTCGGCGAGGATCTCGGTGGGCGCCATCAGCGCCACCTGGTAACCGGCTTCCAGGGCCTGCAGGGCGGCGAGGGCGGCGACCACGGTCTTGCCGGCGCCGACGTCGCCCTGGATCAGGCGCAGCATGGGTTCCGGCTGGCTCAGGTCGTAGGCGATTTCGTTGCCGACCCGTTGTTGCGCGCCCGTGGGAGCGAAGCCGAGGTTCTTCAGGTACTTGGCCGGCAGGTTCCGGGCCAGCGGCAGCACTGGGGCGCGCTGGGAGCGCAGGCTGTCGCGCAGGCGTTGCTGGGACAGCTGGTGGGTCAGCAGTTCCTCGAACGCCAGGCGGTGCTGGGCCCAGTGGTGCCCGAGGGCCAGCTCATCGACATCGGCGTCTGCCGGCGGGTGATGCAGGTAGCGGATCGCATCGTCCAGGGGCGCCAGTTGATAGTCCCGGGCCAGTTCCTCCGGCAGCCAGTCCGGCAGGCTGCGGGGGCCGAGCAGGGCCAGGCTCTGCTGGCAGAGCAGGCGCAGGCGCTGCTGGGTCAGGCCCTCGGTCAGCGGGTAGATGGGGGTCAGGGTCTGGTCCACCGGCGGCGGTTCGTCGCCACTGATGGCGCGGTATTCCGGGTGGTAGATCTCCAGGCCCGAGGCCCCGGGCCGGGCTTCGCCGTAGCAGCGCACGCGAGTGCCGCGCTTCAGGCCGTCTTTCTGGGCATTGCTGAAATGGTAGAAGCGCAGGCTCAGGCCGCCGGTGCCATCCTGCAGGCGCACCAGCAGGCTGCGGCGCTTGCCCATGACCACGTCGGCACCGCTGACGGTGCCTTCGATCACGGCATCCTGGCCCGGGCGCAGGGCGCCGATCGGCACCACGCGGGTACGGTCCTGGTAACGCAGGGGCAGGTGGAACAGCACGTCCTGAAGGTTTTCCAGGCCGACCTTGGCCAGCTTCTCGGCCATGGTTTCGCCGACGCCCTTGAGTGCCGTGACCGGCACTTTCGACAGCTCAGTCATTGCGCTTGCTTAGCTCGCGGCGGGCGGCTTGGCCACCGAGCACAGGCGGATCGAGTCGGCGAGGATCTCGATCGCCTTGGGCCGCGGGAAGCTGGCGCGCCAGGCGATGGCTACGGTGCGAAACGGTACCGGCGGGGTCAGTGGGCGCACTTCGATCACGCCGGGGGCGTAGTGATGGCTGTCCACTGCCGACAGCGGCAGGATCGAGATGCCCAGGCCGGAGGCGACCATGTGGCGGATGGTCTCCAGGGAGCTGGATTCCACGGTGGTGTGCTTGGCGCCGTCGTTGCCCTTGGTCAGGGTCGGGCAGGCCTCCAGCACCTGGTCGCGGAAGCAGTGGCCCTCGCCCAGCAGCAACAGGCTCTTGTCGTTGAGCAGGTTGGCGTCGATGGTTTCCTTCTTGGTCCAGGAGTGGCCGCTGGGCATCAGCACGTAGAAGGGCTCGTCGTACAGCGGCAGGGTCAGGACATCGGCTTCATTGAACGGCAGGGCGATGATGATCGCGTCCAGCTCGCCATTGCGCAGCTTGTCCCGCAGTACGTGGGTGAAGTTCTCTTCGATATACAGCGGCATCTGCGGCGCGACCCGGTGCAGCTGGGGAATCAGGTGCGGGAACAGGTAGGGACCGACGGTATAGATGGCGCCCACCTTGAGCGGCGCGGTCAGCTGGTTCTTGCCGGCCTGGGCCAGTTCACGGATGCCCTGGGCCTGTTCCAGGACCTTCTGTGCCTGGGCGACGATGGTTTCGCCGACCGGGGTCAGGCGCACCGCGCTCTTGCTGCGCTCGAAAATCAGCACACCGAGTTCGTCTTCAAGCTTTTTCACGCCCACCGAGAGGGTCGGCTGGCTGACATGGCAACGCTCGGCGGCGTGGCCGAAGTGCTGCTCTTGGGCGAGGGTGACGATGTAGCGTAATTCTGTGAGGGTCATAGCGGGCGTCCATGAGGATGCGGCCAAGCATAACGGCTGCAATCGATAGACGCACGTTATCAGACGGAGGGTGGAATGCGACACCCGCCAATGCCTGCTTCGGGCTGCACAAACGCCAAGGGCACCTTTGCAGGTGCCCTGGCGGGGTATCAGCGGCGGCCGCGGCTTCTGTCGATTTCGTAGTTGAAGGGCGCGGTGACTTCCACGGTGCCATTGGTGAGCATGTCGGCCGGCGGCTTGGGCAGAGTCTGTGCGCGACGGATCATGTCCAGGGTGGCCCGGTCCAGATCCGCATTGCCCGAACGGCTGATCAGCTCGTAGGACAGCACCTTGCCTTCGGCATCAACCACGAAGCGCAGGGAGTTGGTGCCTTCCTTGCCTCGACGTTGAGCCTCGCTCGGGTAGCGCTTGTGCTTGGCCAGATGCGCCTGCACCAGTCCCTGCCAGTTGGCCTTGGCGGCCGCCTGGGCCGGTGACGGGCCTGCAGTCGCGGGGGCGGGCTGCTGGGACGGGGCGGGGGTGACCGGGGCGTCGCTGGGCTTTTCCTCGGAAGGCTTTTCCTTGGGCGGCTCGGGCTTGACCACCGGTTTTGGCGGTTGTGACTTGGGCTTCGGCTTGGCCGGCTTGGGCACCGAAATAGTCGGTTTCGGCGCTTCGGCGAGCTTGGGCAGCGGCAGTTCTTCCACCGGCGCAGGCGGTTGCGGCGGGGTCACCACTTTCGGTGGTGCCGGCGGAGGCGGCACAGGGGCAGGCGCCAGTTCCACCACCATGGCCTGGGGCGGAATGGGTATTGGTTGTGGTTTGGACCAGTTGAGGGCGAGGAGGATCGCCAGCGCATGGACACCCAGCACCACCGCCAGGCTACCGCTGTAACGCGTCAGTCTTTGGCGCGTCGTGATCATTTCTTGGCTGCCGTCTCAAGTCCGACCAGGCCGACTTTCAGGTAGCCGGCGGCCCGCAGGTTGTCCATGACGCTCATCAGATCGCCGTAGTTCACGCCCTTGTCGGCCTGGAAGAAGATGGTCGTGTCCTTCTTGCCTTGGGTGCGGGCGTCGAGAATGGCGCCCAGGGTCTCGGCCTCGACTTCCTCTTCGCCGATGAACAGGCGCTGGTCGGCCTTGACGCTGAGGAATACCGGTTTTTCCGGACGCGGCGCCGGTTTGGCACTGGAGGCGGGAAGGTCGACCTTGATGTCCACGGTGGCCAGCGGAGCGGCCACCATGAAGATGATCAGCAATACCAGCATCACGTCGATGAACGGCGTGACGTTGATTTCGTGGTTTTCGGCCAGGTCGTCGCCTGCGCCTTCTTTCAAATGCAAGCCCATGGCTGATTACCCCACTTTCACCATGTGCGGTTGTGCGGAGCGCTCGGCTGGCTGGTGGTCCAGGTCGCGGCTGACCAGCAGCAGGACTTCTGCCGAGGCATCGGCCACCTGGGCGCGGTAGCCGGTGATGGAGCGAGCAAAGACGTTGTAGATCACGACCGCCGGGATCGCTGCAACCAGACCCAGGGCGGTGGCCAGCAGGGCTTCGGCGATGCCCGGGGCTACCACGGCGAGGTTGGTGGTCTGGGTCTTGGCGATGCCGATGAAGCTGTTCATGATGCCCCACACGGTGCCGAACAGACCGACGAATGGCGCGGTGGAACCGATGGTGGCGAGCACGCCGGTGCCGCTGCTCATGTTGCGACCGCAGGCAGCCACCAGGCGCTCAAGGCGGAAGCTGACCCGCTCCTTGATGCCTTCTTTCTCACGGCTGTTTGCCGACAGGCGCATTTCTTCCAGGGCGTCGTGGACCAGCAGGTGGGCGAGGGTGCCCTCCTTGGCGGCCGTGGCGCTGGCCTCTTTGAGAGTGGTGGCCTTTTTCAGGGCAGCGATTTCACCGCGCAGGCGACGCTTGGCGCCCAGCAGTTCGAAGCCTTTGGCGATCCAGATGGTCCAGGTGATGATCGAGGCGATGGCCAGGCCAATCATCACCAGTTTCACGATGATGTCGGCGTTCTGGTACATGCCCCAGGGCGACAGGTCATGGGCCATGCCCAGGCTGTTGTCGGCTTCGAGGACTTCGGGGGTGTCCTGGCCCGCTACCGGAAGGCCTTCGGCCTGGGCCGGATCGGTGGCTGGCGCAGTGGCCAGGGGGGCTGCCGGGTCAGTCTGAGGGTGTTCGGCGGCTGGAGCGCTGGCGGCCGGCGCGGTGGCCGGGGCGTGCTGGTCGGCGAAGGCTGCGGTCGGAGCCAGCAGCAGGCTGCACAGCAGCGCAGCAACCGCGCTTGCGGCGCGCAGTGGGCTTGGGCGTTTGGTTGGCGAGGCGGAGAGTGGATTGCTTGTCATGCTGGCCGGACCTGAGAGGAGGAAAGGGTTGAATGTCCTTCTAGGCCTCGCTGGGCCGAGAACAATTGGGCGGTTATTATTGCAATTAATTCTTGTTAACAAAAGTAATACAGTAACTATTTTTCCTCGATTTCTAGCCGTTCATCCAAAGCCGAGGCTAGTCTTGGCCTTTCTGAAAGGAGTTTTCTGATGTCCTCCCCCTCTGTTTTGATCGCCGGTTGCGGTGATGTCGGGAGTCGCCTGGCGACTCAACTGCTGGCTGAGCAATGGCGGGTTTATGGCTTGCGCCGC
The DNA here is from genome assembly GCF_021560055.1 of Pseudomonas sp. BC42. Classification (NCBI taxonomy): domain Bacteria; kingdom Pseudomonadati; phylum Pseudomonadota; class Gammaproteobacteria; order Pseudomonadales; family Pseudomonadaceae; genus Pseudomonas; species Pseudomonas sp. BC42. The sequence continues at coordinate 158,580 of NZ_CP091067.1, forward strand.
ACGGTATCGCGCCTGCCTCAGGGAGTGATTGGCGTCGCCGGTGACCTGTTCAGTGAGCAATGCCCGATGGACTGGCCACAGGCGCCCCTGGATTATCTGGTGTACTGCGCGGCGGCCACCGAGCATGACGAAGCTGGGTATCGCGCGGCCTATGTCGAGGGCCTGCAGCATGTGCTGAGCTGGCTCAAGCAGCATGGCCAGCAGCCCAAGCGCCTGTTGTTCGTCTCCAGCAGCAGTGTCTACGAGCAGAAGGGCGGTGAATGGGTCGATGAGAATTCGCCGGCCCTGGCGAGCGGCTACTCGGGCCGTTTGATGCTGGAAGCCGAGCAGGTGGCCTTGAACAGTGGGCTGCCTGCAACGCGGGTGCGCCTGACCGGCATCTACGGGCCGGGCCGTGAATGGCTGCTGACCCAGGTGCGGCGCGGGTATCGGGTGGCGATTGATCCGCCGTTGTATGGCAATCGCATTCATGCCGACGATGCGGCGGGCCTGCTGGCGTTCCTGCTTGAGGCGGACCGTCGCGGCACCGCGCTGGATGATTGCTATATCGGGGTCGATGACGCGCCCGCGCCGCTGGCGGAAGTGGTCGGCTGGCTGCGTGAATACCTGGGTGTGACCGAGTGGGCGGATGATGCCAGCGTGCGCCGCACCGGTAGCAAGCGCTGCAGCAATGCCCGGGCCCGGGCGTTGGGCTGGGTGCCGCGTTATCTGAGTTATCGACAGGGCTATGCGGCGATTCTTCAGGGGCAAGGCTGAATCGGACCGCAGCCGCTGCGGTTGGCAGCGGCTACCTCCGGGTCATTGCTTTTGCAGCAGCCATTGCTGGTTGCCTGGCATCAGCGACGGCACTTCATCCGCCAGTGCGCTGTTCACCGCCTGGAAGATCTCCAGCTGCTGGTCCTTGCGCACGAAGATCCAGGAATTGCCCTGGCCATTGAGCTGCAACCAGATGCTGTCGTTGCCGCCGCTCATGGAAGCGCAGTCGCCCGCCAGGCACAGGGCGTAGCGATCGGCTCCCGGCAGGCCTTGCACGGCGCCGTTGGCCTGGAACTGGACCTCGTTGCCCAGTCCTGGACCGCTGACGATTTTCCATGTGCCGCCCAGGTAGGCCGAGTACAGCGCGCGCTCGAAGTTGGCGCCCAGTGGCGCGCCTTCAGGTGCCGGGTCCTTGGGCGGGACGAATACCTGTTCGGGTTCGTTGTCGTTGGCCACTTGCAGCAATTGCTTGCCGTTGCGTTTCAGCTCCGTGGCGGCGCTGCCATAGAACTCGACCTTTGCAGTATTTGAACCGTCGTTGACGATCTTGCCTTCGATGGTCTCGAAACCATTGGTGTAGCGGGCCTGGCCTGCCTTGGTGTTGAGTTCCCATTCCAGGTTCGGGCCGTAAGCCTGGAGGGCTTCACGCAAAGGGCCGCCCTTGGAGGCTGCGTCGATCGCTACCTGATTGATCCAGATGCCGCCGACATCGTTTTTGGCGGGGTCGCTGGCACAACCGCCGAGCAATACGGCGAGCAGCGAAACAGCTAGCGCTTGGCGCATGACGAAATCCTTTCAGAACGAAAACGGCGCAGCCTGAAGAGCTGCGCCGCGGGTGTTACTCGATGACCAGAATGGCATCCATTTCAACCTGTGCGCCCTTGGGCAGGGCTGCCACGCCAATGGCGGCGCGGGCTGGGTAAGGCTGCTGGAAGTACTTGCCCATGATCTCGTTGACCTTGGCGAAGTGGCTCAGGTCGGTGAGGAAGATGTTCAGCTTGACGATGTCCTTGAACGAACCGCCAGCGGCCTCGGCTACCGACTTGAGGTTCTCGAAGACCTGGACGGTCTGGGCTTCGAAGCCTTCCACCAGTTCCATGGTTTTTGGATCGAGGGGAATCTGGCCCGACATGTAGACGGTGTTGCCCGCCTTGATGGCCTGGGAGTAGGTGCCGATGGCGGCCGGGGCCTTTTCGCTGGTGATAACGGTCTTGGTCATGAATGACTCCTTGTAATGGACGGGCTACGCGCGCATGCGGGTGATGCGGATGACCCCGGTCAGGGCGCGCAGTTTCTTGATCACGCGGGCCAGGTGCACGCGGTCGTGCACGCTGACCACCAGTTGGACCACGCTGATGCGACCATCGCGTTCGTCCATGCTGATTTTCTCGATGTTGCCGTCGGCGGCGTTGACGCTGCTGGCCAGCAGCGCGATCAGGCCGCGCTGGTGTTCCAGCTCGACGCGCAGTTCGACGTTGAACTCGCCAGTGACATCCTTGGCCCAGGACAGCTGGATGCATTTTTCCGGGTTGTGGCGGATTTCGCTGATATTGCGGCAGTTGTCCAGGTGCACCACCATCCCTTTGCCAGCGGACAGGTGGCCGACGATCGGGTCGCCAGGGATCGGCGTGCAGCATTTGGCGTAGCTCAGCACCAGGCCTTCGGTGCCGCGGATCGCCAGCGGGCCTTCCGGGCTTGGCAGCTGTTCGCCTTCACCCAGCAGGCGTCGGGCCACGACGTAGGCCATGCGATTGCCCAGGCCGATGTCTTCCAGCAGGTCTTCGATCAGTTCCAGGCGGTATTCCTGGAGGATGGCCTGGATACGTTCGGTCGGGATTTTTTCCAGCGAGCTGTCGAAACCGTTGAGCACCTTGTTCAGCAGGCGTTCGCCGAGGCTGATGGATTCGGAGCGGCGCTGCAGCTTGAGGGCGTGACGAATGTGGGTGCGGGCCTTGCCGGTGACCACGAAATTCAGCCAGGCCGGATTGGGGCGTGCCCCCGGGGCGCTGACGATTTCCACGGTGGAGCCGCTTTGCAGGGGTTCCGACAGCGGTGCCAGGCGGCGGTTGATCCGGCAGGCGATGCAGCTGTTGCCGACGTCAGTGTGCACCGCGTAGGCGAAGTCCACGGCGGTGGAGCCTTTTGGCAGCTCCATGATCCGGCCTTTGGGCGTGAACACGTAGACCTCGTCCGGGAACAGGTCGATCTTCACGCTCTCGATGAATTCCAGGGAGTTGCCGGCGCGCTGTTGCATTTCCAGGACGCCCTTGACCCATTGGCGGGCGCGGGCGTGGGTGCCTTTGGGCTGTTCGTCGCCACTGGATTTGTACAGCCAGTGGGCGGCGATGCCGTTATTGGCCATTTCTTCCATTTCCCGGGTACGGATCTGGATCTCGATCGGTACTCCGTGCATGCCGAACAGCGTGGTATGCAGCGACTGATAGCCGTTGGCCTTGGGAATGGCGATGTAGTCCTTGAAGCGTCCCGGCAGCGGCTTGTACAGATTGTGCACAGCGCCAAGTACCCGGTAGCAGGTGTCTACCTTGTCGACGATGATGCGGAACGCATAGACGTCCATGATCTCGTTGAAGGCCCGGCGTTTGCCGCGCATTTTCTTGTAGATGCCGTACAGGTGCTTCTGGCGACCGCTGACCTCGCCCTGGATGCCGTCGATGGCCAGGCAGTGGCTGAGGGATTCTTCGATCTTGTTGACGATTTCCTTGCGATTGCCCCGGGCGCGCTTGACCGCCTGGTAGATCCGCGCGGAACGCATCGGGTGCATCGCCTTGAAGCCCAGGTCTTCGAATTCGATGCGGATGCTGTGCATGCCCAGGCGATTGGCGATGGGGGCGTAGATCTCCAGGGTTTCCTTGGCGATCCGCCGGCGTTTCTCGCCGGAGAGCACTTCCAGGGTGCGCATGTTGTGCAGGCGGTCGGCCAGCTTGACCAGGATCACGCGAATATCGCGAGCCATGGCCATGGCCATTTTCTGGAAGTTTTCCGCTTGGGCTTCGGCCTTGGTCTCGAAGTTCATCTGGGTCAGTTTGCTGACCCCGTCCACGAGTTCGGCCACGGTTTCACCAAACTGCGCGCTGAGCGCTTCCTTGGCGATGCCGGTGTCTTCGATCACGTCATGCAGCATCGCGGCCATCAGGCTCTGATGGTCCATGTGCATGTCGGCAAGAATGTTCGCTACCGCGAGTGGGTGCGTGACGTACGCCTCGCCGCTGCGACGGCGCTGACCGTCATGGGCTTGTTCGGCGTAGAAATACGCTCGGCGGACCAGATTGACCTGGTCCGTGCCGAGATAGGTCGATAAGCGATCGGCGAGGGCGTCTATGCTCGGCATGATGTCTCCTGCCGTAAGCTGTGATCCCGCGCCGTGCTACGTCGACCAGGCATAGGCTCAGACGGCCTCGTTGGACTCGTCCTCGAAAGCAGCAAAAAGCGGCTCGTCTTCAACGATTTCGGCTTCGGCGATGGCTGCATAGTCGATCAGGCCTTCAGCGATTTCGCGCAGGGCGACAACGGTAGGCTTGTCGTTTTCCCATGCTACTTTCGGCTCTTTGCCGCCGGTTGCCAGTTGACGGGCACGCTTGGTAGAGAGCATGACCAGCTCAAAGCGGTTATCCACGTGTTCTAGACAGTCTTCAACGGTTACGCGGGCCATGGTCTTCCTCGTAGCAAATGCAATATGCGCGCTGCCCGGATGGGCGAGCGGACTCAACAGTTTAAAAAATCACCAGCGTTTAGGGAAGCGCTGATTTTTTGACCAAGCTCTTCAACGCGCTGCAAGTGCCAATGTAAAGCGCTTGCAGCGGTTTTGGGAAGTGCTGTTTTAGCCCAGCAGTTCAGCCAGCAACTTGCCGAAACGCTGCTGCTGACGTTTCTGCTGCAGTTGATTGGAGCGGAAAATGGCCTTCAGGTCGTCCAGCGCGTGGGCGAAATCGTCGTTGATGATCAGGTAGTCGTAGTCGACGTAGTGGCTCATTTCGCTGACGGCTTCGCGCATCCGTCCTTCGATGATCTCGTCGCTGTCTTGCCCGCGGTTGGTCAGGCGCTGGTGCAAGGCCTGCAAGGATGGCGGCAGGATGAAGATCGAACGCGCCTGTGGCATCAGCTTGCGCACCTGCTCGGCGCCTTGCCAGTCGATTTCCAGGATCAGGTCGTGACCTTCGTCCAGGGTCTGCTGCAGGTGGCTTTGCGAGGTGCCATAGAGGTTGCCGAAGACTTCGGCGCGCTCCAGAAAGTCGCCATGCTCGATCATCTTCACGAACTCGCTGCGTTCGACGAAGTGATAGTTCACGCCATTCACTTCGCCCGGGCGCATGGCGCGGGTGGTGTGGGAGATCGAGACGCGGATCTCCGGGTTGGCGTCGGTCAGAGCCTTGACCAGGCTGCTTTTGCCTGCGCCCGATGGGGCGGAAATGATGTACAGGGTGCCGGTGCTGTGGGTCATGTCAGTTGCCTTACTCAATGTTCTGCACTTGTTCGCGCATCTGCTCGATCAACACCTTGAGGTTGACCGCAGCCTGAGTGCTGCGTGGGTCGAAGGCCTTGGAGCCCAGGGTATTGGCTTCGCGGTTGAGCTCTTGCATCAGGAAGTCCAGGCGCCGACCGGCAGCGCCGCCGGACTTGAGCACGCGACGTACTTCGATGATGTGGGTGCTCAGGCGATCCAGTTCTTCGGCGACGTCGCTTTTCTGTGCCAGCAGGACCATCTCCTGCTCGAGACGGGTCGGGTCCAGCTCGACCTGCATGTCGGCGAAACGGTCGAGGACTTTCTGGCGCTGGGTCGCGAGCATCTGCGGAACCAGCTCGCGCAGTGTCGCCACGTCTTCCTCCATGGCGGACAGGCGCTCGTTGATCAGTCGGGCCAGTTCGGCGCCCTCGCGTTCGCGACCGCTCTTCAATTCCTTCAGGCCCTGGTTGAACAGGGCCAAGGCATCGCTGTTCAAGGCTTGCGGGTCACTGGCGTCGGCCACCAGTACACCGGGCCAGGCCAGGACTTCCAGTGGGTTCAGGGCTGCCGGCTGCTTGATCAGGCTGGCAACCGTCTCGGCCGCCGCGACCAGCTGTGCTGCGCGCTCACGGTCGACCTGCAATGGCTTGCCGGTGGTTTCCTCGGTGAAGCGCAGGGTGCATTCGACTTTGCCCCGGGACAAGCCCTGGCGCAGTGCTTCGCGGACTGCGCCTTCAAGGTCGCGGAAGGCTTCCGGCAACCGCAGGTGCGGCTCAAGGTAACGGCTGTTGACCGAGCGCAACTCCCAGCTCAGCGTGCCCCGGGTTCCGGCCTGTTCGACCCGTGCGAAGGCGGTCATGCTATGCACCATGGAGGTACCTCCGATTCAGTGCCGACGCCAACCGCAAGCGGGCTGAGCAGGCCTGATAGATGAATTAAAGCCGGTAGGCGGCGAAGGCGCAGGATTGTAGCGCAGTGCGGCAGGCGTCCCCAAACCCTGCTGCAGACAATGGGGCGCAGGTCGTCGCAACAGGATCAATCTGAGGCACAAATGCGCCTTTGGCCTTTTTAGGCGTGCCCTGGCGCGGTTGCGGGCTTTATAATGCCCGGCAGTTTTCCGTCCTCGTACAGGTATTTCCCTATGAAACGTCCAAGTGGTCGCGCTGCCGATCAGCTCCGCTCGATCCGCATTACCCGCAACTACACCAAACACGCCGAGGGATCTGTACTGGTCGAGTTCGGTGATACCAAAGTGATCTGCACGGTCAGCGTCGAGAATGGCGTACCACGCTTCCTCAAGGGCCAGGGTCAAGGCTGGTTGACGGCCGAATACGGCATGCTGCCGCGGTCCACCGGCGAACGTAACCAGCGTGAAGCCAGCCGTGGCAAGCAAGGCGGCCGCACCCTGGAGATCCAGCGCCTGATCGGTCGCTCCCTGCGCGCCGCGCTGGACATGTCCAAGCTGGGCGACATCACCCTGTATGTCGATTGCGATGTGATCCAGGCTGATGGCGGCACCCGTACCGCGTCGATCACTGGCGCGATGGTGGCGCTGGTCGACGCCTTGAAAGTGATCAAGAAGCGCGGCGGCCTGAAAGGCGGCGACCCATTGAAGCAGATGATTGCTGCAGTATCGGTGGGCATGTACCAGGGTGAGCCGGTCCTGGACCTGGATTATCTGGAAGACTCGGCCGCTGAAACCGACCTCAATGTCGTCATGACCAGCACTGGCGGTTTCATCGAAGTGCAGGGTACTGCCGAGGGCGCGCCGTTCCAGCCGGCCGAACTGAATGCGATGCTGGCCCTGGCCCAGCAAGGCATGAACGAGATTTTCCAACTGCAGCAGGCGGCACTCGCCGATTGATGGGCGCCGGTCTTCAGCAAGGAGAGCACCATGAGTGATGAGCAACTGCCACAACCTGCGCCGAGCCATGAAGTCCGGCAATGGGCGATGTTCTGTCACCTGTCCGCCTTGCTGGGGATCTGGGTTCCCTTCGGTACGCTGATCGGGCCGCTGATTCTTTGGCAGATGAAGCGCGAGACGGATCCCTTTATCGATGCCCAGGGCAAGGAGGCGCTGAACTTCCAGCTGACGGTCGCCATTGCGTCAGCGGTCTGCTTCCTGCTGATGATCGTGGTCATCGGTTTCTTTATGTTCGGCCTGCTGGCGATTGGCGCCCTGGTGCTGACCATCATCGGTGGGGTCAAGGCGGGTGAGGGTGTGCCGTATCGGTATCCCTTTACCTGGCGCCTGATCAAGTAGGGTGGGCAGCCACAAAAAAAGCCGACATCGCTGTCGGCTTTTTTGTGGCTCTGAAAAGACGCTTAGATGGTCAGCGTCCAGTCATAGTCCACGATCAGCGGTGCGTGCTGCGAGAAGCGTGGCTGACGCGGCAAGCGAGCGCTACGGACAAAGCGGCGCAGGCCAGGAGTCAGCAGCTGGTAGTCAAAGCGCCAGCCCAGGTTGAGCATCTCAGCCTGTTCGTTGTCCGGCCACCAGCTGTACTGATCGCCTTCGCGGCTGACTTCGCGCAGCGCGTCGACATAGCCCATGTTGCCAATGATCTCGTCCATCCAGGCACGCTCGGGTGCCAGGAAGCCTGGAGATTGCTGGCTGTCACGCCAGTTCTTGATATCCAGCTTCTGTTGCGCCACGTACAGCGAGCCACAATAGATGTACTCGCGACGTTTGCGCCGCTGTTTATCCAGATAACGGGCGAAGTCGTCCATTAGCTTGAACTTCTGGTTCAAGTCTTCATCGCCGTTCTGCCCTGATGGAAGCAGCAAGGTCGCGATGCTGACCTTGTCGAAATCGGCTTGCAGGTAGCGCCCGTAACGATCGGCTGTCTCGAAGCCGAGGCCGCTGATGACCGCCTTCGGCTGCAACCGCGAATACAAAGCCACGCCGCCTTGGGCAGGGACTTCAGCATCGCAGGCATAAAGGAAGTAGCCATCCAGTTGGAAGGCTGGGTCGTCCAGTTCAAAGGCAGAGGCGCGGGTGTCCTGCAGGCAGATGACGTCGGCATTCTGTGCCTGCAGCCAACTGAGCAAACCACGCTCCACTGCAGCCTGAATACCATTGACGTTCACACTGATGATCCGCATAAATGGCCCCAAAAATCACGTGCGTGTATGATACCCGAGCTCTACCTAATTAGCTAAATCCGTGGTATCTGGGGTTTTTTCATGCAGGCGTATCAGCGCGATTTCATTCGTTTTGCCATCGATCGCGGGGTTTTGCGCTTCGGTGAGTTCACCCTGAAGTCCGGGCGTACCAGCCCTTACTTCTTCAATGCCGGCCTGTTCAACAGCGGTTCGGCCCTGGCCCAGCTGGGGCGTTTCTATGCCGCGGCGATCGTCGAAAGCGGCATTCCCTTCGATGTGCTGTTTGGCCCGGCTTATAAAGGCATTCCTCTGGCGGCGGCTACGGCCGTTGCTCTGGCTGAGCATCATCAACGCGATCTGCCTTGGTGCTTCAACCGCAAGGAAGCCAAGGCGCATGGCGAAGGTGGCAGCCTGGTAGGCGCGCCATTGACCGGCGATGTGCTGATCATTGATGACGTGATCACCGCAGGCACTGCTATTCGCGAGGTGATGCAGATCATCGAGTCCCAGGAAGGCGCCAAGGCGGCGGGCGTGTTGATTGCCCTGAACCGCCAGGAGCGCGGCAACGGCGAGCTGTCGGCGATCCAGGAAGTCGAGCGTGACTTCGGTATTCCCGTGGTGAGCATCGTTTCCCTGGCCCAGGTCCTGCAGTTCCTGGCAGACGATCCGGCGCTCAAGCAACATCTTCCCGCCGTGGAAGCCTACCGCGCGCAATACGGCATCTGACCTGTAGGAGCCGGCTCCTGCAAAGATTGCGTCGATAAAAAAGCCCCCGCCCGGGATACCGGGCGGGGGCTTTTTTGTTCCTGGCGCTTAGGGGCGTTTGCGATTGCTGATCAGGGTGCCGACGCCGGTATCGGTGAAGATCTCCAGCAGAATCGCGTTAGGCACGCGGCCGTCGATGATCAGCGAGCTGCCGACGCCGCCCTGCACCGCTTCCAGGGCGCAGCGGATTTTCGGCAACATGCCGCCGTAGATGGTGCCGTCGGCGATCAACTCGTCGACTTGCTGGGTGCTCAGGCCAGTCAAGACCTTGCCCGACTTGTCCATCAGGCCGGCGATGTTGGTCAGCAGCATCAGCTTCTCGGCTTTCAGCGCTTCGGCCACCTTGCCGGCCACCAGGTCGGCGTTGATGTTGTAGGACTCGCCATTGGCGCCAACGCCAATCGGCGCGATCACCGGGATGAAGTCACCCTTGACCAGCAGGTTCAGCAGGTCGGTGTTGATCCCGACCACTTCGCCCACATGGCCGATATCGATGATTTCCGGAGTGGTCATCTCTGGGGTCTGGCGGGTCACGGTGAGCTTTTTCGCACGAATCAGCTCGGCATCTTTGCCGGTCAGGCCGATGGCGCTGCCGCCATGACGGTTGATCAGGTTGACGATGTCCTTGTTGACCTGGCCGCCCAGGACCATCTCCACCACGTCCATGGTCTGGGCGTCAGTCACGCGCATGCCATCGACGAAGTGGCTTTCAATCGACAGCCGCTTGAGCAGGTCGCCGATCTGCGGGCCACCGCCGTGCACCACCACCGGATTGATCCCGACAGCCTTCATCAACACGATGTCGCGGGCGAAGCCGGTTTTCAGCTCCTCGCTCTCCATAGCGTTGCCGCCGTACTTGATCACCAGGGTCTTGCCGACATAGCGGCGGATGTAGGGCAGCGCTTCGGATAGGACCTTGGCGGTGTTGGCGGCGGCATCGCGTTCGATGGTCATTCAGGGCTCCGGTGCTTCAAACAGTCAAAACGGTAGTTGGAGATCAGGTGCAACACGTTTCAGCTGGACGTGGAACACGTCCTTAATCCGCTGCAGCTCGGCTTCGTCATCAGCCTCGAAGCGCAGCACCAGCACAGGGGTGGTGTTGGAGGCGCGAACCAGGCCCCAGCCCTTGGCATAGTCGACTCGCACGCCGTCAATGGTGGTCAGGTCGGCGCCTGCGCCCCACTGCGCGTCGTGCAGGGCATCAATGATGCTGAATTTGCTCTCTTCGGTCACATGGATATTGATTTCCGGCGTAGAAATATCGTTCGGGAAGGTCGCGAACAACTCTTCTGCGGTGGATTTTTCCTTGCTGAGGATCTCCAGCAACCGGGCGGCGCTATAAATGCCGTCGTCGAAACCGAACCAGCGCTCCTTGAAGAACACATGGCCGCTCATTTCGCCAGCCAGCAGTGCGCCGGTCTGTTTCATTTTCTTTTTGATCAACGAGTGACCGGTCTTCCACATTAGCGGGCGACCGCCGTATTCCTTGATCAGCGGAATCAGGCGCCGAGTGCATTTGACGTCGAAGATGATCTCCGCGTCCGGGTTGCGCGCCACCACGTCCTTGGCGAACAGCATCAGCAGGCGATCGGGGTAGACGATGCTGCCGGTGTTGGTGACCACGCCGACGCGATCGCCGTCGCCGTCGAAGGCCAGGCCCAGGTCGGCCCCGGTTTCCTTGACCTTGGCGATCAGGTCTTCGAGGTTTTCAGGCTTGCCCGGATCCGGGTGGTGATTGGGGAAGTTGCCGTCCACCTCGCAAAACAGCGGGATGACTTCGCAGTTCAGGGCTTCGATCAGCTGCGGAGCGATGACCCCGGCGGCGCCGTTGCCGCAGTCCACCACGACCTTCAGGCGTCGGGCCAGCTTGATGTCACGGGTGATCTCCTCGGCGTAGCGCGGCAGGATGTCGACCCGGGTGATGCTGCCCTGGGCGCTGCTCAGGTTGTTGCTCTTGAGGCGCTCGTGCAGGGCCTGGATCTGTTCGTTGGCCAGGGTGTCGCCGGCGATGACGATCTTGAAGCCGTTGTAGTTCGACGGGTTGTGGCTGCCGGTGAGCATCACCCCGGACTTGCCGGCCAGGACATTGGCGGCGTAGTACAGGGCTGGAGTCGGCACCAGGCCAACATCGGAAACGTGGCAGCCGCTGTCGTGCAGGCCCTGAATCAGTTGCTCCACCAGCTCCGGGCCGGACAGGCGGCCATCCCGGCCTACACAGACGTTGGGTTCGTCCTGAGCCAGGCTCTGGGAGCCGACGGCGCGGCCGATCCAGTACGCGGTTTCGGCGGTCAGGGATTGCGGTACAACGCCGCGGATGTCGTAGGCACGGAAGATGCTGTCAGGAAATGTCGGGGCGACGTTAGCTGCGTTGCTCATCACTGAGGGTGCTCCATCTGAAGGGGGGCAGTACGGCCGGTAAGTGGCGGGCCGGCAGGCTCAAACTCAAGTGTATGACGGCGGTTTCAGCATAGAGTTCGTAGTGTGAAAGTGCTATCTGCCCCGGGCCGGCCGGGCCTTGGCGGCTCAAAGGCCCGGCCTGGCGGGCCCGAAGCGTGATGCAGACAGCAGCGGTCATTGGCCCTTAAATGCCCCGGCAGTGGTTGTCGGGCCGGGCGAGGGGCCCGACCCGAGGCGGAGTCGTCAGTGGCTGCCGGAGTGACCGAAACCGCCGGCGCCGCGCTGGCTTTCGTCAAAGGCTTCGACCACCTCGAAATGCGCCTGGACCACCGGCACCAGCACCAGTTGGGCAATGCGTTCGCCGACGGCGATATTGAAGGCGGTCTGGCCACGGTTCCAGCAGGACACCATCAGTTCGCCCTGGTAGTCCGAGTCGATCAGGCCCACCAGATTGCCCAGCACAATCCCGTGCTTATGGCCGAGGCCCGAACGCGGCAGGATCAGCGCCGCCAGGCCCGGATCGCCGATATAGACCGACAGGCCGGTTGGAATCAGCAGGGTCTGGCCCGGTTCCAGGACGGTGTCCTGCTGGAGCATGGCCCGCAGGTCGAGCCCGGCGGAGCCCGGCGTGGCGTACTGCGGCAGGGGGAATTCGTTGCCGATGCGTGGGTCGAGGATCTTGGCTTGTAAAGCGTGCATGCGAGTTAAACCTGGTTCAGCCGTTCGGCGATGAAAGAGATCAGTTGGCGGGCGATCTTGCCCTTGCTGGTCTGGGCGAAGAGAGTTGCGTGCAACTCCCGGTCAATCACGCTGCAGGCGTTTTCCTCGCTGTTGAAGCCAATGCTCGGGTTGGCCACGTCGTTGGCGACGATCAGGTCGAGGTTCTTGTCCTTCAATTTGCGTGCAGCGTAGTCGAGCAGATTCTCGGTTTCGGCGGCGAAACCGACACTGAAAGGGCGATCCGGCCGGCTGGCGATGGTGGCCAGGATGTCTGGGTTGCGCACCATCTGTAGTAGCAGGCCGTCACCTTTCGTAGGGTCTTTCTTTAATTTCTGTGGGGCGACGACTTCCGGGCGGTAGTCCGCGACCGCCGCCGAGGCGATGAAAACGTCGCATGGGATGGCCGCTTCACAGGCCGCGAGCATGTCGCGAGCGCTGACCACGTCGATCCGCGTGACTCTGTCGGGGGTTGGCAGGTGCACCGGTCCGGTGATCAGAGTGACCCGGGCACCGGCCTCGACAGCGGCCTCGGCCAGGGCGAAGCCCATTTTTCCTGAGCTATGGTTGGTGATGTAGCGCACCGGATCGATGTTTTCCTGAGTCGGTCCGGCGGTGATCAGCAGGTGTTTGCCGGTCAGTGCCTGGTGCTGGAAGCAGTCGGCGGCGCACAGCGCCAGATCGTTGGCTTCCAGCATGCGGCCCAGGCCGACGTCGCCACAGGCCTGGCTTCCGGAGGCCGGGCCGAAGACCCGCAGGCCGCGACTTTGCAGCAGTTGGGTGTTGGCTTGGGTGGCAGGATCACGCCACATGGCCTGGTTCATGGCTGGAGCGATGGCGACTGTGGCGTCGGTCGCCAGGACCAGGGTCGTCAGCAGGTCGTCGGCGATGCCCTGGGCCAGACGGGCGATCAGGTCGGCGGTAGCGGGAGCGATCAGGACCAGGTCGGCCCATTTGGCCAGTTCGATATGGCCCATGGCGGCTTCAGCGGCCGGATCCAGCAGGTCGAGGTGAACAGGGTGCCCGGAGAGGGCCTGCATGGTCAGCGGGGTGATGAATTCACTGCCGCCCCGGGTCATGACCACGCGCACTTCGGCGCCCTGGTCGAGGAGTCGGCGAACCAGCTCCGCGCTCTTATAGGCGGCAATGCCGCCGCCGACGCCGAGCACGATGCGTTTCCGATACAGCCGCTGCATAGGCCTGTCTTTCCGTTCAGTGATTGCTGCGTGGCATGCCCCCTCCCCAGGTGAAATACCACGCAAAAAGAGGGTGGCTAAGATAGCACAGCGCCCGCTGTGGAACAGCGGCGCCATGCACAGGGAGGTGTGATGAGCATTCGTGATTGGCCCGCGGCGGAGCGCCCGCGGGAGCGGCTTCTGGAGCAGGGCGCCATCAGTCTTTCCGATGCCGAGCTGCTGGCTATTTTCCTGCGAAGCGGGGTGGCCGGAAAAAGCGCGGTGGACCTGGCGCGGCACTTGTTGCAGCGTTTCGGCAGCCTGCGTCGGCTGCTGGAGGCGGATCAAGTGACCTTCACCCGGCAACTGGGGCTAGGCCCGGCCAAGTACGCTCTGCTGCAGGCCGTGCTGGAGATGGCGCGCCGGCATCTGGCGGAAAGGCTCCACCGCCAGTCAGCGCTGGAGAGCCCGCTGGTGGTGCGCGATTACCTGAAGTCGATGCTGCGACACCAGCCCCACGAGGTGTTTGGCTGTCTGTTTCTCGACACCAAGCATCGGGTCCTGGCCTTTGAGGTGTTGTTTCAAGGGTCGATCGACAGCACCACGGTTTACCCGCGACAGGTGCTCAAGCGCACCCTGGCGCATAACGCGGCGGCGGTGATTCTCTGCCATAACCATCCGTCGGGCATCTGTGAGCCCAGCCCGGCCGATCGGATCGTCACCCGGCGCTTGCAGGAGGCGCTGGAGTTGATTGATGTCCGGGTGCTGGACCACTTCATCGTTGGCGAGGGTGATCCGTTGTCCATGGCCGAGTACGGCTGGATATGAGCCTGGTGCGCCTCAAGGCCGGTGTTGGCCCCGAGGCGCCCCCGGGGTTCATTTGACGCTGACCTTCGAGTAGTCCTGGCGGCCGAAGGGGCTCACCTGATAGCCCTCGACCTGCTGGCGGGTCAGGGCGAAAGCGGTCGGATGGGCCAGGGGCAGCCACAGCGCCTGCTGCTGGATCTGGGTCTGGGCCTGCTGGTACAGCTTGCTGCGCACACCCTGTTCGCTGGTGGTCTTGCCGGCGGTGATCAGCTTGTCCAGGTTCTGGTCGCAATAGCGGGCGAAGTTGGTGCCGGACTTGACGGCTGCGCAGGTGAACTGCGGTGTGAGGAAGTTATCCGGGTCGCCATTGTCGCCGGACCAGCCCATGAACAGCAGGTCATGCTCGCCGGCCTTGGCCCGGCGGATCAGCTCGCCCCATTCGATCACGCGGATCTCTGCCTGGATCCCCACTTGGGCCAGGTCGGCTTGCAGCAGTTGTGCGCCCAGGCTGGGGTTGGGGTTGAGCAGGCTGCCGGAGGGGCGGGTCCAGATGGTGGTCTCGAAACCGTTTTTCAGGCCGACCTTGGCCAGCAGTTGGCGCGCTTTTTCCGGGTCGTGGGCGTAGCCGGGCAGTTCCTTGGCGTAGCTCCAGGTGTTGGGTGGATACGGGCCGTTGGCGGCCTCGGCGGTGTCTTCGAACACGGCCTTGAGGTAATGGGGCTTGTCGAAGGCCAGGTTGATGGCCTGGCGCACTTCTGGCTTGTCCAGGGGCGGATGCTGGCTGTTGATCGCGACGAAGGCGGTCATGAATGCCGCGGTTTTCTCGACCTTCAGCGTGGGGTCTTCACTGGCTGCCTGGACGTCCAGGGGCTTGGGTGACAGGGCGATCTGGCACTCGTTGCGCCGCAGTTTCTGCAGGCGCACGTTGGCGTCCGGGGTGATGGCGAAGATCAGCGAGTCCACTGCCGGTTTGCCAGCAAAGTAGTCGCGGTTGGCCTTGTAGCGGATTGACGCGTCCTTCTGGAAGCGCCCGAAAATGAAGGGGCCGCTGCCGATCGGCTGGCTGTTGAGCTTCTCCGGGGTGCCGGCCTTGAGCAGTTGGTCGGCGTATTCCGCAGAGTAGATCGAGGCAAAGCCCATGCTCAGGGTGGCGAGGAAGGTCGAGTCGGCGTGATCCAGGGTGAAGCGCACGGTCAGCGGATCCAGGGCGTCGATTCTCTTGATCAGGCTGGGCAGCTGCAGGGACTGGGCGTGCGGGAAACCGCTCTGGGTGACCTTGTGCCACGGGTGGGCCGGATCGAGCATGCGCTCGAAGCTGAACTTCACGTCTTCGGCGCTCAGCTCGCGGCTGGGGGTGAAGTAGTCGGTGCGGTGGAACTTGACCTTGGGGTGCAGCTTGAAGACATAGCTCAGGCCGTCGGCGGACACCTCCCAGCTGTCGGCCAGGCTGGGGACCACCTTGCCGCTGGCGGCATCGAACTCCACCAGGCGATTCATCAGCACGTCGGCGGACGCATTGGTGGTGGTCAGCGAGTTGTACTGCACCACGTCGAAGCCTTCCGGGCTGGCTTCGGTACAGACGCTCAGTGCGGCGGCCTGGGCCAATGGGCTCAGAAGTGGGGCGAGCAGGAGCGGGAGGGCGGCGAGACGCATGGTCGGGTTCCTTGTGCAGATCGAAGGCCCATCTGCGAGTGCAGTCTGGAAATGCCCTACCCTAGTGGCCTCTTTATGAAATGACTATCCCCTTTTGTATCCGGGGCCAAAACCTGGGGTTGCGCCTGCGCCCCGAAGGTATTCCCGGGTCGATCTGGCGTCGCGGGCGTGGCGAATTCTCTGTTGGAGAATGTCGCAAATATATTCTGCGACGAGCGGTAGATTTCTGCGGTAGCCTTTGCCGCAGGCGTCCGGCGCAAGAAAATCAGGACTTTTCATCATCCTGCGCACAGCGGCTGTTGTTGCTATGGGGTCTTTCTGGTATAAAGCAGCGCTCTTTTCTAGGGGCCCGGTTCCTTCGCTTGTAGGTGTAGCCGGTAAGACCCTAAAGAAACGCGGCGCCTGGCGCCAAATGACTGAGAGATTAAGCGGCCAACCCATGCCGGGTTGGGCATGTGGTTTTAGAGGGCTGAGGCATGTCTAGAGTCTGTCAAGTTACCGGTAAGGGTCCGGTGACTGGGAATAACATTTCCCACGCAAACAACAAAACCCGTCGTCGTTTCCTGCCGAACCTGCAGCATCACCGCTTCTGGGTTGAGTCCGAGAAACGCTTTGTGCGTCTGCGCGTATCTGCCAAAGGCATGCGTATCATCGACAAGCGCGGCATTGATGTCGTGCTGGCCGAAATCCGTCGCGATGGCGGCAAGGTTTAAGGGAGCTAATCATGCGTGAATTGATTCGTTTGATCTCGAGCGCCGGTACTGGTCACTTCTACACTACCGACAAGAACAAGCGTACTACTCCGGACAAAATCGAGATCAAGAAATATGATCCGGTTGTTCGTAAGCACGTGATCTACAAGGAAGGCAAAATCAAGTAATTGATTTTTCTTCTGACAAAAAAACCCGCCTTCAAGCGGGTTTTTTTGTGCCTGGCATTCAGGCTTTCTGTTCGAAGGCCACGTAGACCTTGCGGCAGGGCTCCAGCACTTCCCAGGTGCCCTTGAAGCCGGCCGGAATCACGAAGCGGTCGCCGGCACGCAGGGTCTTGGCGTTGCCATCGTTGTCCCGCAGCACCGACACGCCCTGAAGAATCTCGCAGTATTCGTGTTCGGTGAAGTTCACCGTCCATTGGCCCACGGCGCCTTCCCAGATCCCGGCGTTGAGCTGCCCGCAGGGGCTGCCGTAATGGTTGAACACCGCTTGTTCGGGATCGCCCTTGAGGACTTTCTCTGGAGCAGGGCGGTAGCGTTCGCCCTCGGTGTTGGCCTGGCTGAAGTCGACGACGTTGTGGATGCTCATTCTTGTAATCCCCCGTGATTGCGGCGCGAGTGGCTATGAAGGCCAAAGTCTATGTTTATTAAAATGCACATAGCAATGGCGTTTGCCCGGGCTTTGTCAAATATATTGAAAGTACAGGTGTCGCTGGTTTAGGGTGGCGGGTGCCTTTGGCCGAAAACAGGCTGGCCGGGCAGAATTCTTCATGAGTGCCGGCGTAGTTCGCGTGGCGCTTGTATTCAAATAAGAGGAGGACACTCGTATGACCACCCTGACTCGTGCCGACTGGGAACAACGTGCCCGCGACCTGAAAATCGAAGGCCGCGCCTACATCAACGGTGAATACACCGCAGCCGTTTCCAACGACACTTTCGAGTGCATCAGCCCGGTCGACGGCCGTGTACTGGCGAGCATTGCCAGCTGTGATGCCGTCGATGCCCAGCGCGCCGTGGACAATGCCCGCGCCACCTTCAATTCCGGCGTCTGGTCGCGCCTGGCGCCGGCCAAGCGCAAGTCCGTGATGATCCGTTTTGCCGGCCTGCTCAAGCAGCACGCCGAGGAGCTGGCGCTCCTGGAAACCCTGGACATGGGCAAGCCCATCAGCGACTCCCTGCAAATCGACGTTCCCGGCGCGGCGCAAGCCCTGAGCTGGAGCGGCGAGGCCATCGACAAGATCTACGACGAAGTGGCCGCCACCCCCCATGATCAGCTGGGCCTGGTGACCCGTGAGCCAGTGGGCGTGGTCGCGGCCATCGTGCCGTGGAACTTCCCGCTGATGATGGCCTGCTGGAAACTGGGCCCGGCGCTGTCCACCGGCAACTCGGTGATCCTCAAGCCTTCGGAAAAATCCCCGCTGACCGCCATCCGCATCGCCGCCCTGGCCGTGGAAGCCGGGATCCCGGCTGGCGTGTTCAACGTGCTGCCCGGCTACGGCCACACCGTGGGCAAGGCCCTGGCCCTGCACATGGACGTGGACACCCTGGTGTTCACCGGTTCCACCAAGATCGCCAAGCAGCTCTTGGTCTACTCCGGTGAATCCAACATGAAGCGTGTCTGGCTGGAAGCCGGTGGCAAGAGCCCGAACATCGTGTTCGCCGATGCCCCGGACCTGCAGGCCGCCGCCGAATCGGCCGCCAGCGCCATTGCCTTCAACCAGGGCGAAGTCTGCACCGCCGGTTCCCGCCTGCTGGTGGAGCGTTCCATCAAGGACAAATTCCTGCCGCTGGTGATCGAGGCCCTGAAAGCCTGGAAGCCGGGCAATCCGCTGGACCCAGCCACCAACGTCGGTGCCCTGGTGGACACCCAGCAGATGAACACCGTGCTGTCCTACATCGAGGCCGGTCATGCCGATGGCGCCAAGCTGGTGGCCGGTGGCAAGCGCACCCTGCAGGAAACCGGCGGCACCTACGTGGAGCCGACGATTTTCGATGGCGTCAGCAACGCCATGAAGATTGCCCAGGAAGAGATCTTTGGCCCAGTGCTGTCGGTGATTGCCTTCGACAGCGTGGAAGAGGCGATCCAGATCGCCAACGACACCCCTTACGGACTGGCGGCCGCCGTGTGGACCGCGAACATCTCCAAGGCCCACCAGACCGCCAAGGCCCTGCGTGCCGGCAGCGTCTGGGTCAACCAGTACGACGGCGGCGACATGACTGCGCCCTTCGGCGGCTTCAAGCAGTCGGGCAACGGTCGCGACAAGTCGTTGCATGCGTTTGACAAGTACACCGAGTTGAAAGCGACCTGGATCAAGCTCTGAGCCTTCGGGTTTGAGGTGATGCGCCCCCCCCCGGGGGGCGCTTTCACCGGCCAGCCGGCTTTCAGCCGCAGCCCTCGATCCACAGCGCAGCCGGACTTTCCGCCAGGGAAGTCCGGCTGTGTTGTCTGTGCCTTGCAGAACAATGATCCACAGGAGCGTGGAAATGCGTTGGGCGACCTATTTCGCCGTTTTGGCCGCTGTCCTGAGTGTCGGCCTGGCCCTGGGCGTCAGCATGCCGCTGGTGTCGTTTCGCCTGGAAAGCTGGGGTTATGGGCCCTTTGCCATTGGCGTCATGGCCTCGATGCCGGCCTTTGGCGTGTTGCTTGGGGCCAAGCTCGCCAGCCGCCTGGCGGCGCGTTTCGGCACCGCGGGCCTGATGCGCCTGTGCCTGTGGGGCGGGGCGCTGTCGATTGCATTGCTGGCGTTGTTGCCCAATTACCCGCTGTGGCTGGTGCTGCGCCTGGGCCTGGGCACGGTTCTGACCATCG
Source organism: Pseudomonas sp. BC42 (assembly GCF_021560055.1). Lineage (NCBI taxonomy): Bacteria > Pseudomonadati > Pseudomonadota > Gammaproteobacteria > Pseudomonadales > Pseudomonadaceae > Pseudomonas > Pseudomonas sp. BC42. Next base: position 177,938 of record NZ_CP091067.1, read on the forward strand.
TCTTCATCCTGGGTGAAAGCTGGATCAACCAGTTGGTGGTCGAGCAGTGGCGTGGGCGGCTGGTTGCGCTGTATGGCAGTTGTTATGCCTTGAGCCAGTTGGCCGGGCCCTTGCTGCTGGGAGTCCTGGGCACCGAGACCGACCACGGCTTCTGGGTCGGGGTCGGGCTGCTGGTGGTATCGCCCTTGCTGTTGATCGGCCGCAGCGGCGCACCGGTCACCGAAGCCTGCAGCGTGACCCTGGTCGACCTGGGGCGCTTTTGCCGTGGGCTGCCGGCGATCGCCTGGGCCGTGGCGCTGTTTGCCGCCTTTGAGGCGATGATCCTGACGCTGTTGCCGGTGTATTGCCTGCGCCAGGGCTTTGCCGAAGACATCGCCCTGGCGATGGTCAGCACCGTGGTCGTCGGCGATGCGGTGCTGCAACTGCCGATTGGCGCCTTGGCTGATCGCTTGTCGCGGCGCTCCCTGTTCACCGGTTGCGCGGTGGCACTGCTGTTGTCGAGCCTGGCGATTCCGCTGTTGCTCCACACGGTGCTGATCTGGCCGTTGTGGGTGCTGTTCGGTGCCAGCGCCGGGGGCTTGTTCACCCTGTCGTTGATTCTGATCGGCGAGCGTTATCGCGATGACGCCCTGGTGCGCGCCAACGCGCATGTGGCGCAGCTTTGGGGGATTGGTTGCCTGATCGGGCCGCTGGTGGCGGGGGCGGGCAGCCAGTGGGTCAGCGGCCATGCCTTGCTGTGGCTGATGGCGGCCGGGGCCCTGGGGCTGATCGTGCTGTTGCTGCGCCAGGGGGCATTGGGTGCTGCGATGCCGCAATCGGTATAGGCTTCTGGGCTGCTGGTTCAATCAGGACGCTCAGATGACGCTCAAGACAAGGATGGGGTTCGGCGCAGCGCTGTGGGTGCTGACGTTTTCGCTCGCCGGCTTCGCCGAGGCGGCGCCCAAGGGCCCGTCGGTGGAGCGGCTCAAGCAGTTGGCGCTCAAGGAGTGCCTGGACGATAACTACGAGCGTTTGCAGTTCTACAAGGCGTTCGACCTGCACGACGCTTCCTACTTCGTCGATCGGGTGCAACTGGACCGCGACGGCTCCGGCCGGCGCCCCCAGGCCCTGAGCCACTTCGTCAAGCGGCAGACGGGCCACTTCCATGTCGGCGGGCCGCCGATGAAGAACGAGGCCGGTTACCCGATCAACGCGATTTTCGAGCGCTGCATGGGCTTCTATCACTCGCCGGGGCTGGAGGCTTTTATCCAGAACCAGCTGCTCAAGCGCTGACCGGCCCGCGTCGGCCTAGAGCATGCGCTCCAGGCCGACGCGGTTGCTCAGCCAGGCGTTGATGCGCCGCCACCAGTTGCCCGGTTCCCGGCTCAGGCTGTGCAACTGCTGGTTGTCTTCGGTCACCCAGATGATCTTGCCGTCCTGCAGCCTGGCCTCGTAGCTCAGGGCCGGAGCCATGCCTTGCAGGGCCAGGGCGCGCAGGTGTCCGGCCAGTTCCGGGCTGTCCACCAGGACCCCGACTTCGGTGTTCCACAGTACCGAGCGCGGGTCGAAGTTGAACGAGCCGACAAAGGATTTCTGCCGGTCGAAAATCATCGCCTTGCTGTGCAGGCTCGAGTCCGAGCCGCGCCAGGTACTGCGCAACAGATGCGGGCCGCTGCCGCCGTGGTCGCCGGGCTGGCGGCGCAATTCGAACAGCCGCACCCCGTGCTCCAGCAGGGCCTTGCGGTAAGGCGCGTAGCCGCCGTGCACCGCGGGCACGTCGGTGGCCTCCAGGGAGTTGGTCAGGAGGCTCACGTGCACCCCGGCGTCGGCGCGTCCGGTGAGGTACACCAGGCCCGGCTGGCCGGGCACGAAGTAGGCCGAGACCATGATCAGCTCCTTGCTGACCCCCTTGAGCTCCGGCGCCAGCTGGGTGGTCAACAGCAGGTGCGGGTCGGGATCGCCCTTGGCCAAGACCTTGGTCGGTGCGTCCCACAGGGCCTGGTTCCAGGCCCAGATCAGCTCCTTGCGCCAGATGTCCATGCGCGGCCGGGTCTGGTAGGTCTTCAGTTGCCGGTACAGCGCCTGGTTTTGCCGGCGGTTGTCCTGCAGCGACTCCTCCAGGCGCTGGCGTGTGTTGTCCAGGGCCCTGGCCGAAGGGGCGCTGGACAGGAATTCGCCGATGGGTCGGCTCAGGGCGCTGTTCCAGTACTGGTCGAAGCTATGGCCCAGTTGCTCGGCCACCGGCCCCACGCTGAGCATGTCGATGTCGGTGAAGTTCAGGTTGGGTTCGGCATCGAAATACTCGTCCCCCAGGTTGCGCCCGCCGACGATGGCCACGCTGTTGTCCGCCAGCCACAGCTTGTTGTGCATCCGCCGGTGCTGCTGCGACAGGTTGAACAGGCGCCCCATGGCCCGGGTCAGGCCGGTGCTGCGGCCCAGGTGCAGCGGGTTGAACAGGCGGATCTGGATCTGTGGGTGGGCGGCCAGGGTGGCGATGATCTGGTCCAGGCCGTCGCTGGTGGTGTCGTCGAGCAAGATGCGCACCCGCACGCCACGGTCGGCGGCCTTGAGCAGCTCGTCCACCAGCATGCGCGTGCTGACCCCGTCGTGGACGATGTAGTACTGCAGGTCGAGGCTGCTCTGCGCGCTGCGGATCAGCTCGGCGCGGGCCATGAAGGCTTCGGTGCTGTTGGACAGCAGGCGAAAGCCCGAGCGCCCCTGGTGGGGGGCGGCCTGGGCCCGGATCGACTGGGCAAAGGTGGAGTCGCTGGCGGGCAGGGCCTGGCTGGGCTGGTAGGGCACTTCCAGGGTGGCGCAGCCGCCCAGCCCGAGGCTCAGCAGCAAAAGCCAGGTGAATGCCTGTAAACGGCTCAAGTCAGGTCATCTCGTATCACGGCACGGGTTGGCATGGGGCGGCCGGCTTCCTGCAACGGCTCGGGATCAGTCCGGGGTCTCGCTGAGCAGCTTGATGGCCGCGGCTCCGACCTTGCGTACCGCGTCTTCGATCTGCGCGGTTGGCTTGGCAGCGTAGTTCATCCGCAGGCAATTGCGGTACTTGCCCGAGGCGGAAAAGATGCTGCCCACGGCGATCTGCACGCCCTGGTCCAGCAGCACCCGATTGAGCTTCAGAGCATCAAACCCCTCGGGAAGTTCGATCCACAGCATGAAACTGCCTTGTGGGCGACTGGCGCGGGTGTCGGCGGGGAAGTAGCGGCTGACCCAGTCGAGCATCAGGTCGCGATTGCGCTGGTACTGAGTGCGCATCTTGCGCAAATGGGGCTCGAAGTGGCCACTCTTGAGAAACTCGGCGATGGCCACCTGCGGCTGCGGGGCCGTGGAGCCGGTGCTGATGTATTTCATGTGCAGCACCCGCTCCAGGTAGCGGCCGGGGGCAACCCAGCCGATGCGCAGGCCCGGGGCCAGGGTCTTGGAGAAGGAGCTGCACAACAGCACCCGGCCGTCGTCGTCGAAGGACTTGATGGTGCGCGGGCGCGGGTAGGTGTAGGCCAGCTCGCCGTACACATCGTCCTCGATGACTGCCACGTCGAAGCGCTGGGCCAGGGTCAGCAGTGCCCGCTTGCGGGACTCCGGCATGATGTAGCCCAGGGGGTTGTTGCAGTTGGGGGTCAACTGTATGGCCTTGATCGGCCACTGTTCCAGGGCCAGTTCCAGGGCTTCCAGGCTGATGCCGGTAATCGGGTCGGTGGGGATTTCCAGGGCCTTCATGCCCAGGCCCTTGAGGGTCTGCATGGCGCCGTGAAAGCTCGGCGAGTCGACGGCGATGATGTCCCCCGGCTCACAGATGGCGCGAATGCTGGTGGACAGCGCCTCGTGGCAGCCGGTGGTGATCACCAGGTCACCGGCCCCCAGCTGGCAGCCGGAATCGAGCATCAGCCGCGCCACCTGCTCGCGCAGCTCAAGCACGCCGTAGATGTTGTCGTAGTGCAGGCCGGGCATGTCCTGGCGCCGGCTGAGGCGGGCCAGGGCTCGCAGCAGGGGCTTCATGGTCGGCGTGGTGATGTCCGGCATGCCGCGGCCCAGCTGCACCACGTCCTTGCGCGGTACGGCGCGGATCAGCTCCAGGACCTGGTCCCATTGAGAGATTTCCACCGGCCTTTGTGCCGGACGCCCGACCGCCGGCAAGGCGGGCAGCTCGCGACTGGGGGGGACGAAGTACCCGGACTTGGGCTTGGGCATCGCCAGCCCGTTGTCCTCCAGCAAGCGATAGGCCTGCTGCACGGTGCTCAGGCTGACCCCATGCTCGACGCTCAGGGCGCGTACCGAGGGCAGGCGATCTCCCGGTCGGTAGAAGCCCTGTTCGATGCGGGTGCCCAGGAGTTCGGCGAGGTTCACATAGAGGGTCATGGCGTGGGCTCGAGGTGACGGTGGCTGAGAACCAGTACAGATGGGGCAAAAATACAGGATTCAGCGCCATTTTTGGCAAAACTGTATGGAGTTAATACCGCTGTTTTGAGTCTGTAATGGTTTTGTGGCGCCACGCATCATGTCTGCTCATGGCAATTTGAGCAAACAGGAGCAATGCAAATGAACGGCTTGAGCGATGTGCGGCTGTCGTTACGCGGTCAGGAGCTGGAGGCGGAGCAGGAATGGTCGGCGGCGACTCTGCCGCGCCGCGCGCCGCCGGGCTTGAGCACCTGGGGGCTGTACTGGCATCGGCTGCGCACCCGCAAGGTGTTGCTGGAGCTGAGCGCCGAGCAGTTGCGTGATGTCGGACTCAGCCCCGAGCAGGCACGGGCCGAGGGCCTCAAGCCGTTCTGGCGTCTGTGACCGGCGGCGACTGGCTGGAGCTGGGCGTCAGACCAGCTCCTTCAGGCGATGCCAGAGCATGCCCAGGGCCAGCAGGGGCGAGCGCAGGTGCTTGCCGCCGGGGAAGGTGATGTGCGGCACCTTGGCGAACAGATCGAAGCCCCCCCCGTGCTGGCCGCTGATCGCCTCGCCCAGCAGTTTGCCCGCCAGGTGCGTGGCATTCAGGCCGTGACCGGAATAGGCCTGGGCGTAATACACATTGGGTTGGTCCTTGAGCCGGCCGATCTGCGGCAGGCGGTTGGCGCCGATGCCGATCATGCCGCCCCATTGGTAGTCGATCTTCACTGCGGCCAGTTGCGGGAACACGTCCAGCATCTTGGGCCGCATGTAGGCGGCAATGTCCTTGGGGTCGCGTCCCGAGTAGTGGCAGGCACCACCGAACAGCAGTCGGCGGTCGGCCGAGAGCCGGTAGTAGTCCAGGGCCACGCGCTGGTCGCAGACCGCCATGTTCTGTGGCAGCAGTTCCCGGGCCTGGGCCGGGCTCAAGGGCTCGGTGGCGATGATGTAGCTGCCGGCAGGCAGGACCTTGCCCCCCAGCTCCGGGTTGAGGTCGTTGAGGTAGGCGTTGCAGCCCAGGACCAGGGTCTTGGCGCGGACCGTGCCTTGGGCGCTGTGCACCTTGACCTCGGGGCCGTAGTCGATGCGGGTGACGGCCGAATGCTCGAACAGTTGCACACCCATCTGCTGCGCCGCCCGGGCTTCGCCCAGGGCCAGGTTGAGCGGGTGCAGATGGCCCGAGCCCATGTCGATCAGGCCGCCAACGTAGCGCTTGGAGCCCACCACGCTGTGCATCTCATCGGCTTGCAACAGGCGGGTTTCATGGCGATAGCCCAGGCTGCGCAGCTCCTCGGCATCTGCGGCGAAGCCTTCAAGGTCCGCCGGCTTCTTGGCCAGGTCGCAGTAGCCCCAGGTCAGGTCGCAGGGGATCTGCAGGCGCTCGATGCGCTGGCGGACGATGTCCACGGCTTCCAGCCCCATGAGCTTCATCTGTCGCACGCCGTCGCTGCCGATCACCTTGGTGAACTGCTCGAGGCCGTGGCCGACCCCGCGGATCAGTTGCCCGCCGTTGCGTCCACTGGCGCCCCAGCCGATCTTGCGGGCCTCCAGCAGGACCACGCTGAACCCGCGTTCGGCCAGTTCCAGTGCGGTATTGAGCCCGGAGAACCCGCCGCCGACCACGCATACGTCCGCCGTCAGCTCGCCCGCCAACACCGGATAGTCGGGCTGCGGCAGGCTGCTGGCGGCGTAGTAGGAAGCGGCGTGCTGAGGGCTGGCGGGCATGGAAAGCGTCCTGATTGTGGCGTCTGGAAAAATGCACGGAGCATAAGCCGGGGCTTTCCGTCGCGGCAACCGCGGGACGCCCGGCCCTGTCTGCTGCGGGGCATTTGAGGCAGAATCCCCGGCTATTCCAGTCCCGGTAGCCTTTTTCATGAGCTGTAACCGTCAAATCGTCCGCAGCCTGCGTCAGCAGATTCCCTCGTTCGAGTGCGTTCCCGGTTGTCACGACTGCTGCGGCCCGGTGACCACCTCGCCAGAGGAAATGTCCCGACTGCCGCGCAAGACCGCCGCCGAGCAGGAGGCTGCCATGGACGAGCTCAACTGTGTGCACCTGGGACCCGATGGTTGCACGGTGTATGACGAGCGTCCGCTGATCTGCCGTCTGTTCGGCACTACGCCGAGCCTGCCGTGCCCCAACGGTCGGCGCCCGGTGGAGATGATCCACCCTCGGGTCGAGAAGCAGATCCACGCCTACATGGCTGGCAATCGCCAGGTCCTGGTCTAGCCGCTCGCACTCCGTAGGAGCCGGCTTGCCGGCGACAGCGCCTGGCGCCGCCTCGACTCAGTCCGGAATCGGCAGGCTCAGGCTCTCCTTCACTTCTTCCATGACGATGTAGCTCTTGGATTCGCGCACGTGGGGCAGCTTGAGCAGGATGTCCCCCAGCAGCTTGCGATAGGACGCCATCTCCGAGATTCGCGCCTTGACCAGGTAGTCGAAGTCGCCGGAGACCAGATGGCACTCCAGCACGTGGGGCAGCTTCAGCACCGCCCGGCGAAACTCCTCGAAGGTATCGCCGGACTTGTAGTCCAGGCTGATCTCGACAAACACCAGCAGGCTGCCCTTGAGGTGCTGCGGGTTGAGGCGGGCGTTGTAGCCCATGATGATTCCCTCGCGCTCCAGGCGCCGCACTCGCTCGGTGCAGGGGGTGGTGGACAGTCCGACCCGCTCTCCCAACTCGGTGAAGGAAATGCGTCCATCGGCCTGGAGAATCCGCAGGATATTGCGATCTATCTTGTCCAGGGCACGACGAGTCTGATGATTGGTGCGCATAGGGGATGCCCCTCCGTGAAAAGCGATATTGCCGAGAATTCTCGCCAAATATAGGCGGTTATATAGTGAAAATCACTGCTCAATGTTTCTTACACTGCACCCATCTGTGCTCTGAATAACAAACGTCAGCGGTCATGCCGCGATGAGGGAAATGAAAATGCGCGTTCTGGTCTTGGGCAGTGGCGTTATCGGAACTACCAGTGCCTATTACCTGGCCCGGGCCGGGTTTGAAGTGACCGTGGTGGACCGCCAGCCGGCTGCAGCCATGGAAACCAGTTTCGCCAACGCCGGCCAGGTATCGCCTGGCTATGCCTCGCCCTGGGCTGCCCCGGGCGTACCGCTCAAGGCCATCAAGTGGCTGCTGCAACGCCACGCGCCGCTGGCGATCAAGGCCACCGCCGATATCGATCAATACCTGTGGATGGCGCAGATGCTGCGCAACTGCACCGCCAGCCGCTATGCAGTGAACAAAGAGCGCATGGTGCGTCTGTCCGAGTACAGCCGCGACTGCCTCGACGAACTGCGGGCGGAAACCGGCATCGCCTACGAAGGCCGCAGCCTGGGCACCACCCAGCTGTTCCGTACCCAGGCGCAACTGGATGGCGCAGCCAAGGACATCGCCGTCCTCAAGGAGTCCGGCGTGCCGTTCGAGTTGCTGGATCGTGACGGCATTGCCCGGGTTGAACCGGCCCTGGCCAGCGTCACCGATATCCTTGCCGGTGCCCTGCGCCTGCCCAACGACCAGACCGGCGACTGCCAGATGTTCACCACGCGCCTGGCGGAAATGGCCAGCAAACTGGGTGTGGAATTCCGTTTTGGCCAGGACATCCAGCGCCTCGACTTCGCCGGTGACCGGATCAACGGCGTGTGGATCGACGGCAAGCTGGAAACCGCCGACCGCTACGTGCTGGCCCTGGGCAGCTACTCGCCGCAACTGCTCAAGCCGCTGGGCATCAAGGCTCCGGTGTACCCGCTCAAGGGCTACTCCCTGACCGTGCCGATCACCAATCCGGCCATGGCCCCGACGTCGACCATCCTCGACGAGACCTACAAGGTCGCAATTACCCGTTTCGACAACCGCATCCGTGTTGGCGGCATGGCTGAGATCGCCGGTTTTGACCTGTCGCTGAACCCGCGCCGGCGTGAAACGCTGGAGATGATCGTCAACGATCTCTATCCTCAGGGCGGCAATCTGGCCGAGGCCAGTTTCTGGACCGGCCTGCGTCCGACCACGCCGGACGGCACGCCGATTGTTGGCGCGACGCCGTTCAAGAACCTGTTCCTCAACACCGGTCACGGCACCCTTGGCTGGACCATGGCTTGCGGTTCCGGTCGTTTGCTGGCGGATCTGATGGCCAAGAAAAAGCCGCAGATCAGCGCCGAAGGCCTCGATATTTCCCGTTATGGCAACCCTCAGGAGTCAGCTAAACATGTCAATCCAGCGCCAGCTCACCAATGAGCGCATGAGCCAGATCGTCGTTCACGGCGGTACGGTGTATCTGTCCGGGCAGGTCGGCGATGACATGAGTGCCGGGATCGAACAGCAAACCCGGGAAACCCTGGCCAACATCGAGCGTCTGCTGGACCTGGCGGGCACCGACAAGAGCAAGCTGCTGTCGGTGACCATCTACCTCAAGGACATCGATGCCCACTTCGCGGGCATGAACAGTGTCTGGGACCAGTGGCTGCCAAAAGGCGTGGCCCCGGCCCGGGCCACTGTGGAGGCCAAGCTCTGCGAGCCGGAAATCCTCATCGAGCTTTCCGTGGTGGCTGCTCTGCCTTAAGCGACAAGATCCCTCTCCCGGTGCCGGTGGCGGCCAGCCGTCATCCAGCACCGGTTTTTTATTCCCCCATGACCGCCTAGAAGTCTGCCGCCATGCGTCCTGCCCGTGCCCTGATCGATCTCCAAGCCCTGCGTCACAACTACCAACTGGCCCGTGAAGTCTCGGGTGTCCGCGCCCTTGCGGTGATCAAGGCCGATGCCTACGGTCATGGCGCGGTGCGTTGCGCCCAGGCGCTGGAGGCCGAGGCCGACGGCTTTGCCGTGGCCTGCATCGAAGAAGCCCTGGAACTGCGCGCCGCCGGTATTCGTGCGCCGATCCTGCTGCTGGAAGGTTTCTTTGAACCCTGCGAGCTGGCGCTGATCGTCGAGCATGATTTCTGGTGCGTGGTGCATTCCCTGTGGCAGCTGGAAGCGATCGAGCAGACAGCCGTGGCCAAGCCGCTGACGGTCTGGCTCAAGCTGGATTCGGGCATGCACCGGGTCGGTCTGCATCCCAAGGATTATCAGGCGGCCTATCAGCGCCTGCAGGCCAGCGGCAAGGTCGAGAAGATTGTGCTGATGAGCCACTTCGCCCGCGCGGACGAGCTGGACTGCCCGCGCAGCAGCGAGCAGGTCGCGGTCTTCGAGGCGGCTCGTCAGGGGCTGGGGGCTGAAATCAGCTTGCGCAACTCGCCGGCGGTCATGGGCTGGCCGAGCGTGCCCAGTGACTGGGTGCGTCCCGGCATCATGCTCTATGGCTCTACGCCGTTCGAAGAAAACAACTCCGTGGCCGAGCGGCTGCAGCCGGTCATGACCCTGGAGTCCAAAGTGATCTGCGTGCGTGAGCTGCCCGCCGGCGAGCCGGTGGGCTACGGCGCCAAGTTCGTCACCGACAAGCCGATGCGCGTCGGCGTGGTCGCCATGGGGTACGCCGACGGCTATCCGCGCCATGCGCCGACCGGCACGCCGGTGCTGGTGGAAGGCCAACGCAGCCGCCTGCTGGGGCGCGTCTCCATGGACATGCTGTGTATCGACCTGACGGACGTGCCGCAGGCCGGGTTGGGTTCCAGGGTGGAGTTGTGGGGCAAGAACATCCTCGCCAGCGAGGTCGCACTGGCCGCCGGGACCATTCCTTATCAGCTGTTCTGCAACCTGCGCCGGGTGCCCCTGGTGTACTGCGAAGGCTGAGATTACGCGGCCTGTACCGAAAGTCGCCTGCCTTTGGGGGAATCGGGACCAAGTGTTGTAAATACTGAACGCTGTCGCCATGATAACGCTCAATTACAACAACGCCTGATTCCCGCCTAGGAGGCTGCCGCATTGGACGTCGGTGAACGACTGCAATCCATCCGTAAACTGAAAGGTCTTTCCCAGCGTGAGCTCGCCAAGCGTGCGGGCGTCACCAACAGCACCATTTCAATGATCGAAAAGAACAGCGTCAGTCCTTCGATCAGCTCGCTGCGAAAGGTGCTGGGTGGCATTCCCATGTCCATGGTCGAGTTCTTTTCCGAGGAAATCCTCCAGGAAACGCCTTCTCAGATCGTCTACAAGGCTCATGAACTGATCGACATCTCCGATGGCGCGGTCACCATGAAGCTGGTGGGCCGGGCTCATCCGAGCCGTGCCATCGCCTTCCTCAATGAAATCTATCCGCCAGGTGCCGACACCGGCGAAGAGATGCTCACCCACGACGGCGAGGAAACCGGCATTCTTCTCGAAGGTCGCCTGGAGCTGGTGGTAGGGCTGGAAACTTTTGTCCTCGAAGCCGGTGACAGCTACTACTTTGAGAGTACGAAGCCACATCGTTTCCGCAATCCGTTCGATGTTCCGGCGCGACTAATCAGCGCAGCCACTCCGGCGAACTTCTAGCTCAAGAGGCGTCCTGCAAGGCTTGCCATGAAGCCCCAGCGACATTTTGCCGCGAATAAGACCCCTTCGACTTTGGGGTTGTTTCAGTGTGGCGGGCTAACCGTTATACTTTCGCCCGCCTGCGAAACCGTGGCCGCAGGCGTGACTAGCCACCATTGAGGGTGTACGCGTGAACCTAATTATGAAAATGCTGGCCGCACCAGCAACCGTATTGGCCCTTTGGGCAGTCAGCGCTCAAGCTGCGACTAATGACGACATTGCCAAGCGTCTTGAGCCTGTCGGCCAGGTCTGCGTCCAGGGGCAGGAATGCAAGGGTATGGAAGTGGCCGCCTCTGCGGGCGGCGGTGGTGGCGCGAAGTCCCCGGATGACGTGATTGCCAAGCACTGCAACGCTTGCCATGGCACTGGCCTGTTGGGCGCACCGAAAATCGGTGACACCGCGGCCTGGAAAGAGCGCGCCGATCACCAGGGCGGCCTCGACGGCATCCTGGCCAAGGCCATCACCGGTATCAACGCCATGCCGCCTAAAGGCACTTGCGCCGATTGCTCCGATGACGAGCTCAAAGGCGCAATCCAGAAGATGTCCGGTTTGAAATAAGCCGCCATCTGCAGCGAAAAAGCCGCTTACGAGCGGCTTTTTTGTGGGCGCAATTCGCCCCGCGCACTGTTCAACGCAGCAAACTCCCGGCAAGCTCGGTCCAACCTCAATACATGGACGGTCCCTGGAGGGTCAGATGCTGCAATCCTGTACTATCGAGCATGCGGTGGATGAAGTGCTTGCCCGTTTGCCGCAACACATTCACCTGGGCATGCCCCTGGGCCTGGGCAAACCCAATCGTTTCGCCAACGCCCTGTACCGGCGCATTGCCCAGTTGCCGGAACGCCAACTGACGATCTACACCGCCCTGAGCCTGGGTCGGCCGTCCCTGGGCGACGGTTTGCAGAAGCGCTTTCTCGAGCCTTTTGTCGAGCGGGTGTTCGGCGATTACCCGGAACTGGACTTCCTCGCCGATCTGCATCGCGACCGCCTGCCGCCGAATATCCGTGTCCAGCAGTTCTTCATGCAGCCCGGCAGCCTTTTGCACAGCGACTCGGCGCAGCAGGACTATGTCAGCAGCAACTACAGCCACGCCGCCCGCGACATCAATGCCGCCGGCCTGAACCTGGTGGCGCAACTGCTGGCCCGTGATTCGCACCACCCCGAACGCCTGAGCCTGAGCTGCAACCCGGACATCACCCTCGACCTGCTGCCGATGATTGCCAAGCGCCGTGCGGCGGGGGAAACCATCCTGATCCTTGGCCAGGTCCACAGCGACCTGCCTTACATGCCGGGGGACTCCGAAATCGACGCCGCGGACCTCGACCTGCTGATCGATGACGAAGAACGCAGCACCCTGTTCTCCACGCCCAACATGCCGGTGGGCATTCAGGATCATTGCATCGGTCTGCATGCCAGCACCCTGGTGCGCGACGGTGGCACCTTGCAGATCGGCATTGGCTCAATGGGTGATGCGCTGACCGCAGCCTTGCTGGCGCGGCAGGCCGACAACCAAGGGTATCGCGCCCTGCTGGCGGATCTGCAGGTGGACCATTGGCAGGCGCTGATCGACCGCGAAGGCGGCGTCCAGCCCTTTGCCCAGGGGCTCTATGGTTGCAGCGAAATGTTCGTCAACGGCCTGCTGGCCCTGGCGGATGCCGGGGTTGTGCGGCGCAAGGTCTACCCGACGCTGGAGCTGCAACGGCAAGCCAACGCCGGCACTCTGGATCCGACGACAGCGCCTGGCGGGGTGTCGATCCACGGCGGATTCTTCCTCGGGCCGCGCAGTTTCTATCAGCGTCTGCGGGAACTGCCCAAGTCCAAGCTGGCGGAGTTCAACATGACCGCCATCAGCTTCATCAACGAGCTGTATGGCCATGAAGAGCTCAAGCGCCTGCAACGCCGGGATGCGCGGTTTATCAACAGTGCCTTCACCATGACCCTGATGGGCGCCGCCGTGTCCGATCAGTTGCAGGGCGGGAAGGTGCTCAGTGGCGTGGGTGGGCAGTACAACTTCGTTGCCCAGGGCCATGCCCTGGCGGATGCTCGCTCGGTGCTGATTCTGCGCAGCTGGCGCGAGTCGGCGGGGGAGGTGAGCTCAAACATCGTCTGGGAGTACGGCCATTGCACCATCCCCCGTCATCTGCGGGACATCGTGATCACCGAGTACGGCATCGCCGACCTGCGAGGCAAGACGGATGCGAAGGTGATCGAGGCGCTGCTCAATATCAGCGATTCACGCTTTCAGCCCGGGTTGCTGGAGCAGGCGCAGAAAGCCGGAAAGCTGCCGAAGGATTTTCGTCTGGATCCGCGTTTTACCGACAACAGCCCACAGCGTCTGCAGAGGATTCAGGCGCGTCATCGCCACCTGTTTCCGGAGTATCCGTTGGGCAGCGATTTCAGCGACGAGGAGCGTGATCTGCTGCGGGCGCTGAACTGGCTCAAGAGCAAGTTCAAGCTCAGCGAGATCCTCGAACTGGGCAAGGCGGCACTCGATGCGCCGGAGCCTGAGGCCTTTGCGGCGCACCTTGAGCGCATGGGGCTGGAGCAGCCCGATGGGCTGCGCGAGGAGCTGTATCAGCGCTTCCTGCTGGCCGGTCTGCAGGCCACTTCGCCAACGCTGTCGTAGGAGCCGGCTTGCCGGCGAATGGGCCATTAAGTCTTGCATTGCTCTCAAGGGCGTCTTCGCTGGCAAGCCAGCTCCTACACAAGCCAGCCTCTACGCAAGGCTGGCGGGCGAGGTTACTCGATGAAGGTGACCACGCCGCCAGCCAGGGATTTGACCCGGGCCAGGGATTCCACGCGGTAGCCCTGGGCGTCCAGTTCGGCGCGGCCGCCCTGGAAGGACTTCTCGATGACGATGCCCAGGCCGGCCACGGTGGCGCCGGCCTGCTTGATGATCGAGATCAGCGCCTGGGACGCCTTACCGTTGGCCAGGAAGTCGTCGATGATCAGCACGCGGTCGCTGCTGGTCAGGTGCCGTGGCGAGATGGCCACGGTGCTTTCCACCTGCTTGGTGAAGGAGTACACGGTGGCCGACAGCAGGTTCTCGGTCAGGGTCAGGGACTGGTGCTTGCGGGCGAAGATCACCGGCACGCCCAGATTGAGGCCGGTCATGATGGCCGGGGCAATCCCCGAGGCTTCGATGGTGACGATCTTGGTGATGCCCGAATCCTTGAACAGTGTGGCGAATTCGTCGCCGATCAGCTTCATCAACTGCGGATCGATCTGATGGTTCAGAAAGGCGTCGACTTTCAGTACTTGATCGGAAAGCACGATGCCTTCTTCGCGAATTTTCTTGTGCAGTGCTTCCACGGAGCTTCCTCAAATAGCGCCAATTGCGCCAAAGGTCAGTTAAAAATAGTCGATTTTAGCGCTTTAACATCGCGCGTATATCCGCCAAAGCGCTATTGCCGCGAACGGCTTTGACTTCGGTCGGCGTGTCGTCGTTGCCTTCCCAGGCGAGATCGTCCGGGGGCAGTTCATCGAGGAAGCGGCTGGGCGCGCAGTCGATGATTTCACCGTATTGCTTGCGCTTGGCGGCAAAGGTGAAGGCCAGGGTCTGGCGGGCGCGGGTGATGCCCACGTAGGCCAGGCGGCGTTCTTCCTCGATGGTGTCGGCTTCGATGCTGGAGCGGTGGGGAAGGATTTCCTCTTCCATGCCCATGATGAACACGTAGGGAAACTCCAGGCCCTTGGAGGCATGCAAGGTCATCATCTGAACACCCTCGGCGCCTTCTTCCTCTTCCTGCTGGCGTTCCAGCATGTCCCGCAGGACCAGCTTGCCGATGGCGTCCTCGACGGTCATTTCGCCGTCTTCGTCTTTTTCCAGGGTGTTCTTCAAGGCCTCGATCAGGAACCAGACGTTGCCCATCCGGTAGTCCGCGGCCTTGTCGCTGGAGCTGTTGGTGCGCAGCCAGTTCTCGTAGTCGATGTCCATGACCATGCTGCGCAGGGCGGAGATCGGGTCTTCGCCGGCGCATTGTTCACGGACCCGGTCCATGAAGCGCTTGAAGCGCGCCAGGCGATCGGTAAAGCGGCTGTCCAAGTGTTCGCCCAGGCCGATCTCGTCGGTGGCGGCGTACATCGAGATCTTGCGTTCGGTGGCGTAGTTGCCGAGTTTTTCCAGGGTCGTGGAGCCGATTTCCCGGCGCGGCACGTTGATCACCCGCAGGAAGGCGTTGTCATCGTCCGGGTTCACGATCAGGCGGAAGTAGGCCATCAGGTCCTTGACTTCCTGGCGTCCGAAGAAGCTGTTGCCGCCGGACAGGCGATAGGGCACCTGATGGTGCTGCAGCTTGAGTTCGATCAGCTTGGCCTGGTAGTTGCCCCGGTAAAGGATGGCGAAATCGCTGTAGGGCCGGTCGGTGCGCAGGTGCAGGCTGAGGATCTCCATGGCCACTCGCTCGGCCTCGGCATCTTCGTTGCGGCAGCGGATCACGCGGATCTCGTCGCCGTGGCCCATCTCGCTCCACAGCTGCTTTTCGAACTCGTGGGGGTTGTTGGAGATCAGCACGTTGGCGCAGCGCAGGATGCGGCTGGTGGAGCGGTAGTTCTGCTCCAGCATCACCACCTTCAGCGACGGGTAGTCGTCCTTGAGCAGCATCAGGTTTTCCGGCCGCGCGCCGCGCCAGGCGTAGATCGACTGGTCGTCGTCGCCCACCACGGTGAACTGGTTGCGCTTGCCGATGAGCATTTTCACCAGCAGGTACTGGCTGGCGTTGGTGTCCTGGTATTCGTCCACCAGCAGGTAGCGCACCTTGTTCTGCCATTTCTCCAGGATGTCGGCGTGTTCTTCGAACAGCTTCACCGGCAGCAGGATCAGGTCGTCGAAGTCCACCGCGTTGAACGCCTTGAGCGTGCGCTGGTAGTGGGTGTAGACGATGGCTGCGGTCTGTTCCTTGGGGTTGCGGGCATTCTCCAGGGCTTGGGCCGGCAGGATCAGGTCGTTCTTCCACGCGCCGATCATGTTCTTGATCTCGTCGACGCCGTCGTCCCCGGAGTACTCCTTCTGCATGATGTCGGTCATCAGGGCCTTGACGTCGGTTTCGTCGAAGATCGAGAAGCCCGGCTTGTAGCCCAGCCGCGCATGCTCCTTGCGGATGATGTTCAGGCCCAGGTTGTGGAAGGTCGACACCGTGAGGCCGCGGCCTTCGCCGGCGCGCAGCAGGGTGCCGACCCGTTCCTTCATTTCTCGCGCGGCCTTGTTGGTAAAGGTCATGGCGACAATGTACTGGGCGCGGATACCACAGTTCTGGATCAGGTGCGCGATCTTGCGGGTGATCACGCTGGTCTTGCCGGAGCCTGCACCGGCGAGCACCAAAAGAGGGCCGCCGACATAGTTCACGGCTTCTTGCTGCCGGGGATTGAGTCGGGACATGACAGTAAAAGGAGATCGGTTGCGAAAAGGGCGGGCATTTTAACAGGCTGGACGGATTCTGCTGCTGTCTCCGACTTGTGACGCACAACGCGATCTAAATTTGCCGGTTTTGATACTTTCCCTCAGGATGCTCGCTGAATATGCGCCTAATGTTCGAGTTAGAGCGGTACAAGAAATTGCGCATGATAATCAATACCATTTGTTATTGTTTATTCGCGCGCCATAATGCCCGCCGCCAACTTATTTTGCAGAGTCTAGGGAGCTAGCTTGTCTAAGCCTGTCGAACCCTTGCGTTTGCTGCTACTGGCCGAAGAGCCTGTGTGGACAGCGTTGTTGCGCGAGTGTGTCGCTCCGTTGGGAGACTCGGTGGTATTGATCAGCGCTCCCAGCTGGGAGTCGGTCAGCCGTTTGTTTGAAGACGACCGCAATGCGGTCTTGTTGACCATTGCCCAACTGCAGCCCGGCCCCGGGCGTTGCAGCCTGCCGACCATTCTGTTGCTGGACCAGGAGCCCGAAGTGGCCCCGGTGGGCGTCAGCGATTGGTTGGTGGGTTCCTGCCTGAGCACCGATGCCTTGCGCCGCTGCCTGCGCCACGTGCGCGAGCGCGGCGTGCTGGAAACCACCCTGCAGCGCCTGGCCGAGCAGGACCCCCTGACCGGCATCGCCAACCGCCAGGGCTTCCAGACCCTGCTGGCCGCGCGCCTGGCGGAAAACGACGGTCGCGGCCTGGCCTTGGGGCATCTGGACCTGGACAACTTTCGCCACGCCAACGATGCCCTCGGTCATCAGGCCGGTGACCGCCTGATCCTGCAGGTGGTGTCGCGGCTCAAGAGCCAATTGGAGGCCGGTGATCAACTGGCCCGTCTGGGCAGCGACGAATTCGCCTTGCTCATCGACACCCGCCGCGCTCCCCAGCGTGCCGAGTGGATGGCCGAGCGCATCACCGAAGCCATGGCCGAACCCTACTGGGTCGACGGTGAAAGCCTGTTGATCGGCTGCAGCCTGGGGATTGCCCATGCCCGGGCCAATGCCGGCGCCGACCCGCTGATGTGGCATGCGCACATCGCCATGCAGCAGGCCAAGAGCACCCAGGGCTGCACCTTTCACATCTTCAACGAGCGGATCAACCGCAATGCCCGCAGCCTCGCCGACCTGGAAAGCGAACTGCGCCGGGCCCTGCGCCGTGACGAGCTGGAGCTGCACTACCAGCCCCGGTTGAACCTGCACGATGGCAAGATCGTCGGCCTCGAAGCCCTGGTGCGCTGGCGCCACGGCGAGCGCGGCTTGCTGCCCCCCAGCGAGTTCGTGCCGCTGGCCGAGCAGAGCGGGCTGATCGTGCCCCTGGGCTACTGGGTGATTTCCCGGGCCCTGCGCGACATGCAGGCCTTGCGCGAGCGCGGGCTGCCGCCGCTGCACATGGCGGTCAACCTGTCGTTCCGTCAGTTCCAGGACAGTCAGTTGCTGTCGACCCTGAGCCGGCTGATTGCCGAACGCGGCGTCGAGGCGCAGTGGCTGGAGTTCGAACTGACGGAAACCGCAGTGATGCGCCGCAGCGATCTGGTGAAGCAGACCATGGATGCCCTCGGGCGCCTGGGGGTGCGTTTTTCCCTGGACGACTTCGGCACCGGGTTTTCCTCCTTCGTCCACCTCAACAGCCTGCCGATCACCCTGCTCAAGGTCGACCGGAGCTTTGTCGGCGGCATGGAGCAGCGGGAGGAGAACCGCAAGCTGGTACACGCCATGATCAACCTGGCCCACAACCTCAACCTGGATGTGGTGGCCGAAGGGGTGGAAACCGCAGAGCAACTGGCGCTGCTGCGGGGCTTTGGCTGCGATCAGGTCCAGGGCTACCTGATCAGCAAGCCGTTGCCCCTGGCGCAACTGATGGATTACCTGACCTTCGGCAGCAGCCAGCAGTCGTTGCAGGACGGCAGGGCCTGAGGCGCCGCTTCACCGCCATGGCCGGCGGTGCGCGGCGCCTGTCACTCCGCGGCGCCGGCCGACAGGCTCGCGGTCCTGACGCGGGGCTCGCGCTTGATCATGCGGTGCATCCGCCATTCGAACGCCAGGGTCAGGCTGATGGCCGCACAGGCCAGGCCCAGGGCCAGTCCCCACCAGACACCGGTCGGTCCCCAGCCCAGGGTAAAGGCCATCAGCCAGGCCGCGGGCGCGCCGATCAGCCAGTAGCAGCCCAGCCCCACCAGGAAGGTGGTCTTGGCGTCCTTGAGGCCGCGAATCGCGCCCATGGCGATGGTCTGGGTGCCATCGAACAGCTCGAACCAGGCCGCCACCGCTAGCAGACTCACCGCCAGTCGGATCACCTCGGCGAACGCCGGGTCGTTGTGGTCGAGGAACAGCCCGATCAGTTGGTTGGGCAGCAGCCAGAAGACCATGGCGAACCCGAGCATCGCCACCGCGCCGAAGGCGATGCCTACCCGCCCGGCCAGCCGCGCATCGGGCAGTTGCCCGGCGCCGTAATGCTGGCCGATGCGCATGGTGATGGCGTAGGAGATACCCGCCGGCACCATGAACGCCACTGACACGATCTGCAGGGCGATCTGGTGCGCCGCCAACTGGGTGCTGCCCATGGTGCCCATGCACAGCGCAGCGAAGGCGAACAACCCGACTTCCACGGCATAGGTGCCGCCAATGGGCAGGCCCAGGCGCCACAGCTCCCGCAGGTACCGGGTATTCAAGCGGGCCAGGCCCCGGCGCAGCGGGTAGGCGGCGTAGGCCGGATGGCGCTTGATGTGCCAGGCCAGGGCCAGGGCCATGCAGTTGGCGACGATGGCAGTCACCAGGCCGATCCCCACCAAGCCCAGTTTCGGCAGGCCGAACATGCCGGTGATCAACGCATAGTTGAGCAGGAAGTTGGCCACCGTCCCCGCCAGGCTGATGACCATCACCGGGGTTGCCCGGCCAATGGCGCTGGTGAAGCCGCGCAGGGCCATGAAACTCAGGTAGCCGGGCAGGGCAAATGGCAGGATCAGCAGGAACTGGCCGGCGGCCTGGACGTTGCTCGGGGTCTGGCCGAACAGCAACAACAGCGGTTTGAGGTTCCACAGCAGCAGGCCGGCGACCAGGGCCATGATCCAGGCCAGCCACAGTCCCGCCTGGGTCAGGCGCGCGGCGCCCTCGATGTCTCCGGCGCCCTGACGAATCGCCACCAGGGTGCCTACCGCGGCAATCACGCCGATGCAGAAAATCGAGACAAAGGAATAGCTGGCGGCACCCAGGCCGCCGCCGGCCAAGGCTTGCGGGCTGATGCGGGCCATCATCAGGGTGTCGGTGAGGACCATCAGCATGTGCGCCAGTTGCGAGGCGATCAACGGCCCCGCCAGCCGCAGGATGGCCCAGAGTTCGGTGCGTGCTGGATGCTGCATGGTCATCAGGCTCGATTCTTGAAAATTCGGGAAGAGCGCTGATTCTCGGTGCTTACAGCGCATAGCACAAAAGGATAAAAATACTTGCTGGCATGATAAAAACTCATGCGAAGCCATTTTCTGCCAGTCTGGCGCCCTGGTGTTGTCCGGAGCACATCCATGTCTCGTCGTTTGCCTCCTCTGTATGCCCTGCGTGCCTTTGAAGCGGCGGCACGCCACAGCTCGTTCACCCGTGCCGCCGAAGAACTGTCGATTACCCAGAGCGCCGTCAGCCGGCATATCCGCACCCTGGAGGAGCATTTCGCCTGCCGACTGTTCCAGCGCAGCGGGCGCAACCTGCAACTGACCGAGGCGGCACGCCTGCTGTTGCCGGGCATCCGTGAAGGCTTCGGCGCGCTGGAACGGGCCTGCAATACCCTGCGCGCCGAAGACGGCATCCTGCGCATGAAGGCGCCCTCGACCCTGACCATGCGCTGGCTGCTGGCGCGCCTCAGCCGCTTCCGCCACCTGCAGCCGGGCAACGAGGTACAGCTCACCAGCGCCTGGATGGACGTGGACTCGGTGGATTTCAACCAGGAACCCTTCGACTGCGCGGTGTTGCTGAGCAATGGCCACTTTCCCCCGGACTGGGAAGCCAGCTACCTGTTCCCCGAGCTGTTGATCCCGGTGGGGGCGCCGAACCTGCTCAACGACCAGCCCTGGGATGTGGCGCGGCTGGCGGCCACCGAGCTCTTGCACCCCACGCCGGACCGCCGTGACTGGCGCAGCTGGCTGGAGCACATGGGGCTCACCGATCAGGTCTCGCTCAAGGGCGGGCAGGTGTTCGACACCCTGGAGCTGGGGATGATCGCGGCGGCTCGGGGTTACGGCGTGTCCATGGGGGATCTGCTGATGGTGGCCGAAGATGTGGCTCAGGGTCGCTTGAGCCTGCCCTGGCCGACGGCTGTGGCCAGTGGCTTGAACTATTACCTGGTGTGGCCCAAGACCCGGCCCGGAGGCGAACGTTTGCGTCGCCTCAGCGACTTTCTCCAGGGCGAGGTCCAGGCCATGCAATTGCCCGAGGTAGAGCGCCTCGGCTGAAACGATGCAGTGCCCGGCCGGCGGGGGCGCGCAGATATCCTTGCAAGGCGCTCAAGTATTTGCCGGCGCCGCCGAATCCATGGGTTATGGAACCAGCGTTCAGGAAGGTCCTAAATTACTAAAAATCCTAGAATTATGACTGCCGAGCGTGCTGACCGATCAGGATGATCCGCCTTCTCGGCAAGGAGCCATCATGTCCCAACCCCGTGCCCGCATAGCCTCCCAGCTTGGGCTTGCCCTTGCCCTGATTCTTGCCCTGGTCATCAGTGGCAGCACCCTGTTTGCCCTGCGCTCACTGGATTCGGCGAACCTCGATACCCGGGAAGAGCACCTGGCCAGCGAGGCGCGGCTGTTGGCAGACCAGCTCAACACCTTCCACGGCAGCCTGCGCGAGAGCACCCAGCGCCTGAGCGGCCTGTTCGAAAACCGCTTCAGCGGCGGCCTGAGCCTGCACCCCGAGCAACCGGTGAGTGTGGCCGGGGTCCAGACCCCGGGCCTGCACCTGGGGGACGTGGTGCTCAACAACAACTTCGAGGAAGTGGACGAGTTCAAGCAGATGACTGCCGGGGTGGCGACCCTGTTCGTGCGCAGCGGCGATGACTTCATCCGGGTCAGTACCTCCCTGAGCAAGCAGGACGGCAGCCGGGCCATCGGCACCTTGCTCGATCATGCCCACCCGGCCTATCAGAAACTCATGGCGGGCCAGGGCTATGTCGGTCGCGCCCTGCTCTTTGAACGCTTCTACATGACCCAGTACACCCCGGTGATGGATCGCGGCGGCAAGGTCATCGCGGTGCTGTTTGTCGGTTTCGATTACACCGATGCGCAGAATGCCCAGTTCGACAATCTCAAGCGTTTTCGCATCGGCCAGAGCGGTTCCCTGGCCCTGCTCGACGAGCAGGACAAGTGGCTGGTGCCGCCGGCCGGTGTGCAGGGGCTGGACCAGGCCGCGCAGGTCATGGCCACTGCGGCGAAGGAACCGGGCAAGGGCCGCTTCTGGAGCGATCAGGGCGAGGACTTCTACAGCCTGGCGGTGCCGTTTGCCGGTGGTCCCTGGTCGGTGGTGGCCAGCATGCCCAAGGCCGAGATCCGTGCGGTGACCTGGAGCGTGGGGATTCGCCTGGTGATCGGCAGCCTGCTGGCGATGCTGCTGGCGGTGGGGGCCACGGTCTGGCTGCTGCGCAGCAAGCTGGCGCCCCTGAGCGATCTGGTGCGCCAGGCCCAGGCCCTGGGGGGCGGCGACCTGAGCGCGCGGCTGAATGTCTCCAGCCATGACGAAATCGGCCAGCTGGCCCGCAGCTTCAACCAGATGGGCGAAGCCCTGTCGACCATGGTCGAGCACATTCGCCGTTCCGCTGCCGAGGTCAATGGCCGGGCCCAGGCCTTGTCCGGTCTGTCCAGCGGCGCCTATGAAGGCATGGAGCAGCAGTCCGGCGAGATCACCAGCATGGCCGGTGCGGTGGAGCAGTTCAGCGCCACTTCGCTGAACATCGCCGACAACATGGGCAGCACCCAGCGTCTGGCTCAGGAAAACGCCGAGCAGACCCATATCGGCCTCGAATCCATGCAGCAGGCTTCGGCGTCCCTGGAGCAGATTGCCGGGGCCCTCAACAGCACGGCCACGGTGATCAATACCCTGGGCCAGCGTTCCCAGGAGATTGGCGGGATTGTCGGGGTGATCACCGCCATTGCCGATCAGACCAACCTGCTGGCCCTCAACGCCGCCATCGAGGCCGCGCGTGCCGGCGAGCAGGGGCGCGGGTTTGCTGTGGTCGCCGATGAGGTGCGCAACCTGGCGTCGCGCACCCGCGAGGCCACTGATGAAATCTCGCAGATGATCAACAGCATCCAGCAGGAAACCGGCAACGCCATCGAAACCATGGAACAGGGCAACCGCCTGATGCAGGAAGGCTTGTCGCGCAACGCCAATGTCGCCTCGGCCCTGGCCCTGATCGACGAGCAGAGCCGCAGCGCCGGTGAACAGTTCGCCGCCATCACCACCGCGACTCAGGAACAGAGCAGCACCGCCACGGTGCTCAGCAGCAACCTGCAGAGCATTGCCCAGGCCAACAGCGAGCAGCGTGAAGTGGTGTCCAACCTGGCGCTCACCGCCCGTGAGCTGGAAACCCTGGCCGCCGACCTGCGCCAGGAGGTCGACCGCTTCCGCTGATCTGGCCCAGCCGGCTGTGCCGGGGCTCAGCGGGGCTCGGCTGACTCAGCCAGGCCCGGATCCACGCGCTTGCCGATATCCCGCAGGCGCGCCAGCTGGTCGACCATGGTGGGCGCCTCATCGACGCTGCTGACGAAGGTCCACAGGTAAGTCATCACCGCATACACGTGGCCGGCCTTGACCTCGGGTGCCAGCGCCAGCTGGCTGATGGCGATGACGAACAGCAGCGCGGCGACCGCACCAAGGAACAGATAGGCCGTCGCTTCCCGGTCCGAGAGGCCGATGCGCAGCCGCGACAGCAGGCGATAGTGGCGCTGTAGCGAGACGGCACCGACCTTGGCCACCAGGCCGATTTCCTTTTCCAGCCGGTTGTTCAGGCGTTCGTGCAGTTGCTGGTTGCGGCGGGCAAAACGCGGCAGCAGGGTCACGCACAGCAACAGCGCCGTGAGGCAGGAGAGGCCGATCCAGGGTTCGATCACCAGCAGCATCACCGCTGCGCCGACGATCGACACCAGGGCCGTGGCGATGGTCGGAACGTGCTTTTCGAAGAAGTCGACGAACTCCCGGGCCAGCACCACCCGCGCCGCGGCGGTGGACGTGTCCTGTTGTTGCAGGCGCTGGTTGAGGATCACCGGCACCGCGAGGTCGGCGTAGATGCGGGTGAACGTGCGGGTGTCCACCGCCCGCCGCGCCGCGCCCACCACCCAGAAGCCCAGCACCACCAGGGCGTAGATCAGCGCATGGGCGGCGTCGCCGCTCAGGATCGAGTCCACGGCAAAGCCGGCAAACAGCGGATAGGCCAGCAACAGGGCGTTCTCCAGGGCCACCAGGGACAGGGTGCCGAACAGCTTGCCCGGATAGGCCCTGGCTATGGCCTTGAGAGTCTGGCCGGCGGACTGTTGGCCGATTTTCTGCTTTGGATCCACGGCAATGAGTGGGGTAGCGGCGGGCATGAGTGCACCACAAGAATGATTGGGGTTAATATTGAGCGACTGCTCAATTATCTTTGAGCGATCGCTCAAAATGCAAGCGCCGTCCATCCTGGCGCCAAGAGGCCCGATTGCCCATGTCGCGTAACGACCGCAAAGACCAGATCATCCAGGCCGCCCTGGAATTATTCCGCAGCAAGGGTTTCGCCGAGGTTTCCACCCGGGACCTGGCCGAGCATGCCGGCCTGTCCCGCAGCCACGTTTATCACTACTTCAGTGATTTCAAAGAGCTGCGCCGCGAAGCCTTCGTCCATTTCGCCAATCAACAATTGGAAGCGGTGGGCGGGCCCTTGCGCGGTGCGGCGCCGATGGACGCTTTGCAAGGATTCATCCGTGACTGTCTGCCCGATTGTGCCGAAGACGGCTGGGCCTTGTGGCTCGATGCCTGGGACGAAGCCATGCACGACGCCGAGCTGGCCGAGACTTACCTGAGGATCAATGGCCAGTGGCAGGCAATGCTGGCCGGCATCATTGTCGATGGAGTCGAGACGGGGGTGTTTCACTGCGCCAACCCCCAGCGCGCGGCCCGGCAGTTGCTTGCGCAGACCATGGGCTACACCGATGACCTGCTGCTGCGGGCTTCTCCCGAGTCGGCCCGGGCTGCGTTGCAGGAAGTCATGGAAGTGGCGGGCCTGCTGCTGGGATTCAAGGCCTGAAAGGCAAAGCCGGGCAGTGGCGGAGTTGTGCGGTCAATCGCGAATTTGTAGCTTGCTGAAACGATTCTTCAGCGCTATAAAAACCGCACAACTCCAATAAAGGCAGCCCTTCCATGACATCCCTCAAACTGCTGGTCACCCTCGGCGCGCTGACCGCCGCCTCCCACGCCATGGCCTGGGACTATGTGCTGCTCGACACCGACAAGGCCGCTGAAAACCTGCATATCACCAGCGAGCAGTTGGGTCTGAAGACCGCGCAACCCTTCTCCGTGACCTTGCGCACCTTGCATGGCGGCCGCCAGGAAGGGGTCAGCATCGTCGATATCGACAACGGCCAGATGAAGCTTTCGCTGGTGCCGACCCGAGGCATGAATGTGCTGCAGGCCTCGGTGGGCGACGTGCGCCTGGGGTGGGATTCACCGGTCAAGGAAGTGGTCAATCCGGCCTTCATCGAACTCAATGGCCGCGGTGGCCTGGGCTGGCTGGAAGGCTTCAACGAGCTGGTGACGCGCTGCGGTTACGAGTGGGTCGGGCACCCGGGCATGGATAACGGCGAATTGCTGACCCTGCATGGCCGCGCCGCGAACATTCCGGCCAGCAAAGTCACCCTGCACATCGACGAACAGCCGCCCTATGCGATTCATCTGCGAGGCGAACTCAAGGAGCAGGCGTTCAAGAAGGTCGACTTCAGCGTGGCCACCGAGCTGGTCACCGAGCCCGGCAGCACCAGCTTCACCCTCAACGATCGCCTGACCAACAACGGCGATTATGCGAAGGAATATCAGGCGCTGTACCACAGCAACTTCAGCACCCCGTTCCTTGAACAGGGGGCAAAATTTGCCGCGCCGGTCAAACAGGTGTCGCCGTTCAACGACAAGGCCAAGGCCGATCTGGGCGATTGGCAGACCTACCGCGGCCCGACCCGCGACTATGACGAAACCGTGTACAACGTGGTGCCTTATGCCGATGCCCAGGGTGAGACCCTGGCGGTGCTGCACAACAAGGCGGGCAGCCTCGGGGTGTCCCTGGGCTTCAATACCCGACAGTTGCCGGTGTTCTCGCTGTGGAAAAACACCGACACCCAGGGCCAGGGCTATGTGACCGGGTTGGAGCCGGGCACCAGTTTTTCCTACAACCGCCGTTATCAGCGTCCATTGAATCTGGTGCCGACGATTGGTCCCAAGGAGCAGCGGGAGTTTCAGATCCGCTACAGCCTGTTGGCGGACAAGGTTGCGGTGGACAACGCCTTGAATCGTGTCAGTCAGATCCAGCAAGGGCGTCAGACCGAAGTGCGGCCAACGCCGCTGGTGGATCTGTCCAAGGAGTGAACCTTCAATCGGCGCCGGGACGATAGTGCAGCGCCTCTGCCAGATGGTCGCGACTGATGCTTGCCGCCTGCTCCAGGTCGGCCAGGGTCCTGGCCACCTTGAGCAGGCGGTGAGCGGCGCGCAACGACAGGTTCAAGCGTTCGCAGGCCGCTTCCAGCCAGTGCTCGTCGGCTGTGGATAACTGGCAATGGCGCCGCAGGCCGGGCAGGTCGAGAAAGGCGTTGGCACAGCCCTGGCGCTGGCCTTGCAGCTGGCGTGCCCGGGCGACTCTGGCGGCGGCTTCGGCGCTGTCGTTGCCCGGTTGTGGCCTGGGGTTGAGGGCGGTGACCTCGCGGGCCACGGTCAGGTGCAGGTCGATGCGATCGAGCAGCGGGCCGGACAACTTGTTGCGATAGCGCTGGATCTGTTCCGGCGTGCAGCGGCAGCGTCCGCTGGGTTCGCCAAGGTATCCGCAGGGGCAGGGGTTCATCGCCGCGACCAGTTGGAAGCGTGCCGGGAACTGCACCCGGTCGCGGGCCCGGGAGATGATGATCTGCCCGGACTCCATGGGCTCGCGCAGGACCTCCAATACCTTGCGATCGAACTCCGGTAGCTCATCGAGAAACAGCACGCCGTGATGGGCCAGGGTGATTTCCCCGGGTTGGGGTTTGGAGCCGCCTCCGACCAGCGCCGCCCCCGAAGCCGAATGATGAGGCTGACGAAACGGCCGCTGGGGCCAGTGGCGCAGGGGCGTGTGGCTGGTCACCGATTGAATCGCCGCCACTTCCAGGGCCTCGTCCTCCTGCAAGGGGGGCAACAGGCCGGGCAGGCGGCTGGCCAGCAGGGTCTTGCCGGTGCCTGGCGGGCCGCTGAACAGCAGGTTGTGGGCACCGGCCGCGGCGATCAGCAAGGCGCGCTTGGCGGCGAGCTGGCCCTGTACTTCGCGAAGATCGGGGTAGGGGGAGTGGCTCTGTGTCAGGCCGTCGCTGATGTAAGGCGCTATCGGTGCCTGGCCGTTGAGATGGGCCACGGCTTGCAGCAGATGCTCGACCGCGATCACCTCCAGGCCACTGGCCAGGCAGGCTTCTTCGGCATTGGCGCGGGGCACCAGCAGGGTGCGTCCGGCGTCGCGCGCCGCCAGTGCGGCAGGGAGTACGCCGCGCACCGCCCTTACTGCTCCGGACAGCGCCAGTTCCCCCAGGCATTCGATGTTGTCCAGGGCCTGCGCCGGTACTTGCACGCTGGCGGCGAGGATGCCCAGGGCGATGGCCAGGTCGAAGCGCCCGCCATCCTTGGGCAGGTCCGCCGGAGCCAGGTTGAGGGTGATGCGGCGCGCGGGGAAATCGAACCCGGCGTTGAGAATGGCGCTGCGCACCCGGTCCTTGCTTTCCTTGACTGCAGCTTCCGGCAGGCCCACCAGGGTCAGGCTTGGCAAGCCATTGGCCAGGTGCACTTCAACGCTGACCGCCGGTGCCTGCACGCCGACCTGGGCACGGCTGTGAATGATCGCCAGGGACATGGGGAGTTCTTCCTTGAGACAGCGGAACCGCTTCCTGCGGGGCTGCTGCAAGGATAGTTGAGGGGGGTGGCGGCAGAGCTGCCAGAATGGGCACAGGATATGTCGCCGGCGTTGCGGCCTTGGTTGGCCAGTCGGCGCCTACGGCACGGGGCTGCAGGAGCCGACTTGCCGGCGAACCGGCGGTTCAGCTCAGTCTTGTGCCGGATTCAGCCGCGCTTCCAGCTCCGCCACTTTGGCTTCGAGGCTTTCCAGGCGTGCGCGGGTGCGGGCCAGGACCACCATCTGGCTGTCGAATTCTTCCCGGCTGACCAGGTCGAGCTTGCTGAAGCCGCTTTGCAGCAGGGCCTTGAATTGGCTTTCGATTTCGTTGCGGGGCAGGGGCGTATCACCGCTGAGCAAACGCGAGGCGTGGCCGCTCAGGGCATCGAGAAGGTCTTTGGGCGCGAGCATGGGAGAGTCCTGAATTGCAGTCGGCCCGCAGTGTATCACGCAGCAACAGCGCTCCAGGCGAGCCTGGGTTGCACGTTTTTCGCGCATCCGGCCGGGCGCCGACGCACTGTTTTTGTGCGTATGCCGGGCCCGGTTTTCCGGTATTCGCCGCCAGCGCCAGGCAAAGGACTGAAATCACTGAATTTTCCCGAGCTGGCAAGCTTTCTGCTTAGACCCTGGTGACCCATGCACTGATGCAGTCGCTGTGACGAATGCAGTGCGGCAGCCTGCGCGGGGGGTGTTTCGTCAGGAGCGGTTAGCTGGCGTCGGTCTGGCTGAGTAAGGCCGACGATGCGTTACAAAGCCAGGCACTGCGCTTAGACTTGAGTCGGGTTTGTTTTCCTGGGGCAAGTCCACCAATTCGGGAGAGAGTTTCATGAAGCTAGTCACTGCCATCATCAAGCCGTTCAAGTTGGACGACGTGCGCGAGTCGCTGTCCGAAATCGGCGTGCAGGGCATTACCGTTACTGAGGTCAAAGGCTTCGGCCGGCAGAAAGGTCACACCGAGCTGTATCGCGGTGCGGAGTACGTGGTGGATTTTCTGCCCAAGGTGAAGATCGATGTCGCCATTGACGACAAGGATCTTGACCGGGTTATCGAGGCGATAACCAAGGCCGCCAACACCGGCAAGATCGGTGACGGCAAGATCTTCGTGGTCAATCTGGAACAGGCTATTCGCATCCGTACCGGCGAAACCGATACCGACGCCATCTAAGCCGCCAAACCCAACGCCCCAGGAGAAAACAATATGACTCTGCGTAAATTCGCAGGGCTAGGAGCCCTGTTGTCCCTCGTAATGCCTGGCCTGGCCTTGGCGGCAGATCCGGTGCCCCCTCCAGTGCTCAACTCCGGCGACACCGCGTGGATGCTGACCTCCACGGCCCTGGTGCTGTTCATGACCATCCCCGGGCTGGCGCTGTTCTACGGCGGCATGGTGCGTTCGAAAAACATTCTTTCCGTGATGATGCAGTGCTTCGCCATCACCGGTCTGGTCACTGTCCTGTGGTTCATCTATGGCTACAGCATGGCGTTCGATACCACCGGGATGGAAGCTGGCGTCGTCAATCTCAATTCCTTCGTGGGCGGCTTGTCCAAGGCCTTCCTGGCGGGGGTCACCCCGGCCAGCCTGACCGGCCCGGCGGCGTTGTTCCCCGAGGCGGTGTTCGTCACCTTCCAGATGACCTTCGCCATCATCACTCCGGCACTGATCGTCGGTGCCTTTGCCGAGCGGATGAAGTTCTCCGCGATGCTGATCTTCATGGGCGTCTGGTTCACCCTGGTGTACGCGCCAATTGCCCACATGGTCTGGAGCGGTCCGGGTTCTCTGCTGGGCGACTGGGGCGTGCTGGACTTCGCCGGCGGCACCGTGGTCCACATCAACGCCGGTATCGCCGGGCTGGTGGCCTGCCTGGTGCTGGGCAAGCGCAAAGGCTTCCCGACCACGCCCATGGCGCCGCATAACCTGGGCTACACCCTGATGGGCGCGGCCATGCTGTGGGTCGGCTGGTTCGGTTTCAACGCCGGTTCCGCGGCTGCCGCCAACGGCACCGCCGGCATGGCCATGTTGGTCACGCAGATCGCAACGGCTGCCGCCGCCCTGGGCTGGATGTTTGCCGAGTGGATGACCCACGGCAAGCCAAGCGCGCTGGGCATCGCTTCGGGCGTGGTGGCCGGCCTGGTCGCCATCACCCCGGCCGCCGGTACCGTGGGCCCGATGGGTGCCCTGATCATTGGCCTGGCGGCAGGTGTGGTGTGCTTCTTCTGCGCCACCAGCCTCAAGCGCAAGCTGGGTTATGACGACTCCCTGGATGCCTTCGGCGTTCACGGCATCGGCGGTATTCTCGGGGCGATCCTCACCGGCGTGTTCGCTGCACCGTCCCTGGGCGGCTTCGGCACCGTCACCGATATCGCGGCACAGGTCTGGATCCAGGCCAAGGGCGTCGGCTTCACCGTGATCTACACCGCGATCGTCACCTTCATCATCCTCAAGGTCCTGGATGCGGTCATAGGGCTGCGTGTCACCGAGGAAGAAGAAGCGGTCGGCCTCGACCTGGCGCAACACAACGAGCGTGGTTACAACCTGTAATCGCGTGGGGAAAAAAGCCCGGCTCCGGCCGGGCATTTTTTTGCCTGACGTTTGTCATTGAAAAATGGCTGAAAGGATTTTCTGACAAGCATTGGCGTGTTTGCCGTGGCGATTTCCAGCAGGACAAATGCTTACACTAAAGCAGGATTATTCGGCGCTTTGTTTTTTCACTGAGCGCGCTAGAATGCGCGCCGAAGCGTGGAGATCGGTATGTGGCAGCAGACCCTGATTACCTTGCGGGCCAGGCCCCGGGGCTTTCACCTGGTGACGGACGAGTTGCTCGCCGGCCTGCCCGAGTTGAGGGCGTGTCGGGTTGGTCTGCTGCATTTATGGCTGCAACATACCTCGGCCTCGTTGACCATCAACGAGAACGCCGATCCGGCGGTCCGGCGTGACTTCGAACGTTTCTTCAACACCCTGGTGCCTCAAGGCATGGCCGGGTACGAACATAACGACGAAGGCGAAGACGACCTTCCGGCGCACTTCAAGGCCAGTTTGCTAGGCTGTCAGCTGACTTTGCCGGTAGCGGCGGGACGCTTGGCGCTAGGCACCTGGCAAGGTGTTTATCTGGGCGAGCATCGCGATCATGGCGGTGCTCGCAAAGTCCTTGCCACCCTGCAGGGTGATAGGGCATAAGCCGCTGAGTATCAGTGGACGTTGATTTTTTTCCGGCGGCCTTCGACAGTCGGCGCAGCTGGGCTATAACTAATCTGCTTTTCGCAAGTCATGAGGTAGAACATGAGCGACGATGATCTGGAAAACGACGACCTCGAAGTAGGTGACGAAGACGATACCGAAGAAGGTCTTGAAGCGGCCGCCGACGATGTGGTGGAAGACGATGGCAGTGATGTTCCTGCTCCGACCGCCAAAGGCAAGGCCAAGGCTGCCGTTTCGGTAGACGAGCTGCCGAGTGTCGAAGCCAAGAACAAGGAGCGTGATGCACTGGCGCGTGCCATGGAAGAGTTCCTGGCCCGTGGCGGCAAAGTGCAGGAAGTCGAGGCCAATGTGGTCGCCGATCCGCCCAAGAAGCCTGATAACAAGTACGGCAGCCGGCCTATCTGAGCCTTGCTACTTGCTTGCTGAAAAAGCCCGCCGTCGCTGCGGGCTTTTTCATGGAAGAAAGACAGGCAGCGGCAAGTTACGAGCTGCAAGCTATAAGTTCGAGGCTTGAGGCTGCGGCGGCCAGCCGCCTATTTCCAGCTGGCCAGCAGTCGTGGCAGTTCAATCAGGCTGCGGATCTCGGCATCTGGTGCGCGCTCGGCTTCCCAGGTCTTGCCGCTGGGATTGAACCAGATCGCGCGCAGGCCCGCCTGCTGGGCGCCGGCAATGTCGTCGCCCGGGTGATCGCCGATATGCACGGCGGTATCGGCCGTTGCGCCACCGCGCTGCAGGGCTTCATGGAACAGTCGGGCATCCGGTTTGGCGACCCCGATGTCTTCGGCGCACAGGGCGAACTTGAAGTAGTCCGCCAGGCCCAGGCGGCGCACGTCGGCATTGCCGTTGGTGACCACCCCCAGGGCGAAGTGATTGGCCAGGGCTTCCAGGGTCGGCAGCACCTCGGGAAAGATCTCCAGTTGATGCCGCGCGTGCAGGAATACTTCGAAGCTCTGATCGGCCAGCTGGCTGGCTTGACTGTGCTCGTACCCGGCCTCTTCCAGGGCATGGAACAGTACCTGGCGGCGCAGGGCGCTGATTCGGTACTTGAGGTGCGGTTGTTCGAGCAGCACGCGTTCGCGAATGCTCCACAGATGCTCCACCGGCACGCCGCCGAGATTCGGTGCATGCTCGGTCAGCCACTGACGCAGGGTGGCCTCGGCGCTGACGATCACCGGGGCGGTGTCCCAGAGGGTGTCATCAAGGTCGAAGGTGATCAGTTTAATGGTCATTACTCACCGCCTTTGTTGCGTTTGGCCCGAGGGTGGGCGCTGTCGTAGACCGCTGCCAGGTGCTGGAAGTCCAGGTGGGTGTAGATCTGTGTGGTCTTGATATCCGAGTGCCCGAGCAACTCCTGCACGGCACGCAGGTCCTGGGAAGACTCCAGCAGGTGGCTGGCAAAGGAATGACGCAGCATGTGCGGATGCAGGTTCTGCCCCAGCTCGCGCTCTCCGGCGGCCTTGACCCGCAGTTGGATGGCGCGCGGCCCCAGGCGCCGGCCCTTTTGACTGACGAACAGGGCGCCGTCCGGCGGGTTGCTCAGGGCGCGCAGCGGTAGCCACAGTGCCAGGGCCTCCCGGGCTTTTTTGCCCACGGGCAGCACGCGGGTCTTGCTGCCCTTGCCCAGGACCTGCACCAGTCCGTCCGCCAGATCCAGTTGCTCGAGGTTCAAGCTGGTCAGTTCGGAAAGACGCAGCCCGCAGGAGTAGAACAGCTCCAGGATCGCCTGATCGCGATGGGCCAGGAAGTCATCCTCCACTGCGCCATCGAGCAGCTGCAGGGCGCGATCGGTGTCCAGGGTCTTGGGCAGGCGGCGCTCGCCCTTGGGCGGCGCCAGGCCGTTGGCCGGGTCGTGATCGCACAGCCCTTCGCGGTTCAGGTAGTGATAGAGCCCGCGCACCGCGGACAGCAGGCGGGCCAGGCTGCTGGACGACTGACCCTGCTGGTGCAGACGGGCAATCATGCTGCGCAGGCCCTGGACATCCAGGTCGGTCCAGCTGCGAACCTGCTGTTTCTCGCAAAACCCCAGCACCTTGTCGAGATCGCGTCGATAGGCCTGCAGGGTGTGGGGCGACACCTGGCGCTCACTGCGCAGGTGTGCGCAGTAGGCATCCAGTTGCTGCTGCATGGTCAGCGTACCGAGCGCAGCGAGTGGGTGAAGCGCGGCAGGACCCGGCCGGTGACTTCGGCGATGTAGTTGAGGAACAGGGTGCCGACCGAGCTCTTGTAGTGCTGCGGGTCACGGCTGGCGATGGCCAGGACTCCATGCAGGCCCTGATGCGCCAGAGCGACCACCGCGGTGGAGCCGATCTGCTTGCGCTGTTCTTCGCCGAAGAGGAAGTCCAGTTCATGTTCGCGCAGGCTGCCGCTGACACTCTTGCCTTCCGAAAGCAGGCCGCCGATGGCGCCCTGGGCTTCGGCGGCCGAGACCCAGCGACCCACCGGCATGGCGTTGTCGCTGAACAGGATCAGGCTGACGAAGGGTACCTGGAAGTCCTGACGCAGGCTGTCCTCGACACTCATGACCACTTCTTCCAGGCTGCTGGCGTCCATCAGCGCCAGAATCAGGCGGCGAGTCTTGTCGAACAGGCGGTCGTTGTCCCGGGCCACGTCCATCAGTTGCGACAGGCGGTGGCGCATCTCGATGTTGCGCTCGCGCAGGATCTTCATCTGTCGCTCCACCAGCGACACGGTATCGCCGCGCTGGTGGGGAATGCGCAAGGCCGGGAGCAGCTCGTCGTGGTCGACGAAGAAGTCCGGATGGGCCTCCAGGTACGCAGCGACGGCGGCTGCGTCCAGGTCGGCAGAAGGCACTGGGTCGGGCTTTGCGGCGGGAGCCTGGGGCTGATCAGTCATGGGTTTCGCTCACTTAAAGACGCACCTGTCCTTCGTATACGCGTACTGCCGGGCCGGTCATCATCACCGGTTGGCCTGGACCTGCCCATTCGATGGACAGGCGCCCGCCTGGCAGGTCGATCAATAGTGGCGAATCCATCCACCCCTGGCTGATCGCGGCCACTGCAGCTGCGCAGGCACCGGTGCCGCAGGCCTGGGTTTCCCCGGCACCGCGTTCCCAGACCCGCAATTGCGCGCGCTGACGGTCCAGCACCTGGAGAAAACCGACATTGACCCGCGCCGGGAAGCGCGGGTGATGCTCGATCTTCGGCCCCAGCTCGTGCACCGGCGCGCTGTTGATGTCATCCACCCGCAGCACGGCGTGGGGGTTGCCCATGGACACGGCGGCCAGCTCGACCTGGACGCCATCGACGTCCAGCGTGTAGCTGTTGGCCTGGGCCGGTGCCTGGAACGGGATATCCGCCGGCACCAGGCGTGGCGCCCCCATGTTGACGCTGATCTGACCGTCGTTGCGCACGTCCAGTTCGATCACGCCGCTCTTGGTCTCGACGCGGATCTGGCGCTTGGTGGTCAGGCGCTTGTCCAGCACGAAGCGGGCGAAGCAACGGGCACCGTTGCCGCACTGTTCCACTTCGGAACCATCGGAGTTGAAGATCCGATAGCGGAAATCCACGTCCGGGTTGCTCGGGGCCTCGACGATCAGCAACTGATCGAAGCCGATCCCGGTGTTGCGATCACCCCATTGCTTGGCGTGCTTGGGCAAAATATGCGCGTGCTGGCTGACCAGGTCGAGAACCATGAAGTCATTGCCCAGGCCGTGCATCTTGGTAAAACGCAGCAGCATGGTCTTACTCCGGCAGCAGGCTTTCGCCAGCGAATAACTCGGCTACCGTCTCGCGGCGACGCACTTCAACAGCCTGGCCGCCATCGACCAGCACTTCAGCGGCACGGCCGCGGGTGTTGTAGTTCGAGCTCATGACGAAACCATAGGCGCCAGCGGAATGCACCGCCAGCAGGTCGCCCTCGGCCAGGGCCAGGGAGCGTTCCTTGGCGAGGAAGTCGCCGGTTTCACAGATCGGGCCGACGATGTCGTAGGTACGGGGTTCGGCGTCGCGTGGTTGCACGGCGCTGACGTCCATCCAGGCCTGGTACAGCGCCGGGCGGATCAGGTCGTTCATGGCCGCGTCGACGATGGCGAAATCCTTGTGTTCGGTGTGCTTGAGGTACTCGACCCGGGTCAGCAGCACGCCGGCGTTGGCGACGATGAAACGGCCCGGTTCGAACACCAGGGCCAGGTCGCGGCCATCCAGGCGCTGGCGCACGGCCTTGACGTAGTCGGCGGCCAGCGGCGGCTCTTCGTCGCGATAACGCACGCCCAGGCCACCACCCAGATCGATGTGGCGCAGGTAGATGCCGCACTCGCCAAGGCGATCCACCAGGTCCAGCAGGCGGTCGAGGGCGTCGATGAAGGGTTCCAGGGTGGTCAGTTGCGAGCCGATATGGCAGTCGACCCCGACGATATCCAGGTTCGGCAGTTGCGCGGCGCGGATGTACACATCCTCGGCCGTGGCAATGTCGATGCCGAACTTGTTTTCCTTGAGCCCGGTGGAGATGTAGGGGTGGGTGCCGGCGTCGACGTCGGGGTTGACCCGCAGCGAGACCGGCGCGCGAACTCCCAGCTCGGCGGCGACCTGTTGCAGGCGCTCCAGTTCTTCGGCGGATTCGACGTTGAAGCAGTGGACGCCGACTTCCAGGGCGCGACGCATGTCGTCACGGGTCTTGCCGACACCGGAAAAGACGATCTTGTCGGCCTGGCCACCGGCGGCCAGGACCCGCTCCAGTTCGCCCCGGGAGACGATGTCGAAACCGGCGCCCAGGCGGGCCAGGACATTCAACACGCCCAGGTTGGAGTTGGCCTTTACCGCGAAGCAGACCAGATGTGGCATGCCGGCAAGTGCCTCGGCATAGGCCAGGTACTGGGCCTCGATATGCGCTCGGGAATAGACGTAGGTCGGCGTGCCGAAACGCTCGGCAATGGCGGACAGGGCTACGCCTTCCGCGAACAGCTCACCGTCGCGGTAGTTGAAAGCGTCCATGGTGAGCCCTTAGTAGGTGTCGTGCTTGTGCGACTTCGATTGCGACTTGGCCTGCTCTTCAGGGGATTTGCTGTCATCAGGCAGATACAGCGGGCCTTTCTGGCCACAGGCAGTAACAAGGCAGGCAACCGCGACGAGCGCAGCAAGGGAAGAGATCAGGCGCTTCATGGCGAAATCCTTGAGAATGCGTAAATTGCGCCCGAGTATACCGGCCACCCGGCAGCTTGCCTATGCAGCGTAACTCCCGTCCAGCGGGCCTTTGCCAGGCCCTGTTCAGGGGCTTTGGATGGCTGGCGGCGCAATGGACGTCGCATTTGTCCGCCTGTTCGGTATCCTTTGCATTCGCCGGGGAGCGCCCGTATCTTGCGGCGCTTGAGCGTGAGTAGACACTATTCGAGGTTCCCGCAATGAGTTTGACCGAAGCCCGTTTTCACGACCTGGTGGACGCTACCCAGCAGACGCTGGAGGATATTTTCGATGAGAGCGACCTGGACATCGACCTGGAAAGCTCGGCCGGTGTACTCACCGTCAAGTTCGACAACGGCAGCCAGGTGATCTTCAGCCGCCAGGAACCTCTGCGCCAACTGTGGCTGGCGGCCCGATCCGGTGGTTTCCACTTCGATTACGACGAGGAAAGCGAGCGCTGGATGTGCGACAAGAGCGAGGAGCAGTTGGGCGAGATGCTGGAGCGTATCGTCTTCGAACAGGCGGACATCAAGCTTGAGTTCGAAGGGCTCTGAGATCGTGACCGAGCCCGCTGCCGTGCGCCCGCCCAAGCCCCTCTACAGCAACGTCAGTCCGGCGGTGAGTTCGCCGTGCATCAGCCTGTGCCGTCTCGATGAGCAGAAGGTCTGTCGCGGTTGCTTTCGTCATGTCGAGGACATTCGCGAGTGGCGCTCGGCCGATGATCAGCGTCGGCGAGTGATCTGTGCCCAGGCGTTGCTGCGCAAGCAGAGCGTGGCCGCGGAGGGACTTTAGGTTCGTACTCGTACGGTTTGTTTATTCAGTGTGCTGTGATAGTGTCCGGCTTCGCCTCGCTACATCGAGGCCGGTGAGAACCCCGTCTTATTTGGCGGGGTTTTGCTTTTTTGTGCAGAAAAAATAGGAGTCAGCCAGGATCATGAGTACTGCACCATCCATCATCCTTACCCGCCTTGACGTGCAACGTCTGGAGCGTCTGATCGACAGCCTGGACGACTCGCTGCCAGGCGTCATCGCACTGCAAACCGAGTTGGATCGTGCCGAAACGCTGGTGGGTCACGATGAAGTTCCGGCCGGTGTCGTCACCATGAATTCGCGTGTGCACTGCCGTGAAGAAAGCAGCGGCAAGGACTATCACCTGACTCTGGTTTATCCACAGGACGCCAATGCCGACGAGGGCAAGATTTCGATCCTCGCGCCAGTGGGCAGTGCCTTGCTGGGCCTGCAGGTCGGTCAATACATCGACTGGCCGGCCCCGGGCGGCAAGACCCTGAAGCTGACGCTGCTGGAAGTGGAATACCAGCCGGAAGCCGCCGGCGACTACCACCTCTGATAGCGGCTAGACCTGCTCGAGCGCGTCATTCAGCGCGCGCTCCAGGCTGGCCTTGTAACGCAGGTAGAGAATGCTCGGACTCTGTCCATCACCGAGCAGGCCGGACAGGTCCAGGTCGGTGATGTAGCAGCGATAGCGCTGCGGTTCGCGGCGCTGGGCGACGATGTCCTGAGCCACTGCGCCAAACAGCTGATCGCCATATTCCAGCTCGGAAAACTCCCGTTGATTGCAGTACAGCGAGACTTGCACCTGACCCGGTGCGGCCTTGCCGATGATCGCCTGCACGTCATAAAAGGCCTTGTCGACCGGCGTCGGCGGTGCCGGCCGCGGCTCAACCCGGCGTGCCCGGCCGCTGCCCGAGGGCAATACCTGAAAGTAGAGTGTGTCCAAAGGTTTCTCGCCTGGGTTGCTGCTCATCGGCAACAGCGCATCGCGACGGTAGAGAATCGACTGCAGGAAACGCTGCAGTGGCACCAGCAGGCTGTGCTCGTCGTGATAGGGCAGGGTCTGCTGCCACAGGGCATTGTGCTCGTCGAGCAGATACAGCTCGGCCTGCTCGTCGACGATTCGGTAGAACACCTGGATGCAGCCCGGCTGGCCCATGGGCAGGATCAGCGCCAGGTCGTGATCTTCCAGGGCCATCGGGTCCAGGTGCAGGGGGCTGTAGCAGGCCTGTTCCTGGCCCAGGTATTCCAGCAGTGCGGCAGGATTGGCCATGGCCTGGTGCCGTACCTGGCCAGCCACCAGTTCCAGGACGTGATAGTGCTGCTGCACCTGGATCAGGTAGCGGTAGTTGAGCTGGCTGAGCAACAGGTGCTGCGCGGTTTCGAACAGCTCCTCTACCCGCCGGGCGATGAATTGCGCGCGGTTGTGGCAGAAGCAGCGGACCCTGAGGCGCGGCTGGGGCCCGGCAGGCAGGCTGTTCAGGTAATCGCGCAGGCAATCGAGCAGTGCATGCTCGGCGTCGTAGCGGTCGACCATGACCTCGTTCCAGCTATTGAGGGTGACCTGATCCAGGGTCAGCACCAGATTCTCCCGGACCCCGGCATAGCTCAGGGAGTCGGTGCGTTCGGTGGTCATGAGAATGTTCAGGTCGCGGTGATGCTTGAGGGGGTCGACTCCGACGTTCACCAGAATCAGTACTTCGCTGGGGACGCTGGCGTGCAGTAGCTGGTCTTCGTCCGCCGTGGCCAGTGGCAGGGCCACCGTCTGCTGCAGGCTGCCCAGCAGGTTGAACAGTTCGAACTCGCTCAGATCGCTGCTGCCAGGGTGCAAGGCCAGGCGCGTACTGCTGTCGATCACTCCGTTGCGATGACACCAGGTGAGCAGCTCCAGCAGTTCCCGGCTGCGCTTGATCGGGGCGAAATGTTCCCATTCCAGTGCGGTCAGGTTGCCGTTGTACAGGCCCCAGTAGGTTTGTCCCGGTTCTTTCTTGTTCGGCGACTGCACCAGGGTCAGGGTGTCTTCCGCGAGGTCCGGGGCGATGCCGGGATTGATGAACTCGATCTTCCCGGCCTTGCGTTCGAAGGCGGCGTACAGGCGTCGGCCCAGCACGTTCAAATCACGCTTGTTGATCAGGCTGGCGGCCTGTTCGGTGCGGGCGAACTGGGTCAGGAAGCGATAGCTGTAGTTGAGCTCGTTGACCAGGGCCCGGCGTTCGCTGCTGACCTGGCGCACCTTCCATTGGCTGCGGCTGTCCAGCAGGGCCAGCTGGCGCTGATCCCAGCCCCACTCGCTGGCCAGGCGCTCCAGCAGGGCCCGCTGCCAGTTCGGGCTGCGGGCGCCATTGCCATGGGTGAGCTTGCGATTGACCTTGAGGTACAGGCTGCGTCTGACCAGCTCCAGGCGTTCCGGCTCTCCCCGGGCCTTGAGGTACTCCTCGATGCGTCGGTAGACCACGATGTAGGGGTCGAGCTCGTCCAGGTCCAGGCGGTTGGCGAACACCGCCTGCTTGAAGCGCAGGCTCAGGCACTGGACCCTGGGATGCTCGCTGGCATAGACCTCGATCAGCAGCAGCTTGAGTACCGATTTGTAGGGAGACTCGATGCCCTTGAACAACTGCCAGAGTCCGGCCCCGATGAACTCGCCGGGCGGAATGCGTGCCATGTGGCCCAGGTCCAGATTCTCTTCGGCGGGTACGAAGCGCTTGGAGAGCAGGGTGTGGATGTAGCGCTCGTAGCGGGACTCCTCGTACACCGGCACCAGCCACCACAGCGGCGTGCGTCCGGCCAGCCAGATGGCGGTGCGGTAGAACTCGTCCAGCAGCAGATAATGCTGGGTGGTGCCGCAATCATCCGAGCTGAGCTGGGTGTCGCGTTCGCCGCGGACAAAGCGGCTGGGGTCGATCAGGAAGAAATGAGCTTCGGCGCCCTGGCTGGCAGCCCAGGCTTCCAGCAGCTGGCATTTCTTC
The DNA here is from genome assembly GCF_021560055.1 of Pseudomonas sp. BC42. Lineage (NCBI taxonomy): Bacteria > Pseudomonadati > Pseudomonadota > Gammaproteobacteria > Pseudomonadales > Pseudomonadaceae > Pseudomonas > Pseudomonas sp. BC42. Next base: position 217,350 of record NZ_CP091067.1, read on the forward strand.
TGCAGTTCGGCCAGCTCGGTTTCACTCAAGTCTGCGGCGTGGCAGACCCAGACATCCATATCGCTCTGGTCGGCCTGGGCCAGGGTGCCCAGGCTGCCCATGAGAAACAGCCCGTGAATCGGCCGCGGCGGGTTGCCATGGCGCGGCTTGTAGGAAAAGGATCGGGTCAGGCGCTGGGCTTCGGCCAGGGCCTGCGGATCGGGTTCATAGTTGGACAGCCCCGCCGGGGTAGCGCCGGAGACATAGCCGGGCAGCAGCGGGTGATTGACGTGAAAGAACAGCGGCAGCAGGTTGAGGACCAGTTGCTGGCGTGCCGACAACCCCTCCATGGCCCGAGCCAGGCGTCCTTGATTGACGGTAAGGAAGCGCGTGCGCAGTCGACTGAGAACCTTGCGATCGATTCCTTCATCCAGAACGGGACGGATTTCATGGGTATGGGGCATTTCAAGCGGAGCTCGAAGGTGACGGGGTTCGGAACGGCAGCAGTTTAGCGTCAGACAGGGCCGAGTCTTAAGCTCAATTTATTTTTTTGACGCCAGATTTCTAGCGTATTGGCGGGAGGGTGCCTACGGAATCCGACAGACGGGAACCCCGCAGGCCGAGGAACGATGTTCAGGCTGTTTCTTTGACGCTCAGGATGGTCAGCAGGCCTTGGGCGTGCTCGGCGGCGTCGCGGCCAAGACTGGTCAGGTAGCCTCCATCGGCTTGGGTAATCAGTTCTTTGTCGAACAGGCGTTGGGCAGCGGCAATGGCGGAAGGGGCAGCGGTCTGATGGATTTTCAGGCCTTCCTGGGAGTTGTCCAGATTGAAGAGTGCAAGGATTTCCAGTTCGGCAACCAACTCAGGGGTATACGACATAAGGACTCCAGACTTTCTAGGAATGAGAGGTCAGCGTTCCTAAGGTGACCGCAGAACGGCGGCGTGTCCAGCGTTCGCTGAGGACTTTTGTACCTGGGGGTGGCGGTGTTTGGCCGCAGGGTGCCTGCAGTGTAGTCGGGGCGGGAGCGCGGCGCCGGAGCGTTGCGGCGGGCAGCGCTCCGGTGCTGCGGGCTCAGGACTTCTCGGGCGGCAGTTGCGGCAGGGCGCGCAAGGCGGCTTCGTACCATTGGGTATCGAAGGCGCGGTCTTCCTCGAGAATCGCGTCGATCTCGATGGCCAGGACGTGAGCCATGAGATTGAGGATTTCTTCCCGTTCGTAACCCACCAGGGTCAGTTTGTTGAACGTGGCTTTGGCTGCCGGCGGGTTGTCACTTTCGATCTGGTTTTCGATCGCTTCGATCAGGGTGTTTTCGGCGAACTCTTCTTCGTCGTTGTCGATATCGGTTGGCTCGCTCATGGCAGGCTCCTCAAGGAAAGGTCGCCAGTTTACTCGTATTCAGGGTGGTGATGCTGCTGGCCAGAAGTGCATTGGGCTTCTATAAAAAATGCTGCCAACCCCCTGCACGGCCTGGAGGCTATGTGATGCTCAAGCTTTACGGTTTCTCTGTCAGCAACTACTACAACATGGTCAAGCTGGCGTTGCTGGAGAAAGGCCTGCCTTTCGAAGAGGTGCCTTTTTCCGGTGGCCAGACTCCTGAGGCATTGGCCATCAGTCCACGGGGCAAGGTTCCGGTGCTTGAGGTCGAGCAGGGGTACCTGAACGAAACCAGTGTGATTCTCGAATACCTGGAGCACACCCAACCAGGTCGGGCGCTGTTGCCCAGCGATCCATACCAGCGTGCCCAGGTGCTGGCGCTGGCCAGGGAGATCGAACTGTATATCGAGCTGCCGGCGCGGGCCTGTTACCCCGAGGCGTTCTTCGGTATGTCGGTGGCCCCGGCGATCCAGGAAAAGTCCAAGGCTGAGTTGCTGCTAGGGTTTGCCTCCCTGGCGCGGCACGGCAAATTTGCGCCTTATGTGGCCGGCGACAGCCTGAGTGTGGCGGATCTGTATTTTCTCTACAGCGTGACCCTGGCCCGGGCGGTCGGGCACAAGCTGTTCGGGGTGGACTTTCTGGAGGGGATGCCGGCGGCGAAAGCCTTGCTGGAGCGCCTGGAACAGTTGCCCAATGCCCAGCGAGTAGCAGCGGATAGAGAGGCGGCGATGCCGCAGTTCCTGGCCATGGTGGCGGCCAGGAAGTAGCGTCGCTCAAGGTGGCGCGGGTGACTGGTGAGCCTGCTGATGCAGCAGGCTCACCGGCGACGGCCTAGCGACTGGCCAGCAAGGCCTGTCCGCGAACCACGGCCGCCCGGACCTGGGCCGGTGCGGTGCCGCCGATGTGGTTACGGGCATTCACCGAACCTTCCAGGGTCAGCACGGCGAACACGTCCTGCTCGATCTGGTCGCTGAACTGGCGCAGTTCATCCAGGCTCATTTCTGCCAGGTCCTTGCCGGTTTCCACGCCGTACTTCACCGCGTGGCCGACGATTTCGTGGCAGTCGCGGAATGGCAGGCCACGGCGCACCAGGTAGTCCGCCAGGTCGGTGGCGGTGGAGAAACCGCGCAGTGCCGCTTCGCGCATGATGGCGTGCTTGGGCTTGATGGCCGGGATCATGTCGGCGAAGGCCCGCAGCGAGTCGCGCAGGGTGTCGGCGGCGTCGAACAGCGGTTCCTTGTCTTCCTGATTGTCCTTGTTGTAGGCCAGGGGCTGGCCCTTCATCAGGGTCAGCAGGCCCATCAGTGCGCCGAACACCCGGCCACTCTTGCCCCGCACCAGTTCCGGTACGTCGGGGTTTTTCTTTTGCGGCATGATCGAGCTGCCGGTGCAGAAGCGGTCCGGCAGATCGATGAACTGGAATTGCGCGCTGGTCCACAGCACCAGTTCTTCGGAGAAGCGCGACAGGTGCATCATTGCCACGCTGGCGGCGGCGCAGAATTCGATGGCGAAATCGCGGTCCGAAACGCTGTCCAGGGAGTTGCCGCCCACGGCTTCAAAGCCCAGTAGCTGGCAGGTCAGCTCGCGATCGATCGGATAGGTGGTGCCGGCCAGTGCGGCGCTGCCCAGGGGCATGCGGTTGGTGCGCTTGCGGCAGTCCACCAGGCGCTCGTAGTCACGGCTGAGCATTTCGAACCAGGCCAGCATGTGGTGGCCGAAGGTCACGGGCTGGGCGGTCTGCAGGTGGGTGAAGCCCGGCATGATGCTTTCGGCTTCGCGCTCGGCCAGCTCCAGCAGGCCTTTTTGCAGGCGGGTGATCTCGGCCAGGATCAGGTCGATCTCGTCCCGCAGCCACAGGCGGATGTCGGTGGCCACCTGATCGTTGCGGCTGCGACCGGTGTGCAGCTTCTTGCCGGTGATGCCGATGCGATCGGTGAGGCGCGCCTCGATGTTCATGTGCACGTCTTCAAGGTCCACGCGCCAGTCGAAGCTGCCGGCCTCGATCTCGCCCTGGATGGTCTTCAGGCCGTCGATGATGCTGTCGCGCTCGGCGTCGGTGAGCACGCCGACCTTGGCCAGCATGGTGGCGTGGGCGATGGAGCCCATGATGTCGTGGCGATACAGGCGCTGGTCGAAAGTGACAGAGGCGGTGAAGCGGGCGACGAAGGCGTCGACGGGTTCACTGAAGCGGCCGCCCCAGGACTGATTGGTCTTGTCAGTGCTCATGAATTCGCTCGTGATCTGCTGAAGGAAGATGGCGTGAAAAACAGGCGCCGATGATAACAGGGTTGCCTCGGCTGTCGCTGGCACTGGTCGGCAGCTTTTTTCTTCGGGGCGCCGCCGCATGGCTTGTCGCCGGTCATGAGGGCGCAGAGACTGGCACCGGGACAATCCGTGGCGCGTCAGGGGCAGGAAGCCTTGAGTGTGGAAGGTGATATCGATCAAACGATATTTGTCGATTGAGCAATATCGTCTTGGCAACCGTCTACAGTTGGACAGGAGGACCGGCACAATTGCGTAACACCCCCTCGCGTGTTCGCAGTGGGCCTGTCCATCGAGTTCACACCGCGCAGGTCCTGGCAATCCGCCCATGAAACGAGGTGGGTGCGGACAAGGTGGACGCCGACCACAGTCACGAGGGGGGCTTTGTGTTGAATACCAGCATTCCCTGCGGCACCGTCGCGCAGCCACCGACCTTGGGCGGTATCGGGCAGGTACGGGTAAATATTGGTGCCCGACTTGCGGCACTTTTTGGCCTTCGCACTAGTCTTAGCGTGGATCGCGGTGACGGACGTCACTCCACCTGTCTACGCTATCCTTGTGCGAGACTCACGCAGGAATCCAGCGCAATATGAATGTCCTGATCGTTGATGACGAACCCCAAGCCCGCGAGCGCCTGAGCCGGATGGTCAGTGAGCTTGAGGGGTACAGTGTCCTGGAGCCCAGCGCCACCAATGGCGAAGAGGCATTGAGCCTGATCGACAGCCTGAAGCCGGATATCGTTTTGCTCGATGTCCGCATGCCGGGTCTGGATGGGCTGCAGGTTGCCGGTAAATTGTGCGAACGCGAGACGCCTCCGGCTCTGGTGTTTTGTGCGGCTCCGGATGAATTCGCCCTTGAGGCCTTCAATGCCAGTGGCGTCTGCCATCTGGTCAAGCCCGTGCGCCCCGAGCTGTTGCTCGAAGCCTTGAAAGCGGCCGAAAAGCCCAACCGTGTGCAACTGGCGGCCCTGACTCGGCCGGCAGCGGAGAGCGGCAACGGTCCGCGTAGCCACATCAGCGCGCGAACCCGTAAGGGCATCGAACTGATTCCCCTGGCTCAGGTGGTGTATTTCATTGCCGACCACAAGTACGTGACCTTGCGTCACGAAAGTGGCGAAGTGCTTCTGGACGAACCCTTGAAGGCCCTGGAAGACGAATTCGGTGATCGCTTTGTGCGTATTCACCGCAATGCATTGGTGGCCCGCGAGCGGATCGAGCGCCTGCAACGAACGCCGCTGGGGCATTTCCAGCTGTACCTCAAGGGGCTCAATGGCGATGCCCTGATCGTCAGCCGGCGCCACGTAGCGGGCGTGCGCAAGATGATGCAACAGCTCTAGCGCGATCGTTTGCTCGCTTATCAAAGCAGGCCCGACGTCGGGAGGACGCTGCGTTTCTGATACAAGTCAAAGCTGCTTTGGCTGAGCTGTTATTATCTGCCGTATCTATTCAGTACGGATTGATCCATGTCCTCTCGCGAAATCCGCATCGCTACCCGCAAAAGTGCTCTGGCCTTGTGGCAGGCCGAATACGTCAAAGCCCGTCTGCAAGAGGCCCATCCGGGCCTTGTCGTGACCCTGGTGCCCATGGTCAGCCGCGGTGACAAACTGCTGGACTCGCCCCTGTCGAAAATTGGCGGCAAGGGGCTGTTCGTCAAGGAGCTGGAAACCGCACTGCTGGAGAACCAGGCCGACATCGCCGTGCACTCGATGAAGGACGTGCCCATGGACTTCCCCGAAGGTCTGGGCCTGTTCTGCATCTGTGAACGCGAAGATCCGCGCGACGCCTTTGTCTCCAATACCTACGAAAGCCTTGAACAGTTGCCGCCAGGCAGCGTCGTGGGTACCTCCAGCCTGCGCCGCCAGGCCCAGTTGCTGACCCGTCGCCCTGACCTGCAGATCCGTTTTCTGCGGGGCAACGTCAATACCCGGCTGGCCAAGCTGGACGCCGGCGAATACGACGCCATCATCCTGGCTGCAGCCGGTCTGATCCGTCTGGGATTCGAAGAGCGCATCAGCTCCTCCATCAGTGTCGACGATAGCCTGCCTGCCGGTGGCCAGGGCGCGGTCGGCATCGAATGTCGCAGTGCCGACACTGAAATCCACGCTCTGCTGGCCCCTCTGCATCATGCCGATACCGCCAGCCGGGTCACGGCCGAGCGCGCGCTGAACAAGCACCTCAACGGTGGTTGTCAGGTGCCGATCGCCTGTTACGCGGTGCTCGAAGGCGAACAGATCTGGCTGCGCGGCCTGGTGGGCGAGCCTAGCGGCGGCCTGCTGCTCAGCGCCGAAGCCCGTGGCCCTAGAGCATCTGCCAGCGAGCTGGGGGTGCAAGTGGCGGACGACCTGCTGGCCCAGGGCGCCGATGACATCCTGCGCGCGGTGTACGGCGAGGCGGAGCAAGAGTGACCGGCTGGCGCCTGCTGCTGACCCGGCCGAGCGAGGATTGTGCTGCACTGGCAGCGATCCTGGCCGACGCCCAGGTGTTCAGCAGCAGCCTGCCGTTGCTGGAGATTCAGGCCTTGCCCGTCACTGACGCGCAACGCGCAACCCTGCTTGAACTGGATCGTTACTGTGCGCTGATCGTGGTCAGCAAGCCGGCGGCCCATCTTGGCCTGAAACTGCTGCGCGCCTATTGGCCAGAGCCCCCGTCCCAGAGCTGGTTTACCGTGGGCGCCGGTACCGGGCAGATCCTTGCGGACGCCGGTTTGCAGGTGTTCTACCCACAGGCGGGGGATGACAGTGAAGCCTTGCTTGCCCTTCCCCAATTGCGCGAGGCTATCTGCCGGCCCGATCCCCGGGTGCTGATCGTGCGTGGCGAGGGTGGTCGTGAGCTGCTCTCTGAGCGCTTGCGCGACCTAGGTGCTAGTGTCGATTATCTGGAACTCTACCGCCGGTGCCTCCCGCGTTACGCCGAGGATGCGCTGTTGCGCAAGATTGCGGGGGAACGCTTGAACGGGCTGGTGGTCAGCAGTGGACAGGGTTTCAGCCATTTGCTGCAGCTGGCCGGAGCGGACTGGCCGCAGTTGGCGCGGATGCCGTTGTTTGTTCCAAGCCCCCGGGTCGCCGACATGGCGCGTGCCGCCGGGGCGGAAAAAGTTGTGGATTGTCGCGGCGCCAGTGCCGCGGCTTTGCTAACGGCGTTACGGGAGCAACCCGTGCCCGTTCTCTAACGCAAAGGATGGATACGTGAGCGAAACAGCCTTGCCTAAAGATGAAGTCCAGCCGGTGTCCGAAACACCTGCTGAGCCCACGACCCCAACCGTTGAGCGTCGTGGCAACGGGTTGGCGCTGCTGGCCCTGCTGCTGGGGGCGGCGGGTGTCGCGGCCGGTGGCTGGGGGATCTGGCAGGTGCGCAGCCTGCAAGCCAATCACCAGCAGCAACTGAGTCAGTTGCAGGCCCTGGGGGATCAGGCCCAGAGCTTCAAACTCAGTGAACAGCGCCTGAGTGCGCGCCTTGAGCAGTTGCCGCCCGCCGACGAGCTGGAAGACCGGCGGCGTCTCGTGGCCCAGCTGCAAGGTGATCAGCAGCGTCTGAGTCAGCGCCTGGAAACCGTGCTGGGGGCCAGCCGCAAGGACTGGCGCCTGGCCGAAGCCGAACACCTGTTGCGCCTGGCCAGTCTGCGTCTGTCCGCGCTGCAGGACATCAGCAGTGCCCAGGCCCTGGTCCAGGGCGCCGACGATATCCTGCGTGAGCAGAACGACCCGGGCTCTTTCGCTGCACGCGAGCAGTTGGCCAAGAGCCTGGCGGCCTTGCGCAGCACCGAGCAGCCGGATCGCACCGGTCTGTTCCTGCAGTTGGGCGCCCTGCGCGATCAAGTCCTGGAGCTGAGTGCGGTGGCACCGGAATTCAAGGACCGCGGCGAATCATTACTGGGGCTGACCGCCGACGGCGATGGCGCAAGCCGCTGGGCGCAGTGGTGGGATCAGATCTCCCGCTACTTCCGTATCGACTTCAATGCCGACAAGAACATCCGTCCGCTGCTGGCGGGGCAGGGCCTGACTCAGGTGCGCCTGGCCCTGAGTCTGGCGCTGGAACAGGCCCAGTGGGCGGCCTTGAATGGTCAGGCGCCGGTTTATACCCAGGCGCTGACCGAGGCCCGGGATGTGCTGGTCGGTAACTTCAATCAGGACAATCCGCAGAGCAAGATCATGCTCGAGCGCCTGTCCGAACTGAGCAAGCAGCCGGTGACCGTGGTCACTCCAGACCTGGCCAAGACCCTGAGCGCGGTCCAGGCCTATCTTGAGCGGCGCAACTTCAACGCTGAGGACTCCATCAAGCCTCTGGCCAAGCCTGCGGCGAACACCGCCCAGGAGACCAGCCCATGAAACGCGCCTACGTGATTGTGCTGTTGGTCATCGCCGCCATCGGCTTGCTGGGGCTGGCCATCGCCGAGCATCCCGGCTACGTGCTGATCGCCTACAGCAATTTCCGTTATGAATCGAGCTTGTGGGCGACCCTGGCCCTGGTGGCGCTGATCTGGCTGGTGATCTGGGGTATCAAGCTGTTGATCGAGCTGGTGATGGTTTCCGGTGGCGTGGTCAATCCCTGGTCGCGCCGCAACCGCAGTCGCCGGGTGCAGATCGCCATCGAGCAGGGCCAGATGGACCTGGCCGAAGGTCGCTGGGCCAGCGCGCAAAAGCACCTGCACCGTGCCGCCGAGGCCGAGCGCCAGCCGTTGCTGTACTACCTCGGTGCGGCCCGTGCCGCCAACGAGCAAGGGCACTACGAAGAGTGCGACCGGTTACTGGAGCGGGCGCTGACCCGGCAGCCCCAGGCGGAGTTGGCGGTGGCCTTGAGTCATGCTCAGTTGCAGACCGATCGGGGCGACACCGAAGGCGCCCTGAGCACCCTGCAAGCCATGCACGAGCGTCATCCGCACAGCGTTCAGGTGTTGCGTCAGTTGCAGCGTTTGCATCAGCAGCGTGGCGACTGGTCGGCGCTGATCCGCTTGCTGCCCGAATTGCGCAAGGACAAGGCGCTGCCGGCCAGCGAGTTGCAGGAGCTGGAACGTCGGGCCTGGGGCGAGAACCTGAGCCTGGCGGCGCGTCGTGAAGAGGATCAGGTGGCGGGCTTGCAGTCTCTCAATCGCGCCTGGCAACAACTGACCTCGGCGCAACGTCAGGAGCCGCAACTGGTGCTGGCCTACGCCGAGCAGTTGCGTCAGCTGGGGGCTGGTGCCGAAGCCGAAGAGGCGCTGCGTACCGCCATCAAGCGCAAATACGAAAGCCATCTGGCGCGGCTTTACGGCCTGGTGCGTGGTAGCGACCCGTCCCGTCAGTTGCAGACCGCCGAGCACTGGCTGAAGGAGCATGCTGACGATCCCGGTCTGCTGCTGACCCTGGGGCGCCTGTGCCTGCAGAACAGCCTGTGGGGCAAGGCCCGGGACTACCTGGAAAGCAGCCTGCGTCTGCAGCGCAATCCTGAAACCTGTGCCGAGCTGGCCCGGTTGCTGGCACAGTTGGGCGATACCGATCGCAGCAACCAACTGTTCCAGGAGGGCCTGGGCATGCTCGACGAGCGTCTGTTGGCCTCACCGTTGCCGGTTCCGGCGCGGGCCTGAAGCGCTGTCAGGGCCGGTTGCCTGTAATGGGCAACCGGCCTTTTTTTGCCCGGTTTGCAGAACTTGCTCGCTGACTCTCGTCGATCGACTGCGGCATAGCGCTTCTTGAAAGCCGCGAGCGCTTTCTCTACCGTGGCTGCCTGTTTCTTTGTGTTACGGATATCTCATGTCGCTGGCAGGCTCCCGCGTGCTGTTCTCCCTGGTGTTCCTGGCGGGGGCCTTGGCCTCATGGGCGGCATTCAACCTGCAAACCGGTGGCGGCCTTGAGTCCTGCCCGTTGTGGGGCGTGCAGCGCTTGTTGCTGCTGATGTTCGGCGGGGTCAACCTGCTGGCTGTGGTGCAAGGGCCGGGGCGTGTCGGGCGAGCGCTCTACTGGGGATTCAACCTGGTGCTGGGCCTGCTAGGGGTGATCACCGCCGGGCGTCATGTGCTGTTGCAGAACATTCCGTCCGAGCAACTCCTGGCCTGTCTGCCGGACATGCCTTTCATGCTGCGCCAGCTGTCCTGGTGGCAGGCGCTGCAGCTGACCTTCAGGGGCACCTCGGATTGCGCCGAGGTCACCTGGACGCTGTTGGACATGAGCCTGCCCGAATGGAGCCTGCTGTTTTTCCTGATCATGCTGATCTTCAGCGGTTATCGTCTGCTGTGCATGATGCGGGCTGCACGCAGGGTTGAGGCGTTGCCCTGAGTCAGTGTTTGGTGGCAGGCCGCGGATTAAACGCTTGTATGAACTTTATCTCCTGCGTACCTTGATGCTGTTGTCGAGCGGGCATAATCTGGCCCGCACCTGTCACCGGAATTATGTTGCTCGATGCTGTTGTGTCCGACCGGATCCAGAGTCTCCAACAAGGGGGGCGGCGGGCAGACGGCATGACCCATAAGGGAAGAGAGATCACCATGCTCGAAAGTTGTCAGAATGCTCAGGAACGCTGGGGTGGAGTGCATCTGCTGATCGATCGCTGGTTGCAGGAGCGTCACGAACTGGTTCGAGCCTATGATGCGCTGGGCGCCGAGCCGGAGGCGTTGAGCGAGAGCAAAAAGCCCCTGCAGGAGTTCTGCGGGATTCTGGTGGACTATGTTTCCGCCGGACATTTTGAAATCTACGAACAGCTGACCAGCGAAGCCAAGGCCTTTGGCGACAAGCGCGGTCTGGAACTGGCCGATACCCTCTATCCGCGTATCGACGTGATCACCGAAAAGCTCCTGGCGTTCAACGATCTGTGCGATGCGGGTCAGTGTGTGGCGCAGAAGTTCAAGGAACTGGGCGGCCTGTTGCACGAACGCTTCGAACTGGAAGATTGCCTGATCGAAGTGTTGCACAACGCCCACAAGCAGGACGCGGTCGCTCAGGCCTGAATACAGGTTCGAGCAGCAGAAATCGGCACGCCAAGGCGTGCCGTTTTTGTTTCTGCGACTCAGCCGGCAACGCCCAGCAATTCGATATCGAACACCAGCGGCGTGTAGGGCGCGATCAGGTCGCCGGCGCCTTCGGTGCCATAGGCCTGGTCCGAAGGAATCACCAGCCGCCATCTGGCACCGGTGGGCATCTGCGCCAGGGCGATGCGCCAGCCGGCAATCACGCTGTCCAGGCGAAACCATTGAGGCTGTTGTGTCTGATCGAACACGGTGCCGTCAGGCAGGCGCCCGGTGTAGCGCACCTGGACCGAACCGTTGGGGCTGGCCTTGTTGCCGCTGCCCGGTGCCAGCTCGGTCAGCAGGATGCCGTCAGCCAGCTGGCGCACGCCGGGCTTGGCTTTTTCCTGATCGAGAAAGCGTCGTTCGTTTTCCAGCGCCGTCTCGATCTGCGACCGCGCCGACTGTTCGCTGATCTGCGCTTCGTGCTGGGCCAGGAGCTGCTCGATGCGCTCGCTCTTGAGGGCCAGCGGCTTGCCTTGGTAGGCGGCTTTCAATCCCTCCACCAACGCCTGGATCTGCAGGTCGGGGACTTCGTCGCGCAGTCGTTCGCCGAGGCTCGCGCCCAGGCTGTAGGCAAGATCATGAGCGTCGTTGGGCGGTGCTTCGGCAGCAGCCTGCGCCAGGGGCAAGAACAGGCTCAAGGACAAAAACAGGTAACGCGACATGGGCACTCTCCGGCCTGAGTAGCGGTGGATTATGCCAGCGACAAAGGGCGGGTTGGTGAGCAACTTCGATGGCGGCGAAGAACATTTTCCGTCGGCTGCAACGCCGGGCTTTCGATACTGTCAACATGCCCTAGCGGCGGTAACAGCAGAGGTCTAGTATGAGCCGCAACTCACGTCAGCCAGGAGGTAAACCATGTCGGCCAATAAGAAGCCTGTAAATACTCCGTTGCATTTGCTCCAACAGTTGTCGGGCAGCTTGCTCGAACATTTGGAAAACGCTTGTTCCCAAGCCTTGGCTGATGCTGAAAAACTGCTCGCCAAGCTGGAAAAACAACGAGGCAAGGCACAGGAAAAACTGCACAAGTCGCGCACCAAATTGCAGGATGCCGCGGCGGCCGGCAAGGCCAAGGCACAAGCCAAGGCCAAGACCGCGGTCAAGGAACTCGAAGACCTGCTGGACGCATTGAAAGAACGCCAGGCCCAGACCCGCAGCTACATTCTGCAACTCAAGCGCGATGCCCAGGAAAGCCTGAAATTGGCTCAAGGTGTTGGTCGTGTGAAGGAAGCGGTTGCCAAGGCATTGAGCACTCGTGATGCCAAGCCGGACACCGTGGCGGCGAAGAAGCCGGCAGCCAAGCCTGCGACCAAGGCGCCGGCCAAATCCGCTGCCAAGCCAGCAGCCAAACCCGCTGCGAAAAAACCTGCTGCCGCCAGCGCCGCCAAACCTGCGGCGAGCAAGCCCGTAGCGGCTAAGCCTGCTGCTGCCAAACCGGTTGCCACCAAGACCGCTGCCGCCAAGCCAGCAGCCAAAACCGCCGCCAAGCCTGCTGCCAAACCCGTGGCCGCTAAACCAGCCGCCAAGCCAGCAGCCACCAAAACCGCTGCTGCCAAACCGGCAGCGAGCAAAACTGCCGCTAAACCTGCGGTAGCAAAAGCCCCGGCAAAAACTGCGGCCAAGCCTGCCAGCAAACCGGCAGCGGCGGCCAAGCCTGCGGCGGCATCGGCAGCGAAACCTGCGGCCAAGCCAGCAGCCAAGCCTGCAGCGAAACCAGCGGCAAAACCTGCCGCGAAAAAACCGGCGGTCGCCAAGCCAGCCGCCACCAAAACCGCCACTCCAGCGGCCAAGCCGGCTGCACCTGCGCCTGCTGCGGCCAAACCTGCTGCTCCGGCGCCCGCGGCGTCTTCAACTGCTCCGGCGAGCACCCCAGCCGCCGCGCCTGCACCGGCTGCTGCCGGCACTCCCTCCAGCGCTTCCTAAGCGCCGGTCACCGCGACGCGCAGCACCTGCAGCGCGTTGCGGTTGCGTTCGGCGGCTTCGGCCGCCAATCCCTCCAGCCAGTCGTCCAGGCTCTTTGCCTGAGAGTCCGGCCATGGCCGTACCCGCTCCTGCAAGCGCAACAGCAATTGCCGTTCGGCTTCCAGCTCCAGGGTCTTGACCTGTTCGCGCAAGGCGCTCAATTCACTGTCCTCGCGGGCCGCCTGGCGCCAGCCGGTGCGCAAGTCGCGCAAGGGTTGAATCACGTCGCGCTGCCAGGGCGCCGCCAGCGTCTGCAACTGCTGCAAACGCTGAGCGTCGCAACTGACGCCTCGCTGGCCCAGCCAGGCGCCACAGAGCAACAGGCAGACATTGGCGCCACTGTCCTGCAGTTGCAGGCAGGCCTCCTGCACGCCGGGAAGGGCATAGGTGCTAAGGGAAAAACTCCACAGGTCAGAGGACATAGTGCTACTCGCGCCAGTTGCGAACGAAGCTGGTAGACTCCGCCGCCATTATGATTCGACTTCAGAACCTGACTTTACAGCGTGGCCCGCAACGTCTGCTAGAAGACGCCGAGCTGACCCTGCACGCCGGCCAGAAAGCCGGCCTGATCGGTGCCAACGGCGCCGGCAAATCCAGCCTGTTCGCCCTGCTGCGCGGGGAGCTGCACCCGGATTCGGGTGACTGCTTCCTGCCCGCCGATTGGCGCATTGCCCACATGCGTCAGGAGGTCGATACCCTCGAGCGCCTGGCGGTGGACTATGTGCTCGACGGCGACCTGCGCCTGCGCCAGGTGCAACGCGACCTGGCCGCCGCGGAAGCGGCCCACGACGGCGCCGCGCAAGCACGTCTGCATGCCGAGCTGGACAGCGCCGACGGTTACACCGCCGACGCCCGGGCGCGCAAGCTGCTGGCCGGCCTGGGCTTCACCAACGAGCAGATGGACCGCCAGGTCGGCGACTTCTCCGGGGGCTGGCGGATGCGCCTGAACCTGGCCCAGGCGCTGATGTGTCCCTCGGACCTGTTGCTGCTCGACGAACCGACCAACCACTTGGACCTCGACGCCATCATCTGGCTCGAAGACTGGCTCAAGGGTTACCCCGGCACCTTGCTGCTGATCTCCCACGACCGGGATTTCCTCGATGCCGTGGTCGATCACGTCGCCCATGTCGATCAACGCAAGATCACCCTCTATCGCGGTGGCTACAGCGCCTTCGAGCGCGCCCGTGCCGAGCGGCTGGCCCAGCAACAGCAGGCCTACGAGAAGCAGCAGGCGCAGCGCGCGCACATGGAAAGCTACATCGCCCGCTTCAAGGCTCAGGCCACCAAGGCTCGTCAGGCCCAGAGCCGGATCAAGGCCCTGGAGCGCATGGAGGAGCTGTCGGCGGCCCACGTTGATTCGCCGTTCGACTTCACCTTCCGTGAGTCGACGAAGATTTCCAGCCCGCTGATCGACCTCTCCGATGCCCGTCTGGGGTATGGCGAGCGCACGATCCTGGAGAAGGTCAAGCTGCAGCTGACCCCGGGCGCGCGGATCGGTCTGCTGGGCCCCAACGGCGCCGGCAAGTCGACCCTGATCAAGAACCTCTCCGGCGAACTCCAGCCGTTGTCCGGACGCCTGACCCGGGGCGAGAACACCGTGGTCGGCTACTTTGCCCAGCATCAGCTCGACTCCCTGGATTCCAAGGCCAGCCCCTTGCTGCACTTGCAGCGCCTGGCCCCCACCGAGCGCGAGCAGACCCTGCGTGATTTCCTCGGCGGTTTCGACTTCCGGGGCGCCCGGATCGACGAGCCGGTGCTGAACTTCTCCGGCGGCGAAAAAGCCCGCCTGGCCCTGGCGCTGATCGCCTGGGAGCGGCCGAACCTGTTGCTGCTCGACGAACCCACCAACCACCTGGACCTGGAGATGCGCCTGGCCCTGACCATGGCCCTGCAAGAGTTCAGTGGCGCGGTATTGGTGGTGTCCCACGATCGCCATCTGCTCAAGAGCACCACGGACAACTTCTTCCTGGTGGCCGACGGCAAGGTCGAGGAGTTCGACGGCGACCTGGACGACTACACCCGTTGGCTGGTGGATTACCGCCAGCGCAATGCCCCGGTCAGCAACACCCCGGTCAACCCGGACAAGACCGACAAGAAGGCCCAGCGCCAGGCCGCCGCGGCGTTGCGTCAGCAACTGGCGCCACACAAGCGCGAGGCCGACAAGCTGGAAGCCGAGTTGGGCAAGGTGCATGAGCGCCTGGCCAGGATCGAGACCAGCCTGGGCGACAGCGGTCTGTACGAGGCTGTGCGCAAGGATGAGCTGCGGGATCTGTTGGCTGAACAAGCCAAGCTCAAGACCCGTGAGTCCGAGCTGGAAGAAGCCTGGATGGAGGCCCTGGAGCTGCTGGAAAGCATGCAGGCGGAGCTGGAGGCGCTCTCCTGATGGAAGCGCTGCAGTTGCCGTTGCCGGCGCAGTGGATCGGTCCGCTGTGGGTGGGTGTGCAGATCCTGCTGATTCTCCTGGCGGGCTACCTGGCCCAGCGCTTTGTCGCTCGCGGCCTGACCCGCCTGGGCGAGCGTTACCCGTTCCCGCCGCAGTTGCTGATGCCCCTGCGCGGTGGCTTGCGCTGGCTGATCATGGGCAGCGCGGTGATCTTCGTCCTGGAGCGCCTGGGGGTTTCCGCCACGGTGTTGTGGACCGCACTGTCCGGCTTCGTCGCCGTGGCGGCGGTGGCGTTCTTCGCCATGTGGAGCGTGCTCTCCAACCTGCTGTGCGCGATCCTGATCTTCACCGTCGGCCCGTTCCGCCTTGGCGACGTGGTGGAGCTGGTGGACACCGTCGACAAGCCTGGGGTCAAGGGCCGGGTGGTGGCGATCAACCTTTTGTACACCACCCTGATCGAGTCCGAAGAAGCCGGTACCGGCAGCGCCATGGTCCAGGTGCCCAACAGCCTGTTCTTCCAGCGCTCGGTACGTCGCTGGCGCGGCAGCGATGTGCTGCCGGTAGGAACTGGCGAAAAGTAGTCCCTTCCTCCGTAGCCGCTGCCGCAGGCTGCGAACGGCTGCGCAGCTATTGCCCCTGGTCCTGCGGACCTATCGCAGCCTGCGGCAGCGGCTACAGGGCCGTGAATCAGCTTTGGGCGAAAAAAATATAGTCAGCCGCGGGTCGGAGGATTAGCTTAGGCAGTCACGACCAATTCGATCCGAGGTGTGCAATGGTGCTTGAGACATGGCTGGCGTTCTTTGCCGCCAGTTGGGTAATCAGTCTTTCTCCGGGAGCCGGCGCGATTGCGTCGATGTCCTGCGGCCTGCAATACGGCTTCTGGCGCGGTTACTGGAACGCCCTGGGCCTGCAGCTGGGCCTGGCCATGCAGATTGCCATTGTCGCCGCCGGTGTCGGTGCCATCCTCGCGGCCTCGGCTACCGCCTTCTATGCCATCAAGTGGTTCGGTGTGGCCTACCTGGTGTACCTGGCGGTCAAGCAATGGCGTGCGCTGCCCAGCGATCTGAGCGATGACGCCGCGGTCCGTCCCATCGGCAAGCCCCTGGCCCTGATGTTCCGCGGCTTCCTGGTGAACATCAGCAACCCCAAGGCCCTGGTGTTCATGCTGGCGGTGCTGCCGCAGTTCATCGATCCCCATGCGCCCCTGGTCAAGCAGTACCTGATCCTCGGCGCCACCATGATCGTGGTCGACCTGATCGTCATGGCCGGCTACACCGGGCTGGCGTCCAAGGTCCTGCGCCTATTGCGCACCCCGGTCCAGCAGCGGCGCATGAACCGCACCTTCGCCGGCCTGTTCCTCGGTGCCGCGGGCTTTCTGGCGACCATCCGCAAAGCGGCGACCTAGGTTTTGCAGGAACAAAAAAAGGCGACCCAGCGGGTCGCCTTTTTCGTTTGCATACGGCTTAACGCAGGATCACGGGGGCAGTGTCCCGCGGCAGGTTGTTGCGCATCGGCGCCTGCCCCGGTTGCTCGTAGCCACCGCGACCCAACTGCTCGGCCATTTGCCGGGTGACGTCCTCGCCCAGGGCCTTGGAGACTTCACGCACCACCCGCGGACGGTTCAGCGAGACACGGATGTCCCGGCTGTTCACCAGCTTGGTGTCCTGGCCTTCGCCCATGGCGGTGAACGCCGAGGTGATCTCGAAGGTGCGGGTGTTGATCAGGCTGAAATCCGCCACCAGGGTCAGGCCCAGCACCGCCGAGTAGCTGTCGGTATTGGCCAGCTCGTTGATGTCCTGGGTGAAGTCGATGTCCGACACGGTGCCGAACAGCACGTAGTCGGCACCCTTGAAGTTGCCGGCCTTGATGCGCTTGATGATGTCGTAGACGTTGGTCTTGGACGCGTCGGTGTGGGGCGAGCCCTGCACCAGCTGGAACATCCCGGACTTGAGGATCCCGCCCTTGATATCACCGGTGAACTTGCGCAGTTCGCCTTCCTCGATGTAGCTGGTGCTCGATTCCAGTTCGTTGTAGCTGGCCGAGCCGCTGGAGCTGTAGTAGCCCTCGCGGTAGCTCTGCTGGGCCGAGACCACGTGAATGTATTCCTGCACACGTTCCTGGTAGGCCAGGTCCATGACTGCGACTTTCGGGGCCGCCTGCGCGCTGAACGCACAGGCCAGGGCCAGGATGCCAATCCATGCACGCATTGCTTAGCGCTCCGTGGTCTTGCGGATCTCTTTCTCGTCCATCCACTCGGCCAGACCGCTCTCGACGTCGATCAGTTGCAGGCTGAATTTGTAGAAGACGTCCTTGTAGTCGCTGCTGCGCTTGACGATGGAGCTGATGGAGCCCTCAAGACGGTACTTGGCGGCGACCATGTTGCCGGTCTTGGCCACGGTGGACTTCTTGTACAGGCCGCTCTGGTTCTGCAGCTTGAGCTGGTCGACCTGGCTCTGCATCGCGGTGTTGTCGCTGGCGAAGCGGGCGGTGCCGGATTTCATCAGCTGGGTCTTGATCGAGGTGGTGATCTCGCGGGTATCGATGTACTCGCTGGTCTTGTTCTTCACGTCGTAGACCTGCACCACCGGGCGGCCCTGGAGGATGCCGGACTGGGCCAGGGAGCGGGTCATGGATTCGGCGATCATCTGCAGGTCGGTGGAACCGAACTCGTTGGTCACCAGCTCCACGGCCTTGCTGTCGCCGTAGCTGATGTTCTTGCCGCCCAGGACGGGGGAGTTGTTGGCGCAGCCGCTGGCCAGCAGGGCGACCACGGCGAGGAAGGAAAAGCGTGCAAACATGGAAGTGCTCTCTTGATCGGGTTCAGGGACGGCTTATTGGGTTTTGACTTCCAGGCGGAAGTCGGTGGCCTTGGGCACCGGCGCAATGGCCGGCAGGAAGGTGGCCTGGGCCGCGTACAGGTTGAAGACTTTCCAGCTTTCTTCGTCGGCCACCGGGAAGCCGTCGTCGCCTAGCCAGACGAAGCGGTAGTACATCGTCATGTTGGTGTGGCTGGTGTTGTTCAGCGCCACCTTGACCGTCAGGAAGCCGTTTTCACGGGCGACCCGCATCGCGCCGATGGCGATGTTGTTGAACTTGTTCATCACCACCACCTTGCTCGCGGCACTGCCGGGGGCGGGAGGAGGCGGGGTGGCGCAACCGGCCAGTAGGGCCAGTGCGGCGACAGCGAGAAGTTTCAAGCGCATGGGGGGCTCCGCTTAAGGACGTTGGTTGCTGGCCATGTTCTGGCCGGCGTTGTTCGGGATCACTTGTGCGGCCAGACCGCTGCTGAATACCTGGTTGCCGACGACCCGCAGGGCGATGACCTGGTAGCGCTGGTCCACTTTGACCTGCACCTGGGTGCCGCCCTGGGCGTTGGCCAGGTTCAGGCGGTGTTCGCCCCGCTTCAGGCGCAGGCGGGCCACTTGGGTGTTGTCCGGCAGGGTGCGCCAGGTGCGGGTGTCGGCACCTTCGGTCACCGCTGAAGCCAGGCCCACGGCCAGGCCGGCCAGCGGGTTGACCTCATTGAGGTTCTTCTGCGCCACGCCACGGGTCACGGCGCGCACGGTGGTGCGCAGGATGATCCCCGGCATGTCGTCGCGCAGGGCGCGGCGGGACATGGCGGTGGTGCTGTTGAGCAGGGTCAGGTTCTGCGGCTGGCCGTCGATGCCGATCTGGGCGAGGGTCTGGGTCGAGTTGTCGGGCTTGATCACCGGGAACGACAGCGGGGTGATCACCAGATTGCCGTTGATCGGCAGCGGCAGGGGAATGCGCACCGAATCCCGGGCCGGGGCCAGGCCGCTTTGCACCACGATCAGTACGTCGCTTTCATCTTCAGCCAGGGCTGGCACCGCCGGCGCCTTGGCGGGGGCCTTGGCCGCAGCCTTGCGCTTGGACTTGGTCGAAGACTTGCTCGGGGTCTCGACTTTGACCGGCTCCACCGGGGCGTCCAGGTTCAGCAGGGCCTGTTCCAGCAGGGGCGTGTTGGGGCGCAGTTCGGCGGCCTTGCGGTAGCCGGGCGCGGCCAGGTCCTTCTCGCCCAGGGCTTCGTAGACGAAGCCGGCCAGGTAGTGGCTGAAGGCGCTCTGGTAGCTGTTTTTCAGGTTGACCACGTCCGGCGCGTCGAGGGCCTCCACCGGATAGCCCTTGAGGTCCTTGTACTCGGTCTTGACCCCTTGCTTCTCGGCTTCGTCCTCGCGCTTGAGGTATTCCTTGTCGCGCAGTTCGGCGATCACCGCTTCGCGTTCGTGGGTCTTCTTGATCGCCATGCGGGCGCCGTCGAAGTCATTGCCGGCCAGCAGGTTCATGGCCATCTGGGTGGTCAGCATGACTTTTTCATAGTCATAGCCTTCGTAGCGGCGGACCTTGTCGTTGACCAGGAAGCTGCCGAACTGGGCCAGGTACTTGTCGGTATCGAGCTTGACCGAGTCTTCCCAGCTGGCCACCACCTGATCGGCATGGCCCCAGGCGGCCTGGCTGCCATTGAGGTCGCCCTTGGCCCGCAGCAACTCACCCTTTTCGAAGTAGTAGAGCAGGTCCTTGTCTTCGCCCTTGTTGTTCTTTTCCAGCAGGATCAGGGCGGCATCGAGGTTGCCGGCGCGCAGTTGCTGGTTGGTTTCCTGGAGCTCGTTGTCGTAGCTGCGGAAGGCCGAACAGCCTGCAAGCAGAGTGACTGCGCCAAGCGCAATCGAAGTGAGGGCGCGGGATGCCATGGGTACTTCTTCTTCCCTGAATGAGACAGCCGGGCGTGCGGGTCGGGCTGGACGAACCCACTGGCAGGAGCGCTGGCTACCATGCCAATTCCTCATAAAAAGAGGAGCTTAAATGCCATCTCGCGATAACGAGGGCGCGGCATTATAAACGTGGTTCCGGGTGATGTAATGGCTTTTTAAGGTCAGATTGATATGTAGTTGGCCACTATGTGAGCGGCTGCGCATTGATGGCTCAAGACGTTTTGCAGTGGGGTGTTTGGCGCAGGGCTGGGAGCCAGGAGGCACAGTCGATCAGCGGAAGTGTTTCAACAGACGGATAAGCCTTGAGTGAAACTCACTGGGAGTGAACAATATGTTACTTCGTATTTCCATTTGAGATTCGTTCATGACTGGCCCTTCCCGTTTACTGGCCTTGCTGGTGCTGCCGGTACTCGCGCTCTGCAGCTTCAACCTGCTGGCCGAGACTGTCGATGGCGCGCCCAAGGCTCTGCATTTGCTGGATTACATCGGCGCCGATTACCCGCCCACGGTTGAAGCCGGCAAGGTCGTCGACGAGTCCGAATACCGCGAGCAGGTGGAGTTTCTCGGGGTCTTGCAGGGGCTGATCGTCGAGCTGCCGGCCAAGCCGGAGAAGGCCGAGCTGGAGCAGGGCATCGCCAGCCTGCGCAAGGCGGTGGACGAGCGTGTCGAAGGCAGCCAGGTGGCACGTCTGGCGCGGCAGATGGGGGCCAAGCTGGCGGTGGCCTATGAGGTCAGCCAGGCGCCGGTGATCACCCCGGATCCGAGCCGCGGTGCGCCGCTGTATGCCCAGCATTGCTCGGTGTGCCACGGCGAGAAAGGCGCCGGCGATGGTCCGGCCGGCGTCGGCATGACCCCGCCGCCGGCCAACCTGCGGGATGCCGAGCGTCTTGATCGCCTGAGCCTGTACGCGGTCTACAACACCCTGGGGCTGGGGGTCGAAGGCACGGACATGCCGGCCTTCGCCGATCAGCTGGATGACCGTCAACGTTGGGATCTGGCCACCTACATTGCCGGGTTCAGCGCCGACCCGGCGGCGGCCAAGGGCGAGCAGGGCTTCAACCTGGCCGATCTGGCCCGGCAGACGCCCGCTGAAGTGCTGGCCGCCCAAGGCCCGCAGGCAGCCGCCACCTTCCGCGCCCAGCGGGCCCAGCCGCCTCAGGTCAAGCGTGGTCCGGGGCAGTTGCTCGACTACACCGCATCGACCCTGGACAAGAGTCTCGCGGCCTATCGCAACGGCGATCATGAACAGGCCTATGACCTGTCGGTAGCGGCGTACCTGGAAGGTTTCGAGCTGGTGGAAAGCTCCCTGGACAACGTCGATGCCACGGTGCGCAAGGACACGGAAAAAGCCCTGATGGCCTACCGTCAGTCGTTGCAGGACGGTTTGCCGGTGGCTCAGGCCGAGCAGCGCCTGGATGCGGCCAAGGCCAAGCTCAAGGAGTCGGCCGGGCTTTTGGGCGGCGACAGCCTGAGTTGGTCGCTGAGCTTTATCTCCGGTTTGCTGATCCTGCTGCGCGAAGGCCTGGAAGCGATCCTGGTGCTGGCGGCGATCCTTGCCTTCCTGCGCAACACCGGCCAGCAATCGGCGGTGCGCAGTGTCAACGTTGGCTGGGGCCTGGCGCTGCTGGCGGGCTTGGGCACCTGGGCTCTGGCGGCTTATGTGATCGACGTCAGCGGTTCCCAGCGCGAGCTGCTGGAAGGCGCTACCGCGCTGTTCGCCAGCGTCATGGTGCTGTGGCTCGGGGTGTGGATGCACGACCGCCGGCATGCGGCGGCCTGGCAGGACTACATCAAGAGCAGCCTGGTGGGCGGTGGCGGGCGTTTCGGCTTTGCCGTCCTGGCGTTCTTCTCGGTGTATCGCGAGCTGTTCGAGGTGATCCTGTTCTACGAAACCCTGTGGCTGCAGGCGGGACCTGCGGGGCACAACGCGGTACTGGCTGGCGGCGCCACCGCCCTGGTGCTGCTGGTGGGCCTGGCCTGGGTGATCCTGCGGGGTTCGGCCAAGCTGCCGCTGGCGCTGTTCTTCGGCATCAACGCGGCGCTGCTCTGCGCCTTGTCGGTGGTGTTCGCCGGGCACGGGGTCAAGGCCTTGCAGGAAGCCGGTATCTTCGGCACCCGGCCGGTGCCGTTCTTCGACTTCGATTGGCTGGGGATCCATGCCGACGCCTACTCGCTGGGAGCCCAGGTGGTGGCGATACTGGCGATCGTGGTGCTTTATAGTCGCAGTCGCCTGAGTGAGAAGCGGCGTTTGCAGGCTTCTTGACGCTGCGCGGTTGATCGCGGGCAAGCCAGCTCCAC
The DNA here is from genome assembly GCF_021560055.1 of Pseudomonas sp. BC42. Taxonomy (NCBI): domain Bacteria; kingdom Pseudomonadati; phylum Pseudomonadota; class Gammaproteobacteria; order Pseudomonadales; family Pseudomonadaceae; genus Pseudomonas; species Pseudomonas sp. BC42. The sequence continues at coordinate 239,314 of NZ_CP091067.1, forward strand.
GGGGCGGCTTGCCCGTTTTGCATTCTGGAAGGAGAACACTCGATGCGTGTGTGGATCGATGCCGACGCTTGCCCCAAGGCGGCCAAGGATCAGGTGGTGCGCTTCGCCCTGAAGCGTCAGTTCGAGGTGGTGCTGGTGGCCGGGCAGGCGCAGATCAAGCCGGCGTTTGCCTGCGTCAGGCTGATCGTGGTGCCCAGCGGTCCGGATGCCGCCGACGATTACCTGGTGGAGCACGCGGTGCCGGGCGAATTGGTGATCTGCAGCGATGTGCCGCTGGCCGACCGCCTGGTGAAAAAGGGCGTGGCCGCCCTGGACCCGCGGGGCAAGGAGTTCGACGCGCAGAACATGGGCGAGCGCCTGGCGGTGCGCAATCTGTTTACCGATCTGCGGGAGCAGGGGCAGGTCAGCGGCGGGCAGGCGCCCTATGGCGATCGGGAGAAGCAGGCATTTGCCAATGCGCTGGATCGGATTCTGACCCGGCTGTCGCGTCAGGCCTGAAGGGCCTGATGTGCCGGGGGAGTCTGGGGGTATGTGCAGCCGGCGGGGAGCCGGCTGCAGTGCGGTGTTCGGGTGTGCGGCCGTTTAGCGGCCCGGCTTGAACCCCTGTGCTCGCCACAGGAGGCTGTCCCTGTGGCGGGGCGGTTATTCGCCTTCGTGCGTCAGTTCCAGCACCCGGTCCACCAGCTTGTTGATGCCCGAGGCGGCTTCGCTGATGGACTGCGCCAGCATGTAGGCGGGGGTGCTCACCAGCTTGCGCGCCTTGTCTTCGATGATGTCGCCCACCGCGCATTCGGCGTGGCTGGCGCCCATCTTGCCCAGGGCCGCCGCGGTATCGGCGTCGTTACCGATGGTGCAGGTTACGCCCGGACCGTAGATCTTCGCCGCCAGGGCCGGGGCGATGCACATCAGGCCTACCGGCTTGCCTGCTTCGGCAAAGGCTTCGGCCAGGGCCAGGACGTCGGCCTGGACCGTGCAGGCGGCACCTTCGGTGGCGAAGCTGGAGAGGTTCTTGGCTGCGCCGAAGCCGCCGGGAATGATCAGCGCGTCGAAGTCGTCGACGCTGGCTTCAGCCAGGTCCTTGACCTGGCCGCGGGCAATGCGCGCCGATTCCACCAGCACGTTGCGGGTCTCGGCCATGGTTTCGCCGGTCAGGTGGTTGAGCACATGCATCTGCGGGATGTTCGGGGCAAAGCACTGCACCTGGGCTCCACGCTGGTCGAGGCGCAGCAGGGTGATCACGCTCTCGTGGATCTCGGCACCGTCGAACACGCCGCAACCGGAAAGGATCACTGCAACTTTTTTGCTCATGGTTGTTTCTCCAGGTTAAGGGTGCCGAGAGCATGCCAAATGACGGGCGTGTCACTCCACCGGTGTGGTCGAAGCCTTGGTCTTGTCTTGCGCGGCGGCTTGTTCGGCCTCGTAGATCTGCTTGGCCAGGCGGGCGTTCTTGAAACGCCGACGCACCCACAGGCCGAAGCCCAGCACCAGCAGGGCGCCCAGGACCCACAGCTCGTACTTCTTGATGCTGCCGAGCATGCCTTCCATGACCGCGCCGAAATGATAGGCGGCCTGGGCCAGGGCCACGGCCCAGATGGCCGCGCCAATGCCGTTGAGCAGCAAATAGCGGCCCGGCGGATAGCCGGACAGGCCAATGGCCACCGGCATCACGGTGCGCAGGCCATAGACGAAGCGGAAGCTCAGCACCCAGATATCCGGATGCTTGCGGATATGTTCCAGCGCTCGATCGCCCATCATTTGCCAGCGCGGCTTGCGCGCCAGCAGCTTGCGGCCATGCTTGCGCCCCAGGAAGTACCACAGCTGGTCGCCGGCGTAGCTGCCGAGGAAGGCGACGATCATCACCAGCTTGATATCCATGTATCCGCGGAACGCAAGAAACCCGGCGAGAACCAGAATGGTTTCACCTTCGAAAAACGTGCCGAGAAAGAGGGCGAAGTAGCCGAAATCCTGAAGAAATTGTTGGAGCATTGTCTGGATGCTGGCGAAATGAACGCGCAGCCTACCCCTTCGACGACGTTCGGGAAAGTATCGAAATGTGTCTCGACGTGAACAATTGGGCCAATGACAATGAGTGTTGCTGCCGGTCAACAGCTTGAGCACAACTGTCATCTGTTCGTCATAATGCCCGCTTATAACTGTTCCGCTCGCCCGCCAGCGCGGGCCCTGGAGTCCGCCGTGAGCTTTACCCCTGCCAGCCGCCTGTTTCCAGCCACTCGTCTGCGGCGTAATCGTCGCGATGATTTCTCTCGCCGTCTGGTGCGGGAAAACCGGCTGAGCGTCGACGACCTGATCCTGCCGGTATTCGTGCTTGACGGTGAGAACCGCCGCGAGGCGGTGGCGTCGATGCCCGGCGTCGAGCGCCTGACCATCGACCTGCTGCTGGAAGAGGCGGCGCACTGGGTCGAGTTGGGGATTCCGGCCCTGGCGCTGTTTCCGGTGACCCCGGCCGGGCTCAAGTCCCTGGACGCGGCCGAAGCCTGGAACCCGGAGGGCATCGCCCAGCGCGCCACCCGTGCCCTGCGCGAACGCTTTCCGGCACTGGGGGTGATCACCGACGTCGCTCTGGACCCGTTCACCACCCATGGCCAGGACGGCATCCTCGACGAACAGGGTTATGTACAGAACGACATCACCGTCGATGCCCTGGTGCGTCAGGCGCTGTCCCACGCCGAGGCTGGCGCCCAGGTGGTGGCGCCGTCGGACATGATGGACGGGCGGGTCCAGGCGATCCGCGAGGCCCTGGAGCTGGCGGGGCACGTCAACGTGCGGATCATGGCCTATTCGGCCAAGTACGCCAGCGCCTACTACGGCCCTTTCCGCGATGCGGTGGGTTCGGCGTTGAACCTGGGCAAGGCCGACAAGGCCTCGTACCAGATGGACCCGGCCAACGGTGACGAAGCCCTGCATGAAGTGGCGGCGGACCTGGCGGAAGGGGCGGACATGGTCATGGTCAAGCCAGGCATGCCGTACCTGGATATCCTTTTTCGGGTCAAGGATGAATTCAAGGTGCCGACCTTTGTCTATCAGGTCAGCGGCGAATACGCCATGCACATGGCGGCGATCCAGAATGGCTGGTTGGGTGAAGGGGTTATTCTTGAATCCCTGACCGCCTTTAAACGTGCGGGTGCCGATGGCATCCTGACTTACTTTGCCGTCCGTGCTGCTCAATTGTTACGAGAGCAAAAATAGCCCTCCCAGGAACACGCGATGAATACTGAAGGACTCTCAGAAGTTGCCGTAAAAGACGCTCAGCCGGTGGTCGAGCCAGTGGTTGAAACCCCGCCGGAGCTCGAACCCGCGCCTGCGGTGGCCGAGGCGCCACCGGCGCCGGCCATTGTCATCCCCAACCTGGATGACAGCAGCCTGTACATTCACCGCGAGCTGTCGCAGCTGCAATTCAACATCCGCGTGCTGGAACAGGCGCTGGACGAGTCCTACCCGCTGCTGGAGCGCCTGAAGTTCCTGCTGATCTTTTCCAGCAACCTGGACGAGTTCTTCGAGATCCGCGTCGCCGGCCTGAAGAAGCAGATCACCTTCGCCCGTGAGCAGGCCGGAGCCGACGGCCTGCAGCCGCATCAGGCGCTGGCGCGGATCAGCGAGCTGGTGCACGGTCACGTCGACCGCCAGTACGCGATCCTCAATGACATCCTGTTGCCGGAACTGGAGAAGCACCAGATCCGCTTCATCCGTCGCCGCTACTGGACCACCAAGCTCAAGACCTGGGTACGCCGCTACTTCCGCGACGAGATCGCGCCGATCATCACCCCGATTGGCCTGGACCCGACGCACCCGTTCCCGTTGCTGGTGAACAAGAGCCTGAACTTCATCGTTGAGCTGGAGGGTATCGACGCCTTCGGTCGCGATTCGGGCCTGGCGATTATCCCGGCACCACGCCTGCTGCCGCGGATCATCAAGGTGCCGGAAGAAGTCGGCGGCCCTGGCGACAACTATGTATTCCTGTCGTCGATGATCCACGCCCACGCCGATGACCTGTTCCAGGGCATGAAGGTCAAAGGCTGCTATCAGTTCCGCCTGACCCGTAACGCCGACCTGGCGGTGGACACCGAGGACGTCGAAGACCTGGCCCGCGCCCTGCGCGGCGAGCTGTTCTCCCGGCGCTACGGCGACGCAGTACGCCTGGAAGTGGCCGACACCTGCCCCAAACACCTGTCGGACTACCTGCTCAAGCAGTTCAACCTGCACGAGACCGAGCTGTACCAAGTCAATGGTCCGGTGAACCTGACGCGGCTGTTCAGCATCACCGGCCTGGACAGTCATCCGGAGCTGCAATACACCCCGTTCACCCCACAGATTCCCAAGCTGCTGCAGAACAGCGAGAACATCTTCAGCGTCATCAGCAAGCAGGACATCCTGCTGCTGCACCCGTTCGAATCCTTCACCCCGGTGGTCGACCTGCTGCGCCAGGCCGCCAAGGACCCGCACGTGCTGGCGGTGCGCCAGACCCTGTACCGCAGTGGCGCCAACTCGGAAATCGTCGACGCCCTGGTGGACGCGGCGCGCAACGGCAAGGAGGTCACCGCGGTGATCGAGCTGCGTGCGCGCTTTGACGAAGAGTCCAACCTGCAGATGGCCAGCCGCCTGCAAGCGGCCGGCGCGGTGGTGATCTATGGCGTGGTGGGCTTCAAGACCCACGCCAAGATGATGCTGATCCTGCGTCGCGAAGCCGGCGAGATCGTGCGTTATGCCCACCTGGGTACCGGCAACTACCACGCGGCCAACGCCCGTCTGTACACCGACTACAGCCTGCTGACCTCCGACGACGCCTTGTGCGAAGACGTCGGCAAGCTGTTCAGCCAGCTGATCGGCATGGGCAAGACCCTGCGCATGAAGAAGCTGTTGCATGCGCCGTTCACCCTGAAGAAGGGCATGCTCGACATGATCGCCCGGGAGACTCAGTTCGCCCTGGACGGCAAGCCCGCGCACATCATTGCCAAGTTCAACTCGTTGACCGATCCGAAGATCATTCGCGCCTTGTACAAGGCCAGCCAGTCCGGCGTGCGCATCGATCTGGTGGTGCGTGGCATGTGCTGCCTGCGGCCGGGGATTGCCGGTGTATCGCACAACATCCACGTGCGCTCGATCATCGGTCGCTTCCTGGAGCACACCCGGGTGTTCTACTTCCTCAACGGCGGCGAGGAGCAGATGTTCCTCTCCAGCGCCGACTGGATGGAGCGCAACCTCGATAAACGAGTCGAGACCTGCTTCCCGGTGGAAGGCAAGAAGCTGATCCTGCGGGTCAAGAAAGAGCTGGAAAGCTATCTCACCGATAACACCCACAGCTGGAGCCTGCAGTCCGACGGCCGTTACATTCGCAACACGCCGACCGGCAACCAGAACCCGCGCAGCGCCCAGGCGACCTTGCTGGAGCGTCTTGGCAGCCCGGTATTGCCGGTGCGCTAAGCGCGGCAGGCGTCAATGAAAAAGGCCAGCCCGATCACCGGGCTGGCCTTTTTTGTGCGGTTTGCAAGAACTGTGGGAGCTGGCTTGCCAGCGAAGACGTCCCTGCGAGTGATGCAAGGTTTCGCGGCCTCTTCGCCGGCAAGCCGGCTGCTACAGGTCCGTGGCAGGTCAGCGGACGTTGAGCACGATGCCGACCCGGGTCAGCCATTCGGCTTCCAGGGCGAAATCGGCCTGGGTCAGCTGGTTCTCATCCAGCCAGTGCTCCGGGAACTCCAGATCCAGGTGGTCGCCCTGGGCGCGCAGGCTCACTTGGGGCATCTGCTGGGTGCCACGGATGTGGTGGAACAGGATGGCGAAACGCAGCAGCACGCACAGGCGGATCAGCTTGATGCCGTCGTCGCCGAACTCGGCGAATTTCTCCTTGGGAATGTTGCGGCGGTGGCCGCGTACCAGCAGCGCCAGCATTTGCTGGTCTTCCCGGGAGAATCCGGCCAGGTCCGAGTGCTCGATCAGGTAGGCGCCGTGCTTGTGGTAGTGGTAGTGGGCGATGTCCAGGCCCACTTCGTGGACCTTGGCCGCCCAGCCCAGCAGTTCGCGCCAGACGCCGTCTTCCAGGTCCCAGTCCGCGGCGACCTGGTCGAAGGCGCGCAGGGCCTTGCCTTCGACTCGCGAGGCCTGTTCCAGGTCGACGTGGTAACGCTCCATCAGCGAGCTGAGGGTGCGTTCGCGGACGTCTTCGTGGTGGTGACGGCCCAGCAGGTCGTAGAGCACGCCTTCACGCAGGGCGCCTTCGCAGTGGTCCATGCGTTGCAGTTCCAGGGCGTCGAAGATCGCTTCGAGAATCGCCAGGCCCGCCGGGAAGATCGCCCGGCGATCGGGCTTGATGCCTTCGAAGTCGATCTTCTCGGCATCCCCCAGCTTGAACAGCTTGCGCTTGAGCCAGGCCAGGCCTTCGGCGTTGACTTCGCCACTGCCCTGGCCGCCGGCCTTGAGGGCCAGGCCGATGGCGCGGATGGTCCCGGACGAGCCGATGGCTTCGTCCCAGGTCAGGCGATGCAGGGCATGCTCGATGCTCATGATCTCCAGGCGCGCGGCGGTGTAGGCCTGGGCGTAGCGGGCCGGGGTGATCTTGCCGTCGCGGAAGTAGCGCTGGGTGAAGCTCACGCAACCCATTTGCAGGCTCTCGCGCAGCAGCGGTTCGAAGCGCTGGCCGATGATGAATTCGGTACTGCCGCCGCCGATGTCGGCCACCAGGCGCTTGCCCGGGGTATCGGCCAGGGTGTGGGACACCCCGAGGTAGATCAGCCGGGCCTCTTCACGGCCGGAGATGACCTCCACCGGGTGGCCGAGGATCTCTTCGGCGCGGCGAATGAACTCGCCACGGTTGCGCGCCTCGCGCAGGGCGTTGGTGCCGACGATGCGCACCGTGCCCGGCGGCATGCCATTGATCAGTTGGGCGAAGCGCTTGAGGCAGTCGAGCCCGCGCTGCATGGATTCTTCGTTGAGCTGGCGTTCTTCGTTGATGCCGGCGGCCAGTTGAACCTTTTCACCGAGCCGCTCGAGAATGCGGATTTCACCGTTCCGGGCCTTGGCCACGACCATGTGAAAGCTGTTGGAGCCCAGATCGATCGCGGCGATCAGGGACAGATTCTTGGCTTGGGATTGGGGCATGGTTGGGGGTCTCGGTCGATAACCTCGCCATCCTGCCACGATCAACGGCCTGCGCCAACGCGCAGTGTCCAATGCGTTGATTCAACGCACAAAACCTGCGCCAGGCGCTGCTGTCGCTGTTCGCCGGCCAGCCGGCCCCTGCGACCGGGCCGCCTCAAGCCTGCTCGGTGCTGCCAATGAAGTTCGCCAGCTCGGCCGTCTGCGGGTGGGCGAACAATTGCTTCGGATCGCCCACTTCGTGCACCTTGCCCTGGTGCATGAACACCAGTTTGTCGCCGACCTCCCGGGCAAAGCGCATTTCATGGGTGACCATGATCAGGGTCATGCCGTCCCGGGCCAGTTGGCGCACCACGCTGAGCACTTCATTGACCAGTTCCGGATCCAGGGCCGAGGTGATCTCGTCGCACAGCAGCACCTTGGGCGACATCGCCAGGGCCCGGGCAATCGCCACTCGCTGTTGCTGGCCACCGGACAGCCGGTCTGGAAAGGCGTCGAACTTCTCCGCCAGGCCGACCCGCGCCAGCATCTGCCGCGCCAGCTCGGCAGCCCGGGCCTTGGGCACTTTCTGTACCACCTGCGGGGCCAGCATCACGTTCTCGCCCACGCTCAGGTGGGGGAACAGATTGAACTGCTGGAACACCATGCCGACCTTCTGTCGCAGGCTGCGCAGGTCGGCGCGGGCGGCATCCAGGTATTCGCCATCGACTTCGATGACCCCGTCGTTGATCGACTCCAGGCCGTTGAGGGTGCGCAGCAGGGTGCTCTTGCCCGAGCCGCTGCGTCCGATGATCGCCACCACCTGGCCTTCCTCGATGCTCAGGTCGATGCCTTTGAGCACATGGTGGTCGCCGTAGTATTTATGCAGGGCGGAAATTCTAAGCAGAGGCATGCAGTCTCCTTTCCAGGTAGCGGGCACTGAGGGACAGGGGGTAGCAGAGCAGGAAGTAACCGAGGGCCACCAGGCCGTAGACCATGAAGGGCTCGAAGGTGGCGTTGGCCAGCATGCTGCCGGTCTTGGTCAGCTCGGTGAAACCGATGATCGAGGTCACCGCGGTGCCTTTGACCACCTGCACCGAGAAGCCCACGGTGGGCGCCACGGCGATGCGCAACGCTTGCGGCAGGATCACGTGGCGCAGCTGTTCATAAGGGCTCAGGGCCAGGCTTGACGAGGCCTCCCACTGACCGTGGGGAATCGACTCGACGCAGCCGCGCCAGATCTCCGCCAGGTAGGCGCTGGTAAACAGGGTCAGGGCGATGGCGGCGGCCAGCCAGGGCGAGATATCCACCCCCAGCAGGGCGATGCCGAAGAACACCAGGAATAGCTGCATCAGCAGCGGTGTGCCCTGGAACAGTTCTATATAGGTGCGGGCGCAGGAGCGGGCCCAGCCCTTGTCGGAGATCCGCAGGGTCATGATCAGCAGGCCGATCAGGCCGCCGCCGATAAAGGCCACCAGGGACAGCAGCAGGGTCCACTGCAGGCCGCTGAGCAGGTTGCGCAGGATGTCCCAGAAGCTGAAGTCGCTCATCGGCTGTTCCTCAGGATGTAGCGCTGACCGATCCAGTTCAGCAACTGACGGATCAGCAAGGCCATGCACAGGTAGATCAGGGTGGTCAGTGCGTAGGTTTCAAAGGCGCGGAAGTTGCGCGACTGAATGAAGTTGGCGGCGAAGCTCAGCTCTTCGGTGGCGATCTGCGAGCACACCGCCGAGCCCAGCATGACGATGATGATCTGGCTGCACAGGGCCGGCCAGACCTTGCCCAGGGCCGGTAGCAGCACCACGTGGCGAAACGCCTCGAAACGGCTCATGGCCAGCGCCGCGGCGGCTTCCAGCTGGCCCTTGGGGATTGCCTGGATGCCGGCGCGGATGATTTCCGTGGAATAGGCGCCGAGGTTGATCACCATGGCCAGCACGGCCGCCTGCCACTCGGAAATCTGCAGGCCCAGGGACGGCAGGCCGAAGAAGATGAAGAACAGCTGCACCAGGAACGGGGTGTTGCGGATCAGCTCGACGTAGACGCCGAACACCGCCGCCAGGGGCTGAATCCTCCAGGCCCGCACCAGGGCGCCGATGATCCCCAGGCTGACCCCGAGCAGCGTGCCGATGGCGGTCAGCTCCAGGGTGAACAGCGCGCCGCGCAGCAGCAGGCCGGTGTTTTCCAGCACCGGCAGGAAGTCGAACTGGTAAGCCATGCTCAAGCTCCGGGAGGGCGGTCAAAGGTCGGCCGGCAGCGGCTCCTTGAGCCACTGCTGGGAGTTTTTCTCCAGGGCGCCGTCGGCCTTGGCGGCCGTGAGGATCTGGTTGACCTTGTCCAGCAGCTCCGGCTCGTTCTTGTTGACCCCGACGTAGACCGGCGAGTCCTTGAGCTTGATCTTCATCGCCGGGATGCGCTTCGGGTTGCGCTGGCTGATGGCGACCATCACCACGTTGCCGCTGGCGATCAGGTCGACCTGGCCGGCGAGGTAGGCGGCGATGGTCGAGTTGTTGTCCTCGAAGCGCTTGATGGTCGCGCCCTGGGGCGCCACGGCGGTCAGCTCGATGTCCTCGATGGCGCCGCGGGTGACGCTGATGGTCTTGCCCTTGAGGTCGTCGAGGCTGGCGATGGCGGCGTCGGGCGGGCCGAACACCGCGAGGTAGAAGGGCGCGTAGGCCCGGGAGAAGTCGATGACCTTTTCCCGTTCCGGGTTCTTGCCGAGGCTGGAAATCACCAGGTCGACCTTGCCGGTGGTGAGGAACGGGATGCGGTTGGTGCTGTTGACCGGAGTCAGCTCCAGCTTGACCTTGAGCTGTTCGGCCAGCAGGCGTGCGGTGTCGATGTCCAGGCCGCGGGGCTGCATGTCCGGGCCCACCGAGCCGAACGGCGGGAAATCCTGGGGCACGGCCACCTTGAGGGTGCCGCGGGCGATCACGTCGTCCAGGGCGCTGGCCTGGGCCGGGGCCTGGCTCAGCAGCAGGCTGGCGAACAGGGCAGAGAGCAGGGCGCAACAGCGTTTGGTCATGGCGAATCTCCGCAAGTCTTGGGAAGTGAATGCTGTGTGGCGACAGAGCACAGGCCATGCCAATACCGGGAAAAGGCCGTGGATACGCGGTTTGCAGTGGTTTTTTCGGTCTTACTGGTCTGAACAGTTGGGCTTATTTTCGCACCTGGATCGAGCATCGCGGGGCCGTGCCGAACCCCCGTGGGGCACGACTTGCCGGGTTCGGCGAATAGCTTTACAAGGGAGCTTTTCCTGCACCGGTCAGCCGCCAATCCATGAATTCGATCACCCGTGCCGTACCCGAACTGGCCCTGCAAGCCATTCGCCAATTGATCATCGAACGGGGCTTCGGTCCGGGGGATGCGCTGCCCTCGCAGCGGGAGCTGGCGGTGCAATTGGGGGTCAGCCGGGCGTCGCTGCGCGAGGCTCTGTCCTCCTTGAGCGCCCTGGGGCTGATCAGTGTGCAGCCGGGCAAGGGAGTGTTCGTCCAGGCACCTGAAACGGTTCCGGCCGGTGCCGGATTGAGCTGGCCGTTCGCCGCCCAGGCCTCGCCGGTGGATATCTTTCAGTTGCGCTATGCCCTGGAGGGGTTCGCTGCGGGCCTGGCGGCGGTGACCCTGACCGCCGATGAGCTGGATGCCCTGGAAGATAATGTGCAGGCCATGCGCCGTGAGTTGCGGGCCGGGGATTTCGAGGCGGCGGCGCGGCTGGACTTCGAGTTTCACCAGAAGATCCTCCTGGCCAGCGGCAATCAGGCGATGCTGAGCATCCTCAGCGCCAGTGCCGAGATCTTCCTGGAGAGTCAGAAGCTACCGTTCATCCGACCCGAGCGGGCCATGGAAACCTGGCAGGAGCACCGCAAGATCCTCCGTGCCCTGGTCCGGCACGCTTCCGGAGCGGCACACAAGGCCATGCAGGAGCATGTGCGCAATGCTGCCCTGCGCACTGGAATCGCCTTTGTCACCCCCGCATCTTCCTGAGCTGAGCTATACCCAAACTCATGGGGGACCATAGTGAGAGTCAATCATCTCCGGCTTCCTGAACGCGGGAAGGGCAGATATGATGGGCCACGTTTTTTTGCTTACAACCTGGAGAATTCCATGAGCAGCGATCTTATCAAACACGTCAGCGACGCCAGCTTCGAGACCGACGTACTCAAAGCCGAAGGCGCTGTACTGGTCGACTACTGGGCTGAGTGGTGCGGCCCATGCAAGATGATCGCTCCGGTTCTGGACGAAATTGCTGAAACCTACAAAGGCAAACTGACCGTTGCCAAGCTGAACATCGACGAAAACTCGGAAACCCCGGCCAAGCACGGCGTGCGTGGTATCCCGACTCTGATGCTGTTCAAGAACGGCAACGTCGAGGCCACCAAGGTCGGCGCACTGTCCAAGTCGCAATTGGCCGCTTTCCTCGACGCCAACATCTAAGCGTCGATTTCAGTGCCCTGGAAAAGCCCCGCAAAATGCGGGGCTTTTTCGTAATTGAGGGCTAGACGCTCCGAAACTCAGGTGTTACATTCGGCCCCGCACTGGTTTCTCCAGTGCCCCCTGCAAGCTGTCGCCGACGCTCTCCTTTTCGAATAAGTACGCGATCCTGTCGCCTTCTCTGCGGCGCGGCCTCATTAAGCCAAAAGCTTAATTTCCCCCCTCTATAAATGATTACGTCATTCCTATATGAATCTGACTGAACTCAAGCAAAAGCCGATTACCGAACTGCTCGAATTGGCCGAACAGATGGGCATAGAAAATATGGCCCGTTCGCGCAAGCAGGACGTGATTTTCTCCCTGCTGAAAAAGCACGCGAAAAGCGGTGAGGAAATCTCCGGTGATGGCGTGCTGGAGATCCTCCAGGACGGCTTCGGCTTCCTTCGCTCCTCCGACGCCTCCTACCTGGCCGGCCCGGACGATATCTACGTCTCGCCAAGCCAGATCCGTCGCTTCAACTTGCGCACCGGTGACACCATCGTTGGCAAGATCCGCCCTCCCAAGGAAGGCGAGCGTTACTTCGCGCTGCTCAAGGTCGATACCATCAACTACGACCGTCCCGAGAACGCCAAGAACAAGATTCTGTTCGAAAACCTGACGCCGCTGTTCCCGACCGTGCGCATGAAGATGGAAGCCGGCAACGGTTCCACCGAAGACTTGACCGGTCGTGTCATCGACCTGTGTGCGCCGATCGGCAAGGGCCAGCGTGGTCTGATCGTTGCTCCGCCGAAGGCGGGCAAGACCATCATGCTGCAGAACATTGCTGCGAACATCACGCGCAACAACCCAGAAGTTCATCTGATCGTGCTGTTGATCGACGAGCGTCCGGAAGAAGTGACCGAGATGCAGCGCACCGTGCGCGGCGAAGTGGTCGCCTCCACCTTCGACGAGCCGCCAACCCGTCACGTGCAAGTGGCCGAGATGGTGATCGAGAAGGCCAAGCGCCTGGTCGAGCACAAGAAGGACGTGGTGATCCTGCTGGACTCCATCACCCGTCTGGCCCGCGCCTACAACACCGTGATCCCGAGCTCCGGCAAGGTCCTGACCGGTGGTGTCGATGCCCACGCCCTGGAGAAGCCGAAGCGTTTCTTCGGTGCTGCGCGCAACATCGAAGAAGGCGGCTCGCTGACCATCATCGCGACCGCGCTGGTTGAAACCGGCTCGAAGATGGATGAAGTGATCTACGAAGAGTTCAAGGGTACCGGCAACATGGAGCTGCCCCTGGACCGCCGTATTGCCGAGAAGCGCGTATTCCCGGCCATCAACATCAACAAGTCCGGCACCCGCCGCGAAGAGCTGCTGACCGCCGATGACGAGCTGCAGCGCATGTGGATCCTGCGCAAGTTGCTGCATCCCATGGATGAAGTCGCTGCCATCGAGTTCCTGGTCGACAAGCTGAAACAGACCAAGACCAACGATGAGTTCTTCCTGTCGATGAAGCGCAAGTAAATCGATCAGGCCAGCAAGAGCCGGGGAAACCCGGCTTTTTGCTATCTGACATTCTCTATTCTGAACCTGTGGGTTCGGCGCTAAACTGCCTGCCCCGAATGCCACGGCGAAAACGAGGCTCACGCATGCAGTATCGCGACTTGCGCGACTTTATCAGCGGCCTGGAACAGCGCTCGGAACTCAAGCGCATCCAGGTCCCGGTGTCCCCTGTGCTGGAAATGACCGAGGTCTGCGATCGCACCTTGCGTGCCAAAGGCCCGGCCCTGCTGTTTGAAAACCCCACCGGTTATGACATTCCCGTGCTCGGCAACCTGTTCGGCACCCCCGAGCGCGTGGCCCTGGGCATGGGCGCCGAAGCCGTTAGCGAACTGCGGGAAATCGGCAAGCTGCTGGCCTTCCTCAAGGAGCCCGAACCGCCCAAGGGGCTCAAGGACGCCTGGTCCAAGCTGCCGATCTTCCGCAAGATCATTTCCATGGCGCCCAAGGTGGTCAAGGACGCGGTCTGCCAGGAAGTGGTGATCGAGGGCGACGACGTCGACCTGGGCATGCTGCCGGTGCAGACCTGCTGGCCCGGCGACGTCGGGCCGCTGATCACTTGGGGCCTGACGGTGACCAAGGGGCCGAACAAGGACCGGCAGAACCTGGGCATCTATCGTCAGCAGGTGATCGGCCGCAACAAGGTGATCATGCGCTGGTTGAGCCACCGTGGCGGCGCGCTGGATTACCGCGAATGGTGCGAGAAGCACCCGGGCAAGCCGTTCCCGGTGTCCGTGGCCCTGGGCGCGGATCCGGCAACCATTCTCGGCGCGGTGACCCCGGTGCCGGACAGCCTCTCCGAATACGCCTTCGCCGGCCTGCTGCGGGGCAACCGCACGGAGCTGGTGAAGTGCCGCGGCAACGACCTGCAAGTGCCGGCCACTGCCGAAATCATTCTTGAGGGGGTGATCCATCCCGGCGAGATGGCCGATGAAGGTCCCTATGGCGACCACACGGGTTATTACAACGAGGTCGACAGCTTCCCGGTGTTCACCGTGGAGCGCATCACCCATCGCACCAAGCCGATCTACCACAGCACCTACACCGGTCGGCCACCGGATGAGCCGGCGATCCTCGGCGTGGCGTTGAACGAAGTGTTCGTGCCGATCCTGCAGAAGCAGTTCCCGGAGATCACCGACTTCTACCTGCCGCCCGAAGGCTGCTCCTACCGCATGGCGGTGGTGACCATGAAGAAGCAGTACCCGGGCCACGCCAAGCGCGTGATGCTGGGTGTCTGGTCGTTTTTGCGACAGTTCATGTACACCAAGTTCGTTATCGTCACCGACGACGATATCAATGCCCGGGACTGGAACGACGTGATCTGGGCCATCACCACGCGCATGGACCCCAAGCGCGACACGGTGATGATCGACAACACCCCGATCGATTACCTCGACTTCGCCTCGCCGGTGTCCGGCCTGGGTTCGAAGATGGGGCTCGACGCCACTCACAAGTGGCCCGGAGAAACCACCCGAGAGTGGGGCCGGGTCATTGTCAAGGATGAGGCGGTCACCCGCCGGATCGATGCCATCTGGAATCAGTTAGGAATAGATTGATGCGTGTAACCTTGCAGCCCTCCGGAGCAGTGCTTGAGACGCTGCCCGGCGAGCGGATTCTCGATGCGGCGCGGCGCCTGGGCTATGAATGCCCGCAAAGCTGTCGCAATGGCAACTGTCATGTGTGTGCCGCGCTGCTGGTGGAGGGCAGCGTGCAGCAAGCCGGCGATGTGCGTGATCACGGCGAGTTCTACACTTGCATTGCAGAGCCGCTGGAAGACTGCATCGTGCTGTGGGATGGCGTCCTTGCGCTGGGAGAGTTGCCGGTGCGCAGCCTGTCGTGTCAGCTCACTGAATGCCTGGAAGTCGGCGGCGATGTCTGGCGGGTCAGGCTGCGGGCTCCGGCCGGCAAGCCACCGCGCTATCACGCGGGCCAGTACCTGATGCTGGAGCGCGATAACGGCGAGAAGTCGGCGTTCTCCCTGGCTTCGGCGCCCCATTGCGGGCGGGATCTGGAGTTGCACGTACTGGTGCGCGAAAACAGTGCGCAAAGCCTGATGCAGCAGTTGCAACGCGAGCGCATGGCGCGGATCGAGATGCCGTTCGGCGATACCCACCTGGCCGAGCTGCCGGACGGTCCGCTGGTGCTGATCGCCGCCGGGACCGGCATGGCGCAGATGCACAGCCTGATCGAGCACTGCCGGGCCAAGGGCTTCAAGCACCCGGTGCATCTGTATTGGGGCGTGCGCCGGCCGGAAGACTTCTACCAGCTGGAACACTGGGATGAATGGCAGCAGTTGCCCAACCTGTATCTGCACAAGGTGGTCAGCGACCTGTGCGGCTGGGAGGGACGCTGCGGCATGCTGCACGAGGCGGTGTGCGAGGACATCACCGACCTGTCCTCGGTGCATGTCTATGCCAGCGGCTCGCCGGCCATGATCTACGCCACCCTGGATGCACTGGTGAATGCCGGGATGGACGCCCATCAGATGCGGGCCGACGTGTTCGCCTACGCTCCGCGCCCCTGACGGCATCTGATCGGGGCTGTTCTTTATAACTCTGTATATAGCCCATCGGTATTTATCTAATTAAATAAATGCCGGTAGGTTATATATAAGCCTTCAACTTGAGTGCCGCTCTAATGGCACTTAACTTGCCTTGAAACTTTTGTGTCTTGTAGTTACTGCCAGGCGTTCTATTAAGTAACTTCTTTTACGCGGGGAGCCGAACGCTATTCGCCATGACAGCCCTTGAATCCAGTTATCTGAATCTGGCTTACCCTCCGCGGCTCGATCTGGGGCCGCAGCTGACCCACGAACAACTTCGCAGCTCCATGCAATCCACCATGGCGCGGCACAAGGGTGGTCCGGTCTGGCTGTTCGCCTACGGTTCATTGATCTGGCGCCCGGAGTGTTCGGCGGTCGAGCGCATGCGCGGACGGGTGCACGGCTATCATCGCGGTCTGTATCTATGGTCACACGAGCATCGCGGCACGCCGGAAATGCCGGGCTTGGTGTTCGGCCTGGATCGTGGCGGCTCCTGCAGCGGCTTCGCCTACCGTCTGCCTGAGGAGCATCTGGACGCCTCGCTGTATGCCCTGTGGCAACGTGAAATGCCTTATCCCTCTTACCGTCCGCACTGGCTCAACTGCCGTCTTGAGGATGGCAGCCAGGTCCAGGCCCTGGGATTCGTGCTGGAGCGGCACCTGCCCAGCTATGCCGGCAACCTGCCGGATCATGTGCTGAGCCAGGTGTTCGAGAGCGCTTGCGGGCGTTATGGCACCACCCGCGATTATGTCGAGCAAACGGTCCAGGCCCTGCGCAGCCACGCCATGCCGGATCGCAATCTGGAGGCACGGCTCAAGCGCTGCAAGGGCGTTGCGGCCCATTGACGAAAGCCGGCCTCAGCGGACCTGCACCACCACTTTGCCCACTGCCTTGCGCTGCCCCAGATCATCGATGGCCCGGGCGGCTGCCGTCAGAGGATAGACCTGGGACACCAGCGGCTTGAGCTTGCCTTCGGCGAACCAGCCGAACAGCTGCTGGAAGTTCGCCGCGTTGTCCTGAGGCTGGCGCTGAGCGAAGGAGCCCCAGAACACGCCCACCACCGCCGCGCCCTTGAGCAGCGCCAGGTTCACTGGCAATTCGGGAATGCGTCCGCTGGCAAAACCCACCACCAGCAGGCGACCGTTCCAGGCGATGGAGCGAACGGCCTGATCGAACAGGTCGCCGCCCACCGGGTCGTAGATCACGTCGGCGCCGTTGCCATCGGTCAGGCGCTTGATCTCGTCCTTCAGGCTGCTTTCGCTGTAGTTGATCAGCTCATCGGCGCCGGCGGCCTTGGCCACGGCGAGCTTTTGCGCGCTGCTGGCGGCGGCGATCACCCGGGCGCCCATGGCCTTGCCGATTTCCACCGCCGCCAGTCCGACTCCGCCCGAGGCGCCGAGCACCAACAGGGTTTCACCGGGCTGTAGGTTGCCGCGCTGCTTGAGGGCATGCATCGAGGTGCCGTAGGTCATGCTGAACGCGGCGGCGGTGTTGAAGTCCATGGCGGCGGGAATCGGCAGCACGTTGTAGCCCGGCACCGCCACCTGTTCGGCAAAGCTGCCCCAGCCGGTCAGGGCCATGACCCGGTCACCGACCTTGAGATGGCTGATTTTCTCGCCCACCGCGCTGACGACCCCGGCCGCCTCGCCACCCGGGGAGAAGGGGAAGGGGGGCTTGAACTGGTATTTGCCCTCGATGATCAGGGTGTCCGGAAAATTCACCCCAGCGGCATGCACGTCCAGGAGGATCTCGTTCTTCTTCGGCACGGGACTTGCGACCTCTTCCAGCACCAGCGTTTCGGCGGGGCCGAAGGCTTTGCACAGCACGGCTTTCATCAGGGCTATTCCTTTGGGGTTGGTGGCCGATAAGTGTAGGAGTGTGAATCAGGCGGTCAACGAGCATGCCCGGCCCTGATGGGCAGCCATAAGCTTGTGCTTGGGCTCAGGCGGGCGGGCCTTTATGCTAGGCCGCAAACCGGATTAAGGAGCGAATTGTGAAAGCGTGGATCATGTTGCTGCTGGCCCTCTCTCTGCCGATGGCAGCGATGGCCGAAGAGGCCAAAGAAGGTGAAGCACCGAAAGTCAGCTACATCAGCCTGAGCCCGCCCTTTGTCGGCAACTACGGCCTGGATGGCGGCCCGAAGCTCAAGGTCTACAAGGCTGACGTGGCCCTGCGAGTGACCGGCGATGCCTCGGCCCAGGCGGTCAAGGCCAATGAGCCGCTGATTCGCAATCAGTTGGTGGCGCTGTTTGCCCAGCAGACCACCGAGACCATGAACAACGTCGAGGCCAAGGAGAAGCTGCGCCAGGAAGCCCTCAAGCAGGTGCAGCAAGTGATGAGCGATGAAACCGGCAAGCCGGTAGTGGAAGACCTGTTGTTCAACAACCTGATCATCCAGTAACCCTGCCCGCCGTAGGAGCTGGCTTGCCAGCGAAGACGCCCGAGAGGGCGATGCAGGGCTGAGGCCCCTTCGCCGGCCAGCCGGCTCCTACAAGGCGTGGCTCACGAGGCCAGGCTCTTGCGAAAGCGCGCCAGGGCGATGGCGAAGAACACCAGCCCGATTGTCGCCAGGGCCAGCAGGTCGGGCCAGACCACACTGACGCCCGCATCACGAAACAGGATCGCCGCGCTGAGGCTGACGAAGTGCGTGGATGGCGAGCCCTGCATCACCCACTGCAGCCACTGCGGCATGCTGTCCAGCGGTGTGCTGCCGCCGGACAGCAGCAGCATCGGGATGATCACCGGGATCGCCAGCAGGCCGAATTGCGGGGTCGAACGGGCCAGGGTGGCGAGGAAGATGCCCAAAGCGGTGCTGGCGAACAGATACAGCGCCGTGACCATCAGGAACAGCGCCATCGAGCCCGCCAGAGGCACCCCCAGCACGCCCTTGACGATCACCTCCAGCGATATCCAGGTGCACAGCACCACCACCAGCATGTTGCTCCAGACCTTCGCCAGCATGATTTCCAGCGCCGTCAGCGGCAGCACCAGCAGATGATCGAGGGTGCCGTGCTCGCGTTCGCGCAGCAGCGCGGTGCCGGTGAGCACGATGGCCAGGATGGTGATGTTGTTGACGATCTGGATCACCGCCAGGAACCAGCCGCCTTCCAGATTGGTGTTGAACAGGGCGCGGGTGGTCAGCAGGGCCGGGGCCTTGCTTGCGGCATCCGCCTGATTGGCATAGCTGAGCAGCTCGCGCTGGAAGATCCGACCGATGTAGCCGGCGCCCATGAACGCCTGGCTCATGGCGGTGGCGTCGACGTTGACCTGCACCGCCGGCTGGCGGCCGGCCAGCAGGTCACTCTGGAAGTTGGCGGGAATGTTGATCACGAAGGTGTACTGGCCGCTGTCCATCACTTCGTCCAGTCGGTTGTAGGGCAGCGACACCGGGGCCTGGAACTCCGGTGGCTGCAGGGCTTCGGCCAGCTGTCGCGACAGTGCGCTGTGGTCCTCGTCCACCAGCGCCACGCTGGCATTGTGCACCCCGATCACCGAGCCGGCGGCGGGCATGTAGATGGCCACGGTGAAGGCATACATCAAGAACAGCAGCAGGACGCTGTCGTGGCGCAGGCTGGTGAGCTCCTTGAGACCCAGGCGCAGGATATGGGCGAGCCGGTTCATCAGACCTCCTGCTTTTTCAACATGACCAGGCTGAGCCCGGTGAAGCCAAGGAAGAACCCGATCAGGGCCAGGCATTGAGGCCAGAGCTCACGCAGGTCCAGGGCCTTGGTGAAGGTGCCGACGGCAATGTCGAGGAAGTGCCCGGCGGGGAACAGTTGGCCCATGATCGCCGCCGCTCCTTCCAGGGACGAGCGCGGCACGATCAACCCGGAGAACTGGATGGTCGGCAGGCTGGTGATGATCATGGTGCCGAGGATCGCCGCGATCTGGGTGCGGGTGAAGGCCGAGATCAGCAGGCCCATGCTGGTGGTGGCCAGCACGTAGAGCACCCCGCCCAGGGCCAGGGTCAGGCCGCTGCCCTTGAAGGGTACGCCGAACAGCCAGCGGTTCATGGCCACCAGCAAGCCCAGGTTGATCAGGCTCACCACCAGGTAGGGCGCCTGCTTGCCCAGGAGAAATTCCAGGCGGGTCAGGGGCGTGGCATAGAAGTTGGTGATCGAGCCCAGTTCCTTCTCGCGCACGATGCCCAGGGCGGTGAGCATGGCCGGAATGAACGCCAGGATCAGCGCCATGACCCCGGGCCCGATGGCGTTCACGCTGACCACGTCCTGGTTGTAGCGAAAGCGCGTTTCCAGCTTGGCGGCAGGTCTTGAGTTCAGTGCCGGGCTGCTGTGTTCAGCCAGCAGTTCGAGGTTGGCCTGGTGGACCGCCTCGACATAGTTGCGGCTGGTTTCCGCGCGAAACGGCATGCCGCCGTCCAGCCAGGCGGCCACTGTCGGTTGGCGCCCGGCATACAGATCGCGGCCAAAGCCGGGAGGGATTTCCAGGGCCAGCTTGATCTCCGAACGCTGCAGGCGCCGGTGCAGTTCAGGGGCGCTGCGGATGCTCGGTTTTTCCTCGAAGTAGCGTGAGCTGCGAAAAGCCTCCAGATAGGCGCGGCTTTGCGGTGTCTGGTCCTGGTCGTAGACGGCGAAGGCCAGCTTTTCCACGTCCAGGGAAATGCCGTAGCCGAAGATCACCATCATGAAGATCGCCCCCAGCAGGGCGAAGCCCAGGCGTACTTTGTCCCGCAGCAGTTCCTTGCCTTCGCGGGTGGCCACCGCCAGCAGCCGGGCCAGGCTCAGGCCCGAGCGCGGAGGGGCGATGGCGTGGCTCGAGGCAACCGCCGGAGGCGGCGCTGGCGCTGCATCCGCGGCTCCTTGGGCGTCTTCCAGGCAGCGGACGAAGGCGGCTTCCAGGGTGTCACCGGCAAACTGCTGTTGCAGCGTCGCGGGCGTGTCGCAGGCCAGCACCTTGCCGGCGTGCATCAACGAAATGCGGTCGCAGCGCTGGGCTTCGTTCATGAAGTGAGTGGAGAGGAAGATGGTCACGCCCTGTTCCCGGGACAGCTCGATCAGCAGGCGCCAGAAGTCATCACGGGCGGCCGGGTCGACCCCGGAAGTGGGCTCGTCGAGGATCAGCACTTCCGGCCGGTGCAGCACCGCCACTGCCAGGGACAGGCGCTGGCGCAGGCCCAGGGGAAGGGCGCCGGACTGTTGCTCGGCAATCGCCCCGAGATCGAAGCGCTGGATCAGTTCCTCGATGCGCGGGCCGCTTTCCGCCGGTGGCAAGTCGAACAGGCGGGCGTGCAGGTCCAGGTTCTGGCGCACGCTGAGCTCGCCGTACAGGGAAAAGCTCTGGGACATGAAGCCGACCCGTTTGCGGGTGGCCAGGTCCTTGGCGTCCACCGGGTTGCCCAGCAGTTTGGCGCTGCCTTCGGTGGCGGGCATCAGTCCGGTGAGGACCTTCATGGTGGTGGTCTTGCCGCAGCCGTTGGAGCCGAGGAAGCCGAATATCTCCCCGCGCCCGATGGCGAAGCTGACTTTGTTGACCGCGGTGAAGTCGCCAAAGCGCAGGGTCAGTTCGTGGGCCTCGATGGCGATGTCGTGGTTGTCGCCGGAGCGGGGCGGAATGACCAGCGGCTGATTGTCGTGGCCCGTGTCGCCCTGGAAGTGGGTGAAGGCGTCATCCAGCTTGCCGCTGGCCGTCACTTTCGCCAGTTCCTGGCTCAGGCCCTGGGCAATCATCCGGCCCTTGTCGAGCATCAGGCAGTGTTCGAACTGCTCGGCTTCCTCCATGTAGGCGGTGGCCACCAGCAGGGTCAGTTGCGGACGCTGCTGGCGCACGTCTTCCACCAGTTCCCAGAAGCGCCGCCGGGACAACGGGTCAACCCCGGTGGTGGGCTCGTCGAGAATCAGCAGGTCCGGTTCGTGGATCAACGCGCAGCACAGGCCGAGTTTCTGTTTCATCCCGCCGGACAGCTTGCCCGCCGGGCGCTCGGCAAAGCGCAGCAGGTCGGTGGCCAGCAGCAGGCTGTGCATGCGCTGTTCGCATTCGTCACGGGGCAGGCCGAACAGGGTGGCGAAGAAACGGATGTTTTCGCTGATGGACAGGTCGGGGTACAGGTTGCCCCCCAGGCCCTGGGGCATGAAGGCGATGCGCGGATAAAGGCTGCGGCGGTGGCGGCGCTGGGAAATGGCCCCGCCGAGCACTTCAAGCTCGCCCTGCTGGAGCTTCTTGACCCCGGCGATCAAGCCCAGAAGGCTCGACTTGCCGGCGCCGTCCGGCCCGATCAAGCCGCAGCGGGTGCCCGCCGGCAGGTTGAAGCTGATATCGATCAGGGCCTGCTGTGAGCCGTAGCGATGGCCAATGCCGCTTGCCTGCAGCGCCAGGCCGCTCATTTCAGGTTGGCCGGCCAGTCCACGGGAGCCGTGCGCACATAGCCGGCACCGGGCATTCCCGGTTTGGCCTGGGGCACGGCGGCAGGTTGAGTCAGGCGCACCTTGACCCGAAACACCAGCTTCTGGCGCTCGTCCCGGGTTTCCACTTCTTTGGGGGTGAACTGGGACTTGGCGGCGACGAAGCTGATCTTCGCCGGCAGTGGCTGGTTGGGCAGGGCGTCGAGGAGGATTCGCGACTCATCGCCAACGGTCAGGCGACCGGTCACCGAGGCTGGCAGATAGAGGTTCATGTATTGATCGTTGGGGTCGATCAGCAGCAGCACCCGGCCACCGGCACCCAGGACTTCGCCGGGCTCGGCCAGGCGCAACTGAATGATGCCGTCGATGGGCGCCCGCAGGCTGCTGTCGTCAATCTCGCTGGTAAGCTGGGCCACCTGGGCCTGAGCGGCGCCAATGGCGGCCTTGACCGCCGCGACCTGGGCCTGGGCGGCCAGTACCGCAGCGTTGCCGGTGGTCAGGCGGGCTTGCTGCTGGTCGATGAGTTGCTGGCTGGCGAAGCCGCGGCGGAACAGTTCCTGGGAACGCTTGAGCTCCTGGTTGGCCAGCAGTTGTTCGCTCTGGCGCAACTGGACGTTGGCTTCGGCGGCCGACAGGTTTTCCCGCGCCCGCAGCACCTCGGCCTCGGCCTGGTTGCGCTGGGCCTCCAGGGTGCGGGTATCCATGCGGGCCAGCAGTTGCCCCTGGAGCACTTTGTCGCCTTCGTTGACACGCACTTCCGCCAGGCGTCCGGGGATCTTGCTGGCGATCTGCACCTCGGTGGCCTCAAGGCGGCCATTGCCCATGCTCAGGCCTTCCGGCAGGCGATCCTGGAGTGACTTCCAGTAGCCGAAGCCACCGGCGGCGAGCAACAGAATCAAGAGGGAAACAGCGAAAATGCGGGAAGAACGGTGGTTCGTCGACATGTATTCTGCGTCCTGCGGCTATAGCGTCCAAGTCTGACAGAGCCAGGCTCTCGCCCGCTTGATGCTCGTCAAATGAAAGGGGCAAGACTAAACCTATTGTCCGCAGGCTGCATGGCGATCGGGGCAAAATAACCGCCACTGCCGCCGTGGCCCGGATCAGGCCCGGCGACTCGGGGAAGGCTCAGAGCAGGGCGAGGACGGCAGCCCATTGCTCGGCGGTGACCGGCATCACCGACAGGCGGCTGCCCTTTTGCACCAGGGGCATCTCGGCGAGGGCGGCCTGCTGCTTAAGGTAGTCCAGGCGCAGGACCTTGTCGAAGGTCTGCACGTGGGCCACGTCGATTGCGCTCCAGGCATTTTTTTCGGCGCTGGCCTTGGGGTCGAAGTAGTGGCTGTCCGGTTCCAGGGCGGTCGGGTCCGGGTAGGCCGCCTTGATGATCCGGCCGATACCGGCGATGCCGGGTTCCGGGCAACTGGAGTGATAGAAAAAGAACTCATCACCGACGGTCATGGTGCGCAGAAAATTGCGCGCCTGATAGTTGCGTACGCCATCCCAACGGGCTTGGCCTAGCTGCTGCAGGCCGAGGATCGAGAGTTCGTCCGGCTCGGATTTCATCAGCCAATAGGCCATGTTTCTTACCCTCCAAAGGGTGATTGGGCAGGTTGCCGGAGGATTTTATGACAAACCGACGGTCGGTTGACGCCAGCGTTTGCGTGTCGGTTCACGTTATCGCAAAATGCCGGGATTTTAAGCTTGACGCTGCTGCACGGCCTGTTATGGAAACCGTTGCTGTCATCGTGTGTGACTTGCCCGAGGGGGGGCAATCGATGAAACGCCAACCGGATTTACTATGGATTTTGGTTATTTTGTTCGGTTTGGGCGTTGTAACCACCGGTTATGCGCAAAGCTTGTGGGCCAACAAGACCGATGCTCCGATCGAGATCGCCCAACAGCCGCAACCCTTCAAGCGCTGAACCTGCCCGGGCGTCGCTGAGCGAACGCGACGTCTATCGGGCGCAGTACCATCCCTGATCCGTCACGGTGCCTTGCAGCGGCACATCCCAGCTGGCCTGATCCAGTCTCGCGACTTTCTGGCACTCATGAGCCAGGCCCAGCAGTGTCGGCTTGCGCCAGTTCTGGCGGCGCGCCAGGTACGCCAGGCTGCGGTCGTAGAAGCCACCGCCCATTCCCAGGCGACCTCCCTCTTCATCGAATCCCACCAGGGGCAGGAGCACCAGATCCAGTGCCCAGACCTTGCGCTGGCGTGCGGCGTTGATCCGCGGTTCGAGAATGCGAAAGCGGTTGGGGCGCAGTTTTTCTCCGGGGCGGATGCGCTGGAACACCATCTTGGTTCGTGGCCAGGCACTGAGCACAGGCAAGTAGGTGGCCTTGCCCCGGCGTTGGGCGGCACGCAGCAGCAGGCGCGGATCGATTTCGCCATCGGTGGGCAAATACAGGGACAGGTGTCGGGCCCGACGAAACACCGGGTTCTGCGCCAGTTGGCGGTACAGGTCACGGGCGGCCTGGCGTTGCTGGGCTGGTGTGAGGGCACGACGGGCTTTACGCAGCATGCGTCGAAGTTGCGGGCGGGAAAGCGGCGCAGGTTCGGTCATGGAGGAGGCTATGGAGAGTCGGACATGGCAGAACAGCCTACCCGGAAAAACCAATGCCAGCATGGATAACTGGCATTGGCTGACAATTCAGGCTCCCCAGGCGAACCGCTGTCGACTTAGCCCTTGAACCCGAAAGTTCAAGGCGGAAGATGCAGCAGGCTTTAAGGCTTTCCGTCTAGCGGACATGCACACCAGCCCAACGTGCAACTTCCAGGGTAGTGCGAATCGGCTCAGGGACATCGCCAACTGGCAAGCACCCCAGGGAGTGGCGCGAGTATACCGCAACCGCTGTCAGGAATCAGCTTTGCTTGCGTCCGAATCGGTGGCCAGGACCAGGTCAACACGCTCCAGCAGATCCCGTACCTGTTCGCGGGTGGTGGCGCTGGCCTGCACATCCGGACGCTCCTGGCGGTGCAGCAGATCGTGGGTGATGTTCAGCGCGGCCATGACCGCAATGCGATCGGCGCCGATGACTTTGCCGCTGCTGCGGATCTCGCGCATCTTGCCGTCCAGGTAACGGGCGGCGCTCACCAGATTGCTGCGTTCTTCCTGGGGGCAGATGATCGAATATTCTTTGTCGAGGATCTGCACGGTAACGCTATTGCTTGAACTCATGAGTCTTGCTCCAGGGCCTTGAGGCGCGAAATCATCGATTCGACCTTACGCCGGGCGATTTCGTTTTTTTCAATGAGGTGCGCGCGTTCCTCGCGCCAGGTCTTTTCCTGAGCTAATAAGAGTGCATTTTGACTCTTTAGTTGCTCGACCCGGGTAATAAGCAGTTCGAGTCTGGCCATCAGTGCGTGCAGGTCGGTGTCTTCCATTGTGTCCCACTGAAGTTGGTCTGATGAGTGGCAACTGGCTGGACAGCGCCTGGGTGGCCTGAACGGTCCTTGCGCATTCGGTGCTGTCCGGTCGGC
The DNA here is from genome assembly GCF_021560055.1 of Pseudomonas sp. BC42. Taxonomy (NCBI): domain Bacteria; kingdom Pseudomonadati; phylum Pseudomonadota; class Gammaproteobacteria; order Pseudomonadales; family Pseudomonadaceae; genus Pseudomonas; species Pseudomonas sp. BC42. The sequence goes on from NZ_CP091067.1 coordinate 264,749, forward strand.
AATCTGTCCGTCGCCCAAGGCCCGGCGGACCGCTGTAACGGGGCGCTAGGCGCAACGCGGCGCTGGCAATGAATGATGACACGCCCTACGATACAAGGCCTTCATTCTAGACATTGCGCCGCTTGGCGCCTAGCTGCCCATGCCCATTCAGAATTCCCCGTACAACGCCTTCGCCACCCTGCTCAGCAGCAGTGGCCATCCTGTTTCTCCTGCCGAATTGCACGGCCTGTTGCTGGGTCGCAGCTGCGCCGGCGCCGGGTTCGAGGTCGACGGCTGGCTGGTTGACGCCGCCGAGCTGCTCGAAGGCGAGCCGCAGGACAACGTGCGCAACGCCTTGATCGGCCTGCAGGAAATGGTCAAGGGCGAACTCACCAGCGACGACATGACCGTGGTCCTGCTGCTGCCCAGCGACGACGCTCCCCTGACCGAGCGTGCCGCGGCCCTGGGCCAGTGGTGCCAGGGCTTCCTCGCCGGCTTCGGCCTCAACTCCCGTGACAGCAGCGCCCTGAGCGCCGAGGCCACTGAAGTGTTGCAGGACCTTGCCGCCATCGCTCAGGTCCAGGATGCGCTGGAAGAGTCCGACGACGGTGAAAGCGACTACATGGAAGTGATGGAGTACCTGCGGGTCGCGCCGTTGCTGCTGTTCACCGAAACCAACAAGACCGTTGCACCGGCTGCCAAGCCTTCTCTGCACTGATCGACAGGGAACTGCATCTGCCCATGATTCATATCCCTAAAACGGAATACAGTCGTCGCCGCAAGGCGCTCATGGCGCAGATGGAGCCCAACAGCATTGCGATCCTGCCGGCGGCAGCCGTGGCCATTCGCAACCGCGATGTGGAGCATGTCTACCGCCAGGACAGCGATTTTCAGTACCTCAGCGGCTTCCCCGAGCCCCAGGCCGTGATTGTGCTCATGCCCGGTCGCGAGCATGGCGAGTACGTGCTGTTCTGCCGCGAGCGCAATGCCGAGCGCGAGCTCTGGGATGGCCTGCGGGCAGGCCAGGAAGGCGCGATTCGCGACTATGGCGCGGACGATGCGTTCCCCATCACCGACATCGACGACATTCTCCCGGGCCTGATCGAAGGTCGCGACCGGGTCTATTCGGCCATGGGCAGCAACCCTGAATTCGATCGTCATTTGATGGAGTGGATCAACGTGATCCGCTCTAAAGCGCACCTTGGCGCCCAGCCGCCGAACGAATTCGTTGCCCTGGATCATCTGCTGCACGACATGCGCCTGTATAAATCGGCGGCGGAAGTGAAGGTGATGCGCGAAGCCGCACGGATATCCGCCCAGGCCCATATCCGCGCCATGCAGGCCAGTCGCCCCGGATTGCACGAGTTCAGTCTGGAGGCCGAGCTGGATTACGAGTTCCGCAAGGGCGGGGCGAAGATGCCGGCTTATGGTTCCATCGTCGCGGCGGGGCGCAACAGTTGCATCCTGCACTACCAACAGAATGACGCCCTGCTCAAGGATGGCGATCTGGTGCTGATCGACGCCGGTTGTGAAATCGACTGCTACGCCAGCGATATCACCCGGACCTGGCCGGTCAACGGCAAGTTCTCGCCCGAGCAGAAGGCGATCTATGAACTGGTGCTGGCGGCCCAGGAAGCGGCGTTTGCCGAGATCGCCCCGAACAAGCACTGGAACCAGGCCCACGAGGCGACGGTTCGGGTCATCACCGCCGGTCTGGTGAAGTTGGGCCTGCTGGAAGGCGCGGTGGATGAGCTGATAGCTAGCGAGGCCTACAAAGCGTTCTACATGCACCGTGCCGGACACTGGCTGGGCATGGATGTACACGATGTCGGCGAGTACAAGGTCGGCGGCGAGTGGCGGGTGTTGGAGGTCGGCATGGCGCTGACCGTGGAGCCGGGCATCTATATCTCCCCGGACAACCAGCAGGTGGCTAAGAAGTGGCGCGGCATTGGCGTGCGCATCGAGGACGACGTGGTAGTGACCAAGCAGGGCTGTGAAATTCTGACGGGCGGCGTGCCGAAAAGCGTCGCCGAGATCGAGGCGTTGATGGCCGCTGCCCGGGTCCAGGCGTTATGAGCCGGGTCAATCTGGCCATCATCGGTGGCGGCCTGGTCGGAGCCAGCCTGGCCCTGGCCCTGCAGGCCGGAGCCAAGGCCCGGGGTTGGAAGATCGTGCTGATCGAGCCGTTCGCCCCCGGCGACAGCTTCCAGCCCAGCTACGATGCACGCTCTTCGGCGCTGTCCTTTGGCGCCCGGCAGATCTACCAGCGCCTGGGCCTGTGGCAGGCGATTTCCCGGCGAGCCGAGCCGATCAAGCAGATTCACGTGTCCGACCGCGGGCGCTTCTCCACGGCGCGCTTGTCGGCCATGGAAGAAGGCGTTCCGGCCCTGGGCTATGTGGTGGAAAACGCCTGGCTCGGCCAATGCCTGTGGCAAGGCCTGGACAAGGACGTGATCAGTTGGCGCTGCCCGGCGGAAGTCACCCGCCTTGAGCCCCTGCAGGGCGGCTATCGCCTGACCCTGAATGACGAAACCACCCTGGAATGCGACCTGGCGGTGCTCGCCGATGGCGGGCGCTCCGGCTTGCGCGAACAGTTGGGGATCGGGGTCAGGAATCGCCCTTACAACCAGAGCGCGCTGATTGCCAACATCACCCCCAGTGAAGCCCACAACGGCATGGCCTTCGAGCGCTTCACCGATGATGGCCCGATGGCGCTGCTGCCCTTGCCGGACAACCGTTGCGCGCTGATCTGGACCCGCCAGGGCATGGACGCCCAGCGGCTGGCCGATCTGGATGAGCGCAGTTTCCTCAGCGAACTGCAGGGCGTGTTCGGTTACCGCCTGGGCACCCTGAAACAAGTGGGGGCACGGCATCTGTATCCGCTGTCCCTGGTGGAGGCCGAAGAGCAGGTGCGCCCCCATCTGGTGGTGCTGGGCAACGCCGCCCACAGCCTGCATCCGATTGCCGGCCAGGGCTTCAACCTGTCGCTGCGTGACGCTCAGGCCCTGGCGGATGCCTTGCTGGCCAGCGAGCGCTTGCCGGGGGATTTTGCCGTGCTGCAGGCCTATCGCGAGCGCCAGCGCTTGGACCAGAGCCTGACCGTAGGCTTTTCCGACCAGGTCACCCGGCTGTTCGGCAGCAAGCTGCCGCTGCTGTCGGTGGGGCGCAACCTCGGCTTGCTCGGACTGGACCTGCTGCCCCCGGCCAAGCGCTGGTTTGCGCGCCAGGCCATGGGCCTGGGTACTCGCCCGGATGCGTGAGTGGCTGACCCGACGGTTCGGCAAGGCCCGCCTGTTGCGCTGCTTGATGAGCCTGTATCCACCCTACCTGGGGGCCGGAGTGCGGGTCCGCCGGATCAGCGCGGATTTTCGCGAGGTCGAGGTTCGCATGGGCCTGGGCTGGTACAACCGCAACTATGTCGGCACCCAGTTCGGCGGCAGCCTGTATTCGATGGTGGACCCGTTTTTCATGCTGATGCTGATGGAGAACCTGGGGCGCGACTACATCGTCTGGGACAAGGCGGCAGCCATCGATTTCATCGCCCCGGGTAGGGGGCCGGTATTTGCCCGGTTCAGTCTCGACCCGGCGCTGCTTGACGAGATCCGCCGGCAGACAGCCAGTGGCGAGAAGTACCTGCCGCAGTTGCAGGTCGAGATTCATGACGGCTCCGGCACCCTGGTGGCGCGGGTCGATAAAACCCTTTATGTGCGGCGCAAGCCGCAAGCGAGACAGGCCTAAAGCATGGAAATGCGCGCAGATGTGCTGATTGTCGGAGCCGGAATGGTCGGCAGTGCCTTGGCGCTGGCGTTGCAGGGCAGCGGCCTGGAAGTGCTGCTGCTCGATGGCGGCTCCTTGAGTGTCAAACCCTTCGCCGCCGAGTCGGCGTTCGAACCCCGGGTCAGCGCCTTGTCGGCGGCCAGCCAGCGTATCCTCGAACGCCTTGGCGCCTGGGACGGCATCGTCCGGCGTCGCAGCAGCCCCTACTGCGACATGCAGGTCTGGGATGGCAGCGGCACCGGGCAGATCCACTTCTCGGCGTCCAGCGTGCATGCCGAGGTGCTGGGGCATATCGTCGAGAACCGGGTGGTGCAGGACGCCCTGCTCGAACGTCTGCACGAATGCGATATCGGCCTGCTGGCCAATGCCCGCCTGGAGCAGATGCGCCGCTCCGGCGATGACTGGCTGCTGACCCTGGCCGATGGCCGGGTGTTGCGGGCACCGCTGGTGATCGCCGCCGACGGCGCCAACTCGGCGGTACGCCGCCTCACCGGTTGTGCCACCCGCGAATGGGACTACCTGCACCACGCCATTGTCACCAGCGTGCGCAGCAGCCGGCCTCACCAAATGACCGCCTGGCAGCGCTTCACCGATACCGGCCCGCTGGCCTTCCTGCCCCTGGTGCGGGATGGGCAGCAGGATTGGTGCTCGATTGTCTGGTCCACCACGCCCACTGAAGCCGAGCGCCTGATGGCCCTGGACGACGAGAGCTTCTGCGTTGAGCTGGAGCGCGCCTTCGAAGGCCGTTTAGGCAAGGTGCTCGGTGCCGACCCGCGGCTCTGCGTACCGCTGCGCCAGCGGCATGCCAAGCGCTATGTGGCCGAAGGCCTGGCGCTGATCGGCGACGCTGCCCACACCATCCATCCGCTGGCGGGGCAGGGGGTCAACCTGGGCTTCCTCGATGCCGCGGTACTGGCCGAAGTGCTGCTGCAAGCGGCCGATCGTGGCGAGCGCCTGGCCGAGGTCAAGGTCCTCAGCCGTTTCGAGCGCCGGCGCATGCCTCACAACCTGGCGCTGATGGCGGCCATGGAAGGCTTCGAACGGCTGTTCCAGGCCGATCCGCTGCCACTGCGCTGGCTGCGCAACACCGGCCTCAAGGTGATCGAGCAAATGCCCGAGGCCAAGGCGGTCTTTGTGCGCCAGGCCCTGGGCCTGAGCGGCGATCTCCCTGAGCTGGCCAGAGCCTAGGAGCCGGTTCGCCGGCGAAGCGTGCCGGAGGAGGGTTCCACGCAACATCTGGTAACGCCTCGGCGCCGGGTTCGGTTGAGATGGCAAATGGGAGTCCTTATCATTTCGCCTCATTTTGAAATCGAGAGACTGCTCCCATGTTGGCACCGAAGCGTCTACTGACCGCCCTGGCCCTCACCCTCATCGGCAGCGCCGCCCAGGCCGCCGATGAAGTCGTGGTCTACTCCTCGCGTATCGATGAGCTGATCAAGCCGGTGTTCGATGCCTACACCCAGAAGACCGGGGTGAAGATCAAGTTCATCACCGACAAGGAAGCGCCGCTGATGCAGCGGATCAAGGCCGAAGGCGAGAACGCCACCGCCGACCTGCTGCTCACCGTGGATGCCGGCAACCTGTGGCAGGCCGAGCAAATGGGCATCCTCCAGCCGTTCACTTCCAAGGTCATCGACAGCAACATTCCCCTGCAATATCGCTCTTCCAACCACGCCTGGACCGGCCTGAGCCTGCGGGCGCGGACCCTGGCCTACTCCACCGAGCGGGTCAAGCCTTCCGAGTTGACCACCTACGAGGCCCTGGCCGACAAGCAGTGGGAAGGTCGCCTGTGCCTGCGCACCGCGAAGAAGGTCTACAACCAGTCCTTGACCGCCACCCTGATCGAAACCCACGGCGCGGCGAAGACCGAAGAGATCGTCAAGGGCTGGGTCAACAACCTGTCCACCGATGTGTTCTCCGATGACATCGCCGTGCTGGATGCGATCAACGCCGGGCAATGCGACGTCGGCATCGTCAACACCTACTACTACGGTCGCCTGCACAAGCAGAAGCCGAACCTGGCGGTGAAGCTGTTCTGGCCGAACCAGGGCGACCGCGGGGTGCACGTCAATCTGTCGGGCATCGGCCTGACCAAGCACGCGCCGCATCCGGAAGCGGCCAAGGCCCTGGTGGAGTGGATGACCACGCCCGAGGCACAGAAGATCTTCGCCGACGTCAACCAGGAGTTCCCGGCCAACCCGGCGGTGGCACCTTCGGAAGAAGTGGCCAGCTGGGGCAAGTTCGTGGCCGACACCCTGCCGGTTGAAATCGCCGGCAAGCGCCAGGCCGAAGCCATTCGCATGATGGACCGCGCTGGCTGGAACTGAGCCTGCCGTTATACTGCGCCCCGCTTTTGCGGGGCGTTTTGTTTAACGGTTGGGCTTTTGTGGCGAGGGAGCTTGCTCCCGTTCCACCGCGTAGCGGTGGCAAGCCCTGAATACGTGATTCAACTGGCGTAACGTGGTTGCAGCCGTTGGGGCGGCCATGGCACCCAGCGGGAGCAAGCTCCATCACCCCAGGCGCTTTGCGCAAGTATTTTTGTCTGTTCCACCTGCCCGAGAGTTCTTTGTGGCCCATCCCGCCCAACGTCGCTGGTATCCCCTGGTCTTTGCCGTAGCGGCCCTGGTCCTGCTGCCGCTGAGTGTGCTGCTGCTGTCCTGGCAGGCGGTCGATGCGCAGATCTGGTCCCACCTGTGGGACACGCAGATGACACGGTTGCTGAATAACACCCTGACCCTGGTGCTCGGGGTGGGCGTTGGCGTGACCCTGCTGGGGGTGAGCCTGGCCTGGCTCACCAGCCTCTGTGAGTTCCCCGGGCGGCGCTGGCTGGACTGGGCGCTGATGCTGCCCTTCGCGATCCCGGCCTATGTCCTGGCGTTCGTCTTCGTCGGCCTGCTGGACTTTTCCGGGCCGGTGCAAAGCCTGCTGCGGGAATGGTTCGGCAGCGGCCTGCGACTGCCGCGGGTACGTTCCACCGGCGGGGTGATCCTGGTGCTGGTGCTGGTGTTCTATCCCTATGTCTACCTGCTGGCGCGCAACGCCTTCCTGGCCCAGGGCAAGGGGTTGATGGAGGCCGCGCGGGTGCTCGGCCAATCGCCCTGGCAGGCGTTCTGGCGCGTGGCGCTGCCCATGGCGCGGCCGGCCATCGGTGCCGGCGTGGCCCTGGCGCTGATGGAGACCCTGGCGGATTTCGGCGCGGTGGCTGTGTTCAACTTCGACACCTTCACCACCGCCATCTACAAGACCTGGTATGGCTTCTTCAGCCTTTCCAGCGCAGCGCAGCTGGCCAGCCTGTTGCTGCTGGCGGTGATGCTGGTGCTGTACGGCGAGCGTCGCGCGCGGGGCGCCAGCCGCACCGGCAACGAGCGGCCCCGGGGCAAGGCCCTGTATCACCTGCGGGGGATCAAGGCCGTGGCGGCCACGGGCTGGTGCCTTCTGGTCTTTGCTTGCGCCTTCGTGATTCCGCTGCTGCAGCTGCTGGCGTGGTTCTGGCAGCGCGGGCGCTTCGATCTGGACGAGCGCTACGCCGGATTGATCGTGCATACCCTGTACCTGGGGGGCATGGCGGCGTTGATCACTGTCAGCGTGGCCCTGCTGCTGGCCTTCGCCCGTCGCCAGGCGCCGACCCGGGGAATCCGCGCCGGGGTCAGCCTGGCCAACCTGGGCTACGCCTTGCCCGGTTCGGTGCTGGCGGTGTCGATCATGCTGGCCTTCAGTTACCTGGATCGCGAACTGGTGATCCCGTTGTCCGGCTGGTTGGGCGGGGCCGGCAAGCCGCTGTTGCTGGGCAGTCTCTCGGCCCTGCTGCTGGCCTACCTGGTGCGCTTCATCGCTGTGGCCTACGGACCGCTGGAAAACAGCCTGGAGCGGATTCGCCCGTCGCTGCCCGAAGCCGCGCGCAGTCTGGGGGTGGGTGGGCCGCGACTGTTTTTCAAAGTGTATCTGCCGCTGTTGCTGCCCGGGACCTTGAGCGCCGCCCTGCTGGTGTTCGTCGATGTGCTCAAGGAAATGCCCGCCACCCTGCTGATGCGCCCGTTCGGCTGGGACACGCTGGCGGTGCGGATCTTCGAGATGACCAGCGAAGGGGAGTGGGCCCGGGCGTCGTTGCCGGCGCTGACCCTGGTGCTGGTTGGCCTGCTGCCGGTGATTGGCCTGATCCGCCGCTCGGCCCATCGAATCGGTTAGGTGCCAGCCTTGCACCTTGCAGCTACAATGCGCGGCATTCGGTGCGGCCTGTTGTTTGGCCGGGACGCTGAAGTCGGCTGCAAGCCATCTATTTCAAGGCTTTCACCCTAGCAGCGCCAGTCCGCACCCTCGCCACGCCCGGAAGGAGAAACCCATGGGACAGCGTACGCCTCTGTATGACCTGCATCTCGCCCTCGGCGCGAAAATGGTCGATTTTGGCGGTTGGGATATGCCTTTGCATTACGGTTCGCAGGTCGAGGAGCACCATCAGGTGCGACGTGATTGCGGTGTGTTCGATGTATCCCACATGACCGTGATCGATGTCAGCGGCGCTCAGGCCAAGGTCTGGCTCCAGCACTTGCTGGCCAATGATGTCGAACGTTTGCAGCACCCTGGCCAGGCCTTGTACAGCACCATGCTCAATGAGCGCGGCGGCATCGTTGACGACATGATCGTCTATCGCCTCGAAGACGCTTACCGTCTGGTGGTCAACGCCGCCACGCGTGATCAGGACCTGGCCTGGATGCAGGCGCAACTGGGCGAGTTCCAGGTGCAACTGCGCGAGCGCCCGGAACTGGCGATGCTGGCCATCCAGGGGCCCCAGGCGCGGCACAAGATTGCCGAGCTGGTGACCCAGTCCCGCGGCACCCTGATCCAGCAGCTCAAGCCATTCGAAGCCGGCAGCGACGGCGACTGGTTCATTGCCCGCACCGGCTATACCGGCGAGGACGGTCTGGAGATTGTCCTGCCCGCCGACCAGGCGCCGGGCTTCTTCAACGACCTGGTGGGCGCGGGGATCTCGCCCATCGGCCTGGGCGCTCGGGATACCCTGCGCCTGGAAGCCGGCATGAACCTCTACGGTCAGGATATTCACCAGGATGTCTCGCCCCTGGCGGCAAACATGGCCTGGAGCATTGCCTGGGAGCCTTCCTCGCGCAAATTCATCGGGCGCACGGCCCTGGAGGCCGAGCGAGCATCCGGGGTGAAGCACAAACTGGTGGGCCTGGTGCTGGAGGAGCGTGGGGTTTTGCGCGCGCATCAGGTGGTTCGCATCGCGGATGTTGGCGAAGGTGAGATCACCAGTGGTAGTTTCTCCCCTACGCTGAGTAAATCGATCGCACTGGCGCGGGTGCCGATGGCCACCGCCGACCGTGCCGAAGTGGAAATCCGCGGCAAGTGGTACCCGGTCCGGGTGGTCAAACCGACCTTCGTGCGCCACGGCAAGACCTTGATCTAACTATTTCCAGCCGGCATTGCGCCGCTGACACTTCTTCTTGAGGACACAGAACATGAGCGATATCCCTGCCCACCTGCGTTTTGCCGATAGTCACGAATGGGCCCGTCTGGAAGCCGACGGCAGCGTGACCGTGGGTATTAGCGACCACGCTCAGGAAGCCCTGGGCGACGTGGTGTTCGTCGAGCTGACCGAAGTCGGCAACGTGTTTGGCGCAGGGGACCAGGCCGGTGTGGTGGAGTCGGTGAAAGCCGCTTCCGACATCTATGCGCCGGTTGCCGGCGAGGTGATCGCGGTCAACGAAGAGCTGAGCACCAGCCCCGAGCTGCTCAACAGCGAGCCTTACGACGCCTGGATCTTCAAGCTCAAGCCAAGCAACCCGGCCGATCTGGAGAAACTGCTGGACGCCGCCGGCTACAAGGCCGCCATCGGCGAGTAAGGCATTCCTGCAGGCAGGCCCGCTCCCGTTTTTGCAGGAGCGGGCTGGCCCGCGCAGGTGCTTAAGCCTGCAACACCTCTTTTACGGCCGCCACCGCACGTTCCACGTCGGCCTTGTTCATGGCCGTGAACATCGGCAACGAGACGATCAGTCGACCGACCCGTTCCGCCACCGGGAACATCCCTTCCTTGAAACCGCGCTCGCGGTACAGGCTCAGCAAATGAATCGGCGGGTAGTGATAGCCGATGCCGATCCCCCGTTCCTGCATCTGCTCCATGAAGGTGGCGCGGGCCGGCTTGCCGTCTTTGCGCTCCGGCAGCACCAGCTGGAACAGGTGCCAGTTGCTGTTGCTGAAATCCGCCGGCGGTAGCTGGGCGCCATAGCGGGCCTCGAAGTCGCTGCCGAAGCATTCGAAGTAGTGCCGGGCCAGCTCACGGCGATGGGCGGTGATCGCCTCGATATGGGCAAACTGCCCGAGGCCGATGGCCGCGGCCACGTCGGTCATGTTGAACTTGCCGCCGAGCACGTCCACGTCCAGGCCGTCGAAGCCGCTGCGGGTCACGCCTTGCAGGCGGTACTTCTCCGCCAGGCGCACTTCCTCCGGGGTATTGAGTACCAGGCAGCCGCCCTCGGACGAAGTGACGTTCTTGTTGGCCTGGAAGCTGAAGGACACGAAGTCGCCAGCGGCGCCGATGCGCTGGCCATTCCAGCTGGAGCCCAGGGCCTGGGCCGCGTCTTCCACCACCCGCAGGCCGTGTTTCTGGGCCAGGGCGTACAGGCGAGTCATGTCCACCGGCAAGCCGGCCAGGAACACCGGGATGATGGCCTTGGTGCGCGGGGTGATCGCCGCTTCGACCTGGGCCAGGTCGATGTTGCGGGTGACCGGATCGATGTCGGCGAACACCGGCGTGGCGCCCACTTCGAGAATCACGTTGGCGGTGGCAACCCAGGAAATCGGCGTGGTGATGACTTCATCCCCGGGGCCTATGCCGGCGATGCGCAGGGCGATCTCCATGGTGCAGGTGCCGGAGTTGAAGGTGCGTACCGCGCGTCCGCCGAAGAACTCCGAAAGCTGGGCTTCGAAAGCCTGGACCTTGGGACCGCTGGTGATCCAGCCCGAACGCAGCACTTCGCCGACGGCGGCGATGGTGGATTCATCGATGGTGGGTTTGGAGAACGGCAGGAATGGCAGTTGGCTCATGACAGTGGGACACCCGATAAGCGGACGATGGAAGCAGGGTTGAGGCGCGCCGGGGCTGGCGCGCGAACGCCCTGCATGATGGTACCGATTGCCTCGGGACGCCAGTGCGTCGAGCGGTGGAATCGGCTGCTATGCTGCTTTGCACCCTGTTGCATCGACGCTGAGCGCCGCTTATCGGAGAGCCTGCCATGTCCCAGTCGCCATCCCTGAGCCAGTTACGCGAGCCCAACGCTTTTCTCAACCGGCACCTGGGTCCCGATGCCGAGGAGCAGCAGGCGATGCTCGCCAGCCTCGGGCTGGGCAGCCGCACCGAGCTGATCGAGCAGACCGTGCCGCCGGGAATCCGCTTCAACCGCCCCCTGGAGCTGCCACCGGCGCTGGATGAACAGGCCGCCCTGGCCCGGCTCAAGGGCTATGCCGCGCAGAACCAGGTCTGGACCAGTCTGATCGGCATGGGCTATCACGGCACCCTGACGCCCACCGTGATCCTGCGCAACGTGCTGGAGAACCCCGGCTGGTACACCGCCTACACGCCCTACCAGCCGGAAATCGCCCAGGGCCGGCTCGAAGCGCTGCTCAACTTCCAGCAGATGACCATCGACCTCACCGGCCTCGACCTGGCCAACGCTTCATTGCTCGACGAGGCGACGGCGGCCGCCGAAGCCATGGCCCTGGCCAAGCGCGTGACCAAGTCCAAAAGCAATCTGTTCTTTGTCGATGAACACTGCCATCCGCAGACCATTTCCGTGGTGCGTACCCGGGCCGAAGGGTTTGGCTTCGAACTGATCGTCGACGCTGTGGATAACTTGCCCGCGCACCAGGTGTTCGGCGCGCTGTTGCAATACCCGGATACCCACGGCGAGATCGTCGATCTGCGGCCGCTGATCGACCACCTGCACGCACAGCAGGCCCTGGCCTGTGTCGCTGCCGATCTGCTCAGCCTGCTGTTGCTGACCCCGCCCGGCGAGCTGGGGGCCGACGTGGTGCTGGGTTCCTCCCAGCGCTTCGGCGTGCCCATGGGCTACGGCGGTCCGCATGCGGCGTTTTTCGCCTGCCGTGACGAGTACAAGCGCGCCATGCCCGGGCGCATCATCGGCGTGTCCAAGGATGCCCGGGGCCAGGTGGCGCTGCGCATGGCCCTGCAAACCCGCGAGCAACATATTCGTCGCGAAAAGGCCAACTCCAACATCTGCACCGCCCAGGTGCTGCTGGCCAACATCGCCGGCTTCTATGCGGTCTATCACGGTCCGGCGGGGCTCAAGCGCATTGCCCAGCGGGTGCACCGGCTGACCTGCATTCTCGCCGCCGGCCTTGAGCGCAAGGGGATCACCCGGGTCAACCGGCACTTCTTCGACACCCTGACCCTGGAGGTCGGGGGCAGCCAGACGGCGATCATCGAGAGCGCCAGGGCGCTGCAGATCAACCTGCGGATTCTCGGGCGCGGCCGGCTGGGCCTGAGCCTGGATGAAACCTGCGACGAAACCACCGTGGCCCGGTTGCTGGATGTGTTTCTCGGTGCCGACCACGGGCTGGACGTCGCTGAACTGGACGCCGAGGCGCTGGAGTCGGGACTGCCCGACGAACTGCTGCGGCGCAGCCCCTGCCTGCCCCATCCGGTGTTCAACGGCCATCACAGCGAAACCCGGATGCTGCGCTACCTCAAGCAGCTGGAGAACAAGGACCTGGCGCTCAACCAATCGATGATCCCCCTGGGCTCCTGCACCATGAAGCTCAACGCCAGCAGCGAGATGATCCCCATCACTTGGCCGGAATTCGCCAACCTGCACCCTTTCGCCCCGCGGGAGCAGGCCGTCGGTTACACCTTGATGATCGAGGAGCTGGAGCGTTGGCTGTGCGCCATCACCGGTTTCGATGCGGTCTGCATGCAGCCCAACTCCGGGGCCCAGGGCGAGTACGCCGGGTTGCTGGCGATTCGTCGCTACCACGAGAGCCGCCAGCAAGGCGGGCGGCACATCTGCCTGATACCGGCCTCGGCCCATGGCACCAATCCGGCGTCGGCGCAGATGGCCGGGATGCAGGTGGTGATCGTCGAGTGCGACGAGTCCGGCAACGTCGATCTCCAGGACCTGAAGGCCAAGGCTGCCGAAGCCGGCGATCGCCTGTCCTGCCTGATGGCGACTTATCCGTCGACCCACGGTGTCTATGAGGAGGGCATCAGCCAGGTCTGCGAAGTTATCCACAGCCACGGCGGCCAGGTGTACATGGATGGCGCCAACCTCAACGCCCAGGTGGGCCTGGCCAGGCCGGCGGACATCGGCGCCGACGTCTCCCACATGAACCTGCACAAGACCTTCTGCATTCCCCACGGCGGTGGTGGGCCGGGCATGGGGCCGATCGGCGTGCGCGCCCATCTGGCGCCCTTTGTCGCCAATCACCCGGTGGTGCCGATCGACGGACCGCTGGCGGACAACGGCGCGGTCAGCGCGGCGCCCTGGGGCAGCGCCAGCATCCTGCCCATCAGCTGGATGTACATCGCCCTGATGGGGCCGCAACTGGCGGATGCCAGCGAAGTGGCGATTCTGGCCGCCAATTACCTCGCCGATCAGCTGAGCGGGGCCTTCCCGGTGCTCTATAGCGGGCGTAATGGCCGGGTGGCCCATGAATGCATTCTCGACCTGCGACCGCTCAAGGCCCTGACCGGCATCAGCGAGGAGGATGTGGCCAAGCGCCTGATGGACTACGGTTTCCATGCCCCGACCATGTCGTTCCCGGTGCCGGGCACCTTGATGGTGGAACCCACCGAAAGCGAGTCCAAGGCCGAGCTGGATCGCTTTGTCGAGGCCATGCTGAGCATCCGCGCCGAGATCGCCCAGGTCCAGGAGGGCAACTGGCCGGCCGAGGACAATCCGCTCAAGGGCGCGCCCCATACCCTGGCGGATATCGCCGGGACCTGGGAGCGGCCTTACAGCATCGAACAGGCGGTGCTGCCCAGTGCCCACACGCGGGCCCACAAGTACTGGCCGACGGTGAACCGGGTGGACAACGTCTACGGTGACCGCAACCTGTTCTGTGCCTGTGTCCCGGTGGCGGCCTATCGCTGAGTCCGCCTCAGTAGTGCTGGCGTAGCCGCGTCGGGCGGGTGCCGTGGGCGCGGCCCCTGTGTGGCTGGCTCTCCAGGGGGTAGAGGTGCAGCAGCTCTTCCTCGCTGACCTGGTTGCTCAGGCCCAGCTCCAGCTCCGGGCAGTCCAGGTCCAGCCAGTCGCCGTGCTGCAACTGCAGTTCGTTCTCGCGCCGGCTGGCGCTGTGGAACACATAGTGGACCATGCCCGGTTGCAGGAACTGCTCGTGCTGTTCGAGGAACGTCTGGGAGTACTTGCGGATCGCCCACCAGTTCTGCAGATCCAGGTGGTAGCTGAGGTAGGACAACTGCGCGCCCTGGCGTTCCACCCGGACATTGAGTGACAGGCTGTGCTGCAGTTCGCCAAGGATCAGCGCCGGGGTGATGGCGCATTGGCGCAGCCGCGATTGCGCGCAGGAACTGGCGTCCTGGCGGCTCAGCAGCGGGTCGTGGATGTCCTGGCCCAGGCTGAATCCGACAAACCGCAGTTGCTTGAAGTGATCCACCAGGTACACGCAGACCACCCCCGGTTGACTGCTGATGCTCAGGGCGTGGTAGGGGATCGTCAGCGCCTCGCCATCGGTCTTGAGCAGGTTGCCGTTGCCCTTGTAGAACCAGCCCTGGTGCGTGTGCGGGGTGTTCAGGGTGACCTCGCAGACCTGGGCCAGCAGGTTGTCGCTGGGCTTGAGCGGCGGACGCAGCGGTCCTTGCGCAAGGCCTTCGACAGGCAGCCGGGGATGGGCCGGGAGGCTGCGCAGGTGCTCGCTCCAGCTCAGATGGCGACGGGCGCAGAACTGCAGGGTTTCGTACAGTCCGCCATGTTCGGAAAGGGCGCGCAGGCTCTGGCCATTGTGAAAATCGAACAGCCCGATGGCGCGCTGATCCTTGTGGCAGACATCCAGCAACAGCAGGTAATCGTCCATGATTCTCTAGTCCTTGAGGGGCAAGCGGGCGGGGAGGATAGGCAACGGCCCGGAGGCCAGCGCGCGTTGGGGCTGGCGCGCACTGTCCTTGAGCAGCAATGACAGGAACAGGCCGGCCAGGCTGCCGCTCAGGGCCACGTACAGGATCGACGGGAGGCCGAAATGGCTGGCGGCAAACCCGGCCACCGCCGGGGACAATCCGCCGCCGAGGATCTCGCCGAAACCCACGACGATCCCGGTCGCCGTCGGCAACAGGGCGGGGGCCACGGATTCGCTGGTCAGCGGGCCGACCGTCATGCAGATCAGGCTGAAATTGAAAAACGACAGCAGGAACAGCAGCAGGAACAGCAGCCAGGGAATCGCCGGGCTGACGATCAGCAGGCCCACCAGGGTGCTGCTGGTCATGAAGCACATCGACACCACCGGCTTGCGCCCGAGGCGGTCGGACAGGCCGGGAATGATCAGCTGGCCGATGAAGCCGCCCAGGCCGATGGCCGAGATGACCAGGGCCATGGACAGGTTCTGCAGGTGCAGATGGTCGGTCAGGTAGCTGGGCAGCATGGCGCAAAGCACGAACTGGCAAGTGAGGATGCAGAACATGATGAGGATGTTCAGGCTGACGTTGCCGCTCTTGAAGGCCGCCAGCCATTGGCGCCCGGCGCTGGCGTCGGCCCCTGTACGGGGCGTTGCCGGCAGCGGCCGGTAGGCCTTCCACAGGTAGCCGGCCAGGAGCAGGCCGGGCAGGGCGATGATGGCGAAGACCGCACGCCAGGAACCGGTCAGTTGCAGCAGGCCGGCAGCGATCAGCGGCCCCAGGCACAGGCCGAGAATCGGAAACAGCGCCTGCTGGATGCCCAGGTTCAGTCCGCGCCGGTCGGGGCGCGAGACTTCGTTGGTGACAATGATGCTGGTCGGGGTGAAGGCGCCTTCGCAGATGCCCATCAGCCCGCGCAAGATGACCAGCCCGAGTACCCCGGTGGCCAGCGCGGAGAAGCCGGACAGCAGCGACAGTACGGTGATGGAGATCACCAGCACGCGGCGGGTACCCAGGCGCTCGATCACGCTGCCCATGCCCAGGGCGGACAGTCCCCAGGTGAAGGCCAGTGCGGCGGACAGGTAGCCCAGGTCCTGATAGTCCAGTTGCAGGTCGTGCATGATCACCGGGAACAGCGGCAGGATGATGAAGCGGTCCAGCCCCACCAGCCCGAAGCTCAGTGACAGCAGCAGCACCATGGTTCTTTCGTAACGGCTGTCGGCAGCCGTGGTTGGTATTCCAGCGTTCATCGCTCAGCTTCCTTGTGAAACCATGAACCCGGCGCGGTGCGCCGTGAGGGTGCGACCCGAGGTGGCCATGCAGCCCGGCAACCTCGGGTCGGACAGACGCAGGGCGCTACCTCAGGCGGTCCACTCGCCCACCGCCATTTCTGCGGTAAAGCCCGGGCCAAAGGCCGCCAGCAGGCCGATGTCGCCCTGATTCAGATTGGAATCGAACTGGCGCTTGAGCACGTCGAACACCACCACGCTGGCGATGTTGCCGGCTTCCGACAGGCTGCTGCGCGATTGCGCCACCCGGTTCGAGGCCAGGTCCAGGTGCATCACCAGTTCGTCGAGGATCTTGCGGCCGCCGGTGTGGAAGATGAAGAAGTCGTTGTGCGCGCAGTTCTGTTCGAAGCTGTCGTAGTTGAGCTTCTCCATCACCGGCGCCACATCCTTGATGGAGTTCATCACCGCCTTGTCGAGGGTGAAGTGGAAGCCGGTGTCCTTCACGTCGTACTTGATGTAGTGCTCGCTCTTGGGCAGGAAGAACGACTCGGTCTTCTTGATCTTGAAGCCGCCGGCCTGGTCATCGGCGCGCAGCACGCAGGCCGACACCGCATCGCCGAACAGGGCCGCGGAGATGAAGGCGTGCAGCTTGGTGTCGTCCGGCTGATAGCACAGCGAAGAGAACTCCAGGGACACGATCAGCACGTGGTTGCGCGCATCGAGCCGGGCGAAATCGTTGGCCCGGTTGATGGCCGCGGCGCCGGCAACGCAGCCCAGCTGGGCGATGGGCAGTTGCACGGTGGAGTTGGGCAGGCCGAGGTCGTTGATCAGGTGCGCGGTCAGCGACGGCATCATGAAGCCGGTGCAGGAGGTGACGATCACCATGCGGATGTCGCTGATCTGCAAGCCGGCATTCTCGATGGCCTGGCGCGCCGCAGCGGACGACATCTGCCGGGCTTCACGCTCGTAGACGATGCTGCGGTGGGTAAAGCCGGTGTGCACCGCCAGTTCGTCGATCGGCAGCACCAGATGGCGCTCGTTGACTTCGGTGTTGGCGATCATGCGCTTGGCCAGGGCCATGCGCGGATGGTCGCCGTGCAGGTTCTCCAGGTGATCAATCATCTGTTGTTGAGTGATCTTGTGTTGCGGAAACATGACGTGTGGGAGGCAAAGAGTAGACATGATGGGTCCTTGGCTCTAAGTAAGCCAATAAGTTAAGGGTGGGGAAAGTCCCCGTTCATAGGCACAGGAATCTGTAGGCCCTAAAGGAAATCAGGACCTTAAGGCAACTTCGAGGCGTGAAGCGGCCGTTGATGTAACTTTTAAGTTGGATTTTATTTTAATGGCTAACTTCAAGGTGCCTTATATAAAGGCACCTTGAACAACAACTTATATATCCAGTACGAACTTATAAGCGTATTGCCAGGCCAGGTTGCTTTCGCGCACGTGCTTGCGAATCACCATGCGCACCGGCGCGCCGACTTTCAGCTGTTGCGGGTCGCAGACGTCGACGATTTCCGAGGCGATCACCAGACCGTCATCCAGGCGCACCATGGCCATCATGCGCGGCACGGTTTCGCCATAACCCATGGCGGCCAGGACCGGGTTCTCGGCGTGGGCCATGACTTCGATCTTGCCCGTGCGCTTGCAGCGGTAAGGCTTCACGCTCAGGGAGTTGCAGGCGCCGCAGACGGTACGCCGGGGGAAGAAGATCTCGTTGCATTCTTCACACTGGCTGCCTTCGAGGCGGTATTTGCCGCCATGCTCGCGCCATTCGCGAAGCATGCTGGCAGTGGTCATTCTGTGGATCTGTTCTGGGTACATGGACATGGTCCGGGCTCCTTAGTCGTTCGAGAGGACAATCACTGAGTTGTGCGCCGCATAACCGCCAAGGTTCTGCGACACGCCGATGCGTGCGCCCTTGACCTGGTTGTCGGATTCACCCCTCAGCTGCCGGAACAGCTCGGTGATGTGCAGGATGCCGTCGCAGCCGGACGCGTGGCCGCGGCCGATGTTGCCGCCGTCGGTGTTCAGCGGCAGTTGGCCGTCCAGGGCGATGCCGCCTTCGAGCACGAAGTCGCCGGCCTGGCCCTTGCCGCAGATGCCCATGGATTCCATCTGGATCAGCCCGGCGCCGAGCAGGTCGTAGACCTGGGCCACGTCGATGTCCTTGGCGGTGATCCCGGCTTTCTTGTAGGCAATTTCCGCGCAGGCGATGGAGTTGGCCGAGACGGCCATGCCCACGTCCTTGGGCAGGCCCGGATGGTGCAGGGTCGGGTTGTGAAAGCGTGTGCCGAAGTAGTGGGAGACCCCGGTGTAGGCGCAGCCTCGCACGAACACCGGTTTGTCGGTGTACTTGTGGGCCAGGTGCTCGGCCACCAGGATCGCGCAGCCACTGGCTTCGCCCCAGGCCAGCATCGAACCGCAGGCTTCGCTGTTCTTCAGCGCTTCCAGGGTGGGAATCGGCTGGCCATAGCGGGTGGCGGTCGGGGTGTTGTGGGCATAGATGCGCATCTGCCGGCCAAATGTGGCCAGTACATCAGCCTCGCGACCGGCGTAGCCGAACTTCTGGAAGTACTCGGCGGTGGCCAGGGCGAAGGCGTCGGTATGGGAGATGCCGAGGAAGTAATCGTATTCACATTCAGTGCTGGAGCCGATGTACTCGGCGTAGTTGAAGTGATCGGTCATTTTCTCGAAGCCACCGCACAGGACGATGTCGTACTCACCGGATGCCACCATCTGGTGACCCATCTGGAACGACACCGAACTGCTGGTGCAGTTGGCGGTGCTCATGAAGGTCGGCGCCGGACTGATGCCCAGGGCGTCGGAAATGGTCGGCCCCAGGCCGCCATATTCGGAAATGCCTTCACCGTGATAGCCGTAGGCGACCCCCTGGATTTCCCGGGGGTGCATCTTGGCGTCCTTGAGGGCTTTATAGGCGGACTCGACGATCATTTCCTTGAACGTCTGCCGAACTCGTGAACTTCCGGGCTTCGGCGTATAGGCGGCCGAAACGATTGCAACACGACGTGCGCACATGTGCATGCTCCTTGCGTAGACAGGCGTAATCAGAGATAGGCGGTCAGGGCGTAGTCAGCCCGCAGGTACTTGAATTCGTACTTGATGGAGGTGCCGTAATCGACGTAGGTCTTGGCTTCGAGCAGTTCGCGCAGGGGTTTGTTGTGCTTCTGGTACTGCTCGATGGCGTCGGTGACGGTCAGGGCGATGGCGTCACTGCCGGCCCCGAAACCATAGGACACCATGAGGATCTTCTGCCCTGGACGGGCCTGGTCCAGCACGTTGATCAGGCCGAGCAGCGGGCTGGCGGAGCCAGTGTCGCCCACATCGCCGGCATAGATGCCCGGTTCGATCTGCTTGGTGCTGAAGCCCAGGTGCTTGCCCAGGGAATAGGGCGTGGACACCAGGTTCTGCTGGAACACCACGTAGTCATAGTCGGCGGCGCTGGTATGCAGCTTGGCCATCAGGCCTTCGGCGGCGCGGCGGGTCTGGTCTTCCAGGCCGATGCTGTTCTTGTCCGAGCCCAGGCCCATTCCGGAACGGATGTAGCGATCGCCTTGGGGGCGGATGTTGTCGGCGATATCGGCGGCGCAGGAGAAGCTGGCGTCGAACTCGGCGATGACGTTCTGATTGCCGATCAGCAATGCCGCGGCTCCGGCCCCGGCATAGGACTCGGTCAGGTCGCCGGGTGCGGTATTGCGGTTGATGGTGTCGGCGCCGATGGCCAGGGCGCTGCTGGTCATGCCGGATCCCACCAGGGCCTGGCAGATCTGCAGGGCGGAAGTACCGGACTTGCCGGCGAACTGGACGTCGGCGCAATAGGCGTCGTAACCGCTGCCGAGCATTTCCAGGATGATCGAGGCCGAGGCACGTGAATCGTAGGGGTTGGTGCAGGTGCCCAGATAGAGGGCCTGGAGCTCATGGCCGGGGACTTTGTCCAGGGCCCGTTGCGCTGCTTGCACGCCGAGGGTGATGACATCTTCATCCGGCTGCAGCACCGCTCTTGCGCTGACGCCGAGGTTTTCCTCTACCAGCTTCAGATCAGTGTTTTTCCAGACGTTGATGACGTCCTGAACTTTGAGACGGCATACCGGAACAGCCGCGCCATAGCTGACAATGCCTACTTTTTTCACGTTCATTTTCCTCTTGATTCCATTCTTTTTGAGAAAACTGGGTCGTGCTTGCTCAGAAGCACCCTTGAAACATACGGAAAACAGTTTTTGCTGCCCGACTCTGGCCAGCACCGCGTAAACCCTCAGCCCAGAGGGTTTTTGCAGCAGGCTCCAAAGAGGGGAAAACCCACTCGAAAGCTGTTTTTCTTCACCTCTCTGTGCTATGATACGGAACGTTTCGTTTAATAATAATTTCAGACGATCCAGTCTCTTGAGAGGAAAGGCTTCAAGTCTCGAATTCGAGGAACTCAGAGTTACAAGGCCTGATCCGCTCAACCCTTACGAGAAATTTCAAGAACTAGATGGATCGGTGCAAGAATTTCATGATTCTTTCAAGAATGAAACGAAACGGACCGTTTCATTTCGATTCGAGGGAATCCTATACCCTGCGTTGCGTTTGTCAAGCGCCCTGCCTGGAGATTTTTTATTGTGGCTCGTACCCCATCTCGCAGCTCCATCGGCTCTTTGCGAAGTCCGCATACCCACAAAGCCATCCTCAGTTCCACCATCGAGATCCTCAAGGAATGCGGTTATTCCGGGCTCAGCATTGAGTCGGTCGCACGCCGGGCGGGTGCCAGCAAACCGACGATCTATCGGTGGTGGTCGAACAAAGCGGCGTTGATCGCGGAAGTCTATGAAAACGAGAGCGAGCAGGTGAGAAAGTTTCCTGATCTCGGCTCGTTCAAGGCCGATCTCGACTTTTTGCTGCGTAATCTCTGGAAAGTCTGGCGGGAAACCATTTGCGGCGAGGCGTTTCGCTGTGTCATTGCCGAGGCCCAGCTGGATCCTGCGACGCTGACTCAGCTCAAGGATCAGTTCATGGAGCGCAGAAGGGAGATGCCGAAAAAGCTGGTGGAAAATGCCATCAGCAATGGTGAGCTGCCCAAGGACACCAATCGCGAATTGCTGCTCGATATGATTTTCGGTTTTTGCTGGTATCGGTTGCTGACTGAGCAGTTGACTGCAGAACAGGATATTGAGGAATTCACTGATTTACTGATCAACGGTGTCTGTTCTGGCGCACAACGTTGATCCCTTTACAGCATTGAGCCCGCACATGATGCGGGCTCAATGACATGGGACTCTCAGGCTGAAGCGGTACCGAACTCGCGATACAGGTCCGGCAGAAAGCTGGCCAGGTGATTGAACTCGCACATGTCGTGAACGGCGAACTCATAGGCCAGGGTTTCCAGCTCGGCTTCGCCGAAACCACTCTCCTTGAGCAGCGCCGAGGCTTTTTCTGCCCCGGGAAAGCGGGCCATCGACGGGTGCGAACCGACCCAGTAGCGGCTGGTCAGGTACATGCCGCCCGGGACCTCCTTGAACAGATGCACCATCAGTGACACCGGCACCTGCGGATGTTCGGCCAGACTCATCAGGGCGCTGACGCTGCCATCGATTTTCGCTTCGCGATACAGGTCGGCGTCCAGGCCCAGGCTGGCCGGCTCCTTGAAATCGATATGCAGGTGCATCAGGCGGTCGCCGACATATTCCGAGGCGCAGAAGGTGTTGCCGTACAAACGCTCTTCGAAACTCAAGGACGCGTCACCCAAGCGCTGGTGGTTCACGCATGGATTGCTCACGTGAGCGTAGGGGAACCACAGGGTGTAGCGCTCCGCTTCCGCGGGGTGCCACATGAACCACCACTTGAACATCTGCGCGCTGCAGCCGGGGAAGAACTTGCGGCTCTGCACATAGGCCATCGGGCCCGGCAGCAGGGCGTAGCCGGATTCTTCGCTGACGAAGTCCGGGTCGAGCAGGCGATTGATGTCCTCCACACTCGGGGTCAGGGTGTCTTTGAGGTCCATGGGGCCTTGCTGGATCTTGCGCACGGCGGACAGCGGCACGCGCATTTCCGAGCGGAAATATTTGGCATAGGGCTTGTTCCTGACCGCGGCCTGGTTGCGTAGGAACAGCTTCTGCATGGGCAGGGAGAAGTAGGTGAAGGGGGTCATGACGCGCGCTTCCATGCTGATATCCTTTGGCTTGACTAGACGAGTGGCCGGCATCTTCCTGTACTCCCTCAAACGTGGTTGCACGAGAAACTGGCGCTTTGTAGCTAAGCAGTGCATAAACAAAAGTCAAATTTGAATTTAACTTAGTGAGAAAGCCATGGCTCTTTCCGCTTCCCCGCAGACGCCTGCGGCCCGTGCACCGCGCCAGGATGGTCAGGCGACTCGCCAGCAGATCCTGGAAACGGCCGGCCAGCTGTTTGCCGAGCTGGGGTACGCCAACACCACCAGCAAGCAGATCTGCGAGAACTCCAAGGCCAACAACGCCTCGGTCAATTATCACTTCGAGAACAAGGACGGCCTGTATCGGGCGGTGTTGCGCGAGGCCCATGACCGCCTGCTGCGGATCGAGACCATGATCACCCTGAGCGAGAGCCAGGACCGTGCCGAGGACAAGCTGCGAGCCATCATCACCGTGCTGATCGAGGGGCTGGCCAACCAGCGCGAGGGCTGGGCGCTGAAGGTGCTGACCCGCGAGCTGCTGTCGCCCTCGTCGGTGTTGCCGGAGGTGCTGGAGCAGCAGGCCTTTCCCAAGGCGCAGATCGTGCGCAACATTCTCGGGCAGATCATGCAATTGCCACCGGACGACCCGGCCACGCTGCGCAGCGCGGTCAGCGTGTTTGCGCCCTGCCTGTTCCTGCTGATTGCCCATGAGCCGCTGACGCGCCATGTGTTGCCCGGGTTGGCGCTCGATCCGCCGGCGTTGATCGAGCACATGATGAGTTACGCCCTGGCCGGCCTGGCTGCCGTGTCTCGGGCTTCGACCCCCGTATAGGCCGTTGTCCGGGCAAAAAAACGCCGACCCAGAGGTCGGCGTTGCTGTTCGGCGATTCCCGGGCCGGTTCTTACTCCTGGGCGACGGCGTTCTTGGCCAGGATGGCGTTGGCCAGTTCCATGTCGGTGGCTTTGAGGCCGGGGTTGTCGGCGCGGACTTTCTGCATGGCGGCTTCCAGGTAAGGGCCGCGGATGCTGCCTTCGCTGGCCACGAAGCTACCGGCGTCGTCCTGCGCGGCGACGATCAGTTTGTGATCCTTGAAGGTCAGGTAGGTGGAACCGGTGGTGGCACCGGAGGAAATGACGTTACGCCAGAAGGTGTCGGCCATTGCCGAACCAACGGGAAGGGAAAGCAGGGCAAGGGTGGCGACAGCTATTTTCAGACGCATGATGGGTGACTCCAACTGGGGGGTATCTGCACAGTTTGATTCTAGATACCCCAGCGGAGTTCCGTGACCCGTCAGTCAAGGTTTTCGACCAGCAGGACGGCGCCCTCCTGGCCTATCACCCGCACCCGGGCCCCCACCGGCGCGTCGGCGCCCTTGGCGATCCACACCCCGTCGGCGACCTTGATCCGGCCGCGGCCGTCGATGATCGCCTGGTGCACGACGAAGGTCTTGCCGATCAGTTCCTGGCCCCGCAGGTTCAGGTTCGGCTGGTCGCTGGGGCGGACCACGCTGCGCTGGCGTCGCCACCAGTACAGGGCCGTCAGCACCGACAGCAGGCCGAACAGGAAAAACTGCACCTCCCAGGACAGCCCGGGAATCAGGAAGGTCAGGGCCCCGACGAAAGCGGCTGCCAGTCCGATCCACAGCAGGTAGCCGCCGGCGCCGAACACCTCGAAGATCAGCAGGAGGGTGCCCAGGGCGAGCCAGTCCCAGAACGACAGGGTTTGCAGGTATGCCAGCATGGTGCGTGCCTCAGCCTTTCTTGCCGTCGAACGTGGCCTTGACGATTTCGCCAATGCCGCCCACGGCGCCGATCACCTGACTGGCCTCCAGCGGCATCAGAATCACCTTGCTGTTGTTGGCCGCCGCCAGCTTGCCCAGGGCATCGATGTACTTTTGCGCCACGAAGTAGTTGATCGCCTGAACGTTGCCGCTGGCGATCGCCTCGGACACCACCTGGGTCGCCCGGGCTTCGGCTTCGGCTTGACGCTCCCGGGCTTCGGATTCGAGGAACGCCGCCTGGCGCTCGCCCTCGGCTTCCAGAATCTGCGCCTGTTTCTTGCCTTCGGCCGTGAGGATGGCCGCCGCCCGCAGGCCTTCGGCTTCGAGGATCTGTGCGCGCTTGACCCGTTCGGCCTTCATCTGCCCGGACATGGCCGCCATCAGGTCGGCAGGAGGGCTGATGTCCTTGATTTCGATCCGGGTGATCTTGATGCCCCAGGGCGCGGTGGCTTCGTCGACGGTGCGCAGGAGTTTCTCGTTGATGCCGTCACGCTGGCTGAGCATCGCGTCCAGTTCCATGGACCCGAGCACGGTGCGGATATTGGTCTGCAGCAAGTTGCGGATGGCGTGCTCGAGGTTGTTGACCTCGTAGGCGGCCTGGGCCGTGTTGACCACCTGAAAGAAGCACACGGCGTCGATTTGCACCGTGGCGTTGTCGGCGGTGATGACTTCCTGGGGAGGGATGTCCAGCACGCTTTCCATGACGTTGATCTTGCGACCGATGCGGTCCATCACCGGAATGATGATGTTCAGCCCCGGCTTGAGGGTGTTGGTGTAGCGGCCGAAGCGCTCCACGGTCCATTGATAGCCTTGGGGCACGACCTTGAAGCCCATGAACACCAGGGCCACCGCCAGGGCGACGAAAAGTAACAGTACGCTTCCGATCTGCATCACATTCACCTGCTCAGTCATTGCTCAAGGGGACGGCGAGCACGAGTGTAGGGGGCTGCCCGTTCTGGCGTTGGGATACCTGGGCCCTTGCATCATCAGGACACACAACACCGCTTCGATCCGCTCAAAGCTGGAAGCGGGTGACCGACGTCTGCAAAGTGGCCACGGAGTTTTCCATCTGCTCCACCGTGAGGGTCAGGTCCCGCATGGCCTGGCTGTTGCGCCGTGCCACCTGGCTGATCATTTCCACCCGCTGGGCCACTTCGCTGCCGGCCTTGGACTGTTCGCCGATGGTGTGGGAAATCTCTTCCACCATCAGTGCCGAGCGCTGGGCGCCCTGGCGAATCTCGTTGATCGACGTCCCCGCCTGTTGGGCCATGTGCACTCCGTCGTTGACCCGGCTGACCCCGGTTTGCATGCTGCTGACCGCCTGTTCGGTGGTTTCGCGGATGCGCTGGATCATGCCGGTGATCTCCCGGGTGGATTGCGCGGTGCGCGCCGCCAGGTTGCGCACCTCGTCGGCGACCACGGCAAATCCGCGTCCGGCCTCGCCGGCCCGGGCCGCCTCGATGGCGGCGTTCAGGGCCAGCAGATTGGTCTGCTCGGCAATGCCATTGATCACCTGGATGATCGAATGGATCTCTTCCGAGGACTGTCCCAGGGCGGTGATGCTCTGGGACGAATTGTTCACCGCTTCGGCAATGTGGCTCATGCCGTCCACCACCCCGAGGATGACCTGGCCACCGCTGCCGGCCAGGGATTCGGACTGGGCGGCGATGCTCTGGGCGTTGCGCGCATGCTCGGCAACCTGGGCAATGTTGCTGATCATCTGTTCCATGGCGGCGGCCATGTTGGTGGCGCCGTCGGCCTGCTCGGTGGCGCCGTCGGCAATGCCCAGTGAGGTGTCGCTGAGGCTGTGGGAGCGTCCTCGCAGCTCCTCGCTCTCGTGGCGGATGGTGGTGATCATCTGCCGCAGGTTGTCCTGCATTTCACCCAGGGCTTGCTGCAACTGCCCCGCTTCGTCCCGGCTGTCGATACTGATGACGGTGGTCAGGTTGCCCTGGGCGATGGCCCGGGCGGTGGCGACGGACTTCTCCAGGGGCTTGAGTACCCGGATGAGCAACTGGCGGGTCAGCAGGCACAGGATCAGGGCGGCAATCAGGCTGCCGCCAATCAGCCACCCGGCCGCCTGGCGCACGGCATGTTCACTGTCCTGGCGAGTTTGGGCGGAGCTGGCTTCGATCTTGCTGCTCAGTGCCGTGTTGCGGGATTCCACTTCGCTGAAGCGCTGGGAAAACTCCTGCATGTGCTGGCGTGCCGCCTGCGGATCCTTGAGGGCCTGTTCGGCGATGCTTTCGGCGGCATGAATGTAGCTCTCCAGGACCGGCTGCAGCTCGCTGATGGCATCGCGGATATCCGGCGCCAGGGGCAGTTTGGCGTTTTCCGCCAGCGCCTTGCGGAACCAGTCGCCGTGTTCCCGCAGGCTGCTACGCACCTCCTCGCCGGCCGCAGTGTCGCCGGGTTCGCTGCTGAGCGCCTCCAGCACATCGGCCCGCAGGGCGTCGTGCATCATGTCCGCCTCCAGGTGGTTGCGCAGGGCGCTGGCATTGAGTTCATTGTCCTGCAGGGCGCCGGCCAGGCGCGATTGTCCCCACAGACCGAGGCCCGCCACCAGGGCAATGGCCAGTAGGCTGAGAACCCCGGAGGCGATCATGTTTTGACGAATATTCATGCCTGGCTTCCTGCTCGTTTTGGCGGTAACTGAAGCGTAGTCCAGCGCTCGCGGTTCGCCGCTGGTCGAGTGCTCGGTTATCCGCCCGGGTTCTGCGGCGTGACCCGCAATACCTCCTCGAAACTGGTCAGGCCTTCGGCGAGTTTGCGTGCGGCGGCCTGGCGCAGGCTGTGCATGCCGTCCTCGGCGGCCTGACGGCGCAGATCGGCGAGATCGAGGTCGCTTCGGATCAGGGCCCGGAGCGCGGCGCTCAAGGGCATGACTTCGTAGACCGCAGTGCGTCCGTGGTAGCCGGTGCCCCGACACTCGGCGCAGCCCACGGCGCGCATGCTCTGGCGCGGTGGTGGCGCTTGCCGGGGATGGATCAGGTTCTGCCAGTCGTCGCTGGCGAGTGCGGCGGGGGCCTTGCAGTGTCGGCATAGGGTGCGTACCAGGCGCTGGGCCATGACCCCGACCAGGGTGGCCCTGAGCAAATAGTGCGGCACGCCCAGTTCCAGCAGGCGGCTGATGGCGGCCGGGGCGTCGTTGGTGTGCAGGGTGGACAGCACCAGGTGCCCGGTGAGCGCGGCCTGGATGGCCATTTCCGCTGTTTCCAGATCACGGATCTCGCCGATCATGATGATGTCCGGGTCCTGGCGCATCAGGGCCCGTACGCCGCTGGAAAAACTCAGGTCGATGTTGGGCTGGACCTGCATCTGGTTGAATGCCGGTTCGATCATCTCGATCGGGTCCTCGATGGTGCAGAGGTTGATTTCAGGCGTCGCGAGCTGCTTCAGGGTGGTGTAGAGGGTGCTGGTCTTGCCCGAACCGGTGGGCCCCGTGACCAGGATGATGCCGTGGGCCTGGGAGGTCATGGCCTGCCAGCGGCTCAGGTCGTCGGCGCCAAAGCCCAGTTGGTCGAAGTCCTTGAGCAGCACCTGGGGATCGAAGATGCGCATGACCAGTTTTTCGCCGAAGGCCGTGGGCAGGGTCGACAGGCGCAGCTCGATTTCGCTGCCTTCGGGAGGGCGGGTCTTGATCCGGCCGTCCTGGGGCTTGCGCTTTTCTGCGACGTTCATGCGTCCCAGGCTCTTGAGGCGGCTGACCATGGCCAGGGTGACCTGGGGCGGAAACTGATAGACGTTGTGCAGCACACCGTCGATGCGAAAGCGCAGGGTGCCGTGTTCGCGGCGTGGTTCGATATGAATGTCGCTGGCCCGTTGCTGGAAGGCGTACTGGAACAGCCAGTCGACGATGTTGACGATGTGGGCGTCGTCGGCATCCGGTGCCTGATCGTTGGCTCCCAGCTTGAGCAGTTGTTCGAAGCTGCCCGGGCCGCTGGTCTTCTGTTCGCTGCTGGCGCCGCTGACCGACTTGGCCAGGCGATAGAACTCCAAGGTCAGGCGCTGGATATCCGCCGGGCTGGCCACGACCCGGCGGATCGGGCGCTTGAGCACATGGACCAGATCGGCCTCCCAGCCCCTGACATAGGGCTGGGCGCTGGCCACGGTAACGCTGTGGGCATCCACCGCCACGGCAAGGATCTTGTGCCGTTGGGCGAAGGCGAAGGAGATCAAGGGGGTGATGCCGGCCACGTCGATCCGTAACGGATCGATGCGCAGGTAGGGCTGCCCCGCCTGCCGCGCCAGCCAGGCGGTGAGGCTGTTCAGATCCAGGTGTTGCCCAGGGTGCTGTCGGTCGGGCAACTGCCGGCTGGCGATGAACTCAAGAGGATGCAGGCTCGGGTCGGCCCCCTGGCGAGCGGCGCTCATGGCCTGTTCGGCGGCGTCCTGGCTGATGCGCTGCTGGGCCAGCAGCTCACTCAGCAGCTCGCTGAGATCCAGCCAGCGGTCCGGGGACACCTGGGCGGCGTTCATGGGGACTCCTCGGCAGCGTGGCCCAGAGTCGGGTCTCTGGTCGCAAACTGCCAAGAATAGTCGCATCGGACGGCATGGCCGCCGGCCAAGGGTTGCAGGGTTTTACCGGCCTCAGCCAGCGGCCTGCAGGCGCGAGGCCTCCACCAATTGCAGCTCCACCGAGCTGACACTGATCAGGTTGCGCAGCTTGTCGCCGATCACCCGGGCCCGGTGCCAGCTCAGGCCCTCGAGCTCCACTTCCATATGCAGCGTGTCGTCCTGCTGGATGACCGCGACCCGGTGCGGCACCAGGAGCTGCAGGGCGAAATGGTTGAGTACCCGGCACAGCACGTCGGCCTCGACATCGGCGAGCAGCTGGTAGTGCACGTGGCACGGGGCATTGTCGGGGTTCCAGACATCGGCGCGGGTCGCAGGGCTCGGGGCGGGGCTGTGAAAGGGCATGGCGGTCTCCAGGTCAGTGGAGAAATTTTTACATTCGGTTTCGGGTTTTTCTTATCTAAGATGCAGACAATTCGCCTGTTTTCGAATTAGATAATTCGACTTTTAATAATTTGGGGGTTGATTATGCAAAGCGAGCTGGATGCCTACGATCGTCGGATCCTGGCGTTGCTGCAAGACGACGCGTCGCTTTCCAGCGCCCAGATTGCCGAACAGGTGGGGTTGTCCCAGTCGCCTTGCTGGCGACGGATTCAGCGCATGAAGGATGAAGGGGTGATTCGCGGCCAGGTGACCTTGCTCGACCGCAAGAAGATCGGCCTGAACACGCAGATCTTTGCCGAGGTCAAGCTCAACGCCCATGGACGCTCCAACTTCACCGAGTTCACCGAAGCCATTCGCGGTTTTCCCGAGGTGCTGGAGTGTTATGTGCTGATGGGGGCGGTGGACTTCCTGTTGCGCATCGTGACGGCGGATATCGAAGCCTACGAGCGGTTCTTCTTCGAGAAGCTGTCCATGGTGCCCGGCATTCAGGAGGTGAACTCGATCGTCGCCCTGTCGGAGATCAAGTCCACCACCAGCCTGCCGGTATTGCGCTGAGGGCGAGCGATTACAGGCGCAGCAGGGTCTTCCAGGCGCGGTTCTGGAACACCGCGATGGCTTGCTGCTTGCGAGCATCGAGGGCTTCGTCGGTGATCGGTTCGTTGGCCAGTTGGGCCAGCTTGTTCAGTTCACCGTAGAGGCGGTCCAGCTCGGCGATGTCCAGTGCGGCGCGGGCATGGTGCAACCAGGCCTGGATGCGTTCGATCCGTGGCAGTTGCTCGGCCAGGTCTTCGGGCTGCTGCTGGTAGCGCGGCAGTTGCAGCGAGGTGGCTTCTTCGGCCAGCAGGCGTGGCAGCCAGCTGCCCAGTTGCGCCGCGCCCTGGCGGTTGCCACGGGTGTTGCGCTCGGCAGTCCAGGAGCGGGCCAGCAGCCAGCGCGAAGTGTTCAGGGAGAACAGGCCCCAGCGCACGTCCTGCAGCTCTTCGATGAATTGCTCCGGCGCGGCCTTGCGCACGTCTTCATCGTCGAGGCCGGCTTGCACCAGCGGGCGCCAGTCTTCCAGCAGGGCATCCAGGGCACTGCGCAGTTCGGCAGTGGACTGGCGCGGCGCGGCCTGGCCCAGGCTGCTGGCCAGGGCCCGCAGTTCGGCGAGGTTGTCCACCCAGTCCTGCAGCAGGCGCCAGTGGCCGTTGAAACGATACTGTTCGGCCAGGCGCTGGCTGCTGCCCAGCAGATGCCAGGCCAGGGCGGCGAAAGCGTCGTCCAGCGGGGTTTCGGCGCTCAGCTGTGGCGCCGGCAGGCTCAGGGAGTAGCTGCCGGCATCGAACAGGCGATAGCCGCGCTCGGCCTTGCTGATGTCGCAGGGCATCAACGGCAGGGTGAGGGCCAGTTCCGCGGCCAGTTCCAGAAGCGCGGCCGGTTCGCCTTCGCGCAGTTCCAGCTCCAGCTCGCAGATTTCTTCCTTGTGCTTGCCGGCAATCACCTGGCCCAGGTCCAGGGCGGCTTCGATCACCACCTTGGTCTTGCCCCGGCCCCAGGCGATTTCTGCACGCTCGCGGACAAAGTCGGTGGTGAACAGCGGCTTGAGGGTCTTTTTGTCCAGCTCGGCGAGGGCGTCGGGCCAGCATTCGCCGTCGAGTTTCTTCAGGTCGAGCTTGGCCTTGGCCAGTTGCCAGTCGTATTCGTTGCGCTCGGACAGGCCGGCGACGCTCTGGCCGCTGGTCTTGAGGGTCTGGATCACCGCGTCACCGTCGCGGCGCAGGCGCAGGGCGACTTTGGCCCGGGCCAGATCGCGTTCTGGGGTGTCGAAGTACTGGTTCATCAGCTCACGGCGTTCCCAGCCACTTTTGTTGCGTTTTTTCAGGAGCGGGTGCTCGCGCAGCGCGGCGAGGGTTTCGCGGCTGACGCGGAGTTTGATTTCGGTTTCTTTCTGCATGGCCGGAAAATCCAGGATCGGGAGTGCAGCCGGAGGAAGAGTTGGCTGCCAAGGCCGTGCAGTGTACAGGACCGGGCGCGTGGAGGCGCCACGACGGTTCCTTCCTCTCGCCCGATGCCTCTATGATGCTGCTCATCTTGGGATTTCCGGAGCCAGCTCATGCCATTGCCGTCCTTGAAGGAGCAGTTCGCCGCACTGATCGCCGCGCCGTCGGTGAGCTGCACCCAGCCTGCGCTGGACCAGTCCAACCGTGAGGTGATCGACTTGCTGGCCGGCTGGCTCGGCGACCTGGGGTTCAACTGCGATATCCAGCCGGTCAGCCCCGGCAAGTTCAACCTGCTGGCCAGCTACGGCAGTGGTCCTGGTGGACTGGTGCTGGCCGGGCACAGCGACACCGTGCCGTTCGACGCCGCGTTGTGGCAGACCGATCCGCTGAAACTGACCGAGGTCGACGGCCGCTGGGTCGGTCTGGGCAGTTGCGATATGAAGGGCTTCTTCGCCCTGATCATCGAAGCAGTGCGGCCTTTGCTCGAGCAGCCGTTCAAGCAGCCGCTGCTGATCCTGGCAACTTGCGACGAAGAGAGCTCCATGGCCGGGGCGCGGGCCTTGGCGGAAGCCGGGCGTCCCCTGGGGCGCGCGGCGGTGATTGGCGAACCCACGGGGCTCAAGCCGATCCGCCTGCACAAGGGGGTGATGATGGAGCGCATCGATATCCTCGGGCGCAGCGGGCACTCCTCCGACCCGAGCCTGGGACGCAGTGCCCTGGAAGCGATGCACGACGCCATCGGCGAGCTGCGGGGGCTTCGGCTGCTGTGGCAACGCGAGTACCGCAATCCGCAGTTCAGCGTGCCGCAGCCGACCCTGAACTTCGGCTGCATCCATGGTGGCGACAATCCCAATCGCATTTGTGGCCAGTGTTCCCTGGAGTTCGACCTGCGCCCCTTGCCAGGCATGGACCCGCAGCTGTTGCGCGAGGCCATTCGTCAGAAGCTGGCGCCGATTGCCCAGCGCCATGGAGTGCAGATCGACTATGCCCCGCTGTTTCCCGCCGTGCCGCCGTTCGAGCAGCCCGAGGACGCGGAGCTGGTGCGGGTGGCGGAGCGGTTGACCGGGCATCGCGCCGAAGCAGTAGCGTTTGGCACCGAAGCGCCTTATCTTCAGCGCCTTGGCTGCGAGACCCTGGTGCTCGGTCCGGGTGATATCGCCTGTGCCCACCAGCCGGGGGAATACCTCGAA
The DNA here is from genome assembly GCF_021560055.1 of Pseudomonas sp. BC42. Taxonomy (NCBI): domain Bacteria; kingdom Pseudomonadati; phylum Pseudomonadota; class Gammaproteobacteria; order Pseudomonadales; family Pseudomonadaceae; genus Pseudomonas; species Pseudomonas sp. BC42. Next base: position 296,883 of record NZ_CP091067.1, read on the forward strand.
ATGTCACGCTTGCAGCCTACCGTGCATCTATTACGAGAATTGATCGAACATTACTGCCTGACACCGGCCCAGCTTTAAGTAAATTGCCGGTGTTCCTGTCCGTACCCATTGAGGAGAGTAAGCGTGTTGCCAAGCCTGTTCCGACGATAACCATCAGCCCGCCGTGCGTTTTCCGTTTCGTCCTTTTATAGGCTGCTATTTATTTACAGGCTCAGGTTCATGCCCGAATACGTCAATTGGCTTCGCCACGCGTCTCCCTACATCAACGCTCACCGGGATTGCACCTTTGTGGTCATGCTCCCCGGCGACGGTGTTGAACACCCCAACTTCGGCAATATCGTTCACGACCTGGTGCTGCTGCACAGCCTGGGGGTGCGTCTGGTGCTGGTGCACGGTTCCCGCCCGCAGATCGAAGCGCGCCTGGCGGCTCGTGGCCTGACGCCGCATTACCATCACGGCCTGCGCATCACCGATGCGGCGACCCTGGAGTGCGTGATCGACGCCGTCGGCCAGCTGCGCATTGCCATCGAGGCGCGCCTGTCCATGGACATGGCTTCTTCGCCGATGCAGGGCTCGCGGTTGCGGGTGGCCAGCGGCAACCTGGTGACGGCGCGTCCGATCGGGGTGCTGGAAGGCGTCGATTTCCATCATACCGGCGAGGTACGCCGGGTCGATCGCAAGGGCATCAACCGCCTGCTGGATGAACGCTCCATCGTGCTGCTGTCGCCCCTGGGTTATTCGCCCACCGGTGAAACCTTCAACCTGGCCTGTGAGGACGTGGCGACCCGTGCCGCCATCGACCTGGGTGCCGACAAGCTGCTGCTGTTCGGTGCCGACCCCGGGTTGCTGGATGAAAACGGCAAGCTGGTGCGCGAACTGCGTCCGCAACAGGTGCCGGCCCACCTGCAGCGCCTGGGCAGCAACTACCAGGCCGAACTGCTGGATGCCGCCGCCGAGGCCTGCCGTGGCGGGGTGGGGCGCAGCCATATCGTCAGCTATGCCGAAGATGGCGCACTGTTGACCGAGCTGTTCACCCGTGATGGTGGCGGCACCCTGGTGGCCCAGGAGCAGTTCGAGCGGGTGCGCGAGGCGGCGATTGAAGACGTCGGCGGGTTGCTGGATCTGATCAGTCCGCTGGAAGAGCAGGGCATCCTGGTGCGGCGTTCCCGCGAGGTGCTGGAGCGCGAGATCGAACAGTTCAGCGTGGTCGAGCGCGAGGGCATGATCATTGCCTGCGCGGCCTTGTATCAGATTGCCGATTCCGATGCCGGCGAACTGGCCTGTCTGGCGGTGAACCCGGAATATCGCCATGGCAAACGTGGCGATGAACTGTTGGAAAGGATCGAGGCCCGGGCCCGGGCCCAGGGCCTGAAAACCTTGTTCGTTCTCACCACCCGCACCGCGCACTGGTTCCGTGAGCGGGGCTTTGTGCCCAGCAGCGTCGAGCGCCTGCCGTCGGCCAGGGCTTCGCTGTACAACTATCAGCGCAACTCGAAGATCTTCGAGAAGGCTCTCTGAGCCTTCCGCTCGTCCCGCAAACGGCAACGCCTCGGTCCCTGGATCGAGGCGTTGTGCTTTGTGGACATGTCAGAAAAATTTCATTTCGATACAAAAACTGTAACAAATTGACGGGAGGATAGGCTCTTAGCCATGATTGCGTCGCTTTTTTGATCCTGTTTGACGTTTTGCGCCCAAAACGCATCGGATCATGGGCCGCGGGAGTGGGAAAAATCTTTTCAGTCATAAGCTCGTGAGCGTCTACGCTGGGACGTTCAGCGTATTAGTGGCGAGCTTTATTCCTGAAAGGCATGAAAAAGAATTAAACAATTCTTTTTGGGTTTATGAGTAATTCATTACCCTGCAGGGACCAAATTACGGCGATTAGACCATGGTCGTAGACACAGATCGTTACGATTGACTTATCAGTCACGGTCTGGCGCTAATCGCGCATCTGTGGCACCCGGGCGTTCGATCCGGGGCCAGGAACCACAAGAATTAGAAACGAGAGGAGCGAAACATGAACAAGTCCACCTTGGCCCTGGCTGTGGCCGTAGGGGTTTTGGCGCAGCAGGCAGGCGCCGCCGGTTTCATCGAAGACAGCAAGGCCACCTTGGGGCTGCGTAACTTCTATATCAATACCGATAACCGTGATGGCCACCCATCCGCTACGTCTAACACTCGTAGCAAGAATGCGGAGTGGGGCCAAGGCTTCGATCTGCGCTTTATCTCGGGCTACACCCAAGGCACTGTCCAGTTCGGTGTGGATGCTATTGGTCTGTATGGCGTGCGACTGGACTCTAGTCGTGCTAACCACGGGAACTACACTGGCACAGCCTCTGGTGGCACTGTATTCCCAAGCGATGGCAACGAGGCTGTTCATGATTTCGCCAGCCTGGGTCTGACCGGCAAGGTCAAGATTTCCCAGACCGAGCTGAAGATCGGCACCCTGATGCCGAACAACCCGGTGATCAAGGCCAACGATGGTCGTCTGCTGCCACAAACCTTCCAGGGTGGCCAGATCACGTCGAACGAGATCAAGGACCTGACCCTGACCGCGGGTCAGATCGAACACGCCAAAGGGCGTAACTCGAGCAACAACGAAGGCCTGTCGATTGCGAACGCTAATGCCAGTTCCAACTACGACAAGGGCGAGTTCACCAACAAGTTCTACTACGCGGGTGCCGACTACAAGGTCACCAAGGATCTGACAGCGTCGTACTACTACGGCGAGCTGAAAGATTTCTACACCCAGAACTTCCTGGGTCTGGTGCATAACTGGGCTATCGGCCCTGGCGTTCTGAAAAGCGACCTGCGTTACTACCGCAGCCGTGATACCGGTGCCAATGGTGATACCGCGTCCTACTACACATCTGGTTACTACGGCGGTAGCGTTACCAAAGGCAAGGTCGACAACAACCTGTACAGCTATCTGGCTTTGTACTCGGTTGAAGGTCACACCTTTGGCGGTGGCTACCAGTACACCAATGGCGACAGCGACTTCCCTTGGCTGAACCAGGGTGACGGTTCGTCCGCCAGCATCACCACTGACATGCAGATCCAGAAGTTCGCCCGTGCTGGCGAGCGCACCTGGCAGGCTCGTTACGGTTATGACTTCGCCAAGCTTGGTGTACCTGGCCTGACAGCGAACGTTGTTTACCTGCGCGGTAACAACATCCAGACCACTGTTGGCGACAAGACCGAGTGGGAGCGCGACCTGACCGTTGCCTACGTTATCCCTGAAGGTCCGCTGAAGAACCTGGGCTTTGCGTGGAAAAACGCCATGTGGCGCACCGACCTGGCCAGTACTCGTTCCCAAGACGAAAACCGCCTGATCGTCAGCTACTCGATCCCGCTGCTGTAATAGCGTGATAAAGCCTCGCCCGGCGCAATGCCGGGCGAGGTATTGCTTCAAGTCAGGCCCACCCCCGTGAGCCCTTCCTGATTTCCCCTCTTTGTACAGCGACTCAAGGCCTTCTCGAACCTTGTTGAGAAGGGTGGTCTTCGCCGGTGCGCGCGTCCAGTGAAGAGATTTTTAATATTCTTTGTAGTTCTTAATAAATCGATATTTATTCTTTTTAAATAAGCTCAGGCGCAGGCAGAGTAGCTCCATCACGCACTCACAGGAGCAGCAGCCATGAGCCTCAGACTGGGCGATATCGCCCCCGACTTCGAACAGGATTCCAGTGCCGGCAAGATTCGTTTCCACGAGTGGCTGGGCGACAGCTGGGGCGTGCTGTTTTCCCACCCGGCGGACTTCACCCCGGTGTGCACCACCGAGCTGGGCTTCACCGCCAAGCTCAAGGATGAATTCGCCCAGCGCGGGGTGAAAGCCATTGCCCTGTCGGTGGACCCGGTGGATTCCCATCACAAGTGGATCGAAGACATCAACGAAACCCAGAACACCCGGGTCAACTTCCCGATCCTGGCGGACGCCGATCGCAAGGTGTCGGACCTCTACGACCTGATCCACCCCAATGCCAGCGACACCCTGACCGTGCGTTCGCTGTTCATCATCGACCCGAACAAGAAGATTCGCCTGACCATTACCTATCCGGCCAGCACCGGGCGCAACTTCAACGAAATTCTCCGGGTCATCGACTCGCTGCAACTCACCGACAACTACAAGGTGGCCACGCCGGCCAACTGGCAGGACGGTGACGAAGTGGTGATCGTGCCTTCGCTCAAGGATGAAGACGAGATCAAGCGCCGCTTTCCCAAAGGCTATCGCGCAGTGAAGCCTTACCTGCGCCTGACTCCACAACCCAATCGCTGACCCGCTCACCGCTGCAGGGGCCGGCTTGCCGGCGAAGGCGGCGGTGAGACCGGTGCAAATTTCGCCGATCCTTTCGCGGGCAAGCCCGCTCCTGCGCTGAATGCAGGGGGGTAACAGAACCATAAAGCAGGGGTTTTAAGGCCGTTTCGACGGCCTATTTTTTTGCCTGGAAATCACCATTACTTATATTCGTTTAAGGAATAAACAAATGAAAAAATAAGATTTATGGATATATAAATAGGCTGTTAAGGTCTGTGCAGTCCGGCGAGATCGCATCCCGCGAATCGCTTCTCTAGTTCAAGGAATCCCCCGAATGCTGGTGGTCTCTCTCGGTGGCAGTCCCAGTCAGCGATCCCGTTCCGGGGTGCTGCTGGAGTTGGCCAAGCGCTGGTTACAGCACAACGGCGTGGAAGTGGTCAGTTACCAGGTGCGGGACTTCCCGGCCGAGGATCTGCTTCACGCCCGCTTCGACAGCCCCAAGGTCATCGACTTGCTGCAACAGATCGACCAGGCCGATGGCCTGTTGATCGCTACGCCGGTGTACAAGGCGTCGTTTTCCGGGGCATTGAAAACCCTGCTCGACCTGCTGCCGGAGCGTGCCCTGAGCCACAAGGTGGTATTGCCCATGGCGACCGGCGGCAGCATCGCCCATATGTTGGCGGTGGATTACGCCCTAAAGCCCGTGCTCTCGGCGCTCAAGGCCCAGGAAATGCTCCAGGGCATCTTTGCCGAGGACAGCCAGATCGCCTACGGCGAAGGCAGTGTCCAGCCGCAGCTGGCCGAGGCCCTGGAACTGCGCCTGCGTGAAGCACTGGAGCAGTTCCACAGCGCCATGGCGCGCCGCCCCAAGCCGCTGGATCCACACCTGTTGAATGAACGTCTGTTGAGTGCTCGCTGGAGCATTTGAGCCACACCCCTGATGTGAATTACTGACCTTACTCGCCCGCCAACGGGCAAGCAGGTGCAGCCACAACCCCCACAGCAAAAAGGAGAGCGCCATGCGCCCTGTCATTTTGCGTCGCGGTCTGGTCGCTCTGTTTGCTGCGGCTGTGTCCTTCGGCGCCATCGTTCAAGCTCAAGCCGAAACCCTGCGTATCGGTTATCAGAAGTACGGCACCCTGGTGCTGCTCAAGGCCAAGGGCACCCTGGAAAAGCGCCTGGCGCAGCAAGGCGTGGACGTGAAGTGGACCGAGTTTCCGGGTGGTCCGCAGTTGCTGGAAGGGCTGAACGTCGGTTCCATCGACTTCGGCGTGACCGGCGAAACCCCGCCGGTGTTCGCCCAGGCCGCCGGTGCCGACCTGCTCTACGTGGCCTACGAACCACCGGCGCCCCATAGCGAGGCGATCCTGGTGCCCAAGGACTCGCCGATCAAGTCGGTGCAGGACCTCAAGGGCAAGAAAGTGGTGCTGAACAAGGGCTCCAACGTTCATTACCTGCTGGTCCGCGCCCTGGAAGACGCCGGCCTCAAGTACAGCGACATCCAGACCGTGTTCCTGCCGCCGGCCGATGCCCGCGCTGCGTTCGAGCGTGGCAGCGTCGACGCCTGGGTCATCTGGGACCCTTACCAGGCGGCGGCCGAGCAGCAACTGCAGGCGCGCACGCTGCGCGATGGCAGCGGCATCGTCGACAACCACCAGTTCTACCTAGCGACCAAACCCTATGCGCAACAGCACCCCGAGGTGATCAAGGCCCTGGTGGAAGAAGTGCGGGCGGTGGGCGAGTGGTCCAAGGCCAATCCGCAGGAGGTCACCGAGCAGGTGGCGCCGCTGCTCGGCCTGCCCACTGAGATCACCCTGACCTCGGTGAAGCGCCAGGGCTACGGCGCGGGCTTCCTGACTCCGGAGGTGATCGCCGCGCAGCAGAAAATCGCCGACAGCTTCTATCAGCTCAAGTTGATTCCCAAGCCGCTGAGCATCAAAGACGTGATCTGGACGCCCACCGCCGCCGTGGCCAAAGCGCCGTAAATCGACCCCTTAGGAGACAACTCCATGAGCCTCAACATCTTCTGGTTTCTGCCCACTCACGGCGACGGCCATTACCTTGGCACCGCCGAAGGCGCCCGCGCCGTGGATCATGCTTACCTGCAGCAGATCGCCCAGGCCTCCGACCGCCTGGGGTTTGGTGGCGTGCTGATCCCCACCGGACGCTCCTGCGAGGATTCCTGGCTGGTGGCGGCTTCGCTGATTCCGGTGACCCAGCGCCTGAAGTTTCTGGTCGCCCTGCGCCCCGGGATCATTTCCCCGACGGTGGCGGCGCGCCAGGCGGCGACCCTGGATCGGCTGTCCGGCGGCCGGGCGCTGTTCAACCTGGTGACCGGTGGCGACCCGGACGAACTGGCCGGTGACGGCCTGTTCCTCGACCATGAAGAGCGTTATCAGGCGTCGGTGGAGTTCACCCGTATCTGGCGCCGGGTGCTGGAAGGCGAAACCGTGGATTACGACGGCCAGCACATCAGTGTGAAGGGCGCCAAGTTGCTCTATCCGCCGCTGCAGCAACCGCGCCCGCCGCTGTATTTCGGTGGCTCTTCGGAAGCCGCTCAGGACCTGGCCGCCGAGCAGGTGGACATGGTTCTGACCTGGGGCGAGCCGCCGGCTGCCGTGGCCGAGAAGATCCGGCAGGTGCGTGACAAGGCCGCCAAGCTTGGACGCTGCGTGCGCTTCGGCATCCGCCTGCACGTGATTGTGCGGGAAACCAATGCCGAAGCCTGGCAGGCCGCCGAACGCCTGATTTCCCATCTGGACGACGACACCATCGCCCGGGCCCAGGCGTCCCTGGCGCGCTTCGACTCCGTTGGGCAGCAGCGCATGGCGGCCCTGCATGGCGGCCGTCGCGATCGGCTGGAAGTCAGCCCCAACCTCTGGGCCGGTGTCGGCCTGGTGCGTGGCGGGGCCGGCACCGCCCTGGTGGGAGACGGCCCGACCGTGGCGGCGCGGATGAAAGAGTACGCGGACCTGGGCATCGATACCTTCATCTTCTCCGGTTATCCACACCTGGAAGAGTCCTATCGCGTGGCCGAGTTGCTGTTCCCGCACCTGGATATCGAACGGCCCAAGCTGCCTGAAGCCGCCGGTTACGTCAGCCCGTTCGGGGAGATGGTCGCCAACGACATCATTCCCAAAGCCGCGTCCCAGAGCTGAGGTGCGGCCATGAATGGACAACGCATAGTGCAGCGTCTGGCGCCCTGGGCCCTGCCCTTGCTGCTGCTCGCGGTGTGGCAACTGTCGGTGTCGGCGGGTTGGCTGTCGACCCGCATCCTGCCGGCTCCCAGCGCAGTGATCGAAGCCGGGATCAGTCTGGTGCGCAGCGGTGATATCTGGACCCACCTGGCCATCAGTGGCTGGCGTGCGGGGCTGGGGTTTGTCATCGGTGGCGGTATCGGCCTGGCGCTGGGCTTCATCACCGGTCTGTCGAAGTGGGGCGAGCGGCTGCTGGACAGTTCGGTGCAGATGATCCGCAACGTGCCGCATCTGGCGCTGATCCCCCTGGTGATCCTGTGGTTCGGCATCGATGAGTCGGCGAAGATTTTCCTGGTGGCCCTGGGCACCCTGTTTCCCATCTACCTCAACACCTACCACGGCATCCGCAACGTCGATCCGGCGCTGGTGGAGATGGCGCGCAGTTATGGCCTGTCCGGCTTTGCGCTGTTTCGCCAGGTGATCCTGCCGGGGGCCTTGCCCTCGATCCTGGTGGGCGTGCGCTTTGCCCTGGGCTTCATGTGGCTGACCCTGATCGTCGCCGAAACCATCTCCGCCAGCTCCGGCATCGGCTACCTGGCGATGAACGCCCGGGAGTTCCTGCAGACCGACGTGGTGGTGCTGGCCATCGTCATGTACGCGGTGCTCGGCAAGCTGGCGGATCTGGCCGCGCGTGGCCTGGAACGGGTCTGGCTGCGCTGGCATCCGGCCTACCAAGTGGCCAAAGGCGGTGTCCAATGACGGCTCAACAACCTCCACGGCTGCTGCGGGGCATTCCCCTGGCCGTGCGCAAACTGCAAAAGACCTTCGGCTCGCGCCAGGTGCTGCGGGAAATCGACCTGCACATTCCCGCCGGCCAGTTCGTCGCGGTGGTGGGGCGCAGCGGTTGCGGCAAGAGCACCTTGCTGCGCCTGCTGGCCGGACTCGACCAGCCTTCGGGCGGGGAGTTGCTGGCGGGCTCCGCGCCCTTGAGCGCCGCCATCGAAGACACCCGGTTGATGTTCCAGGAAGCGCGTTTGTTGCCCTGGAAGAAAGTCATCGACAACGTCGGACTCGGTCTGGCGGGCCACTGGCGGCCCCAGGCCCTGGAAGCCCTTGAGGCGGTGGGCCTGGCCGATCGCGCCAATGAGTGGCCGGCGGCGCTGTCCGGTGGCCAGAAGCAGCGTGTGGCGCTGGCCCGGGCCCTGATCCATCAACCGCGGCTGTTGTTGCTGGACGAACCGCTGGGGGCGCTGGATGCCCTGACCCGGATCGAGATGCAGCAGTTGATCGAACGCCTCTGGCAGCAGCACGGTTTTACCGTGTTGCTGGTGACCCACGATGTCAGCGAGGCGGTGGCGATTGCCGATCGGGTGATCCTGATCGAGGACGGCGAGGTGGGGCTGGACCTGCACGTCGAGCTGCCGCGTCCGCGCGTGCGCGGTTCCCATCGCCTGGCGGCCCTGGAAACCCAAGTCCTCAACCGCGTGCTGTCACTGCCCGGCTCGCCGCCGGAACCGGAACCTGTTTCACCCTTGCCCACGCAGTTGCGTTGGGCGCTTTAGAGCAGCGGCAAGTTTTCAGCTGCAAGCGGCAAGCAAGAGCGTCGCGCTTGTGCTTGCCGCTGAGTGCTTGAAGCTTGCAGCTCTGTTTTTCGACCCTAGGAGAAATACCATGACCATCAAAGCCATCAACGTACGCAACCAGTTCAAGGGCACCATCAAGGAAATCGTCGAAGGCGACGTGCTCTCGGAAATCGATGTCCAGACCGCTTCCGGGATTGTCACTTCGGTGATCACCACCCGTTCGGTCAAGGAGCTGGAACTGTCCATCGGCAGCGAAGTGATTGCCTTTGTGAAGTCCACCGAGGTGTCGATCGCCAAGCTATGAGCGATGCCAGAGATCAGCCCCGAAGGGTGCGAGCCCTTCGGGGCTTTTTCATGGGCGCTGTAAATACCGGTCAGATTTGATACTTTCCCTGCTTTCGGCAAGACCTGAACAGTAAACATGACAACAGAGCAGGGTCCAAACGCAGGGTATCTGGAGTTCGATCGCGACCACTGGTCGGCGTTGCGGGCCGGAGAACCCATGAACCTGTCGCCGTCCGAGATGGACTCGCTGACCAGCCCGACCCAGCCCATGGCGTCCGAAGAGGTGCGGCAGATCCTGCTGCCCCTGTCGCGCCTGCTGCATTTGCATGCAGCCCAGGTGCAGTCGCTCAAGGTGCCCCAGGCCGGCTTCAAGGCCCCCTATGTGATCGGTGTGTCCGGCAGCGTGGCGGTGGGCAAGAGCAGTTTTGCCCGGGTCCTGGCGGCCCTCCTGGCCTATTGGCCGGGCAAGCCCAATGTGCACCTGGTGACCACGGATTCGTTTCTGTTCCCCCTGGCCACCCTGCAGGAAAAAAATATCCTGCATCGCAAGGGGTTTCCCGAGTCCTACGATGAGCCGCTGTTCGTGGATTTTCTCCAGGCCGTGTGCCGCAGGGGCGAGGCGGCGCGGATTCCCATCTATTCCCATGTCCGCTACGACATCCTGGCCGATGAGGCGCAGTCGGTGGAGGCGCCGGACATCATCATCCTCGAAGGCCTGAATGTGCTGCAGGGGGAGCGGGGCCAGGGCTTGAATCCCCTGGACTTCATCGACTTCTCCATCTATGTCGACGCGTCCGAGGAAGCGATCAAGGCCTGGTATCTGGAGCGTTTTGTCTACTTGAAGAACACCGCTTTCCAAGCGGCAGATTCCTATTTCAACAAGTACAAGGGGCTTTCGGACCCCGAGGCGTTGTCGGTGGCGTCCGATACCTGGGATAGGGTTAACCTGAAGAACCTTATCGAAAACATCCTGCCGACCCGGGAACGGGCCAACCTGATCATTCACAAATCAGCGGATCACAGCATCGACAGGCTGCTACTGCGGCAAGCTTGAGCGCTCAGAGTGGCGCTGGGCGCTTGGGCAGGTAGGGCGGTAGATACAGGCTCAGGTAGGCATCGAACACGCGCATGCCTTCCTCGGCCATGCGCGGGGTGATCTGCCCGTGCTGCTGCACCGAGCGGGCATACACCCGGTCCCCGAGCTCCATGGCCAGGGCGAACACGTCCACGTCGGCGGGCAATCTCGGCAGTTCGAAGTGTTGATTGAACAGTGTGTGCATCAGGTCCCCGAGCTCAAGGTCGTGCTGGCGATCGGCCTGGGTGACTTCGGTCAGTCCGTGCTGGGCGAGGATCAGCTGGCGGGCCGCCGCGTCCGCGCCGTAGATGTCGAGCATGCGCTGTTCCACCAGGCGTGACAGGTCACGCCAGCCCTGGAGCCGGTGGTGGTCGATGGGGGCTTGCAGGCAGGCACGAAACGCAGCGTGCACATCGGCGGTCAGGGCCTCCAGCAGGGCCGGGACGCTGGCGAAGAAGTGATAGACCGATGAGGGTGGAATCTGCGCCCGTTCGGCCACGCTGTAGATCGACAGGCTGGCCACGCCCTCGCTGGCCAGCAGGGTCCGGGCGGCCTCGAGTATCGAGTCGATCCGGGCCTGGCTGCGTGCACGGGGTTTGCGAAGCGGGGCGGTGCGCGTCATCGGTGTCTCCTACTGGGCAGCGGGCATTGTACGCGACAGTGCGAGGATTCCTGAATCCGCCGGCCATGGATCCGAGCCCCAAAAAAAACGCCGCGAGCGGTGAGCTGCGCGGCGTTCTTTATTTTGCGACAACCGCTTACACGGTGTGCAGGTACCAGTTGTACTCGAGGTCGGAGATGGAGTGTTCGAACTCCTCCAGCTCGCTCTCTTTGCAGGCCACGAAGATATCGATGTATTTCGGATCGATGTACTTGGCCATCACTTCACTGTCGTCCAGCTCGCGCAGGGCATCGCGCAAGTTGTTCGGCAGGCTTTGTTCGTTCTGCTCGTAGCTGTTGCCTTCGGTCGGTGCCGGCGGCTCGATCTTGTTGGTCAGGCCGTGGTGCACGCCCGCCAGGACCGATGCCATCAGCAGGTACGGGTTGGCGTCGGCACCGGCGACCCGGTGCTCGATGCGCACCGCATCAGCGGAGCCCGTCGGTACGCGAATGGCCACGGTACGGTTGTCCAGGCCCCAGCTCGGCGAGTTCGGCACATAGAACTGGGCGCCGAAACGACGGTAGGAGTTGACGTTCGGGCAGAGGAAGGCCATCTGCGCCGGTAGGGTCTCGAGCACACCGCCGATCGCGTGACGCAGTGCGGCGTTCTGCTCGGGATCCTCGCTGGCAAAGATGTTCTTGCCATCTTTATCCAGAACCGAAATGTGGACGTGCAGACCGTTGCCCGCCTGGCCCGGGTAAGGCTTGGCCATGAAGGTGGTGTCCATCTCATGGTCGTAGGCGATGTTCTTGATCAGGCGCTTGAGCAGTACCGCGTAGTCGCAGGCCTTGATCGGGTCGGCCACGTGGTGCAGGTTCACCTCGAACTGCGCCGGGGCACTTTCCTTGACGATGGCGTCGGCCGGGATGCCTTGCTCCTTGGCACCTTCCAGAATGTCCTGGAGGCAGTCGACGTATTCGTCGAGATCGTCGATCAGGTAGACCTGAGTGGAATGCGGGCGTTTACCGGAGATCGGCGAGCGTGGAGGCTGTGGACGGCCGTTCACGTTCTCCTGGTCGATCAGGTAGAACTCCAGTTCGAAGGCTGCGCAGATGGTCAGTCCCAGTTCGTCGAACTTGGTCACGACCTGACGCAGCACTTCCCGTGGATCGGCGAAGAACGGATCGCCTTCCAGCTCGTGCATGGTCATCAGCAGCTGCGCGGTAGGGCGCTTCTGCCAGGGTTCATTGCACAGGGTATCGGGGATCGGATAGCAGATTCGGTCAGCATCGCCGATGTCCAGGCCCAGGCCGGTGCTTTCCACCGTAGAGCCATTGATATCCAGGGCAAAGAGGGAGGCCGGCAGGTTGATGCCTTTCTCGTAAACCTTGTGGAGGCTGGTGCGTTCGATGCGCTTGCCGCGCACCACACCATTCATATCCGCAATCAGAAGGTCAACGTACAGAACCTCAGGATGTTCCTTAAGGAACGCGTTCGCTTCGTTAAGCTGAACGGCACGCGGGGGTACCGACATGATGCAACACCTTTGTTGTTAAAAATATCAATCATTGATCTTTTCTGGTTTCAGTCAACCCGAACGGCATGCCGAAGTCAAGTAAGGCTCTTTACGCCCTAATAAAGGGCTACCAAGGCTCTTTTGGGGCAAAACAGGGCATTTTTTGGGACTCGACTGCCTCGGGTAGCGCAGGCTTGAGCGGGCCGTGTTGTATTTTTTACGGGGGTGTTGTGTAAAAAAATGAACAAGGCTAAGCTCGAATCAAACCCATAACAGCAATAATACCGGGGTGTTTCATGTCTCGCCTGCCGTTAATCGGCATCACCGCCTGCTCCAGGCAGATCGGTCTGCATGCTTATCACATCAGTGGCGACGAGTATGTCCAGGCAGTAGCCAGCGCAGCCCAGGGCGTGCCGGTGATTCTTCCATCCCTGGCGCAGCTGCTTTCCCCGTCCGATATTCTGGACGGCCTGGACGGCATCCTCTTTACCGGCTCTCCCTCCAATATCGAACCTTTCCATTACCAGGGGCCCGCCAGCGCGCCCGGCACTGCTCATGATTCTGCACGGGATGCAGCGACCCTGCCCCTGCTGGACGCTGCCGTTGCCGCGGGCGTTCCCGTGCTGGGCATCTGCCGCGGGTTTCAGGAAATGAACGTCGCCCTGGGCGGCAGCCTCCACCAGAACGTGCATGAAGTGCCGCCGTTCATGGACCACCGCCATGATGAAGAGGCCGACCAGCCCCTGGATGCCTGGTACGCACCGGCCCATGACGTGCATGTCCAGGCCGGTGGTGTCCTGGCGGGCCTGGGCCTGCCGCAGACGATCCAGGTCAACTCGATTCATGCTCAAGGCGTTGAACGTCTGGCGCCGGGGCTGCGGGTCGAGGCGCTGGCTGTCGACGGCCTGGTCGAGGCCGTTTCGGTCGAAGCAAGCAAGGCTTTTGCGTTGGGGGTGCAATGGCACCCCGAATGGCAGGTAAGCTGCAACCCTCACTACCTGGCCATTTTCCAGGCTTTTGGTGATGCCTGCCGCCAGCGGGCAAAACAACGCGACGCCGAAGCGTCACACAACGCCTGACTTAATAGAGAGTCAGGAAACTCAGCCTAGAGGCATTTATGAGTAACAACCTCGACCAGCTCACCGATTGGTTGAAAGACCACAAGATCACAGAAGTCGAATGCATGATCGGCGACCTGACCGGTATCACCCGGGGCAAGATCTCGCCGACCAACAAGTTCATTGCCGAAAAAGGCATGCGCCTGCCCGAGAGCGTGCTGTTGCAGACCGTGACCGGCGACTATGTCGAAGACGACATCTACTACGAGCTGCTGGACCCGGCAGATATCGACATGGTCTGCCGTCCGGACCATAACGCGGTGTACCTGGTGCCCTGGGCCATCGAGCCCACGGCCCAGGTGATCCACGACACCTACGACAAGCAGGGCAACCCCATCGAGCTGTCGCCGCGCAACGTCCTGAAGAAAGTCCTCAAGCTCTACGCCGACCACGGCTGGCAGCCCATCGTGGCGCCGGAGATGGAGTTCTACCTGACCAAGCGCAGTGACGACCCCGACTACCCGCTGCAGCCGCCGATCGGCCGTTCCGGCCGCCCGGAAACCGGTCGCCAGTCGTTCTCCATCGAAGCGGCCAACGAATTCGATCCGCTGTTCGAGGACGTCTACGACTGGTGCGAACTGCAGGAACTGGACCTGGATACGCTGATCCACGAGGACGGCACGGCGCAGATGGAAATCAACTTCCGTCACGGCGATGCCCTGTCCCTGGCCGACCAGATCCTGGTGTTCAAACGCACCATGCGCGAAGCCGCGCTCAAGCACGACGTCGCCGCCACCTTCATGGCCAAGCCCATGACTGGCGAGCCCGGCAGTGCCATGCACCTGCACCAGAGCATCATCGACATCAACACTGGCAAGAACGTCTTCTCCAACGAGGACGGGACCATGAGCCAGCTGTTCCTCAACCACATCGGCGGCTTGCAGAAGTTCATCCCCGAGCTGCTGCCGCTGTTCGCTCCCAACGTCAACTCGTTCCGCCGCTTCCTGCCGGACACTTCGGCACCGGTGAACGTCGAGTGGGGCGAGGAGAACCGCACCGTAGGCCTGCGGGTGCCGGATGCCGGTCCGCAGAATCGTCGGGTGGAAAACCGCCTGCCGGGTGCCGACGCCAACCCCTACCTGGCGATCGCCGCCAGTCTGTTGTGTGGCTACATCGGCATGGTCGAGGGCCACAACCCAAGTGCGCCGGTGGTCGGGCGCGGCTATGAACGCCGCAACCTGCGTTTGCCGCTGACCATCGAGGACGCCCTGGAACGCATGGAAAACAGCAAGACCATCGAGAAGTACCTGGGCCAGAAGTTCATCACCGGCTACGTCGCGGTGAAGCGGGCCGAACATGAAAACTTCAAGCGCGTGATCAGTTCGTGGGAGCGGGAATTCCTGTTGTTCGCCGTCTGATTCGCCGGGCGCCACTGCCCGCCAGTGGCGCCTTCACTGACACTTAGGAGAGATTGATGACTCAAAAAAACCCGCAAACCCGCGAGTGGCAAACCCTCAGCAGTGATCACCACCTGGCGCCCTTCAGTGATTTCAAGCAATTGAAAGAAAAGGGGCCGCGGATCATCACCCACGCCAAAGGCGTGTATCTCTGGGACAGTGAAGGCAATCAGATTCTCGACGGCATGGCCGGTCTATGGTGCGTCGCCATCGGCTATGGCCGTGATGAGCTGGCCGATGCCGCCAGCCAGCAAATGCGCGAACTGCCGTACTACAACCTGTTCTTCCAGACCGCGCATCCGCCGGTGCTGGAGTTGTCCAAGGTGATTGCCGAGATCGCGCCGCAAGGCATGAATCATGTGTTCTTCACCGGTTCTGGTTCCGAAGGCAACGACACCATGCTGCGCATGGTCCGCCATTACTGGGCGATCAAGGGCCAGCCGAACAAGAAAACCATCATCAGCCGGGTCAATGGCTACCACGGCTCCACCGTGGCCGGCGCCAGCCTCGGCGGCATGACCTACATGCACGAACAGGGCGACTTGCCGATCCCGGGCATCGTCCATATCCCGCAACCCTACTGGTTCGGCGAGGGCGGCGACCTGAGCCCCGACGAGTTCGGCATCTGGGCGGCCAATCAACTCGAAGCAAAGATCCTGGAACTGGGCGTGGACAACGTCGGTGCCTTTATCGCCGAGCCGATCCAGGGCGCCGGTGGCGTGATCGTGCCGCCAGACAGCTACTGGCCGCGGATCAAGGAAATTCTCGCCAAGTACGACATCCTGTTTGTCGCCGACGAGGTGATTTGTGGCTTTGGTCGTACCGGTGAGTGGTTCGGTAGCGATTTCTACGACCTCAAGCCCGACATGATGACCATCGCCAAGGGCCTGACCTCCGGCTACATCCCCATGGGTGGCCTGATCGTGCGTGACGAAGTGGTGGCGGTGCTCAACGAGGGCGGCGACTTCAACCACGGTTTCACCTATTCCGGGCATCCGGTAGCCGCTGCCGTGGCCCTGGAGAACATCCGCATCATGCGCGAGGAAAAAATTATCCAGCGCGTCCATGAAAAAACGGCACCTTATTTGCAGAAACGTCTGCGTGAGCTAAACGACCATCCGTTGGTGGGCGAGGTTCGCGGGGTGGGTCTGCTGGGGGCGATCGAGCTGGTCAAGGACAAGGCCACCCGGGCGCGCTATCAGGGCCGGGGCGTGGGCATGATCTGTCGGCAGTTCTGTTTCGACAACGGTCTGATCATGCGTGCCGTGGGCGACACCATGATCATTGCCCCGCCGCTGGTGATCAGCGAAGCGGAGATCGACGAGCTGGTAGCCAAGGCGCGCAAGTGCCTGGACCTGACCTTGAGTGCCCTGCAGGGCTGAGTGCTAGGCTTTGATCGCGGTGCTTGCGGGCGCCCTGTTCGAAGCAGGCATAAAGGCCGGTCTTTCCTTGAAAGCCGGCCTTGGATCTTGCCAGACTACCCGCCGTTTTGGTTGCCCGGATATTGGCCGCTGAACGAGTGGTTAAAAAGAATAATTGGAGCATTACGCATGAAGGCATTAGGTATGAAGTTAGCTGGCAAGACCCTCCTCGCCATGTCCCTGATGGGCGTGATGGCGGCGGCAGCACAGGCGGACGATAAAGTGCTGCACGTTTACAACTGGTCCGACTATATCGCTCCGGACACCATCAAGAAGTTTGAAGCCGAGTCGGGCATCAAAGTGGTCTACGACGTGTTCGACAGCAACGAAACCCTGGAAGCCAAGTTGCTCGCCGGCAAATCCGGCTACGACGTGGTAGTGCCTTCCAACAACTTCCTGGCCAAGCAGATCAAGGCTGGCGTCTATCAGGAGCTGGACAAGTCCAAGCTGCCGAACTGGAAGAACCTCAACGAATCGCTGCTCAAGGCGGTATCGGTGAGCGACCCGGGCAACAAGCACGCATTCCCTTACATGTGGGGCTCGATCGGCATCGGTTTCAACGCCGAGAAGGTCAAGGCGGTGTTGGGTGCCGACGCACCGACCAACTCCTGGGACCTGCTGTTCAAGCCGGAAAATGCCGAGAAGTTGAAGGCCTGCGGCGTCAGCTTCCTCGATTCGCCAACCGAGATGATTCCGGTGGCGCTGCACTACCTGGGCTACCCGACCGACAGCCAGGACAAGAAACAGCTGGCTGAAGCCGAAGCGCTGTTCCTCAAGATCCGTCCTTCGATCGCCTACTTCCACTCCTCCAAGTACATCTCCGACCTGGCCAACGGCAACATCTGCGTCGCCGTGGGCTACTCGGGCGATATCTACCAGGCCAAGGCCCGTGCTGCCGAAGCCGGTGACAAGGTCAAGGTCAGCTACAACATTCCGAAAGAAGGTGCTGGCAGCTTCTACGACATGGTCGCCATCCCTAAAGACGCGGAAAACGTCGAAGGCGCCTACAAGTTCATGACCTTCCTGCAAAAGCCTGAAGTCATGGCCGAAATCACCAACGCCGTGCGTTTCCCCAACGGTAACGCGGCTGCAACCCCACTGGTCGATAAAGACATCACCAGCGACCCGGGCGTTTACCCGCCAGCTGAAGTCCAGGCCAAGCTGTACGCGATTGCCGACCTGCCGGCCGCGACCCAGCGCATCCTGACCCGCAGCTGGACCAAGATCAAATCCGGCAAATAAGCCGATTTGCAGCACGACCTGTTGCCGTCGTCATGGCGAGGGCGGCAACAGGAAACAATTAAATGACAGAAAGTTTTGCTGGATTGGTTTATCGAGGGTAAGTTGCGCGCCGGTTTTGTTGCTGGGCAGCTCGGAGGCTGTCAGGTAGCGCGGGGCAACTTGGGCCCAACTATTGAAGAGGACCTCCACTTGCCTATTTCTTTATTTCGCAAAGCCATGCTGGTCGCCGCCAGCCTGACGCTGGTGGCTGGCGTCCAGGCTGCACCGTCCGTGCATATTTATAACTGGTCCGACTACATTGGGAAAAACACCCTGGCCGAGTTTGAAAAGGCCACGGGCATCAAGCCGGTGTATGACGTTTTCGATTCCAACGAAACCCTGGAAGGCAAGTTGCTGGCCGGTCGTACCGGTTATGACGTGGTGGTGCCGTCCAACCACTTCCTGGGCAAGCAGATCAAGGCCGGCGCGTTCCAGAAGCTCGACAAGAGCCTGCTGCCGAACTACTCGAATCTCGATCCGGCGCTGCTCAAGCGCCTGGAAATGAACGACCCGGGCAACCAGTACGCAGTGCCGTACCTGTGGGGCACCAACGGCATCGGCTACAACGTCGACAAGGTCAAGGCCGTGCTGGGCGTGGACAAGATCGACTCCTGGAGCGTGCTGTTCGAGCCGGAGAACATCAAGAAGCTCAACAGCTGCGGGGTGGCCTTCCTCGACTCCGCCGATGAAATGCTGCCCACGGTCCTCAACTACCTGGGCCTGGATGCCAACAGCACCAACCCCCAGGACTACAAGAAGGCCGAGGCCAAGCTGCTGGCGGTGCGTCCCTACGTGACCTACTTCCATTCGTCCAAGTACATCTCGGACCTGGCCAACGGCAATATCTGCGTGGCCATCGGCTTTTCCGGCGATGTGTTCCAGGCCAAGGCCCGGGCCGCCGACGCCGGCAAGGGCGTGAACATCGCCTACGCCATTCCGAAGGAAGGCGGTGCCCTGTGGTTCGACATGCTGGCGATCCCCAAGGACTCGACCAACGTCAAGGAGGCTCACGCCTTCATCAACTATTTGCTGCAACCTGAGGTGATTGCCCAGGTCAGTGACTACGTCGGTTATGCCAACCCCAACCCCGGGTCGGACAAGCTGATGGAGCAGTCCATTCGCACCGACGAAGCGGTTTATCCACCGCAAGCCGTACTCGACAAGACCTACGTGTCCATCGAGTTGCCACCCAATATCCAACGCTTGATGACCCGCAGCTGGACCAAGGTCAAGACGGGTAAATAGTTCCACAGGCTCAAACTATCCAAGGTCCGCCCGCATGGGGCGGGCTGCAAATTTTGTTGGGAGTTTCGCAAATGGCAGTTGCCTCCGGCGCCTATAAGAAAGCCCTCGAGGGCGACCAGACACCTAAGCAGGTGCTGGTCAAAATCGACCGGGTCACGAAGAAGTTCGACGAGACGGTTGCCGTGGACGATGTGTCCCTGGAAATCAAGAAGGGCGAGATCTTCGCCCTGCTCGGCGGTTCGGGTTCGGGCAAGTCCACCTTGCTGCGGATGCTGGCCGGTTTCGAACGGCCAACGGAGGGGCGAATCTTCCTCGATGGTGTGGACATCACCGACATGCCGCCCTACGAGCGGCCGATCAACATGATGTTCCAGTCCTACGCGCTGTTCCCGCACATGACCGTGGCCCAGAACATCGCCTTCGGCCTCAAGCAGGACAAGATCCCGCCGGCGGAAATCGACGCACGGGTGGCAGAAATGCTCAAGCTGGTGCAGATGAGCCAGTACGCCAAGCGCAAGCCGCACCAGCTGTCCGGTGGCCAGCGCCAGCGCGTGGCCCTGGCCCGTTCCCTGGCCAAGCGTCCCAAGCTGCTCTTGCTGGACGAACCCATGGGCGCCCTGGACAAGAAACTGCGTTCGCAGATGCAGCTGGAGCTGGTGGAAATCATCGAGCGTGTCGGCGTGACCTGCGTGATGGTGACCCACGACCAGGAAGAGGCCATGACCATGGCCGAGCGCATCGCCATCATGCACCTGGGCTGGATCGCTCAGATCGGCAGCCCGATCGACATCTACGAGACCCCGGTCAGCCGCCTGGTCTGCGAATTCATCGGCAACGTCAACATCTTCGAGGGTGAAGTGGTGGACGATGCCGAGGGTCACGCGCTGATCACCTGCAAGGACCTGGATCGCAACATCTACGTCGGCCACGGCATCAGTACCTCGGTGCAGGACAAGTCGGTGACCTACGCGATTCGTCCGGAGAAGCTGCTGGTCACCGCCGAAATGCCGACCTGCGAATACAACTGGTCCAGCGGCAAGGTGCATGACATCGCCTACCTGGGCGGGCATTCGGTGTTCTACGTCGAGCTGCCGAGCGGCAAGCTGGTGCAATCCTTCGTCGCCAACGCCGAGCGCCGTGGCGCGCGGCCGACCTGGGGTGACCAGGTCTACGTCTGGTGGGAAGACGACAGCGGCGTGGTACTGCGCTCATGAACATGCGAAAGCTCAAGCGCCGACTCAATCGAATAATTCCCGGTGGCCGTCAGATGGTCATCGGGGTTCCGTTCATCTGGCTGTTCCTGTTTTTCATGCTGCCGTTCTTCATCGTCCTGAAGATCAGCTTCGCCGAAGCGGACGTGGCCATTCCGCCGTACACCGAGATCTACAGCTACGTCGACCAGAAGCTGCAGGTGCTGCTCAACCTGGGCAACTACGCCATGCTGGGGGACGACGAGCTGTACATCGCCGCCTACCTCGGCTCGCTGAAGATGGCGTTCTTCAGCACCATCCTCTGCCTGCTGATCGGCTACCCGATGGCCTATGCCATCGCCAGTGCCCGCAAAGAGCTGCAGACCGTGCTGGTGCTGTTGATCATGATGCCGACCTGGACCGCGATCCTGATCCGCGTCTATGCCTGGATGGGCATCCTCAGCAACAACGGCCTGCTCAACGGCTTCCTGCTGTCCATGGGCTGGATCAACGAGCCGCTGCAGATCCTCAACACCAACATCGCGGTGTACATCGGCGTGGTCTATTCCTACCTGCCGTTCATGATCCTGCCGCTGTACGCCAACCTGGTGAAGCACGACACCAGCCTGCTGGAGGCCGCTGCCGACCTGGGCTCGAGTACCTTCAACAGCTTCTGGAAGATCACCGTGCCGCTGTCCAAGAACGGCATCATCGCCGGCTGCATGCTGGTGTTCATCCCGGTGGTGGGCGAGTTCGTGATTCCGGAACTCCTGGGCGGCCCGGAAACCCTGATGATCGGCAAGGTGCTGTGGCAAGAGTTCTTCAACAACCGTGACTGGCCGGTGGCGTCCGCCCTGGCGGTGGTGATGCTGGCGATCCTGATTGTGCCGATCATCCTGTTCAACCGCAGTCAGGCCAAGGAAATGGAGGGCAAGGAATGAAGCGCTTCAGTTTCTCCAGCCTGATGCTGGTGTTGGGCCTGTTGTTCATCTACCTGCCGATGCTGATCCTGGTGATCTACTCGTTCAACGCCTCGAAACTGGTGACCGTTTGGGGCGGCTGGTCGATCAACTGGTACGTCGGCCTGCTGGATAACACCCAGCTGATGGGCTCGGTGGTGCGTTCCCTGGAGATCGCCTGCTACACCGCGGTGGCGGCGGTGGCCCTGGGCACCCTGGCGGCGTTCGTGCTGACCCGGATCACCCACTTCAAGGGGCGCACCCTGTTCGGTGGCCTGGTGACCGCGCCGCTGGTGATGCCCGAGGTGATCACCGGTCTGTCGCTGTTGCTGCTGTTCGTGGCCATGGCCCAGGCTGTGGGCTGGCCGCAGGAGCGCGGCATCGTCACCATCTGGATCGCCCACACCACGTTCTGCGCGGCCTATGTGGCGGTGGTGGTGTCGGCTCGCTTGCGCGAGCTTGACCTGTCCATCGAAGAGGCGGCCATGGACCTGGGCGCGCGGCCGTGGAAGGTGTTCTTCCTGATCACCATCCCGATGATCGCGCCCTCGCTGGCGGCCGGCGGCATGATGTCCTTTGCCTTGTCCCTGGATGACCTGGTGCTGGCCAGCTTCGTTTCCGGCCCGGGTTCCACCACCTTGCCGATGGAGGTGTTCTCGGCGGTGCGCCTGGGGGTCAAGCCGGAGATCAACGCCGTGGCCAGCCTGATCCTGCTGGCGGTGTCCCTGGTGACCTTCCTGGTCTGGTTCTTCAGCCGTCGCGCCGAAGAATCCCGCAAGCGCGCGATCCAGCAGGCCATCGAAGAAAGCGCCGCCGACTCGTGGAAGCAGCCGGACGTGCGCCGAGCCCAAGCGCCGGAAGCGGTCTGACCTCAGGTTCGCAACACCTCAGGTTCGCAATAAAAAAAACCTCGCCCCGTAACCGGGAGCGAGGTTTTTTATTGCCTCATGCCGCCTGTTTCGCCGTAGGAGCCGGCTTGCCGGCGAAAGCGTTCGCGAGATGCACGCCAGGCTTGCAAGCCTCTTCGCTGGCAAGCCAGCTCCTACGGGGCGGGGTGCTCAGGGGCGGCGCGCCGGCAGCAGCTTCAGGGTGCTGCGGGTATTGGCGGTGACTTCCTCGTCGCTGAAGTGAGCCTGTTGGTAGACGCCTTCGATGTAGGCCTCGGCCTGGTCGTCGTAGTGCTTGTCGAACAGCACGCCGCTCTGGCCCACCGGGTTGATGGTCAGGCTGTGGGCCGGGTCGGCGAAGTCGATGATGCGTCGGGTCGAGGGACCGTAGACCACCGACCAGGGCGCCGGCCCGATCTTGGCGGTGAGGTTGTTCGGCACCTCATGGCTGCCGGGAGCGTCCAGGGGGCCGACGTTGAATACCCGGTCCAGAGGCTTCTGCATTCCGAGGGGATGGCCGTGGGTCAGGGTGTGGGCGCTGCCCCAGCGCCACTGGGCCGGGTTGGCGCCGAGGGTCAGCCGCAGGTGGTCGATGCTGGCGCGCCAGGCCACCCTGACCGTGTCGGCCCGGCTTTCGCGCTGTGGCGTGGTGCGGTTGTCCCACCAGGGCGAGTCGGGATCGGCCGCCAGCCGGGGCAGGGCGGCATCCACCACCCGGGCCTGGATCAGCGCGTCGAAGTAGGCGTCACCGAGTTTTTCATGGAAGGTGGCGTTGGCCAGCTCGAACAGGAACTGGTTGAACAGGGTGGCGCTGGTGGAGTCCAGCGGGTAGTCGCCCTGCCACTTGGCCAGTTGCTCCACCAGCTTCAGTTCCTCGGGGTCGCCGACCACGTCCCGCAGCACGGGCAGCAGCGGTGCCAGCAGGCGCGGCCCGTAGGCGGTGGTCGTGCCCAGTTGCAGCTTCTGGGTGTTTTCCAGGTCCCATTTCACGCTCTTGTCGCTGAGCTGGCGATCCAGTTGCTGGCCGCGGTCGGCGAGGTTGTAGTAGCCGGGAATCTCCATGCCGGTAGGGGAAACCGGTTGGAAATTGGCCGAGACAATGTAGCCCCGGGCCGGATTCTCTTCCTGAGGGTTGGCACTGAAGGGATAGAAGCCTTCCTTGTCGGCCATGGCCGTGCTGCCGTCGAGCATGAACGCCGGCTTGGCCCCGGCCGGGCGCTTGGGCAGCAGCGCCGCCGCCCACCAGCCGATATCGCCCTTGGCGTTGGCCCAGATGATGTTGAGACCGGGGGCATGGACCTTGGCCGCCGCAGCGCGGACCTTGGCCAGGGTGTCGGCGCGGTTGAGCTGGTAGAAACCGTCGAGGATCGGGTTCGGGGTTTCCAGGAAACCCCACCACATGGCCACCGGGGCCTTGCCCACGGTGGTGCCGAGCATGTCGTTGATGATCGGTCCGTGGGGCGAGCGGCGCAGGGTCAGGGTGACCGGGGCCTGGCCCTTGACCGCAATCTGCTGCTCGCTGCTGATCAGGTCGACCCACTGGTCACGAAACCAGACCTGATTGGCGTTCTGCGGGTTGACCTTCTCGGCGATCAGGTCGAGATCGTCGTTCTGGAACATGGTCAGGCTCCAGCCGAAATCCAGGT
Source organism: Pseudomonas sp. BC42 (assembly GCF_021560055.1). Taxonomy (NCBI): domain Bacteria; kingdom Pseudomonadati; phylum Pseudomonadota; class Gammaproteobacteria; order Pseudomonadales; family Pseudomonadaceae; genus Pseudomonas; species Pseudomonas sp. BC42. The sequence continues at coordinate 320,536 of NZ_CP091067.1, forward strand.
TGTGGCCCAGGAAGGCGAAGGGCACCAGGGCCTGATGATGGCCATAGAGCTCGAAGCCCGGCGCCGACAGCTGCGCCTCGTACCACACCGACGGCAGGGAATAGCGGATGTGCGGGTCGCCGGCCAGCAGGGGGCGCCCGCTTTTGGTCCGCGTGCCGGCCACGGCCCAGGCGTTGCTGCCTTCGAATTGCGGCAGTCCGGCGTCGCTCAGGGCATCCTGGCTCAAGCGCGAGATCCGGCCCAGGTCCTGCCAGTCGACCGCGGCCAGGGGCAGCGCCGGTTGCGGCTTGCCCTTGGCCAGCACGCCCTTGGGCTGCCAGTCGAGGTCGAAGACTTTCAGGTAATCGTTGCCCAGCTGATCGCGGATGTAGGTCAAGAGCGGTTCGGTGCGAAAGGCCATGGCGAAGCTGTAGGCCATGAAGCCGGCGACGCTGACCGTGTCCTCGGCGGTGAACGGCCGCTTGTGGATGCCCAGGGCATCGAACTCCATGGGGCTGGCGTGGCTGTCCTGATACTGGTTGATGCCGTCCAGATAGGCTTCCAGGGCCTTCCACGCCGGAGACTGGCGGTCAAGGCCGGCCACGTAGCTGTCGGCGCGCTCGCGGATGCGCAGGCTGCGGAACAGCTTGTCGGTGTCCAGCAGCTTGGGGCCGAGGACTTCTGCCAGCTCGCCCCGGGACAGGCGGCGCAGCATTTCCATCTGGAACAGCCGGTCCTGGGCGTGGACGTAACCCAGGGCGCGATACAGGTCGGCTTCGTTTTCCGCACGGATGTGCGGGACCCCGCGCTCGTCGTAGCGCACGGTCACCGAGCCCTGCAGGCCACGGATTTCCACCTGGCCCTGACGCGTCGGCTGCTTGCTGTACAGATAACCGGCGGCACCCGCCAGCAGGGCGAGGATCAGAACGGCGACCAGAGTCAGGCTGCGTTTCATGCGGGCTCCTTGCTGTTGTTGTCAGTGCCGCCTTGAGAGCTGCAGAGATTTAGCACAAGTCTTGGGCCTCGGGCAGGAGGCGGTCCTTGAATAGTCGCGAATGCCTTAGTGGGTACTGGCCGGCCAGGGACAATAGCAGCCTACCGCCAGGGTATGGGTGGCATTGATCTGGCGATCGCTGGCCAAGGCCTGGAGGATGGGCTCGATGAAGCTGTTGCTGGAATTGCAGGTCAGGCCTTCGCTGTAGGGCCCGAAGTAGGCCAGCTTGCCGTTGCGATCCCAGATCGCCACCGCCGGACTGGCGGGGATCTGTTCGGCGCCGGGCAGGTGGTCGAGGGGCTTCAGGGCGCTCAGGGTCGCGGGCAACTGGCCGTGACTGCCGGGTTTCTGCACCGAATAGAACTCCACGCCTTGCGAGCCGTAGGTGGCGATCAGTTCGGCCAGGTGCTGCTGGTTGCCGACGTTGCAGGGGCAGGCCGGATCCCAGAAGTGCACCAGGCGAATGGCGCCAGGGCCGGCCAGTTCGGCGGGCAGTTGCAGCGGGTCGCCGGAAAATACCGCGGTGTGTTCACTGAACGCCCGCAGATAGCGCCCCTGGAACCAGTCGTAGGCGCTCCACAGCACAACGGCGCACATCAGGACGAGCAGGCTGGCAAGCAGGGGCGTGCGGTAAGACTGGCGCATTAAGATCGGTCCTCGAAGGTCGCGTAGCTTGCCATGCTTGTCGCGACAGATGAATATCGCAGGCCCAGAAAGCCCGTTTTGTCTCAATGCCCTCCGTTTTGGAAAACCCCATGTCCGTGAACTTCGACCCCGACCATCTGCGTGCCAGCCTGCAACCCCTGGTGGCCGGGCAGCCCTTGTCGGCCGAGGCTCAGGCCTATCAACGCTTCTACGGGCTGGACTTTGCCGGACGGGCGCTGGTGCCCCGCAGTCGCCTGGGCCGTATCCAGGTGGACGACTACGAGGTGGTCTGCCAGGTCTGGTGGCCGGAGCAGCCGCGGGCGACGCTGTTTCTGTTCCACGGCTTCTACGATCACATGGGCTTGTACCGGCATGTGATCGAATGGGCGCTGCAGCGCCGCTTCGTGGTGATCTCCTGCGATCTGCCAGGGCATGGCCTGTCCAGCGGCGAGCGCGCCAGCATCGATGATTTCGCGGTGTATCAGCGGGTGCTGCAAGGCCTGTTCGGCGAGGCCCGGGCCCTGGACCTGCCCCAGCCCTGGCACCTGTTCGGGCAAAGTACCGGCGGCGCCATCATCATGGATCACCTGCTCAACCAGGGCGCCGAGAGTCCGGCCCAGGGGCGGGTGGTGCTGCTCTCGCCCCTGGTGCGGCCGCGGGCCTGGGGCTGGTCGATGCTCAGCTACTACGTGCTGCGGCCCTTCGTCACTGGCATTGCCCGACGCTTCAGCGAGAACTCCAATGACCCGGATTTCCTTGCCTTCCTCCAGGCCGACCCCTTGCAACCGCAGCGCTTGCCAACGGCCTGGGTGGGGGCGCTGTCGCGCTGGATCAAGCGCCTGGAAGCGGCGCCACGCAGCTCCAGGCAGCCGCTGATCGTCCAGGGCGACGCGGACATGACCGTGGACTGGCAGCACAACCTGCAGGTGATTCGCGGCAAGTTCGCCGCGCCCGAAATCCTCATGCTGGCGCAAGCGCGGCACCACCTGGCCAATGAAATTGCGTCATACCGCGACCAGTATTTCGCCTTTCTTGACCGGTATTTCTGAGTCGCCGCGGCGACCGCCCGCGAGCGTTGCGCGCAGCAGCAATCTGCTGCGCGGCCCTGGGCAGTCGCTACGAGGGGGCTTTGCGTGCCGGGCTCAGGGGGCGAGGCTGGAGGTGCTCTGGCCGACGGCCAGGCCGGCGCGAATCGCTGCCAGGGCCGCCTGGTAGTAGGCCTTGCCTTCGCTGGATTCGGCGAAGGTGGCGAACTCTTCGAGTTCGGTGTCGGACAGATCCCGATAGACGTAGAGCAAGGTGTTGTTCAGGTCGTTGCCGATCTGCTGCATCAATCGCTGGCGCTGGCCATTGAGCATGCCCTGGGCCTGGCCGCCTCCCAGCAGTCCGGGAATCATCTGGCTCAGGCTGTCGGCGGCGACCCCGGCAATCGCCAGGCTGACTTCCGCCCCGGCTTCCTTGGCCGGCAGGGCCTGGGCCAGGTGGCCGATGATCAACTGGCGGGTGTCGCTGGCCTGCATCTTGGGCAGGCCCTGGGCGTTCTTGGCCAACTGGTCGCGACGGGTGGCCAGCAGTTCGGCGGCAACGATCTTGCGTCCCAGGGGCGATTGGAAGAAGGCCAGGGCCGGTGCGGGATCGGCCAGGTGCTGGCGCAGTTGGGCTTCGGCACGGCGGTCCACGGCCTGGGGCGCAAAGCGCTGATTGCTGTTGTCCACCAGGGCCTGGTAGACCGCTGGCGGCAAGCTGTTCTGGTAGCGCTGCTGGGCGGCGCTGAGGGCATCGTTGAAATGCGCGCGCTGTTCCGGCCAACCGGCGACCTTGTACAACTGGTCGTGGCTGTCTGCCCAGGCAGGCAAGGCGCAGAACATCAACAGTGAGAAAAGCAAACGGCGCATAAGGACTCCTGTCAGCAGGCGACTATTCTCCGGGGCAAGGCGATGGTTGTCGAGAATTCGTATCAGGATCGCCAGCTAAAGTCATGAGTGGAAAGTGCATTGGAAAAAAATGCTCGATCCTCCGCTCTGCGGCTCTGTCAGATTTATCTGATGCTGGATACTATGCGCGCCATGCAAATACCCTCTGATCATCCGCTGTTGTTGAACATTGTCGACGACCTGGCCACCCGTGGCTGGTCGCAGCAAAATGTCTTTCTGTCCGAGGCTCTGACCCTCGAACTGGCGGCTGAGTGCCGTAAACGTGCACTCGAAGGTGAACTGGCGCCTGCGGCGGTGGGGCGTGGCCCGGCCCAGGAAATACGCGAAGCGATTCGCGGTGACCATATCCAGTGGCTCGAGCCCGGTCAGGCCGAGGCCAGCGATACCTATCTGGGGTTGATGGACAGCCTGCGCGAGGCCCTCAATCGCGGCCTGTTCCTGGGGCTGGAGGACTTCGAGTGTCACTTTGCGATGTACCCGCCAGGGGCTTTCTACAAACGCCATGTGGACCGTTTTCGCGACGATGACCGGCGCATGGTGTCGGCGGTGATCTACCTCAATGAACAGTGGCTGCCCGAGCATGGCGGGCAGTTGCGCATGTACCTCAATGACCAGGGGCAATACGACGTGGTCCCCGTCGGGGGCCGGCTGGTGGTGTTTCTTTCCGGCGAGGTGCCCCATGAAGTCCTGCCCGCGACCCGGGAACGCCTGTCCCTGACCGGTTGGTTCCGGCGTCGTGGCAACGAGCCGTTCTGAACATGCACAAGATCCTGGTCAGCCGCTGCCTGTTGGGCCACCGCGTACGCTACGACGGCGGCGCCAGCGGCCCGTTCGATCAACTGGCCGCCTGGCTGCAAGAGGGGCGGGTGGTTGCGCTCTGTCCGGAAGTGGCCGGTGGCTTGCCGACGCCACGGGCGGCGGCGGAGATTCCCGGTGGTCAGGGCGGCGATGTGCTTGCAGGGCGGGCACCGGTGATGACCACGGAAGGCGAAGATGTCAGCGCCCAGTTCCTCTCGGGGGCGCGCCAGGCGCTGGAGCTGGTGGAACAGCACGGGATTCGCGTTGCCGTGCTCAAGGCCAACAGCCCATCCTGCGGCAACCTGCTGACCTACGACGGCACCTTCAGTGGGGTCAAGGTCTCGGGAGAGGGCGTCACCGCGGCGTTGCTCAAGCAGCACGGCGTGCAAGTCTTCAGTGAGTTGCAACTGTCCGAAGCCGCCAGCGCCCTCGCCGCATTGTCCTTGTAGCCGCTGCCGAGCCCCGGCGAGGCTGCGAAAAGGCTCGCAGAGCCTTGCCTGGCGGTCTCTCGCCGACCTCTAGCGGCCAAATCCCTGCGTCCCTTCGGGCCGTTCGCAGCCTGCGGCAGCGGCTACAGGTCAATCCGGCAGGTTGTGTCGTTTACTGCCCGGCGTCGCTCTTGGGCGGTTTGCTGGCATCCATGCCGAACCATTTTTCCGACAGGGCCATCAGCCGACCATCGGCCTTGATCCGCTGCAGGGCGCTGTCCAGGCTGGCCTGGAACGCCGGGTTACCTTTCTGGAACGGAATCGCCAGGCTCAGGGTCGGCCCCACCTTGGCCCCTTCCTTCACCGGCAGGCGGCTGTCGCGAATGGCGTAGGGAATCAACAGGCGATCGCTGATGGCGGCGTCGATCTGTTTGTCCGCCACGTCCTTGATCGGCTGCTGGGCATCGGCATAGCTGCGCAGGTTGATCCCTTCCACGGTGCGCGCCTGGTCGACGAACTGGCTGCCCTGAGCCACGCCCAGGGCCTGGCCGCGCAGGGCCTGCAGGGAAAACAGCGGGCGCTGCTCTTCCTTGCGCACGATCAATTGGGCGCTGGAGTAGCTGTAGGGTTCGCTGAAATCGAAACGATCCTTGAGTTCCGGGGTCACTGCTATGTGGTTGATGGCCACGTCGAAGCGGCCGCTTTCCACACCGGGCAGCAGTTCGGCGGCAGCCGTCACCACGAAGTCCGGGCGCACATCCAGTTCACTGGCCAGCAACTGTCCCAGCTCCACCTCGAAACCGGTGAGTTTGCCGTCATCCTTGAAGTTGAAGGGTGGCGCATTGGCTTCCAGGGCGATGCGCAGTTCCCCGCGGTCATTGATGTCGTCCATCAGTTCGGCTTGAGCGTAAGTGCTCACAAGGGGCAGCAAAAGTATCAGGCCAGGCAGGAAACGCATGGTCACTCCTTGAATTTATATGAGCGATGCGCCGTTCAGGCTCGCTTTGCTAAGGTGTTGAGTGCCTTCGACAACGAATCGCCACGAAGTTGTCATAACCGTAAAAGAATTGCGGAAAAACTGGAGAAGATAATGAAAATTTTTATGTCTCGTGCGGCCCTGGCCGGGCTGTTGCTTGGTGCCTCGATGCTGGCCGGCGCAGCGGAAATACCGCGGACTGCAGCCCCCGCCGGCGCCAAGGTGTTTATCGTTTCTCCCGCTGACGGGGCCGTTGTGGACAAGACCTTTACCGTCAAGTTCGGCGTTGAGGGCATCGCCCTGGCCCCAGCCGGCGATCAAACCGCCAACACCGGCCACCATCACCTGTTGATCGACGTCGACCAGCTGCCGGCGGAAAACCTGCCGATCCCGATGGACGCCAACCACCTGCACTTCGGCAAGGCCCAGACCGAAACCGAAGTGACCCTGACTCCCGGCAAGCACACCCTGCAACTGGAGCTGGGAGACAAGAACCACGTGCCGTTCGACCCGGTCATCGTCTCCAAGAAAATCACAGTGACAGTGAAATAATCGTAAATGCCGCGCAAAAAAAGGGAGCCTTGAAAGGCTCCCTTTTTTGTCCGGCTGGCTGCGAGTCAGAGCGGGCTCTGGCTTGCAGCTTGAAACTTGCCGCTTGAAGCTGCTCTTAGAACAGCACGCGGCAACGGATGGTGCCGTTGATGTGCTGCAGCTTCTCTTGCGCCAGGTCCGAGTACTCGGCGTCGACGTCGATCACCACGTAGCCGACCTTTTCGTTGGTCTGCAGGAACTGACCGGAGATGTTGATGCCGTTTTCGGCGAAGACCTTGTTGATCTCGCTCATCACGCCCGGGATGTTCTCGTGGATGTGCAGCAGACGGTGCTTGCCAGGGTGGGCCGGCAGCGCCACTTCCGGGAAGTTGACCGAGGACACCGAGGTGCCGTTGTCGCTGTACTTGACCAGCTTCTCTGCCACTTCCAGACCGATGTTGGCCTGGGCTTCAGCGGTGGAACCGCCGATGTGCGGAGTCAGGATCACGTTGTCCAGGCCGCGCAGCGGGCTCTCGAACTCTTCGTCGTTGGAACGCGGCTCGACCGGGAAGACGTCGATGGCCGCGCCGATCAGGTGCTTGTCCTTGATCGCGTCCGCCAGGGCGTCCAGCTCGACCACGGTGCCGCGAGCGGCGTTGATCAGGATGCCGCCCTTCTTGATGGCGCGAATTTCCTTCTCGCCGATCATCCACTGGGTGGCCGGGGTTTCCGGTACGTGCAGAGTGACGATGTCGGACATGCCCAGCAGTTCGTGCAGGTTGCCCACTTGGGTCGCGTTGCCCAGCGGCAGCTTGGTCACGGTGTCGTAGAAGAACACCTGCATCCCCAGGCCTTCAGCCAGGACCGACAGTTGGGTACCAATGGAGCCGTAACCGACGATACCCAGCTTCTTGCCGCGGATTTCGAAGGAGTTGGCCGCGCTCTTGATCCAGCCGCCACGGTGGCAGGAAGCGTTTTTCTCGGGGATGCCGCGCAGCAGCAGGATGGCCTCGGCCAGCACCAGCTCGGCGACCGAACGGGTGTTGGAGTAAGGCGCGTTGAACACCGCAATGCCGCGCTCGCGAGCGGCAGACAGGTCAACCTGGTTGGTGCCGATGCAGAAGCAGCCCACAGCGACCAGTTTCTTCGCGTGGTCGAAGATCTCTTCGGTCAGTTGAGTGCGGGAGCGAATGCCGATGAAGTGCGCATCGGCGATCTTTTCCTTGAGCTGGGCTTCCGGCAGAGAACCGGTGAGGTACTCGATGCTGGTGTAGCCGGCGGCCTTGAGGACGTCGACAGCGGATTGGTGGACGCCTTCGAGGAGAAGGAACTTGATCTTGCTCTTATCGAGAGAAGTCTTGCTCATCTGCGTAAACCTGTGTCCCGGAGAAAAATGGCAGGGAAATGGACAGCTTGAGCTGACCTGGACGGCATGCAACCGCCACCGCGGGAAGGCCCTTGGGCACTCTCCTGCGGGGGCGGTATGCTAGCATACGCGCCCCGCTAAACACTCATTCCTGCGACGTGAAGCGTTCTCAGGATGACCATGAATTGTTCGAGAGTTCTGTCGATGACCAATCCTGCCCTGATTGATGAACTGAAGACCCTGGTTGAGCCTGGCAAGGTGCTGACCGACGCTGACTCCCTGGACGCTTACGGCAAGGATTGGACCAAGCATTTCGCCCCGGCCCCCACGGCCATCGTGTTTCCCAAGACCATCGAGCAGGTTCAGGCCATCGTGCGCTGGGCCAATCAGCACCGGGTGGCCCTGGTGCCTTCCGGCGGACGTACCGGCCTGTCGGCCGCCGCCGTGGCAGCCAATGGCGAAGTGGTGGTGTCTTTCGACTACATGAACCAGATTCTCGACCTGAACCTGACGGATCGCACGGCGGTGTGTCAGCCGGGCGTGGTCACCGAGCAGTTGCAGAACCTGGCGGAAGAAAACGGCCTCTACTACCCGGTGGATTTCGCTTCCGCAGGTTCCAGCCAGATTGGCGGCAACATCGGCACCAATGCCGGTGGAATCAAGGTCATTCGCTACGGCATGACCCGCAACTGGGTGGCCGGCATGAAAGTGGTGACCGGCAAGGGCGACCTGCTGGAACTGAACAAGGACCTGATCAAGAATGCCACCGGCTACGACCTGCGCCAGCTGTTCATCGGTGCGGAAGGCACGCTGGGGTTCGTGGTCGAGGCCACCATGCGCCTGGATCGGGCGCCGAAGAACCTCACCGCGATGGTGCTCGGCACCGCCGACTTCGATTCCATCATGCCGGTGCTGCACGCCTTCCAGAGCAAGCTTGATCTGACCGCCTTCGAGTTCTTCTCCGACAAGGCCCTGGCCAAGGTCCTGGCCCGTGGTGACGTGCCGGCGCCGTTCGAATCCGAATGCCCGTTCTACGCGCTGCTGGAATTCGAGGCCACCACCGAGGAGGTGGCCAACCACGCCCTGGAAACCTTCGAGCACTGTGTCGAGCAGGGCTGGGTTCTGGACGGGGTGATGAGCCAGAGCGAAACCCAGCTGCACAACCTGTGGAAGCTGCGCGAGTACATCTCCGAAACCATCTCCCACTGGACACCCTACAAGAACGACATCTCGGTCACCGTGTCGAAAGTCCCGGCCTTCCTCCAGGAAATCGATGCCATCGTCGGCAAACACTACCCGGATTTCGAAATCGTCTGGTTCGGCCACATCGGCGACGGCAACCTGCACCTGAACATCCTCAAGCCGGACAACCTGAGCAAGGACGAGTTCTTTGCCAAGTGCGCCACGGTCAACAAGTGGGTGTTCGAAACCGTCGAGAAGTACAACGGTTCGATTTCCGCCGAACACGGCGTGGGCATGACCAAGCGTGACTACCTGACCTACAGCCGCTCGCCGGTGGAGATCGAGTACATGAAGGCGGTCAAGGCGGTGTTCGATCCCAACGGCATCATGAACCCGGGCAAGATCTTCGCCGTTTGAGCGCAAGCGGCACCCTGATGAAGCACACAAGCAGGAGTCGGTAATGAGCTATCAGCACCAGTATGTCGACGGTACCCGGATTCATTTTCCGGTAGGCAAGTTGGTATGCATCGGCCGCAACTACGCCGAGCACGCCCGGGAGTTGGACAATCCGGTTCCTACCGAACCCCTGCTGTTTATCAAGCCGGGCAGTTGTGTGGTGCCGCTGGAAGGGGGGTTCGCCATTCCCACCGAGCGTGGCTCGGTGCACTACGAAGCGGAGATCGCGGTGTTGATCGGCAAGCCGCTGTCCACCCAGCCCAGCCGCGAAGAGGTGCTGGACGCCATCTCCGGTTTCGCCCCGGCGCTGGACCTGACCCTGCGGGACAAGCAGGCCGAGCTGAAGGCCAAGGGCCTGCCGTGGGAGATCTCCAAGTGCTTCGATGGGGCGGCGGTCCTCGCGCCCTTCGTGGTGAGCAGCAGCTTTGCCGACCTGACCGACATCGGCATCCGCCTGACCATCAATGGTGAAGTGCGCCAGGACGGTAACAGCAGCGTCATGCTCAATCCCATCGTGCCAATGATTCAGTACATGGCCGGTTGCTTCTCCCTGCAGGCCGGCGACGTCATTCTCACCGGCACACCGGTGGGGGTTGGTCCACTGAATGTCGGTGATGAGCTGGTGCTGGAGCTGCCGGGCGTCAGCCGTTTCACCAGCAGCGTCCGTTGATCTGAAGCGCTCTGCGCTGTCCCTCTAATCCGGGGCGCGGCGCAGAGAGCTCAGCGAGCTTTAACCGGTTTTTCACATTTACTCCGGATAATTCCGATGTTTATGGTTCGCGGATCCGAAATTCGTGTGCTATTACCATTGGCCGAGCTTCTGGAATCTGTGTGATGGACGCCCACTCCCTACCCAAACCTCACCCCATCCACCGCCTGCGTTTGCGCATGCGCTGGTACTCTTGGCTGCTGCTGGCCGGCGTGATCTGCTATGGCGTTGCCAGTGTCATGCACTGGGATGATCGTGGCGCGCTTTGGGTTCAGGAAGGTTTTGTCAGCAGCGCCGAGCGCGACGCCAGCGTCTGGCTGCCCAGCTACCGGGCGGTCATCGATGCCAAGGCCCTGCCGGGGATGGAGCGCGATGAAGCCTCCGACCTTGCCTACAATCCGCAAACCAAAACCCTGTTTTCAGTGATGGGCAAGAATCCGTTCCTGGTGGAGCTGTCCCTGCAAGGCGACGTCCTGCGCAAAATGCCGCTGGTGGGTTGGAGCAATCCGGAAGGGGTGGCGGTCCTGGAAAACGGCCTGCTGGCGATCGTCGATGAGCGTCAGCACTCGCTGGTGATCGTCAAGGTCGATGCCAACACCCAAGCGCTGAACATCGCTGATTTCCCCCAATACGACCTGGGCCCTTCGAAAGACCAGAACAAGGCGTTCGAAGCCATCGCCTGGAACCCGCGCAAGCAGCAACTGCTGCTGGGCGAGGAGCGTCCTCCGGCGCTGTTCACCTGGAACAGCGATGGCAGTCAGGTGCTCAAGGGCGACAAGCAGAAGCTGGCCAGCGACGAACTCGACCTGCGCAACCTGTCGGCCCTGGGCGTCGACCCGCGTACCGGTCATGTGTTGGTGCTGTCCGCCGACTCCCACCTGCTGCTGGAGCTGGACGAGCAGGGCGAGCAAGTCAGCTTCATGGCCCTGCTCGGTGGCTTCAACGGCTTGAAGAAAACCATTCCCCGGGCCGAAGGCGTGGCCATGGATGAAGCCGGCAACCTGTACATGGTCAGCGAACCCAATCTGTTCTACCGCTTCGAGAAGCAGTGAATCCCGGGCTCGGCCCCCGAGCCGGGCCGTCCCGCGCATTAAGCTTGAATTCAGTCGGCTGTGATATTTCATTCGCCTGTCCTGATTTCGAGCCTGCCCACCATGTATCGCCTGACCCGTCTGCAACCCCTCTACCTGATTCTCGGCCTGATGGCCGTGCTGCTGGCGGCGTTTGTCCACAACCACCGCTTGTGGCAGCGCGCCTGGTTCGACTGGCAAGCCTACTGGCAGGTGGCGGCCCCTGAATCGCTGGGGCTGGGCGACTATCGGGCGGTGCTGGAGGCGCAGCCGATCAAGGGTTTGGATGAAGTCTCGGCGCTGACCTACGACCCCTTGCGCAATAGCCTGTTTACCGTGACCAACAAGAATGCCGAGCTGGTCGAGCTGTCCCTGGACGGTCAGGTCCTGCGGCGCATCGCCCTGGTGGGCTTCGGCGATCCGGAGGCGGTGGAGTTCATCAGCGCCAATACCTACGTGATCAGCGACGAGCGTCAGCACCGGCTGATCAAGATCCAGCTGGATGACGAAACCACCGTGGTGGATGCGGCAGAGGCCGAGCAGATCACCCTCGGCGTGCACCTCTCAGGGAACAAGGGCTTCGAAGGGCTGGCTTACGATTCAAAGGGCCAGCGGTTGTTCGTCGCCAAGGAGCGCGACCCGATGCTGATCTATGAAGTACAGGGCTTTCCCCATCACGATCCGGAAAAATCCTACGGCGTGCACGTGCTGAATAACCCCAAGCGCGATGCCGGACTCTTTGTGCGTGATCTCTCCAGCCTGCAATACGACGAGCGCAGCGGCCATCTGCTGGCCTTGTCGGACGAGTCGCGGTTGGTGGTGGAGCTGGACGTGGATGGGCGCCCGCTCAGCACTCTGGCCCTGGGGCGGGGCCGCCAGGGTTTGAGCAAGGCGGTGCCCCAGGCCGAAGGAATCGCCATGGATGACGCCGGCAGCCTGTACCTGGTGAGCGAGCCGAACCTGTTCTACGTCTTCAAGAAATCGACCCAATAGACGCTGGCGGGTGCAGGAGCGGGCTTGCCAGCGAAGCGGCTCAAGAGCGCCTTCACCCGCCCGCTGGCTCCTACGCCCGGCCGGCTCAGGCCTTGAGGGTTTTCACCCCTTCAGCGGTGCCCAGCAGCAGTACATCGGCAGGGCGTGCGGCGAACAGGCCATTGGTGACCACGCCGACGATGGCGTTGATCTGGCTTTCCAGTTCCACCGGGTTGGTGATCTGCATGTTGTGCACGTCGAGGATGATGTTGCCGTTGTCGGTGATCACGCCTTCGCGGTACACCGGGTCGCCGCCCAGTTTCACCAGCTCACGGGCCACGTGGCTGCGGGCCATCGGGATCACTTCCACCGGCAGCGGGAAGTTGCCCAGCACCGGCACCAGCTTGCTGGCGTCGGCGATGCAGATGAAGGTCTTGGCCACGGCGGCGACGATCTTTTCCCGGGTCAGGGCGGCGCCGCCACCCTTGATCAGGTTCAGGTGCTCATCGCTTTCGTCGGCGCCATCGATGTAGAACTCCAGATCGCTCACGGTATTGAGTTCGTACACCGGAATGCCGTGGCCCTTGAGGCGTGCGGCGGTGGCTTCGGAGCTGGCCACGGCGCCGTCGAAGGCACCCTTGTGCAGGGCCAGGGCATCGATGAAGCAGTTGGCGGTGGAGCCGGTGCCGACCCCGACGATGCTCTTGTCATCGAGTTTCGGGAGGATAAGGTCGACGGCGGCCTGGGCGACAGCCTGTTTGAGTTGATCCTGGGTCATGCGGGCTCCGAAGCGGGCAAGGGGGGCACAAAGGCCGGCATTATAGGCGCCGCGGCAGATCAGGTCATTGCCCGTTTGGCTAATCGGCCGGGGTGGACGGGCCGTTCGCATGGTGGGGAAGGGGTGGCGAGGGCGCCGGCTAAAACCTCGGTATTCGTGTGGTCGCCCGGGCAAACGCTGGGTTAGACTCCTTGGCCCTGCCCAACCCGCTCAGTGATGCTTTCCGATGCTCGAACAGTACGTCAAGAAGATCCTCACCTCGCGCGTTTATGACGTTGCCGTAGAAACCCCATTGCAGACTGCCCGCCAGCTCTCCGAGCGGCTGGGCAATCAGATCTGGCTCAAGCGCGAAGACTTGCAGCCGGTGTTCTCGTTCAAGATCCGTGGCGCCTACAACAAGCTGACCCAGCTCAGCGACGCCGAGCGCGCCCGTGGCGTGGTCACCGCGTCGGCCGGCAACCACGCCCAGGGCCTGGCCCTGGCGGCCAAGGTGCTGGGGGTCAAGGCCACCATCGTGATGCCCAAGACCACCCCGGAGATCAAGGTCGAAGGCGTGCGCTCCCGTGGCGGCAAAGTGGTGCTGCACGGCGATACCTTTCCCGAGGCGCTGGCCTATTCGCTGAAGCTGGTGGATGAAAAGGGCTACGTCTACATCCACCCCTACGATGATCCCCACACCATTGCCGGGCAGGGCACGGTGGCCATGGAGATTCTGCGCCAGCACCCGGGACCGCTGGACGCGATCTTCGTTCCGGTCGGTGGCGGCGGGCTGATTGCCGGCATCGCCGCCTATGTGAAGTACCTGCGCCCGGAGATCAAGGTGATCGGCGTCGAGCCGGACGACTCCAACTGCCTGCAGGCGGCCATGGCCGCGGGCGAGCGTGTGGTGCTGCCGACCGTGGGGATCTTTGCCGACGGCGTGGCGGTGGCGCAGATCGGCCAGCACACCTTCGATATCTGCAAGCACTATGTGGATGAAGTGATCACGGTCAGTACCGACGAGATCTGCGCCGCAATCAAGGATATCTACGACGATACCCGCTCGATCACCGAACCTGCCGGGGCCCTGGGAGTGGCCGGGATCAAGAAGTACGTCGAGCAGCGGGGCATCAGCGGGCAGACCCTGGTGGCCATCGATTCCGGGGCCAACGTCAACTTCGACCGCCTGCGCCATGTGGCCGAGCGCGCCGAGCTGGGTGAGGGCCGTGAAGCCATCATCGCCGTGACCATTCCCGAGAAGCCGGGCAGCTTCAAGGCGTTCTGCGAGGCGGTGGGCAAGCGCCAGATCACCGAGTTCAACTACCGCTACAACACCGGCAGCGAAGCGCACATTTTCGTCGGGGTGCAGACCCACCCGGAAAACGATCCGCGCAGCGCCCTGATCGCCAGCCTGACCGAGCAGGGCTTTCCGGTGATCGACCTGACCGACAACGAACTGGCCAAGTTGCATATCCGCTACATGGTCGGTGGCCATGCCGAGAAGGTCAGCGACGAAGTGGTGCTGCGCTTCGAGTTCCCGGAGCGTCCGGGTGCGCTGTTCAACTTTCTCAACAAGCTGGGCGGGCGCTGGAACATTTCGATGTTCCACTACCGCAACCATGGCGCGGCGGACGGCCGGGTGGTGGCCGGCCTGCAAGTGCCGGCCGAGGAGCGTCACCTGGTGCCGGCGGCCCTGGAGCAGATCGGTTATCCGTACTGGGATGAAAGCGACAACCCGGCGTACCAGCTGTTCCTGGGCTGAACGACTACGCTGAGGAACGGAGCCTTAAGGAAGCGAGAACATGGAAACACTGACCACGCTGAAGACGCTTCATGTACTGGCCACGGTGCTGCTGTTGGGCAGCGCCCTGGGGCTGGCGATCTGGGTCTGGCGCCTGCGTCGCCAGGGCGATGCCACGGTTTACAGCCGGGTATTGCAGCGTCCGGGGCTGTTCGGCTGGTTGCTGCTGGCCATCGGACTGCTGAGCCTGCCGTTCAGTGGCTGGTGGATGGTGCATCGGGTGGGCTGGCCGCTGGGCCAGGCCTGGCTCCTGGGCTCCAGCGTGCTCTATACCTTGGGTGCCCTGGCCTGGCTGTGGCTGATGGTGCGACTCAATCGCCTGCGGCGGGCCAAGGCCGCCAGCGGCCTGACCTTCACCCTGGTGCTGGCGGTGTTCAGCCTGGTGTGTTTTGTCGCCATTGCCGGCCTGATGGGCGCCAAGCCGGTCTGATCCCGGCGTGAACCTTAAGGATTGCCATGAAGGTTGTTCTGGTGGGGGCCACAGGGTTTGTCGGCCGCCATCTGCTGGCGGCTCTGCACGCCGCCGGTCATCAGTTGATCGCCACCAGTCGTTATCCACAGCCGCGCGGCCTGCCGGGGGTGGAATGGCGACAACTGGACCTCGATCGCCTGGGGCATGAGCCCCAGCCCTTTGTCCTGCCTGCCGATACCGATGTGCTGATCAATGCCGCCGGGTTGTTGAGCACCGATGCCCGGGCGCTGACCCTGACCCAGGACCTGGGCACGCGTGCCCTGTTCGACCTGGCGCAGGCCCGTGGCGTGCGGGTGCTGCAGATTTCCGCATTGGGTGCCGGCACCCAGCCCCATGTGCCATTTCTGGCCAGCAAGGCCGCGGCAGATGATTACCTGCTGCGTTCGGGTATTGCGGCCGTGGTGCTGCGGCCGTCGCTGGTGCTTGGCGCCGGCGGTGCCAGCAGCGGCTGGCTGGCGAAGATGTCGCCCTGGCCGCTGCTGGGGTTGTTGTCCACCCAGGCGCAGATGCAGCCCCTGCATGTCGAGGACTTGAGCGCGGCGGTGCTGGCGCTGCTCAGGCAATGGCCGCAGGAATCCATGGTCCTGCCCCTGGTCGGCCCGGAACGCCTGACCATGGCGCAGTTGCTGGATCGCCTGCGGGCGGCCCAGGGCTGGGCCCCGGCCCGTTACTTCCAGTTGCCTTCGATACTGCTCAGGCTGGCGGCTGGCGCCGGTGATCGCCTGGGCTGGCGCGCCTTGAACCGACAAAGCCTGGCCATGGCCCGCACTGACAACCTGGCCGATCCGGAGGTGCTGGCTTCGGTCTGCGGTTATCACGCGGCGCCCCTGGCGGCCCGCCTGCAGGCCTGGCCGCAGGCGGCGCAAAGCACCCAACTGGCCCTGCGGCCGTTGCTGCTTGCGGTGATGGTGTTGATCTGGCTGGGCACGGCGCTGGTGTGCATCGGCCCGGGCTACGATTGGGGCCTGCGGATCATGGCCGAGGCCGGCGTACAGGGCGTCTGGGCGGCGCTGGCGGTGATCGCGGGCTCGCTCTGCGACGCCGTGCTGGGTGTCGGCCTGCTGCTGCGACGCTGGCGCCGTCGGGCCTTGCAGGCACAGTTGGGGCTGATGCTCGGCTACACCCTGATCATCAGCCTGATCCTGCCGCATTTCTGGTTTGACCCTTATGCCGCCGTGGCCAAGAACCTGGTGCTGATGGTGGCGACTCTCTGGCTGTTGTGGACCGAACCCCGTCGATGAGCGCTTATCTGCTGTTGAAAACCCTGCATATCCTGTCCTCGACCGTGCTTTTCGGCCTCGGTGCCGGCTCGGCCTATTACGCCTTGCGGGCCTGGCGCAGCGGCCGGGTGGAAGTGATTGCCGTGACCTTCAAGCACCTGGTGTTCGCCGATTGGGCCTTTACCGCCACCACGGCGGTGTTCCAGCCGTTGAGCGGCCTGGGACTGGTGCACCTGGCGGGCTGGCCGATCCAGCAGGCGTGGCTGCTGTGGAGCCTGGGGCTTTATGGGGTGGCCGGGCTGTGCTGGCTGCCGGTGGTCTGGTTGCAGATCCGGGTGCACAAGATGGCCGAGCAGGCATTGCATGACGGGGTGCCGATGCCGATCCGGGCCAACCTTTATATGCGCTGGTGGTTCGCCCTGGGCTGGCCGGCGTTTCTGGCCTTCATGGTGATTTTCTACCTGATGGTGGCCAAGCCGGTGTAGGGCCTGTCGCTGGCAAGCCGGCGAATGCAGCCGGCTCGCCGACGAGTTGGTCAATCGCGCAGGCTGATGACCTGCCATCCGCGTTTCTCGGCTTCGGCCCGCAGGTTCGGGTCGGGATCGACGGCCACCGGGTTGCTGACTTGTTCCAGCAGCGGCAGGTCATTCATCGAGTCGCTGTAGAAGTAGCTGTCTTCCAGGTCGTGGCCGGTTTCTTCCAGCCAGCGCTTGAGGCGGATTACCTTGCCTTCGCGGAAACAGGGCACGTCGGTGCTGCGCCCGGTGTAGCGGCCCTCATGCATCTCGCATTCGGTGGCGATCAGGTGTTCGACCCCCAGGCGCTCGGCGATCGGTGCGGTGATGAAGCGATTGGTGGCGGTGATGATCACCAGCTTGTCGCCGGCCTCGCGGTGCTGATCCAGCAGCGCCTGGGCCTTGGGCAGGAGGATGGGCTCGATGCAGTCGCGCATGTAGTCGCGATGCCATTGTTCGAGCACGGCCATTTCGGTGCGGCCGAGGATTTCCAGGCAGAAGTTCAGGTACGCGGCGTTGTCGAGTTGGCCGGCCAGGTAGTCCTGGTAGAACTCGTCGTTGCGGGTCTTGTAGGCGACGGCGTCGAGGAAGCCCCGCTCGCACAGGTAGTCGCCCCAGGCGTGGTCGCTGTCGCCGCCAAGAAGCGTGTTGTCCAAGTCGAATAAAGCCAGGCGCATTGCAGTTACTCACTGAAAAGTCGCGGAAAAAGGTGCCCAGAATACGGTCTTTTCACAAGAGTGCACATAAGCTAAGCAGCCTCGTTGCTGCATTCCCAAGCTTTGTGGAACAATGCGGCGACATGCGTTTGCGAGGTTGTAGCCGTGATCGACCCCGATGGTTTCCGCCCCAATGTCGGGATCATTCTGACCAATGATGCCGGACAGGTGCTATGGGCTCGCCGTATCAATCAAGATGCCTGGCAGTTTCCTCAAGGCGGGATCAACCCCGACGAGACGCCGGAAGACGCCTTGTATCGCGAGTTGAACGAAGAAGTGGGGCTGGAGCGCGAAGATGTGCAAATTCTCGCCTGCACCCGGGGCTGGTTGCGCTATCGTTTGCCGCAGCGTCTGGTCCGAACGCACAGCCAGCCGCTGTGCATCGGCCAGAAACAGAAATGGTTTCTCCTGCGCCTGATCTCCAACGAGCAGCGGGTGCGGATGGATTTGACCGGTAAACCGGAATTCGATGGCTGGCGCTGGGTCAGTTATTGGTATCCGTTGGGCCAGGTGGTGACATTCAAGCGCGAAGTGTATCGCCGCGCTCTCAAAGAGCTTGCCCCGCGCCTTTTAGTGCGCGACTGACGACGGAGTTCGACCCCGAGCCATGCTCAATACGCTGCGCAAGATCGTCCAGGAAGTTAACTCCGCCAAGGATCTCAAGGCGGCGTTGGGGATTATTGTATTGCGCGTCAAAGAGGCCATGGGCAGCCAGGTCTGCTCGGTCTACCTGCTGGACCCGGAAACCAACCGTTTCGTGCTGATGGCCACCGAGGGCTTGAACAAGCGCTCCATCGGCAAGGTCAGCATGGCACCCAACGAAGGCCTGGTAGGCCTAGTGGGCACCCGGGAAGAACCCCTCAACCTGGAAAACGCCGCCGATCACCCGCGCTATCGCTACTTCGCCGAGACCGGTGAAGAGCGTTATGCCTCGTTCCTGGGGGCTCCGATCATCCACCACCGTCGGGTGGTCGGGGTGCTGGTCATCCAGCAGAAGGAGCGTCGCCAGTTCGACGAGGGCGAAGAAGCCTTCCTGGTGACCATGAGCGCTCAGTTGGCCGGGGTAATTGCCCATGCCGAGGCCACCGGTTCGATCCGCGGCCTGGGTCGCCAGGGCAAGGGTATTCAGGAAGCCAAGTTCGTCGGCGTGCCCGGTTCCCCTGGTGCCGCGGTGGGCAGCGCGGTGGTGATGCTGCCGCCAGCCGACCTGGACGTGGTGCCGGACAAATACATCACCGACATCGATGCCGAGCTGGCGCTGTTCAAGACCGCGCTGGAAGGGGTGCGCGCCGATATGCGCGCGCTGTCGGAAAAACTCGCCACCCAGTTGCGCCCGGAAGAGCGCGCGCTGTTCGACGTCTATCTGATGATGCTCGACGACGCTTCCCTGGGCAGCGAAGTGAAGACCGTGATCAAGACCGGGCAATGGGCCCAGGGCGCCTTGCGCCAGGTGGTCACCGATCACGTCAACCGTTTCGAATTGATGGACGACGCCTACCTGCGCGAGCGCGCCTCGGACGTCAAGGACCTGGGGCGCCGGCTCCTGGCCTACTTGCAGGAAGAACGCCAGCAGACCCTGGTCTACCCCGACAACACCATCCTGGTCAGCGAAGAACTGACCCCGGCCATGCTCGGCGAAGTGCCCGAAGGCAAGCTGGTGGGGCTGGTGTCGGTGCTGGGTTCGGGCAACTCCCACGTGGCGATCCTGGCCCGGGCCATGGGTATTCCCACGGTGATGGGCCTGGTGGACCTGCCGTATTCCAAGGTCGACGGCATCCAGATGATCGTCGACGGCTACCACGGCGAGGTCTACACCAACCCCAGCGAAGTGCTGCGCAAGCAGTTCGCCGATGTGGTCGAAGAAGAGCGACAACTGGCCCAGGGCCTGGACGCCTTGCGCGATCTGCCGTGCGTGACGCCGGATGGGCACCGCATGCCGTTGTGGGTCAACACCGGTCTGCTGGCCGACGTGGCCCGCGCGCAGAAGCGCGGGGCCGAGGGTGTTGGCCTGTACCGCACCGAAGTGCCGTTCATGATCAACCAGCGCTTCCCCAGTGAAAAAGAGCAGCTGGCGATCTATCGCGAGCAACTGGCGGCATTCCATCCGCAACCGGTGACCATGCGCAGCCTGGACATCGGCGGCGACAAGTCGCTGTCGTATTTCCCGATCAAGGAAGACAACCCCTTCCTTGGTTGGCGCGGCATCCGCGTGACCCTCGACCACCCGGAAATCTTCCTGGTGCAGGCCCGGGCCATGCTCAAGGCCAGCGAGGGCCTGAACAACCTGCGCATCCTGCTGCCGATGATTTCCGGCATCCACGAGCTGGAGGAGGCCCTGCACCTGATTCACCGGGCCTGGGGCGAAGTGCGTGACGAAGGCACCGACGTGCCCATGCCGCCGGTGGGGGTGATGATCGAGATTCCGGCGGCGGTGTATCAGACCCGGGAACTGGCGCGCCAGGTGGACTTCCTCTCGGTGGGCTCCAACGACCTGACCCAGTACCTGCTGGCGGTGGACCGCAACAACCCGCGGGTCGCCGATCTCTACGACTACCTGCACCCGGCAGTGCTGCAAGCCCTGCAGAACGTGGTGCGCGATGCCCATGCCGAAGGCAAGCCGGTGAGCATCTGCGGCGAGATGGCCGGCGATCCGGCGGCCGCGGTGCTGCTGATGGCCATGGGCTTTGACAGCCTGTCGATGAACGCCACCAACCTGCCGAAAGTGAAGTGGATGCTGCGCCAGATCAGCCTGAGCAAGGCCAAGGAACTGCTGGACGAGATGATGACCATCGACAACCCGCAAGTTATCCACAGCTCGCTGCAACTGGCCCTGAAGAAGCTCGGGTTGGCGCGGATGATCAATCCGGCTTCGAGCAAGACCTTGTAATCGCGGCGTTTTCTTCGCCGGCAAGTCGGTTCCTGCAGGAGCCTTCTTGCCGGCGAACGCTTCAGAGCTTCAGCTCGACCTCCCCCAGATGCCCGCCATAAGGGCCAAAGCTGCGTTCGACCAGATGCCGCGAGCCGTCGGCGTTGACGATCAGCGCGGTGCTGGCCCGTGTGCCGTAGCTGGGGCTGGCGATGAATACGCTGGACAGCAGGCTTTCCGTGGCCAGCCCCACCCCGGTGTCCGGCAACTCGGCGAAGGGTGCAGTCTGCGGATCGCTCAAGAGCGCCAGCAGCGCCTGGGGCTTGGGGTCATCCATCACTTCTTGCAGCGCCGCTCTGGCCTTGAGCAGTTTTGGCCAGGGCGTGTTGAGCCCGGCATTGGACAGGCCGTAGACGCCGGGCTGGAGCAATTGGGGCTCCAGGTCCTGGGCGTTGTAGTGCCACAACTGATCGCCGGTGCCCAGTAGCAGGTTGAAGCCGGCGTACTCCACCGAACGGCCGACTACATCGCGCAAGTAATCTTCCAGGGGCATGCCTCCGGCGAGAAAGCGCGCCACCAGTTCGCCCCGGGAGCGCCGCGCGGGCGGTTGGTGCGGGTTGCGGATGTTGGTCAGGGCGGCAAATCGCCCGTCGGCACCAACCCCAAGCCAGGTGCCGCCTGCCTCCAGGTCACGTCCGGCGTGGATCTGCGGCGACTCGGGCCATTGCCCCAGGGGCAGGCTGGGGCGAGCGTAGAACTCGTCACGGTTGGCCGCGACGATCAGTGGCTGGGCGTGGCCCGGCCTCCAGGCGAAAACGATCAAGCACATTGAGGTGGCCCCCTGGGTGTTTTTGCTCACTCTACGCACACAACCCCGGGGTATCCATCGCCATCCAGTGGAGTCCGGGGCGGCGCATCCGTTACCATGCCGCTCTCATTTTCGGATGCTCCCATGGAATTTCTGCTCTATCTGCTGTTGGGCGCCTGTGCAGGCGTGCTGGCCGGGCTGTTCGGCGTGGGCGGCGGGATCATCATCGTCCCGGTGCTGGTGTTCAGTTTTACCCTGCAAGGCTTCGATGCCTCGGTACTGACCCATCTGGCGGTCGGCACCTCCCTGGCCAGCATCATCTTCACCTCGGTCAACGCGGTTCGTGAGCACCATCGGCGCGGCGCGGTGCGTTGGCCGATCTTTGCCTGGATGGCCGCAGGCATCCTGCTGGGGGCCGGCTTCGGTGCGCTGACGGCGGAAGCCATTTCCGGCCCGCATCTGCAGAAGATCATCGGCGTCTTTGCCCTGCTGGTGGCCCTGCAGATGACCCTGGAACTCAAGCCCAAGGCCAGTCGCCAGGTGCCCGGCAAATTGGGCCTGGCCGCGGCCGGTGGGGTGATCGGTTGGGCCTCGGCGATCTTTGGCATCGGTGGTGGCTCGCTGACCGTGCCGTTTCTCACCTGGCGCAGCGTGCCGATGCAACAGGCGGTGGCCACCTCTTCGGCCTGTGGCCTGCCCATCGCCCTTGCCAGTGCCTTAAGTTTCATGATTCTGGGCTGGCATGATCCGCTGCTTCCGGCTCATAGTCTCGGCTTCGTGTATTTGCCGGCGCTGTTGGGCATTGCCCTGACCAGTATGGTGTTCGCCCGTATCGGCGCGCGCCTGGCCCACAGGTTGTCGCCGCGCCTGTTGAAGCGGATGTTCGCCGCGCTACTGTTTTGCGTGGGCATCAGCTTCCTGTTCTGAGTGACGACGCAATCCTGGCTTAATCCCGGTCTGGCAGTTTGCCCGGGAATCTTTGAGTTCTAACCCTGACGAGGAGTCGCAATGCTGCCTTACCCGCAGATTGATCCGGTGGCCCTGGCCATCGGCCCGCTGAAAATCCACTGGTACGGCCTGATGTACCTGATCGGCATCGGCGGTGCCTGGCTGCTGGCCTCGCGCCGGCTGAACCGTTTCGATCCGACCTGGAGCAAGGAGAAGCTCTCGGACATGGTGTTCTGGATGTCCATGGGGGTGATCGTCGGCGGCCGTCTGGGTTACGTGCTGTTCTACGACCTGAGCGCCTACCTGGCCAACCCGACCCTGATCTTCGAAGTGTGGAAGGGCGGCATGTCGTTCCATGGCGGTTTCATCGGGGTGATGCTGGCGGCCTGGTGGTTCGGCAAGCGCAACAACAAGAGCTTCTTCGAGCTGATGGACTTCGTCGCGCCGATGGTACCGATCGGCCTGGGTGCCGGGCGGATCGGCAACTTCATCAACGCCGAGTTGTGGGGCAAACCCACCGATGTGCCCTGGGCGATGATCTTCCCGCCGTTCAGCGATCCGGCGCAGTTGCCGCGTCACCCGTCGCAGCTGTATCAGTTCGCCCTGGAAGGTGTGGCGCTGTTCCTGATTCTCTGGCTGTTCTCGCGCAAACCGCGGCCGACCATGGCGGTTTCCGGTATGTTCGCGCTGTTCTACGGGATCTTCCGTTTCATCGTTGAGTTCGTCCGGGTGCCGGACGCGCAGCTGGGCTACCTGGCATGGAACTGGCTGACCATGGGTCAGGTTCTGTGTGTGCCGATGATTCTCGGCGGCCTGGGGCTGATCTGGCTGGCTTATCATCGCGCTCCGGCCCAGAGCGCGGCGCAATAAATTCGAACCCCGGGGCGTGCCCCGGGTTCAAGGATGCAGGTAATTCATGAAGCAATATCTTGATCTGGTGGCCCACGTCATCAACAACGGCACCAAGCAGGCCAACCGCACCGGTGTGAACACCATCAGCTTTCCCGGGGCGATGCTGCGCTACGACCTCAAGGAAGGTTTCCCGGCCATCACCACCCGCAAGATGGCCTTCAAGTCGGCAATCGGCGAAATGGTCGGCTTCCTGCGTGGGGTGAACAACGCCGCCGAGTTCCGCGCCCTGGGCTGCAAGGTCTGGGACCAGAACGCCAACGAAAACGCCCAGTGGCTGGCCAACCCGTTTCGCCAGGGCGACGACGACCTGGGCGAGATCTACGGCGTACAATGGCGCAAATGGCCGGCCTACAAGCAGATCAAGACCAGCAACCAGGCGGCCATCGACCTGGCGTTGAGCCAGGGCTACCGGCAGATCGCCGCCGGCGAAGAAGACGGCCAGGGCTACGTGGTGCTGTACAAGGCCATCGACCAGGTGCGCCAGTGCGTCGACACCATCATCAATGACCCGGGCAGCCGGCGGATCCTGTTCCACGGCTGGAACTGCGCCCAGCTGGATGAAATGGCCCTGCCGCCGTGCCACCTGCTGTATCAGTTCCACCCCAATGTCGAGACCCGGGAAATCTCCCTGACCCTCTACATCCGCTCCAACGACCTGGGGCTGGGGACGCCGTTCAACCTCACCGAGGGCGCGGCGCTGCTGAGCCTGATCGGCCGCCTGACCGGCTACACGCCACGCTGGTTCACCTATTTCATCGGTGATGCCCATGTCTACGAAAACCACCTGGACATGCTCAACGAACAGCTCAAGCGCGAGCCGTTCCCGATGCCCAAGCTGGTGATTTCCGAGCGCGTGCCGGAGTTCGCCAAGACCGGCGTCTACCAGCCGGAGTGGCTGGAGCTGATCGAACCGAGCGACTTCTCCCTGGAAGGCTACGAGCACCACGCGCCGATGACCGCGCCGATGGCCGTATAAGCCTCCGTCTGCTGTGCCAGGGGCCGCGCGGCTGACACCGCGTGGCCCCTGTCGATTGAACCTGTTGTCTTTATCGACCTGTGTCCGGAATCGTTCCGGGCCTGACTGTGCCTGGCGGCCAGCTACGCTCTGAAGAGTGACCCCGCCAGACACAGGGCGTCGCCCTTGTGAACTTCAACGTGAGCCGCGAATGGAAGAACTCAATCAAAGCCTGTTCCTGGCCATCAACGCCAGTGCCGGGGCATCAATGCCGATGCGTACACTGGCGGTTTTCCTCGCGCAATGGCTGGTGCTCAGCGTGCCGTTGCTGCTGGCGGTGCTTTGGGTTTTCGGTGAGCGCCGCCAGCGCATGATCGTGCTGCTTGCGACCCTTGGCATCGTGCTGGCCCTGGCCAGCAATGTGCTGATCCGTGAGCTGTGGTTCCATCCACGGCCGTTCATGATCGGCCTGGGGCAGAACTTCCTTGCCCACGCGCCCGGCGCGTCCTTCCCCAGTGATCATGCCAGCGGCATGTTCGCCATGGCGTTCGCGCTGATTCTCGCGCCCCTGCGCAAGACCGGGCTGGTGATGCTGGGCCTGGCGCTGCTGGTGGGCTGGGCCCGGGTCTACCTCGGGGTGCATTTCCCCTTCGATATTCTCGGCGGGTGCCTGGTGGGGCTGTTCAGCGCCTGGCTGGTGCGCCAGGCCCTGGCCTGGCGGCAGCTTGACCAGCGGCTGCTGACGATGCTCGAAGGGGTTTATCTGCGGTTGATCGGCAGCCTGTGGCGCGGCGCCTGAGGCCGCGCCCGGGGTTCAGTGGCCGTGGCTGCGGCCGACATGTGAGGGTTCGGCTTCATTGGGGGTCACCGAGCCGCTGACTTCCAGGCGCTGGAGGATGCCACAGTGCTCCAGGTCCGGGCCTTCGCTGCAGCGCTGGCGCAGGTCCAGCAGTTGTTCCTGCAGGGCCAGCAAACCGTCGATGCGCGCCTTGACGTGATGGATATGCTCGTCGATCAGGGCGTTGACGCTGGCGCACTGGTCCTGGGGACTGTCGCGCAGGTTGAGCAGGCTGCGGATTTCCTCGAGGGTCATGTCCAGGCTGCGGCAATTGCGGATAAAGGTCAGGCGCTCGGTGTGGGCCTGGGTGTAGAGGCGGTAGTTGCCTTCGCTGCGGGCCGGTTCCGGCAGCAGTCCTTCGCGCTCGTAGTAACGGATGGTTTCGACCTGACAGTCGGTGAGTTTCGCCAGTTCGCCAATCTTCATTGCCGTCGTCTCCGAATGGGTGCTTGACCCTATAGTGGCTACAGGGTGTTCACTTGGCAATAAGCACCTCTATTCGGACGCGACCCCTTATGAGCGACTCCATTCACAACCCGCGCAAGCCCGACGCCCAGCACACCCATGCTGAACACGATCACGATCACAGCCATGCCCACGCCCCGACGGGCAAGCTGCAGCCGGTCAAGGCCCACGACCACGCCGCCCATGGCGCTTCCTGCTGCGGTGCCGCCGTCCCTTCGCCGTCCAGGGTCACCCTGAGCGAAACCCCGACCGCCGGCGCACGCTTGAGCAGCTTTCGCATCGAAGCCATGGACTGCCCCACCGAGCAGACCCTGATCCAGAACAAGCTGGGCAAGCTGGCCGGGGTCCAGGCCCTGGAATTCAACCTGATGAACCGTGTGCTGGGGGTGACCCACGACCTGCCGAGCACCGCGCCGATCATCGAGGCGGTCAAATCCCTGGGCATGCACGCCGAGCCCCTGCAGCAGGAGGGCGCCGCAGCCGCGCCTGCCGCCGCGCCGGTGAAGAAAGCCTGGTGGCCGCTGGCGCTGTCCGGGATCGGTGCGCTGGCCGCCGAAGTCATTCATTTCACCCAGGCCGCCCCCGATTGGGTGGTGGCGTTGATGGCCCTGGTGTCGATCCTCAGCGGCGGCCTGGGCACCTACAAGAAGGGCTGGATCGCCCTGAAGAACCGCAACCTCAACATCAATGCGCTGATGAGCATCGCGGTGACCGGCGCGGTGCTGATCGGCCAGTGGCCGGAAGCGGCGATGGTGATGTTCCTGTTCACCGTGGCCGAGTTGATCGAGGCGCGCTCCCTGGATCGGGCGCGCAACGCCATCAGCGGCCTGATGCAGATGACCCCGGAACAGGTCACGGTGCAGCAGGCCGACGGCAGTTGGCGCGAAGTGGAGGCGAAAAGCGTCGAACTGGGGGCATTGGTACGGGTCCGTCCCGGCGAGCGCGTCGGTCTGGACGGCGAGGTGGTGTCCGGCAGTTCCACCATCGATCAGGCGCCGATCACCGGGGAAAGCCTGCCGGTGGAAAAGACCGTGGGCGACAAGGTGTTCGCCGGCACCATCAACCAGGCCGGCTCCCTGGAATACCGGGTGAGCGCCGCCGCCAACAACTCGACCCTGGCGCGGATCATCCATGCCGTGGAACAGGCCCAGGGCGCGCGGGCCCCGACCCAGCGCTTCGTCGATACCTTCTCGAAGGTCTACACCCCGGCGGTATTCGCCTTCGCCCTGGCCGTGGCGCTGATTCCACCGCTGTTCATGGCCGGCGCCTGGTTCGACTGGATCTACCGCGCCCTGGTGCTGCTGGTGGTGGCCTGCCCCTGTGCCCTGGTGATCTCCACTCCGGTGAGCATCGTCAGCGGCCTGGCGGCGGCGGCGCGCAAGGGCATCCTGGTCAAGGGCGGGGTCTACCTGGAGGGTGGCTACAAGCTCGACTACCTGGCCCTGGACAAGACCGGCACCATCACCCACGGCAAGCCGGTGCAGACCGATTTCCTGGCCCTGGACCCACTGGCCCAGGACACGGCTCCGGCCCTGGCCGCGAGCCTGGCGGGGCGTTCCGACCACCCGGTGTCCCTGGCCATTGCTCGCGCGGCTGTGGATAAACAGCTGGCCATGCACCCTGTGGATAACTTCGCAGCCCTGGCCGGGCGCGGAGTCCGCGGTGAAATCAACGGCCAGCTCTATCACCTGGGCAACCACCGCCTGGTGGAAGAGCTGGGCCTGTGCTCGCCGGCCCTGGAAGAAAAACTCTTCGCCCTGGAGCAGCAGGGCAAGACCGTGGTCCTGTTGCTGGACAGCAACGGGCCGCTGGCGCTGTTCGCGGTGGCCGACACGGTCAAGGAATCCAGTCGCGAAGCCATCCGGCAGTTGCACGAGCTGGGGATCAAGACCCTGATGCTCACCGGCGACAACCCGCACACTGCACAGGCCATCGCCGCCCAGGTCGGTATCGACCAGGCCCGGGGCGACCTGCTGCCCAGCGACAAGCTGCAAGCCATCGAAGACCTGTACGCCCAGGGCCACCGGGTCGGCATGGTCGGCGACGGCATCAACGACGCCCCGGCCCTGGCCCGGGCCGAGATCGGCTTCGCCATGGCCGCGGCCGGCACCGACACCGCGATTGAAACCGCGGATGTCGCCCTGATGGACGATGATCTGCGCAAGATCCCGGCATTCATCCGCCTGTCGCGCCAGACCTCGCGGGTGCTCAAGCAAAATATCGCCCTGGCCCTGGTCATCAAGGCGATCTTTCTTGGGGTAACCTTTGCCGGGCTCGCCACCATGTGGATGGCGGTGTTTGCCGACATGGGCGTCAGCCTGCTGGTGGTGTTCAACGGTCTGCGCCTGCTGCGCAAATAGGACACTGTAGCGGCAAGCGGCAAGCGGCAAGCGGCAAGCGGCAAGCAACAAGCAACTGAGGTGAGAAGCAGAGTGATGAACCCATACCCACCCGCTCCAGCGTGTGGCTTGGCGCTGCAAGCGTGCTGCTGCGACAAGCCGCCATGCTGAGCGCGGAGCTGAAGGCCTTTTACATGGTCGCCCGCCTGGGCAGCATCACCCTGGCGGCGAAGAAGCTTGGCCTCAGTCAGCCGACCGTGACCACGCAGATCCGCAACCTGGAAAGCCAGTACTCGGTGGAGCTGTTCTACCGCGGCGGTCGGCGCCTGAGCCTGAGCGACGAGGGCGCGCGCCTGCTGCCGATGGTCAAGGAGCTGTTGCAGAAAGAAGCCGACATCGAGTTCTTCCTGCGTAACAGCGGCCAGGTACAGGGCACCTTGCGGATTGCCGCCACGGCGCCGTACTACATCCTCGATCTGGTGAAAACCTTCCGCCAGCGCCTGCCCCAGGTGGACGTGTCGGTGGAGATCGGCAATTCCCAGCAAGTCCTCGAAGCCCTGGAGGACTACCGGGTGGACGTGGCGGCCTCGTCACAGTTGCTGGAGGATTCGCGCCTGATCCGTCGGGTGCTGGGCAGCGACCCGCTGGTGCTGGCGGTGCACCGCGACCATCCCCTGGCGGCGCTGGAGCACGTGCCCCTCAATGCCCTGGCCGGGCATACCCTGCTGATGCGCGAGCCGGGTTCCACCACCCGCAGCCTCACCGAAGCCCTGCTCAAGGACGCCAACGTCAGCGGTGGCCCGCTGCTGGAAATCGGCAGTCGCGAATCGATCCGCGAGGCGGTGCTGCGCAACATCGGCATCAGCATCATTGCCCGCCAGGAAGTGCCCCACGACCCGCAGCTGCGGGTGCTGACCATCGAGCATGCGCCGCCGATCGTCGAATACCTGTACTGCCTCAAGGAGCGCAAGAACGCGCGCCTGCCCGCGGCGTTTCTCGGATTGGCGCAGGAGATGGCTCCCGCCTGAAGGATCTGCATCGGCCATGCCGATGGCTTCGCGAGCAAGCTCGCTCCTACAGGGGAGAGTGCATTTCAACGTAGGAGCGCGCTTGCTCGCGAAGGCGTCAGATCAGCCAGCACATGACTGGCAGGTTGAACCAAAATCCCCGAATACCACTATCGGTCGTTTTTGCCTTACTGCCATATGACCGACGCATTACAACTCTAGGATTGGCCCCATCTGCTTGATGAGGTCCATCCATGAACCACTCCACTGCAACTGCCCTGAGCAACCCCGGCGCGCCGATGAAGGTGCGCGGCGTCCAGAAGCGCTTTGGCGCCTTCACCGCATTGGACAACGTGTCCCTGGACGTCGCCGCCGGCGAGCTGGTGTGCCTGCTGGGCCCGTCCGGCTGTGGCAAGACCACGCTGCTGCGTTGCATCGCCGGCCTGGAGCGCCAGGACCAGGGCGAGTTGTGCCTGGGGGATCGGGACGTTTCGCTGCTGGCGCCGCAAGCCCGGGACTACGGCATCCTGTTCCAGTCCTACGCGCTGTTTCCCAATCTCACGGTAGAAGCCAACATCGCCTACGGCCTGGCCGGTAGCGGCCGTGAGGAAGTGCGCAAGCGCGTGGCGCAAATGCTGGAACTGGTGGGCCTGAGCGGCAGCGAGAAGAAGTACCCCGGCCAGCTGTCCGGCGGCCAGCAGCAGCGCGTGGCCCTGGCCCGCGCCCTGGCACCGGCACCGTCGTTGCTGTTGCTCGACGAACCGATGTCGGCCCTGGACGCCCGGGTCCGCGAGCACCTGTGCACCGAGCTGCGCCAACTGCAACGGCGCCTGGGCATCACCACCCTGATGGTCACCCACAATCAGGACGAGGCCATGCTGATGGCCGACCGCATTGCCGTGATGAACAACGGCAGGGTCGAGCAGTACGCCACGCCCCAGGAAATCTACGATCGTCCGGCCACGCCCTTCGTCGCCGAGTTCGTTGGCCAGGGCAACTGGCTGCCCTTCAGCCGCAACAGCGACAGCCATGCCCAGGTCGGCGGAATGAATGTGCGCTTGGCCGACGACTCGGCCAAGGCCGCTTCGGGCCGGCTGTTCTGCCGTCCGGAAGCGATCAGCGTGAACCCGCCAGTGCATGAGGAAAACCTGTTCCCGGCCAAGGTCCGCGAGATCACCTTCCTCGGCAACCGCTGCCGCATGAGTTTTGAACTCGATCAGCTGCCGGGGCATGCACTGCTGGCGGAACTGGCCCCGGAAGCCATGCCGCGCCTGGGCGCCCGGGACATCTGGGTCGCCTTGCCGCCGCGCAGCCTCCAGGTGTTTGCCTGAGATGAGCCTGCCCATGTCCCTGCCGCTACCTGCCAAGCGGGCGCGCCAGGCTTCTCGTGCCCAGATCGGCGACCGTATCTTTGTCGTCGGCGGCAAGGTTCTGCTCCTGGTCCTGCTGGGTGTATCGGTGCTGTTGCCGCTGCTGGCGATCTTCTGGCGCGGCTTCAGCTCCGAGGCCGGGCAGGGCGGTGGCTGGCTGGCGGCCCGCGAGCTGGTGAACAGCGCCAACTTCCACTGGTTGCTGGGCAACAGCCTGAAAGTCTCCCTCAGCGTCGCCGCCATCGTGGTGCCCCTGGCCTACCTGTTCGCCTACGCCCTGCAACGCACGCTGATTCCCGGCAAGGGCCTGTGGCGTGGCCTGTCGTTGTTGCCGCTGATGGCGCCGTCGATGCTGCCGGGGATTGCCCTGGTCTATCTGTTCGGCAACCAGGGCCTGCTCCGCGGCCTGTTCGCCGAGAACATCTACGGCTTCTGGGGCATCGTCCTCGGTGAGGTGATCTACACCTTTCCCCATGCCCTGATGATCCTGCTCTCGGCCCTGTCCCTGGCGGACGCGCGGCTGTTCGACGCCGCATCGAGCATGGGCGCCAGTCCCGCCAGGGCCTTTCGCAGCATCACCTGGCCGGCGACCCGGCAGGCGGTGTTCGCCGCCTTCTGCCTGGTGTTCACCCTGACCATCACCGACTTCGGCGTGCCGGTGGTGGTGGGCGGCGACTATCAGGTGCTGGCCCTGGAAGCCTACAAGGCGGTGGTGGGGCAGCAGCAGTTCGGTCGCGGCGCCTTGATCGGCATGGTCCTGCTGTTGCCGGCGCTGTTGAGCTTCGGCGTCGACGCCTGGCTGCGCCGTCGCCAGGGCGATTCCATGAGCGGTCGCGCCCAGGTGTTCCGGCCTGCGCCATCGCGGCTGCGGGACGCCTGCTACCTGGCCATCGTGCTGCTGATCTGCGCCGCGCTGCTGCTGGTGTTCGGCATGGCGGTGTATTCGTCCCTGGTGAAGTTCTGGCCCTACAACCTGTCGCTGTCGCTGAACCACTACCAGTTCGACGACACCGCCGGCGGTGGTTGGCTGGCCTACCGCAACAGCTTGAGCATGGCCCTGTGCACGGCGCTGATCGGCAGTGTGCTGATCTTCACCGGTGCCTACCTGATGGAGAAAACCCGCGGCCAGCGCGGCCTGAACCTGGCGCTGCGCCTGCTCAGCTTCGTGCCGATGGCGGTGCCCGGCCTGGTGCTGGGCCTGGGCTACGTGTTTTTCTTCAACCTCAACGGCAACCCGCTGCATGTGTTCTACGGCAGCCTGACCCTGCTGGTGGTGTGCACCATCGCCCACTACCTGACCACCGCGCAGATGACCGCCACCACCGCCCTGCGCCAGCTGGATGCCGAGTTCGAGGCCGCCGCGCTGTCGCTCAAGGCGCCGCTGTACCGGCATTACCTGCGGGTCACTGTGCCGATCTGCCTGCCGGCGCTGCTGGACATCGTGCGCTACCTGTTCGTCTCGGCGATGACCACGGTGTCGGCGGCGATCTTCCTCTACAGCCCGGACACCATCCTCGCCGCCGTGGCCGTGCTGAACATGGACGACGCCGGCAACGTCGGCGGCGCCGCGGCCATGTCGACCCTGATCCTGTTCACCTCGGCCGGCGTCTCGCTGCTCCTGGCCTGGGCTTCGCGCGGCTTGCTGCGCCGCTCCCAGGCCTGGCGGCAGACCGCGCCGGGTCAATGATGCCTCGTTCACCCACCCTCTGATCCGCACTCACCAAGGAACCGCACCATGTTCAAGCCCCTGGCTCTTGCCGCTGCCGTCCTCTCTGCTGTCAGCCTGAATGCGTTTGCCGGGAAAACCGAGCTGACGGTCTACACCGCCCTTGAAGCCGAGCAACTGAAGACCTACAAGCAGGCCTTCGAAAAGGCCAACCCGGAGGTGGAGATCAAATGGGTGCGTGATTCCACCGGGATCATCACCGCCAAGCTGCTGGCGGAAAAAGCCCGGCCGCAAGCGGACGCGGTCTGGGGCCTGGCGGCGTCCAGCCTGGCGATCCTCGACCAGCAGGGCATGCTGCAAAGCTATGCGCCCAAGGACCTGGGCCAGATCGGCCCGAACTACCGCGACGCCGCCAACCCGCCGGCCTGGGTCGGCATGGACGTCTGGGCCGCGACCATTTGCTTCAACACCGTGGAGGCCGAGAAGCAGGGCCTGAGCAAGCCGGTGAGCTGGCAGGACCTGACCAAGCCCGAGTACAAGGGCAAGATCGTCATGCCCAACCCGGCGTCCTCGGGCACCGGTTTCCTGGATGTCAGCGCCTGGTTGCAGACCTTCGGCGAGAAACAGGGCTGGCAGTACATGGATGAGCTGCACCAGAACATCGGTCAGTACGTCCATTCCGGCTCCAAGCCGTGCAAGCTGGCCGCCGCCGGTGAATTCCCCATCGGCATCTCCTTCGAATACCCGGCCGTGCAGCTCAAGCGCCAGGGCGCGCCGCTGGACATCGTCCTGCCCAAGGAAGGCCTGGGCTGGGAAATCGAAGCCACGGCGGTGATCAAGGGCACCCCTCATGAAGAGGCGGCGAAGAAGCTCGCCGACTTCTCCGCCAGCCCCGCGGCCATGGAGCTGTACAAGGAAAACTTCGCCGTGCTGGCCCAGCCGGGCATCGCCAAGCCGCAGACCGAACTGCCGGCGGACTACGAGCAGCGCCTGATCAAGAACGACTTCGCCTGGGCCTCGAAGAACCGCGACCAGATCCTCGCCGAATGGCGCAAGCGCTATGACGGCAAGTCGGAAAAGGTTGCCAAGCAGTAACGCCAGGGGCTGCTGTGGCGAGGGAGCTTGCTCCCGCTGGGCGGCGCAGCGGCCCTGAATCCCGACCGTGCGGTGCATCTGCCTGGGAGTGCTGCGCACTCCCGCGGGAGCAAGCTCCCTCGCCACAAACAACGAGACATGAACATGAACCATCACAGCGATCTGCTGATCGTCGGCGCCGGCATCCTCGGCCTGTCCCACGCCTACGCCGCCGCCAAGCGCGGTTTGCGGGTGCAGGTATTCGAGCGCAGCGCCACGCCCCTGGGCGCCTCGGTGCGCAACTTCGGCCAGGCCCTGGTCACCGGCCAGCCGCCGGGCATCATGCTGGAGCTGGCCCGAGCCAGCCGCGAAATCTGGGCCGACTGGCAGCAGCTGGCGGGCCTGTCACTCAAGCGCAACGGTTCCTACCTGTTCGCCCGCAGCGAAGCCGAGGAGCAGTTGCTGGAAGCCTTCTGCGCCGGGCGCGCGCGGGAGCACGGCTACCGCGTCGAACTGCTCCGGGGCGCGGCCCTGAATGACCTGTATGGCGGCCAGTTCCGCCATCATCGGGCGGCCTTGCACGGCCTGGACGACCAGCAAGTGTATTCCCGCGAGGCGCTGCCGCTGCTGATCGACTACCTGCGCCGCGACCTGGGGGTGCAGTTCCACTTCTCGACCCTGGTCCGGGACATCCAGCCGGGCCGGCTGCAGAGCACCGCCGGCAGCTTTCATGCGCCGCAGATCGTGCTGTGCTCGGGCCACGACTATCAGACCCTGCTGGCCGAGCCGATCGCCACCCTGCAACCGCAGGTCTGCCGCCTGCAGATGCTCCGTGCCCGGCCCCAGGTCTACCTCAACCTGCAACATGCCTTGCTCACCGGGCTGAGCTGTGTGCACTACGGCGCCTTTGCCGATCTGCCGGAAGCAGCCGCCGTGCAGGCGCAGATCCTGCGCGAGGCGCCACACCTGCATGAGCACGGCATTCACCTGTTGATCAGCCCAACCCCCTACGGCGAGTTGATCATCGGTGATTCCCACGACTACGGCAGCGATCCGTCGCCGTTCAACGCCGAACAGGTGGATAACTGGCTGATCGAGCTGGCCGAGCAGACCCTGGGCTGCAAGGTCCAGGTGGTGGAGCGCTGGCAGGGCGTGTATGGCGCTCGCGGACCCGGGCCGTTCTCCTTCCTGGAAGCCGCGCCCGGGGTGCATGTGGCGCTGATGCACACCGGCGTGGGCATGAGCGTCGGTCCGGCCATGGCCGAGGGCAATATCGCCCGGCTGCTGGAGCACGCGTGATGAATCGACAGCAACGGATCATCGACGAGGTTTTCGGCCTGTACGAACGCTTTGGCGACTGCGACTACATTGGCGAGCCCGTGTCGCAGATCGAACACATGTCCCAGGCCGCGCAACTGGCCCTGGCCGAAGGGCATGACGACGAAGTGGTGCTGGCGGCGTTCTTCCACGATATCGGGCATATCTGCCAGCAGGATGCCGAGAACATGGGTGGTTTCGGCGTGGTCAGCCATGAGCGCCTGGGGGCCGATTACCTGCGCCGGGCGGGCTTCAGCGAGCGTCTGGCGCGGCTGGTGGAATACCACGTCCAGGCCAAGCGCTACCTGACCTTCAAGGAACCCGAGTATGACCAGCGGCTGAGCGAGGCCAGCCGCCGCACCCTGGAATACCAGGGCGGGGCGATGAGTGCGGCAGAAGCGGCGGCCTTCGAGCTCGACCCCTTGTACGCATTGAGTCTGCGCCTGCGCCACTGGGACGAGCAGGCCAAGGAGCTGTGGGTGCCGGTGATGGACCTGCAGGTGCTCAAGGACAAGGCCATGGCGCTGCTTTGAGCAGAGTGCTTTTTGTAGCCGCTGCCGCAGGCTGCGAACGGCTCCGCAGGAGGCGCCGCTTTGGGGAGTGTTGAAGGTCCTGCGGCCCTTGGCGCAGCCTCGCGGGCTCGGCAGCGGCTACAGGATATGTTGGGCCAGGGCCTCGATCTGCTCCTGGCGCTCGGCCTGGCTCAGGCGTTTGTGCGGGTTGAGCGATGACCACTGCGGATGCGCCCGGGCCTTGTTCAAGGCTTCCGGCAACTTGCCCTCGCGCCAGCTCTTATCCTCCGGGGTGGCCAGGCGGATGCTATCCAGCGCCGCATGCCCGCGCCGGTTCAGCGCCTGCACCAACTGCCGTTGGCGCAGGGCCAGCAGGCGCAGCACGCTGTCGTCCAGGGTCAGCTCGCGCTGGCCCTTGAGCTTGCCCAGCAAGCGGCTGCCATAACTGCGGGCGGTCTGCAGCGCGCCACCGGCAATCGCCCCAGCCAGGGCCGCGGCACCCAGGGTCAGGCCGCCCACCAGCAGGTCGACCCCGGCACCGGCCGCCGCGCCCGCGGCAATGCCGCCGCCGACGCGCACTCCCAGTTGCTTGAGGGTTTCCGGGTTGAACAGGTCGTCGCCCCAGCGCCCATCGAGCAGCGGCAGGTCGCTGGCGGCAGCGTCTTCGGGGCGGAAGGCATAGAGCTTGAGCAGGGCTTCGACACAGCGCTGCTCGCGCTGGCGGATGGCCTGGCGCAGTTCGCCGATGGCCTGTTGCTCCAGCTCAGCATCGCTGGCCACGCTGCGGCGGCAGGCGGCGCAGTCCACCAGCAACTCGGCAATCAGCCGCGCGGCGCTGTGCTGGCGCGCCAGGCGCTGGGCCTCCTGGTCGTCGATCAGCCGTTGCAGGGCCGGGCGGGCATGTTCCAGCAGCAGGGCCAGGCTTTCATACAGGCGCCGCTCGCCATCTTCCGGCGGCGCCACGCTGTCGAAGCGCACCAGGGCGTGCAGCCCGAGGCGGGCCAGGGCTTCGCGCCAGTCGCCTTCGCGCTGCTCGGCGCTGCTGACGAAATTCAGCACTGGCAGCAGCGGCTTGCCGCAACCGGCCAGGACTTCCAGTTCATCCCGGTACTTGGCCAGCACCGGCTCCCGGGCGTCGATCACATACAGGCCGGCGTCCGAGGCCAGCAGTTGGCGCAGGACCTTGGCCTCCTGCTCGAAACGTTGCCGAGCCTCGCTGCCATCGAGAAAGCGCGCCAGTCGGGCCGGGCCGTCCAGGCGTTCACCGGGGCGCTCCAGGCGCTCCAGGTAATCCAGCAGGGCGATGGCGTCTTCCAGGCCGGGGGTGTCGTAGAGCTCCAGCAGGGGTTGGCCATCCACCGAGAGGCGGGCGCCTTCCACGTGCCGGGTGGTGCTGGGGCGGTGGGAGACTTCGCCAAAGCCCACGTCCCGGGTCAGGGTGCGCAGCAGCGAGGTCTTGCCGACGTTGGTGTGGCCGACCACCGCGAGTTTCAGCGGCTTTTGGCGAGCATCAGTCATGACCGTTCTCCAGCCAGTCGAGTGGCGCGCAATCGGCGAAGGGCAGTTCCAGTTGTTGCAGGGCGCTGTGCCAGTCGCCCAGGCGGTCGGCATCCAGGGCCTGGCCGGGTGGGGCTTGCAGCAGCCAGACCCGGGTCGCGCTGGCGTTGCGCGCCAGTTCGGCGATCAGCCCGAGGCTGCCGCGGTCCGGCGAGCGCCGTGGATCGCAGGCGATCAACAGGCGCGCCGGGGGGAAGCGGCTCATCTGCTCCAGCAGGCGGTTGCGTGACTCGCGGCTGTCGAGGATGCCGGCGTCCTTGACCTTGTCCGGCAGCTGCGGCGGCCAGGGGCGCTGGTCGTCCAGCTCGATGGCCACCAGCAAGGCGCCGCTGCTGTCCTCGGCGCTGACGCCGCCTTCGACCCGGTGCAACTGCTCGGGGGCCGCGTCATTGACTCCCAGGCGTTCGCTGCTGGGCATCAGGCGTTCGCGCAGTGAGGCGTAGCCCGGCAGGTTGAGGTCCAGTTGCAGGCGCGCCTGCCCGTGTTTCCAGCGCCAGCGGCAGAACAGCATCAGCAGCAGGCGCGGCAGCACGCCGTAGATCACCACCAGCACCACCAGCCAGATGGCCCAGGACTGGCGGATCAGCTCGGTGTTGTAGACGTCCCGGGTGCTGGCCTGGATGGTCGCCACGCTCGGTGCGCCGAAGCCCAGGCCCCGGGGCAGGGCGCTGAGGGCGTTGGTAATGGCCACGAAGGCATCGCTGCCCAGCAGGGTGCTTTCCCAGACGAAGCTGTAGCGGTGGGTGGTCAGCAGCACCAGCAGCATGACCACGGCGCTGAACAGGGCCAGGCACCACAGGCCGTTGATCAGGCTGCCCAGGGCCCAGCGGTTGAGCTTGCGCCGCTGCAGCAACAGCAGCAGTGCCGGCGGCAGCTGCGCGGCCTTGGCATCGCGGGAGAATTTTTCGCTGAGCCACAGCCACAGGCGGCCCAGGCCGGCCCCGTGTTCACCGGCAAACAGCAGGCCGGCCAGCCAGCTCAGCAGCAGGATCAGGTTCAGGCCCAGCAGACTGCCCAGGGCCCAGAACACATTGACCGGTTGCTGGGTGCTGCCCAGGGCGCTGAAGGCCAGACCGGCGCCGCTGATGACCGCCAGGACCGAGAGCGCCAGCAGCGCCAGGCGCGCGCCCTGCAGCCAGTGCAGCAGGGCACTGTGCAGGCCGTCGCGCTGGGCCAGCCACAGGGCGCGGTTCTGGATGCGGGTGGCCAGGTCGCCGCCCTGGTTGCGGGCCAGGCGATTGGCTTCCTGATCCTCCAGCGGGCCGGCGTGTTCCTCGCGCAGGCGCACGGTTTCGGTCAGCCACAGTCGTTGCAGGGGAGTCAGTGCAGTCACGCGTCATTCCATCGCTTACAAAGTGCGCTGAGCATAACTGCTGCAGCGGTGGTCGGGTGAAGTTGCCAGGCTTGGGGCCTCTGGTATCCTCGCCGGCATGAAAAAATCTCTCCCTCTCAGCCTGATCGCGGCCCTCGCACAAAACCGCGTGATCGGCGTCGACAACAGCATGCCCTGGCATTTGCCGGGGGATTTCAAATTCTTCAAGGCCACCACCCTGGGCAAGCCGATCATCATGGGGCGCAAGACCTGGGATTCCCTCGGCCGGCCCTTGCCCGGGCGCTTGAACATCGTGGTCAGTCGTCAGACCGGCCTGGTGCTCGAAGGTGCCGAGGTCTACCCATCTTTGGAGGCCGCCGTGGCACGGGCCGAGGAATGGGCCCTGGAGCAGGGCGCCAGCGAGCTGATGCTGATCGGCGGCGCGCAGCTTTACAGCCAGGGCCTGGAGCAGGCGGATCGCCTGTATTTGACGCGGGTGGCCCTGAGCCCGGAAGGCGACGCCTGGTTTCCGGAATTCGACGAGCAGCAGTGGAAGCGGGTGTCAGAGGTGCCGAATCCGCCGGAAGGGGACAAGCCGGCGTACAGCTTCGAGGTGTGGGAGAGAAGGTGACAGCTTCAAGCCGCCAGCTACAAGCTACAAGTAAAAGCCGACTGGCTCTTTCTTGCGGCTTGTAGCTTGCAGCTGCTTTTACACGTGGTGCAGCTCCGAATGCTCATCGGCGTCCAGCAGCGCCTTGTCGGTCTGCTGCATCACCTGGCTGGTGATGGCGCCGGCGGTCATCGAGCCGCTGACGTTCAGCGCCGTGCGGCCCATGTCGATCAGCGGTTCCACGGAAATCAGCAGCGCTACCAGTGACACCGGCAAGCCCATGGCCGGCAGCACGATCAGCGCGGCGAAGGTCGCGCCGCCGCCCACGCCCGCCACGCCGGCGGAACTCAAGGTCACGATGGCCACCAGGGTGGCGATCCACAGCGGGTCCAGCGGGTTGATGCCCACGGTCGGGGCAACCATCACCGCCAGCATCGCCGGGTACAGGCCGGCGCAGCCGTTCTGGCCGATGGTGGCGCCGAACGAGGCGGCAAAGCTGGCGATGGACTGGGGAATGCCCAGGCGCCGGGTCTGGGCTTCGATGCTCAGGGGAATGCTGGCGGCGCTGGAGCGGCTGGTGAAGGCGAAGGTCAGTACCGGCCAGACCTTGCGGAAGAAGCGCAGCGGGTTGATCCCGGCCAGGGCCACCAGCAGGCCGTGGACCACGAACATCAGGCCCAGGCCGAGGTAGGACACCACCACGAAACTGCCGAGCTTGATGATGTCCTGCAGGTTCGAGCCGGCCACCACCTTGGTCATCAGCGCCAGCACGCCATACGGGGTCAACTTCATCACCAGGCGCACCAGGCGCATCACCCAGGCTTGCAGGGTGTCGATGGCGTTGAGCACTTTCTGCCCTTTGTCGGCGTCATCCTTGAACAGCTGCAGCGCGGCCACACCGAGGAAGGCGGCGAAGATCACCACACTGATGATCGAGGTCGGCTTGGCCCGGGCCAGGTCGGCGAAAGGGTTCTGCGGGATGAACGACAGCAGCAGCTGCGGCACGTTGAGGTCGGCGACCTTGCCCGCGTAATCGCTCTGGATCACTTGCAGGCGAGCCATTTCCTGGGTGCCGGCCACCAGCCCTTCGGCGCTCAGGCCGAACAGGTTGGTCAGGCCGATGCCCACCAGCGCGGCGATGGCGGTGGTGAACAGCAGGGTGCCGATGGTCAGGAAGCTGATCTTGCCCAGGGACGAGGCGTTGTGCAGGCGGGCCACGGCGCTGAGGATCGAGGCGAACACCAGGGGAATCACGATCATCTGCAGCAACTGCACGTAGCCATTGCCCACCAGGTCGAACCAGCTGATGGAGGCCTTGAGCACCGGGTGGCCGGCACCGTACAGGCTGTGCAGGGCAATGCCGAAGACCACGCCCAGCACCAGGGCCAGCAGGACCTTCTTGGCCAGGCTCCAGGTGGTGTGGCGGGTTTGTGCCAGGCCCAGCAGCAGGGCCAGGAACACCAGCAGGTTGAGGATCAGCGGCAGATTCATTGGGACTCCGATAAGACGTGTGCCAATCGCGGCTCGGGGCGATTGCGAACCGGCAAGCCTAACAGCTTGAAATCTAATGAATTAATAACGATATCGCATGGCAACTGTCGTTTTTGGAATAAGCCGCTGACGCTCAGGCGCATGTGGCTGGCGCTCTCGGGACGCAAGCGGTCGCGTGGAGACGAGAACTGTCACAGGGATTTGTTAGCGTCGAAGGCTTTCACTCAGGGAGAAAACCGTCGATGAAACTTGCTCCGAAATTGCTCGCAGTCGCACTCTGCCTGGGCCTCGCCGGCCAGGCCCTGGCCACCGAGTTGAAGCATTGGCCCGCCGAACAGGCCAAGCAACTGGACGCGATGATCGCGGCCAACGCCCACAAGGGCAACTTCGCGGTGTTCGACATGGACAACACCAGCTACCGCTACGACCTGGAGGAGTCCCTGCTGCCCTTCATGGAAAACAAGGGGCTGATCACCCGCGACACGCTCGACCCGTCGCTCAAGCTGATCCCGTTCAAGGACACCGCCGAGCACAAAGAAAGCCTGTTCAGCTACTACTATCGCCTGTGTGAAATCGACGACATGGTCTGCTACCCCTGGGTGGCGCAGGTGTTCTCCGGCTTCACCCTCAAGGAGCTCAAGGGCTACGTCGATGAGCTGATGGCCTCCGGCAAGCCGGTGCCCAGCACTTATTACGACGGTGACGTGGTCAAGACCATCGAGGTCAACCCGCCCAAGGTCTTCACCGGCCAGGCCGAGCTGTACAACAAGCTGATGGAGAACGGCATCGAGGTCTATGTGATGACCGCCGCCTCCGAAGAGCTGGTGCGCATGGTCGCCGCCGATCCCAAGTACGGCTACAACGTCAAGCCGCAGAACGTGATTGGCGTGACCACCCTGCTCAAGGACCGCAAGACCGGCGCCCTGACCACCGCGCGCAAGCAGATCACCGACGGCAAGTATGACGAGCAGGCCAACCTCGGCCTGGAACTGACGCCGTACCTGTGGACCCCGGCCACCTGGATGGCGGGCAAGCACGCGGCGATCCTGACCTACATCGACGAGTGGAAGAAACCGGTACTGGTGGGCGGCGACACCCCGACCAGCGACGGCTACATGCTGTTTCATGGCGTGGACGTGGCCAAGGGCGGCATCCACCTGTGGATCAACCGCAAGGACAAGTACATGACCCAGCTCAACGGCATGATGGCCAAGCATGCCGCGGCCCAGGCCAAGGAAGGCCTGCCGGTGACCGCCGACAAGAACTGGGTGATCGTCAAGCCCGAAGACATCCAGTAACCCCAGCCTCCCCACCGTTGCAGGAGCCGGCTTGCCGGCGAACAGGCCTTTGGGTCTGGCGTCGCCCTCGCGGACGCTTTCGCTGGCAAGCCAGCTCCTACGGTAAACCGATCCGCCAAGCCGCTTTCATCCGTAGGAGCCGGCTTGCCGGCGAAGAGGTCCTTGGATTTGGCATCGCCCTTGTGGGCGCCTTCGCTGGCAAGCCAGCTCCTGCGGTAAACCGATCCGCCAAGCCGCTTTCATCCGTAGGAGCCGGCTTGCCGGCGAAGAGGTCCTTGGATCAGGCATCGCCCTCGCGGACGCTTTCGCTGGCAAGCCAGCTCCTGCGGTAAACCGATCCGCCAAGCCGCTTTCATCCGTAGGAGCCGGCTTGCCGGCGAAGAGGTCCTTGGATCTGGCGTCGCCCTCGCGGACGCTTTCGCTGGCAAGCCAGCTCCTACGGTAACCCGATCCGCCAAGCCGCTTTCATCCGTAGGAGCCGGCTTGCCGGCGAAGAGGTCCTTGGATTTGGCATCGCCCTTGTGGGCGCTTTCGCTGGCAAGCCAGCTCCTACGGTAACCCGATCCGCCAAGCCGCTTTCATCCGTAGGAGCCTGCTTGCCGGCGAACAGGCCTTTGGGTCTGGCATCGCCCTTGCGGACGCTTTCGCTGGCAAGCCAGCTCCTATGACAGGCCGTTAGCGCCATGGGCGGCGAATGTTTCAACTTGTGACTGCCAAACCCCCTCTGCCATAATCGCGCCCGTTTCCTGTCCCCCCGCCTGCTCTCCCTTGTGCCGGGTTTGTCCCCGATTGCACGTAATGGACTACGTTGTGAGCTATCTCTCGATCGAATTCGGCCTCTGCTTCATCCTGTTCTTCATCGTCTATTGGAGCCTGGGCTTCAGCCTGCGTCTGCAGAACGGCCTGCTGCTGGCCGCCAGCTACGCGATCCTCGCCAGCTTCAGCCTGAACTTCCTCTATATCCTGCTGGGCTACACGGCCCTGGTTTACCTGCTCGGCCTGTTGAGCCAGCGTTACCCCGGCAGGGGCTGGGTCAATGGCCTGATGCTGTTGCTGGTGCTGGGGGCTTTCTACCTGTTCAAGTACCAGGACTTCTTCACCAGCACGGTGCAGAACGCCTTCGCCCAGTTTGGCGTGGAGGTGTCGCTGCCGCTGCTGGAGGTGCTGCTGCCGGTGGGGCTGTCGTTCTATGCCTTCCACTCGGTCAGCTATCTGGTATCGATCAATCGCCGTGAGCTGACCCCGGGCTCGCCCTTCGACCTGGCGCTGTACCTGGCGTTTTTCCCCAGCCTGATTGCCGGCCCCGTGAACCGGGCGATCCCGATGCTGGAACAGATCAACCCGCCGCAACTGCGCCAGGTGCTGGAGCCGCAACGGGCCCTGGGCCTGATCGCGGTGGCGGTGGTCAAGCTGTTCTTCCTCAGTTCGTGGCTGGCCAACGAGTGGGTCGACCCGGTGTTCGACAGCCCGGTGGCCTTCTCGGCCGAGCAGATCCTGCGGGCGGTCTACGGCTATTCGTTCCTGATCTACTTCAACTTCAGCGGCTACACCGATCTGGTGACCGGCATCGCCCTGTTGCTGGGCTTCCGTCTGCCGCTGAACTTCAACTACCCCTATGCGGCGCGCAATCTCAAGGAGTTCTGGGGCCGCTGGCACATCAGCCTGTCGACCTTTATCCGTGATTACGTGTACATCCCGCTGGGGGGCAACCGGGGTCCGGTGTGGCGCGGCAACCTGAACATGCTGCTGGCCATGCTGATTTCCGGCTTGTGGCACGGCGCCAGCGCCAACTTCATCATCTGGGGCGCGCTGCATGGCGTGGGCCTGGCGCTGTACAAGTTCTGCAGCCCGCTGCTGGCCCGGGGGCCGAGCTGGATCGGTTCGGACCTGGCGGCCCGCCTGCTGACCTTCCACTACGTGGCACTGGCCTGGATCTTCTTCCGCTGTGCGACCTTGTCCGATGCCATGGACATGCTCAGCGGCCTGGGCGGCCTGTCCTTCAGCGGCTTGGCCGGCAGCGCCCTGAGCCTGTTGGGCTGCCTGCTGTTCGTTGCGTTCTACCCACGGATCGTGGCGCTGCTGCAGCGCCTGTTCACGGCCGCCACAAGCTTGCCGTGGCTGTTCTACCCAGTGCCGTTGGGGCTGTTCATCTGCGTGGTCATCTTCGCCTCACCGTCGGGCGTGCCGGGGTTCATTTATGCCAGCTTCTAACCGTTCGCCCTTGTCGGTCAGCCTCGGCAGCGCAGCCAAGGTGTTCTATGCGCTGGTGGTGACCAGCCTGTTGCTGGTGTGGTTCAACCAGCAGTCGATCCGCCTCTACTGCCAGCAGAAGTACCACGATGACTGCGAGATCCCGGGGCTGTCGCAGAACCCGCAGTGGCGCTTTGGCGCCCAGCTCAACCAGGCGCTGGAGAATGCCCGGGTGGCCTTTGTCGGCACCTTTGCCGCCACGGCCGACCTGACGCTGGTGGCCCAGGCCGAAGCGGCGGCAGACGACGAGCCGGAGCCGTTGCCGAAGGTCGCCGCCGCGCCGGTGCCGGAGCATCCGCCGCTGAGCGCCGCCCATGCAGCCCCCGCGCATGCGGCTCCCCAGGGCCCGGCCCCGGTCGCTCCGCAGCCGGTGGCCGTGGCTCCGGCGCTCAACCATGGGCCCAAGGTCCAGCAGGCAGGCATGGCGCCGCTGATGGCCAGCCTGGCCACTGGCGACGAGGTGTTCTTTGTCGGTGACTCGCTGATGCAGGGCGTGGCGCCGCACATGGCCAACACCCTGCGCAAGCGCTACAACGTCAAGAGTCTGAACCTCAGCAAACAGAGCACGGGGCTGGCCTATCCCAGTTTCTTCAACTGGCCCAAGACCGTTGAGAGCACCCTGGCCAGCAACCCGAACATCCGTCTGATGGTGATCTTCCTCGGTCCCAACGATCCGTGGGACATGCCGGTGGCCAAGGGCAAACCGTTCCTGCGCTTCAAGACCCCGGACTGGGAAGAAGCCTATCGCCAGCGCATCGATTCGATCCTCGACACCGCCCAGGCCCACAATGTGCAGGTGATCTGGGTCGGCCCGCCGAACATGGAGAAGCCCAAGCTGTCTACGGCCATGGCTTACCTGAGCGACCTGTACAAGAGCCAGATCGAGCGCTATCAGCAGCATTTCGTCTCGGCCAACGAGATTCTCGGCTATCAGAACGACGAGTTTTCCTATTACCGCACCACCGGCGACGGCAAGAAGGTCAAGACCCGGGTCGATGACGGTATCCATTTCACCACCACTGGGCAGAAGTTGATCGCTGAGCGTGTGATCTCGCTGATCAGCTTTCCCAGCCAACAATTGACGGAGCACTGATATGGGGCGACTGCAAGGCATTGCGCTGTTGCTGGGCATCACCTTGCTGAGCAGTTGCAGCCCGACCACCGAGGTCCAGGCCACTCCGGCCTCGGCCCTGGCCCGGTCCGGGAGCGGAACCAAGAAAGTCGTGACCACCGGCACCGACCCGAACCTGGCACTGCTGGCGCGCAAGTTCAGTACCTCCAACCGCACCCCCATCAATATCGTGCAACTGGGTGACTCCCATACCGCCGCCGACCTGTTCAGCGGCGAGATGCGTCGCCTGCTGCAAGCGCAGTACGGCGATGGCGGCATCGGTTTCGTGGCGGCCACGCCGGTGCCCGGCACCCGCTATGAGCGAGTGATCCTGGGAGCGGCCAAGCGCCAGTGGTCCCTGGTGTCGGCGCGCAACCAGCAAAGCAACCAGTTCCCTCTGGGGGGCTACCTGTCGTTGCCGATGACCCCGGGAGCCCGG
Source organism: Pseudomonas sp. BC42 (assembly GCF_021560055.1). NCBI lineage: Bacteria > Pseudomonadati > Pseudomonadota > Gammaproteobacteria > Pseudomonadales > Pseudomonadaceae > Pseudomonas > Pseudomonas sp. BC42. The sequence goes on from NZ_CP091067.1 coordinate 365,202, forward strand.
GTGCATATCGCCGAGCGCCAGCCGAGCAACCAGCAGTACCGGATTTCCGCGCTGTACCAGGCGTCCAGCAACAACACCCTGACCGCCCGGGACAACCTCAACAAAAGCAGCCGCATGCTGGCCGCCACCGGTGGACAGTGGCGCTTCAGTCCGCCGTTCAACAACCTGACCCTGCCCCTGGACCTGAACGTGGCCAACAACCAGGGCCTGGCCCTGGGCGGCTGGAACATCCTCGGGCAGAAGAGCGCCGGGGTGATCTACTCCTCCCTGGGCATCAATGGCGCGCGCCTGGATGTGCTGGACAAGTGGCAGCCCGGCTGGCTGGAAACCCTCAAGGCCCTGCGCCCGGACATGGTGGTGCTGGCCTACGGCACCAACGAAGCCTTTGATGACGATCTGGATCTGCAGCTCTACCGCAGCCAGTTGCAGGAAAAAGTCATGCTGCTGCGCAAGAACCTGCCCAAGACCGTGATCCTGCTGGTGGGTCCGCCGGATTCCATCAAGCGCCGCAATGCCGGCAGCTGCGCGGCTTCCCAGCCGCAACCGCTGCGGCAGATCGTGCAGATCCAGAAGGACGTGGCCAAGACCAGCCGCACCCTGTTCTGGGACTGGCAGGCGTTCATGGGCGGCGACTGCTCCATCAGCAAATGGCAGGGCAGCGACCTGGCGCGCAACGACCTGGTGCACCTGACCGCCGACGGTTATCGCAAGAGCGCCGACGGCCTGTACCGTTTCCTGCGCGGGCAGTTGGGCGAACGCATGCCCTGAGAACCCGGAACCGGCTCCTATGCTGGCGCCACCACCACCCCGAATGCTGCTGTGGGAGCTGGCTTGCCAGCGAAGGCGCTCGCGAGGGCGATGCGAGGTTCAAAGGCCCATTCGCCGGCAAGCCGGCTCCTACGGTGGCGGCGCCAGCACCCCGAATGCTGCTGTAGGAGCTGGCTAGCCAGCGAAGGCGCTCGCAAGGGCGATGCAAGGTTCAAAGGCCCATTCGCCGGCAACCCGGCTCCTACGGTGGCGGCGCCAGCACCCTGAATGCTGCTGTGGGAGCTGGCTTGCCAGCGAAGGCGCCCGGAAGGGCGATGCGAGGTTTAAAGGCCCATTCGCCGGCAAGCCGGCTCCTACGGTGGCGGCGCCAGCACCCTGAATGCTGCTGTAGGAGCTGGCTAGCCAGCGAAGGCGCTCGCGAGGGCGATGCAAGGTTCAACGGCCCATTCGCCGGCAAGCCGGCTCCTACGGTGGCGGCGCCAGCACCCCGAATGCTGCTGTAGGAGCTGGCTAGCCAGCGAAGGCGTCCGCAAGGGCGATGCAAGGTGAAAAAAATGCCCCGCACTTGGCGGGGCATTTTCATTTCAGGGTGATGCGATCACAGGCCGTCGAGCATGGCCTTGTTGCGTACCGCGCCCTTGTCGGCGCTGGTGGCCAGCAGGGCGTAGGCTTTCAGGGCGGTGGTCACTTTGCGTGGACGCGCTTCCACCGGCTTCCAGCCTTTCTTGTCCTGTTCGATGCGGCGCGCCGCCAGCTCCTCGTCGCTGACCAGCAGGTTGATCGAGCGGTTGGGGATGTCGATCAGCACTTTGTCGCCGTCCTGCACCAGGCCGATGGCGCCGCCGGCCGCCGCTTCAGGCGAGGCGTGGCCGATGGACAGGCCCGAGGTGCCGCCGGAGAAGCGGCCGTCGGTGAGCAGGGCGCAGGCTTTGCCCAGGCCCTTGGACTTCAGGTAGGAGGTCGGGTAGAGCATTTCCTGCATGCCCGGGCCGCCTTTTGGACCTTCGTAGCGGATGATCACGATGTCGCCTTCCTTCACTTCGTCGGCGAGGATGCCGCGCACGGCGCTGTCCTGGCTTTCGAAGATCTTGGCGTTGCCTTCGAAGACGTGGATCGACTCGTCGACGCCGGCGGTCTTCACCACGCAGCCGTCCAGGGCGATGTTGCCGTAGAGCACGGCCAGGCCGCCTTCCTTGGAGTAGGCGTGCTCGACGCTGCGGATGCAGCCGTTCTCACGGTCGTCGTCGAGGCTGTCCCAACGGGTCGACTGGCTGAACGCGGTCTGGGTCGGGATGCCCGCCGGGCCGGCCTTGAAGAAGTGGTGCACGGCTTCGTCGCTGGTCTGGGTGATGTCCCAGCGGGCGATGCCTTCGGCCAGGGTCTTGCTGTGCACGGTGGGCAGGTCGGTGTGCAGCAGGCCGCCACGGGCCAGTTCGCCGAGGATGCTGAAGATGCCGCCGGCGCGGTGCACGTCTTCCATGTGGTACTTCTGGATGTTCGGCGCCACCTTGCACAGCTGCGGCACATTCCGCGACAGGCGGTCGATGTCCCGCAGGTCGAAGTCGATCTCGGCTTCCTGGGCGGCGGCCAGGAGGTGGAGGATGGTGTTGGTGGAACCGCCCATGGCGATGTCCAGGGTCATGGCGTTCTCGAACGCCTTGAAGTTGGCGATGTTGCGCGGCAGGACCGACTCGTCGTTGTCGCCGTAGTAGCGCTGGCACAGCTCGACGATGGTACGCCCGGCCCGCAGGAACAGCTCTTCGCGGTCGCTGTGGGTGGCCAGGGTCGAACCGTTGCCCGGCAGGGCCAGCCCCAGGGCTTCGGTCAGGCAGTTCATGGAGTTGGCGGTGAACATGCCGGAGCACGAACCGCAGGTCGGGCAGGCGCTGCGCTCGTACTCGGCGACCTTCTCGTCAGAAGCGCTGGAGTCGGCGGCGATGACCATGGCGTCCACCAGGTCCAGGCCGTGGCTGGCCAGCTTGGTCTTGCCGGCTTCCATCGGGCCACCGGAAACGAAGATCACCGGGATGTTCAGGCGCAGGGCGGCCATCAGCATGCCGGGGGTGATCTTGTCGCAGTTGGAGATGCAGACGATGGCGTCGGCGCAGTGGGCGTTGACCATGTACTCCACGGAGTCGGCGATGATCTCGCGGCTCGGCAGGGAATACAGCATGCCGTCGTGGCCCATGGCGATGCCGTCGTCCACGGCGATGGTGTTGAATTCCTTGGCCACGCCACCGGCGCGTTCGATCTCGCGGGCCACCAGCTGACCCAGGTCCTTCAGGTGCACGTGCCCCGGGACGAACTGGGTGAAGGAGTTGGCAATGGCGATGATCGGCTTCTTGAAGTCGGCATCTTTCATCCCCGTGGCGCGCCACAGGGCGCGGGCGCCGGCCATGTTGCGGCCGTGGGTGGATGTTTTCGAGCGGTAATCAGGCATGGAGCACTCCGGGCGGCTAATCAGGGAACAAATGGGGAGTGAGCTTCTATTGACCTTGGGAACACTCAGAAATGGCCGTGTGTCCGAAAGCTGCCGATGACGTCGCGGGATCGCCGCGCGCCTCAGCCTGAGCTCATAAACCCGCCGGGGGATGACTGGCGATGAATTCGCCGATTCTACACCGCTGGCGTCAGGAAGGAATGCCGTGGCCGCTCTGCGGCGTGCGATTGCCTGGATATCACTGAGCGCTGCCAGCACGGTGGTTCCTGGTTTAGACTCGCCGCCCCTCGAACATCATCCAATGGAGCTGGAATGTCCGCGAACATGCGATCCCTGAGGTTCTACCTGGGCATCGGCCTGCTGCAGGGGCTGTTGCTGATGTGGCTGGTGCTCCATAGCGACTGGCCCGGCAGCACCATGGCCGTGGTGGGCGCGGCCCTGCTCACGGGCGGCGGCTTCGTGCAGCTGCTGGCCGGGCAGCGGCGCCAGTGGCGCACCTGGAAGGCCGCGCTGCTGCTGGCCTTCGCCGCGGCGGTGGTGGTCCAGGCCAGCAGTGAGTTGCCCTTCACGCGTGGGGTGATCTACAGCGTGGTGGCGCTCCTGCTGCTGATGACGCTGCTCAGCGCCACCGGGCTGCCGGGACGCGAGGGCTTCGAGCGGCGGCTGCTGGGTGACGGCAGCTGGATGCTGGTGGCCCTGTCAGCGTCATGGCTGGTCCAGGCGCTGTTCGATTTCTGGACCCACGAGTGGCATCTGGATCCCTTCAAGAGCGGGTTCCTGTCCCTGCGCTACTTCACCGGGCCACCCCTGGCATTCTCCTTTGTCCTCTACCTCAGGGACTTGTGCCGCTTGCGCGATCTTCAGACGCAAGCGCCCTGATAGCGGCGATTGATCAGGCTGTTCAGGCCCAGGGCGATGGCACTCAGCCCCAGGAAGCACAGCCCGAGCGCCATCACCAGATTGCTGGCGCTCAGGCTGATGAACCCGCTGATCAGGCCGCCAGCGATAAAGACGAGCATGTTGCCCGCCGACGCCGAGGTCCCGGCGTTGTGCGCAAAGATGCCCATGGCCCGCGAGGTCGCCACCGGGCGGGTGATGGTGGTGCCGGCGGTGCAGACGATCATCGGCACCAGGACCGTGGCGACGGACAGCTCGAACGGCTGCAACAGCAGCATCAGCAGGCCGGATAGGGCGATCAGCCCCAGGCCGGTGACGATCTGGGTGTTGGCCTGCAGGTAGCGGTTCATCACCCCGGCGCCGGCCCCGCCTAGCACATAGGCCGCCCCATACAACAGCAGCGCCAGGGAGTACTGGTAGGGCGTGAGCTGCAACTGCTCCATGAAAATGAGCGGGGAAATGACGATGAACGAAAAGTGGCAGGCGAAGGCCAGCGCCGAGATCAGCCAGTAGCCGACAAACGACAGGTCGGCAAACACCAGCCGGTAGGCCGCGAGGATATGCCTCTGGCCTGGCGCCGTGCCTGGCCTGTTCTCCAGCAGGACCCAGGCCTTGAGGATGACCAGCAGGCCGAGGCCGACGAACACACCGAAGCTGCCCTGCCAGCCCAGGTGGGCCTGCAACCAGGTGCCCAGCAGTGGGGACAGGGAAATGAAGATGCCGCTGGCGGTGACCAGGGCGATGCGCAGGCGCTCCTGCTGCCGGCCGACGAACAGGTCCTGCACCAGCGCCTGGGACAGCACGAAGCAGCCACACCCCACGGCCTGGACCACGCGAAACAGCAGGAACCACGGGTACTCGGTGGCGGCCATGCAGCCCAGCGCCCCGGCGATGGCCACGGCCATGCCTGCCAGTAGCAGCTTCTTGCGCCCCAGGGAGTCTGATAGCGGCCCGATCACCATCAGGGAAAACGACAAGCCGATGGCGAACAGGCTGACGGACAGCGCGATATCGGCGCTGGAGGTATTGAAGCGTTCGGCCAGGGCGGGAAAGGAGGGGAGGATGACGTCCAGCGGGAAGACCCCGAGCAGGGTCATGGTCAGCAACAGAATGACGGCCGCGGTGTTTTTCGGGGTGGCGGGGGAGTGGTCCATGGTGCCGCGCTCTCGGTCCTTGAGAAGGTGCCGAGAATCGAGTCGTGGCCGCGCAAAGTCAATCGCTGGCGCTGGCCATTCCCGCGTCGGGCGGGAATGGCCGTCGGCCGGGGCTCAGCTGTTGGGCAGCAGGCGGCAGGTGATGCTCTTGATGTAGCGGGTTTCCGGGATGGCCGGGTGCACCGGGTGATCCGGGCCCTGGCCGCCGCGTTCCAGCAGCTGGATATTGCGGTCCAGGTGGCGGGCGCTGGTCAGGAGGATGTTCTGCAGATCGTCCTCGGGCAGGTGCATCGAGCACGAAGCGCTGACCAGGATGCCGTCCTTGCTCAGGAGGCGCATGGCCTGTTCGTTGAGGCGGCGGTAGGCGCCTTCGCCGTTCTTCAGGTCTTTCTTGCGTTTGATGAAGGCGGGCGGGTCGGCCACGATCACGTCAAAGCGTTCTTCGGCGGCCTTCAGCTCTTTCAGGGCTTCGAACACGTCGCCTTCGACACAGGTGACCTTCTCGGCAATGCCATTGAGCGCGGCGTTGCGCTCCACGCCATCGAGGGCAAAGCCCGAGGCATCGACGCAGAACACTTCGCTGGCGCCGAACACGCCGGCCTGCACGCCCCAGCCGCCGATGTAGCTGAACAGGTCCAGCACCCGCTTGCCCTTGGCGTAAGGCGCCAGGCGCGCGCGGTTCATCCGGTGGTCGTAGAACCAGCCGGTCTTCTGGCCTTCCATCACCGGGGCTTCGAACTTCACGCCGTTCTCTTCCAGGGCGACCCACTCCGGCACTAGGCCGAACACGGTTTCGACGTAGCGGCCCAGGCCTTCGGCGTCACGGGCGGCGGAGTCGTTCTTGAACAGGATGCCGCTGGGCTTGAGCACCTGGACCAGGGCGGCGATCACGTCGTCCTTGTGCTGTTCCATGGTGGCCGAGGCCAGCTGGACCACCAGGATGTCGCCGAACCGATCCACCACCAGGCCCGGCAGCAGGTCGGAGTCGCCGTAGACCAGGCGGTAGAACGGCTTGTCGAACAGGCGCTCGCGCAGGGACAGGGCCACGTTCAGGCGATGCACCAGCAGCGACTTGTCCAGGGCCAGCTTGGCATCGCGCGACAGCAGGCGAGCGCAGATCAGGTTGTTCGGGCTCATGGCCACGACCCCCAGAGGCTTGCCGCCGGCGGCTTCCAGCAGCGCCTGGTCGCCTGCCTTGAAGCCGTGCAGTGGGGTGGCGGCCACATCGATTTCGTTGCTGTAGACCCACAGGTGGCCGGCGCGCAGGCGGCGATCGGCGTTGGCTTTGAGGCGCAGGCTTGGCAGGGACATGACGTCGCTCCGGAAAAAAGGGCGCGATTATACCTTGCTGCGCAACTTCAGCGACGGCCAATGGACCTGCGGCTAAAGGCGCAGGGTAAAGTTCCTGTCCGTTCGCCCAACATTGGCACGTTAGGGGTTAGAATCGCCGCCTCAGCCAGAGTGTGTACTTATGTCCCAAGAGCTATCAGCCGAACAGATTCAGCAGGCCCTGCAAGGCATCAGCGTGCCGCCTCAGCCGCAAATCATGGTGGATTTGCAGATGGAGCAGTACATGCCCGATCCCGATCTGGAGGTGATCGCCAAGCTGATCTCCCAGGACCCGGGCCTGTCTGGGGCGTTGCTGAAGATCGTCAATTCGCCGTATTACGGGCTGAGCAACAAGATTGCTTCGATCCAGCGGGCGGTGAACCTCCTGGGCAGCCGCTCGATCATCAACCTGATCAATGCGCAGTCGATCAAGGGCGAGATGAGCGATGAAACCATCGTCACCCTCAACCGCTTCTGGGACACCGCCCAGGATGTGGCCATGACCTGCCTGACCCTGGCCAAGCGCACCGGCTCGCAAGCGGTGGACGAAGCCTACGCCCTGGGCCTGTTCCATGACTGCGGCGTGCCGCTGATGCTCAAGCGCTTCCCCGACTACATGGCGGTGCTGGAAGAGGCCTACGGCAGTGCCGGACCCGAGCAGCGGGTGGTGGACACGGAAAACCGTGCCTTCAACACCAATCACGCGGTGGTCGGCTATTACACCGCCAAGTCCTGGCGCCTGCCAGAACACGTGACCAACGCCATCGCCAATCACCACAATGCCCTGGCGATCTTCAGCGACGAGTCGTCGCGCAACAGCCAGCTGAAGAACCTGCTGGCGATCCTGAAGATGGCCGAGCACATCTGCGCCTCCTACCGGGTGCTGGGCAACCAGACCCAGGATTTCGAGTGGAACAGCATCGGCCACCTGATTCTCGATTACGTCGGCCTGTCGGACTACGACTTCGAGAACCTCAAGGAAACCGTGCGCGAGCTGGGCGCACACTGACTGTTCATATCGCAATGAGTGCCTGAGTCGAAGATGCCTGAATTACCGGAAGTCGAAACCACCCGGCGCGGGATCGCGCCGCACCTGGAAGGCCAGAAGGTCAGCCGGGTGATTGTTCGTGAGCGACGTTTGCGCTGGCCGATTCCCGAGGATCTGGACGTGCGCCTGTCCGGGCAGCGCATCGTCCAGGTGGATCGTCGGGCCAAGTACCTGCTGATCAACGCCGAAGTCGGCACCCTCATCAGTCATCTGGGCATGTCGGGCAATCTGCGTCTGGTGGAGATCGGCCAGCCGGCGGCCAAGCATGAACATGTGGACATCGAACTGGAGTCGGGCCTAGCCCTGCGCTACACCGACCCGCGCCGGTTTGGCGCCATGCTCTGGAGCCTGGACCCGCTGAACCACGAGCTGCTGGCGCGCCTGGGGCCGGAGCCGCTGACCGATCTGTTCGACGGCGAGCGCCTGTTCCAGCTGTCCCGGGGCCGCTCCATGGCGGTCAAGCCGTTCATCATGGACAACGCGGTGGTGGTCGGGGTGGGCAACATCTATGCGACCGAGGCGCTGTTCGCCGCGGGCATCGATCCGCGTCGTGAAGCCAAGGGCATTTCCCGCGGTCGCTATCTGCAACTGGCGATCGAGATCAAGCGCATCCTGGCGGCGGCCATCGAGCGTGGCGGCACCACCTTGCGCGACTTTATCGGCGGTGACGGCCAGCCGGGGTACTTCCAGCAGGAGCTGTTCGTCTACGGGCGTGGCGGGGAGCACTGCAAGGTCTGCGGCACGGGGCTGCGGGAAATCAAGCTCGGCCAGCGGGCCAGCGTCTATTGCCCGCGTTGCCAGAGCTGAGGCGCTTGGCCGGCCTGCCGGCTCCTACAAGGGGTTGTGGGAGCCGAAACGAGTTTCCATCACTCAAGCCTTGCCGGTGATCTTCCGGTACTTGGCCATCAACTCTTCTTCGGTTTCCGGGTGCGCTTCGTCCAGCGGAATGCAATCCACCGGGCACACTTGCTGGCACTGCGGCTCGTCGTAGTGGCCGACGCACTGGGTACACAGGTTCGGATCGATGACGTAGATCTCTTCGCCTTGGGAGATCGCCGCGTTGGGGCACTCGGGTTCGCAGACGTCGCAGTTGATGCAATCGTCGGTGATGATCAGGGACATGGGGGACTCCGGCCTGGGCGGCAGGCCCGGGCATGTAAAAACGAATGCGCGCAATTGTGCCGTATTGACGCCCGCAGTGCACGCGGGCGTGATGGCTGGCGTCTGGCAATGGCCCCGCAGCGGGGCCAAGGGGCTTACTTCTTGAAGCGCAGGGTCAGCGCGTCGGCGACGGCGGGGTGGACGAACTTGGTGATATCGCCACCCAGGGCGGCGATTTCCCGCACCAGCGTCGAGGAAATGAACGAGTAGCGTTCCGACGGAGTGAGGAACAGGCTTTCCACGTCCGGCGCCAGTTGGCGGTTCATGTTGGCCAGCTGGAACTCGTATTCGAAGTCCGAAACCGCCCGCAGGCCGCGCAGGAAGACATTGGCGTTCTGCTCCTTGGCGAAATGCGCCAGCAACGTGGAGAAGCCGACGACCTCAACGTTGGGCAGGTGCTTGGTCACCTCGCGCGCCAGTTCCACGCGCTGCTCCAGGGGGAACAGCGGGTTTTTCTTGGGGCTGGCGGCAACGGCGATGATCACGTGGTCGAACAGCCGCGAGGCGCGCTCGACCAGATCGCCGTGGCCCTTGGTAATAGGGTCGAAGGTACCTGGGTACAACACTCGGTTCATCGCGTCGTCCTGGCGGGAATCCGTTGGGGAGTCGGATGGTATCGCAGCCTTCCCGGTCGGCCAAGTCGCCTTTTAGAGAAGAAAGCCCGATGGACGCCGAAATTTCCCGGCTGTTTCACGCCGTTTTCAAGCGCTGGGCCAGGGCCGTGGCCAGTTGCGCCGTCAGGCCGTACACCGACAGCTGCGGGTTGGCGCCGATGCTGGTGGGGAACAGCGAGCCGTCGTGGATCGACAGGTTGTGCAGTTGATGGTGGCGCCCGAGGCTGTCGGCCACGGCGATTTTCGGGTCTTCGCCCATGGCGCAGCCGCCCATCACGTGGGCGCTGCCCAGGCGGGTGCGGTACAGGGCCAGGTCCAGGCCGTCGATCTGCGCACGCACTTCGCCCAGGGTCTTGGCGAAGCGGGCATCGCTGTGCAGCGGCTTGACCGCCTTGGCGCCACCGGCGAACTGGATCTCCGCCATGCTGTGGAAGGCCCGGCGCAGGCCATCCCAGGCGTAGGGTGAAACCTGATAGTCGAGCACCGGGGTGCCATCGCCGCGCAGCTCGACGTTGCCGCCGGTGCTGTCGGGGTGGAAGCCGTCCCGCAGCAGGGCCAGCATGGCGTGGGTGTGGGGCAGTTGCTCCATGGACAGCCCGCTCTGCGGCCCGAAACCGCCCAGCAGGGTGCTGGCCAGGGCCGGTTGCAGGGGCGGCACTTCAAGTTTGTAGGACATCTTGCCGGTGGTGCCGTCCTGCCACTGGAAATGGTCGGAATAGATCGATTGCGGCGCGCCGTAGAACGGGTTGATCACCTCGTCGAACTGCCCGGCGGAGAAGTTCACTAGGTGCAGGAAGGTGCGCTTGCCCAGCCGCGAATGCGGGTCCGGGGCATCGGAGCGCAACAGCAGGGCCGGGCTGTTGATGCCGCCGCCGGCCAGCACGTAGTGCCTGGCCTTGACCGTGATGGTGCGCCCGGTGGGGGCGACGCAGCGGGCGTCCATAGCCTGGCATTGCAGGCCGCTGACCTTGTCATCCTTGATCAACAGGCGCTCGGCCCGGGCCAGGTAAAGCAGTTCGCCGCCTTTCTCCAGGGTCGCCGGAATGGTGGTCACCAGCATCGACTGCTTGGCGTTGGTCGGGCAGCCCAGGCCGCAATAGCCCAGGTTCCAGCAGCCACGCACGTTGCGCGGAATCACGTGCCAGCTGTAGCCCAGGGCTTCGCAGCCCTTGCGGATCACGTCGTTGTTGGCATTGGGCGGCATGACCCAGGGCGCGACACCCAGGCGCTGTTCCATCTTTTCGAACCAGGGCGCCATCTCGGCCGAGCTGTGGCCCACCACCCCGTGCTCCCGAGCCCAGTGTTCCAGGGTCGGGTCCGGGGTGCGAAAGCTCGATGTCCAGTTGATCAGGGTGGTGCCGCCCACGGCCCGGCCCTGGAGGATGGTGATGGCGCCGTCCTTGCTCATGCGCCCGATGCCTTCCTGATAAAGGCTGGTGTAGGCCTGGTCCTCGAGCATCTTGAAGTCGTCGCTGGTCTTGAGCGGGCCTTCCTCGATCAGCAGCACCTTGAAGCCGGCGGCGCTGAGGATTTCGGCGGTGGTGCCGCCACCGGCGCCGCTGCCGATGATGGCGACATCGGCTTCCAGGGTCAGGTCCTGCTCCAGCTGCGCGCCGTTGTAGGTTTTCCAGCCACGGTTCAGGCCTTCGCGGAACAGATCAGGTACAGGCATATCGGATGCTCTCTTATTATTGAAGGCTCGGCGCGGATCCACTGTAGCCGCTGCTGAGCCTGCGAAGCTGCGAAAAGGCCCGCAGGGCCTTGCTTGACGATCCCCAGCCGCTGCCCCATCGCCCCGCGAACCCAGCGCTCGCGCAGCCAGTGGCAGCGTCTACACCACCCGATCAGACCTTCGGTGGCCCGGGATAACCGCAATGGGCCCAGGACTCGGGGCGGGTGTACCAGGCCATCATCACCAGTTGCAGCAACGAGGCATGGCCCATGCGCAGCAGGGCCAGGACGCTGTTTTCCCAGCGGCTGAGGAAGTGCCGGATGTCGTCCGCGCTGGCGTTCTCCCAACTGCCCCAGATCCCCGTCAGCGGGCCGCGGGTCACCGCCATGCCCAGCACATCGAACAGTTGCTGGGTGAGCTTGAACATCTCCGGCGAGAGGTGGTTCAGGGCATTGTCCAGGCTGGCCAGGGTGCCCTCGACGGCGGCGGGCATCTTGTCCGCCGCCACTGCGCCTTCGAGCATCACCGGAATCAGCGCCCGCAGGAATGGCAGGTCATGGCTGCGCAGCATGCTGAAACCGCTGGCGGGGGTACTGGCGGAGCAACCGCTGAGGCTGGCGCCGAGCCCGGCGGTGGCCAGGAAGGCGCTGGCGCAAAGGCCGATTTTCAGCAGGCCGCGCCGTGACAGTGCGGGTGTTGCAGACAGGCTAGGGGTCATTGTTGTTATTACCCGGCGTTGTACTGGTTAACGAATGAACAGCTTCTGGATGAGCTTCTGGATCGACTTGCCATAGGGCGGGTAGATCAGGCGCGCGGCATTGAAGCGCTGCTTGATGAACACGCCCTTGGCCTTGCTGAAGGTCAGGAAGCCTTCGTGGCCGTGGTAGTGGCCCATGCCGGACGGGCCGATGCCACCGAACGGCAGGTCGTCCTGGGCCACATGCAGCAGGGTGTCGTTGAGGCACACGCCGCCGGAGTGGGTTTCGTTGAGCACCCGCTGCTGTTCGGCCTTGTCGTAACCGAAGTAGTACAGGGCCAGGGGACGCGGGCGCTGGGTGATGTAGGCAAAGGCCTGATCCAGGGTCCGGTAAGGCACGATGGGCAGGATCGGACCGAAGATCTCGTCCTGCATCACGCTCATGTCGTCCGTGACGTTGAGCAGCAGGCTGTGGCCCAGTCGGCGCTCCTGGCTCTGCTCGAACAGCGGCACCAGCAGCGCGCCCTTGCTGGTGGCGTCGCTCAGGTAGCCATTGAGCCGGTTCAACTGGCGCTGGTTGATGATCGCGGTGTAGTCGGGGTTGTCCGCCAGGGTCGGAAAGAAGCCGCGGACCGCCTGGCGATAGGCTTCGACAAAGGCGCCGACCCGTTCTTCCGGCACCAGCACGTAGTCCGGGGCGACGCAGGTCTGCCCGGCGTTCAGGGTCTTGCCGAAGGCAATGCGTTCGGCGGCGTCCTTGAGCGGCACGCTGCTGGAGACGATGGCCGGGGATTTGCCGCCCAGTTCCAGGGTCACCGGTGTCAGGTTTTCCGCGGCGGCGCGCATCACATGCTTGCCGATGCTGGTGGCGCCGGTGAACAGCAGGTGGTCGAAACGCAGCTTGGAAAACGCCATGCCCACTTCGGCCTCGCCCAGCACCACGCACACCAGGTCCTCGGGGAACACCCGCGCCAGCAGTTGCTTGAGCAACTGGCCGGTGGCCGGGGTGGACTCGCTGAGCTTGAGCATCACCCGGTTGCCGGCGGCCAGCGCCCCGACCAGCGGGCCCATGCACAGGTACAGCGGGTAGTTCCACGGCACGATGACCCCGACCACCCCCAGGGGCTGGTAGACCACCTTGGCCGAGGCCGGCTGGAAGGCCAGTCCCACGGCGCGGCGGGACGGCTTCATCCATTTCTTCAGGTGTTTGCGGGCGTAGTGGATGCCGTGCAGGCTGGGCATCAGCTCGGCCAGCAGGGTTTCATCGGCGCTGCGGTTGCTGAAGTCCTGGCTGATGGCGTCGATCAGTGCCTGGCGCTCGTTGTTGAGCAGATCGTGCAGCGACTTGAGCCATTGCTGGCGCTGCGCGGCGGGCGGCATGGGGTTGGCGGCAAAGGCCCGGCGCTGGGCTTCGAACAGTGTTTGCAGCGCGTCCTGTTGCTGAAGGGAATCCTGCAGGTAGGCGATTTCGGCAGACATGGACGGGCTCCGGTTTCAGGGGGTGGCTAGTTTTTTAGAGCTTATGCTCTAAATTGTCAAATACCATCCGGTGCCGGTCGCGATTTATCCCCAGGGGGATAGAACGTAAGATGCACCCCAGCCTTCTGATTAAAGCCCACACCCATGGCCCCACGCATAAAAACCCGCGAACGCATCGTCCAGTTCAGCCTCGAACTCTTCAACCAGCAAGGCGAACGCAACGTCAGCACCAACCACATTGCGGCGCACATGGAGATTTCCCCGGGCAACCTGTACTACCACTTCCCCAACAAGCAGGCGATCATCGCCGTGCTGTTTGCCGAGTACGAAAGCCTGGTGGACAGCTTCCTGCGCCCGCCGCCCGGGCGCGCGGTCACCGTGCAGGACAAGCGCTATTACCTGCAGGCGCTGCTGGCGGCCATGTGGCGCTACCGTTTTCTGCATCGCGACCTGGAGCACCTGCTGGACAGCGACCCGGAACTGGCCGCGCGCTACCGGCGTTTCTCCCAGCGCTGCCTGATCCAGGGCATGGCCATCTACGGGCGCTTCGTCGACGCCGGAATCGTCGCCATGGACAAGGTGCAGATCGAATCCCTGACCCTCAATGCCTGGATCATCCTCACCTCCTGGGTACGCTTTCTGTGCACCACCCGGGAAAACTCCACCCACCTGAGCGAAGAAGCGATCAAGCGCGGCGTCTATCAGGTGCTGGTGCTGGAAGCCGGCTTTGTCACCGAGCAGGCCCGTGAAGCGGTCAATGCGCTGTTCGAAGAGTTTTACGTGCCCCTGGCCCAAGCCCTGGAAGAAGTGCAGTAGGATCAACCTCCGACTTATTCACAGGAGCCCGCTATGCCCCTTGCGCAGTTGATCAGCCCGCTTGCCCTGGACCAGAAGAAGCAGCAGCCCGGCCTGGTGATTCTGGATTGTCGCTTTGCCCTTGAAGACCCCGATTACGGCCAGCGCAGCTACGCCAACGGACATATTGCCGGGGCGCATTTCGCCGATCTGAACCGCGACCTGAGCGCACCGGTGATCAAGGGCGTGACCGGCCGGCATCCGTTGCCGGATCCCGCGCAGTTGCTGGCGCGCCTGCGGGCCTGGGGCATCGATAACGACAGCCAGATCGTGCTCTATGACGACGGTCCCGGTGCCTACGCTGCTCGCGCCTGGTGGTTGCTGGCCTGGCTGGGCAAGCGTGAAGGCGTGTTCATTCTCGATGGCGGCCTCAACGCCTGGCACGCTGCCGGCCTGCCCCTGAGCCTGGATGCCCCCGACAGTGTGAGCGGGCACTTCAGCGGTCAGCCCGATCACGCTTTGCTGCTGGATGCCGAGCACCTGAAGCAGCGTCTGGGCCAGCCGGACCTGACCTTGCTGGACGCCCGGGCCTTGCCGCGTTTTCGCGGTGACGTGGAGCCGATCGATCCGGTGGCCGGGCACATTCCCGGGGCGCAATGCGCGGCGTTCACGGACAACCTGGACAGCGACGGGCGCTTTTTGCCGGCGCAGCAGCTCAAGCAGCGTTTTGCCGAAAAACTCGCCGGGCGTTCTCCGGAGCACTTGGTGGCTTACTGCGGCTCCGGGGTCACCGCCTGCCACAACCTGTTCGCCTTGTGCCTGGCCGGCTATCCCCTGGCGCGGCTGTATGCCGGGTCGTGGAGCGAGTGGATCACCGATGCCCAGCGGCCTGTCGCCACGGGCGACTGACGGGCTGCCCCGGTCGGCCTCTTCGCTGGCAAGCCAGCTCCTACTGTCCGCAGGCCCCCACGAACCTGTAGGAGCGAGCTTGCTCGCGAAAGCGTCGACAGGGACAGGTGGGCGGCAGCAGGCGCGAACGTGCTCGCGAAAGCCGCGCCGTCCTACTGCAGGACGGCGCTGCGATAAGCCGCCGGCGCCACCCCATAGACCTGCTTGAACTGCCGACTCAGGTGACTCTGGTCGGCAAATCCCAATTGCGTGGCCACTTCCAGCGGCAGGCAGCCATCGCGCAACAGGGCCCGGGCCTTGGCGATGCGCTGCTGCATCAGCCAGGTGTGGGGCGGAATCCCGGTGGCCCGGCGAAACACCCGGGCGAAGTGGAACGGCGACAGGTTTACCGCCGCCGCCAGCTCCTCCAGTGACGGCGGCGCGGCCAGTTGCGAGTGCAGCAATTCCTTGGCCTGGACAATTGCCCGGTGCTCTTGCCCGGGCGCACCCGGCGCCCTGACCCCGGCGTGTCGCTGCAACAGCAGGAGCAGCATTTCTCGCCATTGGGTCTGTTGCTGCAGGGCGGTGGCCGGGCTTTCCAGCAGGTGGTGCAGGCGGGCAAACCCCTGCACCAGGTCCGGGTCGCGATACAGGGTCGCGCCGAAGGTCGGCAGGCTGCCGTTGGGCAGCTCCAGTTCGCCCAGCAGGCCGAGGATCTGCCGGTTGTCCGGGTAGAAGGCCCGGTACAGCCAGCCGTCCTCGACGCCCTTGGCACCGGTGTGCAGTTCGTCCGGGTTGATCAGCACCAGGGTGCCGCTGCCCGCCAGGTGCTCGGCCCCGCGATAGCGGTAGCGCTGGGCGCCGGCCATGATCATGCCGATCACATAACCCTCGTGCACATGAGGCACGAAGCGCTGTTCGATATAGCGCGCGGCCAGCAACTCGACCCCGGCCAGGGGCTCGCTCTGCCAGAAACGGATCGACTCCCGGGTGGGCTTAGCCATGGCGGTCCAGGTCCATCAGCCATTGCGGAATGCGCTGTTCCAGGTAGTAGCGCGGATGTTTCAGGCTGCCACCGACAAAACCCACGTGGCCGCCCTTGGCCTGCAGCTCGAAGCGGGTGCTGGCGGACAGTTCACGGGCTTCGGGCAGGCTGTGGCGAAACACGAAAGGGTCGTCCGCGGCCTGGATGATCAGGGTCGGGGTGCGGA
This sequence comes from Pseudomonas sp. BC42, assembly GCF_021560055.1. Lineage (NCBI taxonomy): Bacteria > Pseudomonadati > Pseudomonadota > Gammaproteobacteria > Pseudomonadales > Pseudomonadaceae > Pseudomonas > Pseudomonas sp. BC42. Next base: position 381,355 of record NZ_CP091067.1, read on the forward strand.
TTTCGCCGAGAAAATAGCGGCTGGAGGCGCGGCGGTAATAATCCTGGGCATCGGCAAAGCCGTGCAGCGGCGCGGTGACCCGGCCGTCGAAATCCCAGAAGGTGCGCATCTTGGTCAGCGGGCCCAGTTGCGCCAGGGTGGCCAGGCCGTCGTGGCGGCCGTCGTGCTGGAACTGGCGCTGCTTGTCCTTGATGTAGGCCAGCATCTCGCGCATGAAGTGCGCCTGGTAAATCTTCGAAAAGCCCTGGCCGATGCGGTCGGCGCACTGGTCCAGGCGAAACGGCACCGATACCGCCGTGGCGCCCTGCAACGGGCTTTCGCTGCCGCTTTCCCCCAGGTACTTGAGCAGCACATTGCCCCCCAGCGAATAGCCCACCGCATACAGCGGCGCCTGAGGGCGCTGGGCCCGCAGGTGGGCGATGGCCGCAGCCAGGTCTTCGCTGGCGCCGGAGTGGTAGCTGCGCGGCAGCAGGTTGGGCTCGCCGGAGCAGCCGCGCCAGTTCAGGGCCGCGCTGGCCCAGCCCCGAGCGGCGAGGGCCTGTTGCAGGCCGGTCACATAAGGCGAGTTGGACGAGCCGGTCAGGCCATGCAGCACCAGCACCAGCGGGGCTTCGGCGCTATGGGGGCCGTGCCAGTCCAGATCGAGAAAGTCGCCGTCATCCAGCCACAGGCGTTCGCGCTGGCGCTCCAGCTCAGTGGCCGGGCGCCACAGCGGGCCCCACAGGGTCTGCAGGTGCGGGTTGCCAAGGCCGAAGGCGGGAATGAAACGATCAGGCGAGTCGGGCACGGGGAGGATCTCGATGCAGCGGCGCGCAGCCCGGGCGGGGTGCGCGCCTTGTTCCGGCCGAACGTAGGCGGGTGCTACGCGGCGTTGTCTGCCATACGTTGCCACAGCGAGTAGTACACCTGCCCGGATTTTTGTTCACGGTGCAGGCGCCAGCGTCCGGGCAGGCCCAGGGTTGATGGCGCGGTTTCGCTTTCGGTGTAGATCCAGGCGTCGTCCGCCAGCCAGCCGCGCTCTTCCAGCAGGGCGCAGGCGGCGGGCAGCAGGTTCTGGTTGAACGGCGGGTCGAGGAAGGCCAGGTCGAACGGCGTCGCCGGCTGGGTTTCCAGGTAGCGCAGGGCGTCGGCGGTCTGCGCCTGGCCCACGGTGCAACGCAGGGTGCCCAGGTGCTCGCGCAGGCTGGAGATGGCTACGCTGCTGCTGTCCAGGGCCAGGCCCGTGGCGGCGCCGCGGGACAGGGCTTCGAGGAACACCGCGCCGCTGCCGGCGAACAGGTCGATGACCTTGGCCCCGGCGACATAGGGCGCCAGCCAGTTGAACAGGGTTTCGCGCACCCGGTCCGGGGTCGGGCGCAGGCCCGGCAGATCGGGAAAGCTCAGTTTGCGGCTGCGCCATTCGCCGCCGATGATGCGCAGCTGGCCCACGCCATTGTGCTGGTTGTGGACGGGTTTCTTGCTGGGACGGGCTGGACGGGCCATCAGTGCTCCGGAACCCCGAGCGGCTGCTCGGCGGGTTTGTCAGTGGGGGGCGGCAACGGCTTTTGCGCGACGGTGGGGCCGGCGCTGACGATGACCATCTTGTCGACACTCAGGTGCTTGTTCATGGCGGCCTTGACCTGTTCCACCGTCAGTTCTTGGGATTGACGCATGAAGTCTTCCAGGTAGCTCAACGGCAGATTGTAGAAGCCCATGGCCCCCAACTGGCCGACGATATCGGCGTTGCTGGCGGTGGACAGCGGGAAGCTGCCGGCCAGTTCACGCTTGGCGTCGTCCAGTTCCTTCTGGGTCGGGCCGTTCTTCAGGTAGTCGGCGAACACGTCCTGCACCAGTTTCAGGGTGCCTTCGCTCATTTCCGCGCGGGTCTGCAGGTTGATCATGAACGGGCCGCGGGCCTGCATCGGGGTGAAGGCGGAGTAGACGCCGTAGGTCAGGCCGCGTTTCTCGCGCACTTCGCTCATCAGCCGGGTGCCGAAACCGCCGCCGCCGAGGATCTGGTTGCCCAGGGATACGGCGGCGTAGTCGGGATCGTCACGGTCGATGCCCAGCTGCGCCAGCATCAGGTTGGTCTGGCTCGACGGGAATTCGATATGGCCGATGCTGGCCTTGGGTTCGGTGGGTTGCTCGACCTTGGCCAGGGCCGGGCCTTTGGGCAGGGCGGCGGAAACCTGCGCGGCAATCGCTTCGGCGTCGCTGCGCGAGAGGTCGCCGACCAGGGCGATCACCACGTTGCCGGCGGTGTAGGCCTTGGCGTGGAAGGCCTGCAGTTGCGCCAGGCTGATGCCCGGAACGCTCTTGGCATTGCCTTCGCTGGCGTGTGCATAGGGATGAGTGCCGTACAGGCGCTGCATCAGTTCCAGGCTGGCCAGCTTGCCGGGGTTCTGCTTCTGGTATTCGAAACCGGCGAGCAGCTGGTTCTTGATCCGCGCCAGGGAGTCGGCAGGGAAGGTCGGCTTGCCCACCACTTCGGCGAACAGCTTCAGCGCCGGTTCGCGTTTATCCACGGCGCTGAGGCTGCGCAGCGAGACCACGGCCATGTCCTTGTAGGCGCCGTTGCCGATATCCGCGCCCAGGCTCTCGAAGCCCCGGGCGATGGCGCCCACATCCTTGCCGGGCACGCCTTCGTTGAGCATGGCGTTGGTCAGCAGGGCCAGGCCGGAGGTGTTGCCGTCCTGGCTGCTGCCGGCGGCGAAGATCAGGCGCATGTCGAACATCGGCAGCTCGCGGGCTTCGACGAACAGCACCTTGGCGCCTTCGGCGGTGTTCCAGGTCTGCACATTGAGGTTGCGATGGCTGGGGGCCTTGCCATCCAGCTCGGCGAGGGATTGCAGCTTCTGGCTACTCTTGGCCTTGTCCAGGGCCTGGCTGGCATTGCTCTCGCCGGAGCGCGACAGGTAAAGGCCACCGGCGGTGAGCAGGGCGACCAGGGCCAGGCCCAGCAGGACCGGTGAAGCATTCTTGCGCTTACTCATGAGCGGACTCCTCAGGCAGTACGTGGGCCACGCTCATACGCTCCCGGGTGAAATAGGTGCGGGCGGCCTTCTGGATGTCTTCCGGGGTCACGCTTTGCAGTTCCGCCAGCTCGGTGTCCATCAGCTTCCATGACAGGCCGACGGTTTCCAGCTGGCCGATGGCGCTGGCCTGGCTGGTGATGGAATCACGCTCGTAGACCAGCCCGGCAATCACTTGGGCCCGGACCCGCTCCAGTTCCTCGGCGGACGGCGGGGTGGTCTTGAGTTGGTCCAGCAGGCGCCACAGCCCGGCTTCGGCCTGGGCGATGGTTTTCTTCTTCTGGCTGTTGGGGGTGGCTGAGAGCATGAACAGGCTGTCGCCCCGGGTGTAGGCGTCGTAGCTGGTGGAACCGTTGGACAGCAGCTCTTCGCCGCGCTCCAGCTGGGTCGGGATGCGCGCGCTGTAGCCGCCGTCCAGCAGGGCCGCGGCCAGGCGCAGGGCGTGCACCGAGCGCTGGTCCTCGGCGGTGGCGATGCTGGGCACGTTGAAGGCCAGCATCAGGCTCGGCAGTTGGGTCTTCACGTGCAGGGTGATCAGGCGCTCGCCGGGTTCGGCCAGCTCCATGGGGATCTTCGCCGGTGGCACGTCACGCTTGGGGATGGCGCCGAAGTAACGCTGGGCCAGGGTCTTCACTTCGTCGGGGGTGACGTCGCCGACCACCACCAGGGTGGCGTTGTTCGGCACGTACCAGGCCTGGTACCAGTGGCGCAGTTCCTCGACCTTCATCCGGTTCAGGTCGGCCATCCAGCCGATGGTCGGCGTGTGGTAGCCGCTGGCCGGGTAGGCCATGGCCTTGAAGCGCTCGTAGGCCTTGGACAGCGGCTTGTCGTCGGTACGCAGGCGGCGTTCTTCCTTGATCACTTCGATCTCGCGGGCGAACTCGTCGGCCGGCAGGCGCAGGCTGGCCATGCGATCGGCTTCCAGCTCCAGGGCCACGCCCAGGCGGTCGCGGGCCAGGACCTGGTAATAGGCGGTGAAATCGTCGCTGGTGAAGGCGTTCTCTTCGGCGCCCAGGTCCCGCAGGATCAACGAGGCCTCGCCGGGGCCGACCTTCTCGCTGCCCTTGAACATCATGTGTTCCAAGGCGTGGGACAAACCGGTCTGGCCCGGGGTTTCGTAGCTGGAGCCGACCTTGTACCAGACCTGGGACACCACCACCGGCGCGCGATGATCTTCGCGGACCACGACCTTGAGGCCGTTGTCGAGGGTGAATTCGTGGGTGGGTTGCGGGTCGGCAGCCAGGGCTGCAAGGGGCAGACAAACTGTGCTGAGCAGCAGGCCTGCGGCGCGGCGGGCTAGAGCATTCATTCGTTTTTAAACCTGTTGGGCTGCCCGCTTGGTCTTAGCCTGTGCGGGCGAGGAGGTGCTAGGATACTGATCCGTTTTACTGGCGGCCACGCCTATCAGGTCTTCGCGGATCAGCAGGTACTTGAGCAGGTTGTATGAGTTACCGGCAATAAGCCTTGATTTGTCAGCTAAACTGCGACTTTTCGCCGATTTTGCCGTTCCAGTCCTTTAGTAAAATCGATCCTTGAAGTGCTTTTGGGCATTTCGACAACATGTTGCGCGTGAACAAGCTGGAATAAACACAGTCTGTTCTGCATCGAATATTTATTTACCGAGGCGCCCAGTGGCGCATCGCTACCTTGAGATAGCCGTCTCCATGTTTGGTTCCAACGACGACAAAAAGACCCCAGCCGCGGCTGGCGAGAAGAAAGGCCTGTTCGGATGGCTGCGCAAAAAGCCGCAGGAACCCGTCGTCGAACAGCCGCAAGTGCCTGTCGAGCCAGCGCCGGCTCCGGCCATTGAAACCGCCCCCAGCGTAGCCCCGAGCGAGCCGGTGGTGCTGTCGACCGGCGAGCCGGTGCTGCAACCCCGGGTCGAGGCTGAGCCGGTAGCGGCCGTCGCCCCCGAGCTGCCCCTGACTCCGAGCCCGGAGCACAAGCCCTGGCTGACGCTGCCGGTAGCGGAAGAGCCGGTGGCCCTGGTGGAGGATACGCAGGCAGAACATGTCACGCCGCCGATCCCGGCCTTGAGCGCGGCGCCCGAGCCGGTTGTCGAGGCGGTTGTCGCGCCGGCCCCGGTGATCGAGGTGCAGGCTCCGCTGGCCCCGACCCCGGTCGCCCCCGAGCCTGTCGCTCCTGCTCCTGCTCCTGCTCCTGCTCCTGCTCCTGTTGCCGAGCCGGTTGTCCAGGTGGCGGAGCCTGTGGTCGAGCCGGTCCGTCCTGCTGAAGAGAACAAGGTCGGTTTCTTCGCCCGTTTGAAGCAGGGCCTGTCCAAGACCAGCGCCAGTATCGGCGAAGGCATGGCCAGCCTGTTCCTGGGCAAGAAGGCCATCGATGACGAGTTGCTGGAAGACCTGGAAACCCGTTTGCTGACCGCCGACGTCGGGGTCGAAGCCACGTCGGTGATCATCCAGAACCTGACCCAGAAGGTGGCGCGCAAGCAGCTCACCGATTCCGACGCGCTCTACGCTTCGTTGCAGGCCGAACTCACCAGCATGCTCAAGCCGGTGGAGCAGCCGCTGAAAATCGTCGCCCAGAACAAGCCTTTCGTGATCCTGGTGGTGGGCGTCAACGGTGCAGGCAAGACCACCACCATCGGCAAGCTGGCGAAGAAGCTGCAGCTGGAAGGCAAGAAAGTCATGCTGGCGGCCGGCGACACCTTCCGCGCCGCAGCGGTGGAGCAACTGCAGGTTTGGGGTGAGCGCAACAAGATCCCGGTGATCGCCCAGCACACCGGTGCCGATTCCGCCTCGGTGATCTTCGATGCGGTGCAGGCGGCCAAGGCCCGTGGCATTGACGTGCTGATCGCTGACACGGCAGGGCGCCTGCACACCAAAGACAACCTGATGGAAGAGCTGAAGAAAGTCCGTCGGGTAATCGGCAAACTGGATGCCGACGCGCCCCACGAGGTGCTGCTGGTGCTGGACGCCGGTACTGGCCAGAACGCCATCAACCAGGCCAAGCAATTCAACCAGACCGTGGAACTGACCGGCCTGGCCCTGACCAAGCTCGATGGCACTGCCAAGGGCGGGGTGATCTTCGCCCTGGCCAAGCAGTTCGGTCTGCCGATCCGTTATATCGGGGTCGGTGAAGGCATCGATGACCTGCGTACCTTTGAAGCCGAACCCTTTGTCCAGGCACTGTTTGCCGAGCGGGAGCGTTCATGATTCGTTTCGAACAGGTCGGTAAGCGCTATCCCAACGGCCACGTTGGCCTGCATGAGCTGAGCTTTCGCGTCCGTCGTGGCGAATTCCTGTTTGTCACCGGCCACTCCGGCGCCGGTAAGAGCACCTTGCTGCGCCTGCTGCTGGCCATGGAGCGTCCGACGTCGGGCAAGCTGCTGCTGGCCGGCCAGGATCTGGGGCAGATCAGCAATGCGCAGATCCCTTTCCTGCGGCGCCAGATCGGCGTGGTGTTCCAGAACCACCAGCTGTTGTTCGATCGCACGGTGTTCAATAACGTCGCGCTGCCGCTGCAGATTCTTGGGCTGTCCAAGGCGGAAATCGCCAAGCGGGTGGACTCGGCCCTGGAGCGCGTGGCGCTGTCGGACAAGGCCGACCTGTACCCCGGCGATCTGTCCACCGGCCAGCAACAGCGCGTGGGCATCGCCCGGGCCATCGTCCACCGTCCAGCCTTGCTGCTGGCGGACGAGCCCACCGGTAACCTCGACCCGCGTCTTGCGGCGGAAATCATGGGCGTGTTCGAAGATATCAACCGCCTGGGCACCAGCGTGCTGATCGCCAGTCACGACCTGGCGCTGATCGCGCGCATGCGTCACCGCATGCTGACCCTGCAGCGCGGCCGACTGATCGGTGATGGGGAGGCCGGCGTATGAGTGCAACACGTACCCCTAAAGTGGCGGAGCGCGTGGCGCCCAAGGCCTCCGAGGCGCCGCCGCCGAAGAAAAAACGCGACGAGGACGACGGTCCGGATTTCGCCACCCTGCTGCACGCCTGGATCGAAAGCCATCGTGCCAGCCTGCTGGACAGCCTGCGGCGCCTGGGCAAGCAGCCCATCGGCAGCTTCTTTACCTGCCTGGTGATGGCCGTGGCCCTGAGCCTGCCCATGGGCCTGTCGCTGTTGCTCAACAACGTCGAGCGCCTGGGCGGTTCCTGGCAGCGTGCGGCGCAGATTTCGCTGTACCTGGAGCTGGGCGCCTCGGCGGCCGAGGGCGAGAAACTCAGTACCGAGATCAAGGGCCTGCCCGGGGTCGCGGATGCCGAGTTCATCAGCAAGGAAAAGGCCCTGGAAGAGTTCCAGCAGCAGTCCGGGCTGGGGGAGGCCTTGCGCGAGTTGCCGCACAACCCGTTGCCGGGTGTGGTGCTGGTGACGCCGAACGAGGTGGACAAGGCTACGCTTGAAGCCTTGCGCCAGCGTTTGGCGGACATGCCCAAGGTGCAACTGGCGCAGCTGGACCTGGTCTGGGTCGAGCGACTGGCGGCGATCCTCAAGCTGGGGGACCGTTTTGTCTTCGGTCTGACGGTGCTGTTGGTTTCTGCATTACTTTTGGTGATAGGCAATACCATTCGTCTTCATATTGAAAACCGCCGCACCGAGATAGAAGTGATTAAACTCGTCGGCGGCACGGACAGCTATGTACGACGTCCCTTCCTTTATATGGGCGCGCTGTATGGCTTCGGTGCGGGGATTCTGTCCTGGGGGGTACTGGCGTTCGGCCTGGACTGGTTGAACGACGCGGTGGTCGGTCTGGCCGGCCTGTATGGCAGTGATTTTGCCCTTGCAGGAGTACCGGTTGCCGATGGTCTGTCGCTCTTGCTTGGGGCGGTGCTGTTGGGTTATATCGGTGCGTGGATTGCGGTGGCCCGCCACCTGAGGGAGCTGGCACCGAAGTAATGTCTTTTTGCTTGTATTGACCTTTCTGAATATTTGGGAACTTGTTTCGCGGTTTCCGGTCAATTTTCGCAGTGCTGAACTGCACGAGTTATGTGAGTCGGAGGTTTTTTCGTATGACCACTTCTTTGCAACCTGCTTACGCATTGGTTCCAGGCGCAAACCTGGAGGCCTATGTGCACACGGTGAACAGCATTCCATTGCTGACGCCCGAGCAGGAGCGTGAACTGGCCGAGAGTCTCTACTATGAGCAGGATCTTGAGGCGGCTCGGCAGATGGTGCTCGCCCACCTGCGTTTTGTCGTACATATCGCCCGCAGCTATTCCGGCTACGGGCTGGCCCAGGCCGACCTGATCCAGGAAGGCAACGTTGGCCTGATGAAAGCCGTGAAGCGCTTCAACCCGGAAATGGGCGTGCGCCTGGTGTCCTTTGCCGTGCACTGGATCAAGGCGGAGATTCACGAGTTCATCCTGCGTAACTGGCGGATTGTCAAAGTCGCGACCACCAAGGCTCAGCGCAAGCTGTTCTTCAACCTGCGCAGCCAGAAGAAGCGCCTGGCCTGGCTGAACAACGAAGAAGTGCACCGTGTGGCGGAAAGCCTGGGCGTCGAGCCCCGTGAAGTGCGCGAGATGGAAAGCCGGCTGACCGGCCAGGACATGGCCTTCGATCCAGCGGCTGAAGCGGATGACGACAGCGCTTTCCAATCGCCGGCCAATTACCTGGAAGACCATCGCTACGATCCGGCCCTGCAACTGGAAGACGCCGATTGGAGCGACAACTCCACCCACAACCTGCACGAAGCGCTGGAAGTGCTGGACGAACGCAGCCGCGACATTCTCTACCAGCGCTGGCTGGCCGAAGAAAAAGCCACGCTGCACGACCTGGCGCAGAAGTACAACGTTTCCGCCGAGCGTATCCGCCAGCTGGAAAAGAGCGCGATGAACAAGCTGAAGCTGTCCATCGCCGCTTAAGTCTGCAGCGTCATGCAAAACGCCCCGAGATGATCGGGGCGTTTTTGTTTGTGCGGCTGTCGCAGGCGCCGGCTTGGCGGCGAAACCCTGGCCCAACGTCCCTCTCGAACCCGCTCAGGCAGGGCAGGCGCTAGGCCGAATGCGGATTACTCCGCCCAGGGCGCCTTGCGCGACTCGTTCAATCGATTCAGATAATCGGCGCCACCGAGCAGGCTCATCTGCCGCCGAACCCAGCCGGCCCGCTGCAGCACATATGTACTGGGTCGCGCAGCGCTCAACACCCGTGGATTGGGCAGCACCGCGGCCAGCAGGCTGGCCTGCTGGCGCGACAGATTGGCCGCGCTGACGCCGAAATGATGGCGTGCGGCGGCCTCGGCGCCGAACACCCCTTCATCCCACTCGGCGCTGTTGAGGTAGACCTCGAGAATCCGCTGCTTGGGCCAGAGCACCTCGATCAGGGCAGTGAACCAGGCTTCCAGGCCCTTGCGCAGGTAGCTGCGGCCGGACCACAGGAACAGGTTCTTCGACACTTGCTGGCTCAGGGTGCTGGCACCGCGGATCGAGCCGCCACGTTCGTTGTGGGCCAGGGCCGCCTGGATCGCATCGATATCGAAGCCCCAGTGATCGGGGAATTTCTGATCCTCGCTGGCGATTACCGCCACCTTGAGGTTGTCGGAGATGTCGTCCCAGGGTTTCCAGGTGCGCTGCAGGTCGATGGGGTCGTTGTCGATCCAGGATTCGATCTTGCGTTCCACCATCAGGGCGGTGCCCGGTGGCGGCACGAAGCGAAACAGCAGCACCAGCAGCACGCTGCCGACCAGGAACCACATCAAGGCTTTTACAAGGCGACGAAACAGATAACGCAGCATAGAGATGGCTTGGCCGAACCCGTTGAGCGCGCCATTATACAGACCCTTTGCCCTGAATCTGACTGGAGTTCCTCATGCTGCGTGGCTTCCTGATGCTGGCCGCCTTCTTCGGTTTTACCGGGGTTGCCCTCGGCGCCTTCGCCGCCCACGGCCTGAAAAACCGCCTGAGCACGGAATACCTGGCGATTTTTCATACAGGCGTGACCTACCAGCTGGTGCACACCCTGGCCCTGTTCGGCGTCGCCTTGCTGGCGGCCCATGTTCCCGGGCGGCTGGTGACCTGGGCTGGCGCCGCGTTCACCCTGGGCATCCTGCTGTTCTCCGGCAGCCTGTATCTGTTGACCCTGAGCGGCATCGGCAAGCTGGGCATCATCACCCCCTTCGGCGGTCTGGCCTTCCTTGTCGGCTGGTTGCTGCTGGGGCTCGCCGCCTGGCGCCTGCAAGTCGCCGGCTGACGCTTGTAGCTGACCTTTGGGTCACGATCGGGCTAGAATGCTGGCCCCTAAAAATGATGGCGGCTTCGAGCATGCGCATTCAGTTGAACGGTGAATCCTTTGAACTGCCCGACGGCTCGACCGTTGCGGCCCTGCTGAGCCAGCTGCAATTGAGCGGCCGGCGGATCGCGGTGGAACTCAATCTGGATATCGTTCCGCGCAGCCAGCACGCCGAGACGGCCCTCAGCGAGGGCGATCAGGTGGAAGTGGTCCACGCCATCGGCGGCGGCTAGCCGCTGGCCTCGACAGCGCTGGCGCTCCCCTGCGCAGCGCCCAGGCCCGCCGCCGGGCCCTCTCATGGACGACTGCGTTCAGCGGCCCCGGAGCCTGGGTCAGCAGCGCCCCGGGCCTGATACAGAATTCTGCAAGAACCTCACCCCAACAGAGGATTTCCGATGAGCAACGTTCGTAGTGACAAGCCTTTCGTCCTGGCCGGTCGGACGTACCAGTCGCGTTTGCTGGTAGGTACCGGCAAGTACCGCGACATGGAAGAAACCCGCCTGGCCATCGAGGCCTCGGGTGCCGAGATCGTCACCGTCGCCGTGCGCCGGACCAATATCGGCCAGAACCCGGGCGAACCGAACCTGCTGGATATCCTGCCGCCGGATCGCTACACCATCCTGCCCAACACCGCCGGATGCTATGACGCGGTGGAAGCGGTGCGCACCTGCCGTCTGGCCCGTGAGCTGCTCGATGGCCACAACCTGGTGAAGCTGGAAGTCCTGGCGGACCAGAAGACCCTGTTCCCCAACGTGCTGGAAACCCTCAAGGCCGCCGAAGTGCTGGTCAAGGAAGGGTTCGACGTCATGGTCTACACCAGCGACGACCCGATCATCGCCCGCCAGCTGGCGGAAATGGGCTGCATCGCGGTGATGCCGCTGGCCGGACTGATCGGCACCGGGCTGGGGATCTGCAACCCGTACAACCTGCAGATCATTCTTGAAGAAGCCAAGGTTCCGGTGCTGGTGGATGCCGGTGTCGGCACCGCTTCCGATGCCACCATCGCCATGGAGCTGGGCTGTGAAGCGGTGCTGATGAACTCGGCCATCGCCCACGCGCAGCAGCCGGTCATGATGGCCGAAGCCATGAAACACGCGATTGTTGCGGGCCGCCTGGCGTACCTCGCCGGTCGCATGCCGAAGAAACTCTATGCCAGCGCCTCTTCGCCGCTGGATGGTCTGATCAAGTAAGAGCCATTGATGACTGAATCAAACGACACGCCAATCCAGCCGGAAGCCGGCGACGAGCGCCAACACCGCCGCATCAAGAGTTTCGTGATGCGCGCCGGGCGCATGACCGAAGGCCAGCAGCGCGGTCTGGACCAGGGCGCACCGCTGTACGTGCTGCCCCTGGCTGACGCCCCGGTGGACTACGACCAGGTGTTCGGCCGCTCGGCGCCGCGCTCCCTGGAAATCGGCTTCGGCATGGGCCACTCGCTGCTGGAAATGGCCGCGGCGGCCCCGGAGCAGGATTTCATCGGCGTGGAAGTTCACCGTCCGGGTGTCGGCGCGCTGCTCAATGGCGTGCTGACCCAGGGCCTGACCAACCTGCGGGTCTACGATTGCGACGCGATTGAAGTGCTCAACCGCTGCATCGCCGACAACAGCCTGGACCGGCTGATGCTGTTCTTCCCCGATCCATGGCACAAGAGCCGGCACCACAAGCGCCGCATCGTCCAGGCCTCCTTCGCCGAGCTGGTGCGCAGCAAGCTCAAGGTCGGCGGTATTCTGCACATGGCCACCGACTGGGAGCCCTATGCCGAATACATGCTGGAAGTGATGAACGTCGCCCCGGGTTATCGCAACCTGGCCGAAGACGGCAAGTGCGTGCCGCGCCCGGCCGAGCGCCCGATCACCAAGTTCGAGCGTCGTGGCGAGCGCCTGGGGCATGGCGTGTGGGATCTGAAGTTCGAAAAAATCGACTGAGCCGGACTCGCTGTTGTAGGAGCTGGCCGGGCGGTGTTCCGCTTGCCAGCGAAGAGGCCGGCAAGGACGTCTTCGCCAGCAAGCTGGCTCCTACAGGGCTAGGATGAAACTGACCGGCACCTGGTCGGTCAGCCACACCCCATTCTCGGCCTGATAGAAACTGAAGCCTTGGGCCTGCATGGCCTGGGCGTCGATCTGCAGGATCACCACCTTGCCATAGCGCTGGCCCACGGCCTTGGCGGTGTCGATCTCCTGGGACAGGTGCACGTGATGCCGTGAACCAGGGATCAGCCCCTTCTCATTGATCGAATCCATGAAGCGCGTGGCGGTGCCGTGGTAGAGCACGGCGGGCGGTTGCTTTGCCTCAAGCTGCAATTGCACGGTCTTGTTGGAATGCCCCTGAACGGCACGAATCCGCTGGCCGTCAGCCGAGAGGGCGAAGCGCTTCTTGTCATTACCTTCGACGACTCGCTCGATCAGTTCCCGGCTCAGTTGCCGGCCGCCCTTGGCGGCGCCGCTGATCAGCGCTTCGATATCGCCCCAGCCTTCACTATCCAGTTCCAGGCCGATGGCCTGGGGCTCGTGGCGCAGCACGTAGCTGAGGAATTTGCTGGTGTCCTCGATAACTTTCTTGCTCATGTTCTTCCTTGATAACGGGGGCAGCCGTTGGATTGCGTTCGCCGGCAAGCCGCCTCCTACGGGGGGCTGTAGGAGCCGGCTTGCCGGCGAAGGGGGGCGACAGGTCAGCGACGATCAGCGACTACGCCAATCAGCACCAGCACCACCAGCAGCACCGGCGCCAGGCTGTAGTTGTTGAACTGGCTCAGGCCGCGGACGATCCACGGCGTGGCGTAGATCAGCGCCAGGCCGCTGCCGACCATGCACAGCAGGGCCATCAGCGGCACGCGCAGGGCGCCGGCGATGCCGCCCAGGCGTTGCTCGACCCAGCCCTTGATGTCCGCGCCGAACAGCACCAGCAGGCAGCCCACCAATGCCAGGGCGATTTCCGAGAGGTTGCTGCGACTCCAGCGGGACACGGTGGCAAGCAGGTCGAGTACCAGATCCATGTGATTTCCTTAGATCAGAAAGTATTGCAGCAGGTCATTGAGGAAGAGTTGCCCGCGGGCCGTAGCCGCCAGGCGTGACGGTTCGACCTGCAACAAGCCGCTTTGTTCGGCCTGGCGCCGGCCTTCGGCCAGGCTGGCCAGGTCCAGGCCGGTGCGCTGGGCGAACAGCGCGGCGTCGACGCCGTCGGTGAGGCGCAGGGCGTTCATCAGGAACTCGAACGGCAGCTCGTCGTTGCCCAGGGTCTTCTCGCCGGCCTTGAACGGCTTGGCCGGGTTCAGGTAGTCCTTGGGCAGGCGGGTCTTCCAAGTGCGCTGGATACGCCCGTCCGGATGGCTGAGCTTGCCGTGGGCCCCGGCGCCGATGCCGATGAAGTCGCCAAAGCTCCAGTAGTTCAGGTTGTGCCGCGCCGCGCGGCCGGGCTGGGCATAGGCCGACACTTCGTACTGGGCGTAGCCATGCTCGGCCAGCAGGACCTGGCCGGCTTCCTGGATATCCCACAGGGTGTCGTCTTCCGGCAGCACCGGCGGCTGGTTCCAGAACACCGTGTTGGGCTCCAGGGTCAGCTGATACCAGGACAGGTGGGTCGGCTTCATCGCAATGGCCTGGCGCAGGTCGTCCAAGGCATCGTCCAGGGACTGGTCCGGCAAGCCGTGCATCAGGTCCAGGTTGAAGTTGTCGAACCCGGCCTGGCGCGCCATGCCGGCGGCCCGTACCGCTTCGTCACCGTTGTGGATGCGGCCCAGGGCCTTGAGCTTCTGTTCCTGGAAGCTCTGGATACCGATGGACAGGCGGTTGATCCCCAGGGCGCGGTAGGCGGTGAACTTCTCCTGCTCGAAGGTCCCGGGATTGGCTTCCAGGGTGATCTCGATATCGCCGGCGAAGGGGATGCGCTGTTCCACGCCCTTGAGCAGCCGGCCCAGGGCCTGGGCGCTGAACAGGCTCGGGGTGCCGCCGCCGAAGAAGATCGAACTCAGCTCGCGGCCATAGACCGCGTGCAGCTCCAGATCGAGGTCGGCCAGCAGGGCGTCGACGTACTCTTCTTCCGGCAGCGTCGGGCTGGCGGCGTGGGAGTTGAAATCGCAATAGGGGCATTTGCGTACACACCACGGGATGTGGATGTACAGCGCCAGGGGCGGCAACTGGGGCAGCGCCGCCCGAGGCGTTGGCGCGCCGCCGAGAATCAGCGGCGACGCGGAAGGGTCATGACTCATTGCAGGCCCAGGCGTTGCCGCAAAATGGCCATGGCGCGAGCGCGGTGGCTGAGCTGGTTTTTCTCCACCGGTCCCAGCTCGGCGCTGGAGCAGTCACGTTCCGGCACCCAGAACAGCGGGTCGTAGCCGAAGCCGTGCTCGCCGCTGGCAGCCGTGAGGATGCGCCCGTGCCACAGGCCTTCGCAGAGGATCGGCAATGGATCGTCGGCGTGCCGCACCAGGGCCAGGACGCAGACGAACTGCGCGCCGCGCTGGGCTTCGGGCACGTCCTTCAGGGCGTCCAGCAACTTGGCGTTGTTCGCCGCGTCGCCCTGGCCGTCGGCATAGCGTGCCGAGTAGATGCCCGGCGCGCCGCCGAGGAAGTCCACCGCCAGGCCGGAATCATCCGCCAGTGCCGGCAAGCCGGAAATGCGCGCAGCGTTGCGTGCCTTGAGGATGGCGTTTTCGACGAACGACAGGCCGGTTTCCTCGGGCTCGACGCTGCTGAACTCGCCGATCGAGCGCAGTTGCACCGAGGCGCCGAGCATGGCCTGGAGTTCTTTGAGTTTGCCGGCGTTGTGGCTGGCCAGTACGAGTTGCGTAAGGTTCATTATTCGCCCGGGAATAGCTCTTGGTTGAAGCTGAAGCTGTTGGTATCGCCACCCGTTTGCACGGTGATGGTGAAGGTACGGGTTTCCTGCTGTTCCACCGGGAACTGGGCGATGTAGTAGATCGCGCCCTGTTCGGTGATCTGGCGGAATTTCAGCGGGATGCTCTTGCTGGTCAGGTCCTTGACCGTACCGCTGACCTGGCCGACCAGCGGCTTGCCGTCCTTGATCAGCGAAACGTTGATCACGCCCTGATTCTTGCTACGAACCAGCTCCGCGGCCCTGGCGACGTCAGGTTGCAGGTAGGTGGAGTTGAAGGTGTTGTAGTGCACGGTGATGTCACCGAACACCTCCTTGCGCTCGCTCTTGATCGGGTCTGCCGCCAGGGCACTGAAGCTCAGGCAGGCAGCCAATAGAAATGTCACCAGACGTCCCATGATGGTTCTCCTCGATGCAACGTGGTTTATACCGCGACCTTGTGATCTTGCAGGCCGGGACTGCTGACGCGGTAGATGCCGATCTCCCCTAAGAGATTAGGCCATAGCTTACTGGCCCACCCGTGGCGGTGTTGTTGATCGACGGCAAGGCGGTTGATCACCCGGGCTTGGCGCTCGCGGCACAGCTCTTCGAAGTCCTCGAAGGTGCAGAAGTGGATGTTCGGCGTGTTGTACCAGGTGTACGGGAGGAATTCCGAAACCGGCATCCGGCCCTTGCTGGCCAGGTACCAGCGGCAGCGCCAGTGGCCGAAGTTGGGGAAGGTGATGATGCACTGGCGGCCGACCCGGAGCATCTCGTCGAGGATCTTGTCCGGGTAGTGCACGGCCTGCAGGGCCTGGGTCATGACCACGATATCGAAGCTGTTGCTGGCGAAGTTGCCCAGGCCCTTGTCCAGGTCCTGCTCGATCACGTTGATGCCCTTGGCCACGCACTGGGCAATGTTGTCCGGGTCGTTTTCCAGGCCGTAGCCGGTGACCTGCTTGTGTTCCTGCAGCCAGCTCAGCAGCTCGCCGTTACCGCAGCCCAGGTCGAGGACGCGGCTGCCGGCGGGGATCCATTCCTGGATGATTTCCAGATCGGCTCTCATCGTGTCCTCACAGCGTTATGCGGTTCATGTAGTGACTAAAGGCCTGCAGGTAGCGCGGGATCGGGATCAGGAAGGCGTCGTGCCCCTGGGGTGCGTCGATCTCCAGGTAGCAGACGTCCTTGCGCGCGGCCATCAGCGCGTCCACCAGCTCCCGGGAGCGGGCCGGGGAGAAGCGCCAGTCGGTGGTGAAGGACATCACGCAGAACTTGGCGCTGGCGTTGGCGAAGGTCTTGGCCAGGTCGTCGTCGAAGTTCGCCGCCGGGTCGAAATAGTCCAGGGCCTTGGTCATCAGCAGGTAGGTGTTGGCGTCGAACCGCCCGGAGAACTCCTCGCCCTGGTAGCGCAGGTAGCTTTCCACCTGGAACTCGACGCTGTGGAAGTCGTAATTGAGCTTCTCGCTCTTGAGGCCACGGCCGAATTTCTCGCCCATGGAATCGTCGGACAGGTAGGTGATGTGCCCCACCATGCGCGCCAGCATCAGCCCGCGCTTGGGGATCACGCCCTGTTCCTGGAACGAGCCACCGTGGAACTCGGGGTCGGTGAGGATCGCCTGGCGCGCCACTTCGTTGAAGGCGATGTTCTGCGCCGAGAGCTTGGGCGCCGAGGCGATGGCCAGGCAATGCCGTACCCGGTCCGGGTAGGTGATGGTCCATTGCAGGGCCTGCATGCCGCCCAGGCTGCCGCCGATCACCGCTGCCCACTGGCTGATGCCCAGGCGGTCCGCCAGGCGCGCCTGGCTGTGCACCCAGTCTTCCACGGTGAGCACCGGGAAGTCGGCGCCGAACGGCTTGCCGGTTTCCGGGTTGAGGCTGCTGGGGCCGGTGGAGCCGTTGCAACCGCCGAGGTTGTTGAGGCTGACCACGAAGAACTTGTTGGTATCGATGGGCTTGCCGGGACCGATGCAGCTGTCCCACCAACCGGGCTTGCGGTCATCGACGCTGTGGTAGCCGGCGGCGTGATGATGGCCGGACAGGGCGTGGCAGATCAGCACCGCGTTGCTGGCGCTGGCGTTGAGCTGGCCGTAGGTTTCATAGATCAGGTCGTAGGCTGGCATCGAGCGCCCGCAGGCCAGGGTCAGGGGTTCGCTGAAGTGGGCCAGTTGCGGTGTGACCAGACCAACAGAATCGGGGGGGAAGGCAGTTGGCATCGATCCTGCTCTCGTTCAAATGAGGCGTAAGTCTAAAGACCGCTGTCTCCAGCGGCAAGCAAAGCCCGGGGCTGTGTTTCGCCGGCGTAAATAGCGGCGGAAGGTTCGCGGGCAAGCCGGCTCCTGCGGCGGACGTGGGCCCCCGGGAGCCGGCTTGCCGGCGAATCGGACGAATCAGGCGGGACGCGCCAGCCCCGGTAGCTCGGGGAGTTTCTTCGGCGCTTGCAGGCGCACGCGCTTCTGCCGGTTCAACTCGCCGCTGACCAGTCTGACGTGGCTCTTGGGGATGCCGAAAGCCTTGGCCAGGAACGCCATCAGGTGCGCGTTGGCCTTGCCCTCCACCGGCGGGGCGGTGAGGCGGATTTTCAAGCGCTCCCCATGCAGGCCAGCGAATTCGTCGCTGCTGGCCTTGGGTTGCAGGTGACAATCGAGGATCAGATCGTCACCGTCCCAGCGGAAATAACTCATGCAGGCCGCCAGGGTCAGATCAGCAGACGCAGGATGTCCGGCATCATGGTCATGGCCGCCAGGTTGTTGATCACCAGCATGTCCAGCAGCTTGAGCACCATGAAGGCCAGGATCGGCGAGATGTCCAGGCCGCCCATGCTCGGCAGGATACGGCGGAACGGCGCCAGGGCCGGTTCGCAGATCTGGTTCACCAGCTCGGCGCCGGGGTTGTGGCTGCCCGGCGCGACCCAGGACAGGATCACGCTGATGATCAGGGCGAAGAAGAAGATCTTCAGGAACAGCGCGGTCACGCCGATGATCGACCAGATCAGCAGTTGCAGCGGGTTGCCGGTGGTGCCGTAGGTCAGCAGCAGGGTCAGGGCCATCAGCGCCAGCTGCACCAGGATCGCCAGCAACAGCGAGGACATGTCCAGGCCGCCAAGGCTGGGAATGATCCGGCGCATCGGCTTGAGCAGCGGCTGGGTGGCCCGCACGATGAACTGGCACAGCGGGTTGTAGAAGTTGGCGCGGACCAGTTGCAGGACGAAACGCATCAGCACGATCAGCAGGTACAGGCTGCCCAGGGTTTGCAGCACGTACACCGCGGCGGTGTTCAATCCAATCATCATTGGCTCCTTATTGGCCCAGTTGTTCGGCCATTTCGGCCGAGCGGTGCGCGGCGGCACCCAATGCTTTTTCCACCAGGGCTTCAAAGCCACCGGCCTGGAAGGATTTGATGGCCGCTTCCGTGGTCCCGGCCGGCGAGGTTACGCGGCGGCGCAGTTCGGCGGCGTCGACGTCACTGGAAACAGCCATGTGGGCGGCGCCCAGGGCGGTTTGCAGGGTCAGTTGGGCGGCGGTTTCCCGGGGCAGGCCGAGTTTCTCGCCGGCGGCGGTCATGGCTTCGATCAGCAGGAAGAAATACGCCGGGCCGCTGCCGGATACGGCGGTCACCGCGTCCAGTTGCTGCTCCTGGTCCAGCCACAGGGCGATGCCCACGGCGGACAGCAGTTCCTCGGCCTGCTGGCGCTGCTGGGCGCTGACCTGGGCGGTGGCGTACAGACCACTGACGCCCTGGCGCAGCAGCGCCGGGGTATTGGGCATGCAGCGCACGATGGGCTGGGCGCCGAGCCAGTTGTTCATGCTTGAACAGGTGATGCCGGCGGCGATGGACACCACCAGTTGCTGCGGCTGCAGGCTCGGACGCAGGGCCTCGCACACGGCTTTCATGGCCTGGGGCTTGACCGCCAGGACGATCACGTCGACGCCGGCGATGGCCTCGGCGTTGTCGGCGAACACCTGGATACCGTGCTCGGCGGCCACCTTGGCCCGGGTTTCGGCCCCGGGGTCGCTGGCGCGGATCTGGTCTGCCTCCAGGCCTTTGGCGCGCAGGCCGCCAATGAGGCTGGCCGCCATGTTGCCGGCACCGATAAAAGCGATACGAGTCGTGTTCATGACAGGTCCTTATGAGAGGTCAGGGTCAGTCGCATCAGGACTGACTGTAGTCGCGGGCGCCAAACAGCGCGGTGCCGATCCGCACCCAGGTGGCGCCTTGGGCGATGGCCGCTTCGAGGTCGTGGCTCATGCCCATGGAAAGGGTGTCCAGGGGCAGCTTGAGGCTGTCCCGCAGTTGATTGTTCAAGGCTTGCACCGCAGCGAAGGCGGCCTCCTGGGCGGCCCGGTCCTCGGTGGGCTCGGGAATCGCCATCAGCCCGCGCAGTTGCAGGCGCGGCAAGGCGCTGATGGCGCTGGCCAGGGCTGGCAGGTCGGTCGGGGTGCAGCCGGACTTGCTGGCTTCGCCGCTGACGTTCACCTGGATGCAGATGTTCAGCGGCGGCAGCTCGGCCGGGCGTTGTTCGGACAGGCGTTGGGCGATTTTCAGGCGATCCACGGAGTGCACCCAGGCAAAATGCTCGGCGATGGCACGGGTCTTGTTCGACTGAATGGGGCCGATGAAGTGCCAACTCAAGGGCAGGTCGGCCAGTTCCTGTTGCTTGCCCAGGGCTTCTTGCAGGTAGTTCTCGCCGAAGTCCCGCAGGCCGGCGGCGTAGGCTTCACGCAAGGCGGCAGCGGGCTTGGTCTTGCTCACGGCCAGCAACCGGACGCTGGCCGGGTCGCGCTGTACGGCCTGGCAGGCGCTGCGGATGCGCTCGGCGAGCCGGGCAATGTTGTCTGCTATCGTGGACATTCGATTTCTTCTCAAAAGTACCGGCGGCCTCGGCCTGCCGGCTGCCGCGTGAATCCACCAGACCCTCACCCGCCACTGGCCAGAGCATTGCTCGATGGCCGTGGCAGACCTTGCCCTTGCCTCGGGCAATGGCAGCCGCCCAGAGGCGGGCGGGTCTGAAGCTCGCGGCATTCTACTGGAATTGGGAGTCACTATGGACATCACCGAACTCTTGCTCTTGAGCGTCGCCCGAGGTGCTTCCGACCTGCATCTGTCCGCCGGACTGGCGCCGATGTTGCGTATCGACGGCGATATCGGCGCGCTGGAGGGGCCTGCCCTGGACGGGCAGCAGACGCTGGCCTTGATCCACAGCCTGATGAGCGAATCGCAGCGCCAAGCCTTCGCCGTCACCCGGGACCTGGACTTCGCCTACGAGCTGCCGGGCGTGGCGCGCTTTCGGGTCAACGCCTTCCAGCATGCCCGGGGCGTCGGCGCGGTGCTGCGCCTGATTCCTGCGCGGGTACAGAGCCTGGAAGCGTTGGGGCTGGGCGAAGTGTTTCGGCACATTGCCGAGGTGCCCCGGGGGCTGGTGCTGGTGACCGGGCCCACTGGCAGCGGCAAGTCCACCACCCTGGCGGCGATGATCGATCATCTGAACCGCCATCGGCGCCAGCACATCCTCACCATCGAAGATCCCATCGAGTTCGTGCATCCGCAGCACAGCTGCCTGGTGCACCAGCGCGAGGTGCAGCGCGATACCCAGAGCTTCGCCAGCGCCTTGCGCGCGGCGCTGCGGGAAGATCCGGACGTGATCCTGCTGGGAGAGCTGCGGGACCTGGAAACCATCCGCCTGGCGCTGACCGCCGCAGAAACCGGGCATCTGGTACTGGCCACCCTGCACACCGCTTCGGCGGCCAAGACCATCGATCGGTTGGTGGACGTGTTCCCGGGGGAGGAAAAGGCCCTGGTGCGCTCGATGCTGGCCGAGTCGCTGCAGGCGGTGGTTGCCCAGGTGCTGCTGAAGAAGGTCGGTGGTGGCCGGGTGGCGGCGCACGAGATCATGCTGGGCAGCCCGGCGATTCGTAACCTGATTCGCGAGGACAAGGTGGCGCAGATGTATTCGGCGATCCAGACTGGCGGCGCCCAGGGCATGCGCACTCTGGACATGAGCCTCAAGGCGTTGCTCGGGCAGGGGTTGATCAGCCGCGAGCAGGCTCGGGAACAGGCGCGGATGCCGGAGAGTTTTTGACCGGGCTGCAAATGCATTCGCCGGCAAGCCGGCTCCTACAGGCGGGCGTAGGAGCCGGCTTGCCGGCGAATGGGCGAATCAGCAGATCAGCGCTGCACGACCCGCAGGGGCGCGTGCTCCTTGGGCAGGACCCGCTTGGCAACCACATAGTGGCTCTGCCAGTAGGGTTTCTTCAGGGTGTCGATGGTCACCGCCTTGCCGCGCCGCGGGGCGTGGATGAAGCGGTCTTCGCCCAGGTAGATGGCGACGTGGTTGACCTTGCGGCTCTTGATGTTGAAGAACAGCAGGTCGCCCGGCTTCAGGTCCTTGCGCTCGACCTTCTGTCCGTGGCCGCTGGCCATGGCGTTGGACGTGCGCGGCAGGTCCACGGCGGCAACGTCGTTGAAGGCGTAACGCACCAGGCCGCTGCAATCGAAGCCTTTACTTGGGCTGCTGCCGCCCCAACGATAAGGAGTACCGAGAACGTTGACCGCGCGGCTGAGGACTGTGGTGCTCGGCCGGCCGGCGTTGTTGGCCACCAGCTTGCTATCGGTCTTGCTCAGGCGGGTGGGGTGCTTGATGGTGGTCTTGTTCTTGGCGGTGACCGTCGAAACATGCGGTTTCGGGGTGTAGCCATTAACGTTGGGAAGTCGTTGCTCACGGTTGGTGGCGTGGGCGGCCAGTGGCATTAATAGGCAAATGGTTAGCCATGTCTTGAAAAATGGTCGCATTAGGCAAGGCTCTTATTTGGTTTGCGCGCAACTTTATAACAGCTTTCGGGTCACTTCCGTGGCCGTTTGTCGATTCAACCTTGGGGTCAACTTCGGCAAAGAGGTGGCAACTTGACGCAGAAAACTGTCAGAAGTCAGGCAGTACGAGGCTTTGACGGGAGAGAAGGTAACATCGTCCACATGTCGAACGCCTGTAAAAAAGTCACAAAGTTTTTAAGAATATTTATCTATCACCTGCAAAGAGGCTCTTAATGAACACCTATCGTCAGGATGCATCCGCTCATGACACTCACAGCAAGGTGATCGGTTACCTGTTGTGGATTTTCGGTTTTACCGGTGCCCACCGCTTCTATTACGGCAAGCCGGTAACCGGGACCCTCTGGTTCTTCACCTTCGGTCTGTTGGGCATTGGCTGGCTGATCGACTTGTTTCTGATCCCGTCCATGGACCGGGAAGCGGACTTGCGATTCACCTCGGGCCCACTGGAGTACAGCGTCGCCTGGATACTCCTGACCTTCCTCGGAGTCTTCGGCGTACATCGCATGTACCAGGGCAAATGGCTGAGCGGGGTGATCTATCTGTTCACCGGCGGCCTGTTCTTCCTCGGGGTGCTGTACGACTTCTGGACCCTGAACGATCAGGTGTCCCTGGAAAACGCCAAGCGCCGCTGATCCATTCAGCGGCGCAGGCGGTGATGGCGTTGCATGGGGCTGTTGCCGCAGGCCGCCATCAGGAGCGGCGGCTCCTTCGGAGCCGTTCGCAGCCTGCGGCAGCGGCTACAGGGTGCCAGCCAGGGAGTCAGCCTTGATAGCTGATGTGCCCGTCCACCAGGGTGTAGCGCACCGCGCCCGGCAGGCTATGGCCGAGGAACGGGCAGTTCTCGCCCTTGGACAGCCAGCGCTCGCCGGCCACGGTGGAACTGGCCGGGTCGAACAGCACCAGGTCCGCCGCGCCACCTTCCACCAGCTTGCCCGCCGGCAGGCGCAAGGCCTCGGCAGGGCCGGCACTGAGGCGCGCCAGCAGGGTCGGCAGGTCCAGCAGGCCATCCTGAACCAGGGTCAGGGCCAGTGGCAGTAACAGCTCGACGCTGCTGATGCCCGGCTCGGTGGCGCCGAACGGTGCCAGCTTGGCGTCACGTTCATGGGGCTGGTGATGGCTGGAGATGGCTTGCACCACCCCGGACTTCACCGCATCGCGCAGGGCGTCACGGTCGGTCCGCGAGCGCAGTGGCGGCTGTACGTGATACAGGCTGGAGAAGTCGATCAGCGCCTCGTCGGTGAGGATCAGCTGATACAGCGCCACATCGGCGGTCACTGGCAGGCCGCGGGCCTGGGCCTGGGCAATCAGTTCCACGCCGCGGGCGCTGGTCAGCTGGCTGAAGTGCGCGCGCACGCCGCTTTGTTCCACCAGCAGCAGGTCCCGGGCCAGGGCCACGGTTTCCGCGCTTTCGGGAATCCCCGGCAAACCGAGGAAGCTGGCGGTAGCGCCTTCGTGGGCCAGGCCGCCTTCTGCCAGGTCGCGATCCTGGGAGTGGAAGATCACCGTCAGGTCGAAGGTGGCGGCGTATTCCAGGGCACGGCACAGGGTGCGGGTGCTGCGGAAACCGTCCAGGCCGTTGCCGAAGGCCACGCAACCGGCGTCATGCAGGGCAATCAACTCGGCCAACTGTTCGCCTTCCAGGCCCTTGCTCAAGGCGCCGATGGGGAACACCTTGCTGTTGCCGGCTTCGCGGGCGCGGTCGAGGATCAGCTCGGCCACCGCCGAGGTGTCCAGCACCGGCTTGGTGCGCGGTGGGCAGCACAGGCTGGTGACGCCACCGGCCGCGGCGGCGCGGGTTTCGCTGGCGATGCTGCCCTTGCGGCTGTAGCCCGGCTCGCGCAGGGCCACGCTCAGGTCCACCAGGCCGGGCGCGGCCACCAGGCCCTTGGCGTCGATGCTGGTGACGGCATTGAAACCGCCCGGGGCGGCGCCGATGGCGACGATCTTGCCGGCTTCCAGGTGCAGATCAGTGGTTTGATCCAGGCCGCTGCTTGGATCGATGACGCGGGCGCCGAGAATGCTGAGCTTCACTGGGCGTTCTCCTGCTCGAATTGTCGCTGGGCGGTCTGCCCGCTCATGGCCATGGACAGTACGGCCATGCGCACTGCAATGCCGTAGGTCACCTGATTGAGGATCACCGAGTGCGGACCGTCGGCCACCGCCGATTCGATCTCCACGCCACGGTTGATCGGGCCCGGGTGCATGACGATGGCGTCGGGCTTGGCCCCGGCCAGGCGCGCGGTGGTCAGGCCGAACAGGCGGTAGAACTCGCCTTCGCTGGGCAGCAGGCCGCCCTGCATGCGCTCACGTTGCAGGCGCAGCATGATCACCACGTCCACGTCTTTGAGGCCTTCGGTCATGTCGGTGTAGACCTTGACCCCGTACTGCTCGATGCCGATGGGCAGCAGGGTTTTCGGCGCGATCACGCGGATGTCCGGGCAGCCGAGGGTTTTCAGCGCCAGCATGTTGGAGCGCGCCACCCGCGAGTGCAGGATGTCGCCGACGATGGCCACCGAGAGGTTCTCGAAGCCGCCCTTGTGCCGGCGGATGGTCAGCATGTCGAGCATGCCCTGGGTCGGGTGGGCGTGACGGCCGTCGCCGCCGTTGATGATCGCCACCTGCGGGCACACGTGTTCGGCGATGAAGTGCGCGGCGCCGGAGTCGCCGTGGCGTACTACGAACATGTCGGCGGCCATGGCTTCCAGGTTGCGCAGGGTGTCCAGCAGGGTTTCACCCTTGCTCGCCGAGGAGGTCGAGACATTCAGGGTGATCACGTCCGCCGACAGCCGCTGGGCCGCCAGTTCGAAGGTGGTGCGGGTGCGGGTGGAGTTTTCGAAGAACACGTTGCACACGGTCTTGCCGCGCAGCAGCGGGACTTTCTTCACCGCCCGGGCGCCGACTTCGAGGAAGGAGTCGGCGGTGTCGAGGATTTCCGTCAGCAGCTCGCGGTTCAGGCCGTCGAGGGACAGGAAATGGCGCAGCTGGCCCTGATCGTTGAGCTGCAGCGGGCGCTTGGCGTCTAGAGGCGTCATCGCAATGGACTCTTAAAAGGGCGAGTTAGAGGGCGAGGTCTTGGAGCTCGAGTTGAAGCGGCGCAGGACCGGACAATTTTACCCGCTCGTGGGCGGCCAGCGACAGGGTCGCGCCCACCACATTCGGACGGATCGGCAGCTCGGCGGCGTTCAGGTCCAGCAGGCAGACCAGGGTCACGCTGGCCGGGCGGCCGTAGTCGAACAGTTCGTTGAGGGCGGCGCGGATGGTCCGGCCGCTCATCAGCACGTCGTCGATCAGCACCAGGTGCTGGCCTTCGATCTCGAACGGCAGCTCCGAGGGACGCACTTGTGGGTGCAGGCCGTTCTGGCTGAAGTCGTCGCGATAGAAGGACACGTCCAGGGTGCCCAGGGGCGCGTCGCTGCCCAGGGCTTCCAGCAGGGCCTGGGCCACCCAGACGCCGCCGGTACGGATACCGATGAAGCGGGGCTCGCTGATAGCGCGCTGGGCCAGGTGGGCGTTGAGATCAGTGGCCATCTGGCTGATCAGGGCGGCGGGATTGGGCAGGCTCATGGTGGCTCCTTCGTGGGCTCGCGCCGGGTTGCCGGGCAGCGAGGCGCGTGGGACTTGCGGCTGGTGTTGGGCCAGGAGGCGCGCAGCAGGGGGCCGCGCCTCTTCAGGATTCGGGTTTCAGGTGTTCAACAGGCCGGCGTTTTCATCGAGCCAGCCCTGCAGCAGCAGGGCCGCGGCGATGGCGTCCACCGGGTTGTCGCGGTAACTGCCTTTCTGCCCGCCCCGGGCCAGGCGTTCGCCCTTGGCCTCGAAGGTGGTCAGGCGTTCATCGTGGGTATAGAAGGGCACATTGAAGCGGCCGTTCAGGCGCCGGGCGAACTTCTCGGCCCGCACGCACATATCGCTGGGGCTGCCGTCCATGTTCAGGGGCAGGCCTACCACCACGGCGTCGGGTTTCCATTCCTCGATCAGCGCTTGCACCTGATTCCAGTCCGGCACGCCGTTCTGCGCCTTGAGGGTGCACAGCTCGCGGGCCTGGCCGGTGATGGCCTGGCCCACGGCGACGCCGATCTGCTTGGTGCCGTAGTCGAAGCCGAGGATCAGTCGCAAGGCCATCAGGCGTGGCCCGCCTGGCTGGTGAGCAGGTTGAGGTTGACCCCCAGGTGCCGGGCGGCGGCTTCCAGGCGCAGTTCGCTGCTGGTGTTGAACAGGATGTCGGCGTCGAAGGGGCAGGTCAGCCAGGCGTTGTCCGCCAGCTCGGCTTCCAGTTGCCCGGCTTCCCAGCCGGCGTAGCCCAGGGCGATCAGGCTCTTGGCCGGGCCGACACCGTCGGCGATGGCGAACAGCACGTCTTGGGAGGTGGACAGGGACAGCCCTTCGAGCTCCACCGTGGCCTGGTAGACCGGGCCGCTGGGATGCAGGACGAAGCCGCGATCGGTCTGCACCGGGCCGCCACTGAAGATCGGCACGTGCTGGCACAGCAGCGGCGGCTCTTCGTCGGGGCGCAGTTGTTCGAGGATATCCGCCAGGTTCAGGTCCTGGGGCCGGTTGATCACCAGGCCCATGGCGCCACTGGCGTTGTGCTCGACGATGTAGGTCAAGGTCTGCGCAAAGTTCGGGTCGGCCATATGGGGCATGGCGATCAGGAAGTGATGCTTGAGATAGCTTGGGCTGACATTTTTCATGAGCGCTAGTGTGGCGATGGCGGGCCCGGCTGACAAGCGCCAGCCGGTGGGTGCTGGCCTGCCGGTGCAGGTGGCGCGGGGGAGGGCGTGTCCGCTGAGGGGCCTCTGCGCTAGCCAACCGGCTGTTGCGGGTGCTGGGCGCTTGCCAGCGGGTGCGGATTAATTGCTGGACAGCTTGTCGCCCCGGGCGAAGCGCCAGGTGCGGATGATTTCCAGGCGGTCGATGTCCGACAGGTCGCCGGTGAAGGGCGCGAACGGCGCGGCCAGGCGCACGATGCGCTGGGCGGCCTGGTCCAGCAGCGGCTGGCCGGAGGACTCCAGTACCAGCACTTCATACAGTGAGCCGTCGCGGTTGATCGAGACCATCAGCCGCAAGTTGCCGTAGATCTGCTTGCGGCGGGCCTCCTCGGGGTAGTTGAGGTTGCCGATGCGCTCGACCTTCTTGCGCCATTCGTCCTTATACCAGGCACCCTTGTCGCGCATGGTGGAGGCGGCGCTCAGGCGGTGGATGCGCGGGCGCTTGGCATACAGCTGTTGTTCGTTGGCCAGTTCCGCTTCCAGGCTGGAAATCTCGCTGGACAGCTGGGAGCTGTCGAACGTCGGAGTCTCGGCCTTGGGCGTCGGGTCTTTCCTGACCTCTTCACGCTGGGTCACGGTCTTTTTCGGTTTCGGCGCGGTGGTGGCCACGGCTGCCTTGGGCGCGGCTTCCTTGACCTCGGGCTTGACCGACGGCGGAGGCACCACCTTTTTCACCGAATTGTCCTGGAACGGCGCCACCTCGGTGGTTTTCGGAATGGCCTTCTTGTCCAGGGTGCCGCTGCCTTCCTGGTGCTCCTGGGCGAGAAAGTCGGCCTTCTTCGGCTTGGTCTCGCTCTTGAAGGTGGCCAGGGTGATTTCCAGGGTCTTGCTGATGGTCTGGGGCTCGGCGAAGGAAAAGCCCAGGCCGAGGATCAGTGCCAGGTGCAGGAGCGCCGCCAGGAACAGGGTAAATCCCAGGCGATCGGCCGCGCGCACGCCGCCATGGGCTAGCTCGGGGGGCAGATCGGACGGCAGGCTCATGGGCGTTTCGACATCACGGCAGGCATCACACAACCAACATCACGTTTTCACAGGCGGCGCATGATAACGCAATGTTGGTTTCAAGCCTTGAGTGGCAAGCTTCAAGCGACAAGCTGCAGATGACGCAGATCAAGCTTGCGGCTTGTTGCTGGCGGCTTGCAGCTTGCGTTCGATGGCATCCATCAGCCGCGCGCCGATTTGCGTGCCGAAGGCGTTGTCGATCTCACGGATGCAGGTGGGGCTGGTGACGTTGATTTCCGTCAGGTGCTCGCCAATCACATCGAGGCCGACGAACAGCAGGCCCTTGGCCCGCAGGGTCGGGCCGACCTGGGCGGCGATCCAGCGGTCCTTGTCGCTCAGTGGACGGGCTTCGCCACGCCCGCCGGCGGCCAGGTTGCCACGGGTTTCACCGGCGGCGGGGATGCGCGCCAGGCAGTAATCCACCGGTTCGCCATCGATCATCAGGATGCGCTTGTCACCGTCCTTGATCGCCGGCAGGTAGGCCTGGGCCATGATCTGCTGGCTGCCGAGCACGGTCAGGGTTTCCAGGATCACCGACAGGTTCGGGTCGCCGGCGCGGTGGCGGAAGATCGAGGTGCCGCCCATGCCGTCCAGAGGCTTGAGGATCACGTCGCCATGCTCGGCGGCGAACTCGCGCAAAACATCGGCGCGCCGGCTGACCACGGTCGGCGGGGTGCACTGCGGGAACAGGGTGGCGAACAGCTTTTCATTGCAGTCGCGCAGGCTCTGGGGCTTGTTGACCACCAGCACGCCGGCGCTTTCGGCCTGTTCCAGCAGGTAGGTGGAGTAGACGAACTCCATGTCGAACGGCGGGTCCTTGCGCATCAGGATCACGTCCAGATCGCTCAGCGGGCAGTCGATCTCGGCGTCCAGCTCGAACCATTTCTCCGGGTTGGCGAACACCTGCAGCGGGCGCATGCGCGCCCGCGCCACGCCGGCGCCCTGGTACAGGTCGCGCTGCTCCATATAGAAGAGGGTCCAGCCGCGCTCCTGGGCGGCCAGCAGCATGGCCAGCGAGCTGTCCTTCTTGTAGGAGATGCTGGCGATAGGGTCCATGACAATCCCGACGCGAACGCTCATGGGTGGATTCCTTTAAGAAAATAAGTGGAAGCAAGGCAAAAAAAGTGGCGTCAGAGTGGCGCTGACAAGGGCCTGGGTCAAGGAAAAACCACTGCCTGGCGTGGTCCATAGATTGCAGAGGGGAGAGTGTGCTAAAAAGGCTCGCATGCCGGGCCGAGGCCTTGAAGTTCAAGGGTTTGGGGCGTAGGCCAGCGGTACCGGATCAAATCATTCGCTGGGGCGATGGCAGAGCAGATATGGAACAGCATTCCAACGCCTTGAAGGTGATGGTGATCGACGATTCGAAGACGATTCGCCGCACGGCCGAAATGCTGTTGAAGAACGTCGGCTGCGAGGTCATCACCGCCGTGGACGGTTTCGAGGCCCTGGCCAAGATCGTCGATCATCATCCCGGCATCATCTTCGTCGACATCATGATGCCGCGGCTCGACGGCTATCAGACCTGTGCGCTGGTGAAGAACCACAGCGCGTTCAAGTCCATTCCCGTGATCATGCTGTCCTCCAAGGACGGCCTGTTCGACAAGGCCAAGGGGCGCATCGTCGGCTCCGACCAGTTTTTGACCAAACCCTTCAGCAAGGAAGAACTGCTGAGCGCAATCAAGGCCCACGTTCCGGACTTTGTCGCGCTTGCGCCACAGTAGACACGCACAATGGCGTTCGGCCCGCGGGCCGCGCGCCCATACCGTATGGGGAAGACCATGGCTCGTATTCTGATCGTCGATGACTCGCCGACTGAAATGTACAAACTCACCGGCATGCTGGAAAAGCACGGCCATGAAGTGCTCAAGGCCGAGAACGGTGCCGACGGCGTGGCCCTGGCCCGGGAAGAAAAGCCCGATGCGGTACTGATGGACATCGTCATGCCCGGCCTCAACGGCTTCCAGGCCACCCGCCAGTTGACCAAGGACGCCGAGACCAGCCATATCCCGGTGATCATCATCACCACCAAGGATCAGGAAACCGACAAGGTCTGGGGCACTCGCCAGGGCGCCAAGGACTACCTGACCAAGCCGGTGGACGAAGAGACCCTGATCAAGACCCTGAACAGCGTCCTGGCCGGCTGATCGCCCGGCCATGAGCGAAACCCAGACCGCCTTCGAGCTGCTGCTGGAGATCGACCAGCGCTGCCGCCTGCTGGCCGCCGACCTGCCGTCCCAGGAAACCCGCCAGCACGGCTGGAGCGGTATCGGCTTCCGCCTCGGGGAGCACTGGTACGTGGCCGCCATGGGCGAAATCAGCGAGGTGCTGCACGAGCCGCGCTACACCCTGCTGCCCGGGGTCAAGCCCTGGGTCAAGGGCGTGGCCAACCTGCGCGGGCGGCTGCTGCCGATCATGGACCTGTGCGCCTTCTTCGGTCATGAGCTGTCGCCCCTGCGCAAGCAGCGACGGGTGCTGGTGGTGGAGTACAAGGAACTGTTCGCCGGCCTGCTGGTGGATGAAGTGGCGGGCCTCAAGCATTTTGCCCAGGACAGTCTGGAGCCCGGCCCCGGCGACTTTGCCATTGCCGCGATCAACCCCTACCTGCAGGGGCAGTTTCGCAGCGACCAGCTCTGGCAGGTCTTCAGCCCCTTCGCCCTGGCCCGCTCGCCGGCGTTTCTGCAGGTGGCGGCGTGAGCCTCGCCCGGTCCCGCTTGCCCTGCGTTCGCTGTACCCCGGCCAGCCTTGCTGCCCTGGTTCCATCCATGCTGCCCGGGCGTTGCGTGCGCCCCGGGCTCCTGAAAGCGGGATCACCCGCTCGCCACAGGCCTGATCGATGACCAAAGCCAAAACCGGCAAGCCCCTGGAGGGCTCCCGCAGTCGCTCGCAGATCATCGTGCTGTTCATCGCACTGATCGTGTTCATCATGCTGCTGTTCGCCAACTTCGCTTACCTGAACACCCAGGCCACCTACGACAAGCAGTACATCGGCCATGCCGGCGAGTTGCGGGTGCTGTCCCAGCGCATCGCTAAGAACGCCACCGAAGCGGCAGCCGGCAAGGCCGCGGCGTTCAAGCTGCTGGGGGATGCGCGCAACGACTTTGCCCAGCGCTGGAGCTACCTGAAGAAGGGCGACCCGGCCACCGGCCTGCCCGGCGCGCCGGTGGTGCTGCGCCAGGAAATGCGCGCCGTGCAGCTGGACTGGGAAAAACTGCTGAAGAACGCCGATGTCATCCTCGGTAGCGAGCAGACGGTGCTGTCCCTGCATCAAGTGGCGGCGACCCTGGCGGAAACCGTGCCCCAGTTGCAGGTGGAATACGAGAAGGTGGTGGAGATCCTCCTGCAGCGCGGTGCCCCGGCCGCCCAGGTGGCCATGGCCCAGCGCCAGTCGCTGCTGGCCGAGCGGATTCTGGGGGCGGTCAACACGGTGCTGGCCGGCGACGAAAATGCGGTCCAGGCCGCCGACGCCTTTGGCCGGGATGCCGCGCGCTTCGGCCAGGTCCTCAACGGCATGCTGCAGGGCAACCCAGGGTTGAAGATCAGCCAGGTCGAAGACCCGGACGCCCGGGCCCGGTTGGCGGAAATTTCCGAATTGTTCGAGTTCGTCTCCGGTTCCGTGGACGAGATCCTCGAAACCTCCCCCGAGCTGTTCCAGGTCCGCGAATCGGCGAGCAACATCTTCAGCCTGTCCCAGACCCTGCTGGACGAAGCCTCGCTGCTGGCCACCGGCTTCGAGAACCTGGCCGGCAGCCGCAAGCTGGACACCATCGGCGGTTATGTCCTGGGCCTGCTGGCCCTGGCCTCGATCATCCTCATCGGCCTGGTGATGGTCCGCGAAACCAACCGCCAGCTGCGGGAAACCGCCGAGAAGAACGAGCGCAACCAGAACGCGATCATGCGCCTGCTGGACGAGATCGAGGACCTGGCCGACGGCGACCTGACGGTGACCGCCTCGGTGACCGAGGACTTCACCGGGACCATCGCCGACTCCATCAACTATTCCGTCGACCAGCTGCGCGACCTGGTGGCCACCATCAACCTCACGGCGGGTCAGGTGGCCGGCGCGGTGCAGGAAACCCAGGCCACCGCCATGCAACTGGCCGAAGCCTCCGAGCACCAGGCCCAGCAGATTTCCGAAGCCTCCACGGCGATCAACGAGATGGCCCAGTCCATCGATCAGGTGTCGGCCAACGCCGCCGAGTCCTCGGCGGTGGCCGAGCGTTCGGTGGAAATCGCCAACAAGGGCAACGAGGTGGTGCACAACACCATCCACGGCATGGACAACATCCGCGAGCAGATCCAGGACACCGCCAAGCGCATCAAGCGCCTGGGCGAGTCCTCCCAGGAAATCGGCGACATCGTCAGCCTGATCGACGACATCGCCGACCAGACCAACATCCTGGCCCTCAACGCGGCGATCCAGGCCTCCATGGCCGGCGATGCCGGGCGCGGTTTCGCCGTGGTGGCCGACGAAGTACAACGGCTGGCGGAGCGCTCCTCGGCCGCCACGCGGCAGATCGAGACCCTGGTGCGGGCGATCCAGACCGACACCAACGAAGCGGTGATCTCCATGGAGCAGACCACCACCGAAGTGGTGCGCGGCGCGCGTCTGGCCCAGGACGCGGGGGTGGCCCTGGAAGAGATCGAAGGCGTGTCCAAGACCCTGGCGGCGCTGATCCAGAGCATTTCCAACGCGGCCCAGCAGCAGACCACGTCGGCCGGGCAGATCTCCCTGACCATGAACGTGATCCAGCAGATCACCTCGCAAACCTCGTCCGGCTCCACCGCGACCGCCGAGAGCATCGGCAACCTGGCGAAAATGGCCAGCCAACTGCGCCGCTCGGTGTCCGGCTTCACCTTGCCGGCCACCCGGGCCCCGGCCCCGAATGACAATCGCTGACGCAAGGCCTTGACGGGAGTGGTGATGGTGGACCGGCATGACTATGTGGCCCTGGAATGGGTCAAGGGCGAAATTGCCGAAACCTTGAAGCAGGCGCATCAGGCCTTGGAACACCTGGCGGATGACCCCCAGGACCCGGATGCCCTCGGCCAGAGCCTGGCGGGGATCCACCAGGTCCATGGCAGTCTGCAGATGGTGGAGTTCTACGGCGCCGCGCTGCTGGCCGAGGAAATGGAAAAGCTCGCCCTGGCCCTGCAGCAGAACCGGGTGGCCCAGCGCGACGAAGCCCTGCGCCTGCTGCGCCAGGCCATCGGCCAACTGCCCCAGTACCTGGACCGGGTGCAGAGTGCCCGCCGCGACCTGCCCCTGGTGGTGCTGCCGCTGCTCAACGACCTGCGCAGTGCCCGGGGCGAAGGCCTGCTCTCGGAAACCAGCCTGTTCAGCCCGCAACTGCCCAGCCTGCCGACCCTGTCCGACAAGGCCCTGGCGGCTCTGGAGCCGCTGGAGTTTCCCACCCAGATGCGCAAGTTGCGGCACCTGCTGCAAACCGCACTGGTGGACCTGCTGCGCGAGCAGGACGCCGAACACTGCCTGGGCCACATGGCCAAGGTCTTCGAACGCCTGGAGGCGCTGTGCCAGGACGCACCGCTGGCGCCCTTATGGCACATCGCCTCGGCCCTGGTGGAAGGCATGCGCCAGGGCGTGATCGCCAACAGCCCGGCGGTGCGCAGCCTGCTCAAGGACGCCGACAAGGAACTCAAGCGCCTGCTGGAACAGGGCATGCCCGGAATCAACCAGGCCGCGCCCGACGAATTGCTCAAGAGCCTGTTGTTCTACATCGCCAAGGCGCGCCACCCCACCCCATTGATGCTGACCATGAAAGAACGTTACGGACTGGACGACGCGCTGCCCGACAGCGCGGTGGTGGATGAGGAACGGGCCCGCCTGGCCGGGCCCGACCGCGATGCCATGCGCTCGGTGCTGACCGCGGTGTGCGATGGCCTGGTGCGGGTCAAGGAGCGCCTCGACCTGTTCGTGCGCAGCGACCGCCAGCACACCGGTGATCTGGACAGCCTGCTGTCTCCCTTGCGGCAGATCGCCGACACCCTGGCGGTGCTGGGTTTCGGCCAGCCACGCAAGGTGATCATCGACCAGTTGGCGGTGGTCCAGAGCCTGGCCCAGGGCCAGCGCGCGCCGGACGACGCGGTGCTGATGGATGTGGCCGGGGCCTTGTTGTATGTCGAGGCGACCCTGGCCGGGATGGTCGGCACCGTGGAGCCGGAAAGTCCCGAGGACAGCCGCCTGCCCACCACCGACCTGACCCAGATCCATCAGTTGGTGATCCAGGAAGCCCTGGTCTGCCTGCGTCAGGCCAAGGACCTGATTGGCGAGTGCATCGAGGCCGACTGGGAGCGCGAGCAACTGGTGTCGGTGCCCGAGTTGCTGACCCAGGTGCGCGGCGCGCTGGCGATGATCCCGCTGCCCCGTGCCGCCAGCCTGATGGAAGCCTGCAATCGCTTCATCAGCGAACAGCTGCTGCAGGATTCGCCCCGGCCGGACTGGCGGCAACTGGACCACCTGGCGGATGTGATCACCAGCCTTGAGTACTACCTGGAGCGCTTGAAGGAGGACCACCAGGCGCCGGGGGAGAAGTTCCTCGACCTGGCGGAGCAGGGCCTGACGGCCCTGGGGCATGCCCCCGTGGCGCAAGCGGTATTGCCGGAGCGGCCCGCAAGCGGCGGCGAGGCGCCGGCGCTGCCGGTGTCCCAGGCAGCGGACGAGCCCCGGCCGGCGCAGTCTCTGGCCGATGCGCTGGCGGCCCCGGTGTCGGCGCTCAACCCGCCGGCCCTGATCACCCCCGGCAGCCTGCTACCGCCGCCGGTGGACGAAGAGCCGGTCGACGACGAACTGCGGGAAGTCTTCCTTGAGGAAACCGAGGAAGTGCTGGACATGCTCCGCGAGTACCTGCCGCGCTGGACGGCCGAGCCCCAGGGCCAGGCCGCCCTGAGCGAACTGCGTCGAGCCTTCCACACCCTCAAGGGCAGTGGGCGCATGGTGCGTGCCCTGGTCCTGGGGGAGCTGGCCTGGGCGGTGGAGAACCTGCTCAACCGGGTGCTGGAGCACAGCGTTGCCCCCAGCGCCGAAGTCCGGCAACTGGTGGCCGACACCCTGCAACTGCTGCCGGACCTGATCGGCGAATTCGCCGCCCGGGCCCAGCGCCAGCGCGAGGATGTCGACCGCCTCGCCGCTCGCGCCCATGCCCTGGCCAAAGGTGCCGCAGCCGGCGCCCTCGCTGAAGGCCAGGCGCTGGACCCGCAGTTGCTGGAGATCTTCCGCGCCGAAGCCCAGACCCACCTGGACAGCATCCAGCGTTTTCTCGAACGGGCTGCCGAGCACCTGCCGCTGCAGGCCAGCGATGAACTGCAGCGGGCCCTGCATACCCTCAAGGGCAGCGCCTCCATGGCCGGGGTGCTGCCGATGGCCGAGCTGGCCGGGCCCTTCGACCAGCTGGCCCGGGAATACCGGGCCCACCTGATTCCCCTGGACCTGGACGAAGTCGAGCTGCTGCTGGAAGCCGAAGGCCTGCTGCGCCGCGGGTTGCGGCAACTGGACAGCGATCCGCTGGCGCCCATCGACGGTGCCCGCTCACTGGTGGGGCGCGCCCTGGCACTGCTCGGCGAGCGCCTGGAAACCCTGCTCAACGCCCCGGACGCCGCCCCCCGGGCCAAGCGCGATCCGCACTTGATCACCAACTTCCTGGCCCAGGGCATGGACATCCTGCTGGACGCCGAAAGCCTGCTGCGGCGCTGGCAGCAGCATCCCGGCGAGCGCCAGGAACTCAGTGCCCTGCTGGACGAACTGACCACCCTCGGTGAAGGCGCGCACCTGGCCGACCTGCACCCGGTGGATGAACTCTGCGAAGCCCTGCTCGACCTCTATGGCGCGGTGGAGGAGAGCAACCTGGCGGTCAGCGAGCGCTTCTTCCACGAGGCTGAAAGCGCCCACGAGGCCTTGCTCAACATGCTCGACGAGCTGGCCGCAGGCCAGGCAGTCAGCCCCTGCGCGGAGCGCGTTCAGGCCCTGCGCGATTTGCTGCACGAAGGCCTTGATCCGAGTGCCACCGGCCTGATCAAGAGCGATGGCAGTCGGGCCTTGAGCATCAGTGAGCTGGGGGCGGCCACCGCGCGCCTGGAGCAGACGCCGGGGCAGGCGGACGCAGACGCGGAGATCGTCGAGATCTTCCTCGAAGAAGCGGTGGACCTCCTCGAAAGCGCCGATCAGGCCCTGCAACGCTGGTTGGCGGACCCGGAAAACGGCGCGCCGCTGTCCTCCCTGCAGCGGGACCTGCACACCCTCAAGGGGGGCGCGCGAATGGCCGAAGTGACGCCGGTGGCGGAGCTGGCCCAGGAGCTGGAGTCGTTGTACGAGGGCCTGGTGGACCGGCGCTACAGCCACAGCCAGCACCTGGGCCTGCTGTTGCGCAGCAGTCATGAGCAATTGGCGTTGCTGCTGCATCAGTTGCAGAGCGCGCGGCCCCTGGATGATTCCCGGGCTCAGGTCGAAGCCGTGCGCGCCTACCGGCAGCAGGCAGCCAGCCCCGCCGAGACGGCCGAGAACGCGCCCTCTGAGGACAGCGCGGCCCAGGATCCGGAGCTGCTGGAGATCTTTCTCGAAGAAGGCTTCGACATCATCGACAGCTCCGCCGCGGCCCTGGCGCGCTGGCAGGCCGACCCCCAGGCGCGCCAGGAGGTGGAAACCCTGCTGCGGGACCTGCACACCCTCAAGGGCGGGGCGCGAATGGTGGAAATCGCCCCCATCGGCGATCTGGCCCACGAGCTAGAGTTTCTCTTTGAAGGCTTGTCCGCCGGCCTGCTGCAACCCAGCCCGGCATTGTTCACCCTGCAGCAGAAAAGCCACGACCGCCTGGCGCAGATGCTCGATGCGGCTCGGGCCGGGCAACCCATCGAGCCGGCGCAGAAACTGATCGAGGCGATCCACGACCTGAGCCATCCGCGCGTGCCGTCCGTGCCCGGGGCGCCTGCGCCGATGCCGGCGAGCAAGCCGGAGCCGGCGGCCCCCGCCGCGGAGGCCGCGGTGGTGGGCGACATGGTCAAGGTGTCGGCGGAACTGCTGGACGATCTGGTGAACCTGGCCGGGGAAACCTCGATCTTCCGGGGGCGCATCGAACAACAGGTCAACGATGCCCGGGTAGCGCTTGGCGAGATGGAAACCACCATCGAGCGCATGCGTGACCAGTTGCGGCGCCTGGACACCGAAACCCAGGGCCGCATCCTCAGTCGCCAGCAAGTGGAGGCCGAGCGCCTGGGCTACGAGGAATTCGACCCGCTGGAAATGGACCGGCATTCGCAGTTGCAGCAGTTGTCCCGGGCCCTGTTCGAGTCCGCCTCGGACCTGCTGGACCTCAAGGAAACCCTCGACCGGCGCAACCACGACGCCGAGAACCTGTTGCAGCAGCAAGGACGGATCAACACCGAATTGCAGGAAGGCCTGATGCGCACGCGCATGGTGCCCTTCGAGCGCATGGTGCCCAGGCTCAAGCGCATCGTGCGGCAGGTGGCCGAAGAGCTGGGCAAGGACGTGGAGTTCGTGGTGGGCAACGCCGAAGGGGAAATGGACCGCAACGTTCTCGAACGCATGGTCGCGCCCCTGGAGCACATGTTGCGCAATGCCGTGGATCACGGCCTGGAGGCCGCCGACGTGCGCCGCGCCGCGGGCAAGCCGCCCCGGGGGCGGATCAGCCTCGACCTGTCCCGGGAAGGCGGCGACATCATCTTCGACATGCGCGACGACGGCGCCGGGGTGCCCCTGGAAGCGGTGCGCGCCAAAGCCATCAAGCGCGGCCTGCTGGATCCGCAAGCCGCGATCAGCGACCGCGAGGTGCTGCAGTTCATCATGCAGCCGGGGTTTTCCACCGCCGAGAAGATCACCCAGATCTCCGGGCGCGGGGTGGGCATGGATGTGGTGCACGAGGAAGTGCGGCAACTGGGCGGCAGCATGAGCATTGATTCGGTGGCCGGGCAGGGGGTGCATTTCCGCATTCGCCTGCCCTTCACCGTCTCGGTCAACCGGGCGTTGATGGTGCAGTGCGCCGATGAGCAGTACGCGATCCCGCTGAACACCGTCGAAGGCATCGTGCGGGTCTTGCCGGGCGAGTTGGACGCCCATTACCAGCTCGATCCGCCCCGTTACGAATACGCCGGGCAGGGCTATGACCTGTGCTACCTGGGGGAACTGCTGCACACCGTGCCGCGCCCGAAACTGCTGGGCCAGGTGCTGCCGCTGCCGGTGCTGCTGGTGCACTGCAACGAACAGCGCATCGCGGTGCAGGTGGATGTCACGGCCGGCACCCGGGAGATCGTGGTCAAGAGCCTGGGGCCGCAGTTCGCGGCGGTGCAGGGCCTGTCCGGGGCGACCATTCTCGGCGATGGCCGGGTGGTGCTGATTCTCGATCTGCTGGCGCACCTTCGTGCGCTGCAGCTCCAGGCACCGCGGCCGGGGCCGAGCGGCGAGGCCGTGGCCGCCGAAGTCCAGCCGCCACGGCCGATGCTGGTGCTGGTGGTGGACGATTCGGTCACCGTGCGCAAGGTCACCAGCCGCCTGCTGGAACGTCATGGCATGAACGTGCTCACCGCCAAGGACGGGGTCGACGCCATGACGCTGCTGGCCGAGCACACCCCGGACCTGATGCTGCTGGACATCGAGATGCCGCGCATGGACGGTTTCGAAGTGGCGATCCAGGTACGCAACGACCCGCGCCTGCAACACTTGCCGATCATCATGATCACCTCCCGCACCGGGCAGAAACACCGCGACCGGGCCATGGCCATCGGGGTCAACGACTACCTCGGCAAGCCCTATCAAGAATCGGTGCTGCTGGAAAGCATCGCCCTGTGGAGCAAGCCCCATGCTTGATCACCGCGCCAGCACCCTGACCGGTCTGTTGCTGCCCCTGGCGGACCGTACCCTGATCCTGCCCAACGTGGCGGTGGCCGAACTGATCGACTATCAGCAGGGCAGCTTCGACCTGGATTCGCCGCCCTGGTACCTGGGCCGGGTGCTGTGGCGCGAGCGGTGGATTGCGCTGATCAGTTTCGAGTCGGCCTGTGGTGGCAAGACGGTGTTGGGCGAGCGGGCGCGTATCGTCGTGCTCAACGCCCTGGGCGGACGCCCGGAGCTGAAGTTCATGGCCTTGCTGGTGCAGGGCATTCCCCGCTCCTGCAAGCTCGACAGCCAGTTGAGCTACGTCGATGTGTCGTTGGCGCCTCTGGAAAAGGCCGCGGTGCAGGTGGCCGAGCAAGTGGCCAAGGTCCCGGATCTGCTGGCGCTGGAGGAGTTGCTGGTGGGGGCGGGGCTGCTGTCCTAGGCGTGTTTTGCCGGCAAGCCGGTGGCGTGCAGCACGCGCGCGTCGCTAGACCCTGGCGTGCCGGCGAAAGCTGCGCCTCAGGCCCCCCGCAACCTGTCCCGTACCTCCATCAAGGCATACCCCAGCAGGTTCAGGCCGCGCCACTGCTCCGGCCGGCTGGCCTTGGCATCGTCCGCCGCCAGGCCAATGCCCCAGATCCGATCCACCGGGCTGGCTTCCACCAGCACCTGATCGCGGGTGGACAGCAGGTAGTCGCCCAGGGCCGGGTGCTGGCTGAACTTGGCCAGGTTGCCTTGCACCACGATCTCGAAACGCGCCTCGGACCAACGGGCGTCATCGAAGCCGCGCACTTCGCGGCCCAGCTGTTTGACGTCCGCCGGGGTGGTCGCCTTGAGGATCCGCCCGTGGGTTTCCCGGTCATCGAACAGCAGGGCCTTGCCGGCCATCATGAAGTGCTCGGCGCTGGGGTAGTGAATGCCCTCAAGCTCCAGGCCGGCGGCGAACCACTGGCTGAAGCAGCTTGGGGAAAGGCGCCCGTCGCGGGTCGGCTGGTGGCCCCAGAACATCAGGTAGTCGGGCTCAAGGCCATGCTTGATCTGTTCCAGCAGTGTCTGGTTCGAGCGAATCGGTGTGTCCATGCTGACTCTCATCATTGTCTGCTCAGGCCATTGACTGGCCGGTCCGGCGCGCATTGTGGCCCCAGAGGGCGGCCGGATGCCAACCCTGTGGATAATCTTGCAACTGCGCAACATCTTGCGCAGTCATCTGTGGATAAGCCTGTGCACAGATCGCGGTAATGGCCTTGCCGCATGGCCTGCTTCAAGGTGCGCAAGATCTTGCACAGCACTGCGCAACATGTTGCGCACTTTTCCCGGTATTTCCTCGAAAAAGTCCGCCAAACACTGCCAATTAGTCAGTAACTCACTGATTCAAAACAACTAATCAATTGCTGGCACAGACCTTGTACTCACCTCTGCACCCCACGGCCGTCTGGCCGGGGTTTCTTTAGTGATTTGCAAGGAGAGCATGCATGGCAACGCCAGCGTATATGTCGGTCACCGGCACCAAACAGGGGCTGATCACCGCCGGGGCCTTTACCGCCGATTCCGTGGGTAACACCTACCAGGAAGGTCATGAAGACCAGGTCATGGTCCAGGGCTTTCAGCACGAAGTGATCATTCCCCGCGATCCGCAGTCCGGCCAGCCCACCGGCCAGCGGGTGCACAAGCCGGTGATCATCACCAAGGTCTTCGACAAGGCTTCGCCGCTGCTGCTGGCGGCGCTGACCTCGGGCGAGCGCCTGACCGAGATCGTCATCCAGTGGTACCGCACCTCCGCCGCCGGCACCCAGGAGCACTACTACACCACCACCCTTGAGGACGCGATCATCGTCGACATCAAGGACTACATGCACAACTGCCAGGACCCGGGCAATGCCCACTTCACCCACCTGGAAGACGTGCACTTCACCTACCGCAAGATCACCTGGACCCACGAAGTCTCCGGCACTTCCGGCTCCGATGACTGGCGGACCCCGGTCACCGGCTAAGGAAGGCCGCTCGACCCTTACCGCGCCCTGGCCAGCCTCGCTGGTCCGGGCCCTTATTCATCCAGCAGTTGCACTGCCCGCATCGAGGCACAGGGAATGTTCGCCGCCGCCGACCAGACGCATTTCAGCCTGACCCTGGAGGGTCGCCCCCACGACTTTCAAGTGCTCGGCCTGCAGGGCCGGGAACGCATCAGCCGGCCCTTTGCCTTCGACCTGGAGCTGGTCAGCGAACGCTCCAACCTGGACCTGGACGCGCTGCTGCACACCCCGGCCTTCCTGCAACTGGCGGCTGATGGCAGCGGCATTCACGGGCAGATCCAGCGCATTGCCCAAGGCGACCGCGGTCGTCGCCTGAGCCACTACCAGATCACCCTCGGCCCACGCCTGGCCTATCTGGGCCAGCGCATCAACCAACGGATCTTCCAGCACCTGAGCGTGCCGCAGATCATCGCCCGGGTGCTGGAGGAACACGGCATCCTCGGCAACGACTACCACTTCCACCTCGCCGGCCCCTACCCGGAGCGCGAATACTGCGTGCAGTACGACGAATCGGACCTGCGCTTCATCCAGCGCCTGTGCGAGGAAGAGGGCCTGCACTACCACTTTCAGCACAGCCGCGACGGGCATCGACTGGTGTTCGGCGAAGACCAGACGGTGTTCCGCAAACTGGCCCCGGTGGCCTACCGGCAAGACTCCGGCCTGGTGGCCAGCGAGCCGGTGATCAAGCGTTTCGAGCTGCGCTTGGAGGCGCGCCCCAGCCGCACCACGCGCCGCGACTACGACTTCGAAAAACCGCGCCTGCAGATGCAGGGAGCGGCCAAACCGCAAGAGCCAAAAGCCGAGCCGGACCTTGAAGACTACGCCTACCCCGGACGCTTCACCGACCGCGAGCGCGGCAAGCATCTGGCCAGGCGCGCCCTGGAACGGCACCGCAGCGACTACTGCCAGGCCAGCGGCCACAGCGACCAGCCAAGCCTGCGCAGCGGGCATTTCCTGCCCCTGAGCGGGCACCCCCACCCGGCCTGGAACGACCTGTGGCTGCTGACCGAAGTCCTCCACGAAGGCAAACAGCCGCAGGTGCTGGAAGAGTCCATCACCAGCGACACCCGGGCCGGAAAAGGCTTTCACCAGGGCTACCGCAACCGCTTCACCGCCACCCCCTGGGAAGTGGCCCATCGCCCGCCCCTGGAACACCCCAAGCCGCGGATTCTCGGCAGCCAGACCGCCAAGGTCACCGGCCCTCAGGACGAGGACATCCACACCGACGCCCACGGCCGGGTCAAGGTGCAGTTTCACTGGGACCGCGAGGGCCAGGGCAACGACAAGAGCAGCTGCTGGCTGCGGGTGTCCTCGGCCTGGGCCGGCGCCTGGTACGGCGCCATCGCCGTCCCCCGGGTGGGCATGGAAGTGCTGGTGACCTTCCTCGAAGGCGACCCCGACCAGCCCCTGATCACCGGCTGCCTGTACCACAAGGAGAACGTCGTCCCCTATCCGCTGCCGGCGCACAAGACCCGCAGCACCTTCAAGACCTTGAGCAGCCCCGACGGCGGCGGCTTCAACGAACTGCGCATCGAAGACAAACAAGGCGCCGAGCAGATCTTCATCCACGCCCAGCGCGACTGGGACCAGCAGGTCCAGCACGACCAGAAAATCCGCGTCGGCCACCAGCGCCACGACACGGTGGAGGCCAACAGCTACAGCGAATTCAAGGCCGAAGAACACCACACCGTGCATGGCGAGCGCAAAGTCGAAGCCCGCGCCAGTGATCACCTGAGCATCGCCGGCAGCCAGCACCTGCAACTGGGCAACGGCCTGTTCATCGAAGCCGGCCAGGAAATCCACCTCGCCAGTGGCCTGAAAGTGGTGCTCGAAGCCGGCAGCGAACTGACCCTCAAGGGCGGCGGTAGCTGGATCAAGATCGACGCCGGCGGCGTGGCCCTCAGCGGCGCCCTGGTCAATAACAACTCCGGCGGCAGCCCGGGCAGTGGCACTGGTGCGGCGCCGTTGTTGCCGGGGCCGTTGCGGGTGGCGGATGGGGATAAGCCGGGGGCCTTGTTGCAACAACGGCTCAAGGAAAAACTGCCCCTGGTGGAGCTGTGCCAGAAGCCCAAGGGAGGCACGCCCATGCAGTGTCCGCTGACCGACTGCCCGTGCAGAAAGGCCCTGCTGGCAGGAGCGTCACGATGAACACCTCAGTGCTGCTGGAGCGCAGTGAGTACCTGTTGGAAAAAATCTACCAGGCGACGGATGATCCCTCGCCCATCCTGCTGTTCGACGCCACTGAGCTCGCGGAATGCCGCGAGCAGAGTCCTGTCTGGCTGGACTGCGCGCGCAATCCCCGGGTGCTGGAGTTCATGAGGCAGGAGCCCAAGCAGTGGCCGGGGTTGATCCTTGAAAGCTCGGTGTCCACGGACACCCTGCTGGAGCACCTGCGGCATATCCTGCTGGTGCGCTTTGGCGAACAGCGCAAGGGGGTGCTGTGTTATTGCAATCCGACCACTGCCAGTTACTTCTTCGCCGCCGATGCCGCTCAAAGCCATGCACTGTGGCTGGGACCTGTCTCGCGCTTGAGCTGGTATGGCGGCACCTGGGCCGACCAGGCCGAGGATAAAGAGCGCTGGCTGAGCGTCGACAACCCACACGCTGCGCAATGGAGGACGATGCCCGGAGCCGCCCGGGCTCGCCTCAGCCAGCAACAGGAGCAAGCGTTGCAGCGTCAGCGCAGAGAGTACTTCCTGTATCAATGGTGGAAGCGGCAGCGCGACCTGTCATTCACCCAAGCGAGTGAGTACCTGGAGCAGGGCATGGATCTGGGCTTCGTCCAGGCCGAGGAACTGCAGCGTTTTCTCGACCTGCGGCTGCGCTATGCCCACCACGACCTGCCGCGTCTGGCTTCACACACCAGCAATGAGGACCGCCTGGAACTGTTACGTCGGCATTGGCAAGACAAGGAGTCACTGACATGAGCGCCCCCATCGGTAGCCTGAGCCCGGGCCCGGCCTGCGAAGCCGGCAAACTGATCGTCCAGGTGATCGGCAAGGATCACCCCGAGAGCCAGAGGCTGGTGCTGCTGGATCAGGCCGGCAGCCCGCTCAAGGGCGAGCAGGAACCCCTGGAACGGGAACTGTGCAGCAGCGTGTTGCACGTCTGGGACAGCGCCGGCCTGGCCAAAGGACAACTGTGCCTAGAAATCGCCACCACCCAGGGCGCGCCCATTCGCCTGCCATTGCTCGACAACCTGCGCCCCACGCCCCGCCAGAGCGATGCCCAGTGGAACCAGCTGGTGCCGGTGCTGCCCTTTGTCGCCTTGCCTGGCAGCAAAAGCGCCTACGACCTCGGCACGCCGGTACTGGCGCGCACTGGCTACGTCTACGTGTTCCACGAGCAGCGGCTGTGGCGCGAGCTGGAAGTGCGTATCGAGGGCGACAAGACCACCTACCACGACATCGATGTGGCGCAGTTTCGCCAGGGCCAGAGCTTCAAGCCCGGCGAACGCAACGCCTGCGGCCAGGCCCTGGACGACATCTGGCTGCCAGCCAGCTGGAACAACCGGCACGTAGAGGGTTTGCAGCTGTGCTTCTCGGAAGTCCAGCTCAGCGCCCCCCGGCTACAGCGCCTGGAACAGGACGCCAAGCTGCGTGGCCAACGTTGCCGGAGCCCCGACCTGCGCAGCGCTGACCAGCGTTTCAAGCGGCTGTACAAGAACCAGCCGGATGGCACAGCGATGGTGCAGGCCTTTGCCGCTTTCGATGTGCACAACGCCACCAACCAGAGCGCTGCGTCTCAGGCCAGAACCACCTGGCTCAACCTCCAGTCGAATGCTTTCCCGGTCAGCGTGGCCGCACCGCAACGCCCCCGGGCGCCGGGCTACGAGTGGATGCTCGAACATCCAGGCAGTTACCTGTGCGACCTGTCCGGACAATTCCCCGTTGAGGCCAGCACCCAGGCCAAGGCCTTCCTTCAAGCCTGCACCGCCGGCAGCGCAGAACAGCCCCATAGCGTAGCGCTGGAACTGACCGCCATCGCCGATGCCCTGGAAGCCTCCTTGCCGGCGCCCGAACCCGAGCCTGGCAGCAAGCCGGAGGCAGAAGGCGAAAAAAAGGATTTATGGCTGGTCCAGGACAGCGTGGCCGACGTCCTCGAATCGGCCCGGCAACGCCAGCTCTGTGGCGTATTGCTGGACGACCCACGCTACCGCGTGCGCCATCTGCACATGCGCCTCAACACTCATCACCAGTTGCTCATGCTCTGCGCCCGCCGCGCCGCCCAAGAGCCCAACCACGGCAGTGCGCTGCTGGTGCAGCAGCTGGTGGTTCCGCGCCAGCTCGCAGGGCAGGCCAATGCACTGCATGCCGGCATGAAGAAACTCAACGACACAGGCAAACAGGCCATCAACCGCTGCACCGCCACCGTGGAGCGGG
Source organism: Pseudomonas sp. BC42 (assembly GCF_021560055.1). Taxonomy (NCBI): domain Bacteria; kingdom Pseudomonadati; phylum Pseudomonadota; class Gammaproteobacteria; order Pseudomonadales; family Pseudomonadaceae; genus Pseudomonas; species Pseudomonas sp. BC42. Next base: position 426,211 of record NZ_CP091067.1, read on the forward strand.
CCATGGTCTGGCAGCACATGAACAGCGCCCAGGACCTGCTGAGCGAATGCCTGGAGCAGGGCGTTACCCAACAGACCTTCGCCGACCACCTGAGCCTGGAGGGCTTTGACTACCTGGCCGCGCTGTTCACCCTGAGCCAGGCCATGGCGAGCATCGCCCTGCCGCCGGGACGGCTCGATCCACTGTCACCCACCGGCGACGTGGTGGATGCCGTGACCGGCGTCAGCCTGTACAGCCCCAAGGCCAGCCGTGCACAGAAACTGCTCAGCAGTATTGCCAAAGACACGACTTCGGCCTGGCACCAGATGCTGTGGCCAGCCAGCGACATGGAAACGGTCTGCGTGCCCTACAAGGTCCCGACCCAGGATGACCCAAACCTTGGCGATGGTTGCTTTCGTCCGACCGACTTGGCCAAGCATGAAAACCAGGTGCCTCCGTCTCCCGCGCAACAGGAGCTGCTGGACAGCGCCTTGTTGGCCACACTACTGGCTGAAGGCCGCCTGGACACCTTTCTCACGGCCAATGGCAAAAATACCAGCGCCGCCCTGATCGGCTTTTTCGAAAACCTGCAAGGCGCCGTGGATACCGCCCGCGCCGCCACCGCCGCCCCGCGCAACGCCGCCAACCAGGCCGCGCAAACCGCCGCCGCCAGCCGAACCGTCAGTGACCAGGCCCATGAACGTTTGAATCAAATGCGTGAGCGCCTGGGAGCTGAGGCTCGCCCGGTCAACATTAGGCTGCATGCTCGTGGCGTGCAGCAATTGCGCAGCGTATTGCCCGCCACCTTTGGTCTTGCGCGTTTTGTGCGGCGCGCAGCGGTGACAGAGGATCTCTACCTGTTTGGCCAGCAGGACCTGCCCACCCGCCAGGCAAGAGCGATCACCATCCACGGTGAGTTTCTCAGCCCCACGGGCGAGGTGCTGGGCAGCACCAACCGCACGCGCATGCCAGCAACGGGGGTGACCAGCGCCAACCATCTGGTGCTGGCTATCCCCGTTAGCGCGCCCGTTACTCAGCTGATCAGAGAGATAAACCAACAGATCAACGCCGCCCAACAGGCAGATGCCGTCGCTGCTGCCGATGCGGCAAGCAGCACCCGAGCCAGAAGCGCTTTGAACGTTGCACGTGAACATTTACGCGAACAACGTGCCAGGACCCATACGTGGCGCGTGTTGAACAGCCGGCCTTTTGCGGCGGCGGTGTTGATGTTGGAGATGTGGAATTTAAGGGCGGAGGTAGAGGCGTGGGAGAAGAATTCTAGAGAAAAAGATATTTTCAGAACTGCCATCGGGATAGGTGGAGCGAGTATAGATTTAGTTATTGCTATGGAAGCATTGACCGTTAAGTTCGTTGGAACACAATTCGCCCTCTCAATGGCAAGAGCACCAGTATTTACTATCTCTGAAGAAAGAGCACTCAGTGTCTTAGGCCCCAGATTGGCAAATAGATTAACCAAGGTATTTACAGCGCGATTGTTCGGCCAACTGGCTTCAGGAATTCTTTTTGTCGGTGTAAGCCTCTATGACGCATGGTATGCCTGGCAATGGAACGATCAGGCCATGTATGGCTATTTGCTGATGGCCGGAGGTGCACTCTCGGGTGTCGCCGCGGGCCTGTTCAGCGGTTTGGCCCCAGTGCTGGGCATGCATCCATTGAACTGGGTCGCCCTGCTGTTGATCGGTATCGGTGCTGGTCTCGTGCTTTGGCTAAGTAGCACCCCGCTGGAAGATTGGTTAAATGCTGGGCCCTTTGGCACTAAAGGTGCGGACACCCAGCACTTGCAGGACCCGCAAGAGGCCTTCTATCGTCTGCTTGGCGTGTTCGCCGGTATCAACATCAGCATTGTCCGCAATCCGCTTTTCGAGCCAAACGCCAAACTGGACGGTCGGGAGGAAGTGCCCTACTCAGTGCGCACTGCCAATACCCTGATTCGTATAGAAAGTCGACTTCCAGGCTTGCTCGGCAGCTTGGGTAGCGTTGATATCGAGGCGGATTGTCGACTCTGTGAAGCCATCACCCGCTACAGCATCAAAGGTGCGCCCTACCGTACCGATATTCAAGCGCCCACCATGTGTTCCATACCCAAAGCACAGCGGCTATTTAGCGACAGTCTTGAGCTCTATTTTTCTACCCCTCCTGCCAATAGAAGCCCATCCTCCTTTAAAACCAGCGGCTGGTACTGGGCGGTTCGGGCACAGTTTGTTTTGCAAACCCGCGGTGGACTCCGTTACTTCCCCGCACCGGAAGTTAAAGACCCAGCAGCTTATGGGGCGGCGTATGCCAAGGCCGACTTCAATAGGATAAAACGCCCATTTTGGGCAGACGAACAAACTCATAAGAAATTGATCAATGGATAAAATGATCGAACCAGTGCCTTATTACGGGCAACTGGTATACAGCCCGAAAAGCATCCCGGCTCAAACCGCGTCAGTAGAGCGAAGTCGGTTGATTAATTTCTCAGGAACACGTTTACCTTGGGGGGGGACCAAGGACTTAGCCCCCGAAGACCTTTTGCGCCACCCCTCTCCCCATGGCCTACGTGCTTATGAAAAAGCCTTAAGGGAGCGAGAGGAAAAGATAACACAGGGAACTTACACTCCCGCTCCATTTGAAAATATAGAAACTCATGAAAAATATGATCAGGAGAGATTTCGATTTGCCCAGTTACCATTTCGCTCACAATTTTGGTTGTTTATGCAGTTTTTTGGAAAGTACGGTTTTTATTTGTTTGCGATACTTTTTTCTTTTGTCAGCTTGTTTTTATCAATTGTTTCAAGAGATTCACAACTGAAGATAGGTTTTTGGGACGCGCTCTCGAGTGTATTCTGGCCTATCTTATTTCCAACGCTGCTATGTTGGGGGGTAGGGCATATTGTCATGCATCACTTTCCGCGCATCTGGTTTCGCCCCCCAAAGGGCCCTCTTTGGGAACTTAATCGCCGCACCGGCCTTGTCACATTCTTCGACTACAAGCGCTTTAAAAAAGAAGGCGTTATCGATGAGGTCACTGCTCCGTTCTACGAATTTGATGCCTATATCGTCACCAGCCCAGATCGTCAGGGCTCGCCTATGAACGGCTTGTTCCTGATCCATCGTTATCGCGATATTCGTATCAACTTCAACAGCCTTATTACCCCAGACAACACCCTGCAAAAGCCCTGCGCCTTATGGGATTTCTTCCAGAACTTCATGGATATCAGCCGGCCGCTGCCTGATATTCCCCTGTACGAACCCTATCGCCACTTGGACCCGGTCACCGCCGAATACGACCGTCAACAGCAACGCCCAGCGCGTTACTGGATCGATATGGACGATGAAACCTTCAAGGTCAAGGTCAAGGAGATGCTCGGGAAGATTGATGCAATCGATACCTTCAACCGGCCCAATCTGATGGCAAACCATGTGCAGTACATTGACTGACACGGGCAGTGAAATGCTGATGGAAGATTGGTTAAGCGCTGAGACTTTTGGCACTGCAGGCGCTGATGTCCAATACCTACGAGATCCGCAAGAGGCTTTCTATCGTCTGCTTGGCGTGTTCGCCGGTAACAGCATCGTCGTTGGCCGCAACCCGCTCTTCGAGCCTAAAGCCAAACTGGACTCCCGTGCTGAAGTGCCCCATTCAGTGCGCAGTGCCGATACCTTGATTCGTATAGAAAGCCGACTTCCAGGTTTACTCGGCAGCCTGGGGAGCGTCGATATCGAGGCTGATTGTAGACTTTGCGAAACAGTCACCCACTACAGCATCAAAGGCTCGCCCTACAGTACCGATATACAAGCCCCCACCATGTGTTCGATACCTAAGGCGCAGCGGCTGTACAACGACAGTCTTGAACTCTATTTTTCTACCCCTCCTGCCAATACAGATCCATCTCCCTTCAAAACCCGTAACTGGTACTGGGCGGTTCGCGCACAACTTATATTGAAGAGCTGCGGAGAAAACCGCCATTTTCCGGCTCCGGGAGTTAAGGGGCCAGCACTTTATGGGCCAGTTCATGCTAAGGCCAACTTTAATAAGGCTGAGCTCCCATTTTGGGTTGATGAAAAAAACCATAAGGTGTCAAGTAATGAATAACTTATTAGATTTGGTGCAGTACTACGGACAAGAAGCATACAAGCCTGACAATATTCCAGGCCAATCTGAGTCGGCAGAGCGAAGCTGGTTTCTTAAGTTTTCAGGGGTGCATTTACCTTGGGGGAGTACTCAGGAGGTAGTGCCAATCCGTATCATGCAAGATCCAAAACCTGAAAGCATGCGATTTTGGGAAAAGGCTGAAAAAGAAAAAGTAATAAAAATAAATAATGGTACTTATGTTGCTCTACCTTTAGATGGGGTTGAACTTCATCAGAGGTATGATCAAGAAAGGTTTAGGTATGCTCAGCTTCCATTTTGCTCGCAGTTTTGGTTGTTTATGAGGGGAGGGTGTAAATGGGTTTTTGTAATTCTATTAGTTTTCATGGCTTTAGCCCACTTTGCTATTATGCCTGCATCGCAAAAAACTCCATGGCAATTTACGCTTGATATGTTTTTTGGTCTCTATTCATGGATATTAGGGGTTCCGCTTGTGTGTTGGGGGATAGGTAGTCTTGTCGTAAACTATTTTCCGAGTATTTGGTTTCGCCCCCCTAAAGGCCCTCTCTGGGAACTCAATCGCCGTACTGGCCTTGTCACCTTCTTCGACTACAAGCGCTTCAAAAAAGAAGGTGTTATCGATGAGACAACTGCTCCCTTCTACGAGTTCGACGCCTATATCGTCACCAGCCCGGATCGTCAGGGCCTGCCTATGAATAGCCTGTTCCTGATCCATCGCTATCGCGACATTCGCATTAACTTCAACAACTTGATTGCACCTGACAACACCCTGCAAAAGCCCTGCGCATTATGGGATTTTTTCCAGAACTTCATGGATATCAGCCGCCCTCTGCCTGATATTCCCATGTACGAACCCTACCGCCACTTGGACCCGGTCACCGCTGAATACGATCGTCAACACCAACGCCCAGCGCGTTACTGGATCGATATGGACGATGAAACCTTCAAGGCCAAGGTCAAGGAAATGCTCGGGAAGATTGATGCTATTGACACCTTCAGCCGGCCCAATCTGATGGCCCAGCATGTTGAATACCGTGACTGAAACCAGTGCTCTGGAGGGAGGCGAAGCGAGTGGTTGATTCACTCTGGAAGGCGGTAATAGCTGCGTACTTCTTTTAATGAGGCAGGGACGTTTCAACATGGCAGAACGTTTGATTTATTGGTTTTTCATCTCGGTGCTCGGTCTTGCGGGAGCCGGTGCTGTCGGTTTTTTTCTGTACAAGGCGTGGGTGGCTTTTCAATGGAATGACCAGGCTTATTGGGGATTCCTGGTGCTCGCCCTCGGTGTAGGGCTGTTTGCCTTTATCAATACCAAGAAGCTGTATGGCACCTGGATGGGCCCCTCGTCGGTGCCCGCTGAGGGGGAAGACCAGACCGCCGGTTGACCCCCAAAAGAGGCCAACCGGGCAGGTTTGACCGAGGTCTTTACGCCTCCAGCCGCCACTGCAAGGCGTCCAGGGCATCGCAGCCGTCTTGCAGCAGCAGGTGGGCGGCGTTGACGAAGTGGTTCAGATCACGCTCGTCGACGCCTTTGAGGCTCAGGCAGTTGAGGCTGTGCAGCAGGTCGCGCGAGGCTTTGATGCGTTGCACCGCGCCGCCGTGCAAGTCCGCTGCCGGGGCGTCGCGGTCGAGGTGGAACACTGGGGTAGGGGTGAGATTGCTGTGTAGCGGGATGAAATCAGACATAGCGCACCTCCGTGTTTTTTGAGGAGCTACCACCTTTTGCGGCTAAACAAAGAGGGTGGCAGCTGCACGCGGGTTAGCCGACCAGAGGAATTCACGGAACCTCCGGCACACCCGAAGGTGTCCCGCGCACAGCCGCCATAGCGAAATGCCAGGCGGCAAAAAGCGCCGGCATTATAGGCAAGCGCTTGTGCGTCCGTGAACAGGCTCGACCGGCTAAGATCGGCCGCCGATGCATCGGCGACCGGGCAACTATGTGGTTCCCCCTGCGCTGCAACAACCGCCAATGTGTTGCCATTACCTACAGCCGGCCTTCGATTCAATCATTACCCTCAGCGTAACGATCCAACGCCGCGCTTGATTGATGCCCCCCGTTTTCACTCCTAAGGTGACTGCCACGACAGCGAACCCGTGGAGTGAGCATGACAACAATAATTTCCCCCGACGCGCGCTGGTCGCGGCGGCGCAGCGAAAAGCAGCGGCGCCTCGAGCAGGTGCGGGCCATCGCCGATGGCGTGGTGTTGCCGACCGACAAGATCGTCGCGGCGCTGGAGGCTCTGATCCTGCCCGGCGACCGGGTGGTGCTGGAGGGCAATAACCAGAAGCAGGCGGACTTTCTCTCCCGCTCCCTGGCCAAGGCCGACCCGGCCAAGCTGCATGACCTGCACATGATCATGCCCAGCGTCGGCCGCTCCGAGCACCTGGACCTGTTCGAGCGCGGCATCGCCCGCAAGCTGGACTTCTCCTTCGCCGGCACCCAGAGCCTGCGCATCAGCCAGTTGCTGGAAGACGGGCTGCTGGAAATCGGCGCCATCCACACCTACATCGAGCTCTATGCGCGGCTGGTGGTGGACCTGATCCCCAACGTGGTGCTGTCCGCCGGCTTCATGGCCGACCGCGCCGGCAACATCTACACCGGCCCCAGTACCGAGGACACCCCGGCGCTGATCGAGCCGGCGGCCTTCAGCGACGGCATTGTCATCGTTCAGGTCAACCAGTTGGTGGACGACGTCAGCGAGCTGCCCCGGGTCGACATTCCCGCGTCCTGGGTGGATTTCGTGGTGGTGGCCGACAAGCCGTTCTACATCGAGCCGCTGTTCACCCGTGACCCGCGCCACATCAAGCCGGTGCACGTGCTGATGGCGATGATGGCGATTCGCGGCATCTACGAAAAACACAACGTACAGTCGCTGAACCACGGCATCGGTTTCAACACCGCGGCCATCGAGCTGATCCTGCCCACCTACGGCGAATCCCTGGGGCTCAAGGGCAAGATCTGCCGCAACTGGACCCTCAATCCCCACCCGACCCTGATCCCGGCCATCGAAAGCGGCTGGGTCGACAGCGTGCATTGCTTCGGTACCGAATTGGGCATGGAGAACTACATCGCCGCGCGCCCGGACGTGTTCTTCACCGGCCGCGATGGCTCGCTGCGTTCCAACCGGATGTTCTGCCAACTGGCCGGGCAGTACGCGGTGGATCTGTTTATCGGCGCCACCTTGCAGGTGGATGGCGACGGTCATTCCTCCACCGTGACCCGCGGCCGCCTGGCCGGTTTCGGCGGTGCGCCGAACATGGGCCACGACCCGCGCGGGCGCCGCCACGGCACTCCGGCCTGGCTGGATATGCGCCAGGATCAAAGCGATGCGCCCCAGGCCATGCTCGAACGCGGCAAGAAGCTGGTGGTGCAGATGGTGGAAACCTTCCAGGAAGGCGGCAAACCGACCTTCGTCGAAACCCTCGATGCGGTGGACGTGGCGCGCAAGAGCGGCATGCCCCTGGCGCCGATCATGATCTACGGCGACGACGTCACCCACCTGCTGACCGAGGAGGGCATCGCCTACCTGTACAAGGCCCGCTCCCTGGAAGAGCGTCAGGCGATGATTGCCGCCGTGGCTGGGGTGACCGCCATCGGCTTGCGCCACAACCCCAAGGACACCGCGCGCATGCGCCGTGAAGGCCTGATCGCCTTGCCGGAAGACCTGGGCATCCGCCGCGCCGATGCCAGCCGCGAGCTGCTGGCGGCGAAAAGCGTCGCCGATCTGGTGCAGTGGTCCGGTGGCTTGTACAACCCACCCGCCAAGTTCAGGAGCTGGTAATGCACGCACTCAACCTGCAATCACAACCCCTGAGCCTGGCCGAGCGCCTGGCGGACCTGGCGGTGGACGCGCTGATCGACGAGGCCGACCTGTCGCCCAAGCCGGCCCTGGTGGACCGCCGTGGCAATGGCGCCCACAGCGACCTGCACCTGGGCCTGATGCACGCTTCGGCCCTGGCCCTGTGGCCGGCGTTCAAGGAAATGGCCGAGGCGGCGCTGGCATTCGGCGCCGTCGGCCTGCCCCTGCGCGAAGCCCTGGGGCGCATCGGTCGTGAAGGCGAGCGAGCCATGCTGACCACCACCGGCGGGGTGAACACTCACCGTGGGGCGATCTGGGCCCTGGGCCTGCTGGTGGCCGCCGCCGCGCTGGAGCCGCGATCCACCCGTGCCGGCAGTGTCGCGCTGCGGGCCGCGCGCCTGGCCCTGCTGGAGGATCGTTACGCGCCACGGCCCTTGAGTCATGGCGCCCAGGTGGCGCTGCGCTACGGCGTGCGTGGCGCTCGGGAAGAAGCCCAGCAGGGCTTTCCCGCGGTGCTGCAATGGGGGTTGCCGCAGCTCCAGCGCAGCCGTGCCCAGGGCCATGGCGAACAGAACGCCCGACTCGATGCCTTGCTGGCGATCATGAGCCGGCTGGCCGACACCTGCGTGCTCTACCGCGCCGGTGAACAAGGCCTGCAGGCCATGCAACAGGGCGCCCAGGCGGTGCTCGATGCCGGTGGCAGCGCCAGCCTCGCCGGGCGCCGCCGCCTGCACGAACTGGACCTGCAACTGTTGACCTTGAATGCCTCGCCCGGCGGTGCCGCCGACTTGCTGGCGGCCAGCCTGCTGCTGGACCGGATCGAATCCGCCGACGCCTTTCACCAGGGAGCGAACTGATGGAAACCTTGTCCTTTGAATTTCCCGCCGGCCAGCCCGGTCGTGGCCGCGCCCTGGTGGGCTGTGTCGGCTCCGGCGACCTGGAAGTGCTGCTGGAGCCGGGGCAGCCCGGCAAACTGACCATCCAGGTGCAGACCTCGGTCAATGGCAGCGCCTCGCGCTGGCAGCACCTGTTCGAGCGCATGTTCGACGGCCAGACACCACCGGCGCTGCTGATCGATATCCATGATTTCGGCGCCACCCCGGGGGTGGTGCGCCTGCGCCTGGAACAGGGCTTCGAGGAGATCGGCCATGACTGACAGCGCACGTTTATTGAACAAGCACAGCTTCGTCGAGCTGGGTGCTCGGCAGCGCGCTCGGGCCTTGCTGGATGCCGGCAGTTTCCGTGAGCTGCTGGACCCGTTCCAGCGGGTCATGTCGCCGTGGCTGGCGCGCCAGGGCGTGGTGCCCCAGGCCGATGACGGGGTGGTGATCGCCAAGGGCAGCATCGATGGCCTGCCGGTGGTGGTGGCCGCCATCGAAGGTGCCTTCCAGGGCGGCAGCCTGGGTGAAGTGGGCGGGGCGAAGATCGCCGGGGCCCTGGAACTGGCCGCCGAGGACAACCGCAACGGCACCCCGACCCGCGCCGTGCTGCTGCTGGAAACCGGTGGCGTGCGCTTGCAGGAAGCCAACCTGGGGCTGGCGGCGATTGCCGACATCCATTCGGCGATTGTCGACCTGCGCCAGTACCAGCCGGTGATCGGCGTGGTGGCCGGCAGCGTCGGCTGCTTTGGCGGCATGTCGATTGCCGCCGGGCTGTGCAGTTATCTGCTGGTCACCCAGGAAGCGCGCCTGGGGCTCAACGGCCCGCAGGTGATCGAACAGGAGGCCGGGCTTGAGGAATACGACTCCCGGGACCGGCCGTTCATCTGGAGCCTGACCGGCGGCGAGCAGCGTTTCGCCAGCGGTTTGGTGGACCGTTATGTGGCGGATGATGTGGCGCAGATCCAGGCTCAGGTCCGCGAGTTGCTGGCCCTTGGCTTGCCGCAACGGCAGCGCAGCCGCGAGGCCGAACACTACCTGCAACGTCTGGCTCGTCTGGACACTGGGCCGCAAATCGATGCGGCGACGGTTCGCGATCTGTATCAAGGAGACCGCCCATGAGTGCTTATTCGTTGCGGGGCCTGAACTGGTTCAACGCCTTGAGTGGCGGCGTCGCGCCGCTGACCGGCCTGCCGCCGTCGCTGCGGGTGGCCGATGGCGAGCTGGCCGGGCAGCCGGTGCGTTTTATCGCCGTGGTGGCCGACCCGGAGAATCGTTTTCCCCGTGCCCGCCAGGGCGAGGTCGGCCTGCTGGAAGGCTGGGGCCTGGCCAAGGCGGTGGATGAGGTGATCGATGCCGACCGCGACCAGCCCCACAAGCGGGCGCTGATCGCCATCGTCGATGTCCCGAGCCAGGCCTATGGCCGGCGTGAAGAAGCCTTGGGCATTCATCAGGCCCTGGCCGCGGCCGCCGACAGCTATGCCCGAGCCCGCCTGGCCGGACACCCGGTGATTGCCCTGCTGGTGGGCAAGGCCATGTCCGGAGCCTTTCTCGCTCACGGTTACCAGGCCAACCGTTTGATCGCCCTGCGCGATCCCGGGGTGATGGTGCACGCCATGGGCAAGGCCTCGGCGGCGCGGGTCACCCTGCGCAGCGTCGAGGAACTGGAAGCCCTGGCCGCCAGCGTGCCGCCCATGGCCTATGACATCGACAGCTACGCCGGCCTGGGCCTGCTCTGGGAAAGCCTGTCGGTGCGGCAGATCGAACAGCCCACGGCCGAGGATCGGGTCGCGGTCGAGGAGTGTCTGCTGGCGGCCATCGTCGATGTGCGGACCAAGGGCGTCGACCTGAGCGGCCGGCTGGGGGCGGCGAACCGGGCGGCGTCGAGCCGGGTCCGCCAATTGCTGCGGGAACAATGGTGAACGGCCTCGGCCCCTGGCTGCCCCACGACCTGCTGTGGGGCATGACCCCGGCGCAGTTGGCCGCCGATGCGCCGGATTGGGCCTTTGCCGTGCTGGAGGCGGGGCAGCCGGTGGTGGTGCGGCGGGCGCTGACGGCGCCGGGGCAGATCGCGGTCGGCCTGCGCGGCCGCACCCGCGAGCAGCGCTACCCGGCGTTGCTGGCGCTGGACTCGGTGCAGCGCGGGGTGTATCCCGAAGCGCTGTGCCAGTTGAATGGCACACGCTCATTGCCGGCGCTTCAGGCCTTGCAGCGACTGCGCGGCGAGCTGAATGCCCTGGGCCTGGTCTGGGGCGTCAGCGGCAGTGCCGGTTTCGAGCTGGCCTCCGGGGTGGCTGCGCTGCATCAGCACAGTGACCTGGACCTGATCCTGCGCACACCGGAACCCTTTTCCCGGGCTCAGGCCCGGGAGCTGCTGGCCCTGCTGGAGCGCGCCGAGTGCCCGGTAGACCTGCAACTGCAGGTTCCGGCCGGGGCCGTGGCGCTGCGTGAATGGGCGGGAGCCGCGCCTCGGGTGCTGCTCAAGAGTGCCGAAGGCGCGCGCTTGGTCAGTGATCCTTGGTGCCTTCTGGAGCAGGTGGCATGAGCAGCCTGTTGGTGTTTCCGGGCCAGGGCGCGCAGCAGCCGGGGATGCTCCAGCGTCTGCCGCCAAGCCCGCAAACCCGCGCCTGCCTGCAGGAAGCCAGTGAGGTCCTGGGGGAAGACGTACTGACCCTGGATTCGCCCCAGGCCCTGGCCAGCACCCGGGCGGTGCAGTTGTGCCTGCTGATCGCCGGCGTGGCCAGTGCCCGGACCCTGTTGCAAGCGCCGCTCCGGGCGGACTATGTGGCGGGCCTGTCCATCGGTGCCTATCCGGCGGCGGTGGTGGCCGGGGCCCTGGAGTTTGCCGATGCCTTGCGCCTGGTGCGCCTGCGGGGCGAGTTGATGCAGCAGGCGTATCCGCAGGGCTATGGCATGACCGCCCTGATCGGCCTGGACCTGGCGGCGGTGGAGGATTTGCTGGCCCAGGTCCACAGCCCGCAGACGCCGGTGTACCTGGCCAATATCAACGCCGACAGCCAGGTGGTGATCGCCGGCAGCGATGCGGCGATGCAGGCGGTGGCCGAGCTGGCCCGGGGTTGCGGAGTCGGCGTGGCCAAGCGGCTGGCGGTCAGCGTGCCGTCCCATTGCCCGCTGCTGGAGCAACCGGCCCAGACCCTGGCCGCGGCCTTTGCCGAGGTGCCCCTGCAGATGCCCGTGCTGGGTTACCTCAGTGGCAGTCGGGCCCGACCGCTGCGCACGCTGGAGCAGCTGCGCGACGACCTGGCGTTCAACATGTGCCGGGTGGTGGACTGGCGCGGCACCGTGCAAGGCGCCTACGAGCGCGGGGTACGCCTGCAGATCGAATTGCCTCCCGGTGCGGTACTGACCGGGCTGGCCCGCCGGGTGTTTGCCCAAGGGACGGTGATCGCCTTCGACGGCGCGCGCCTGGACACCCTGCAAGCCCTGTTGAGTGAGGAGGGAAGCCGCGACCGATAGAGCACCGACTCAGGCTGACGAAGCACAAGAACAACAACTTCGACGATGCACTTTGAGGACAACAACAATGATTATCTACGGTGTGGCCTTTCTGGCCTTTTGTACCCTGGTGGGTATTTTCATCGGTGAGCTGCTGGGCAAATTGATCGGCGTGCCGGCCAATGTCGGCGGTGTCGGTATCGCCATGCTGCTGTTGATCGGCTTGGGCAGCTACCTGCACAAGCGTGGGCTGTTCGCCGGCAAGTCCGAACAGGGCGTGGAGTTCTGGGGCGCGGTGTACATCCCCATCGTGGTGGCCATGGCCGCGCAGCAGAACGTCTACGGCGCGCTCAAGGGCGGGCCGATGGCGATTCTCGCGGGCACCCTGGCGGTGGTGATCGCCTTCGCCCTGGTGCCGGTGCTGGTGCGCATCGGCAACAAGGCGCCGGATGCGGCCGTTGCTCAGAAAACAGTGGGGTAAGGGCCATGTACGAATCGATGATGAAGGTCATTACCGGCTACGGGCTGATCAGCGGTTTCGCGGTGATCGGGATCACCATGTGGGTGTCCTACTGGATCTCCAACACCTTTACCAAGGGCCGCCTGCACGGCTCGGCCATTGCCATTCTGCTGGGGCTGGTGCTGTCCTATGTCGGTGGCGCCTTCACCGGCGGGCAGAAGGGCGTGGTGGACATTCCGCTGTTGTCGGGCATCGGCCTGCTGGGCGGGGCCATGCTGCGGGACTTCGCGATTGTCGCCACGGCCTTCGGGGTCAGTGTCGAGGAGCTCAAGCGTGCCGGGTTCGTGGGCGTGCTGGCGCTGTTTGTCGGGGTTGGCTCGTCCTTTGTCGCCGGGGTCGGCGTGGCCATGGCTTTTGGCTACACCGATGCGGTGAGCCTGACCACCATCGGCGCCGGGGCGGTGACCTACATCGTCGGCCCGGTGACCGGTGCGGCGATTGGCGCCAGCTCCGAAGTCATGGCGCTGTCGATTGCCGCGGGGTTGATCAAGGCGATCCTGGTGATGGTGATGACACCGTTCGTGGCGCCGTTGATCGGCCTCAACAACCCGCGCAGCGCGGTGATCTTCGGCGGCCTGATGGGCACCTCCAGCGGCGTTGCCGGGGGGCTGGCGGCCACCGATCCGAAGCTGGTGCCCTACGGTTGCCTGACGGCGGCGTTCTACACCGCCCTGGGTTGCCTGCTCGGGCCGTCGTTGCTGTTCCTGCTGATGCGCGGCCTGCTGGGCGCGTAGGCGCCGGCTTGCGGGCACGTTCGCTGGCAAGCCAGCTCCTACGAGGCGAGTGCATCGCGGATTTCGTGTAGGAGCCGGCTTGCCGGCGAAGGGGCCCTCGGAGTTTGTGCCGGGCTTGCGCATGCTTTCGCTGGCAAGCCAGCGCCCAGGCAAGGCCGAGCCGAGCGCCGTTGGGCGGGCTTCTAGGTACTTTGCCGGTTGGCGTACATCCGGCATTCAGCCAGCAGCGCCAACAGGTTCGGGTCGCGCTCCTTGGCCTTGAGAAACACCACGCCGATATGTTGCTGCAGGCGGTAGCGCGCCTGCAGCGGTATCAGCTTCACGCGGTTTTCATACACCGCGGCAATCCTTCCCGGTAGCAACGCATAACCGACCCCGGAGCTGACCATGCTCAGCAGGGTGAAGATGTCGTTGACCTGCATCGCCACCTTCGGTTCGAACCCCGCCTGCTTGAACACTCGCACCCCGTCCTGATGGGTGGCAAAGCCCTGGGTCAGGGTGATGAAGGTGGCGTCGCGCACGTCGGCCAGGTCCACTTCGCGCTGCTGGGCGAAGGGCGAATCGGCCGGGGTGGCGAGGAAGATATCGTCGGAAAACAGCGGCAACTGCTCGCAGTCCGGGTCGTTGACGCTGTCGTCCAGGGAAATCAGGATGGCGTCCACTTCCATGTTCTTGAGCTTGTACAGCAGGTCGATGTTGGAGCCCAGGATCAGGTCGATGTTCAGTTCGCTGCGGCGCAGCTTCAGGCCCATGATCAGTTGCGGCACGGTTTTCACCGTCAATGAGTAAAGCGCGCCGAGCTTGAAGCGTTCTGCAGAGAAGCCTGCCGCTTCACGGGTCAGGCGCACGCTCTCGACCACGTCCTGCACCAGCTTCTGCGCGCGTTCCTCCAGCACGAAGGCGCTTTCCAGTGGCGTCAGGTTGCGTCCTTCATGCTTGAACAGCGGGCAGCGCAGGGCGTTTTCCAGGGAGTGGATGGCCCGATGCACGCTGACATTGCTGGTCTGCAACTCGGCGGCGGCGCGGGCCAGGTTGCCGGTGCGCATGAAGGCCAGAAACACTTCGAGCTTTTTCAGGGTCAACTCTTCGTCGATGAGCATGGTCCGGCCTCGGCTGATGAGGGGCTGATGATGCCCGATGAGTCCGAAAGTGGCCGCTGGTTTTTTATCCGCCGTGCCCCCATTGAGCTATTGCGCTTTCAAACTGCAGGCCTGAGCCTTGCGTGGTTTTTCATGTTTCAAGGGTGAGTGACCGATGTATCACGGAGAAAGATTCAACGCCTGGACCCACTTGCTGGGGGCGATCGCGGCGTTTATCGGCGGCATCTGGCTGGTGGTGCTGGCCAGTATCGACGGCAGTCCGTGGAAGATCGTCAGTGTGGCGATCTACGCCTTCACCTTGCTGGTGCTCTACAGCGTGTCCACGGTCTATCACAGCGTGCGCGGCCGGGCGAAGAACATCATGCAGAAGGTCGATCACTTTTCGATCTACCTGCTGATTGCCGGCAGCTACACGCCGTTCTGCCTGGTGACCCTGCGCGGGCCCTGGGGCTGGACCCTGTTCGGGATTGTCTGGGGGCTGGCGCTGATCGGCATCCTCCAGGAGATCAAGCCGCGTTCCGAGGCGCGGATCCTCTCCATCGTGATCTACGCGGTGATGGGCTGGATCGTCCTGGTGGCGGTCAAGCCGCTGCTGGCGGCCCTGGGAACCGCCGGGTTTGCCTGGCTGGCGGCGGGCGGGGTGCTGTACACCGTGGGCATCATCTTCTTCGCCCTGGACAGCCGCCTGCGCCATGCCCATGGCATCTGGCACCTGTTCGTGATTGCCGGCAGCCTGCTGCATTTCGTCGCCATCCTCTTCTACGTCCTGTAGGAGCCGGCTTGCCGGCGAAGAGTCCCTCGCGATTTGCACCGGGCTTGCGGCCGCTTTCGCTGGCAAGCCAGCTCCTACGGGGCGAGGGACTGCAGATTGGTGTAGGAGCCGGCTTGCCGGCGAAGGGGGCCTTCGGGATTTGCACCGGGCTTGCGGCCGCTTTCGCTGGCAAGCCAGCTCCTACGGGGCGAGGGACTGCAGATTGGTGTAGGAGCCGGCTGGCCGGCGAAGAGTCCCTCGCGATTTGCACCGGGCTTGCGGCCGCTTTCGCTGGCAAGCCAGCTCCTACGGGGCGAGGCGCTGCGGATTGGCGTAGGAGCCGGCTTGCCGGCGAAGGGGACCTCTGGATTTGCGCCGTGCTGGCGGTCGCTTTCGCTGGCAAGCCAGCTCCTACGGGGCGAGGGACTGCGGATTGGTGTAGGAGCCGGCTTGCCGGCGAAGGGGGTCTTCGGGATTTGCACCGCGCTTGCGGCCGCCCTCGCTGGCGAGCCAGCACCTACAAGGGATGGTCGAGTTGGGCCTGGGCCTGGCGGGCGAAGATCTCCAGCAGGCTGGCCAGGGTATGGGGCGGCGGTTCGGCGGCGCGGGTCACCGCGTACAGGGTGATCGGCAGCGGCGGGCTCAGGGGCCGGATGACGGTGCTGGCGGTTGATGCGCCCAGGGCGGTGAACGGGTCGATCAGTGCCAACCCGGCGCCGGACTCGACCATGGCCCGGGCCAGGGAGTAGGTCTGTACGGCAATGCTGATCCGCGGCGGTGGCTCCACGGCCTTGAGGTAGCTGTCCAGGCGCGCCGACAGTGGGTCGCTGCTGCTCAGGCCAATCAGCGGTGCGTCCGCCAGTTCCATCAGGGCCAGCGGCTGGCCGCGCACGGCGGGCGGCCAGTAGTCCAGCGGCGCCAGGGCCACCAGCACGCCCTCGGCCAGGGGCTGTGCGCAGAGCCCGGGGTGATCCGGGCGCTGCAGGGTCAGGGCCACGTCGATTTCCCGCATCAGCAGGTTCTGCACCAGTTCGCGGCTGTGGGCGCTGGACAGTTCGCACAGGCTGTCCGGGTAGAGGCGGGTCCATTCACGGATGGCCGGTGGCAGCAGCGCCAGGGCCAGGGCCGGGGTGGCGCCGATGCGCAGGCTGTGGCCCGGCGCCCGGCGCAGGTTCTGGGCCAGGCGCCGCACGCCTTGCAGGCTTTCGCTGACCTTGTCCACTTCGCGCTCCAGCTCCAGGGCTTCCGGAGTCGGCTGCAACTTGCCCCGCACCCGCAGGAACAGCGGGAAACCCAGCTGCAGTTCGGCGTGCTGCAGGACCTTGGTCACCGCCGGTTGCGAGACGTGCAGCAACTGCGCGGCGCCGCTGATGGAGCCGGCCTGGCGGATGGCTTGGAAGATTTCGATATGACGCAGGCGCATGGGGCAGTCCATAACCTTTGTTTATGGGAGGTGCATCTTTATTCATTGTCCGGCGCCTGTCACCTGCCCCTAACCTTGGGCCATCGAACAACGGGCCAGGGGCAGTCATGAGTCAGCAGGTTTGCATCATCGGTGGCGGCGTCATCGGCTTGGCCAGTGCCTACGCCCTGGTCCGACAGGGCTTCGAGGTGACCCTGGTGGAGGCCCAGGACTCCCTGGGCAGCCAGACCAGCTTCGCCAACGGCGGGCAGTTGTCCTATCGCTATGTGGCGCCTTTGGCCGATGCCGGCGTGCCCTGGCAGGCCTTGGGCTGGATGCTCAAGGGCGACTCGCCGCTCAAGCTGCGCCCGCGCCTGGACCCGGCGCAGTGGCGCTGGCTGGCGGGGTTTCTCGGGGCTTGCCGGCACTCGGTGAACCAGCGCAATGGCGCTCACCTGTTGCGCCTGGCGCTGCTCAGCCAGAGCACCCTGCAACGCTGGCGCGAAGAGGATGGCCTGCAGGGCTTCGACTGGCGGCGCAACGGCAAGCTGGTGACCTTTCGCGAGCCCGGCAGCTTCGAACATGCCCGGCGCAACCTGGCGGACAGCCGCCAGCAGCAGGTGTTGTCCGCCGCCGAATGCACCGCCCTGGAGCCGACCCTGGGGGACACGCCCTTCGTCGGTGGCATCTATACCCCGGATGAAGAAGTGGCCGACTGCCACGCGTTCTGCCAGCAGCTGGCGGCGTGGCTGCGGGCTTCCGGGCGCTGCGAAATCCTCCTCGGCCAGCGGGTCCGGGCCATCCACCATGGGGGCGACCGGGTCCAGGCCATCGACCTGGGCGAGCGCCAATTGCCGGTGCAACAGCTGGTGCTGGCGGCCGGTCATCGCAGCCCCGAGTTGCGCCTGCCGGGGCTCAAGCTGCCGCTGTATCCGCTCAAGGGCTACAGCCTCAGCGTGCCCATCGGCCCGCAGCACCGGGCACCGGAGATCAGCATCACCGACTACAACCGCAAGATCGTCTACGCGCGTATCGGCCAGCAACTGCGGGTGGCGGCGATGGTCGACATCGTCGGCTTCGATCCGTCCCCGGAACCGGATCGCCTGGCCCTGATGCGCCGGCAGGCCGAGCAGACCTTCGCCGACGCCGGCGATTATCAGGCCGCCATCGAATGGGCCGGCATGCGTCCGGCCACCCCCAGCGGCGTTCCGCTGATCGGCGCCACCGCCTACCGCAACCTGTGGCTCAACCTCGGCCACGGCGCGCTGGGTTTCACCCTGGCCTGTGGCAGCGGCCAGTTGCTGGGCGAACTGATCGGCCAGCGCTCCACCAGCATCGACATGCAGGGCCTGACGCCCCGCGTCGCCTGAACGTTCAAGGGAGTCTTCAGATGAGTATCCAGCGTATCCACAGCAACGAGCGCCTGAGTGGCGCGGTGACCTTTGCCGAACTGGTGTTTCTCTCCGGCCAGGTGCCGGGGGCCAGCAGCGACATCGGCGGCCAGACCCGTGAGGTGCTGGAGAAGATCGACGCCTTGCTGGCCGAGGCCGGTAGCGACAAGGACCATCTCTTGAGCGCGACGATCTACCTCAAGGACATCCAGGCCGACTTCGCGGTGATGAACGAAGTCTGGTCGGCCTGGCTGTCTCCCGGCCAGGCGCCGGCGCGTACCACCTTGCAGGCGGCCCTGGCACGCCCGCAGATCCTTGTCGAAATCAGTGTCATCGCGGTTCGCCGCTGAGCCGCCTTAACCCACAACGGAGAATAACAATGCATAAGATCACGTTGCTCGGCTGCACCCTGGGGCTGTTGTTCAGCGCCATTTCCCAGGCCAACGAGGCGCCCCTGGATGGCACCCTGGCCAAGATCGCCAACAGCGCCAGCATTACCTTGGGTTATCGCGACGCTTCGGTGCCCTTTTCCTACGTGGGCGACAACAGCGGCAAGCCCATGGGCTATTCGGTGGAGCTGGCGAGCAAGGTGGTGGAGCGCATCCAGCAGCAGTTGCACCTGCCCAAGCTGAATGTGAAGTACAACCTGGTGACCTCGCAGACGCGCATTCCCCTGGTGCAGAACGGCACCGTGGACCTGGAATGCGGCTCCACCGGGGTGACCGCCGAGCGGCAGAAGCAGGTGGCGTTCTCCTACGGTTTTATCTACGTCAAAGGGCAACTCTTGACCGCCAAGGACAGTGGGATCAAAAGCTTCGCCGACCTGCGGGGCAAGAACGTGGTGACCACGGCGGGGACCACCAACGAGCGGTTTCTCAAGAACTACAACGTCGAGCACAAGATCGACATGTTCGTGATCAGCGCCAAGGACCACGGCGAGGCGTTCCAGATGCTGCAGACCGGGCGCGCGGCGGCGTTCTACATGGATGATGCGCTGCTCTACGGCGAACGGGCCAAGGCTCGCGATCCGCACAATTGGGTGGTGGTGGGGGAGGAGCAGTCGCGGGAGATCTACAGCTGCATGGTGCGCAAGGATGATCCGCAGTTCCTGGCGCTGGTCAACGGCGCCTTGGCGGATCTGTACCGCTCCGGGGAAATCAACGGCATCTACCAGCGCTGGTTCCAGCAGCCGATTCCGCCCAAGGGCCTGAACCTGGAGTTCCCCATGACCGCCGAGCTGAAAGCCATCATCGCCCGGCCCACCAGCGATCCGGTGGAGTAACCGGCTGTTGCGCCGCCACCTGTAGGAGCCGGCTTGCCGGCGAAGGGGCCCTTGAGACGTGTACGGGACTGGTGGGCGCCTTCGCTGGCAAGCCAGCTCCTACGGTGGGTGTTTGACCGGGGACTGTTTTAGAAATCGCCCCACAGTTGCTGGGCCACGGTCAGGGCGACTACGGGGGCGGTTTCGGTACGCAGCACGCGAGGGCCGAGGCGGGCGGGCAGGAAGCCGGCGCCGTGGGCCTGCTCCACTTCGGCATCGGACAGGCCGCCTTCCGGGCCAATCAGGAAGGCCAGGGTCTGCGGTTTGGCATGGCTTTCCAGGGGCTCGGCCACCGGGTGCAGCACCAGCTTCAGGTCGGCCTCGGTCTGCTTGATCCAGTCCGCCAGCAGCACGGGCGGATGAATCACCGGGACTTGCGAGCGCCCGCATTGCTCGCAGGCGCTGATGGCCACCTGGCGCCAGTGCAGCAGGCGCTTGTCGGCGCGTTCGTCCTTGAGCCGCACTTCGCAGCGCTCGCTGAAGATCGGGGTGATCTCGCTGACCCCCAGCTCCGTGGCTTTCTGAATCGCCCAGTCCATGCGTTCGCCCCGG
The DNA here is from genome assembly GCF_021560055.1 of Pseudomonas sp. BC42. Lineage (NCBI taxonomy): Bacteria > Pseudomonadati > Pseudomonadota > Gammaproteobacteria > Pseudomonadales > Pseudomonadaceae > Pseudomonas > Pseudomonas sp. BC42. The sequence goes on from NZ_CP091067.1 coordinate 446,209, forward strand.
GACAGGCCCTGACCGAGGTGAATCCGCAGCGGCGACTCTGGCTGGCCGGCAAAGCGTTCATCCAGCTGCACGCGCACGCGCTTCTTGCCCACTTCCACCAGGGTGCCGCGAAACTCCGTTCCCGAGCCGTCGAACACTTGCAGCGCATCGCCTTCAGCCATGCGCAGCACGCGCCCGATGTAGTGGGCCTGGGCTTCCGGCAGTTCGTGCTCGCCGAGGCTCAGGGGGGCGTCGATAAAGAAGCGGGACAGTCTCATCTGGGTTCTCTGTTGAATGTGTATCGGTGGAAAGCCTTCTGTGGCGAGGCAGCTGGCTCCCGCTCGGCGGCGAAGCCGTCGTTGAAGCCGCCGAGGTGCTCAGCCTGGTTTGGGACCGCTACGCGGTCCCTCGCCACCATTGATGGCCTGCTCTAGCCCGGATCGCGAAAGCCCGGGTGGAAGTCCTTGGGCACGGCCACGCTGACGCTGTCGCGGGTGGCGATGTCGATGCCTTCGCTGGCCACTTCGGCGAGGAAGTCGATCTGCTCCGGGGTGATCACGTAGGGCGGCAGGAAGTACACCACGCTGCCCAGGGGACGCAGCAGCGCACCGCGCTCCAGGGCGTGCTGGAACACCTTCAGGCCACGCCGCTCCTGCCAGGGGTAGGCGGCCTTGCCGGCCTTGTCCTGGACCATCTCGATGGCCAGGACCATGCCGGTCTGGCGCACTTCGGCGACGTGGGGGTGGTCCACCAGGTGCGCGGTGGCGCTGGCCATGCGCTGGGACAGGGCGCGGTTGTTGGCGATGACGTTGTCCTGCTCGAAGATGTCCAGGGTCGCCAGGGCCGCCGCACAGGCCAGCGGGTTGCCGGTGTAGCTGTGGGAGTGGAGGAAGGCGCGCAGGGTCGGGTAGTCGTCGTAGAAGGCGCTGTAGACGTCGTCGGTGGTCATGCACGCGGCAAGGGGCAGGTAGCCGCCGGTCAGGGCCTTGGACAGGCACAGGAAGTCCGGGCGGATGCCGGCCTGTTCGCAGGCGAACATCGTGCCGGTGCGGCCGAAGCCGACGGCGATCTCGTCGTGGATCAGGTGCACGCCGTAGCGGTCGCAGGCTTCGCGCAGCAGCTTGAGGTACACCGGGTGGTACATGCGCATGCCGCCGGCGCCCTGGATCAATGGCTCGACGATGACCGCGGCTACCGTGTCGTGGTGTTCGGCGAGGGTCTGTTCCATGGCGGCGAACATGTTTCGCGAGTGTTCTTCCCAGCTCATGCCGTCGGGACGCAGGTAGCAGTCCGGGCTCGGCACCTTGAGGGTGTCCAGCAGCAGGGCCTTGTAGGTTTCGGTGAACAGCGGCACGTCGCCCACCGACATCGCGGCGATGGTTTCGCCGTGGTAGCTGTTGCTCAGGGTGACGAAGCGCTTCTTGTTCGGTTGGCCGCGGTTGATCCAGTAGTGGAAGCTCATCTTCATCGCCACTTCGATGCACGACGAACCGTTGTCGGCGTAGAAGCAGCGGGTCAGGCCTTCGGGGGTGATCTGCACCAGGCGCTCGGACAGCTCGATCACCGGTTGGTGGCTGAAACCGGCGAGGATCACGTGTTCCAACTGGTCCACCTGGTCCTTGATGCGCTGGTTGATGCGCGGGTTGGCGTGGCCGAAGACGTTGACCCACCAGGAACTGACGGCATCCAGGTAACGTTTGCCTTCGAAGTCTTCCAGCCAGACGCCTTCACCGCGCTTGATCGGGATCAACGGCAGTTGTTCGTGGTCTTTCATCTGGGTGCAGGGATGCCACAACACCGCAAGATCGCGTTGCATCCACTGGTTATTCAGGCCCATGTACAGTCTCCTGGAGGCAGCTCGCTGAGGGGGCGGGCGAACAATCGGGCAAGCCTATGCAATGCATGGCCGCGGGACAACCTATTGTGCAGGGCGGCAACCGGGGACGGCGCGACCCAGGGGTAAAGACGTAGCCGCTCGCTGCCAGGGCACGGGTGGCGATGGCCTCGAAAGCTTCAGAAAATGCCCTTAATCTTTTCTTAATACCCTGAGCCCAGAGTACTGATCGTATTTCTCGATATTTCAAAGCAAATTTTTTCGCTTTAATTCGATAGGTAAATCGCTAGTCTTGGTCAGCGTTTCTTACAGGATGCAACTGATGCAGTTACGTAATTCTTCTTCTCGCTACGGCTGGGTAAGCATTGTTCTGCACTGGGGCGTGGCCCTGGCAGTCTTCGGTCTGTTCGCCCTGGGCCTGTGGATGGTCGGCCTCGACTACTACAGCACCTGGCGCAAAGACGCGCCGGACCTGCACAAGAGCATTGGCCTTACGCTGTTCGCGATCATGCTGCTGCGGGTGTTGTGGCGGTTTGTCAGCCCTCCGCCGCCAGCGCCGGCCAACCATGGACGTCTGACCCGCCTGGGGGCCAAGTTGGGACATGGGTTCCTGTACTTGGGTCTGTTCGCGGTGATGATTGCCGGCTACCTGATTTCCACCGCAGACGGCGTGGGTATCCCGGTGTTTGGCTTGTTTGAAGTTCCTGCCCTGGTTTCCGGACTGCCGGACCAGGCAGATGTAGCAGGTGTGGTGCATCTGTACCTGGCCTGGGCGCTGGTGATTTTCGCCGGCATCCATGGCCTGGCCGCCTTGAAGCACCACTTTATCGATCGTGATGCGACCCTCACCCGTATGCTGGGTCGCAAAGCCTGATGTTCAACCTTGACTCAAAAGGAATAGAAAGCATGTTGAAAAAGACTCTCGCCGCATTGGCCATCGGTTCTGCTGTATTGGCGGCCGGTCAAGTGATGGCAGCGGACTACGTGATCGACAAGGAAGGCCAGCACGCCTTCGTCGACTTCAAGATCAGCCACCTGGGCTACAGCTTCATCACCGGTACCTTCAAGGACCTGGACGGCAAGTTCAGCTTCGACGCGGCCAAGCCGGAAGACGCCAAGATCGAAGTCAACGTGCGCACCGCCAGCGTGTTCACCAATCACGCCGAACGTGACAAGCACATCACCAGCAAGGACTTCCTGGAATCCAGCAAGTTTGCCGATGCCAAGTTCGTCTCCACCAGCGTCAAGCCCACCGGCAAGAATGCCGATGGCAAGCTGACCGCCGACGTGGCGGGTGACCTGACCCTGCACGGCGTGACCAAGCCGGTCGTGGTCAAGGCCACTTTCCTGGGTGAAGGCAAGGATCCATGGGGCGGCTACCGTGCCGGCTTCGAAGGCACCACCAGCATCAATCGCCAGGATTTCGGCAAGATGATGGACCTGGGCCCGGCGTCCAACAACGTCGACCTGTACATCAGCTTTGAAGGTGTGAAAGCGAAGTAATGCTTCGCCTGTAGCCGCTGCCGCAGGCTGCGACAAGGCCCGCAGGGCCTCCGCGATTCAATTCGCACAGCCCGTATTGGACCGATCGCAACCTGCGCCAAGGCAAAAAAAGCGCCCCCGACCACAAATCGGGGGCGTTTTTTATTGCCCGTCATGCAACCCGGTGAGCCTGGCAGGCCCTTGCGCCGAGTTCCCCGTCGTTCGCAGCCTGCGGCAGCGGCTACAGAAAGCACTCTCGACCAGCCCCCACAAAAAACGCCCCGGGTCTTGCGACCGGGGGCGTTTTTCATTTCAGCGCGGTGACTCAGCGATTGCGGGTCAGCAGCGCCGGCTTCTCGCCCCGTGGACGGCTTGGCAACTGGTCCAGTTGCTCAGGCGTCGGGAAACGATCGATCTTGGACTCTTTGTGCATGATCTTCGGCTGGTTGCTCCGAGGGTTCTGCACCGCAGGCTCCTGGCGGGCCTGATCGTCACGGTTCGGCCGGCGATTGCGCGATTCGTCGCGACGGCCCTGGCTGTCACGCGGGGCGCCGTTGCGTGGACCGCCGCTGCGCTTGGCGGGTGCGGTGCCGGTGGTGCTGCCGTTGCTGTTGCGCGGGCTACCGGAGCGACCCTGGCCGCCGCCGCGAGGCGGATTGCCGGCACCGGCGCCTGCACCCAGGGCCGGAGCCCCTGGACGGCGGCCGCGGCCCTGGTTGTTCTTGTTCTGGTAGGGGCTGACGTAGTCGGCGCGGTTACCGAAGTTGTCCACGTCGTCGTCGAGGAACTCGTCCGGTGCCCGATCGGCACGGGGCGTCGGCTGGCGCTGTTCGCGAGCCGGGGTGCCTTCGCGGGGCTTCTGCTCGCGGGCCGGGCGTTCGCCACGGGCCGGCTTGTCTTTGCCGCCCTTGTCCTTGCCCTTGTCCTTGCGACCACCGCCGCCACCGCCGCCGTTCGGGCCGTCGCCACGTGGGCCGCGAGGATTGCGCGGGTTGCGTACGTCCGGACGCTCGCGCACTTCCGGCTTCTCGGCTTCCACGGCGCTGGCATCGAAGCCCATCAGGTCGCCATCGGCGATCTTCTGCTTGGTCATGCGCTCGATGCTTTTCAGCAGTTTTTCTTCGTCCGGGGCCACCAGGGAGATGGCCTCGCCCGAGCGACCGGCACGGCCGGTACGACCGATACGGTGCACGTAGTCTTCGTCGACGTTAGGCAGCTCGAAGTTGACCACGTGGGGCAATTGGTCGATATCCAGGCCGCGAGCGGCGATATCGGTGGCCACCAGGATCCGCACGTCGCCGGCCTTGAAGTCGGCCAGGGCCTTGGTGCGGGCGTTCTGGCTCTTGTTGCCGTGGATCGCCACGGCGCTCAGGCCGTGCTTGTCCAGGTACTCGGCCAGGCGGTTGGCGCCATGCTTGGTGCGGGTGAACACCAGGACCTGTTCCCAGGCGCCAGCGGTGATCAGGTGCGCCAGCAGCGAGCGTTTGTGGCTGGCGGGCAGGCGGAACACCCGCTGCTCGATGCGCTCCACCGTGGTGTTGGGCGGAGTGACTTCGATGCGCTCGGGGTTGTGCAGCAGCTTGCCGGCCAGGTCCGTGATGTCCTTGGAGAAGGTCGCGGAGAACAGCAGGTTCTGGCGCTTGGCCGGCAGGCGCGCGAGGACTTTCTTCACGTCATGCACGAAGCCCATGTCGAGCATGCGGTCGGCTTCGTCGAGCACGAGGATTTCCACGTGGGAAAGGTCGACGCTGCCTTGGCCGGCCAGGTCCAGCAGACGGCCGGGGCACGCCACCAGCACGTCCACGCCACGGGCCATGGCCTGGACTTGGGGGTTCATGCCGACGCCGCCGAAGATGCAGGCGCTGACGAACTTCAGGTCGCGGGCGTACAGCTTGAAGCTGTCATGCACCTGCGCGGCCAGTTCGCGAGTCGGGGTCAGGACCAGGACGCGGGGTTGGCGCGGGCCGTGACGCTGGGATTTGTCCGGGTGACCGTTGGGAAACAACCGCTCCAGGATCGGAAGGGCGAAACCGCCGGTTTTACCAGTACCTGTCTGTGCCGCGACCATCAGATCGCGACCTTGCAACACGGCGGGGATGGCCCGCTGTTGCACCGGAGTAGGCTGGGTGTAGCCGGCGGCTTCGATGGCGCCGACTAAAGCCTCGGAGAGACCGAGGGAAGCAAAGGACATGAGTAATCCTGTTTTAGTGAGGGCTTGGCCCAAAGGGATAATCTTGCCGAGCGTGAATGGCGTTTAAGAGGACGCAATCCCGTCCGGTCCTGCTGGCCTGAAGGCTCATTCACCGGTGGCTCGCGCGGGCCGGATGGCTGCGCCGTAGCGGGGTGGAGAGGCCTTGAACAGGGTCCAGCGTCCGGGCGTGAGCCTGGCGGGAGGCCGGAGTATAACAGAGCATTCGATGTGCGCTGCTTTCCTACTGCTCAACGGTTTTTTCTGACTCTCGTGTGGATGAAGACCTGACAGGGGGCAGAATGGGTTCCGCGCCGTACTTGGCGCTCAATTCGGCGTAGGCCGGTTCGCGCTTGAAGCGCTTGAGTTCGGCGCCGAAGCGTTGCACCAGCAGGTCCATCCCGGCATTGCGGCGCAGCGCCAGGTACTGGCTCTGGCGGCTGATAACGGTGGAATTCTGGCTGACCTGATCGCGGATGCCCAAGCTGTCCAGCAGGTGCTGGCCGACCCGTTTGTCGGTGATCAGCAGGTCAATCCGCCCCAGCAGCAGCTTGCCGAAGTTGGCTTCGTGGGTCGGTGCCGGTTCGCGCTTGAACAGGGTCGATTGACTGAAGTCATCGCTGTACAGGTAGCCGGGCGAGGTGCCGATGGTCAGGCCCTTGAGCTCATCCAGATTCTTGAACGGATGGGGGCGCTGCTTGGCGTAGAACATCACGAACTCGACGTCCGACAGGGGCTCGCTGGGGTAGAGCAGGGTGCTGTCGCGCTGGTCGCTGTGAAAGATGTCCAGGGCCCCGTCGGCCTGGCCGGTTTCCAGCATCGCCAGGCAGCGCTTCCAGGGCAGGAATTGCCATTCCACATCTATCCCCAGGCGCTGAAAGACAATGGCCGTGGTTTCGTAGTCCAGCCCCAGGACCTTGCCGTTTTCTTCGTAGACGTAAGGCGCCCAGGGCTCGGTGACAATACGCAGCTTCTCGCCATGGGCCGCGAGGCTCAGGCAAGTGCAGAGAAGGGTGATCAGCAGCCGGGCAATGACAGACATTGCTGGAGATTACGACGGGCGCCGGTTAAATAGCTAGAGGTGCTCTAGATCAAGGGCTAGTCGGGTTTTGTCTGCACCAGATGCAAGTAGATCGCCTTGCGCCGCTCACCCAGTACCAGGCGGACTATCGGGTGGTTGAACCAGTTTTCGAGCTGATGGTTTTCAAGGGGGCTGTCAAGACGACGTTCAACGTTCTCGCGGGCCTTTTCCCACCAGACAGGCATGCAAGCCTGATCGAACGGGTTGGAGTGTTGGTAGCAGCCGTAGAGGATCTCTCGCATGAACTGGCGCTGTTGCTTGGGAAGGAACAGCGTCACGAGTTTATAGGCCATGCGCTGGGCCGCTGGCGGTCGTGGCAGCGTGGCAGTCACCAGGCGTGTTTCATCCAGCGCAAAGGTGCTGATCGGATCGGCCCCGTGCTTGTCGAGCCAGGCCTTCGTCTTGGCGCGAAACAGCTGTTTACGGCTCCAGTAGTGATGGATCAGGTCGGGACATTCGCGTACCTGGGTGGTGCGGTAGGCGGCTACCGACAGACAGAACTCTTCTAGGGTGTAGGCACCCTGTGCCAGAGGGTAGAACTCGTCCATCAAGGCGATCGATTGCTCCAGAACGCCCGCATCGGCGCGGTCGAGTCCGATGACGCCCGAGTTGAGCAGTGGCATCTGGTCATCCGCCAGGTTTCTCTGGCGCAGCACGTCAGCCAGGGTTTGATACAGACCGGCTTCTTTGTTGCTGCCGTACTGCAGGCCGAAGGCATTGCATAACAAGGTTCCGGGCTCAATACGCCGGAACAGCTCCAGCGGCGAGCAATGGAAAAAGGTATCGGTGTCGATCAGCAGGGCCCGTTCAGCCTCCTGCAGCACCTGTTGCATCACTACGTGCTTGGCGCGGAAGTGGTAGCCATGGGGGGCGATCCATGTCTTGCGGGTGTTCTCGTCCAGCTCACGCACTCGAACCGGCAAACCCTGATAAGGCGCGGGGTTGTCGGTAAAGACCTGAATATCCAACCCTTCTCCCGGTGTTTCGCGCAGACCGGCCAAGGCACTGGCAATGCTGAACACCGCCTCCTGGTGATAAGTGTTGGCACCGTAAACCAGGTAAATCAGCTGAGGGTTTGTGGCGGGGCGAGTGGTCGACATCTACAGCGATCATCCATGGAGAATGTGAGTGGGGTGAAAAAAAGGCCCTGGATTTCGCCAGGGCCTCCTTGCTAAGTGCTACGTCATTTCAGCGCGGCAGCTTCAGGTTGTTCCAGATCGCCAGGCTCGGGTCGGCCTGGTTCAGGGTGTAGAAGTGCAGCCCTGGTGCTCCGCCTTGCAGCAGGCGTTCACACATTTCGCTAATCACCTGCTCGCCAAAAGCCTGAATGCTGGCGCTGTCGTCGCCATAGGCTTCCAGCTGCTTGCGGATCCAGCGCGGGATCTCGGCGCCGCAGGCGTCGGAGAAGCGCGCCAGCTTGCTGTAGTTGGTGATGGGCATGATGCCCGGCACGATCGGGATGTTCACGCCCATCTTCTGCACGCGCTCGACGAAGTAGAAGTAGCTGTCGGCGTTGAAGAAGTACTGGGTGATCGCGCTGTCGGCACCGGCATTGGCCTTGCGGGCGAAGTTGCGAAGATCGTCTTCGAAATTGCGCGCCTGTGGGTGCATTTCCGGGTAGGCGGCGACTTCGATATGGAAGTGGCTGCCAGTCTCTTCGCGAATGAAACTCACCAGGTCGTTGGCGTGGCGCAGCTCGCCGCTGGCCATGCCCATGCCCGAAGGCAGGTCGCCACGCAGGGCGACGATGCGCTTGATGCCGGCTGCCTGGTACTGCTTGAGCAGGCCGCGCAGGTCGTCCTTGCTGTCGCCGACGCAGGACAGATGCGGCGCCGCGGGAATTTTTACTTCGCTCTCCAGTTGCAGCACGGTGTTGACCGTACGATCACGGGTCGAGCCGCCGGCGCCGTAGGTGCAGGAGAAGAAGTCGGGGTTGTAGCCGGCCAGCTGACGGGCAGTGGCGAGCAGTTTTTCATGTCCAGCATCGGTCTTGGTGGGGAAGAACTCGAAGCTGTAACGACGTTCTTGGGACATGGAGGGAACCTCCAGCTACAAGCCGCAAGCCGCAAGGTCCAGGAGAAGCGTGGGTGCGCTCGTCTCCTGTTCCTGGAGCTCGTTGCCTGACGCTGTTTAAGCAAATAGGGGCGAAGCGTGAGGCTTTGTGCGGCAAGCCCGGCTTGTGGCCCTGGCTTGCCGCGTGTAGCTCAACGCTTGCAGCTGCTCTTAGTAGCGATAGGCGTCTGGCTTGAACGGGCCTTCGACGGTCACGCCGATGTAGTCAGCCTGTTGCTTGGTCAGTTGAGTGACCACGCCGCCGAAGCCGCGGACCATTTCCAGGGCCACTTCTTCGTCGAGTTTCTTCGGCAGTACTTCAACGGTCAGGCGCTCGGCTTTCTGGGCCGGCGACAGGTCGGCGTACTTCTGGCCGAACAGGAAGATCTGCGCCAGCACCTGGTTGGCGAACGAGCCGTCCATGATGCGGCTTGGGTGACCGGTGGCGTTGCCCAGGTTCACCAGGCGACCTTCGGCCAGCAGGATCAGGTAGTCGTCGTTCTGTGGGTCGAAGTCGCCGTGGCCGGTGCGGTGGATCTTGTGCACCTGTGGCTTCACTTCTTCCCATGCCCAGTTCTTGCGCATGAAGGCGGTGTCGATTTCGTTGTCGAAGTGGCCGATGTTGCAGACCACGGCGCGCTTCTTCAGGGCCTTGAGCATGTTGGCATCGCAGACATTGACGTTGCCGGTGGTGGTCACGATCAGGTCGATCTTGCCCAGCAGGGCCTTGTCGATGCAGGCTTCGGTGCCGTTGTTGATGCCGTCGATGAACGGCGAAACCAGCTCGAAACCGTCCATGCAGGCTTGCATGGCGCAGATCGGGTCGACTTCGGACACTTTGACGATCATGCCTTCCTGACGCAGGGACTGGGCCGAGCCCTTGCCCACGTCACCGTAGCCGATGACCAGCGCTTGCTTGCCGGACAGCAGGTGGTCGGTGCCGCGCTTGATGGCATCGTTCAGGCTGTGACGGCAGCCGTACTTGTTGTCGTTCTTGCTCTTGGTCACCGAGTCGTTGACGTTGATCGCAGGAATCTTCAGCTCGCCCTTGGCCAGCATGTCCAGCAGGCGGTGTACGCCGGTGGTGGTTTCTTCGGTCACGCCGTGAACGCGTTCCAGCACCTGTGGGTATTTGTCGTGCAGCAGCTGGGTCAGGTCGCCGCCGTCGTCGAGGATCATGTTGGCATCCCAAGGCTGGCCATCCTTGAGGATGGTCTGCTCCAGGCACCACTCGTACTCTTGTTCGGTTTCGCCTTTCCAGGCGAACACAGGAATGCCGGCGGCGGCGATGGAGGCAGCAGCCTGGTCTTGAGTCGAGAAGATGTTGCAGGACGACCAGCGTACTTCGGCACCCAGGGCAACCAGGGTTTCGATCAGCACGGCGGTCTGAATGGTCATGTGGATGCAGCCGAGGATTTTCGCGCCCTTGAGCGGCTGTTCGGCCAGGTACTTGCGGCGCAGACCCATCAGGGCCGGCATTTCCGACTCGGCGATGATGGTTTCGCGACGGCCCCAGGCGGCCAGGGAAATGTCGGCGACTTTGTAGTCGGTAAAATCTGCAGGCGTGTTTACAGCGCTCATGAAGAGCCTCCATTCGTAGTGTGCGAATGGGCGCCGTTGTGCGTTTAGTGTCCGTACAGGGAAGCCTGTACCGACAACGCCCCATCCGAGCCTGACAGGTCATGCCTGCTGCAGCGCCCCTCGGACAGGTGGCGGGAAAACGGTATCAGGTGCAGATGACCGTTTTGAAACGGTGGCGATTATAGCTTTCTTTAAGCAGCAAGGTGCAAGCCACAAGCAGCAAGTAAGAGCAGGTCGGTTTTTACTTGCAGCTTGTGGCTTGAAACTTGAAGCTGGGAGCGTCAATTGCACTCGTTCAAGCACCTTGGAGTCCCCCATGAATTTCCACACCCGCAAGTGGGTCAAGCCCGAAGACCTCAACCCCAACGGCACGCTGTTCGGTGGCAGTCTGTTGCGCTGGATCGACGAAGAAGCGGCGATCTACGCCATTGTCCAGCTGGGCAACCAGCGGGTCGTCACCAAGTACATCTCGGAAATCAACTTCGTCAGCGCCTCACGCCAGGGCGACATCATCGAGCTGGGCATCACCGCCACCGAGTTCGGTCGCACCTCCATCACCCTGACGTGCGAAGTGCGCAACAAGATCACCCGCAAATCCATTCTCACCGTCGAGAAGATGGTCTTCGTCAACCTCGGTGAAGACGGCCTGCCGGCACCCCACGGCCGTACCGAGATCAAATACGTCAAGGACCAGTTCAAGGACGAAGCCTGACAGCAGGCCGAGATTGCCCGGCAAGCGCGCCCCGCTCCGGACGGAACAGCCCTGAACCCCGCGTGTCGTAACCATACGACTCACCTGGTTCAGGACTCCCATGGACACTCGCAACGACGGTAAAACCCCCGGACTTTCAGTCGAAGAGCAACAGGACGTCGACCGCAACCAGCCGCCTCGCGCGGCGGTACTGCACGAGATCATCCGCACGCAGGGCGACCAGGAACTGGAGCGCAGCGTCGCCGCCCTGTGGTGGTCGGCCCTGGCCGCCGGCCTGACGATGGGCCTGTCTCTGATGGGCATGGGGCTGCTCAACTCCCGGCTGCCGGAGGGCGAAGCCTTCAAGGTTGTCGCCAGCTTCGGCTATTGCGCGGGCTTTCTGGCGGTGATCCTCGCGCGCCAGCAACTGTTCACGGAGAACACCCTGACCGCGGTGCTGCCGGTGATGAGCAAGCCGAGCCTGAAGAATGCCGGGCGCCTCCTACGCTTATGGGGTGTGGTGCTGACGGGCAATCTGTGCGGCACCCTGCTGGTGGCATACGTGATGCTGCATCTGCCGATCTTCGACAGCCGCACCGACCAGGCCTTTCTGGAAATCGGTCGCCAGGTGATGGAGAACGACCGCGCGCAGATGTTCGCCAAAGGCATCATCTCCGGCTGGATGATTGCCACCATGGTCTGGATGATCCCGTCCATGGAGAGCGCCAAGCTGTGGATCATCATCCTCATCACCTACCTGATGGCGCTGGGGGATTTCACTCACATCGTGGTGGGTTCGGCCGAGGTGTCTTACCTGGTGTTTGCCGGGGAGCTGGGGTGGCGGGATTTCTGGCTGGTGTTTGCCGGGCCGACCCTGGCAGGGAACATCATCGGCGGCAGTTTCATCTTTGCCTTGATCAGCCACGCTCAGGTGCGCAGCGAGAGCGGCAAACCAAGTGGCCGCACGGATCGGGCGACGGCGCCCGATCCGCGTGGGATCAAGAAATGATCAATGGCCTTGAGCCGTGGCCGCCGGGGCATCCTGGGTGACATGACGCACCAGTCTGCCGATGCTCAGACCCTGCAACAGGATCGACGACAGCACCACGATGTAAGTGATGCTCAGCACCAGGTCACGCTCCGGACCCAGGGGCAGGGCCAGCGCCAGGGCCACCGAGACGCCGCCCCGCAGGCCGCCCCAGGTCAGCACGCGAATGGTGCCCCGGGGCACGCTGCGCCAGCGCCGCAGCAGCAGGATCGCCGGGGCCACGGTGAGCAGGCGCGAGAGCACGATGGCTACCGCCAGCAGGCTTGCGGCCGCCAGGTGTAGCCAATTGAACGGCAGCAGCAACAGTTCCAGGCCGATCAGGGCGAACAGCAGGGCGTTGAGCATGTCGTCTAGCAGTTCCCAGAAGCCGTCCAGGTAGCGCCGGGTCATGTCGTTCATCGCCAGGTTGCGCCCCAGGTTGCCGATGATCAGGCCCGCCACCACCATGGCGATCGGCGCCGAGACATGGATCTCGCTGGCCATCGCCGAGCCGCCGATCACCAGGGCCAACGTCAGCATCACCTCGATCTGGTGCTGCTCGATGCTCTTGATCATCAGGTACACCAGGTAGCCGATCAGCCCGCCGAACAGCACGCCGCCAATGGCTTCATGCACGAACAGCCAGGCCGTGGCGCCCACTGTCGGGGTTTCACCCAGTTGCGCGATGCCCAGCAGCACGGTGAACACCACTACTGCGGTGCCGTCATTGAACAGCGACTCGCCGACGATGGTGGTCTTCAGTGGTTTGGACGCGTTGGCGGTGCGCAGTACGCCCAGCACCGCAATGGGATCGGTGGGCGAGATCAGTGCACCGAACAGCAGGCAGTAGAGGAAACTCACGTGCCAGCCGAACAGGCCGAAGATCCAGTAGGCCAGGCTGCCGATGACGAAGGTCGCGATCAGCACGCCGACCGTGGCCAGCAGGCCGATGGGCCAGCGATAGCTGCGCAGGTCGTTGAGGTTGACGTGCAGGGCGCCAGCGAACAGCAGGAACGACAGCATCCAGTTCATCAGCAGATCGCCGAAGTCGATCTTGCCGATCAGTTCCTCGACGTGTTCCTCAAGGCCAGGGAAGCCCAGGTAACTCAAGCCCTGCAGCAACAGCGAGAACAGCAGGGCGGTGACCATCACGCCGATGGTCGGTGGCAGGCCGATAAAACGGAAATTCACATAAGTGAGCAGGGTGGTCAGGCAGATAAAGGCGGCGACAAGTTCAAGCATCCGGACTCCTTTGGATGATCGCAGGGAAAAAAGCTTCAAGCGGCAGGTGTGCAGCGTCTGGCCAGGGGCCTGAGGTGGTTGGTGCTGGGGTTTACCCACCCCATTGACCGCAGTAGTGGCACGATGTTGCAGGCGCTTGCCTAAAAAGGCGGGTATCGGGACCCGGCTGGGGTGACGTCGGGCAGCAGGCCCATGCTGACGAAGTGCGTGCTATCGCTGCCAAAAATGCCGGCAGTCCGTGCAGGCAGGCCAGCGTCATGCGAGGATTCGCCCTCGGCGGTCGGCGCAAGTATAGGCGGCCGGGAACGCAGGATGAATCGATTCTCTTTCGGGCCAACAGGGAGTGTGAGGTGCTGGCGACAAGTCTGGTTCTGGTGGCGGCGCTGCTGCATGCGGCATGGAACACCCTGATCAAGTTCAGCGGCGAGCGCCTGTTGGTGGTGGCCTGCATGGACAGCGTGGCTCTGCTGTTCGTGGCGAGCATGCTGTTTTTCCTGCAGTGGCCGCCGTTGGAACTCTGGCCCTGGATCATCGCCTCGGCGGCCTTCGAACTCTTGTACCGCTATCTGTTGATCCAGGCGTATCGGGTGGGCGATCTGGGGCTGGTCTATCCACTGATGCGCGGTCTGTCGCCATTGGTGGTGTTGGCCTTGACCCTGATCTTTGCCGGCGAGGAGCTCAATACCCAGCAGATCCTCGGCATCCTGCTGATTCCCTTCGGCATGCTCTGCTTGCTCTGGCAGGGGGGCGGTGGGGCGCGCCTGCCCTGGAACATGTTGCCGGTGGTGGCGTTGATCGGCTTGTGCATCGGTTGCTACACCTTCATCGACGGCCAGGCCTTGCGCCGCTGGTCCCATCCGCTGGACTACCTGACCTGGGTCACCCTGCTCAGCGCCTGGCCCTTTCCTCTGTTGGCCATGGTCTGCAAGCGCCCGGCCTTCATCCTGTTCTGGCGTGAACAATGGCGCCTGGGGCTCAGCGTCGGATTCTGTGTGCTGTTCAGCTACGCCCTGGTGCTGTGGGCCATGCAGTTGGGGTCGATTGCCGAAGCGGCGGCGTTGCGCGAGATCAGTGTGATTTTGGTGGTGCTGTTCGGTATGCGCTACCTGAAAGAACCTTTCGGCCGGCCCCGGCTCTTAGCCTGTGGGTTGGTGCTGATCGGCATGTTGGTGATGAAGTTCTGAAGACCCCCCTGAAAACTCTAAAAAAGGATGTGCTCCATGACTGTCGCTTTCTGGTGTGTATTGATCGCAATTGTCCTGCCGTACCTGTGTACCGCCATTGCCAAGGGCGCCGGCAAATATGGGCTTCGTTACAACCATGATCCGCGGGCGTTCCTGAATACTCTGGAGGGGCTGCCCAAGCGGGCCCATAACGCGCAGCTCAACGGTTTCGAGGTGACCCCGGCATTTGCGGCGGCAGTGATCATCGCTCATGTGGCGGGCAACGCCGAGCTGGTGACGATCAACGTGCTGGCGGTGCTGTTTATCACCAGTCGCCTGCTGTACATGATCTGCTACCTGGCGGACTGGGCGATCCTGCGCTCCCTGGTGTGGTTCGTGGGCATGGGTCTGATCGCCAGCTTCTTCTTCGTTTCAGTCTGAAACACCCTCTTGCAGCAGCCGGCTTGTCGGCGAAAGCGCCTTCATGGTCGCCTTCGCCGACAAGCCGGCTCCTGTAGCGGGTCACGGGGTATCGGGCACTTCCGGTACTTTGGGCAGCGGCGCGCCCTTGGGCCAGAGCATCCAGATCTGCCCCTGCTGCTTCATGTCGCCGGCCAGTTGCCCGGCCGCCTCGCCAGTGCCCCAGAACAGATCGGCACGGACTTCGCCGGTAATCGCGCCGCCCGTGTCCTGAGCGGCCACCGGGCGCACCAGGCTGCTGCCATCCGGGCGCGTGGTGGATAACCACAGCAAGCTGCCCAGGGGAATCACCTTGCGGTCCACCGCGACGCTGTAGCCGGACGTCAGCGGCACGTTCAATGAGCCTCGGGGGCCTTCGTTGCTGTCCGGGTTGCGGTTGAAGAACACGTAGCTCGGGTTGCTGCCCAGCAGTTCGGGAATCCGCGTCGGATGAGCCTTGGCCCAGGCGGCGATGGTGCCCATGGTCACGTCTTCTTTCTTCAGTTCGCCCTGCTCCACCAGCCAGCGTCCGATGGGCCGGTACGGGTGGCCGTTCTGGTCGGCGTAGCCGATCCGCAGTTGGCGTCCGTCGTCCAGCTGGATCCTTCCCGAACCCTGGATCTGCAGAAACTGCAGGTCCATCGGATCGGTCAGCCAGGCCAGCACCGGAGCCTTGACCCCCTTGGTTTCGATGGTCGCCGCGTCGTCATAGGGCTTGAGCACCCGACCTTCGAGCCGGCCTCGCAGGCGCTTGCCCTTGAGTTCCGGGTAGAGACTGTCCAGGGCAACGATGATCATGTCCTCCGGCACCCCGTACACCGGCACACTGGCGCTCGGTGTCTGGGTCAGGCTGCCGGGATACACCGGTTCGTAGTAGCCGGTGATCAGGCCGGTGCTGCTGCCGCTGCCCGAGCGCAGGCCGTAGACCTCCAGGCGCTCCTTGAGAAAACCGCGGATGGCTGTCGGGGTCTGCGGCACATTGGCCGCCGCAGCGCAGGTGGCACCCCAGATCGGATCAGCCTTCAAGCGGGTGCAGGCACTGCGCCAGGCACCGAAGCCGGCCAGCAGGTCGTTATCGGCAACGCTGGGCAGGGACTCCCAGGGGGCGCTGTTGTAAGTGGCCAGGGCGTGGGTCTGTGGGGTCTTGCTGTTGTCGCCGCCGTTGCAGCCGGCGAGCAGTGCCAGGGCTGGCAGCGCCCAGAGCAGGTGGCGACGCCAGCGGAGGAAGCTCGGGTTCATGCTGTGTTTCCTTGGGGGGTATCCATCAGCGGCATGAAGATGGACAACCCCTATTGTTAATAGGGCTATTGGTGTTTGCCGGGGAGGCGAGGATACTGGCCGCCGTTTCCGTGACCTGACCTGAAGCCACCATGACGCTAAAAAGACTTTCCGTTGTATTGCTGGCCTGCCTGACGCTTTCCGCCTGTGGCGGTGTCGACCCCAACTCTCCCCTGGGCCAGCGCAAGGCGATCTTCAAACAGATGCTCAAGACCGGCGAGGACCTGGGGGGCATGCTGCGTGGGCGGATTCCTTTCGACGGCGCACGTTTTGCCGAAGGCGCGGTGAAGCTGGATGCCCTGTCCCATGAGCCCTGGAAGCATTTTCCCGAGGTCAGGGAGCAGGACCACAGCAGCGCCACCGATGATGTCTGGCGCAAGCAGGCGCGTTTCCAGGAGCTGGCGCGCAACCTTGAAGCGGCCACCGCCGAGTTGGTGACCATCAGCCAGGTCCAGCCCTACAAGGCCAGCAATCTGGGGCCGGCCGTGCAGAAAGTCGAGGACGTCTGCAGTGCCTGCCACAAGGAGTTTCGTAATCACTGAGTGAGGTCGTTGCCAGGGAGGGCAGCGCTTACTTGTCCAGTTCGTCCAGGGCTTGCTGCAGTTCCTTGCGGGACTCGGCGAGCTTGTCCTTGCGCTTGTTGATCTTCTCCGAGTCGCCTTTCTTCATGGCCTTTTCCAGGTCCGCCTGACGCCGGCTGACTTCATGCTTGGCTTCCAGCACCTTGTTTTCCCGATCCTTCTTCAGCGAGGCATCGGTGCAATGGGTGGTGACTTCGCTCAGGGCGCGCTCCAGGCCGGCCTGTTGATCGCTGTTGCCATGGGCCTTGGCCTGTTCGATCTGGGTCATGATCGCCTGGCGCTTGGCGGCGCAGCCGGTCAGTGGCTGGGCTTGTTCGGCGGCCAGCAGGGGCGCGCTCATCAGGCTGCACAGGGTCAGGGCAGCGAGGGACGGAAACAGTTTCATGGAAGGCTCCAGGTGAAAAAAGATCAAAAAATAACCAATGAAAAAATACTGACTGTCATACCGGGAATGGGCTGTTGGAGCGCATTCCTGCCGGGGTGGTTCAATGTGCGCTCCCGGATTGCGGCCTAAAAGCCGTTGATTCCGGCCTGATTCAGGGTCGCCTGCAAGGCCTGCACCTGGGGCTCGCGAAAAAACGCCACCAACTGCGCAGCCCGTTCCGGGCCGACACCGGTTTCGTTCTGCCAGTCCAGGCTGTTGCGTGAAGCCAGCACCTGCCATGGACCGTTCAGTTCGGCCGAGCCGCTGGGCGGCAGGCCCAGGGCCTTGAGCCAGCGTGCGAAGGGTCGCTGCCTTGCCTGTTGCAGACTCTCGATCAGTCGCAGGCTGCTGCGTGCGCCGAAGCCGGCAATGGTAGCAAGCTCTGCCTGATCCAGGGTCAGCCAATCCAAAAGGCCTTTGATACGGCCTGTTTCAACCAGCCTGGCCCAGGTTTGTTCGCCGATATGGTCCAGGTGCAGTCCCTGTTTGCCGCTGAGCCAGGCCAGGCGGGCGACAAACTGGCCTTCGCATCCGGGGGTTGGCCGCCAGCAGCTCAGGGCATGAAAGTTCTCCGGCGCTGGCGCCTGGATCGCCTGGCGTTGCTGGCTCCTGAGGACCACGCCATCCAGGCGGGGGAGGGTCAGTCCGGCCAGGCTGATGGCCACCTGGTCGCCGGGGACGATATCCAGGGCTTGCCAGCGTTGCAGCGAGCCGACACTGACGCGGCGGATCTGTCGGTCATCGAGGACCACCGGGTCGATGTCCAGCAAGGGACTGATGCGCCCGGTGCGGCCGATCCGGAAGCGCACCTGACGCACATTGGCCAGCGCCTGGGCATAGGGGTATTTCCAGGCTGCAATCCAATGTGGGGCCCTGGCCTGCCAGCGTTCGGCGGCGGGGCGCAGGCTCTGGCGCAGGATGATGCCGTCGCTGGCAAAGGGCAGGGGCGAACGGTACCAGTGTTCTCGCCAGTGCCGGGCCTCGCTGAACCCGGCGATCGGGCGGCTGTACTCGGCGCCTTCGGTGAAGCCCAGCTGCGCCAGTTGCTCCAGGCGTTCACTCAGGGTGGCGGGGCCTTGGGGCCAGTCCCAGACGAACAGGCCGATTTGTGCCGCCTCTGCCGCCGACAGGTGTTTGCGTGCCAGCCATCCGGCGACCCGGCTGCGGGCATTGAGGCTGCCGGAGCGGGCCTGGATGTGTTGCTCCAGTCGTTGATAGAGCTCTCCCTGCAAGAGCAGGTCCACGGGCTGGGGCAGTTGTTTGGGGATGGCCGCGATCTGCCGGGCGCGGGCGCTCCAGTCCTGGCCGTGCCAGCCATCACCCCGGCTCAGTGCCTGGTGGAAACGGCCCTGGCGGTAGATCAGGGTGACCGCCACGCCATCGATCTTGGGTTGCGCCCAGATGCCTTCACGGCCTTTCAGCCAGAGCTGTACCGCGTTGTCGTCGGGGAGTTTTTCCACTCCGGTGTGGGCGATGGGGTGGGGCACGGGGCCCCGGGCGCCGTGCAGGGCAGGGGCCGCGGCGACGGGAAGCTGGGGGAAGCATTGTTGCAGGCGGGTCAGGCGCTGCCGGGACTGATCATAGAGCTCGTCGGCGACGGGCGATTGACCGTGTCGGTGATAGCGGATGTCCCAGGCCTCGAGCTGTTGTTGCAGGGCGGTGAGTTCCCGTTCGGCCCGGGCACTGGACCAGTCGGGGCATTGGGCCAGGGCGGGCAGGCCGGTGAGGGCCAGAAACAGCAGGAAGAGTCTTGGCAGCATGGGGAGCGTCCTTGCTCGGAATGGGCATGCCTTGAAGGGTAGGTGGGTGTTGGGCGATTTTTCGGCGAGGTGGTTGCGGGGTGTTTCATGATGGCCTGGGGCGCTGGCTTGGCCAGTGGATACCTGGACAATTGCCCTGCTGAGAGAAACCTCTGGCGACAAAAAAGCCCCGCCGGTGGTGCCGGCGGGGCTTTGTCTGTTACCGGGTGACGCTTAGAGACCGGCGGCAGCGCGCAGGGCGTCGGCGCGGTCGGTCTTTTCCCAAGTGAAGGTGGTGAAGGTGTCGTCACCCACGGTCTTGGTTTGCGGAGCACGGCCGAAGTGACCGTAGGCTGCGGTTTCCTGGTACATCGGGTGCAGCAGGTCGAGCATGGTGGTGATTGCGTAAGGACGCAGGTCGAAGTGCTCGCGAACCAGCTTGACGATCTTGTCGTCGCTGATCTTGCCGGTGCCGAAGGTGTTCAGGGAGATCGAGGTCGGTTGGGCCACGCCGATGGCGTAGGACACCTGGATCTCGCAGCGCTCGGCCAGGCCGGCGGCGACGATGTTCTTGGCCACGTAGCGACCGGCATAGGCCGCGGAGCGGTCGACCTTGGATGGGTCCTTGCCGGAGAACGCGCCGCCGCCGTGACGGGCCATGCCGCCGTAGCTGTCGACGATGATCTTGCGCCCGGTCAGGCCGCAGTCGCCCACCGGGCCACCGATGATGAACTGGCCGGTCGGGTTGATGTGGAACTGGGTGTCCTTGTGCAGCAGTTCGGCTGGCAGCACGTGCTTGACGATCAGCTCCATCACGCCTTCGCGCAGGTCGTTGTACGACACTTCAGGGTTGTGCTGGGTCGACAGCACCACCGCGTCGATGCCGACCACGATGCCGTTTTCATAGCGGCAGGTGACCTGGGACTTGGCGTCCGGGCGCAGCCATGGCAGCAGGCCCGATTTGCGTGCTTCAGCCTGGCGATGGACCAGCTGGTGCGAGAAGGCGATCGGCGCCGGCATCAGCGCGGCGGTTTCGTTGCTGGCGTAGCCGAACATCAGGCCCTGGTCGCCGGCACCCTGATCTTCAGGCTTGGCGCGGTCGACACCCTGGTTGATGTCGGGGGACTGCTTGCCAATGATGTTCATCACGCCGCAGGTGGCGCCGTCGAAGCCAACGTCGGAGCTGGTGTAGCCGATGTCGCAGATCACGTCACGGACGATCTGTTCCAGGTCGACCCAGGCGCTGGTGGTGACTTCCCCGGCGACGATGGCGACACCGGTCTTGACCAGGGTTTCCACTGCCACGCGAGCGTGTTTGTCCTGGGCAATGATGGCGTCCAGCACCGCATCGGAAATCTGGTCAGCGATTTTATCCGGATGCCCTTCAGACACGGACTCGGAGGTGAAAAGGGAGTATTCGCTCATCTCGACGGTTTCCTAAAATTTACCGATGGTGAGTGTCGCCAGCCGGTCGCTGAAAATGGCGGACCTGGATCTGGAAACCATTACGTAAGCCCACATAGAGGCTTTCCCCGGGAATCAGTCCCGCAGCGGTGGCCCAGCGGGCCAAATCATCTTGTTCGAACCCTAGCCAGAGATCGCCGCAAGCCTCTTTGGCCCAACTCTGGTTGTGGCTGCACAAGTCTGTTACCAACAGGCTGCCGCCTGGTTGCAGCAATTGGGCCATCTGCTTGAGGGCCTCGGCCGGTGCGGCGAAATGGTGCAGGACCATGTTCAGCACCACGCAGTCGGCCGTCAGTTGTACGCCATCCAGTGCATCGGCCAGTTGCAGGCTGACGTTAGCCAGTGTTTCGCGTTCACACAGCTGACGGGCCAGTTCAAGCATCGCCGGACTGTTGTCCAGCGCGGTGACCCGGGCAAAGCGTCGGGCCAGGTCGGGGAGAAAACCACCGTCGCCGGGACCCACTTCAATGGCCGTGGCCATTGCTTTGAAGCTCAGCTTGTCCAGTAGCGCGAGCACGCTGTCGCGGTACTGGGGCAGTCCTGCGATCAGGTCCTGCTGGGCGCGGAATTTATCCGCCACCCGGGAAAAGAAGTCCTGGCTGGCCGCGGCCCGTTGCCGGTGCACCAGGCCAATCCGGTTCTGGACATCCACCGGCAGTCGCACCTGGTCGACTTCGTCCAGCAGGGCGGCGTGCAGCTTGCCGCCCAAGAGTTCGGTGTGGGGCAGGGCACGGCGGTAGAAAATCGCGTTGCCTTCACGGCGGGTCGCCACCAGGCTGGCCTGGGCCAGGACCTTCAAATGGTGGCTCATGCCCGACTGGCCGATGGCAAAGATCTGCGCCAGTTCCAGTACGCCGAACGAGTCGTTGCTCAGGGCGCGCAATACATTGAGTCGCAGAGGATCGCCGCCGGCCTTGCACAGGGCGGCCAGCTCGTCGCAATCGTCATGATCAATGGAGGGTGCGCTCAGGTTCATAGGGGCGCAGTCTAGAGGTGCCTGCAAAGGCCTGCAAGATCAATATCAAAAAGTTTTGATATTGCCCCTCAAGGGGCTTCTGCCAGAGCCCTGGTGGCCCTGTCGGCCGGCGACAAGCGGGTTTGCTCAGTGGATTGCCGGCTTATCCATGGGAAAAACATGCCTGAGTGACTATCTGTCATTGCCCCCGCCAGACGCCTGAGGGAAAATGCAGGCCTTTTTTCCGTTTCGTTTTATTCAATCCTCAGGAGATCAGCGATGCCCAGCCGTCGTGAGCGTGCCAACGCCATTCGTGCCCTCAGCATGGATGCCGTGCAAAAAGCCAACAGCGGCCATCCAGGTGCCCCCATGGGTATGGCGGATATCGCCGAAGTGCTTTGGCGTGACTACCTCAAGCACAACCCGAGCAATCCATCCTTCGCCGACCGTGACCGCTTCGTGCTGTCCAACGGTCATGGCTCGATGCTGATCTACTCGCTGCTGCACCTGACCGGCTACGACCTGTCGATCGATGACCTGAAGAACTTCCGCCAACTGCACAGCCGCACCCCGGGCCACCCGGAATTCGGCTACACCCCGGGCGTTGAAACCACCACTGGTCCCCTGGGCCAGGGTCTGGCCAATGCCGTGGGCTTCGCCCTGGCGGAAAAAGTCCTGGCGGCGCAGTTCAACCGTCCGGGGCACAACATCGTCGATCACCACACCTACGTGTTCCTGGGTGATGGCTGCATGATGGAAGGCATTTCCCACGAAGTGGCCTCCCTGGCCGGTACCCTGGGCCTGGGCAAGCTGATCGCCTTCTACGATGACAACGGCATCTCCATCGACGGTGAAGTCGAAGGCTGGTTCACCGACGACACGCCCAAGCGTTTCGAAGCCTACAACTGGCAGGTGATCCGCAATGTCGATGGCCACGATCCGGAAGAGATCAAGACGGCCATCGACACCGCGCGCAAGAGCCCGCTGCCGACCCTGATCTGCTGCAAGACCACCATCGGTTTCGGTTCGCCGAACAAGCAGGGCAAGGAAGACTGCCACGGCGCGCCACTGGGTGCCGAGGAAATCGCCCTGACCCGCGCTGCGCTGAAGTGGAACCATGGCCCGTTCGAAATCCCGGCTGACATCTATGCCGAGTGGGACGCCAAGGAAGCCGGCCGCGCCGTGGAAGCCGAGTGGGACCAGCGTTTTGCTGCCTACTCCGCCGCATTCCCGACCGAAGCCAACGAACTGGTGCGTCGCCTCGCCGGTGATCTGCCAGCGGACTTCGCCGAGAAGGCCAATGCCTATATCGCTGAAGTGGCGGCCAAGGGCGAAACCATCGCCAGCCGTAAAGCCAGCCAGAACACCCTGAACGCCTTCGGTCCGCTGCTGCCCGAGTTCCTCGGCGGCTCGGCCGACCTGGCCGGTTCCAACCTGACCCTGTGGAAAGGCTGCAAGGGCGTCAGCGCTGAAGACGCCAGCGGCAACTACATGTACTACGGCGTGCGCGAATTCGGCATGACCGCCATCATGAACGGCGTTGCCCTGCACGGCGGCCTGGTGCCTTACGGCGCGACCTTCCTGATGTTCATGGAATACGCCCGCAACGCGGTGCGCATGTCGGCGCTGATGAAGCAGCGGGTGATCCACGTCTACACCCACGACTCCATCGGCCTGGGCGAAGACGGCCCGACCCACCAGCCGATCGAGCAACTGACCAGCCTGCGCAGCACCCCGAACCTCGACACCTGGCGCCCGGCCGACGCCGTGGAATCGGCGGTGTCCTGGAAGTACGCCCTGGAGCGCAAGGACGGTCCTTCGGCGCTGATCTTCTCCCGCCAGAACCTGCAGCACCAAACCCGCGATGCCGGCCAGATCGCCGATATCAGCCGCGGTGGCTACGTGTTGAAGGACTGTGCAGGCGAGCCTGAGCTGATCCTGATCGCCACCGGTTCGGAAGTGGGCCTGGCGGTTCAGGCTTTCGACAAGCTGACCGAGCAGGGCCGCAAGGTGCGGGTGGTTTCCATGCCGTGCACCAGCGTGTTCGACGCCCAGGATGCAGGCTACAAGCAATCGGTGCTGCCGCTGCAGGTCAGCGCGCGGATCGCCATCGAAGCCGCCCATGCCGACTTCTGGTACAAGTACGTGGGCCTGGAAGGCCGCGTGATCGGCATGACCACCTACGGCGAGTCGGCGCCTGCGTCGGCCTTGTTCGAAGAGTTCGGTTTCACCCTGGACAACATCCTGGGCCAGGCCGAAGAGCTGCTGGAAGACTAAAAAAGCACGCGGTGGCCCAGCCACCGCGATCCCTTTGTAGGCGCTGGCTTGCCAGCGATTCGCGGTCTGCCTGACACACCGCTGATCGCTGGCAAGCCAGCTCCTACGATGGGTGCGTATAACAAGTTCGTCTGCCTGTGCCTGATCGAGAACCCCATGCCTCAACCGCGTCCCTATAAAGTTGCACTCAACGGCTACGGCCGGATTGGTCGTTGCGTCTTGCGTGCTCTGTTCGAGCGAGGGGCTGCGGCCGGGTTCGAGATCGTCGCCATCAACGATCTGGCCGACATGGCCAGTGTCGAATACCTGACACGCTTCGACTCCACCCACGGGCGGTTTCCCGGTGAGGTGAAAGTCGACGGCGACTGTCTGCATATCAATGGCAACTGCGTGAAAGTGCTGCGCAGTGCCACCCCCGAAGGCATCGATTGGGCGTCCCTGGGCGTCGATCTGGTGCTGGAATGCTCCGGTGCCTACCACACCCGCGAAGACGGCCAGCGTTTCCTCGACGCCGGCGCGCCACGGGTGCTGTTCTCCCAGCCGATGGCCAGCGAGGCGGATGTCGACGCCACTATCGTCTACGGGGTCAATCAGGATTGCCTGACCGGCGCCGAGCTGCTGGTGTCCAACGCCTCCTGCACCACCAACTGCGGCGTGCCGCTGTTGCGCCTGCTGGATCAGGCCATTGGCCTGGAGTACGTGTCGATCACCACCATTCACTCGGCGATGAACGACCAGCCGGTGATCGACGCCTATCACCACGAAGACCTGCGCCGGACCCGTTCGGCGTTCCAGTCGGTGATTCCGGTGTCCACCGGTCTGGCGCGAGGCATCGAGCGCCTGCTGCCGGAACTTGCCGGAAGAATCCAGGCCAAAGCAGTGCGGGTGCCGACGGTCAACGTGTCCTGCCTCGATATCACGATGCAGACCGTGAGCGATACCGACGCCACCGAGGTCAACCGGATCCTGCGCGAGGCCGCCACCAGCGGTCCGCTCAAGGGCCTGCTGGCCTATACCGAGCTGCCTCACGCCAGCTGTGATTTCAATCATGACCCCCATTCGGCGATCGTCGATGCCAGTCAGACCCGTGTTTCCGGCCCTCGGCTGGTGAACATCCTGGCCTGGTTCGACAACGAATGGGGCTTCGCCAACCGGATGCTGGATGTTGCTGGGCACTACCTGCAAACAGCCACTCCACGCTCTGCCACTAAACTCTCTGTTTCTGAACAACAGTAACCCAGGAATTGCGACCCATGACCGTGTTGAAGATGACCGACCTCGATCTGCAAGGTAAGCGCGTGCTGATCCGCGAAGACCTCAACGTCCCAGTCAAGGACGGTGTTGTCACCAGCGATGCGCGGATCCTGGCTTCGCTGCCGACCATCAAGCTGGCCCTGGAAAAGGGCGCGGCTGTGATGGTCTGCTCGCACCTGGGCCGTCCGACCGAAGGCGAGTTCTCCGCCGAGAACAGCCTCAAGCCGGTAGCCGATTACCTGAGCCGTGCCCTGGGCCGCGAAGTGCCGCTGGTGGCCGATTACCTGGGTGGCGTCGAGGTCAAGGCCGGCGACGTCGTGCTGTTCGAGAACGTGCGCTTCAACAAGGGCGAGAAAAAGAACGCCGACGAACTGGCCCAGCAATACGCCGGCCTGTGCGATGTGTTCGTGATGGACGCCTTCGGCACCGCGCACCGGGCCGAGGGTTCGACCCACGGCGTGGCCAAGTTCGCCAAGGTGGCCGCCGCAGGTCCTCTGCTGGCCGCTGAACTGGACGCGCTGGGCAAGGCCCTGGGCAACCCGGCCAAGCCAATGGCGGCCATCGTTGCCGGCTCCAAGGTGTCCACCAAGCTGGACGTGCTCAACAGCCTGAGCCAGATCTGCGACCAACTGATCGTCGGTGGCGGCATCGCCAACACCTTCCTCGCTGCTGCCGGGCATCCGGTGGGCAAGTCGCTGTACGAGCCGGATCTGTTGGACACCGCCCGTGCCATCGCCGCCAAGGTCAGCGTACCGCTGCCGGTGGACGTGGTCGTGGCCAAGGAGTTCGCCGAAAGCGCCGAAGCTACCGTCAAGCTGATCGCTGATGTTGCCGCTGACGACATGATCCTCGACATCGGTCCACAGACTGCCGCGCAGTTCGCCGAGCTGCTGAAATCCTCCAAGACCATCCTCTGGAACGGTCCGGTAGGCGTGTTCGAATTCGACCAGTTCGGCAACGGCACCAAGGTGCTGGCCCAGGCCATCGCCGACAGCGCCGCGTTCTCCATCGCGGGTGGTGGCGACACCCTGGCGGCCATCGACAAGTATGGCGTGGCCCAGCAGATCTCCTACATTTCTACCGGTGGTGGCGCGTTCCTCGAGTTCGTCGAGGGCAAGGTGCTGCCGGCGGTTGAAGTCCTGGAAGCCCGGGCCAAGGCCTGAGAGTCCCGTTGGCCGGGCAAAGGAGTGTTCTGATGGTCAAGACGTTGCCACTGTTGATGGCCGTGGCGTTGCTGGCGGGGTGCTCCAGTGCTCCGCCGGCAAAACCGGCGGACGAGACCGGCGAGCCGGGCCAGGGCTGTTATCAGGCCGACTGGCAGGCCGAGACCGCGCCGGTGATCAACAAGCGCCTGGGCCCCGAAGGCCTGGAGAAGTACGAGACACCGTCAAAGACCAGGGAACAGGGTTGCCCTTGACCGGTCAGATCGGATAACGCAATGCGCTGGGGCCCCTGGGCTGCCGGCCGAGGAACATTGATGAAAGCTTTGATCGCCGTGGCGATGCTGGGTGCCTTGGCCGGTTGCGCCAACCTTAACCTGCTCAAGTCGCCGGCTACCGACAACTGGACGACCTGGACCTGCGACAGCCAGGCCCAGGTGCTGTGGCGCTACACCGACGACAGCCGCAAGGCGGTCGACGTGCGCCTGGGGGGCGACGACCAGGTTCGGCGCCTGAAGCTTGAGCCCAGTGGTTCGGGCTCGCTGTACAGCGACGACATGCTGGCGTTTCACGTCAAGGGCGAGGAGGGCCTGGTCTACTGGGTTGCCACCAACGACCTGATCGGCCGCGGCTGCAAGGCCATGTAGAGGCTGGCTTGCCAGCGAAGGCGGCCTCCGGACCTGTGCAAGGCCCAGCGTCCCATTCGCCGGCCAGCCGGCTCCGACAAGGCTGTAGAGATTTGGTTTTAACGGATACAACAGAGCGGGCCGACCCCCGATCTGCAATCACTTGAACAGCAGTCGCCGCTACGGCAGGCTTGCACGATTAACGACCCTCGACCGGGAGAGACACACACAATGGCACTCATCAGCATGCGCCAGATGCTGGACCACGCAGCCGAATTCGGCTACGGCGTTCCAGCCTTCAACGTCAACAACCTTGAGCAGATGCGCGCCATCATGGAAGCCGCTGACAAGACTGACTCTCCGGTGATCGTCCAGGCTTCGGCCGGCGCCCGCAAATACGCCGGCGCGCCGTTCCTGCGCCACCTGATCCTGGCCGCCATCGAAGAATTCCCCCATATCCCGGTGTGCATGCACCAGGATCACGGCACTAGTCCTGACGTCTGCCAGCGTTCCATCCAGCTGGGCTTTTCCTCGGTGATGATGGACGGCTCCCTCGGCGAAGACGGCAAGACCCCCACCGACTACGAGTACAACGTGCGCGTCACCCAGCAGACCGTGGCCATGGCCCACGCCTGCGGCGTGTCGGTAGAAGGCGAGCTGGGCTGCCTGGGCTCCCTGGAAACCGGCATGGCCGGTGAAGAAGACGGCATCGGCGCCGAAGGCGTGCTGGATCACAGCCAGATGCTGACCGACCCGGAAGAAGCTGCGGACTTCGTCAAGAAGACCCAGGTCGACGCCCTGGCCATCGCCATCGGCACCAGCCACGGTGCCTACAAGTTCACCAAGCCGCCTACCGGCGACGTGCTGGCCATCGATCGCATCAAGGAAATCCACAAGCGCATCCCCAACACCCACCTGGTGATGCACGGTTCGTCTTCGGTTCCGCAAGAGTGGCTGGCGATCATCAACCAGTACGGCGGCGACATCAAAGAAACCTACGGCGTACCGGTTGAGGAAATCGTCGAAGGCATCAAGTACGGCGTGCGCAAGGTCAACATCGACACCGACCTGCGCCTGGCGTCCACCGGTGCCATGCGTCGTCTGATGGCCACCAACCCGAGCGAGTTCGACCCGCGCAAGTTCTTCGGTGCCACCGTGACCGCCATGCGCGACGTGTGCATTGCCCGTTACGAAGCCTTCGGCACCGCCGGCAACGCTTCGAAGATCAAGCCGATCTCCCTGGAAGCGATGTTCCAGCGTTACCTCAAGGGTGAGTTGAACGCCAAGGTCAACTAAGCCCTAGCGTCATCCGGAAAGCCCGCAGCGATGCGGGCTTTTTTATGCCTGGCGTTTCTGCCTCGGCAGGCAGCGAAGAGAGCCACTGGGCATGCGCGGGGCTCAAGGCTGCCTGCGCCGGCAGCTAGATTTTGTTGTGGTCGATATCCAGCTTGGAGAAGGTCACCTTGCCGCCTTCGCTGGTGTAGCCGCTGTTGTCCTGGACGTAGACCCCGGCCTTGAAATACAGCGGCTTGTCGCGCCACTTGGCGCTCAATTGCCCACCCCATTGCTGGCCGGCAGCACTGAGCCCCAGGGCGCCGCCTGGGCTCAGGTGGATCAAGTAGGAAAAGTCGCGATTCATGGGCACGTTTTCGGCCAGGGTGATGACCCGGCCCTCTTCGTCGTCCGGGCGCATGCGCACCTTGGCCACGATATTGCCACTGCCTTTGCTGGTCTTGTACTGGTACTCCACTTTGACCAGGGGCTTGGTGCTGTTGTAGGCGTGAATCTGACCCACGACGATCTTGCCCGACGATGGCACCTGGTTCACCGCCAAGGTGGCGTACAGCAGGTTGTCGGCTTCGGGATAGGTCCAGTTGCGCAAAGTGCCGTCGGCATAGGTCTCGCGCAGCTCGGTGCGCGGATAGATGGCGTTCTCGGTTTTCGAGCCGGTGACCGGTGACCAGAAGAACAGAGTGCCGCTATCGGCGTGGAAGTACCGGTCCTTGAATCCTTTGACCAGTGTCGGGGTGTCGATGGTCGCCGGAGGGTTGCCGACGGGAACGCTGAGGTTCCAGGTTGCCAGGTCGATCATGCTGGAGATTCCGCAAGGGGGGAGGGGCTGGTGCAGGTCGCCGAAGGCTTTAGCCTGCGCTTCTTGGGGCGTCTTTATAGCGCAGAACCGGCTGCCTGGAATGCCCGTATGGCGGATAAATGACGTCAGCAAAATGTCGAAATGCCATCCTCCCCGGGTTTCATAAGGCATAACTGTGACCGTTAGTCGGGTGCCGGGACCATTGGTGAAGTGATGGCCGGGTGGCAGCTTCTGCTTTTCAGGATCCGGGTCTAGAGTGGTCCACAGATTTGTCAGGTTTTCTCACCCGTTCAGTCTTACTACAGACAAGAGAAGCAGCATGGAATGCGTGCAACCGGAGGCCTTCGAAGGCGACTCCACTCTTCTGATCGTTGATGACTATCCTGAAAACCTCCTGAGCATGCGGGCACTGTTGCAGCGCCAGGACTGGCGGGTGATGACCGCGGCCTCCGGTCTTGAGGCCCTGGGCCTGCTGCTCGAGCATGAAGTGGATCTGGTCCTGCTGGATGTGCAGATGCCCGGCATGGATGGTTTCGAAGTGGCCCGCCTGATGCGCGGCAGCCAGCGCACGCGTTTGACTCCGATCATCTTCCTCACCGCCAACGAACAGTCCCAGGATGCCGTGATCAAGGGCTATGCCAGCGGTGCGGTGGATTACCTGTTCAAGCCGTTCGACCCGCAGATCCTCAAGCCCAAGGTCCAGGCGCTGCTGGAGCACCAGCGCAATCGTCGGGCCCTGCAGCAGCTCAGTCACGATCTGGAAGTGGCGCGGGCGTTCAACGCCTCGGTGCTGGACAACGCAGCCGAAGGCATCCTGGTGGTGGACGAGGGCGGACTGGTGCGCTACGCCAATCCGGCGGTTTCGCGCTTGCTCAATGCCCAGGTGAAAGAGCTGGAGGGCTCGCTGTTCCTCGACTACCTGCAAAAGCCCCATGTTCCCGACTGGAGCGAATCCGAGCTCCTGGCCTGCTATCGACGCGGGCAGACCTACCGCCTGCATGATGCTCTGCTGCGTACAGTGCCTGGCCAGCAGCTCAGCGTGGCGCTGTCCTGTGCGCCCTTGCCCAGCGAGCAGAAGGCCATGGTGGTGACCCTGCTGGACATGTCCGAAGTGCGCCACCTGCACCAGCAACTGGAGTATCAGGCGGTCACCGACCCGCTCACGGGGCTGCTCAACCGCCGCGGTTTCTACCAGACGGTGGAAAACATCCTGTTGCGCAGTGATCGTCCGGGCAAGACCCTGGTCCTGCTCTACCTGGATCTTGACGGCTTCAAGCGGGTCAACGACTCCCTGGGGCACGATGCCGGCGACCGGGTGCTGCGCTGGGTGTCCGAGCAGTTGAAGGAGTGCCTGCATTCCTTCGACATCCTCGGGCGCATGGGCGGTGACGAGTTCACTGCCCTGCTGGAACTGAGCTTCCCCGAGCAGGCGGCGAAAGTCGCCGAGAAGCTGATCGAGCGCCTGTCCATCAGCCAGCAGATCGACGGCCTGGAGGTGGTGCTGGGCGCCAGCATCGGCATCGCCATCTATCCCGACTGCGGCTCCAACCTGGACGGCCTGCTGCGGGCGGCAGACATCGCCATGTACGAAGCCAAGCGTGCGGGGCGCCAGCAGTACCGCTACTACGATCACGAGATGAATGGCCGAGCACGTTCCCGGCTGATGCTCGAGGAAAGCGTGCGCAGCGCCGTGGAGCGCAAGGAATTCACCCTGGTGTATCAGCCTCAGGTGGCCATTGCCGATGGCCGTTTGCGCGGCTTCGAGGCCTTGCTGCGCTGGCGTCACCCAAGTGTTGGCGATGTGCCGCCGGGGCTGTTCCTGCCGCTGCTGGAAGAGGCGCGGCTGATCAGTCGCCTGGGCAGTTGGATCTATCAACAGGGGGCGGCCCAGCGCAAGGACTGGGAGCAGGTGTTCAGCCCCGATCTGGTGCTGGGCGTCAGTCTCAGCGCCACCCAGTTCGGCATGCCCAATCTGGCCAATGAATTGCGCCAGGTGCTGGTGCGCCATGGCTTGCAGCCGCGCCAGCTGGAAGTGGAGGTCACCGAGGCAGCGTTGACCCAGAACCTGGCCGAGACCCGCAAGCAGTTGCAGCAGTTGCATCAACTGGGGGTGCGGGTGGCCCTGGACGATTTCGGCTCGGGCAGTTGTTGCCTGGCCTATCTGCGCGACCTGCAACTGGACACCCTCAAGCTCGACCGGCACCTGATCGCCCGCCTGCTGACCTCGCCGCGGGACGCCGCCATCGCCCGCAGCGTGATCGACCTGTGCAAGCAGTTCGGCTTGCTGGTGATCGCCGAAGGCGTGGAAACCCACGAGCAGTACCAATGGCTCAAGGCCAACGGCTGCGAATACGTGCAGGGGTTCCTGGTGGCTCGGCCGCTGACCGCCGCCAGCGCCAGCCAGTTTGCCCAGCCCTTTGACTGGAGCGCGTTGCCGGCCTGAATTCGCTACACTGGCGTCCTTCGTACCTTGCGCTGCCCCCCCATGACCGCACTCAAATACCTCCAGGCCTATCCCGTCGCCCTGCAACAGCAAGTGCGTCAACTGATCGTCGAAGATCGGCTCGGGGAGTACCTCACAGGGCGTTATCCGCACAAGCATTCGGTGCAGAGCGACAAGGCGCTGTACAGCTACGCCCTGGAGCTGAAGCAGGAGTACCTGCGCAACGCGCCGGCCATCGACAAGGTGCTGTTTGACAACCGCCTGGACCTGACCCACCGCGCCCTTGGCCTGCACACCACGGTGTCCCGGGTGCAGGGCGGCAAGCTCAAGGCCAAGAAGGAGATCCGCATTGCCTCGCTGTTCAAGGAGGCGGCGCCGGAGTTTTTGCGGATGATCGTGGTGCACGAGTTGGCGCACTTCAAGGAATCGGAACACAACAAGGCGTTCTACAAGCTCTGCGAGCACATGCTGCCGGGCTATCACCAGCTGGAATTCGACCTGCGGGTCTACCTGACCTGGCGCGACCTGCAGGCCAGGTCGGGGACGGCGGATTAATTCATGGCAATAGGGAGTGGGCGATGGATGTAAGCAAGACCAAGAGCAGTTTCTACCGCCGTCTGTATGTGGCGTATCTGATCGACAGCGGGCTGGCCAGCAGCGTACCGGCCCTCACCGAAGTCACCGGCATGCCCCGGCGCACCGCCCAGGACACCATCGCCGCCCTGGCGGACCTGGATATTCTCTGCGAATTCGAACAGCAAGATGGCGCCCGCAATCACGCCGGGCGCTATCGGATTCACAACTGGGGCGCCATCGACAAGGGCTGGATCGAGCCCAACCTGCGGCAGATCAAGGCCGTGCTGGGCTATCCCTGAGGCTCAGGGCCGGCGCATGCCGATGTGTGGAATATCGTCTTCCAGGTACTCCTCGCCCGCCACCACGAAACCGTAGCGGCCGTAGTAGGCCTGCAAGTGAGCCTGGGCCGAGAGGTAGATCGGGGTGTCGGGCCAATGCCGTTCGGCCTGCTTCAGTCCCTGTTCCATCAGGGTGTGGCCCAGGCCCTGGCCTCGCGCCTGTTCAGCGATGAGCACGCGGCCGATGACCACGTCACCGCCCTGGGAGATGGGGTCCAGCAGGCGCAGGTAAGCCACCAGCCGGTCACCGTCCCAGGCCATCAGGTGACAGGTGTCGCCCTCCAGGTCGCGGCCGTCGACCTCTTGATAGGGGCATTTCTGTTCCACGACGAAGACTTCGGTACGCAGTTGCAGGATGGCGTACAGCTGCTCCTTGCCCAGATCGGTGTGATGCTTGCAGACCCATTCGATGGTCATTTCCAACTCCTCTAGAAAGTGCTGCGCGAAATACTAGGCACATCGCCCGAGGATGTCTTGTGGCTTGGCGCGGTGAAGTTGTTTCTGTGAGATAGGTCAAAATGCCATTACTGCGCTAACCGCCGTTTGTCTTCTTTGTGTAATCTGTTTTCAAGTCCTGTGCATTGGCGTTGATGAGCTAATGTTAGGACCTGGGGCGAGCCGTCGAGCGTGGGTCGCCACCCTTGGGTGTGGGCTGGAAAGCGCCGGGCTCTGTGCCCGCTAAGGATCTATTAGCATGCTGCGATTGCATCGAGCGTTAGCCTTGATCGGATTGCTGTTGCTGGGCCACAGCGCTTCTGCGGAGAAGTTGCGACTGGTCGCTGACGCCTGGCCTCCCTTTACTGACGCGACCCTGGTCAATGGTGGCGTGGCCACCGACATCGTCAGTACCGCCCTGTCCCGCGCCGGCTATGCCAGCGAGTTCGAACAGGTGCCCTGGGCCCGGGCCCTGCTGGGCATCGGCGAGGGTCGCTACGACGTGCTGGTCAATGCCTGGTACAACAAGGAGCGCACCCAGCTGGGGCAGTTCTCCGCGGAGTACATGATCAACCGGGTGCGCTTCATCAAGCGCAAGGACGCCCCGCTGGAATACAACAACCTCAAGCAGTTGCACGAGTACCCGGTGGCCGTGGTGCGCGGCTATGCCTATTCCCCGGAGTTCGACAATGACCCGGACCTGCAGAAGGTCCCGGTGCACAACTTCGCCATGGCGGTGCGCATGCTGGCGGCGGACCGGGTCAAGCTGACCCTGGAAGATGAATACGTCGCCCGTTACTACCTGGCCCGCGAGTCACCGCGGGTGCGCAACGCCGTGGAGTTCCTGCCCAAGCCGTTGAGCGAGAACAGCCTGCATATCCTGGTGAGCCTGAAGAATCCCGAGCATGCGCAGATTGTGGCGCGGTTCGACCGGGAGATTGCCGCCATGAAGGCCGACGGCAGCTACGACCGCCTGCTGCGCCAGCACGGCATGTAAGAGGGGCAGCGGCAAGCTGCAAGCGGCAGGCTAGAGCCGTTCACGCAGTGCTTGCCGCTTGTGGCTTGAAGCTTGCCGCTGCTCTTAAGCTGCCTTGATCAGGTGCGCCGCCAGGGTCCGCAACGGGCCCAGCTGGCGACAGATCAATGCCAGCTGGGTCTGCACCAGGCGCTGGCCTTCGTCGATCTCATCCGGCATCTGCTCCAGCTCATTGGCCAGCGCTTCCTCGGCATCGCTCTGGATGGCGATCGGGGTCTTGTTGGCCAGGCCCTGGGCGATTTCATCGATGCTCGCCGCCAGACTGACGCCCGCGCCATTGATCAGATGCTCGCGCACTTCGCCCGGCAGTTGGGTCTCCCGGTGTGCGCCCAGGCCCGACAGGTAGCTGAGCAGGGTGTGGGACAGCACCAGGAAGCGGAAGCCCACGTCGGCCTCCTTACGGAAATGCCCCGGTTCCATGAGCATGTTGGCCAGGGTGGTGGACAGCGCCGCATCGGCGTTGTGGGCGTTGCGCCGGGCCAGGCGGTAGGCCAGGTCGTCGCTCTTGCCGGCGGCGTACTGCTGCATGATCTGGCGCAGGTAGATGCTGTTGCAGGTCAGGGTGTTGGCCAGCACCTTGTTCAGGCGCCGGCCCTGCCAATCCGGCAGGAACAGGAACACCGCCAGCCCGGCGATCAGGCTGCCCAGCAGGGTATCGAACAGCCGCGGCAGGAACAGCCCGTAACCGTCGCCCACCTGGTTGAAGCAGAACAGCACCATCAGGGTGATGGCGGCCGTGGCCAGGGTGTAGCGGGTGGTGCGGTTGGTGAAGAACACCACCCCGGCGGCGATGGCGAACAACGACTGCACCAGGGGGCTGGGGAACAGGTCGAACAGCGCCCAGGCCAGCGTCAGGCCGATCGCCGTGCCGACGATCCGCTGGCCCAGCTTGCGCCGGGTGGCGCCGTAGTTGGGCTGGCAGACGAACAGCGTGGTGAGGATGATCCAGTAGCCCTGGGACGGGTGGATCAGGTGCACCATGCCATAGCCGATGCTCAACGCCAGGGGCAGGCGCAGGGCATGGCGGAACAGCAGCGAAGTCGGCGTCAGCTGGGTGCGCAGGCGGGTCCAGACATCCTTGAGATTGCGTGGCGAGCGATCCAGCAGGCTGCTGTCGGTGGCGTCGGCCAGGGCGTCGGGGTTGCTGGCGTCGCTGAGCAGGCGGTCGAGGGTGCCGAGGTTCGCCGCCAGGGCCCGCAGCGAACGCAACAGCCCGCGCCAGGCCGGGTTGCTCTGGATGCGCAAGTGTTCCAGGGAGGCATGCAGGTCGCTCAGGGCCTCGGCGAAGCTGGCGTCGTAGACGAAGGGCTGGCGCAACTGGATGGATTCGGCCAGGGCGCGGCAGGCCTTGCCCTGCTGGCGCAGCAGGCGCTGGCAGCGGAACAGCACGTCGCTGTGGAAGAAGGCGTCGGCCAGGGCGTTGTACGGGTAGTGGGACGAGCTGGCGCGCTCGTGGATGTCCTGGGCGAGGAAATACAGCTTCAGGTAGCGACTGACCTTCGATCCCGGCCGACCATTGCCGACCCGGTGCAGGATGATCTCCTTGGCCGCGTTGAGGGCCGCCACCACCTTGCCGTTTTGCTGGGCCAGTTCCAGGCGCCGGGCCTCCACATCCAGTTGGCGGATCGGCTCGAACAGCGACGACTTGAGCTTGAGGTAGAAGCCCAGCTCGCGAAACAGCCGGGCCAGGCTCTGCTGCACCGGCTGGTTGGAAAACAGTGCCTGCCACAGCACCGAGAGCAGGCCGTACCAGGCGGCGCCGGCCACCAGCAGCACCGGCTCGTGCCAGAAGTCGATCACCGCGCCGCCGCGCTGGTCCACGCCGATCATGGTGTAGACCGAGAGAATCAGGGTCGCCGAGGCAATGGCGCCATAACGTTCCCCCAGTGCCCCGAGCATGGTCAGGCCGAAGCTGGCCAGGGCCAGGGCGATGGCGAAGATCCAGGGGTAGGGGAACAGCAGTTCCACCGACAGCGCGGCAATGCTGAAGCACACCAGGGTCACGGCCAGGGCATTGAGCCGGCCTTGCCAGCTGTCGTCGGTTTCCGCCAGGGCGCTGGCGATGATGCCGAGAAACAGCGGGATCAGCAGGCCCATTTCATCCTGATACCAGCACAGCGCCATGCTGCCGGTCAGGGCGATGAATACCCGCACGCTGTAGCTGAATTTATCCAGCGCCCAGAGGCGGCGCAGAGACTGACGAAAAGAGGTCGATGACATGGAGTGGGACAGGCCTTCCGGGGCGATGCAGCTAAATTGAGCCAGTATTGACGACGGCGCAATGCCGTCGTCACATCCGCCGGCAAATTCTGTTGCCGTTGCCGGTCGGGCGCCTGTAGCCGCTGCCGTAGGCTGCGACAGGTCCGCGGGACCTCGGCGGACATTGGATCGCCGCGCCCCTTCGGGGCGTTCGCAGCCTGCGGCAGCGCCTACAGGGACACACAGCGGCTCAGACGTACTGCGCCGCCGCGTAGCCCGAGGCCCAGGCCCACTGGAAGTTGAAGCCGCCCAGGTGGCCGGTGACGTCCAGCACTTCACCGATGAAATACAGCCCCGGGCTCTTCAGCGATTCCATGGTCTTGGACGACACCTCGCGGGTATCGACCCCGCCCAGGGTCACTTCGGCGGTGCGGTAGCCTTCGGTGCCCGCCGGCACCAGCTGCCAGCTGCCGAGTTTCTGCGCCACGTCCGCCAGCTCCGCCGGGGTGTACTGCTTCATCGGCTTGGAGACGAACCAGTGCTCGGCCAGCAGGCCGGCCATCTTCTTGGTGAAGATTTCCCCCAGCAGGGTTTTCAGCTCGCTGTTGGGGCGCTCGGCCTGCTGCTGTTGCAGCCAGCCGAGGGCGTCGTGGTCTGGCAGCAGGTTGATCTCGACACTGTCGCCGGGTTGCCAGTAAGAGGAAATCTGCAGGATCGCCGGGCCGCTGAGGCCCCGATGAGTGAACAGGATGTTCTCGCGAAAGCTCTGCTCGTTGCAGCTCACCAGACAGTCCACCGAGGTGCCCGACAACTCGCTGCACAGTTCCTTGAGCTGGTCGGTGATGGTGAACGGCACCAGGCCGGCACGGGTCGGCAGCAGTTCATGGCCGAACTGCTTGGCGACCTGATAGCCAAAACCGGTAGCGCCCAGGGTCGGGATCGACAGGCCGCCGGTGGCGATCACCAGGGACTGGCACTGCACCGCGCCCAGGGTGGTCTGCAGCAGGTAGCCGGACTCAAGCTTTTCGATCTGCTGGATCGAGGTGTCCAGGCGCAGCTCGACGCCGACCTGATCGCATTCGTCGAGCAGCATGCCGAGGATGTCGCTGGACTTGTTATCGCAGAACAGCTGGCCGAGTTTCTTCTCGTGGTAGGGCACGCCGTGCTTGGCCACCAGGCCGATGAAGTCCCACTGGGTGTAGCGGGCCAGGGCCGATTTGCAGAAATGCGGGTTCTGCGAAAGGAAGTTGGCGGGCTCGGTGTACATGTTGGTGAAATTGCAGCGACCACCGCCGGACATCAGGATTTTCTTGCCGGCCTTGTTGGCGTGGTCCAGCAACAGCACCTGGCGGCCCCGGCCGGCCGCGGTCAGGGCGCACATCAGGCCGGCGGCGCCAGCGCCGATGATCACGACTTCGGTAGAACGCAAAACGGAGTCCTCGCACAAATTTGTGTAGGGGCGGTGGGGTTAGAGGACGCGCACGCGCAGCGAACGGCCCTTGATCTTGCCGTTGTTCAAACGTTGCAGGGCCTGCATGACCACGCTGCGATCAACCGCCACATACGACTGGAAGTCGAAGATCGCAATCTTGCCGACCTGGGCGCCCGGGATCCCGGCGTCGCCAGTCAGTGCACCTAGAATATCGCCCGGACGCACTTTGTCCTTGCGCCCGCCGGCGATGCACAGGGTGCTCATCGGTGGCTGCAGCGGGGCGCCGCCCTGGGACTTGAGGTTGTCGATCTGATCCCAGTTCAGCGGGGTTTTCTGCAACTGCTCGATGGCTTGCGCGCGATGGGCTTCGGACGGTGCGACGAGGCTGACCGCGATGCCTTTTTCGCCAGCGCGACCGGTACGGCCGACGCGGTGAATGTGGATTTCCGAATCGCGGGCCAGCTCGACGTTGATCACCATGTCCAGCGCATCGATGTCCAGGCCGCGGGCGGCCACGTCGGTGGCGACCAGCACCGACGTACTGCGGTTGGCGAACATCGCCAGCACCTGATCGCGGTCACGCTGTTCCAGATCGCCATGCAGGCCGACGGCGGAAATGCCTTTGGAGGTCAGGTGATCGACGGTTTCCTGCACCTGCTGCTTGGTGAAGCAGAAGGCGACGCAGGAAGCCGGGCGGAAGTGGTGCAGGACTTTGGTCACAGCGCTCATGCGTTCTTCCGGGGAAATCTCGTAGAAACGCTGTTCGATCTGCGTGTCGTCGTGGAACGCTTCGGCTTTCACCGTCTGCGGATCACGCATGAATTTCGACGCCAGCTGCTTGATGCCCACCGGGTACGTGGCGGAGAACAGCAGGGTCTGCCGGCGCGACGGGGTCTGCTCGATGATGTCTTCGATGGCGTCGTAGAAACCCATGTCGAGCATGCGGTCGGCTTCGTCGAGGATCAGCGTGTTCAGGCCGTCGAGCACCAGCGAACCCTTGCGCAGGTGTTGCTGGATACGCCCCGGGGTGCCGACGATGATGTGCGCGCCGTGTTCCAGGGAGGCGATCTGCGGGCCGAAGGAGACGCCGCCGCACAGGGTCAGGACCTTGATGTTGTCTTCGGCGCGGGCCAGGCGACGGATTTCCTTGGCCACCTGGTCGGCCAGCTCGCGGGTCGGACAGATCACCAGGGCCTGGCAGCCGAAGTAGCGCGGGTTGATCGGGTTCAGCAGGCCGATGCCGAAGGCTGCGGTCTTGCCGCTGCCGGTCTTGGCCTGGGCGATCAGGTCCATGCCCTTGAGAATCACCGGCAAGCTTTGCGCCTGGATCGGCGTCATCTGG
Organism: Pseudomonas sp. BC42; assembly: GCF_021560055.1. Taxonomy (NCBI): domain Bacteria; kingdom Pseudomonadati; phylum Pseudomonadota; class Gammaproteobacteria; order Pseudomonadales; family Pseudomonadaceae; genus Pseudomonas; species Pseudomonas sp. BC42. Next base: position 484,639 of record NZ_CP091067.1, read on the forward strand.
GCATAACCGAGGGAGTCGAGGTTAGCCAGCATGGCGGGAGACAGGGGCAAAGTATTAAAAGCGGTGGCAATGGTGGTCACGGGACTGGCCTGCAAAACAAAATGTCGCGCAGTGTATCAGTCCCGCTCCCACAACCTGCAAATTCTGGACGAGCAACCGCGCAGGGGCGGTTCTGGGTAGGAGCTGGCTGGCCAGCGAAGGCGGACGCAAGGCTCAAGGGCCTCTTCGCCGGCAAGCCGGCTCCTACGGGGAGAGGTATGTGGGTTCAGTGTTCGATGTGCTGTTCCTCGACCTTGCGTGCGCGACGGCCGTCGGTGGGCGACAGCTGGAGGAAGATTGCCGCGGCCAGCATCGCCATGATGCCTACGGTGAGGAACGTCAGTTGGAAGGCACCGAGCACGGTGTCCACGCCGTCATTGCCCACTTGTGCGGTGAAGCCACCCAGCAGTGCACCGGCACAGGCCACCCCGAGGCTCAGGGACAGTTGCGCCACCACCGACAGCAGGCTGTTGCCGCTGCTGGCGGCGGCATCGTCGAGGTCGATCAGGGTCACGGTGTTCATGGCCGTGAACTGCAGCGAGTTGATCGCTCCCAGTACCGCCAGCATGGCCAGCAGCAGCGGGTAGGGCGTTTGTTCGCTGACCAGCCCCATGCTCGCCAGCATCAGGCCCAGGGCCAGGGTGTTGCCGGTCAGCACGATGCGGTAGCCCAGGCGCTCGATCAGGGGGCGGGCAATGGACTTGGCCACCATGGCCGCGGCCGCCAGGGGCAGCATGCTCATCCCGGCCTGGGATGGCGAGTAGCCCAGGGCCACTTGCAGCAGCAGGGGCACCAGGAACGGCAGGGCTCCGCTGCCGAGGCGGGCGAACAGGTTGCCGAGGATGCCCACGGCAAAGGTCCGGACCTTGAACAGCGACGGGGCGAACAGCGGGTTATCGACATGTCCGGCCCGCAGCCAGTAGGCCGCCAGGCAGGCCAGGCCGCCAAACAGCAGCAACATCACCCGCAGGTGCGGCAGGTGCAGTTCACCCAGGCCTTCCATGGCGATGGTGATCAGCACCATCGCCGCGCCGAACAGCACAAAGCCCAGGCCGTCGAAGCGCGTGCGTTCGCTGCCCCGCAGGTCGGGAATGAAGCGCCATACCGCGTAGCAGCCCACAGCCCCCACCGGCAGGTTGATCAGGAAGATCCAGTGCCAGGTCAGGTACTGCACCATCCAGCCGCCCATGGTCGGGCCGATCAACGGCCCCAACAGCCCCGGAATGGTAATGAAGCCCATGATCCGTACCAGCTCCGAGCGCGGGTAGGCCCGCAGCACCACCAGCCGGCCCACCGGCAGCATCAGTGCCCCGCCCAGGCCCTGGATCACCCGGGCGCCGATCAGTTGGCTCAGGGTGTTGGACAGGGCGCACAGCAGCGAACCGACGCTGAACAGCAAAATGGCGCCGAAGAAGATCTTCTTGGTGCCGAAGCGGTCGGCGATCCAGCCCGAGGCCGGGATCAGCAGGGCCACGGTGAGCATGTAGGCGATGATCACCCCCTGCATGCGCAGCGGGTCTTCCGCCAGGTCCTGGGCCATGGCCGGCAGTGCGGTGTTGAGGATGGTGCCGTCCAGGGACTGCATGAAGAAGGCGATGGCCACCACCCAGGGCAGCCAGCGGGCGGTGGTGGCGTCGAGCGGCGAGCGTTCGGGCATGGGACCTCAGTCAGGGCAGCGTTAAGTGGCCAGCTTCAAGCTGCAAGCGTGTGGCTTGCAGCTTGAAGCTCATTTCACAAGGTCAGGGTCAGGCGGCTGATCAGTGCTCCGGGCAGGTGCATCGAGGCGGTCTGGCGCTGGCCGTAGGTACTGGCCGAAAGCAGCAGTTCCCGTTGCGCCGTCAGGGCCTCCAGTTGCGAACCCAGCAGGCTGTAGACGCTGTCGTCGAAACGCATGGTGCTGACCGGGGCCTGGATCTCGCCGTTTTCCACCCAGAAGGTGGCGAAGCGGGTCATGCCGGTCAGGCGCGCTGCCGGCAGGTCCGAGTAGTTCAGGTACCACAGGTTGCTGATGTACAGGCCGGTGCCCAGCTGCTTGAGGACCTCCTGCTGGGCGAGCTGGCCCGCCGCCATGTTCAGCGCGCTGGGGTATTCGCCGCTGCCGGCGCCGTTGCTGCTCAGGCCGTATTCGGCGGCGCTGCGGGAGTTGATCAAGCGGTCATTGGCCGCGCCCCGGGCGATCAGCGACAGGTCGCTGCGCGGATAGCCTTCGTCGGAAAACGCCGGGCTCAGGGAGCCGCTGACCTGTTCGTCGAGGGCTATCAGCGGGCTCAGGGCGGCGTCGCCGGCATAGAGTTTCTGCAAGGGGCTGTGCTTGCTGGCAATCGATTGGGCCGAGAAACCGCCCCAGGCCAGCATGCCCATGATTTCCTCCAGGGCCGCCGGTGCCAGGTAGGCCCGGTATTGCCCGGGCGCCAGGGTGCGCAGCGGGCGGCCGAGAAATTCCAATTGCTGGCGGGCCTGATCGAAGCGCTGGGCAAAGGCGTCGCTGTCCCAGGCGTGTCCGGCATAGCTGGCCTTCACCGCTTCGCCGTTGGCGTGGAACAGGCTGAAGTCGAAATTGAAGCTATTGGCCTGGTGCCAGCCGAAAGCCCCGGCGGAGCTGGCGAAGCCGCGACTGATGGGGCCGGCGGCGTAGATGCCCACCAGATCCAGGCCCGCCGCCGCGCGGCCGATCTGCGCCACCACCTGCTCGCTGCCGGGCAGCGGGTGTTCCTGTACGTGATGGGATTGCCACTGGCTGTGGTTGAGCATCAGGTAGGGGTCCACCGGCAGCAGCGCCAAGGTGTCCCGCAGCTGTTGCAAGCCTTCGGCCAGGCGCTGGCGATCCACCTCGGGGTCATTGCTCAGGGTGATGTCCAGGTCGGCGTGACGGCCCTCCTCGATCAGCTTGAAACGCAGGCTGGCCTGTTGCACCTGCCCCGCCTGGCGCACCTTGGCGTGGTTGAAGCGGATGAACTCCGAGGCTTCGGCCGAGTAGCTGAGGGTGAACTGCTCCGGCGCCCTGATCGCTTCCCGCAGCCATTGCACCAGGTCCTTGAACTGCTCGGCCTGATTCATCGTCCTGGTCATCAGGCATCTCCTCCAAATACGTCAATCTTGCTGAACACGCAGGCCGGCGAAGCATGGCCCACGCGGATCACCTGGTTGGGTTCGCCCTTGCCGCAGTTGGGCGTGCCCAGGACCTGGAAGGTGCTGCGATCGCCCACCGCGCTGAGGTTGCGCCAGAACTGCGCGGAAATGCCCCGGTAGTTGGGGTTCTTGACCACGCCCTTGAGCTCGCCGTTCTCGATCAGCTGGCCCCATTCGCAGCCGAACTGGAACTTGTTGCGCGCATCGTCGATGGACCAGGAACGGTTGGTGGACATCAGGATGCCGTGCTCGATCTGGCCGATCAGGCGGTCCAGGGGCTGGTCGCCGGGCTCGACGTTGAGGTTGGCCATGCGGTCGATGGGGGCGCGGTTCCAGCTGCTGGCGCGGCTGTTGGCAACCCCGTCGAGGCCGCTGCGGTATTGCGACAGGGCGCTGCCCAGCGGCCGCACCAGCAGCCCTTCGCGGATCAGGAACTGTTTGCTGGCGGCGCTGCCGTCGTCGTCATGGCTGTAGCTGGCCAGTTCCTCGGGGATCTGTGGGTCGAAGGTCACGTTGAGCAGGGAGGAGCCGTATTGCAGGCGGCCGAAGTCTTCCTGTTTGACGAAGCTGGTGCCGGCGTAGTTGCGTTCGTCGCCCAGAATGCGGTCCAGCTCCAGGGGGTGACCGATGGATTCGTGGATCTGCAGCATCATCTGGTCCGGCATCAGCAGCAGGTCGCGCTGGCCTTGCGGGGTGTTCGGCGCCAGCAGCAGTTGCAGGGCCTGGTCGGCCACTCGGGGCGCGGCCCCCAGCAGGCCGCAGCGGCTGATCACATCGCCGGCGCCCTGCTGGCCGAAGTTTTCCCGGCCCAGGCTGCGGGTCTGGCTGTCGCTGCCGTCGTAGGCGGTCACGTCCAGGCCCGGGTAGACGAAGCGCTGGGCCTGGCGCAGCTCGGCGCCGGCGCTGTTGAGGTAGATCTGCTCGACCTGGGTCACGCCGATGCCCACTTGCCAGTTCACCAGGCGTTCATCCTTGGGCACCGAGGCCGACTCGTCGCCCAGCAACTGGTAGCAGTCGCTGAGGGACGGAAATGCTTGCTCCAGGTTCGGCGAAAGGTAGTCCCCGCGGTGGCTGGACACCGGCTGCTCGCGCAGGTCCAGCAGGGCGTGGGCGGCAATCACCCGGGCCTGTTGCTCGGCCCGCTCGAGGGCTGCCTGCAGGCCACGTTGCGACAGGTCGTTGGTGGCGGCGTAGGCTTCCACGCCACGTACCCGCACGGTCAGCATCGCCCCTTCGTCACGGCCCAGGCTCGGTGGTTCGGCGATGTTCTTGCGTACCGACAGGTACTGGTTCGACTCGCGCACATAGCGCAGGGAAAAGAATTCTGCGCCCGTGCGCAAGGCAGCGAAGCGCTGCTTGAGCTGGGGGTGAAAGTCGAACATGGGGGACCTCCTTGTGAGGCGCGCGAGCGGGCTGGCGCGTTTCGCCAGCAAGCTGGCTTCTACAGGTGTAGAGGCTGATGGGCTCAGGGGCGAAGGGGATGTGCAAGTTGCAGAACTGTAGCCGCTGCCGGAGGCTGCGATCAAGGATGTAGTTCTGGGGGGAGGCGGGGAAGTGAAGCAGGGCGCCGACCCTTGCGGTCGGCGCCCGTGTCGCTTACTGGGCGGTCGCAGTGACGTCGCGCAGCGGCTTGCCACGTACCGGAGCGTCGCCGGCTACGTAGTAGTCGGCCTTGCTGCGGGGCAGCGGCTGACGGCCACGGATCTTGTCGGCGATTTTCTCGGCCATCATGATGGTCGGCGCGTTGAGGTTGCCGGTGGTGATGATCGGCATGATCGAGGCATCCACCACGCGCAGGCCCTGCATGCCGTGCACGCGACCCTGGCCGTCGACTACCGCCATGTCGTCGGTGCCCATCTTGCACGAGCAGGACGGGTGGAACGCGGTCTCGGCGTGCTCGCGGATGAACTTGTCCAGCTGCTCATCGGTTTGCACTTCGATACCCGGGCTGATCTCGCGACCGCGGAAGGCATCCAGGGCCGGCTGCTGCATGATTTCCCGGGTCAGGCGGATGCCGTCGCGGAATTCCTGCCAGTCCTGCTCGGTGGCCATGTAGTTGAAGAGGATGCTCGGGTGCTGGCGCGGGTCCTTGGACTTGAGCTGCACGCGACCACGGCTCGGCGAGCGCATGGAGCCCATGTGCGCCTGGAAACCGTGCTCTTTCACGCCGTTGCTGCCGTTGTAGTTAATCGCCACCGGCAGGAAGTGGTACTGGATGTTCGGCCAGGCGAATTCCGGACGGGTGCGGATGAAACCGCCGGCTTCGAACTGGTTGCTGGCGCCGATGCCGGTGCCGTTGAACAGCCACTCGGCACCGATGGCCGGCTGGTTCCACCACAGCAGCGATGGGTACAGCGAAACGGGCTGGGTGCAGGCGTACTGCAGGTACAGCTCCAGGTGGTCCTGCAGGTTCTCGCCGACGCCCGGCAGGTCGTGAACCACCGGAATGTCCAGGCTTTCCAGCAGGGCCCGCGGGCCGACGCCGGAGCGTTGCAGCAGTTGCGGCGAGGCGATGGCGCCGGAGCTGACGATCACTTCCTTGCGGGCGCGGGCTTCCACGCGCTCTTCGGTGCTGCCTTGCAGGTAGCTCACGCCCACGGCGCGCTTGCCCTCGAAGAGGATCTTGTCGGTCAGGGCGTGGGTGACGATGGTCAGGGTCGAACGTTTCTTGGCGATGTCCAGGTAGCCACGGGCAGTGCTGGAGCGACGGCCTTTGGGGGTGACGGTACGGTCCATCGGGCCGAAGCCTTCCTGCTGGTAGCCGTTCAGGTCTTCGGTACGCGGGTACCCGGCCTGCACGCCGGCTTCGACCATGGCGTGGAACAGCGGGTTGTTGCCGGCCTTGGGCGTGGTCACGCTGACCGGGCCTTCGCCACCGTGGTAGTCGTTGGGGCCGATGTCACGGGTTTCCGCCTTGCGGAAGTACGGCAGGCAGTCCAGGTAGGTCCAGTCTTCCAGGCCTGGCAGTTTGGCCCAACCGTCGTAGTCCATGGCGTTGCCGCGGATGTAGCACATGCCGTTGATCAGCGACGAGCCGCCCAGGCCCTTGCCGCGACCGCACTCCATGCGCCGACCGTCCATGTGTGGCTCCGGGTCGGTCTCGTAGGCCCAGTTGTAGCGCCGGCCTTGCAGAGGGAAGGCCAGGGCCGCCGGCATCTGGGTCCGGAAGTCGAAACGGTAGTCCGGGCCGCCGGCTTCCAGCAGCAGGACGGTGACGCCCTCGTCTTCAGTCAGACGGGTCGCCAGGGTGTTACCGGCCGAGCCGGCACCGATGATGATGTAATCGAATTCTTGGGCCATTGGAGCCTCCGTGGAGAGCTGCAAGCCTCAAGCTTCAAGCTGCAAGTTAAAGGCAGCGAAGCGGGCTTGGCATTGAATGAGGAGCAGGCGGCAAGCCAGGCTGTTGCCCTGGCTTGCCGCTTGTAGCTGGCTGCTAGCGGCTGCTTAGAACACCGAGGCGTAGTCGCCCAGCTCGACCTGTACCGACTTGATGCGGGTGAAGTTGTTCAGCGAGCTGATGCCGTTCTCACGGCCAACACCCGACTGCTTGTAGCCGCCAACCGGCATCTTGGCGTCGGATTCGCCCCAGGCGTTGATCCAGCAGATACCGGCTTCGAGCTGATGAATCACGCGGTGGGCGCGGTTCAGATCCTTGGTGACGATACCGGCGGCCAGGCCGAAGTCGGTGTCGTTGGCACGGCGGATCACTTCTTCCTCGGTTTCGTAGGTCAGGATCGCCATCACCGGGCCGAAGATTTCTTCACGGACGATGGTCATGTCGTCGGTGCAGTCGGTGAACACGGTTGGCGCAACGAAGGCACCCTTGGCGAATTCGCCGTCGGTCAGGCGCTCGCCGCCGCACAGTACGCGGGCACCTTCTTCCTTGCCCTTGGCGATGTAGCCCAGCACGCTTTCCATGTGCTGGAAGCTGACCAGCGGACCGAAGTTGGTGTTTTCGTCTTCCGGGTTGCCGATGCGGATGCGCGCAACGCGCTCGGCGATCTTGGCTTCGAAAGCGGCTTTCAGGTGGCTTGGCACGAACACGCGAGTGCCGTTGGTGCAGACCTGACCGGAGCTGTAGAAGTTGGCCATCATGGCGGTGTCGGCGGCGCGATCCAGATCGGCGTCGTCGAAGATGATCAGCGGCGACTTGCCGCCCAGTTCCATGGTCACGTCTTTGAGCGACGAGCTGGAAGCGCTGGCCATGACCTTCTTGCCGGTGTCGGTGCCGCCGGTGAAGGAGACTTTCTCGATGCGCGGGTGCTCGGTCAGCCAGGTGCCGACTTCACGGCCGCTGCCGGTCAGGACGTTGAACACGCCCGCCGGTACGCCGGCTTCGGTGTAGATCTCGGCCAGTTTCAGGGTGGTCAGCGAGGTGACTTCGCTGGGCTTGAAGATCATTGCGTTGCCGGCGGCCAGGGCTGGCGCGGATTTCCACAGGGCGATCTGGATCGGGTAGTTCCAGGCGCCGATGCCGGCGACCACGCCCAGCGGCTCGCGGCGGGTGTAGACGAAGGATGTGGTGCGCAGCGGGATCTGCTCGCCTTCGATGGCCGGTACCAGGCCTGCGTAGTATTCCAGCACGTCGGCGCCGGTGACGATGTCCACGTACTTGGTTTCGGAGAAGGCTTTACCGGTGTCCAGGGTTTCCAGAGCGGCCAGTTCGTCGTTGCGCTCGCGGAGGATTTCCACGGCACGACGCAGGATGCGCGAACGCTCCATGGCGGTCATGGCGGCCCAGATCTTCTGGCCTTTTTCGGCGCTGACCACGGCGCGTTCCACGTCGTCAAAGGTCGCACGTTGCACTTGTGCGAGAACTTCACCGTTGGCCGGGTTGATGGCATCGAAGGTAGCGTCGCTGCCGGCATCGGTGTAGCCGCCGTCGATGTAGAGTTTTTGCAGTCCGAAACGGGCCATAGTGTCCTCGCAAGTGCATTAAGTAGTGGGCTTGACCACCGGACGTATCCCGAAGTTCAGGACACGTTGATCAGTGGCGGGTCAGGGACCGAGCGTGTCTTTTGTGCTCTGGCGCTCCTGCTTAGCCAGTTGTAGATCCATGTATTCGTAAGCGATCCGTATCGCCTGGTCGGTATCGAACGCATCACCCGACAAGGCACCACGCAACCACAAACCGTCGATCAAAGCCGCCAGGCCGCGAGCTGCCTTGCGCGCATGGTAGAGCGGCAGGGCACGGCGGAACTGGCAACACAGGTTGGAATACAAGCGGTGGTCGTTGATCCGCTGCAACCTGTGCAAATCGGGCTGGTGCATGCTGGAGGCCCAGAAGGCCAACCAGGTTTTCATTGCCGGGCCGTTCACCTGGCTGGCATCGAAGTTGCCCTCGATGATCACTTTCAGGTGAGCGCGCGGGCTGTCGTCCGTCAGGGCCTGGCGGCGTGCTCGGACGCCTTCGTTGAGCATGCTCATGATGTAACCCATCGTCGCTGCGATCAGGCCGTTCTTGTCCCGAAAGTAGTGACTGATGATGCCGTTTGAAACACCGGCCAAACGGGCGATCAGCGCAATGCTGGCGTCCCCCATTCCGACCTGATCGACCGCTTGCAGCGTGGCTTCGATCAATTGCTGGCGGCGTATGGGTTGCATACCGACCTTGGGCATCTGATACCTCTCCTTAGGCCTGTCGGCGGGCGTATGACGCCGGTCGACTTGTGGGCCAGTCTATTTTGTTTTGATTGAACGTTCAATCAACAAAGAATAAGATCTGCGACAAATCGTCGCTGCCTGGGGAGGTTTTCCTACTCGCGGACGGCGGGAAAACGACCTCCGAAATAGCCCAAAACTTACACGTGGCATGGCGTGGACCGGCAAGAGTAAGGACGTGTTGAAGGGGCAGGACGCTCCGGGGAACAGACGACGAGCTGCAGGTTCGTCACTGACCTTGGATGCGGGTGCGCAACGCGGCTTTTGCGGTTTCGGGCTTTTTCGGGGTGTCTTTATATCACCCGATGATCGGCTGCCAACTAACCGATTGGTCGGGTGCGGTGTTGCCTTGTGTCCTTCTCTCGCACTGCCTGGAGCATCTGTGCAATGAGTTCTGCCTCTCTTATAAAGACCCCACCGGAGAAGGTGCGGGTCAACGGTTGGGTGTTCTACACCTCCACCGCGCTGATCCTGTTGTTGACCGCCATTCTGATCATCGCCCCGCAAGAGGCCGGCAGATTGCTGGGCATTGCCCAGGCCTGGTTGTCCCGCAGCTTCGGCTGGTACTACATGGTGGTGATCGCCGCCTACCTGGTGTTCGTGGTGGGCCTGGCGTTCTCCTCCTACGGCAAGCTCAAGCTGGGGACCAAGCAAGACACCCCGGACTTCAGCTACGGCGCCTGGGCCGGGATGCTGTTCTCCTCCGGCATCGGCATCTCGCTGCTGTACTTCGGTGCTTCCGAACCCCTGGACCACTACTTCAACCCGCCCGAAGGCGTACCCGGCAGCAACCTGGCGGCACGCCAGGCGCTGCAACTGACCTTCCTGCACTGGGGCCTGCACGGCTGGGCGATCTATGCGCTGGTGGGTTTGGCGGTGGCGTACTTCGCCTACCGGCATAATCAACCGCTGGCGCTGCGTTCGGCGTTGTACCCGCTGGTGGGCGAGCGCTGGGTCAAGGGCGCGGCCGGCCACGCGGTGGACGGTTTCGGCATGTTCGTGACCCTGCTGGGCCTGGTGACCAACCTCGGGATCGGCTCGATGCAGGTGTCTTCCGGCCTGGAAAACCTGTTCGGCATGGAGCACAGCAACACCAACCTGCTGATCGTGATCATCGTCATGAGCACCGTGGCCACCATCGCCGCCGTGTCCGGTGTGGAAAACGGCATTCGCCGCCTGTCCAACCTGAACATCGTGCTGTTCAGCGGCCTGTTGATCTTCGTCCTGCTGTTCGGTCCGACCCTGCACCTGCTCAACGGCTTCGTGCAGAACATCGGCGACTACCTCAACGGCGTGGTGCTCAAGACCTTCGACCTCTACGTGTACGAAGGCGACAACGCCAAGTCCGACCGCTGGCTGGGCCTGTGGACCCTGTTCTACTGGGCCTGGTGGATTTCCTGGGCCCCATTCGTGGGCATGTTCATTGCGCGCATCTCCCGCGGTCGCACCGTGCGTGAACTGGTGGCCGGCGTACTGCTGATTCCCCTGGGCTTCACCCTGGCCTGGCTGTCGGTCTTCGGCAACTCGGCCCTGGACCTGGTGGTCAATCAAGGGGCGGTGGAACTGGGCAAGACGGCCCTGGAACAACCGTCCATGGCGATCTACCAGCTGCTTGAACACTACCCGGCCTCGAAGATTGTCATCGGTGTCTCGATCTTCGTCGGCTTCGTGCTGTTCCTGACCCCTGCCGACTCCGGCGCGGTGATGATGGCCAACCTGTCCTGCAAGGGCGGCAACGTCGACGAAGACGCCCCGCACTGGCTGCGGATCTTCTGGTCGGTGGTGATCACCCTGGTGACCATCGGTCTGTTGTTTGCCGGCAACTTCGAAGCCATGCAGACCATGGTGGTGCTGGCCGGCCTGCCGTTCTCGGTGGTGCTGATCTGCTTCATGTTCGGCTTGCACAAGGCCATGCGCCAGGACGTGCAGATCGAACAGGAACAAGCGCAACTGGCCGAGCGCGGGCGTCGCGGTTTCAGCGAGCGCCTGAGCCAGCTGGACCTGCAACCGACCCAGTCGGTGGTCCAGCGCTACATGGACAAGCACATCAGCCCGGCCCTGCAGGAAGCTGCCGCGCAACTGCGCAACCTCGGCCATGAGGTGCAGACCAACCTGGGCAAGTCCAAGAACCTGTTGGGCCTGCGGGTGGAAATGGAGGAGGGCAATCCCTTCGTCTATGAAGTGAGCCTGGACGGCTACCTGGCGGCGCCGAGCGAATCGGCCCAGCCGGAAGGGGCGGACAGCGAAGTCCGTAGTCGTTTCTACCGCGCCGAGGTCTACCTGCACAACGGCAGCCAGGAATACGACTTGATGGGCTTCACCCAGGAGCAGATCACCCGTGACGTGCTCGATCAGTTCGAAAGCCATCGGCAGCTCCTCGGCCGTGTCTATAGCTGAGTGAAGTAGCGATCCGCTCCCGACGGAGCGGTTCCACCTGCTGTAGGAGCCGGCTTGCCGGCGAAGGCGCCCTCAAGGGCACTGCAAGGCTTCAGGGCCTGTTCGCTGGCAAGCCAGCTCCTACAGAAGGTGGTTGGTGGTTAAAGCAAAACGCCGCGATTGCTCGCGGCGTTTTTGTGTCTGCTGCTTAACCCAGGTTCTTGCCGAGCAGCGCGTGGTAGAGCTCGCTGTCGCCAAGGATGCCCACCACTTTCTGGTTGTCGTGGAGCACCAGTTTGTTGCCGGTCTGGTAGCGGATCTGCAGCGCGTCGCGCATGCCGATGTTGGAGTCCACCAGCGTCGGACGCCGGCCCAGTTCTTCCACGGACTGCCCCGGAACCCAGTTCTGCAGGTCCAAGTGCGAGCCATTGCGCCGCGCGCCCTTGATGGTGTTGCCTTCCGCCAGGTCGAGCCAGGAATCTCCACCCGGGTCCAGGCACACCGAGCCGTTGACCCGCTTGCAGTTGTCCAGGCTGCGCATCAGGCTGCGCCCGCAGAGCACGTTCAGCGGATTGGTGTGGGCGACGAAGGTGCGCACATAGTCGTCCGCAGGATTGAGCACGATCTCTTCCGGATTGCTGTACTGGATGATCCGCCCGTCTTTCATGATGGCGATGCGGCTCCCCAGTTTCAGGGCTTCGTCCAGGTCATGGCTGACGAAGACGATGGTCTTGCTCAACTTGCGTTGCAGCTCCAGCAGTTCGTCCTGCAGGCCCTGGCGGATCAGCGGGTCGAGGGCCGAGAAGGGTTCGTCCATCAGCAGGATGTCGGCGTCCATGGCCAGGGCGCGGGCCAGGCCGACCCGCTGCTGCATGCCGCCGGACAGTTCGTCGGGCTTCTTGTTGCGCCATTGGGTCAGGCCCACCAGTTCGAGCTTCTCGTCCACCAGCTTGCGCCGTTCCTTCTCGGGACGGCCCTGCATCTCCAGGCCGAAACTGATGTTCTCGCGCACCGTCAGCCAGGGCATCAGGGCGAACTTCTGGAACACCATGGCAATGCGCTTGGTGCGCATCATCTTCAGCTCGGCGGGGGTGCAGGAGGCAATGTCGATCTGCTTGCCTTCGTGTTCGACGAACAGCTTGCCGCGGCTCACGGTGTTGAGGCCGTTGATGCAGCGCAGCAGGCTGGACTTGCCGGAGCCGGAAAGGCCCATGAGAACGCAGATCTCGCCTTTCTGGATGTCCAGGCTGGCTTTTTCCACGCCGACGATCTGCCCGGTCTTTTTCAGGATCTCGTTGCGGGTCATGCCCTGGTCCAGCAGCTTGAGCGCCTCCCGAGGGTCCTTGGAGAAGATAACGTCTACGTTGTCGAAGCGGATTATGCTCATGCGTCACCCCCTACTTTGGCTTCAGGTTGTTTGCAGATACGGTCGAGCATGATCGCCAGCAGCACGATGGCCAGACCGGCTTCAAAGCCCAGGGCAATGTCGGCGGTATTGAGTGCGTTGACCACGGGTTTGCCCAGGCCGTCGGCGCCGACCAGGGCGGCAATCACCACCATCGACAGCGATAGCATGATGCACTGGGTGATGCCGGCGGCGATGCTCGGCATGGCGTGGGGCAACTCAATGCGCGACAACAACTGACGGCGCGAACAGCCAAAGGCCTTGCCCGCATCCATCAACTCTTGTGGAACATCGCGAATGCCCAGGTAGGTCAGGCGAATCGGCGCGGCGATGGCGAACACCACGGTGGAAATCAGGCCGGGCACCACCCCCAGGCCGAACAGGGTCAGGGTCGGGATCAGGTAGACGAAAGTGGGAACGGTCTGCATCAGGTCCAGGACCGGACGCATCATGGTGTAGAACAGCGGCTTGTGCGCGGCGACGATGCCCAGGGGCACACCGATCAGCACGCAGACCAGGGTGGCAAACAGCACCTGGGCCAGGGTTTCCATGGTTTCCTGCCAGTACCCCAGGTTGAGGATCAGCAGGAAGGAGAGCACGACGAAAACAGTCAGGCCCCATTTGCGCTGGATCAGGTGCGCCAGCAGGGCGATCAGGCCGATCAGGGCCAGGGGATTGAACCAGGTCAACGCGAACGTGACGCCGTGGATCATGGTTTCCAGGGTGGTAGCGATCGCGTCGAAGGTGCTGGCACCGTGTTTCGTCAACCACTCTACGAAAGCCGCGATGTACTGGCCCAGGGGGATTTTCTGATCAGTGAGCATGGTATTGAACGTCCGCATGCAAGGAAAAAACAGCCCGGGCGGGCAAGCCCGCCCGGCGTAAGCGATTACTGGGCAAGCTTGGCTTTCACGGCTTCCAGGCCAGGTTTACCGTCAATGGTGGTCACGCCGGCGAGCCAGGTATCGAGCACTTGTGGGTTTTTCTTCAGCCAGGCCTTGGCGGCCGCGTCAGGCTTCATCTTGTCGTCCAGCACGTTGCCCATCAGGGTGCTTTCCATGTTCAGGGTGAACGACAGGTTCTTCAGCAACTGGCCAACGTTGCTGCACTCGCTGGTGTAGCCCTTGCGGGTGTTGGTGTAGATGGTGGCCTGGCCGAAGTTGGGGCCGAAGTACTCGTCGCCCCCGGTCAGGTACTTCATCTTGAAGCGCGTGTTCATCGGGTGCGGTTCCCAGCCCAGGAACACCACCGCGGTGTCGCGTCGCTGAGCACGTTCGACCTGGGACAGCATGCCCGCCTCGCTGGACTCCACCACCTTGAAGCCGGCGTCCTTGAGGCCGAAGGCGTTCTTGTCGATCATCGTCTGGATGGTGCGGTTGCCATCGTTGCCCGGCTCGATGCCGTAGATCTTGCCGTCCAGCTCCTTCTTGAACTTGACGATGTCGGCGAAGTCTTTCAGGCCCTTGTCATACAGCGACTCGGGCACTGCCAGGGTGTACTTGGCGTTTTCCAGGTTGGCCCGCACGGTTTCCACGGTGCCGGCGTCGCGGTAGGGCTTGATGTCGTTTTCCATGGTCGGCATCCAGTTGCCGAGGAACACGTCCATGTTCTTGCCATCGGCCAGGGACTTGTAGGTCACCGGCACGGAAATCATCGTGGTCTTGGTCTTGTAGCCCAGGGCGTTGAGCACGACGCTGGTGGTGGCGGTGGTCACGGTGATATCGGTCCAGCCGACATCGGAGAAGTTTACGGTGCTGCATTGCTCCGGTTCTGCGGCGTGTGCCAGAAGCGGCAGACTCAGCATGGCGGCCAACAACAACGACGGGGAACCTTTCATAGGGGGGACTCCTGGATGTTTTTCTGGCGGCGTATGGACCGCGTTTATAAGTGTGGCGGTTGGTGTGCCGGGGACAGCTCTACCACCGTGCCTTGCAATCGAGTCGAGACTGATCATGTACCAGTGAAAAACTGTCGCCTACGGGGTGCGTCGTATCCAGTACAGGGAGGGTCGCATCCAGTGTCGGTGAGGTCGCTTACAGTGTTTCCGGGCATTTTTTCCTGCATCTGCACCGCAAAAAACGCCCAGAACCCGAGCCTCGCGCCAGGCGGCGTTGGTGGGCATGAGTGGGTCGGTGTCAGACGCCGCGAGTCGCTGTAAAAGCCTGATGATGCGCCCTTCTCGGCGGATTGCAGCTTGAGCGTAGCAGCTCCGTCAGAGGGCGTTTTCGACGCCTGGACTGTGCTCATCGAGGAGTTAAGCAGTAATGGCTATCAGTGTTTTCGACTTGTTCAAGATCGGCATCGGCCCCTCCAGTTCCCACACCGTCGGCCCCATGCGTGCCGCGGCGCTGTTCGTCCAGGCATTGAAGGAAAGGCACCTGCTGGAGCAGGTGCGGCGGGTCGAGGTGCAGTTGTTCGGCTCGCTGTCGGCCACCGGCATCGGCCATGGCAGCGACAACGCGGTGATCATGGGGCTGATGGGGGAGTGGCCGGACGCGATCGACCCTGCGCTGATCGGCCCGCGCATCCAGCAGCTGCGCGACAGCGACACCTTGCTGCTGGACGGGCGCCTGCCGGTTCCGTTCGTCTGGGCTCGGGACATGCGCCTCCTGGACGAGAACCTGCCCTTTCACCCCAACGCCATGACCCTGGTGGCAGAGGCGGAAGGCACGGAGCTGTACCGCGATACCTACTATTCAGTGGGCGGCGGTTTTGTCGTCGACCAGGCCCAGGCCAGCAGTGGCGTGGCGGACCTGGATCGCAGCGAGCTGCCTTATGACTTCTCCAGCGCGGTGGAACTGCTCAACCTGTGCCAGAAGCACAACCTGCGGGTTGCCGAGCTGATGCTGGCCAACGAGAAGGTCTGGCGTTCGGAGGAGGAAATCCGCAGCGGCCTGATGGCGCTGTGGCGCGCGATGCAGGATTGCGTGGAACAGGGGCTCAAGCACGAAGGCATCCTGCCCGGCGGGCTCAATGTGCGCAGGCGCGCGGCCAAGCTGCATCGCAGCCTGCAGGAACTGAACAAGCCCAATGTGATCGGCTCCACCTTGAGCGCCATGGAGTGGGTCAACCTGTTCGCCCTGGCGGTGAACGAGGAGAACGCCGCCGGTGGACGCATGGTCACCGCACCCACCAACGGCGCGGCGGGAATCATTCCGGCGGTGCTGCACTACTTCATGAAATTCAGCGAGGACGTGACTGACGCCAACGTGGTGGATTTCTTCCTCGGCGCGGCGGCCATCGGCATCCTGTGCAAGAAGAACGCTTCGATCTCCGGGGCCGAAGTCGGCTGCCAGGGCGAGGTGGGCTCGGCCTGCGCCATGGCGGCGGCGGGGCTGGCGGAGATTCTCGGGGCCAGCCCCGAGCAGTTGTGCAACGCCGCGGAAATCGGCCTGGAGCACAACCTGGGCCTGACCTGCGACCCGGTGGGCGGGCTGGTGCAGGTGCCCTGCATCGAGCGCAACGCGATTGCCGCGGTGAAGGCGATCAATGCCGCGCAGATGGCCTTGCGCGGTGACGGCCAGCACTTCATTTCCCTGGACCGGGTGATCCGCACCATGCGCGATACCGGCGCCGATATGCACGACAAATACAAAGAGACGTCCCGTGGCGGCCTGGCCGTGAGCGCGGTGGAATGCTGAGCCGCCCTCGCTGGCCAGTCGCATGCGAACCAGGGACGTCGGCGCGCGCAAATGGCTCACTCGGGCCACCGCGCGCCACCTTTTAGCGCGTCGCGAATAGACAAGTTGCCCGGTGCGCCGGCGGACCAGTCGGTGGGGCGGCGCGCTGTGCTTTGAGTGACACTCGCCGGCCTCGGCGCAACGCCTTGGCGGCCCAAGTGCTACCTAAGTGCTCACCGCTTTTGTCGGCGCCTGTGCGCCGCGCCTTTCGGCGCTTCTTATCCGCACATTGACAAGGGCTATATAGACGCGTCGCGACGTCGTTTTCAGGAGTTATTGAATGCCCATTCAACTTTAGGCATGGCAATTGCTCTGTGAATACCAAGCCCGCCTCCGAAGCGTCGCAGGGCACATAAAAAGAGCCTCCGCCTGAGGCCATCACCCGCTTTGTGTGAGGAGATATCGCGATGACGTCGTTCAACTCCGGGGCCCAACCCCAGAACCGTGCGCCTCAATCCATCGGCTTTCTGCTGCTGGACAATTTCACGCTGATTTCCCTGGCCTCCGCAGTCGAACCCCTGCGCATGGCCAACCAACTGTCCGGCCGCGAGCTGTATCGCTGGACCACCCTCAGCGTCGATGGCGGTCAGGTCTGGGCCAGTGACGGTCTGCAAATCACCCCCGACGCCTCCATGCACAAAGCCCCCAGCCTCGACACCGTGATCGTCTGCGGTGGCATCGGCATCCAGCGCACCGTGACCCGTGAACATGTGTCCTGGCTGCAAAGCCAGGCGCGCCAGTCCCGTCGCCTCGGCGCGGTGTGCACCGGCAGCTGGGCCCTGGCCTGCGCCGGCCT
Source organism: Pseudomonas sp. BC42 (assembly GCF_021560055.1). Lineage (NCBI taxonomy): Bacteria > Pseudomonadati > Pseudomonadota > Gammaproteobacteria > Pseudomonadales > Pseudomonadaceae > Pseudomonas > Pseudomonas sp. BC42. Next base: position 501,725 of record NZ_CP091067.1, read on the forward strand.
GCTGGACGGTTTCGATTGCAGCGTGCACTGGGAATGCCTGGCGTCGATGCAGGAAGCCTTTCCCCGGGTGGCCATGAGCACCCGCCTGTTCACCCTCGACCGCAACCGTTTCACCAGCTCCGGCGGCACCGCGCCACTGGACATGATGCTGCACCTGATCAGCCGCGATCATGGCCGTGAGTTGTCGGCGGCGATCTCGGAGATGTTCGTCTACGAGCGCATCCGCAACGAACAGGATCACCAGCGCGTGCCCCTCAAGCACATGCTCGGCACCAACCAGCCCAAGCTCCAGGAAATCGTCGCGCTGATGGAGGCCAACCTCGAAGAGCCGATCGATCTGGACGAGTTGGCGGTGTACGTCGCCGTGTCCCGGCGTCAGCTGGAGCGGCTGTTCCAGAAGTACCTGCATTGCTCGCCGTCGCGCTATTACCTCAAGCTGCGGCTGATCCGCGCGCGGCAACTGCTCAAGCAGACGCCGATGTCGATCATCGAAGTGGCCTCGGTCTGTGGTTTCGTCTCGACGCCGCACTTCTCCAAGTGCTACCGCGAGTACTTCGGCATTCCGCCCCGTGACGAGCGCATCGGTTCCAACACTACCCAGCAGGTGGCGATGATGCCGCTGCCGCAAGCCATGGTCCTGGCGCCGCTGTCCGGGCCGCTGTCGGCCCTGAGCCAGGCGCGCAACGAATCGACCTTCGCCAGCGTGCGCCTGTAGTCACAGGCGTTTCTTGAAATACACCACGCGCTCGGTTTCCTCGAAACCCAGCGCGTGGTGCAGGGTCTGGCTGGGCAGATTGTCCAGGCTGGTATCCGAGGCCAGCTCCACGCAGCCTTGTTGTCGTCCCCATGCAGCCACCTGCTCGATCAGCCGCTGGGCGATGCCCTGGCGGCGGGACTCGGGAGCCACATAGATCCCTTCGAGAAAGACCACCGGCGAGCTGTCGGTACCGTTGACGTAGTCGTGGCGCAACGCCGCCTCGGCCAGTCCTGCCGCCACCCCGTCTGCCCCATAGGCCAGCCAGCAGCCATAGCGCTGAGGTTCTGCCAGCATCTGGCGGATCTCCGCTTGGTGCTCTTGCGGCGGGCAGTCGGGCCATAGCTCCCGGCGCAATTGCAGCCAGTCGGACTGTTCGCTGAGGGTGCCGGATTGAATGCGGATCATGAGGAAATGGCCTGTGTCGGTGTGGGAAGAGCGGACTCTAGCAACCGACTCAGGCGTTGGGGACATTCACGCGCGCTTGTGCTGCAGGTATTCGGCCAGGGCCGGCAGCAACTGACGGTCGATGGCCTGGCGCACCGCCGGCAGAATGGTCGCATTGCCGGTGAGCATCTGCTCCACCATGCCCTTGAGCGCCTTGGCCCGCGCGTCGCTCAAACCCCTTACCGCACATTCGCAGGCCTGCTCGGCGCTGGCGCCTGCGGGCATTTCGAAACCCAGGGCCCGGAGTTGTCCCAGCAGGTCGTCCTGGTCAATCAGATCCGCATGCATCATGACTTTTATCCTTGTTCAGGGAGCGTGGTCGTCAACCGATTCTGGTAGGGCGTCCGGGTGGCGGCAAGGGCAGATTGTCGTGATGGCCCGTTTACCTATGAACAGGTCGTTTTCGGCTAACTCGGTGGCCTGGAGCCGGTTGTCGCGCTGCTATGGATCTGACTTGCATTTCAGATTTTTCCGCCTTGTTTGACCTGGCTCCTGGCGGCATAAGAGGTAGCGCAATGATTCAGGCGTTATCGCTGAACGCCATTCTCAAGGAGCAATCATCATGTCAGGGAAGCCCGCCGCACGAGCCACCGACCCCACCGCCTGCCCAATTCCCGGGCATGGCGTGAATCCCATCGTCAGTGGCTCGCCCGATGTCATTTTCGATGGATTACCCGTTGCTCGTGAGGGGGATCAGACGGCTTGTGGAGCGACCTTGACGGGTAACTTGATCAGCAATGTATTGGTCAACGGCCGACCTGTTGCCACCACGGATTCGCTGGGCAGCCACGGTAATGTGGTTATTGGTGGATCGGGAACGGTCATTATCGGAACTACAGTCACCGTTGCTGAATTCACTCCTATTGTTCCTCTGACGATTCAACAGTCATACAACGAACAGTTTGAGCTGCTGGATGCTGAAGGCGAACCGGTTCCCGGTTTTAGCTACAAGATTGTGACCCCGGGAGGGAAAATCTATCGGGGTGTAACGGACTCCAATGGATTGACGCAACGTGTTTTTACCAGCGCGAGTGAACTGCTTCGTATAGAACCGGATGATGTCGTTTAAGGAGTCGCTCATGAGTCAGATTGTGCTGGCTAACAATGTGCATGCTACTACCAGGGATGCAAACACTCGACAGCGCGTTGGTGTGACTACCAAGTATGTGAGGCGAGCGGATGATGAGGGAGGTTGGCTAGGTGTAAAGCCTATGTTTCCTTATGACTTTGATATGGTGTTTTTGTGTGAATATACAAAGTTAGCCGTATTGAGAGTTGATGGTAGGTATACGATTTTTAAAGTGCTTGATGGTAACGGGGAGTTTGTCGGTAAAGAAGTGGCGTTGAGTAACGGTAACGTCCCTTTATATATGTCTGATGTGGGGCCTGAACAAGTTGGGGCGGTAGTTAGGGTGAAGTATGCCGATTTACAAGAGAATGTTGAGTCAGATATTCAACGTGTGTCACTCCGCCAGCAATGGGCCAAAGCGAGCTTTGGCGGTTTGAATGCTCGGGTTACGCTTAACAGCATCTGGGATGGGAGGTACACGCCAATACCTCCTGGCAGGCATCGAATCATGGCGCCAGACTATTCTCATGCGCACATTAGTACTGAGGGTTATAGAAGTGCTCATCCTGGACAGGTTAACTGTACAGATGTCTGGTTTCCCATTGCATTGGAAGGGACGGTTGTTAATAGCACTCGATATATACACATTGGGCATGTTTCGGAAGGCTGTGTCACTTGCTATGAACTGATTAAATGGAATTTGCTATATGAGTACCTTATTAATAAGCGTGTTCCGGGTAGTAAAGGGAAGTTTGTTGGTGAATTGATTGTTGAGGAATGACGAGTGAAAATAATTCTTGCTGTATATTCTGCTTTTTTTCTGTTGGTGAACTCACAAGGCGTCTCGGCTTCGCCTGAGTGTGGGGATTTTCTGAGGACTATTACCAACCCGCCCAACACTATCGAGTTTGTCAGGTGTGAATCCAAGCCCAAGAGCCAAGGTGCGCCACTGAAAGCCATCTATCGAGTAGAAGGAAAAAATGCGCATAATGTAGAGCAGTATTTGCATCGTGAGTTGGGCGTGCAGGAAGAGCTGAAGTTTGTTTGCTGTATGTGGGAAGTAAGAGGTGAAACTTACTACGAAGATAAAAATACCGGTCTGGGATATCACGTCAGAATGGCTTCTGAGGAAACGATTCACAACAAAAGGGAGGAGTGGGATAAAATTGGATACTTTTATATTTCGGTTGTTCACTTGAGAGAGCCCCTTTGACGGAGTTCATACTTAAGGCCGGCTGTTCATTAGCTGATTGAATCCGTATTGTTCCTGCCCTTCCAACAAGTGGAATAATCCGACGCCGATTGAGCATCGTCGGCAGGGCCACCGCCCACTCGGAAACCATGGAGCTGTAGTCGATGAAAGCGTTGTTCAAGGGATGCCTGGCCGGTGTGTTGTGGATGTTATCCAGTGGTGCCTGGGCCGCTCCCGAGTGTGCCGACTTTCTGCGGGACGCCGCCGACCCACCGCAGGTTCTCGAGTTTGTCGGGTGTGAATCCGCACCGCAGTATCAAGGAGCACCGCTGACCGCCACCTATCGGGTTGAAGGCAGGCATGCCCATGAGGTGGAGCGCTATCTGCAACGTCTATCGGGAGAGGCGAGCTATTTGAAGTTTGTCTGCTGTGGCTGGGAAACAACGGGGTTCACCTACTACAGGGATAAAACCACCGGGCGCCGCTATCAGCTCGGCATGGGGTCCGAGGAGACGCCTTATAGCCGGCGCGAGCAGTGGGGCAAGATCGGCTATTTCTATGTGAGGGTGGTGCTGTATACGGAGGAGGTCTGAAGGACGCTGCTGACCCTTTTACCTATGAACACGTCGCTTTCGGCTAACTGGAGTCAGGGCCGAATCGGCAGACTGAACCCAGCTGGCGTCGTGATGGTTTGGTCACCTTCTCACCGCAGCTCCTCAGCAGTAGTCCCTGCCTCGATCCTGTCACGGCTTGATCGGGGCTTTTTTTTGCCTGGGGAAGGCTGCCGGCAAGTTTCGCCGGCAAGCCGGCTCCTACCGGGAGCCGGTGCTGGCGGGGTGAGGATCAGCGTTGCAGCACGAGGATTCTGGAGAGCAGTTCGTCGCGGTCGATGTAGCAGCCCTGGAAGTGTCGGGCGCCGCTGGCCGGGTCGAAGGCGTTGCGCGCGTGCAGGGTGCGGCGGTTGTCGAAACACCAGAGCTGGCCCGGATCGAGGCGCTGGATCACCCGGAACCGGGCTTCGCGGGTCAGGGCGATAAAGCGTCGGTAGGCGCGATACAGCCGGGGCATCTGTTGTTCGGTGGTGTCGAAGGGACCGCGCAGGAAGTTGGCCATGCGGATTTCTGCCACTTCGCCCAGGGCATCCAGGGCAATGATCGGCGCCAGGCAGCGGTAGTCGCTGTGGCGGTCCTTGTTGCGAAACTCCACCGGTATTTCACACAGCGCGCGGAACGCGTCGGGGTCTTCGTGGCGCAGGGCATCGGCTATGGCGAAACCGTCGACGAAGATGCTTTCGCCGCCCGTCGCGTCATTCACCAGGCAATGCAGAAATTGCAGCCCCGGTTGCAGTTCGCGGGTCGGCAGGTCGCTGTGCAAAGGCAGGTTGAAGGCGGTGTAGGCATTGCTGTCGGCGTCGGCCTTGGACTGCACGTTGAACAACACGCCGAAGTTGCTCTCGCGGATGAACGCAATGCGCCGGGCGATCAGGGCCAGGGAACCGGGTTCGGTGGGCGCGCCGCGTACCTGGGTCAGGCCGATGTCGCGCAGGGCCAGCAGCCATTGCAGCAGCGCCTTGGGGTCGTCCATCAGGGCCTGATAGTCGAATACCGGCAGTTGCAGGCGGCTGTCCCACAGCTGGCTCTGCGCCTTGTGGGCGCGGCGTTCCTCGCGGGATTGCCGGTCATAGGCGTGGGCTCGCAACCAGCCGGGGTCGAAGCGACTCTGGTGGCCGTCCGACCAGTCCAGGCACAGGCAACCCTGGCTGTCGATGCGTGCCCCGAGGCAGCCGAGGTCTTCGGGCACGTCGATGATTTCCAGTACCTGTTCGCGGGTCACGCTGTAGACGCATTGCGTGCAGGGGCAGTTGTCCCGTAGCCACTGGTGGTGAAAGGGGCTGAGGCGATCATCGGCCCAGCGCACCTGAACCCGGTCCGGCAATACCTGGACGGCGCTTAACGGGCTGATCAGCGGGTAACGGCGATAGTCGGCAAGGGCGGCGGTGTTCACGGTGATCTCCTTTTCTACGGCTGATTATTTTTCCGCGGGCAGGCCGATGACCCGGCCGATGTAGGCGGGGCGCGGCAGATCGGTCTGTTCGGCCGCCATGGTTTGCAGGCGCTGCAACACCGCTTCGTCGAACGGCGCGGAGCGGGGGCCGGCGAGGTCGACGTGGAGCAGCATCTGCTCGTTACCGGCCAGCTCCTGGGGATCTCCGGCCCTGTGCAGGCTGTGATACAGGTGCAGGCGCTTGCGGTCGTGGCCGATGATCTGGGTATGGACCTCGACCTCGGTGCCCTGCTTCACCTCGTGCAGGTAGTTCAGGTGCAGTTCCAGGGTGAACAGCGAGTGGCCGCTGGCGTCGCGGTTGTCGCTGTCGAGCCCCAGGCGATCCATCAGGGCATCGGTGGCGTAGCTGAAGATCAGTAGGTAGAAGGCATCGCGTAGATGGCCGTTGTAGTCGACCCAGTCTTTGATGATGCGGGTGCTGTAGGTGGTCAGGGCAGGCATGGGATCACCGGATAACGGTAGGAGCCGGCTTGCCGGCGAAGGCGTCCGTTGAGTGTGCGCCTGGCTTGAGGGCCTATTCGCTGACAAGCCAGCTCCTACGGGGGTTGGGTTAGTCGTGAAAGTGCATGCCGTGCTTGGCCTTGGTGGTTTTCACCGCCTCCAGCACCGCCAGCAGGCAGTCATCACGATAGCGCTCCAGGGCCGAGATGCTGTGCGTGCCCAGTTGCTCGGCCGTGCCTTCGACCACGTCGTCGATCAGCTTGTCGGTCAGCTCCGGGGCCGGCAGGTAGGTCCAGGGCAGTTGCAGCGCCGGGCCGAACTGGGCCATGAAATGGCGCATGCCGGCGTCGCCTCCGGCCAGGGTGTAGGTGAGGAAGGTGCCCATGAACGACCAGCGCAGGCCGGCGCCAAAGCGGATCGCGTCGTCGATTTCCCCGGTGGTCGCCACCCCGTCATTGACCAGGTGCAAGGCTTCGCGCCACAGGGCTTCGAGCAGACGGTCGGCGATGAAGCCCGGGACTTCCTTGCGCACATGCAAGGGGCGCATCCCCAAGGATTCATAGACCTGGATCGCCGCCTGTATCGCCTCGGGTGCGGTGTGCTGGCCGCCCACCACTTCCACCAGCGGTAGCAGGTACACCGGGTTGAACGGGTGGCCCACCACGCAGCGTTGCGGGTGGGTCGAGCCTTCGTAGAATTCGCTGGGCAGCAGGCCCGAGGTGCTGGAGCCGATCAGGGCGTCGGGCTTGGCCGCGGCGCTGATCTTGCTGTGCAGTTCCAGCTTGAGTTCCAGGCGCTCGGGGGCGCTTTCCTGGATGAAGTCGGCGTCTTTCACGCACGCTTCGATGGTGCTGACAAAGCGCAGGCGCTGTGGCGACGCGCCCGGGGCCAGCCCCTGTTTTTCCAGGACGCCCCAGGCATTGGCGACTCGCTTGCGCAGGGCGGCTTCGGCCCCTGGGGCCGGGTCCCAGGCCACTACGTCCAGGCCGTGGGCCAGGGCGCGGGCCACCCAGCCACTGCCGATCACGCCGCTGCCTAGGGCGGCGAAGGTTTTGATGTTGGTGATAAAAGTCATCGCGTCTTCCTGAAAAAAGAGTCCGTAGGCGCGGGAAGCTGTTGGCGGCCTTGCGGGCCGCTTCGCGAGCGAGCTCGCTCCTACAAGGGGAGGGTGGTTCGGGTTAGCCGCGTTGTTTCAGGCCCATTTTCTGGCGGCCTTCGGCCGGGGTCAGGACTCGGGCGCCGAGGCGGCTGAGGATCTCCGTGGCCCGTTCCACCAGTTGGCCGTTGGTGGCGAGCACGCCGCGATCCAGCCACAGGTTGTCCTCCAGGCCGACCCGCACGTTGCCCCCCAGCAGCACCGCCTGCGCGGCCATGGGCATCTGCATGCGGCCGATGCCGAAACCGGCCCAGACCGCGTCCGCCGGCAGGTTGTCGACCATGGCCTTCATGGTGGTGGTGTCTGCTGGGGCGCCCCAGGGAATGCCCAGGCACAGCTGGAACAGCGGGTCGTCCAGCAGGCCTTCCTTGATCATCTGCTTGGCGAACCACAGGTGGCCGGTGTCGAAGATCTCCAGCTCGGCCTTCACCCCCAGCTCCTGGATGCGCTTGGCGCCGGCGCGCAGCTGGGCCGGGGTGGACACGTAGATGGTGTCGCCGTCGCCGAAGTTGAGGGTGCCGCAGTCCAGGGTGCAGATCTCCGGCAGCAGTTCCTCGACATGGGCCAGGCGGGTCAGGGGACCGACCAGATCGGTGTTGGGGCCGAACTCCATGGGGCGTTCGCCAGCGCCGATCTCCAGGTCGCCGCCCATGCCGGCGGTGAGGTTGACGATGATGTCGATGTCGGCCTCGCGAATCCGCTCCATGACTTCGCGGTACAGCGCCACGTCCCGGCTGAACTTGCCGGTCGCCGGGTCGCGCACATGGCAGTGGACCACGGTGGCCCCGGCCTTGGCGGCCTCCACCGCGGCGGCGGCAATCTGTTTCGGGGTGACCGGCACGTGGGGGCTCTTGGCGGTCGTGTCGCCAGCACCGGTGAGTGCGCAGGTGATGATGACGTCGTGGTTCATGGTGCGGTTCCTTACAGGCAGTTTGCTGGGGGCGTGGGGTGGCCGTGCGCAGCCCTGGGCGGGCTGCGGGGCGCGAGTGTGGGTGGTTTATTTACTGGTCAGTTGCAGGTGTTCGGCGGCCGGCTTGCCATCGAAGGTGGTCACCCCTTCCAGCCAGCGCTGCTGGTCCTGCGGGTGATCCTTGAGCCACTGTCGGGCCGATTCCAGGGCGTCCTTGTGATCCAGCAGCGGCTGCATCATGCGACTCTCGTCTTCGGCGCTGAAGGTCAGGTTGGTCAGCAGCCGGTGCACGTTCGGACACTGCTCGGCGTAGGTCGGCGCGGTGACGGTCCACACCGTGGCCTGGCCTTCGTTCGGGCCCAGGGCATCCTGGCTGCCACTGAGGTAGGTCATCTTGAAGTTGACGTTCATCGGGTGCGGCGCCCAGCCGAAGAACACGATGGCTTCGTTGCGCTTAACCGCCCGGGCCACCGCCGACAGCATGCCGGCCTCGCTGGACTCCACCAGTTGGAACTGGCCCAGGCCGAACTGGTTCTTGGCGATCATTTCCTTGATCTGGGTGTTGGCCCCCGAGCCGGGTTCGATGCCGTAGATCTTGCCCCCCAGCTCCTTCTGGAAGCGGGCGATGTCGGCGAAGGTCTTCAGCCCCTTGTCCGCCAGGTAGGCGGGCACGGCCAGGGTGGCGCGGGCGTCCTTGAGGCTGGGCTCGGCCAGGACCTTGACCTGATTGGCCTCGACGAACGGGGTGATGGTCTGGGTCATCAGCGGGTTCCAGTAGCCGAGGAACAGGTCCAGGCGCTGGTCGCGGATGCCGGCAAAGATGATCTGCTGCGAGGCACTGGTCTGCTTGGTCTTGTAGCCGAGGCCGTCGAGCAGGACCTGGGTCATGGCGCTGGTGGCGATCACGTCGGTCCAGTTGACCACGCCCAGGCGCACGTTCTGGCAACTGGGGGCGTCGGCGGCCATGGCCCCTGACATCAGAAAAACGCTACCACCAAGCGCAAGCACACAGCGGCTGATCAGTCGTTTCATGAGGGTTCCCTCGGCAGGTCGTTATTGTCGGTTCCGACGTCTTGGTGCGTCGGTGAGCTCAAGGTACGCAGGCGCCGCGGACGGCAAACGCACAGCGGCGACCGACTCTTGCACTGCAGCGACCTGGCCCCTTGTGGCTGGGGGGCATTTGGCGTATCACAGGGCCCACGCTGGCCGTCACCGGAGTGGGTTGCATGTCCCAGGATGTCTATTTCCTGCTGATGCCGGGGTTCTCCGCCATCGGTTTCATCTCCGCCATCGAGCCGCTACGGGTGGCCAATCGCTTTCGTGGCGAGCTGTATCGCTGGCATGTGCTCAGCGCCGACGGCGGAGCGGTGCTGGCCAGCAACGGCATGTCGGTCAATGTTGACGCGGCCCTGGAGCCGCTGAAGAAGGGCGCGACCCTGTGGGTGGTGGCCGGCTTCGAACCGTTGAAGTGCCTGACGCCAGCCCTGGAGCACTGGCTGCGCCGCCTGGACCTGGAGGGCGTGACCCTTGGCGGCATCGACACCGGCAGCGTGATCCTCGCCGAAGCCGGGCTGCTGGAGGGGCATCGGGTGACCCTGCACTGGGAAGCCATCGAGGCGTTCAAGGAGTCCTATCCGCAGTTGAGCGTGACCCAGGAGTTGTTCGAGATCGATCGGCGGCGCATCACCTGCGCCGGCGGCACCGCGTCCATCGACATGATGCTCGACCTGATCGCCCAGGCCCACGGCCCGCAACTGGCGATCCAGGTCAGCGAGCAGTTCGTGCTCGGGCGCATCCGCCCGCGCAAGGATCACCAGCGCATGGAAGTCGCCAGCCGCTACGGCATCAGCAACAAGAAGCTGGTGCAGGTGATCGGCGAGATGGAGCAGCACAGCGAGCCCCCCTTGAGCACCCTGGCCCTGGCCGAGTCGATCAAGGTCACCCGGCGCCAGCTGGAGCGCCTGTTCCGCCTGCACCTGAACGACACCCCGAGCAACTTCTACCTCGGCCTGCGCCTGGAGAAAGCCCGGCAGCTGCTGCGCCAGACCGACATGAGCGTGCTGGAGGTGAGCATCGCCTGCGGCTTTGAGTCGCCGTCCTACTTCACCCGCAGCTACCGCGCGCGTTTTGTGAATTGTCCGCGGGAAGACCGGCGTCAGTCGGGCGGTGGCCGGGAGCTGGCTTGACTCGTGCCCGTTAACGCTGGCAGACCCGTTAGCAACGGCAAGCCGGCTCCTGGGGTTATTTTTTGAACAGGGCGGCGCAGGCCGCTTTGTAGGCTTCGTGCTGGTACTTGTTGAGGCTCGCCGGCAGGGCGAAGTCGTGCTTCTTGTGCTGGGCGTTGAGGGTCTGTGGCGACAGCAGGGTCACCTCGCAATTGTCCAGCAACTGAAACACGCCCTCGATCTTGAAGGTGGTAGGGCCACCGGCGAATTCGCCTTTCTTGCTGCGTTTCTTGATGGCGATGCGGGTGATCCCGTGTTCGCGGACAAAGGCGCCGACCTGGGCGGCGAAGGCCCGGACGTTGCCCGCCTCATCGTCGTCTTCCAGGGCGATCTTCTTGGTGGCCAGCGCCAGGTGCTGCGGCGTGCCGTCTTGCAGGGTGGCGAGGGCGAAGATGGCTTCGCTGCCTTTGATCTCGATACCGCAAATGCTCATGGGGAACCCTTTCAATCAGTGAGTGAGGCGCAGCTTACAGCTCCAGCTGGTCGGCGCGTATGCCGAAGGCGACGATCTTTTTCCGGGTGCCCCGGCGCGGGCGGGCGACGCTTTCCTGCCGGGCAAAGGCCGACTGGGAGATCCCCAGGCGCCTGGCGACTTTGTCTTGGGCCAAGCGCAGAACCTTGTCCCTTTGTTGCCCGTGCCGCCGTCACCAGGTCGTGGACTGCCCGCGCCGGTCCACCTCGTACACCTTCTGGCGCAGCAGCCGTTCCTTGAGCCAGCGTTCGGCCTTGCCCATCACTCGCTGCCGGGCCCACAGCAGGTCCACGCCCACCAGCCAGTCGGTGTGGGGGTAGGCGTCCAGTTGCAGTTCCACCAGCTCGCCCTGGGCCAGTTCGCGCTGGATCAGTTGCCGGGGCAGGGTGGCCCAGCCCAGGCCGGCGCGGACCATCTCCAGCAGCGCCAGGTAGTTTTCCGCCTGCCACAGTTGGCTGCAGCGCAGGTACTCGCTGCTGGGCAGCTTGTCGGCGTGGGCGCTGAAGGCCAGGCGCCGGTGTCCATGCAGGTCGTCGAAGGTCACCCGTTCCAGCCGGGCCAGGGGGTGCTCGGGGTGGCAGACGTGCAGCATGATCAGCTTGCCCAACTGCTGGAACTCCAGCTCCCGGGGGTAACCGGGCTGGGAGAAGGCGATCCCCAGCATGGCCTCGCCCCGGGCCACCAGTTCGCTGGCATCTCCGGACAGTGGATGACGGATCAACAGGTCGACATAGGGAAAGGCCTGTTCGAACTCGCGCAAGACCGGCATCAGCGGGCCGTAAGGGGTTTCGATGACGAGGGTCAGTTGCGGCTCCAGCGCCTGGGACAGGCAATCGGCACTGGCCTGCAGGGTCAGGCAGCGCTCCAGCACCGCCTCGGCCTGCAGCAGCATTTTGCGCCCGCTGGCCGTCAGTACCGGGCTGCGGCTGCTGCGGTCGAACAGCTCCACCCCCAGGTCGGCCTCCAGATTGGCGATGGCCACGCTGACCGTGGACTGGGTCTTGCCCAGCTTGCGTGCCGCGGCCGAAAACGAGCCGGTTTGTGCGGCTTGGACGAACATCTGCAGTTGTTCCAGTGAGAAGTGCATCGCGTCTCCCGACCCAAGGACAGGCTGGTGCAATCCATCGTTAAAAACGATGGGTGCTCATTTGTTGCATCGCATTCAAGCACAGATCATGGGCGCCGCCGTCCGAACTTCCTGCCGGGGCGCTGCTCCCGGATGCCTGCCAGAACAACAACAGCCGCACCTTCAGGAGACCTGCGACATGACTATTTCCCGTGTTCATCCCGTGGACGAGGTCCTGCCCGTTCGCCAGTTGTTCAGCTTCGGCCTGCAACACGTGCTGGTGATGTATGCCGGTGCAGTGGCGGTGCCGTTGATTCTAGGCAATGCCCTGGGCCTGACCCCGGCCCAGGTGGTCTTGTTGATCAACGCCAACCTGCTGACCTCCGGAATTGCCACGCTGATCCAGACCCTGGGCTTCTGGCGGTTCGGCGCACGGCTGCCGTTGATCCAGGGCTGCTCGTTCATTGCCCTGGCGCCGATGATCATGATCGGCCAGCAGTTCGGTTTGACCGAAGTGTTCGGCGCGGTGATCGCTGCGGGCCTCATCACCATGGCCCTGGCGCCGCTGTTCAGCCGCCTGTTGCGGTTCTTTCCGCCGGTGGTGATCGGCAGCCTGATCACCATCATCGGCATTTCCCTGATGCCGGCGGCGGCGATCTGGCTGGGGGGCGGCAACCCGGCGGCAGCGGATTTCGGCGCGCCGGCCAATCTGCTGCTGGGCCTGGCCACGGTGGCGGTGACCCTGGTGATCTACGGCAAGTTTTCCGGGTTCATCGGCAACCTCAGCGTGCTGATCGGCCTGCTGGCGGGCAGCCTGATTGCTGCCGCCTTCGGCATGACCCACTTCGCCCAGGTCGGCGATGCGGCCTGGTTCGAACTGAGCCCGCCCATGGCTTTCGGCACCCCGCAGTTCTCCCTGATGCCGATCCTGATCATGACCCTGGCGATGCTGGTGATCATGGCCGAGACCACCGGCAACTGCCTGGCCATCGGCACGCTCACCGGCAGGCCGACCACCCCGCGCACCCTGGGTGATGCCTTTCGCGCCGACGGCCTGTCGACCCTGGTGGGCGGCCTGTTCAATAGCTTTCCCTATAACGCCTTTACCCAGAACACCGGGCTGATCGCGCTGTCCCGGGTCAAGAGCCGCTTCGTGGTGGCCGCCGCCGGGGCAATCATGGTGCTCATGGGCCTGTTTCCCAAGCTCGGCGCCCTGGTGGCTGCGGTGCCGACCCCGGTGCTCGGCGGCTGCGCCATCGTCATGTTCGGCATGACCACCGTGGCCGGTATCCAGGAATTGTCGCGGGTGAGGTTCGAGGGCACCCGCAACGCGATCGTCGTCGCGGTGTCGGTCAGTGTCGGGGTGCTGCCGATGTCCTTTCCGGCGCTGTTCGCCCACGCCCACGGGCCGCTCAAGCTGCTGCTGGAAAGCGGCATCTTTCTCGGCGCCATCACCGCCATCGTCCTCAATCTGCTGCTCAACCCTCGTGAGCCGGCGGCCGATGCGTTGCCGGCCCATGCCGGGCTCAATGATTGACGGTTGCTTTCCAACCCGCCTTTTGCGGCGGGACTCTGCCCATGAAAAGGAGGTCACCATGACCCAGATACTGTCTCCCATCCCTGCCGGTGTCAGCGAACTGGACCTGCACCTGCTGCGTCAGAGCATCGAACTGGCCGAAGAAGCCAAGGCCCGTGGCCGCCACCCGTTCGCCGCCCTGGTGGCGGACCGTGACGGCAAGGTCATCGCCAGCGCCGGCAACAACTCGATGCCCCCCGAAGGCGACCCGACCCAGCACGCCGAACTGGCTGCCGCTGCCAAGGCCGCAAGGCTCCTGGGCCCCGAGGAGCTGGCCCAGTGCACCCTGTACACCAGCGCCGAGCCCTGCTGCATGTGCGCCGGGGCCATCTACTGGACCGGGATTGGCCGGGTGGTCTACGCCCTGTCCGAACACGCCTTGCTGGAACTGACCGGCGATCACCCGGAAAACCCGACCTTTTCCCTGCCGTGCCGTGAAGTCTTTGCCCGCGGGCAGCGGCAGATCCCGGTGCTGGGGCCAATGCTGGAACACGAAGCGGCCCGGGCCCATGTGGGGTTCTGGAAATGAATGGCGGGGTGTCGATCCACGTGGTGGATGTCGCCAGCGGCCAGGTGGCCGAAGGCATGGCGGTGCGGGTGCGGCGCCTGGGCGGCGATTGGCTGTGCCAGGGGCGGATCGGCGGCAATGGCCTGCTCGATGGCCTGCCGGAGTGCGCGGCCAGCTTCGGGCCGGGCGTCTACGAAGTGGAGCTGGAGGTGGCGGCGTTCTATCGCGAGCAAGGCCAGGCGCTGCCGCCGGTGCCCTTCCTCGATGTGCTGGTGTACCGCTTCGGCCTGGATGACCCGCGCCAGCATTACCACCTGCCGTTCAAGCTCACCGCCTGGGGCGTCTCGTGCTTTCGCGGCGGCGCCTGACCCGGTGTTGACCTGGCGTTGACTTGCAGGAGCGAGCTTGCTCGCGAAACCCCAGCAACCGCCGCACCGGGTTCGGCAGGGCGTTTTTTACGGGCAAGCCCGCTCCTGCCGGCGCTAGCGGGTCATTCCTGGGCGATGGATTCGATGAATTCCGAACGCTCGTCGCTCATCCGCGCCAGGCAATCGTTGGTGGCGATGGTGTAGGCCTTGGTCCCGGGCTTGGCCGGGAAGGATTCCATCGCACAGTCGGCTTCGCGCTGCTTCAGCCACAACTGTTGGGCGTTCTTGACCTTGGCGCTGATGTCGGCCAGTTGCGCCTTGTCGTTGCCGTACAAGGTGCCCAGGCGTTCCAGCAGGCTTTGCACGTTGTCACTCAGCAATTGCTCGGCGGTGGTGCGGTTGTAGGTCGCGCATTCCAGGGTCTGCACGTCGTTTTCCACCCCGTCGCAGGGCGTGTTGTCGGTCTCTTCGGCCGCCTGTACGCCGGTCGCTATCAGTAACAAGGCCAGGAAGATCGGTTTCATTGCAGCGCTGCCCTCATCCAGTGATGCTTTCGTTGAAGCGGCGAATTCTGGCGCAAGCCCCCGGCAAAGAACAGAGGTGGCCGGTGCCCTCCGTCCGGCCCTTTGTCGGTGCTTGACGCTTTCGGCAATTCCCCTGTCGTTTTTGCACCCAGGCGCCCCGGCCCTCAAGCATATGCTGACCCCAAAGCGCCGGCAGACGATTCGGCGCATGAATCGCCAACAAGGGGACAGCCTGATGAGCCCAGCCGAATTACACGCCGACAGCATCGTTATCGACGGGCTGATCATTGCCAAGTGGAACCGCGAGCTGTTCGAGGACATGCGCAAGGGCGGCCTGACCGCAGCCAACTGCACGGTGTCGGTTTGGGAAGGGTTCCAGGCCACGGTCAACAACATTGCCGCCAGCCAGAAACTGATCCGCGAAAACAGCGACCTGGTGATGCCGGTGCGCACCACCGCGGACATCCGTAAGGCCAAGGAAGTGGGCAAGACCGGCATTCTCTTCGGTTTCCAGAATGCCCACGCTTTCGAAGACCAGATCGGTTATGTCGAGGTGTTCAAGCAGCTGGGCGTGGGCATCGTGCAGATGTGCTACAACACCCAGAACCTGGTAGGCACCGGCTGCTACGAGCGCGACGGCGGCCTGTCGGGCTTCGGCCGCGAGATCGTCGCCGAGATGAACCGCGTCGGGGTGATGTGCGACCTGTCCCACGTCGGTTCCAAGACCAGCGAGGAAGTGATTCTCGAATCCAAGAAGCCGGTGTGCTACTCCCACTGCCTGCCGTCCGGGCTCAAGGAACACCCGCGCAACAAGTCCGACGCCGAGCTGAAATTCATCGCCGACCACGGCGGTTTCGTCGGCGTGACCATGTTCGCGCCGTTCCTGGCCAAGGGCATCGATTCGACCATCGACGATTACGCCGAAGCCATCGAATACACCATGAACATCGTCGGTGAGGATTCCATCGGCATCGGCACCGACTTCACCCAGGGCCACGGCCAGGACTTCTTCGAATACCTGACCCACGACAAGGGCTACGCCCGCCGGCTGACCAACTTCGGCAAGATCATCAACCCCCTGGGGATCCGCACCGTGGGCGAGTTTCCCAACCTCACCGAAACCCTGCTCAAACGCGGCCACAGCGAGCGCGTGGTGCGCAAGATCATGGGCGAGAACTGGGTCAATGTCCTCAAGGACGTCTGGGGCGAGTAAGACCACCCCCCACAGCACATTCCTGTAGCCGCTGCCGCAGGCTGCGATCGGCTCCGAAGGAGACGCGCTGTTGCGGCCCTCGGAAGGCTCTTCGAGCCTTTTCCCAGCCTTCGGCAGCGGCTACAGACGTACTTATCCACAGAATTCCGGAGTTTTGAAACATGGCCAAGATCGCCCCGCAACTGCCTATCGAAGTCGACAGCGAAACCGGTGTCTGGACCTCCGACGCCCTGCCGATGCTCTACGTGCCGCGGCATTTCTTCGTCAACAACCACATGGGCATCGAGGAAGTCCTGGGCGCCGAGGCCTACGCCGAGATCCTCTACAAGGCCGGCTACAAATCCGCCTGGCACTGGTGCGAAAAAGAAGCTGAATGCCACGGCCTGGAAGGCGTCGCAGTGTTCGAGCACTACATGAAGCGCCTGTCCCAGCGCGGCTGGGGGCTGTTCAAGATCCAGGACATCGACCTGGATAAAGGCACCGCCAGCGTCAAGCTCGAACACTCGGCGTTCGTCTACGTGTACGGCAAGGTCGGGCGCAAGGTCGACTACATGTTCACCGGCTGGTTCGCCGGCGCCATGGACCAGATCCTGGCCGCCCGTGGCAGCAAGATCCGCACCGTGGCAGAGCAGGTTTACGGTGGTTCCGAAGAAGGCCACGACGATGGCCTGTTCGTCGTCAAACCGTTGTAAGCGGAGTTAAGACAAATGGCTTTCGAAGCGATGTTCCAGCCGATCCAGATCGGCAAACTGACCATCCGCAACCGCGTGCTCAGTACCGCCCACGCCGAGGTCTACGCGACTGACGGCGGCATGACCACCGAACGGTATGTGAAGTACTACGAAGAAAAGGCCAAGGGCGGCATCGGCCTGGCCATCTGCGGTGGTTCCTCGGTGGTGGCCATCGACAGTCCCCAGGAATGGTGGAGTTCGGTGAACCTGTCCACCGACCGCATCATCCCGCACTTCCAGAACCTGGCCGACGCCATGCACAAGCATGGCGCCAAGATCATGATCCAGATTACCCACATGGGCCGGCGCTCGCGTTGGGACGGCTTCAACTGGCCGACCCTGATGTCGCCGTCCGGCGTGCGTGAGCCGGTGCACCGCGCCACCTGCAAGACCATCGAGCCGGAAGAGATCTGGCGGGTGATCGGCAACTACGCCCAGGCCGCGCGCCGGGCCAAGGCCGGCGGCCTGGACGGCGTCGAACTGTCGGCGGTGCACCAGCACATGATCGACCAGTTCTGGAGCCCGCGGGTCAACAAGCGTACCGACGAATGGGGCGGCACCTTCGAGAAACGCATGCGTTTCGGCCTGGAAGTGCTCAAGGCGGTGCGCGCCGAAGTCGGTGACGATTTCTGCGTCGGCATGCGTATCTGCGGTGACGAGTTCCACCCGGACGGCCTGTCCCACGAGGACATGAAACAGATCGCCAAGTACTACGACGACACCGGCATGCTGGACTTCCTCGGCGTGGTCGGCTCGGGCTGCGACACCCACAACACCCTGGCCAACGTGATCCCCAACATGAGCTTCCCGCCGGAGCCGTTCCTGCACCTGGCGGCGGGCATCAAGGAAGTGGTCAAGGTTCCGGTGCTGCACGCACAGAACATCAAGGACCCGAACCAGGCGACGCGGATTCTCGAAGGCGGTTACGTCGACATGGTCGGCATGACCCGCGCCCACATGGCCGACCCGCACCTGATCGCCAAGATCAAGATGGGCCAGATCGACCAGATCAAGCAGTGCGTCGGCGCCAACTACTGCATCGACCGCCAGTACCAGGGCCTGGACGTGCTGTGCATCCAGAACGCCGCCACCTCCCGTGAGTACATGGGCGTGCCGCACATCATCGAGAAAACCACCGGCATCAAGCGCAAGGTGGTGGTGGTCGGTGCCGGTCCTGCCGGTATGGAAGCCGCCCGTGTCGCCGCCGAACGTGGCCACGACGTGACCCTGTTCGAGAAGAAGGACGCCATTGGCGGGCAGATCACCACCGCCTCCAAGGCCCCGCAACGGGACCAGATCGCCGGTATCACCCGCTGGTATCAGCTGGAACTGGCGCGCCTGAAAGTCGACCTGCGCCTGGGCACTGCGGCGGACACCGCGACCATCCTCGACCTGCGCCCCGACGTGGTGGTGCTGGCCGTGGGCGGTCATCCGTTCATCGAGCAGAACGAACACTGGGGCGCCGCCGAAGGGTTGGTGGTCAGCAGCTGGGACATCCTCGACGGCAAGGTGGCGCCGGGCAAGAACGTGCTGGTCTACGACACCATCTGCGAGTTCACCGGCATGTCGGTCACCGACTTCATCGCCGACAAGGGCTCGCAAGTGGAGATCGTCACCGATGACATCAAGCCGGGCATCGCCGTCGGCGGCACCTCGTTCCCCACCTACTACCGCAGCCTGTACCCCAAGGAAGTGATCATGACCGGGGACCTGACCCTGGAGAAGGTCTACCGCGAGGGCGACAAGCTGGTGGCGGTGCTGGAGAACGAATACACCGGCGCCCGCGAAGAGCGGGTGGTGGACCAGGTGGTGGTGGAAAACGGCGTGCGTCCTGACGAGGAGCTCTACTACGGGCTCAAGGAAGGTTCGCGCAACAAGGGCCAGATCGACGTCGAGGCGCTGTTCGCGATCAAGCCGCAGCCGTGCCTGAGCGAGACGGGGGAGGGCTACCTGTTGTTCCGCATCGGCGACTGCGTATCCCAGCGCAACACCCATGCCGCGATCTACGACGCACTGCGCCTGTGCAAGGACTTTTAGCGGCAGCGGCCAGTTTCAAGCTGCAAGCGGCAAGTTGAAGCAGGCGTTCGCGATTGCTCTTTCTTGCTGCTGGAAGCCCGCGGTCGATAGGACGCACTCGGCTCTGTGAGGATTTTTAGCGGCAACTGCAAGTTTCCGGCTGCAAGCTGCAAGCGAAAGCACTGCTCACATTGCTCTTTCTTGCCGCTTGAAGCTTGCCGCTTGCAGCTGACTGTAAGGTGACTGTGATGTTGAACACCCTTCTTCCCATTCTGTTGTTCGCCGCCGTCGGCCTTGCGGTCCTCGGCGCGCTGCGGCGCGTGGCCCTGTGGCGCCAGGGGCGGGCCTCCAAGGTCGACCTGCTCGGTGGCTTGCTGGCCATGCCCAAGCGCTACATGGTGGACCTGCACCATGTGGTGGCCCGGGACAAGTACATGGCCAACACCCACGTGGCCACGGCGGGCGGCTTTGTCCTGGCGGCGGTGCTGGCGATCCTGGTGCATGGTTTCGGCCTGCATAACCGCATCCTTGGCTACGCCTTGCTGCTGGCGACCACGCTGATGTTCGTTGGCGCGCTGTTTGTCGCCAAGCGTCGGCGCAACCCGCCGGCGCGGCTGTCCAAGGGCCCATGGATGCGCCTGCCGAAAAGCCTGCTGGCGTTTTCCGTGAGTTTCTTTGTGGTGACCCTGCCCGTGGCCGGGATCCTGCCGGAACACTTCGGCGGCTGGGTGCTGGCGGCGATCCTGGCGGTCGGCGTGCTGTGGGGCGTGTCCGAGTTGTTCTTCGGCATGACCTGGGGCGGGCCGATGAAGCATGCCTTCGCCGGCGCCCTGCACCTGGCCTGGCACCGCCGCGCCGAGCGCTTTGGCGGCGGCCGCTCCACCGGCCTCAAGCCGCTGGACCTGGAAGACCCGAGCGCGCCCCTGGGCGTGGAAAAACCCAAGGACTTCACCTGGAACCAACTGCTGGGCTTCGATGCCTGCGTGCAGTGCGGCAAGTGCGAGGCGGCGTGCCCGGCCTTCGCCGCCGGCCAGCCGCTGAACCCGAAGAAGTTGATCCAGGACATGGTGGTCGGCCTGGCCGGTGGCACCGACGCGCAGTTCGCCGGCAGTCCCTATCCAGGAAAGCCCATCGGCGAGCACGGCGGCCATCCGCACCAGCCTATCGTCAACGGCCTGGTGGACGCCGAGACCCTGTGGTCCTGCACCACCTGCCGGGCCTGCGTCGAGGAATGCCCGATGATGATCGAGCACGTCGATGCCATCGTCGACATGCGCCGCCATCTGACCCTGGAGAAGGGCGCGACCCCGAACAAGGGCGCCGAGGTCCTGGAAAACCTGATCGCCACCGACAACCCCGGCGGCTTCAACCCCGGCGGACGGATGAACTGGGCGGCGGACCTGAACCTGTCCCTGCTCAGCGACAAGCAGAGTACCGACGTGCTGTTCTGGGTCGGCGACGGCGCCTTCGACATGCGCAACCAGCGCACCCTGCGGGCCTTCGTCAAGGTGCTCAAGGCGGCCAAGGTGGACTTCGCCGTGCTCGGCCTGGAAGAGCGCGACAGCGGCGATGTGGCCCGGCGCCTGGGGGACGAAGCGACCTTCCAGCTGCTGGCCAAGCGCAATATCCAGACCCTGGCCAAGTACCGCTTCAAGCGCATCGTCACCTGCGATCCCCACAGTTTCCATGTACTGAAGAACGAATACGGCGCCTTCAACGGCCACTATCTGGTGCAGCACCACAGCACCTACCTGGCTGAGCTGATCGACGCCGGTGCACTGAACCTGGGCCAGCACAAGGGCAGCAGCGTGACCTATCACGACCCTTGCTACCTGGGGCGCTACAACGGCGAGTACGAAGCGCCGCGCGAAGTGCTGCGGGCCCTGGGCATCGAGATCAAGGAAATGCAGCGCTCGGGCTTCCGTTCCCGTTGCTGCGGCGGTGGCGGCGGCGCGCCGATCACCGACATTCCGGGCAAGCAGCGGATTCCCGACATGCGCATGGAAGACATCCGCGAGACCGGCGCCGAGCTGGTGGCCGTGGGTTGTCCACAGTGCACGGCGATGCTCGAAGGGGTGGTGGAGCCACGGCCGATGATCAAGGACATCGCCGAGCTGGTGGCCGATGCCTTGCTCGAAGACGTCGCCCCGGGCAAAGCCCCGGCGGCGGTGAAACCCGAACCTGCGGAGGTGCATTGATGAGCGAGATTATCCGCCGCGATCCCCGCGCCGAGTGGATCGCCCGCAACCGCCTGCACCCGCTGCATGCGGCCATGCAGCCGGCGCAGCACAGCTGGATGGGGCCCAATGGCCTGATCCGCAAGAACCCCCATGGCATCGGTTTCATCGGCCCCAACGGCCTCAAGCGCATCGACCGCAGCGGCGCCCAGCAGGGCGGCAGTGCCAAGCGCACGGCGGCGGCCGAGGTGCAGTTGCCGCTGCATCAGGTGGCGCAACCGGCGTTCTACATCAACGTGGTGCCGGACATGGTCGGCGGCCGACTGAGCAGCCACGACCGCGACCTGCTGGGCCTGGCCCGGCAACTGGCGGGCCAGGACGGCGCGGTGCTGGCAGTGGTGTTTGGCGAGCACAAGGAGTCGGCCTTCGCCACCGCGGGCGTCGACCGCCTGCTGGTGCTGCCTGGCAGCGAGTTCGACGGTTATGCACCGGAACAACGGGTGCAGGGCCTGCGGGCTGTGGATAACCAGTTCAGCCCGCGTCACTGGCTGCTGCCCGACAGCCGCACCGGTGGCGGCGAACTGGGCCGGCGCCTGGCCGCGGCCCTGGGCGAACGCCCGGCGACCCGGGTCTGGCAGGTCAAGGACGGGCAGTGCATCGGCCGGGCCGGTGCCGGCCTGCAGGACCTGGCGCGGCCGGCGCCACGCCTGATCCTGGCCGCCGCCGAATGCGCCGAGCCGGTCAGCGAAACCCGTCACGAAGCCTTGCCGGTGGAGTTATCCACAAGCGTGGCCCGCAGCCTGGCGCGCATCGAGGATCTGGGTGCGGTGGCGGTGGACCCGGCGGCGATTCCCATGGCCGAGGCCGAATTCATCTTTTCCGGGGGCAACGGGGTCAAGGATTGGCCACTGTTTCACCAGACCGCCGCGGCCCTGGGCGCCACCGAAGGCGCCTCGCGGGTGGCGGTGGACGACGGCTTCATGGCCCGTGACCGGCAAGTGGGGGCCAGCGGCATCTGGGTCACCGCGCGGGTCTATGTGGCGGTGGGGATTTCCGGGGCGATCCAGCACCTGCAAGGCATTGGCGCCTGCGACAAGGTGGTGGCGATCAACCTCGATCCGGGCTGCGACATGATCAAGCGCGCCGACTTGTCGGTGATTGGCGACAGCGCGGAAATTCTCAGGGCCTTGATCGCGGCGGTAGCGGCCTACCGCAACGACGCCAAGCGCGATGCGGCTTAAGGGGACGTTATGAACAGCAATGTGATCAGCCTGGTATCGATAGGCGCGCACCCGACTTCCGGCCGCCCACGGCGCGCCGAACAGGACGCCCGCGCGGTGGAACTGGGCCTGCAACTGGCGGGGGACAAACTGCAGGTGCTGCATGCCGGCGACGTCGCCGAACCGGCCCTGCGTGCTTACCTGGGCATGGGCCTGGAACAGCTGCACGTGCTGGAACAGCCAGCGGGCGCTGATGCCCTGCCGATCCTGACCCAGTACCTGCGCGAGGCGGGCGCCCAGGTGGTGCTTACCGGCAGCCAGGCGGAAACCGGCGAAGGCTCCGGCATGCTGCCGTTTTTGCTGGCGGAAAACCTGGGCTGGCCCCTGGTGGTGGGGCTGGCGCAAGTCGAGTCCCTGGCCGACGGCGTGGCCCATGTGCTGCAAGCCTTGCCCCGTGGCCAGCGGCGCCGGCTCAAGGTGCGCCTGCCGTTCCTTGCCACTGTGGATAACGCTGCGCCGAAACCGCGCCAGAGCGCCTACGGCCCGGCGCGCCGTGGTCTGTTGCAGGCCGATCAGGTCATGGTGGTAGAGGACGAGTTGTTCACCACCTCCAGCCTGCAACCGGCCAAACCCCGACCCAAGCGCCTGAAGGTGATCAAGGCCAAGAGCGGTGCGGATCGCATGAAGGCCGCCACCGCCAAGGCCAGCGGTGGCACCGGCCAGGTCCTCAAGGGCGTCAGCCCCGAGGCGGGCGCCGAGGCCATTCTCAAGTTGCTCATCGAAGAAGGCGTGGTGCGCTGAGCTCAGGTTTATGCACAGCCCTCGGGCCGTGCACCCAGCTCTGAGCACCGCCGTTCGCTGGCAAGCCAGCTCCTAC
The DNA here is from genome assembly GCF_021560055.1 of Pseudomonas sp. BC42. Lineage (NCBI taxonomy): Bacteria > Pseudomonadati > Pseudomonadota > Gammaproteobacteria > Pseudomonadales > Pseudomonadaceae > Pseudomonas > Pseudomonas sp. BC42. The sequence goes on from NZ_CP091067.1 coordinate 524,731, forward strand.
CAGGGAAATCGCGCCTGCACCTACCGTAGGAGCCGGCTTGCCGGCGAAGGGGGCGTCATGGTTTTGCACATCTCTGGGCACCGCCGTTCGCTGGCAAGCCAGCTCCGACAAGAGTAGCGATGGGTTACTCACAATCCCTGTGTGCGTACCTGTGGATAAGGTGTTCGCGCCTTGCTCAAGCCCCTATGCAACAAGCCCTGTAGCCGTCTGTACGAAATTTGATCAGGCTAAGCTGGCGTTTTTCATGGCTTTTTTTCCTGGGCAGGGCAACAGCCGCAGAGACTTTTGCACAGCACTTGCCCCCAAAGTCTGTTGGCGCTTCTGTGGATAAGATGTTCGCTTAGCGCTACAGGCCTTGCAGATCGTGCCTTGCAGGCTTTTGATCAAAAAACAGCCAAATGCGGCTTTTTCTACCCGTTACCCCGCCATGAACCCGATTATTCGCGGCTTTCAAGGGTTTTCCACAGTGCGCCGGATCATTCACCACAGTTGCCCCCAAAGTCTGTTGGCCTTTCTGTGGATAAGGTGTTCGCCTTCCGCTGCGGGCCACGGCAGACGTGGCTTTCAGGCTTCTGTTCAAAAACTGATCAATGCTGTCCAAAACCGCTGATTCTGCATAAGTCACGGTTTTTATTGCCATTGGCCGACGAACTATCCCCACCCCCAGTGCACTTGCCCACAGTTGCTGTGGGTCAAGGTGTGGATAAGGTGTTCGCCAACGGCTGGACCCCTTGTGATTCATAGCGTGCCCGGCAATAGGTCAAATTTCATACAGTTCTAAGGGCTTTCTTGACACTGGCAATGGGCCTGTCTTCACTGAGGCATCAAGGACTTAGCGGCAACTTATCCACATCCGGCTCAGGGAGCGCAGGCAATGGATTGTCGTTCATCGCAGGTTTATCCGACCGGGGCCCCCCTCCCTAGACGTACCCGTCGCCGTGCCGCCAACCAGCGCGCACGCCTATAGCCCTGCCCTGCGCTTTGTTCCGTCACTGACTGCACTGCTGATGTTTCAGGCGCCTGGGCCTGCCTGTGCGGCTGCCTGCGCGTCAACGGATGCACCCATTAGAGGCAACCCACGAGTTGCCCCATCTGCCTGAGAGGAACTCCGCCATGACTCGGATCGCGACCCCCATCAGCGAGATCCAGGAACACTACGACGTGATCGTCATCGGCTCCGGCTATGGCGGCGGCATTGCCGCCTCCCGACTGTCCCGGGCCGGGCGCCGCGTCTGCCTGCTGGAGCGGGGGCGGGAAATCCAGCCCGGCGAGTACCCCAACACCCTGGCCAGCGCCACCGAGGAGTTGCAGGTGCATGACCCCGAAGGTCATATCGGTTCGCGAACCGGGCTCTTCGATCTGCACGTCAACGCCCAGCAGAACGTGGTGGTGGGCTGTGGCCTGGGGGGCACTTCGCTGATCAACGCCAACGTTGCCCTGGAACCCGAACCCGGAGTCTTCGATGACCCGCGCTGGCCCCAGGCGGTGCGCGAACACCGTGACACCCTGCTCAAGGAAGGCTTCTCCCGGGCCCGGGAGATGCTCAAGCCCAATCCCTATCCGGAGTCGGCGCCGACCTTGCCCAAGCTGGTGGCTCACCGCAAATCCGCGGAGTTTCTCAAGCAGGGCTCGCACTTCTACAAGCCGCCGATCAACGTGACCTTCAGCAAGCTGCCCAATAACCTCAACCATGTCGGGGTCGAGCAGTTGCCCTGCAACCACTGCGGCGACTGCGTCTCGGGCTGTAACAACAAGGCCAAGAACACCACCCTGATGAACTACCTGCCGGACGCCTGCAACCATGGCGCGCAGATTTTCTGCCAGGCCCAGGTGCGCTATCTGGAGCGTGACGGTGACGGCTGGATCGTTCACTTCCAGTACCTGGACAGCGGTCGCGAGAAGTTCTCGGCGCCGACCCTGTTCGTCAAGGCCGACATCGTCGTGCTCAGTGCCGGCACCCTGGGCTCCACGGAAATTCTCCTGCGCTCCAGGGCCAAGGGCCTGTCCACCTCGGACCAGTTGGGTGAGCACATGAGCGGTAACGGCGACATCCTCGGCTTTGGGCACAACTGCGAGCAGACCATCAATGGCATCGGCTTCGGCACCCATTCGGCCAGTGAGCTCAAACCCGTGGGGCCGTGCATCACCTCGGTCATCGACCTGCGCACCGAAGGCGACTGGCGCAGCCGCATGGTGATCGAGGAGGGCTCGATTCCCGGCGCCCTGGGCCGGGCCATGGTGCCGAGCATGGCGCTGTTCGCCGGGACCCTGGGCAAGGCCACCGACAACAGCCTCAGCGGTCAGTTGGGCTACAAGGAGCGCGAGGCCGAAAGCTTTCTGCGCGGGCCCTACTACGGCGCCCTGCACAACATGCAGACCTACCTGATCATGAGCCACGACAACGGCCGCGGGCGCATGCTGCTCGATGACCAGGACCAGCTGCGCATCGACTGGCCGGGCGTTGGCGAGCAGCCCAATGTGGTCCTCGGCAACGAACGCCTGCAGCAGTGCACCCAGGCCCTGGGCGGGATCTGGGTGGAGAACCCGATCTGGACCCAGTTGCTCAAGCACAGCATCGTCTCGGTGCACCCGCTGGGGGGCTGCGTGATGGGCGAGGATGCCGGGCAGGGCGTGGTCAACCACAAGGGCCAGGTGTTTTGCGGCGCCAGCGGCAGCGATGTCTATCCCGGGTTGTATGTGGCCGACGGCGCGGTGATTCCGACGTCACTGGCGGTCAATCCGCTGCTGACCATCTCGGCGGTCAGCGAGCGCAACATGCGCCTGCTGGCCGAGGACCGCGGCTGGAAGATCGACTACCGCCTGCCCTCGGCGCCGAGCAAGGCGGTGCCGGCGCCGACCCTGGGCGTGCAGTTCACCGAAACCATGAAGGGCTACTTTTCCACCGACTTCACCCAGCCCCAGGGCACCGATCTGGCGCTCTACCAGGCGGCGGCCCAGCGCGGAGAAGCGCAGAACTCGCCCATCGAATTCACCCTGACCATCACCGCCGCCGACCTCGACCGGATGATCAAGGAACCCGAGCACGCCGCGACCCTGGTCGGCACCCTGAATGCCCCGCTGTTGTCGGCCCAGCCCCTGGTGGCCAGCCACGGCGTGTTCAACCTGTTCGAGGAGTACCAGGAGCAGGTTGGCGTGCGCCACATGAACTACGACATGCGCCTGAGTGCCGAGGACGGCAGCGAGTATTTCTTCAGCGCCTTCAAGACCGTGCCCGAGGATCACGGCGTGCTGAACATCTGGCCCGACACCAGCACCCTCTACGTGACCCTGTACCGCGGCCGGGACAAGAACGCTCCGGTGCTGGGCAGCGGGGTGATGCACATCCTGCCGGCGGACTTCGCCCGGCAGATGACCACCATGAAGGTGCTCAACGCGCGCAACGAACGCGAGCGCATCGAGGCCCTGGCGCGCTTTGGCAAGTTTTTCGCCGGGATTCTCTGGGAGAGCTATGGCGGGGTCTTCGCCGGGGACATCTACTTCAACCCCGATGCGCCGCCCCGGCTGAAACGCCCCCTGGACGCGCCGGTGCCGACCGTGCATTTCTTCCAGACCGAGGACCATGTGCACCTGCGCCTGACCCGTTATCAGGCCGGCAGCAAGGGCCCGGTGATGCTGGTGCACGGGCTGGGCGTGGGCTCCAACATCTTCTCCACCGACACCATCCAGACCAACCTGCTGGAGTACCTGTGCAAGCACGACTATGACGTCTGGCTCCTGGATTTCCGGGTCAGCATCCTGCTGCCGGCGAGCAAGCAGGAATGCAATGGCGACCAGATCGCCGCCTACGATTTCAAGGCCGCCATCGGCCAGATCAAGCAGGCGACCGGGGCCCGGGACGTGCAATGCGTGGTGCATTGCTATGGCGCCACGACCTTCTTCATGTCGCTGCTGGCGGGGCTGCAGGACGTGCGTTCGGTGGTCTGCTCGCAGATCGCCGCCGACACCGTGGTGGCCGCCGCCACCGGGATCAAGGCCGGGTTGCACCTGCCGGGCATGCTCGACGCCATCGGCATCAAGTCGCTGACGGCCTATGCCGACAGCAAGGAAAGCTGGTTCAACAAGCTCTACGACACGGCCCTCAACGGCTATGCCCGGCTTGAAGCCCAGGGTTACTGCACCAACCCGGTGTGCCACCGCATCACCTTCATGTACGCCTCGCTGTACCGCCACGACACCCTCAACCAGACCCTGCACGACAACCTGCACGAGCTGTTCGGCGCGTCCAACATCGAAACCTTCGAGCACCTGGCGCTGATCTGTCGCAAGGGCCACCTGGTGGACTTCAAGGGGCGCGACGTCTACATGCCGCATTTCGACCGGCTGAAGTTGCCCATCTGCTTCATCAGCGGCGCCGACAACCAGTGTTACCTGCCGCAAAGCACGCAGAAGACCTACGAGCGCCTGTGCCAGCTGCATGGCCCCGAGCTGTTCAGCCGCCATGTGGTGCCGGGTTATGGGCACATCGACTGCATTTTCGGCAAGAACGCGGTGGTGGATGTGTACCCGCTGATCCTTGCGCACCTGGACAAGACCGCCCGGGGCTGATCCTGGCCGGCCCGCGGCGCGGTTGCCGCGGGCTTGGGCCAGGTCAGGGAACAGGCAGCGCAGCAAGCACGCTTCGAGGTCGAGTGCAGGCTGCGGCGGCCGCTACACATGGATGCAGGGAAGGTTGAGATGAACGCTTATATCCGCTGGTTCCAACGCTTCATCTGGCTGGGCATCGCCATGAACATGGTGTTCGCCCTGCCGGCGCTGTTTGCCCCGGCGCTGCTGACCGCGGTGGTCGGCCTGCCGCCGGTGCTGTCCGATCCCTGGCTGGAAAACACCGGCATGCTGCTGGTGGGCATCAGCCTGTTCTACATGCCTTCGGGCTGCAACGCTCCGCGCTTCGTGGTGCATTCCTGGCTGTGCGTGCTGTCGCGGCTGATCGCCGTGGCGTTCTGGATCTACCTGATCAACACCAGCAACCAGTCCCAGGTGTTCGTGCCCATGCTGATGGGCGACCTCGGCATGTTCCTGGTGCTGGGCCTCCTGCTGTACCTGGGCAGTGCCCCGGCCAATCGGCCCTGGGCCCTGCTCTGTGCCGGGCTGCAGGCCTTGCGTGAACACTGGGCCGCCTGCTGGGCGCGCCACAGCTTTCGTGTCGGCGCCCTGGTGACGCTGCTGGTGCTGGGGTTTGTCGGCTACCAGACCTGGGTCAACATGCTGCGCGAGGTGCCGCAGCCGGTGGAAGCCTCCGACGAGGACCACTTCAAGTACGCCGCCATCGGCCTGGGCATCGAGGCGCGGATTCCCTACTACCTGTTCGCCGTGCTGCCACAGATGTGCCCGGAAAAACTGCCCCGGCCCGGCGGCTACGAAGTCTTCGGCTTCCTCTACGAGAACGGCCGGGACCTGCCGGTGGGCATGGCCAAGCGGCAGCTCGGCTACCCCACGGTGGAGCCCAACTGCGCCCTGTGCCACACCGGTGCCTACCGCGCCAGCGCCGGCGATGTGTCCCAGGTGGTGCCCACGGCGCCGGCCAACCTGATGCAGCTCCAGGCCTTCCAGTGGTTTGCCTACGATTGCGCCAGCGATCCGAAATTCACCGTGGATGCGCTGATGAACGCGATCAACGCCAAGTTCCAGCTGGGCTTCATCGAGCGCCTGTACAACCGCTACCTGATCATGCCCATGGCCAAGAGCGCGCTGCTCAAGCAGAAGCAGGCCTACGCCTGGCAGAAGCTGCGGCCGCCGCAAGGGCCGGGGCGCACCGACACCTTCAACCCGACCAAGATGGTGGTGTTCGGTTTCCCCGACGACTCCACCATCGGCACCGTGGACCTGCCGCAGATCTGGAACCAGAAGCCCCGGGAGTCGATGTACCTGCACTGGGACGGCAACAACAACCAGATCCGCGAGCGCAACTACGCGGCGGCGATGGCCGTGGGCGCGACCCCGCAATCGGTGCTGCCCGAGAGCTTCAACCGGGTCACCAACTGGTTGCTGGGGCACAAGCCGCCGGCCTGGCCGTTCGCCCTCGATCAGGCCAAGGTGGCCCAGGGCAAGCCGCTGTGGGAAGCCAACTGCGCCGGTTGCCATGATTTCGGCAAGGCCGACACCGGCCAGGTCACCACCAATATCCAGGCGCTGGGCACCGATCCCCATCGCCTGGATTCCTTCACCACCGGGCTGGTCCAGGCCTTCCACGGCTTCAAGAAGCCGCCGTTCGACTTTGGCGCCTATCGCAAGACCCAGAGCTACAGCAACACCCCCACCGACGGCGTCTGGCTGCGCGCGCCGTACCTGCACAATGGCTCGGTGCCCAGCCTCTGGGACCTGTTGCAGGCCCCGCAATTACGGCCCCAGGTGTTCTACACCGGCTCGGATGTGTATGACCCGCAGAAGGTCGGCTTTGTCACCAGCGGCCCGACGCTGCAGGGCCCGGGCTCCTTCAAGTACGACACCCACCTGGAGGGCAACAGCAACAGCGGCCACCTGTATGGCACGCAGCTTTCAGAGCAGCAGAAGTGGCAACTGATCGAGTACATGAAGACCCTGTGACGCCCGTTCGGCGTTTGGGCAAAGGGACCATCAAGAGGGATGCCGACATGTCATTTGTGAGTAATCTGGAACACGAATACGAACAGGTGAAAGCCCGGGTCGACGGGCTGCTGGCCAGGCTCGACCTGGCCTGGAAAAAACTCCGTAGCCAGCTTGAGCCGGCGGAGCTGCAGGCGATCGTGCAACTGCTGCAGCGCGCCCATGACCAGGCGCAGTACGCCCTGATTCACGGCGACTTGCCCCCCGGTCAGGCGCCGGTGCCCTGGGAGTTGGCCCACGGCCTGTCGGTGCTGCACCTGGGCAACGCCAAGCCCCTGCCGCAAACGGTGGCCGAGCTGCAGACCCAGGTGATGAAGGACGGCACCCTGTTGGGTTGTCGCCAGTGGGAGCTGCTGGACCTGCGCTGGAGCGAGGCGCTGCTCAACTGGATCGAGAACCTGCGCAAGCACGCGCCCTTCGGCACCACCCCGGCGCTGATCGAGATGGCCGACAACGTGCTGCTGGACATGGCCGGGGACTGGGGCACCGGCTACTTCCAGCCCCATTCGGCGGCGCAGCGGGTGGCGGACCTGATCAAGCAGGACCAGGCGGATTTCACCGTCCACCTGGGAGATGTGTATTACGCCGGTACCGGCAGCGAAGAGAACGCCGACCTTGCCGATTGGCCCATGGGCCGCCAGGCGTCATTCAGCCTCAACTCCAACCATGAAATGTACAGCGGTGCCCATGGCTACTTTGCCGAGATCGCCGCGCTGTTTCCCCAGCAGCAGGGCACCAGCTACTTCACCCTGTTCAACAGCCACTGGCTGATCGTCGGCCTGGACAGCGCCTATGCCGCCGACGAAATGAACCTGTACATGGACGGCAACCTCAATCCCCCGCAGCAGCAATGGCTCAAGGACCTGGTGGCCAGCAAGGGCCAGGGGCGCAAGATCATGCTGCTCAGCCATCACCAGGGGCTGGATATCAGCGGCCAGCAGCAGACCGCGCTGTACAAGCAGGTGGTCGCGGCCCTGGGCCGGGTGCCGGACTACTGGTACTGGGGGCACCTGCACAATGGCATCTGCTATGCGCCCAAGGACGGCATGTACGGGCGCTGCATCGGCCACGGGGCGATTCCCTATGGCGTCACCCGCGAATTGAAAGGCAACCCTCAGGTGCTGTGGTCTGAAACCCTGTCGGCGGATGATCCGAACTACCCGCTGCGGGTGCGCAACGGTTACGTGAGGGTGAAGCTGGATGGGGCGCAGATCAGCGAAGACTTCATTGGCGAGACCGGCGCGGTCAGTTGGTCACTGCCTCGAAGGCCCTGAACCCCCTGAAAACCTGTAGCCGCTGCCGAGCCCGCGAGGCTGCGACAAGGTCCGCAGGACCTTGCTTGACGGTCGCCAGACGAACCTCTGTCGCCTGCAAGATCCTTACGCGCGCTACGTCGCAATCCCGCCCAACTGGTTCGCAGCCTGCGGCAGCGGCTACACAACCCTGTAGCCGCTGCCGAGCCTGGGGGGTCAGCCGGTGACCGGCACGCCCTTGAGGTAGGGCGCCGGTTCCGCGCCGAGGTTGCTCAGCATACGCTCGCTGTACCAGTCGACGAAGTTGACCACGCCGAACTCGTAGGTCTTGGAGTACGGGCCCGGCTGGTAGGCGGTGGAGTTGATGCCGCGCTGGTTTTCTTCCGCCAGGCGCCGGTCCTGGTCGTTGGTGGCGTCCCACACCTGGCGCATGCGCTCGACGTCGTAATCGACACCTTCCACGGCATCCTTGTGCACCAGCCACTTGGTGGTGACCACGGTTTCCTGGGCGCTGATCGGCCACACGGTGAACACGATGATGTGGTCGCCCATGCAGTGGTTCCACGAATGCGGCAGGTGCAGGATGCGCATCGAGCCCAGGTCCGGGTTCTTGATCCGCCCCATCAGCTTGGCGCAGCCCTGCTTGCCGTCCATGGTCATGGACACGGTGCCCTTGAGCAGCGGCATGCGCACGATACGGTTGCGCAGGCCGAAGCTGGCGTGGGCGTAAGGGATCTTCTCGGCTTCCCAGGCGGCGGCGGAGGCGGCCACGTGGTCCTTGAACGCCTGGTCGGCCCGCGGGTCGGTGACGTCGTCCCATTCCAGCAGGGTTTTCAGCAATTCGGGGTGCGAGCCGCCGCAGTGGTAGCACTCGCGGTTGTTCTCCAGCACCAGCTTCCAGTTGGCCTTTTCATGCAAGGTGGTCTGCACCGCCACCTTGGTGTTCTCCATGTCGTAGGGCTCCATGTAATGGGCCAGGGTCGCCAGGAAGTCGTCGATGGCCGGCGGGTTCTCGGCCAGGGAAATGAAGATGTAGCCGCCGGCGGTCTTCACGTTCACCGGTTTCAGGCCGTATTGCTTCATGTCGAAGTCGGCGCCCATCTCGGTGCCGGCGAACAGCAGGCGACCGTCCAGTTCGTAGGTCCACTGGTGGTAGTGGCAGACCAGCTTGGCGACCTTGCCCTTGTCGCTGGTGCACAGCCGCGAACCGCGGTGGCGGCAGACGTTGTGGAAGGCGTGGACCACGCCGTCGGCGCCGCGGATGACGATGATCGGGTTCTTGCCGATCTGCAGGGTGATGTAGTTGCCCTTGGTGGGGATCTCGCAGGTCATGCCGGCGATCAGCCATTCCTTCTGGAAGATCTCCTGCATGTCGATATCGAACAGCCTTTCATCGCAGTAGAAGGGCTGCGGCAGGGAGAAGGTCCGCTCGCGCTCCTGCAGCATCTGTGCAGTGGCCTTGCGTGCAGGTTCCAGTGGATCGCCCAAGCTCAGGGTTGCGGTGACGTCCATCGTTCAAGTCCTCATGGCCGTTCTGTGCGGCCGGCGAATTAAATAGTGGCTACGGTGGGTGCTACGCAAGTCACGAAAAATCGGTTGTCGTGTTTGAGGCGAGTGTGGGTCCGCGGGCGCCTTGAACCTTATCCATGGGCGACATGGCCCAATCTGTTCCCGACGCGCCAGCCCCGGCAGCTGGGGGCTGGTCGCGATAAGCATGTGAATGTCGCAGATAGGTAAATGGGCGCGAGAAGCCTTACGCAGAATCGCTGACAAGACGCCGACAGTCGGCCGTGGAGAACAGCATGTCCAACACCTTCCTCAACCCGGTAACCACCCAGACCTGGGCCAATGGCCGTCACATCGTCCGTTGCGTCAAAGTCATCCAGGAAACCTGGGACGTGCGGACCTTCTGCTTCATGGCCGACCAGCCGATCATGTTCTTCTTCAAGCCCGGGCAGTTCGTCACCCTGGAGCTGGAGATCGAAGGCCAGCCGGTGATGCGCTCCTACACCATTTCCAGCTCGCCGTCGGTGCCCTACAGCTTTTCGGTGACCATCAAGCGCGTGCCGGGGGGCAAGGTCTCCAACTGGCTGCACGACACTCTGCATGAAGGCCAGGAGCTGGCGGTGCACGGGCCAGTGGGGCTGTTCAACGCCATCGATTTCCCCAGCCCGAAAGTGCTTTACCTCAGCGGCGGCGTCGGCATCACCCCGGTGATGTCCATGGCGCGCTGGTTCTACGACACCAACGGCAACGTCGACATGGTGTTCATCCACAGCGCCCGCTCACCCAAGGACATCATTTACCACCGCGAGCTGGAACACATGGCCTCGCGGATCGACAACTTCAGCCTGCACCTGATCTGCGAGAAGCACGGCCTGGGCGAGCCCTGGGCCGGCTACCGCGGCTACCTGAACCACAAGATGCTGGAGCTGATGGCCCCGGACTTCCTGGAGCGGGAAGTGTTCTGCTGCGGACCGACGCCCTACATGAATGCGGTCAAGCGCCTGCTGGAAGCCGCCGGTTTCGACATGGCGCGCTACCACGAGGAATCCTTCGGCGCGACCCCGCCCGAAGCCCGGGCCGACGCCGTGGAACACGCCGAACAGGCGGCCGAGGCGCCGGAGCCGGACCTGGCCGATCTGCATCAGGTGGAGTTCACCGCCTCCGGCAAGAGCATCCGCGTGGCCCCGGGGGAAACCGTGCACGCCGCTGCGGCCAAGCTCGGCCTGATGATTCCCAAGGCCTGCGGCATGGGCATCTGCGGCACCTGCAAGGTGCTCAAGCTGGGCGGCGAAGTGGTGATGGAGCACAACGGCGGGATCACCGAGGAAGACGAAGCCGAAGGCTACATCCTGTCCTGCTGCAGCGTGCCCAAGGGCGACGTGCGGGTGGAATACTGATCCCGCTCTGGTGGTGAGTGAGCAAGCCGCTCACTCACCCCACGCGGGCCTTGCGCTCAATACAACGCCGGGCGCCGATCCAGGTGCACATGGTTATGTTCACTGATGGACTTGTGCCAGGCCTGGGCCAGGTCCAGCTCGGCCAGCAGCAACTGCTCGGCTCTGTGCCGATCCTTGCCCGCCAGCGGATAGCCGTCGGCATCGACGATGGTCGAGCCACCCACCCAGTCAACGTCGCGCTCCTGGCCACAGCGATCGCAAGCGGCAACGAACATCCGATTGACCGCCGCGTTGGCCTGTACCCGGATCATCTCCGCCGGGCGTTCGCTGGCCGGGCGCGGGCCGTCCGGCCAGTTCACCGGCGCGCATAAAAGCGCCGCCCCGGCCAGGGCCGGCAGGCGCACCCATTCGGGAAACTCCAGGTCATAGCAGATCATCATGGCGATCGGCCCGAAGCGGGTGGGCACCACCGGTGGCGGTTCGTCGCCGGGGGTGAAGATCAGGTTTTCCTGATCCCACAGGTGGGCCTTGCGATACACCGTCAGCGTTCCTTCGGGCTCGATCAGCGCCGCGCTGTTGGCCACCCGCTCCTCATCCAGGCGCTCGCAGAAGCCACCGACGATCACCACCTGCAGCTCTTCGGCCAGGGTTTTCCACAGGCTCAGGGTCGGCCCGTCGAGGGTTTCCGAGAGCGCCAGCGCTTCTTTCCGGTCGCGGAACACATAGCCGCTCTGCACCAGTTCCGGCAGCACCACCACCTGGGCGCCACGGGCAGCGGCCTGGCGGATGGCCTCGGTGCTGAGGGTGCGGTTGTAGTCCAGGTCGCCGATCCGTGGTGCCAGTTGCTGGCAGGCCACTTTCAGGGATGTCTGGGGGATCATTGCGCGCCTCCTTCCAGTTGCTGTTCGCTGGCCTGGATGGCCAGGCGTTCGGCTTCCAGGTCCAGGTTACGGGTCAGGCCCCAGTAGACCAGCCCGGCCACCGCCAGGCCAATCACGAAGGCAATGTCGGCGCCGCCCAGGGCCTGGGACAGCGGCCCCTGATAGAAGCTCAGGGACATGAACGGCACCATCGCCAGCAAGCCGAGGAAGTAGGCCAGCAACCCGGCGCTGGACCAGCGGCCATAGATGCCGGCGGGATTGAAGATGTGGCTGATGGCGTAATGGCCTTTGCGTACCAGGTAGAAGTCCGCCAGGTTGACCGCGGTCCAGGGCACCAGGAAGTACAGCATCAGCAGGACAAAGGTGTTGAAGCTGCCCAGGTAGCTTTCGGGAATGTTCATGGCGATCAGGAAGATCACCACCGCCACCAGCAGGATGCCGGTCACCCGGCTCTTGAGGTTGGGCTTGATCGACTTGAAACCGTCAATGGCGCTGATGCCGGTGAGCATGGCGCCGTAGCAGTTGACCGCCATGATGCCCACCAGCGCCGGCACCGCGATCAGCACGGTGAAGGTGCCAAAGCCGGGAATCAGGGTGTTGCCCACTTCGCGCACGCTGGCGATGGCGTCCGGCGAGGGCAGGGCGGACGCCAGGAAGGCCCCCAGGGACATCAGCCACAGGGCCGAGCCGGCGGCGCCCAGGTAGGTCCAGAAAATCACCTGGCGCGACGGCGTCTGGTGCGGCAGGTAGCGCGAATAGTCGGAGACGTACACCGAATAGCTGATCTGGTAGCCGGCGGCGGCCGACAGCTGGATCAGGAACGCCGACCAGGAAAAATGCGCATCGGCCACGGCGGAGTCGGCCTGCAGGGTCAGCAGGGCGCTGACGGTGAGCACCGCGAACACGCTGATCATCACGTAGGTCAGCCAGCGCTGCACGGTATGCAGCAGGTCATGGCCGACCACCGCGATCAGCACCGCCACGGCGATCATCAGGCTGTACCAGGGCGCCCGGGCCCCAGGAATCACCGTGTTGATGGCGTCGGTGGCGAGGATCACGTTGAACACGTTGAAGCCGATGTAGACGAACACCACCGCGGTGAACGGCACGATGGCGCCCCGCAGGCCGAACTGCGCGCGGGACTGGATCATCTGCGGCAGGCCCATGCGCGGGCCCTGGTTGGCGTGGAAGGCCATGCAGAAGGTGCCCAGGCACACGCCGATGACGATCGCCAGAATGGCGTAGGGCAGGGCCAGGCCCAGGGCCGCGCCGGTGAAGCCGGTGACCATGGTGGTGAGCACGAAGTTGCCGGTGAACCAGAACGGTCCCTGGTGCCAGACCTTGCCGTGGCGCTCGTTGCGCGGCACGTAGTCGATGGAACGGGTTTCGATCGCAAGGCCGGGAGACTGGGCCTTTTCGGTGACGCAAGACTGAGTCGTCATGGGTGGAGCCTTTGTTTTTATAGGTCGACCCCGGAGTCTCGGATAAAGGTGGCAGATGTTGAATCAGCAGGGGCAAATAATCAGTTCAGGAATTTGTGAACTGATGCTTTGGCTGGCCAGCCAGTTCCCGTGTAGGAGGGCGTGTCGTTCTAGGAGCCGGCTTGCCGGCGAAGGCGCCCGTGAGACCGGCGCCTGGCTTGCGGGCCTCTTCGCTGGCCAGCCAGCTCCTACGGGGCGAGAGGTGCTCTGGCTATTGTAGGAGCCGGCTTGCCGGCGAAGGCCCCCGTGAGATCGGCGCCCGGGTTGCGGGCCTGTTCGCTGGCCAGCCAGCTCCTGCGGGGCGAGAGGTGCGCGGGCAATTGTAGGAGCCGGCTTGCCGGCGAAGGCGCCCGTGAGATCGGTGCCCGGCTTGGGGGCCTCTTCGCTGGCCAGCCAGCTCCTACGGGGCGGGAGGTGCGCTGGCTATTGTAGGAGCCGGCTTGCCGGCGAAGGCGCCTGTGAGAGCGGCGCCCGGCTTGGGGGGCTGTTCGCTGGCCAGCCAGCTCCTACATGCGGAGGGGATGGGTCAGGCGCTCATCACGGTGCGGATGTCCGCTGCCAATTCGCGCACGCGCTCTTCTTCGGTGTCCCAGGAGCACATGAAGCGCGCGCCGCCCTTGCCGATGAAGGTGTAGAAGCGCCAGCCCCTGGCGGTCAGGGCGGCAATCGCCGGTTCCGAGAGTTGCAGGAACACGCCGTTGGCCTGCACCGGGAACATCAGCTCCACGCCAGGGATGTCGGCCACCAGCTGGGCCAGCAACTGTGCGCAGTGATTGGCGTGGCGGGCGTGCTTGAGCCAGGCGTCGTTTTCCAGCAGGCCGACCCAGGGCGCCGAGAGAAAGCGCATTTTCGAGGCCAGCTGGCCGGCCTGTTTGCAGCGGTAGTCGAAGTCTTCCGCCAGCTTGTGGTTGAAGAACAGGATCGCTTCCCCCACCGCCATGCCGTTTTTCGTGCCGCCAAAGCACAACACGTCGACGCCGGCCTTCCAGGTCAGCTCCGCCGGGGTGCAGCCGAGGAAGGCGCAGGCGTTGGAGAAGCGCGCGCCGTCCATGTGCAGGTTCAGCCCCAGTTCCTTGCAGGTGGCGCTGATGGCGCGGACTTCTTCCGGGGTGTAGACGCTGCCCACTTCGGTGGCCTGGGTCAGGGTCACCACCCGCGGCTTGGGATAGTGGATGTCCTGGCGCTTGAGGGCGATCTCGCGGATCGATTCCGGGGTCAGCTTGCCGTTCTGGGTGCCGGCGATCAGCAGCTTGGAACCGTTGGAGAAGAACTCCGGGGCGCCGCATTCGTCGGTTTCGACGTGGGCGGTTTCCGAGCAGATCACGCTGTGATAACTCTGGCACAGCGACGACAGGGCCAGGGAGTTGGCGGCGGTGCCGTTGAAGGCGAAGAACACTTCGCAGTCGGTTTCGAACAGTTTGCGGAAATGATCCGAGGCGCGAGCGGTCCACTGATCGTCGCCGTAAGCGCGCTCGTGGCCGTGGTTGGCCTGCTCCATGGCGGCCCAGGCTTCGGGGCAGATGCCGGAGTAGTTGTCGCTGGCGAATTGTTGGCTCTTGTCGGTCATGGCCGGCTCCGTGGTCGATGATGGTGCGCACTTTACCCAAGATTAATGGCTCAGCACACGCTCTGTTTATGCAGGAATAATGCAGGGCCCATAAGGATTTATGCGTGATGCGATGCTGAAAACCGACAACAGCCAGCGCGATGGGGCGCTGGATGCACTGAAGTGGCTGGCACTGCTGAGCATGGTGCTGGATCACCTGCGGTATGTGGGCCTGAGCCTGGACTGGCTGTATGTGCCGGGGCGGCTGGCGTTTCCCTGGTTCTGTCTGGCCATGGCGGTGAATCTGACGCGCCTGAGCGAGCGTGCCGGACGCCCGACCGGGCAATGGCGCTACCTGGGCTGGCTGCTGCTGTTCAGCGCGCTGAGTGAGATCCCCTATCGGCTGTTCGTGCCTGATCCCGACACCTTGAATGTGCTGCCGACCCTGGCCCTGGGCTTGCTGGTGGCCCGGGGCTGGCAGCAGCGTCGGGGACTGGATCGGGGGCTCGGCCTGTTGGCCCTGGTCCTGGCCTTGGGGGGCAGTGAGTGGCTGATGTTTGGCGCCTTCGGGGTGTTGCTGCCACTGGCCTTGCTGCTGGTGCTGCGCCGCCCCTGGTATTTCAGCCTGCTGCCTGGAGCGCTGTGCCTGGCGGCCAACCAATGGGAAACCTTGTTCCCGGCGGCGCGCCTGGGCAATCCGGTGGCGACCTGCGGTATTGCCGTTTGTCTGCTGGCGCCGTGGCTGGGAGTGAGGCTGCTGCGGGGGCTGCGTGGCAGGTCGGTGCCGGCGATGCGGCGCTGGGCCTACCTGCTGTACCCGGCGCACTTTCTCCTGCTGCTGGCCCTGCGCCAACTCCTGTAGCCGCTGCCGCAGGCTGCGAACGGCTTGGGCGGCATTGCGACGTAGCAGGCGCGGCGATCTTGAGGGTGTAGAGGTGTGGCTGGAGATCGCCAGGCAAGGTCCTGCGGACCTTTTCGCAGCCTCGCCGAAGCTCGGCAGCGGCTACAGAGGTTTTGTAGCCGCTGCCGCAGGCTGCGATCGGCTTGGGCGGCATTGCGACGCAGCAGACGCGGAGATCCTGAAGGCGCCGATCCAGAGCCTTCACTGGACAGCGGTCCGAGGCATTTGTCCGTGGGCGCCAAGGCATGTCGTAAACGCACCTTTGCGTGGCGTCCATAGGCATTTGAGTTCCCCTTGCCGGTCATACCATCGCATCCAAAGGGCGCAGCTTTAAGGCTGGCCTCACCGAGACGAAAGGCGCAGCGCCGCCGCTGGGAGAGACGTGATGTTCAGCAAGCAAGACCAGATCCAGGGTTACGACGATGCACTGCTGGCGGCGATCAATGCCGAGGAACAACGCCAGGAAGATCACATCGAGCTGATCGCGTCGGAGAACTACACCAGCAAGCGGGTGATGCAGGCGCAAGGCAGCGGGCTGACCAACAAGTACGCCGAAGGCTATCCGGGCAAGCGCTACTACGGTGGCTGCGAGCATGTGGACAAGGTCGAGGCCCTGGCCATCGAGCGTGCCAAGCAGCTGTTCGGCGCCGATTACGCCAACGTCCAGCCGCACTCCGGTTCTTCCGCCAACAGCGCGGTGTACCTGGCCCTGCTGCAGGCCGGCGACACCATCCTTGGCATGAGCCTGGCCCATGGCGGTCACTTGACCCACGGCGCCAAGGTGTCGTCTTCGGGCAAGCTGTACAACGCCGTGCAGTACGGTATCGACACCACCACCGGGCTGATCGACTACGACGAAGTCGAGCGCTTGGCCGTGGAACATAAGCCGAAGATGATCGTCGCCGGTTTCTCGGCCTACTCCAAGACCCTGGACTTCCCGCGTTTCCGGCAGATCGCCGACAAGGTCGGTGCGCTGCTGTTCGTCGACATGGCCCACGTCGCCGGGCTGGTGGCCGCCGGTCTGTATCCCAACCCGCTGCCCTATGCCGACGTGGTCACCACCACCACCCACAAGACCCTGCGCGGTCCCCGTGGCGGCCTGATCCTGGCCAAGGCCAACGAAGAGATCGAGAAGAAGCTCAACGCTGCGGTGTTCCCGGGTGCCCAGGGCGGTCCGTTGATGCACGTGATCGCCGCCAAGGCGGTGTGCTTCAAGGAAGCGCTGGAGCCCGGGTTCAAGGTCTACCAGCAACAGGTGATCGACAACGCCCAGGCCATGGCCGGCGTATTTATCAAACGCGGCTACGATGTAGTGTCCGGTGGCACCGACAACCATCTGTTCCTGGTCAGCCTGATCCGTCAGGGCCTGACCGGCAAGGATGCCGACGCCGCCCTGGGCCGCGCCCACATCACCGTGAACAAGAACGCCGTGCCCAACGACCCGCAGTCGCCGTTTGTCACCTCCGGCCTGCGCATCGGCACCCCGGCGGTCACCACCCGCGGATTCAAGGTCACCCAGTGCACCGAGCTGGCGGGCTGGATCTGCGACATCCTCGACCACCTCGGCGATGCCGACGTCGAGGCCAATGTCGCGCGCCAGGTGGCAGCCCTGTGCGCTGATTTCCCGGTTTACCGCTGAGAGCCGCAACTGGAGCAATGACTATGCAACGCTATTCGGGCTTCGGCCTCTTCAAGCACTCTCTCAGCCACCATGAAAACTGGCAGCGCATGTGGCGCACGCCGACCCCGAAGAAGGTCTATGACGTGGTCATCGTCGGCGGTGGCGGGCATGGCCTGGCCACGGCCTACTACCTGGCCAAGGAACACGGCATCACCAACGTCGCGGTGGTGGAAAAAGGCTGGCTGGGCGGCGGCAACACCGCGCGCAACACCACCATCGTGCGTTCCAACTACCTGTGGGACGAGTCGGCGCAGCTCTACGAGCACGCCATGAAGCTGTGGGAAGGCCTGTCCCAGGACCTCAACTACAACGTCATGTTCTCCCAGCGCGGGGTCTACAACCTGTGCCACACCCTGCAGGACATCCGTGATTCCGAGCGTCGGGTCAGCGCCAACCGCCTCAACGGCATCGATGGCGAGTTGCTCAACACCCAGCAGGTGGCGGATGAGATCCCCTACCTGGATTGTTCGAAAAACACCCGTTATCCGATCCTCGGTGCCACGGTCCAGCGCCGTGGCGGCGTGGCCCGTCACGATGCCGTGGCCTGGGGCTTTGCCCGGGCTGCCGACGCCCTGGGCGTGGACCTGATCCAGCAGACCGAAGTCATCGGTTTTCGCAAGGAAAACGGCGTGTGCATCGGCGTCGAGACCAACAAGGGCTTTATCGGCGCCAAGCGCGTCGGTGTGGTCACCGCCGGTAACTCCGGGCACATGGCCAAGCTCGCGGGCTTCCGCCTGCCGATCGAGTCCCACCCGCTGCAAGCCCTGGTGTCGGAGCCGATCAAACCGATCATCGACAGCGTGATCATGTCCAACGCGGTGCACGGCTACATCAGCCAGTCGGACAAGGGCGACCTGGTGATCGGCGCCGGTATCGACGGTTGGGTCGGCTACGGCCAGCGCGGCTCCTACCCGGTGATCGAGCACACCATCCAGGCCATCGTCGAGATGTTCCCGATCCTTTCCCGAGTGCGCATGAACCGCCAGTGGGGCGGCATCGTCGACACCAGCCCGGATGCCTGCCCGATCATTTCCAAGACCCCGGTGCCGAACATGTTCTTCAACTGCGGTTGGGGCACCGGCGGCTTCAAGGCCACCCCGGGCTCGGGCAACGTGTTTGCCGCAAGCCTGGCCAAGGGCGAGATGCATCCATTGGCCGCCCCTTTCTCCATCGACCGTTTCCACAACGGTGCGCTGATCGACGAACACGGCGCTGCTGCGGTCGCCCACTAAAAGGACAACTCCCTATGTTGCATATCTTCTGTCCTCACTGCGGCGAGCTGCGCTCCGAAGAGGAATTCCATTCGTCCGGCCAGGCCCACATTCCCCGGCCCCTGGACCCCAACGCCTGCACCGACGAGGAGTGGGGCGACTACATGTTCTTCCGCGACAACCCCCGCGGCCTGCACCACGAGTTGTGGATTCACGCCGCCGGTTGCCGCCAGTACTTCAACGCTACCCGCGACACCGTGACCTACGAAATTCTTGAAACCTACAAGATAGGCACCAAACCGCAGTTCACCGCCAAGGCTGCTGGAGAGAAGGTATGAGCCAGACCAATCGCCTGTCCAACGGCGGACGCATCGACCGCAACAAAGTCATCACCTTCACCTTCAACGGCCAGAGCTACAAAGGCTTTGAAGGCGACACCCTGGCCTCGGCCCTGCTGGCCAACGGCGTGGACATCATCGGTCGCAGCTTCAAGTACTCCCGGCCTCGGGGCATCTTCGCCGCGGGCTGCGAAGAGCCCAACGCGGTGCTGCAGATCGGCGCCACCGAAGCCACCCAGATTCCCAACGTGCGCGCCACTCAACAGGCGCTGTACCAGGGCCTGGTGGCCACCAGCACCAACGGCTGGCCCAGCGTCAACAACGACATGATGGGGATTCTCGGCAAGGTCGGCGGCAAGCTGATGCCGCCGGGCTTCTACTACAAAACCTTCATGTACCCGCAATCGTTCTGGATGACCTACGAGAAGTACATCCGCAAGGCGGCGGGCCTCGGTCGCTCGCCCACCGAGAACGATCCGGACACCTACGACAACATGAACCAGCACTGCGACGTGCTGATCGTTGGCGCCGGCCCGGCCGGCCTCGCCGCCGCCCTGGCCGCTGCCCGCAGCGGCGCCCGGGTGATCCTCGCCGATGAGCAGGAAGAGTTCGGCGGCAGCCTGCTGGACAGTCGCGAAAGCCTGGACGGCAAGCCGGCGGTGGAGTGGGTGGCCAGTGTGGTCGCCGAGCTCAAGTCGCTGCCGGACGTGTTGCTGCTGCCACGGGCCACGGTCAACGGCTACCACGACCATAACTTCCTGACCATCCACGAGCGCCTCACCGATCACCTCGGCGACCGCGCGCCGATCGGCCAGGTGCGCCAGCGTATCCATCGGGTCCGCGCCAAGCGCGTGGTGCTGGCCACCGGCGCCCATGAGCGGCCGCTGGTCTACGGCAACAACGACGTGCCGGGCAACATGCTGGCCGGTGCTGTGTCCACCTACGTGCGTCGCTACGGCGTGGCCCCGGGCAAGAAACTGGTGCTGTCCACCAACAACGACCACGCCTACCGCGTGGCCCTGGACTGGCTCGACGCCAGCCTGCAAGTGGTGGCCATCGCCGATGCGCGGCACAACCCCCGCGGCGCCCTGGTGGAAGAAGCCCGGGCCAAGGGCATTCGCATCCTCACCTCCAGCGCGGTGATCGAGGCCCGTGGCAGCAAGCACGTGACCGGCGCGCGCGTAGCAGCCATCGACGTCAAGGCGCACAAGGTCACCAGCCCCGGCGAATGGCTCGACTGCGACCTGATCGCCAGCTCCGGCGGCTACAGCCCGGTGGTGCACCTGGCCTCGCACCTGGGCGGCAAGCCGGTGTGGCGCGAAGACATCCTCGGTTTCGTGCCCGGTGAAGCACCGCAGAAGCGCGTGTGCGTCGGTGGCATCAACGGCGTCTACAGCCTCGGCGACACCCTGGCCGACGGTTTCGAAGGCGGTGTGCGCGCCGCCAGCGAAGCCGGGTTCCAGAGCGTCGAGGGCGTGTTGCCCAAAGCCCTGGCCCGCCTGGAAGAACCGACCCTGGCGCTGTTCCAGGTGCCCCATGAAAAAGGCACCGCTCGCGCGCCCAAGCAATTCGTCGACCTGCAGAACGACGTCACCGCCGCCGCCATCGAACTGGCGACCCGCGAGGGCTTCGAGTCGGTGGAGCACGTCAAGCGCTACACCGCCCTGGGCTTCGGCACCGATCAGGGCAAGCTGGGCAACGTCAACGGTCTGGCCATCGCCGCTCGTTCGCTGAACGTCAGCATTCCGCAGATGGGCACCACCATGTTCCGCCCGAACTACACGCCGATCACCTTCGGCGCCGTGGCTGGGCGTCACTGCGGGCACATCTTCGAGCCGGTACGCTTCACCGCGCTGCACGCCTGGCACGTGAAGAACGGCGCCGAATTCGAGGACGTCGGTCAGTGGAAGCGCCCCTGGTACTTCCCGAAAAACGGCGAAGACCTGCATGCCGCGGTCAAGCGTGAATGCCTGGCGGTGCGCGACAGCGTCGGCCTGCTGGACGCCTCGACCCTGGGCAAGATCGACATCCAGGGCCCGGACGCCCGGGAGTTCCTCAACCGCATCTACACCAACGCCTGGACCAAGCTCGACGTGGGCAAGGCCCGCTACGGCCTGATGTGCAAGGAAGACGGCATGGTCTTCGACGACGGCGTGACCGCCTGTCTGGCCGACAACCACTTCCTGATGACCACCACCACCGGCGGCGCGGCGCGCGTGCTGCAGTGGCTGGAAATCTACCAGCAGACCGAATGGCCGGACCTCAAGGTGTACTTCACCTCGGTCACCGACCACTGGGCCACCATGACCCTGTCGGGCCCCAACAGCCGCAAGCTGCTGAGCGAAGTCACCGACATCGACCTGGACAAGGACGGCTTCCCGTTCATGACCTGGAAGGAAGGCCTGGTGGGCGGCGTGCCGGCGCGGGTGTTCCGTATCTCGTTCACCGGCGAGCTGTCCTACGAGGTCAACGTCCAGGCCGACTACGCCATGGGCGTGCTGGAGCAGATCGTCGAGGCTGGCAAGAAGTACAACCTGACCCCCTACGGCACCGAAACCATGCACGTGCTGCGGGCCGAGAAGGGTTTCATCATCGTTGGCCAGGACACCGACGGCTCGATGACCCCGGACGACCTGAACATGGGTTGGTGCGTGGGCCGGACCAAGCCGTTCTCGTGGATCGGCTGGCGCGGGATGAACCGTGAAGACTGCGTGCGCGAGGAGCGCAAGCAACTGGTGGGCCTCAAGCCGATCGACCCGACCCAGTGGCTGCCGGAAGGCGCGCAACTGGTGTTCAACCCCAAGCAGGCGATCCCGATGAGCATGGTCGGTCACGTGACCTCCAGCTATGCCCACAACTCCCTGGGTTATTCCTTTGCCCTGGGCGTGGTCAAGGGCGGCCTCAAGCGCCTGGGCGAGCGGGTCTTCGCGCCCCTGGCCGATGGCCGGGTGATCGAGGCGGAAATCGTTTCCTCGGTGTTCTTCGACCCCAAAGGCGACCGCCAGAACATCTAAGGCACAACACGCCCATGTAGGAGCTGGCTTGCCAGCGAAGGCGGCCTCAAGGCTGCCACAAGGCCCAAGGGCCTCTTCACCGGCAAGCCGGCTCCTACAAGGGCGTTATCAACAGAATTCAGGACAGGTGCTCTATGACCGCAGTCAACGTTTACCAACAGCGCCCCACCACCGGGGCCAAGGCCGAGTCGCCCCTGCACCACGCCGACCTGCCGAGCCTGGTGGGCAAGGGCCGCAAGAACGCCGGTGTGATCCTGTGCGAGAAAAAACTCCTCGGTCACCTGACGATCCGTGGCGACGGCCACGACCCGGCCTTCGCCGCCGGCGTGCACAAGGCCCTGGGCATCGAATTGCCGGGCGCCCTGAGCGTGGTGGTCAAGGGCGAGAGCAGCCTGCAATGGCTGGGCCCGGATGAGTGGCTGCTGATCGTGCCCAGCGGCGAAGAATTCGCCGCCGAGCAGAACCTGCGCGCCGCCCTGGGCGACCTGCATATCCAGATCGTCAACGTCAGCGGCGGCCAGCAGATCCTCGAACTGTCCGGCCCCAACGTGCGTCAGGTGCTGATGAAGTCCACCAGCTACGACGTGCACCCCAACAACTTCCCGGTAGGCAAGGCGGTGGGCACGGTGTTCGCCAAGTCGCAACTGGTGATCCGCCGTACCGGCGAAGACACCTGGGAGCTGCTGGTACGCCGCAGCTTCTCCGATTACTGGTGGATGTGGCTGCAGGATGCCGCGGCCGAATACGGCCTGAGCGTCCAGGCCTGAACCCCGCTTGGCCTGGTAGGAGCGAGCTGGCTCGCGAACTCGCGAAGGATGGATTTCCCGGAAGACCACAGCACCCTTGGATTTTTCGCGAGCAAGCTCGCTCCTACAGAGAATCGACCGCGTTGCGGTTGCCCCAACGAACAGGAGTTACTGCCCATGAGCCGCGCCCCCGATACATGGATTCTCACCGCCGACTGCCCCAGCGTGCTCGGCACGGTGGACGCGGTGACCCGCTTTCTGTTCGAGCAGGGTTGCTACGTCACCGAGCACCACTCCTTCGATGACCGGCTCTCGGGTCGCTTCTTCATCCGCGTGGAATTTCGCCAGCCCGACGGCCTCGACGAACAAGGCTTTCGCCGGGGCCTGGCCGAGCGCGCCAAAGCCTTCGAAATGAACTTCGAACTGACCGCACCGCACTATCGGCCGAAGGTGGTGATCATGGTCTCCAAGGCCGATCACTGCCTCAACGACCTGCTCTATCGCCAGCGCATCGGCCAGTTGCCCATGGACGTGGTGGCGGTGGTGTCCAACCACCCGGACCTCAAGCCCCTGGCCGACTGGCACCAGATTCCCTACCACCACTTCCCCCTCGACCCCAACGACAAGCCGTCCCAGGAGCGTCAGGTGTGGCAGGTGATCGATGAGTCCGGCGCCGAACTGGTGATCCTTGCCCGCTACATGCAAGTGCTGTCGCCGGAGCTGTGCCGCAAGCTCGATGGCAAGGCGATCAATATCCACCACTCGCTGCTGCCGGGCTTCAAGGGCGCCAAGCCTTATCACCAGGCCTACAACAAGGGCGTGAAACTGGTGGGCGCCACCGCGCACTACATCAACAACGACCTGGACGAAGGCCCGATCATCGCCCAGGGCGTGGAGGTGGTGGACCACAGTTACTACCCTGAAGACCTGATCGCCAAGGGGCGCGACATCGAGGGCCTGACCCTGGCCCGGGCAGTGGGCTACCACATCGAGCGGCGGGTGTTCTTGAACGGCAACCGCACGGTGGTGCTCTGATGATTCTTGGGGCTGCTGCGCAGCCCTTCGCGAGCAAGCTCGCTCCTACAGGCGTTGCGCCTGTTTGCGCGAAAACGATTTTGAAAACGAAACAGCATCCGTACCCGAGCAATCCACGTGTTTCCCCCTTTGGGTAACGCGGTTCCATAACAACAACAGCGAGGTGAAAGCATGTCTGGTAATCGTGGTGTCGTGTATCTGGGCAGCGGCAAGGTCGAGGTACAGAAAATCGACTATCCAAAAATGCAGGACCCGCGCGGCAGGAAGATCGAGCACGGCGTCATCCTGCGCGTAGTCTCCACCAACATCTGCGGCTCGGACCAACACATGGTCCGCGGCCGTACCACCGCCCAGGTCGGCCTGGTCCTGGGTCATGAAATCACTGGCGAAGTGATCGAGAAGGGCAGCGACGTCGAGAACCTGAAGATCGGTGACCTGGTGTCGGTGCCGTTCAACGTCGCGTGCGGGCGCTGCCGCTCCTGCAAGGAACAGCACACTGGGGTCTGCCTGACCGTCAACCCGGCCCGCGCCGGTGGCGCCTACGGCTACGTCGACATGGGCGACTGGACCGGTGGCCAGGCCGAGTACGTGCTGGTGCCTTACGCCGACTTCAACCTGCTGAAACTGCCGGATCGCGACAAGGCCATGGAGAAGATCCGCGACCTGACCTGCCTCTCCGACATCCTGCCCACCGGCTATCACGGCGCGGTGACTGCCGGCGTTGGCCCGGGCAGCAGCGTCTACATCGCCGGTGCCGGCCCGGTCGGCCTGGCCGCCGCTGCGTCTGCGCGCCTGTTGGGGGCGGCGGTGGTGATTGTCGGCGACGTCAACCCGGTGCGCCTGGCCCACGCCAAGGCCCAGGGGTTTGAAATTGCCGACCTGTCCAAGGACACCCCGCTGCACGAACAGATCGCCGCCCTGCTGGGCGAGCCGGAAGTCGATTGCGCGGTGGACGCCGTGGGCTTCGAAGCCCGTGGCCACGGCCATGCCGGTGCCCAGCACGAGGCTCCGGCCACCGTGCTCAACTCGCTGATGGGCGTGGTGCGTGTGGCGGGCAAGATCGGTATTCCCGGCCTGTACGTCACCGAAGACCCGGGCGCGGTGGACGCCGCGGCGAAGATGGGCAGCCTGAGCATCCGCTTCGGCCTGGGCTGGGCCAAGTCCCACAGCTTCCACACCGGCCAGACCCCGGTGATGAAGTACAACCGCCAACTGATGCAGGCCATCATGTGGGACCGCATCAACATCGCCGAAGTGGTGGGCGTGCAAGTCATCAGCCTCGACGACGCCCCGCGCGGCTATGGCGAGTTCGATGCCGGCGTGCCGAAGAAATTCGTCATCGACCCGCACAAGCTGTTCAGCGCTGCCTGAAGACCGTCAGCCTTTGGGTTGAAGCCTGCCAATAACGAAAAACGCCGCCTTCTCTTGCCGAGAACGCGGCGTTTTTTCTGTGGCGAGGGAGCAAGCTCCCGCACGGCCGGCCGGCGCCCCGGCGCGTAGCGGTCGTAAAACCTACTGGCGCGGCTTGTCAGGCTCACCGCGTAGACGCTACTGGGGGGCGCTGCGCACCCCAGCGGGAGCAAGCTCCCTCGCCACATCCAGCGGTTGCAGTCAGGCGATCAGCGTGGCGCGCAAGCGCCGTCCCAGCACATCCATCAGGTCGCAGCCATCGCGCAGGGGAATGGCGCAGAGCTGGGCCAACTCCTGGGCCAGTACCGGGTCCTTGCCCAGCGCATCGCTCAAGGCCAGTTGCTCCAGGACCTGGGTCACGGCGCGGATACGGAAGGCGGCGGCTTCATGGAGCACATCCAGCGGCGCCTGGGTATCGATCAGTAGAGAGGGAATGTTGCAGTCGTGGCCGGTGATCGGCATGTAACGGTTCATTCGATAACACTCCTGTGTCGTCTTCCTGAATGCCGCCACTCATTTGTCGCCAAGCATTGGGTGGCAGCTGTACGCAGGTTGGCGAACCGGAGACACAAGAACCCGGCAGACCCGAAGGTCTCCCGCGCACAGCTGCCATAAAGCAACGGATGCGCATGCGCTCACGTTTTCCACTGTGCGCGGAAACCGTGTACGCCTTGTATCTGACGGGTCGCCAAACCCGGTCGCCATCTCGGCGACCGGCGGACTATAAGCCGCCGGCGCAGGGGCGGCAAGGCGTTGGGGGGTGGATGTCTTGCAGGAGGTTTCGTCCGCTGTGGCGTCGCTGAACGTGCACGAGGTCCTGTTCACGAGTCGGGTCCACTGAAATCGGTTGACCGAAAAAGGCAAAGCTCCCAGAATGCATTTCGTGGCCACAACGTAGCTACAAATAACTAATAGAGGTGATACCTTGGCTGCATTACTGAAAACCACTGATGTGCGTTGCCGCATAGACGAGGACTTGAAGGTGAGTGCTACTGCTGTGCTGGAAGCCTGCGGGCTGAGCCTCAGTGAGGCCATGCGCCTGTTCCTGCGTCAGGTTGTGGCCGTGCAGGGACTGCCTTTCGAAGTGCGTGTCCCATCGGAGAAAACCGCTCGTGCCATGGCGCAGGCGCGTGAGATTCGACGTCAGTACGATTCGATCGACGAGATGTTGAGGGATGCTGATGGCGAAGCCGGAGAAGAAGCAAAAGCGCGCTGACCTGCCCAGGCAGTGCGCGCAAACAGCAGAGTTCAAGAAGTCATGGGAGCGCTACCAGCGCGCGGGGCGTCGTGACATGCACGAAGTGCGCAAGGTCATGGTGCTGCTGTTCCTGGGGGAGCCGTTACCGGCCCAGTACCTCGATCATGCGCTGAAGGGGGAGTGGGACGGTTTCAGGGAGTGTCATATCGGTGGCGATTTTCTGCTGATTTATGACGTGGCCCGAGCCGGGCTGGTGACCTTTGTCGATCTTGGCAGCCATGCCGAGTTGTTCAGATAGTTCATACCGACTGAAAAGCCCGCCCATTGGCGGGCTTTTCGTTGCCTGCGAACCCGAGTCGATCAATAGCCCCTGCCCGGGTAGTCGAACCAGTGTTCGCCTCTCAGGATTTCCTTTATGTCGGTCTCGGCCAGGATGCCTGGCGCATCCCGCTCGAAGCGTGAGCGCCACTGGGGCAGCCACCAGTAATTGAGCGCCGTGCCTCTTGGTATCAGCACCAGGGTCAGGACGGGGCGGTCCATGGCCCTGCGCTGGTACAGCTGGTGGCTGCGGTCCATGAGGTCCAGGTAGTAATCGAGGGGCAGGGACAGCATCAGGGCCGTGGTGTGCACCTTTTCGGTCTGGGTTCGCTGTGGGTCCTGCAGCAGGTTCAGGGCTTCGCAGTAGTAACGCTCGGGTTGGCGGGCGAACGGCTGGGCCTCGGCAACGCCAAGAATGCCCAAGGCGCTGCCGTCGTCGCGCCAGTCGGCTCCCTGGCGGTCGCTGAAGTGCTGGCGGATAAAGCCGGTCAGGGGGCCCGGGGCCGTGTTGGTGCATTGGCTGCTATCGATCGGGGTGCCGATTCGCCAGAGCAAGACGGCGATTGCCAGGGCCAGCAGCAGGCCGCTGTAGAGCGCAGCTTTCATAAGAGTCCGTTCGGTGGATGGCGCCAGGCGAGGCGGGGGCTTGCATGGCAGGCAAGGGCCTGCCTGCAAGGAGGCAGCGGGGGGCCTGGGCGCGGAGTTTACCCTGACGGCGCTCGCGGGCAAGCCCGCTCCTACGCCACCAGGTGCCTGTTACAGCGCGGCCAGTTGGCCCTGGTACAGCACCGGTCCGGTGGGTTGGCCGGTGGGCGAGCCGCCGTGGGGCTCAAGGCTTACCGCCAGGGCAATCGGCGTATCGAGCAGGGCGCGCTGGGCCGGGCTCAGGTTGATCTTGCCTTGGCCGCCGACCGGCACCACGCCGAGGGAAATCGGCTGGCCGTCGGCAGGGATCGCCCAGAGTTCCAGGCTGCGGTCCAGGCCGATGGCGGCCAGGGTCAGGGGTTCGACTTGCAGGTACTGGGCATGGGCCTTGATCCGCAGGGCCGGTTGCTGGTCGGCGCTGAGCAGGGTGGCGCTGTAGCGCACCTGGTCGCTCTGCTGGATAAAGCCGATGTACAGGGTCGCCAGCACGGCGCAGGCGGCAAGCGCCAGGCGCAGGCGCATCCACAGCGGTTTCTTCTGCGGTACGTGCAGCACTTGCGGTTCGATGCGTGCCTGGATGCCCGCCCAGACCCGTTCCGGCACCGCCGCTTCAGGCAGGGCTTCGGTCAGGCTGGCGAGGCTTTCCTGCCACTGCGCCAGTTCTTCGCGCAGGGCGGCGTCGTCCAGCAGGAGCATTTCGAAGCGCCGGCGGGCGGCGCCCTGCATCAGGCCGATGGCGTAGTCGGCGGCCAGGGCGCGGCGGCGTTCAGGGGTTCGATAGTTCATGATTCAAGGCACCGGCGCAGGCGTTCCATGCCCCGACGAATCCAGGATTTGACCGAGCCCAGGGGCGCGGCCAGGTGTTCGGCCAGCTCCGAGCAGGACAGGCCCTGGAAGTAGGCCACGGTGATGGATTGGCGCTGCATGCCGTCGAGGCTGTCCAGGCAGCGGTTCAGGGCCCGGGCGGCGCGGGCGCTGTCCAGTTGGTCGTGGGCCGAAGGGCTTTGATCCTCCAGCTGTTGTTCTTCGAGTTCGCCCAGGGGCCGTTCGCGCTGTTTGCGCAACTGGTCGATGGCCTGGTTGCGGGTGATGTTGACCATCCAGGTCAGGGGCGCGGACAGGTGCGGCTGGTAGCGCACGGCGTTGTTCCAGATGCGCACGAAGCTTTCCTGCAGCACTTCCTCGGCCAGATCGCGACGGCCCATGAAGCGCAGGGCAACGCCATGCAGGCGCGGGGCAACCATGCGATAGAGGGTTTCGAAGGCCCGGCGATCACCCAGTGAACACTGGGCCAGCAGGTGCCGCAGCTGATCGGTGTCGAGGCTCGAGATGGCGATTCTCCTGACAGGAACTGGGACAAGGGCCAGCGACAAGCGCCGACCGACGCAGCCAGAGATTAGTCCAGGGTGGGTGGTTGTTCCATTCACGTCCTGCTGCCTCATGCCGGAGCCCGAAGGTGGCGCTTGTGGACGATATACGCAGCAGCAGCGCAGCTGGATGCAGGCGCCGGACGGCAGGGCAGGCGCTGGAACATTCGCCTGGGGTTTCAGTCAAAACACCGGTTTCCCGCCGCCCGAGTCCGGACGGTTTCCCGCCCCATGAGGTTGTTTCGATGAATATTCCACGCGGTTTTGCCCTGGCTACCCTGATGACCCTGGCAGCCGGTTCGGCGTTGGCCGGCGGTTTCAGCTTGAGCGATGCGGCCAACGCCATTGCCGGCATGCAGGGCGGCGACAAGGCCGCTGCCGCCGCGCCGACTTCCCAGACCGCCGGCCTGCTGGGCACCCTGGCGCAACTCAATGTCACCCCTGAGCAGGCCATCGGTGGCACCGGCGCCATGCTCGGCCTGGCGAAGAATCAACTCAGCAGCACCGACTATTCGCAACTGAGCCAAAGCGTACCGGGCCTGGACCAGCTCTCGGGCAGCAACGCCCTGGGCAGCCTGGGCGCCTTGAGCGGCCTGCTCGGCCAGTCTTCCGGCAACAGCGCCGGCCTGGGCAGCGCCCTGGGCAACGTCAAGGACACCCAAGACCTGAACAACGCCTTTGGCGCCCTGGGCATGGACAGCGGCATGATCGGCCAGTTTGCGCCGCTGATCCTGCAGTACCTGGGCCAGCAGGGCGTTGGCGGTTCCCTGCTGCAAAGCCTGGGCGGCATCTGGGGCGTGAACCAGTAACGCCTCCCGGCCCCGGCGCGATCGGCGTCGGGGCCATCGGTGGCGGAGCGCTCGATGTCGAAGCTTCCCCCCGAGCCCTGAAACTTTACCTTTGCGCAGTTTTCGCCCCATCCGGCCTGTGCTATATCTCGCGCCCCGTTTTCCAAGGAAGCTTGAACGCGATGTTCATGGATGCACTGAAGATGTCTCTGCCCGCCGATGCGGTGCTCGGTTTCATGCTCTACATGCTGGGCGCTGCCCTGGTGTTTGCCCTCTACGCGTTCATCTACACGCGCCTGACCCCCTATAACGAATTCGCCCTGATCCGCCAGGGCAACAGTGCCGCTTCCATCGCCCTGTCCGGCGCCTTGCTGGGCTTTGCCATTCCGGTGGCCAGCGCGATTTCCCATTCCATTTCGATCATCGACTTCCTGCTCTGGGCCGGCATCGCCGCGGTGGTGCAATTGCTCACGTTCCTGGTGGTCAGCCTGACCCTCAAGGGCCTGTCCCAGCGCATTGCCAACCAGGAAAACGCCGCGGCGATCCTGGTGGCGGCGGTGTCTGTCGGTGTCGGCCTGCTGAATGCGGCCTGCATGACTCCATCGGTCTGAGGGCGCCGGCATGAAACGCAGTAAAAGCGTGCGCCTGGTGCTGCTGGGCAGTGTGCCGTTCGCCCTGGTTGCCTGTGACGGCCAGCCTCAGGCAACCCGCGAAGTGCGCCAGACCCAGCATTTCAGCAGTGTCCGCGACTGCGTACTGGCACAGGTTCCGTCCGCGATCTGCCAGGCCGCTTTCGATGATGCCCGCGAGCGTGGAGAGCTGATAGCGCCGCGTTATCTCGACCTGCAACGCTGTGAAGACGACTTCTTCGCGGGCAACTGCATGGTGTCCAGAGACAACCGCGCCTACGTGCCGATTGCCAAGGGCCTCGCCCTGACCACCCAGCGCACGGTGCCGGTTCAGCCCGAGGACGAACAACCCGAGCAGGCCAGCTCCAGCAGTTCGAGTGGTGGTGGTGGTGGTGGTGGTGGTGGTGGTGGTCACTCCTATGGCGCCCGCGCAGGTTCCAGCTTCTGGCGCTGGATCGGCCTGGATTCCACGCCCGAGCCGCGCTATTTCAGCGAGACGCTGTACAAGGAGCGTGACGGTCGGGGCGGCTCGCAACTGAGCACCCTCAGCCAGCAGGTGGAGGCCGGCAAGACCTTCTCCGGCGCCAACGGTGGACGCTTCGGCATTTCCAGCCCGGACCACTTCACCAGCGCCGGCAATCCCCTGGCCGGTGCCCATGAAGTGGTCAGTCGTGGCGGCTTCGGTTCCTCCAGCCGCAGCAGTTGGAGCTTCGGTTCTTGAAGCGCATCCCCAGCACCCCGCGTGCGGATTGGCAGGCCACGGCGCAGCAGTTGGGCTTTGCCTTCCACACCTTCGACGGCGAGCCGTACTGGGACGAGTCGGCCTACTACCGCTTCAGCCTGCGGCAGATCGAGGACGACCTGGAAGACCCGACCCGGGAACTGCACGAGCTGTGCATGGCCCTGGTGGCCGAAGTGGTGGACAGCGAAGCCTTGCTGGAGCGCCTGGCGATCCCTGCGGCCTTTCATGACTTGATCCGCCAATCGTGGAAGCAGGGTGACCCCCATCTCTACGGGCGCATGGACCTGTGCTACGACGGCACGGGCCCGGCCAAGCTGCTGGAGACCAACTACGACACGCCGACTTCGCTGTATGAGGCGAGCTTCTTCCAATACGTCTGGCTTGAGCAGCAGTTGCAGCGCGGGCAGTTGCCGGCTGGCTGCGATCAGTTCAACAGCATCGAAGACAAGCTGCTGCAGGCCTTCGTCCAGGGCGGCTTCAAGTCGCCGATGCACTTTGCCTCGGTGCGGGACTCGCTGGAGGATCGCGGCACCGTCGAATACCTGCGCGACATTGCCCGTCAGGCGGGCCTGGGCACGCGCCTGATCAATATCGAGGACATCGGCCTGAATGCCGGTGGGCGTTTCGTCGACCTGCTGGAGATGCCCATCGACAGCCTGTTCAAGCTCTATCCCTGGGAACAGCTGTTCACCGAAGCCTATGGCCCGGCGCTTGCCGGCAGCGGCACGCAGTTTGTCGAGCCGCCGTGGAAGGCGATTCTTTCCAACAAGGGCGCGCTGGCCCTGCTCTGGGAGCGGCATGCGGGGCACCCGAACCTGCTGCCGGCGTTCATCGACGACGATCCCGCTGCCAGCCTGGGCCCGGGCTGGGTGCGCAAGCCGTTCTTTTCCCGAGAGGGCGCCAATGTGGAAATCTGCACCGAGGGCGGTGAGCGCCTGATCGAGGCCGGGCCCTATGGCGGGCCGTGCATCCGCCAGCGGTTTCACCCGCTGCCGGTGTTTGCCGGCAACCACACGGTGATTGGCAGTTGGGTGATTGGCGATCAGCCGGCGGGGATTGGCATTCGCGAGGACCACTCGCCGATCACCAAGGACAGCAGCCGCTTCCTGCCCCATGTGATCAGCGATTGATCAGCGGCGTTCGCTCAGCAGTTCGCTGATGCGCTGGTCCTTGTCGGTCCACAGCCGGTTGACCCAGTCCTGCACCTGCTGGCGGAACGCCGGGTCGTTTTCGTAATCGCCGTGCCACAGCGCCGGGTCCAGCTCGCGGGTGCGGATGTCGATGATCACCTTGGGCACGCTGCCGCTGATCAGGTCCCAGAAACCGGGAATGCGTTGCTGGGGATAAACCACGGTCACGTCCAGCACCGCGTCCAGCTGTTCGCCCAGGGCCGCGAGGACGAAGGCCACGCCGCCGGCCTTGGGCTTGAGCAGGTGCTGGAAGGGCGAGTCTTGCTGCTGGCGCTTGGCCTCGGTGAAGCGGGTGCCTTCCAGGTAGTTGACCACGGTCACCGGCTGGCGCTTGAACAGCTCGCAGGCCGCCTTGGTGATCTCCAGGTCCTTGCCTTGCAGCTCCGGGTGCCTGGCCAGGAACGCCTTGCTGTAGCGCTTCATGAAGGGGTAGTCCAGGGCCCACCAGGCCAGACCGAGGAACGGCACCCAGATCAGCTCCTTCTTGAGGAAGAACTTGAAGAACGGCGTGCGCCGGTTGAGGGTCTGGATCAGCGCCGGGATGTCGACCCAGGACTGGTGGTTGCTCACCACCAGGTAGGAGGTGTCGACCCGCAGGCCTTCGCCGCCGCGAATGTCCCAGCGGGTCGGGATGCACAGGGCGAAGATCAGCTTGTCGATCTCGGCCCAGGTCTCGGCGATCCACATCACCGCGGCCGAGGCGTAATCGCGCAGGCGTCCCGGCAGAACCAGCTTGAGCAGGGCAAACACCATCAGCGGGCCGAACAGCACCAGGGTGTTGAGCAGCAGGAGCAGGGTGACGAAACAGCCGGTGAGCAGGCGGCGCATAAGGCACTCTTTGCAATCTTTTGGGCGCGCCATGATAAGCAGCTTCGGTGGGCAGGCCAAATTTTAAGCGGCAAGCGGCAAGCGGCAAGCGGCAAGCGGCAAGCTCCAAACTCCAAGCTCCAAGCTCCAAGCTCCAAGCTCCAAGCTCCAAGCTCCAAGCTTGAGGCTTGAGGCTGCTTCTATACGAACCAATTCGTTGGCTGCGGTCTAAAATCCCGCTGCCCCTCTCTTCAAGGAATCCACTGTCGTGAAATCTGTCCTTGCTCTTGTTTCGCTGTTGGCGCTGCCGGTGATGGCCGCCGAGCCGACGCTGTATGGCCGTTACGAATACATCCGCCTGCCGGAAATCGGCGAAACCCTGCAGGCCAAGATGGACACCGGGGCCCTGACCGCGTCGCTGTCGGCCAGGGATATCCAGACCTTTACCCGCGATGGCGAGGACTGGGTGCGTTTCCGCCTGGCGACCAAGGATGCCGGGAACAAGGTCTACGAGCACAAGGTGGCGCGCATCAGCAAGATCAAGAGCCGCGCCGACGAGGGCGATGAGGCTGAAGAACCGCAGTCGGCCAAGCGCCCGGTAGTGGAGCTGGAGATGTGCCTGGGCAACGTCAAGCGCACGGTGGAGGTCAACCTCACCGACCGCAGCAGCTTCAACTATCCGCTGCTGATCGGTGCCAAGGCGCTGCGGGAATTCGGTGCGGCGGTGAACCCGGC
This sequence comes from Pseudomonas sp. BC42, assembly GCF_021560055.1. Lineage (NCBI taxonomy): Bacteria > Pseudomonadati > Pseudomonadota > Gammaproteobacteria > Pseudomonadales > Pseudomonadaceae > Pseudomonas > Pseudomonas sp. BC42. The sequence continues at coordinate 558,153 of NZ_CP091067.1, forward strand.
GCGGCGCTACACCGCGGATAAACCCGACTGCTGATTGACGGCTTACCAGGCATCCGGCACCGTTCGCCCACTGAATTTGCGTGCTTGGATGCCATGCCCCATATCCTGATTGTCGAAGACGAAGCGGCCATTGCCGACACCCTGATCTTCGCCCTGCAAGGCGAAGGCTTCACCACCACCTGGCTGAGCCTGGGTCATGCGGCCCTGGAGCATCAGCGGGCAACCCCGGCGGACCTGATCATCCTCGATATCGGCCTGCCGGATATCAGCGGCTTTGAAACCTGCAAACAGCTGCGCCGCTTCAGCGAGGTGCCGGTGATGTTCCTCAGCGCCCGGGACGGTGAGATCGACCGGGTGGTGGGCCTGGAAATCGGCGCCGACGATTATGTGGTCAAGCCCTTCAGCCCGCGGGAAGTGGCGGCGCGGGTCAAGGCGATCCTCAAGCGCATGGCTCCGCGAGCGGCTCCCGAGGCAGCCCCGGCGCTGTTCGTCATCGACGCCGAGCGGGTGCAGATCAGTTACCGGGCCCAGCCCCTGAGCCTGACCCGGCATGAGTTCCGCCTGCTGCAATGCCTGCTGGAGCAGCCCGAGCGGGTGTTCAGCCGCGAGCAGTTGCTCGATGCCCTGGGGGTGGTGGCGGACGTGGGCTACGAGCGCAATATCGACAGCCACATCAAGAGCCTGCGGGCCAAGCTGCGCCTGGTGGCGGCCGAGGCCGAGCCGATCCAGACCCATCGCGGCCTGGGCTACAGCTACAGCCCGAGCCACGCCTGATGACCTTGGGCATCCGCATCTTCCTGGTCTATTTGCTGTTCATCAGCCTGACCGGCTATTTCGTGCTGAGCACGGTGATGAAGGAGATCCGCCCCGGCGTGCGCCAGTCCACCGAGGAAACCCTGGTGGACACCGCCAACCTGCTGGCGGAGATCCTGCGGGACGATTTCAAGGCCGGCACCCTCAGCGAGAACCGCTGGCCGCAATTGCTGCGGGCCTACGGCGAGCGGCAACCGGCGGCGACCATCTGGGGCCTGCCGAAGAATCAGGTCAACCACCGCATCTACGTCACCGACGCCAAGGGCATCGTGGTCCTGGACTCCAGTGGCCTGGCGGTGGGTCAGGATTATTCGCGCTGGAACGACGTGTACCTGACCCTGCGCGGCCAATATGGCGCGCGTTCGTCGCGCTCGCTGGCCGACGATCCCAATTCCTCGGTGATGCACGTGGGCGCGCCGATCCGCGACAACGGCCAGATCATCGGCGTGGTCACCGTGGCCAAGCCCAACAGTTCCCTGCAGCCCTACGTCGACCGTACCGAACGCCGCCTGCTGTGGTACGGCGCCGGGCTGATTGCCATGGGCCTGCTGTTTGGCGCCTTGCTGTCCTGGTGGCTGAGCGCGGCGTTGCGACGCATGACCGCCTACGCCCTGGCGGTCAGTGAAGGGCGCCGCGCCGAGCTGCCGCACTATCGCGGTGGCGAGCTGGAGCAACTGGCAACGGCGGTGGAACGCATGCGCACCCAGCTCGAAGGCAAGGCTTATGTCGAGCGCTACGTGCACACCCTGACCCACGAACTGAAGAGCCCCCTGGCGGCGATTCGCGGGGCGGCGGAACTGCTGCAGAGCGAGATGCCCCTGGAGCAGCGCCAGCGCTTCGTCGGCAATATCGACAGTGAAAGCGCGCGCATGCAGCAGTTGATTGAACGCCTGTTGAACCTGGCACAAGTGGAGCAGCGCCAGGGCCTGGAAGAGCGGGTCAGCGTGCCCCTGGCGCCGCTGTGCAAGGAGCTGCTGAACAGCCAGCACGGGCGTATCGAAGGCAAGCAGCTGCAGGTGCAACTGCGGGTGCCGGCGGACCTGGCCTGGTCCGGCGAGCCGTTCCTGCTGCGCCAGGCCCTGGGCAACCTGCTGACCAACGCCCTGGATTTCAGCCCCGTGGGTGGCCTGTTGCGCTGCTCGGCGCAGCGGGTGGAGGACGGCGTGGAACTGGTGCTGTTCAACCAGGGCGAGCCGATTCCGGACTATGCCCTGCCGCGCCTGTGCGAGCGCTTCTATTCCCTGCCGCGCCCGGACAGCGGGCGCAAGAGCACCGGCCTGGGGCTGAATTTTGTCGAGGAAGTGGTGCAATTGCATGGCGGCCAGATGCGCATTGAGAACGTTGCGGGTGGGGTGCAGGTGACCTTGCGGCTGCCCTGAGTGGGGATTCTCCACAGAGTCTCCACATTGCCCCCATAAAACCCCCATGCCCGGGTTCCAGACTCTCGCCCATTCCAACTGGGAGAGCCTCATGAACCGTAACCTGACCTTCAAACTCGGGGCCATTGGCCTGTTGATCGTGCTGTTGCTGATACCGCTGCTGATGATCAGCGGCCTGATCGGCGAGCGCCAGAGCCTGCGCGATGGCGTGCTCGAGGATATCGCCCGCAGCTCCAGCACCCAGCAGCAGATCAGCGGCCCGGTGATGGTGGTGGACTACCGCAAGACCGTGCGCACCTGGAAAACCGACGACAAGACCAAGAAGCGCTACCAGGAAACCAGCGAGCAGCAGGGACGGCTGTTCTTCCTGCCCGAGCATTTCGAACTGGACAGCAAGGCCCAGACCGAGCTGCGCGCCCGGGGGATCTACGAGGCGCGGCTGTTCCACGCCGACAACCACATCAGCGGCCATTTCGCCGTGCCCGAGCAGTACGGCATCAAGGAGGATTTTGCGGATTACCAGTTCGACCAGCCGTTCCTGGCGGTGGGCATCAGCGACATCCGCGGCATCGAAAACGCCCTGCAACTGCAGCTCAACGGCCAGACCCTGGACTTTGCCCCGGGTACTTTTGTCAGCTGGCTGGACGAAGGCGTGCACGTGCTGCTGCCGCCCCTGGACCTGAAGAAGAACACTCGCCTGGACTTCGCCTTCGACCTGCGCCTGCAGGGCACCGGCCAGTTGCAGGTGCTGCCGGTGGGCAAGACCAGCAAGGTGCTGCTGACGGCCAACTGGCCGCACCCGAGCTTTGTCGGCAACTACCTGCCGGTGCAGCGTGAAGTCACCGAGCAGGGCTTTTCGGCGCTCTGGCAGACCTCGTTCTTCTCCACCAACCTGGAGCAGGCCATGGAGCGCTGCGCCTACAGCAGCCAATGCCAGGACTTCAACAGCCGCAGCTTTGGGGTGAGCTTCATCGACCCGGTGGACCAGTACCTGAAAAGCGACCGGGCGATCAAATATGCCCTGCTGTTCATCGGCCTGACCTTTGCCGGCTTCTTTCTGTTCGAAGTGCTCAAGAGCCTGTCGGTGCACCCGATCCAGTACGCCCTGGTGGGCGTGGCACTGGCGTTCTTCTACCTGTTGCTGCTGTCGCTGTCGGAGCACCTGGGTTTCGAACTGGCCTACGGCGTGTCGGCGGCGGCCTGTGTCGGCTTGATCGGTTTCTATGTCAGCCATGTGCTGCACAGCTGGCGTAACGGCGCAGTGTTCGCGCTCTCGCTGGCGGCCTTGTACGGCTTGCTCTACGGCCTGCTCAGCGCCGAGGACTATGCGTTGCTGATGGGCTCGCTGTTGCTGTTCGGCCTGTTGGGCGTGTTCATGGTGCTGACCCGCAAGCTGGACTGGTATGGCCTGGGCCAGAGCAAGACCCCGGCGCCCCTGCAGTTCGACCTGGAGGCCATCCATGAGTAAGTCACTGGGCTTGCGTGAGGACCAGCGTCAGCGCGAGCGCCTGACGCAGCGGATTGGCCAGTTGTTTCCACCGGAGGCGTGGTGGCGGGTGCGCCAGCAAGCTGCTCCCCGTGCTACAGGAGCCGGCTTGCCGGCGAACAGGCCCGAGCGCCTGACCGATTAGGCCGGCGGTCGGGTCGCCAGCATCGACGGCCGCTGGCTGACCTCGAAGTACCAGGCGGCCAGTTGAGGCTGGTCCTGGCGCCATTCCAGGTCGGGGTGGCGGAAGTCCAGGTAACCCAGGGCGCAGGCGACGCTGATGGCGGCCACATCGAAGTGGCTGGCCAGCTCGGCAATCGCCTCGGCCTCCAGCACCGCCAGGGCGCGGCGGATCTTGTCGCGCTGGCCGTCGAGCCATTGCTCCCAGTGTTTTTCCGGGGCGCGCAGGGCCAGCTCGTAGCGCAACAGCACCGCGGCGTCCATGATCCCGTCGGCCAGGGCCGCGAGCGTCAGGCGGCGCCAGCGGGCCGAGCCGTCCCGGGGGATCAGCGGGTTGCCGACGTGCTGCTGGTCCAGGTAATCGAGGATCACCCGGCTGTCATACAGCACCTGGCCGTCGGCCAGGCGCAGGGCGGGAATCTTGCCCAGGGGGTTGTCCTGGTTCAGGGTGGCGTCCGGGTTGACCGGGCTCAGTTGGCTGGCTTGCAGGGCAACCCGGTTCAACTGTCCGGTTTCATGCAGCAGCACCATGACTTTGCGTACAAAAGGTGATGCCGGGTTGTGGAACAGCGTCATGCTTGGGGTGGACATGAATATTCCTCGCGGGTGGAAGTCTCGCAGCCCGGGGATCTTAGCGCAGCCTGGGGCATGGGCCACAGGGGCGAGCGGCAGTACAGACAAGGAGTGATGAGTGCGCAGGTCCTATCTTTTACACGGGTTGTACAGCCTGGCCCTGACCTTGCTGGGCGCGCTGGCGGTGTACCTGGCGCTGCAATACGAGTTTCGTCGCAAGGGCGAGGGTGAGCCGGAGCTGATCATGGCGTTCGCTTACATCGCCTGGTACTGGGCCCTGCCGGCACTGGCCCTGCCGGGCCTGGCCTGCGCCCTGTTGCGCTTGCGCGGTCCCGACCCGGTGACCCAGCTGTGGCGCTGGAGCCTGGCGGCCAGCTATGTGCCGCTGCTGGGGCTGGCCTTGTTCAGCGTGCTGGTGGCCATCGAGGCGTTCCAGGAAAACCGCGTGTTCATCCCGGTGATGCTGATCGGCCTCGGGCTTGCGATGTACCTGTGGCGCGGCTTCCCGGCGCCGGGTTCAGGCCGCCGGCTTGCGCCGCAGCAGGCCGTGCAGGGCGATCAGGGTCGGTAGGCCCAGGCCCAGCCAGCTCAGGCTGTCCCAGGCGCCGTCGCCCAGCAGCGCGGCGAACAACCCGGCGGCGCTCAGCAGGCCAAGCGCCAGGGGCGCGCCGAAGACCTTCCAGAAACTCGCTTGCCGCGGCTTCATCGGTGCCCCTCCCGGGTCGCCTTGCCGGCCCGCCGGCGGACGATCCACAGGTACAGGCCGCTGCCCAGGACAATGAGGGTCAGGACGTCCAGCGCCGCCCACAGCAGCTTCATCGGCAGGCCGCCGTAGTCGCCGAAATGCAGGGGCTGGGACATGCCCATGGCGTCCATGTACCAGGGCCGCTCGCCGACGGCGGTGACCTGCAGGCTGCTGGCATCGATCAGCACCGGGGTCAGCAGGTGCGAGGTCAGGTGGCTGCCGCCCTTGAGGAACACCGCGTAGTGGTGCTCGCTGGAAAAGCGCGTGCCGGGAAAGGCGATGAAGTCCGGCTGCATGCCCGGGGCGGCTGCCCTGGCGATGTCCAGCAGGCGGCTGGCGGGAGCCAGCGCGGTCAGGGGCGGGGCGTCGCGGTAGGGCGCGACCATGGCGCTGAGGCTGTCATTGCGCCAGGCGGCGATGATCAGGTCGGCGCAGGCGCTGATCACCCCGGTCACGCCCACCACCAGGGCCCAGGTCAGGGTCACCACACCGATCAGGTTGTGCAGGTCGAGCCAGCGCAGGCGGCTGGATTTGTCCTGGCGCACCGTAGCGAACTTCAGGCGGCGCATGAACGGCAGGTACAGCACCGTGCCGGAGATGATCGCCAGCACAAACAGCAGGCCCATGAAGGCCAGCAGCAGCTTGCCCGGCAGCCCGGCGAACATGTCCACATGCAGGCGCAGCATGACCATCATCAGCCCGCCATTGGCCGAGGGCATGGCCACGGCTTCGCCGGTGCGGGCGTCGAGCATGAAGGTGTGGGAGGAATTGGGCTCGGTGCCGGCGGTCTTGGCCATGATCGCCATCACACCGTTGGGCTCGTCTTCGTCCCAGCCGAAGTACTGCATGACTTCCCCCGGGCGATGAGCTTCGGCGGCCTTGACCAGCTGTTGCAGGTCCAGGTGCGGGGTGTCGGCGGGCAGCTCTCGCAGTTGTGGCGCGTCCCCCAGCAGGTGGTCGATCTCGTGGTGGAAGATCAGCGGCAGCCCGGTGAGCGCCAGCAGCAGCAGAAACACCGTGCAGATCAGGCTGGTCCAGGTGTGGATAAAGGACCAGCGGCGGATTGTCTTGCTTTTCATTTCTTAGCCTTCAGGCACACCAAGGCCGTCCTTGTCGGACGGCCTGGTTGTTAATTCAGCCGATTACCATTGATAGGTGGCGCTGGCGACCACGCTGCGCTGATCGCCGAAATAGCAGTAGGAACCGTCGCAGGTGGACAAGTAATCCTTGTCGAACAGGTTGGTGGCGTTGAGTTTCAGCGACGCCCCTTTGAGGCTGTTGTCCAGGCGACCGAGGTCGTAATGCACGGCAGCGTCGAACACCGTGTAGGCGTCGGCCTTGCCCAGCCAGGTGTTGGCCTGGTCGCCATAGGTATTGCCGGTGTAGCGGGCGCCGGCACCGATGCCGAAACCGTCGAGTACGCCGGAGTGCCAGGTGTAGTCCGTCCACAGGGAGGCTTGCTGGTTGGGCATCAGTTGCAGGCGGTTGCCTTTGTGGATGCCTTTTTGTACCTCGGACTTGGCCAGGGTGTAGGCCGCGATGACCTTGAGGTTGTCGGTCACGTCAGACACGGCTTCCAGCTCCAGGCCTTTGACCTTCACTTCGCCGGTCTGGTTGGTGATCGATTCGCCTCCTGCCCCGATGCTGGTGACCAGGACATTCTTCTGGGTCAGGTCGTAGACCGCCGCACTCAGCAGCGTGTTCGAACCCGGCGGTTGATACTTGATGCCCAGCTCCCACTGTTTACCTTCCGTGGGTTTATACGATTCGGTCGGTGAAACGCTGGCGTTGCTCGCTGGCTGGAAGGATTCGGCGTAGGAAATGTACGGCACGACACCTGAGTCGAACACATAGCTGAGCGCCGCATTGCCACTGAAGTTCTTGCTGCGATCAGTGTTGGTCGCGTCTTTCTTGTTGAGGTAGGTGGTGCCTTGGTGCACCCAGTCCTCACGACCACCCAGGGTCAGGCGCCAGTTGTCCAGGGCCATCTGGTCCTGGACGTAGAGGCCGGTCTGAATGGTTTTCTGGTCGTAGTCGTAGTAAGCGTCGGTGCGCGACGGACGAACAATCGGCTGGCCATAGACCGGGTTGAAGATATTGGTTTTGCCCCCGTCGCCATAGATCGACAGGTACGAAGTGCTGGTGCGCTGGTGGTCCAGGCCGATGAGCACGGTGTGGTCGATGTCGCCGGTGGCGAAGTTGGCCTGGACGTTGTTGTCGACCGCGAACTGGCCGATGTCTTCGTTGACGTTGGTCGAGGTCCGGCTGATGTTGCCCGCCGCATCAGCCGGGGAGTAGGCATAGGAACCCACGGTCAACTGCTGGAAGGACAGTTCCGATTTGGTGTAGCGCAGGTTCTGACGGAACTGCCAGACATCGTTGAAGCGGTGCTCGAAGGCGTAGCCCAGGGCGTAGTAGGTGCGGTCGTAGAACTCGTAGTCCGGGTCGCCCAGGTTCTTGTGATGGGAAACCTCGCCCAGTGGCGACTTGATCTTGGTGCCCTGGATCGGCATGAACTGGCTGGTGGCACCGGTATCGTCGCGGGTGAACTGCGTGAGCAGGGTCAGGCGGGTATCGGTATCGATGTTCCAGGTCAGGCTGGGGGCGATGTTGTAGCGCTTGTTGTCGATGTGATCGACCTGGGTGCCGGCATCGCGCACCACGCCGCTGAGCCCATAGAGGAACTGGCCCTCGTCGTCGATCTTGCCGGTGCTGGCGAAGTTGATCTGGCGGTAGTTGTCGCTGCCGTACTGGATCTGCACGGCATGGCTGGTGTCTGCGCTGGGGCGGCGGCTGACCATGTCCAGCAGGCCGCCCGGCGGGGTCTGGCCATACACCGAGGATGCCGGGCCGCGCAGCAGGGCCAGGCGGTCGAGGTTCCAGGTTTCCGCTTTCGGGTTGGCATACACGCCGCGGGGCAGGGGCAGGCCGTCGAGGAACTGGGTGGGTTCGAAGCCACGGACCCGCATCCAGTCATAGCGGGTGTCGCTGCCGTAGCTGGCAGAGACGATACCGGGCATGTAACGCACGGCATCGTCGAGGTTCTGCACGTTGCGGTCTTCCATCTGCTGGCGGGTCGCGACGGAAATCGAGCGCGGAGCCTCAACCAGCGAGGTGTCGGTCTTGGTGCCGGCGGCGGTACGTGTGGCGAGGTAACCGTCGACCGGACCCCAGGCACTTTCGCCAGCCTGCTGGCCGGTAATGCTGGTGGGCGCCAGGGTCACCACGTCGTCGGCAATCGCCACCAGGCTGTAGCTGCCGGCAGGGCTGCGTTGCAGCTGCAGGCCGCTGCCACGCAGGGCCTCACGCAGGGCGCCGGGGGCGTCGAACTGGCCCTTGACCGGGGCCGAGCGCTTGCCCGCCGCCAGGGACGGATCGAGGCTCAGGGCCAGGCCGGCCTGGCTGGCGATCTGGTTCAGGGTGCTGGCCAGGGGCGCGGCCGGCAGGTCGTAGGCGCGCACGCTGGACGCTTGCTCGGCGGCCATCAGTCCCTGGCTGGCCAGCGGGGCGCAGAGGGCGATGGCGACAGCCAGCAGGCTGGGGCGTAACAGGGTGTCTAGCGAGCGGGACATGGGGGCGGCTCCTGAATGGAAATGTTTCGCAATTGCCTAGGTGCCGGACGAGATTGGAAAAGTGATAGGGGCGGATTGAAAATAATCTGGATTCGGATTGATGGCGGGCGATTGGCTGGCAAGCCAGCGCCTACGGGATCGGTGTAGGAGCCTGCTTGCTGGCCAAGGCCGCGACGCCGACCTCAGCGCTTGGCGTCGGCCTTGGCCTCCACGGTCACCCACCAGTCGGTGTGCCGCTCGATCGTCACCGGCAGGGTGGGCAGCAGGGCATTGAGCGCCAGGTCGGTGTCCTGCAGCGGAAAGCTGCCGGTAATGCGCAGGTCGGCCACTTCCGGGGCGACGCCCAGGTAGCCGCGACGGTAACGTCCCAGTTCCTTGATCAGGTCGCCCAGGCGCGCGTTGTCCACCACCAGCATGCCCCGGGTCCAGGCGTCGGCCCCCGGGGTCAGGGGCGGCAGCGGGTCCAGGCCAGCGCGGCGCATCAGCACCTGCTGGCCCTGCTTGAACACCTGCTCGTCCCGAGCGGCTTGCGGTCGCGCCGCCACCGCCGATTGCAGCACGCCGAGACGGGTGCCCTGGTCTTCACGCTGGACCAGGAACCGCGTGCCCAGGGCACGCATCCGCCCGTCGCGGGTTTCGACGATGAAGGGGCGGCTGTCGTCGTGTCCGGTCTCGATGAGGATCTCGCCTTCCTGCAGCACGATCCGCCGTTGCTGCTCATCGAAGCGCACGTCCAGCGCACTGTGGGTGTTGAGGTTGATCCGCGTGCCATCGCTCAGGTGCAGGGTGCGCTGCTCGCCGGTGGCGGTGCGCTGGTCGGCCAGCCAGTAATCCACTGGCAGGTAACGCTCCCCGGCAAACAGCGCCAGCCCGACCACCAGCACCACACTGGCGACCCCACGTCCCAGCTTGCGTACCTGCCGGCGCAGGCCTTCGCGCGATTGCAGCAAGGCGTTGCGCGCAGGCCCCGAGGCGACGCTGACGCGCTGGTCAAGCATGCCCAGCTGGCGCCAGGCCCGGGCATGTTCTTCATGGGCGGCGTGCCATTTGGCGAACTCCTCGCGCTCCAGTGCGCTGGCGCCGCCATCCAGCGACAGCTGCCAGGCGATGGCGGCGTCCAGTACCCGTGCCGAAACCGGTTTGGAACTGATGGGGGTCATAGCGGCTCCCCGTACAGGGCGATGTAGCACTGGCGAATGCCCTGGGCCAGGTACTGGCGCACCCGCGGCACCGAGACCCCGAGGCGTGCGGCGATCTCGGCGTGGCTCAGGCCGTCGAGGCGGTTATAGAGAAAGGCCATGCGGGCCTTGCTGGAAAGCTTGCCCAGCAGGAGGTCGATGGCCTTGAGGTCTTCGAGGATCATCTGCTGCTCCTCCGGCGAGGGGTGCTCGCTTTCGGGGATCAGCATCAGTTCGTTGAGGTAGGCCTGTTCCAGGGCTGCGCGGCGGAAATGATCGAACAGCAGGCCCTTGGCAATCGCCAGCAGAAAGGCCCTGGGCTCCCGGGGCGTCTGGAGTTCGTCGCGACCCAGCAGGCGGACGAAGGTGTCCTGGCTCAGGTCCTCGGCCCGTTGGCTGCAGGCCACGTTGCGCCGCAACCAGGCCAGGAGCCAGCCGCGATGGTCGCGATACAACGCACCAACCAGCTCATTGCGAGGGCTTTGGACTGACGACAACCGGGTTCACCCACCGAAAGGTTTGAATTAACGAGAATTATTCGCGATTGTCGCAGAGGCGAAACAGCGGCGCAATTGACGTCGGTCGGCTGTCTTGTCGCGGAAGGTGGCGGGTGCTGAAGAGGTTTGCCTGCAGAGAAAGCCCGTTGTGGCGAGGGAGCATGCTCGCGCTGGCGTGCGCCACACGCCCAAGGCTCTGTGTCAGGTGGAACCGGGACGCGGGTTTACGGCCGCTGCGCGGCCGAGCGGGAGCAAGCGCCCTCGCCACGGTTGTGATGGATCAGAACGAAGGGACCTGCTGGCGACGCTTCCACTGGCTGAGGCGCTGTTGCAGGTTCAGCGGACTGTGGATCTGTTGCTGGCGGGCGCGGTTGAACAGGATCAATGCCAGTTCGGCGGTGGCCAGGGCGTCGGCCGCCGCATGGTGGCGCTCCACCACTTGCAGCTTGAACTCACTGATCCAGTCGTCCAGTCCGGCTTCGCGGATGTGGGCCTGGGGGCAGAGCATGGGCGCCATGTCCGCCACATCGAGGAAGCGGTGCTGCAGGCGATAGCCCAGGCTGTCCTTCAAGGCCCGGCCGAGCATGTGCTGGTCGAAGGGCGCATGAAAGGCCAGCAGCGGGCTGTCGCCGACGAACTCCATGAAATCCAGCAGGGCTTCTACCGGATCGCAGCCGGCGGCGATGGCGCTGGGGCCCAGGCCGTGGATCAGCACGCTGGGGCTGAGTTTGTGGCCCTCGCGCTGCAGGGTGCGCTCGAACTGCTGGCTGAAGTCGATGGCGCCGTCCTCGATCACCACCGCGCCGATCGACAGCACCTGGTCGCGGTTGAGGTTGAGGCCGGTGGTTTCCAGGTCCACCACTACCCAGCGCTGTTCACGCAGGCTGCCTTCACCCAGTTCGGTGAAGGCTGGCAGACGGTCGCGGCGTTGTTGCTGCTCGGCGGTCAGTACGCTGACCGCGGGACGGAACCAGGCAAACAGACTCATAACGGATAGCTCATAACTGGTAGCGCAGGGCCAGGCTGCTTTGCAGGCGCTGGGCCTGGCGCAGGGATTCGCGCAGGATGCGCCGGTCCAGGTGGTTCAGGCTGTCCGGGTCGACCCGGTTGGAATAGGGCTGGTTCTCCCGGGTCTGGCGTTGATGCTGTTGCATGCGGGTCTGCTGGATGAAGTGGTAGGCCTCTTCATAGGCGGCGCCGTCCAGGGGCTCGATGACTTGCCTGGACACCAGCTGGCGCAGGCGTTCCAGGGTATTGATGGCGCCGATGCCGTTGGCCAGGGCCAGCAGGCGCGCGCCGTCGACGAAGGGCGTGAGGCCCTGGACCTTGAGGTCGAGGGTGGCCTTTTCGCCGTTCTTGCGGGCCAGCACGAACTCGCGAAAGCGTCCCACCGGCGGGCGCTGGCGCAGGGCGTTTTCCGCCATCATGCGCTGGAACAGGCGGTTGTCCGCGACCTGGTCGAGGATGGCGCGGCGCAGTTGTTCGGCGCCTTGTTCATCGCCCCAGACCACCCGCAGGTCGAAATAGATGCTTGAAGCCAGGAGGTTTTCCGGGGTCGCCTCGCGGATGAAGGCGGCAAAGCGTCGGGCCCATTCGGCGCGGGACAGGCACAGCTCGGGATTGCCGGCCATGATGTTGCCCTTGCACAGGGTGAAGCCGCACTGGGCCAGGCTCTGGTTGATCTGCTGGGCAATGGGCAGCAGCTTGCCGCGAATTTCCGCGGCATGGGCAGCGTCCCGGGCTTCGAACAGGATGCCGTTGTCCTGGTCGGTGTGCAGGGTCTGTTCGCGCCGGCCTTCGCTGCCGAAGCACAGCCAGCTGAAGGGCACGCCGGGGTCGCCCTTGTCCGCCAGGGTCAGTTCGATCACCCGGCATACGGTGTGATCGTTGAGCAGGGTGATGATGTGGGTGATCTGGGTCGAGGAGGCGCCGTGGGCCAACATGCGTTCCACCAACTGGCCGATCTCGCCCCGCAGCGCCACCAGATGCTCGACCCGGGGGGCGTTGCGGATGGTCCGGGCCAGGTGCACCAGATCGACCCGTTGCAGGGAGAACAGGTCGCGTTCGGACACCACGCCGCACAGGCGCTGGTCCTTGACCAGGCAAACGTGGGCGATATGGCGTTCGGTCATGGCGATGGCGGCGTCAAAGGCGCTGTGGTCCGGGCTGAGAAAGAACGGCGCCTGGGTCATGTGGCGTTCGATGGGCTGGTTGAGGTCCTGGCTGCCGTCGGCCACCACCTGGCGCAGGTCGCGCAGGGTGAAGATCCCCAGGGGCGCCTTGTTTTCGTCCACCACCACGATGCTGCCCACTTGCTGCTCGTGCATCAGTGCCACGGCTTCGCGCAACGGTGTGTGCGGACTGCAGGCCACCGGATGGCGCATGGCTAGCTCGCCGAGGCGGGTGTTCAGCGAGTACTGGGTGCCGAGGGTTTCCACGGCCTTCTGCTTGACCTGCTGGTTGACCTGGTCCAGCAGGCTGCTGACCCCGCGCAGGGCGAAATCGCGGAACTCCGCGGACAGGGCGAACAGCTTGATGAAGGCGTTCTTGTTCAGTTGCAGGCAGAAGGTGTCTTCGGCGGCTCGATGCTCGGTGCGGGTCGCCCGTTCGCCGAGCAAGGCGGCGAGGGGAAAGCACTCGCCGGTGGTGATTTCGAAGGTGGTTTCGGTGCTGCCCTTGGCGGCGTGGGTGCGTTCGCCCACCACGCGCCCCTGCTTGACGATGTAGAAGTGCTCAACCGGACCGTCGGCCGGCTTGATGATGCTGTCGCCCGGACCATAGAAGCGCAGCTGGCATTGTTCCACCAGGTAGGCCAGGTGGAGGTTTTCCATCTGGTTGAAGGGCGGGAAGCGCTGCAGGAACTGCACGGTCCCCTGAATGTTCTGCAACACCGCGGTCTTGCCGGCCTGGGTGAAGGCGTCCGCTTTACTCATAACGATTACCGCAGTCTTTTTGGAGTTGTTGTGGTCGGATCACGGCAATGGTCGGCGCCTGGGACGGGAGTGCCCATTGGACGTAAGTCTAGGTAGCGCTCGCGTTCCAGGGCATTTGGCTTTGAGCCTGCGGTCATCCATGCGAAAAAGCTCTGATCGGGGCACTTGGCAATTTTTCCGACGAAGTGCACATTGGAAACCTGCTTAGCGATGTCTGACCACAGTGCTAGGGGATTGATTGGTTCATGTAGAGAAATGTATGCCCGACCACGATATTTTGAGTGACGCCGAGCGCGAGGCTCTGAGCGAGGCCATGCTCGAGCCGGACCTGCCCGCTCAGCGTGTGCTCATTGCCGATGACGACAAGGATGCCCGGGAGCTGCTTGCGGAGATTCTGGGTCTGGATGGCATTCGCTGCATGACCGCAGCCAGCGGCAAGGCCGCTCTCAAATTGCTCGAATCGAACAAATCCATCGGCCTGCTGATCACCGATCTGCGCATGGCGCCCTGCAGTGGCCTGGAGCTGATTCGCCAGGTGCGTGAGTCGGAGCGCGCCGCGTTGCCGATCATCATCATTTCCGGCGACGCCGATGTGCGGGATGCGATTGCCGCCATGCACCTGAGCGTGGTGGATTTCCTGCTCAAGCCCATCGATACCGGCAAGCTGCTGGCCCTGGTCAAGCATGAGCTGGGCGTGGTGCGGTAGAAGGCTTTCGACACGCGGAACAAAAAAAGCCCCGGTCCACTGGACCGGGGCTTTTTCATGGGCGTGGCCGGGCGATGTTACAGGCCGTTCTTGGCCTTGAACTCGCGACGACGACGGTGCAATACCGGCTCGGTGTAGCCGTTGGGCTGCTGGGTGCCTTCGATCACCAGCTCCAGGGCGGCCTGGAAGGCGATGTTGCTGTCAAAGTCCGGCGCCAGCGGGCGGTACAGCGGGTCGCCGGCGTTCTGCCGATCAACCACCGGGGCCATGCGCTTGAGGCTTTCCAGCACCTGCTCCTGGGTCACCACGCCGTGGCGCAGCCAGTTGGCGATGTGCTGGCTGGAGATGCGCAGGGTGGCGCGGTCTTCCATCAGGCCGACGTCGTTGATGTCCGGCACCTTGGAGCAACCCACGCCCTGGTCGATCCAGCGCACCACGTAGCCGAGAATGCCCTGGGCGTTGTTGTCCAGTTCGTTCTTGATCTGCTCGGCCGACCAGTTGGTGTCGCTGGCCAGAGGGATGGTCAGGATGTCGTCCACCGAAGCGCGGGGGCGCTTGGCCAGTTCGGCCTGACGGGCGAACACGTCGACCTTGTGGTAGTGCAGCACGTGCAGGGCGGCGGCGGTTGGCGACGGCACCCAGGCGGTGTTGGCACCGGCCAGCGGGTGGGCGATCTTCTGTTCGAGCATGGCGGCCATCAGGTCCGGCATGGCCCACATGCCCTTGCCGATCTGCGCACGGCCTTGCAGGCCGGTGGATAGGCCGATATCGACGTTCCAGTTCTCGTAGGCGCCGATCCATTTCTCGGCCTTCATGTCGGCCTTGCGCACCATGGCGCCGGCTTCCATGGAGGTGTGGATCTCGTCGCCGGTGCGGTCGAGGAAGCCGGTGTTGATGAACACCACGCGCTCGCTGGCGGCCTTGATGCAGGCCTTGAGGTTGACCGTGGTGCGGCGCTCCTCGTCCATGATCCCGACTTTCAGGGTGTTGCGCGGCAGGTTCAGCACCTCTTCGATGCGGCCGAACAGTTCGTTGGTGAACGCGGCTTCTTCAGGGCCGTGCATCTTCGGCTTGACGATGTACACCGAGCCGGTGCGGCTGTTCTTGCGCGAGGTGTTGCCGTTGAGGTTGTGGATCGCCGCGAGGCTGGTGACCAGGCCGTCGAGGATGCCTTCCGGCACCTCGTTGCCGTGCTTGTCGAGGATCGCGTCGATGGTCATCAGGTGGCCGACGTTGCGCACGAACAGCAGCGAGCGACCGTGCAGTTTCACCGGCTCGCCGTTGACACCGGTGTACTTGCGGTCGGCGTTCATGGTGCGGGTGAAGGACTGGCCGCCCTTGGAAACCTCTTCCGCCAGGTCGCCCTTCATCAGGCCGAGCCAGTTGCGGTAGATCACCACCTTGTCATCGGCATCGACGGCGGCGACCGAGTCTTCGCAGTCCATGATGGTGGTCAGGGCCGCTTCCATCAGCAGGTCCTTGACCCCGGCGGCGTCGGTCTGGCCGATCGGGCTTGCGGCGTCGATCTGGATCTCGAAGTGCAGGCCGTTGTGCTTGAGCAGGATCGCGGTAGGGGCCGCGGCATCGCCCTGGTAGCCGATCAGTTGCGCGTCGTCGCGCAGGCCGCTGTTGCTGCCGCCCTTGAGGCCCACCACCAGCTTGCCGCCGACAATCTTGTAGCTCACCGAATCCACGTGGGAGCCGGCGGTCAGCGGGGCTGACTCATCGAGGAAGGCGCGGGCGAAGGCGATGACCTTGTCGCCGCGAACCTTGTTGTAGCCTTTGCCCTTTTGCGCGCCATCGGCTTCGCTGATGGCGTCGGTGCCGTACAGCGCGTCGTACAGCGAGCCCCAGCGGGCGTTGGAGGCATTGAGGGCGAAGCGTGCATTCATCACCGGCACCACCAGCTGCGGGCCGGCCATGTGGGCGATTTCTTCATCGACGTTTTGCGTCGTGGCCTGGAAATCCGCCGTTTCTGGCAGCAGGTAACCAATGTCTTGCAGGAAGGCTTTGTAGGCCACGGCATCGTGTGCCTGGCCGGCACGGGACTGGTGCCAGGCATCGATGCGCGCCTGGAAATCGTCGCGTTTGGCGAGTAGGGCTTTGTTCTTCGGTGCCAGGTCATGAATGACCTTGTCGGCACCGGCCCAGAACGCGTCGGCGGTGAGGCCGGTACCGGGAATGGCTTCGTTGTTCACGAAGTCGAACAGGACTCTGGCGACCTGCAGGCCACCGACTTGAACGTGTTCAGTCATTGCTTGCCTCACTCTGCTCAGCTATTTCGCTTTTCAGCTCTTCAAATTAACAATGAAGCCGGCGGCCATTTAAAGCACAACCCTGTTCACCAGTACATGCCATTGCGGGCGGCTGGGTGCTTCCAATCAACGGCAGAGCCTTGCTGATGGGGGGTTGCAGGGGTTGCAATCAGGCCTTGGCGGACATCGTTCCAACGTTATGTAGTGCGCGCTGCGGCATACTACATGATGAATTGCGGTTGTGAAAATTAGACTAAATTCGTCGTTCCGCGACTTAAGAATGCAGTGCGGTCACGCTGGGGGACGCGGTGTTCTCAAAAAGCCGGTGGATTGTTCCATATAAATACAAAAAGTTGTACACGATTTGTGTTTTGCCCTGCACGCGCTTCCAGGTGTCGGCTGGCCGGCGAAAGGATCCTTGGGGTCTGTGCCGGTCTTTCCAGCGCCTTGGCTGGCATGCCAGCCCCTGCACCCGCCCGCTTTGATCCTTGCCCCTTGCGATGGAGCGGCAAGGCGCGGGGAATGAGGCTGCCTATAATTGCTCTTTCACTCACCCAAGAGGGCTGCGCCATGGACCATCTCGTTCTCACGGTATTCGCCCCGGACAAGGCCGGACAGGTCGAGCGGATCGCCCAGTGCATCGCCGAACATGGGGGCAACTGGCTGGAAAGCCGCCTCTCGCGCATGGCCGGGCAGTTTGCCGGCATCCTGCGGGTCGGGGTGCCGGCCGAGGCCTACGACGAGCTGGTGGATGCCTTGCAGGGTTTGTCGGCCCAGGGTATCCGGGTGTTGATCGCCGAAAGTGGCATCGAACAGTCCTGCACCTGGAAACCCATCGCCATGGAGCTGGTGGGCAACGACCGCCCGGGGATCGTTCGCGACATCACGCGCTTGCTGGCGGAGCAGGGGGTCAATCTCGAACGGCTGGTGACCGAGGTGCGCCCGGCGCCCATGAGCAGCGAGCCGCTGTTTCACGCGGAGGCGATTCTGGCGGTGCCTCTGACCCTGTCGCTGGATGTATTGCAGTCGCGCCTGGAAACCCTGGCCGACGACCTGATGGTGGAGTTGGTGCTGCGCAGCGAGGTCTGAGTGCCGCCCTGCGGGTTATCCCAGTAAACCGTGCATGCGCCTGTGGATAACCTGTAGAGACCCGGCGCCAGCCCAACGGCGCCGCGGCTTTCCGGAGCTTGATCAAAAAACCATCAATTTCAAGGGCTTGTGCACAAAGGGCGGGGATCAGGTTGTGGATAACCTTGGGAAGAACCGCTGCAGGCCACGACCGGCTTGGCCTGCAGAGTGTTGGGTGTTTTTTGATCAGCGCCGGCCGCGCAGGCTGAACCAGGCATCGACGCTGTACACCGCCAGTCCCGCCCAGATGAACATGAAGGCCAGCAGGGTACTGGAGGACAGCTGTTCGCCAAACAGCAGCACCGCCTGTAGCAGCACCAGGGTCGGCGCCAGATATTGCAGGAAGCCCAGGGTAGTGTAGGGCAGGTCCCGGGCGGCGGCGTTGAAGCACACCAGGGGAATCAGCGTGACTGGACCTGCGGCCACCAGCCACCAGGCTTGGGAGCTGCTCCAGAATTCGGCATGGGCACTGCTGGCATCGGGGTGCAGCAGGAGCCAGGCCAGGGCGATGGGCACCAGCATCCAGGTTTCCACCACCAGCCCGGGCAGGGCCTTGACCGGTGCCTGTTTGCGGATCAACCCATAGAAACCGAAGCTCAGGGCCAGTATCAGCGACACCCAGGGCAGGCTGCCCACCTGCCACACTTGCTGGGCCACCCCCAGCGCCGCCAGGATCACCGCCAGCCACTGCAGGCGGCGCAGGCGTTCGCCGAGAATCAGCATGCCCAGCAGGACATTGACCAGGGGGTTGATGTAGTAGCCCAGGCTCGCTTCAAGCATGCGTCCGTTGTTCACCGCCCAGACATAGGTCAGCCAGTTGCCGGCGATCAAGGTGCCGCTCAGGGCCAGGATCGCCAGTCGCTTGGGGTTGTCCCGCAGCTCGCGCCACCAGCCCGGATGCTTCCACACCATCAGCAACAGGGCGCCGAACAGCGCCGACCAGAGCACCCGGTGGATGATGATTTCCACGGCGGGAACGCTGGCGATGGCTTTGAAATAGAGCGGAAACAGACCCCAGATGATGTAGGCGGTCAGGCCCAGAATGTACCCGCGACGCGGGTTGGCGGCTTGCATGGAGAGTCCTTGCTTAGGCAGCTAACAAAGCGGCAATTGTAAGGACAATTGTCTAGACCTGTCCTGACTTTTGCGCCGCCCGTTTCTTTGGGGGAGGGCTTGTGGGCAATGGCGAACTTACGGGCCTCTTCGCTGGCGAGCCAGCTCCTACAGTTGGCGCTGTATCAAGGCGGATTCTTGTAGGAGCCGGCTTGCCGGCGAAGGCGATCTCATGGGCCCCTTCGCTGGCAAGCCAGCTCCTGCAGGCAGGGTCAGAACAGTTTGAGGGGCTCTTCGTTGAGGGCCGCCAGCTGTTCGCGCAGGGCCAGGATCTGTTCGCCCCAGTAACGCTCGCTGCCGAACCAGGGAAAGCTGTGGGGGAACGCCGGATCGTCCCAGCGCCGGGCCAGCCAGGCGCTGTAGTGCATCAGGCGCAGGGCCCGCAGCGGTTCGATCAGGGCCAGCTCCCGCGGGTTGAAATCGTGGAACTCGCTGTAGCCGTCCATCAGTTCCGAGAGCTGGCCGAGGCAGTCCTGGCGATCGCCGGCGAGCATCATCCACAGGTCCTGCACGGCAGGCCCCATGCGGCAGTCATCCAGGTCGACGATATGGAACATCTCGTCGCGGCACATCATGTTGCCCGGGTGGCAATCGCCGTGCATGCGGATGTTCTGGTGCGGGGTGGCCTGGTACACCTCTTCCACCCGCTTGAGCAGGTCCCGGGCCACGGACTCGTAGGCCGGCAGCAGGCTCTTGGGAATGAAGTTGCCTTGCAGCAGGGTGGCCAGGGACTCGTGGCCGAAGTTCTGCACCCCCAGGGCCTCGCGGTGCTCGAAGGGGCGGGTCGCGCCCACGGCGTGCAGGCGCCCGAGCAGTTGTCCGAGGCGATAGAGCTGGTCCAGGTTGCCCGGTTCCGGGGCCCTGCCGCCGCGGCGGGGAAACAGGGCGAAACGAAAGCCCGCGTGTTCGAACAGGCTGGCGCCGTCGTGGACGATTGGCGCCACCACCGGAACCTCGCACTCGGCCAGTTCGAAGGTGAAGCGGTGCTCTTCGAGAATGGCTTCGTTGGTCCAGCGCTGGGGCCGGTAGAACTTGGCGATCAGTGGTTCGCTTTCGTCGATGCCTACCTGATAGACGCGGTTTTCGTAGCTGTTGAGCGCCAATACACGGGCGTCGCTGAGAAAACCGATGCTTTCAACGGCGTCCAGGACCAGATCGGGGGTCAGTGTTTCAAACGGGTGCGACATGCTTACTCCTGCTCGCAGCAGGCTGCCGCGTCCGGCCAGGCATGGTAACGCAGACGGCGGGCCAGCGGGGGAGGGTTTTCCGGCGGTCGGGCAGGGCGCCGGGCTCGTCGGCGAGCCGGCCCCTGCACGGGTAGGGACCGGCCGGACGGGAAGCAGGATCAGGCGCCGATGATGCCGCCGTCTTCCCGGGTGATGGCCATTACCGAGGAGCGCGGCTTGCCGTTGGGCAGGTGCTCGGGGAAGGTCGAGCCGCCGTTTTCTCCGGGGTGCTGGATGCCGACGAACAGGGTCTTCTGGTCCGGGGCGAAGGCGATCCCGGTGACCTCGCAACCCACGGGCCCCACCATGAAGCGGCGGATCTCGCCGCTCTCCGGGTCGGCGCAGAGCATCTGGTTGTTGCCCATGCCGGCGAAGTCGCCGCTGTTGCTGTAGTCGCCGTCGGTGAGGATCCACAGGCGTCCGGCCTGGTCGAAACCCAGGCCGTCGGGGCTGTTGAACATGTTCTCTGGGGTGATGTTGGACGAGCCGCCCTTGGCCTGGCCGGGATGCACGCCGGGGTTGCCGGCGACCACGAACAGGTCCCAGGTGAAACTCAGGGCGCCATGATCGTCGTTGCCGGTGCGCCAGCGCAGGATCTGCCCGTAGACGTTCTTCTCCCGCGGGTTGGGCCCGCCCACCGGCTGGCCGTCTTCGCCGCGTTTGACGTTGTTGGTCAGGGTGCAATAGACCTGGCCGTCCTTGGGGCTGACCACAATCCATTCAGGACGGTCCATGCGGGTGGCCTGGACCACGCTGGCGGCCAGGCGCGCCTGGATCAGCACCTGGCCCTGGTCGGCGAAGCCGCTGCTGGTGTCGATGCCGTTCTTGCCGTGGGTCAGCTCGATCCACTGACCCTGGCCCTTGGGCCGGTCCGGATTGCCGTCACCGGCATCGAAGCGCGCCACGTACAAGGTGCCGTGGTCCAGCAGGTCGCGGTTGGCCTTGGGGTTGCGGTGGTTGATCTTGTCGCGGCTGATGAACTTGTAGATGAATTCGCCGCGCTCGTCATCGCCCATGTAGACCACGGCGCGTCCGTCACGGGTTTGCGCCAGGGCGGCGTTTTCATGCTTGAAGCGGCCCAGGGCGGTGCGCTTGACCGGGGTCGATTGCGGATCGAAGGGATCGATTTCCACCACCCAGCCGTGGCGGTTGAGTTCATTGGGGTTCTTCGCCAGGTCGAAGCGCGGATCGTGGGGATGCCAGTTGATCTCCTTGCTGGCCACCACGGCGCCGTAGCGTTTCTGCGCGGCGTCGAACTTCTGCTCGGGGTTGCTGCTGCCGAAACAGTCGGTGAAGTTCTCTTCGCAGGTCAGGTAGGTGCCCCAGGGCGTCTTGCCGTTGGCGCAGTTCTGGAAGGTGCCGAGGACCTTCTTGCCCTTGGGATCGGCCGCGGTCTTGAGCAGGTCGTGGCCGGCGGCGGGGCCGCTGAGGCGGATCGGTGTGTTGCCGTGGATGCGCCGGTTGTAGCGCGAGCCCTGGACGAACTGCCATTGGCCGTTCCTGTACTGCACTTCGATCACCGACACCCCTTCGCTGGCCTGGGCCTTGCGCACGTCTTCGGCCGATTGCGGCTGGCCGCCGTGGGGATAGAGGTAGCGGTAGTTGGTGTATTCGTTGTTGATCGCCATCAGCGCCCGGTGCTTGTCGTCCGCAAAGGCGAACAGGCTCATGCCGTCGTTGTTGTCGCCGAACTGCACTTCCTGGGCCTGGGCGGTGCCATTGCCGCTGGGGTCGAAGGCCGGTCCGTTCTTGGCCAGCGGCTGGCCCCAGCTGATCAGCACCGAGGACTGGTAGCCCGGTGGCAGGGTGATGCTGTCGCTGGTGGCCGCAGCAATGCCGGTAAAGCCCAGCAGCTGGCTGTTGCCGGCGCTGACACTGGCGGCCAGGGCGCTGCGGCCGAGCAGTCCGCCACCGAGAAACAGCGCGGCGCCGCACAGGGCTCCGGCACCGATGAAACCGCGGCGGCTGAGGCCGACCATCTGTTCCAGGTCGGTGGGTTGGTCTTCTTCCAATAGCAGGCTCATATCAGGCTCCCTGAAGGTTTTTGCAGCCACCTTAGTGAGCCTCTATGACGAACAGGTTGCAGTCGCAAGACGCCGGTTACGGCTTAGAGCGGGGTACCGAGCAGGACCTGGGCGGGGGAAAAGTGCACCTGGACGGCCTGGCGTTCTCCAAGCCCGAGGTCTTTGAGCCGGCAGGGCTCGGCCAGGGCGCAGAGGGTCTGGCCGTTGGGCAGGAGCACTCTGACTTCGCAGGGGCCATCTTCGGCGTCGAGAATCTGCTCGATGGTGCCGTTCAGGCAATTGTGTCCAGTTGTTGCCGGGGCGCCGATGGGGTGCAGCTCCAGCCAGCCGGCCTTGATCAGCGCCACCACCTCGGTGCCGGCGGCCAGTTCCAGGCGCTGGGTGCTGTCGTGGGTGATTTGCGCCTTGAGAATCAGGCCCTCGGCCAGCCCCAGGCTGATCAGGTCGTTGCAGCCCTGGCGGGCGATGGCCTGGACCTTGCCGTGCAACTGGTTGCGGGCGCTGGTGCGCAGCATCAGGCGTCCCAGCAGGTCGAGGTCGCTGGCCTCCTCCGCGGCTTCCAGGACCTGGGCTTGCAGGGTTTGCAGGCGTTGGTAGAGGCGCAGCACGCGCTGGCCTTCGAGCGTCAGCCTGGCACCGCCGCCGCCCTTGCCGCCGACGCTGCGCTCGACCAGCGGGCTTGCGGCCAGGTTGTTCAGCTCGTCGATGGCGTCCCAGGCGCCCTTGTAGCTCAGGCCGGCGCTTTTGGCCGCGCGGGTGATGGAGCCCTGTTCGGCAATGTGCTGGAGCAGGGCTATGCGCTGCGGGCGGCGGACGATGTGCTGTGTCAACAGAGTGGGCAGGGACATGGCTGGGCGGCTTCGGGCACTGAAGGTGGACAGGGAGTTTGCGACTTGGGCAATGAGAGTCAAGTCAGTCGCGGTGCTCGGCTCCTGGCGTGCGGGCCAGGCAATAGACATCCACCTGTCGGGCACCGGCCTCCATCAGCAACTGCGCCAGGGCCTGGGCGGTGGCCCCGGTGGTGAGGACGTCGTCCACCAGGGCCAGGTGCCGGCCCGCCACGGGTGCGTTGGCGGTGAGGGCGAATGCCTGGCTCAGGTTGCGTCGCCGGGCCCGTGCACTCAGGCCCTGCTGTGCCGGGGTGTCCTGGATGCGCCGCAGCAGGTCAGGCTCCACTGCCAGGTGCAGGGGCTGTCCCAGCCATCGGGCGAGCATTTCGGCCTGGTTGAACCCCCGCTGGCGCAGGCGTCGGCGGGACAGCGGCACCGGTAGCAGGCAGTCGGGCCGGGGCAGGCCCTCGTCGAAGCGAAAACGCAGGAACTGGGCAAGAAGTTCGGCCATCAGGCGGCCAAAAGGCCATTTCTCCTGATGCTTGAAGCGGCTGATCAGGCTGTCCAGCGGAAAGTCGTAGCGCCAGGGCACGATGACCCGTTGAAAGGCGCGAGGGCGTTGCAGGCACTGGCCACAGGTCAGGTCGGCGGCGGGCAGCGGCAGGGCACAGACCGAACATTGGGCGCCCAGCCAGGGCAGCTCATCCTGGCAGGCGCTGCACAGGGCCAGGAGCGAATCGCTGGGCTCATCGCACAGCAGGCAGGCCTGTGTGTTTTTTGACCAGATGTAAACCGGTCCTTTGTAATCGGGTTGACAGTGCATGGCGCTTCCATAAATATGCCGGACATCCGTGTCGCGGCCGCGGACCTTCCCTGTCCAGCGCCGCTTGCCAAGCATAATCAAGGAATCGCCCATGAGCGCCAGCACCACCGCTACCCTGCGTCATGACTGGACTTTGGCTGAAGTCAAAGCCCTGTTCGTCCAGCCGTTCAATGACTTGCTGTTCCAGGCGCAGACGGTGCACCGCGCGCATTTCGATGCCAATCGGGTCCAGGTTTCCACGCTGCTGTCGATCAAGACCGGCGCCTGCCCGGAAGATTGCAAATATTGTCCGCAGTCCGGTCACTACAACACCGGCCTAGAAAAGGAAAAACTTCTGGAAGTGCAGAAGGTCCTGGAAGAAGCCGCCCGGGCCAAGGCCATTGGTTCCACGCGTTTCTGCATGGGCGCCGCCTGGAAACACCCGTCGGCCAAGGACATGCCCTATGTGCTGGAGATGGTCAAAGGCGTGAAGGCCATGGGCCTGGAAACCTGCATGACCCTGGGGCGCCTGGATCAGGAGCAGACCGAAGCCCTGGCCAAGGCCGGCCTGGACTACTACAACCACAACCTCGACACCTCGCCGGAGTTCTACGGCAGCATCATCACCACCCGCACCTACAGTGAGCGCCTGCAGACCCTGGCCTACGTGCGCGACGCGGGGATGAAGATCTGCTCCGGCGGCATCCTCGGCATGGGCGAATCCCTCGACGACCGCGCCGGTCTGCTGATCCAGCTGGCCAACCTGCCGGAGCATCCGGAGTCGGTGCCGATCAACATGCTGGTGAAAGTGGCCGGCACCCCCCTGGAAAACGCCGAAGACGTGGATCCGTTCGACTTCATCCGCATGCTCGCGGTGGCGCGGATCCTCATGCCGCAATCCCACGTGCGCCTGTCCGCCGGTCGCGAAGCGATGAACGAGCAGATGCAGGCCCTGGCTTTCTTCGCCGGTGCCAACTCGATTTTCTATGGCGACAAGCTGCTGACCACCGCCAACCCCCAGGCCGACAAGGACATGCAACTGTTCGCCCGTCTGGGCATCCAGCCCGAAGCCCGGGAAGAGCATGCCGACGAAGTGCATCAGGCGGCTATCGAGCAGGCCCTGGTGGAGCAGAAAAGCAGCGAGCAGTTCTACAACGCCGCCGTCTGACCCTGTGCCGTAGGAGCCGGCTTGCCGGCGAACCCCGTGAACCGCGCGAATCCGGCGGGTAGCGGGTTGTTCGCTTCGCGGGCCAGCCCGCTCCTACGGGTAATGTGTCTGTGAGCCAACATCGAGGCCTGCATGTCTTTTGATCTCGCCGCGCGCCTCGCTGCCCGCCGTGCCGAACATCTGTATCGCCAGCGTCCGCTGCTGGAAAGCCCCCAGGGGCCGCAAGTGGTGGTGGACGGCCAGCCGTTGCTGGCCTTCTGCAACAACGACTACCTGGGCCTGGCCAATCATCCGCAAGTGATCGAAGCCTGGCGCGACGCGGCCAGCCGCTGGGGCGTGGGCGGTGGGGCCTCGCATCTGGTGATTGGCCACAGCACGCCTCACCACGAGTTGGAAGAAGCCCTGGCGGACCTTACGGGGCGCCCGCGGGCGTTGCTGTTCAGCACGGGCTACATGGCCAATCTCGGTGCGGTCACGGCCCTGGTCGGGCAGGGCGATACGGTGCTGGAGGATCGCCTCAACCATGCCTCGCTACTGGATG
Organism: Pseudomonas sp. BC42; assembly: GCF_021560055.1. Taxonomy (NCBI): domain Bacteria; kingdom Pseudomonadati; phylum Pseudomonadota; class Gammaproteobacteria; order Pseudomonadales; family Pseudomonadaceae; genus Pseudomonas; species Pseudomonas sp. BC42. The sequence continues at coordinate 583,302 of NZ_CP091067.1, forward strand.
CCGGGCTGCTTTCGGGAGCCCGCTTCAACCGCTATCTGCATAACGATGCAGCCAGCCTGGCCAAGCGCCTGGAAAAGGCCACCGGCAATACCCTGGTGGTCACCGACGGGGTATTCAGCATGGACGGCAATGTTGCCGACCTGCCGGCCCTGGTCCGGGAAACCACGGCCCGCGGTGCCTGGTTGATGGTGGACGACGCCCATGGTTTCGGCCCGCTGGGGGCCAATGGCGGCGGGCTGGTGGAGCACTTCGGCCTGGGGCTGGATGCAGTGCCGGTGCTGGTGGGCACCCTGGGCAAGGCGTTCGGCACCGCCGGGGCCTTTGTCGCCGGCAGCGAGGAGTTGATCGAAACCCTGATCCAGTTCGCCCGGCCCTACATCTACACCACCAGCCAACCGCCAGCGCTGGCCTGCGCCACGCGCAAGAGCCTGGAGTTGCTGCGCAGCGAACACTGGCGGCGCGAGCACCTGGCCAATCTGATCCGCCAGTTCCGGCTGGGAGCCGAGCAGATTGGCCTGGAGCTGATGGACAGCTTTACCCCGATCCAGCCGATCATGGTCGGCGACAGTGCCCGGGCCGTGGAGTTGTCACGGATGCTCCGCTCGCGGGGAATCATGGTCACCGCCATCCGTCCGCCGACCGTGCCGGCCGGCAGTGCTCGGCTGCGGGTGACGTTGTCCGCCGCCCACAGCGAGGCGCAGGTGCAGCTATTGTTAAGCGCGTTGGCGGATTGTTTCAGTGAACTGCAAACGAGGCCGAGCCATGCGTGATCGACTGATTCTGTTGCCGGGCTGGGGGCTGGGCGTGTCGCCCCTGGAACCCCTGGCTGCCGCGTTGCAGGGGCTGGATGAACACTTGCGGGTGGAGATCGAACCCCTGCCGGAACTGACCTCCAGCGATCCGCAGGCATGGCTGGACGAACTCGATGACGCGGTGCCGGATGACGCCTGGCTGGGGGGCTGGTCCCTGGGCGGTATGCTCGCCGCGGAGCTGGCGGCCCGACGCGGCGAGCGCTGCTGCGGCTTGTTGACCCTGGCCAGCAACCCCAGTTTCGTTGCGCACGAGCAATGGTCCAGTGCCATGGCCGGTGAGACGTTCGACGGCTTCCTGGCCGGCTGCGCCGCTGATCCGCGCACCACCCTCAAGCGCTTTTCCCTGCTGTGTGCCCAGGGCGCGGCCGATCCCCGCGGCTTGTCGCGGATGCTGCTGGGCGGCGCGCCGACCACGCCGGGGCCGGTGCTGATGGCGGGCCTGGAGTTGTTGGCGCAGCTGGATACGCGTGAAGCCCTGCTGGGGTTTCGCGGCCCGCAGTTGCACCTGTTCGCCGGGCTGGATGCTCTGGTGCCTGCCGAGGCGGCCGCCGAGTTGCTGGCCTTGCTGCCGGATATAGAAGTTGGCCTGATCGAGCAGGCCAGCCACGGTTTTCTTCTGGAGGATCCCCATGGAGTGGCGGGGGCGATCCAGGCTTTCTTGCATGAGTCCGGTGATGACTGATCTGTCTGTTGCTGTCTTGCCCGCAGGCCTGCCTGACAAGCGTCAGGTGGCGGCTTCTTTTTCCCGCGCTGCGGCCAGTTACGACAGTGTCGCCGAGTTGCAGCGAGCGGTCGGCCAGCAGTTGTTGAATCGCTTGCCTGCAGGACTCGTCCCCGCCAGATGGCTCGACCTGGGTTGCGGCACCGGGCATTTCAGTCGTGTGCTGGGGCAACGCTTTGCGGGCAGCCAGGGGCTGGCCCTGGATATCGCCCAGGGCATGCTCGAACATGCGCGGCCTCTGGGCGGGGCCGAGCATTTCATCGCCGGCGACGCCGAGCGCCTGCCCTTGCAGAACGACAGTTGCGGACTGATTTTTTCCAGCCTGGCGGTGCAGTGGTGTGCGGATTTTTCGGCGGTGCTCAGCGAGGCTCGGCGGGTGCTGCAACCGGGGGGCGTGCTGGCCTTTGCCAGCTTGTGTGTCGGCACCTTGCACGAGTTGCGCGAGAGCTGGGGGCGGGTCGACGGGCAGGTGCACGTCAATCGTTTCCGTGAGTTCGAACGCTATCGTCAGTTGTGTGAGGCCAGCGGCCTGCAGGTGCGCAGCCTGGAGAAGAGCCCCCATGTGCTGTATTACCCGGATGTGCGCAGCCTGACCCATGAGTTGAAGGCCTTGGGTGCGCACAATCTGAACCCCGGTCGCCCCGGCGGCCTCACTGGACGGGCGCGTATCGCCGGGCTGATTGAGGCTTATGAAGGCTTTCGTCAGCCCAGGGGGCTGCCGGCGACTTATCAGGTGGTCTACGCCGTGTTGGAGAAAGCGCCATGAGTCCTGCCTATTTCATTACTGGCACCGACACCGATGTGGGCAAGACCACCATCGCTGCCGGGCTGCTCCACGCGGCGCGTCTGGCCGGGTTGAGCACCGCGGCGGGCAAGCCGGTGGCTTCCGGTTGCGAGGTGGGTCCCAAGGGCCTGCGCAATGCCGATGCCCTGGCGTTGCTGGCCCAGTCGTCGTTGCCACTGAGCTATGAAGAGGTCAACCCGTTCGCCTTCGAGCCGGCCATCGCGCCCCATCTCGCGGCGCGGGAGGCCGGTGTGGCGTTGACGGTGCAATCGCTGTTGATGCCGATGCGTGAATTGTTGGCCAAGGGCGCGGACTTCACCCTGATTGAAGGGGCCGGGGGCTGGCGGGTGCCCCTGGCCGATCAGGACAATCTGTCGGACCTGGCCATGGCCCTGGGGTTGCCGGTGATTCTGGTGGTGGGCGTGCGCCTGGGTTGCATCAATCACGCATTGCTGAGCGCCGAGGCGATTGCCCAGGACGGTCTGCAGCTGGCGGGCTGGGTGGCCAATATCATCGAGCCGAAGACCTCTCGTCTGGAAGAAAACCTGGCGACTTTGGCTGAACGCTTGCCTGCGCCGTGCCTTGGCAGAGTGCCGCGACTCAAGCCGGCCAGCGCCGAGGCGGTGGCCGAGCACCTGCAACTGGACTTGCTGGACTAGATTTTGCCTATGAAGAGGCATATTGCCATTAGTGTTTTTGACGGGTGTTTTCTTGACGCGTCTGCTTCAATGACACCCGTCACTCATTTTCAAGGTCGAGTCCTTCCATGGAAATTTCCGGGAACAGCGCTTTCTACGCCGGACTGAATGCCATTCAGGCCGGACAGAATCGTGTCGATCAAGGTTCCAGCCAGATCGCCAGCAGCGCCGTCGAGCGCTCTTCCGACAGCCGGGCGTCTGCCGATCAGGTCAATCGCCTGAACGGCGTGGATCGCAGCCAGGAGTCGGACCTGGCCAGCAGCATGGTCGATATGTCCATGGGCAAGATCCAGGTGGAGCTGGGAGTCAAGGTTGCCAAGGCCTCTGATGAGGCGCTCGGTACCCTGATCGATACCTACGCTTGATCACTTTGCGCAAAAGCCCGTTTCCCTGAGGGGAGGCGGGTTTTTGCTCATGCCTTTCCCTTCTGTAGTTCCTCTTCTTCATTTCCTTGTGTAACTGATCGCCGGTGAGCCGGCTCCTACACTTCACGGCAGCGCTGTGGGTATTGGCCTGCGCGTGTGTTTTGTTTCGATGACGAAAGGCATCGGAGCGGCGCTTGACAAGATTTGGGCCTAAACGTATGTTTCAAACACCTGTTTGACCGCTATAAAAAATCAACGCGGTTGTTCATTCCCGGTTACATCAGCAGAGGTTTATCGCTATGCCTGACTACAAGGCCCCCTTGCGTGATATTCGCTTCGTTCGTGACGAGCTGCTCGGCTATGAGGCGCACTATCAGAGCCTCCCGGCTTGCCAGGACGCCACTCCGGACATGGTTGACGCCATTCTCGAGGAAGGTGCGAAGTTTTGTGAGCAGGTGCTTGCTCCGCTGAACCGTGTGGGCGACCTGGAAGGTTGCACCTGGAGTGAATCCGGCGTTAAGACCCCGACCGGCTTCAAGGAAGCCTACAAGCAATTCGTCGAAGGCGGCTGGCCAAGCCTGGCTCACGACGTCGCGCACGGTGGCCAGGGCCTGCCTGAGTCCCTGGGCCTGGCCGTGAGCGAAATGGTCGGCGAGGCCAACTGGTCGTGGGGCATGTACCCAGGCCTGTCCCATGGCGCGATGAACACCATTTCCGAGCACGGCACCCCCGAGCAGCAAGAGGCCTACCTGACCAAGCTGGTGTCGGGCGAGTGGACCGGCACCATGTGCCTGACCGAGCCGCACTGCGGCACCGACCTGGGCATGCTGCGGACCAAGGCCGAGCCTCAGGCTGATGGTTCCTACAAGGTTACCGGCACCAAGATCTTCATCTCCGCCGGTGAACACGACATGGCCGACAACATCGTCCATATCGTTCTGGCCCGCCTGCCGGATGCACCTGCCGGCACCAAAGGCATCTCGCTGTTCATCGTGCCCAAGTTCCTGCCCAACGCCGACGGCAGCGTCGGCCAGCGCAACGCGGTGAGCTGCGGCTCCCTGGAACACAAGATGGGCATCCACGGTAACGCCACCTGCGTGATGAACTTCGACGCGGCCACCGGTTTCCTCATCGGCCCGGCGAACAAAGGCCTGAACTGCATGTTCACCTTCATGAACACCGCGCGTCTGGGTACTGCTCTGCAAGGCCTGGCCCACGCCGAGATCGGCTTCCAGGGTGGTCTGAAATACGCTCGCGACCGTCTGCAAATGCGCTCCCTGACTGGCCCGAAAGCGCCGGACAAGGCCGCTGACCCGATCATCGTGCACCCTGACGTGCGTCGCATGCTGCTGACCATGAAAGCCTTCGCCGAAGGCAACCGGGCGATGGTCTACTTCACCGCCAAGCAGGTGGACATCGTCAAGTACGGCGTGGATGAAGAAGAGAAGAAGAAAGCCGATGCACTGCTGGCTTTCATGACGCCGATCGCCAAGGCCTTCATGACCGAAGTCGGTTTCGAATCCGCCAACCACGGTGTGCAGATCTACGGTGGCCACGGCTTCATCGCCGAGTGGGGCATGGAGCAGAACGTTCGCGACAGCCGTATCTCGATGCTGTACGAAGGCACCACCGGCATCCAGGCTCTGGACCTGCTGGGCCGTAAAGTGCTGATGACTCAGGGCGAGGCGCTCAAGGGCTTCACCAAGATCGTCCACAAGTTCTGCCAGAACAACGAAGGCAACGAGGCCGTGAAGGAGTTCGTTGCACCGCTGGCCGCACTGAACAAGGAGTGGGGCGAGCTGACCATGAAAGTGGGCATGGCCGCGATGAAGGACCGTGAGGAAGTCGGTGCTGCTTCGGTGGACTACCTGATGTATTCCGGTTACGCCTGCCTGGCCTACTTCTGGGCCGACATGGCGCGCCTGGCGGCTGAAAAACTGGCAGCCGGTACGACCGAAGAGGCGTTCTACACCGCCAAGCTGCAGACGGCGCGCTTCTACTTCCAGCGCATCCTGCCGCGTACCCGCACGCACGTTGCCAGCATGCTGTCGGGTGCCAACAACCTGATGGACATGAAGGAAGAGGACTTCGGCCTGGCTTACTGAGCCTGACTGAACGCCTTTGCCAAGCCGCTCGCCCTTCGGGTCGAGCGGCTTTTTTGTGCCCGCAGATTCTTCATGAAAATTCCCGACTAAAACGCTAAGCAGATGCGATTTCCTGCCGTTAAAGAGATGGCAATGTGATGTCCGTCACAGCAAGTGTGCTCAACTTCAGTAAACGAAGGCACAATGCCATCTATTGATCAGCCGGGTCGGAGTTTTACCCTTGCCGCGTTCTTCCGCTGTACGTTTCAGTCACTTTCTACCGTCTTTACTGCTCTTGCTTGCGGGGCTGGCGGCCGCCTACGTCAAGGACCTCAACGTCTTCTTCACTTCGCTGTTCAACGTGCTGCCAACCCTGGTGCTGTTGCTCGGCGGAGCCTATTGCGCGGTGTATCGTCGTCAGCGCGAACTGTTCCTGATGGTCACGGTGTACATCGCCTATTTCCTGCTGGATACCCAGACCGACTTCTATCGGGATAACGGCCGGGTCCGCGAAGATGCGGCGGTGGTGTTTCATCTGTGCTGTCTGCTGCTGCCCTTGCTGTTTGGCCTGTTCGCCGCCTGGCAGGAGCGCACCCATCTGTTTCAGGACATGGTGGCGCGCTTTGCCGTGCTGCTGGCATTTGGCAGTGTGGCCCTGGGCCTGGAGCAGAGTTACCCGCAGGCCTTGCTGAACTGGCTGGCGGAGATCCGCTGGCCGGCCTTGCACGGCAGCTGGATGAGCCTGATCCAGTTGTCGTATCCGGTGTTCTTCGCCGCCTTCCTGTTGTTGGCGATCCAGTATTGGCGCAGTCCGCGACCGCTGCACGCGGCGCAGCTGGTGGGCCTGCTGGGGCTGTTCTGGATGCTGCCCAAGACCTTCATCCTGCCCTTCACCCTGAACATCATGTGCAGCCAGGTGATGCTGATGATCGCCGCGGCGGTGGCCCATGAGGCCTATCAGATGGCCTTTCGCGACGAGCTCACTGGCCTGCCGGGGCGACGGGCGCTCAATGAGCGGATGCAGCGCCTGGGGCGCAACTATGTGCTGGCCATGACCGACGTCGACCACTTCAAGAAATTCAACGACACCCACGGCCACGACGTGGGCGACCAGGTGTTGCGGCTGGTGGCCAGCAAGTTGTCGAAAGTCACCGGCGGCGGGCGGGCCTATCGCTATGGCGGGGAAGAGTTCGCCGTGGTGTTCGCCGGCAAGACCCTGGATGAATGCATGCCGCACCTGGAGATGATTCGCGAGATCATCGCCACCTACAACATTCAGCTGCGCAACCAGGACAGCCGTCCCCAGGATGACCAACAGGGGCGCCAGCGCCGTGGCGCGGCGGGAGCATCCAGTGTTTCGGTGACCATCAGTATCGGTGTCGCCGAGCGGCTGATGGAGCACCGGACCCCCGAGGAAGTGCTCAAGGCCGCCGACCAGGCGCTCTATAGCGCCAAGGGTGCTGGCCGTAACTGTGTCATGGCGTTCGGGCAGAACCGCCGCGGTGCGGTGCGCATGGATACCGCTGCGGGTTGACTGATGACGGTGCATTCAGCGACTGCAGCGTCATTGGCAGGCTGAGGGCGACGGCAGTAGGTTGGGCTGATCTGCTGCCGGAGAAACCACCATGCCCGAGTATCAAGCTCCCCTGCGCGACATGCGCTTTCTGATCGATCACGTCTTTGACTTTCATGCCGGCTATGCCGCGCTGGGTGCCAGCGATGCCAGCCCGGACATGGTCCACGCGATCCTTGAGGAAGGCGCGAAGTTCTGCGAGAGCGTCCTGGCCCCGCTGAATCGCTCGGGCGACGAGGAAGGCTGCCATTTTGACAATGGCGCAGTGACCACCCCCAAGGGCTTCAAGCAGGCCTTCGCGCAATACGTCGAAGGCGGCTGGCATGGCCTGGCCGCCGATCCGGCCTATGGCGGCCAGGGGCTGCCCCAGTCCCTGGGACTGGTGATCGGCGAGATGGTGGGTTCCAGCAACACCTCCTGGGGCATGTACCCGGGGCTGACCCATGGCGCCATGTCGGCGATTCATGCCCATGGCAGCCATGAGCAGAAACAGTTGTACCTGCGCAAACTCACCGCCGGGCAATGGACCGGCACCATGTGCCTGACCGAGGCCCACTGCGGCACGGATCTGGGGCTGATCAAGACCCGCGCCATACCCCGGGCCGACGGTAGCTATGCCGTGTCGGGGAGCAAGATTTTCATCTCTGCCGGCGAGCACGACATGAGTGAGAACATCATTCATCTGGTGCTGGCCAAGCTGCCGGACGCACCGGCCGGGACCAAGGGCATTTCCCTGTTCATCGTGCCCAAGTTCCTGCCGGATGCGGCAGGAGAGGCCGGCGAGCGCAATGCGCTGAGTTGCGGCTCCATCGAGCACAAGATGGGGATCAAGGCCTCGGCCACTTGCGTATTGAACTTCGACGGGGCCAGGGGCTTTCTGCTGGGCGAGGCCAACAAGGGCCTGAACTGCATGTTCACCATGATGAACCACGCGCGCCTGGGCACCGGGATGCAGGGCTTGTGCCTGGGGGAAGCCAGTTTCCAGGGCGCGGTCCGCTACGCCAACGATCGTTTGCAGATGCGCTCCCTGAGCGGGCCCAAGTCCCCGGACAAGGCGGCGGATCCGATCATCGTCCATGCGGATGTGCGGCGCATGCTGTTGACCATGAAAGCCTTCAACGAGGGCAACCGTGCCCTGGCCTATTTCACCGCCCAGTTGCTGGACGTGGCCCACCTGAACACCGACCCGGCCCAGCGTCAGGATGCCGAGAACCTCCTGGCGTTCCTGACCCCGATCTGCAAGGCGTTCATGACCGAGACCGGCCTTGAAGTGACCAACCACGGCATGCAGGTGTTTGGCGGTCACGGCTACATTCGTGAATGGGGCATGGAACAACTGGTGCGCGATTGTCGTATCGCCCTGATCTATGAAGGCACCAACGGCATCCAGGCTCTGGACTTGCTGGGGCGCAAGGTTCTGGGCAGCCAGGGCAAGCTGTTGCTGGGGTTCACCAAGATCGTGCACAGGTTCTGTGGGGCCCATGCCGAGCATCCTCAGCTCAAGGCCTATATTGCGCAACTTGATGGCTTGAACCGGCAGTGGGGCGAGTTGACCACCCGGATCGGCATGGCCGCGCTGAAGAACCCGGACGAAGTGGGGGCGGCGGCCCTGGATTACCTGATGTACAGCGGTTACATCGTCCTGGCCTATCTCTGGCTGCGCATGGCCCTGGCGGCTCAGCAACAGCTCGATGCCGGGCAGGGGGACAGCGATTTTGCCCGCGCCAAGCTGGCGACCTGTGAGTTCTACTTCAAGCGCCTGTTGCTGCGTACCGCTGCGCATCTGGCGGCGATCGACGCCGGCAGTGATTGCCTGATGCAGCTCCCGGCGCGTTGGTTCGCTCTGTAAATAGCCGGGATGCCCGGATGAAGCCCGCTTCGCGCGGGCTTTGTCTTGCGTATTCATGGCTGTGACCAAAAATAACAATAAAGTCACTAGTTGACCCTATGTGTCGCAAAAGTTGTTCGGGTACACTCGGCTTTTCGTCAATGGGCCCGTTGCGGTCCGCTTGTTTAGATCCTGCGAGGTTTGCCATGGCTGACTACAAAGCGCCCCTGCGCGATATGCGCTTCGTCCTCAATGAAGTTTTCGAGGTCGCCAAACTCTGGGCCCAGTTGCCGGCATTGGCTGAGACTGTGGATGCCGAGACGGTCGAGGCGATTCTGGAGGAAGCGGGCAAGGTCACTGCCCGCAGTATCGCTCCGCTGAGCCGCGCTGCCGACGAGGAAGGCTGTCACTGGAACGACACCGCGGTCACCACTCCCCAGGGATTCCCCCAGGCCTATCAGACCTACGCCGAAGGCGGTTGGGTGGGCGTGGGCGGTGATCCCGAATTTGGTGGCATGGGCATGCCCAAGGCGGTTTCCGCCCAGGTCGAGGAAATGGTCAACTCCGCGAGCCTGGCCTTTGGCCTGTATCCGATGCTGACGGCGGGCGCCTGCCTGTCGATCAACGCCCACGCCAGCGAAGAGCTGAAAGCCACTTACCTGCCGAACATGTATGCCGGTGTCTGGGCCGGTTCCATGTGCCTGACCGAGCCCCATGCCGGTACCGATCTGGGCATCATCCGTACCAAGGCCGAACCCCGGGCCGACGGTGCCTACGCCATCAGCGGGACCAAGATCTTCATCACCGGTGGTGAGCACGACCTGACGGAAAACATTATCCATCTGGTGCTGGCCAAGCTGCCGGACGCCCCGGCCGGTCCCAAGGGGATTTCCCTGTTCCTGGTGCCCAAGTTACTGGTCAACGCCGATGGCAGCCTGGGCGAGCGCAACCCGGTGAGCTGCGGTTCGATCGAGCACAAGATGGGGATCCAGGCTTCGGCCACCTGCGTGATGAACTTCGATCAGGCCATTGGTTACCTGGTAGGCGAGCCGAACAAGGGCCTGGCGGCGATGTTCACCATGATGAACTACGAGCGCCTGGGCGTGGGTATCCAGGGGCTGGCCACCGGTGAGCGCTCCTATCAGAACGCTGTCGAGTATGCTCGTGACCGTCTGCAGAGTCGTGCGCCGACCGGGCCGCAAGCCAAGGACAAGGTCGCCGATCCGATCATCGTGCACCCGGACGTGCGGCGCATGCTGCTGACCATGAAGGCCGCCAACGAAGGCGGTCGGGCATTTTCCACCTATGTGGCGATGCAGCTCGATACCGCCAAGTTCAGCGAGGACGCCCAGACCCGCCAGCGGGCGGAAAGCCTGGTGGCCTTGCTGACCCCCGTGGCCAAGGCATTCCTGACCGACCTGGGCCTGGAAACCACGGTGCATGGCCAGCAGATCTTTGGCGGGCATGGCTACATTCGTGAATGGGGCCAGGAACAGCTGGTGCGCGACGTGCGGATCACCCAGATCTACGAAGGCACCAACGGCATCCAGGCCCTGGACCTGGTGGGGCGCAAGATCGTGGGCAGCGGCGGGGCTTTCTACCGCCTGTTCGCCGATGAGATCCGCCATTTCACCGCGACGGCCGATGGGCAGCTGGCAGAGTTCACCCGGCCGCTGAATGCGGCCCTGGACAACTTGGATGAGCTGACCGCCTGGCTGCTGGATCGAGCGATCAGCAACCCGAATGAAATCGGTGCGGCATCGGTGGAATACCTGCAGGTGTTTGGCTACACCGCTTATGCCTACATGTGGGCGTTGATGGCCAAGGCGGCCCTGGGCAAGGAGCAGGAAGAGGCGTTCTATGCCAGCAAGCTGGGGACCGCGCGGTTCTACTTTGCACGTCTGCTGCCGCGTATTCACTCCCTGACCGCCTCGGTGAAAGCGGGTAGCGAATCGCTGTTCCTGCTGCCGGCTGAGCAGTTTTAACGGGCAAGGGACTTTGTAAGTAATCTCTTACATAACGTGCTGCTGATCGTCCATATCGGTAGATGACGGCTGAGGCTAATCTACTTCACATGGACGTCGCGCAGGAAGCGCAAAGCAACAACACGGACACGTAGGATTCCGCCAGGATGGTGGAGTGAAAAGGATGTCAGGGAAACAGTCTGCAAAACCCCGCTTCGGCGGGGTTTTCTTTTGCCCGGCTTTTTTATTCCGGCGAGTTCAGCCCAGGATGTCCGGCACCACCGTTGTGCCCAGGCGTCCGTCGTGGGTGCTCATCGAATCTTCCAGCAAGGTTCGCAGCAATTCCAGCGTCCCCTGCTGACGCTGCAGATCGCGACAGACCAATCCGACTTTCAATGGCACCCTGGGTTCGCTCAAGGGCTTCCACAGCAATTCGCTGTTGCTGTGCTGCTGTTGCGAACGCCCCGGAAGTACGGTGGCCAGCTGGGTGTGGGGCAGGCTGTCGAGGATGCCGGCCATATTGTTCAGTTCCGCCTGTACCTGCGGGCGCCGTCCCAGATTGGCCAGTTGTGCCTGCCAGATCTGGCGCACCTGAAACTCCTCTCCCAGTAGCAACATCGGCAGTTCCGCCGCCTGGCTCATGGACACCTTCTTGAATTCGCGCAACGGGTGTTGCGCGGGGATGACCAGTGTCAGCTCGTCTTCATAGAGCGGAACGCCATGCAGGCCGGGCTGGCGTGGCGGCAGGTAGCTGATGCCGATATCCAGCGAGCCATTGAGCAAGCGCCGTTCGATCTCCAGGCCCGTCAGTTCGTAGATCTGCACCACCAGATGGGGCTGGGCCTTGCGTACCCGTTCGAGCATCTGCGGCACCAGACTGGTGTGCACCGTTTGCAGTACGCCGATGGCCAGGGTGCGCAGGGCCTGGCCCTTGAAGTTGCGCAAGGCTTCGCGGGCCTGTTGCAGGCCGTCGAGCAGGGGCAGGGCGTGATTGTAGAGGGTGTGGGCGGCCAGGGTCGGCAAGAGCCGCTTGCTGCTGCGTTCAAACAGGCTGACGTCGAGGTTCTGCTCCAGTTGGCGGATCTGCTGGGACAGTGCCGGTTGTGAGATCGACAGGCGCTCTGCAGCACGGCCCACGTGGCCTTCTTCATACACCGCGACGAAATAACGCAGTTGCTTAAAATCCATAAGTATTTCTTATCGAAAAAGCTTAAAAATCGAAATGGCCCGGAGCCCGTAAGGCGCCTAGTCTAGCGCCTATTCACAAGGCTTACAGGGCCAAGAAGGGCGATGAATACCGTTTACGTCGATGGTGTTTACATAGGCAAGGCAAAAAATCTCGGCCAGGGTCTGGTCATAGATACCGACAAGCACCCGGTTGCAAACCGTCTCTGGTTGTGGCCACAAGGCCTGGGCAGCGATGAACAGGGTGATCCGCGCTTTCATAGCGGTCCTGAACGGGCCCTGCATCACTATCCCGCCGAGCACTACGCCCACTGGCGCAAACGTTATCCACAGTTCGATTGGTCGGCCCCGGCCTTTGGCGAAAATCTCTCGACCCGCGGCCTGACCGAAGAGCAGGTGTGCCTGGGGGACATGTTCCGCTGGGGCGGTGCGTTGTTGCAGGTCAGTCAGCCCCGTTCCCCCTGCTACCGCCTGAGCCGGCGCTGGGGGCTGGTCAATCTGCCCCAGCAGGCCCAGGACAATGGCCGCTGTGGCTGGTTCTACCGGGTGCTCAAACCCGGCTTCGTCCAGGCGGACGAACCCTTGGAACTGATCCAGCGCAGTTATCCCGGCCTGACCGTGGCCTGGGCCCTACGCTGTTTTTTCCGGGAGCCCCTGGAGCCTGTCGGTCTGAAAACCCTGATTGACTGCCCCGCGCTGTCCTCGCGCTGGCGCGATATTGCCATCAAGCGCCTGCGCACCGGTCGTGTCGAGGACTGGTCCTCGCGCTTGTTGGGACTGCCCCTGGAGGGCTTGCGGGCATGAATCTGTTCAATCTGCGCCGTACCCCGCCCAGTCTGGAGGATCTGGCCGTCGAGCCCTGTCTGGCTGCCGCGGACGATGGCTGTGCCAGTGAGTGCCTGATGCCCAGCGTGCCGCGTCCCCAGACGGTGTTCGTCCGTGGCCAGGGCTCCTGGTTATGGGACAGCAATGACCGCACCTATCTTGACTTCACCCAGGCCGGAGCCGCCAACAGCCTGGGCCATAGCCCTTCGGTCGTGGTCAATGCCCTGGCCGCCCAGGCCCAGTCGCTGATCAACCCCGGCTCGGGTTTCTACAACCGCGGCATGCTCAAGCTTGCCGATCGCTTGTGCCGCAGCACCGGCAGCGACCAGGCCTATCTGTTGAGCAGTGGCAGCGAAGCCTGCGAGGCCGCGATCAAGCTGGCCCGCAAGTGGGGACAACTGCACCGAGGCGGCGCGGCCGGCATCATCACCGCCAGCCGCAGTTGTCATGGTCGGGGTTTTGCCGCGCTGTCGGCGGCGGGGCGTGGTGCCCCGGGCAATCGCTTCGAGCCCCAGCTGCCGGGCTTCAGCCAGGTGCCGTTCAATGATCTGCCCGCTTTGCACGCGGCAGTGGATGCGCAAACCGTGGCCATCATGCTGGAGCCGATCCAGGGCGAGGCCGGGGTCATTCCAGCGACTGAGCACTACCTCAAGGGCGTGGAACGTCTGTGTCGTGAGCTGGGCATCCTGTTGATTCTCGATGAGGTGCAGACCGGCATCGGCCGCTGCGGCACGCTGCTGGCCGAACAGTTGTATGGCGTGCGCGCCGACATCATTGCCTTGGGCAAGGGCCTGGGCGGCGGCGTGCCGCTGGCGGCGCTGCTGGCGCGGGGCAAGGCCTGCTGTTTCGAAGCGGGCGAACTGGACGGCACGCATCACGGCAATGCGCTGATGACTTCGGCCGGCCTGGCGGTGCTGGACAGTCTGCAGGAACACGGCTTTCTGCAGCAGGTGCGCACCCATGGCCAGTACCTGGGGCAGGGGCTGACGCGCCTGGCGAGCCGTTATGCACAGGGCGAAGTGCGTGGCCATGGACTGCTCTGGGGCATGAGCCTGGCCGATGCCTCGGCTGAGGCGGTGGTCAAGGCGGCGCTGCTCGAAGGGTTGTTGCTCAGTGCCCCGCAACCGGACTGCCTGCGTTTCACCCCGGCCCTGAGTGTCAGCAAGGGCAATATCGATGAAATGCTGCTGCGCCTGGCCCGGGCGTTCTCCCGGGTGCGCACTGCACAACTGCAATGCCGCAAGGGGGTGGTGGTCTGATATCCAGACCGATCCGGCGCGCTTCACCGAGGTTTGCTGCCACCTCCCGTTGACTGAATTCCTGAACCGTCTCGCGGTATAACGCATCGCCCCGTGTCCGATTTTTCGCACGGGGCGTTTTTTTGTCTCCGTGTTGTTCAGCGTCCGGAGTGGCCCCTGAAACCTCGGTCGCTTGCTGGCTCGTTGCGCCTATCGACCCGGGCCGTCGCTGTCATCGGCTGAATGCCATTGGGGCAGAGCCACTGCAACAAGACCGCCCTGCGGGCTGGCGGGTGATTGTTCTGAACCCTGGCCCGCGGCCGGGGTCGATTGCAGGCAAGGCTCAACCGAGCCGATTTCCAACAGGAGCTGCCCTATGGACTTGATCCGCATCATCTTCGCCATTCTCTTGCCGCCCCTGGGGGTATTTCTGCAAGTGGGCTTTGGCGGCGCTTTCTGGCTGAACATCCTGCTGACCCTGTGTGGCTACATCCCCGGTATCGTTCACGCGGTCTACATCATCGCCAAACGCTGATGGTCCGGCCCGCCCGTTCCGCTGGAACGGGCGGGCCTTGCTCAAGGCTGCGCCTGCAGCACCTTCTGATAGAACCGCCACTCCTGCTCCAGGGCGTGAGCCTGATTGTCCGCCTTGCGAAAGCCGTGGCGTTCATCCGGGTAGTAATGCGCCTCGGCGGCAATGCCCTGGTCCTTGAGTGCCTTGAGCATGTCGCGGGTTTGTTGCGGCACCACCACGGCGTCCAGCTCGCCCTGGAAAAACACCACCGGGACGCGGATGTCGCCGGCGTGCAGCAGCGGTGTGCGGGCCAGATAGCGCTGCCGGTCCTGCTGCGGATCGCCGATCAGCCAGTCCAGATAGTCGCCCTCGAACTTGTGCGTGGAACGGCTGAGGGCAATGGGGTCGCTGACCCCGTACAAGCTGGCGCCGGCACAGAACACCTTGGCGAAAGCCAGGGCACAGAGGGTGGTATAGCCCCCCGCGCTGCCGCCACGGATGAATGCCTGCCGTGGGTCGATCAGCCCTTGCTGGTCCAGGTAGGACACCACCGCGCAGGCATCTTCCACATCCACTTCGCCCCAGCGCAGGTGCAGGGCCTGGCGATAGGCCCGGCCATAGCCGCTGCTGCCTCGGTAGTTCAGATCGGCCACGGCGAAGCCGCGCTGGGTCCAGAACTGGATGCGCGGATCGAGTATCGGATAGCAGGCCGAGGTCGGACCTCCGTGGATGAACACCACCAGGGGCGGTCGCTTGACCCCGTTCATGGCCGGATAGAAGAAACCATGGGCCTGGCCATCGCCGCTGGGGTAGCACAGGGTTTGCGGACGGCTGATGTGTTCCGCCGGCAGCGGCGCCACGCCGCCGGCCAGTACCTGTACCTGCCGGGTTTCCCGCTCGATGGTGATCACGGCCGAGGGGCTGACGGGGGAGGCGGCGATGCAATACAGGTAGCGCTGATCCAGCGCCAGGCCGCGAAAGCGACTGTAGTCGCCACTGAAGTCCTGTTGCGCACCGTCGGCGTGGTGCAGGCCGAGACGGCCGAAGCCATTCTCGGTCCAGCTGCCGAACCAGGCGTCACCGCCCAGGGGCATCCAGGTGCTGCAGCCCAGCTGCCAGGGCGCTGGAGCGTGATCGGCCGCGGCACAGGGCAGCGGCCGCAAGCCGCTGCCGGATTCGGCCCAGGGTTGCCAGAAACCCTGGCGATCGGTCAGGCAGTACAGTTGCTGGTCCTGGTCGAAGCGTGGCTGCTGCAGGGATTCCTGCTCGCCGTCCCCGGCTACGCAGCGCGGTTCACCCCAGGTGCCGTCGCCTTGGCGCTCGGCGAGCATCAGGCGAGTGCAGGTCCAGGGCTGATGAGGGCGATCCCATTCGATCCAGGCCAGGCGTTGGCCGTTGGCGCTCAAGGTCGGAGCGGCATAGAAGTCGGCCCCGGCGGCGAGCAGCTGCCGACCCCCGTCGTGGAGGTCGATGGCCACCAGCCGGTGCTCGTTGGCGCACTCTTCCACGGCCAGGACCTGATCGGCGTGAGCCTGCAGATCACCGTAGCGGCAAGCGCCCCGGGTGAGGGCTTCTGGCGCGCCGCCGGCCAGGGGCTGGCGATACAGCTGCTGGTCCGCGTCATTGACGAACACCAGGTGTTCGCCGCTGATGCAGAAGGCGCCGCCGCCATATTCGTAGACCCGGCTGCGGGCGCTGAAACCCGCCGGGGTCAGGCAACGGGCCTGGCCTTGCTGCCAATGCCAGATCCGGCAACTGGCGTCTGCGGGACGGTATTCATTCCAGAACAGGCCGTGGGGCGTCAGTTGCAGTTCGGCAAAATCGGTTCCGGCGGCGGTGGCCTGGTTGGCGCTGAAGGGCTCAACCCTTGGCGATGAGGCGTGAGTTTCGTTCATTGCGAAAGGCCAGTTGCTCAATGGTTTGGGTGGCGGTTTCGGATTCTTCGCGGGCCTTGAGAATCATCCCGTGGTGTTCCGATTTGCTGCACACCGGGTCGGCATTGCTGGCATCCCCCGTGAGCATGAAGGCCTGGCAGCGGCAGCCACCGAAGTCCTTTTCCTTCTCGTCGCAGGAGCGGCACGGCTCGGGCATCCAGTCGTAGCCACGATAGCGGTTGAAGCCGAAGGAGTCGTACCAGATGTGCTGCATGCTGTGGTCGCGCACATTGGGGAACTGCACCGGCATCTGCCGCGCGCCGTGGCAGGGCAGGGCGGTGCCGTCCGGGGTCACGGTGAGGAAGATGCTGCCCCAGCCATTCATGCAGGCCTTGGGGCGCTCTTCGTAGTAGTCCGGGGTGACGAAGATCAGCTTGCAGGGATGGCCCTGGGCTTCCAGCTTGGCGCGGTACTCGTTGGTGATGCGTTCCGCGCGCACCAGCTGCTCCTTGGTCGGCAGCAGGCCGACGCGGTTGAGCTGGGCCCAGCCGTAGAACTGGCAGGTGGCGAGCTCGACGAAGTCGGCTTCCAGGGCGATGCACAGCTCGATGATGCGGTCGATTCTGTCGATGTTGTGCCGGTGGGTGACGAAGTTCAGCACCATCGGGTAACCGTGGGCCTTGACCGCACGGGCCATTTCCAGCTTCTGCGCGAAGGCTTTCTTCGAGCCGGCCAGCAGGTTGTTCACCTGCTCGTCGCTGGCCTGGAAGCTGATCTGGATGTGGTCCAGGCCGGCTTTCTTGAAGTCGCTGATCTTCTGTTCGGTGAGGCCGATGCCGGAGGTGATCAGGTTGGTGTAGAAACCCAGCTTGCGCGCCTCGCCGATCAGTTCGGCCAGGTCCTGGCGCACCAGAGGCTCACCGCCGGAAAAGCCCAGCTGCGCGGCGCCCATCTCCCGCGCCTCGCGAAACACCTTGATCCATTGTTCTGTGCTCAGCTCCTTGCCCTGCTCGGCGAAATCCAGGGGATTGGAGCAGTAGGGGCATTGCAGCGGACAGCGGTAAGTCAGCTCGGCCAGCAACCACAGTGGCAGGCCGACTGGCGGTTTGTCGGGCACGATGGCTTCAGCCGAGTTCGATCCAGTGCTGGGCACGGGCGACCTCCATGAACTGCTCGATATCGTCACCGAGCTCGGCCACTCCGGGGAACTGCACCTGAAGCTCCTGGATGATCGCCGCCACGTCCCGCTCGCCGTCGATCAGGCCGCCGATCAGTGCCGCGCTGTCGTTGAGCTTGATCATGCCTTCCGGGTACAGCAGCACGTGGCCCTTTTGCGCCGGTTCGTACTGGAAACGGTAGCCGGGGCGCCAGCGTGGGGTCTTGCTGCGGTCGAAACTCATAGAGGGATCCCTTTATGCCAGACCCGCTGATCGGTAACGCTGTGATAAGGCGGGCGGTTCAGTTCATAGGCCATGCTCATGGCGTCGAGCATGCTCCAAAGGATGTCCAGTTTGAACTGGAGAATTTCCAGCATGCGTTCCTGGCCGGCACGGGTGGTGTAGTGCTGCAGGGTGATGGCCAGGCCGTGTTCCACATCGCGCCGGGCCTGGCCCAGTCGGGTGCGGAAGTACTCGTAGCCGGCCGGGTCGATCCACGGGTAATGCTGGGGCCAGCTGTCCAGGCGCGATTGGTGGATCTGTGGGGCGAACAGCTCGGTCAGCGAGCTGCTGGCGGCCTCCTGCCAACTGGCGCGGCGGGCGAAGTTGACGTAGGCGTCCACGGCGAAGCGCACTCCGGGCAGTACCAGTTCCTGGGAACGCAGTTGCTCCGGGTCCAGGCCCACCGCCTGGCCCAGGCGCAGCCAGGCCTCGATGCCGCCGTCTTCACCGGGGGCGCCGTCGTGGTCCAGCAGGCGCTGGATCCACTCGCGGCGAACTTCCCGGTCCGGGCAGTTGGCGAGGATCGCCGCATCCTTCATGGGGATGTTCACCTGGTAGTAGAAGCGGTTGGCGACCCAGCCCTGGATCTGTTCGCGGCTTGCCCGGCCTTCATACATCGCCACGTGATAGGGGTGATGGATGTGGTAATAGGCGCCCTTGGCGCGCAGTGCCTGCTCGAACTCGGCAGGGGACAGGGGGGTGTCGGTCATGTGTGTTCTCCGGGGGGCTGTCCTTTCGCGGGCAAGCCCGCTCCTACGCAAAGCGAGCTTGTAGGCGATATGGCCTACAGCTCAATACTCATTCCGTCGTAAGCCACTTCCACCTTTCGACGTACCAGTTCGGCACGTTCGGCGGAGTCTTCGTCGAGGATCGGATTGGTGTTGTTGATGTGGATCAGCACCTTGCGCTGGCGGGGCAGTTGCTCCAGCACCTCGAGCATGCCGCCGGGACCGTTCTGCGCCAGGTGGCCCATTTCCTGGCCGGTGCGGGTGCCGACGCCACGGCGCTGCATTTCATCGTCTTCCCACAGGGTGCCGTCCACCAGCAGCACGTCGCTGGCGGCCATGATCTCCAGCAGGGGCGCATCGACTTTGCCCAGGCCCGGGGCATAGAAGAGTTTGCCGCCGCTGCGCAGGTCTTCGACGATCAGGCCGATGTTGTCCCCCGGGTGCGGGTCGAAACGGTGCGGAGAATAGGGCGGTGCCGCGCTGCGCAGGGGCAGCGGCGTGAAGCGCAGGTTGGGGCAGGCGGGGATGCTGAAGCTCTGGTCCAGTTCGATGCGGTTCCAGTTCAGGCCGCCGTTCCAGTGGCTGAGCATCTTGAACAGCGGAAAGCCGGTGCTCAGGTCTTCGTGGACCATGTCGGTGCACCAGACCTGATGCGGACAGCCTTCACGCAGGCTGAGCAGGCCGGTGGTGTGATCGATCTGGCTGTCCATCAGGATGATGGCGCCGATTCCGCTATCGCGCAGGGCCCGGCCCGGTTGCATGGGGGCGAAGCCCTGCAGTTGGGCACGGATGTCCGGGGAGGCGTTGCACAGTACCCAGTTCACCCCGTCATCGGAAATGGCGATGGACGATTGGGTGCGGGCCTGGGCCCGCAGGCTGCCGTCGCGAAACCCTGCGCAGTTCACGCAGTTGCAGTTCCACTGCGGAAAACCACCGCCGGCGGCGGAACCTAGAATCTGGACAAACATGGACACTCCCGGGGTGACGACGTGAACAAGGTGGGCAACTGAAAATAAAAACGCCCCGGACGGGCCGAGGCGTTGCGCTGCGTGTTTCGGCCAGAGGCAGAAATCAGCGGCTGGCGAAGTACATGGTGACTTCGAAGCCGATACGCAGGTCGGTGTAAGCAGGTTTGGACCAGGTCATAAAAATGCTCCTTTGAGGTGGGTGGGACGGGTATTGCCTATACATATAGTCCACCTCCGGCGGGAGATGTTCAGATGCTTAGGGGGCTATCTTACTAAATTCCCGCAAAAGGTTGCCTGCAAATCTTAAGAAAGCTCATTGCAGCGCCGGTAATGATCATTGCGCCACTTGCCAAGGGGCTCCCGGGCAAGGCCCGGTGGCCAGTAGTGTCCAGCCGCCGGCCGCCGCCTGCAGGGCCTGGGCGGCCTGAATCACGGTGTCGGGCGTGAGGGCCAGGATGCTGGCGTGCAGTTGCGTCAGGTAATCCGACGGATGGCCGGCCAGTCGCGCCTGCCAGAGCCATTGCGCAGCCTGTTCCAGGGGCAGCAACGAGGCCTGGAACTGCTGGGCCAAAGCCTGTCGCTGTTCGTTCCAGAACGCCTCGTCGAGCGTGCGCAGATGCTCCGGCCATTGCTGGAGAAATTGCTCCACGTGCTGAAGGATTTCGCTGAGCGTCGCGCTGGGCGATTGCACGCCGAACAGCAGGCCGGTCTGGCCGTTGCGCTGGCGCACGGCGCTGAACACCGCATAGCCCAGCTGCAACTCCACCCGCAGGCGTTGATAGAACGGCGTCTGGCAGAGCTGGCCCAGCAGGCGCCAGGCCGCTTCATCGGCCAGTTGCGCGCCGGGCGTGGGGCAGAACAGCAACAGCGCCTGTTCCCCGGCATCCCCGGGCAGGCTCTGCCAGCGGCGGACGGCCTCGGCTGCCGGCGGCTGGCAGAGCCCGGCATCCGCACTGCCGGGCACCCGCTGCAGCACTCGACCAAGGGCCTCCTGAATGCCTGCGGGCAACCCCAGGGCCAGGCCATCCCAGCGGGCGTCGGCCCACAGTGCTTGCAGATCCGATGCCTGCGTGCAGCGGGCGTCGGTGGCATGTGGCTGCTCGCTGAAGGCCTTGAGCAGCCGCCGGATTGGCATCAACGGTACTTCGTCCGGGGCGGCAGGGTTCTCCTGCCAGAACGAGTCGACGGGCTGGGTCAGTTGTATCAAGGCCTGTTGCAGCACCGCCGGTAGGGGGGGCTGCAGGCCGCTGAGTGTCAGCAACCAGTCTTCGCCAGCGCTGGCAAAGCTCAATTGCACACCGGCCTGGGCGGCGTCGCTGCGCAGGGGCGCGAGGCTGTGCTGCAGCCGTTCGTGCAAGTCGGCCGGAGCGGGCGAGGCCAGGCGCCAACGCAGAATCAGGGCCCCTTCATGACCGTCCGTGGGCAGGGCCTGGCTCAGGTGCAGCGCCGAGGTTTCTCGGCGGCTTCGCGAGCGATCCTGCGCGAAGGTGCGCAGCCCGCGGTGTGCACTGGTCTGTCCACGAATCAGTCCCGCCCGCGGCGCCTCGGCAGCGCTGCGCAGGAAAGGGTTGGCCGCTGGCAGGCGCCATTCGCTGCTGAAGTTATCCACAACCTGGGGCTGCAACTGCGCAAGCACCGCCTTGAGCGCCGCGAGCCCCTGCGCATTCAGCTCACCGATGCTCTGGCGGCTGTCCCGCTGGGCCAATGCCAGAGCACTGGCGACCTGCAACGGGCGTTGTTGCAGCAAGGCATATTCCTCCCGCAGCTCGGGCCAATCGCCCTGGGCCCTGAAGAAGCCCAGCCAGTCTCCGAGCAGCTCGCTGACCTGGGCCGCGGCTGTCGTTGCCCGGGTGCTAAGGGTCACCTGCAGGTGCAACAAGGCCTGCCCGGCAAATTCATACAGCGTCTGTGCCTTCAGGCCCTGGGCCAACTGGCGTTGCTGGAGCCCGGCAAGCAGCCCTCCCGGCTTGGCCGATTGCAGCCAGGTACAGAGAAAGTCCAGGGCGGGAGCTGCGCCGTCGGGCAGTTGTTCGAAGGCGAACAGCAGGTCCAGGCGTTGTGCCTCGAGCTGTTGATAACTGCGGGTGTCGCTCGGCAACAGCGCGGGAGGTCGGCGCTGCTCAAGATGCCGGCCCTGGGCCAGAGTCGCACCGTAGCGTTCGGCCAGTTCGCGAAGTTCTTCCAGAGGCTGGGGGCCGACCAGGCTCAGGGTCATTTGCCCGGCCTGATAAAACTTTTGATGAAACTGCTGTAGCGCTTGCTGAAAACCGCGGCTGCCCAGGTTCAGGCTGTAACGGTTGCCGGCATGGAAGGCCCGCAGCGGATGAGCGCCAGACAGACCGTCGAACAGCGCGAACTGACGCTGCGCCGCCTGATCCCGGGACCAGGCGATAAATTCCGCGTGCAGCACTTCCCGCTCCCGGCGCTGGTCATCAAGGTCCAGGCGCGGGTGGGCGAGCATGTCGCACAGGCGTTCCAGGCCGGCGGCAAGAGCACTGGGCGGCAGTTCGAAGAAGAACTCGGTCGCGCGCTCACAGGTCTTGGCATTGAGCTGTCCGCCCTGGTTTCGCACATGGGCCATCAGCCCCTGTTCGGCAGGAAAGCGCTCGGTGCCGAGAAACAGCAGGTGCTCCAGGAAGTGCGCCAGCCCCGGCCACGCCGTCGGCGCATCGTGGCTGCCGGCGCAGACCCGCAGTGCCGCGGCGCAACGTTTCAGGTGAGGGGCATGACGCAGGGACACCCGCAGGCCGTTGGCCAGGGTTTGCAAGTGAGGCAGGGGGTGGTTCAGCGCGGGCATGAGCACTTCCAGAACAGAGAGGCGCCCATGCTAGCGGATATGGGCGGATCAGCGCTTGCTCAGGTCGTCGTATAGCTCGGGGCGACGATCGGCAAGGTAGCGGTTCAGCGCCCGGGATTGGTTCATCAGCGTACGATCCAGGGTGCCGATGATCAGGGCTTCGTCCAGCCCGGCCAGGGCGATCCGGCTGCCGTCGGGGGCGGCGATGGAGCTTTGGCCGCAATAGCGGATCTGCTCTTCCCGGCCACAGTAGTTGGCGTAGGCCACATAGCACTGGTTTTCGAAGGCCCGGGCGCGAATCGTCACATCGGCGACGAAGTCGTAGGGAATCATGTTTGCCGTCGGCACCAGGATCAGCTCGGCACCGGCCAGGGCCAGGCGTCGGGCGTTCTCCGGAAATTCGATGTCGTAGCAGATCAGGAAGCCGAGCTTCCAGCCGTTGAGCTCCACCAGGGGGAAGTCATCCGCACCGGCGCTGAACATCGAGTGATCCAGATCACCGAACAGATGAGTCTTGCGGTAGTTGCACAGGCGCTGGCCCTGGGCGTCGATCAACTGCACGGCGTTGTAGATCTGGCCGTCGCTGCTGCGCTCCGGGTAGCCGTAGAGAATCGCCGTGCCGGCGGCCTGGGCGATGGCGGCGATGCGCTGGGCCGAGGGTCCGTCCTGGGCCTCGGCCAGGGCGCCGACCGCTTCGGCGCCGATGTTGTAGCCGCTGAGGAACATCTCCGGCAGCACCAGCAAATCGGCATCCGTGGCCTCCATGGCCACCCGGTGCAGGCGCTGCAGGTTACCGGCCACATCCAGTGGCGCGGGCGGGCACTGGTACAAGGCGACGTGCATGGTCTTCACTCCTCTGACTGACTGGCCGACCACTGTAGCGGCTGGCGCAGGCGGCGATAAGCCCTGCCAGGGACTTGCCGCGCGCCATGGCCCGTTGCTCAGTCCGCCAGGGCAATCGGTCCGATTTCGTGGAACACGTCCCCCGGTCCCGGGTTCTCGGGATGGGTGGCGCCGCCGAAGTGCTTCATGATGCCCCACACGGCGTTGAGCGAGGTCTGCACCGCGCCCTCGACCCAGGCCGGGGTCCAGGACACGTCATCGCCGGCGATGAAGATGCCGCGCTGTTCGTCCGGCATGTCGTCCTGCATGAAGTGCGCGTACATGCGCTGGTTGTAGCGGTAATGGCCCGGCAGCGCGCCCTTGAAGGCACCGAGGAAATGCGGATCGGCCTCCCAGGACACGGTGATCGGGTCGCCGATGATGCGGCTGGCGATGTCGACTTTCGGGTAGATCTTCTTCAAGGCGTCCAGGGCCAGCTTCACGCGCTTTTCCACCGGCTGCGGGAGCATCTTCAGGGCGTCGCTCATCCACGAGTAGGACAGGCAGATCACCCCCGGCTTGTCGTCGCCGTTGTCGAACAGGTAGGTGCCGCGGGTCAGGCGGTCGGTGAGGGTCATGCTCATCAGGTCGCGGCCGGTTTCCGGGTCCT
This sequence comes from Pseudomonas sp. BC42, assembly GCF_021560055.1. NCBI lineage: Bacteria > Pseudomonadati > Pseudomonadota > Gammaproteobacteria > Pseudomonadales > Pseudomonadaceae > Pseudomonas > Pseudomonas sp. BC42. Next base: position 607,191 of record NZ_CP091067.1, read on the forward strand.
TGTCCTTCCAGAACGGCCGGTCGACCATGACGAAGGTCTTCGACGACTGCATGTAGCGGGTGCGGTCCAGGGCCATCCACATCTTCTGCGAGAACAGCGACTCTTCGCATTCGATCTGGGTGGTCAGCAGCCAGCTCTGGCAGGTGGTCAGGACCGCTGCGTATTCCCGGGTATCGCCCCAGTTGTCGGTGACACTGAAGCGGCCGTCGGCGGCCCGGGCAATGCGCTTGACTCCGGTGCGTGGCGCGCCATGGTGCAGCGAGCTGAGGCTGGTGCCGGCCGGCCAGTGGGCGCAACGCTCCGGCACGTGGCGCCAGATGCCCAGAGGCACCTGTTCGACGCCGCCGACCACCAGATGCTGGTGATCGTCGCAGTTGGTCATCACCACGCGGAAGATTTCCAGCATCGAGTTGGGGAAGTCCGAGTCCCAGCCGCCGGTGCCGAAGCCCACCTGGCCGAACACTTCACGGTGATGGAACGACAGCTTGGCGAAGGCCTTGGAGGTGGCGACGAAGTCGTAAAAGGTGCGGTCGTCCCACAGCGGCACCAGGGTGTTCCACAACTCTTTGAGGCGCGGCACGTCGCGATCGCGGATGGCTTGCTGGATCTCGCTGAAGCGCGAGCCGTCCTCCAGGGCGTCGGCCCAGGCGTCGGCGACTTCCTGGAACAGGGCCGGCAGGTCGGCGAGTTTCTGGGCGTAGTGGGTCTGGCCTTCGAGATCGATGACCGTGCTGCCCGACGCCGGGGTCAGCGGGTTGGGGAAGGGCTTGGTCTCAAGGCCGAGCTTGTCGACGTAGTGATAGAAGGCCGTGGACGACACCGGAAAGCGCATGCCACCGAGCTCGGCGATGATGCCTTCGGCGCCTTCGAAGGCCTGGGAGCGCAGGCGGCCACCCATTTTCGACGCTTCATAGACCACCGGCTTGAGGCCCAGCTTCATCAGTTCGTAAGCGGCGACCAGGCCGGCGATACCCGCGCCGACGATGGCCACTTCGGTGCCGTGCTGGGCTTCGGGGATGCTGCCCAGGCCGGCGGGGTGCTCGATCCAGTCGTCAAAGGCGAAAGGAAAATCCGGGCCGAAGATGGTGATCGGTTTTTTACCGTCTGCAGGATGGCGATTGTTCTTGTTCATGGCTGACCTTGGCGGGCGGCTCAGCAGAGTGCTGAGTATAGGAAAGGATGGCAGCCATTCTAGAGAGGGGGAAACACGTAAATAAGACGCAAACTGTCGTCGTTATGCATTGTTATTTATCAACCTGACGAATAGATGATTCAGATTGACGATGGAGCGCTTTCAGCTGTGGGGCTTCAGAGCGCATGCCCGCGATCGATCTTGCTGCTGAGGATGATCGAGGTGGTGGTCTTTTCCACGCCGTCGACGCTGCCGATCTGGTCCAGCAATTGGTCCAGCTGTTCCGGCGAGTCGGTGCGCAGCCAGGCCACGTAATCGAACTCGCCGCTCACCGCGCACAGTTGCTGGACCTGAGCCATGCCGCTCAGGCGCCGCAGCACTTCCTTGCCGGAGCGCGGCTGGACCTTGATCCCCACATACGCCTGCAAGCCGCCGTCGACCACCCTCTGACCCAGGCGCACGCCGTAGCCGGTGATGACCCGGGTCTTTTCCAGGCGCGCCAGACGCGAAGTCACGGTGGTGCGGGCAATACCCAGCTGCCGGGCCAGCATGGCCACGCTTTCGCGGGCATTGATCTGCAGGGCGGCGATCAGTTGGCGATCGACTTCATCAAGAACGGGAGGGCGGCTATCGGACAAGGGGGGCTCCAGCACGGCTTTCGAGGGAGCGAGCATGTTACAGCCTCGGGCAAACCCTGGCTGCTGCTGCCAATTGTCTGTTCTGGCCAGGGACTGAGCTTTCGCCATCGGGACTTTTTTTGAAACAAATAGCCTGCGACAAGTTGTCATAAGTAACCAGTTAGTACATTCTCGCTGCCTAGTTTTACAAATGGCAGAGGTTTGACATGAAAAACACGGGGGCTGCCACCGGCAGCCGATGGCTCCTGGCGGGGTTGGGCATTCTGATTGCTCTGATCGGGCTGGGCCTGGCGGGAGGTGGTGGCTATCTCCTGAGTCTGGGAGGCAGCGCCTATTTCCTGTTGATGGGCCTGGCGATGCTGGTGTCCGGCATTCTGATTGCCCGGGCCAATCCTCGTGGCGCCAGGCTGTACGGCGTGGCCCTGGTGCTGACCGCGATCTGGGCGGTCTGGGATGCCGGCTTGGAATACTGGCCGCTGGTTTCGCGGGTGCTGACCTTTGCCGTGATCGGCCTGGTGGTGGCGCTGATCTATCCGACCCTGATGCGCGCCTCCGGTGCCCGCGCCGGGCGTGCGGCTCATGGGCTGGCGGGGCTGCTGGGCGTTGGCATAGTGGCGACCCTGGCCTACATGTTCGTGCCGACCCATGTGGTCAAGGCCGACAGCGTACCGGCCATCCAGCCGGTGGCTCCCGCCGAGCAGCAGAAAGACTGGGCCCACTGGGGCAACACCACGGCGGGCAACCGCTTTGCTGCCCTGGACCAGATCAACAAGGGCAATATCGGCCAACTGCAAGTGGCCTGGACCTTCCGCACCGGTGACCTGCCCCAAAGCACCGGCGCCGGCGCCGAAGACCAGAACACCCCGCTGCAGATCGGCGATACCGTCTACACCTGCACCGCCTACGGCAAGGTATTCGCCCTGGACGCCGACACCGGCGCCGAGCGCTGGAAGTTCGACCCGCAAGGCTATGCACCCAACTGGCAGCGCTGCCGTGGCTTGGGCTATTTCGACGCCTCCGCGGTCCCGGTAAGCCAGTCCTCGGCGCCCGCCGCTGCTCCTGCGGCTTGCACCAGGCGCCTGTTCCTGCCGACCGGCGATGCGCGCCTGATTGCGCTCGATGCTGAAACCGGCAAGCCCTGTGAAGACTTCGGCCACCAGGGCACGGTCGATCTGAAAACCGACATGGGCGAGATCAAGCCGGGTTACTACCAGCAAACCTCGACGCCTCTGGTGGCGGGCACTGTAGTGATCGTCGGCGGCCGGGTGGCGGACAACTTCTCCACGGGCGAGCCGCCAGGCGTGGTGCGGGCTTTTGATGTGCGCAGCGGCGAGCTGATGTGGGCCTGGGACCCGGGCAACCCGGCCACCACCAAACGTCCGCCGGCGGGTGAAACCTATACCCGTGGCACCCCGAACGTCTGGTCGGCGATGTCCTATGACGCCAAGCTGGGCTTGGTGTACCTGCCCACCGGCAACGCCACGCCGGATTTCTTCGGCGGTCAGCGCAGCGAGTTCGATGACAAGTGGAGCTCCTCGGTCGTCGCCCTCGACGTGAAGACCGGCCAGGTGCGCTGGCATTTCCAGACCACCCACCATGACCTCTGGGATTTCGACCTGCCGGCGCAGCCGCTGCTGTACGACATTCCGGACGACAAGGGCGGCGTGCAACCGGCATTGGCCCAGGTCACCAAACAGGGCGAGATCTTCCTGCTCAACCGCGAAACCGGCAAGCCGATTGCCCGGGTCGAAGAGCGTCCGGTGCCCCAAGGCAATGTGCCGGGGGAGCGTTATTCGCCGACCCAGCCGTTCTCGGTGGAAATGCCCTCGATTGGCAATCAGACGCTGACCGAGTCCGACATGTGGGGCGCGACTCCGTTCGACCAGCTGCTGTGCCGCATCCAGTTCAAGGGCATGCGCCATGAGGGCGTGTACACCCCGCCTGGCCTGGATCACGCACTGCAGTTCCCCGGCTCCCTGGGTGGCATGAACTGGGGCAGCGTGTCGGTGGATCCGACCAGCCACTACATGTTCATCAACGACATGCGCCTGGGCCTGGCCAACTACATGATCCCTCGGGAGCAGATTGGCGCCGGTGCCAGTGGCATCGAAATGGGCGTGGTGCCCCAGGAAGGCACGCCGTTCGGCGCCATGCGCCAGCGCTTCCTCTCGGCGGTGGGCATTCCCTGCCAGAAGCCGCCGTTCGGCACCATGTCGGCCATCGACCTGAAGACCCGCAAACTGATGTGGCAGGTGCCGGTGGGCACCGTGCAGGACACCGGCCCGCTGGGGATTCGCATGCACCTGCCGATCCCGATAGGCATGCCGACTCTGGGCGCGTCCCTGGCGACCCAATCCGGCCTGCTGTTCTTCGCCGGCACCCAGGACTTCTACCTGCGGGCCTTCGATACCGGCAACGGTAATGAAATCTGGAAAGCGCGCCTGCCAGTGGGCAGTCAGTCGGGGCCGATGACTTACGTATCGCCCAAGACCGGGCGCCAGTACATCCTGCTCACGGCCGGTGGCGCACGGCAGTCGACCGATCGCGGTGACTATGTGATTGCCTACGCGCTGCCCAAATAAGGACAGCCGGCGACACAGTGAAAAGCCGCGCAATGCGCGGCTTTTTCATGGGGGCAAGAAATGGCTGGCGATGGCGGTGGTGCCCAGGGGCCTGCCTTGGCGTTGTAAGTATTAGCAGGTCTGAATTTGAGCTGACCACTAATGGTGCAGCGTTAAGTCGGCATCCGGGTTAATTCTGCATCAGCGATAACAGCTTGGCTGAGCGAGCAGCAGATCGCGTAGCGCTTCACCCACTCCGGTGGCGGATTGAGGGTTTTGTCCCGTGACGAGCCGACCATCGACCACCACGTTGGCAGTCCAGTTTGCTGCGCCGTGATGATGCGCACCACGCGCACTCAGGGTACTGGCCAGCAAGAAAGGCACGATGTTGTCGAGCTTGACCGCACGTTCTTCGTCGTCGGTAAACGCACTGAGGTTTTTGCCGGCAACCAGGTAGCTGCCATCGCTGAGCGTCACGTTCACCAGTGCCGCGGGGCCGTGACAGACTGCGGCCACTGCACCACCGGCTTCGAAGAGGTCGCGGGTCATGCTTTGCACGGCACGGCTAGTCGGGAAATCCCACATCGCACCGTGGCCGCCGGTAAAGAAGATAGCGGCGTACTTCGACGCATCCAGGGCGTCCAGGCGTTGTGTGTTGGCAATGGCGGCGCGAAAGCGACTGTCGTTCCAGTAGCGTGCGTTGGTGACATCATTCAGGTCGAGACCATCGACCGGAGGTTCGCCGCCCTGGATCGAGGCGAACTCGATTGTAAAGCCGGCCGCTTCGAGTACGGCAAGCGGGTGGGTGACTTCGGCGAGGTAAAAGCCAGTCGGCCCGCCACCATCGCCTTTGCTGGCGTGGCTGGTGAGGACCATCAATAGTGGTTTGTGTTGGTTTGCGGATGAGGGCGTCATGATTTTTTCTCTAGAGTTCAAGCTGAAGGAGCAATGCCGGTGGCAGTGCCCACTGGCACAGTCGGGGAATTCGCTGGAGCGGCTGAGCCGCAAATGTTGTCGTTAGAAAGTCGCTTTACCGACTGACGCACCAGTAATAAGGACAGTGTGAGGTTTCATTACAGTGCTCCAAATACCCGTCAGAAACCGGGGTCGAGGGAGGGCGCAGTGCTGCAGTCGTGTTATTTCAATCGATCGAGCAGTGCCTTGCCGACCTCAATGGCCGAGGCTGGATTCTGGCCAGTGATCAACTCGCGATCGATGACCACATTAGGCGTCCAATTGGAAGTGTTGCTGCGGTACACCCCACCGGCTTGTTCCAGCGCGGTTTGCGGGTAGAACTTCATAACACCACCGTTGAGCAGACCTTTGGCTTCTTCCTCTTCCTTATTGCTGATAACGGTCATCTTGTAGCCCGCATAAATCCAGTCGGCGCTGCCCCTCTCAGGTTTCGCACTCTGGAGTTGGCGGGTGAATTTTTCGGCGTCAGGCAAGGTCGACAGCAGGGCGATCGGGCCATGGCAGACGAGTGCGGTGGTCTTGTCTTGTCCATGGAAATTCGCCAGCAAGCGACCCAGCTGACGGCTGTGGAGCAGGTCCTGCATGGGGGCGTGGCCGCCGGGAATGTAGACCGCATCAAAGTGCGCATAACCAATCTGCTCTACCCGAGAAAGGCTGATGACCGGTGACTGTTCCGGCAAGGTCAGTTTCAGTTGATCAAGCAAGTTCTTATAGGTCTGAAGCGCTGCCTCATCGTTGTTGAAGTACATTTTATCGATGGACGTTTTGTCCACTGTCGGCGCGTTGCCGTTCGGGGTAGCAAAGGTGACGTTATGGCCCGCGTCGAGCAGCATCTTTACCGGTTGCAAAAGCTCGTTCAGGTAGAAGCCGGTGGCAAAGACCTTGCCGTCCTTCAAATCGAGCTTCGCCGAATCGGAAAGCACCACAAGCACGTTGTCAGCGCTGGCTGCCAGGCTGGTGCTGGCGAGGGCCATGGCTAATGCAATACGGGTCAGTTTTCTCATGTCGTGTCCAGAATTTATCGGGCGAACGGTTGCCGCCCCTGCCTGGATACTCTATTGATGTATGATTTGGCGATAAACTACCTAAAATGGAATTCATTTGGACTTTGTAGGCAATAATGGCGCGTAGATTTGACCATCTTGGGGATGTGGAAGCCTTTATTCGCGTGGTGGAGCAGGGCACTGTCAGTGCTGCTGCCACTGCCCTGGCGACCACGCCTTCGGTGCTCAGCCGGGCGTTGACGAGGCTCGAGTCGCGCCTTGGCGTGCAATTGTTGCGACGTACTACCCGAAGGCTCAGCCTGACAGACGCCGGCAAGTTGTACCTGGAACAAACCCGTTTGGCCTTTTCACAGATTGAAGAGGCGGAGCGCAATATTTGCGGCCAGGAAGGCGAGTTGAGCGGGCGCGTTCGGATGAGCGTCCCAACGACTTACGGGCATCATCGTCTGCCACCGCTGCTCAGTGAGTTTGCCCGGCAATACCCGGCTGTGCGGGTGGAACTGAGCATCACCAATCGCAATGTCGACCTAGTCGCCGAAGGCTACGATCTGGCGATTCGTCTGGGGCAGTTGCCGGACAGTGGTCTGGTGGGCCGCAAACTGGAAGATGCGCGGCTTTGCCTCGTCGCGTCTCCCCAATACCTGGCTCGCGCCGGCATCCCTACGACGCTTGAGATGTTAGGCGAGCACGTTTGTCTGCCATTCATCATGCCCAGCAGTGGCAAGGTCGGATCGTGGTTGTTCTGTCTTGACGGGAAAAATATCGAATGGCTGCCGCAAGCCAATGTGGAGGTTTCGGATGATGTTCTGGGGATCGTTTCGCTGGCGGAAAGCGGTCTGGGCATCTGCCAGACCTATGATTTCATCGTCCGGGACAAAATTCAGCGCGGGCAATTGGTGGAAATACTTGCGCAATTGAGTGGGCGCAGTCGGCCGTTCTCGATTATTTACCCGCCTCACCGGCAATTGTCAGCCGCATCCCGGGCGCTGATCGAGTTCATCCTGGACAACACCCAAGCCTGAGCGATTCAAGCGGCTGATGTGGACGTTTTGTGGACGGTTAGCAGATTTTAATTCGAGGTCTTTCGAACCGTAGAAGCGCGAAAGCCGCGCATTGCGCGGCTTTCAATTTGGTGGGCCCACACGGACTTGAACCGTGGACCAAAGGATTATGAGTCCTCTGCTCTAACCAACTGAGCTATAGGCCCTCAGTAGGCGGCGGATTATAACGATGGTTTCTCGGCTGTGCTATCCGAAAAATCGGAAACCCGGATCTGCAGGAAGGTCTCGCAGAACTCATCTGCCTCAAGGGGCAGGCTGACGATGTAGCCCTGGATCTGCTCGCAGCCTTCCTGGGCGAGGAAGGTCTGTTGGTCATGGTTTTCCACCCCTTCGGCGATCACCGTGAATTGCATGCTGCGACCCAGGGCGATGATGGCGCGGACGATGGCCACGTCGTGGGGGTCGTCCGGCAGGCCACGGACGAAGGACTGGTCGATCTTGAGGAAGTCCAGGGGCAGGCGCTTGAGGTAGCTCAGGGACGAGTAGCCGGTGCCGAAGTCGTCGATGGCCAGTTGCACCCCCAGGCGCTTGAGCTGATGCAGCACCTCCAGGGCTTCTTCGGCCTGGCTCATGATGAAGTTCTCGGTGATCTCCAGCTGCAGCAAACCAGGCTGCAGGTCGTAGTCGCGCAGCAGTTGTTCGATGCGGCCCAGGAGATTGGGTTGGCGCAACTGGGCGCCGGCCAGGTTCACCGACAGCGGTCCGAAGTGCTCGTAGTGCTGGTTCCAGCTATGCAGGTGCTGGCAGGCCTGTTCCAGGACCCAGTCGCCGATCAGCAGGATCATGCCGTTTTCTTCGGCCAGGGGAATGAAGTGCTCGGGCGGGACATCGCCGAAGGTGGGGTGATGCCAGCGGATCAGCGCCTCGGCGCCCACCAGTTCGTGGCTGCTGAGGCTGATCTTGGGCTGGAAGTACAGCGACAGCTCATCGCGTTCGATGGCCCGACGCAGTTCGTGTTCCAGGGCCACCCGCTCGCTGGCCTGGGCGGTCAGGTCGCGGGTGTAGCGTTCCACGCGGTTGCGGCCCTTGGCCTTGGAGCGGTACATGGCGGCATCGGCGTTCTTGATCAGGGTGGCGACGTCGCAACCGTCCTTGGGGTAGAGGCTGGTGCCGATGCTGGCGCTGATGAAGAACTCATGTTCACCGGCCTGGAACGGCGCGGTGAAGCAGTTCAGCAACTTGGTGGCAATGTGGTCGGCATCGCTGGCCTGGTGCAGCCCGGGCAGCAGGATGATGAATTCGTCCCCGCCCAGGCGAGCCACGGTGTCGATGTCTCGTAGCTGTTCCTTGAGGCGCACGGCAATGCCCTTGAGCAGCAGATCGCCCACCGGGTGGCCGAGACTGTCGTTGATGTGCTTGAAGCGATCCAGGTCGAGGAACAGCACCGCGCCCTGGCCGCCGCTGTCCTGCTGGCCGTTGAGCGCGGCCAGCAGGCGACTTTCGAACAGGGTGCGATTGGGCAGGCCGGTCAGGGGGTCGTGGTGGGCCTGATAGTCGAGCCGTGCCTGGGCGTGCTTGAGGCTGGAGATATCGGCGAACACCGCCACGAAATGGGTGATCTGCCGCTCCTTGTTGCGCACGGCGTTGATGGTCAACCAGTTGGGGTAGAGCTCGCCGTTCTTGCGGCGGTTGGAAATCTCGCCCTGCCAGTGGCCTTCCAGGGTCAGTTGATGCCACATCGCGGCGTAGAAGGCGCTGTCGTGCAGCCCCGATGCCAGCAGGCGCGGGGTCTGGCCCAGGGTTTCACTTTCGCTGTAGCCGGTGATTTCGCTGAAGGCCCGATTGACCGCGCTGATGCGCTGCTGGGTATCGGTGATCATCACGCCCTCGGCGGTGCTTTCGAACACTGTGGCGGCCTGTTGCAGTTTTTCCTGCATTTGCTGGCGATCGGTAATGTCCCGGGCGATGGTCAGCATGCAGTCTTCTTCGCCAATGGGCAGCGGCCGGCTGGACAGCTCGCAAAGGCGGATCTGGCCATCGTTGCGGCGAATATGGCAACGGAAGTCGCGGACGTAGCCGTCGCGTTGCAGCAGATCGAGCATCTGTTTGCGTTCGTTGAGATTGACCCAGATCCCCAGTTCCAGAGTCGAGCGGTCCAGCGACACGGCGCTATTGAAGCCGGTGATGCGACTGAAGCCCTCGTTGACCTCGATCAGCAGGCCATCGCGCTGGCGGCTCAACAGCAGTCCATCCGGGGAGGCGTGGAAGGCTTTGGCGAACTTCTCTTCGGAGGTCTGCAGTTGCTGCTGGGTTTCCTTGAGCTGGCTGATATCGCGCACCACCACCACCAGCGCCGGGGTGGTGTCGAGGTCAAAGGGCTCGGCGGAGATCAGCCCGGTGAACAGCTGGCCACCGTGGCGGCGAAAGGGCATCTCCAGGTTGCGGATGCTGCCGGCCTGCAAGCGCTGCAAGAGGCTGGGGCCGACCCCCGGGATCCCCCAGATGTTCAGCTCGGTGGCGGTCTGGCCGATGACCGTTTCGGCACTCAGGCCGATCTGTTCCTCGAAGGCTTTGTTGACCTCCAGCAGGCAGCCGTCGGACAGGCGTGCGATGACCAGGATGTCCGGGCACTGCTGGAACACCGAAGCGAACTTCTGCTCGGACAGGCGTAGCGCTTCTTCGGTGTGCTTGGCTTCGCTGATGTCGATCATCAGCCCGCGCATCACCGGTTCCTGGCCGTGCTCGATCAGGCTGACGATGTCGCGTACCCAGAGACAGCGACCGTCGGCGGTGATCACCCGGTAGTCGAGGCTGTGGTCGCGCCCGGCCTGGACCTCATGGTCGCAGAACGCCTGGGCCCGGGTCAGGTCGGCGGGGTGGATGATGTTGCGCCAGAACCCGGGAACCAGCCAGTGAGCTAGGGGATAGCCCAGCAGCGCTTCGGCGTGGGGCGAGACGTAGCTGTAGGTGAAGTCGCTGACGCGGGCTTCCCAGGCGATGGCGGACAGGCTCTCCACCAGGCTGCGATAGTGGTATTCACTGCTGCGCAGCTCCTGTTCCAGGGCCACCCTGCGGGAGATCTCCGAGCTCAGGCGGCGGTTGATACGGATCACCACCGCGAGCACGGTGACCAGCAGGAGCAGCCCGGGCAGCCCGTAGAGCAGCACGTCGGACCAGAAGGTTCGATGGTCGAGTACGCTGCCGACCCAGTGTTGCTGAATGGCACTGATTTCATCGGGGCTGAGGTCGGCCAGCACCTTGTCGAGAATGCCCACCAGGATCTTGCTGTCGCGCGGGACGCCCATCGCCAACTGGTAGCGATAGGGGGTTTCGCCGCTGACATACAGGCCCTCGAGCTTGAGCTGGCGCAGGCTCCAGACGCTGGAGGCCAGGTCACCGACCACGGCGTCCACTTCGTCGGTGGCCAGGGCCTGCAGTGCGGAACTGATGTTGGGCAGGGCGACCAGGTTCAGGTCCGGATGATGGGTGCGCAGCAGTTCGTGGGGGGCGTAGTTTTCCACCACGGCCACTTTCAGGCCGTAAAGATCCTGAAGGTTGCGCGGTTGCGCGCCGCCGCTGTGGGCGAGGATGACGATGGGGAAATCAAGGTAGGGGCGGGTGAACGCCATGTAGCTCTGGCGCTCCGGGGTCGACATGATCCCGGGCAGCAGGTCCAGCTTGCCCTGCTTGGCGTCCTCGAGCACCTCGGTCCAGCTGGCGGGCTCGATGGGCGTCAGGCTCACCGACAGGCGTTCCTGGATCAGGTGGATGTAGTCCGCTGCAAGGCCCTGGTAGCGACCTTCCTCGTCTCGATATTCGAATGGCGGCCAGGAGGCATCTACCCCCAGGCGCAGTTGCGGGTGAGCCTTGAGCCAGCCACGTTCTTCATCGGTGAGAGTCAGCGCGCCAGCCGTTGCCGTCCAGGTAAGCAGCGCCAGCAGTAGCATGGCCGACAGTCTGGGCATAACCGTCTCGTTATGGCACGGGGAATGTTTCGAGTGTAGACGGGCTATGCGGCGAGGGAGAGCGAGGATCTGCAAAAAGCAAAACCCCCAGCTGGGCTGGGGGTCTTGGGCTTACTCGTCGAGGAAGGAGCGCAGATGCTCGCTTCGCGTCGGGTGGCGCAGCTTGCGCAGCGCCTTGGCTTCGATCTGACGAATCCGTTCACGGGTCACGTCGAACTGCTTACCAACCTCCTCGAGGGTGTGGTCGGTATTCATGTCGATGCCGAAGCGCATGCGCAGGACCTTGGCTTCACGGGCAGTGAGGCCGGAGAGTACTTCGCGGGTCGCTTCTTTGAGGCTCTCAACGGTGGCCACATCGATTGGCGACTGCATGGTCGAGTCTTCGATGAAGTCGCCCAGATGGGAGTCTTCGTCATCACCGATCGGGGTTTCCATGGAGATCGGCTCTTTGGCGATCTTCAATACCTTGCGGATCTTGTCCTCAGGCATTTCCATGCGTTCGCCCAGCTCTTCCGGCGTCGGTTCACGACCCATTTCCTGCAGCATCTGCCGGGAAATGCGGTTGAGCTTGTTGATCGTCTCGATCATGTGCACCGGAATACGGATGGTGCGGGCCTGGTCGGCAATCGAGCGAGTGATCGCCTGACGGATCCACCAGGTGGCATAGGTCGAGAACTTGTAGCCGCGACGGTATTCGAACTTGTCCACCGCTTTCATCAAGCCGATGTTGCCTTCCTGGATCAGATCGAGGAATTGCAGGCCACGGTTGGTGTACTTCTTGGCGATGGAGATCACCAGACGCAAGTTGGCTTCAACCATCTCTTTCTTCGCGCGGCGGGCCTTGGCCTCACCGATCGACATGCGACGGTTGATGTCCTTGATCTCGGCGATCTTCAAGCCGGTTTCGACTTCAAGAGCGGTCAGCTTCTGCTGGCAACGGATGATGTCCGGCTGCAGGCGGGCAATGGCTTCGGCGTATTTGGTCTTGCCTTTGGCCAGGGCGTCGGTCCAGCTTTCATCCACTTCGTTGCCCGGGAACTGGCGCAGGAAGTCGGCACGCGGCATGCGGGCATCACGCACGCAGAGCTGCATGATGGCGCGCTCTTGCTGACGCAGGCGATCCAGGGCGCTGCGTACACGTTCAACCAGGCCTTCGAATTGCTTCGGAACCAGTTTGATCGGCATGAACAATTCGGCCAGGGCCAGCATTTCGGCGATGGCTTGCTTGTTCTCGCGGCCGTGCTTCTTCAGCGCCTTGCGGGTGATCTCCATCTGATCGGCGACAGCGCCAAAGCGCTGTGCGGCGATAACAGGATCCGGACCGCTTTCGGCCTCTTCTTCGTCTTCGGTCGCTTCAGCTTCTTCGTCGTCGCTGTCGTCATCCGCCTTCGCGGTTTTGGTGTCGACAGGCGGCGGCACTTCGGCGGCAGGCGGCGTAATACCGTCGTCCGGATCGATGTACCCGCTGAGAACGTCAGACAGGCGGCCACCTTCGGTGGTGACGCGAGTGTATTCGGCGAGGATGTGATCAACCGTGCCAGGGAAGTGCGCGATTGCGCCCATCACTTCACGGATGCCCTCTTCGATACGCTTGGCGATTTCGATTTCGCCTTCACGTGTGAGCAGCTCTACCGTGCCCATTTCGCGCATGTACATGCGCACTGGGTCGGTAGTGCGACCAATGTCGGTTTCCACAGCCGCCAACGCTGCGGCGGCTTCTTCAGCTGCTGCTTCGTCGGTGTCGGCTTCGGCCAACAAAAGGGCATCCGCATCCGGAGCACTCTCGAATACGTTGATCCCCATGTCGTTGATCATGCGGATGATGTCTTCCACCTGTTCCGGATCTGAAATATCCTCCGGCAGGTGGTCGTTGACCTCCGCGTAAGTCAGGTAACCCTGCTCACGTCCACGGCTGATCAACTCTTTGAGGCGAGACTGCTGTTGCGCTTTTCCGGACATAACACCCTATCCACTGAAGGTCTTGGCGGGCAAAAAACAAGCCGAGGATTATACCCGAGCTATGACCTCACGCGCCAGTTGAGGTCGGGTTCGATGCGGGAACATTGCGTTTTAAAAGCTCAACCAGCTGAATTTTCTCTTCGCTGCTGAGCTCGCTTTGACGCGATTTCCTGAGAAGTTGGTCTAAAACACGCTCGCGTTGGCGAGCGGACAAGCTATTAATGGTGTCGAAAAACTGTTGTTCAAGGTTATCTCCGTCGATCAACCACTCTTTTTCTGCCAGAGCAGTCAGCAGGTGGCCCTGCTGAGTACCGTGCCAGCGCGCCATCAACTGATGAATAGAGCGTAGCTTAGGATTTTTCTGCACGGCTTCGATCAGGGCGACCAGCAACTGTGTATTGATGTTGTCGTCATCGGCAAAGTGCCCGGCATCTTCAACTTTTTCTGCCAACTGCGGGTGATGCAGCAAGGTGCGCAGGGCTGCCAGTGTCGGAGGCTCCACCGCTGCCGGGACCCGCGGGCCCCTGGGCTGGTCGCGATCGCCCTGGCGCCTGCCCTTGCCGTTCTTGTCCCAGGGCTTGTTTTCCCACTTCTTGCCGCCGCCATTTTTCTTCGGCGTCCACTCCTGTTGAGGGACGTAGGTTTCCTGGTGGGGCTCATGGTAGTCGGCGTAATCCGGCATTGCGTCGTAATCAATGCCGGCGTCGTAGGCTGGCGGCGCTTCCGGCGCGGCGTTGTGGACCAGTTGCGTGACGGTTTCGCTGGTCAGGCCGGTGATCTCGCTGAGGCGCTGGCGCATCAGGGTGCGCAGGTTGGCGCCAGGGATCTTTTCGATCAGCGGCGCAGCCAGCGTGGCCAGGTGGGCCTTGCCTTCCAGAGAGCGCGGGTCTGCTTCGTCGATCAGTTGCTGGAAAAAGTAATCCGCCAACGGCTGCGCGTGCTGATTGATCCGCGCGCGGAAGGCGTCGGTGCCTTCGGAGCGCACCAGGGTGTCCGGGTCTTCGCCTTCCGGAAGGAACAGGAAGCGTGCGCGGCGTCCGTCCTGCAGGCAGCTCAGGGTGGCTTCCAGGGCGCGCCAGGCGGCCTTGCGTCCGGCCTGGTCGCCGTCGAAGCAGAACAGTACGTTGGGCACGATGCGGAACAGGCGCTTGAGGTGTTCCTCGCTGGTGGCGGTGCCCAGGGTCGCGACGGCATTGCGCAGCCCTTGCTGGGCCAGGGCAATCACGTCCATGTAGCCCTCGACGACGATGATTTCGTCGAGGTTGCGGTTGTTCTTGCGGGCCTCGTACAGGCCGTAGAGTTCCTGGCCTTTGTGAAACACCGGGGTTTCCGGGGAGTTCAGGTACTTGGGTTTGTCGTCCCCCAGCACCCGGCCGCCAAAGGCAATGATCCGGCCGCGGGTATCGCGGATGGGAAACATCACCCGGTCGCGAAAGCGGTCATAGCGTTTGCCGGTCTCGGCGTTTTCAATCAGCAGGCCGGCGTCGATCATGGCTTTTTGCTGCAGGGTGTCGCTGCTCAGATGCTTGAACAGGTTGTCCCAGCCGGGCGGGGCGAAGCCCAGGCCGAAGTCGCGGGCGATCTCGCCGGTGAGGCCACGTCCCTTGAGGTAGTCCACCGCCGCCTTGCGTGCCGGGTGGCTTTTCAGGGCCTGGCGATAGTAGTCGGCAGCGGCAGTGAGCAGGGGATAGAGCGGGGAGTCCGTGGGCTGTCGGGGTTTGCGCTGGCCGCGAGTGCTTTCCTCGCGGGGAATCTCCATGCCGGCGGCTTTCGCCAGTTCCTCGACGGCCTGGGGGAAGTCCAGGTTGTCGTGGTCCATGATGAAGCCGAGGGCGTTGCCGCCCGCGCCACAGCCGAAGCAGTAGTAGAACTGCTTGTCGGGGCTGACGCTGAAGGAAGGGGTCTTTTCCTTGTGGAACGGGCAACAGGCGGTGTAGTTCTTGCCGGCTTTCTTGATCTGCAGGCGCGAGCTGACGACATCGACGATGTCGGTGCGGTTCAGAAGGTCGTCAATAAAGCTCTGGGGAATGAGCCCGGCCATGGCGTTCTCGTCATCACTGCGGGAAAAAATAGCCCTGGCGACGCTGTCGAAAGACCGGATGCAGCGAGGCGTGAAGGTTGCGCGGCTCGGTCCGGGTTTTCGGCGTGATCGCAGTCGGGAAGTGTATCTGCCGAACGTCCACTGACGTTAGTTTCTATCAGTATTCGACTATTTGAAGGTATTGCGCTGAGTCCGACAGTGGCCTTTGGGTGGCCTCGGATAGCTCATTAAGCGGGCGCCGGAGAAGTGCGCCTTGGGCTGATCGTCTGTAGGAATCAGTAAGGGTGTGCTCGTCAGTAGCCTTGGAAGGCTCGTCAGAAAAGACGTGCACCGCTGGCAAGAGCCAGGTCTGACGTGGTGAAGCAGATTCGTCTGGGTCGCATGGGCGGCTTCGACGGTGAAGCATCAAGCGTATTCCGCAAATGCCATTAGCCCGGCTGAGGGCCGGGCTTGGCAGAAGCTTGCAGCGAACGTCTGTGTATTAGTACAGACGTACGGCGCGGCGCTGTTCGCGCTGAACTTTCTTGGCGTGACGCTTAACAGCAGCAGCTGCTTTGCGCTTACGCTCGGAAGTCGGCTTCTCGTAAAATTCGCGGCTACGAACTTCAGCCAGAACACCGGCTTTTTCGCAGGAGCGCTTGAAACGACGCAGAGCTACGTCGAAGGGTTCGTTCTCTTTAACTTTGACGGCTGGCATCCAGAGCTACCTTCATTCATTACCGGGGTCAACGTTCTCGTCGCAAAAATCGCGGCTGAGGTCGTCGGTTTTTAAGGGTTGCGGATGTTAACCCCTCAACGCTCGGAATGCAAAGCCTCTGATCGAAAACCGCTGGTCGGGCGCGGGAGTGGCGACTATTATGCGCGCCTTCGAATTCAGCCTCTACAAGGCGCAAACCCATGCTAGTACTGGGATTAGAAACCTCCTGCGACGAAACCGGCGTCGCGCTTTACGACAGCGAGCGCGGCCTTTTGGCCGATGCGCTGTTCAGCCAGATCGACCTGCACCGCGTCTACGGCGGCGTGGTGCCGGAGCTGGCTTCCCGTGATCACGTCAAGCGCATGCTGCCGCTGATCCGTCAGGTTCTGGCTGAGGCCGACTGTGTGCCCACCGAGATCGATGCCATTGCCTATACGGCCGGTCCCGGCTTGGTCGGCGCGCTGCTGGTCGGGGCTTCCTGCGCCCAGGCGCTGGCGTTCGCCTGGGGCATTCCAGCCCTGGGCGTGCATCACATGGAAGGTCACCTACTGGCGCCAATGCTGGAAGAGCAGCCACCGGAATTCCCGTTCGTCGCCTTGTTGGTGTCCGGCGGTCATACCCAGCTGGTTCGGGTCGATGGCATCGGCCAATACGAGCTGCTGGGCGAGACGCTGGATGATGCGGCGGGCGAGGCGTTCGACAAGACCGCGAAGATGATCGGTCTGAATTATCCCGGCGGCCCTGAAATTGCGCGCCTGGCCACTCAAGGCGTACCGGGGCGGTTTGTCTTCCCCCGGCCGATGACCGATCGTCCTGGCCTCGATTTCAGTTTCAGCGGCTTGAAGACCTTTGCCCTCAACACCTGGCAGCAGTGCGTCAGCGCTGGAGACGACGGTGAGCAAACCCGTTGCGACATCTCCCTCGCGTTCCAGCAGGCAGTGGTGGAGACTTTGACCATCAAGTGCAAGCGCGCACTGAAGCAGACCGGCCTCAAGCGCTTGGTGATCGCCGGGGGCGTGAGCGCGAACAAGGCCTTGCGCGAGGCTCTGGAAAAGATGCTCGCGGAGATGAGCGGCAATGTGTTCTATGCTCGCCCCCAGTTCTGCACCGATAACGGCGCGATGATCGCCTTTGCCGGTTGTCAGCGTTTGCAGGCCGGGCAGCAGGAAAGCCTGGCAATCACTGTGCAGGCGCGTTGGCCGATGGAGCAGTTGTCGGCCCTTTAGAGGGTGCGCGGCGGCGTAAGCTTGAGTCTTTTGATCGTCGAGGACTTAGAAATGCCGTTCGCGGCCGGCAAACAGGTCGCGTAGATTGCCGCGATGGCGCCAGACGATCAGCAGCGTCAGTACGCTCATCGGCAGCAGCGCTTCGGGCGCCTGCCAGGCCAGCAGCGGCAGGGTCAGGGGCGTGGCGATCAGGGCGGCCAGTGAGCTGGTACGGGTGAGGTAGAAGGTCAGCGCCCAGGCGGCGACGGCCAGCAGGGCGGCTGGAGGATAAAGCCCCAGCAGCATGCCGGCGGCGGTGGCGACACCTTTGCCGCCGCGAAAGCGGAAGTACAAAGGGAACAGGTGGCCAAGGACGGCGTAGAGTCCGACCCAGGCCTGTTGTTGCAGCGAGAGTCCCGCAAGGTGCGCGATCAGCACGGGCACCAAGCCCTTGCAGAGATCCCCCAGCAGGGTCAGGACTGCGAGTTTCTTGCCGGCCAGGCGCAGCATGTTGGTGGCGCCGGCATTACCCGAGCCACTCATTCGCGGATCGGGATTACCCGTCAGGCGGCTGAGCAAAATGGCGAAGGACAGAGAGCCAAGCAGGTAGGCGAGAATCGCCAGTAACCAAAACATGCTAACTATTCCGGGCGAGGACGCCCTGATTCTAACGGCGCATTGCGCCCTTGTCGTGCTGCGGAGAAGAGTGCTTGGACAGAGTGTTTATCGAAGGACTGGAAGTGGACACCGTGATTGGAGCCTACGACTGGGAGCGTGGCATCCGACAGTGCCTGCGTCTTGATCTGAGCTTTGCCTGGGATAATCGCCCGGCCGCCGCTGGGGATGATCTGACGCTGGCGCTGGATTACGCCAGCGTTTCCACGCGGATCCAGGCGTTTGCCGAGCAGGCCCAGTACCAGTTGGTGGAAACCTTTGCCGAGCGTCTTGCCGAAGTGCTGATGAGCGAATTCCATATTCCGTGGCTGCATTTGAAACTGACCAAGCCGGGTGCCGTTCCGGCTGCCGCGGGCGTGGGCGTGGAGATCGAGCGCGGATGTCGCTGACTCAGGTGTTTCTGGGGCTCGGTAGCAATATCGAGCGTGAAGTTCACCTGTGCGCCGGGCTTGATGCCCTGGCCGGCTTTCTGGTGGATATGCGTTGCTCGGCGGTGTTCGAGAGCCAGCCGGTGGGGATCAAGAGCGGCCCGTTCTTCAATCTGGTGGTGTCGGGCTATACCGATCTGCCGTTGATTGAACTGGATCGGCGCTTGAAGTTCATCGAGGCGGACAACGGCCGCTATGCTCCGGACCGCAAAGGCTTGCCGCTGGACATCGATGTGCTGCTGTATGGCGATCTGACCGGCAATTTCGATGGTCTGATCCTGCCTCGGGCAGAGATCCTGAAGAATGCCTTCGTGCTTTGGCCGTTGTCGCTGATGGCCCCTGAGCGAGTGCATCCGCTGGCCGGCAAGAGCCTGGCGGCGCTCTGGCATGAAGCGCAGATCGATCAGGTGTTGGCGCCGGTGCCGTTCGAATGGCGGGGCCGGCAACTGACGCCTCCCGGGCTTTAGTCCCCAGCCTCGGCTCGTGAGGCGGGCAAGGCTTGTGCCTTGCCCGCGGGGCTCAAGGTGTGGGCGGCTCCTTGTAGGCCTTGAGCGCTTTCAGTCGTTCCAGTCTCAGCGCTTCGCCCAGTGCCGGGCCTTTGAAGCCTTGCTCAAGCAACGGCTGGACCGCCACTGCCCGGGCCACATTGGCCGCGCCGCGCAGATAGTCCGCTTGGGGGTAGGGGCGCGACTCCAATCCCAACCGTCCGCGGGCATCCATCTCGCAAGCGGCAATGAACTCTTCGAAGCGCTGCGGGCGACGGAACACGTCAAAGCTTTGCAGCAGCTCTAGCAGTGTCGAGGCCTTCAGTTCCTGCGCCTTGTGGGCGTGGGTGTGGTACTGGCCTACCAGCAATGCCAGTTCCTGGCATTCCCGTGGCACCTTGAACCGCTCGCTGACGGCCTTGATCAGCTCCAGACCCTTGTGTTCGTGTCCGATGTGCCGTGGCCACTCCTGCTCGGGGGTAAGGCCTTTGCCCAGGTCGTGCAGCAGGCAGGCCCAGCGTACCGAGAGGGGCTGATGGTGCAGTGCCGCTTGCTGCAAAACGCTGAGGGTGTGCAGGCCGGTGTCTATCTCCGGATGGTGCGCGGCTGGCTGGGGAACGCCGAACAGGGCGTCGACCTCGGGCATCAGCACCGCCAGGGCACCGCAGTCCCGGAGCACCTGGATGAAGACCTGGGGCTGTTCTTCCATCAGGGCCCGGGAAATCTCCTTCCAGCTGCGCTCCGCGGTGAGGGCCTGCAGCTCGCCTGACTCACTGAGTTCTCGCATCAGTTCGAGCGTCTCTGCGGCCACCCTGAAACCCAGGCCGGCATAGCGCGCGGCGAATCGCGCTACCCGCAGTACTCGAAGGGGATCTTCGGCGAATGCCGGGGAAACATGACGTAACAGCCGTTCTTGAAGATCCTTCTGGCCGTTATATGGGTCGGTCACGACACCCTGATCATCCTCGGCCATGGCGTTGATCGTCAGGTCGCGGCGAATCAGGTCTTCTTCCAGGGTGACTTCCGGGCTGGCGTGGAAGGTGAATCCGCCGTAACCCCGTCCGCTCTTGCGCTCGGTTCGGGCCAGGGCGTATTCCTCGCCATTCTTGGGGTGCAGAAACACCGGAAAATCGGCGCCAACCGGGCGAAAGCCCTGAGCGATCATGTCTTCTGCGCTGGCACCGACTACCACCCAATCGATATCGGTGACCGGCCTGCCCAGCAAGCGATCGCGTACTGCGCCGCCGACTTTGTAAATCCGCATAAAAAACCTCCGTTAGCGCGACAGAATAACTCTTGTGTCGCGCTGACGGAGGACTGTTGTTGGACTCAGAGGTGGATGACTGCCAGGTCCAGCCGACCGTAGTCGTTTTCGTTGTGATCGCTTCTTGGCGGGACGTGATGGGTTTTCACCACTTGATCGCCCTGCAGGGTTTCCAGGTGAATGTCGAAGCCCCACAGGCGGTGCAGGTGCTTGAGTACCTCGTCGGTGGAGTCGCCAAGGGGTTTGCGATCATGTTGCTGGTGGCGCAGGGTCAGTGAGCGGTCGCCGCGGCGGTCGATGCTCCAGATCTGCACGTTGGGTTCCCGGTTGCCCAGGTTGTATTGCGCGGCCAGGGTTTCGCGGATGATCCGATAGCCGCTTTCGTCATGGATCGCCGGCACCAGCAGGTCGTCCTTCTGGTCGTCGTCCATGATGCTGAACAGCTTGAGATCACGGATCACCTTGGGTGACAGGTACTGCAGGATGAAGCTCTCGTCCTTGAAGCTGCTCATGGCGAATTTGATGCTCGACAGCCAGTCGGTGCCAGCCAGTTCCGGGAACCAGCGACGGTCCTCTTCCGTGGGTTCCTCGCATATGCGGCGGATGTCGCGGTACATGGCAAAGCCCAGGGCGTAGGGATTGATGCCGTTGTAGTAAGGACTGTCGAAGCCCGGCTGGTAAACCACGCTGGTATGGGAGGCGAGGAATTCCATCATGAAGCCGTCGGTCACTAGGCCTTCGTCATACAGGTCATTCATCAGGGTGTAGTGCCAGAAGGTTGCCCAGCCCTCGTTCATTACCTGGGTCTGGCGCTGCGGGTAGAAGTACTGGGCGATCTTGCGCACGATGCGCACGATCTCCCGCTGCCAGGGCTCCAGCAGGGGGGCGTGCTTTTCAATGAAGTACAGGATGTTTTCCTGAGGCTCGGCGGGGAAGCGAGCATTGTCCTTGTCGCTGTATTTGTCCGCGCCTTTGGGAATGGTGCGCCACAGATCGTTGATCTGTTTCTGCAGGTGCTCTTCCCGGTCCTTCTGGCGGCGCCGTTCTTCCTCGGCGGAGATCGGGTAAGGCCGCTTGTAGCGATCGACGCCGTAGTTCATCAGGGCATGGCAGGAGTCCAGCAGATCCTCCACGGCATCGATGCCATGGCGCTCCTCGCACTGCATGATGTACTGCTTGGCGAACACCAGGTAATCGATGATCGAGCTGGCATCGGTCCAGGTGCGGAACAGGTAGTTGCCCTTGAAGAAGCTGTTGTGGCCATAGCAGGCATGCGCAACGACCAGGGCCTGCATGCAGATGGTGTTCTCCTCCATCAGGTAGGCGATGCAAGGGTCTGAGTTGATCACGATCTCGTAGGCCAGTCCCATCTGCCCGCGGCTGTAGGACTTTTCGGTGCTGAGAAAGTGCTTGCCGTAGGACCAATGGTGATAACCCAAGGGCATGCCAACCGAGGCATAGGCATCCATCATCTGCTCGGCGGTGATCACTTCGATCTGGTTGGGGTAGGTATCCAGGGCATAGCGAGCCGCGATACGGCTGATTTCGCGGTCGTAGGCCTGGATCAGCTCGAACGTCCATTCCGAGCCGGTGGAGATAGGTTGGCGCTTCTGCTCTCTGGCGGTCATGTCACTAACCTGCGCTGGAAGAGTTCACGGAAGACCGGATAGATATCGCCGGCCGAAACCAATTGTTGCTGGGCGAACGTGTCGGAGAAGGCCTCGGCGATACGTTCGTATTCGAACCACAGGGCCTGGTGCTCTCGTGGAGTGATCTCCACGTAGGTGTAGTACTGCACGAAAGGCATGATCTGGTTGATCAGGATGTCGCGGCAGATGGGCGAGTCATCGTTCCAGTTGTCGCCGTCGGAAGCCTGTGCGGCGTAGATGTTCCATTCGTTGCTTGGATAGCGCTCGGCCATGATCTCCTGCATCAGTTTCAGGGCACTGGAGACAATGGTCCCGCCGGTTTCCCTGGAATAGAAGAACTCTTCCTCGTCCACTTCACGGGCACTGGTGTGATGGCGGATGAAAACCACGTCGATCTTGTCGTAGTTGCGCTTGAGGAACAGGTACAAAAGGATGAAGAAGCGTTTGGCAATGTCCTTGGTGGCCTGGGTCATGGAGCCGGAGACGTCCATCAGGCAGAACATCACCGCCTTGGAGCTGGGGTTGGGCTGTTTCACCAACAGGTTGTACTTGAGGTCGAAGGTGTCGAGAAAAGGCACGCGATGAATGCGCGCGCTAAGGCGTTCGATTTCTGCTTCAAGTTCCTGAATATCGCCGAAGTTGTCCGGTTCTTCGCGTTTCAGGCGTTCCAGCTCTTCTTTCACCTCCCGCAGCTTGGCCCGGCTGCTGCCGGACAGGGCAATGCGTCGGGCGTGGGCCGAGCGCAAGGTGCGGATGATGTTGATCCGCGACGGGTTGCCTTCGTTGCTGATCCCCGCTCTCACGGTCTTGAAGGTGTCGGTGCCGGTCAGGTTGCGTTTGACCAGGTTGGGCAGTTCCAGGTCTTCGAACATGAACTCGAGGAATTCTTCCTGGGTAATCTGGAAGACGAATTCGTCCATGCCTTCGCCGGAGTTGCCGGCCTTGCCGCGGCCGCCGCCACCGCCGCCGCCCTGAGGCCTGGCGATATGTTCGCCGGCGGTAAATTCCTTGTTCCCGGGATGGACCACGGTCTGCTTGCCGCCACGGCCGTGGTGCAGCACCGGTTCGTCGATATCCCGCCCGGGAATGCTGATTTGTTCGCCGTGCTCCATGTCGGTGATGGAGCGGCGGCTGACGGCCTCTTCGACGGCCTTTTTAATATGGTCACGGTAACGCCGCAGGAAGCGCTGGCGGTTCACCGTGCTCTTGTTCTTGCCGTTGAGACGTCGGTCGATCACATAGCTCATGGGCCCCTCCGGGGAGCTTCAAGACATAAGCCTCAAGCCGCAAGCGGCGTAGCGGCGGGGCCCGGGAGGGCTCCGCAGCATCGCGCTTGCAACTCGTAGCTAGAAGCTTGCAGCTGCATCACTGCGATTTTCTGACCCGCAGATACCATTCGGACAGCAGCCGAACCTGTTTGTCGGTGTAGCCGCGCTCGACCATTCGTGTGACGAAGTCGTTGTGTTTCTGTTGATCCTCCTTGCTGGCCTTGGCGTTGAAGCTGATGACCGGCAGCAGGTCCTCGGTGTTGGAGAACATTTTCTTCTCGATGACCACCCGCAGTTTTTCGTAGCTGAGCCAGGTGGGGTTCTTGCCGTTGTTGTTGGCCCGGGCACGCAGGACGAAGTTGACGATCTCGTTGCGGAAATCTTTCGGGTTGCTGATGCCGGCCGGTTTTTCGATCTTCTCCAGCTCCTCGTTGAGGGCCACGCGATTGAGGATCTCGCCGGTTTCCGGATCGCGGTATTCCTGATCCTGAATCCAGAAGTCTGCATAAAGCACGTAGCGGTCGAAGATGTTCTGGCCGTACTCGCTGTAGGACTCCAGGTAAGCGGTCTGGATCTCCTTGCCGATGAACTCGATATAGCGCGGCGCCAGGTATTCCTTGAGGAAACGCAGGTAACGCTCGCGGGTTTCCGCCTGGAACTGTTCCTGCTCGATCTGCTGTTCCAGCACGTACAGCAGGTGCACCGGGTTGGCCGCCACTTCATGGGGGTCGAAGTTGAAGACTTTCGACAGGATCTTGAAAGCGAACCGGGTCGACAGGCCATTCATCCCTTCATCTACGCCGGCGCTGTCGCGGTATTCCTGGATCGACTTGGCCTTGGGATCGGTGTCCTTCAGGTTTTCACCGTCATAGACCCGCATCTTCGAGTAGATGTTGGAGTTCTCCGGCTCCTTGAGGCGCGACAGCACAGTGAACTGCGCCAGCATTTTCAGGGTGTCGGGGGCGCAATGGGCCTTGGCCAGGGAGCTGTTGAACAGCAGCTTGTCGTAGATCTTCACCTCATCGGTGACGCGCAGGCAGTAAGGCACCTTGACGATATAGATCCGGTCGATGAAGGCTTCGTTGTTCTTGTTGTTGCGGAAGGTGTGCCACTCCGATTCGTTGGAGTGGGCCAGCAGGATGCCGGTGAAGGGGATCGCCCCCAGTCCCTCGGTGCTGTTGTAGTTGCCTTCCTGGGTGGCGGTCAGCAATGGGTGCAGCACCTTGATGGGGGCCTTGAACATCTCGACGAATTCCATCAGGCCCTGGTTGGCCCGGCACAGTGCCCCGGAGTAGCTGTAGGCATCGGCATCGTTCTGCGGGAATTCTTCCAGCTTGCGGATATCCACCTTGCCGACCAGTGCCGAAATGTCCTGGTTGTTCTCGTCCCCGGGCTCGGTCTTGGCCACGGCGATCTGGTTGAGAATCGACGGGTACAGCTTCACCACGCGGAACTGGCTGATGTCACCGCCAAACTCCGACAGGCGCTTGGTGGCCCAGGGCGACATGATGGTGTTGAGATAGCGCCGGGGAATGCCGAAGTCTTCTTCGAGAATCGCGCCATCTTCCGTGGCGTTGAACAGCCCCAGTGGCGATTCGAAGACCGGGGAACCCTTGATGGCGTAGAAGGGCACTTTTTCGATCAGTTGCTTGAGCTTCTCGGCCAGGGACGATTTACCACCGCCCACCGGACCCAGGAGGTAGAGGATCTGCTTCTTCTCTTCCAGGCCCTGAGCGGCATGTCGGAAGTAGGAGACGATCTGGTCGATGCATTCTTCCATGCCATGGAAGTCTTCAAAGGCCGGATAACGCCGGATCACCTTGTTGGAAAAGATTCGTGACAGCCTCGAGTTGGTCGAAGTGTCCAGCAGTTCCGGCTCGCCGATGGCCAATAGCAGGCGTTCGGCGGCGGATGCGTAGGCGCTTCGGTCCTTCTTGCACAGCTCCAGGTATTCCTGCAGTGAGAACTCTTCCTGGCGTGTGGATTCGAAGCGCTGTTGGAAGTGGCTAAAAATACTCATGACGTCACCTCGCTCGATACGTTGAGCCGGCGTCGGATCAGTCAGTCAAGTGCTGGCGAGCAACTGAAAATCCAGTTGCCGTTTACCCCCCAGAACACTTCCAAAGCTATCGACCTTGAAAGCTAGTACCGATGACCCACTCGCCGGTGTACCGGCTCTCCCCTGATTTGGATGGCCTGAGGCTAAGGATAGTTCGGAATCCGGGAGGTCAAGGCGAGATGGGGAATTAGTTGCGCACTACCGTTCGTCCGGTGGCGCGTCAGCCCACGTAGTACGCGGGCTGGAGCTGAGGAAAAAAATTATTCGGCGCCGCCTTGGGCGGTTTCCGTCGGGTAGGTGCTGCGCCACAGCTCGAAGCCGCCGTCGAGGCTGTAGACATCGGAAAAACCCTGGCTCACCAGATACGCGGCGGCGCTCTGGCTGGAGTTTCCGTGATAGCAGACCACCACCAGCGGGGCGTCCAGATCGGCGTTGCGAATGAAGTCGGAAATGGAGTGATTATCCAGATGCTGCGAGCCGCTGATATGGCTCAGGGCATAGGTTTGCGGGTCGCGGATGTCCACCACCACGGCACCTTGCTCGCGCAGCGCCTGGGCCTGTTCTGGGGGAATGCGTTTGAATTCGCTCATGGCGGGCTCCTGGAGCTTGATAGTCAGCGCCGACTAGCGCTTTGCCGAGACAGGCAAGGGGTTGGGGGAAGGGTGTGCGGCGTGTCCCTGAGCATCGCAATCACAGGTCAGGCGCACGCCGCTGTCGACATTCAGCAGGGTCATGGCGCCGCCCCAGACGCAGCCGCTGTCGAGGGCGAAAATGCCGGGTTGGTTGCTATGGCCTTCCAGGGCCGCCCAGTGGCCGAAGATGATCTTCAGGTCCCGGGTCTTGCGCTCCTTGTGACTGAACCAGGGGGCATAGCCCGCCGGGGCGGTATCCAGTCCTTCCTTGCTCTTGAGATCGAGCTTGCCCTCGCTGGTGCAGAAGCGCATGCGGGTGAAATAGTTGGTGATGACCCGCAGGCGGGTCACGCCTTTGAGGTCACTGTCCCATTTCGCCGGGTCGTTGCCGTACATGCCGTCCAGAAAGGGTTCGAAGAGGTTGTCGTCGCGCAGCGCCTCTTCCACCTCGGCGGCGCATTTGAGGGCCTTTTTCAGCGACCACTGAGGGGCGATGCCGGCATGCACCAGGGCCACATGGCGGGCTTCGTCGTAGTGCAGCAGTTTTTGCTGGCGCAACCACTGCAGCAGCTCTTCGCGGTCGGGGGCCTCAAGGATCTCGCGCAAGGTGTCGGACTTTTTCAAGCGCTCGATGTTGCGCCAGGCGGCCAGCAGGTGCAGGTCATGATTGCCCAGCACGCAGACCAGCGAATCGCGGATCGAGTACAGGTAGCGCAGGGTTTCCAGCGACTGCGGGCCACGGTTGACCAGGTCGCCCACCAGCCACAGGCGATCCCGGGCCGGGTCGAAGGCGACTTGTTCAAGCAGGCACTGCAGTGGCTCCAGGCAGCCTTGCAGGTCGCCGACAGCGTAAGTTGCCATCAGTGCAGGGCTCCGGGGACCGCCAGGCGGAAGGGCGCGATGATGGCGTCGAACTGTTTGCCGTCTTCGGCGAGCATCTGGTAGCTGCCCTGCATGTTGCCGACCCGGGTGGTCATCACGGTGCCGCTACTGTAGGTGTGGCTTTTGCCGGCGGCGATCAGCGGTTGCTGGCCAACCACGCCGGCGCCGCGCACTTCTTCCACGTGACCGTCGCCGTCGGTGATCACCCAGTGCCGGGACAGCAGCTTGGCCGGGAGCGAGCCATTGTTATGAACGGTGATGGTGTAGGCGAATGCGAAGCGGTTCTGCTCGGGTTGCGATTGGTCTGCCAGAAAGCGGGTGACGACGCTGACATCGACCTGATAACGAGGATCGGACATGCAAGAGGCCTTTAAAGCAAAGCGGGGCGCGGGACAAAGCTGATGGAGGTCAGTCTAGGTCAAGTACCGGGTAGTAAACCAGACATCCTGTCCGGCGTCCTACCCGATCTCGGGCAGAGGTAGCGCTCAGTCGGCAGCAGGCTTGGGCTGGTCGGCCAGCTGATCGGCCAGGCGCACGAAAGCGGCCAGGTCCAATTGCTCGGGGCGCAGGCTGCCGTCGACGCCGGCGGCTTCGATTTCGGCGCTGCTGAGGAGGGCCTTGAGGGTGTTGCGCAGGGTCTTGCGGCGCTGGTTGAAGGCTTCGCGCACGATGCGTTCCAGCAGTCGGTGATCCTTGGCCGGGTGTGGCAGTACCGCATGGGGCACCAGGCGCACGATGGCCGAGTCGACTTTCGGTGGCGGGTTGAAAGCGCCGGGACCGACATTGAACAGGTGTTCCACGCGGCAGTGATACTGGACCATGATCGACAGGCGGCCCCAGTCACCGCCGCCGGGTCCGGCTGCCAGACGTTCGACCACTTCCTTTTGCAGCATGAAGTGCATGTCGCGGATCAGCCCGGCGTTCTGCAGCAGGTGGAAGATCAGCGGAGTGGAGATGTTGTAGGGCAGGTTGCCGACCACCCGCAGGCTGCTTGGCGCCGCGCCCAGGGTGTTGAAGTCGAACTTCAGGGCATCGCCCTGGTGCAGGTTGAAGTTGCTCTTGCCAGCGAACTGCTGGTTGAGGATCGGGATCAGGTCCTTGTCCAGCTCCACCACATCCAGATGCGCGCCGCTGCCCAGCAGGCCTTCGGTCAGGGCGCCCTGGCCCGGGCCGATTTCCAGCATGCGGTCTTCGGGTTTGGCGTGGATGGCCCGCAGGATGCGGTCGATGACGCCGGCGTCGTGCAGGAAGTTCTGACCGAAGCGCTTGCGCGCCCGGTGTTGGTATTGCTCGCTCATAAACGGTTCTCGGCCATCTGGTAGGCGGTTTCCAGGGCGACCTGCAGGCTGCCGGTGTCGATCTTGCCGCTGCCTGCCAGATCCAGGGCGGTGCCATGGTCGACGGAGGTGCGGATGATCGGCAGGCCGAGCGTCACATTGACGGCCGCGCCGAAGCCTTTGTATTTCAGCACGGGCAAGCCTTGGTCGTGGTACATCGCCAGCACTGCGTCGCAGTGCTCCAGATATTTGGGGGTAAACAGAGTGTCGGCTGGCAATGGACCGCGCAGGTCCATGCCTTCATTGCGCAGGCGCTCTAGGGTAGGTTCGATGATGTCGATTTCTTCGCGGCCCAGGTGTCCGCCTTCACCGGCATGAGGGTTGAGCCCACACACCAGGATGCGTGGCTGGGGGATGCCGAACTTATGCTGCAGGTCGGCATGCAGGATCCGTGTGACCCGCTCCAGGCGCTCGACGGTGATGGCGTCGGCAATCTCCCGCAAGGGCAGGTGGGTGGTCACTAGAGCCACGCGCAGGCCACGGGTGGCCAGCATCATCACCACTTGTTCGGTGTGGGTCAGGTCCGCGAGAAATTCGGTATGCCCGGAAAAGGCGATTCCGGAGTCGTTGATCACGCCCTTGTGCACGGGGGCCGTGATCATGCCGGCGAAGTGCCCATCCAGGCAGCCCTGGCCAGCGCGGGTCAGGGTTTCCAGGACGAAGGCGGCATTGGCCTGGTCCAGCTGGCCGCTGATTACCGGTTTGCCCAGGGGCGTGTCCCAGACATACAGGCTGTTTGCGGGGGCGGGTTGACTCGGCAGTTGCTCCAGGGTCACCGGCAGCAGATTGACTGCCACACCCAGTTGCGCGGCCCGCTCAAGAAGCAGGTCGCGGCTGGTAATGGCAATCAGGGGGTAAGGCTGGTGTTGCGAGGCGAGCAGCAGGCATAGGTCAGGACCTATACCCGCCGGTTCGCCGGGTGTCAGAGCGAAACGTCTGGGTTTCACTGTGCCGCCTGTTCAGCGCCAGGCAGTTTGATTTCGACGTAGGCCTCGTCACGGATCTGTCGCAACCAGGTCTGCAGCTCTTCGTCGTACTTGCGGTTGCGCAGGACGGTCATGGCTTGTTGCTCACGGGCCTGGCTGGTGCTGTCGGTGGCGCGACGGCCAAGGACTTCCAGTACGTGCCAGCCATAAGGACTCTTGAACGGCTTGGACAGCTGACCTTGTGGGGTCTTGGCCATCACTTCGCGGAATTCCGGTACCAGGGCGTTCGGGTCGATCCAGTTCAGATCACCGCCGTTGAGTGCCGAGCCTGGGTCTTCGGAGTAGCTTTTCGCCAGTTCGGCGAAGTCTTCGCCGGCTTCGATGCGCTCATAGAGCTTCTGCGCTAGGCGCTTGGTCTCTTCTTCGCTGCGAATTTCGCTTGGCTTGATCAGGATGTGGCGTACATGCACTTCGTCACGCACCTGATTGCCGCCACCGCGCTTGTCCAGCAGCTTGAGGATGATGAAACCGCCTGGGGTGCGTGCTGGCTGGGTGATGTCGCCAACGGCCATTGCGCTCAGTTCGCGGTCGAACGGTGGAGGCAGTTGAGCGGCTTTACGCCAGCCCATGTCGCCGCCTTCCAGGGCGTTATCACTGCCGGAGCGGGCAATCGCCAGTTGGGCGAAGTCCGCACCTTGCTTGAGTTGCTGGTACACGTCCATGGCCTGGCGGGCGGCACTCTGAATCGCTTCGGAGTTGGCGCTTTCCGGGGTCGGGATCAGGATATTGGCCAGGTGCAGTTCTTCGGAGAGCTGCATCTTGCCCAGGTCCGAGGCCAGGAAGTTCTTCACCTCCTGCTCCGACACCTGAATGCGTTCGGCCACACGGCGTTGACGCACGCGGCTGATGATCATCTCGCGGCGAACCTGATCACGCGCGTCTTCATAAGACAGGCCATCGTGAGCCAGGGCGGCGCGGAACTGCTCGATGCTCATGCTGTTGCGCTGGGCAATGGTGCCGATGGCCTGGTTCAGCTCTTCATCGGTGATGCGGATGCCGGAACGCTCGCCAATCTGCAGTTGCAGGTTTTCAACGATCAGGCGCTCCAGAACTTGCTGTTCCAGAACGCTGGTAGGTGGCACGCCACCGCCACGCTTGGCGATGGTTTGCTGGACTTCGTGAACCCGCTGGTCCAACTGGCTCTGCATGACCACGTCGTTATCGACGATGGCCACGACCTTGTCGATGGACTGCACCGCGGCGCTGGCCGCGGTACTCAGGAACAGCGCGCCCAGCATCAGCGGGCGCAGACAATCAGAAAGCTTGGTCTTCACGTTCACGATAACCTTGGATGCCTTTGTCGAGGAAGCTCTCTACTTTGGTGCCCATGACGCCACCGAGACCCTTCAGAACAATTTGGAGGAAGATGCCGCGGTCGCCTTTCTCGTTTTCCGGAGCGTTCTGACTGAACTCGTCATACTTGACCCAGTAACGGCTGATCAGGCGCAGTTTCCAGCAGCAGTTGTCGTATTCGAAACCACCGAAGGCCTCGAGCGTGCGGTTACGGTTGTAGTCGTACTGCCAACGGCTGATGGCGTTCCATTGCGGCACGATCGGCCAGATCACCGAGAAGTCATGCTGCTGGATCTTGTAGTAGTCCTTCACGTAGCCAGGCTGGCCCGGAGTGCCGTAGTCGCCGCCCATTTTCCAGGTGCCGCTGTTCTGGTCATAGCGGATCTGGTCGTTGCGGTAGCGATAGCCGGCGTTGATGACCTTGTTCGGGTTGTCTTCAGGCTGGTAGTGGAGCATCGCACTGCCGGAACGCGGGCTGTGGCTGTCCGGGTCCCAGTTGTAGTCGGCAGTGGTACGCCAGTCGCGGTTGTAGCGGTATTCGTATTCAAGCGCGTAAGGCGAGACGTTGGACTTGGCATCCGCACGGGTGCGGTAGTCGATACCCGGGAGCTGGACGGTGCGGTCCTTGAAGTACAGAGCCTGGCCGACGCTGATGCGTTGACGCTGGAAGCCGTTGTCCTCGATCCAGCGGCTGGTTACACCCAGGGACAACTTGTTCTCGTCGCCGACACGGTCGGAGCCCGAGAAGCGGTTGTCGCGGAACAGCGAGGCGTAGTTGAAGGTGTATTCGCCGGTATCGAACACCGGGATGTCCTTCTGGTCTTCCTCGGGTACATAGAGGTAGAAGGCGCGCGGTTCCAGGGTCTGGCGGTAGTTCTTGCCAAACCATTGGGTGTTGCGGTCGAAGTACAGGCCACCGTCGAGGCTGGCGATTGGGACGCCGCGGTTCTGCGAGCTCTTGTAGGACTCGCCCAATGCCGAGGCGTTGTTTCTATTGCTGACCAAGTCGCCTTTGCCTTGCGCATCCAGATCAAGATTGTACTGGGTGTACATGTACTTGAGGGACGGTGTCAGGTAGCCGTAGCTCCAGTTCAGCGGCAAGCTGACGCCAGGCTTGAGGTTCAGGCGGTCACCGTTGGAACGGGCCAGCCCGGCAACGTTTTCATCCAGGCGGCGAGTTCCGATTGCAATGCCATTAGCATCGAATGGGCCGCCGTCCTTGTCAAAGTAGTTGCCTTTCCTCAGGTCGCGCTCGAAGCGCACCAGCTCGGTCTCGTAGGTGAAATCCAGACCTTGTGGGTGATATGGCAAGGCACCGTTGAAAGTGATTTGCGGCAGGCGGTTGTACGGGGTGATGTTGGACACGCTGGCCAGCTCGTACGCCTGTACGTTGAGGCGAGCGGTGTAGTCATCACCACGATAGGTCACGGCACCTTGCTGGTTGACGTAGTCGGTGGACGACTTCACGCCGAGCTGATCGGTCTGCAGATCCTGGAAGTAATAAGGATCGCTGATCTTGGTGTAGTCGACCTCGGTCATCAGACGCGAATCAAGCCCGCCCTTGTGCTGCCAGTTGAGCATGTAGCGGGTTTTTTCGTAGTCGGTCTGCTTGCTGCGATCGGTATCGTCGTCGTTGAGGTAAGCCGCGCCGAACTGACCTTCGCTGCTCTTGGTCAGGTAGCGGAATTCGCCTTCCATCAACAGGCCGCGCTTGGCCATGTAGCGTGGGTACAACGTGGCGTCGTAGTTAGGTGCCAGGTTGAAGTAGTACGGCGTGACCAGCATGAAGCCGGTGTCGCCACCACTGCTGATGCTCGGTGGCAGGAAGCCGGACTGGCGACGGTCGTCGATCGGGAAGTAGATATACGGGGTGTAGAGCACCGGAATATCTTTGACCCGCAAGGTGACGTTGGTCGCAGTACCGAAGCCGGTGGCCGGGTTCAAGGTGATGTTGTTGCCCTTGAGCTGCCAGGCGTTGCTGTTCGGTTCGCAGGTGGTGTACGTACCATCCTTGAGGCGGATGATGGCGTTTTCCGCACGCTTGGCGTACAGCGCGCTGCCCCGCACCCGCGACTTGTGCATCACGTATTCGGCGTTGTCGACCTTGGCTTCACCGGTGTCGAGTTGCACGTCGGCGTGGTCGCCGACCATCAGCGTGCCGTTGTCGCGAATCCGTACGTTGCCGCTCAGTTCGCCACGGTTCTCGGCCTGGTACAGGTTGGCCTCGTCGGCCTCGACCTGCATGCTGCCCTGGCGCATGACCACGTCACCGGCCAGGGTCGCCACTTGTGCTTCCTGCTGATAACGCGAGGCCTTGGCGCCGATAAAGGTCGGGGCGTCACTTTTATTCGTCTTGTCATTCATGCCAGGACGAATCGGTTCGATATAGGAACCAGAGCAGTAAGGACCGGTCTCGGCCAATTGAGCGGCGGTGAGCTTCTCACGCGGCACCCAGTCGAGGTGGCTGTAGTCCGCACTGCGGGATTTCAGTCCACGGCCTTTGGCTTCGGTCACCAGCGTCGGCTTGTCGCCGCTGGCTGCTTCGCCCGCAGCGCCGGCATCAGCCGCTGTAGCAACGCTGGAGCTGACCGAGTTGGCGTCGTGAACCGGCCGTGGAGGCAGTTGGGCTGCGCTGGTTTTCGGCGCACAGGCCCAGCCACCCGAAGCAGAGACTGAGCAGTCATACTGTTCCGCAGCGACCACGAAGGAAGTGGCTAGAGGTTGCAGGGCCAGCAAACCGCCGGTAACCAGCAACGGGAATTTTTTACGAAACGCGGGGGATTTCAATGCCATCTTATTAGTCCGGGCTTCCTGCGTGCCATCTGCCCGCGGTGTGGGCCGCACGCCTCTCGATGGTCTGAAAAAGATGCTGGATAATAAAGCATGACCCGCTTGACGGCTAGCGCCGTCGGAGACCCTTGTAATGCCTGACCAAGATGTACGCTTGCAACACCTGAAAGTTTGGCTCGATGAGCAGTTGGCGATTGTTTACGCAGAGCAAGGCTGGGGCGAAGTGCCCCCGGCGGCATTGACCGCGGCCAGTAGCGACGCGAGTTTCCGCCGTTATTTCCGTTGGCAGGGTGCTGACCGCAGCTTTGTGGTCATGGATGCGCCGCCCCCCCAGGAAAATTGCAAACCCTTCGTGGATATCGCCCATTTGCTGGCGACTTCAGGCATCAACGTGCCGAAAATTTATGCACAGGATCTGGCGCGCGGCTTTCTGCTGCTCAATGACCTGGGCAACAAGACCTATCTCGACGTGATCGACGAGCACAACGCCGACGCGCTGTTTGACGACGCATTGCAAGCGTTGCTGGCGTTTCAGCAACTGCCGATGGAGGCGCCGCTGCCCAGTTACGATGTGGCTCTGCTGCGTCGTGAGCTCGAGCTGTTTCCCGAGTGGTACGTCGGACGCGAGCTGGGGATCACCTTCAGCGCGCAGCAACGTGAACAGTGGCAGCGGGTCAGCGATCTGTTGATCGACAGCGCGCTGGCGCAGCCCAAGGTGCTGGTGCACCGCGACTACATGCCGCGCAACCTGATGCTCAGTGAACCGAACCCGGGGGTTCTGGATTTTCAGGATGCGGTCTACGGTCCCGTGACCTATGACGTCACGTGCCTGTTCAAGGATGCCTTCCTCAGCTGGCCGGAGCCTCGGGTCCATAGCTGGCTCAGCGACTATTGGAATCGCGCCCGGGCGCTGGAAATTCCCGTGCAGGACGATTTTGCAGCCTTTCTGCGTGCCAGCGACCTGATGGGCGTGCAGCGTCACCTCAAGGTGATCGGGATCTTCTCGCGGATCTGCCATCGCGACGGCAAGCCGCGGTACCTCACGGATGTGCCGCGCTTCCTTGCTTATATAGAAGCGGTACTGGCCCGCCGTCCCGAGCTGGCCGAACTTGCGCAATTGCTGTGCAGCCTGCGCCAGTCCGCGGGGAGTGAGGCATGAAGGCGATGATTCTGGCGGCCGGCAAAGGCGAGCGCATGCGCCCCCTGACCCTGACCACCCCCAAGCCATTGTTGCCGGTGGCTGGCGTCCCTCTGATCGAATACCACCTGCGGGCCCTGGCTCGGGCGGGCTTTCGCGACATCGTCATCAATCACGCCTGGCTCGGCCAGCAGATCGAGGATGCGTTGGGCGATGGCCAACGCTGGGGCCTGAACATCCGCTACTCGGCTGAAAGCGAGCCGCTGGAAACCGCAGGCGGAATCTTCCAGGCCCTGCCATTGCTGGGTGACCAACCGTTCCTGGTGGTCAATGGCGATATCTGGACCGATTACGACTTCGCCACATTACGCCGCCCGCTGACCGGGCTTGCTCACCTGGTCATGGTGGACAACCCGGCTCATCACCCCAGCGGTGGTGATTTCTGCCTGGAGGACGGGATGTTGCACGACGCTCGCCCTGGAGTGGCGGCCCTGACCTTCAGCGGTATTTCGGTCCTGCATCCCGACTTGTTCCAAGACTGCGTGGCCGGTCCTTCCAAGCTCGCGCCACTGCTGCGCGAGGCCATGGCCCGGGACCAGGTCAGCGGCGAGCACATGCAGGGACAGTGGATCGACGTCGGCACGGTCGAGCGCCTGGCGCAGGTTGAGCGCCTGCTGCAAGCGAGTCGCTGATATGTGGTGGCCAGGGACTCTGATCGGAGCCGGAGCGGGTTTTGCAATTGCCAGCATTCCGGGGGCCATGCTTGGGGCATTGTTGGGGCAGGCGCTGGACCGGCGTCTGCAACTGCACAGCTGGGCACATGTGCGTGAGCGTCTGGGTGGACCCTCTGCGTTGCGCAACGATGAACTGTTGTTCGTGCTGTTGGGGCGCCTGGCGAAAAGTGACGGTCGGGTGGTGGATGGGCACATTCAGCAAGCACGCCAGGAAATGCGCTCGCTGGACATGAATGAAGCAGCACAGCGCAGGGCCATAGCGGCGTTCAACCGGGGCAAGTCGGGCAATGATCGTCTGCGCGGCTATCTGCGGCGCCTCAAAGCCCAGCCCCACGCTGCGGAAGGGGTGCTGCGTGCCTGCTGGCGCATGGTCTGGGCCGATGGCCGGGTAGGGCCGGCGGAGCGTGAACTGATCCAGCTCTGGGGCAAGTGGCTGGGCTGGACGTCGGAGCAGATCCAGGCCCTGGCACAGGAGTATGGTCCGGCAAGACGCGCGCTGGCCGAAGCGCCGTTGACCTATCAGGAGGCGCTACGCTTGCTGGGGGTCGCCGCCACCAGCGAGCCATCGCAGATCAAGCGCGCCTATCGACGACTGCTCAGCCGCCATCACCCGGACAAGATTGCCGGCAGTGGCGCCAGTACGGAGCAGATACGTGAGGCCACGGAAAAGACCCGGGAGCTGCACAGTGCCTATGCCCTGATCCGCCAGCGCCGGGACTTTCGCTGAGATCGATAAGCCTGGGCCGCGCCGCCGTCGTCGTTACTCAGGCGATGGCGGCCGGTGCCTTCAGCTGTCGGTCGGTTGTGGGTTCAGCCAGCCGCGGACTCGGCGGAACAATTGCTCTTGCTGGGCGGCAGCATTGCCCGGCACGGCCTTGAGCGGGATCTGGCTGAAGTTCGAATGCTTCAGGCGCTTGCTGGCCTGCAGCCGCTCCAGCGCGGCTTTCTGCGCGGCGCTCTTGTCGGCGTAGAAAAAGTCCGCAGTGGCCAATTTCAGGGTCGGTGTCAGTTCCGCCAGTTGGGGCTTGCCGTTGGCCGGTGCTTGAGCGGCCACCATCACCAGTTTTTGCACTTGCGAGGGCTGCTTCTCGCTCAGGTAACGGGCAGCCCAGTAGGCGCCCGTGCCGTGGCCCAGAAGCACGATGCTGCGCGCATTCTGTTGTTCGGCGAAGGCCAGGGCCGCGTCGATCCGGGTAAAGATACGCTCGGCATCGGCCTTGACCTGTTCCTCGGTACTTTCCGCGACGACACGGTCGGCCACGTCGGTGTCGCCGCCGGCCACCTGTTCGATGGGCTTGGCTTCAGTGCTGGCGTCCTTGGCGGTGTTGCTCTTGTCGGTGGGGGCTGGAGCCGCCTCGACTACCCGCGGCTGGGCCGCTTCGCTGAGCATGTCCGGCAGGGTCAGGCTCAGGCTGCCCCAGTCGGTGTCCGGCAATTTGTTGCGCAGTGGCGCCACGGCTTGCGGCCAGTCAGCGGTTTCACCGGCGCCGGGGAGGATAATCACCACGCCCTTGGGGTCGCTGGTGTTGGCCGGCTTCCACAGGGCCAGGAAGGTGTCACCGCCGGCTTGCAGTTGTTGCTGCTCCTGGGCCGGCAACTGACGTGCCAGGGCGCTGGCGTCTTCCTGGCTGCGCTCGGGCAGGGGTTGGCGTTGCGCCGGTTGTTCCTCGGGAGCCTTGGTTTCCGGAGCCGGATCGGCGGCTTGTGCAGAAAAGGTCCAGGGCAGGATCAGCGACAGGCACAATGCAGGCAGTGCCGAGCGGTGGACAAGGGGCATCGGATATTCCAGGCCAGAAGTAATTCCGGCAGCCTAATGGGTTGGTCAGTATTTGTCAGGGTGTGAGACTTCAGATGATGCTTTTTCGCTGCCTTTTGCTTATCGGCTGTGTCTGCCTTCCCTTGATAGGCTGGGCGGCGCCCACGTCTCCCGGGCCCATGGCGGCCTTGAGCCAGGAGCAGCGGCAATGGCTTGAGCAGCACCCGGAATTGCGCGTGGGGCTGGTGCTGCAGGCGCCCTTCGCTCAGTACGACCGGCGCCTGCAGCGCTTGTCCGGCGCCAACGTCGAACTGATGCAGGCGTTGGCCCAGGCGCTGAAGATCGAGCTCAGCTGGCGCAACTTCCCTGATCAGGCGCAACTGGAAAGAGCTTTGCGCGACGGCGAAGTGGACATGGCTCCGGGCCTGACCCAGACACCTGCCGGCCTGCGCCTGTGGCTGTTCAGCGACCCTTACATGCGCGTGCCGCAACTGGTGGTGGGGGAGCGCAAGGGGGCGGGCGCGGTCGAGCTGGAAAAGCTCGACAGCCAGGCCCGGGTCGCGGTGCGGATGCCCAGCGCGGTGGCCGACTACCTGCGTCAGACCTATCCCAATCTGAACCTGCAAGGGGTGCCCCTGGAGCGCCAGGCCCTGCAGTTGCTGCTGAGCCAACAGGCCCGTTATGCGGTAGTGGACGAGGCCCAGCTCAGTCGCCTGTCGGGGGAGGCGGAGTTCGCCGGGCTGGCGGTGGTGGGCGACATTGGCCTGCCGCAGCTGTTGCGGGTGGCGACCCGGCGCGACTGGCCGGAGCTGGCCAGCATCGTCGAAAGAGCCCTGCATGCGATTCCGGCCAAGGATCTGGAACAACTCCACAGTCGCTGGCTGCAGCCCAAGTACCCGCGGCTGGGGCAGTCCCCCGGCGTCTGGCAGAACCTCAGCCTGCTGTTGGTGATCCTGCTGTTGGCCAGCCTGGCGATCGTCTTCTGGCAGCGCCGTCAGCAACGCACCCTGGAGCAGCGGCTGTTGGCGGCTCGCGAGGACATCGCCCTGCGCGCCGCCAGCGAGGAAGCCCTGCGCCTGACGCAGTTTTCCATCGACCAGAGCACCGTGGGCATTCTCTGGGTCAACTGGGACAGCCACGTGCGCTACGCCAACCGCGCCGCCGAGGAGATGCTCGGCTATCCGGCGGGCGGGGTGATTGACCGGCCGTTGATCGATTTCGAACCCAACCTGCACATGGATCGTTGGCTCAACCTGTGGAAACGGGCCCGGGCCAGCGAGGAGGGCGTACAAAGCTTCGAGACGGAGTGTGTGCGCGCTGATGGCAGTATCCTGCCGGCGGACGTGTCATTGAGCTTCCTGCGCTTTCGCGACAGCGAGTACCTGGTGGTCTATCTCAACGACGTCACCGAGCGCCGGCGGGCCCTGGCGGCCCTGCGTGAAAGCGAAGCGCGCCTGCAGGGCATTGCCGCCAACGTTCCGGGCCTGGTGTTTCGCCTGGAACGGGCGCCGGTCACCGGGCAGATCGACTTTGCCTACATCAGCGAAGGCAGCGAAACCCTGGTGGGCTACCCACCGGCGGTACTGGCTCACCGGGACACCGGCCTGCGCAGCCTGGTGCACCCGGACGACAAGGCCAGCTACCACCAGACCCAGGACCAGGCCCTGGATACCGACAGCGACTGGTCCTGGCAGGGCCGCATCCTGACCCGTCAGGGCCAGCAGCGCTGGGCCGAGATCAAGGCCATTACCCGGCGCCTGGATGACGGCGCCTTCGTTTGGGACGGTATCGTCTGGGACATCAGCGAAAGCAAGCGCATCGAGCTGGAACTGGCCAGCTCCCGGGAGCAATTGCGCGAGCTGTCGGCGCACCTGGAGAGCGTGCGCGAGGAAGAAAAGGCCCGCATTGCCCGGGAAGTCCATGACGAACTGGGGCAGATGCTTACCGTGCTCAAGCTGGAAACGTCCATGTGCGAGCTGGCCTATGCCCAGCTCGACCCGGGCCTGCATGAGCGCCTCAACAGCATGAAGCGCCTGATTGCCCAGTTGTTCCAGCTGGTGCGAGACGTGGCCACCGCCCTGCGGCCGCCGATCCTCGATGCGGGCATTGCTTCGGCCATCGAATGGCAGGCCCGGCGGTTCGAGGCACGGACCCAGATTCCCTGCCTGGTGCAGGTGCCGGACAACCTGCCGCGTTTGAGCGACGCCAAGGCCATCGGCCTGTTCCGCATCCTCCAGGAGGCCCTGACCAATGTCATGCGTCATGCCCAGGCGCATACTGTGGAACTGTCCCTGACCCTGGAAGGCGCGGAACTGTGCATGAGCATCAGCGATGACGGTCTTGGTTTCGACACCGCTTCGGCACGGCCAACCTCCTTTGGGCTGGTGGGCATGCGCGAGCGGGTGCTGATCATGGGCGGCAGCCTGGTGCTGCAAAGCGAGCAGGGCGAAGGCACCACCTTGAGCGTCCGGGTGCCCCTGGATCCAGAACAATAACGAGGAGAAGCGCGTGATCCGTGTACTGGTAGCCGAAGACCACACCATTGTCCGCGAGGGCATCAAGCAGCTGATCGGATTGGCCAAGGATCTCACCGTGGTGGGGGAGGCGAGCAACGGCGAGCAACTGCTGGAAACCCTGCGCCAGGTGAGCTGCGAGGTGGTGCTGCTGGATATCTCCATGCCCGGGGTGAACGGTCTGGAGGCGATTCCGCGGATTCGCGCGCTGAACAACCCGCCGGCGATTCTGGTGCTGTCGATGCACGATGAGGCGCAGATGGCCGCCCGGGCGTTGAAGATCGGCGCTGCCGGCTACGCCACCAAGGACAGCGACCCGTCGCTGCTGCTGACCGCGATCCGCAAGGTGGCCTCGGGCGGGCGCTACATCGATCCGGATCTGGCGGACCGTATGGTCTTCGAAGTCGGTCTGACCGACGCCCGCCCCTTGCATTCGCTGCTGTCCGAGCGCGAATTCTCGGTCTTCGAACGCCTGGCCCAAGGGGCCAATGTCAACGACATCGCCCAGCAACTGGCGCTGAGCAGCAAGACCATCAGCACCCACAAGGCGCGGCTGATGCAAAAGCTCAACGTCACGTCCCTCGCTGAGCTGGTGAAGTACGCCATGGAGCACAAGCTGCTCTGACACCTGCTCCAGTGCTCTCTTCACCTCCCGGGGAGGGCACTTATCCATTTGCGACATCCCCGCCCTCAGGCTTTTGCCGTTTCTTGCCGCTTGCAGCGTGTCGCTGGCCACTGCCCTTACCCAATCCCGCCATCCTTGTAGGGCAATCCCTACAGACAACCTTCCAGGCGGCTGAGGCGAATCTCTCCTGAGCCCCGATTTGCGTGACCTGCGCGCTCCACTAGGCTTGCTCCACAGCCGTCTAAAACAAAAGGTGTGGGTATGAGCGAGGTCGTTTCAAGCGCTGGGGCCAACGATGTTCTGGTCAGTTTTCGTGGTGTGCAGAAGAGCTACGACGGCGAGAACCTGATCGTCAAAGACCTCAACCTGGAAATTCGCAAAGGCGAGTTCCTCACCCTGCTGGGGCCGTCCGGCTCCGGCAAGACCACCAGCCTGATGATGCTGGCCGGTTTCGAAACCCCGACCGCCGGCGAGATCCAGCTGGCCGGCCGCGCCATCAACAATGTGCCGCCGCACAAGCGCGACATCGGCATGGTGTTCCAGAACTACGCCCTGTTCCCGCACATGACCGTGGCCGAGAACCTCGGCTTTCCGCTGTCGGTGCGGGGCCTGGGCAAGACCGACATCAGCGAGCGGGTCAAGCGCGTGCTGAGCATGGTCCAGCTCGATGCCTTCGCCCAGCGCTATCCGGCGCAACTGTCCGGCGGCCAACAGCAGCGGGTGGCCCTGGCCCGCGCCCTGGTGTTCGAGCCGCAGCTGGTGCTGATGGACGAACCCCTCGGCGCCCTCGACAAGCAGTTGCGCGAACACATGCAGATGGAGATCAAGCACCTGCACCAGCGCCTGGGCGTGACCGTGGTCTACGTGACCCACGACCAGGGCGAAGCCCTGACCATGTCCGACCGGGTGGCGGTGTTCCATCAGGGCGAGATCCAGCAGATCGCTCCGCCGCGGACCCTCTACGAAGAACCGAAGAACACCTTCGTCGCCAACTTCATTGGCGAGAACAACCGTCTCAACGGCCGCCTGCACAGCCATAACGGCGAGCGCTGCGTGGTGGAGCTGGGGCGTGGCGAGAAAGTCGAAGCGCTGGCGGTGAACGTCGGCCGCATCGGCGAGCCTGTGACCCTGTCCATCCGGCCGGAGCGCGTGAGCCTCAACGGCTCCAGCGAAAGCTGCGTCAACCGCTTCTCCGGGAGGGTGGCGGAATTCATCTATCTGGGCGACCACGTCCGGGTGCGCCTGGAAGTCTGCGGCAAGAGCGACTTCTTCGTGAAACAGCCGATTGCCGAGCTCGATCCTGCGCTGGCAGTGGGTGACGTGGTGCCGCTTGGCTGGCAAGTCGAGCACGTTCGCGCGCTTGACCCGCTTCTAGAGGCGAATTGATCGCCCCCCTGCAACACCAACCTGCACGTGGAGAACACAATAAATGTTGAGATCCCTGAAATTCACCGCCCTGGCATTGGGCATGATGGGTGCGGCGCACGCCATGGCGGCGGGCCCGGACCTGACCGTGGTGTCCTTTGGCGGGGCGAACAAGGCGGCTCAGGTCAAAGCCTTCTACGCACCGTGG
Source organism: Pseudomonas sp. BC42 (assembly GCF_021560055.1). NCBI lineage: Bacteria > Pseudomonadati > Pseudomonadota > Gammaproteobacteria > Pseudomonadales > Pseudomonadaceae > Pseudomonas > Pseudomonas sp. BC42. Next base: position 648,456 of record NZ_CP091067.1, read on the forward strand.
GAAGCAGCGGGCAACGGCAAGATCGTCGCTGGTGAATACAACGGCGAGATGGCCAAGATCAAGGCCATGGTCGATACCAAGAGCGTGTCCTGGGACCTGGTGGAAGTGGAATCCCCTGAACTGTCCCGTGGTTGCGACGAGGACATGTTCGAGCAACTGGACCCGGCGCTGTTCGGCAAGAGCGAGGATTACGTCAAGGGCGCTATCCAGCCGTGCGGCGTGGGCTTCTTCGTCTGGTCCACAGTGCTGGCCTACAACGCCGACAAGCTGAAAGCAGCCCCCAGCAGCTGGGCCGACTTCTGGGACACCAAGAAATTCCCGGGTAAACGCGGCCTGCGCAAGGGCGCCAAGTACACCCTGGAATTCGCCCTGATGGCCGACGGCGTCGCGCCCAAGGATGTGTACAAGGTGCTGGCCGGCAAGGACGGTCAGGATCGTGCCTTCAAGAAACTCGATGAGCTCAAGCCCAACATCCAGTGGTGGGAAGCTGGCGCCCAGCCGCCGCAGTACCTGGCTTCCGGCGACGTGGTCATGAGTTCGGCCTACAACGGCCGAATCGCCGCAGTGCAGAAGGAAAGCAACCTGAAAGTGGTGTGGAACGGCGGCATCTACGACTTCGACGCCTGGGCCATTCCAAAAGGCCTGGACAAGGCTCGCGCCGAAGCGGCGAAGAAGTTCATCGCCTACTCGGTCCAGCCGCAACAGCAGAAAACCTATTCGGAAAACATCGCCTACGGTCCTGCCAACACCCAGGCCGTGCCGCTGCTGGCCAAGGACATCCTCAAGGACATGCCGACCACCCCGGAAAACATCGCCAACCAGGTGCAGATCGACGTCAGCTTCTGGGCTGACAACGGCGAGCAGCTGGAACAGCGCTTCAACGCCTGGGCAGCCAAGTAACCACCCCCTGCCGTTGTAGGAGCGAGCTTGCTCGCGAAGGCGTCATCAGCATCAACCCTGATGTTGAAGGATGCCCTTCGATTTGCGGCCAAGCCCGCTCCTGCCGCCTGGTGGCTTGTATTCGAAAGATCGATTCGCGGAGTTTGTCATGACCATCACCGTTCCCCTGAACGCGGTCACCGGCCCGACCTTGAAGCAGCGGCTGGCCCGTGCCGAGCGGGTCAACCGCTGGAAGGCGCAGGCCTTGATCGCGCCCCTGGTGCTGTTTCTGTTGCTGGTGTTCCTGGTACCGATCGTGGCGCTGCTGTACAAGAGCGTCGGCAACCCGGAAGTGGTCGGCGGCATGCCGCGCACGGTGGCGGCCGTGAGTGCCTGGGACGGTCGTGGCCTGCCCGGCGAAGGGGCCTACAAGGCCTTGAGCGAAGACCTGGCGGACGCCCGCAAGAATCAGACCCTGGGCGACCTGTCCAAGCGCCTGAACATGGAACTGGCCGGCTACCGCAGCCTGCTGACCAAGACCGCCCGCGCCTTGCCGTTCAAGGCCGAGCCCGAATCCTATAAAGAAGCCATGGAAAGCCTGGACGAGCGCTGGGGCGACCCGGCCTATTGGCAGGCGATCCGTCGCAACACCAGCAGCCTGACCCCTTACTACCTGCTGGCGGCGGTGGACCATCGCATCGATGATCTGGGCGAACTGGCCCCGGCCACCCCGGACCAGGCCATCTACCTGGACATCTTCGCCCGGACCTTCTGGATGGGCCTGGTGATCACCGCCATCTGCCTGGCCCTGGCCTATCCCCTGGCGTACCTGCTGGCCAACCTGCCGGCACGCAAGAGCAACCTCTTGATGATCCTGGTACTGCTGCCGTTCTGGACCTCGATCCTGGTGCGGGTTGCGGCCTGGATCGTGCTGCTGCAATCCGGTGGCCTGATCAACAGCGCGCTGCTGGCCATGGGGGTGATCGACAAGCCCCTGGAGCTGGTGTTCAACCGCACCGGGGTCTACATCTCCATGGTGCACATCCTGCTGCCGTTCATGATCCTGCCGATCTACAGCGTGATGAAAGGCATCTCGCCCACCTACATGCGTGCGGCGATTTCCCTGGGTTGCCATCCGTTCGCCAGCTTCTGGCGGGTGTACTTCCCGCAGACTTACGCCGGGGTCGGCGCCGGTTGCCTGCTGGTGTTCATCCTGGCCATCGGCTACTACATCACCCCGGCATTGCTGGGCAGCCCGAACGATCAGATGGTCAGTTACTTCGTCGCCTTCTACACCAACACCAGCATCAACTGGGGCATGGCCACGGCCCTGGGCGGCCTGCTGTTGCTGGCGACCGTCGTGCTCTATCTGATCTACAGCTGGCTGGTGGGCGCCAGCCGCCTGCGCCTGAGCTAAGGAGAGAATCGAAATGCTGAGCCCCTACATGTCTCCCGTCGAACGGGTCTGGTTCTACAGCTTGCGGATTCTCTGCGGCTTGATCCTGTTGTTCCTGGTGTTGCCGGTGCTGGTGATCATCCCGCTGTCGTTCAACTCGGGCAGCTTCCTGGTGTACCCGTTGCAGGGGTTCTCGCTGCACTGGTATCAGGACTTCTTCGCCTCCGCCGAATGGATGCGGGCCCTGAAGAACAGCATCATCGTGGCCCCGGCCGCCACGCTGCTGGCCATGGTCTTCGGCACGCTCGCGGCCATCGGCCTGACCCGTGGCGACTTTCCCGGCAAGGCGCTGGTCATGGCCCTGGTGATTTCGCCGATGGTGGTGCCGGTGGTGATCATCGGTGTCGCCAGCTACCTGTTCTTCGCGCCGCTGGGCATGGGCAACAGTTTCTTCTCGCTGATCATCGTGCATGCGGTGCTCGGGGTGCCTTTCGTGATCATCACCGTGTCGGCGACCCTGCAGGGCTTCAACCATAATCTGGTGCGCGCCGCGGCGAGCCTCGGGGCTTCGCCCTTGACCACCTTCCGCCGGGTGACCTTGCCGTTGATCGCGCCCGGGGTCATCAGTGGCGCGCTGTTCGCCTTTGCCACCTCGTTCGACGAGGTGGTGGTGACCCTGTTCCTGGCCGGTCCGGAGCAAGCGACCCTGCCACGGCAGATGTTCAGCGGCATCCGTGAAAACCTCAGCCCGACCATTGCCGCGGCGGCGACGCTGCTGATCGCCTTTTCGGTGATTCTGCTGCTGACCCTGGAATGGCTGCGCGGACGCAGCGAGAAGCTGCGCACCGCCCAGGTGTAGACCCTTCGCTTTCCTCGCCCGGGCCACTGACTGTGCTCCCGGGCGAGGGGCAGCAGGGCATTCGTCCGCTGAATAGGCGACAACCGATAATCCACGTCTACGCTTGTGCCAGCTTCCACCTTCTATATAAGAGGCTGCGCACATGAGTATTTCCTCTTTCAAGATCGCTCATAAGCTGCTCACCGGCAGTACCGCCATCGAGCAACTGGCTGCTGAACTGACCCGCCTGGATGTCGACAATCCGCTGATCGTCACTGATGCCGCGCTGCTCGAGTCGGGCACGGTGGCGCTGGCGTTGGCCCATCTGGGGGAGCGCGATTACGAGATCTTCGACCGGGTGCTGCCCGATCCGGAAATCGCCATCGTCGAAGACTGCATGCAGGTTTACCGCGAAGGCGGGCATGACGGTCTGATCGGGCTGGGGGGCGGCAGCGCCATCGACATTGCCAAGAGTGTCGCGGCCTATGCCGGCTATCACGGCGCCCTGGAAGACCTGTTCGGCATCGATCAGGTGCCGCGCAAGGGGCCGCCGCTGATCGCCATCCCCACCACCGCCGGCACCGGTTCGGAAGTCACCAACGTGGCGATACTGTCCGACAGGGCCGCGCAACTGAAGAAGGGCATTGTCAGCGACTACCTGTTGCCGGACGTGGCCCTGGTCAGTCCGCAGATGACCCTGACCTGCCCCCGCAGCGTGACCGCCGCCAGTGGCGTCGATGCCCTGGTACACGCGATTGAAGCCTATCTGTCGCTGAGTGCCTCCGCGATCACGGATGCCCTGGCCATAGGCGCCATCAAGCTGATCGTCAAGGCACTGCCCAAGGCCTTTGCCAATCCGGCCAACCTGCAGGCCCGGGAGAATATGGCCACCGCCAGCCTGATGGCGGGCATGGCCTTCGGCAATGCCGGGGTGGGGGCGGTGCATGCGATGGCCTATCCCCTGGGTGGCCGTTTCCATATGTCCCACGGGGTCAGCAATGCCTTGCTGCTGCCCTATGTCATGACCTGGAACAAGATGGCCTGTGTCGAGCGTATGCAGGATATCGCCGACGCCATGGGGGTGCAGACCGCGCACTTGAGTGCCGGCGAGGCCGCCGATCGGGCCGTGGAGGCGATGACCGCCCTGTGCGCCGCGGTGGAGATTCCCAGTGGCTTGCGCAGCTTTGGCGTGCCCGAGGAGGCAATTCCCGCCATGGCCGTGGAGGCCGCGGGGATCGAGCGTCTGATGCGCAACAATCCGCGCAAGCTGAGCCCCGCCGATATCGAGAAGATCTATCGCGCGGCTTACTGAACATCGCGGTTACGGTGTGCGCCCCAAAGCATGAGGTATACAATGCGCGCCATCGTGATTCCGCTCAAAAAAGGTGCGTCATGCAGCCCTTCGCTATTGCTCCGTCGATTCTCTCCGCCGACTTCGCCCGTCTGGGCGAGGAAGTGGACAATGTCCTGGCCGCTGGTGCCGATATCGTCCACTTCGATGTCATGGACAACCACTATGTGCCGAACCTGACCATCGGCCCGATGGTCTGCTCGGCGCTGCGCAAGTACGGGATCACCGCGCCGATCGATGCGCACCTGATGGTGACCCCGGTGGACCGCATCATCGGCGACTTCATCGAGGCGGGCGCGACCTACATCACCTTTCACCCGGAAGCCACCCTGCACGTGGATCGCTCCCTGCAGATGATCCGCGAAGGCGGTTGCAAGGCGGGCCTGGTGTTCAACCCGGCAACCCCGCTGGACGTGCTCAAGTACGTGATGGACAAGGTCGACATGGTGCTGCTGATGAGCGTCAACCCGGGTTTCGGCGGGCAGAAGTTCATTCCTGGGACCCTCGACAAGCTGCGTGAGGCACGGGCCCTGATCGATGCCTCCGGCCGTGATATCCGCCTGGAGATCGACGGTGGGGTGAACGTCGGCAACATCCGTGAGATCGCCGCAGCAGGCGCTGACACCTTTGTTGCCGGCTCGGCGATCTTCAATGCGCCGAACTACCGGGAAGTCATCGAGAAGATGCGCGCCGAACTGGCGCTGGCGCGCTCATGAGCGCATTTGAGCAGCTGTTCCCGGGGCGTCTGCCGCGGCTGGTGATGTTCGACCTGGATGGCACTCTGGTCGATTCGGTGCCGGACCTCGCGGCCGCCGTGGATCAGATGCTGCTCAAGCTGGGGCGCAAGCCTGCGGGTATCGACGCGGTGCGCGAGTGGGTCGGCAATGGCGCGCCGATGCTGGTGCGCCGGGCCCTGGCCAACAGCCTGGAGGCCCAGGACGTCGACGATGTCGAGGCCGAGCACGCTCTTGAGCTGTTCAATGCGGCCTATGAGGACAGTCATGAGCTGACCGTGGTCTATCCCGGCGTGCGCGAAACCCTCAAGTGGCTGCACAAGCAGGGCGTGGAAATGGCCCTGATCACCAACAAGCCCGAGCGTTTCGTCGCCCCCTTGCTGGATCAGATGAAGATCGGCCGGTATTTCCGCTGGATCATCGGTGGCGACACCCTGCCGCAGAAGAAGCCGGACCCGGCGGCGCTGTTCTTCGTGATGAAGATGGCCAGCGTGCCGGCCTCGCAGTCGCTATTCGTCGGCGACTCGCGCAGTGACGTGCTGGCGGCCAAGGCCGCGGGGGTCAAGTGCGTGGCGCTGAGCTACGGCTATAACCATGGTCGGCCGATTGCCGAGGAATCCCCGGCGCTGGTGATCGACAACCTGCGGGCGCTGATCCCCGGTTGCTTAGAACCTGCCGCTGAGATAACGTTGCCCGACGCTGTTCCATCCCCTTCTGGAAATTCCATCGTGGTGGTCACTCGCAAACTCTGGATGAAAGTCATCAAGGCCTTGGCCCGTTGGCGTTGGCGCGCCTGATTTTTGTCTGGCCGGCCCTGCCGGCGTGTTTGCATACCTGACTGTTAGACCCTCAAGCCACGAGGCATCCCATGATTCGCGAAGAATTCCTGCGTTTGGCCGCAGCCGGTTACAACCGTATCCCGCTGGCCTGCGAAACCCTTGCCGACTTCGACACGCCGCTGTCGATCTACCTGAAACTGGCCGATCAGCCCAACTCCTACTTGCTGGAGTCGGTGCAGGGCGGCGAGAAGTGGGGGCGCTATTCGATCATTGGCCTGCCGTGCCGCACCGTATTGCGTGTGCAGGGGCACCGGGTCAGCGTGACCCATGACGGGGTCGAGATCGAAAGCCATGAAGTGGCCGATCCACTGGCCTTCGTCGAGGAATTCAAAGCCCGCTACAACGTACCGACCATCGCCGGCCTGCCGCGTTTCAACGGCGGCCTGGTGGGGTACTTCGGTTATGACTGCGTGCGTTATGTCGAGCCGCGCTTGGGCCAGTGCCCGAATCCGGATCCGATCGGCGTGCCGGATATCCTGCTGATGGTTTCCGACGCAGTGGTGGTGTTCGACAACCTGGCGGGCAAGATGCACGCCATCGTGCTGGCCGATCCGAGCCAGGACAATGCGTTCGAAGCCGGCCAGGCGCGTCTGCAGGAGTTGCTGGCACAGCTGCGCCAGCCGATCACCCCACGCCCCGGGCTGGATTTCAGCAAGCAGTCGGCGGCGGAGCCGGTGTTCCGCTCCAGCTTCACCCAGGGCGACTATGAGCGCGCGGTGGACACTATCAAGGAGTACATCCTGGCCGGTGACTGCATGCAGGTGGTGCCGTCCCAGCGCATGTCCATCGATTTTTCGGCCGCGCCCATCGACCTGTACCGGGCGCTGCGCTGCTTCAACCCGACGCCTTACATGTACTTCTTCAACTTCGGTGACTTCCATGTCGTGGGCAGTTCGCCGGAGGTGCTGGTGCGGGTCGAGGACAACCTGATTACCGTGCGGCCGATTGCCGGCACCCGTCCGCGGGGCGCAACCGAGGAAGCCGACCTGGCCCTGGAACAGGACCTGCTGTCGGACGACAAGGAAATTGCCGAGCACCTGATGCTGATCGACCTGGGACGCAACGACACCGGTCGCGTATCCGAAATCGGTAGCGTGAAGCTCACCGAGAAGATGGTCATCGAGCGTTATTCCAACGTGATGCACATCGTCTCCAACGTCACCGGTCAATTGAAGGCCGGGCTGACAGCGATGGATGCCCTGCGGGCGATCCTGCCGGCGGGGACGTTGTCCGGGGCGCCGAAGATCCGGGCCATGGAAATCATCGACGAACTGGAACCGGTCAAGCGCGGCATCTACGGCGGCGCCGTGGGTTACTTCGCCTGGAACGGCAACATGGACACCGCGATTGCCATTCGCACCGCGGTGATCAAGAACGGTGAGCTGCATGTACAGGCCGGCGGCGGGATTGTTGCCGACTCGGTGCCGACCCTGGAGTGGGAAGAGACGCTGAACAAGCGTCGCGCAATGTTCCGTGCCGTGGCACTGGCTGAACAAACCCCCGCATCCAAGGCTTGAGGAGTTTCCACTATGTTGCTGATGATCGATAACTACGACTCCTTCACCTATAACGTCGTCCAGTACCTGGGCGAGTTGGGTGCCGAGGTCAAGGTGGTGCGCAATGACGAGCTGACCGTGGCTGAAATCGAGGCGCTCAAGCCTGAGCGCATCGTGGTTTCGCCCGGTCCTTGCACACCCACCGAAGCCGGTATCTCCATCGAGGCGATCAAGCATTTCGCCGGCAAGCTGCCGATTCTCGGCGTGTGCCTGGGTCACCAGTCCATCGGCCAGGCCTTTGGCGGCCAGGTGGTACGTGCCCGGCAAGTGATGCACGGCAAGACCAGCCCGGTGTTCCATCGTGACCTGGGGGTATTCAGCGGCCTGAACCTGCCGCTGACGGTGACCCGCTACCACTCGCTGGTGGTCAAGCGGGACAGCCTGCCCGACTGCCTCGAAGTCACTGCCTGGACTCAACTGGAAGACGGTTCCGTCGACGAGATCATGGGGCTGCGCCACAAGACATTGAATATCGAGGGTGTGCAATTTCACCCCGAGTCTATTCTCACCGAGCAGGGCCACGAGCTGTTCGCCAACTTCCTCAAACAGAGCGGCGGCACGCGCTAAGGACTTTTCATGGATATCAAGACTGCCCTGAGCCGTATTGTCGGCCATCTGGACCTGAGCACCGACGAGATGCGCGATGTGATGCGCGAGATCATGACCGGTCAATGCACCGATGCGCAGATTGGCGCCTTCATGATGGCCATGCGCATGAAAAGCGAAAGCATCGACGAAATCGTCGGCGCGGTGTCGGTGATGCGCGAGTTGGCGGACAAGGTCGAGCTCAAGACCCTCGACGGTGTGGTGGATGTGGTAGGCACCGGCGGTGACGGTGCGAACATCTTCAACGTGTCCACGGCTTCTTCTTTTGTGGTGGCGGCGGCCGGCTGCACGGTCGCCAAGCATGGCAATCGCGCGGTGTCCGGCAAGAGCGGCAGTGCCGACCTGCTGGAGTCGGCCGGGGTCTACCTGAACCTGACGCCGGTCCAGGTGGCTCGCTGCATCGACAACGTCGGTATCGGCTTCATGTTTGCCCAGTCTCATCACGGCGCCATGAAATATGCCGCTGGCCCGCGTCGCGACCTTGGTCTGCGCACCCTGTTCAACATGCTTGGCCCGCTTACGAATCCGGCCGGTGTGAAACATCAGGTGGTGGGCGTATTCACCCAGGCGCTGTGCCGGCCATTGGCCGAGGTTTTGCAGCGCCTGGGCAGCAAGCATGTGCTGGTGGTGCACTCCCAGGATGGCCTGGACGAGTTCAGCCTGGCTGCACCGACCTATGTGGCCGAGCTGAAGAATGACCAGATTACCGAGTACTGGGTGCAGCCCGAGGACCTGGGCATGAAGAGCCAGAGTCTGTTTGGCCTGGTGGTGGAGAGCCCGGCGGCGTCCCTGGAGCTGATTCGCGATGCCCTGGGACGACGCAAGACCGAGCATGGCCAGAAGGCCGCCGAAATGATTGTGCTCAATGCCGGTGCGGCGCTGTATGCCGCGGATCATGCCAGCAGCCTGAAAGAGGGCGTGGCCCTGGCTCACGATGCCTTGCACACGGGCCTGGCCCGGGAAAAGCTTGAGGAACTGGGCGCCTTTACCGCGGTGTTCAAGCAGGAGAATGAAGGATGAGTGTGCCGACTGTTCTGGAAAAGATCCTCGCCCGCAAGGTGCAGGAGGTTGCCGAGCGTAGCGCGCGTGTCAGCCTGGCCGAGCTGGAAACCCTGGCGCGAGCCGCCGATGCCCCGCGTGGCTTCGCCAAGGCTCTGCAGGAGCAGGCCAAGCTCAAGCAACCGGCGGTGATCGCCGAGATCAAGAAGGCATCCCCCAGCAAAGGTGTGATCCGCGAGAACTTTGTGCCGGCGGACATTGCCAGGAGTTATGAGAAGGGCGGCGCCACCTGCCTGTCGGTGCTCACCGACGTCGACTTTTTCCAGGGCGCCGATGCTTACCTGCAACAGGCTCGGGCTGCCAGCAAGTTGCCGGTTATCCGCAAGGATTTCATGATCGATCCCTATCAGATCGTCGAAGCCCGTGCCCTGGGGGCCGACTGTGTGCTGCTGATCGTGGCCGCGCTGGATGACGCGCGAATGGCCGAGCTGGCCGCTGTGGCCAAAGGCGTTGGCCTGGATGTGCTGGTGGAAGTGCACGATGGCGATGAGCTGGAGCGGGCACTGAAAACCCTCGACACGCCGTTGGTGGGGATCAACAACCGCAACCTGCACACCTTCGATGTCGACCTGGAAACCACCCTCGACCTGCTGCCGCGGATTCCCCGCGACCGCCTGGTGATTACCGAGAGTGGCATTCTCAATCGTGCCGATGTTGAGCTGATGGAAATCAGCAACGTCTATTCGTTCCTGGTGGGCGAGGCGTTCATGCGCGCCGAGAGTCCGGGCAGCGAGCTGCAACGCCTGTTCTTCCCTGAGCGCGGCGTCCCGGTCAGCGGTTCGACCCTGGACTGAACCTGAAACACTGAACAAGCCGGCGATGCCGGCTTTTTCATATCCACTGCCAAGGACTTTCCCTGTCATGACTCAACCCCTTGCCTTGACCGTCGAAGCCGGCCTGCAGGCCGAGCAGGATCTGCTGGCTCAGGTGTGTGCCACAGAGCAGGAGTTTGGCCTGCTGTTCTGGCAACCCAGTGACCGGGCGCTGGTGATGCCGCGGCGCCTGAGCCGCCTGCCCGGATTCGAGCAGGCTTGCCAGGTGTCGGCTGTCAATGGCTGGCCGGTGTTGCTGCGGGAAACCGGTGGCGAGCCGGTGCCGCAGTCGGCGGCCACGGTGAACATTGCGCTGGTCTACGCGCCGCCGCGTAGCGAGGGGGATCAGGGGCGGATTGAAACGGCCTATCGACGCTTGTGCCAACCGATTTGCGACCTGCTCACTGAGCTGGGAGGCAATCCGTCGTTGGGAGAGGTGGACGGTGCCTTTTGCGATGGGCGCTTCAACGTCAATCTGGACGGTCGCAAACTGGTCGGCACTGCCCAGCGCTGGCGTCAGAGCAAGGGCGGGCAGCGGCCGGTGGGGCTGGTACACGGAGCCTTGTTGCTGGATAACGAGCGCGCCTCAATGGTAGAAGCGGTCAATAGCTTCAATCAGGCCTGTGGACTGGAGCAGCGTTGCCGGGCCGAAAGCCATATCGCCTTGCATGAGGCTTTTGCCGCCCCCGATGCCATCGGCCGGCTGGACAGTCTCTACCGCGAGATGCTCAAGGGCTTTCTGCCGGGTTAGCGGGTGCCGAACACCACCATGGTCTTGCCTTTGACGTGAACCAGATTGCGTTCTTCCAGGTCCTTGAGGACGCGGCCGACCATCTCCCGTGAACAGCCGACGATCCGGCCGATCTCCTGGCGGGTGATCTTGATCTGCATGCCGTCCGGATGGGTCATGGCATCCGGTTGCTTGCACAGCTCCAGCAAGCAGCGGGCAACCCGTCCGGTCACATCGAAGAACGCCAGATCGCCGACCTTGCGCGTGGTGTTGCGCAGGCGCTGGGCGATCTGTCCGCTCAGCACGTACAGAATGTCCGGATCGATCTGCGACAGCTCTCGGAACTTGGCATAGCTGATTTCCGCCACTTCACATTCCACCTTGGCGCGCACCCAGGCGCTGCGTTGCTGCTCCTGCCCGGCCTCTTCGAACAGCCCCAGCTCGCCGAAGAAGTCCCCAGCGTTGAGGTAGGCAATGATCATCTCCCGGCCGTCGTCGTCTTCGATGAGGATGGTCACCGACCCCTTGATGATGAAGTACAGGCTGTCGGACACGTCGCCGGCGCAGATGATGTTGCTCTTGGCCTGGTACCGGCGGCGTTGACAGTGCATCAGCAACTTGTCGAGATTTTTGATCCTGGAGGTGGGGGCAATAGCAACCATGGTTGTATCCCGAAAAGACTGCACGGTATGAGGTGTTTGTTATGGGGCGAACAGCGAAGCTGTTTGACGCTGGCGATGCGCCATTCATTTGGCGTCAGCTTAACAGACACATCCTAAGCGGATTTAAGATTTTTCTTGGTAAGGATCGGCAATAGGCCTGCAGCGGGCAAAGCGCGGCCCGAGCAAAACCCTGTGCTAAGCTGGCGACCCTTTTTTAGCAGTGGAGTCTTGGCGATGAAGGCACGCATCCAATGGGCTGGCGAAGCCATGTTCCTCGGTGAGTCGGGCAGCGGTCATGTCGTGGTGATGGACGGCCCACCAGAAGCCGGTGGACGTAATCTGGGTGTTCGCCCCATGGAAATGCTCCTGTTGGGCGTGGGCGGTTGCAGCAACTTCGATGTGGTCAGCATTCTGAAGAAGTCGCGCCAGGCCGTGGAAAGTTGCGAGGCCTTCCTCGACGCCGAACGCGCGACCGAAGATCCCAAGGTCTTCACCAAGATTCACATGCACTTCGTGGTCAAGGGGCGGGGCTTGAAGGAAGCCCAGGTCAAGCGCGCTATCGAGCTGTCGGCCGAGAAATACTGCTCGGCCTCGATCATGCTCGGCGCCGCTGGCGTGGCCATCACTCACGATTACGAAATCGTCGAGCTCGGCTGATTGGCGTCGATTGTTTCGGGCAAAGCAAAGGGCGCTCATGGAGCGCCCTTTTTTGTCAGCGGCAGTAGCGGGGTCAGATCCGGTAGGTGCTTTTGGTCATGACCTTGGCCAACAGGCTCATGCCGAACTTGACCGGTGCCGGGAAGCGAAAGCCGCCGGCTTCAAGGGCAGTTTCGGCGTGGTGTTCTTCGTCGATCCGCATCTGCTCGAGAATGGCTCGGGACTTTTCGTCCTCGGCCGGGAGCTGTTCCAGGTGCTCGTTCAGGTGTTTGCAGACCTGATCTTCAGTGGCAGCGACGAAACCCAGGCTGACCTTGTCGCTGATCAGGCCGGCCGCTGCGCCGATGCCGAACGACAGGCCGTAGAACAATGGATTGAGCACACTGGGATGGCTGCCCAGCTGACGGATGCGCTGTTCGCACCAGGCCAGGTGGTCGATCTCTTCTTCGGCGGCATGCTCCATGGCCTGGCGTACCTGGGGCAGCTTGGCGGTCAGCGCCTGGCCCTGGTACAGCGCCTGGGCACAGACTTCCCCGGTGTGGTTGATGCGCATCAGGCCGGCAACGTGCCGGGTGTCCTCGTCACTCATCTGCGCTTCCGGCTGCACGATGGCCGGCGACGGGCGATAAGGTTGGCCACTGAACGGCAACAGCGTGCGCATGGCCATATCGGCCTGCAGCAGCAGGCGGTCAATCGGCGAGTAGTGACGTTGGGTAGTCATGCTTATCTCCGGGAAGAATCACGGCGGCCAGTTTACTCCAATCGATGGGGCGAAAACTGCGCTGGATCAGCGCACCCTCGTCGCAGACCGGACGAGAGGGCGCCGTGCAGGGGGCGTGGGTGGGGCAGGGGCAATCAGCCCGGAGGCCAGTTCATCTGACGTTGACCCAGCACATGCATGTGAATGTGGTAGACGGTCTGTCCGCCGAGCTCATTGCAGTTCATCACCACCCGGAAGCCGTCTTCACAGCCTTGTTCCTTGGCCAGTCGCTGGGCGGTGAACAGAATATGTCCGGCCAGGGCCTTGTCGTCCTCGGTGAGGTCGTTGAGGGTGCGGATGGGCTTTTTCGGAATCACCAGGAAGTGCACCGGCGCTTGCGGGGCGATGTCGTGGAAGGCCAGAACCTGGTCGTCCTCGTAGATAATCTTCGCGGGTATTTCTCTGTTGATGATCTTGGTGAACAGAGTATCCACAGCTGTTTCTCCATTGGGTTGGTCCGGGCTGAGTGTACTCAGGCTCATCCTGTGCGCCCAGCCCGGCATCTAACGTGGGCAATAGGCCCGATTGACGTAACCGACGATCTTGCGGGTCAGCCAGCGCGAGCCGAGGCGGCTGCTGAAAGCCATCCAGCGGTTCAGGCGGCCGGGAATGATGATGGCGCGGTTCTTCTCCAGCGCGCGGACCGCGTACAGGGCCACTTCCTCGGGGCTCATGAGCAGTTTGCTGTCGTTGAGCCTTTGAGTGTCCATTTGTGCCGTGCGGAAAAAGCCCGTGCGAGTCGGGCCGGGGCACAGCACCGAGACCTTGACGGCGCATTTCTTCAGTTCTTCGCGCAGGCCTTCGGAGAAGTGCAGGACATAGGCCTTGCTGGCGTAGTAGGTGCTCATCCACGGGCCCGGATAGAAGGCGGCTACCGAGGCGACGTTGAGAATCTGTCCGCCGCCCAGCAGCGCCATGCTGTTGCCCAGGGCATGACACAGGCGGGTCAGGGCGAGGATGTTGACCTCGATCAGGTCCTGTTCGGTCATCCAGTCCTGGGCCAGGAAGGGGCCGCAGGTGCCGATGCCGGCGCAGTTGACCAGCAGATCGATCTGACGCTCGCCTTCCTCCAGTTCCAGCAGGAAGCCGGACAGGCGCAAGGGCTCCCCCAGGTCGCAGGCGCGAAACAGCACTTCGACACCAAAACGTTGGGTCAACTCCAGGGCGATGCTTTCCAGCTGATCACGCTGGCGGGCCACCAGAAGCAGGTTGCGCCCACGCCGGGCCAGTGCTTCGGCCAGGGCCAGGCCTATGCCGCTGGAAGCGCCGGTGATCAGAGCGTAACGGGTCATGCATTTCTCCATCGCAACGGCCGGTCGCCTGCGACAGGAAGGGTCGCAGGCTCGGACGCGTTTATTCTTGCTCGGATTCTACAGGGGCCGCGGCGCTGTCGGCGGGTTCAGCATCTTCGTCAACGCTGCCGGAGTCGACGCTTTCGCTGTAGCTGGTTTCGCTGTAGCGATCTTCCAGAGAACTCAGGCCACCGGCCACCATGCCAACGATCAATGCCACGATCAGTACCACCCACATCCACGACAGGACCTTGACCGCAGTGGTATTGGGCGGTGGTGGGGCGCCGTAGCGGTTGGCGACGTTGCTGCCCGGGCTGACCATCAGCACCAGGGGGAAGATGCTGCCGACGATTGGCACGAAGTTCAGCAGCCACAGCCAGCCGGACCAGCCCAGGTCATGCAGGCGCTGCACGCTGATCTGGATGCTGACGACGATGAAACCGATGAACACCACGATGCCGCCGACGATCCCCACTCCAGTGAGGAGCGTGGAGTTGAGCACAGCAGCGGAAAGAATGCCGAAGAACGCACCGACTCCGACCACGGCCAGCATCGCGACCGTCAGGACCAGGGTCCAGGCCAGGTAGCGCAGGCGACCGATGCGGCCTTCGAAGCTGAAGACATTGAGTGTGGCGTATTGCGGCAGAGCTTCGCCGACCGTGGCTTGGGGAGGCGCGTAGGGCGACTCGCTGATCGGCGCCGGGCTCGGGGCATGGGTGACTGCGTCCAGGTTCAGGTCCAGTGCCTGTTCAGCTTCGATACGGGCGTCGATCCCGGCGTTTTTCAGGGCTTCCAGGTAGCGCTGGGCATCCGCTTGGGTCAGATCGCGTTTGAGCTCTACCCGTTGGCCGCTGAACAGACGCTCCACTGCGGCAGCATCGCTTTTGAACAGTTCGGCCAGGTTCAGTTGGGCGGTGGACTTCTCGACGCCGGGCAGCAGCGCGCCGTCGAAAACAATCTTGTAGCGAGTTTCGCTCATGGGGGGCATCCCTGTCTTTTGAAAAGAAGGCTTACATAAAAGGCGGCTAGTTTAAGGCCAGCGCCCCCCCGCTGGCCAAAAAACAATGAGAACGGGTTAACGTGGCCAGCGATTGCCCAACTGCGCGGCGCGTGCCTGGGCGGCCTGGTATTCGCTGTCCAGGCGGGCGATCAATTGATCGACGCTGGGCAGGTCGTCGATTTCGCCTACGCCTTGGCCGGCCGACCAAACGGTTTTCCAGGCCTTGGCCTCGTCGCTGATGGGCTTGAGCTTGGAACCGAAGTTGATTTCACCCTTGCCCTGCAGGGCAGCCAGGTCGAAACCGGCATTCTCCAGGCTTTGGCGCATGAAACTGGCGGGCACCCCGGACACGGCGGCGGTGTGCACGATGTCCGCAGCGCGGGAGCTGAGCAGCATCTCCTTGTAGGCGTCCGGTGCATGACTTTCGCGGGTGCCGATAAAGCGTGTACCCAGATACGCCAGGTCGGCACCGAGCAATTGAGCGGCGAGAATCTCGTGGCCGCGGTTCAGGCAGCCGGCCAGCAGCAGGGTCTTGTCGAAGAACTGACGGATTTCGGCGATGAGGGCGAAGGGGCTCCAGGTGCCAGCATGGCCGCCGGCCCCTGCGGCGACGGCGATCAGTCCATCGACTCCGGCTTCTGCGGCTTTCTCCGCGTGCCGGCGCGTGGTCACGTCATGGAACACCAGGCCGCCGTAGCTGTGTACGGCGTCCACGACCTCCTTGACCGCTCCCAGGCTGGTGATGACGATCGGCACCTGGTGTTCGATGCAGATCTGCAGGTCCGCCTGCAGGCGCGGATTGCTGTTGTGCACGATCAGGTTCACCGCGTAGGGGGCAGGGTTCTCCAATTTGTCCAGCCCCGCCTCGATCTCTTCGAGCCAGGCCTTGAAGCCACTGCTTTCGCGCTGGTTCAGGGCCGGGAAGCTGCCGACCACGCCATTGCGACAGCAGGCCAGGACCAGTTCGGGGTTGGAGATCAGGAACATCGGCGCCGCCACCAGGGGCAGGCGCAGGTGTTGCTCGAGCAGAACGGGCAGTGACATTGGAGTACCCCCAGGCAAGTGACTAGTCAGTGTTAGAACGGCCTGACAACGACCAAAATTACGATAGCCAGCAATAGCAGAACCGGTACTTCATTGAACCAGCGATAAAAGACATGGCTGCGGGTGTTCTCGCCACGGGCGAAGCGTTTCACTTGAGCGCCGCACATGTGGTGATAGCCGATCAGGATCACCACCAGGGTCAGCTTGGCGTGCATCCAGCCGCCCTGGCCGAAGTAGGCGCTGGGGTTGAGACTGATCAGCCAGATGCCGAAGATCAGCGCCGCGATCATCGCCGGGCCCATGATGAAGCGGTACAGCTTGCGCTCCATCAGGCAGAAGCGCTCGCGGCTGACGCTGTCTTCGCTTTGGGCGTGATAGACGAACAGGCGTGGCAGGTAGAACAGGCCGGCAAACCAGCAGACCACGCTGACGATATGAAAGGCTTTGAGCCATAGATAGAGCATTTTTAGTTATTCCCAGATTCACGGTGGCGAAGATAGTAGAGGGTAGAGCGGCCGCACGTCACCTTGACGGTTGTCGCAGGGGCGCGCCGCCCCTATTATCGGCAGCTTTCCAGTGGGTTCGTTGAGGGCAGGTTTATGGTCAAGGTCGGTATCGTCGGCGGCACGGGTTACACCGGTGTCGAACTGCTGCGTCTGTTGGCACAGCATCCGCAAGCGCGAGTGGAGGTCATCACTTCGCGATCCGAAGCCGGCCTGGCCGTCGCCGACATGTATCCGAACCTGCGCGGTCACTATGACGGCCTGGCCTTCAGCGTGCCGGACATCAAGACCCTGGGGGCTTGCGATGTGGTGTTCTTCGCCACGCCTCACGGGGTAGCCCATGCCCTGGCCGGGGAGTTGCTGGCGGCGGGAACCAAGGTCATCGACCTGTCGGCGGACTTCCGTTTGCAGGATGCCGATGAGTGGGCCAAGTGGTACGGCCAGCCACACGGCGCTCCCGAACTGCTGGATGAGGCGGTCTACGGCTTGCCGGAAGTCAACCGCGAGCAGATCAAGAAGGCTCGGCTGATCGCTGTTCCGGGCTGCTATCCAACCGCTACCCAGCTGGGCTTCCTGCCGCTGCTTGAAGCGGGGCTGGCTGATGCGTCGCGTCTGATCGCCGACTGCAAGTCGGGTGTCAGCGGCGCCGGCCGTGGCGCCAGCGTGGGTTCGCTGTACTCGGAAACCTCTGAGAGCATGAAGGCCTACGCGGTCAAAGGGCATCGTCACTTGCCGGAAATCCGCCAGGGCTTGCGTCGGGCGGCGGGCAAGGATGTAGGTCTGACCTTCGTTCCGCATTTGACGCCGATGATTCGCGGTATTCACTCCACGCTCTACTCGACGGTGGTTGACCGTTCGGTTGATTTGCAGGCGTTGTTCGAGAAGCGCTATGCCAACGAACCCTTTGTCGATGTGATGCCAGCGGGCAGTCATCCTGAAACCCGTAGCGTGCGTGGTGCCAACGTGTGCCGGATCGCGGTGCATCGTCCGCAGGACGGTGATCTGGTGGTGGTGCTGTCGGTCATCGACAACCTGGTCAAGGGCGCTTCGGGCCAGGCGGTGCAAAACCTCAACATCCTCTTTGGCCTGGATGAGCGTCTGGGGCTGTCCCACGCGGGCATGCTGCCTTAAGGCCGTTTTAGCGTTGAACACAAAGGCCCGTCTGACGGGCCTTTGTGCGTTATGCGGGTAGCTTTACGACTATTGATATACCGTAACAATAGTTGACCGCTTTTCTAGGAGAAGCGGATAATGCGCGTCATTACGCAGTATGGCGGCTTAACGCCGGGAGATAGTCAGCATGAGCGTTGAATCCTTCACCCCCACGGCTTTGCAATTCACTCAAGGTGCAGCGCACAAGGTGAAGACCCTGGTCGACGAAGAGGGTAATGATCGCTTGAAGCTGCGCGTATTCGTTACGGGCGGCGGTTGTTCGGGGTTTCAGTACGGTTTCACTTTTGATGAGGAAGTGGCCGAGGATGACACCATCGTTGAGCGCGAGGGTGTGAGCCTGGTGGTGGACCCCATGAGTTTCCAGTACTTGGCCGGTGCTGAGGTGGACTACCAGGAAGGCCTGGAAGGTTCGCGTTTCGTGATCAAAAACCCCAATGCCACCACTACCTGTGGTTGCGGGTCATCGTTTTCGATCTGATCGATCGCTCAAAGCCATTCGCCTAGCGCCGCAGGGTCTGATGATCCTGCGGCGTTTTGCTGTCTGGTGTTCAAGCAGGGTAGATAGCGCCCAGTATCCGCAGGCCGCGGGCGCCGGTAACGCTGGGGCGGTTGGCGGCAATGCCTTCCATGCTGCAATGGGCCAGCCAGGCGAAGGCCATGGCCTCGACCCAGTCGGGATCCACGCCATATACAGCGGTGCTGCTCACCCGTGTCCCGGGCAGTAGGGCCGCGAGGCGCTGCATCAGGGCATTGTTGTGGGCGCCACCGCCACAGACCAGAAGCTCCTGGGTGTCGCTCTGTGCCGCCTGCAGCGAGTGAACGATGGTCAGTGCGGTCAGTTCCAGCAGGGTGGCTTGCACATCTTCGGCGGGAAGCGGAGGGTGCTGTGCCAGCTGCCGTTGCAGCCACTGCAGATTGAATACTTCGCGCCCTGTGCTCTTCGGCCCCTGGGTAGCGAAGAACGGGTCGCTGAGCAGGGTTGTCAATAAGGACTGGTCGAGCTGGCCGCTGGCTGCCCACTGGCCGTTGCGGTCAAAGGTTTCTGCGCGTTGATCCTGTATCCAGGTGTCGAGCAGTACATTGCCTGGGCCGCAATCGAAGCCGGTCACCGGTTTGTCCGTCTCGATCAGGCTCAGGTTGCTGAAGCCGCCAATGTTCAGAACTGCGCGGTTTCCTGTACGCCGTTCGAACAGGGCTTCGTGGAAGGCCGGGACTAGTGGTGCCCCTTGGCCGCCGGCGGCTACATCGCGGCTGCGAAAGTCACTGACGACGCTTATACCGGTGAGCTCTGCAAGCAGTGCCGGGTTGCCAATCTGTACAGTAAAACCGCGGCTCGGTTCATGACGTACTGTCTGGCCGTGACTGCCAATGGCGCGAATGTCCCCAGCTTGCAGTTGTTGCTGTTGCAGAAGGCTATGGATGCCCTGGGCAGCCAGCTTGACCCAATGTTGCTGGGCCATGGCGGAGCGGGCGATCTCGTCTGGGCCGCTGGCGCACAAGCTCAACAGCTCGGCGCGCAGGGACTCTGGCATGGGGATGTAGTGGGTGGCGATCAGTCTGATCGCCGGATCCTGCTCGATCAGGGCGATGTCCAGGCCATCAAGGCTGGTTCCGGACATGACTCCTATATAGCGCGCCATGGTTCAGCGCTTGCTCGAGGCCAGCATCGTGGCCTTTTCCTGCTCCATTCGAGCCATCAGAGGCTGGCTCTGCTGGAGGAAACGAGCACGTTCTGCCTTGGCGATCGGGTCGGCCATTGGCAGTTTCTGGCCCAGCGGGTCTACGTGGACGCCATTGACCTGAAACTCGTAATGCAAGTGTGGGCCGGTGGACAGGCCTGTGGTGCCGATATAGCCAATGACCTGACCCTGCTTCACCGAGCCGCCGGTCTTGACACCTTTGGCGAAGCCTTGCATGTGGCCATACAGCGTGCGGTAGGTATTGCCGTGCTGGATGATCACGGTGTTGCCGTAACCGCCGCGGCGACCTGCCAGCAGGACCTTGCCGTCGCCGGCGGCCTTGATGGGGGTACCCCGCGGAGCGGCATAGTCGACGCCCTTGTGAGCGCGGATCTTGTTCAGGATTGGATGCTTGCGCCCCATGGAGAAGCGTGAGCTGATGCGGGCAAAGTCCACTGGCGTGCGGATGAACGCCTTGCGCATGCTGTTGCCGTCTGCGGTGTAGTAGCTGCTTGAGCCTTGTTTGTTGGTGTAGCGCACTGCGGTGTAGGTTTTGCCACGGTTGGTGAAGCGCGCGGAGAGGATATTGCCGGTCCCGACCACTTTGCCGTTGGCCACCCTCTGCTCATAGATCACGTCAAACTCGTCACCCTGGCGAATGTCCTGAGCGAAGTCGATGTCGTAGCCGAAAATGCTCGCCATATCCATGGTCAGGCTATGGGACAGGCCAGCACGGGCCGCAGACTGTGAAAGCGAACTGTTGATCACGCCGTGAACGTAGGCTGAGCGCACTACTGGCTTGGTGATCACTCGGTTGAAGGTAAAGCCTTTGGGGCCCTTGGTCAGCGTGATGGTTTCCAGGTCGCTGACTTTTGTGTGCAGGTTGTTCAGTTGGCCGTCTGGAGTCAGTTCGAACTCCAGTTTCTGGCCATGTTTGAGCTGAGAAAACTGTTTGGCTTGCTTGTCGCTAGCCAGTATTTCGTGCACCGAGGTGGCGGGCAGGCCAACCTTCTCGAACAGCGTGGACAGGGTGTCGCCCTTGGTGACTGTTACTTCTCTGTGGCCTGGAGCTTTTGCTTCTTCCACGACGGCGGGCGCAGGCTTGCTTTCTGCGGTTTCCGTGGTGTCTTCCGGGGTGTTTTCGATCTGTGCGAAAGGTGAGGCTACTGCTTCAGTTGTGGCTTGTTCCGTAGATGCAGCGTCTTGATCTTGTGTGAGTTGCTCGATCGGGCTTTCCAGATCAAGGCTCAAGGTGGTTTTTTTGGCTTCAACATCACTGGAAGGGAATACCAGCAGAGCCAGACTTAGAAGGGCTGCTATGCCGCTTGCGGCGAGCAGGTGGCTCTTCGGATAAAGCGGTGGCGCTTTAGACGGTTCGGTGGTCATAGGTAATTTGACTTTGAAAAGATGAAATGGAAAAGATGAATGACATGATGAAGATGAAATAACTGTATAAAATATAACCAAATCATCTGTGACGCAAGCGCGCGGACACTCTGTTCTCTGAATGCACCCGTACGCCGGGCAAAACTTGTAATTAGTCCGTGATCTTGTATGGTTGGTTCCCTTTTGAATCTGAGCCTTGCGGGTCTGTTATGAAGTCGGTTGAAGAGCAGCTAGCGCTGATCAAGCGTGGTGCGGAAGAGTTGTTGGTCGAGTCCGAGTTGATCGAGAAGCTCAAGCGTGGCGTGCCGCTGCGTATCAAGGCCGGCTTCGATCCGACTGCGCCGGATTTGCACCTTGGGCATACCGTGCTTATCAATAAGCTGCGTCAATTTCAGGATCTGGGTCATCAAGTGATCTTCCTGATTGGCGACTTTACCGGGATGATCGGTGATCCAAGTGGCAAGAGTGCCACTCGTCCGCCGTTGACTCGCGAGCAGGTTCTGGAAAATGCCGAGACCTATAAAAGCCAGGTCTTCAAGATTCTTGATCCAGCCAAGACTGAGGTGGCTTTCAACTCGACTTGGATGGACAAGATGGGGCCGGCGGACTTCATTCGTCTGACTTCTCAATACACGGTTGCGCGCATGCTCGAGCGCGATGACTTCGATAAGCGCTACTCGACCAATCAGCCGATCGCTATCCATGAGTTTTTGTATCCGCTGGTTCAGGGGTACGACTCGGTTGCGCTGCGTGCTGATGTCGAGCTGGGTGGTACCGATCAGAAGTTCAACCTGTTGATGGGGCGTGAGCTGCAGCGCGGTTATGGTCAAGAGGCGCAATGCATCCTGACCATGCCGTTGCTTGAAGGGTTGGATGGGGTCAAGAAGATGTCCAAGTCCTTGGGCAACTACGTGGGTATCCAGGAAGCGCCAGGGGTTATGTATGGCAAGTTGGTTTCCATTCCTGATGCGTTGATGTGGCGTTATTTCGAGCTGCTCAGCTTTCGTTCGATGGAAGAAATCGATGCATTCCGCGCTGATGTCGAGGCGGGTGCGAATCCGCGTGACATCAAGATCAAGCTGGCTGAGGAAATTGTTGCGCGCTTCCATGGTGAGGAGGCGGCTGCAAGTGCTCATCGTGCTGCGGGCAACCGCATGAAGGATGGCGAACTGCCAGAGGATCTGCCGGAGATCGAGCTGACGGCCACTGAGGATATGCCGATTGCTGCTGTCCTTAATAAAGCTGGGCTGGTTAAGAACGCTGCAGTGGCGCGTGACCTTCTGGGTTCTGGTGGTGTGCGCGTGGATGGCGAAGTTGTTGATCGCACCTTTATATATGTATTGGGCGCGACGCATGTTTGTCAGGCCGGCAAGAAGGCATTTGCGCGCATTACGCTCAAATCCGAATAAAACAGAAAATAGGTGTTGACGGCGAGTTATATGTCTCTATAATTCGCCCCACTTCCGGCGCAGTCGAAACGGAAAACTCCTTGAGATTCAACGAGTTACGCAGTTTTCGGCAGCGGTTACGCTTCAGTTCATCGAAGCCAGAAGCAGTTAGTAAGGCAGTGTGTTTTCGCCTTGTTAACGATTCGATCATCTCGGTCGAAAGCGGTTAAAAAGAGGTGTTGACAGCAGCGTGTAACGCTGTAGAATTCGCCTCCCGCTAACGAGAGATCGAAAGCGCAAGTGGTTGAAGTTGTTGAGGAAATCTTCAAAAACTTCTAAAAAAATCGCTTGACAGCAAATGAGGCTGCTGTAGAATGCGCGCCTCGGTTGAGACGAAAGATCTTAACCAACCGCTCTTTAATAACTGAATCAAGCAATTCGTGTGGGTGCTTGTGTGGTCAGACTGATAGTCAAAAAGATTATCAGCATCACAAGTTACTCCGCGAGAAATCAAAGATGTAACCAACGATTGCTGAGCCAGGTTTAGGGTTTTCTCAAAACCCAAAGATGTTTGAACTGAAGAGTTTGATCATGGCTCAGATTGAACGCTGGCGGCAGGCCTAACACATGCAAGTCGAGCGGCAGCACGGGTACTTGTACCTGGTGGCGAGCGGCGGACGGGTGAGTAATGCCTAGGAATCTGCCTGGTAGTGGGGGATAACGTCCGGAAACGGGCGCTAATACCGCATACGTCCTACGGGAGAAAGTGGGGGATCTTCGGACCTCACGCTATCAGATGAGCCTAGGTCGGATTAGCTAGTTGGTGAGGTAATGGCTCACCAAGGCTACGATCCGTAACTGGTCTGAGAGGATGATCAGTCACACTGGAACTGAGACACGGTCCAGACTCCTACGGGAGGCAGCAGTGGGGAATATTGGACAATGGGCGAAAGCCTGATCCAGCCATGCCGCGTGTGTGAAGAAGGTCTTCGGATTGTAAAGCACTTTAAGTTGGGAGGAAGGGTACTTACCTAATACGTGAGTATTTTGACGTTACCGACAGAATAAGCACCGGCTAACTCTGTGCCAGCAGCCGCGGTAATACAGAGGGTGCAAGCGTTAATCGGAATTACTGGGCGTAAAGCGCGCGTAGGTGGTTTGTTAAGTTGGATGTGAAAGCCCCGGGCTCAACCTGGGAACTGCATCCAAAACTGGCAAGCTAGAGTATGGTAGAGGGTGGTGGAATTTCCTGTGTAGCGGTGAAATGCGTAGATATAGGAAGGAACACCAGTGGCGAAGGCGACCACCTGGACTGATACTGACACTGAGGTGCGAAAGCGTGGGGAGCAAACAGGATTAGATACCCTGGTAGTCCACGCCGTAAACGATGTCAACTAGCCGTTGGGAGCCTTGAGCTCTTAGTGGCGCAGCTAACGCATTAAGTTGACCGCCTGGGGAGTACGGCCGCAAGGTTAAAACTCAAATGAATTGACGGGGGCCCGCACAAGCGGTGGAGCATGTGGTTTAATTCGAAGCAACGCGAAGAACCTTACCAGGCCTTGACATCCAATGAACTTTCCAGAGATGGATTGGTGCCTTCGGGAACATTGAGACAGGTGCTGCATGGCTGTCGTCAGCTCGTGTCGTGAGATGTTGGGTTAAGTCCCGTAACGAGCGCAACCCTTGTCCTTAGTTACCAGCACGTTATGGTGGGCACTCTAAGGAGACTGCCGGTGACAAACCGGAGGAAGGTGGGGATGACGTCAAGTCATCATGGCCCTTACGGCCTGGGCTACACACGTGCTACAATGGTCGGTACAAAGGGTTGCCAAGCCGCGAGGTGGAGCTAATCCCATAAAACCGATCGTAGTCCGGATCGCAGTCTGCAACTCGACTGCGTGAAGTCGGAATCGCTAGTAATCGCGAATCAGAATGTCGCGGTGAATACGTTCCCGGGCCTTGTACACACCGCCCGTCACACCATGGGAGTGGGTTGCACCAGAAGTAGCTAGTCTAACCTTCGGGGGGACGGTTACCACGGTGTGATTCATGACTGGGGTGAAGTCGTAACAAGGTAGCCGTAGGGGAACCTGCGGCTGGATCACCTCCTTAATCGACGACATCAGCTGCTTCATAAGCTCCCACACGAATTGCTTGATTCATTGAAGAAGACGATAGAAGCAGCTTTAAGCTCCAAGCTGATAGCTCCAAGCTAACAGTTACAAGCTCGAAATTGGGTCTGTAGCTCAGTTGGTTAGAGCGCACCCCTGATAAGGGTGAGGTCGGCAGTTCGAATCTGCCCAGACCCACCAATTTTGTTATGGGGCCATAGCTCAGCTGGGAGAGCGCCTGCCTTGCACGCAGGAGGTCAGCGGTTCGATCCCGCTTGGCTCCACCATAAACTGCTTCTGAAAGCTTAGAAATGAGCATTCACATTGAATGTTGATTTCTAGTCTTTTGATTAGATCGTTCTTTAAAAATTTGGGTATGTGATAGAAAGATAGACTGAACGTTACTTTCACTGGTAACGGATCAGGCTAAGGTAAAATTTGTGAGTTAAATTGCAAATTTTCGGCGAATGTCGTCTTCATAGTATAACCAGATTGCTTGGGGTTATATGGTCAAGTGAAGAAGCGCATACGGTGGATGCCTTGGCAGTCAGAGGCGATGAAAGACGTGGTAGCCTGCGATAAGCTTCGGGGAGTCGGCAAACAGACTTTGATCCGGAGATCTCTGAATGGGGGAACCCAGCCATCATAAGATGGTTATCTTGTACTGAATACATAGGTGCAAGAGGCGAACCAGGGGAACTGAAACATCTAAGTACCCTGAGGAAAAGAAATCAACCGAGATTCCCTTAGTAGTGGCGAGCGAACGGGGACTAGCCCTTAAGTGGCTTTGAGATTAGCGGAACGCTCTGGAAAGTGCGGCCATAGTGGGTGATAGCCCTGTACGCGAAAATCTCTTAGTCATGAAATCGAGTAGGACGGGGCACGAGAAACCTTGTCTGAATATGGGGGGACCATCCTCCAAGGCTAAATACTACTGACTGACCGATAGTGAACTAGTACCGTGAGGGAAAGGCGAAAAGAACCCCGGAGAGGGGAGTGAAATAGATCCTGAAACCGTATGCGTACAAGCAGTGGGAGCAGACTTTGTTCTGTGACTGCGTACCTTTTGTATAATGGGTCAGCGACTTATTTTCAGTGGCGAGCTTAACCGAATAGGGGAGGCGTAGCGAAAGCGAGTCTTAATAGGGCGTCTAGTCGCTGGGAATAGACCCGAAACCGGGCGATCTATCCATGGGCAGGTTGAAGGTTAGGTAACACTGACTGGAGGACCGAACCGACTACCGTTGAAAAGTTAGCGGATGACCTGTGGATCGGAGTGAAAGGCTAATCAAGCTCGGAGATAGCTGGTTCTCCTCGAAAGCTATTTAGGTAGCGCCTCATGTATCACTGTAGGGGGTAGAGCACTGTTTCGGCTAGGGGGTCATCCCGACTTACCAAACCGATGCAAACTCCGAATACCTACAAGTGCCGAGCATGGGAGACACACGGCGGGTGCTAACGTCCGTCGTGAAAAGGGAAACAACCCAGACCGTCAGCTAAGGTCCCAAAGTTATGGTTAAGTGGGAAACGATGTGGGAAGGCTTAGACAGCTAGGAGGTTGGCTTAGAAGCAGCCACCCTTTAAAGAAAGCGTAATAGCTCACTAGTCGAGTCGGCCTGCGCGGAAGATGTAACGGGGCTCAAACCATACACCGAAGCTACGGGTATCACGTAAGTGATGCGGTAGAGGAGCGTTCTGTAAGCCTGTGAAGGTGAGTTGAGAAGCTTGCTGGAGGTATCAGAAGTGCGAATGCTGACATGAGTAACGACAATGGGTGTGAAAAACACCCACGCCGAAAGACCAAGGTTTCCTGCGCAACGTTAATCGACGCAGGGTTAGTCGGTCCCTAAGGCGAGGCTGAAAAGCGTAGTCGATGGAAAACAGGTTAATATTCCTGTACTTCTAGTTATTGCGATGGAGGGACGGAGAAGGCTAGGCCAGCTTGGCGTTGGTTGTCCAAGTTTAAGGTGGTAGGCTGGAATCTTAGGTAAATCCGGGGTTCTAAGGCCGAGAGCTGATGACGAGTTACCTTTTAGGTGACGAAGTGGTTGATGCCATGCTTCCAAGAAAAGCTTCTAAGCTTCAGATAACTAGGAACCGTACCCCAAACCGACACAGGTGGTTGGGTAGAGAATACCAAGGCGCTTGAGAGAACTCGGGTGAAGGAACTAGGCAAAATGGCACCGTAACTTCGGGAGAAGGTGCGCCGGTGAGGGTGAAGGACTTGCTCCGTAAGCTCATGCCGGTCGAAGATACCAGGCCGCTGCGACTGTTTATTAAAAACACAGCACTCTGCAAACACGAAAGTGGACGTATAGGGTGTGACGCCTGCCCGGTGCCGGAAGGTTAATTGATGGGGTTAGCTAACGCGAAGCTCTTGATCGAAGCCCCGGTAAACGGCGGCCGTAACTATAACGGTCCTAAGGTAGCGAAATTCCTTGTCGGGTAAGTTCCGACCTGCACGAATGGCGTAACGATGGCGGCGCTGTCTCCACCCGAGACTCAGTGAAATTGAAATCGCTGTGAAGATGCAGTGTATCCGCGGCTAGACGGAAAGACCCCGTGAACCTTTACTATAGCTTTGCACTGGACTTTGAATTTGCTTGTGTAGGATAGGTGGGAGGCTTTGAAGCGTGAACGCCAGTTTGCGTGGAGCCATCCTTGAAATACCACCCTGGCAACTTTGAGGTTCTAACTCAGGTCCGTTATCCGGATCGAGGACAGTGTATGGTGGGTAGTTTGACTGGGGCGGTCTCCTCCTAAAGAGTAACGGAGGAGTACGAAGGTGCGCTCAGACCGGTCGGAAATCGGTCGTAGAGTATAAAGGCAAAAGCGCGCTTGACTGCGAGACAGACACGTCGAGCAGGTACGAAAGTAGGTCTTAGTGATCCGGTGGTTCTGTATGGAAGGGCCATCGCTCAACGGATAAAAGGTACTCCGGGGATAACAGGCTGATACCGCCCAAGAGTTCATATCGACGGCGGTGTTTGGCACCTCGATGTCGGCTCATCACATCCTGGGGCTGAAGCCGGTCCCAAGGGTATGGCTGTTCGCCATTTAAAGTGGTACGCGAGCTGGGTTTAGAACGTCGTGAGACAGTTCGGTCCCTATCTGCCGTGGACGTTTGAGATTTGAGAGGGGCTGCTCCTAGTACGAGAGGACCGGAGTGGACGAACCTCTGGTGTTCCGGTTGTCACGCCAGTGGCATTGCCGGGTAGCTATGTTCGGAAAAGATAACCGCTGAAAGCATCTAAGCGGGAAACTTGCCTCAAGATGAGATCTCACTGGGATCTTGAATCCCCTAAAGGGCCGTCGAAGACTACGACGTTGATAGGTTGGGTGTGTAAGCGCTGTGAGGCGTTGAGCTAACCAATACTAATTGCCCGTGAGGCTTGACCATATAACACCCAAGCAATTTGCTTAAGAAGCGAGTTGCGGTGTGTGAAGACGAAACGAACCGAAAGTTTGCACCGCTCACAAAGCACACAAACCTATTACATACCCATTCGCTGGCACGTTGCACAAGCAACGGACTGGCTACCGAATTTCTTGACGACCATAGAGCGTTGGAACCACCTGATCCCATCCCGAACTCAGAAGTGAAACGATGCATCGCCGATGGTAGTGTGGGGTTTCCCGATGTGAGAGTAGGTCATCGTCAAGATTAAATTCCGAAACCCCAATTGCGAAAGCAGTTGGGGTTTTGTTTTTGCGCTGCAGAAAAGTTGCGCTGCTGCGGCCGGCCATGACCGCTCGGCTACGGTTGCCAGCGCTTCGATCTCCCTCTGAAGCCCTTTGCCTACGGTGATTTCTATGCAATGGCTTGGGGCATAGCTATCATTCCAGCCTCATTGTAAGGCGGAGCTTGCATGTCGACGTTGTTAGAGCTTCTTAAGGATGGGCAATTTCACTCAGGGCAAGCCCTTGGGTGTGCGTTGGGTGTTACTCGTAGTGCTATATGGAAGCAATTACAGCTTCTTGAGGCGGAGTTGGGGCTCGATATTCATAAGGTGCGAGGCCGTGGTTACCGACTGGCCTCCCCCATTACGTTGTTAAGCGCAGAGAAAATTAATCGTCTTTCTCCCGATGCCCCCTGGGCGGTCCAGGTTTTTGATTTTCTGGACTCGACAAACGCCGAGGCGCTGCGCTCGATCGAGCGTGGATGTATTGCTCCCTTCCTGGTTCTAGCTGAGCGACAAACAGCGGGGCGCGGTCGGCGCGGTCGTAAGTGGGTCAGTCCCTTCGCTGAGAACATTTACTACAGCCTTGTGTTGCGAGTTGATGGTGGTATGCGGCAGTTGGAGGGGCTGAGTCTGGTTGTGGGCCTGGCTGTGATGCAGGCTCTTCGAGGCTGTGGCGTTCCAGGTGCGGGGCTGAAATGGCCAAATGATGTCTTGGTCGGTCAGAAAAAGATTGCTGGAATACTTCTTGAGTTGGTGGGTGATCCTGCAGATGTATGTCATGTCGCCATTGGTGTTGGGATCAATGTGAACATGCAAGGTTCTGAGGAGGTCGATCAGGAATGGACTTCGGTAAGGCTCGAGTCTGGCAAGATCATGGATCGAAATCAGCTTGTCGCTCGTCTGGGCGAGGTTCTGGCCGCTTATCTGGAGCGTCATCGCTTGCAGGGGTTTTCAGCTATCCAGCATGAGTGGGAGCAAAACCACCTATGGCAGGGGCGCGCAGTGTCTCTGATAGCGGGTGTAACTAAAGTTGATGGGGTCGTTCTGGGAGTTGATCGCCAGGGAGGGCTGCGCCTTAAGGTGGGGGGCGAGGAAAAGGTATATAGCGGTGGAGAGCTTAGTTTGAGGTTGCGCGACGACTCTTGAGCTCTGGCTAGCGCTAATTGGATTGGCTGTGGCGCGTCCGCTGTCGTGAGGTGTTTATGCGTTGGTTGTTTCTGCTGTTATTGGTACTCAATGTTTTCTACTACGTCTGGCATCAGCAGGAGGCCCCGCTTCGGGCAAAAGAAGTGATGCCGCTCTCACTTTATCGAGGATCCCAGCAGGATATTCGACTGCTGAGCGAGTCTACTGACGCGGTCGAGCGACGTGATAAGGGGCGGGTGGCGGATGCGGAGGCAGGTTGTCTGTATCTGGGCGGCTTTGTGCGTCGAGAGTCGGCTCAGGGGCTTGAGCGGCGTCTCGGTGAGTTGGGTGTCGAGGTCAAATTGCAGGCTTTGAATGCCCCAGGTTCATCAGGTTTTTGGTTGCGCATATCTCCTGAAAGCAAGCATCTAGTGGATGATCCTCAGTTGCTGAGCCTTGCTAAGGAATTCAATGAGTTAAAACATAAAATAATGCCGTGTGAGGGGGTTGCAACTGTCGAATAGGTTGCATAGAATGGCGCCCGCTCCGCAGTGAAGACCTCTTGAGGTTGAAGCTAAAGAGTTAGGTCAACGCAGCTAACCTCAAGATTTAATTGAGAAAATGCTTGACAGAAGGGTGGCATAGTATAGAATGCTGCCTCGCTTAGGAGGGGTTCCCGAGCGGCCAAAGGGATCAGACTGTAAATCTGACGTCTACGACTTCGAAGGTTCGAATCCTTCCCCCTCCACCAGATTTAGCGAGAGCTGCAGGCTCCGCGGGTATAGTTTAGTGGTAGAACCTCAGCCTTCCAAGCTGATGATGCGGGTTCGATTCCCGCTACCCGCTCCAAGTTTGCGGATTTTGCAAAGTGTTTTGCTCTTGTAGCTCAGTTGGTAGAGCACACCCTTGGTAAGGGTGAGGTCAGCGGTTCAAATCCGCTCAAGAGCTCCATATAACAAGGCAGATATGAAAATATCTGCCTTTGTTTTAATGGCTTGTGTGAGTTGCTTAATTCTTCTCCTAGGGGTGATTTCGATGGCTAAGGAAAAGTTCGAACGTAATAAGCCGCACGTTAACGTGGGTACTATCGGTCACGTTGACCACGGTAAAACCACTCTGACTGCTGCTCTGACTCGCGTTTGCTCCGAAGTTTTCGGTTCGGCTCGTGTTGACTTCGACAAGATCGACAGCGCCCCAGAAGAAAAGGCTCGTGGTATCACCATCAACACTGCTCACGTAGAGTACGATTCGCACATTCGTCACTACGCGCACGTTGACTGTCCAGGTCACGCCGACTACGTCAAAAACATGATCACCGGTGCTGCCCAGATGGACGGCGCGATCCTGGTTTGCTCGGCTGCCGATGGTCCGATGCCACAAACTCGTGAGCACATCCTGCTGTCCCGTCAGGTAGGCGTTCCGTACATCGTTGTCTTCCTGAACAAGGCTGACATGGTTGACGACGCTGAGCTGCTGGAACTGGTTGAGATGGAAGTGCGCGATCTGCTGAGCACTTACGATTTCCCAGGTGACGACACTCCGATCATCATCGGTTCGGCTCTGATGGCTCTGAACGGCCAAGACGACAACGAAATGGGTACCACCGCTGTTAAGCGTCTGGTAGAAACTCTGGACACCTACATCCCAGAGCCAGAGCGTGCTATCGACAAGCCGTTCCTGATGCCAATCGAAGACGTATTCTCGATCTCCGGTCGTGGCACCGTGGTAACTGGCCGTGTTGAGCGTGGTATCGTTCGCATCCAGGAAGAAGTTGAGATCGTTGGTCTGCGCGACACTCAGAAGACTACCTGCACTGGCGTTGAAATGTTCCGCAAACTGCTCGACGAAGGTCGTGCTGGCGAGAACTGCGGCGTTCTGCTGCGTGGTACCAAGCGTGACGACGTTGAGCGTGGTCAGGTTCTGGTTAAGCCAGGCACCGTTAAGCCTCACACCAAGTTCACCGCTGAAGTTTACGTTCTGAGCAAAGAAGAAGGCGGCCGTCATACTCCGTTCTTCAAAGGCTACCGTCCACAGTTCTACTTCCGTACTACTGACGTGACTGGTAACTGCGAGCTGCCAGAAGGCGTTGAAATGGTAATGCCAGGTGACAACATCCAGATGACTGTCACTCTGATCAAAACCATCGCGATGGAAGATGGTCTGCGTTTCGCTATCCGTGAAGGCGGTCGTACCGTCGGCGCCGGTGTCGTGGCCAAAGTCATCGAATAAGCTCTTGAAATATCTCCATCGGGCCGACATAATGGTCGGCCTGATTTTGTTTTTAGGTCAGTAGCTCAATTGGCAGAGCGACGGTCTCCAAAACCGTAGGTTGGGGGTTCGATTCCCTCCTGACCTGCCAGATTCACTCAATGTGTCTGGCTTTCTTTTCACAGGATCTTCATAGATGACTCCTAAAGCTGAAGCTCAAGGCTCTCGCTTCGATCTGCTCAAGTGGCTCGTTGTGGTCGCTTTGGTGATTGTTGGTGTTGTTGGCAATCAGTACTACTCTGCTTCGCCGATCCTGTACCGTGTCCTAGCGCTGCTTGCTATTGCTGCTGTTGCTGCCTTTGTTGGTCTGCAAACTGCAAAGGGCAAGTCGTTCTTTGTGCTGGTTAAGGAAGCGCGCACTGAGATTCGTAAAGTCGTATGGCCTACTCGCCAAGAAACCACGCAAACCACTTTGATTGTTGTGGCTGTGGTTCTGGTTATGGCGTTGCTGTTGTGGGGGCTAGATTCCCTGCTCGGCTGGCTTGTTTCCTTGATTGTTGGCTAAGGGTGTCCCGTGGCTAAGCGTTGGTACGTTGTGCATGCTTACTCGGGTTACGAGAAGCATGTAATGCGCTCGTTGATCGAGCGTGTGAAGCTGGCTGGCATGGAAGATGGCTTCGGCGAAATTCTGGTTCCCACTGAAGAAGTGGTTGAGATGCGTAACGGCCAGAAGCGCAAAAGTGAGCGTAAATTCTTTCCAGGCTATGTGCTGGTTCAGATGGATATGAATGAGGGTACTTGGCACTTGGTCAAGGACACCCCTCGTGTGATGGGCTTTATCGGTGGTACTGCCGATAAGCCGGCTCCTATTACTGATAAGGAAGCGGAGGCGATTCTGCGTCGTGTTGCTGACGGCAGTGATAAGCCTAAGCCCAAGACCCTGTTTGAGCCTGGTGAAGTGGTTCGTGTTACTGACGGTCCATTCGCTGACTTTAATGGCACGGTCGAAGAAGTTAACTACGAAAAGAGCCGTATTCAGGTGGCTGTGCTCATTTTCGGTCGCTCTACTCCGGTAGAGCTAGAGTTCAGTCAGGTCGAGAAGGCATAACTGGACGAGAATCCCATACCCCGCAGCCTTAGGCTGTGGGGTTTTGTCGTCACTGGGATAAACGCGCAAGTAACCGGGGAGCCTTTCTAGGCGTCTGAACCCGTAATTGGAGTGCCTCATGGCTAAGAAGATTACTGCTTACATCAAGCTGCAAGTTAAGGCCGCTCAGGCCAACCCAAGCCCGCCCGTTGGTCCAGCTCTGGGTCAGCACGGCGTGAACATCATGGAATTCTGCAAGGCTTTCAACGCCCGTACTCAGGGTCTTGAGCCAGGTCTGCCGACTCCTGTGATCATCACTGTTTACAGTGACCGCAGCTTCACTTTCGAAACTAAGAGCACCCCTGCTTCGGTTCTGCTGAAGAAAGCTGCTGGTCTGACCAGCGGTTCCGCTCGTCCGAACACCGTTAAGGTTGGCACCGTTACCCGTGCTCAGCTGGAAGAGATCGCGAAAACCAAAAACGCGGATCTGACTGCAGCTGATATGGATGCAGCCGTGCGTACTATCGCCGGTTCTGCTCGTAGCATGGGCCTTAACGTGGAGGGTGTGTAATGGCTAAGCTGACCAAGCGCCAAAAGGCTATCGCCGGCAAGATTGAAGCAGGCAAGGCCTACAACTTCGTAGAAGCCGCCGCTCTCCTGACCGAGCTGTCGACCGTTAAGTTCAGCGAGTCCGTAGACGTTGCTGTGAACCTGGGCGTAGACCCGCGTAAATCTGACCAGGTCGTTCGTAGCGCTACTGTGCTGCCGCACGGCACTGGCAAGACTGTACGTGTAGCTGTGTTCACCCAGGGTCCAGCTGCTGAAGCTGCTCTGGCTGCCGGTGCAGACCGCGTAGGTATGGATGATCTGGCTGCCGAAATGAAAGGCGGCGACCTGAACTATGACGTAGTTATTGCTTCCCCGGATGCAATGCGCGTTGTAGGTCAGCTGGGTCAGGTTCTGGGTCCTCGTGGCCTGATGCCTAACCCGAAAGTCGGTACCGTTACTCCAGACGTAGCTTCGGCAGTCAAGAACGCCAAGGCTGGTCAGGTTCGTTACCGCACCGACAAAAACGGCATCATCCACACTTCCGTTGGCAAGGTCGGCTTCGACGCGGTCAAGCTGAAGGAAAACGTTGAAGCCCTGATCGCTGACCTGAAGCGTATCAAGCCAGCTTCTTCGAAAGGCATCTACGTCAAGCGCGTTACCCTGAGCACCACTATGGGCCCAGGTCTGGTCATCGACCAGGGTTCGCTGGACGTATAAGACACAAGCGGATGCAAGTGATTGCATCCGCTGAAAAATTGGGGTCCCTGCCTGGCGGGGGCTATCCAAGACCGTAGGCGACGCAAGTCTTAAACCTCAAGCCTACGCAGATGGTGCTCCCGGTTCCTTACCGAATCAGACACCAAAACGACATCCAGCTCCGGTTGGATGAAACGGTAACAAGCAGGAGTTAAACCCGTGGCAATTAAACTCGAAGACAAGAAGGCCATCGTCGCTGAAGTCAACGAGGCTGCCAAAGTCGCTCTGTCTGCTGTTGTGGCTGATGC
The DNA here is from genome assembly GCF_021560055.1 of Pseudomonas sp. BC42. Taxonomy (NCBI): domain Bacteria; kingdom Pseudomonadati; phylum Pseudomonadota; class Gammaproteobacteria; order Pseudomonadales; family Pseudomonadaceae; genus Pseudomonas; species Pseudomonas sp. BC42. The sequence continues at coordinate 682,567 of NZ_CP091067.1, forward strand.
CCGCGGTGTGACAGTAGGCGCAATGACCGGACTCCGTAAAGAGGCCCGCGAAGCTGGCGTTTACGTACGTGTTGTACGTAACACCCTGCTCAAGCGCGCTGTTGAAGGCACTCAATATGACGTGCTCAACGACGCGTTCGTCGGCCCTACCCTGATTGCATTCTCCAAGGAACATCCGGGCGCTGCCGCTCGTATTTTCAAAGAGTTCGCAAAGGGTCAGGACAAGTTCGAGATCAAGGCAGCTGCGTTCGAGGGCAAGTACCTCGCAGCAAACGAGATCGACGTGTTGGCTTCGCTGCCAACTCGCGACGAAGCTATTGCGAAGCTGATGAGCGTGATTCAAGGCGCTACCAGCAAGCTGGCTCGTACTCTGGCGGCTATTCGCGACCAGAAAGAAGCTGCTGCTGCCTAAGGCACCGCAAGCCCTTTCAAAATCATATGTTTAATTTGATGGCTGCGTAGGCTGTCACCCCAATACAGGAATTTATAGTCATGTCTCTGACTAACGAGCAAATCATCGAAGCAATCGGCCAGAAAACCGTTCTGGAAGTTGTTGAGCTGATCAAGGCAATGGAAGAAACCTTCGGCGTTACCGCTGCTGTTGCCGCCGCTGGCCCAGCTGCTGCTGCCGCTGTTGTTGAAGAGCAAACTGAATTCAACGTCATGCTGACCGAAGCTGGCGAGAAGAAAGTTAACGTGATCAAGGCTGTACGTGAACTGACCGGTCTGGGCCTGAAAGAAGCCAAGGCTGTAGTTGACGGCGCTCCTGCCATGGTTCTGGAAGCTGTTGCTAAAGAAGCAGCTGAAAAAGCCAAAGCAGCTCTGGAAGAAGCAGGCGCTAAAGTCGAGCTCAAGTAAGCATCGACTTTGTGTCTCCAGCCCAAGCGTTAAGCGAACGGCTGATGGCTGGTGGCTTTTGCCACCGGCCTTTTTCCGTTATTGGCGACCGACTGGGTCGGTGCCTTTAACGTGCTGTAACCCACCCTGTGCGGTGGCGCAAACCAAAGGGTTTGCACGATTTTCTGGCTGCTCCCGTCGGGAGAAGCCGAATAAGCAGGTGACCAAGCTGGGGAACGCTGATGGCTTACTCATATACTGAGAAAAAACGTATCCGCAAGGACTTTAGCAAGTTGCCGGACGTCATGGATGTGCCGTACCTCCTGGCCATCCAGCTGGATTCGTATCGTGAATTCTTGCAAGCGGGAGCGACTAAAGATCAGTTCCGCGACGTGGGCCTGCATGCGGCCTTCAAATCCGTTTTCCCGATCATCAGCTACTCCGGCAATGCTGCGTTGGAGTATGTCGGTTATCGCCTGGGCGAACCGGCGTTTGATGTTAAAGAATGCGTGTTGCGTGGTGTGACTTACGCCGTACCTTTGCGGGTAAAAGTCCGTCTGATCATTTTCGACAAAGAATCGTCGAACAAAGCGATCAAGGACATCAAAGAGCAAGAAGTCTACATGGGTGAAATCCCCCTGATGACTGAGAACGGTACCTTCGTAATCAACGGTACCGAGCGTGTAATCGTTTCCCAGCTGCACCGTTCCCCTGGCGTATTCTTCGACCACGACCGTGGCAAGACGCACAGTTCCGGTAAGCTGCTTTACTCTGCGCGGATCATTCCGTACCGCGGTTCGTGGCTGGACTTCGAGTTCGACCCGAAAGACTGCGTGTTCGTCCGTATCGACCGTCGCCGCAAGCTGCCTGCGTCGGTTCTGCTGCGCGCGCTGGGTTACACCACTGAAGAAGTGCTGGACGCTTTCTACACCACCAACGTATTCCATGTGAAAGGCGAGAGCCTGAGCCTGGAGCTGGTGCCTCAGCGCCTGCGTGGTGAAATTGCCGTTCTGGACATCCAGGATGACAAGGGCAAGGTTATTGTCGAGCAGGGTCGTCGTATCACCGCTCGTCACATCAACCAGCTGGAAAAAGCCGGTATCAAGGAGCTGGATGTACCTCTGGACTACGTCCTGGGTCGTACCACCGCCAAGGCTATCGTGCACCCGGCGACCGGCGAAATCCTGGCAGAGTGCAACACCGAGCTGAACACTGAAATTCTGGCAAAAATCGCCAAGGCTCAGGTTGTTCGCATCGAAACTCTGTACACCAACGACATCGACTGCGGTCCGTTCGTTTCCGACACTCTGAAGATCGACTCCACCAGCAACCAATTGGAAGCGCTGGTCGAGATCTATCGCATGATGCGTCCTGGCGAGCCGCCGACCAAAGATGCAGCCGAGACGCTGTTCAACAACCTGTTCTTCAGCCCTGAGCGCTATGACTTGTCCGCCGTTGGCCGGATGAAGTTCAACCGTCGGATCGGTCGTACCGAGATCGAAGGTTCTGGCGTGCTGTGCAAAGAAGACATCGTTGCCGTACTGAAGACTCTGGTCGACATCCGTAACGGTAAAGGCATCGTCGATGACATCGACCACCTGGGTAACCGTCGTGTTCGCTGCGTAGGCGAAATGGCCGAGAACCAGTTCCGCGTTGGCCTGGTACGTGTAGAGCGTGCGGTCAAAGAGCGTCTGTCGATGGCCGAAAGCGAAGGCCTGATGCCGCAAGACCTGATCAATGCCAAGCCAGTGGCGGCGGCAGTGAAAGAGTTCTTCGGTTCCAGCCAGCTGTCGCAGTTCATGGACCAGAACAACCCGCTCTCCGAGATCACCCACAAGCGTCGTGTCTCTGCACTCGGCCCAGGTGGTCTGACCCGCGAGCGCGCAGGCTTTGAGGTTCGTGACGTACACCCGACTCACTACGGTCGTGTATGCCCGATCGAAACGCCGGAAGGTCCGAACATCGGTCTGATCAACTCCCTGGCGGCCTATGCGCGCACCAACCAGTATGGCTTCCTTGAGAGCCCGTACCGTGTGGTGAAAGACGCTCTGGTTACCGACGAGATTGTGTTCCTGTCCGCCATCGAAGAGGCCGATCACGTGATCGCCCAGGCTTCGGCGACCATGAACGACAAAGGTCAACTGATCGATGAGCTGGTAGCTGTTCGTCACTTGAACGAATTCACTGTCAAGGCGCCGGAAGACGTCACCTTGATGGACGTTTCGCCGAAGCAGGTAGTTTCGGTTGCAGCGTCGCTGATCCCGTTCCTCGAGCACGACGACGCCAACCGTGCATTGATGGGTTCCAACATGCAGCGCCAGGCTGTACCGACACTGCGTGCCGATAAGCCGCTGGTAGGTACCGGCATGGAGCGCAACGTTGCCCGTGACTCCGGTGTTTGCGTTGTGGCTCGTCGTGGCGGCGTGATCGACTCGGTCGATGCCAGCCGTATCGTGGTTCGTGTTGCGGATGACGAAGTTGAGACTGGCGAAGCCGGTGTTGATATCTACAACCTGACCAAGTACACCCGCTCCAACCAGAACACCTGCATCAACCAGCGTCCGCTGGTGAGAAAGGGTGATCGGGTGCAGCGCAGCGACATCATGGCCGATGGTCCGTCCACCGACATGGGTGAGCTGGCACTGGGTCAGAACATGCGTATCGCGTTCATGGCATGGAACGGCTTCAACTTCGAAGACTCCATCTGCCTGTCCGAGCGTGTGGTTCAGGAAGACCGCTTCACCACGATCCACATCCAGGAACTGACCTGCGTGGCTCGTGACACCAAGCTTGGCCCAGAGGAAATCACTGCAGACATCCCGAACGTGGGTGAGGCTGCACTGAACAAGCTGGACGAAGCCGGTATCGTTTATGTAGGTGCTGAAGTTGGCGCAGGCGACATCCTGGTCGGTAAGGTCACTCCGAAAGGCGAGACTCAACTGACTCCGGAAGAGAAGCTGCTGCGTGCGATCTTCGGTGAGAAAGCCAGCGACGTTAAAGACACCTCCCTGCGTGTGCCTACCGGTACCAAGGGTACTGTCATTGATGTACAGGTCTTCACTCGTGACGGCGTTGAGCGTGACGCTCGTGCTCTGTCCATCGAGAAGAGCCAGCTCGACGAGATCCGCAAGGATCTGAACGAAGAGTTCCGCATCGTGGAAGGCGCGACCTTCGAACGTCTGCGCTCCGCTCTGGTCGGCCATAAAGCCGAAGGCGGCGCCGGTCTGAAGAAAGGCCAGGAAATCACCGACGAAGTTCTCGACGGTCTTGAGCACGGCCAGTGGTTCAAACTGCGCATGGCTGAAGATGCTCTGAACGAGCAGCTCGAGAAGGCTCAGGCCTACATCGTTGATCGCCGCCGTCTGCTGGACGACAAGTTCGAAGACAAGAAGCGCAAACTGCAGCAGGGCGATGACCTGGCTCCAGGCGTGCTGAAAATCGTCAAGGTCTACCTGGCAATCCGTCGTCGCATCCAGCCGGGCGACAAGATGGCCGGTCGTCACGGTAACAAGGGTGTGGTCTCCGTGATCATGCCGGTTGAAGACATGCCGCACGATGCCAATGGCACCCCGGTCGACGTCGTCCTCAACCCGCTGGGCGTACCTTCGCGTATGAACGTTGGTCAGATTCTCGAAACTCACCTGGGCCTCGCGGCCAAAGGTCTGGGCGAGAAGATCAACCGCATGGTTGAAGAGCAGCGTAAGGTGGCGGAGCTGCGCACCTTCCTGGACGAAATCTACAACCAGATCGGCGGTCGCAATGAAGATCTGGACAGCTTCTCCGATCAGGAGATTCTGGATCTGGCGAACAACCTGCGCGGCGGTGTGCCAATGGCCACTCCGGTGTTCGACGGCGCCAAGGAAAGCGAAATCAAGGCCATGCTGAAACTGGCGGACCTGCCAGAGAGCGGCCAGATGCAGCTGACCGACGGCCGTACCGGCAACAAGTTTGAGCGTCCAGTTACCGTTGGCTACATGTACATGCTGAAACTGAACCACTTGGTAGACGACAAGATGCACGCTCGTTCTACCGGTTCGTACAGCCTGGTTACCCAGCAGCCGCTGGGTGGTAAGGCGCAGTTCGGTGGTCAGCGTTTCGGGGAGATGGAGGTCTGGGCACTGGAAGCATACGGTGCTGCATACACTCTGCAAGAAATGCTCACAGTGAAGTCGGACGATGTGAACGGTCGTACCAAGATGTACAAAAACATCGTGGACGGCGATCACCGTATGGAGCCGGGCATGCCCGAGTCCTTCAACGTGTTGATCAAAGAAATTCGTTCCCTCGGCATCGATATCGATCTGGAAACCGAATAACACGTGACGCGAATCGAGAGCGGGGCAGGATTGCCCGCTCTCTGCTCCGCCAGGAGGAAAGGCCTTGAAAGACCTACTGAATTTGCTGAAAAACCAGGGTCAAGTCGAAGAGTTCGACGCCATCCGTATCGGATTGGCCTCGCCTGAGATGATCCGTTCGTGGTCGTTCGGTGAAGTTAAAAAGCCGGAAACCATCAACTACCGTACGTTCAAGCCTGAGCGTGACGGCCTGTTCTGCGCCAAGATCTTTGGCCCGGTAAAGGATTACGAGTGCCTGTGCGGTAAGTACAAGCGCTTGAAGCATCGCGGCGTGATCTGCGAGAAGTGCGGCGTTGAAGTTGCACTGGCCAAGGTTCGTCGTGAGCGCATGGCGCACATCGAGCTGGCCTCGCCAGTTGCCCACATCTGGTTCCTGAAATCCCTGCCGTCCCGTATCGGCCTGCTGATGGACATGACCCTGCGTGATATCGAGCGCGTTCTCTACTTCGAGAGCTACGTTGTTATCGATCCAGGCATGACCACCCTGGAAAAGGGTCAGCTGCTGAACGACGAGCAGTACTTCGAAGCGCTGGAAGAGTTCGGTGATGACTTCGACGCCCGCATGGGTGCCGAGGCTGTCCGCGAGCTGCTGCACGCTATCGACCTGGAGCACGAGATTGGCCGTCTGCGTGAAGAGATTCCGCAAACCAACTCGGAAACCAAGATCAAGAAGCTGTCCAAGCGTCTGAAGTTGATGGAGGCCTTCCAAGGCTCCGGCAACCTGCCAGAGTGGATGGTGTTGACCGTTCTGCCGGTTCTGCCGCCAGATCTGCGTCCACTGGTTCCGCTGGATGGCGGTCGCTTTGCGACTTCCGACCTCAACGACCTGTATCGTCGAGTGATCAACCGTAACAACCGTTTGAAGCGCCTGCTGGATCTGTCCGCTCCGGACATCATCGTGCGCAACGAAAAACGTATGTTGCAGGAAGCCGTCGACGCCTTGCTCGACAACGGTCGTCGTGGCCGCGCTATTACCGGTTCGAACAAGCGTCCTCTGAAATCCCTGGCTGACATGATCAAGGGTAAGCAAGGTCGTTTCCGTCAGAACTTGCTCGGTAAGCGCGTTGACTACTCCGGTCGTTCGGTAATTACCGTAGGTCCGACCCTGCGTCTGCACCAGTGCGGTCTGCCGAAGAAGATGGCTCTCGAGCTGTTCAAGCCGTTCATTTTCGGCAAGCTGGAAATGCGTGGCCTGGCCACGACCATTAAAGCTGCCAAGAAGATGGTCGAGCGCGAGCTGCCAGAGGTTTGGGACGTTCTCGCTGAAGTGATTCGCGAACACCCAGTGCTTCTCAACCGTGCACCGACCCTTCACCGTCTGGGCATCCAGGCGTTTGAACCGGTACTGATCGAAGGTAAGGCTATCCAGCTGCACCCTCTGGTCTGTGCGGCGTACAACGCCGACTTCGACGGCGACCAAATGGCCGTGCACGTTCCGCTGACGCTGGAAGCCCAGCTGGAAGCGCGTGCGTTGATGATGTCGACCAACAACATTCTGTCGCCAGCCAACGGTGAGCCAATCATCGTTCCGTCGCAGGACGTTGTATTGGGTCTGTACTACATGACCCGTGAAGCGATCAACGCCAAAGGCGAAGGTCGTGTGTTCGCCGACCTGCAGGAAGTCGACCGCGTATTCCGCGCCGGCGAAGCTGCTCTGCACGCCAAGATCAAGGTTCGTATCAACGAAACCGTCAATGATCGCGATGGCGGCAGCGTGAGCACCACCCGTATCGTCGACACAACTGTCGGCCGTGCGCTGCTGTTCCAGGTTGTGCCAAAAGGCCTGTCTTTTGACGTCGTCAACTTGCCGATGAAGAAGAAAGCGATCTCCAAACTGATCAACCAGTGCTACCGCGTGGTGGGTCTGAAAGAGACCGTGATCTTCGCTGACCAGTTGATGTACACCGGTTTTGCTTACTCGACCATTTCCGGCGTTTCGATCGGCGTTAACGACTTCGTTATCCCGGATGAAAAAGCCCGCATCATCGGTGCTGCCACCGACGAAGTGAAGGAAATCGAGAGCCAGTACGCCTCCGGCCTGGTAACCCAGGGCGAGAAGTACAACAAAGTGATCGACCTTTGGTCGAAGGCTAACGACGAAGTATCCAAGGCGATGATGGCCAACCTCTCGAAAGAGAAGGTCATTGACCGTCACGGCGAAGAAGTCGAGCAAGAGTCGTTCAACTCGATGTACATGATGGCTGACTCGGGTGCGCGGGGTTCCGCTGCACAGATCCGTCAGTTGGCCGGTATGCGTGGTCTGATGGCCAAGCCGGACGGCTCCATCATCGAAACGCCGATTACTGCGAACTTCCGTGAAGGTCTGAGCGTACTCCAGTACTTCATCTCGACTCACGGTGCTCGTAAAGGTCTGGCGGATACCGCGTTGAAAACTGCGAACTCCGGTTACCTGACTCGTCGTCTGGTAGACGTGGCGCAGGATCTGGTTGTAACCGAGATCGATTGCGGCACCGAGCACGGTCTGCTGATGACTCCGCACATTGAAGGCGGTGACGTTGTAGAACCTCTGGGTGAGCGCGTTCTGGGTCGTGTTATCGCCCGTGACGTATTCAAGCCGGGTACCGAGGACGTCATCGTTCCTGCGGGCACTCTGGTCGACGAGAAGTGGGTTGAGTTCATCGAGCTGAACAGCATCGACGAAGTAATCGTGCGTTCGCCGATCAGCTGCGAAACCCGTTATGGCATCTGCGCCAAGTGCTACGGTCGCGACCTGGCTCGTGGTCACCTGGTGAACATCGGTGAAGCGGTTGGCGTAATCGCTGCCCAGTCCATCGGTGAGCCGGGTACCCAGTTGACGATGCGTACGTTCCACATCGGTGGTGCGGCAAGCCGTACCTCGGCAGCGGACAGCGTACAGGTGAAAAATGGCGGTACCGTCCGTCTGCATAACCTGAAGCACGTTGAGCGGGTGGATGGTCACCTGGTTGCCGTGTCGCGTTCGGGCGAGCTGGCAATTGCCGACGACTTCGGTCGTGAGCGCGAGCGCTACAAGCTGCCTTACGGTGCTGTGATTTCGGTGAAGGAAGGCGATAAGGTCGACGCTGGTGCCATCGTGGCCAAGTGGGATCCGCACACTCACCCAATCGTTACCGAAATGAAAGGTACCGTGACCTACGTGGGCATGGAAGAAGGCATCACGATCAAGCGTCAGACTGACGAATTGACCGGTATGACCAACATTGAAGTACTTGACGTCAAAGACCGTCCAGCTGCCGGTAAGGACATTCGTCCAGCCGTGAAGATGGTGGGTATGGATGGCAAGGATCTGCTGCTGCCAGGTACCGACGTACCGGCCCAGTACTTCCTGCCGGCTAACGCCCTTGTGGGTGTTGCCGACGGTGCGCAGATTGCGATCGGTGATGTTATCGCTCGTATTCCGCAAGAAACTTCGAAGACCCGTGACATCACCGGTGGTCTGCCGCGTGTTGCCGACTTGTTCGAAGCTCGTCGTCCGAAGGAAGCCTCGATTCTGGCTGAAGTCAGCGGCACCATCGCGTTCGGTAAAGAGACCAAGGGCAAGCGCCGTCTGGTCATCACTCCGAACGACGGTAGCGATCCGTATGAGGAGCTGATTCCGAAGTGGCGTCACCTGAACGTCTTCGAAGGCGAACAAGTGAACCGCGGCGAGGTTATTTCCGACGGTCCGAGCGATCCACACGACATCCTGCGTCTGCTGGGTGTGAGTGCGCTGGCCAAGTACATCGTTAACGAGATCCAGGACGTTTATCGTCTGCAGGGCGTGAAGATCAACGATAAGCACATCGAGACCATCCTGCGTCAGATGCTGCGTAAAGTTGAGATTGCCGAATCCGGCGACTCCAGCTTCATCAAGGGCGACCAGATGGAACTGACTCACGTACTGGTAGAAAACGAGCGTCTGAGCGCTGAAGACAAGTTCATCTCCAAGTTCACCCGCGTACTGCTGGGTATTACTAAGGCGTCCTTGTCCACTGAGTCGTTCATCTCGGCGGCCTCTTTCCAAGAGACCACTCGTGTTCTGACCGAAGCAGCAGTGACCGGCAAGCGCGACTACCTGCGCGGCCTGAAGGAAAACGTGGTCGTGGGTCGTCTGATCCCGGCCGGTACCGGCCTGGCTTACCACAGTGAGCGTAAGCGCCGTCGTGATGCAGACAAGCCACTGCGTGTAAGCGCAAGCGAGGTCGAAGCAGCACTGACTGAAGCGCTGAACTCCAGCGGTAACTGAGGTCTGCAGTAGATTGAGATGAGGCCCCGGTTTTTCCGACTGAGAATCGAGACATTTTTTGCCGCGGTTCACTGATCGGAGAGGCCGGGGCCTTGCCTTGACTGGGGACGGGATCCTCTTTAGACTCTTGTACCCCTAAATTTGGTGGAGCTCCTGCTCTGCCATTTTGTTTATGTCGAAAGACAACAGTGGAGCTAGTAGATGGCAACTATCAACCAGCTGGTACGTCAGCCGCGTAAGCGTATCGTCGAGAAATCCGACGTGCCTGCGCTGCAGAACTGCCCGCAACGTCGTGGCGTGTGCACTCGCGTGTATACCACTACGCCGAAAAAACCTAACTCGGCACTGCGTAAAGTATGCCGTGTGCGTCTGACCAACGGTTTCGAGGTTTCCTCGTACATCGGTGGTGAAGGCCACAACCTGCAAGAGCACAGCGTCGTTCTGATTCGCGGCGGTCGTGTAAAAGACTTGCCAGGTGTTCGTTATCACACCGTTCGCGGCTCCCTGGATACCTCCGGCGTTAAAGGTCGTAACCAAGGTCGTTCGAAGTACGGTACCAAGCGTCCGAAGTAATCGGCCGTTTTGCAGTTTTTAATTATATTGAGTCGATAAGAGTAAGGTCGGGCACGCGTCCATTGGATCAACTGTCCCGAGCTAACCTGAAGACCGTTTGAGGGCTTATCAATGCCAAGACGTCGCGTAGCAGCCAAACGTGAGATTCTGGACGATCCGAAATACGGAAGCCAGATCCTCGCCAAGTTCATGAACCACGTAATGGAGAGCGGCAAGAAAGCCGTTGCCGAGCGTATCGTTTATGGCGCGCTGGAAAAAGTTAAAGAGCGCAAGAACAGCGATCCCCTGGAAATCTTCGAGAAAGCTCTCGACGCCATCGCTCCGCTGGTCGAAGTGAAGTCGCGCCGTGTAGGCGGTGCTACTTACCAGGTTCCGGTCGAAGTTCGTCCGTCCCGTCGTAACGCTCTGGCAATGCGCTGGTTGGTAGACTTCGCCCGCAAGCGCGGCGAGAAGTCTATGGCTCTGCGTTTGGCTGGCGAACTGCTGGACGCTGCCGAAGGCAAAGGTGCTGCAGTTAAGAAGCGTGAAGACGTTCACCGTATGGCTGAAGCCAACAAGGCTTTCTCGCACTACCGCTTCTAATCTCAGCATCATTCATTTTGCGAGGGCTTTATGGCTCGTACTACAGCAATCAACCGCTACCGTAACATCGGTATCTGTGCCCACGTTGACGCGGGCAAGACTACCACTACCGAGCGGATCCTGTTTTACACAGGTCTCAGCCACAAGATGGGTGAGGTGCATGACGGCGCTGCTACCACCGACTGGATGGTGCAGGAGCAGGAGCGTGGTATCACCATTACCTCCGCTGCTGTAACTACCTTCTGGAAAGGTTCGCGCGGCCAATACGATAACTATCGTGTCAACGTTATCGATACCCCAGGCCACGTAGACTTCACCATTGAAGTAGAGCGCTCTCTGCGCGTACTCGACGGCGCGGTCGTTGTGTTCTGCGGTACTTCCGGTGTTGAGCCTCAGTCCGAAACCGTATGGCGTCAAGCCAACAAGTACGGCGTCCCACGTGTTGTTTACGTGAACAAGATGGACCGTGCTGGTGCTAACTTCCTGCGCGTTGTTGGTCAGATCAAGAATCGCCTGGGCCACACCCCGGTTCCGGTTCAGCTGGCTATCGGCGCTGAAGATAACTTCGAAGGTCAGGTTGATCTGATCAAGATGAAGGCTATCTACTGGAACGACGACGACAAGGGTACTACCTATCGCGAGGAAGAAATTCCTGCTGATATGCTGGACCTGGCTACCGAGTGGCGCTCCAACATGGTTGAAGCCGCTGCTGAAGCCAACGAAGAGCTGATGAACAAGTACCTTGAAGAAGGTGACCTGACTCCAGAAGAGATCAAGGCTGGCCTGCGTGCGCGCACCCTGGCGAGCGAGATCGTTCCGGCTGTCTGCGGTTCTTCGTTCAAGAACAAGGGTGTTCCCCTGGTTCTCGACGCCGTTATCGACTTCCTGCCTGCTCCTACCGAGATCCCGGCGATCAAGGGCATCCACCCGGACCTCATCGAGAAGCCGAAGGATGAGCTGGTAGAGGCGGATTACGACGAGCGTCACGCTGATGATGCTGAACCGTTCTCGGCTCTGGCATTCAAGATCGCTACCGACCCGTTCGTTGGTACTCTGACTTTCGTGCGCGTTTACTCGGGCTTCCTGAGCTCGGGCGACTCCGTGATCAACTCGGTCAAGGGCAAGAAAGAGCGCGTTGGTCGTATGGTGCAGATGCACGCCAACCAGCGTGAAGAGATCAAGGAAGTACGTGCAGGCGATATCGCTGCCCTGATCGGCATGAAGGACGTCACCACTGGTGATACTTTGTGCGATCTCGACAAGCAGATCATTCTTGAGCGTATGGACTTCCCTGAGCCTGTAATTTCGGTGGCAGTAGAGCCGAAAACCAAGCAGGACCAGGAGAAGATGGGTATTGCACTGGGCAAACTGGCTCAGGAAGACCCGTCGTTCCGCGTCAAGACTGACGAAGAGACTGGTCAGACCATCATTTCCGGTATGGGTGAGCTGCACCTGGATATCCTCGTTGACCGCATGAAGCGCGAGTTCAACGTCGAAGCCAACATCGGCAAGCCGCAGGTTTCGTACCGCGAGAAGATCACCAAGAGCAACGTTGAGATCGAAGGCAAGTTCGTTCGTCAATCGGGTGGTCGTGGTCAGTTCGGTCACTGCTGGATCCGTTTCTCGGAGCCGGACGTCGACGCGAGCGGCAACATCACCGAAGGTCTGGTCTTCACCAACGAAGTTGTTGGTGGTGTGGTTCCTAAGGAATACATCCCGGCTATCCAGAAGGGTATCGAAGAGCAGATGAAGAACGGCGTCGTTGCCGGCTATCCGCTGATCGGCCTGAAGGCTACCGTGTTCGATGGTTCCTACCACGACGTCGACTCCAACGAGATGGCGTTCAAGGTGGCGGCCTCCATGGCGACCAAGCAGCTGGCCCAGAAGGGCGGCGGTGTTGTGCTCGAGCCGATCATGAAGGTTGAAGTAGTAACCCCAGAGGACTACATGGGTGACGTGATGGGTGACCTGAACCGTCGTCGTGGTCTGATTCAGGGTATGGATGACTCGGTGTCCGGCAAGGTGATCCGCGCCGAGGTACCACTGGGTGAAATGTTCGGTTATGCAACTGACGTTCGTTCCATGTCTCAGGGTCGCGCGAGCTACTCCATGGAATTCTCCAAATACGCCGAAGCTCCGTCGAACATCGTCGAAGCTCTCGTTAAAAAACAAGGCTGATTCAGTCTCCCCTTTAGGCTAGGAGTTTATTGTCGTGGCTAAAGAAAAATTTGAACGTAACAAACCGCACGTCAACGTTGGCACCATCGGTCACGTTGACCACGGTAAAACCACTCTGACTGCTGCTCTGACTCGCGTTTGCTCCGAAGTTTTCGGTTCGGCTCGTGTTGACTTCGACAAGATCGACAGCGCCCCAGAAGAAAAGGCTCGTGGTATCACCATCAACACTGCTCACGTAGAGTACGATTCGCACATTCGTCACTACGCGCACGTTGACTGCCCAGGTCACGCCGACTACGTCAAAAACATGATCACCGGTGCTGCCCAGATGGACGGCGCGATCCTGGTTTGCTCGGCTGCCGATGGTCCGATGCCACAAACTCGTGAGCACATCCTGCTGTCCCGTCAGGTAGGCGTTCCGTACATCGTTGTCTTCCTGAACAAGGCTGACATGGTTGACGACGCTGAGCTGCTGGAACTGGTTGAGATGGAAGTGCGCGATCTGCTGAGCACTTACGATTTCCCAGGTGACGACACTCCGATCATCATCGGTTCGGCTCTGATGGCTCTGAACGGCCAAGACGACAACGAAATGGGTACCACCGCTGTTAAGCGTCTGGTAGAAACTCTGGACACCTACATCCCAGAGCCAGAGCGTGCTATCGACAAGCCGTTCCTGATGCCAATCGAAGACGTATTCTCGATCTCCGGTCGTGGCACCGTGGTAACTGGCCGTGTTGAGCGTGGTATCGTTCGCATCCAGGAAGAAGTTGAGATCGTTGGTCTGCGCGACACTCAGAAAACTACCTGCACTGGCGTTGAAATGTTCCGCAAACTGCTCGACGAAGGTCGTGCTGGCGAGAACTGCGGCGTTCTGCTGCGTGGTACCAAGCGTGACGACGTTGAGCGTGGTCAGGTTCTGGTTAAGCCAGGCACCGTTAAGCCTCACACCAAGTTCACCGCTGAAGTTTACGTTCTGAGCAAAGAAGAAGGCGGCCGTCATACTCCGTTCTTCAAAGGCTACCGTCCACAGTTCTACTTCCGTACTACTGACGTGACTGGTAACTGCGAGCTGCCAGAAGGCGTTGAAATGGTAATGCCAGGTGACAACATCCAGATGACTGTCACTCTGATCAAAACCATCGCGATGGAAGATGGTCTGCGTTTCGCTATCCGTGAAGGCGGTCGTACCGTCGGCGCCGGCGTCGTAGCCAAAGTCATCGAGTAATCGACGACTCATGAAGAAGCCCCCGCTTGCGGGGGCTTTTTTATTGGGTTGACACTCTGTGGGGCCGTCTATAGAATTGCGCCTCCTTTTAACGGGCGTATTGCGCCCGGTGGGAATAGCAGCCTGGAGTCTGAAATCCAATGCAAAATCAGCAAATCCGTATCAGGTTGAAGGCTTTCGACCATCGCCTGATCGACCAATCCACCCAGGAAATCGTGGAAACCGCGAAACGTACTGGTGCTCAAGTGCGTGGTCCAATTCCACTGCCTACCCGTAAAGAGCGGTTCACCGTTCTGGTCTCTCCGCACGTCAACAAAGACGCGCGTGACCAGTACGAGATCCGTACTCATAAGCGTGTCCTGGACATCGTCCAGCCAACGGATAAAACCGTTGACGCACTTATGAAGCTTGATCTTGCGGCAGGTGTGGAAGTGCAGATCAGCCTCGGCTAAGACTCGGTCTTAGTCGTGTAACGCTCTGAAATGGGCGGCCATAGCGGGTGAAAGCCCCGTACACTCATGAGGTTTACAACATGACTATTGGTGTAGTCGGTCGTAAATGCGGTATGACCCGTATTTTCACCGAAGAAGGTGTCTCCATTCCGGTCACGGTCATTGAGATCGAGCCGAATCGCGTCACCCAGTTCAAAACTGAAGAAACCGATGGCTATCGTGCAGTGCAAGTCACTGTAGGTGAGCGTCGTGCTTCGCGCGTGACTGCTGCTCAAGCAGGTCACTTCGCTAAAGCGAACGTTGCTGCTGGTCGTGGCGTTTGGGAATTCCGTCTTGAAGAAGGCGAATACCAAGCTGGCGATCTGATCAATGCAGAAATCTTCGCAGCTGGCCAACTGGTAGATGTTACCGGTCAGTCGAAAGGTAAAGGCTTCGCCGGTACCATCAAGCGTTGGAATTTCCGCGGTCAAGATAACACCCACGGTAACTCCGTTTCCCACCGCGTCCCGGGCTCTATTGGCCAGTGCCAGACTCCTGGTCGTGTATTCAAGGGCAAAAAAATGTCCGGTCATATGGGCGCTGAGCGCGTGACCGTGCAGTCCCTGGAAGTAGTGCGCGTCGACGCTGAACGCAATCTGTTGTTGGTCAAGGGTGCTGTTCCTGGCGCTACTGGCGGCAACCTGGTTGTACGTCCGGCGGCCAAGGCTCGCGGTTAAGGGGAAGCTGACATGCAATTAAATGTAAATGACGCTCAAGCGATCGAAGTTTCCGAACTGACATTTGGCGGCGAATTCAACGAGACGCTGGTTCACCAAGCAGTCGTGGCCTACATGGCCGGCGGCCGTCAAGGTAGCAAGCAGCAAAAGACCCGTTCCGACGTTTCCGGTGGCGGCAAGCGCCCATGGCGTCAGAAAGGTACTGGCCGTGCTCGTGCCGGTACTATCCGTAGCCCAATCTGGCGTGGCGGCGGTACCACTTTTGCAGCTCGTCCTCAGGATCACTCCCAGAAGCTGAACAAGAAGATGTATCGCGCAGCAATGCGTTCCATCCTTGCTGAGCTGGTGCGTACTGATCGTCTGGTCGTGGTTCAGGATTTCGCTGTTGAAACTCCGAAGACCAAAGATCTGCTGGGCAAACTGAACAACATGAGCCTGACCGACGTTCTGATCGTGTCGGACGCTGTTGATCAGAACCTGTACCTGGCTGCTCGTAACCTGCCTCACGTTGATGTACGTGACGTGCAAGGTTCCGATCCAGTTAGTCTGATCGCATACGACAAAGTGTTGATCACTGTGTCGGCCGTGAAGAAATTCGAGGAGCTGCTGGGATGAACCAGGAACGCGTATTTAAAGTTCTGCTTGGCCCGCACGTTTCCGAGAAGGCTACGGTTCTGGCAGACAAGAAAGGCCAGTTCGTTTTCAAGGTTGCTACTGATGCAACCAAGCTGGAAATCAAGAAGGCCGTCGAAAGCCTGTTCAGCGTGAAAGTGGAGCGCGTTACTACCCTGAATGTTCTGGGTAAGAGCAAGCGTACCGCTCGCGGTCTGGGCAAGCGTAATGACTGGAAGAAGGCAGTTATCTCCCTTCAGCCAGGCCAAGATCTCGATTTCAGCAGCAGTGCTGAGTAAGGAAGGGGTGCATCATGGCAATCGTTAAATGCAAACCGACTTCCCCTGGCCGCCGTTTTGTGGTCAAGGTGGTCAACCAGGAGCTGCATAAAGGCGCTCCTCACGCACCGCTGCTCGAGAAGAAGTCGAAGTCTGGTGGTCGTAACAACAATGGCCGTATTACCACTCGTCACGTTGGTGGTGGTCATAAGCAGCATTACCGTCTGGTCGACTTCCGTCGCAACGACAAAGATGGCATCGCTGCCACTGTCGAGCGTATCGAATACGATCCAAACCGTACTGCTCACATCGCTCTGCTGCTGTACGCAGATGGCGAGCGTCGCTACATCATCGCCCCTAAGGGTGTGAGTGCTGGCGACCAGCTGATCGCAGGTGCTTTGGCGCCGATCAAGCCGGGCAACGCTCTGCAACTGCGCAACATCCCAGTTGGTAGCACCGTACACGGCATCGAACTGAAGCCAGGTAAAGGCGCGCAAATCGCTCGTTCGGCTGGTGCTTCGGCTCAGCTGGTCGCTCGCGAAGGTGTCTACGTGACCCTGCGTCTGCGCTCTGGTGAAATGCGTAAAGTGCTGGCTGAGTGCCGTGCGACCCTGGGCGAAGTCTCGAACTCCGAGCACAGCCTGCGTTCGCTGGGTAAAGCTGGTGCCAAACGCTGGCGTGGCGTTCGCCCAACCGTTCGTGGTGTTGCCATGAACCCGGTTGACCACCCACATGGTGGTGGTGAAGGTCGTACCTCTGGTGGTCGTCATCCGGTATCGCCATGGGGCTTCCCGACTAAGGGCGCGAAGACTCGTGGTAATAAGCGTACCGACAAAATGATCGTCCGTCGTCGCAAGTAAATAGAGGGATACGACAGTGCCACGTTCTCTGAAAAAAGGTCCTTTTATTGATCTTCACCTACTGAAGAAGATCGAAGTGGCGGCGGAAAAGAACGATCGCAAACCAGTTAAGACCTGGTCGCGCCGTTCCATGATCCTGCCACAAATGGTCGGTCTGACCATTGCTGTGCATAACGGTCGTCAACATGTTCCAGTTCTCGTGAACGAAGACATGGTCGGCCACAAACTGGGCGAGTTCGCCGGTACCCGTACATATCGCGGGCACGTGGCTGACAAGAAAGCCAAGCGTTAAGGGGTAAGGAATGATGGAAGTAGCCGCTAAGTTGTCGGGCGCTCGAATCTCCGCCCAGAAAGCCCGCTTGGTCGCCGACCAGATCCGCGGGAAGAAGGTGGGCGAAGCGCTCAACCTGTTGGCTTTCAGCAGTAAGAAAGCCGCCGAGATCATGAAGAAAGTGCTGGAGTCGGCCGTAGCCAACGCCGAGCATAACGAAGGCGCAGACGTTGATGACCTGAAGGTCTCCACCGTTTTCGTCAACGAAGGGCGTTCGCTGAAGCGCATCATGCCACGTGCCAAAGGCCGTGCTGATCGCATCGTCAAGCGGTCTTGCCATATCACTGTCAAGGTTGCTGACAAGTAACGGAGTCGAAGAGATGGGTCAGAAAGTACATCCCATTGGCATTCGCCTGGGAATCGTCAAGGAGCACACCTCCGTCTGGTACGCAGACGGTCGGACTTATGCGGACTATTTGCTCGCAGATCTGAATGTGCGTGAGTATCTCCAAGACAAACTAAAAAGCGCGTCCGTAAGCCGTATCGATATCCATCGTCCGGCTCAAACTGCACGCATCACCATCCACACCGCTCGTCCCGGCATCGTGATCGGCAAGAAAGGTGAAGATGTTGAGAAGCTGCGTCAGGACCTGACCAAGCAAATGGGTGTGCCTGTGCACATCAATATCGAAGAGATCCGCAAGCCGGAGCTCGACGGTATGCTGGTTGCGCAGAGCGTAGCTCAGCAGCTGGAGCGTCGCGTAATGTTCCGTCGTGCTATGAAGCGCGCTGTACAGAACGCCATGCGCATTGGTGCCAAAGGCATCAAAATCCAAGTGAGCGGTCGTCTCGGCGGTGCTGAAATCGCACGTACTGAATGGTATCGCGAAGGTCGTGTGCCACTGCACACCCTGCGTGCCGATATCGACTATGCCACCTACGAAGCTCACACCACTTACGGTGTGATCGGTGTGAAGGTTTGGATCTTCAAAGGCGAAGTAATTGGTGGTCGCCAAGAAGAGCTGAAGCCGCAAGCACCTGCGCCTCGTAAAAAAGCTGCTAAGTAAGGGGTACGCCAAATGTTGCAACCAAAGCGTACGAAGTTCCGCAAGCAAATGACCGGCCACAACCGTGGTCTGGCATTGCGCGGTAGCAAAGTCAGCTTCGGCGAGTTCGCGCTGAAGTCTGTTGCTCGTGGTCGTCTCACCGCTCGTCAGATCGAGTCAGCGCGTCGTGCTCTGACCCGTCACGTAAAACGTGGTGGCAAGATCTGGATCCGTGTATTCCCGGACAAGCCTATTTCCAAAAAACCACTCGAAGTTCGGATGGGTAAAGGTAAGGGTAACGTCGAATACTGGGTTGCCCAGATTCAGCCAGGCAAAGTCCTGTATG
The DNA here is from genome assembly GCF_021560055.1 of Pseudomonas sp. BC42. NCBI lineage: Bacteria > Pseudomonadati > Pseudomonadota > Gammaproteobacteria > Pseudomonadales > Pseudomonadaceae > Pseudomonas > Pseudomonas sp. BC42. Next base: position 701,126 of record NZ_CP091067.1, read on the forward strand.
AAATCGAGGGTGTTTCTGAAGAGCTGGCGCGTGAGGCTTTCGCCCTGGCTGCTGCAAAGCTGCCGCTCGCCACCTCCTTTGTTAAACGGACGGTGATGTGATGAAAGCGAATGAACTTCGTGAAAAATCCGCACAGCAGCTGAACGAGCAACTGCTCGGCCTGCTGCGCGACCAGTTCAATCTGCGTATGCAGAAGGCAACTGGCCAGTTGGGGCAGTCTCATCTGCTCTCGCAAGTTAAGCGTGACATCGCTCGCGTGAAGACTGTGCTCAACCAGCAGGCAGGTAAGTAATCATGGCTGAAGCCGAAAAAACTGTCCGTACGCTGACTGGCCGTGTTGTCAGCGACAAGATGGACAAGACCATCACCGTTCTGATCGAGCGTCGCGTTAAGCACCCTATCTACGGTAAATACGTTAAGCGTTCGACTAAGCTGCACGCGCACGACGAAACCAATCAGTGCCACATCGGCGACAAAGTCACTATTCGTGAAACTCGTCCGATGGCCAAGACCAAGTCTTGGGCCCTGGTTGATGTTCTCGAACGCGCTGTGGAAGTCTAAGGGCTAGGGGTCGGAGAAATTATATGATTCAGACTCAATCCATGCTCGATGTGGCCGATAACAGCGGCGCTCGCCGCGTTATGTGCATCAAGGTGCTGGGTGGCTCCCATCGTCGTTACGCTGGTATCGGTGACATCATCAAAGTGACCGTCAAGGAAGCAATTCCTCGCGGTAAGGTGAAGAAAGGCCAAGTGATGACTGCTGTTGTAGTCCGCACTCGCCACGGTGTTCGTCGTGCAGACGGCTCCATCATCCGCTTTGATGGCAACGCTGCTGTTCTGTTGAACAACAAGCAAGAGCCGATCGGCACCCGTATCTTTGGGCCAGTGACCCGTGAACTTCGTACTGAGAAGTTCATGAAGATCGTCTCGCTCGCCCCAGAAGTGCTGTAAGGAGATCCGACATGCAAAAGATTCGTCGTGACGACGAGATCATCGTGATCGCCGGCAAAGACAAAGGTAAGCGCGGTAAGGTGCTTAAGGTTCTGGCTGATGACCGTCTGGTCGTCGGTGGCCTGAACCTGGTCAAGCGTCATACCAAGCCTAACCCGATGTCGGGCGTACAGGGCGGTATCGTCGAGAAAGAAGCGCCACTGCACGCTTCCAACGTCGCCATTTTCAACGGCGAAACCAACAAGGCTGACCGCGTTGGTTTCAAAGTAGAAGACGGCAAAAAAATTCGTGTCTTCAAGTCGACCCAAAAAGCGGTTGATGCTTGAACACTGCTAGGTAGAAGACCATGGCACGACTAAAAGAGATTTACCGGAAGGAAATCGCTCCGAAACTTAAGGAAGAACTTAAGCTTTCGAACGTGATGGAAGTTCCGCGCGTTACCAAAATCACCCTGAACATGGGTCTGGGCGAAGCGATCGGCGACAAAAAAGTCATCGAGCATGCTGTTGCTGACCTGGAAAAGATCACCGGCCAGAAAGTCGTTGTGACCTACGCTCGTAAATCCATCGCTGGCTTCAAAGTCCGCGAAGGATGGCCGATCGGCGTCAAAGTGACCCTGCGCCGTGAGCGTATGTACGAGTTCCTGGATCGTCTGCTGTCGATCTCCCTGCCTCGGGTTCGCGACTTCCGCGGCCTGAATGCCAAGTCCTTCGACGGTCGTGGCAACTACAGCATGGGTGTCAAAGAGCAGATCATTTTCCCGGAAATCGATTACGACAAGATCGATGCTCTCCGCGGTCTGGACATTACCCTGACCACCACTGCTAAGAACGATGACGAAGGCCGCGCTCTGCTGCGTGCTTTCAAATTCCCGTTCCGCAACTGATTGGAGTAGGAAAATGGCCAAGAAGAGCATGAAAAACCGTGAGCTGAAGCGTCAGCTCACCGTTGCCAAGTACGCCACCAAGCGTGCAGCGCTGAAAGCTATCATCGTGGATCTGAACGCAAGTCCAGAAGCTCGTTGGGAAGCTACCGTAGCTCTGCAGAAGCAGCCACGTGACGCCAGCGCCTCGCGCATGCGTAACCGCTGCCGCCTGACTGGTCGTCCGCACGGCGTTTACCGCAAGTTCGGCCTGGGCCGTAACAAGCTGCGTGAAGCTGCAATGCGTGGTGACGTACCAGGTCTGGTTAAAGCCAGCTGGTAATAGCTATCGAAGTCGCGGTGTTCGGGCTCGCAAGATCCCGATCGCCGGTGGCCTTGAGCGTGAATCAAGCCCCTTTTGGGGCTTGATTCATTTCTGGGGTGTGTCTAGAATGACCGGCTCGCCTGAGCCCGTGTTTTTTTGCCCGGAATTTCTCGGCGACAGTTGTAGCCGCAAGGCTAATTCTTTTTGTATCAGGAGCATCTAGCCCATGAGTATGCAGGACCCGTTAGCGGACATGCTAACTCGAATCCGTAATGCCCAGATGGCTGAAAAGTCCGTCGTAAGCATGCCGTCTTCCACGCTGAAGGTGGCTGTAGCAAAAGTCCTGAAGGACGAAGGTTACATCGCGGGTTATCAGATCAGCAGCGAAATCAAGCCTCTGCTGTCCATCGAGCTGAAGTACTTCGAAGGCCGTCCGGTCATCGAAGAAGTGAAGCGCGTTAGCCGTCCAGGCCTGCGTCAGTACAAGTCCGTTGAAGAGCTGCCGAAAGTTCGTGGCGGTCTTGGCGTGTCTATCGTCTCCACCAACAAAGGTGTGATGACTGATCGTGCTGCGCGCGCTGCCGGTGTCGGCGGCGAAGTTCTTTGCACTGTGTTCTAAGGGGGGATAAGCATGTCTCGCGTCGCTAAGAACCCCGTTAAGCTGCCAGCTGGTGTCGAAGTTAAATTCGCCGGCCAACAGCTTTCGGTGAAGGGTGCCAAGGGCACTCTCGAACTGAACGTTCACTCGTCCGTTGAAATTGTTGAGGAAGCTGGTGAGCTGCGTTTCGCTGCTCGCAATGGCGATCAACAAACTCGTGCAATGGCCGGTACCACTCGTGCTCTGGTAAACAACATGGTCCAAGGCGTAAGCCAAGGCTTCGAGCGCAAGCTCCAGCTGGTCGGTGTTGGTTACAAGGCACAAGCAAAAGGCACAGTGCTGAACCTGGCCCTCGGCTTCTCGCATCCAGTGGATTACGAACTGCCGGAAGGCATCACCGCTGAGACTCCTAGCCAGACCGATATCCTGATCCGGGGCATCGATAAGCAGCTGGTAGGTCAAGTGGCCGCTGAGATCCGCGACTTCCGTCCACCAGAGCCTTACAAAGGTAAAGGTGTGCGCTACGCGGACGAAGTCGTCCGTCGTAAAGAAGCCAAGAAGAAGTAGGGCATAGCAAATGACCGACAAAAAAGTTACTCGACTGCGTCGCGCTCGCAAAGCACGCCTGAAAATGCACGAACTCGAAGTCGTGCGTCTCTGCGTGTTCCGCTCTTCGCAGCACATCTACGCCCAGGTCATTTCGGCCGACGGCAACAAAGTCCTGGCAAGTGCCTCGACTTTGGATAAAGAACTGCGTGATGGCGCCACTGGCAACATCGACGCGGCCACTAAGGTTGGCCAGCTGGTCGCTACGCGTGCAAAAGCCGCTGGCGTCTCGCAGGTGGCTTTCGACCGCTCTGGCTTCAAGTACCACGGCCGCGTCAAGGCGCTGGCTGATGCTGCTCGTGAAGCTGGGCTGGAGTTCTAAGTTATGTCAAATAACGACCAAAAGCGCGACGAAGGCTACATCGAGAAGCTGGTTCAAGTTAACCGCGTAGCCAAAACCGTTAAAGGCGGCCGTATCTTCACTTTCACCGCGTTGACCGTGGTTGGTGATGGTAAGGGCCGTGTTGGCTTCGGCCGTGGCAAGTCGCGTGAAGTGCCTGCTGCGATCCAGAAGGCAATGGAAGCTGCTCGCCGCAACATGATCCAAGTTGATCTGAACGGCACCACTCTGCAATACGCTATGAAGTCCGCTCACGGCGCTTCCAAGGTGTACATGCAGCCTGCATCTGAAGGTACCGGTATCATCGCTGGCGGCGCTATGCGTGCTGTTCTCGAAGTTGCTGGTGTTCAGAACGTTCTGGCCAAGTGCTATGGCTCGACTAACCCAGTAAACGTGGTTCACGCCACTTTCAAGGGTTTGAAAGCAATGCAGTCCCCTGAATCCATTGCCGCCAAGCGTGGCAAAAGCGTCCAGGAGATCATCTGATCATGGCTACCGTTAAAGTAACGCTGATCAAAAGCATGACCGGCCGTATCCCTAACCACAAACTGTGCGTTAAGGGTCTGGGTCTGCGTCGCATCGGTCACACTGTAGAAGTCCAGGATACTCCCGAGAACCGCGGGATGATCAACAAGGCTTACTACATGCTGCGTGTCGAGGGTTAATCGATGAAACTCAATGATCTGAGTCCAGCGCCGGGTTCCCGTCGCGAAAAGCATCGTCCGGGCCGTGGTATCGGTAGTGGTTTGGGTAAGACTGGTGGCCGTGGTCACAAAGGTCAGACTTCCCGCTCCGGTGGTACCATTGCTCCAGGCTTTGAAGGCGGTCAACAGCCGCTGCATCGTCGCCTGCCAAAGTTCGGTTTCGTTTCCCTGAAAGCCATGGACCGCGCAGAAGTGCGTCTGTCCGAGCTGGCTAAAGTGGAAGGCGACATCGTCACTGTGCAGTCCCTGAAAGATGCCAACGTGATTAACCAAAACGTCCAGCGTGTGAAAATCATGCTGTCCGGCGAAGTTACTCGCGCTGTGACCATCAAGGGTATCGCCGCCACCAAAGGTGCGCGCGCGGCTATCGAAGCAGCTGGCGGCAAGTTCGAGGAATAAATGGCTAAGCAAGGTGCTCTCTCTGCGCTCGGCAAAGGCGGTATGTCTGAACTCTGGGCTCGTCTGCGTTTTCTGTTCCTGGCGATTATCGTCTACCGAATAGGCGCACACATCCCGGTACCAGGTATCAACCCTGACCGACTCGCAGACCTGTTTCGACAGAATGAGGGGACCATTCTTAGCTTGTTCAACATGTTTTCCGGCGGCGCGCTGGAACGGATGAGCATCTTTGCGCTGGGGATCATGCCGTATATCTCGGCATCGATCATCATGCAACTGATGACAGCCGTCAGCCCGCAGCTGGAGCAGTTGAAGAAGGAAGGTGAAGCTGGCCGTCGCAAGATCAGCCAGTACACCCGCTACGGCACTGTCGTCCTAGCTCTGGTTCAGGCCATCGGCATGTCCGTTGGTCTGGCGGGGCAGGGCGTTGCGTTCACTGGTGACTTTGGCTTCCATTTCGTCGCGGTATCCACTTTTGTGGCTGGTGCGATGTTCATGATGTGGCTGGGTGAGCAGATTACTGAGCGTGGTGTTGGCAACGGTATCTCGATGTTGATTTTCGCAGGTATCGTCGCCGGTCTTCCGAGAGCGATCGGGCAGTCTTTCGAGTCTGCACGTCAGGGTGATATCAATATTTTTGCCCTGGTTGCGATCGGTTTGCTGGCAGTAGCGATTATCGGTTTCGTGGTGTTCATTGAGCGTGGCCAGCGTCGTATTGCTGTTCACTACGCCAAGCGTCAGCAGGGCCGTAAGGTGTTTGCTGCGCAGACCAGCCACTTGCCGCTGAAAGTGAATATGGCCGGTGTTATTCCTGCTATCTTCGCGAGCAGCATTTTGCTGTTTCCGGCTTCGTTGGGTGCCTGGTTCGGTCAGTCTGAAGGTATGGGCTGGTTGCAGGACATCTCGCAGTCGATCGCTCCTGGTCAGCCGTTGAATATTCTGCTGTTTAGTGCAGGGATTATTTTCTTCTGCTTCTTCTATACGGCGTTGATGTTCAATCCGAAAGACGTAGCGGAAAACCTGAAGAAGTCCGGTGCCTTTATTCCGGGCATCCGTCCAGGTGAGCAGTCGGCGCGCTACATTGATGGCGTACTGACCCGCTTGACCATGTTCGGTGCTCTATATATGACGGCCGTGTGCCTGTTGCCCCAGTTCCTGGTGGTTGCTGCAAACGTTCCGTTCTACCTTGGCGGGACCTCGTTGCTGATCGTGGTCGTGGTTGTTATGGACTTTATGTCGCAAGTACAATCGCACCTCGTTTCCCACCAGTACGAATCCCTGATGAAGAAAGCCAACCTGAAGGGTTACGGCAGCGGAATGCTGCGCTAATCCATAAGGTTCGAGGAGTTGGTGATGAAAGTTCGTGCATCGGTGAAAAAGCTGTGCCGTAACTGCAAGATTATTCGCCGCGAAGGTGTTGTTCGAGTAATTTGCAGCGCGGAACCGCGTCACAAACAGCGCCAAGGCTGAGTGTGATTGTGCTTCAAGCCCGGCAGCTAGTGCGCTGCCGGGTTGATTATTTGTTATTACAGCGATATTATCTCGCGCCCTATTTCTTGGCTTCCGGGGCGTAGGTAGCTGTCAATTGGAGTCCCACTGAATGGCCCGTATTGCAGGCGTTAACATTCCAGATAACAAGCATACTGTTATCTCGCTGACCTACATCTATGGTGTTGGTCGCACTACTGCACAGAAAATCTGTGCGGTGACTGGGGTCAACCCAGCTGCGAAGATCAAGGATCTGAGCGACGAGCAAATTGAACAGCTGCGTGGCGAAGTGGCGAAGTTCACCACTGAAGGTGACCTGCGTCGCGAAATCAACATGAAAATCAAACGCTTGATGGATCTGGGCTGCTACCGCGGTCTGCGCCATCGTCGTGGTCTTCCAGTGCGCGGTCAGCGTACCAAGACCAACGCGCGTACTCGCAAAGGTCCGCGTAAGCCGATCCGCAAGTAATCGCACCAGCGAATCGACAGGAATTTAGTCATGGCAAAACCTGCTGCTCGTCCTCGTAAAAAGATTAAAAAGACAGTGGTTGATGGCATCGCCCACATCCACGCGTCTTTCAACAACACCATCGTGACCATCACCGACCGTCAAGGTAACGCTCTTTCCTGGGCAACCTCCGGTGGTTCGGGTTTCCGCGGTTCTCGCAAGTCCACCCCGTTTGCTGCTCAAGTAGCTGCTGAACGTGCTGGTCAAGCTGCGCTGGAATATGGCCTGAAGAACCTCGACGTTAACGTCAAGGGCCCAGGTCCAGGTCGTGAATCCGCAGTCCGCGCTTTGAACGGCTGTGGCTACAAGATCGCCAGCATCACCGACGTGACGCCAATCCCGCACAACGGGTGCCGTCCGCCGAAGAAGCGCCGCGTGTAATCCAGGAGATTGTAAAGAATGGCTCGTTACATTGGTCCAAAATGCAAACTGGCTCGTCGCGAAGGCACCGATCTCTTCCTGAAGAGCGGCGTGCGCGCGATCGAATCCAAGTGCAACATCGAAGCAGCTCCTGGCATCCACGGCCAGCGTCGTGGTCGTCAGTCCGACTACGGTACTCAGCTGCGTGAAAAGCAAAAAGTCCGTCGTATCTACGGCGTACTTGAGCGTCAATTCAGCGGCTACTACAAACAAGCAGCTGGCAAGAAGGGCGCAACCGGCGAAAACCTGTTGCAACTGCTCGAATGCCGTCTGGACAACGTTGTATACCGCATGGGCTTCGGTTCTACTCGTGCCGAGTCCCGTCAGCTGGTATCGCACAAGTCGATCAGCGTAAACGGTCAGACCGTTAACGTTCCGTCCTACCAGGTTCGTGCTGGTGACGTGGTCGCTGTTCGCGAGAAAGCAAAAAATCAACTTCGCATTGTCCAAGCTCTCGATCTGTGTGCTCAACGTGGCCGCGTAGAATGGGTAGAAGTAGACACTGAGAAGAAGTCGGGCGTTTTCAAGAACGTTCCAGCTCGCAGTGATCTGTCCGCCGACATCAACGAAAGCCTGATTGTCGAGCTCTACTCCAAGTAAGGGCTAGAAAATAGGTGCATCCATGCAGATTTCGGTAAATGAGTTCCTGACACCCCGCCACATTGATGTGCAGGTTGTCAGTCCAACCCGCGCCAAGATCACTCTCGAGCCTCTCGAGCGTGGCTTTGGCCACACCCTGGGCAACGCGCTGCGCCGCATCCTGTTGTCCTCAATGCCCGGCTGTGCAGTAGTCGAGGCCGAGATTGACGGTGTGCTCCACGAGTACAGCGCCATCGAAGGTGTACAGGAAGACGTAATTGAAATCCTGTTGAACCTTAAAGGTCTGGCTATCAAGCTGCACGGCCGTGACGAAGTTACGCTGACCTTGTCGAAGAAGGGTTCGGGGGTGGTTACCGCTGCCGATATTCAGCTGGATCATGATGTCGAGATCGTTAACCCCGATCACGTAATCGCTAACCTGGCGTCTAACGGCGCCCTGAACATGAAGCTCGTAGTAGCTCGTGGTCGTGGTTATGAACCGGCCGACTCGCGTCAGAGCGATGAAGACGAAAGCCGCAGCATTGGTCGCTTGCAGCTCGACTCTTCGTTCAGCCCGGTTCGCCGCATCGCATACGTGGTGGAAAACGCCCGTGTCGAGCAGCGTACTAACCTGGACAAGCTGGTTATTGATCTGGAAACCAACGGTACTCTGGATCCTGAAGAGGCTATCCGTCGTGCTGCAACCATCCTGCAACAGCAGTTGGCTGCGTTCGTCGACCTCAAAGGTGACAGTGAGCCAGTGGTAGTCGAGCAGGAAGACGAGATCGATCCGATCCTGCTTCGCCCGGTTGACGATCTGGAACTGACTGTACGTTCGGCTAACTGCCTTAAGGCGGAAAACATTTACTACATCGGCGACCTGATTCAGCGTACCGAAGTAGAACTGTTGAAGACTCCGAACCTGGGTAAGAAATCCTTGACCGAAATCAAGGACGTTCTGGCCTCCCGCGGTCTGTCCCTCGGCATGCGCCTCGACAACTGGCCGCCTGCAAGTCTTAAGAAGGACGACAAGGCGACTGCCTGATCGTCGTAATCACCGAACGTTGTGTTTGGTAAGGAATGAACCATGCGTCATCGTAAAAGTGGGCGTCACCTGAGCCGCACCAGCTCGCACCGCAAGGCCATGTTCCAGAACATGGCGGTGTCGCTGTTCGAGCACGAGCTGATCAAAACTACACTGCCGAAAGCTAAAGAACTGCGCCGCGTTGCCGAGCCGCTGATCACTTTGGCCAAGACAGACAGCCTGGCTAACCGCCGTCTGGCTTTCGACCGTACTCGTTCGAAAGCTATCGTTGGTAAGCTCTTCAACGACCTGGGCAAGCGTTACGCTACCCGTGAGGGTGGCTACCTGCGCATCCTCAAGTGCGGTTTCCGCGCTGGCGACAACGCTCCTATGGCGTACGTTGAACTGGTTGATCGTGCTGTCGGCGGTGAAGCTGTATCCGCTGAGTAAGACGTCAGTCTGAAACAAGGAACCGGGCCTAGTGCCCGGTTTTTTGTGTCTGCATGTATTAGATATTTCTATCGTTAACTAATGTGTAATGCATTGGATGTTGTAACACTGGTGATCAATACTCCTTGTCAGCCGATTAGCCGGCAGTTTCACAGACTGACAGAGGAAGATTGTGCATGAGCCAGACCAAAACTCTTACAACCGCTAGTGGCGCTCCTGTCGCTGACAACCAGAATTCCCGCTCCGCCGGCCCTCGGGGCCCGCTGCTTCTCGACGATTTTCACCTGATCGAAAAGCTTGCCCATTTCAACCGTGAGAATATTCCTGAGCGTCGTGTGCACGCCAAGGGCTCGGGTGCCTATGGCACTTTCACTGTCTCTCGCGATATCACCCAATACACCAGCGCGAAGCTGTTTGAAGCAGTTGGCAAGAAGACTCCGACCTTCCTGCGTTTCTCCACCGTGGGCGGTGAACGTGGATCGGCTGATACCGAGCGTGACCCTCGCGGCTTCGCCCTCAAGTTCTACACGGAGGAAGGCAACTGGGACATCGTGGGCAACAACACCCCGGTATTCTTCATTCGCGACCCACTGAAGTTTCCCGACTTTATCCACACCCAGAAACGCCTTCCCCAGAGCAATCTGAAAAGTGCCCAGATGATGTGGGATTTCTGGTCGCACTCGCCTGAGGCCTTGCACCAGGTGACCATCCTGTTTTCCGATCGCGGTATTCCAGACGGCTACCGTCATATGCACGGCTTTGGCAGTCACACCTACAGCCTGATCAACGCCAAGGGAGAGCGGCACTGGGTCAAGTGGCACTACAAGACCAAGCAGGGCATCAAGAACCTCGCGCCGGCAGAGGCGGCACGCTTGGCCGGTACCGACCCGGATTACGCTCAGCGCGACCTGTTCAATGCGATCGAGCGCGGCGATTTTCCGAAGTGGAGCGTGTGCATTCAGATCATGACTGAGGCACAAGCCGCGGCGCACTACGAGAACCCGTTTGATGTGACCAAGACCTGGTCGCAGAAGGAGTTCCCGTTGATTGAGGTGGGTGAGTTGGAGTTGAACCGCAATCCGCTGAACTACTTTGCCGAGGTCGAACAGGCCACCTTTGGCCCAAGTAACATGGTGCCAGGTGTCGGGCTTTCGCCGGATCGTATGCTGCAGGGCCGGGTATTCGCTTACGCCGATGCGCACCGCTACCGCGTGGGCACCAACCACCAGCAGTTGCCGGTGAACGCTCCATTGAGTCCGGTAAACAGCTACCAGCGCGACGGCTCCATGGCGTTCGGAAGCAATGGTGGTGCTGCGCCGAACTACGAGCCCAATAGCTACAGCGATGCCCCGAAGCAGGCTCCACGCTACGCAGAGCCGCCCTTGGCGCTTAGCGGTGCGGCAGACCGCTACGATCATCGTGAAGACACCGACTATTACAGTCATGCAGGGGCTCTGTTCCGCCTCATGAACGATGAGCAGAAGGCTCTGTTGATCAACAACATTGCCGGTGCCATGACCGGGGTAACGGCTGATGTGGTTGATCGTCAGTTGCAACATTTCTACAAGGCTGACCCGGCTTACGGCGAGGGTATCGCCAAAGCTTTGGGCGTATCGCTCAAGTAAGTCTAAATAAGAAGCAGAACCGCCCTCATTAGGGCGGTTTTTGCGTTATTTCTACTGGTTTTCTCGGATATTCTTCACTTTTATGGCTCTTTCTAAGTGACCTGCAAGTCAGCTTGGTTCAAACTACCCACTTTCAAGCAGGGAGATTTAGGGCGATGCAAGGTCACCCGGACGTAATCGATTACCTCAACACGTTGCTGACGGGCGAACTGGCAGCACGCGACCAATATTTCATTCATTCGCGGATGTACGAGGACTGGGGCTTCACCAAGCTCTACGAGCGTATCAACCACGAAATGGAAGAAGAGGCGCAACACGCCGATGCCCTGATACGCCGCATTCTGATGCTCGAAGGCACACCGCGCATGCGCCCCGACGATCTCGATACCGGAACCACGGTGCCGGAGATGCTGGCCAGCGACCTGCGTCTGGAATACAAGGTCCGCGCCGCGCTGTGCAAAGGCATCGAGCTGTGCGAGCTGCACCAGGACTATGTCAGCCGCGACATTCTGCGTATCCAGTTGGCAGATACCGAAGAAGATCACACCTACTGGCTGGAGAAGCAGTTGGGCCTGATCAAATCCATCGGTCTGGAAAACTACCTGCAGTCGCAGTTCTGATTGCGTGAGGTTTGGTTGCCGTTCGCGAGCGAGCTCGCTACTACGGGAAACGCAGCAATCCATAGAGTTAAAAAAGCCCCTGGCACTGTGAAGTGCCAGGGGCTTTTTCATGGGCCTCAGGCGCGGTCGCGAGTCAGCAACGGCTTGAGGTAATGCCCGGTGTGGGATTGGGGCATTTCCGCAACCTGCTCCGGGGTACCGACGGCGATGATCTGGCCGCCTTTGGAGCCGCCTTCCGGCCCCAGGTCCACCAGCCAGTCGGCGGTCTTGATCACATCCAGGTTGTGTTCGATCACCACCACGGTGTTGCCGTGATCGCGCAGGCGGTGCAACACGTCCAGCAGTTGCTGGATATCCGCGAAGTGCAGGCCAGTGGTCGGCTCGTCGAGGATATACAGGGTCTTGCCGGTGTCGCGCTTGGACAGCTCACGGGACAGCTTGACCCGCTGGGCTTCGCCGCCGGACAAGGTGGTCGCCGACTGGCCAAGCTTGATGTAGGACAGGCCCACATCCATCAGTGTTTGCAGTTTGCGCGCCAGGGCCGGAACCGGATCGAAGAATTCACGCGCTTCCTCGATGGTCATTTCCAGCACTTCGTGGATGTTCTTGCCCTTGTACTTGATCTCCAGCGTCTCGCGGTTGTAACGCTTGCTCTTACACACGTCGCAGGGCACGTAGATGTCCGGCAGGAAGTGCATCTCCACCTTGATCAGACCATCACCCTGACAGGCTTCGCAGCGGCCACCCTTGACGTTGAAGGAGAAGCGGCCAGGGCCATAGCCCCGGGAACGGGACTCCGGAACGCCGGAAAACAACTCGCGAATCGGGGTGAACAGCCCGGTGTAAGTCGCCGGGTTGGAGCGCGGAGTACGACCGATCGGGCTTTGATCGATGTCCACCACCTTATCCAGGTGCTGCAGGCCGTTGATGCTGTCGTGCGGTGCCGCTTCCAGAGTGGTGGCACCGTTGAGCGCCGTGGCGCTCAGGGGGAACAGGGTGTTGTTGATCAGCGTCGATTTGCCCGAGCCGGATACCCCGGTAACGCAGGTCAGCAGACCAATCGGAATTTCCAGGTCGACATTGCGCAGGTTGTTGCCGCGCGCGCCCTTGAGGGTCAGGGAAAGCTTCTTGTTGCGCGGCGTGCGCTTGGCCGGCACCACGATCTTCACCCGGCCGGACAGGTACTTGCCGGTCAGGGAGTCCGGGTGCGCCATGACTTCTGCCGCAGTACCTTCGGCAACGATTCGGCCGCCATGCACACCGGCGCCCGGGCCGATGTCCACTACGTAGTCGGCCAGGCGGATCGCGTCTTCATCGTGCTCGACCACGATGACCGTGTTGCCGATATCCCGCAGGTGCTTCAGGGTGCCCAGCAGTCGGTCATTGTCCCGCTGGTGCAACCCAATGGATGGCTCGTCGAGGATGTACATCACCCCCACCAGGCCGGCACCGATCTGGCTGGCCAGGCGGATACGCTGGGCCTCGCCGCCGGATAAGGTATCGGCGCTGCGATCCAGGGTCAGATAGTCGAGCCCCACGTTCACCAGGAATTGCAGGCGCTCGCGGATCTCCTTGAGGATCTTGTCGGCGATTTCGCCGCGTCGCCCGGTGAGCTTCAAGGTACCGAAGTAGTCGGTGGCATCGCCGATGGGCAGGCTGGTGACCGCCGGCAGGGTTTTCTCGCCGACCCAGACATGACGGGCCTCGCGGCGCAGGCGCGTGCCGCGGCAGTCCGGGCAGGGCTGGGTGCTGAGGAACTTGGCCAGTTCCTCACGCACCGTGGCCGACTCGGTTTCCCGGTAGCGTCGCTCCAGGTTCGGCACTATCCCTTCGAACGGGTGGGAGCGCTTGACGATATCGCCGCGGTCGTTGAGGTACTTGAAGTCGACATTCTGCGTACCGCTGCCCTGCAGGATGACTTTCTGCTGGTCCGCCGGCAGCTGGTTGAACGGCACCTCCAGGCTGAACCCGTAATGCGCAGCCAGCGAGCCGAGCATCTGGAAGTAATAGACGTTGCGCCGGTCCCAGCCGCGAATCGCGCCTTCGGCCAGGGTCAGTTCGCCATTGACCAGACGCTTGATGTCAAAGAACTGCTTGACCCCCAGGCCATCGCAGGTCGGGCAGGCGCCGGCCGGGTTGTTGAAGGAGAACAGCTTGGGTTCCAGCTCGCTGATGGCGTGGCCGCAGATCGGACAGGCAAAGCGTGCGGAGAAGATCATCTCTTCCCCCGGCTCGTCGTCCATCGGCGCCACCAGGGCAATGCCGTCAGCCAGCTTCAGTGCGGTCTCAAAGGATTCCGCCAGGCGTTGCTGCAGATCGCCACGCACCTTGAAGCGGTCGACCACCACATCGATGGAATGCTTCTTCTGTTTATCTAGCTTCGGCAACTCGTCCAGCTCGAACAGCTTGCCGTTGACCCGCGCGCGGACAAAACCCTGGGCCCGCAGCTCTTCGAAGACCGACAGGTGTTCACCCTTGCGCTCGCGAATCACCGGGGCCAACAGCATCAGCTTGCTGCCTTCGGGCTGGGCCAGCACCAGATCGACCATCTGGCTGACGGTCTGGGCTTCCAGCGGGATGTCGTGATCGGGGCAGCGCGGAGTACCGACGCGGGCATAGAGCAGGCGCAGGTAGTCGTAGATTTCGGTAATGGTGCCGACAGTGGAGCGCGGGTTGTGGGAGGTGGATTTCTGCTCGATGGAAATCGCCGGCGACAGACCTTCGATGGTGTCCACATCGGGCTTTTCCATCATCGACAGGAACTGTCGGGCATAGGCCGACAGCGACTCGACATAGCGGCGCTGGCCTTCGGCATACAAAGTGTCGAAAGCCAGGGACGACTTGCCGGACCCAGACAGCCCGGTGATGACGATCAACTTGTCCCGCGGCAGGGTCAGGTCGATGTTCTTCAGGTTGTGGGTGCGGGCCCCACGAATCAGAATCTTGTCCAAAAGTGGCCTCGATCGGCGGGCGTAAAGGCAGGAGTATAAAACCAAATACTGGATGGATGCACACTATCGTGCGTGGCTTTTTCGGTTGCCGCTCAGGGCTGCGCGGCAAAGCGTCGCCATATACCCCCTCTACCGATCCGACTGGTAGAATCGCCGCCGGTTCACACGAGGTTTTTCCATGCACGATCCCCACAGCGAACGCATGAGCGGCAGCGAGACCCGCGCAGCAAGCGGCCTGGCCCTGGTGTTCGCCTTCCGTATGCTTGGCATGTTTATGGTACTGCCGGTCCTGGCAACCTATGGAATGGATCTCGCAGGAGCGACCCCGGCCCTGATCGGCCTGGCCATTGGTGCCTATGGCCTGACCCAGGCGATTTTCCAGATTCCCTTCGGGATCATTTCCGATCGCATCGGGCGCCGCCCGGTGATCTACCTGGGGCTGATCGTGTTCGCCCTGGGCAGCGTGCTGGCGGCTAATGCCGACTCGATCTGGGGCGTGATCGCCGGCCGGATCCTGCAGGGCGCCGGGGCGATTTCCGCAGCGGTGATGGCGTTGCTCTCGGACCTGACCCGGGAACAGCATCGGACCAAGGCCATGGCCATGATCGGCATGACCATCGGCGTCTCCTTTGCCGTCGCCATGGTGGTCGGCCCGCTGCTGACCCGCAGCTTCGGCTTGTCCGGGCTGTTCCTGGCCACCGGTGGCATGGCCCTGGTGGGGATCCTGATCATTGCCTTCATGGTGCCGCGCGCCACCGGGCCCCTGCAGCACCGCGAGTCCGGAGTGGCGCGTCAGGCGCTGATTCCCACCCTCAAGCATCCGGACCTGCTGCGCCTGGACCTGGGGATCTTCGTGTTGCACGCGATGCTCATGTCGAGCTTCGTTGCCTTGCCCCTGGCGCTGGTGGAAAAAGCCGGCTTGCCCAAAGACCAGCATTGGTGGGTGTACCTCACCGCACTGCTGATCTCCTTCTTCGCCATGATCCCGTTCATCATCTACGGCGAGAAGAAACGCAAAATGAAACGAGTTCTGTTGGGCGCGGTCAGTACGCTGCTGCTCACCGAGCTATTCTTCTGGGAGTTCGGCGACAGTTTGCGGGCGTTGGTGATCGGCACCGTGGTGTTCTTCACCGCGTTCAACCTGCTGGAAGCGTCCTTGCCGTCGCTGATCAGCAAGGTGTCGCCAGCAGGCGGCAAGGGCACGGCGATGGGGGTGTATTCCACCAGCCAGTTCCTCGGTTCGGCACTGGGCGGCATCCTCGGCGGCTGGTTGTTCCAGCATGGCGGTTTGTCGGTTGTGTTCCTTGGAGGGGCAGGTCTGGCTGCACTCTGGCTAGCCTTTGCTGTTACCATGCGCGAGCCCCCGTATGTGACGAGCCTGCGCTTGCCGTTATCGCCCGAAGCGATCCGCGAAGCCGGCCTGGTCGAGCGCCTGAAGGCCGTTGTTGGGGTAACAGATGCCGTAGTGGTGGCCGAAGAAGCCGCCATTTACATCAAATTGGACACCGAATTATTGGATCGCACGACCCTCGAGCAGCTGGTCAATCCAGCGCCGTCGGCGCGCGAAGCCTAGGAGAACGTTATGGCCCGTGGGGTTAACAAAGTCATATTGGTCGGCACTTGCGGCCAGGATCCCGAAGTTCGCTACCTGCCCAACGGTAACGCCGTGACCAACCTGAGTCTGGCCACCAGCGAGCAGTGGACCGACAAGCAGACCGGTCAGAAGGTCGAGCGCACCGAATGGCACCGTGTGTCGATGTTCGGCAAGGTGGCCGAGATCGCCGGCGAGTACCTGCGCAAAGGTTCGCAGGTCTACATCGAAGGCAAGCTGCAGACCCGCGAGTGGGAAAAAGACGGTATCAAGCGCTACACCACCGAGATCATTGTCGACATGCAGGGCACCATGCAGCTGCTGGGCGGCCGTCCACAGGGCGACCAGCAGGGCCAGGGCGGCATGTCCAACTCGGCACCGCGTCCTCAGCAGTCCCGTCCTGCGCCGCAACCGCAGCGTGAGTCGCGTCCGGCACCACAGCAGGCCGCTCCGCAGCCGGCACCGGACTTCGACAGCTTCGATGACGATATTCCGTTCTGAACCACCGCTTTTCAGCGTTCAGCACCGATGAAAAAGGGGCCCTGCAGGGCCCCTTTTTTATGCCTGGCTGATCAGGCGCAGGCTCATGGCTGCACCCGGCGCAAGCGCCCGTTCAGGGCCACCACCTGCTGATCCGCCGTGGGAATCGGGCGTCCGCTCAGGCCCATGCCTTCGCTCACCAGCACGGCATTCGCCACGCAGCACAGGTTGGACGGCGTATCCAGGCCCTGGGCCAGTACCTGCACCGAGCGTTGCTGCAGGTCGCAGCGCAGCAGGCGTCCGCTGAATCGGGCAAAGCCGCCGTGCAAGGTCTCGCCGGACCAGTCGGGCTGCAGGGGTTGCAACAGCCGGTCGCACAGTTCCAGCACCAGAATCCGTCCCTGCGGGTCCAGCGCCAGTCCGGTGGGCAGTTGCAGCCCGCGAATCAGCACCTCGATCCTGCCGCTGGCGGGCCAGACCCGAATCACCTGGCCGGCCTTGTCGGCGAAGTCGATGCCCTTGCGCGCCGGATCGCGATGCAATTCTCCGGAGAACAGGCTGATCAGCACCGCATCGGTCTGCGCTTCGTGGACCAGGGTCACGGGGACCGCTTCCTGGCCCTGATCCAGATCGGGCAACTGGGCCAGCACCTGTTCGCCGTCCTCGGTGAACTCCACCAGCTGGTTGGTATCGGGCTTGACCGCCAGCCAGCTGTGACGCGAGGGGTGATAGCACAACGAATTGAGGTTGCCGCGGCTGTGAAACACCGGCTCGGGCGGGCGGTATTGCAGGTCCAGCAGTTTGGAGCCGGCCACGTAATCGGTCTGGCTGGCCAGGTAGCGGCCGGCACCGAAGGCGATGTCCGACAACCCCATGATCTCGTCGCGCAGCATCCGCGCCTGCATGTTCATCGAGCGAAAGCCCTCGGCCAGGACCTCGGGCGGCAAGTAGGCGCCGGGGGCCTGGGGATCAGGTCGCAGGCGACTGATGCGACCACTGAATGCCTGGTCCGGCAGGCCTGAGCCAGCCTCCACCAGCAGCAGGCTGCCATCGTCTTCCACGCAGATACCGCGAGGGTTCAACAGCCCCTCGGCGATGATGCTGCTTGGGCACGACAGCCGTTGCGGCTGGGCGGGAATGAGTAAAGCAACGGGCATGATCGTCTCCTTGTTCAAGGCTGCCAGGGGGTGCCATTGAGATAGGCCGTCAGCAGGGCGCGCTGGCTCGGCGACATCGAGCGCACCACCGACATGTACAAGGTGGTGTTCTGATACTCGGGCGATATCCGGGCCAGGATCGCCTGCTTGTAGCCCATGACCGCGTCGGGCTGGTTGAGCTGGATGTAGCGCGACATGGCAGGGAAGGCCAGGTAATGGAAGCGCAGCACGTTTTGATACGCCTGTTCCCAGGTGACGATGCTGCCGGCGGGAATGCCGAAGTCGCTCCAGGCATATTTGCGAAAGTTGCTGAAGCTTTGGGTCAGGGGATTGCCGCCGATGCTGTAGGTCAGGGTGGTGAAGCCGGCCTGAGTCCTGGACCCGGCGACGGGGACGACGCTGAAGCTCGCCGAAGGCTGGCCGGCGGTCACGGTGATCGCGCTCGGCAGCTCCAGGAAGTCCCAGTAGCGCAGGGCCTGATAGACCGAGGTCGCCGAGGCCTGAATGCGGATCAGCGTATCCTGCTGCACCGGGGCTCCCAGGTAACGGACTTGCAAGGTGACCTGCACGCCGGGGCTGTCCGGGTCGAGGTAGGTGTTGCGCTGATCGCTGTAGACCCGGTACGGGCACTCCGGGGCCGATAGGGCTGGATTGCGGGCACTCCCGGGAGCGCTGATGCACAGGGGCGTGCTCTGCACCAGTTGGGTCTGGGCGGTGTCCAGGGGCACGTCGATGATGCCGCCGTAGCGGTAGTAGTCCTGCAGGATCGGGGCGCTGGGCTCGAAGCTCGCCAGGGCGCTCGTGCCCGCGGCGATGGTGACGGTCCCGTAGTCGGCGTTGGGGCCGATGGGGCTGGTGATATCGTCACGCACGGCCCTGAACCTCTGCTTGGGGATCAGGTTGACCATGTCGATGCTCAATAGCCCGTTGGCCACCTCGGCGTAGGCGACGCTGGTGATGTTCAGGTCCTCGTCGGCGTTGATGATCTGGCGGCCCGGCGGGCAGATCTGCGGTTCATCGGCGTAGGCCGTGGCCAGGGTGCCGATGACCCGGCCGATGCTCGGGTTGGGGCTGAACTGGTTGGCGGCGTAATCCGCGTTCAGTTGCTCGGTGGTCAGGGTCGGGCACATTTCGAACATCACGAAACGCAGCACGATCCCGGTGGCGTTGGGCGCTTCGATCAAGGCCTTGAGCCCGGCGCTGTCCTTGTTGTAGCTGACGATGCTGCTCAGGGGGAACGTCAGTTGAAAGGTGCCGCTGCCGTGAAAGGAGCCGGGGGAATCCATCTTCCCGGGCTCCAGGACTCGAGTGTTGACATCAAAACTGCTGCAGACCGCGTTCCAGCGGATCAACAGTTGGGGACTGTCGCTGCCGCCGATCTGCAAGCCGCCGACAAAGATCTGGGTGGTGGTGGTTGCCGTGGGATCCAGGTCGACCATCATCGGGCCGGAATACGGACCTTGTCCGGTGCCTGGCGTCACCGATCCCAGCAGGTACACCGGCTGGCCCACCAGATCCCCTTCCAGCGCAATGTGCCCCGGGGTGCCCTGGGAACTGATCAGTGCGTTGTGCAGGGTCACCACGTGGTCGCCGTAGTGGTTCCAGCCGCCGGCGGTGTAGCGGCTGTCGGAATCGATCCTGGGGTCCGGGGCGTTGATCAATTCAAACAGCTTGTCATCGCTGTAGGTCCGGGCCTGTTCCGCCACGGTGGAGGTGGTGAGGTCGAACAGGTCCAGGGACGATTCGATGCCATCGGGCAGGGTTGGCGAGTTGTTCGGCACGCTGACGTCGGTGGAGATGCCGCCCCAGAAGTTCAGTCGGGGTCCGTTCAATATGCTCATGGTCTATTCCTTATCCTTGGCGACGCTGGTGACGGGGGCATGGGCGAATCTGAACAGGAAGGAGAAGTCGCTCTTGTACTGGCTGTTGAGCGGTGTCGCCATGGAGTGACAGTTCATGCAACTGCTGTTGGGCTGGATGTAGCTCTCCATGGTGACGTTGGCCGACAGCGATGGCGTTGGCTGCCCCAGCGGGTTGCCCGGATTGTCCGGCGACTGGGGGCGTTGGGTGGTGATCAACTGGTAGTACTTGAACACGCTCTGCTGTACCTGCGGATTGCCCTGGTACTGGGTATTGATCTGCTGGGTCGCGTCGGCGATCGGGGTGACCCGGTTCAGCGGGTCCGGGGTGCTGAAGCTGGTGCCGGGTTTGGGCGTGCAGACCATTTTCCCGGCCTGCTGCTGCCACAGGCAGGGGGATTGGTTGAGGCGGTCGGCGGGGGCCTTGGCGTTGAAGTAGGAGTAGAAGATCCCCGAGACCGGCTGGTCCACCCACTTGCCCTCGATCCTGGCCTTGGGAGGCACGTTGTCGACCTGCTCGAAGGTCGACCAGATCCACTGCGGGAAGCCCTCCACCTTGCTGATGATGTGCAGCCCCACCAGCCCCAGGTTGGCGGTCTTGGTGCCGTTGGGCCGTCCCTGGCTGTCGAACTTCGTCACCAGGGCTTTCATCGTCAGGTAGCGGCGGCTGTCGTCGGCGCTGGTGAGGATGCGCCAGCTGGCCTTGATCTCGCTGGCGTTGCTGGGAAAGTTGATGTTCTGCGCGGCATCGACGATCGCCGCGTTGTAGAAGTCGTTGGCGACGATGTAGTTGTAGGACACCTCGTTGGCGGCGATGTCGTAGTAGGTCGGGTTGCCGCGCTGATCGATCAGCCAGCCGCCCACGGCCTGGTTGTCCGACTGCACCACCTGGGTGTTCTTGAGCGCGGCGATGTTGATCAGGCTGAGGTTCCTGCGCGGCAGTTGCGAGTTCCAGGGGCCCGGGTTCTTGGCCCCGGGCAGAAAGGTTTCGCTGACGCTCTTGTAGGTCTGCCACACGGTATTGCCCGGGCTGCCCAGGGACTTGCTGCAATCGGCCACCCCGCGCTGCCCGGCCTTGGCCGGCCAGTTCAGGTTGATGAACATCTGCCAGCTGTATTGATCGAAGGCTGCTTGCGAGGCGCCGGCCGCGGGCACCACGGCGCTGGGTGGGCAAGTGGTCTGCGGTCCGGGTGCGCTGGGCTGCAGGGCATGGGCCGGCAGGCTGCCGAGGCCGAGCAGCAACAGGGCGGTGCAACGGTTCCAATGGTTCATGGCGCGGCTCCTGTCACTGCGGGGTGGGCGAGAGTTGGTTCCACTGCGGCCGGGCACCGTTTTTCAACGAGGGTGGCGGGTTGAAGAGCTGGCAGTCCGGTGGGTTGGCCGGGCACATCTTCGCCACCTGGTCCCAGGTCTTGGCCGGGTCCGGCTTCTCGTTGCGCCAGTTGCGATAGTTCTGGCTGACGATCGGTGCATTGGCGACGCTGGCATCGCCGGAGAAGTAGAACGACTGCGGATGCTGATAGGGCGGCTGGCCCTGGCCGTCGCTGGTGGCCTGCTTGTAGAAGGCGTAGCCGAACAGAATCGGACTCGGCTTGACCGGAATCTCCAGGGCGTAGGCCTGCACGCTGCCGTCCAGGTGCTGGCTGCGGGCGGCGCTGTAGGGCAGGTGCTTGATGAAGTCGCGGCGTGGCGGGTGGTTCATCGGCGAGAACATGCAGCAGGCCGGCATGTCCTTGGGCCGATCCTCGGGGTAGGTGAGGAAGTAGGCCTTGTTGCCCAGGGAGACGAAGGAGCAGGTGTAGTTGTTGTTCTTGATCGGGAAGATCGGCAGGCAGTACTTCTCGTAGTGCTCCATCATCGCCCCGGAACCGTCGCCGTCGGCCGGCACATAGTCGTTGTCGTAGTAGCTGGTGCCCTGGGACACGGTGTAGTCGGCAGGCTTGAGGGTGCTGGGCGGGCTGCTGTAGGGCGGCGGGTTGTTCTTGTAGTTGGCGGTGACCCGGTACATGGTCCAGTCGCTGACCCAGGTCGCCGGGTAGAGCGGATCGGCCGGATCGCCCGGGTGGCGCTTGGCGATGCAGTTGTTGGTCTTGGCGTCGCAGCCCTTGTTGTTGTGCACGCCCATGTTGAAGTAGACGTTATCGGGGTATTCCTGGGCCCAGGATGCCTGGCTGGCGCACAGCAGGGTGGCGGCCAGCAGCAGGCGCTTGAGTGGATTGGCGTTCATCTGACTCTCCTTTGCAAAGCCGGGCGACTCGGGTCGCCCGGTGTTCCAGTGCCTGAGCGTTGCGGCTCAACCTTGCTGATAGGCGTTGAGGTCGAGCGGGGTCGGTGGGTAGCCCGTGCTCACCAGATCCTTGGCCCAGATCTCCAGCACCTGGCGCCGGCTCTGGGGCAGGTCCCGGGTGATGGGCATGGCCAGGGTGCTGGCCTCCTGGTACTCCTTGCTGATCAGGGTGATGAACTGCTCGATCGCGCCCTCGATGCGCTGCAGGGAGTTGAGCGGCATGTACTTGTTCATGATCGGGTAGAGGTAATAGAAGGGCTGCAGGATTTGCGGAAAGATGAACTCTTTCCAGATCCGCACATTGGCGTCGTCGAACTGGTACACCCGGTTCCAGCAGTCGATGAAGTCCTTGAGCATCTGCGGCTCTTGCGGCAGCACCCGCAACGGCGAGAGGAAGTCGGTGAAGGCGTCGGTGTAGGAGAAGCTGAACGGAATGCCCGTCGGATCGTCCTGAATGAAAAAGCGCAGGGTGGGAAAGCCCGGCGCCACGGCTTGCACCGTCAACTGGGCGATGCCGTCGGCATTGGTCTTGATGCTGGTCAGGCTGTAGTTCACGGTGGCGCCCAGGCCGGCGTCATTGTCCAGCTTCCCGGTCATCGGCTGTGGCTTGTCGAACTTCAGGCACGGCCTCAGGTCGACGGCGGCCGGTGTTTTCAGGAACTCCTGATAGGTGATGGGGGTGCTTACCGGCTCATCGCACGCGGTAGCCTTGACGATCATGGCGCTCAGGCGCCTGCCGCTGCCCTCCCTGAACAGGCTCGGATGCTGCGAACTGTCGACGAACTGGGGCATGCCCGGCTCGTTCTTCGCTCGCATGTCGGGAAGGTCTTTGATCAGCACGAAGTCCGCCGGGTTGCTGAACGCCAGGTAGTAGTTGCTGGTGGTCAGCATGAAGGCGTTGTTGTACTCGGCGACCCACAAGGTGGTGCCGGCCGGCGCGGGCTTGCCGTTGTACTGCACCATGATGTTCAGCGTCCGGCTGTCACCGACGTCGATGAAACTGCCGCTCTCGATGACTTCCGCGGTCCACATCTGCTGTTGAGCGGCGATGGTGTCGGTGCCCTTGAGCCGCAGCGCCAGGTTGCCGTTTTTCAGCAGGGCCTGGGCGCCGGCATCGAGGGGCAGGTCCAACAGGCCGGAACGCTTGTCAAAGTTCGATTGCTGATACTGGTCGAAGCTGATGCCGGTCAGGGGCTCGAAGTTGCCGCCCTGCTGGACCCCCAACTCATAGTCGCCGACATGGAACTTGGCGGCGACCGGAATAGCGTTGTTGCGGCCATCCAGGTCAGGGGCGGCCGGAAGGTCATGGACAGCCGGGTAGCTCGGAAAGGTATTGCCCAGGTCCAGCGACAGCGTACTGCCGTTGAGCTGGGCGCTGAGCACGCCCAGGTTGACCACCTGTTCCGGCTTGTGGATCACCGTGTCGCCCGGAACCTTCTTGTAGAAGTCCACCGGGGTCAGGGGCGTCAGGCGCTGGCCGGCCGGGGCGGTGGGGAACTCGTTGTTGAGCCACAGGCCCAGGGTGCCGGCGGTGCGGCTGTAGGCCGGGTTGAAGAAGGTTTCGGTCGGGTTGTCCAGGCCTATTTGATAGAGCATCTGCAACCTGGACATGTCCCAGGGCGCCTGGGAGTGGCTGTTGACGATCTTGAAGTCGTTGAACAGGCCGTTCTTGTCGTAGACGGTCAGGTAGGTGGTGAACCTGAGCATCAGGCCCTGGGCGTCCTTGTTCTGCTCCATTTCATCCTTCAGGTTCTGCAGCAGTTGCGAACCGCCGAGGAACCAGTCCACCTGGTCTTTGGTAAAGCAGGTCTGCCAGGTACAGGTCACGTAGACCAGGCCGCCGAATGCCCCCCAATTGAAATCCAGGAAGCGGTTGAGCATGCGGCAGCCCTGTTTCAGGGTCACTCCGCAGGTGGTATCGCCCAGGGTGATCTTGTCGAAGTACAGCGCGGTGAAGGTGTTCTGCCAGGGGCTGATGTCGACAAAACGTGCCGCGGTCGGGCTCGGGTTACCGAAGGAATTGCCCAGCAGTTGGTAGGACTTGTTGATCAGCGGATCGTTGTCGATGTAGCTGTCGACCTTGGATTCCCCGCCGATGATCACCGAGCGAAACTGTTGATAATCCACGGTGCCGCAAGCGTTGTCGCCGAACAGGTCCCACTCGGCGGGAATCATCGGGTAACTGTTGGGATCGCCGTTGGTCGGCACCTGCAGCACATAGTCCGGGACATTCTGGTAGGCCAGCGGGGTGATGCCCCAGGGCATCAGCGTCTGCGGGGCATTCTTGTCGTTGATCCCGTACTCGCTCAAGAAACGCCAGTTCATCTGCATCTTCACCGCGTCGTACAGCGGCAGCACATCGTTGTTGTTGAAGGTCGGCGGGTTCCAGAACATGAAACCGTTGAGGTAGATCCGGGGAAAGTTCAAGACGCTCATGGTGGCTCTCCTTAGCGTTTCCACTGGGCGCGTTTGAGCGACCAGACGTAGTCCAGTTTTTGATAACCGACGAAGTCTTTGTCCGGCAGTACGCTGGTGGGGTAGAGGATTCCGCCTGTGTGGTCGATGTTGAACGAGAAGAAGTTGTTCTTCTGTGTCGAGTAGGCCGCGGTGCTGTGGCAAGCCAGGCACGAAGAGCTGCCCTGGAAGGCCGACTCCAGCTGGGAGTTGGCCAGCAGCTTGGGTTCGGCCTGGTGCTGGTCGTACTGCACGCCGATCAGTTCGTACTGGGCCAGGTTCGAATACTGCTGCTGGAAGCTGATGTTCACCGGTTTGGCGGCATCGGTGGGGCCGGTGATGTTGGTCATCGGCTTGGGTGGGGTGTCATTGGTGACGGTGTACTTGGGATTGTTGCGATTCTCGAAGGTGGTCCAGACCCAGTCCGGGGTCAGCTTGTTGATCACATGCATGCCGCTCAGGGCGGCGTAGCCCACCTGATACTGGCCGGTGCTGTCCACGTAGTAGGCCTGGGAGATGTAGTAGCCATCTTCGGCCAGCAGGGTCTTGAAGCCCTGGTCGGTGCCGATCCAGAACCAGGAGGTCTTCAGCTCCCAGGCGGTGGCCGGGAAATCCAGGTTGCTGGTCAGCTTGGCAAGGCCATCGCGGTTATAGACCTTGTTGGCCACGATGTAGTTGAAGGTGTCCTTGCCCATCATCAGGTGGAAACGCACCAGTTGTTCGTGCTTCGACGGCGGGACCGGGGCACCGCTGCGCATTTTCAAGGCCAGGCCATCGACCTGCTGAACGCCGTTCTGCGGGCTGCCAGCGGTGTCGTTGCCCAGGAACTGGAACAGCCCCTTGGGGTCCATGCCCTGCTTTTGCGCCAGCTCCGGCACCTCGCTCGGCAGATTCTCGCGCTCGGAGTA
Organism: Pseudomonas sp. BC42; assembly: GCF_021560055.1. NCBI lineage: Bacteria > Pseudomonadati > Pseudomonadota > Gammaproteobacteria > Pseudomonadales > Pseudomonadaceae > Pseudomonas > Pseudomonas sp. BC42. The sequence continues at coordinate 726,314 of NZ_CP091067.1, forward strand.
AGGCAGGGGCTCGGCGCCTTTCAACCGGTAGACCTGATCGGAAGGCTTGAAGGTCTCCCAGACCCGGAGGCCGCCGTTGCTGCCGTCGGCCTGGTTGAGGCAGACGAACCAGTTCCAGGCCATGGTTTCCGGGCTCTGCTTGAAGGTGCTCAGGGTTGTGCTCTGATCACCGTTGAAGGTGAGGAAGTTGTTGCAGTTGAACGGGCTGGTGGTCTGGGCCTGGGCTAGGCCGCTCAACACACTCAGCACGACTATAGGGATGGTTCGCCGCATGGAATCTCCTTGGCCTGAGCCGTATCGTCATTGGGGCGCCCTAGGAAATGCTCTAGGAGCAGGTGCTTTACCGCGGTGGCCGGCAGGTGGTCCGGCAGTGGTAAATCGCAGTCGGTGATCAGCAGGGGGCCCACCTCGGGGGTGCTCGGCAAGCGTCCGTGGCTGCCGCGAATCAGTGAGGTGTCCAGTGGAATCAGGTCCATGTAGTAGCGAAAGCCGAGCTTCTTCTGCAGCAGGCGCCGCGCTACCCGTAGCTTGGGAAAGCGGATCGCCGGGTCGATGAACAACTCCAGCGGGTCGTAGCCCGGCTTGCGGTGGATATCCACGGTGCGGGCGAAGTCCGGGGCCAGGCGATCGTCGAACCAGTAGTAGTAATCGAACCAGAAGCCCGCGGCGGCCACCGCCACCAGCTCGCCGCTGCGCGGGTGATCCAGCTGCCAGGCCCGCTGCTCGGTCTTGTCCAGCACCTGTTCGATGCCGGGCTGGCGCTGCAACAGCGCCTTGACCCGGGCGATGTCCTTGGGCTCGCGCACATAGATGTGGGCGATCTGGTGATCGGCCACGGCAAAGGCGGCGCTGGCGCCGGGATCGAGCAACTCCCAGCTCAGGGAGCGACGCACCTGCAACAGGCCCTGTTCACGCAGCACGCGGTTGATGGAGATCGACTGCTGTACCGCTTCGATGCCGTATTCGGACACCAGCATCACTGCCGCGCCCTGCTGCCGGGCAAAATCCAGCAGGCGCCCGACTTCATGGTCGATGGCCCGCACTTCATCGCTGATGGACGGATGCTCGGGGCCCAGGCGCTGCAGGCTGTAGTCCAGGTGCGGCAGGTAGATCAGCTGCAGGTGCGGCCGGTTGATCTGGAACTCGGCGATGGCGCAGTCGACGATCCAGCGGCTGGAGGCAATCCCCGCCGCCGGGCCCCAGAAACCGGGAAAGGGAAACTCGCCGATCTGCTGTTCAATGCGCTCGTGCAGTCCGGGCGGTGACGAATAGAGGCCGAACACTTTGCGCCCGTCAGCCGGGTAATGTGGCCGCGGAGTGATGGCCGCGTTCACCTGGGCATGCATGTTGAACCACCAGAACAGCTGGCTGCAGCGCAGGTCGGGGATCTGCCGCTGCAGGCTCTGCCAGATCTTCTCGCCCTGAATCAGCCCGTTGGGCTGCAGCCAGAAACGCACTTCGGCCTGATCGCGCCAGTACCAGCCGTTGCCGACGATGCCGTGTTCCGAGGGCGGCAAGCCGGTGAGGATCGAGGCCTGCACCGTCGAGGTCACGGCCGGGAACACCGGTTGCAGTCTGGCCATCCGCGCCCGTTGCAACAGGGCGTTGATGCGCGGCGTGGCCGGGCCCAGCAGGCTCGGCGTCAGGCCCACCACATTGATCAGCAGCAAGGGCTGGCGCAGGGTTTCAGAGGGCATGGGTGGGGGTCTCCATGAGCGACGCTTGCCCGTGCAGCAAGTGCCGTTGGCGCAGTTGTTCCTCGACCCATTGCAGTTCCGCAGCGATGCCGTGGAGCAGGGCCTGCTCGGTGTCCGGGCGCAAGGCGCCGGGCAGCACGTTCCAGCTGTAGGTCTCGACCTCCAGCACCGGCTGGAACTGTGGGTGGGCGGCTAGAAAGTCGAAGGTGCGCATCAGTGCCTGCTGGCTGCCATGGAGCTCCGGCAGCAGGAACTGCTGGCTGAACAGGGGCACATGGAAGTGGATCCGCAGCTCCGGGCAGTGCCCCTGCTGCGGCTGCGCCGCCTGCAGCGCCTTGGGCAGGTCGGCCCAGGCCAGCAGTTGCCCCGCGCGGTCCCGGGCCTTGACCTGATGCAGGTAGGTGGCTTCGACGAAGCTGCCCAAGGCCTGCAGCACCTGCTGGCGGCGTTGCGGGTCGCCCTCGGGCAAGTGGCAGATCAGCGCATTGGACAACTGGATCTTGCCCACCGGTATGCGCGCCTGCAGCAAGCGTTGCAGCGACTGGTAGCAGTCTTCGAAGACCACCGCCTGGTGGCAGACGTCGAAACACAGCGCCAGGTACTGATGGTGCGGGTCGCAGGTTTTCCAGCGTTGAAAGAAGGCGATGGCCTGATCGGTGTTTTCCAGGACGCAGTCCGGCTCCATTTCCAGGCACAGGAGGATCTTCTTGCCGCTGCGCCGATGCAGGCTGGCCAGCCCGGCGGTCAACTGCAACAGCTGAGCCTCGGCCTGTTGCTGCTGGGCAGCGTCCCACTGCGCGGCATAACCCAGGGGCACGCTGGAAATCACCCCCTGGGGACAGTCCAGGGGCAGGGCGGCAGCCAGCAGTTCCGCCAGTTGCAGGCTGTATTCCAGGCGCTGCGGCTCGGCCCAGGTCGGCCGATAGACCTCGGCCTTGACCGCGCCCTGATGGAATTGGCCATAAGGAAAGCCGTTGAGGGAGGTCAGGCGCAGCCCGCAGTCGTGGAGCAAGCCGAGGAACGCCTCGCGCGCTGCGGGCTGTTGCAATTCGCCGGCCGCCTGGGCGCTGATCCACAGGCCGCTGTCCTGCACCGCCAGCCCGCGCTGGCGGCGCACGCCCTGGAAGTGCTGCTGGATCGACGCCTGCAGATCGGCCACGCTCCGGGCCGGGTGCACGTTGCTGCAGTAGCCGACCTGCGCGGCGCTCCAACCGGCCCGGGCGCTCATTTGACCACCGGTTCCTGACCGCGCAGGGCCGAGTTGTCCTGCCACTGGCGGCGCTGGTCGATGGGCAGCGGGGTGCTCACCAGCTGTTTGTCCAACTGCCCGCTCTGGGCGAAGAAATCCACCGGGTTGTGGAACAGCACCTGTTCCACCTGGGCCTCGTTGAACCCGGCGGCGAGCATGGCCTGGCCGGTCTTGGGCACCTTGAGCGGATCACTGATGCCCCAGTCGGCGGCGCTGTTGACCACCATTTTCTCGGTGCCGTACTGCTGGAGCAGGGCCACCATGCGCTGTTCCGACATCTTGGTGTTGGGGTAGATCGAGTGCCCGCGCCAGCAATCGCTGTCCAGCACCAGGGGCAGGGTCAGTTCATTGAGGTGGTCGATGATCACCAGGTGCTCGGCAATGCCCACCTCGCGGATCACCGCCAGGGTGCGCTTGGTGCCGCCGATCTTGTCCCGGTGCGGGGTGTGCACCAGTACCGGCAGGTTGAACTGCCTGGCCAGTTCCAACTGCGCGGCGAGAAAACGGTCTTCCTCGGGGGTGATGTCGTCGTAGCCGATCTCGCCGACGGCCACCACGCCGTCCTTGACCAGGTAGCGCGGGAGGATCTCCAGCACCTCGTTGGCCACTGACAGGTCATTGGCCTCCTTGGGGTTCAGGCCAATGGTGCAGAAATGGTGAATGCCGAACATGCTGGCGCGAAAGCGTTCCCAGCCCAGCAGGGTGTCGAAGTAATCGATGAAGCTGCCGACGCTGGTACGCGCCTGACCTTGCCAGAAGGCCGGTTCGATGACTCCGGTGATACCGGCGGCGGCCATGTTCTGATAGTCGTCGGTGGTGCGGCTGACCATATGGATATGCGGGTCAAAGTACTTCGGCATGGTGAGTTCCTGATGCAGTGGTGAAAAATCGGTGCGGCCTGTCCCGGGGTGTTTCAGGCGCCGGGCGGCACGTGTTCGAGCCAGTGCGCGGGCAGCCGGCGCTGCTGGCACAAGCCGCGCAGGCGCTGGCACTGGGCCTGGCTCAAGAGTTCAAAGGCGATGGCCTGAGGCAGCGTGTCGCTGACGCTGCGGAACGCGGCCAACTGCTCTTCCATGTGTTCCAGGGCCAGCTGGTTGAGGTCGACGCTGCGGCGCTGGGCCAGGCCGACGATGCGTCCAGTGTCCAGGCCCATGCCCAGGGTCTTGAGCACCAACTGGTGGAAGGCCCGCTCGGGGTAGTGGCGGGCGGGGAAGGGGTTGTCCAGGGCGATGGCGGCGAACACTTCGCGGTTGTTGGTGCGCCCGGCCTGCAGCGCCAGCTCCAGGCTGCGGCCTTCGCTGTCCAGGTCATCCAGAACCTTGAGCAGCACGCTCTTCTCCTGGTCGTCCCCCCAGAGAAACAGCTGGCGCAGCAAGGCCAGTTGGTCGCTGCCGGCCTGTTGCTCCAGCAACTGCGCCAGGAGCAGGGCCCGGGCCAGCTGAATGCGCTCGTTGCCCGGGTCGGTGAGCGGCGCCGGCTGGCCAAGCCGGCGTTTGCACTGGCTGCTGAGCAGCACCAGGGTATTGGCCGAGGGCTGCTGCGCCAGTTGTTCCTGGGCCGCGTGCCACCAGTGCCGGCTCGGGTCGTCGAGCTGTCGTTCGAGTTGCCGGCGGCGTTCGGCAAAGGCTGCATGGCGCAGGGCAAGCGCAGGTGAGAGCGGGGAAATGACGTCCAGGTTCATGTCGGCTTGATCCAACGTTGAAGGTGGGGAAGCAGGAAGAACACCAGTACGCACAACAGACTGCCCAGGGGCTGATTGGCCAGGGCCAGCACCAGGGCGTCGAACAGCGGCAGGGCCGCCAGGCCAGCACCGATGAAGGCGCGGATCTGCCGCTGCCGTGGGTTGGCCAGGTGGCGCCGGTAGTGCCAGCCCAGCCAGCCCAGCCACAGCAGCAGGACCAGCCAGAACACGCCGTTGTCGGCGTAGAAGGCCAGCACCAGCGGGCTGAGCATCAGCAGCAGCGGCAGGCGGCTGAGCAGCTGGTTGCGGTGCTCCAGCCGGGCCAGGTAGGTCAGGCCGGCGATGTAGGTGCCCAGCAACGCGGCGCACAGCCACAGCGGTTGCGGTGGCAGCGCCAGGCAGGCGGCGGCGGTCAGGTACAGGGCCGAGCGGCAGCCGCCCATCAGCCAGACGCTGTGGGGATAGTTCTTGTGCAGCAGGTTGTAGGCGAGGATGAACAGCAGCAGCAATCCGGCACTGGCCAGCAGCCAGTGGGGCTGGGCGATCAGCTGGCTCAGGCCCAGCACCGCCAGGCTCGCCAGCAGCAACAGCGCGGCGGTGGCCAGGCTGACCTGGGTGCGAGTGACCAGGCCGAGAACAATCGGCCGCGGGTTCTGATGCCGGAGGTCCCAGTCGGCATCCAGCAGGTCGTTGAGCAGCATGCCGGCCAGGTACAGCGCCGAGAGCGCCACCAGCAGCAGGGTCCAGACCAGCGGTGAAGGTGGCGCCTGGGTGGTGGCGCTGCTGGCCAGCAGGGCGGCGGCCAGGGCGTTGGTCCACACCGTCGGCAGGTTGGAGACTCGGCCCAGGGTCAGCCAGGTGGTCAATGAGGAATGGCTCATCGGGCGCAGTCCTCGGTCCAGGCGAAGTCCGGGCCGCCGAAACTGGCCAGGCGCAACAGCGCCTGTTCCATCAGTGGCATGTCGATGTGATGCACATCGATGGAGTGTCCGAGGCGGTTGAGCATCGGGATCGACAGCTGGCCGCCCAGATGCTGGCGGAACTCCTCCAGGCCGATCAGGACCAGGGAGCGGCCCTGGGCATCCTTCAGGCCGAGCTCCGGTGGGCACAGGTTGAAGCCGAGCCGCTCCAGCAGTTGCAGCAGGCGCTGGGTCTCGGTGTCGCTCAGCAGGCCGCTGGCATTGGCATAGAGCGCGTCCAGGGCCATGCCCACCGCCACTGCCTCGCCATGGCGCAGACGATGCCGGCTGAGGTTCTCCAGCTTGTGCGCTGCCCAGTGTCCGTAGTCCAGGGGCCGGCCATTGCCCCGCTCGAAGGGGTCGCCGGCGCCGGTGATGTGCCCCAGGTGCAGTTCGGCACAGCGGTGGATGGCGTAGCGGCTGGCGCTGTGTTCGAAGGTGGCCAGGGCCTGGGCTTGCTGCTCCATCCATTGGAAGAACGCGGCGTCCTTGATCACCGCCACCTTCACCGCTTCGGCCAGCCCGGCGATCTGGTCCCGGGGCGACAGGCTGAGCAGCCACTGGAAGTCGTTGATCACCGCCGTGGCCGGGTAGAAGGCCCCCAGGAGGTTTTTCTGGGCAAAGGCGTTGATGCCGTTCTTGACCCCGATGCCGGCGTCGTTCTGGGCCAGCACCGTGGTCGGGATGCGGATCAGGCGCATGCCCCGATGGAAGGTGGCGCAGGCGTAGCCCACCGCGTCCAGCAGCGCGCCGCCGCCCAGGGCCAGCACATAGCAGTGGCGGTCCAGGCCGTGTTCGAGCATCTGGGCGTACAACTGCTGCAAGACCTCGGGGGTCTTGCTCAGCTCGCCTGCCGGCACCGGGATCGGCGCGGCCTGCAGGTGCAGGTCGGCGGCATGGGCGGTGAAGTAGGCGTCGATCTGTTGCGGCAACTGCGGGGAGCACTGCAGCAGTTGTTCATCGACGAAGACCAGCACTGTGGTGCGCCCCGCCCGCGGCTGGGCCAGTTGCTGGTGCAGGCAGGGGTTGTCGACCTGGAAGACGTGATCGGTGAACAGCACCGGGTAGTGGTAGCTCACCTCGAAGCGGCCTTCCAGGGCCTGTGCCTGATCGCTCCTTGCCGGGGCCTCGCGTGGCTTGAGCAGGCTGCGGGCGCCGAGGAACAGCCCCGGCAGGACCATGCTGGCGAGAATCGTCGCCAGCAAGGCGTTCTGTTCCACCAGCAGGCTGCCGATGGCCGCATAGGCCAGGGCCAGTCCGGCATTGGCCAGGGTGGTGACCAGCAGGAACTGGCGCAGTGGATAGCGCTGCATGCCGGCGGCCAGCACCGAGGTTTCCGCCAGCACCGGCACGCCACGCAGGCAGATCAGGGACAGGGTGCTGAGGCGATAGGCCAGTTGTCCGGGTTGCCAGCTTCTGAGTCCCAGCCAGGTGGACAACAGGCGAAAGTAACCGGCCCCCAGCCAGTAGCCCAGGGCGGCCCCCAGGCACAGCCCGATAAAGATCACCAGATAGCCGCCGATGGCGCCCAGGGCGGCCACGGCCAGCAGCGCGACCAGGCTCGAAGGCACCGGCAACAGCACATCCAGCGCCAACAGGGTGATCAACAGCAGGGCCAGACTGGTGCGTTGCACGGGATCGGTCGGGAGAAAGCCGCCGAGGTGATTCAGCAGTTGCTGGATCTGTTGCTCGAACAGCAGGAAGCTGGCAACCACCAGGGTCGAAAACAGCAATAAGGAAAGCCAGTAGTTTTCCGCCGTACCCTTCAGTGAGAAAGCACGAGGCAATGAGCTGCGCTTCATCAAGCGTCCCTCTTGATTGATATGACTAATTCCGTGTCAGTGTCAGCTGGGTCAGGCAGGGAGGGTGTCCGGTTATTCAATTCCTCGGCGGTTCTTATTGGTCTTCTGGCAGCAGAAGCGCACTTGTGTGGCGAGTAGCTATCAACTTAGTCAAGGCCACCGGATTTTCAAGCAGGCTCAAAGAAGTGGCCTGCAAGGAAAATATATGGCTCGTTGAGAAAGTCTGGACTAGATGGGTAAACAGCCTGGAAAACCAGCTGCTACGGGGGAGCGTGGTTGTCTTTGCGAGGCCTTTGCCTCAACAAATACGGGGTGCTGCGGCAACAACATGTTCCTGCTTGCTATATGTTTTATTTCTTTTTGTTATATGTGGTTCAAGTAACTCTTGGAAGTAAGTGTGGGGGCTTTTATGCAGTTGTTATGGGACGAAAGTACAAGGTTAAAAGTCTTGGGCAGTATTCCAGATAATGCGCGGGTTAATTGTTTTTATTAGTCAGCTATTGAGTAGTCGGCTTGTTAGTGACGTTGGTTATTGGGTTCTCATGGGTTGTTTGATGGGCGTTATTGCAACAAGTAATGATTTAAAAGTTAATCGGAATCATTCGTAACTATTCGCAGTTGTGGTACTTGCCGCGTCATGCCGTGAGTGATTGCGGTGGGGCGCGCCCACCGCCAGGCCGAAGGGCTTCAAGCCATTCGTTACGCCGCCAGAAACTCGTCAGTGGACAACACGCTGGCGTAGGCGAAGGCCAGGGCCGCCATCACCGCGCTCTGCACTTGCGCCGCGGCCACGCGCTGACCATTGAATTCCAGGTCGAGGGTGGCGCAGGCATCGTGGATCACCTTCACCGGGTAGCCCAGGTCGGCCGCGGCACGGGCGGTGCCCTCGACACACATGTGGCTCATGTTGCCGACGATCACCAGCTCCGCGATGCCCTGCTGCTCCAGGATCGACTGCAGTTCGGTGTCGCGGAATGAATTGACGAAGTGCTTGAGCACCACCGGCTCGTCGCCCTGGTTCAGCACCTTGGGGTGCAGGCGTGCGCCCTCGGAGCCCGGCGTGAAGAACGGCGCGCTGTCGGAGGTGAATTCATGGCGGACATGCACCACCGGATCGGCGTTCCGGCGAAAGGCCTGGATCAGCCGGGCGGCGTTGTCCGCCGCCGCGTCGACGCCGACCAGCGGCCACTTGCCGCCGGCGAAGTAGTCGTTCTGGATATCGATTACGATGAGCGCCTGTTTGGCCATGGGTGTTGCCTCCAAGTGAGTGTTTGCTGTGGGAGCCAGTATCGGCACCCGCTGTCCCTTGGAGGATTGGCCGCAACGACATTAACGGGGGGAAAACTGACAGTGGGCATTCAAGGCACGGTCGTTGAGCTTGGCGTACTGCTGTATCCCGGGGTGCAGATGGCGGCGGTGCACGGCCTGACCGATCTGTTCGAGGTGGCCAACCGGATCGCCGCAGAGCAGCCGCAGGCCGCGCTGCCGCGCTTGCGCGTGAGCCATTGGCAGGGCGACGACCTGCACGCGCCGAGGCGGGTCCATGACAGCCTGCCAGGGCCGGACAACGGCTTGCAGGCCGTGGTGATACCCCCGTCGCTGGCGGGATTTTCCGCCAGTCAGGCGTCTGCCGCCCTGGTGACCTGGCTGCGCCAGCAGCATGCCGCCGGCGCCACCCTCGGCGGCGTGTGCGTGGGTTCGATCCTGCTGGCCGAAAGCGGCCTGCTCGACGGCCGCAGCGCGACCACCCACTGGACCTCGGCCCGGGCTTTTGCCGCGCGTTATCCCCAGGTGCGGCTGGAAGCCGACCAGCCCATCGTCGATGACGGCGACCTGATTACCACCGCCGGATTGATGGCCTGGGCCGAACTGGGGCTGCGCCTGGTGGACCGCATGCTGGGGCCGAGCATTGCCAGCGCCACCGCGCGCTTTCTGGTGATGGAGCACAGCGCCAGTGCCAGCCAGTGCGGCAGCAATTTCGCGCCGATCCTCAACCATGGCGACGGCGCGATCCTCAAGTTGCAGCACTGGTTGCAGGCCAATGGCGCGGTGGATGTGTCGCTGCCGGTGATGGCGCAACAGGCGGGGCTGGAGGAGCGCACCCTGTTGCGGCGGTTCCGCGCGGCCACCGGCCTCAAGCCGACTCAGTACTGCCAGCACCTGCGGGTGGGCAAGGCCCGGGAGTTGCTCGAATTCACCAAGGGCACCATCGATCACATCGCCTGGACCGTGGGGTATCAGGACCCGGCGACCTTTCGCAGCCTGTTCCGGAAAATCACCGGTCTGGCGCCCAGCGAATACCGCAGTCGCTTTGGCGCGGCGCCCGGTGCCAGCAGCCGCAGCTAGTGCGGGCTGCGTTTAACGCAGCAGTTTTCACACCGCCCGGGCCCTGGACCTTGCACCGGGCTCGGGAGGCCAACGGCCGGCAATGAGAGTGTCAGCAAGACTCAGCGCTGTACCAGCTTGTTGCGCAAGGCTTGGGCTTCATGGGGCGCCAGTTCCATCCACAGCTGCTGGGTGCCGGCGATCTCGGCGGCGGCGGGCAGGCCGTCGCGATACACCAGGCGATTGCCGCTGAGGGCCGCTACCTTGGGCCCGGGCAGCAGCGTGCCCGCCAGGTTCAGCGGATCGACTCCGCACACGGCGACCAGGCTGCCGTCATGGGGACGCCGGCGGACTTCCCGCAGCAAGGGGATGGCCTCCGGCAAGGCGAACTGTTCGCCGGCCAGGCCGCTGACAAAGCGTCCACCGCGGATGTCCCCCCGGGCCTCCAGGCGATGGAAGGTGCGCAGCAGATCGCGCCAGCTGGGCAGCCAGTCCGCCTCGCGCTCCAGCAGGCGCCAGAACACTACGCCGTAACGCCGCAGCAAGGTCATGGCCACCTGTTCCAGGGTGGCGGCCGGATCCTCGGGCGTGGCGCGCCGCAGCAGGGCCCAGCGTCCGGCATCGTCCATGCCGCCGACGAAGGCGCCACGGCCGCGCCGGCTGCTGCGGTTCTGACGTTTGCTCGCCGGGGTGATCAGGGCGCGCAAGCCGGCGAAGCTGTCGGCGTTGACCAGACCGGCCCCCACCAGCTCCTGCAGGACGCTTTCCAGCTCGCTGCGCAGCAGGTGGGTTTCATGCAACAGCTCATCGAAAAACAAGGCGCCCTGCTGGCTCAGTACGGCGTGGACCTTCTGGGCCTTGGGCGAGAGTTCGTGCCGCTCGACCGGACAGGTCAAGGCGCTCCAGAGCGCCACCCGGGCACGTGGCAGCAGCACGATCGGTGTGCTGCGCAAGGCACTGCTGGCGGCCTTGCCGGTGCTGTTGATCCGACTCCAGACCACCTTGCCGCTGCGGCACAGTTCATCCAGCCAACTGGCGGAGTAGTCCTTGATCCGTGCTGGCAGCAGGTCGCTGTCCCAGGCCGAAGCCGCGGCCGGGTAGCCTTCGAGTTGGCCGACCACTTCGGCGAGCATGGCGCTGCCCCGGCCCTGGGTGGCGGGTGACAGGTGCTGCCAGTCGAACAGGAAGCGCATGAAGTCCTGCAGCGCCACCGGCTCGATTTCCCGGCGCAGGCGCTTGACCGTGTAGCGATGAATCCGCGCCAGCAGGTGGCGTTCGCACCACTGTTCTTCGCTGGCGCCGGGGGTGAAGTGGCCGCGCAGCACGTAGCCTTGGCTTTCCAGCTGAACCAGGGCCTGGCTGACCTGGGCGCCGGGCAGCGCCAGGGGCGCGGCGATCTGCGTCAGGGTCTGGGGGCCGAAGCCGCTGAGGCGGGCGCGGATCAGCTCCACCTGCGCCGATTCCGCGTCCCAGGCCTGGTCGAAGCCGGGCACCGGCTGCAAGGCCGGTCGCAAGGGGGCCTCGGGGTACAGCGCGCGCAGGCAGGTGATGCGCTCCAGGGCCAGCCACAGATCGCCGGCCGCGCTGTGCAAGCGGCAGGCGCGGCCCTGGGTGGCCAGGGTGTCGAGCCATTGGGGCCAGCGGGGATCGGCCCGGGCTTCGGCCTCGCTGATGGCGGCGAGGCTCATCAGCGCCTCGTGCATTTCATCGGCGCTGGACGGGTTGGGCCAGGCTTCTTCGGCCACCGCGGTTATGGCGTCCGCGTCCAGGGCCGCGAGGTCGTCGCTGGCTTGTGGGTCGCTCCAGCGTCGCGCCAGTACCGCCTGGGTGCGGCGCTCTTCCAGGGGCGCGTCATCGAGAAAGGTGTAGGGCTTGGCGCTGAGAATCTCCGCAGCCAGTGGCGAGGGCGCCGGCAGATCGCGGCTGAGCAGGCGCACCTGCCCCTGTTCCATGCGCCGCAGCAGGTGCAGCCAGCCTTCGCTGTCCATGGCCTGGTGCAGGCAGTCATCGAGGGTCTGCTGCACCAGGGGGTGGTCGGGAATCTCGCGCTCGCCGGCGAGGTTTTCCAGGCAGGCGATCTGATCGGGGAACACGCTGGCGATCAAGTCTTCGCTTTTCATCCGCTGGATCTGCGGCGCCACTTTGCGTCCGCCGCTGTAGCGCGGCAGGGCCAGTGCCACTCCGGCGTTCCAGCGCCAGCGCACGCCGAACAGCGGAGCGTCCAGCAGGGCCTGGATCAGGATGTGTTCGGCACTCTGGCTGTGCAGGTAGCGCCAGACTTCGTCCAGGGCAAAGCTGTGGCTGGTGGACAGCGACAGGACGATGGCGTCTTCGCTGGCGGCGGCCTGCAGTTCGAAATTGAAGGTGCGGCAGAAGCGTTTGCGCAGGGCCAGGCCCCAGGCGCGGTTGATGCGGCTGCCGAAGGGGCTGTGGATCACCAGCTGGGTGCCGCCGGACTCGTCGAAAAAGCGCTCCATGATCAGCGTGTCCTGGGACGGCAGCGCGCCCAGGGCCAGGCGCGCCGGCGCCAGGTAGTCCACCAGTTGCTCGGCGCTGGCCGGGTTCAGCCCCAGTTTGTGATGCAGCCAGTGGATGGCCGGTTGCAGGTGCCCGGGCGTGGCGCCAAGCAGCTCGTCCAGTTGGGCCAGCAGGCGCGCCACTGCGCTGGACAGCTCGGCGCTGCGGCCCGGGGCCTCGCCGAGCCAGAAGGGGATGTTCGGCGGCTGGCCCTGGGCATCCTCGACCCGCACCTTGCCGGTTTCCACCCGCAGGATGCGATAGGACGTGTTGCCCAGCTGGAACACGTCGCCGGCAATGCTTTCCACGGCGAAGTCTTCATTGACGCTGCCGATGTTCAGGCCCTGGGGTTCGAGCAGCACGCTGTAGTCGGCGTTGTCGGGGATGGTCCCGCCGCTGGTGACCGCCGTCAGCCTGGCCCCGCGACGGCCGCGCAGGGTGCGGGTCAGGGCGTCGCGATGCAGATAGGCGCTGCGCAGGCCCTGACGGCCGTTGAACCCTTCGGCAAGCATCTGCAGCAGGGCCTGATAGTGGGCCTGATCCAGATCGGCGTAAGGCGTGGCCCGGCGCAGCAGGCTCAGCAGGGCGGCTTCCGACCACTCCTGGCAACTGACCTCGGCGACGATCTGCTGGGCCAGCACATCCAGTGGCGCATGGGGGATCAGCAGGCTGTCCAGCTCGCCGCGGCGCACGCAGTCCAGCAGGGCGGCGCATTCGATCAGGTCGTCCCGGCTCAGGGCGAACAGCCGGCCTTTCGGCGTGCCGCCCACCTGATGGCCGGAGCGCCCGACCCGCTGCAAAAAGGCCGAGATCGAACGGGGCGAACCGATCTGGCACACCAGGTCGACATCGCCGATATCGATTCCCAGTTCCAGGGACGCCGTGGCGATCAGCACTTGCAGCTCGCCGGCCTTGAGTCGTTGCTCGGCGTCCAGGCGCTGTTCCTTGGCCAGGCTGCCGTGATGCGCGGCCACCGCCGGCTTGCCCAGGCGTTCGCTCAGGTGCCGGGCCAGGCGTTCGGCCAGGCGCCGGGTGTTGACGAATATCAGCGTGGTGCGGTGCTCGCGAACCAGTTCGGCGAGGCGTTCGTACAGCAGTTCCCAGACATCGTTGGCCATGACCGCCGACAGCGGCACGGGCGGTACTTCGATGTCCAGATCCCGCGGGCGGGCATGACCGATGTCGACAATTGCACAGGGCCGCTCATGGCCCACCAGGAACCGCGACACGGCCTCGATGGGTTTCTGCGTGGCGGACAGGCCGATGCGCAGCAGAGGCTCGCTGCACAGGGCCTGCAAGCGTTCCAGGCTCAGGGCCAGGTGGCTGCCGCGCTTGCTGCCGGCCAGGGCGTGGATCTCGTCGACGATCACCGTGCGGGTGCTGGCCAGCATGCTGCGGCCGGAGTCCGAACCCAGCAGCACATAGAGGGATTCCGGCGTGGTGACGAGAATCTGCGGCGCACGCTTGCGCATGGCGTTGCGGTCTTTTTGCGGGGTGTCGCCGGTCCGCACCGCGGTGCTGATGGACAGGTCCGGCAAGCCCATCCGGCGCAGCTGCTCGGTGATGCCGAGCAGCGGCTGCTGCAGGTTGATCTGGATATCGTTGCTCAGGGCCTTGAGCGGCGAGACGTAGACCACCAGGGTGGCGTCCGGCAATCGCCCCCCGGCGGCCAGGCCCTGGCGGACCAGATCATCGATCACGGCGAGAAAGGCGGTGAGGGTCTTGCCTGAACCTGTAGGGGCGGCGATCAGGGTCGAGCGGCGCTGGGCGATCAACGGCCAGGCGCGGGCCTGGGCCGTGGTCACGGCGGCAAAGGTGCGCTTGAACCAGGCGCTGACGGCGGGGTGAAAACCGTCCAGGCCCGGGCTCACGGATTCGGCAAGGTTCATGGAAGGTTTTATGCGGCCGCTACGGCCAACTTGCAAGTACCGCGCGCCTTGCCGCCGCTGCCGTCGCCGTGGACAGCAACTAGAGTTGAGGCAGGGGATGCATCGGCGCGCACCGACACTTTCTCAGTGACGGTTGCGCCACAAACCCGCAAAATGCAACGATTCCGGCAATTCTCGACGGTCGAAACCACGGGATTGGCCGATCCAAACCATCGTTCTGAACAGACTGGGCCTGCTGACTCTATGCGAATGCGCCTTATGTTACTGGGCGGCGGAAATGCCCTTGGGCAGGCGCTGATTCGCCTGGGTGCGGAGGAAGACATCGGTTTCCTCGCTCCCCGTCCCCCGCAAGACGGTTGGGACGCCGCGAGCCTCACGCAACTGCTTGATGACACCCGTCCGGATGCCTTGATCAATCTGGCTTACTACTTCGACTGGTTTCAGGCGGAGACGGTGGGCGAGACCCGCTTGAGCGGCCAGGAACGTGCGGTCGAGCGCCTGGCGGAGCTTTGCCAGCATCACAACATCATTCTCCTGCAGCCTTCGAGCTACCGAGTGTTCGACGGCTCTCGAGCCACCGCCTACAGCGAGAAAGACGAGCCGGTGCCTCTGGGGCTGCGCGGCCAGGCGCTGTGGCGGATCGAACAGAGCGTTCGCGCCACTTGCCCTCAACACGTGCTGCTGCGCTTCGGCTGGTTGCTGGACGACAGCGCCGAGGGCATTCTCGGGCGTTTCCTCGCCCGGGCCGAGTCTGCCGAAGAGCTGTTGATGGCGGACGATCGTCGGGGCAACCCGACCCCGGTGGACGACGCCGCGCGAGTGATCATCTCGGTGCTCAAGCAGCTCGATTGCGCCGCGCCGCTGTGGGGCACCTACCACTATGCCGGCCAGGAAGCGACCACCCCCCTGGCCCTGGGGCAGGCGGTGCTCAGCGAGGCCCGGCAACTGCACCCGCTGGCCATCGAGGCCCCCACCGCCCAGGCCCACGCGGCCTGTGC
This sequence comes from Pseudomonas sp. BC42, assembly GCF_021560055.1. Lineage (NCBI taxonomy): Bacteria > Pseudomonadati > Pseudomonadota > Gammaproteobacteria > Pseudomonadales > Pseudomonadaceae > Pseudomonas > Pseudomonas sp. BC42. Next base: position 741,431 of record NZ_CP091067.1, read on the forward strand.
CGATGCCGCCGAAGAACCGCAGCACGCGGTACTGGCCTGCAAGAAGATCCTTCACACCTTCGGGATCAAGCCGCGCGCCTGGCGTGCCGCGCTCCCGGCCTTACTGGATAGGTTTTATCGTCATGGCTGATGGCCCTGTACTGATCACCGGCGGTGCCGGATTTATTGGCTCGCACCTGAGCGATGCGCTGCTTGCCCAGGGCTACTCGGTGCGGGTGCTGGACGACTTGTCCACCGGCAAGCCGAGCAACCTGCCACTGGACAACCCGCGGCTGGAGCTGATCGAGGGCGATGTCGCCGATGCGGCGCTGGTGAACCGTGCCATGCAAGGCTGCAGCGCGGTGGCGCACCTGGCGGCGGTGGCTTCGGTGCAGGCTTCGGTGGACGACCCGGTGCAGACCCACCAGAGCAACTTCATCGGCACCCTGAATGTCTGCGAGGCCATGCGCCTGCATGGCGTCAAACGGGTGCTGTTCGCGTCCAGTGCAGCGGTGTACGGCAACAACGGCGAAGGCCAGTCCATCGATGAGGACACGGCCAAGGCGCCGTTGACCCCTTATGCCTCGGACAAGCTGGCCAGCGAGCACTACTTCGATTTCTACCGGCGTCAGCACGGCCTGGAACCGGCGATCTTCCGGTTCTTCAACATCTTCGGTCCACGCCAGGACCCGTCGTCGCCTTATTCCGGGGTGATCAGCATTTTCAGCGAGCGGGCCCAGCAGGGGCTGCCCATCACCGTGTTCGGCGATGGCGAGCAGACTCGGGACTTCGTCTACGTCGGTGATCTGGTGGAGGTGCTGGTACAGGCCATCCAAGCGCCGCAGCTGGAAGTGGGGGCGGTCAACGTCGGCCTGAACCAGGCCACCACCCTCAAGCAGATGCTTGCGGCCCTGGCCGAGGTGGTCGGCGAGTTGCCGCCCATCAGCTACGGTCCGGCCCGTGCCGGCGATATCCGTCATTCCCGGGCCAGCAATCAGCGGCTGCTGCAGCGCTTCAGGTTCCCCGAACCCACGCCGATGAGTGTCGGCCTGGCGCGCCTGATGGGGCGTTGAGGGGCATTGCAGACATGAAAAAGGCGCCTTGCAAGGCGCCTTTTTTCATGACTGACGGGCTTAGAACTTGTAGCCCAGACCCACCATGTAGACCATCGGGTCGACGTCAACGTTGACCTTGGCGCGAGTGCCGGGAGCCACGCTGTTGTTGTCCACGTAGGCGGTGGTGTTGATGTCGATGTAACGCACTTGGGCGTTGAGCATCAGCTTGTCGGTCAGCATGTAGTCTGCACCCACCTGCCAGGCCAGGCCCCAGGAGTTCTTGGCGCGGAAGTTATCGAAACCGGCTGCGTTGGCACGGCTGCCGACGTGTTCGTCGTAGATCCAGGTGTAGTTGATACCGGCGCCGACATAGGGTTGGAACACCGACTTGGAGTCCAGCGGGTAGTAGACCACGCTCAGGGTTGGCGGCAGGTGCTTGAGGGTACCGAGCTTGCCGTTGGCCGCGGCCAGGGAGGTGTCCTTGAGCTTCACATCGTGTTCGAACGGAGTGGCGGCCAGCAGTTCGATACCGACGTTGTTGGTGAGCATGTAGGCGAAGTTCAGACCCAGCTGAGTGTCGCTGCTCATGGTGGCCTTGCCACCCAGGTTGGTGCCTTCTGCCGGGCCGCGGTCCACTTTGACGCTGCCGCTGTCGGCTTTCGGATTGACGGTGATGGCACCGGCGCGGACGAGAATGTCGCCCGCTTCGTGGGCGTTGGCAATCGGGGCGGCGATGGCGAGCGCGATCAGGGAAGCGCTAAGCAGAGACTTGTGCATGGGAGCTCCAAAGGACGATTCAAATTGGCTATGTCCAATGGTAAGGATCGTCAAGTTGACCGCCTTGACTCAGCTCAATGAAATGACAAACCCCGGTGGCAGGGCTGAACTATTCTTTTGTTCTGCACTCTTTTGGCCTCGTGCCCAGGCCCTGTCGGCGCCGACTCGCCGGCGCCGCTGCCGCTTTCACTCCTGCAACTCATAGACATAGATCTTCTGCGCCGCCATCTGGTAACCGGCGTCCGCCAGCTCGCTGCTAGAGGGCTTGACCTGCATGTCGCCCTCGATCCAGTAAGGCTGATACAGCTCGTCGAGCTTGACCCCCAGCTCGCTGGTGACGTGGACGATCTGGTTCGACGGCGGTGGCGGCACGTGGATGCAGGCGCCGAAGTAGGGCACCAGGAGAAACTCGGTGGTGCGGCCGTCCTCGTTCACTTCCAGGGGCACGATGTAGCCGGGCAGGCGCACCGACTGGCCGTCCAGGCTCTTCACCACCGGTGCATTGGGCAGGTCCTGCTTGGCGGCGGGGGCCGATTCGGCGGCCAGTGCATCGCTCATCTGCGACAGGTCGTGCAGCGGCTTCATGTTCGGCACTTCCGGCGGCGCGTCCGGCGGGATCATTTCCGACCAGGTCAGATCCTTCGGCGCCGCCGCCCACAGCGGCGAGCTGAACAGCAGCGACAGGGCAAGCAGGGAGCGCAGCAAGCGTTGGGTCTTCATAAGGCAGGGCTCATAAACGAATCGACAGGCCGTCGGCCAGGGATTGCCGGTAGGCGCGCCAGGCCGGCACGCTGCCCATCAGCAAGGCGGCGATCAGGATACCGCCCAGCAGCGTCCACTCATATTGGCTGGGCCAGGACAACGGCAGGTACAGGCCGTAGTTCGATTGCACATAGCCCTGGGCCAGGGCGATGCCCAGGTACAGCAGGCCAAGCCCGGCCAGAACCCCGGTCAGCGCCAGGGCGAACGCCTCCAGTACCAGCAGGGTCGCGATATGCCAGGGCCGGGCCCCCACCGAACGCAGAATGGCCATCTCCCGACGGCGCTCGTTGAGGCTGGTGAGGATCGCCGTGAGCATGCCGATCAGGCCGGTGAGCACCACGAACAACGACACCACGAACAGGGCCTTCTCGGCGGTGCCCATCAGGCTCCAGAGCTCCTGCAGGGCCACGCCGGGCAGGATCGCCAGCATCGGCTCGCCGCGGAACTCGTTGATCTCGCGCTGCAGGGCGAAGGTCGAGATCTTGCTGTTGAGGCCGAGCATGAAGGCGGTGATCGCCTGGGGCGTCAGGTCCATGTTGCGCGCCTGATCGGCACTGATACGGCCATCGCCACGGGCCGGCACGCCGTTGTGCCAGTCGATGTGGATCGCTTCCATGCCGCCCAGGCTGATGTGCAGCGTGCGGTCCACCGGAGTGCCGGTGCGCTTGAGGATGCCGACCACGGTGAAGGGCTTGTCGTCATGCTTGACCAGGCTGATGGCCGCAACGCCATGGGCCAGCACCAGCTGGTCCCCCAGCTTGTAGTGCAGGGCTTCGGCGACTTCGGCACCCAGTACCACCTCGAAAGGGTCGCTGGCGAAAGCCCGGCCCACGGCCAGTTGCAGGCTTTGCTGATGACCGTACTGGTAGTGCTGGAAGTAGGCCTCGGTGGTGCCCATGACCCGATAGCCGCGGTGGGAGTCGCCCAGGGAAATCGGGATCGCCCACTTCACCTTCGGGTTGCTGGCGAAATGCTCGAAGCTGTCCCAGCGGATGTTGTTGGTGGCGTTGCCGATGCGGAACACCGAGTACAGCAGCAGATTCACCGAGCCGGAACGGGCGCCGACGATCAGGTCGGTGCCGCTGATGGTGCTGGCGAAGCTGGCTCGGGCTTCGGTGCGTACCCGTTCCACCGCCAGCAGCAAGCAGACCGAAAGGGCGATGGCAAAGGCGGTGAGGATCGCGGTGAAGCGGCGGTTAGCCAGGCTGGCCATGGCTAGACGGAACAGATACATCTCAGACCTCTGCAGGCTTGGCGGCGCGATTGAGTTCGGCCAGCGACAGGTTGCGATCGAACAGCGGCGCCAGGCTCTGGTCGTGGCTGACGAACAGCAGGCTGGCCCCGGCCTCGCGGCATTCGGCGAAGAGCAGTTGGATGAAGGCTTCGCGGGCGTCGTAGTCCAGCGCCGAGGTTGGCTCGTCGGCGATCACCAGCTCCGGCTGGCCGATCAGCGCCCTGGCCGCGGCGACCCGTTGCTGTTGGCCGATGGACAAAGAGTCGGCGCGACGGCCGAGCAGATCGGGGTCCTTCAGGCCCAGGTGGGCCAGCAGGGTGGACGCGGCCTGATCGACGCTGCCGTGGCGCTGCAGGGCGCGACTGGCCCGCAGTTTGGAGAAGTGGCAGGGCAGTTCGACGTTCTCGCGCACCGAGAGAAATGGCAGCAGGTTGAACTGCTGGAAGATGTAGCCGGTGTGATCGACACGAAAGCGATCGCGGGCCCCGGCGGACAGCTCGGTCAGTTCCTGGCCCAGCAGGCGGATGCTGCCGTGACTGGGTTTCTGTACCCCGCCGAGCAGGCCCAGCAGGGTGGTCTTGCCACTGCCGCTGGGGCCCTTGAGGAACAGCGTCTCGCCGGCTTCCAGGCGGAAGGCCGGGATGTCCAGCAACTGAGGGTGGCCGGGCCAGCTGAAAGTCAGGTCGGACAGTTCGATAAGTGCTTGGGTCATGTTGGGCCGATCATGCAGTGAGTGGTGTAGCCGCCACCGCGGGCGGCTACAGGTGCAGCGCTCAAAACTTCAGGGTGGCAGCCTTGGCCGTGGCTTCGACACCTTGCTGGCCGCTTGGCGAAATCAGTTGTACCTGAATTTTCTGGGTGGCGGGGAAGGTCTTGAAGATCTGCCCCAGATCGAGGCTCTTCAGGGCGTCCGGCTTGGCGCAGGTGAACTGGTAATGAGCGTGGATCTCGCTGTGCTCATGGTGATGCTCATGGCCGTTGGCGCCCTTGGCCTCTTCGTCGTGGTCGTCGTCATCGTGATCATCGGCATCGGGCTTGTCACCGAACAGCGGGCTCTGCAGTTCCTGCTTGGCTACCACGCACGCGGCCGCCTTGGGCAGGCTGAACAGCGCCAGGGGTTGTTCCAGCTGGGCGCGGGCGGCCGCTACCTTGGCCTTGTCGGCGTCGGTGCTGGGTGCGTGCTCGAAGCCCACCAGGTTCATCGCCGGGCTTTCCAGCTCCAGCTCCAGGGCCTGGCCGTCGAGCACCGCGTTCAGGCGGGCGACCCCATGTTCATGGGCGCCGAGGCTGCCGTGTTCATGCTCGTGTTCATGGGCTTGCACGGCCTGAGCAACAGCCAGTGGCAACAGGGCAAACGGCAAGGCGAGGAGCAGACGGCGCATAGCAAGTCTCCAGGGCGAGGATGAAAAAAATGTTATGTGATCTTATAACAGTGGGCCGCAGAGTTTGACCGTCTGCTTGGCGTTGCGCAAGACGCGTGGGAGCATGCTCGTCAGAAAAAATCGGGAGTGCAGCGATGTTGCGAATTCGTGGAAGCATCGGCGACTGGCCGGTGGATTTGACCCTGGAACTGGACGAGGGCGATTGGGCGCAACTGGGCGCGCAGTTGCAGGCGGCCAGGCCTGAAGCGGCGGCACCGACGCCGGTGAGCAAGCCGGCCAGCCAGGACGATGCCTTGTGGCAGACCGCCAAGGATCTGTTGCGCAAGGCGGGCCAGATTAGCGGGCCCGAGTTGCTGGAGCAGTTGGAGGGGCTGACCGGCAGCGCCGCGTCGGGCAAGCGCCTGCTGGTGCGCTTGCGCCACTGCACCGAGGTCAAGGTGGTCAGCGGCGCCGATACGCCGATCTACAGCTGGGTGCAGTGAGCCTGTAGGAGCCAGCTTGCTGGCGAACGCGTTAGGTCTGTCAGAACGCTTTCGCTGGTAAGCCAGCTCCTACACACGCCGGCACATCCTGCTCAGTACAGGGCGGCGAACAGTTTGCGGCGGTAGGCGGTTACCAGCGGATGATCGTTGCCCAGCAGGTCGAATACCTGCAGCAGGGTCTTGTGGGCAATGCCTTCGTTGTAGCTGCGGTTGCGCATGAACAGCTTGAGCAGGGCCTCCAGCGCCGCTTCGTATTGCTGGCGGGCCAGTTGCTGGATCGACAGTTGGTACGTTGCCTCGTCGTCCAGCGGGTCCTTGGCCAGGCGCGCCTTGAGGTCGGCGGCGTCCGGCAAGTCTGCGGCTTGCTTGAGGAAGGTGATCTGCGCCTTGGCGCCGGCCAGGGCGGCCTTATGCTCATCGCTCTTGACCGCGTCGAGCACGGTCTGGGCTTCGTCCAGTTCGCCGCGTTCGGCCAGGCAGCGGGCATAGAGAATCAGCGCCCTGGCGTTGCTGTTGTCTTCACCCAGCAGCACTTTGAGGAGGGCTTCGGCGTCGCCGATACGGCCTTCGCCAAACAGTGCTTCGGCCTGTTCCAGCGGGTCGGCAGCGGGCGGTGGCGGCATCTGCACATGGGGTTCGAGCATGGCCCGCACCGCGGATTCCGGCTGTGCGCCGGCAAAGCCGTCCACCGGCTGGCCGTCCTTGAACAGCACCACGGTGGGCAGGCTGCGGATGCCGAAGCGGGCGACGATGTCCTGCTCGACATCACAGTTGACCTTGGCCAGCAGCAGCTCGCCCTGATAGCTCTCGGCGATCTGTTGCAGCATCGGCATCAGCGCCTTGCAGGGCGCGCACCATTCGGCCCAGAAGTCCACCAGGACCGGCTTGTGGAAGGAGTTCTCGATGACCGACTGGTCGAAGTCGGCGGTGCGGGCGTCGAAGATATACGGCGTGTCCTGACTCATGGGGTATCTCGAATAAGCGGGAATGGAAGCACTATAAAGTTGCCCGGGACAGATCGCTATCGCCTGCGGGCGCCGGTTTGCCGGCCAGTGGCCGCTGCGCGTGATACAGGCTCACCTTGCGAAACTCCCAAGGCTCGGCCAGGTCCGGCAGGGTCAGGGCATTGAGCGTTTCCAGGCGCTGATACAGCGGGTGCTGGAAGTCCCTGACCCGGGAGTCCGCCACCAGGGCCTGGCGGCCACGGCTGAGAAACTGGTCCAGTAGCGGCAGGTTGGCCCGGTCATAGAGCACATCCGCCACCAGGATCAGGTCGAAGCGATCGGCCTCGGCGAAAAAGTCCGTGGAATAACTCAGCTCGACGCCGTTGAGTTCGGCGTTGGCCCGGCAGGCGGCAATGGCCAGCGGGTCGAGGTCGCAAGCCACCACTTCCAGGGCTCCGGCCCAGGCTGCGGCAATCGCCGCCACCCCGGAGCCGGCGCCGAAATCCAGCACCCGCTTGCCTTGCACCCAGTGCGGGTGTTCGGCCAGGTAGCGGGCCAGGGCCAGGCCGCTGGCCCAGCAGAAACTCCAGTAAGGCGGCTCGTGGAGAATGCGCCGGGTTTCTTCCGGGGTGAAGGCGCGGTCCATGTTCCGGGCGTCGATCAGCCAGAGTTTCAGTTGGGTATCGGGCAGCTCGCAGGCCACCAGTTGCGCGTCCCCCAGCAGTTCGCTGAGGGCGTCTTGCAGGTCGAGCGGTGGGTTCATGGGGCTTTGACGAATTGCAGTGGTCCCAGAGCCTGGGTGGTGGGTTGGTCGATGCGTACCGCCGGCAGGTGCAGGATCAACTGGCCGGATTGGCTGGCGCGGCCACGCAGTTCGACCCGGGCTCCGCTCGGGAACGCCTCGGCGGCGAAACGCAGGCGAAACGGCAGAGCCTGACTGGTGCCGTTGAGGTTGCTGCTGGCCAAAAGGCGTTGCGGGCGACTGCGTTCATCGATCACCAGCAGCGCCAGTTCCACGTCGGCGCCGGCTGGCACGCCCTCAAGGGTGCCGCTCAGTTCGCGCTGATAGGCCGGCAAGGGGCCGAGATCGACAGGTTGCTGATTTTTTTTCACCGTCTGTGGCGAGGAGGAGACGGGGGCCGCAGGTTTCGGGGCATCGCTGCTGCAGGCGACCAGCAGGCTGACAAGACTGAGCAAAACGAGCGGTCTGAGCGGCATCTGAAGCTCCAACAAGGCGAATTTCCGTGTGCGAAACATAATAGTCGGTCTGTATACCGTAAAGGCTATGGCTTGTCTTGCCAGTGGGATGCGCTACCATGGCCCTCCCTTTTTATGTTGCCTGCCACCATGCACTGTCCCTTCTGCGGTGCCAACGACACCAAGGTCATCGACTCGCGTCTGGTCGCCGAGGGCGAACAGGTGCGCCGCCGGCGTGAATGCCTGGCCTGTGGTGAGCGTTTCACCACCTTCGAAACCGCCGAACTGGTGATGCCGCGCCTGATCAAGACTGACGGCAGCCGTCAGCCCTTCGACGAAGAAAAACTGCGCGCCGGCATGCAGCGCGCCCTGGAAAAACGCCCGGTGAGTGTCGAGCGCCTGGAAGCGGCGCTGGTGCACATCAAGCACAAGCTGCGGGCCACCGGCGAGCGTGAAGTCAAATCCCTGGTCGTGGGTGAACTGGTGATGACCGAGCTGCAGAAGCTCGATGAAGTCGCCTATATCCGTTTCGCGTCGGTGTACCGGCGCTTCCAGGACCTCAACGAATTCCGCGAAGAGATCGACCGCCTCGCCCGCGAGCCGGTCAAGCCATGAGCCTGTCCCCGGAGCAAGCGGTGCTCGACGCGCACTACATGGCCCGCGCTCTGGAACTGGCGCGCAAGGGGCGCTACTCCACCCATCCCAATCCCCGGGTCGGTTGCGTCATCGTGCGCGACGGCCAGGTGGTGGGTGAGGGCTGGCATGTACGGGCCGGCGAACCCCACGCCGAAGTCCACGCCCTGCGCGCGGCCGCTGACCAGGCCCGTGGCGCCACGGCCTATGTGACCCTGGAGCCTTGCAGTCATCACGGACGCACGCCGCCTTGTGCCGATGCCCTGGTCAATGCCGGAGTGGCGCGGGTGGTCGCGGCGATGCAGGACCCGAACCCGGAAGTCGCCGGGCGTGGCTTGCAGCGCCTGGCCCAGGCCGGTATCGACACCCACAGCGGTGTGCTGGAGGCCGAGGCCCGGGCGATCAACAAGGGTTTTCTCAAGCGCATGGAACACGGCCTGCCTTATGTGCGGGTGAAGCTGGCCATGAGCCTTGATGGTCGAACAGCGATGGCCAGTGGTGAAAGCCAGTGGATCACCGGACCTGCGGCGCGCTCTGCTGTGCAGCGCCTGCGGGCCGAATCGTCCGTGGTGCTGACCGGTGCCGATACGGTGCTGGCCGATGATGCGCGGCTGACCGTGCGCGCTGCCGAACTGGGCCTGGACGCCGAGCAGACGGCCTTGGCCATGAGCCGGCCGCCGCTGCGGGTGTTGATCGATGGTCGCCTGCGAGTGCCCCTCGATGCACCGTTCTTCAAGGCCGGCCCCGCCCTGGTAGCGACCTGCGCGGCGGTGGAGGAGCAGTACGCCAACGGTCCGGAATGCCTGATCGTGCCCGGCCCCGATGGCCTGGTGGATCTGCGTCGGCTGTTGCTGGAGCTCGCCGCCCGAGGTGTCAACGAGGTGCTGGTGGAAGCCGGTCCGCGATTGGCCGGAGCCTTTGCCCAGCAGGGCCTGGTGGACGAGTACCAGATCTTCGTCGCCGGCAAGTTCCTCGGCTCCTCTGCGCGGCCGCTGCTGGACTGGCCGCTGGCGCGGATGAGCCAGGCGCCCTTGCTCAAGATCATCGAAATGCGCGCGGTGGGCGATGACTGGCGAGTCACTGCCATCCCGGCCCCACCAGCGAGCGTATAATTCCCGACTTTCGCCTACCCGGCGGCCCGTTCTCGAGGAGGACTCCATGTTCACCGGCATCATCGAATCCATCGGCAGCATTCGCGCATTGACCCCAAAAGGCGGAGATGTGCGGGTCTATGTAGAAACCGGCAAGCTTGATCTGGCCGACGTCAAACTGGGCGACAGCATCGCGGTGAACGGCGTCTGCCTGACCGCGGTCGAGCTGCCGGGCGATGGTTTCTGGGCCGATGTCAGCCGCGAGACCCTGGATTGCACCGCCTTCCATCAGTTGAAAACCGGCAGCCGGGTCAACCTGGAGAAAGCCCTGACCCCGACCACCCGCCTGGGCGGTCACCTGGTCAGTGGTCACGTCGACGGCGTCGGCGAAGTGGTGGCGCGGGAGGAAAATGCCCGGGCCATTCAGTTCCGTATCCGCGCACCGAAGGAGCTGGCCAAGTACATCGCCCATAAAGGCTCGATCACCGTCGACGGCACCAGCCTGACGGTCAACGCGGTGAATGGCGCCGAGTTCGAGCTGACCATCGTGCCCCACACCCTGGCGGAAACCATCATGGCCGACTACCGGCCGGGTCGGCAGGTCAACCTCGAGGTCGACCTGCTGGCGCGCTACCTGGAGCGCCTGCTGCTTGGCGACAAGGCGGCCGAGGCCACTGGCGGCACCATTACCGAAAGTTTTCTGGCCGCTAACGGCTATCTCAAATCCTGACTCAAGGGGGTGCCGCGTGGCGCTCAACAGCATCGAAGAACTGGTTGAAGACATCCGCCAAGGCAAGATGGTCATCCTCATGGATGACGAAGACCGCGAGAACGAAGGCGACCTGATCATGGCCGCCGAGTGCTGCAAGGCCGAGCACATCAACTTCATGGCCAAGCACGCCCGTGGCCTGATCTGCATGCCCATGAGCCGCGAGCGTTGCGAGCTGCTCAAGCTGCCGCTGATGGCGCCGCGCAACGGTTCCGGCTTCGGCACCAAGTTCACCGTCTCCATCGAGGCCACCGAAGGCGTGACCACCGGCATCTCGGCCGCCGACCGTGCGCGCACCGTGCAAGCGGCGGCCGCCAAGGACGCCAAGCCCGAGGATATCGTCAGCCCGGGCCACATCTTCCCGCTGATGGCGCAGCCCGGCGGGACCCTGGCCCGTGCCGGCCACACCGAAGCCGCCTGCGACCTGGCGCGCATGGCCGGATTCGAGCCAAGCGGGGTGATCTGCGAGGTGATGAACGACGACGGCACCATGTCCCGTCGCACCGAGCTGGAAGCCTTCGCCGCCGAGCACAACATCAAGATCGGCACCATCGCCGACCTGATTCACTACCGGATGATCCACGAACGTACCGTTCAGCGGATTGCCGAGCAGCCCCTGGACAGCGAACTGGGCCAGTTCAACCTGGTGACCTATCGTGATTCCGTGGAAGGCGACGTGCACATGGCCCTGACCCTGGGGGACATCTGCGCAGAGGAACCGACCCTGGTGCGGGTGCACAACATGGACCCGCTGCGCGACCTGCTGATGGTCAAGCAGCCGGGCCGTTGGAGCCTGCGCGCGGCCATGGCCACCGTGGCCGAGGCCGGCAGTGGTGTGGTGCTGTTGCTGGGGCACCCGCTGGATGGCGATGTACTGCTGGCGCACATCCGTGAAACCGCGGAACACCAGCCGGTGAAGAAACCCACCACCTACAGCATCGTGGGTGCCGGTTCGCAGATCCTCCGCGACCTGGGCGTCCGCAAAATGCGCCTGATGAGTGCGCCGATGAAGTTTAATGCGATATCCGGTTTCGACCTGGAAGTTGTAGAATACGTGCCCTCCGAATAACAGCCGGTCGTTTGCGGCTTGAAATTCGCGGTTCAAATATCACTGAAGAGCGTGTGCTAGACACGCTCTGGCTCTTTAAGAGATTTGTCGAATGACCCTGAAGACCATCGAAGGTACCTTCATCGCCCCTAAAGGCCGCTATGCCCTGGTGGTCGGCCGTTTCAACAGCTTCGTCGTCGAAAGCCTGGTCAGTGGCGCGGTTGACGCCCTGGTTCGCCACGGCGTGAGCGAAAGCGACATCACCATCATCCGTGCCCCTGGCGCCTTCGAAATTCCGTTGGTTGCACAGAAAGTCGCACAGAAGGGTGAATATGCGGCGATCGTCGCCCTGGGCGCGGTCATTCGTGGCGGCACTCCGCACTTCGAATACGTGGCCGGCGAATGCACCAAGGGCCTGGCCCAGGTGTCCATGGAGTTCGGCGTGCCAGTGGCCTTCGGCGTGCTGACCGTTGATTCGATCGAACAAGCCATCGAGCGTTCCGGCACCAAGGCCGGCAACAAAGGTGCTGAAGCTGCCCTGTCCGCCCTGGAAATGGTCAGCCTGCTGGCGCAGTTGGAGGCCAAGTGATTAGCGACGAAAGCGATCGTTTCAACCCGCGCGATCCCAAGCCTGCCAACGCCGGCAAGCCATCCAAGAGCGCCAAGCGTCGCGAAGCCCGTCAGCTCGCGACCCAGGCGCTGTACCAATGGCACATGGCCAAGCATTCGCTGAACGAGATCGAAGCGCAGTTTCGGGTCGACAACGATTTCACTGATATCGACGGCGCCTACTTCCGGGAGATCCTGCACGGGGTTCCGGCCAACAAGAACGAGATCGACACCGCGCTCGTGCCTTGCCTGGACCTCGCCATCGATGAGCTGGATCCGGTTGAACTGGCGGTTCTGCGCCTTTCCACCTGGGAACTGCTCAAGCGCGTCGACGTGCCTTACCGCGTTGTGATCAACGAAGGTATCGAACTGGCCAAGGTCTTCGGTTCCACCGATGGCCACAAGTTCGTCAATGGTGTTCTCGACAAGCTGGCACCGCGCCTGCGCGAAGCTGAAGTGAAGGCGTTCAAGCGCTGATCCGCGCTTGCAGCTGCCATGGGCGAGTTTGAGCTGATCCGTCATTACTTCGCTGCCGCGCCCTGTGCGCAAGGCGGCGAGGGTATTGCCCTGGGGATTGGCGATGACTGCGCCTTGCTGGCGGTTGCACCTGGCGAGCAGTTGGCGATTTCCACCGACACCCTGGTGGCGGGTGTGCATTTCGCCGATCCCTGCGAGCCCTTTCTTCTAGGCCAACGCTCTCTGGCGGTGGCTGTCAGCGACCTGGCCGCCATGGGCGCCACGCCGCTGGCCTTTACCCTGGCCCTGACCCTGCCGACGGTGAGCACCGATTGGCTGCAGGCCTATGCCCGCGGCTTGAACCTCATGGCCCAGGACTGTGGCGTGCGCCTGATCGGCGGCGACACCACCCGCGGTCCGCTGACCTTGACCCTGACCGTGTTCGGACGGGTTCCCGGCGGCCAGGCCCTGACCCGCAGCGGCGCCCGTGCCGGCGACCTGCTGTGTGTCGGTGGCGAGTTGGGCAATGCGGCCGGCGCCTTGCCGCTGGTACTGGGGCAGCGCCGCGCCGAGGCGGCGGTGGCCGAGCCGTTGCTGGCCCACTACTGGTCGCCCCGACCACAGTTGGCCCTGGGTCAGGCCCTGAGAGGCAAGGCCAGCGCCGCCCTGGACATTTCCGATGGCCTGCTGGCCGATTGCGGGCATATCGCGGTCGCCTCGGCGGTTGCCGTGCAACTGGACCTGGAAAAACTGCCCCTGTCTCCGGCGCTGCTCAGCTTCCTGGGGCTGGAAGGCGCTCGCGCCGCCGCCCTGAGCGGGGGCGACGACTATGTCCTGGCCTTCACCTTGCCGCCTGCCGAACTGGCGCCGCTGCGGGCGGCGGGGTGGCCGGTGCACGTGGTGGGGCGAGTGCTGGCGGGGCAGGGGGTGACCCTGCTGGATGCCGGCGGCCAGGACATCACCCCCGGTATCCGGGGTTATCAACACTTTCCGGAGACACCGTGACAGATCATCCCAAGCAGGTCCCGGCGGAGTTCGTCCCGCCGTCGGTCTGGCGCAATCCCTGGCACTTCCTGGCTTTCGGCTTCGGCTCCGGCACCTTGCCCAAGGCGCCCGGCACCTGGGGCTCGCTGGTTGCGCTACCCTTTATCCCGCTGTGGCAGATGCTGCCGGACTGGGGCTACTGGCTGATGCTCGGCATCACCATGCTGTTTGGCTTCTGGCTGTGCGGCAAGGTGGCCGATGATCTGCGGGTGCATGACCACGAAGGCATCGTCTGGGACGAAATGGTCGGCATGTGGATCACCCTGTGGCTGGTGCCTGAAGGCTGGTACTGGCTGCTGGCGGGTTTCCTGATGTTCCGCTTCTTCGACATTCTCAAGCCATGGCCGATTCGCTGGGTCGACCGGCATGTGCACGGCGGTGTCGGCATCATGCTCGACGATGTGCTGGCCGGTGTGTTCGCCTGGCTGGCGATGCAGGGGTTGGTGTGGTGTTTCAGCTGAGAGGTTAGGCATGGATGTGCGCCGCGTGCTGCTGGTATTGCTGGTTGTCTGGAGCTGCGGCGTCCGGGCCAATGAGTTGCAGGCGCAACCCCAGCAGATCCGCATCGCCAGTGAAGAATGGAGCCAGTACACCGAAGCCAATGGCGAAGGCCTGGCCTGGGACATTCTGCGGGAAGTGTTCGAGCCCCAAGGGGTGCGCATCGAGCGCAGCAGCGTGCCTTACACCCGCTCGGTGGGCCTGGTGCAGCGTGGTGAAGCGGATGCGCAAGTGGGCGCCTATCGCGACGAATCTCCCGGGTTGCTTTACCCGCGCTGGAACTACGACACCGACCACATCTACTCCCTGGGGCTGGCCAGCCATCCCGAGCTGACCCTGGCCAACCTCGGCAGTTACCGTCTGGTCTGGGTGCGTGGCTACAAGTACCAGGACTACCTGCCCAATGCCCGGCGCTACAACGAGATTCGCCGGCGCATCGGCATCCTGCCAATGTTGCAGTACGGCCGGGCCGACTATTACATCGACGCCCAGACCGAGATCAGCTACGTGCTCGCGCAAGCCCAGGACCCGAGTCAGTTCAAGATCAGCCACCTGGCCGAGCTGCCCCTGTACCTGGGCTTTGCCGACAACCCCCGCGGTCGTACCCTGCTGGCCCTGTATGACCGGCGCATGGAGCAGTTGGTGAAAGACGGGGTCCTGCGCCCGATCTTCCAGCGTTGGAAGCAGCCTTATCCCTTTGACGAGAGCCGGCAGCCGGCGGTCCGTTGATCAAACTTATCGATCTTTATCTCCGATAATTCAGCCTAAGCGTGCAGTAGAGGCTGCTGTTACAATGCCGCCTCTGCGAATCTCCAGTCCTCATACAGATCAGGAGCACAACAGTGCCCGTCGTTTTTGTTGCCGCTTCCAAGCTGCCTACGCCTTTTGCGCAATTCACCATGCATGGTTTTCTTGATGAAGCCACCGGTCGCGAGCACGTGGTGCTCAGCCTGGGGGACATCGCCGATGGCGCGCCGGTTCTCGGCCGCCTGCACTCCGAATGCCTGACCGGCGACGCCCTGTTCAGCCAGCGTTGCGATTGCGGCTCGCAACTGGAAGCCGCGCTGCGGGCCATCGCCCGGGAAGGTCGCGGGGTGCTGCTGTACCTGCGTCAGGAAGGTCGCGGCATTGGCCTGCTGAACAAGATCCGCGCCTACGAGCTGCAAGATGGCGGCGCCGATACCGTGGAAGCCAACGAGCGTCTGGGCTTTGCCGCGGACCAGCGTGACTACGCCATGTGCCTGCCGATGCTCGAGCATCTGGGGGTCAAGTCCCTGCGGCTGATGACCAACAACCCGCGCAAGGTCAAGGCGTTGACCGACATGGGCATCCAGGTTGCCGAGCGGGTGCCGCTGCACACCGGGCACAACCCCCACAACAAGCTGTACCTGGCGACCAAGGCCAGCAAGCTCGACCACATGATGGGCAACGAGCATCAGGGCGAGGTCGACCGCGCGTGACTCGGGGCCAAGTCAAGCGGCGCCTGGCCGTCAGTTGGTGGCAGTACCTGGCCCTGGCCTTGCTGCCGCTGTTTGTGATCAACCTGGTGTTTGGCCAGGGCGAGGCCTTGATGCCGGTGCTGGCGATGCCATTCTTTATCGCCGGTACGGCCTCGATGTTCGTCAGCCTGCGTTTTTTCAATGGCTACAAACATGCCTTGATCGCCGCCGGCAAGGCCCTGGATACCCCTGAGGAGCCTGCCGCCTGGATCACCTTGGCGGCCCGTCGTCGTGCCGCCTTCCTGGCGGCATCCTTGCCAGCCTGGATCGGTGCCCTGGCGGTGTTCGTCGGCCTGGAAGCGGTGCCGCTGATGCTCCTGGCCCTGTCCACCGCCGTGCTGTTCTACCTCTACCGTATTCCTCGTCAGCTCGGCTGATGTGGCGCTGGCTGGCGGTCCTGTGCCTGCTGGTCGGCACACCGGCACTGGCGGCGCAGCGGGTGGTCAGCCTGGCGCCGTCGCTCTCGGAAATCGTCGTCGAGCTGGGGGCTTCCGACTTGCTGGTGGGCGTGCTGGATGCCGGTGAGCGGCCGGCACCGCTCAAGGACCTGCCTTCGGTAGGGCGTTATGGCCAGTTGGATATCGAGCGTCTGCTGAGCCTTCGACCGGATTTGCTATTGCTCTGGCCGGGCAGCGTCGGCCCGGCCCAGCGCGATCAGCTGGCGCGCCTGGGGATCCCCACTTATGTCGCCGAGCCTCATGATTTCAAGCAGCTGACGGCGCAGATCGCCGAAATCGGCGAGCGTCTGGGGCGCTCGGCGGCCGCTCGTAAACTGGCCGCCGAGTTGGACGGGCAACTGGCCGGTTTGCGTGCCCGCTATCACCGCGAACCGGCGTTGCCGGTGTTCTACCAGGTCTGGGACCGGCCGCTGTATACCGTGGGCGGTGGCC
The DNA here is from genome assembly GCF_021560055.1 of Pseudomonas sp. BC42. Lineage (NCBI taxonomy): Bacteria > Pseudomonadati > Pseudomonadota > Gammaproteobacteria > Pseudomonadales > Pseudomonadaceae > Pseudomonas > Pseudomonas sp. BC42. Next base: position 757,780 of record NZ_CP091067.1, read on the forward strand.
AGATCATCAGCGAAGCCCTGAGCGTCTGTGGCGCCCGCAATGTGTTTGCCGACCAGTCGTTGCCGGCCCCCCAGGTCAGCATCGAATCGGTGTTGCAGCGCAATCCGCAGGCAATCCTGGCCACCGCGCAAGGGCAGTTGGATGCCTGGAAAGCCTGGCCGCAGATTGCGGCGGTGCAGCAGGGGCGGTTGTTGTTGGTGAGGGACAAGGGGCTGGAGCGACCCAGCGGGCAGATGATCGCGGCGACGGCCAAGCTCTGTGCGTTGATCGCGCCTGAGCGCTGAGCCCCTTCGCCGGCAAGCCGGTTCCTACGGGTTCTGCAGGAGCCGGTGTGTGGGCGAGGGCGGGGGGTTACAACTCGGGCGACCAGGTCACGCCGAACATCCAGGCGCGGCCTTCGGTGCGGTAGCCATAATCGTTGCCGTCGTACTCGTAGAGCGCGCGGCTATAGGCCTTGTCGAAGAGGTTGTCGAGCTTCAGGTCCAGCTTGAGTTCCTGATTGACTGCCCAGCTACCGCGCAGCCCGAACACGCCGTAGCCGCCCACAGGCACCTGTTTCTTCACGCTCAGGTCTTCATAACTCCTGCTCACCAATTGCCAGCTGGCGCCGAACGCCAGGTCGCCGAATTGCCGGTCCAGATCCAGATTCAAGGTACGGCGGGCTCGACGTGGCAGTTGATGGCCATCCTGACGATTGCGCGGGTCGATGAGCGCGGCACCGAGGCTGCTTTGCCAGCCGAACAGTGTTTGTTTCAGGGTTGCCTCGAAACCGTTGATCCTCGCGGCGCCGACGTTTTCCGGGCGCTGGGCGACGCGGTCATAAATAATCGCGTCCTTGATATCGGTACGGTAGATCGAGGCTTCCAGGCGGCTGTCTGGCGTCAGCTCGCTGCGCCACTGCAACTCATAGCTTTTTGAGTGTTCCGGCTTGAGGGTCGGGTTGCTGAAACCCGGGTAATACAGGTCGCTGAAATTCGGCGCCCGAAAGCCTTCGCTGTAGGACAGCAGCAGGTCGTTGTCCGGATTCAGCGGCAGAGTGAAGGTGCCGCTCCAGGTGTTCTGGCTGCCGTACTGCTGGTTCTGGTCGCGGCGCAGACCCAGTTCGGTGGAAAAACTGTCGCCGTGAAAACGATGCTGAATAAAGGCGGCGCGGTTCCAGCGGCTGCCTTCGGCAAAGCGGACCGGGCTGGTGTTGAGTCGATCCTCGTACCAGTCCGCCCCCAAGATCAGGCTGTTGTCTTCATCCAGGCGCAGATCGTTCTGCCAGTTCAGCGAGTCGCGGTAGGTGTTGAACACGCTGCGCTCATCACTGAGCTTGTCGCGCTTGAGGTCACGGTTTTCGCTGTGTCCGAGCTCGACCCGCGATTGCCAGTTGTCATGGATATTCGCGTCGAGATAGCCGCTGAGGCTGCTGACACTGAAGTCGGTGTAAGGGTCTTGGGCGAAGACGTTGTAGTTGGAGTCGTAGCGTCCGAAAGGGTTGTCATAGCGGCTGCGACCACGGTTATCCAGCAGGTTGAAACCCAGCTCCAGGTCATCGCTCAAGGCGTGGCTGAGGGTCAGGCTCAGGGACCTGTTGCGATAGCCATCGTGGTCGGCATCGCTGGGAAACGACGGGTGAGTCCAGTCGATGCCGGCACTTTCATCCAGGTTGGCGCCGAGGCTGAAGCGGGTCTGGGCGTCGCCGCCGGACAGTCCCAGGCTGCGCTCCCAGGTCTGGTTGCTGCCAGCGGCGACGCGCATGCGCCCGTGCAGTCCCGAGTCGGCGCCGCGCCGGGTGAAGATCTGGATTACCCCGCCAATGGCATCGCTGCCGTAGATCACCGAGCGCGAGCCGCGCAGCACTTCCACCCGCTCGATCTGCTCGACGCTGATGAATTGCAGGTTGCTGTCGCCGGAGGATGAACTGCTGATGCGCTGGCCATCCACCAGCACCAGGCTCTGGGCCGAGTTGGTGCCGCGAATGAAGATGTTCGGCAGGTTGCCGCGTCCGCCGCTCTGGGCAACCTGCACCCCGGGCACCCGTTGCAGCAGGTCGGTCAGGCTGGTGGGTTGCAGGCGGTCGATATCTTCCCGGGTGAATACCGTGTTCGCCGCGCTGCTGTCGTTGCGAGCTTCCACCTGTCGGTTGGCACTGATCAGCATCTCGGGCAGTTTCAGGGCCTGATCGCGCTCAAGGGGCTCGGCCAGAAGTTCGGTACAAGGCAGGAGGCAAAGGGGCAGGGCAAAGCGAGCAAGTTGCATGGCTATTCCATTAGCGCACTGCGGCCTTGGCCGCGGGCAGCGAAAGGGCAGGTCGTGCAGCGGACGCCCGCGTGGCGGGCGTCCGCAGTCGCGTGTGGCGATTACAGGCCCAGCAACTCCAGGCGCTGGCGCACCGAGGCTTCGATGCCGGCTTCGTCGAGCCCGCATTCGGCAAGCATCTGCGCCGGTTTGGCGTGCTCGACGTAGGCGTCGGGCAAGCCCAGGTGCAGGATCGGCTTGAGGATGCTTTCGCGGGCCAAAAACTCGCTGACCGCGCCACCGGCGCCGCCCATGATGGCGTTCTCTTCGATGGTCACCAGCAGTTCATGGCTGCCGGCGATCTCGCGCACCAGAGCTTCATCCAGGGGTTTGACGAAACGCATGTCGACCACGGTGGCGTCGAGCTTCTCGGCCACTTGCAGGGCTTCGGCCAGTTGCACGCCGAACACCAGCAACGCGACCTGTTTGCCCTGGCGACGGATCACGCCCTTGCCGATCTCGATCGGTTCCAGGTCCTTGTCGATCGGCGCGTTGGGGCCGGTGCCGCGCGGGTAGCGCACGGCGGCGGGGCCGTTGTACAGGTGCCCGGTGCTGAGCATCTTGCGCAACTCGTTCTCGTCGCTCGGCGTCATCACCAGCATGCCGGGGATGCAGCGCAGGTAGGACAGGTCGAAGCTGCCGGCGTGGGTCGGGCCGTCTTCGCCCACCAGTCCGGCGCGGTCGATGGCGAACAGCACGTCGAGGTTCTGCACCGCCACGTCGTGGATCAGTTGGTCATAGCCGCGCTGCAGGAAAGTGGAGTAGATCGCCACCACCGGCTTGGCGCCTTCGCAGGCCATGCCGGCCGCCAGGGTCACCGCATGCTGCTCGGCAATCGCCACGTCGAAATAGCGCAGCGGGAAACGCTCGCTGAAGGCCACCAGGTCCGAGCCTTCCTTCATTGCCGGGGTGATGCCCACCAGGCGCGGGTCGGCAGCGGCCATGTCGCACAGCCACTCGCCAAACACGCCGGAGTACTTCGGACCGCCGGCCTTTTTCGGCGCGGCCGCCGGAGCATCCAGGGGTTCCAGCTTGGTGATGGCGTGGTAGCCGATCGGGTCGACTTCCGCCGGGGCGAAGCCCTTGCCCTTCTTGGTCACCACATGCAGGAACTGCGGGCCCTTGAGGTCGCGCATGTTGCGCAGGGTGGCGATCAGGGTCGGCAGGTCGTGGCCGTCGATGGGGCCGATGTAGTTCCAGCCCAGCTCTTCGAACAGGGTGCCGGGCACCAGCATGCCCTTGGCGTATTCTTCGGTGCGGCGGGCGATCTCCCAGGCACCGGGCAGGCGCGACAGCACTTTCTTGCTGCCTTCGCGCATGCTGGCGTAGGTGCGGCTGGAGAGAATCTTGGCCAGGTAGTTGGACAGCCCGCCGACATTGCGCGAGATCGACATGTCGTTGTCGTTGAGGATCACCAGCATGTTGGCGTCCACTTCCGGCGCGTGGTTCAGCGCCTCGAAGGCCATGCCCGCGGTCAGGGCGCCGTCGCCGATCACCGCGATGGCCTTGCGCTCGCTGTGCTGCAGGCGGGCGGCGATGGCCATGCCCAGCGCGGCACTGATGGAGGTGCTGGAGTGGCCGACGCCGAAGGTGTCGTACTCGCTCTCGGAGCGCCGCGGGAAGGCCGCCAGGCCGTCTTTCTGGCGCAGGGTGGCCATCTGTTCGCGACGACCGGTGAGGATCTTGTGCGGATACGCCTGGTGACCCACGTCCCACACCAGCCGGTCGTCCGGGGTGTCGAACACGTAATGCAACGCGATGGTCAGCTCGATGACGCCGAGGCCGGCACCGAAGTGCCCGCCGGTCTGGCCGACCGTGTAGAGCAATTCCAGGCGCAATTCATCGGCCAGGGTTTCCAGCTCGGCTTCACCTAACCGGCGCAGGCCGTCCGGCGTCTGGGCACGGTCGAGCAGCGGCGTGGTCGGGCGTTTGCGGGGAATCTCATGAAACGTCGTGGGCATCAGGCGAATCGTTATAGGTATAGAAAGAGGCGGCAGTTTACCTTATGCATCGCAAGCTGCCCACGCAGAGCGCCGAACTTGGCCGATATGCGGCGCGTCGATCAGTGGCGGCGCTCGACGATATACCGCGCCAGCTCGCGCAGGGGCTCGGCCGCTGCGTCAAACGGACGCAGCGCATGCAGCGCCTGGTCCCGCAGCTCCAGAGCGTATTCCTTGGCCGCAGCGAGACCCAGCAGTGCCGGGTAGGTCGGTTTGTCCCGGGCGATGTCGGCGCCCTGGCGCTTGCCCAGGGTGGCGGTATCGCTTTCGACGTCGAGGATGTCGTCCTGCACCTGGAACGCCAGGCCGACAGCCTGAGCGTAGGTCTGCAGGGATTTGAGCTCGTCTTTCTCGGCCCGGCCGCTGGCCAGGGCGCCGAGGATCACGCTGGCTTCGATCAGCGCGCCGGTCTTGTGCCGATGCATGTATTCCAGGGCTTGCTGATCGAGCTTGAGGCCTACCGAGCCCAGGTCGATGGCCTGGCCGCCCACCATGCCCGCCGGGCCTGCGGCCTGGGCCAGGGTGGTGACCATGCGCAGCCGGATCTCGGCGCTGGCGTCGCTCAGGCCCGGGTCCAGCAGGGCACTGAACGCCAGGCTCTGCAGGCCGTCGCCGGCGAGAATCGCGCAGGCTTCGTCGAAGGCTTTGTGGGTGGTGGGCTGGCCGCGCCGCAGATCGTCATCGTCCATGGCCGGCAGGTCGTCGTGGACCAGGGAGTAGGCGTGAATCAGTTCCACCGCGCAGGCCGCGCCGTTGGCTTGTTCGGGCCGGCCGCCCAGGGCCTCGCAGGCGGCATAGGCCAGCAGCGGGCGCACGCGCTTGCCGCCATTCATCACGCTGTAGCGCATGGCTTCATAAAGACGGGCAAGTTCGGGGCTGGGAGCGGTGAACAGGGTGTGCATTGCAGCGTCGACGCGGGCCTGGCTGGCGGCCTGATAAGCGGCAATCATTCTGGCTGTTCCGCATCGAAGGGTTGTTCGGCCAGTTCGCCGTCGCGTTCCAGCAGGATCTGCACCTTCTGCTCGGCCTGGGCCAGGGCGGCCTGGCAATCACGGGTCAGGCCGATGCCTTGTTCAAAGGCGGTCAACGAGTCTTCCAGCGACAGCTCGCCGTTCTCCAGACGCTCGACCAGGGTTTGCAGGTCGGCGAGGGATTGTTCGAAATCTAAGGCAGCTTTTTTGCGGGCCATGGCGGCTATCCCGGTTGACGTTAAACCGGCGCGACACTAGCAGACACCGGGGTTTCGGGCAAATGAGAAGCGCTCGCTGGCACACCCGGACCCGGGTGGCGCCAGGCGCCCTGCGGGCCGGTGCAAGGAGGCGTTTTGGAGGGGCTTTGGCGAGCGATCCGGCTTGACCTTCACTTGCACCGCGGCGGTATCAGGGGGAACCGGTATCGGCCTCGCCCCGAAATTCCTCGCTGACCTTGCTCGGTTGTACCCGCCAGGCCAGCAACAGGGCGAACGCCGAAAACATCAGGTAGAAGACGTGGTGCCCGTAGAGGTCCATCAGGGCGCCGCTGAGCAAGGGACCCAGGCAGGCGCCAACACCGTGGGTGGCCAGGAGCATGGCGCTCAGGGCCACGCGTCGGGATTGTTCGATGTGCTCGTTGGCCAGGGCGACCGCCAGTGGGTAGAGGCTGAACAGCAGCAGGCCGCTGAGGCAGGCGAACAGCAACATCCAGGTGAACGACAGGCTGAACAGCCCCCACAAAGGCACGCTCACCAGGCACAGCAGCAGTGCGCAGGCGCGGATCAGCCGCGCGCGGTCGAGGCGATCCGAAAGCCAGCCGAGCGGCCACTGGCCGCACAGGCCGGCGAGAATCGCCACGGCGACAAAGGTGCCGGCCTGGGCCGTGTCCAGGCCGCTCAAGGTGATGAACACCGGTGCCAGGGCATAGAACGAACCCACCAGCAGCCCGGTGACAAATACCGTGCTCAGGGCTTGCGGCACCCGCTGCCAGAAAAAGCCGATCTGCAGCGGCGCCGCCTCCAGTCTGGCCGGGTGCAGGCGCCGGGTCAGGGCGACGGGCAACAGGCAGGCGGCGAAACACAGGGCGACGATCAGTAGCGGCTTGAAGTCCAGCTCGGGGCGCCAGATCAGCACCCCCTGGCCGAGGATCAGGCCCAGGGACACCGCCACCATGTAGCCGGCGAATACCGCGCCACGCTGCTGGTTGCCTGCCTGCTCGTTGAGCCAGCTTTCGATCACCATGTACTGGTTCATCATCACCAGGCCGGTGATGAAGCGCAGCGCCAGCCACAGCCACAGCGCCTCGAACAGCATGTGCAGGAGCACGATCATGGTCGCGGCACCTGCGCAGGCGACGTAGGAACGGATGTGGCCAACCGCGGCGATCATCCGATGGCCGAACTTGGCGCCGCCGACCATGCCGGCGTAGTAGGCCGCAGTCAGGCCGCCGATCCACAGTTCACCAACCCCGTCGCCGGTCAGGCGCAGGCCGATATAGCTGAAGAACAGCCCGTTGCCGGTGAGCATCAGGAGGGTGGCGCAGTACAGCGCGGGAAATGTCAGCAGGGTCAGGTTCATGAAGTCGTCAGGTCTGGGCGGTCAAGGACCGGTTTCGTGGGCCAGCTGGGCATGCTCCAGCAGCCATTGGCGAAAGCGGCGCACGGCGGTGGGCGGATTGCGGTGGTGCGGTTGCATCAGGTTCAGGCGCCCGCGGCTGGGCATGCGCTGCGGTAGCGCGCGTTGCAGGCGTCCGGCGGCGAGTTCGTCCTGCAACAGGCTTTCCCAGCCCAGGGCCACGCCCTGGCCCATCACCGCCGACTGCATCAGCAACTGGTAGCTGTTGGTGCGCAGGGCGTGTTGCGGGGAGTGATAGGTCGCGCCCACGGCGCTGAACCAGTCGGACCAGGTCAGCCAGTCGTGATAGTGGTCTTCGACAATCAGCAGCCGGTGTTCCTGCAGCAGGTGTTGCGGGTCGCGAATCGGCCCCTTGCGGCTCAGGTAGTCCGGGCTGCAGACGCAGATCACCTGCTCTCCGGCAAAGACCGGGGTCAGCTCCAGGCCCAGGGGCGCCGGCAACTCGTCCAGGTGATAGAACAGTCCCAGGTCGTACTCGCTGACATCCAGGTGCAAGGGGCTTTCACTGCAGAGGATGCGGATGTCCAGCTCCGGATACAGGCTCTGGAACGCCGGCAGCAGGCGCGCCAGCCAGATCGAGCTGATGGTCGGGGTGCTGGCCAGGGTCAGTTGGCGCTCGGCGCCGCGGCGGCGCAGTTCCGCGGACTCACGGTCCAGCTCGCGCAGCAGGCGCTGGATGGTGCGAAAGTAGCGCTCGCCCGCCGGGGTCAGGCTGATACCCAGGTTGTGGCGGTGGAACAGCGGCCGGGCGAGGTTTTCCTCCAGCCGCTTGATCTGGCGGCTGACCGCGCTCTGGGTCAGGTTCAGTTCCTGGGCGGCCCGGGTAAAGCTCAAATGACGGGCCACGGCCTCGAAAGGCTGCAGGCAGTTGAGAGGGGGCAGATCGACGTTTCGATGCGACATGCGGGTACCAGTCTGCAGGGGGCGGGCGCTGTGTCCTGCGTCCCGCCGTGTCTCGGAGATTGGGCATCCTGCCACGCTTTACAGCGTGGATCGGGCGATCCGTTTGTGCCACTGGCGTTGATGGATCTGCCGGCCATCGAGTCGCGCAATCTGGGTGGCGCGCAGGTAGAACCATTGCGCGTCGGCGTGCAGGCCCAGGGTGCTGTCCACCTCCACCGACCAGGTGCCGCGGCCGGCCCGGTAGTGCCATTGGATGTCGGCCCGGGTCGACAGCGGGTCCCAGGGCAGGGTGCGGTATTGCTCGGTGCAGCGCTGGTCGACCCACAGGCCGTGATCGAGCAAGCGCAGGGCGCCCAGATCGTCATCGATACGCACGCAGACTTCGCCGCTGGCCACGTCTTCGCTGAGGGTGCGCTTGGGGGCGGCGGCGCGGATGATTTCCAGGTTGGCCGGAGGCGCGCTTTGCGGGGCTTCGAACGGACACGCCACGGGTTTGCCGATGAACACCGGCAATTGCACGCTCTGCAGCTCGGGCAGCAGGGTCAGGGTGGTCAGCTCCCGGGCTGGCCACAGCAAGGGGAAACTGGCGGTGCTCAACGCCAGGCGCAGGCGATAGCCGGCCGGCAGGCGATAACCGACATGGTCGAGGTTGAAGCGCACCTGCAGGGGCGCGCCGGGCTCGGGTGGGCTGGCCACGGCGAAGTCGTCGCGCAGCGACAGGTTCAGGGTGCCGTAGGAGATCTGCGCCACCTGACCGTCCGGGGCCACGGCATTGAGCCGGGCGACGATCTGCCCGCAAGGCCGGTCCGAGGTCAGGCGCAGATCCAGGCGCACATCACCCAGCAAGGCCAGGGGCTCGCTCAAGGGCTGGCTGTCGAAGCACAGCGAGTGGGCGTCGTCCCGGCGCTGGTCGGTGGGGCCGTCCGGGCCGAACCAGATGGCGCAGTACTCGCCCTGATGCAGGCCGGTGGTCAGGGGCGAGCAGATGCTGCGTCTTTCGCTCAGCGCTTGCTCTCCTGCGCTGAGCCCGCTGGCGCTGAGGCTGAAGCTCTGCCACTGGATCTGTGGATCGGGCCAGCCGGCAGTCCGGACCCAGACGCCCGGGCGTTCGGCGTAGCTGGCCTTGGGCGGCACGGCGTCCTGCAGGTAGAAGGTGCAGGCGGGCTCGTCCATCACCCCGTTGTCGATGCCCTTGAGCCAGTGGTCCCACCAGCGCTTGGCCTCCTGGAGAAAACCAATGGCCGGGTTGGGCACGGCAAAGTGCGGGTACTTGTGGATCCAGGGCCCGAGCAGGGCTTTCTTCGGGCCATTTAGGTGCTGCATCAGGCGCGGCACGCTGTTCTTGTAGGCATCGCCCCAGCCGCCGATGCAGTACACCGCGGCCTTGATTGCCGCGTAGTCCTCGCACACCGAGCCCTGGCGCCAGTAGTCGTCACGGGTCTGATGCTGCAGCCAGGTTTCCGCCAGCAGCGGCATGGCGTCCAGGCGTTGCTGCCATTGCGCCTGCCAGTCCGGTACCAGCAGCGGGTCGGGTACGGCGGCGCTGAAGTTGAGCATGGTGGCGGCCCAGCCCTGGTTCTCCATCAACAGGTTGCCGCCCTTGTAATGAATGTCGTCGGCGTAGCGGTCGTCGGTGGAGCACAGGGTAATGATGGCTTTCAGCGCTGGGGGTTGATGGGCGGCCACCTGCAGGCCGTTGAAGCCGCCCCAGGAGATGCCCATCATCCCCAGGTTGCCGTCGCACCAGGGTTGGGCGCAGAGCCAGTCGAGCACTTCCAGGGCGTCCTGTTGTTCCTGCGGCAGGTACTCATCGGCCATCAAGCCCTGGGACTCGCCGTTGCCGCGCATGTCCACGCGCACGCAGGCGTAACCCTGGCCCGCCATCCAGGGGTGGGTCAGGGCATCGCGCACGGCGGTGCCGTCGCGCTTGCGGTAGGGCAGGTATTCGAGGATCGCCGGGTAACGCCGGGTGCCGGCATCGGCCGGCAGCCAGATACGCGCGGCCAGTTGGGTGCCGTCACGCAGAGGGATCAGGCAGTGCTCGATCTCGCGGATCGGATGGGGAAAGTCGCGGATGACGTCCATGGGCTACTCCAGTCGAAAAAGGGGCCGGCACCGGGCCGAGCGCGGTGGATCACAGCAGGCTGAAGGGGTATTCGGTGACCAGGCGGATGTGGTCGACATCGCCGTTCGAGGTTCCGTGGATGCGGTAGGTGCCCTGGCGCAGGCTCAGGGACAGGTCCCTGGCGATGCCGCTCTGCACCCGGTAGCTCAGGTCGATGTCCCGCTCCCAGTGGCGCTCCTTGTCGGCGTAGTAGCGGTAGGGGCTGTCCCGGGGGATCCGCCGGCCGTCGACATGGCTGCCACGGATGTAGCGGGTGCCCAAGGACAGGCCGGGCAGGCCCAGGTGCTCCAGGTCGAGTCGGTAACCCAGGCTCCAGGAGCGCTCGCCGGGGCCGTTGAAGTCGGCGATCAGCGAGGCGTTGGCCAGGTAGATCGAGCTGTGGAAGCCGCCGCCACTCAGGGCCAGGTAGTCGAAGGGCTGCTGGCCATGGATGCGTTGGTGGGCCAGGGTCACGGTGTGCGGACCCTCCTTCAGGGCCAGCGCCGCCGACCAGGCCGTTACCGCGATGTCTCCGGCCAGGGCCTTGCCATCGTCCAGGGAACGATAGAGCCGCAAGTCCAGGTTCAGGCTGCGCCGATCCTCGGCGTCCAGGGGCTGGTCGAGGTTGAGGTTGAAGTAATGCTGGCGCCACAGGTCCTGGTAGCGCGAGCTGTAGAGCCCCAGCTCGACCTGGGGATGCAACTGGTAGGTGCCGCCCAGATAGCTGGCGTCGCCGCCCTCGACCCTGGCGTAACCGGCGTGGAAACCGCCCCGATGACCGGTCTGGTTGAAGTCCCGGGAGGCGGTGAAGTGTCCGCCCTCCAGCAACAGGCCTTCCACCTCGCGGCTGCTGAAAGCCAGGCCGGTGGCGGTCGCCGGCATCAGCCGGTTGTCGGCCAGGGCCAGCACCGGGGTCTGTGGCCGCAGGTCGCCGTACTTGAGCTCGGTATTGGACAGGCGCATTTTCAGCGCTGCCCCGGCGGTGGCCGATTCCCGGCGGCTGCTGCCGTCGCTGTCGCTGACCAGCATCATGGTGCGCGCCCGGCCGCCGCCGCTGTCGAGCCGGGTGGCGAAATAGGCATGGGCATCCAGGCCCCAGCCCAGGGTGCCTTGGGTGTAGCCGGAGGCGTAGTCCAGCTGCAGGCCCTGGCCCCATTCGCGGGCATCCAGGTCCAGCTGGCGATGGTCGTTGTTGCGGTAGTTGTTGCGCACCAGGCCGTTGATTCGGCTGTCTTCGACAAAGCCCCGGGATTGCGCCTGACTGGCGTGGGCCAGCGCCGGGCAGAGCAGCGTCAGGCCCAGGCCGCCCAGGATCAGGAGACGGACGTTCATGGGGTAGGCCCTCGTGGCGAGTGGCTTTCCCCGAGCTCGTCCGCTGGCAGCGGCGGCGTCAGCAAGGATGGGTTTTTCATCCAGATGATCAGTGCGCTGCTGGAGAGCAGGACGATCAGCATGCCCGGCAGCCCGCCCAGGTTGGAGAGCATCTTGACCCCGTCGATGCCGACGTAGGCCACCATCACCCAGGACACGCAGCCGATGATCGCGCCCCAGATCACCTTGAGCAGCGGGCTGCCGTCCAGATCGGAATCGGCAGTGACCCCGCGACTGCACAGATTGCCGATGACGTCGGTGCTGGAGTCGGCAGCGGTGACAAAGGAAATGAAGGCAATGAACAGCAGGAAGGCAATGATCAGGCCGCTCGCCGGCAACTGCTGGAACACCTGGTACAGCACGTGCTCCACCCCTTGCTCGTTGAGCACGCGGTTGAGTACCCCATCACCCTGGGCGTCGAAGTACAGGCTGCTGCCGGAGAAGATGCAGATCCACAGGGCGGTGAACAGCGCCGGGTAGAGCATGGAGATGTGGATGAACTCGCGCACGGTGTAACCACGGCCGATCTTGCCGAGGAACATGGCGCTCACCGGGGCCCAGGCGAACCACACCGACCAGTAGAACACCGTCCAGCTCTGGGGCCAGTGGTCGCCACTGGCCGCGCCGGTGAACAGGCTGCGGCCGAAGAAGGTCTGCAGGTAGGTGCCGAAGGACTCGATGCCGAGGCTGAAGATGTACAGGGTCGGCCCGCAGACCAGAACGAACAGCCCCAGGGCCAGCATGATCCAGGTATTGAAGGTGGAGAACTTGACGATGCCCTTCTGCAAGCCGCTGGCGGCGGAGAACACGAAGGTGGCGACGATCACCGCGATGATCAGTCCCAGGCGCAGCGGTGTGGTTTCTCCGCCGATGTACTGGCTCAGGCCGCCGGACAGGGTCAGGGCGCCGGTGCCCAGGGAAGAGGCCATGCCCGCCACCAGGGCGAACATCGCCAGGGTGTCGATCAGCCCGGCATGGCGCTTGACCCATGCCTGGCCGAGCAGGGGCTGCAGCATGGCGCCGATGGAGAAGTGGCCGCGCAGGTTGTAGAAAACCAGGGCGAACACCAGTGAGGGCACCAGATAGATGGCGTAGGGCGTCAGGGTCCAGTGCAGGAACATGCTGGACATGGCGAAGTGCTTGGCTTCGCTGCTGCCGGCTTCGATGTTCAGGCTCGGGGGCGGGCCATACAGGTGATAGAGCGGCTCGGCAGTGGTCCAGAACAGCACGCCGACCGCCAGGGTGGTGCACAGGGCCACCATGAACCAGCGCGGCTTGCTCAGCAGGGGCTTGGCGTCTTCGCCACCGATGCGCACCCGCCCCAGGGGCGAAAAGTAGACGATGGCGGTCAGTACCAGGAGGAAGAAGCTGCCGGCGCTGAACAGCCAGGAAAAGTTGTCGAGGATGATCCGGTTGAGCTGCCTGCTCACCGCCAGGAAGCCCTGCAGATCAAGGTGACTGGCAATCACCGCTGCCAACAGAATCAGGAAGGTGGGCCAGAAGACCCAGGCTCTTAACGGATACTTCATCAGTGAGGCACTCCCGTTGCTTATCTTTTTTATGGCCAGGCGAGGCCGCAGTTGCAGGGCGCCGCCGTGCAGCGCTGCGACGGTCCTAGATAAGCGTTGAGCGATGCGCGGTGGCAATCGACTAATGGGTATGGGGTCATTCCTTGAGGGAATGGGCGATGGCACCCGGCTGCCAGGGGCGATGGCCGGGTCGATGGGCGCAACAGGCATTCCAGAGCGCTTGCCGCAGGGGCCAGCGGCAAGCCTTCGGTAGTTGATGGCCGGACGCCTGCGGGGGCTGAGGAGGCGGACGCTCCGGGGCAGATTCGTACTTGAACTAAGGGCGGAGCTTGGCGGCCTGTGAGGCGGGCAAATAATGGCTTAAAGCCACCTTTCTGCAGGGGTGTGATGTCGCCGTAGTGGCACTTGCGGGGCGGAATTCGGCGGGGTGTCGATTGCCCTGCAAAATCCCTTTTCGCCAATTGTGTAACAGGCACCAAATCGCTAATCTGCGGCCTTTCCAACGCCCGTTGTCGCCGGGCGCTCCCATTGTGAATATTTGCAGCCGCGCCGAGGATCTGGCGCCAGGGTTTCCCCATGCATGGCAGGACGCATTACATGCGCGTTTTCTCCTCCCTTCTGCTGACCTTGCTGCTGGCCGGCACGGCCCTCGCCGAGCCTTCCGCCGAGCTGCAGGAACCCCTGGCCGGCTGGCGCTATTCCGGCTTGCTGGACCGCACCGAGCAGGACCGGGTGGCCTACCCGACGCCACCTATCGACCGCGGCGTCCAGCGCAATCGCACCCTGATCGAGGGCCAGCTCAAGGCCATCGGCCATTTGCGCCAGCCCCACAGTCTGTCGGTCAACGGCAATCCGCTGAATCTGTACACCGACGAACAGGGCCGCTTCGCCCGCCCTTATGCGTTTGGCGCCGGCTCCAACAGCGTCGAAGTGCGCAGCTCAGAGGGCAAGTCCCTCAAGCGCGTGCAGTTCTACGAGGCCAACCCGAACAAGACCCCGCCGCGGATCCGCGTGGTGCTGGGCTGGGACGATCCCAAGGCCGAGCTGGACATGCACATCATCACCCCCGACGGCCAGCACGCCTTCTTCGGCCATCCCGGCCTGACCAATGGCGGCGGCCTGGACCCGGACGGCGTCGACGGCCCGGGCCCGGAGATGTTCACCATGACCGCGCCGCTGCGGGGCACCTATCTGATCTACGTCAACTACTGGGGCAACTTCGGCAGTGGCGGGTACAACTTCGACGAAGGCAGCAATCAGAACGAGGTGATCACCTCGCAGATCAACCTGATCCTTAACGAAAACACCGTCGATGAGAAACGCGAGACCTTTATCGTGCCCATGCGGGCCATCGGCGACCTGTTGCTGGTCAAGTCTTTCAACTATTGAACATCCCGCACCACGGATGAATTGGGCTTTGTGAATCATGAGCGAAAACACCGCATCCCCGGTGGCCGGCGTGCCCGGCCCTGAACAATCCGGCAGCAAACGGCGCTGGCCGGCTCTGGTCGCGGGCCTGTGCCTGGTGGCGGCCGCCATCGCGGGCGTGGGCTGCAAGCCCAAGACCCCGCAGGCCGATCTGGCCGGCGACAAGCTGGGCCTGAGTCGTCCTGACGGGCTGCTGGAAACCCATTCCCTGACGCAACTGCCCAAGGACCTGCTGGCGGTGCCTTTCCTCAAGGAAACCCTGACCGAGGACTTCGTCTTCTACTACCAGGCCCATGCCGACCGCCTGGGGCTGATCGGCAGTCTGCGGCGGATCATCTACGAGCATGACCTGAAACTGCAGGACAACCTGATCGAACAACTGTTCGACCAGCCGGCGGACGTGGCGTTGTGGCGCGGTGCCGACGGGCGCCTCAAGGACTTCCTGCTGGTGATGGACCGCGGCGGCCTGGCCAAGCTGCTGGAGCCTCTGGCCAAGGTCGCCCTGGACGACACGCAACTGAGCAAGCTGGCCGAGCTCAAGGTCGGTGGCGATGCGGTGACGCTGTACCAACTGAACTACAACGCCGGCAAATCCCTGGCGTTCGCCTCCCACGGCGACAAGCTGGTGGTGTTGTCCAACCCGAGCAAACTGTACGACCTGAGCCAAGGTGCCGACGATCAACACGGCGCCGTCTCCACGGCGGCCCTGGAGGCGCTGCTCAATGGTGACAAGCTGTTCCCCGAGGCGTTCGGCCTGGAGGCGCGCAAGCCCGAGGTGCAGCAGCGGCTGGCGGTCAACGCCGGTGTCCTGGCCATGGGTTACCAGCGGTTCATCCCCAACTTCGCCGGTCTGCGTTTCGACATGGACGACAAGGGCTGGCACAGCTATCTGGCCCTGCAGGAGCAGGACAACCAGCCGGACTTCGACTTCAAGCCGATCTGGCAGGCCATGCCCATGGGCGCCAGTGCCTGCGTGGCGCTGCCTCTGGCGGCGGAGCAGCAGAAGCCCTTGCTGGTCAAGCTCGGTGCCGAAGAAGCGATGGCCACGACCCTGACCGAGCACATGGCCGGCACCGCCGGGCTGTGCTGGTACGCCGATTCCCGGCTGTACACGCCGCTGCTGGTGGCCAGCCTCAAGGACAAGGACAACACCCGGCTCGATGGAGAACTGGGCAAGCTGTTCGGCTCCATGGTCGGGGCCCGGGAAAGCAAGGTGCCGGAGCGCCTGTTCCCGGTGGTCGAGCAACACAATGGCGAGGTGCACCAGTGGCAGCGCCAGGTCAGCTCCAACTTCGGCCAGTACCCGGCCAAGGAGGCCAAGGACCCGCAAGCCATCACCGGCCGCGCCTTCATGCAGGTCAGCCTGGCCCGCCACGGTTCGACCCTGGTGTTCTCCCTGGACGACAAGCTGGTGACCAAGGCCCTGGGCACCCTGGACAAGCGCTTCCCGCCCCTGGCCGACGTGGTGCCCAAGGATGCGCTGATGCCGGTGTACCTGGGCCCGCAGTCCCTGGCGCAGCTGATCCAGCAGGAAACCTTCGACAGCCTGCCCCAGGACATGGAGCCGGTGTTCAACAACGCCGCGCAAACCTACCTGGTGCCCAAGCTGCGCACCCTCGGCGGTTATGGCAAGTACGCCCTGACCCTGCCTGAAGGCAGCGAGCCCAACGGCCACTGGCAATGGCTGCCCCTGCAATGGCGCGCGCTGTGAGTGCATGGCGCAAGAGTCTGTCCAGCCTCGGCCTGTTGGCCCTGTTGCTGAGCAATGCCGTGGGCGCGACCCAGGTGCCGCCGCTGGACGTGCAGCAGTCCCAGGTGTTCCGTGCCTGGTTCGTGCGCATTGCCCAGGAGCAACTGAGCCAGGGGCCGAGTCCGCGCTGGTATCAGCAGGACTGCGCGGGGCTGGTGCGCTTTGCCGCCAACGAAGCGCTCAAGGTCCACGACAGCAAGTGGCTGCGGGCCAACGGCTTGTCCAATCGCTACCTGCCGCCGGAGCTGCAATTGAGCGAAGGCCAGCGTGGCCTGGCCCAGCAGTGGCAGCAGGGCGGCGGCCAGACCGGGCCCTACGTCAATGCGATCAAGCTTATCCAGTTCAACAGCCACCTGGTCAGCCGTGACCTGGGCCAGGCGCGCCCCGGCGACCTGCTGTTCTTCGACCAGGGCGACGACCAGCACCTGATGATCTGGATGGGCCGCAACATCGCCTATCACACCGGCACCACCACCCCCACCGACAACGGCATGCGCTCGGCCAGCGTGCAGCAACTGATGACATGGAAGGACACCCGATGGATACCCGACCCCGCCAACCCCAACTTCATCGGCATCTATCGACTGAACTTCCTCACCCAATGAGCGAATCGCGTATGTGGCGTTTTCTGTTTCGACTGACTGTTGTTCTGACCCTCGCGGCCCCCGCGAGCCTGGTCAATGCCGAAGACTCGGTGCCGTCCAGCGATTACGCGGCGGTCTCCGGCGAGAGTTTCTTCCTCCTGGCCGACAGCAGCTTTGCCAGCGACGAGCAGGCCATGGTGCGCCTTGAGGCCCCGGGCCGGGATTACCGGCGCTTTCGCATGGAACCCTACGGCGGCGCGGACATCCGGGTGTACCGGATCAACCAGCCGCTGGACTTCCTCAAGCGCCAGAAGAACCTGCACCGGGTAGTCAGTGACGGTCAGTTCAAGGGCGAGGGCCTGTCCAACACCCTGGCCTACCTGTGGGACAACTGGTATCGCAAATCCCGCCGGGTGATGCAGCGCGCCTTCTCCTACGAGTCGCGCAAGCAGGTGACCGAGGAGGTGCCGGAACTGAAGGTCGGCAACTCCCTGCTGGCGCCCACCCCCTATGACGCACAGCCGCAGTTCGCCCTGATCCCGGGGCTGCCGCTGGTGACCCAGTTCCGTTATCCGCTGTGGCAGGCCAAGCCGATCCAGCCGCCGGCCGGGGTTGACCTGTCCGGCTCCTCCAGCCAGTTCATCAACGTCGCGCCGGGCAACGTCTATATCCCGCTGGGGCAACTCAAGCCGGGCCTGTACCTGGTGGAAGCCTTGGTGGGCAAGTACCGCGCCACCACCATGGTCTTTGTTTCCAATACCGTGGCGGTGAGCAAGATCGCCGGTGATGAACTGCTGGTCTGGGCCGCGGGCAAGCATGAAGGCAACTCGGTGTCCAAGGTCAACGTGCTGTGGACCGACGGCCTGGGCGTGATGAACAGCGGCGCCACCGACGAACAGGGCCTGGTGCGCCTGAAACACGTCAGCCCCGAGCGCTCCTACGTGATCGGCGAGGACCAGGAAGGCGGGGTATTCGTCTCCGAGAACTTCTATTACGACAGCGAAATCTACGACACCAAGCTCTATGCCTTTACCGACCGGCCGCTGTATCGCCCGGGGGACTGGGTATCGCTGAAAATCGTCGGCCGCGAATTCAAGAATGCCCGGGATTCGGTGCAGCCGGGGGCCGGCACGGTGAATGTCAGCGTGCTGGATGCCGCCGGCACCGCGCTGCAGAACCTGACCCTGAACCTGGATGCCAAATCCGGTACCCAAGGCCGCTTCCAACTGCCGGAAAATGCCGTGGCCGGTGGTTATGAGCTGCGTTTTGCCTACAAGGACCAGGTCTACAGCAGTGCCTTTCGCGTGGCCGAATACATCAAGCCGCATTTCGAGATTTCCCTGAGCCTGGCCAAGCCGGATTTCAAGACCGGCGAGCCGGTGAAGGGCAATCTGGTGCTGCTCTATCCGGACGGCAAGCCGGTGGCCAATGCGCGCCTGCAGCTGAGCCTGCGGGCCCAGCAACTGTCGATGGTGGACAACGAGTTGCAGTACATGGGCCAGTTCCCGGTGGAACTGACCAGCGCCGAGCTGACTTCTGACTCCAAGGGCAGTGCCACCCTCGATCTGCCCGCGGCCAGCAAGCCGAGCCGCTACATGCTCACCGTGTTCGCCAGTGACGGCGCGGCCTACCGGGTCAAGACCACCAAGGAAATCCTCATCGAGCGCGGCGCTGCAAGCTTCAGCCTGAGTGCGCCACAGCGCTTCAGCGCCGCCGGCGACAAGGTGCAGTTCAGCTACGTCAACCAGAACACCGGCGAGCAGAGCCAGAAGGTTTCCCCCAGCCGCTACAGTTGGGTGCGCCTGGAAGACCAGTCCACCGGCGAGGGCAAGCTGGGCGAGGCCGACAAGGGCTTTGCCCTGGCCTTCGAGCGTCCCGGCACCTACAACCTGACCCTGAAGGACGAACATGATCGGGTCCTGGGCGGCACCAGCCACTCGGTCACCGGCGAAGGGGTGAAAGCGGTGCCGGGCACCGTGGAAATCGTTCTCGACAAGCCCGAGTACCAGGCCGGTGACGAAGCCCTGGCGCTGATCACCTTCCCCGAGCCGATCAACGATGCGCTGCTGTCGCTGGAGCGCGACAAGGTCGAGGCCACGGCGCTGCTGTCCAAGGGCGGTGACTGGCTGAAGGTGGAAAAACTCAGCCCCACCCAATACCGCGTGCGGGTCCCGGTGAAGGATAGTTTCGCGCCGAACCTGACCTTCTCCGTGCTCTACACCAAGGGCGGGGAATACAGCTTCCAGAATGCCGGGATCAAGGTGCTGACGCCGCAGATCGATGTGGCCATCCACACCGACAAGGACAAGTACCAGCCGGGTGACCTGGTCACCGTGGACCTGTCCACCCAGTTCGCCGGCAAGCCGGTGCCGGCGCACCTGACAGTCAGCGTGGTGGACGAAATGGTCTACGCCCTGCAACCGGAAGTGGCGCCAAGCATCGACCAGTTCTTCTATCACCCACGGCGCAACAATGTGCGCACCAGCGCCAGCCTGTCGTTCATCAGCTACGACGTGGCCCTGCCGGGCAGCCCCACCGCACCAGGCAAGGCCAACCGCAGCGAACGCGGGGTCAAGGTGCTGGAGCGACCACGGCGCGAAGACGTTGACACCGCTGCCTGGCAGCCGGAGCTGGTGACCGATGGCAGCGGCAAGGCGCGTTTCACCTTCCGCATGCCCGACTCCCTGACCCGCTGGCGCATCACTGCCCGGGCCATCGCCGATGACGGCCAGGTGGGGCAGAAGAAGCAGTTCGTGCGCTCGGAAAAAGCCCTGTACCTGAAGTGGAGCGGCCCGACCCGCTTCCGCAGTGGCGACAAGCCGGAGCTGGGGGTGTTTGTCTTCAGCCAGTCCGAGCAGACGGCCAAGGCCGAGCTGGTGGTTCGTTATGCCGGGGAGTCCCAGCGTCTGCCGCTGACCCTCAACAGCGGTATCAACTACGTGGCCCTGCCGGCCATTGCCCCGGGCAACGGCGAGTGGAGCGCCGAGCTGGTGCAAGGCGGCAAGACCGTGGATGCCCTGGCCGTGCGCCTGCTCAGCAGTGCCGCCGGTTGGCAGACGGTGCAGACCCAGAGCCTGGACGTGGCCGGCACCAGCACGCCGTTGGGCCTGCCGGCCGATGCCGCGCAGATCCGCCTGCGCCTGGACGACAGCCCGCAAGCGCTGTTCCGTTCGGCCCTGGACGACCTGCTGGAATACCCTTATGGCGGCGTCGAACAGACCGCCAGCCAACTGCTGCCGTTGAGCGTTGCCTACCCGGCGCTGGCCAGCAACCCGCAGATTCGCGATCGCTTGCGCCTGATCATGCAGAACAGTCGCCTGCGCCTGGTGCACATGGCCGGGCCGGAAGCGGCGTTCACCTGGTGGGGTGAAGACGCCGATGCCGATGCCTTCCTCACTGCTTACGCCTATTACGCCGATTGGCATGCCAGCAAGGTCATGGACCTGAACCTGCCGCCGGAGCACTGGCAGCGGGTGCTGGAGGTCTACGCCAAGCAGGCCGGCAATACGCCGTTGCTGCAACGGGCGCTGATCCTGTCCTTCGCCCGTGAGATGAACCTGCCGATCGCGACGCTGGTCAGGGGCCTGATGGATGATCTGGCCAAGGTCGGTAGCGGTCCGGCTGACAGCGTGGACGCTGGCAGCAGCGACAGCCTGGTGATGGCGGATGCGGATTCGGCCCTCGGTCTGGCCGCTGCCCGGGTGTTGACCGCGGCCCTGGCGCGGGACGCCAAGGTCACCCCGCCACCGGCCTTCGTGGCGCAGTTGGACGCGGCCCAGCAACAGCTCGACCTCAGTTCGCAGCCGTTCGCTCAGGCCCTCAACCTGTCCTTGAAGCCTTTCGATCAAGCGACGGCGCGCGCCCTGCTGCAACGCCTGCTGCCATCGCAACCGACCCTGGACCGGGCCCTGGCCCTGACCTGGCTGCAGCGCAGCGTGGCTCAGGCCGCACCGGCCGTGGCCCTGAACCCGGGGCAGGGCTGGCAACAGCAGCAAGGCGCCAGCGGCGAACGCTACTGGCTGTGGCAGGGGCCGCAGGTGCCTGCGGTGCTGACCCTGGACCCGTTGCCGGAGCGGCCGTTGCGTGCGTCGCTCAGCTACCAGAGCCAACTGGAGGCGGGTACGCCCTTGCCGGTGAACATCACCCGTCGTCTGTTGCGCCTGGTGCCGGGCGACGAGGCGTTCACCTTCAAGCTGGAACCGGTGGGCAACAAGCCGATCGCCAGTGACGGCCTGTACCTGGACGAAGTGATCATCGCCAACGAGAGCAAGCGGCCGCTGCTGTACGGCATGCTGGAAGTGCCGCTGCCGCCGGGTGCCGATGTCGAGCGCACCACCTGGGGGATCAAGCTGGCCGGTCCTGCGGGCACGGAAGCGGCGTCCCTGGAGAAGGCCCGCTTCGAACCCGGGCAGATGAGCTACGCGGTGCCGCTGGATGCCTTGAACGACAGCAGCGAAGTGCGTCTGCGGCACTTGATCCGCTTCTCCCAGAAGGGCCAGTTCAACCTGCCTGCGGCACGTTTCTATCAGGTCTACGCGCCGGAGCATCAGGCTCGGGAGCGCACGCCGGCACTGGGTCAGGTCACGGTCAAATAACATGACGCGGTGTTGGGCCTGGTTGTGCCTGTGTCTACTCCCTGGGCTGGTGACAGCCCAGGACGAGCCTCTGCGCCTGGCCTGGAAAACCGCCCCGGACAGCGAGCTGGTGAGCCTGAGCAAGACCCAGGTGCTGGCTCGCGAGCCGTTGCCCCAGGACCTGCAGGCACCCCTGGGCAGTGTCTGGAAGCTCTTTGTCTATGCCTGGTTGGCGGACACCGGCGCGCAAGAGCCGGCCTATGCCTGCCAGGGCAAATCCAAGGACGAGGTCTATTGCTGCACGGCCGGTGGCAGCATCGCCCGGGATCAGGCCCTGGTCCGT
The DNA here is from genome assembly GCF_021560055.1 of Pseudomonas sp. BC42. Taxonomy (NCBI): domain Bacteria; kingdom Pseudomonadati; phylum Pseudomonadota; class Gammaproteobacteria; order Pseudomonadales; family Pseudomonadaceae; genus Pseudomonas; species Pseudomonas sp. BC42. Next base: position 779,255 of record NZ_CP091067.1, read on the forward strand.
TCCTGCGGGTTGTACTTCGAGCCGCAACGCTTGCAGCTGTCCAGCGCCGACTGGCGCCAGTACTGGCAAGCCCGCCATGCGCCCGAGTGGTTGCGCGATCTCGACCGCCTGCAGCCGCAGACCCGGGTGCCGGTGGCGGAGCTGTTGCAGGTGCTGGCGCAGTTGCCGGCTCAGGAGACGGCACGCCGGGTGCTGCTGGATGTGGTGCTCAACGCCTCCGATGGCGCGGTGTTGGGAGCCTTGGGCGGGCGCCTGCGGGTCAAGACCTGGAGCTGGCTGGCGGACCAGGACCCGCAGTCGCGCCAGGGCGGTTTTGCCGGTTGGCTGGTGGACGGCACACCCCTGTGGGTGGGGGGACGAGGCACCAGTCAGCGGGTGTTGAAGGATTACGCCCAGGTTCTGGACCAGGTACTGCCGCAGCGTCCGGCCCTGGACAAAGGCCGTTGCGTGGAGGTCAGCCTGTTCTCCCGCTATCCGCTCAAAAGCGTCAGCCAGAATGCCCGGGCCGCCAGGCCAGGTGCCCTGCAAGGGGATTACCAGGTGGAATTCGCCAATGGCAATCAATTGGATATCCACAGTGGCGGCGAGCTTTTCCTGCAAGCTGACGCCTCGGCCCTGCAACTGGTGGCCCGCCTGGACCGCGAGGAATACGTGGCCCGGGTGCTGCAGCGCGAGGCCTCCAGCGAACCCCGGGAAGCCGCCAAGGCCCTGGCTGTGGCCATACGTACCTATCTGTTGCAGAACGCCGGGCGCAGTGGTGAATGCCTGAGCATCGATGACAGCAGCAACCGCCAGCGGGTCGCCCCGCGTCCGGCCACCGCCGAGGCGCGGGCCATCGCCGCCTGGACTGCCGATCTGGTGCTGGCCGGAACCCAGGTCACCTACCATTCGGATCTGCAGGCGCCGGACAAACTGTCGTGGCAACAGGCGGTGGAACAGGCCCGGGCCGGCCAGGGCTACGACGCGATCCTGCTCCACGCTTACCCGCGGGCCAGCCTCAGTCGCTGGGACAATCCACAGGCTTCCTGTGAGCCCTTGCCGGCCGCTCAGGACTGGCTGCTGAACCAGCGTCGGCGCTGGCGCCAGCCCCTGGAACAGGAGGTCGGCTACAACGAAATCAGCCAGTTCGCGGTGTGCCGCCTGAGCTTCGGCCGGCCCTACGTCGACCGTGAACGGCAGCGCATCTACGTGCGTGGCGTGCTCTCGCTGCAAGACCGCCTCGACCTGACTCACGAATACCTGCACCTGGCCTTTGAAGCTCATCCCAACGGCCAGGATGAAACCTACATCGAAGGGCTCGCCCGTCATCTTTTATTGGAATAGGCCATGAAACTTCCTGCTCCCCCGGTCCTCCTGTTCCTTTGTGGAATGTTCAGCCTGCCCATGGCTCTGGCCGACAGCGGCATTCGGCTCGACACGCCCAAAGGCGGCTGGCGGACCCGCGCCGTCGATGGCGAGCAATACATGCAGGAGGTCAATTACCCGGCCTCCTCGGTGAACACGCCCCAGGGCCAGGCCGATAGCGCGCGCATCAGCGGGCAGATAAAAGGCGCGCCGAAGGCCAACAAGGCGCCAGGCAAGCTGATCGTCAACGGCGTCAGCATGCCGCTCAAGTTCGATGAACAAGGCGGTTTCGACCGGCCTTACGCCTTCCCCAACGGCAGCAACAGCGTGGAGGTGCGCAGCCCCGACGGTCAGCAGCGCAAGCGCGTGCAGTTCCTCAATACCGGTGGTGGCGTGACCCCGCCCAAGTTGCGCGTGCTGCTGTCCTGGGACAGCGACAACACCGACCTCGACCTGCACCTGGTGACCCCCGATGGCGCGCACATCTGGTACGGCGATCGCGTGGCCCCCAACGGCGCGACCCTGGACGTGGACGTGACCACCGGCTACGGCCCGGAGATCTTCTCCATGCCGGCGCCGCTCAAGGGCCAGTACCTGGTGTATGTGAACTACTACGGTGGCGGCTATCGCAGTGACGAGGATGCAGACGGCGGCCAGGAAAACGCCGTGCAGCCGCTGACCACGGCCCAGGTCACGGTGATCACCGAGGAGGGTACGCCGGATGAGAAGAGCGAATCCTTCATCGTGCCGATGCGTGCCCCCGGAGAGCTGACCCTGGTGCGCAGTTTCAGCTATCCATGATCGGGCTCAATCGCTGCGTCTGCCCGGGCATTGCTTCATTGCCCTGAGACAATACGAGCGCCCGGCGTTTGCCTTGCAATGAAGCACCATTCATTGGCAGGGAAATGCGCAACATGGGTGCTTTTCAATCGTGGTTGAAGTGCTGTGTGATGGCCGGCAGCTGTGTCTCCGGCCTGGTGTTGGCCGCGGGCGCCGACGGGTTGCAGCGGGTCAAGGTGGATCTGGTGACGCCGCCTCAGGTGCATGCCCATGAACAGGTGGTCAGCGGGCCACCGAAGGTCGTGCAGTTCCACATGCAGGTGGAAGAGAAAAAGATGGTGGTCGATGACCAGGGCACCACGCTGCAGGCCATGACCTTCAACGGCTCCATGCCCGGTCCGACGCTGGTGGTGCACGAGGGCGACTACGTCGAACTGACCTTGAGCAACCCGGCCAGCAACAGCATGCCCCACAACATCGATTTTCACGCCGCCACCGGCGCCCTGGGCGGGGCCGCGCTGACCCAGGTCGTGCCGGGCCAGGAGGTAGTGCTGCGGTTCAAGGCCGATCGCAGCGGCACCTTTGTCTACCACTGCGCGCCGTCGGGCATGGTGCCCTGGCACGTAGTCTCGGGCATGAGCGGAACCTTGATGGTGCTGCCGCGCGATGGCTTGAAAGACCCTGCCGGCAAGCCCTTGCACTATGACCGGGCCTACACCATCGGTGAGTTCGATCTGTATATCCCCAAGGACAAGGACGGGCATTACAAGGACTACCCGGACCTGGCCTCCAGCTACCAGGACACCCGTGAAGTGATGCGCAAGCTGACCCCGAGCCATGTGGTGTTCAACGGCCGGGTCGGGGCTCTGACCGGGGCCAATGCGTTGACCGCCAAGGTCGGGGAAAGCGTGCTGTTCATCCACTCCCAGGCCAACCGCGACAGCCGTCCGCACCTGATTGGTGGCCATGGTGACTGGGTCTGGACCACCGGCAAGTTCGCCAATGCCCCTTTGCGCAATCTGGAAACCTGGTTCATCCCCGGCGGTTCGGCGCTGGCCGCGCTCTACAACTTCAAGCAGCCCGGCACCTACGTGTACCTCAACCACAACCTGATCGAGGCCATGGAGCTGGGGGCCCTGGCTCAGGTCAAGGTCGAAGGCACCTGGGACGATGACCTGATGACCCAGGTGAAGTCCCCGGGGCCCATTGTTCCGGCCAAGCCTTGACCTGAAGCCGCGCCGTGGCCGCGGGGTTCAGGCCGTAGCGCCGAAACCTTGCATCAGAGGTTCAGGGCGAACTTCAGGTAGCCCGGGTACGCCTGGCGCCAGTCGTCCTGGAAGGTATGGCCCTCGGCATGCTCATGGCTCTGGACCTGGTTGCCGGGCGCCAGGGCCTGCTGCGTGGTGGCGGTGAGCTTCTGGTTGCTTTCGTGCTCCTGGGCGCCGTGGACGATGACGATGCGCTTGTCCCGGGCCCGGGGTTCGCCGAACGGAATCCGGTAGCCGCCGGGGGACAGCAGCAACGCGCCGCTGTATTGCTGCGGGTACTCGGCGATCAGGTGCGAGGCATGCTCGGCGCCTTGGGAGAAGCCCATCAGGGCGATGCGCGAGCGGTCGATGCGGGTCTGCTTTTCCAGCTTCTTCAGGGCGGCGCTGACCGCCTCCTGGGTGCTGTCCACCGAATGCGGCTGCCACATGAACTGATGCTCGTCGCGCTTGAGGGTGCCGTTGATGCCCACCAGCACCGCCTGCTCGCCCACAAGGTCGGCGCGCATGTCGATGCCGTCGCTGCCTTCGGTGCCGAATCCCGACAGCCAGACCACCACCGGCCAGCCTTCGGCGGGGGCCTTGCCCTGGGGAATGCTGAAGGCCGCCAGGCCGGCATCCTTGGCCTTGGCCGGGTAGTTCTTCTCGGCGCCCTGCAGCAGCTTCTGGTAGGCCGGGGTCTGCTGCAGTGATTGCAGTTCGTCGTCTTCCTTGAGGATCACCCACTGCCAGAAGCCACGCTCGCGGGCCTGATCGAGGAACTCGGCGGCGCGCGTGTTCTTGTTCATGGCGGCCAGGCTGCCAGCTGCCTGGTAGGCGGCGTAGGCATTCTTCGGGTCGAGACGGGCGGCGGTCAGGTAGTAGGCGAGGGCGCCGGCGTAGTTGTCGTGCTGGCTCTTTTCGTTGTCCCCGGCTTCGATGAAATCGGCCGGCGTGGCGTCGTCCAGGTACAGATTGGCCATGGCCGCCAGGCCTTGCCAGCGGCCTTTGGCGACGTCCTGCTGGTCTTCGGCGTGGACGTTGGTGAGGCTGAGGGCGGTAAATAGGCAGAGGAACGACAGCGGCAGGCGTACAGCGGCCGGCAACGACATGACTGAGAGTCCTTTTTCAGTGGAAGACGCCTCGGGCGGGTGCCCGAAACGGCGCGCAGCTTAACATGGCAGGTCGCGTCCCTCGACGACCTGCGCATTTGCCGTTGTCAGTCTTGCAGCGGGGCAGAGCTCGTCGTTCAGTCGCTCTGATCGGTGGTGGAAAGCACTTCGTCGATCTTCCAGCAGCCCTTGTCCTTGATCATCCGTACATCGACGATCTGGGTGGTATCCGGGGTGCTGCCCAGCGTGACCTGTTCCTTGGCGCTGGAACCCTTGATCTGCGGCTCGCTGACCTTGATCTGGGTCAGCCACTCATCCATGTAGTCCTGGGCCTTGAGGAAGTAGTCCTCTTCCAGGCCATCGGGGCTGGCCATCTGCTTTTTGATCTTGGCGATCAGCGAGTCGGAGACGTACTTCTTCATTTCCGGGACGCTGTCGGTGATCGGGTCCTTGTCTTCGCTGAAGGTTTGCAGGTACCAACTGTAGAACGCCTGGGTGACAGGCTTGGGCGAACTGGCGCAGTCGGCCAGGGCCAGTGGCTGATGCAGGGCGACGGCGGCCGCGGCCAGCAGCGAGCAGAACAGCATTCTCATGGAGGACCCCTTACGGATGGCGATAGATTTTGTAGTCGGGCTTGTGCACCCGATAGGAATGCCCTGGGTAGAAACCGTGCAACTGCTTGAAGTCTGACACCCAGAGTGAACCGTTGAACATCGCCATGTGCCCATGGGGATGGCCGGGAATCGGCTGAATGATCACTACATCACCGGCCTGAGGCGTCTGGCCAGCGGGTTGCTCGACGAATCCGGCCGAGGTCAGGGATGAGCCGAAGTCCTTGGCCGAATGCTTCCTGTGCAGAATCACCCCACCGCCGCCAGCCTCGATCGCCTGGCGGGTGTAGGCGGCACAGCGTCCGGTACTGCCGGCGTGAGCATGCGCGTTCAAGTGATCGATAGCGGCTTGTTTATTCCACATTCCTTGTCATCCGAGAGTCCTTGAGAGCGGCGATTTTATTCTTGCGCGGGGATGCCGGAAATACTGGCTAAGTGCCTTGGCTTCGGGCTTTGGGCACGAGGGGGGCAGTTACGTATCCGATTTGTGAAACGCGACGTTCCAACGGCATGCGCATACGCTTGCTGTTTAGGGGCTGCGTTATGAGATTGTTGAAAGCGACCAGTCGTCAGTCTGCGATTTGATTGCTAAAGGTATTTTTGAGTCTTTTGAAATACTCTAGTTCGAACGGACGCAATGAGGCCAACTGCTATCGATGCCTCCATTCGAAATACCTATGAGGTGAATTTATCGAGATCGACAGTATGAAGGATAAGAGTGGGGGGCTTAAGTCATATCATTAATAGCTTTTTTCAGACTCGTGCTCTGATCGATGATGGGGCGTATGTTCTAGAAATTGAGAGGGGACAAGGAGCGTGTGTTGTTGTGAACCCTCTCGTCGTTCAGTTTTGTGCGGCATTGAGGCGAGAATTCACCTTGCCGAAAATCTCAGAAATAGCATGCATATCCTTTTGTAACGCGACTAACAGCATCATGCTGTACAGATGTATCAACGAATACTGCAGATTTTTTGAATAAAAGTAATGAGGGGCGGCAGTCTCTGTGGGTAGAAAATTAAGGCGAACACCATAAGGGGACGGAGATGTGTATGGAATTTCCTAAGTTTTCGCATGCGCCTGGCTCAGGGCGGAGGGTTCATGTTTGTTTCACAAAGAAGGAGCGTAAATGATGTTGGAAGGCTGTACGTTAAATTATAAGCTATTTATATTTTTGTATTTTGAAAAAGCTCGAATAGAATAATGTCTGAAGCTTTTCAGTAAAGGCACAGGGCAGTGGTTGGTTAGAGGAGTCGCCTGCGGATCACATTATCCTAATAATTGTTGTCATTAAATGAGAGCTTCAAACTGGTTATGGCCCTTACTAGATGAAGTCGGTTACGGGTTCAAGGGGGGGGATGAGTCAGGTTCGACATGGAGTTTTATCGATGTGAGGCTTCATTCTAGATGAGGTGCAGCTTGCCTCTCTTGCCTCGAGGTGTCCCCTCCGAATCGCGTTTGCTCGCGCTGGTCTTGGTCGGATTGAGATCACAGAGAATGATGGTATCCACGAATGACGGTTCGGCGCAGCGAGAGTCCTTTTCAATAAAGCTAGCTGTGCATGGGGCAGGCCCGCAGCTTCATTTCCTACGAGTATCGTTCTCTACATCGAGATAGAGGGGGGCGATGAGCATGTGCTGGCAAGGTCGCGTTGGAGGCTTATCTGCTTATGCTTGCTGTGCATTCGTGGTCGGAAAAGCTCATTTGGCTCATGGACGGCCCGGATCAGCTAGTCAGTCGTATCACAGCACGCCTGCGGACTTGATTGGAGAGTTCTTAGGTCTATATGATGACACCCCTGCAGTTTTTGGTGCGTCTCTCAACTGGAGTTATGGATGATCCATCTCGCAGCAATCCGCATCATTGCTGGAGCTAATCCTCCCGGCAAATGTCGCCGCCTCAAATAGCTTGCTTGGACTTAAAATGTTTATGCAGTTATTTTCTAGTGCTGAGTTTATATGGCTCGATCAAGGTTTATAGAATTATGATTAATTATAAATTTTCTGATTTGTTTAAGTGGCGAGATCTTGTTTTTAATCTCGTCGCGAAGGAAATCAAGATTCGCTACATGGGGGCTGCTCTCGGTTTTGCCTGGTCTCTCGGGAATCCGCTGGTTGTGACTCTTATCTATTATATAGTATTTACCTATATTCTTCCTAGTAGTCAAGATCGCTTTGCCTTGCACCTGGTGACTGGCGTATTTCACTGGATGCTTTTTAGTCAGATTGTATTGCAAAGTAGCGATTGGTTGATTGGGAACAGTAGTTTGATAAAGAAGCTACGTTTTCCACGTATTCTATTGCCTCTTTCGGGCGCTATAACGGTCGGCTCATTTTGGCTTGTTGCAATGGCGGTATATGCCGTTTTGTATAAGTTTCTAGGCGGTATCGTAAGTGGTGCCCTCTTTTGGTATCCGCTAGTATTGATTCCGTATGTTGCGATGATATTGGGTCTTGGTTTTGCGGTAAGTGTCTTGCAGATTACCCATCGTGATATTAAGCATGTTACTGAGGTTTTTGTGCCTCTTTTGTTCTGGCTTACGCCGATTGTTTGGGTTACCTCAACCTTGCCGCAAGAAGTCGTGAGAGTGGTGTCATTTAACCCGCTTGCACCATTTTTTAATTGTTTTACCGCGATACTGCATGAAGGCGTCCGACCTTCGTGGGCTGATCTAATGCTTTGCTGGGGTATTGGGTTGTCAACAATTGCGGCAGGGTTGATTGTGTTTAAACGTACTGACAAAGTGGTCGAGCTCCTATGAACAATATTGTCCTTAAAGTTCAAAATCTGAGTAAGGAGTTTACTTTACGGCACAATCGGGGCGGTATGAAACATAAAATTGCGGGTTTTTTTAATCCGAATTTTAAAGAGCGCGTGGAAAGGCTTAGTGCGGTTAGTGATGTATCTTTTACCCTTTGCAAGGGGGAGTCGATTTCATTGGTGGGTCATAATGGGTCAGGGAAAAGTACGCTCTTGCAGTTGGTTAGTGGAATATTGCTTCCGACAAGTGGCTCTGTTGTTTCTTATGGTCGCATTGCGCCACTTATTGAGCTGGGGGTCGGGTTTCATCCGGAGCTTACCGGTGAGGAAAATATATATCTTAATGCCAGTCTTTATGGGTTGAGCAATAAAGAGACGCGTGCTCGTTTCAATGATATTGCGGACTTTTCGGGGCTTGGCGATTTCATTGATACGCCAGTTAAGAATTACTCATCGGGCATGTACATGAGGCTTGGTTTTTCGGTGGCTGTGCATGTGGATCCGCAGGTCCTACTCGCTGATGAGGTTCTTGCTGTAGGTGATGAGGAGTTCCAAAATAAATGTTATCAAAGAATTCGCGATATGCAGGATGATGGTATGGCTTTGATTCTAGTTACTCATTCGAAGGATCAAGGGCAGCTCTTCTGTAAGCGTTATATTCATCTCGAAAAAGGACGTGTTGTCGGTGAAGGGTGCTATTAGTTTGTTTGTGAATTAACGCAGATCCAGTTTGATGTCCATAATACTGGTAAACCCAACTAGACCTTAAAGGTGATCCTGTGCTCCAAATTATTGTCCCCATGGCCGGAGCTGGCAGTCGATTTGCAGTAGCTGGTTATAAAGATCCTAAACCACTTATCCCTGTACATGGCGTCCCCATGATCAAGGTTGTCATCGACAATCTCACTCCACAACGCGAGCACAAGTTTATTTTTATTTGCCAGGCTACGCACGTCGAACAATACGGCCTGCGTGAGAAGCTTGGCGCTTGGGCTCCTGGCTGCCAAATTGTAGAGCTTAATGGGATCACCGAAGGTGCAGCGTGCACCGTCCACGCGGCCAAAGCGCTGATCGACAACGAAAATCCCGTGATGATCGCCAACAGTGATCAGTACGTTGATCTAGATATCAACGACTATCTGGATGCAATGGATAGCGCGTCTGCTGACGGGATCATTATGACCATGAAGGCCGACGATCCTAAATGGTCCTTTGTCGGCTTTAATGAGGCGGGCACGATCAATCGTGTTGTTGAAAAAGAAGTTATTTCTGACGAAGCGACCGTTGGGATCTACAACTTCCGCAGCGGTCACCAATTGATCGAGGCTGTCGAGCAGATGTTCGAGAAGGATCTGCGAGTCAATGGCGAGTTTTACGTCGCGCCTGCTTACAACGAGATTATCGACAAGGGGGCTCGTATTATCCATTACACAGTGGGCTCCGAAGGTCAGGGTATGTATGGTCTTGGAATCCCTGCTGATCTTGATTACTTCCTTTGTAATCCGATCAGCAAGCGGGCTGTCGCCGGCAGGAGCCGCTGATATGGAGATCATCAGTCACCGCGGTTACTGGCTGGAGCCCCATGAGCGAAATCAGCCAGTTGCATTCCACCGATCATTCGATCTGGGTTACGGCACCGAAACCGATGTGCGTGATTGTGCTGGTCGTCTCGTCATTTCCCATGATATGCCCACTGGTCAGGAGATGACCCTAGACGACCTGCTCGATATCATGGGGGGGCGTAACCTTCCCTTGGCAATCAATATCAAGGCAGACGGGCTGGCGCAGGTTTTGGCAGCAAAGTTTAAAGATCGCAACCATACTAATTGGTTTGTATTTGATATGGCTGTTCCGGACATGCGTGGTTACTTCAATGAAGGGGTATGCACTTATACCCGCCTGAGTGATGTCGAGCCCATGCCTGCTTGGCTTGATCAGGCTGCTGGCATCTGGCTGGATCATTTCTCTCATGGCCATTATCCCAACTGCGAGATTGTTAAGTACCTGAGTCATGGCAAGAAAATCTGTGTGGTCTCACCGGAACTGCATGGGCGTGATGTTGCTGATGCTTGGGGTTCGCTGCGCCAGCTGAATACTTTGCCTGGGCTTATGCTTTGTACGGACAAGCCAGAGCAAGCGGATTGTTTTTTCAACAACGCTGGCTGAACAAGAGTTATCTAAAGGGGTGATGATATGATTTCGGCTGTTATTTTCGATATGGATGGAGTCCTGATTGAGGCAAAGGATTGGCACTACAATGCCTTGAACAAAGCACTCAACCTCTTTGGCTACAACATCAGTCGGCATGATCATTTGACTAGCTATGACGGCCTGCCTACGGCTCACAAGCTGAAGATGCTGACTGTTGAGCATGGGCTGCCCATGGTTCTTCATCCGTTCATCAACGAGATGAAACAGGCTTATACGATGGAAATCGTCTACGCCCAGTGTAAGCCCACATTCATTCACCAGTACGCTCTATCTTCGTTAAAAAACCAGGGCTATAAACTTGCGGTGGCATCAAACTCAATTCGCAATACAGTCGAGGTGATGATGGAGAAGTCTTGCCTCAGTCAGTATCTGGACTTAAAACTGTCCAACCAAGATGTGGCCAAAGGTAAGCCAGCGCCCGATATCTATATCAAGGCCATACATGATCTTGGGCTGCAGCCTGAGCAATGCTTGATCGTTGAGGATAACGAGAATGGTATTCGCGCTGCTTGTGCGTCGGGGGCTCATGTCTTAGAGGTCGCTGAAACCACTGACGTGAATTTGGAGAACATTCTCAATAAAATAGCAGAAATAAACGCCCTGTGTAATGCCAAGGAGAGTGCCCAATGAGCAAGAAACTCAATATTGTCATTCTGGCCGGGAAGACTGACGAGTCTTGCCAAGAAGGTGATTTCCCTTACTACCTGTCTGAGTCTGATGGCGTTCCACTTATCCAGGCGCTTATCGAAAAGAGTGCTTCCCTGAATCCCAGCAAAACTATCTGCATGCTGCCCAATTCGGATGTGAGCAAGTATCACCTGCGTAATATGGTCTCTCAGATGCACCCGGCAGCAGTTGCTCACCCTGTACACGAGGCGACTAAGGGGGCGGCCTGTACAGCGTTGCTGGCGAGCGAAGTCATTGATAACGATGCAGAGCTTGTGATTATCAGCGCAAACGAAATTCTTGATGAGCCCTTCGAAAGGATTGTCAACGAATTCCGTAGCCAGGGCCGCGACGCCGGCGTGGTTATTTTCAGATCCTTGCACCCTCGTTATGCCTTTGTACGCCTTACTGATACCGGTGATGTGGTCGAGGCTGCCGAAAAGAACCCGATCAGTCCTCATGCTGTTGCTGGAATGTACTGGTTCAAAAGTGGGGCAATGTTCGTCGAGGCGGTGAAAAACATGATCCGCAAAGACGCAAAGGTAAATGACGTCTTCTATATCGCCCCCGCGCTGAACGAACTGGTCCTCCTGCACAAGAAAGTCGGTGCATACCGTGTTGAGGCATCTCAGTACCGCCCGCTGAAAAGCGCGTCGCAAATCTACGCTTATGAAGTTCAAGGGGGGCGGTCATGAATACTGCGCACTTAGGCAATATGATCAAAGGCTGGTTTGTCGGTGGCTTCAAGCCGACCGCTTTTAGCACCGAAGCGTGCGAGGTCGGGGTTAAAGTCTACAAAGCGGGGGATAGTGAGGTCGCTCACTACCACAAGATCGCTACAGAGATCACCCTGATCTTATCCGGCAGCGTTTCCATGTGCGGTCAGACTTGGACTGAGGGGGATATCATTACTCTTGAGCCGGGGGATGTTACCGCCTTCGAGGCCCTTACCGATGCCACAACGGTTGTGGTCAAGGTGCCTGGTGCTCTTAACGATAAATATGTTGTTGACGAGTAATCGATGAAAACCACTCTTCTCAAGCATCACCGATCACTCGGCTATCTCACCACGCCTAAGCTCATGGAGCTCCCAGGCGAGCTTCAGTTGCCGCACGAATGTTCGACCTTGGTCACCTTTAGAGGTGGAGGGAAGACAAAGCCCAGTGAAGTGATTAGAAACCTGCACGCCGCTGTGCGTCCGGTCAGCATGTTTGGAGGAGGGTCATACTGTTTCTTTGGCATCCAGAGCGACTCCCCGCTTGCACCCCTTTTGCTCTGGGACGGTGCTCACTTCCTCGAGGTCGGGCAAAAACTGACCGTCTTCGAAGACACCGCAATTCCGTGTTACCTGGACAGGGAATATTTCAGGTCCGCCCTTGTTGCTGTGTCGCGCACTCCTACTACAGTGACCTACGAGAAAGTCGCCAAGCTGGCCGCTGAGACTGACGACGACCTCGACAGCTGGACATTCGGTATTCCAGTAGGGCCTGAGGATGCCACTGTGCTGAACGCTGTGGTTAAACGCATCCTGGAAATCGACATCCCCAACAAGGAAATCATTCTCTGTGGTTCACCGGGCGAAAACTTCGCCTACTTCGATCAGGTTCGTATTGTCGGTGAGGATATCACTGCCCCGCCAGTACAAATCTGCAAGAAAAAAAATCGCCTGGCGCTTGAGGCCAAGTACAACAACCTGGTCATTCTCCATGACCGGGTGTTCCTGCCCAAGCATTTCGGGGAAATGGTTCGGCGTTTTGGCCCGCGCTACCCTCTGATGACGCTGCAGAGCATGTTTTTCGATAATCGTATGTCAATGCACCCGCGGCGCTATTCCGATTACCATCTGGCGATGGGCGAAATTTCTCGTGGCCTACAGGGGTTGCATCGGACCTCTGGCGCGGCGGTATCCATTGCACCTTCGATATTCACCGAAGTCGAGCGCACAGGCTTCTGCTTCGCCAATCCTATGCGTTTTACCAACGATTTAAGCTACCCCACTGGTAGTCTCTATGTGTGCCGCAAAGAGGTCTGGAATGCCTTTCCGCTGGATGAAGCGCTCTTCTGGGTGGAGTTCGAGGACATTGAGTTGGGCACTCGTGCAGGAAAAGCAGGTGTGCCGAGCCGGGTGAATCCGTTCGGGATTAGTCAGTCTGTCACATCTAGGGCGCTGTTTGGTGTGCGCATGCCCATTGAAAAGGTGAATGGAAAGCTGGGCTATACTTTTCCGAATTTCTTCTCGATGCTGAGCAAGAAACCTCTGTTAAAGTTATCTACTGTTTTGGCGCTTAGAAAATTGCGCACCTTTGCCAATAAGTATGTCGCTAATCACGAAGGTTTTAGTATTCCGACAGGGGCAAGGAGCATATCGGCCAGTGACTGGGTGAGACTGCTCAATCTCGTTGTTCAGCAGTCCACCTTCGGTAATGATATTGAATCGGTTCGTGAGTTCATCGCGGATTACGAGAAGTTAGTTCTGCTCGATCAGTTATCGAATAACGAGCAGGAAGCCATCATCCATCAGTTCCTTCTTGATCCAGTTGCTGCCAAAGAAAAACTGATCATCAGCAGCCGTGCAATTCGCTGGATGCTCTACCAGCGACCTTATGAGAGCTGGTTCTATGAGAACTTGGCGGACTACTTTCATCACAACTGGCTTTCGTTGCCAGGTATCGTTGTTTCCGCTGTCAGAGCTTATACTGGCAATGGCAAGGTTTTCTATTTCGAAAGCTTATCGGCAGCCGTGAAGGCTATCTATAATTCGACCCCCTTCCGTTCGTATATCGAGAGAGCCAAGTGAAAATCTACGTTGTATCAAACGCAGTTCACGAAGCTAGCGACCTGTTCGTAAAACAGCTCGCCCGAATGGTGGTTCAGCCAAGTAAGGCGTTTCCAGTGATCGTGGTAGATGATCGTTGTAATCTCGATCAGCTTTCCATCGATGATGTTCCTGTGGCGTGCACCTCATACTGCCTTGAAAGCTTTCTCTATGCCAGATATAGCATCGAAGACGGCTTGGTGCTAGTTGATGTCAATGAGGTCGCGAACAGGCTCAATACGCTGTCCACGGAATGGGTGTGCTTCATGTTAGGCCAGAGTGATCTAGCGACAGGCATTGATTTTGTGCGCAAGCTGGCTCGATATAACTATATGACGCCAAAGCTGCGTAATAAAAATGTCGTTTTCTCGGTGCCGGAAATGTATCTCGCATTCTTTGCTCGAACACTGAATGAATCATTCAATAATCTTCCTAGCAGTCACACGGTGTTGGCACGGTCCGGCTCGCTCAGGAGATTGTTTTTATCCATTAGAATCGAAAGGCTACTTCTGGGTTTTCTTGTGTTCGCTAAACCGGTAATTAGAGTGAGGCGAGTGCTATTACTTATGTATAGGCGGCTCAGGAAAAGCGCAAAGTGATCTAGGGTCAGTGCTGCTTACGATTTGGTTTGGGTTGTCAGCTCATCGGAGCGATAGCTCTCGGTGTGGAGATTAATAAGTCGCGAGGGCGTTCTCTCTCATGAGTGTGGTCTCGACTTTTTTGGCTTTAGATATTTATTGTTCCGTAGTGAGATATTGCATAAGGTCCATAAGGCGCCGGTGAGTTTTTGATTTTATGATTTGTGCTGTCGTCATCTAGCGCTTGTCACTCTCTCTCCATTGCTTTTGTTCATGGGTAAGTTTGTCGGTGTTGGAGCTAAATGTTTTGATCGATCTACGTGCGATGGAAAGTAATTCTCTGTGGGTCTTGTAAGAAAATTACTCAAGCTATTAACGATTTATGCGGATATGAGTCTGCGTGCTATTAAAGGCTACTTTCTCCGGTCGGTAACCCTGAGTGCTTTCTGGGGTTGGCTGATGCTATTTAATTGCACTGTTGAGAGCTATAATTCAGCCTGGCTGAATGTTTTTTGTTTTGTAAGGGGGCTTGTGTTTGAACAGGTCGTGGGCAGGTTGAGGCGAAGCATCATACATGGATGTTGAGTTAGGTTCTGATTGAAGTGTTCTTTGATTTTTTGTGTCTCTCCTTATCGATCATTTGAGGCCTTCCAGTGATAAGCGAAAAATGGATTTACTATCTATATGTCTTAGAGTTTCGCGCATTGCTTAACACTGATATATCGATTGTGGGAGCTCGACAACGCTCTACGAAGGACCTGTGTTGACACAAAACTAAGCCCTGCACAGAGGTCCACCTCAGGGAACTGTGCGGGTCGGAGATTGCGTTCAGCTTGCTGGGTTTTCTGGCTTTGTAAAATTGGCCTTGGTCAATGCCTTGGATGTTCAGCCTGCCTAAAGGGGGGACGAGACGTTTCTACTGGATAGTGATAACCTTCATCGAGAGTTATGTAATGACTTTGGAGTGTGCGAACCCGGCCGTAGTGAGAACATCCGATGAGCGGGTGAGGTTGCCAGTAGATGGTCGAGTCTGGCCTCATTTCTCTCTGCTTTTTATTTTTTCCTGCGAGTGGGATAGAAGCATCGCACGCAGATTATTTAGCGAGTTAAAAGTTATTTAGCTCTATATGGCTAAGAATAATATGGTATATGGGGCGGTATCACTAAAAAATTTATCAAAAAGTGTTCGGAAAGGAACTGTCACCAACTTTTCCGGCATTGACTCACTCTACGAGTAGCCTTTACGCCTTGTGTTGAAGGTTGACAAAAATACGCAGTATGTCGACACAGATTCGAGCAACTGTTTTCCCTTATCCAAGTCGAGGCCTGACGACATGCAGTCAAGACTGACACCAGTTCCTTCTGAGCAGATTTCAGTAGTTATTCAAGGCCCTCTGTACCGAGCGTTGGCCCCAGCCAGGGGGATAGAAGCATGTATTTCATCGGTTCGAGCGCATTTGCCCCACGCGGAAATCATTATCTCCACATGGGCTGACGAGGATCTGAGTGGGATTGATGTCGATTTAGTCGTGACACCCACTGATCCGGGCGTCTTGGTCGATTTCAACGGCAACCGACACAACACCAATCGGCAGATCGTATCTACGCTTACCGGGATACAAGCATCTTCTCGTAAGTACACCCTCAAGTTGCGATCTGATCTCGTTTTATCTGGCTCACAGATTGCTGTGCTCGGTGACTACGACGCTACAGTGCCCCCTGCTGACCGCCTATTAAACCAGCCCATCACTCTTACGACGCTGTTCATTCGTAACCCCGCAAAGGTGCCACTGCTGTTTCACCTCTCAGACCTAGTTCAGTTTGGCGCCCGCGAAGACATGCTTAGGTTTTGGGATCAAACTCTCAAGCTTCAGCATGAGGTGTTCAACACGGAGCCTTACAGAAACCCCATTGGGAATTATGTCGGTTACAGCGCAATGCGGAGTACCCCGGAGCAATGCCTGATGCTCGGCCTCATGTCTAAGAAAGGCTATGACATTCAGCTGAAAACCCCGGGGGAAATTTCCCCCGAGCTTGTGAGACTGTCGGAAAAATTGTTGGCCGAGAACTTCACCGTGCTCGATTGGGAGTCCTGCGAGGTAGATTTCCCTGAGCGCTTCCGTAAAACCGGATACTCGCTGAAAACGATCTACAAGGCGAGTGAACTGGCCGACGTAGGGAGGTTGAGTCCAAAAGAGCGGCAGAGTCGCTACAGGCGGATCTGGCTGAACAAATACGTTTTCAATTACGGCCGACTAGCCTGGTGGATTGCGTTGATCTCGATCATTCTGACCTTGGTGTCACCTAGCATCGCCAAGTCTGCGCGGGCGAGAATGCGTAGATTGAGGGGACTTGAGCATCCAAATAAGGACAGAGTTTGAGAGGCTGACTTAAAGCTTCTGTGTAGTGCAGCGTAGCCGAACCAGTTCTGCACCAGATGGACGCGCAGCATCGCCATCAACGGATAGGTCGGACGGCCGCCTTCGTCCTTGGGGTAGTGCGGCCCGATCAGGGCAATCAAATTTTTCCACGGCACCACCTGATCCATCTCGATAAGGAACAGCTCCTTGCGGGTTTGCTTACGCTTGCCGGCGTACTCGGCATCGGTGAAAGTCATCTGCCTCATCGGGAAACTCGGGCAACGGGGTCGGCTTATTTCACCAGAAACGGGAAGTCTTCTTCAGGGCTTCCTTAGGCCCCAACAAAGTTTGGGTCACTGACATCACCTACATTCGTACATACGAGGGCAGGTTGTATTTGGCTGTGGTGCTGGATCTGTTTTTTCGTCAGATTGTTGGCTGGTTAATGAAGTTGCAGATGACCAGTGACTTGGCTATTGATGCGTTATTGATGGCGGTTTGGAGGCGTAAACCGAAACAGGAGGTGATGGTTCACTCCGACCAGGGCAGCCAATACAGCAGCTCCGATTGGCGCAGCTTTTTGAAGACGAACAATTTAGTTGCCAGCATGAGTCGCCGAGGTAACTGCCATTATAACGCCGTGGCTGAGAGCTTTTTCCAGCTTCTAAAGCTGGAACGGATCAAGCGGAAAATCTACACCACATGGCAAGATGCTCGCAGCGATGTGTTCGATTACATCGAGGTATTCTACAATACAAAACGCTGGCATGCTTTCAACAATCAGCTGTCACCGATAGAGTTTGAAAAGCGTTACGCAATGACCTTGTAAGGTGTCTAGAGCCCCCGGGGCGATTCAGTTGCCAGCGCAGGCGACGAAGCTCGGCGCTCTCGCCGCGCTGCTTGCCATTACCCGGAAAGGCATCATCTTGCTGTTCGTACTGGCACTTCCATTTACCCACCAGACTTTCAGCGATGCCCAGTGTCTCGGCTAAATGACGAAGCGAAGTACCAGCAAGCACTTGGCCTAGTGCCTGGCGTTTGAGGGATTCGGGAAAACGTTGTCTGGGCATTATCCACCTAAAGCCCGTGTCCACTCAGACCGGGACTGCCCGTGCCGACAGTTGCTGACGAATGCAGAATAATAGTCGCCGCAAGGTCATCGTGGCAGCCAGAAGTACTGAAATGGGCGGGCAACCTGATCATTCCTGATCAGGTTGCAACTTTCAAAAAACGGCGGAGGCTGAAGTCGGGCCGAGATAGCCCTGTATTTCAGACCATCCTTAGCCGAGAAAGTGATAGCAATACGCCCGCTCTCCAATACCGAACATTTACTCGATGCGTACTTCTGCCACCAGTTGCTTCGAAGCATTGATCTGAACAGCCACGGCTACGGCCAAGGATGTGTCAAACGTGCCCCACACATGTGTCCACCATGTCTCCGGCCCGTACAATATTCCCAGCGACTTTCCGGCGCTCTACTACTGTATATGGCCTACACGAGCAAATCTTAAGTCCCAATCTGCTCCCCGCCTCACAACATACGCCTAACAGATCCTAGCTTCTCGTAAGCGTAATGCAATATTGAATCTAAAGAAACTGCGCCCTCAAGAAGGCCATAGGTTCCATTTGAGAATTTTTTATAATCCTTGAGCCATACAATGTGGCGATATAAACCATGCCACTCATCATTACTGAGTCGCCATTGTTTAAACTCGTATTTTGGCATATCAAAACGCCACTGCCCCTGATCAATGGATATGAAGTTATTTGCAAAAATACTTTCAGAAAGAAGTGCAAGAGACTCGACATTGTCATTCTTGTGCTTGAAGTCAATCTGCATAAATTTCTTTACAAATTGCAGAAATATCCACTGTTCTGGAGGATGGCGCCAAACATGCTCTGGCCAAGGATCTCCTGTTAGCTCGTGAAATCTACCATCAAAATATTGCTGGTCACTTTCAGTCTTTAGTGGGATATCAAAAAGAGAATAGATATCTTTGCGCAAGCCAAAATAAATCCAGTCACCCGGATGAAATACTACCGGCTTACGCTTACTTGCACCGTAATATTTTCTGGAATAGCATGCCGGAACCAAAACTCTTTCAGAAAAAAGAGAGTGCTGGGGGTTTCTACAAGGGAATTTCTTGTAAAAATTTAGAAAATTATTTGATCGCAACACAATATCACTTCTTATCTTTAAGATATACTCCCTGTCACAAGCATTAATTCCGCTAAACGTTGAGACTATTTGCCTGTTTGTATTGTCCATCATATTCTGATGAACATGCGAAACTAGGCCCCCCGGATCATTATTGAGAACAGCCTTATCAAACAATGAATCGCTAAAGCCAGGATCTGACCACGTAGAAATAACAACTTGTGCATCAGGCAGGTAAGTCTTTATTGATTTCAAGCATAAATTCGTGAGCTCTGGAACAATAGGGCCCTGAACTACGACACTTATATTTCCTGAATTTATCGGAGATGCTTTCATAGAAGACTCTTAGGGTAGTTCTGCAAAATTTGCCAACCTAGCTGGCAGTTGTGAGGCAATATCTGCCTGGTATAGATCAGCCTGAGTTACAAGCAGACTCGAGCGCAGGAGCAAGAGGGCGCGCAAGCGCAAGTTTCTCGATGAAATGAACCGGGTTGTACCCTTGTCTGAGCGAGTCGCACTGATTAGCCACATGCTTCAGAGCGCAGCGTCAAGGGCGTTCGCCCTGTATTTTCTTTGGATAACGCACTTATCATCTATTCTTTGCAGCCGTAATTCAACCTGTCGGGCTCTGCGATGAAAGAGGTGTTGTACGACACGCCGATGTTTCGCTAGTGTTCTGTCTCAAAAATATACTTCTCATTTGAACTACTCTTCCATGGTCCGTCTCGACCCGGATTAGGGATGGTCTGAAGTAGTCCGATATTTTTGACCGACTTCCGCAACTGCCGTTTTTGAAAGCCGGGAGTCGATCTAAAACGACCAAATCACCCGCTCACTTCTGTGTTTTTAGCCGCCGCAAACACCTCGCGACGGCTAACAACTGCATCACAGGCACATCTCTCCCGTATTCGTCAGCAGGTGCCGGCGCGCCATCCACAGATTTGAAAGAGCGAATAGCGTGACCAACTGCGCGGTATTTTTTACCAGCCCACGGAAGCGAACCTTGGTGTAGCCGAACTGGCGCTTGATCACACGAAACGAGTGCTCGACCTTGGCGCGCGTCTGCGCCTTGGCTCTCTCGATCTTGCGCTTCATTCGGTACAACAGGCTGCGTTTTTCGTGCTTCTTGTAGGTGCTGCGACGCGCCGCAATCTGCCAGATGACTTGGCTTCCTTCGTGCTCGGGCCGCTTCTCCACCCCGGTGTAGCCAGCATCGGCATGCACCGCCTTCTCTTTGCCATGCAGCAGTCGGTCGACTTGAGTGACGTCCGCCGCGTTGGCCGCTGTGCCTACCACGCTATGCACCAAGCCGGACTCGGCATCCACGCCGATATGGGCCTTCATGCCAAAGTAATACTGGTTTCCTTTCTTCGTCTGGTGCATTTCCGGGGCGCGTTTACCGTCCTGATTCTTGGTCGAACTCGGCGCGTGGATCAGCGTGGCATCGACGATAGTACCTTGGCGCAGCGACAAATCTCGGTCGCCGAGATAGCCATTGATGACGGCCAGGATGCCGGCTGCCAGCTCATGTTTTTCCAGCAGGCGACGGAAGTTGAGAATGGTGGTTTCGTCGGGAATGCGCCCCAGGCGCAGGCCGGCGAATTGGCGCAGGATGGTGGTCTCGTACAGTGCCTCTTCCATCGCCGGATCGCTGTAGCCGAACCAGTTCTGCATCAGATGGACGCGCAGCATCGCCATCAACGGATAGGCCGGACGGCCGCCTTCGCCTTTGGGGTAGTGCGGCTCGATCAGGGTAATCAAACCTTTCCACGGCACCACCTGATCCACCTCGATCAGGAACAGCTCCTTGCGGGTTTGCTTAGGCTTGCCGGCGTACTCGGCATCGGTGAAAGTCATCTGCTTTATCGGGAAACTCGGGCAACGGGGGCGGCGTATTTCACCAGAAACGGGAAGTCTTCTTCAGAATTTCCCTAACGGAAGCTGCCGCACAGCGCATTGCCCTGATAGCTGTGCATAAGAGGGGCGAGGAACATGAAGGGGCCGCAGGCGTAGAAGTCCGAGTCGATCTTCTGGCTTGAGTACAGCAGCGGGCTTTCCACGCCGTCGATGTCTTTGCCATAGAAGGCGGCTTTGTCATAGGACTCGCACACAGGCAGTTTCAGGGGAATGGGCACTATCACCGCCCAGAGGGTGGTACCGCACCATTGCCGCTGGGGCGCGGTCTGTTCCGTGCGGGTGATGACCGGGAGCCTGGAGTGCTCAATGAGCTGCTGATGGGCGGCGGTTTTCGACTCTTGCTTGACTGGCATGTCGACCCAGGCACCGACGCAGCCACCCAGGCCAAGCAGAAGGGGCAGCAGTGCTGCCTTCAGGACAGGCCCGATTGGCTTGAAGGCTTTGTGCTTTAGGGTGAGCGGGGCTCTGGGCTTGACTGAATCGTGCATCCTGCACCTGCCGTTGGAATAAAGGAGTATCCGGATTTCAGGCATTAAAAAGCCGGCTTGTGGCCGGCTTCTCGGGGACTGGCTTGGTTCATTTTTGGTAAACCGCACCAGCCTTCAAAACGTACACCCAGCTCTTGCGGCTGGCTGTGGGACTGGGCGGGAAAGTCATCCGCTTCGTCGGGCGATCTGACCGCAGAAAGGGTCGATGCGCAAATGTGGGGCGCAGCATACGCAGGTTCGCCGGGAATTCCCAGTGCAAAGCGCGATCCAGAGGCCTTGAGGGTGAAAATAGTGCGTGGGAATGTGTTGCGCGATGCGTATTTGGTGCAAGCCCGTTCGCCGGCAAGCCGGTTGCTGCGGGAAATCGCGGGCACAAAAAAGCCCCGATCACTCGGGGCTTTCTCTTGAAGCTTGTCGCTCGAAGCCTGCAGCTGCTTCTCAGCCTTTATAGGCCGCGACCGACTTCAGGATCTCGGCACGGGCCGCGTCAGCGTTGCCCCAACCGTCGATCTTCACCCACTTGCCTTTTTCGAGGTCTTTGTAGTTCTCGAAGAAGTGCTTGATCTGTTCCAGCAGCAGGGCTGGCAGGTCGGTGTATTCCTTCACGTCGACGTACAGCTGGGACAGCTTGTCGTGAGGAACCGCGATCACTTTGGCATCGCCGCCGCCGTCGTCGGTCATGTTCAGGATGCCCACTGGACGGGCGCGGATTACCGAGCCTGGCGCTACTGGGTAAGGGGTCACGACCAGCACGTCGAGGGGGTCGCCGTCGTCAGCCAGGGTGTTGGGGATGAAGCCGTAGTTGGCCGGGTAGAACATGGGGGTGGCCATGAAACGGTCAACGAACAGGCAGTCGCTGTCTTTGTCGATTTCGTACTTGATCGGCGCGTGGTTGGCCGGGATTTCGATAGCGACGTAGATGTCGTTCGGCAGGTCTTTGCCCGCCGGAATCTTGCTGTAGCTCATTGGGCGTTGCCCCCGTTAGTTGACCAAATGACTTGGCCGGATTGACCAAAAAGTGGCGGCGATTATAGACACACTCCGCTACCGATGCCACGTGCCAAGGGTCGTAGAACCTTGGTTGTACTGTCGCGCAGAGCGGTTCGGCTGTACCGCGCGACCGGTGGTTTTACCATCGGTCGCCAGGCGGGGAAGTTGTCTTTCAACCGGCCTGCAGATGAACAACGTAATAGCGCGACAGGAACTTAGTGGTGCGTTTGATAGACCGGGTCTTCAGCCTGAAGTTGCTGTAGCCGGGCCAGGGGATTCTGCCGATAAAACAGCTGCAACTGTGCATAGACTTTCGGATAGGCCGCCACCAGCAAGTCCGGGGCGCTGAAGAAGTATTCGCTGGTGACGGCGAAGAACTCGGCCGGGTTTTCCGCTGCGTAGGGATCGATGGCGGTTTCGGCGTCCGGGTCCTGGTCGAGCTGGCGGTTGAGGTCGTCGTAGGCGTTCTGCATCACTTGCGCCCAGTCGCTGACTCGCATGTCGCTGTGCAGTGGGGGCAGGCCATTGGCGTCGCCATTGAGCATGTCCAGCTTGTGGGCCAGTTCGTGGATCACCAGGTTGTAGGCTTCCCAGCCGCCGCTGGCTTGCACCCCGGGCCAGGCAAGGATGATCGGTCCCTGTTGCCAGGCTTCGCCACTGTGCTCGCCATCCCACTCATGCTCGATACCGCTGGCATCGCGGTGGCGCTGGGGGCTGAGGAAGTCGTCGGGGTAAAGGATGATTTCGTGGAAGCCCTGGTACCAGTTCAGGTCGCCCAGGTGCAGCAGCGGCAGTTGCGCCTGGGCCGCCAGCAGCAGGCGCTGTTCCTGATGCAGTTCCACGCCGGGCAGGGTAGTGAGGTGCTTGTCGTCCAGGAACAGCACGCTGGCTTCGCGTAGCCACTGGTCCTCGGCGGCGCTGATGCCGTCGAGGAACGGTAGTTGCTGGCGTACCCGCTGCCAGGTGTCATCGCTGACCGGATGCTTGGCCAGCCGGCGCTTGCGGCGCCAGGCGCTGAGGGACCACATAAGGTTTAGCGGGTTTCGACTTTTTCAGCACTGCGGGCCAAGCGGCTGCGCAGCACGCCAATGATCATCGGTACCAGGGACAGGAGGATGATGGCGACCACCAGCAACGAAAGGTTTTTCTTGATGAACGGCACGTTGCCGAAGAAGTAGCCCAGGGTCACCAGGCCGCCGACCCAGAGGATGGTGCCGGCCACGCTGAAGGCAAAGAACCGCGGGTAGGGCATGCGGGCCACGCCGGCGACGAAGGGCGCGAAGGTGCGGATGATCGGCAGGAAGCGGGCCAGGGTCACGGTCTTGCCACCGTGTTTCTCATAGAAGTCGTGGGTTTTCTGCAGGTAGTCGCGGCGGAAGATCTTCGAGTTGGGGTTGCTGAACAGGCGTTCGCCCGCCGTGCGCCCGATCACGTAGTTGGTGCTGTCGCCAAGGATGGCCGCCAGCATCAGCAGGCCGCCCAGCAGCACCGGGTCCATGCCGCCGCCCGCAGCGACTGCACCGGCGATGAACAGCAGGGAGTCGCCCGGCAGGAACGGCGTCACCACCAGGCCGGTTTCGCAGAAAATCACCAGGAACAGGATGGCGTAGATCCAGGGCCCGTAGTTGGTCACCAGCATGTCGAGGTAAACATCGAGATGAAGGATTAGGTCGATCGGGTTGAAATCCATGGGGGCACCTGTGGTGACAGCCTGGCTCTGCAGGCCTGTGCGATGACTCGAAGAAAGGGACTACAAGGGGGATGTAGCTTTTCTTACGATCCGAAAAGTTCGGCATTATAAAGGCTGACAGGTGAAATGCGCGTTCAGATTGTAGCCGGGCGTTTCGGTTTGCGAGGGGGAGCAAACGCAGAGGATTTGATGTTCGCCGCAGCTGATAAAGCGGCCCGGAGGCCGCTTTTTTGTGGGTCAGTCATCGCTCAGCGGCAATATGTAGTTCTTGAATTCGGTGTCTTCGCGAAACCCCATGGACTCATAGGTTTTCTGTGCCACAGCGTTGTTGCTGCTGGTGGAAACCCGCAGCCGCACGGCATTGGATTCCTTGGCCATTTTCTTCGCGGTGCGCATCAGGTTGTCGGCCACCAGCTGGCGGCGGGCGTCTTCGGCGACGTAGATGTCGTTGAGAATCCACACGCGCTTGAGGGACAGCGAAGAAAAACTCGGGTACAGCTGGCAAAAGCCCAGCAACTTGCTGCTGTCATCATCGGCCAGGGCCAGGTAGATCACCGATTCCTTGCGTCGCAGGCGCTTTTCCAGAAAGGCCCGGGACGAGTCCGGATAAGGCAGGGCGCCATAGAATTCACGGTATTTGACGAAAAGCGGGGTCAACAGATCCAGGTGCTCGAGGGTTGCTTGAGTAATCCGCATGGGTAGCTCTCAACTTCAAGTGGATGTGACGGCACAGGTTGGATGACTCGGGCAGCCGTGTCCCGATGCTGCCCAAAGCGCTGAAAAAGCGCAATCGTCTTGCAACGTCACGCTTGAGGTGGGTCCAACAGGAAATTGCCCTTCATATTCGCCGGAGAATCGCTGTCCAGGGTCTGTATCTGTGCCTCGTCCTTGAGATTCACCCCCGACAGTTGCCGACGGCAGGCTTCGCGCATCAGGTACAGCAGGCGGTGGGCGGCCATGCCGTAGCTCAGGCCCTCCAGGCGCACGTTGGAGATGCAGTTGCGGTAGGCGTCGGTCAGGCCGACTTTTGGCTGATAGGTGAAATACAGCCCCAGGCTGTCGGGCGAGCTGAGGCCGGGGCGCTCGCCGATCAGGATCACGGTCATCTTGGCCCCTAGCAACTCGCCGATTTCGTCGGCCACCGCCACCCGGCCTTGCTCCACCAGGATCACCGGCGACAGCGACCAGCCCTCGGCGGCGGTCTGCTCTTCCATGCGCGCCAGGAATGGCAGGGTGTGGCGATGCACCGCCAGCGCCGACAAGCCGTCCGCCACCACCACCGCCAGGTCGACCCCGCCGGGATGGGCACTGGCGTAGTCGCGCAGGCTCTGGGCCGATTCATCACTGAGTCGGCGCCCCAGATCGGGGCGTTGCAGGTAACTGTGGCGATCCGTGGCGGCGCTGTGCACCAGCAGGCTGTCACGGCCGCGCTCGGCCAATTGGGAGCGCAGGTTCGCGTGGTCGAAAGGCAGGTGCACCGCATCCCGGGCCTGGGCGTGGGCGAACTGGAAGTCCAGCTGGGCGCCGGTGGGCAGGCTGGTGCCGGTACGGCCCAGGGCAATGCGTGCCGGGGTCAGGCGGCGCAGCTCCAGCCAGGGGTTTTGCGAGTCGCTCGGATGTTTTTGCATGAGCCTGTTCCTTATCCCAACTGGGCCAGCGCCTGGCGGAACGCCGGCGGCAGGTTGTTGCCGAAATGCACCTTGCCATCGGCCTGGGTGAAGATGCCGGTCCTGGCCAGCCACTGCTCGAATTCGGGGGCGGGTTTCAGGCCGAGGGTCTGGCGGGCGTAGAGCGCGTCGTGGAAGGACGTGGTCTGGTAGTTGAGCATGATGTCGTCGGAGCCGGGGATGCCCATGATGAAGTTAATCCCGGCCACGCCCAGCAGGGTCAGCAGGGTGTCCATGTCGTCCTGGTCGGCCTCGGCGTGGTTGGTGTAGCAGATGTCGCAACCCATGGGCACGCCCAGCAGCTTGCCGCAGAAGTGATCTTCCAGCCCGGCGCGGATGATCTGCTTGCCGTTGTACAGGTATTCCGGGCCGATGAAGCCGACCACGGTGTTCACCAGGAACGGCTTGAAATGCCGGGCCACGGCGTAGGCGCGGGTCTCGCAGGTCTGCTGGTCGACGCCGAAGTGGGCGTTGGCCGACAGGGCGCTGCCCTGGCCGGTCTCGAAGTACATCAGGTTCTGCCCGAGGGTGCCGCGGTTCAGGCTCAGGCCCGCTTCGTAGCCCTCCTTGAGCACGTTGAGGTTGATGCCGAAACTGGCGTTGGCCGCTTCGGTGCCGGCAATCGACTGGAACACCAGGTCCAGGGGCACGCCGCGGTTGATGGCTTCGATGGAAGTGGTGACGTGGGTCAGCACGCAGGCCTGGGTCGGGATTTCGTAGCGCTGGATGATGGCGTCGAGCATTTCCAGCATGGCGCAGATCGAGGCGATGCTGTCGGTGGCCGGGTTGATGCCGATCATGGCGTCGCCGTTGCCGTACAGCAGGCCGTCGAGAATGCTTGCGGCAATGCCCGCCGGCTCATCGGTGGGGTGGTTGGGCTGCAGGCGGGTGGACAGGCGCCCGCGCAGGCCCAGGGTGCCGCGAAACTGTGTCACCACGCGAATCTTCTGCGCCACCAGGACCAGGTCCTGCACGCGCATGATCTTCGACACCGCGGCGGCCATCTCCGGGGTCAGGCCTGGGGCCAGGGCCCGCAGGCTCTGCTCGTCGGCGGCGTCGCTGAGCAGCCAGTCGCGAAAGCCGCCCACGGTCAGGTGGCTGACCGTGGCGAAGGCCTGTTTGTCATGGCTGTCGATGATCAGCCGGGTGACTTCGTCGGTTTCGTAGGGAATCAGCACCTCTTCGAGAAAGTGCTTCAAGGGGATGTCCGCCAGGGTCATCTGGGCGGCGACCCGCTCGCCGTCGTTGAGGGCGGCAACCCCGGCCAGAAAGTCGCCGGAACGGGCCGGGCTGGCCTTGGCCATGACGTCCTTGAGGCTGTCGAAGCGATAGGTCTGAGAACCTACGCTGTGGGAAAATTGGGCCATCTCAGTCTCCGTTTCAACGATATAGGGGCGTTGCCGAGTGCTGGCGGATCATCAGGATGCCACCTTCTTCAGCAGGTTTTCCAGGCGGTTGCCGGCAGCCCTGTGCTGGAGGATGGCAAAGGCCTTTTCCGCCACCAGGCTGCCGCCTTCCAGCGGTGGCAGGCCACCGCGGTAGATGTTCGAGATCACGGTGTATTCGTAGCGAATGTCCGGGTTGCCGCTGAACTGCGCGGCGGCGCGGCGGGCCTGGTCGTCCGGCAGGCGGTAGCCCAGGTAGGCGGACATGCTGCGCGAGGCCAGGGCATCACCGCCGGGGCGCTCGCCGATCAGCACGATGATCAGTTGCGGTTGCAGCGCTTCGCCCACCGATTCCGCCAGCTTGACCCGGCCATAGGGCGCGAGGATCGGCTGGCCGATGCGCAGCTCGCGGCTCTGCAGGCCATCCAGCAGCACCGGCAGCAGTTCGGGAATGTTGTGGTGGATGGCTTCGGCGCTGAGGCCGTCGGAAATCACGATCTGCACGTCGTTGTATTCCGGTTGCAGGCGCTGCAGCACCTCCTCGGTCAGCCGCGCGCCCAGCTCCGGGTCTTGCAGGTGAGCCAGCTTGTCCGGGGCCGCGGTGCGCAGCTCGCGCAGAGCAATGGCGGCGATTTCGGCGGGGCGCAGGTCGACGTAGATCGCTTCCCGGGCCACCGCCAGGTTGGCCCGCACCGTGCGCGACACCCTGTTGGCCGGCCGCGGGCCGGCGTTGTCGAAGCCGTAGGTGGCCGGGGTGGATTCCAGCAGGCGCAGGAAGTCGATGTCCGACGCGCAGAAGATCCTCGGATTGCCCCAGTTCGGCCCGCGCTCCACGTTGCCGTGGGCATCCTCCTTGAAAATCCCCTTGCCCAGGGCCCAGCGCAGGTATTCCGGGGCCGGTGCCAGGTCGTGGACTTCGCGCAGGGTCTGGTTGTCGTGGGCGCTGGTGTCAAAGTAGGCGAGCATGCGATCGGTGCTCAGGTACACGTCCATGAAGAAGTTGGCGCCGGCGGCGGTCAGCAGTTCGGTGGCCATCTGCTGGCCTTCCAGGGTCACCTGGGAGTGCAGGGTGTAGCAGGGCGCCATGCCCATGGGCAGCCCCAGCAGCTTGCCCATGAACTGGTCCTGCAGGCAGGAGTAGGTCATCTCGAAGTTGTCGAGGTGGGTTTCCGGGCCGATGAAGCCGGTGACGTTGTTCACCATGTACGGTCGATAACGCCGGGCCAGCCCGTAGCACAGGGCCTCGCAGGTGGCCATGTCGATGCCCTCGTGCTTGCCGTAGGTCAGCTCGCTGCCCTGGCCGGTCTCGAAGTACATGAAGTTTTCCGCCACCTCCCGCAGCGGGCCGCGCTCGGCCATGGTCTGCCAGGCCTGGTCGAGCAACTGCACGGTGACGTCGAATTCGTCGGTCAGGGTGCGTTCGGTGCCGGCCAGGCTCTGGAACATGATCTCCACCGGCGCGCCCTGGTCGAGGCAGGCCAGTTGGGTCTTGATGTGGGAGAGCACGCAGATCTGCGTCGGCGCCCCGGTTTCCCGGCGCAACTTGTCCAGGTGGTGCAGGGTGGCGCTGATGTTCTCCACAGTGTCGATGGCCGGATTGAGGCCGATCAACGCATCCCCCGAGCCCATGCTCAGCCCGGTGTAGACCAGCAAGGTGATGCCGCTGAGGTTGTCGGTGGGATGGTTGGGCTGCAACCGTGACGACAGGGTGCCGGGCAGGCCCACCAGGGTGCGGGCCTTGGCCGCCGCGCCGCTCTTGAGTTTTTTCGACAGCAGGATCAGCTCGTGCACATCCAGCAGCTTGGCCAGGGCCGCCGCCATCACCCCGGTCAGGGCCGTGCCGATACGGCGTATTTCGGTGCCGTGGCTGCGCAGCAGGCGATCTTTCAGGGCGCCCAGGGTCAGTGGGGCGATCTCGTCGAAGACGCCGTGGTCGATGTCGTAGTTGACCTGCATGACGCTGTCGATGCGCCCGTGGCGATCGGTCAGCGGATGCTGGAAGTAGTGATCCAGGGTCAGCTCGGAGAGCACCTTGCGCGCCGCCTCGCGGGTGATTTCATCAGCCGCCGCGAGCCCTGCCACCCGGTCGCCGGCCTTGCTGATGTCGGCGGCGCCGAGCACCGCCTTGAGGCTGCTGAAGGCGATCTCGCGATCCAGCACCCGGGTGCTGTAGCCACGCTCGGCCGGGACGGCGGGAAGGCGGATGTGCTGCAGTTCGGTGAGTGACATGGCAAGAGGCTCCTTGGCCGGCATCGGCATCAGTGCACGCCGTAAAAGGCGACGGGCACGATGTGCCGATGGGGTGTTCCCAGATTGATGAAATGCGCCGAACGCTCGCGCACTTCATCGATGACGATCAGGTTGCAAGAACTGCGCCCCCAATCCGTGGCGTAGTTGCCCAGGACCTTGCCGACGTTGCTTTCCAGCAACAGCACCAGCGGCCATTGAGGTTCGGGTTGGGCGGCGCCCAGGGCCCGGCACAGCAGGGCCCCCAGTTGGCGGATTTCCTCCAGGTCCGGCGCCTGGCCGCTATCGAGCAGTTGCAGGCAGGCACCGTCGCGGCTGCTCAAGGCCAGGGCCAGGGCGTCGTCCAGTTGTTGCCGTGAGGCGTTCATCGGCAGGCGGGCGACGATGGGCAGGTCCTTGAGCGGCAGCACTTCGGGCCGGGGCAGGAACAGGGTGCTGCCGGAGATTTCGGTGTTGTGCAGGGTCAGGCCGTAGACCGTGGCCCGGCCGCGGTTTTCCGGCTGCAGGTGGCCGGCATCCCGGACCAGTCGTGGGTGGCGGGCGATGGCCAGGGCCAGATCGATGCCCAGGTCGCCGTAATAGGTAATGCCCGGCATGGGTTCGCCTTGCAGGTGGCGATAGAGCAGTTCGCCCACACCACCGGAAAAGGTCAGGGCCGGGTGGGCGTTGTGTTCGGGGAGGATCAACGGCAGTTGCTCGGTCAGTTGCCCCAGCGGGCCGGCAAAGAAGGTGCGATCACCTTCGGCGATGGCGACCAGGGCGTCGACGTACCAGCTGACCACCGCATCCCGCTCCGGGTTGTCGAGCGGCTGGCCAACAGTCTTGTGGATCTGCAGGTGATCGAGCAGCGCCCGGCCGAATTCCGACAGCGCGCTGAGGCGATAACCACCCGGCTCGAACTGCAAGTGCCGGGCGCCGATGAAGTGGCAGCCGCTGGCCAGGACATTGCCGTCCAGGCCCCAGGCTGTGTTGGTGGTGCCGCCGCCGATATCCAGGTTGAGCAGCGGTTGCCCCGGATGACAGCGGCTCAGGGTCGAACAGCTGCCCATGAACGCCAGCCAGGACTCCAGCCCGCCGTCGTCGGCGCGGGAGACCAGTACGTTGCCGATCAGTTGCTCCACCCGTCGTGTCAGGGCCTGGGCGTTGTGCCGCCGCGCCGCCAGGCCGGTAATGATCACGCCGGCGGAAAACAGCTGTTCCGGGCGCACCCCGGCCTGCTCAAGCCAGCATTCGATCAGGCCCTGGATCGCCGCTTCATCGATGATCCGCTCCTTGAACGGGGTAAACACCGGCTCGCCGCGAAACAGCACCCGGGGTTCGTTGAGGGCCATGCGTCCGGTGACGCAATGGCTGCTCAGGCTGGCCTGGGCGATCAGCGCGCTGCTGGTGGTGGAGCCGAAGTCCAGCCCCAGCAGCAACACCGATGTGCCGCCCGTGATGGCTTGCATGCTGGCGTTCCTCGCCGCGCCGGAATCAGGCCGTGGCCTTCTGGCCCGCAGGCTCCGGAGTTTCCAGTGCGGTGCCGCCCAGGTACTCGCCCGGGGCGATGATCCCCGCTGCCCGATCCTGGGCTTCCAGTTGCAGCGCCTTGGGCACCGACAGCCAGTAGGCCAGGCCGACGGCGACGAAACCGGCGCTGATCTTGCCGATCAGCACCGGCAGGATGATGGTCGGCTGGAAGTTGGCGGTGAACGACAGGTGGTCCCCCAGCAGGAAAGCGGCGCAGACCCCGAAGGCGATGTTCACCACCTTGTCCTTGGGCGGCATCAGGCGCACCAGGCGGAACATGGCGAGGATATTGGCGATGGTCGCCAGCATGCCGGCACTGCCCACGGCGCTGAGGCCGATCTTGCCGCCGAGGTTTTCCAAAGGCTTGCCCAGGTATTTGCGCAGCAGGTAGACCATGGGGAAGGCACCGGCCAGCATGATGCCGATGTAGCCGGCGGTTTCCAGGGCGCGGGTCTGGTCTTGGGCGTCGGCGATGATCGGGTGGAAGCCCCAGCTGCCGAACACTGCGGAGAAGGCCCCGGTGAAGTACTCGACGATGGAGAACACCAGCACCAGCTTGATCGCCGCGTCCATGGCGCGGCCGAAGATGATGAAGCCCTTGATCATCATGTCCGGCAAAAAGCGCAGGCCCAGGGCCAGGGCCACGACGAAGATCAGGATCGGCAGCAGGTTGGCGAAGATGCTGCTCAGGCCCAGGGCCAGTTGGTAGCTGGCTTCACCGTTGGTGCTCACCAGTTCGCGTACTACCGGGTTGCTGAAGGCCAGGATCAGGCTGGCGATCATCACCCCGACAGGGATGGTGAGGATGCCGGACATGATCCCCAGGGCCATGTACTTGTGGTCGCGCTTGTCGAGCATCGCCAGGCCCATGGGGATCGAGAAGACGATGGTGGCGCCGCCCATGAAGCCGGTGATCAACGCCATCACCAGGGCTTCCTTGCTCGCGGCCAGGGCCGAGGCCAGCTGATAGCCGCCCATGTCCGAGGCGATGATCATGGTCGCTGCCAGGGCCGGGTCGGCGCCCAGGGAGTTGAAGAACGGCCCGAAGACGGTTTCGATGACCACGGTGAGATAGGGGATGGAAGCCATGATTCCCGCCGCCGGCACGAAGATGTAGCCGGTGGCGTGGATGCCTTCCATGAATTCTTTGCCCAGGCCCCGCTCGCTGTCGTAGATGGCGGCGAAGGCGCCGAGTACGGCGCAGAGCATGATGAGGTAGAGCACGTAGTTGCCGATCTGATCCATTGCGTTTGTCCCTTGTTATTGTTTTTCAAGCAGGGTCTGTGCACGACTGGTTTGGCGCAGAACTTCCGACAGCAGTGTCCCGTCCGGCCAGCCTTCGGCACCGGATCAGAGCAGGTGAACAATTGCGGCAAGGCCGCGAAAAGGCCTCCCGGCGACCGGGGTCGCCGGGAGGATCGATCAGAAGAAGCCCAGTGGGTTAATGTCGTAGCTCACCAGCAGGTTCTTGGTCTGCTGGTAGTGGTCGAGCATCATCTTGTGGGTTTCACGGCCAACGCCGGACTTCTTGTAGCCACCGAACGCGGCGTGGGCCGGGTACAGGTGGTAGCAGTTGGTCCACACGCGGCCGGCCTTGATCCCGCGGCCCATGCGATAGGCGCGGTTGATGTCGCGGGTCCAGACCCCGGCACCCAGGCCGAACTCGGTGTCGTTGGCAATCGCCAGGGCTTCGGCTTCGTCCTTGAAGGTGGTGACGCTGACCACCGGGCCAAAGATCTCCTCCTGGAACACGCGCATCTTGTTGGTGCCCTTGAGCAGGGTCGGCTGAATGTAGTAGCCGCTGGACAGGTCGCCTTCGAGTTTTTCCACCTTGCCGCCGGTGAGCAGCTGCGCGCCTTCGTTCTTGGCGATGTCGAGGTAGGAGAGGATCTTGTCGAACTGCTGCTCGGACGCCTGGGCGCCGACCATGGTGTCGGTGTCCAGCGGGTCGCCGCGCTTGATCTGTTCGATCTTCTTCATCACCACTTGCATGAATTCGTCGTAGATCGACTCCTGCACCAGGGCGCGGGACGGGCAGGTGCAGACTTCACCCTGGTTGAAGAACGCCAGCACCAGGCCTTCGGCGGCCTTTTCGATGAACTTGGGTTCGGCCTGCATGATGTCTTCGAAGAAGATGTTCGGCGACTTGCCGCCCAGTTCCACGGTGGACGGAATGATGTTCTCGGCGGCGCATTTCATGATGTGCGAGCCCACCGGGGTCGAGCCGGTGAAGGCGATCTTGGCGATGCGCTTGCTGGTGGCCAGGGCCTCGCCGGCTTCGCGGCCGAAACCTTGCACCACATTGAGCACGCCCGGTGGCAGCAGGTCGCCGATCACTTCCATCAGTACGGTGATGCCCAGCGGCGTCTGCTCGGCGGGCTTGAGCACCACGCAGTTGCCGGCGGCCAGGGCCGGGGCGAGTTTCCAGGCGGCCATCAGGATCGGGAAGTTCCACGGGATGATCTGTCCGACCACGCCCAGGGGCTCATGGATGTGGTAGGCCACGGTGTTGCCGTCGATTTCCGCGGCGCTGCCTTCCTGGGCCCGCAGGCAACCGGCGAAGTAGCGGAAGTGGTCGGCGGCCAGCGGGATGTCGGCGTTCAGGGTCTCGCGCACGGCCTTGCCGTTGTCCCAGGTTTCGGTGATGGCCAGCAGTTCGAGGTTCTGTTCGATGCGGTCGGCGATCTTCAGCAGGATCAGCGAGCGGGCCTGCACCGAGGTGGCGCCCCAGGCATCGGCGGCGGCATGGGCGGCGTCCAGCGCCTTGTCGATGTCTTCGGCAGTGGAACGAGGGAATTCGGCAATCGGCTGGCCATTGACCGGCGACGTGTTGGTGAAGTACTGGCCTTTGATCGGCGCGACGAATTCGCCGTTGATGTAGTTACCGTATTTGCTCTTGAACGAAACGATGGCGCCTTCAGTACCGGGGTGTGCGTAACGCATGGTGGGTATCTCCTGGCTTCTTATGCTTATGGGGGAGGACGCGCTTGAGCGCATGTCAAGCGTAGAGCAAAGGTCGGGCCAGCGTGGTGGGGGCCATGTGCATCAAGGGTTTGCGGATGTTTCACCGGCGCGGCGCAGGCACGCTGTGGCGGAACTGGTACAGCGCGAAGTGACAGTTTGTAACCTTTATGGCACAGCCTGTGACTTGCGGGTCAAACCGGCATTGCAATGCAACAGTGGCTGGAGGATGCTGGTTCGCGTGTCGATTCTTGTCAGACAAATCTGATGAGCATTCACCCTTTTGCGGTCGCTGGCAGTCCGGCTGTGGCGATCGAGTTCCGTCTGAGCGTGACAGCGCAGCAGGAGAATAATAAGAAATGCACAGCAGTAATCACTTGAGCCGACACGCCCAGCAGGTGTTGACGGTGGCCCGGGGCAAGGCCCATCTGCAGGGGCCGGGCAGCGATCCTTCCATCGCCCGTTCCTGGTTGCGTTGCCTGGAGGACTATCACCTGGATCCGGCCCAGGTCATGGCACCCACCGTGCTGGAGCACGGTCGTCTGCTGGAGAGTCGCGAGCGCCTGCAGGATGTCCTGCAGATCGCCGGCACCGAGATGACCAACCTGCATCAGCAATTGTCCGGCGCCGGGCACGCGGTGCTGCTGACCGACGCCCGCGGGGTGATCCTCAACTGCATCACCGCCCCCAGCGAACGCAAGATCTTCGAGCATGCCGGGCTCTGGCTCGGCGCCGACTGGAGCGAGGCTCGCGAAGGCACCAATGGCATCGGCACCTGCCTGGTGGAGCGCCAGTCGCTGACCATTCACCAGGGCGAGCATTTCCGCGGCCGGCACACGGGCCTGACCTGCTCGGCGAGCCCGGTGTTCGATCCCCATGGCGAGTTGCTGGCGGTGCTCGATGTGTCCTCGGCGCGCCAGGATGTCTCCCGGCAGAGCCAGTTCCACACCATGGCCCTGGTCAACCTCTCGGCGAAGATGATCGAGAGTTGCTATTTCCTGCGCTATTTCGAGAACCAGTGGCTGCTGCGCTTTCATTTGCAGGCTGAGTCGGTGGGGCTGTTCAGCGAGGGCTTGCTGGCGTTCGATGGCGAGGGACGGATCTGTGCGGTGAACCAGAGTGCCCTGAATCTGTTGGGGCATATCCGCGGGGGGCTGCTGGGTAAGCCGGTGGATAGCTTTTTTGACTGCTCGCTGGATGAGTTGCTCAGTCGCGCCAGTATCAATGCCAGCGCCAGTTGGCCACTGCGCACCCGGGATGGGCGGCGTCTGTTTGCGCTGTTGCGCGGCCAGCCACCAGCTGCCGCGCAGCCGGTGCTGCGGGCGCCGGTCGGGGTTACGCTGCCGCGCCCTGCGGGTATCTGCCTGGGGGATGAGGGGCTGCAGAACGATTTTCGCCGGGCCTCGCGGGTATTCGAACGGGATGTGCCGTTGCTGATCAACGGCGAGACCGGTTCGGGCAAGGAGGCTTTCGCCAAGGCGGTGCATCAGGGCAGTGCCCGGGCCGAACGGGCCTTTGTCGCGCTCAATTGCGCGGCGATTCCGGAGAGCCTGATCGAGAGCGAATTGTTCGGTTATCGCGGCGGCAGTTTTACCGGGGCGCGCAAGGAAGGCATGCGCGGCAAGTTGCAACAGGCCGATGGCGGCACCCTGTTCCTGGATGAAATCGGCGATATGCCCCTGGCCTTGCAGACCCGCTTGCTGCGGGTACTGGAGGATCGCCTGGTGGTGCCCATTGGCGGCGAGCCCCAGGCGGTCAACGTGCGCATCATCAGTGCCACCCACCGGGATCTGCTGGAACGGGTGCGTGACGGCAGTTTTCGCGAGGACCTGTATTACCGGCTCAATGGCCTGGAGATCGCCTTGCCGGCCCTGCGCGATCGCAGCGATAAATCCCGGTTGCTGGATTTTCTCCTGGCCGAGGAGGCCGGCGAGCAAAGCGTGGTGCTGGACGATGGCGCGCGCCAGGCCCTGCTGAGCTATTCATGGCCAGGCAACGTGCGCCAGTTGCGCAACGTGCTGCGGACCTTGGCGGCCTTGTGCGAGAACGGTCGCATTGCTCTGGAGGATCTGCCGCCGCTGATCCGCGACAACCGCCCGGCGCCGATCAGCGAGCCGGTTGCCGAGGTGCAGGAGCGGCCCCTGGAAGACGCCGAGCGAGTGGCGCTGCTGGCGGCCCTGGAGCAGCAGCGCTGGCACATGACCCACACCGCCGAGCAGTTGGGGGTCAGCCGCAACACCCTTTATAGAAAGCTGCGCAAGCACGGCATCGCGCGCTAAGCCCGGCCCCTCGCCGCTGGTACAGGCTGCCGCCCGCAGGGGCGGCAACCACTCGCTCAGCTAATGGGTGCGATTTGCAGCCCTCTAGGCTAACCTGCGCCGATGTTTTTCGAGGTCGACTATGCACATCCATATTCTCGGTATCTGCGGCACTTTCATGGGGTCGATGGCGGTTCTGGCCAAAGAGCTGGGCCATCGCGTAACGGGCTCCGACGCCAACGTCTATCCGCCGATGAGCACCCAGTTGCAGGCCCAGGGCATCGAACTGACTCAAGGCTATGATCCTGCGCAACTGGATCCGGCGCCGGATCTGGTGGTGATCGGCAATGCCATGTCCCGGGGCAATCCGGCGGTGGAATATGTACTGAACAAGGGCCTGCCCTACGTGTCCGGCCCGCAGTGGCTGGCGGATCACGTGCTGCAAGGGCGCTGGGTGCTGGCAGTGGCCGGCACCCACGGCAAGACCACCACCAGCAGCATGCTGGCCTGGGTGCTGGAGCATGCCGGCATGAGCCCGGGCTTCCTGATCGGCGGCGTGCCGCAGAACTTCGCGGTGTCGGCGCGCCTGGGCGGCACACCGTTCTTCGTGATCGAGGCCGATGAATACGACAGCGCTTTCTTCGACAAGCGCTCGAAGTTCGTCCATTACCGCCCGCGCACGGCGATCCTCAATAACCTTGAGTTCGATCACGCGGACATCTTTCCCGACCTGGCGGCCATCGAGCGGCAGTTCCACCATCTGGTGCGGACCATCCCCAGCGAAGGCCTGGTGATTCATCCCACCACCGAACCGGCCTTGCAGCGGGTGATCGAGATGGGCTGCTGGACCCCGGTGCAGACCACGGGTGCCGGTGGCCAGTGGCAGGTCAAGTTGCTCAGTGCCGACGGTTCGGCCTTTGAAGTGATGTTCGAGGGGGTGAGCCAGGGCGTGGTGGAGTGGGAGCTGACCGGGCAGCACAACGTGGCCAACGCCCTGGCCACCCTGGCCGCCGCGCGTCATGTCGGCGTGGTGCCGTCCATGGGCATTGCCGGCCTGAGTGCGTTCAAGAGCGTGAAGCGGCGCATGGAGAAGGTCGCGCAGGTGCACGGCGTGACCATCTACGACGACTTCGCCCACCACCCGACGGCCATTGCCACCACCCTGGACGGCCTGCGCAAGCGGGTCGGCGATGCCCCGGTGATCGCCATCATCGAGCCGCGCTCCAATTCCATGAAGCTCGGCGCGCATCGTGACGGCCTGCCGGAGAGCGTCAATCAGGCCGATCAGGTGATCTGGTATGCGCCGGCCAACCTGGGCTGGGACCTGGCGGCCACGGCGGCCTTGTGTACGGTGCCGTCGATTGTCAGCGACTCCCTGGAGGGCATCATCGAACGGGTGAAAAGCCAGGCCAAGCCGGGCACTCAGGTGGTGATCATGAGCAACGGCGGCTTCGGCGGCCTGCACGGCAAACTGGCCGAGGCACTGCAATGAGCAACGGCCCGGAACGCATCACCCTGGCCATGACCGGTGCCTCCGGCGCCCAGTACGGTTTGCGCCTGCTCGATTGTCTGGTGCGCGAGGATCGGGAAGTGCACTTCCTGATCTCCAAGGCCGCGCAACTGGTGATGGCCACGGAAACCGACGTCAGCCTGCCACCCAAGCCGCAGTTGATGCAGGCCTTCCTCACCGAGTACA
Organism: Pseudomonas sp. BC42; assembly: GCF_021560055.1. Classification (NCBI taxonomy): domain Bacteria; kingdom Pseudomonadati; phylum Pseudomonadota; class Gammaproteobacteria; order Pseudomonadales; family Pseudomonadaceae; genus Pseudomonas; species Pseudomonas sp. BC42. The sequence continues at coordinate 816,699 of NZ_CP091067.1, forward strand.
CCGGTGCGGCGGCGGGGCAGATCCGGGTTTACGGCAAGGAAGACTGGATGTCGCCGGTGGCCTCGGGTTCCGGCTCGCCGGCGGCGATGGTGGTGGTGCCCTGTTCCACCGGCACCTTGTCGGCGATTGCCACCGGGGCCTGCAATAACCTGATCGAACGCGCGGCGGACGTCACCCTCAAGGAGCGCCGGCAGTTGATCCTGGTGCCGCGCGAGGCGCCGTATTCCAGTATTCATCTGGAGCACATGCTCAAGCTGTCCAACATGGGGGTGACCATCCTGCCGGCCTCGCCGGGCTTCTATCACCAGCCGCAGACCATCGATGACCTGGTGGATTTCGTGGTGGCGCGGATTCTCAATCTGCTGAACATTCCCCAGGACATGTTGCCGCGCTGGGGCGAGCATCATTTGAGCAGCGATGAATAAATCCCTGTTGATCCTGCTGGCTGTCCTGCAACTGGCGGGATGCGCCACGGTGCGGACCTTGAACGCCGCGCAACCGGGCGCGCCGGTGGTGTATTCGGGGACGCGCCTGGACCTGTATGCGATGCAGGGAGGCTGCTGCGCCATGGACCGCTTTGGCGCCGAGGCACCGAGCTATCCGGGGGTGGATCTGCCGGCCAGCGCTGTGCTCGATACCCTGCTGCTGCCGTTGTCAGTGCTGACGGTGTTGGGGGTGGGGTTTCAGGCGACGGGCGGGTTGTACGCCTCGGTGGCAAGCCGGATCCCACAGGCGTGTGCGGGAGCGGCTTGCCGGCAATGATTCATTTACCCAGCTTGCGCAGCTCGTCGGATTCGACGACCCGCGTGCCGTTCTGCTCTTCAAGCGCCAGGCGCCACATGGCCCGGGCCAGCTGGCAGGCTTCGATGCCGCGGTATTTCCCGGGGATCAGTCGAGACAGCGGCCCGGCCAACTGCTCGCCCAGGCGCGGCTCGATACGATCCCCCAGCAGCAATGACGGCCGGCAAATGGTCAGTTGTGGCCAGCCCTGCTGTTTCAGGGCTTCTTCCATTTCACCTTTGACCCGGCTGTAGAAAATCGACGACTTGGGATCGGCGCCCAGCGCACTGATCACTATCAGGTGCCGTGCCCCGAGTTCCCGGGCGCGCTTGCCGAAGGCCACCACCAGATCCAGGTCCACCGCGCGGAAGGCCGCTTCGGAGCCGGCCTGCTTGATGGTGGTGCCCAGGCAGCAAAAGGCGATCTCCACCTTGCCGCTCAATTGCGGCAGGACCACTGCCGGATCGCCAACGGGGTTTTCCAGGCGAGGGTGCTCGCTTAACGGGCGTCTGCTGGGTGCCAGGACGCGAACCACGGTGGGCTCGTTGAGCAGGCGGTCGAGTAGTTGCTCTCCGGTCAGGCCTGAGGCGCCGGCGAGCAGGATGTGCTGAGGCGTCAAGTACATGGTCATTCCCCCCTTGATACGGTTCCAGCTTAGTTGCTCTGTGCTTCCTTGCTGCCTATAGAGACACTTTGCAGCGCTTTTCGTGCCTGCTGTTTACGCAGTTGTTGCCAGTGGGCGATGACCCCCTTGGGGGCCCAGATTTGGGGTTCCGACGCCTCGAAGCCATCTGCCTGTTCGCGCTCGGCGACGGTGGCCCTGGCCAGTTTGAAGGCATGCTCCAGATCGTCCGTCTGGTTCAGCGCCTGGGCGAACAGCGCGTCGCCGAAATAGGTGAAGTCGGCTTCTTCCGAACAGCCGAAGGAGACCCGGTCGGCTTGGGAGGCGGTCATGATCAGGGTTCGCTCATCCTTCAGCGCGGGGATGAAGCCGCCGGAATAGCAGGACGAGATGACGATGATCTTGTCGCGATTTTTCAAGGGGGCCAGGACGCTGGCCAGCTCGTCGGCGGGCAGGTCCGCCAGCTCCAGGCGGGGTTGATCCAGCACCAGTTCGTGTTCGCTGGTGCCGTGACTGGTGAGGTAGATGAACACCAGGTCCTCGGGGCTGCTGCGTTCGGCCAGGGTCTGGGCGGCGCGGCGCAGGTTTTCCCGGGTGGCCATCGGCCTGCTCGTCAGGTGGTCGCGGTGGTTCACCAGGCGGATCTGGCCATAGGCGCCGAAGCGGCTGGCGAGCATGTTGCTGACGTAGTCGGCTTCGCGCAGGAACACGCTCTGCTTGCCGTCGCCGGCCAGGGTCAGGCTGTAGAGCTTGATGCCTGGGGTGGAGGCGGGCACCTCGTCCAGGGCTTTTTGCAGCAAGTGGCCCTGGACCAGCAGGGCGCTTTCCAGCGGGTCGGGCAAGAGCTTGCCGTCGGCATCACGAACCCGCAGGCCGTTGTTCCACACGCCGCTTTGCACGCTGCCATCGCGCAGCACCAGCACGCCACGGCCTTGATAGTTGTCGCTGTCGAAGCCGCCAATGTAGAAGCTGCCGTCACTGAGGTTGAGGCGTCCCTCGCCGCTGAAGCGCCAGTCGCTGAAGCCGCCGATATAGTGGCTGCCGTCGGCACCGATCAACTCGCCCTTGCCGCCCAGGGCGCCTTCCTTGAATTGGCCGATCCACACGTCGCCGTCGGAGTTTTCGTAACGGCCCTTGCCATTGAGCTGATTGTGTTTGAAGCCGCCGACGTAGATGTCGCCCTCGGCGCTGTTGAAGGTGCCGTTGCCTTCCAGCTGGCCGTTGACGAAGTGGCCGGTGAACTGGTTGCCGTTGCCATCGCTGCGCTGGCCCTCGCCATTGGGTTTGCCCTTGGCGAACTGCCCCTGATACTGGCTGCCGTCTTCCAGCTCCAGGCGACCCAGGCCTGAGTACAGGTCGGCCTTGAATTCGCCGCGATAGGTCATGCCGTTTTCTTTGAGGGTGCCTTCGCCGTCCCGGCGGCCGAGCTTGAAGCCGCCGCTGTAGCTGCTGTCCTTGGTGGTCAGGGTGCCTTGGCCATGGAACAGGCCCTGCTGGAACTGGCCGCGATAGACCTCGCCATTGCTGCCGTGCCATTCCCCCTGGCCGTGCCATTGGCCCTTGTCGAACTGGCCGGCGTACCAGCTGCCGTTGGGGTAGTCGATACGTCCCTGTCCCTGGAGCAGTCCATTGACCAGGTCGCCACGATAGCGTCCGCCGTCCGGCAGTCGGGCGTCGGGCGGCAACAGGGATTCACCGTCTCCGCAAGCGCTGAGCAAAAGGGTCAAAACCAGGGGTACAAGTGGGCGCATAACGGGTTCCGGATAATTAGGGGACCGAGTATGCCGCAGCGGTGTGACTTATATATAGAGAGGTTGAGCGAAACAGCGTGAGCTGTTTCGCATCAGGAGCGTTTCAGACGAAGCAGAGCGACAGGGGCTCGGCGATGTAGGCGGGTTTTTCCTCGCCCTCGATCTCCAGGGTGGCGGTGGCCTTGAGCAGCCATTGGCCTGGCTTTTTTTCGGTGACCTCGGTCAGTTCGACCTTGAGCCGTACCTTGGAGTCGACTTTCACCGGCTGGATGAAGCGCACGCTGTCCAGGCCGTAGTTGACCACCATCTTCAGGCCTTCGGGCAGCACGAGGATGTCTTCCATCAGTTTGGGGATCAGCGACAGGGTCAGGAAGCCGTGGGCGATGGTGGTGCCAAACGGGGTCTTTGCCGCCTTGACCGGATCGACGTGAATGAACTGGAAGTCGCCGGTGGCTTCGGCAAACAGGTTGATTCGCTCCTGGTCGATGGTGAACCACGGGGAGCGTCCGAGTTCCTTCCCGACATAATCTTTGAGCTCTGCAACAGGAACATGGGGCATTGAGACTCTCCTTGGATCAACGTTTTTTTAGTATTGGGCGCAGTACTTTGCGCTCCGAAATATCCACTTTAGATCATCATGGCGATCCTTCCCGGTAAACATCCATGCTTTTGGCGAATGCCGGTTCATAGCGCCTGCGTGCTTATAATGCGCGACGGGATCTGGCTGGAGAGGCGGTATGTTGTTACGCGGTTTGACATGGCTGGTGCTGTTCCAATTGCTTGGCACGGCGCTCAATCATCTGCTGTTGCCCGTGCTGCCCGGACCCATCATTGGCCTGTTGCTGCTCCTGGTGTTCCTGGTGCTGCGCGGTGAAGTGGGAGAGCCGTTGAGCCAGGCGGCCAGCAGCCTGCTGCGTTATCTGCCGCTGCTGCTGGTGCCGCCTGCCGTGGGGGTGATGGTCTATGCCCGGGATATCGCCGCGGACTTCTGGGCCATCAGTGGCGCGCTGGTGTTGTCGCTGGTCATCTCCATGGCCTTTGTCGGCGTGCTGATGCAGCGCCTGGTCAAGCGCCAGGCTCGCCGGGAGGACCGCCAATGACCTTCGATTGGCAAGGGGCCTGGGCAGCCGTGATTCATCATCCCCTGTTCGGCATCGGCATCACGCTGGGGGCCTATCAACTGGTGCTCGCGGCTTTCGAGAAGACTCGCTGGATGTTCCTGCAGCCGGTGCTGGTCTCCATGCTGCTGGTGATCGGTGTGTTGCTCGGCTGTGGCCTGAGTTACGCCGAGTACCGCAAGAGCACCGAGATCCTGAGCATTCTGCTGGGCCCGGCCACAGTGGCCCTGGCGGTACCGCTGTACCTCAACCTGCGGCGCATTCGTCAATTGTTCTGGCCAATCTTCACTACGCTGGTGGTGGGTGGGCTGCTGGCCACCAGTCTGGGGGTGGCGCTGGGATGGTGGTTCGGCGCCGAGCACATGATCCTCATGACCATGGCGCCCAAGTCGGTGACTTCGCCCATCGCCATGCTGGTGGCCGAACAGATCGGCGGGGTGGCGGCATTGGCGGCGGTGTTCGTGTTGATCACCGGGGTGATCGGGGCGATCTTCGGCCCGGCCATTCTCGATCGCCTGGGGGTGCATGGTCCCGAGGCGCGGGGCATGGCGCTGGGCATGACCGCCCACGCCGTGGGCACTTCGGTGGCGTTGCAGGAAAGTGAGGAGTGCGGCGCCTTTGCGGCGCTGGCGATGAGTCTGATGGGCGTGGCCACGGCGGTGTTGCTGCCGTTGGCGGTGTCTTTGCTGGTTTAAGGATGGGTGTATGAGCCTGGCACTGTTTCCCCTGAATACCGTGTTGTTTCCCGACTGTATCCTCGATCTGCAGATTTTCGAGGCGCGCTACCTGGACATGATCGGCCGTTGCATGAAGCAGGGCTGCGGTTTCGGGGTGGTGTGCATTCTGGAGGGCGAGGAGGTCGGCCCTGCAGCGCCCGGCTATGCCCTGGTGGGCTGTGAGGCGCTGATCACCGATTTCCACCAGCAGGACAATGGATTGCTGGGCATCAGGGTCAAGGGTGGCCGGCGTTTTCGCGTGCTCAGCAGTGAAGTGCAGAAGGATCAATTGACCGTGGCCCAGGTCCAGTGGCTGCAAGAGGCCAGCGAGCAGCCGCTGAAGGAGGAGGACGCCGACCTGATCGCCCTGCTCAAGGCCTTGGCCGAGCATCCGATGGTGGAGGCGCTGGACATGGGCAGCGAGGCCGAGGGGCAATTGTCCCTGGCCAATCAACTGGCCTACCTGCTGCCCTTCTCCGAGCAGGACAAGATCGACCTGCTGCAACTGGATGATCCGCAGCAGCGGCTCGATGCCATCCAGCAATTGCTGGACGAGCTGCAGGGCGAGCTGTTCGCCTGAGCCGGCACCGGTCGCGGCAGGTGGCGCGCCGATTCGTCAATAGGCGTAGCGCAACAGCGCGTGGGGCAGGTGCCGGGTGGCCATGAAGCCGCACATCAGCAGCATCACCGGCAGCACTATCCACCAGGCCCTGGCCGGCATCGGCCTGAGCGGGGCCTGCCATTGAATCAGGGTCAGGCTGGCGGCACAGACGCAGGTCGCCAGCATCGCACCGGCGAGGATGTCGCTGGGCCAGTGAGCCCCCAGGTACACCCGCGACAGGGCAATCGAGGCCGCCGGCAGGCAACCCAGCAGTAGCCAGGTCAGGCGCATCCTGGGCGGCTGGCCGCGTCCGGCCAATACCGCCAGGGTCAGGAACAGCGCAAAGGAGCCCGAGGCGTGGCCGCTGGGCATGCTGTAGCTGGTGAGCGGATCGCTCAGGACTTCAGGCCGCAGGCGGGCGAAAAACCATTTGCTGCCGGTATTGGCCAGGGCGGTGCACATCAGGGTCGCCCCAGCGAATACCGCGTGGCGCCATTGCCGCAGAGCCAGAAGCAGCAAGGTCAGCACGGCGCTGGTGATGAACATGGCGCGAAACTCGCCGACCTGAGTGATCATCACCATGATCTTGTCCAGGGCCGGGTCCCGGTGTTCCTGCACCAGCGCGATCAGCCCCTGGTCGAATGCCGTGAGATAGGGATAGCCGATGAACAGTCCCGCCAGGACCAGCAGGCTGGTGCCGGACATCAGCAGGGTCGCACGGTGGTGGCGCCGCAGGCTGCTGGTGATGCTCAAGCCGATCAGCAGTGCCAGGCTGCCGGCGACGACACCGGCTTGTGGCCAGAAACCTTCGGGCAGTGGCAGGCGGATCGCCGCACCGGTGGCCCAGCCTGGCAGCAGGTAAGCCACGGACCAGCCCGCCGCGGCCAGCAGGCTGACGGCTATGAAGCGCGGGAAGGGCATGTCGAACATGCCTGCCACCATGGGGAGCATGGGGCGCAGAGGACCGATGAAGCGTCCCACCAACAGGCTGGCGATACCGTAGCGCTGGAAGTAGTTCTCGGCGCCATTGATCCATTCCGGGTGCTGCCGCAGGCCCGGCAGGCGGCGGATGCTCTGATGAAAGTGGCGTCCCAGCAGGTAGGACACCAGGTCCCCAAGCAGGCCGCCGAACAGGCCCAGCAGCAGGGTTTCCCCCAGTGACAGCGCGCCGTTGCCGGCCAGCACGGCAATCGCGAACAGCAGCACCGTGCCCGGGACAATCAGGCCGGCAATGGCCAGGCATTCCACGCAGGCGACGATGAACACAGCGGCGGCCAGCCATTGCGGGTGGGTGGTCAGCCAGGCAGTCACGCTGTCGAGCCATGGGCCCATAAATTCAACTCCATTGTGGTTGGCGGCGGGGAGGCGGATGCCGTTGCTTCAGCCGAGGATCAGGTAGTCGCGCCCTTCGACCTGACCGCGTCGCAGCGGGTTCCGAGTGCAGTAGGGGGCGAAGGCGGCATCGACGAAACGGTACATCAGGTGTTCGTCACGGCCATGGGGAATGCCCAGGCGCGTGGTCTGGATGATGCGCGGCACAATGCTGCCGACGTCCTCGACGAACAGGATTTCATGATCGAAACGTTTTGCATCCCAATTCGGGACTTTGAGGCCCATGGCCTTGCACAGCAGGGTCTGGCCGGCGCAGAGCTTTTGCGCCGGGCGCGGATGACCGCTGGCGTCCGGGTTGTTCAGTTGCATCTGCGCCAGGCTGGCAGGGCCGGAGAGCGGGTCGACCCAGGGGTAGCCGGATTTGATCAGCACCGCGTTGCCGGGGCCCTGGGCGCTGAAGTTCAGCGAGTCGCCGCCACGGGCGTAGTACATATAGATGTGGCCGCCATCTAGAAACAAAGCCTTACGTTTTTCTGTGTAGCCGAGGGAGGCGTGACTGCCTTTTTCCTCGCAGTAATAGGCTTCGGTTTCGATAATGCGCGCGGACAACCAGAGTTCGCCGACCTTGTGGCGGATGACTTTGCCCAGCAGTTCACGGGCGAGCAACTGTGCATCACGGTCGAAAAAGCCGTCAGGCAAGGCTTTGGGCGGCTGCACGGTGGTTGGAATGGGCATGGCGGCGAGGGTTATGGCGAAAAAAGTGACGCAATGGTAACAACTCCAGGCTTAATTCAGGCTGAAGCACGAGTATTTACACTCCATTTCGACCATCCGCCCGTGACCGCTGTCCGTGAACGGGCGCGACAGCTATAATCAGCCGCTTTCCTCTTTGCCAAGACCACACCAGACCATGACTGAGTCCGTTCTTGACTACATGACCCGTTTGGGTCGCGCTGCCCGCCAAGCTTCCCGGGTGATCGCCCGTGCCACCACCGCGCAGAAGAATCGTGCGCTGCTGGCGGCTGCCGATGCCTTGGACGCCGCGCGACCGGAGCTGACCGCAGCCAACGAGCAGGACCTGGCCAACGGCCGGGCCAATGGTCTGGAGCCGGCACTGCTGGATCGTCTGGCGCTGACGCCCGCGCGTATCGACGAGATGATCGAAGGCCTGCGTCAGGTGGCCAAGCTGCCTGACCCCATCGGTGAAATCCGCGACATGCGCTACCTGCCTTCGGGCATTCAGGTGGGCAAGATGCGCGTGCCCCTGGGGGTGATCGGCATCATCTACGAATCGCGTCCGAACGTGACCATCGATGCTGCCAGCCTGTGCCTGAAGTCCGGTAACGCCACCATCCTGCGTGGCGGTTCCGAGGCAATCCATTCCAACCGTGCCATCGCCACCTGCATTCAGCAGGGCCTGGCGGCGGCCGACTTGCCGCCCCACGTGGTGCAGGTGGTGGAAACCACCGACCGCGCCGCGGTGGGGGCGCTGATCACCATGCCCGAATTCGTCGACGTGATCGTGCCCCGTGGTGGCAAGAGCCTGATCGAGCGGGTCAGCCGCGATGCCAAGGTGCCGGTGATCAAGCACCTGGACGGCGTCTGCCACGTGTATATCGATGTGGCGGCGGACCTGGACAAGGCGATTCGCATTGCCGACAACGCCAAGACCCAGCGCTACGCCCCGTGCAACACCATGGAAACCCTGCTGGTTCACGCCGCCATTGCCGAGCGTGTATTGCCGCCGCTGGCCGCGATCTATCGCGACAAGGGCGTCGAACTGCGCGGCTGCGAGCAAACCCGCGCGATCCTGGGGGCCGACGTGCTGCAAGCGACCGAAGAAGACTGGCGCACCGAGTACACCGCGCCGATCCTCTCGATCCGGGTGCTGGACAACCTGGAGCAGGCCATCGAGCACATCAATACCTATGGCTCGCACCATACCGACTCGATCGTCACCGAGAACTTCAGTGATGCCCGGCGCTTCCTCAACGAAGTGGATTCCAGTTCGGTCATGGTCAACGCCTCGACGCGTTTTGCCGACGGCTTCGAGTACGGCCTGGGCGCGGAGATCGGCATCTCCACCGACAAGCTGCATGCCCGCGGCCCGGTGGGCCTGGAAGGCCTGACTAGCGAGAAATACGTAGTCTTCGGCGACGGTCACGTGCGCACTTGATGGGCAAACGTATCGGTCTGCTGGGCGGCACCTTCGATCCAGTGCATATCGGCCACTTGCGTGGCGCACTGGAGGTGGCGGAATCCCTGCAACTCGATGAGCTGCGTCTGGCCCCCAGTGCCAGGCCGCCGCATCGGGATACACCGCAGGTGTCGGCGCTCGATCGTCTGGCGATGGTCGAATGTGCGGTGGCGGGCGTTTCCCCCCTGGTGGTGGACGACCGTGAGCTGAAGCGGGACAAACCGTCCTACACCATCGACACCCTGGAACAGATGCGGGCCGAGTTGGCCGCGGATGACCAGTTGTTTCTGTTACTGGGCTGGGACGCGTTTTGCGGCCTGCCCACCTGGCATCGCTGGGAAGAACTTCTCCAGCATTGCCACATCCTGGTGCTGCAACGCCCGGATGCCGACAGCGAGCCGCCGGATGCCTTGCGCAACCTGTTGGCGGCGCGCTCGGTGAGCGACCCACTGGCCCTGCAAGGGTCGGGGGGACACATTGCATTCGTCTGGCAGACGCCGCTTGCGGTGTCCGCCACCCAGATCCGTCAACTGCTGGCCAGCGGTAAGTCGGTACGTTTCCTGGTGCCTGACGCGGTCCTGGCCTATATCGATGCTCACGGACTTTACCGTGCGCCGAACTGAAGGAACGCTGCCGGCCTGTGCTGAGCGGCGCTCCAAACATACGAGCTGAACGAGTTTTATATGACTAACCAAGTAATGAAAGGCGAAGATCTGGTCAAGGTGGCTGTCGCCGCGCTGGAAGACGTCAAGGCCCAGGACGTCCTGGTGATCGATGTTCGCGACAAGCAGAGCATCACCGACTACATGATCATCGCCACCGGTACTTCCAACCGCCAGATCGGCGCGATGCTGGAAAAGGTCCGCGAAATGGTCAAGGCCCAGGGCGTGCGTCCACTGGGTGAGGAAGGCAAGGGCGACAGTGACTGGGTGCTGCTGGACCTGGACGACGTGATCGTGCACATGATGACCGCCTCGGCGCGCCAGTTCTACGACCTGGAACGCCTGTGGCAGGGCGCCGAGCAGAGCCGCGCGGCCGATGGCAAGCACCACAGCCCGGAGCATGGCCACGAGCACTTCACCAAGCTCAACAAAGACCAGCAATAAGGGACGGCTGTGCGCCTGCGTCTGATCGCTGTCGGTTCACGCATGCCCAAGTGGGTGGAAGAGGGTTGGCACGAATATGCCAAGCGTCTGCCCTCCGAGCTGGCGCTGGAACTGGTGGAAATTCCGCTTAATACCCGGGGCAAGAACGCCGACGTGGCTCGCTTTATCCGTCAGGAAGGCGAGGCCATGCTGGCCAAGGTCGGGCATAACGAGCGCATCGTTACCCTTGAGGTGCATGGCAAGCCCTGGAGCACCGAGCAACTGGCGGTGGAACTGGATCGCTGGCGCCTCGATTCGCGCACGGTGAATTTCATGGTCGGCGGCCCGGAAGGGCTGGCGCCGGAGGTTTGTGCGCGGGCCGATCAGCGCTGGTCGCTGTCGCCGCTGACCCTGCCGCACCCGCTGGTGCGGATTCTCATCGGTGAACAGCTGTATCGCGCCTGGACCGTGCTGTCCGGGCACCCTTACCACAAGTAGCCCGCGCCCCTAATGTCCCAGCCGATCCGTATCAAGGACCACGAAAAAGACGCCCGTCTGGTGCGTGGCCGGGTCGTGTTCGGCGCCATTATGGTGATCTGCCTGATTGGCGTGCTGATTGCCCGGCTGTATTACCTGCAGGTGATCCAGTACGACTATCACTCCACGCTTTCGGAGAACAATCGGGTGCATGTGCAGCCGATTCCTCCGACTCGCGGGCTGATTTTTGACCGCAACGGCGTGGTGGTGGCTGACAACCGGCCCAGCTTCAGTCTGAGCATGACCCGGGAGCGTTCCGGTGACTGGCAGAAGGTCCTCGATGTGATCGTCGAGGTGCTGGAGCTGACTCCGGAAGATCGAGTGCTGTTCGAAAAGCGCATGAAGCAGGGGCGGCGTCCCTTCGAGCCGGTGCCGATCCTGTTCGAGCTGACCGAAGAGCAGATCGCCCGAATCGCGGTGAACCAGTTCCGTCTGCCCGGGGTGGAAGTGGTAGCCCAGCTGGTCCGGCATTACCCTCAGGGCGCGCACTTTGCGCATTCCGTGGGCTACATGGGGCGGATCAACGAGAAAGAGCTGAAGTCCCTGGACCCGGTGAACTACAGCGGCACCCACCACATCGGCAAGACCGGCATCGAGCGTTTCTACGAGCCGGAACTGCACGGCCAGGTCGGCTACGAAGAGGTGGAAACCAACGCTCGTGGGCGGGTGCTGCGGGTGCTCAAACGCACCGATCCGATTCCCGGCAAGGACATTGTCCTGAGTCTGGACATCAAGCTGCAGGAGGCTGCGGAACTGGCCCTCGGCGGGCGCCGTGGTGCGGTGGTCGCGCTGGATCCGAACACCGGTGAAGTGCTGGCGATGGTCAGCCAGCCGAGCTTCGATCCCAATCTGTTCGTGACCGGCATCAGCTTCAAGGCCTATGCCGAGTTGCGTGATTCGATCGACCGGCCACTGTTCAACCGGGTGCTGCGCGGCCTGTATCCACCGGGCTCGACCATCAAGCCCGCGGTGGCGATTGCCGGGCTGGATGCCGGGGTGGTGACGGCGGCGTCCCGCGTCTACGACCCGGGTTACTACCAGTTGCCCAACTACGATCACAAGTACCGTAACTGGAACCGTACCGGTGACGGTTATGTCGACCTGGATACCGCGATCATGCGGTCCAATGACACCTATTTCTACGACCTGGCCCACAAGCTGGGCATCGATCGGCTCTCGGCCTACCTGAGCAAGTTCGGGATTGGCCAGAAGGTCTCCCTGGATATGTTCGAGGAGTCCCCGGGGCTGATGCCGACCCGTGAATGGAAGCGTGCCACCCGGCGTCAGGCCTGGTTCCCGGGGGAAACCCTGATTCTCGGGATCGGCCAGGGCTACATGCAGTCCACGCCGCTGCAGTTGGCCCAGGCCACTGCGCTGGTCGCCAGCAAGGGCAAGTGGAACCGGCCGCACCTGGCCAAGACCATCGAAGGCGAGAAGCCGGTGGATCACAACCCGATGCCGGACATCGTCCTGCGTGATCCCTCGGATTGGCTGAAGGTCAATCACGGCATGCAGCAGGTGATGCACGGTGCCCGGGGCACGGCGCGCAAGGCGGCAATCGGATCGCCGTATCGCATTGCCGGCAAGAGTGGTACGGCCCAGGTGGTGGCCATCAAGCAGGGTGAGAAGTACGACCGCTCCAAGGTTCAGGAGCGGCACCGCGACCACGCCCTGTTTGTCGGTTTCGCCCCGGCGGAAAACCCGAAAATCGTGGTCTCGGTCATGGTCGAGAACGGTGAGTCGGGGTCCGGTGTTGCCGCTCCGGTGGTGCGTCAGGTGATGGATGCCTGGCTTCTCGGCCAGGACGGCCAGCTCAAGCCTGAGTTCGCCAGCCCTATCAGCGCGGAGGCTACGGCCCGTGAAGAGTAATTTTGACCGCATCCTCTCCAGCGAGGATGTGATGCGTCGCCGCGCGACGCTGCTGCAGCGCCTGCATATCGATGGCCCCTTGCTGGTGCTGCTGCTGACGCTGGCCGCCGGCAGCCTGTTCGTGTTGTATTCGGCCAGCGGCAAGAGCTGGGACCTGTTGGCCAAGCAGGCCACGTCCTTTGGCATCGGCCTGGTATCGATGATTGTCATCGCCCAGTTCGAGCCGCGTTTCATGGCGCGCTGGGTGCCCCTGGCTTATGTGTTCGGGGTGGTGTTGCTGGTGGTGGTGGACGTCATGGGCCACAACGCCATGGGGGCGACCCGCTGGATCAACATTCCCGGGGTGATCCGCTTCCAGCCGTCGGAGTTCATGAAGATCATCATGCCGGCGACCATCGCCTGGTACCTGTCCAAGCGCACGCTGCCGCCGCATCTCAAGCATGTGGGGATCAGCCTGATCCTGATCGGCATTCCGTTCATCCTGATCGTGCGCCAGCCGGACCTGGGGACGGCCTTGCTGATCCTGGCCGGTGGCACTTTCGTACTGTTCATGGGCGGCCTGCGCTGGCGCTGGATCCTCAGCGTGCTGGCGGCCGCGGTGCCAGTGGCGATCGCCATGTGGTTCTTCATCATGCATGACTACCAGAAGCAGCGGATCCTGACTTTCCTCGACCCTGAAAGCGATCCCCTGGGTACTGGCTGGAACATCATCCAGTCCAAGGCGGCGATCGGTTCCGGTGGGGTTTTCGGCAAGGGCTGGTTGCTGGGCACCCAGTCGCACCTGGACTTTTTGCCTGAGAGCCACACCGACTTCATTATTGCGGTCATGGGCGAGGAGTTCGGCCTGGTGGGCATCTGTGCGCTGCTTTTGATCTATCTGCTGTTGATCGGGCGCGGGCTGGTGATCACCGCCCAGGCGCAGACGCTGTTCGGCAAGTTGCTCGCAGGCAGCCTGACCATGACGTTTTTTGTTTACGTTTTCGTCAACATCGGTATGGTCAGTGGCTTGTTGCCGGTGGTGGGAGTGCCGTTGCCGTTCATTAGCTACGGAGGAACTTCGCTGGTGACACTACTGTCAGCGTTTGGGGTTTTGATGTCGATCCATACCCATCGCAAGTGGATCGCGCAGGTTTGATTAAGGTGAAGAATTCAATGCAAGCAATGCGTGGCTGGGCCGCTCGGCAAGCGCCGTGGGTCGGTCTGGTAAGCATCCTGGGTGCAGCGCAAACCGCGTTCGCCGGTGATTACGAAGGTTCGCCGCAAGTGGCCGAATTCGTCGGCGAAATGACTCGGGACTATGGCTTTGCCGGGGAACAGCTGATGGGCGTGTTCCGCGAGGCCGAGCGCAAGCAGTCGATTCTTGACGCCATTTCGCGGCCTGCCGAGCGGGTCAAGCAATGGAAGGAATACCGGCCGATGTTCATCACCGACGCGCGCATTGCCCGCGGGGTGGATTTCTGGCGTCAGCATGAGGCGGTCCTGGCCCGCGCCGAGCAGGAATACGGCGTGCCGGCCCAGGTCATAGTGTCGATCATTGGCGTTGAAACGTTTTTTGGCCGCAATACCGGGAATTACCGTGTAATCGATGCCTTATCGACCCTGGGTTTCGATTATCCGCCGCGGGCCGAGTTCTTCCGCAAGGAACTGCGCGAGTTCCTGCTGCTGGCCCGCGAAGAGCAGCTCGATCCGCTGAGCCTCAAGGGGTCCTACGCCGGGGCCATGGGGCTGCCGCAGTTCATGCCCAGCAGTTTCCGCGCCTATGCGGTGGATTTTGACGGAGATGGGCACATCAATATCTGGACCAACCCGGACGATGCCATTGGCAGTGTGGCCAGTTACTTCAAGCGCCATGGCTGGGTCGCCGGCGAACCGGTGGTCAGTCGCGCCGATGTGCGTGGCGATCGCGTGGACGAGGGCCTGACCACGGGCATCGAACCGACCAAGACGGTGGGGGAGTTGCGAGCCCTGGGCTGGTCGAGTCATGATGCGCTGCGCGATGATATGCCGGTCACCGCTTTCCGCCTGGAAGGTGACAATGGCCCGGAATACTGGATGGGCCTGAAGAATTTTTACGCGATCACTCGCTATAACCGCAGCGTGATGTATGCCATGGCCGTACATCAGTTGTCTGAACAGCTGGTCCAAGCACGGGGCGTCAAGTAATGCTGGCAATGCCAATCCGCAAACCCCTGAAGCTGCTGGCTTTTGCCACGTTGTCCTTGCTGGTGGTCAGTTGCTCGACGAGCCGCTCGCCGCAGCAGAAATCCTCGAATGCCGTGCGTTCCATGCCTGGGCTGGACGTCAACCGTGCCCACAAGGATGGCGCGCCCTGGTGGGATGTCGACGTTTCGCGGATCCCCGATGCGACTCCGACCCTGCATACCGGCCCGTACAAGGCCAATCCGTATACGGTACTGGGCAAGACCTACTTCCCGATCCAGGAGTCGAAGAACTACGTGGCTTCCGGCACGGCGTCCTGGTACGGCACCAAGTTCCATGGCCAGAACACTGCCAATGGCGAGGTCTATGACCTGTATGGCATGAGTGCCGCACACAAGACCCTGCCATTGCCCAGTTACGTAAGGGTCACCAACCTGGACAACAACCGCAGCGTGATCCTGCGGGTCAACGACCGCGGTCCGTTCTATTCCGACCGCATCATCGACTTGTCCTACGCGGCGGCGAAGAAACTCGGCTATGCCGAAACCGGCACCGCCCGGGTCAAGGTCGAGGGCATCGATCCGCAGCAATGGTGGGCTCAGCGTGGCCGTCCGGCGCCGTTGATGCTCAACGAGCCGCAAGTGGCGCAAAATAGCGCGCCGGTGGTCACGGCTTCCACCGGTACTGTCGAGCAATGGACCCCGCCGCCTCAGCAACACGCGGCCGCAGTGGTTCCGGTACAAGTGAAAAACACTCCTGCAGCTGCCTCAGGCCAGTATTTGCAGGTGGGCGCCTTCGCTAACCCCGATGCTGCCGAGCTGTTGAGGTCGAAATTGAGCAGCATGGTGAGCGCTCCGGTGTTCATCAGCTCGATCGTGCGCAACCAGCAGACGCTGCACCGGGTTCGCCTGGGGCCATTCGGCACGCCGGGTGAGGCCCAGCAAGCGCAGAACAGCGTGCGCTTGGCTAATCTGGGTCAGCCCAGTGTGGTCACCGCCGAGTAGGAACATTGAAGATTGAAGGTCCGCTCGCGGTATTGGGGGGGGGACCCTGGTTGTTGGCTCGTCGAACAACAAAAGCCCGGCAAGGGTCAGTGAGTGAACAACTGCATACGCGACAGCTCGTCAGAAGGCTGTCTGAAATAGTTTTGCCCTCCGGGGCAAGTTTCCATTAGCAACTTCGAGAGACGGATGAACATCACCACCTTTGCCAAACGCCTGTGCCTGCTTGTCCCGCTGATCATCACGCCCGCCGCCTGGGCGGTCGAAGCGATGCCGTCGCCACCGCAACTGGCCGCCAAATCCTATGTGCTCATGGACGCCAGCAGCGGTAACGTGCTGGTGGAGAACAATGGTGACCAGCGCCTGCCGCCAGCCAGCCTGACCAAGCTGATGACTGCCTACATCGCGACCCTGGAGATCCGTCGCGGTCAGATCGGTGAGAACGACCCGGTGACCGTCAGCGAAAACGCCTGGCGTACCGGCGGTTCGCGGATGTTCATCAAGGTGGGATCGCAGGTCACCGTCAGCGACCTGCTGCACGGGATCATCATCCAGTCGGGTAACGATGCCAGTGTCGCGGTTTCCGAGCACATTGCCGGCAGCGAGGACGCGTTCGCCGACATGATGAACAAGACGGCGGCCGACCTGGGCATGAGCAACAGCCACTTCATGAACCCTACCGGTCTGCCGAATCCCGAGCACTATTCGTCGGCTCACGACATGGCGCTGCTGGCGCGGGCGATCATCCACGAAGACCCGGCCCACTACGCCATCTACTCGCAGAAAGAGTTCTTCTGGAACGGTATCAAGCAGCCCAACCGTAACCTGTTGCTGTGGCGCGACAAGACCGTCGACGGTCTGAAAACCGGCCACACTGACGAGGCCGGCTACTGCATGGTGTCTTCGGCCGTGCGTGATGGCATGCGTCTGATCGCCGTGGTGTTCGGCACCAACAGCGAGCAGGCGCGCGCCGCCGAAACCCAGAAGCTGCTGACCTATGGCTTCCGCTTCTTCGAAACCCAGACCTTCTACCAGAAGGGCACCGAGCTGGCCCAGGCCCAGGTCTGGAAAGGCACCACTCATCAGGTCAAGGCCGGTCTGGCCGAAGATCTGACCATGACCATGCCTAAAGGCCAGCTGAAAAAGCTCGCTGCCAGCATGACCATGAACCCGCATCTGGTTGCGCCGATCGCCAAGGGCGACGTGATTGGTAAAGTCGAAGTGAAGCTGGACGATAAGGTGGTGCACAGCGCCGACCTGATCGCTCTGGAAGCGGTCGACGAAGGTGGTATCTTCCGCCGCATGTGGGATAGCATCCGCCTATTCTTCTACGGTTTGTTCAACTGATATTGTCGACCTGCGTGGCCCTCGCTCCGAAGTGGAGCGGGGGTCATGTCCGTCGCCACGGCTTACGAGGCCGTTACTGCCATGACAGACACTGACGTTAAGTCGCACAAGATTGAATTTCCCGTCGATGACTACCCGATCAAGGTGATCGGTGACACGGTTGTCGGCTTCAAGGACACCGTGATCGAGATCCTTGCCAAGTACGCGAAGCTGGACATCAAGTCCCTGGCCGAGCGTCAAAGCAGCAACGGCAAGTACACAACGGTACAACTGCACATCACCGCCACCGGCGAAGACCAACTGCGTGATATCAATAGTGCCCTGCGTGCTACCGGTGTCGTCCACATGGTGCTGTGATGCCGCAAACGCTGGGCTTTCGTGAGCTTGGCCTGATGGCCTACGAACCGGTCTGGCAGGCCATGCAGCGCTTTACCAATGAACGCGGCGCCAGCGCGGCAGACGAAGTCTGGCTGGTGCAGCATCCTCCGGTGTTTACCCAGGGCCAGGCGGGCAAGGCCGAGCATCTGTTGCTGCCGGGAGATATTCCGGTGGTGCAGGCCGATCGCGGCGGACAGGTGACTTATCACGGTCCGGGCCAGTTGGTGGCCTACTTGCTGCTGGATGTGCGCAGGCTGGGATTCGGTGTGCGTGATCTGGTCAGTCGCATGGAGCAATGCCTGGTGGAGTTGCTGGCCAGCTATGGCGTGCCGGCGGCGGCCAAGCCCGATGCACCGGGGGTCTACGTCGACGGGGCGAAAATTGCCTCGCTGGGCCTGCGGATCCGGCACGGATGCTCCTTTCACGGTCTGGCCTTGAACGTGGACATGGATTTGCAGCCGTTTCGACGGATTAACCCCTGTGGTTATGCCGGGTTGGCGATGACCCAACTGAGCGACCATGCAGGGCCGATTGAATTTGCCGAGGTAAGTGCCCGGCTGCGTGCGCAGCTCGTCAAACACCTCGACTATGCTGAGCAGACGACCCTAACGGGCGGAATCGACTGATATGACTACTGCGCAAGACGCTGTTGAAACCCTGATCCCGACGCTGGATGTTTCCGAGCGGGCGGCCCGTCCGAAAGTTGAAACCGGCGTCAAATTGCGCGGTGCGGAAAAGGTCGCGCGCATTCCGGTGAAGATCATTCCGACCACCGAGCTGCCGAAGAAGCCTGACTGGATTCGTGTACGCATTCCAGTCTCGCCGGAAGTCGACCGGATCAAGCAGCTGCTGCGCAAGCACAAGCTGCACAGCGTCTGCGAAGAGGCGTCCTGCCCGAACCTGGGCGAATGTTTCTCCGGCGGTACCGCGACCTTCATGATCATGGGTGACATCTGCACCCGTCGCTGCCCGTTCTGTGACGTTGGCCATGGCCGTCCGAAGCCTCTGGATGTCGATGAGCCGATGAACCTGGCGGTGGCCATCGCCGACCTGCGCCTGAAGTACGTGGTGATCACCTCGGTGGACCGTGATGACCTGCGTGACGGTGGTGCCCAGCACTTTGCCGACTGCATTCGCGAGATTCGCAAACTGTCGCCGAACGTTCAGCTGGAAACCCTGGTTCCCGACTACCGCGGTCGCATGGACGTCGCCCTGGAAATTACCGCCGCCACGCCGCCGGATGTGTTCAACCACAACCTGGAAACCGTGCCGCGCCTGTACAAGGCAGCGCGTCCGGGCTCGGACTACCAGTGGTCGCTGACCCTGCTGCAGAAGTTCAAGCAACTGGTACCCCATGTACCGACCAAGTCCGGCCTGATGCTGGGTCTGGGCGAAACCGACGACGAAGTCATCGAAGTCATGAAGCGCATGCGTGAGCACGACATCGATATGCTGACCCTCGGCCAGTACCTGCAACCGTCGCGCAACCACCTGCCGGTTCAACGCTTCGTGCACCCGGACACCTTCGCCTGGTTCGCCGAGGAGGGTTACAAGATGGGCTTCAAGAACGTCGCTTCCGGCCCGCTGGTACGTTCCTCGTATCACGCCGACGAACAAGCGAAGCTGGCCAAAGAAGGCCTGGTTTCCTGATATACCCCGCCCGCAAGGTCCAGGCCTTGCGGGCAGCTTTGCCGCTGTTTGGTACGCCTTCTGCGCTGCGCCTCCCTTGTATTCTCCGTGGGTGATTTCCCCTCTTCTGTTTGGTGGCATTCATGGCTACTGTGCTGGGGTGAATTCACACAGGGAGAATCTGCATGCCCATCCAACCCACTGCTGCTCTTCACGCTCATCTGCCGGTGCCGGCATTGGCGGCGGAAGGTGTCATTGGCCTTATCGCCCCCGCCGGTCCTGCAGCTCTGGATACCGAAAAAGCCTGCCAATGGATGCGTTCCAGGGGCTATACGCTGCGGATCTTCCCTGGCGTAGGTCAACAGGATGGTTACCTGGCAGGCAGTGATCAGGTCCGTCTCGATGACTTGCACGGGGCTTTTGCCGATAGCGAAATCGACGCCATTGTGTGTCTGCGCGGGGGCTATGGCAGTCCGCGCCTGCTGGACAAGATCGACTTCGAGTTGCTGCGACGCCATCCCAAGCCATTTGTCGGCTACAGCGACATCACCGCCTTGCACCTGGCGATCAATCGTTATGCGGGCTTTGTCAGCTTTCACGGGCCGATGCTCAATGCCGACCTGCTGGGCGGCAAGCAGGCGCCAACCGAGGCGTCGTTTTTCAATATGCTCAGAGGGCAGGTCAAGAGCGGCAGCCTGCTGCCCCATCCGGTAGCCTTTCCCTTGACCACGGTGGAGCCGGGTATCGCCCAAGGGCCGCTGGTGGGCGGCAACCTGTCACTGATTGCCAGTACCTTGGGTACGCCTTACGAAATCAATACCGGCGGCGTCATTCTGTTTATCGAAGACGTCAACGAGCCGCTGTACCGCATCGACCGCCTGCTCAATCACTTGCGTCTGGCCGGCAAGCTGGAGGGGGTGCGCGGGGTCCTGGTCGGGGATGTGGCCGGTGTGGATTTCACCGCGTTGTGCGCGTTGCTCAAGCAGGTCTTCGAGCCCTTGCAGATTCCGGTGCTGGCGGGATGGCGCAGCGGTCACTGCGATCCGAACCTGACCTTGCCGGTGGGGGCGCTGGTCAAGCTGGATGCAGGGGCCAGGGAGTTGACCCTGGCTCAGGACGTGGTGTTCAGGTAAGGCGCTGGCGAAGGAGCCAGCTCCTTCGCACACGCGTGTCTAGCGGCTGCGCAGGCTTTCCAGCAGCTTGTGGGTTGGGTAGCCATCTGCGGGCCAGCCCAGTGCCTGCTGGGCACTGCGAATGGCCTTGCGGGTATTGGCACCGATGATGCCGTCGGGGTTGCCGGCGTCATATTGGTGGGTGCTGAGCAGGGTCTGCAATTCGATGCGTTCGGAGCGGCTCAGGGGAAGATCGTCCTTGGGCCAACTGCCGTTGATCTGACCAGCGCCGCCAAACCGCTCGGACAGCAGATTGACTGCCAGGGCGTAGGACGATGAGTTGTTGTATTTCAGCACTGCCCGGAAGTTATCCAGAATCAGGAACGCCGGCCCTCGGTAACCCGCAGGCAACAGCAACGAAGCGGACAATTGCTCGGAGCCGTATGGCAGGGCCTTGCCGTTGCTCGTTGTCATGCCCAGGCTCAGCCACTCGGCCACGGTCTTGCGGGTGGAGGCGTCGGCCAGGGCGTAGTCGAAACCGCTCTTGAGCTGGACCTCAACGCCCCAGGGCTGGCCTTTTTGCCAGCCTGAGCTCTGCAGGTAATGGGCTGTGGAGGCCAGAGCGTCGGCCGGGCTGTTCCAGATATCCCGGCGACCGTCGCCGTCGAAGTCCACGGCGTGGGTGTTGTAGGTGGTGGGAATGAACTGGGTCTGGCCCATGGCGCCGGCCCACGAGCCGAGCATCTTCTCTGGCTGGATGTCGCCGTGCTGGATGATCTGCAAGGCGGCAATCAACTGGCTGTTGGCGAAGGCCGGGCGGCGTCCTTCATAAGCCAGGGTGGCCAGGGAGCGGATCACCGACTTGTTACCCTGGAAGTCGCCGAAATTGCTCTCCATGCCCCAGACCGCCACCAATGCCTGGCGATCCACGCCATAGCGCTGTTCGATCCGCTGCAGGATGTCGCTGTACTGGAGCAGCAGGGCCTGGCCCTTGCGTACCCTGACCGGAGACAGGGCTCCATCCAGGTATTCCCAGACCGGGCGGGTGAACTCCGGCTGGCTGCGGTCAGCCTTGATGACGCTCATGTCCGGGGTGACACCGGCGAAGGCTCGGTCGAAGACGTCGGCGCGAATGCCGGCGTTCAGGGCTTCGGTACGGAATGCGTTCAGCCATTCATCGAAGGTCTGTGCGGGCTGGATGTCCAGATTGTCGGCGGTCAATGGTGCGACAGTAGCGGGTGCGGCGAGGGGGGCTGCCTGGAGGGTGGGCAGCGGCTGGGCGTCGGCGGCGGTAGGTTGTTCCGCGCAGGCGACGAGCAGAACGAGGCTGGAGGCAGCGATCAGTTGGCGCATGTGCCAACGACGGGAAAGACAAAAGGGCATGCACAGGTCCAGAGAGAATAACTATCAGGTGCAGACCTTATCATGCCGACGGGGTTCAGGGCTTCAGGCGGCCAGAAAGTAAGAAGCCTCCCAGCTTTTAGACTGGAAGGCTTCGCGGCGGTAGCTGCCTTTGCCCTTGGCCGGGCGTTCCTGACGGCTGCGGAACAGTGGCTGGGCGACAATGGATTTGGCCTTGTTGGGGCCATGCTTGGATGGCTTGCTCATAGTTTTGTACTCGCGGTTTGTAGAGAGAGGCTGCGGCGCGAATCATCGGCCAGAGTGGAGCGGCTGTCCAGCACTCTGCAGCAGGAAGATGCCAGTCGTGAGATGAGCGGCGTGCTTACTCGGCCGGCAGGGCCAGGCGTTGGCCGGCCATCAGCAGCGACAGGCGGCTCAGGCTGCTCCAGGGCGAACCGCTGGCCTGCCCCTTGATCTGCGCATCGATACGCTGGGCATCCAGCAGCAACTGCCCCCAGCGCTGTGCAGAGTAACGTTGCAGCGCCTTGCTCATCAGCGGCTTGCGTTTGTCCCAGACCGGAGGGCGGGCCTGACTGAACACTTTGTCCAATGGCACGCCCTGGCTGAATTGCAGGGCCAGGTTGGCCAACAGCCGCAGTTCTCGGGACAGGGCCCAGAGAATCACGGGAGGTTCGACGCCTTCACCGCGCAACCCTTCCAGCATGCGCAGGGCGTGGGCGGCTTCACCGTTGAGAATGGCATCCACCAGCCCGAACACATCGAAACGCGCACTGTCGGCCACTGCGGCCTGGACCGTTTCGACGGTGATCTGTCCACCTTCAGCCATCAGCTTGAGTTTTTCGATTTCCTGGGCCGCGGCCAGCAGGTTGCCCTCGACCCGCGCGGCGATCAGCTCCACCGCGTCCTGGCTGGCGGACAGCCCGGCTTGGGACAGTCGCTGACGAATCCACTGTGGAAGCTGGTTGGCGTCCACCGGCCAGATCTGTACGAACTGGGTCTGGGCACCTTCCACCAAGGCCTTGCCCCACTTGGTCTTCTGTGCGCTGCCGTCGAGCTTGGGCAGGCTGATCAGCAGCACTGTGTCCTCGGCCGGACGCGAACAGTACTCGATCAGCGCTGCGGCGCCCTTGTCTCCGGGCTTGCCCGAGGGCAGGCGCAGTTCCAGCAGGCGTTTTTCCGCAAACAGCGACATGCTGGCCCCGGCTTGCAGCAGGGTGCCCCAGTCAAAGCTGGCATCGGCACTGAATACCTGGCGCTCGTCGAATCCCTGCTGGCGTACGGCAGAGCGGATGGCGTCGGCGGCTTCCTGGCAGAGCAGGGGATCATCGCCGCTGATCACATAGACCGGCGCGAGTGGACCTTGCAGGTGTTTGCCGAGTTGGGCGGGTGCGAGTTTCATAGGCGGGGGCCAATGGGGCGCGTGAGCGCCCCACACGGCTTACTGGTTCGGCAGTTCCAGGGGGGACTGCTGCGGAGTTTCCGCCTCAGCCTTGCGTGCAGCTTCCAGCGCCTGGGCTTCGGCCTTGGCTTTGGCTTCGGCTGTGGCTTGCAGTTGAGCAAGCTGGTCCGGGGTCAGCAACTGCAGACGGATCAGCATGCGCTGGATCAGGTCGCGGCGCATTTCCTTGCGTGTTTCAGACGATTCCTGATCGGAGCCGGTGATGTTGTTGCCGTCATGCACGAAGACCTTCTGCACTTCCAGCTTGTCGTCGAGCAGATGCAGGTTGTCGTGCGTCAGGATTTCGTACCTGAGTGTTGTGCCGATCTCGTATTCGGCCGAGCTGCCACCGCCGGTGTAACTGAGGGTGCGCTGGGAGTTTTCCTCGTTCAGCAGCACCAGTTTGTAAGGCGCGCCGGCATGGACCCGTACACCGCTGCTTTCCAGTTGTTGCTGGAGCATTTTCACGGTGGGGCCGTAGGCATCCCGGGCGCTCAGGTCGAGTTCCTTGATGGTCAGCTCATGGGTTCCCGTTCCGCGCAACTGGAAGCCACAGGCGCTCAGCAGCACGGCCAGACCCATCACCAGCAGGTTACGTTTGATCATGTATTGCTCCCCTTGAAACCATATGGACCACCTTGTGGCCCTGGAGGTTTTGTTCGGCGCCCGATCCCGGACCGGGCGCCTGATCCAATTAGCTGGCGACGATATTGACCAGTTTGCCCGGCACCACGATGACCTTGCGGATGGTCAGGCCTTCGGTGAAGCGCAGCACGTTCTCGTTGCTGCGAGCCGCGGCTTCGACTTCTTCACGGCTGGCGCTGGCCGGCATTTCGATCTGGCCACGCAATTTGCCGTTGACCTGGATGACCAGTTGCAGGCTGTCTTGAACCAGGGCGCTTTCGTCCAGAACCGGCCAGCCGGCATCGATGATGGCGCCTTCCTGACCCAGCTGCTTCCACAGTTCGTGACTGATGTGCGGAGTGATCGGAGCCAGCAGCAGGGCTACGGTCTGCAGGCCTTCCTGCAACAGGGCACGGTCCTGGTTGCTGCCTTGCGGGGCTTTTTCCAGGACGTTCATCAAGGTCATCACTTGGGCGATGGCGGTGTTGAATTTGTGGTGCTGGCCGACATCCTGGCTGGCCTGCTTGATGGCCAGGTGGATGGCGCGGCGAATGGCTTTCTGTTCGTCGCTCAGGGTGGCGATATCCAGTGCCTGCGGCAGCCCTTGGCTGACATGGGCCTGGGCCAGGCGCCAGACGCGCTTGAGGAAGCGGTGCGCACCTTCGACACCCGAGTCGGACCATTCCAGGCTCAGCTCGGGCGGCGATGCGAACATCATGAACAGGCGGCAGGTATCGGCACCGTATTGCTCGATCATCGACTGCGGATCAACGCCATTGTTCTTCGACTTGGCCATCTTCTCGGTGCCGCCGATTTCCACCGGCAGGCCGTCGCTGATCAGTTTGGCCCCGATGATCTTGGCCTTGCTGTCGCGCTCCAGCTCAACGTCCGCCGGGTTGTACCAGGTGTAGGCGCCATTGGCCTCACGGCGATAGTAGGTTTCGGCAATCACCATGCCCTGGGTCAGCAGGTTCTTGAACGGCTCGTTGGAGCTCACCAGGCCTTCGTCACGCATCAACTTGTGGAAGAAACGTGCGTAAAGCAGGTGCAGGATGGCGTGTTCGATGCCGCCGATGTACTGATCCACCGGCAACCAGTGGTTGGCCGCCGCCGGGTCCACCAAGCCGCCTTCATAATGTGGCGAGGCGTAGCGCGCGTAGTACCACGAGGACTCGACGAAGGTGTCCATGGTGTCGGTTTCACGCTTGGCAGGCTGGCCGCATTTCGGGCAGTTGCACTCGTAGAACTCGGGCATGCGGGCCAAAGGCGAACCGGCACCATCGGGTACCACGTCTTCCGGCAGCACCACCGGCAGCTGGTTTTCCGGGACCGGAACGTCGCCGCAGCTGTCGCAATGGATGATCGGGATCGGGCAGCCCCAGTAGCGCTGGCGGCTGATGCCCCAGTCCCGCAGGCGGAACTGGGTGCGTGATTGACCGAGGTTTTTCTTCAGCAGGGCCGCTTCGATAGCGTCGAACGCGCCAGGGAAATCCAGGCCGTCGAATTCGCCGGAGTTGATCAGTTCGCCGTGCTCGCCGTAAGCGTCCTGCCATGGCGCAGGGGTTTCATCGCCGGCGCTGGTGCGTACCACGGCCTTGATCGGCAGGTTGTACTTGCTGGCGAATTCGAAATCGCGCTCGTCGTGAGCCGGGACAGCCATGACCGCGCCATCGCCGTAGTGCATCAGCACGTAGTTGGCCACCCACACCGGGAGCTTTTCGCCGGTCAGCGGGTGTTCGACGAACAG
The DNA here is from genome assembly GCF_021560055.1 of Pseudomonas sp. BC42. Classification (NCBI taxonomy): domain Bacteria; kingdom Pseudomonadati; phylum Pseudomonadota; class Gammaproteobacteria; order Pseudomonadales; family Pseudomonadaceae; genus Pseudomonas; species Pseudomonas sp. BC42. Next base: position 842,105 of record NZ_CP091067.1, read on the forward strand.
CGAGGTGGCCAGGCCTTTTTTCTCCTGGGTCGCCATGTCCGCTTCGGCGACGCTGCCGCCTTTGCATTCGGCGATGAACGCCTGCAACTCGGGGTTGTTGCGTGCGGCCAGGGTTGCCAGCGGGTGCTCGGCGGCGACGGCGACATAGGTCGCGCCCATCAGGGTATCCGGACGGGTGGTGAACACCTTCAGGGTGCCGGTTTCGCCGATCGATGCCTGATCGTAGGGGAACTGCACTTCCATGCCGCGGGACTTGCCGATCCAGTTGCGTTGCATGGTCTTGACCTGCTCGGGCCAGCCCGTCAGTTCGTCGAGACTCTCCAGCAGCTCATCGGCATAGGCGGTGATCTTGAAATAGTACATCGGGATTTCGCGCTTCTCGATCAGCGCGCCGGAACGCCAGCCGCGGCCGTCGATCACTTGCTCGTTGGCCAGGACGGTCTGGTCGACCGGGTCCCAGTTCACGGTGCCGTTCTTGCGATAGATCACGCCTTTTTCGAACAGGCGGGTGAACAGCCACTGTTCCCAGCGGTAGTAGTCCGGCTTGCAGGTAGTGACCTCGCGGGACCAGTCCACCGCCAGGCCCAGGCTGCGCAGCTGGGTCTTCATGTAGGCGATGTTTTCGTAGGTCCACTTGGCGGGAGCCACGTTGTTCTTCATCGCGGCGTTTTCCGCCGGCATGCCAAAGGCATCCCAACCCATGGGTTGCAGGACGTTCTTGCCTTGCATGCGCTGGTAGCGGGAGATCACGTCGCCGATGGTGTAGTTGCGCACGTGCCCCATGTGTAGCTTGCCGCTGGGGTAAGGGAACATCGATAGGCAATAGTAGGTTTCCTTGCCTGGCTGTTCACTGACTTCAAAGGACTTTTGCTCGTCCCAGAACGACTGGGCGGCGGCTTCGATTTCACGGGGCTGATAGTGTTCGTGCATGGCTACTTTTGTACTGAATAGGGGTGGCCTAATCCTCTTCAATGCAACCACGGGGAGCGATGACGCCAAATACGGCGATTTTCAGTGCCCGATGGAGCTGGAAGTGGAGTTACAGGAAGCGCCGTAGCATACATGACCGCACTCTGCCGAGGGAAACCTTGATTGCTCGGCCGGGCCGTTGGTCGCAGCGGCGCGACGCTTTCGGTCGTCCGACTAAGCTCAAAAAGGGGAGTGAGTCTTATTCTTCGATGAGGTGAACGGATGCTTGAATCGCAGCGAAAAGTAACAGAACCAGAGGTGTATGAAAGGCTGCTGAATCGACTGGCTCTGGCCCTGGATGCACTGAAGACTGCGGATCGACTGCGTGATGAGCGGCCTGTCGAGTTGGAGCTGCGGGGCTTGAGCAGTGCTGAGTTCGAATTGATCCGGGCCTATCTGGCTCGTAGCCAGCGTGAAATGCAGATCAGCATGCCGGGTGATCGGCAGCAGGAAATGCCCCGTTCAGCCAAGATCATTTGGTTGAAGGATCAGGCGCCCGTCAAGGAATCGGTGAAAGTCCGATCGCATCAGTGCAAGTAGTCTCCGGACTGCGTTTGGGGCCCATGAGGTCGTTGCCGAGGCGTTCATGAGCAAAAGTACTCGGCACTGGTTGTTGCAGCAGGGCTTTGACCTTTAGGCTTCGGGCATCTTTTGGAGATGCCCGATGCCTTTTCGTTATTTCATCAAGCAGTTGTTGTTGCCCCCCGGCATTCTTTTGCTGCTGCTCCTGTTTGCCTGGTGCCTGCGTCACTCCCGTCCGCGGCTGGCGCGATGCTGCTTTGTTCTGGGTTTGGGCGGTTTCTGGCTGATGAGCTTGCCGGTGATGGTGGAGTGGGGCGCGCGCGGGTTGGAGCAGTTGCCTCCTTTGCCTCAGGGGGAGTGGGCGAGCCTGGCCCAGCAGGCGGATGCGATTGTGGTCCTGGGTTCAGGCCGCGAGCGCGGCGATCTGGCCTGGGGTTCTGATCAGCCCACCGGCGTGGGGCTGGAGCGTGAGCGCTACGCCGCGCGTTTGGCCAAGGCATCCGGGTTGCCGTTGCTGACCAGTGGTGGCTTGCATTACGGCACGCCGCCCACCGAAGCGGCGCTGATGGCCGAGTCCTTGCTCAATGACTTTGGCGTGACGGTGCGCTGGCAGGAAGGTCGCAGTCGTACCACCTGGGAGAACGCGCAATTCAGCGCCGAAGTCTTGCAACCCTTGGGCATCAGGCGCGTGGTGGTGGTGACCCAGGCCTGGCACATGCCTCGCGCTGTCTGGAGTTTCGAGCACGCGGGGTTTGACGTGGTACCGGCCCCGGTGGGCTTTCTCGGGGTGGACAACGCCCGTCCGCTGGGCGGCTGGATGCCGGAGTTCAAGTCGATCTGGCAGAGCGGCCAGCTGCTTAACGAGGCGGTGGGACAACTCGGTTACCGAGTCTTCTATCGCTGAGTGGCGCGCCGGCTCCCGCAGGAGCCGGCTGGCCGGGGAAGGGCTTCAAACGGTCTTGGCAATGCGACTGGCCAACAGGGCCCAGCCGAACAGCAGGGTGCAGAGCACCACCAGCGGCCACGAGCGCCACTTCAGGTAAGGCGTCAGATTGTGCATGGGCACCACTTCGCCATACAGGATGCCGCGCTCGAACTGTGGAATCTGCACGGTGATCTTGCCGAACGGGTCGATCAGCCCGGTGACGCCGTTGTTGGTGGCGCGGATCATCCAGCGTCCTGCCTCCAGGGCGCGCATCTGTGCCATCTGCAGATGCTGCAGGGGGCCGATGGAGGTGCCGAACCAGGTGTCGTTGCTGATGGTCAGCAGCAGGTCGCTGCGGGCCGAAAGACCGGCGGCGAACTCGGGATAGACCACTTCGTAGCAGATGAAGGGGGCAATCTGATAGCCCTTGGCCTGCAGCAACGGCTGGTCCGCCGGGCCACGGGCAAAGTCCGACATCGGCAGGTTGAAGAAGTCGATCAGGCCGCGCAGGACTTCCTGCAGGGGAACGTACTCGCCGAAGGGCACCAGTTTTTGTTTCAGGTAGGTGCCGTCGCCTTCGCCGGTCACGGTAATGCCGTTGAAGTAGCGTTTTTCATGGTGCACCAGCTGGCGCACCGGAACCCCGGTAATCAGTGCGGAATGACGGTCGGCGGCAAAGTTGCCCATCATCGTCAGGTAGCCTTCGGCGGATTCCTTGAGCACCGGAACCGCGGTTTCCGGCCAGACCAGCAGGTCCACCCGCTTGCTGCTGAAACTCATGTCGCGGTACAGGGCCAGTTGGGCATTGAGCTGGGCGGGGTCCCATTTCATGCTTTGTTCGATGTTGCCCTGGATGGCCGCTACCGACATGGGGTCTCCCGACGGGCTGGTCCAGGCATGGCCTTTGAGCGCCAGGCCGATCACCCAGGGAGCTGCCAGCAGTAGCAGGCCGGCGACAATGAACCCTTTGCGCCCGGCCTTGATCAGGCGCGGCAGGTTGTAGAGCAGCGCGGCGGTCAGGGCCAGGGAGAAGGAGATCAGCCAGATTCCGCCCACTGGCGCGAGCCCGGCCAGGGGGCCGTCGAGCTGGCTGTAGCCGGAGTAAAGCCAGGGGAAACCGGTGAGGAACCAGCCGCGAAACGCCTCCTGGCCTAGCCACAGGGCAGCAAACGCCAGAGCATCCGCCAGCGGTGCTTCATTGCGCCGCAACCAGCGGGCCCAGAGCCAGGCGGGCAGGGCAAAGAACCAGGCAATGGCGGCGATGAAAGCCAGCATCAGCAGGCCGGCGAGCAAGGCCGATGCGCCGCCGTAGGTGTGGATGCTGACGTAGATCCAGCTGGTGCCGGCGCCGAACAGGCCGAAGCCGAAGCACCAGCCCCGGCCCAGGGCCTGGCGTGGCGTCAGTTCTCGCAGGCCGGCATAGAACAACCCTACCGCCAGCAAAGCCAGGGGCCAGATGTTGTAGGGCGCCAGCGCCAGGGTGGTGATGGCGCCGGCTGCCACGGCCAGCAGGTTGCCGGGCCAGCCGGGTCGGGTTGAGCGCTGCAAGAGGCGTTTCATCAGCTCTTTCCTGTTTCGCACCGGGCAGGGCGCGAGGAGATGGGTGGGTTGGATTCAGGTGGGCATCGCGCCGTGCGGCTCAGCGGCCTGTCCCCGAGAGCCGTCGCCCCGAGCCCGGGGTTCCGGTTTCGGGGCGACGTTTCGTTGTGCAGGAGAGCTGATGCCCCTGGCCCCTAGCGGGAGACGGGAGTCAGGCGCAGCAGATGAATCCGCCGGCTGTCGGCATTGAGCACGCGGAAGCGATAGGCGCCGATTTCAGTGATTTCGTTGCGTTTTGGCAAGTGGCCGAAGGCGCTCATGACCAGTCCGCCGACGGTATCGAACTCGTCATCGGAGAAGGTGCTGTCGAAGAACTCGTTGAAGTTCTCGATCGGCGTCAGCGCCTTGATCAGGAAGTCGCCGCTGGGCAGGGGCTTGATGTAGCTGTCTTCCTCGACGTCATGCTCGTCTTCGATGTCGCCGACGATCTGTTCCAGCACGTCTTCGATGGTCACCAGGCCGGCCACGCCGCCGTACTCGTCGATGACGATGGCCATGTGGTTGTGATTGGCGCGGAACTCGCGCAGCAGCACGTTCAGGCGCTTGGACTCCGGGACGAAGGTCGCCGGGCGCAGCAGGTCCTTGATATTGAAGCTGTCGCCGTTCTCCTTGAGGATCAGCGGCAGCAGGTCCTTGGCCAGCAGGACGCCCATCACGTCGTCATGGCTTTCGCCGATCACCGGGTAGCGCGAGTGCGCGGAGTCGATGACGGCGGGCAGGAACTCCCGGGGTGTCTGGGTCGCCTTGATGCTGATCATCTGCGAGCGCGGCACCATGATGTCCCGGACTTGCAGGTCAGCCACCTGGATGGCGCCTTCGACGATGGCCAGCGCTTCGCTGTCCAGCAATTTGTTCTGATGGGCTTCGCGCAGCAGCTCCAGCAGCTCCTGGCGGTTTTTCGGCTCATGGGCAAAAGCCTGGGTCAGTTTGCCCAGCCATGACTTTTGCCCGTTGCTCGATCGATCTTCGCTCATAGCGATTGCTCTGAATCCTTGGTTGTTACAGGGGGTTGTTGATCAGTTTTCGTCGTCTGCATAGGGGTCGGGATGACCCAGTTCTGCAAGCAACGTTCGTTCCAGTGCTTCCATTTCTTCGGCTTCGTCATCATCTATATGGTCGTAACCCAACAGATGCAAGCAGCCGTGAATCACCAGATGGGCCCAGTGGGCCTGAAGTTCCTTGCCTTGTTCGGCGGCCTCGCGTTCGACCACTGGAACGCAGATCACCAGATCCCCCAGCAAGGGGATATCCAGCAGCTCATCCGGCACGTCGGCAGGGAATGACAGCACATTGGTGGCGTAATCTTTGTGACGCCAGGTGTGGTTCAGCTCGCGGCCTTCGGCTTCGTCCACCAGACGAATGGTCATTTCCGAGTCGGCGGTTCGCTGGCGCAGGGCCAGTTCGCACCACTGGCGGAACTGTTCGTCGCTGGGGGCCGGCTGCTGGCTGGCGCGCTGCAGATCAAGCTCAAGCATCGTGGCGCTGGCCTCTGTCGGCGGAAGCCTTGGCGGTCTCGTCGTCGGCTCGCAACTCGAAGCGCTCGTAGGCTTCGACGATGCGTTGCACCAGCGGGTGGCGCACCACGTCCTTGGGCATGAAGTGGGTGAAGCTGATGCCGGGCACATCCTTGAGCACGTTGATCACCTGGGCCAGGCCGGACTTGGTGCCCTTGGGCAGGTCGACCTGCGTGATATCGCCGGTGATCACCGCGGTGGAGCCGAAGCCGATCCGTGTGAGGAACATCTTCATTTGTTCCACGGTGGTGTTCTGGCTTTCGTCGAGGATGATGAAGCTGTTGTTCAGGGTTCGGCCACGCATGTAGGCCAGGGGCGCGATCTCGATGACCTGGCGCTCGATCAGCTTGGCCACTTGTTCGAAGCCGAGCATTTCATACAGCGCGTCATACAGCGGGCGCAGGTAAGGGTCGATCTTTTGCGCCAGATCACCGGGCAGGAAACCGAGCTTCTCGCCGGCTTCCACCGCCGGACGCACCAGCAGGATGCGTCGCACCTGCTCGCGCTCCAAGGCGTCCACCGCGCAAGCGACGGCCAGGTAGGTCTTGCCGGTGCCGGCCGGACCGATGCCGAAGTTGATGTCGTTGCCCAGGATCTCCTTGACGTAGCGCTGCTGATTCAAGCCACGAGGGCGAATCATGCCTTTCTTGGTACGCAGGGCGATGGCGGCATCAGCCACCGAGGGGTTATCCAGCTCTTCCACAGCGGACTCCTGAAGGAACAGGTGCACCAGGTCCGGCGACAGCTCGGTTCCCTTGGTTTCCCGGTAGAGACGGCGCAGAAGATTTTCCGCGGAGGTGGTGTGCTTGGGTTCGCCGATCAGTTCGAACTGATTGCCGCGATTGCGGATCTGGATCGTCAGGCGCTGTTCGATCAAGCGCAAATGCTCGTCGAATTGCCCGCACAGATTGGCGAAGCGGCGAGCCTCAAAGGGCTCGAGGATGAAACGATGAGGTTCTATGGGTGCGTTCAAGGTCGTTTTTTAGCCGCCCAACGGCAATTAAGATGAATTCAAGGATAACGCCAGCGGCCTGGGTGCGAAAGCTCTTATGCGGAGCGTGGACCGGTGATGCTTTCTTCGTAGGAGCCGGCTTGCCGGCGAAGGCGGTTCTGAAGGCCCCTTCGCCGGCAAGCCGGTGCCTACACAATCCAGTTCTTACGATAACAGCGAGCCGCGCAGCGAGTGGGGCTGCGCCGAGTCGATATGCACGTCGGCGAATTGGCCGATCAGTGTGGGATCGTCGCAACGGAAGTTGACGATCCGGTTGTTCTCGGTGCGGCCCTGCAATTCGCCCGGATCTTTCTTGGAGTAGTCGGTCACCAGGATGCGCTGGGTCGACCCGACCATTTGTCGGCTGATTTCAAACCCTTGCTGGTTCAGGCGGTGTTGCAGCGCGTTCAGGCGTTCCTTCTTCAGTGCTTCCGGCGTGTCGTCGGCCAGGTCGGCGGCCGGAGTACCCGGGCGCTGGCTGTAGACGAAGGAGTAGGAGAAGTCGAAACCGACGTCTTCGATCAACTTCATGGTCTGCTGGAAGTCTTTTTCCGTCTCGCCAGGAAAGCCGACGATAAAGTCCGAGCTGATGCAGATTCCCGGTACCGCCGCTCGCAGCTTGCGCAGCTTGGACTTGTACTCCAGGGCCGTGTGATTGCGCTTCATCGCCGCCAGAATCCGATCCGAGCCCGATTGCACGGGCAGGTGCAGGTGCTTGACCAGCTCCGGCACTTCGGCGTGGGCCTGGATCAGGCTGTCGGAGAACTCCAAAGGGTGCGAAGTGGTGTAGCGAATCCGCTCGATGCCGTCCACCGCGGCAACTACGCGGATCAGCTCGGCCAGGTCGGCCAGGCGTCCGTCGTGGGTCTGGCCCCGGTAGCCATTGACGTTCTGGCCCAGGAGGGTGACTTCGCGCACGCCGTTTTCCGCCAGGTGGATGATTTCGGCAATCACGTCGTCAAACGGCCGGCTGACCTCTTCGCCCCGGGTGTAGGGCACGACGCAGAAGGTGCAGTACTTGCTGCAGCCTTCCATGACCGAGACATAGGCACTGGGGCCGTCGATGCGCGGCTCGGGCAGGTGGTCGAATTTTTCGATTTCCGGAAACGAGACGTCCACTTGCGGCAGCTTGCTGACGCGCGCGGCATCGATCATTTCCGGCAGGCGGTGCAGGGTCTGCGGACCGAAGACCACGTCCACATAGGGCGCGCGATCGCGAATGGCCGCGCCTTCCTGACTGGCCACGCAGCCGCCGACGGCAATCACCATGTCCGGATTGGCCAGTTTCAGCTCGCGCCAGCGACCCAGCTGGGAGTACACCCGATCCTGGGCGCGCTCACGAATGGAGCAGGTATTGAGCAGGATGACATCCGCGTCTTCGGCACGTGCGGTGACTTCCAGGGCCTGATGTTCACCCAGGAGGTCCACCATGCGCGAGCTGTCGTACTCGTTCATCTGGCAACCGTGGGTTTCGATGTAAAGCTTCTTGGCCATGGACCTCAGTCTCACGTGATTCAAAGAACCGCGCATTATAGGGTCCATGCCCACAGGTTCCTAGCGTTGTGCATCGGGTAGCTATGCTATAGTTCGCGCCCTATTTTTATCCCCCGATGTGTTGCCCGCCCACCATGACCAAACGTGAAGCCCCAATCTACAAGGTGATTTTCCTCAACCAGGGCCAGGTGTTCGAGATGTACGCCAAGCAGATCTACCAGAGCGATCTGTGGGGCTTCCTGGAAGTGGAAGAGTTCGTCTTTGGCGAGCGCACGCAAGTGGTCGTCGATCCGAGCGAAGAGAAGCTCAAGGCGCAATTCGAAGGCGTGGTGCGCAGCTTTGTGCCGATGCATTCGATCGTGCGCATCGACGAAGTGGAGCGCCTGGGCACGCCGAAAATCAGCGAAGCCCGTGGCGTGAGCAACGTCATGCCGTTCCCGATGCCGATGCCCGAAAAATAAGCCTGGCTGGCCACTTCTTCGCAAGGGTCCGGTTCGTGTCTGTAGGCGCTGGCTTGCCAGCGAAGGGCATGGAGGCTTTTACGGCAATGGCGAAAAAGGCGAGCGCCCATCGGCGCTTTGCAATTCCATCAGGTATTTGCGGAAAATCTGTCCCAGCACCTGGGTCGCGACTTCCAGCTCGTCGCGCTGCATGTGCTCGGCGACTTCGTCGGCGGTGTCCAGAGCGTCTTCGGCGCCATTGACCGCAGCCATCTTCAGCACGATATAGGCCTGGACATTGTTGGCCGGCACGCCCTCACCGTGGAAGAACATGGTGCCGAGTTTGAATTGCGCCTGAGCGTGGCCTTGCAAGGAGGCTTTTTCGAAATAGCTCAGGGCTTGATTGAGGTCCCGCGGCGCGCCTTTGCCTTCGTAGTAGAACTCACCCAACTCGTATTGCGCCTCGGCGTCGCCTTCGTCGGCGGCTTTCTGGCACGCGGCTAGCGCCTCGGCCTGTTCCTGTGCCTGGGGATCGAGGGTGCAGCGACCCATCGCTGGGATCAACAACGAGTTGCCGCCTGCTTGTGCGTGCGCGAGCAGGGGCTGAAGGAGCAACAGGCAGCCCAGTGTCAGGGCGCGGCCGGTGCGGTTCATGGGAATCGACTTACCTCTGAGGGGCGCGCGGACCCAGCGAGGGGTCCAATAAGCGCGCATTATGAAATAAGCGGGGCCAACCTTACAAAGTCTTTACTCGTTTTTCTGCTGCGTGGCCGCGATATCCGTCGCCTTGCTGGGCATTTGTCCCCTTGGTGGGGAAAAGTCCGAGTAAAGCCTCCGCTGGCGCGGTTGATTACCACGCCAGCCCACCTGTGCTTATTTCAAGGCGGCGAATGCGCGTTCGGCGGCATCCAGGGTCAGTTGCAACTCGGCTTCGCCGTGGGCGATCGAGGTGAAACCGGCCTCGAAGGCACTCGGCGCCAGGTACACGCCGCCTTCCAGCATCAGGTGGAAGAAGCGCTTGAACAGGTTGGCGTCGCTGGCCATCACGTCGTCGAAGGTGACGATGTCATCGGCGCCGCTGAAGTACAGGCCAAACATGCCGCCGGCCTGGGTGGTGACGAACGGAATGCCCGCGGCGTCCGCGCGTTGTTGCAAACCTTCGAGCAGGCGGCTGGTGTAGTCGCTCAGTTCGGCGTGGAAGCCCGGGCGACTGATCAGGCGCAGGGTGGTGAGGCCGGCGGCCATGGCCAGCGGGTTACCGGACAGGGTGCCGGCCTGGTAGACCGGGCCCAGGGGCGCGATGTGCTCCATGATCTTGCGTTTGCCGCCGAAGCAGCCCACCGGCATGCCGCCGCCGATGATCTTGCCGAAGGTCGACAGGTCCGGTGTCACGCCGTAATGGGCCTGGGCACCACCGAGGGCGACGCGGAAGCCAGTCATCACTTCGTCGAAAATCAGCACCACGCCGTGTTGGTCGCAGAGGCTGCGCAGGCCTTCGAGGAAACCCGGTGCCGGCGGTACGCAGTTCATGTTGCCGGCCACCGGCTCGACGATGATGCAGGCCACTTCCTGGCCGACTTCGGCGAGCATCTTTTTCACGGCGGCAATGTCGTTGAACGGCAAGGTCAGGGTGTGTTTGGCGAAGGCCGCAGGAACCCCGGCGGAGCTTGGCACGCCCTGGGTCAGGGCGCCGGAACCGGCCTTGACCAGCAGGCTGTCGGAGTGGCCGTGGTAGCAACCTTCGAACTTGATGATGCTGTCGCGGCCGGTAAAGCCCCGGGCCAGGCGAATGGCGCTCATGGTGGCTTCGGTGCCGGAGCTGACCATGCGCACCATTTCCATGGACGGCACGATGGAGCACACCAGATCGGCCATTTCGGTTTCCATGGCGGTCGGTGCGCCGTAGGACAGGCCGTGTTCCAGCTGCTTGCGCACCGCATCCAGTACGTCCGGATGACTGTGGCCGAGGATCATCGGGCCCCAGGAACCGACATAGTCGACATAGCGCTTGTCGTCTTCGTCGGTGACGTAGGCGCCTTCTGCGTGCTTGAAGAACAGCGGGGTGCCACCCACGCTCTTGAAGGCGCGAACGGGCGAGTTGACGCCACCGGGGATGTGTTTCTGGGCGTTGGCGAACAGGGTTTCGGAACGGGACATGAGCGGGCTCTCAAAAAGTCAGCTGTTGAATAGGGCGTTGAAGGCGCGGGCGCGACGGGTCACTTCGTCGGCGCTATCGGCGCCGAACAGGCCGTGGACCACCGCTAGCAGGTCGGCGCCGTGGTGTACCAGCGGCGCTGCGTTATCCAGGGTGATGCCGCCGATCACGCAGATCGGCAGGTGCAGGCTGGCCCGGGCCTGATCCAGCAACTCCAGGCTGGCCGTGGGCGCGCCGGGTTTGGTGGTGGAATTGAAAAAGCGGCCGAAGGCGACATAACTGGCGCCTTCCTGCGCGGCTTGCTCGGCCAGCGACAATTGGTCGTGACAGGTGGAGCCGATGATCGCCTGGCGACCCAGCAGGGCCCGGGCCGGCGTCAGTGGGCCGTCGGTCTGGCCCAGGTGCACGCCGGCACCAATGCGCGCGGCCAGTTCGGCGTCATCGTTGATGATCAAGCGGGTCTTGTAGCGCTCACACAGGGTCAGCAGGGTTTCGGCTTCCCGCAGGCGGCGGGCCTGATCGTCGCTTTTGTCGCGATACTGCAACAGGGTGACGCCGCCTTCGAGCGCCGCCTCCACGTACTGCAAAAACTTGCCGGCCAACAGCTGGCTGTCGGTGATGGCGTACAGACCACGTAGTTTCATCGAGCGGGCCTCATGACATTACGAGCAGAAATCCAACGGCAAGCGACGTGGGACGAATTGGCCGCGACCCAGTTGTTCGGCGTCGCGCAGGGTGCGCCAGGTGTAATCAAGGGCCGATTTCACGGCGCTGGCCAGGTGCTCGCCTTGTGCCAGGCGTCCGGCCAGGGCGCTGGCCAGGGTGCAGCCGGAGCCGTGATAGCTGCCCGGCAAACGCTGGCAGGTGTAGGTTTCGCGCAGGCCGTCACGGCTGTACAGGCGATTATGCACTTCGTGTTCATCGCCATGGCCGCCGGTGATCAGCAGGTGCTTGACGAACGGCAGGAGTTTTTCGGCGCATTGGTCGGCGCTGCCTTCGGGCAGTTCCGCAAGAATTCGAGCTTCAGGAAGGTTGGGGGTGGCAATGGTGGCCAGGGGCAGCAGGCGTTCGCGCATGGCGTAGCCGACTTCATCCTTGCCCAGCCGGCCACCGCCGCCGGCGCGCAGCACCGGATCGCAGACCAGCGGCAGATGCGGGTGCGCCTGGAGCAGTTCGACCACGGTGTCGACCATCTCCAGGGAGCCGAGCATGCCCAGCTTGACCGCGGCGACCGTGGAGTCGTTGAGCACGGCATTGGCCTGGGCCAGTACCCACTCGCGATCCAGAACGCGGAAATCGCTGACATTGACCGTGTCTTGCACGGTCAGGGCGGTGACAGCCGGAGCTGCGTGACAACCCTGAGCCAGCAGGGCTTCGATATCTGCCTGCAAGCCGGCGCCACCACTGGGGTCGTGGCCGGAGAGACAGAGGACAACGGGGCGAGAGCTGTAGATATTCATGGGCGGCGAGCTTACCACCAATCGCTTTTTTTCGCGGCGCCTGGCGTCTGCTGGAAAATGTCGCCGCGCTGGGCGCGAACGTCTTGACCGATGCAACAGCTCTAGCACGCGGTATTGCGCTGAAAGGCTTGATCTAGAGCCTTTAGACTAAAATTTACAATGGTGTTCATTGGCCATCAGCGGCTATGCTAGAGTGCATTCAAACCAATAACAGGTCATGCCGGTTATACGTCTGCTCAAGGGAAATGGGGGGACTTCCTGACATCACCGGACAAGCCACGCTGGGTCTTTAATGCGCTATTTGCTGCTGTTGCTGTTGAGCTTGCCGATGCTGGTGGGTGCCGCCGAGTTCGACGAGTTCACCCAGCGCCTTCCTTTGGGCCGAGTGATGCAGGTCCTTGAAGACACGGGTGGTGAAGCGACCATTGCCGACGTCAGCTCGGGGCCACTGGCCGAGCGCTTCAAGCCTCACGATAAAGACACCCTCAATGCCGGTTATTCACGTTCGGCGTTCTGGCTGAAGATCGACCTCGATTACCGCCCCGGCAACCCCACGGCGCAGCGCAACTGGTTGCTGGAGCTGGCCTATCCGCCCCTGGATCACCTGGATCTGTACCTCCCCGACGAAAGCGGGGGCTATCGCCTGGCGGAGCGGACCGGCGATGCCTTGCCCTTCGACAGTCGGCAGATCCGCCAGAACAATTACCTGTTCAACCTGAATTTCGCTCCCCATGAGCACAAGACGATCTATCTGCGGCTGGCCAGCGAGGGCTCGATCCAGGCGCCGGTGAGCCTGTGGTCCAATACTGCCTACCTTGAGGCCCAACCCGTGCGTCTCTACGTACTGGGCCTGATCTACGGCGTGTTGCTGGGCATGCTGGTGTACAACCTGTTCATCTACCTCAGCGTGCGCGACACCAGTTACCTCTATTACATCTTCTATATCGCCTCCTTCGGCCTCTATCAGTTGTCGGTCAACGGCGCTGCGGTGGAGTACTTCTGGCCCAACAGCCCTTGGTGGGCCAACGCCGCGACGCCCTTCTTCATCGGTTCGGCCGGGCTGTTCGGCAGCCAGTTCGCCCGCAGCTTCCTGCAGACTGCCGGCCACAGTCCCTGGGTTGACCGCATATTGATGGCGCTGATGGGCTTTGGTGCGCTGGTCATGGCCCTGTCGCTGATGACCAGTTACGCCCTGGCCCTACGCCTGGCTACCACCCTGGCGCTGCTGTTCACCGTAGTGATCTATGTCGCGGGAATCGTCGCCTGGTGGCGCGGGTTGCGGGTGGCGCGCTATTTCATCATCGCCTGGTCGGCTTTCCTGTTCGGTGGGGTGATCAATACCTTGATGGTGCTGGGTTACCTGCCCAACGTGTTCCTGACCATGTACGCCAGCCAGATCGGCTCGGCGATCGAGGTGGCGTTGCTGTCCCTGGCCCTGGCCGACCGGATCAACGCGATGCGCGAGCAGCAGGCTCAGACTCTGCTGGAGGCGGGGCAGAAGCTTGAGGTGCTGAACCAGCAACTGGCCCACAGCAACCGGCTCAAGGATGAATTCCTGGCCACCCTGACCCATGAACTGCGCACGCCGATGAACGGTGTCATCGGTTCACTGGAATTGATGCAGACCCTGGAACTGGACCCGGAGCTTGCGCAGTACCAGCAGACCGCCGCCGGTTCGGCGCGAGACATGATGCGCATGGTCAACGGCATCCTCACGCTGACCGAACTGCAGGCCGGCAAGCTCAGCGCCCAGCGCCAGCCCTTCAGCTTGCGTTCGCTGCTGACCGCGTTGCAAACCCAGTACGCGGCCAGTGCGGCGGCCAAGTCCCTGTCGTTTCAGGTCGATCTGAGTGCGGGATTGCCCGATCGCCTGCAGGGGGATCGCTGCAAGCTCAGCCATTGCCTGGAGTGCCTGCTGGATAACGCCGTCAAGTTCACGCATTCCGGCGGCGTGGTCTTGCGGGTGGTGACCCGTGCCGTCTCGGTCGAAAGGGTCAGCTTGAGTTTCGAAGTGATCGACAGCGGCATAGGTTTCGTCAATCTGGACGAGGCGATGCTGTATCAGCGCTTCTTCCAGCTCGATGGTTCCATGACCCGCGAATATGGCGGATTGGGCATCGGCCTGGCGATCTGCCGCCAGTTGGTGGAACTGCTGGATGGGCAATTGACCCACGAATCCACGCCAGGGCAGGGCAGTTGCTTCCGTTTGCAGGTGGAGTTTGAGGTGCAGGAGCCGATTGCCCGGCTGCCCGCCGCCCATCATCGGCGGACACCCCAGGACTGCACCGTGCTGTTGATCGACGACAATGACGTCGACCAACTGGTGCTGCGGGGCATGTTGCTCAAGCTCGGTTATCGGGTCCGCACGGTCGGCAGCCCAACCGATGCCCTGCAACTGTTGGGGCGCGAGCCGGTCAGCGCGGTGCTGATCGATGGCCAGATCAGCGCGGCGCAGTTAGGGGCGTTTCGCCTGCAGGCTCAGGCGATGCCCGGCTATGCCCAGTTGCCTATCCTGTTGGCCTGTGTTCCCGGCACCGAAGGGGGCGCGGCCACAGCGGGAGCCGATTGTCTCGGCAAACCGGTGAAATTCGAGGCCTTGCAGCTGCTGCTGTCCAAGCGTGTGCTCGCTGTGGAGCAAGGCGAAAGCGCCGACATTTAGGCGGGTATGCCACTTTGTTCAGGGTGGGGCCGGTGCTTAACTTGGGGCTTTGGCACACCCTGAAGGAGCCCGGCAATGAACCTCCACCAGTTCGCTGAAACCCACGAAGTCACCAACCAGCCGCCCGCTCTGGACGGCGTCAACCTCTATCGGATCGATCTGCCGTTGCAGCAATGGATGCAGCGTTTCGATGCCGGTTGGGCCGAATCCCGGGTCGATGCCTACGGTGCATTGGCGGGGGGGCCATTGATGGAGGCGGGGTTCCTGGCCAATCAGAACAAGCCGGTGTTTGCCAGTCACGACCGCTTCGGTCATCGAATCGATCTGGTGGAGTTTCACCCGGCTTACCACCAACTGATGCAGGCGGCCATCGAGGGCGGATTGACCTCACTGCCCTGGACCCACCCGCAAGCAGGAGCCCATGTGGCGCGTGCCGCCATGACCTATCTGCACAGTCAGGCCGAAGCCGGCAGCGGCTGCCCGCTGACCATGACGTTCGCCTGCGTGCCGGCCCTGAAGCTGCAGCCGGATATTGCCCGGCTATGGCTGCCGAAGATCCTCGCCACCGAGTATGACCCGCGCAACGTCGGCATGCAGCACAAGGCCGGGCTCACCATCGGCATGGCCATGACCGAGAAGCAGGGCGGGACCGATGTCCGGGCCAACACCACCCGGGCCTACCCGGTGGGGGCCCCCGGGCCGGGGCAGGCCTATGAGCTGGTGGGGCACAAGTGGTTCTGCTCGGCGCCGATGTGCGATGCCTTCCTGACCCTGGCCCAGACTGACAAGGGCCTGACCTGTTTCCTCCTGCCCCGTCATCGCCCGGATGACAGCCGCAATCAGTTCTATATCCAGCGTCTGAAGAACAAGCTCGGCAACCAGTCCAACGCCTCCAGTGAAGTGGAGTTTCGCGGCGCTCTAGCCTGGATGATCGGTGAGGAGGGGCGCGGGGTGCCCACCATCATCGAGATGGTGGCCATGACCCGCTTCGATTGCATGGTCGGTTCCAGTTCGCTGATGCGCCAGGCCCTGACCCAGGCCAGTCATCACTGCGCCCATCGCCGCGTGGGCGGACGCCTGCTCAGTGAGCAGCCGCTGATGCAGAACGTACTGGCCGACCTGGCCCTGGAAAGCGAAGCGGCCCTGGCCCTGAGCCTGCGCATGGGGCGGGCCCTGGACCATCAGGACGATGCCCGGGAGGCCAAGTTCTCCCGATTGGTGACGGCGGTGGGCAAGTACTGGATCTGCAAACGGGCCCCGGCCATGATCAACGAGGCCGCCGAGTGCATGGGCGGTGCCGGTTATGTCGAGGACAGCATCCTGCCGCGGCTGTACCGCGAAGCGCCGGTGAACTCGACCTGGGAAGGTTCCGGCAACGTGCAGTGCCTGGATGTGCTGCGGGCTCTCTCGAAAGAGCCGGGCGTGCTGGATGCCCTGTTTGCCGAGCTGGGGGACGGGCATGGCGACCAGCGTCTGGCGGCGCATATCGTCGCACTCAAGGACAGCTTCAAGGACACCGCCGACATTCAGTATCGCGCCCGGCAACTGACCGAGGACATTGCTCTGGGCCTGCAGGCCAAGTTGTTGCTGGAGGCGGGCAACGACCTGATCAGCGAGGCCTTTATCGCCAGCCGCCTGGGCGGCCAGGGTGGACGGGTCTATGGCACGCTGCCCCGCGGGCTGGATGTGGCCGCGATCCTCGCCCGCTCCACCCCCCAAGGCTTCTGACCCGCTGCAGGAGCCGGCTAGATGGCTCCTGCAACTCCGCTGTTCCCGTGGGGCGGTGTTGCAGGCAAGATGAACGCCTGCAAGATCAGAACACAGGATGCTTACCGTGACCGAAGCTTTTATTGTCGTTCAAACCGCCGAGCAAGCCGTGGATCGGCTTGCTGCTTTGCATGAGCGGGCCACCACGGCCCTGAGCCAGGCGCTCAAGCGTTACCTCAAGGATCGGGTCGAACCGGATGCCGAGCAGCGTGCGCTGTTTCGCTACCCCGAACTGCGCTTGACCTACCACTGCCACGGCGAAGTCCCACAGACCACCCGGGCCTATGCCAAGGTGCAACTGCCGGGTACTTACAGCGTCACCGTCACTCATCCCGCCGCCTTCCGTAACTACCTGCTCGAACAACTGGTGCCGTTGATGCACGACTTCACCGTCACGGTTGAAGTGGGTGTCAGCGAGCAGAACATTCCTTATCCCTACGTGGTGGAGCAGGGCGACGAACTGGCCGGTTCCGGCGTGACCGCGGCGGCCCTGGCCCGGGTATTCCCCAGCACCGACCTGTCCGCCGCCACCGACGGTATCGCCGACGGCCTCTACGACTGGGAAAACACCCACCCGCTGCCCCTGGCACTGTTCGATGCCGCGCGGGTGGATTTCTCCCTGCGGCGCCTGGTGCACTACACCGGTAGCGACTGGCGCCATGTGCAGCCGTGGATCCTGCTGACCAACTACCACCGTTATGTCGACCAGTTCATCGTCCATGGCCTGGAGCAACTGCGCAGCGATCCGCGTTTCGTACGCATGGTCCTGCCGGGCAACGTGATCATCGACAAGGGCATGGACCACGGCGAGGCCTCGGCGATCGCCGCCGGTGTGGTCTGGCACCGTTACCAGATGCCGGCCTATCACCTGCAGGCCAGCGATGGCCATGGCGTGACCCTGGTGAACATCGGCGTCGGCCCGTCCAATGCCAAGAACATCACCGACCACCTGGCGGTGCTGCGTCCCCACTGCTGGCTGATGATCGGTCACTGCGGCGGTCTGCGACAGTCGCAGACGATCGGCGACTACGTCCTGGCTCACGCCTACATGCGGCGCGACGGCATTCTTGACCGCGTGGTGCCGCCGAACATCCCGATCCCGGCGCTGGCCGAAGTCCAGCTGGCGCTGCAACAGGCTGCAGCCAATGTCACCGGGGAGAAGGGCGAGCAGTTGAAGAAGCGCCTGCGGACCGGCACCGTGCTGACCTACGACGATCGGAACTGGGAACTGCGCTGGGCCGAGGAACGTCCGTTCATCAATCTGTCCCGGGCGGTGGCGGTGGATATGGAGAGTGGCACCATTGCTGCCCAGGGTTATCGCCTGCGGGTGCCTTATGGCACTTTGCTGTGTGTTTCGGACAAGCCCCTGCACAGCGAGATCAAGTTGCCCGGTGCGGCCAATGCCTTCTATGAGCGGGCGGTCAGCCAACACTTGAAGATTGGGATCGAAGCCGTGGACCTGATGCGCAGCGAGCTCAACTCCCTGCACTCGCGCAAACTGCGCAGCTTCGACGAACCGCCTTTCCGCTAGGCGTTTAATCCGTGGTCATTTGGCGATCAGGCCACTAGCATTGTCGGTCCTGATCGCTGAATGTTCCCGCTGCCATGTCCCGTGCACCTCGTCCCGCTTCCCGTCGCCCAGGCGCCAAGCCGTTTTCTCCTTCTTCCAGCAAGCGCGTGGCCAAGGCGCCGCCGGCCGAGCCGAAGCTGATCCTGTTCAACAAGCCTTTCGATGTCCTGACCCAGTTCAGTGATGGCGAAGGCCGGGCGACGCTCAAGGACTTCATCGCGATTCCCGGCGTCTATCCGGCCGGACGCCTGGACCGGGACAGCGAAGGGCTGCTGCTGTTGACCAATGACGGGCAATTGCAGGCGCGCATTGCCGATCCCAAGCACAAGCTGGCCAAGACTTACTGGGTGCAGGTCGAAGGCGAACCCACTGCCGAGCAGTTGCAGCGGCTGCGTGATGGGGTGGAACTCAACGATGGCATGACCCTGCCAGCCCAAGCCCGGCAACTGGAGGAGCCGCAGCTGTGGCCGCGCAACCCGCCGGTGCGTTTTCGCAAGAGTGTGCCCACCAGTTGGCTGGAGCTGGTGATTCGGGAGGGGCGCAACCGTCAGGTACGCCGCATGACGGCAGCGGTTGGCCTGCCGACCTTGCGGCTGGTAAGGGTCAGGATTGGCGACTGGACCCTGGATGGCCTGGATCAGGGGCAGTGGAAGGAAGTTGCGGCGCGCTTATAAGGCGCCGGATTCGATCAGGCCGATCACTACGCTCTTGATGATGAAGGCGGCCACGCCCAGGCCCAGCACGAAGAACAGGATAAAGGAGCCGAAGCGCCCGGCCTTGGACTTCTTGGCCAGGTCCCAGACGATGAAGCCCATGAATATGATCAGGAGGCTGACCAGACCGGTCATCATCCATTCTTCGAATACGGCTGGGTCCATCGATCATCTCCAATGCAGGCAGGGAAAAAATGCCGGGCGAGTATACGCCAACGCTCGCCGGCCTAGCATTGATCTGCATGCGTTATGTCGCCACAGCGTCAGGCCGGCCCGGCTGCAGGAGTCCGGCGAATGCGCCCGGGTACCTGCACTCGCCAGTCGGCTTCGACAGGTGGCCCGTCAATTGCGCAGGTGGGTCAGGGGCAGCTCGGTGCTGTTGAGTACCTGGTTGAGCACGAAGCTGGAACGCACGCTGGTGACACCATCGATACGAGTCAGGTGACCGAGCAGGAGCTTCTGGTAGTGGTCCATGTCCGGCACCACGACCTTGAGCTGGTAGTCGGCATCAACCCCGGTCACCAGGCTGCATTCCAGTACCTGGGGCAGGCTGCGGATCGCTGCTTCGAAATTCTCGAAGCGTTCGGGAGTGTGTCGGTCCATGCCGATCAGTACGTAGGCGGTGAGGCTCAAGCCGAGCATCTTGCGGTCCAGCAAGGCGACCTGGCGGGAAATGTAGCCGTCGTCCTCCAACTGCTTGACCCGGCGCGAACAGGGCGAGGGTGACAGGCCGATGCGCTCGGCCAGTTCCTGGTTGGAGATGCGGGCGTCGCGTTGCAATTCGGCCAAAATACTCAGGTCATAGCGGTCGAGTTTGCTCATCAATCAGGCCTTTCTCATAAGTATTGCGTTGAATTATCTATCTTGGGTTAAAAATTGCGCAAGAGGTGTTTTTGCAAGCAATCTTCGCAATCCTCTGTCGTCGGCCCAGGCCTATTCTTATCACCAGAATCACTGCCCGGACATAGAGTCCACTGCGGCCCGCCGAATCAGGCCTGCCGCGGCCGCCAATCCCACAGGGTTGAGCCGGCCCCCGGGCTACACCCTGTCCAGAAGACGGAGTGAGGTGAGCCGGCGTCAAAAGCGTCGAGCACGGACAAAATCTCAAAGGGCGGCCGACGGGCCGCCCTTTTTTATTGCCTGCGAAATAAGTCTCGTGACTGATAATCTCTAGCAGAACCGCCCTGGGCTTTTTCAGTCTTATCTACAGGCCCCAATCCGCAGTGAGGAATAGCATGAAGTCGCGCATCTGGCGTTTGGCAGGTGTTGGTGTGTTGTGCGTGAGCGTCAGCGCGCAAGTGCTCGCCGATGAGCGAGACGACAGACGACCGCCCCAGCAGGGAGCGCCTTCCGGCGGGCAGCATGAGCATGCCCCGGAAGGGCATGGGGAAGGCAATCAGGGCCGTCCGGGGAGCCCGCCGGAACGGGCGCAACCCGCCCCGCAGCAGCGGCCGCAGAATGAAATCATCCGTGGCGAGAACAGCCGTCAGTTCGAACACAATGGACAGAACCCCGGCGGGCAGTGGCAGAACCGCCCCCCGCATGATCCCAACCAGCAAAGCCGGCCTGCGCCGGCGCCGCAGCAACAGCCGCAGGCAGCACCCAGCCTGCCGATCCAGGGGCGGCCCGACACCGTGCGCCAGACCCAGGAGCCCCAGCGTGGTTACTACCAGGACATTCCCCGGCGCAACGACTACAACCAGCACTGGCAGGCCGGTGGGCCGGGTTCACGGCCGGACTATGGCCGTCCCAATGATCATCGCTGGCCGGGACGTCCCGATGGGCATGGCAACGGTTGGGGACCAGGGCCGCAGTACCGCCCGGGCTACGTGATCGACCGTTTCCCCGAGCGCAACTACCGGGTGCCGTACCGCGGCCAGGACTACTTCTTCTCGGGTGGCTACTGGTATCGCCCGCAGGGTTCCCGCTATGTGGTGGTGCATCCACCCTATGGCATTCGAGTGGGATACCTGCCCGATTACGCGCGGGAAATCTGGATCGGCAGCGCGCTGTTCTTTCTCGCCGCCGGGGCCTACTACAGCTACGAAGCGGACACCCAGCAGTACGTCGTGGTCGAACCGCCCGTGGGCGTGCCGCCGCCGGATCAGCCGCCGGCTGGCAATGGCTATGACGTTCTGGCTTACCCGGTCAACGGCCAGTCGCCGCAGCAGATCGATCAGGATCGCTACGATTGCTATCGCTGGGCGGTGCAGCAGAGCGGTTTCGATCCGGCCGGCGCGACCTATCAGCCCGCTCCGGAGGTGGTGCAGGCCTACCGTCAGGCCCAGGGCAACTGCCTGAGTTCGCGGGGGTATCAGGTCACTTACTGAGCTTTGGCGGCCTCGACCACTTCCTGCGGATCGGCGTGTACCAGCACTTCAGCCCGTGGATAGGCCTGGTGGATCGCCTCGGCGGCCTGATCGCTGATGGCGTGGGCCACCGACAGGCTCAGGTCGCCAGGCAATTCCAGGTGCAGTTGGACGAACCAGTGGCTGCCGGAAATCCGCGTGCGCAGGTCATGGGCGCCCAGCACCCCGGGCACACTGCAGGCCAGTTCCAGCATGTGCTGGCTGACATCGGGGGGCAGCTCCTCATCCATCAGCACCGAGAAGCTTTCCCGGGCGATGTGGATCGCGCTCCAGAGAATGTAGGCGGCGATCCCCAGGCCGAACCAGGCGTCCACCTGATGCCAGCCGAAGGCCGCCAGCACCAGGGCCAGGAGGATGCTGCCATTGAGCAGCAGGTCGGAGCGGTAGTGCAGCGAGTCGGCCCGTACCGCATTGGAGCCGGTTTCGCGGATCACCCGATGTTGCAGGATCAGCAGCGCCACGGTCAGCACCAGTGACAGCCCGATCACCCCGATGCTCAGCCAGGGCGCGCCCACCGGCTCCGGGTGCTGCAGGCGCTCGAACGCCTGAAAGGCAATCAGCACCGCACTGCCGGCGATGAACAGCGCCTGGGCCATGCCCGCCAGCGACTCGGCCTTGCCGTGGCCGTAGCGATGATCGTCATCGGCCGGGCGCAGGGCGTAATGCACCGCCAACAGATTGAGCAGCGAGGTGAAGCCGTCGAGCACCGAGTCGGTCAGGCCCGCCAGCATGCTCACCGAGCCGCTGAGCCACCAGGCGATCGCCTTGGTCACAATCAGGATGCCTGCGACGGTGACCGAGGCGCGGGTGGCCAGGCGCAGGAGGCGAGCGTGTTCCGGGTTGCCAATCATCGACGGCGGGTTCCTTGAGTCGGGGGGTCAGGCGGCGGGCTGCAGGCCATACAGGGCCAGTTGCTGCACGCTGCCCTTGTGCTGGATCAGGCGCGGGTCATCCAGGGGGAAGTGGCCCCCCAGTTCGCTTTCCAGAATGGCCTGCAGTTTACGGTTGTCGACTTTACCGTCGGCGCCAATGGCCTGCTGGAGTTTTTCCGGGGCGATCTGCGCGGTCTTGCCGGGCTCCAGGTAGATCGCCCCGGTGGCGAAGTCGACGCCAAAGGCGATCAGCCCCGGGATCACATAGAACAGCAGGCCAACGGCATCCAGTACCACGACCACCGGATCGATCTTGCCGTCGATCTGGCCGCGCCGGTCGGGGAAGAAGATCGAACCGCAGGCAGTCAGTTGGGTCAGCAGGGTGGTGATCAGGACGCCGCCAATGACACGGTGGGGAATACGCATGGAAATCTCCTAGCAAGCACGAAAGCAAAGAAGGATGGAGCGGGGTGTTGAGTCTTGTCGATCAGCACTCAGACCATGATTAACCCCAGGCAGTTCGCCGTTATACTCGCGCCTCTGTTTGGGAGCCAGCATGAATTCTTTGCCAATTGATGAAGTTTTGCCTGCACTGCGCGAGGCCCTGGCGGCGCGCCATGAAGCGGTGCTCGAAGCCCCGCCCGGGGCCGGCAAGACCACCCGCGTGCCCCTGGCGCTTCTGGATCAGGACTGGCTGGCAGGACAGACCATCCTCATGCTCGAGCCTCGGCGGCTGGCGGCACGGGCCGCCGCCGAGCGTCTGGCCAGCGAGCTGGGGGAGAAAGTCGGGGAAACCGTGGGCTACCGCATCCGCCTGGACAGCAAGGTCGGCCCGCGCACCCGTATCGAAGTGGTCACCGAAGGCATTCTCACCCGTCGCCTGCAGGACGACCCGGCCCTGGAAGGGGTGGGGCTGCTGATCTTCGACGAATTTCACGAGCGCAGCCTGGATGCCGATCTGGCCCTGGCCCTGAGTCTCAATGGTCGCGAGCTGTTCCGTGACCAGCAGCCGCTGAAGATCCTGTTGATGTCGGCGACCCTGGAGGGCGAGCGGCTGTCCACGCTGCTGGGCGATGCGCCGATCCTGCGCAGTGAAGGGCACATGTTCCCGGTGACCCAGCGCTGGGGGCGCCCGTTCCAGCCTGGCGAGTTCATCGAGCCGCGAGTGGTGCAGACGGTTCTGGAAGCCCTCAATGATGAAAGCGGCAGCCTGCTGGTGTTTCTCCCCGGGCAGGCGGAGATCCGCCGGGTCCATCAGCAACTGGCCGAAGCCCTGGGGCCGCGCGACGATATCCTGCTGTGCCCATTGCACGGCGAGCTCGACCTGGCGGCCCAGCGCGCCGCCATCGACCCTGCCCCGGCGGGCCAGCGCAAAGTGGTGCTGGCCACCAACATTGCCGAAACCAGCCTGACCATCAACGGTGTACGGGTGGTGGTGGACGCGGGACTGGCGCGGGTCCCGCGCTTCGACCCCGGCAGCGGCATGACCCGCCTCGACACCCAGCGCATCTCGCGCGCCAGCGCGACCCAGCGCGCCGGTCGGGCCGGGCGCCTGGAACCCGGCGTTTGTTATCGCTTGTGGTCCGCCGATCAACAGGAACAACTGGCCGCCTATGCCAGTGCGGAGATTCTCCAGGCCGACCTGGCCGGACTGGCCCTGCAACTGGCGCGCTGGGGCGTGGCGCCGAACCAGCTGGCTTGGCTGGACGCGCCGCCCGGCGCCGCCTATGCCCAGGCCCAGGACCTGTTGCGGCGCCTGGGAGCGCTCAACGACGACGGCACCTTGACCCGCCACGGCCAGGCCATGGCCGAGTTGCCGGCCCATCCGCGCATTGCCCACTTGCTGTTGCGTGGCCAGTCCCTGGGGCTGGCGCAGATGGCCTGTGACGTCGCGGCGCTGTTGGGGGAGCGGGACATTCTGCGGGGGGCCGGTGCCGATCTGCACAGTCGCCTGGTGCTGCTTTCGGGAGAGGAACGGGCGGCCCGCGGTGCTCAGGGCGGCGTACAACGAGCACGGCAACTGTCGCGTCAATACCGCAGCTACCTGCGTGGGCAGGCAGAGTCCGCCGTCAGCGATCCCGAGCATCCGCGTTGGCTAGGGGCTCTGCTGGCCCTGGCCTATCCCGACCGCGTGGCCCAGCAGCGGCGTCCCGGTGGCGCCGAGTATCGTCTGGCCAACGGCCGCGCGGCGCAGTTCAGCGAAGCCGACAACCTGATGAAGCAGCCCTGGCTGGTGGTGGCCGACCTGGGCAGTCGCCAGGGCCAGCGTGAAGAACGCATCTACCTGGCAGCGGATTTCGATCCGGCGCTGTTCGACAGCGTGCTGGCGGAGCAGGTGCGGACGGTCGACCAGTTGGACTGGGATGAGCGCGAAGGTGTGCTGCGCGCCGAGCGCCAGCGCAAGGTCGGTGAGCTGGTGCTCGACCGTGAGCCCCTCAGCGGCCTGGACGAAGCTGCCCGTTGCCGGGCCCTGGTCAATCTGGTGCGGCGCAAGGGACTGGAGCTGTTGCCCTGGACCCCGGAACTGCGCCAGTGGCAGGCCCGGGTGATGTTGTTGCGCCAGCTCGAGCTGGCGGACAAGGGTGAGAGCCAATGGCCGGATGTCAGCGACGGCGCCTTGCTCGAAGGCCTGGAGCAATGGCTGCAACCCTTCCTGGGCAAGGTGTCGCGCCTCAGTCATTTTGCCAATCTGGAGTTGGCCAGCATCGTTCACAACCTGCTGCCCTGGCCGCTGCCCCAGCGCCTGGACGAACTCGCGCCGCACCATCTGACGGTGCCTTCGGGGTCGTCGATCCGCCTGGACTATAGCGAGCAGCCGCCGATTCTGGCCGTGCGCCTGCAGGAGCTGTTCGGTCTGTCGGACACCCCGCGGATTGCCGGCGGGCGCCAGGTGGTCAAGTTGCACCTGTTGTCCCCGGCGCGGCGTCCGGTGCAGGTCACCCAGGACCTGGCCAACTTCTGGCGCAGCACCTATGCCGAGGTCAAGAAGGACCTCAAGGGGCGTTATCCCAAGCACTACTGGCCGGATGACCCGTTGATCGCCGAGGCGACGGCCCGGGTCAAACCGCGCAAATAGAGAGCAAGGCTTACTGGGCCGGTAACAGAAAGCGCGCCAGCACCGGCAAGTGATCGGAGATGCGCAGGGTATCGTCCTGGCGCACCCGGGATTCGACCCGCTTCAGGCGCGGGCTGTAGAACAGGTAGTCGACCGTGCGATCCGGGCCGTCCAGGCTCGGGTCGTTGGGGTAGTGGGTCAGCCAGCGCGCACGGTCGACGCCGCTGGCCTGGGTGTTGCTGGGGATCATCGGGTACTTGTCCCACAGCAGGTGCAGCGGGCTGTCGATCTGATACGGCGCGCGCTGTGCCTCGCTCAGGCGTTGGTACTGGCCCAGGGGCAGCAGGTTGAAGTCGCCACCAATCAGCCAGGGCGTGCCGCGGCTTTCCAGCTTGTCCAGCACCTTGGCCATGGCCGTCACTTGCCTCTGTTGTGTGTCGTCGGCCCGCTGCGCACGTTCCAGGTGGGTATTGAGCACCACCAGTTGGCCGCCGTCGCTCAGGGGCAGGTAGCTCAGGAGCAGGGCGTCCTTGGGCTGGAATTGCCGGCTGATGAGCGGCTGTGGGGCAATCGGCAGTTGCAGGCGTTCGGCGTGTTCGATGCGGTAGCGGCTGAGGGTCGCCAGTTGCCGGCCGACGCTGCCAAAAATGTGCAGGGAGGGCACGAAATCGGCCTTCCAGTCGTAAGCCTGGGTGCTGCAGGGGTACAGATCGGTGACCCGCTCCTGCAGCAGCTTGAGCTGATCCTGGTAGGCGCTGGCCTTGGCGCCGTTGTCCACTTCCTGCAGCAGCACCAGGTCCGGTTGTTCGTCGCGGATCACCCGGGCCACTTCGTCGAGGCTGAAGGCCATGTCTTCCAGGGTCGGGCGTTCATCCTCGCCCCGGGCCTGGTCGTTCCAGAACACGTAGCGCTTGCCGGCCAGGTATTGCAGGTTCCAGGTCATCACCTTGAGCGCCTGGCCCGGCACCAGTGGAGCGGCCTGGGCGCTGCAACTGACCGTCAGGGTTTCCTTGGGCTGCGGACGCCAGGTCAGGCTGTAGATCAGGCTGGCCAGCACCAGGCCGATCAGTAGCAGGCTCAACAGGGTGATGCGCAGTAGACGGGTCATCGGCTCGGCTTATGGCGTTGCGGGATGGGCCGGAGCATAACCGAGTGCGCCGCCCTCACCCAAGGGGCAGAGCGGTTGCGCAGCGTTTCAGCGCTGGTCCGACTGCTCGTTGATGAGCATGAACAGGCGGAACAGCACCACGCTGGTGAACAACTGCAGGAAGCTGTAGGCACTGTCCAGCACCAGGCTCAGGATCGGGTTGTGCGGTTCGGGATAGGCGGCTTCGCTCGCCCCCTTGAGCAGCCACAGCGGGGCCATGACCGCCAGGATGCACAACAGGATGCGCAGGAAGTGCCCGCGGCTCAGGCGCAGGCTTTCCTTGATCGCCGCCAGGGGCGCCAGGCCCTTGAGCACCAGCAGGTACTCGGCGAAGGCCAGCACCACCATCAGCCACAGCCCCGGCAGGAAATACAGCGACAGCCCGAGCAGAATCAACAGCGTGCTGACCGCGGTCAGCAGCGCGAAGCGCGGCCACAGGCTCAGGGCCATGGCCCACAGATCGCGATTGCGGGGCGACAACCCGCGAGTGCGGGCATCGAGAAACAGGATCAGCGCGCCGGTGTACAAGGGATACAGCAACAGGCCCACCACCACGCTGGAGCCGGGGAAGGCCTTCTCGCCCAGGGCGCTGCTCACGCCCTGCTGCAACAGCGCCTCGAGAATCACCAGAGGCAGGCACAGTTGGGCGATACGGCCGAGATTACGCTGGAAGAAATAGAAAGAGTCGCGCAGAACATCTAACGGAGTCATTGATGGGGATCGCAGTTGACCAAGCGGTTTGACACTTTAACCGATGCAGGCCCTCCGGGAGCAAACGTAAACCTTGAGTAAAGACCATTGAAAGTCGTCGCCCCAGCCCCATAACTGGTGCGTACCGCAGCCCTGTGGGGGCGCGGACCAGATTTTTACCGGCAATCTAAAGAGGTCGCCATGAACAGCGAAGAGCAAACCCTGATCGATGGACTGTTTTCACGGTTGCAGCAAGCCGAAACGGATTCAGCCCCGCGTGATGCCCAGGCCGAGGCGCGGATCAAGGAGCATCTGACCCGCCAGCCTGCGGCCGGGTATTTCATGACCCAGGCGATCCTGGTGCAGGAGGCTGCCCTGAAAAGCCTCGACCAGCAGAACAAGCAACTGACCCAGCAAGTGCAGCAGCTGCAGGCCGAGCTGCAACAGGCCCGTTCCCAGGCCGCAGCGCCAGCTCCGGCGGCGAGCGGCGGTTTTCTGTCGAGCATCTTCGGTGGCTCCCGCGAGCCGCAGCCGGCGCCCGCGCAGGCCCCGAGCGTGGCGCCATCCTCCGGCGGAGGCTGGCGTGAGCCGTCGCGTTCGTCCTTTGGTGCACCGGCCCAGCAGGGTTTTGGCGCGCCGCAGCAGAACTATGCGCCAGCACCTGCTCCGGCCGCGGCCGGCAGCGGCTTCCTGGGAGGCGCCTTGAAAACCGCTGCCGGCGTGGCCGGCGGGGTGATGCTGGCGCAGGGCATCAGCAGCCTGTTCCACAGCAATCAGCAACCCCAGGAAATCGTCGAAGTCATCAAGGAAGAACCGGCGCCGGCCAGCGACAACAGCGGCTGGGGCAATGACGATCAGCGTCTGGCCAACAACGACGCCTGGGGCGGCAACGACCAGGGCGGCTTCAGCAACGCCGACTACGGCAGCGACGACAGCTCGTTCTTCTCCGACGACGACTCCTTCGTCTGACCCACCGTCGGTCCGGGGCAGGTGCCTGCCCCGGACCGATTATTCGCGGAACATTCCTCGTGACTGGCATACTGGGCGACTTTTTTCGGGTCTTGAGCCCCGTTCCAGCCCCCGCGCTGCTGCGCCATGAGGATTAGCGGTGAAAAAAATCGCTGTGTTCGCCGATGTCCAGAACCTCTACTACACCGTTCGCCAGGCCTATGGTTGTCACTTCAACTACGCGGCGCTGTGGGCGGATATCAGCAAGCAAGGGCAGATCGTCGAAGCCTATGCCTATGCCATCGATCGCGGTGACAGCAAGCAGCAGCAGTTTCAGCAGATCCTGCGCAACCTGGGCTTCACGGTAAAACTCAAACCCTACATTCAGCGCAGCGACGGCTCGGCCAAGGGCGACTGGGACGTGGGCATCACCATCGACATCATGGACGCCGCCGCCCAGGTCGACGAAGTGGTGTTGGCCTCCGGCGACGGCGACTTCGACCTGCTGCTCGAGCGCATCATCCACAAGCACGGGGTCAGCGCCGTGGCTTACGGCGTGCCGGGCCTGACCGCCAATTCGCTGATTCGCGCCGCCACGCGCTATGTGCCGATCGAAGGCGCCCTGCTGCTCAAGAGCTGATCATTTTTCATACGGAGCTGCACAGGTTTGGAACGTATTGCCGTCATCGACTTTGAAACCACCGGAATCTCCCCGAGCAGCAGTTGCCGGGCCACGGAAATCGCCGTGGTGATGCTTGAGCAGGGGCGCATCGTCGAGCGTTACCAGAGCCTGATGAACGCCGGGGTGCGGGTGCCGGGCTTCATCGAACAGCTGACCGGCATCAGCAACGCCATGTTGCGCAGCGCACCGTCGGCGGAGCAGGTGATGAACGAGGTCAACGAGTTCGTCGGCACCACGCCGTTGCTGGCCCACAACGCGGCGTTCGACCAGAAGTTCTGGGATTTCGAGCTGGGGCGGATCAAGCGCACCCGTTTGCAGAATTTTGCCTGTTCGCTGTTGCTGGCCCGACGCCTGATGCCGGCGGCCCCCAACCACAAGCTGGGCACCCTGACCCAGTACGCCGGCCTGCCCCACACCGGCCAGGCGCACCGGGCCATGGCCGATGCGGAAATGGCCGCCAACCTGGTGGCGCACCTGGCGGGCGAGCTGCGGCACACCCATGGCGTGCGTGAGCTGTCCCACGACTTTCTCTGCAAACTGCAGAAAGTCCCGGCGGCCAAGATCCCCGAGCACCTCAAGCGTCAGCGCAGGGGCTGAGCCCAGGCTCCGGATTCATTTGCCGTTGCTTTCCAGTTGCCCCAGGGGCACCCGCCGTTCGATGGCGCTGGACAGCACGATGGAGGTCTTGCTGAATCCGAACTGGGCCACACGGTTGATCAGCTCTTCCAGCTCCGGCATCGAGCCCACTGCCGCCTGCATGATCACGCAAGGATCGCCGGTCACCCGATGGCATTCGGTGAGCTGGGGGATCTTGATCAACTCGTCATAGTTCTTCTGGTTGCCATGCTGGGCCAGGCGCAGTTCGATCACGCATTGGATCGGCAAGCCGACCTTGGCCATGTCGACCTTGGCCTGGTAGCCGGTGATCACCCCGCTGGCCTCCAGCTTGGCGACGCGCTCGGCCACCGCCGGCGCCGAGAGGTTGACCTTGCGCGCCAGCTCGGCGTAACTCGCCCGGCCGTTTTCCAGCAGGCTGGCCAGGAGCAAGCGGTCGTATTTGTCCATGGATGGCTCCTGATCGGACCGACTTTCGAAAGCACGGTATTTAGCGCAGAACTCCATGCTTTGGAAAGTGTACTGCCCTTATAAACAGGTTTTGTAACTTAAGTTCACCAGGTCGCCTTTCTAGAATAGTGTTCCTCCTGCCTGCTCCGAGCTGCCTCCCATGCCTGGCCAAAGCCGTTTTTCCCTGCCGTTGATCGCCGCTTTCTTTGCCTTGTACGTGATCTGGGGGTCGACCTACCTGGTGATCCGCATTGGCGTCGAGTACTGGCCGCCGCTGATGCTCGGCGGCGTGCGCTTCATCATCGCCGGCAGCCTGATGTATGCCTTCCTGCGCTGGCGCGGGGTTCCGGCCCCGACCTGGGCGCAATGGAAGGCCGCCGGGATCATCGGCGTGCTGCTGCTCAGTTGCGGCAATGGTGCGGTGACGCTGGCCGAACACTCCGGGGTGACCTCCGGCGTGGCGGCCCTGGCGGTGGCCACGGTGCCGCTGTTTACCCTGCTCTGCGGCTACTTCTGGGGCGCGCGCAATACGCGCCTGGAGTGGGCCGGCATCCTCCTCGGAATGATCGGCATCGGCATGCTCAACCTGGGTTCCAACCTGCAATCCAGCCCGTTGGGGGCCGCGCTGCTGCTGTTCGCCGCGGCGGCCTGGGCCTTCGGTTCGGTGTGGAGCAAGCACCTGCCGCTGCCCCAGGGAGCCATGGCCAGCGCGGCGGAAATGCTCGTCGGTGGCGTGGTGCTGATGATCGGCAGCACCTTGAGCGGCGAGCACCTGGACGCCATGCCGCCCCTGGAAGGCTGGCTGGCCCTGGCCTACCTGGCCGGCTTCGGTTCGATCATCGCCTTCAACGCCTACATGTACCTGCTCAAGCACGTGCGGCCGGCCGCGGCCACCAGCTATGCCTACGTCAATCCGGCGGTGGCGGTGCTGCTGGGGATCGTCTTTGTCGGTGAAACCATCGGCATCGAAGAGGCCCTGGCCATGCTGGTGATCATCAGCGCGGTGGTGCTGATCGGCCTGCCCCAGTGGCGCAAGCCGAAAGCCGCGGTGCAGCAAGAGGTGGCCTGATCAGCCGGCTGGTGCCTGGCCGGCAAGGTTCTGGCGGAGAAAGTCGCCGATCAATTGCGCCGCCTGCCGGTGCAGGGCCTGGCGATCCGCGCCATCGCCATCCCGGCAGATGATCTCGTCCCCAGGCGCCTGCTCCTTGAGCAAGGCTGCGGCGTCCGGCTTGCACAGCTGCATGAAGCTGAAGTGGCTGGCATCGGCCAGGACCTGATAGCGCGAAGGCGGGGACGCCAGATGGGCGTTCAGATAGCCCGACTCTTCTTCCACCGGCATGTCCGCGATGTTCACTCCGGCCCCCAGGACCAGGATCGGTGTCTTCAGCGTCGACACACTCTCGGGGGTAAAGCCACGGGCGAACCCCAGGTCCAGCGCGACGACGGTCTTGACTCGCGGGTCCCGCAGGTCTGCGCCGAGAGGGCCTTGGTGCTCCGGGGTTATCCCCAGTTCGGGCGCCAGTCCGCACAGGCGCGGATTGGGATGCAGCCGGCATTCCTCCAGGTAGCCTTGCGGGCTGTAGCGGGCACCGGCCAGCGCGGTGACGGTCCAGCCGCCCAGGGAGTGGCCGATGGCGGCGATGCGCTGCGGGTCGACCGTGCCGGCCAGGCTGTTGTCGCGGCTGAGCTCGTCGATGACCCGGCTCAGGTCGCGCGGGCGTTCCCAGAGCTTCGCGGCTTCTGCCGGGCGCTGGTCGAATGTGCTGGTGCCCGGGTGATCGGGGGCCGCGACTATATAGCCCTGGTCGACCAGCTCGGGTACCAGCCAGCTGAGGTTGCGCCAGTTGCCGCGGTAGCCGTGGGACAGCACCACCAACGGGTGTGCGCTGCTGCTGGGCGGGGCATCCTGGATCGTGGTCAGGCCCTGGAAAATCCGGTTATCGGCCGAGGTCAGGGCGGGGGAGGAGGCCGTGGTGGGGTACCAGAGGGCGACATGCAGGGGGCGCTGCTGACTGGCGTCCGCCAGCGTCACTTCACGAAAGCCGATGAGTTCGGCGGCCTGCACCTGGGACAGACACAGGGAAAGGCCCGCTAGCATCCATGCGGACAGGGCAGATTTGCGCATTCGGATCTCCATTGGCAAAGCATCGGTGTTCTGCCAGTGGGGGCGCGCCTTGGAGGAGTCGACGGCGTTCAGCGGCAGAGGGCGGACGACGACTGATGGCAGTCGCCGCCCATCCTTTTACCTGAAGTGGCCGGGAAAGGGTGACCGGATTGCGGAGCAAGCGGTCACGCCTCTGGCATCAGTTACAGGCGCCGGCGTCGCGCCAGACCTTGCCACTGCCTTCGCCACCGACAGTGGCAGCAGACGGCTCGTTGCCTTTGGTCCACCAGCGGGCGATGTAGTAGCGGCCGTTGTGGCTGACCTTGTCGTTGGCCAGGTAGGTGCCTTGACGGCTCCAGGCGCCCAGGCAACCGGCTGGCGTTTCCACGCTGTCGGCCAGCACGGTCACGCTATGGTCGCGGCTGACCGTATGGCTGCCGTTGCCCAGGTTCAGGGTGAAGCGGTAGCTGATGTCCTTGTCGCTCTTGGGCGCGACAAAGATCAGTTTCGACCCCGAGGCCTGGAAGGCGACGCTGGGCGTCACGGTCCATTGGTAGCTCAGCGCCAGGCCGGCCGGATCGCTGGAGCCGGCGGCGTCCAGGGTCACTGTTTCACCGCCCTTGGCCTGGCTGACGCCGGCGATGCTCGCCAGCGGCGGCTTGACCGGCGCCGGCTTCTCGGCCAGCACCTTGACCTGATGCACTCGGGTAGCGCTGTGCTTGCCGTTGTTCACTGTCAGGCTGACGTTGTAGATCACGTCCTGGGCAGCCCTCGGGGCGACGAACTTCATCAGGTCGCCAGCGGCTTCAAAGGCGACGCTGGGGCTGATGCTCCAGCTGTAGCTGAGCTTCAGGCCCGCCGGGTCGCTGGACCCGCTGGCGTTGAGGTAGACCGTTTCGCCCGGCTTGGCCTGGCTGGTACCGCCGATCACGGCTACCGGCGGTTTGACTTCCTCCACCGGTGGCTCGACCGGTTTCTCACCCTCGCTCTGGCACGGGCCCAGGTCCCGCCAGACCTTGCCGGCGCCGTCCGGGCCGGTGGTGCTGGCCAGGCCCGGCTCGGCGCCCGATGTCCACCAGCGAGCCTGGTACTGACGACCTTTCCACTGCACCACATCGTTGCCGACGTAAGTGCCCCTGAGCGTCCATTCCGGTTTGCAACTGGCGGTGCCGGCCTTGCCCTTGATCAGCATCTCGTGGGTCCGGGTGCTGCTCTGCTTGCCGTTGCTCAGGGTCAGGGTGAAACGGTAGCGGGTGTCTTCCTGTAGTTCCGGCGCGGTGAAGCTGATGCGCGCGCCGTCGTAGTCGAAGTCCAGGCGCGGCGAGGCTTCCCAGGCGAAGCTCAGGGCATTGCCCTGGGGATCGCTGGAGGCCGAGGCATCGAGGACGATCCTGTCCCCGGCGTTGGCTTCGGTCTTGCCGCTGATCACCGCCACCGGAGGTTCACCGGCATTCACCGGCTTGAGGGACGCGGCCTTGACCTCGTTGTCGGCGCTGAATTCGCCGTCGGCCAGCAGGGTCCAGGCGCCGTTGGCACTGCTGCTGCCATAGACCTGATAGCCCTTGATGTTGCCGCTCAGGCCGGCGTCCTGGCGCGGCAGGTAGTGCAGTTGCGAGAAGCGGCTGTCGGCCCCCAGGTCGATCAGTATTTCATGGGGGTAGCGCGCCCCCGCCGCCGTGCTCCAGTAGGAGTTGGGGTTGCCGTCGATGGCGTGGTTGCCGACCGCTGCGCCAGGCACCGCGCTGCTGGTGGACACAACCTTCCAGCTCTCGCGGGGCAGGGCCTTGCCCTTGGCATCCACCAGCAGCAGTTCGGCGACGCTGGCGTTGTCCTTGCCGTCCACCGCGGAGGTGGCGACGAATTTCAGGTAGCGGCCCTGGGCCGTGTCCTGGGTCAGACCATAGGCGTGGCCTTCAAGCACCTGGTCATGAGTGGCCCGGTTGTCGGTGTTGACCGCCAGGTACCAGCGTCCCGGCTGCGGGTCGTTCACCCCCAGGGACACGTTGTGGCTGCGTGCCGAGCGGTAGTCGTAGCTTGAGCCGCTGGGCTGGGCGCCGCGCTTGAGCAGCAACTGGATCTGGCCGGCCTTCTCGGTGAGTTCGCCGTCCACCACGGTGAATACCAGGCGCCGGGTGCCTTCGGGCACATCCACCGGGAAGTAGCGGGTCTGGCCGCTGGCCAGGCTGACTTTCTGGTTGAGGATCGAGGTGCTTTGCTCCTGTTCGAGCGGGACCACGGAAGGGCTGTAGGCCGACATCAGCGCCGCGTTTTCCCGCCAGACCCGGGCCATGTTGGCGGTTGTCGCGTTGCCCAGCGGCACGCCGCGGCTGTCCTTGACGTCCGGGTTGGAGAAATAGCCCACATGGTTGCCGCAGAGGATAGTGCCGACCCGACCGTTGTTGTAACCGAAGCGGTAGTGGCTGCCATCGGAGCAGTGGCTACCGCCGATGTTGTGGGCCAGTTCGTGACGGAACACGGTGGACGATTTGATGGAGTTGATGGTGTAGCGCCCGGGTAGCTGGCCCCAACCCACAGCGGTGTTCTCCCCGGGGATGCCAACGACGAAGCTGGCGACCACGTCCGGGCTGTAGCGGCGCATGCCTTCGGCGAAGACGTTGCGCACCTGATTCACGTTGGGGCTGGTGATGGCGACATCCTTTGGCACAACTTGAGTGCCCACCAGGCGCAGGCGCACGCCCTGCACCTTGGACTGTTGCAAGGCGCGGTTGACCGAGGCCACCTGGACCAGGGCGTAGGCTTCGTGGTCACCGATATAGTCGGCGGCGGCCTGGGAGAACCCGGCCAGCAGGTCGATCACGGTTTCGCCCTGGACGTTGCGGTCGACCTGGAAACTGCGCAGGCCGCTGCGTGATTCCTTCTGGGCTGGCGGCTCGCTGCCGTCATTGGCGATGTAGTCGACGCTCGACGGGTCAAAGGCCGCCCCGGGGTCGAGGTGGATCAACGACTGCTGGCCGTTGGCGTCGCCGCGAATGATCGCATTGGCGTCCGGCAACAGGGCGAGAAAGCTGCCGTCGGGACGCGCGGCGAGGGTCATCTCTCCGGGGGCGCTGAGGGTGCGGGCACGTCCTTCCAGCTGGCCGGTCATGACCCGCAGGTCCTTGAAGGTATCGTCCTGTTGCGGGACCAGGCTGCGGATGCGCATCCCGGTGACCTGTTGCAACTGTTCGGTACCGGTTTCGACCGCGCTGAATGGCATGGCCCTGGCACCGGGCATCGGCAGGTTGATGAAGTGACCCTGGATCACCGTCGCGCCCTGAGTCGCATCGGGAGTGGGCTGGCCGACATCGGCCTGCACCATGCCCAGGGGCAAGAGCAGGGCGGCGCCCAGGCTGGCGCCCCAAAGGCGGGTAGCGCGGGACAAGGCAGTCAATCTGAAGCTCGACATAACTATTCCTGGAGAGTCTCGGCGCGGTGCGAAACCTGGCGAACAGGACCGCTAAAGCGTCCGCGCTGAGAAGGTGGATAAGGAGTTGTGCCGGCGGAGGGCATCATAGGCAGGGGCGCTCCGGGCGTACATCGAACAGGGGGCTTTTCGTACCGGTCCTAGGCGCCCGGGTGGGGCGCTGCTGGGGGCGGGGCGCCAATCGTCCTGGGCGGCCAAGCACTGACATGCAGCGCGCTGCAGGGGCCTCGGCGAGGTCACGCAGACGGCAGCCGACAAGGGCCGCCGTCTGCGCGGGGGGAGGGGGCTGGTTGCCGGGGGCGTGAAGCCCCCGGTGAAAGTCAGTGACAGGGCCCGAGGTCGCTCCAGACCTTGCCGCTGAAGTCCGGCCCGGTGAACGCCGGGTTGCCCGGCTCCTGGCCTTGGGTCCACCAGCGGGCGAGGAAGAAGCGCCCGTTGTGGCTGACTTTCTGACCGCCCAGGTAGGCCGTGCTGCGATTCCAGGCACTTGTGCAGCCGGGCGCCGTTTGCGGCGGGGCGAGGACCGTGACGCTGTGCTCGGCGGTGGTGGTTTTCTGGCCGTTGTCCACGCTCAAGGTGAAGCGATAGCGGGTGTCCTGCTTGAGCCGCGGCGCGCTGAAGCTGATGCGCGCGCCGTCAAGCTCGAAGTCCAGTGCCGGCGTGACATGCCAGGCAAAGCTCAAGGCTCGGCCTTGCGGGTCGCTGGAGCCCGAGGCATCCAGTTGCACCCGTTCATCGGCGTTGGCCTGGCTGCGACCGCTGATCACGGCGACAGGTGGCTGGATGGCCGCGACCGGCTTGAGGGCAACGGACTTGACCTCGTTGTCGGCACTGAACTCGCCTTTGGCCAGCAGCGCCCAGGCGCTGGTCGGGCTGTCGCCGCCATACACTTCGTAGCCCTTGATGTTGCCGGCGGCATCGTTGTTTTGCCGCGGCAGGTAGTTCAAGGAGGAGAAGCCCCGCTCTGCTCCGAGGTCGATGATGATCTCGTGGGGATAGCGGGCGCTGCCCGAACTCCAGTACGAGCTCGGTTTGCCATCGACGAACCACAGGCTGTTGTCGATGCCGGAAGTCTTGCCGTTGACCGAGTGGACGCGCCAGCCGCTTCTTGGCAGCGGCTTGCCCTTGGCGTCGGCCAGCAGCAGTTCGGCGATGCTGGCGACGTTGCTGCCGTTGATCGACGACGTGGCGACAAAGCGCAGGTAGCGAGCCTGGCTGGTTTCCCGGGTCTTGGCGAAGACATGGCCTTCAAGCAACTGGTCGCTGGCGCTCTTGTTCTTCTCGGCTCGTACCCCGACGTACCAGCGTCCGGGCTTGGGATGATTGACCCCCAGGGCGACGCCATGGTTTTCCAGGGTGCGGTAGTCATA
This sequence comes from Pseudomonas sp. BC42, assembly GCF_021560055.1. NCBI lineage: Bacteria > Pseudomonadati > Pseudomonadota > Gammaproteobacteria > Pseudomonadales > Pseudomonadaceae > Pseudomonas > Pseudomonas sp. BC42. The sequence continues at coordinate 878,609 of NZ_CP091067.1, forward strand.
GTCGCTGACGCTGGGGCGGGCGCCGTGCTTGAGCAGCAGTTGCACCTTGCCCGCACGTTCATGGCGCGGGCCGTGGTTGATCGACAACGCCAGGCGCTCGGTGCCCTCGGGAATGTCCAGGGCCTCGTAGTGGATCGCGTCCCGTCGCAGGTCGATGGATTTGCTCAGCAGCGGTTGGGCTTCCTCGTGATCCATGGGAATCACCGCCGGGCTGTAGGCGGACATGCGCTGGGCACCTTCACGCCACAGGCGGGCCATGTTGGCGGTGCCCAGCTGGCCCAGGGGTACGCCCAGGTTGTCCCTGACATCCGGGTTGGAGTAGTAGCCCACGTGGTTGCCACACAGGATCGTGCCCACCCGGCCGTTGTGGTAGCCGAAACGGTCGCTGCTGCCGTCCGAGCAATGGTCGCCGCCGATGTTGTGCCCCACCTCATGGCGGAAGGTGGTGGGGGACTTGATGTTGTTGATCGAGTAGCGGCCGTTGATATTGCCCCAGCCGAGCATGGTGTCGACCCCCGGGGTGCCGACGAAGAACCCGGTCACCAGGTCGGGGCTGTATTGCCGCATGCCCTCGGCGAACAGGGTGCTGACCTTGCGCATGGTGCCGTCGGGGCCGGAGGTGATCGGGTGATCCTCGGCAATCACCTGGGTGCCCACCAGGCGCAGGCGCACCCCGTCGATCAGTGACTGGCGCAGGGCATGGTTGACCGAGGCGACCTGGGCCAGGGCGTAGGCTTCGTGGTCGCCGATGTAGTCGGCGGCGGCCTGGGAGAAACCGGCCAGCAGATCGATGACGGTTTCGCCCTGGGCGTTGCGGTCGATCTGCAGGCTGCGCTGGCCGTCACGGGTTTGCAGCAGGTTGGGCACTGGCGGTTCGGCGGGCTTTTCGTAGTCGATGTTGCCGGGAGCGTGCGAGTGTCCTGTCTCGGCCGGGATCAGCGTCTGCCGACCATCGGCATCACCGCGAATGGTGGCGTTGGGCAGCAGGGCGATGAAGCTGCCATCGCTGCGCGTTGTGACCACGACGTTGCTTTCGTTGTACGCCAGGCGGCTGGGGCCCTGGGCCCGGCCCACCAGGACCTTGATGTCCTTGAAGCGATCGTCCTGGTCCAGGCGCAGGGCGCCGATGCTCAGGCCGGTGGCCTGGGTCAGGCGCTGGGTACTGGCGGCCGGTGCATTGCGCAGCCGGGGATCGGGGTTCAAGGCCTGGATGTCGATGAACGGGCCGCTGATCGCCGCGGCGCTGTCAGCGGCAGGTGTGACGGGGGATGTCTCGTGGGCCAGGACCGGATTGGCCAGGGGCATGAGCAGGACGGCACCCAGGCCGGCTGCGCGGATGGCATCGGCCAGGGAAAGGGAAGGCAATGTGCGATGAGGCATGACCACTCCGGGAAAGGCACAGCGCAGCGCGAAACCTGTATTGGGAATCGTTGAGTGACGGGCGCTGATGGGATGGATTCGGGAGGTTTGCCGGCGCGGTGAATGTTATGAATCGACCTGTTGCTTGTACATGTCCGCCAGGCCTTTTCGGTCATGTACGAGGCGGTGGATGGCCGGCGATGCCAAGCGGCGGTCGGGAAAGCAAGCGCGCAAAAGTGCGGTAAACTGCCGGCCATTGCCTCTTCTGTGCTGACTTTTTCCTACGGTACCCCCAATGACATTCGCCACTCTTGGCCTGATCGAACCCTTGCTGCGCGCCCTTGAAACCCTCGGCTACCAGACCCCGACCCCGGTACAGGCACAAGCCATTCCGGCGGTCCTGGGCGGGCGTGATCTGATGGCCGCGGCCCAGACCGGCACCGGCAAGACCGCCGGTTTCGCCTTGCCGCTGCTGCAGTTGCTGACCATGGAAGGGCCGAAGGTCGACAGCAATTCGGTGCGTGCGCTGATCCTGGTGCCGACCCGGGAGCTGGCCGAACAGGTTCACGAAAGCGTGCGCCAGTACGCCGAGCACCTGCCGCTGCGCACTTATGCGGTGTACGGCGGGGTCAGCATCAACCCGCAGATGATGAAGCTGCGCAAAGGCGTGGACCTGCTGGTGGCGACTCCGGGGCGTCTGCTGGACCTGTACCGGCAGAACGCGGTGAAGTTCAGCCAGCTGCAGACCCTGGTGCTGGACGAAGCCGACCGCATGCTCGACCTGGGCTTCTCCGAGGAGCTCAAGGACATCTACGCGGCGTTGCCGAAAAAGCGCCAGACCCTGCTGTTTTCCGCGACCTTCTCCGACGCCATCCGCCTGCTGGCCGGGCAGATGCTCAAGGACCCGTTGAGCATCGAGGTCAGCCCGCGCAACGTGGCCGCCAACACGGTCAAGCAATGGGTGGTGCCGGTGGACAAGAAGCGCAAGCCGGAGCTGTTCAGCCATCTGCTGCGCAAGAACCGCTGGAAGCAGGTGCTGGTGTTCGCCAAGACCCGCAACGGCGTGGACGCCCTGGTGGAGAAGCTGCAGGGCCAGGGCGTGAACGCCGACGGCATCCACGGTGACAAGCCCCAGGCCACGCGCCAGCGCGCCCTGGACCGGTTCAAGGCCAGCGAGATCCAGATCCTGGTGGCCACCGACGTGGCGGCCCGTGGCCTGGACATCGAAGACCTGCCGCTGGTGGTCAACTTCGACCTGCCGATCGTCGCCGAGGACTACATCCACCGCATCGGTCGTACCGGCCGTGCCGGCTCCACCGGCGAGGCGATCTCCCTGGTGTGCGCCGATGAAGTCAACCTGCTGTCGGCGATCGAGATGCTCACTCGCCAGACCTTGAAGCGCCATGAAGAGCAGGATTTCGAGCCCGAGCACCGGGTGCCGGAAACCGACGCCAGCGGTCAGGTGGTGAAAAAACCGAAAAAGCCCAAGAAACCGAAAACGTCCGGCGGTGGCGGCAAGCGCAACCTGGGCAAGTGGGTGGACAGTGGCGAAGTGGCCGAAGCCCCGGCGGTGAAACCGGTGCGCAAGGTCCCAGCGTTCAACACTGGGCCGCGCAAGCGCAAACCTTGAAAGCAGCTACAAGCTGCAAGTTGTAAGCGGCAAGTTCAGGTGAGCTTGCCGCTTGTAGCTTATGGCTTGCCGCTGCTGTTCAGCCATTCGAGCATCCCCAGCCCGGCCCGCCGTCCGCTGGCAAAGCAGGCGGTCAGCAGGTAACCGCCGGTGGGGGCTTCCCAGTCGAGCATTTCCCCGGCGCAGAACACCCCCGGGATTGGCGCCAGCATCAGCCGTTCATCCAGCGCTTGGAAGGTGACGCCGCCGGCGCTGCTGATGGCTTCGTCCAGTGGCCGCGGGCGCACCAGGGTCAAGGGCAGCGCCTTGATCGCCGCCGCCAGGCGTGCCGGATCGTTGAAGGTGTCGGCGCCCGTCAGCTCCCGCAGCAACCCGGCCTTGACCCCCTCGATCCCCAACTGACTCTGCAGGTGCTTGGCCATGGAGCGCGAGCCACGCGGCTTGGCCAGGGCCGCCTGCACCTTGTCCCGAGGCTTGCCCGGCAGCAGGTCGATATGAACGGTCGCTTGCCCGTGCCGGACGATGCTGTCGCGGATCGCTGCCGACAGGGCATAGATCAGGCTGCCTTCGATGCCGCTGGCGGTGATCACGCATTCACCCAGCCGAGGGATGTCGTCATTGAGGCCGATGGCCACGTTCTTCAGCGGCGCCCCGGCGAATTTGCTGCGCAGCAGCTCGCTCCAGGCACTGACCTCGAACCCGCAATTGCTCGGTTGCAAGGGCGCCACCTGCACGCCGCGCTGTTGCAGCAGCGGCAGCCACGCACCGTCTGAACCCAGGCGCGACCAACTGCCTCCACCCAACGCCAGCAGGGTGGCATCGGCCTTTACCGCGAGCTCGCCGTCGGGGTGCTGGATACGCAGGCTGCCGTCGGCATTCCAGCCCAGCCAGCGGTGGCGGGTGTGGATAACCACCCCGGCGTCGCGCAGGCGCTTGAGCCAGGCGCGCAGCAGTGGCGCGGCCTTCATGTCGGTGGGAAACACCCGCCCGGAGCTGCCGACGAAGGTGTCGATGCCCAGGCCGTGAATCCACTGGCACAAGGCCTCGGCGCCGAATTCGCGCAGCAGCGGGGCGATGTACGGCGCCCGCTCGGCATAGCGCGAGAGGAAGGCCGGGTAGGCTTCGGAGTGGGTGATGTTCATGCCACCGACCCCGGCCAGGAGGAACTTTCGGCCCACCGATGGCATGCCGTCGTACAGATCGACCCGAACGCCGGCCTGGCTCAGTACCTCGGCCGCCATCAGGCCGGCGGGGCCGCCGCCGATGATTGCGACGTGGTGGGGCGTGGAAGAGTGCGATGCAGTCATGGCAGAGGCGGGGCTGAGGAAATAGGCCGGGCATTCTACCCGAGGTGCAGGGGGCTTGCTGGACCGATGCAGCCTGGTCAAAAACTGAGCATCGGGCTGGATGCCTTGTGTGCCGTGGGCTGGCGCGACTTTCGCGCAGGTTGTCCACAGGCAGCTCCACAGGGATTGGGGGTAAGCGGCCCACACCTGGATGACACCCTGATGAAACTGATCAAAAACTAGTCGATTGTCTGCAGGCCTTGCGCCGCGTGGGCTGTGGCGACTTTCACGCAGGTTGTCCACAGGCGGTTCCACAGCGATTGGGGGTAAGCGCTAGGGCGTCGCCGAACGCCAGATGCCGCTGATCAAAAAACAGGCACCGTGCTGCAAGCCTTGTCGATAGAGGGCTGCAGCGTGTTTCGCGCAGCTTATCCACAGGCGGCTCCACAGGGATTGGGGGTAAGCGACCCACAACACTGTGACCGTCTGATGGCATTGATCAAAAAACAGACGATTGCTCGCGGCCCCCGGAAAACATGGGCTGGCGGGGCTTTCTCCCAGGTTATCCACAAGCGGCTCCACAGCGGATGTGGGTAAGGCCGCCAGGTTCAGTAGCAGCCCGAGGATTCCCAGACCCGCTGTGCACTGTGATGGAGGATGCCGTGGCGCCGGGCCAGGGCCTGGCGGTCCTTGCTGTAGCCGCCGCCGATCACCCCGACCACGGGAATGTCGCGGCCCAGGCAATGGCGCATGACCCGTTCGTCGCGCTCGGCCACACCGGCATCGGTGAGCTTGAGGTAGCCCAGGGCGTCGTCCTGGTGCACGTCGACCCCGGCGTCGTACAGCACCAGGTCGGGCTGATACAGCGGCAGCAGGTAGTTGAGGGTGTCGTCCACCACCTTGAGGTAGTCGGCGTCGCCCATGCCCATGGGCAGTGGGATATCCCAGTCGCTCTGGGCCTTGCGTGCGGGGAAGTTCTTTTCACAGTGCAGCGAGACGGTCACCGCATCGGGGGTATGTTGCAGGATCCGTGCAGTGCCATCGCCCTGGTGCACGTCGCAGTCGAAGATCAGCACTCGCCCCACGCGCCCGCTTTGCAGCAGGTAATGGCTGATCACCGCCAGGTCATTGAAGATGCAGAACCCCGCCGGATAGTCGTAGTGGGCGTGATGGGTGCCGCCGGCCAGGTGGCAGGCCAGGCCATGTTGCAGGGCCTTTTCGGCCGCCAGCAGGGAGCCGCCGACAGCGCGCACGGTGCGCCGGGCCAGGGCTTCGCTCCAGGGCAGGCCGAGGCGCCGCTGGTCTTCCCGGGACAACTCGCCGCTCATGTAGCGCTCGATATACGCGGGGTCGTGGGCCAGGGCGAGGATGTCGGCCGGGCACAGCTCGGGGCGCAGCAGGTCGGCGTCGTGGGTCAGGCCGCTGTCCACCAGGTGATCGCGCAGCAGGCGGAACTTGTCCATGGGGAAGCGGTGTTCCGGCGGAAACTCGGGGCTGTAGTCGTCGTGATAGATCAGTGGCAATGACATGGCATTTTCTTAGAGGAACCCGTGAAGGATCCTACCAGCGATGTAGACTTGCACCCATGGAAACGGAGGGGCCCGATGGAGCCAATATTGCAACTCGAAAGCGCGCGCCTGTTGCTGCGCCAGTGGCGTGATGATGATTTGCCGGCATTTGCCGCGATGTGTGCCGATCCGCAGGTCATGCGCTACTTTCCCGCCCCCCTGAGTCGTCTGGAAAGTGCGGCGCTGATCGGGCGGATCCGTGGGCATTTCGCCGAGCACGGCTTCGGGGCCTGGGCCCTGGAGCGCAAGGACACCGGTGCGTTCATCGGTTTTACCGGCCTGGGCGTCGTCGGTTTCGAGGCGTCGTTTACCCCGGCAGTGGAAATCGCCTGGCGCCTGGCTCGCGAGCACTGGGGCCTGGGTTACGCCAGCGAGGCGGCCTGGACGGTCTTGCGTTGCGGCTTCGACCGCCTGGCCCTGGACGAAGTCGTGGCCTTCACCACCCGCAACAACCTGCCGTCGCAGAAGGTCATGCAGGCCATTGGCATGCATCACGCCGTCGAGGACGACTTCGAACACCCGAACCTCGCCGGCGATCACCCGCTGCGCGAGCATGTGCTGTACCGCATTACCCGCGAACAATGGCTGGAAACCTTGCATGGATAGCAGGCGCGCACGTTTAGAATGTGCCGACGAGATACCTGGCCCCAATTGATAGACCGCCGCAGCCGAGATTGCGCGGTTTTGCCCTGTGTGAGGAGAGTCTGAATGAGTCATGTGCTGGATGATCTGGTCGATCTGTTGACCCTGGAAGCCATCGAGGAAAACCTGTTTCGCGGTCGCAGCCAGGACCTGGGTTTTCGCCAGCTGTTTGGCGGCCAGGTGCTCGGCCAGTCGTTGTCCGCGGCCAGTCAGACGGTGGAGGAGGCGCGCCATGTGCACTCCATGCATGGCTACTTCCTGCGTCCCGGCGACGCCGCCTTGCCGGTGGTCTACCAGGTGGATCGGGTGCGCGACGGCGGCAGCTTCAGTACCCGGCGGGTGACCGCGATCCAGAAGGGCAACCCGATCTTCACCTGCAGTGCTTCCTTCCAATACGACGAAGAAGGTTTCGAGCACCAGAACAGCATGCCCCAGGTGGTCGGGCCGGAAAACCTGCCGTCGGAGCTGGAGATCACCACCCAGCGCGCGCACCTGATTCCCGAGCACATGCGCGAGAAACTGCTGTGCCCCAAGCCCATCGAAGTGCGCCCGGTGACCGAGAAGGACCCCTACAACCCGCAGCCGATGGACCCGGTGAAGTACGTCTGGTTCCGCGCCGACGGCGCCCTGGCGGACATCCCGGCGCTGCACAAATACCTGCTGGCCTACGCCTCGGACTTCGGCCTGCTGACCACCTCGATGCTGCCCCACGGCAAGTCGGTGTGGCAGAAGGACATGCAGGTCGCCAGCCTCGATCACGCCCTGTGGTTCCACGCCGACCTGCGGGCCGACGACTGGCTGCTGTACGCCATGGACAGCCCCTGGGCCGGCAATTCCCGGGGCTTCTCCCGGGGCAGCGTGTTCAACCGCTCCGGGCAACTGGTAGCCTCGGTGACTCAGGAAGGGTTGATCCGTCATCGCAAGGATTGGGCATGAGTCTTTCAGAGATAAAACACTGGGTGTTCGACATGGACGGCACCCTGACCATCGCCGTGCATGATTTCGCGGCGATCCGCGAGGCGCTGTCGATTCCTCCAGAGGACGACATCCTCACGCACCTGGCGGCCTTGCCGGCGGACGAGTCCGCGGCCAAGCATGCCTGGCTGCTGGAGCACGAGCGCGACCTGGCCCTGGGTTCGCGCCCGGCGCCGGGCGCGGTGGAACTGGTGCGGGACCTGGCCGGGCGCGGTTATCGCCTGGGCATCCTCACGCGCAATGCCCGGGAACTGGCCCACGTGACCCTGGAAGCCATCGGCCTGGCGGACTGCTTTGCCAAGGCCGATGTACTGGGGCGCGACGAGGCCCCGCCCAAACCCCATCCCGGTGGTTTGCTCAAGCTGGCCGAGGCTTGGGACGTGGCGCCGCAGCGCATGGTGATGGTGGGTGACTACCGCTTCGACCTGGACTGCGGACGCGCCGCGGGAACGCGCACGGTGCTGGTGAACCTGCCGGACAACCCCTGGCCGGAGCTGACCGACTGGCATGCCCGGGATTGCGCGCAGCTGCACGAACTGCTGTCGGCCTGAAGGCCTGCTCTCCGGCAAGCCGGCTGCTGCCCGCCCCGTAGGCGCCGGCTTGCCGGCGAAAGCGTCATCGCTGGCAGCGCCTTGGTCTAGTTGAACAGCGCCGCCTGCCCTTCGGCTGAGGTGAACATTCGGTCGCCGTCATGCCCGACGCCGGGTACTTCCACCAGCCGTTGTGGCAAGCCTTGGGGGTGACGCCGCATCAGGTAGTCGAAGTAGTTGCGTCCGCGAATCAGCCGGTAGGCCCCCTGAGTCTCGGCCGCGCAGCTCTTGTCCAGGGCCGGGTGGTTGGGGTCGACGTCCTGCTGGCCCAGCAGGTAGGTGATGTCGCGCGCCACGTAGCCCTGTTCGAGTTGCGCCGGGGACTGCCCGGCGGCATAGGCCGGCAGCCGGTTCAGGCCATATTTCCAGTCATTGAAACCCGGGCAGTTGACCGGCGCGAATGCCACCGGGCGTGTGGCATCGAAGTAGGCGTAGGACGACGGATTGGCGATCACGAAGCGCAGGCCGATGCCGAGCTTTTCCAGCTCGGAATGCTTGCCGCTGGTCAGGGCATAGCGCTGCACCACCTGAGCGCCACCGGAGTGACCGGCGATCACCACTTCCTTGAGTGCGGGAAAGAGCCGGCGGTCCTGCAGGCGCCGGAGGATGGCGTCCAGCACCGCATAGGAGCTGATGGCCACGGGGCCGGCAGCGGGTTCGCCGGCCATCCAGGCATTGCCCTGCCAGCGCAGCAGGGTGGCCGGCAACGGATGGCGGGCGCTGTCGCCCTGGTTGAGAAACTGTGGGGCGATCACCAGGGTCGCGGCGCTTTGCCCGGCCCGTGCGGCAGCATTTTCGCCGCTCTTCAGGTAAGTCTGGGCGTTGCGCAGACGACCGTGAACGATGATCAGCGCCCGCTGTACGCCGGGCAGCGGCTGGCGCCAGTCCTGGCTCAGGCCCAGGGCCAGCTGCCCGCCCTCCAGGGGCAGGCGCCCGGGGCTGATGACCTTTACCCCGTGTTCAGCGGCCTGGGCGCTCAGGCTGCCCAGGCACAGCAGCAGTGCCAGCAGGCGACGCATCTACAGGCTCTTGGCGGCGAAGGTGTCGCACTGGCCGACCTGGCCCTGGCTGAAGCCGGTCTTGAACCAGCGCACCCGTTGCGCCGAGGTGCCATGGGTGAAGGAGTCCGGCACGACCCGGCCCTGGCCTTGCTGCTGCAGGCGGTCGTCGCCGATGGCGTTGGCGGCATTCAGGGCTTCTTCCACGTCCCCCGGTTCCAGCCAGTTCAGGCGTTGCTGGGCGTGGTAGGCCCAGACCCCGGCCAGGCAATCGGCCTGCAGTTCCTGGCGCACCAGCAAGCCGCCATCGCCTTCCATCTGCCGCCCTTGCTGACGCGCCGCCTGGATCTTCGCCGACACCCCGAGCAGGGTTTGCACGTGGTGCCCGACTTCGTGGGCGATCACATAGGCCTGGGCGAAGTCGCCGGCGGCGGAAAAGCGCTGGGCCATTTCCCGGAAGAAGTCCATGTCCAGGTACACCTGGCGATCGGCCGGGCAGTAGAAGGGCCCGCTGGCGGAAGTCGCCGCGCCACAGGCGGAGTTGACACGGCCACGGAACAGAATCAGCTTGGGCGCCTGGTACTGGCGGCCGGCCTGCTGAAAGATCTGGCCCCAGGTGTCTTCGGTATCACCGAGGATGGCGCGCACGAATTCCGCCTGCTCATCGTTGGCCGGGGGCGCCTTGCGCGACTGGGGGGTGGCCGGCGCCGAGGTCTGGCTGCTCTGGCCGAGCAATTGCCCGAGAATCTGCAGCGGGTCCTGGCCGGTGGCCCAGCCGATACCGACGATCAGCACGATCGCCGTCAGGCTCAACCCCTTGCCGCCGCCAAACCGCATGCCACCGCCACTGCTGCTGTCATCTCGCACATCGACGACGTTGTCGCTGCGCCGGCCTTTTTTCCAAAGCATGGGGGAGTCCTCGTTTTTGCTGCTGGTCAGTGTTGCTGGTGGCTCAGACCGGCGCCAGTCCGGTCGTCAGGGATTTTTGCGCACGCTACCATGGCCCGGCGCCGGATCGATCCGGTCCAGACTCATTCGGGGCTTGCTATTGAACATCGATACCCGCATCAAATTCCGTCACCTGGTGTGTTTTCTTGAAATGGCCCGCCAGGGCAGCCTGGCCCGAGCCGCCGATAGGCTGGCGGTGAGCCAGCCGGCAATGTCGAAAACCCTCAAGGAACTGGAGGCCCTGCTGGAAACCCGGCTGTTTGCCAGGAGCAAGGCCGGCCTCAGCCTGACCGAGGCCGGGCGGGCCTTCCTGCGTTACGCCGGGCCTTCGGTGCAGGCCCTGCGCGAGGGCGTCAGCAGCCTGCGCGGCGGCGAATATGCCGCCGGGCTGGTCCGCATCGGCGTGCTGTCCACCGTGGAAAGCCTGCTGCTGCCGGAGGTGATGCGGCGCCTGCACCAGCGGCACTCGGCATTGACCGTGAGCGTGGTGACCGGCCCGAGCGCCTATCTGCTGTCACAGTTGCGGGTCGGCGATCTGGACCTGGTGGTGGGCCGCATGACCGAGAGTCCGGAGATCCAGGGCCTGAGCTTCGAGCACCTGTACAGCGAATCCATGACCCTGGTGGCTCGCCCCGAGCATCCGCTGGTGGTCGGTCCCTTCACCCGTGACGCGGTGAGCGAATATCCCCTGGTGCTGCCCCTGGCCGGCACCAGCATCCGCAAGCATGCCGACAGCCTGTTCGTGCAGTGCGGCATTGCCCAGTCGGCACAGCGTCTGGAAACCCTGTCGGTGGCCCTGAGCCGGCGTTACACCCTGTCCAGCGATGCGCTGTGGATCGCGCCGCTGGATGCGGTGCGCCTGGACCTGGCCAATGGCGAACTGCAGGAACTGGACCTGGGCCTGCGCGAGCCCGGCGGTTCGCTGGGCATCTCCAGCAACACCAGCCTGCCGCTGTCCCTGGCGGCGCAATGGGCGGTCGAGGTACTCAGGGAGGTGGGACAGGCCTATCGCGAAGGCTGTTATCCATAACCATTTGGTTATGGGTTGAGGGCGGCATTTCAATTTTCCGCGCTCCTGATTTGTTTGAAACTGCACCCGCTGCGCTCCATAAATCAAACAACAGGAGAACGACATGTCTGATGCAGACAGCAGTCGCTTCGTGATTCGCGACCGTAATTGGCACCCCAAGGCCCTGACCCCCGACTACAAGACCTCCGTTGCCCGCTCGCCGCGCCAGGCGCTGGTGAGCATTCCGCAATCGCTGAGCGAAACCAGCGGCCCGGACTTTTCCCACCTGCGCACCGGGCGCTTCGATAACGACCTGTTGCTCAACTTCAATAACGGCGGCTTGCCGGTAGGGGAGCGGATCATCGTTTCCGGGCGGGTCTGCGACCAGTACGGCAAACCCATTCCCCACACCCTGGTGGAGATGTGGCAAGCCAACGCCGGCGGCCGTTACCGGCACAAGAACGACCGCTACCTGGCGCCCCTGGACCCGAACTTCGGCGGCGTCGGCCGGGCCCTGACCGACCGCGACGGCTACTACAGCTTCCGCACCATCAAGCCCGGCCCCTACCCATGGCGCAACGGCCCCAATGACTGGCGCCCGGCGCATATCCACTTCTCCATCAGTGGCCCGTCGATTGCCACGCGCTTGATCACCCAGCTGTATTTCGAAGGCGATCCCTTGATTCCGCTGTGCCCGATCGTCAAGTCCATCGCCAATCCGGATGCGGTGCAAAGCCTGATCGCGCGCCTGGACATGGGCAACGCCAATCCCATGGACTGCCTGGCCTACCGCTTCGACATCGTGTTGCGCGGCCAGCGCAAGACCCACTTCGAAAACTGCTGAGGAGCCCGCCATGCCTGTTCAACTGCTGCCTGAAACCCCCTCGCAAACGGCCGGCCCCTATGTGCACATCGGCCTGGCCCTGGCGGCGGCGGGTAACCCGACCCGCCCCGAGGAAATCTGGAACCAGATGGCCAAGCCCGATGCGCCGGGCGAACGGATCCTGCTGATCGGCCATGTGTACGACGGCAACGGCCACCTGGTGCGCGATTCCTTCCTGGAGTTCTGGCAGGCCGATTCTGCCGGGGTCTACGACCCGGTGTTCGACACCGAAAAGCCGTTCAACTGCTTTGGCCGCACCGCCACCACCTTCGATGCCGGGGAATGGACCCTCAACACGGTCAAGCCCGGGGTGGTGAAGAACGCTGCCGGGGTGCCCATGGCGCCGCACATCAACCTGTCGCTGTTTGCCCGGGGGATCAATATCCACCTGCACACCCGGCTGTACTTTGCCGATGAGCCGGAGGCCAACGCCCTGTGCCCGGTGCTGAACCTGATCGAGCAGCCGCAGCGCCGGGAAACCCTGCTGGCCCATCCTTGCGAGATCAATGGCCAGCGCGCCTACCGCTTCGACATCCGCATTCAGGGTGAAGGCGAGACGGTATTCTTCGACTTCTGAAACATCGCCGGGCCGCCCCTCCAGAAACCTTTCCCTGACGCCGCGTCGTGGCGCCAGGGAAGGGTGGGCATCAGTGGTCGCAAGCGTCCCAGGCCGGGGCGAAGTCCGGACTGACCTGACGCTGATCCTTGGGCAGGGCGGCGATCAGCGCCCGGTCTGCATCGTCCAGGCGGATCTTCAGGGAGTCCAGGTTGGCCAGTTGGTTGGCCCGGCTGCTGGCCTTGGGGATCGCCGCGACGTTGTCCTGATCCAGCAACCATTTGAGTGCCACCTGGGTCGGCAACACGCCGTGCTTGGCGGCGATCTGCTGGATCTCGGCCACCTCTGAAACCTTGTTGCGCGCCAGCGGGGTATAGGCGGTCAGCACCATGTCGCGTTCGCGGGCGTAATCCAGCAGGCCGCGCTGCCCCAGCAGCACGTGGTACTCCACCTGGATCGCCGACAACGGCGCGCCCAACTCCTCGACCACCCGGCGCAGCAGGGCCAGGGGAAAGTTGGCCACGCCAATGTGCTTCACCCAGCCTTGTTCCTTGAACGACACCAGGGTGTCGATGCTGCGCTCCAGCTCCCAGTCGCTGGCGGGCCAGTGGATGTGGAACAGGTCGACGTAGTCGCTGCGCAGGGCTTTCAGGCTGCGCTCCAGCGAGTGGCGCATGGCATCGGGCTGCAACTGGTCCCACCAGACCTTGGTGGTGACGTGGATCTGCTCCCGGGGGACCGCGCTATTGGCCAGGGCCAGGCCCACGGCCTCTTCGTTGTGGTAGGCCTGGGCCGTGTCGATGTGCCGGTAACCCAGCTCCAGGGCCTGTTCCACGGCGCGGGTGCATTCCAGATCGAGCATCGGCCAGGTGCCCAGGCCGAGCTTGGGCATGTGCAGGCCGCTGTGGGTCAGGACCGGGCAATCTAGGGTGTGAGGCATGGGCAATCTCCCTGTGGATAAAACAGCGCAGCCGGGGGCGACAGGTCGGCGCGGTGGCCGGCGGTTGAGGGGCGTACAGCACGCTTGGGCGGACGATGCCCGGCCAATAGGGCTGTGGCGCAGTCGCTGGATGCTGGATTTGTGGAAAGTGGTTCCAAAAAATATACGGGCTCGGCTAACCTGCGCACAAGGCGTTGTGCCGGGCCCCGGGTCCGGCCGCGTCGATTCTGGGCGGTAATCGAACCCTGCCGCGCAGTTCCCCAACCGGCCCGTTGTCACTAGAATCGGCCAAATTTTGTCGGGACCCGACCATGGCTGGCAGTCAAATCGAACGCGTCTTCAGCGTTCTCGAACGTCTTACCGGTGACCCCCGCGGCCTGCCCCTGCAGACCCTGGCGGAACAGCTGGAGATCCCCAAAAGTGCAACCCATCGCCTGCTGGCGGAGTTGATTCGCCTGGGTTACGTGCGCCAGAACCCGGACAACCTGCGCTACCAACTGTCCACCCGGTTGGTGGCCATGGGCTTTCGCTACCTTGCGGTCAGCGGCGCCGACATTGTCCAGCCGGTGCTCGATCGGCTGGCCCAGGAGGCCGGCGAGCTGGTGCGCCTGGGCGTGATCGAGGGCGAGCGCCAGACCTGGATCGCCAAGTCCCAGGGCGCCCGTTCCGGTCTGCGCTACGACCCGGACATGGGCCGCGAGGCGCCGCTGTTCTATACCGCTTCCGGGCATGCCTGGCTGGCTACCCTGAGCGATGCCGAGGCCTTGTCGCTGGTGGAGCGCCAGGGCGTGGAGCCCCCGGCGGACCTGGGGCCCAATGCACCGCGCTCGAACATCGAGTTGCTCGAACGCCTGCGCCTGGCCCGCGAGCAGGGCTACGCCTGGGTCGAGGAAAGTTCGGCGGTCGGCACCTCGGCGATTGCCGCCGTGGTGCGTCATCCCATCGATGGCCGGGTGGTGGGCGTGCTCAGCATCGCCGGTCCCAGCGCGCGCCTGCCGTTGGCACGGCTGCACCAACTGGCGCCGTTGCTGCTGCGTTTTGCCGAAGAGCTGTCGGCCGCCAGCCAGGCTTCCGAACTGTTCAACCTGTAGCCGCTGCCGAGCCTGCGAGGCTGCGCAAAGGCCCGCAGGGCCTTGCCTGGCGATCTCCCGTCGAGCAGGTGGTGGCCTTGATATCGCCGCGTCTGTTGCACAGCCGTTCGCAGCCTGCGGCAGCGGCTACAAAGGCTTCGGTATGTCCTCTGTAGCCGCTGCCGAGCCTGCGAGGCTGCGCAAAGGCCCGCAGGGCCTCGCCTGGCGATCTCCCGTCGAACAGGTGGTGGCCTTGATACCGCCGCGTCTGTTGCACAGCCGTTCGCAGCCTGCGGCAGCGGCTACAAAGGCTTCGGTATGTCCTCTGTAGCCGCTGCCGAGCCTGCGAGGCTGCGCAAAGGCCCCTAGGGCCTTGCCTGGCGATCTACCGTCGAGCAGGTGGTGGCCTTGATATCGCCGCGTCTGTTGCACAGCCGTTCGCAGCCTGCGGCAGCGGCTACACGAGCCTCGGCTCGGCACAAAGCCGTTCGATAATCGGACGGTATTTTTTATCCCTCTTGTATGAAAATGGACCTGGGTTCTAAATATTTGGAATTCATCGTCCCTATAACAATCACAAGAGGATCTTCCATTGAACCCGCCACTGCGCATTGCCCTGATCGGCGTTGGCAACATGGGGCAGCAGCACTACCAGCACCTCAAGACCCTGGCCGAGGCCCGGCTGTGTGCCGTGGCCGATCCCGGCCCCGAGGCCTTCGCCGTCGCCGCGCAATGGCAGGTGCCGCATTTCAGCGATCACCGAACCTTGCTCAAGGACATTCGCCCGGACGCGGTGATTGTCGCCAATCCCAACAATCTTCACGTCAGCACTGCCCTGGATTGCCTGGCCGCAGGCGTGCCGGTGCTGCTGGAAAAACCGGTGGGCGTGCACCTGGATGAAGTACGCGAGCTGGTGGCAGCATCGCGCAACACGGGCGTGCCGGTGCTGGTGGGCCACCACCGGCGCCACAATCCATTGATCGCCCGCGCCCATGCTCTGGTACACAGCGGCGCCCTGGGCCGCCTGACCAACGTCACCGCGCTCTGGCAGTTGCGCAAACCCGAGAGCTACTTCGATATTCCCTGGCGCCGCGAGGCCGGGGCCGGCATGTTGCTGACCAACCTGATCCACGACCTGGACCTGCTGCGCCACCTGTGTGGCGAAGTGCGACAAGTGCAGGCCATCACCAGCAACAGCGTGCGTGGCTACGCCAACGAAGATTGCGCCGCGGTGCTGTTGCAGTTCGACAACGGCGCCCTGGGCAGCCTGACCGGTTCCGATGCCGCGGCCGCGCCCTGGAGCTGGGAGCTGGATGCCGGGGAGAACCCGGTGTATCCGCGTCAGGCCGACCAGCCTTGCTACCTGCTGGCCGGCACCGAGGGCGCGCTGAGCATTCCCCAGCTCAAGCACTGGCATTACGCCGAAGCCGGGGAGGGTTGGCATCAACCCTTGCTGATGCAGCAGGAAGCCTTCGAGCCGGGCGAGGCCCTGCGCTTGCAATTGCTGCACTTCGTCCAAGTCGTCCGCGGCGAAGTCGCGCCCCTGGTCAGCGCCGCCGATGCCGCGCGCACCCTGGCGCTGGTCGAAGCGATTCGCCAGGCCGCGGCCACGGGTCGCGCCTGCACCCCAACCCCGATTGAGTGAACGACTGATGAGTGAACGGATTTTTTCCCTGGCCAGCCTGACCGTGCTGGAGCTGTCGCCACCGGAGATGGTGGAGGTGGCGGCACGGGCCGGCTACAGCCATGTCGGCCTGCGCCTGGAACCGGCGACCCCGGAGGAGCATCACTTCCCGCTGGTGGCGGATGCCGGCTTGCGTCGCCAGACCCTGGCGCGCCTGCGCGATAGCGGCGTGCGGGTGCTGGATGTGGAGATCCTGCGGCTCAAGCCGCAGACCCGGGTGGGGGACTTCGAAGCGCTGCTGGCGGTGGGCGCCGAGTTCGCCGCCAGCGAGTTGCTGGTGGCGGGCAATGACCCGGACGAGGCGCGCATGACCGACAACTTCGCCGCCCTGTGCGATCTGGCGCGGCAGTACGGGTTGCACCCGCACCTGGAGTTCATGCCCTGGACCGACGCGCGCAACCTGGAGCAGGCCGTGCGGGTGGTGGAAAACGCCGGTCGTGACAATGGCTGCGTGCTGGTGGACGCCTTCCATTTCGACCGTTCGGGTTCGCGTCTGGCGGACCTGGCCAAGGTTGATCCGGCGCGCCTGCGTTACGCGCAGTTGTGCGACGTGGCCGGGCCGCGTCCGGACGACATGCAGGAGATCCTGCGCCAGGCCCGTAACGAGCGGCGCTTTCCGGGGCAGGGCGATTGTGATCTGGCGGGGTTGCTCAAGTGTCTGCCGCCGGAGTTGCCCCTGAGCCTGGAAATTCCCACGGTGCAATTGCTCGAACAGGGCGTGAGTGCCTTGCAGCGGGCACAGATGGCGCTGGATGCAACTCGCGCGCTGCTGGCCAGGACCTGAGTGGGCGGGAGGGCTTTCGCCGGCAAGCCGGCTCCTACAAATACCCGCTAGGAGCCAGCTTGCCGGCGAAGCTGTGTCTTCAATCACCTTCAAGGAATGCCCATGACCCGCAGCACGCCCCTTTCCGGGGTCAATCAGCCTTTCAAGGGCATCCTGCTGATCGTCCTGGCGACCTTCCTGTTCGCCAGCCACGATGCCCTGTCCAAATACCTCTCGGGGTTCTTCCCGGTGATCATGGTGGTCTGGGCCCGATACCTGGTCCACACCTTGCTGATGGCCGGGATCTTCCTGCCGCAATCCGGCCTGCGGGTGCTGCGCAGCAAGCGACCGCTGCTGCAAGTGCTGCGGGCCTTGTGCCTGCTCAGCACCAGCTTGCTGTTCACCTCGGCGCTGCTGTTCATCCCCCTGGCCGAGGCCACGGCGGTCAACTTTCTCGCGCCGGTGCTGGTCACCGCGTTGTCGGTGCCCTTGCTCGGCGAGCAGGTGACCCGCGGCCAGTGGCTGGCGGTGATCTGCGGTTTTGTCGGGGTGCTGATCATCGTCCACCCGGGCGGTGAACTCTTCACGCCGGCGGTGCTGCTGCCGTTCTGTTCGGCGCTGTTCTTCTGCTTCTATCAACTGCTGACCCGCAAGCTGGCCGAGCACGACAGCCCCACCACCAGCAACTTCTTCGCCGGGTTGTGCAACACCCTGGTGATGACGGCGCTGGTGCCGTTCTTCTGGCAGACCCCGGGGATTGTCCATGGCGTGCTGATGCTGGCGCTGGGGGCCTGTGGCATGTGCGCCCACCTGTTCCTGACCCAGGCCTTTCGCCATGCTGCACCGGCGCTGTTGGCGCCCTTCGGCTATTGCCAGATTGTCTTTGCCGGGCTGCTGGGCTGGCTGCTGTTCAGCCACACGCCGGATGGGATTACCCAAGTGGGCATCGCCGTGATCTGCCTCAGCGGGCTGGCGGCGGCCTGGCAGCAACGCCGCCGCTGAGACGACTCAGAAGCGGAAGCGCACCACCAGGTTCTGCAGGCCGGCCGCCAGGTGCGACAGCTCCTGGCTGGTGGCGTTGGTGTGCGTGGCGGCATCGGCGCTTTCCAGGGACAGGTCGCGGATGTTCAGCAGGTTGCGGTCCACTTCACGGGCCACCTGGGCCTGTTCTTCCGAGGCACTGGCGATCACCAGGTTGCGCTCGTGGATCTGCTCCATGGCCCGGGTGATTTCCCCCAGGGCCAGCCCGGCCTGTTCGGCGATGGACAGGGTCTGGGCCACCCGCTGACTGTTGCCGTGCATGGACTGCACCACGCTGTCGGTGTCGCCCTGGACCCGGCCGATCATCTGTTCGATTTCCTGGGTCGACTGCTGGGTGCGATGGGCCAGGGCCCGCACTTCGTCTGCCACTACGGCAAAACCGCGCCCGGCTTCACCAGCCCGCGCGGCCTCGATGGCGGCGTTCAGGGCCAGCAGGTTGGTCTGTTCGGCGATGGCGCGGATCACGTCCAGCACCTTGCCGATTTCCCGTGACTGCTCGGCCAGGGTCTGCACTTGCTGCAGGGCGGTGCCGACATCGCTGCTCATGGCCTGGATCGAGTCCAGGGTCTCGATCACCCGGGTCTGTCCCTGGGCGGCCTGGGCGGTGGACTGGCGGGTGGTGTCGGAGGTGGACACCGCGTTGCGCGCCACTTCCTCGACGGCCGCGGTCATCTCGTTGACCGCGGTGGCCGCTTGCTCGATTTCGTTGTGTTGCTGCTGCAGGCGGCTGGAGTCCTGGTGGGTGCTCTGGCTCATCTGTTGCGCGGCGGCGGCCAGTTGGGTCGAGGTGCTGCTGATCAGTTGCAGGGTTTCACGCAGGCTGGCCTGCATGCTGGCCAGGGCCTTGAGCAGGCGCGCGGTTTCATCGCTGCCCTCGCTGTGGATCGGGCGGCTGAGATCACCGGCGGCCACTTGTTCGGCCACGCCCACGGCCTGGCGGATGGGCATGACGATGCTGCGAATCAGCAGCCAGGCCAGGCACAGGGTCAGCACGGCGACGGCCAGCAGGGCGCCGATCACCGTGACTTTGACCTGGGTGTACAGCGCGTCGGCACGCTGGGCCGACTGGCTGACTTCCTCGGCGGTCAGGTTCATCAGTTCGGTGAACTGGTCGCCGGTCTGGGTCGAGTAATCCTGGATCTTGCCGTTGAGCAGGGCCGTCATCTCGCTGCTGCGATTGTCCCGGGACAGGGCTTCGTACTCGGCCAGGGCCTGTTGGTAGCTCTTGACCGTGGCGAGGAATGTCTCGTACTGCACCCGGTTGTGATCGCCCACCAGCGGCGCGAACCTGGCCAGGGCCTGGTCGAGCCAGGCTTGCACCTGATGCAGGCGGGCAATGGTGCTTTCCAGCACTTTGGGTTCACGGTTGAGGGCCATGCGCAGGCTCAGCACGCGGATGCTCAGCACGTAGTCGCGCACTTCTCCCAGGTAGCGGGTGCTGGGCAGGGAAATGTTTTCGGTGTGCTGGCCGGTGGCGCGGACTTCGGCCACTTGCTTGAGGGCGAACAGCCCCTGCAGCAGGACCAGCAGGGCAATCACGCCGAAGCTGATCACGGCGCGCTTGGCGATGCTCAGGTTACCCAGCGTCATGGGACGATCTCCGAGTGTGGGAAAACAAAAGGGGGCACAAGCAGATAAAAAAAACGCAGGCCCTGGGCGGGCCTGCGTGAAAGGAGCATCAGTCTTCTACTTGCGGAATCTTGCGAGGGGCCATGAAGTACATCCAGGTCAGGGCAATGAAGTACATGGCCGGGATCAGGGTGAACAGCACGGTGTAGTTGTTGTTGGTGGCGGTGAGGATGTGGCCGACGATCTGGGTCATGAACATGCCGCCGATGGCCGCGCACATGCCGCCGAAGCCGAACACGGTGCTCATCATGTGCTTGGGCGTGTAGTCCATCACCAGGCTCCAGATGTTGGCGGTCCAGGCCTGGTGGGCGCCGATCCCCAGGGAGATGGCGAACACGGCCAGCCACAGGTTGGCGGTGCCGGCGGCCATGATCACGCCGATGATGCAGCAGGCGAACATGAACATCGACAGCAGCCGCGCCTTGATCGGGTTCATGCCGCGACCAATGAGGAACGAGGAGAGGATGCCGCCACCGACGCTGCCGAAGTCGGCGGTCAGGTAGATGATGATCAGCGGGATGCCCATCTGGGTCACGTTGATCCCCAGGTTGTACTGCTGGTTGAGGAACGGCGGCAGCCAGTACAGGTAGAACCAGAACACCGGCGCGGTCAGCGAGTAGGCCAGGGCGAAGGCCCAGGTGCCGCGCATGCGCAGGATGCGGCTGAAGGGCACGCGGGTTTCCTCGGGTTCCGCTTGTTGCTGGATGTAGGCCAGCTCCGACGCTTTGACGCTGGGGTGATCTTCCGGGTTGAAGTATTTCAGGCCCCAGAACAGCAGCCAGATGCCGCCCAGTGCGGCCATGCACAGGAACGCCGCCTGCCAGCCCCAGGCATGCAGGATCAAGGGCAGCAGCATCGGCGTGAACATCGCACCAACGTTGGTCCCGGCGTTGAAGATGCCGGTGGCCACCGCACGTTCACCGGCCGGGAACCACAGGCGCGTGGTCTTCACGCAGGCCGGGTAGTTGGCGGCTTCGGTGAGCCCGAGAATGAACCGGCAGACCATGAAACCCGCCGCCGAAGTGGCCAGGCCGTGGGCGCCGGTGGCCAGGCTCCAGAGCAGCACGGCAAAGAAGAACACCCGCTTCACGCCGATCCGGTCGATCAGCCGGCCCTGGAGCACGAAGCCCACGGCGTAGCCGACCTGGAACCAGAAGTTGATGTTGGCGTAGTCCATCGCCGTCCAGCTCATTTCCTTGGCCAGGATCGGCTGCATCACGCCCAGGGCGGCGCGATCGATGTAGTTCAGGGTGGTGGCGAAGAACACCAGGGCGAGCATGCCCCAGCGGGTCTTGCCGACGGCCATGGCGCCGCGGATCTTGTCGCCGATACCGCCGGCAACACGCAGGCTCGGGGCGATGCGAGAGCTTTGAGAAGGAATCATGTAAGCCATCCGTTCAGTGACTGACGAGCCAGGGCTCGTCGGAACTCTAAGGCGCGTGATCAATCGTCAGCGAGGGCATGTGCGCCGGGGACTGGGTGATTGATCGGCTGGGTAGGTTCGTCGTTGCGGCGTTGCTGCAGGTGGACGAACGTCATCGGGACGACCGCAGCTCAGGGCTGTCGCGTGTCGTGATCCAGGGTGCCGGTTGAGGTCGTTCCAGGCGCAAGCCAAAGGGATGAGCAGCAGGGCGGGGCGTTGAGTGCAAGCATGAGGGTGTACCCGATTTTTGAAATTTTTATGGTCTGTTCTGGGTCTGGGTGATTGAAGCCGCGGTTTCCGGGGCAGCTCAATGTGTTGTCGATGGTGCGCAGTGGCCGAAAAATCGTCAATTCGCCAATCGGCATTCTGTTCGATAATCGAACACAAAACTAACTGGTTCGTACACTTTAAATCATGCTGTGGAATAATCCGCTCCATCGAATAAAAGGCTCGGGCGCCACCGGCCGTCATTTCCCGGGAGTTGAATCATGCAGCGTTCCATTGCCACCGTTTCCTTGAGCGGCACCCTGCCGGAAAAACTCGAAGCCATTGCCGCCGCAGGGTTCGATGGGGTGGAGATTTTCGAGAACGATCTTCTCTACTACGACGGCAGCCCCCGGGAAATCAGGCAGATGTGCGCCGACCTGGGGATCGCCATCACCCTGTTTCAGCCGTTTCGGGATTTCGAGGGCTGCCGCCGTGATCGCCTGGCGCGCAACCTGGAACGCGCCGAACGCAAATTCGACCTGATGCAGGAGCTGGGCACCGACCTGGTGCTGGTGTGCAGCAACGCCCAGGCCGACAGCCTCGGGGAGCGGCAGATCCTCATCGACGACCTGCACCTGCTGGCCGAGCGGGCCGGCGCCCGTGGCTTGCGCATCGGCTACGAGGCCCTGGCCTGGGGCCGTCATGTGAATACTTATCAACAGGTCTGGGACATCGTGCGCAGCGCCGATCACCCGAGTCTCGGGGTGCTGCTGGACAGCTTCCACACCCTGTCGCTCAAGGGCGACCCGGCGGCGATTGCCGAGATTCCCGGGGACAAGATCTTCTTCGTGCAGATGGCCGACGCGCCGATCCTGGCCATGGACGTGCTGGAGTGGAGCCGGCATTTTCGCTGCTTCCCCGGCCAGGGCGAGTTCGACCTGCCGGGCTTTCTGGCGCCGATCATCAAGAGCGGCTACACCGGGCCGCTGTCCCTGGAGATCTTCAACGACGGTTTTCGCGCCGCGCCGCCGCGGGCCAACGCCGCCGATGGCCTGCGTTCCCTGCTGTACCTGGAGGAGAAGACCCGCGAGCGCCTGCTGCAGGAAGCGCAGCCGGTTCCCAACCTGGACATCCTGTTCGCCCCGCCGGCAGTTGAAGCCTATGGCGGCACCGAGTTTCTCGAGTTCGCGGTGGACGATGCCCTGGGCGCCAAGCTGGGGAGCTGGCTGGAGCGCCTGGGTTTTGCCAAGGCCGGACAGCATCGTTCCAAGAACGTGAGCCTGATGCGCCAGGGCGATATCAACCTGATCCTCAACGCCGAGCCCTATTCCTTCGCCCACAGCTTCTTCGAGGCCCATGGCCCGTCGGTGTGTGCCACGGCCATCCGGGTCAAGGACAGTGCCAAGGCCCTGGCGCGGGCGGTGGCCTACAAGGGCCAGCCCTATCGCGGCCTGGTCGGTCCCAACGAGCTGGAGCTGGCAGCGGTGCGCGAGCCCGATGGCAGTCTGATCTACCTGGTGGACCCGCAGCAGGGTGGCCAGCACCTGTACGCCACCGATTTCAACCTGTACGAAGGGGTGCAGGCCAAGGGCGGCCTCAAGCGCATCGACCACATGGCCATGGCCCTGCCGGCGGACAGCCTCGACAGCTGGGCGCTGTTCTACAAGAGCCTGCTGGATTTTGAAGCCGATGATGAAGTGGTGCTGCCCGATCCCTATGGCCTGGTGAAAAGCCGGGCCCTGCGCAGCCGCTGCAGCTCGATCCGCTTGCCGCTGAACATCTCGGAAAACCGCAACACCGCGATCTCCCATGCGCTGTCCAGCTATCGCGGCTCGGGGGTGCATCACATCGCCTTTGATTGCGACGACATCTTCGCCGAGGTCAGCCGGGCCAAGCAGGCCGGGGTGCCGCTGCTGGACATTCCGCTCAACTACTACGACGACCTGGCCGCGCGCTTTGACTTCGACGATGAGTTCCTCAGCGAGCTGGCCTACTACAACGTCCTGTATGACCGCGATGCCCAGGGCGGTGAGCTGTTCCATGTCTACACCGAGGCCTTCGAAGGGCGCTTCTTCTTCGAGATCATCCAGCGCAAGAACGGCTACGCCGGTTATGGCGCGGCCAACGTGGCGGTGCGTCTGGCGGCCATGGCCAAGTCCCGCAGTGGCGCGGTGCGTCAGGCCAAGTTGTAGCGGATTGGTAACCGGAGGCGGCAAACCGCCGCCTCTGTGCTTTCTTTCGCGACAGGACGCGGCCCATAATCGCCCGCGTGTGCAGTGATGGCCGTGAGCCCAGAATGACAATGACCAGTGAACGCTCGATTGCGCCCGATGAGCCAGCTCTCGAACCGCGCAAGAGTCGCAAGAACAACCCGGAAAAGACCCGCGAGAACATCCTTCAAGAAGCCATTGTAGAGTTCGTCCAGCAGGGCCTGTCCGGCGCGCGGGTGGATGCGATCGCCGAGCGCATCCACACCTCCAAGCGCATGATCTATTACTACTTCGGCAGCAAGGAGCAGCTGTACGTCGAGGTGCTGGAGAAACTCTACGGCGATATCCGCAGCACCGAGAGCCGCCTGCACCTGGCGGAACTGGCGCCGCAGGAGGCGATTCGCCGGCTGGTGGAGTTCACCTTCGATCACCACGACCGCAATGTCGATTTCGTGCGTATCGTCAGCATCGAGAACATCCACAAGGGCGAGTACGTCAAGCAGTCCGGCGTGATCAAGGCGATGAACAACACCATCCTCCATGCCCTGGGCGAGATCCTCGAGCGTGGCGCGCAGGAAGGGGTGTTCCGCAGCGGCCTGGATCCGCTGGACGTGCATTTGCTGATCAGCTCGTTCTGTTTCTATCGGGTGTCGAACCGTCATACCTTTGGCGAGATCTTCCAGATCGACCTGCCGGACGAAGCCATCAAGCAACGGCACCGGGAAATGATCTGCGAGTCGGTGCTGCGCTACCTGCAAGCCTGACGCCACTGCCGGTAGGAGCTGGCTTGCCAGCGAAAGCGTCCGTAAGATCGCCATCGCCACCCCGGCTCCTACAACATCCCCCTCGACAAGGAAGGCACCATGGGCAACCCCGTTCCCACGCTGAAAATCATCCTGATCCTGATGATCGTCGTTGACTCGTTCTGGTTCGGCGAGCGCCTGCTGTCCCTGACCGGGTTCAGCGTATTCGACTGGCTGCCGAGCGCGCTGATCAATGTGGTGGGCCTGTTCGGCAGTCTGCTGATGATTCTCTTCAACGTGCTGCTGATCGGCCTGCTCTCGCGCCTGCAGCTCAAGCCCGAGTAGGCGCAGTACCTGTAGCCGCTACCCAAGGCTGCGAACGAGCCGCAGGCTCGCCAGCTTCCCGACGGATGCCGAGGCCCCGGCGAGGCCTGTCGCAGCCTGCGGCAGCGGCTACAGGCGCATTTCAGCCATTCATGCTCTGGAAGTGCGCCAGCATCCGTTGCGGGTCGGCGCTCCGGCCGCTGAACAGCTCGAACGCCTTGACCGCCTGGAACACTGCCATGGTGCCGCCGTCCAGGGTTCGGCAACCCAGGGCGCGGGCGTTGCGCAACAGCTCGGTTTCCAGTGGGAAGTAGACGATCTCGGCCACCCACAGGTCTGCCCGCAGCAGTTCCAGCGGCACCGGCATGCCCGGCAGCTTGGCCATGCCCATGGGCGTGGTGTTCACCAGGCCGTCGGCGCTGGCCAGGGTACTGGGCAGGTCGGTGCCGGCCCTGGCCCGACCGGCACCGAAGTGCTGGTTGAGGTTGTCCGCCAGACTCTGCGCCCGCTGGTTTTCCACATCGAAAATGCTCAGGTGTTCCACGCCCTCACTGAGCAGGGCGTGGGCCACTGCCGCGCCGGCGCCACCGGCCCCCATCTGCACCACGCGGCGTCTGGCCACGCCTGGCAGGCCACGGCGGAACCCTTCGGCAAAACCCAGGCAGTCGGTGTTGTGGCCGACCCGCTTGCCGTCCTTGAGCACCACGGTGTTGACCGCGCCAATGCCGCGAGCTTCCGGGGACAGCTCGTCGAGCAGCGGCAGGATGCTCTGCTTGCAGGGAAAGGTGATGTTCAGTCCGGTGAAGTTCATCCGTTCGGCGGCCTGGAGCAGGTCGGGCAGGGCGCTGCTGTCGAGCCCCAGTTGGTCCAGGTCGATCAGCCGGTACAGGTAGCGCAGGTTTTGCGCATCGCCTTCGTGTTCATGCAGGGCCGGGGTGCGCGAAGCCTGGATGCCGGCACCGATCAGTCCGGCGAGTACGCCTGTAGGGCCTGTCATAGACCTTGCTCCTTGAACCGCAGGCTGAAGTGTTCCAGCGCCAGGCGATAACCGTGGCTGCCGAAGCCGCACATCACCGCCAGGGCGATGCCCGAGACAAAGGAGTGATGGCGGAAGGGTTCGCGGGCGTGGACGTTGGACAGGTGCACTTCGATCACCGGCAGCTCACTGGCTACCAGGGCATCGCGGATCGCCACCGAGGTGTGGGTCCAGGCGGCAGGGTTGATCACGATGCCGGCGCAGCGGCCGCGGGCGGCGTGGATCCAGTCGAGCAATTCGCCTTCGTGGTTGGTCTGGCGAAATTCCACGGCCAGGCCGAATTCCTCGGCGGCACGGCCGCACAAGGCAGAGACATCGGCCAGGGTTTCGTGGCCGTAAGTCGCCGGTTCACGAGTGCCGAGCAGGTTCAGGTTCGGGCCGTTGAGCACCAGAACGATAGGACGCATGGGGGTAGATCTCCGTTGTTATTGTCAGCCTCGGGAGAAGGTACGAGGCGCTGGGGAGGTAAATTGTACTAACTGGTTAATTTGGTCAATTGATGGCCGAGAGCCGAGGCCGGGAAGGTTGATTAAGTGTTCGATAATCGAACGCTGTTATGGGCGATGGCCGTGGCAAGGCCCTGCCCGGCAATAAATGCTGACGACTTTGCAACTGCCGTAAGGCTGCCCTGGCCCTCTCCGGGGCTAACCTCAAGCAGGTCACCTCCTGCTGCTCTTTCAGGCCAGTGGTCGGATTAATCATGGAAACATGAGTCTTTGGACTCAATAACCTAACGGATGGGTTAGCATGAAAGTGTTCGTTTACAAGGGCTATGCGGTCGTCGTCATGTTGCGTGACGAACATTGCCCACCCCATGTGCATGTGGATGGCGGTCGTTGGAGTGCCCGTTTTCGCTTCAGCTTCTGGCACAACGGCGTCGAGCTCTGGGACGTTGTCCCCCATGGTCGTCGCCCGGCGCTGGCAGTCCTTGAGGGCTTGCGCCAGGCCTTGACGCAACGGGTGCATCTGGCTCGGCGTATCTGGTGGAGCAAGCTGCGTACCTTGTGCCTTGAGCAGCAGTTGTGGGATTGGCAAGCGAACGCTGTGGTGGAACGTTCAAGCGCCGGCTGCAGGGTGTACCTGATCGAGTCGGCGCACTACGTGGAACAACGAAACCTGACGCGCCTGACCCTGGTGGGCGCGGCGCAAGGAGTGGAGATCGAACTATGAAAGTCATCAAAGCAGCGGTGCCGGTCGATGTGCCTTTGACCCAGGCGTTGCTGGATCAAGCGGTCGAACGCGGTGAAGCGCGTCATGACGCGGGTTTGCAAGTCAGCACCTTGAGCTATGCCGCCGGGTGCCTGTGCCTGGGCTTTGCCGATGGCAGTTCGATTCATCTACCGGTGGACAACTATCCCGAGCTGGCGGCGCTGAGCGACACCCAGTTGCAGCAACTGCAGCTGGGCTTTTCCGCCACGGCGGTGTGCCATGAGGCTGTTGACCTGCAGGTGTCGATTGTCGGGCTGCTGTCTGCCAGCGAGCCGCTGATGAAACTGGCGACCCAGTTGGTCGCGTCCCGCAACGGTCGGCAAAGCAGCGCGGCCAAGGCTCGGGCGGCGCGCCTTAACGGCAAGAAGGGCGGCCGGCCGCGCAAGGTGGAGGCGCCGGCCCAGGCGCCGGAATGAGGTTGACCGGCGCCAGAGTGGATCGCCAATGAATATTGATATCAATTGAAAATCATTCTCGACTGATCTTAAGATGCCCGGCAATTTCCTTCATGTTCCAGGGAGTAGGTTTGTCGGACGTGGATCTCAAGGGACTGTTTCTCAAGCATGCCGCTGCCTTGCGTGGGTATCTGGCGCGCAAGGTACGGGACCCGCAGTTGGCCGCAGATCTGGTGCAGGAGAGTTTCCTGCGGCTGGCCGAGCATCGGCACGGCGAGCGGATCGACAACTCCCAGGGCTATCTCTACCGCACGGCGAACAACCTGCTGATCGACCATGTACGTCAGGAAGCGCGGCGCAAGACACAGACCGTGCCCCATGAAGTGCTGGCCGACATCGAGGATGAGGCGGCCGGGCTGGAGGCTCAGGCGATGGCGCAGCAACAGCGCAAGGCACTGAAACAGGCGATCACGGAACTGCCGCCGCGGACCCGGGAAATCTTTCGCCTAAACCGCATTGAAGGCATGACCCACGCCGAGGTGGCCCGGCACCTGAACATTTCCGACAGCTCGGTGCAAAAGCACCTGGCCCGGGCACTGGCCTATGTGATGCAACGCCTGCAGGCTACCGACGGTCGGCCGGTTGACCAGTGAGTTACGGTAAAAGTCGGGGTCAGACGTCACTGCTTATGTATAACGAGAAATCGAGATTCACACGTGAATAGCCAGGGTCCGCAAGAGCGCAGTATCACCGAGGCCGCTGCCGACTGGGCGGTGCGTTTGCAGGCGGGAGGGCTGAGCGCCGTCGAGCAGGCGCAGCTTGCCCAGTGGCAGGCCGCCGACCCGCGTCACCCCGAGGCCCTGGCGTTTGCCCGGCAGACCTGGGAAGCCCTGGGAGAGCTGCGCCTGGACCCGGAGCTGGCCGGCACGGCGCCGCCACGGCGTCAGGCAGGAAGGCCGGCGGCGCATCGAGCGCGCCGCCGGCGTCTGCTGCCACGAGTTGCCAGCGCGGCCGTGCTGGTGCTGGCGGTCGCCCTGGGCTGGCTGCAAGGGCCGCAGGCGCTGCTGTACCTGCAAGCCGACTACCTGACCGGAAAAGGCCAGGTGCGCGGCGTGCAACTGGCCGATGGCAGCACCGTGGAGCTGGATTCGGACAGCGCCATCAGTCTGGATTTCAGCGACGAGAAACGTCAGGTCCAGCTGTTGGCCGGTTCCGCGGTGTTTGACGTGGCGCCCATGGTCGGCGAGGAAAAGCGCCCCTTCATCGTACGCAGCGCCGGTGGCCAGACCCGGGCCCTGGGCACCCGTTTCGTGGTCGGTCGGGAGAGCGACCAGCAAGCCTGGGTCGGGGTGTTGCAGCACAGTGTCGCGGTGAGCCTGGATGCCCCGGCGCAGGGTGGCACTGGCGAGCAGGTTGTGCAGCAAGGGCAGAGCGTGCGCTATGACCCGCAGTCAGGCGTGGTCGCCCTCGATGGGCTCGACCTGCAACGGGCCACCAGTTGGCGGCGCGGTGTGCTGGTGTTCGATCGCCAGCCCCTGGGCGTGGTGGTGGAGCGTCTGAATCGCTATCGCCCCGGGCGGGTGGTGCTGGCCAACAGGGCCCTGGCCCAGCGGCAGGTCAGCGCGGTCTTCCGCCTGGACATGCTCGACGCCGCCCTGGTCACCCTGACCCAGGAGCTGCAGGTGCAACGTTTCGACCTGGCCGGCGTCAGCCTGATTTACTGAGGCCTGCGGGCCTCTTTCCCTATCCCTGAAAAATAATCGGAAAAAACCTTACTGAGTTTTCCGGCCTGGCACGTCTAGCTAATTGAGATGCATTCGCATAAGCAAAAATAGCCAGCGCAGGAATCAGGGACATGAGGGTAGGCCGTCGCACTCGAGTTCACGCCGCAAGTCGGTTGGCCCTGGCCATCCACTTGGGCGTAGCAGGACTGTTGGCGGGAAGCGCTCTGCTGCACGCGGCGGAGCCTGTCGGCTCTGCCCCGCTGCGTGCCCAGCAGCCACGCGAGCTGGATTTCGATATTCCCGCCCAGGCCCTGGGCAGTGCCGTGCTGCTGTTTGCCGAGCAGGCCGGGGTGCAAGTGCTGTTCGACAGCCTGCGCCTGCATGGCTTGCACAGTTCGCCACTCAAGGGGCGCTACGGCGCTGAGGACGGGCTGGCCCGCCTGCTGGGCAATGCCCCAGTGGAGTACCGCTTTAGCGGTGAGCGCCAGGTGACCCTGAGCCGGGTGGAAGCCGTGCGTGATGGCGCCCTGGCCCTGGCCCCCACCACGGTTTCCGCTGACCCTGAAGGTCGCCAGAGCGACTGGGTATACAACGCGCCGCGCTCGGTGAGCATGGTCGGCCGCGAGCAACTGGATCGCAATCCACCGCGGCATGCCGCCGAGATGCTGGAGGAAACCTCCGGCGTGTACTCGGCCGTCAGCCAGCAGGACCCCGGCTTGTCGGTGAACATCCGCGGCCTGCAGGACTATGGCCGGGTCAACATGTCGGTGGACGGCATGCGCCAGAACTATCAGCAAAGCGGCCACCAGCAGCGCAACGGCACCCTCTATGTCGACCCCGAGCTGCTCTCCGAAGTGGTGGTGGAGAAGGGCGCGACCTCGACCATGGGCGGCGCCGGGGTGATCGGCGGAGTCGCCAACTTTCGCACCCTTGAGGCCCGCGACCTGCTCAAGCCCGGCCAGGAGCTTGGTGGCCGGATCCGCCTGACCACGGGCCTGGGCGGCCGCAGCAACGGCACTCACTTCATCGGCAGCTCCGCCTTCGCCATCGGCACCCAAGCCTGGGACATGCTGCTGGCCGCCAGTGAGCGGCACCTGGGCGACTACCGGCCGGGGACCCGTGGCGGCATCGGTGAATTGCGCACCGGCAGTTGGATGGACCCGTCGATCAATGACCGGGTGAAGCACTCCAAGGTGGCCTATTCCGCTTCGGTGATGCGCTCACGCCTGGCCAAACTGGGGCTCAACCTGCCCCAGGACCAGCGTCTGCAACTGAGCTACCTGAGCACCGAGGTGGCCTACGACGACGCCAACATGATGAACACCGAGAACCAGGAGCGGCTCTGGGAAAAGCTCGGCAGCAGCAAGGTGCATTCGCAGAACGTCGGCCTCGACTACAGCTACACCCCGGACAACCCGCTGATCGATTTCAAGGCCAAGCTCTACTACGTCGACAACAGTAACGACCAGAGCACCCTGACCCGCCGCAGCAGCCCGGGCTATTCGATCACCTACCAGACCGACACCTACGGTGCGCAGGCGCAGAACACCTCGACCTTTGCCCTGGGGGAGTTGTCCACGCTCAAGGCCAACTACGGCCTGGAGTTCTTCTATGACAAGGTCCGCCCCGACTCCAGCCAGCCGGTGCCCAAGGGTTCGGCGGTCAACGCCTCGCCGGCGGCGAGCATGACCCCCGAGGGCGACCGGGCCCTGGGCAGCCTGTTCACGCGGCTGGATTTCGACTACGACGGCTGGCTGAACCTCAATGCCGGGCTGCGCTACGACCGCTACCGCCTGCGGGGCGAGACCGGGATCAACACCCGCACCTTTGTCATCGGCAAGACGCCGCAGCAGGTCTCGGTGCCCGTGGCCTACGACATCGACAGCCAGGAAGGGCGCTTCTCGCCGACCTTCGGCCTGTCGCTCAAGCCCGGGGTCGAGTGGCTGCAACTGTTCGCCAGCTATGGCAAGGGCTGGCGGCCCCCGGCGGTGACCGAAACCATGATCAGCGGCCGGCCCCACGGCGGCGGCTCGGAGAGCACCTTCCCCAACCCGTTTCTCAAGCCGGAGCGCTCCACCACCTGGGAAGCGGGGGTCAACGTCTTCAAGGAAAACCTCTGGTTCAACGATGACCGCCTGGGAATCAAGGTGGCCTACTTCGATACCCGGGTCGACGACTTCATCTATATGGCCATGGGCGTGCAGCCCCCCGGCTACGGTTCGCCCGGCATCGGCAACAGCGCTTACGTCAACGACCTCAGCAGTACCCGCTTCAAGGGCGTGGAATACCAGCTGGACTATGACACCGGCCGCGCCTACGGCCAGCTGAACTACACCCACATGATCGGCGACAACGATTTCTGCACGAAAGTCGCCTGGCTGGGAGGCGTGACCCAGCCGGTGAAGAGCGGCACCGGGCGTGGCGCGATCGTCACCGGTATGCGCCCCGATGAGGCCGCCAACCAGGCCAGCCGCTGCAATGCCGCGATCCTCGGCTCGGCCGAACACATGCCCATGGACCGCGGCACCCTGACCCTGGGCGCGCGCTTTTTCGAACGCAAGCTGGATATCGGTGCTCGGGCCCGCTACAGCGCCGGCTACTCGATCGCCGGTTCCGCCACCGGCACCGTGAGCCAGACCGGCGTCTACCCGGCCGACTGGAAGCCCTACACCGTCTACGACCTGTATGGCAGCTACCGGGCCACTGAAGACTTGACCCTGCGCCTGGCCATGGAAAACGTCACCGACCGCGCCTACCTGGTGCCCCTCGGCGATGTCCTGGCCTTCACCCTCGGCCGCGGCCGGACCCTGCAGGGCAGCGTGGAATATCAGTTCTGAGCGCTTTTGCCCGTTGCCGGGCAAAACCGCAGCAGGCATTGGCGTGCTGCGGCCATGACCCACCTATGTATTGGAGTTTTGCATGAGCATTTCGATCTCTTACAGCGCTACCTACGGCGGTAATACTGTTGCGCAATACCTGACTGACTGGTCGGCCTACTTCGGTGACGTCAACCACCGCCCAGGCGAAGTGGTCGATGGCACCAACACCGGCGGCTTCAACCCGGGCCCGTTCGACGGCACCCAGTACGCGATCAAGAGCACCGCCAGCGACGCCGCCTTCGTTGCCGACGGCAACCTGCACTACACCCTGTTCAGCAACCCGAGCCATACCCTGTGGGGCTCGGTGGACACCCTCTCCCTGGGCGACACCCTCGCCGGTGGTGCGGGCAGCAACTACCACCTGGTCAGCCAGGAAGTCAGCTTCAGCAACCTGGGCCTCGACAGCCTGAAGGAGGAAGGGCGTGCAGGCGAAGTGCACAAGGTGGTCTACGGCCTGATGAGCGGTGACAGCTCGGCCCTGGCCGGCGAGATCGATGCCCTGCTCAAGGCCATCGACCCCAGCCTGTCGCTGAACTCGACATTTGACGACCTGGCCGCGGCCGGCGTTGCCCACGCCACCCCGGCTGCCGCAGTCGCGACCGATATCAGCCTGGTGGGCGTACCGGGCATGGCCCTGGACTGGGCCCTGGCCGCCTGAGTGTCGGCTTGATACACCGCCGTCGCCCGCGTTTTACACAGCCAGGGGGCGGCGGTGGTCAATGCTGGGGCGCGTCAGGCCTGGCCTTGTAGGCGCTGGCTTGCCAGCGAAAGCACCCGCCAGCACGGCGCATGTCCCAGGGGGCCCATCGCCGGCAAGCCGGCTCCTGTGCAGGGGGCGGGCGGCAGAATGCCAACAGCCGTCGCGAGGACGGCTGTTGATTGACGCAGGGCCGATCAGCGGCGGGTCAGCAGGACCCCGGATTCCATGTGGTGAGTCCAGGGGAACTGGTCGAACAGCGCGCAGCGGGTGATGCGGTGGCTGTCGTGCAGTTGGGCGATGTTGGCCGCCAGGGTCTCCGGGTTGCAGGAGATGTACAGGATGTTGTCGAAACGCCGGGTCAGTTCGCAGGTGTCCGGGTCCATGCCGGCCCGGGGCGGGTCGACGAACACGCTGCCGAATTCGTAGCTCTTCAGATCCACGCCTTGCAGGCGGCGGAACGGACGCACCTCGTTCAGGGCTTCGGTCAGCTCTTCGGCGGACAGACGCACCAGGGTGACGTTATCCACCGCGTTTTCGCTGAGGTTGCTCAGCGCGGCGTTGACCGAGGTCTTGCTGATCTCGGTGGCCAGCACCTTGCGCACCCGGGTGGCCAGGGGCAGGGTGAAGTTGCCGTTGCCGCAGTACAGCTCCAGCAGGTCGTCCTGGCGTTCGCCCAGGGCTTCATAGGCCCAGTTGAGCATCTTCTGGTTCACCGTGCCGTTGGGCTGGGTGAAGGCGCCCTCGGGCTGGCGGTAGCTGAAGGTACGCCCGCCGACGTCGAGCTTTTCCACCACGTAGTCCTGGCCGATGACTTCGCGCTTGCCCTTGGAGCGGCCGATCACGCTGACGTTGAGGTCGGCGGCCAATTGGCTCGCCGCCTTGTGCCAGTGCTCGTCCAACGGGCGGTGGTAGCACAGGGTGATCATCGCGTCGCCCGCCAGGGTGGTGAGGAACTCCACCTGGAACAGCTTATGGCTCAGGGGCGCGCTGGCTTGCCAGGCGGCCTTGAGCCGGGGCATCAACTGGTTGATGCGCTGGCTGGCGATGGGGAATTCCTCGATGAGGATCGGCGTGCGCTTGTCGTCCTGGGAGAACATCGCGTAGTGCCGCTCACCGGCTTCGCGCCACAGGCGGAATTCGGCACGCAGGCGGAAGTTCTGCAAGGGCGAGTCGAAGACCTGGGGCTCGGGCGCATCGAAAGGCGCCAGCAGGTCACGCAGGCGCGCGACCTTGTCGTTCAACTGGCTGTTGTAGCTTGCGGCGTCAAAAGTCATGCGGGGTAACCGAGCTTGATCACGAACAGGATCGACAGAATCACCAGGGGCGCGTTCAGCTCACGGGCGCGGCCCGACAGCAGTTTGATCACGGTCCAGGCGATAAAGCCGAAGGCAATGCCGTTGGCGATGGAGTAAGTGAAAGGCATGGCCAGGGCGGTGACCACCACGGGAGCGGCAACGGTGATGTCGTCCCAGTCGATTTCCGCCAGGCCCGAGGTCATCAGCACGGCCACGAACAGCAGGGCCGGCGCGGTGGCGAAGGCGGGCACGCTGGCCGCCAGTGGCGAGAAGAACAGCGCCAGCAGGAACATGATCGCCACCACGATGGCGGTCAGGCCGGTGCGGCCGCCGGCGCTCACGCCCGCAGCGGATTCGATGTAGCTGGTGGTGGTCGAGGTGCCCAGCAGGGAACCGGCCATGGCCGCGGTGCTGTCGGCGATCAGCGCCCGGCCCATTTTCGGCATGTGGCCGTCCTTGCCCATCAGTCCGGCGCGCTTGGCCACGCCGATCAGGGTGCCGGAGTTGTCGAACAGATCGACGAACAGGAAGGCGAAGATCACGCTGATCAGTCCGATGTCCAGGGCGCCCTTGATGTCCAGCTG
Organism: Pseudomonas sp. BC42; assembly: GCF_021560055.1. Lineage (NCBI taxonomy): Bacteria > Pseudomonadati > Pseudomonadota > Gammaproteobacteria > Pseudomonadales > Pseudomonadaceae > Pseudomonas > Pseudomonas sp. BC42. The sequence continues at coordinate 912,909 of NZ_CP091067.1, forward strand.
CAGGAAGGTCGGGGCCAGGGACGGTGGCATCGAGGTCACGCCGCCGAACGGGGTGACGCCCATGAGAATGGAGACGAGGGTTACCGCGAGGATGCCGATCAGCACGGCGCCGCGCACTTTCAGGGCTTCCAGGGCCACGATCAGGGCAAAGCCCAGGGCCGCGAGGATCGGGGCCGGTTTGCTCAGGTCGCCCAGGCCCACCAGGGTCGACTTGTTGCCGATCACGATCTCGGCGTTATGCAGGGCGATCAGCGCCAGGAACAGGCCGATACCGGCGGCAATCGCCGAGCGCAGGGGCAGGGGGATGCTGTTGATGATCCATTCGCGGATCTTGAAGATCGACAGTATGAAAAACAGCACCGCCGAAATGAACACCGCACCCAGCGCCACTTGCCAGGTGTGGCCCATGTGCAGGACCACGGTGTAGGTGAAGAAGGCGTTCAGGCCCATGCCCGGTGCCAGGGCGATCGGGTAGTTGGCGATCAGGCCCATGACGGTGGAACCGATGGCCGCCGCCAGGCAGGTGGCAACGAAAATCGCGCCTTTGTCCATGCCCGTTTCGCCGAGGATGCTCGGGTTGACGAAAAGGATGTAGGCCATGGCCAGGAAGGTGGTGACGCCCGCAAGAATCTCGGTGCGCACGTTGGTGTTGTGTGCCTTGAGTTGAAACAGCCTTTCCAGCATGTCTGCTCCCCGTGGCGCCGCCGGGCGCCGTGAATGTATCGACTCCAACAGCAAAGCACAGACTTTATAAGGTGCCTGCGGATTTGCCCTGGGTCGGAAAAAGCCGCGCATCATACCAGCAGCGTGGGCCAATGGCTGCGATCGTCGGCGATGTTTTGCCCCGCTGGCAAGTAGCGCATACTGCGCCCTGCTTTCAAGGGAGGATTTATGCGCAGCACAGTGAAAATGATCGCGTTGGCGTTGGTGGGAGCAGCGGCCTGCTGGCTGACGACTCCGGCCTTGGCTCGCTCGGCGCCACCCTTGAGCCGGGTGGAGATTCTCAAGGTGCTGTCACCTTCCTGCGGCCTGGAGGACGTTTCCGACGGCCGTGAACGGACCCAGTGCGATCACAGCGGACCGAACATCAAGGTCTATGTGCTGGAGATCGGCTACGGCCGCGAGCCCCATGTGACCCTGGACGGATTTGAAGTCGACGGCACCCGTTCGGCCGTGTGCGAGGACGGTTCCAGCTATGTGCCTTGCGGCAACTCCGGGATCACCGTCGGCTACATCTATGTGTTCGACCTGGCGGGCAAGCAGGAAGGCACCTTCAGTTTCCGCAACACCTCGATCAACGCGCCGGGCAATACCCTCGGCGCGCAGATCTACATCAGGTAGCGGCGAACGGTTCGGGGCAAAGCTGACTAAGCTCTGAAGACGTTCCTTGTGGAGTCATCCCCATGACCTTCAGAGCCTTGGTCACCCTTGCCGAAGGCATCGATGATCTGCAAAGCGTGACCCTGATCGATGTCCTGCGCCGTGCCGAACTCGAAGTGCTGGCGGCCAGCGTCGAAAACCGGCGCATGCTCACCTGCGCCCGGGGCACACGGCTCACCGCCGACGCCATGCTGGTGGATGTACTGGCCCAGCGCTTCGATCTGATCGTATTGCCTGGCGGCGCGGTGGGCGCCCAGCACCTGGCGAGCCACCAACCGCTGATGCAACTGGTCAAGGACCAGGCAGCAGCGGGGCGCCTGTTCGCCGGCATCGCCGAAGCGCCGGCCCTGGCCTTGCAGGCCTATGGCGTGCTGCGCCAGCGGCGCATGACCTGCCTGCCCAGTGCCAGCCATCAGCTGCTGGGCTGCAGCTTTGTCGACCAGCCGGTGGTGGTGGATGGCAACTGCATCACCGCCCAGGGTTCCGGCGCCGCCCTGGCGTTTGCCCTGGCCTTGGTGGAGGCGCTGTGCGGTCGCGCCAAGCGCGCCCAGGTGGCTGGAGAGTTGCTGGTATAGGGCTCAGCCGACATGGGCCGCGATAGGCTCGATCACCGGTTGCAACTCCTGCTCGGTGTGCCAGATGTCGTAATCGGCCTGCACCGCCAGCCAGACCTTGGCCTTGCCGATTCCGGCGCGTTCCAGGCGGACCGCCAGTTCCGCGCGGATCGGCGCATGGCCGTTCAACACCTTGGACAGATGCGGGCGGGCATAGCCGATATGCCGGGCCAACTCCGTCACGCTGATGCCCAGCTCAGGCAGGACATCCAGGCGCAGGGTGTCACCGGGGTGGGGTGGGTTGTGAATGGGCATGATCCTGCCTCCTGTTCAGTGGTAGTCCAGATAATCGACCAGTTCGATATCCGAACCTACGAAACGAAAGATCACTCGCCAGTTGCCGGACACCACCAGGGACCAATAGCCGTGCAGGTCGCCCCTGAGTGGGTGCAGCCGCCAGCCCGGCAGGTTGAGGTCTGCCGGTTCGCTGGCGTGATCCATGAACGACAGCTGGCGGGCCAGCCGGCGTGCATGCTCAGCCCGTATTCCACGAGTCGATCCGGTTTCATAGAAGGCGCGCAGGCCTTTGTGCTGAAAGGACTTGATCATGGGGAGCGAGTGTAAGGCGATACCTTACACGCTTCGTAGCGGTTTTGTATTGCAGAGAATGATCAACAAGCTGTTACGAGGTGGTTGCGTGCGCTGATTCTTGTTGGAGAGGGCTGGCTACAGCGACCTGCTGGAGGCGGCGAAATGGCGAGCCGCTGCTGAGGCTCAGCCCAGCCACTGAGGCTTGAACCTGGCCGCGCCCGCCCGGCGCGGCTTCAGGCCTTGGATTCCTCGACTGATTCGATCATCCGGTCGCGTTGGGCCAGGGTCGGGAACAGCTTGATCCAGACCCCGGTCACGACCAGCGTGCCGACCCCGCCCAGCACCACCGCCGGCACGGTGCCGAACCAGTGGGCGGTCAGCCCGGATTCAAATTCCCCCAGCTGGTTCGAAGCACCGATGAACAAGCCGTTCACCGCGCTGACCCGGCCGCGCATTTCGTCCGGGGTTTCCAGCTGCACGAAGGACGCGCGGATCACCATGCTGATCATGTCCGCCGCCCCCAGCACCACCAGCACCGCCAGGGAAAACCAGAACGAGGTCGAGAGGCCGAAGGCGATGGTGGCCACGCCGAATACCCCGACCGCGGTGAACATCACCCGCCCGACCTTGCGCTCGACGCTAAAACGCGCCAGCCACAGCGACATCAGCAAGGCCCCCACCGCCGGCGCCGAACGCAGCAGCCCGAGGCCCCAGGGGCCGGTGAGCAGGATGTCCTTGGCGAACACCGGCAAGAGTGCGGTGGCACCGCCCAGCAGGACCGCGAACAGGTCCAGGGAGATGGCGCCGAGAATGTCCGGGCGGCTGCGGATGAAGCGGATGCCCGCCAGCAGCGAGTCGAGGGTGGCCTTGCCCTTGTTCAGCGGCGTCTGCCGCGCCGGCAGGTTGAGCATCAGCAGGCAGGCGATCAGGTACAGGACCACGGTGGGGCCGTAGACCCAGACGCTGCCGAAGGCATACAGCAACCCGCCCAGGGCCGGGGCGACGATGGTCGCCGACTGTTGCGCCGATTGCGCAGCGGCCACCGCCCGGGGAAACAGCGCCGCGGGCACGATGCTCGGCAGCAGGGCCTGGGTGGTGGGCATCTCGAAGGAGCGGGCGCCGCCGAGGAGGAAGGCCAGGATGAAGATCATTTCCCGGGTGACGCTGTCGGTCAGGCTGCCGACGGCCAGGGCCAGGGCGATCAAGGCTTGCAGCGACTGGCAGATCGCCGCTACCCGGCGCCGGTCGTAGCGATCGGCCACATGCCCGGTGTGCAGCATGAACAGCACGCGCGGGGCGAACTCCACCAGTCCCACCAGGCCCAGGTCGAGCACGTTGCCGGTCAGTTGGTAGAGGTTCCAGCCGATGGCCACGGTGAGCATCTGGAAACCGCTGGCGGTGAAGATCCGGGCCAGCCAGAAAGCGATGAACGGGCGATGGTGACGGAGTAACAGAGGCGTTTGGCTGGGCATCGGGCGGTCAATCTGAGCGGGAGTGCAACGAGGTTATCACCAAGATGTAACCAATAGTTGCGGTGCGCGGGAAAATCGTTAGCTGCGCATCTATCTTCTTTTTTGCTCCCATGCCGGGCCGCCAACCCTTGTAGCCGCTGCCGCAGGCTGCGAACGGCTCCGGAGGAGACGCCAGGATCTTGAATACGCCGCAGGTTCGACGGGCAATCGCCAGGCAAGACCCTGCGTACCGAACGCGGCCCGGCCTTTCGCCGCGTCGCAGGCTCAGCAGCGGCTATAGGCGTTTTGCGTGGGAAAACGCCGGGAAAACCCCGAACTTGAGAGGGTGAGGCAAGCTGTCACGCGGCAAATAACCACAGAGTTGTGCGCCGAAAATAGGACTACTCTTTTAACGTTGCTTGACCCAGATCAAAACCTTTTCCAGTGGTTTGATGTGGCGGCCCAAGGGCCAGAATCCCTACGTTGCGATGGTTTAAAAAAGAACGAATCCGAATTCGCCGAACTCCATATCCGTGGGGGCAGTAGGCGCTGGCCCTTGGCCCGCAGCCGGTATTACCTGATAGAGGAAAGCTTATGTTCGGTTTAGAGGCGCTTGATCTCGCCCGAATTCAATTCGCGTTCACCATCTCGTTCCACATCCTGTTCCCGGCGATCACCATCGGCCTGGCGAGTTACCTGGCGGTACTCGAGGGCCTGTGGCTGAAAACCCGCGACGACACCTACCGTGATCTCTACCACTTCTGGTCGAAGATCTTCGCCGTCAACTTCGGCATGGGTGTGGTTTCCGGCCTGGTGATGGCTTACCAGTTCGGCACCAACTGGAGCCGTTTCTCGGACTTTGCCGGGTCGGTCACCGGCCCCTTGCTCACCTATGAAGTGCTCACGGCCTTCTTCCTGGAAGCCGGTTTCCTCGGTGTGATGCTGTTCGGCTGGAACAAGGTCGGGCGCAAGCTGCACTTCTTCTCCACGGTGATGGTGGCCATCGGTACCCTGATCTCGACCTTCTGGATCCTCTCGTCCAACAGCTGGATGCAGACCCCGCAAGGCTATGAAATCGTCAACGGCCAGGTGATCCCGGTCGACTGGCTGGCGGTGATCTTCAACCCGTCATTCCCCTATCGCCTGGCGCATATGGCGGTCGCCGCGTTCGTTGCCACGGCGTTCTTCGTCGGCTCGTCGGCAGCCTGGCACTTGCTACGGGGCCGCGACAACCCGGCCATTCGTCGCATGCTGTCGATGGCGATGTGGATGGCCCTGATCGTGGCGCCGGTGCAGGCGGTGATCGGCGACTTCCACGGCCTCAACACCCTCAAGCATCAGCCGGCGAAAATTGCCGCGATCGAAGGCCACTGGGAAAACGTCGGCAACGAGCCGACCCCGCTGATCCTCTTCGGCTGGCCGGACATGAAGGCCGAGAAGACCCGTTTCGCGGTGGAAATCCCCTACCTGGGCAGCCTGATCCTCACCCACTCGCTGGACAAGCAGGTGCCGGCGCTCAAGGAGTTCCCGCCCGAGGACCGGCCCAACTCGACCATCGTCTTCTGGTCGTTCCGGATCATGGTCGGCCTGGGCATGCTGATGATCTTCACCGGCCTGTGGAGCCTCTGGCTGCGCAAGCGCGACACCCTCTACACCTCGCGCCCGTTCCTGTACCTGGCGTTGTGGATGGGCCCATCCGGGCTGATCGCGATCCTCGCGGGCTGGTTCACCACCGAGATCGGCCGTCAGCCGTGGGTGGTCTATGGCCTGATGCGCACGGCGGATGCCTCGTCCGGGCACAGCTTTGTGCAGATGAGCATCACCCTGGCGCTGTTCGTGGTGGTGTACTTCTCGCTGTTCGGCGTGGGTATCGGCTACATGATGCGCCTGGTGCGCAAAGGTCCGGTCACCAACGAAGGTGCCGAAACCAGCCACGGTGGTCCCGGGCAGAAACGTACCCCGGCCCGTCCGCTGTCCGCAGCCGACGATGACCACGACGCCGACCACGGCACCCGCCTGAACAAGGGGAACTGAGTCATGGGTATTGATCTTCCGCTGTTATGGGCCGTGATTATCATCTTCGGCATCATGATGTACGTGGTCATGGACGGCTTCGACCTGGGGATCGGGATTCTCTTCCCGTTCGTCAAGGACGAGCGCGACCGTGACGTGATGATGAACACCGTCGCCCCGGTCTGGGACGGCAACGAAACCTGGCTGGTGCTGGGGGGCGCGGCCTTGTTCGGCGCCTTCCCGCTGGCCTATTCGGTGGTGCTCTCGGCGCTCTACCTGCCGCTGATCCTGATGCTGGTGGGGTTGATCTTCCGCGGCGTGGCCTTCGAGTTCCGCTTCAAGGCCAAGGACGACAAGCGCCATATCTGGGACAAGGCCTTCATCGGCGGTTCGCTGGCGGCGACTTTCTTCCAGGGTGTGGCCCTGGGGGCGTTCATCGATGGCCTGCCGGTGGTCAACCGGCAGTTCGCCGGCGGCTCGCTGGACTGGCTGACCCCCTTCACCCTGTTCTGCGGCCTGGCGCTGGTGGTGGCCTATGCCTTGCTCGGCTGCACCTGGCTGATCATGAAGACCGAAGGCAAGCTGCAGCAGCAAATGCATGACATTGCTCGGCCCCTGGCCTATGTGGTGCTGGCGGTGATTGGCATCGTCAGTATCTGGACGCCGCTGGCCCACGCCGAGATCGCCGCGCGCTGGTTCACCCTGCCGAACCTGTTCTGGTTCCTGCCGGTGCCGATCCTGGTGCTGGTGACCATGTACGGCCTGCTGCGCGCCGTGGCCCGCAATGCCCACTACACGCCGTTCCTGCTGACCCTGGTGCTGATCTTCCTCGGCTACAGCGGCCTGGGCATCAGCCTGTGGCCGAACATCGTGCCGCCGTCGATCTCCATCTGGGACGCCGCCGCGCCGCCGCAGAGCCAGGGCTTCATGCTGGTGGGGACCTTGTTCATCATCCCGTTCATCCTGGGCTACACCTTCTGGAGCTACTACGTGTTCCGCGGCAAGGTCACCCACGAAGACGGTTACCACTAGGCGGGAGCCGGCTGCTGGCGCTTTCGCTGGCAAGCCGGGCCCTACGGGAATTCGGGTTAGGCAGGAGTTGCAATCATGAGCGGTAAACACTCTTTGCAGGAAATCGAACAGGCGGAAAAGAAACCGCTGTGGCAGCGCCTGGGCTGGCTGGCGATGATCTGGGGTGGCAGCGTACTGGCCCTGTTCGTGGTGGCCAGCCTGATGCGCCTGTTCATGAATGCTGCGGGCCTGACCACCCACTGATCATCCCATCCCGTTGCCTTGCGGCACGGTTTCAACCCTCCGCCTGCGGAGGGTTTTTTTTGCCTGTTACTTGCGTGCCTTGAGGATCACGAACTTGGGCGTCGCCGCCACTTGTTCGACGCCGCGGAACAGCCGCGCCAGCTTGCTGTGATAGCCCAGGTGGCGGTTGCCGACGATATACAGCGCGCCGCCCACCACCAGCGCCTCCCGGGCCTGCTGGAACATGCGCCAGGCGAGGAAGTCGCCCACCACCTGCTGCTGGTGGAACGGCGGGTTGCACAGCACCACGTCCAGGGACTGCGGCGCCTGCCCGGCCAGGCCATCGCCGGCACGCATCTCGGCTTCACGATCGCCGAGCAGCGCCTGCCAGTTCTCCCGGGCCGACTGCACGGCCATGAAGGACTCGTCCACCAGGGTGTAGTGGGCCTGGGGGTTGTCCAGGGCGCTGGCGATGGCCAGCACGCCGTTGCCACAGCCCAGGTCCGCGACCCGGGCGCTGCCGAGGTTCTGCGGCAGGTGCGGGAGGAAGGCGCGGGTGCCGATGTCCAGGCCTTCGCGGCAGAACACATTGGCGTGGTTGAGCAGCTCGATGGCCGGCTGCTCCAGGCGATAGCGGGTCGGGTAGGGCGACACCACCGCCGGCCTGGCTTCTGGCGTGGCGATCAGCAGGCGGGCCTTTTTCACCGCCAGGGAGGCCTGCACCGGGCCGATGTAGCGCTCCAGCAAGTCGCCGGCGGCGCGGGGCAGGTGTTTGATCATGGCCGCCGCCACGACCTGGGCGCCTGGGGCCAGTTGCCCTTGCAGGCGGATCAGTTGCTCTTCCAGCAGGGCCAGGGTCTTGGGCACGCGGATCAGCACCCGGTCGAAGGGACCGTGCAACGGCTCGCTGGCCGGTATCACCCGCAGGGCGTCGAAGGGCAGGCCGTTGCGCGCCAGGTTCTTTTCCAGGGCCAGGGCGCCCAGGTACGAATCGCCACTGCTGCTGACCTGGACCTTGCCCTGCAGGCTCGCGGCCAGGGCGCCAAAGCTGTCATTGAGGATCAGCACCCGGCTGTCGCTGGTCGGTTGCTGCTCGGCCAGGTGGTTGAGCAGGTATTCGTCCGCCGCGTCGAAGGCTTGCAGCGGCTCGTTCTGCTGTTCGGGCTGGCGGATCAGGTCGAGCTGGGCGAAGGGGCTTGCAAGCAGGGGCATGGGGCGGACTCTAGGTAATCGGTGAATGTCCCGGCGGTGGGGGCTGTCGCGCGCACGGGAACCCTCGAACAGCGGCGGTGCGGGCCGTTCGAAGCGGGGCTAAATGGTACGTTTTTTTGCCGGGGATTGCCCGCGCTCTATGCCACTACAAACCGCCGGTGTTTCTGTCCGGCGCTTTGCGGGACACTAGAGCATCGCTTTTGTGGAGCCCGTCATGACCGCCAGTGAAGAAAAGTACACGCGCCAGACCCTGCTGGAGGTCCAGCCGTTGACCTCTAGCCTGTTTACCCTGCGCACCACCCGGGACGCGGGTTTTCGCTTTCGTGCCGGGCAGTTCGCCCGTCTCGGGGTGACCAAGGCCGATGGCAGTACGGTGTGGCGCGCCTATTCCATGGTGTCGTCGCCGTTCGATGAATTTCTCGAGTTCTTTTCCATCGTGGTGCCCGGCGGCGAGTTCACCAGCGAACTGAGTCGCCTGGCAGTGGGGGACAGCCTGCTGGTGGATCGCCAGGCCTTCGGCTACCTGACCCTGGACCGTTTTGTCGACGGTCGCGACCTCTGGCTGCTATCCACCGGCACCGGGATTGCGCCGTTCCTGTCGATCCTGCAGGACTTCGAGGTGTGGGAGAAATTCGAGCGCATCATCCTGGTCTACAGCGTGCGCGAGGCCAAGGAGCTGGCCTATCAGCAGTTGCTCGCCGAGTTGCCCCAGCGTGAGTACCTGGCGGAAGTGGCCCACAAGCTGCAGTTCATCAGCACCGTGACCCGCGAGCAGCATCCGGGCAGCCTCAACGGGCGCATCACCCAACTGATCGAGAACGGCGAGCTGGAGCGTGCCGCCGGCGTGGCACTGACCCCCGAACATTCGCGGGTGATGCTCTGCGGCAACCCGCAGATGATCGATGACACCCGTGCGCTGCTCAAGCAGCGGGGCATGAACCTGAGCCTGAGCCGGCGGCCGGGGCAGGTGGCGGTGGAAACCTACTGGTAAGCAAAACGGCGCCTTGAGGGCGCCGTTCCTTGTAGTGCTGAAGCCTGTTTCAGGGCTTGTTGTTCTGCGCCTTGAGCAGATCGCGGATCTCCCCCAGCAGTTCTTCTTCCTTGCTCGGTACCGGCGGCAGTGTCGGGGCCACGGCCTCTTCACGCTTCAGGCGGTTGATCACCTTGACGCCCATGAAGATGGCGAAGGCAATGATGATGAAGTCGATGATGCTCTGGATGAACTTGCCGTACGCCAACACCACCGCCGGCGTATCGCCCGCCGCGGCCTTGAGCGTGACTGCCAGATCCCCGAAGTTCACCCCACCGATCAGCAGGCCGATGGGGGGCATGACCACGTCGCCGACAAAGGACGAGACGATCTTGCCGAACGCAGCGCCAATGATGATACCCACGGCCATGTCGACCACATTGCCTTTGACCGCGAAGGCCTTGAACTCACTTAGCACGCCCATAGGTTATTCCTTGTTACAGATGAGGTTGGTTACGGCAGTGTAATTCAGCAAAAAGCATTTTGCCGACACAACTTTTAACAGCTTGCGGGCTTATTGACCGATAAACAGGCAAAGAGTTTATTCAAAGTGCCAGCAGATCGCGCGCGATATACCCCGCATCAGATGAGATAACCAGAACATTCTGTCAATCGAGTGGTTGCGGGCTTTCTATTTATCATTCAAATAGTTAGCCACTAGCCTCTAGCGAGCGCATCGGGATGCGCCTTATATAACTAGAGGAATTCAACATGACCGCTTCTCTTGGCCTTGGGAGTCTTTCCCAGCGACGCATACTGGGCGTGCTTGCCGCCAGTCTGCTTTCCCTTTCCGTACAGGCTGCCACGCTGACCCGCGACAATGGCGCGGCAGTGGGCGATAACCAGAATTCACAGACTGCAGGCGCCACCGGCCCGGTGTTGCTGCAAGATGTGCAACTGATCCAGAAGCTTCAGCGGTTTGATCGCGAGCGCATTCCAGAGCGTGTGGTACACGCCCGTGGTACCGGCGCCCACGGCACTTTCACCGTCACCGACAGCCTCAGCGACCTGACCCGTGCCAAGGTCTTTGCCGCCGGTGAGACCACTCCGGTATTTGTCCGTTTTTCCTCGGTGGTGCACGGCAACCACTCCCCGGAAACCTTGCGCGACCCACGGGGTTTCGCCACCAAGTTCTATACCGCAGAGGGTAACTGGGACCTGGTCGGCAACAACTTCCCGACGTTCTTCATTCGCGATGCCATCAAGTTCCCGGACATGGTGCATGCGTTCAAACCCGATCCGCGCACCAATCTGGATGATGACTCGCGACGTTTTGATTTCTTCTCTCATGTTCCCGAAGCCACTCGCACATTGACCGAGCTGTATTCCAACTCCGGAACTCCGGCCAGTTACCGGGAAATGGATGGTAATGGCGTGCACGCCTACAAGTTGATCAATGCCAAGGGCGAAGTGCATTACGTGAAGTTTCACTGGAAGAGCCTGCAAGGCCTGAAGAATCTCGATCCGAAACAAGTGGTCGAGGTCCAGGGGCGTGATTACAGCCATATGAGCAACGACTTGGTAACCCACATCAATAAAGGGGACTTTCCCAAGTGGGACTTGTATGTCCAGGTATTGAAACCCGAAGACTTGGCCAAGTTTGATTTCGACCCGCTGGACGCCACCAAGATCTGGCCGAATGTGCCCGAGCGCAAAGTCGGGCAGATGGTGTTGAACCGCAACCCGGCCAACGTGTTCCAGGAAACCGAGCAGGTGGCCATGGCCCCGTCCAACCTGGTGCCGGGAATCGAACCGTCGGAAGACCGTCTGCTGCAGGGCCGGGTGTTCTCCTACGCCGATACCCAGATGTACCGCCTGGGCGCCAACGCCCTGCAACTGCCGATCAACGCGCCGAAGAGCCCGGTGAACAACGGCAACCAGGACGGCGCCATGAACCTGGGCCACACCAGCACCGGGGTCAACTACCAGCCGAGCCGCCTGATGCCGCGTGAAGAGCCGCAAAGCGCGCGCTACAGCCAGATGGCGCTGTCGGGCAGCACCCAGCAGGCGAAGATCCAGCGTGAGCAGAACTTCAAGCAGGCCGGGGACCTGTATCGCTCCTTCAGCAAGAAAGAGCGCCAGGACCTGATCGACAGCTTCGGCGGCTCCCTGGCCACCACTGACGACGAGAGCAAGCACATCATCCTGTCGTTCCTTTATAAGGCCGACCCGGAGTACGGCAGCGGCGTGACCCGCGTGGCCAAGGGCGACCTGGCCCGGGTCAAGGCCCTGGCAGCCAAGCTGAGCGACTGATCGCGTCAGCCTCACCTCGTCACGCCCGTCCGGGCGTGACGTCTTTTTCCGACAGAGGAGTCGCGCCATGCGTCTTTTTATAGCGCTGTTGTCAGTGGCCTGGTCGTTTGTCGCCTATGCGCAGCCGGCGGCCGAACCAGCGGCGAGTGCCGACCCGGTGGCGGTCAAGGTTCAACTGGAACACTACTATTTCGATGCCGCGCGCCGGGGCGACGTGGCAATGCTCGACACCTTCATCGAGGCCGGTTACGCCCTCGATACCCAGGATGAAAAGGGCTACACCGCGCTGATCCTGGCCGCCTATCACGGCCAGGGCCCGGCGGTGGAGCGCCTGCTGGCCGCCGGCGCCAATGCCTGTGCCCAGGACAAGCGCGGCAACACCGCATTGATGGGGGCGATCTTCAAGGGCGAGGTGCAGATTGCCCGGCGCCTGCTGGCCGCCGATTGCAGCCCCGACCAGCGCAACGGCGCGGGGCAGACCGCCGCCATGTATGCCGGGCTGTTCCAGCGGGAGGAATTGCTTCAGGCCCTGGCGGCCAAAGGCGCGGACCTGAATGCCGAGGATCCCCTGGGCAATAGCGCCACGCGGCTGGCTAGCGGGCAGATACGCACCGCGCCGCCGCGCTGATCCGTTCCAGCTGAGCTATCATCGCGGTTTTTGCCGGGGGTTCAGATGGCCAAGGCCAAGCGCATGTACGGCTGCACCGAGTGCGGCTCCACCTTTCCCAAATGGGCCGGGCAATGCGGTGAGTGCGGGGCCTGGAACACCCTGACCGAGACCATGATCGAAAGTGGCGGCGCCGCGGCACCTGCCGGGCGCACCGGCTGGGCCGGGCAGCAGGCGCAGATCAAGACCCTGGCGGAAGTCAGCGTCGAGGAAATCCCGCGTTTCTCCACCGCCTCTGGCGAACTCGACCGGGTGCTGGGCGGTGGCCTGGTGGACGGATCGGTGGTGCTGATCGGCGGCGATCCGGGGATCGGCAAGTCGACCATCCTGCTGCAGACCCTGTGCAATATCGCCACGCGCATGCCGGCGCTCTACGTCACCGGCGAGGAATCCCAGCAGCAGGTGGCGATGCGCGCCCGGCGCCTGGGCCTGCCCCAGGATCAACTGCGGGTGATGACCGAAACCTGCATCGAAACCATCATCGCCACGGCCCGGGTGGAAAAGCCCAAGGTCATGGTGATCGACTCGATCCAGACGATTTTCACCGAGCAGCTGCAATCGGCCCCGGGCGGCGTGTCCCAGGTGCGCGAGAGCGCGGCCTTGCTGGTGCGCTACGCCAAGCAGAGCGGCACGGCGATCTTCCTGGTGGGCCACGTGACCAAGGAAGGCGCCCTGGCCGGGCCGCGGGTGCTGGAGCACATGGTCGACACCGTGCTGTATTTCGAGGGGGAGTCCGATGGTCGCCTGCGTTTGCTGCGGGCGGTGAAGAACCGTTTCGGTGCGGTCAATGAACTGGGCGTGTTCGGCATGACCGACCGCGGTTTGAAGGAAGTCTCCAACCCTTCGGCGATTTTCCTCACCCGCGCCCAGGAAGAGGTGCCGGGCAGCGTGGTGATGGCCACCTGGGAAGGCACCCGGCCGATGCTGGTGGAAGTTCAGGCGCTGGTGGATGACAGCCACCTGGCCAACCCGCGCCGGGTGACCCTCGGCCTGGACCAGAACCGCCTGGCCATGCTGCTGGCGGTGTTGCATCGCCACGGCGGTATTCCGACCCACGATCAGGACGTGTTCCTCAACGTGGTGGGCGGGGTCAAGGTGCTGGAAACCGCGTCCGACCTGGCGCTGATGGCGGCGGTGATGTCGAGCCTGCGCAATCGTCCGCTGCCCCATGACTTGCTGGTGTTCGGCGAGGTGGGGCTGTCCGGCGAAGTGCGTCCGGTGCCCAGCGGTCAGGAGCGCTTGAAAGAGGCGGCCAAGCATGGCTTCAAGCGGGCCATCGTGCCCAAGGGCAACGCACCGAAGGAGGCGCCGCCAGGCTTGAAGATCATTGCCGTGACCCGCCTGGAACAGGCGTTGGATGCGCTTTTCGAATAATCGGCACGGGACTCGCAGGGAAGGAGGCAGGGGATGGGCATGACAAGGTTGAAGCGCTGGATGCTGGGCGCGGGGCTGTTGGGCTGTTCGGCGCTGGCCATGGCCCAGCAGGCTGAAGTACCGGAAGGCTATCGGATCGCCCAGCAGGTGCTGGTGGGGGACGGCTCGGTGCTGGAAGTACTGGAGGATCTGCGTATCACTCCTGAGTTGCATGCCAACAGCTGGGGCAATGGCCTGGACGCCGACAGTCTGCTCCCGTCCGACGACGATCACCCGGTTGCGCCGTTGGGGGCGCTGGCGCGCCTGGTGTCCGATGGCGGCGAGGTGTTGGCGCAGAAGTCCCTGGACTACCCGATGGCCACGGTGGAAAAGGCTCCGCTGAACGGCCTGCCGTCGCCGGCGTTTTTCCTGACCATTGACCAGACCGCGCCCATGGGCAGCTACAGCGGTCCCCTCACTGAAGTACTGACGCCGGAACAGAGTCAGCTGGATCCGGTGCTGTGCCAGGGGGAGGGCGGCGAGAAGCAGCCGCTGGTGTTCGCCCAGACCGGCAAGGCCGCCTGGCAGATCGTGCCCTCGGACAAGGGCGGCACCGAAAGCATCCAGCAGGTGTCGTCGGCGTCGTCGATGGAGAACGAAGAGTTCATCACCACCTATCGCACCTTCCGTTATGTCGACGGCCAGTGGACCGTTGCCTCGCGGCAACAGGCGGGTTACTGGGACATGGAAAGCGAGTTTCCCGAACCGGCGCTGTTTCCCTGAACAGCAGTGGGGCCGATCAGATATCGATCAAGGCCCCGAGCTCCCGCTCCAGTTCCTCGGGGTCTGCCAGGTTCAGCTCGATCAGGCGCCTGAGGTGTTCGATGGACTCCAGGCCGATGTGCAGGCAGACGAATCCCAGCTGGCCATGATTGTCATGGGCCAGTTGCACGTCCATGCGCACATCGGCATCGGGCCCGAGGTGGATATCGGCTTCGAAGATGCGGTTGGGGTCGCCCAGCCAGGGATCGGGGCGCTCGATCAGCAGGCCCTTGAGGGACAGGTCCAGCAGTTGCACCGGCCAGCGGTGGGTGCCCTGGCTCAGTTTGGTCTTCGCATCGAAGGCGATGCGCTTGAAGCGTCGACGGTCGGCGTATTGCTCGCTCATGGGCTGGCCCTCTGCATGGTGCACTGACTATAGACCGCGGTTTATGACTGTCGCCACAGGCGGCCTGCAAGCGTGCGACGGCGTTATCGGTCAGTGTTGCCCGAGTTGAAAAAGTTTCGAAAAAAAACCTGCTCATTCGTTAAAAGAAGGCTCTAGACCAACGTGGGGGGTGGTCTTTGAGAGCAGTAGCGCTACACTCGAAACGCTGTCTTTCTGTCCACCCTGGCTGGAATAAAAAAATGAAAAATAATAATAGCCTGCTGCGCCATGTCCCCTGGCTGCTGCTGGCAATCGTAGGAGCGTGCGCCCTCGGCGTAGTTGCATTGCGCCGCGGCGAGGCGATCAACGCCTTGTGGATTGTGGTGGCCGCGGTGGCCATCTATCTGGTGGCGTACCGGTATTACAGTCTGTTCATTGCCACTAACGTCATGCAGCTGGACCCGCGTCGGGCCACTCCGGCAGTGATCAACAACGACGGTCTGGACTATGTGCCGACCAACAAACACATTCTCTTCGGTCACCACTTTGCCGCCATCGCCGGCGCAGGCCCGCTGGTGGGTCCGGTCCTGGCGGCGCAGATGGGCTACCTGCCCGGCACCCTGTGGCTGATTGCCGGTGTGGTCCTGGCCGGTGCGGTGCAGGATTTCATGGTGCTGTTCCTGTCCACCCGGCGTAACGGCCGCTCCCTGGGCGACATGGTCCGTGAGGAGATGGGGCGTATCCCGGGAACCATCGCGCTGTTCGGCTGCTTCCTGATCATGATCATCATCCTCGCGGTGCTGGCGCTGATCGTGGTCAAGGCCCTGGCCGAGAGCCCGTGGGGCATCTTCACGGTCATGGCGACCATCCCGATCGCGGTGTTCATGGGCGTGTACATGCGCTACATCCGCCCGGGCCGCATTGGCGAGATTTCGCTGATCGGCGTGCTGCTGTTGCTGGGCTCCATCTGGCTGGGCGGCCAGGTGGCTGCCGATCCGGTGTGGGGCAAGATGTTCACCTTCACCGGTATCCAGATCACCTGGATGCTGATCGGCTACGGTTTCGTCGCCGCGGTACTGCCGGTGTGGCTGATCCTGGCTCCGCGGGACTACCTGTCGACCTTCCTCAAGATCGGCACCATCATCGCCCTGGCGATCGGCATCCTGATCACCATGCCCGAGCTGAAGATGCCGGCCCTGACCCAGTTCACCGATGGCACCGGCCCGGTGTGGAAAGGCGGCCTGTTCCCGTTCCTGTTCATCACCATCGCCTGTGGCGCGGTGTCGGGCTTCCATGCGCTGATCTCCTCGGGGACCACGCCGAAGCTTTTGGATAACGAAGCCAACGCCCGCTACATCGGCTACGGCGGCATGCTCATGGAGTCCTTCGTGGCGATCATGGCCATGGTCGCGGCCTCGGTGATCGAGCCTGGTGTTTACTTCGCCATGAACAGCCCGGCGGCCATTGTCGGCGGCGACGTGGTGGCCGTGGCGCAGACCGTCAGCAGCTGGGGGTTTGTGATCAGCCCGGAACAACTGCAGGCGGTGGCCAAGGACATCGGTGAAAACACCATCCTGGCCCGTGCCGGCGGTGCACCGACCCTGGCGGTGGGGATTGCGCAGATCCTTCACCACGTGCTGCCGGGTGAAAACACCATGGCGTTCTGGTACCACTTCGCGATCCTGTTCGAAGCGCTGTTCATCCTCACCGCGGTGGATGCCGGTACCCGTGCCGGTCGCTTCATGCTCCAGGACCTGCTGGGGTCCTTCGTTCCGGCGCTCAAGCGCACGGAATCCTGGACCGCCAACCTGATCGCCACCGCCGGTTGCGTGGCCCTGTGGGGCTACCTGCTGTACCAGGGCGTGATCGATCCGCTGGGCGGCATCAACACCTTGTGGCCACTGTTCGGCATCTCCAACCAGATGCTCGCCGGTATCGCCCTGATGCTCGGCACGGTGGTGCTGATCAAGATGAAGCGCCAGCGCTACATCTGGGTCACCCTGCTGCCGGCGGTCTGGCTGCTGATCTGCACCACCACCGCGGGCTTCATCAAGCTGTTCGACGCCAACCCGGCGATCGGCTTCCTGGCGCTGGCGAAGAAGTACAGCGATGCCCTGGCCAATGGTCAGATTCTCGCTCCGGCCAAGGACATCACCCAGATGCAGCACGTGATTTTCAACGCCTACACCAACGCGACCCTGACCGCCCTGTTCCTGCTGGTGGTGTTCAGCATCCTGTTCTACGCGCTCAAGGTCGGTGTTGCGGCCTGGGGCAGCAAGGAACGCACGGATAAAGAAGCGCCCTATCAGGCGGTGCCGGATGCGTAATCGAGGATTGCAAGCATGTTCAACGACCTGAGTCGCCTCGGTAAATACCTCGGGCAGGCCGCGCGCCTGATGGTCGGCATGCCCGACTACGACAACTACGTCGAGCATATGCAAACCAAGCACCCGGACAAGCCGGTGATGTCCTACGAGGCGTTCTTCCGGGAGCGCCAGGAGGCCCGCTACGGCGGCAAGGGCGGTCCGAAGTGCTGTTGAAACACAACGTTTGAGCCACACCCAGGCAGGAGCCGGCTTGCCGGCGATAGCGATTCTTCGGACGCCATCGCCGACACGCCGGCTCCTGCGTTTTTTGCGTGGGAGATCCTGTTTTGCAAAATCCTATTCCCGTCACCGTGCTCAGCGGTTTTCTCGGTGCTGGCAAGACCACCTTGCTGCGGCACCTGCTCAAGGCCGAGCACGGCTTGAAGATCGCCGTGATCGAGAACGAGTTCAGCGAGGCCGGCATCGACACCCAGTTGCTGGGGGAGCAGCCGGTCCAGGTCATGACCCTGTCCAACGGCTGCGTCTGCTGCACCATCCACACCGACCTGACCAAGGCCCTGTATCTGTTGCTGGAGCGTCTGGACGGTGGCGAGATCGCCTTCGACCGGCTGGTGATCGAGTGCACCGGCCTGGCCGATCCGGCGCCGGTGGCGCAAACCTTCTTCATCGATGAAGAGTTGCGCGAGCGCTACATTCTCGACGGCATCATCACCCTGGTGGATGCCAAGCATGCCGAGTTCCACCTGACCCAGACCATCGCCCAGGCGCAGATCGGCTTTGCCGACCGGTTGCTGGTGAGCAAGCGCGACCTGGTGGATGAGCAGACCTTCGATGCCCTGAGCCAGCGCCTGACGCGGATCAACCGCCGGGCGCCGATCCGGGTGGTGGAGCACGGCCGGATCGACCTGGCCGAACTGCTGGATGTGCGCGGCTTCAATTTGAATGCTGATCTGGGGGGCGGCATCAGCCTGCGCCCGGTGAGCCAGGCACCCTCGGTGGACCGGATCTCCAGCCTGGTGCTGCGCACCGAGCAGGCCCTGGATCTGGATCGCCTCAGCGAGTTCATGAATGAGCTGCTGGAGGATCACGGCAAGCAGCTGCTGCGTTACAAGGGTGTGCTGAATGTGATCGACGAGCCGCGGCGCATGGTGTTCCAGGGCGTGCTCAAGCTCTATGGCTTCGATTGGGACACCGAGTGGGCCGAAGGCGAGGCGCGGGAGAGTGTGATGGTGTTCATTGCCGATGATCTGCCGGAAGAGAAGATCCGGCAGGGCTTCGACAGGATGCTGGGCCGCTGAAGCCTTCGCCGGCCAGCCGGCTCCTACCGCCGGGCCTCGGCGGGTGTCGTGCCTAGCAGGCGGCGCTCCAGGTGATCCAGGTGCCGGTGCATCAGGGCTTCGGACTGCTCGACGTCGGCCGCCTGCAGCGCGTCGATGAGCGTTGCGTGCTCTTGCCAGGCACAGCAGTGGCGGGTGCGACCTTCGAACTGGGCGATGGCCAGGGATGTCAGGGGCACCAGGCTGCCGAGAAACTGCGCCAGCGGGCCGTTGCCCGCCACTTCTGCCAGTTGCAGGTGGAACTCCCCGGACAGGCGGATGGCCGGTCCGCGCTGGTCGCGCTCGATGGCTTCACGTTCCCGGGCGATCAATTGCCGCAGAGGTTGCAGTTGGCGCCGGGGTTGTTGGCAGGCCAGGCGCACCAGGGTGATTTCCGTCAGGCGCCGGGCGTGCAGGATCTGCCGGGTCTGTTCCCGGTCCGGGGCGGCGACCTGGGGCCGGTGATTGGGCCGCAGGATGATCACTTGCTGATGGGACAAGCGTGCCAGGACCTGGCGGATGATGCTGCGGCTGACGCCGAAGGCCTGCCCCAGGCTGTCCTCGGTGAAGCGGCTGCCGGGGGCGATGCGCTGTTCGAGGATGGCATCGAAGATCTGCGGATAGACGTCATCGACCAGCAGTTTTTTTTCGCCGCACTGGCGCCGCGGCAGGCTGGCTACCAGGGTGAAGGGGTTGTTTTTCAGGGCGTAGCTGACCATGGCCTGTCTCCAGTCCAGTTGCTGACTCGGGGGTTGATTACGGGGCGTTGCTGCCCAGGTGATCGTCCGGAATGTTCAGTTCGATGCCCATGCGCTGGCCTTCCTGGAGAATGTGCCGACGCATCTCGGCGCTGGCCAGGGCGCTGTTCTTGTTGCGGATCGCCCGCACCACCGCTTCATTTTCTTCCAGGCGTTCGGCCAGGTGCTCCGGCGAGTTGCGCAGGATCTGCGCACTTTGCTTGAGGGCATTGCTGGTCTGTTGCACCACGTTCTGGAAGATCGGGTTGCTGGTCAGGGTGAACAGTTCCTCGTGGAAGGCGATGTAGGCATTGACCCCGGCCTCGCTGTCGCCGGCCTCCAGGGCCTCGCGCATGTCCATCAGGGTCAGGCGCAGCTGGCCGACTTCCTTGCTGCTGATGGATTGCGCCACCAGCCCGACGATGAAGGGCTCCAGGGTGTAGCGCAGTTGCAGCACGTCCTCGAGGCTGGCACCGGCCACGCCGCTCTCGGCTCCCTGGGCTTCGCCCTGGGGGGCATCCAGCACTACCACGCCTTTGCCGGGCATGGAGCGCACCAGGCCCAGGGTCTCCAGGACGATCACCGCTTCGCGCAGGCTGGGGCGGCTGATGCCCAATTGCTCGGCCAGTTCACGTTGCCCGGGCAGCATGTCGCCGGAGCGCCACTGGCCACGGGCGAGGGCGGCCCGGAGCTTTTCTACCACTGAATTCACAACCGTTGACGAGCTGATCACTGTTGACTCCATGAGCTATCGGTAGCGCGCCGTTGCCGCGCTGATGGTGGTGCCTGCCGTGGGCAGGCACAGGGCTGGATTAAAATTCCTGCTGGTGGGCAGCGGCCACCGGTTTGCGCGCCTGGAAGGTATAGCCCTGTTGACCACTGAGCACCTTGTTGGCCCGTTGCACGTCGATGTCCTTTTCCCAGCGGGCGATGGCCACGGTGGCCACGCAGTTGCCGATCAGGTTGGTCAGCGCGCGACCGATGCCCATGAACCAGTCCACCGCCAGCACCAGCACCAGGCCCACCACCGGGATCGCCGGGATCGCGGTCAGGGTCGCGGCCAGGATCACCAGGGCCGAACCAGGGATCCCGTGAGCGCCCTTGGAGGTGATCAGCGACACCAGGAGGATGGTCAACAGGTCCGACATGGACAACGGCGTGCCGGTGGCGTTGGCAATGAAGACAATGGCCAGGGTCAGGTAGATGGAGAAGCCGTCCAGGTTGAACGAATAGCCGGTGGGAATCACCAGGCCCACGGTGGAGCTGCCGATGCCCAGGTGTTCCAGCTTGCGCATGATCTGTGGCAGCACCGCGTCGGAGGAGGCGGTGCCGAGGACGATCAGCAATTCTTCGCGCAGGTATTTTAGGAAGGGCAGCATGCGCAGGCCGGACACACGCATCACCAAGCCGAGGATCACCGCGACGAAGGCCAGGCAGGTCAGGTAGAACAGGCCCACCAGGCTGCCCAGGTGCTGCAGTGAATCCAGGCCGTACTTGCTGGTGGTGAAGGCGATGGCGCCGAACACGCCGATGGGCGCCAGGCGCACGATCATGCCCATGATGCGAAAGATCACGTGGCTCAGCTCGTTGATCAGCCGGGAAATGCCCGAGGCCGCTTCGCCCACCAGGTTCAGGGCGCTGCCGAACAGCACCGAGAACAGCAGCACCTGGAGAATGTTGTTCTCGGCAAAGGCGCCGATCACCGAGGTGGGGATCAGGTCCATGAGGAACTGGGTGGTGGTGTGCATGTGCTGGCCGCGCTGGGCGATATCGCCCATGTCGGCGGCGGACAGCTGTTCCAGGTGAATATTGGCGCCGCTGCCGATGCCGGTGCTGAAGGCCATGACCAGGCCGATCACCAGGGCGATGGTGGTAAGGATCTCGAAGTAGATCACCGACTTGAGGCCGATGCGTCCGACCTTCTTCAGGTCGCCGGCGCCGGAGATACCGCTGACCACCACGCAGAACACGATCAGGCCGATGAGCATCTTGATCAGCTTGATGAAGCCATCGCCCAGTGGTTTGAGTTGTGAGGAGTATTCGGGGAGGGTGAGGCCGCAGACGATGCCAAGCATCAGTCCGAGCACAACCTGGAGGAAAATCGAACGCGAGCACCATCTGAGCATGGGGAGGAATCCTGGTCGGTGTCCTGTCTGCCGTGCGCATGGGGGGCGCAGCGGATGGAGGACTTAATTATTGTGGTCTTACCGGTATGTCCAGTGCAGGCGCAGTCTACGCTCGGCTTTTAACGGTTTACAAGGGGGCTGACGCAAATTGGCATGACCGGTCTGACCAGTGGTTTTTCCTCCCCAAGTCACTGTAGCCGCTGCCGTAGGCTGCGATCGGCCGGAACGGCCGCCCGAGTATCTTGCGTTCGCAAGACCTCGCAGGCTCCTTTCAGCGCCTGGTGTGGCGGCCATCCAGGCACAAAAAAGCCCGGCGCTGGGCCGGGCTTTTTCTGTTGCGGTCTGCGGGCTGATTAAGCGCCGTATACCGGCAGCTTCTTGCAGATGGCCTTGACCTTCTCACGCACGGCGTCGATCACCGCTTCGTTGGACAGGTCCGCCAGGATGTCGCAGATCCAGCCGGCCAGTTCCTTGCACTCGGCTTCCTTGAAGCCACGGGTGGTCACGGCCGGAGTACCGAAGCGCAGGCCGGAAGTGACGAACGGGGAACGTGGGTCGTTAGGCACGGAGTTCTTGTTCACGGTGATGAAGGCTTTGCCCAGAGCGGCGTCGGCGTCTTTACCGGAGATGTCCTGCTTGATCAGCGACAGCAGGAACAGGTGGTTCTTGGTGCCGCCGGAAACCACGTCGAAACCGCGTGCGATGAACACTTCGGCCATGGCCTGGGCGTTCTTCACCACTTGTTCCTGGTAGGCCTTGAACTCAGGCTGCAGCGCTTCCTTGAAGCAGATCGCTTTAGCGGCGATCACGTGCTCCAGCGGGCCGCCCTGGGCGCCTGGGAATACCGCGGAGTTCAGCTTCTTCTCGATGTCGGCGTTGGCGCGAGCCAGGATCAGGCCGCCACGTGGACCGCGCAGGGTCTTGTGGGTGGTGGTGGTCACGACGTCGGCGAACGGCACCGGGTTCGGGTAGACGCCAGCGGCGACCAGACCGGCCACGTGGGCCATGTCGACGAACAGGTAGGCGCCAACCTTGTCAGCGATTTCGCGGAAGCGCGGGAAGTCGAGGATCTGCGAGTAGGCGGAGAAACCGGCCACGATCATTTTCGGCTTGTGCTCGAGGGCCAGGCGCTCGACTTCGTCGTAGTCGATCAGGCCGTTGGCGTCGATGCCGTATTGAATGGCGTTGTACAGCTTGCCGGAGGAGGAAACGGCAGCACCGTGGGTCAGGTGACCACCATGGGCCAGGCTCATGCCCAGGATGGTGTCGCCGCCCTGCAGCAGGGCCAGGTAGACCGCAGCGTTGGCCTGGGAGCCGGCGTGTGGCTGGACGTTGGCGTAGTCGGCGCCGAACAGCTCCTTGGCGCGATCAATGGCCAGTTGCTCAACCACGTCGACGTATTCGCAACCGCCGTAGTAGCGCTTGCCTGGGTAGCCTTCGGCGTATTTGTTGGTCAGTACCGAGCCTTGAGCTTCCATCACCGCTGGGCTGGTGTAGTTTTCCGAAGCGATCAGCTCAATGTGCTCTTCCTGACGCTGAGCTTCTTGCTCCATGGCGGCAAAGAGATCGGCGTCGTACTTGGCAATAGTCAAATCACGGCTGAACATGGCGGTCCTCAAGGATCGGGGGGCAGAAAGGGGAGGCATTCTAACCCAATGGGTTTTAGATGGCATATGAAAGGACATCATGTCGCACAGAAGCAGCGCTCAAGTGACGAAATGCAAGCCGCAAGCCGCAAGCCGCAAGCTCCAAGCCGCAAGCCGGCAGCGGATCGCTTTTCTCTTGCCGCTTGAAGCTTGCCACTGCCTTTAGTCGAACATGAACAGGGCGTCGTTGCTGAATTGCGCTTCGAAGCGATTGGCCGGCATCGGCCGGCCGAACAGGTAGCCCTGGACCTCGTCGCAGCCGTGTTCGCGCAGGAACTCCAGCTGCTCGTGGGTTTCCACGCCCTCGGCGATCACCGCCAGGTTCAGGCTGTGGGCCATGGCGATGATGGCGCGGGCGATTTGCGCATCCTGCTCGCCGGATGGCAGGCCGTCGACGAAGGTGCGGTCGATCTTCAGCACGTCGATGGGGAACTGCTTGAGGTAGTTGAGTGAGGAATAGCCGGTACCGAAGTCGTCGACCGCGATGCTCAGGCCGAGATTCTTCAGGCCGTCGAGGATCTGCATCGCCTCGCTGACTTCGCGCATCAGGATGCTTTCGGTCAGTTCCAGTTCCAGGCACGCCGGCGGCAGGCCGGTGTCCTTGAGGATGGTGGCGATGCGCATGCCCAGCTGGCCGTCGGAGAACTGCCGCGCGGAGATGTTCACCGAGACCTTCGGCACCCGCACCTTGGCCTGGTGCCAGGCCTTGAGCTGGCGGCAGGCTTCGCTGATCACCCAGTCGCCGACATCCACCACCAGGCCCAGTTCTTCCAGGACCGGAATGAAATCCCCCGGCGGCACCAGGCCGCGCCGCGGATGCCGCCAGCGCAGCAGCGCCTCGGCGCCGGTCAGGCGCTTGCCGTCGCCGCTGAACTGCGGCTGGTAATAAAGCACGAACTCTTCCTGCTCCAGAGCGTGGCGCAGGTCGCTTTCCAGCTCCAGGCGCTCCAGGGCGCTGGCGTTCATGTCGGCCTGGTAGAACTGGAAGTTGTTCTTGCCGCGTTCCTTGGCGTGGTACATCGCGGTGTCGGCGTTCTTCATCAACTGGCTCAGTTCGTTGCCGTCCTGCGGACTCAGGGCAATCCCGATACTGGCGGTGACAAAGAACTCCCGGCCTTCGAGGACGAAGGGCTTGACCAGGCTGGCGAGGATCTTCTCGGCCACGTTGATGGCCCGGTTCAGGGCTATTTCGCGACTGGAACGGGGTTGCAGGAGCAGGGTGAACTCGTCGCCGCCCATGCGCGCCACGGTGTCGTCATCGTCGACGCAACCCAGCAGGCGAGTGGCCATTTCCTTGAGCATGCGATCCCCGGCGGCGTGGCCCAGGGAGTCATTGATCGGCTTGAAGCGGTCCAGGTCGAGGAACATCAGCACCACCCAGGACTTTTGCCGCTCCGCCGATTGCAGCGCGGTGTGCAGGCGGTCCTGGAACAGGGTGCGGTTGGGCAGGTGGGTCAGGGCGTCGTAGTAGGCCAGGCGGTGAATCCGCTGTTCGCTGGCCTTGCGCTCGCTGATGTCGCTGAAGAAGCACACGTAGCTGGCCAGGTCGCCTTCGTCGTCGAGCACCGCGGTGATCCCGACCCAGGCCGGGTAGTGTTCGCCATTGCGGCGTTTTAGCCAGACTTCGCCTTCCCAGGTGCTGTGCTGGTGCAACTGCTTGAGCACGTAGCCCAGGTGGGCTTCCTGCTGCTCGTCGACGGTGAGCATGTTGGGCAACTGGTCGAGTACCTGGGACACGGCGTAGCCGCTGACCCGGCTGAAGGCTTCGTTGGCCTGCACGATGTAGCCGGCCGGGTCGGTGATCAGGATCGCCGAAGTCGAGTGCTCGAATACCGTGGCCGCCATGCGCAGGTCTTTTTCCGCCCGGCGCTGCTGGCTGATGTCGCGGCCGACCCCGAGCACGCCTTCGAAGGCGCCGTGCTCGTCCCACACCAGGACCAGGCGCAGTTCGATGGGGATCTTGCGGCCGTCGGCCCGCAGGCAGTCGAACAGGAACAACTGGGTCTGCACCTGGCTGCGCAATTGCGCCAGTTGCTCGGGTTTGTCCAGGGCCTTGCTGACCCGGTCCATCAGGGCATAGATGCCGGTCAGTTGCTGCGGGTTGGCGATGGTCGACTGCCAGCCGTTCTGGAAGATCCACTCCACGTCGTAGCCCAGTACGGCATGCACCGAGGGGCTGACGTAGTTCAGCGAGAGCTTGCTGTCGGTGGAGAAGATCACGTCGCTGATGCTCTCGGCGAGCATGCGGTAGCGTTGCTCGCTGTCACGCAGCGATTCGCTGGCCTCGATCTGGTCGGTGATGTCCTTGGCCACGCCGATGATGCGCGTCACCTGGTCGTAGCGGTCCCGGGCCAGGGCCTGCTCGCGGATTTCGAAGCGCCGCCACTGGCCGCTGCGGTGGCGGAAGCGCAATTGGCATTGCAGGAGCTGGGCGTAGGCCGAGTGGCGCTGCTCCTGGCGCAGGCGGTGATAGAGGTCGGCGTCTTCCGGGTGCAGGAGAATTTCCCAGAAGTATTCGCCCATCTGGTGCAGTTCGGTCTTGTTGTAGCCCAGGGTCTGGCCCAGGTGGTGGTTGCTGAAGATCATCCGCTGGCTGATCACGTCCTGCACGTACAGGTGATCGGGCACGGTGCGCACCACGTCGGACCAGAACCCCTCGCGCTCCAGCAGCGACAGCTCGATCAGCTTGCGACTGGTGATGTCGCTGATGCTGAGGATCACCGCACTGTAGTCCTCGACGGCCTCCGGCAGGCGCAGGACCAGCCACAGGTGCTGATCATTGCCCTGGGCGTCGCTGAGCTTGATTTCCAGTTCCAGCTGTTTCTGCTGGTTGACCACCGCTTCCAGCAATTGGCAGCCGATCGCGTTGCCGTTATTCGGGTTGCCTTCTATCAGCAGTTGCCAGGCCTGCTCGCTGGACTCGACGTTGAGCAGGCGCAGGGCCACTTGGTTGACTTCGGTGATGCGCAATTCACTGAGCAGCTGCTGGCGATGATCCGGGTGGCTGGCTTGCCAGCGCTTGAGCTGGTCGCTGTTGTGCACATGGTGCTTGTCGAGCAGTTCCGGGAGCCCGGCGATATCCATGACGCACAGGGCCACGCCGGTGCCTTCGAAGATGTCCTGGTAGCGCCGCCGGCCTTCGTGCAACTGGCGCTGGCGCCGGCGCATGTTCAACAGGGCGATCACCGGCAGCAGGGAGAAGGCCAGGCCCAGCAGGCATTTGCCGATAAAGGCCGGCAGCAGCTCCTCGATCACGGCCTGCTGGTCGAACAGGCCGCGCAGTTGCCAGTCACTGTTGCTCAGGGGCACCAGCAGTACGCTGTCGGCCATTTCACCGGGATCCAGCATGCCCGGGGTCGGGGTGCTGTGCTCGTCGCGCTTGATAACCTGGCGGCTGAGACGGTTCTCGATCACCCAGGTGGGCTTGAAGCTTCCTTCGCTCTGGCGCACCAGGGTCTGCAGGAAGCTCGGCGCCAGGCGCAGAACCCAGTAACTGGGGGTGGCGCCGCTGGACTGGTGCAGCAGCACGTGCACCACCGAACCGTCGGCGGGGTTGCTGTAGTAGTAGCGCTGCAAGTGGCTGCGCTGGATCAGTTCGGCGAGCCAGGGAGCGTCATGGCTGTCGCTGGCGCTGTCGCTGAGAATCTGTCCGGAGGCATCCAGCAAGGCAAAGCTGCGCACATCCGGCAGGGAACGCTGGAGCTTGTGCAGTAATTGCTGCTGTTGCTGGCTGTCCTGTGGCGATTCGACGATCGGTAGCAGATTGAGGGCGATCTGCGCATTGAGCGCCAGGTTCAGGCTCAGGTGGTCGGCCAGTTCGGCACTGTAGTCGATGGCGTGCTGGCGTTGGTCCTTGCGGGTTTGCTGCAGTTGGTCGAGCAGTTGCCAGAACAATAGAGCCAGGAGGAGCAGCACCAGCGTTGCCAGTGCGCCTTTGAGTGTGCCCCGCAAAGGATAGGCCGACGCGGAGGCTCTAGCGCGCGCGGGCTGTGGCGAAATAACGTTGGACAAGCTGTGATCCTGCGGTTTGGCTGGGCTGGCGCGACGTGCACTATAAGCCGGACGCCCGAAGGGCGGCTAGCATGCCTTGAGTTGTGGCAAAGTGCCAGTCCCGCTTGGCTGGACCTGGATCGTGCATTGAGGTAGTTTTGCCGGTTACGCGGGAGCGTTCCAGCTCCAGACAATCAGGCTTTTTCCGCCCGCCGGTATTGATCATGGTCAATGCCGGCGCTGCGCATGGCCTGGCCCGGGCCCGGCCCGTTCTATTCATCAGTCACTGACGCTAGGTTCACCATGGCTCAATACGTCTTCACCATGCATCGGCTGGGCAAAGTTGTTCCGCCGAAGCGGGAAATCCTGAAAAACATCTCCCTGTCTTTTTTCCCCGGCGCCAAGATCGGCGTGCTGGGCCTCAACGGTTCGGGCAAGTCCACACTGCTGAAAATCATGGCCGGCGTCGACACCGAGTTCGAAGGTGAAGCCCGTCCGATGCCGGACCTGAACATCGGCTACCTGCCTCAGGAACCACAGCTGGATCCAACCAAGACCGTGCGTGAAGTGGTCGAGGAAGCGGTGAGCGTGATCAAGGACGCCCAGGCACGCCTGGACGAAGTCTACGCCGCCTACGCCGAGCCGGATGCCGACTTCGACAAGCTGGCCGCCGAACAGGCCAAGCTGGAAGCCATCCTGCAAGCCAGCGACGGCCATAACCTGGAGCGCCAGCTGGAAGTGGCTGCCGACGCCCTGCGCCTGCCGGCCTGGGACGCCAAGGTCGAGCACCTGTCCGGTGGTGAAAAGCGTCGTGTGGCCCTGTGCCGCCTGCTGCTGTCGGCCCCCGACATGCTGCTGCTGGACGAACCGACCAACCACCTGGACGCCGACTCGGTGGCCTGGCTGGAGCATTTCCTCCACGACTTCCCGGGCACCGTGGTCGCGATCACGCACGACCGTTACTTCCTCGACAACGTCGCCGGCTGGATTCTCGAACTCGACCGCGGCGCGGGTATTCCATACGAGGGCAACTACTCGGGTTGGCTGGAAGCCAAGTCCGCGCGTCTGGCCCAGGAATCCAAGCAGCAGTCGGCCCATGAGAAGGCCATGAAGGAAGAGCTGGAGTGGGTGCGCAAAGGCGCCAAGGCCCGCCAGTCGAAATCCAAGGCACGTCTGCAACGCTTCGAGGAAATGCAGTCCCAGGAATTCCAGAAGCGCAGCGAAACCAACGAGATCTACATCCCGGCCGGTCCGCGCCTGGGTGACAAGGTCATCGAGTTCAAGAACGTCACCAAGGGCTATGGCGATCGCGTCCTGATCGACAACCTGTCGTTCTCCATGCCCAAAGGCGCCATCGTCGGCGTGATCGGCGGCAACGGTGCCGGTAAGTCGACCCTGTTCCGCATGATCATGGGCAAGGAAACCCCGGATTCGGGCAGCATCGAGATCGGCGAAACCGTGCAGCTCGCCTGCGTGGACCAGAGCCGCGAGGACCTGGACGGCAGCAAGACCGTGTTCCAGCAGATTTCCGACGGGTCCGACCAGATCCGCATCGGCAACTACGAGATCCCGTCGCGCACCTACGTCGGCCGTTTCAACTTCAAGGGCGGCGACCAGCAGAAGTTCGTCAAGGACCTCTCCGGTGGTGAGCGTGGCCGTCTGCACCTGGCCCTGACCCTGAAAGAGGGCGGCAACGTCCTGCTGCTCGACGAACCGTCCAACGACCTCGACGTTGAAACCCTGCGTTCCCTGGAGGAAGCCCTGCTGGACTTCCCGGGCGCCGCCATTGTGATCTCCCACGACCGGTGGTTCCTGGACCGGGTGGCCACTCACATCCTGGCTTACGAAGACGATTCCCAAGCGGTGTTCTTCGAAGGCAACTACACCGAGTACGAAGCCGATCGCAAGAAGCGCCTGGGCGAAGCCGCAGCGCAACCGCACCGTGTGCGGCACAAGAAGCTGGCCTGACCGGCTCGCTGCTTGAAACAAACGGAGCCTTCGGGCTCCGTTTTTTTTGTTCGTCGGCAAGCCGGCCCCTACAAAAAAACGGTTGTTGCGCTGTGCGTCGACTGGCCGGTGAAGGGTTTTCTGCGGCTCCCCAAAAGCGTGCAGGCCTTGGAATTTGTGCCACCAAATCCGTGCACAAAACCCCTGAAAATCGTCGTCATTTATATCTAATGCACCATTTAAATTCATATCTGCGACATTTTGCGCTGTCGCGGTGCGAGTTGAATTGATAAAGTCCCGGGCAAATCTCCCCTTAACGACAATAAATTTGCCGAGACTTCCCATGATCGAATCCGTCGAAGACTTCCTCGCCCGCCTGAAAAAGCGCGACCCGGACCAGCCCGAGTTTCACCAGGCGGTGGAAGAGGTTCTGCGCAGCCTCTGGCCATTTCTCGAAGCCAATCCGCACTACCTGAGCTCCGGCATTCTCGAGCGCATCTGCGAGCCGGAACGCACCGTGGTGTTTCGTGTGTCCTGGGTCGACGATCAAGGCAAGGTCAGGGTCAACCGCGGCTTCCGCATCCAGATGAACAGCGCCATCGGTCCCTACAAGGGCGGCTTGCGCTTCCATCCGTCGGTCAACATGGGGGTGCTGAAATTCCTCGCCTTCGAGCAGACCTTCAAAAACTCTCTGACCTCCCTGCCCATGGGCGGCGGCAAGGGCGGCTCGGACTTCAACCCCAAAGGCAAGAGCGATGCCGAGGTCATGCGCTTCTGCCAGGCCTTCATGACCGAGCTGTACCGGCATATCGGCGCCGATGTGGACGTGCCGGCAGGCGACATCGGCGTTGGCGCCCGGGAGATCGGCTTTCTCTTTGGCCAGTACAAGCGCCTGAGCAACCAGTTCACTTCGGTGCTGACCGGCAAGGGCATCAGCTACGGCGGCAGCCTGATTCGTCCGGAAGCCACGGGGTTCGGCTGTGTGTACTTCGCCGAGGAAATGCTCAAGCGTCGCGGTGACCGGGTCGAAGGCAAGCGAGTGGCGATCTCCGGTTCCGGCAACGTCGCCCAGTACGCGGCCCGCAAGGTCATGGACCTGGGGGGCAAGGTGATCTCCCTGTCCGACTCCGAAGGCACCCTGTATTGCGAGTCCGGCCTGAGCGAGGAGCAGTGGCTGGCGGTGCTGGAACTGAAGAACGTGCAGCGTGGGCGGATCAGCGAGCTGGCGGCCCGCTTCGGCCTGGAGTTCCGGGCCGGCAAGACCCCGTGGGACCTGGCCTGCGATATCGCCCTGCCTTGCGCCACGCAGAACGAGCTGGACGCCGAGGCTGCTCATGCCCTGCTGCGCAACGGCTGCACCTGTGTCGCCGAAGGCGCCAACATGCCGACCACGCTGGAGGCTGTGGATATCTTTATCGACGCGGGCATCCTGTTTGCCCCGGGCAAGGCCTCCAACGCCGGTGGCGTGGCGGTGAGCGGCCTGGAGATGTCGCAGAACGCCATGCGCCTGCTGTGGACCGCCGGTGAAGTGGACAGCAAGCTGCACGCCATCATGCAGTCGATCCACCATGCCTGCGTGCATTACGGCGAAGAAAATGGCCGGATCAACTACGTCAAGGGCGCGAACATCGCCGGCTTCGTCAAGGTGGCTGATGCCATGCTGGCCCAGGGCGTGGTCTGAGGCGTCTCAGGCCGGTTCGATACGGATGATCTCGATCAACTGATTGCCCGCCGGCCGTTGCCACAGCACCTCGTCACCGGGTTGTGCCCCCAGCAGGGCACGACCCAGGGGCGAGGCCCAGTTGATCAGACCCCGAGCCGCATCGGCTTGATCCTCCCCGACCAGTTGCACGCTTTGCTGATGATCCTGTTCATCGACGAAGGTCACGCGGCTGCCGATCTGGACCTTGTCGGTCGAAGTGGCTGCCGTCACCACCTGGGCGCTGTGCAGGCGCTGGGTGAAATAACGCAAGTCGCGCTCAAGTTCGGCCACCCGCTGCTTGTCGGCGGCGTCCCCCAGATCATTTTGCTCGGTATGCTGGCTGTGCAGCAGGGCAACTCTGGCCTGCAATTCGGCAAAGCCCTGGGGCGTGACGTAGTTGGGCTGGGCGCTGATCTGGCGCTCCACGGGCTGCTCGGCCTGGGCAGCGGCCTGATCTTCATTGACGAAAGCGCGGCTCATGATGTTCTCCTTGAGTGGAGGGGAGGCCATGGTTGCAGGCTTTTAAGCCGGGCGGTTGCCTGAAAGCGACCTACTGCGAGCGATAGGCCCGGGCCGCGTCGCGGTCCTTTTCCTGTTGCCAGGCCCGTTCCCGCTCGTCCCAGTGCCGCGTTCGATAGTCGTTGCGGTCCTGATTCTCCAGCATCGCCTGGCATTGGCGGAAACCGTCGTCCCAGCCTTCGGCGTATTGCGGGTCCTTGAGGTAGCGCGGCACGTCCTTGCGGAACTCCCCGCGTATCGACCCCGCTGCCTGGCGTCCACTGACGCAGCCCGCGTCGAAGCCGTCGACAAAGGCCGGCGGATAGCCTTGCTTGAGCAAATACTCGTGGTTCGACTCACAACCACCGATCAGGGCCAGCGCCAGCACAGCCCAACCATAGCGCCACATCCAGATACTCCCGGGCTTCACTTGAGTGAAGTCTAGAAGGGCAATTGCCGGCGAGGCGTGAAAACCTTGTCGCGAACCGCTTGAAGCTTGTGGCTGCTCTTAATAGTGATACCACTTGAGTTCGAGCATCACTTCGTTCACCGGAGTCGCCAGTTGGCTGAATTCCCGTTGCGCGCTCAAGCGCAGGCCGAGGTTGCGCGACAGTTCCCACTGCTGGTTGAGGCTCAGGCTGCGACGCACCTCGCCGTTGGTGAAGTAGTCGCCCTTGGCTTCGAGGCTGAAATTGCCCAGCGGGTTTTTCCACAGCAGTCCGGAGTTGAAGCCTGCCGCCGGGGCGATGAAACCGGCGAAATCGGCGTTGTGCTCGACCCGCACGGTGCCCAGGACAAAGCCCAGCGTGTCTTCGCCCAACTGCCAGGTGCCACCGGCACCACCGTTGACATGGCTGACGAGGGTTTCATCGTCGTGCTTGCCCGGCACCCGCTCCAGGCCGCCGGTGACCTGCCAGGACCAGGGCTGCAGCAGCTCGTTGCGCGGGGTCAGGGAGCGGATGGTGGCCAGGTCCAGCTGCTGCAGCTGCCAGTGGTTGCCTTCGTACTGGCGCAGTTTCATCTGCAGGATCTCGATCTGCGCCCCCAGGGGAAAGCCTTCGGCGTTGTCGTTCAGGTCGTGGTAGGCCATGCGCAGGCCGTATTCGGCGAAGGCCCGGTCGTCCCGGGTGCCGACGCCCAGTTGCCAGGTGCGGGACTGGTGGCCGTCTTCCGGCAGGCCGGGCCGTTGGATCTGCAGCTCGGGCGCCGGGTTCTGGTTGATCGCCCGCAGCAGTTCGAAGCTGCGCTGGGAACGCTCGGCATCACGCTCCAAGCCGTTGGCCCGATAGCGTTCGAGGCGGTAGGCGGCATCGACGATCAGGGCCTGGCGATCCCGGGGCAGGGCCTTGAATTCGCCTGTCTGCAATTGTTTCTGATCGGCGCTGACCTTGAGTACCCACTGCTGTTCGGCGTGGCTCAGGGGCTGGGCGCGGCTGAGCAACTCGCGTTCCCGGGAGGGGCGATAGTCGATCCGCTCCACCAGGCCGGCGTCCTTGACGGCCTTGACCGTGTCGGTGGGAATGGCCGTCAGGGGGAATTGGCCGGTCAGGCGCAGGCTGGGGCGAGCCACCTGCAGCAGCTCCAGCAGGCGGTAGGAGCAGTTCTCGTCGAAGAAGAAGTAGTCGAACTTGATCTGCTTGAGTTCCCAGACGTGCTCCACCATGCGTTCGGTTTCGGCTTGGGTCAGGTTCAGCCGGTATTCCCACAGGTCGCGGTTTTCCAGGCTGCGGTATTCCGAGAGCTTTTCCTGGTAGGGCACCAGGGCGAACAGCCCCGGGTAGCCGCCCATCAGGCCTTTCCAGGCGTACAGAATGCTGTTGTCGGAGCCTTCGATGTAGGCGCCGAAGTTGATCGCGTAGCTGAGCAGGGCGGTGTGGTTGCTCTGCACATCGGCCTGGTCGATGCGCAGCAGGGTGTGGCCGAACATCGACGAGGGGCTGTTCAGGTACGCGGCGGGAAAGATCATCACCGTGCTGTGGGGCGAGACGTCCTTGAACCACTGGGTGAATTCGGCGCAGTCCACCCGCGGCAAATCGTTCAGGCCCAGTTGTGCCTTGAGCCAGCGGGTGCGGGACGGGTAGACGCACTGGGCATGCCGGTCACCGGCGTCGGCCGGGGCATAGAGGGCTTTCAGGGTCGCGGCCAGCTCGGCATCGGGATGATGGGCTCCGTCGGCCGCCAGGAAGAACTTCGGGTCGCTGACGTAACTGCGCCAGCCACCGAGCTTGGCGGTTTCGTAATGACCTATGGAAATCCAGAAGGGGTCATGGGCCAGTTGCTGCAAACGTTGAGGGTCGATCTGGGGTGCGGCATACAACGGGGCGCAGACACAGAGCGCCAGGTAGGCAAGGCGTTTGAGCATGGTGGGCAACTTAAGTCGGAAATACAAAGACCCAAGATGGGCAAGGTCCGGAAAATAAAACCCGCTCCCCGGAGGAAGCGGGCGGGTCGAGCTTAAGCGGGAGTGGCGTATTTCGCCAGGCGCGCATCGTTCTTCAACACGGCCAGGGTATTGGTGTGCACATCTTCCGCGGTCACGTCAGCCTTGCTGAAGATCTGTTGGAAGTGTTCGTGGGTGACCGCGGCGAAATGCGCACGGTCTTCAGGTGCCACGCCGAGGACTACGGCATAGGTGGTCAGGGCTTCGCCTTGACCCTTGGCCATGTCTTCGGAGAGCTCGTTCATCATGCCGTTCATGGCGAACCAGGATTTGCCGCCATAGGTCAGCGATGCGTTGGTGGAGCAACCGTTGGTACCGGAGGTCATGCCAAAGGTGGCGTTGCCGGAGGTGCCGTTGGTGGTGGAGGCCAGGAAGTGCGCCGGAGTGCCACGCTGGCCTTGGAACAGCATGTTGCCCCAGCCGCAATCCGGACCACCGGGCGCTTGAGCCATGGCGTTGAGGGATACAGCGGTGAAAAGAGTACCGAGAAGAATCCGTTTCATAGCGTTGTTCTCTTTGTGTGCATACCAATGGACGGGGGAGACTGGCCCGTGGGGGCACCAGTGGGCCGGTTATCTATCCAGCCGCGCAGTTTGGAGTTTAGGCAGGTTCCCCGGGTTCCGTGATTTTTTACAAACAGTGTCGGAAACAGCAGGTTTTATTTGTCGCGGGGGACAGTATCCGGCTTGTCTATGCTTTCCCCTGAGGCGCGCCTTGCCAGCCGGGCATACCCGGCGCCAGAATGCCGCCATCTGCCCCGCCTGATGTAAGGAAGCCCGATGCCTGATCCTGTTGCTGCCAGCCTGCGTCTCGCGCCTGAAGCGCTGACCCGCCCTTTCTCTGCTGAACAGTTCAGCTTCTCGACCACCAATGATTTGGAGCCCTTTCGCGGTGTGCTTGGCCAGGAACGTGCGGTCGAAGCCTTGCAGTTTGGCGTGGCCATGCCGCGCCCCGGTTACAACGTGTTTGTCATGGGCGAGCCGGGCACCGGCCGCTTCTCCTTCGTCAAGCGCTACCTGAAAGCCGAAGGCAAACGCCTGCAGACCCCGTCCGACTGGGTCTACGTCAACAATTTCGACGAGCCCAGGGAGCCCAGGGCGCTGGAGTTGCCCGCCGGTGCCGCCGGCAACTTCATCAGCGATATCAACGGCCTGATCGACAACCTGCTGGCGACCTTCCCGGCGGTTTTCGAGCATCCATCCTATCAGCAGAAGAAGAGCGCCATCGACCGTGCCTTCAACCAGCGTTATGACCGTGCCCTGGATGTGATCGAGCGCCTGGCACTGGAAAAGGACGTGGCGCTGTATCGCGACAGCAGCAACATCGCCTTTACCCCGATGTTCGATGGCAAGGCCCTGGACGAGGCCGAGTTCGCTCAGTTGCCGGAGGCTGATCGCGAGCGCTTCCACGAGGACATTTCCGCGCTGGAAGAGCGTCTTAACGAAGAGCTGGCGAGTCTGCCGCAATGGAAGCGCGAGTCGAGCAACCAGCTGCGCCAGCTCAATGAGGAAACCATCACCCTGGCCTTGCAGCCCTTGCTCGCGCCGCTGTCCGAGAAGTACGCGGAAAACGCCGCGGTCTGTGGATACCTGCAGGCGATGCAGGTCTATCTGTTGAAGACGGTGGTCGAGCAGTTGGTGGACGACAGCAAGACCGACGCGGTGGCGCGCAAGCTGCTGGAGGAGCAGTACTGCCCGAGCCTGGTGGTGGGTCACCCGGCCAGTGGTGGCGCGCCGGTGGTGTTCGAGCCTCATCCGACCTACGACAACCTGTTCGGCCGGATCGAGTACAGCACCGATCAGGGCGCGCTCTACACCACCTACCGGCAGTTGCGCCCCGGTGCCTTGCATCGGGCCAATGGCGGCTTCCTGATCCTGGAAGCCGAGAAGATGCTTAGCGAGCCCTTCGTCTGGGACGCCCTCAAGCGTGCCCTGCAGTCGCGCAAGCTGAAGATGGAATCGCCTCTGGGCGAGATGGGCCGCCTGGCCACCGTGACCCTGACGCCGCAGATGATCCCGTTGCAGGTCAAGGTCATCATCATCGGTGCCCGCCAGCTGTATTACACGCTGCAGGACCTGGATCCGGACTTCCAGGAGATGTTCCGGGTACTGGTGGATTTCGACGAAGACATTCCGATGGTGGACGAGAGCCTGGAGCAATTCGCCCAACTGCTCAAAACCCGCACCTCGGAGGAGGGCATGGCGCCGCTGACGGCCGATGCCGTGGCGCGGCTGGCCACCTACAGTGCGCGTCTGGCGGAACACCAGGGGCGCCTTTCGGCGCGGATCGGCGATCTGTTCCAGCTGGTCAGCGAGGCCGACTTCATCCGTCACCTGGCCTCGGACGAAATGACCGACGCCGGGCACATCGAACGGGCACTGAAAGCCAAGGCCACGCGTACCGGTCGGGTGTCGGCGCGGATTCTCGACGACATGCTGGCCGGGATCATCCTGATCGACACCGACGGCGCGGCCGTGGGCAAGTGCAACGGCCTGACGGTGCTGGAAGTCGGCGACTCGGCGTTCGGGGTGCCGGCGCGGATTTCCGCCACGGTGTATCCCGGCGGCAGCGGCATTGTCGACATCGAGCGTGAGGTCAATCTGGGCCAGCCGATTCACTCCAAGGGGGTGATGATCCTGACCGGTTACCTGGGCAGTCGCTATGCCCAGGAATTCCCACTGGCGATTTCCGCCAGCATTGCCCTGGAGCAGTCCTACGGTTACGTGGACGGTGACAGTGCTTCCCTGGGAGAGGCCTGCACCTTGATTTCGGCGCTGTCGAAAACTCCGCTCAAGCAGTGTTTCGCCATCACCGGCTCGATCAACCAGTTCGGCGAAGTGCAGGCGGTGGGTGGGGTCAACGAGAAGATCGAAGGTTTCTTCCGGCTGTGCGAGGCTCGCGGTCTGACCGGAGAGCAGGGGGCGATCATTCCCCAGGCCAACGTGGCCACCCTGATGCTCGACGAGAAGGTGCTGCAGGCAGTGCGTGCCGGGCAGTTCCATGTGTACGCGGTGCGTCAGGCCGACGAGGCCCTGAGCCTGCTGGTGGGTGAGCCGGCCGGTGAGCCGGATGCCGAAGGGCAGTTCCCCGAAGGCAGCGTCAATGCGCGGGTTGTGGAGCGCCTGCGGGTCATCGCCGAGATGATCAGTGAGGAAGACCTCAAGGAGGCGGAAAAGGAGTTGGCGCAAGAGGCGCTGAGCGAAACCAAGCCTGCGTGATGGCTGTCGATGGCGAGGGCAGTGTCCCTCGCTGTCGGCGTCGGGAGTCTGACGTCAATTTGACAAAATAGACCATTCGGCGCCTGTTGGATCGCTCAACTTTGTTTATCAGGCTTTTCTTCTATTCTCAGGGCAAGGAGAACGACAGTCGTCGCTGGATCGAAACAGCCCTCAATTGAAGGCTGAACAGTGGTTCTACCGAGGGTCGCCGCCATGTCGCGCAACCTTTGTCTCACCCGCCAATGCCTTGGCCTGGTTACCCGTATCGAATGCAGCGTCCGCCCACTGGCGGGGGACAACGGTATGTGGACTCTTCTCTTCGCCGCCGGAATGGCCGGTGAACAACCCTCGGCGATCAAGTCCCAGGGACCGTTCTGTGGCCCCGTGGTTGCCGAATCGATTCTCGACTCGATCGTTGAAAGCCTGACCACCCACGGCTATCAACTGGCCGACGATCCGCAGATCTGGTGCCTGCACCTCCAGGCCCAGCTACGTCAGATCAATGGCGAACGGGGACGCAGCGCCGGCGACTTCTAGTTCCAGCCCGAGCCCTGATCCTCAGGAAGCCGGTGGTGTCGACTCGCTTTTCTCCAGCTTGACCTCGAAGCCGTACTCCACGGTTTCGAGGTCGCTGCGGGTATAGGTCTCCAACTGGCTGGGCTGGCCGTAGAAGTAGTGCACGTCGAACAGTGCCGGACCGTCGGCCGACGCGGTGTGGCTGGTCGCGAGAATCTCCTTCAGGTACTGGCCGCTGTCGTCCTTGGCATAAAAGCGCCAGGCGTCCGCGGGGAAGAGTTTCTGGTCCACGATCAGGGCATTGCCCTTGAGTTCGAGCCCTTTGGGCAACTGCCGGGTGCTGATGCTGTCCTTCTTGATGCTGGCCAGGAACAGTGGAATGGAACCCACGGCGTAAGCCGGGGTTTCCGGGAACAGGTTGAGGTCGTAGGTGATGACGCCGCGCAGCGGGTCGATCTCGAAAGCCTCGTCGGGCAGTTCGATCGGCTCGCCACGCTGGCCCTTGTCGTTCTGGGTGAAGAAGGTCAGGGGTGTATCGCCGGTGCTGAACTCCGAGCCCAGCAGTTCGTCATTGAAGGTCCGTGGGTGGCTGAACTCAATGCGCATTGCGCTGGCATCCTCCACCGATTGGCTGATGGTCACGGACTTCTTCAGTGTTTCCTCGTCGAGCTGAGCGCCCTTGAGGTAGTTGGCCGCCTGATCGTCATAGACCACCACCGGCATGGGCAGCGGCTGGACGTTCTTGTCGGTGGTGCTGCGGTCGAAACGATGCACCGGCAGGTCCAGGTCCTTGCGTGTGACGCTGGCCTGAGCGAAGTCGAGCACCGCCACCTCGAGCTTGTCCACCACGCCGTTGAAATACACCTTGGCGTAATGATTGGTGTGTTGTTGCTCGAAGGCCTTCTGTTCGTTCTCCAGTTGTTTCTCGAAGTCGTCGCTCCAGCTTTTCTGCTTCTGCATCTCGGCCAGTTGCTGTTGGTAAAAGGCAATTTGTGCCGCGCTCTCGTTGATCGAGCCGGAGCGGGAGAGGATCTGACCGGTACTGTCCCGGGCTTGTGTCAACAGCGGGTTGAGCGAGGTGTCGTTGGCCTCTTCGGGGAGCGGGCTGCTGTTGTTCAGTTCGATCTCGGCGACGTTTTTCTCCAGCGACAGCAGGGTCAGGCGGATGTTGCCGTCTTGGCGCGGCTTGCCGATATCGGCCTTGGTCAGCTCGAAGGTGAGTACGCGACTGGGGGCGATCACTTCAAGCTTGCCCAGCAGGGAGACGGGTTGCGGCTGGTTCTTGTTGTCGACCTCCAGGCCCTCGATAAAGGGGTAGGTTACGGTCAGGTCGTCCGGGTTGGTCAGGTTGGAGCTTGACGGGCTCAGTTGAATCCCCGGATCGGTCTCCGACCATTCAGGTTGGAAGGGGACGATTTTCTTGTTGCTCAGGGTGACCGACTGCCACTCCAGGCCGTGGGGAAAGGGGAACTGCGCGGACAGGTCGAAGCTGAACGGAAACACCGGTTGCAGGTCGGTCAGGTAGTCCGAGCTGGAAGGCTTGCGCAACACGAACAGGCCATTGACGTAGGTATCCACCAAGGCTTGTGGCGTGGGGTAATGCTTGAGCAGGGCCAGGCTGTCCTCGCCGTATTCGGTGTCGATCGGCTTGCTGGCAAGCTTGCCTTGCGCGCGCTCCAGAAGCAGCAGCGAGCCCCCGAGATCGCTGACGGCTTCTTTGAGCTTGGGATCCTGGATAGCGTCCAGGGAGGCTTCGAACTGCCTGGTTCTCTCTTCGAGGCTGGCCTGCTTGTGTTCGTCGCTGGGTGAACAGCCGCCGCTGATCAGCAGAACCAGGCCAAGGCCAATGCTTGTCAAAGGCAATCGCAAATCCATTTTCCAGTCTTCCTGTCCAATGTCGGTGAGTGGTAGGAACGGTTCGACACTAGCAGAAAAAACGTGCGGAAAAACCCGTATAAACGGGGATTGCCTGTGGTTTATGGGCATTTGGCGCGCTGATATACTCGCCGCCGTTTTTTACTCCAGGTGCGAGATTTAATGGAACGTTTTATCGAAAATGCAATGTATGGCTCACGCTGGCTGCTGGCGCCGATCTACTTCGGTTTGTCCCTGGGCCTGCTGGCGTTGGCATTGAAGTTCTTCCAGGAAGTCTTCCACGTCATTCCCAATGTATTTTCGATGGCTGAGTCGGACCTGATCCTGGTCCTGCTGTCGTTGATCGACATGGCGCTGGTGGGCGGTCTGCTGGTGATGGTGATGATCTCCGGCTATGAGAACTTCGTATCGCAGCTGGACATCGATGAAGACAAGGAAAAACTCAGCTGGCTGGGCAAGATGGATTCTTCGTCGCTGAAGATGAAGGTGGCGGCTTCTATCGTGGCGATCTCCTCGATTCACCTGTTGCGGGTGTTCATGGACGCCAAGAACACTCCGACCGAGTACCTGCTGTGGTACGTGGTGATTCACATGACCTTCGTGATCTCGGCCTTTGCCATGGGTTACCTGGACAAGCTGACCAAGCACTGATTGCTCCTGCTGGATCAATAGCCGCCGCCCGTGCGTTGCAAAACGGACGGGCGGTGTTGTTTGTGGCTTGTGCTTTTCTTGACCGAGGAATATCCATGTAGGCGTCGGGGGTTTCCAATGCACGAGGTGCGCTTATGAACCTGCAGGAAATGAATGCCTACGCCATCGCCGGAAAAGTCGATGAATTGAACCTGATCTCCCTGGAAGGCGGGATCTATCTGCTCGAGGCGCGCATGCACGGGGCTGCTTACCCGCTCAGCGACGCCCAGGGACAGATGTTTCATCTGCGTTCGGTAGAGCATGCCCGTGAGGTATTGCAGTCCTTTCCCAAGTTGCCTTTCAACCTGATTCACACTTCGGTGCACGATGAGATGTGCGGTTTGTCCGCCAGTGCCGAAGAAAGCCTGAAGGTACCGATCACTATGCGCTCCGCCTGGTAATGGCGGGGTTGCGCTGATTATCGCCGAACTTCTGTGCTAGTCTGCTCGCCCTTTTGATTCCGGGCGCTCCGGGAGGCCCTGTGTTTCTGCGGCCTTCCCTGAGCCGTCCGCACAGCGGAGCAGTGTCATGTCCGAAGTAAATCTGTCCACCGACGAAACCCGCGTCAGCTACGGTATTGGCCGTCAGCTGGGTGACCAGCTGCGCGACAACCCGCCACCGGGTGTGAGCCTGGACGCAATCCTGGCGGGCCTGACCGACGCATTCGCCGGTAAGCCAAGCCGTGTGGGTCAGGAAGAGATGTCCGCCAGCTTCAAGGTGATTCGCGAAATCATGCAGGCCGAAGCGGCTGCCAAGGCTGAAGCGGCTGCTGGTGCCGGCCTGGCTTTCCTGGCGGAAAACGCCAAGCGTGAAGGCATCACTACCCTGGCTTCCGGTCTGCAATTTGAAGTGCTGACCCAGGGCGACGGCGCCAAGCCATCCCGTGAAGACAGCGTGCGTACCCACTATCACGGCACCCTGATCGACGGCACCGTGTTCGACAGCTCCTACGAGCGCGGCCAGCCTGCCGAATTCCCGGTAGGTGGCGTGATCGCCGGCTGGACCGAAGCGCTGCAACTGATGAACGCCGGTAGCAAATGGCGTCTGTACGTGCCGAGCGAACTGGCTTACGGCGCACAAGGCGTGGGCAGCATCCCGCCGCACAGCGTTCTGGTGTTCGACGTCGAGCTGCTGGACGTTCTGTAACCCGTGTAGGGGCCAGATGGCTGGCAATGACGGCCGCGCACGCGCGGTCCGTTCATCCTCGGCCAGCTTGCCCCTTTCTCGGTTCTGGTTTCATAGACGGATTTTTGCGCCCAGGCTCTGGCCATCGGCGCCGGTTGGCCGCAAGGCTCTGGCGTAGCAGAACAAAAACAGGTTGCGCACCAACTCCTTGAGTACTAGCGGCTCGCTGGAGCTCAAACCGTTCAGGTCCAGATCTCCCTGGTCCTGCAGCTCGCTCAGGGCTTCCTCTTCCAGCACAGCACAGACTTCCCCGGTTTCCCGATGCAGGATTCGCAGGTAGGGGTGTGGGCGGTCCAGCCAGGCATCAATCAAATAAGTCATGGGTGTCATCTCCTTGAATGGGGTTCAATGAGAATAATTCTTATTCAATGAATAGCAAGCACCTATTGGCGGTTTCTGCTTTTTTCTGTGTGGAAATTGTTTTCGATCAAATCGGCTGGCTTTTCGCTAGCAGGTGTATGGATCAAGCATGGCGGGGGGATAGGTGGGAAACCCTCTCGCGGCAGGCGCGAGAGGGGGTAGGCGTCAGACCTTGCGGACGAACTCGGATTTGAGCTTCATCGGGCCGATGCCGTCGATCTTGCAGTCGATGTCGTGGTCGCCATCGCACAGGCGGATGTTCTTGACCTTGGTGCCAACCTTGACCACCAGGGAGGTGCCCTTGACCTTGAGGTCCTTGATTACGGTGATGGTGTCGCCGTCTTGCAGCACGTTGCCCACCGAATCTTTCTTCACGGCTTCATCGGATGCGGCTTCGGCTTCGCCGCTGGCGGACCACTCGTGGGCGCACTCGGGGCAGATCAGCTGGGTGCCGTCCTCGTAGGTGTATTCGGAATTGCATTTTGGGCAGGGTGGCAAAGTGCTCACTTAAGCTCCTCAAAGTCAGGATGGCTAAAAAGCGCACATTGTATAGGGTTTTGTCGGGGAGGGGGCGCTGGGAAGTTGCGCCGGCTCCTGCGCACAGGCAGGAGCCGGTGCATTTTAGTGGGTGCGGGCGACGGCGAATTCGCTCAGTTCCACCAGAGCGTCGCGGTATTCGCTGGGTGGCAGGGTTTCCAGGCAAGTAATGGCGCGAGCCACGTAGTCGCGAGCCAGCTGTGCGGTGTAGTCCAGGGAGCCCGACGCCTCAACCGCGGCACGGATGCTTTCCAGGTCCTCGATACCGCCTTTCTGGATGGCCTGGCGCACCAGGGCAGCCTGTTCCGGGGTGCCTTCGCGCATGGTGTAGATCAGCGGCAGGGTCGGTTTGCCCTCCGCCAGGTCGTCACCGACGTTCTTGCCCAGGGTTTCGGCATCGCCACGGTAG
The DNA here is from genome assembly GCF_021560055.1 of Pseudomonas sp. BC42. Classification (NCBI taxonomy): domain Bacteria; kingdom Pseudomonadati; phylum Pseudomonadota; class Gammaproteobacteria; order Pseudomonadales; family Pseudomonadaceae; genus Pseudomonas; species Pseudomonas sp. BC42. Next base: position 955,333 of record NZ_CP091067.1, read on the forward strand.
TCCAGCAGGTCGTCCACCAGTTGGAAGGCCACGCCCAGATGATCGCCAAAGGTGCGCAGGGCTTCGGACTGTTCCGGTGTCGCACCGGCCAGGGCGGCGGCGCTGTGGGTCGAGGCTTCGAAGAGCATCGCGGTCTTGCCGCGGATGACTTCCATATAGGTTTCTTCGGTGGTGCTGGCGTCACGCACCTTGGACAGTTGCAGCACTTCGCCTTCGGCGATGATCCGCGTGGCCTGGGACAGAATGCGCATGACCGGCATCGAGCCCAGTTCGACCATCATCTCGAAGGAGCGCGAGTACAGGAAATCGCCCACCAGCACGCTGGGAGCATTGCCCCACATGGCGTTGGCGGTGGAGCGGCCACGGCGCATGCCGGACATGTCGACCACATCGTCATGCAGCAGGGTGGCGGTGTGCAGGAACTCGATGGTGGCGGCCAGCAGGCGCAGGTCATCGCCTTCGCGGCCCAGGGCCTTGCCACATAGCAACACCAACAGCGGGCGCAGGCGCTTGCCTCCGGCCGAGGTGATGTAGTCGCCGATTTTCGAAACCAGCGGTACTCGGGAAGTCAACTGTTTCTTGATGATGCCGTCGACGGCGCTAAAATCGTCCGCCACCGCGCGGTAGAAAGCTTGGGGTTGCATCAGCGACAGGTGCTCCAGAAGGGTTGCGCGGCATGCTAGGACCCGCGTCCGCAGGTGTCAAGGCGCGCTCCCGGCGGTGCTTGGCGCCGCCTGAACGGCACTTGCATCGCTATTGTGCCTTGCGTACAATCGCGCACCCTGAACTTCCTGGGCAGCACCTGCCTTACGCAATTGCACTTGGGCCGTTCCAGCCCCATGCAGCCATGCCAGCCAATACCTCTTCTTATAAAGAGCTGGGTGAGCAGGATTATCGGAGAAATACCATGTACGCAGTAATCGTTACCGGCGGTAAGCAATACAAGGTCGCTGAAGGTGAATACCTGAAGATCGAAAAACTGGAAGTCGCCACTGGCGAATCCGTGACTTTTGACCGCGTTCTGTTGGTCGCCAACGGCGACGACGTGAACATCGGCGCACCTGTTGTTGCTGGCGCAACCGTCAAGGCTGAAGTGATCTCCCAAGGTCGTCACGATAAAGTCCGCATCATCAAGTTCCGTCGCCGTAAGCACCACATGAAGCGTATGGGCCACCGCCAGTGGTTCACCGAGATCAAAATCACCGGTATTCAGGCTTAATTTCAGCCTAATTCCTCACTAGGAGAATTGAACTCATGGCACACAAAAAAGCTGGTGGTAGTACCCGTAACGGTCGCGACTCAGAAGCCAAACGCCTTGGCGTGAAGATGTATGGCGGCCAGGTCATCAAGGCCGGCAACATCATCGTGCGTCAGCGCGGCACCCAATTCCACGCTGGCTACGGCGTTGGCATGGGTAAAGATCACACCCTGTTCGCGAAAATCGAAGGCGTGATCAAGTTCGAAGTAAAAGGCGCCTTCGGTCGTCGTTACGTGAGCGTTGTCGCGGCTTAATTGCGCGATCGCTGGAAAAGCCCTGTCTCGCGACGGGGCTTTTTCGTTTGTGGGATGAGTCTCTTGCAAAACTGTTTGTACGAGCTGGCAGCGTTGGATGTTTCGGTCGTTGATTGAGGTCGCTGCGCTCATTTTTGCAAGAGTCTTATGTCTTGGTTTCTTCAGCTCGCCCGTGCGGCGAGAGGCGTTTGATCATGAAGTTTGTTGATGAAGTTTCGATCCGAGTAAAAGCTGGCGACGGCGGCAATGGCTGCATGAGTTTCCGTCGGGAAAAATTCATCGAGAACGGTGGTCCCAACGGCGGTGATGGTGGTGACGGCGGCTCGATCTATATGGTTGCCGACGAAAACCTCAACACCCTGGTGGACTACCGTTACACCCGGCATTTCGATGCCGAGCGTGGCTCCAATGGTGGCAGCACCGACTGCACCGGCAAGAAGGGTGAGGATCTGGAGCTGCGGGTTCCGGTCGGCACCACCATCATCGATGCCGGCACCCAGGAGGTCATTGGTGACCTGACCAAGGCTGGTCAGCGCCTGATGGTGGTGCAGGGTGGCTGGCACGGTCTGGGTAATACCCGGTTCAAGTCCAGTACCAACCGTGCGCCGCGCCAGACCACTCCGGGCAAGCCGGGTGAGCAGCGCGATCTCAAGCTGGAGCTGAAGGTGCTGGCGGACGTCGGTCTGCTGGGCTTGCCGAATGCCGGCAAAAGTACCTTTATTCGCTCGGTTTCCGCGGCCAAGCCGAAGGTGGCTGATTATCCGTTCACCACGCTGGTACCGAACCTGGGTGTGGTCAGTGTCGATCGCTGGAAGAGCTTCGTCATTGCCGATATTCCGGGTCTGATCGAAGGGGCTTCCGATGGCGCGGGCCTGGGGATTCGCTTCCTCAAGCACTTGGCGCGCACGCGCATCCTGCTGCACCTGGTGGACATGGCGCCGCTGGATGAAAGCAGTCCGGCGGATGCGGCGGAGGTGATCGTCAACGAGCTGGTCAAGTTCAGCCCGTCCCTGGCCGAGCGCGAGCGCTGGCTGGTGCTGAACAAGAGCGACCAGATTCTTGAGGAAGAGCGTGAGGAGCGCGTCAAGGAGATCGTCGATCGCCTGCAGTGGACTGGCCCTGTCTACGTGATCTCGGCCATTTCCAAGGATGGCACCGAGCGTCTGAGTCGCGACATCATGCGTTACCTGGAGGATCGCGCTGATCGCCTGGCGGCCGACCCGGCCTACGCCGACGAGCTGGCCGAGCTGGATCAGCGTATCGAAGACGAGGCGCGCGCCCAGTTGCAGGCGCTGGATGACCAGCGTGCTCTGCGTCGCAGTGGCGTCAAGAGCGTCCACGACATCGGTGACGATGATTGGGATGAAGAGGATGTGGATGACGAGGACGGTCCGGAAATCATCTACGTCCGCGACTGATCCTGTCGTCGCGGGCTGGTCCGCGAAGACGGTTTATCTGGCCTGGCGCGGTGTTATCATCGCTGCCAGCCAGCTCTCAAGGCGCCGCTCATTCGAGCGGCGTTTTGGTATCTGCAAGCTGTGAATACGAATAACCCCATGAGTGGCGCTCGGTCGCGCCGCTCGCTGGCAAAGGTTGAATAAGATGCGGAGCAAGGTGACGGGTGCGCAACGCTGGGTCGTGAAGATCGGTAGCGCGCTGCTGACGGCGGACGGCAAGGGGCTGGATCGCGCTGCAATGGGTGTATGGGTCGAGCAGATGGTGGCCTTGCATGAGGCCGGCGTCGAGTTGGTATTGGTTTCCTCGGGCGCTGTGGCGGCCGGGATGAGCCGCCTGGGCTGGACCGCACGACCGAGTGCGATGCATGAGTTGCAGGCGGCCGCTGCCATTGGCCAGATGGGGTTGGTGCAGGCCTGGGAATCGAGTTTTGCCGAGCATGGCCGGCATACCGCGCAGATTCTGCTGACCCATGACGATCTGTCGGATCGCAAGCGTTACCTCAATGCGCGCAGTACCCTGCGGGCGCTGGTGGAGCTCAAGGTGATTCCGGTGATCAATGAAAACGACACCGTGGTCACCGATGAAATCCGCTTTGGCGACAACGACACCCTGGCGGCGCTGGTTGCCAACCTGGTGGAGGCTGATCTGCTGGTGATTCTCACGGATCGCGATGGCATGTTCGATGCCGATCCGCGCAGCAATCCCGATGCTCAGTTGATTTACGAGGCGCGTGCCGATGATCCGGCGCTGGACGCCGTGGCTGGAGGTACCGGCGGCGCCCTGGGGCGTGGCGGCATGCAGACCAAGTTGCGGGCGGCGCGGCTGGCGGCGCGTTCCGGTGCGCACACCATCATTGTGGGTGGGCGTCTGGAGCGGGTGCTGGATCGCCTCAAGGCCGGCGAGCGCATAGGTACCTTGTTGTCGCCGGAGCGCGGCATGCTGGCGGCTCGCAAGCAGTGGCTGGCCGGGCATCTGCAGACCCGTGGCACCCTGGTGCTGGATGAAGGGGCGGTGTCGGCGCTCGCTCAGGGCAACAAGAGCTTGTTGCCGGTTGGGGTCAAGCAGGTCCAGGGTGGTTTCCGGCGTGGCGAAATGGTGGTTTGCGTGGCGCCCGACGGTCGTGAGATCGCCCGTGGCCTGGCCAACTATAGTGCGCTTGAGGCGCAGAAGATCATCGGTCAGCCTTCTGATGCAATTGTGGGTGTCCTGGGTTACATGGCTGAACCGGAACTGGTTCACCGCGACAACCTGATTCTGGTGTAAGCGATCTAAGGAAAAGCGAATGCGCGTAGCAAAAGGATTGTTGGGCTTGCTCTTGGCGATGCCGTTCATGGCTTCGGCCGAGGAAATTGGTCAGGTGTCCACGGTGTTCAAGTTTGTCGGGCCGAACGATCGCATCGTGGTCGAGGCCTTCGATGATCCCAAGGTGGACGGTGTGACGTGCTATCTGTCGCGAGCCAAGACCGGTGGCCTCAAGGGTGGCCTGGGTTTGGCGGAGGATCGTGCCGAGGCGTCCATCGCTTGTCGTCAGGTGGGGCCGATCGCGTTCAAGGGTGAGCTCAAGGATGGTGAGGAGGTCTTCAAGGAGCGTACTTCCCTGGTGTTCAAGACCATGCAAGTGGTGCGTTTTCTCGACAAGAAGCGCAACACCCTGGTGTACCTGGTCTACAGCGATCGGGTGATCGAGGGCAGTCCGCAGAATGCGGTGACGGCGATTCCTATCCTGCCTTGGCCGCATCAGTGAAATATTGAATCTTGGCGGGTCGGCTCCGGGTGGGGCTGGCTGGTCGAGGTGATAAATGGCAGGCAATAAAAAACCGACCCTTGGGTCGGTTTTTTAACAAGCGCGTCGCTTAGGCTGCAGCAGCAAGGTTCAGAGCCTTGATGTGGCCATTCAGACGACCTTTATGGCGAGCAGCTTTGTTCTTGTGGATGATACCCTTATCGGCCATGCGGTCGATAACTGGCACGGCCAGAACATAAGCAGCTTGCGCTTTAGCGGCGTCTTTGGCGTCGATGGCCTTAACTACGTTCTTGATGTAGGTACGAACCATGGAACGCAGGCTGGCGTTGTGGCTGCGACGCTTCTCAGCCTGTTTTGCACGTTTTTTGGCGGAAGGTGTGTTGGCCACCGTCGAGCTCCTCGAAAGACTTTTTGGGAAATAGCAAACAAAATAGGCCGCGAATCATGCCGATGAGTTGAAGTCTTGTCAAGGGCGGGTGATACGTTCCGCTGAGTGGTCGATCTGAAGAGGCGGGATATTTATTTCCGGCGCTTGACCTGTAAACTCGCGAGCTTTGGCTCTGTGCTGTTGCGGCGCGGAGTATCGCATAAGTGGGCGTCTTTTCGCCTGCTGTTTATCTACAGGCAAACAACCTTTTCATGAACCTGCTCAAGTCATTGGCCGCGGTCAGCTCTATCACGATGCTTTCCCGGGTGCTGGGGTTTGTCCGCGATACCATCATCGCGCGCACCTTCGGCGCCGGGATGGCGACGGATGCTTTCTTCATCGCCTTCAAACTGCCCAACCTGCTGCGACGGATCTTTGCCGAGGGCGCCTTTTCCCAGGCCTTCGTACCGATCCTCGCGGAGTACAAGAGTCAGCAGGGCGAGGAGGCGACCCGCACCTTTATCGCCTATGTCTCGGGGTTGCTGACCCTGGTCCTGGCGCTGGTCACGGCCCTGGGCATCATTGCCGCGCCCTGGGTGATCTGGGCCACGGCGCCGGGTTTCGTCGATTCGCCGGAAAAATTCGCCCTGACCTCCGATCTGTTGCGGGTGACCTTTCCTTATATATTGCTGATTTCGCTGTCCTCGCTGGCCGGGGCGATTCTCAATACCTGGAATCGCTTCTCGGTGCCGGCCTTCGTGCCGACGCTGCTCAATGTCAGCATGATCATCTTTGCGCTGTTCCTGACCCCGTATTTCGATCCGCCCGTGATGGCGCTGGGTTGGGCGGTACTGGCCGGTGGCCTGGCGCAACTGCTCTACCAACTGCCGCACCTGAAGAAGATCGGCATGCTGGTGCTGCCACGCCTGAATCTGCGGGACACCGGTGTCTGGCGGGTGATGAAACAGATGCTGCCGGCGATTCTCGGGGTGTCCGTCAGTCAGATCTCGCTGATCATCAACACCATCTTTGCCTCGTTCCTGGTGGCCGGCTCCGTGTCCTGGATGTATTACGCCGACCGGCTCATGGAGCTGCCGTCCGGCGTGCTGGGGGTCGCCTTGGGGACCATTCTGCTGCCGACCCTGGCCAAGACCTACGCCAGCAAGGATCGTCATGAGTACTCGCGGATCCTCGATTGGGGGTTGCGCCTGTGTTTCATCCTGGTGCTGCCGTGCTCCCTGGCCCTGGGCATACTGGCCGAGCCGCTGACGGTCTCGCTGTTCCAATATGGTGAGTTCAGCGCCTTTGATGCCTCCATGACCCAGCGTGCGCTGGTGGCTTATGCCGTGGGTTTGCTGGGGATCATCGTGATCAAGGTGCTGGCGCCGGGCTTTTATGCGCAGCAGAACATCCGTACGCCGGTGAAAATCGCCATTTTCACCCTGGTCGTCACCCAGTTGCTCAACCTGGCGTTTATCGGCCCCTTGAAGCATGCCGGCCTGGCCCTGGCCATCAGTGCTGGAGCCTGTATCAACGCGGGTCTTTTGTTTTATCAGCTGCGCAAGCAGCAGATGTTCCAGCCGCAGCCGGGCTGGGGGCGCTTTGCGCTGAAGTTGCTGGTGGCTGTGGCGGTCATGTCCGGTGTGCTTCTGGGGTTGCTGCACTTCATGCCGGCCTGGGACCAGGGGCTTATGCTTGCGCGTTTCCTGCGTCTGGGGGTTCTGGTGGTGGCTGGCGTGGTGGCCTATTTCGGCATGCTGGCCCTGTTGGGCTTCCGTTTGCGCGACTTCAATCGCAAAGCCTTGAACTGATGACGCTTTAATGGTCGGGGCAGGGCGGGCACCGGTTTTGTCGGTTCGATCACTTTGGGTTACGGTGTTGCCTGTCGTCGGCCGCCGGGTGTGGTTATAATCGGCCACTTTATGAGCAAGAAGCGCGTTATGCAGCTGGTTCGAGGCCTCCACAATCTGCGCCCCCAGCATCGGGGCTGCGTCGCCACTATTGGCAACTTTGACGGTGTTCACCGTGGTCACCAGGCTATTCTGGGGCGACTGCGTGAGCGTGCGCTTGAGTTGGGTGTGCCCAGCTGCGTGGTGATCTTCGAGCCGCAGCCGCGGGAGTTTTTCTCCCCGGAGACCGCCCCGGCCCGCCTGGCCCGCTTGCGCGACAAGCTGCAGTTGCTGGCTCAGGCAGGTGTCGATCGGGTCCTGTGCCTGGCCTTCAACCAGCGCCTGAGCAAGCTTGGCGCCAGCGAGTTCGTTGAGCGGATCCTGGTGGACGGCCTGGGTGTGCAGCACCTGGAAGTGGGGGACGATTTCCGCTTCGGCTGCGACCGGGTTGGCGATTTCGAGTTCCTGCAACAGGCCGGAGCCACCCACGGATTTACCGTGGAAGCCGCGCAGACCGTTGAGCTGGATGGCTTGCGCGTCAGCAGCACCCAGGTCCGCAATGCCCTGGCCGCTGCCGACTTTGATCTGGCCGAGCGGCTGCTCGGCCGACCGTACCGGATTGCCGGACGGGTCCTGCACGGGCAGAAGCTGGCGCGCCAGTTGGGTACGCCCACTGCCAACGTGCAATTGAAACGCCGCCGCGTGCCGCTGTCCGGGGTCTACCTGGTGAGCGTCGATATCGATGGCAAGACCTGGCCCGGTGTCGCCAATATTGGCGTGCGGCCCACGGTTGCAGGTGATGGCAAGGCCCACCTGGAAGTTCATCTTTTAGATTTTGCCGGCGATCTGTATGACCGGCGTTTGACGGTGGTTTTCCACCACAAGCTGCGTGAAGAGCAGCGTTTCGCCTCCCTGGAGGCGTTGAAGACGGCGATCAATGCGGATGTTGCCGCCGCCCGTGCCCAAGTGGCACGTATCCATAGCGCCAATCGCTAATGAAGAGCCTTAAATGACCGACTATAAAGCCACGTTAAACCTTCCGGACACCGCCTTCCCAATGAAGGCCGGCCTGCCTCAGCGCGAACCACAGATTCTGCAGCGTTGGGACAGCATTGGCCTGTACGGAAAGTTGCGCGAGATTGGCAAGGATCGTCCCAAGTTCGTCCTGCACGACGGTCCTCCCTATGCCAACGGCTCGATTCACATCGGTCATGCGGTCAACAAGATTCTCAAGGACATGATCATCCGCTCGAAAACCCTGGCGGGTTTCGACGCGCCTTATGTTCCGGGTTGGGACTGCCACGGCCTGCCGATCGAGCACAAGGTCGAGGTGACTCACGGCAAGAACCTGTCTTCGGACCAGACTCGCGAGCTGTGCCGCGCCTACGCGTCGGAGCAGATCGAAGGGCAGAAGGCCGAGTTCATCCGCCTGGGCGTGCTGGGTGACTGGGCCAACCCGTACAAGACCATGAACTTCGCCAACGAGGCCGGGGAGATCCGTGCCCTGGCGGAAATGGTCAAGGGTGGCTTCGTGTTCAAGGGCCTGAAGCCGGTGAACTGGTGCTTCGACTGCGGTTCGGCCCTGGCCGAGGCGGAAGTCGAGTATCAGGACAAGAAGTCCGCCACCATCGACGTGGCCTTCCCGATTGCCGACGAAGCCAAGCTGGCTGGCGCCTTCGGCCTGGCCAAGCTGGCCAAGCCCGCCGCCATCGTGATCTGGACCACCACCCCATGGACCATCCCGGCCAACCAGGCGCTGAACGTCCATCCGGAGTTCAACTACGCCCTGGTGGATGCCGGCGAGCGCCTGCTGGTCCTGGCCGAAGAACTGGTGGAGTCCTGCCTGGCTCGCTACAACCTGGAAGGCTCGGTGATCGCCACCGCCCCGGGTTCGGCCCTGGAACTGATCAATTTCCGTCACCCGTTCTATGATCGCCTGTCGCCGGTGTACCTGGCCGAGTACGTGGAACTGGGCGCCGGTACCGGCGTGGTTCACTCCTCGCCTGCCTACGGTGAAGACGACTTCGTGACCTGCAAGCGCTACGGCATGGTCAACGACGACATCCTCAACCCGGTACAGAGCAACGGTGTCTACGCGTCGTCGCTGGAGTTCTTCGGCGGCCAGTTCATCTGGAAGGCCAACCCGGCCATCGTCGACAAGCTGAGCGAAGTCGGCGCGCTGCTGCACACCGAAACCATCAGCCACAGCTACATGCACTGCTGGCGTCACAAGACCCCGCTGATCTATCGCGCCACCGCGCAATGGTTCGTCGGCATGGACAAGCAGCCGGAAGCCGGCGGCACCCTGCGTCAGCGCGCCCTGCAAGCCATCGAGGACACCCAGTTCGTCCCGGCCTGGGGCCAGGCGCGCCTGCACTCGATGATCGCCAACCGTCCGGACTGGTGCATCTCCCGCCAGCGCAACTGGGGCGTGCCGATTCCGTTCTTCCTGCACAAGGAAAGCGGCGAACTGCACCCACGTACCGTCGAGCTGATGGAAGAGGTGGCCAAGCGCGTCGAACAGCAAGGCATCGAAGCCTGGTTCAAGATGGACGCCACTGAACTGCTGGGCGACGAAGCCAGCCAGTACGACAAGATCAGCGACACCCTGGACGTCTGGTTCGATTCCGGCACCACCCACTGGCACGTGCTGCGCGGTTCGCACCCGATGGGCCATGAAAGCGGCCCGCGTGCCGACCTGTACCTGGAAGGTTCCGACCAGCACCGCGGCTGGTTCCACTCGTCCCTGCTCACCGGTTGCGCCATCGACAACCACGCGCCGTATCGCGAACTGCTGACCCACGGTTTCACCGTGGACGAGAACGGCCGCAAGATGTCCAAGTCCCTGGGCAACGTGATCGCCCCGCAGAAGGTCAACGACACCTTGGGCGCCGACATCATGCGCCTGTGGGTTTCGGCCACCGACTACTCCGGCGAGATGGCGGTTTCCGATCAGATCCTGCAGCGCAGCGCCGACGCCTACCGGCGTATCCGTAACACCGCGCGCTTCCTGCTCTCCAACCTGAGCGGCTTCAACCCGGCCACCGACCTGCTGCCGGCTGAAGACATGCTGGCCCTGGACCGTTGGGCCGTGGACCGTACCCTGCTGCTGCAGCGCGAGCTGGAGCTGCACTACGGCGAATACCGCTTCTGGAACGTCTACTCCAAGGTGCACAACTTCTGCGTGCAGGAGCTGGGCGGCTTCTACCTGGACATCATCAAGGACCGCCAGTACACCACCGGCGCCAACAGCCAGGCCCGGCGTTCCTGCCAGACCGCGCTGTTCCACATCTCCGAAGCGCTGGTGCGCTGGATCGCGCCGATCCTGGCCTTTACCGCCGACGAGCTGTGGCAGTACCTGCCGGGCGAGCGCAACGAATCGGTGATGCTCAACACCTGGTACGAAGGCCTGAGCGAGTTGCCGGAAGGCTTCGAGCTGGACCGCGCCTTCTGGGAGCGGATCATGGCGGTCAAGGCCGCGGTCAACAAGGAACTGGAGAACCAGCGCGCCGCGAAAGCGGTGGGTGGCAACCTGCAGGCCGAAGTGACCCTGTACGCCGAGGATTCGCTGTCGGCCGATCTGGCCAAGCTGAGCAACGAACTGCGCTTCGTGCTGATCACCTCCACCGCCAGCGTCGCGCCTCTGGCCCAGGCCCCGGCTGACGCGGTGGAAACCGAAGTCAGCGGCCTCAAGCTGAAAGTGGTCAAGTCGAGCTTCGTCAAGTGCGCCCGTTGCTGGCACTGCCGCGAAGACGTTGGTGTGCATCCGGAGCATCCGGAAATCTGCGGGCGTTGCGTGGACAACATCAGCGGCGCAGGCGAGGTTCGTCACTATGCCTAACGCCGCAGGCCGTTTCGGCCGTTTGGGCTGGCTGTGGTTGAGCGTGCTGGTCCTGGTCATCGATCAGGTCAGCAAGCTGCACTTCGAAAGTTCGTTGAGCATGTACCAGCAGATCGTGGTGATCCCGGACTACTTTAGCTGGACCCTGGCCTACAACACCGGTGCGGCCTTCAGCTTTCTTGCGGACAGCTCCGGCTGGCAGCGCTGGCTGTTTGCCCTGATCGCGATTGTGGTCAGCGCGGTGCTGGTGGTCTGGCTCAAGCGTCTGGGGCGCAATGAAACCTGGCTGGCCATCGCCCTGGCCCTGGTACTGGGCGGGGCTCTGGGCAACCTGTACGACCGCATCGCCCTGGGTCACGTGATCGATTTCATCCTGGTGCACTGGCAGAACCGCTGGTACTTCCCGGCATTCAACTTCGCCGACAGCGCCATTACCGTCGGCGCGGTGATGCTGGCCCTGGATATGTTCAAGAGCAAGAAAACCGGAGAAGCCGTTCATGACTGAACAGGTATTGACTGAACAACGTATCGGTCAGAACACCGAAGTCACTTTGCACTTCGCATTGCGCCTGGAGAACGGCGACACCGTAGACAGCACCTTCGACAAGGCCCCGGCGACCTTCAAGGTCGGCGATGGCAACCTGCTACCCGGGTTCGAAGCAGCGCTGTTCGGCTTCAAGGCTGGTGACAAGCGCCATCTGACGATCGAGCCGGAAAACGCCTTCGGCCAGCCCAACCCGCAGAACGTGCAGATCATCCCGCGTTCGCAGTTCCAGGACATGGAGCTGTCGGAAGGCTTGCTGGTGATCTTCAATGACGCGGCCAACACTGAATTGCCCGGTGTGGTCAAAGCGTTCGATGACGCTCAGGTCACCGTCGACTTCAACCACCCGCTGGCCGGCAAGACCCTGACCTTTGATGTCGAGATCATCGACGTCAAAGCGCTTTAACAGCATCGCCGGCACGCTGCCTCCTATTCTGTAGGAGCCGGTTTGCCGGCGATCCGCTGTCTACAACGATCTAACTTCTTGCGCGCAAGACACGAGGCACAGCATGCAAATCAAACTCGCCAACCCCCGTGGCTTCTGCGCCGGTGTGGACCGGGCGATCGAAATCGTCAATCGCGCCCTGGAAGTCTTCGGGCCGCCGATCTACGTCCGGCATGAAGTGGTACACAACAAATTTGTCGTCGAAGACCTGCGCAATCGCGGAGCGATCTTCGTCGAAGAGCTGGACCAGGTGCCGGATGACGTCATTGTCATCTTCAGCGCCCACGGTGTTTCCCAGGCGGTGCGCAGCGAAGCCGCCGGTCGTGGCCTCAAGGTGTTCGATGCCACCTGCCCACTGGTGACCAAGGTGCATATCGAAGTGGCGCGCTACAGCCGCGACGGTCGTGAATGCATCCTGATCGGCCACGCCGGCCACCCGGAAGTCGAAGGCACCATGGGCCAGTACGATGCTGGCAATGGCGGCGCCATCTACCTGGTGGAAGACGAGAAGGACGTGGCCGAGCTGCAGGTGCGCAACCCCGAGCGCCTGGCCTTCGTGACCCAGACCACCTTGTCCATGGATGACACCAGCCGGGTGATCGACGCCCTGCGTGCGCGCTTCCCGGCCATTGGCGGGCCGCGCAAGGACGACATCTGCTATGCCACGCAAAACCGCCAGGACGCGGTCAAGCAACTGGCCGACGAATGCGACGTGGTACTGGTGGTAGGCAGCCCCAACAGCTCCAACTCCAACCGCCTGCGCGAGCTGGCCGAGCGCATGGCCACCCCGGCCTACCTGATCGACGGTGCCGAGGATCTGCAGCGCAGTTGGTTCGACGGGGTCGAGCGGATTGGCATCACCGCCGGTGCTTCGGCGCCGGAGGTTCTGGTGCGTGGGGTGATCCAGCAGTTGCAAGCCTGGGGCGCCACGGGGGCCGACGAGCTGGCGGGACGCGAAGAGAACATCACCTTCTCCATGCCCAAGGAGCTGCGGGTTCGCTCCCTGCTCTGATCAGCCTGCTGTCGCACACAAGGCCTGCTCGGCGGCATCGCTGCGCAGGCTGACCCGCCCGCTGCGTGACAGCACCACCTGATGACGGCTGTGCTCCCGGTCTGCCTGGCAGATGTGCAGGGTGCCGGCCTGGAAGGCGCCACTGGGCAGCAACGGGTTGCCCAATGGGCTGAAACGCACGTAATGCTGCACCGGGCGATTACCCACTATCAGGACCTGCCCACCGCTGCGCCGCTCGATCAGCAGCGGATTCTCCGAATCCTCCGGCCCCTTGCCACTGATATCCAGAATGATGCGCCAGCCCCGGCTCCAGTCGTTGTCCAGGCCATGGATCAGCGCGGTGCGTTGATGCAGGATTGCCGCCGCCCGGGCATTGCGCAGGCCGCTGGCAAGCATCTGCGCGGAGTCCTGCTGGCGATTGGAGCGCAGCAGCTCACTGAGGGCGGCGCTGGACAGTGGCAGCAACAGTGCCAGCACCGCCAGCGCGCTCAGCAGTTCGATCAGGCTGAAACCCTTCTCATGCATGTGCTATCCCTCCCTGGAACGCCCGATTTCACACGATAGGTACCCGCCCTTGAGCCAAAGGGCCACAGTGCCAGTCTCCGACCGGCCAGGCGTTGAACTGTTATAGCCGAGGACGTTGCCAAGGCTTGCCATGAATTTGCGTACAAAGGGTTTCAGCTAGCGGCAACCGCACATCGCGCTGTGCGTTGTCGCTTGCGGCACATGCTGTGTGGGGGCGCAGGGCAATGTATTGCGGGGTGTTCCAGCCAGCGGCCTGGGGGCGACGCCGAGGCTAACCTCTGGAGGCGGCCGCATCGATTTGCGCCGTCCTGGCGCGGCTCGCCGAACTTGAGGGGCCGTCGCCTGCGGCGAGTGACCGGATCCTGTCGCAATCGAGCTGGGAGTCATGGAGGACATTACGGATGAACCGGTGGCATGCACAGGACGGCATGTCCTTGATCGAGGTGCTGGTGGCGCTGTCGATTCTGGCGCTGGGCCTGTTGGGAGCGGCGGCGCTGCAGATCAGGGCGCTGCAGCATACCGACAGTGCGCGAATGAGCACTCAGGCCAGCTTTATCGCCTACGACATGCTCGATCGCATTCGGGCCAACGTATCTGCCGATTACACCCTTGGTACTCCCTCTGAGGGCAACACGGGCACGGTGCGGGATCAGGACCTGGTGGACTTTGCCGGCAACGTCGCCAGCTTTGGCGGGCCCGGCGCCAAGGGGCGCATCAGCGTCAACCAGCAGGTCTACACCGTTCGCATCACCTGGGACGACTCCCGTGCCGCGGGCCGGGTTGCCAGCCAGCGCAGCCTGGAAATCAGCAGCCGAGTGGCGGTGGGGCCGGGAGGCACGCCGTGAAGCGAGGCAACTGCGGTTTTGCGCTGGTGGAGATGATGCTGGCCCTGCTCTTGGGGCTGGTGCTGGTGTTGGCCGCAACCCAGGTATTTATCGCGGCAAAACACACCTACCTCAGCCAGAGCGCCGCGGCCTACTTGCAGGAGGATGGGCGGTTTGTCCTGAGCAAGATGCTCCAGGAAATTCGCATGGCGGGGCTGGCAGGGTGTTTGCGGGACGTCGACGACGCGAGTATCGCCACGGAATTTTCTCGTTACCGGGCCACCCCGATTCAGTGGGACAGTGCCGAGCACAAGCTGACCCTGATCACCGCGGATGTCGGTGAGGATGGCGGGGCGCCGACCTGGAGCCTGGTCACCGACTGCCAGCGCAGCGCGGTGGCCTATTCGGGGGCTCATCCAGGAGGTGTCGGGCAGCAGGTGTTTGCCTTGCGACGAGTGTTCTACAGCTACAAGAACCATCAACTGTTGTTCGGCAGTGGCCTGGGCAAGCAGCAGGCGGTGCTGTTGGACAACGTCGAAGCCTTCGATGTCGGGTTCGGTGTGGCCCGCTCCGCAACGCATAGCGGGGTTGCTCGCTACAGCCCGCATCCGGGGGATCCGGCGCGGATCCGCAGCGTGCGATTGCGCCTGACCCTGGCCGATCCCGACGCTCGGGTCGGCCCACAGAGCTACGCGGTGGTGGCGGCCTTGCGCAATAGGTTGCCCTGATGAGGTACCCGGCAGGATTCAAGCCCGACGGCGAACGGGGCATGGCGTTGTTGGTGAGCCTGGTGTTTCTGCTGGTGCTGAGCCTGATCGGCCTGTCATCCCTGCAGAACGCCACCTTGCAGGAAAAGATGGCCGCCAGTCTGCTGCTGCACAATCGGGCTTTCCAGGCTGCGGAGGCGGCGCTGCGCCTGGGGGAAGGCGCGGTCCGCCGGGGTGATGACTCTTTGCCGCTGTGCGCGGATCCTGTGCGGTGTGCACCTCCCGCTGAATCGACGGTGGTCAGCGGTGCCGGCTTCAATGAGGCTTCGGCGGTGACCTGGGTCGCCACCGGCGAGGGTTTTTATGCGGTGCAGAACCTGGGGATTGTCCGGAATGCGCTCGGCCTGCCCCCCGACACTTCGGCCACTCTGTACCGAGTGACTGCAGTAGGGCTGGCGGGGCAGGCGCGCAGCGTGCTGGAGAGCATTTATGCCAAGTACTGATTCCGAGATGCTGCGGTGCCGGTGGCCGTTGGTGTTTGCGCTCGTGCTGCTGGGCAATGGGGGGCAGGTTGTCGCAAGCGACGTTCAGTCGCCGGTCAGGGTGGCTGATCAGATTCCGGAGCCCTCTGGCCTATCCGGTTCGTGGTCCTTGAGTGCTGGGTGGCTCGAAACTGGTGTGTGTGGCTCAGGCCAAGCCTGCGGGAAATTGATCGAGTTGCAGGCGTTCAGCGGTAAGATGCTCGACGCCGCGCCGCTGGACGCCGACGGTGCTGGAGTCGTGACGGATCAGGAAGCCTTCTCCACGGGCACCGGATTCGTCGATGGGCTCCCCGGCCGCGCGGGCGTTTCCAGCCATCAGCCCCGCAAGATCGTCAGCGCCCCTGGCGGCGCCAGCAGCTCCCTGGAGCAAAGGTCCAGCGGTGGCAGCCGGCGCATCCTGTGGCGACAAATTCAGTAAGCGAGATTCTTGACCATGCGCAGATCCAACCAAGGTTTTACCCTGATCGAAATCATGATCGTGATTGCGATCATAGGTCTGGTCCTGACCTTGAGCCTTCCCAGCATCACCGAATACCTGAAGAAGCCCCATCGCAGCGAAATCGCGGCGTTGCTCACCGAGCAGGCACAGCAGCTCGAACGCCACTTCTCCAAAGCCGGGGTCTACAGCAACGCTCCGGACCTGAGTGCCGGCAACGATTACTACAGCATCGCCCCGACCCTGACCGACACCGGCTTCTCGCTGACCGCATCGCCCAAGGCCGATACGCTGATGGCGGGGGACAAATGCGGCAGCTTCAGCATCGATCAAACCGGCGCCATCAGCGTCACAGGTCAAGCCGAAGGGCTGACGGCCAAGGACTGCTGGGGGCGTTGATCACGGGTTTCGGGGGCTGCGGCGCCCACTGTCTTTCTCTTGAATGGATCTGACTATGGTTGAACAACAGCAAGTGCTGGTGGTGGGCGGCGGGGTGATCGGTCTGCTCACGGCCTTCAATCTGGCGTCCTGGGGCCAGCGGGTACGACTTGTGGAGCGCTCGGACCTGGGGCGCGAGTCGTCCTGGGCCGGTGGCGGGATCGTTTCGCCGCTGTATCCCTGGCGCTACAGTCCGGCGGTCACGGCCCTGGCCCACTGGTCCCAGGATTTTTATCCACAGCTGGCGCAGCAACTGCTGAACGCCACCGGGGTCGATCCCGAGGTCCATACCACCGGGCTCTATTGGCTGGACCTCGAAGACCAGGCCCTGGCGCTGGAGTGGGCGCAACGCGAAGGCCGTCCCCTGAGTGCCGTGGACATCTCGGCGGTGCATGACGGAGTCCCGGTGCTGGGTGTCGGCTACCAGCGGGCGATCTACATGGCCAATGTGGCCAATGTGCGCAACCCGCGTCTGGTCAAATCCCTCAAGGCGGCTTTGCAGGCCTTGCCCAATGTGCGCATTGACGAGCAATGCGCGGTCAGTGGTTTTATCCACGACGGCCAGCGAGTGGCAGGGGTGCATAGCTCGCTCGGAGAGATTCGTGCCGACCAGGTGGTGCTTTGCGCTGGTGCCTGGAGTGGCGAGTTGCTCGGCAGCCTGGGGCTGGAGCTGCCCGTGGAGCCGGTTAAGGGGCAGATGATCCTCTACAAGTGCGCTGCCGATTTCCTCTCCTGCATGGTTCTGGCCAAGGGGCGTTATGCCATTCCACGACGGGACGGCCATATCCTGGTGGGCAGCACCCTGGAGCATGAGGGCTTCGACAAGACCCCGACCGCCTCGGCACTGGAAAGCCTCAAGGCCTCGGCCGTCGAGCTGATCCCTGCCCTGGCGGATGCCGAAGTGGTGGGGCATTGGGCTGGGCTGCGACCCGGCTCTCCCGAGGGGATTCCCTATATCGGACCGGTTCCCGGGTTTGCCGGCCTGTGGCTCAACTGCGGGCATTACCGCAACGGTCTGGTGCTGGCACCGGCTTCCTGCCAGTTGTTCTGCGACCTGTTGCTGGGGCATGCACCGATCATCGATCCGGCGCCCTATGCCCCTGAGGGGCGGGTCTAGTCCAGTCCGAGCTTCTTCATGCGATAGCGCATCGAACGCAGCGACAGGCTCAACCGCCGGGCCGCCTCCGTGCGGTTCCAGCGGGTTTGCTCCAGGGTCTGGAGCAGCAACTGGCGCTCCACCTGCTGCAGGTGCCGCGCCAGATCGAGATTGAGGGCGGGCCCCGGCGGGAGCTCGTTCTCAGGTTCGGGTGCCGGTAAGTTCAGGTCTGCCACCTCGATCCACGGACTCTCGCAAAGGGCCTGGGCCCGTTCCAGCAGGTTCTCCAGTTCACGCACATTGCCGGGGAAGTCGTAGCGCTCCAGGGCTTGCAGCGCTTGTGGGTGCAACTGTGGGGCTGGCCGGCCACTGCTGGCGGCCAGACGCTGGAGGATGTGCCGGGCCAGTAGCCCGATATCGTCCCGACGTTCGCGCAGGGCGGGAACCCGCAACTCGATGACATTCAGCCGATAAAACAGGTCCTGGCGAAAGCGTCCGGCTTGCACTTCGCTTTTCAGATCCTTGTGGGTCGCACAGAGGATTCGTACATCCACCGCCTGTTCTTCCTGAGCGCCTACTGAGCGCACTGACTTTTCCTGCAAGGTTCGCAGCAGTTTCACCTGCATGACCAGCGGCAGGTCGGCGATCTCGTCAAGGAACAGGGTGCCGCCATGAGCGGCCCGGAACAGTCCGGGCTGATCCATCAGGGCGCCGCTGAAGCTGCCCTTGCGGTGACCGAAAAACTCGCTCTCCATCAGTTCGCCGGGAATCGCTCCGCAGTTGACCGGGACAAAGGGCTGTGCGGCTCTGGGGCCTGACTGGTGGATCAATCGGGCCACTCGTTCCTTGCCGCTGCCGGACTCGCCGCTGATGTAGAGCGGCGCGAGGCTGGCGGCCAGTTTGGCAATATGCCGGCGCAGGATGACCATGGGCGGCGAATCCCCCGGCAGTTGCTCAGAGAAGCGAGTCGCCACACCCGAGTGTTGTCGTTTCAGGGCGGTGGCCACCCAGTCCCGCAGGCGCTTGAGGTCCAGAGGCTTTGGCAGCAGGTCGCAGGTTTCGGCATCCAGGGCGCTGGTTGGCGCGCAGGCCTCGTGGCTGA
This sequence comes from Pseudomonas sp. BC42, assembly GCF_021560055.1. Taxonomy (NCBI): domain Bacteria; kingdom Pseudomonadati; phylum Pseudomonadota; class Gammaproteobacteria; order Pseudomonadales; family Pseudomonadaceae; genus Pseudomonas; species Pseudomonas sp. BC42. The sequence continues at coordinate 973,815 of NZ_CP091067.1, forward strand.
GCAGGGCCACCGGCAGTTGGGGATGGTGCCGGCGAATATGCTGCAGCAGCTCCAGGCCGCTGCCGTCCGGCAGGTGCAGGTCGGTCAGGCACAGGTCGAAATGCTCCCGGGCCAGGTGGCTGCGGGCCTCCTGCAGGCTGCGGGCGCTTTGGGTGTGCAGGCGCATGCGGCCCAGGGTGATCTCCAGCACAGAGCGGATTTCCCTGGTCTCATCGACCACCAGCGCTCTGTGCTGTGGATTCATGGTGGTGGCCGTCTTTCTCCGGGGGTGAGCAGCGGGCGACAGCGCTCGTGCTGAAGGCGAGAGATGAAGTCTAGGCCCGCGGGGAGGCGCGCGCAGGGGCTTGGGCGACGGTTATTTTGTCGCCAGTTGTGTGGGTTGGCGCCCCGAGTCCGGGGCTGGCAGGGCGAGGGGAAAGCAAGGGCTTTCGGTGCTGACGCAAGGGCTCAAGGTGCGCGTGTCGGGAATGGCTACGCGCTTGAGCCCATGTCGCAGCTGTCAGCGGTCCTGGCGGCCAGGGCCTTGCTCCAGATGTGCCTGGCTGCAGTACCACTGTTGCGACAGGCTCAGCGCCCGATCCTGAGGCAGGTGCACGCCGCAGTGGGCACAGCGCACCATTGGTGTAGTGGCCGGTTCGTGGGGGCTGCGGGGTGTGGCCGCGGGGCGCTTGAACTTGCGCCAGAACCATACCGCAGCGGCAATCAGGGCGATCCAGAACAGTAGACGAAGCATGGTGACCCGCTTTGTGGGGGGAGAGAGGCGGCAGTTTAGCCAAGCGCCTGGCAGGCGCACAGGCCCAAGAAGTGTCAGGCATGAAAAAGGGAGACTTGAAGTCTCCCTTTATTTGCTGCGCTGGCTGTCAGTCGAACACGCCGAAGGTCATGTAGCTGAACCAGGAACGGTCGCTGTTGTTGCCGGCGGCCTCGTGCTTTTCTTCCTCGATCGCATCGCCGTTGCTGTCTTTGGGCTTGAGCTCCGATGGGATCGCGTCCTTGGCGTCCTGGTACTGCTTCATCACGTCCTGGTTGGCGCGGGTTTCTCCCGGCGGCAGCGGTGGGCGAGACTCGATCAGGCCCAGGGTGGCCTTGCTCAGCCACGAACGGTTGTCGGCTTCCGCCACGCGCGGTACGAACTGGCCGTCCACCAGGCTTGGGTGATTCGGGTAGTTGAGCTTCAGGGTTTCCAGGCTGGTTGCAGCCAGCTCGTCCAGGTGCAGGCGCTGGTAGGCCTCGGTCATCACCGCCAGGCCGTCACCCACGGAAGGGGTTTCCTGGAAGTTTTCCACTACGTAGCGGCCACGGTTGGCGGCGGCGACGTAGGCCTGGCGGGTCAGGTAGTAGTCGGCCACGTGGATTTCGTAGGCGGCCAGCAGGTTGCGCAGGTAGATCATGCGCTGCTTGGCGTCCGGGGCGTAGCGGCTGTTGGGGAAGCGGCTGGTGAGCTGGGCGAACTCGTTGTAGGAGTCGCGGGCGGCACCCGGGTCACGCTTGGTCATGTCCAGTGGCAGGAAGCGCGCCAGCAGGCCGACGTCCTGGTCGAAGGAGGTCAGGCCCTTGAGGTAGTAGGCGTAGTCCACGTTCGGGTGCTGGGGATGCAGGCGAATGAAGCGCTCGGCAGCGGACTTGGCGGCTTCCGGCTCGGCATTCTTGTAGTTGGCGTAGATCAGCTCGAGCTGTGCCTGATCGGCGTAGCGACCAAAGGGATAGCGCGATTCCAGGGCCTTGAGCTTGGCTGTGGCGCTGGTATAGCTGTGGTTGTCCAGGTCGGTCTGCGCCTGCTGGTACAACTCGACTTCGCTCAGGTTTTCGTCAACGACTTCCTTCGATGAGCAAGCAGCGGTCAGTGCGAGGATGGCGATCAGCAGCAGGTGTTTCACTTGCATGGCGGCTTGCGTCCCTATGACGGCCGCTGTCTTGGGCGGGGCCGTCCTGTTATGATGAGCGCCCCGTTGAAAGCCTCGGGGCAAAAGACGCCGTATTTAACCACAAGCGCGCAGCCGAAACCAAAGGCTGTGCCGACGCCCAGTCCGAGCATGTCCGATAAAATTGAACTTCGCGCAGAGGTGCCGTCCGAACTGGGCGGTCAACGCCTCGATCAAGTCGCCGCCCAACTATTCGCTGAGCATTCGCGCTCGCGCCTTTCCGCCTGGATCAAAGACGGCCGCCTGACTGTGGACGGAGCGGTGATCCGCCCGCGGGACATCGTGCACGGCGGTGCCGTACTCGAGCTGACCGCCGAGCAGGAGGCCCAGGGCGAGTGGATCGCCCAGGACATCGAGCTGGACATCGTCTATGAGGACGACGACATCCTGGTGATCAACAAGCCCGCGGGCCTGGTGGTGCACCCGGCTGCCGGCCATGCTGATGGCACCTTGCTCAACGCCTTGCTGCATCACGTTCCCGACATTATCAATGTGCCTCGGGCCGGTATCGTCCACCGCCTGGACAAGGACACCACCGGTCTGATGGTGGTGGCCAAGACCATCCAGGCCCAGACCCAGCTGGTGGCCCAGTTGCAGAGCCGCAGCGTCAGCCGCATCTATGAATGCATCGTGATCGGTGTGGTCACCGCCGGGGGCAAGATCAACGCGCCCATCGGTCGTCACGGCCAGCAGCGTCAGCGTATGGCGGTGATGGAAGGCGGCAAGCAGGCCGTCAGCCACTATCGGGTACTGGAGCGTTTCCGTTCCCACACCCACGTGCGGGTCAAGCTGGAGACCGGTCGTACCCACCAGATCCGGGTGCACATGGCCCATATCAACTTCCCGTTGGTGGGCGACCCGGCCTATGGCGGTCGTTTCCGCATTCCGCCGGCGGCCAGCCAGACCATGGTCGAGTCGCTGAAAAACTTCCCGCGCCAGGCCCTGCATGCCCGTTTCCTGGAACTGGATCATCCGACCACCGGTGAACGCATGAGCTGGGAGTCGCCATTGCCGGATGACTTCGTCTGGCTGTTGTCGCTGCTCAAGCAAGACCGTGAGGCGTTCGTCGGATGAGTGACTGGCTGCTGCCTGACTGGCCCGCGCCGGCCGGGGTCAGAGCCTGTGTCACCACCCGCAGCGGCGGCGTCAGCCTGGCGCCGTTCGACAGCCTGAATCTGGGCGATCACGTTGAAGACCAACCTGAAGCGGTGGCCGAAAACCGACGGCGCCTGACCGAGCGTTTCGACATTGCTCCGGCCTGGTTGCAACAGGTGCACGGGATTGCCGTGGCCCACGCTGATCCGTCGGTGGTGGCAACGGCCGATGCCAGTTGGTCGGCGACTCCGGGCATCGCCTGTGCGGTGATGACTGCCGATTGTCTGCCGGCGCTGTTCTGCAACCGAAGCGGAACCCGGGTTGCGGCGGCTCATGCCGGTTGGCGCGGGCTGGCGGCCGGTGTGCTGGAAGCCACCCTCGACAGCCTGGATGCTGCACCCGCCGAAGTGCTGGTATGGCTGGGGCCGGCCATTGGCCCGGAGCGTTTTGAGGTCGGGGCTGAAGTGCGCGAAGCCTTCGTCAGCCAGTTGGCTGCTACCGAGCAAGCCTTTGTACCAAGCGTCAATGCCGGCCGCTTCATGGCCGACATCTACCAGCTGGCGCGCCTGCGCCTGGCGGCTCGGGGGGTAACGGCGGTCTATGGTGGCGGCTACTGCACCGTGACCGACCCACGCTTCTTTTCTTACCGACGCAGCCCGCGTACCGGACGTTTTGCCTCCCTTATCTGGCTAGAGCGCTAGACTCATCTGACTTGCGTCAAGCTGCTGGCGCTTGAATCTCCCAGAATCGACCGCATCTAGAGAAACATCTGGCAGGTTTCTCTATTTAGGTGTGTCCATCGCTCCGGCCTGCTCAAAAGGAAGGTGACTAATGCGTATAGACCGATTAACCAGCAAGCTTCAGCTGGCCTTATCCGATTCTCAATCTCTGGCGGTTGGCCTGGATCATCCGGCCATCGAGCCAGCGCACCTGATGCAGGCGCTGCTTGAACAGCAGGGCGGTTCGATCAAGCCCTTGCTGATGCAAGTGGGCTTCGACGTCAACAGCCTGCGCAAGGAACTGAGCAAAGAGCTCGATAAACTGCCGAAAATCCAGAACCCCACTGGCGACGTCAACATGTCCCAGGATCTGGCGCGCCTGCTCAACCAGGCCGATCGCCTGGCGCAGCAGAAAGGCGATCAGTTCATTTCCAGTGAACTGGTGCTGCTGGCGGCCATGGATGAAAACAGCAAGCTCGGCAAACTGCTGCTGGGCCAGGGCGTGAGCAAGAAGGCTCTGGAGAACGCCATCAACAACCTGCGCGGCGGCGAGGCGGTAAATGACGCCAACGTCGAGGAGTCGCGTCAGGCCCTGGATAAATACACCGTTGACCTGACCAAGCGCGCGGAGGAAGGCAAGCTCGATCCGGTGATTGGCCGTGACGATGAAATTCGCCGGACCATCCAGGTGCTGCAGCGTCGTACCAAGAACAACCCGGTGCTGATCGGTGAGCCCGGCGTGGGCAAGACGGCCATCGCCGAAGGCCTGGCCCAGCGGATCATCAATGGTGAGGTGCCCGATGGCCTGAAAGGCAAGCGCCTGCTGTCCCTGGACATGGGGGCCCTGATTGCCGGTGCCAAGTACCGTGGCGAGTTCGAAGAGCGCCTGAAATCCCTGCTCAATGAGCTGTCGAAGCAGGAAGGCCAGATCATTCTGTTCATCGACGAGCTGCATACCATGGTCGGCGCGGGCAAGGGCGAAGGCTCCATGGATGCGGGCAACATGCTCAAGCCGGCGTTGGCCCGTGGTGAGCTGCACTGCGTGGGTGCCACCACGCTCAACGAGTACCGCCAATATATAGAGAAGGATGCGGCCCTCGAACGGCGCTTCCAGAAAGTGCTGGTGGACGAGCCGAGCGAGGAAGACACCATCGCTATCCTGCGTGGCCTGAAAGAGCGCTACGAGGTGCACCACAAGGTGGCGATCACTGACGGTGCGATCATCGCCGCGGCCAAGCTCAGCCATCGTTACATCACTGACCGGCAACTGCCGGACAAGGCCATCGACCTGATCGACGAGGCCGCCAGCCGCATCCGCATGGAGATCGACTCCAAGCCGGAAGTGCTGGATCGCCTGGAGCGGCGCCTGATTCAGCTCAAGGTTGAATCCCAGGCCCTGAAGAAAGAAGACGATGAGGCCGCGATCAAGCGCCTGGAAAAACTCCAGGAAGAGATCGTCCGCCTGGAGCGTGAATACGCTGACCTGGAAGAAGTCTGGACCTCGGAGAAAGCCGAAGTGCAGGGTTCCGCACAGATTCAGCAGAAGATCGAGCAGTCGCGTCAGGAACTGGAAGCGGCCCGACGTAAAGGCGACCTCAATCGCATGGCCGAACTGCAGTACGGGGTGATCCCGGATCTGGAGCGCAGCCTGCAGATGGTCGATCAGCACGGCCACAGTGAGAATCAGTTGCTGCGCAGCAAGGTCACCGAGGAAGAAATTGCCGAAGTGGTGTCCAAGTGGACCGGCATCCCGGTGTCGAAAATGCTCGAAGGCGAGCGGGACAAGCTGTTGAAGATGGAAAGCCTGCTGCATCAGCGGGTGATCGGCCAGAACGAGGCCGTGGTGGCGGTATCCAACGCGGTACGCCGCTCTCGGGCCGGGTTGTCCGATCCGAACCGTCCCAGCGGCTCGTTCATGTTTCTCGGCCCAACCGGGGTCGGCAAGACCGAACTGTGCAAGGCCCTGGCGGAATTTCTCTTCGACACCGAAGAGGCCATGGTGCGGATCGACATGTCCGAGTTCATGGAGAAACATTCCGTGGCTCGCCTGATCGGTGCGCCACCGGGCTATGTCGGTTACGAAGAGGGCGGCTATCTGACCGAAGCCGTGCGTCGCAAGCCGTACTCGGTGATCCTGCTGGACGAAGTCGAGAAGGCGCACCCGGATGTGTTCAACATCCTGCTGCAGGTGCTCGAAGATGGTCGCCTGACGGACAGCCACGGACGTACTGTGGACTTTCGCAACACGGTGATCGTCATGACCTCCAACCTGGGCTCGGCACAGATCCAGGAACTGGTGGGGGACCGTGAAGCACAACGGGCAGCGGTGATGGATGCGGTGTCCACTCACTTCCGGCCGGAATTCATCAACCGTGTCGACGAAGTGGTGATCTTCGAGCCTCTGGCGCGGGATCAGATCGCGGGCATCACGCAGATCCAGCTGGGGCGCCTGCGCAGCCGTCTGGCGGAGCGCGAGCTGAGCCTGGTGCTGAGCGACGAAGCCTTGGACAAGCTGATCGCCGTGGGTTACGACCCGGTGTATGGCGCGCGGCCGTTGAAGCGGGCCATTCAGCGCTGGATCGAGAACCCGTTGGCCCAGTTGATCCTGTCCGGTGGTTTCTTGCCGGGCGCAACAGTTACCGCCTCGGTGCAGGACGACGAAATCGTCTTTGCCTGAACCTTGGGTGGCCGCTGAGTAAAAAGGCCTCGCCTGGCGAGGCCTTTTTTTTCACTAGGGTGTTGAACTGTAAGGAAAAGGCTTGTAAAGTGCGCCCCGCAGTCAGTCACCCCCCTAGGTTTTTTCTGATGTAGAAGAAACCGGCAATGAAGTCGCAAATCATTGTCTTAAAAGCAATTTAAGGGGTTGACAGGTAGTTTGAAGATTGTAAAATAGCGCGCCTCAGAGGCATGAACGTAGCGATACGGACAAGCCGAAGAGGATGAAGTAAAAGTTGTAACTTGAAATATGTAGTTCCGTGATAGCTCAGTCGGTAGAGCAAATGACTGTTAATCATTGGGTCCCAGGTTCGAGTCCTGGTCACGGAGCCAATTTCAAACCGGGGTATAGCGCAGTCCGGTAGCGCGCCTGCTTTGGGAGCAGGATGTCAGGAGTTCGAATCCCCTTACCCCGACCATTTTTGGGTCGTTAGCTCAGTTGGTAGAGCAGTTGGCTTTTAACCAATTGGTCGTAGGTTCGAATCCCACACGACCCACCATTTTTGAGACCAGTTCGCTGGAATCGAATCTTAAGATCAGACGCCAAAAGCTCTGTTCGCAGAAGGCGCCTTTTAAAGGTGCCTTTTTTTTACCGGGGTATAGCGCAGTCCGGTAGCGCGCCTGCTTTGGGAGCAGGATGTCGGGAGTTCGAATCCCCCTACCCCGACCATATTCACGAAGAAGGGCACCTCTTGAGGTGCCCTTTTTCGTTTGTCTGCAAAAATGTCGTGCCCCGGGGCGGCAAGCCATGCTACGCCCCTTGTGCTCATTCGACGGGCAACGCCTCCCAGACCCTGCGCTGTTCCAGCAGACGCCGCTCCAGGGTCACGATTGCCTGTTTCACCTGCTCTACGCACTCCCTGACCGTCTCCAGAGCCAGCTCCGGGCTTAGGCAGGCGTCTTCCAGCTGGCGACAGCTCTCGACCAATTGTTCGCCCTTGACCACTCGCGCAGCGCCCTTGATGCGGTGCGCCAGCTCTGCCAGTTCCACGGTGGCCTGTTCCTGGAGCAAGGTGTCGAGGCTCTGCATGTCCATGCGATTGTTGCTCAGCAACTCACTGAGAATGTGGTGCAGCATCGTCGGCTCGCTGCCCACCAGGGTGTGCAAGGACTCCAGATCGAATACCCGGGAGGAGCGGGGGCTGGCGGGCTTCGAACTGGCGAGGCTTTCCTGCTCGCCCTCATCGGCCTGCCCCATGGCCAGCAGGCGTTCTTCCAGCTCGTCCAGGCTGATGGGCTTGATCAGGCAGTCGTTCATTCCCGCCTGGATGCAGCGTTCCACCTCCTCCTGCTGAGCGTCAGCGGTCAGGCCGATGATCATCATCGGCTCCGCGGCATTGTCCCGTTCATCCTGGCGAATCGCCCGGGTCATCTCGGCCCCGTTCATGATGGGCATGTGGCAGTCGGTGATGATCACGTCGAAGTCCTGCTCACGCCAGATGTGCAGGGCCTCCAGACCGTTTTCCGCCTCGAACACGTCATGTCCGAGGAAGCACAGTTGCTGCTGCAGGACCTGGCGGTTCACCGGATGATCGTCCACCACCAGGATCTGCAAGCGGTACATGTGACGCTTGTTGACCGGCGGCAGGCGCTCGGCTGCGGCCACGCGCTCCAGTGTCTGCAGACGCAACTCCACATTCACTCGGGTGCCGTGTCCCACAGCGCTGCTCATCGATACCTGGCCCCCCATCATTTCGCACAGGGAACGGCAGATCACCAGGCCCAGGCCTGTGCCTTCGATGTTCTGCACATTGCGTTCCACCTGGGCAAAAGGCTGGAACAGATGCTGCTGGCTGCAGGGCGAGATGCCGATCCCCGAGTCCTCGACACAGAGCCGTACCCGCAGCACTGCGTGGTCCAGCAGATCGCCGCTGATGCTCACCTTGATAAACCCGGCCTCGGTGAATTTGATGGCGTTGCTCACCAGATTGGACAGGATCTGCTTGAAACGCAGGCCGTCCACCAGTACGTCACCGTTGATGCTGGAATCGATCTCGAGGATCAGGCTCAGGCATTTCTGCCGGGCCAGTCCTTCGAACACCCGCGCCACCGACTCCACCAGTTCGCGCAGATTGGCCCGTTTGGGCGAGAGACTCAGGCGCCCCGACTCGATACGGGCGATATCCAGAATGTCGCCGATCAGCTCCAGCAGGCTGTGCGCCGAGCTGTAGGCAATTTCAATGCTGGAGCGTTCGATCCGGTCGCTGTCGGCGCGTTTGAGCGCCAGCTCCAGAATGCCGATGATCGCGTTCATCGGCGTGCGGATCTCATGGCTCATGGTGGCCAGGAACGTGGTCTTGGCCCGGCTGGCCTCGTCCGCGAGGTTCTTGGCTTCCTTCAGCTCCTGGACCAGATGCCGATGCTTGGTGATGTCCAGCCAGCCGCAGATCACGCCCTTGGTGACGCCATTGGCATCCTTGAATGGCTGAATCCAGTGTTCGATCCAGACCTCCTTGCCCTGCAGCTTCACCGCATAGACCGATGTGATGGTCTGGCCGTCGTTGATTGCCTGCAGGTAGTTCTGATGCAGATCGGGTTGCGCCGCGAAGTGCTCGGGCGGCAGTTGCTGCACGGTGCGGTTCAGCACCTCTTCGGCGCTGAGCCCGACGCTCTCCAGGTAACTGCGGTTGCAGGACAGCATGTTGCCGTCGACATCGCGGATATAAAGCGCAGGCGGCATGTTTTCCGCCAGCGTTTCGATAAAGCGCAATTGGTCGTTGAGGGTTTGCTCGGCCTTGACCCGGCGACGCAGGTAGAAGACCCAGGCCAGTGACAGCAGGAGCAGCAGTGAGGCCCCGGCGATGATCTCGGCGATCATCAAGGCGTAGTCGCGCCAGGTTTGGCTGCTCATCCCCGGGGGCGAGCGCCAGTGGCTGGCGATGGCGTTCAGGTCGTCCGCCGGGAGGCTGAGCAGGGCCTTGTCGAGGATGGACTGCAGCTCCGGGTCGCTGCGGCGCAAGGCAAAGTTGGCAGTGGCCTGGGTGGTGTGAATCAGGTCGGAGACGGCCAGGCGGTTCTGAAACAGACGGACAATGTAGTAACGCGAGGCCGGTAGGGACACCACCGCAGCATCGGCAGCGCCTTCATAGACCTTGTTCATGGCATCCAGCGAGGCACCGGCTTCGATTATCCGGGTTTGCGGATAGAGCTCGCGCACCTGTTGCAGCGTGACATGGCCGCTCGGTATGGCCAGGCGCTTGCCGATCAGTGCTCCGGCGAGCAGTGCCTTGCCGTTCTTGTCGGTTTGGGTGACGAGGACGAAGGGGCTGCTGAGAAAGGGCCGGGTGAAGCGCAGATTGTTCTCGCGTTGTGCGCTGGCGGTCATGATGGCCAGGTCCGCTTCCGATTTACGCAGGGCTTCAATCTGTTCCGGGTAGCCGCCGTTGCGGGCGGTCACCTGGAAACGCAGGCCGGTACGTTGGGCAATCAGCTCCAGCAGTTCGGCGGTGACTCCGGAGAAAATGCCGTTGGCGTCGAAAAAGGCCACGGGTGCCAGGTCATCGTTGATCACCAGGCGGACCACCGGATTGCGGGCGATCCAGCGCGACTCCTCCGGCGTCAGCACCACCTTCTCGTCCGAGGGAATGAAGCCGCTGCCGACCCAGCGGCGACTGAGGCTGGTGAGTTTTTCCCGGCCAATGGCTTCGATGCACTGGTCGACGATGCGCAGCAGGCGCTGGTTGTCCTCTTTGAGGGCAAAGCCATAGCCACCTTCGGAAAACGCAGCGAAACGTTCGAACTTGAGGTAGCTGTAGTAGGCGCGGTTGATGCGGAAGTAGGCACTGAGCACGTCGTCCAGGTACAGATCGGCATGGCCGAAGGCCGCCGCGGCGATGGCTTCGTCGGGGTTGGGGTAGATCATCGCGTGGGCGAGCGGAAAGCGTGACAGCAGTTCGGCGCTGTGCTCCTGAGGGACGGCTACCCGCAGCCCGGCCAGGTTGGCGGACACAGGCTTCAGGTCGTCGTTGCGCCTGAACAGCGCCAGGCGACCCTCGGCGAAGGGGCGGCTGAACCTGATGCTGTCGGCAGTGGCTGGCGCGGAACTGTAGCTGCCCAGCAGATCGATGTTGGCCGTCTGCAAGGCCTGCAAGGCGGCGTCCCGGGTGGCAAACGGCACGACCTTGATGCGTATCCCGAGCATCTGCCCGATCAGGGCGCTGACGTCGGCGGAAATGCCTTCGTAGTAGTTGTCGTTGTAGCTGACATTGAACGGTGCCGACTCGGTGGCGACGGCGCCGATTTTCAACTCCGACTTGTGACGCAGCCAATGCCAGTCTTCATCCTCCAGGGCCAGATCGTGGTGATCGAGGTGAACCGTGCTGTGCAGGGTATTGGGCAATGTCGGGGGCTCGGCCGCTGCCGGTTGCACAGCGGTGAGCGCCAAGCAGAAAAACAGCCAGATAAATCGTGAATGCATGATCGCGTCGAAAGTAGGAGGGCAGGAGGGCTTGAGCCGGGAGTCGTAGCGCAAGGCGCGCCGGGCGGACGGTACATGAAGCAGGGTCATGGGTCGCCACCTTGAACGGCCGTCATGAGGGGCTAGCGGCTGCAATAGGCGATGAAATGATTTTCCGGCATGGGCCGCGCGAACAGAAAACCCTGGGCGGTCTCGCACCCCAGTGCCAGCAAGCGCTCCTGCTGCTCGCGGGTTTCCACCCCTTCGATGATCAATGACATGCCCAGCGAGCGAGCCAGTGCCACGGTGTAGCTGATGACCGCATTGCTCCTGGGTTGGTGCCCCATCTTGCGCACGAAGGCTCCATCGAGCTTGATCTGACTGAAGGGCAGTTCACACAGGCGATCCAGGCTGGCGTAGCCGGCGCCGAAATCGTCCATGGCCAGGCCGCAACCCATCACTCGCAGGCGCACCAGGTTTTCCAGACTGATGGCGGGAGCGCTGACCAGACTGCTCTCCGTGATCTCGAAAGTGATGCAGGCGCACGGCACCTGAAACAGCGTGAGCAACGAGGCAATGGATTCGGTCAGGGTCTGGGACGTCAGTTGCGAGGGGTGCAGGTTGAAGGAAAATCCCAGGGCGGTTCCTTTCTCCGCCAGTTTGCGACGCAGGGCCAGGCCTTGATCGAGCAGTTGCCAGAACAGGCGGTCCAGCAGGTGGTGGTGTTCCATGAGGCACAGAAAGTGCGAGGGCGGCAGGACGCCTAGCTGGGGGTGGTTCCAGCGAGCCAGAACTTCCACCCCCAGTAGAGACGCGTCTTCGAGGGCGACCTTGGGCTGGTAATAGGGTTCGAATTCACCGTTGTCCAGGCCTCGAAGGACATCCTTCAGGGCCGGTAGCCTGGATTGTTCCAGCGGCCTGACCAGTCCGGGACGCTGGGACGGATAGCGTTTGAGCAAAGTGGTCAGCCGCTCCAGATCGAAGGGCTTGCCCAGGTCACCCAGGAAGTTGAAGCCCAGGTGCTTGATCATGGACGCGGTAGTGTGCCGCAAAATCGAATCGATCTGGCTGCAGAGAATGACCGAGTGCAGCTTGCCGCTGTGACTGGCGTTACGCAGGAAGGCCAGGCCGTCCATGCCGGACATCTTCAAGTCGCAGATGGCGATGTCCATCTTCTCGCTGTTCTCCAGCAGCGCCAGGGCCTCGCGGCCGCTGGCGGCCTGATGCACCTGCCCCGACATCACCTTTTTCAAGGCCGTCACGGTGACCAGGCGCTGCAGCGGTTCATCTTCCAGAACCAGAACATTCAAATGTTGCATTTCCGGCTCGCGTCATTATTTGTCGAGCATCTTGCTTAACAATCTGGATCGGGAGCCATAAGGCAAATCCCCACGTGTGGTGAGAAATTTCCTAGTGAAAAATCAGACTGTCTGATTCCTTTGGGAGAAGTGATTAACCTCTTGTATCGTCCCTTGTTTGTCAGGAGTCTGAAATTCACCGGGCATCGCGCAGGCAACGCCTCCGTGGCAACAGTGGTTACCCAAATACGAACGTCGCATCTGATCGGGGTGCGATTGCGTTTATCTTCCGAGCGACAAGGCCGGCCCCAAGGCCAGGTTTTTAAGGTGAAGTGACAACATGCACAGCGTATTGATAGTTGACGATCATCCTGTTGTCCGGCTCGCCGTTAAGGTCTTGCTGGAAAAAAACAACATGCGGGTTGTGGCCGAAACAGACAATGGACTGGATGCGCTGGAACTGGTTCGTGAACATGAACCGGCGGTGGTGATCCTCGATATCGGCATTCCCAAGTTGGACGGCCTCAAGGTGCTGTCACGGATCAAGGCCTTGGGCATATCCACCGAAGTGCTGGTGCTGACCTCGCAGTCCGTCGAGAGCTTCTGCAGGCGCTGCATTCAGTTGGGCGCGCGTGGGTTCGTCAACAAGGAGGAGGACCTGAGTAATCTGGTCGTGGCCATTAATGCGGTGTTGGCCGGCTATACCTTTTACCCGTCCCTGGCCGTGGATGTATCCATTCCTGCCGCGGAACAACAGACCGAGAGTGAACAGATAGGTTCGTTGACCGATCGGGAAATGATCGTGCTGCAGTATCTGGCCCAGGGTTATTCGAACAAGGCCATTGGTGAAAAACTGTTCTTGAGCAACAAGACCGTCAGTACTTACAAAACCCGTTTATTGCAGAAACTAGGCTTGGGTTCACAAGTCAGTCTGGCGGAGTTTGCCAAGCGCAATGCGTTGATTCCCTGAATTGAATCCGGCCGGCCAGTTGTAGCTTGCTCACTGGTTTGCCTGAGTCTCGATCCTTGAAGACGAGCGACACAATAGTGCGTTCTTTGTACATGACTTCAGATGTCCCGGGATCGTTCTCCAGATGGTTTACAGCACGATCTACCGAACTTCGTGGCCCATCTTGCATGGGCCACTGATACATTCTGGTGTTTGAGAGGGTTCTTGTTGCAGGTGCCTCAGCACCCTGCCAGGTGGGGCAATGGAGCTTGCAGGCGCGACGGCGCATCGGGCCCACGGTGGTGATCCGTGTTGCCCCGGTCCAGGGGCGCAGGTTCAGGCGCCGATGATGTTGTGCTCTGGCCCAAAGGGCAGAGCGGTGATGTTTTCCGCCCCCTGGGCATTGACGATCAGGATGTCGTGCTCCCGATAGCCGCCGGCACCAGGCAGGCCCTGAGGCAGCCGGATCATCGGTTCCATGGACACCACCATGTCCGGCTCCAGCACGGTGTCCACGTCCTCGCGAAACTCCAGGCCGGTTTCCCGGCCGTAGTAGTGGTTGAGGATGCCGAACGAGTGGCCGTAGCCGAAGGTGCGGTATTGCAGAAGGTCGTGCTCCAGGTAGATCTGGTTCAACTGCCGGGCAATCTCGCTGCAGCGGGCGCCGGGCCTGATCAGTTGCAACCCGGCCTGGTGCACCTTGACGTTGATTTCCCAGAGCCGCAGATGGGCATCGGGACAGTGGCCGAGGAACAGCGTGCGCTCCAGCGCGGTGTAGTAGCCGGCGATCATCGGGAAGCAATTGAGGCTGAGGATCTCCCCCGGCCTGACCCGGCGCGACGTCACCGGGTTGTGGGCGCCGTCCGTGTTGATTCCGGATTGAAACCAGGTCCAGGTGTCCATCAGTTCGGCGGCGGGAAAGGTGCGGGCGATTTCCCGCACCATGGCCTGGGTGGCGTGCAGCGCCACTTCGTACTCCGCCACCTGATCGTGCAGCGCCTCGATCGCGGCGGCGCCGCCAATGTCGGCGATGCGCGCGCCCTGGCGGATCAGCGCTTGTTCCTCGGCGGACTTGAGCATGCGCAGGTTCATGCAGGGTCCGGCGATGTCCAGCAGTTGCGCCTGTGGATAACGTTCGGCCAGGGCCCGGTAATGGGGCAGGCTCAACTGATCGAACTCCAGCCCCAGTCGCGAAGCTCGGGGCAGGGCCTGTTTGACCGCGACGAGGAAGTTGCCCCGTTGCCAGTCGGTGTAGATCACTTGAGCGTCACAGATCGCCCGGCGCCCCGGCTGACCGCCGTCGATGTTGGCGCTGATCAGCACCGTGCGCTCCTGGGTCACCGCCAGTGCGTACTGACGGCCGAAGGAGCAGTACAGGTAATCGGCGTAGTAGTTGATGTTGTGGTACGAGGTGAATAGCACCGCGTCCAGGCCTTCTTGGGCCATGTGAGTCCGCAGGGCACTCAGGCGCCGGGCGTATTCTGCGGCAGAGAAAGTGGAGGGGGCTTTTTCGCCATTGCGCAACTCAAGCGTCTGGGGCATCTGCATGGCATGGGTCCTTGCTGCTATGAACGATGCGTGGCGCCACACTCGGGTGGGCCGAGACACAGCATTGCAGCAGATCGCGCAGTAGCGGGCATGTGCAGTACCGACCCCGGGTTGGCTGCAAGCGCTGTTTTGACCGCGCGCTGCCCCAGGAGCCAGGGCGCTGGCGATCCGGGCGAGCAGCATCGAAGACTGGCCCCCCGCTACATTGCGTAGCGGGGGGCCAGGGACACGCGGGGACTCAGTGCAGCTTCAAGCGTGGGTCGGTGCCGCGTCCGATGCGGCTGCCGAGCATCAGCATCGCCGTGCGGAAGACTCCGTACAACGCCATCTGATGCATGCGGTACAGCGAGATGTAGAACATCCGCGCCAGCCAGCCTTCGAGCATCACACTGCCGGTGAGATTGCCCATCAGGTTGCCCACCGCCGAGAAGCGTGACAGCGAGATCAGCGAGCCGTAGTCGGTGTACTTGTAGGTCGGCAGGTCCTTGCCTTCGATGCGCAGCTTCAGCGACTTGGCCAGCAAGGACGCTTGCTGGTGCGCAGCCTGGGCCCTGGGCGGCACGTTGCGGTCGCTGCCCGGTTGCGGGCAGGCGGCGCAGTCACCGAAGGCGAAGATGTTCTCGTCGCGGGTGGTCTGCAAGGTGGGCAGGACCTGAAGCTGGTTGATGCGGTTGGTTTCCAGGCCGTCGATGTCCTTGAGAAAACCCGGCGCGCGAATGCCTGCCGCCCAGACCTTGAGGCTGGCGGGAATGGTCTGGCCGTCGGCGGTGATCAGGCTCTCGGCGGTCACTTCGCTGACCGCGGCATTGGTCAGAACCTTGACCCCGAGTTTCTCCAGGGTCTTGTGCACCGGGCCGCTGATGCGCTCGGGCAGGGCCGGGAGTACCCGTGGTCCGGCTTCGATCAGGGTGATGTGCATGTTCTCCGGCTGGATACGATCCAGGCCATAGGCCGCCAGCTCATGGGCCGCGTTATGCAGTTCGGCGGCCAGTTCCACGCCGGTGGCTCCGGCGCCGACGATGGCCACGCTGATCTGCTCCACGGCATCGGTCTGCCCGGCGTGAGCCCGCAGATAGTGGTTGAGCAACTGCTGGTGGAAGCGTTCGGCCTGCTTGCGGGTGTCGAGGAACAGGCAATGCTGGGCCGCGCCCTGGGTGCCGAAGTCGTTGGTGGTGCTGCCCACGGCAATCACCAGGGTGTCGTAGCCCAGTTCCCGGGCTGGCAGCAGTTCCACGCCGGCTTCGTCATAGGTTGCCGCCAGCTGGATTCTCTTGCTTTGACGATCGAGCCCGCTCATGCGCCCCAGCTGGAACTCGAAGTGGTTCCATTTGGCTTGGGCGACGTAGTTGAGTTCGTCTTCGGAGGAGTTCAGCGAGCCGGCGGCCACTTCGTGCAGCAGGGGTTTCCAGATATGGGTCAGGTTGGCGTCCACCAGCATCACACTGGCGGTGCCGCGCTTGCCCAGAGTCTTACCCAGGCGGGTCGCCAACTCCAGGCCGCCGGCGCCGCCGCCAACGATGACAATACGATGAGTCATGGGGATATCTCGCAAGGCTAAAAGAAATCGGTGCAGTCAACCGAGCGAGCGCGAAGCGGCTCATAGCGTCAGGTAACTGATAAAACGGCTCAACAGGCCGAGGGCGACGGTCACGGCAACCACCACCACGAGGAGCGTCCACGGCCGGAAGGGCCGGCGCTCGACTCGGTGCTGGGGCAGTTGCAGATATTCTTCGACATGGCGTTGGTCGTCGGGGTTCAGGCGGCTGCTCATAAAGGGCCTCGTCAGGTAGACGTCGCAACACAGGGGAATGTTACAGCGCGATGCAATCGGGCATGAGTCGAGCATAGCCGCTGCCGTGCGGGGGGCGATGACGAGGTCCCGGCGTTGGCAGGCAGGACGCTTTTTTACCATTGCCGGGGGGTAATGCGCCATGCCCACGCATGGCGGATTGACGACCGTTACAAACTGATGCCGACGTCGAAGAGGATGCTGCGCCCCAGATTGCTGCGCAGGAACTCCGGTGCGTCGGGATGGGCAAACAGCACCCGGGCGAAGGTCGGCCCCACCAGGGACAGTGAGCGCCAGCCCTGGCGCAGGTATTCGGTGGGCGGCGGGAAGTGGCTGTTCAGATCCAGCACCTCACGCTTCAGGGCGGCGAAGGCAATGATGTCCAGCTCGCCGAGGTTCATCCCGCGTTCCTTGTAGTTGTGAGCTTTCTTGCGCAGGGTTGGCCCCAGGCGCAGCAACAGTTCGTTGGCCGGGATGCGTTTGGGCTTGGCTTCGCGGCGCACCAGCTGGCTCAGGGAAAACGCACTGCGCCGCCGCTGCAGTTCATCGCGCCATTCGTCGTTGAGACGGCGGCCCTCATCGAGGACGAAAAACACCTCGAAGCTGGCCTCGCGAAACAACACATCTGGCGGCTCTTGGCCGGCGGCGGTGAATTCGTCATTGCGATAGGGAATGTTCAGGCCTTGCAGCAGGCGCTGGCAGACCCAACGCTCACGCTCCCATTTGCGGGCATTGGACAGGAACGCGTTGGCTTGTTCGGCCTGGATGGTAAGCAGGCGCAAAAAATCTGAGTCATCCATAACTTCAAGCTTAGCGCCCAAATATGACCTTTAGCAGCAGGCTTCCGGAAAAACCTTGGTCAGGGGGCCGCAGGCGCGCTTGCTGGAGCCCGGCCAAGGGCGGTGTAGACTGTTCGCCGTCCTCCCCCTCGATTTAGGAGCGTGCAGTGAAACCCTGGTCAATTCTGTTGCTGAGCCTGTTGCCTCTGTGGGCCCAGGCCCTGGAAATCGGTGAGCGTCTGGCCCCCTGGACCTTGCTGGATCAATTCGATCAAGCCTACAGCCTCGACTCCCAGGCGCGGTTCCTGCTGGTGGCTCGCGGTATGGATGCGGCCAAGGTGGTGAACGGCGCGCTCAAGGACAAGCCCAAGGATTATCTGCAGGCGCGTCATGGGGTGTTTGTCGCGGATATCCAGCGCATGCCGGCGCTGATCGCCAAGATGTTCGCGGTGCCTGCCATGCGTGATTATCCCTACCGGGTGATGCTCGATCGGGAAGGGCGCGTGGCCTCGCGTTACCCCGCTGCCGAGGACAAGGTCCTGTGGCTGCAATTGCAGGATGGCCAACTGGTGTCCCGGCACGAGTTCGCCACGGTCGAGCAATTGAAGGCAGCGCTGGAGAACATCCAGCCATGATCAGCGCGGCGCTGCTGTCGCCGGAAAGCCTGAGCGTCGGGTGGCTCCTGTATGTCCCGGTGCTGGCCTGGGCGGTGTTGCGAGCGCCGTGGGTCGAGCTGTTCACCGACAGCCGCCGTCAGCATCTGTTGTTCGGTACGGTGTTTGCCCTGTTTCTGCTGTGGCTGGTGCGTCGGGACTTCGACACCGGCGTGTCCTATCACTTCATCGGCATGACCGCGGTGACCCTGCTGCTGGATTGGCCATTGGCGATCGTGGGGGGCTTGATCGCGCAACTGGGGCTGCTGGCCCTGGGCCGCCAGGATCTGGCGGCATTGGGGGTCAACGGGGTCTTGCTGATCCTGCTGCCGGTGGCGGTTACGGAAGCCTGCGCCTGGCTGGTGGAACGGGCCCAGCCGCGCAACCCCTTCGTCTATATCTTTTGTTCGGGCTTCTTTGCCGCGGCCTTGTCGGCGCTGCTGTGCCTGCTCTGCGCGCTGGGCCTGTTGTGGTTCGACGAGCGTTTCGCCATGCCCGAGTGGCTGGAGGATTTCGTCGGTTACCTGTGGCTGATCATCTTTCCCGAGGCGTTCATCAACGGCATGGTGATCAGTGCCCTGGTGGTGTTTTGCCCGGAATGGCTGGAAACCTTCAATCGCACCCGCTACCTCTCGGCGCCCTGGAAAGACGAGGATCCGCGCTCTTGATCCATATCAACGCCGAGCCTGGGGCCCCGCTGCATGCTCGGCAAAAATCCCAGGAGTGCGGTCATGAGTGTCTATCAGTGGGCCCGGCAGGAAGTGCGCGACAGCCTGCACAGCGCCCAGCAGGAAGGGTTTGAACCGGGCTTGAGCCTGCGAGCGCTGCTCAGCGCGGTGGTGCAGCAGAGCAAGAGCGTGCGCAGCATCGAGGATCTGGCAGACGAACTGCAGTTCCTCGCGGAGAACCTCGACGACGATCAGGACTACAGTTTCATGCGGCCCTGACCGGCGTCGGCTTGAGCACTCAGTGTGCGCGGGGCGGCAGTTCTTCCGAGAACAGTTCGTCCTCGGCATCCGGGCTCACCGGAATCTTGTGTTCCTCGGCGGCCCAGGCCCCCAGGTCAATCAGTTTGCAACGGTCGGAACAGAATGGCCGATTGGTGTTGGCCGCGGTCCATTCCACGGGGGCGCCACAGGTTGGGCATTCGACGGTCAGGGGTTGGCTCATGACTGGCCTCCACGCAAAGTTAAGTAAAAGTGATGCAGGCGCTCGACTTCGCTGCGCAACCAGGCCTGGTCGCGGTCGTTGACCAGTACATCGTCGGCGTGACGCAGGCGCTCCTCCCGGCTGGCCTGGGCCTGGAGAATCGCCCGGACCTGCTGTTCGCTGGTCCGGTCCCGTTGCAGGGTGCGTTCAATCTGCAACTGTTGCGGCACATCGATCACCAGGATCCGCTGGGTCATCCGTGACTGGCCCGATTCGATCAACAGCGGTGACACCAGAATCGCATAGGGCGATTCGGCGCGGGCCAGATGCTTGGCAATCTCCTCGGCGATCAGCGGATGCAGCAGCGCTTCCAGCCAGCGCCGTTGCTCGGGGATCTCGAAGATCAACGTGCGCAACGCGGCGCGATCCAGTTGGCCATCGGCCTGTAGCACGCCCTGGCCAAAGTGGCGGGCAATCTGTTCCAGGGCCGGGCGCCCGGGTTCCACCACCCAGCGTGCGGCGTGATCGGCATCGATCACATGCACGCCCAGGTCGATGAAATGCTGGGCGGCAGCGCTTTTGCCACTGCCGATGCCGCCGGTCAGGCCAAGAGTCCAGGGTGTGTGAGGGGAGCGAGTCATTGGAAGCCGACAGCCTGCAGATAGAAGTCGGTCATTTGACCACCCCAGAGCAAGGCAATCCAGCCGGCAATGGCCAGAAAAGGGCCAAAGGGGATCGGCGTCGAGGTTTTGGCCCGGTTCAGGCGCAGCATGAGGGTGCCGATGATGGCGCCCACCAGTGAGGAGAGGAGCAGGGTCAGCGGCAGCACCTGCCATCCGCCCCAGGCTCCCAGCATCGCCAGCAGCTTGAAGTCGCCGTGCCCCATGCCGTCCTTGCCGGTCAGCAGCTTGAACAGCCAGAACACCGACCACAGGCTCAGGTAGCCGAGTACCGCCCCCCACAGGGCATCGCCCAGGCTGACCAGCAGCCCGAAGCTGTTGGCGATCAGTCCCAGCCACAGCAACGGCAACACCAGTACGTCGGGCAGCAGTTGGTGATCGGCATCGATCAGACTCATGGCGATCAGCCCCCAGCTGAGGATCAGCAACAGGCCCGCTTGCCAGCCGAAGCCGAAGTGCCAGGCAACGAAGGCCGAGATCAACCCGCAGGCCAGCTCGGTCAGCGGGTAGCGGGGGCTGATGGCGGCCTTGCAATGGCGGCAACGGCCCCGCAGGCACAGATAGCTGAGCAGGGGAATGTTCTCCCAGGGGCGGATTGGCTGTGTGCAATGCGGACACTGGGAATGGGGCAGCAGCAGGTTATAGGGCGCCCCTGCCGGCTCCGGGGGCAGCCCCAGCACTTCGTGGGCCTGGGCGCGCCAGTCGCGCTCGAGCATCTTCGGCAGGCGCCACACCAGCACATTGAGGAAGCTGCCGACCAGCAGCCCCAGTATCAGGGCGGCCAACACGAAAGCCAGGGGGTTGAGGGTCAGGACTTTAGTCAAGGACATGTTCAGATCGCTGTACCGAGTTGAAAGACAGGCAGGTACATGGCCACCACCAGGGCGCCGACGATACTGCCCAGAAGCACCATGATCAACGGCTCCATGAGACGGGTCAGGCTGTCCACCAGGTGGTCCACCTCGACTTCATAGTGGGTCGCGACCTTTTCCAGCAAGTGGTCCAGGGTTCCGGACTCTTCACCGATGGCGGTCATCTGGACCGCCATGCCGGGGAAGACCCCGCTGGCGCGCATGGCAAAGTGCAATTGCATGCCGCTGGCCACCTGTTGGCGAATGCGCTCCACCGCTTGCTTGAAGACCCGATTGCCACTGGTTCCGGCCACCGAGTCCAGAGCCTGCACCAGGGGCACCCCGGCAGCGAAGGTGGTCGCCAGGGTTCGGGCATAGCGCGCCACGGCGGATTTTTGCAGCAAGGGGCCGGCCAGGGGCAAGCGCAGCAGCCCCACATCCACCGTGTCCCGCAGGCGTGCCGAGCGTCGATAGGCCTGGATCAGGCCGACACCGACCAGCAGGCTGGCGGCGAGCAAGAGTCCGCCGTGGCGCTGGAGCACCTGGGAGAGGTTGATCACCCATTGAGTGAGCGGCGGCAACTCGGCGTCGAACCCGGCGAACAGGCTCTGGAACTGGGGAACCACTTTGAGCAACAGGATGCTGCTGACGACGACTGCCACGCCGATCACCGCCAGCGGATAGACCATGGCTTGCTTTACCCGGGTCTTGAGGTTTTCGCTCTTTTCCTTGTGGGTCGCGACACGTTCCAGCAGCGTGTCCAGGGCCCCGGCCTGCTCGCCGGCATCCACCAGGTTGCAGTACAGCGCATCAAAGTGGCGTGGATGCCGGCGCAGTGCGCTCGCCAGGCTGGAACCGGCCTCGATTTCGCGCTTGAGGCTGGCCAGCAGCTGGCGCATCAGGGGCTGTTCAAAGCCTTCGGCAATGATGTCGAAGGCCTGCAGCAGCGGCACCCCGGCCTGCATCAACGTGGCCAGTTGGCGAGTGAACAGGGCGATCTCCCGGGGGCTGATCCCTTGGCCCAGTCGAGGCCAGGCCCTTGGCTTGCGGCGCACCCGGGTCGGGGTGATGCCCTGCTTGCGCAACCGGGCCCTGATCAGTCCCGGGTTGGCAGCGCTCAGTTCGCCGTGCATCACCTGGCCCTGGCCGTCGATGCCGTGCCAGAGATAGACACTCGTCGTGGGAGCTTTTGCCGCCATGCTTCGATCCTTGGGCAGTGGAGGAGTCTGGTCAGGAGGGTCATCGAACGGCTGATCGATGATCCGCGACCGCGGATGTGGCCTGGGCGCAAACGCGGTTGGGACGCTCCGGCCGGCGGCACCTGTTGAAGCCTAGCTGCCGGGTGCCTGTCGGACAGGGTCACGAGCTGACGAAATTTGTCAGTTTGTGCGACTTCTTGCGCTCAAGGCCAAGGGCTATCACCTCTGCAGACCGGGGATTCCGTGGGTCGGGCCCTGGCACAGGGAATGCTTCAAGTCTTGCTGACGACCCACAGAGCATTATTGCCAGGAGGCACATCCATGAAACATCAATCCGCTTTTACCCTGATCGAATTACTGGTGGTGGTGGCCATCATTGGCGTTCTCGCCATGGTGGCGATGCCGCTGTACGCCCAGTATCAGGCCCGGGCCAAGGTAATTGCCGCGTTGGCCGAGGTCTCGGCGCTCAAGGTGAATGTCGAGGACCTGCTGAACCAGGGGACCGACCCGACCATGGCCTTGATTGGAGGCTCGGCCCAGACCTCCAACTGCCGGATGAGCGTCGGTGGCACAGCGGTCTCCGGTGAAGGGAGCATTGGCTGCACCATCCTCAATGCGCCGGGAGCGGTGCTGAACAAGACCCTGCTGCTGACCCGCTCCGCAGCTTCCGGATGGACCTGCAGCACCACGGTGGAGGCCGATTATGCGCCCAAGGGCTGCATGGCGCAGGACGCTTGAAGCCTGATCTGGCGTTTCGGCGCGGGCCGCTCGGATTGCTCCGGGAAAAAACCGCAACTTGCATGCAGATTGTCGAGCCGTCGTGCATTTTGCATGCTGCCGATTTTTCGAGTTTTCTATAAGTAATTGTTTTATAACGAATAATTATGATCTTCAGACTTGGCACAGCACCTGCAACATCCCCAGTAACCCTGCTGCCAGGACTCGGAGCAGGCTTTCTAAAAGAACAGGAGTTATTCGTATGAAGAAGTTTGCTATCGCTGCTGCAACTGCTACCGCTCTGACCCTGACCATGGCTAACGCAGCTTTTGCGCAGACTACTCAAGGCACCCAGTCGCCCATGGTTGTGGCTGCCGGTGAAGTGACCAAGGCCAAAGAGGCGACTTCCGATACCTGGATCACCACCAAAGTGAAAAGCGATCTGGTTACCGAGAAAGGCATTCCTGGCACCGACATCAAGGTCGAAACCAACAAGGGCGTGGTGTCGCTGTCGTCCACCGTCGCGATCACCGAAGCGCAGAAAGCCACTGCCGTGGCAATCACCAAGAAAATCAAAGGCGTCAAGGCAGTCTCCGCTGACGGCCTGAAAGCCGAGTAAGACTCCAGCTTCTCGCCTGGACAGGGAGAGGAAGCGGCAGACGGGCCCAATGGCACGGTTGCCGCTTCTTTCATGAGTTCATGCGGAAGATCACAAGGATGTGATCATTACAGGCCCCGGCATTGCGTGTCGGGGCCTGTTCTATTGTGGGGGGGGTTGTTGTGGACCCGACGGCGTCGCCGGGCGCAGTTTATTCGCTGTCCAGATGCAGCGGCGTGATCACCTTGCCGTCGCTCTCGGCCTGGCCCAGGTTGGCATCGATGAAGTAAACGCGGTCGTCGGCCAACTGGCCCTTGTCCACCAGGAAGTCCTTGATGCTGCTGGCTCGTTCCTGGCCCAGCTGGCGCAGCAGAACGTCGCTGCCGCTCCAGAACTTGATCAGGCCTTCACGCAGCTTGGCGCTGCGTTCGTCGCGGCTGAGCTGCGCCCATTCCGCCGGAGGCTGCTGCTTCAGGCGGGTACGGTAGATGCCTTCCAGCAACGGTGCCTTCTCGCCTTCGGGAACCTGCAGCAGGGACGCCTGGGCCGGAACCTTGTCGCCGCGGCGCTGGAGGATCTTGTAGTAGTTGTACTGGTATTCCCGCTCCAGGCGCTGCTCGGCGATCAATGGACCGTCGCTGCTCTGGGCGCTGGTGCCTTCGATTTCCAGGCGCAGGGTCGGACGTTCCTTGAGGGCCTTGGCCAGGGTGGTCAGGGCCGATTCCGACTCTTTGCTCAGCTCGCTGGAACCGGGGGCGAAGGAAACGTTGCTCAAGTCTTCCGAACCGCCACCGGAGATCAGGCCGCCGATGAACTTGAAGGGCGCTTCGGCCGCGCGTAGCACCAGATTGCGCAAGGTCTGCCAGACGATCGGCATGACGCTGAACTGCGGGTTGTTCAAGTCGCCGGAGATCGGCAATTCGATGGAGATCTTGCCGTCGGTGTCCTTGAGCAAGGCTACGGCCAGGCGGATCGGCAGGTCCACGGCATCCGGACTGTCGACCTTCTCGCCCAACTGCAACTGCTCGACCACCAGCTTGTTCTCGGCCTTGAGCTGGCCCTTGGTGATCATGTAGTGCAGGTCGAGGTTGAGCCGGCCCTTGCGAATGCGGAAGCCCGCGAACTTGCCGGAGTAGGGGGTCAGGGTGGTCAACTCCACCCGTTTGAAACTGGTGGCGATATCCAGGGCGGCCATTGGATCGAACGGGTTGACGCTGCCCTTGATGGTCACTGGCGCGTAGCGGTCGACCTTGCCCTTGACGTCGACTTCCGCCGGTTTGGCCTGCCGGCTGTCGATGGTGCCGACATGCCCGTTGAGTTGCTGGATGGCAGTGGCGAAGTTGGGCGTCAGGCTTAGGTCGGCGAAGTTGGCCGAACCGTCATTGATGGCGATTTCACCAATGTGGATGCCCAGCGGCTTGCTGGAGCCGGGGGCGGATTTGCCCGAGGGTTTTCCGCCCGCGCCTGCCGGTTGTGGAATCAGCAGGTCGTCGATATTGGTGGTGCGGTCATCGTTGATGATGAAGCGCGCATAGGGCTGCATCAGGTTGACCCGGCTGATGCTCAGGCTGTCACCGTGCTGATAGTTCAGGCCTTCGACCACCACCTGCTTCCACTTGACGAAGTCGCGGGTCTTGAGGGTGTCCAGGGTGTGCAGTTGGTCCACTTCGGCGCGGCCGGTGATGCTGAAAGTCAGCGGCTCGACTTTCTTCAGGTCCACGGCCAGGTCGCTGCCAAGCATGCCGCTCCGCAATTCCAGGCGAATGAAGGGGCTGATGTAGGACTGGGCGATCCGCAGGTCGATGTCCTTGGTCTGCACCTTGAGCTTGGCGGTGATGGGGTTGAGATTGACCTCGCCGCTGGCGGTGACCTTGCCTTGCTTGCCCAGGCCGGTATCGAGCTTGAGGCTGAAAGGCGACTGGTTGAGGCTGTCGAAATTCTTCAGGTCGAGGTTCAGTGGGCCCACATCCAGGGCCACGGCCGGCTTGGCCTTGCGGTCGGCCAGGTGCACCTGGTAATTGCGCAGCTCTACGTCCTTGAGCAGTACCTGCCAGGGCTTGCCGGGTGGTGCAGGCTCCTTGGGGGAATCGGCGGCGGCCGGTTGTGGCTTGGGCGCCGGCTTGGCGGGTTGGCTGGCAAACAGTTTCTGCCAGTCGAGCTGGCCATCGGCTTCAAGGGCGGCCCAGGTTTCCAGCTTCTGGCTGCGGATCTTGCCGACAATCACCTGCTGCTTGGCCAGGTCCACGGTGGTTTCGCTCACCTCCAGCCGCTCCAGGCGCGCCAGTGGCCGTCCATCCGGAGCCTTGATGGCGAAGGGCGCGACACTGATGGACGTGTTGTCCAGCAGCAGCTCTGTTTCCTTGGCCAGGCTGAATGTGTAATGGGTGCTGAGGTTGACCACCCCGTCTTCGAGGACCAGTGGCACTGCGTCGCGCACGTAGGGCCACCAGGCTTTCATCTTGCCGTCGCTGACCTTCAGGGTGCCTTGGGACGTCAGCGGGATGACGCTGAAGTTGCCGCGCCAGTCGATCTGTCCGCCTTCGGGACCAGTGGCGACCAGGGTCATGTCGGCGCTGTCGTCTGGCAGGGTGCTGAGGTTCTTCAGTTCGAAATCGAGCTTGTTGTAGATGAACTCGATGGGTTCGCTGGGGCGCAGGTCCCGAAAGTGCAGGTAGCCGCCGGCCAGCTTGATGCGCTCGATGCGCACCGGAAACGGTTTGGCGTTGGGATCGCTCGGGGTCGGCTCGCTGGCGGGCAGCTTGAACAGAGCCAGGAGGTTGAGCTTGCCGTCCTTGTCAAAGAGGATTTCGGTCTTGGGCTGGTCCAGCTCGACATCTGCCAGATGCAGTGCGCGGGTCCACAGGCTGTCCAGTTGCAGGTTGGCGTAGAGGCGTTCGAAGGCCACCTGCTCCTTGCCCGGCTCGCCGATGTTCAGGCCCCAGACGGTCAGCTCCAGGCTGAAGGGGTTGAGTTCGATGCGTTGGATATGGGCCGGGGTCGTGGCGTAGTTGGCCAGTTGCTGATTGGCCACCCGCAAGGCGATGCCCGGCAGAATCAGAAAGCCCAGCAGACTGTAAAGGGCGAGAGCGGTCAACAAGGCGCAAAGAGCGCGAATCAATCCTTTGGTCATGCGAGGCTTCATCTATCTGAATCGGAAGTGCCTTGGAGTATGGCACGCGTTTACGGTTCCGAAACCCATCCAGTCTTCAGGAATATTCAGATTTCCTGCGCTCGATCAAAGTTGCAGGATCAGGGTTTTCAACGGCGGCTGGCCGTCATGGGAAGGGAAGTCCGCGGCAGGTGCCAGGACCTGGCAATCGCGCACCGGGCGCCCGGCCTTTTCGGCACAGCGCAACACTTGCTCGCGCCATTGCGACATCGGCACCTTGGCCAGATTGTTACAGCAGATCAACACACCGTCTTCGGCCGTGGCCAGCAGCGCGGGCTTCAGCAGGCTCTGGTAGTCGCGCAGCAGGTCGACGGTGCCGAACGCACTCTTGGCCCAGGCCGGCGGGTCCAGCAGCACCAGGTCATATTGGCGTTGCTCCAGACGGGGGTAGCCAGGCAGTTTCTGTCCGCGTCGCTGGCTGATGGGCAGGCCCGCCAACTGGCGGATCGCCGGGAAGTAGTCCGACTGCACGAACTGCATGTCGGGCAGATGCGGGTTGAGCCGGCCGTTCTCCCGACCCACCGCCAGGTTGCCTTCGGCGAAGTCCAGGTTGCACACCTCCCGGGCACCACCGGCTGCGGCACTGAGGCCGACGCCGCAGGTATAGGCAAACAGATTGAGCACGCTCTTTCCGGCGCTGTGCTGCTTGACCCAACCGCGGGCGTTGCGCAGATCGAGAAACAGCAATGGGTCTTGTCCGGCATGGCGACCACGGACCCGGTAATTCAGCCCCCACTCGTGTCCGATCAGGTCTTGCAGGGCCGGCTCTTCGGCGCGGTACACGCTGTCTTCGCGATCGATGCGCGAGTTGCCTCGGGAGCGGTCGTTGTAGACCAGCAGGGTCGACAGGTTCAGCTGCTGATTGATGGTGTCGTGCAATTGCAGCAGGTCGTCGCGTTCCAGCGTCTGGTGAAAGCTTTGCACCAGCAGTTGGGGGCCGTAGCGGTCGATGGCCAGGCCTCCCGCACCTTCCTGGCTGCCATGGAACAGACGGTAGCAGTCGGTGCCTTGCTGATGCAGCTCGGCGAGCAGTTCCTGGCGGTGAACGAGGGCGGCGCGCAGCGCCTGATTCAAGGAAGACATGCAGGGCGCCTTGGAGGAGAGGAGTAAGGCGCCGCAGTCTACCAGCGTCCCGCCTTCTGTAGGAGCCGGCTTGCTGGCGAAGACGCACTTACGAACGCCTTCGCTGGCAAGCCCGCCACAGGGGGCGGGGGGAGGGGCGCGGGGTTAGCGTTCGATGGCCAGTGCCACGCCCTGGCCGCCGCCGATGCACAGGGTCGCCAGGCCTTTTTTGGCATCGCGCTTGAGCATTTCATGCAGCAGGGTCACCAGCACCCGGCAACCCGACGCGCCGATCGGGTGGCCGATGGCAATCGCGCCGCCGTTGACGTTGACCTTGCTCGCATCCCATTCCAGCTCCTTGCCGACCGACAGCGATTGCGCGGCGAAGGCTTCGTTGGCTTCGATCAGGTCCAGCTGGTCCAGGGTCCAGCCGGCCTTGTCCAGGCAGCGGCGGGTCGCCGACACCGGGCCGATGCCCATGATCGCCGGGTCGACCCCGGCGTTGGCGTAGGCGGCGATCCGGGCCAGTACCGGCAGGCCCAGGGCCCGGGCCTTGCTGGCGCTCATCAGCATGACCGCGGCGGCGCCGTCGTTCAGCGAGGAGGCGTTGCCGGCGGTCACCGTGCCGTCTTTCTTGAACGCCGGCTTGAGCTTGGCCAGGGCCTCGGCGGTGGTGCCGGGGCGCGGTTGTTCGTCGGTGGCGAAACTCAGCGGCTCGCCCTTGCGCTGGGGAATCAGGATCGGGGTGATCTCGTCGACAAAACGCCCGGCCTCGATGGCGGCCACGGCTTTTTGCTGGGACGCGGCGGCGAAGGCGTCCTGGGCTTCACGGCTGATGGCGTATTTGTCCACCAGGTTCTCGGCGGTGATGCCCATGTGGTAGTCGTTGAAGGCGTCCCACAGGCCGTCGCTGATCATGGTATCGATCATCGGGCTATGGCCCATGCGCAGACCGGTGCGGGCGCCGGGCAGCACGTAGTTGGACAGGCTCATGTTTTCCTGGCCGCCGGCGATCATCACCTCGGCATCGCCGCAGCGGATGGCCTGGGCGGCCAGGTGCAGGGCCTTGAGGCCGGAGCCGCAGACCTTGTTCAGGGTCATGGCAGGCACGGCGTGGGGCAGGCCGGCCTTGATCGCGGCCTGGCGTGCGGGGTTCTGCCCGGCGCCGGCGGTGAGCACCTGGCCCATGATCACTTCGTCGACCTGGGCCGGGTCGATGCCGGTCTGGGCCAGCAGCTGGCGGATCACCGCGGCGCCCAGGTCAACGGCGGGAATGCCCGCCAGGGAGCCCTGGAAACTGCCCACGGCGGTACGGGTGGCGGCAACGATGACAACCTCTTGCATGCTCGAATCCTCTGGTTAGGGGGGGAGGGGCCCGTGAAGGTGCGGGCTCGTGGAGCGACCGGCGCAGGCGCCTGAAATTGGGGAAATCATGGTTGCACACAAGCCCTGGGACCGGCCAATCGCGAACCGGCCGGTCGGGTTGTGCTTGAGCGGTCGTGTTTCTACAGGCCCATGCGCCGTTTTGCCCGGTGCACCGAACTGTCGCGCACCGCCCAGCGCAGCATCGGCGTACTGCGTTTGACACTGGCGCGAATCAACTGGCGCTGCAGTGGGTTCTGATTGACCTTGAGCATGGCGCTGGCCCAGTCCGGCAACAGGTCGATACCGGCCTGCATCATCAGTGAGCCAAAGGGCTTGGCCAGTCGGCTGGGGGCGGGGGCGGCCTGGAGCAGACGCAGCACTTCGTGGCTGCGCTCGTCGCACAGCAGCTGTGGACGCATGGCTTGCAGGTAATCGGCGACTGCCCGCCGTGAGCGGGGCACGTCCCGGGCTCCGAGGCGTTCGGCAATCAGGGCGATCTCGTCGTAGTAGCGATCCTGGTCAGCCCCGGACAGGCGAGGGTTGAGGTAGCGCAGGTGCGCGGCGAGAAAACTGCTGACTTCCGCCACATGCACCCAGGTCAGCAGGTCCGGATCGCTGGCGGCATAAGGGCGGCCATCCGGGGCGGTGCCGACGATGTGCAGGTGGATGCTGCGCACTTTGTCGATCAGCCACTCGGCGTCCTGACGGGAGCCAAAGGTGGTGCCGGAAATGAACTGCCCGGTGCGGCGCAGACGACCAATCATGTCCTGGCGAAAATTCGAATGGTCCCAGACTCCGGCCAGGGCCAGGGGATGCAGGGCCTGCAACAACAGGGCGCTGATGCCGCCGATCAGCATGCTGCTGAAGTCGGCGTGCACCTGCCAACTGACCGATCCCGGCCCGAACAGGCCGGGGTCGCCCTTGGGGTTTTCCAGATCCAGTTGGCCCAGCGAGAGGCCGGACAGGCTCATGACCTGGCTTTCGATACGGCTGCGAATGAATTCCATGACAGCTCGGTGCGGAGAGTGAAAAAAGGGCGCGGCCTTGGCCGCGCCGGTCTCAAGCGTTCAGGCGCTTGTCGATCAGGCCTTCCACCACGCTGGGGTCCGCCAGGGTCGAAGTGTCGCCCAGGGTGTCCAGCTCGTTGCAGGCGATCTTGCGCAGGATACGCCGCATGATCTTGCCCGAGCGAGTTTTCGGCAGGGCCGGGGCCCACTGGATCAGCTCCGGTTTGGCAAAGCTGCCGATCTCGCGGCTGACCAGGGCCAGCAGTTCCTTCTTCAGTTCCTCGCTGGGTTCGACACCCTGCATGGGCGTGACGAAGGCGTAGATCCCCTGGCCCTTGAGGTCGTGGGGGTAACCGACCACGGCGGCCTCGGCGATGCTGTCGTGGAGCACCAGCGCGCTTTCCACTTCGGCGGTGCCGATGCGGTGCCCGGAGACGTTGATCACGTCGTCGATGCGTCCGGTGATCCAGTAGCTGCCATCCTCGTCGCGCCGGGCGCCGTCGCCGGTGAAGTAGTAGCCGGGGTAAGGCGCGAAGTAGGTTTCGACCATGCGCTTGGGATCGCCGTAGACGCCGCGGATCTGCGCCGGCCAGCTGGCCTTGATCGCCAGGATGCCGCTGCCGACGCCCTGGATCTCCTTGCCCTGGTCGTCCAGCAGCACCGGTTGTACGCCGAACATCGGGGTCGAGGCGCAGCCGGGTTTGACCTGTCGGGCGCTGACCAGGGGGCTGAGCATGATGCCGCCGGTCTCGGTCTGCCACCAGGTATCGACAATCGGGCAGCGCTGCTCGCCCACAACATTGAAATACCACTCCCAGGCTTCCGGGTTGATCGGCTCGCCGACGCTGCCCAAGAGCCGCAGGCTGCTGCGGGAGGTGCGCTGCACGGGGTCGCTGCCTTCGCGCATCAGCGCTCGCAAGGCGGTGGGGGCGGTGTAGAAGATGTTGACCTGGTGCTTGTCCACCACCTCCCAGAAACGCGAGGTGCTGGGGTAGTTGGGTACGCCTTCGAAGATCAGCGTGGTCGCGCCGTTGGCCAGGGGGCCATAGAGGATGTAGCTGTGGCCGGTGACCCAGCCGACGTCGGCGGTGCACCAGAAGATCTCGCCATCACGGTAGTCCAGCACGTACTTGAAGGTCATGGCCGCCTGCAGCAGATAGCCGCCGGTGGTGTGCAGCACGCCCTTGGGTTTGCCGGTGCTGCCGGAGGTGTAGAGGATGAACAGCGGATCTTCGGCGTCCATCGGTTCGGCGGGGCACTGGTCGCTGGCCGCGGCCACGGCCTGTTCGTAGTGGATGTCGCGACCTTCTACCCAGTTCACCGAGCTGCCGGTGCGTTCGACCACCACCACGCTGCTGACATCGGGGCAACTGAGCAGGGCCTTGTCGACGTTGTTCTTCAGCGGGACCCATTTGCCGCCACGCACGCCTTCATCGGCGGTGATCACGGTGCGGCAGTCGGCATTGAGAATCCGGTCGCGCAGAGCCTCCGGTGAGAAGCCGCCGAACACCACCGAATGCACGGCGCCGATCCGGGTGCAGGCAAGCATGGCGTAGGCTACTTCGGGAATCATCGGCATGTAGATGCACACCCGGTCGCCTTTCTTCACGCCGCGGCTTTTCAGCACGTTGGCCAGGCGGCAGACATGCCCGTGAAGTGCTTTGTAGGTGATGCGCTTGGAGTCGGCGGGGTTGTCGCCTTCCCAGATGATGGCGGCCTGATCGCCGCGTTTTTCCAGATGACGATCGATGCAGTTGTAGCTGACGTTGAGCTGGCCGCCGCTGAACCAACTGGCCTCGCCGGTGCGCATGTCATGCCTGTGCACGCTGTCCCACGGGCTGCTCCAGTGCAGGAAGCGCTTGGCCTGCTCGGCCCAGAACTGGTCCGGATGTTCTATGGATTGACGGTAGAGGTGCTGGTAGTCGTCCTGACTCATTTGTGCCGCCCGGCGGACGGCATCGGCTTTGGGAAAAGTGCTGATATCGAACATGACGGTTCCTTATTCTTGTTTTGCGACAAGTCATAAGGTTGCGCACAAGTGTCAGGAAGGTTCAAGAGGGGCCCGGACGGGAGCCGGCGTGGCGGCTCCCGGGGCAGGAAAGGCTGATCAGCCGCGGTGACGACCGCGGAAGTAGTTGATCAGGCCTTGGGTCGAGGCGTCGTCGGCCAGGGTTTCATCGCTGCCGACCAGGCGGTTGTAGACGCCTTTGCCCAGCTCCTTGCCGAGCTCTACGCCCCACTGGTCGAAGGCGTTGATGCCCCAGACCACGCTTTGCACGAAGACCTTGTGTTCGTACAGTGCCACCAGGGCGCCCAGGCGCCGCGGGCTGATGCGCTCGACCACCAGGGTGTTGCTCGGGCGGTTGCCGGGGATGACTTTGTGCGGCGCCAGCCTGGCCACGTCGGCTTCGCTCAGGCCCTTATCGCGCAATTCGCTCTCGGCTTCGGCGCGGGTCTTGCCCAGCATCAGTGCCTGGCTCTGGGACAGGCAGTTGGCGTACAGCCATTGATGGTGGTCGGCCACCGGGTTGAAGCTGACGATCGGCACGATGAAGTCGGCCGGAATCAGCTGGGTGCCCTGGTGCAGCAACTGGTGATAGGCGTGCTGGCCGTTGCAACCGACGCCGCCCCAGATCACCGGGCCCGTGTCGGTGGCCACCGGCGTGCCGTCCTGGCGCACGCTCTTGCCGTTGGACTCCATGTCCAACTGCTGCAGGTGCTTGGTGATGTTGCGCAGGTAGTGGTCGTACGGCAGGATCGCGTGGCTTTGCGCGCCCCAGAAGTTGCCGTACCACACCCCCAGCAGGGCCAGCAGCACCGGCATGTTCTGTTCGAACGGCGCGCTCTGGAAATGCTGGTCCATGGTGTAGGCACCGGACAGCAGTTCCTTGAAGTTGGACATGCCGATGGCCAGGGCGATCGGTAGGCCGATGGCGGACCACAGCGAGTAGCGCCCGCCGACCCAATCCCACATCGGGAAGATGTTCTCTTCGCGAATCCCGAAGGCCACCGCGGCGGCGTTGTTGCTCGACACGGCGATGAAGTGGCGATGCAGTTCGGCTTCGGAGCCGCCTTGCGCCAGATACCAGGCCCGCGCTGCTTGGGCGTTCTTCAGGGTTTCGAGGGTATTGAAGGACTTGGAGGACACAATGAACAGCGTGGTTTCCGCGCGGATCTTCGCCGAAAGCTCATGGAACTCACTACCGTCGATGTTCGCCAGGTAGTGGCAGCGCACGCCTTTCTGGGCGTAGGACAGCAGGGCTTCGGATACCAGTTCCGGTCCGAGGAAGGAGCCGCCGATGCCGATGTTCACCACGTCGGTGATGGGCTTCTCGGTGTAGCCGCGCCACAGGCCGTCGTGGATGCGCCCCACCAGCTCGGTGATCTGGTTCAGTACCTTGTGCACTTCCGGCATCACGTTGACGCCGTTCACCGACAGCTTGTCGCCAACCGGACGGCGCAGCGCGGTGTGCAGGGCCGGACGGCCTTCTGAGGCGTTGACCAGCTCGCCGGTGAGCATGGACTTGATGGCATCGGCCAGGCCGACTTCCTTGGCCAGGTTCACCAGCAGGTCGCGGGTCTGGCTGGTGATCAGGTTCTTCGAGTAATCGAGAAACAGTCCGCAGCTGCTCAGGGTGAATTGGCTGAAGCGCTGTGGATCGGCATTGAACGCCTCGCGCATGCTGAAATCCTGCATGGCTTGGCGGTGGTCTTTCAACGCTTGCCAGGCGGGCAGAGCGGTAACGTCGTGAGGAGTGCGGTAGTACGCCATCGCTGCGGTTTTCCTTTTGCTTGAACTGCCTTTTGGACACTGAAAAGCCTGGAACGTCCTGCATGGTCCCGAGGACCTCGTTCGCTCAGCCCTGTGCTGATTCGATTAATCACCCAGGGCGATAACAGTAACCCCGGCGTGCTGTTCTGTCTTGGCTTTGTCCGACTTGTGGCCGGTACTATTTTGTACTTGCGCAGCCAATCAGGGCGGCAAAGGGGTTTTCAGTGGGAATAATAGGGGGTGAATCGGCTGGCCTGGGCCGGGAGCCCGGTTCTGGCAAGGTCCAGTGCATCACCGGGGGAGTATCCGCAACCGGGGCGGTTGAAGCTTGAGCCGCTCGGTTGCACCTTGGGCAAGATGGCATGCATGGACATTCCTCGGTCGGGTCCTCGAACGGGGCTTGCAGTATTGGCTGCAGGCCCCAGCCGGCGGCAGTTTGCCCGAAGGTTGGGGTTCGGGCAATCAGGTGCTTATGCCGGTGTATCGAGGTCCAGATGCAGGTTGTCGATCAGACGGGTGGAGCCCAGATAGGCTGCGACCAGAATCACCAGATCGCGGTCTTCGGCGGTGGCGGGACGCAGGTTTTTCGCGTGACGGATTTCCAGGTAGTCCCGGCGCAGGCCGGCGTCTTCCAGTTGCTGCTGTTGCTCGGCCAGCAGCTTCGGATAATCGCGTTCGCCACCGCGGATGGCCTGGGCAATCTGCTGCAGGCTCCGGTACAGCGCCGGGGCGATGGCACGCTGTTCCGGGCTCAGGTAACCGTTGCGCGAGGACAGCGCCAGGCCGTCATCGGCGCGTACGGTCGGTTCACCGATGATCTGGATTGGCATGTTCAGGTCATGCACCAGGGCGCGAATGACGGCCAGTTGCTGGTAGTCCTTCTGGCCGAATACCGCCAGATCGGGCTGGACCATGTTGAACAGCTTGCTGACCACCGTGGCCACGCCCTCGAAATGGCCGGGACGGCTGGCACCGCACAGGCCCTCGGACAGTTGCGGCACGCTGACCCGGGTCTGTCCGGCCATGCCGTCGGGATACATTTCTTCGACGCTGGGGGCGAACAACAGATGGCAGCCGGCGTCGAGCAGTTTTTCCTGATCGGCAGCCAGGGTCCGCGGGTACTTGTCCAGGTCTTCGCCGGCGCCGAATTGCAGCGGGTTGACGAAGATGCTGGCCACCACGAAATCCACGCGCTGAGCGGCCTTGGCCACTAGCGCGGCGTGGCCGCTGTGCAGGTTGCCCATGGTGGGCACGAAGCCGATCCGCTTGCCGTCGCTGCGGGCGCGAGCGACCGCTGCGCGCAATTCGCGCACGGTTTTAACTGTATTCATGCGGAGAACCCGTGTTCGGCGCCTGGAAAGGTAACGGCTTTGACTTCTGCGACGTAGGCGCTCAAGGCCGCCTGGATGCTGTCTTGGCCGGCCATGAAGTTTTTCACGAACTTGGGCGAGCGACCGCTGAGGGACAGGCCCAGCATGTCGTGGAGCACCAGCACCTGGCCGTCGGTGGCGCTGCCGGCACCGATGCCGATCACCGGGATCTTCACCGCCTGGGTGATTTCCGCCGCCAGCTCGCTGGGCACGCATTCCAGCAGCAACATGGCCGCACCGGCCTGCTCCAGGGCAATGGCGTCGGCACGCATCTGCCGCGCCTGGCTCTCGTTGCGCCCCTGGACCTTGTAGCCGCCCAGGACATTCACGGTCTGTGGCGTCAGCCCCATGTGCACGCACACCGGAACACCGCGTTCGTTCAGCAGGCGTACCGATTCGGCCAGCCAGGCCGCGCCTTCGATCTTGACCATGTGCGCGCCGGCCTGCATCAGCTGGGCGGAACTGCTCAGCGCCTGTTCGGGGGTGGCGTAGGACATGAAAGGCAGGTCGGCGAGGATCAGTGCCCCGTTGTTGCCGCGTTTGACCGCTGCGACGTGATAGGCCATGTCGGCGTTGCTGACGGGCAGGGTGCTGTCGTGCCCTTGCAACACCATGCCCAGGGAGTCGCCTACCAGCAGGACTTCGACACCGGCCTCACAGCAGGTGTGGGCGAAGGTCGCGTCATAGCAGGTCAGCATGGTGATTTTTTCACCTTTCTGCTTGAGGCTTTGCAGGGTGGTCAGAGTGATGTCTGGCATGAAAAGGGGTCCTCATTTCAGGCGCTTTGGAAACTACTGCGAGTAACGCGCGTGATTCTTCGTTTTTCAGGCGCACGGTCTTTTGTCGTGCTTATACAGCCTGGTTCCAAGCGATTTGAAAGTGCGGCCGGGACTCGTCTTGGCGCTCTTGCGCACATCATTCTGTGCCCAGAAGGTGCTCTGTACCAGCGGGTGCCACCGCCGTTGCATAAGCGCCTTGGCCTAACGTTTCCTGGGGTCGCCGCGAACAAGCCTCGCTTGAATTGCGCCCTTTAACGCCGGGATGGCGGCAACGGGACGCCTATAGTCGTGATGAGGACTCGGGAAGTCAATTAGATGTGTTACCGCCTTGTTACGCCGCGAGTGTTACCGCCGTTACTGATCCGTTTCAGCCCTCAGGCCAGGCGTTCCAGGCCGACAAATGGGCAAGCGTCGAGCAGTGCCTTGAGGCTGCGCCCATCGGCCAGCCGCAACTCGGCAGGGGCCAGTTCCGCCAGGGGATAGAGGACAAAGGGGCGGGCGTGCATGTGGTAATGAGGCACCTTGAGACGGGGTTCGTCGAGCAGACGGTCACCGAACAGGAGGATGTCCAGGTCCAGGGTGCGTGGCCCCCAGCGCTCGTTGCGCTCGCGCCCCTGCTGGTTTTCAATCGCTTGCAGGGCATCGAGCAGCGCCAGGGGTTCGAGGTTGCTGTCCAGCGCCGCCACGGCATTGGTGTAGCGCGGTTGGCCCGGAAGCAGGGAGTCGCTTTGATAGAAGGCCGAGACGCCGCGCAGTTGGCTGTCGGGCAACTGCGCCAGGGCCTCGACGGCGCTGCGCAGTTGCTCTTCAGGGGCAGCCAGGTTGCTGCCCATGCCGATGTAGATACGTTCCATCCACTATTCGCCCGAAGCGTTGGAGCCGCCGGCACGCTTGCGCTTGGCGCCGCTGCTGCGCCGGCGTTTGCGAGGGGCACCGCTGGCATCTTCCTTGCCGCTCAGTTCGCGGATCATGTCCCGACGTTCGGCATCGTTGGCGTCCTGGTAATCGGTCCACCATTCACCCAGGCCATCGGTCTGCTCACCGGCGCTTTCCCGCAGCAGCAGGAAGTCGTAGCCGGCACGGAAACGCGGGTTATCCAGTAGCAGGTCGGCGCGCTTGCCGCTGCGGCGCGGCAAGCGCTCTTGCATATCCCAGATCTCGCGGATCGGCATGGTGAAGCGCTTGGGAATGGCAATGCGCTGGCACTGTTCGGCGATCAGCTCGTGAGCCGCTTCCTGCATGGCCGGGATCGGCGGCATGCCACGTTCCTGCAGGCGCAGCACCCGTGCCGGCAGGGCCGGCCAGAGCAGGGCGGCGAACAGGAAGGCCGGGGTCACCGGCTTGTTCTGCTTGATCCGCAAGTCGGTGTTGATCAGGGCTTCACTGATCAGCGTGTGGGTGTAGGTCGGGTTGTATTCCAGGGCTTCGGCGCTGGCCGGGAACAACGGATCGAACAGTTGCAGGTCCACCAGCATTTCGAAGGTGTCGGCAGCGTAGCCGGAGAGGAACAGCTTGAGCACTTCCTCGAACAGGCGCGCCGAGGGGATCTCCCGCAGCATGGGCGCCAGTTCACGGATCGGCGTCGCGGTGTGCTTTTCGATACCGAAGTTCAGTTTTGCCGCGAAGCGCACGGCCCGCAGCATCCGCACCGGGTCTTCCTGGTAGCGCTGGCGAGGATCGCCGATCAGGCGGATCAGGTTGTTGCGAATGTCGTGTACGCCATTGGCGTAGTCGAGGATGCGCTCGCTGACCGGATCGTAGTACAGGGCATTGATGGTGAAGTCACGGCGTTGCGCGTCTTCTTCCAGGGTGCCGTAGACGTTGTCACGCAGGATTCGCCCGCTTTCGTTGCGGGAGGATTGGTTGCTGTCCTCCTCGTCGTCGTTCTGCGGGTGGTTGGCGCGGAAGGTCGCGACCTCGATGATTTCGCGACCGAAGTGAATGTGCACCAACTTGAAACGACGGCCAATGATCCGCGCGTTACGAAACTCGGCCTTGACCTGTTCCGGTGTGGCACTGGTGGCGACGTCGAAGTCCTTGGGGGTGATGTTGAGCAGCATGTCGCGCACGCAGCCACCCACCAGGTAAGCCTGGTAGCCGGCGTTCTGCAGGCGCTCGACGATATTCACCGCATACCGGCTGAATTGGGCACGTTGCAGCGAATGTTGGCTGCTATTGAGCACTTCAGGGGTGCTGCGTTGGTGTTGCGTACGACGCAAGGGAGAACGGAATGACTGGAACAGCTTCTTCAGCATGGGATGCACTGTTTGAAGGAATGTTCGGCCAAAACGAAGAATGACCGCATGATGGGCCGGGATTCTAGCATTTAGTCGAAGGATGGTGTAGGAAGCTGCCGCGACTTGTGTAGGTCTGGCCAAAACCGCGTGTTACTGGGGCGGCGAGGGTTGCGTCGGGGGGGGAATACGAATTGCACAAACCACAAGGGGAGCCGAAGCTCCCCCAGAATAGTTGCGTGCTCTATTTTTATTATTGGTTTTGGGCTTCTTGTTTTTGTTGATCGCCCTCGTCACCTGGTTTACCCAGTGTGACGCTCCCAATCGGGAGCCAAGAGCAAACGGATTGCTTTGATCGCTGAGTTGCAATGACCTTTCGATCCAACCAGTTCAGGCTCTGCCTTAGGGCAGTTTTTGTTGTTCTCGGCCTGGTTGTGGGGCAAGCCCCAAATACAACGCCTCTCCAAAAGAATCAGTTAGCTGCGCCTCCGCCGTGTTGTTTTTATTGTGCGTGAGTCGATTCGTCTTATTTTTATTGTCTTGTGCATTGCTTGTTATTGTTCTTGTACCAAACATATAGCAGGTGCCGTGCCAACTTTTGCGATCCCCAGTAAAACAAGGGGTTAGGAGCCTCTGGCACTGTTATTCAGACGAAAAAAAACCGGGGCTTCGTTACCTTTAGCCCCGGCTTTTGTTACGTCCAATGATGTGGGTAACAGTTTTTTGCATTTTGTCGAATGTCACCCGCACATTCGACAGCCTCGGTTCAGCTTTCGCTGGCGACCCCGCTCTTGCGGCGCGGGATGCCCAGACGCTGGCGCCGCTCCCACAGGCATTTGCGGCTGACCCCAAGCTTGCGTGCCAGCTCGGTCTCGGTCATGTGGTCCTGGTGCTCAAGAACGAAATGCTGGAAGTAGTCCTCCAGGGACAGGTCTTCCGTAGGTTCGTGGCTGGTGTTACCCGGTTGTGGCGCCAGGCCGACGAAGTCGTCGTCTTCCAGGTCGCTCAATTCGATATCGATGCCCAGCAGGTCAGCTGAGATCTCCGGGCTTTCGCACAAGATCACCGCACGCTCGACCGCGTTCTCCAGCTCACGCACGTTCCCCGGCCAGGAGTAATGACGGATCGCCTGTTCGGCGTCGGCGGCGAACCTCAGGTCCGAACGACCGATGCGCGCACTCTGTCGAGCCAGGAAGGCGTTGGCGATTTCATTGACGTCGGCCCCCCGCTCGCGCAGGGCTGGCAGTTTCAAGGCGATCACGTGCAGGCGGTAGTACAGGTCTTCACGGAACTGGCCGATTTTCGACAGGCTCTTCAGGTCGCGGTGAGTCGCTGCTATCAGGCGCACGTCGACTTTTTGCGACTGCACCGAACCTACCCGGCGGATCTCGCCTTCCTGCAGGACGCGCAGCAGGCGGGCCTGGGCTTCCAACGGCAGCTCGCCGATTTCGTCAAGGAAGAGGGTGCCGCCGTCTGCCGCTTCCACCAGGCCGGCACGACCGGCACTGGCGCCGGTGAAGGCGCCTTTCTCGTGGCCGAACAGTTCGGATTCGATCAGGGTTTCCGGGATGGCAGCGCAGTTCACCGAGATCATCGGCGCCTTGGCGCGCTTGGACAGGTTGTGCAGCGCCCGGGCCACCAGCTCTTTGCCGGTGCCTGATTCGCCCTGGATCAGGACATTGGAGTCTGTCGGCGCGACCTTGCGGATCTTGCTGTACATGTCCTGCATGGGCGGACAGGAACCGATGATGCCGATTTCACCGTTGCTGTTGCCGGCAACGGCCTTATCCGCGGTCGCCCCGGCCTTGCCCGCTGGGCGATCTGGCGCTGCGTTCTCGGCGCTTTGCCGATCCCGAAGGATTCGCGCCACGGCCTGGAGCATCTCATCGTGGTCGAAAGGCTTGGCGATATAGTCCACCGCGCCCATCTTCATCGAGTCCACGGCTGAGCGCAGGCTGGCGTAGCTGGTCATGATCAGCACCGGAGTGCCCTGGCCGAGCTTGATCAGTTCGGTGCCCGGAGCACCCGGCAGGCGCAGGTCACTGACGATCAGATCGAACGTGGGGATGCTGAAGCGTTCCTGGGCTTCCTGCACTGAGCCGGCTTCGCTGACCTGATACTGGTTGCGTTCCAACAGACGGCGCAGGGCGGAGCGGATAATGGTTTCGTCTTCGACGATCAGAATATGCGGCATTGATTCAATTCTCTCGACGGTCTCAGTTCACAGCGGACGTCGCTTCGACATGACGCGGCAAGGTCACCCGGATACGGGTGCCGCGCTGGCTTTGTAGATCGGCCGGGCTGTCGATGGTGATTTGTCCATAATGCTCTTCAACGATGGAATAGACCAGTGCAAGGCCCAGTCCGGTGCCTTCTCCAGGGTCCTTGGTGGTGAAAAACGGTTCGAACAACCGGTCCATGATGTTCTTGGGAATGCCGCTGCCTTCGTCCTCCACGATCAGGTCGACCGTGTGCTCGAAAGCCTCGCTCTTGACGCGTACCGCGCTGCCGGGAGGGGAGGCGTCGCGGGCGTTGGAAAGCAGGTTGATCAGCACCTGGGCGAGGCGCTGAGGATCGCCATCGACCCAGTGGTCGGGATCGCACAGATTGAAGAACTGCACTTCGAAATTGCGTCGGTTCAGGGCCAGCAGGCCAATGGCATCCTGAGCGACTTCGGCCAGGCACACGGCTTCGTCGTTGTGCTGGTGGCTGCCGGCGTGGGCGAAGCTCATCAACGACTGCACGATGCGCGAGATGCGTTTGGTCTGTTCGAGAATCTGCTCGCTGATCTCCGTCAGTTCGCCGTCCTCCTCGCGCTCTTCCCGCAGGTTCTGCGCCAGGCAGGCAATGCCGGTGATCGGGTTGCCGATCTCGTGAGCGACCCCGGCGGCCAGGCGCCCGATGCTGGCCAGGCGCTCGGAGTGCACCAGTTTGTCTTCCAGGGTCTGGGTTTCGGTGAGGTCTTCCACCAGCAGCACCAGGCCGCTGTTGCCCGGGGCCAGGGGCTCGTCGATGGCCGCCTTGTGCAGGTTCAGCCAGCGGGTCTGGCCATCGAGGGCCAGGTGCTGCTTGTGCAAGTGTTCGTCCGGCAGATTGATGAAGCCTTGCAGCAAATCCTTCCATGGGTTGGCGATGGTGCTCAGGCGCGACCCCACCACGTGTTGCGCAGGAATGCCGGTCAGTTCCTCCATGGCCTTGTTCCACATCAGGATTTCTTGGTCCTTGGCCAGGGAGCAGACACCCATCGGCAGTTCCTGCAGGGTTTGCCGGTGGTAGCGACGCAGGGCATCGAGTTCGGCTGCCAGGCCGGTCAGGCGCGAGTGATAGTCCTCCAGCCGGCTTTCGATGAAGTGGATGTCCTCGGTGACGTAGTTTTCTCCGCCAGCCTTGTAGGGCAGGAAGGTCTCCACCATGTCCTGGGCAACACTTGGTCCCATCAGCCCCGAGAGGTTGGCTTCGATGCGGTCCCGCAGGCGCCGCAAGGCGTAAGGCCGACGCTCGTCGAAGGGCAGGTAGAGGTCGCGCAGGGCCTGTTCCACTTCCTTTTGCGCGGCCTTGGCTCCCAGCGGCTTGGCCAGTTGGGTGGCGAACTCCTGGGGCGAGGCGGCATGCAGTTCCCGTCGTTGCGGGCGCCGCACGTTGTCCACGGCGCAGGCTTCGGCGGCGCTGGCTTCCTCGCTACTGGCGTTGGTGAACAGCGAGATCAGGGTGAACATCAGCACGTTGGCGGCCAGCGAAGCGATGGCTGCCATGTGCCAGCTGGTGTCGTCGAGGACGTAGATCATGTTCAGCAGCGGGATATAGAAACCCTGCAGGTTGCCGATCAACGGCAGCAGCATGGTCACCAGCCACACCAGGATCCCGGCCAGTAGCCCGGCGATGAAACCACGCCGGTTGGCGGTCGGCCAGTACAGCACCGACAGCACGCCCGGCAGAAATTGCAGGGTGGCGACGAAGGCGACGATTCCCAGATTGGCCAGGTCCTGCTCGGCCCCCAGCAGCAGATAGAAGGCATAGCCGGCCATGATGATGGCGACGATCAGGGCGCGGCGGGTCCATTTCAGCCAGCGATAGATGTTGCCTTCCGCCGGCGGCTGATAGAGCGGCAGCACCAGATGGTTCAGGGCCATCCCCGACAAGGCCAGGGTGGTGACGATGATCAGGCCGCTGGCGGCGGAAAGGCCGCCGACATAGGCCAGCAGGGCCAGGGCCGGGCTGTTGGCGGCAATGCCGATGCCCAGGGTGAAGTATTCCGGATTGGTGGTGGCGCCGAGTTTGAGTCCGGCCCAGAGAATCAGCGGCACCGCCAGGCTCATCAGCAGCAGGAACAGCGGCAGGCCCCAACTGGCGCTGACCAGGGCTCGGGGGTTGAGGTTTTCGGTAAAGGTCATGTGGTACATGTGCGGCATGACGATGGCCGAGGCGAAGAACACCAGTAGCAGAGTGCGCCATGGACCTTCTTGCAGGGGCGTGTGCAGCGCAGCGAGGGCGGTCTGGTTCTGCAGCAGCCAGAGCTCCAGCTGTTGCGGCCCATCGAAGACCCCGTACAACGCATAGAGGCCGACGCCGCCGATGGCGATCAGTTTGATCACCGATTCAAAGGCGATGGCGAACACCAGGCCTTCGTG
The DNA here is from genome assembly GCF_021560055.1 of Pseudomonas sp. BC42. Lineage (NCBI taxonomy): Bacteria > Pseudomonadati > Pseudomonadota > Gammaproteobacteria > Pseudomonadales > Pseudomonadaceae > Pseudomonas > Pseudomonas sp. BC42. The sequence continues at coordinate 1,016,258 of NZ_CP091067.1, forward strand.
CTTTTCCCGGGTCGCGATGTGCCGGGAGCCGAAGAAAATCGTGAACAGGGTGATCAGCGCGCAGAAGCTCAGCGCCACGCGGTGCTGCACCGGCTCATGGGTGAGGATGCCGATGGAGTCGGCCACCGCCTGGATCTGCAGGGCCAGCAGGGGCAGGACCCCCACCAGCATGAAGATGGTGGTCAGGGCGCCGGCCCAGGTGCTGCGAAAACGGAAGGCGAACAGATCCGCCAGGGATGACAGCTGGTAGGTGCGAGTGATCTTGAGGATCGGATAGAGCAGCACCGGCGCCAGCAGGAAGGCACCGGACACCCCCAGGTAGCTGGAGAGAAAGCCGTAGCCGTATTGATAGGCCAGGCCCACTGTGCCGTAGAAGGCCCAGGCGCTGGCATAGACCCCCAGCGACAGGGTGTAGGTCAACGGGTGGCGAATGATCGAGCGCGGAATCATGCCGCGCTCACTGATCCAGGCCACCCCGAACAGCACCAGCAAGTAGGCGGCGCTGATCAGGATCATCTGGGTCAGGCTAAAGCTCATCGGCATCTTTTTGGCTCTGCAGGATGAAGGTCACGACGATCAGAATCAGCCAGAGCAGATACGGGCGATACCAGGCGCCAGTAGCATCGATCCACCAATCCATGATGGCGGGGGAAAACAGATAGATCCCCACTACCAGGAGCAGGACCAAGCGATAGATGTACATCTCGGCCTCTCTTTATTGTGTGCGTGCCCGAAAACGTGCGGCGATGGTAACGGATGGGCGCCAGGCTGCAAGGGGCGTCAGCTCAATTGCGCTTCCGGCAGGCTCGGCGTGCGGGGAATCAAGCTGGCATCCCAGTGCGCGATGCCCCAGCGCATGATCTCGGCCACGCTGGCATCGGCCAGTTCGCTTGGCGGTTTCTGCCCCAGGGCCCGCAGCGCCCGCAACAGTAAGGGCGGCGCCTGATCTTCGGTCAGTGGCGGCGAGCGGTAGGACTTGCCCAGTTTGTGGCCGTCCGGCTGAGTGATCAGTGGCACATGCAGGTAGCGCGGCTGGGACAGCCCCAGCAACTCCTGCAGGTACAACTGACGCGGTGTGGAGTCCAGCAGGTCCGAACCGCGGACGATGTCGGTGACGCCTTGCCACGCATCATCCAGCACCACGGCCAATTGATAAGCATAGAGGCCATCCCGGCGCTGGATCACGAAGTCCCCCACATCCCGGCCCAGGTGCTGGTGGTACTCGCCCTGGACCCGGTCGGTGAAGCGGTACTCCAGCTCCGGCACGCGCAGGCGGATCGCTGCATGCTCCCGGGCATGGCCGAGGTTGCGACACAGGCCCGGGTAGATGCCGTGGTAGGGCTCCAGCTGTTTGCGTGAGCAGGTGCAGGCATAGGCCAGCCCCTGGTTGAACAAGCGATTGAGAACCTCGGCATAGGCCGCGTGGCGCTCGCTCTGACGGACCATGTCGCCGTCCCATTCGAAGCCGTAGCTTTCCAGGGCCTTGAGGATCGCCGCCTGGGCGCCGGGTTCTTCCCGGGGCGGGTCGAGGTCTTCCATGCGCACCAGCCAGCGGCCGCCGACGGCGCGGGCATCCAGGTAGGACGCCAGGGCCGCCACCAGCGAACCGAAGTGCAGGTAGCCACTGGGGGTGGGGGCGAAGCGCCCGATGTACGAGGAGGATGTGCAGGCAGTCATGGAGCGGATGTTACTTCGTCTGGCCCCCGGGCGACGATGTCTTCGGGGGGAGCGCTTTCGCGAGCGGGCTCGCTCCTGCAGGGAGCGGCGGAAACGAAAACGGAGCGTGGGTACGCTCCGTTTCAGGTTCAGTCGGCGATTATTTGCCGACCTGTTTTTCCTTGATTTCCGCCAGGGTCTTGCAGTCGACGCACATGTCGGCGGTTGGGCGGGCTTCCAGACGGCGAATGCCAATCTCGACGCCGCAGGATTCGCACCAGCCGTATTCTTCGTCTTCGATCAGTTGCAGGGTCTTGTCGATCTTCTTGATCAACTTGCGCTCGCGATCACGGGCGCGCAGTTCAAGGCTGAACTCTTCTTCCTGGCTGGCACGGTCAGCCGGATCGGGGAAGTTGGCCGCTTCGTCTTTCATGTGATCAACAGTGCGGTCGACTTCCTGCATCAAGTCCTGTTTCCACTTGTTCAGGATCTTGGTGAAGTGTTCGCGCATGGGCTTGCCCATGTACTCTTCGCCCGCAGTTTCAACATAAGGTTCAAAACCGCTGATCGATTGAATCTGTTGCTTTGCTTGGGTGGGCATGAATGGACCGCCTCTACTCTTGTAATCCATTGCGCAGGATTGCTCCATCTCCGACACTTGCCGGCCCTGCGGCTGCAAGCGGGCGAACTTACCAGATCAAACCAGAGCGCGCTACTCCCGGTTGTCGAGCCTATGTCGTGTATCGCTCATGGATACGGGAAAAGTCTGACACGGCCTGTTGAACGGTTCGTTCAATCATTGATTTTAGTCAAATCTGCGGGTTCTGTTGGCGCCGGTTGGCTAAGGTAGCAGACCGCGTGAACGGCTCCGGGTTCTCCCTGGCTTCTCTGGATGGGTAGAATCGGACTTTTTGCTTCCCCACCTTGTAATGAAGGAAGGCTAATGGCTCTGCCCTACAGTGCGCGCAGTCGCGCTATCGAACCTTTCCATGTCATGGCCCTGCTGGCTCGCGCCAATGAGCTGCAAGCGGCGGGACACGATGTGATTCACCTGGAGATCGGCGAGCCGGACTTCACCACCGCCGAACCGATCATCAAGGCCGGGCAGGCCGCGCTGAGTGCTGGCAAGACCCGCTACACCGCGGCCCGGGGCATTCCCGAGCTACGCGGGGCCATCTCCGGGTTCTACCAGCAGCGTTATGGCCTGGATATCGATCCCGAGCGGATCATGATCACCCCCGGAGGCTCCGGCGCCCTGTTGCTGGCCAGCAGCCTGTTGGTCGACCCGGGCAAGCACTGGCTGCTGGCAGACCCGGGTTATCCGTGCAACCGGCATTTTTTGCGCCTGGTGGAAGGCGCCGCGCAACTGGTGCCGGTAGGTCCGGACGTGCGTTATCAACTGACGCCGGATCTGGTGGAGCGCTATTGGGACCACGACAGTGTCGGAGCCCTGGTGGCGTCTCCGGCGAACCCCACCGGGACCATTCTCAGTCGCGATGAGCTGGCGGGCCTGTCCGCGGCGATCAAGGCGCGCAATGGGCATCTGGTGGTGGATGAGATCTATCACGGCCTGACCTACGGCACGGACGCTGCCAGTGTTCTGGAAGTCGATGACAGTGCGTTTGTGCTGAACAGTTTTTCCAAGTATTTCGGCATGACCGGCTGGCGCCTGGGGTGGCTGGTGGCACCACCGGCGGCGGTGGGCGAGTTGGAGAAGCTGGCGCAGAACCTCTACATCAGTGCACCCAGCATGGCCCAGTACGCGGCCCTGGCCTGTTTCGAGCCGGAAACCATCAGCCTGCTGGAGGAGCGTCGCGCCGAGTTCGGGCGCCGTCGGGACTTTCTGCTCCCGGCCTTGCGCGAGCTGGGCTTCGGTATTGCCGTGGAGCCGGAAGGAGCGTTCTACCTGTACGCCGACATCAGCGCCTTTGGTGGGGATGCCTTTGCCTTCTGTCGGCACTTCCTGGAAACCGAGCACCTGGCCTTCACTCCGGGTCTGGATTTTGGACGTCATCAGGCCGGTCACCATGTGCGCTTTGCCTACACCCAGAACCTGGCGCGCCTGCAAGAAGCCGTGGCGCGCATCGCCCGTGGCCTGCAGAGCTGGCAAGGCTGATGCGCTTCGATCCGGCCCTGGAGGAAGGGCGTCTGTTGCGGCGCTACAAGCGTTTCCTGGCGGACATCGAAACCGCAACCGGCGAGTTGCTGACCATCCACTGTCCCAATACCGGCTCGATGTTCAATTGCATGGTCGAGGGCGGGCAGGTGTGGTTCAGCCGCTCCAATGATCCCAAGCGCAAGCTGCCGGGAACCTGGGAAATCAGTGAAACCCCGCAGGGGCGACTGGCCTGCGTCAATACCGGACGGGCCAATGGCCTGGTCGAGGAGGCGCTGCGCGCCGGGCTGATCAGCGAGTTGCAGGGCTTTACCGGCCTTAAGCGCGAGGTGCCCTATGGGCAGGAGAACAGCCGCATCGATTTTCGCCTGGATTACCCTCATGGCCCGGCCTATGTCGAGGTCAAGAGCGTCACCCTGGGATTCGACGGTTCGCCAGTGGCGGCGTTTCCCGATGCGGTGACCCAGCGCGGTGCCAAGCACTTGCGTGAGCTGGCGAGCCTGGCCCGGGAGGGGGTACGGGCGGTGTTGCTGTACTGCGTCAATCTGTCGGGCATCGAAGCCGTGCGTCCGGCCGAGGAGATTGATCCGGGTTATGCCGCCGCATTGCGTGAAGCGGTGGCGGCCGGTGTCGAGGTACTGGCGTACGGCGTGCGCCTGACCGCGCAGGAAGTCTGTATCGACCGGCGCCTGGACGTGCGGTTGCAGGGCTAGATATCGACCCAGATACCCTGGCTGTCTTCCCGGCAGCCGATGGCCTGCAGAAACTGGCCGGCGCAAGGGCCGGCCACGCACTCGCCGCTTTCAATCAGAAACAGTGCGCCATGGGTGGCGCACTGGATCAGGCTGGCGCTGGGGTCGAGAAACTGCTCGGGCTGCCACTCTAGGGGAACGCCGCGGTGCGGGCAGCGGTTGGCATAAACGTAAGCCTGGCCTGCTCGACGCACGGCAAACAACTTCAAGCCCTCTAACTGGAAACCGCGGCTGCCGGCCTCGGCCAGCTCAGTCCCGGCGCAAAGAAATTTCATGGCTATCCTCTTGGTCCTAAGGCTCTGGGCCCGGGCTGTCACAGTTCTTGGCCGACGCCAGGATGAAACATGTCGGCGCTTGACGGCTAAATGAAAACAATTATCAAATGGCCGCCTCGCCCGGCACGGCGTGCTTGCTCCTTTCGATGCCAGCTCTGTCTGGCATGTCACATGGACAGTCGCTTCGCGGGCCTCACTGCTATCAAAGGAAATCTACTTATGCGCCTGAGTGCCAGCGTCCTCGCGTTCTGGGTCGCACTGCTGGTGAGCCCGTGGGCCGCCGCCGAGGAGTTGCCGCAGCGTTGGGTCAGTGCCGGGGGCGCCTTGTCCGAGTGGGTGGCGGCCCTGGGGGCGGAGCCGAAGCTGGTCGGGGTCGATACCACCAGCCAGCACCCGGAGTCGCTCAAGGCCTTGCCGAGCATCGGCTATCAACGGCAGTTGTCGGCGGAAGGCATTCTCAGTCTGCGCCCGGATATTCTGGTGGGTACTGAAGAGATGGGCCCGCCGCCGGTGCTGGCGCAGATTCGCAGTGCCGGGGTCAAGGTCGAGCTGTTTTCTGCTCAGGCCGACCTGCCGACCCTGCAGCGCACCCTGCGTCAGTTGGGGCAACTCCTGGGGCGCGAGGATCAGGCCGGGCAATTGTTCAGCACCTATCAGCAGCGTCTTGAACAGCAGCGGGCCTGGATCGCACGAGTGCAGGAGCAGCAGGCGGCGCCTGGAGTGCTGTTGCTACTGGGGCACGCGGGAGGCAAACCGCTGATCGCCGGCAAGGACACGGCCGCGGACTGGCTGTTGCAACAGGCCGGCGCGCGCAACCTGGCGACCCATAGCGGTTACAAGCCGTTTTCGGCGGAATCCCTGGCGGGACTGAATCCTCAGGTGCTGGTGTTCTCCGACCGCAGCCTGAGTGGCGATGCGGCCCGCGTTGCGTTGTTCAAGGAAAGTCCGGTGTTGGCCTCCACTGCCGCGGCCAAGGCGGGGCGGGTGGTGGAGTTGGATCCGACCTTGCTGGTGGGCGGCCTGGGGCCGCGTCTGCCGGATAGTCTGAAACGCCTGGCAGCGGCCTTCTATCCTCAGGCCAAGCTGGCCCCATGAACCGCCTGGTCAAACCTAGAACGCTGTTTCTCGGGCTTGGCGCCCTGTGTGTGTTGGCTATCTGGCTGTCCCTGGCGCTGGGGCCGGTCAGCCTGCCCTTGATCGATACCTTGCGTGCTGCCTTGCGCCTGCTCGGGGTACCCATCGATGGGCAGGGGCTGGAGCAGGCAGAGTTGATCCTTGGACAGATCCGCTTGCCACGGACCCTGCTCGGTCTGGCGGTAGGCGGGGTGCTGGCGCTGTCCGGCGTGGCCATGCAGGGGCTGTTTCGCAACCCCTTGGCCGATCCCGGATTGGTGGGTGTATCCAGTGGGGCGGCGTTGGGGGCGGCGATCGCCATTGTCGGCGGCTCGATGTTCGGCGGCGTGCCGGAATCTGTTGCGCCCTACCTGCTCTCGCTCTGTGCCTTTCTCGGCGGGCTCGGGGTAACGGCACTGGTCTATCGCCTGGGCCGGCGCAATGGCCAGACTCACGTGGCGACCATGCTGCTGGCGGGGATCGCCCTGACTGCCCTGGCCAGTTCGGCGGTGGGCTTGTTCACCTACCTGGCCGATGACGCGACCTTGCGTACCTTGACCTTCTGGAACCTCGGCAGTCTCAACGGTGCCAGTTATCAGCGCCTGTGGCCGTTGCTGCTGGTGACGGTGCTGGTGGCCCTGTGGTTGCCCCGCAGGGCCAAGGCGTTGAATGCGCTGCTGCTGGGCGAATCGGAAGCCAGGCACCTGGGCATTGATGTCGAAGGGCTCAAGCGGGAGCTGGTGTTCTGCACCGCCTTGGGCGTGGGTGCCGCGGTGGCTGCGGCAGGCATGATCGGTTTCGTTGGCCTGGTGGTGCCCCATCTGGTGCGTCTGTTGTCGGGACCGGATCACCGAACCCTGCTTCCGGCATCGATCCTGGCGGGGGCCAGTCTGTTGCTGCTGGCCGATCTGGTGGCGCGCCTGGCGCTGGCGCCGGCCGAGTTGCCCATTGGCATCGTCACCGCCTTTATCGGCGCACCGTTCTTTCTCTACCTCTTGCTGCGAGGGCGTGCCTGATGTTGCGAGTCGAGAATCTGCATGTGCGGCGCGGGGGCAAAGAGGTGCTGGTGGGGATCGATCTGCAGCTGCTGCCCGGGCAAGTGCTGGGGGTGCTGGGCCCCAATGGTGCCGGTAAAAGCAGCCTGCTTGGGGCCTTGAGCGGCGAGCTGACGGCGCATCAGGGACGGGTGCTGCTGGATGAGCGGGAGATGGCGCAATGGCAGGGGGCGGCACGGGCGCAACGTCTGGCGGTATTGCCCCAGGCGTCGAGTCTGGATTTTGCCTTTCGGGTCGAGGAAGTGGTGGCGCTGGGGCGCCTGCCCCATCACAGCGGCCGTGCGCAGGATGCACAGATCGTCGACGCTGCCCTGGAGGCAGCCGATGTGGCTCATCTGCGAGGGCGCAGCTACCTGGCGTTGTCGGGGGGCGAACGCCAGCGGGTGCACCTGGCGCGGGTCCTGGCGCAATTGTGGCCAGGACAGGCCGGGCATCATTTGCTGCTGGACGAACCGACTTCGGCCCTCGACCCGTTGCACCAGCACGTCACCTTGCAGGCCATCCGGGCATTTGCCGATCGGGGCGTCGCGGTGCTGATCATTCTCCATGACCTGAATCTGGCGGCGCGTTACTGTGATCGGGTGTTGCTGCTGGAGGGCGGGCACCCCCATTCCCTGGGCGTGCCGGCCGAAGTGCTGCGCCCCGAGCCGCTGAAGGCGGTCTTTGGCCTGGAGGTTCTGGTACAGAAACACCCTGAGCGTGGGCACCCGCTGATCATTGCCCGTTGACCCGTCACCCGGAGAACCTTGATGCGTAGACTGCCGCTTGTGCTGTCAGCCCTGTTGCTCGCGGCCTGTCACGGTAGCCCGGAGCCAGTGCCGCCGCCCGTGGTGCCGGACCCGGGCAGCATCCTTGATCTGCGCACGGGGCAGGCGCTGAGTCCGGAGGAATTGGTCGAGCGCCTGGCGCGAGCGCCCCGGCTGATCGTCGGCGAGCAGCACGACAATGCCGATCATCACGTTTTGCAACTCTGGCTGTTGCGCTCGCTGGCCATGGAACGCCCTCAGGGCAGCCTGTTGCTGGAAATGCTCAATCCCGATCAGCAGCTCCGCGTCGATGAGGTCAAGCGTGAGGCGGCCGGGCAGCGCTTGCCTGATGACCTGATCAAGGCGTTGGCCTGGCAACCGGGTTGGGATTGGGGGCTCTATGGGCCGGTGGTGGGCTATGCCCTGAGACAGCCTTATCCCTTGTTGGCAGCCAATCTGGATCGTCAGGAAATACGCCGGGTCTATACCCAGGCGCCGGTTCTCGGTGGCATGCAGAGCAATGCCTTGTCCGTGACCCAGGCGTTATCGGAGCAGATTCGTCAGTCCCACTGTGGCTTGCTGCCGGAGACCCAGGTGCCGGCAATGTTGGCGGTGCAGCAGCAACGGGATCGGCGCATGGCCGAGCGATTGCTGGCGGCGCCGGTGCCGGCCATGTTGCTGGCGGGGGCCTTTCATGGGCGCCGTGACCTTGGGGTGCCCCTGCACATGGCTGATCTAGACCAGCGTCGGCCAGTCGTGGTGTTGCTCCTGGCGGAGCGGGGGAGCAGGGTGCCCGCTGCCGCGGCGGACTATGTCTGGTACACACCGCCTCAGCCAGCCAAGGATTATTGCGCGCAACTGAAGCCCTGATCGGCGGTACTGTTTCACGGGCAAAAAAAGACCCGGCAAGAGCCGGGTCAAATAACCGTGATTAGCCTGATGAGGAGATAATCTGAGAGTCCGAACCACTGGTCTTCCAGGTTATCGACTGATCTCGCGACCAGTTGTGATAATCATAACGATTCTCATTTCGAAGTCAACCAGGCTTTTTCAGTTCCTGCGCATTTTTGTCAAACGCTCGTTTGGATTCTCGGTGAGGCTATCCCTGGACCTGGCTGTTCAAGGCCATGAGGCGGGTCACTTCCTTGTTCAGCAGGTCAATGCGGCGGGCCATGCTTTCGATCAGGCTGTGGGCAATGCGCGGATTGCTCTGGGTCAGGCTGAGAAAGTGCTCCTTGGGGATCAGCATGATCGTGCTCGGTTCATTTGCAATGACGCTGGCACTGCGCTTTTCTCCGGTGAAGACCGCCATGGCGCCGAAGATTTCATCCTTGGGCACGTCGCCCACTTTGTGCCCGTCGACAAAGGCTTCGGCATGGCCTTCGAGAATCACGAACACGTGATCGGCGTCATCCCCTTGGGTAATCAGTACTTCTCCCGGCTCCACCCGCTTGAAGCCGTTGTTGCTGCGCAACTCCGGCGGCTTCAGGCGGGCTATGGCATCGCAGAGCAGGGCAGTCTGGCCGATCAGGTACTGCAGCAGCCATTCCGAGCGCTGTTCGTCAGCGTAGATATGACGGAACACCTCGGTCCGCAGATAGGGCGTCAGGCTCAGTGGCACATCGCAGCTCAGTTGGCACTGCGGGTGCTCGATGCCTCGACGTAGCCCTACCAGGTCACCTTCATGCAGGTAGAACAGCGGACGCTGTTCAACGCTGGCCTGGATCACGCCCCTGTCCAGCAGGAACAACTGATGTTCGGGCAAGAGTCCCGACAGATCCGCCGCAGGTTCAATTTCCAGCGTTGCGCCGCAGGGAGAAAGGCCCTCCAGCAACTGGGCCGGGATACTTTGCAGTCGGTTGATCAAGGCATCGGCGTAGGCCGGTTGTTCCCCCATCAGATACATAAGGTTCTGCCAGTCAGTTCTTGTGACGCGAGGATATGGCGTCCAATTGCTTGTTCAGCGCCTCCTTGCGTTCGGCCGGAAGCTCGTTCCAGTGCATGTCCATCAACGCGCCTTCGATGGCGTACAGCAGCACTTTCGAGGCCCGAAAACCCCGGGTGCGCACAGCCCTGTATGCGTCCACCGCGCCCAGGCGGCGCAGGTCCGATGCGCTGTGGATGCCCACTGCATGCAGCCACTGTGCCGATGTCTTGCCAAGGTTCTTCAGGTGTTGCAGTTCATCATTCATTAAGCCTCCTGGCGATGGCCGAATGGTGAGTGGGCAGCCTCACAGGAGTGTAGCGCTCAGCAGAAAATGCGCTGTTCGTTGGTCGGGTTTGGCGCAAATGCTTCTAAGGCAGGGCGGTCAAGGCGCGACGGGCAGGTGCATGCGGACCTTGCGCGGGGGGAGGGAAACAGAGGGGATGATCCACAGCCCGGCGCACAGCAGGGCGCCGGACAGAACGATCGCAGGAGACGTTAGCGGGTGTTGTAGCGCAGTCGGGTGCCGAAGTTGACCGACATGAGGATTTCATCGGCTGTCAGTTCGACCGGGAAGTAGGCGCCGGAGATCTGTGCGTGGGCCAGGCTGGCGCCTTCCATGGTGGCATTGCGCAGGTCCAGGCCGCGCAGATCGGCGGAACGGAAGTAGGCGTCAGTGAAGTCGATGCCCTGGGCGTTCAGCTGTCGCAGGTCGAGGCCGCGGAAGTCGCCGCCGCGCATGTCGATGGGGTGATCCTTTGGACGCTCGCGGTTGAAGCCGACGATGTCGTCTTTATGCAGCAGGGCGTAAAGCGGAGTATCCAGAAGTTTCGGTTGGCTCATGGCGACGTCACCAGTGTTGGATTTATGACGCCAGTATAGTGCCACTGTTTTTCAGCCGTGAAGTCTTTGCACTTCACGGCTGAAATTAGTGCTTACAGGCCAGGCAGACGCTGGCGGATGTTGGCAACCAGGGCATCCAGGCTGCCGCTTTCGTTGGTTTCAATGCGCTTGCTGCGCAGCAGTTCTTCGTCGGTCAGGGCCTCGCGAGTGGCTTGCTGGGTCGCAATCACCTCAAGGGTCGCATCGGACGGATCGTTCCGATCGGCCTGGCGTTGCGCCAGCCAGCTCGCAATCACGGCATCTGGCGCATTGCAGTCGATGATCAGGCAAGGCGTGCCGGTGGCTTCGGCGACCTTGGCCGCGGCGTCCCGCTGGGCGCGCTTGAGGTAGGTGGCATCGATCACCACCGGGAAGCCGGCGCGCAGGATGGTTTCGGCGATTTCATGCAGGCGCGCGTAGGTGGCGCTGCTGGCCTCAGCGCTGTAGATGCCGGCGTGGGGATCGTTGGGTACCTGCTGCTCGCCGAACAGACGCTTGCGCTCGACGTCGGAGCGCAGGCGGACGGCGCCCAGGGCTTCCACCAGACGCATGGCCACACGGCTTTTGCCCACCGCCGAGACGCCCGAGGTGATGGCCAGGAAACGCGATGGAATGGTGCTGTAGCTTTCCGCCAGATTGGCGTAGTTGCGGTATTGACGCAGGGTGGTGGCGCGCTGCACGGGAGTGGCCTCGGCAGGCAGGCTGAACAGGCTGACCTTGGCCCGCACCAGGGCGCGATAGGCTTTGTAGAAATTGAGCAGTTCCAGGCCTTGGTAGTCGCCGGTCAGTTCCAGGTACTGGCTGATGAAGCGCCGTGCCAGGCTTTTCAGGCCGCGGTCTTCCAGGTCCATGGCGAGGAAGCCGGTGTCGGCATAGACATCGGTGAAGCGGAAGGGCTCGTTGAATTCGATGCAGTCGAAGATCACCACCTTGCCATCGATCAGGGTGGCGTTGCCCAGGTGGATATCACCGTGGCACTCACGGATGAAGCCTTCGCTCTTGCGTTGCGCCAGCAGCGGCTTGAGGCGCTCGAAGCTGGTTTCCGCCCAGGCTTCCAGGGCTTCCAGTTGCAGCAGGTCGGCCTTGTCGCTGAGAAACGGACGGATCTGTTCGAAATTCTGGCGCACGGGGGCCATCACGCTTTCTGGTGTGCCGGCTTCGTGTGCTGCCGGGACTTTCGGGGCGCTGAGATGGAATTGGGCGATCTGTTGCGCCATTTCGTCAATGTGCGCTGTGGTCAGTTCGCTGTTGGCCTGCAAGGTGCTGAGCAGCTGGCTTTGTGGGAACTGGCGCATTTTCAGGGCGTATTCGATGACCGGACCGCTGCCGCCCAGCTCCGGGGCTTCGGCGCTGCCGGTGATCGGCAGGACTTCCAGGTACAGGTCCTGGGTCAGACGCTGGTTCAGGCGCAGCTCTTCGCCACAGAAGTGCTCGCGGGACTCGAGGCTGGTGAAGTCGAGGAAGCCGAAATTGACCGGCTTCTTCACTTTATAAGCAAAGGGGCCGGTGAGCAGTACCCAGGAGATGTGGGTTTCGATGACCTGAAACCCTTCAACGGGATGAGGATACAGAGCGGGGTTTTGCAGGGCGGCGATCAGTGACTGGCTCACAGGCGATCCTTCAGAGTCGGGAAAATCGAGGGCGTCATTATGGCGGTTGGCAGGGGTAACGCAAACCTCGGGTGGCGCATGTTGAGGATGAATAAAGTGCGTATAATCCGCCGCCATGACTCGTACCCGATCCCCCCGTTCCGCTAAAAAAACTCCCTCTGGTGGCCTGCGCCCCTGGCTGGGCTGGGCGCTCAAGCTCAGCCTGGTTGGTCTGGTGGTGCTCGCCGGCTTTGCGGTTTACCTCGATGCCGTGGTGCAGGAAAAGTTCTCCGGCAAGCGCTGGACCATTCCGGCCAAGGTGTATGCCCGGCCGCTTGAGCTGTTCGTCGGACAAAAGCTCAGCAAGGAAGACTTCCTGACGGAACTCGATGCCTTGGGCTACCGCCGCGAAAGTGTGGCCAACGGTCCCGGCGCGGCGGCGGTCAGTGGCAATACCGTCGACTTGAACACCCGTGGCTTCCAGTTCTACGAGGGGCTGGAGCAGGCGCAACCGGTCCGTGTGCGTTTCTCTGGCGACTATGTGGCGGAGCTTTCCGGCAGCAAGGGGGCCAAGCTGGCGGTGGTCCGGCTGGAGCCGTTGCTGATCGGTGGCCTGTACCCGAAAAACCTTGAAGATCGAATCCTGATCAAGATCGACCAGGTACCGCCCTATCTGCTGGAAACCCTGGTTGCGGTGGAAGACCGTGATTTCTACTCGCACTTTGGCGTGTCGCCGAAGTCGATTGCCCGCGCGATCTGGGTCAATACCTCGTCGGGTCAGATGCGTCAGGGCGGTAGTACCCTGACTCAGCAGTTGGTGAAAAATTTCTTCCTGACCAACGAACGCAGCCTGTCGCGCAAGCTCAACGAAGCGATGATGGCGCTGTTGCTGGAGCTGCATTACGACAAGCGGGAGATTCTCGAGGCCTATCTCAACGAGGTGTTTGTCGGTCAGGACGGTCAGCGTGCGGTGCACGGTTTCGGTCTGGCCAGTCAATTCTTCTTCAGCCAGCCGCTGTCCGAGCTCAAGTTGCATCAGGTGGCGCTGCTGGTGGGCATGGTCAAGGGGCCTTCCTACTACAACCCGCGTCGTTACCCGGAGCGTGCCCTGGAGCGGCGCAATCTGGTGCTCGATTTGCTGGCGCAGCAGGGCGTGGCGACACCCGAGCAGGTGGAAGCGGCGAAGAAGATGCCGCTTGGCGTGACCAAGCGCGGCAGCCTGGCGGACAGTTCGTTCCCCGGTTTCCTGGATCTGGTCAAGCGCCAGTTGCGTGAAGACTACCGCGACGAAGACTTGACCGAGGAAGGCCTGCGAATCTTCACCAGTTTCGATCCAATCCTGCAGATGAAGGCGGAAGCCTCGGTCAACGACACCTTCAAGCGCCTGGCCGGGCGCAAGGGCGCGGAAGACGTTGAGGCGGCGATGGTGGTGACCAATCCGGAAACCGGCGAGGTTCAGGCCATGATCGGCAGTCGACAAGCCAGTTTCGCCGGCTTCAACCGGGCATTGGACGCGGTGCGTCCGATCGGCTCCTTGATCAAGCCGGCGGTTTACCTGACGGCCCTGGAGAAACCCAGCCAGTACACCCTGACCAGTTGGCTCTCCGATGAGGCGTTTTCGGTGAAAGGCGCCGATGGCCAGGTATGGAAGCCGCAGAACTACGATCGACGTTCGCATGGCACGGTTTTCCTGTACCAGGGGCTGGCTCATTCCTACAACTTGTCCACTGCCCGGCTCGGTCTGGAAGTGGGGGTGCCCAACGTTCTGAAAACCCTTGGGCGCTTGGGCGTGACCCGCGAGTTCCCGGCGTTTCCGTCGATGCTGCTCGGTGCCGGTGGCCTGAGCCCGATGGAAGTGGCGACCATGTACCAGACCCTGGCCAACGGCGGCTTCAATACGCCGATGCGCGGGATCCGCAGTGTGTTGACGGCCGAGGGCGAGCCGCTCAAGCGTTATCCGTTCCAGATCCAGCAGCGCTTCGATGCCGGTTCGATCTACCTGATTCAGAGCGCGATGCAGCGCGTGATGCGCGAAGGCACGGGCAGCTCGGTGTACAACGTGTTGCCCAAGACCCTGGCGCTGGCGGGCAAGACCGGTACCAGTAATGACTCTCGCGACAGCTGGTTCGCCGGCTTCAGCCAGGATTTGTTGGCGGTCGTCTGGCTGGGGCGTGACGATAACGGCAAGACGCCGTTCACCGGTGCCACGGGCGCCCTGCAGGTCTGGACCAGTTTCATGCGCAAGGCCGATCCGCTGCCGCTGGATATGCCGCAGCCGGACAACGTGGTTCAGGCCTGGGTCGATTCACGTACCGGGCAGGGCTCCGATGCCAACTGTCCGGGGGCTGTGCAGATGCCGTATATTCGCGGCAGCGAACCGCCTCCCGGTGCTTCTTGCGGTGGTGAAACCCCGGCAGGTAGCGATTCGGTGATGGATTGGGTCAAGGGCTGGATGAACTAAGCGATGAGGGTTTGACGTGAACAAGTGGTGGGTTCCAGCTATTACAGCTCTGGCGTTGCTCAATGGTTGCGCCAGCGTGCAGCGCGGCTCCATTCCCGTCGTGGACTCCGGAACTGCCGTGTCCAACAGCGAGCGGATTTCCGCTTCCGGCGGCTTTCGCCAGACGACCATCAAGCGTCCGGCGCAAGCTCAGGCTCAGGCCATCCCGGAAGATTCCGGGGTGGTGGTGATGGTCCCAGGTGGTGGCGCGACCGCGTCGGCACCGATCAGCAGCTCGCCGATAACGCCGGGACCTGTGACGTCCGGGCCTATCACGCCGGGGCCGGTGGAGGGTGGCGCTTATCAGTCGGCACCGATCAATCAGGGCACCTACAACATGCCTTCGACGCCGAGCGGGATTCCGTCGGCTCGGGCCGGTGGTCTGTCGGCCGATGAACAGTTGGACGGGCCTGTGCTGGCGCTGTTGACCACGGCTCAGCAGCAGCAATCCAGTGGCGATTTGAATGGTGCTTCCTCCAGCCTGGAGCGTGCACAGCGTGTCGCGCCGCGCGAGCCCCAGGTGCTCTACCGGCTGGCGCAGGTGCGCATGGCTCAGGGCGATGCCCCGCAAGCCGAGCAGTTTGCCCGTCGCGGTCTGAGCTTTGCCAACGGTCGTCCCGACCTTCAGGCAAGTTTGTGGGAGTTGATCGCCCAGGCTCGGGAGAAGCAGGGTGATGCAGCGGGCGCCGCTCAGGCGCGGCAGAAAGCCCGGGTCTCGCTGTGATGGATGTGCGTTTTCCCAGAATCGCCGAGCAGTTGCTGCTGATCGAGCGTGAGTTGCGCGTGCAGGGATTGTGGGATGAGGTGGCACCCAGTGCCGAGGCTCTGGCCAGTACTCAGCCTTTTGCCGTGGATACGCTGGATTTCGAGCAGTGGCTGCAGTGGATCTTCCTGCCGCGCATGAAGGTGATCCTGGAGCAGGATCTGCCGCTGCCCAATGCCTCCGGTATCCAGGAGATGGCCGAAATGGTGTTCTCCACTCGCCCGATGCAGGGGCGCGATCTGCAGTTGCGAATGCTGCTCAAGGAATTCGATCAGCTCATCGCGGCCACCCGTTGAGTCCACGACTGCCAGGTACGCCTGGCAGTCGCCTCCCGCTGCCTGGCAGCGTCCTCCCTCCTTCTTCCTGGCGCCTTCTTGCCGTTCTGCCGGCAGCCTTGACCTGTGCCTGTCTATAGGTCGAACACCAAAGTCAAGGTTCGCATTTCTGAGTTGCTTGTCGAAGATTGCGCAATTGAAGTGCAGGCTGTGGTCGTTTTTGGGTTTTTTCTTGCGTTCTCATGCGCTTAGTTCGAATTAACTACATAGACGACTTGACTTGAAGAGGACGAAACAGAAGAATCCAAAGTCCGCTGTAGAGGGACTGCCAGAAGCAGACCCACTCAGCAGATCATGAGGCGCACATCCGCGCCGAAGTGCTACACCCGCAACGCGTTACCTCGCGCTGGGTGGGAAAACCCCGCAACACTTTGGGGCGCTCCCAATACTTGCTCAGTCAGTGCTGACGTAGTCGGCGACCACCGTCGCTCATGCTCTGCTGAGAAGTAAACCTATTAAGACCCGCTCCCTTTTGAGGGCGGTATTCTGGCGTTTTAGAGGTGAACAACGTGGAGCTTTTATCTGGCGGTGAGATGCTCGTCCGCTTTTTGCGTGACGAAGGCGTCAAATATATCTACGGGTACCCGGGTGGTGCTCTCCTTCATGTTTACGATGCCCTGTTCAAAGAACCGGAAGTGACCCACATCCTGGTTCGTCACGAACAAGCGGCAACCCATATGGCTGACGGTTATGCCCGTGCCACCGGTAAAGCCGGCGTGGTACTGGTGACTTCCGGCCCGGGCGCGACCAATGCCATTACCGGTATTGCCACCGCCTATATGGACTCGATTCCAATGGTGATCATTTCCGGTCAGGTGCCTAGCACCATGGTCGGCACCGACGCGTTCCAGGAAACCGACATGATCGGTATCTCCCGGCCGATCGTGAAGCACAGCTTCATGATCAAGCACGCTTCGGAAATCCCGGAAGTCATGAAGAAAGCCTTCTACCTGGCGCAATCCGGTCGTCCTGGTCCGGTGGTGGTCGATATCCCCAAGGACATGACCAACCCGGCTGAAAAGTTCGAATACGTTTTTCCCAAGAAAGCCAAGCTGCGCTCCTACAGCCCAGCTGTTCGCGGTCACTCCGGGCAAATCCGCAAGGCGGCAGAAATGCTCCTGGCGGCCAAGCGTCCTGTGCTCTATGCAGGCGGCGGCGTGATCCTGGGCGGCGGTTCCGCACCGCTGACCGAACTGGCCAAGATGCTCAATCTGCCAGTGACCAATACCCTGATGGGCCTGGGTGCATACCCTGGTACCGATCGGCAGTTCGTCGGCATGCTTGGCATGCACGGCAGCTACACCGCCAACCTGACCATGCACCACGCTGACGTGATCCTGGCCGTTGGTGCGCGCTTCGACGACCGGGTTATCAACGGTGCACCGAAGTTCTGTCCGAACGCCAAGATCATCCATGTGGACATCGACCCGGCTTCCATCTCCAAGACCATCAAGGCCGATGTGCCTATCGTGGGTCCAGTGGAGAGCGTGCTGACCGAAATGGTTGCGGCACTCAAGGAAATCGGCGACACCCCGAACAAGGACACGGTCGCCAGCTGGTGGAAGCAGATCGACGAGTGGCGTGGTGATCGCGGCCTGTTCCCTTACGACAAGGGCGACGGCAGCATCATCAAGCCGCAAACGGTGATCGAGACCCTGTGTGAAGTGACCAAGGGCGATGCCTTTGTCACCTCTGACGTGGGCCAGCACCAGATGTTCGCGGCGCAGTATTACAAGTTCAACAAGCCCAATCGCTGGATCAACTCCGGCGGCCTGGGCACCATGGGCTTCGGTTTCCCGGCGGCCATGGGGGTCAAGTTGAGCTTCCCTGATAATGATGTCGCCTGTGTCACCGGCGAAGGCAGTATCCAGATGAATATCCAGGAACTGTCCACCTGCCTGCAGTACGGTCTGCCGGTCAAGATCGTCAACCTGAACAATGGTGTGCTGGGTATGGTGCGCCAATGGCAGGACATGAGCTACGGCAGCCGCCACTCGCACTCCTACATGGAATCGCTGCCTGACTTCGTCAAGCTGGTCGAGGCCTACGGCCACGTGGGCATGCGTATCACGGACCTGAAGGATTTGAAGCCGAAGATGGAAGAAGCGTTCGCCATGAAGGATCGCCTGGTATTCCTCGATATCCAGGTCGATACCAGCGAGCACGTCTATCCGATGCAGATCAAAGACGGCTCTATGCGCGATATGTGGCTGAGCAAGACGGAGCGTACTTAATCATGCGGCACATCATTTCCTTGCTTCTGGAAAACGAACCGGGCGCTTTGTCTCGTGTAGTCGGTCTGTTCTCGCAGCGGAACTACAACATTGAAAGCTTGACCGTGGCACCGACCGAAGACCCGACCCTGTCGCGTCTGACCCTCACCACGGTTGGTCATGATGAGATCATCGAGCAGATCACCAAGAACCTGAACAAGTTGATCGAGGTGGTGAAGCTGGTGGACCTTTCGGAAAGTGCTCACATCGAGCGCGAACTGATGTTGGTCAAGATCAAGGCCACCGGCGCCCAGCGCGCCGAGGTCAAGCGCACTACCGATATTTACCGTGGGCAGATCGTTGATGTCAGCGCCAGCGTGTATACCGTTCAACTGACCGGTACCAGCGACAAGCTCGACAGCTTCATTCAATCGATCGGCACCGCGTCGATTCTGGAAACCGTACGCAGTGGTGTCACCGGGATTGCCCGTGGCGACAAAGTACTGAGCATCTAACTCAAATTAGCGAATGGCCGGAACGGCCTGATATAGGGGAAATTCATGAAAGTTTTCTACGATAAAGACTGCGACCTGTCGATCATCCAGGGCAAGAAGGTTGCCATCATCGGTTACGGTTCCCAGGGCCACGCTCAAGCTTGCAACCTGAAAGACTCCGGCGTTGACGTAACTGTCGGCCTGCGCAAAGGTTCCGCTACCGTTGCCAAGGCTGAGGCTCACGGCCTGAAAGTGACCGACGTTGCTGCAGCCGTTGCCGGCGCCGACCTGGTCATGATCCTGACCCCGGACGAGTTCCAGTCCCAGCTGTACAAGAACGAGATCGAGCCGAATATCAAGAAAGGCGCCACCCTGGCCTTCTCCCACGGCTTCGCGATCCACTACAACCAGGTTGTTCCACGTGCCGACCTCGACGTGATCATGATCGCGCCGAAGGCTCCGGGTCACACCGTACGTTCCGAGTTCGTCAAGGGCGGCGGTATTCCTGACCTGATCGCTATCTACCAGGACGCGTCCGGCAACGCCAAGAACGTAGCCCTGTCCTACGCGGCTGGCGTGGGTGGCGGTCGTACCGGCATCATCGAAACCACCTTCAAGGACGAGACTGAAACCGACCTGTTCGGCGAGCAGGCTGTTCTGTGCGGCGGTACCGTTGAACTGGTCAAGGCCGGTTTCGAAACTCTGGTTGAAGCTGGCTACGCGCCGGAAATGGCCTATTTCGAGTGCCTGCACGAACTGAAACTGATCGTTGACCTCATGTACGAAGGCGGTATCGCCAACATGAACTACTCGATCTCCAACAACGCCGAGTACGGCGAGTACGTGACCGGCCCTGAAGTCATCAACGCCGAATCCCGTCAGGCCATGCGCAATGCTCTGAAGCGCATCCAGGACGGCGAATACGCGAAGATGTTCATCAGCGAAGGTGCCACCGGCTACCCATCGATGACCGCCAAGCGTCGTAACAATGCCGCTCACGGTATCGAGATCATCGGTGAGCAACTGCGTTCGATGATGCCGTGGATCGGTGCCAACAAGATCGTCGACAAAGCCAAGAACTAAGTTCAAGTCTTGTCAGGAAAAACGCGGCCTAGGCCGCGTTTTTTCGTTTGGACGGGTAGGTTCTGGTATAAAGCTGGATCCTTTGTGGCCCAATCGCGGCCCAGGGTATCTGTCGAAACTTTTCACACCGTTGCAAGGTATTGTCCATGAGCGAACGTCCCGAAGAGCCAAACCAGGCCTCTGACGCCGAAAGCCTGCTACCGATCGATGAGCATGTCGAAGAAGGGCATGACGCTGAAGGCCGTAAAGTCCGGCATCGTGGTATCTATCTTCTGCCGAATCTGTTCACCACTGCGAACCTGTTCGCGGGGTTCTATTCCATCATCAGCTCCATGAGTGCCCAGAGCGCCTTGAGTGCCGGGGACACGGCGGGGGCGAGCAAGTACTTTGCCTTTGCCGCCATTGCGATCTTTGTCGCCATGGTCCTTGACGGCCTGGACGGGCGCGTAGCCCGTATGACCAATACCCAGAGTGCCTTTGGCGCCGAGTACGATTCGCTGTCGGATATGGTGGCGTTTGGCGTTGCCCCGGCATTGCTGGCCTTTGGCTGGGCCTTGGGCGACATGGGCAAGGTTGGCTGGATGGTCGCCTTCATCTATGTGGCGGGCGCGGCATTGCGTCTGGCGCGTTTCAACACTCAGGTGGGAACCGCCGACAAGCGATATTTCATCGGTCTGGCCAGTCCTGCGGCGGCGGGGGTGGTGGCGGGCATTGTCTGGGCTTTCAGCGATTACGGCATTCAGGGATCGAAGATGTCGTTCCTGGTGGCGTTGATGGTCGCGGCTGCGGGCATGCTGATGGTCAGCAACATCAAGTACAACAGCTTCAAGGACCTGGACCTGAAGGGCCGGGTGCCTTTTGTGGCGATTCTGGCCGTAGTGCTGGTGTTTGCCGTGGTGTTCAGCGATCCACCACGTATCCTGCTGTTGGTGTTCCTCGCCTATGCGGCTTCTGGCCCGATCCAGTACCTGTTGCACCTGCGGCGTCGCAAAAGCGTCGAGTGATGTAATTTCCTCCATACTCCGCAGTCTATTGGTACATCTGTCCTCCAATGCTGCGGAGTTGCCATGTTATTCAAATTCCCCAAAGCGTCTGACTGCCATGAGTCGGATGTCACGCCAGAATCTCTTTATCTCTCTCGACGCAGTTTGCTGGGCGGTGCGGTAGCAGGCCTGGCCTTCGCCGGTTTGCCCCGTTGGGCGGCTGCGCAGGATGCGACGCGTTATGCCGATGTGGAGCCGGGCCGTGCGCCAGCGTGGTTCTCCGACAAATTGGCGAGCGCTCATTGGCAAGCCGTAACCGTCAAGGATGAGGCGATCACACCGTTCAAGGACGCGACTCACTACAACAACTTCTATGAGTTCGGTACTGACAAGGGGGATCCGGCGGCGAACGCGGGGGCGCTCAAGACCGAGCCATGGAGTGTGGTCGTGGACGGTGAGGTCGCCAAGCCTGGGCGCTATGCCCTTGAAGACTTCATGAAGCCTTACTCGTTGGAGGAGCGTATTTATCGACTGCGCTGCGTCGAGGCGTGGTCGATGGTGATTCCCTGGATAGGCTTCCCTATCTCCGCGCTGCTCAAGCAAGTGGAGCCAACCAGCAAGGCCAAGTTCATTCGTTTTGAAACGCTGCAGGATCCTAAGAGCATGCCGGGACAGCGTTCCGGTTTTGCCTTGATCGACTGGCCCTATGTTGAAGGCTTGCGTCTTGATGAGGCGATGAATCCGTTGGCGATTCTGGCGGTAGGGATGTATGGGCGTGAGCTGCCCAATCAGAATGGTGCGCCATTGCGCCTGGTGGTTCCCTGGAAATATGGCTTCAAAAGTGTGAAGTCCATTGTGCGTATCAGCTTGGTGGACGAGCAGCCAAAGACTACCTGGCAGAGTATTGCTGCCAATGAATATGGTTTTTACGCAAATGTGAATCCGACAGTTGATCATCCTCGATGGACTCAAGCGCGAGAGCGGCGTTTACCCAGCAGCCTGTTCAGTCCAAATGTGCGGGAAACACAGATGTTCAATGGCTACTCGGAAGAGGTCGCTTCCTTATATAGCGGCATGGATCTGCGGAAGAACTACTGATGCGTTATTCGTTCTGGCGTATTGGAGTCTTTATTGCTGCGGCTATCTGGCCACTGTATTGGCTGTATGAGGCTTGGGGCTCGGTTCTCGGGCCTGATCCAGGCAAGGTGCTGGTTGATCGTCTGGGATTGGGCACGTTGGTGCTGCTGTTGATTACCTTGGCCATGACTCCCATGCAGAAGCTCACTGGCTGGCCGGGCTGGATAGCCGTGCGCCGACAACTGGGGTTGTGGTGCTTTGCTTATGTAGTGCTGCACTTGAGTGCCTATGGGGTATTCATTCTGGGGTTGGACTGGTCCCAGTTGGGAGTGGAGTTGCGCAAGCGGCCCTATATCTTTGTTGGAAGCCTGGGGTTTGTGCTTCTTTTGGTATTGGCGCTGACATCCAATCGCTACAGTCAGCGTCGCCTGGGAGCGCGTTGGAAAAAGCTGCATCGCCTGGTTTATCTCATCCTGGGGCTTGGGCTTCTGCATATGCTCTGGATCGTTCGGGCAGATCTGAAGGAATGGGCGGTTTACGCTTCTATAGGTGCGCTGCTGTTGGTGCTGCGAGTGCCGGCAGTGATGCGCCGTATTCCCCGCCTAATGGCTAAAAAACAACCGTCTGCAACAAAAACGTAATTAAAGGTTGACGGCAGATTCTACAGGTCTATAATTCGCCCCACTTCCGGCGCAGTCGAAACGGAAAACTCCTTGATATTCAACGAGTTACGCAGTTTTCGGCGGCGGCTACGCTTCAGTTCATCGAAGCCAGAAGCAGTTAGTAAGGCAGTGTGTTTTCGCCTTGTTAGCGATTCGATCGTCTCGGTCGAAAGCGGTTAAAAAGAGGTGTTGACAGCAGCGTGTAACGCTGTAGAATTCGCATCCCGCTAACGAGAGATCGAAAGCGCAAGTGGTTGAAGTTGTTGAGGAAATCTTCAAAAACTTCTTAAAAAATCGCTTGACAGCAAATGAGGCTGCTGTAGAATGCGCGCCTCGGTTGAGACGAAAGATCTTAACCAACCGCTCTTTAACAACTGAATCAAGCAATTCGTGTGGGTGCTTGTGGAGTCAGACTGATAGTCAAAAAGATTATCAGCATCACAAGTTACTCCGCGAGAAATCAAAGATGTAACCAACGATTGCTGAGCCAAGTTTAGGGTTTTCTCAAAACCCAAAGATGTTTGAACTGAAGAGTTTGATCATGGCTCAGATTGAACGCTGGCGGCAGGCCTAACACATGCAAGTCGAGCGGCAGCACGGGTACTTGTACCTGGTGGCGAGCGGCGGACGGGTGAGTAATGCCTAGGAATCTGCCTGGTAGTGGGGGATAACGTCCGGAAACGGGCGCTAATACCGCATACGTCCTACGGGAGAAAGTGGGGGATCTTCGGACCTCACGCTATCAGATGAGCCTAGGTCGGATTAGCTAGTTGGTGAGGTAATGGCTCACCAAGGCTACGATCCGTAACTGGTCTGAGAGGATGATCAGTCACACTGGAACTGAGACACGGTCCAGACTCCTACGGGAGGCAGCAGTGGGGAATATTGGACAATGGGCGAAAGCCTGATCCAGCCATGCCGCGTGTGTGAAGAAGGTCTTCGGATTGTAAAGCACTTTAAGTTGGGAGGAAGGGTACTTACCTAATACGTGAGTATTTTGACGTTACCGACAGAATAAGCACCGGCTAACTCTGTGCCAGCAGCCGCGGTAATACAGAGGGTGCAAGCGTTAATCGGAATTACTGGGCGTAAAGCGCGCGTAGGTGGTTTGTTAAGTTGGATGTGAAAGCCCCGGGCTCAACCTGGGAACTGCATCCAAAACTGGCAAGCTAGAGTATGGTAGAGGGTGGTGGAATTTCCTGTGTAGCGGTGAAATGCGTAGATATAGGAAGGAACACCAGTGGCGAAGGCGACCACCTGGACTGATACTGACACTGAGGTGCGAAAGCGTGGGGAGCAAACAGGATTAGATACCCTGGTAGTCCACGCCGTAAACGATGTCAACTAGCCGTTGGGAGCCTTGAGCTCTTAGTGGCGCAGCTAACGCATTAAGTTGACCGCCTGGGGAGTACGGCCGCAAGGTTAAAACTCAAATGAATTGACGGGGGCCCGCACAAGCGGTGGAGCATGTGGTTTAATTCGAAGCAACGCGAAGAACCTTACCAGGCCTTGACATCCAATGAACTTTCCAGAGATGGATTGGTGCCTTCGGGAACATTGAGACAGGTGCTGCATGGCTGTCGTCAGCTCGTGTCGTGAGATGTTGGGTTAAGTCCCGTAACGAGCGCAACCCTTGTCCTTAGTTACCAGCACGTTATGGTGGGCACTCTAAGGAGACTGCCGGTGACAAACCGGAGGAAGGTGGGGATGACGTCAAGTCATCATGGCCCTTACGGCCTGGGCTACACACGTGCTACAATGGTCGGTACAAAGGGTTGCCAAGCCGCGAGGTGGAGCTAATCCCATAAAACCGATCGTAGTCCGGATCGCAGTCTGCAACTCGACTGCGTGAAGTCGGAATCGCTAGTAATCGCGAATCAGAATGTCGCGGTGAATACGTTCCCGGGCCTTGTACACACCGCCCGTCACACCATGGGAGTGGGTTGCACCAGAAGTAGCTAGTCTAACCTTCGGGGGGACGGTTACCACGGTGTGATTCATGACTGGGGTGAAGTCGTAACAAGGTAGCCGTAGGGGAACCTGCGGCTGGATCACCTCCTTAATCGACGACATCAGCTGCTTCATAAGCTCCCACACGAATTGCTTGATTCATTGAAGAAGACGATAGAAGCAGCTTTAAGCTCCAAGCTGATAGCTCCAAGCTAACAGTTACAAGCTCGAAATTGGGTCTGTAGCTCAGTTGGTTAGAGCGCACCCCTGATAAGGGTGAGGTCGGCAGTTCGAATCTGCCCAGACCCACCAATTTTGTTATGGGGCCATAGCTCAGCTGGGAGAGCGCCTGCCTTGCACGCAGGAGGTCAGCGGTTCGATCCCGCTTGGCTCCACCATAAACTGCTTCTGAAAGCTTAGAAATGAGCATTCACATTGAATGTTGATTTCTAGTCTTTTGATTAGATCGTTCTTTAAAAATTTGGGTATGTGATAGAAAGATAGACTGAACGTTACTTTCACTGGTAACGGATCAGGCTAAGGTAAAATTTGTGAGTTAAATTGCAAATTTTCGGCGAATGTCGTCTTCATAGTATAACCAGATTGCTTGGGGTTATATGGTCAAGTGAAGAAGCGCATACGGTGGATGCCTTGGCAGTCAGAGGCGATGAAAGACGTGGTAGCCTGCGATAAGCTTCGGGGAGTCGGCAAACAGACTTTGATCCGGAGATCTCTGAATGGGGGAACCCAGCCATCATAAGATGGTTATCTTGTACTGAATACATAGGTGCAAGAGGCGAACCAGGGGAACTGAAACATCTAAGTACCCTGAGGAAAAGAAATCAACCGAGATTCCCTTAGTAGTGGCGAGCGAACGGGGACTAGCCCTTAAGTGGCTTTGAGATTAGCGGAACGCTCTGGAAAGTGCGGCCATAGTGGGTGATAGCCCTGTACGCGAAAATCTCTTAGTCATGAAATCGAGTAGGACGGGGCACGAGAAACCTTGTCTGAATATGGGGGGACCATCCTCCAAGGCTAAATACTACTGACTGACCGATAGTGAACTAGTACCGTGAGGGAAAGGCGAAAAGAACCCCGGAGAGGGGAGTGAAATAGATCCTGAAACCGTATGCGTACAAGCAGTGGGAGCAGACTTTGTTCTGTGACTGCGTACCTTTTGTATAATGGGTCAGCGACTTATTTTCAGTGGCGAGCTTAACCGAATAGGGGAGGCGTAGCGAAAGCGAGTCTTAATAGGGCGTCTAGTCGCTGGGAATAGACCCGAAACCGGGCGATCTATCCATGGGCAGGTTGAAGGTTAGGTAACACTGACTGGAGGACCGAACCGACTACCGTTGAAAAGTTAGCGGATGACCTGTGGATCGGAGTGAAAGGCTAATCAAGCTCGGAGATAGCTGGTTCTCCTCGAAAGCTATTTAGGTAGCGCCTCATGTATCACTGTAGGGGGTAGAGCACTGTTTCGGCTAGGGGGTCATCCCGACTTACCAAACCGATGCAAACTCCGAATACCTACAAGTGCCGAGCATGGGAGACACACGGCGGGTGCTAACGTCCGTCGTGAAAAGGGAAACAACCCAGACCGTCAGCTAAGGTCCCAAAGTTATGGTTAAGTGGGAAACGATGTGGGAAGGCTTAGACAGCTAGGAGGTTGGCTTAGAAGCAGCCACCCTTTAAAGAAAGCGTAATAGCTCACTAGTCGAGTCGGCCTGCGCGGAAGATGTAACGGGGCTCAAACCATACACCGAAGCTACGGGTATCACGTAAGTGATGCGGTAGAGGAGCGTTCTGTAAGCCTGTGAAGGTGAGTTGAGAAGCTTGCTGGAGGTATCAGAAGTGCGAATGCTGACATGAGTAACGACAATGGGTGTGAAAAACACCCACGCCGAAAGACCAAGGTTTCCTGCGCAACGTTAATCGACGCAGGGTTAGTCGGTCCCTAAGGCGAGGCTGAAAAGCGTAGTCGATGGAAAACAGGTTAATATTCCTGTACTTCTAGTTATTGCGATGGAGGGACGGAGAAGGCTAGGCCAGCTTGGCGTTGGTTGTCCAAGTTTAAGGTGGTAGGCTGGAATCTTAGGTAAATCCGGGGTTCTAAGGCCGAGAGCTGATGACGAGTTACCTTTTAGGTGACGAAGTGGCTGATGCCATGCTTCCAAGAAAAGCTTCTAAGCTTCAGATAACTAGGAACCGTACCCCAAACCGACACAGGTGGTTGGGTAGAGAATACCAAGGCGCTTGAGAGAACTCGGGTGAAGGAACTAGGCAAAATGGCACCGTAACTTCGGGAGAAGGTGCGCCGGTGAGGGTGAAGGACTTGCTCCGTAAGCTCATGCCGGTCGAAGATACCAGGCCGCTGCGACTGTTTATTAAAAACACAGCACTCTGCAAACACGAAAGTGGACGTATAGGGTGTGACGCCTGCCCGGTGCCGGAAGGTTAATTGATGGGGTTAGCTAACGCGAAGCTCTTGATCGAAGCCCCGGTAAACGGCGGCCGTAACTATAACGGTCCTAAGGTAGCGAAATTCCTTGTCGGGTAAGTTCCGACCTGCACGAATGGCGTAACGATGGCGGCGCTGTCTCCACCCGAGACTCAGTGAAATTGAAATCGCTGTGAAGATGCAGTGTATCCGCGGCTAGACGGAAAGACCCCGTGAACCTTTACTATAGCTTTGCACTGGACTTTGAATTTGCTTGTGTAGGATAGGTGGGAGGCTTTGAAGCGTGAACGCCAGTTTGCGTGGAGCCATCCTTGAAATACCACCCTGGCAACTTTGAGGTTCTAACTCAGGTCCGTTATCCGGATCGAGGACAGTGTATGGTGGGTAGTTTGACTGGGGCGGTCTCCTCCTAAAGAGTAACGGAGGAGTACGAAGGTGCGCTCAGACCGGTCGGAAATCGGTCGTAGAGTATAAAGGCAAAAGCGCGCTTGACTGCGAGACAGACACGTCGAGCAGGTACGAAAGTAGGTCTTAGTGATCCGGTGGTTCTGTATGGAAGGGCCATCGCTCAACGGATAAAAGGTACTCCGGGGATAACAGGCTGATACCGCCCAAGAGTTCATATCGACGGCGGTGTTTGGCACCTCGATGTCGGCTCATCACATCCTGGGGCTGAAGCCGGTCCCAAGGGTATGGCTGTTCGCCATTTAAAGTGGTACGCGAGCTGGGTTTAGAACGTCGTGAGACAGTTCGGTCCCTATCTGCCGTGGACGTTTGAGATTTGAGAGGGGCTGCTCCTAGTACGAGAGGACCGGAGTGGACGAACCTCTGGTGTTCCGGTTGTCACGCCAGTGGCATTGCCGGGTAGCTATGTTCGGAAAAGATAACCGCTGAAAGCATCTAAGCGGGAAACTTGCCTCAAGATGAGATCTCACTGGGATCTTGAATCCCCTAAAGGGCCGTCGAAGACTACGACGTTGATAGGTTGGGTGTGTAAGCGCTGTGAGGCGTTGAGCTAACCAATACTAATTGCCCGTGAGGCTTGACCATATAACACCCAAGCAATTTGCTTAAGAAGCGAGTTGCGGTGTGTGAAGACGAAACGAACCGAAAGTTTGCACCGCTCACAAAGCACACAAACCTATTACATACCCATTCGCTGGCACGTTGCACAAGCAACGGACTGGCTACCGAATTTCTTGACGACCATAGAGCGTTGGAACCACCTGATCCCATCCCGAACTCAGAAGTGAAACGATGCATCGCCGATGGTAGTGTGGGGTTTCCCCATGTGAGAGTAGGTCATCGTCAAGATTAAATTCCGAAACCCCAATTGCGAAAGCAGTTGGGGTTTTGTTTTTGCGCGTGGAAAAATTGCTCTTATTCGCAAACAAATTTGCACAGTTATTTTCGAATTGGAACACTAGAATAGCTGCTACTTTCTCCACTTCCAGAGCCTTCTATGCCAGATCCGGTTGACGCCCCCGGGTTGTCAGAATTACCACTGGACGACCTGGTTGCCTGTCATGAGTGCGATCTGCTGATGCGCAAGCCAACGCTTGCTCTCGGCGAGAAGGCTCAATGCCCGCGTTGTGGCTATGAGCTCTACGCACACCGGCACAATGTCGTTGAGCGTAGCCTGGCTCTGGTGATCGCCGCCTTGTTGCTCTATGTACCGGCGAACTTTCTTCCCATCATGCAGCTCAATCTATTGGGACAGTCTTCCGAAGATACCGTCTGGAGCGGCGTGCAAGGCCTGTTCGATACCGGTATGGAAGGCGTGGCACTGGTGGTGTTCCTGTGCAGCATGGGCATCCCCCTGATCAAGTTGATTTGCCAGCTCCTGGTCCTGTTGAGTATTCGCTGGGACTTCGGGCGCAGCTATGGCCTGCTGCTCTACCGCATCTATCACCACCTGCGTGATTGGGGAATGCTCGAGGTCTACCTGATGGGGGTGCTGGTGGCCATCGTCAAATTGGCTGACATGGCCTCCATCACCGTGGGCCTGGGCCTGGTGTGTTTCATCAGTCTGTTATTGGTGCAGGTCTGGCTGGAGGTGGTGATGTCGCCTCACCAGATCTGGCAAGCGTTATCGGGAGAGGATGTGCATGCGGGCGATTGATGCAGGCATTCTGATTTGTAGCGAATGTCACGAATTGAACCGGCAGGAAGCCGACAGCGACGAGCAGACCTGCACTCGTTGCGGAGCCCTGGTCCATCCCCGCCGTCCCAACAGCATCCTGCGTACCTGGGCGCTGCTGCTCACCGCCGCCATTCTCTATGTTCCGGCCAATCTGCTGCCGATCATGACGGTCAGCTCACTGGGCCAGGGCGACCCCAGCACCATCATGTCGGGGGTTATCCAACTGGTGCAGCACGGCATGTTTCCCATTGCCGCGGTAGTATTTGTCGCCAGTATCCTGGTGCCCACCTTCAAGCTGGTGGGCATTGCTCTGTTGTTGTTCTCGGTGCAGCGCCACCAGCCACTGTCGGCACGGCAACGGATCATCATGTACCGCTTTATCGAGTTCATCGGTCGCTGGTCGATGCTGGATATCTTTGTCATCGCCATCCTGGTGGCGGTGGTCAACTTTGGACGGCTGGCCAGCATCGAAGCCAATCTCGGAGCGGTCGCCTTTGCCAGTGTGGTGATTCTGACCATGCTGGCCGCAGTAACTTTCGATCCCCGACTGATCTGGGATAACACGGAGTCGGACGACGACCATGAGTGATTTGCCTACCGCCAAAACCCGCCCGGCCTCCAATTGGTCAGCCATCTGGGTACTGCCCCTGATCGCCCTGATCATCGGTGGCTGGCTGGGCTGGCGTGCCTACAGCCAGACCGGCATCGAGATCCAGTTGCGCTTTGAAAGCGGCGAGGGGATCCAGGCCAACAAGACCGAAGTGGTCTACAAAGGCATGCCCGTGGGCAAGGTCAAGACCCTGGCCCTGGACGATGAGGGTAACTCCAAGGGCGTGATCGCCACGGTCGAGATGAACAAGGACGTCGAACAGTACCTGAAGACCAACACCCGCTTCTGGCTGGTCAAGCCCAGTGTCAGCCTGGCCGGCATCACCGGATTGGAAACCCTGGTTTCCGGCAACTACATCGCGGTCAATCCCGGCGATGGCGAGCCTGCGCGCAAATTCAAGGCCCTGGCCGAAGAGCCGCCGTTATCGGACGCCAAGCCCGGCCTGCACCTGACCATCAAGGCCGAACGCCTGGGCTCGTTGAACCGCGGCAGCCCGGTGTTCTACAAACAGATCCAAGTCGGACAGATCAAAAGTTTCCTGCTTTCCGAAGACCAGAACACGGTCGAGCTCAAGGTCTATATCGAGCCCACCTACGCCAACCTGGTGCGCAAACACACGCGTTTCTGGAACGCCAGCGGCATCAGCATCGACGCCAACCTGTCCGGGGTCAAAGTGCGCAGCGAGTCCCTGTCCAGCATCGTCGCCGGCGGTATCGCCTTTGCCACGCCGGAAAACCGCAAGGACAGCCCGCCTACCGACCCAAGCCTGCCGTTCCGGCTCTATGAGGATTTCGACGCCGCCCAGGCCGGGATCCGGGTCAAGGTCAAGCTCACCGATTTCGAAGGGCTGCAAGCCGGACGTACCCCGGTGATGTACAAGGGCATCCAGGTGGGCAGCCTGAAAGCGCTGAAGGTCGACTCCGATCTCACCAGCGCCACTGCCGAGCTGACCCTCGATCCGCTGGCCGAGGACTACCTGGTCCAGGGCACCCAGTTCTGGACCGTCAAACCCTCCATCTCCCTGGCCGGCATCACCGGCCTGGAGGCGCTGGTCAAAGGCAACTACATCGCCATTCGCCCCGGCGACAAGGGCGCTGCGCCCCAGCGCGAGTTCGAGGCCCGGGCCAAGGCCCCGCCTCTGGACCTTCGAGCCCCGGGCCTGCACATGGTGCTGTTCACCGACAACCTTGGCTCCCTGGATGTGGGCAGCCCGATCCTCTACAAGCAGGTCAAGGTCGGCTCGGTGCAGAGCTATCAGTTCTCTCACACCCGCAAGCAAGTGGTGATCGGCGTCCATATCGAGAAAGAGTACGAGTCGCTGGTCAACGGTTCGACCCGTTTCTGGAACGTCAGCGGCATCACCCTCACGGGCGGCCTCACTGGCGGCATCCAGATCAAGAGCGAGTCGCTGCAAAGCCTGATGGCCGGTGGTATCGCCTTCGAGACGCCGCTGCCCAACGTGCCGCTGAAAAAGCGCATTCCGCGTTTCCGTCTGTTCGCCAACCAGGAAGAAGCGGCGCAGCGCGGCATCCTGGTCAACATCAAGGTCGATCGCGCCGATGGGCTGCGTGCCGGCACGCCGGTGCGCTTCAAGGGCCTGGATGTGGGCAAGCTGGAGGAAGTGACCCTCAGCGCCGACCTGCAATCAGTGATGCTCAAGGCGCGCATCACCGAAGTGCCCGAGCGTATCGCCCGGGTCGGCAGCCAGTTCTGGGTGGTCAAGCCGGAACTGGGGCTGATGAAGACCTCCAACCTGGAAACCCTGGTTACCGGTCAATACATCGAGGTCCAGCCCGCCGCAAAGAATCAGGGCGTGCAAACCAGTTTCGTCGCCTTGCCGCAGCCGCCGGAGGCCAGCGTTGCTGAAGCGGGTCTGAGCCTGGTACTGAGCGCGGCGCGCCGTGGTTCGCTGAAAGTGGGGGTGCCGGTGACCTACCGCGAAGTGACGGTGGGCAAGGTGACCGGCTACGAGCTGGGCCAGACGGCTGACCGGGTACTGATCCACATCCTCATCGAACCCAAGTACGCGCCGCTGATTCGCGGTGGTACGCGCTTCTGGAACAGCAGCGGATT
Organism: Pseudomonas sp. BC42; assembly: GCF_021560055.1. Classification (NCBI taxonomy): domain Bacteria; kingdom Pseudomonadati; phylum Pseudomonadota; class Gammaproteobacteria; order Pseudomonadales; family Pseudomonadaceae; genus Pseudomonas; species Pseudomonas sp. BC42. Next base: position 1,047,713 of record NZ_CP091067.1, read on the forward strand.
TGGCGTGGACTTTGGCCTGTTCAAGGGCGCCACAGTGCGTACCGAGTCCCTGGAAACCCTGATCCAGGGCGGTATCGCCTTCGCCACCCCGGATGGCGAGCGCATGGGCAACCCGGCCCGCCCGCAACAGACCTTCCCGCTGTTCGACAAGTTCGAAGATGAATGGCTGACCTGGGCGCCCAAGATCCCCCTCGGCAAATAACCCTCTCGTAGGAGCCGGCTTGCCGGCGAAGAGGCCCTCAAGTCCGGCGTTCTTCCAGAGGACGCCTTCGCTGGCAAGCCAGCTCCTACAAAAGCTATCCAATAAAAAAGGCCGCGCTCCCAAGAGCGCGGCCTTTTACGTTGCAGCGTTACCCAGTCAGACTTCGTCCAGTTGCGCTTCTGCCTCGGCTTCGGGTTCCACGTTCAGAGTCGCCTTGACCTGATCGTGACGGCGGATGAACTTCCAGTCCGCCTCGTCGATGTAGATGCCGTTTGGCCCGCTGCCGCCTTCCAGGTCGATGGCCACCTGGGCCGACACCTGCGGCTTCACACTGGCCAGGATCGGTACGAAGCCCAGCTGCAGGCTGGTTTCCAGCAGCGCCGCCTGGTTGCGTTCGTCGATGTCCGCCGCTTCGTCGAGGTAGTAGGGCAGACGGATGCGCCCGGCCTGGTCGCGGTCCATCAAGTGCAGCAACAGGTACATGTTGGTCAGCGCCTTGATGGTCATGGTGGTGCCGTTGGACGCCGCGCCATCGATGTCGGTGTGGATCACCGGCTGGCCATTGACCTTGGTGATCTCGAACGCCAGCTCGAACAGGTCCTTCAGGCCCAACTGGTTGTGGTTGGCCGCTACCAGCCGCGCCAGGTACTCCTTGGCCTCTTCGTTCTTGTTGTCCTGCTCGGCGCTCTGGCTCAGGTCGAACACCGACAAGGTCTCGCCTTCCTCGTACTGGCCGGCGCTGTGGATGATCTGGTCGATGTGCTTGAGGGCTTCCTTGTTCGGCGCCAGGACGATGCGGAAGCTCTGCAGGTTGGACACCTGGCGCTTGTTGATCTCGCGGTTGAACAGCGCCAGCTGGTGTTCCAGGCTGTCGTAGTCACTGCGGATATTGCGCAGGGTCCGGGCGATATCGGTCACCGCCGCGCGGCGCGCCTTGCCCAGGGTCAGGGCTTCGTCGGTGCGGTGGGCATAGGCGTTGATCAGCAGTTGCAGGCGGCGCTCGACGTCATCCTCGCTGTCGAACTTGGCCACGCCCTTCAGGCGCACTTGGGCATACAGCGCCTCGATCTGCCCGTCGACCCGCTGCAAGCCCTGCCAGCTGTCCTGGTAGTCGTTGAGCAGTGGCAGCAGGTTGTCCATGGAGTCGTCCACCGGATCCATGAACGGTGTGCCGAACGGCAGGTCCGCCGGCAGCAGCTGACGGCGGCGCAGGGCGTCGTCGAGGGTGCGCTGCTTGGCTTCCATGTCGGCGATCTGCCGGCCCACCAGTTGCAGCTTGGCGGACAGTTGCTGGACGCGTTCGGTGAAGGCATCGCTGGAGCGCTTGAGTTCGTCCTGGGCGGCTTCCATCTGCGCCAGCTGTTCCAGCTTCTCGCCTTCCTCGGCGCTCAGGGTCTGGGCGCGGCGGAAGTCTTCCAGGGCCTTCTGCGCATCCAGTACCTGCTGGTACAGGGCTTCGGTCTGGGTCTTGCTCGCGGCGCGGTCGGCGGCCACGGCGGCCTGGGTCTTGAGCTGCTTGAGTTCTTTTTCCAGACGCTCTTTCTGATCCCGCAGGGCGGCGCGGTCGGCCAGGGCCTGCAAGGCTGGCGGCTCGATGTGGGAGATGTCGATGGTCAACCCCGGCACTTCGAAACGCTCGCCCTTGAAGCCGTCGAGGATCAGCTCCACCGACTTCACCCACTCGCCGTTGTCGTCCAGGGTGATGCCATGCTCGCCCAGGGGCAGGCTGAACAGCGCGCTGTTGAACAGGCGCATCAGGCGCTCCACGTCCTGCTGGGAGAACTCCTCGCGCAGACGGGCGTAGCTGTTGTTGTCGGCATGATCGAGCTGCTGCTTGACCGACTTCAGGCGTTTTTCCAGGTCCCGCAGGCGTTCTTCCAGGTCTTCGGCGGAGAACTGCCGGGACTGGGCCAGGGCGCCGGCCAGCTCATCGTGGGCATCCTTGGCCGCCAGCAGTTGCTGTTCCAGGACCTTGACGTCATCCACCAGGGCGAAGCGGTGCTTGAGCACCGACAACTCACCGAGCCAGCGCTGGGTGCCGGTGATTTCCCGTTCCAGGCGCATCATTTCCTGGGTGCTGCTGCGCTGGTCGTTCTGCAGCGCGTCCTGCTCATTACGGTAGTGCTCGGCCTGTATGGTCAGCTCTTCCTTGCGCGCGCCGGCGTAGTCCGACCAGGTGCCCAGCAGCGAATCCAGCAGCGGCGACAGGCGGTGCAGCTTGCCCCGCAGAATGTCCCGCTGCTTCACGCCGTTGGCCAGGGCTTCCACCAGAGGGCCGGCGGCCACCAGGGAGTTGTAGTCCTGCTCCATGCGCCGCACATCGCGGAAGGCTTCGTCGCAGGCGGCGATGTAGTCGACGCTGCCGGAGCGTAGGCTGTGCTCGAAGGCATCGAGGAACAGCTGCTTGAGCTTGGCCGCGGTGATTTCGCGCATGTGCAGCAGGTTGATGAACAGCGCGCGGAAGGTTTTCAGGCTCTGTTCGCTGGTGGAGCGCAGCGGGATCAGGGTCAGGTCCAGGGGGATCGAGGTGTGGCCGCCCACCAGCAGGCGCCGCAGTTCATCGGGCTTGAGCTCATAGGCCTTCAGGCCCTGGCGCTCCAGGTTGGTGAACAGCTCTTTCTGCCGCAGGCAGGTGTCGTCCTTCTGGTAATGCGCCAGGTCCAGCTGGCCGGCGTAGGCGAAGAACTGGTGGCCGAAGCCGCCGCCCGGGCCGCGTCCGACCACGCCGATCACATGGGGGCCGTGGGGCAGCGAGACTTCCACCAGGATGTAGCTGGTGTCGGAGGCGAAGTAGAAGCGCCGGGACTGTTCCAGGCTGTACTTGCCGAAGCTCATGTCCGACATGCGCGCCAGGATCGGGAATTGCAGGGCGTTGATCGATGCCGACTTGCCCAGGTTGTTGGCCCCGTAGACCGACAGCGGCTCTTCCAGGGGGAACAGGCCCAGGCTGTAGCCGGCGGTGTTCAGTAGGGCAAAGCGGCGGATGCCGTAGCGTTCCTTGCTCATGCGTCGAGCTCCTGTTCTTCGGCGATGGCCCGGGCCAGCGCGTCTTCTTCACTTTCTTCGGACTCGTCGAATTCGCTCAGGTCCAGCGGGTCATCGGTCTGCAGCAGTTTTTCGTCGCTGTCGTCGTCCACCAGCACCGGGGTCGGCAGCGGCAGCACGCTGTGCAGGCTGGCAGCCAGGTCGCGGTCCTGCTGCACCGACAGGCAGACATCGAGGAAACGGTGCATCGGCGGCAGGAAGCGGTAGATGCCCGGCTCCTCGGCGGCGAAACCCAGCTGGGTCATGCGGCGCATGATTTTCTCTTCCAGCTCTTCCTGGGTCTGCACTTCGGCCTGGATGAACAGGTCACGGTATTTCTCCAGCAGCGACGGCAGTTCGTCACGGCCGAGGCTGCCGCCATCGAGCACGGCGATCGGGTCGCGGCCCTGGTCGGCCAGGTGCTCCACCAGGATGAAGGTGAACAGCGCCAGGCGCTGGGCGGTCTTGTTCACCTGGGCGGCGGCGTTGTCCGGCACGAAGTAGTAGAAACCCCGGGTGTCGCACACCAGCTCGAAGCCCAGGGCCTTGAACAGGGTGCGGTACTGGTCCTGGAAGTTCGACAGCTGAGCGTACAGCTCCGGGTCGCGGCGGCTGACGTGGTAACCCTTGAACAGCTCGCGGAAGATCGGCGCCAGCTGGGACAGTTCGGAAAGATCAAGATGCATTGGCGTTGCTCGCAGAATGCTCGGCGGCGTCATCGCGGGCCGAGAGCAGGGCGAAGGAGCGCAGGCTGACCTGATGCTCCTGGGTGTGGTAGTCGCGGCGTTCGAGGCGCTCGCGCTTGAAGCGTTTTTCCCGCGACAGGCGCGAGAACCAGTACAGCAGTTCGTCGGTGGCGCCATCCGGCTCCTGGTCCAGCAGCCAGCTCATCAGGTCCGGCATCGGCAGGGCGTCTTCGCAGCGTTCGAGCATTTCCCGGACCGTGCGCGGTGCCTTGGGGGCAAGGCCTTTGTGGGTCTTGTGGGCCTTGGGGAAGCGCGCCGGCTTGGGCTCGAAGCGGGCCAGGGCGTAGACATAGGCTTCCACCTGGCCGGAGCTGCCGAGAAAGGTGCTCTGCGGGCGGGTAAACATCGGCATCGCCGCCTGGGGCACCGCGTCGATGCCCTTGCGCCGGATGGCCGCCAGGGCCAGGGCCGCGCCACGGGTCACGGCGTTGTGCCGGCGGGCTTCCTCACGCAGCGGCAGCAGCAGTTCCCGGGCATGGCGCAGGGTCAGCTGGGCGCTGGTCTGCATTTCCAGGATCCGCGCGTGGGTGCGCAGCAGCATGTCGTCGTCCACCAGGTGGCCCAGGCGCTGCTGCTCGGTGAGCAGGCGCAGCAGGACATTTTCCACCTTGCGCACGCCCTGCTCGAATGCGCCGTCGGCGTTCACCAGCTGGATCATCGGTTCGACGTATTCGTCCCAGGTGGCCAGCACCTCGGCGTAGCGCTGGCGCAGGGGAATCTGCCGGTCGCTGGTCTTGGCCCGCTCGGCCACGGCCACCAGGGCCTGTTCGTCGTTGGCGAGCTTCTTCAGGACATCGCGCACGCGCATGTCCAGCAGCCGCAGCTGGCGCGCCAGGTCGTTGCCGTCGCGCACGTCGAAGGCGTCCTGGATGTACCCGGCCAGACGCTCCAGGTGGCGCAGGTAGGCTTCGATCTCCAGGCACAGGCCCAGGCGGTGCTCACGGCGCAGGTAGGCGAGGAAGTCGTGGATCTGCGCATTGAGCTCGAAACGGTTCGGGCTTTTCGCCACCGGGACCAGGATGTCCAGGCGTATCCATACGTCCAGCAGGTGGGTGATGTCCTGGGGCGTGCTGTCCAGTTGTTGGGCAGCCAGCTGTGAACGCAGTTCGGCAAGACTCAGGGTGCCTTGGTCGAAGTGCTCGCACAGCGGCTCCAGAAGTGCCCAGTGTTCGGCGAGGGCGCGCAAGACGCGCTTGGGTTCGATCATCGGAATGGCCGGCTGGTTGGCAATGAAAAGCGGCGATTGTACTGCATCAGGGGGCCGACGATTCACCCCCGGGCCCAGGTATGAGACGGACTGTCGCTTTTGCGCGCAATCAACAGCAGGCGATCTTTGGCGAAGGACGGTAGAATCCCCCACCTCAGTTATCCACAAGTGGCCGACCTTTGCTTATCGAGTCCCGTCGTCGCGCTTATCTGTCCGCCATGCAGGTGGTCAGCTGGCTGCCGCGCAGCGAATTGCCCTTTGCCGCCCCTTCGCGTCCTGAGTTGCTGGCCTTGCCGGAACCCGAGGTGCAGGCCCCGCCTGCCCCTGTGGTCGAGGCCAAGGCCCCGGCGGCGGCTGCAAGGACCGTCGAACGGCCGAAAATCGAGGTGCCGCGTCCGTCCACCGCGCCTGCAAAGTCAGCCAGCAAGCCAGTGGCCGAGGGCGAAGAAGCCCCGGCTCCGGTGGTCAAGGCGCCGGTGGTACCGCCGCCGCGTTTTGCCTTGCAGTTGCTGCGGGCCGGCCGTTGCCTGCTGCTGGTGGAGTTACCCACAGGCGAAGCCTTCCAGAGCCGCGACCCGGCCTACTTGCTGCTCAAGGACATGCTGCGCGCCGCCGGCCTGCCGGACAGCCCGCAGATCCTCGCCGAGCCGGTGCGCTGGCCGATGCTGACCCGGGGCAACCTCGACCAGGGGCCGGAAGCCGCCCGGGATTTCGTCCAGGCCTTTGTCGGCGTGCGCATCGAAGAAGAGCCCTGCGTCTGCCTGTGGCTGATCGGTCTGCCGGCCGTACGTTTCGCCGGGGAAGCCAACGCCGAATCCTACAACCGTGAACTGCAGGTCGAAGGCCTGGGGTCGGCCTGGGCCTTGCCCGGCCTGGAACTATTAATGGAAGAGCCACAGCGTAAGGCTGATGTCTGGCAAGCCATGCGTCGGCTGATGGCGCGCTGGAAACACACTGATGAGCAGAATGACCGATGAGTGACGCGTTGACCTTCCGTCTGGCCACCGAGGCGGACCTGGATGCCATCCTGAAAATCGAATATGCCGCGTTCAGTCACCCCTGGACCCGGGGTATTTTCATGGATGCCTTCAAGTCCTACGAAGTCTGGCTGATGTTCGAGGGCAGCCAGCAAGTGGGCCACGGGGTCATCCAGGTGATCATCGACGAAGCCCATCTGCTGAACATCACCGTCAAGCCGGAAAGCCAGGGCCGCGGCCTGGGCCTGCGGCTGCTGGAAGAGCTGATGAAGCGCGCCTACCAGAAGAGTGCCCGGGAGTGCTTCCTCGAAGTGCGTTCCAGCAACCAGACCGCCTATCGGCTGTATGAGCGTTACGGCTTCAATGAAGTGGGCCGGCGCCGCGACTATTACCCGGCGGTGGGCGGTCGCGAAGACGCCCTGGTGATGGCCTGCACCCTGGTCGACTGAGCCTTCAACCAGCACGCAGGCCGCTGTAGGCGCTGGCTTGCCAGCGAAGACGCCATTCGCGGCGATGGATGGCTTGCGGGCCTCTTCGCCAGCAAGCCGGCTCCTGCGGGAGAGGGCGTCATTAAATGTGGCGCCGAGCTCAGGGTTTGCCGTCCAGCGGGTCGCGACGTGCCAGTTCGGCTTCATCCAGACCGCTGCCACCGCCAATGTCCGTGGCATCGACAATACTCAAGTCCCAGTCGGCGGGTTTATCGGCCCCGACTTCCCGGGCAGAACGGGCCCCATCCTCGCGGATCAGGGTTTCCGGGCTCAGGTCGTCGTCGCTGGAGCCGTCGCTGGTGAGGCCGGTGCTGCTTAGGGCGCCGGGTTCGTCGTCATCGAAATGCAACTCCTCCATGGACCCCATGCGATCCTGATCATCGTCGATCGGCTCGGGCTGGGGCGCGCTGAAGGGGCGTCGTGATTCGGTCATGGCGATTGCTCATACTTTTAGGGGCTTGCAGGGTGGACCCACAGCCCCGGCGAAGATTCCCCGGCAGGGATAACCGGTATCTGCAGTCATTGGCGTGACCCCGACGGGCACTCGTCTGTCAAAGCTGCGCATCATTCTTGAGGCTTCACAGCATGAACGAACTACAAGATCTGATTGATAACAACGCGCGTTGGGCCGAGGCGATCAAGCAGGAAGACCCGGAATTCTTCTCCAAGCTGGCCCGCCAGCAGACTCCGGAGTACCTGTGGATCGGCTGCTCGGACGCCCGGGTGCCAGCCAACGAGATCGTCGGCATGTTGCCGGGCGACCTGTTTGTGCACCGTAACGTGGCCAACGTCGTGCTGCACACCGACCTCAATTGCCTGTCGGTGATCCAGTACGCGGTGGATGTACTCAAGGTCAAACACATCCTGGTCACCGGCCACTATGGTTGCGGCGGCGTGCGCGCCTCGATGCAGGATCGCCAGTTTGGCCTGATCGATGGCTGGCTGCGTTCGATTCGTGACCTGTACTACGAGCACCGCGAGGCGCTGGCGCAACTGGCCACTGAAGAAGAACAGGTCGACCGCCTGTGCGAGCTGAACGTGATCCAGCAAGTGGCCAACGTCGGCCACACCAGCATCGTGCAGAACGCCTGGCATCGCGGGCAGAGCCTGTCGATCCACGGTTGCATCTACGGGATCAAGGACGGTCGCTGGAAGAGCCTGAACGCGACCATCAGTGGTTTCGAACAGCTGCCACCGCAATATCGCCTGCGTCCCCTCGGCGCGGTCTGAACGCGCCCTGGCCGCTGCGTGAAGGCGCAGCGGCCAGCGGCGGACTTCAGAGGTGCGGCACCTCGGTGCTTGGCGCCGGTGCCGGGGCCTTGAGCTGGTTGAGCTGGGTCTTGACCGGTGCACTGGTGCACTTGGCCGCGGCCTGCTGCTCGGTCAGCTTGCGTACCGAGGTGTAGAACAGTTCGCAGGTCTGCTCTTTCTGGGTCACCTGCCAGGTCTGGGTGCAACTGCTGAGCAGGGTGCTCGGATCCGTTCCCGGCTTGCTGCCCATGCCGGCCTGCCAGCAGGCCGCGCTCAAGTCCTGCCCCATGACTTTCAACCCGGCGGCGTCGGCCTTGGCCTCGTCGTTGTCATAGTTGGCCGGGTCCGCCGCGTACCAGATGTAGCTCGGGTGGTTGGCACCCAGGACCGGCACCTTCACCCCTTCGCTGGGGCTGATCTGCGCCAGGCCCAGCACATTCACCGTCACCCCGTATTGCTGCTTGAGCCAGTTACGCACCGGCGCCCCGAAAGCCACCATCGGCAGGGCTGCGCCGCTGGCGTTCTGGCTGACCTGCTTGACCATGCTGGTCTGGTAGCTGTTGAAGTAGCCGTAGACCCCTTCCAGGCTCTTGCCGGCGCTGGAGGGCGCGGCGATCGGCGCGATATCGACGATGGTCTGGTAGGCCGGAGTCTGCTCGGCGGCGATGCCGTTGACGGTGAGCAGCGAAGCCCAGCGGTCGGTGGTGGCCGACTCCAGGTAGTCCTGGTAGTGGGTCAGCGAATAATCCGGCGGGAAGTGCAGCAGCTCCACGCTCTTGCGGTTTTCCAGGGCCATGCCCAGGGGCAGGAACAGGTACCAGCTGAAATCCCAGTGACCGTCCTTATTGAGCTGGCTGGCGCCCTTGTAGGCCAGGTCGCCGGCATCCAGCAGGGCGCTAAGGGGCTTGGCGTAGCCCTGGGGCACGCCGCTGATGGAGGCGACAACCTTGTCGTTGGCGGTTTTCACGCTGACCTTGGCCGCGCTGTAGCCATCGCGCTGCACGCTTTGGGTCAGGTAGTGAGCCACCGTCTCCTCCAGGGTCCAGTTGCGATAGCAGATCACGTTGCAGTTGTTGGGGTAGGCGAAGAGTTGGGTGACGCGCTGGGGGCTGCCCAGGTCGACCTCGACATCGGCCATGACGCTGGTGCTCAACGCGGCGGCCGCCAGGGCCAGGGAGATTCCTGCGAATTTGAACATGCTCAGATCCTTTTCAGCGTGAACCCCTCCACGGGGGCTGTTCATACTGAAACACCGCCGTGGATAGAGAAAGACAGCGGATAAAAAATCTGCCCCCCTTGTGCAGGCCTCAGCCCGGTATCAGCCGGGTCAGCGGGAAGGCCGGGTAGAACACCTGGCAAGCCCGGATGACAGCCACCATCAGCACCAGGAAAACCGGTTGCCAGGGACTGAAATGCGACCAGTGCAAGACGCTCAGCCAGGGATGCTTGAGCCTGAATGCTTCGCTGACATGGCCGATGCGCTTGTGGTGCAGGACGCCGATCAGGGTAAAGCCCAGGTACGTCAGCATCCCCAGCAGGCCGAGCAGGCTGGCGAACAGCGCCAGCAAGGCCAGGAAAGGCACACCGTGGCGCAGCAGTCTTCGATAAGGAGGCCTGTGCAGCTGTTTCGGTAGCAGGCGTTCGCTCAGCCACAGGTCCAGATCCAAGAAGCGCAGCGCCACGGCGTTCCAGGCGCACAGTGCCGACAATCCGAGCACCGCCACCAGCCAGCCGCACAAGGCCGCCATGATGGCCGCCAGCACCGGCGGGTCGTGGCGTTCCTGAATGAAAAAGAGGGTGAACGCCAGCGCGATGCCGGCCCAGGCCCGCACCCATGTTTCCCCTGTGGTGGAGGGTTGGGGCATGAATTTCTGCCAATAGAACACGTCACTCTGGGGCAGGCGCTCGATCAGTTGCGGAAAGCGCCAGGTCAGGGTCTGCGCCAGCTGCTGGCAGGCTTGCCATTCATTCTGGGTAAAACCGCGGGTGAGATTGCGCTGCTGGCGCGGGGACAGCGGCTTGGCGAGCAGTTGCGCCGCCAGTACCTCAGGTGCCCAGCTGTGTTCCTGCTGCAGCTTGTTTTGCAGGTCCTGGTAGAAGGTTTCCTGCTGACAGCGCTGGACCAACTGGTGCCAGATCCAGGCCGGCTCCGGGATGGCGCCCCGTTGTTCATCCCAGCCGAACGCCTGGCACACCCGTTCGAACAGGGGCACGCTCCACTGTTGCTCGTTGAGCAGCATCAGCACCGTGCTTTGCCATTGCAGGCGGTGATCGAAAATCTGCAGCCACAGCTGTTCGCTGTAGTGGGTCAACTGCGCGAGGAACGCCCGTTCCTGGTTGGCTTGCAGCGGCTCTTCCAGGGTCTGGCGGTAATGGTCCAGCAGGGCATCGACCAGCGAGCACTGTTGCGCGTCGCTCATCGACAGGCTTTGCCAGGGCGTCAGCCATTCCAGATGTTGAACCGCCCACTCAACCAGGGGCGCGCGTTGTTGGGGGTGGCTGCAGCAGTGCTCCAGCAGCCGGTTCTGGAAGTCCTGGGCGCAGCGTTGAGCCTGAGCCTGCGTCCAGCGTTGCGGCAGGTTCTCCAGGGTCAGGCCCTTGAGCAGGGCCTGTGCCGGCGTTGGCGCGACAGCGGCTGTTGGCTGCGGCACCAGGGACGGGCTCATCTCAACCAGCCCCGACCAGGCCTGCAGGTTGTCCCCAGGCAGAGCCGCGGCGACGGGCTCGGGACAACCGTCGTCGGCTTCGTCCTCCCGCCAGCGGGCCAGTTGCAGCGCCCGCTCGTAGGCCTCGCGCAGACGCTGGAAGCCTTCGGCATCCTCATCGGGGCGGGTGCTTTTCAGGCGTTTGGCATAGCTGCGCTTGATGCTGCGCTCATCGGCATCGTCCGGCAGTTCCAGCAGGGCCCAACAATCCATGTCGCCGCTCCTCAGTGCCAGTGGCCGTTTTCCAGTCTCTGCAGCTGTTCACTGAGCTGGTTGCGCACTTCGCGGATCTTGCGCTCGTCCTGGGTGTCCAGCACTTGCTGGAACTGCCCGGCCCAGTAGCCGATCTGTTCGCGCAACTCCCCCAGGCTTTCCTGATACAGGCGTTCCAGGCGGGCACTGAGCAAGGTGTTGACCTGCTGGTCGCGGGGATGAACCTTGAGTTGCTCCAGGGCCTTGAGCCGCTCCTGGATTTCTTCCGGGGTCAGCACGCCGGGGTTGTTCTCGATCACCAGGGAACGGCTTTCACCGGTCAGGGGAATACTCACCTGGGCTTCCAGCAGGCCGTTGATGTCGTAGGTGAAACGCACGTCCAGCGAGACTTCGCCGGCTGGGCGCTTGGGCACCTGCATTTCCAGCTGGCCGAGGGCGACGTTGTCGCGCACCAGGCGGCTCTCGCCCTGGAAGATCTTCAGCAGCACCTGCTCCTGGTTGTCGTGCAAGGTTTGCACGGTCTTGACCCGGCTCACCGGCACCACGCTGTTGCGCTCGATGATCGGCAGGTAATGCCCGCCCTCGATCTGGTTGCCGTACTGCTGGGAGGTTTCGATGCCCAGGGTGTAGGAGCAGACGTCGGTCAGCACCACTTCCTCCAGGGCTGCGGAGCGTGCCTTGAGGGCGGCCTGGACCGCCGCGCCCTGGGCCACCACTTCGTCGGGGTCGAGGCTGATGGACGGAAAGCGCCCGAACAGCCCCGCCGCCAGCTTGCGCACCAGGGGCATGCGGGTGGCGCCGCCCACCAGGAGGATTTCATCCAGGTCGCTGACGCGGATTCGCGCATCGCGCAGGGCCCGCTCGATGGGAGCCCGCAGGCGTTCCAGCAGGGGCGTGTAGAGGGTCGCCAGCTGCGCCTGGGTGATGGTCTGGGTCCATTGCCGGCCATCGACGCGCAGGCTGAACTCGGCGCTGGGCTCCTGGCCCAGGGCACGGCGCACCCGTTCGGCTTCGCGGCGCAGGGCCTGGAGCACGCTCTGGCGCTCGGGAAAGTCCGCCGCCCGGCCTTGCTGTTCGATGAAGTGCTCCAGCAGCAGGCTGTCGAAATCCTCGCCGCCGAGGAAGTTGTCGCCGGCGCTGGCGCGGACTTCCATGACCCCGTCGAACAGCTCCAGGATCGACACGTCGAAGGTGCCGCCACCGAGGTCGAAGACCAGGAACGAGGTTTCCTTGTCGCGCTGGTGCAGGCCGTAGGCCAGGGCCGCGGCGGTGGGTTCGTTGATCAGCTTTTCCACCTTGAGCCCGGCCAGCTCGCCGGCGATCCGCGTGGCCTTGCGCTGGGCGTCGCTGAAATAGGCCGGCACGCTGATCACCGCTTCTTCTACCGGCTCGCCGTAGCTGCGTTCGACGTCCTCCTTGAGGCTCTTGAGCACCAGGGCCGAGAGTTCTTCCGGGCGAAACAGTCGATCCCCCAGACGCACTTCGGTGGCGCTGCCCATGTAGCGCTTGAACAGTGCGGTGGTCAGGTGCGGGTGGGTGTGCAGGCGCTCCTTGGCGGCTTGCCCCACCAGGACCCGGCCCTCATCGTCCAGACCCACCACGCTGGGGGTCAGGAGCTGGCCCAGGGCGTTGGGCACCAGCTCGCTGGCGGTGTCGCGCCAGACCGCCACCAGACTGTTGGTGGTCCCCAGGTCGATGCCTACGATCATGACGACGAACTCCCTTTCCAATCGGAAAACTGATGAAACAAATAAGTGGCGCGCAGGATATTACCCGCCGGGTGGATGGGTAAAGTGCGTGATGTCACATGGCTATTATTGGCGCCGTTGCCGCAGAGCCGAAGCCGGTCTTGAGCTTCGGTCCTGCGGGGGCTGGTGGGCCCGTTGCGGGCCCCGCCGGGGTCAGACGTTGAAGTGCAGGGCGTTGGTCAGGTCGCCCATGGGCTTCTGGCCGCGGGCGATCATGGCCTCGTCGCGTTCCTTGATGCCGTCCAGGGTCTCCAGCTGGAACACCCGGGTGATCAGCCGCAGGATCGAGGCGGTGTCATACACCGTGTGATCCACCGTGCCCTTGCGGGCGAACGGCGACACCACCAGTGCCGGAATCCGCGTGCCCGGGCCCCAGCGATCGCCCTGGGGCGGCGCCACGTGGTCCCACCAGCCGCCGTTCTCGTCGACGGTGACGATCACCACCATGTTTTTCCATTGCGGGCTCTCGCGCAGCACTTTCAACGCGCGGTCGATGTGCCGGTCGCCGGCGGCCACATCGGCATAGCCGGCGTGCAGGTTGAGGTTGCCCTGGGGCTTGTAGAAGGTCACCGCCGGCAGCTTGCCGGCCTCGGCATCGGCGAAGAACTTGTTGGTGCTCGACTCATCCCCCAGGCCGCCGTCACGCAGGCGCTTGGCGCGCTCAGCCGGATTCTCCGGGCCCTGGCGCACGAAGTAGTTGAACGGCTGGTGGTGGTACTGGAAGTTGGGGATCTTGGGAATCCCGCCGGAGTCCTTGAACTGCTCCAGGGTCGCCTGCCAGGCGCCGCCGTACCAGGCCCAGTCGACGTTCTTCTTCGACAGTTTGTCGCCGATGTGCTCGTGGGTCTGGGGCACCAGCACGCTGGGCAGGTCGGGCTTGGCGTAGTCCGGGCGCTCCGGGTCGCGGATCCAGGTCGGCCAGTAGGGCGGGGCCATGGTGTTGACCGCGTAGCCGTCCGGGGTCAGGGCGCTGGGGCCGAACTGCGGGGCGCCGTCCAGGGCGCTGGCCGGGGATTTGTCCAGGGGCTTGAGGCGGGTGCCCTTGGGGTCGTCGCCCTGCAAGGTGGCGATCTGCGACTTGGCCACCGAGTTGGCGGCGTCCGGGTAGAACGGCACCTTGGCGCTGATCAGGTACTGGTGATTGAGGAACGAGCCGCCGAAGGCACCCTGGAAGAAGTTGTCGCAGAGCACGAACTCCCGGGCCACATCCCACAGGCGCAGGGAATAGCGGGTCTGGGCGTAGTGGCCCATGGTCAGGGCGCCGGAGTCGGCCCAGGCCACGAAACCATCGTTCTTGCCGCCGTTGATCTGCATCTGGTTCTGGTAGAACAGGTGCCACAGGTCGCGGGTCACCAGGCCCAGGGGCAGGTCCTCGCCACTGGGGCCCTTGAGGGCGAACGGCGCGTTGGGCAGGTTTTCCTGGAACTGGGTTTCCACCGGGTAGGTGACGCCGTCCAGGGTTTGCGGGCCAACCTGGAGGATGCCGCCCCAGACCGGTGGCAGTTTCGACAGCAGGCTGCCGTCACGGTCGCGCTGCTGGAACGCCTCGGGCTTGAGCGCCGACAAGGGCTTCTCCACCCCGGGGAAATTGGCGAACAGGTTGTTGAAGCTGCGGTTCTCGGCGAACAGCACCACCACGTTCTTCACCTGCTCGCGCAGCGCCTTGTCCAGTTCCGCCGGAGACAGCGGCCGTTCCTGCGGTTTGCTCGTCGGCTCGTCGGACTTGGCGCAGGCGCTCAGGGTGGCGCCGACCCCAAGAACGGCAACGCCGCCGAGGAAGCGGCGGCGGCTGGTGTCGGTGGGCTGGTCGGCGGTGGTTTCGGGGAGGTCGCGCTGATCGGTATCGTCGCTCATGTCGGGTCCTTGCTCGTCGATCTGAGAATTCGTTACAAAGTATTTCGGTCGCACGGTAGCAATCGAATATGACGCAAAGGCTACAGGAAAGCTGCAGGAGCCTGCTGGCAAGAGCCTGGAAAAATCTGAGATCCAGGCTCGGGGAGAATGATCCTCAGGCCCGCTGCGGTAGTGCGCAGCGGGCCTGTGGACAGCTCAGGGCATGACCGGCGGCAGGTACGCCAGGGTGGTGCCCAGGGCCCAGAGCAGCACCAGCACCAGGGGCGCGTGCACCAGCAGCTGGACGAAGGAAAAACCGATCAGGTCGCGGGCCTTCAGGCCCAGCACCCCCAGCAACGGCAGCATGTAGAAGGGGTTGATCAGGTTCGGCAAGGCCTCGGCGGCGTTGTAGATCTGCACCGCCCAGCCCAGGTGGTACTGCAGGTCGTTGGCCACTTGCATCACATAGGGCGCCTCGATGATCCACTTGCCGCCGCCGGAGGGAATGAAGAAGCCCAGCACCGCCGAGTACAGGCCTATCAACAGGGCGTAGGTGTCGTGGGAGGCGATCTGCACGAAGAAGGTCGAGATGTGGTGGGCCAGGGTCTGGCCGTCCACGCCCTTGACCACCGTCATCAGCGCGGCGATCGAGCCGTACAGCGGGAACTGGATCAGCACCCCGGTGGTGGTGGGCACCGCCCGGGCCACGGCGTCGAGAAAGCTGCGTGGGCGCCAGTGCAACAGCGCGCCGGTCATCAGGAACAGGAAGTTGTAGGTGTTGAGCCCGGAGATCGCGGTGATCGCCGGCTTGGTGGCGAACTCGTGGTACAGCCAGCCGGCGGCCAGCAGCGCCAGGAGAATGGTCAGCAGCGGGCTGTACTCCAGCCACTCGCCGGGGCGGGTCCGCGGTTGTGGCTTGGGCATGCTGAAGCTCGGGTCGACCCCGCAGGCCTGGGCATCCCGGGCGCTATTGGGCCCCGGTGCGGTGGCGTAGGCGACGATCAGCGAGACGACGATCAGGGCCAGCAGCAACACTCCCGACTGCCAGAGAAAGAGGGTCTGGGTGAAAGGAATCACCCCGGTGATGGCCAGGATCGACGGCGGCAGGCTGCCCGGGTTGGCCTGCAACTGCGCGGCCGAAGACGACAGCCCCAGGGCCCACACCGCGCCCAGGCCCAGGTAGGCGGCAGCGCCGGCGGCGCGGTAGTCCATGCGCAGTTCGCTGCGTCGCGCCAGGGCCCGTACCAGAAGCCCGCCGAACACCAGGGACAGGCCCCAGTTGAGCAAGGAGGCGACCATGGAAATCAGCGCCACCCAGGCCACGGCCGAACGGCCGTTCCTGGGAAGGCGCGCCAGCTTGTCGATCAGCTTCACCGCCGGCGGCGAGCTGGCCACCACGTATCCGCCGATGACCACGAAGGCCATCTGCATGGTGAAGGGGATCAGGCTCCAGAAGCCGTCGCCGAAGGCCATGGCGGCGTCGGTGGGCTTGGCACCCATGGCCAGGGTGGCCAGGGCGACGATGATCACCGCCAGCGCGGCGAACACCCAGGAGTCGGGAAACCAGCGTTCGGCCCAGTTCGAACAGCGCAGGGCGAAGCGGGCGGAGCGGCTATCTTGAATATCAGCGGCCACGTGAGTACCTCGGGTTTCTTATGTTTATAAGGAGGTCGGCCGCCCCAGGCTGAGGCGGCCGAGAACTGTGCAAGAATGCGGCAATTGCCACGGACTGCAAAGGATTCAACCGACATGTCATTTTCCCCCGAAGAACGCGCCGCACTGCTCAAGGTCAAGGGTGTTGGCCCGACGGTGGTCGGTCGCCTGGAACAACTGGGCATCACCTCCCTGGCCCAGTTGGCCGCCGCCGATGCCCTGGACATCGTGACCCAGGCCTCGGCCCTGGTCGGTTCCAGTTGCTGGAAAAACAGCCCTCAGGCCCGCTCCGCGATCCAGGCGGCCATCGCCATGGCCAAGGGCGCACCTATGGCCCAGGTCGCCAACGACTGATGGTTGTCCCTCGGGACGATTGCATAGACCATGTGCAGCCTTGCTGATTGCCACCCTCCGAGTTGCTTTTATGACCCCTTCCACCGAGTCGTCGCCGGCGCGCTTTTCCCGCGCCGACTACAAGACCCTGGGCCTGGCCGCCCTGGGCGGAGCCCTGGAAATCTACGATTTCATCATCTTCGTATTTTTCGCCCTGACCCTGAGCCAGCTGTTCTTCCCCCCGGAAATGCCCGAGTGGCTGCGCCTGCTGCAAAGCTTCGGGATCTTCGTCACCGGCTACCTGGCCCGGCCCCTGGGCGGCATTCTCATGGCGCATTTCGCCGACCGCCTGGGGCGCAAGAAGGTCTTCAGCCTGAGCATCCTGATGATGGCGCTGCCCTGCCTGCTGATCGGCAGCATGCCGACCTATGCCCAGATCGGCTATTTCGCGCCCTTGCTGTTGCTGGCGCTGCGGGTGCTGCAGGGCGCGGCGGTGGGCGGTGAGGTGCCCAGCGCCTGGGTGTTCGTCGCCGAGCACGCGCCCCGGGCCCATCGCGGCTATGCCCTGGGGTTTCTCCAGGCCGGGCTGACCTTCGGCTACCTGTTGGGCGCACTGACCGCGACCCTGCTGGCGCGGGTCTTCAGCCCCGAGGAAATCCTCGACCACGCCTGGCGCTATCCCTTCCTGCTGGGCGGGGTGTTTGGCGTGATCGGCGTCTGGCTGCGCCGCTGGCTCAGCGAAACCCCGGTGTTCATGGCGTTGCAGGAGCAGCGCGAGAGCGCCGCCGAGCTGCCCCTGCGCACCGTGCTGCGCGAGCACCGGCTGGCGATCCTGCCGGCGCTGATCCTGACCTGCGTGCTGACCTCGGCGGTGGTGGTGTTCGTGGTCATCACCCCGACCATGATGCAGAAGAGCTTCGGCATGAGCGCCAGCCACACCTTTGCCCTGAGCAGCCTGGGCATTGTCTTCCTCAACATCGGCTGCGTGCTGGCGGGGCTGATCGTCGACCGCCTGGGCGCCTGGCGCACGGTGATGCTCTACAGCCTGCTGCTGCCTTTGGGTATCGCCGTGCTCTACGGTTGCCTGATCAGCGGTGGCACCTGGATCGGCCTGGCCTACGCCATTGCCGGCCTGGGTTGCGGCGTGGTGGGGGCGGTGCCGTCGGTGATGGTCAGCCTGTTTCCCCCGCGGATTCGCGTGTCGGGGATCTCCTTCACCTACAACATCGCCTACGCCCTCTGGGCCAGTACCACCCCGTTGCTGCTGATCGCCCTGATGCCTTGGAGCCCGTGGATCTGCGTGATCTATTGCGCGCTGATGGGCGCGGTGGGCGTGATCAGTGCCGGTTACTTCGGCGGACGCGTGGGCGAGGAGCGGCCGCTGGCGGGTGGCGCCTGCGCCGTGGATCAGCATTAGGACTTTTCTTCATCGGCCCGTGAACAGGCGAAACAGCGAGCTAGAGCCTTCGCCAAAAGGCCGGTGAATCCACCCTGAAAACGGGCTGAAAAATGGCTTTCAGCCCTCGGTTTTTTCCCGCTACTCTCTCGGAAAACGCGGCCCGCGCCAGGGTTTCCGGGAGCTGTCTTGATTCGTTCGACGCTGTGTTCCTTGCGAAATTTCTCTGCCCTCGACCCGCTGCTGCAAGCGGCGCTGGTGAACTTTGTGCTGGGGCTGGTGTTTGTCCTGATCGAGGCCTGGAGCAGTACCCTGGTGGACTATGGCCTGGAAGGCGCCAGCCCCGACAGCCTCAGTGCCCGGGTGGTCGCGGTGGAGGCGGGGGCGCTGCTGGTCGAAGACCTCGATAGCGGCGAACGCCAACGCTTGCGCTTGAGCCCCGAGCTGACCCGGCTCCAGGTGCCGCTCACACAACTGTCCGGACAGCCCCTGCTGCTGAGCCACCTGCGGGGTTACCTGCTGGGTTGTACCCGCGACGATCAGCCCTGGTGCGTCGCTCAGTGTGACAGCGCCGAGCTGTGCCAGCAGCGCCTGCGTGAGCGCGAATCCTGCCTGGGCATGCTGGGTTGTGCCTGGCTCGCCAGCCTGGTGTGCCTGCTTGCCCATGGCGTTGGCCGGCGCCCGTTCTACCGGCGTTCGCGGCCCTGATGGCGCTTTTGCCGGGCCTGGCAGCGTTGCGCATGCCCCGGCAGGCGGCTATTGGGGCAGCAATTGCTCCAGGTAGCGGGAGCGTTCGTTGCTCAGGCGGGTCACGCAACGGTTGATCAGGGTGACGTGGGCCGGTTTGCCCGGCGCCACTTCGAAGGCCTCCAGCACGCAGGTGCTGTCGCGGTACTTGATCCAGGCCCGTTGCGCGTTCTTCAACTTGCCAAGGTATTCCTGCTCTTGCAGCAGGCTCCTGGGATACAGGTTGTGAACCCGCTCCAAAAGCGCCTGATAGCTCTGATTGAGGGCGTTGTCGGCCCGTTCCTTGTCCTGCTGGGCGCAGCGGTCGACCTGTTCGCTGAGCTCGATGTGGCTGCAGTCCAGCGGGGCGGCCCGGGCTGCAGACGATCCGCCGCCCACCCCGAGCAGCAGGGTCACAGCGAGGCCGAAGATCCAGGGCTGATGATGCATGGCGGTCCCTTCGCGCTGAGAGTGAAGCGGGCATTCTACAGCGCCGCGGTCGATGCAGAAGAGCGCGGCCGCCGCGCCGAGGCTTGTGCTGCCGGCGCCGGGCTCGGGCTTCGGTGCCGGGCCTGCTGGGTACAGCCCGGCCGCAGATGTCCGGCGGATGAGCGCAAGATGACAATTCGCTTATCCAGCCGCGGCCCCGCAGACAATCGAACTATCATCAGGCCGACGCTTTTCAGCCACAGGAGCATGTTCCATGGGCGCAGGACACCAACACGGCCAGGCGCGGGCCGGGCATGAGCGCAAGTTGTGGATGGCCCTGGGGCTGACCGCCAGCTTCATGCTCGCTGAAGTCATCGGCGCCTTTGTCACCGGCAGCCTGGCGCTGTTGTCGGATGCCGCGCACATGCTCACCGACACCCTGGCCCTGGCCATCTCCCTGGTGGCGATCCAGGTCGCCAAGCGCCCGGCAGACCGCAAGCGCACGTTCGGCTACGCGCGTTTCGAAATCCTCGCGGCAGCCTTCAATGCCCTGCTGCTGTTCGTGGTGGCGTTCTACATCCTGTTCGAGGCCTGGCAACGCGTGCAGGCCCCGGCCGAGATCCAGTCCACGGGGATGCTGGTGATCGCCGTGCTGGGGCTGATCGTCAACTTGATCGCCATGGGCCTGCTGGCCTCGGCCAGCAGCCAGAGCCTCAACGTCAAGGGCGCGTACCTGGAGGTCTGGAGCGACATGCTCGGTTCGCTGGGGGTGATTGGCGCGGCCCTGGTGATCATGTTCACCGGCTGGGGCTGGGTCGACTCCCTGGTGGCGGCGGCCATTGGCTTCTGGGTGCTGCCGCGGACCTGGACCCTGCTCAGGGAGAGCATGAACGTGCTGCTGCAAGGCGTGCCGGACGGGGTCGACATCGAGCAGGTGGAGCAAGCCATTCGCGGCGTGCCGGGGATCGGCGATGTGCACGACCTGCATATCTGGGCCCTGACCAGCGGCAAGAACGTGCTCAGCGCCCATCTGGTGGCGCACCTGCCGGGACGGGACGAGCAGGCGATCCTGGCCGAGGTCACCGAGCTGCTGCAGGAGCGCTTCGACATTGCCCACGTCACCTTGCAGGTCGAGCAGGCGGGGTTTCACCAGCAGGTGCATGAACATTGAAGGAGCAGTGCATGCGCAGGAGCCGGCGCACCGGCGAACCCGGCCTCGCGCCTCAGTCGCGTTCTTCGAGGACGTAACCCACGCCGCGCAAGGTGTGGATCAGCTTGCGTTCGAACGGGTCGTCGATCTTCGCCCGCAGGCGGCGGATCGAAACTTCCACCACATTGGTGTCGCAGTCGAAGTTCATGTCCCAGACAAAGGAGATGATCTGGGTTCGCGACAGCACCACTCCGCTC
Organism: Pseudomonas sp. BC42; assembly: GCF_021560055.1. NCBI lineage: Bacteria > Pseudomonadati > Pseudomonadota > Gammaproteobacteria > Pseudomonadales > Pseudomonadaceae > Pseudomonas > Pseudomonas sp. BC42. The sequence goes on from NZ_CP091067.1 coordinate 1,068,051, forward strand.
TGGCGCATCAGCAGGTGCAGCAGGGCGAACTCCTTGGTGGTCAGGTCGATGCGCTGTTTGCCGCGAAAGGCCCGGTGGCGGCTCTGATCCAGCTCCAGGTCGGCGACGCGCAACACATCCGGCACCGGTTTCTGTTCGCTGCGGCGCATCAGGGTGCGGACCCGTGCCAGCAACTCGGGAAACTCGAACGGCTTGACCAGGTAATCATCGGCGCCCAGGTCCAGGCCGCGGATCTTGTCTGCCAGCCGGCCCTGGGCGGTCAGCATCATGACCCGGGTGTTGCTGTTCTGGCGGATCTGGGACAGCACTCCCCAGCCGTCGATCTGCGGCAGGTTGACGTCGAGAATCACCAGGTCGTAGGCGTGCTGACGGGTCAGGTGCAGGCCATCCGCGCCGGTATTGGCGCAATCGACCACATAGCCGCTTTCGGTCAGCCCCTGATGCAGGTACTCGGCAGTTTTGAGTTCGTCTTCGATAACCAGGATTCGCATGCGGGTGAGGTTCTCGGTGAATAACAGGCAGTAAGGAAAGTTGCTGGAAACGGCGCTGAACATGGGTAGCGAGTGTGCTCGGTCCCCTGCACCTGGAAGGATCTGAAAGTTGATTGGCGAATGTTTTAAAACGGGCAGTGCACTCGCTTTCAGTGCCCGGATATTAATACAGAACCTTGAGCCAGAGCCTTGGCTAACGGATTTGTAATCTTTGCGCCACCCTGCTGATAACCGGTGAAAGTTACCCTGAGTTGAACTTGAAACTCTTTCTGCCAATGGGCGCAGTGTTGCAGTTTCATATCGACCGGGGGGCTCTTTGTATATCCCGCGATATGTTCCGCGCCGCTTCGCAGAAACTTTGCCTCACCAGGGGCCGGAACCTGTTATGCCAACTTTCCCGAGAACACCCGCCCGGGCTGCGCCGACCTGCCGCTGGATGCTGTGGCTGGTCCTGGCGGCCGCGCCGCTGAGCGTTGCCCAGGCTGCCGTCCTGAGCCTGGACAGCGCCCTGGCCAAGGCCTTTGCCAACAACCCCGAACTGGCCGCCGCGCGCTGGGAGATCGACATCGCCCAGGGCGCCCGGCAGCAGGCGGGGCTGCTGCCCAACCCGGTGCTCTCGGTGGACGCCGAGGACACCCGCCGGGACTCGCGCACCACCTCGGTCAAGCTCAGCCAGGCGCTGGAGCTGGGGGGCAAGCGTGGTGCCCGGGTGGAGGTGGCCAGTCGTGGCCAGGAGCTGGCCGCCCTGGAGCTGGAGCGGCGCGGCAATCAGCTGCGGGCCGATGTTCTGCAGGCTTACTACGCCGCGCTGCGGGCCCAGGAGCGCACGCAACTGGCCGGGCGCTCGCTGGCCCTGGCCGAACGCGGGGTGAGCGTGGCCCAGGGGCGGGTCAATGCCGGCAAGGCCTCGCCGGTGGAAGCCACCCGGGCCCAGGTGCAACTGGCCGAGGTTCGTCTGGAGCTCAGCCGTGGGCAGATGGAGCAGGACACTGCCTATCAGCAGCTGGCCAGTATCACCGGCAGCGCCGCCACGGACTTCTCGGCGGTGCAGGAGCCTGAACGGGCGCCGAGCACGCTGCCGGCCTCGGCGCAGTTGTTGAGCCGCTTGCCGGAGACTGCGGAGTTGCGCCTGGCGGAGCAGGAAATCGTTCAGCGCGAAGCGTCCCTGGGGCTGGAGAGGGCCCAGCGCATTCCCGATCTGGACGTCAGCATCGGCAGCCAGTACGACGCCGGCGCCCGTGAGCGGGTCAACCTGGTGGGCCTGTCCATGCCGTTGCCACTGTTCAACCGCAACCAGGGCAACCTGCTCTCCGCCGCGCGCCGCGCCGATCAGGCCCGGGACCTGCGCAACGCCACGGAACTGCGCCTGCGCAGTGAAACCCGCCAGGCTCTGGAGCAATGGAACACCGCCAGGGGCGAAGTGCAGGCCTTCAACCAGACCATCCTGCCCGCCGCCCAGCGCGCGGTGGACAGCGCCACCCGGGGCTTCGAAATGGGCAAGTTCAGTTTCCTCGAAGTGCTGGACGCCCAGCGCACATTGATCGGCGCCCGCAGCCAGTACCTCGCCGCCGTGGCGCAAACCACCGATGCCCGGGTGCGGATCGAACGTATCTACGGCGACCTCAGCCGCTGGTGAAAGCCGGGCTGCGGGGCCTGGTCTGCCTGCTTGCCCTGCTGGTCAGCGACTGCAGCAGCGTGCCCGGGACGCCACCTGAGGAGCCGCCCCGGCACTGGTGTGTCCATGAATGGCATCGGGCCCTCGACGACTTTTTCTTTTCGCCTACCTCGTAAGGCGCTTCGTGCGCTGCCGAACCTCGATTCTCAGGAGTACCCATGGATAAGAAACGCAGCCTGATAATGGCCATTACCGCGGTGGTGGGGCTGGGAGCGGCGGCCCTGCTGTTGCCGGGCCTGTCCTCCCCCGCGGCGCCTGCCGACGCCAAGCCTGCGGATGCGGCCGAGCCGGCCGGACACGGCGCCGAGGAGCCCGAAGGTCACCTGGAACTCAGCGCCGAGCAGATCCAGGCCGCCGGGATCGAGCTGGCCGAAGCCGGTCCGCGGCAGCTCAAACGGGTGCTGAGCCTGCCGGGGGAAATCCGTTTCGACGAGGATCGCACCTCCCACATCGTGCCCCGGGCCGCCGGCGTCGTGGAGTCGGTGCAGGTCAATCTGGGGCAGTCGGTCAAGCGCGGCGAGCTGCTGGCGGTGATCGCCAGCCAGCAGGTGTCCGACCAGCGCAGCGAGCTGGCGGCCGCCGGGCGGCGGGTCGAACTGGCCCGTACCACCTTCGAGCGCGAGCGGCAGTTGTGGATCGACCAGATCTCAGCCGAACAGGATTACCTGCTGGCCCGGCAGAACCTGCAAGAAGCGCAAATCGCCCTCAACAACGCCCGACAGAAGATGAATGCCCTGAGTGGCAGCGCCCAGCTGGCGGGGGGCAACCGCTATGAAATGCGCGCGCCCTTTGATGGCGTGGTGGTGGAAAAGCACCTCAGCGTCGGCGAGGTGGTGAGCGAGAACAGTGCGGCCTTCACCCTCTCGGACCTGTCCCGGGTCTGGGCCACCTTCGGTGTGTTCCCCAAGGATCTGGGCAAGGTCCGGGTCGGCCAGCCGGTGAGTGTCAGCTCCAGCGAACTGGGGACCCAGGTCCAGGGCCAGGTGGCCTACGTCGGCAGCCTGCTGGGGGAGCAGACCCGGACCGCCACGGTGCGGGTGACCCTGGCCAACCCGAATGACGCCTGGCGTCCGGGGCTGTTCGTCGCGGTGCAGGTGGCCACCGAAGCCTTCGAGGCGCCGGTCAGCGTGCCGCAGAGCGCGATCCAGACCGTGGAAGACCGGCCGTCGGTGTTTGTCCGGGTGGCCGAGGGCTTCCAGGCCACGCCGGTGGTCACCGGCGCCGCCGATGAAGGTTTCGTCGAGGTCCGCGAAGGGCTGGCGGCCGGAGCCCGGGTGGCCACCCGCGGCAGTTTCACCCTCAAGTCCGAACTGGGCAAAGGCGCGGCCGACCACGGCCATTGATCGGTCACAGCAGAGAGTGCTTTCCCATGTTTGAACGCATCATTCAATTTGCCATCGAGCAACGCATCATCGTTCTTCTGGCGGTGCTGCTGATGGCCGGCGTCGGCATCGCCAGCTACCAGAAACTGCCGATCGACGCGGTGCCCGACATCACCAACGTCCAGGTGCAGATCAACTCGGCGGCGCCGGGTTTTTCGCCCCTGGAAACCGAACAGCGCATCACCTTTCCCATCGAAACCGCCATGGCCGGCCTGCCGGGCTTGCAGCAGACCCGTTCGCTGTCGCGTTCGGGCCTGTCCCAGGTCACGGTGATCTTCAAGGACGGCACCGATCTGTTCTTCGCCCGGCAACTGGTCAACGAGCGGCTGCAGGTGGCTCGCGAGCAATTGCCTCAAGGCGTGGAGGCGGTGATGGGGCCGATCTCCACCGGCCTCGGGGAAATCTTCCTGTGGACCGTGGAAGCCGAGGACGGCGCGCGCAAGGAGGACGGCACGCCCTACACCCCCACCGACCTGCGGGTGATCCAGGACTGGATCATCAAGCCGCAGTTGCGCAACGTGCAGGGCGTGGCCGAGATCAACACCATCGGCGGCTTCGCCAAGGAGTACCAGATCGCCCCCGATCCCAAGCGCCTGGCGGCTTACCGGCTGACCCTGAATGATCTGGTGACGGCCCTGGAGCGCAACAACGCCAACGTCGGCGCCGGTTACATCGAGCGCAGCGGCGAGCAGTTGCTGATTCGCGCGCCGGGACAACTGGCGTCCATCGAGGACATCGCCAACATCGTCATCAGCAGCAGCGACGGCACGCCGATCCGCGTGCGCAACGTCGCCGACGTGCAGATCGGCCGCGAACTGCGCACCGGTGCCGCCACCGAAAACGGCCGCGAAGTGGTGCTGGGCACGGTGTTCATGCTGATCGGCGAGAACAGCCGCAGCGTGTCCCAGGCGGTGGCGAAAAAGCTCGAAGAGATCAACCGTTCGCTGCCCGCAGGGGTGGTGGCGGTCACGGTCTACGACCGCACCAACCTGGTGGAAAAAGCCATCGCCACGGTGAAGAAGAATCTCTTCGAAGGCGCGTTGCTGGTGATCGTGATTCTGTTCCTGTTCCTGGGCAATATTCGCGCGGCGTTGATCACCGCCCTGGTGATTCCACTGTCGATGCTGTTCACCTTCACCGGCATGTTCAGCAACAAGGTCAGCGCCAACCTGATGAGCCTCGGCGCCCTGGACTTCGGCATCATCGTCGACGGCGCGGTGGTGATCGTGGAGAACGCCATCCGCCGCCTGGCCCACGCCCAGCAGCACCACGGGCGCATGCTGACCCGCTCCGAGCGCCTGCACGAAGTCTTTGCCGCAGCCAAGGAAGCGCGGCGGGCGCTGATCTTCGGCCAACTGATCATCATGGTGGTGTACCTGCCGATCTTTGCCCTGACCGGGGTGGCCGGGAAGATGTTCCATCCCATGGCCTTCACCGTGGTCATGGCGTTGCTGGGGGCGATGATTCTCTCGGTGACCTTCGTCCCGGCGGCCATCGCGCTGTTCGTCACCGGCAAGGTCAAGGAAGAGGAAAACCTGCTGGTGCGCAGCGCCAAGCGGGGCTACGCGCCGGTGCTGGACTGGGTCATGGGCCATCGTGCGGCGACCTTCGCCCTGGCTGCGGCGATCCTGCTGGGCAGCGCTGTGCTGGCCAGTCGCATGGGCAGCGAATTCATCCCCAGCCTCAGCGAAGGCGACTTCGCCCAGCAGGCCCTGCGGGTGCCCGGCACCAGCCTCACGCAATCGGTGGACATGCAGCAGCGCCTGGAGAAGACCCTGCTGGCGCAAGTGCCGGAGATCGAGCGGGTGTTTGCCCGCACCGGCACCGCGGAGATCGCCTCGGACCCGATGCCGCCGAATATTTCCGACAGCTACGTGATGCTCAAGCCCAAGGCCCAGTGGCCCGATCCGGGCAAGTCCCGCGAGGCCCTGATCGCCGATATCCAGCGCGCCAGCGCTCGGGTGCCGGGCAGTGCCTACGAGCTGTCGCAGCCGATCCAGTTGCGCTTCAACGAGCTGATTTCCGGGGTGCGCAGCGATGTTGCGGTCAAGGTGTTCGGCGACGACATGAACGTGCTGAACAAGACCGCCAATGACATCGCCGCGGCGTTGCAAGGCTTGTCCGGCGCCTCGGAAGTCAAGGTTGAACAGACCTCGGGGTTGCCGGTGCTGACCATCAATATCGACCGCGACAAGGCCGCACGTTTCGGCCTGAACGTGGGCGATGTGCAAGACACCATCGCGGTGGCGGTGGGCGGGCGTCAGGCCGGCACCCTGTACGAAGGCGACCGGCGTTTCGACATGGTGGTGCGTCTGTCCGATCAACTGCGTACCGACATCGATGGCCTGTCGCGGCTGCTGATCCCGATACCGGCGAGCGCGGGCACGGGCAACGGGCAGATCGGGTTCATTGCCCTGTCGGAAGTGGCCAGCCTCGATCTGGTCCTGGGGCCCAATCAGGTCAGCCGCGAGAACGGCAAGCGCCTGGTGATCGTCAGCGCCAACGTTCGCGGCCGCGACATCGGTTCATTCGTCGAGGAAGCCACGGCCTTGATTGCCGGCAAGGTCAAGGTGCCCGCGGGATACTGGACCACCTGGGGCGGCCAGTTCGAGCAGTTGCAGGAGGCTTCCCAGCGCCTGCAAGTGGTGGTGCCGGTGGCGCTGCTGCTGGTGTTCGGCCTGTTGTTCATGATGTTCAACAACCTCAAGGATGGCCTGCTGGTGTTCACCGGCATTCCCTTCGCCCTGACCGGCGGGATCATGGCCCTGTGGCTGCGGGACATTCCGCTGTCGATCTCGGCGGGAGTCGGATTCATCGCCCTGTCCGGTGTCGCGGTGCTCAACGGCCTGGTGATGATCGCTTTTATCCGCAACCTGCGGGAGGAAGGCCGTTCGTTGTCCGTGGCGATTCATGAAGGCGCGCTGACCCGCCTGCGCCCGGTGCTGATGACCGCGCTGGTGGCGTCCCTGGGGTTCATCCCCATGGCCCTGGCCACCGGCACCGGCGCCGAAGTGCAGCGACCCCTGGCCACCGTGGTGATTGGCGGCATCCTGTCGTCCACCATCCTCACCTTGCTGGTCTTGCCGGCGCTGTACCAATGGGCGCACCGCAGGGAAGAGGACTGATCGCGCGCTGCTTCTGGTAGCCGCTGCCGCAGGCTGCGAACGGACTGGGCGGCACTCCGTCGAAGGGCGCGGGGCTCTTGAGGCTGCTGTGGGTTTGGCGGGAGATTGTCAGGCAAGGTCCTGCGGACCTTTGCGCAGCTTCGCTGTGGCTCAGCAGCGGCTACAGGGGCGGTGGCGATCGGGGGGTTGTGTAGCCGCTGCCGCAGGCTACGAACGGGCTGGGCGGTACTCCGTCGAAGGGCGCGGGGCTCTTGAGGCTGCTGTGGGGTCGGCGGGAGATTGTCAGGCAAGGTCCGCAGGACCTTTGCGCAGCTTCGCCTTGGCTCAGCAGCGGCTACAGGGTGTGTGGGTTAGAGCCAGGCGGCATCCCAGAGGGGGTAGTCGCCTACGCGCTCGACCAACCCTGCGCGAACCGGGTTGTAGATGATGTAGCGGGCAAGCGCCTTGAGGTCTGCTTCGCGACGGATGGCCTGTTCGTAATACCCTTTTTGCCACAGCCGACCGCGTCGGTTCAGGCGTTGGTTGATGGTGCGTCCGCTACGGGATTTGAGCCGGCACAGGGCTTCTTCCAGCGAGCATTTCTGCAGTTGGAACAACCAGTGAATGTGATCAGGCATGACCACCCAGGCCAGTGAATGGGTAAGGCCCGCTTCGTGCTGTTCCCGCAGTTGGTCGACCACCAGCCGCCCCAGGCGAAAGTCGCTGAACACCCGGCACCGTTGTTCGGTCACGGCGGTCACGCTGTAGATCCTGCCGATCTGCGAGCGCCGCCCCTTGAACAGGCGATAACCATTGGATCGGAATTGCATTACCCGGCTCTCCCTGTGCTGGAATGATCCCTTCACGCTAGTCCCGGCTCGGCCTGTTAACAGATGTATCCCGTTAACACTTATGTCTCTCCTGCATCCCTGTAGCCGCTGCTGAGCCAAGGCGAAGCTGCGCCAAGGTCCGCAGGACCTTCAGCGATCCTCACAAGCAGCGCCTGCTTCGCGGTCGTTCGCCGCCTGCGGCAGCGGCTACAGGTGCCAGTCCTGCGGCAATTCCTGGGCAAAAAAAAGCGCCCCATGCGGGACGCTAAAAATTCATCTCTTTCCAAAGGAGCATCAGAAAAAACGCTTCAAGAGATGAATGTGCTCTGTGGGCAACGGCGCTCAGATGTCTTGTGCGGCCGCGTTGGACGATGACGCATCACCGGGGGCTTTGCCGGTGCCGTCGGTGCTGGCGGTTTCCTGGTTGGCATCGCCGTGAATCTGTTCCTGGCTGGCCAGGAAACCTTCACGAACCTGTTGCGGGCGTTCGCCGCCGTCGGCCGCCAGGGCGGTGAGGCTGGTGCTGGCCAGAAGGCCGATCAACAACAATTGGGTTGGGCGCATGGATGGACTCCTGACAAGCTCTCGAGCCGGGGAAAGTCCGGCGGATTTGAGTGTGTCCGGGAGTATAGGGAGGCCAACCTAACGAGAAGGTGAGGCCGATATTACAGTTCTGAAAGGCGCGAGTCTGTGAAGAAGTTTTAACACCGGGCAGGCCGCAACCTGCCCGGCCAGACGCTTTAGAGCAGGGCCAGCGGGTACTCGACGATCAGCCGGAATTCCTCCAGGTCGGATTCGAACTGGCTGGAGCGGATGGTCGCCTGGCGGATGCGCAGGGACAGGTCCTTGAGCGTGCCGTCCTGGAACACGTACTTGGCTTCGATGTCCCGTTCCCAGCGACGTTGATCGGTCAGCGGATCACCCGCCGCGTCGCGGCGCATGTACACCGCGTTGGCGTGGCTGTAGTCGGCGTCGCGGCCTCGGGCGTAGCGGGTCATGAAGGACAGCCCGGGAATGCCGAAGGTCTGCATGTCGAGGTCGTAGCGGACCATCCACGAGCGTTCCTTGGGCGAGTTGAAGTCGCTGTACTGGATCGAGTTGTCGAGAAAGATCGAGTCCGACTGGCGCAGGTAGTCGAAGTCGTCATTGCCGTTGTTGCGCTGGTGCGACAGGGCCAGGGTGTGGGCGCCGTAGGTGGCGCCGACCTTGGCGCTCCAGATGTTGTTGTCGAACTCGCCCAGCAGTTTCTTGCCCTCGTCCACGGCCTTGTAATAGTTGAAGCCGCTGAACAGGGTCAGGTCGTCGGACACCGGGTAGTTCAGCGCCGTGCCGAAGTAGTACTGATCCCAGGCGTCTTTCAAGCGGCTGCTGTAGAGGCTGATACTGAGGTTGGGATTGAGCTTGTAGTCGCCACCGAAGTAGCCGACCCAGGGCGAGTCGACCTTGCCGGCGTAGAAGGTGGCGAAGCCGTCGCGCATGCCGCTGCTGTCGGGCTGGCTCATGGCGTGCAGGCGCCCGCCCTGCAGGTTGAGGCCGTCGAGGCTGGTGTTTTCCAGGGTCATCCCGCGAAAGCTTTCCGGCAGCAGGCGCGAGTCGCCGTAGTGCACCACCGGGGTCTTGGGGAACACGTCGCCGACTTTCAGCACGGTGTCCAGGGCCCGCAGTTTCACCGCACCGCCGGCCTTGCCGTAGCCGTCGGCGGGCTCGTTGTCGTGGTTCACCGGCAGCATGCCGAAGGAGCCACGGCCGCCGCTGCGCCCGCTGCCGGAGTCGAGCTTGAGGCCATACATGGCGAAGGCGTCGATACCGAAGCCGACCGTGCCCTGGGTGAAACCGGATTCGAACTGGCCGATCAGGCCCTGGGCCCAGGCTTCGGAATAACCGTTGCCGGTGGGGCTGGACTGGCCTTTGCGATCGTCGCGGTTGAAGTAGTAATTGCGCAGCAGCAAGTCGAGGCGGCTGCCTTCGACAAAGCCTTCGGGGCGTTCCTCGGCGGCCACGGCGGCCACGGGACAAAGCCCCAGAACCGCGGCGAGCACGGACAGGGACAAGGGGGGATTGATACGCATGGGGTCGCTCCTGAGTGTTGGCAGCTATCAACTTTTATATCGCCAGAGGCGTTCTTATTGGGCTCGACCAACAGGCGTGGTTACGCCCTGAAAGTCGCCGTCGATAGTTGCAAACGGCAGATAACGGCGCGGTGACCCGCTGATTACAATTGTGCAAGAAAGGCTCGTGGACAGGCGTCGGCGGCGGCCCTGAAACCCCGATGAACCGGGGGTTCGATGGCGCACCGGGGCCGCGCGGGCAGGTGCATTACAGATAAGTAATGTGCCCGCGATCATCCTGAAAGGGTCGGTTGCTTATCCTCGTCGCTGTCAACTGGACGAGGAAACTGTCATGAAAGCTGTCAACCTGAGTATCGCCGCGCTGCTGTTGTCCCTCTCATCCCTGGCCCTGGCCGAAGGCGGTGGCGACCGCACCTTTGCCCGGGCCATGGTGGAGAACCAGAAGGCCATGGAGCGCTATGCGGCGAGTCAGGGCAAGCCGGCGCCGGTGGTGCAGAACTACCGCTACGGCATGGATCTGGATATCGCCAGGGTGGTCAGCGTCACCCCACCGATCAAGTCCTGCAACGTGGTGCCTTCGCGCATGACCTACGAAGACTCCGCCGGCCAGCTCAAGACCATCGAGTATCAGGTCATGGGTCAGTGCCGCAACAACGGCAGCTGATCCATGGGCGGGCTGGCGCGGCCTTCAGTCGTTGCCGGGTTCGGGGTGCAGGGCGACGATCATGTCGACTTCCACCGAGGCATTTTTCGGCAATTGATAGACCCCCACCGATGTGCGGGTGTGCACCCCGGCGTCGGCGAAGATTGAATAGAGCACCTCCGAGGCGCCGTCCGCCACCTCGCTCTGCTGGGTGAAGTCCGCCGCGCTCTGCACGTAGACGTTGATCCGCAGGATGCGCCGGATCCGTTGCAGGTCGCCGAGCATCTGCTTGAGGACCGCCAGGGCCCGCAGGGTACAGATCTGTGCCCCGTGGCGGGCCTGCTCCAGGCTGGTTTCGGCGCCCACCCGGCCGACCACCATCACCTGGTCGTCGATACGCGGGATCTGTCCGCTGACGTACACCTCATCGCCATTGCGCACCGCCGGCACATAGTTGCCGCCAATGCGCATCTCGCCCTCGAAACTGTGTCCGACTCGTGCAGCCTCTTGCTGAAAAAGCGCCTTGCGTGATGCGTCCATAGTCCAACTCCGTCGATCGCCTGGGATTTCCCGATGCCGACTATACGCGCTCCAGGGCGCCGGTAAATCCTCGCTCAAAGTCCCGCAGGCAGGGGCTTTGCCCGCGCTTGAATTATTTTTGTCGGACAAGCCCGGGCTGCTATTAAGAAAAGACTTTCAGGGCCGATGTTAGGCCCACAGCAGCCTATTTTTTATGTCCTCCCGGTGCCTCCCCATGTTCAATAAACGCTTGAAGCAAGAGCTGGCGGCTCTTCGTGAAGAACTCTCGAGCCTTCAGCAAGTGAAGGAAAGTCTTGAAAGCGAGATGCTCGTGATCAATTTGAGCGCCGATGGACGGATTCAATCGGTCAACCACAACTTCGCCCAGGAAATGCTCTACAAGAGCGGCGACCTGCTGGGGCGGTCCCTGGAAGACATCGTTCCGGCCCACGTCAAGCACGACGAATTTCACCAGCGCTTCAAGGCGACCCTGGCCCGGGGCGAGCACTTTGCCGGGGCGGTGCGCCTGCTGCGGGGCAACGGCGAGGAGGCCTGGCTGCGCTCGATCTCCCAGCCGGTCCACGACTCCGAGGGGCGGATCAAGTACTTCGCGATCTTCTCCAGCGACCTGACCCGCACCATCGAGGCTTCCCGGGAGCACGAGAACCTGATCGGCGCCCTGATGCGCTCCACCGCACTGATCGAGTTCGACCTCAATGGCCATGTGCTGACGGCCAATGAGCGCTTTCTCTCCGGCATGGGCTACAGCCTGGCGCAGATCAAGGGCAAGCATCACCGCATGTTCTGTGAGCCCGAGGAGTACAACAGCGCGGCCTACCAGGCGTTCTGGAAACGCCTGAATGCCGGGGAATTCATCGCCGACCGTTTCAAGCGCATCGATGCCCATGGCCGGACAGTCTGGCTGGAGGCGTCCTACAACCCGGTGCTGGACGCCAACAACAAGCTCTACAAGATTGTGAAGTTCGCCACCGTGATCACCGACCAGGTGAATCAGGAACTGGCGGTGGCCGAAGCGGCCAACATTGCCTACAGCACTTCGTTGCAGACCGACAACAGTGCCCAGCGCGGCACCACCGTGGTCACCGAGGCGGTGAACGTGATGCGCGATCTGGCCAAGCACATGCAGGACGCCGGCGAGGGCATCGGCGCCCTGAACGAGCAGTCCCTGGTGATCGGCAGCATCGTCAAGACCATCAGCGGGATTGCCGAGCAGACCAACCTGTTGGCCCTCAACGCGGCGATCGAGGCGGCCCGGGCCGGTGAGCAGGGGCGCGGTTTCGCCGTGGTCGCCGACGAGGTCCGGCAACTGGCTTCGCGTACCAGCAAGGCCACCGAGGAAATCGTCGGCGTGGTCCGGCAGAACCAGGACATGGCCCGTGACGCCGTGGAACTGATGGCCGAAGGCAAGCTGCAGGCCGAGCAGGGCCTGGCCCTGGCGGCGGAGGCCGGCACGGTGATCGTCGAGATCCAGGACGGCGCGCAGAAGGTGGTGAGCGCGGTGGGGCAGTTCGCCAATCAACTGTCCAGCTGAGCCTGGGGCCCCGGTGACGGGGCCCGCTCACCGGGACGGTATGGCTCGGCAGCAGGAATTCTGAGGAGCTTTCCTAGAGAGTCTTAGGAAAATTCTGAAAGGGCGGGCAGGGCGTGGAGAAAGGTCAGCCAGCGCCGATGGCAAGAGGGATCGTTGTATTCACTCTTAGTCTGTCGGTGTATCCATGTTCAATAAACGTCTGAAACAACAGCTTGCCTCACTGAGCGACGAGCTGAGCGCTCTGCAGCAATTCAAGGCCTGCCTGGAAACCCAGGTGCTCAGCATCGAACTGGACAGCGAGGGGGTGATCCGTCGGGTCAACCAGAACTTCACGCGGACCCTGGGCCTGGATGGCCAACAGCTCTGCGGGCAACCCCTGGAGCAGATAGTGTCGAGCCATGCGCAGGCGGTGCAGCTGTATCGCTCTCTCAGGGCAGCCCTGGGACGCAACGAAGGCTACATCGGCCAACTGCGCTTGCAACGTGGCGACGGCCGCGATGCCTGGTTGCATACCTGTGTCCAGCCGATCCACGACCAGGCCGGGCATCTCGACCACTTCTCGCTGATCTGCACCGACCAGAGCGCCGCGGTGCAAAGCGCCTGCGAGCATGAAAACCTGATGGCGGCGTTGCTGCGCTCCACCGCGGTGATCGAGTTCGACCTGCAAGGCCGGGTGTTGACTGCCAACCCGCGGTTTCTGGCGTGCATGGGTTACCGCCTCGATGAAGTTCAGGGGCAGAACCACCGTCTGTTCTGTGATCCCGAGGAGTATGAGGGGCCGTCGTATCAGGCGTTCTGGGCGCGCTTGAACGCCGGTGAATATGTCGCCGACCGCTTCAAGCGAATCGACAGCCAGGGCCGGGTGGTGTGGCTCGACGCCTCTTACAACCCGGTGCTGGATGCCAACGGCCAGCTGTACAAGGTGGTGAAGTTCGCCACCGTGATCACCGAGCAGGTGAACCAGGAACGCTCGGTGGCCGAGGCCGCCGACATCGCCTACAGCATCTCCCGGCAAACCGATACCAGTGCCCAGCGCGGCTCGGCGGTGGTCACCGAGACCCTGGACGTGATGCGTGACCTGGCCAAGTGCATGCAAGAGGCCGGTGACGGTATCGAAGCCCTGAACGAGCAGTCCCTGGTGATTGGCAGCATCGTCAAGACCATCAGCGGGATTGCCGAGCAGACCAACCTGCTGGCCCTCAACGCGGCGATCGAGGCGGCCCGGGCCGGTGAGCAGGGGCGCGGCTTCGCCGTGGTCGCCGACGAGGTCCGGCAACTGGCCTCGCGTACCAGCAACGCCACCGACGAGATCGTCGGCGTGGTCCGGCACAACCAGGACATGGCCCGCTCGGCGGTGGAGCTGATGGCCGAAGGTCGGCAGCAGGCCGAACAGGGCCTGACCCTGGCGGCGGAGGCCGGCACGGTGATCGTCGAGATCCAGGACGGTGCGCAGAAAGTGGTGGACGCGGTGGGGCAGTTCGCCAGTCAGCTGTCCACCTGAGTGGCGTGCCGCAGGTTCAGGCTCCGCGCCCGTGGGCGCGGACCGGCTCAGCGCGGCAAGGGGGCGTGGCACTCGTAGTGCAAGCGGTCGAACCACTGTCCGTGCAGCAGGAAGCTGCGGCGTGAATGGCCGTAGCAGGAGAATCCGGACGTCTCCAGGACCCTGACCGAGCCGAGGTTTTCCGGGCGGGCGTTGGCTTCGATGCGGCTCAACTGCAATTCGCCGAAGGCCCGTTGCAGCACCTGCGCCACCGCCGCCCGGGCGATACCCCGGCCGTTGAATTTGGCGCCCACGCGATAGCCCAGCTCGGCGCAATTGAAGTAGGGGCGCTGCACCCGGTGCAGGTTGATGCGCCCCACCAGTTGTGAATCCTGTCGAATCAGAAACTGATAGCCGCGATCCGCGGCAGCGTCCTGTTGGGCCTGGGCGATGGCCTCGGCGACCCCTTCGGCGCAGTAGAACGCTGCCGGGCGGGCGTTGATCGAGGCTTCGAAAAAGGCGCGGTTTTCTTGTTCAAACGCCAGCAGTTCCTGCCAGTCGTCCAGTTGTGGTGCACACAGGTGCAGGTGGCTCATGGTCCGGGGATCTCAATCCGTTGAAGGCGCCTTCATCTCACGATTGCCTTGTGCGCATCAAGCCTGCAGATGCGGATCGATCAATTCGGCGAACCATTCGATGAACACGTTCAGCCGGCGCGAACGGTGGCGACGGTCGGGGTACAGCGCGCAGATGTCCATCGGCGCCACCGGCAACTGCTGGAGCACCTGCACCAGCTCGCCGCGATCGAGCAGGTGCTGCACGTCGAAACGCGGCACCTGGATCAGCCCCAGGCCCTGGCGACAGCAGGCGATGTAGTTCTCGACGTTGTTGACGATCACCCGGCTGGGCAGCCCCAGAAGGTGCTCGCGACCTTGCAGCAGGTACTCCCAGGGCTGTTCGCGACCGGTGTCCGGGGAGGCGTAACCGATCATCCATTGGCCGTTCTGCAAGTCCTGGGGGGTGTGGGGCTCGCCGTGTTCGGCGAGGTAGGCGGGGCTGGCGCAATTGATCATGGCCAGTTGCCCCAGGGGGCGGGCGATCAGGCTGCTGTCCGCCAGGCTGCCGACGCGGATCGCGCAGTCGATGCCTTCCTGGACCAGATCGATGCTGCGATCGCTGGCGCCCAGGGCCAGTTGCAGGTCGGGGTACTGCGTCAGCCACTGGGGCAGGGCGGGCACGATCAGGCGCCGGGCGATGCGGCTGGGCACGTCGATATTCAAGCGCCCGCTGACATCCACCAGGCGATGGTGGAACAGCTGGTTGAGCTCCGAGGCATCCGCCAGCAGGCGTCGTGCCCGCTCCAGGAGGATGGTGCCATCGGCGGTCAACTGCACCTGGCGGGTGGTTCGGTGCAGCAGCCGGGTGCCGAGGCCGTTCTCCAGTTGCTGCACAGCGGAAGAGACAGTGGCCCGTGGCAGTTCCAGGGCATGGGCGGCCTTGATGAAACTGCCCATGTCGGCCACCTGGATGAACACGCGGTATTGCTCAAGCTTATCCATCGTATGAACGATCCTGGTTCGGGGGACGCCTGACGGCGGTGGAACGCTGCATCGTCCGAGGCGATCGATGCAGCGTCCCGGCAGGCCAATTTACCCCTTGGGCGCCAGGATTACTTGGTGGTGTAGCCGCCGTTGATCAGTAAGGTCTGGCCGGTGATCCACCAGCCCTCGGTCACCAGATGGCGAATGAACGGCACCACGTCCTCGATATCGGTGAGCCCGGTCTTGCTCGACGGCGACAGGGCCGCGGCGCTCTTGTGGTAGGCCACGGCGTCGGCGCCTTCGGCAGGGTAGAAGAACGGCGTGTCCATGGGGCCCGGTCCCACCGCGGTCACTGATATGCCCCGGGCGCCGAACTCCTTGGCCGCGGCCCGGGTGAAGTGTTCCACCGGTGCCTTGGAGCCGCCGTAGGCGGCATAGAACGGGGTGAAGGCCCCCAGCAGCGACGTCACCAGGGTCACCAGCTTGCCGTTGTCCTCCAGGTGCTTGCCGGCTTCCTTGATGAAGAAGAACGCGCTCTTGGCATTGACCGCGAACATCTGGTCGTACTCGTCTTCGCTGATTTCGATGATGGGTTTCTTCAGCACCTTGCCCACGGTGTTGATGGCGATGTCGATCTTGCCGAAGCGTGCCTTGACCTCGCTGAACAGACGCTCCACTGCACCGGCGCGGGTGAGGTCGGCCTGCCAGGCGTGGGCGTCGACCCCCAGGGCCCCGAGCGCCTCCAGGGTGCTCTGGGCATCGGCCTGACTGGCATCGCTGTTGTAGTGCACGGCCACGGCCCTGGCACCGTGGCTGGCCAGATCCCGGGCAAGCAGGCCACCGAGGTTTTTCACCCCGCCGGCGATCAGCACGACTTTGTTGTTCAGGGAATGATCGGCCATGGCATGGCTCCTTTGACGATTGCGGTGAAGGCTGAGTCTAGTGGCTGCCATGGGATTGATAAGCCGTCGACGCCTGGACGGACTGTCCAGAAAAACCACCCAATTCCTGTGGCTGCACAGGTGGCGGATAGGTCTACAATCGGACTTTTTTCAGGAGCCTGCCATGCCTGCATTTCGTCATCCGGTGCCATTGGAAAAAGCCTATCGCCTGCTCAATCACGGTCCGACCGTGCTGGTCAGCGCCGCCCACGGCGGGCAGCGCAATATCATGGCGGCGGCCTGGGCCATGCCCCTGGATTTCGAGCCGCCGAAAGTCGCCGTGGTGCTCGACAAGTCCACCTGGACCCGGCAACTGCTGGAAGCCTCGGGCACCTTTGTCCTCAACGTACCCTGCGCCGCCCAGGTGGACATTGTGCAGACCCTGGGCAACAGCTCCGGGCTGGAGCTGCAGCAGGCCGGCAGCGACAAGTTCGCCGCCTATGGCTTGTCCACCTTCACCGGTCAGGCCCTGGAGGCGCCCCTGCTGGAAGGCTGCGTGGCCTGGCTGGAATGCCGGCTTTTGCCCGAGCCGCACAATCACCAGCAGTACGACCTGTTCCTCGGGGAAGTGATCGCCGCTCAGGCCGATACCCGGGTGTTCAGCCAAGGGCGCTGGCACTTCGACGGCCAGGATCGGCTGCGCACCCTGCACCATGTGGCGGGCGGGCATTTCCTGACCATCGGCGGCGCGCTCGACGGTCGTCAACTGCCCCAGTCCGGCGACGCCTGAGGCGAGCCGCCGCCACTTTTTCAAGGATTGAACATGCACGAAGTTTTCCAGCGTCTGGTGAACCTGATGGACAGCCATCAGGCCCGTTATCGGGTGATCCTGCACCCGGCCGAAGGGCAGTCGGCGCGGGTCGCCGAGATCCGTGGCACCGAGCCGGGCCAGGGGGCCAAGGCCATGCTGTGCAGCCTCAAGGGCACGAGCGATGTGTATGGGCTGGTGATTCTCTCCGGCGACCAGAAGCTCGACATGAAGAAGGTCGGTGCGGCACTGGGGGGCAAGAAGGCCCAGCTGGTCCCGGCGGAGCTGGCCAGGGAACTGACCGGTTGCGTGATCGGCGCCATTCCTCCGCTGAGTTTCGATCCGCGCATTGCCCTGATCGTCGACCCGCCACTGATCGAGCGCTACGCCGAAATCGCCTTCAATGCCGGACGCCTGGATGCCTCCATGGTTCTTGATACCCAGGACTACCTGAGGATCGCCCGGCCGCTGCTGCTGAGCGTGACCCAGGAGACCGAGGGCGTGCAGGTTCCTACCAGCTGACCCGGCCCAGGGCGTCGGCAAAGGCGGTGAGCTTCGGCGAACACTGGCGCGAAGGGGGATACACCAGCGACAGCTGCCGACTGCGCCCGGCCTGCGCGTGCAGCACCGGCAACAGCAGGCCCGCATCCAGGGCATCGCGCACGGCGAACTCCATCAACTGGGCAATGCCGAACCCACCGAGCACCGCATCCACCAGGGCATCGCCGATGTCGAAGATCAGCCGCCCCTGCACCGCCAGGTCCAGGGGCTTGCCCTGGTCCATGAACTGCCAGTCCACCAGCCGGCCGCTGCGCAGATTGCGCACCGTCAGGCAGTTGTGCTGTTGCAGGTCCGCCAGCTGCCGCGGCGTGCCGTGGCGTTCCAGGTAGGCCGGTGCCGCCACGGTGACCCAGCGCAGGGGCGCCAGGGGCCGGGCGATCAGGCGCTGATCCTGGATCAGCCCGGTGCGCAGCACCGCGTCAAACCCTTCGTCGATGAGGTCCACCACCCGGTCGGTCATCACCGCCTCGATGCTCAGTTCGGGATGCTGGGCCGTCAGCTCGCCAATCACCGGCATCACCACCTTGCGCCCGAACAGCGACGGCGTGCTGATCTTCAACATCCCGCTGGGCGAGTCGCGGCGGTCCAGCAGCAGGTGCTCGGCATGGGCCAGCTCCGCCAGTAACGGCGCTGCCCGCTCTACCAGCATCTGCCCGTCCGGGGTCAGGCTGACACTGCGGGTGTTGCGTTGCAGCAGGCGCACGCCGAGCTGTTGCTCCAGGCGCGATATGGCACGGGACAGGCCGGACTGGGTCAGCCCCAGGTCACCGGCGGCGCGGGTAAAGCTGCGGGTTTCGGCGACCCGGACCAACAGCCGAAGGGCGTTCAGATCCATGATTAAAGTCATTACTGAAAGAGTGAGGGGTGTATTTATCATTTAATGCGCATCGATGACACTGGCCGCCGCTTATTTCCACACAAGGATTCTCGCGATGTCCGCGACCCCGTTAGCCAAGCCGTCGGGCTGGATGCTGTCACTGCTGGCCACCGCGCAGCTGATCATTGCCCTGGACGCCACCATCGTCTTCGTGGCGTTGCCGGAAATCGGCCTTCGCCTGGGCTTCTCCGCCCAGCAATTGCAATGGGTGGTCAGCGCCTACAGCGTGGCGTTTGGTGGATTCCTGCTGCTGGGCGGACGCGCGGCGGACCTGCTGGGCAAGCGGCGTTTCTACATCGTCGGGCAGTCGCTGTATGCCCTGGCATCCCTGGCCGGCGGTCTGGGTGGCAGCGCGCTGTTGCTGGTGCTGTCGCGGGCGGTACAGGGCGTCGGCGGGGCGATGCTGTTCCCCGCGACCCTGGCCCTGATCAATACCTGGTACGCCGAAGGGCCGGCGCGCAACCGGGCCTTCGCGGTGTGGAGCGCGGCCTCGGCGGCGGGTCTGGCCCTCGGTGCCTTGCTCGGTGGGGTGCTGACCCAGTACTGGGGCTGGGAGGCGGTGTTCCTGGTCAACGTACCCCTGGCCGGTGCCTGCGCCTTGCTGGCCCGGCGCTGGATTCCCGCCGACCCGCCACGCCAGCGCAGCCGCCAGTTCGACCTGCGCGGCGCGCTGACCGTGACCCTGGGCGGCACCCTGCTGGTGTTTTCCATCGTCCAGGGCCCGGAGTGGGGCTGGAGCGCACCGGGGACCCTGGGTTGCCTGGCGTTGTCCCTGGCCTTGCTCGGGCTGTTCGTGCGCCTGGAACAACGCTGCCGCGACCCGCTGATGCCGCTGCGCCTGCTGGGTTATCCACAGCTGCGCATGGCCATGCTGATTACCGCGCTGTTCATGAGCAGTTTCGGCGTGCAGTACTACTTTCTCAGCCTGTATTTCCAGCAGGTCTATCAGTTCAGCGTGCTGCAGAGCGGGTTGGCGTTCCTGCCCTCGACCCTGCTGTGCACGCTGGGCATCTGGGTCGCGGAACGGGCGCTGCTGCGCGTGGGCCTGCGGGCGACCCTGGTCAGCGGCCTGCTGGCGGGGGCCGTGGGCATCGCCATGATCTACCTGGCCTTGCCCGGCAGCCGCGGTTTTGTCGGGCTGCTGCCGGGCATCGTGTTGATGAGCATTGGCCAGGGCATGACCTGGACTTCAATGTGGGTTTCGGCCGGGCAGGGCATTGCCGCCGCCGAGCAGGGGGTGGCGGCGGGCGTGGCCTCCACCAGTCAGCAGATCGGCGGGGCCCTGGGGCTGGCGTTGCTGGTGTCGCTGGCCAACACCTTGAGCCCGACCGGCAATCAGGCCCATGGCATTGAACTCGCCACTGCCGCCAGTGCCTTGCTGGCCTTGCTCGGAGCCTTGCTGGCGCTGCGCTTGCCTCGGGTGGCGGCCTTGCCCGCCGGTTCGGTGGCCCAGGGCTGAGGCCGGTTCAGTGGGGCCGGGGCAGGTGGCGGCGCACTGCCCACAGCACCCCGGCCAGCAACAGCAGGGCCGCCGAGCTTTGCAGCAGGCTCGGCAGGTGCTGCAGGCTGATGAAGCCGTAGAGCAGGGCGAACAGGGTTTCGAAGACGATCAACTGGCCGCTCAGGGTCAGCGGCAGGCGCCGGGTCGAGGCATTCCACATGCGATTGCCGAACCAGGAGCCCAGCACCGCACTGGACAGGCTCAGGCCCCAGAACAGCAGCCAGCGCTGCTCCCCGGCCTCGACCTGAGTGCCGGGCAGGGCAAGGCCGTCCGCCAGCAGCCAGACCAGGGCGCTCATCAGCCCGGTGGTGATGCCCCACAGGGTCGACCACTGGCTGCTGTTGAAGCGGCTGCCTTTGAGGTAACGGGCGTTGTCGGTGGCGAACCAGGTCCAGCACAGCAGGGCGCCGAAGGCGCAGAGCAGGCCCAGGGCCCGTTGCCCCAGTTCCACGCTGCCGCTGTCGGCGGTGAGCAGGGTGTCCAGGTTGATGCAGCAGATGCCGGTGAACACCAGCAGCAGCGGCCAGTGCAGTCGGCGCAGGGGCAGGGCGTCGGCAT
Organism: Pseudomonas sp. BC42; assembly: GCF_021560055.1. Taxonomy (NCBI): domain Bacteria; kingdom Pseudomonadati; phylum Pseudomonadota; class Gammaproteobacteria; order Pseudomonadales; family Pseudomonadaceae; genus Pseudomonas; species Pseudomonas sp. BC42. Next base: position 1,088,523 of record NZ_CP091067.1, read on the forward strand.
CGCCGCGTCCGGCCAGGGTGATGGTCAGTGGCAACAGGCCGACGATCAGCGCAGTGCTGGCCACCCCGGCCCATTGGATGGCGCTGGCCAGCAGCATGAAGTAGACCAGGTTGCCGGTCAGGGCCAGCTTCACCAGCAACGCCACGTCACCCCAGGTCAGGCGCTGCACGAGCTCCCGGGCCTGAGGCACAGCCAGGAGCAGGGAGAATGCACCGTACAGGCTGAAGCGGGCACAGCTGAGCATCAGCGGACTGAACTCCGGCAACAGGCTGGGCGCCACAATGGCCAGGCCCCAGACCGCACCGGCCAAGGCTGCATAAGCAACTCCGCGTTTCATGCACACACTCGCAGCAATTCATCAAAGCGCGCAGCCTAGTCATTGCTGACCGAACGGACAAAGGATATATAGGCACCTACCTATTCTTCTGGGGAATGCCTGATGAGTCGTTTCGCGCGCCATTTGCCGCCGTTGGAAACCCTGGTGACCTTCGAGGCGGTGGGGCGCAACGCCAGCTTCACCCGCGCCGCCACCGAGCTGTGCCTGACCCAGAGCGCGGTGAGCAAGCAGATCCGTGCCCTGGAGCTGTCGCTGAAGACCGAGTTGTTCGAACGCCAGGCCCGGGGGGTGAAACTCACCGCCAGCGGCGCTTCGCTATTTGCCGAGGTCAGCACCCAACTGGAAGCCTTGCTGCGCAGCGTCAGTCGCCTGCGGGCCGGGCGCGACGCCAATACCATCACCGTGCAATGCACCCACGCGGTGGCGCAGTTCTGGCTGTTTCCGCGCTTGCTGGCGTTCAACAAGCAGCACCCGGACATCACCGTGAGCATCCACGCCAACAACGACATGGACGAATCCAGCGTGGCCGAGCACGACTTGGCCATTCTGTATGGCGCCGGGCACTGGTCCTCCCTGGTGGCCACGCCGCTGTTCGCCGAGATCGTCTATCCCATCGCCAGCCAACAGTTGGTGTTGCCGGCCATTGACGAGCTGGCGCAACTGGCCGAGCTGCCCTTGATCCAGCTGGACGCCTCGGCCTGGAACTGCATCGACTGGCGCGACTGGTTCCGCCATTTCGGCCTGGACTACAGCGCGCCGCCGGGCGCCATGGGCTTCAACCAACTGACCCTGATGTTCAGTGCGGTGCAGCAGGGCATGGGCGTGGGCCTGGGCTGGGATTTCATGGCCAGCGAGCGGGTGGCCCGGGGCGAGTTGCAGCGGGTTGGCCAGTGGGCGTTTCGCACCGGTCAGGCGGATTTTCTGGTGCACCCGCGGCACAAGCGCCTGTCTGTCAGCGGCCAGTTGTTTCGCGACTGGTTGGTGGCGCAGGCAAGTGAATGAAGGGCCGGGGCGGCGTGGCCGCCCCGGGGGCACGCTTTAGAGGGTGGCGCGGGGCACGCTGAAGCGGAACTCGCTGCCCTTGCCCGGTTCGCTGTGGGCCTCGATCTTGCCGCCGTGGGCCTGGATGATGCCCTGGGTGATGTACAGCCCAAGGCCGGTGCCATTGGGGTTGCCTTCCTTCATGGTCCAGTAGCGGTCGAAGATGAACGGCAACTGGTCGGCGGGAATGCCTTCCCCGCTGTCGCGGACGCTGAAGACGATCTGCTCGCCGTCGGACATCGCCACCACCCCGACCTTGCCCTGCATGGGGGTGAACTTGATGGCGTTGCCCACCAGGTTCGACAGCACCTGGAACAGCCGCTCGGGGTCGGCATGGATGGTCAGCTCCGGCTCGGCGTGAAAGCTGATGTCGATGGCCTTGTCCAGGGCCAGGGGCGCCAGCAGCGAATAGGCCTCTTCGAAGATCTGGCTGACCTCCAGCGGCTGTGGCGCGATGCTGTAGCGCCCGGCTTCGATCTTCGAGGTGTCCAGCAAGTCCTCCAGCAGGTTGTTCATGCGGCTGGCGGCCTGTTGCATGGTGTCGATGGCCGAGGAAATGCGCCGTGAAGTGTGCGGGCCGTCGGAGCTGAAGGCCTTCTGCATCATGCCGCAGAGCATGGAGATCACCGTCATCGGGTTGCGCAGGTCGTGGGACACCACCGCCACCAGTTCATCCCGGGCGCGCACCGCCTGTTGTTCCCGCAGCACCTGGCGCGCTAGGTCGTGTTCCAGGGCCGAGCGCCGCAGGTCGTTGGCGGCGAAGCGGTCGCCGTGGCTCCACTTGCTGGAGATCCCGGCCATTTCCACCTTCCAGATCTCGAACGAGGTGCGCGGCCGCAGGCGCAGGCCGGCGTCCGAGTTCTCCAGGTCCAGGGGCTTTTCCGGGTTGCCGCTCCAGTGGATGTTTTCCTTCACCTCCGGGCGGAACCACAGCACGCCGTTATCCACAGGCTTGGGCAGGCTCATGGCCAGGACACCGCTGGCCACCTGTTGATAACTCGCCGCCGGCGGATACAGGCTGGCCAGGTGATGACTGGCGAACACCGCTTGCCCGGTGCCTTTGAGCCAGCGGTACAGGGCACGGATGTCGTCCTGGGGCGGGCAGTTACCGAAGCAGTGCAGCTGTTTGTCCTCGATGATCGCCACGCCGCCGGCCTGGGTCAGGTCCAGCAGCCGTTGTGGCGCCTGGGCCAGGCCGTCGAAGACGCTGCCGGGGGCGTCGCGCATGGCCTGGTCGAGGCTGGCCAGGGCGGCGACTTTCTCTTCCCGCTGCCGGCTCAGGTCCAGGGCCTCCATGGCGCTGATCTGCAACGACAGCACCTGGCCAATGGTCTGGCAGGCCATGCGCAGTTCGTGGGGCACCAGCAGCGGCTGGCGGTTGCCGCAGCTGATCAGGCCCCAGAGCTGATCGTCCTTGAGCAGGGAAATGCTCATGGACGACAGCACGCCCATGTTCTTCATGTACTGGCAATGGATCGGCGACACGCTGCGCAGGGTGGCAAAGCTCAGGTCCAGGGGCTGCTGGGTGTCCGGGCGCAGGGGCGGCAGCAGCGGCACCGGTTGGTAGTCGGCGTTGGGAATGATCCGCAGCCAGTTGCTGCGGTACAGCTCGCGGGCCTGCTGGGGAATGTCCGAGGCGGGGAAGAACAGGCCGTTGAACACCTCCATGTCGGGGCGAGTGGCTTCGGCGATCACCTGGCCGTGGCCTTCCTCCTCGAAGCGGTAGATCAGCACCCGGTCGTAGCCGGTCATGGCCTGGATCTCGCTGACGCTGATGGCGTACAGCTCGTGCAGGGTCCTGGCCGCCTGCAGGCGCCGCAGCAGACGCCCGAGGTTGTCGTTCTGCGCCGTGAGTGGCCGGGGCTGATCGGGCTGGATCTCCAGCTCCAGCATCAGCACCCCCTGGTGGCGATGCAGCAGGCCTTCGAAGCGTCGGCCATTGAGCGACAGGTACAGCGCAGGGGCATCGGCCAGCCGCTCCAGTTGCAGCACCTCACGGATGCGTTGGCCGTCCGCGGCCCCCAGCAACTGCTCCAGGGGCTGCCCCGCCAGCGATTCGGCGGGCTGGCCCAGCAGCGCTTCGACGTTGGCACTGATCTGCCGGATGTGCAGTTGCGGTTCGTCCAGGGTCAGCAACACGCCGTGGGGCTGGATCGCCCCCGGAGAGCGGATCGGTTCGTTGGCGCAGTTGGCCAGCAACTGTTCGAAGGTTTGGGCGTCTTGGGGGGTCATAGCAGCACCTCGCGGCGGTCGAGCCAGCGTTCGAAACAGGCAAATGTGGATTGCGCGGCGCTGACCAGGTGTTGGCGTGTGCTCGCGTCTTCGGGCATGCGCCCCAGGTAGTCGAGAAAGTCCTTCCAGCGCCGCCCGGTGGCAGCGCCATAGACATCCAGAAAGGCGCCGCCGTTGTCGGCGCCCAGATCCAGGCGCCGGGCCATTTCCCGGCGCAGGATCTGTCCGCCCAGGGTCGCGCCTTCCAGTACGTAGAGCACGCCCAGGCAGGCCCCGGCGCTGGCCAGGGGCGGCAGCTGCTCACAGCGGGGCAGGGCCTGGATGCTGGCGGCGTCCAAGCCCAGGGCACGCAGATCAGCGAACAGGGTCGGGGTCTTCAGGCGCTGCATCGGGTCGTAGCCCGGCGGGATCAGGCCGCTGTCATGCAGGGCCGCCTCCAGGGGCTGATAGAAACCGTAATAGGCCTGGATCAGGCGTCGATACCAGGGCGCATCAAGCCGCTCACAGAAGAACGGCAGGCGTTGCTCCAGGGCAACGTGCAAGGTCGCGGTGCCGGTGCGCAGGTCTTGAAGCAGGGTGGGGGTGGTGCTGGCGTGATGCGGTGTCGGCATGCAGGGATCAGGGGTCGCAACAGGTAGTGGACGCGCCATGGGCGTCATCAAAGGCCGGGACCAGGCTGGCATCCCCGCGATAGAGCCATCGCACAGAAAAAATTGGAGCGTCACTTTACCCGTGCTGGTTCCCTCGACGTAGGGTTTTTGGTACGCCGTCGGTCGGTCAGCAGCGAAGATGGAGTGGCGTGTCAAAGCGTCTGACCTCGCCGGTGCGGTGGAAATTCCCTTTTCCACCTTGCAGATTCAGACCAGGGTCAGATCCAGACGTCGTTCTGTGCCGTGCGTTCGCCGCCTTGATCGCCGGTATTGAGCACGCCCTTGGGCTCGATCAGCAGCAGTTTGACTTCCTGCTCGGCCCAGGGCTTGTGCTCGACGCCCTTGGGCACCACGAACATCTCGCCGCTGCCGATGGACACCCGACCGTCACGAAAGTCGATGTACAGCTGGCCGTCGAGGACGATGAAGGTTTCGTCGGTGTCGGCGTGGCTGTGCCAGACGAACTCCCCTTGCAGCTTGGAGATCTTGAACTGGTAGTCATTCATCTCGGCGATCACCTTGGGGGTCCAGTGTTCGCTGAACAGGCCGAGCTTGTGCTGGAAATTGATGCTCTGGTAGGCGTTTTGCGTGGTTGGGTTTGGCATGTTGCGGTCCACATCAGTGATGAATGAGCACTGAGGGTAAACAGCCGGCGGGGTTGGTTTCTTGAACGATCGTGTGTGGCTCAGCGGCCGAGCATCTTCAGCCAGCGCGCCGGTGGCAGGCCGTAAGCCTGGCGGAACTGCCGGGTCATGTGGCTCTGGTCGGAAAACCCGGCGATCAGCGCCGCTTGGGTCAGGGACTGGCCCTGGACCAGCAGGGCGCGGACCAGGTCCAGGCGGCGCATGCTCAGGTAGCGATAGGGGCTGGTGCCGAACAGCAGGCGAAAGTCCCGGGACAGGCTCCAGCGGTCGCGCCCGCTGTGGGCCTCCAGTTCGTCCAGGGTCAGGGTCCGGTCCAGGGCACTGTGGATGTACTCTCGGGCCCGTTCCGCGGCGACATAGTCCAGGCGCTGGCGGGGGCGGGCGACGCCGGACACGCTGTTCAGGGCGTGGGCCAGGTCGAACAGGGCGTCTTCCTGCTCCAGCGGATCCAGGGGGTTGTCGAGTCCGCGCAGCAAGGCGTCGGTGGCGGCGGACAGCCGCGGATCGTTGGACAGGCCGCCGGCAATGAAGGGCAGGGGCCGGCCACCGAGGATCTGCTGGATCAGCGCGGGTTCGACATACAGCATGCGGTAGTGGAAGCCGTCGTGGGTGCCGGCTTCGCCGTCGTGGGCCTCATCGGGGTGCAGGACCATGGTCGCGCCGGGCAGGCTGTGGCGCCAGCCACCGCGGTACTGGAAGCTCTGCACCCCGCGCAGGGTCCGGCCGATGGCGTAGGTGTCGTGGCGGTGCATGTCATAGCCATGGCCGGCGAAATACGCCTCGATGCGCTCCAGACCCCGGGCGGGTGGCGCGCGGTGAACCCAGTCGGTGACAGCGGTGGGTCTGGCCATGGAACGGTCCTGATGGATGAAGCCGAGGGCGGTACGTTAACTCAGGGGCGCGCTGGCTGTCTTGCCCCTCGGCTCACGCCGTGGCAGTTCTACCGGAAGAAGGGGGGCCTTGCAGGATGGATCAGGCGCAGCGCGGCGGCCGACGGCTTGAGCAGGATTGCGAGGCCAATCGGCGGTTGCCTGGGCAGGCGCGAGTGGAGTAGCGTCTTTCACCCGGATCCCCTTCATGGCCACCTGCGCTCATGCACGTCTCATACCTGGTTTACCTCGCCCCGCTGTTGTCGCTGGTCCTGCTCTGGAGCGTGGCGGTGATCACCCCAGGACCGAACTTTTTCACCACAGCACAACTGGCGGCGAGCTGCTCGCGGCGCCATGGCCTGTTTGCCTCCCTGGGGGTGGCCAGCGGCACCGTGCTCTGGGGGCTGGCGGGAGGCTTGGGCATCAAGTCGCTGTTCAGCGCGGCGCCGGCGCTGTTCGTGTTGTTCAAGGTCGCCGGTGGCTGTTACCTGATCTACCTGGGACTCAAGCAGTTCAAGCGCAAACCGGCCCTGGATAATCCAACCGCCAATGGCGCGGTCCATGCTGAGCGCAGCCTGTTCTCGGCCTACCGGCTGGGCTTTCTCGGCAACATGACCAACCCCAAGTCGGCGCTGTTCGTGGCCACCATCTTTGCCACGTCGATGCCGGCCTCCCCGCCACCTCTGCTGCTGGGACTGGCGGTGCTGACCATGGCCGGCCTGTCGCTGTCCTGGTACTGCTGCGTGGCGCTGTTTTTCGCCAGCAGCCGGGTGGCCGGGTTCTACGCCCGGGCCCGTCGCTGGCTGGACCGTCTGGCTGGTGGTTGTTATGTGCTGTTTGGCGGGCATCTGCTGGCCAACCGTTGAGCGGCCGGCGCCTTGCGCTGGCCAGGATACGCCCCCCAACAAGGACGACCCGTCCCCGTATCAGGAGACTGAACATGGCTGTTGTTTTTCGCCCGGTAGCAGAGGCGGACATTGCGCGGATCTGCAGTTTCGTGGGCAATCCCCAGGAGTTGTATTTCTTCTTTCCTGCCGCCACCTGGCCGCTGACCCACGAACAGCTGCGCGACTCCATCGCCCAGCGCAGCGACTCGACGGTGATCGAGTTGGATGGGCAGGTGGTGGGTTTTGCCAACTTCTATCGCTGGGCCAGTGGCGGCACCTGCACCATCGGCAATGTCATCGTCGACCCAGAGGTGCGCGGCGCGGGCCTGGGAGCGCAACTGATCGGGCAGATGATCCATATCGCTCGCAGCAAGCACCAGGCCAGCGAGGTGACGCTGTCCTGCTTCAACAGCAATGTGGCGGGCTTGCTGTTCTATCCGAAGCTGGGTTTTGTGCCGTTCGCCATCGAAGAGCGCAAGAACAAGGAGCAGGAGCGAGTGGCGTTGATCCATTTGCGCTACAGCCCCAGCTGAAACCAAGAGAACCGTCAGCGATCATTTTTTTAACGGAAACCATTCATGAGCAAGTTGCGGGTCGGAATTATTTTTGGTGGCCGTTCGGCCGAACACGAAGTGTCGCTGCAGTCGGCGCGCAATATCGTCGATGCCCTGGATCGCACGCGCTTTGAGCCGGTGCTGATCGGCATCGACAAGCAGGGGCACTGGCACCTCAACGACACCTCGAACTTTTTGATCAACCAGGAAAACCCGGCGCTGATCGCCCTCAACCAGTCCAACCGCGAGCTGGCGGTGGTGCCGGGCAAGGCCAGCCAGCAATTGGTGGAAACCAGCAGCCAGGAGCTGTTGGGGCATGTGGATGTGATCTTCCCGATCGTCCACGGCACCCTGGGTGAAGACGGTTGCCTGCAGGGCCTGCTGCGCATGGCCGACCTGCCTTTTGTCGGCTCCGATGTGCTGGGTTCGGCGGTGTGCATGGACAAGGACATCAGCAAGCGCCTGCTGCGCGACGCCGGGCTGGCCGTGACCCCGTTCATCACCCTGACCCGGGCCAGCCGCAGCCGCTACGGTTTTGTCCAGGCCCGGGAGGCGCTCGGCCTGCCGCTGTTCGTCAAGCCGGCGAACCAGGGCTCCTCGGTGGGGGTGAGCAAGGTCGACAACGAGGCCGATTACGACGCCGCGGTGGAGCTGGCCCTGGGTTTCGATCACAAGGTGCTGGTGGAGTCCGCGGTGCGCGGGCGGGAAATCGAATGCGCGGTGCTGGGCAATGACCAGCCGATCGCCAGTGGCTGCGGCGAGATCGTGGTCGGCAACGGTTTCTATTCCTACGACAGCAAGTACATCGACGCAGACGCGGCCCAGGTGCTGGTGCCGGCGGACATCAGCGTCGAGCACAGCGAACGCATCCGCGCCCTGGCCATCGAGGCGTTCCAGGTACTGGGCTGCTCCGGGCTGGCCCGGGTCGATGTGTTTCTCACCGACGACGGTGAAGTGCTGATCAACGAAATCAACTCGCTGCCCGGGTTCACCCGCATCAGCATGTACCCCAAGCTATGGCAGGCCGCCGGCATGCGTTACAGCGAGCTGGTGAGCCGCCTGATCGAGCTGGCGCTGGAGCGCCATGCCGAGCGGCAAGGTCTGAAAATCAACCGCTGAAGCGGATCATCGTGTTTAAGGACGTGACGAATGAGTTCGGCAACAGAAGCCTCGGTCTACCTTTTTTCCTACGGCACCCTGCAAGACAAGGCGGTACAGCTGGCCAACTTCGGCCGTGAGTTGAGTGGCAGCACCGATGCCATGCTCGGCTATGAACAGAGCTGGGTGGAAATCACCGATCCCGAGGTATTGGCCGCCAGTGGCAAGACCCATCACCCGATCCTGCGCCCGGGGGCGGCGGACAGCGCGCCGATTGCCGGCACGGTGTTTCAGATTACCCCCGAGGAACTGGCAGCGGCCGACCGCTATGAAGTCGCCGACTACCAGCGGGTCAGCGTGACCCTGGCCTCGGGGATCCAGGCCTGGGTCTACGTCAGCGCCTGAATTCCTGACTCACTCCGGCGGCAGCATCACCCCGAGACAGGCCAACACCAGCACCACGGCCCCGAGCGCGCAGAGCACATAGTTGAGCGGGGTGAAACGGGCGTTGCTGCGGCCTTCGGGGTCGCCGGCGGCGGCATTCAGGCCGCGCTGGCCCAGCCAGGTGACCCACGCCAGCACCGGTAGCAGCGCCAGGCTGGCGATGTCGGTTACCGGGTAGCCGATGTTCTTGCGTGACAGCGCATCCACCACGTTGTTTACGATCAGCCCCACCACAAACAGGGTCGCCAGTTCACCGGGGCGCCAGTCATGGCTGCGGCCGTCGCGCTTGAGCTGTGCATCGGCTTCGCGGTACAGCGCATGGGTGAAGAAAATCGCGAAGAACGCCCGGGCCACCGGCCACAACTCCTGGCCGCTGGCGTGCCTGAACTGATGCCAGTTCTTATAGGCCCAGTACAGCTGGTAGATACCGAAGGTGAGGATGTACAGGGTCAGGAACTTGACCTTGGACACCACATAGAAGGGTTGTGGCGCCGTGTGCGCCGAAGGGGCGACCAGATCCGCCTGGGGCGGGGCATAGAGATTGTCAGACACGGGCACTCCTTGGGTTGGGTCTGAGGCGGGAGGCAACGTTAGCTCAGGTAGCTGGCCAAGCACCAGTACGGTCTCGATGGCCGACGAGGGCCGGGTTCAGGCCAGGGGGGGATCTGCGGGCCGAACGTAGTGAATATCCCATTCACTTTCGCCTACCTGAACAAAACCCAGGCGTCGATAAAATCGATTCGAGTCACTGCCGCGCAACGCATCCAGGTGGATGGGCAATTGTTCTCTGGTGGAACGCTGTAAAAGCGGCTCCAGGGCCTGGGCACCGATGCCCCGCCCCTGGAATTGCGGCATGACGTACAGGTGCTGCAGTCGCAGATGATCCTCGTGTGATTCGCTCTGGATAAAGCCCACGGGCTGTCCGTCACTGAGGATGAAGTGGCAGCGCTCGGCCGCGAAGCTTGCGGCAAAGCGCTCCCGGGCGCGCTGTGGGTCGAAGCGACCCAGGCGCTCAAGGCTCTCGCGCATGGCCGCGATGCGCATCTGGACCAGGGTTTCCAGGTCGGTCAGAGAGGTCGGTAGTAGCGCAAAGCCGAGGCTCATGTCCGGCCGATCCAGGAGTACTGGAAGGCCTTGGCTTCACCCCGATGCATGCGTCGGCGATAGCTGGCCAGGGTCGGGGTCGAGCAGTAGGTGCACAGCTCGCTGATTTCGATCTGCTCGTCCTCGATGCCGGCGGCCTGCAGCAGGTACACGGCATAGCGGCTCAGGTCGAACCACAGGGAGTCGGCCTGGGTCGGCTGTGGCGGGGGAATTTGCGGGGGCAGCCGCGGGGCCGGCTGCTGGCGACTCCAGGGCGCTTGCGCAGCGGGCCACAGCGGATCCTGAGTGGCGGACAGGGTGTCGATGAAGTCGGCACTGACTTCATAGCAGCAGGGCTTGATCGACGGGCCGATGGCCACTCGCAATTGCCGTGGGGCGATGCCCTTGCTGGCGAAGTGTTGCAGCACATTGGCGATGATCCCGCCGTGCAGGCCTTTCCAGCCACCATGCACCGCCGCCACCCAGGAGCCGTCATCGCTGCTGATCAGCAACGGCAGGCAGTCGGCGGTGACCACCGCGATGGGCCGGCTGGAATGGGTGAGGACCGCATCGCCGCGAATGATCCCGCTGGGCAGGGTGGTGCTGGCGTGCACCACCTCGCCACTGTGGACCTGCGAGCAGAAGAACAGGTTGGCCGGCAGGGCAGCGCCCAGGGTCGAAAACTCATGACGGATGCCGGGTATCTGGTTCAACACAGCTGCCTGGAAACTCATCGGGCCTTCGCTCGGTAACCTGGGAATGGCTGCAGAGCATAGCGGTATCCGAGGCACTTTTGCTGACAGACCGCGCTGCAAAGGCAGCGCCAGACCAGCGGTTGCCTGTGGGGCGGCCCGCCTTGCGGATGTTTCAGGCCTTGAGCGGGATGTACAGCTCCACCACGCTGTCCGGGTGCATGGGCCCCAGGAAACGCTCGCCGGTGTATTCGAATTCCACCGCTTCGATCGGCATCAGCCCGGCGGCGGGCAGCCATTCGCTGTAGGCGGCGCGGAAGGTTTCCGGCAGGGTGGCCACGGTGCCGTGATGCTCGACCCGGGCGTAGTGGCGGGCGGGGATGTCCAGCTCGACCATGCCCGGCACCAGGGGCGCATCGGCAGCCACCGGCAAGCCGGCGACATAGCGCCACTGGCCGTCTTCCAGGGGCTGGCAGATGCCGTAGGTGCCCACCGGCTCGGCCAGGCGCTGGATTTCCTGCTCCCGAGGTTCAAAGCGTTGCCAGAGCTCGGCGATGGAGCCCGGGTCGTCCTGCTGCCAGGCCATGCCGATGATCCGTTGCCGGGCCAGGAACACCTTTTGTGGTGTCTGCGGGGCAGGAATCTGGCGCTGTGGCTGGGCCAGGTAGCGTTGCAGGTGACCGAGCACCTTCTGGCTGCGGGCAATCTCGCTTTCCAGCTGCCGGGCATGCTCCTGCAACGACTGCTGCATGTGCAGCACGCTGTCCAGGCCGCCCTGGTCCGCCAGCGTGCGGATGTCTTCCAGGGACATGCCCAACTGCCGCAGCCAGACGATGCGGCCCAGGGGCACGATCTGTTCCGGGCTGTAGTAGCGGTAGCCGTTGTCGCGGCCGGTGAGGGCCGGGGTGAACAGGCCGATGCTGTCGTAATGGCGCAGGGTCTTGGTGGTGAGGCCTTGGCAGCGGGCCATTTGTCCGATGGTGAGCATGGAGCGTCCTTGGTGGTGTTGGGTTGCCAGGCAGGTTGGGCCTTTACCCAAGGGCAAGCTCAAGCCCGGCAGTGATGCTCAGGACGACTTGTTCGGCTTGATCAGGCTTTCGGCCGGGATGCCGAACAGTTGGTGCAGTTTCCAGATCATCGGCAGGGTCAGCGCGCGCTTGCCGTTGAGCACCTCGTAGACGCGGTTGGTGCGGCCGATGGCGGGTGCCAGGTCGGCGGCGGACAAGCCGGACTGTTCCATGCGGAACTTGATCGCCTCGATCGGGTTGGGCAGGTCCAGGGGAAACTGCTTGGCTTCGTACGCCTCGATCAAGGTGATCATCACGTCGAAGTAATCGCCTTTAGGTGTCCCGGGCTGCGGCTCGTTGTCGAACAGGGGCGAGACGCTTTGCAGCGCGGCGCGGTAGTCCTGGTCGGTGTGGATAGGGCGGATGTTCATCTGGGTTACTCCATGTCTACGCTGTCGGCATCAATGGCGTCGTACTGCCGGTGGGTGCCTACGAACTTGATGTACAGCGCGCCGAAACGATAGGCCACGGCAACGACCAGTCGATACTCGTTGCCCTTGATGTTGAAGACCACCCTGCGGCTTTTGAGAATGCTTGCGTTGCGATACTGGTCCTTGATTTGCGCAGGGTTGGACCACTCGGCATTCCTTGCTTCATCGACCCAAGCCAGTAAAGGCTGCTCTGCATCCGGGTACTTCTCCCAGAAGGCCTTCAACTGACTGACTGCAATAATTCTCATGGCGCGATCCTAGTCCCGTGCTGGGACTTAAACAAGTCACTGAGTGCGTCAGGCGACGTACGGGCAGATCGCTGGATCTGCCCGCGCAGGCGACGTCGGCTCAGGGACGATCAGGTCATGCAGAGAGCGTGGCGTGCACGTCGTCCATCAGTGCCTTGCCCATCTCTGCCAGGTGGTGTGCCGCCCAAGCATAGCGGTCGCAGCCCGGCTCCATGGCCGCCTCCAGGGTGAATTGCTTTGCCAGATGCAACAGCGCCGAGGCGTGCTCCAGGGCATCGCTGATCGGCACATCGGCATTCACGCGAAACAGCGGATGCAGGTGTTCGCCGCACCGGGAAAAGCGGACTTCACCGAGGGTGGTCAGGGGCGATTGAGTGGTCATCGGGCACCTCCGGTTTTGTGTGACGGGAGGTGTTGGGTAAACAGATTGCAGAAGCAGTTCATGGTCACGACTCCTTGATTCGAAGGACCGTCACCGTCTGCCGCCAAGCAGATCAGGGTGGCGGATTGCGCAGGATTGGCGGACCGGGAATCAAGGAACCGGCGAACCCGAAGGTTCTCCCACGCAACCCGCCATAACGCAGGTATGCGGGCGCAAAAAAAGCGCCTGCATGATTGGTGGGGGCGCTGTTGCGCCTCGATTCTATCAGGCCGCCAAGCCTGATCGCTGATTTTGCAGCGACGGTCGAACCATAGGTTGGAGTAGGGGGAGTCGCAACGGCATTACTGCGACATTTTGTGAACCGCCCCTGTAGCCGCTGCCGCAGGCTGCGAACGACCGGAACGGTCGCAGCGATCTCCCTGGCGCCGAAGGCCCTTCGGTCCTTGTCGCAGCCTGCGGCAGCGGCTACAGAGGTTGTGCCAGCACCTCACGAAATACATCGGGCCTGAGCATCGCGATATGCAGCAATGAACGGGCCGCTCCGGAAGGCGAGCGCCGACCTTGCTCCCACTCTTGAAGGGTCCTTACCGACACGCCAAGCAGTTGGGCAAACTTGGGTTGTGACAACCCGGTTTTACCGCGGGCTTCGGCGGCCTTGGTGAGCGGAATGCTGTGGGTATTGCCGTGACGGCCGGCTTTGACATCGATGATCGCGTCCAGAAGCTCCTGGCCGATATTGCGCTTGGCATCACGTGCCAATAGTTCTTCTTCAGTAAGGGGCATGATTCATCTCCTTCGCGATTCTGCGCAGAACAGGCGCTGGAATGTTTTCGGTAGCGCCTTTGCCATAGATCACCAACGCAACCAGGGCTCCGCATGCGAGCTGGGTGGTATAGATGACCCGCACCGAGCCACTTTTCCACGTCCATCAATGCTCCATCTGATTTTCCTGCAACCGCCAGAACCCGGAATGACAACGCCGGACTCCGGGTCGTTGGCAAGAAACGTCATGAACGCTCCACGCTCTTCTTCGGACCAGTAATCGGGCCAGAGTCTGGAAAACAGCGGAGATTCTATGATCGTCAGCATGCGGGAGGATTCTACGTCTTTGACGTACCTTGCGGCAATGGTGGGTGCTAGGAGATGACTCCTGAAAGATTAAGAACGTGGAGTTGCAACGCCAATGAGCGGAGTCCTGATTTCCAGTCAGCCCATTCGCTTTCTTGTGTGTGATCCATGCCTTCGATGTCACCTTTTGCATGACCTGAAACTCGGGCAACTCTGCTCAGTGCGGCTCTATGATCCAGAGCAGCTAACTCAAGCTTCCAACACCTTCGCCATCTCACTGGTCGCGGCCCAACCCAGCCCCTGATACAGCGGCTTGCCGGCCTCGGTCGCATGCAGTACGGCAAAGCCCAGCCCGCGCTGGCGGAACTCGGCCTGTGCCAGTTTCATCAGCGCCGACGCCAGGCCGCGGCGCCGGTAGGCCGGTTCGACGTAGACGTTGAGTACATAGCCGCGTTGATCCTGGGTTGGATGGGAAGGGTGGGGCGGCCAGTCGATGCTCATCAGGCCGATGCTGGCCACGCTCTGCTCGGCGTCCATCAGGGCGAAGCCGTAGTAGCGGCCGTCCTCCAGGCGTTCACGCAACCAGGGGCGAAAGTGCTCAGTCATCACCTGCAAGGTGCAGAGGTCCTTGCCGGCATCGAGAAACATCGCCTGGCGATGGCGGCAGATCAGTTCAAGGTCCTGGGGTATCAGGGGTCGTGGGCTCAGGCCCGGGAGATCAAGGTTGGCGGCAATTTCGTTCATCGTCGGTTCCTCGGTGGACAGGGACGATGCTAGGGCAGATCCTCGGGCCGGGTCAGACACAGACCGCGGCGAAATTTTGCATACAGTGCCCTGGGCCTCTGCCCACAAAAAAGGGCCAGCCTCACGGCCGGCCCTCGGGTTCAGCGCAGGGCCTTCAATCCCCCAGCGCTTCCCCTTCGCGCCGAGGATCGGCGCCGCCGGCCCAGGACGCCTTGCCCTGGGCATCACGCACGCGAACGATGGCCTGGGTGCCGCTGGTCATGTCGATCTCGTTGACCTCATGTCCCCGAGCTTGCAGTGCCTGCTTCAGGGCCGGGCTGAACTGGCCCTTCTCCAGTTCGGTCGGGCCGTTGCGGCTGCCGAAGTTGGGCAGGCCGACGGCGGCTTGCGGGTCGAGGTTCCAGTCGAGCATGCCCACCAGCGACTTGGCCACGTACTCGATGATCTGCGAGCCGCCCGGGGAGCCGACGCTGGCCAGCAGTTCGCCGCTGGCGCGGTCGAAGACCAGGGTCGGGGCCATGGACGAGCGCGGGCGCTTGCCCGGTTCGACGCGGTTGGCCACCTTCTGGCCGTTTTCCTCGGGGATGAAGGAGAAGTCGGTCAGCTGGTTGTTGAGCATGAAGCCCTGGACCATCAGGTGCGAACCAAAGGCCGCTTCCACCGTGGTGGTCATGGACACCGCGCCCCCTAAGTCATCCACCGCCACCACTTGTGAGGTGGAAATGCGCATGGGCGAACGGTCCGGGGCGTAGGCCACCTGGATGCCCCGGGGCTGGCCCGGCTCGGCCTTGCCCAGGCTGCGTTCGCCGATCAGGGCGGCGCGCCGGGCCAGGTAGTCCGGGGCGATCAGGCCGGCCACCGGCACGGGCACAAAGTCGCTGTCGGCCACGTACAGGCCGCGGTCGGCGTAGGCCAGGCGCTCGGCTTCGGCGATCAGGTGCACCGCTTGCGGCGCAGGCTCAAGGCCGGCCGGCAGGTTGGTTTGCTGCGGCTTGAGGTTGGCCAGGGCATAGCGCGGGTCGCGTTGTTCCAGGGCTTGCAGGGTGCCGAGGATCTGCGCCACCGCCACGCCGCCGGAAGAGGGCGGCGGCATGCCGCACACCTGCCAGCGTTTGTAGTCGCTGCACAGCGGCGCGCGTTCCTTGGCGCGGTAGCCTTGCAGGTCGTTGAGCGACAGGCTGCCGGGGTTGGCGTGGCCCTGGACCTTGGCGACGATTTCTGCGGCCACCGGGCCTGTGTACAGGGCGTCCGGGCCTTCCTGGGCGATGCGCTTGAGCACGGCGGCCAGCTGTGGATTCTTCAGCAAGGTGCCCACGGCTTTCGGCGTGCCGTCGGCATTGAGGAAGTACGCGGCCATGTCCGGCGAGCGCGCCAGGAACGGGTCGGCGCTGATCATGGTGTGCAGCCGTGGCGAGATGGCGAAGCCTTGCTCGGCCAGGCGGATCGCCGGCTCGAACAGCTGCGCCCAGGGCAGGCGCCCGTGTTTCTGGTGGGCCATTTCCAGGGCCCGCAGCACGCCCGGGGTGCCGACCGAGCGTCCACCGATCTGCGCCTGAGGGAAGGGCATCGGCTTGCCGTCCGCCTGCAGGAAGAGCTTCTCGGTGGCGCCCGCCGGCGCGGTTTCCCGACCGTCATAAGTGCGCACGGCCTTGCCGTCCCAGAGCACGATCATCGCGCCGCCGCCAATCCCCGAGGACTGCGGCTCCACCAGGGTCAGCACCGCTTGCATGGCAATCGCCGCATCAATGGCCGAGCCACCTTTGCGCAGCATCTCGCGCCCGGCCTCGGCGGCCAGCGGGTTGGCGGCGGCCGCCATGTGTTTGTCGGCGTGCCGGGTCTGCATGTCGGTGCGGTACCCCGAAGCGATTTCCGGAGCGGCAGGCAGGGCAGTGGAAGAGGGCGGGTTGTTACAGGCGCTGAGGCTGAGGGCGGCGGCCAGCAGGCCGATGCTGAGGAGTCGGGGGTGACGGGTAGGGAAGATCGAGAACACGCGTTGAGCTCCGTTCACTGGGAAATGAGGTGTCGTCCGTGGAGGGGAATGTACAGCAGTGGCGCCGACAGCAGGGCCGGCAGGTGGCCATGACCGTGCGCTGGGCCAGTGGCAAGGCGCTGCTCAGCGGCCCTGTACATAGGGTCGCAGGCAGGCGTGCACCCGGCCACCGATTGATCTGAGTCAGGGCGGCTGGGGGAGGTTGGGCACATGGTGCAGCAAACCATAAGCCTGATGAGAGGACGCCATGCACGGTTGTAAGTGGTTACTTGTGTTCGGATTGCTGTTGGGGGGCGAGGTACGGGGGGAGACGCCGAGCGAGCCGATCCTGCCGGTACAATCGGCGAAGATCACCGATGTGGCCAAGGTGGAGTTGGGCAAGCAGTTGTTCTTCGACCCGCGCCTGTCCAAATCCGGTTTCATCTCCTGCAACTCCTGCCACAACCTGAGCATGGGCGGCAGCGACAACCTGCCCACCTCCATCGGTCACAACTGGCACCAGGGGCCGATCAACTCGCCCACGGTGCTCAACTCCGGCCTGAGCTTTGCGCAGTACTGGGATGGCCGCGCGGCCACGCTGCAGGAGCAGGCCAGCGGTCCGATCACCAACCCGGGGGAGATGGGCTTTACCCATGAACTGGCGGTGGAGGTGCTGCGCTCCATTCCCCAGTACCGAGCATCGTTCAAGCGCGTGTATGGCAACGATGAGATCAGCTTCGACGACGCCACCAACGCCATTGCCGCCTTCGAAGCCACCCTGGTGACGCCCAATGCGCCGTTCGACCGCTGGCTCAAGGGCGACAAGGCGGCCATCAGCCCCACCGCGCTCAAGGGCTACCAACTGTTCAAGTCCATCGGCTGCGTGGCCTGCCACAACGGCGAAGCGGTGGGCGGTGGCTCGTTCCAGAAAATGGGCATGATCGAGCCCTACGTCACCCAGAACCCGGCCCAGGGCGTGGCCGGGCTGACCGGCAAAGACGCCGACCGCATGCTGTTCAAGGTGCCGACCTTGCGCAACGTGGCACTGACCTATCCCTACTTCCACGACGGCGCCTACTGGACGCTGGAAGAGGCGGTGGACGTGATGGCCCGGCTGCAACTGGGGCGCAAGCTGGGCACCGAGGAGGTCGGCCAGATCGTGGCCTTCCTTGAAACCCTGACCGGCGATCAACCGGACTTCAAGCTGCCGATCCTGCCGCCGTCCTCGGCGCAGACACCGCGCCCACAACCCTTCAACTGACCTGGGTGGAAAAACCGCAGCGTGCTGCGGTTTTTCCGGAAAGGCCAGGCATGCGGCATTCAGGTCTGCCGGGAAGGGCGCTCTGTTGTCATGAAAAAACGGCTGGATAATAATGAGAGATATTATCATTAGCGACGGTCAATCATGGACGCAGGGGTCAAGGCTTCAATATCGCTGGAGATCGAAGATCTGTATGGCGCCCACCACGGCTGGTTGAAGGGCTGGTTGCGCAGCCGCACCGGCAACTGTGCCGATGCCGCAGACCTGGCCCAGGACACCTTCGTGCGGATGCTGTCGCTGCGCCAGTTGCCGGCACTGCGAGAGCCCCGTCATTACCTGGCGACCATCGCCCGCGGCCTGCTGATCGACAAGGCGCGCCGCAGAGTTCTGGAACAGGCCTATCTGGAGGCTTTGGCGGCACGTCCGGAGCCCCAGGATATTTCACCTGAAACCCATCATTTGATCATCGAGTCATTGCTGGCCATCGATGCCTTGCTCGATGGACTGGGCACGCGCACCCGACAGATTTTCCTCATGGTGCAGCTGGACGGCCTGAGCTATGTGCAGGTCGGGCGGCAGTTGGGGGTGTCGGTGACCACCGTCAAGAATCATCTGGGCAAGGCACTGCTGCAATGCATACAACTGATGGACGATTGAACGTGCCGTCGCCTCCTCCCCTGGACAAGACCCACCTGCAGGCAGCGGTGGACTGGTACCTGGTCCTCAACGATCAACAGGTCAGCGCGGCGCAGCAACAGGCCTGGCAGCAGTGGCTTCGCGCCGATGCGCAACATGCGCGAGCCTGGGCCCGGGTGCAAAGGCTGCAACAGCAGTTGCGTGGGGTCCCGCAGGATATTGCCTTGCCGGTCTTGTCGGAAATGGGCATCCAGCGCCGCCAGGGCCTCAAGGTACTGCTGCTGATGGCTGGCGGCTCGGCGTTGCTGGGCGGCTATCGGCTGTCTCCCTACAGCGCCGACTTCGCCACGCGCACCGGCCAGCGCCGGGAAGAGCTGCTGGCCGACGGCACGCGGCTGCACCTCAATACCGATACCCGGGTCGACGTTGCCTACAGCCATGAAGAACGGCTGATCTTCCTGCGTCAGGGCGAGATCCAGGTCACCACGGCCGCAGACCGGGCCCCGGCGCGTCCTTTGCTGGTGTTAACTGCCCATGGCCGCATCCGGGCCCTGGGCACCCGTTTCGATGTGCGCCTGGAGCCGACCTTCAGCCAAGTATCGGTTCAGCAACATGCGGTGGAGGTGCGCCTGAACGATGATCCGCAACATGCCCGGAGGGTCGCCGAAGGCCAGGCGCTGACCTTCGGCTCCGGGCAGATGGGTGCCCTGCGGGTGGCGGACAATGCCGAGAGTGCCTGGGTCCGGGGCCAGTTGGTGGCGCTTGACTGGCGACTGGCGGATTTCATCCGTGAGCTGGGTCGTTACCGCCCTGGCTACCTGGGGTGTGCGGATGAAGTTGCGCAACTGCGCATCAGCGGGGCCTTCCGCCTGGATGATATCGATGGGGTGCTGGCCAACCTGCCATTGTCGTTGCCGGTGAGGGTGCGCCGGTTTTCCAGGTACTGGGTGCGTGTGCAAGCGTGACGGGCGAATGGTCGCTTGAAGAAAAATCGTCAATGCGCCTTGCCGATTCCGCCTGGCGTTCGGCTCATCAGTAGAGCGGTCAATCAGCCGCCTTTACTGCTATGGCATAGGACGCGTAAATGAGCCACCGGAGTCGTTTCACCCAGGCCGCCCTGCGGCGCAGTTTCAATCGCAAGGCGTTGAGCATCACCCTTGGCACGCTGCTGGCGGCCACCAGTGTTGCGCCGTTGGCCCTGGCCCAGGAGGCGGTGGGCGAAGCGCAGGAATTCAACATTGCGCCAGGGGCACTGGGTACTGCACTCAGTGAGTTTGCCGCGGCCAGCGGGGTTACCCTGTCCTTTGGCTCCAGTCAGACCCAGGGGCTCGTTACCCAGGGGCTCAAGGGCCATTATTCCTTCAGTCAGGGCGTGGCGCAGCTGCTGGCCGGCAGTGGCTTGCAGCTGCGCCAGGAAGGCCCGGCACGCTATACCCTGGTCAAGTTGCCGACGGGGGCGGCGCTGCATCTGGGGCCGACCCAGATCACCGGCGCGTCTCTGGGCACCACCACCGAAGACACCGGTTCCTACACCACCGGTGCCATGCAGACGGCCACCAAGCTGGCCCTGTCGATTCGCGAGACTCCACAGTCGGTGACCGTGGTCACCCGCCAGCGCATGGACGATCAGAACATGCAAAGCCTGGAGGATGTGCTCAAGAGCACCCCGGGCATTTCCATCACCAAGGACGGACCCCAGCGGCCGATTTTCTATTCGCGGGGTTTTGAAGTACAGAACCTCATGGTCGATGGCCTGGCCAACGACATGTCGCATTACCTGAGCCGGGACATGAGCACTGCGGCCGACACTGCGATCTTCGATCGGGTCGAAGTCATGCGTGGCGCCGCTGGCCTGATGCAGGGGACGGGCAGCCCCTCGGCGGCGATCAACATGGTGCGCAAGCGGCCCACTGCCGCACCGCGTCTGAGCATCACTGCCAGTGCCGGCAGTTGGGACAATTACCGCAGCGAAATCGATGCCTCCAGTGCCCTCAATGACAGTGGCACGTTGCGCGGGCGCCTGGTGACTGCCTACCAGAGCAAGAACAGTTTCCAGGACGTGGCCGATGCCGAGCGTTCGGTGTTCTACGGCATTGTCGAGGCCGACTTGAATGACAACACCACGCTGACCGTGGGCGCTACCAATCAGGCGTCGCACACCACCACGACCTGGGGCGGGCTGCCTGCGGCGATTGACGGCCGGCACCTGCCCCTGTCGCGCTCGGCCTACCTGGGCAGTGACTGGGAGTACTGGGACCAGAACAACGTCACGGCCTTTGGTCGCCTGGAGTACCGCTTCGACAACGCCTGGAAATTGTTGCTGTCGGCCAGCAAGTCCTGGTCCGACTTGCAGATGCTCGGTTCGATGACCGAGCGTTTCGGCGCCGATTTCGACGAGTTCGGCCAGTACGTCGGTCAGTACCACTACAAGGATCAGCAAGGCAGCTACGACCTCTTCGCTTCCGGGCCGTTTGCCCTGTTCGGGCGTGAGCATGAGCTGGTGGTGGGGGCCAGTCAGCGTGAGCTGGCCTTTCGCGGCAAGGGCAATTTCCAGGACAACGAGACGCGGACCAACATCTACCGTCCCGATCCCCATAGCGTGCCCAAGCCGCAGATGGACCTGGATTACTGGCGCCAGGAGCGCAACTCCGAGCTGAAAAGCTTCTACCTCACCTCACGTTTCAGCCTCGCCGAGCCCCTGACCCTGATTCTGGGCGGTCGCCTGGACTGGTACGACTACGATGTGGATACGCGCTTTGCCGGGGTGCGCACCGCCTCCAGCACCGACTACAAGGTCACCCGCAACCTCACCCGCTATGCCGGCATGGTCTACGACCTTGACGCCCATCACTCGGTGTATGTCAGCTACACCGATGTCTTTAGCCCACAAGCGGAAGTGGACAGCTCCGGTGGCTTGATCAAGCCCGTAGTCGGCAAGAACTACGAGACGGGCATCAAGGGCGAATACTTCGAGGGGGCCCTGACCGCCAGCGCTGCGGTGTTCAGGATCGACCAGGTCAATCGCGCCAAGCAGGTGGTCAGCGCTCAGTGCTCCAGCCTGCAGTGCTACGAAGCCAGCGGCGAGGTGCGCAGCGAAGGTATCGAGCTTGAGGTCAACGGTAAGCTGGCGCCGGGTTGGGAGTTGGGGGCGGGCTACACCTATGCCCAGGCCAAGTATCGCAAGGACAGCAACGAGGACAATGTCGGCCGCCTGTTCGACACCGATATTCCACGTCACGTGTTCAAGGCCTTTACCACTTACCAACTGCCGGGAGACTTGCATCGTTGGACTGTGGGCGGGGGGCTCTATAGCCAGAACCGGATCTACAACAAGGATGTGAATTTCTACGACTCGGGCACGCCGATGTACGTCGAACAGAAAGGCTATGCCCTGGTGGACCTGATGACTCGCTATCAGGCGTCCGAACACCTTGAGTTTCGGCTTAACCTGAACAACGTCTTCGACAAGAAGTACTACCAGAGCATCAGCACCAATACCTACTACGGCAATGACATCTATGGTGAACCGCGCAATGCCATGGTGACGGTGCGATGGTCGCTGTAGCGGGTCATGGCTCGAAGGGAGCCATGACCACCCCTGTGCGGGGGCTGTGGTGTTGCGTGGTTAGTCTTTCACCTGCCAGGCGTTAGCTCCGGCCGCCGCCTTGAACTTGGCGCGGTTTTCCGGCGTGGCCGGCGGTTCGGAATCACCGAAGATTGCTTTCAACCAATGGCCGTCGGTGGGGTTGGGGAAGAGGATGAACTTGCGCCCGAACTGCTGCTTGTCCTCGGTCATCAGGCTGCTGCGCTGTTTGACGTCGGCTACGTAGTACTTGCGTTTGAAGTCGTTGAGGTTGTCGCCCAGCATCAGCACCACGTTGTGGTCCTTGGCGATTTCCTGCTGCCGTGGCTCCTTGTTGGAGCTGTCGCGGTACACCGTCAGGTGCTGTTCATCGGCGTAGGGCAACTGGTTCTTGCGCAGGTTGGCCAGAGCGTAGTCGTAGGTCTTTTCGCCCTGGTCGCGGCTGGTGACGTAGAACACCTCGACGCCTTTGGACTGGGCGTACTTGAGGAATTCCACGGCGCCCGGAGTGGCCACCGGGCCATTGTCCGCGACCCACTTGTCCCAGGCCTCGTCGTCGAAGAACTCTTTCCCCGAATTGATCATGTAGCCCCAGTAGCTGTTGCTACTGAGCACGGTGTCGTCGACGTCGCTGATGATCGCCAGCGGCCGGTCGCCGGCCTTGTGCTCCTGCAGGGCACGGTCCAGTTGCAGGCGGGCGATGTTGAAGCCCTGGTAGTACAGCGCCTCGAATTCGGCGGCGGTCTGCTTCCAGGCCACGGCGGCGGTCAACAGGTTGGAAGGCGGGGTAGGTGCCTGTTCGGCAAAGGTTGGGGTACAGGCGATTGCCAGAAGCGAGAACAGCCAGGGGGCGACTGAAGTTGCGTGGTTTTTTATTGTCATTATCGAGCCCTTGAAGTGAGGATGGCGCAGCTCTCACACACACTGCCGGAGTGTTCTATCCCAGCCAGTGGCGGTGCTCAATGCGGGTGTCGCGTTTGTGGATCAATGCGGCGTAATCCCCGGTACTTTTTCGCGGGCATAAAAAAACGGCTTACCTTGCGGTAAGCCGTTTTTAGTACTTGGTGGCTACACAGGGACTTGAACCCCGGACCCCAGCATTATGAATGCTATGCTCTAACCAACTGAGCTATGTAGCCAAGTGGCGCGCATTATTCGCTCGGAACGACGATGCGTCAAGCGTTTTTATAAAAAAATTATCTACGCTATCAACCGTTTATCCCTTCCCCCCCGAAATCAGTGGCGATGGGCAGCGCTGGAACCAGCGGCTGGCCTGTTCGTAGGCGTGTGCCAGTTGCAGGACGGCGAAGTCGGCCTGGTGCTTGCCGATGATCTGCAGGCCCATGGGCAGGCCGTCGGCGTTGAAGCCGGCCTGCACGCTGGCCACCGGGCAGCCGGACAAGGTGCCGGGAATCACCACCTCCATCCAGCGGTGATAGGTGTCCATGGCCGCGCCTTCGATGCTGCACGGCCAAGGGGTGTTCTTGTCGAAGGGGAAGACCTGGGCGCTGGGCAGCAGCAGGTAGTCGAAGCGTTCGAACAGCTTTGAAATGGCGCGGTACCAGTCGCTGCGAATCACTGAGGCGTCGAAGACCTTGCTGGCGGACAGCTTGAGGCCGTTCTCCACTTCCCAGATGGCTTCTGCCTTGAGCTGCGCGCGCTTGTGTGGGTCGGCATAGGTGCTGCCCAGGGACCCGGCGACCATCCAGTGGCGCAAGGTGCGCCAGCTGCTCCACAGGCGCTCGGGGGTGAAGTCCGGGCTGGCCGGTTCGACGCTGCAGCCCAGGCTGCGGAAATCGCCCAAGGCCTTTTCACAGAGTTCCAGCACACCTTTTTCCATCGGCAGGTAACCGTTGAAGTCCCCCAGCCAACCCAGGCGCGTGCCCTTGAAGTCGCGCTCCAGTGGCGCGGCGAAGCCCTGGCCCGATTCGGCGATGGACAGCGGCGCCCGCGCATCGCCGCCGGCCTGCACCGACAGCAGCAGCGCTGCGTCGCGCACGCTGCGGGCCATGGGGCCTTCGTAGCCGAGCTGGTCGATGAACAGGTCGCTGCTGTCGTCGAAGGGCACCCGGCCCTGGGACGGGCGGAAACCGAAGATGTTGTTGAAGGCCGCCGGGTTGCGCAGCGAGCCCATCATGTCGCTGCCGTCGGCCACCGGCACCAGGTGCAGGGCCAGCGCCGCGGCGGCACCACCACTGCTGCCGCCGGCGGTCTTGCTTGGGTCATAGGCACAGCCGGTGGCGCCGAACAGCGGGTTGTAGGTCTGCGAGCCGAGGCCGAATTCCGGGGTGTTGCTCTTGCCGATAAGGATCGCCCCGGCGGCCTTGATCCGTTCCACCATGATGCCGTCGCGCTCGGGGATGAAATCCCGGTACAGCGGCGAGCCCAGGGTGGTGCGGATGCCCTGGGTCAGGGACAGGTCCTTGATCGCGTGAGGCAGGCCGTGCATCCAGCCACGGTACTGGCCACGGGCCAGTTCGGCGTCGCGCTGGTCGGCCTGGGCCAGCAGGCTGTCGGCCGGTTGCAGGCTGACCAGGGCATTGACCAGGGGGTTGTAGCGCTCGATGTGGGCAAGGTAGGTCTGCATCACTTCCCGGCAGGAAACCTGACGCAGGCGGATACGCTCGGCGAGTTCATGGGCCTGGAGCAGGACCAGCTCGCTGGGGGGATTGGCGATCATGGCAGGGGCCTTTCAAACGGCTTTAGAAACGCCCCGGCATCCAGGCCGGGGCGGCAGAAGTCAACGCAGGTCAGCGCATCAGGTTGGTCCACAGGCGGTCGGCGAGGCGGATCGCGCCTTCGCCGCAGGTCTGGCTGAAAACCACTTTGGTGCCCTCGGGGATGTGCAGCTCGGGGGCATCCTTCAGGCCTGCGTCGAGGAAGGGTTCGACGCCCTTGATCGGGCTCTGGTGCTTGAGGAAGTTCTGGGTCATGGCGGCGTTCTCGGGCTGGCTGAGGAAGGCGATGAAGGCCTTGGCGTTCGCCGGGTGCTTGCTGCCCTTGGGGATGACCATGTTGTCCACCCAGGCCAGCACGCCTTCTTTCGGGTAGAGGTATTTCAGGCTGGGCTTCATCTCCCGGGCACGCATCGACGAGCCGCCCCAGAACATCGACATGTCGATTTCCCCGGCCGCGAGGTTCTCGCGGATCGCCCCGGCCTTGGAGCTGTAGGTCTTGACGTAGGGCTTCTGCGCCTTGAGCAGGCCCAGGATCTGCTGCATCTGCTTGGGGTCTTCGCTGCACAGCGGAATGTTCAGGTACAGGCTGGCCATGTCGATCACTTCGCTCACCGAGTCGAACATGTTGATCCGGCCCTGCAGCTCTGCCGGCGGCTCGTAGAGCACCTTGTAGCTGTCGCTCGGGCCCTTGTAGCGTTCGCCGTCGAGCACCACGCTGGTGGTGCCCCAGATGAAGGGCACCGAGTAGGCGCCTTGAGGGTCCCAGGTCGGCTGCTTCAGGTTGTCGACCACGCTGGCGTAGTAGGGCTCTTTGGCCGGATCGAAGCGTTCCAGCAACTGCTCCTGGATCAGGATCGGAATGAACTGGTGGGACGGGATCGCCACGTCATAACCGGTGCCGCCCTGCTTCAGCTTGGCCAGCAGGGTTTCGTTGGAGTCGTAGGAGTCCACCGTGACCTCGATGCCGGTCTGCTTCTGGAACTTGGCGAGAATCTCCGGCGAAAAGTAGCCGCTCCAGCTCACGACGTTGAGTTTCTCGGCGGCCTGTACCGCCAGTGGCAGGCTCAGCAGCAGCGAGGTTCCCAGACTTGCGATCAACTTGCTCATGGCATTTCCCCAAGGTCAGTGGACGGTTCAAGGGTGTTTCTTGCTCAACAGGTAAGAGAGGCTGACGAACAGCACCGAGACGCCGAGGATCAGCGTCGACACGGCGTTGACGTCGGGTGTCACGCCCATGCGCAACAGGCCGAAGATGAAGATCGGCAGGGTGGTGGTGCCCGCCTGGGACACCATCATCGAGATCACGAAGTTATCCAGGGAGACGATGAAGGCCAGCATCAGCCCGGAGACGATCCCCGGCATCAGCAGCGGCAGGGTCACCTTGCGAAAGGTGCGCCAGGGGCCGGCGTACAGATCCGCCGCCGCGTGCTCCAGGGACAGGTCCATGTCGTTGAGGCGGGCGCGGATCGGCAAGTAGGCGAAGGGGATGCAGAACACCGTGTGGGCGATGATCAGGTTGCCGTAGCCCAGGGACAGCCCCAGCGTCGAGAACAGTGCGAGGGTGGCCACGCCGACGACGATTTCCGGCAGCACCAGGGGCAGCATGATGGCGCCCATGGACAGTTGCAGGCCCTTGAACTTTGCTCCGCGTGAGGTGCCCAGGGCCGCCAGGGTGGCAATCGCCGTGGCCGCCATGCTGGCGCACACGGCGATCAGCAGGCTGTTGCCCGCCGCCTGGCGCAGGGCCTGGTTGGCAAACGCTGCGCGGTACCAGTCGAGGCTGAAGCCGCTCCAAACCGTGGCCGACTGGTTGGCGTTGAAGGAGAACACCACCAGCACCAGGATCGGCGCGTAGAGGTACAGGTAGAACAGGAAACTGAAGCCGCCGAAGCCGGGAAAGTCCTGAACACCGAGGCCGTTGCGTTTGAACAGGCGGATCATCATGCGCCCTCCTGAAGGGTTCGCTGGCGTTGGGCGCGCAGGGCGTAGACGGTCAGTACCAGCATCACCGCGGCCATCAGCACCAGCGACAGGGCGGCGCCGAAGGGCCAGTTACGGGCGTCGCTGAACTGGCGGAAGATCAGGTTGCCGAGCATCATCCGGGTGCCGCCCCCCAGCAGTTCCGGGGCGATCATCGCCCCCAGGCAGGGCACGAAGGTCAGGATCGCCCCGGCGAAGATCCCCGGCTTGGCGATTGGCAGCACCACCTTGCGCAAGGTGCGCCAGCGTCCGGCGTAGAGGTCCTGGGCGGCTTCCAGCAGGCGGATGTCCATCTTTTCCAGGGTGGCGTAGATCGGCAGCACCACGAAGGGCGCGTAGGTGTAGACCAGCCCCAGCAGCACCGCGCCGTCGGTGTACAGCAGTTGCAGCGGTTCGTGGATCAGCCCCAGGTCCATCAGGCTGTTGTTGATCACCCCGGTATTGCGCAGCAGCAGGATCCAGGCGTAGGTGCGGATCAGCAGGTTGGCCCAGAACGGCACGGTGATCAGGAAGATCAGCAGGCCCCGGCGCTGCACCGGTTGCATGGCCAGCCACACCGCCACCGGAAAACCGATCAGCAGGGTGATCAGGGTGGTCAGCCCGGCGATGCCGATGGAGCGCAGGGCGATCAGCAGGTAGGAGTCGGTGAAGGCCAGGCTGTCATCCAGTTGCTGTTCGAACAGCAGGGCGGTGTAGGCGTCGCTGCTAAAAACCTTGTTCACACCGCCGTAGGGGTTGGCTTCCATCAGCGAATAGCCGATGACAATGAGGATCGGCACGATCAGGAACAGGCCGATGGCGATCAGCGCCGGGCTGACTCCGAGAACGCTGCGCAAGGCCTTGCGCCGTTCCAGGTGCTGGGAAATCGATGAGGCGTGCATGGCGAATCCTCGTGGTCAATCCAGCAGGACGCTGGCGCTGCCGCGTTCGAACAGCAGCCCGGCATGGCTGCCCACGCTCAGGCGCGGATGCTGTTCGAGGCTGTTGGGCGTGCGCACGGTCAGGCGCGTGCCGTCGCCGAGGCTGACCTGGTATTGCAGGTCGGTGCCCAGGTAGATCTGCGCCTCGATGCGGCACGCCAGGGCCCCCTCCACGGCTTCGCTGCGCAGGTGCAGGCGCTCCGGGCGCAGCGACAGGGTGACCTGCTGGCCGACCTTGACCCCGCTGCACGGTTGCGCCGGCAGGGCCTCTCCGGCGGGCCCGCTGAACCAGGCCAGGCCGGCCTCGATACGCTTGACCTGGGCCTGGATGAAGTTGGTTTCACCGATGAAGTCGGCGACGAAGCGATTGCGCGGCTGCTCGTAGATCTCTTCCGGGCGGCCCACTTGCTGCACCTCGCCTTCGGACAGGACGGCGATGCGGTCGGACAGGGTCAGGGCTTCTTCCTGGTCATGGGTGACGAAGATGAAGGTGATGCCGGTCTTGGCCTGGATCGCCTTGAGTTCTTCGCGCATGGCCTGGCGCAGCTTGAGGTCCAGGGCCGACAGCGGTTCGTCCAGCAACAGCACCTTGGGATGGGGCGCCAGGGCCCGGGCCAGGGCGATGCGTTGCTGCTGGCCGCCGGAGAGCTGGTTGGGCTTGCGCCCGGCGAAGCGCTCCATCTGCACCAGGGCCAGCATCTCGCGCACCCGTTCGGCGATCTGCGCCTTGCTCAGCACCTGGCCCATGGGCCGCGACTCCAGGCCGAAGGCCAGGTTCTCGGCCAGGGTCATGTGGGGGAACAGCGCGTAATGCTGGAACACGGTGTTCACCGGACGCTCGAAGGGCGGCCGCTCGGCGATGTTCTCGCCGTAGAGGAGGATCTCGCCCTGGGTCGGGAATTCGAAGCCGGCGATCATCCGCAAGAGCGTGGTCTTGCCGCAGCCGGAGGGCCCCAGGAGGGTGAAGAATTCGTTGTCGCGGATGTCCAGGTCGATGTGCTTCAGGGCCACCGGGCCGCTGTGTGGATCGCCGTAGACCTTGCGCACCGAGCGGATGGACACCGCCAGTGTTTGCAGCGAATGCAGGGCATTCATGCCTTACCTCCGATTCCCCCATGGGCTGTCGTGCAGGCCATGGATATTGTTTTTCTTAGGGCAGGATCGAGATGTGTTCGGATGCGTGGGAAGCCTGTTTTTAGCGGCTTTTCGCGGGTTCTTATGGTTCTGCTGGGGCTGATTATCAGTGAGGGGTTGCGGGGGCGAAACATCAATTTTAACATACCAGCTGTTAAATAATTTAATAGCAAGGGGCGGGCTAAACCATGGCCGAACAGCGTTTGCCACCGTTGAATGCGGTGCGGGCTTTTGATGCCGCGGCCCGCCTGGGCAGCTATGTCGAAGCCTCCAGGTCGCTGCATGTCACCCAGCCGGCCATCGGCCGTCATGTGAAGCTGCTGGAGGACTGGCTCGGCGTGCAGTTGTTCGAACGCACCTCGCGCGGGGTGGTCCTGACCCCGGCGGGGGAGAAGTACCACCGCAAGATTGCCGCGGCCCTGCAGTTGATCATCGAGGCCGGGCGCGAAGCCCAGCCCAGGACCGCCGAGCGCTGGCTGCGGATCATGGTGGTGCCGGGGTTTGCCAAGCGCTGGCTGACCCCGCGCCTGGAGGCGCTGCGCCATGTGCGCCCGGGCCTGAAGTTCGCCATCGAACCGAATTCGACCTTCACCGAAGTCGACGCCAAGAGTGCCGACCTGGGGATCGCCTACGGCCTGGACGGGCAGTACCCCGAATCGCGGGTCAGCCTGATCTGCCCCCGGGTGTTCCCCATCTGCACCCCGGCCTACCTGGCCAGCATCGAGGCGATCCGCGAGCCGGCGGACCTGGCCCGCCACGCGCTGATCCACTTCGATGACGGCGAGTGGTGGAACCTGTGGTTCGCCGCCAATGGCCTGGATATCCACCTCACGTCCGACCTGATCTACGTGAACAACGACCACGCCCTGTCGGTGGCCGAAAGCGGCGGCGGCATTGCCCTGGCCAATGAAGTGCTGGTGCGCGAGGAGCTCAAGGCCGGCACCCTGGTGCGGGTGCTGGACGATCAGGTGAAGCTGGAAAGCTACCGCGTACTGACCCCGGACGCTGAATGGTCCGAGGACGTGGAATGGTTTATCCAATGGCTCAAGGCCGAGCTCGAGGCGGACTTCCCCGAGGCTCGGCTGAAGGCTTGAGGACCTTCGGCGTCAGGCCAGTTGGAAGCGCCCGGTGTTGACGCTCAGGGCCCGACTGCCCTGGTTCAAGCTGTCCGCGGCCAGGTTCACTGCCCGGGCCCCCTCCAGCAGGCGCACCGCCGCCTGATCCACGTGCTGGATGTTGCTGCTGACTTCATCGGCGGTGCAGGCCTGTTCTTCCACGGCGGTGGCGATCTGCGCCAGGGTGTCGCTGACCCCTTGCACTGCATCGGCGATCTCCACCAGGCGCAGGCCCAGGCCGGTCACCGACTGGGCGTCGCTCTGGGCCTGGCCGCAAGCGGCCTCCATCAGGCTCACCGCTTCATTCACCGTGCTGCGCAGGCTGTCCACGGTGGCGGCGATCTGCGCCGTGGACGACTGGGTGCGTTGCGACAGGCTGCGCACTTCGTCGGCGACCACGGCAAAGCCCCGGCCCTGCTCCCCGGCGCGCGCCGCTTCGATGGCGGCGTTCAGCGCCAGCAGGTTGGTCTGCTCGGCCACGCCGCGAATGGTGTCCACCACCAGCTGGATCTGCTGCCCTTGCTCGCTGACCCGGCCCAGGGCGGCCGCGGTGTCGTTCAGGCGCTGGTTGAGTTGCTGGATGCTGGCGGTGGTGCGCTGGCTGTCTTGGCTGCTGTCGCTGGCGATGCGTCGGGTCTGCTGGGCACTGTCGGAGGCCTGTTCGCAGCTCTGTGCGACCCCCTGGGACGTGGCGGCCAGTTGCGTGGCGGCGGCGGCAATCTGGCTGATCTGCTGTTGCTGGGCCTCGACTTCGCTCAGGGCGCCACTGGCGTGCTGGTTGAGGCTGCGCACTGCATCCCCCAGTTGCAGGGTTTCGTGATCCACCCCTTGCAGGCTGCCACGCAGTTGCACCACGGCCACGTTCAGCGCGGTGCTGATCAGCGCCAGCTCATCGCGGCCCTGTACCGGCACTTGCAGGCACAGATTGCCATCGCGCAGGGCTTCGGCCAGCAGGGTGATGCCGCTGGCGCTGCGGCGGATCGAGGCTTGCAGGCAGACGAACAGGTACAGCGCGGCGAGCACCAGGCAGCCCAGCACCGTGGCCACCAGGATCAGCTGGCGCAGGGCCGAACCCTGGTAGTGCTCCAGGCGACTGTCGAGGGCGCCGAGGGAGTCCTGGCGCAAGCTCGCCAGCTGGCCCAGCAGGGCATCGAGGCCTTGTTCGAAGGGTTCCGGCTTGAGGTTGATGTTGCCGGCGAACAGGCCGTCGTCCAGCACTTTCAACTGTTCATCCAGCTGCTTCAGGCTGTCGTGATAGCGCCCGGCCCAGGCTTGCAGTTCGCTGGGCAGGCGGGCTTCCAGCAGGCTGCCGGTCTTGCTCAGTTGTTCTCGGGCATCGCCGATGCGGCTGCGCAAGTCCCGCAGTTGCAGACGGCTTTGCAGGGTGAACTGGCCCGATACCACCGAGGCTTGGCCAACCGCCGCCAGGCGCCCGACCCGCTCGATCAGGTCCGGGGCATGCTGGGTGGCAATCTGCGTCAACAGGTAGGTCTCCAGCCAGGGGGCCAGGGTCAGGCGGCTGTCCATGGCGATCTGCTCACGCAGCGCCTGCAGGGCGCCGAGGGCTGAAGTGAAGCGTTCGTAGCCGTCCGGCCACCAGCCGACACTGGCCAGGCTTTTCGAGTCCAGCCCTTGCAGGCTGCCTTGCAGCGCCCGGTAGCGAGCGAGGGTGTCGTCCTCGGCGCCGGCCTGGTGCAGGGCATTGCCCAATTCTTCGCTGGCCTGGAGCAGGCCGGGCTGGACCGCATCGAACGCCGCCACCGCGGCGAGGGTCGCCGGCGTCGGCTGGCGGTTGGTCTCGGTGGCGCGCCAGCGGGCGGCCCGATCACGCTGCGCGGTCAGCAGGTTGTCCAGGGTATCCAGGGCTTGCAGTTGGCGGATCCCGGAACGTTCGGTGGCCATCAGGCCAAGCCTGTCGCGGTAGTCCTGGCCGATCATCCACAGACTGCCCAGCAGCGGCAGGATGAACAGCAGAAACAACAGCTGGAATTTGCGAGCGAAGCCAAAACGCCCCAACAACGCCATGCCCGGTGCCAGAAATAGATGCATGCACTACTGCTCCTTTGGGCACCACGCACCATTGGCGTGCGGTCGAGGCGGCTGGCCCGGACCCTGTGCCCTCGTAAAATCGCCTCGGAAAGTGTGCAACCGGCGCCAGGATCCTGCCGGCGCTGTAGCGTTACTTCCCATTTTCGCCACCCTGGGTAAGGGCGTCGGGTTGGTGTGGCGGCAGGAGCAAGATTCAGACCATGGCGATGGGCTATCAGTCGGCTGGGCAAAGTCGTTAGCAAGCTAATGGGATGGCGCGAGCGCACTGAAAAATGGCACATTGGCGCACCTGCCCCTGTGCACCCACCCGTTGTACGGAAAATCCTATGGCTAGCAGCAACCCTCAGACCGTCGCAACGACGGCTTCTTCTGCTTCGCAAAGCAGCCCCCTGGTCCTGCGCATCATCGGTGCGGTGGCCCTGGCCCATTTGATCAACGACCTGATCCAGGCGGTGTTGCCGGCGATCTACCCGATGCTCAAGAGCAACTATGGCCTGAGCTTCACCCAGGTCGGCCTGATCACCCTGACCTTCCAGCTCACGGCCTCGCTGTTGCAGCCCTGGGTCGGCTTTTACACCGATCGGCGGCCGCTGCCGTTCCTGTTGCCGGCGGGCATGATCTGCACCCTGATCGGCATCCTGATGATGTCCCAGGTCGGCAGCTTTGCCCTGATCCTGCTGGCGGCCGCGTTGATCGGCATCGGCTCCTCGACCTTCCACCCGGAAGCCTCGCGGGTCGCCCGGCTGGCGTCCGGCGGGCGCTACGGCCTGGCGCAGTCGAGCTTTCAGGTCGGCGGCAATGCCGGCACCGCGTTCGGCCCCTTGCTGGCCGCGGCCATCATCATTCCCTACGGCCAGGGCAATGTGGCCTGGTTCGGCCTGTTCGCGCTGTTTGCCCTGGTGTTGCTCTACGCCATCAGCCGCTGGTACGCCAACCACCTGCGCCTGCACAAGCTCAAGCAGGGGCAGGCAGCCACGCACGGCCTGTCGAGGAAGCGGGTGATCGGCGCCCTGGTGGTCCTTGGGCTGCTGGTGTTCTCCAAGTATTTCTACATGGCCAGTTTCACCAGCTACTTCACCTTCTACCTGATCGAGAAGTTCGACCTGTCGGTGGCCAGCTCGCAACTGCACCTGTTCCTGTTCCTTGGCGCGGTGGCGGCGGGGACCTTCTTCGGCGGGCCGATCGGCGACAAGATCGGGCGCAAGGCGGTGATCTGGTTCTCGATCCTCGGGGTGGCACCGTTCACCCTGTTGCTGCCCCATGTCGACCTGTTCTGGACCAGCGTCCTCAGCGTGGTGATCGGCTTCATCCTGGCCTCGGCGTTCTCCGCCATCGTGGTCTACGCCCAGGAACTGGTGCCGGGCAACGTCGGCATGATCGCCGGGGTGTTCTTCGGCCTGATGTTCGGTTTTGGCGGGATCGGCGCGGCGCTGCTGGGGCACCTGGCGGACATCCATGGCATCGAGTACGTGTACTACCTGTGCTCGTTCCTGCCGCTGTTCGGGGTGTTGGCGATCCTCTTGCCGCGTACCCGCAAAGCCTGACGCGCGGTTGTTCGACGCGTAAAAAAACGCCCGGGGCCATGCTCCGGGCGTTTTCGTTTCAGCGCAGTGCTAGTTGAGGCGTCGCTGCCTGCGGCCTCAGTGCAGGCTTTTCAGGTAGGCAATCAGGTGCTGCCGGCTCTGTGGATCGGGCTGGCCGGGAAACAACATGTTGTTGCCCGGCACCAGGGTCGCCGGGTTGCTCAGCCAGCGCTCCAGGCTGGCGTCGTTCCATTGCAGGCCGGCGCCTTGCAGGGCGCTGGAATAGCTGAAGCCCGGGGCCTGGCCGCTGGCCCGGCCAAAGACTTGGTGCAGGCTGGGGCCCATCAGGTGTTTGCCGTTCTCGGTGCTGTGGCAAAAGCCGCATTGGGCACTGAACAGGGCCTTGCCGAGGACCGCGTCGCCGTCGGCCAGGGCCAGTGGCGCGACCAGCAGCAGCGCCTGGGCTGCGAGCAGTGGGGTGTACTTCATGGGTTTTCCTGTGGTTCAAGGGGCCCCGTGGCGTGCTGCCGACGGGGCGTGTCAGCGACTTAGAAGGGGTTGGCCAGGTCGATCCCGGACTTGCCCGGGGCAAGGATGTTGTTCGGGTCCAGGGCGCGCTTGATGGCGTGCTCGACCTTGCGCTTGACCGGGCCGTAGCTCTGCGCCACCCGCTCCTGGAAGGCGGTGTTGACCCGGTACACGGCATAGCCTTGCTGTTCGAACGCATCCAGCAGTTCGGCGAAGCAGGCGTTGGCGCGGCGGGTTTCCTCCGGGTTGCTGCGGTCGTACAGCACGTCGATCACGTGGTGCATGTCGCGCCAGCCGACGATGAATTCGCCCACGTAGTCCAGGCCGTGCTTGTTGAGGATCCGCTTGGCCAGGGCCTGCTGCTTGTTGCACTCGCTGCCGCGGGCCTGGCTCACCGGCGCGAACCACATCGAGCCACCGCCGCCGCGCCAGTTGTACAGGCCGAATTCCTGCAGGTTGGGCACCCCGGACATCAGTTGCGAGCGGTACAGGAAGGGTTGGGTCGTGCCGGCTTCCTCCTGGGTGACGAGGCGTCCCTTGCCCAGGGCCTTGAGGGCCTGATTGACGATCTTCCAATTGACGTCCACCTGCTCCTGGGTGCCGTACAGGGCGGCGTAGACGTTCCAGGCGCCGAGGTTCTTGTCCTTCTGGATCTGCTTGAGGATTGCCTCGGAGGTGGCGCCCGGCTCTTGGGTGTAGTCGGCGCGGCGGGTGTTGCAGGTGGCGGCCTCCCACAGCACGCCGGCGATCACCACCGAGTTGGGAATCACCTGGGCGATGCGCAGCGGGCGGATGAATTCGACGATCTCGGCGATGTCCGACTCGTTCTCGAACTTGATCTCGAACGGCTTGAACACCGGCGGCTTGGGCATCAGCCAGAAGCCCATCTTGGTGCAGATGCCGTAGTTGGCCTGGGTGAACATGCCGTCCAGGGTCGGGCCGTAGCCCCACTTGAACACCTGCCAGGCGTTGTCGCCTTTGACCCCGCCCATGCCGGTGCGATAGACGTCGCCGTTGGCCAGCACCACCTCCATGCCGCACTGCATCAGGAAGTGTTCGCCGTAGGGGGTGTAGCCGACGCCGCGGTCCATGGTGTTGCCCAGGGGACCGGCGATGGCCGAGGGCGCCGAGAAGGACAGCATCAGCGGCAGGTTGTGTTCCTGGATGTAGTCGTAGAGCTGCTGGTAGGTGACTCCGGGCTCCACCAGCGCGGTGCACAATTGCGGGTCGACGTGGAGGATCTTGTTCATTTTCTTCAGGTCGAGAATCACCTGGCCGCGCTGGCCGGGCGCTGCCGAGCCGTAGCCGAAGTTGCGGCCGGTGGAGATGGTCCAGACCGGAATCTTGTGCTCGTTGCAGATCTTCACCACCCCTTGCACCTGCTCGACGCTGGTGGCGGTGACGGCGGCCGAGGGCATGTGCTCGGCGGTGTCCACCGCCATCATGATCTTGGTGTAGGGCACCAGCTGGTCGTCCTTGACCAGCACGTTCTCGTCCCCCAGCAGGGCACGGAACTGGGCGATGGCTTGGTTGAAGTGGGCTGCATTCACGCCCCGGGGCAACAGTGGCTTCTGGGTTTGCTCAGTCATTGGATCAGCTCCTTCAAGCCTCAATCGAGAACGAAACGAAATGGCCGCTCAATGGCACGGCCCGGGGGCTGGCCAACGGCGCCTGGCCGAGACGGCCGCTGGCCAGTTCGGCCAGGCTGTAGCCCAGGGTGGCGGCCCATTGTTCGGCGCTGCGTGGGTCGCGAGCGCGGGCGCCGGCCTGGAACGCCGGCTGTGCCAGCAGGCGCTGCTCGCTGAGGCTGAAACCGGCGCCACAGGCGTTCAGTTGCAGGCCCAGTTGCAAGGCGCAGCCATGGGCGGCCGTGGTGCCCAGCAGTTGGTGGCGCGAGGTCCGCGCATCGCTGTGGTGCTGGCCGAGCCATTGCACTCGGGCTCCGGCGCTGCGGGCCTGGTCGAGCACCAGCGCGGCGCTGGCATCGTCCAGCAGGCCGATGATGCGTTGCCGCTGGCCACTGCCCAGGCGTTGTTGCAGCGCCTGGATCGACGCCAGGCTGGCCTCCCAGCGTTGCACGCTGACCTGGCGCGCCACCGAGCTGGCGTTGACTCCCTGGACGAAAGCCGAGTCGGCGACGGCGGCGCTGACCAGGGCCAGGGTGGGCAGGCGCCTGCCCGCGGACGGGCCCAGTACGCCGTTGGCCAGGCTCAGGCCCGGGCCGGTCACTGCGACGCTGGCCAGACCGCCCAGGGCCATGCCCTTGAGCAACGCGCGACGTTCAATGTTCATGGGCGTCTCCTCAGGGTTGGGCGGCCGTGGCCGGGGCTTTGGAGATGTAGTCGGCGACCTGCTGCAAGGCGTTGTCGTCGATGAACGACGCCGGGAAGGCCGGCATCGCGCGAAAGCCGTTGCGCACCACCGCGGTGATGTAGGGCGTTGGCAGTTGGCGTCCCTTGATCTGCGGGCCGACGTTCTTTTCGTGGCAGTGGCCGCAGACCTTGGCGTAGACGTTTTCACCGCTTTTCCAGACGCCGTCGCCATCGGCGGCGGCCGTTGTCGCCAGCACCGCCAGGGGCAGGCTCAGGCACAGGGCAAGGCTTCGTTTCACAGTTGGGCTGTCAAGGAGCGAGGACATTGCGTACTCCGTATTGTTATGGGGTGATTCGGTGGACAGGCGCCCTGTTCAGAACGGATAGGGGCGCGGTGTGTGTTGCAGGGTGATCCAGTGGTCGGTGGTGAATTCATCGATTGCCCAGTCGCCGTTGAAACGGCCCAGGCCCGAGTTCTTCTCGCCGCCAAAGGGCGCGTTGGGCTCATCGTTGACCGGCATGTCGTTGACGTGGCTCATCCCCGCATGAAGGCGCTGGGCGAACTGCACGCCACGCTCCGGGTTGGCGCTGAACACCGCGCTGGACAGGCCGTACTCGCTGGCATTGGCCAGCTCCAGGGCGTGCTCGGCATCCCGTGCGCTCTGGATGCCCACCAGGGGGCCGAAGATTTCTTCGCGGGCGATTTCCATGTCGGCGCGGACGTCGCCGAACACATGAGGTGGCAGCACGTTGCCCGTGGCCGGGCCGCCCACTAGCAAGGTCGCGCCCTCGCTCAGGGCCAGGCGGATCTTGTCTTGCAGGCCGGCCAGCTGTTTGTGGTTGATCACCGGGCCGACCACCGTGGCCGGCAGATTCGGGTCGCCATGGGGCAGGGCCTTGACCCGTTCGACAAAGCGTTGGGTAAAGGCTTGCAGCACTGGCTGTTCGACGATGATGCGGTTGATCGCCATGCAGATCTGCCCCTGGTGCAGGAACTTGCCCACCACCGCGGCGTTCACCGCCTGTTCCAGGTCGGCATCGGCCAGGACCACGAACGGGCTGTTGCCCCCCAGTTCCAGGGCCACATGCTTGAGGTGCGCGCCGCCACTGGCGATGCGCCCGATGTTGCGGCCGACCTGGGTCGAGCCGGTGAAGGAAATGAACGCCGGCACCGGGTGCTCGACAAAGGCATCGCCGATTTCCGCCCCGGTGCCGACCACCACGCTGAGCACCCCGGCGGGCAGGCCGGCTTCCTCGAAGATCCGCGCCAGCAGCAGGCCGCCGGTCACCGGGGTGTCGCTGGCGGGCTTGATCACCACCGCGTTGCCCAGGGCCAGGGCCGGCGCCAGGGAGCGGGCGCTCAGGTGCAGGGGGAAGTTCCAGGGGCTGATCACCCCGATCACCCCCAGGGGCTTGCGGTAGACGCGGCTTTCCTTGCCGGGGACGTTGGAGGCGACGATCCGCCCGTGGACCCGGCTGGGCAGGCTGGCCGCTTCGACGATGATGGCGCGGGCCGCGCCCCATTCGATCTGCGCCTTGATCCGGGTACTGCCGGACTCGCGGACCAGCCAGCCGATGATTTCCTCGCGGCGCTCATCGAAGATCCGCGCGGCGTTGAGCAGCACTTGGCTGCGTTGGGCAGGCGCGCTGGCGGCCCATGGGGCCTGGGTCTGGCGGGCCTTGGCGTAGGCCTGGTCGAGGTCCTGGCGGTTGGCCAGGCTGATCTGCAGCAGGCATTGCTCGGTGAACGGGTCGAGGACGGCCAGCGCTTGGCCGCTGCTGCCGGCGCGCCATTGTCCGGCGATGGGCTGCAGTTCCAGGTGTTGATAGGCAGGTCGAGTCGCAGTCATGGGGTGCTCTCTTGTTCGTGGCCATGGCTCGGCTGTCAGCAATCAAGCCGATGGCGTTTGAGGGTAGGGATGGGTGCCCGCCAGGGCGGCGTTTCAGCCGAGACGGGCTGCGTTGCGCAATGGGCCGTGGCGCAGGTGTGAGGGGCAGGGCGGGGGAGGCGCGAGGAAGGCAGAAAGCATGGCAAGGTCACCTGTTGTCTTGTTATGGATGAGCGTCTGCCTGTGCATAACAACTATCGTGCCACGGTCGTTTTTCGTGAAAATATTGTTTTAAAACAATTAGTTAGATGATTGTCCAGGTTGCCGGGAGGGCCGTCGTGCGGGGCGCACTGCGGAAATTTATGCAGAGAAGTCGCAAGGGCGTCGAAAGCTCGGCACTCCCGGGGCGCCTGCGGAAACTGTGCGGTTACCGGCCAGAATCTGCGCATCGCCTGCGGCCAGGAGGGACGGCGATTGACCCGGCAAAGCGCCGGGGCATACTGCAAGGCCCCTGAGCTGCCTGTTGATTGCCCATGACTCGTTCTCCTTCCAGCCAGCCCGGCCGTCCTGCGGATGAAGACTTCCTCAAGCAGATGCTGGGGCGGCAAAAGCGCCTGATCGTCGATCGCACCAGTCAATTCGAGGCCAGCGGCCTGCCTTCGGCCGAGCAACTGGCCGAGACCGTGGCCTTCGCCCCCCAGGACGGCAGCATCTGGCTGTGTGGGCAGCGGATGATGCTGATGCAGGGGTCGGCGTTCGGCTCGATCCGTCGTGAATTGATCGAGGCTCTGGGCTTCGACAAGGCCCGTGGCCTGATCACGCGCATCGGCTGGCAGGCCGGGGCCCGGGACGCGGCCCAGGTCAGCGAGCAGTGGCCGGACGGCGATCACGCCAGCCTCTACAGCGCCGGGCCGCGCCTGCACATGCTCGAAGGCATGGTCAATGTCGAGGTGGTGCGCTTCGAGATCGACTCCAGCATCGGCCATTTCTATTCGGAGTTTCTCTGGCACAACTCCTTGGAAGACGACGAGCACATCGCCGCCTATGGCCTGGGCGGCGAGCCGGCGTGCTGGATGGAGATCGGCTATGCCAGTGGCTACGCCTCGTCGCTGCTGGGGCGGCTGGTGGTGTTTCGCGAGTTGGAATGCCGCTCGATGGGGCAGCCGGCCTGTCGGATTGTCGGCAAGCCGGCGCAGCTGTGGGAGGACATCGACGTCGACCTGATGTACCTCGATCCGGGGGATTTTCTCAGTCGCAGCGCCTATGCCTCGGGGGTACAGACCCAGGTCGCCGAGCTACCGGTATCGCCCGGCGAACAGCAATTGGTCGGCATCTCGGCGGCCTTTGTGGCCGCCAGCCAGTTGTTGCAGCGGGTGGCGCCGACCCAGGCCACGGTGCTGCTGACCGGAGAGTCGGGGGTGGGCAAGGAGTTGTTCGCGCGCAATCTGCATCAGGCCAGCAGCCGTCGGCAGCAGCCCCTGGTGGCGCTGAACTGCGCGACCCTGCCGGAAAACCTGGTGGAGGCCGAGCTGTTCGGCGTCGAGCGGGGGGCCTTTACCGGCGCCGACCGTTCGCGGCCGGGGCGCTTCGAGCGGGCGCATGGCGGCACCCTGTTTCTCGATGAGATCGCCACCCTCAGCCTTTCGGCCCAGAGCAAGATCCTGCGGGCCTTGCAGGAAGGCGAGATCGAGCGGGTGGGGGGCAGCGAGCCGCTGCGGGTGGATGTGCGAGTGATCGCGGCCACCAACCTCGACCTGCGGCGCGAAGTGGAGGCCGGGCGCTTTCGTGAGGACCTGTTCTATCGCTTGAATGTGTTTCCCATTCATCTGCCGCCTCTGCGCGAGCGCCGCGAAGACATTCCCCTGCTGCTGAGTTACTTTCTGCACCGCTTCAGCCAGCGCCACGGGCGTCAGCCGGCGGGTTGCAGCACGCGCTTGGTGAATGCGCTGCTGACCTACCGCTTCCCCGGCAATATCCGCGAGTTGCAGAACCTCATCGAGCGCGGCGTGATTGCCGCCGGCGACGGCGAAATCATCGATGTGGTGCACCTGAGCGAAGCGGGAACGCCCCTGGCGGGGGTTGCCATTGGCTTGAACGCCGATGGGCGCCTGTCACCACCGACGCTGCGTGAGCCAGCGCCCTCTTCAGCGGCGGCCAGCTCGGCTGAGGCGCCGCTCGAGGAGCCGGAGCTGGCCAGCTTGCAGGCCTTTCTCTCCGGCCGGGCGCCGGCCTTGAGCACCTCGTTGGAAGAGATCGAATTGCGCCTGGTGCATCTGGCCCTGGAGCGTTCCGGGGGCAACATCACCGCGGCGGCGCAGATGCTCGGTATGAGCCGGGCTCAGGTCAGCTATCGCCTCAAGGGCCGTTGAACCGGCCCGCTGCTGCGTTTCGGCAGCAGCGGGCGCGGCGTTCGGCGGTTCAGGGGGCGTTGATTCAACGGGTGTTGATTCAGCGTCTGTCGATTCAGAGCGCGGTGGTGAATTTCAGCCAGTAGGTCTGGCCCTCGGCGCGGTTGCGCACCGCCGACTCGTCCTGCCATTTGGCGCTCAACGACCAGCCGCTCTTGCTGCGAAATTGCACCGCCGGGCCGATGGAGAACGAGCGTCCGCGATTGCCATCACTGGCTTGCACCTGGGCCGCGGCGGCGCAATCGGTGACGCTGCACTTGTCGTCGCTGATCTGCTGATAGGCGTGCCCGCCGACGCCGATCACCCAGCCATTGCCCAGCCCCCAGCCGAGGCTGTAGTCGGCGTGCAGCTCGCGTCCGGACTGATAGTGGGTGGCGCGGTTTTCGAAGTTGTAGTCGTGCATCAGGCGCACATCGGCGTTGAAACCCTGCGGATCGGTGTAGGTCATGGCATACACCGCTTGCACGGTGTAGTAGTGGTTGCCCAGGTTGATCAGGTCGTCCTTGTTGTATTCGCCACCGCTGGGCAACACGAAATCGACCCCCAGGGCACTGTGGAACTTGTCGCTGTGATGAAAGCCCAGCACCGGGCCGAGGTGGGCGTCGCCTATCCCGCGCTTGTGATCGTGGGGGCCGTTCTTGATGTTCAGGCGCATGTCGTTGAGAGGCAGCAGGGCGTGGAAACCGAGATTGCCCCCCAGCACTTCTTGCTCGGTCACCCAGACAAAACGTGGCACCACGCTGGTGACGCGCAAGTCGATGCTGGCCGCGCGGTGACCCGCGTTGTCCCGCAGGCTGTCGGCCAGGTAGTTGCCGACGAAGACCTGGGCATAGGTGCCGGGCGGCGGCAGGATGCCCATGCCGTAGAGTTCGATGCCCATGGGCCAGGAGGACACGCCGCCTTCGCTGGCTTGCACCCATGAGGTGTGGGCGCCAAACAGCAGGCTGGAGGTGAGTGCAAGAACGCGCAGGCGCGAGGAGGTCTGATGCATGAGAAGGTCTGCCTTATTGTTATGGGAGCGCTGGCAGGAGGAGGGCTCCTGAGGCGCTGGCAGAGCGTCTCAACTAGCGTGCCAATCCTTTTATTTTTAATTTATCGTTTTAAATCAATTACATATAAGAATTCGCGACGGGGTTGGCGAGGGCCGTCGGCGGCGTGTGGCGAGATTTGTTAAGAGAAATCGGCGAGCTGCACAAAACTCGCGTCGGCTCAGCGGCTGCCGGGGGCTTGCCCGGCACTCTGGCGAAAGGCATTGGGCGACTGGCCGCTGAGGCGCTTGAAGAAGCGCGAAAAGTAGGTCGGGTCGCTGAACCCCAGGTTGTCCGACAGCTGGCTGATGCTGATGTTGGTGTAGATCAGCCCGCGCTTGGCTTCCAGCATCAGGCGCTGGTGGAGCATCTGCAGCGCGCTCTGCCCGGCCAGTTCCCGGCACAGGGTGTTGAGGTGCACGCTGGACAGGCCGATGCGATGGGCCAGGGATTCCACCGTGGGGTGTTCCTGATAGTGGCGCTCCACCAGCTTGATGAAATGCCCCAACAACTGCTGATTACGCTCGCCGCGGTTGCTCGGCGGGGTGTTCTGTTGGCCACGGCGACTGATCCACACCACCAGCACGTTGACCAGCGAATGCAGCAACAGGTCGCGGGCCGCGGCGCTGCCTTCGTATTCATCCATCAGCGCCTTGAACAGGGTGTTGAGGCTGTGGCGGTCACGGCCCACCGGGTAGCAGGCGCAAGACGCGAGCACGGCCAGGGGCGCGCCCAGTTGCGCTTCCAGTTGGGCCACTAGAGGCGCGCCCAGGGTCAGCACGTAACCCTGGATATTTTCCGAGAACTGAAAGCCGTGGACCATCAGCGGCGGCACCACCTGGATCGATGCTTCGCGCACGTCCTGGCGCCGTCCCTCGACTTCCACCAGGGCCTGGCCGCGCTGCACATAGAGCAACTGGTAGAGGTCGGCGTGACGGTGCGGCTTGATCTCCCAATGGTGCAGGCTGCTGCGCTTGGGGATGGATTCGCAGTGCAGCAGGTCCGGGGTCGGCCAGGCCTGGTTTTCCCCATAGAGCTTGAACACCGGGATGCTGGAGCGGCTGGCTTTCATCGGAGGCGACCTGTCGCGACGGGGTGGCTGGAGTGCTCGATAATCGAACGCTGTTTGCAAAAGTGCATTTTTACGTTGGTTTATCACCATTTACTGCGATTTTTGTCGGCAAAAATGCAGGGGTACAACAATAACCATAAATTCCGGATTTCGCCTGCACGGTGACTGGAATGCTCTTGAGAGACGACAACAATGAAAACTCAGGT
Source organism: Pseudomonas sp. BC42 (assembly GCF_021560055.1). Lineage (NCBI taxonomy): Bacteria > Pseudomonadati > Pseudomonadota > Gammaproteobacteria > Pseudomonadales > Pseudomonadaceae > Pseudomonas > Pseudomonas sp. BC42. The sequence continues at coordinate 1,131,225 of NZ_CP091067.1, forward strand.
TGCGATTATCGGCGCTGGACCTTCCGGCCTTCTGCTGGGCCAACTGCTGCACAAGGCCGGCATCGACACGGTGATTGTCGAGCGCCAGACCCCGGATTACGTGCTCGGCCGCATCCGCGCCGGGGTGCTCGAACAGGGCACCGTGGACATGCTGCGCGAGGCCGGTGTGGCCCAGCGCATGGACGCCGAAGGCCTGGTCCACGAAGGGGTGGAACTGTTGATGGGCGGCAAGCGCGTGCGCATCGACCTCAAGGCCCTGACCGGAGGCAAGACGGTGATGGTCTACGGCCAGACCGAAGTCACCCGTGACCTGATGGAGGCCCGCGCGGCCTGCGGGGCGCCGATCATCTACTCCGCGGACAAGGTGCAGCCCCATGACATGAAGGGCGCACAGCCCTACCTCACCTACGAAAAGGACGGCCAGCAGCACCGCATCGATTGCGACTACATCGCCGGCTGCGACGGTTTTCATGGCGTGGCGCGCAAGAGCATTCCCGAGCAGGTGCTGACTCACTACGAGCGCGAGTACCCTTTCGGTTGGCTGGGCCTGTTGTCCGATACGCCGCCGGTCAACCACGAGCTGATCTACGGCCAGCATGAGCGCGGCTTTGTGCTCTGCAGCCAGCGCTCCCTGACCCGCAGCCGTTACTACCTGCAGGTGCCGTTGAGCGACAAGGTCGAGGACTGGTCCGACGAACGCTTCTGGAACGAGCTCAAGGCCCGTCTGCCGGCGGAGGTGGCAGCGGATCTGGTGACCGGGCCGGCGCTGGAGAAAAGCATCGCGCCGCTGCGCAGCTACGTGGTGGAGCCGATGCAGTATGGCAAGCTGTTCCTGGTCGGCGATGCCGCGCACATTGTCCCGCCCACTGGCGCCAAGGGCCTGAACCTGGCGGCTTCCGACGTGTGCTACCTGTACCGGATCCTGGTCAAGGTCTACCGCGAAGGGCGTACCGAACTGCTGGACAAGTACTCCGAGCTGGCCTTGCGCCGGGTGTGGAAGGGCGAGCGTTTCAGCTGGTTCATGACCAACCTGCTGCACGATTTCGGCGAGCAGCAGGACGCCTGGGACCACAAGATGCAGGAGGCCGATCGCGAGTATTTCCTCAATTCCCACGCGGGCCTAGTGAACATTGCCGAGAACTATGTGGGCCTGCCTTACGAAGACGTCTGCTGAGCCTTTGGCGGTGTCGGCATCGGCCTTGTCACCGCTCGCGAAAGGGGGTGGTGGCGGGGCCGTGTTTGCACAGGGGCATGGGCCGAAAGGTTTCGGTCGAGAAACATTCCTGTTTCTAAATGATATTTATTAGCATTACACTTCGATCCCCTCTCCCTCGATGCACCACCAAGGTGCATTGAATCGACAAGGATCGTTTGTCATGAAAGTCAGCTCCTGCCTGTTCCATTCGCTTCTGCTCAGCGCCGGTGTCGGCCTGTTGCCTCCGCTGGCGCAGGCCGGCGCGACGCCAGAAGAGACCAAGCCGGCGCCGTTGGAACTGGACACTGCGTTTGTCACCGCTACCGGCGGCGCCACGGACCTCAAGGATGCTCCGGCCAGCGTCAGCGTCATTACCCGTGAGGAAATCGAGCGCCAGCCGGTCTACGACCTCAACACCCTGCTGCGCCGGGTGCCGGGCGTGACCGGTGGTTTCGGCCCGGTGGGCGAGCAGTCGAAGATCAAGCTGCGGGGCCTGGACGACAAGTACACGCTGATTCTGGTGGACGGCAAACGGGTCGGCAGCTCCGCCGACCTGAGTTATCGCCGCGACCTGGCGCGCCAGGACCTGAACTGGATCTCGCCGAACATGATCGAGCGCATCGAGATCGTGCGGGGGCCGATGTCATCGTTGTATGGCTCGGACGCCATGGGCGGGGTGATCAACATCATCACGCGCAAGGTCTCGCGCACCTGGACCGGTTCGGCCAGCACCAACATCACCGTGCCCAAGGACTCCGACCGGGGCCAGACCACCCAGTACAGCGTGAATGCGGCGGGCCCGTTGACCGAGTCCCTGGGCCTGCGCATGGGCGCCAACGTGACGCGGCGGGCGGCGGATGAGGTCGCGGCGCGGCGCGATGCCCAGGGCGATTTCATGTACGACGACGGCGCCGGCGGCTCCAAGGACCAGAGCGTCAATGCCCTGCTGGACTGGCAGATCAACGAAGCGCAGAGCCTGTCCTTCGAGGCGGTGCATGGCGTTGAGCATGCCTGGTCATCGAAGAAGACCTTTGGTGATTGGGACGAAACCATTGGTGGCGCCTTCGGCCCCAGCCGCCTGACCCGCGACAGCTACATCCTGTCCCACAGCGGCGACTGGAGTTTCGGCACCTCCAAGCTCGATGCCTACCTGAACAAGTACCGCAACGACCTGGATGTGGGTAAGGCCAACTCCGAAGAAAAGATCGTCGAAGGCAGCCTCAACATGCCCTTCGAACTGCTGGTGGACCAGCGCCTGACGCTGGGCGGGCAATGGAAGCGTGAGGAACTGACCAACACCAACACCCTTGGTACCGTGCCCGTGGATTACCAGGGCACGCCGGTCAATGGCTCGACCTTGAAGGGCGATTATTCGGCGGCTTTTATCGAGGATGAACTGTTCCTGCTGGACAACCTGTCCCTGACCCTGGGCAACCGTTTCGACCACAGCGACAAGTACGGCAACCACAACAGTCCGCGGGCTTACGTGGTCTATCACCCGCATCCGGACTGGACCGTGCGCGGCGGTGTGTCCAAGGGCTTTCGTGCGCCGAGCCTGAAGGAAGGCAGTGCGGGAGCGGCGACCGAGTCCGGAGGCCGTGGTTGTGGTTCGTTGCGTCCGTTGGGTTATGGCGGCGGCAGTTGCTGGATGGCGGGCAACCCGAACCTGACACCGGAAACCAGCACCAACAAGGAAATTGGCCTGTCCTTCGATCATGACGGCTGGGAGGCCGGCCTGACCTACTTCCACACCGACTTCACCGACAAGATCGAATACGGCCCGCTGGGACAGTACCAGGGCCGCTGGTGGACCATGCTGGAAAACGTCGACAAGGCCCGCACCCGTGGCTGGGAAGGCACCGCCCGGGTGCCGCTGGGTGATTCCGTGACGTGGCGCACCAACGCCACCTACATGCTGGAAAGCCGGAACCTGAGCACCGGCGAAGATCTGATCAGCTCGCCCAAGCTGTCGGCATTCAGCGCGCTGGACTGGCAGATCAACGACCGTTTGAGCACTGAACTGTCGGCGCAGCACGTTGGCAAGCAGCGGGGGATGGGCAATGACTTCGTGCAGTCCTACACCACCTACGACCTGACGGCGAATCTGGCGGTGACCCAGTGGCTGACCCTGAACGGCGGGGTACAGAACCTGATGGACAAGGACCTGCGGGACGGATCGACCAACTTCTACGTGCCTGGACGGGCGTTCTTCGCGGGGGCGACCACTTACTTCTAGGCCGCTGGATGGGGCAGGGGCGTCAGCCCCATTGCCGGGCAATGGGGCTGAAGGGTGGGCAGGTTAATCCGCACGTCGAGGCTGCAAGGGCCGTGACTGAAGGGATGCCTGCGTGGGATTCAGCAATATGGCCACCCGCGAATACATTTAGATGCCGGCTACTCTTTTTCAGGTCTTGCTGCGTGGTTTGCCAGCCGTCCGGCAGATCAGTCACCCAGAGAGCGAATCACGGACTGTCAAATCATCAAGGCTCAATTGCTTTAGTGGACGTATACCGCTCGCCCGTGTCACCCAACTTCGAACGCATTTGAACCACGCCGGACTCTTTGTTCCCGCAGGCGGCGTATGCCATCGGCCGCCCCGCAAGAAAAAACCAAGAGTGACTGGAATCGCGCATTTTTAAACATTTTCAATCATTTTCATTGTTTAACCATATATAGAGTGGTTGCTTGCATAGCGAACTATTTGCGCCAGGTCGAATCAGCGATCAACTGTTCCTGCTATCGACGAAGTTGTTTTTAGTTGAATAAAACTGGAGAACTAATATGTCCGTCAATCTTGTGATCAGCTTCAATGTCAAAGAAGAAAAGCTGCAATCGTTCAAGGACATCATGAACGACGTTAAGCTCAATCTGCCGAAGGTGGACGGTTGCCAAACAGTCAGGATCCTCAACCACTTGGAAGATCCACTCGCGTTCACGCTGGTGGAAGCCTGGGATTCGCGGGAAGTGCACGGCGCCCACGTCGAGCAGATGATCTCGAGCGGTCAGTGGAGCCTTATCGTCGAGCATCTGAGCAGTACGCCGGTCAGCGGTTACTTCAGCGAAGTTTGATGGCGTAACGTCAGCGGCAGGGCGCGTGCGACGACTCCGGCGCCATCTTGGGCAGGCATGCGCTACTGGCTGTTATGTGTTTTCTGCTATTTTCCCCAACTCCTGTTCCGTCCCGAACGTCCTGGCCGTTTGGACAGCAGTATGTCGCGCTGCTGGATAGCGCCCTGTGCAAATGGGGCGGCCCATTTGTTGAGAAACCATAGCAATGACACTCGAAGTAGTACCGGCGGCGCTTTATTCGATGCGCAACGTAAAGCCGATTCTCGCTGACGGTCGTTCGTCCATCCTGCATAAAACCCTTGAAACGAACCTGGAAAACAAGGCGATCTATATCGCCACGCCGTTGATCGTCTATATAAAGCAGGGCAAGCAGATTATTCGCGACTATGACGCCATGGCCCATGTCGTCGACGAGAATCATCTGATATTCCTCTCCAAAGGTGTTTACACGGTATCGGACTACGTCACCGGCAACGATATCTTCGAGGCGCTGCTGTTGTTTTTTGACGACAAGCTGATCGCCAAATACCTGTCGAGCGCGGCCGGTGCAGGCAACTTGCACGCCGACGGCCTGCAGAAAAGCGTGCACGGCACTTATACCCTGCACGCTAACGAGCAGATTCGGCGTTATATCGACTCTCTGAACTATGTCTACAAGGGCGCGGAGGGTTCCGACGCGTTGCTGGAGTTGAAACTGCTCGAACTACTGCACCTGATCGCTATCCAGGACAAGTCCTTGCGTTTCCTGCGTGAGCTGTCCTGCGGCGGCAGCCATAAGCGCCGGCCGATCACCGACTTCATGGAGCAGTACTATTCCCACAAGCTGAAGATTGAAGACTATGCCCTGCTGACTGGACGCAGCGTGTCGACCTTTATTCGCGACTTTAGGCGCAGCTACGACACCACCCCGAACCGCTGGATCATCGAAAGAAAACTCGATATCGCGCATCAACTGCTGACGGCTAGAGATTATTCCGTCACCGACGCGGCTGTGGAGGTGGGATATGAAAATACCTCCCACTTCATCAAGGCCTACAAGCAACGCTACGGTGTCACGCCGAAGAAAGCCAAGACCTTCGCGGTGCAACTGTAGCCAGGCAAGGCCCAAGCCCCCGCTGCTGCGACAGGGTGTGGTTGGGCATGGTTGTCGGCCGTGAGCATCGGTGCTGCCTGAGATGAGCTGTATTTTTCGGGTACACCTGACAATGCCCAGCCCCCCAAAACGCATGCACCTGCGCAGTCGTCTGTTGCGTAGGGGGCAGGAGCCTCATGCACGCTGTAGAAACGAAGAAGCCCCGAAAATCGGGGCTCCCACGGGGTTTTCAGGCGTCTGAGGCAATCCGCAGACAGCTCCTGAAAGGCTATCCAGGTTTTACACGTTGAAGCGGAAGTGCATCACGTCGCCATCCTTGACGATGTATTCCTTGCCTTCCAGGCGCCATTTACCGGCTTCCTTGGCCCCGGCTTCACCCTTGAACTGGATGAAGTCGTTGTAGGCGATGACTTCGGCGCGGATGAAGCCTTTCTCGAAGTCGGTGTGGATCACGGCGGCCGCTTGTGGCGCGGTGGCACCGACACGCACGGTCCAGGCGCGAACTTCCTTCACCCCGGCGGTGAAGTAGGTCTGCAGGTTGAGCATTTCGTAGCCAGCGCGGATCACCCGGTTCAGGCCAGGCTCTTCCAGGCCCAGGGCCTCGAGGAACATGTCCTTTTCTTCGCCGTCTTCAAGCTCGGCGATTTCCGCTTCGATCTTGTTGCACACCGGCACCACCATGGCGCCTTCTTCTTCGGCGATGGCCTTGACCACGTCCAGCAGCGGGTTGTTCTCGAAGCCGTCTTCGGCAACGTTGGCGATGTACATCACCGGCTTGGTGGTCAGCAGGTGGAAGCCGCGGATGATCAGCTTCTCATCGCTGCTCATGTCCTTCATCAGGCTGCGGGCCGGCTTGCCTTCGGTGAAGTGGGCGATCAGTTGCTCCAGCAGGGCTTTCTGGGCCACGGCATCCTTGTCGCCGCCCTTGGCATTGCGAGCGACTTTCTGCAGCTGTTTCTCGCAGCTGTCGAGGTCGGCGAAGATCAGCTCCAGGTCGATGATCTCGATGTCGCGCTTGGGGTCGACGCTGTTGGACACGTGGATCACGTTGTCGTCTTCGAAGCAGCGGACCACGTGGGCAATGGCATCGGTTTCGCGGATGTTGGCCAGGAACTTGTTACCCAGGCCTTCACCTTTCGAGGCACCGGCCACCAGGCCGGCGATGTCGACGAACTCCATGGTGGTCGGCAGCACGCGCTCCGGCACGACGATCGCCGCCAGGGCGTCCAGGCGCGGATCGGGCATCGGCACGATACCGCTGTTGGGCTCGATGGTGCAGAAGGGGAAGTTCTCGGCCGCGATCCCGGACTTGGTCAGGGCGTTGAACAGGGTGGACTTGCCGACGTTAGGCAGGCCGACGATGCCGCAATTGAATCCCATGGTGTATTCCCCGAGGAGTAGAGTCAGGCCTTCTGGCTGTGCAGGTTTTTCATCGCGCGGTTCCATTCACCGGCGAAGATATCCGGCAGCACGCCGAGGGCAAAATCGATGCTGGCATCGAGTTTTTCCTGTTCGGCGCGTGGCGCACGACCCAGGACAAAGTTTGAAACCATACTGGCAACACCTGGGTGGCCGATGCCGAGCCGCAGGCGGTGAAAGGTATTCTGATTGCCGAGCTGCGCGATGATGTCCCGCAGTCCGTTGTGCCCGCCATGCCCGCCGCCGGTCTTGAGCTTGGCGACGCCGGGAGGCAAGTCGAGTTCGTCGTGGGCCACCAGGATTTCTTCCGGCTTGATGCGGAAGAAGCCTGCAAGCGCCGCCACGGCCTGGCCGCTGCGGTTCATGTAGGTGGTGGGAATCAACAGACGAATGTCCTGACCCTGGTGACTGAAGCGCCCGGTCAGGCCGAAATATTTGCGATCGGCGACAAGGTTCACACCTTGTTTTTCAGCGATGCGCTCAACAAAAAGGGCCCCTGCGTTATGCCGGGTCTGTTCGTATTCGGCGCCTGGATTACCCAGGCCAACGATCAGTTTGATGGCAGTCACGATAGGGGCCCTTCTTTGGAGTGGTGGATAACATCGCCGCAACCGGTGCTACGGCGAAAGGGGACGACAAAAGCTTGGTTGCCTTGCGGCAAACTTCGCGTTCTCGCCCGCTTTCTCGCTACGTTCCAGTCCGCGATGTGTTCCGCTCAACTCCGGCGTCAGAGTGAATTACTCTGCTGCGCCTTCTTCTTTCTCAGAAGCAACACGTGGTGCGTAGACGTTGGCTACTGCCAGGTCGTTGCCGTGTGCCAGAGCAACAAACTCAACGCCTTTAGGAGCGGTGAGGTTGGACAGGTGGATCACGGTGCCGATGTCGGTCTCGGTCATGTCGACTTCGATGAACTCAGGCAGGTCTTTCGGCAGGCAGGAAACTTCGATCTCGGTGGTAGCGCGGAAGATTTCGCCGCCTTTCTTGATCGGTGCCGCTTCGTTGATCAGGTGCACTGGAACCATGGCGGTCAGTTTCTGACCGGCAACTACGCGAACGAAGTCAGCGTGCAGCACGTGGCCTTTGGCTGGGTGACGTTGCAGGGCCTTGATCACGACGTTCTGCTTGGTGCCACCAACGTTCAGCTCGATGATGTGGCTGTAGGCAGCTTCGTTTTCCAGCAGCTTGGCTACTTCTTTGGCCAGCATGCTGATGGACTCAGGGGCTTTGTCGCCACCGTAGACTACAGCTGGAACCAGGCTTGCGAGACGACGCAGGCGGCGGCTCGCACCTTTCCCCAGGTCGGAACGCAGTTCAGCATTCAGAGTAAAATCGTTCATGTTGTATCTCCAAAATAACCACACTCGCCCCAGCGTTTGCGACCAGCGCTAAAGGCGATATGGGCAAAAAAGCCCCGTCCCAACAGAGGTTGGGACGGGGCGCTTTTCGTCATCGGGATGTTTTACCGGGGACAGGCCCCTAGCGGAACATCGCGCTGATCGATTCTTCATTGCTGATGCGGCGGACCGCCTCGGCAACAACCGGTGCGATATCCAGTTGGCGGATACGCGCACAGGCTTGTGCTGCAGCGGACAGCGGGATGGTGTTGGTCACCACCAGCTCGTCCAGCACGGAATTTTCAATGTTTTCGATGGCCCGGCCCGACAGCACAGGGTGTGTGCAGTAGGCAAAGACCTTGGCTGCGCCATGCTCTTTCAGGGCCTTGGCCGCGTGGCACAGGGTGCCGGCGGTATCGACCATGTCATCGACCAGAATGCAGGTGCGTCCTTCGACGTCGCCGATGATATGCATCACTTCGGAGTGATTGGCTTTCTCACGACGCTTGTCGATGATCCCGAGATCAACGCCCAGGGACTTGGCCACGGCACGTGCACGCACGACGCCGCCAATGTCCGGGGACACGATCATCAGGTTTTCGAAACGCTGGTCTTCGATGTCATCCACCAGAACCGGGGAGCCGTAGATGTTATCTACCGGAATATCGAAGAAGCCCTGAATCTGGTCAGCATGCAGATCAACCGTGAGAACACGGTCGATGCCGACTACGGTAAGCATGTCAGCAACGACTTTCGCGCTGATAGCCACACGTGCGGAACGCGGACGGCGATCCTGACGGGCATAACCAAAATAAGGAATAACAGCAGTGATACGAGTCGCTGAGGAGCGGCGGAAGGCATCAGCCATCACGACGAGTTCCATCAGGTTATCGTTGGTCGGAGCGCAAGTCGGCTGAATAATGAAGACGTCTTTACCGCGGACATTTTCATTGATCTCGGCAGTGATTTCGCCGTCGGAGAATTTTCCAACAGAGATGTCACCGAGAGGGATATGCAGCTGACGTACTACACGCCGAGCCAGATCGGGGTTAGCGTTCCCCGTAAAGACCATCATCTTGGACACGCGCAGTACCTGAAGGCTGAGGGTATACCTGGATGAGTATAGGAAAATGGCAGGGGCGGCTGGATTCGAACCAACGCATGGCAGGATCAAAACCTGCTGCCTTACCGCTTGGCGACGCCCCTGTATCTGTTGCTTCGAGTACCTGATACTCGATTCCTTTAGAGCAGACCTTGCAGCTTGCGATGCAACATCGAAACGTTGCTTCCTTTTGCTACAAACCCTGTAAGGGTCTCTGTAAGAAGGGCCGAGACTTTATCAGCTTCAGCTTTGCTTGGGAAGCCCCCAAACACACAACTTCCAGTTCCAGTCAGTTTTGCTTCGGTAAATTTACCTAACAAATTCAATGCGTTACGTACTTCTGGATAACGCCTTGCGACTACCGGAAGGCAGTCATTTCTGCTGTTTCCCTTGGGAACGGGGCGCACTTTAATGGGCGGAGTGTCACGTGTCAACAGCGGATCTGAAAAAATTTCTGCTGTACTTACAGACACTTGCGGGACCAGTACCAGATACCAGGGTTCTTCGGGATATTCAGGGCTGAGTTTTTCCCCTACGCCTTCGGCGAACGCTGCACGGCCGCGTACGAAAACCGGAACGTCGGCCCCCAGGGTCAATCCCAGTGCCGCGAGGCGGTCTTCATCCCAGCCCAGTTGCCAGAGATGATTCAGACCCAGCAGGGTCGTGGCGGCGTTGGAGCTGCCGCCGCCGATGCCGCCGCCCATGGGCAGGATCTTGTCGATCCAGATATCGATGCCCTGGGTGCAGCCGGATTGTTCCTGCAGCTTTTTCGCCGCCTTGACGATCAGGTTGCTGTCGTGGGGCACCCCCGGGAAGTCGGTGTGCAGGCGAATGACGCCGTCGTCACGCAGGGCGAAGGTGATTTCATCGCCGTAGTCGAGGAATTGGAACAGGGTCTGCAGCTCGTGATAACCGTCTTCACGGCGACCGAGGATATGCAGCATCAGATTGAGCTTGGCCGGGGAGGGCAGGGTCAGTTTTTCCATGCTCGGTCACTGCCCCAGCTTGCGCGGCTGCCATTCCTTGATCACCAGGGTGACGTCAAGGTCGCTGCCATGCAGTTTGATGCGTTCGGGCAGCCAGTAGCCGTTCTGCTCGGAATAGCTGCTGTATTCCACTTGCCAGCCATCCTGTTCCAGGCTGGCCAGGTGGCTGTCGCCGTCCAGGGTCAGGCGGCTCTTGCTGTCGGGGGCGGGCAGGCCGCGAACCCACCAGGCCAGGTGGGAAACCGGCAGTTTCCAGCCGAGCTGTTCTTCAAGCAGGGTTTCCGGGCTGGTGGCTTCATAGCGGCCCTGGTTGGCCACTTCCAGGCTGACCTGGCCGGGGCGCCCGGTCAGGCGAGCCGCGCCGCGACCCAGTGGGCCGGAGAGGCGGATGTCGTAATAATCCTGGCGTTGCAGCCAGAACAGCGTGCCGCTACCGGAATCCTTGGGCGCGCGGATGCCGATCTTGCCGTTGATCTGCCAGCCATCGAGGTCGGTCAGCTGGTCCTTGTGCTGGCGCCATTGGGCGGGGTTGCCCTGGCCCTGGACTGATTCACGGGCGCCAAAGCCGGCGCAGCCGGCCAACAGGGCGATGAAGCTGAAAACAATGAAGTGGCGCAAAAACATGGTCTTAAAGAGTCTCTGATCCGGTCAGGCGTTTGATGGTGTCGCGCAGGACAGGGCTATCGGGCTGGTCCTTGATGAACTTGCTCCAGATCTGCTTGGCCTCGCGCTGCTTGCCGTTGTTCCACAGCACTTCGCCCAGATGCGCCGCGACTTCCTGGTCGGGGAAGCGTTCCAGGGCCTGGCGCAGCAGCCGCTCGGCCTCGTCGAGGTTGCCCAGGCGGAAGTTCACCCAGCCCAGGCTGTCCATGACCGCCGGGTCGTCCGGGGTCAATTGGTGGGCCTGTTCTATCAGCACCTTGGCTTCGGCGTAGCGGGTGGTGCGGTCCGACAAGGTGTAGCCCAGGGCATTCAGGGCCATGGCGTTGTCCGGCTCGCGCTGGATGATCAGGCGCAGGTCTTTTTCCAGTTGCGCCAGATCATTGCGTTTTTCCGCCTGCATGGCGCGGGTGTAGAGCAGGTTCACGTCATCGGGATATTGCTGCAGGGCTTGCTGGATGGCTTTCCAGGCCCGGTCCCCCTGATTGTTCGCCGACAGGGTTTCGACTTCGACCAGGTACAGCTGGATGGCGTAGTCGGGCTGGGCATCGCGGGCGGCTACCAGGCGTTTTTGCGCCTCGTCGGTACGACCGTTGCTCATCAGGATATCGGCCTGGCGCAGTTGTGCCGGCAGATAGTCGTTGCCCGGGCCGACCTGGGCATACTCGATCAGTGCCCCTTGCGGATCGTTCAGTTCTTCGGCGATCCGTCCCAGGTTCAGGTGGGCGGAATCTTCGTGGCTTTCCCGGGCAATCAGGTCTTCCAGGTAGCCCTTGGCCTCTTCCCAAGCCTTGGCTTCCAGGCACACCAGGGCCAGGGAGTAACGCAGTTCGTCATCTTCCGGATACTGCTGGACCAGGCTGGAGAACTGAGTCTTGGCGTCCTCCATGCGGTCCTGCTCCACCAGCATGCGGGCGTAAGTCAGGCGCAGGCGCTTGTCATCCGGGTACTTGCGGATGCTTTTTTCCAGCAGTGGCAAGGCTTCCTTGCCGCGGTTCAGGCTTTGCAGCAGGCGGGCACGCAGCAGCAATGGCGCGACTTCGCCGTCTTCCGGCGGGTTCTGCTCCAGCAGGGTCAGGGCATCCTTGGCGTCGCCGTCCTGTTGCATCAGCAGGGCCTTGCCGAAGATCAGCTGGCTGTTGTGCGGGTGTTTCTGCAGCAGCCGGTCGAAGCTTTTCATCAGGCCGTTGCGGGTGTCCTGGTCGGTGTCGGCAGCCGACAGCGCCAGAAAGTCGAAATGGGTGTCGCCCTTGCCCTGCAGGACCTTCTCCATATAAAGCAAGGAGTCGTCATAACGACCGGCGCGGGCCAGCTGGATGGCGGCAGCCCGTTGCGCTTCCAGGTCGTCGGGGGCGTTCTTGGCCCAGATCAGCGACGTGTCCAGGGCCGCCTGATCGGCGCCCAGGTATTCGGCGATGCGAAAGGCTCGCTCGGAAATCCCCGGATCCTGGGTGTTGATGGCCTGGGTCACGTAGTTGTCCAGGGCAATGTCGAAACGATTGCGCTGACCCGCCAGCTCAGCGCTCAGCAGGCTGAAGATGGTGTCTTCACTGAACGAGGAATAAACCTTGGGCTTTTCAGGGGCGGGGGTGCTGTCTTCCACCGGCGACGTAGCGTCCGATGAAACGGGAGCCAGTGATTGGCAACCGCTGAGGAAGACAAGGGCGAGGAGCAACGCGGAGGATCTATTCATATAGGAAGAGGGCGACTAACCTGCGGTCGGATCATCATGACACAAGCCTTCGGTCAAACATAACCGAGACTCAACGGGATGCCAGAACAGAGGCAGTCTATTAGGACAATAGTCGGCGGTAGTTGTTCTGCGTCTGTCGAAGTAGGACAATTGCCGGCTTCTCGACATCATCAGCGACCTTGAATGGCCTTCCTTGCACTCGGTATTAACCACAAGACTGCTTCTGTAGACGTCCGCGAGCGCGTGGCCTTTACCCCTGAGCAGTTGGTTGAGGCCTTGCAGCAGCTCTGCCGACTCACCGACAGCCGCGAAGCTGCGATCCTCTCCACCTGCAATCGCAGTGAACTCTATGTAGAACAGGATCATCTTTCTGCGGATGTGGTGCTGCGCTGGCTGGCGGACTATCACCACCTGAGCCTAGACGAGCTGCGCGCCAGTGCCTATGTGCATGAAGACGATGCGGCAGTTCGTCACATGATGCGGGTGGCCTCGGGCCTGGATTCGCTGGTGTTGGGCGAGCCGCAGATCCTGGGGCAGATGAAGTCCGCCTACGCCGTGGCCCGTGAGGCCGGCACCGTCGGTCCGCTGCTGGGGCGGCTGTTCCAGGCCACCTTCAGCGCCGCCAAGCAGGTGCGGACCGATACCGCCATCGGCGAGAACCCGGTGTCCGTGGCGTTTGCCGCGGTAAGCCTGGCCAAACAGATTTTCAGCGATCTGCAGCGCAGCCAGGCGTTGCTGATCGGCGCGGGCGAGACCATTACCCTGGTGGCCCGGCACCTGCACGACCTGGGGGTCAAGCGCATCGTCGTGGCCAACCGCACCCTGGAGCGCGCCAGCCTCCTGGCGGAGCAGTTCGGCGCCCACGCGGTGTTGCTATCGGACATTCCCCAGGAGCTGGTGCACAGCGATATCGTCATCAGTTCCACCGCCAGCCAGCTGCCGATCCTTGGCAAGGGCGCAGTGGAAAGCGCACTGAAGCTGCGCAAGCACAAGCCGATTTTCATGGTGGATATCGCCGTTCCCCGGGACATCGAGCCTGAAGTCGGCGAGTTGGACGACGTTTACCTCTATACCGTCGATGACCTGCACGAAGTGGTCGCGGAAAACCTCAAGAGCCGTCAGGGCGCGGCCCAGGCCGCCGAGGAGCTGGTGAACATCGGCGCCGAGGACTTCATGGTGCGCTTGCGGGAATTGGCGGCGGTGGACGTGCTCAAGGCCTATCGTCAACAGAGCGAGCGCCTGCGTGACGAAGAACTGCAGAAGGCTCTGCGCCTGTTGAGCAATGGCTCCAGCGCCGAGGACGTACTGGCCCAACTGGCCCGTGGCCTGACCAACAAACTGCTGCACGCGCCGAGCGTGCAGCTGAAAAAGCTGTCCGCCGAAGGTCGCCTCGATGCGCTGGCCATGGCTCAAGAACTCTTTGCCCTCGGTGAGGGCTCATCGGATAAAACCCCGTAATGAAAGCGTCACTGCTCAGTAAGCTGGACATTCTCCAGGATCGTTTCGAGGAACTGACCGCCTTGCTCGGCGATGCTGAGGTCATTTCCGATCAGGCCAAGTTCCGCACCTACTCCAAGGAGTACGCGGAAGTCGAGCCGATCGTTGCCTCCTACAAACAGGTACTCAAGGTCCAGGCCGATCTCGAAGGCGCCCAGGCGCTGCTCAAGGACAACGACCCGGACCTGCGGGAAATGGCCGCCGAGGAAGTGCGCGAGGCCAAGGAGCAACTGGCCGAGCTGGAAAGCGCCTTACAACGCATGTTGCTGCCCAAGGACCCCAACGACGGGCGCAACGTGTTCCTGGAAATCCGCGCCGGCACTGGCGGTGACGAGGCGGCGATCTTTTCCGGCGACCTGTTCCGCATGTATTCGCGCTACGCCGAACGGCGTGGCTGGCGGCTGGAGATCCTCTCGGAAAACGAGGGTGAGCACGGCGGCTATAAGGAAGTCATTGCCCGGGTCGAAGGCGAGAACGTCTACGGCAAGCTCAAGTTCGAGTCCGGCGCGCACCGTGTGCAGCGCGTGCCGGCCACCGAATCCCAGGGTCGCATCCACACCTCTGCGTGCACCGTGGCGGTGCTGCCCGAGCCGGACGAACAGGAAGCCATCGAGATCAACCCGGCGGACCTGCGCATCGATACCTATCGCTCCTCGGGCGCCGGCGGCCAGCACGTGAACAAGACCGACTCGGCGATCCGCATCACCCACATTCCTTCGGGGATCGTGGTGGAGTGCCAGGAAGAGCGTTCCCAGCACAAGAACCGGGCCCGGGCCATGTCCTGGCTGTCGGCCAAGCTCAACGACCAGCAGACCAGCGCCGCGGCCAATGCCATCGCCAGCGAGCGCAAGCTGCTGGTGGGCTCGGGGGATCGCTCCGAGCGCATCCGCACCTACAACTTCCCCCAGGGCCGGGTCACTGACCACCGGATCAACCTGACCCTGTATTCCCTGGACGAAATTCTCGCCGGGGGCGTCGAGGCAGTGATTGAACCGCTGCTGGCCGAATACCAGGCCGATCAACTTGCGGCATTGGGTGAGTAAATGACCATCATCGCCAGCCTGCTGCGCGCAGCTCAATTACCCGATTCGCCGACGCCGCGCCTGGATGCCGAGCTGCTCCTGGCGGCGGCCCTGGGCAAGCCCCGCAGCTTCCTGCACACCTGGCCGGAACGCATCGTGCCCAGCGAAGCCGCGCTGCTGTTCGCCGAGTACCTGCAACGACGTCGTTCCGGCGAGCCGGTGGCCTACATCCTTGGGCAACAGGGTTTCTGGAAGCTGGATCTGGAAGTGGCACCGCACACCCTGATTCCGCGCCCCGACACGGAGCTGCTGGTGGAGGCGGCGTTGGAACTGCTGCCAGCGACCCCGGCCAAGGTCCTCGACCTGGGCACCGGTAGCGGCGCGATCGCTCTGGCCCTGGCCAGCGAGCGTCCGGCCTGGAAGGTTACGGCCGTGGATCGGGTGCTGGAAGCCGTGGCCCTGGCCGAACGCAACCGCCAGCGCCTGCAACTGGACAACGTCACGGTGCTCAGCAGCCACTGGTTCAGCGCGGTCGAGTCCCAGCGCTTCCACTTGATCGTCAGTAATCCCCCCTACATCGCCGAGGCCGATCCTCATCTGGCGGCCGGCGATGTGCGTTTCGAACCCGAAAGCGCCCTGGTGGCGGGCAAGGACGGTCTGGACGACCTGCGCCTGATCGTCGACCAGGCCCCGCAGCACCTGGAAGCCGGTGGCTGGCTGATGCTCGAGCATGGCTACGATCAGGCTGGCGCGGTGCGCGAATTGTTGACGGCCCGGGGGTTCATCGAAGTCCACAGCCGCATCGACCTGGGTGGTCATGAACGCATCAGCCTCGGGTGCCTGCCGTGCTGACCGATCAGGAGCTGTTGCGCTATAGCCGGCAGATTCTGTTGCAGCACGTCGACATCGATGGCCAGTTGCGCCTCAAGCAGAGCCGGGTACTGATTGTCGGCCTCGGCGGCCTTGGTGCCCCGGCGGCGCTGTACCTGGCTGCGGCCGGGGTCGGCGAGCTGCACCTGGCCGACTTCGACAGCGTGGACCTGACCAACCTGCAGCGCCAGATCATCCACGACAGCCAGAGTGTCGGGGTCAGTAAGGTGGATTCGGCCATCAGCCGGCTGTCCGCCCTCAACCCGGAAATCCGCCTGGTGCCCCATCGCCAGGCGCTGGACGTCGACAGCCTGGCCGCCGCCGTGGCCGCGGTGGACCTGGTGCTTGATTGCTCCGACAACTTCAGCACCCGCGAGGCGGTGAACGCCGCGTGCGTGGCGGCCGGCAAGCCCCTGGTCAGCGGTGCGGCGATTCGCCTGGAAGGACAGTTGTCGGTGTTCGACCCGCGCCGCCCGGAAAGCCCTTGCTACCACTGCCTGTACGGGCATGGCAGCGAAGCCGAGCTGACCTGCAGCGAGGCCGGAGTGCTCGGTCCGCTGGTGGGCACCGTGGGCAGCCTGCAGGCGCTGGAAGCCCTGAAGCTGCTGGCCGGGTTTGGCGAGCCTCTGGTGGGTCGACTGTTATTGATCGATGCCCTGGGGACGCGCTTTCGTGAGCTGCGCGTCAAGCGTGATCCCGGTTGCAGCGTTTGCGGAGTTCAGCATGAGTGAAGCGCCCGTTGCGGTGTTCGATTCCGGTGTTGGCGGTCTGTCGGTACTGGCGGAAATTCAGCGCCTGCTGCCCAACGAATCACTGCTGTACTTTGGCGATTGCGGGCATATTCCCTACGGCGAAAAGACCCCGGAGTTCATTCGCCAGCGTTGTGCCCTGATGGCGCGCTACTTCCGCGAGCAGGGCGCCAAGGCCCTGGTCCTGGCCTGCAACACCGCCACCGTGGCCGGCGTGGCCGATCTGCGCCGCGATTACCCGGACTGGCCCATCGTCGGCATGGAGCCTGCGGTCAAGCCCGCTGCGGCGGCGACCCGCAGTGGGGTGGTCGGGGTGCTGGCCACCACCGGCACCTTGCAGAGTGCCAAGTTCGCCGCCTTGCTCGATCGCTTCGCCGCGGATGTGAAAGTGGTCACCCAGCCCTGTCCCGGCCTGGTGGAAATGATCGAAAACGGCGACCTCGACAGCAGCGCCCTGCGGCAACTGTTGCAGGGCTATGTCGAACCGCTGCTGGCGGCCGGCTGCGACACCATCATCCTGGGGTGCACCCACTATCCGTTTCTCAAGCCGGTGCTGCTGCAGATGCTGCCGCCCCACATCAGCCTGATCGACACGGGCGGCGCCGTTGCCCGGCAGTTGCAACGCCTCTTGGACGAGGGCGAGCTACGGGCCCGGGGCCCGGCCCGGGAGACTCGTTTCTGGACCAGCGGCGACGTCCCGCACTTTGTCCACGTGTTGCCGCTTTTGTGGAAAGGCCCTGCTAGCGTTCAGCGTTTCGAGTTGTGAAAAAAACCTGAAAAACCCTCGACCGTAGCTGAACTTCCGAGCGCGCGCAGGCTTCTATAACTTTTCCAGAAGGTTGTACAAGACCATAGGTAACCGTTGAAAAAGGACGTTCCTGATGAAGCGACTGTTGTGTTTGGCCGCGCTGGCGGCCGGGTTGTTGGGGCACAGTTTTTCCGCGCAGGCGGCCGGAGTCGAGTTCTCCGTGGGACAAACCGGCGATTCGACCCAGACCTACCGCCTGGGTATGCAATGGGACTGGGACAAGAGCTGGCTGCAAAGTGATGTCGGTCGCCTGACTGGGTACTGGAGCGGCGCCTACACCTATTGGGATGGCGACAAGAAATCGAGCAATCACAGCCTGTCGTTTTCGCCGGTACTGGTCTATGAGTTCGCCGGGGCCCGCGTCAAGCCTTACATCGAGGCGGGGATCGGGGTGGCAGCCTTTGCCCACACCGAGGTCGAGGACAACAAGCTCGGCTCATCCTTCCAGTTCGAAGACCGCATCGGTTTCGGCCTGCGTTTCGCCGGCGGGCATGAAGTCGGGATCCGCGCCACCCATTACTCCAACGCCGGGATTCAAACCCCCAACGACGGTATCGAAAGCTACGCGCTGCATTACACGATGCCGCTCTGAGACCGCTATCAGCGATACGCCGTGGCGATTCCCCGGCGTTCGCTCAAGCAATCGGCCTCTCCCAGCTCGAACTCGCGACAGATCAGTGGCCGCAGCTCATAGATGCTGCAGCGCATGCTGTCGCGGTCCAGGGCCGCGCACCAGCCGTCGTCCAGGCGGCGCATGACTTCGCCGCCCCAGTCGTCGGTGTCGATAAAGCGTTCGGGCACCCCGGTGTCGGTGATCAGCATCACTTCCAGCTGGCAGCAGCAGGCGGCGCAGGTCGAGCAACTGATGGCCGGTTCGGGGACGGGGACAACGGGAATGGTGATCATAGGCGCGCAGTGTAAGGCAGTCGGCCCCTGCTGTGGGAAAGCCCGGACGGACGCTCAGTCCGGGATGGCTGCCTGCGGTTCTTCCGCAGTGGGGCGTGCGAGCACGTGCAGCAGCGGCAGCAGCATGCTCCACAGCAGTCCCAGCCCCAGCAGGGTTGGCCACAGGCCATAGGCAAAGCTCACTCCGGCCAGGCGGCCCCCGGCGTAATAGGACAGCGGTCCGCACAGTGCGCCAACCAGGCAGGTCAGCCACCAGGGCCGGGCGGTCCACGCCAGGCAGTGGCGCAGAGTGGTTCCCAGCAAGGCCCAGAGCACGATCAGCCACAGGGGAATCAGCAGGCTCACTTGCTGGAACTGGAACACCCCCAGCCAGTGCAGGAAGCTGTCCAGGGTAATGCCGGTCAGGGCGACCCCGAAAATCATCCGGCCTTCCGCGGCCCAGCTGCCGATCCAGCGAAAATGCGCCAGCAGGATCGCCACCCCCAGCAGCAGCCAGGCGCTGTCGCCGGACAGTACACAGATGAACCAGCCCAGCTGGAACAGCAGGGCGTTGGCCAGTTGTTTACGCATCGAAACGGCCCAGCAGGGGTTGCGGCACCGCCGAGGGTTTGGCCAGGAGCATCTGCGCGGTGCCGATGCTGCGCTCCAGGAAACCGCCTTCGCAGTAGCACAGGTAGAACTCCCACAGGCGCAGGAAGTACGCGTCATAGCCCAGCTCGCTCAGGCGGCCGTGGGCGCGGCGGAAGTTCTCGTGCCACAGGCGCAGGGTGCGGGCGTAGTGCAGGCCGAAATCCTCCATGTGCAGCAGGTTCATGTCGGTGTCGCGGCTGACCACTTCGAGCATCTTGTGCACGCTGGGCAGGGCGCCGCCGGGGAAGATGTAGCGCTGGATGAAGTCCACGCCGTTCTTCGCCTGTTCATAGCGCTGGTCACGGATGGTGATGGCTTGCAGCAGCATCAGGCCGTTGCTTTTGAGCAACTTCGCGCACTGCTGGAAGTAGGTGGGCAGGAAGCGGTGGCCCACGGCTTCGATCATTTCGATGGACACCAGCTTGTCGTAGTGCCCGTTCAGGTCGCGATAGTCCTCCAGCAACAGGGTCACCCGGTCCTGCAGGCCGGCGGCGTCGATGCGCTGGCGGGTATAGGCGAACTGTTCCTTGGACAAGGTGGTGGTGGTCACGCGGCACCCGTAGTTCTGCGCCGCATACAGCGCCATGCTGCCCCAGCCGGTGCCGATCTCCAGCAGGTGATCCTCGGGCTTGAGCGCGAGTTTCTGGCAGATGCGTTCCAGTTTGTTCAACTGGGCCTGCTCCAGGCTGTCGTCCTCGCTGCGAAATTGCGCGGCCGAATACATCATCGTGGGGTCGAGAAACTGCTCGAACAGTTCATTGCCGAGGTCGTAGTGGGCGGCGATGTTTTTCTGCGAGCCCTTGCGCGTGTTGCGATTGAGCCAGTGCAGGCCGCGTACCAAGGGCCGGCCGAGTCGCGCCAGGCCGCCTTCCATGGCATCCAGCACGTCCAGGTTGCTGACGAAGACGCGGATCACCGCCGTCAGGTCCGGGGTGCTCCAGTAGCCGTGGATGAACGCTTCGCCGGCACCGATCGAGCCGCTGCTGGCCACCAGCCCCCAGGCGCTGCTGTCGTGGATATGGATCTCACCCACCAAGGCTGCCGTGCGGTCGCCGAAGACCAGGCGCTCGGCGTTTTCGATGACCAGCAGTTGGCCGTGCTTGAGGTGCGCCAGTTGCCGCAGCACGCCGCGACGCAACAGGTTGGCGGTCAGGCTGTGGGTGCTGAACAGGGTATTTCTGGCCGATACGCTAGAGGATTTCATGGCGGCGATCCTTGGGTTGTACAGCGGCTGTGCGATAGGCGCCGTCGGCGGCCTCATGGGGAAAGAAGGTGATGCCCTTGGCGGTCAGGCGCAGGGCCTGCCAGTAGATGGCCAGGCAGGTCTTGGCGGTCATCCATGGAAAACTGCGCAGGTACTGGTGCAGGCTGCGGCGATCCAGGGCCTGGCGCTGCAGGCTGAGGGTGGCGTCGAATACCTTCAGATCACCCTGCCAGTCGGCCATGTGCACCCCGAGCCGCTCGGCTGGTGGGCTGAAGCTCATGCGGTACTCAAGGTCCCGGGGCAGGAACGGTGACACATGAAAGGCCTTGGCCACGGCGAAGTGCTGGTGCTCGGGAGCCGTGGCACTGTCCGGGCGGGCCGGCAGCACATAGTGATAACGCTCGCGCCACGGGGTATTGGTGACTTCACAGAGAATCGCCGCCAGTTGCCCGTCGGCCTCGAAGCAGTAGAAGAAACTCACCGGATTGAACGCCAGGCCCCAGCTGCGCACCTGGGTCAACAGGCGCACCGCGCCGCCCGGCACATGGCCGATGGCCGCGGCCACTTGCTGGCGTACCGCGTCGATCAGGCGCATGCCCTGGCCGGTGAAGTCTTTCAGGTAATCGCTTTCGCGGAAGGCGAAGGGGGCGAAACGGCTGCGGCCCGCCAGGGGTGAGAGTCCCAGCACCGCCTCCTGCTCGTCCAGGTCCAGGTACAAGAGGCCGATCCGATAGCGGAAGGCATGGTCCTTGGGGGCGAAGCGCCGGTGGCTGATCCAGCCGCTGTACAGGGCACTGTTCACAGTTGTTCACCAAAGGCCTGGGCCACGCGCAACGCACTGACCACGCCGTCTTCGTGAAAGCCGTTGGCCCAGTAGGCGCCGCAGTAGAAGCTGTGCTGGGCGCCTTGCAGCTCGCTCCAGCGGGCCTGGGCCGCCACCGCTTCGAGGCTGTACTGCGGGTGGGCGTAAGTGAAGCGGGCAAGGATTTGCGTCGGGTCGATGACCGCGGTCTGGTTGAGGCTGACGCAGAAAGTGGTGTCGCTCTTCAGGCCTTGCAGGATGTTCATGTCGTAGGTCACGGCGGCGGCTTTGTCGCCGCTGGCGTCCAGGCGGTAGTTCCAGCTGGCCCAGGCCAGGCGCCGGCGGGGCAGCAGCCGGGTATCGGTGTGCAGTACCACGTCATTGTCGGCGTAGGGCAGGGCCTGGAGAATCTCCCGCTCGGCCCGGCTGGGGCTGGCCAGCAGTTGCAGGGCCTGGTCGCTGTGACAGGCGAACACCACCTTGTCGAAGCGTTCGCTGCCGGCGGCGCTGTGGATCAGCACGCCGGTTTCGTCGCGCTCGACCCGTTGCACCGGGCAGTCGAGGCGGATGTGCTGGCGGAACGAGGCGGTCAGCGGTTCGATATAGCGGCTTGAGCCGCCTTCGATCACGCACCACTGGGGACGATTGTTCACCGACAGCAAGCCGTGGTTCTTGAAGAAGCGCACAAAGAACTGCAAGGGGAAACCGAGCATCTGCACCCGTGACATCGACCAGATCGCCGACCCCATGGGCACGATGTAGTGCTGGATGAAACGCTCGCCATAGCCCTGGTTTTTCAGGTAGTCGCCAAGGGTGGTGTCGGCGGCGATCCGCTGCTGCTGCAGATCGAGCAAGGCGGTTTTGTTGAAGCGCAGAATGTCCCGCAGCATGCCCCAGAACCCGGGCGACAGCAGGTTGCGCCGCTGGGCGAACAGGCTGTTGAGGTTGTTGCCGTTGTACTCCAGGCCCGAGGCCGGATCACACACCGAGAAGCTCATCTCGGTGGGTTTGAACTTGACCCCGATCTGGCCCAGCAGGCGGATGAAGTTGGGGTAGGTCCAGTCGTTGAAGACGATGAAACCGGTGTCCACGGATTGGGTTTCGCCGTTGTGGCTGACCTCCACGGTGTGGGTGTGACCGCCGATCCAGCTGCCGGCCTCGAAGACCCGGATGTCATGACGACGGTTGAGAACGTAGGCGCAGGTCAGGCCGGCGATGCCGCTACCGATTATGGCGATTTTCACGATGCACTCCCCGTGCGGGCCAGGCGTTTGGCGATGGCCAGTTGCAGGCGGCCGGGCAGCCAGGACAGCAGCTTGAGGCCGAAGATGAACGGGGCGGGGAAAGCGATCTCCAGATCCCGGTGTGACAGACGCTTGTGGATATGTCGGGCGGCCTTGGCGGCGGGCCAGCTCATGGGCATGGCAAAGTCGTTGCGCGCGGTCAGCGGGGTATCGACGAAGCCCGGGCTGACCACGGTGACGTCGATGCCCTCGGCGGCCAGGTCGATGCGCAAGGATTGCAGCAGGTAACGCAGGGCGGCCTTGGAGGCGCCGTAGGCGCCGGCCCGGGGCAGCGGCAGATAGGTCACGGAACTGGCCACGCCCACCAGGTGGGGCTGATTGCCGGCCCGCAACAAGGGCAGTGCGGCTTCGATGCAATAGCCGGCGGACAGCAGGTTGCTGTTGAGCACACGCTGGATCAGCGCCGCGTCGAATTGCTGCACGTCGATGTATTCACAAGTGCCGGCATTGAGAATCGCCGTGTCCAGGGCGCCCCAGGCCTGGGCGATGCGCTTGCCGATCTCGCGCACCTGCAGGGCGTCGGTGAGATCGCCGGGCACCACCAGCACCCGACCCGGATACCGCTGGGCCAGGGCCTCCAGGGGCTCGCGCGAACGGGCGCTGACGGCCACCTGGGCGCCGGCCTTGAGCAGCTCTTCGGCCAGCGCCGCACCGATGCCGCTGCTGGCACCGGTGAGCCAGATCCGCCGTGGCATTGCCGGGTTCATCCGAGCCTCCTTTTCAACCAGGCGATCACCGCGCCGAGTACCGGCAGGTGTTCATAGAGCAGCGCGCCGGCGTCGAAATAGTCGCGATGCCGATAAACCTTGTCGTCACGCCAATGCAGGTGCGAGCAGCCGGCGACCCGGACCAGCTGGCCAGCGCGCAGGCGCGGGTGGCGGTAGCTCATGGTCCAGCGCAGGTAGCCCTGGCCTTCGCCGCAGGTGTCGATGCCGTGGAAGTCGAAGCGCAGCTCGCTGACATTGGCGTACAGCTCGGCGAAGTAGTGCCGCAGGCGCGGCAAGCCATTGACCTCGTGCAGCGGGTCGGTGAACTGGATGTCCTCGCTGTAGAGCTGATCCAGGCGCTGCAGGTTGTGCTTGTCGAGGCTGGCGAAGTCCCGGGCGAAGCCATGGAGGAAGTCAGTCATGGGGGCCTCCCGCGTCCGGCCGCGCAGGCAGGGCCTTGAAGGCCGCCAGGGCACGATCCCGGGACATGGCCAGGTCGACCATGGGCGCCGGGTAGTCGGCGACTGCGAACAGGCCGCCCATGGCCCCCGGGTTGTGGATATCCTTTTTGTTCAACCCCGCCAGTTGCGGCAGCCAGTGCTTGATGAAGCGCCCTTCGGCATCGAAACGTTCCGACTGGCTGACGGGGTTGAAAATGCGGAAGTACGGCGCGGCGTCGGTGCCGGTGGAGGAACTCCATTGCCAGCCGCCATTGTTCGCCGCCAGGTCGCCGTCGATCAGGTGGCGCATGAAGAAGCGCTCGCCTTCACGCCAGTCGATCAGCAGGTTCTTGGTCAGGAACATCGCCACCACCATTCGCAGGCGGTTGTGCATCCAGCCGGTCTCCAGCAGTTGGCGCATGGCGGCGTCGATGATCGGCAGGCCGGTGCGGCCTTCTTGCCAGGCCGCCAGGTCTTCGGGGGCGTCGCGCCAGGCCACCGCCTCGGTTTCCGGGCGGAAGGCGCGGTGCCGGGAAACCCGTGGGTAACCGACCAGGATGTGTTTGTAGAACTCGCGCCACAGCAGTTCGTTGATCCAGGTGACGGCGCCGGGATTGCCGCTTTCGAACTCTCCCTGGTTGCAGCGCAAGGCGGCGTGCAGGCATTGCCGCGGCGAGATCACTCCGGCGGCGAGGTAGGGCGAAAGCTGGCTGGTGCCGGGCTTGGCCGGGAAGTCGCGTTCGCTCTGGTAGTAGTGGATCTGCTCGTCGGTGAACTGTTCCAGGCGGCCCAGGGCCTGATCTTCGCCGGCCGGCCAGAGGTCGCGCAGTGATTGGCTGGGGGACGGGAAGCCGTCGATATGACGGGGCACGGGATCGGCCTGGATCGACAGCGGCAATTGCGCCTTGGGGCTGGCGACCAGGGCCGGCAGTGCGCTGTGCAGGCGGCTGTAGCAGACCTTTCGGAACTGGCTGAATACCTGGAAGTAGCCGCCGCTCTTGGTCAGCACGCTACCGGGCTGGAACAGCAGTTGATCGAGGTGGCCCTGGACGCTGATGTCGGCCTCCTCCAGAACCCGGGTCACCGCGGCGTCGCGACGGCTTTCGTGGATCCCGTATTCCTGGTTGAAATGCAGCATGCGTACCTGCAGTTGCCGGCACAGTTCCAGCAAGACCTGGGGCGCCTGGTCCCAGGTGGCGGCGCTGCGGATCAGCAGGGGGATGTTCAGGCGGCCCAGGGCCTTGCTCAACGACTGCAGATTGCGCAGCCAGAAGTCGACCTTGCACGGCGCATCGTCGTGGGCCTGCCACTGCTCCGGGCTCAGCAGGTACACCGCTACGGTCGGGCCACGCTGGGTGGCGGCGCAGAGGGCGGTGTTGTCATGTAGGCGCAGATCGCTGCGCAGCCAGATCAATTGCATGCTGATTCCCGGTTCAGAAGAGTCCTCGCTCGAGCAGCGCCTGGCAGGCCGTTATCGGGTCCTGGGCCAGGTGCAGATCGGCGATTTCAGAGAGACATACGGACCACTCGGCGGGATGGATGCACACCGCGGGTCCGGCGATGAATTTTTTGCAGCCGATGCCGTTGAGCAGCCTGGGCAACTGCGCAGGGTTGAGGGCCTTGCTTGAATACAGCAGCAGGCCCCGGGCCTGCAGGCGTTCGACGGCCAGGGCCAGTTCGGCGCCGGGCAGTGGCCAGTCGAAGACTTCCACCGGGCAATCGGCGCTGCTGGCCAGCCAAGCGGTCAGCCACAGGTGGGGTTCCAGCGGCAGGTCCGACTGGTTGACCAGCAGCAGCGGTGGGGCCTGCAGCTGTCGATTGTTGTGGTAGATCCGTGCCCCCAGCTTGCTGCGCAGCCAGGAGTAGAAGAACACCTGCTCCATCTGGCTGCCGAACTGACCCTGCCAGCGCTGCTCCAGTTCTGCCAGCAACGGCATCAACAGGTGCTCGCACAGGGTGCGCGGCGGATACAGGGCCATGGCCTGGTTGAAGGTGTCGTCGACCTTGCGCTCGGCCAGTTGGCTGATCGCCAGGCTCAGGGTCTGGCGCAGGCGCTGCCAGTCGTTCTCGGCCGGTGTGCTGGCGCTTGGGGCGCTGTCCAGCAGGTGCTTGACCTGGCTGACCGCCACCCCGCGATTGAGCCAGGTGAGGATGGTGAGGATTTCCTGCACCTGCTCCTGGGAGTACAGGCGGTGGCCCTTTGGGGTGCGCAGGGGCACGATCAGTCCGTAACGGCGCTCCCAGGCGCGCAGGGTGACGGCGTTGACCCCGGTCTGGCGCGCCACTTCGCGAATCGGCAGCCAGCCTTCATCCAGGGCGCGCCGGTAGTGGGCGCTGTTGTCTTCGGCCTGTTGATCGAGTGCTTTCATGGCTCAGATCGCGTTGCGCAGGCTGAGGTTTTCCGGGTGCGGCTGCAAATACAACTGCTGGGCGATGTAGGGATCGGGGTGCTGGCGGAAGTGGTGCTTGAGCAGGGTCAGGGGCACCACCAGAGGCACGATGCCGTGACGGTACTGACCAATGACATGCTGCACTTCCTGCTTGTCCGCGCTGCTGATGGCTTGCTTGAGGTAGCCGCTCAGGTGCTGCAGCACATTGCTGTGGGTGCCGCGGGTCGCGCATTTGCTCAGCGCCGCCATCAGCTCGCTGAAATAGCGCGGGCCGATCAGGCTCGGATCGCTCTTGCCCATGCTGCCCAGCAGATTGCCCAGGGTCTTGTACTGCACCGGGTGATGGGCCATCAGCAGGTATTTGCAGCGCGAGTGGAAGTCCGTGAGGGCGCGGCGAGTCAGGCCCTGCTTGAGCAGCGCCTGCCAGTCGCGATAGACGTAGACCCGAGTCAGGAAGTTTTCCCGCAGCACCGGATCGTTCAGGCGCCCGGCTTCTTCCACTGGCAGATCGGGATGTTTCTGACAGAACGCCTGGGCATAGATGCCGCGACCGCCGTTGCGATGGGGAATGCCGTTGGCCTGGTACACCTTGACCCGCTCCAGGCCGCAGGAGGGCGAGTTCTGCATGAAGATGTAGCCGCAGATGTCATCGACCTCGGCCGCCATGCGCTCGCCATATTCGGCCAGGGGCAGGGTGACGTCCAGGCTGGGGTCCACGGTGCCCACGGCCCGCGGCTGCTCGGGGTCGCCGACCAGTCGGATAGGTTCGCGGGGGGTGCCCATGCCGATGGCGACTTCCGGGCACAGGGGCAGGAAGTCGAAGTGTTCGCTGAGGACTCGGCTGCACAGCCGGGACTCTTTGTGTCCACCGTTGTAGCGGACTTCCACACCCATCAGGCAGGCGCTGATGGCAATTTTCGGCTTGGCGGACATGCTGCAACCTCCAGGGCTTACCTGTACAAAAACCTAACGTTGTACAACTTGTCTTCATCATAGAATTAAAGTTGTACAAGTCAAATTGTTTGTATAGGTATTGCCCTGCGGTTGCGCCGGTTACCGCCAGCCCATTCGCCACTCGCTGTCGTTTTGGAGGGTTTGCCAGCTCAATCGCTGGCAGCGTCGGGTGAGCACCGCTTGCAGTTCGATGTCCAGCACGGTGCCTTCTTCATCGCAGAAGAGTTCGGTGACCAGAAAGTGCTTTTCGCGGCGCTGCGGATGGGCTGCCGTCCATTTCGACAGCAGCAGTTTGCGTGGGTTGAGTCGATTCACCGCAGGCTCTCGTGCAGCCGGCGTGCGGCCTCCTGGCCACTGAGCCAGGCGCCTTCGACCCGACCGGAGAGGCACCAGTCGCCGCATGCATACAGCCCCAGGTCGGCGTCGGCCAGGGCGCCCCATTCATGGCTGGTGGCCGGGCGGGCGTAGAGCCAGCGATGGGCCAGGCTGAAGGTCGGGGCGGGCATGACGCTGTGCAGCAGCTCGGCGAAGGCCCCGTGCAATTGTTCGGTCACGGCCTCCTTGGAGAGGTCGATGTGCTGCCGACTCCAGGTGCTGGTGGCATGCAGGATCCAGGTGTCGAGGTGGCTATCGCGTCCAGGCTTGCTGCGGTTGCGGGCCAGCCAGTCCAGTGGACTGTCCTGGACGAAGCAGCCTTCCATCGGGGTTTCCAGTGGCGTATCGAAAGCCAGGGCCACGGCCCAGGTGGGGTCCATTTTCACCCCGGCGGCCACCCCGGCGAGCTTCGGCGCGGCGGCCAGCAAAGCGGTGGCTTGCGGCGCCGGCGTGGCAATCACCACATGGCTGAAGGGGCCGTGGGTAAAGCCTTCGGCGTCCTGCAGGTGCCAGTGCTGTTCGCCACGGAAGACCTCGGTGATGCGGCAGGCGAAGTGCACTTCGAGGTCGCCGATCAGGGCGCGGGTGATGGCGCTCATGCGTGGCGTGCCAACCCAGCGGGTCTGCTCATCGGGGGAGGGGCTGAGCTGGCCGCCGTGGGAGTTGTAAAGTTGCGGTGCCCATTCGGCGACCCAGCCCTTGGCTTGCCAGCGCTGGACTTCGGTGACGAAACGACGGTCCCGGGCGGTAAAGTACTGGGCCCCCAGATCCAGGCTGCCGGCATCGCTGCGCTTGCTCGACATGCGTCCACCGCTGCCGCGGCTTTTGTCGAAGAGTTGGATGCTGTGCCCGGCATCTCGAAGTGCCTGGGCGGCGGAGAGTCCGGCGATGCCGGTACCAATGATTGCGATGGGTACTGTCATAGGGGCCTCGTTTACCAGTCTGTACAGATTACGCCGCTACTAAAACCTGTACAATATTGTTTTTTGGTATAGCTTTCGGCGTCATCGGTTGTGCAGGTTGTCTATCGTTAAGTCACAGCCTGTCCGATTGAAAAGATCCCTGCTTATAAAAATAGACTAGTGATTCGGGTAAAACGCCACGCGAGGAAGATGTCATGCATATATTGCTGACCGGCGGTACTGGTTTGATCGGGCGTGCGCTGTGTCGTTACTGGCAGGCCCAGGGTCACCAATTGAGTGTATGGACGCGCCATCCCGAAAAAGTGGCCGCTCTGTGCGGCCCTCAAGTGCGGGCCATCAGAACTTTGCAAGAGCTGGACCAGGCGCCGCTGGATGCGGTGATCAACCTGGCCGGCGCCC
Source organism: Pseudomonas sp. BC42 (assembly GCF_021560055.1). NCBI lineage: Bacteria > Pseudomonadati > Pseudomonadota > Gammaproteobacteria > Pseudomonadales > Pseudomonadaceae > Pseudomonas > Pseudomonas sp. BC42. Next base: position 1,159,756 of record NZ_CP091067.1, read on the forward strand.
CGATCGCCGATCGGCCCTGGACCCACAAGCGCAAGGCGCTGCTGTGGGGCAGCCGTATTGCCCTCACCGAAACCCTGCTGGCCTGGCTCGAAAGTCGCCAGAGCAAGCCCAAGGTCCTGGTTTCGGGATCGGCGGTGGGCTGGTACGGCGACGCAGGGGAGCGGGAACTGAGCGAGGATTCGCCGCCGGTCAATGAAGACTTTGCCAGCCAGCTGTGCATTGCCTGGGAAGAAACGGCCCAGCGTGCCGAAGCCATGGGGGTGCGTGTGGTGCTGGTGCGCACCGGTTTGGTGCTGTCTGCCGAGGGCGGCTTTTTGTCGCGCCTGCTGCTGCCATTCAAGCTGGGACTGGGTGGTCCTATCGGTAGCGGCCGGCAGTGGATGCCGTGGATTCATATCGACGACCAAATTGCCCTGATTGATTTTCTTGTGCATCAGGATGAGGCACGGGGTCCTTATAATGCCTGCGCGCCGAAGCCGGTGCGCAACCGCGAATTCGCCAAGAGCCTGGGGCGGGTGCTGCACCGTCCGGCGCTGATGCCGCTGCCGGCCTTTGTCTTGCGCCTGGCCCTGGGTGAGTTGTCGTTGCTGTTGCTGGGTGGCCAGCGTGCCGTTCCCGCGCGTTTGCTGGAGGCGGGATTCACTTTCCAGTTCACTGATTTGTCCGCGGCCCTGGACGATATTGCCAGCCGCCTTTGAAATAGGACGTTGCATGACCGATCACGCGTTGCTCCTGGTCAATCTCGGTTCGCCGGCCTCCACTTCGGTGGCGGATGTGCGCCGCTACCTCAACCAGTTCCTCATGGACCCCTATGTCATCGACCTGCCCTGGCCGGTGCGGCGGTTATTGGTGTCGCTGATCCTGATCAAGCGCCCGGAGCAGTCGGCCCATGCCTACGCCTCGATCTGGTGGGAGGACGGTTCGCCGCTGGTGGTGCTCAGCCGCCGCTTGCAGCAGGTGATGAGCGAGCAGTGGAAGCAGGGCCCGGTAGAGCTGGCGATGCGTTACGGCGAGCCTTCGATCGAGTCGGCGCTGCTCAAGCTGGTGGCCCAGGGACAGAAGAAAATCACCCTGGCTCCGCTTTATCCACAGTTCGCCGACAGCACCGTGACCACGGTGATCGAGGAGGCCCGGCGCGTGGTGCGCGAGCGCAAGCTGGATGTGCAATTGAGCGTGCTGCAGCCGTTCTACGATCAGCCTGAGTACATCGAGGCCCTGGCGGCCAGCGCCAGACCCTACCTGGCCCAGGAGCATGATCATCTGCTGCTGAGCTTCCACGGTCTGCCGGAGCGGCACCTGACCAAGCTCGACCCTACCGGTCAGCATTGCTTCAAGGATGCCGACTGTTGCCGCAAGGCTTCTCCCGCGGTATTGGCCACCTGTTATCGCGCCCAGTGCCTGCGAACGGCATCGGCCCTGGCCGAGCACCTGGGGCTGGCGGATGGCACATGGTCGGTGTCCTTTCAGTCGCGCTTGGGCCGGGCCAAATGGATCGAGCCCTACACCGAGACGCGCCTTGATGAGCTGGCCAAGCAGGGTGTGAAGAAGCTGATGGTGATGTGCCCGGCGTTTGTCGCCGATTGCATCGAGACGCTGGAGGAGATCGGTGATCGCGGGCGCGAGCAGTTCCGTGAGGCGGGGGGCGAGGATCTGCTGTTGATCCCGTGCCTGAATGACGACCCGCAATGGGCGCAGGCCTTGAACACCTTGTGCGCCAGGGCGCCGTTGGCGTTGTAAACAGCTTCGCCGGCAAGCCAGCTCCTGCGGAGCGGACTTGCCGGCGAACGCGTCTTCAGATCAAAGGCTCATCGGCCTTCTTGTTCTTCCAGCCGTCATTACCCGGCAGCACCAGGTTCAGCACGATGGCGACAATGGCGCACAGGGCGATGCCCTTGAGGCCGAAGTCGTCCGGACCGGTGCCGGTTCCCACCAGCACGCCGCCAATCCCGAACACCAGGGTGACCGAGACGATCACCAGGTTGCGGGCTTCGCCCAGGTCGATCTTGTGGCGGATCAGGGTATTCATGCCCACCGCGGCAATCGAACCGAACAGCAGGCAGAGGATCCCGCCCATCACTGGCACCGGAATGCTTTGCAGCAGGGCGCCGAACTTGCCGATAAAGGCCAGGGAGATGGCGAAGACCGCCGCCCAGGTCATGATTTTCGGGTTGTAGTTCTTGGTCAGCATCACTGCGCCGGTGACTTCGGCGTAGGTGGTGTTGGGCGGGCCGCCGAACAGGCCGGCTGCGGTGGTGGCGATGCCGTCACCGAACAGGGTGCGATGCAGGCCGGGCTTCTTCAGGTAGTCGCGACCGGTGACGCTGCCCACGGCAATGACTCCGCCGATGTGCTCGATGGCCGGAGCCAGGGCCACAGGGACAATGAACAGGATCGCCTGCCAGTTGAACTCCGGTGCGGTGAAGTGTGGCAGTGCCAGCCAGGGGGCGGCGGCGATCTTCGCGGTGTCCACCACGCCGAAGTAGAAGGACAGGGCAAAGCCCACCAGCACCCCGGAAATGATCGGCACCAGGCGGAAGATGCCTTTGCCGAACACCGCCACGATCAACGTGGTGAGCAGCGCCGGCATGGAGATCATCATGGCCGTCTGGTAATGGATCAGCTCGCTGCCGTCACCGGCCTTGCCCATGGCCATGTTGGCGGCGATGGGGGCCATGGCCAGGCCGATGGAAATGATCACCGGGCCAATGACCACCGGCGGCAGCAGACGGTCGATGAAACCGGTGCCCTTGATCTTCACCGCCAGGCCCAGAAAGGTGTAGACGAAGCCTGCCGCCATCACGCCGCCCATGGTCGCTGCCAGGCCGAACTGGCCCTTGGCAAGAATGATCGGGGTGATGAAGGCAAAGCTCGACGCCAGGAACACCGGCACCTGGCGCCCGGTTACCAGCTGGAACAACAGAGTCCCGAGACCCGCCGTGAACAGCGCCACGTTCGGGTCAAGACCGGTAATCAGCGGCATCAACACCAGGGCGCCAAAGGCCACGAAGAGCATCTGTGCGCCAGACAGCACCTGGCGCCAGAGCGGATCGTTGAACTCGTCCTGCATGATCAGGAGTCCTTCTGCTTGGTGCCGAAGATCTTGTCACCGGCATCACCCAGGCCAGGAATGATGTAGCCATGTTCGTTGAGCTTCTGATCGATGGACGCGGTGTAGATGGTCACGTCCGGGTGGGCCTGTTCCACGGCGGCGATGCCTTCGGGAGCGGCCACCAGGACCATGGCGCGGATGTCGCGGCAACCGGCCTTTTTCAGCAGGTCGATGGTGGCGACCATGGAGCTGCCGGTGGCCAGCATCGGGTCGATGATCATCGCCAGGCGCTCGTCGATCTCCGGTACCAGTTTTTCCAGGTAGGTGTGGGCCTGCAGGGTTTCCTCGTTGCGGGCCACGCCCACGGCGCTGACCTTGGCGCCCGGGATCAGGCTCAGTACGCCTTCGAGCATGCCGATACCGGCGCGCAGGATCGGCACCACGGTAATCTTCTTGCCGGCGATTTTCTCGACCTGGACAGGGCCGCACCAGCCCGGGATTTCATAGCTTTCCAGGGGCAGGTCTTTGGTGGCTTCGTACGTCAGCAGGGCACCGACTTCCTGAGCGAGCTCGCGAAAGTTCTTCGTGCTAATGTCTGCGCGGCGCATAAGGCCAAGTTTGTGTCGGATCAGCGGATGGCGGATCTCACGGATGGGCATAGGGAAAGGCTCCGGCGGCGGGCAAAAAAAACGGCCTAGATTAATCTATCCGGGGTGGTTGTCCTATAGACATAAAGTACGTTAGTCCAGAAACGCTTGATCTGATCGGGCCGGATGCGTACCTTTGCCCGCTTTTCCGAAACTGCCACCCCCTTGGAGAGCGCCATGTCCGCTGATCTCGAGCATATCCGTCAAATCATGCGCGAGGCTGACTGCCTGTACACCGAAGCTGAAGTCGAGGCGGCCATCGCCCGTGTCGGTGCACAAATCACTGAAGAACTGGCTGAGCGCAATCCGGTGGTGTTCTGCGTCATGAACGGCGGCCTGATCTTCGCCGGCAAACTGCTGACCCACTTGCAGTTCCCCCTGGAAGCCTCCTACCTGCACGCCACGCGCTATCGCAACGAAACCAGCGGTGGCGAGCTGTTCTGGAAGTCCAAGCCGGAAGTCTCCTTTATTGACCGCGACGTGCTGATCATCGATGACATTCTCGATGAGGGGCACACCCTGGGCGCCATCATCGACTTCTGCAAACACGCCGGCGCCCGTGCCGTGCACACGGCAGTGCTGATCGACAAGGAACACGATCGCAAGGCCCGTCCGGACCTCAAGGCCGATTACATGGGCCTGCCTTGCGTCGACCGTTACGTCTTCGGCTACGGCATGGACTACAAGGGCTACTGGCGTAACGCCGCCGGCATCTATGCCGTGAAGGGGATGTAAGACATGACCGTGCCGAGCTTTCTCGATCAAGCCTTGTTCAGCGACCTGGCTGAGAAGGCGGCGGCCAATCCCCGTGGTCGTCAGCACCACAACTTCCACGCCATGGAAGAGCCTTGCCATCGCATGGCGGTGGCGCTGCAACCCTCGACCTATGTTCCCCCGCACCGGCACCTGAGCGCCGACAAGGCCGAGACCCTGTTGGTGCTCAAGGGGCGGTTGGGCGTGCTGATCTTCGATGAGGCGGGCCAGGTCCAGGGCAAGCGCGTCTTGCAGGCCGGTGGTGACTGCATCGGTGTCGATCTGCCGGCCGGGGTGTTCCATGGCCTGGTGGTGCTTGAAGCCGACAGCCTGATGTTCGAATGCAAGGCCGGTCCTTATCGTCCGGTGAGTGACGGCGAGCTGGCCGCTTGGGCGCCCCGGGAAGGTGAGCCCGGGGTCGCCGAATACCAGGCCTGGATGCGTGCTCAGTTCGACTGAGGGTCTGTGCGTAGCCTGTGGTTACGATCGCAGGAGGTGAAGATCTGTGGCAAAAACCCGTGCTAGAGTGCTCAGCCCTTGATTGGAGCCTGTCATGAGCCTGTTGATTCGCACTAGCGCGGCCCTTCTTCTGAGCTTGAGCCTGCCCCTGGCAGCTGCCCCGGCGCCCCTGCATGGGCAATTCCTGCCGCCTGATGACCTGACTCTGCGCGACTCGGTTCCTGAACAGCAGCAGCTGTTGCAGGTCACCGAGTACTCGGTGGTGATCGGCAGCCAGCGTCAATCCAATCAGCAGCCGATTCCGGTGACCTCGCCGGTGTGGGTGCGGCTCAAGGGCAAGCCGCTGAACAAGGGCGCCACCATCAGCCAGGTGCTGGTGAATTTCGACGGTGAGAGCAAAAGCCTGAAAAAGCCCCAGTACGACGCCAAGGCCAGGACCCTGACGCTCTATTACCCCCTGGCTCAGTACCGGGCGGTGATGGACCTGTTGCGTAACGACACCGTGTATTGTCAATTCCTCAGCTACGCCAATGGCCATATCTGGGCCGACTTGCACACCGGCAGCGTGCGTCCGCGTTGAGGCCCGAGGCAGGCTGAGGGTAAACTGCCGGCCCCGTGTAATGTCTGCGAGCTGGAGTCGGCGATGCGTAAAGATAAGAAACAAGTGATTGGTGACGAGATCAGCGACGAGCAGATCAAATTGTTCCTCGATTTCGAGCCGGTCGACGCCACTTCGCCGTCCCTGCATAAGCTGATCAAGGCCTATCGTGGTCTGCGCATCGACGACTTCGAGCGCTTCCTGGTCTTCTTCCTCGAAGCCGGCCTGGACCTGGACGGCAAGGATGAGCACGGCCAGACCTTCGTTGACCTGATCAAGGATCAGCGCAACGCCGCCGACTACATCGAACTGATGAACAACGCCCGCGGCTGAGTCGTTCAAAACGCATAAAAAAACGCCCCGACCTGCACAGGACGGGGCGTTTTTTATGGGCGGCGGATCAGGCGCAGCTTTCGGTTTCCTTGCTTGGCTCGACCAGCTCCAGGCTCAGGTTATTTTCGCTGTTGATCTTGTGATACAGCGCCGCGTCGGTTTCCAGGGCCTTCTCCCGCGCCGGGAAAATCTCCTTGAGCTTGGCGGCCCATTCGCCGCTGGCCTTGGCCGGGAAGCAGCGTTCGATCAGTTCCAGCATGATCGACACGGTCACCGAGGCGCCCGGAGAGGCGCCGAGCAGGGCGGCCAGAGAGCCGTCCTTGGCCGCCACCAGTTCGGTGCCGAACTGCAGGATGCCGCCTTTCTTCGGGTCTTTCTTGATGATCTGTACCCGTTGCCCGGCCACTTCCAGGCGCCAGTCTTCGGCCTTGGCCTGTGGATAGAAGCGGCGCAGGGACTCCAGGCGCTGCTCCATGGACTGCATGACTTCGCTGACCAGGTACTTGGTCAGGTCCATGTTGTCCCGGGCCACGGCCAGCATTGGGCCGATGTTGCCGGCGCGAACCGACATTGGCAGGTCGAGGAACGAGCCGTGCTTGAGGAACTTGGTGGTGAAGCCGGCATAGGGTCCGAACAGCAGGGACTTCTTGCCATCGACCACGCGGGTGTCCAGGTGCGGCACCGACATCGGCGGCGAACCCACGGCGGCCTGGCTGTAGACCTTGGCCTGGTGCTGCTTGACCACTTCCGGGTTGTCGCAACGCAGCCATTGGCCGCTCACCGGGAAGCCGCCGAAGCCCTTGCTTTCTTCAATGCCGGAAGCCTGCAGCAGCGGCAGCGCCGCGCCGCCGGCGCCGAGGAACACGAACTTGGCGTCGACTTCGCGGCTGTTGCCGCTGTTGACGTCCTTGATGCTCACGGTCCAGCCGTTGTCCTTGTTGCGCTTGAGGCCGGTCACGCGCTTGCAGTACTTGACCTGGGCATCGGGTGCGCTGGTCAGGTGCTTGAGCAACTGGTTGGTCAGGGCGCCGAAGTTGACGTCGGTGCCGTTGATCACCCGGGTCGCGGCGATGGTTTCGTCCGCCGGGCGGCCCGGCATCATCAGCGGCATCCACTCGGCCATCTTGGCCTTGTCTTCGGTGTATTCCATGTCCGCGAAAGCGTGGTGCTGGCTCAGCACTTCAAACCGCTTCTTGAGGAAGGACACACCCTTGTCGCCCTGCACGAAGCTCAGGTGCGGCACCGGGCTGATGAAGGACTTGGACGAGCCGAACGTGCCTTTCTTGGTCAGGTAGGACCAGAACTGTTTCGACACTTCGAACTGGGTATTGATGTGCACGGCTTTCTTGATGTCGATGCTGCCATCGGCGGCCTGTGGCGTGTAGTTCAGCTCACAGAGGCCAGCGTGGCCGGTACCGGCGTTGTTCCACGGGTTGGAACTCTCCGCGGCACCCGAATCCATCAGCTCGACGACTTCCAGCTTGATCGCGGGGTCGAGCTCCTTGAGCAGTACAGCGAGGGTGGCACTCATGATGCCGGCCCCAACCAATACGACGTCTACTGCTTCGTTATGCGCCATTAACGCGTCTCCAAAATCTGCAGCACCAAATTGACGGCATGGCTGCCAGGAGTGACGGGGCGGTTCACGTAATGCCCCAGGTTACCCATGGCCAGGATCGCCATGTCCGAATCTTCGCAATTCTTTGCAACTACTGCGGACGCTGCCAACCGGGCCTCAAGGTGCATATGAACGCATCTCGGGGCGCTTCGGGCAATTCGACTTATGGTCGATACATCCGCTCGTGCAACCAAATCCGTCAGCGGACAGGCTTCAAGCACCAGTTCTTGAGGAGTGCTCGGTCCTGTGTAATCGGGCTGTTGTAGAGGCCAATGGTGCCAGTTCAGACGCAAAACTATTCATTTGCTCGCCACACTCTTGTGAAGTTGTGAAAACCCGTTTTTTCACGCTCTTTTGAAGACGTGAACCTCAAAAAAGGGCTGCCTCGGCCTGGCACCTGGCCCGAGCGGTGTTGCCGGCATGCAAGGCACGCGGGCACAACGGGCAAAATTCAGTGGCCGAGCAATGGCAGCTCTGCAGATTCGCGAAAAGTGGAGGTTTGCAAGGTGGTACAGCAAGCACGCCAGCTTCACTCGATCTGTGTGGGCGGCTCTCTGTGGGCGGTGCGGGGTGCCAATGCAGTGGCGTTGGCGGTACTGCGAGGCCCGATCAGGAGACGTCCTTATAATCGGGGGGAGATTGTAACGAAGAAATGCGCAGAAATGATCCTGTTTCGTGACTTTTATTAGGCTGTTGGTCAGGTGGCCAGTATCGGTTGCACCACAGGGCCGCTGCTGCGTGGGCTGATCCGAGCGCTGGCGGGCAATGGCTGGTGCAACCAGTTCAGGCGAACCTCCCGGATTTCCACCCAGCCGTCGCCCACCGGGGCGGCGAGACAATGCTTGAAGGCCTGGCAGCGTCCCTGGCTGTCCAGCAAGGCGAAGCTGCGAAATGACTGACGCGGGGCGAACAGGGAGCGGAGGAAGTTCATGACCAGGCACCTGATTGTGTCATTGACGATAAGAATGACCTTGAACCGTTACATGATGATGTATCGCGGGTGAAAGGCAGGTTACAGGAACCCGCTTGTACGGCACCTGTCTGAGTCTTGACTAACTCGTGCCCGACGCTGGTTCGTCGCGGTTGTGCACCGCTATACTGCGGGCCTGTTTGTGCCTGATTCCTGGAGAGATGAGCATGTTGCAACGCCTGTTGTTCGGTTTGATCACTGTGACCAGCCTGTCGCTGGTGGGTTGCGCCCACAGCCCGCAACAACTGAGCCCGGAGCCGAAGCTCACCACTCAGCTGGCGCCTGTCGGCCATGGTCAGCCGGTGGTGGTGAAGGTGGTGGATGGACGTCCGTCGCCGACCCTGGGCACCCGTGGCGGCCTGTATCCGGAAACCAGCGCCATTACCGTGCAGAGCGCGCAGATCCTGCCGAAGCTGCAGGCCCAGGCCGAAGCGGCGGTGCGCCTGCTGGGCTTCACCCCGACGGCTGGCGGCAGCAACGCCCCGCAATTGACCGTGACCCTGGCCGAGCTCAAGTACCAGTCGCCTAAAGAAGGCCTGTACGTGACCGAGGCCACCATTGGCGCGACCTTCCGATCCGATGTGCAAAACGCCAATCGCCGCTACAGCGGTCGCTATGGCGCGTCCCTGGACCAGCGTTTCGGCATGGCGCCGAACCAGGACACCAACACCAAGCTGGTGGGCGATGTGTTGAGCGATGCGCTGACCCGCCTGTTCAAGGACCCGACCATCGGTCAGATCCTCGGCGAATAAGGCGCTGCAACGGACCTGGATCCGTTGCCGGCCCAGTCGACAGAAGCCCGGTTGCCCCTTCAGGCCGCCGGGCTTTTTGTTGGTCGTGTCTCAGGCCGCTTCGACGTAGAAGTCCAACATGCTGATGCCGGTCAGCAGGTCGGTTTCCGGGAGGTCCGCGTGCTGATGGCCGCCCAGCGCGCAATACACCAGCCAGTGCCGGTCCTGAACATTGAAGGCCAGGGCGCCCACCAGCGCCTGCTGTTCTTCGCTGGGGGTGATCAGGTAGAGGCGATCCTGGTTTTCTGCGTGCAGCATGACAAGCTCCGTGGGTTTCGAGGGGCGACAGACTGGCTTGTTTGGATGACGAAAAGATGACGCTTTAAATTAATTGCCCTGTGCCTCGTTACTGGTCGGAAAGCCCCCCGCGATTCGACGGCGATTGAGTAGAATCCGCGCGCGGGTGCACTCGGCGACCCGAATGCGGTTTTCCTTCGAGGTTCATGATGTCGCTGCAACTGATCTGGTCGATGTTCAACGCCCACCCCGCCAAATTGATCAACCTGCTGGCCCTGTTGTTCGCCTGTCCGGGCAGCTGGCTGTTGCATGCCACCCGCCGCCGCGAACAGCGGGCCCTGGCCAACCTGGCCACCCAGAGTGAAGACCGGGCCGTGGATCAGCCGCTGCTGATGCTGGATCCCGCCACTGTGCGCATCAATCGCTTCTTCTATCGTTTCGGTTTCGCCTGCCTGGGGCTGGCGCTGCTGGTGTCCTGGATCAGCACGCGTTTCTGATCCGGCACCAAGCTGCAGAGACGACAACGGCGCCCATGGGCGCCGTTGTGCGTTGCGGGGCCGCGCTTACAGCGCCAGGCCGGCCTTGACCCGGTACTGGTTGCGTACCGGGTTGGCGTATTGCAGCACCAGATAAGGGCGGTGCTCCGGCGGACAGGCATCCAGTCGGCGCTGCCATTCTGCCTCGGCCTTGGCCAGTTCCTGCGCCGGGAACACTTCGGCGGCGGCCGGAACCTGCAGTTGCGGGTCGGCGTCGCTCCACTGGGCGTAAGCCAGGTAGTGCACCGGGAACAGGCGGTAGCCGCCGAGAATCTGCCGGTCCATTTCCATCGCCAGTTGCTTGGTGTCTTCGAACAGGGCGCTGATGGGAGCGGCGAAGTTCACATGGACCCGGCCCTTGTAGCCGGTGATGCCCTTGGCGATGCTCACGTCGTCCTCGCCCGGGGCCTTGGTGTAGCTGCCGGTGGTGGCGCGGATATACAGCTCGCGAGCCTTGGCCTGGTCGCAAGGGTCGTATTCGTAGCTGATGGACACCGGGGTCAGGTTCAGCGAGCGGATCACCTCGCCAAACGGCTCGTCCTTGCGGCTCATGTGGAACATCTTGAGGATGGCCGACTCGGTGCGGTCGTCGCCATCCTTGGCCCGGCCTTCGGCCTGGGCGATCCAGATCGACTGGCCGTCGTTGCGGATCGAGTGGTTGATATAGGCCGAGAGCAATTGGTAGGCCGCGAGTTTTTCCCGACGACCGCTGATGGAGCGGTGCACGATGAAACTCTTGTTCAGGCGCATCAGGTCGCTGACAAACGGCTTCTGCAGCAGGTTGTCGCCAATGGCGATGCGTGGCGTCGGCAGGCCGGCGTGATACACCGCGTAGTTGACGAAGGCCGGGTCCATGACGATGTCGCGATGGTTGGCCAGGAATACATAGGCGGTGCCCGACTTGAACTGCTCGACGCCGGTGTAGGTCACGCCGTCGGTGGCGCGTTCGATGGTGTGGTCGACGTAGAACTCGACCTTGTCCTGCAACGTGGCCACCGAAGTGACTCCGGCGAACTCGCGGCGCAGGCGATGGGCGATCAGGGGTTTTAGCAGCCAGCCGAACGTGTTGGCAAAACGCGGGAAGCGAAAGTGGGTGAGGATATCTAGAAACGCCTTGTCGCTGAGCAGCCGGGCCAGCACCGCTGGTACTTCGCTGTCGTGGTAAGGTCGGATGGCATCGAATTCGCCCATCATGCTCTCTTGTTAGAAACGGCTAGGGTAAGTAAAGGTTCGGATCGAAAAAAAGCCGGGCGCGGTCTGAAAATGCGGTTCAGACAAAAAAGCCCTGCAAATAGACCGGCGATTATACGCATAAGTCACTCTGGAGACGGCGATGCTGGAAACCGACCATTATCAGTGCCCTTACTGTGGCGAACAGGCGGAAGCGGTTCTGGACCTGTCCGCTGGCGACCAGACCTACATTGAAGACTGCCCGGTATGCTGCCGGCCGATAGTCTTCACGCTGCAGACCGATGGCCATGAATGGATGCTCGACGTTCACAGTGAAAACGACTGACGGGGAGAGGCTCTCATGCAGCGCATCTACGAGCCGGAAAACCTGATGGAAGGCGAGTTGCTCCAGTGCATGCTGGCCAGCGAGGGCATCGAGTCCCACCTCCAGGGGCGCGACCTGCTCGGCGGGGCCGGGGAGTTGCCGTTGTTCGGGTTGCTGGGGCTGTCGGTGCACGACCATCAGGCGCAGCAGGCACGTGCCCTGATCGCTGCGTACAATGCGGCCCTGCCATTGCCCTTTGACGAACCGGACAGCTTCGCCGGGGTGCTGGTCTGTTAGGCTGAGCGCCGATTTGCCGAGAGTTGTATTGCCCCATGTGTGGACGTTATGCCCTGTTTCGCTGGAACCCCGCCTTTGCCGCCTTGCCGGGATTTCCCGAGGATCAGCGCGCGCAGTGGAATATTTCGCCCAATGATTCGGTGCTGATCCAGCGCGCGGAAAACGGCCAGCGCACCCTGGCCCGGGCCCGTTGGGGGCTGACCCCGGCGTGGCTCACCGATCTGTCGCGCACACCGGCCCATGCCCGGGCGGAAACCCTGGCCGAACAGCCGATGTTTCGCCAGGCATTTCGCGAGCGGCGTTGCCTGCTGCCGGCCAACGGTTTCTATGAGTGGCGTGGTGGCAGCCGCAAGCGGCCTTACTGGCTGACGCCGGGGGAGGGTTCGTCGATCTTCTTTGCGGCGATCTGGGAGGCCTACCCGGTGCAGGAGCAGGTCTGGTTGAGTACGGCGGTGGTGACCCAGGCCGCAGCCAATCTGCGCCGCCCGTTGATCCTCGATGCCGCCGGCCAGGACGCCTGGCTCGATCCAGAGACTCCGTTGCACGTGCTGCAAGCCTTGCTTGCCAGCCCGCCCGCGGCCTTGCGCGAGCGGGTCCTGGCCAATCTGGTCAACGATCCCAAGCTCAACGGTCCCGAGTGCCTGACGCCGGCCTGACGGACCGGTCACGGGCACTGATTGCACAAGCGGGCCGTAGGCGCGGGCTAGCCCGCGAAGAGGCCCTTTTGAGAGCGTCTTCGCCGAGCAGCCGGCTCCTGCGCGGGGAGGCGGGTTGCCTGCTTACACCTTGAACTGATTGATCAGGCGCCGTTGCTGTTCCGCCAGCTTGGTCAGCCCGGCGCTGGCCGCACTGGACTCGTCGGCGCCACCGGCCACTTCGTTGGCCACCTGGCCGATGTTGATCACGTTGCGGTTGATGTCTTCGGCCACGGCGCTCTGCTCCTCGGCGGCGCTGGCGATCTGGGTGTTCATGTCGTTGATCACCGACACGGCCTGGGTGATGGTTTCCAGGGCCTGGGCGGCCTTGGCCGCATGCTCCACGCTCTGGTCGGTCTTGTGCTGGCTGTCTTCCATGACCCGCACCACTTCCCGGGTGCCCTGCTGCAGTTGCTGGATCATCGACTGGATTTCTTCCGTGGCCTGCTGGGTCTTCTGCGCCAGGTTGCGCACCTCGTCGGCGACCACGGCAAAGCCGCGCCCCTGTTCGCCGGCCCGGGCTGCCTCGATCGCCGCGTTGAGGGCCAGCAGGTTGGTCTGTTCGGCGATGCCGCGAATGGCGATCAGGATGGCGTTGATGTTCTCGCTGTCCTTGGCCAGGGTTTGCACCACGCCTACCGCGCGGCCGATTTCCTCGGCCAGGGCGCCAATGGCGCTGGAGGTGTCGCGCACGATCTGCATGCCCTGGCTGGCGGCCTGATCGGCATGGCTGGCGGCTTGTGCGGCCTGGGTCGCGTTGCGCGCCACATCCTGGGCGGTGGCGGTCATCTCATGCACCGCGGTGGCCACCTGATCGATTTCCACCATCTGTTTATGCACACCCTGGTTGGTGCGGATGGCGATGTCGGCGGTGTGCTCCGAGGAGTCGCTGACGCTCTGCACCGAGGTCACCACCTGGCTGATCATCGCCTGCAGCTTGGCCAGGAAGGTATTGAAGCCCTTGGCAATGGAGCCCAGTTCGTCGGCGCGGTCGCTGGTCAGGCGCCGGGTCAGGTCGCCTTCGCCCTGGGCGATGTCATCGAGCATGGCCACCATCTGCCGCAGTGGCCGGGCGATGCCATGGCCCACCAGCCAGATCACCAGCAGGCCGAGGCCGGCGATGAGCAGGCCGACCATGGCCATGCCGAACGTGTCGGCCTTGCGCTGTTCGGCCAGATCATTTTGCAGGGTGTTCAGATCGGCCATCACCGCCCCCAGGGGCAATTGCAGCATCAGGGTCCAGTTGGCGTCGGTCTGGCCGATGCCGAACGGCAGGTACAGGGCAATCTTGCCGTTGGCCTGGTCGACGTTGTAGGTCACTTCGCCGCGCTTGAGGCTGGACAGCCTGGCCACCGCGTCTGCGGGCAGTACATCGCTGACCTTCTCGCCGAACTTGCTCGAATCCTTGGTGTAGGCCACCAGGCGACCGTTGCCGCCAATCAGTGCCATCTCGCCGGCACCGCTGTAGAGCTTCTGATTGGCACCCACCAGCATGTCCTGGATGAAGTTCACCGACAGGTCGGCGCCGACGATGCCCTGGAACTTTCCGTTGAGCAGAATGGGCTGAATAAAGGACGCGAGCATCACCACCTTGTCGCCGACCTTGTAGGGCGCAGGGTCGATGACGCAGGACTTGAGACTGTCCTGGGAGCACAGGTAGTACTCGCTGGTGCGCACGCCGGTGGAAAGCAGGGTCCGGTCGTTGACGTCGGCCAGTTTGTCCAGGCCCAGGCTGCCGTCTTCGTTGCGGAACCACCAGGGCAGGAAGCGGCCATTGGTGGTGTCGATGCCCACCACCGAGGTGCCGACATAGGCCGCGTCGTTGTGGTCGATGGCATTGGGCTCCCAGGCGATGTAGGCGCCGAGGATCTTCGGATTCTGGGTGACGTTTTCCTTGACCAGCGCGATCAGCTGTTCCCGGCTCAGGTTGAGGCCGGCGCGGCCTTGCGCATCTGCAGTGCCCAGCAGGGCGTTGACCCGCACCAGGCCGCCGGCAATCAGCAGCGGCGCTTCGAGTTCGCGCTGGATCTGGCTGACCTGGGTCTGGGCCAGGCCACTCAGGCGCTGCTCGATCACTTGCTCGAACTGGGTCTGGGTGCGTTCTTGCACCATTTGCTGGGTCCTGGCGCCGGAGAACAGGGCATACAGCACCAGGGCTGCAACCACGCTGAGAACGATGGCTCCGGCCAGGGCGGCCACGGAAAACTGGATCGACTTGAACTTCATAGAGGCTCCGGGCGCAGGAATTGAGGTCTGCCGTGCTGTATCGGCAGCAGCCTCGAGGGTCATTAGCCTTGAGTGCACAAATGACTGTTTCAGAGTGATGCATGTCGCTATTGGAGAGGGTGTGTCGCGGGCCGCTGGCGGCCTGGAGCGAACTGTGAATTTTTTCCTTCAACGACCCAGCGGTATCTGAAATGCGACTCAATGGGTGTTTTGCATCTGGCGCGGATACAGTTCCGCCCTTAGGATACGCGCCATGTTTTCAGGGAGGTTTCATGATGAAGAAGTCGTTACTGGTGTGTGCACTGAGCGCTGCCGTTCTCCTGACCGGTTGTGAAACGGTCAATACCACCAGCGGTGGCGTGGTGGGTGTGGATCGCAAGCAGTCCATGTTCAGCATGGTGTCCAGTGCCGAGGTCAATCAGTCCTACGCCCAGTCCTACCAGGAGACCCTGGGTGAGGCCAGCAGCCAGGGCGTGCTGGACAAGACCAGTGCCAATGCCAAGCGCCTGCAGGTCATCGCTGACCGGCTGATCGCCCAGGCCCCGACTTTCCGCCCCGACTGCGCGCAGTGGAAGTGGGAAGTCAATCTGATCAAGAGCGACGAGCTCAACGCCAACTGCGGTCCTGGCGGCAAGATCATTTTCTACTCCGGCCTGATCGAAAAACTCAAACTGACCGACGATGAAATCGCCGCGGTCATGGGCCACGAGATTGCCCACGCCCTGCGCGAGCATGGTCGCGAGGCCATGTCCAAGCAGTACGCGGTCGGTGCCGGCAAGCAGATTGCTACCCTGTTCGGGGTGTCGCAGGAAACCGTTGCCCTGGGTGATAACGGCGTGAATCTGCTGATGACCCTGCCCAACAGCCGCGAGAACGAAAACGAGGCGGACCTGATCGGCCTGGAGCTGGCCGCGCGTGCCGGTTACAACCCGAATGCCGCCATCAGCCTGTGGAACAAGATGGGCCAGGCGGCGGGTGGTTCGGCGCCGCCTGAGTTCATGAGCACTCACCCGGCTTCCAGCAGCCGAATCGCTTCGTTGCAGGCGGCGATTCCCAAGGTGATGCCGTTGTATCAGCAGGCCAAGAAGTCCTGATCCATCGCTTCATTGTCGCTGACGCTTTCGCCGGCAAGCCGGCTCCTACAGGTTGCGTGGGAGTCGGTTTGCCGGCGATTTCGTTTACAGCCAGCCGCTGATCTGCATGGCCTTGTACACCGCCACCACGGCGAGGATGAAGAAGGCCGACGCCGCCAGGCGACGAATCAGGGTCAGGGGCAGTTTGTCCGCGGCGAAGTTGCCCGCCAGGACCACCGGCACGTTGGCAATCAGCATGCCCAGGGTGGTGCCGATGATCACCAGCCACAGGTCCGGGTATTGCGCCGCCAGCATGACGGTGGCGACCTGGGTCTTGTCACCGATTTCCGCCAGGAAGAAGGCGATCAGGGTGGTCAGGAACGGCCCGAACTTGCGGGCGGTGGTGGCTTCGTCGTCATCCATCTTGTCCGGTACCAGGGTCCACAGCGCAGTGGCGGTGAAGCTGGCGGCCAGAATCCAGTGCAGGGTTGCGTCGGAGAAGAAGCTGCCGAACCAGGCACCTACCGCACCGGCGGCCGCGTGGTTGGCCAGGGTTGCGGCGACGATGCCGGCGATGATCGGCCAGGGTTTGCGAAAGCGCGCGGCAAGAATCAGGGCAAGCAGCTGCGTCTTGTCGCCGATTTCGGCCAAGGCAACGATTGCGGTGGGAACGAGGAGAGAATCCAGCATCATCAGGGTTTTCCTAAGGGGCGGGTCGACACGGCTATGACACGTACAGCCTTCCCGCCCCGGGTAAGGTGTGCGTGTCATAGGTCTTGTCAAACCCTGCGGTCCGTCTGTGCGGACTCTTGGGTCGCATGCGCCATGGTCTGAGGACCAAGTATGTTGACGCATGCCGGACGAGCGTGGCGCTCGTGGGAGACTACTCCCCTAGGACGGAGCGGATTCTGCCTAGGCAAAATCCATTCGGCAAGCCTTGTTTGCGAAAAACCGTCTCAGCCGCGCTTGGCCCGGTAAATCCGGAAACCCTGGCCTTCGGCTTTGATCGCGCACGGCCCGAGGTGCTCTTCGATCAGGGGTTGGTAGCGCAGGAAGCTGTTGGCGACTACCCGTAGTTCGCCGCCTTTTTGCAGATGTTTACTCGCTTTTCGCAGCAGGTTTTCTGTTGCCTGGTAGTCGGTGTGAACCCCGGTATGGAAGGGCGGATTGGTCAGGATGCTGTTCAATTCCATGGGCGCGGCGTCGATGCCATCACCGGTCAGCACCTCGGCTTGCAGACCGTTGGCGGCCAGGGTCAGGCGACTGCTGGCGGCGGCAAAGGCGTCCACATCCAGCAGGGTCACGCGGTTGTCCGGGTAACGGCGCTTCACCGTGGCGCCCAGGACCCCGGCGCCACAGCCGAAGTCCAGCAGATGACCGGCGGGCAGGTGATCCAGATGCTCCAGCAGTAATGCGGTGCCGCGATCCAGGCGCCCATGGCTGAACACTCCCGGCAGGCTGACCACCGTCAATGGACCTTCGGCCAGGGGCAGTAGGTATTCCTGGGCCAGGCTCTCCAGCGCCACCGGTTCGGGAGCGTTGGCGACCGTGACCTGCCACAGTTGGCAGTGGCGCGCGCTGTCGAGCTTGCGCGGTTTGCCGAAGGGGTTGAGTTGCTTGGCGGCGCTTTCCACGCCGCTGCGCTTCTCGCCCACCAGGTACAGCTCGCGCCCGGCCAGGCGCGAGGCCAGGGCATTGAGCAGGTAGTCGGTCAGGTCCTTGGATTTGGGCAGAAACAGCACGGCGCTGTCGAAGGCCTCGGTCGGCGCGGCTACGCCGAAGTGGCAGCGCCCGGGAAAGCGTGCCTCCAGGGCCGCGTGGTCGCCGGCGTGCCAGCTCCAGCCCCGGGCGTTGGGCAGGCGGCCCAGCAGATCATCCGCGGCCAGGCCGGCCAGCAGCAGTGAGCCTTGAAACAACTGAGCCTGGCGTAACAGTACTTCGCTGCGTGTGTCCATGGTCGCCCCCGAAAAAAGTGGCGAAGTTTATCAACTCACGACCCGCAGCGGGGTGCCACTGAAGAAGGCTCGGGCATTTTCCGTCAGTTGGCCGACGATCCGCTGGCGGGCTTCGCGGCTGCCCCAGGCGTTGTGCGGGGTCACGATCAGGCGCGGGATATCACGGGCCAGCAGGGGGTTGCCGGCCACCGGCGGTTCGACGCTCAGCACGTCGGTGGCCGCGCCGCCCAGATGGCCGCTGCGCAGTGCATCGGCCAGGGCCTGTTCGTCGATCAGGCCGCCGCGAGCGGTGTTGACCACCAGGGCGCCGGGCTTGAGCAGGGCCAGCTCCCGGGCACCGATAAAGTTCCGGGTGTGTTCGTTGAGTGGGCAGTGCAGGGTCAGGGCATCCACTTGTGGCAGCAGTTCCTCCAGCGGCAGGCGGTCCGCTCGAGCCGGGCGTCCGGGTATCTGCCCCAAGACCACGCGCATGCCAAAGGCTTCGGCCAGGCGCGCCACGGCGCTGCCCAGTTCGCCGTTGCCCAGCAGGCCGAGGGTCTTGCCCGCGAGTTCGATGATGGGGAAGTCCAGCAGGCAGAACTGCTTGGCCTGCTGCCAGCGGCCGGCGGCCACGGCCTCTTGGTAGTCGGCCACCCGAGTGGCGAGATTGAGCAGCAGCATCAGGGTGTGCTGGGCCACCGATGGCGTGCCGTAGCCCTGGCAGTTGCTGACCCGGATGCCCTGCTGGCGGGCCGCGTTCAGATCGACATTGTTGGTGCCGGTGGCGGCCACCAGGATCAGTTGCAGATCGGGGCAGGCCGCCAGGGTTTCGGCACTCAGAGCGACCTTGTTGCTGATGACCACCTGGGCGCCTTGCAGGCGCTCGATCACCTGCTCCGCGCGGGTGTGGGCATGCACTTGCAGGGGGCTGAAACAGTCGTGCAGCGCACTCAGGTCCAGGTCGCCCAGGTCCAGCGAGCTGTGATCGAGAAAGACGGCGCGGCGATTGTTGGTCATGAACTGTACCTTTTGCACGGGGGATCTAAGGCGTAATCTGCCGAGCCTAACAGATGAAATAATTAGACATACACAGGAGCCTGCATGTACCTCACCGAGTTCTTGACCGTTGCCCTGATCCACTTGCTGGCGGTGGCCAGCCCCGGCCCGGATTTCGCCGTGGTGGTGCGCGAAAGCGTGACCCACGGCCGTCGAGCCGGCACCTGGACCGCTCTGGGCGTGGGCTGCGCGATCTTCCTGCACGTGGGTTACTCACTGCTGGGGATCGGCCTGATCGTTTCCCAATCCATCGTGCTGTTCAACGCCCTGAAGTGGCTGGCGGCCGCCTACTTGCTGTACATCGGCTTCAAGGCCCTGCGCGCCCAACCGGTCAAGCCGGCGGCGGACGATCTGCACAAGGAAGCCGGGGTGCGGACCGCCCGCGGAGCCTTCACCTCGGGTTTTGTCACCAATGGCCTGAATCCCAAGGCGACCCTGTTCTTCCTCTCGCTGTTCACGGTTGTGATCAACCCGCACACGCCCCTGGCGATCCAGGCCGGTTACGGGGTGTACCTGGCGGTGGCGACCGCGCTCTGGTTCTGCCTGGTGGCGCTGCTGTTCAGCCAGCAGCGGGTTCGTGCCGGCTTCGCCCGCATGGGCCATTGGTTCGACCGCACCATGGGCGCGGTGCTGATCGCCATCGGCGTGAAACTGGCCTTCACCGAGATGCATTGAGTGCGCTGAGCTGGTTCAGGGTCGCCACGTAATGCCGTGGCGTATCCCCCAGCAAGCGGCAGAACATCGCGCTGAAGGCCCGGGCGCTGCCGTATCCCAACGAGTCGGCCACGCTGTGCACGCTTTCCCCGGCGAGCAGGCGTGGCAGGGCTTCCATCAGGCGCAGTTGCTGGCGCCAGGCATTGAAATTCATCCGCACCTGCTGTTGAAACAGCCGCGCCAGGGTTCGCGAACTGGCGCCGACCTGCTGCGCCCAGTCTTCCAGGGTGTGGGGATGGTCCGGGGTCTGCAGCAGGGTTCGGCAGATGCTCTGCAGGCGCCGGTCCTGGGGCATGGGAATGTGCAGGGGCAGGTTTTCCAGGCCGGCGATCTCTTCCAGC
Organism: Pseudomonas sp. BC42; assembly: GCF_021560055.1. NCBI lineage: Bacteria > Pseudomonadati > Pseudomonadota > Gammaproteobacteria > Pseudomonadales > Pseudomonadaceae > Pseudomonas > Pseudomonas sp. BC42. The sequence continues at coordinate 1,179,578 of NZ_CP091067.1, forward strand.
ATCAGTTGCTGGATCAGCGGATTTTCCGCCTGCTCCGGTCCTTGCACCGCTCGCAGGATCAGCTCCCGCAGCAGGGGTGTCACCGCCAGCACACAGCACTGTTGCAAGGACGGCGGAGACAGATGCGCGGCAATGAACAAGGAGCGCATGCGGACCTCGCCGACCATGAAGATTTCATGTTCCACCAGGGGCGGAATCCACACCGCGCGGGTTGGCGGAATGACCCAGGCGCCCTGGGCGGTGACCACGCGCATGGTGCCGCAGGCGGCGTAGAGAAACTGCGCTTCGCGATGGCGATGGGATTGCTGGTGGGCGGCATCGGGATAGTCGCGGGGATAGGCGCTCACCGGGCCGTGGTGGAAGTGGCTGATTAACATGTCCGATCCAATGACTTTGTTGTCAGGAATGCTGTAAACAGCCAACTTAGCATAGGCGACACCACCACCAACCTTGTGTGCCGCCATGAATCAAGCTCGAAACGTTATCCGCTACGTCAACGCTGCCCATGTCATCGATCACATGTTCATGCTGATCTTTCCCGCCGCCGTGCTGGGCATGACCCAGGCCTTTGCCCTGGACTATGCCGCGCTGATCGGCCTGTCCCTGGGCGGTTTCATCGCCTTTGGCGCCTGTTCGCTACCCGCCGGCTGGCTGGGGGACCACTGGAGCCGACGACAGATGATGTTGCTGTTCTTCTTCGGCATGGGCGCGGCGTCGATCCTCACCGGCCTGAGCAACAGCCCGACCCTGTTGGTGATCGGCCTGACCCTGATGGGGGTATTCGCTGCGATCTACCACCCGGTGGGCACGGCCATGCTGGTGGCCTATGCACAGAATCGTGGGCGGGAGATCGGCATCAACGGTATGTGGGGCAATCTCGGCGTGGCGTTTTCGGCGCTGATCACCGGTTTTCTCGTGGCTCGGTTCGGCTGGCGTTCGGCTTTTATCCTGCCGGGGGCGGTGGCGATCCTGCTGGGGATCGGCTTTGCCTGGCAGGTGCGTGACGAACCGGTGCCGGTACGGCCCCACGTCGGCTTGAAGGGCAAGGGCGGGCAGCAGATCTCCATGTTCCTGGTGTTCGGTGTCCTGGCCCTGGCCACGGCCACCGGCGGGGTGGTGTTCAACGCCACCACCATGACCTACCCCAAGCTGTTTCAGGAGCGCCTGCACGAGCTGTTCACCTCGCCGCAGACCCTGGGCCTGGTGGTCAGCCTGGCCTATGCCTTCGGTGCGGTGGCGCAGTTGACCATTGGCCGGGTATTGCATCGCTTCAGCCTGAAGTGGCCTTTTATCGTCTTGACCCTGTTTCAGGCGCCACTGCTGTTGGCCATGGCCCACAGCGAGGGCTGGAGTGTGATCCTGCTGGGGGCGGCCTTCATGTTCGTGGTGTTTGGCCAGGTCACGGTGAATGACGCCATGGTCGCCAACTTCGTCGCGCCGCAGTGGCAGTCGCGGGTCTTCGCCTTGCGTTACTGCCTGTCGTTCGGTGCCAGCGCCACGGCCATTCCGTTGATTGCCCTGGTGGAGCCGCGCCAGGGGTTGAGCGGCCTGTATCTGATCCTCGCCGGGTTTGCCGCGCTGACTTTTGCCGCCGCGCTGGCGTTTCCCCGGACGCCGGCCGAAGCGGCGGTGGGACAGAGCGCTTGATCTCACGCAGAGCCGCACCAATGCTGGCTTGGAGCTAGTATTTGTACGGCTCTGCAAATCATCCCTTTGGCTGATTTAGCGGGCGCACAGGAACTCTAGAGTGAGTATTCTCCAGCTACGACCGAGCCGTCAGAAAAAGGGATTCTTATGTTGCAGACTCGTGTTATCCCCCCCGCCGAAGGCGCCTATCAATACCCGCTATTGATCAAGCGGCTGCTGATGTCCGGCAGTCGTTACGAGAAAACCCGCGAGATCATCTACCGCGATCAGTTGCGCTATACCTATCCGACCCTGATCGAACGCGTGGCGCGCCTGGCCAACGTATTGACCGCCGCCGGGGTCAAGGCCGGCGACACCGTGGCGGTGATGGATTGGGACAGCCATCGCTACCTGGAGTGCATGTTCGCCATCCCGATGATTGGCGCGGTGATCCACACCATCAACGTGCGCCTGTCGCCGGAGCAGATCCTCTACACCATGAACCACGCCGAAGACCGCTTCGTGCTGGTCAACAGCGAGTTCGTCGGTCTGTACCAGGCCATCGCCGGGCACCTGACCACGGTGGAGAAAACCCTGCTGCTTACCGATGCGCCGGAGAAAACCGCCGAGCTGCCGAACCTGGTGGGGGAGTACGAGACATTGCTGGCGGCCGCCAGTCCCCAGTACAACTTTGAGGATTTCGACGAGAATTCGGTGGCCACCACCTTCTACACCACCGGCACCACCGGCAATCCCAAGGGCGTGTATTTCACCCACCGGCAGCTGGTGCTGCACACCATGGGGGTGTCCACCATCATGGGCTGCATTGACAGTGTGCGGCTGCTGGGCACCAACGACGTGTACATGCCCATTACCCCGATGTTCCACGTGCACGCCTGGGGCCTGCCCTATGTGGCCACCATGCTCGGGCTCAAGCAGGTCTACCCGGGACGCTACGATCCGGAGTACCTGGTGGAGTTGTGGCGTCGGGAAAAGGTCACTTTCTCCCATTGCGTGCCGACCATCCTGCAGATGGTGCTCAACGCCAAGGCGGCCCAGGGCACCGATTTCGGCGGTTGGAAGATCGTCATCGGCGGCAGCGCGCTGAACCGTGCGCTGTACGAGGCGGCCAAGGCCCGGGGCATCCAGCTGACCGCCGCCTATGGCATGTCGGAAACCGGTCCGCTGGTGTCCTGCGCTCACCTCAATGACGAGCTGATGGCGGGCAGCGAAGACGAACGCACCACCTACCGGATCAAGGCCGGGGTGCCGGGCCCGCTGGTGGAGGCGGCGATCATCGATGCCGAGGGCAAGTTCCTGCCGGCGGACGGCGAGTCCCAGGGCGAGCTGGTGCTGCGCGCGCCCTGGTTGACCGAGGGCTATTTCAACGAACCGCAGAAGGGCGCCGAACTCTGGGACGGCGGCTGGCTGCACACCGGTGACGTGGCGACCCTGGACAGCATGGGGGTGATCGACATCCGTGACCGGATCAAAGACGTGATCAAGACCGGGGGCGAGTGGATCTCGTCCCTGGACCTGGAAGACCTCATCAGTCGTCACGCGGCGGTACGTGAAGTAGCAGTGGTGGGCATCGCCGATCCGCAGTGGGGCGAGCGCCCGTTCGCCCTGCTGGTGATCCGCGAAGGTCATGCCATTGGCGCCCGCGAGCTCAAGGAACATCTGAAGCCGTTCGTGGAACTGGGGCACCTGAGCAAGTGGGCGATTCCCAGTCAGATTGCCCTTGTTACTGAAATTCCCAAGACCAGCGTGGGCAAGCTCGACAAGAAGCGCATCCGTGTCGACATCAGCGAATGGCAAGCCAGTAACAGCACCTTCCTCTCCACGCTTTGAGCGTCCTCTGCCGTGCCCGCCCGGGCACGGCATGCCTACCCGGCAAGCCTTTGTCTTGTGCTCGCGAGATTTTCAGCCATTCTTACCGCGCCGTCTTTCAACGGTTTTGGCAAAGGGTTGTTCCAGCGCGGTGGGTGGTTGCAAATCACACTTTAGAGGGATCAAGCAGTAATCCCCGCTGGATATAGTCCGCTCACGGATTTTTCTGAAGTACGGAGCATTGTGGGGTGCTCGCGCCACGCAACTTCGGGCCTGGGGCGGTGTTGCTCGACCCGGTATCCGCAGCGTCTTCAGAAGAGCGTACTGCCATAACAATAATGCACATGGAGTAGCGTCGATGACATCAGCAAACCAGTTCTGGCGCCGGGCAAAACTGCCCCTGGCCGTCGGTCTCGCCTCCACGCTCGCCGGGCCGGCATTCGGCGTCAGCTTCAACATCGGTGAAATCGAAGGCAGCTTCGATTCGTCTCTTTCCCTGGGGGCCAGTTGGTCCACCGCCGAGCGCAACAAGAACCTGATCGGGGTCAATAACGGCGGCAAGGGCCTGTCCCAGACCTCTGACGATGGTCACTTGAACTTCAACAAGGGCCAGACCTTTTCGAAGATCTTCAAGGGCATCCATGACCTGGAGTTGAAGTACGGCGATACCGGTGTGTTTGTCCGTGGCAAGTACTGGTATGACTTCAAGCTCAAAGACGAAGACCTGGACTTCAAGAACATCAGCGACAACAACCGCAAGGAAGGCGCCAAGTCCTCCGGCGGGCAGATCCTCGATGCTTTTATCTACCACAACTACTCCATCGCCGATGAGCCGGGTTCGGTGCGTTTCGGCAAGCAAGTCGTGAGCTGGGGTGAAAGTACCTTCATCGGTGGCGGTATCAACTCGATCAACCCCATCGACGTATCGGCGTTCCGTCGCCCAGGTGCCGAGATCAAGGAAGGCCTGATTCCGGTCAACATGTTCTACATCTCCCAGGCCCTTACCGAGAACCTCTCGGCCGAAGCCTTCTACCAGTTGGAGTGGGACCAGACCGTTACCGATAACTGCGGCACCTTCTTCTCGCAGCCGGACATCATTTCCGACGGTTGCGACAACAACCTGCGGGTGCTGAACAAGCGCTCGACCATCAACCCGGCAGCGTTCCCGACCCTGAACGCCCTGGGGGTGGACGTTAACAACGAAGGTGTTCTGGTTCGTCGTGGCGCCGATCGTGACGCCCGCGACAGTGGCCAGTTCGGCGTGGCCTTTCGCTACAACTACGAGCCGCTGGATACCGAGTTCGGCGCCTACTTCATGAATTACCACAGTCGCGCGCCGATCTTCAGTGCTCAGGGCGCTGCGTCGCGCTACTACACGATGCCGTTGGGGCCGTTGGCCAGCGCCAGGCCGCTGATCGTGGCAGGCAACTCCAACTACTTCGTCGAGTATCCGGAAGACATCCGTCTGTACGGCCTTAGCTTCTCCACCACCTTGCCTACCGGCACGGCCTGGAGTGGCGAACTGAGCTATCGCCCCAATGCTCCGGTCCAGCTGAACTCCACCGACATCCTGTTCGCCGGCGTGACGCCCATTACCGGCTTTGGCAACGCATCCGTCTTGAAAGGCACGCCCGGGCAGGACCTGCACGGCTATAACCGCAAGGAAATTACCCAGCTCCAGACCACCTTCACGCACTTCTTCGATCAGGTCATGGGCGCCAGCCGCCTCACGCTGGTGGGTGAAGTCGGTATGACTTATGTCGGCGGCCTGGAAAGCAAGACTAAAGCTCGATATGGCCGCGATCCGGTCTTCGGGCCTGGCACCTTGCCGAACGGTTTCTGCGCCACCCTCAACGGCAACACCATCGCCGGAGCCGGGGCGGGCACTGATGCCAGCAATCGCACCACCAACTGCAACAACGACGGCTTCACCACCGCCACTTCCTGGGGCTACCGCGGCCGGGCCATCTGGGAATACCCGGATGTGTTCGCCGGTGTGAACCTCAAGCCCAACGTGGCCTGGTCCCATGACGTCAAGGGTTACTCGCCAGGTCCTGGCGGCAACTTCGAGGAAGGTCGCAAGGCCATCAGCCTGGGGTTGGATGCCGAGTACCAGAACACCTACACCGCGAGCCTGGCCTACACCAACTTCTTTGGTGGCGACTTCAGCACCGTGGATGACCGGGACTTCCTCGCCTTGAGCGTTGGCGTGAACTTCTAAGCACACTGCATTTTCAGGAAGAACGACACTATGAACATCACCAAGAGTCTGTTGCACGTCGGTGTGCTGGGACTGTCACTGCTGGCCACCGGGGTCATGGCCGCGGTCTCGGCCGATGAAGCCGCCAAGCTGGGCACCAGCCTGACGCCGATGGGCGCGGAAATGGCCGGCAACGCCGCCGGCACCATTCCGGCCTGGAAGCCGCTGGCGACCAATGCCGGCACCGTGGACAGCAAGGGTTTCCTGTCCAACCCGTACGGCAGCGAGCAACCGCTGTTCACCATCACCGCGCAGAATGTCGAGCAGTACAAGGACAAGCTGGCACCGGGGCAGTACGCGATGTTCAAGCGCTACCCGGAAACCTTCAAGATGCCGGTCTACCCGTCCCATCGCGGGGCTACCGTGCCGGCTGACGTGTTCGCCGCGATCAAGCGCAACGCCACCAAAACCAACCTGGTGTCCGGCGGCAACGGCCTGGAGAACTTCGAAACCGCGATTCCGTTCCCGATCCCGAAAAGCGGGGTGGAAGTGATCTGGAACCACATCACCCGCTATCGCGGTGGCAGCGTGACCCGCCTGGTGACCCAGGCCACGCCACAGGCCAACGGCTCCTACAGCCTGGTGTACTTCCAGGACCAGTTCGTGTTCCGCGACAAGATGAAGGACTACGACCCGAAAAACCCGGGCAACATCCTGTTCTACTTCAAGCAGAAAGTGACCGCCCCGGCGCGTCTGGCCGGTGGTGTGCTGCTGGTTCACGAAACCCTCGACCAGGTGAAGGAACCGCGTTCGGCCTGGGTCTACAACGCGGGTCAGCGGCGTGTGCGTCGTGCCCCGCAAGTGTCCTATGACGGCCCGGGTACCGCCGCCGACGGCCTGCGCACCTCGGACAACCTGGACATGTACAACGGTGCTCCGGATCGCTACGACTGGAAGCTGGAAGGCAAGAAGGAGATGTACATTGCCTCCGACAGCTACAAGCTCGATTCGCCGAGCCTGAAGTACGCCGACATCATCAAGGCCGGGCACATCAACCAGGATCTGGCTCGCTACGAGCTGCGTCGGGTCTGGCATGTGGTCGCGACCCTGAAGGAAGGCCAGCGCCACATCTACGCCAAGCGTGACTTCTACATCGACGAGGACACCTGGCAGGCGGCGGTGATCGACCACTACGACGGCCGTGGCCAACTGTGGCGCGTGGCCGAGGCCCATGCCGAGAACTACTACGACAAGCAAGTGCCGTGGTACGCCCTGGAAACCCTCTACGACCTGCAGTCCGGCCGCTACCTGGCGCTGGGCATGAAGAACGAAGAGAAGCAGGCGTACGACTTCGGCTTCACCGCGACCACCAGCGATTTCACCCCAGCCGCCCTGCGTCAGGACGGGGTTCGCTGATCCGCTGCAAATAGAGGCCGCATCCTCGGAAATTGCCCCGACCGGTTCGGGGCTTTTTTTTGCCTGAAAAATCTTGCCCTTGGGGAAGTGCACATCAATCCAGGTGGGCTAGGCTGGTTTTCTCCAAGTGAATTAGTAAGTTGCTTAATAAATAACTGAAATATCGACTGATCAGTCAGATATATCTGACCCATTTGGACATAGTCTTTTTTACCCGAATGGTCGCAAAAATCTTCAACAGGTCGCTTTTTACCGCTAGTCTGCGGGCATCTGCTACGCCGACAACCCTACATCAACAAGAGTTGGCCATGACTGAGCTGTCCTCCCTTCAACGGTCTGCCAGCGCGGTGATTCCCGCGTTGGAAGGGCGTTTCTATCGACCCCCTCTGCCCGAGGGATACGTGCAGCGGCCGCGTCTTTGCGAACGCTTGAGCGCCGGGTTGAAGGGGCGGTTGTTGTTGGTCAGCGCGCCGGCCGGATTCGGCAAGAGCTCGTTGGCGGTGGAGTTCTGCCAGGGCTTGCCGGGAAACTGGCAGAGCTTGTGGCTGGGGTTGAGCCGTCGGGACAGCGATCCCGGACGCTTCCTCGAGCGTCTGCTGGCAGGCTTGCAGCAGTATTTTCCCCAACTGGGCCGGCAGTCTCTCGGGCTGTTGAAAATGCGCCAGCGCCATCAGCCCTTCGCCTTTGAAGAGTGGCTCGACGGCCTGCTGGACGAGTTGGCGCAGCACCTGTCCGGTAGCTCGCCGCTGCTCCTGGTGCTGGATGACTACCACCTGGCCCAGGGGCCGGTGCTGGATCGCTGCCTGCAGTTTTTTCTCAATCACCTGCCCGATGGCCTGGTGGTGCTGGTCACCAGTCGCCAGCGCCCGGACTGGCATCTGGCGCGGCTGCGGCTGTCGCGACAGTTGCTGGAACTCAATGAACAGGATTTGCGCCTGACCCATGACGAGTCCCTGAGCCTGTTGGATCGGCACAGCAGCGCCTTGCGTGGCGAGGCTCTGGAAAGCCTGATCCAGCGCAGCGAGGGCTGGGTTGCCGGGCTGCGTTTCTGGCTGCTGGCGGCGTCCGAGGCCGGTGCGCTGGGCACCTTGCCCCAGGGGCTGCATGGGGGCGAGGGGCTGATCCGTGACTACCTACTGGAGGAAGTGATCGACTGTCTGCCCGCCGAGGTCCAGGCGTTCCTCTATGACACGGCGCCCCAGGAGCGTTTTTGCGCCGAACTCTGCGATGCCCTGCGCGAGGCCCATGACAGCGCGGAAATCCTCGGGTTTCTGCAGGCTCACCAGGTGTTTCTGGTGCCGCTGGACGAACACGGGCACTGGTATCGCTATCACCACCTGTTTTCCGATCTGTTGCGCACCCGCCCCACGGCCAATGCCCTGGTGCCGGCCGCCACTCTGCATCTGCGGGCCTGTCGCTGGTTCAATGCCCAGGGGCTGCTGGATGAAGCCGTGGAGCAGGCGCTGCGTGCCGGGCACCTGGATGTGGCGGCCAACCTGGTGCAGAACCTGTCGGAGGAGCAACTGCTGGCGGAGCAGAATGTCGGCATGCTGCTGCGCTGGAAGATGGACCTGCCCGACAGCCTGTTGATCAGCACGCCGCGCCTGATCGTGCTTTACAGCTGGGCCCTGGGCCTGGCCTGCCAACTGGATGCCGCGGAAGAGCTGGCCGATCACTTGAGTCGTTTCTTGCCGGCGCCTTCGGCCACCGCGCAGAAGTCGATGCTGGCGCAATGGCTGGCCCTGAGCGGGATCATCGCCCGTGGTCGCGGGCAGCGGGAAAGAACCCTGGCCTATTGTGGTGAAGCTCTTGAGAGCCTGCCGCACAAGCGTTACGGGCAACGCCTGATGTGCCTGTCGACCCTGTCCAACCTGGCGATTACCGACGCCGATCTGTGGCGCGCCCGCAGTCTCAATCGCGAATCCCTGGAGCTGGCGCAGCGGGTCGGCAATCCGCTGTTCGAGGCCCTGGCCCATTACGATCGGGCCCGGGTCCTGCAGGCGCGGGGCGAGGTGCTCAGAGCGCAGGAGGAGGTGCACCAGGGGCTGCGCCGGCTGCAGGGGCTGTCGGCTCAGCGACTGTACGCGGTGCGGGCCCGGCTGACCCTGTATGAAGGCTATCTGTTGACGCTGCGGGCCCAGCCTGAAACCGGTCTGCTGCGTCTGCAGGCCGGGCTGGTGGAGGCCCGGGCCTGTCGCGATATCAGCGTGTTGATCGCCCACTGCGTGATCGCCAAGCAGGAGGGGCTGCGAGGCGAGTTTGCCCGAGCCTTTGCCGAACTCGCCGAAGCCGAGCGCCTGATGCACATCTGGGACGTGCCGCCGATCTACTACCTGGCAATGATCACCCTGGTGAAATGCGAGCTGTGGCTGGCTCAGGGACGCACCGACCTGGCCGAGGCCTGGCTTGGCCGCCTGGGCCAGACCTACACCGGCGAACAGGCGGCGGCACCGCCTGAGTTTCACCCGCAACTGCCGTTGCATATCGAGCTGCAGCAGGCCCGGCTGGACACCATCAAGGGCGACGCTGCCAGGGCCGAGCAGCGTTTGCGGCGGCTGGTGGAGCATGGTCGGCAGAGCGGCCGGCAATTGTTGAGCGTGATGGCCCTGACCCAGAAGGCTCAGTTGTTGCTGGGGCTCGGGCGTGGCCCCGAGGCCCGCCAGGATTTGCTCCAGGCCCTGGAGGCCGCTGTCGGGGGCGCATTGCAGCCTTTCGAGGGGCTGATTGCGCAGCATCCCGGCTGGATGCGCGAGCAGTTGCAGCAGGGCGCACCGACCGCCTTGACTCAGGCGCTGCTGGAGCGTTTGCCCGCCGCACCCCGGGAGCTTCCCGAAACGGCGGTCCCCAGCGAATCCTTGAGTTCCAGGGAGTTGTCGGTGCTGCAACTGATCGCTCAGGGTTGTTCCAATCAGGAGATCAGTGAGCGACTGTTCATCTCCCTGCACACGGTCAAGACCCATGCCAGCCATATCAACAGCAAGCTGGGGGTGGAGCGCCGTACCCAGGCAGTGGCCCGGGCCCAGGAGCTGGGGCTGCTGGGCTAGGCGCCCGGGCGAGGGGCGAGTCGGCGGCAAGGTGCGCTCAACGGGCCAGGTGTTCCTTGCAGTAGTCGGCAAACAGGCGCGCCGGCTTGGTCAACTGGCCACGCTTGAGCCAGGCGGCGACCAGGCCTGAGCCGGTCACGTCCTCGACGATATCCACGCACACCACCGGCTTGCCGTCGTAGGAGCACTGGGAGTGGGGGCGGGTCACCAGGATCGAAAAGCCGAAGCCCTGGCCGACCATGCCCCGCACCATCTCGATGGAGGGCGAGCTGAAGGCGATCTGCGGGGTGAGCCCCAACTCCTCGAACAGGCTGACAAAGTAGGTCCGGCTGGGTTGCACATCCAGCAGGATCATCGGTTCCAGGCTCAGGTCGCGCAGTGAAACCTGGGCTTGCTGGGCGTAGCGATGATCGGCCGGCAGCAGCACATAGGGGCGTTGCGCCGGCATCAGCGGCTCGGTTTCGATGGTGCCGTCCAACTCATGTTCATACAGGATCACCAGGTCGAAGGCGCCCCCGGTCAGGCCTTGCACCAGTTCCTGTTGCTCGCCGTCGCGGATGCGAATCTCCACGCCGGGATAGAGCGCGCTGAAACCGGCGATCAACTGCGGCAGGTACAGCGGAGCCACGGTTTCAAAGCAGCCGATGTCGATCTGTCCGGACACCACATCATTGTCGGCCAGGGCGTTCTGTTCGAACTCCTTGGCCATGCGCAGCAGTTCCTGGGCCTTGCGATAGAAGCGTGCACCGCTTGGGGTCAGGGACACGCCCAAGGCGTGATGACGAATCAGCAACTGCACACCGAAGCTGTCCTCCAGGCCCTTGATGGCAGTGGAGATCGACGGTTGGGCGATATACAGCTTGCGCGACGCCTCGGCAACGCTGCCGCACTCGACGGTGGTGATGAAGTACTTGAGTTGACGCAGATTGTAGGTGGCCACAGCGAACCTCGTTCTTTGCCTTGGCGCGGGGGCGGGCGGGGTCGTTCGGACCCGGTTCTTGAGTGCAGTGCGAAAGATGCAGTCCGCTTCCTGCAAGCAAGTTATGCACCGACAAGCTCCCCCGGGCGTGGTTTTTTGTCCGTCAACGATACTCACAAGCGTCGTCGGAGAGGGCCGGGTCTAGACAGTTTTTTCATCGCTTGTGAGCAGGAATTTCCTGGCCTTCACCGAGCTCGACCAGGACGGCGGTGTTCAACTCTGCGCCTCGGGAGCGCTCTGTGGTGCAGGCAGTTCCTCGGCGGGTGGGGCGGCGTTGAAGTCCAGGGTCACCGTGAAGAGTTGCTGTTCCGTCAGCACTTCAATGCGCCAGCCGAGCCGGGCACTGAGTTGCCGCATCAGTTCCAGACCCAGGCCATAGCCAAAGTCGTTGGACGGCTCCAGCTGCTTGGTCTCCCGAATGCGGTTGACGATACGCAGTTGTGGATAGTCGAAATGGATCTCGACGCTGCCTTCATCGGCATATTGCAAGGCATTGCGCAGGAAGTTGCCCACCACGATGCGGCAGGCGGTGAGGGGCAGGCGGCAAGGGGTACTGCTGATGTCCAGCAGCAACTCGATATCCCGTGTGCCGATCAGGTAGCGGTGTTCCTCGATCAGTTCGGTGACCAGGCCGCTCATGTCGATGGGCTCCTCGGGCAAGGGTTCCGGCAGTTCCCGGCTCATCCACAGCAAGGTTTCGGCGATGCGCTGCATGTTCAATACCGAGCGCTCGATGCGTTGCAGGGGTGGCGGCAGGACACCGCCGGATTGCAGGGTCAGCAGTTCGATATTGGCCTTGAGCACCGCCAGTGGGGTACGCAGTTCATGGCTGGTGTAGCGCAGCAGGCGGCCTTCGCGCAGGCTGGCGGCCTGCACCTGCTGCACGCTTTGGGCCAGGGCATCGGCGAGCACGTTGAACTCCTTGAAACCGAAATTAGGCCGCTGGCCGGACACCGCGTCCGCATCCTTGAGGGTCGAGGACCATTGGGCCAGGCGCTCCAGGGGCCTTACCAGCCACCAGACCAGCAGGACAATGATGATCAGCGCCGGGACGAACACCGCCAGGCTGATGAGGTTGACGCCGCGCAACTGGCGCTCGATGTAGGCGTCGGACAGTGGCGTCTCCACTTCGCCGCCTTCTTCCTTGTCGTGGTCGACGTCGAACATGTACAGGGTCTTGCCGTCGCTGAGGGGCTGGGCCAGGACCGCCCGCCCTTCATCCTCGTCATCGGAGTCCAGGTCGCCGAAGGCCTGCAGCGCGCCGAAGGACAGGCTGGGCGGAGTGTCCAGTAGCTGACGGATTTTCTCCGGTAGGGCTTCCTTGCCGATCACGCTGGTATAGAAGTAGTTGTGCGGCGGTGGGGTGTTCGGATCCTTCTTGTAGTGCCTGGCGAAGTACTGGGCTTCTTCTTCCATCATGGCGCTGGCGGTGTAGAGCAGGCCACGCACGCTGTATTCGGGCAGCAGCAGGCTGTAGATCAGCAAGACGACGCCGATCAGCAGCAGGAAGCTGCCACTGATCACCCATTTCAGACCCAGACCGTTACGCATGTGACCTCATCTGTATGCCAATTCCGGGGATGGTGTGGATCAGCGGTTGGCCGAAGGATTTGTCCACGGTCTTGCGCAGCCGGTGCATGTGCACCTTGAGGGTATTGCTGTCCGGCGGTTCATCGCCCCAGATGGTCGCTTCCAGGCGCTCCCGGGTCACGGGTTCCGGGCTGGCGCGCATCAGGCATTCCAGCAAGGTCCAGCAAATGGGCGACAGGTGCAGTTCCTGGCCCGCGCGGCTGACCTTGCGGGTGGACAGCTCCATGACCAGGTCGGCCACTTGCAGGCGGCTGGCCTGACCGCTGCGGCGCATGCTCAGGGCGCGGATGCGGGCTACCAGTTCCGCCAGCTCGAAGGGTTTGACCAGGTAGTCGTCGGCCCCGGCGGCAAAGCTGGCGAGCTTGTCGGAAAGAGCGTCCAGTGAAGTGAGCATCAGGATCGGCGTCTGGCTGCCTTGCTGGCGCAATTGTTGGCACAGCTGCTGGCCGTCCAGTCGCGGCAGCATGATGTCGAGGAGTATCACGTCGTAGTGCTGGCCCAGAGCCAGGTTAAGACCGGTCTGGCCGTTGCTGGCGTGGTCGCAGACGATGCCGCTGATTTCCAGGTATTCGATGACGGTATTGGCCAGATCGAGGTTGTCCTCGACCAGCAGCAGGTTGATATGCACGGGTATGTCCCCCTGGACCCTTGGCGCTCAGGGGAGGAAGGATAGCGGAGTCGGATGGGGTTCTACCGATGTTTACCCAGTGTTAACCCGGCCCGGCCTAAGCTGGGGATCAACTCATCCGGAGCGCTATCTGCCATGAACGTGTCTTCAGTGGTCAAAGGTATCTTGCTGCTCATGATTGTCCTGGTCCTGATGGCCTGTGTATTGCCCTCCAGGGGGCCTCTGGTGCGCCTGGGGCAGGGTGGTCCATTGAGTTGGCTGGTGATTGGGCAAGGCAAGGCGCCAATAGGGGCGGGTTATGTCGCCAGTGCTTTCTGATGACTCCGGCGCCCGTTACACCGATCAGTTGGTGGGGTGTCTGGTGCTGATTCTTTGTGTGTCGATTTCCCTTGGGGTGTATATCGTGCGCCTGAACGCGCAGATCGACAGTCAGCGCGAGCTGGCGCCGGTGCGCTTGCTCGAATGCGGCCAGGGCCGCGGAGCCTTCATCGTCGATCCCCATGGACATCGCAGCAGCAGTGACAATTGTTACCTGGTGGATGAGGACGACTAGCCTCGGGCAGGCTCGGTGCGCGGAGTCATGCGCCATGAGATTCAAACGCAAGAAACGTGGTTCTTGCGCTTGAATCTCCCTTTACAGTGCAGGCTATCGAGAGAACGGTGCGGCAAGCGTGACAGGCCCGCCCGACTCCACTGGCGGACTGAAGGAGAGCTGAGATGTCCTGCGTATTCAAATTGATGGCGTCCCCTGTTGGCCAACTGACCCTGGTCGCCAGAGGCAGCAAGTTGGCGGCGATTCTCTGGGAGCATGAACGGCAGAATCGGGTTCGTCTCGGGCCATTGCAGGAAGCGGCCGATCATCCGCTGTTGCGGGAAACCGAGCGTCAGTTGCAAGAGTACTTTGCCGGTAGCCGTGAGCGTTTCGAGCTGGAGCTGGATTTTGCCGGCACCGAGTTCCAGTGCCAGGTCTGGCAGGCGCTGTTGACCATTCCATTCGGTGAAACCCGCAGCTATGGCCAGATCGCCCGACAGATCGGCCACCCCAAGGCGTTACGGGCAGTAGGGGCGGCCAATGGCCGGAACCCGATTTCGATTGTTGCTCCCTGTCATCGAGTGATCGGCGCTTCGGGAAGCCTGACCGGTTTTGCCGGTGGGCTGCAGGCCAAGCGGTATCTGCTGGCGCTGGAAGGCGAAGAGACGCTGCAACTGAGGTTCTGAGTCAGCAGGGGCGGCGAGCTGTGCCAGAATGGCCGATCGTTTTTTCTGGAGCCTTGCCATGAGCGCCGTTACCCCCAGCCTGATCCGCGAGACCTTCCCCGTCGGTCCGTTGCAGTGCAACTGCACCATCATCGGCGACCTGCTGACCAAGAAAGCCATTGTGGTCGATCCGGGCGGCAATCCGGACTTGATCATGGCTCGCCTCGAGGTCCTGGGGCTGAAGGTGGTGAGCATCATTCATACCCATGCTCATCTGGACCATTTCCTGGCCTCGGGGCAGATGAAGGAAAAGACCGGCGCCACCTTGCATCTGCACAAGGACGATCAGTTCCTCTGGGACAACCTGGAGATGCAATGCAGCATGTTCGGCGTGCCCTTTACCCCGGTGCCGTCACCGGACCGCTGGCTGGATCACGAGGAAGAGTTGGCTTGTGGATGCGGCGTAGCCTTGCATACCCCCGGGCATACCCCGGGTTCCATGAGCTTTTGGTTTTCTGAAGCTAAGCTTCTGATTGCCGGCGACACACTGTTCAAGCGCGGCGTCGGACGCACGGACTTGTGGGGCGGCGATCAAGCCACCCTGGTGCGTTCGATCAAGCAGCGTCTGTATACCCTCGACGAAGACGCCACAGTGGTGGCCGGGCACGGTCCAGACACCCGCCTGGGGGATGAAATGCGTCAGAATCCGTTCGTGAGAGCCTGAGGATTTGCTCTGTTGTTCACGGAATTTTTGCCGTTTCGCGTGTTCCAACGCCAGCACAGGTCTGTTGCCAACGTCCGCTGCACCACAGAATGCAAAAAGTAGGAGCTTTCCATGTTCACCTCGCGTCGTTTGATTGTTGTCGCTACTGCTGTGGCCTTGTTGTCCGGCTGCGCTTCGCCTAACCCCTATGACAATCAGGGGCAGGCCGACGGCGGCTCGTCGGGCATGAGCAAAACTGCAAAATACGGTGGCCTGGGTGCCCTGGCCGGTGCTTTGGCCGGTGCCGCCATCGACCACAACAACCGTGGCAAGGGGGCGCTGATCGGTGCCGCCGTGGTGGGTGCGTCTGCTGCCGGTTACGGTTACTACGCCGACCAGCAGGAGAAGAAACTGCGCGCCAGCATGGCCAATACCGGGGTTGAAGTGCAGCGTCAGGGTGATCAGATCAAGCTGATCATGCCCGGCAACATCACCTTCGCCACCGACTCGGCGAACATCGCTCCCAGCTTCTATCAGCCGCTGAACAACCTGGCCAACTCCCTGCGCGAGTTCAACCAGAACCAGATCGAGATCGTCGGCTACACCGACAGCACCGGCAGCCGCCAGCACAACATGGACCTGTCCCAGCGTCGTGCCCAGAGCGTCGCGACCTACCTGACGTCCCAGGGCGTGAGCAGTGCCAACCTGTCCGCTCGCGGTGCCGGCCCGGACAACCCGATCGCCAGCAACGCCGACGTCAATGGTCGTGCGCAGAACCGTCGGGTAGAGGTCAACCTCAAGGCGATTCCGGGTCAGCAGTATCAACAGCCGAACCAGCAGTACCAGCAGCCTTACCAGCAGCAAGGTCAGCAGTACTAAGAGCAAACTGGCTGAACCCCAGGCACAAAAAAGCCCGCCCGATGCAAATCGGGCGGGCTTTTTAATGGCTGAGGCGTATTACTTCTTCAGGCCGTAATGCTCGTCGAGCATGCCGGGGGCATTCGGCGTCTTTGGCGCGTAGTCCCGTGGCGGCTCCTGGTCCCGCGGTGGTGTCAGGCGTTCACGAGGAGCCTGCACCGACTCCGAGTGCAGGGCGGCCAGCAGGCGTTGGCGGGTCAGTTCGTCCAGGGCCAGACGGTTGGCGCCCTCGGCGAGATGGTCCTGCACTTCCTGATAGCTCTGGGTGAGCTTTTTCACCAGGGTGGCGGTGCTGTTGAAGTGGGTGACCACTTCGTTCTGATAATTGTCGAAACGTTCCTGAATATCGTCCAACTGACGCTGCGTGCGGTTAGGCGCGGCATTGGGCAGCAGGCGAGCAACCAGGAATCCAATGGCGACACCCGCGACCAGGGCAAGAGTCGGCAACAACCAAACTAAGAGCGAGTGTTCCACGAGTCCTTCCTCTATAAACGGCTTTGCTTTACGTTAACGGCTCGAACCTGCGCTGTATACCGCGATTCACTCGCAATAGATTGGCACAGACCATTTGCTAGACGAGTCGACCCCCTTCGAGGTCACGGAGTTCCTTCCTTGCTAATGCGTGAAACCCCTGTAGTGATTGACGGCCCTGTGGGCCAACTGGAAGCCCTGTATCTGGAGGTGCCCGACGCTCGCGGCGTGGCGCTGATCTGTCACCCCAATCCGGTGCAGGGTGGCACCATGCTCAACAAGGTGGTGTCCACCTTGCAGCGCACCGCGCGGGATGCCGGGCTGACTACCTTGCGCTTCAACTATCGGGGCGTGGGCGCCAGTGAGGGCAGTCACGACATGGGCAGTGGCGAAGTCGATGACGCCCAGGCCGCCGCTCAGTGGTTGCTGGCCCGGCACCCGGGATTGCCATTGACGCTGCTGGGTTTTTCCTTCGGAGGCTTCGTCGCCGCCAGCCTGGGTGGACGCCTGGAAGCCCAGGGCGTGCGGCTCAAGCATCTGTTCATGGTGGCGGCGGCGGTGACCCGGCTGCGGGACAGCGATCAGTTGCCGGAGAACTGCCCGCTGACCCTGATCCAGCCGGAAACCGATGAAGTCATCGACCCGCAGGCGGTCTACGACTGGTCCGACGCGCTTGTTCGCCCCCATGAGCTGCTGAAAGTGGCAGAATGCGGACACTTTTTTCATGGCAAGCTCACCGATCTCAAGGATCTGGTGCTGCCGCGACTTTCGAATTGATAGCAGTCTGATAAGCGATTACCCATGACTACTCGTACGCGTATCCTCACCGGCATCACCACCACCGGCACCCCGCACCTGGGCAACTATGCCGGCGCGATTCGCCCGGCGATCCTTGCCAGTCGCGACAGCAATGCCGACTCCTTCTACTTTCTGGCCGACTACCACGCGCTGATCAAGTGCGACGACCCGTTGCGCATCCAGCGTTCGCGTCAGGAGATTGCGGCCACCTGGTTGGCCGGTGGCCTGGATGTGGAGCGCGTGACTTTCTATCGCCAGTCGGACATTCCGGAAATCCCGGAACTGACCTGGTTGCTGACTTGCGTCGCGGCCAAGGGGCTGCTCAATCGCGCGCATGCCTACAAGGCTTCGGTGGACAAGAACCTGGAAGCCGGTGAAGACCCGGACGCCGGCATTACCATGGGGTTGTACAGCTACCCGGTGCTGATGGCCGCGGACATCCTGATGTTCAACGCTCACAAGGTGCCGGTGGGCAGGGATCAGATCCAGCACGTGGAGATGGCCCGTGATATCGGCCAGCGCTTCAACCACCTGTTCGGCCAGGGCAAGGAGTTCTTCACCATGCCCGAGGCGCTGATCGAGGAAAGCGTTGCCACCTTGCCAGGTCTCGATGGCCGCAAGATGTCCAAGAGCTACGACAACACCATTCCGTTGTTCACCAGCGCCAAGGAGATGAAGGACGCGATCTCGCGGATCGTCACTGACTCCAAGGCGCCGGGCGAGGCCAAGGATCCGGACAACGCTCATTTGTTCACCCTGTTCCAGGCCTTCTCCACCCCTGCGCAGGCTGCCGAGTTCCGCGCGGAATTGCTTCAGGGCCTGGGTTGGGGAGAAGCCAAGAACCGCCTGTTCCAATTGCTGGACGCCGAGCTGGGCGAAGCCCGCGAGCGTTACCACCAACTGATCGCTCGCCCGTCGGACCTGGAAGACATTCTGCGTGCCGGCGCCGTCAAGGCCCGTGCCGTGGCCACGCCGTTCCTCGCCGAGTTGCGTGAGGCCGTAGGCCTGCGCTCCTTTGCCAGCCAGGTGCAGGTTGCCGCCACGACCAAGAAAAAGGCCGCCAAGGCTGCGCGCTTCATCAGCTTCCGTGAAGACGATGGCAGTTTCCGTTTCCGCCTGCTGTCTGCCGATGGCGAGCAGTTGCTGCTGTCGCGCCATTTCGCCGATGGCAAGGCGGCCGGTGTGGTGAGCAAACAGCTGCAGTCCGGGCAGGCGCTGGATCTGCGCAGCGAAGCCGGCAGCTTCAGCGTCTGGCTCGATGGTGCCTGTGTGGCTGACAGCCCTGAGTTCGCCGACGCTGCCGCGCGTGATGCTGCAATAGATGCGCTGCGGATTGCGCTGACCCCGGCGCAGGACTAATCGGAATCTTCCCGACCAAGGGCTGATTGCCATTCCCCAGGGCCGTCGCTAAAGTGACGGCCCGTTTTTGTTGCCTTGCTAACGAATTATGACGCCCCTAGAACGATACCAAGCAGATCTGAAACGCCCGGACTTCTTTCATGACGCGGCACAGGAAACCGCTGTGCGTCATCTGCAGCGTCTGTACGACGATCTGATTGCAGCCGAGCAAAACAAGCCGGGACTGCTCGGCAAGCTGTTCGGCAAGAAGGATCAGGTGCCGGTCAAGGGCCTGTATTTCTGGGGGGGAGTGGGGCGCGGCAAGACCTATCTGGTGGATACCTTCTTCGAGGCCCTGCCGTTCAAGGAAAAGGTTCGCACGCACTTTCACCGCTTTATGAAGCGTGTCCACGAAGAGATGAAGACCCTGGGCGGCGAGAAGAATCCGCTGACCATCATCGCCAAACGCTTCTCCCAAGAGGCGCGGGTGATCTGCTTCGACGAGTTCTTCGTCTCCGACATTACCGATGCGATGATCCTCGGCACCCTGATGGAAGAGCTGTTCAAGAATGGCGTGACCCTGGTCGCCACCTCGAACATCGTTCCGGACGGCCTGTACAAGGATGGCTTGCAGCGTGCGCGCTTCCTGCCGGCCATTGCCCTGATCAAGCAGAACACCGAGATCGTCAACGTCGACAGCGGTGTCGACTACCGTCTGCGGCATCTGGAACAGGCCGAGCTGTTTCATTACCCCCTGAATGAAGCGGCTCACGAAAGCCTGCGCAAGAGCTTCCGGGCGCTGACCCCTGAATGCACTCAGGCGGTGGAAAACGATGTGTTGATCATCGAGAACCGCGAAATTCGTGCCCTGCGTACCTGTGATGATGTGGCCTGGTTCGATTTCCGCGAGCTGTGCGACGGTCCCCGCAGCCAGAACGATTACATCGAACTGGGCAAGATCTTCCATGCGGTGCTGCTCAGTGGCGTGGAGCAGATGAGCGTGACCACCGACGACATTGCCCGGCGCTTTATCAATATGGTCGACGAGTTCTATGACCGTAACGTCAAGCTGATCATCTCTGCCGAGGTTGAACTCAAGGATCTGTACACCGGTGGACGCCTGACGTTCGAGTTCCAGCGAACCCTCAGCCGGTTGCTGGAGATGCAGTCCCACGAGTTTCTGTCGCGGGCACACAAGCCGTAAGCGTCGCCAAATGAACAAGGGCCTGCATTGCAGGCCCTTTTTTTATGCCGCCTGTTGCTGGAACTGCTGGCGGTACTGGTTGGGTGAGAGTTCGGTGTGCTGGCGGAACAGGCGGGCAAAGAAGCTGGCGTCGTCGTAGCCGACTTCGTAGCTGATGGTCTTGATGCTCTTGCGTGTTCCCGAGAGCAGGCCCTTGGCGGTTTCGATACGCAGCCGCTGCAGGTAATGCAGAGGCTTGTCGCCGGTGGCGGTCTGGAAGCGGCGCATGAAGTTGCGAATGCTCATGCCATGCTCGCGGGCCACGTCTTCGAAGCGGAACTTGTCGGCGAAGTGCTCTTCGAGCCAGTGCTGGATCTGCAGGATGATCACGTCCTGGTGCAGCTTCTGGCCGCCAAAGCCGATGCGTCCGGGGGCGTAGTTGCGTTGCACTTCGTAGAGGATGTCCCGAGCCACGGCCTGGGCTACGTTGGCGCCGCAGAAGCGTTCGATCAGGTAGATGTACAGGTCGCAGGCCGAGGTCGTGCCGCCGGCGCAGTAGAGGTTGTCGGCGTCGGTCAGGTGCTTGTCCTGATTGAGCTGGACCTGGGGGAAGCGTTCGCTGAAGGCGCTGAAGAAGCGCCAGTAGGTGGTGGCTTCCTTGCCGTTGAGCAGCCCGGCTTCGGCCAGCCAGAACACGCCGGTGGCCTCGCCGCAGAGCACGGCACCGCGGGCGTGCTGGGCCCGCAGCCAGGGCAGTATCTGTGGATAACGCTGGCACAGGGTGTCGAAGTCGTCCCAGAACGCGGGGAGGATGATCACGTCTGTGTCTTCCAGCGGGCCATCCACCGGCATGATCACGTTGCTGAAGCTGCAAACCGGCTGGCCGTCGGGACTGACCAGGCGGGTTTCGAAGGCCGGGGTCAGGCCTTGGCCCAGTTGTTTGCCATAGCGCAAGCTGGCCAGATGGAAGAAATCCTTGGCTTGCATGAGGGTGGAGGCGAAAACCCGGTCGATAGCCAGGATGCTGACGCGCCGCAAGGGCGTGGAGGTTTGGTTAGACATAATTCAATTGTTCTTATAGGGGAAAGTGGTCACCAGACGGCTGGATCGTCTTATTTTTTGTCGGATGTGTCCAGTGTCCTGTGCAGGTGGCTGGCCTTAGGCTCTGGCAGCCAACCCATGATCAATAAACATCACAGGTGCCTGCATGATCCCTAGAACCTTGTTCAGTTCCGAGCACGAGCTCTTCCGTGACAGCGTGCGTACGTTCCTTGAAAAAGAGGCTGTGCCTTTCCATGGTGAGTGGGAAAAACAGGGCTATATCGACCGCCAGTTGTGGAACAAGGCCGGGGAGGCGGGGATGCTGTGCTCACATATTCCCGAGGAGTACGGCGGCCTGGGTGCGGATTTTCTCTACAGTGCGGTGGTGATCGAGGAGATCGGTCGGCTGGGGCTGACGGGCATTGGTTTCTCTCTGCATTCGGACATTGTTGCGCCCTACATCCTGCATTACGGCAGTGAGGCGCTGAAACGCCAATACCTGCCCCGTCTGGTGTTGGGGGAAATGGTGACGGCCATCGCCATGACCGAGCCGGGCGCCGGTTCCGACCTGCAAGGGGTGAAGACCACGGCGGTGCTCGATGGCGACGAGTATGTGATCAACGGGTCCAAGACCTTCATCACCAACGGCTATCTGGCGGATCTGGTGATTGTGGTGGCCAAGACCGATCCCAAGGCCGGGGCCAAGGGCACCAGCCTGTTTCTGGTGGAGGCCGATACGCCGGGGTTCTCCAAGGGCAAGCGTCTGGAAAAGGTCGGGATGAAGGCTCAGGACACTTCGGAGTTGTTTTTCCAGGATGTGCGCGTGCCCAAGGAAAATCTGCTGGGACAAGCTGGAATGGGGTTCGCCTATCTGATGCAGGAGTTGCCTCAGGAGCGCCTGACGGTCGCCATTGGCGGTCTGGCCAGCGCGGAGGCGGCGCTGCAATGGACCCTGGACTACACCCGTGAACGCAAGGCTTTCGGCAAGGCGATTGCCGACTTCCAGAACACCCGTTTCAAACTGGCGGAGATGGCCACCGAAATCCAGATTGGCCGGGTGTTTGTCGATCGCTGCCTGGAGTTGCATCTGCAAGGCAAGCTCGATGTGCCAACGGCGGCGATGGCCAAGTACTGGGGCACCGATCTGCAGTGCAAGGTGCTTGATGAGTGCGTGCAGTTGCACGGCGGCTACGGCTTTATGTGGGAGTACCCGGTAGCCCGGGCCTGGGCCGATGCCCGGGTACAGCGCATTTATGCCGGGACTAACGAGATCATGAAGGAAATCATCGCCCGCTCACTGTAGCCATGGGCTTGCCGGCGAATGGGCGACGCACATTCGCCGGCAAGCCAGCTGCTGAAGTGTTTAAGGGGCGGGGTTGGGGTGGTCCTTGTGAATCGCCTCGATACCGGCCAGGACTTCTTCCGACAATTTCAATTCGGCACTGGCGATGTTGCTGTCCAGCTGGTCCAGGGTCGTGGCGCCGATGATGTTGCTGGTCACGAAGGGCTGTTGATTGACGAAGGCCAGGGCCATTTGCGCTGGATCCAGCCCGTGTTCGCGGGCCAGGGCGACGTAACGGCTGCAGGCCGCTTCCGACTGAGGATTGAAGTAGCGGCTGAAGCGGCTATAGAGGCTCAGTCGAGCCTTGGCTGGCCGGGCGCCGCCTTCGTATTTGCCGGACAGGTAGCCAAAGGCCAATGGAGAGTAGGCCAACAGGCCGCATTGTTCGCGAATGGCAATTTCCGCCAGGCCCACTTCAAAGCTGCGGTTGAGCAGG
The DNA here is from genome assembly GCF_021560055.1 of Pseudomonas sp. BC42. NCBI lineage: Bacteria > Pseudomonadati > Pseudomonadota > Gammaproteobacteria > Pseudomonadales > Pseudomonadaceae > Pseudomonas > Pseudomonas sp. BC42. The sequence continues at coordinate 1,202,318 of NZ_CP091067.1, forward strand.
TTGTAGGGGTTCTGGATCGAGACTGCGCGAGGCCAGCCACGGCTCTCGGCCAGGGCGAGGAGCTTCATGGTGCCCCAGGGCGTTTCATTGGACAGGCCGATATGGCGGATCTTGCCGGCCTTGACCTGTTCGTCCAGGGCTTCGAGGGTTTCTTCCAGCGGGGTGAAGTCTTCGTCGGCCTGGTGCTTGTAGCCCAGTTGACCGAAGAAGTTGGTGCTGCGCTCGGGCCAGTGCAACTGATAAAGGTCGATCCAGTCGGTCTGCAAGCGCTTGAGGCTGGCATCTACGGCTTCGACTATGTGTTTGCGGTTGTGCTTGAGTTGTTTGTCGCGGATGTAGTCGATGGTGTTGCCGGGGCCGGCGATTTTGCTGGCCAGGATCCAGTCGGCACGGTCGCCGCGTTGCTTGAACCAGTTGCCGATATAGCGCTCGGTGGTGGCGTAGGTGTCGGCCTTGGGGGGCACCGGGTACATCTCGGCGGTGTCGATGAAGTTGATTCCGGCGTGCTTGGCTCGCTCGATCTGAGCGAAGGCTTCAGCCTCGGTATTCTGTTCGCCCCAGGTCATGGTGCCCAGGCAAATTGCGCTGACGTTAAGGTCGGTTCGGCCCAGCTGGCGGTAGTCCATCGGGTACTTCCTTGGCAAAACAATCATAAAAGCAGGTTGAAATTTTTTTCGCAATCTGCATAATTCGGCAGCTCTTTCTGCAGTGGAAGTGATGCGCCGCCTGCCGAAGAATCTTGCCGTATTCCAGACGCGCTGACCCGAGCCCCCGATAGCGTCTGTGTCCGGCTGCCTTTGACCTTGTCAAAGTACGCACTATTCAGTAAGATCCGCCGTCTATTTTGCTGGGCGGCCCCTGAGGCTATAAAGAATGAAAACTTTTACTGCTAAACCGGAAACAGTAAAGCGCGACTGGTTCGTCGTCGACGCTGCTGGTCAGACCCTGGGTCGTCTGGCCACCGAAATCGCGAGCCGTCTGCGTGGCAAGCACAAGCCTGAGTACACTCCTCACGTTGACACCGGCGACTACATCGTCGTTATCAATGCCGAGCAGGTACGTGTTACTGGCGCTAAAACCACTGACAAAATGTACTACTCCCACTCCGGTTTCCCGGGCGGCATCAAGTCGATCAACTTCGAAAAGCTGATCGCCAAGGCCCCTGAGCGCGTGATCGAGACCGCGGTAAAAGGCATGCTGCCTAAGAACCCGCTGGGTCGCGACATGTACCGTAAGCTGAAAGTCTATGCGGGCGCTGCTCACCCTCATACTGCTCAGCAGCCCCAAGAACTGAAGATTTAACGGAATAGTTCATTATGTCGGCGACTCAAAATTACGGCACTGGCCGTCGCAAGACTGCAACCGCACGCGTTTTCCTGCGTCCGGGCACTGGCAACATCTCGATCAACAACCGTTCCCTGGATAACTTCTTCGGTCGCGAAACTGCCCGCATGGTAGTTCGTCAGCCGCTGGAGCTGACCGAGACTGTTGAGAAGTTCGATATCTACGTTACCGTTATCGGCGGCGGTGTAAGTGGTCAAGCTGGCGCGATCCGCCACGGTATCACTCGCGCTCTGATGGATTACGACGAAACTCTGCGCAGCGCTCTGCGTAAAGCTGGTTTCGTAACCCGTGACGCACGTGAAGTTGAACGTAAGAAAGTGGGTCTGCGTAAAGCGCGTAAGCGTCCGCAATACTCCAAGCGTTAATTCGCTACTGCGTTCAAAGACGCCCAGTCTCCTTGCGGAGCTGGGCGTTTTTTATTGTCTGAAATTTGCTCTGTGACAACTTGCCACATCCGCGGAGGCCCTATACTACAAGGCTTCGGGCTGGCTGGGCTTGGTAATTACCTTGTCAGAATAGGGGCTTTTCATTACCATTCGGCAAAATTTTTATAAGTTCAGATTTTTACTTAGTAGATGCCTGATTTAACAGGCCACAAAGCTGATGGGAGAGGACTGAATGAGCAATGACGGCGTGAATGCAGGCCGGCGTCGCTTCTTAGTAGCAGCCACATCCGTGGTGGGTGCTGCAGGAGCGGTGGGGGCTGCGGTCCCGTTCGTGGGGTCATGGTTTCCCAGTGCCAAGGCGAAAGCCGCAGGTGCACCGGTGAAAGTGAATATCAGCAAGATCGACCCAGGTCAGCAGATGATTGCTGAATGGCGTGGTCAGCCGGTGTTCATCGTCCGCCGTACAGAGGAAATCCTGGGGAATCTTAAAAAGATCGAGGGCCAGCTGTCTGACCCTGACTCCAAGAACTCGGTACAACCAACCTACGTCGATCCGGAAGTGCGTTCGATCAAGCCAGAGATCCTGTTGCTGATCGGGATCTGCACTCACCTGGGTTGTTCTCCGACCTTCCGTCCTGAAGTGGCGCCCGCCGATCTGGGCAAGGACTGGGTAGGTGGCTATTTCTGCCCTTGCCACGGCTCCCACTACGATCTGGCTGGTCGCGTCTACAAGGCGCAGCCTGCGCCCCTGAACCTGCCAGTACCCCCGCATTCCTATGAGTCGGATGACATCATCGTCATTGGCGTCGACACGGAGAAAGCGTGATGAGCAAGTTCATGGATTGGGTTGATGCGCGCTTCCCCGCGACCAAGATGTGGGAAGACCATCTCAGCAAGTATTACGCTCCGAAGAACTTCAACTTCTTCTATTTCTTTGGCTCCCTGGCGCTGCTGGTGCTGGTCAATCAGATCGTTACCGGTGTCTGGCTGACCATGAGCTACACCCCTTCGGCAGAAGAGGCCTTCGCTTCTGTTGAATACATCATGCGCGACGTCGAGTACGGCGCGATCCTGCGTCTGCTTCACTCCACCGGCGCTTCGGCGTTCTTCATCGTGGTCTATCTGCACATGTTCCGTGGCTTGCTCTACGGTTCCTACCAGAAGCCTCGTGAGCTGGTGTGGCTGTTCGGCATGCTGATCTACCTGGCGCTGATGGCTGAAGCCTTCATGGGCTACCTGCTGCCTTGGGGGCAGATGTCCTATTGGGGGGCTCAGGTAATCATCTCGCTGTTCGGTGCGATCCCCGTTATTGGTGACGACCTGACCCAGTGGATTCGTGGTGACTACCTGATTTCCGGGATTACTCTGAACCGCTTCTTCGCCCTGCACGTAGTAGCCCTGCCGATCGTGATTCTCGGCCTGGTGGTGCTGCACATCCTGGCGTTGCACGAAGTGGGTTCGAACAACCCGGATGGCGTAGACATCAAGAAGAACAAGGACGAGAACGGCATCCCGCTGGATGGCATTCCTTTCCACCCTTACTACACCGTGAAAGATATCGTCGGCGTAGTGGTGTTCCTGTTCATCTTCTGCTCGATCGTGTTCTTCTTCCCGGAAATGGGCGGTTATTTCCTCGAGAAACCGAACTTCGAACAAGCCAACCCGTTCAAGACTCCCGAGCACATTGCTCCGGTTTGGTACTTCACGCCGTTCTACGCGATCCTGCGTGCGGTGCCGGACAAGCTCTTGGGTGTTATCGCCATGGGCGCTGCAATTGCGGTCCTGTTCGTACTGCCTTGGCTTGACCGCAGCCCGGTCAAGTCCATGCGCTACAAAGGCTGGCTGAGCAAGATCTGGCTGCTGGTGTTCTGCATCTCGTTCGTGATCCTGGGTGTGCTGGGTGTCTTGGCACCGACTCCGGGCCGTACGCTGCTGTCGCAGGTATGTACCTTCCTGTACTTCGCCTACTTCATTCTGATGCCGTTCTACACCAGGCTCGAGAAGACCAAACCGGTTCCGGAAAGGGTGACTGGCTGATGAAAAAGCTATTTGCTGTACTGATTCTTGCTGCTATGCCTGTATTGTCTTTCGCGGCCGAGCACGGCGGACCTGAGTTGGAGAAGATCGATATCGATCTTTCCGACAAAGCCGCCCTGCAAGACGGCGCGCGTACTTTTGCCAACTACTGCATGGGCTGCCACAGCGCCAAGTTCCAGCGTTATGAGCGAGTGGCCGATGACTTGGGCATTCCTCACGACCTGATGTTGAGCAAGCTGGTTTTCACCGGTGCCAAGATCGGCGACCACATGAACATCGGCATGCAGCCGGCGGATGCCAAGACCTGGTTCGGTGCTGCGCCGCCAGATCTGACCCTGGTGGCTCGTGTTCGTGGTACCGACTGGCTTTATGGCTACCTCAAGTCCTTCTATGAAGATCCTGCGCGCCCTTGGGGTGTGAACAACAAGGTCTTCCCGAACGTTGGCATGCCTAACGTCCTGGTCGGTCTGCAAGGGCGTCAAGTGGTCGGTTGCAAGCAGGTGCAGATCGTTGAAGACGGCAAGAAGCAATACGATCCGCTGACTGGTACACCGCTGACTCACGAGGCGTGCGATCAACTGACAGTCAAAGAGGGTACCGGTACTCTCAACGAGGCTCAGTTCGACGAGAAGGTCAAGAATCTGGTGACTTTCCTTGCCTATTCGGCCAACCCGGTCAAGCTGCAACACCAGCGCATCGGCACTTATGTGCTCTTGTATCTGGCCTTCTTCTTCGTGTTCGCCTATCTGCTCAAACGCGAATACTGGAAGGATGTGCATTAATAACGTTTTAAGCATCAGTTGTTGAGCGTGCGCGCCCAAGGGCGTCTCTGATCAGTAACAACCCTGTATCATTCGGGGGTTACCAGAGGCGCCCTGAGGGCGCGCTCGTTTTTTCTGCTTCCGATAATTTCAACAAGCGAGGAGGATCGCCATGGGCGTGACCAATCGGTTGGCCTGTTACTCCGACCCCGCCGACCACTATTCCCACCGGGTGCGCATTGTGCTGGCGGAGAAGGGTGTCAGCGCCGAGATCATCAGTGTGGAGGCGGGCCGTCAGCCGCCGAAGCTGATCGAAGTGAATCCTTACGGGAGCTTGCCAACGCTGGTTGATCGTGACCTGGCGTTGTGGGAATCGACAGTGGTGATGGAGTACCTGGATGAGCGTTACCCTCATCCGCCGCTGTTGCCGGTTTACCCTGTGGCGCGTGCCAACAGTCGTTTGCTGATGCACCGAATCCAGCGTGATTGGTGCGGGCAGGTGGATCTGATCCTGGATCCGCGGACCAAGGAGGCGGCGCGGGTGCAGGCGCGTAAGGAATTGCGTGAAAGTCTGACCGGAGTGTCTCCGCTGTTCGCCGACAAACCATTTTTCCTCAGTGAGGAACAAAGTCTGGTGGACTGCTGCCTACTGCCCATACTCTGGAGATTGCCAATCCTGGATATCGAATTGCCGCGGCAGGCCAAGCCGCTGCTTGATTATATGGACCGCCAATTTGCGCGTGAGGCTTTCCAGGCGAGTCTGTCTGGCGTCGAACGTGACATGCGCTGAGGCTTAAGGAGCCGCTATGAACTCCAGTCGACCTTATCTGGTCCGCGCGCTCTATGAGTGGATTGTGGACAACGATTGCACCCCGCACCTGCTGGTCAATTCCGACTATCCGGCCGTGCAGGTGCCCCAGGGCTTTGCCAGTGATGGGCAAATTGTCCTGAATATTTCTCCCAGTGCCGTACGTCATCTGCACATGGACAACGACGCCGTGACCTTTGAAGGGCGCTTCGGCGGTGTGCCACACAGCTTGCACGTACCGGTCGCGGCGATCCTCGGAATCTATGCGCGCGAGAATGGTCAGGGCATGGTCTTTGATCTGGAGTCGCCTCTGGACGAAGAAGATGACATCGAGCCGGATGACGATTTGCCGCCACCGGACAGTGAGCCGCCGCGCCCCAGTGGCCGGCCCAGCTTGAAAGTGGTCAAGTAATAAAAAAGGCGATCCAGATGGATCGCCTTTTTTGTGTCTGACGCAGTGCTGTGTCAGTCGATGTATTCGAACAGTTTGACGATTTTTTGTACGCCGGAGACGCCCTGGACCAGATTGGTGGCTTGCGCGGCTTCCTGTTGGGTCAGCAGGCCCAGCAGGTAGACGATGCCATTCTCGGTGACGACCTTGATCCGCGATCCGGGAATGCTGGCGTCGGTGAGCATCTGAGTCTTGATCTTGGTGGTCAGCCAGCCATCGTTCTGCCGTGCCAGAAAGCCGGAGGGCGGCAGTACTTGCAGTTCGTTATGGACCTTCTTGACTCGCTGCACTTCGCTGGCGGCCTGTTCGGCTGTTGCCTTGAGGTCGGGGCGCGGTGTCTGGCCTGCGAGCAGGACAATGCCGTTGAAGCTGGTGACGACAATGTGCGAGTTGTTTTCCAGGTCCGGGTTGGCCTTGGCAACGTTGACGGCGACTTTGGTTTCGATCAGTGAGTCGTCGATTTTGCTGCCGAAGGTGCGAGTGCCGCGATCGTCATCAATGGGTTTGTCGCGGGTGGCGGTAATCACCGAGCTGCAACCAGTGATGCCGAGGCACAAGGTCAAGGCCAGGAGGCCAAGGCGATTAGGGGTCATTCTTCACTCCCGAACAATTGGCTGTCGATCAAGTCGCAAAGGCAGTGGATCGCCAGCAGGTGGACTTCTTGAATACGTGCGGTGACGTTGGCCGGTACACGAATTTCAACATCTTCAGGCAAAAGCAGGGAAGCCATGCCTCCACCATCGCGACCGGTCAATGCTACGACAATCATTTCTCGATCATGTGCGGCCTGGATTGCTTGAATAATGTTGGCGGAGTTGCCGCTGGTGGAAATCGCCAGCAGTACGTCGCCGGGTTGTCCCAGGGCGCGGATCTGCTTGGAAAAGACTTCGTTGTAGCTGTAGTCGTTGGCGATCGAAGTGATGGTCGAGCTATCGGTGGTCAGGGCGATGGCTGGCAGGCTGGGGCGTTCACGTTCGAAGCGGTTGAGCAGTTCGGAGGAAAAGTGCTGGGCGTCGCCAGCAGAACCGCCGTTGCCACAGGAGAGCATTTTGCCCTCATTGAGCAGGGCGTTGACCATGACTTGGCTGGCTTGCTCGATGTGCGGTGCAAGTACGTCCATCGCCTGTTGCTTGGTGTCGATACTGGCCTGAAAAAGCTGGCGAATTCGGGATTGCATGTCCATCTGTGTGACCTTAAGTAGCGCGGCTTGGTGGCACGTGAATGTGCAGCCCGCAAAGCAAAGAGCAAAAAAGTTGAGTGAAAATGGGTGCTGCCTGATGGCTTCTTTCAGCTGTCAAAGGCATTGCGCAGCCAGTTCAGGCGGGCTTCTGCACCTGGGGCGCCGTCAATGGCGACCACATCGAAACGGCAGGGATGGTTGGACCAGCGTGACTCTTTTTGCAGAAAAATCTGCGCAGCAAGAATGAGTTTCTGACGCTTGCGCCCATCGATACTGCCCAGGGCGCCACCCCATTGCGTGTGTTGTCTGTAGCGGACTTCGACGAATACTACTGTATCGCCGTCAAGCATGACCAGATCAAGCTCGCCGCGTTTGCACAGCCAGTTCTGCGCCAGCAGGCGCAGCCCTTGCTGTTGGAGATGCCTGAGCGCTTGGCTTTCGGCATCTCTTCCGCTTTGCTGGCGTGATCCTTGGAGCATCAGCGCGGCGTATCGGGCAGGCGGGTGACCTGGCCGTTGACGAACTTGGCCCACGGCAGCTGGCGTTCGATACGCTGACCTGCGGCCATGCCCAGGCTGCCGGACTCACCATCGATCCGGCTGTCAGGCAGGGCCTTGAGCTGGCCCAGGCGAGGTGCAAGGCGATAGGCGTCGACGCCCATGGCGTACAGGCGACCTAGGCTGCCTCCGGCTTGTGGCCATTGTGCAGTGACCTGGCGCCGCAGAAGGCCGTTGGCGTCTAGCAGCCAGGGGGTTTCACAGAACATTACTCCGTTCATGTCGTTGTATTGGTTCTGATCGCCGCTAGCGCTGAATACGTTGGAGGTGGCGTACACCGGAACGTCCCCGGCGTATTGGAAGTTCAGGGTCGGCTTGATCTGTTGTGCCTGCTGTGGCGTTGCAGCAAGGAAAATGAACTCGATGTCCTGGCGGCGTGCCGGTTGCGCGGCGACTTGAGTGCCTACGGTGCTTTGCAGGCTCTTGGCGCGACCTTCGCTTTGGCGCAGCTGGAACAGGTCGGCAATCTGCTGGGCCAGGGCGACTGGCTGATCGATGCGTTCGATGCCGATCATGCTGCCACCGTTGGCTTCCCAATCCTGGCGGAAGGCTTTGAGCACGCGATCGCCCCATTCACCCTTGGGGACCAGCGCGGCAGCACGGTGCAAGCCGTCGGCGCGGGCGCGACGAGAAACTTCACGGGCTTCGTCTTCGGCTGCCAGGCCAAACTGGAACAGTTGCGCGGGGCCCTGTTCGCCGCCCTCGCTGTAGTTCAGTGCCAGGGTAGTAATCGGCAGTTGCGGGCGCGCAGCCAGCTGTTTGACCAGGGGTTTTTCCAGCGGGCCGACTACCAACTGCACGCCGGCGGCTTGGGCCTTGCGATAGAAGTCATCCAGGGAGCTCAGGCGCGAGCTGTCGTAGAACTCGATGCTGGGTGGTTTCTGTCCGGCTTGCTGTGCTTGATAGTGGGCCGCCATGAAGCCTTCGCGCAGGGCTTTGGCTACAGAGGCCAGCGGGCCGTCCTGTGGCAGCAGCAGGGCGATTTTCGACACGGGTTGGCTGGCCAGCTCTTTGAGCTTGATCAGCGGTTGCGGCAATTGGAGGGCGGCAGGGTGTTTTGGATTCTGTGCGCGCCACTGATCAATGGCGGCCTGCTGCTGTTCCAGGGTGCCGGCGCTCTTGACTGCCAGGGCCAGGCTCATCCAACCGGCCAGATCGTCATTGCCCGCTGGCTGCAGTTGGTCGGTCGGCAGGGCGGCGATCAGTGCCCAAATGGCTTCGTGGTTCTTTGCTGCCGCATCGTCTTTGAGCAAGGGGGCAATAAAGATCCGCTCCTTGGCGGCTGCCAATGTTTGGCCGTCGGCCTCAAGGGCGCGAGCATGAACGGTGCCGGTGCGAATCTGTTGTGGTGCTGGCAGCTCGCTCAGGTGCTGCAGGCTGGGATGGCTCAAGGCGGTTAAAGCCGCCTTTGGCTGATTGCGTACCATGGCCAGCTCGGCGGACAGCGTGCTGGCGAAGATTTGCTGGGCAGGTTTGAGCTGATCCAGCGGCACTTGCTGCAGAATCTGTCCGGCGCGTCCGGCGTTGCCTTGGCGATACGCCATGTCTGCCGCGCTCAGGCGTAGCAGGGCGGCTTTGTCGGGGCTTTTGCTGGTGGCGGCCTGTTCGAGCAATTGCTCGATGCTGGCATCCGGTGTCCGTGGAAGTTCGCCAAGGCTGGAGGAGGGCGAGCTGGCGCAAGCCACCAAAAGGGTAGCCAGGCAGAGGGCGAGAAACAGCCGCAGGCAAGCGATCATGTAAGTGTTCCTGATACTCGATCAAATGAGCGTGGAATTGTACCCAAGCGCTGGCCGGGGCGCGATGTTACTGGTGATAAACCGTCCATTTAGCTGGTGCAAATGTTGCTGGGAGGCACAAAAGCCGGCAAAGGATCAGAGTGTTGAGCGATTGACAGGTCTATTGAGAGGGCTTCAACGCGCTACAATGGCGCTTTTGCCGATCAAGAGGTGTGCGCTTTGACTGTTCCGGGTCCTTTGAATTCCGCTGCTGGCTCGCTTTATGTGGTGGCGACTCCCATCGGTAACCTGGACGACATCAGCGCCCGGGCTCTGAAGTTGTTGCGCGAGGTGTCGCTCATTGCTGCGGAGGATACCCGGCATTCTCAGCGCCTGATGCAGCACTTCGGCATTGCCACGCCTCTGGCGGCCTGTCATGAACATAATGAGCGTGACGAAGGCAGTCGTTTCATCACCCGTTTGCTCGCCGGGGATGATGTTGCGTTGATCTCCGATGCGGGCACGCCGTTGATTTCCGATCCGGGTTATCACTTGGTGCGTCAGGCGCGAGCAGCAGGTATCAATGTGGTTCCTGTGCCCGGGGCCTGTGCTTTGATCGCTGCATTGTCGGCGGCAGGTCTGCCATCGGACCGGTTTATCTTCGAAGGTTTTCTACCGGCCAAGGCGGTTGGGCGGCGTGGGCGTCTGGAGGCGGTCAAGGAAGAGCCGCGTACGTTGATTTTCTATGAGGCTCCGCATCGGATTCTTGAGTGTCTGCAGGATATGGAGGCGGTATTCGGTGGCGATCGGCCTGCGTTGCTGGCTCGGGAGCTGACCAAGACTTTCGAGACTCTCAAGGGCTTGCCGCTTTCTGAGTTGCGCCAGTTCGTTGAATCCGACAGCAATCAGCAGCGTGGCGAGTGCGTAGTGCTTGTCGCGGGGTGGACGGCGCCGGAAGGTGATGAGGCGATCAGTGCTGAGTCGATGCGCGTGCTTGACCTGCTGCTCAAGGAAATGCCTCTCAAGCGGGCGGCGGCGCTGGCGGCCGAGATCACTGGCGAGCGCAAGAACGTGCTGTATCAGGTGGCCTTGAATAAGCAGAAAGAACAATAAATGGCATGCCAGGGTGGCCAATGGCTTTTAGCGCTTGTTCTTGGGCCGCTCTGCCGTTAACCTGCGCGGCGGAGAGTCGATTGGACAGTCGCTGCCCTCTATGAAAATTAGAGGGGGGAGGAAAGTCCGGGCTCCATAGGGCGGAGTGCCAGGTAATGCCTGGGGGGCGTGAGCCTACGGAAAGTGCCACAGAAAATAACCGCCTAAGCACTTCGGTGCCGGTAAGGGTGAAAAGGTGCGGTAAGAGCGCACCGCACGTCTGGTAACAGTTCGTGGCTAGGTAAACCCCACTCGGAGCAAGACCAAATAGGGTTCCAAGGCGTGGCCCGCGCTGGAACCGGGTAGGTTGCTAAAGATGTCCAGTGATGGCCATCGTAGAGGAATGACTGTCCTCGACAGAACCCGGCTTACAGATCGACTCTCCACCTTTTCCCTCCCTGCTTGAATCAATAGCAGAAGCGTTTTTGTAATACCGAAAAAATCTTACTCTTAATAAATCACTTTAACTTCGCATTGCAGCTTATTGAGCTGTCTGAAGTTAATGCTCTGGAATGCCCCTCGAATTCTCGTTGCCTCTCCTCTTAGTGTCCTAAATCTCCGTTCTATAAGGCTTTTCCGTCGCTGCGCGCCTTGACGGTGGTGTGGGCGCATTCCTATAGTGTGCGCAAGTGGCGGAAAGTGGCATGAAGTGGGTTTTATGAGCGCAAAACGCTAAAATTTGGAGAAACGCTGACGTGTTTCGCGGAGCTAACGCTATCAGTCTCGATGCAAAAGGCCGTCTCGCCATGCCGAGCCGGTATCGTGACGAGCTCGTTTCGCGAAGTTCTGGGCAGTTAATCGTCACGATCGATGCTGTTGATCCTTGTTTGTGTGTTTACCCTCTCGACGAGTGGGAGCTGATAGAAACCAAGCTGCGCGCGCTGCCTTCGCTGCGCGAAGAGAACCGTCGTTTGCAGCGTTTGCTGATTGGTAATGCCGTCGATCTTGAGCTCGATGGCAGTGGTCGTTTTCTGGTACCGCCGCGCCTGCGTGAATATGCCAAGTTGGATAAGCGCGCAATGTTGGTGGGCCAACTGAACAAGTTCCAACTGTGGGACGAGGATGCCTGGAATGCTGTTTCCGCAGCGGACCTGGCGGCTATTCAACAACCGGGCGCCATGCCTGATGAACTGCGTGATTTGATCCTGTGACTATTGATAGCGGCTTTAACCACATCACCGTGCTGCTTGACGAAGCCGTCGAGGCTCTCGCCGTGCGGCCTGATGGCTGCTATCTGGATGGCACCTTCGGCCGTGGTGGGCATAGCCGGCTGATTCTCAGCAAGCTCGGGGCGGAGGGCCGGCTCCTCGGATTCGACAAAGACCCCCAAGCGATTGCCACCGGGCAAGCGCTAGCGGCCGAAGACGGCCGCTTTGTCGTTGTGCAGCGCAGTTTTGCCGAGCTGGGTTCGGAAGTCGCCGAGCGCGGGCTGGCCGGCAAGGTCAGTGGCGTACTGCTCGACCTGGGTGTGTCGTCCCCTCAGTTGGACGATCCTGAGCGCGGCTTCAGCTTTCTCAATGATGGCCCCCTGGACATGCGTATGGACCCGACTCGTGGTATCAGTGCCGCTGAGTTCATCGCCACCGCGCCAGTGGAGGAAATCGCCCGCGTATTCAAGGAGTACGGCGAAGAGCGCTTCTCCGGTCGTATGGCGCGAGCAGTGGTCGAACGTCGTGAGATCCAGCCTTTCGAGCGCACTGCCGATCTGGCTGAAGTGCTCAAGGTGGCCAACCCAGCCTGGGAAAAGGGCAAGAACCCGGCGACCCGGGCTTTCCAGGGGTTGCGCATTCATGTGAATAACGAGCTGGGTGATCTGGAGGCGGGCCTGGAAGCTGCGCTGGACGCCCTGGAAGTGGGTGGCCGTCTGGTGGTCATCAGTTTCCACTCCCTGGAAGATCGCATCGTCAAATTGTTCATGCGTCGCCTGGTGAAAGGCGAGTCTGACAATCTGCCGCGTAACCTGCCGGTACGTTTCGAAGCCTTCGTGCCGAAAATCAAGATCCATGGCAAAGCGCAGTTCGCCTCCGAGGCCGAACTCAAGGCCAACCCGCGTGCTCGTAGTGCCGTCATGCGTGTTGCGGAGAAGCTTCGGTGAGCAAGCTCTTCGCCAAGCCGCTTCCAGGCGGAAGCTTTTTCATGCTGCTGCTATTCGTAGGGGTGCTGGTGTCCGCGATCGCGGTTTCCTACAGTGCCCACTGGAACCGTTTGCTGCTCAATACGCTGTACGGCGAGCTGAGTGTGCGCGACAAGGCCCAGGCTGAATGGGGTCGCTTGATCCTTGAACAAAGCACCTGGACCGCTCATAGCCGGATTGAAGTACTGGCCACCGAGCAGTTGAAAATGCACATCCCAGGTGCGGCCGAAGTTCGAATGGTGGCGCCATGAAGCTTGAAGGCGCGCTCTATCCCTGGCGTTTTCGCGTGGTACTGGGCTTGCTGGCGGTCATGGTGTCGGCGATTGGCTGGCGCATCATCGATCTGCAGGTGGTCGATCGTGACTTCCTTAAAGGGCAGGGCGATGCCCGCAGTGTTCGACATATCCCTATTCCCGCGCACCGCGGCCTGATCACCGATCGCAATGGCGAGCCGCTGGCGGTGAGTACGCCAGTGACTACCCTGTGGGCCAACGCCAAGGAAATGCAGGTGGCCAAGGATCGTTGGCCGGCGTTGGCCATGGCCCTCGGTCAAGACCCCAAGGCGCTGGCCGAGCGTCTCGAAGCCCAGGCCAATAAAGAATTCATCTATCTGGTTCGGGGGCTCACTCCGGAGCAGGGGCAGGCGGTGCTCGACCTGAAGGTGCCAGGTGTCTATGGCATCGAGGAGTTCCGCCGTTTCTATCCCGCCGGCGAAGTGACTGCGCACATGGTGGGCTTCACCGACATTGACGATCGTGGACGTGAAGGCGTCGAACTGGCCTATGACGAATGGCTCGCCGGTGTGCCTGGCAAACGTCAGGTGATCAAGGACCGGCGCGGCAGACTGATCAAGGATGTCCAGGTCACCAAGAACGCCAAGGCCGGCAAGCCCTTGGCGTTGTCGATTGACCTGCGCCTGCAGTATCTGGCCAACCGTGAGTTGCGCAATGCCATCGTCGAGAACGGTGCCAAGGCCGGCAGCCTGGTGATCATGGACGTGAAGACGGGCGAGATCCTCGCCATGGTCAACCAGCCGACCTATAACCCGAACAACCGTCGCAACCTGCAGCCGGCAATGATGCGCAATCGCGCGATGATCGACGTGTTCGAGCCCGGCTCGACCATGAAGGCGATCTCCATGAGCGCGGCCCTGGAAACCGGTCGCTGGAAGCCCAGCGATACCGTCGAGGTTTATCCGGGCACCCTGCAGTTGGGCAAGTACACCATTCGCGACGTATCCAAGACCGAAGGACCTGTACTCGACCTGACCGGGATTCTGATCAATTCCAGTAACGTGGGCATGAGCAAGATCGCCTTCGACATTGGCGGTGAGACGATTTTCCGCCTGGCGCAGAAAATCGGTCTGGGTCAGGACACTGGGCTGGGCTTCCCGGGTGAGCGCGTCGGCAACCTGCCCAATTACCGGGAGTGGCGCAAGGCCGAGACCGCGACTTTGTCCTATGGCTACGGTATTTCCGTGACGGCGATCCAGCTGGTCCATGCGTTCTCCGCATTGGCCAACAATGGGCGTATTGCTCCCTTGACTCTGATCAAATCCGACAAGGCGCCGCAAACCACCCAGGTGATTCCGGAAAACGTCGCCAAAACCATGCAGGGCATGCTGCAGCAGGTGATCGAGGCGCCGCGCGGCGTGTTCCGTGCCCAGGTCCCGGCTTACCACGTGGCTGGCAAGAGTGGTACTGCGCGCAAGACGTCGGTGGGCACCAAGGGCTACGCCGAGAACTCCTACCGTTCGCTGTTTGCCGGCTTTGGCCCGATGAGCGATCCGCGCTACGCCATCGTGGTGGTGATCGACGAACCGAGCAAGGCCGGCTACTTCGGTGGCCTGGTATCGGCACCGGTGTTCAGCAAAGTGATGTCCGGCACCCTGCGTTTGATGAACATCACTCCGGATAACCTGCCGACCACACAACAGGCCAACGCGGCTCCTGTCACCCCAGTACGAGCCAATGGAGGGCGCGGCTAATGTCTCTTAGCCTGAACAAGATTTTTGCCCACGCCGGTCGCGACCTGCTGATCCGTGAGCTGACCCTGGACAGCCGCAGCGTGCGCGCTGGCGATCTGTTCCTGGCCGTACCCGGCGCCAAGTTCGATGGCCGAGCGCACATTGCCGATGCGTTGCAGCGCGGCGCTGCTGCTGTGGCCTATGAGGTGGAAGGGGCAACCGTTTTGCCGCTGACCGATGTACCGCTGATTCCGGTCAAAGGCCTGGCAGCCCAATTGTCTGACATTGCCGGACGTTTCTACGGCGATCCGAGCCGCCAGTTGAACCTGGTGGGCGTGACCGGTACCAACGGCAAGACCAGTGTCACCCAGTTGGTGGCTCAGGCGCTGGACCTGCTGGGGCAGCGTTGCGGTCTGGTGGGCACCTTGGGCACAGGCTTCTATGGCGCGCTGGAAAGTGGTTTGCACACCACGCCCAATCCTATCGCCGTGCAGGCAACGCTGGCTGATCTGAAAAATGCCGGTGCCAAGGCCGTGGCGATGGAAGTCTCGTCCCATGGTCTGGACCAGGGGCGGGTGGCGGCCCTGGCATTCGATGTGGCGGTGCTGACCAATCTGTCCCGTGACCATCTGGACTATCACGGAACCATGGAAGCCTATGGCGCAGCCAAGGCCAAGCTGTTCAATTGGACCGACCTGCGTTGCCGGGTGATCAATCTCGACGACGAGTTCGGCCGGCAACTGGCAGCGGACAAGCATGACTCGCGGCTGATCACCTACAGCCTGGAAGATTCCTCGGCCTACCTGTATTGCCGCGAAGCCTTGTTCGACGACGACGGCGTGCGTGCCACCCTGGTAACCCCGCAGGGCGAACATCACTTGCGCAGCGCGCTGCTCGGGCGTTTCAACCTGAGCAACGTCCTGGCTGCAGTGGGCGCTTTGCTGGGCCTGGAGTATGCCCTGGATGAAATCCTCGCCGTACTGCCCAAGCTGGAAGGCCCCGCCGGACGCATGCAGCGCCTGGGCGGAGGCAACCAACCGCTGGTGGTGGTGGACTACGCCCATACCCCGGATGCCCTGGAAAAAGTACTCATGGCCCTGCGTCCGCACGCCAAGGGGCGCTTGCTGTGCCTGTTCGGCTGTGGGGGCGACCGCGACCGCGGCAAGCGTCCGTTGATGGCCGAAGTGGTCGAGCGCCTGGCCGACGGCGTACTGGTGACCGATGACAATCCGCGCAGCGAAGACCCGGCGCAGATCTTCGATGACATCCGTGCCGGCTTCAGTGCGGCGGACAAGGTCGACTTTGTCCCCGGTCGCGGCCTGGCCATCGCCCGTATGATCGCCTCCGCTGCTGCGGATGATGTGGTGGTACTGGCGGGCAAGGGGCATGAGGATTATCAGGAGATCAAGGGGCAGCGCCATGATTTCTCCGATCTTGCCGAAGCCGACAAGGCCCTGACTGCATGGGAGGTGGCACATGCTTAAAGCCCTGCTGCTCAGTGAGGTCATGGCTCCGCTGGACGCCCGCCTGATCGCGGGCGATGCGCGTTTTAGCGGCGTTAGTATTGATAGCCGGGCCATTCAGGCCGGGCAGTTGTTCGTGGCCCTGACCGGTCCGCGTTTCGACGGCCACGACTACTTGAATGAAGTGGCGGCCAAGGGGGCGGTAGCTGCGTTGGTTGAGCGTGAAGTTCCCGACAGCACCCTGCCGCAGTTGCTGGTCAAGGACACGCGCCTGGCCCTGGGACAACTGGGCGCTCTGAATCGCGGTGCCTTTACCCGGCCGGTGGCAGCGGTGACCGGTTCCAGCGGCAAGACAACGGTCAAGGAAATGCTCGCCAGCATCCTGCGCACTCGCGGTCCGGTGTTGGCGACCCGAGGCAATCTCAATAATGACCTGGGGGCCCCTCTGACCCTGCTGGAGCTGGCTCCTGAGCACAGCGCCGCGGTGATCGAGCTTGGCGCGTCGCGTATTGGCGAGATCGCCTACACCGTGGCCATGACCCGTCCCCATGTGGCAATTATCAACAATGCCGGTACAGCCCACGTTGGTGAGTTCGGCGGGCCGGAGAAGATTGTCGAGGCCAAGGGCGAGATTCTCGAGGGGCTTGATAGCGCCGGGATCGCTGTCCTCAATCTGGATGACAAGGCATTCCCGATCTGGAAGGCTCGCGCTGCCGGGCGACCAGTGCTGAGCTTTGCCCTGAACAATAGCGCTGCGGATTTTTATGCCTCTGATATAGGGCGCGATGCTCGAGGCTGCCCGTCCTTCAAGTTGCACAGCCCCAAGGGCGTGGAGACGGTGCAATTGAACCTGTTGGGCACCCACAACGTGGCCAACGCCCTGGCCGCCGCTGCGGCCGCCCATGCCATGGGTGTGTCGCTGTTCGGAATCGCCACCGGCTTGAATGCCGTGCAACCGGTCAAGGGCCGCACCGTCGCCCAGCTGGCCAAGAATGGCATGCGGGTGATCGATGACACTTACAACGCAAACCCCACCTCAATGTGTGCCGCCGTTGATATACTCGCCGGCTTTTCCGGCCGCACCGTCCTGGTGCTCGGAGACATCGGCGAGTTGGGCGAGTGGGCGGAGCAGGGGCACCGCGAAGTAGGTGCATATGCCGCTGGCAAGGTTTCGGCCCTGTACGCCGTAGGCCCGATGATGGCGCATGCCGTCGCTGCCTTTGGCGAGCATGCACATCACTTCGCCAGCCAGGCTGATCTGATTGCCGCCCTGAACGTCGAGCAAGACCCCAATACCACCATTTTGATCAAGGGATCGCGCAGCGCGGTGATGGAAAACATCGTCGCGGCTTTGTGCGGCTCCAGTACGGAGAAACATTGATGCTGCTGCTGCTAGCGGAGTACCTGCAACAGTTCTACAAAGGCTTCGCGGTCTTTCAGTACCTGACCCTGCGCGGGATCCTCGGGGTACTGACTGCGCTGTCTTTGGCGCTGTGCCTGGGTCCGTGGATGATCCGTACGCTGCAGAACCGCCAGATTGGCCAGGCCGTGCGTAACGACGGCCCGCAGTCCCACCTGTCCAAGTCGGGTACACCGACCATGGGTGGCGCGCTGATCCTTTCCGCGATCGGTATCAGCACCCTGCTCTGGGCCGACCTGCGCAACCACTATGTGTGGGTAGTGCTGGTGGTCACCCTGGCGTTTGGCGCCATCGGTTGGGTCGATGACTACCGCAAGGTGATCGAGAAGAACTCCCGTGGCCTGCCGAGTCGCTGGAAGTATTTCTGGCAATCGGTGTTCGGTCTCGGTGCGGCGATCTTCCTTTATATGACTGCCCAAAGCCCGGTGGAAACCACCCTGCTGATCCCGATGCTCAAGGACGTGAGCATTCCTCTGGGTGTCGGCTTCGTGGTCCTGACCTACTTCGTCATCGTCGGTTCGAGTAACGCGGTCAACCTGACCGACGGCCTCGATGGCCTGGCGATCATGCCGACCGTGATGGTCGGTGGCGCGCTGGGGATCTTCTGTTACCTGTCCGGTAACGTGAAGTTCGCTGAATACCTGCTGATTCCCTATGTGCCGGGTGCGGGGGAGCTGATTGTCTTCTGCGGTGCGTTGATCGGTGCCGGCCTGGGCTTCCTCTGGTTCAACACCTATCCCGCACAAGTCTTCATGGGCGACGTCGGCGCACTGGCGCTGGGCGCGGCCCTGGGCACCATTGCGGTGATCGTCCGTCAGGAAATCGTCCTGTTCATCATGGGCGGCGTGTTCGTCATGGAAACCCTGTCGGTGGTGATCCAGGTCGCTTCCTTCAAATTGACCGGTCGCCGGGTATTTCGCATGGCGCCAATCCACCACCACTTTGAACTCAAGGGCTGGCCCGAGCCACGGGTGATCGTCCGTTTCTGGATCATCACCGTGATTCTCGTGTTGATCGGCCTTGCCACCCTGAAGCTGAGGTAGAACGAGTGTCTCTGATCGCTTCTGACCACTTCCGCATCGTTGTCGGCCTCGGCAAGAGCGGCATGTCCCTGGTTCGCTTCCTGGCGCACCGGGGCGTTGCTTTTGCGGTGGCCGATACGCGGGAAAATCCACCGGAGCTGGCCACGTTGCGTCGTGACTATCCCCAGGTGGAAGTGCGTTGTGGCGAGCTGGATGTCGATTTCCTGTGCCGCGCCGACGAGCTCTACGTGAGCCCCGGTCTGGCCCTGGCGACTCCGGCCCTGCAGGCCGCTGCTGCCCGTGGCGTGAAATTGTCCGGCGACATCGAGCTGTTCGCGCGTAACGCGAAGGCGCCGATCGTTGCCATCAGCGGTTCCAACGCGAAAAGCACCGTGACCACTCTGGTGGGCGAGATGGCCGCCGCCGCGGGCAAACGTGTCGCTGTGGGCGGCAACCTGGGCACCCCGGCCCTGGACCTGCTGAGCGACGACGTCGAGCTGTACGTGATGGAGCTCTCCAGCTTCCAGCTGGAAACCACCGATCAGCTGGGCGCCGAAGTGGCCACTGTGCTGAACATCAGCGAAGACCATATGGACCGCTACAGCGGCCTGCCGGCCTATCACCTGGCCAAGCACCGGATCTTCCGTGGTGCGCGGCAAGTGGTGGTCAATCGTCAGGACGCCCTGACCCGGCCGCTGCTGAGCGAGAATCTGCCGTGCTGGAGCTTCGGCCTGGGCAAGCCGGACTTCAAGGGCTTCGGCCTGCGGGAAGAGAATGGCGAGAAGTACCTGGCCTTCGAATTCCAGAATCTGCTGCCAGTGCGCGAACTGAAGATCCGCGGCGCCCACAACCAGTCCAACGCTCTCGCGGCCCTGGCCCTGGGGCATGCCGTGGGCTTACCGTTCGACGCCATGCTTTCGGCCCTGCGCACTTTCGCCGGCCTTGAACACCGTTGCCAATGGGTGCGGGATGTGGATGGCGTGGGTTATTACAACGACTCCAAGGCCACCAATGTCGGCGCGGCATTGGCCGCCATCGAAGGCCTGGGTGCCGACATCGACGGCAAGATCGTGCTGATCGCCGGCGGCGACGGCAAGGGCGCCGAGTTCAAGGACCTGCGTGATCCGGTGGCGGCCAACTGCCGCGCGGTGATCCTGATGGGCCGCGACTCCGACAAGATCGGTGCCGCGATCGGGGATGCCGTGCCGCTGATTCGTACCGGCTCGCTAGTCGAGGCGGTCGCGCAATGCCGCGCTGTCGCACAGCCTGGCGACGTGGTGCTGTTGTCGCCCGCCTGCGCCAGTTTCGACATGTTCAAGAATTACGAAGACCGTGGTCACCAGTTCGTCCGTGTCGTGGAGGAGCTGGCATGAACCTGAGAAACATCATCAAGCCTTATCCGTCCCCGCTGATCACCGGGCGCGGCATCGACCTTGATTTCCCGATGCTCGCCGGCTGTCTGACCCTGCTGGGCCTGGGGCTGGTGATGATTGCCTCGGCCTCCACCGAAGTGGCGGCGGCGCAGTCGGGCAGTGCCCTGTACTACATGATTCGCCACCTGATCTACATCGTGCTGGGGCTGGGTGCCTGCATCGTCACCATGATGATTCCGATCGCCACCTGGCAGCGCCTGGGCTGGATGATGCTGATCGGGGCCTTCGGTCTGCTGGTGATGGTGATCATCCCGGGGATCGGCCGCGAAGTGAACGGTTCGATGCGCTGGATCGGCTTCAGCTTCTTCAACGTCCAGCCTTCGGAGATTGCCAAGGTATTTGTGGTGATCTACCTCGCCGGCTACCTGGTGCGACGGCAGAAGGAAGTACGGGAAAGCTGGATGGGTTTCTTCAAGCCGTTCATCGTACTGCTGCCGATGGCCGGGCTGTTGCTGATGGAGCCGGACTTCGGCGCCACTGTGGTCATGATGGGCGCCGCTGCGGCCATGCTGTTCCTCGGCGGTGTCGGGCTGTTCCGCTTTTCCCTGATGGTGGTCCTGGCGGTGGCGGCGGTGGTCCTGCTGATTCAGATGCAGCCCTATCGGATGGCGCGTCTGACCAACTTTGCCGACCCCTGGGCCGACCAGTTCGGTGCCGGTTATCAGTTGTCCCAGGCGCTGATCGCCTTTGGTCGCGGTGAGTGGCTGGGCGTCGGCCTGGGCAACAGCGTGCAGAAACAGTTCTACCTGCCGGAAGCCCACACCGACTTCGTGTTCTCGGTCCTGGCCGAAGAGCTGGGTGCCGTGGGTTCCCTGTGCACGGTGGCGTTGTTCGTGTTCGTCTGTATCCGCGGCATGTACATCGGTCTGTGGGCCGAGAAAGCCAAGCAGTTTTTTGCCGCTTATGTGGCTTATGGCCTGTCGTTCCTGTGGATTGGCCAGTTCCTGATCAATATCGGCGTGAACGTCGGCCTGTTGCCGACCAAGGGCCTGACCCTGCCGTTCCTCAGCTATGGCGGCAGTTCGTTGGTGATCTGCTGCGCCTGTCTTGGCCTGCTGCTGCGCATCGAGTGGGAGAGCAGGACTCACCTGGGCAGCGAAGAGATGGAGTTCAGTGAAAGTGACTTTGCCGAGGAGCCGCTCCATGGGCGCTAACGTGCTGATCATGGCTGGCGGCACCGGTGGCCACGTGTTCCCGGCGCTGGCCTGTGCCCGCGAGTTCCAGGCCCGAGGCTACAGCGTGCACTGGCTGGGTACCCCCCGGGGGATCGAGAACGAGCTGGTTCCGGCTGCGGGCCTGCCGTTGCACCTGATCAACGTCACCGGTTTGCGTGGCAAGGGCAAGCTGTCCCTGCTCAAGGCGCCGTTCGTCCTGATCAAGGCGGTGCTTCAGGCCCGAAGGATTGTTCGTCAGCTCAATCCGGTCTGTGTGCTGGGTTTTGGTGGTTATGTGACCGGTCCTGGCGGTGTTGCCGCCAAGTTGTCCGGAGTGCCGGTCATCGTTCACGAACAGAACGCGGTTGCCGGTACCGCCAATCGGCTGCTGGTGCCTTTGGCTGCGCGAGTCTGCGAAGCTTTCCCGGACACCTTCGGGGCGTCCGGCAGCCGCCGCACCACGGGCAATCCGGTTCGCACCGAACTGTTCCTCGAAACACCGCGCGAGGCGCTGGCCGGACGCAAGGCGCGTTTGCTGATTCTGGGCGGAAGCCTGGGGGCAGAGCCGTTGAACAAGTTACTGCCGGAAGCCCTGGCACAGCTCGCCCCCGAGCTGCGTCCGGAGGTCTTCCATCAGGCCGGAAAAAACCACGATGAAGTCACTGCAGAGCGCTATCGCGCCGCCGGCGTCGAAGCGCAGGTGCAGCCCTTTATCAAAGACATGGCCCAAGCCTATGGCTGGGCCGACCTGGTGGTCTGTCGCGCAGGCGCGCTGACCGTCAGCGAACTGGCCGCCGCCGGTCTGCCCTCGATGCTGGTGCCGCTGCCCCATGCGATCGACGATCACCAGACCCGCAACGCCGAATATTTGGCTCGTGAAGGCGCCGCTTTCCTGATGCCGCAAAGAACGACTGGTGCAGCGGACCTTGCCGCTCGCCTGACAGAGGTTTTGATGCAACCAGAACGACTCGACAAGATGGCCCAGGCCGCACGCCGCCTGGCCAAACCCGATGCCACCCTGGATGTGGTGAATATCTGCCTGGAGGTGGCTCATGGTTGAGAACCAGAAAGCCATGCCGCAGCCGGAAATGCGCCGCATCCGCCGTATCCACTTCGTCGGTATCGGTGGCGTGGGCATGTGCGGGATCGCCGAAGTGCTGCTCAACCTGGGTTACCAGGTCTCGGGTTCCGATCTCAAGGCGTCGCCGGTCACCGAGCGCCTGGAATCCTTTGGCGCGCAGATTTTCATCGGACACCGTGCCGAGAACGCCGCGAACGCCGATGTACTGGTGGTTTCCAGCGCTGTGAACACCTCCAACCCGGAAGTCGCCACTGCACTGGAACGACGTATTCCGGTGGTGCCGCGGGCGGAGATGCTCGCCGAGCTGATGCGCTACCGTCACGGCGTTGCCGTGGCTGGTACGCACGGCAAGACCACCACCACCAGCCTGCTGGCTTCGGTGTTCGCCGCCGGCGGCCTGGACCCGACGTTCGTCATCGGTGGCCGGCTCAACGCCGCGGGCACCAATGCACAGCTGGGCACCAGCCGTTACCTGATTGCCGAAGCCGACGAAAGCGATGCCAGCTTCCTGCATCTGCAGCCGCTGGTGGCGGTGGTCACCAATATCGACGCCGACCATATGGCGACCTACGACGGTGACTTCAACAAACTGAAGAAAACCTTCGTCGACTTCCTGCACAACCTGCCGTTCTACGGCCTGGCGGTGATGTGCCTGGACGATCCGGTGGTGCGCGATATCCTGCCGCAGGTCAAGCGTCCGACCGTGACCTACGGCTTCAGCGAAGAAGCTGACGTGCGCGCGATCAATGTTCGCCAGCAAGGCATGCAGACCTTTTTCACCGTGCTGCGCCGCGATCGCGAGCCGCTGGATGTCTCGGTGAACATGCCGGGCAACCACAACGTGCTCAATTCCCTGGCGACCATCTGCATCGCCACCGATGAGGGCATCAGCGACGAAGCCATTGTCCAGGGCCTGTCGGGCTTCCAGGGCGTGGGCCGGCGCTTCCAGGTCTACGGCGAGCTGCCGGTGGACGGCGGCAACGTCATGTTGGTGGACGACTACGGTCACCACCCGACCGAGGTCGCCGCGGTGATCAAGGCCGTGCGTGGCGGTTGGCCGGAGCGCCGCCTGGTGATGGTCTACCAGCCGCACCGCTTCAGCCGTACCCGCGATCTGTATGACGATTTCGTGCAGGTGCTGGCCGATGCCAACGTCTTGCTGTTGATGGAGGTCTACCCGGCCGGTGAAGAGCCGATTCCGGGGGCGGACAGTCGCCAGCTGTGCCATAGCATCCGTCAGCGTGGCCAGTTGGATCCGATCTACATCGAGCGTGGCGTCGATCTGGCGCCGTTGGTCAAGCCGCTGCTGCGTGCCGGCGACATTCTGCTGTGTCAGGGCGCCGGTGATATCGGCGGTCTGGCGCCCAAACTGCTCAACAGCCCGTTGTTCGACGGCGCTGTGGCCGCGGGCAAGGGAGTGTCGAAATGACGGCTGCCTACGCCAAGCTGTTCTCCACCGTGGCCCCGGGCGATTTCGGCCGGGTTGCCGTGCTCTATGGCGGCAAGAGCGCCGAGCGCGAAGTTTCGCTGAAGTCCGGCAAGGCCGTGCTTGAAGCCCTGCAGAGCGGCGGCGTGAACGCTTTCGGCATCGACGTCGGCGACGATCTGCTGCAGCGTCTCTTGAGCGAGAAGATCGATCGCGCCTTCATCATTCTTCACGGCCGTGGCGGTGAAGACGGCAGCATGCAAGGTCTGCTGGAGTGCCTGGGCATTCCTTATACCGGCAGTGGCATCCTGGCGTCGGCCCTGGCCATGGACAAGCTGCGCACCAAGCAGGTGTGGCACAGCCTGGGCATTCCGACGCCGCGTCACGCGGTCCTGAGCTCGGAAGCCGACTGTATTTCCGCGGTGGCGGAACTGGGCCTGCCTTTGATCGTCAAACCGGCTCATGAAGGCTCCAGTATCGGTATGGCCAAGGTGACTTCCGCGCCCGAGTTGATCGACGCATGGAAGGCGGCCAGTACCTACGATTCGCAAGTGTTGGTCGAGCAATGGATCCAGGGTCCCGAGTTCACCATCGCGACCCTGCGTGGTCAGGTGCTGCCACCGATCGCCCTGGGCACTCCTCACACGTTTTACGACTACGACGCCAAGTACCTGGCTTCCGATACCCAGTACCGGATTCCATGCGGCCTCGATAGCACCAAGGAACAGGAACTGATGGACCTCACGGCGAAAGCCTGTGAGGCGCTCGGTATTGCCGGTTGGGCACGTGCCGATGTGATGCAGGACGCCCAGGGGCAGTTCTGGTTCCTGGAAGTGAACACCGCTCCCGGGATGACCGATCACAGTCTGGTGCCGATGGCCGCCCGTGCGGCCGGTCTGGATTTCCAGCAGTTGGTCCTGGCCATCCTGGCAGCCAGTCTTGAGGCGAGAGGTTAAGTCCATGCAAGGCGCGTCGCTTCGTCATCAGCAACCCGCACCCGGCCGCAAACCGGTGCCGCGGGGTGCCAGCCGCATGGTGGCCAAAGAGCCGATGTCGGTGCGCCTGCCGAAAGCCAACTTCGGCTTTCTGAAAAGCCTGTTCTGGCCGGTACTGCTGGTGGCGCTGGGGTTTGGCACCTATGAAGGTGCCCAGCGCTTGCTGCCATACGCCGACCGGCCGATCACCAAGATCGCGGTGCAGGGGGACTTGAGCTACATCAGCCAGCAGGCGGTGCAGCAGCGGATCGCGCCCTATGTCGCGGCGAGCTTCTTCACCATCGACCTGGCGAGCATGCGCACCGAGCTGGAACAGATGCCCTGGATCGCCCACGCCGAAGTTCGTCGGGTGTGGCCGGACCAGGTTGTGATTCGCCTGGAAGAACAATTGCCGGTGGCCCGTTGGGGCGACGAGGCGCTGTTGAACAACCAGGGCCAGGCCTTCACCCCGCGTGAACTGGCGAACTACGAACACTTGCCGCAGTTGTTTGGGCCGCAGCGGGCCCAGCAGCAAGTGATGCAGCAGTATCAGGTGTTGAGCCAGATGCTGCGGCCGCTGGGCTTTTCGATCGCCCGTCTGGAGCTGCGCGAGCGCGGCAGTTGGTTCCTGACCACCGGTGCCGGCAGTGCCGGTCCCGGTATCGAGTTGCTCCTGGGCCGCGATCATCTGGTGGAGAAGATGCGCCGCTTCATTGCCATTTATGAAAAAACGCTGAAAGAACAGATCACGAACATCGCGCGCATCGATCTGCGCTATGCCAACGGCCTGGCCGTGGGCTGGCGCGATCCGGCGGCACCCACGACGGCGCAACCTGCCGTCGCGAAGAATTAAGAAGAGGCAGGACCATGGCAAATGTGCAAAGCGGCAAAATGATCGTCGGCCTGGATATCGGCACCTCCAAGGTGGTGGCGCTGGTGGGCGAAGTCGCGGCCGATGGCTCGCTGGAAATCGTCGGCATCGGCACCCATCCTTCCCGCGGCCTGAAGAAGGGCGTGGTGGTGAATATCGAGTCCACCGTGCAGTCGATCCAGCGCGCGGTGGAAGAGGCGCAACTGATGGCGGGCTGCCGCATCCACTCGGCGTTCGTCGGCGTGGCGGGCAATCACATCCGCAGCCTGAACTCCCATGGCATCGTGGCGATCCGCGACCGTGAGGTCAGCGCGGCGGACCTGGAGCGGGTACTGGATGCGGCACAGGCCGTGGCTATCCCGGCTGACCAGCGGGTCCTGCACACCCTGCCGCAGGATTACGTGATCGATAACCAGGAAGGCGTGCGTGAGCCCTTGGGCATGTCCGGCGTGCGCCTGGAAGCCAAGGTGCACGTGGTGACCTGCGCGGTGAATGCCGCGCAGAACATCGAGAAGTGCGTGCGTCGCTGCGGCCTGGAAATCGACGACATCATCCTCGAACAACTGGCTTCGGCCTATTCGGTACTCACCGACGACGAGAAAGAGCTGGGTGTATGCCTGGTGGACATCGGCGGCGGCACCACCGACATGGCGATCTTCACCGAAGGCGCGATCCGTCACACCGCGGTGATCCCGATTGCCGGCGATCAGGTGACCAACGACATCGCCATGGCCCTGCGCACGCCGACCCAGTACGCCGAAGAGATCAAGATCCGTTACGCCTGCGCCCTGGCCAAGCTGGCCGGCGCCGGCGAGACCATCAAGGTGCCGAGCGTCGGCGATCGTCCGCCGCGCGAGCTGTCGCGCCAGGCCCTGGCCGAAGTGGTCGAGCCGCGTTACGACGAATTGTTCACCCTGATCCAGGCCGAGCTGCGTCGCAGCGGCTACGAAGACCTGATCCCGGCGGGCATCGTGCTCACCGGCGGCACTTCGAAGATGGAAGGTGCGGTGGAACTGGCCGAGGAAATTTTCCACATGCCGGTTCGCCTGGGCGTGCCCCACAGTGTCAAGGGCCTGTCCGACGTGGTGCGCAACCCGATCTATTCCACCGGTGTCGGCTTGCTGCTGTACGGACTGCAGAAACAGTCCGACGGCATCTCGTTCTCCGGCATCGGCAGCCGCGACAGCTACAGCAGCGACGAGCCCAAGGCCGCGTTGCTGGACCGCATCAAGAGCTGGGTCCAGGGCAACTTCTAAAGATTTACCGCAACACCGTTTCAAAGCAGTAGGCAGTAGGCGAAAAACTAGAGAAATGAAAGGAGAGGGAAAATGTTCGAACTCGTAGACAACATCCCGCAGAGTCCGGTAATCAAGGTTATCGGTGTTGGCGGTGGCGGCGGCAACGCGGTCAATCACATGGTCAAGAGCAACATCGAAGGCGTCGAGTTCATCTGCGCCAACACTGATGCTCAAGCGCTGAAAAACATCGGCGCGCGGACCATCCTGCAACTGGGTACCGGCGTGACCAAGGGCCTGGGTGCTGGCGCCAATCCGGAAGTCGGCCGTCAAGCCGCTCTGGAAGACCGCGAGCGTATCGCCGAAGTACTGGCGGGCACCAACATGGTGTTCATCACCACCGGCATGGGCGGCGGTACCGGTACCGGTGCAGCGCCAATCATTGCTGAAGTGGCCAAGGAAATGGGCATCCTCACCGTCGCGGTGGTGACCCGTCCGTTCCCGTTCGAAGGCCGCAAGCGCATGCAGATCGCCGATGAGGGCATCCGCGCGCTGAGCGAAAGCGTCGACTCGTTGATCACCATTCCCAACGAGAAGTTGCTGACCATCCTCGGCAAGGACGCCAGCCTGCTGTCGGCTTTCGCCAAGGCTGACGACGTGTTGGCCGGTGCCGTTCGCGGTATCTCCGACATCATCAAGCGTCCGGGCATGATCAACGTCGACTTCGCCGACGTACGCACCGTGATGAGCGAAATGGGCATGGCGATGATGGGCACTGGCTGCGCCAGCGGTCCAAACCGTGCACGTGAAGCCACTGAAGCGGCGATCCGCAACCCGCTGCTGGAAGACGTGAACCTGGAAGGTGCACGCGGCATCCTGGTGAACATCACCGCAGGTCCTGACCTGTCCCTGGGTGAGTACTCCGACGTGGGTAGCATCATCGAAGCCTTCGCTTCCGAACACGCCATGGTCAAGGTCGGTACCGTTATCGATCCGGACATGCGTGACGAGCTGCATGTAACCGTAGTGGCCACCGGCCTGGGCGCGAAAATCGAGAAGCCTGTGAAGGTCATCGACAACACCGTTCAGACTTCCATGTCCGCGCAGTCGCAACCGGCTCCTGCTCGTCAGGAACTGCCGTCGGTGAACTACCGTGACCTGGATCGTCCGACCGTCATGCGCAATCAGGCGCAGTCGAACGCGGCGACCGCGGCGAAGCTGAATCCGCAAGATGATCTGGATTACCTGGACATCCCGGCATTCCTGCGTCGTCAGGCCGATTGATGGAATGTATCAGGGGTATTAGGGTGATTGGTGTTCAGCAAAGGCATGGTCTGCTATTATCGCCAGCCTTTGTTGATACCAGTTCGCAATTTGCGCTGAAGCGGCCCAAGCCATGATTAAACAACGCACCCTGAAGAATATTATCCGTGCCACAGGTGTAGGCCTGCATTCCGGGGAGAAGGTTTACCTGACCCTCAAGCCTGCGCCTGTCGACACCGGCATTGTGTTTTGTCGTGCCGACCTGGACCCTGTGGTGCAGATTCCTGCTCGCGCGGAAAATGTTGGCGAAACCACGATGTCGACCACTCTGGTCAACGGTGACGTCAAAGTGGACACGGTGGAGCACTTGCTCTCGGCCATGGCTGGCCTGGGCATCGATAACGCCTACGTCGAGCTCTCCGCGTCCGAAGTCCCGATCATGGATGGCAGTGCCGGACCCTTCGTATTCCTGATTCAATCTGCTGGCCTCGAAGAACAGGACGCAGCTAAAAAGTTCATCCGCATCCTTCGTGAAGTGACCGTGGAAGACGGCGACAAGCGCGCCACTTTCGTGCCTTTCGATGGTTTTAAAGTGAGCTTCGAGATCGATTTCGATCACCCGGTTTTCCGTGACCGCACCCAGAGTGCAAGCGTGGACTTCTCCAGCACTTCGTTTGTAAAAGAAGTCAGCCGCGCCCGTACCTTTGGTTTCATGAGTGATATCGAGTACCTGCGCAAGCACAACCTCGCACTCGGCGGCAGCGTGGAAAACGCCATTGTGGTCGATTCGGATGGCGTACTAAATGAAGACGGCCTTCGTTACGAAGACGAATTCGTCAAGCACAAGATCCTGGATGCAATTGGTGACCTCTACCTGCTGGGCAATAGCCTGATAGGCGAGTTCAAAGGCTTCAAGTCGGGCCACGCACTGAACAACCAGCTACTGCGCAAGTTGATTGAGCAGAAAGATGCCTGGGAAGTCGTGACCTTCGAAGACGCCAGTACTGCACCGATCTCTTACATGCGTCCGGTCGCGGCCGTGTAAGTACTCTCTCTTTCCTTTTGTTTTTGAAGGCCATCCCCCCGGATGGCCTTTTTTTATGCCCAAGGTTTCAGGCGCTGCGCGGGTAGCCGCTGTAGGACATGTTGGAAACCACCCGATTGCGACCGCTGGACTTGGCCTGATACAGCGCCTTGTCGGCGTCGCTTACCCATTGTTCCAGAGCGATCTCGGCATGGCCTGACCAGGTATTGATGCCAATGCTCACGGTCAGTGGCGTGGCCTGCGCGCTGACGGCCGGCAAGGCGGCGATGCTGGCGCGGATCTTCTCCGCCAGGACGGCGGCACCGGCGCTGTCGGTCCCCGGCAGGACAACCGCAAATTCCTCGCCGCCATAGCGCGCCGCCAGGTCCGACGGCCGCCCGGCGCATGCGTCGATGCACTGCGCCACCGCACGCAGGGCCTGGTCCCCCAGCGGATGGCCGAAGCGGTCGTTGAAGGATTTGAAGTGATCGACGTCGATCATCAACAGCGACAACGGCAGATGGGTGCGTCGGGCCCTGGCCCATTCGTTGCTCAGTACCTGGTCCAGGGTCCGGCGATTGGCCACGCCGGTGAGGGCATCGACGGCTGCCAGGCGTGCCAGCTCCTGCTCGGCGTTCTGTCGGCGCCGCAGTTCGCGACACAGTTGCCAGGTCAGCCAGAACAGAGCGATGCACAGCCCCCCAGTGGCGCCGCTGATCAGCAGCGCGGTGCGTTGCCAGGCCGCGAAGACCTCGTCGATGGACAGCGCGACAATCACGATCAGCGGCAGATCGCCCACCTGGGAAAAGGTGTACAGCCGTTGCCTCTGATCAACACTGGAAACGCTTCTGAAGCTGCCATTGCCTTCGCGCAGGATGCGCAAGAAGTTGGGACGGTTGCTGAAGTTCTTGCCAATCAGGTCATCCGCCAGGGGCGGCTGTTGGGCCAGCAGAACCCCATCGCGGCTGATCAGGTTGATCGAGCCGTTGCGCCCGATATCCAGATTCTTGAACAGCTCATTGAAGTAGCTCAGGCGCATGGCCGCCTCGGCCACCCCGATGAACTGGCCATGCTCATCGCTGAGCCGCCGGCTGAAGCTGATCCGCCAATCGTGATCGGCGGTGCGCGCGCGGAACGGCGGACTGATCATCATGCCCGGGTCCGGATTGTCGAGGTGCGATCGAAAGTACTCGCGATCGGCGTAGTTACCTGTGCGCGGCACGACCGAGGCCGAGTCGGCCAGCACGTTGCCGTGCCTGTCCAGCAGCAGGATGTCGCCCTTGTAGGGCGCGGCGGTGGCCCGGTCAAACAGTGCCAGATGACGGATGGACGCCGAAATGCCCTTGAGGTCGTCGCGTTGGGTGGCGTTGATCAGGCCCTTGAGGGACAGGTCGTAGAGCTCGACGTTGCGCAACACATCGGCATCGATCAGTTGCACGATGTTGTTCGCGGCACGGGTCGCTGCCTGCTCGGCAGCCGCGTGTTCGCGGATCAACAGGTAGGTGACGATGCTGAGAATGGCCACGACGATCAGCGAACTGGCCAGGACCACCAGGCGTTCCGTCTTTGACGCGATTTTCCCTGTGCGAGGGGGCGCACTGCTCACGCTCATGATTTTGATTTCTGCTACGTCGACAGGTGTCAGTCTAGTGTGGACGTGGGTTACAGAAATCGGTCACGCCGTCGCGCCTGTATAAATCCCGGATACAAAAAAGGCCAGCAAAACATGCCGGCCTTTTTGACTGAAGCGCCTTAGAAGACGTTGATCGGGTAGTCGACGATCACTCGGTATTCATCGGTGTCGTTATCCAGCGCGCCATAGCCGTTGCCGCCACGGTTGGTCGCCCATTGCAGGCGTACGGCGAGGTCCTTGGCGCTGCCGCCCTGGACCACGTACTTGAGGTCCAGATCGCGTTCCCAGTGCTTGGCGTTCTTGCCGTCGGCGCTGTACCAGGAGGCATAGCCACGGCTGTCCGGATCGACCTTGGTCAGGTCCAGTTCACCGCGGGAGTAGGACAGCGACGAAGTCAGGCCCGGCAGGCCGAGGCCGGCAAAGTCGTACGCATACTTGAGCTTCCACGACCGCTCGTTGGGACCGTTGAAGTCCGAATACTGCTGGGAGTTGTCCAGG
Organism: Pseudomonas sp. BC42; assembly: GCF_021560055.1. Taxonomy (NCBI): domain Bacteria; kingdom Pseudomonadati; phylum Pseudomonadota; class Gammaproteobacteria; order Pseudomonadales; family Pseudomonadaceae; genus Pseudomonas; species Pseudomonas sp. BC42. The sequence continues at coordinate 1,233,306 of NZ_CP091067.1, forward strand.
TAGATGCTGTCACCCTGGGCGATGTAGTCGAACGGGGTGTTGCCGTTGACCCGCTGGTAGGCGGCCGTGACGCTGTGACTGCCTACGCCGACGGTGAAGTGCAGGCTGTAGGTGTTGTTGTCGATGTGGCCCAGCAGGGCCTGGCCGGTGTCCTGGGTGTGATAGACGTGCAGGCCAGGGTTGAGGCTGACCAGGTCGTTGACCGCGTAGGTGTAGTCCAGGTCGTAGTAGTACTGGTTCCAGATGTCCTTGAGTTCGGAGGCGTAGAGGCTGCTGGTCAGCCCCGGCACGCCGCTCCAGGCTACCCCGGCCCAATTCAGGTGCCGGCTCTCGTCACCATCGCGCAGGCTGCCGTAGGAGCTGCCGATGCGTTTGTGTCCGCTCTGGTTGTAGGGTTTGGTGAAGCTGGCCTGGCCACCCTCGATCATCCAGCCGTCGAAGCTGCGGTTGGTCAGGCTGATGCCGCGGAAGGTCTGCGGCAGCATGCGGCTCATGCCCCCGGCGATCACCGGGTTGTTGAGGAACAGGTCGCCGGCCTTGAGCTCGGTGTCGAAGGCACGCATCTTCAAGGTGGCCCCGGCGCTGGAGAACGACCCCGGCGCCTTGTGCTGGCCACCGTCGCTGACGGGCAGGATGCTCGAGTTGCTGGTGCCGCCACCGCCGTCCAGCTTCAGACCGAGCATGGCATTGGCATCCAGGCCGAAGCCCAGGGTGCCCTGGGTATAGCCGGACTCGAAGACACCGAGCAAACCCTGGCCCCATTCGATGTTGTCATCCGCCTGCTGCTGCCGGTTGCGGTTCATGTAGTAGTTGCGCGCATTGAGCTTGAGGCTCGATCCGGCGACAAAGCCTTCGCTCTTGCTCTCTTCGCCGGCCTGGGCCGAGGCGGGGATCGTTGCAGCGATTGCAATGAATAGTGGACTGGCTTTCAGTGAGATCCTGAACAACGTGTAGCTCCTTTGGTGGATGAACTGGGTTTCTTATTGTGAAATCGCGAGTTGCTTGCCCCAGGCTCGACGCCTGGGGCGCGGGTTCTTGCGTGGCAAAAAAAAGCCGCTGAAGTCAGCGGCTTTAAGACAACTTGCTCCGGGGTTGAAAGCAGAGAAGTTGTCGAGGGAAACGAGTCGGTATCGCGGCTCAGCTGTCTTTTCGAGCGTCGCTCTGTTTTTGCTCAGCTGTGACTTTCTGGGCTTGCTGACTGTTTTGCTGCTGGGCGGCCTGGGCGATCTGGGCTTGTTCGAATGCGGCGGCGCGTGCGGCATTTCTGGCCACGAATCCCTGGGATTCCTCGGCCATGGCCATTGGCGCCACGAACAGAGAGGACAAAACAAAGGCGCTGGCGATACCCATACTGTTGGACATTTCTGAAGACCTTCTTGCAGAGCAAGTTCAATTCGGTGCGACAAAAATATAACCAGTGGGCGGCAGGAAAAAGAGCCGAACAGGATAAGGACTGTTACCAAAAAAACAACAGTGGACGCGAAGTTGTCGGCCCTGGCTGGCCAGCCAGGGCGTCATTGCGATGGGCGTGCGCTTCGTCGACGCCTGCGCCGGCAAGGCGGCTCCCACAGAACCCGAGAGCCCGAGAACCCGCGAGTCAGAGAGGCAGATACAGGCCGAAGGTATTGATGCCCCGGTCGCTGCGCACGAACACGTCGCCGCCGTGCATCAGGGCGATGGCCTTGACGATGGCCAGCCCCAGCCCATGATTGGCGCCGCTGTTGCTGCGCGAGGCGTCGACCCGGTAGAAACGCTCGAACAACCTGGGCAGGTGTTCACTGGCAATGCTCTGCCCCGGATTGCTCACGGCGATCGTCACCTGGTGTTCCTGCACCTCGATCCGCACCCGGATCACTTCGCCCGCCGCCGTGTGCTGCACGGCATTGCTCAGCAGGTTGATCAGGGCCCGGCGCAGGTGGGCAATTTCGATGTGCACCTGGGCATCGCCCTGGACCTCGACCCGGACCTGGGCGTCTTCGAGGATGAAATCCAGGTAGTCCAGGGTGGTGGCCACTTCCGCCGCCAGGGAGGTACTGGTGAGCTTGGTGGCCTTGCTGCCCTGGTCGGCGCTGGCCAGGAACAGCATGTCGTTGACGATGGAGCGCAGCCGTTCCAGTTCTTCAAGGTTGGATTGCAGCACCTCGAAGTAATGCTCCGCCGAGCGGCCACGGGTCAGGGCCACCTGGGTCTGACCGATCAGGTTGGTCAGTGGCGAGCGCAGTTCATGGGCCACGTCGGCGTTGAACGACTCCAGGCGCGAGTAGGCCTGCTCGACCCGCTCCAGGGTGGAGTTGAAGGAGTTGACGAACTGGCTCAGCTCCGGTGGCAGGGGCGAGAGTTGCAGGCGCCCGGACAGCCGTGGCGGTGCCAGCCGCTGGGCCTCCTGGGACAGCTTGATCAGCGGCTTGAGGCCGATCCGCGCCACCCAGTAACCCAGGGCCGAGGCCAGCACGACGCCGACGATGGCCAGGCCGATCAGCGCCATCAGCAACTGGTGCTGGGTCTGGTGAACGGTGTCGGTCTCGATGGCGATCAGAAAGCGCAGGGGCGGGCGTTGTTCCTTGGCCGGCAACTGGCTGACCAGCACCTTTAACGGATAGGGATGGTCGCTCAGGTTCAGGTCGCGCATGCCCAACGGGCCTTCGGCGAATGCACGGATCTGCGGGTCCGGGTTGCCGTATTCATAACCGGGGTCGGCGCTCACCGCCCAGAAGCGGATGCGCCTGTCTTCCTCGCTGAGCAGCTTGAGCTTGGCGTTGATCTTGGCCCAGTGTTCCGGATTGCCGTAGCGGTTCAGGGCCGACTCCAGCACGCTGTAGCGCGCGTCCAGCTCGGCCTCCGGCAGCAGGCCCAGGCCCTTGTCCACCTGTTGATAAAGGGCGCCGCCAATCAGCAGGAAGATCAGCAGGGCCACCAGGGTGAACAGCCCGCTCAGGCGCAGGGCGATGGAGTTACTCGCCACTGCGGCTCTCCAGCACATAACCCATGCCGCGGATGGTGTGCAGCAGCTTGTGCTCGAAAGGTCCGTCGAGCTTGGCCCGCAGGCGCTTGATCGCCACTTCGACGACATTCGCGTCGCTGTCGAAATTGATGTCCCAGACCATCTCGGCAATCGAGGTCTTGGACAGGATTTCGCCCTGGCGCCGGGCCAGCACGCTGAGCAGGGAGAACTCCTTGGCGGTCAGGTCCAGACGGCTGCCGCCGCGGCTGGCCTTGCGGCTGATGAGATCGATCCACAGGTCGGCGATGCTGATCTGTACCGGCTCGTGACCACCGCTGCGGCGGGTCAGGGCCTGCAGGCGGGCCACCAGTTCAAGGAAGGAAAAGGGCTTGCCCAGGTAATCGTCGGCGCCATCGCGCAGGCCGCGGATCCGGTCCTCGACGCGCTCGCGGGCGGTGAGCATGATCACCGGGGTCTGCTTGCGCGCGCGCAGGGCCCGCAGCACGCCAAAGCCGTCGAGGCCGGGGAGCATGACATCCAGCACGATCACGGCGTAGTCGCTTTCCAGCGCCAGGTGCAGCCCCTCGATGCCATCCCGGGCCAGGTCCACGGTGTAACCCTGCTCGGTCAGCCCGCGATGCAGATAGTCCGCGGTTTTTTCTTCGTCTTCGATAATCAGAACGCGCATGACCCGCCTCAGGTGTTGGTGGCTGGCGAAAGAGCCGGCCGGGGCCGGTGGAACAGCCGCTCGAGCCACAAGTATATGACCGGCGTGGTGAACAGCGTCAGCGCCTGGCTCACCAGCAGGCCGCCGACCACGGCGATACCCAGGGGCTGGCGCAGCTCGGCGCCGGTGCCGTAGCCGAGCATCAGGGGCAGGGCGCCGAGCAAGGCGGCCAGGGTGGTCATGATGATCGGCCGGAACCGGGTGATGCAGGCCTGGTAGATCGCCTCCTCAGGAGGCAGGCCGCCGTTGCGCTGGGCTTCCAGGGCGAAGTCGATCATCAGGATGCCGTTCTTCTTGACGATGCCGATCAGCAGCACCAGGCCGATCAGCGCCATGATGGAAAAGTCCTGGCCACAGAGCCAGAGCATCAGCAAGGCGCCGAGCCCCGCCGAGGGCAGGGTGGAAATGATCGTCAGCGGATGCACGAAGCTTTCGTACAGCACCCCGAGAATGATGTACACGGCCACCAGCGCGGCGAGGATCAGGTACGGCTGGCTGGCCAGGGAGCTCTGGAAGGCCTGGGCCGCGCCCTGGAAGTTGCCGCTGATGGCCGCCGGCATGCCGATCTCGTTCTTGGCCTGTTCCAGCAGGATCACCGCGTCCCCCAGGGCGACGCCGGGGGCCAGGTTGAACGACAGGTTGGCGGCCGGGAACATGCCGTCGTGAGCAATCGACAGCGGGCCGATGCTGGGCGCATCGAAACGCGCCAGGGCCGACAGCGGCACCATCTCCCCGGTCAACGGCGAGCGCAGGTAGAAGTAGTTGAGGCTCTCGGCCTTGCCCCGTTGCTGGGTGTCGAGTTCGAGGATCACGTTGTACTGGTTGATCTCGGTCTGGAACTCGTTGATCTGACGTTGGCCGAAGGCGTCGTACAGCGCCTGGTCGACATCGCTGGCGGTCAGGCCGAAGCGCGCGGCGGCGGTCCTGTCGATGTTGATATGGGTGATGCTGCCGCCCAGTTGCAGGTCGTTGGAGATGTCGCGGAACGCCGGGTTGCTGCGCAGTTTCTCGGTCAGGCGCTGGGTCCAGGTGGTCAGGGTCGGACCGTCGTTGCTTTTCAGCACGTACTGGTACTGGGCGCGGCTGGGGCCCGAACTGAGGTTGATGTCCTGACCGGCTCGCAGGTAAAGGACGATACCGGGCACCTTCATCAGTTGCGGACGGATGCGGTCGATAAAGGCGCTGGCCGAGACATCCCGCTCGCTGCGCTTTTTCAGCGAGATCCAGAAGCGGCCGTTGGCGATGGTCTGGTTGCTGCCAGAGACGCCCACCGAATGGGAGAAGGCTTGCACCGCCGGGTCGGCGGCGACGATCTCGGCCAGCGCCTGGTGTTTCTTCACCATGTCCGGGTAGGAAATGTCCGCGGCGGCCTCGGTGGTTCCGAGCACGAAGCCGGTGTCCTGCACCGGGAAGAAGCCCTTGGGAATCAGGATGTAGCCGGCAATGGCCATGCTCAGGGTCAGGGCGAAAATCCCCAACATCAGTTTCTGCCGGGCCAGGGCCCGGCGCAGGGCGCGCTCGTAGAGGGCCAGCAGACGCTCGCCGAAGCCCGGCTTGGCGTGGGCCGGGTGCACCGGGGCCCGCATGAACAGGGCGGCCAGGGTGGGCGCCAGGGTCAGCGACACCAGCACCGAAATCATGATGGTGGACGTCGCGGTCAGGGCGAACTCCTTGAACAGCCGGCCGACCACGCCGCCCATGAACAGCAGGGGAATGAACGCCGCCACCAGGGAGAAGCTGATGGACACCACGGTGAAGCCGATCTCGCCGCCCCCCTTGATCGCCGCCTCGCGCATGCCGTCGCCGGCTTCCAGATGGCGGTGGATGTTCTCCACCACCACGATGGCGTCGTCGACCACGAAGCCCACGGCGATGACGATGGCCACCAGGGTCAGGTTGTTCAGGCTGAAGCCCAGCACATACATCAGGGCGAAGCTGGCAGTCAGCGATACCCCCAGCACCGCGGAGACGATCAGGGTCGCCGACCACTGGCGCAGGAACAGCGCCATCACCGCCACCACCAGCAGCACCGCGATCAGCAGGGTGATCTCCACCTCGTGCAGCGAGGCGCGGATGGTCTGGGTGCGGTCCACCAGCACCTTGACCTGCACCGAGGCCGGCAGCATCGCCTCCAGGCCCGGCAGGGCGGCCTGGATGCGATCCACGGTATCGACGATATTGGCCCCCGGCTGGCGCGAGATCACCAGGTTGACCCCCGGCTGATCGCCGGACCAGGCCTGGACGTAGGCGTCTTCCGGGCCGCTGACCACCCGGGCCACGTCCTGCAGTTGCACCGGTGCGCCGTTCTTGTAGGAAACGATCAGCTGACCGTACTCCTGGGGATCGAACAGCTGGTCGTTGGTGGACAGGGTGGAGATGCTCGACTCGCCGTACAACGCGCCCTTGGCCAGGTTGAGGCTGGTCTGCTGGATCGCCAGACGGATGTCGGCCAGGGTCAGGCCGATGGCCGCCAGCTTGTCCGCCGCGGCCTGGATGCGGATCGCCGGACGTTGCTGGCCGGTGATGTTGATCTGGCCGACGCCGTCGATCTGGCTGATTTGCCGCGCCAGCAGGGTTTCCGCGTAGTCGCTGAGCTCGGTGCCGGGCATCTGCGTCGAGCTGATGCTGAGGATCAGCACCGGGCTGTCGGCTGGGTTGACCTTCCTCCAGGTGGGCAGGGTGGGCATGTCCTTGGGCAGCTTGCCGGCGGCGGTGTTGATCGCCGCCTGCACTTCCTGGGCGGCGGTGTCGATGCTCTTGTTCAGGGTGAACTGCAGGGTCAGCAGAGACGAGCCCAGGGCACTGCTGGAGGTCATCTGGGTCATGCCGGGGATGGCACTGAACTGCACTTCCAAGGGCGTGGCCACCGAGGACGCCATGGTGTCCGGGCTGGCCCCGGGCAGGGCCGCGGACACCTGGATGGTGGGGAACTCGGCTTCCGGCAGCGGCGCCACGGGCAGGCGCGGAAAGGCAACCGCCCCCAGCAGCACCAGGGCAAAGGTCAGCAGCACGGTGGCGACCGGATGGTCGACGCACCAGGCGGACAGGGAACCGTGCCCCTTCATGGCTTGGGCTCCCGGGCCGGCGCCGGCGGCGGGGCATTCAGCACCTGGACCTGGGAGCCGGGCTTGAGTCGCGACTGGCCGTCACTGACCAGCACATCCCCGGCCTGGACCCCGGCAATGATGTTCAGCTCGCTGTCCTGGTACAGCACCTGTACCGGCACGCTTTCCACCTGCTGGCCCTTGATTCGGAACACGAAGTGCTGGTCCAGGCCGCGCTGGACCACGGTGGGCGGCACGGTCAGCGCACCCCGGTCCAGCGCAGTCTGGATCTTCACGGTCACCAGTTGACCGGGCCAGAGCTTTTGCTGGGCGTTGTCGAATTCCGCCTTGGCGCGGATGGTGCCGGTGCCGGTGTTGATCTGGTTGTCGATCAGGCTCAGATGGCCATTGCCCAGCAGGGTGCCGGCGTTGTTGCTGTCGGTGCCCAGGTAAGCCTGGACCGCCGCCGGGTCCTGGGCGCGAACCAGTTGCTGCAGGGTCGGCAGCATCTGCTGGGGTAGGGAGAACTCTACGGCGATGGGGTCGATCTGGGTCACCGAGAACAGGCCTTGCGCGTCGCTCACCCGCAGGAAGTTGCCTTCGTCCACGGTGCGAATGCCCACCCGGCCCGTGACGGGCGAGCGGATCTGGGTGTAGGACAGTTCGACCTGCGCGGCATCGATGGCGGCCTGATTGCCCTGGGCCGTGGCGTTGAGCTGATTGACCAGGGCCGCTTGCTGGTCGTAGGTCTGTTTCGAGACGCCGTCATCCACCGACAGCAGCTTGTAGCGCTTGAGGTTGACCTGCGCCACCTGCAACTGGGCCTGGTTCTGTGCCAGCTGGGCCTTGGCCTGATCCAGGCTGGCGCGGATCGAGCGGTCATCGAGGGTGGCCAGCAGATCCCCGGCCTTGACCTGTTGTCCCTCCCTGACCAGCAATCGGGTGAGGATGCCATCCACCTGGGGACGGATGATCACGCTGTGCAGCGACAACACCGTACCGATGCCGCTGACGTAGCGCGGCACATCCTGCTGGAGCACCTGCACCGCTCGCACCGGAATGGCCGTGGGCGCGGCCAGCCTGGCGGTCGCCGGCTTGTTGAAAAACCAGGCCGCGCCAGCGGTGAGGCCCACCAGCAGCGCTGCGGTCACGACGGTTTTCTTGGCATTGGGCATAGAGGTAGAACGCCGGGGGCAATGGTGTCGAAAGGCTGGCCATGATCTGTTGACAGTTATAGTCCGGCAACCCGGTCAGCACCGTGACCGCCAGCTGTCAGCGCTGTCAGAAAAGTACAGCCCGACCGCCGTGCCCCAGGTCAAAGATCGCGGGCGCGCAGGTATACTGCCGGCCACTGCGGCCCGTTCCCTGGCGCGGATTATCTTTCTCCCCTGGAGCTTCCATGACTTGCCCTGCACAACCTGCTGCGGATGACGGCCTGAACGTCGATCCCGCGGCCGCCCCGGCCACTCCTGAAACCGAGGCCAAGGCGGCGATTCCGGCGTTCAAGTTTCCTTTCAAGCCGTCCGAGTTCGCGCCGGCCAAGAATGCCCAGCAGCCCTGGTACAAGAACGGTGCCAGCAACGGCCACACCAAGACCCCCGGCGCAGCGCCGCCCGGCACCCGTCGCTCCATGGGCAAACGTTGAGATCGCCGACAATCGCAGACATTGCCCTTATTTGCGCTTTTTAATCGCAGTGATGGCTAATTGCTTTAAACCTGAGCTGGATCAGTATTTGTGGCATCAGTGCGCTTAGAGTCAGCAGCCCTGCCGACTCCTCCTAACAAATACGAGCGCGCTTCCCATGAAGATCAACCTGCCGGTTACTGGGCGAAACGTGGACTTTGCCCCTGATGCGAACATCCTTTCGACCACCGATCTGACCAGCGCGATCACCTACGCCAATCCTGATTTCATCAAGATCAGCGGCTACACCCGTGAGGAACTGCTGGGGTCGCCGCATAACCTGCTGCGTCACCCGGACATGCCCCCGGCGGCCTTCGGCCATATGTGGCGCACGCTCAAGCGCGGCCGCTCGTGGATGGGCATGGTCAAGAACCGTTGCAAGAACGGTGACCACTACTGGGTCAGCGCCTACGTCACCCCGGTGACGCGGGACGGTCAGGCGGTGGAATACCAATCGGTGCGCACCAAGCCCAGCCCGCAACAGATCGCCGCCGCGGAGCGGGCCTATGCCCGACTCAGGGAGGGCGGGCCTTCATGGTGGAGCCTGCTGCCGGTCATGAGCCTGCGCTTGCGCCTGTGGGCCGCCATCAGCGCCGGTTTTATCGGCAGCTTCGGGGTTTCAGCGTGGCTGCTGCCCGAGTCCTGGATGCTCCAGGGCACGGTGATGGCCATGGGCTGGTGCCTGAGTCTGCTGGCGGTCGGTGTGCAAATGCGCCCGCTGGACCGCCTGGCCGAGCGCGCCCGGCAGATCGGCGACAACCCACTGAGCCAGGGGATCTACACCGGTCGTGCGGACGAATTCGGACGTATCGAGTTCGCCCTGCAGATGCTCGAAGCCCAGGTAGGAGCCGTGGTGGGGCGGATTGGCGATGCCTCCCAGCGCCTGGCCGGGCATGCCGCGGAGCTGGTGGAGCATCTGCACAGCAGCCATAACAGCACCCTGGAACAGCAGGCGGAAACCGATCAGGTGGCCGCGGCCATTCACCAGATGGCCGCCAGCGTGGCCGAGGTCGCCACCCATGCCCAGCAGGCCTCGGTGGCGGCGGATCAGGCGGAAAGCGAAACCCGTGAGGGGCATCAACTGGTGGGCGAAAGCCGCAGCGCGGTGTTGCGCCTGGCCAGCGAGCTGGAGCGGGCCACCGAGGTCATCCATCAACTGGAAGGCCACAGCTCGGATATTTCCGGGGTGCTGGAGGTGATTCGCAGCATTGCCGAACAGACCAACCTGCTGGCCCTGAATGCGGCCATCGAGGCGGCGCGGGCTGGCGAGCAGGGACGCGGCTTTGCCGTGGTGGCCGATGAGGTGCGCGGGCTGGCCCAGCGGACCCAGGACTCCACCAACGAGATCCAGCGCATGATCAGCACCCTGCAAAATGCGGCGCGCCATGCGGTGGAGGCCATGCAGCACAGCAGTGCCCATGTGGAAAGCAGCGTCGATCAGGCCCAGCGCGCGGCGGTGGCCCTGGACGGCATCAGCCAGCGGGTCAACCAGATCACCGAGATGAGCCTGCAGATTGCTGCGGCAGTGGAAGAGCAGAGCGCGGTCAGCGAGGACATCAACCGCAACATCATGGGCATTCGCAATGCCTGCGAGGTGACGGTCAGCGCCGGCCAGCTCAGCCACGTCAATTCAGGTGATGTGGCCGGGCTGGCGGGGGACCTGCGCCAGCTGGCCCAGGAGTTCTGGCATAAGCGTGGATAGGCCGCCGCGCGGGGCGGCGGCCAGCCGGCGCCGGCGGCTCAGGCGGCGCGCAGGGAGATGAAGGCGTAGTCCACGCCGGCAGTGCTGACCACCTGGGCCCCAGCGGCCAGGACCTGGCTGGCGATGTCGTCGCCGGACAGGTGAAAGCGCCACGGCTGGCTCGCGGTCTGCGGGGGAGCGGCGCGGACCTGGTCGATGGCGGCGGCCAGGGCGTTCATGTCGGGCAGATAGGCAGTGAAACCGTCGCCCTTGAGGGCCGTGGCGCGAATGCCCAGCAGGGCGCAGATGGCTTCCTTGGTGTGGATATCGTCGCGGTCGGCCTGGCGCGAGCGCGCGATCAGTTCCGCCAGCTCCTGGTCCACCAGTTCACCCCCGAGGATCAGTTGCGGGCCCTGTTCCCATGAATGCGGCGGGCAGTCCTTGGCCAGCGGATTGAGCGGAATGTGTGGATTGATTTCCATCGGATAGATGCGACACACCAGCGGTCGCCGCTCATAGATGCGACAGCGCGACTCTTCGTCAAGATTCCGGCAGGGGCCGACGTTGTAGGCGGCAAAGGTGATCGCCACGTAGGCTTCGGTACTGCCACTGGTGATCCGGCAGGAACGGCGTTCGGCGTGTTCGCGCTGTTGCGCCGGCAGCCCCAGGCCATTGCCGAGGAAGGCCTCCACCAGAACGATCACCTGACCGCCGTCAGCCGCCCAGGCCCGGGCTTCCGTGAGGGTCAGGGGCACGTGGTGATCGGTGCAGCACTTGCCGCAACCAACGCAGGAAAACTGGGTGTTCATGGATCGGGGAACCCTTCTGGGGCGATGGGGATCGCGTCGAAAAAAACACGTCGACGCGGCTGGAGCAGGGGCCAAGCAAGTTGCATGCCACCCGCCGCGGCTGGCGGGGTGGGGCGGGTCGGTCGCTGCTCAGGAGCCCCGGGGCACCCGTTCGCGACGCAGGATCTGCATGCCGGCGCTTTCATACAAACGACGGGCTCGCCGGTTGTCTTCCAGAACCCGAAGATCGACAAAGCCTTCCCGGCGTTCGGCGAACATCACGAAGGCCTGCTCCAGGAGGGCCCTTCCCACCCCCTGGCCACGGGCGCGGGGATGCACCACCAGATCCTTGATGTAGGCACTGGTCCAGCATTGGGCGACGCCGATCAGGCCGTCGGCATCACGGGCCAGCAGACAGAGTTGCGGATCGTATTCGGCATCGCTTTCGAAGCACTGGCGCCAGCGGTCCAGCGTCGGCACACTGCCGCCGCCATCCTGGTAGCCCAGGTGCATCAGCTGATGCACCTGGGCGGCCAGCTCGGGCTGGTAGTGCAGCAGGGTGACGCCGGGCGGCCACTGCGGGGCGGCCTGCGCACGGGTGAGATCGCGGCGCAGCAGCAGGCAGTGGATCTCGCTCACGGTTCAGGCCGCCTGGCTGGCGATGGTTTTGGCGGCGTCGATCAGGCAGCGGGTCAGTTCCGGCGAAGAGAACTTGGTGAGTACCGCATTGGCCCCGGCCTGACGCGCTTTTTCACTGTTCATGGCGCTGTCCAGGGAGGTGTGCAGCAGCACGTAGAGGTGAGCGAAGTCCGGGGTTTCCCGCAGGGTCCGGGTCAGGGCGTAGCCGTCCATTTCCGACATCTCGATGTCCGAGACGATCAGGTTGATCTCGTTGGCCGTGCCCTGCAGTTCCAGCAGGCAGTCGATGGCTTCCTTGGCACTGCGGGCGGTGTGGCATTGCAGGCCGAGGTTGCGCAGGGTGTGCACCGATTGCTGCAGCGCCACCTGACTGTCGTCCACCACCAGGATCCGCGCGTTGCCCAGGGCTTCGGCGTCTTCCATGCTCAGTTCGGTGGGCGCCATCTCGATCTGCGCCGGGGCAATGCCGTGGATCACCTTCTCGATGTCCAGCACCTGCACCAGGGTGCCGTCCACCTGGGTCACGCCGGTGATGTAGGACTTGATACCGCCGGAGCCAAAGGGTGGCGGGCGGATATCAGTGGTCAGGCAATGCACGATCTTGCTCACGGCCTGCACGTGCAGACCCTGCTTGGAGCGGCTGACGTCGGTGACGATCAGGCAGCCGCTGTCCGGGTCGGCCAGGGGGCGTTCGCCAATGGCCCGGCTGAGGTCGATCACCGACAGCGAGTTGCCGCGCAGGGTGGCGATGCCTTTCACATGGGGGTGGGACTCTGGCAGCTTGGTCAGCGGCGGGCAGGGAATGATTTCACTGACTTTAAGCAGGTTGATTGCCATCAGCTTGCCGCTGCGCAAGGTAAACAGCAGAAGCGAAAGCGAATCTGCGCGGGCTTTGTTGGAGGACATAAAAACCTTCTCTGAAAAAGTTGGCGTGTGGCTCGACCCACGGAGCACCATTGATAACGGGTTATCGACGTGTTCAGGGCAGGCTTTAGCGGTGTTCCTGCTTTCCGTCGGCGCTGCTGCCTTCGCCGGTAAGCCGGCGAAGGCAGCGGGGCGTGGCGTTCTGCCGATGCTGGCGTTTAGCGCAGGCCCAGGCGTTTGGCCAGACGGCTGAGGTTGGCTCTGTCCAAGCCTAGCTCACGGGCGGCACTGGCCCAGTTGTGCTGGTGCCGTTCCAGGCAGGCGTTGATCAGCTGGCGTTGATAGTGCTCGGTGGCCTGGCGCAGGTCGCCTTCGAGGGGCGCTGGCGCCAGGCTTTCCAGGGTTGGGGCGAGGACGCCGGGCGCTTTTTCGCCGAGCCCGGGCAGGTCGAGGTCGGCTGCATCCAGGCTGAGAATCTTCGGGCGTTCGCGGCAGTTGCCCAGGGCCTTGAGGGCGCTGCGGCCGATCAGGTGCTCCAGTTCGCGAACGTTGCCCGGCCAGTTGTAGCCCAGCAGTGCCTGCTGCGCGTCGGCACTGAGCCGCAGGCTGCCCAGGCCCATGCGCGAACGGTTCTGCTCCAGGAAGTAGCCGCTGAGCAGCAGCACGTCGCGACCCCGGTCGCGCAGGGCCGGCACTCGCAGCGGGTAGACGCTGAGGCGGTGGTAGAAGTCGGCACGGTAGCGCCCGCTGCGCACTTCTTCGGCCAGGTCGCGGTTGGTGGCGGCGATCAGGCGCACGTCCACCTGATGCTCCTTGTCCGAACCCAGGCGCTGCAACTGTCCGCTTTGCAAGACCCGCAGCAGTTTGGCCTGGACCGAAAGCGACAGTTCGCCCACCTCATCGAGAAACAGCGTGCCGCCATTGGCCAGCTCGAATTTGCCCCGCCGATCCTGGGTGGCTCCGGTGAAGGCGCCGCGCACATGGCCGAACAGTTCGCTTTCCACCAGGGTGTCGGGCAGGGCCGCGCAGTTGAGGCTGATGATCGGCTGTTCGGCCCGGGGCGAGGCGGCGTGAATGGCCTGGGCCACCAACTCCTTGCCGACGCCGGTTTCACCGGTGATCAGTACCGTCAGGTCGCTGCCGCCCACCAGGCTGATTTCTTCCAGCAGGCGCTTGTGGGCCTTGCTCTGGCCGATCATCTCGCGGTGCTGTCCGCTGGCCTGGCGATAGACTTCGGCCCGTTGATGCTCGTTTTCGGCCCGCAGAGCCAGGCGTTCGATACGCTCGGCGGCACTGACCGTGGCCGCGGCGAGGCTGGCGAAGGCTTGCAGGGCGTCCAGTTCGATGGGCTCGAAGCGCTGCGGGTCCAGGGCATCGAGGGTCAGCAGGCCCCAGGGGCGCTCATCGACGAACAGCGGGCAGCCCATGCAGTCATGGACTTCCAGGTGGTCGTCAAGACCTTCCACCAGACCGTCATAGGGATCGGGCAGCTCACTGTCGCTGGCAAAGCGGGTCGGGCCCGGGCTGGCGAGCAGGGCGGCAAAGCGTGGGTGCTCGCTGACCTTGAAGCGGCGGCCCAGGGTATCGGTGCTCAAGCCGTCCACCGCCAGCGGCACCAGCCATTCGCCATCCAGGCGCAGCAGCGCCGCGGCATCGCAGGGCAGCAGGGCGCGCAAGGCTTCCAGCAGGCGGCGGTAGCGTTCGCCCTCGGGCAGTTCCCGGGACAGGTCGGTCACCAGGGGGAGCAGGGTCGTGAGCAGGGATTTTGCGGTCATAATGACTCCGTCTAGTCTTAATGACTATAAATGCATCAGTGTCTTTATGACCAACTGAATTTTAAGCCATTGATTTATAAGGATTTTAATCTTGGCATGAAAACTGACTGGATAAGGGAAACCTGCAAGCAGTCATAAAGTCCAGGAGTTGTCCTTATGCTAAGCGTCCAAGATCGCACCCTCATCAAAGCCACCGTGCCCCTGCTGGAGAGCGGTGGTGAAGCGCTGATCACCCACTTCTACCGGATGATGCTGTCCGAGTACCCCCAGGTACGTCCGCTGTTCAACCAGGCGCACCAGGCCAGCGGCGACCAGCCCCGTGCCCTGGCCAACGGGGTACTGATGTATGCCCGGCATATCGACCAGTTGGATCAACTGGGGGATCTGGTGGCCAAGATCATCAACAAGCATGTGGCCCTGCAGATCCTGCCGGAGCACTACCCCATCGTGGGAGCCTGTCTGTTGCGGGCCATTTCCGAGGTGCTGGGCAGCGAGATTGCCACCCCTGAAGTGATCGATGCCTGGGGCGCGGCCTATAACCAGTTGGCGGATATCCTGATCGGTGCCGAGGCGGCGATCTACGACCAGAAGGCCCAGGCTCCGGGCGGCTGGCGTGGCGCGCGGGCATTCGAGCTGGTGCAGAAGGTGCAGGAGAGCGTGGAAATCACCTCGTTGTATTTCGCGCCGCTGGATCAGGGGCCGATCCTCGCCGCCGAGCCGGGTCAGTACATCGGCTTGCAGTTGTTCATCGACGGTCAGGAGGTGCGGCGCAACTACTCGCTGTCGGCCCTTTCCAACCGGGGGCAGTACCGCATCAGCGTCAAGCGCGAACCCGGGGGAGTGGCCTCCAACTACCTGCATGACCAATGCCCGGTGGGCACCCGCATCATGCTGTTCCCGCCTGCCGGCGAGTTCACCCTGGCGGCAAGCACCAAGCCGCTGGTCCTGATCAGTGGCGGCGTGGGCATCACCCCGACCCTGCCGATGCTGGAGGCGGCGCTGGCCACGGAGCGTCCGGTGCATTTCATCCACTGCGCGCGCAACGGCCAGGTGCATGCGTTCCGTCACTGGGTCGACGAACTGGCCCAGCGTTATCCACAGCTCAAGCGCTTTTACTGCTACGCCGAGGACGACGGTGTCAGCCCGGCGGCAGACCAACTGGGGCTGCTGACCCGGGAGCAGTTGGCCGACTGGTTGCCGCAGGAGCGAGATCTGGATGCCTACTTCCTCGGGCCCAAGGGATTCATGGCGGCCATCAAGCGCCACCTCAAGGCCCTGGGCATTCCCGAGCAACAGAGCCGGTATGAGTTCTTCGGCCCGGCGGCGGCCCTGGAATAACCCGGCCGGCTCCTGCGCAACCCGGCCCTGCAACGGGGCCGGGTTGTTAATCCTTGCTTAACCTGCCTGTCGTTAATTCCCCTCGATGCCGGGATGGCGCTGCCATCCCGGCCTTTTCGTTCGTGTGTCCCCCTGGCCCGTAAACCTTGGGTGTTGCCTTCGATGCTGTGCATTCAAAGGTCATGATCAGCGTGTAGACTTCCGGGCACCCGATGGCAATCAGATCAACTTCGCAATTCAACCCGCGGGCTGGCGTGACAAGCACGGCTACGCCGGTTGAGCAGACAACAGAAAAAGGAATAGGGATGAGTGACGACAGACTGCGTTTAGGGCGTGAACGGCGCTTCCTGGTGCTGCTGGGGATTATCTGCCTGGCGCTGATCGGCGGGGCCCTGTACATGCAGGTGGTGCTGGGCGAGGCGCCTTGCCCGCTGTGTATCCTGCAGCGCTATGCCTTGCTGCTGATCGCTCTGTTCGCCTTCATCGGGGCGGCCCTGAGCTCGCGACGTGGGGTGACCGTGATGGAGACCCTGGTGGTCATCAGTGCCATCGCCGGTGCCGGGGTGGCCGGGCACCATGTGTACACCCAGTTCTACCCGGCGGTGAGCTGCGGCATCGATGTGCTGCAGCCCTTTGTCGACAGCCTGCCGCTGGCGAGCATCTTTCCCCTGGTCTTCCAGGTCGACGGTTTCTGCTCCACGCCGTATCCGCCGATCCTTGGCCTGTCCCTGGCGCAATGGGCGCTGCTGGCGTTCGTGTTGACGGTGATCCTGGTGCCCCTGGGCGTCGTTCGCAATCGCAAGAAAACCTACTGATTCACCCGGAAAAGCCCCGGTCCCTCAACAGGGGCCGGGGCTTTTTCATGTCGTTCATCCGGCTGTTGAAAAGTCCGTGATTTGCGGCAAGTGAGGGGGCGGTAAAAGTGCGACATGTTGTCACACTGTCGCGGTCGCACAGGGGCGGAGGGAGGCCGGCAACAGACTGCATATTGGGTAATCGGTTCCCCTGAAGTCTGTCACTTTGTGTAAATCCCCAGGCTGGGTTAAATCCATAGCCTGCTATCTATACATCTCTTCACAAAGCCCGTTTTACAAGGGTTGAAGCCCTATCCAAGGCGGCTTTCAGCCGCTCGTTCGGCCTGTTGAAAGGGGGCGCTGGAAGTCCCTTTTGGGGTTTTTGTTGAGAATAAAAATCGATATCATTACGATCCTTCGCAATAATCGTGAGGGATTGTTGCGCCGGGGGATAAAAATTATTTCGGGATAAGACATGGTTTATAAAACGCGACATATCTACAATCGCCCGCACTGAATTTCCGACGCTGCTCATCCCTGAGCACACGAGGACGGTCGAGGGGCGGATTGAGCGCTCCGTGCGACTGCGGGTGTCGGCGCCTTCCAAACTTCCGCACCAAATGGAATTGGTCTGTAACAAGGCCTTTGACCACGAGATCGAATAAGAACCACTGCTAGCCCGGGATGTGTCGTTGAGCGTTTAACGCAACGGGCAGGCCCTTATTCAATTGAAGAAAAATGCCAACCCTTGGCAGGGTGAAGTGTTGGCGATCAAAACCCAACTGCATTGCGCAAGCTGCTTTAGAGGTCGTGAGATGAGTAAAAACAGGTACCCCAGATTACTAGGCTTATTGCCGCTGCTCGGCATGTTAATGCTGGGAGGCTGCAAATGGACCTTGCTTGATCCCAAAGGTCAGGTTGGTCTGGATGAACGAAACCTGATCATCACGGCCACCATCCTGATGCTGCTGGTGGTTGTGCCGGTCATCATCATGACCTTCGCCTTCGCCTGGAAATACCGCGCCTCGAACAAGGACGCGACCTACGCGCCCAAGTGGTCCCACTCCACCAAGATCGAGATCGCGGTGTGGCTGGTTCCGGTGCTGATCATCATTGCCCTGGGTTATGTCACCTACAAGTCGACCCACGCCCTGGACCCGTACCGTCCGCTGGAGTCCGACGCCAAGCCTGTGACCATCGAAGTGGTCGCCATGGACTGGAAGTGGCTGTTCATCTACCCCGACCAGGGCATCGCCACCGTCAACAAGATCGTGTTCCCGGCCCATACCCCGGTGAACTTCCGCGTCACCTCCGACACCGTGATGAACTCGTTCTTCATCCCGGGCCTGGGCGGCCAGATCTACGCAATGGCGGGCATGACCACCAAGCTGCACCTGATTGCCAACCAGAACACCGAACTTGAAGGGATCTCCGCCAACTACAGCGGCGCGGGTTTCACCGGCATGAAGTTCAAAGCGATCGCTACCAGTCAGGAAGATTTCGACGCCTGGGTAAACGAAGTCAAAAAGGCACCTAAACAGCTGGACACCGCTGAATACGAAGCCCTTTCCAAGCCGAGCCAGAACAATCCTGTCGAGCTCTACTCCGCCTACGCGCCGAACCTGTTCCAGACCGTCATCGACAAGTATGAAGGCATGAAACCGGGCAAGCCGCTCAAGCACGAGAAGAAAGAAAAGGAAGTGGCCGCAACCGAAGGGATGGACGTGAGTTCGCATTCAGCTGCCGGGGCAGAGGAGTAAACGATGTTTGGTAAATTAAGTCTGGAAGCGATACCGTTCCACGAGCCGATCGTCATGGTGACCGTTGCCATGATCCTGCTCGGTGGTGTGGCGCTGTTCGCGGCAATCACCTACTTCAAGAAGTGGACCTACCTGTGGACCGAGTGGCTGACGTCCGTCGACCACAAGAAAATCGGTGTGATGTACATCATCGTCGCCATGGTCATGCTCCTGCGTGGCTTCGCCGACGCCATCATGATGCGTACCCAGCTGGCCATGGCCACCGAGGGTTCGCCTGGCTACCTGCCACCTGAACACTATGACCAGATCTTCACCGCCCACGGTGTGATCATGATCATCTTCATGGCGATGCCATTCTTCACCGGCCTGATGAACCTTGTCGTGCCGCTGCAGATCGGCGCGCGTGACGTGGCCTATCCGTTCCTCAACTCCCTGAGCTTCTGGCTGCTGGTATCGGGCGTGGTGCTGATCAACCTGTCCCTGGGCGTCGGCGAATTCGCCAAGACCGGCTGGGTTGCCTATCCGCCGCTGTCGGGCCTGCAATACAGCCCGGGCGTGGGTGTGGACTACTACATCTGGGCGCTGCAGCTATCGGGTCTGGGGACAACGCTGACGGGGGTCAACTTCCTGGCCACCGTGCTGAAAATGCGTACCCCTGGCATGAAGATGATGGACATGCCGATCTTCACCTGGACCTGCACCTGGGCCAACGTGCTGATCGTGGCTTCGTTCCCGATCCTCACCGCCACCCTGGCACTGCTGACGCTTGACCGTTACATGGATTTCCACATTTTCACCAATGAACTTGGTGGCAATCCAATGATGTACGTGAACCTGTTCTGGGCCTGGGGTCACCCCGAGGTGTACATCCTGATCCTGCCGGCGTTCGGTATCTTCTCCGAAGTCATCTCGACCTTCTCGGGCAAGCGCCTGTTCGGTCACCACTCGATGATCTACGCTTCCGGCGCGATCTCGATCCTGGGCTTCATGGTTTGGCTGCACCACTTCTTCACCATGGGTTCGGGTGCCAGCGTCAACGCCTTCTTCGGCCTGGCGACCATGCTGATCTCGATCCCGACCGGGGTGAAGCTGTTCAACTGGCTGTTCACCATCTACCACGGTCGTCTGCGCATCACCAGCCAGGTTCTGTGGACCCTGGGCTTCATGGTGACCTTCGCCATCGGCGGCATGACCGGCGTACTGCTGGCCATCCCGGGTGCGGACTTCGTCCTGCACAACAGCCTGTTCGTGATCGCTCACTTCCACAACGTGATCATCGGCGGCGCGGTGTTCGGCTACATCGCCGGCTTCAGCTTCTACTTCCCGAAAGCCTTCGGCTTCAAGCTGCATGAAGGTTGGGGCAAGGCTGCCTTCTGGTTCTGGATCTCGGGCTTCTTCGTCGCCTTCATGCCGCTCTACGCACTGGGCTTCATGGGCATGACCCGTCGTCTGAACGCCACCACCAACCCTGAGTGGGTGCCATACCTGTACGTGGCCATGGTGGGTGCACTGATGATCGCCGTGGGCATCGCCTGCCAGCTGATCCAGCTGTACGTCAGCGTGCGTGACCGCAAGCAGAACATGTGCGTGTCCGGCGACCCATGGAACGCCCACACCCTGGAATGGTCGACCTCGTCGCCACCTCCGTTCTACAACTTCGCGGTACTGCCCAAAGCCGAAGGCATCGACCCGTTCACCGAAGCCAAGGAAGACGGCACTGCCTACGCGCAGCCAAGCCGCTACCAGCCGATCCACATGCCCAACAACACCGCTACCGGTGTGGTCATGGGGGCCCTGCTGACCGTGTTCGGTTTCGCCATGATCTGGCACATCTGGTGGCTGGCCATCGCAAGCCTGGCCGGCACCGTGATCTATTTCGCGATCCACGCTGCCCGTGATGATCAAGGCTACATGGTGCCGGTCGAGACGATCGAGCGCATCGAAGCCGAACAGCACAAGCGTCTGGTATCGGAGAACAAGATCCCGGCTACCCGTGTTGAAACCTCGTTGGAACAGGCTTAATCCATGTCGAACTTAGTGACCAATGCTGGACACGCCCATGTCGATGACCATGGGCACGATGACCATCACCACGACTCGGGCGAGATGACCGTATTCGGTTTCTGGCTCTACCTGATGACCGACTGCATTCTGTTTGCGTCGATCTTCGCGGTATACGCGGTACTGGTTAACAACGTAGCGGGTGGCCCGTCGGGCCACGACATCTTCGAACTGCCTTACGTACTGGGCGAAACCGCTCTGCTGCTGTTCAGTTCGATCACCTACGGCTTCGCCATGCTGGCGTTCTTCCGGGGCAACAAGAAGCAGGTGCTGGGCTGGCTGGCCATGACCTTCCTGTTCGGCCTGGGCTTCATCGGCATGGAGATCAACGAGTTCCACCTGCTGATCTCCGAAGGCTACGGCCCTAGCCGTTCCGGCTTCCTGTCCGGGTTCTTCACCCTGGTCGGCACCCACGGTCTGCACGTGACCAGCGGTCTGATCTGGATGGCGATCATGATGTACCAGGTGCAGAAAAACGGCCTGACGGCGACCAACAAGACCCGTCTGAGCTGCCTGAGCCTGTTCTGGCACTTCCTGGACGTGGTGTGGATCTGCGTATTCACCGTTGTTTACCTGATGGGGACTATGTAAATGGCCAACGCACACTCCCACGACGAAGCCGGTCACGGCAGCGTCAAGTCCTACGCCATCGGCTTCATCCTGTCGGTCATCCTGACACTGATCCCGTTCGGCCTGGTGATGTACCCGTCGCTGCCTAAAGACGTGACCCTGTGGATCGTCCTGGCATTCGCCGTGATCCAGGTGCTGGTGCACCTGGTGTACTTCCTGCACCTGGACCGTTCCGCGGCACAGCGCAACAACGTGGTGGCGTTCATCTTCGCCGCGCTGGTCATTGTTCTGCTGGTTGGTCTGTCGTTGTGGATCATGTTCAGCATCCACACCGTCATGATGGCCAAGTGAGGTAAACCCGATGTCGCTCAAGCACTTTATCCAAATCACCAAACCGGGGATCATTTTCGGTAACGTGCTTTCTGTGGCAGGCGGGTTTTTCCTGGCCTCGAAAGGGCATGTCGATCTGGCCATTTTCCTGGCCGCGATGATCGGCACCTCGCTGGTGGTAGCGTCCGGTTGCGTGTTCAACAACTGCATCGACCGAGACATCGACCTGAAGATGGAGCGCACCAAGAACCGCGTGCTGGTCCAGGGCCTGATCTCCCTGGAAGTGGCCCTGGTCTATGCCTCCCTCCTCGGGATCGCCGGCGTCGCCCTGCTGTACTACGTGGCCAACCCGTTGGCCGCGTTGTTCGCGGTAATCGGCTTTGTCATCTACGTCGGCCTCTACAGCCTGTACCTCAAGCGCAAGTCGGTTCACGGCACGCTGGTGGGCAGTCTGTCCGGGGCCATGCCGCCGGTGATCGGTTATGTGGCCGTGAGCAACAGCTTCGACATGGCCGCGCTGACCCTGCTGGTGATGTTCAGCCTGTGGCAGATGCCGCATTCCTACGCCATCGCGATCTTCCGCTTCAACGATTACCTGGCCGCATCGATTCCGGTGCTGCCGGTGAAGCGCGGCATTCGCGTGGCCAAGAAGCACATCCTGCTCTACATCCTGGCGTTCCTGGTGGCGACCCTGATGCTGACCTTCAGCGGTTACGCCGGCATGAGCTACCTGGCGGTAGCGGCGGCGATGGGCATGTACTGGCTGTACATGGCCTGGACCGGCTACAAGGCGGTGGATGACACCGTGTGGGCGCGCAAGCTGTTCGTGTTCTCGATCTTCACCATCACCGCGCTGAGCGTGATGATGTCGGTGGATTTCAAGGCCCCGACCGAGCTGTTGCTGACCTACGCGCACTAAGCTGTCCAGGCCACAGAAAAGCCCCGCCTTCGTAAGAAGTGCGGGGCTTTTTTTATCCGCTGGCGCGACGGTCACATCATTTAAAGCTTTTCGGTCCGAAGGCTCCGCCTGGCCGGGTAAAATGCGCCGCTCGTGGATGAACCTGAGTGGATGCAATGCAAAGCCGTATTGAAATGAACGACAGCCAGGAGCGTTACGGCGCGGTCAGTCGTGGGTTGCACTGGGCCATGGCGCTGGCCTTTGCCTGGATCTATTGCTCGACCGCCGCCCATTACCTGCTGGAGGATTCGGCACTGGACAAGTTCCTCTGGCCGACCCACAAGCAAGTCGGGCTGCTATTGATGGGGCTGTTGCTGGTGCGGCTGTTCTGGAGCCTGCTGAACCGGCATCGTCGGCCGCCGAGCCTGAACCTGGCCGCGCGCCTGGGGCATGGGCTGCTGTATGCCGGGATGTTCGCCATTCCGTTTCTCGGGCTGCTGCGCCAGTACGGCTCCGGGCGAGCGTTTTCCGCCTTCGGGCTGCCGGTGATGAGCGGCTTCGAAGGGCCGAAGATCCAGTGGATGACCGACCTGGGCAACAGCTTCCATAGCCTCCTGGGCTGGACCTTGCTGGTACTGATCGTCGGTCATGTGGCCGCGGTGATCCTGCACTGCGTCAAAGGCCAGGGGCATATCCTGCGGCGCATGGCCGGTAGCACGACCTCGGCTTGAGGTATCGTCGGAGCAGAGAAAACCCCGTCTTCGAGAGAAGGGCGGGGTTTTTTATTTAGAACCTATTGATGGGACATCTGGATGATATTCAGTGCCAGATCATTTTGTCTGGTTGCTGCTCATGTATCTCTTGAACAGTGATCTTGCGCCGTAAGCGGGCAAGATATTGAAGAGTGCAAAAAACACTTTTATCGCAATCTGAAAAAAGATCATGTTGAGAATGTCGCTGTTTTTCATCAATCCATAGAAGGCGATATAGCAAAACAGGAAGCTGTCGATAATGACCGCGAAGAAGGTGCTGAGGAATATTCGCAAGAACAAAAATCTGGAATTTGTCAGCTCTTTTATCTTGCACAGCAAGTATGAGTTTATGTTTTCAGAAACAAGGAATGAAACAGAGGAGGCTACCAGTACGGATGACACCTGAATGATCACGTCATTGTAGGGCGTTTCAAGCTTCCAGCCTGGCATACCTGGCAGGAAGGTCGAGCCGTAGAGCAGGATGAAAACCGTGGATGTGCTAGCGAATGCAAAGAAAATGGCTCTTCTGGCTAACCGGAGTCCAAAGTTTTCGTTTAACAAGTCGACGATCAAAAAAGTAATGGAGTAAAGGAAGGTACCAGGAGTAATGATGATGTCCAGCGACTCCAGATAAATGGGTTTTGTCGCTGCAATACTGGTGAATATATAAAATGTGACGAGCAACAAGTTCAGGATTATATAAATCATCCATGAGTTCTCATGGCGATCGTTCAGGTCGTATGCGGTCAGCGTGTCTCCCTGGGAATAGAGCTTTCGATACAGATTCTTGATTTCCGTTTTGTTCAGGTTATCCATTATTTCACTGTTCAGTACCTCTCTTAGCTTGATTCTGATGACCTTGCCTGTAGCAATGATCATGATTACGGCAAGTTTTTTATTGTTCTCGAAACCCAGAAGTTTGTATTTGCTGTTTTCGATTTCGCTTTCATGGACAGTCATTGAACCGCTCCTCAATGATATCGCCCACTACAATCATGCGATCTGAGTCGGGACAAACATCATTCAAGATGAGCAGCCTGCCTGTCAGTTTGTCGTAAGCCAGTTTTTCTTTGTCGTCGGTCGAGGAGCCCTTTTGTACGATCAACAGATCGCCGGGTTCATTCATTCCGTTGATTTCGTTCTCCAGCAGCACCGCTATCAGGTTGTAGGAAGTGCCGAAGTAGTAAGTCAATGGATAGAGCGTCGCCAGTTCCCCAATGCGTTTGTCCATGTTGGCCATCAGCAGGCTCTCCTTGATGATCGGAACGGCCGCCGGGTTCATGTTTCCTTGAGGGGAGATGCTGCTCTCGATGATCTCCTTTTCTTCAAAGTCGACAGTCTCTATTTCTTCGTAGGAGACGCCAAAAAAGTCAGAGATTTTTCGAATGGTGGACTGCTGTACGTTGGTGACCTTGCCTTCCAGAATGTTGTAAATGGTCGTTCTGGTCAGCCCGCTGGCGTTGCACAAAGACAGTTGTGTCTCACCACGGCTTTTTATCAAGTACTTGATGTTGCTTTTTAAATGCTCGGTTCTTTCTCTTTTATGCATCAGATACTCACCACTTCCTTTTGGCCGTAACCCATTGAATCTTTGCAAGTTATAGAGCCGTATCAGGCATTCAGTCGCCCGACGCCGAGACGAGATCGGCCAGATCAATGCGGTAGATGTATGTCGGATTTTTCGAAGTCTGTACCAACCTATGCTCCTTTAGCCGGACTGCCTCCATCCTGGGGGCTTTCGCAGTCGGTTTCTTGAGTGATCCTGCCTTCGGCAGGAGTTGGATCAGCGTCACCGAGGAAAAATTGTCGCATGCGCCGGCCATGACAATACAGTCCCGCAGGCTTGGCGTCATGGCTCTCGACCATGAAGGTACTCGCTAGCGCAAGGCTGAGGCTGCCCTTCCTCGATAAGAAAAGCATCATTTAATTTGGAAAATGTTTAATTCTTTGATTAATTTTGTTGCGGCTTATAGAGTCTGACGCCGAGGCTTGGATAAGCCCGATGCAGACAAACGAACGTGATACCCAGGAAGCGTGCTGTCGTTCGTGGCGCGCAACACACAAGGAAGGGACACAGAAGAATGGCAGCTGACACTGAACCACTCAGGACCCAGGCCGACCTGCTGCGACGCGGTCTGGCCGATCTGCGCGCTGAAGACACGGAGCTGGCAAGCATCCTGGACGCGGAAGTCACGCGCCAACACCGCACACTGTCTTTGGTTTCATCTTCCTGCGCGGCCGGCCCCCGGAGCTTGGCGGCATCAGCCTCGGCGCTGGTCAACGTCACGGTCGAGGGCGCTCCCGGCCGGCGTCATTATAGTGGGTGTGAAAACGTTGATCGGGTTGAGGCTCTGGCGATCCGACGCGCTCGGGAGCTGTTCTCTGCCCAATACGCCTGCGTGCAATCACACTCGGCCTCGAATGCCATTTACCAGGTGCTGACGGCGCTGGCCGAGCCTGGGGATACGATCCTGGGCATGGCCCTCGAACAGGGTGGGCACCTTGCACATGGCCGAGTGGAAGCCTTCACGGAGGCCAACTACAAGGCTGTTCGCTACGGCACCACATCCCAGGGGGAGATCGATTACGCAGAAGTGCGCCAACTGGCGATGGCCCATCGTCCGCGGATCATCATTTGCGGGGCGACGGCCCATTCTCGGGTCGTGGACTTCCAGCGCTTTCGTGCCATTGCCGATGAGGCCGGGGCCATCGTGCTTGCCGATATTTCCCATATCGCCGGGCTGGTGGCCACAGGGCGCCATCCGAGCCCGATCGATGCCGCGCACGTCACAATCACCTGCACCCACAAGCAGCTCGCCGGCCCGCGTGGAGGTCTGATTCTCTCCGGTCGTGATGCAGACACCAAAGTGCCTGGACTGAGGTCGAGTTTTCGCCGGGTTCTCGAACAAGCGGTTTCCCCCGGTATGCAAGGCGCGCCTGCCGTCAACGTGATTGCCGCCAAGGCTGCCGCGTTGGGCTATGCGATGTCCCCGCTGTTTGATGCCTACATGGGGCGGATTCGCGCCACGGCAGATGAAATGGCTTGCGCGTTCATGGAGCGGGACTACGAGGTCGTGGGGGGAGGAACGGAAAATCACACGATCTTGCTGCGCTTGCGTGGCGGCATCAGCGGCTCCATCGCCGAATCGGCGCTGGAGAAGTGTGGAATCATCGTCAGCAAAAAACGCGGTCCGAGGGAAAACCGATCATCATTTGCCGCCAATGGCTTGTGTATCGGCACCGGCTCCATCGCCCAGCGCTACGTGGACGCCCAAGGGTGTCGCCAGATCGTCGACCTGGTGTGCCGGATACTCGATCAGGTGCAGCCCCACGGCGAGCAGAAATACACCCTGGAGCCCGGATTGCAGGAGCAGTTCCGGCAACAGACCGAAGCGTTGTGCGCGATGTACCCGATCCGTGAGTACGGGGATCGCTGAAAACAAAAAGCCCCGACTTCATACACAAGTACGGGGCTTTTTCTCGGCGCTCAGGTCGGGCTGACGCCTTCGCGAGCAAGCTCGCTCCTACAGGGGCGGGTTACAGCTGCTGTTGCGCGCTGTAGCCTTCGAATGCGGTCTGCTGCTGGATCGCGGTGATGATGTTCTTGCGGGTCGCTTGCTGCTCGTTGCCGTCCTTGTCGAGGAACATCTCGCTTTCCAGTTCGGCCTCGTCGCCTTCGCCGACAAAGCTGAAGCCGAGGAATTCGAAGGCTTCACGGTCGACGTTGGCCTTGGAGCGCGGGCGCATCGGCAGGGTGACGCTGATGCCGTCCTTGCTGATGGCGAACACTTCCATTTCCTTCTTCGGCCGCGCCTTGCTCTTGCCGCCGCTGGGGTTGCTGATGGCCTGGTGCGTCTGGTTCAGCACTTTCAGGGCCAGGCCGTAGACCAGTTCCTGGAAGTCCGGGTCGTCCTTGTAGCTGGAGAGAATCCGGCTGATGGGGAATTTCTTGCTCAGGTCTTCCAGGGCAGCCAGGTCGGCGGCCTCGGCGTCTTTGAGTTGCTTGAGCTGGCCCATTAGTTCATAGGCGGTGTCGTCGTCAAAGCGGTCGTGGGCCTGGCGAATCGCAGCACGCAGTTCGCGAATCTGGTCACTTTCTTTCGAGGTGTGGAAGGCGTCGAGCACCATCTCGCTGATGGTCTTGGCCTGGGACACGTGTTGTGAAAGATGAATGGCGTTTTCGTACTCGGCCTTGTTGGACAGGGCGATTACGGATTCTTCGGTGTTGGAATCAGGCATTGAACATCCACTACTTGGTTTAACAGGTTTTAGGCGCGAAAGGCCCAGGGGGATTTTCGGGGGCGCCTAATCTATTGGACCCGGACCCTAATGTCACGGACCAAGCGACCCGCCCAACAGGACCGTCCCTACAGACCGGTTTGCACGGCGAAGATTCCCCAGTGATCCAAGGGCATGGCCGCACCGCTTTCAGGCGTTGAGCCGCAGTTGCCGGAAGTTGCGGAACAGCTTGAGTGCTCGCCCGCAGAACAGACCAACGGTAAAGCCTGCGGCGGCGCCACTGATAGCGAGCATCTGCACGCTGGCGGCCTGTACGGGGTGCACGGCGGTTTGATAGCCGATCCAATACTTCACCGCGAAGAACAGCAGCGAGATGGCGAGGATCTTCACGGTGCCAGGCACCAGGATCGCCTCGCCGCCGGACTCCGGTAGCACGCCGGCGCTGGAGAACAACAGCATCGCCAGCAGGCTGCCGAGTGCGGCACCACCGGCCCAGGCGCCCAGCGCCAGCAATGGGTGATCGCCGAGATTCACCGAGCACAGCGACCAGACCAGCAGGATCACTGGCGTCAGCAGCAGCGAACGACGGCTCTCGCGAGTGATGGCGAGGGCACGCAGACCGTAGTAGCAGACCAGGGCGAAGACCGCGTACACCCACAGGAGCGTGCCTTGGAGGATATCGAGCATCTGTAGCGTCCTTGCTTCAGCGGAAAATGAGCGATCCATGGTGCGCTATGTACCCGCCGACGTGAAGCCTTCGCCCTCGGCACAGCTCACCGCAGCCGCTTGCGGCTGAAAACGTGCCGCTTGAAGCTCAGTGCACTTGGGTATCGCTGACCCCGGCCTCCAGTTCCTGGCGCAGATCGCTGCCCCGACGGGCGATGAACACCAGTTGCACGGCATGCTCGGTGGGCTGCCCTGTGGCCAGGGTGAACTGGCTGCGGTTGCCTACATGCTGCAACCAATAGGGTTGTTCATTGCCTTCCAGGCGCACCAGGCCCTTGAGGCGCAGCAGGTCGGCGGGCAGGCGCGCCAGCCAGTCGCGCAGGGCCTTGGGCTGCAGCGGTCGCGAGCTTTTCCACACCCAGCTTTCGAACAGTTCGTCGTGGGCCTGGGGCAGGGCCTTGAACAGCACTTCGGTGGAACGCACCGGCGGCGCCAGCAGCAGCTCGGGTGGCAGTTCGGCCTGCACCGTTTCGAATACCGGGGCGCGGCCGCCGAGGCTGGCGCGGATGCTTTGCAACTGCTCGGGGCTCACCAGGTCGGCCTTGTTCAGCAGCACCCAGTCGGCGCAGGCCACCTGGGCCCGGGACAGCCGGGCCATTTCACCTTCTAGGTCCTGGTAGCCGCTGGCATCCACCAGGGTGATCACCGCGTCCAGGTGCAGACGGTTGCGCAGTTGCGGGTAGCCGATGGTTTGCACGATACGCTGCGGGTCGGAGACGCCACTGCACTCGATGACGATCCGTTCCAGGGCCGGGCGCAGCTTGGACAGGCTCACCAGTTGCGCCAGCAGGTCCTCCTGCACGGTGCAGCAGATGCAGCCGTTCTGCAGGCTGTACACCGCGTCGGTGACCTCGGCAATGATCGCCGCATCGATGTTCAGCTCGCCGAAGTCGTTGACGATCACCGCCAATCGGCCGCTGTCGGCGCGCTGCACCATGCGGTTGAGCAGGGTGGTCTTGCCGGCGCCGAGAAAGCCTGCAACCACGGTCACCGGAATGCTCGGGGTGCTGTTCATTGTTCCTTGCCCTCGATCACCGGTGGCAGGCCTTCCCACACCGCCTGCAACGGCGTGTCGCTGAAGATGCCCTGGCGGTCGTAGACCAGTTGCCCTTCGACGAAGGTCAGTTGCACCTGGGTGTGGTGGATGTAGTTGCGCGGCCCTTGGGCGAACAGGTTGCGGTCGAGGACGATCAGGTCCGCCGACTTGCCCACCTGCAGGCTGCCGGTCAGGTGTTCCAGGCCCATGGCGTGGGCGCCGTTGAGGGTCGCCACTTGCAACGCCTGCTCCAGGCTGATGGGGTCGCCGAAGGTGTCGGGCTCCTGGTTCCACGGGTTCTGCCGGGTGACCATGGTTTCCAGGGCCAGCCACGGGTCGATGGACGCCACCGGCCAGTCGGTGCCGAACACCGCGATGCCACCGGCGGCCAGCACGCCCTTGAAGTCATAGATGCGCTTGAGGCGCTCCTGGCCGTAACCGGAGCGGGCACCGCTGGCGAACGGCGTCGGGTACCAGGCC
Source organism: Pseudomonas sp. BC42 (assembly GCF_021560055.1). Taxonomy (NCBI): domain Bacteria; kingdom Pseudomonadati; phylum Pseudomonadota; class Gammaproteobacteria; order Pseudomonadales; family Pseudomonadaceae; genus Pseudomonas; species Pseudomonas sp. BC42. The sequence continues at coordinate 1,262,433 of NZ_CP091067.1, forward strand.
GCCGGGGAGAACTCGGCGATCACGTCCAGGCTCTGGAAGCGCTTGAGGTTGCCCGGGTGCAGCAAGGTGCTGTGGGCGCATTGGTGGCGGATGCCGCTGTTGCCGTTGCGCCGCCGGGCTTCGGCCACGGCGTCGAGGAACACGTCGGAGGCGCCGTCGCCGGTGCAGTGGGCGATCACCCGCAGGCCGCGCTTGTCCATGTCCACCACCATGTCGGTGATGTGTTCCGGGGTCAGGTTGAGCTTGCCGCGCCAGCTCGATTCTTCCGGCCAGGGGGTCAGCAGGTAGGACGACTTGGGCTCCACGGTGCCGTCGAAGTGGAACTTCACCGCGTTGGCGCTCAGGCGGGCGCTGCGATAGAAGTGCCGCTCGCCACTGAGCAGCTCCCAGCGCCGGCGCACCGGGAAGATATCGTCCTGCCAACTGATGGCGGCTTCCACCCGTAGGGTCAGCTCGCCGGCGTCGTCCAGTTCCTTGAGGGCCTGCAGACGGTTCTCGCAGACGTGCACGTACTTGGTGGCGGTGACCCCGCGCGAGGTCTGGAAGTGCACGCCATCGCGGTAGGCGCGGCGCAGTACCGGGACGGGCGTCGGCGGCATGGCGGCGTGGATCAGGGCGTAGGCGCCGTCGATCAGCAGGCCGTTGGGCTCGCCGCTCAGCTCGTCGCGCTCCAGGTAGCCGTTGCGCGGGTCGCTGGTGTGGCGGTCGATGCCGGCCAGTTCCAGGGCCTTGGAGTTGACCATCATGGTGCCCCACATGCGGTCCAGCAGGGCCACCGGGCGATCCGGCATGACGCTGTCGAGCCATTCGCGGCCCGGGGTCAGGCCGGCTTCGCGGAAGGTGTAGCGCACCCAGTACTGGCCGTAGATCCAGCCGTCGCCGGGGTGGCTGTCGGCGTAGGCGTGGATCGCCGCCGCCAGTTGCTCGGGAGTCGGATCTTCGATGCCCACGTCCAGGTCGTCGGCGTAGCGCGGCGCCAGGGCCAGGTCCGGGTGGGTGTGCATGTCGTGCAGGCCGGGCATGCAGAAGGCCCCGTCCAGGTCGTGCTGTCGGGTGTTGGGCCCGATCAGCGAAGCCAGGGAGGCGAGGCTGCCCACCGCGATCAGCTTGCCCTGGCGGATGGCCACGGCATCGGCCCAGGGTTGGGCCGGGTCGAGGGTGTACATCCGGCCGTTGTGCAGCACCAGTTCGGCGTATTGATCGACGGCGCTATGGGTGGAGTTGAATTGGTCGGAAGCGGTCACGGGGTCAACCTCTCAAGCAGGGGGCCCTTCAAAGGTGGGCGGAAAAATGGGCGACAAGCTCAAATGCATTCTTGTTGTGCGGGCTACTGTGGCGAGGGCGCTTGCTCCCGCCGGGTGGCGTAGCCACCCCAATGGCCGTGACCGCGATGGCCAGGCCTTTACGACTGCTTCGCAGCCGAACGGGAGCAAGCTCCCTCACCACTATCGGGTTGTTGTCTAGCGTTGTGCGCCCAGGGTTTCGACAAAGCCGGCGATGCGCTGGCAGGCGTCCTTGAGCACCTCGTCGGCGACGGTGAAGGAGATCCGCACGAAGCCCTCGGCGCTGGCGCCAAAGGCCTGGGCGTCGAGCACCGAGACCCCGGTGGCGCGGAACAGCTGCCAGGCGAAATCCATGCTCGACAGCCCGGTGCGGCGCACGTCCACCAGCATGAACATCCCGGCCTCGGGCTCGCGGCAATCGAGCAGGTGCACCGACTTGAGCCCGGCCACCACCAGGTCGCGGCGCCGGCGATAGACCTCGCGGGCGCTGCCGATCACTTCTTCATCCAGCTCCAGGGCCTTGAGCGCGGCTTCCTGGATAAACCCGGGCAGGCCGTAGAGCATGCACAGCAGCAGGTTGTCCAGGTGCCCGACCAGGGCCGGCGGGGCGATCACCCAGCCCACGCGCCAGCCGGTCATGGCGTGGGTTTTCGACAGGCTGTTGAGGATCACCGTGCGCTCGGCCATGCCTGGCATCGAAGCGATGCTCAGGTGGTCGCGGTCGTAGGTCAGTTGCCCGTAGACCTCGTCGGAGATCACCCACAGGTCGTGCTTGCGCGCCACTTCGGCCACGGCTTCCAGCTCTTCGCGGCTGTAGACGTTGCCGGTGGGGTTGCACGGGGTGGCCAGGGCGATGCCCCGGGTCTTGTCGGTCAGCGCCGCTTCCAGGGCCGCGGCGGTCAGGCGGAAGCCGTTGGCCGCCGGCTGCTGCACACAGGCGATCTTGGCCCCCGAGGCGTGGATGCAGGCCTCGTAGGTCAGGTACATGGGTTCCGGCACCAGCACCTCGTCGCCACTGCTGAACAGGCACAGCGAGGTGGCGAACAGGCCGTTCTGCGCCCCGGCCACCAGGGCCACGTTGTCGGCGCTGACCTCGATCCCCAGCAGGCGTCGCTGCTTGGCGGCAATCGCTTCGCGCAGGGCCGGGCGACCCAGGACGTGGGTGTAATGGGTGTCGCCTTGTTCCAGGGCGGCGCTGGCGGCGGCGCTGATACGTGCATCGGTGGCGAAGTCCGGATCTCCGACGCTGAGGACGATCACGTCCTCGCCGCGGCCCCGGGCCTCGATGGCCGCGTAGTGGATGTCCCAGGCGCTGACGGATTCGCCGCTGATGCGCTGAACGAAAGGTGAATAACGCATGTTGTGCTCCTCACGGGCTCGGTTGCCCGCGCAATGAATGGGTTCAGGCCTGACGCTGTGGCCGCTGAGTCTGCGAGGCGTTGCCCAGGCGTGCGCACAGGTGTTCGATGACAAAGGCCAGGACGATGTAGATCAGCGCCACCGCCAGCAGCGGTTCGTAGACCTTCAGGGTCTGGGCCCGCACCAGGTTGGCGGCGCCGAGCAGGTCGGTGACCGCCACGGTGGAGGCCAATGCGGTGGCCTTGAGCAGCAGCACGCATTCCCCCACCAGGGTCGGGCGTACCAGCTCCAGGGCCCGGGGCAGCCAGACTCGGCGCAGGGTCAGCCAGTAGCCCATGCCATAGGCGCGGGCGGCTTCCAGCTCGCCCCGGGGCACGGCCCGCAGGCCACCGCGCAGCACTTCGCCGACATAGGCGCCGACACTCAGGGTCAGGGCCAGGGCCACGTACCAGAAGCCTTCGCGCAGGTAGGGCCAGAGAAAGCTGCCGCGGATCGGCGGGTAGGCGGCGAACAGGCTGCCGACCCCGTAGTAGAGGATGTAGATCTGCACCAGCAGCGGCGTGCCGCGGAACACACTGATGTAGAACTGCATGGGCGCACGCAGCAACGGATTGCGCGACACCCGGCCCAGGCCCACCACCACCGCCAGGGCAAAGCCGCAGACCCCGCTCAGCAGCAGGAGCTTGAGGGTGATGCCCAGGCCGCGCAGCAGTTCGGCGGAAAAACCGTTGATCCAGGAAAAGTCCATCCGAGTCTCCTAGTGCTGGGGCAGCCAGCGATTGGTGCGACGCTCGAGCACCCGGAACAGGCTGCCGGACACCAGGGTAATGACGAAATAGAAAGCCGCGACCGCCAGGTAGAACACCAGGTAGTGCTTGGTGGAACCGGCCGCCTGTTTGCCGACTGAAAGCAGTTCGCTGTAGCCGACGATGCTGATCAGCGCGCTGTCCTTGACCAGTACCAGCCACAGGTTCGACAGCCCGGCCATGGCGTAGGGCAGCATGCTCGGCAGCAGGATGCGCCGCACCAGCAGCCAGCGCTCGATGCCGTAGGCCCGCGCCGCTTCGATCTGGCCGTGGGGAATGGCCTGGATCGCGCCGCGGATGATCTCCGCCGAATAGGCGCCCTGGACAATCCCCAGCACCAGTACCGCGGCAATGAAGCCGTTGACCGTGACACTTGGCCGGTCCATGGCGGCCATGGCCATGTTCAACAGGTCAGTGCCGGCGTAGTACAGCAGCAGGATCAGCAGCAGCTCGGGCATGGCCCGGTACAGGGTGGTATAGACGTTGGCCAGCTTCACCAGCCAGCGCGGGCCCTTGAGCTTGATCATCGCCACCAGCAGGCCGATGCCCAGGCCGAGGACGAAGGCCCCGGCGGAAATCTGCAAGGACACCAGCGCGCCCTGGGCCAGGGCGCCGAGCCAGCCGTCGGCGACGAACAGTTGGGAAAGGTCGGACAGAGAAATCATGACGTATCCAGTCAACGCCGGCGGCCCGCGCGAGCGGGCGCACCGGACGGCTTAGTTGGCAGAGATGTCGACGCTGAAGTAGCGGCTGCGGATCTTGTCGTAGGTGCCGTCGGCCTTGAGCGAGGCCAGGGCGGTGTTGATCCGCTGTTGCAGGGCGCTGTCGCCCTTGCGCAGGCCGACGCCGATGCCGGAACCGAACAGCGGGTCTTTCGGCGCCAGGCCCTTGTCCGCCAGGCCGGCCCCGGCGGTGGTCTTGAGGATCGGTTCGATGGTCAGGGCGTCGGCCAGCATCACGTCGATCCGCCCGCTCTGCAGGTCGGCGATCATGTCGTCCTGGGTGGTGTAGTAGCGCAGGGTCGAGGTCTTGCCGTAGTAGGTCTTGGCGAAGGTGGCGTTGGAGGTCGAACCCTGCACGCCGATCAGCTTGCCCTTGAGGCCCTCGGGGGTGGTGACCAGTTCCAGGCTCTGGTCGGCGACCCACATGGCCGGGGTCTGGTAGTAGGGCGCGGAGAAATCGATGACCTTCTCGCGCTCCTCGGTGATGCTCAGGGAGTTGAGAATGGCGTCGATCTGGCTCGATTGCAGGGCCGGAATCAAACCGTCCCAGGCCACTTCCTTGAGCGGACACTGGGCCTGCATGCGTTCGCACAGGGCCTTGATCAGCTCCGGTTCGAAGCCGCTCCAGTCGCCGTTGCCGCTTTTCATCGAGAACGGCGGGTAAGGTTCCAGGGCGATGCCGAAGACGATCTTGTCGGCGGCCACCGCGTGGCTGGCCAATGCGCTGAACAGGCAACCGGTGGCGAGCACCTTGAGCAGGTTTTTCATGGCTTTACCCTTTATCGAAGTTGTTGTTTTCAAGGATTGAAGCGGGACGTCAGACGCGGTTTTCCTGGGCCATGACGAATTGCCGGCAGCGTTCGCTGACCGGGTTGAGGAACACTTGTTGCGGCGGGCCTTCCTCTTCCACCAGCCCCTGGTGAAGGAACATCACCTTGCTCGACACATCCCGGGCGAAGGCCATTTCGTGGGTCACCAGGATCATGGTGCGGCCTTCCTCAGCGATGCCCTGGATGACCTTGAGCACTTCGCCCACCAGTTCCGGGTCCAGGGCCGAGGTCGGTTCGTCCATCAGCAGTACCTGGGGCCGCATGGCCAGGGCCCGGGCGATGGCCACCCGTTGTTGCTGGCCGCCGGAGAGAAAGGACGGGAAGGCGTCGCGCTTGTTGGCCAGGCCGACTTTTTCCAGCAGGTGCTCGGCGTGGGCGATGGCGTCCTTGCGGTCTTCGCCGAGGACATACACCGGCGCCTCGATGACGTTTTCCAGCACGCTGCGATGGGGCCACAGGTTGAAGCTCTGGAACACCATGCTCAATTGCGTGCGCAAGCGTGCCACCTGGGCCGGGTCGGCCACCTGGGGGTTGCCGGCGCGATCGGTCTTCAGGCGCACTTCTTCGCCATTGATGCGCAGGCTGCCGCTGCAGGGGATTTCCAACAGGTTGATGCAGCGCAGCAGGGTGCTTTTGCCCGAGCCGCTGGAGCCGATCAGCGACACCACTTCACCTTCATTGGCGCGCAGGGCAATGCCCTTGAGCACGTGGTGATCGGCGTAGCTCTTGTGCAGATCATCGATCGCCACCACGGGATTGACGGAGTTGGGCTGCGATTGCAAGGGTCGACCCTCTTGTTATTGTGCGATGGCCGGGCAGTACCCGGCACAGGGTAGGGCTGGAGAATTAGCCATCGATGGCCTGGGGTCAATCGAGCATTTTTAGCCCGATGCGGTAATTTTTTTCAGCAGTCGGGGATTTTTTCGGCGACGGGCAAGGCTATTGCCGGATCGCGATTGCGGCTATGGTGCTGGCACTCGTTTTTTGCAGTCGAGGCCTGATCGGTATGCGTTATCCCTCCATGACCGCTCTGCGCGCGCTGGACGCGGTGGCCCGCCTGGGCAGTGTCGCCGAAGCCGCCAATGAGCTGAACCTGACCCCCAGCGCCATCAGCCACCAGATCAAGAGCCTGGAGCAGACCCTGGGGTTTGCCCTGACCGAGCGCCAGGGCCGCAGCATTCGCATCACCTACCAGGGCGAGCGCTATGCCCGGGACATTCACCTGCTGCTGGCCAATATCCTCGAGGCCGGCCAGCGCTCCGACGGCCAGCAGGTCAGTGGGCGACTGTGCATCAGCAGCCCGCCGGGGTTCGCCACCTATTGGCTGTGCACCCATATCGCCGAGTTCCAGGCGCTGTATCCCCAGGTCGAATTGCAGCTGGTTTCACCCCGCACCCCGGGCGACACCAGCGACAGCAGCGTCGATCTGTTCGTCGCCTACGGCATGGGCGACTGGCCCAACCAGCATGTGCAGAAGATCGTCTCCCTGCGCTATTTCCCGGTGTGCAGCCCGAGCCTGGTCAATGCCATGGGCGGTTTGAAAACCCTCGACAGCCTGGACCACGCCCTGCTGCTGCACATGATCGACTACTCCGACTGGCGGGTCTGGCTGGCGGCGGCCGGGGCGCCGAATGTCGATGTGCGCCGGGGCATCGTGTTTGCCGACGCGCACTTCGTGCAGTCGGCCTGCATCGCCGGCCAGGGCATCGCCATGGGCGACAACCTGATCAGCGGCGAGGCCCTGGCCAGGGGGCAGTTGGTGCAACCCTTCGGCACCGAGATCGAATCCAACCGCGGCTACTACCTGGTGGCCGACCTGCTCAAGGCCGAGCGCCCGGTGGTGCTGGCCTTCAGCGAATGGGTCAAATCCCAGCTGCAGGGCATCACCCGCCTGCACCCGGAACCCCGGCGCAATGGCAAAGCGTGAATTTTATTGAGCAATCGCGGCGATTTTTTTCGATTGTTGCCCCTTGGGTGCAGCGACTAATGTCCCTCGACATCAGCCGGGCGCAGGGTGTCGTCCGGACGCATAAGAACAAGAGGAGTAGTCGATGACCACCTGTGCCCAGTCCCTGGTTCGTTTGCTGGAAGGTTATGGCGTGGACACGGTGTTCGGGATTCCCGGCGTGCACACCGTCGAGCTGTATCGCGGCCTGCACGGCAGCCGCCTGCGCCATGTCAGCCCGCGGCACGAACAGGGCGCCGGGTTCATGGCCGACGGCTATGCCCGGGCCAGCGGCAAGCCGGGAGTGTGCTTCATCATCACTGGTCCGGGGATGACCAACATCCTCACCGCCATGGGCCAGGCCTACGCCGATTCGGTGCCGATGCTGGTGATTTCCACGGTCAACCGTCGCGAGCACCTGCGCCTGGGCCATGGCCACCTGCATGAGCTGCCGGACCAGCGGGCGATGGTGGCCGGGGTCTGTGCCTTCAGTCATACCCTGCAATCGCCTGCGGAACTGCCGGAGCTCCTGGCCCGTGCCTTTGCCGTGTTCAAGTGCGCGCGGCCACGGCCGGTGCACATCGAGATTCCCCTGGATGTGCTGGACATGCCCGCCACCGACCTCAACCTCATGCCCCGCAGCCTGCCCGGTGCACCGGCGCCTGCCGGGGCTTCGATCGAGGCGGCCGCGACCTTGCTCAACAGTGCCCACCGGCCGCTGATCCTGGCCGGCGGCGGCGCCCGCGGTTGCGCCGAGGTCCTGCGACAATTGGCTGAACGCCTGCAAGCGCCGGTGGCCCTGACCACCAACGCCCGCGGCTTGCTGCCCTGTGGCCACCCGTTGCTGCTCGACGGCGTGCAGTCGTCGGCCCATGGCCGGGCCCTGATCGATGAGGCCGACGTGGTGCTGGCCGTGGGCACCGAACTGGGGGAAACCGACTACGACTTCTTCGGCCTCGGGCCGCTGCGCTTCAAGGGGTCGCTGATCCGCCTGGACATCGACCCGATGCAGGTCATGGGCGTGCAACGGGCCCATGTCGGCCTGGTGGGCGATGCCCTGGAAGGCTTGCAAGCCTTGCTTGGCAAAGTGGCACCACCCAGCGCTCGCGGTCGTTGGGCGCTGGACAGCGTGCAGCGCGTGAACCAGGCCGAACGCACCGGCTGGACGCCCAAGCAACAAGGCTTGCAGGGCTTGCTCGACCTGCTGCGCGACACCCTGGGCAGCCCGATCCTGGTGGGCGACTCGACCCAACCGGTGTACCAGGGCGCCTGCGGCTACCAGGCACCGGCCCCGGCCAGCTGGTTCAACGCCGGCAGCGGTTACGGCACCCTGGGCTACGGCCTGCCGGCAGCCATGGGCGCCAAGCTGGCACAGCCCGAGCGTCCGGTGGTGGCGTTGGTGGGGGACGGCGGCCTGCAGTTCGCCAGCAGCGAGCTGATCGCCGCCAAGGAAGCGCAGATCGGCGTGATCCTGCTGGTGTGGAACAACCAGTGCTACGGCGAGATCCGCGACTACATGCAGGCCCGGGACATCGCGCCGCTGGGGGTGGACATCCTCACCCCGAACTTCCAGGCCATGGCCCAAAGCTTCCACGTGGCGCACCATCGCGCCGACACGCCAGGGCAGCTGCAGGACTTGCTGCAGAGCCTCAAGGACACTCGGCAGCCGGTGATGATCGAGGTCGACGCCCGGGCCTACCTGGCCCTGGACTGATCCGCCGGCCGGTTCGGCACTCGGGCCGACAAGGAGCGGGCCTTCAAGGGACAAGCTGGGTTACATTGGCCGCGCTCGCCAGGACGCACCTTGTCACTTGAGGATTCAGGGATGAACTGCATTTTCTGCCAGATCGTCGCCGGCACCCTGCCGGCGGCCGTGGTTTACCGCGATGAACACTGCATGGCCTTCATGGACGTGCATCCGCTGGGGCGGGGCCATGTGCTGCTGATTCCCCAGTCTCATGTGGAAAAGCTCGAGCAACTGCCCGGCTTTGTCCGCCAGCACCTGTATCAGGTGTTCGATGGATTGGTGGCCGCGCAGCGGCGTGCCGGCTACGGCGTCGAAGGCACCCACCTGCTGGTCAATGATGGTCGGGCCACCAACCAGCACATCCCCCATGCCCATCTGCACCTGATCCCGCGCAAGCGTGGCGATGCCCTGGGGTTTGCCGGGCGCTTGCTGCTGCATTTCACTGGGGTGTTCGGGCGCCGCGCGAAACTGGACGTCCTGCAGCAGCAGGCCGCCGGCATCGCCGAACAGGTGCGCGTGCCCTGGGTCAGTGAAACACCGGTGGGCAACCGCTGATATGGACCGCCGTCGCGCGCTGGCCCTTGAATATGCGGAGGCCCAATACCTGCGGGCGCGGGTTCAGGGGCTGGCGAATCTGCCGGGCAACCCCTATCGGGCCAGCCTGTTGGGCGAGCCGGAGTGTGGCGCCTTCGTGGTCGCCGGCAATCCCAGTCCGATGATGAACCGGGTGCATGGCGACTGTGGGCAACAGGCGCGCAGCCTTGTCGGTCTGTTACAGACTTGCGCGGCCTACGCCCCGGCAATCGCCTTGATCGCTGAGTCAGCCAAGGTGGCGAACACCCTGGAGCTTGACGGGCAGCCGTTGCAGCGTCTCAAGGGTTGGACCCACGGGCAGCTGTTCGCCTCGGTGGACCCGCGTGTCGCGCCCTCTTCGGCGCTGGATATCGAACCGGTGACGGCCTTGACCCTGGAAGACTTCTGCGTGCTGCACGGGGACAGTTTCAAAACGCCTGCGGCGGCCCGACCGGTCAATCAGGCGGCCTTCGGTGGATTGCTCAATGAGGACCGTGGGCACTTGTACCTGCTGCGCGAGCAGGGCGTTGCAGTGGCCGGGGCGGCGCTGTTCATCGCTGACAACGCGCTGGCCTACCTGGGCACCGCCTTTACCGCTCGGACCGCCCGGGGCCAGGGTTATCACCGGGCCCTGATCGCCCATCGCTTGCAGCAGGCCGCCGCCCTCGGCGCCCAGAGTGTGGCGGCCACCGCCCTGCTGAACTCGCAAAGCCGGCGCAACCTGGAGCACTACGGCCTGCGCCTGTCCCACCTGCAGACCCTGTATCGGGCCGTGCCTTAGTGCGGGTTCTGTTGCGCCGCTGGCACCGGGTCGAAGCGGATCGAGTGCAGGATCGCGTCCAGGGTCGCGAAGTCCTGGAAGAACCCCACGCTGTCAGCCACCACCTGACGCCGACTACTGTCGAGCAACGCCATCAGGCAGGTGCCACCATAGGCGTGAAAACCGGTTTCCTCATCGCTGATGCCGCAGGTCTGATAGGCCCGCAAGCCTTTCCAGCCGGGGCCTGAAATGTCCTGCACCGGGCTGGGTGCATCCCTTCCGGCGCTGCGCATCCAGACGCCGTTTTCCTGATAGAAAAACAGCTCCTCGGCGGCCTGTTCCAGGCTGCCCTGCCGCAGGCACAGGTGCAGGGTGTACTCCTCGTTTGGGCGTTTGTTCGGATGGTCTAGGGTGAGGCAGTTCTGCGTCTGGCTGAGCTTCCAGCCTTTGGGGTACTGCAGGCTGAATCCCGGTCCGTTGAAGCGTGGCGAATCCTCGGGCAATACCGGTATTCCGTCTTCCTCCCGCAAGGGTTCATACAGCCTGGGATCGTTGCGACAGGCGGACAGCGGGCGGGCCTGGGCCTTGTGCAACTGGTCGAGGCGATGAGTCCGTGGATCAGCGCTGGCGCTGACACAGGCGCAACCGTAGCCGTAATGATTGTTGGTGCGTACCCATTGCTGGTCGTTGAAGGTGGGCCAGTCGCCTTCGGCCTGATAACCGCCCTGGCTGGCAATTTCCCAGACGCCGTCGCGGTCGGTCAGGGTGGCGTTGGCCGGGGTCGGGTTCTCGAACCAGCCGCATCGGCGTTCGACCTTGGCCGGCGCCGCGAACGCGGGCAGGGCGATGACGGTCAGCAGAGTGCAGAGCATGACGCGCTGAAGCATGGAGCATCCTTGTTCGGGGGGCAGGGCCGGGGACAATGGAGCGCTGCTTCGGGCGCGTCAAGTCGGGCAGAGGGGCCGTTGAGATTGCACCAGGCGCTCGTCAGCGTCGCAGCAGCATGCCTGTTGCTGATTGGGTTAAGGCTTCGGCAAGCCTGGCCGAAACAGCGGCTGGGAAATGGCGTAATCTCGCGCCTGGCCAACGAGCCGTCCACCTGCCCTGGGGCCTGTCATGCAACGGATGCTGTGCAGTGTTTTAAACCTGGCGATCATCCTGTCATCGCTGGGAGCTTGTACTACGGCGCCGGTCAGGCCGGCGGTCGAGGGCCCGCAGGTGTATGGCTACACCCTCAATCAACCCTTGAGCCGCGAACAGGTGCAGCGGCTGACCGACACCGGCAAGCACTTTGTCGGGGCCATCAAGCTGTATCAGCAGGAATTGCCGGACGGCAGCCAGTTCGGTTTCTACACCGATTACCGGAACTGGCTGGATACGCTGGCCCGCACCAGCCGAGAGTTCCCTGCCGAGGGCGATTGCCAGGCGGCCCAGCAGGCGGACCAGATGCAGCTCACCACCCTGATCGATGACTTCAACGCCCGTCAGGCCCGCCCGGCGGGAGCGCCGCGTCAGGTGGGGGAGGTCTATGCCATCCAGGCGCTGGACGCCTGTCGGCGTGTCGGTGGCCAGGGGCCTGGAGCACACGCCTTTCGCTACACCCTCTGGGCCACCCTGCAAACCGAAACAGCGGCCCCTGAGCACGACTTTCTGCGCAAGGTCGAGGACCCGCATGCCCAGGCCCGGGGCATCGCGCAGGTGATGCTCATGCTGCCCTTTGCCGCGCTGGCGACGTTCATGGGGGGCGGCTGCACTGATTTGCAGTCTCAGCCCAATGGCGACGGCTACTGCGCCCGGCAGCGCGCAGGGGCAGGTAAATGAAGCGCCGGGGTCAATAGCGCCACTTGCGCACCAGGTCCTCGCCGTAGCGCTGGCTGATCAGCGCTTCGCCGCCGTCATCGTCGTCATACACCTCCGCCAGGCACAGTAGCATCAGGGCATCCAGGTACTCCTCGGGCGAGTCGAAGAAGCGCGTCAGCGCCGCGCCTGTGTCGTGGTCGAAGTAGTAGACCGCGCCGCTTTCGCGGTGAAAGCAGAACAGATTGCCGTTGCCCAGGTAGTCGCCGAAAGCGATCAACTGATGCGCCAGCGTCAGGTCCAGATCGCTCTCGGGGATATCGACGATACCGGGGTAGGCCTCCAGCAGTGGCTGGATGCAGATGTTTCCGGGCTCGACGCTGCACAGGACTTCCGCCAGGGACAGCACCCCCAGTTGCCGGTGATAGTCACGCAGTGAAGGGGGCAGGCGGCAGCCCAGGCGCTGTTCCAGGGCCAGCAGGGCGTCCTCGGCAACTGGTGACAGTTGCGGCTGGTTGACGTGGCCTTCCCAGAGCGCGCCGTAGGCGCCGATGACCGCCAGGTACCAGCTTCGCCGCGCGGCCTGATCGGGCAGATCCGGCCAGGCCAGGGGCGGGCAGCCGGCGGGTGTCCATTGTTCGGGGGTGGTTTGATCGGTCATGGAGCGTCCTTGCGAGGGGGCGAAAAGGGGAAAGCTTTATCCATGGCTTGAACACATGGGTCAAGCCTGATGAGCGCTGCGGACATTGTTGGCGGCAAGGTCCGGATCTAGCCTGTGGTTTCGATCATGAATACATCAGGGAGGACTGCCCAATGACCTTGAAATTCGCAGCCATCGATGCCTGGGCGCAGCCGGCCAACGGCCGTGCCCGGGCGCTGTTGCCGGAAGTGGCGCGGTTGTTCGAGAAGTCCGGGTCCGCGCATTGGCTCGACCAGGCCCTGAGCATTGAACAGACCGTGGAACTGATGGATCAGGCTGGGGTGGAGAAACTCATGCTCTCGGCCTGGTGCCGGCCCGAGGGCTGGGTGTTCAGCAACGATGAGATTGCGGCTTACACCCGGGCCTTTCCCGAACGTTTCGTCGGCGTGGCCACGGTGGACCTGAGCCGGCCCGTGGCGGCGGTGGCCGAGCTGGAGCGAGCGGTCAAGGAACTGGGCTGCAAGGCTCTGCGCATCGTGCCCTGGTTATGGAAACTGCCGCCCAATCACCGCTGGTATTACCCGCTGTATGTGAAGTGCATCGAATTGGGCATTCCCTTTTGTACCCAGGTTGGTCATACCGGGCCGCTGATGCCGTCGGAAACCGGGCGGCCCGTGCCGTACCTGGACGAGGTGGCCCTGGATTTTCCCGAACTGGTGATCGTTGGCGGGCACATCGGGCATCCCTGGACCGACGAGATGATCGGCCTGGCCTGGAAGCACGACAACATTCACATCGATACCTCCGCCTACCTGCCGGCCTATTACCCCCCGCAGCTGCTGCATTTCATGCGCACTTATGGCCAGGACAAGGTGTTGTTCGGCAGCAACTTTCCCCAGCTGTCGCTGAAAAAATGCCTGGAACAGGTGCGCGCCCTGGAACTTCCGCCGGCCATTGCGGACAAATTCCTCCAGGGCAATGCCCGTCGGGTATTCGGTTTGTAAGCGTCGGCAACAGACGCTCACCCGCCTGGCCCGGGCGCCTGAACGCCGCTGCCAGATTGCGCTTGCCGCGCGGCAGCGGTTTTTTTGGTCGGAGGTTTCTTGCTATCGTGGCCTCCCTCTTTCACGGACGAATATCGAGACAGCCCATGGCTAACTCCACCCCGTCACGCCTCGGCAAGATCCTTCAGGGTCTGCTGTTTGTTCTGATCGGCATCGGCCTGTTGGTCATCGCCGGCAACCTCACCCTCGAGCGTCGCGAATTCATCGCCAGTGCCCAGACCGCCGACGGTATCGTCAGTGACCTGAACGCCGGTGGTTCGCACCCCGAGATCGCCTTTACCACCGGCAGCGGTGAGAAAATTTCCTACCCCCAGGGCGGCTTTATCTTCGGCTACCAGAAGGATCAGCCGGTGCGGGTCTATTACCAGCCCGAACGGCCGGCCAACAGCGCGGTCATCGATGACCCCGCGGCACTCTGGGGCACTCCCGGTGTGCTGGGCCTGATCGGTTTGGTATTCACCCTGGCCGGCCTGGTGGGTGTCATCAGCCAGCGCGGACGAGCCGCACAAAAAGCAAAAGGACTTTGACCCCATGAACCTCAGCATTCCGATTCCGGTCAACGAAAGTAAATGGCTCTACCAGACCGCCAGCGGCGGCGGCCTGACCATCGCCCTCGTGGCCGGCGGTGGTGGGTCGATCACCCTGCGTTCGCCCCAGGGCAAGGACGTCAGCTATCGCTACGGCGGTCTGGGGGTAGGCGCCGGCTTTGGTGGACGCCTGCCGCGTTTCGGCAAGGTCAATATCCAGGTCAAGGGCAAGAGCGTCAGTGGTGCCGGTGCGGCGGAGGCTTTTCCCAGCACCGGCAAGGTCTTTGTCAGCGATGCCCTTCGCAGCCGGGACCTGACCGAGGACGACATCACCGGGCCTTGCTTCTATACCGAAGTCGGTGGCGGACTGGTGGTGGGCGGTTCGGCCACGGCCCTGCTGTTCGGCCTGGACCCCAAGCTACTGGCCCTGGCGGTCGTTTTGGGAAGCAACCCGGCGACCATGATGGCTTCGATCAAGGTCAACGAGCAGTTGCTGCGTTCGGCCAAGGGCGCCGTGGTCATGGCGGGCATGAACGTCGGACCACAGGCCGGTGGCGGCATTGCCACCTACATGGGCTACCTGTTCTAGCCGCGTCCGGAGGCGCGCCGGGAATCACAGGCGCGCCAGGCACTCCTGGAGAATATCCAGGCCTTCCTCGAACACCTCAGGTTCTGTGGTCAAGGGCGCCAGCAGGCGGATGATGTGCCGCGACTTGCCGCTGGGCATCAGCAGCAGCCCGGCCTCCCGGGCGTTGCCGAGCAGGGCGCTCAACTGTTCCGGCGCCGGCTCGCCCTGGGCGTTGACCAGCTCGACACCACGCATCGCGCCGACCCCGGTCAAGCGTCCCAGATAGGGGCTCAGGCGATCGGCTTTCCAGCCCTCATAACGTTGCACGATGGCCTGTTCCTGGCGCTCGCCCCAGGTTTGCAGGTGCTCGTCGGTCATTTCCTCCAGGGTGGCGAGGGCGGCTGCGCAGGCAATCGGGTTGCCGGAATAGGTGCCACCCAGGCCGCCCTTGGGCAACGCGTCGAGCAACTCCTTGCGTCCCACCACGGCCCCCAGCGGAAGCCCGCCGCCAATGCTCTTGCCCAGCAGGATCAGGTCCGGCTCGATGCTCAGGGCAGAGAAGGCAAAGCGTTGCCCGGTGCGGCCGAAGCCGGACTGGATTTCATCGGCGATCAGCAAAATGCCATGTTGGTCACAGAAGCTGCGCAACGCCCGGGCGAAGGTCGGGTCCAGGGCCAGGAAGCCGCCTTCGCCCTGCACCGGTTCGAGGATGAAACAGGCCACTTCCTCGACAGCGATTTCCACGCTGAACAGGCGCTGCATGGCCTTCAGGGCTTCGTCGCAGCTGACGCCGTTGTCGGCGCTGGGGTAGGGCAGGTGATACACCGGCCCCGGCAGCACCCCGACTTTCTGCTTGTAGGGCGCCACCTTGCCATTGAGGTTGAGGGTGGCCAGGGTGCGCCCGTGAAAGCCGCCGTCGAAGGCGATGACCGCGCTGCGCCCAGTGGCCCCGCGCACGATCTTCAGGGCATTTTCCGCGGCCTCGGCGCCGCTGTTGGTAAGCATGCCGCTGACCGGGTAACGCACCGGGATAAAGTCCGCCAGGCGCTGCATGAGCTCGATGTAGGGCTCGTGGTGTGCGGCGTTGAAGGCGTAGTGGGTGAGTCGGGTGGCCTGCTGCTGGATGGCCGCGACGATCCGCGGATGGCAATGCCCAAGGTTGAGCACGCCGATACCGCCGACGAAGTCGATGTAGCGTTTGCCGTCACTGTCCCAGACCTCGGCGTTGCGTCCGTGGCTGAGGCGGATCGGGTGGACGGTGGAAATTGAACGGCTGATGTTCTCGTGGCTCATGGATGCGGGCTCTGGGTGCCGGAAACGAGCCGTTATCTAAGCCGGGGCCGGGGGGCCGGGACAAACGAAATAAAGTCGTCGGGTCAGTATGAAAATTCCCGATGTGTTGCGGCCTTTAGCTCATTTTTGCTGCGCCTTGCGCCGGTTGCGCAGGTGCCGCACCAGCGCTATCAGGGCCACCAGCGCCAGGACCCCGAGGAAGATCGGCAGGCGGTAGGGTTTCAGGTCACCGAGGAAATGCTCCAGGGCTTCGCCGGCCCAGTAACCGGCGCTGACGAACAGGACGGCCCAGACCGCCGCGCCCAGCACGTTGAGCAGGGCGAAGCGCCAGGGCGCCAGGCCGCTGGCACCGATCACCATCGGGCCGACCAGGCGCATGCCGTAGAGAAAGCGCACGGCGAACACCGACGTCGAAGGGTAGCGCTGGATCAGCCCCTGGACCCGTTCGATGGCCGCCTGATGGCGCTTGAGCCTGGGCAGCAGGCGCGCTCCGGAGTAACGGCCGGTCCAGAACAGCAGTTGATCGCCGAGGATGCCGCCGAGGGTGGCCCAGCCGATCACTTGCGGCCAGTGCAGGCTGCCCTGATGCGCCGCCATGCCGCCGAGGATCAACACGGTTTCGCCTTCCAGCAGGCAGCCGATGAAGATCACCCAGTAGCCGTAGGCGGCGATCAGGGCATTGAGGTCGAGGTGTTCGAGCATGGGCAAGAGCTTCCGGAGGGGGCCTGAAAACAAGCCGGGCGATGATCAGGTTACAAATGGCTCTGATTCCATTCCTAGGCACAAGTGCCCAGGATCTTCAGCGCGGGTCCGGCCAGGGCGCCGGCCAGTCCTTCAGAGCCCAGCGTAGACGTCAGTCTCGGCGTAGGACACGGGTAGACATACGGCCATTGTTTCCGTGGAGCAGACTGGGATCGCGGGTGTGAGGAAGCCCCTGTGAGTGCAGGCGGCATGGGGGAGCAGGATCAGTCGTTATCTGCGTCGGCTTTCTCGGCCCAGGCGGATTTGGACGAGGGATAGCGTATTTCAACCTGGGTACCCGCTTGAATCAGGGCCTCCTGCCAGACCCTGAACTGTTGTGGCCAGGCTTGGCTCACCTTGAAGGGGCCGCCGGCCAGCAAGTCCCTGGCCACGCTGGGACTGACGCCCATGGCTTGCCTGATCAGCGCGAAGACTTTCGCGGGGTTGGGCCCCACCTCGGTGATCCAGAGCGCTGGATCACTGGAGGCGAGGGGCGGGTAGTCCGCAAACGGAGCATATTGCCGGGTCAGCACTGTCATGGCATCGCTGTAGCTCAGCGAAGCCAGGGCCTGGGCATTGGCCAGGTGTTCATCGCAGAACCACTCGTAGCCATGAGGGTGTCCTGCGCACCCTTCGCCCAGTGGACGGTAATCGGCGAACTGCACCATGGCGCCGCCACTTCCGGCATGCTGCATCTCTGAGGAAAAATCGTTGTGGCACAGCTCGCATACAGGCGGTTTCATCGCTTTATCACTCTGGGCATGCTTGGCCTTGCGGGGCCGAGGTCACGCAGTCTGCCCCAACACCCACGCCCAGAACATCCCCGCCCCATACAAGCCCAGCCCGAACACCGCATGCGCCATCAGGCTGCGCAGCCGGGCCACATTCGGCTTGGGCGTCTTGCTCGCCGCGATTCCGGCGCCCATGCCCGGTTGCATCAGCAGGAACGGCGCAGCCACCGTCAAGACACCGATGATCAGGGCCGGTGCCAGGGTCGGCTGTCGCGCCCACTCCAGGCCGCAGATCAGCAGCAACAGGGCGGCAAAGCCGACGCCGATCAGGTAGTGCGCCAGCCAGCCCAGTGCATGCTCCCCGGGGACCGCGGCGGCTTGGGCGATGCTTGGATGCACGAAGCGCCCACGAGGAAAATGCCCGATCCAGCGGCCGACCATCGCCCAGTTGGCGCCAGGCATGTTCAGCGCCCGCGCCAGAAACAGCGTCCAAAGATCAAGGATCAAGGTGGCGCCGATGCCCAACAGCAGCGCCTGTGAGATCAACGCGACGAACTCATGCATTACGGACTCCTTGAAGTGCGACGGGCTGTGCTTCAGCCTTGTGCACGGGCGTGGTAAGTTTTCATTCAATTAAGTGATTGAATGATCAATAAAGCAGCAGGAGCTGTCAATGAGCGATTCGATTTCCCCCCAGCATCCCCTGGTCGAGATGGCTGAGCTGGCGCGCATTCTCGGTCACCATCACCGGCTGATCCTGTTGGAGCACATTGCTCGCGGCGAGCTGCCGGTGGAGCGTCTGGTGGAAGCCTCGGGCCTGTCGGTGGCCAATACATCACAGCATCTGCAGCAGTTGCGGCGTGGCGGTTTCGTGCAGACCCGGCGCGATGGCAAGCGGGTGCTCTACAGCCTCAGCCAGGGACCGCTGGCCAGTCTGCTGGGCGCCTTGCGTCAGTACGTCGATTACAACCATGGGCAGATTCGCCAACTGCTGGCCGACAGTGAGCAGCAACCGATGCAACTGGAGGGCATATCCCGTGAGGAACTGCGTCAACGCTTGCAGGAAGGCGGCATGACCCTGCTGGACGTGCGTTCGCCGGAGGAGTTCGCTCAAGGGCATTTGCCCGGGGCAATCAACATCCCGCTGGAGGAGCTGGAGCAGCGTCTGGCCGAATTGGCTGCTGATCAGGAGTGTGTAGCGTATTGCCGTGGCCCCTACTGCGTGCTGTCACACAATGCCGCAGCCCTGCTGCGGGCCAAGGGCTTCAAGGTGCGGCGTCTGGAGCAGGGATTCACCGATTGGCAAGCGGCGGGACTGGGGGTGGAAACCAGCGAGTAAAAGCGCCACCTGGGCCGGCATACAGGACATTGCCTAGGGCGCAATGATCCATATCAACAGGGTTTTCAGAAAAATCCGCTACAAGGGCAACAGGCTCGGACCCACAAGGTATCGAGCCCCGGGCCCGCATCCTGAGGGCCGGGATAACCAATAAGAACCTTTGTGGATATCGGCCGAGGGGACCACCCCAGGCGGATTTTAAAGGAATAACCTGATGGCTTTTTCTCTGTCGCGCCTGTACCTGCTGGGCGCCGCGCTGCTCTGCGTACCTCTTTTGCATGCCAGCGAGCCGACCCCGGCAGCGGCGCTTTCCACCCCCGACTCCGAGTTGATCCAGCGTGGCCAGTACGTGGCCCAACTGGGCGATTGCATTGCCTGCCACACCGCCAAGGGCGGCGCCACCATGGCCGGTGGCCTGGAGCTGAAGACGCCCATGGGCACCATCTACTCCAGCAACATCACCCCGGATAAAGACACCGGTATCGGCCGCTACAGCTTCGAAGCATTCGATCGCGCCATGCGCGAAGGCGTCACCCCTGACGGCAGCCATCTGTACCCGGCCATGCCATACCCGTCCTACGCCAAGATGACCGAAGAGGACATGCGCGCCCTTTACGCCTACCTGATGCACGGCGTGGAGCCGGTGGCCCAGGGCAATCTGGAAGCCGACATGGGCTTCCCCTTCAACCAGCGCTGGGGCCTATGGTTCTGGAACCTGGCCTTCGTCGACAAGCAGCCGTTCAAGCCCGATCCGGCCAAGGACGAGCAACTCAATCGCGGCGCCTACCTGGTCCAGGGTTTGGGCCACTGCGGTTCCTGCCATACGCCACGGGGCATTGCCTTCCAGGAGAAGGCCATGAGCGACACCGAGTCCGGCGGCCAGCACTACCTGGCCGGTGAGACGGTGGAAGAGTGGCGGGCCCTGAGCCTGCGCAACCTGTGGACCGTGGAAGACACGGTGCAACTGCTCAAGACCGGGCAGAACCGCTTCGCCACGGTGTCCGGCAACATGGCCGACGTGATCCACCATAGCACCCAGCACTTCACCGACGCCGACCTGACCGCCATTGCCGCCTACCTCAAGTCCCTGCCGGCCGGTAAAGACGATCTGCCCATGCCTTCGGTGGCCCTGACTCCGGCGGCCCCGCCGAGCAACCTGTTCACCTCTCGCGGTGGCCTGGGCTACGCGCAGTTCTGTTCCGACTGCCACCGCCAGGACGGCGCCGGCGTGCCGCAGATGTTCCCGTCCCTGGCGGGCAACCCCAGTGTCGCCTCGGCCAATCCGACCTCCTTGCTGCACATCACCCTGACCGGCTGGCAGACCGCGCAGACCGCCGCTCATCCGCGGGTCTACACCATGCCCGGGTTCGCCCAGCTGGCGGATGGCGAGATTGCCGAAATCCTCAGTTTTATCCGCAGCAGCTGGGGCAACAACGGCTCGGCCATCAGCGCCGAGCAAGTGAAAAAGATGCGTGCGCAACTGAGCCCACAGGTGGAAAACACCCTGTTCGAAACCCCGCGCCTGGCCAACCTGCTGGCGGCACCGAATGCCGAGCAAGTGGTGCGCGGCATGCGCCTGCACCTGGAAACCAAGGCTCTGCTGCCGGACAACGTCGGCAACTCGCTGAACTGCACCAGTTGCCACCTCAACGCCGGCACCGTGGCCGACGGTTCACCCTTTGTCGGTGTCTCGGCGTTCTTCCCCGGCTACGCGCCGCGGGCGGGCAAGACCATCACCCTGGAGGAGCGCATCAACGGCTGCTTCCGCCGTTCCATGCACGGCAAGCCGCTGCCGGTGAACGGTGCCGACATGCAAGCCATGGTGGCTTATTTCGAATGGATGAAAATGAACACTCGCCCCGAAGACAAGGTGGCCGGGCGCGGTGTCGGCAAGATCGACCCGGCCCTCACGCCCAACGCCGACAACGGCAAGCAGGTCTATGCCAAGCAATGCGCGGTGTGCCATGGCGCTGATGGCGAAGGCCTGAAACGGGCCGACGGCAGCCTGATCTTCCCGCCGCTGTGGGGCGATCAATCCTTCAACATCGGTGCCGGCATGGCCCGTACCTACACCGCCGCGGCCTTCGTCAAACGCAACATGCCCATCGGCTTCCACGAGAAATTCCCCCTGGGCCAGGGCGGCCTGTCGGACCAGGAGGCCCTGGACGTGGCCGAGTACTTCTCCCACCAACCGCGTCCGGACTTCCCGGACAAGGTCAAGGACTGGCCCAACGGTGGCCGTCCGGCGGACGCCCGCTACTGACCACCGCAACGGCTCTGTAGCCGCTGTCGCAGGCTGCGAAAAAGCCCTCCGCGGCCCTCAAGCGCTCGTGCTCTTCGGGGGCCGCGGAGGGCTTCGGCAGCCGCTGCCGAAATCGCAGAAAAGTCTGTGGCGGCACAGTGGCGCCGGAGTAAGATCGCCATCCTTTGCCCGCCGCCTGTGCGGGCGTTCCCATCAAGGATGAATCATGCGGCTTCGCTCGATCCTGTTGCTGACCCTGTCCCTGGGGCTTGGTGGTTGTGCCTTTGTTTCCGAGCTCAAAGCCACCACCGTGAGTTACCGGGTGCCGGCCGATGCCGGTGAAACCGCGCTGATCCGCATCGTCGCCCAGGGGCTGGTGCGTGGCGTGCCCTACAGCGATTGCATCGACTGGAGCAGGCCCGCGTCGGGGCTGATGGTTCGGCCCCATCGCGGCATTGCCCACCCCAACTTCCGCAACCTGGGCATCCCCATGACCGCCGCCACCGACCGCATGCGCCGTCAGGAAGGCTTTGGCGCCAACGAGCTGAAGATTCCGGCCAATCGTCCGTTCGCCTTCATGTTCTACAACACGGAACCGGGGATGGATAAGGACTACCGCTTTGTCTGCGAACAAAGCGTGACCTTCGTGCCCGAGGCCGGCGCGACCTATCAGATGGAGTTTCTCCAGGACCAGATGTGCACCGCGAGGCTGCGCAAGATCGATGAGCGTGGCGAAGCGCTGCCGGACCTGGTGGTTTTGCGCCCCACCGATCTGTGCAGCGCCAAAACCCAATAGGGCGTGAAGCTAGGGGGCGTAGTGCTTGCAGATCTCTTCCCAGATGTAGGCCCCGCGAAAGCGGATCCAACGGATGAACAAGCGCACGCGAAACGCCTGCCAGCGGCTGCGGCGCCGTAGCGCCAGGCTTTCCTCGATCGCCTCCAGCAAGGATTCGCGCGCGAAGCACAGCCAGATTTCCGGGATCACCGCCATCAGGTTGGTGTAGCACACCGGCGCCACCTCCTCGTAGAGAATGCGCTCCACCTCGGCCCGGTCATACGCCTGGGTTTCGCGGGCGATATAGGCGTAGTCCACCTCGTTATCGACAAAGGCGTCCGACAGTACGTAGCGAATATCGTCCCGCTGTTGCGGGGTGATTGCTGATGACACGGAGCGCTCCTTCCTGGGGCTTTGGCAATCGATCTGAGGCAATCTGCGCGCCGCATGAGGCGCGCTGCGACGGGCTCACCAGCGACGATAGGGGCGGCCGAAGGGAACCCCGTTCAAGGTGTGAGTGCAGCAAGGGCAATTGGGGCTCATGGTGGCTGCGCTCAGCTGGGGATTGACCTTCTGCAGCAGGCCCTGGGTATCGACGTACAGACCGCTGAAATAGGCGCAACCGCTGAGGCCCACGTAATCCTGTTGTTCGTGCTCATGCAGGGCCACCAACCAGAAAATCGGTTCTTCCCGATCCAGCCGGCCTTTCGCTTCGCTGAATACCCCATCCCACGGCTGGCCGACCCGGCTGAGCAGAAAACGGAACAACGGCGTGTAATCCAGCCCCAGGCGCTTGTCGGAGTGCATGCTGCCGCGTTGCTGTTCCCTGGCCAGGAGGGCCTTGCTGTGACGCTGTTTGGCGTAGGACGGTGAGTTCTTGTGCCCCACGCCCCGGGTCCGGGTGTTGACCTTGCGATACAACGGTTGTTTTTCCATCGGGCGGGTCCTTCCTGGTGGCCGGCGACAGCGGATTCTATCTTGGCGCGATCATTCGCGTCGGCGCCGCGCCATTGGCATTGTGCTGGAGGATGGTCACCGGCTGGCCCTGCTGATTGAAAAACACCTGGCCGATCCCCGACGAATTCCACAACCGCTCCCCGGCTTCGGCATGCTCGGGCACGTGGGGTATCACCTTCATCCGCCGGCGCTTGGTGAACCAGTTCAACGGCGAGCGGGGCGAGTAGAGCCAGCGGTTGAGGCGGTCGAACCATTCCAGCAGGGCGGCGGGAAATTCGTTCTTGATGCCGCTGCTGGTGATCTGCCAGATGCGCGGGCCGCCCTGGCGGTGACGGATCAGCACTTCGTAGACGAAGGAATAGTGCACGTCGCCGGAGAGAATCACGTAGCTGCCCGGGGTTCGCGAGTGGCGGAAGATGTTGAGGATCACCTGGGCCGAACCGCGATGGGCCATCCAGTTTTCCGCGTCCACCAGCAGCTGGTAGCCGCACCAACTGAAGACTTTCTGCACCGTCTCGATCAGCTTGACTCCGAAGATCGGCGCCGGTGAAACGATGATCGCCGAGGGGTGATCCAGCAGTTCGTGTTGCAGTTCGCACAGGGCCTCCCAGTCCAGCAGGCCCGAGGGCTGGCCCAGGTTGGACTCGCTGCGCCAGCGCCGGGTGCGGGTGTCCAGCACCACCAGGGCCGGGGTGCTGGGCAAGACGTACTGCCACTGCGCAAAGCGCAGCAACTGGTCGATCAAATCGTCCTGGGCCTGACGTTGCAGCAGGTGTTTCGGGCCTTGTGGCGTGGTGCTCAAGGCGCGGGTCTGTTCCAGCAGTGGCACGAAGGCGTCCGGGTTGTTGCCCCAGCCTTGGCACAGCATGTACGCCAGTAGCGCGTTGCCGATGATGCGTTTGGAGAAGGGATGACCGTAGGCGGTTTCTTCCCACTGGGCGCTGAGGTTCCAGTCGTCGGTGATGTCGTGGTCGTCGAAGATCATCAGGCACGACAGGTGGGCGAAGACCCGCGCGGCACCCTCCAGGCCCTGGACAAAATCATCGATGCGCTGCTGTTCCCGGGTGTAGCGCGTTTGCTGTTCCGGCTTCAGTTGCGGTGGCTTGGGCGCGATCAGGGTCCAGGGCACCGGTGACCACACCAGCAGGTACATGGCCAGCACCTCGGCGAAGGTCACCAGGTGGTTGTCGGCATTGCTGCTGGTGAAGATCGGCTTTTTCACCCCGCCGAAAAACCGCTCGCGCAGGGTTTCATTGCTTTTGAGGGCCGGGAGCAGTTCGGCCCGCTGGTAGTAGCTGGCGCCATGGCGGTACAGCGCCTGACTGTCGGCCACCACCGCGCCCTCCAACTCTTCATCGAACAGCCCGAGGCGCTCGATCAGGGCGTGAACCGCCCGCAACATCGGCCCGGCCACATCGTCGGCATACACCTGGTCGCCGCTCATCATCAACAAGGCCGGGCGCTGTGCGGGCTCGGGCTGTTGCGCCAGCAGGCGATCGACGCAGAGCAGGCCATCAGTGGACGGGTGATGGGGCTTGCGGCAGGAGCCGTGGAGCAGGTTGTCGATGCGGCTGTGGAGCACGAACTCCGGAGTCCTGGCATCGCCATACAGCAGGTGCGGCGCCCAGTCGGCAATGGATCGGGCGCCGTCCTCGGCGTCGTTGATCAAGAGGTCATAGGCAATCGTCACGTCCTGGGGCAGGGCGTCGTCCAGGGGCACATCGATCAGATGGATAAAAGCCTGGCGCCCGACGGGGATGACCTGGCATTGCTGCTGATCGAGGGGCCGTTCCAGGGCCGGGCCGCCCGTGGGGTGCAGGCGCAGGGTCAGCGGCAACGCCCTTGAACCCACCAGCCACAGCACCAGCCGCGTTGGCTCCAGGCGGCGCAGTAGCGGGCCGGCAAGAACGGAGGGCAGGGCTGGGGCGGGCGTAGTCAGTGGCATCTGCAGCGGGGTCTCTGGCGGTTGCAAAGGGGGCGCAATGGTAGCGCAGCCGATGTCGAAGAAACGTCGGCTGTGGGGGCGGCGGCAAGGCTTTTGTATCCGATTATTTATGGGCGCTGGCCAGCATCACACCGAATCCGAGAAAGGTCATCCCCGACAGTTTGCCGACGATCCTGGCCCCTCGGCGACTGGACAGCCAGCCCCTGGCGCCGTTGGCCATCAGCGCGTAACCGCTGTGCAGCGCAATCACCAACAGGCTGTAGGACGCCACCAGCACAAAGAACTGGCTGTAGTAATCGCCTTGCGGCTGGATGAACTGCGGGAACACCGCGAGAAAGAAAAACCCGGCCTTGGGGTTGAGCAACTGGATCGACAGGGCCTCGACAAAGCGCCGTGCGGGGCGGCTTTTAGTGTCCTGGAGTGGCGGAATGAAACTCTGCGTGCGCCACATCTTCACCCCCAGATACAGCAAGTACAGGGCGCCGATGTACTTGAGCAGGGTAAAGGCAGTGGTTGAGGCCGCCAGGACCAGACCCAGGCTGCTGGCGGAAATCCCCGCCACCACAAAGGCGCCCAGGGCGATACCGAGAATGCCCGGCAGTGCCCCGCTCCAGCCGTGGCGCAGGGCGTTGGACAGGGTCAGTACCACCCCGGGGCCGGGGCTGAGAATGGTCAGGGTGGCCAGCAGTAAAAACAGTCCATAACTTGCCATGCAGCACTCCAGAAATGAGCCATTGAAGGGGCGCAGCCTGCTCCGCGGTTGGTGGCCTGACAAACGCTTTAATTGCACGGCTGATGTGCCTAAATCAGATCCATGCACAGGCTCTACAAAGCGTCTCAGGCGCCGCTGGCCCGGGCGGGCACCTGGGTCCGATTAGTCACCGCGTCCTGCTGAATCTGCGCCAGCATCCACTCGATAAACACCTGGGCTTCGGGGGCGGCATCGGCGGCGAGCGCGTAGTAATAGCGGGTCAGCGGCTGGTGCAGTTCCGGCAACGGGCAGACCAGCCGGCCGCTGCTCAGATCCTTGGCCAGCAACGAGGCCGGGCACAGCGCCAGCCCCAGGCCGTCGACACAGGCCTGGAGCACGAAGTGCAGATGGTCGAAATGCAAGGTCGGTGGCTGGCGCAGTGGCTTCAGACCGCAGTGTTCCAGCCATTTTTGCCAGTCGTTGGCGCGGCTACGACTGACCAACAGGGTATGGCGCCCCAGATCCTTGGGGCTGTTCAGTGCTGTGCTCTGCAACAGCGATGGCGCGGCCACCACCAGGATTTCATCCTCCAGCAAGCGCTGAGGGTGCAGCGATGGCGCCCAGCCCGAACGCCCGCGACGAATCACCAGATCGAAGGTTTCCTTGGCCGGGTCGGGGAGCAGGGTGCTGGTCACCACTTCCGGCTGGATCTGCGGGTACAGCGCCATGAACTGCGGCAAGCGCGGAATCAGCCAGCGCACCGCGAAGGACGGCCGCACATTGACCGTCACCTTGCGCAGGGCCGCGCCGCGGCGCAGTGAAACCGCGGCCGCGGCGATCTGGGTCAGGGCCACGCTGACCTGTTCATAGAAGGCTTGCCCGGCGGGGGTCAGCACCGACTGGCGAATGCGCCGTTCGAACAGCAACACATCCAGGTGCTCTTCCAGCAGTTTGATATGGCGGCTCACTGCGCTGTGGCTCACGTGCAGTTCTTCAGCAGCGCGGCTGAAACTCTCGTGGCGAGCGGCGGCGGCAAAGGCGCGGACGGCGTTCAAGGGGGGAAGGTCAGTGATCATGTGTCTAATTTAGTCACCTATGTGGCGCAATAAAAGCGTTTGTCAGTGCCTTGGCCGAACGTCAGGCTGAAACCATCCGTGACCTGCCGGTTTGCCTGCCATGCCCGATACCCACGCCCGCACCACCGATAAAGCCTCCGCCCGCGCCGCCGCGATCCTTGGCCTGTGCCTGCCCGGCGACACCTTGCTCTACCTGCTGCTGCCCATGCAGCACGAAGCCTTCGGCGTGACCCTGGGCCAAGCCGGCCTGCTGCTGGCGGCCAACCGACTGGTGCGGATCTTCGGCTACAGCCATGTGATGCGTTTCTACGCCCGCCGCGGCGACCGCCCGGTCTGCGTGCTGGCTGCCTTTACTGCGGCCCTCTGTGCCCTGGGCTACGCCACCTTGTCCGGTTTCTGGTGGCTGCTGCTGTTGCGCCTGGGCTGGGGCCTGAGCTACGCAGCCCTCAACCTTTCGACCCAGGTCATGGCCACCGCCGAGCCCAGCGGCGCTGCTCGCCGCACTGGCCGCTCCCGAGCACTGATCGCTACCGGGCCGATGCTGGCCTTGCCCCTGGGCGCCCTGGTCAGCGTCGAATACGGCCCGCGAGTGATCTTCCTTCTTATGGCCCTGACCTCGTTGATCGCCATGCTCCTGGCCTTCGGCTTGCCGAATAGGCCCCATCCGCTGGCCAGCTCCAGCCGCCGTTTCCAGCGCCCTGACAGTGTGGCGGTTTGGTCCTTTATCGAAGGCCTGGTGCTGGACGGCCTGTTCATCATTGGCCTGTCGCTGCTGGCCGAACAGCTGATGGCGGGCAATGCAGTGCTGGTGGCGGGCGGGCTTCTGGCCCTGCGCTACGTGTCGGAAATGCTCCTCAGTGCCCTGGGCGGTATCGCCGCACAGCGCTGGGGCGCGACGCGGATGTTGATCGTCTTTTCCCTGCTGACCTCTATGGCCCTGGTGGGTTTTGGTTGCCATTGGCTGATCGTCGGCGGCGCCTTGGTGCTGGTGTTGCGGGCCCTGCAATTGCCGCTGGTGGTCACGGTGGTGGCGCAACGGCATCCGGGTGCGGGAAGGGTGCGGGCCTTGGCGGCCAATGCGGTGTGGCGGGACATCGGCGCCGGGATCGGGCCCTTGATCGCCGGCTTGCTGCTGCCGGTGGCATCGACGGTGTGGGTGTATTCGCTGGCGGCGGGGTGTTTGGCGCTGAGTGCGTTGGCGTGTCGGGAGGTTCGTATTCGTGGGGAAGAGGTTAAGCCGGCGCCTGCCGAAGAGGTTTGAGGGTTTTTGGAAGAGTTTCTGCAGCCCCCAGCAAGTCAGATCAGTTAAAGAAATTTTGTAGGAGTCACTGACATCCAGCATGGTCGGAGATAGTGATGGCCATAGCCTTGGCAAAGGCACTAGGTAATTCCCAAAAAGAATCCATGAAATATCTCGCGCCAAAGCCTGGATTGAACACCTCGTGTATCCCGCTAGGCTTGGGTTGTCGCTGCCAATCCAGCGACAGGGCCTGGGAACCCGTAGAAACAATAGGTGGTTGCGTGCCGCCTTTTTTGGTGGCAGCTCATCACTCAGGAGCTGGTTTCATGGACGTTTCGACTCAGTATCTTCCCCCCCACCACCCCTCGCACCCAGGCCCACGCCGGAGGTGCGCAATGACCATCAAGACCCTCGGCCATGTCACTTTCGCCGCCAGTGGCGAAGCCCAGCATTCGCTGTTCCGGGGCAATCCGGACGTGCCGCTGCGCGAAGCCCTGGAGCAGGTGTCGCAATTGCTGTTCCACGCCAAGCATCTGGCTCGGGACGCGGCGCTGGAGCGGGACGACCGCTATGCCTGGGCCGCTCATTATTTCAGCGAGATGGGCAAGGCGATTGTCGATGATTTGTGCCTGGGAAGCTGGCCGGCGGCCGGGGAAGGGCTGCGCGCCGGTTGAGGTGAAGCTCTGAAGGTCTGTGCAGGAGGGGAGCTCGGAGGTGAGTCGCTCCACGCCTGAAATTCTGTAGGAGCGAGCTTGCTCGCGATGATGCTGAGAGCGCCGCATTCTTCCCTGTGAACGCGCGTTATCGTTGACGTCCATCGCGAGCAAGCTCGCTCCTACAGGCCTCAGGCCGAGGCTTTGTGCGTTTCACCGCGTTCAATGCTCTGCGGCTGGCCCTGTTCGATCACCCAGCGCAGCAGCTCGGTCACCGACACCCGGTGCTTGCGTTCGACCCATTCCATGCCTTCAGGGCTGTAGTGCTCGCTGTAGCGGGTCAGCACCAGGTAGTGCTGGTCTTCGGACAGGCCCAGGCTGACTTCGCGGCAATGCAGGCTGGCGTCATCGAGTCTGGTCACCCGTTGCAGCAGCATCAGGGCGTGTTGATCGGAGGTGGGCATGGACAGCTCCTTCGCGACGAGAGGGGCCGGGGCGGGGTTGATCAGGCGCATGGTCAGGGTTCTCCAGCAAGGGGAGGCCGATGCTGGCAGCTGAACCTTGCGCAAAGATGTCTGCTTTATTGCGTCGCTGAAGGTTTGTTGCGGCGTTGAAATAAATGACGCCGGGCGGCGAATGGTTTTAGATAACGGCTCATTCCGACTTGAAGTGATCTCCGCCGGTGAGCCGTCTCTTGATCGTGGACGACGACATTGAAGTCCTCGCGCTGCTGAAGAAATTCTTTGTCCAACAGGGTTATCAGGTGGCGGTGGCCGCCGATGGCGCGTCGCTGTGGGCGGCGCTGGAGCGCGAGGTGCCGGACCTGATCATCCTCGACCTGATGCTCCCCGGCGACAACGGCCTGACCCTGTGCCAGCGCCTGCGCCAGTTGCATGCCACGCCGGTGATCATGCTCACCGCCATGGGCGAGTTGAGCGATCGGGTGGTGGGCCTGGAGATGGGCGCCGACGATTACCTGAGCAAGCCCTTCGATGCCCGTGAGCTGTTGGCCCGGGTGCGGGCGGTGCTGCGCCGGGCCGGGGAAAGCCGGCCGGTGAGCGGCGAGGTGCCGCGGCCGTTGATCAAGTTCGCCGACTGGCAGCTGGACCTGACCCGCCGTGAGCTGCGCTCGCCGGATCAGGTGATGATTCCGTTGTCGGCGGGGGAGTTCGACCTGCTGCTGGTGTTTGTCGAGCATCCGCAACGCATCCTCACCCGCGAGCAGTTGCTGGACCTGGCCCGGGGTCAGGCCCATGACGCTTTCGATCGCAGCATCGATGTCCAGGTCAGTCGCCTGCGGCGCAAGCTGGAGTTCGACACCAAGCGCCCGGCGATGATTCGCACCGTGCGCAATGGCGGTTATCTGTTCACCCCCAGCGTGACCCGCCAGTGAAGCTGATCAAGCCGTTGTGGCGCTATCGGCTGCGGGACACCGTGGCGCGCTGGATCGCCCTGACCATCATCATGGCCATGCTCACCGCCCTGGCCTTCAATGCGCTGTTCGTGCAACTGGCCGGGGTCTGGGCCTATCCGCCGCTGGCGGAAACCGGGTTGCTGGAAAAGTCCGCGGCCATCGTGCGCATGATCGAAGCCTCGGAGCCGGGCCAGCGCGCGCGCTTGGCGGCCTCGGTCAGCAGCGATCACTTGAGCATTGCCTGGCAGGCGACGCGGCAGGGCCTGGATCTGCCGCTGCTGGAAGACTCCGAATACCGCGATGGCTCGGAGGCGTTTCGCGCCTTGCTCGGACCTGCGCAGCGGTATATCGAGGCCTATCAGCCCAGCGACTGGAGAAGCGGTAAAGGCCGCTACGCGCTGCTGGTGCAGTTGACCGATCAAAGCTGGCTGATGTTTTCCTCGGCGTCGCGCAGTTGGGGCCTGGAGGAGGGCACGCGCAATCTGATTGTGATCGCCCTGGTGCTGATCTCCACTGGCCTTGTGGCCTTGATCGCCACGCGCCGGCTGGCCAAGCCGCTGCAGCAGTTCGCCCAGGGGGCGCGGCGCTTTGCCGTGGACTTTCGCGCGCCGCCCATCGAGCCGGTGGGCCCCCACGAGATCCGTCAGGCGATTCTCGCCTTCAACGCCATGCAGGCGCAGTTGCAGCACTTCATCAAGGACCGCACGCAGATGCTCGCGGCCATCTCCCATGACCTGCGCACGCCGCTGACCCGCATGCGCCTGCGCGGCGAGTTCATCGAAGATGCCGACCAGCAGCAGCGCCTGTTTCGTGATGTGGACGAAATGCAGGCCATGATCAATTCGGCCCTGGAGTTCTTTCGCGACGATGCGCGGTTGGAACAGGCCACCCATTTCGATCTGGCCGAGCTGCTGCAGACCCTGGTGGACGATTATCGCGACCAGTCGATCCCGATCGTTTTCAGCGGCCCGCCGCGCCTGGTGTATTGCGGCCGGCCCCTGGGGCTCAAGCGGGTGATGACCAACCTGCTGGATAACGCGATCAAGTACGGGGGCGAGCCGGCCATCGTGCTGGAGCAGGGCGCCGATCAATTGCGGGTGCGGGTGCTGGACCGTGGCCCGGGAATCCCGCCCGAGGCCTTGGAGCAGGTATTTGCGCCGTTCTACCGGCTGGAGAGTTCGCGCAACAAGAGTACCGGTGGCGTGGGCCTGGGGCTGTCGGCGGCGCGGGCCATCGTACGTGAGCATGGCGGCGAGTTGCGCCTGTTCAATCGTGAAGGCGGTGGGTTGGAAGCGCGGGTGGAATTGCCGCTGTAGCCGCTGGCGCAGCCTGCGACAAGCCCCGAAGGGCCTTGCGAGCCCAGGCCGGCCGATCCCGGCCTGGGCTCAGTGATCCGTTGCGGCTCAGGACCAGTCGAAGCTGAACAGCACCAGGCCTTCCACCGGTTCGTAGAGCATCACCACCCGGTCGGCGCCGCTGATGCCGTAGTGGTAGGCCGGCACGCTGAGCACGTGCTGAAAGCGCCGGCCCGCCGGGCTCAGGGGCCAGATATTGCAGCTGTCGTCCGACTCTTCGACGTCCATGGGGAACTCCACGGTTTCCACCCAGTTGCCGTAGCCCTCGGCCACACCGCCCATTTCCTCGATATAGGTCAGGCGCTCCTTGTCGTTCTTGGGCCAGGTCAGGTAGCCCAGTTCCTGATGGCGCTGGCGCGCGGTGAGGTAGGCGGCGTGCTGCTTGCGGTAGTGGTGTTGCAGGTTGGCGCGCTGGTTACGCCGGGATTCGGGCAACTCGGCGTTGTCGCCGTGGAGGAAGAAATAGCGTGGACTGCCGCACAGGCGATAGCGGCCGTTCTCGATCTTGAAGCCGATCCAGTTGGTTTTCAGCAGCTCGCTGCCGAATTCGTAATCGTCGGTCAATTCGCCCACTAGCCCCTCGTCGGGCTCGATAGGGCTCAGCAGATGCAGGCGGCCGGACCACTCGGGATTGATCAGGCTGGCGTCGAAGGACAGCAGCGGTAGCAGGTGTTCGGCCAGCTCCTGCTGGTCGGCGACGAACAGCTCGCGGGCGTCGGGGTAGGCGATGGCGCCTTCAGGTAGTTGGGTCAGGTTCGGGGCGGCAACTGTGGGCATGGAGCAATCCTTTGAGGAATGGGCCGGTGCTCGGGGCAAGCGGCACTGGGGTCAGGTGTGGCGATGGCGAAAGTGACCGGGGGTGATGCCGACGACTTTCTTGAAGGCCCGGGTCATGTGGCTTTGATCGAAGAATCCACAGTGAAACGAGGCCTCGGTGATGCTTGCGCCGCTGCGCAACAGGTGCTGGACCCGGGCTATGCGGCGTTGGATCTGGTAGCTGTGGGGCGAGATGCCCAGGCTGTTCTTGAACACCCGGATCATGTACAGCGGCTCCAGGTTCACCAGGGCTGCCAGTTCTTCCAGGCGGATACTCTGTTCGAAGTCGTCGTCCAGGCGCTGCCGGATGCGTTTCACCGCCTCGCGCTCCTGGCGATCAGTGGCTGGCTGGCGCACGCCGTTTCTCTGGAACAGCTGCGCCAGCAGTTCCAGCAGAATGCTTTCGCGCTCAAGGCTGGAGTCGGCGTGTTCGATCCGTTGGTGCTGTTGCAGGAACCAGCGGGCGAAGGCCGGATCTTCGCTCAGCACGTTGCGAAACAGGTGGATGTGATCCGCTGCCAGGCGCTGACCGAGAACGGCCCGGTTCAGCCACTGCGGGTCGATGTACAGCATGCGATAGACCCAGCCCTGGTCGCAGGCCTGGACCCCGTCGTGGATTTCGCCGGGGCTGATGGTGACCACGCAGCCCTGGGTCGCCAGGTGGTGGCTGCCGCGATAGAAGAGTTTCTCCACGCCGCCGCTGATGACGCCTACGGCATAACGGTCATGGCTATGGCGGCCAAACGACTGTCGGCTGTAGCGGGCTGCCAGCAGCTCGCAGTTGCCTTCCGGGATGCGCCAGAAGCGGGAGAAATCCCCAGGCGGTGATGGTGGGCGGTTCTGGTGGGCATCCATTCCATGTCCAGTTTTGTGCAATACGCAGAGATTGCCGGCCGATAAATTTAGCACCCCTTGAACCCTGCGAGCTAGACGCGATGAGTGTGATGAAACTGGTGATCGGCGACTACAAGAAGTCCTCCTGGTCATTGCGGGCCTGGTTGGTGCTGGTCACTGCGGATGTGCCTTTTGAGGTCATCCAGATCAAGTTGGAGGCGCCGCAGACCGGCGAGCGAATCCTTGCCTATTCAGCGTCGGGCAAGGTGCCGGTGCTGTTGCAGGACGGCCTGTCGATCAACGACAGCCTGGCGATCTGTGAATACGTTGCTGAACACTGGCCCCAGGCCCAACTGTGGCCCGCGGATGCCGGGCTCAAGGCACTGGCCCGCTCGGCCTGCGCCGAAATGCATGCCGGTTTCACTCAGTTGCGCACGCAATTGCCGTTCGGGGTCAACCGTGGCGAGCCTGCCCAGGCGTTGAGCCTGGCGGCCGAGGCCGAGATCCAACGGGTGTTTTCGATCTGGCGCCAGTTGCTGGCCCGGAGCCGGTCCGAGGCGTTCCTGTGCGGAACCTTTGGGGTGGTGGATGCCATGTTCGCGCCGGTGCTGTTGCGCTTCATGCGCTATGGCATCGCCATTCCCGAGGATCTGAAGCCCTACGCCGATGCGGTGTTGCTGCACCCTCCGGTGTTGCTGTGGCTGAAACTGGCGATGCAGGAAACTTGAATGTCCGGCGTGCAAGGCAACAACAAGGTCAATCGCGGTGGGGGGATCTATGTCGAGCAATAGAGCGTTAGTGGAGCTGACCCTGGGAGGGCTGATGCTCAGCCTGTCGGCCCTGGCAGTGGCCTTTGCCCATATCGGCGCGGGCGGGGCGGGGTTCTACCGCATGCTGTTCGCCTCGATCCTGTTCTTGCTGCTGCTCAAGGTGCGCCGCATCCCGGTGCTGCTCAAGAGTGCCAGGGCCCGGTTGTATACGGCCCTGGCCGGGGTATTCCTGGCCATCGACCTGGTGCTCTGGCACCAGAGCATCTACATCGTCGGCCCGGGTATCGGCTCGATTCTGACCAACTGCCAGGTGTTCTTCATGACCCTGCTGGGCCTTTATCTGCTCAAGGAAAAGCCGTCGCTCTACTTCCTGATCTCCATCAGCCTGGCGTTTGTCGGCCTGTACCTGTTGTTGCTGCCGGAAATGAGCAGTGCCCTGGGCATCAAGGGCGTGGTGTATGGCGTGCTGTCGGGCCTGGCTTACGCCGTCTGTGTGTATTTCCTCAAGGTCAACACCCAGTTGCCTGACGGCGGTGGCGACAAGATCGCGCAGATGCTCAACCTGAGCCTGTGGGCCGCGCTGGTGTTGCTGGTGTATGCCCTGGCCATGGGGGAAAGCCTGGCAATCGTCGACGGGCAGACTTTAGTGATGCTGATCATCTACGGGGTGATGGTGCAGTTCGTGGGCTGGCTGTTGGTCAACCGCTCCATCGGCGCCATCAGCCTGGGATTGGCAGGGCTGATCCTGCTGCTGGAACCGGTGATTACCTATTTCGTCGATGTGGCGTTTCTCGGCAAGGCCAGCTCGGCGCTGCAGATCGCCGGTGCGTTGCTGACGATCTTTGCCGTGTACATCGGTTCGATCAAACCGCCGGTAAAGGTGACGCCGGTGACCGAGGCCGCTTGAGGCCCCGATCTGATGCCGCGTTCCGATTCAGCGTCGTGCTGGATTTTTACTGCGCCCGGACCCGCCTGTCTGTGCGCAGTTTTTTTTGCCGGTCATTCAGGCTGACAGGGCCAGACGTGTAGCACCGGCATCCGCCGCGGCCTGGGCCTGGGTGCGCTCATCCTCTTCCAGTACCCGCGAGGCCCGACCCACCAGCAACGGATCAGGGGCGTGGGCGACTTTCAGGTCCTTGCCCGGGTAGTCCAGCTCATGCAGGAAATGGCGGATGCAGTTGATCCGCGCGCGCTTCTTGTCGTCGGACTTGATCACCGTCCACGGTGCATCGGCGGTGTCGGTGTGGAAGAACATCGCCTGCTTGGCGGCGGTGTATTCGTCCCACTTGTCCAGGGACTTGATGTCGATGGGCGAGAGCTTCCAGTGCTTGAGCGGGTCGTCTCGGCGCGAGATGAAGCGGCGCAATTGTTCTTCGCGGTTCACCGAGAACCAGAACTTGAACATCAGGATGCCGCTGTTGCACAGCATGCGTTCCAGCTCCGGAGTCTGGCGCATGAACTCCAGGTATTGCAGGGGCGAGCAGAACTCCATCACCCGCTCGACCCCGGCGCGGTTGTACCAGGAGCGGTCGAAGAAGACCATTTCCCCGGCGGTGGGCAGATGCTGGATATAGCGCTGGAAATACCACTGGCCCTTTTCCTGTTCCGAGGGCTTTTCCAGGGCTACGATCCGCGCGCCGCGGGGGTTGAGGTGTTCCATGAAGCGCTTGATGGTGCCGCCTTTACCGGCCGCATCACGGCCTTCGAACAGCACCACGATGCGCTGCCCGGTTTCCTTGACCCAGCTCTGCACCTTGAGCAGCTCGATCTGCAGCTCGCTCTTGGCCTTTTCGTACTCGGCGCGGCGCATGCGGTTGCGATAGGGGTAGTTGCCCGGCAGTGCGGCGGACACGCTGTCTTCATTGGAGCCGCGCGGCGCGCTGGCCACTTGCAGGGCCATGGGCTTCTGGCTGATGGCGCTGATTTCGGCCTCGGCGACTTTCACCGGGGCGGCCTTGGTGGTCCGTGGCCGGCGTGGGCGTGGCGTGGCGGCTTTGCGTGGAGCGGCCTTGGTGCTGGCGGTGCCGGTGCTGGCCGGGGCCTTTTGCACTGGGGCGGGAGGCAGGGGCAGGGCGGTGGATTCTTCACTCATGGGAGGGGCCTGTAGTTGCGTTCAATGTCCTCCGGTCATTTTTAGGGCTGGGGGGCTCGGGGCCGTTGATCTCGATCAAATTTGTTACAACGAAAAGTCTGTAATGAGTTTCAGATTTTTCTAGCGTATTTAAGGACGCATCAGGGCATATGGCGGCTATCGTGCAGTCAGGCGCAGATCAGAAGAGAGGCCACCGTGAACCCGATCGTTTGGCCAGCACTGGCTATTTTGCTGGTTGCCCAGTCGCCGGCGTACGCCATCAACGAAAAGTATCGCCAGCAACTTGAGCAATCGGGCTGCACTCAGATGACCGAGCTTCAGGGTTGTGACATCCACAAGAGCAAAGCCGAGAACGCCAAGGCCGGATTTGCTGACCCCGACGCCCCGGCAAGCGCTGACAGCCTGAAGGCACCGACGCCTTATGTCGGGCAATGGACGGCGAAAGCCCATCCGGCGCGACGGTCGCCACGATCCGTATCGATGCCAGGGAGCGGGTGTGGGTCAATGGCAAACAGGTCAAAGCCAAACGCACGGATGGCGCCCTGCAATTTCGTCAGGGCACGCTGCTCTTCACCATTCAAGGCGATCGGCGGCGGCAGAACGAAGACATCTGGATGGATACAGATACCGGAGCCAAGGGGCTAATTCAGGCTCAAATGCCGGAGTTAGCTGAATAGGTCAGGGGGACATGCTGGGATACATAGACTTCTGAGGAAGAGGCGACCAAGCCGACACAAAAGACGGCTCGGACTATGGCTTTTGGGGTATAGCAAGGAATTTGTTATTGCGAGTTCAGTTGGTCTTGGCTTGTCATGTCTTGAAAATGTAGATGTAAAGTCTGTTGTCTATTGCTGGTGTTTCATACTGTGTGGTGTGTGTTTTTTACTGAAGGTATAAGTATGGTTGAGTCTAAAAGTCAAGAGTCAAGGTTTGTTGTTATCAGTTTTTTTGTGTGAGGATTTGTAGTCTTTTCCTGCTTTGCAGATTGCCTCTTCTGGTGAGGTTATAGGTTGCCACTGAAGCTTGTTTCTGGCTTTGCTTGAGTCAATGATTAAAGAGCAGAAAAGTTGCTCGTATATGCCTTTTACACCGAGCAGATTGGCTGAGATTTTTATCAGGGGTAATGGTATTGGCAGGAGTCGTGGTGTTCGATTTAGCCCTTTTGCCAAATATTTTATGATTTGTGCGGTTGATATTTCAGTGCCATCAGAAATTAGGAAGGTTTCATTGGCGGCTTGTGGGTGGTCAATGCAGCAGATAATGAAGTCGACAAGGTTTTCCAAGGCGATCATGCTGCGCGAGTTGTTAACTAATGCAAAGGGTAATGGCAGTCCAGTATTGACTAGCTTTATAAGGCGTTCGAAGTTTCCAGGTGCGTGACCTGCATAGACGAGAGGGGGACGGATGACTACCAGCTCTGTCGGTGAGCCGTGTAGAAGCTCCTTCAGGCCGAGT
This sequence comes from Pseudomonas sp. BC42, assembly GCF_021560055.1. Lineage (NCBI taxonomy): Bacteria > Pseudomonadati > Pseudomonadota > Gammaproteobacteria > Pseudomonadales > Pseudomonadaceae > Pseudomonas > Pseudomonas sp. BC42. The sequence goes on from NZ_CP091067.1 coordinate 1,299,473, forward strand.
TCCGCCTCCAATTTTGAAATGGCATAGTGGGCTCTAGGGGTCGTGGGAGACAACTCATTAAAAGGCAAGTCTCTAGTGGTTGATCCATTGACTCCTATGGAGCTGACAAAGATAAAGCGTCTTACACCTGAGCTTATTGCCTGTTTTGCAAGCTCTAAGGTTTTCTCGACATTGTCTGCTCTATAAAGAGTCAAAGGGTTGTCGTTTGTTTCTTTTAATATGTGCGCACGGCCTGCCAGATGAATGACTGTGTCAATACTTTCCAGTTTTTTTGTGTTTGAGTCTGCTGTTGCGGTGTGGGTGTTTTTTTGTTTTAGGGAAAGTGTGCTGATGGTGGTGTTTTTTTTGTTTGCTAGCGTCATCGTCAGTGCCTTTCCAATAAAGCCTGATGCGCCTGTTATAAGTATATTTTGATTGGCTGACATATATAGTTTCTTCTGTTTTTAAGGTGGCTGCTGGGCTGTATTTTTCTACTACTGGTTTTTAATTGCGAGTACGGCGTTTGAGGTTAAGTATGGAGCAATAGCTGGGAGCTTATCATATTCTCGCTGCAAGGCTTTTATGGTAGCTCTTGCCGTCAAGCGGCGCCCGATAAAGAGTCGATGACCTATTGAATAGAGAGTGATACTGGTTTCATAAAAGTGCTCGATGGGACGGTCACCTTAGGGAGAGGGGAGCAAGGCGCGGACCTGCCTTTGTCATTCGCGATTTTACCGAACGCACCAAAGGTCTTCGGATTTTTGCAGCGAGCTGGAGTTAAGGATGAGAACACTCTGTGGAGCTTTCTCCAGGCAGATGCTCAAAAACAAGACGAAAAAAAACCGGCTCAATATGGCCGGTCTTTTTGCACAGGAGCTTCGTAAAGCTCTTGGGTTTTGCTATATGGTGCCCGAGGGAGACTCGAGTGTTCCATATCAAACGTGCCTTGTGGCGGGATTTTACAATTAGGGATACAGATAGGGATACAAGGTCTGAGCTGCTACCTCACCTTTCAGCTTTGCGGAGGCATCTTCTTGCTCAGCGCTTGAACAGAGTTTTCAACATAATCAATAAACGTTTTCACATCGTCCATTGTTTCTTCAACCAATTGAGTAGGGAAGTGTTGTTCATTGCCCTCCTTGTCCCGACCGTTTCGGTGTACCACATCGTGACGAAGCACTATCGTTTTGTGCAGCCGACGCTTGAGTTCTTTATCTGGAAAAATCTCAACTTTAAGCGCGAAACTGAAAATCATTTCAATTTTGGCAAGGTTGTGGTAAAGCAGCCCGCGCAGGTAGGTTTGAACCCGCTCCTCTACTATTTTTGGGTTTCCCAGAATCTCATTTAGAGAAAATTTTTCTGCGGAAAGCTCTTTGTCTTCGACCACCATGCGCTGCATTGCCATAGGGTCTTTCAACACCGCGCTCTGGAGGGTGTCACCCAGGTAGGCCTCCATGGCGCTGATCGTTTCGGCAAAAACCATTCGATTAATTACTGAAGCGGATCGCTTCAGCACCCCTGTGCCGCCTATGCCGTACTCAGCCAGTACGTCGCCCAAGTGATGTTGGTTGGACTCGAATACATCAAACGGGTTTGGAGGTGTGTAATCGTTTAACCAATCCTCGTCATCAGGACCATCAGCCGAAAATGGTGCTTCGTCAGCATCTACTTCGACGTCAGGGTATTCATCGAACTCTATAAAACAACCTGCTGGCGAGTTTTGCACGTGAACGCTGAATGGGGCGCCACATTCATTGCATTCAATATCAGTGTCATCTTCCGATAGCGAGTCGGACAGCGGCTCCACGCACCAGTCGACCTCAGGGACATCGACGGTCACACAAGCAGATCTCTTACACGCTGGACATTGGAATCTTGCGGTAGTGGTGAGTTGAGCCATTAGTCAAATTCCCTATTCGTGGTGCCGTGTTCTTGGCATTTGAGCTGCCAGAATCTCATGGTGCGGTTTTGCGTTCACGCTTCTTTGAGGTCAATGGTTCACCCCGCAAAAAAGAGCTCTGTCGTTTGATCCGCTGGTATGGGGCTAGCTCATCAACTTGCTGGGGACCCTGGGAGATTATCCTATACACGGGGTCGGAAACCCGCGAGATCTTGGTAGCGACAGTTCTTCGAGCTTACTGAAATTTCGACGTTGAAATTGAAAGGATATTGAAGAGAAAAGGGCATCGTTACCGTAACGGTAAAGGTGGGCCATTGTGTGGTTAATAGCGAACGATTGAGCCCGGTCAACCTTGGGGATGGTGTCAACTACGTCAACCTGTCAACCAACGTAGAAAACTCAGCCGCTAACCAGGTGCGGCGGGTTCTCTGCCCCGTATCTTTCAGGTTTGCTCAGGGTCCCCGGCAACCTCTCAGGACCTTGTGCATTTGCACTGGTGAACTGTGTATTCACCCGGTTCACCAGTTCACTAAGCTGGGCACTTTTTCGCTAACACAGTCCTGCGGGTTTGCGACCCCGTATGTGTCTCATTTGCTCAGGGTCCCCCAGCTCCTGCTGGAATCTCTTCGCTGATGGTGCTTATTGCCGATGGGGTGTGGGGTGGACACCTAAAAAGACGTGTAACTTGTGTTTCAGGTGTGACGGTTATAAGTAACTTATTGATTTTATTAGCTAAAAATAAGGTCACACCGTTTTGCTTCGCGCAGAGTGTGCGGTGTAACGATAGCGAACTGTGTAACGTCCTGAGCCCGAGCCTTCCTATATTAAGACGCACTGTGCCAAAGGTTCCGAAGAATGCGGTTCGCCTAGGTCTGCTATCGGCCAGAAGCGGACGTTCGCACGCGACCGCTACCGGCCAAAAGCGGCAAGTCACGAATGGCAGTCGGCCAAGAACTGGGGCCCAGTCCACCTACTCTTCCGTTAGATGCATCTTGTATACCTGCAAATGGAACTTGATATTAAATCGGCGGCTGTTCTAGTAGAGCATATGTTAATGTGCTATCACGCATTGCATTGCCTAGGGTGGGTGCGCATGGGGCGATGGAACATTGCGTGCCGGTGTCAGCCTTAGCAAGGAGATCGGACCTTAGCGCACAGTGCCGTAGGCCGTCAAACTAGAGAGGGTGCACGCTCGTATGGAAAATCTAAAGCAAGCCGCATAAGAAATTCACGAGTATAAAAATATGGATTCGACTTTTTGCAATTCGATTTCAGATAGATATGAATTAAGGTTAGCAGTAGAGGCGTTATAAATGATTATTGCGTTTGCAGGACTGCCAAGCTCCGGAAAATCGTCTACAGCTAAAGCTCTGGGTAGACTAATTAATGCAGAGGTGCATCTTGAACCGGAGGAGTCAGCATGGCCAGAATTAGTTAGAGAGCGAGCTACCGTTGGTGCCTTTACTGCTTTAACTTGGTTTCGGACAATACGTGTCCCTCAATTATTTAAAGCTGATCAGACTAGAAATAGCGGGAGGCTGTCAATTATAGATAGCTATTATGATGTTCTGGTAAATTGTTATTTAGGAGAACAACCGTTCGAGTGGCTTATATCCAGTAGTGACCCTTATTTTCCTGCGGCTCAGAAAATGGCTCTAGTAGACTGGGCGGAGCTTCCGAAGGCAGACCTGCTAATTTTTCTACGGCTTGATGAGAAGGTTTGGCAAGAATTTATGGCACGGCGGGATCGTGATTTTGATCGTGTAGCTGAGTTATCTAAACACTTTGCGATGCAATTAAAAATGGAAGAAGCATGCAGAAAAGCTGCAGAAGATCATGGTTCACGCCTAGTTATTATTGACCAGGCATCTTCAACGCCAGAATTTACTGCTCGCCGTGTAGCTGAAGCAATCGGAGTGTTCTATGAATAAATCAGCAGCTCTAATTCTTGCCCAATCTACTGCAGCTATTCGCCAAGGTAAAGACGTATCTGCATCTCTTTCGTTGCCGCTCACTGCGGCTCAAGCAGGGTGTGCCTTAAGACTTAGCGAAGCTAGCAACCTAATTATTGAAGGCGCAGCAGAGGATTCGTTACTGAGTGCGAAAATCGCAATCGGAAGAATATTCTGTAAGGGAAGTGAAGCAGCATCGATACTCGGCAGAGCAGTACCATTGCATATTTTCGAAAAAATTGCAGAAAACTGGTTCGCTGCTGGGCAGCGCGAGGAGTACCAAGATATATCAGCTGGATATTGGCTTGCTGATGCATTTATTCGAGGGGTAGCGCCATCAGAAGCAGCAGACCTTACACAATTTTTAGCTGGCAAACGGCGAGCAGCCAAACCACGCAATATAGCGTCTGTCAGACGATATCCCACTGGTGGGATATCAGAAAAACAAGCACTGATTCTGCCTCCAATAATGCGAGCACTTGCTCGGGAGTTTCATTGGTGCTCGCCATTTCTAGTCGCTGGTAAATTGGCTCACACCGGCGGAACTCGGGATAAGCTCGCAGTAATCCCAGGGTTCAAGATTGCCAGTATGGCTGATATTCCACACTGGAACGGCGTTGATCGACCTGTTCGCTATTTCTCAGCCGGCGCTGATTTGTGTCCGCGCGATGCGACAATGTACCGTCTGCGCGGGGAAACAGGTACCGTAGCGGACAAGGGTTTAATGGCATCTAGTATTATGTCCAAACAAATTGCCCTTCCAGCAGATGTAATTATTCTAGATATATTGTTCGGTCCTACGGCCTTCTTGAAGAATCGCCTAGATGCTGAGAGTTTTGGTGAGGTTTGCGAAGTTATAGGTGAGTTGAGTAAAGTTAGGGTAATTTCAAAGTTGAGGGCTTCTAAAAACATCATTGGCCGATCAGTAGGATCAAGCACTGAAGTTCTAGAAGCTGCTGAAATATTACGGGGGGATATCTGCACCGATTCCGGGCGCGCAGAAATTACTACTTCTATAAGTTTTATTAGATGTTTTGCGGAGGAGCTTGGATTAGACTCGGAAGTTGTTTGTAAAAGGGCAGAGGCAGTGATTGCTAATGGCGAAGCTTTCGATGCAATGCTCGGCTTGCTTTCAGATCATGGAGTAGATAGTGAATACATCAAATCATTTTCGAACGACCCGAGGAATGCGGTTCTTGGTGAGCTTGAGAAAACAATAGTGTTTGCCTCTAGTTCTGGAAGGTTGTTATGGGATGCTGTGTCTGTAGCAGACGTAGCAAACAATCAAATTAACTCATCTGTAAGTGGGAAGTCACCAGTTGGCAGTATTAGGCAGGGCGGCCTAGAGCTTCTTACTGGTGACGGAGAAATAGTTAAAAAAGGTGATCCGCTGGCCATCATCTACGGTGAGAAAACGAATGCTTTAGTTAGTTCGCTTGTAGCTGCGGCTTCGATCGTTACTTAGTCGCGGGGAGTCACTACGCTCCCTAGCTTCCATAGCGCCTCAAAGTCTTCCATCTGCCTATCAAACAACCATCCTCGTCCGAGCTTCAGAGTAAATGCTTTAGCGCTTTTGGCTGAGGCGGGGTACGGTCCAGTGAAAAGAATGTTGTCAATTCTGTAAATCATCATTGAGAGGTGTCGAGGTGATAGTCGGACCTCAACGCCTGGTATATTCCCAAGCGATTTGAGCAATGAATCTCGCGAGCCAGAATATTGCCCTGTGGATAGGTTTTCAGCATGTTGCATGATTTTGGAGGATTCGGATTCTGGATCCACAAGCAGAATCCGCACAAGAACTGGGCTTTGTTGTTCTGCCCGTTTCCTCAGGACTTCCTCGTTCTGTTCACTGAATGACTTGAGGGTATAGCCAGTAACATCAATGACCTTGGCATTTGCAACAAGAGCATCGTACTCCTCTGTCAGGTTCCTACGAGGATAAGCTGCGACAAGACCCGTTTCAACAAGATCCCTCATTCGTATCGCTTCACCATTTCTTATCTGGTCAATCCATAGGGTTGCGAGCGACATCAGAGCGCCAGCGATCAGAGATGTGCCAATAGATAGCTGCACTGAGCCGCCGATTAGGACTAAAATTATCCCTAGCACCATAAATGCCAAAAATACCAGTACAAGAGTTGTGCGTGATCTGAAAAACAAATGACGCGCGTCGGCGTGAGCATATTTATCCGGAGTAGTTTTCAATGGCGTTCCCTTCAGAAGCTCGATCAGGTTTTCTAGTGATAATCGAGGGTGGTGATGGGCTTGGCAAGTCTACGCAGCTCAAAATTTTGAAGAGTAGGTTGGAGTCACAAGGGCGAAAAGCAGTGACTTATGACTTTCCCAACAAATCGGGTACGCCTATAGGCCAGCTGATTGGAGATTTTTTGAAGGGTGGCTTTGGACAGGTCACGCCTGAGTTCCTAGGTCTTGCATTTGCTGCTGACCGGCTTGTCTCGAGGAAAAGCATCATAGAAGCTCTCGATGCTGGCGCAGTCGTGCTCTGTGACAGATATGTAGCATCCAACATCGCATTTCAGGGGGCCAAGATATCTGATGAACAGCGGCGAGGAGAGTTAGACCTACTGCTGCGCTGGCTTGAATATGATATCTATGAGCTACCACGTCCTAATCTTGAAATTGTCTTGACATGTACTGATAGGCACTACGTGGAGGGCACGCATCTTACGCGAAACGTTGACCCGACCCGGGCCTACACTGATGACCAAGCTGACATCCATGAAGCCTCCTCGGACCTTCAGCGAGCGGTAAATTTATACTTTAGACAGTTGCCAGAAACGCCAACGCTTAAAAAGGTTGAAATCGAAGCCCCAAGCGGTGCCAGACGGACCGTTGAAGAAATGTCAGCACTTATTTTGGGCGTAGTAAAGGAAGCAATGAAGTCTAGCCAACATGACTGAATCTCCGCACAATGCATCGCTTACGCCATCCACGAATTTTCGGGAAAAGCTATGAATCAGAAAATCGAGGACCTTATCCGCGACATCTGGCAGTCGGGGGATCCAATCCGTAGAGCAGAAGAGCTTGGTTTGGGACTAGCAGAGAATTCCCAAGCAGTCATCCGAGACGTTCTCAGTAAAATTCGAGTACGTTCGATAGCACGGGCGCGCCTTTCCTCGGGGACTGGAGAGTATAGCGCCGAAGGTGATGCTATCTCGGTTAACAGCCCATCAATTCACTACTATCTGCTCTTACTTTACTTCGCAATGTACGACTCAGACAACCTAGCTGACTACCCTGTAGACATGAGAGAGCGCTGCCTTATGAGTTGGTCGAAGCAGACAGGATTCCCCATTGAAGTTGTCCGAGAAGCCGCTATTCTCGGCCAAAATGGGATTAGATCATTGATCTTGGATTCCACGCCACCTCATGGATGAGGCATTCCGGTTGCGTTGTGCCGGCTTTCAATCGTTAGAGTTATCTAAAACGTTAAACTGTATTAACTATAGAATACAATTTATCGAATCTTGCCATGGTACGACCTGAGTATTTGGCTTGCTACGGATTCAGATTGATGGTTTTGGGGGAGGACCTTTTATCGGTTCTATCCGAAAGCTACTTACTTCAACCAGCTCATCGCTGGCTTTTCTTTCTTTCGTAGCAGAAGAAAGACTACTCAATAGTTTTTCATTTGAGCGGCAGCTTTTGGCCGACAGCGGTCGCTCCAGAGCGTCTGCTCTTGGCCGGAAGCCGCCAGCCAGGCAAGACAGCTAACGGCTAGAAGCGGCTAGGTAGATCATCCGTACTTCGACATCGGGCTGACCTGGTAAAGAAAGCACGCATCATTGCTGCTATCACTACGGTGGCTCATGTGCGGCTTCCAACAACTCCACTCTCATCCTGAGCGGTTTTTCCTGGTAAGAAATCGTCAGCAGGCTGTGAGCGGATAACGATAGTTTTAAGTTTCATTCGCAATAATGCGGGCAACACAAAAGGGCCCGATTGGGCCCTTTTTCAGATGAAGCGATCTTACTTTTGCAGCCAGCTTTCAACCACGTCCGAGCCGTGCTCGGTTTTCCACTCCTTCAGCGTCTTGTGATTACCGCCTTTGGTTTCGACGACTTCGCCGGTGTGTGGGTTCTTGTAGGTCTTCAGCTCGCGAGGCTTCCGAGTGCTGGGCGTAGTAGCCGAGGCTGGAGCTCGCTTAGTGCTTTGTGGATCGAGCAAGTTAATGATGTGCTTAAGGCTGAAGCCATACTGATCCAGCAGGCCACGGAGCTTGGTTTCGAATTCGATTTCTTTCTTCAGGGCACCGTCGCTTTTCAGCGCTTCTAATGCTTGAAGCTGCTCAGCCAGGTGTTTTTCAAGCTGGCGGAATTCTGCGAGTTTGGACATTGTGTTTTCCTGATGCGTGTCTAGACGATGTTTTTCTGAATAGTATTATGGTACTTGAGGTCAGCGCTATTGTCGGCGTTTTAACTGGCTTTCGATGTGGCTCATTTCAGTCTTAATCAAATCGACTGTGAGCGCCTGCACCTTAGTTGTTTTGCCGCTTTTGATATCTACAATTTTCAGCAGCGTTGTTAAGTGATCTTTACGTGCTTTCAGTGTGTCGATCCAGCTTGCGCTGCTTTGTATGTGTTCGGTCATGATCGTTGTCCTGGCGGGATTCTAAACAGCCCACGTGCGTAGGCTGTTTCAGGGGCAGCGGTGCTAAACGGTGAGCACTTCTTGAATGCTGAATTTGTTTGCTCGGCCGGACAATTCACTCCATGTCCAATTACCGAAATTTTCGCCTGTTTCCGGTACGACCAGCTTGAATAAGCAGACCTGATCTCGGCCGATCATGTCGTAGGCAGCCCATAGCTTTCCGCCGACTTCAAACAGCTCTTTTGCCGCTTCATTCCATTTCTCTTCCAGTAGTGTGTGAGCCAGATGTAGAGCTTTTTGTTCGATAGTCTTGTGTTCTTTTTGGGCCTCCACGATGAATTGGTAAACGGTGATCAGCTCTTGCTCCAATGCGGCAATAATCAGGTGCTGGCGACGATTGTGCTCGGTCGCCGTGCTAAGATTTTTCGCTGCCTTTTGTGCGTCTGCATTGGCATTTTTTTCGCCTTCCGTGTCCCCCCACGCCACGGCTTGAGCGTAAGCGGTGGCGGCGTCGGTTTCTGCTTGCCGGGCTTTTGCCATGTCCTCAGTAGCTTGCTTCTGGATCTGTTCCAAACGGGTACTGAGGCTGTCTCGCTTTTCGTTAAGCTCTTTCTCGTCGGCTTTCCAGTTCGCCATCGACTCTATGTATTCCGCCATCAAAGTTTCGTAATTGACGAGTTTCTCGCGTCGATGAATCTTGTTGTTCGCGAGAGAGGCGTGATGATTTAGCGAGTCGTAAGGGCGTTTCAGTTCGTTGTAACTTCTTTGGAGTTCATGCAACCGGTCAGCGTCCATTGTTTCATCGCTTTCCAATAGCGCTTCCAATGGAGCTATCTCTTTATAGAGTTGTTCGGCTTCACCCAGGAGTTTATCGCGATGATTTTTCAGGCCCTCGATCTCGTCCAGCAGTAGCTGTTTATTTTCGTAATAGGCGGGTGTTTCACTGGCGCCCGAAATAGCCTGTGCAAGGTCTGTGGCCTCACTGCGTTTCAGCTCATTGGGCAGCAGTTCGCGTTGTTCGGTGTTTGCTTGGGAATCGTTCATCTGTGTTTTTCCTTAAAAATTGATGTGGGTTGAATGAGTGGCTGGCGAGGCCGGAAGCGCCCGGCTAAATCTCGTCGTCATGAGCTGCCTTTAGGCTGCTTCCGTTTCTGCCAATGCCACCTCATTCCCTGGTTCGCTCAAGACCACATAGCAGCGCTGAACCCCCATGCCGGGCAGACGTACCGAGCAAGAGGCCTTTCCGTCCTTGGCAGGTTGCAGCACGCCCCGCTGGATAAGCTCTCGATTGACGGCTGTGAGGTTCAACCCCTTAAACACCTCCGAACGCCATGCTTCAGGCAACACGTAGTAGGTGATGGTCGTGTGCATGGTGTCGCCCATGCCGTGTTCCATGGTCTTGCGAAAACCCAGGCGGTCGATGGTGCGGGGGCCGTGTTCATCGATCTTGGCGGCAGTGGACTCCCACCAGGTGAACCGGCTTTCTCCGAAGCGCTCGATCACCTGGCGCAGTCGGGCCATGATGGCTTCGCCCTCCAGGTTGCCCGCGCCACCTCGCTCAGCCAGCCACCCATGCAAGCAAACCCGGGCAGCAGTCGTGGCGGTGCCATCTGGCCAGTTGGTGACACCAAAGGCCGTCGCCAGCTCGCCCGCCGCAGCGGCGAGGCCGAAGCGCAGGGCCGCACGTTGAGCTTGACCGCTGGCTGTAGCGGGTAGGTTTTGGGTGATGAATTGCTCCAGAGTGCGGCGAACGATCACCGACCATCTCAGCATCTCGCCGGGCTCACTCAGGGCCTTCAGGAAGGCGGTGAGGGGCGTGCCGTAGAACTTGGCTACGCGAGCCTTTAGCGCATCGGAGAGGGCGGCGGCATCCTCAAAACCGTTCAGCACATCAAACATGCCGAGGCCTTTGCTTGCGTCCGCTGGCACCGCGAGCATGCGGACCTCCATACCGGCTTTCAGCTCCTTGTTGGCCTCGGCCATGTGTTGCGCCAATGTCTTTTCGCCGGTCGAGAGAAACAGCAAGCGCCACTCCTGCACCTGTCGGCTCGCTTGTCCTCGATCATTGGCCCGGGCTTTACCGGTGCCGTTGCCGAGCATGTAAACCGTCTCGCCAATGATGCGGGCATCGCACATGCCGATTTCATCCAGCACCAGAAGCCCGTCTGAGTGCGCGGCGGCGATGGACTCCAGAGCGTTGTCTGTAGAGCGCCACGAACGCACCAGGCGCGGCCCGCCATAAACCGAGGCGGCTACCTGCAAGTGGGTGGTTTTGCCGCCCGAGCTGTCGCCGTAGAAGTGGAAGCCGCCCGACTCATGGCCCAGCAAGTTCAGCAGAGGGCCCGCAAAGGCCACACTAACGACAAACGCTAAGCGGTGATTGCCAACGCACAGGGCTCCGATCTGCTGCTGCCATTGCTCCAGGGAGCCCGCCTCGCTGATCGGCGGGAGCTGGGCACCGGCCTCGTAGAAGTGCAGGTGTTCTTCGTGCGATCCAATCTGTTGCTCGGGCAAAAGGAAGGCGTTGCCGTGCCAGCCCAGTCGCGTCACCAGACGGGCCCGCTGTGCGCTGTCAAAGCCTCCGAGGTAGCTCTGCAAGTCGTTGCGTGCGTTGCGTCCTGAACGGCTCCCTGCGAGGCGCAGGCCCATGTCTACCAGCGGCCCTAACACGTCTTTGCCGAAGTCACCGGTCATGGTGCGTGCCGGAATGTTCCAGCGTTTTTTGGCGCCGTCTGGATCGTCAAACTCGACCAACAAGCCCCAGTTATGGCCCTTCTCGTCACGGGTGCGAGCGATGATCTCCAGGGGCGAGCACACCGGGCGTGCCTCACCATCATCACCGGCATAAAAAACCCCTTCGGGCGTCAGGCGGAAGCCACTGGGCATCAGGTCATTTTTCGATTTCGCCGGGCGCTTGGTCGCTGTCTTTGTCTTGATGGGCTCCTCTGTTTTTTTGTCCGCCGTGTTCACGAAAAACTGACCGCTGCGTACCAGCTCGGCAATGTGGCCAGCGGTCCAGCCCTTGGTCAGTGCGTCGGCAGCGTCGTCGCCTTCTAGCCACTTGCCGCCTTTAGCGAATGAGGGCTTGCCGTCCTTGGTGGTGGGCTTGCTCTTGAACACCTCAAGTGACACTCGCTGTACTGACTCCGCGCCCAGTTCAAGCAGCTTCGGCTCGATGGCGTCCATGCACGCTTTACCGCTGGCATCGTTGTCCGGCCAGAGCAGTACCGACCGCCCTTTGAGCGGCAACAGGTCGGCCTTGTGCCAGGAGTTCGAACCGTTCGGCCAGCAGGTGGCCACGTACTCAGGCATCAACTCAGTGGCGGCGTCTGCGGCCTTCTCGCCTTCACACAGCACCACCGGGGCGTCGATACGCTGGGCCAATTCATCCAGGCGCAGCAGGGGACGCGGCTCAGGCAGGCCCTGCCAGCGCCATTGAGTTGTCTGGCCATCGGAGCGTTTGCACCAAGTCAGCGGGGCAAAGACCTTTCTCGGATTGCCGTCTTCATCCGGCCTCAGGTCGAAGCGATACAGCACCATGACCGGCTGACCTTGAGCATCGCGGTAGATCCATACCTTGGACGGTGCGCCGTGTTGTCGGTGTTTGGCCGGGCACTTGCTCATGGCCTCTGCTGGGATCGGCTGGATGGCGATCCACTCGGGCGACTTGCTTTTGGGCGGTGTGGGTTTGGCCTGCGCTGTTCCAGCAGAAACGCTCAACAGATCCGCCAGCTTGTTGCAGGCTTCCACATCTGTGCCGCCGTCGAGGTAGCGCACCAGGTCAATCAGGTCGCCGCCCTTGTCGCCGGTGGCAAAGTCCGCCCAGGTGCCTTTGCTCAGGTTGACCTTGAGTGAGCCTGCGCGCTTGTCGGTGCGTGTGGGGTTCGGTGCGGTGTATTCCTTGCCTCCGTCTACGCGTTTGCCGTTGGGCAACCAATGGGCCAGCACGCGGTCAATGTCCTTGAGAGCGGCGCTTTTCACGTCGGCAAAGCTGGGTCGTTTTGAGGCGTTGCTGGTGCGTTGGGTCATGGCTCGGCCCTCGACACGAAGAGTGAGTCGTTCACATCGTCGAGGAGCGCCTTGGCCATCTCGCCGAGGTATAGCGCACACCAGCTATAACGCTCGCCTTTATCGCTCATGGCCGCGTCAAGAGTGAGCTGGTTGCTGTAGTGCTGAAGGAGTGAAATCGTTTCGAGCGCGTCCTCGATCGACACTCCTGCATTGACTCGAAACAGGCATTGGCCGTTGGTGCTGTCAAAAAATAAAGCCCGGCCCAGGGTGGTTTGAGTGCTCATAGCGCACCGCCTTTCTGGTCCAGGGGAACAGAGGAGGCATCACCATGCAGGGTGAGTGTTTTGATCAGGCCCAGGGTGCCGCGAACGTCCCAAATAACCGAGGCGATAACGTGATTGGAGAGGCGTGACTGATCACCTTCGAAGTGATCTTCGAGCAGCGTAAGTACGGAGTCTGCACGGTCAATAGCGCAGGTGATGGCGTCGATAGGGATACCGGCTTCAACGTCATTGCTGACGCACAGCAGGTCTTCGGGCAGGGCAAGGCTGCGCTGAGTGCTCATTGGGCACCCCCTGCGCTTTCCAGGGCACGAGCCTTGGCCATGTGGGTGTTGTAGCGAGAAAGGCGTGTAGCGAGGCTGGAGTTGGCGTGTAAAGCGGCGAGAGCCATTGCCCTGTGGGCAGCGGCGCGAATTTTGGACGGATTGAGGGCGTGCATGGGCGAAACTCCTATTGTTGAGGAGCTGCCACGGTTCGCCGTCAAACGAATTAGGGTGGCAGCTGTGCGCAGGTTGACGGACCGGGACAATAGGAACCCGGCAGACCCGAGGGTCTCCCACGCACAGCCACCATAAAACGGACATGCGGGCACAAAAAAAGCGCCTGCAATCGTAATGGGGGCGCCTGTGCGCCTATTGTTGATCGGGCCGTCAAACCCGGTCGCTGATTTTGCAGCGACGGCCAGAGAGTAGCGCCCGTTTTTTGAAAGTGCAACTGCGGTGATGGCTTGCAGATTTTTCAGGTGCGGCATAAATTGTTCGCGCATGTAGATTTACCTCAACGCCTCCGGATCGCCCCCGGGGGCGTTTTCATTTCAGGCATGAACTTCCCGGCGCAGGGAAAGCAGAGGAAGGAAGTCGCCCTCGATGCAGGAGCGTGCGTCTTCGTAGGCATCGATCTGCTGGCCTTCATCGACGATGACGGCGTGAGGGGGCATGCTGGGCAACGCGAGCGCGCACCAGGTACCGTCAGCCCAGCTCATCACGGCCACTACGTGGTTTCGTTTGGCCTGCTCGGTTCGGTAGCGCTCCAGGCGTTGCATGCATCGCGATGAAAAGCCGATTTTTCGAAGCACGGAGAAGGGCTGCAGGACGGCTCGGTGAGCTATGCGTTTTTTCATGCGGCCACCTGATCGCGTGCTGCGATGCGCGCTCGTGTCCATGCCTGAACCTCTCCCAGTACCCAAGCGACCGGAGCACTTCGGGCATTGCTGTTACTCAGCTTTACCGGTAAGGGAAATCCGCTTTCAGGTTGGCGCATCAGCTTGTAGATCGTCGGGCGTGCGAGCCCTACGATTGAAATGACCTCAGGCATACGGATGAGGGTCGTGGAGGGATCATGCGAGGAGATGGCTTTTGAAACGGTAGTCATAGCGATCTAACCCTTTGTTAATTGAGACAACGGGTCATACGCTACGCAGGGGAGAGGGAGTGGACTGTGTCCGCTCCCTTTTTTATTTCAGTGGTCTAAGGCCTAGGGCGGTTAGGTGCTCTCGAATGGTCTTCTCGGTGCCATGAATCCCTTGCTTGAAAAGCAGCTTGGTCAATTCAGCATCGGTCAGTCGGCGCTTTTCAATCATTCGTCCATTGATGATTTGTTCGGCGGCAGCTTTGATTTTTGCCCGTCTCTGCATGGCATCTAATTGTATTTTTGAACTGGGGTTGCGGTTTCCTTTACCGGCTTCCCGACCTCGCCTTGATGCTTTTTCAGAAAAGGCGTTGTTAAGAACTTGATGCATTAGGCTTGATGGGTTGAAGCCATTTCTTTCTACGTCTATCTGCTCAACTTGGCGATATAGATTCGCCATCAATAGTGCCTGATTCGCCTCTCCTAACAACGTAGCGAATTCTTCTCGGGCTCTGATTTCGTTACCGCTACGGCGGTCTCGTTCCTTTTCAGCTAAGGCGAGATATTGGCGTGGTGAGTCATGTCTCAGCTGTTCTATCAGATCTGCATCAATGTCGTAGGTCGCAAGCTCAATATCGAACAACCAGTTTGCGAGTGTTTCCACGGCTTGGGTGCCAAGAATTAGGGCAAAGGTCGCAACAAGTTGTGAGTCTGTTACGGGATGGCGTAGCTTGAGCAGTCGTCGAATTACACTCGGCAATGAGCTTGCTGCTTCATAGCTGGCATGCTCATAGATGACATCACGTAGTCGATAAGTATCTCTGGTCACCGTCACTGTGCATGAAGCATAGGACTCGCCTTCGAGCCAGAACGATGTAGCTGTGTTGATCAGGTCGAAGGCGTCTCTGAAGTATTCGTTGAATTGCGGAAACAGTACTAGATTGCGAACGGCTGTTTCGACGTCGTGCTGGTCGTAAACCAGGCACTCTACGTCGAGTCCTGCAATTTCCAGTTCCCCTGTCTCGATACCTTGCTCAATGTCCACTTAGATCACCCCGTCGCCCCAGGTTCGGTGTGCTGTACCAGCGGCACAAATAGTGCGTAGAGGCTGCCAGCAGCAGGGAAGGGGAGTTATCGTTGTTACACGATTTAGCTCCGTTACACTGGATCTGCTCGAATTTTGATTCGCGTGTAACTTTAAAAATATTGTTTATTATCAACTGGTTAGTTTTGTTCGTTACACCGGTAACACGCGTAACCCCTGTTTTAACAGAGTGTGGAGAACTCCCCCTCATAGTGCTTTACCGAATTGACCTTGAATCACGTTCCCCCGCTCCAGGGCGTCCAAGTGATCGGCGTACCACTGCATCATTGTTATGCGCTGTTCGAGATACTGAGCCTTGTTGTAGACCCCTGAGATTCCTTCCTCCTTGTGGGCCAGCTGTGCCTCAACGTGCTCCTTGGGCCAACCATGTTCTCGCAGCAGCGTGCTTGCTGTGTGCCGGGTACCGTGACCCACAAGGCGGCCTTTATACCCGATGGTAGCGAAGACTTTGTTGATCGTGTTTTCACTGATAGTCGGGTTCTTGGCGCCCACTCCGGGGAACAGCCAGCGACTGCGGCCAGTCAGGCAATGGAGTTCCTTTAGTGCGGCAATGGCTTGATGGGGGAGAGGGCAAACGAAGTCTCGGCGCATCTTCATCTTTGCCGCTGGTGTCGTCCAAGTGGCCTTATCGAGGTCGAACTCTTTCCATTCAGCTAGGCGAACCATGCCAGGTCGTGAGGCTGTCCAGATGCAAAGCCATGCTGCTGTTCGTGCCGTCAGTCTGCTGGGGGTGTTTTTAAGTGCGGTGAGGAACTCGCCTAGCTCGGGTTCTAGTAGATGCGGGTGCTGTTGAGTTTTTGGCGCTTGGGCAGCTATATCCCGAAGCCGGCTCCCCGGGTCGTTCTCGGTGAGCCCTAACCCGATAGCCCGTCCAAATATCTGGTTGATCCAGGTGCGGCACTTTTCCGCTACGTTGTGGGCATCTCGGGCTTCGATGGATGCTTGGAGTTCGGCGCAATCGGTACGGGTGATTTCGTCGAGCGGTTTGTCCCCCAATGCCGGGAGAATGTCCTTGTCGAGGTAGGTGCGGATTTTGTTGAGCGTTGAGGGAGCCAGTCCCTTTTCTTCTTTTGCCTTTAGCCAAGCGTCAGCAGCTGCTCTGAAGGTTCGTGTCTTGGCTGCATCTATTGCGGCCTTGGCAGACCGCTTTTGCTCAAGGGGATCAATTCCGCTGCTTATGGTCTTGCGCAGTTCGGCAGCTTTTTCCCGGGCCAATGCACCGCTCACCTCGGGGTAACCCCCTAGCCCCATCCAGGCCCAATTGCCCGCAGGGCGTTTGTAACGGAGCTGCCAGGATTTGCCACCATCAGGCTTGACCCTGAAGTACAGGCCGTTTCCGTCCAGCTCGCGATACTCCTTTGCTTCAGGTTCTAGCCCTGTAAGTGTCGTGTCTGCGAGAGGGCGGCGCTTGATATCTGCGCGCTTCATCCTTGTATCCCAAAGTTCGGTATTTTTCTCAGGATACAAGCGGGGATACAGGGATACAACGGATAAGGGGAGATGGGGGTAGATAGCCAGACACAAAAAAACCGGCTCAAGTGGCCGGTTTTCCTGGTGCTGAGAGCCTTATGGAGACTTTCAGATACTGCTATATGGTGCCCCGAGGGAGACTCGAACTCCCACTTCTTGCGAAAACGGATTTTGAATCCGCCGCGTCTACCAATTCCGCCATCAGGGCTCAATGGCGGCGAAGTATAGAGAGGCGGTTACCGTTGGTCAATCGGCTTTCATGGTCAATTTTTAGTTATTCCGCTAAACTTTCCGGCCCTGCTAGACGAACCCCATCATGCGCGTTGCTGACTTTACCTTCGAGCTTCCTGATTCGCTGATCGCCCGCCATCCTTTGGCCGAGCGTCGCGGCAGCCGTCTGTTGACCCTGGATGGGCCAACCGGCGCCTTGGCCCACCGTCAATTCACCGATCTGCTGGAGCATCTGCGCCCTGGCGATCTGATGGTGTTCAACAATACCCGGGTGATTCCGGCCCGCCTGTTTGGCCAGAAGGCCTCCGGCGGCAAGCTGGAGATCCTCATCGAGCGGGTGCTGGACAGCCATCGTGTGCTGGCCCATGTGCGCTCCAGCAAGTCGCCCAAGCCGGGCTCGAAGATTCTGATCGAGGGCGGTGGCGAGGCCGAGATGCTGGCGCGCCACGACACGCTGTTCGAGCTGGGTTTTGCCGAGGAGGTGCTGCCGCTGCTGGACCGGGTCGGGCACATGCCGTTGCCTCCTTATATAGACCGCCCGGACGAAGGCGCGGATCGCGAGCGCTACCAGACCGTGTACGCCCAGCGCCTGGGCGCCGTGGCAGCACCGACCGCCGGGCTGCATTTCGACCAGCCGCTGCTGGACGCGATTGCCGCCAAGGGTGTGGAGACGGCATTCGTGACCCTGCATGTCGGCGCCGGAACCTTCCAGCCGGTGCGTGTCGAACGCATCGAAGATCACCATATGCACCACGAGTGGCTGGAAGTCGGCCAGGATGTGGTGGATGCGGTGGCCGTGTGCCGGGCTCGCGGCGGCCGGGTGGTGGCGGTGGGTACCACCAGCGTGCGTTCCCTGGAAAGCGCCGCCCGCGATGGTGTGCTCAAGCCGTTCAGCGGCGACACCGACATCTTTATCTACCCGGGCCGGCCATTCCATGTGGTCGATGCCCTGGTGACCAACTTCCACCTGCCGGAATCCACGCTGTTGATGCTGGTTTCGGCGTTCGCCGGTTATCCCGAGACCATGGCCGCCTATCGCGCCGCAGTGGAAAATGGGTACCGCTTTTTCAGCTACGGTGATGCGATGTTCATCACCCGTAATCCCGCGCCGACCGCTCCCAAGGATCTGGCCCCCGAGGAAACTGTATGAGTCGCACTTGTCGTATGTCCTTCGAGCTTCTGGCCACTGATGGCAAGGCTCGTCGCGGTCGCCTGACCTTCCCCCGCGGTACGGTGGAAACCCCGGCCTTCATGCCGGTGGGCACCTATGGCACGGTCAAGGGCATGTTGCCGCGGGATATCGTCGCCACCGGCGCCGAGATCATTCTCGGCAACACCTTCCACCTGTGGCTGCGCCCGGGTACGGAAGTGATCAAGGCCCACGGTGACCTGCATGATTTCATGCAGTGGAATGGCCCGATCCTGACCGACTCCGGCGGTTTCCAGGTGTTCAGCCTGGGGGCGATGCGCAAGATCAAGGAAGAGGGCGTGACCTTCGCCTCGCCGGTGGACGGCGCCAAGGTGTTCATGGGCCCGGAAGAGTCGATGCAAGTGCAGCGCGACCTGGGGTCGGACATCGTGATGATCTTCGATGAGTGCACGCCGTACCCGGCCGATGAGGACGTGGCGCGGATCTCCATGGAGTTGTCCCTGCGCTGGGCCCAGCGCTCGAAGAACGCCCACGGCGACAACACGGCGGCGCTGTTCGGCATCGTCCAGGGCGGCATGCACCAGGACCTGCGCATGCGTTCCCTGGAAGGCCTGGACAAGATCGGCTTCGACGGCCTGGCCATCGGCGGCCTGTCGGTGGGCGAGCCCAAGCATGAAATGATCAAGGTCCTGGACTACCTGCCGGGCCAGATGCCTGCCGACAAACCTCGTTACCTTATGGGAGTTGGCAAGCCGGAAGATCTGGTTGAGGGTGTGCGCCGCGGTGTGGACATGTTCGATTGCGTGATGCCAACCCGCAATGCCCGCAATGGGCATCTGTTCATCGATACAGGCGTGCTGAAAATCCGTAACGCGTTTCATCGCCATGATGATTCGCCGCTGGACCCAACTTGTGATTGCTACACCTGCCAGAACTTCTCCCGTGCCTATCTGCATCACTTGGACAAGTGCGGGGAAATGCTCGGGAGTATGCTCAATACCATCCATAATTTGCGCCATTACCAGCGTCTTATGGCTGGTTTGCGCGAGGCTATTCAACAAGGTACATTGGCCGCCTTTGTCGATTCCTTCTATGCCAAGCGCGGGTTACCCGTGCCGCCTTTAGAGTAAGTTCTAAAGACGTTAAGCCACTAATTCTGCAATTATCGGAGTGTTAAATGAGCTTTTTGATCCCTGCCGCGTATGCGGACGCCGCTGCACCTGCTGCTGCCGGTCCTGCCGGCACTGGTTTCGAGTGGATTTTCCTGGTCGGCTTCCTGGTCATCTTCTATCTGATGATCTGGCGTCCACAGGCCAAGCGCGCCAAAGAGCAGAAGAACCTGCTGAGCAACCTGCAGAAAGGCGACGAAGTTGTGACCACTGGCGGTATCGCCGGCAAGATCAACAAAGTGACCGACGACTTCGTGGTTCTGGAAGTGTCGGACTCCGTTGAGCTGAAGTTCCAGAAGGGCGCGATCGCAGCCACGCTGCCAAAAGGCACGCTGAAAGCGATCTAAGTTTCATCTTTTACCAATCGACGGGGCGCGCAAGGCGCCCCGCGTCATAAACGGGCGGCGTGATGCTGAACAAATATCCTCTGTGGAAGTACCTACTGATCCTGGCGGTGCTGGCGATCGGTTTTATTTATTCCGCTCCCAATCTATACCCTGATGATCCGGCCATTCAGGTCAGCGGTGCGAGCACTGCGTTGCAGGTCACTCAGGCGGATCTGGATCGTGCGAGCAACGCGCTCACCGACGCCGGTATCAAGGTCAAGGCTTCCTCCATTGCCGCCAACGGCAAGGGTGGCCTGCTGCGCTTGATCAACAAGGAAGACCAGCTTCCGGCCAAGGATGTAGTGCGCAAGGCGCTGGGCGATGACTATGTGGTGGCGTTGAACCTGGCGCAAACCACCCCGCAATGGCTGCGCAACCTCGGTGCGCACCCGATGAAACTGGGTCTGGACTTGTCCGGTGGTGTGCACTTCCTGCTGGAAGTGGACATGGACAAAGCCCTCGACGCCCGCCTGAAGGTCTATGAAGGCGACGTCAAGAGCCTGCTGCGCAAAGAGCGTCTGCGCTATCGCAGCCTGCCGCAGCTCAACGGTGCCATCCAGCTGGGCTTCAGCGATGAAGACAGCCGTGAACAGGCCCGCTCGCTGATCCGCAAGAACTTCAATGATTTCGATATCGTACCGGCCGACCTCAATGGCCAACCGGTGCTGCGTCTGGCGATGACCCCGGCCAAGCTGGCGGAAATCCGCGAATACTCCATCAAGCAGAACTTGACCACCGTGCGTAACCGGGTCAACGAGCTGGGTGTGGCCGAGCCTCTGGTTCAGCGTCAGGGTGCCAACCGTATCGTGGTTGAGCTGCCGGGCGTGCAGGACACCGCTGAAGCCAAGCGGATCCTGGGCAAGACCGCCAACCTGGAATTCCGCCTGGCCGCCGAGCCGGGTGCTTCCAAGGCGACTTCCGAGTCCTTCGAATTCCGTGAGGGCAACCGTCCTCCAGCGCTGATCGAGCGTGGCCTGATCATCACCGGCGACCAGGTGACCGATGCCCAGGCCGGCTACGACGAGCACGGCCGTCCACAGGTGAACATCAAGCTCGATGGTCACGGTGGCGAACTGATGAACCGTTCGACCCGCAGCAACGTCGGTCGCAGCATGGCGGTGATCTTCATCGAGCAGAAGCCGATCACCACCTACACCAAGCAGATGGTCGACGGCGTCGAGAAAGATGTGCCGGTCCAGGCGTTCAAGGAAGAGAAGAAGATCATCAGCCTGGCGACCATCCAGTCGCCACTGGGCAGTCAGTTCCGCATCACCGGCCTGAACGGCCAGGGTGAGTCCTCCGAGCTGGCGCTGCTGCTGCGTGCCGGTGGTCTGGCGGCGCCGATGTACTTCGCTGAAGAGCGCACAATCGGTCCGAGCCTGGGTGCTGACAACATCACCAAGGGTATCGATGCGTCGCTGTGGGGCATGCTGTTCGTGTCGCTGTTCATCATCGCCATCTACCGCTTCTTCGGCGTGATCGCCACAGTGGCCCTGGCGCTGAACATGGTGCTGCTGCTGGCCCTGATGTCCTTGCTGGGGGCGACGCTGACCCTGCCGGGCATCGCCGGTATCGTGCTGACCATGGGTATGGCGGTGGACGCCAACGTACTGATCTTCTCGCGGATACGTGAAGAGATCGCCGCCGGCATGACGGTGCAGCGGGCAATCAACGAAGGCTTCGGCCGGGCATTCACCGCGATTCTCGATGCCAACCTGACCACCTTGCTGGTGGGCGGCATCCTCTTTGCCATGGGCACCGGCCCGGTCAAGGGCTTTGCGGTGACCATGTCCCTCGGGATCTTTACCTCGATGTTCACGGCCATCTGGCTGACCCGCGCGATGGTCAACCTGATCTTCGGCGGTCGTGACTTCAAGAAGTTGTGGATTTAAGGGGCTGCCATGTTACGTACTATCAACTTCATGGGCGTCCGCAACTTTGCGTTCGGCGTCACAGTGCTCCTCACCGTTCTGGCGTTGTTCAGCTGGTTCCACAAGGGGTTGAACTACGGTCTGGACTTCACCGGCGGTACGCTTATCGAGCTGACCTACGAGCGTCCGGCGGATGTGATGAAGGTGCGTTCGCAACTGAACGACGCCGGTTATCACGAAGCCATCGTGCAGAGCTTTGGTGCGACCACCGACCTGCTGGTGCGGATGCCGGGTGAAGACCCGCAACTAGGCCACCAGGTGGCCGAAGCGTTGCAGAAGGTCGGCGGCGACAACCCGGCGCAGGTCAAGCGCGTCGAGTTCGTCGGCCCGCAAGTGGGTGAAGAGCTGCGCGACCAGGGCGGTCTGGGCATGCTCATGGCGCTGGGCGGCATCCTGATCTACCTGGCTTTCCGCTTCCAGTGGAAGTTCGCCGTGGGCGCCATCGTTTCGCTGATCCATGACGTGATCGTGACCGTGGGTATCCTGTCGTTCTTCCAGATCACCTTCGACCTGACGGTGCTGGCGGCGGTGCTGGCGATCATCGGTTACTCCCTCAACGACACCATCGTGGTGTTCGACCGGGTGCGTGAGAACTTCCGGGTGCTGCGCAAGGCCAGCCTGATCGAGAACATCAACATCTCGACCACTCAGACCCTGCTGCGGACCATGGCGACGTCGATCTCCACCTTGCTGGCGATCATTGCGCTGCTGTTCTTCGGTGGTGACAACCTGCACGGCTTCTCCATCGCCCTGTTTGTCGGTGTGCTGGCGGGTACCTACTCGTCGATCTATATCGCCAACGTGGTGCTGATCTGGCTGAACCTGAACAGCGAGGACCTGATTCCTCCGGCCAACACCGAGAAGGAAGTGGACGACCGTCCTTGAGGATCTAGCCCTTTTCCGGCTGTCAGTTAAAAAGGCGCGAGTGTTGAACTCGCGCCTTTTTTATTGCTCCAACGCTGGGAGAAGCGCGGGCTAAGTCCCGTTTGTATGGTCAGGAGGTTCACGTGAACAAGTCGTTGCTGGTTGGTGCGGTATTGGGTGCTGTCGGTGTCACCGCCGGGGGTGCTGTTGCCACCTACAGCCTGGTTAAAAGCGGCCCTGAGTATGCGCAAGTGCTGGCTGTGCAGCCGGTCAAGCAACAGATCAAGACCCCTCGCGAAGTCTGCAAGGACGTTGCGGTCACCCGTCAGCGCCCGGTCAAGGATGAGCATCAGATCCTCGGCACCGTGGCCGGTGCGGTGGGCGGTGGCCTGCTGGGCAGCATGATTGGCAATGGTAACGGCAAGAAGCTTGCCACTGTGGCCGGCGCCGTGGGTGGCGGTTATGCGGGTAACAAGGTGCAGGAAGGCATGCAGGAGCGTGACACCTACACCACCACGCAGACTCGCTGCAACACGGTCAATGACATCAGTGACAAGATCGTCGGTTACGACGTGAAGTACGACCTGGGCGGCAAGCAAGGTCAGGTGCGCATGGATCGCGATCCGGGCAACCAGATCCCGGTGGATAAAGAAGGGCGTCTGATTCTCGGCCAGAACCAGAATCAGCCGGGTCAATAACCCGCGCTTGCAGGAGTCTGCTTGCCGGCGAATGGGCTCTGAGATTGCCTTCGCCAGCAACTCGGCTCCTGCGGGGCGGGTTTTGCGGACATAAAAAAAGCACCCCAAAGGGTGCTTTTTTTGTCGCTGGCGCTTAGCGCTTCAGCGAGGCCGGCAGGTGCGGCTGGATGGCGGTCAGGACCGCTTTGAAGCATTTGGTGTTGCCGGCTACCACATGGCCTTTTTCCAGGAAGTCGTGACCGCCGGTGAAGTCGCTCACCAGGCCGCCGGCTTCTTGAATCAGCAGGGCGCCTGCTGCCATGTCCCATTCGGACAGGCCCGACTCCCAGAACGCATCGAAACGACCGGCGGCGACGTAGGCCAGGTCCAGGCTCGCAGCGCCAGCACGGCGAATGCCGGCGGTCTGGCCCACCAGGGCGCGGAACATGCCCAGGTAGTTGTCGAGGTTGTCCATTTGGTCGTCACGGAACGGGAAGCCGGTGCCCAGCAGGGCGCCGTCGAGGCTGGTGCGACCGCTGACCCGCAGGCGGCGACCGTTCAGCTGGGCGCCACGGCCGCGGCTGGCGGTGAATTCTTCCTGGCGAACCGGATCGAGGACCACGGCGTGTTCCAGGCGGCCACGGTATTTGCAGGCGATGCTTACGGCAAAGTGCGGGATGCCACGCAGGAAGTTGGTGGTGCCGTCCAGTGGGTCGATGATCCACAGGTAGTCTTCACCTTCGCCGCTACCGGCATGCAGGCCGGTTTCTTCGCCGAGGATGGCGTGGGTCGGGTAGGCCTTGCGCAATGCGTCGATGATCTTCTGCTCGGCGGCACGATCAACTTCGGATACGTAGTCTTTGGCGTCTTTTTCGTCGACCTTGATGGTATCCAGGCGCTCGATGGAGCGGAAAATCAATTCACTGGCGCTGCGGGCGGCGCGCAGCGCGATATTCAGCATTGGCTGCATGGATAGGTCACCTAAGGTTGTTAAAGAAAGCCGAGCATTCTAGCAGAAAACTTTTGCAGATGAAGGTCGGCGTTCGCTTTGATTGCATCGATCCGCTGTGTGGCGCAGTTCGAGGGTGTGGGTGCGCCTCGCTGGCCGACTGCGCTTGATGGGCGGGTCGTTGGTTGTGGATGGTTATTTTTGAGGCGGGAGTCTTGCCTGTTCTGTAAGATTTGCTCCCCTTTCCAGTGTCCGAGAGCGCCTCCCTTGCTGCAGAACATTCGTGTCGTCCTGGTCAATACCAGTCATCCCGGCAATATCGGCGGGGCTGCGCGTGCCATGAAGAACATGGGCCTGTCGCGGCTGGTGCTGGTGGAGCCCCGGGTGTTTCCGTCCCATGAGGCCGATGCGCGGGCTTCCGGTGCCACCGATATCCTGGAGAGCGCCCAGGTGGTCGCCACCCTTGAGGAGGCCCTGGCCGGTTGCACTCTGGTATTTGGTACCAGTGCTCGTGATCGACGCATTCCCTGGCCGCTGCTGGATCCTCGTGAATCCGGCCTGAAAGTGGTGGAAGAGGCCGGGCAGGGCGCGCAGATCGCTCTGGTCTTCGGTCGTGAAGATTCCGGCCTGACCAATGACGAGCTGCAGCGATGTCATTTCCATGTGCATATCCCGTCGGACCCGGCGTTCAGCTCGCTGAACCTGGCCACGGCGGTGCAGGTGTTGACCTATGAAGTGCGCATGTCCTGGCTGGCGGCCCAAGGTCGGCCGACCAAGGTTGAGAAGGATGAAGTGGCCTCGCCGCGCAGTGAAGAACTGGCGACCATGGATGAGTTGGAGCGGTTTTACGAGCATCTGCAGCAGACGCTGGTGGCCATCGACTTTCTCGATCCGGAAAAACCGCGGCACTTGATGGCGCGCCTGCGTCGGTTGTACGGTCGCAGCTCGGTCAGCCGGGCGGAAATGAATATATTGCGTGGCATTCTCACGGAAACCCAGAAAGCGGCCCGTGGAGAGCTACAAAAGCGGAAGGATCAATGATGTTCGAGCGTCTGCGTGAAGATATCCAAAGCGTATTTCATCGTGACCCGGCGGCGCGCAATGCGTTCGAGGTGCTGACCTGCTACCCGGGGATGCACGCGATCTGGATTCACCGCTTGTCCGCTGCCCTGTGGGGTATGGGCTGGAAATGGCTGGCGCGGCTGGTGTCGAACTTCGGTCGCTGGCTGACCGGGATCGAGATCCACCCGGGGGCCAAGGTGGGGCGTCGTTTCTTCATTGACCATGGCATGGGCATCGTCATTGGTGAAACCGCCGAGATCGGTGATGACGTCACGCTCTATCAGGGTGTGACCCTGGGCGGTACCAGCTGGAACAAGGGTAAACGTCATCCGACCCTGGAGGACGGTGTGGTGGTGGGTGCGGGTGCCAAGGTGCTGGGCCCCTTCACGGTCGGTGCGGGGGCCAAGGTCGGTTCCAATGCGGTGGTGACCAAGGCGGTGCCGGCGGGCGCGACAGTGGTCGGCATTCCGGGGCGGATCATCATGAAGTCCAGTGACGAGCAGGAAGCCAAGCGCAAGGCGATGGCGGAGAAGCTCGGTTTCGATGCCTATGGCGTCAGCGAGGACATGCCTGATCCGGTGGCGCGGGCCATTGGTCAGTTGCTCGACCACCTGCAGGCGGTGGACGCTCGCCTGGAGGGTGTGTGCGGCGCTCTGAAGGATCTGGGCAGTGACTACTGCGCCAAGGATCTGCCAGTCCTGCGAGAGGAAGACTTCGCAGCAGTCAAAGGCAAGAGCGACAGCCAGATCGGCTGATGGCCTGGCCGGCGGCTCCTTGTCCAGGGGGCCGCTTGCCGGCGAAAGGGGGCTGAGGCGCCCTGGGTGACCCGCAGGTCAGTTGTCGGCAACCCGCTGTGCCATTACGTCGCAGACTTTGCTATGATTCGCGCGCTCTTTTGCGGGTAAACCCGACTAAAGTAGTTGGTCTTATAGTTGACCTGATTACTCGGGTATTGCATACTCGCCTCCATTCCGAAACTCCGTGGTACTTGTCCATGCGACTGACTACTAAAGGCCGATACGCGGTGACCGCCATGCTTGATCTGGCGTTGCACGCGCAACATGGCCCGGTCTCCCTGGCCGATATCTCTGAGCGCCAAGGCATTTCCCTGTCCTACCTCGAACAGCTTTTCGCCAAACTGCGTCGCAGTAACCTGGTGTCCAGCGTCCGTGGTCCGGGTGGCGGCTATCAGCTGTCCCGTGACATGCAGGGGATCCAGGTGGCCCAGGTGATCGATGCCGTGAACGAATCGGTCGATGCCACCAAATGCCAGGGGCTGGGTGATTGCCATGCCGGCGACACCTGCCTGACCCATCACCTGTGGTGCGACCTGAGCCTGCAGATCCACGAATTTCTGAGCGGTATCAGCTTGGCAGACCTTGTCACTCGCCGTGAGGTACAAGAAGTTGCCCAGCGTCAGGATCAGCGCCGTTGTAATGGCAAGGCGCCGCGCCTGGACAAGATTGAAGCGTCAGCCGTCGAATGACAGCCATAGAGCTAGCGGCACGCCAGCCAGCCTGATTTAGGAGAGAGTCCATGAAATTGCCGATTTACCTTGATTACTCTGCAACCACCCCGGTTGATCCGCGCGTGGCGCAGAAGATGAGTGAATGCCTGCTGGTCGACGGAAACTTCGGTAACCCGGCGTCCCGCTCCCACGTGTTTGGCTGGAAGGCCGAAGAGTCGGTGGAAAATGCCCGTCGCCAAGTGGCAGACCTGGTCAACGCCGACCCGCGTGAAATCGTCTGGACCTCCGGTGCCACCGAGTCCGACAACCTGGCAATCAAGGGCGTCGCGCATTTCTATCACACCAAGGGCAAGCACCTGATCACCTCGAAGATCGAGCACAAGGCTGTCCTGGACACCATGCGCCAGCTTGAGCGTGAAGGCTTCGAAGTGACCTACATCGAGCCGGGCGAAGACGGTCTGATCACTCCGGCCATGGTTGAAGCGGCTCTGCGTGACGACACCATCCTGGTTTCGATCATGCATGTGAACAACGAGATCGGCACCATCAACGACATCGCCGCCATCGGCGAGTTGACCCGCTCCAAAGGCGTCCTGTTCCACGTCGACGGCGCTCAGTCCACCGGCAAGGTCGAGATCGACCTGCAGGCCCTGAAAGTCGACCTGATGTCCTTCTCGGCCCACAAGACCTACGGTCCTAAAGGCATCGGCGCGCTGTACGTCAGCCGCAAGCCGCGGGTGCGCCTGGAAGCCACCATGCACGGCGGCGGTCACGAGCGCGGCATGCGTTCCGGCACCCTGGCCACTCACCAGATCGTCGGCATGGGCGAAGCCTTCCGCGTCGCCAAGGAAGACATGGCGGCCGAGAATGCCCGCATCAAGGCCTTGAGCGAGCGCTTTTACAAGCAGGTCGAGCACTTGGAAGAGCTGTACATCAACGGCAGCATGACTGCCCGCGTGCCGCACAACCTGAACCTGAGCTTCAACTACGTTGAAGGCGAGTCGCTGATCATGGCCCTCAAGGACCTGGCGGTGTCTTCCGGCTCGGCTTGCACTTCGGCGTCGCTTGAGCCTTCGTACGTGCTGCGCGCCCTGGGCCGCAACGACGAGCTGGCTCACAGCTCGATCCGCTTCACCTTCGGCCGCTTCACCACCGAAGAAGAAATCGATTACGCAGCGCAGAAAGTCTGCGAAGCCGTTACCAAGCTGCGCGCTTTGTCGCCGCTGTGGGACATGTACAAAGATGGCGTCGATATCTCGAAGATCGAGTGGGCGGCACACTGAATATAAGTCGCCGCACAGGGTTCTGTAGAACGTGCCGATAACGGCGATTTGCGGAACCCGAGAGCGACTCTCTGATGAGTGAGGATTAAGAATCATGGCTTACAGCGAAAAGGTCATCGACCACTACGAGAACCCGCGTAACGTCGGCAAGATGGACGCGGAAGATCCTGATGTCGGCACCGGCATGGTCGGCGCTCCCGCCTGCGGCGACGTGATGCGTCTGCAGATCAAGGTCAACGAGCAGGGCATCATCGAGGACGCCAAGTTCAAGACCTATGGCTGCGGTTCCGCCATTGCCTCCAGCTCCCTGGCCACTGAGTGGATGAAGGGCAAGACGCTGGATGAAGCCGAAACCATCAAGAACACCCAGCTGGCAGAAGAGCTGGCCCTGCCTCCAGTGAAGATTCACTGCTCGGTACTCGCCGAAGACGCCATCAAGGCCGCCGTTCGCGACTACAAGCAGAAGAAAGGCCTGATCTGATCGATCGGCTTTCACAGATTTGGCGACAAGTAAGGAGTCACGATGGCTATCAGCATGACAGAAGCGGCTGCTCAACACGTGCGACGCTCCCTCAACGGGCGCGGCAAGGGTGATGGGATTCGTCTGGGTGTTCGCACCACGGGCTGTTCCGGCCTTGCCTATGTGCTGGAGTTCGTCGACGAGATCGGCGAGGACGATCAGGTGTTCGAGAGTCACGGCGAGAAAGTGATCATCGACCCGAAAAGCCTGACCTATCTGGACGGCACCGAGCTTGATTTCGTCAAGGAAGGGTTGAACGAAGGCTTCAAGTTCAACAACCCCAACGTGCGCGGTGAATGTGGCTGCGGCGAAAGCTTCAACATCTGAGGCTTCCAGTGGGTACTCCTTGTCATTTCGCTTTATTTGAGCTGCAACCGAGCTTCCGCCTGGATCTCGAGCAGCTGGCCGCGCGCTACCGTGAGTTGGCGCGCGGGGTTCATCCTGACCGTTTTGCCGATGCGTCCGAGCGTGAGCAGCGCCTGGCCCTGGAGCAGTCGGCAAGCCTCAATGAGGCTTATCAGACGCTCAAGAGTCCGCCCAAGCGTGCCCGTTATCTGTTGGCGTTGAAGGGTGGCGAGTTGCCGCTGGAAGTCACGGTGCATGATCCCGAGTTTCTTCTGCAGCAGATGCAGTGGCGCGAAGAGCTCGAAGACCTGCAGGACAGCGCCGACCTGGCCGGCGTGGCGGCATTCAAGCGGCGGTTGAAGATTGCCCAGGATGAACTGAACGAAAGCTTCGCAGCCTGTTGGGATGATGCAGCGCAGCGCGAGCAGGCCGAGCGCCTGATGCGGCGCATGCAGTTCCTCGACAAGCTCACCTACGAAGTGCGCCAGTTAGAAGAGCGCCTCGACGATTAACCCAGTGCCGCTCCGGTCGCACGCCTGATATACAGATAAGTCCAGATAAGCATGGCCCTACTGCAGATCGCCGAACCCGGCCAAAGTCCTCAACCGCACCAGCGTCGCCTGGCTGTGGGAATCGACTTGGGCACTACCAATTCGCTGGTCGCTGCCTTGCGCAGTGGTCTTTCCGAGCCTCTGGCCGACGCGCAGGGTCAGGTGATTCTGCCGTCCGCCGTGCGTTATCACGCCGACCGCGTCGAAGTGGGCGAATCCGCCCGCCTGGCCGCGCCCACCGATCCCTTGAATACCGTGCTTTCGGTCAAGCGCCTGATGGGGCGCGGGCTGGCCGACGTCAAGCAGCTGGGCGAACAACTGCCCTATCGCTTCGTTGACGGCGAGTCGCACATGCCGTTCATCGAGACCATCCAGGGGCCGAAAAGCCCGGTGGAGGTCTCCGCGGAAGTGCTGAAGGTGTTGCGTCAGCGCGCTGAAGCGACCCTGGGTGGCGAGCTGGTGGGGGCGGTGATCACTGTTCCGGCCTATTTCGACGATGCCCAGCGTCAAGCCACCAAGGATGCGGCCAAGCTGGCCGGTCTGAATGTGCTGCGCTTGCTCAACGAACCGACCGCGGCTGCCGTGGCCTACGGCCTGGACCAGCACGCCGAGGGCGTGGTGGCGATCTATGACCTGGGTGGCGGTACCTTCGATATTTCCATCCTGCGCCTGACCGGCGGTGTCTTCGAGGTGCTGGCCACCGGCGGCGATACCGCCTTGGGTGGCGATGACTTCGATCACGCCATTGCCGGCTGGATCATCGAGGGCGCGGGCTTGTCCGCCGACCTGGATCCGGGCACTCAGCGCAACCTGTTGCAAACCGCCTGCGCGGCCAAGGAAGCCCTGACCCATGCCGCCTCGGTGGAAGTGGTTTACGGTGACTGGCGCGCCGCGCTGACCCGCGAAACCTTCGATGCCCTGATCGAGCCCATGGTGGCGCGCAGCCTCAAGGCCTGCCGTCGCGCCGTTCGTGACTCCAATGTCGAATTGGACGAAGTGCAGGCAGTGGTCATGGTGGGCGGTTCGACCCGGGTGCCGCGAGTGCGGGAAGCGGTCGCCGAAATGTTCGGTCGCCAGCCGTTGACCGAAATCGACCCGGATCAAGTGGTGGCCATTGGTGCTGCGATCCAGGCCGATACGCTGGCCGGTAACAAGCGCGAAGGTGGCGAGTTGTTGCTGCTGGACGTGATTCCGCTGTCCCTGGGTCTGGAAACCATGGGCGGGCTGATGGAGAAGGTGATTCCGCGCAACACCACCATCCCGGTGGCCCGTGCCCAGGACTTCACGACTTACAAAGATGGCCAGACGGCCATGATGATTCATGTGCTGCAGGGCGAGCGTGAGCTGATCAGCGACTGCCGCTCCCTGGCGCGCTTCGAATTGCGCGGCATCCCGCCGATGGTGGCGGGTGCGGCGAAGATCCGCGTGACCTTCCAGGTCGATGCCGACGGCCTGCTCAGCGTCTCGGCACGGGAGTTGGGGTCGGGCGTGGAAGCCAGCATTCAGGTCAAGCCATCCTACGGTCTGACCGACGGCGAGATCGCCAAGATGCTCAAGGACTCCTTCCAGTACGCCGGCGACGACAAGGTGGCCCGCGTGCTGCGGGAGCAGCAGGTTGATGCCCAGCGGCTGATCGAGGCCGTGCAAGGCGCTCTGGACGCGGACGGTGATCGCCTGCTGGACGCTGAAGAGCGAATGGTCATCGAGCTGCAGATGCAGGAACTGAGTGAATTGATGCGTGGCACCGATGGTTACGCCATCGAGCAGCAGACCAAGCGTCTGTCGCAAGTGACCGATGCCTTTGCTGCCCGCCGCCTGGATTCGACGGTGAAAGCCGCCCTGGCGGGGCGCAACCTGAATGAAATCGAGGAATAACTGATGCCGCAGATCATTTTTCTGCCACACGCCGTGTTCTGCCCGGACGGTCTGGTTGTCGAGGTCGAGCCCGGGGTTTCGGTGCTCGAGGTGGCCCATGACAACCACATCGAGATCGAGAGCGCCTGCGGCGGCGTCTGTGCCTGTACCACCTGCCACTGCATCATTCGTGAAGGGTTCGATTCGCTGAACGAAGCCGACGAGCTGGAAGAAGACTTGCTGGACAAGGCCTGGGGCCTGGAAGCGCAATCGCGGCTGTCGTGCCAGGCCATCGTCGGCGACGAAGACCTGACCGTTGAAATTCCCAAGTACTCGCTCAACCATGCTGCCGAAGCGCCGCACTGATTCAAGGAGTCGTCATGAGTCTGAAGTGGGTTGATGTACTGGAAATCGCGATCCAGCTGGCTGAGTCCAAGCCCGATGTGGATCCGCGTTATGTGAACTTTGTCGATCTGCACCAATGGGTTCTGGCATTGCCGGAGTTCAGCGACGATCCGGCTCGCGGAGGCGAGAAGGTTCTTGAAGCAATTCAGGCCGCCTGGATCGACGAAGCGGACTGAATCCGCGGGCTACGCAGTTAGGCAATCCCTATAAACCCGCGTATAATTCGCGGGTTTAATTTTTCGCTTTAATCACCGTTTCTGGAGTTACACCATGGCTGTTCAACGTACTTTCTCCATCATCAAGCCTGACGCTGTTGCAAAAAACGTTATCGGCAAGATCGTTTCCCGTTTTGAAGAAGCCGGCCTGCGCGTTGTAGCTTCGAAAATGAAGCAACTGTCCAAGGCTGAAGCTGAAGGCTTCTACGCTGAGCACAGCGAGCGTGGCTTCTTCGGCGAACTGGTTGCCTTCATGACTTCCGGTCCAGTTGTTGTTCAGGTTCTGGAAGGCGAAAACGCCATCGCTCGCAACCGTGAGCTGATGGGCGCTACCAACCCTAAAGAAGCTGCTGCCGGCACCATCCGTGCTGACTTCGCCGAGTCCATCGACGCCAACGCCGTTCACGGTTCGGACTCCGAAGCTGCCGCTGCTCGCGAAATCGCTTACTTCTTCGCAGCTACTGAAGTAACCGCTCGCTGAGTAAGGCTTGCGTGTGAGGGGTGAGACCATGACTACATCGATCGGCAAAACTAACCTGTTGGGGCTGACTCAACCGGAAATGGAGAAATTCTTCGACTCAATCGGGGAGAAGCGTTTCCGTGCCGGTCAGGTAATGAAATGGATTCACCACTTTGGCGTCGATGATTTCGACGCCATGACGAATGTCGGCAAGGCCTTGCGCGAAAAGCTCAAGGCCGTTGCCGAGATTCGCGGTCCGGAAGTGGTCAGCGAGGACATCTCCAGCGATGGCACCCGTAAATGGGTGGTGCGCGTGGCGTCCGGCAGCTGCGTCGAGACCGTGTACATTCCCCAGGGCAAGCGCGGCACGCTGTGCGTTTCGTCCCAGGCAGGCTGTGCCCTGGACTGCAGTTTCTGCTCCACCGGCAAGCAAGGCTTCAATAGCAACCTCACCGCCGCCGAAGTCATCGGCCAGGTGTGGATTGCCAACAAATCCTTTGGCAGCGTCCCGGCGACCGTCGACCGTGCCATCACCAACGTGGTGATGATGGGCATGGGTGAGCCGCTGCTGAACTTCGACAACGTCATCGCGGCCATGCACCTGATGATGGACGACCTGGGCTACGGCATTTCCAAGCGCCGGGTGACCCTGTCCACCTCCGGCGTGGTGCCGATGATCGATGAGCTGGCCAAGCACATCGACGTCTCCCTGGCGTTGTCGCTGCACGCACCCAACGATGCGCTGCGCAACCAGCTGGTACCGATCAACAAGAAGTACCCGCTGAAGATGCTTCTCGAGTCCTGCCAGCGCTACATGTCCGCCCTGGGCGAGAAGCGCGTGCTGACCATCGAGTACACCCTGCTCAAGGATGTCAACGACAAGCTGGAACACGCCGTTGAAATGATCGAGTTGCTCAAGGACGTTCCTTGCAAGATCAACCTGATTCCGTTCAACCCGTTCCCTCACTCCGGCTACGAACGTCCGAGCAACAATGCCATTCGCCGTTTCCAGGACCAGCTGCATCACGCCGGCTTCAATGTCACCGTGCGCACGACTCGCGGTGAGGACATTGACGCCGCCTGCGGGCAGTTGGTCGGGCAGGTGCTGGACCGCACCCGTCGCAGCGAACGCTATATCGCCGTGCGTGAGTTGAGCGCCGACGCCGATATGCCGCAAAGCGCTGCGACCCGTACCTGAGAGAGGAACTCCATGACCCTGCGCTTCGCGCTGCTCCTGCTCGTTGCCAGTCTCTGTGCTGGCTGTGTTCTGTCGGGTGATTCCAATCCGCTGAACACCAGCAAGGGCCGCGATGAGGCGCGTGCCGCCTATGTGCAACTGGGGCTGGGTTATCTGCAGCAAGGCATGAGCGAGCGCGCCAAGGTTCCGTTGCGCAAGGCTCTGGAACTGGCTCCTGCCGATGCCGATGCCAATGCCGCCCTGGCGTTGGTGTTCCAGGCCGAGATGGAGCCGGCCCTGGCCGACGAGCATTTTCGCCAGGCCCTGGCGGCCCGTCCGGACGATGCGCGAATCCTCAATAACTACGGCAGTTTCCTGTTCGAAGAAAAACGTTACAAAGAGGCCTATCAGCGTTTTGAGCAAGCCGCGGCTGATACTCTGTACCCCGAACGTTCCCGGGTGTTTGAAAGCCTCGGGATGACCGCTTCGAAGCTGGGCCAGCGTGAGCTGGCCCGGTTGCAACTGGAAAAAGCCCTGCGCTTGAATCACCAACAGCCCCGCGCGTTGCTGGAAATGGCTGAGTTGTCTTACGAAGACAGGCATTATGTGCCCGCCCGCGACTATTACGATCGTTTTAGCCTGCTCGACGCGCAAAATGCACGTAGTCTATTGCTCGGCGTTCGGCTGGCAACGGTGTTCGAAGATCGCGACAAGGCCGCCAGTTACGGTCTGCAACTAAAACGACTTTATCCCGGTACGCCGGAATATCAGCAATACCTGTCGGAGCAATGATGAAAGCGGCGCATCCCGAAGTTCAAGCAGTGACTCGCGTAAACCCCGGTGAGACCCTGCGTCAGGCCCGCGAAAGCAATGGTTGGTCGCTGGCAGAAGTGGCCCACAAGCTCAACCTCACCGTGAGCTCTCTGAGCAACCTGGAAGCCGGCGCTTTCGACAAGCTGCCAGGGCATACCTTTGCTCGCGGCTATATCCGTGCCTATGCCAAGTTGCTGGGCATGGATCAGGCGATCCTGGTTCAGGAGTTCGATCAATACACCGGTACCGACTCTCAAGGCAGCAACGTTCACGCCCTGGGACGGATCGAGGAACCGGTACGGGTTTCCCACACCATCCTGCGCATTGTCAGCTTGCTGCTGCTGGTGGCGGTGGTCGGTGGCGGTTTCATCTGGTGGCAGGATCAATCCTCCCAGCGTGGCAAGGAGCCAGTGTCCCTGAGCCCTGAGCACGTTGAGGTCGAAGGGGCCGACGGCACCACGCAGATCCATCCGATCGACGAGCCCGAAGACCAGGCGGTTGCCGAAGGTCAGAGCGAAGCCCTGGACAACGCCGCACAAGACCAGAACCAGGCGAGTGCCGAGGCGCCGGCCAATCCGCCAGCTCCTGCGGCCCCGGCTCCCGTTGTGACGCCTGCGGCACCGA
This sequence comes from Pseudomonas sp. BC42, assembly GCF_021560055.1. NCBI lineage: Bacteria > Pseudomonadati > Pseudomonadota > Gammaproteobacteria > Pseudomonadales > Pseudomonadaceae > Pseudomonas > Pseudomonas sp. BC42. The sequence goes on from NZ_CP091067.1 coordinate 1,334,263, forward strand.
CCGCTCCTGTGCATGCCGCCCCAACCACTGCGCCTGTTGCCAGCGCACCGGTAGCTCAGGCTCCGGCCGCCGCGCCCGCTGTGCCGGCAAATGCTGGCAATGCCGCAGCGCCGAGCTCGCCGGTTGCCGGTTCGGGTCAGGTACAGATCCAGTTCAGCGCCGATTGCTGGGCCCAGGTCATCGATGGCAACGGCAAGATTCTGCTCAGCGCCCTCAAGCGCAAGGGCGAGAACGTTGATGTCAGCGGCAAGCCACCTTTTGCCGTGCGTCTGGGTTATGCCCGTGGCGCACAAATCACTTACAACGGTCAGGCGGTGGATATCGCCCCGTTCACCAGTGGCGAGACTGCTCGCCTGAAGTTAGGTCAATAAGTCATGCACGGCGAATCTCCAATCAAACGTCGCGAGTCCCGCAAGATCTGGGTCGGCTCGGTACCGGTCGGCGGCGATGCGCCGATCGCGGTGCAGAGCATGACCAACAGCGACACCAACGACGTAGCGGCAACCGTCGCCCAGATCAACCGCCTGGAAGCCGCCGGTGTCGACATCGTGCGGGTTTCGGTGCCGGACATGGACGCCGCCGAAGCGTTCGGCCGGATCAAGCAGCAGGTCAAGGTGCCCCTGGTGGCCGACATTCACTTCGACTACAAGATCGCTTTGCGCGTGGCCGAGCTGGGTGTCGATTGCCTGCGGATCAACCCCGGCAACATCGGTCGCGAAGACCGGGTTCGCGCCGTGGTGGACGCCGCTCGCGATCGCGGGATCCCGATCCGTATCGGGGTCAACGCCGGCTCCCTGGAAAAGGACCTGCAGAAGAAGTACGGCGAGCCGACTCCGGCTGCGCTGGTCGAGTCGGCACTGCGTCATGTCGAGCACCTCGAACGCCTGAATTTCCAGGACTTCAAGGTCAGCGTTAAGGCTTCCGACGTGTTCATGGCGGTCGAAGCCTACCGTTTGCTGGCCAAGGAAATCATTCAACCCTTGCACCTGGGCATCACTGAAGCCGGTGGATTGCGTTCAGGCACGGTGAAATCCGCTGTCGGCCTCGGTATGCTGCTGGCCGAAGGGATTGGCGATACCATTCGCATCTCGTTGGCGGCCGACCCGGTCGAGGAAGTGAAGGTCGGCTACGACATTCTCAAGTCCCTGCACCTGCGTTCCCGTGGCATCAACTTCATCGCCTGCCCGAGCTGCTCGCGGCAGAATTTCGATGTGGTGAAAACCATGAACGAGCTGGAAGGGCGCCTTGAAGACCTGCTGGTGCCGTTGGATGTCGCGGTGATCGGTTGCGTGGTCAACGGCCCGGGTGAAGCCAAAGAGGCGCACATCGGTCTGACCGGCGGTACGCCGAACCTGATCTACATCGACGGCAAGCCGGCACAGAAACTGACCAATGACAATCTGGTGGACGAGCTCGAAAAGCTGATCCGGCAGAAGGCGGCCGAAAAGGTCGAAGCCGACGCAGCGCTGATCGCTCGCGGCTAACCGAACGTATTTAAGGATTTTTTGTGAGCAAGTCTCTGCAAGCCATTCGTGGCATGAATGACATCCTGCCCGAGCAGACGCCCCTGTGGCGTTATTTCGAGGGTACCGTGGCGCGTCTGCTGGATAACTACGGTTACAAGCAGATCCGCATGCCGATCGTCGAGTTCACCGAGCTGTTCAAGCGCTCCATCGGTGAAGTGACCGACATCGTCGAAAAAGAGATGTACACCTTCGAAGACCGCAACGGCGACTCCCTGACCTTGCGTCCGGAAGGCACCGCGGCTTGCGTTCGCGCGGCCCTGGAGCATGGCCTGACCGGTGCTGGCCAGGTGCAGAAACTGTGGTACATCGGCCCGATGTTCCGTCACGAGCGTCCACAGAAAGGCCGTTATCGCCAGTTCCACCAGATCGGTCTGGAGGTGTTCAACCTCGACGGTCCGGATATCGACGCCGAGCTGATCGTGCTGACCTGGCGCCTGTGGGGCGAGCTGGGCATCCGTGATGCGGTGAAGCTCGAACTCAACAGCCTGGGTACTTCCGAAGCCCGTGCCCGCTATCGCGATGCCCTGGTGGAATTCCTCTCGGCCCGTCACGACAAGCTGGACGAAGACAGCCAGCGTCGCCTGAAGAGCAACCCGCTGCGGGTTCTGGACACCAAGGATCCAGGCACCCAGGCCGTACTGGTGGACGCGCCGAAGCTGGCCGACTACCTCGATGAAGAATCCCGGGTTCACTTCGAGGGCCTCAAGGCTCGCCTGGATGCCGCCGGGATTCCTTATGTGATCAACCCGAAGCTGGTCCGCGGCCTGGATTACTACAGCAAGACCGTTTTCGAATGGGTGACCGACAAGCTCGGTGCCCAGGGCACCGTCTGCGCGGGTGGCCGTTATGACGGCCTGGTGGAGCAGATGGGCGGCAAGCCGACCTCGGGCGTGGGTTTCGCCATGGGTATCGAGCGTCTGGTGCTGATGCTGGAAACCCTGGAGCAGGTGCCGGAATCGATTTCCCGCCAGGTGGATGTCTACCTCTGCGCCTTTGGCGAGGCTGCCGAATTGGCGGGGCTGGCCCTGAGCGAGCGGGTACGCGACCAGTTGCCCAACCTGCGCCTGCAGGTCAACGCCGGTGGCGGCAGCTTCAAGAGCCAATTCAAGAAGGCCGACAAGAGCGGTGCGTTGTACGCGCTGATCCTCGGTGACGACGAGCTGGCCCAGCAAGTGGTAGGTTTCAAACCCCTGCGTGGCCAGGGCGAACAACAAAGCATTGCCTGGGATGCGCTCGCGGCGCACCTGGCCACCTGCGTCGTGCAGGGTTGAAGCTGTCAAACAGCCGAATTAGCGAATAAGGAGTATTGGGGTGTCGAGTACCGAAGACGAACAGCTGGCGGAATTGAAAGACTGGTGGCAGCGCAACGGCAAACCTCTGGTGACCGGCGGTCTGCTGGCTCTGGTCATCGTGTTTGGCTGGCAGGCCTGGCACAAGTATCAGAACAATCAGTCGCAAGGCGCTTCGGTGCTCTATCAGCAACTGCTGGAAACCACGCTGACACCGGATGGCAAGCCTGATGCCGCCCGCGTTGCGGACCTGGCCGGCAAGCTCAACAGCGAGTTCGGCGGCACCGCCTACGCGCAGTACGGCAGTCTGTTCGTCGCCAAGGTGGCGGTAGACACCGGCAAGCTGGATGATGCAGCGGCGCAACTGAAGGCCATCGCCGACAAGCCTGCGAACCCGACCTTGGGTGAAGTGGCGCGTCAGCGCCTGGCCCAGGTGCTGGCGGCGCAGAACAAGGCCGACGAAGCCCTGAAACTGCTCGACGGCGATGCCGACAAGGCCTTCCTGGCAACCCGTGAAGAGCTCAAGGGTGATCTGCTGGTGCAGTTGGGCCGTGTCGATGAAGCTCATGCGGCATATCAAAAAGCCAAGGCAGCGCTCTCGGATGAAGCGGCGGTCGGTGGCTTACAAATCAAGCTGGACGACCTGGCCAAAGGGGATGCATGACGTGATCCGTTGGAAACATGCAGCATTGCTGGCTCTGGCCTTGTTGGCCGCGGGTTGCAGCAGCAACAGCAAGAAAGAACTGCCGCCGGCTGAGCTGGTCGACTTCAAAGAAGAAGTGGTCCTGCAGAAGCAGTGGAGCCGTTCGATCGGTGACGGTCAGGGCGAAACCTACAACATGCTGGTACCGGCCATCGATGGTGACACCATCTATGCTGCCGACGTCACCGGTGTGGTGGTTTCCATGGATCGCATGAACGGCGACGTCAAATGGAAGAAAGATCTCGAACTGCCTGTTTCCGGCGCCGTGGGCGTGGGTTATGGCCTGGTCATGATCGGCACCCTGAAAGGCGAAGTGGTTGCCCTGGATGCTTCCAGCGGTGAAGAGAAGTGGCGTACCCGTGTGACCAGTGAAGTTCTGGCTCCGCCTGCCACCAACGGTGACGTAGTGGTGGTGCAGACTCAGGATGATCGGGTGATTGGCCTTGATGCCAGCACCGGTCATCAGATCTGGCTGTACGACAGCACCCCGGCGGTACTGACCCTGCGGGGCACCAGTGCCCCCTTGGCGACCAACCGTCTGGCCCTGGCCGGTCTTTCCACTGGCAAGGTGGTGGCCCTGGATATCCGCAACGGCGTGCCGGTGTGGGAGCAGCGCATCGCCATTCCACAAGGCCGTTCCGAACTGGATCGCGTAGTGGACATCGACGGCGGCCTGCTGCTGTCCGGCGGTACGCTGTATGTCGCCAGTTACCAGGGGCGTGTGGTTGCCCTGGACCTGGAGAGCGGTCGTCCGCTGTGGCAGCGTGATGCGTCCAGCTATGCCGGCGTGGCACAAGGTTTTGGCAGCGTCTATGTCAGCCTGTCCTCGGGCACCGTGGAAGGCGTGGACGAGCGTTCGACCACCGCCCTGTGGAGCAACGACTCCCTGGCTCGACGTCAACTGTCGGCGCCGGAAGTCTTCTCCAGCTACGTGGCTGTAGGTGACCTGGAAGGTTATCTGCACCTGCTGAGCCAGGTTGACGGTCGTTTCGTCGGCCGTACGCGCATTGACAGCGATGGCCTGCGCGCCCGTCCGCTGGTGGTGGGCGACATGATTTATGTGTATGGCAACAGCGGCAAACTGGAAGCCCTGACCATCAAGTAATGGTTTGACTATGCTTGGGGTTGATTCCCCAAGCGGCCTTGTCTCGACAAGGTTCGCAGCACTTCAAGGTGCTGCCCCGAGCACCAGCCGCTGCCTCGCAGCGGCTTTTGTATTTTCGCAATTAACGCAGTGGAGAGCCGCATGGTTCCCGTAATCGCCCTGGTGGGCCGACCTAACGTCGGCAAGTCCACCTTGTTCAACCGCCTGACTCGGACTCGCGACGCCATTGTCGGCGACCTGTCCGGTCTGACCCGTGATCGCCAATACGGTGAGGCCAAGTGGCAAGGGCGTACCTATATTCTGATCGACACCGGTGGTATTTCCGGTGACGAGCATGGCATGGACGAAAAGATGGCCGAGCAGTCGCTGCTGGCCATTGAAGAAGCTGATGTGGTGTTGTTCCTGGTGGACGCCAAGGCCGGGTTTACCGCGGCCGACCAGATGATCGGCGAGCACCTGCGCAAACGTAACAAGACCTCCTACGTGATCGCCAACAAGGTCGACAACATCGACCCGGACATGGCCCGCGCCGAGTTCGCGCCATTGGGCATGGGCGATGCGATCCCGATCGCCGGTGCCCATGGCCGCGGCATCACCCAGATGCTGGAAATCGCCCTGCGCGAATTCCCCAAGGATGACGCCGACGAGCCGGAGGAAGGTGAAGAAGAGATCGTCGCCGAAGGCGAGGAAGCCAAGCGCATTCCGGGCCCGAGCGAGAAGGACGGGATCAAGATCGCCATCATCGGGCGTCCCAACGTCGGCAAGTCGACCCTGGTCAACCGCATGCTCGGTGAAGATCGGGTCATCGTCTATGACCAGCCCGGCACCACCCGCGACAGCATCTACATCCCGTTCGAGCGCAACGACGAGAAGTACACGCTGATCGACACCGCCGGTGTGCGCAAGCGCGGCAAGATCCACGAGGAAGTCGAAAAGTTCTCGGTGGTCAAAACCCTGCAGGCGATCAAGGACGCCAACGTGGTGATCTTCGTCATGGACGCCCGCGAAGGCGTGGTGGATCACGACCTGAACCTGCTGGGCTTTGCCCTGGAAGCCGGTCGGGCCCTGGTGATTGCCCTGAACAAGTGGGACGGCATGCAGCCGAGCGAGCGCGACTACGTGAAGACCGAGCTGCAGCGGCGGTTGTTCTTCGTCGACTTCGCCGATATCCACTTCATCTCGGCACTGCACGGCACGGGCGTGGGCAACCTCTACCAGTCGGTGCAGAACTCGTTCAAGTCGGCGGTGACCCGCTGGCCGACCAGCCGCCTGACCCAGATTCTCGAAGACGCCGTTGGCGAGCATGCGCCGCCCATGGTCAACAACCGTCGGATCAAGTTGCGCTACGCCCACTTGGGCGGTGCCAACCCGCCGCTGATCGTGATTCACGGCAACCAGGTGGAGAAGGTACCCAAGTCCTACGTGCGTTACCTGGAAAACACCTACCGTCGGGTGCTGAAGCTGGTGGGCACGCCGATCCGTATCGAGTTCAAAGGTGGCGAGAACCCATACGAAGGCAACAAGAACACGCTCACCGACCGCCAGGTCAACAAGAAGCGTCGTTTGATGTCGCACCACAAGAAGGCCGACAAGAAGCGCCGCGACAAGCGCTAAACAGCAGCGGCAAGCTGCAAGGGACGAGCTGCAAGTGAGGGTAGGGAAGTCTTGCCGCTCGTGGCTTGCAGCTTGAAGCAGCGACAGAAGAAGGGGCCTTGGGGCCCCTTTTTTAATCGCCGCGCTTTGGGCTATTCTCGGGACCTCCCGCGCCGCCGTAGAGCCGGGTGTTCAGCAGGGAACCCTCATGATCACCAGTAAGCTGCCGCATGTCGGCACCACCATCTTCACGCAAATGTCCCAGCTCGCGGTGGAAACCGGAGCGCTCAACCTGTCCCAGGGCTTTCCTGATTTCGATGGTCCCCAGGCCTTGCGCGACGCGGTTGGCCGGCATATCGCCAATGGCCATAACCAATACGCCCCCATGACCGGTTTGCCGGCTCTGCGCCAACAGGTGGCGGCGAAAATCGCTCGCAGCTATGGCGTCGAGGTCAATGCCGACAGCGAAGTGACCATCACTCCTGGCGCGACCCAGGCCATTTTCTGTGCCATCCAGGCGGTGATTCAGCGTGGCGACGAGGTCATCGTTTTCGATCCCTGTTACGACAGTTATGAGCCGGCAGTGGAGCTGGCCGGTGGCCGCTGTGTGCATGTGCAGCTCGGGCTCGAGGACTTTGCCATCGACTGGCAGCAGCTTGGCCAAGCCTTGAGTCCGCGTACGCGGATGATCATCCTCAACACCCCTCACAACCCCAGTGGCGCCTTGATCAGCTGGGCCGAGCTGGATCAGCTGGCAGCGTTGATCCGTGATCGCGACATCTACCTGGTCAGCGACGAGGTGTATGAACATCTGGTATTCGACGGTGTGCCCCATGTCAGCGTATTGGCTCACGAGGAGCTGTATAAACGGGCCTTCGTTGTCAGTTCCTTCGGCAAGACTTACCACGTGACTGGCTGGAAGACGGGATATGTGGTTGCGCCACCGGCCCTGAGCGCCGAGCTGCGCAAGGTGCATCAATATGTCAGCTTCTGCGGCGTGACCCCTTTGCAGTACGCTCTGGCGGATTTCATGGCCCAGTGCCCGGAACATGTCGAGGAACTGCCGGCCTTCTATCAGGCCAAGCGTGATCTGTTCTGCGACTTGCTGAGCGCTTCGCGTTTCAGCTTCACCCGGGTGGCCGGTACTTACTTTCAACTGGTGGACTATGCGCAGATTCGTCCGGACTTGAATGACGTCGACATGGCGAAATGGATGACCCGCGAACATGGCGTGGCCGCCATTCCGGTGTCGGTGTTCTATCGGCAGCCGCCCCAGGGGCAGCGTCTGGTACGACTGTGTTTCGCCAAACGCGAGGAGACGCTGCGTCAGGCAGCGGAGAAACTATGCGTGATCTGAGTGCATTACCCGATCTGAATCTGGCGTTGATTCAGACCACCCTGGCCTGGCATGACCGCCAGGCCAACTTCGAACACTTTGAGCAGTTGCTGGAGCAGGCCCGCGGTGCCGATCTGATTATCCTGCCGGAGATGTTCACCACCGGATTTTCCATGGAGTCCAGCACCCTGGCGGAGTCTGAGAACGGTCCCACCAGCAAGTGGTTGCGCTGCCAGGCGAAGAGGCTCGATGCGGTGATCACGGGGAGCGTGATCATCCAGGCGGCGGATGGCAGCCACCGTAACCGCCTGTTGTGGGCACGCCCCGACGGCGAAGTCTGGCATTACGACAAGCGCCATCTGTTCCGCATGGCCGGCGAGCACAATCACTTCACTCCGGGCGAGCGCCAGGTGCAGTTCGAGCTCAAGGGCTGGCGCATTCGTCCGCTGATCTGCTACGACCTGCGCTTTCCGGTGTGGAGTCGCGATGCCCAGGACACCGATCTGCTGCTGTACACCGCCAATTGGCCGGGCGCCCGGCGCTTGCACTGGAACCGCCTGCTACCGGCCCGGGCCATTGAAAATCTTTGCTATGTGGCGGCGGTCAACCGGATCGGCACTGACGGCAAGGGCTTCGCCTACACCGGTGACAGCCAGGTGCTGGATTATCAGGGCGAAACCCTGCTTAGCGCCGGGGAAGCGGATGGGGTGTTTCAGGTGCGCCTGAATGCCGGCGAGCTGGCGGCCTACCGCGCACGCTTTCCAGCCAACCTCGATGCCGACACTTTCATGTTCACTTAGGGGCAGATCGCCGCACACTTTTTTACAGGTTGCCGATATCAAGCTTCAGGGACGAGCGCCGATAGGACGGACATCCAGGAGGAATCAAGCATGACCACCATCAACGCCAATGCCGTCAATCCTTATCCATTGTCCGCGCCGACAGTCGTGACCGGGGCAGCCGAAGACACCAGCCCGCTGGCGCCGGCGGCCCAGGGCAAGGATGGCGAGGACAAGGAACTGCGGGTCAACTCTGCCGGTGCCGGCATCGATGCGGTGCAAGGTGGCGGCGATCCGGTGCAGCAGTTGCAGAAGCAGATCGAGCAGACCCAGAAGATTCTGCAGCAACAACAGGCGCAATTGGCCAGTACCGAGAAGGGGCAGGCCAGTGATGAACAGAAGGCCCAGCAGGTCATGGAGATTCAGGCGCAGATTGCCGTGACCAACAGCACTTTGCAGGTGTTGCAGGCCGCTTTGCTGCAAGCCATGTTCAGTGTCGATGTCCATGCCTGAACCCTGTGCCGCGCCCAATTAGCGTGGCAACGGATGCAAAAAGGCCCCGAGGAGCAGCGCTCCCCGGGGCCTTTTTGATCAGCGCTGTTTAAGCCGCCTTGGCTTCCTGCTCGCTCAGGGAGCGGTTCAGGGCACTGAACAGCGCCTTGAAGCTGGCCGTGGTGATGTTTTCGTCGATGCCCACGCCGTGGACCGCACGCTCACCGTTGACCCGCAGTTCGATGTAGGCCGCCGCCTTGGCGTTGGTGCCGGCGCCGATGGCGTGTTCGTTGTAGTCCATGATCTCCACCGGCACCGGCAAGCCGGCCACCAGCGCTTCCAGGGCACCGTTGCCCTTGCCACGCCAGTGCAGGTTGGTTTCGCCCTGGCCCTTGCTCGACACTTCCACTTCCACGGCGCTGTGGCCGTTTTCTTCCTGCAGGCGATGGCTGACCAGCGCGTACGGGGTGTTGGCCTGCAAGTACTCGCTGTGCAACAGCGCGTGGATCTGCTGGGCGGTCATTTCCAGGCCCAGGCGATCGGTTTCCCGCTGCACCACCTGGCTGAATTCGATCTGCATGCGGCGCGGCAAGCTGATGCCGTATTCCTGCTCCAGCAGGTAGGCGATACCGCCCTTGCCCGACTGGCTGTTGACGCGGATCACTGCCTCGTAGCTGCGACCGATGTCGGCCGGGTCGATCGGCAAGTACGGCACTTCCCACAAGCCGTCGGCTTTCTGCTGGGCGAAGCCCTTGCGAATCGCGTCCTGGTGGGAGCCGGAGAAGGCGGTGTGGACCAGGTCACCGACATATGGGTGACGTGGGTGCACGGCAATCTGGTTGCACTCTTCCACCACTTTGCGCACGCCGTCGATGTCGGAAAAGTCCAGCTCCGGATCGACGCCCTGGGTATAGAGGTTCAAGGCCACGGTGACCAGGTCGACGTTGCCGGTACGCTCGCCGTTGCCGAACAGGCAGCCTTCCACACGGTCGGCGCCGGCCATCAGGCCCAGCTCGGTGGCGGCTACGCCAGTGCCACGGTCGTTGTGGGTGTGCAGGCTGATGAGCACGCTGTCGCGACGGTTGATGTGGCGGCAGAACCACTCGATCTGGTCGGCGTAGATGTTCGGTGTCGCCACTTCAACGGTGGCCGGCAGGTTGAGGATCACCTTGTTGGTCGGCGTCGCGTTCCAGACTTCCACCACGGCGTCACAGACTTCCTTGGCGAACTCCAGTTCGGTGGCGCTGAAGGTCTCTGGCGAGTACTCGAACTGCCACTGGGTTTCCGGCTGCTGAGCGGCGTATTTGACGAACAGCTTGGCGGCGTTCACCGCGATTTCCTTCACGCCGGCCTTGTCCTGGTTGAAGACGATGCGGCGGAACGACGGGCTGGTGGCGTTGTACAGGTGGACGATGGCTTTCTTCGCCCCACGCAAGGACTCGAAGGTGCGGGCAATCAGGTCTTCGCGGGCCTGGGTCAATACCTGGATGGTGGTGTCGTCCGGGATATGGCCGCCTTCGATCAGGGTGCGCACGAAATCGAAGTCGGTTTGCGAAGCGGCGGGGAACGACGCCTCGATTTCCTTCACGCCAACAGCTACCAGGGTTTTCCAGAAACGCAGCTTCTTGACCGCATCCATCGGCTCGATCAGCGACTGGTTGCCATCACGCAAGTCCGAGCTGCACCAGATCGGCGCGCGGGTGATGGTCTTCGACGGCCAGGTGCGGTCCGGCAAGTTGATGGTCGGAAACGCGCGGTACTTGGAGGATGGGTCTTTGAGCATGGTCATGGAGAAATCCTTATGGTCCGGGCCGAAAAGAGGCGGCCTGCCGGTGAGTCAAGAGTGCAGTGTTGACGCAGGGGGATGAGACACCGCGATTCAGCCTGGCAGTCGTGCGCTGACGAGGCAGAGGCTCCGGTGTTGACGACGCTGAATGAGGGTGTGAGAGGTTTTCATGCGCTCAACCCTAACCACTGAGATGAGAGATGGCAAGCAGTCGAAAAAAATTGAGAGGAATACTCGAAATTGAAGCTATATCGAGATTTTATGCTGGCTATTCTTGTAAAGAATATCAACGATTGCGCAGTCGTCCTGGCCTGCGCAATCCTCGTGGGGGCCGACTTGTCGGCGGTCAGGCCCGGGGATCAGGGTTGAAACGCCCCGATAAAAATCGCCGGATCGACCCGGGCATCGTTCAGGCTGACGTTCCAGTGCATATGCGGGCCGGTGGCGCGTCCAGTCGAACCCACCTTGCCCACCACTGCTGCGCGAGCCAGCGACTGGCCGACTTTCACATCGATCTTCGACATGTGGCAGAACATGCTGATAAAGCCCTGGCCGTGGTCGACGAACACCGTGTTGCCGTTGAAGAAGTAGTTGCCGATCAGGATCACCTTGCCGGCTGCCGGAGTCTTGATCGGCGTGCCTGCCGGTACGGCAAAGTCCAGCCCGGCGTGAGGATTGCGCTCCTCGCCATTGAAGAACCGGCGCACGCCGAACTTGCTCGACAGCGGTCCGTTAACCGGTTTGTCCAGCAGCAGGTTGCTCGGGGTGTTGGGGCTGAAGCTGCGGTAGGCGCGGATCTGCTCTGCCAGTTCGCCATCGATGCGCTTGAGGTCCGCCGGGTTCGGATTGACCTGGCGCTGGTTCTTCAAGGTGATGTGCTGCTCGGGGTATTTCTTGCTACCCACCACGAAACTCAAGCTGCGGTTGCCGGCGCTGATCTGCTGGGGACCGGGCTTGACCGTCAGTGGGATGCCGACGATCGCCAGCCAGTTGTTCTGCTCCTTGACCACCAGCACGGGTTTGCCTTGATAGCTGGCCTTGGGCGCCTGGGCGGCGTTGCCCAGGTCGACCACCGCGACGCCACCGGGCACAGGCTTGTTCAACAGGCGGGTGATGTAGCTGTCGGCTTGAGCATTCAAGGCCAGGCACAGCAACAGCAGGGAGCAGAGAAAGCGCGACATGGATCAATCCAGTAGAGAGAGGGTGACAGGCGTCAGGTGGTTGTCTTCGACCCGCACTTGCAACTCGCCTTCACCCAGGCGGGCAGTGAGGCGCTGGCCGTTGCGGGTCTGGGCGGCGTTGCGGATGGCCTGGCCACGATCGTCCAGCAGGATGCTGTAGCCGCGGCCCAGGGTGGCCAGGGGGCTGACCACATGCAGGGTCTGCATCTGGCTGTGCAATTGCAGGCGCCGGGCCTTGAGACCTTCGCGCATGGCGCGGGGCAGCCGTTCGGCCAGGCTGTCCAGGCGCTGGCGCAGCAGTGCCAGTTGCCGACCCGGATGCTGGGCGCCGAGGCGGGTTTCCAGGCGGATCAAGCGTTCGCGCCGGGTATTGAGGCTGCGTTCGAAGGCCCGGCGCAGGCGCATGTCCAGGTCATCCAGGCGCTGTGCTTGCTGGCGCAGGCGTTCGCCGGGATGGCGCAGGCGTCGGGCCAGGCCGTCCAGGCGCAGGCGGTCGCGCATCAGCCGGTCGCGGATGCGCATCACCAGGCGCCGATGCAGGCTGTCGATGCGGCGTTGCAGGTCGCTGGAATCAGGGGCCAGCAGTTCGGCGGCGGCGGAAGGCGTGGGGGCACGAACGTCGGCCACGAAATCGCTGATGGACACGTCGGTTTCATGGCCGACGGCGCTGACGATCGGCGTCACGCAGGCATCCACTGCCCGCGCCACGGCTTCTTCGTTGAAGCACCAGAGGTCTTCCAGCGAGCCGCCACCACGGGCCAGGATCAGCGCGTCAAAGCCCCGGGCATCGGCCAGTTGCAAGGCGCGGACGATCTGCGCCGTGGCCTCGCGGCCCTGCACCGCTGTGGGAATCAGGGTCAGTTCAACCTGCGGCGCCCGGCGGCGGAACACGCTGATGATGTCGCGGATCACCGCGCCGGTAGGGGAACTGATGATGCCGATGCGTTGCGGATGAGCGGGCAGCGGCACCTTGCGCTCGGCGCTGAACAGGCCTTCGGCGCTGAGCTTTTCCTTGAGTGCATCGAAGGCCAGGCGCAGGGCGCCGTCACCGGCTGGCTCCACGGTGTCGAGGATCAGTTGATAGTCGCCGCGGCCCTCGAACAGCGAGACCTTGCCCCGGACCTTGACCGCCAGGCCGTCCTTCAGGGCCTGGCGGACCCGCGCGGCGTTCTGCCGGAACAGCGCGCAACGCACCTGGGCGCCGCTGTCCTTGAGGGTGAAGTAGACATGGCCGGAAGCCGGGCGAGCGAGGTTGGAGATCTCGCCTTCGACCCAGATGTTGCTGAACACGTCCTCGAGCAGCACCCGGGCGCGGCCGTTGAGCTGGGTGACAGTGAGGACCTCGCGGTCCAGGCCGAGTCGTGCAAAGGGATCTTTAATCATGGGGCGCAGTTTAAGGGGCTGTCAGTCCACGGAACAACGCAATTCGATTGCCAATGATTGCGCAGCTGTTCGACAAACTGCGCCACCAGCGGTGTGGGGTCTTGTCGATAGGCGAGGGCGACGGTGCTCTGGCAATCGCTATCGGCCAGAGGCAGGAAACGCACGCTGGTCGGGGCGATGTCCTGCATCGATTCGGGCAGCAGGGCGATGCCGAAACCGGCCTGGATCAACTGCAGTTGAGTGGTCTTGCGTGACATCACTCGCGCGGCCTTGGGAAAGAATCCCTGGCGCATGCACAACTGTGCCGACAGATAGCTCAAGCCCCCGCGCTGGGGATGGGGGATGGAGATAAAGGCTTCGTTGCGCAGTTGCGCCAACTCCACCCCCCGGGCCGGTGGATCAAGGGCCAGAGGATGCTGTGGCGGCAAGGCCAGGAGCAGGGATTCGCTGAACAGGGGCACGATTTGCACGCCCTCCCGCTGGCGCAGTACCGGCAGGCGCAGCAGGCCAGCATCCAGCCGGCCTTCGGCGAGCTCCTGCAACTGCGCCTCGGACGACAGCTTGACGATGTCCATCGAGGCTCCGGGGCACGCCTGCAGATACTCGCTGATGCCCCTCAGCAGGCGACCGCTCATGGGCACGGTGCTTGAATGACTCAGGCGCAGCGTGCCCAGTTGCCCCTGGCCGACCTGGGTGGCCAGCTCCGCGGCCTTGTGCAGTTCGCTCAGCAGGTTGCGGGCCTTGGGCAGGAAGGCTTCACCGGCGGCAGTCAGCCGAGGCTGGCGGGCGGTGCGTTGGAACAGTGGGGTTTGCAGTTGGCCTTCCAGTTCCTTGATCTGCCGGCTGAGGGCCGACTGGGCAACGAACAGGCGTTCTGCCGCAGCGCTGAAGCTACCGCTCTCGGCAATTTCCACGAAATAGCGCAGTTGACGGGTTGAAATCACAAGGCATGCCTTTTTGCGATGGGTTGAAGGCTTTGACGATATTAGTCGCAAGGCTCGCCGCTGGCTAAAGTCATTGCTGATCCAGTTGGGGAAGTCGCAGTGATGAGCGTGATCATCGAGGGGTTGAGTCAGTGGTCGTTTGGTCCGGGAGCCTGGTTGGCGATCGGCCTGGGCATCGCGCTGGCGTACATCGTGTTTGGCATTGCCGGTTTCGGCACGGCGCTGGTGGCGGGGCCGGTGCTGATCCTGTTCATGCCGTTGTCGAAGATCGTGCCGCTGCTGGTGCTGCTCGACTTTGTCGCGGCCTTCGGCAACCTGTTGCCGTCGCGCAAGGACGTGGCCAGGCCCGAGCTGTTGCGGCTGTTGCCCTGCATGGCGCTGGGCTGCACCTTGGGGGTGATTTTCCTGCTCAACCTCAAGTCCGATCTGCTGCTTCTATTAATGGGGCTGTTTATCAGTGCCTACGCCATCTACAGCTTGTGGGTGAAGGTGCGCCCGGCTCAGCTGGCGGCCGGCTGGGCGGTGCCGATGGGAATAGTGGGCGGAATGTTTGGCGCGCTGTTTGGCAGTGGCGGCTTTCTATATGCCATTTACCTGAACAGCCGTTTGCCCAAGGACCCGGCCCGGGCCACTCAAAGTGCGTTGATCAGTTGCAGCACCGTGGTGCGCCTGAGCCTGTTCGCCCTGGCCGGGGTGTATGCCGAGTGGCCGCTGCTGCTGTTGGCCGGCTGCCTGTTGCCAGCGATGGCGTTGGGCTTGTGGGTCGGGCGGCGCTTGACCATGAAATTGTCTCGGGAGGCTTTTGTCCGCCTGGTGACCTGGCTGGTGCTGGCCAGTGGTTTTGCCTTGATCGGGCGCTACCTGAGCACTTGACCTGCCGGGGGCAGGGATTAAGCTGCGGGCCTTTAAATTCGTTCGCCGGCACGCCGGCTCCTACAATTGATGCCAGGAGCCGGTTTGCCGGCGAACGCGTTCGTACTGTCCCGCACGTTTCAGGTTATCCATGAACTCGCAAAGCATCCTCGTCCCGAAAATCTCCACCCTGCCGGTGCACGAGCCCCGGGCCCGGGCCATCGTGCGCTGGCTGGTGCGCAAGAACATCGTCGAGGAAACCCTGAGCACCTGCGGGCGTACCGGCAATCGCATGGGCCATGCGATTGCGCCGGGGGCACGGGACGTGGTGCTGCGGCCAGAGGCGCTGCCCTTCGGCGAGCCGATCAATGGCCTGGAGATCATCACCAAGCGCTGCATCTATACCCCGGCCAAGGGCTTCCTCGAAGAAGCCGGCTGCGCCGAATGCCGCCAGGAAATCGGCGAGGCGCTGTTCGAGAGCCTGGAAGACTGGATGCCGGGGCGGACCGATAACTTCACCTGTCCCGAGTGCGGTCATGAAGATGACATCAACGGCTTTCTGTTTCTTCAGGAATGCGGCTTTTCCAACTTGGGCTTTATCTTCAACAACTGGGCCGAAGCGGGTTTCAAACAGAGTTTTATCGACGAGTTCGCCGACTGGCTGGATCAACCGATAAGTTGGGTCAAGGTCGAGTTGTAGCGCGCGGATATCTCCATCTATCACTCCAGCAATATTAGACAGAGTTTTACATTGAGCCCGGGTAGGTGTCTGAGTATAATGGCGCGCTTCCATTTTCCCGCCCGGGAGCCCCCGCGATGCTGCGTATCAGCCAAGAAGCCCTCACCTTCGACGACATCCTCTTAGTGCCCGGTTATTCCGAAGTACTGCCTAATGAAGTCAGTCTAAAGACCCGTTTGACCCGTGGCATCGAGCTGAATATTCCACTGGTTTCCGCCGCCATGGACACCGTCACTGAAGCCCGTCTGGCAATCGCCATGGCTCAGGAAGGCGGCATCGGCATCATCCACAAGAACATGACCATCGAGCAGCAAGCTGCCGAAGTGCGCAAGGTCAAGCGTTTCGAAGCCGGTGTGGTCAAAGACCCCATCACCATCGAAGCCGACGCCACCGTGCGTGATCTGCTCGAGCTGACCAACATGCACAACATCTCCGGTGTGCCCGTGCTGCACAACGGCGACCTGGTGGGCATCGTGACTTCCCGCGACGTGCGTTTCGAAAGCCGTCTGGACGTCAGCGTTCGCGAAGTGATGACGCCTAAAGAGCGTCTGGTCACCGTCAAGGAAGGCGCCGACAAGACCGCCGTCCGCGAGCTGCTGCACAAGCACCGCATCGAGCGCGTACTGATCGTCGACGACGCCTTCGCCCTCAAGGGCATGATGACCGTCAACGACATCGAAAAAGCCAAGGCCTACCCGCTGGCCAGCAAGGACGACCAAGGTCGCCTGCGCGTCGGCGCTGCGGTCGGCACGGGTAAGGACACCGGCGATCGCGTTGCCGCGCTGGTCAACGCCGGTGTCGACGTGGTGGTGGTAGACACCGCCCACGGTCACTCCAAGGGCGTGATCGACCGCGTTCGCTGGGTCAAGGAGAACTTCCCTGAGGTCCAGGTGATCGGCGGCAACATCGCTACCGGCGCTGCAGCCAAGGCCCTGGCCGAAGCCGGCGCCGACGCGGTCAAGGTCGGTATCGGCCCTGGCTCGATCTGCACCACCCGTATCGTTGCCGGTGTCGGCGTGCCGCAAATCAGCGCGATCGCCAATGTTGCAGCGGCCCTGGTCGGCACGGGCGTTCCCCTGATCGCCGACGGCGGTATCCGTTTCTCCGGTGACCTGTCCAAGGCCATCGTGGCCGGTGCCTCCTGCGTGATGATGGGTTCGATGTTCGCCGGTACCGAAGAGGCTCCGGGCGAGATCGAACTGTTCCAGGGTCGTTCCTACAAGGCTTACCGTGGCATGGGTTCCCTGGGCGCCATGTCCCAGGCCCAGGGCTCTTCCGACCGCTACTTCCAGGACTCCTCCGCGGGTGCCGAGAAGCTGGTACCGGAAGGTATCGAAGGTCGTGTGCCGTACAAGGGCACCCTGACCGCGATCATCCATCAGCTGATGGGTGGCCTGCGTTCTTCCATGGGCTACACCGGTAGCGCCAACATCGAAGAAATGCGCACCAAGCCGGAGTTTGTCCGCATCACCGGCGCCGGCATGGCTGAATCCCACGTCCACGACGTGCAGATCACCAAGGAAGCGCCAAACTATCGCGTAGGTTGATAGTGATCGCCTCCAGGCCCAGGCCCGGAGGCGATCGACGAATTTAGTAACCGGGGCTGTGTTTTTCAGCCCCGTGTCGTTTCTGAAATTAGACGAGACTGACCATGGCCCTCGACATTCACGCCCACCGCATTCTGATCCTCGACTTCGGTTCCCAGTACACCCAACTGATCGCCCGCCGCGTGCGTGAAATCGGGGTCTACTGCGAACTGCATCCGTTCGACATGGACGACGAAGCGATCCGCGAATTCGCTCCCAAAGGCGTCATCCTCGCCGGCGGCCCCGAGTCCGTGCACGAAGCCAACAGCCCTCGCTGCCCGCAAGCGGTGTTCGATCTGGGCGTCCCGGTCTTCGGCATCTGCTACGGCATGCAGACCATGGCCGAGCAAATGGGCGGCAAGGTCGAAGGTTCCGAACTGCGCGAATTCGGTTACGCCCGGGTTGATGTGGTGGGCAAGAGCCGCCTGCTGGACGGCATCGAAGACCACGTCGACGCCGACGGCCTGTTCGGTCTCGATGTGTGGATGAGCCACGGTGACAAGGTCACCAAGATGCCCAAGGACTTCCACATCCTGGCCAGCACCCCGAGCTGCCCGATTGCCGGCATGTTCAACGATGACCTGCGTTACTACGGCGTGCAGTTCCACCCGGAAGTGACCCACACCAAGCAGGGCGGCCGCATTCTGTCGCGCTTCATCCTCGATATCTGCGGCTGTGAAGCGCTGTGGACCCCGTCGAAGATCGCCGAAGACGCCATTGCCCAGATCCGCGCCCAGGTCGGCAGCGACAACGTCCTGCTGGGCCTGTCCGGTGGTGTCGACTCCTCGGTGGTGGCGGCCCTGCTGCACAAGGCCATCGGCGACCAGCTGACCTGCGTTTTCGTCGACAACGGCCTGCTGCGCCTGCACGAAGGCGAGCAAGTGATGGCCATGTTCGCCGAGAACATGGGCGTCAAGGTGATCCGCGCCAACGCCGAGGAGCAGTTCCTCAGCAACCTGGCCGGTGAATCCGACCCGGAGAAGAAGCGCAAGATCATCGGCCGCACCTTCATCGACGTGTTCGATGCCGAATCCTGCAAGCTGGAAAACATCAAGTACCTGGCCCAGGGCACCATCTACCCGGACGTGATCGAGTCGGCTGGCGCGAAAAGCGGCAAGGCCCACGTGATCAAGTCGCACCACAACGTGGGCGGCCTGCCGGAAGAAATGAACCTCAAGCTGGTTGAACCGCTGCGTGAGCTGTTCAAGGACGAAGTCCGCCGTCTGGGCCTGGAGCTGGGCCTGCCGTACGACATGGTCTACCGTCACCCGTTCCCGGGCCCGGGCCTGGGCGTGCGCATCCTCGGTGAAGTGAAGAAGGAATACGCCGACCTGCTGCGTCGCGCCGACCACATCTTCATCGAAGAACTGCGCAAGGCCGACTGGTACCACAAAGTCAGCCAGGCATTCGTCGTGTTCCAGCCGGTGAAATCGGTGGGCGTGGTGGGCGATGGCCGTCGTTACGCCTGGGTCGTGGCCCTGCGCGCCGTGGAAACCATCGACTTCATGACCGCACGTTGGGCACACCTGCCTTACGAGCTGCTGGAAACCGTCAGCGGCCGGATCATCAACGAAATCGAAGGCATCTCCCGCGTCACCTACGACGTGTCGAGCAAGCCGCCGGCCACCATCGAGTGGGAATGATCCCGCAGCCTCACGAGAGTCAGGCTCGGGTGAAATGGACGAGTATTTTCTAGTCCGCCAAGAAGGCCCCTGATCGCGAGATCAGGGGCCTTCTTGCTAAAGAATATCGACCGTCCTGCGGGGCGGGTCATCGGATAGGGATGTTGAGATGAGTGTGTTTGGCAAGCTGCTGCGAACCTTGGGCCTGGCGGCAGAAGCGCCTGAACTGCCGAGCGCGATGGCGCAGCCATTGTCGCGTTTTGATCGTTTTGCCGCGGACAATCGCGAAGCCTTTGCGCTGATCGGCGCCTTGCCGGAGCAGGAGATCGTGGCTGAAGAGCGGCGCCTCGCTGCCGAGGTGACGGACATTCTGCTGTCGCTCAAGCCGTTTATGGTGGAGGGGGTGTCGCGTCTGGAGATTCAGGAACATGTGCTGCAGCAGCTTGATAGCCGGCAGTTACTGCCTGCGCTGGTGGGCTACAAGGGATACCCCGCAGCCGTTCCTGTCTCGGTGAATGCGGAGCTGATCGGTTGCCTGCCCTCGGAGAAATGCTTGCCGGCCAGTGCGTTGGTCAAGGTCGAGGTCGTGGTGTCATCGCGCAAGGGGTATGGGGCGCAGTCCTGGACCTTTGCCACGCCCGGCGCCAGCACAGAACAACTGCGCTTGTTGAGCGCTGCCAAGGACGCTCTGGAGCAGGGCTTGCGACAGGTACGCGGTGGTGAGTCCCTGGGGGCCATCGGCAGCGCGATCCAGGAAGTACTGGACGCCCAGGGATTCAGTGCGGTGTTTGAATACTGCGGTTATGGCATGGGCAGGCAGCGGATCCAGGCGCCTCAGGTACTGGGTTACCGCGTTGCGGGACGCTCCGAGCCCATGGTGGCCGGCCAGGTATTGAATGTTCAGGTGTTGGCCAAGGCCGGAACCTCACGTGTCCGGGTGATGCCCAATGGCTGGAATGTGGTCGCTCACGATCGGTGCGACGGGGTGGTGGTCAGTGCCATGGTCCGGGTGACGGAGGTGGGAGCAGAACGTCTCAGTCGGTTTGTCGACTGAAGTCACTGCGTTGCAAGACAAATGGCGATCGCACCTTGGGTGGATCGCCATTTGTATGTCCAGGTATTGGAAAACCCGGGTTTTTCGCGTTCACGCAATACCGGGAAAGACATTGCCCCGTCGAGCCTCCGGGGTGCCGTGTACCTTTGAAGTCGTCCCTCAGTGTTTTGCCCTTGCAGCGAATTGTCGCTGAGCGGCATTGATCGGATTGTATTGGGTTGTCAATTGACAACCTTGTGTTCCTGACGATACTGGAGGCTATGGATGGCTCGTGCAACTCATCCCAAGAAGGACATTGAAATGGCCCTGCGCTACGCCGAATGGCAGGGCTGGCGCATCGAGGTCGGTGGTGGCCATGCGTGGGGGCGGATCTACTGCCCGTACAACAACGAAGTGTGTCGCTGTGGCGAGTTCTGCGTCACCAGTGTCTGGCGGACCCCGAAGAACCCGACCCAGCACGCCCGGGCGCTATGCCGGGTGATCGACAACTGCACCGTGAACCAGCTGCGTGGGGCCAAGGCGCCGGCAGCCCGTCAGGAGTAAGCACCATGGAATACCTGTTCACCCTCAACTATCTGCTGCCGCTGGAGGGCTGTGATCCGCTGCAACTGGTGGAGCGCCTCGGTGCGGCGGGGTGCACCGACGTCCTGGTCGGCACCGGCCTGGCCGGGCGCCTGGCCCTGGAGTTCAGTCGCGAGGCCGAGAGCGCCGAGGCAGCGCTGCTCAGTGCCCTGGGGGATATCAAGCGCATCATCCCCGAGGCGCGGCTGGTGGAGGCCAGTCCGGATTTCGTCGGCCTCAGCGAGATCGCCGAGATCGTCGGGGTGTCACGGCAGAACATGCGCAAGCTGATGCTTGGCCACGCCGACAGCTTTCCCCTGGCGATCCATGAGGGCAGCACCTCGCTGTGGCACCTGGCGGAGGTCCTGAGCTGGCTGGACAGCAAGGGCGGTTATCCCCTCAAGCATCCGGTGATCGAGGTGGCGCGGGTGGCGCAGCAGGTGAATACCGCCAAGGAGGCGCAGCGCATTGGCCCCCTCAGCGCTGAGCTGGCGGCCCTGCTGGGCTGACGGGGCAGGGCTTAGCGCCGGGCCACGTCGGAGAAGTAGAACTTGTCCAGGGTGTGCCGTGATTCGGTGTACTCGAACTGCCGCCCGTCCTGCAGAAAGGTCTGGTTGCTCACCACGATCACATGGCTCTGGCCGTCCAGGTCGAGCAACTGCTGGTCGTCCTTGCTCCGCGGGCTGGCCTCGATGGTGCGCTGGGCATAGCTGATGTTCAGTTGCAGGGTCTGTTCGATGTAGGCGTAGATCGAATGCTCGGCGATCTGCCGGTCCAGCCCCGGAATCAGCTCGGCGACAAAATGGTTGATGTCGAGAATCACCCGCTTGCCGTCGATTCGCCGCACGCGCTTGATGCGGGTGATCAGGCTGCCTTCTTCGGCCTGCAGGTGATTGAGCAGCGCGCCTTGCAGGGGGAACTGGCTGAACTCCACCACCTCGGTGCTGACGTCATCCCCCAGGCGCGGATAGGTTTCCTGGAAGCTGACGATGCCGCCCAGCTGGAACTCGATGGGATTGGGCGAGAGCACGAAGGTGCCCTTGCCATGGATCTTCTGCGCGAAGCCGCGCTCCTGCAGCAGTTCGATGGCCTTGCGCACGGTGCCGCGGCTGGCCTGGTAGCTGTCCATCAGTTCGCTTTCCGAAGGCAGGCGGGCGCCACGCTCCAGGCGTTCGGTGGTGATGCTGGCAAGCAGATCACTGTAGATCTGGTTGTATTTGCTCATGGGATGGCTCTGTGCCGGACTGTGCTCAAGGCAGGCACCTTAAGGGCTGGACGGGGCATTTGTCCATGCGCCCGGGCCAGGCTTTCCCAGGCGGAAACCACCCGGCGCAAGGCGGTGGCGGAAGAAAATTTCAAACTCGTCTGTACGAGTTGTTGATTTAACTCGTACAGACGAGTAAGTTGCCCCTCGGCGTGCTGCCAATAACAAAAATCTCAGGTGGAAGAACAAGCATGAGCCACGACTATTCAACGATCGCCAGCGAGTTGCTGCACAGCCTCGGTGGCGCCGACAACCTCGAACAGGCGGCCCACTGCGTGACCCGCCTGCGCCTGGCCCTCAAGGACCCGAGCCTGGTCGACAGCGCCACCCTCAACCAGATCGACCTGGTCAAGGGCTCGTTCTTCACCGGTGGCCTGTATCAGGTGGTGATCGGCCCCGGCGAAGTGGAAAAGGTCTATGCGGCCTTGCGCCAACAGACCGGTCTGGCGGCCTCGACCATTGCCGACGTGAAGGACAAGGGCGCCCAGAAGACCCACGCCATGCAGCGCCTGGTGCGGGTGTTCTCCGATGTGTTCATGCCGATCCTGCCGGCGCTGATCATCGCCGGCCTGCTGATGGGGGTGAACAACCTGCTGGGGGCCAAGGGCATGTTCATCGAGGGCAAGACCCTGCTTGAGGCCTACCCGGGCCTCGACGGGCTCTGGAGCCTGATCAACCTGATGGCCAACACCTCCTTCGTGTTCCTCCCGGCCCTGGTGGGCTGGTCGGCGGCCAAGCGCTTTGGCGGTAGCGAGATCCTGGGCATCGTCCTGGGCCTGATGCTGGTCCACCCCGATCTGCTCAACGCCTGGAACTACGGCAAGGCGGTGGCCGGGCTGGATGGCCAGAGCCTGCCGTACTTCGACATCTTCGGTCTGTTCCAGATCGAGAAGGTGGGCTATCAGGGGCAGATCCTGCCGATCCTGCTGGCGGCCTATGTGATGAGCGTGATCGAAAAATGGCTGCGCGCCCGGGTGCCCAACGCCATCACCCTGCTGGTGGTGCCCATCACCACCATCGTGGTCACCGGCGTGCTGGCCCTGGCGATCATCGGTCCGGTGACCCGGCACCTGGGGATTCTGATCACCGAAGGCGTGGTCACCCTGTTCGAACTGGCGCCCATGCTCGGCGGCGCGATCTTCGGCCTGCTCTATGCGCCACTGGTGATCACCGGCATGCACCACATGTTCCTGGCGGTCGACCTGCAACTGATTGCCACCCAGGGCGGCACCTTCATCTGGCCGATGATCGTCATGTCCAACCTGGCCCAGGGCAGCGCGGCCCTGGCGGTGTTCACCATGAGCCGCAACGCCCGTGATCGCAGCATGGCGTCGACCTCGGCGATTTCCGCCTACTTCGGCATCACCGAGCCGGCGATGTTCGGCGTCAACCTGCGCTACAAGTTTCCCTTCTATGCCGCGCTGATCGGCTCGGCCCTGGGCTGCGTGTTCCTGTCGCTGAACAAGGTCCAGGCCTCGGCCATCGGCGTCGGCGGGCTGCCGGGGTTCATCTCGATCATTCCCCAGTACATCCCGATGTTCGTCATCGGCATGGTCATCGCCCTGGTGGTGCCTTTTGTCCTGACCTGCGGCCTGAGCCTGAAGATCATCCGGCCCGGCTATCGCGTGGCCTGACCCGCCCTGTAGGCGCCGGCTCGCCGGCGAATGTCCTCGTACTTTCCAAAGGATTCCCCCATGCAAGACTGGCAGCGTTCGGTGATCTACCAGATCTACCCGAAGAGTTTTCACAGCCACCAAGGGCGGCCCACCGGCGACCTGCTGGGCGTGGTGGACAAGCTCGACTACCTGCACTGGCTGGGGGTCGACTGCCTGTGGCTGACGCCGTTCCTGCGCTCGCCACAGCGGGACAATGGCTACGACATCAGCGACTACTACGCCATCGATCCCAGCTACGGCAGCATGGCCGATTGCGAGCTGCTGATCGCCGAAGCCGGCAAGCGCGGGATCAAGCTGATGCTGGATATCGTGGTCAACCACACCTCCATCGAGCACGCCTGGTTCCAGCAGGCCCGCAGCAGCCTGGACAACCCCTACCGGGACTTCTACATCTGGCGCGATGAGCCCAACAACTGGGAATCCAAGTTCGGCGGCTCCGCCTGGGAATACGAGGCCCAGACCGGGCAGTACTACCTGCACCTGTTCGATCACACCCAGGCCGACCTCAACTGGGACAACCCCCAGGTGCGCGCCGAGGTGTTCAAGATGATGCGTTTCTGGCGCGACAAGGGCGTCGGCGGCTTCCGCCTCGACGTGATCAACCTGATCTCCAAACCGGCGGATTTCCCCGAGGACCAGAGTGACGGCCGCCGCTTCTATACCGACGGCCCCAACGTCCACCAGTACCTGCAGGAGATGCATCGGGAAGTGTTCGCCGGCCACGATCTGGTGAATGTCGGCGAGATGTCCTCCACCCGCCTGGAGCACTGCATCCGCTATTCCCATCCGGAGTCGAAGGAGTTGTCGATGACCTTCAACTTCCATCACCTGAAGGTGGACTACCCCAACCAGCAGAAGTGGCTGCGGGCCGATTTCGACTTCCTCGAACTCAAGCGCATCCTCTCCGATTGGCAAACCGGCATGCAGGCCGGCGGCGGCTGGAATGCGCTGTTCTGGTGTAACCACGACCAGCCGCGGGTGGTCTCGCGCTTTGGCGATGACGGCGAACACCGGGTGGTCTCGGCGAAGATGCTGGCCACCGCGCTGCACCTGCTCCAGGGCACGCCTTTCGTCTATCAGGGCGAAGAGCTGGGCATGACCAATCCGCATTTCGAGCGCATCGAGCAGTACCGCGATGTCGAGACCCTGAACATCCACCGCCTCAAGCGCGAGGCCGGTGAAGACCCGCAGGTCATCATGGCGGCGATCCAGCAGAAATCCCGGGACAACGGACGCACGCCGATGCAGTGGCATGCCGGGGCCAACGCCGGTTTCAGCGGCGCCGAGCCCTGGATCGGGATACCGGCCAACGCCAGCCAGATCAATGTCGAGGCGCAACTCGACGACCAGGATTCGGTGCTGCATCACTACCGTCGGCTGATCGCCTTGCGCCGCCAGGAAGCGCTGATCCAGCACGGCCTCTATCGCCAGCTGCTGCCCGAGCATCGGCAAGTCTGGGCCTATGTGCGCGAGGGCGAGGGCGAGCGCCTGCTGGTGGTGAACAACTTCTACGGCGCGCCGTGCCAGGTCGAGTTGCCGGAAGCGGTAATCGGCGCGGGCATGCAACAGCGCCTGCTGATCAGCAACTACCCGGACCACGAGCCCCGCAGCCGGCACGTGCACCTGCGGCCCTACGAATCCTTCGTTCTGCACCTGACCCTGTAGCAGCCGGCTGGCCGGCGAACCGGGCCAGGGGATCTTTCTGGCCCAGCGCATCCGCCGGCCAACCGGCGCCGACGAATTCGAACAACACAATAAAAATAATGGGTGGCTTATGAGAACAACAATAAATCGCGGTCTGGCGGCGTCCTGCCTGTGCCTGGCCTTGCCTTTTCCGGCCCAGGCCCTGGAGTTTGCCGGCTACCTGCGCAGTGGCCTGGGCACCTCGGTCAACAGCGGCTCGCAGTCCTGCTTCCAGTTGCCCGGCGCGCAGTCCAAGTACCGCCTGGGCAACGAGTGCGAGCAGTACGCCGAGCTGGAACTGCGCCAGGACCTGTACACCCTGGACGACGGCTCGGTGCTCAGCGTCGACGGCATGGCCTCGCTGTACAACCGCTACGACCGCAACCTGAGCTTCCAGGGCGAGAACGGTTCGGCGCGGATGCCGCAGATGTACGCCCAGTGGTCGAACCTGCCCAGCCTCAATGGCGGTTCGCTGTGGGCCGGGCGCCGTTACTACAAGCGTAACGACATCCATATCTCCGACTTCTACTACTGGAACCAGAGCGCCACCGGCGGCGGGGTCGAGGACGTGCGCATTGGCGATCTGAAATACAGCTACGCCTTTTCCCGCAAGGACAATCTCTATCAGAAGCAGGCGGTGAGCCGTCATGACTTCAACGTCGCCGGCTTCCAGACCAACCCCGGCGGCGAGCTGGAACTGGGCCTGAGCTACCTGGAAAAGCCCGATCGCCGCGGTGCCCACAATGGTTGGGCGATCACCACCCAGCATGTGCAGAAGGACTTTTTCGGCGGCAAGAACAAACTCGCCCTGCAATATGGCGAAGGCCCCGGCACCGGCCTGGGCTACACCGGCAACACCTACCTGGATGACAGCAACAAGAGCTATCGCCTGGTGGAGTTCTTCGACTGGCAACTGACCCCGCGCTTCGGCGGCCAGGTGGAGGCGGTCTATCAGAAGGACATTCGCCCCGACGGCCAGGATCAGAACTGGATCTCGTTGGGCGTGCGCCCGGCCTACGCCATCACCGAGCAGTTCAAGCTGGTGACCGAGTTCGGCCACGATCAGGTGGAGGCGCCCGGGGGCACCCGCAAACTCAGCAAGTTCACCTTCGCACCCACCTGGTCACCCAAGGGCCCGGACTTCTGGGCCCGGCCGGAGGTGCGGCTGTACTACACCTATGCCAGCTGGAACGAGGCCGCCAAGCGCGCGGCCAATGAGCTGGCGGCCGGTTCCGCGCTGTCCGACAGCGGCGTGTTCGGCAGCGCCCGGCATGGCGCGAACGTCGGCTTGCAGGTCGAGTACTGGTGGAAATAAGCGATGCTGTCGGGGCTCGCGCTCCATCGGCACTTCAAGGAATCAACAGCAGGTGACGTCATGGCCATAACCCAACCCTTGCAATTGCTCGCGCCCCTGTCCGGGGTGCTGCTGCCCCTGGAGCAGGTCCCGGACCCGGTGTTTTCCAGCCGGGTGATCGGTGACGGGCTGTGCATCGACCCGACTTCCCAAACCCTCTGCGCACCGCTGTCCGGGGTGGTCAGCAACCTGCAGCGCAGCGGCCACGCGCTGAGCATCACCGGCGAACAGGGCCAGCAGGTGTTGATGCACATCGGGCTGGACACGGTGAACCTGGCAGGCAAGGGCTTCACCTGCCTGATCGAGGAAGGCCAGCAGGTCACGGCCGGCCAGCCGCTGATCGAGTTCGACGCCGACTACCTGGCCCTGCATGCCCGCAGCCTGCTGACCCTGATGCTGGTGGTCAGCGGCGAAGCGGTGACCGGGCTGGTCGGCGACCGACTGCTGGTGGAGCTGGGACAGCCGGTGTTGCAGATCGAGCCCGCCTCCGCAGAGGAAGGTGCCAAGGCCGAGGACGCTGAAGCTGAGGCGCTGTTTTCCAAACCGCTGATCCTTGGCAACCCCCAGGGCCTGCATGCGCGCCCGGCGGCGCTGCTGGCCCAGGCCGCCAAGGGCTTTGCCGCGAATATCTGCCTGCACCGGCGCCAGGACTTGGCCAATGCCAAGTCCCTGGTGTCGATCATGGCCTTGCAGACCGTGCAGGGCGATGCCTTGCAGGTCAGCGCCGTGGGCGCGGATGCCGAGCAGGCGATCCAGGCGCTGGTGGAGCTGCTGGCCTCCGGTTGTGGCGAAAAGATCAGCGCCGCAGCAAGCCCCGAGCCGCGAGTCGTGGTTGATGAAGCGCTGGATCCGTTGTGGCGAGGCGTTTGCGCGTCACCGGGCTCGGCATTTGGTCAGGTGCTGCAGGTGGCCGAGCAGAGCCTGCAGATACGCGAGGCGGCAACCCGCCCGCAGCAGGAGCGCGAGTCTCTGGAGCAGGCCCTGAGCCAGGCCCGGGCGGCTCTGCAGTGGCTGCGCGACAGCGCCAGCGCTGACGCGCAGCAGGACATCTTCCGGGCCCATCAGGAGCTGCTCGATGACCCGAGCCTGCTGGAGCAGGCCCACGCCCTGATCGCCAATGGCAAGAGCGCGGCCTTTGCCTGGAACAGCGCCATCGAAGCCACCGCCGAGTTGTTCAAGGGCCTGGGCAGCAGCCTGCTGGCCGAGCGCGCGGTGGATCTGGCGGATGTAGGCCAGCGGGTGCTCAAGCTGCTTCTCGGGGTGCAGGAGCCAGCCCTGATCCTGCCGGATCAGGCGATCCTGATTGCCGAGCAACTGACCCCGTCGCAGACCGCGAGCCTGGACACCACCAAGGTGCTGGGGTTTGTCACCGTCGGGGGCGGCGCCACCAGCCATGTGGCGATTCTGGCCCGGGCCCTGGGCCTGCCGGCGATCTGTGGCCTGTCGCCTCGGGTCCTGTCCCTGGCCAACGGCACCCGGGTCCTGCTGGATGCCGATCGCGGCGAACTGCATACGGACCCGGACCCGCAACGGGTGCAGCAATTGCAGGCCCTGCGTCAGCAGCAACGCCAGCGCCAGCAGCAGGACCTGGCCCAGGCCGCGCATCCTGCGGTGACCCGCGACGGTCATCACCTGGAGGTGACGGCCAATATTGCTTCCCTGGCCGAGGCCGAGCAGGCCATGAGCCTGGGCGGCGAAGGCGTTGGCCTGTTGCGCTCGGAGTTCCTCTACCAGGACCGCAGCCAGGCCCCGAGCCCCGAGGAGCAGGCCGCGACTTACCAGGCCATTGCCCAGGCCCTGGGGCCGACGCGCAATCTGGTGGTGCGGACCCTGGACGTGGGCGGCGACAAGCCCCTGGCCTATGTGCCCATGGACAGCGAAGCCAACCCTTTTCTCGGGCTGCGGGGTATCCGCCTGTGCCTGGAGCGTCCCGAACTGCTGCGCGAGCAGTTCCGGGCGATGCTCGCCTGTGCCGGGCAGGCCCGCCTGCACATCATGCTGCCGATGGTCAGCCAACTGGCGGAGCTGCGTCAGGCGCGCCAGTTGCTCGATGACGAGGTCCGGGCCCTGGGCCTCGTGGAGCGGCCCAAGCTGGGGATCATGATCGAGGTGCCTTCGGCGGCCTTGATGGCGGATCGTTTTGCCCCGGAGGTGGATTTCTTCTCCATCGGCACCAACGACCTGACCCAGTACACCCTGGCCATGGACCGCGATCATCCGCGCCTGGCCGGTCAGGCCGACAGCTTTCACCCTGCGGTGCTGCGCCTGATCGCCCGCACGGTGCAGGCCGCCCATGCCCACGGCAAGTGGGTCGGCGTCTGCGGCGCCCTGGCTTCCGAAACCCTGGCGGTGCCGCTGTTGCTGGGCCTGGGGGTGGATGAACTGTCGGTGAGCGTGCCGTTGATCCCCGCCATCAAGGCCCGGGTGCGGGAGTTGGATCTGAGCGAGTGCCAGGCCTTGGCAGCGCGGATCATCGATCTGGAAGACGCGGTTCAGGTACGTGAATGCCTGCAACGGCAGCAAGTCGCCGCCGACTCACTGGTTCTGGAGAACTGAAGATGTTCGAGAAATTGCAACGGGCGTTCTGGAAGGCCCTGACTCCAGACCTGATCCCTGATCAGCCGAAGGCCCCCCAGGCCAAGGGCAGTGTTCTGAGTGACGCGATGCTGGCGGCACTGGGTGGCAGCGCCAACATCAAGAGCCAACAACCATTGGCCCTGACCCGCCTGCGCCTGGAACTGCATGATCCGCAGTTGCTGGACAGCAGCGCCCTGCGAGTGGCGGGGGTGCCGGCAGTGATGCCCCTGGCCGGTGGTGTGGTGCATCTGCTGTTGGGATTGCAGGGCTGAGGGGCTTGTTCGCCGGCAAGCCGGCTCCTACAAGAGCAACGGGCTTGCCAGGGAGCAGGCTCCCGAAAATACCCATCGTTTCCCCGTCCCGCCTGCGTCCGGTCGCCGCGCCGGCCTTACTGTTTCTCAACTGCGGGTGTATCGTATTCGCCTTTTGCGGGCCTGGGCCCGCCGCGGATACGTGAGGTAGTTGAGTCCATGTCCTTTACCCGTCGACAAATACTCGGTGGTCTGGCCGGTCTGGTAGTGGTGGGCGTGGGAGCGGGCGGCGCCTCGCGCTACTGGCTGGGGAAAATGGCTGACGCCGAGGCGGGCCACGACTACGAGCTGATCGCCGCGCCGCTGGATGTGGAACTGGTGCCGGGGCACAAGACCGAGGCCTGGGCTTTCGGCCCATCGGCACCGGGCACCGAGCTGCGGGTGCGCCAGGGCGAGTGGCTGCGGGTGCGCTTCATCAACCACCTGCCGGTGGCCACCACCATCCACTGGCATGGCATCCGCCTGCCCCTGGAAATGGACGGCGTGCCTTACGTCTCGCAACTGCCGGTGCTGCCGGGGGAATACTTCGACTACAAGTTCCGCGTGCCGGATGCCGGCAGCTACTGGTATCACCCCCACGTCAACAGCAGCGAGGAACTGGGTCGCGGCCTGGTGGGCCCGCTGATCGTCGAGGAGCGCGAGCCTACCGGCTTCCAGTACGAACGCACCCTGAGCCTGAAAAGCTGGCACGTGGATGAAGAGGGCGCATTCACGCCCTTCAGCGTCCCGCGGGAAGCGGCGCGGGGCGGCACCGCCGGGCGCCTGTCCACCATCAACGGCGTGTCCCAGGCGGTGATCGACCTGCCGGCGGGGCAGATCACCCGGGTGCGCCTGCTCAACCTCGACAACACCCTGACCTATCGCATCAACATTCCCGACGTCGAAGCGCAGATCTACGCACTGGATGGCAACCCCATCGAGCCGCGTCCGTTGGGCAAGGAATACTGGCTGGGCCCGGGCATGCGCATCTGCCTGGCGATCAAGGCGCCGGCGGCGGGGCAGGAACTGTCCCTGCGCAACGGGCCGGTGCGCCTGGGCACCTTGCGTTCGGTGGCCAACAGCGATGCGCCGACTCAGTGGCCGCCAGCCCTGCCGGCCAACCCGGTGGCCGAGCCGGATCTCGACAATGCCGAGAAGCTCAACTTCAATTTCGAGTGGGTTGGCTCGGTCTCGGTGAACGTGGACAATGGCCAGCCGCCGAGCCTGTGGCAGATCAACGGCCAGGCCTGGGACATCACCGACAAGACCTGCGCCGACCGCCCGATTGCCACGCTGAAAAAGGGCAAGAGCTACATTTTCGAATTGAAGAACATGACTCAGTACCAACACCCGATCCACTTGCACGGCATGAGCTTCAAGGTCATCGCCTCGAACCGCAAGAAGATCACCCCCTACTTCACCGACACCTACCTGCTGGGCAAGAACGAGCGTGCCCGCGTGGCGCTGGTGGCGGATAACCCTGGGGTCTGGATGTTCCACTGCCACGTGATCGACCACATGGAAACCGGCCTGATGGCCGCCATCGAGGTGGCGTGATGCGCCAGATACGCCCGGCGCCGATCATCGACCGCAGCCGCGACCAGGACTTCATGCGCGAAGCCCTGGCCCTGGCCGCCCAGGGCGCGGCCCTGGGCGAAGTGCCGGTGGGCGCGGTGCTGGTGCTGGATGGCCAGATCATCGGCCGCGGCTACAACTGCCCGATCAGCGGCAGCGACCCCAGCGCCCACGCCGAGATGGTGGCGATCCGCGCGGCGGCCCAGGCGGTGAGCAACTATCGCCTGCCCGGCAGCACCCTGTACGTGACCCTGGAACCTTGCAGCATGTGCGCCGGCTTGATCGTCCACTCGCGCATTGCCCGCGTGGTGTACGGCGCCCTGGAACCCAAGGCCGGCATCGTGCAGAGCCAGGGTCAGTTCTTCACCCAGGGGTTTCTCAATCATCGGGTGCTGTACGAGGGCGGGGTGCTGGCCGAAGAGTGCGGCACGGTGTTGAGCGAATTCTTCAAGGCGCGCCGGGCGCGCTGAGCGCAAACCGGTTCGCGGCGTACACCAAACCGTAGGAGCCGGCTTGCCGGCGAAGAGGCCCTTGAGCCTTGCACCGCTTTGACGGGCGCCTTCGCTGGCAAGCGGAACGCCGCCCGGCCAGCTCCTACAGGGGGAAGGCGGGGTTATTTTCTGGCGACAATCACCGCGCGCATCGGCGCCGGCAGGCCTTCGATGGTCTTGCTGTGATCGTTGGGGTCGAGGAAGTCGCTCAGGGACTGGTACTTCATCCACTCGGTGCCGCGCTGCTCCTCGACGCTGGTCACGCTGACATCCACGCAGCGCACATCGCTGAACCCGGCGCGCCGCAGCCACAGCTCCAGGGCCGGCACCGAGGGCAGGAACCACACGTTGCGCATCTGCGCATAACGGTCTTCCGGCACCAGCACCTGATGTTGATCGCCTTCCACCACCAGGGTTTCCAGCACCAGTTCGCCACCCTTGACCAGGCAGTCCTTGAGCGCCAGCAGATGCTCGATGGGCGAACGCCGGTGGTAGAACACCCCCATGGAAAACACCGTGTCGAAACCTTCCAGGTTGGCCGGCAGGTCTTCGAAAGGAAACGGCAAGTGCCACACCGCAGGCTGCGACAGGTAGCGCTGCACCGCCTGGAACTGGCAGAAGAACAGCCAGTTGGGGTCCACGCCGATCACGCTGTGGGCGCCGGCGCCGAGCATGCGCCACATGTAGTAGCCATTGCCGCAGCCGACGTCGAGGATGCGTTTGCCTTCAAGGTTCAGGTGCGGGGCGACCCGCGACCATTTCCAGTCCGAGCGCCATTCGGTGTCCACGTGCACGCCGAACAGGTCGAACGGGCCCTTGCGCCAGGGTGACAGGCCCATCAGCGCGCTGCGCATCTGCGCCCGGGTGGCGTCGTCGCAGTCGGTGTCCAGGCGCAGGCCGTTGATCAGGTCGACTTCGCTGGGCTGGATGTTCGGCAATGCGTCCAGGGCGCTCTGCCAGCGTTCAAGGTCGCCATGGCCCTTTTCCATCTTGGCATCGAGCTGGGCTTGCAGACCGGCGGCCCAGGCGGCCAGGGGCGTGCCCGCCAGGCGGCGGGCGAGGGGGGACAGATCAATCATGGCAGGGCAATCAACGAGGCAAAGTTAAGACACTGGAACCACGGCACGACTTTCGAGAACCCGGCGGCCAGCAGGCGTTCGCGGTGTTCTTCGAGGCTGTCGGGCTTCATGACGTTTTCGATGGCGCTGCGCTTCTGGGCAATTTCCAGTTCGCTGTAGCCGTTGGCGCGCTTGAAGGCGATGTGCAGGTCGGTGAGCAGGGCGTGCTCCTCGGCATCGTTGAAGCGCAGCTTCTCCGAGAGGATCAGCGCGCCGCCGGGCAGCAACGACTGGCGGATGCGCCCGAGCAGGGCCAGCCGTTGCTCGGGGGCGATGAACTGCAGGGTGAAGTTCAGCGCCACCACCGACGCGGGCTGGAACTCCAGGGCCAGGATGTCGCCTTCGACCACCTGCACCGGCAGCAGCTCCTGGAACATCGAATCCTGGCCGTTGAGGTATTCCCGGCAGCGCTCGACCATGGCCGCCGAGTTGTCCACGGCGATTACCCGGCAACCGTCCGTGCGCACATGGCGGCGCAGGGCCTGGGTCACCGCGCCCAGGGACGCCCCCAGGTCGTAGAGCACGCTGTTGGGCTGGGCGAACTGCGCCGCCAGCACCCCGAGGTTCTCGACAATGGTCGGGTAGCCCGGCACCGAGCGCTTGATCATGTCCGGGAACACCCGCACCACATCCTCGTTGAAGGCGAAGTCGGGCACCTGGGCCAGGGGCTGGGCGAATAGGCGGTCGGGTTCTTTGCTCACGGCATTTCCAGCGATGGAGATAAAAAAGAGGGCGGCATTGTAGCGGCTGCCGCAGGCTGCGATAAGGCCCGCAGGGCCTTCAGCAGAGCAAGGGCGACGCAAGGTGTGGCCCTTGTCGCCGGCCAGCCGGCTCCTACAGCAAGTAGGGACCGGCTTGCCGGCGCAGGCTGATCAGCGCGGCTTCTGGCTGAACGCCGAAGCGGCGATGCCCCACTGGCCCAGCCAGTAGAAAATGATGATCAGGTAGGGCGCGGCATCGAAGGCCAGCACGAAGCGGCTGATACCGATCAGGCCGTCGGAGAAGGCGAAGCTCAGGGCCCCCGCGGCCGCCAGCGCCGCCGAGCGTTTGGGCACCGCTGAGCCGAGGCGTGCCAGGGCGCGCCAGAGCATGGCGCTGATGGTCAGGGCGTAGACGATCACCGGGATCAGCAGCGGGCCCAGGCCGTGGGCGATCAGAATGCTCAACAGCCCCGCGCCGATGGCCAGTGCCACCGCCAGTGGCAGCAGCGCCGGGCGCCGGCAATCGCTGAGGTAAGCCTTGAGGTAGGCCAGGTGGGCCACCAGGAAGGCCCCGAGGCCGAACACGAACAGGTCCGAAGGCCAGGCCAGCAGCACGTCACCCAGCACCGAGAACAGCAGGCCGAGGATGATCCAGCGGCGGTAGTCCCCGGACGGCGCATCATGCAGCCAGCCCAGCAGGGCCAGCACCGGCAGCGGCTTGACCAGCAGGCAGAGCAGCGTGGCATGCACGCTGACCCCGTAGATGAAAGTGGCGGCGCCCATCAGCGCGAGGATCAGCCAGCCCATGTCAGTTGACCGTGATCGAGCAGTCGAAGGCTTTCACCGGGGCCTCTTCCGGGGCCCAGGGTTGCTGGTAGGTCAGCAACAGCCGGCCCTGGCCCGTGGCGAAGGCCTGGAAGCGCCAGGTCGACTGCCCGCCGCTGCCCACCAGGCCGGTGTCCTCGGGGTTGCTGTAGACCTCGGGGCTGACCTTGCGCAGGATGCCGCCGGCCGAATCCTGGATCGCCCAGCGATAGCCGGTGGTGGGGTTGCTCGGCAGGGTCAGGGTCAGGGTTTGCCCGTTGTGCAGTTGCAGTGGGCATTGGTTCTGGTTTTCCACGCTGACGTTTTGCTTGGGCTGGCTGGCGCAAGCGCTCAGCAGGGCGAGACTGAACAAGGCAAGAAGGCGGTGTGCAGGCATGGGTCAGGAAGCTCCGATCATTCGTGACGAACGGCGAGCATAACTGAAGATGATGGGCGGTGTGGGGCAGGGATGGAGGTTGGCGGTTATGGCCTGTTCGCCGGCACGCCGGCTCCTACAAGGGATAACCCGTAGGAGCCGGCGTGCCGGCGAAGGGATTTAGAACAGGACCTTGGCCACGTCGGCAAAACGCTTGGCGAAGTGCACGGTGAGGCCTTCCTTGAGGTAGTCCGGCAACTCCTCGAAATGCCCGCGGTTGGGCTCCGGCAGGATCAGCTCGTGGATCTTCTGGCGCCGCGCGGCAATGACTTTTTCACGGACCCCGCCAATCGGCAGCACATGCCCGGTGAGGGTCAGTTCACCAGTCATGGCCACGCCTTTTTTCGGCGGCTGGTTGCGCGCCAGGGACAGCAGGGCGCTGGCCATGGTCACCCCGGCGCTCGGGCCATCCTTGGGCGTGGCGCCTTCCGGTACGTGCAGGTGGACGAAGGCTTCGTCGAAGAACTTGCTGTCGCCGCCGAACTGCTTGAGGTGCGAGCTGACGTAGCTGTAGGCGATTTCCGCCGACTCCTTCATCACGTCCCCCAATTGCCCGGTGAGCTTGAAACCGCGGTTGTGGGTGTGGATCCGCGTGGCCTCGATCGGCAGGGTGGCGCCGCCCATGCTGGTCCAGGCCAGGCCGGTGATGACCCCGGTGCCGCTCAGGACCTGCTCGTTGCGGAACACCGGCATGCCCAGGGAGGCTTCCAGGTCCTTGGGGCCGATCTTGATCGTGGCGTCCGGCTGGTCCAGCAGTTTGACCACCGCCTTGCGCACCAGCTTGCCCAGCTGTTTCTCCAGCTGGCGCACCCCGGCTTCCCGGGCGTAGCCGTCGATCACCGTGCGCAGGGCGCTGTCGCTGATGCTCAGGCTGGTCTTGGCCACGCCGGCCTTTTCCAGCTGCTTGGGCCACAGGTGGCGCTTGGCGATGGCGAGTTTTTCTTCGGTGATGTAGCCCGACAGGCGAATCACTTCCATACGGTCGAGCAGCGGGCCGGGAATCGAATCCAGGGTGTTGGCGGTGCACACGAACAGCACCTTGGACAGGTCCATGCGCAGGTCCAGGTAATGGTCGAGGAAGTCGACGTTCTGCTCCGGATCGAGGGTTTCGAGGAGCGCCGAGGCCGGGTCGCCCTGGTAGCTCTGGCCCATCTTGTCGATCTCGTCGAGCATGATCACCGGGTTCATCACCTCCACTTCCTTGAGGGCCTGCACCAGCTTGCCCGGCTGGGCGCCGATGTAGGTGCGGCGGTGGCCCTTGATCTCGGCTTCGTCGCGCATGCCGCCGACACTGAAGCGATAGAACGGCCGCCCCAGGGATTCGGCAATGGACTTGCCGACGCTGGTCTTGCCCACGCCCGGCGGACCCACCAGCAGCACGATGGAGCCGCTGATCTCGCCCTTGTAGGCGCCCACCGCGAGGAATTCGAGAATGCGGTTCTTGATGTCGTCGAGGCCGGCGTGGTGCTGGTCCAGCACTTTGCGCGCGTGCTTGAGGTCGAGCTTGTCCTCGCCGTAGACGCCCCAGGGTACGGCGGTGGCCCATTCCAGGTAGTTGCGGGTCACGGCGTATTCCGGCGAGCCGGTTTCGAGGATCGACAGCTTGTTCATTTCCTCGGCGATGCGTTTCTGCGCCTGGGCCGGCAGCACCTTGCCGCTCAGCCGCTGCTCGAACTGCTCCAGGTCGGCGCTGCGGTCGTCCTTGGTCAGCCCCAGCTCCTGCTGGATCACCTTGAGCTGTTCCTTGAGGAAGAACTCACGCTGGTGCTCGCCGATCTTGCGATTGACCTCGGCGGAAATCTCCTTCTGCAGGCGCGCCACTTCGACTTCCTTGCGCAGCATCGGCAGGACTTTTTCCATGCGCTTGAGCATGGGCACGCAGTCCAGCACCTCCTGCAACTCGTTGCCGGTGGCAGAGGTCAGGGCGGCGGCGAAGTCGGTCAGGGGCGACGGGTCGTTGGGGCTGAAGCGGTTGAGGTAGTTCTTCAGCTCTTCGCTGTACAGCGGATTGAGCGGCAGCAGCTCCTTGATCGCATTGATCAGCGCCATGCCGTAGGCCTTGACCTCATCTGTGGGTTCGCTGGGCTGGTGCGGGTATTCGACTTCCACCAGGTACGGTGGCCGATGGTGCTTGAGCCAGGTGCGGATGCGTACCCGGGTCAGGCCCTGGGCGACAAATTGCAGCTTGCCGTTCTCGCGGCTGGCGTGATGGACCTTGACCAGGGTGCCGTACTCCGGCAGCGCCGACGTATTGAAATGCCGCGGATCCTCGGCAGGCGTGTCCATGTAGAACAGGGCAAGGGAGTGGTGCTCGGACTGGCTCACCAGTTCCAGGGTTTCGGCCCAGGGTTCGTCGTTGACAATCACCGGCAGCACTTGGGCCGGGAAGAACGGCCGATTGTGGATCGGGATGATGTAGACCTTGTCCGGCAGGCTCTGTCCGGGCAGGGCCAGGCCGGTGCCGTGGGCACTCGATTGTTCGGTATTTTCCGGATCGACGTAGTCGCGGGGATCTTCGGGGAATTCTTGCTGGTCGCTCATGGAGGCTCCTGCGCGATGGGCTATGCAAGTTAGATGGGGCAGGTCATGACGGGTTTCAATGGGAAACAGGTTTCAGCTTTTTTCCGGCCGGGGAAAACCCCGCCGAAGGCCTCGTTCAGCCGTACCGAGGAGGAACCGATGGCGCACTTGCACACTTTGACGGAGATTGATTGTCAATAAAATGACTGTGTAATCACCGATTTTATTGCGTGATCTTCTGCAATTTGAGGATTAATCTGAACGGCCGGAATGCCGGGGCGATACTGGCATTTATTTGACGCACGCATTCAGCTTTTCAGAGGGATGGGTATGAAGAATGGACTTTTCAGTGCTCGGCGGTCGTCGTCCGCAGCGCCAGGTTTCCGGCCCGAGGGGCGATCAAATCTGCTGGGCACGACCTTATGAGGTGGCGCCGAACCTTTCAGGCAAGGATTGTCGGGGTGCTGGCGCTGTTGCTGTTGGTGCTGATCGGCGCGGTGTATTTCGCAGTCAAGACCGCGACCACCCAAGCGGTGGAAAAGCAGGCGCAGCAGCAATTGAAAATCGGCACCCGAGTCTTCGAGCGTCTGTTGGATCTGCGGGGGCGCACTCTGCAATACGGGGTCGACTGGCTGGTGGTGGACTCGGAGTTCCGCCGGGCCGTGCTCAGTGGCAAACCGGTGGATATTCTTGCGGCACTGGCCCAGCACCGGGGCGGTATCCGTTCCAGCGAGATGTTCGTGCTCAGTCCCGAAGGCCGGGTCATCGCCAGTACCTTGCCGGCGGTGGCCCGGGACCGGCCCTTCCCCTATGACCAGGCCCTGCGCCGAGCCTGGCGCCACGACACCCACATGCTGTTCGTCGCGATCCAAGGCCGCCCCTACCTGTTGGTGCAAGGGCAAGTGCAGGCTTCGTCGCCCCTGGCCCGGGTGGTCATGGGGTTTCCCATGGACGAGCTGTTCGCCCGGGAGCTGCGCTCCATGAGCAACCTGGAAGTTTCGTTCCTGACCGTCGACGCCCAACGCCCCGGCGAGCTGTTCAGCACCCAGCCCGAATTCTTCTGGTCACCCATCATCAACGCCCTGGGCGATCCGCTGTGGCAGTCCCTGCCGCCGTTGAGCGAAGCCCATGGCCAGCGCTTTCTCAACCAGGCCCTGCAACTGGCCAATACCGGGGACCCCGGCGATCCGCGGGTCATGGTCCTGCTGCAAAGCCCCCTGGAGCAGGCCCTGCAGGCCTTCGCGCCACTGGATCGGGAATTTTTGTGGATCGCCCTGGTGGCCCTGGTGATTTCCCTGGTCTGTGCGCTGTTGATGGCCCGGCGGGTTTCGCGGCCCCTGGAAGACCTGGCCGAAGCGGCCCGGCGCATCGGCGCCGGCAATTATCAGGCGGCGGTGGCCATCAAGCGCAGCGATGAATTCGGGGTCCTGGCCGATGCCTTCAACGCCATGCAGAGCGCCATTGCCACCCGTGAGCGGCAACTGGCCCACAATGCCCTGCACGATCCCCTGACCGGTCTGCCCAATCGGACCCTGGCCATCGAACGCCTGGGCCAGGCCATCGCCGCCCGGCGCAAGGTGGTGCTGCTGTACCTGGGCATCGACAATTACCGGGCGATCCATGAGGGCTTCGGCAGTGAAGGGCTGGAGCTGATGATGGGCGAGCTCAGCCGACGGCTGCGGGAAGTGCTGGCCCAGGGCGATACGGCCGCGCGGATCAACGCCAGCGAATTTCTGCTGCTACTGGAGAACTCCGAACTCGATGGCGCCATTGCCGTGGCCGATCGCCTCCACGAGCTGTTGAGCCGGCCGCAACTGATCCATGGCGACGAGGTTCGGCGGCAGATCTGCATGGGCATGGCGGTGTACCCCGCCGACGGCCAGTCCGCCGAGGAATTGATCAGCCGCGCGGCCATCGCGCGCCACGACGCCTCGCTCAATCCCGGCTACCTGCAGGTCTATCAGCAGGACCGTGACTTGGCCCACCAGCGGCAGATCAGCCTGATCCGCGATTTGCGCCGTGCCGCGGCCGAAGGCGAGCTGTTCCTGCTGTATCAGCCCAAGCTCGATCGGCACCGGGATGATTGGCACCAGGCCGAAGCCCTGCTGCGTTGGCAGCATCCGGTGTTCGGCGTGGTGTCGCCGGCGGAGTTCATTCCCCTGGCCGAGCGGACCGGCAGCATGCACAGCCTGACGTCCTGGGTCATCGAGGCCTGCATCGGCCAACTGGCCGAGTGGAACCGCCGGGCCTTGCCGGTGCGCCTGTCGTTGAACATTTCTGCCAGTGACCTGGAGGACGACGGCCTGGAGGTCCGGGTCCGCGAATGCCTGGAGCGCTACCAGGTGGCGGCCGAGCAATTGGTCTTCGAAATCACCGAGAGCGCCATCATGCGCAATCCGCAGCAGGCCCTGGCCGTGCTGCAGCGCTTGCGTGGCTGCGGCATCAGCCTGTCGGTGGACGATTTCGGCACCGGCTATTCATCCCTGGCGCAGTTGCAGCGTCTGCCGGTGCAGGAGCTGAAGATCGACCAGTCCTTTATCCGCAACCTGAACGAAACCAGCGGTGATGCGGTGATCGTGCGCTCGACCATTGAAATGAGCCACAAGCTGGGGCTCAAGGTGGTGGCCGAAGGGGTGGAGTTCGAGCATTGCCTGAGGCTGCTGGAAAGCTGGGGCTGCGACACGCTGCAGGGTTACCTGATCAGCCGGCCCCTGGCCACCGAGGCCTTCGAGCGCTGGGTGTCGAGGTCGCGGGTGTCCAGCTGAGGGCGTTGGATGCCGGCCGCGGCCGGCATCCGGGGAGGGATCAGAGGCGGGCCGATTCGGCCTTGTTCAGCAGGCTGTGCAGCTCCGGTTCGATGTCTTCGGCGCAGAGGTTGTCCATGACCTCCTGGATGCAGGGCGCGTAGCGCTGTTCGATGGCGGCTTCGGCCCAGTCCAGCTCATAGATCGCCATGATCCGTACATCCAGGTAGGGCGAGTCTGCCAGCAGACGTTTCAACAGGGCGATGGCCGGTGGGGTGCGCAACTCGCCCAGGGATACCGCGCAGCGTTGCTGCCAGTATTCGGGCCGTGACAGCAGCGTCTCGCCGAGTCGTTGCCATTGCGTCGGGGTAAAGGCGCCTAGCACGCCCTTGGCCACCTGCTCGGTGGTGTATTCGTTCCAGTTGGCGGCTTCCGAGTCGCCGAACCAGTGCTGTAACCGGTCAAACAATTCATCACGTTTATCCGTATTCATGATGTCTTTCTCCTGCTTAGGGCGGCGGCGCCAGCACGCTGTTCCTGGCCTGCCACCCAATGCCATGGTGTTTATTCAGGCGTGCCAGGACCGATGCTGCCTGATTTACGCAGGGCTTCCCAGCATTAAAGGGACTACCGGGACCAATGACCGCGCTCGCCGCCGGGCAGCGCTTGGCCCGCCGCAGCCCCTGCCCAGGTCGCGGTTTACCAGGCGCCGGCGAATTTCACCGCGGCCGCGGCGCGCGAGGGCACCTTGAGGGTGTGCAGCAGGGACGACACATGGATGCGCACGGTGAACGGCGAGATCTCCAGTTCCCGGGCGATTTCCTTGTTGGTCTTGCCCTGGGCAATCAGCCGCAGGACTTCCTGTTGCCGGGTGGTCAGCTGGCTCACTTCGGCACCGGCATCCAGGGGCAGCAGCAGGCCGGAAGGCGCGTACTTGACCACCACTTCGCCTTCGCGGATGGCCTGGATCGCCTGGCCGATTTCCTCCGGGCTGATGCTCTTGCCGATGAAACCGTCGGCCCCGGCGGCCATGACCTCGCCGATCAGGTCCTGGTTGTCGACCATCGACACCACGATGATCGAGGTCCGCGGCAGTTGGCGGCGCAGGTCGGCAATCAGGCTCACCGAGGTCAGGCCGGGAAAGCGCAGGTCGAGAATCAGCGAGTCCGGCTCCTCGCCGGCCTGGGCCAGGGCCAGCACCGCGGCCAGGTCGCCGGCCTCTTCGAGCACGGCGTCGGGCAGCAGGCGCTGGAGGGTGCGCAGCATGCCTTCGCGAAACAGCGGGTGGTCGTCGGCGACGATAATCCGGCAGGTCATGTCGTGAAACTCCTTGAAACATCCAGTCCTGCGCCCATGCTAACTTGACGCGCGGCGTTATAACGGGCCGCTGGTCGTGTTCGAAACGCGGTTTGGCCGAGCGGCAAAAGACCACGGCCACACAGATTGCACAAGGAGGTGATCGCATGAACGTTGAGAAGGACAGCGAACTCGACCAGGCCACCCTGCGGATTATCGTGTCCGGTTGCGCCCTGGTCTGGTTTGCCGTGATCGGCTTTCTGCCGGGGCAGCAGGTCGACCCTTATGTGCCGGTGATGATCTACATTGCCCTGTTCATGCTGGGTTCGATCATCCTGCGCATGGCCATCGCCCGCTGGCCCGGGCACTACCCGGCGCGGCGCATCCTGGGCATGGTCTACGACTACACCGGCACCTGTTACGGCCTGGTGGTGGGCGGCGAGGGGGCGCTGCCGATCTACGCGGTGATGGTCTGGGTCAACCTGGGCAATGGCATGCGTTTCGGTTCGCGCTACCTGGCGATTGCCACGGTGCTGGCGCAGGTCGCGCTGTTCATGGTCTACCTGCTGACCCCCTATTGGCAGGCCCAGCCCTACATGGTGCTGATGCTGATGATCACCAGCACGGTGATTCCGGTGTACGCCCATATCCTGCTCAAGCGCACCCGCCTGGCGTCCGAAGAGGCGATTGCCGCCAACCTGGAAAAGTCCCGCTTCCTGGCCCAGGCCAGCCATGACCTGCGCCAGCCGATCCACTCCATCGGTCTGTTCACCGCCTGCCTGCGCGAAGCCAACCTGGGGATGGATGAGCGGCGGCTGGTGGACAACATCGACCGTTCGCTGCTCAACGTTTCGCAGCTGTTCCGTTCGATCCTCGACCTC
This sequence comes from Pseudomonas sp. BC42, assembly GCF_021560055.1. Classification (NCBI taxonomy): domain Bacteria; kingdom Pseudomonadati; phylum Pseudomonadota; class Gammaproteobacteria; order Pseudomonadales; family Pseudomonadaceae; genus Pseudomonas; species Pseudomonas sp. BC42. The sequence goes on from NZ_CP091067.1 coordinate 1,376,204, forward strand.
TACACCCTGGACAACGGGCGGGTGCAGCCCAAGTACGACACCGTGCACCTGGGCGAGCTGCTGCGCGACCTGGTACGCCAGAACACCGAAGCCGCGCGCTGGGCCGGTGTCGAGCTGCGGTTGCGGCCTTGCGCCCATTGGGTGCGAGTCGATCCGGGGTTGTTGGCGACCATGGTGCAGAACGTGCTGTCCAACTGCTTCAAGTACGCCGCCGAACGGCCGGTGCTGATTGGCGTGCGCCGGCGCGGCGCAGGCCTGGCCATTGTCATTTATGACCAGGGCCGGGGGATTGCCGAGGAACATCTGCCGAAAATCTTCGATGAGTTCTACCGGGTCCGCCAATTGCGCGACAAGGACGTCGAAGGCGTCGGCCTGGGTCTGTCCATCGTCAAGCGCCTGGGGCAGTTGACCGGCCTGCAGGTGACGCTCCGCTCGCGGGTCGATCACGGCACCACGGTCAGCCTGCATGGCTTGTCACCGGCCGCGCCACAGCGCTTGCACGGCCGTGACGAGGCGCTGCAGAGCGGCTTGCTGACCGGGTTGCGGGTCTGTCTGGTGGAAGATGACCGCAACGTCCTGCTGGCCACCTCGGCGCTGCTGGAACGCTGGGGTTGCGTGGTCCAGGCCGAGTCGAGCGGGGAAGATTTGCTGACCGACTGCGACATCATCGTCGCCGACTACGACCTGGGCACCCGGGCCTCGGGCATCGAATGCATCGACAGCATCCGCCGACAGCGCGGCTGGGAGGTGCCGGCGCTGATCATCACCGGGCACGACATCGAGAAAATCCACGCGGCCCTGCACGACCGCAACATCGCCATCCTCTCCAAGCCGGTGCGCCCGGTGGAACTGCGGGGCACCTTGCGCGCCCTGCGCGAAACGCCGCTGGCGTCGGCCCGCAGCGCTTCGGCGACAGAGGTGGTTACCAGGTCCGGCACGGGATAAGCAGGGGGTAGTTGGTCATGGTCAGCTTCTTGTTCTCGCCGCTGGCCACTTCGACGAAGTCATCCAGCATCCCTGAGTACGAAGAGATCGAACTGCGCTCGGTGTAGTAGTGGGTGGTCACCGGCCCGTAGTTGGTGTTGCTCTGGCCGGTGCCCACGTACTCGTTCCAGCGGCTGGTGCCGTACACCATGTCCTGGCCCTGGACGAAGTAGCGGCCCGGTTGCAGCCCGGTGAACTGGAAGATGCCGTTGCCGTCGGTACGGGTCACCCGGTGCACGGCCAGGGCCTCGGGGACCATGCTCACCGGGGCGCCTTCGGGCTGGGACGCGCGCAACTTGTGCCAGGCCTGCAAGTGCGGGGTGACCGGGTAGAGATAGATCTTGACGTCGCGGCTGTCCTCGATGCCGTCGTTGCCGACGATGCAGAACTTGCCGGTGAGCGTGGCGCTGCCGGGCTGCAGGGCGGCGCGCGCGGCCTGGGTGTCGAAGGGCACGTCGGGGTACTGCACGCTGGGAATCTTCACCGGCGGGTATTCGGCCAGGGTTCGCCCTTGGCGCGGCGCACAGGCCATCAAGGTACAGGCGAGCAGGGCCAGGCCTGTCACCATGAAGAGACGGGGTTTCATCAACTTGGGACCTTTTCAGGAGGGAGCGGTGCTCGCCCGACGCTGTCCCGCTGCTACACCGGGGCAGCCCGTCGTGGCGAACCAGGTTGGCCTTGGGGCTAGCGCTTTATTGCTTGCTGCACTCGGCCGGCAGCGCTACCGCTCCGCCCATGGTGGCGAAGGCGACCATGCCGCCGCTGGGCAATACGCAGTTGTATTCGCCGGCGCTGGTACTGGCGGTGAAGTAGGTCTGGGACGCGTCGCTGCGCACGTTGGAAACCGTGGAAACCGGCTTGCCGAGGGTAATTTGCGCGCGGTTCTTGAGGTCGTCGTTGCTCGGTTTGGCGATGGCGCAACCGCCCAGGGCAAGGGCCAGGGCGCTGAGCAGGGCGAGGGGACGAAGGCTGGACTGGAGTTTCATGATGGCTCTTCCTTGGTGTTGTTGTGTTTTCAACGGCGCAGCCGCTCCCGACACCGCAGAACGGCGGTGTTGGGGGTGATCGGGTGGTTGCCCGGCACTATATCCCCGGGCTGGGGGAGGGTCGATTAGCACAAATGGGCTAATGTCGCTTTGCAATTACGGGGCGCTGGGGGAGGCGCACAGGGCCGCCGGATGGGACCGGCGAAGTGTTGCCGGTCCCGGATCAAGCTCAGGTGAGCAGTTGTTCCTGCAGGCGCCGGCCGAGCACGTCCAGCAGGTCGCAGCCGTCGCGCAGGGGGATGACGCAGAGTTGGGCGAAGTCCTGGAGCAGGGCCGGGTTGCTCTGCAGGTTGTCGTGACTGGCGATGTTTTCCAGCAATTGGGTGGCCGCGCGGATGCGGTGGGCGGCGGCCTCGTGGAGCGCGTCCAGCGGGGCCTGGGTGTCCACCAGCAGGGCGGGGATGTTGTAGTCGTTGCTGGTCAATGGCATGTGACGAGAGTTGGGCTCCGTCGCAGTGGTGTCAGATTTGTTGGGTTTGACCTTTTTCATTTGATCGAGCTCCGGGTAGGCATGAGAGCTGCCAACGGCCTTCCTACGGGCTTGGGTGGCAGCCGCGCGCGGGGTAGGAATACCGAATACCCTTGGACTCGGCCACGCCGAAGCGTGCCCGCGCACGGCCGCCGCGGCTGATCTTACGGATGCGACAGATGCTCCGCAATCAGACGGGCGCTTATGCGCCAAGGGTTATCGAAGGGTTCCTACGCCCTGTCACTGAATTTGCAGTGACCCCCAGACCTTAAGGGCTGAACCTTTGAGGGACAAGGTGATGCAATTGGACGCGAGTTGTAGGAATTTTCGGTGGGCGCGATTTGTGGCGAGGGAGCTTGCTCCCGCTGGGGCGCGCAGCGCCCCCAAAAATGGGACTGCTACGCCCTGGAGCGCCGGCCGGTCCTACGGGAGCAAGCTCCCTCGCCACAGTAGAGGCCTCAAGCCTGGGTTGCGGTTTTTTGGGGGTACATATCCGTTGCTGCGGCTGTGGCCACTGGCGGTTTCGCTCTTACAGCGACTCACTTTTGAAAAGCGCAAAAGTAAGCAAAACGCTCCTGCCCCCGCATCCGGCGCCTCGCCTAGGCTCGGCGTTCCCTCGTTCCGGCATTGCTCCGGGGGCACGCCGCCACAGGCCATCCATGGCCTGGGGCGGCTAGCTCGGCATCCATGCCGAGCTGCCCCCTACGCAATGCCTACACTCGGCCTCCTGAAGGGGCAGGAAAATCAAGATCAAAAGCCAAAGCCAAAGCCAAAGCCAAAGCCAAAACAAAAAAAGCCTGATGATTGGAGCTTGAGGCTTGAGGCTTGAGGCTTGAGGCTTGAGGCTTGAGGCTTGAGGCTTGAGGCTTGAGGCTTGCCGATAAAAAAGGGGCGGCTACCCCCAGGTAGCCGCCCCTTTCTAACACTGGCAGTGGTGCTTATTCCGCCAGTTTGTAGGCAATGATGTAGTCGCCCATCTTGGTGCCCAGGGAGCCGTGGCCGCCCACCACCACCAGGACGTACTGCTTGCCGTCCTTGCCGGTGTAGCTCATCGGCGTGGCCTGGCCGCCCGCTGGCAGGCGGGATTTCCACAGTTCCTTGCCGTTTTTCACGTCATAGGCGCGGATGTACTGGTCCAGGGTGCCGCTGAGGAAGCCCACGCCACCGCCGGTGACCATGGAGCCGCCCATGCTCGGTACGCCGATTGGCAGGCCGATCGGGATCGGCGAGCTGTCGCGGCTGGTGCCGTTCTTGTGCTTCCACACCACCTTGTTGGTGGTCAGGTCGATACCGGCCACGTAGCCCCAGGCCGGTGCCTGGCAAGGTACGCCCAGAGGCGACATGAACGGGTGCATGATCACCGCGTAAGGCGCGCCAGTGTTGGGTTGCACGCCCGAGGTTTCGCTTTCGCGCTTGCTGCCGGCGGCGACTTCGGCACGCGGCACCAGCTTGGAAACGAAGGCCATGTAGTTCGGGCTGGTGAACAGCAGTTGACGGACCGGGTCCAGCGACACGCTGCCCCAGTTGAACACGCCGACGTTACCCGGGTAGATCAGGCTGCCCTGCACCGACGGCGGGGTGTACTGACCTTCATAGCGCAGTTCCTTGAACTGGATGCGGCACAGCATCTGGTCGAACGGCGTGGCGCCCCACATGGCTTTCTCGTCCAGTGGCGGTGGCAGCAGGTTCAGGTCCGAGCGGGCCTGGGTCGGGGCGGTGTGGTCGCCTTCGACCGCGCCGGTCGGGGCCGGGATTTCCTGGATCGGTACGATCGGGGTGCCGTCGCGACGGTCCAGCACGTACAGGCTGCCTTGCTTGGTCGGCTGGATCAGCGCCGGCTTGACGCCGTTCGCGGTCTTCATGTCGAGCAGGGTCGGCTGGCTGCCCACGTCCATGTCCCACAGGTCGTGGTGGGTGAACTGGTAGTTCCAGCGCAGCTTGCCGGTGTCGATGTCCAGGGCCACGGTGCCGGCGCTGAATTTCTCGGCGCCTGCGGTGCGGTTACCGCCCCATTGGTCAGGCATCTGGTTGCCCAGTGGCAGGTAGACCATGCCCAGCTTCTCGTCGACGCTGGCCAGGGACCACATGTTCGGCGAGTTGCGGGTGTAGGTCTTGCCTTCCGGCAGGGGAGCGGTTTCGTCGGGGTTACCCGAATCCCAGTTCCACACCAGGTGACCGTCGTGCGCGTCGAAGGCGCGAATCACGCCGGACGGTTCGTTGGTCGATTCGTTGTCGGTGACGTGGCCGCCGATGATCACCAGGTTGCGGGTGATGGCTGCCGGCGAGGTGGAGTAGTAGCCACCCGGGGTGAACGGGCCGATACCGGCCTTGAGGTCCACGGCGCCCTTGTTGCCGAAGTCTTCACAGACCTTGCCGGTGTCGGCGTTGATGGCGATCAGGCGCGCATCGGCGGTGGGCAGGAACAGGCGGCGCGGGCAGCTGGCGGCGATGGCCTGGCCCGCGGGGGACAGGGTGGCCGGCTGGCTGATGGCGTCGGAGTTCTTGTAGTTGGCTTCGTCGTAGTACGACACGCCACGGCAGGTCATGTGCGCCCAGCCACGGAAGTCGTCGCCGTTGGGGCCTTGGATCTGCGGGTCGAAGCGCCAGATTTCCTTGCCGGTGTCCGGGTCCAGGGCCAGCACCTTGCTGTGGGCGGTGCAGGCATAGAGCATGCCGTTGACCTTCAGCGGGGTGTTCTGGTTGGTGATTTCCACTGGGTCCTTGGCGGTCGGCATGTCGCCGGTGCGGATGCGCCAGGCTTCCTGCAGCTTGCCGATGTTGCCCGGGGTGATCTGCTTCAGCGGCGAGTAGCGGTCGCCGAACTCGGTGCGGCCGTAGGCTTGCCATTCACCCTCGGGCATGGCCGGGGCGGTGCTGGTCATGTTGGCGCTGTCGCGACCCAGGTCGCCGGAGATTTCACCAGGGTGGGTGAACTGGCTGCCAATGGCGGCGCCACCGGCCAGGACCACGGCCACGCTCAGGGCCGCGGTGCCCATCGGTGCCGGGCCATCGCGCAGCAGCGGACGGCGGAACCAGGGCAGCAGCAGGACCACGCCGAGGGCGAACCACAGCGACAGGCGTGGCACCAGTTGCCACCAGTCCAGGCCGATTTCCCACAGCGACCAGACGGTGCTGGCGAACAGCACCAGGGCGTACAGACCCAGTGCCGCGCGTTTGCCGGCCAGCAACAGCAGGCCGGTCAGCGTCAGGCCGATACCGGCCAGGACGTAGTACAGCGAGCCGCCGAGCATGCTCAGCTTGATCCCCCCGGCCAGCAAGGCCAGGCCCATTAGCAGCAGCAAGATCCCGAGCAGGCTTGGCAGCCAGCGGCTCGGACTTGAAGCACCCTCAGTGCTCATAGTGTGGTTCTCCGTGACGTTAAGAGTGGACCCGCGCTTGTTCACTGTAGATGACGATCAGGCGCGGGCTTGGTTCAGCTGAAAACTGTGAATGACGTTGTTGGGTACCAGGGGCCTTAGAACGAACTCTGGATCTTGATCCCGCCGATCAGGGCGTCGTCGACCTGGCTCACGCCACCGGGATGGCGGATGTATTGCAGGTTGGGGCGCACGGTCAGCCAGTTGGCCAGGTGCACGCCGTAGTACAGCTCGGCGCTGTACTCGGTGTCCTGCGGCGGCAGGTAGCCGGGGTTGTCGTAGTCGTAGATCGCGCGGGCCTGGTTGCTGGCCTGGGCGTTCTTGCGGTACGCCGGGTTGACGTGGACTCGGGCCAGGGCAAAGCCGATGTCGTCCTTGGCGCGGGCATCGAACAGGCCCTTGTAGACCAGACCGGCCTGGACGTAGTTGTCGATGGCGTTGGTCTTCTTGTCATGGGCGGTGACGTTGGCGAACAGGCTCAGGCCGCGGGAATGGTCGCTGGCGACGCTGGTGACTTGCTGTTGCGCGCCGAACCACAGGCCGTGCTTGCTTGAGCTGCTGCGGTAGGCTTCGCCGCTCAGGGCCGCGCTCTGGCCGTTGCTGTCCTTGTACACGTCGCTGGCCTTGGCGCTGCTGTAGTAGTAGCCGGCGCGGTACTCGCCGGCCAGGCCGTTGAGCTTGGGCGTCCACACCAGTTCCACCGGCAACAGGGTGCCCTGGGTGCCGCTGCCGCTGAGCTTGAAGCCGTTGTCGCGGTCCAGGTTCGATGGGTTCTGCTCATAGGCGCCGATCTGCGCGTAGACCTCGGGCGTTAGGTGGTATTTGACCCGCAGCGCCCACTGGCTGACCGGCCAGTTGTACCAGACGCTGCCGGCCCAGTTGCCCACCTGGGAGCCGCAGAACGCCAGGTTCTGGAAGTCGCAGGGGAAGCTGTTGAAGTCTTCGCCCTGGCCGAAGCGACCGGCCTTGATGTCGAGCTTCTGGTCGAAGAATTTCTGCTGGTACCACATCTGCGTCAGGCGCCAGGTCTGGCCGCGGCCCCAGACTTCCTGGGCCGAGGTGAAGCCGCCGACCCGTGGGTCGTTGATCCGGTCGTTGCTGATGTTGTCGCCGTCGCGCTTGGTCACCGTCAGTTGGAACTCGGCGTCATCCCAGCCGAGGATCTTCTGCAGGTCCAGGTGGCTGCCGAAGGCGAACTGGTCGCTGTAGCGCGCGGTGCGGTCGTGGTCGTAGCCACCGTGCAGGTTCGACCCCATCTCGCCGACGTAGTCGACCTTGAAGTCGTAGCCCTTGTTCGCCAGTTCCGTGCGTGTGCCGTTCCAGTCGCCCAGCATCCAGGGCGAGTCGCTGTCGAAGGCCGGGGCGGCCTGGGCGCAGGCGGCGAACCCCAGGGCGCCGAGCAGGCTCAGGGTCTTGGGCAGGGCAACGGGAGTCAGGACAGCGCTGTCTTTTAAGCGCTGAAAAACGGGCATAGGCATTCGAGTCAGGTCTTTTTCTAGGAATAGGCAGAAGCAAGGGCAGGCTGCGTGGCTTTGATCGCGATGGATCAAGGTGGCATGCCGCTGATTTCAAAAGGAAAGATGAAGCGTTTCAGCTTCAGGGTGCGAAGGATAAAGCGCCGTCTCCTGGAGAGAAAGCGCTTTTATTGACATGAACCCTTTCGGATTCGGTAACAGTGGCCGGGGCCGGGCAGGTTCAGCGCGGCGCGGTGGCCGCGGCGAGGGCGTGTTTCTGCCGGGTGTAGCTCAAGACGAAGTGCGCCACCAGGCCGAAGATCAGCCCCCAGAACGCCGCCGCCAGGCCGAGGAAACTCATGCCCGAGGCGGTGACCAGGAAGGTGATCAGCGCTGCTTCACGTTGCTTCTCGTCGGCCATGGCGCCGCTGAGCCCGGCGCTGATGGCACCGAACAGGGCCAGGCCGGCCAGGGCCGCGATCAGTTCCTTGGGCAGGGCGGCGAACACCGAGGCCAGGGTCGCGCCGAAAATCCCCATGAGGATGTAGAACAGGCCGCAGGCGATCCCGGCGATGTAGCGCTTGTTCGGGTCTTCGTGGGCTTCGCGGCCGGTGCAGATGGCGGCGGTGATGGCGGCGAGGTTGATGCCGTGGGAGCCGAAGGGCGCCAGCAGCGCCGACGTGATGGCGGTCCAGGACACGATCGAGCGCGCCGGGGTGGTGTAGCCGGCGCTGCGCATCACCGCCATGCCCGGCACGTATTGCCCGGTCAGGGTCACCAGGGCCAGGGGCAGGCCGATGTTGACGATGGCGTGCCAGTTCCACTCGGGGGCGATGAAGATCGGTTCGGCCAGGGCCAGGGTGATGGAGCCGCCGTTGAACTCGCCAAGGCCGGCGGCCACGGCGCAGCCCACCAGCAGCACCGCGAGAATCGCGTAGCGTGGCGAGAAGCGTTTGCCCAGCAGATAGGCGGCGATCATTGCCAGCACCAGGGCCGGTTGCAGGGTCACCGAAGTGAACAGCCCGGCGCCGAAGCGGAACAGGATGCCCGCCAGCATGGCCGCGGCAATGGCCTTGGGCAGGCGGCTCATGAGCTTGTCGAAGGCCCCGGACAGGCCGAGCACGGCGATGATCAACGAGGCCACGACATAGGCGCCGATGGCCTGGGGCAGCGATACCGTGGGCAGCATCGATACCAGCAGCGCTGCGCCGGGAGTGGACCAGGCGGTGATCACCGGCACTTTCAGGCGCCAGCTCAGCAGCAGGCCGGTGAGGCCGCTGCCGATGGAGATGGCCCAGATCCAGGACGACACCTGGTCACTGGGCATATGGGCTTCGCGGGCGGCCTGGAACACGATGATCAAGGGGCCGGCGTAGGAAATGATCACGGCGATCAGGCCGGCGATCACGGCGGAGAGGGACAGGTCCTTGCTGAGACTGTGCATGGCATCTCGACTGGGCATGGGGTGGAAGAAGTTGAGTCGATTGAGTTGGCGCGGGTCGAGTGTATTTCAATGAATTGAATCGATTCAATTGTTTCTCGATGTGGGCACGGCAAAATCGTTGGTGATTGGCAGTCAAGTTACTGATTTATAGAATTTTATAGGGTTTTCAAAAAATTGTTGGGCGAATCTAGGTCAGCTGTTTGGCCTATGGATCGAATCAATTTGTCAAATGAGTCGATGTTAAGGTCGATGCACGGCTGTGATATGCTCCGGTCCACCTCAACGCAGCCGATGGTCATCAGCCTTCATGTGGGTTCCCCAGTTAAGCGAGTTCAATCAGCCGGTCTACCTGTCCATTGCCGATGCCCTGGCGCGGGATATCGGCAGCGGTCTGTTGAATGACGGTGATCGTCTGCCGACCCTGCGCGAGCTGGCGGTGACCCTGAATGTCACCCCCGGCACCATCAGCCGCGCCTACAGCGAAGCCCAGCGGCGCGGGCTGGTGCAGGGGGAAGTCGGGCGTGGCACCTACGTGCTGGCGCAGCCGCCGCTGGCGTTGCCCGAAGGTTCCAGCGCGCCGTCGCTGTCCCTGGGCCAGTCCGACGTCCTGGACCTGTCGATCATCAAGCCCTATAGCGAAACCCTGGAGTACTGGTTGCGCGGCGCCCTGGTGGGCATGGCCCACAGCAGCGACTTCGGCCGCGCCCTGGACTACGCCCCCGACGGTGGCCATCCGGCCCATCGCGAAGCCGGTGCCCAGTGGTTGCGCCACTCCCTGTCCGAAGTCCATTGGCAACAGGTGGTGCTGACGGCCGGGGCCCAGCACGGCCTGACGGTGGCCATCAGCGCCTTGAGCAACGCCGGTGACCTGCTGCTTTGCGAGTCGTTGACCTACCCGGGCATCATCTCCGTGGCCCATGGCCTGGAGCGGCGCCTGAGGGGCGTGGCGATGGACGAGGAGGGGATGCTGCCCGAGGCCCTGCGCGAGCAGTGCCTGCGGGAAAAACCGACATTGCTGGTGTGCGTCGCCAGTTGTCAGAACCCCACCACGGCGATCATGTCGCCCCGGCGCCGGGCGCAGATCGCGGCGATTGCCGAAGAGTTCGACTTTCTGATCATCGACGACGATATCTACGGCTTTCTTGCCACCGATCCGTCGATCAAGCCGCTTTCCAGCTATGCGCCGCAGCGTTCGGTGTACCTCACCAGCCTGTCCAAGGCGATCATGCCGGCGTTGCGCGTGGGTTACCTCTACAGCCCGCCCAAGCTGCTGTCGCGCCTGAGCTCGATGGTTCGCAGCAGTGTGTGGATGCCGTCGCCCCTGACCGCGCAATTGGCCAGCAACGTGATTGTCGAGGGGTTGGATCGCAAGCTGGTGCAGACCCAGCGCAGCGAAGCGGCAGTGCGCCAGGCGATTGCCCGGGAGGTGTTTGCCGGTCTGCAGATCCAGACCCAGCCCCACAGCTATCACCTGTGGCTGACGTTGCCGGAGCCGTGGAGCGCTGATGAGTTCGCCACCCTGGCCCGGGCCAATGGGGTACTGGTGATGAGCGGCAGCCAATTCCAGGTGGAACGCGGCGTCAGCTCCCGTTGTGTGCGGGTGGTGCTGATGTCGCCCACCACCCGGGACGAGTTGCGTTTTGCCCTGACTCAGCTGGCCAGCCTGATCGAGGCGGACCCGCGCCGTTATCGCTAAGCCCTTTGCCGGCAAGCCGGCTCCTGCACCGATCGGTAGGAGCCGGCTTGTCGGCGAACAGGGCCCTTAGAAGGTGGTGCGCAAGCCCACTTCCACACTGCGCCCGGCAGCCGGGGCGATATCCCGCAGGATCGAGCTGGCGTAGCGCACGGTCTGGTTGGTCAGGTTCTCGCCCTTGACGAAGGCCAGCCACTGGCTATGGCCGATGTCGAAGCGATAGCCGGCGCTGGCGCCAAAGGTGGTGTAGCCATCGGTGCCGCTTTCGTGGTCCGGCACCCGGCCCTGGCTGGCGGCATGTTGCACATCCAGGCGCGCCTGCCAGCGATCCAGTTCCCACAGCAGGCCGCTGTTCAGGCGCAGCGGAGCAATGCGCGGCAGGTCCTGGCCGTTGTCCAGGTTCTTGGCCCGGGTGTAGTCGCCGGACAGCTCCAGGGCGAACTTGCCGTAGGCGCTTTCCCCCAGGGTCCAGCGATCCTGGGCTTCGATCCCGGTGAAGCGTGCTCGTACTCCGCTGTAGGCGTATTCCGGAATTCCGCCTGCCTCTTCTTCGCCTTCATCGTTGAGGGTCCGCCCCGTGCCCAGCAGGCCGATGTAGTTGGAGAAGTGACTGTAGAACACCCCGACGCTGCCTTTGTGGGTGCCGTTGTCGAAGCGCAGGGCCAGGTCGCTGGACACGGCTTTTTCCTTCGACAGCTTGGCGTTGCCCACTTCATAGGTGCCGGTGGCGACGTGGGCGCCGTTGGCATACAGCTCATAGAAGGTCGGAGCGCGTTCGGTGTAGCCCAGGGTCGCGGCCAGGGACCAGACCGGGGTCAGGGTGTAGACCGCGCCGGAGGACAGGCTGCCGGCGGTGAAGCTGCTGGACTTGTCGGCCTGGGCGAAGCGTGGGTTGCCTTTGCCGTCCGGGTCCACGGTGGTGTGTTCCAGGCGCCCGCCGAGACTCAGGCGCAGGCGTTCGGTGGCTTGCAGCTCTTCGAGGATGAACAGCGCGCCGCTGTTGGTATCGGTTTGCGGGACGAAGGCTTCTTCGCCCAGGGCGGAGAACTCGTTGCGATTGACCTGGGCGCCGATCACCCCTTCCAGCGGGCCGAGGGGCTGGTGCCGGGCTTCGACCCGCGCTTCGTAACCCTTGTTCTTGAAGGTGGTGCCGGTTTCGCCGCCCTCGATCTCACGGTGTTGGTAGTCGGTATAGCCGGCGTTGAACTTGAGCGAGCTGAATGGGCCCTGCAGGTTGCGCAGTTCCGAAGCGAAGGCGTAGTGGTCCTGCTTCATGCGGATGCGCACGTCGTCTTCGGCGGGGGAGCCGTAGTTGGAGTCGTAGTTGCTGTAGGACAGGCCGGCATAACCGTCGTCCCAGGTGTAGGAGCCGCCGATGGCGCCGCCGTCCTGGCGTCCGTCGCTGTTGCCCAGGCGGCCTTTCTTGGCATCGCCGTCGTCACTGGCCGGGGCGTGGCGGCTGCGAGCGTAGCCGGGAATCTTCAGGTCGTTGAACTGCCGGGAGTTGGCGTCCAGGTGCAGGGCGAAGGTGCCGTCGCCGGCTTCCAGTTTGCCGGCGCTGCTGCGGGTGGTGTCGGCGCCGCCGTAGCGCAACTCGCCGGCGCCGTGAATCCCTTCGATGGCTTCGGTGGGAATGCGATTGTCGAAGCTGTTGATCACCCCGCCAATGGCGTTGCCGCCGTACAGCAGGGCCGCCGGGCCGCGGACGATTTCAATGCGCTCGACGTTCACCGGGTCCAGGGGCACCGCGTGGTCGTAGGACAGCGACGAAGCATCCAGGGCGCCGACGCCGTTCTGCAGGATGCGGATGCGGTCGCCGTCCAGGCCGCGAATCACCGGGCGGCTGGCGCCGGGGCCGAAGTAGGACGAAGACACCCCCGGCTGTTTGTTCAGGGTTTCACCGAGGCTGCCTTTCTGTTCCAGGGTCAGTTGGTCGCCTTCCAGCACGGTGCTCGGGGCGGCCAGCTCAGTGCTGCCCAAAGGGTTGGCGGTGATGACCTGCCGGGGCAATTCCACGGCGTGGGCCTGGGAGGCAAGCAGCAGTGCGGCGGACAGGGGCGACAGGCGCCACAGTAAAGAGCGAGAAGGACGGGAGGCTGAACGGGACATCGGTCATTCCTTGGCAAGCAGGGCGCTAGGCGCTTTGAGTCAGAGGACAGGCGGGACACGGGGGTGCCCAGAATGCGGGTGAGTTGTTATTGATTGATACAATATAACATCTCTTTTATCGCGAAAAGCCAGGAACTTTTTGTCGCTCATGCCCGAGCGCCGCACGGGCGGGTGGCGGCTACAGTTATTCAAGCGCTCTGGCGCGGGGGCATGCCCTCGGCTAAGGTGCGCGGCTTTCCCTCTTTTCTTCCCGCAAAGGCCTGGCATGACCGACACCCACACCGACCCGCTGCATGGCGTGACCCTGGAACAGATCCTCAAGGCGCTGGTGGAGCACTACGAGTGGTCGGGGTTGGCCGAGCGCATCGATATCCGCTGTTTCAAGAGCGATCCGAGCATCAAGTCGAGCCTGACCTTCCTGCGCAAGACGCCCTGGGCGCGGGAAAAGGTCGAGAAGCTCTACGTGAAGTTGCAACGCACCAAGCGCCCGCTTTAAGGAACCCCATGGCTGGCTTCTCGCTGCGGGGGCTGTTCACTCGGCGCGGCCTGATTGCCGTGGCGGCGATCCTTGGCTGGTTCGGGCTGACCGTCCAGCTGTACCTGATCCTGCTGCTGCGCTGGGAGGTGGGCGCCAGTCTGTTGGGCGGCCTGGTGAATTTCTTCAGCTTCTTCACCGTGCTCAGCAACACCCTGGTGGCCAGTGTGCTGACCTGCGCCCTGAACCTGCGGATATCCCGGGGGCAGGCATTCATGCTCAGGCCCGCGGTCAGTGGCGCGGTGGCGGCGAGCATTGTGCTGGTGGGCTTGGCCTACAGCCTGCTGTTGCGTCACCTGTGGCATCCCCAGGGCTGGCAATGGCTGGCCGATGAGTTGCTGCACGACGTGATGCCGCTGCTGTTTTTGCTCTATTGGTGGTGTTGTGTGCCCAAGGGCGGGCTGCGGCTCAAGCACATCGGTCTGTGGATGCTCTACCCGGTGCTGTATTTCGCCTACCTTCTGTTGCGCGGAAATCTGCTGGGGCTGTACCCCTATCCCTTCATTGCGGTGGACAAGTTGGGGTATCCCCAGGTGTTGCTCAATGCCCTGGGGATATTGGCCGGATTTGTCCTGGTGTCCCTGCTGTTGCTGGGCCTGGACCGCTGGCTGGGCAGGCGCCAATCCCAGCCCCGGTAGGCAGGGTTATTCCGCTTCGCTGCTGTCCAGGCGCCAGTAACCGGCAGCCTTGACGAATTCGTCGTTGAGCCGGTGTTCATCCAGCAACACCCGACGAACCTGGCGCGACACTTTGCTCTCGGTGGCCACCCAGGCGTACAGCTTGCCTGGCGGCATCTGCAACTGACGCACGGTGCTGAGCAGGTCCTGCCCGCCACCGTCACGTTCGACCCAGATCACCTGCACCTCGGCGGCGCTGTCCAGGGGCTGACATTCGGCGGCGTCCTGTACCTCGATCACCGCCAGCACCCGGCGGCCGGCCGGCAGTTCTTCCAGGCGCCGGGCAATGGCCGGCAAGGCGGTTTCGTCGCCGATCAACAGGTAGCTGTCGAAGATGTCCGGCACGATCATCGAACCCCTGGGCCCGCCGATGTGCAGGTACTGCCCCGGCTTGGCCTGCTCGGCCCAGGTCGAGGCCGGGCCGTCGCCGTGGAGCACGAAGTCGATGTCCAGTTCGCCCAGCTCCAGGTCGTAGCGGCGTGGGGTGTAGTCGCGCATGGCCGGCATCGGGCCGCTGTCCTTGCCCGGGCCCAGCACCAGGGTTTCCAGGGCGGCTTGCTGTTCGGCGTTCTGCGGAAACAGCAGCTTCACATGGTCGTCGCTGCCCAGGCTGATGAAGCCGGCCAGCTCGGGCCCGCCGAGGGTGATGCGGCGCATGCGCGGGGTCAGGTCGACGACGCGCAGGACCTCCAGGCGCCGGCGCTTGATCTCGTGCATGACCCGGTGAATGGACAGTTCTGGGCTGGCAGTCATTGGCTTTTCTCCTGGGCAGGGTGGCTGAGGGGGCCATCGACAATGGCCTTGGCGGTGTTGTTCAGCAGGTCGCGGACCCGGAGGATTTCTTCCGGGCTCCAGCGGCCGTGGTGCATCTGCAGGGCGTGGCGCAGGTTGTGCACCGCCTCGTGGATCTCCGCGGGGCGATCGTGCCCGCGCAGGGAACGCTTGCTGACTTCGATGCGCATGCGCACGCCGTCCAGGGCGATGGCTTGCTCCTGCAGGGACTGACGTCCGGCGTCGGTCACGCTGTAGCGCTTTTTGCCGCCTTCGGCGTCGCCCAGGATCAGCTCGCTTTCTTCCAGGAAGGTCAGGGTCGGGTAGATCACCCCGGGGCTGGGGCTGTAGGCGCCGTCGAACATGCTTTCGATCTGGCGGATCAGGTCGTAGCCGTGGCACGGCTGTTCGGCGATCAGCGCCAAGAGCAGCAGTTTCAGGTCGCCGGGGGCGAAGACCCGGGGTCCGCGACCACCGCGTTCGCGGCCGGGGCGGCGTTCGAAAATCTCATGGTTGTCCCCGTGTTCACGATGGGGAGGAGGGTGATGCTCGCTCATTTTCTCGTTCTCCGTTTCGATTTAGACATAACTTAAGATATATCTTAAGTGGCGTGCAAGCATTTCTGCCCGCGACGCAGCGGCCGTTTGTCGGGGAAGGAGGAGTGAACGACGAACCCGGATTCAGCGTTGGGCGAGGTTGCCCAGGCACTGGGTACTGCTGTCCGGCTGCAGGTACGGCATGAGGATCGGCGCCATACCCTTGAGCACCTGCACCGGCAAGGCCGAGGTGAACTTGAAGGCTTGTGCCGAGGCGCCCGGCACGTAGGCGGTGAGGGTGCCGAAGTGGTGCTCGCCGATATAGAACACGAAGGTCGCGGTGCGGTTGATGGACTTGGAACTCAGCACCCGACCGCCGGCACCGATGGCTTCGATGCGGTTGTCGCCGGTGCCGGTCTTGCCGCCCATGGCCAGCGGGGTGCCATCCGCCAGCTTGAAGCTGCCGGACACCCGTTTCGCGGTGCCGGCATCCACCACCTGGGACAAGGCCCCGCGCAGGGCGGTGGCGACTTCCGACGGCATGACCCGCTTGCCCTTGCCCGGGTCATTGCTCAGGCGGGTTTCGTAGGGCGTGCCGGCGGCGAAGTGCAGGCTGTCGATGCGCAAGGTCGGCAGGCGCACGCCGTCGTTGAGGATGGTGCCCACCAGCTCGGCCAGGGCCGCCGGACGGTCGCCGGAGCTGCCGATGGCGGTGGCCAGGGACGGCACCAGGTGGTCGAACGGATAGCCGACGCTCTGCCAGCGCTGGTGAATATCCAGAAACGCCTCGATCTCCAGCATGGTGCGGATGCGACTGTCCCGGGCGCTGCGATGGCGACTCTTGAACAGCCAGCTGTACACCTCCTGACGCTCGAACTCGCTGGCCTTGACGATCTGGCTGAAGCTCGCGTCGGGGTTGTTCATCAGGTAGCCCAGCAGCCACAGATCCAGGGGATGGACCTTGGCGATGTAGCCCTGGTCCGGCAGGTCGTAGGCTCCCGGGCCATAGCTGGCGTAGAGCTTGTCCAGGCGTTCGTCGGTGAGCTTTTCGCCGGTCTTGGCGTTTTTCATGTGGGCCCGGACAAAGCGCTTGAAGCTTTCCTGGCTGGCATCGGGCAGCAGGTAGCGGTGCACCGCGGCCAGGCGGATCGCCGTGGGATGCATGCCGTCGAGAAAGGTGTCCAGGCGTGTCTGGGTGTCCTTGTTGCGGTACTTCTTCCAGAACCGCAGGAGAAACGACGTGCCTTCGCGATCGGCGAAGCGCGCCAGGTACTCCTGGCGCCGCGGGTTGGCGTCGTCGCTGAGCAGTTCGGCGCTGGCGCTGTCGCCACCGTAGGTGCTGTAGCGCACCAGATCGCGCATCAGGCGGATGAACGGCAGGTTGATGGATTCGCGCAGGGCATCGCGCAGGGTCGGGCTGCGGCCGTTGTCTTCATTGCGGAAGTTGTGGAAGTGATGCACCCCGCCGCCGGTGAAGAAGGCTTCGCCGGGACTGGCGGAGTAGGTGCGGTCCAGGGCCGCGTCGAGCATCTTCGGCAGGCTGCGGTCGCTGTTCTGCATCAGGTAGTCGATGGCCCAGCGGCTCAGCCGGTCCTGGTCGTTGACCGCAACCTTCTTCAGCTCGGCCGGGGTCTGTCCGGCATGCCTGTCGTGCAGCTCGGCGATGATCTGCAGGTAGGTGGTCAGCACCCGCAGCTTGGCAGTGGAGCCCAGTTCCAGCTTGCTGCCTTCGTTGATATCGAACGGCTGGTCGGTGCTGTCGGTCTGCACTCGCACCCGCGAGCCATCCGGGGTCAGTTCGAACAGGGTGAAGCTGTAGCGCACCTGGGTGGTGCTGGTGGGGGTCAACAGGCGCTCGCCGAGCACGCCGATCTGCGCGGCGAAGGCCGGGTCGGCCAGGTGCTTGAGGTAGTCGGTGGCCTGGCGTTGCAGGTCGCTCTGCAGGGTGCTGGTGGCGGACAGGTCGAGGCGGTCCAGGTCGTACAGGGGCCGGTTGAGCAGCGCCGCCAGCCGGCTGCGGGCCACGCTGATGCCCTTGTTGGTTTCGATCGGCTGGATCGTCGGCTGTTGCTGCCAGTCGCGGTAGCTGACCTTGCTGGCCAGGGCGGCGGCGCTCAGGGCCGGGTCGATGATGTCGTTCTGGGCCAGCAGGCGGATATGGCTGTCGGTCAGTTCCGCCAGCTCTGCGCGGCCCTTGGCCAGGTAATGGGAAGGGCGACGTTGCGCGATCATCAGCGACAGCACCTGACGCAGGGCCAACCCGCGCTGGGCCAGGCTTTGCGAGTCGTTGGCGGTGCTGCTCAACGCCCGGTTGACCTGTTCGAAATCGGCGCCGTACCAGACCCGCAATCCTTCGGCCATGCCATGCACCTCACCGTGTCCGGGCACTGCCGACAGCGGCACGCTGTTGAGGTAGTCGCGGACGATCCGGCGCCGGGCTTCCAGGGTTTGCGGGCCATCCTGATAGGCACGCACGCTGGCAGAGACCATCTGCCGGATCTTCTCGCCCCCGGACAGCGTCAGGCCGTCGGGGGAGTGGCGGTATTTCTCCAGCTGGGTGGCCAGGGTGCTGCCGCCGGCTGTCTGTCCCGGCAGGTGCATGAGCTTGGCCACCTGGGACCAGGCGGCCTTGGCGAAGCGTGGCCAGTCCACCGCCGGATTGGCCAGGGCCAGCTTGGGATCCAGCAGGTCGCGGTTCTCGATGAACAGCAGGCTGTGCACCATCAGCGGGGGGATGCTGGCGAAACTGGCATACAGCTGTTGCGGATAATTGAAGCGGTACAAGGGCGCGGCGCGGCAATCGGTGATGGACAGGCCGGCCTGGATCTTTTCGGTATAGGGCACGAAAAAGCCATGTTTGCTGTAGTCCATCAACGCTGCGGAAAACCGCGTCTGCGCGTCGATCTGGTAGCCGCGCTTGAGCAGGCGCGGCAGGAATTCCCCCAGGGCGCTGTAGCCCAGGCGGCGGTCGAAGGGACCGGCGCCAGGGTAGAGCACGGCATCGCTGGGCCCGGGTTGCAGGGAGTAGCTCAAATCGCTGGCCAGCCGGCTGAATTCCCGGGCCTGGAGCTTGGAGGTGCGCATCTCCCGGGACGCGGCCACCCCCAGGGCAATCAGGGCAATCAGCAGCAACAGCCAGAACAGGCGCCAGGCATAACGGCGCGCTCGGGGCTTTTTGGGTAAAGGCGCTTCGTCCTCGCTGTGGCCTGGCACTGCGGTTTTACGCGAATCGGTTTGCCACAGAGCGCCCATAGTCGATTGATCCATTCACGCAGATTGATCGGACTTGCCTGAAGCTTAGTCGGTGGCGGCCATGGGTGAGGAAATTGTGAAAACGACTCGGTCCCGCTTCTGTGGCGAGGGAGCTTGCTCCCGTTCGACTGCCCAGCAGCCGCCAAGCCTGAGCATGGGTTTCGCCAGAGAGATCACGGTGGCTGAGTCCAGGGCCGCTGCGCGACCCGGCGGGAGCAAGCTCCCTCGCCACATCAAGAGTCATTGGAGCCAGCAGGCGTCCCACAGAGGGTAATCGCCAATGCGTTGCACCAGGCCTGCGCGCAAGGGGTTGGCGATGATGTAGCGGGCAATGGGGCGAATATCCTCGCCGTCACGGACTGCCCTGTCGTGATAGCCGCTTTGCCACTGTGCGCCCCGCAGCCCCAGGTGTTGATTGAGTTGGCGAGTGCTGCGCGATTTCATCCTTTGCATCACCTGGGGCAATGTTGCTGCGCGCAGTTGCAGCAGCCAATGCAGGTGGTCCGGCATCAGGACCCAGGCCAGTGAGTCGGCCAACCCCAGGTCCTGGACGTGTTTGAGCTCAGCAACCACCAGTCGCGCCAGGCACCAGTCGGAGAACAAGGGCCGGCGTTGATGAACCACGGTGGTGATGAGGTAGGCGCGGCCACTCTCGGAGTAGCGCCCACGGCGCAAGCGATGGGACTTGGGGCGCGATGGCATGCCATTGCCTGCAAGGTCAGTGAGCGAATGCCGGACGCTAGCATTCTTGTCCCCGAACTGAAGCCCGTGATGGTTTGCTGGTATTTCAGGCTTGCTCCGAACTGTGGCGAGGGAGCTTGCTCCCGTCCGGCTGCGTAGCAGCCGCAAAGCCTGAGCATGGGTTCCGTCAGAGAGATCACGGTGGCTGAGTCCAGGGCCGCTGCGCGACCCGGCGGGAGCAAGCTCCCTCGTCACAGGGTGGTGGGAGATTGCCGGGCTAGAGCCTTTGCATAGGTAAATACGCCCTAGGTAGGGGCATGACGATGCACCAGGGCTGTGCAATACTCCGGACCCTTTCGGAATGAGGTATTGAGGCAAAAAGCAGGTAATGCTTCTTTGCAAAAGCGCTTTAGGCCGAGATTTCTCTCTGAATTTAGCTACTTATAGAGTGAAAAGCCCTATCAGGAGCTTTTTATACTGCGCACCCCGCTGATCTGGCAGGTCTTGTCCTACAGACGCGCCGCCCCACAAGGCCGGAACGGTTGAGCAAGCTGCGGCTACCCGCCATGGCTTCGCAGACTCGGTGGTTCAATCCAATAACAAAATGAGGTTGTATCTCTATGTCAGTTGGCAACCAACTGCCCCACGGCGAGTCCGCTCAGGGCGGTCCGCTGAAACGCGAACTGGGTGAACGGCATATTCGCTTGATGGCCCTGGGCGCCTGCATTGGTGTCGGCCTGTTCCTGGGCTCGGCCAAGGCCATCGAAATGGCCGGCCCGGCCATCATGCTGTCCTACATCATCGGCGGCCTGGCGATCCTGGTGATCATGCGCGCCCTCGGCGAGATGGCGGTGCACAACCCGGTCGCCGGTTCCTTCAGCCGTTACGCACAAGACTACCTGGGTCCATTGGCGGGTTTTCTCACCGGCTGGAACTACTGGTTCCTGTGGCTGGTGACCTGCGTCGCGGAAATCACCGCGGTGGCGGTGTACATGGGCATCTGGTTCCCCGATGTGCCGCGCTGGATCTGGGCCCTGGCGGCCCTGGTGAGCATGGGCTCGATCAACCTGATCGCGGTCAAGGCCTTCGGTGAGTTCGAGTTCTGGTTTGCCCTGATCAAGATCGTCACCATCATCGCCATGGTCATCGGCGGTGTCGGCATCATTGCCTTCGGCTTCGGCAACGATGGCGTGGCCCTGGGGATCTCCAACCTGTGGACCCACGGCGGCTTCATGCCCAATGGCGTGACCGGCGTGCTGATGTCGCTGCAGATGGTGATGTTCGCCTACCTGGGCGTAGAGATGATCGGCCTCACCGCCGGTGAAGCGCGCAACCCGCAGAAGACCATTCCCAACGCCATCGGCTCGGTGTTCTGGCGCATCCTGCTGTTCTACGTGGGCGCGCTGTTCGTGATCCTGTCGATCTACCCGTGGAACGAGATCGGCACCCAGGGCAGCCCGTTCGTGATGACCTTCGAGCGTCTGGGCATCAAGACCGCCGCCGGCATCATCAACTTCGTGGTGATCACTGCCGCGCTGTCGTCCTGCAACGGCGGCATCTTCAGCACCGGGCGCATGCTCTACAGCCTGGCGCAGAACGGCCAGGCCCCGGCCGGCTTCGCCAAGACCTCGAACAACGGCGTGCCGCGTCGCGCGCTGCTGCTGTCGATCTTCGCCTTGCTGCTGGGCGTGCTGCTCAACTACCTGGTGCCGGAGAAGGTGTTCGTCTGGGTGACGTCGATCGCCACCTTCGGTGCGATCTGGACCTGGGTGATGATCCTTCTGGCCCAGCTCAAGTTCCGCAAGGGCCTGAGCCCGAGCGAGCGTGCCGCGTTGAAGTACCGCATGTGGCTGTACCCGGTCAGTTCCTACCTGGCCCTGGCGTTCCTGGTGCTGGTGGTGGGGCTGATGGCCTACTTCCCGGACACCCGCGTGGCGCTGTACGTCGGCCCGGCGTTCCTGGTGCTGCTGACCGTGCTGTTCTACCTGTTCAAGCTGCAACCGACCAATGTCCAGCAAGGGGCGGTACGCTCGGCGTCCTGAGAGGTGCTGCGGGGATGCGGCTGGCTTGAACATCCCCGACTGAAAAGCTGAGACACGCCATCCGGCGGCCTGCCAAGGCCGCCGGATTTTTTTTGCCCGGGTCAGCCGCCCAGGGTGCCGCTGCGATCGGCGTCGAAGATGGCCTTGGCCTGTTGTGCCGGGGGCGTCAGCAGGGCCAGCAACGCTGTCTCGCTGTAGAGCTGCCGGTTGGCCAGGGTTTTCGGCGTGGGTTCGATGGGAATCAGCTGATCCTGGTCGCCGCCGTGCAGCCAGATCGCGGTCATTTGCAGGGCCGGGACGAACAGCAAGCGCAGCTCATGGCTTTGGCCCTGCAACTGGGGAGCCTGCTCGGCAAGTTCCAGGGCACTCACCACGGACGCCGCCAGGGCACCGTGGTTCAGCGCCGAGAAGCCGAGCTTGCCGGCCACCTCGCTCAGTTGCGCATCGGCGATCGACACCCCGGCATCGAACACCAGGTAGTGCCAGTCACCGGCCTTGGCCTCGGCCAGCCCTTTGCCCTGGGCCAGGTCCTCCAGGCCCAGGGTGTAGCCGCGAAAGGCCTGGGACAGCTTCAGGTTGCCGGCGCGGGCCTGGGCAAACCCGCGGTTGATGCCGAAACCCTGGGTCTGCAGGGCCGCCTGGAGTGCCGAACGCAGGTGCTGGACGCCATCGACAGGCGCCTTGGGGTAAGTCAGTTGCATGACGCCTCCTAGTTTTTCCGGGTGAAGTAGGTGTGGGTCCAGTAGCCGCCGCCGTTGTAGGAGGCGGGGAAGCTGTTCAGGGCGCGTGTCGAGTAGCCGTAGATCGAGTCCGCCACCAGAAGGTAGCCGCCGTCGCTGCCGTAGATCGTCAGGAAATGCGCGCCGCCGCCGTACCAGGCGCAGCGCAGGCCCACGGGACGGCCCATGCCCAGCTGGTTGTCGATGGCCGGCATCTGCATCCGGTCTTCGCGCATGCCGCCATAGCAGCGGGTGGTGCGCAGGGCCGAGTCCAGGTAGCCGTAGACGTTGCACGGCCCGGGCTGGCTGCAACAGGAGTTGCGGCCCAGCTCGGCATTGGCCACTGCGCATTGGGTCCAGGACCCGGTGCCGTAATAGTTGCCGACCGAAGCGGACAGGGCGGCCCAGCACCAGTTGCTCTGGGTTTGCGGCTGCACGCTGAAATTCAGCCGGGCAGCGGCCTGGGGCGCCGCTTCGGCGCGGGGATCGACTTCGCTCAGTTGCGGGTCCAGCAGCGTATCGGCCAGGCACTGGGGCAGGGCCTGGAGAGTGCCGCTGGGGGTCAGGTTGCTACTTAACATGTTCATCCTCCATGAATGAAAACCAGCCTCCGGCTGGGTCGCTGTAACGTGTCGGCTACGGTCAGTAGCCGGACCCGGCGAGCTGTTGCTGCGCCGTGCCAGCCTCGATGGCCGGCGCTGACCGGGTCTGTAGACAACCTTAGAGGGTTTATGCGTTTGTGCAATTTAATGATGCATAAATGCATTATTGCGCGCATGGATGTCCCCGCTAAGGGGGGCATCCGTGGCCGTAGCCGGAGGCGAGTGCCGGGCTATTTTTCGTCGAGGAAGTGCTCCAGGGCCGCATTGAACAGGCCCGGGTCCTGGAGGAAGGCGAAGTGGCTGACGTTCGGCAGAATCAGCAGTCCGGCGCCGGGAATGGTCGCGGCCATGTACTGGGTGTGCTCGCGCTTGATGGCTTCATCGTGGTCGCCATCGACGATCAGCACCGGCGTCTTGATCCGCGCCAGGTCGGCGTCGCTCCAGTTCGGTTGGCTGGCCCACATGTGGCCGATCTGCTCGACAAAGGCCGGGTACTCCTTGGGTGTCGGTGACAGTCGGGCGTACTCCTGGCCGGCCCGCTCGATGTAGGCGGCGAAGGTCGGGTTGTTCTCCACGCCTTCCTTGACCCCGGAGGTCTGGGTGTTGGCGGCGTAGGCGAAGACCTTGCCGACCCGCTGCGGGTAACGCATGGCCAGGTCCAGGCCGAGGATCGCGCCGTCGCTCCAGCCGACGAAGTCGGCGCGAGGGATCTTCAGTTGATCCAGCAGGGCGATCACGTCATCGGCCATCAGGTCGTAGCCGTAGGGCCGGGCATCTCGGGTGCTGCGCCCGTGGCCGCGGCTGTCGACGCTGATCACCGTGTGCCGGGCGGCCAGGGCCTTGGCCTGCAGCCCCCAGTAGTCGGCATTGCCCAGGCCGCCATGCAGCAGCACCACCGGCGAGCCGTGGCCGAGCTTGCTGTAGTAGAGGCGGATGCCGTTGACCTCGGCATACCCGGCTTGCGCCCCGGCCACCGGCGCGGGTGTGGGCGGCAGGGTCTGCCAGCGTTCGCCGGCAAAGGCGCTGTTGAAAGACATCACTAGAGCGATCACTGCAAATAGACGACGAGGCATGGGCTTCTCCGTGCATGGGCCCTCGGGTCGGACCGACCTTGGGGCAGGTGGTTACCGCGGTTGAGTCGATGAGGGACAGGCTAGACGTCGATGATCACCAGGGTGCCGTGGCTGCCGGGCAGTACGCTGTGGGGCTGGCCGGCCTCCACCAGGTACATCTGGCCCGCCAGGACTTCCACGGTGGCCTGGCCAATGCCCAGGCGCAGGCAGCCCTGGGTCACCAGCAGGCCTTCGTTGTAGTCGTGGGTTTCTTCCGGATGGGGCTGCTGGTCCATGCGCAGCACCTTGATGCGGGCCGGGCCGACCTGGCCCACCCGCGTGGAGTGCCAGGGACTCGGCAGCTGGCTGGACAGGTGTTCGAATGACAGCAGGGGCATGGCGGATCTCCGAAAGGTCAGTGAGGCTGGGGGCTGCTTTCGGTGGTCCGGTCAAGCAAGGGCTGGGTCGGGTTTTCTAGAATTCGTCCATCAGCAGCACGCGGCATTCGCGGCGCTGGAAGGCATTGATCTGCGGTACCAGGCGGGTGAAGTGCTCGGTCTGGCAGTGGGCGTCGAGGGCCGCTTGGTCCGGCCACTGTTCGACGAAGATGAAGTGCCCGGGGTCTTTCTGATCGACGAACAGATCGTAGGCGATGCACAGCGGTTCCTGGCGGGTTTTTTCCACCAGTTCGGCGTACCACGGGCGCACGGTGTCCAGGTGTTCGGGGTGGATGAAGTCTTCAGCGATGACCTTGAGCATTGCAATCTTCCTTGGCTGTCGCCCGGCGCTCCCCGGCAACCGGGCAGCGTCGGGCAATAGGGGGTTAAGCCGCGGCTTGGGTATTGGGTTCGAAGCTGTCGGCCCGGGCCAGTTGCCACATGCGCGAGTAGAACTCGCCGTTGACCTCGCCGGTCAGCAGTTCGCCGGGCTTGAGGAACACGTGCAACTGGGAGAACAGCTTGATCTCGGTGGCCGACATGCGCCGCACCAGGTGCTTGGCCTCCAGTTGCGAAGGGTGTTGCAGGCCGGCGGCGGCGAGCATTTCTGCCAGGGCCTTGAGGGTATTGCGGTGGAAACTGTAGACCCGCTGGGCCTTGTCCGGCACCACCAGGGCGCGCTGGCGCAGGTTGTCCTGGGTGGCCACGCCGGTCGGGCACTTGTTGGTGTGGCAGCTTTGCGACTGGATGCAGCCGATGGCGAACATGAAGCCGCGGGCCGAGTTGGCCCAGTCGGCGCCGATGGCCAGCACGCTGGCGATGTCGAAGGCGCTGACGATCTTGCCGCTGGCGCCGAGCTTGATCTTGTCTCGCAGGTTCAAGCCCACCAGGGTGTTGTGGACGAACAGCAGGCCTTCGCGCATCGGTGCGCCGATGTGGTCGGTGAATTCCACCGGTGCCGCGCCGGTGCCGCCTTCCTTGCCGTCGACCACGATGAAGTCCGGAAGGATGCCGGTTTCCAGCATGGCCTTGGCAATGCCCATGAATTCCCACGGGTGGCCCAGGCAGAACTTGAAGCCCACCGGTTTGCCACCGGACAGCTCACGCAGCTGCTGGATGAAGTGCATCATTTCGATCGGGGTGGAAAAGGCACTGTGGCTCGATGGCGAAATGCAGTCCTCGCCCATGCGGATGCCGCGGGTGTCGGCAATTTCCTGGGTCACCTTGTGCTTGGGCAGGATGCCGCCGTGGCCCGGCTTGGCGCCCTGGCTCATCTTGATTTCGATCATCCGCACTTGCGGGTTCTGTGCCTGGGCGGCGAAGCGCTCGGGGTCGAAGCGACCGTCGGCGGTGCGGCAGCCGAAGTAGCCGCTGCCCAGTTCCCAGGTCAGGTCGCCGCCGTGTTCGCGGTGGTAGGGGCTGATGCTGCCTTCACCGGTGTCGTGGGCGAAGTTGCCGAGCTTGGCGCCCTGGTTCAGGGCGCGGATGGCGTTGGCGCTGAGGGAGCCGAAGCTCATCGCCGAGATGTTGAATACCGAGGCCGAATAAGGCTGGGTGCATTGCGGGCCGCCGACCGTCACGCGAAAGCTGCTGGGATCGCTCAGGGGCGCCGGGCGCATGGAGTGGCCGATGAACTCGAAGCCCGATTGATAGACGTCGATCAGGGTGCCGAAGGGCTTGTCGGCGCTTTCGTTCTTGGCCCGCGAGTACACCAGCGAGCGCTGGGCGCGGGAAAAGGGCAGGGCGTCGCTGTCGGACTCCAGCAGGTACTGGCGAATCTCCGGACGGATGCCTTCCACCAGGTAACGGATATTGCCCAGGATCGGGTAGTTGCGCCGTACCGCGTGCGGGCTTTGCAGCAGATCGAAGATCCCCAGCAGGCTCAGCAGGCCGGTGACCAGGGTGAATGGCCAGAGCCAGTCGTGTTCGAGAAAGGGCAGGCTGGCGAGGGTGAACATCACGCAGGCGGCAAAGAAGGCGTAGCGGCTCAGAAGGGACAGGCTCATACGGTTTCCTTGGTTCGGACTCATCGGTTCAATCAGGCAGCAGGTGCCTGGGCAACGGGTAATCGACAGCGCCACCGAACGGCTGGGACGGTGAGCTGCGCGGGTATTTCTTATAGGAATTCACGGCTGTGTCAGAGCGTCGCAGGCCAGCATACTGGCCCGCCAGTGCCGTGCGGGCAAGCCTGAATCGGCGGATCAGGGCTGGCGTTAGACCATTGTTGCAGGATCTTATTGCGATAAATTCTCGTTTGAGTTGGGTTTTATTGTTACTGTATAACAGTATTTTTACCCCAGCCGCTGGAGACTCCGATGAAACCCAACATCCACCCCGACTATCGCACCGTGCTTTTTCACGACACCGCCGCCGACGTGTTCTTTCTCATCGGCTCCACCGTCGACACCGATCGCACGCACACCCACAGCGACGGCAAGACCTACCCTTACGTGACCCTGGACGTGTCCAGCGCCTCGCACCCGGTGTACACCGGCCAGCAGCGCAAGACCCAGTCCGAAGGCCGTATCGCCGGCTTCAACAAGCGTTTCGCTGCATTCGGCTCCAGCGGCAAAGCGGCCAAGTGAGGACCTGGCCGGCGGGCGTTGCCTGAGGGCGGCGCCTGCTCCTGGCCGCGCTTGGACGCTGGCAACGGATGGATGGCATTAAAAAGCCATCATTGGGCTGGAAATTCTTCTAGTCTTGAATCAGGCGACAGGGATTGCGGTTGCCAGTCCAACTCATCAAGGACATGTGCATCGATGGTGACCCGAGGTGTCTCATGGGTGAACTAAACGTTGCCACAGTCACACGCTTGCCCGGGGTCCTGCTGGTGGATAGCCAGGACACCATTCTGCAACGCCTGCATCAACTGCTCAGCGCCCATGACTACCGCCTGTTCCTGGCCCACGATGCCGGCGAGGCGTTGCAGGTCATGGCCCGCGAGGAAGTGGACCTGGTGATCAGCGCCGCCCATCTGCCGCAGGTGGACGGCGCGACCCTGCTGGCGCGCATGCACCAGGACTATCCGGCCACCACGCGCATCCTGCTGACCGGTGATCCGGACTTGAAGCTGATCGCCAAGGCCATCAACGAAGGGGAAATCTACCGTTACCTGAGCAAGCCCTGGGATGACCAGGAGTTGCTGCTGACCCTGCGCCAGGCCCTGGACCATCAGCATTCCGAACGCGAGCGCCAGCGCCTGGAAGCCCTGGCCCAACAGCAGAATCGCGAGCTCAAGGCGGTCAATGCCTTGCTCGAGAAGCGGGTTGCGGCGCGTACCGCCGAGTTGCAGCAAACCGCCGACATGCTCGATCTGGCCTATGAAGAGCTCAAGCACAGTTATGCCACCGGCGCCGAGCTGTTCTCGCTGCTGGTGAACCAGCGTCTGCCCAGCGACAAGCAGACCAATCGCCGGATCATCGAACTGGTGCGCGCCTACTGCAAGGTCCAGGGCATCGACGCCGTGGCCCAGCGCGACCTGGCCATGGCCGCGGCCCTGCACAACATCGGCAAGCTGAGCTGGAGCGACAGCATGATGATCACCCCGGCCGATTTGCTGCATCACCATGAGCGCGAGCGTTATCGGGCCTATCCGGCGCAGAGCGAGTCCCTGCTGATGACCCTGGAACCGGTGCAGGATGCCGCGCGTCTGATCCGTCACCATCAGGAACACTGGGACGGCACGGGCTTTCCCGATCACCTCAAGGGCGAGGCAATTCCCCTGGGCTCGCGGCTGCTCAAGCTGGCGGTGGATTTTGTCGAACTGCAGTGCGGGCTGATCCTCGAACGCCGCATGAACAGCGACGAGGCCCTGGTGTTCATCCGCAAGTACGCCGGCCGGCTGTACGATCCGCAACTGGTGGAAGGCTTCATCCAGGTGTGTTCGGTGTACCTGAGCGACGTGACCCTGGGCGACCCTTCGGTCAAGGTCCTGAGCACCCGGGAGCTGCAGGCGGGCATGGTGCTGGCGCGCAACCTGAATGCCGACAACGGCATGCTGCTGCTCAACGCCGGCAAGGTGTTGAGCATGCCCCTGGTGGACAAGCTGATCGCCTTTGAAACCATGGAGGGCGGCCGCTACAGCGTGTTCGTCAAACTGCCCCGGGAGCAGCCGGCCCAGGCTTGAGGCGAGCGGCAGCGGGTCGGTCAAGGCGCTGTTGGCGGATGACGAGCGGCCGCCGGGCATGGGATCCTTGCGCCCTCTTGTTCAAGGTTTCGGATGCCCATGTCGCTGTCTTGCGTTGCTGTACCTTCCCTGATTCGTATCGCCGCGGCCCTGTTGATCGGGGCCGACGGCCACACCCTGCTGGTGCGCAAGCGCGGCACCCTGGCCTTCATGCAACCCGGTGGCAAGATCGAGCCCGGTGAGCTGCCGGTGCAGGCCCTGGCCCGGGAGCTGGAGGAGGAACTGGGGTTGCGCATCGACCCGAGCCAGGCTCGCTACCTGCAGCAGTTTTCCGCGCCGGCGGCGAACGAACCCGGGCATGTGGTGCAGGCCGAAGTCTTTCTGGTCCACATCGATGCACCGGTGCTTCCGGCGGCAGAGATCGAGGAGGTGCGCTGGATCGATCCGGCCGGCGATGGCGATTTATTCCTGGCGCCGTTGACACGGGATCTGATCTTGCCGTTTTATCGCCAGGCCCAGGCGGATCTCGCCTGACCTCCCCCCCGCTCGCCAAGGACTGCCATGATTCCACTCCACGATTTCCTGATCTTCGCTGCCGCGTCGCTGTTGATGGTGCTGACCCCCGGGCCGAACATGATCTACCTGATATCCCGTTCGATCTGCCAGGGGCGCAAGGCCGGCGTCACTTCGCTGTTGGGCGTCGTGGCGGGTTTCTTTGTCCACCTGTTCGCGGCCGCCCTGGGGCTGACCGCGGTGTTCATGGCGGTGCCCCTGGCCTATGAAGTGCTCAAGTGGGCCGGTGCCCTGTACCTGCTGTGGCTGGCCTGGCAGGCGCTCAAGCCGGGCGCCCGCTCGCCGTTCGAAGCCCAGCAACTGCCGGCGGACTCGCCGCGCAAGCTGGTGACCATGGGGTTCCTGACCAGCGCCCTGAACCCCAAGATCGCCATGTTCTACCTGTCGATCTTTCCCCAGTTCATCAACCCTGAACACGGTTCGGTGTTCTCCCAGAGCCTGATTCTCGGTATGACCCAGATCAGCGTGAGCTTCTCGGTGAACCTGCTGATCGCGCTGTTTGCCGCGGGCATTGCCTCCTGGTTCGCCAACAACCCGACCTGGCTCGCGGTACAGCGCTACTTCATGGGGTTCGTGCTGGCGGGGCTGGCGGTGCGCTTGATGTTCGAACAACGCCGTACCAACTGACTATCACGCCCTGACGATCCCGCATGAGCCCGCAGATCCAGCACCTGACGCCTGACGATGCCGAGCAATACCGGGCCTTGATGCTCGAGGCCTATGAGCGCCATCCCCAGGCGTTCACCTCCAGTGTCAGGGAGCGCGAGAAGCTGCCCCTGGCCTGGTGGGGCGCCCGTCTGGACGGGGAGCTGGACCTGATGCTCGGAGCCTTTGTCCAGGGCCGGCTGGCGGGGATCGTCGGCCTGGCCTTCGAGCTGCGGGAAAAGGCCCGGCACAAGGCGACCCTGTTCGGTCTCTACGTCACCGCCGAGCAACGTGGCAGCAGCCTGGGCCGGCAACTGGTGCAGCAACTGCTGGCCGAGGCGGCGCGCTATGAAGGACTGCGCCTGGTGCAACTGACAGTGACGGCGGGCAATGACCCGGCGCTGTCCTTGTACCGGCGCTGCGGCTTTGTCCAGTTCGGTCTGGAACCCCAGGCGGTGCGCGTGGGGGACGACTATTTCGACAAGATCCATATGTGGCGGGAAGTGCCGGTCGACGCGTGAACCGGGCCGCGGGGCCCGGTCGCTGGCCAGCCGATGCCAGGCGGATCAGCGTACCGCGCTGACACCGTCCAGGGTCGAGAACGAGGTGTCCTTGGCCGTCAGCAGGAAATCGCGCATGTAGGGCGCGTCCAGCATGTCGGCGCGAACCGCGGCGTACAGCGTGGCGAACAGTCCCTTTTCACCCAGGCGCTTGGCCTTCACATAGCCCCGTGAGCTGTATTCATGCAGGGCCCAGTGGGGCATGCCGCACACACCGCGGCCGCTGGCCACCAGCTGCATCATCATCACCGTCAGTTCCGAGGTGCGCACCTGCGCCGGCTCGATGTCCGCCGGTTCCAGGAAGCGGGTGAAGATGTCCAGGCGGTCCCGTTCCACCGGGTAGGTGATCAGGGTTTCGTTCAGCAGGTCTTCGGGCACTATGTAGGGCCTGTTCGCCAGGGCGTGCTGGTTGGCCACGGCGAGCATGGCTTCGTAGGTGAACAGCGGCACATAGGTGATACCGGTCAATTCCACCGGATCGGAGGTCACCACCAGATCCAGGTCGCCCCGGGCCAGGGCGGGCAGCGGGGCGAAGGAAAAGCCCGAGGCCAGGTCCAGCTCCACTTCCGGCCAGGCGTCGCGAAACTGATCGATGGTCGGCATCAACCACTGGAAGCAGCTGTGGCATTCGATGGCCATGTGCAAGCGGCCGGCGGTGCCGCCGGCCAGGCGGGCGATGTCCCGTTCGGCGCCGCGCAGCAGGGGCAGGGTCGCGTCCGCCAGTTGCAGCAGGCGCAGGCCGGCGCTGGTGAAGCGCACCGGTTTGGTCTTGCGCACGAACAACGGCATGCCCAGGCGCTCTTCAAGTTCCTTGAACTGATGGGACAGGGCGGACTGGGTCAGGTGCAGGCGTTCGGCGGCTTCAACCAGGCTGTCGGCTTCGCGCAGGGCGTGCAGGGTCTTCAGGTGACGGATTTCGAGCACCAGTTCCTCCATGAGTAAATTTTGTGATCAACACGAAAAGGTTGAGTTTGTCTCATGTTGCTCGGGCTGTCGACAATAGCGCCATCTTTTACAAGGAGGCACTTTCCCATGGCACTGGCCCACACCCTCGGTTTTCCCCGCATCGGCGCTGACCGCGAACTGAAAAAAGCCCTTGAGTCCCACTGGAAGGGCGACCTCGATCAGGCCGCCTTGCAGGGGATTGGTCGCGAGCTGCGGGCCCGGCACTGGCAATTGCAGAAAGACGCCGGCATCGACCTGCTGCCGGTGGGCGATTTCGCCTGGTACGACCAGGTGCTCACCCACTCCCTGACCTTTGGAGTGATTCCCGAGCGCTTCGACAACCTTCGCGATGCCCAGGGCCGCCCGACCCTGGACACCCTGTTCGCCATGGCCCGCGGCGCGTCCAGCGGTTGCTGCGGCGAGCAGGGGCAGGCGCAATACGCCCAGGAACTGACCAAGTGGTTCGACACCAACTACCACTACCTGGTCCCTGAATTCAGCGCCGACCAGGCTTTCCAGCTGAGCTGGGAACAGTTGTTCGACGAGGTCGAAGAGGCCCATGCCCTGGGGCATCAGGTCAAGCCGGTGATCATCGGCCCCTTGACCTACCTGTGGCTAGGCAAGGCCAAGGGCAACGCCTTCAACAAGCTCGATCTGCTGGAGCGCCTGTTGCCGCTGTACGGCGAGATCCTCAACCGGCTCAAGGCCCAGGGCGTGGAATGGGTGCAGATCGACGAGCCGATCCTGACCCTCGACCTGCCCCAGGAATGGAAAAGCGCCTTCGAGCGGGCTTACCACATCCTTCAGTACTCGCCCTTGAAAAAGCTGGTGGCCACCTACTTCAGCGGCTTGGAAGACAACCTGGGCCTGGCGGTGGGCCTGCCGGTGGACGGTTTGCACATCGACGCGGTGCGGGCCCCGGAACAACTGGGCCAGGTCCTGGACCGGCTGCCGACCTACAAGATTCTTTCGGTGGGGCTGGTCAACGGGCGCAACGTCTGGCGCTGCGAACTGGAGCAGGCCCTGCAACAGCTGCAGGTGGCCCAGGAGCGTTTTGGCGACAACCTTTGGGTCAGCAGTTCCTGCTCCCTGCTGCACAGCCCGGTGGACCTGTCCCGGGAAGATCAGCTGGATGCCGAACTGAAAAGCTGGCTGGCCTTCGCCGTGCAGAAATGTGGCGAGATCTCGGTCCTGCGTGATGCCCTGAACGATCCCCAGGCCCCGGCGGTGCAGGCGGCCCTGGCGCAAAGCCGGGCGGTCCAGGCCAGTCGCGCCCGCTCGCCACGGATTCACAAGCCCCAGGTCCAGGCGCGGGTCGAGGCCATCAGCGCCGCCGACAGCCAGCGTCGCTCGCCCTTTGCCCGACGCATCGAGCAGCAGCGGGCTCGCCTGCAACTGCCGGCCTTTCCCACCACCACCATCGGCTCTTTCCCGCAGACCTCGTCGATCCGCCTGGCGCGCCAGGCCTACAAGCAAGGCAAGCTGTCGCTCAATGACTACACCGACGCCATGCACCGTGAGATCCGTCACGCGGTGGAGATTCAGGAGCGCCTGGGCCTGGACGTGCTGGTCCACGGTGAAGCCGAGCGCAACGACATGGTGGAGTACTTCGCCGAACAGCTGGACGGCTACCTGTTCACCCGCTTCGGCTGGGTCCAGAGCTACGGTTCGCGCTGCGTCAAGCCGGCGATCATCTACGGCGACCTGAGCCGGCCCCGGGCCATGACTGTGGACTGGATCCAGTACGCCCAGAGCCTCACCGACAAGATCATGAAAGGCATGCTCACAGGCCCGGTGACCATGCTCATGTGGTCCTTCCCCCGAGAGGACGTGTCACGCAAGGTCCAGGCTCAGCAGCTGGCCCTGGCCCTGCGCGATGAAGTGCAGGACCTGGAGCAGGCCGGGATCAGGATCGTGCAGATCGACGAGGCAGCGTTCCGCGAAGGACTGCCCCTGCGCCGGGCGCAATGGCAGGAGTACCTGGATTGGGCGGTGCAGGCCTTCCGCCTGAGCGCCTCCGGGGTGAAGGACGAAACCCAGATCCATACCCACATGTGCTACAGCGAGTTCAACGACGTGATCGACGCCATCGCCGCCATGGATGCCGACGTGATCACCATCGAGACTTCCCGCTCGGACATGGAGTTGCTGCAAGCCTTCGAGGCCTTCGATTACCCCAACGACATCGGCCCGGGGGTGTACGACATCCACTCGCCACGGGTGCCGGATACCGCCGAGATGGTCAAGCTGATCAGCAAGGCCGCCCGGCGCATTCCCGCCGAGCGTCTGTGGGTCAACCCCGACTGTGGCCTCAAGACCCGCGCCTGGCCGGAAACCGAAGCGGCCCTGGTGAACATGGTGGCCGCCGCCCGCCAGCTGCGCAGCCAGCTGGCCTGAGCCCCTGGCCGGCGAAGGCGATCACCGGATCCTCTTCGTCGGCCAGGAATGACCGCTGGGCAATCTTCATCAAACTGTCACGCAACTGTGGCAGCGCGAATCATCGAAGTTCATCAGACTCGCGCTCCACTGGGGTTCTGCGTTTCGGTGTTTTCCATGCGGGCAAGATTGTTTTCCACTGTCATCCTGCTGGCCGGGCTATTGCTCGGCCAGCTGTCCTTTGCGGCCGCGCGCTGCGATGTCGACGTACCCACGCAACGGGTCGACCTGCCACAGGTGAGCCTGGCCTATCAGAGCATTGGCCGGACTTCCGATCCGGCGCTGTTGCTGGTCATGGGGCTGGGCGGGCAATTGATCCACTGGCCGGACGAGGTGGTCATGGCCTTGTGTCAGCAGGGCTTTCGGGTCATTCGCTATGACAATCGCGACGTCGGCCTGTCCACCTGGCGCCAGGCTCCGGCCAGCGCCAACCTGACCTTCGAAGTGCTGCGCTACAAGCTGGGCCTGCCGGTGTCGGCGCCCTACACCCTGACCGACATGGCCGACGATGCCCTGGGGCTGATGAATGCCCTGCACATCGAGCAGTTCCATGTGCTGGGGGCGAGCATGGGCGGGATGATTGCCCAGCACCTGGCGGCCATGGCGCCACAACGGGTCGAGAGCCTGACCCTGATCATGACCAGCTCCGGCGCCGAGGGCCTGCCCGCGCCGAACGCGGCCCTGGTGCAGTTGCTGTCCCGGCGCAATGCACCAAACCGCGAAGCGGCCCTGGAGCAGCAGGCGGACCTGCTGGCGGCCCTGGGCAGCCCGAAGGTCGCGGATGATCGTCAGGTTCTGCTGCATCAGGCTGCGTTGTCCTATGACCGGGCGTTCAACCCGCAGGGGGTTCAGCGCCAGATCATGGCGATCCTCGCCGAGCCGAGCCGGGTGGCGCTGCTCAAGCAACTGCGGGTGCCGACCCTGGTGGTGCACGGCACCGCCGATCCGCTGTTGCCGGTGATGCACGGCGTGCACCTGGCGGCGCAGATCCAGGGCAGTCAGTTGAAACTGATCCCGGGCCTGGCCCATCGTTTCCAGGAAGCTTTCAAGGCACCCTTGCTGGCGGCGGTGCTGCCATACCTGCAAAACCATCGCGAAGACACGTCCCACTGGGCCCAGATCGAACCACTGGAAGTGGGGCGCATGCTCTGAGCCAAGCCTCAAACGGCTAGATTTTCACTTGCAGCTTGCAGCTTGCAGCTTGCAGCTGGTCGCTGGTCGCTGTTCGCGTCAGCGAACGATCTTGTCCACCTGAATGCCGAGTTTCTTCAGGCGGTACCAGAAGCTGCGCTCGGAAATGCCGATCATCTGCGCCGCCGCAGCCTGGACGCCGTTGCTCTGCTGGAGGGCTGCGAGGATGTAGCTGCGTTCCACCTCCGCCAGGGCTGCATCCAGGTCGCTGGGCACTGGCGCACCGACTCCGGGGAGTGCGCTGCCTTCGACTCCCGCGGGCTGGGTGTCGAACAGATAGCCCGGCAGGTCGCTCTCTTCGATGACCGAGGCGCGGGCCACGATGGTGGCGCGCTCCACGCAGTTCTGCAGTTCGCGAATGTTGCCCGGCCAGTTGTAGCTGGCCATGGCCTGTAGCGCCTGCGGGCTGAAGCCGGTGATGCGCTTGCCCGCGGCGGCGCCCAGGCTGTGGGCGAAGTGGCGGGCCAGCGGGGCGATGTCCTCGACCCGCTCGCGCAGCGCCGGCAAGGGGATCGGGAACACATTGAGGCGGTAGTACAGGTCTTCGCGGAATTCCTTGTTGGCCACCGCTTCCAGCAGGTTCTTGTTGGTCGCGGCAATCACCCGCACATCGACCTTGCGCTCTCGCGGGTCGCCCACCGGCTCGATCACCCGCTCCTGCAGGGCGCGGAGAATCTTGGCCTGCAGGGCCAGGGGCATGTCGCCCACTTCGTCGAGGAACAGGGTGCCCTTGTCGGCCTGCTGAAAGCGCCCGACGCGGTCGGCCACGGCGCCGGTGAAGGCGCCCTTGCGATGGCCGAACATCTCGCTTTCCAGCAGGCCCTCGGGAATCGCCGCGCAGTTGACCGCGACAAACGGCTTGTCGGCGCGATTGCCGTGCTTGTGGATGGCCCTGGCGACCATTTCCTTGCCGGTGCCGCTTTCTCCGGTCAGGAGGATGGTGGCATTGCTGTCGCGCACCGAGTCCACCGCCTGCAGCACCTGGCGAAAGGTCGGGCTGTCGCCCACCAGACTGTCGAACTGCTGGTGTTCGTCGAGTTCGGCGCGCATGCGCTGGTTGTCTTTGAGAATGTCGCGAAACTGCAGGGCCTTGCTGACGGTGATGTCCAGCTCGTCGATATCGAACGGCTTGGCGATGTAGTCGTAGGCGCCGTTGCGCATGGACTGCACGGCGTTCTTCACCGTGCTGTAGGCGGTCATCACGATCACTGGCAGGTTCGGGTAGCGCTGCTTGATTTCCCCCAGCAACTGCGGCCCGTCCATGCCCGGCATGCGCCAGTCGCTGATCACCAGGTCGATGTCCTCCTGCTCCAGCACCTTGAGGGCGTGCAGGCCGTTGCTTGCGGTGAACACCTGAATACCGTCCTGGCTCAGGGCCGAGGACAGCAGGTCGCAGAGTTTCGGTTCGTCGTCGACCACCAGCAGGTTATGCGTCATCACTGTCCTCGTCGTCCTCTTCACCGTTGGCCGGAATGTACAGGCTGAAGGTGGCGCCGGCATCTTTTTCGCTGACGCACTCGATATGGCCGTCATGGCTTTCCATGATCGAGAAGACTTTAGCCAATCCCAGGCCGGTGCCCGAGGCCTTGGTGGTGACGAATGGGGTGAAAATGCGCTCCAGCATGTCCGGCTCGATGCCCTGGCCGGTGTCGCTGACGCTGATGATGGTTTCGTCTTCCTGCTGGGCGATGCCCAGGGTCAGGCGGCCGCCCTCGGGCATGGCGTCGATGGCGTTGAGGATCAGGTTCAGGCAGGCCTGCTTGAGCTGCCGGGCGTCGGCGTGGATGGTCGCGCCGGGGGCCTGGTCATCGATGCGCGCGTCGATGTTGTGGGTCGCCAGTTCCGGGGCGCAGAAGCCCAGCAACTCTTCCAGCAAGGGGCGCGCCGGCTGGGTGGCGCGGATCGGTGCGCTGGGCTTGGCGAAGTCGAGGAACTCGGTGATCAGGTCATTGATCCGGCTGACCTCGCTGATCACGTATTCCAGGTGGCGCTTGTCGTTTTCCGGCAGGTTGGCCCGGCGGTGCAGCAGTTGGGTGGCGGTCTTGATGATGCCCAGGGGATTGCGGATTTCGTGGGCCAGGCCCATGGCCACTTCGCCCAGGGCGTGCAGGCGGTCCCGGCGACGCAACTGGGCTTCCAGGTGCTGCAGTTCGCCGAGACGTTCGGTCATGTGGTTGAAGGTGCTGCTCAGCTCCGCCAGTTCGTCGCCACCGATCACCGGCACCCGTTGCCGGTAGTCGCCGGCAATTACCGCCTGGACGCCCTTGGACAGGCCCCGCAGCGGCCGGGTCAGGCGTTGCGACACCAGCCAGCCGACACACAGCGAGGCCGCCGAGCTGAGGAGAAAGATCAGGATGAACAGGTTGCTCTGGTTGACCAGGCCCACCAGGCTGCTGTGGCGCAGCAATCCGCTGAAAATCACCCCCACCAGGTCGCCGCTGTCATTGAAGATCGGTCGGTACAGGCCGCTGTAGCGGCTGGTGAACTGTTCGGTGGGCTGGCGCGTGGCGCGCAGGATGTCTTCGATCTTGTGCGGCACCCGCGGGGGGTGATCCTCGAAGCGCTGGGTGGCGAAAATCTCGGAGAAGTCATCGGCCTTGGCCAGGTACAGGCGCAGGTCCAGGGAGTGCACGTCGGCCACGCTGGTGAGGAAGCTGGCGTCCAGGTAGGTGGCGATCAACAGCTGATAGTCGACGCCGTCCAGCTGGGTCTGGAAGGTCGAGACCACCGCGCCGGTGGCCACACCGCCCACCTGGATCGTCTGCAGCACGGCATTGGAGGCGGTGCTGATCTGCCCCACCACGTCATCGGCGGCGGTGGTGAACATCACTTTGTGGTCGTTCTTGCGAATCAGCGCCACCACGTCGATGCCCATGGAGTCGGCGATGTCGGCGGTGAGCTTGTCGTGCTTGGCCGCATTGCGATCGGTGGGCGGGCGGGTGTAGCGCAGGAACAGTTGGGCGATCCGGGCGTTGTCACGCAGGATCTCGGTGATCTCGTCCTCGACGATCTTGGTCGACTCCTGCAGCCAGATCCGCACGTTGCTGTCGAAGATTTCCGACAGCGTGGTGGCCGCCAGTTCAGCCGCGATCATGGTGGGGATCACACTGACCAGCCAGAAGGCCAGCACCAGCTTGCGCTGCAGGCTCCAGCGGGAGATGGCGAAGGGGCGAGGCGGGCGACGATCTTTTCTGGTCATGTACTTTCGCTTATTGCAGCAGCCATGGCGGGGTCGGAGCGATCCGGGCGAACAAAGCGTTTTATCACTTTGAGCAGGGCATTGAGCAACGGATTGCGGTGGCGGAAAAACAGCATGTTACCGGTGAAGCGGCAACCCAGGCGCAGTTTGCTGGCATAGCCCGCCTGGCCGCACTCGTAGAGCGGAATCCGTTGCTGGATGCAGTAGTCGACATTGGCCAGCCAACTGCGGAAATACAGGTTGTGCTCGCGACTGACATTGAGGTCGTGGGCGAAGAACTTGTCGATCAGCCGATGCTGGTCGATGAGGATCAGGTTGAACGCCACCAACTGCTCGCCGACCCAGTACAGAACGCAGGCGGCGCGATCGCCCAACTGCTGCAGGATCGCGGTGAAGTAGTCCGCCGGCAGGCGTTCGAACTGCAGGTCGCTGCGGTTCAGGGTCGCTTCGTACAGGCGCATGATGTCCGGCAGCACGTCGTCGATCTGCCGCCGCCATTCGATGCGCGGTCCCGGGGCCCGGAGTTTGCGGCGCAGGTCCTTGCGGGTGGATTTGCCCAGGGTGCCCAGGTACGCGTCGATCGAGGCGAAGGGCACGGGCAGCAAGGCGGTGGGCAGGCTGGGCATGGCTTGCAGGCCGGCGGCCAGGCAGCTGTCGGCCCATTGCTGATCGTGGCTGGGGGCGTCCTTGACCGCCAGCAGGCCGATGCCAAAGCTGTCGGCGTCGCGCCGGGCCAGTTTCAGCAGTTCTTCAAGCAAGGCCTGGCGGCGCTGGGGCGGGACATGGCTGGCGGTGCCGGCGTTGCACTGTTCGGCCACCGGCGAACCGATGGCGTACAGGCGCAGTTGCAGAACACCGGGCCACTGGCGCTCCAGGCGCTCGGTAAAGCGTTTGGCCAGTCCCGAAACGGTGGTGTCGAGCCGATACTGGGTGGTGAAGGCCGGTGCCACCGCCACCAGGGTCGAGCCCTCGAAGACCGCCAGGTAGCGCCACTGAAAGTCGGCAATGGCGGCTTTTTCTACGGCCAGGTAGTAATCCCAATCCTCCAGGGCCTCTGGAAAACAGTCATTCCAGGCGCTGCGTTCGATGGCCTGTATGGTTGAAAAGGCTTGGGCGGTAATCACGTCTCTTCCTTAAGTCACGCCAGCTGTCGGTAGTCTTCGCGTTCGGCGGGCTGGGTCACTCGTTGCTGGATGAAGTCGACGCTCAGCTCGATCACCCGCTGGTACTGCAGGTCCACGGTGATCATGTGATAGCAGTTGTCGAGGAGGATCTTGGTCACCGGGCCGCCGAGCTTGCGCTCCACGTAATTGGCGTTCCAGGGGCTGGTGATGTCGTCCTCGCTGGAGTGCAGCACCAGGGCCGGGGTCATGATCGAAGGCATGCGTTTCTTGACCACGGCGTTCATGCGATGCAACTCGCGCACCGTTACGCCCTCCATGGTCAGGAGCCCGGCATTGCTGCTTTCGCCGGCTTTCATCTGCTTCTCGACGATGGCCCGCAGGCGTTCGTTCTTGATGCCGTAGGGCGGTTTCTCTTCGAAACGGCAGATGTGCACGCCAAAGGGGATCTTCATCAGCAACGGCGTGAGGAACGCCAGCTTGTTGATGCTCCAGCCGTCGTACTTGAGGGTGGTGGAGTACATCAGCAGGCCGCTGATCCGGCCCGGATGCTCGGAGGCCAGGTACATGGACATCACCGCGCCCATGGACAGGCCGCCGACGAACACCTCTTGGTGACGCTGCTGCACGCCGACAAAAGTCTTGCGCACGCCTTCGTACCAGTCCTGCCAGCCGGTGGCCTGCAGGTCGCTGTTGTCCCCGCAGTGCCCGGGCAGGGTCGGAACGTACACGCTGCACGTTCCGTCCTTGGCCAGGCCCTGGGCCACCCGACGGAGTTCCGTCGGGGTGCCGGTCAGGCCGTGGATCAACAAGACCCCGACCGGACCCGTGCCGAGAACGAAGCCGGCGTCGCCTTCGCCCAGATCGATCTCAGCCTGGCTCATCGCTTCATGGCCCGATCCAGCAGGCGGTCCAGCAGTGCGATGCCCAGGTCGATTTCCGCGTAGCTGATTTCCAGCGACGGGGCCAGGGTGATGACGTTCTTGTAGTAGCCGCCCACATCGAGGATCAGGCCCAGGCGCTGACCGTTGATTTCGATGTCGCCCTTCATGCCTTCCTCGACCATGAAGTCCAGGGTCGCCTTGTCCGGGGTGAAACCGTCGGTGGTGCAGATTTCGCAGCGCAGGGCCAGGCCCAGGCCGTCGACATCGCCGATGATCGGGTAGCGTTTCTGCAGGTCTTGCAGGCCGGCCAGGAAGTACTTGCCCTTTTCCATGACCATCGCGCCGTAGTCGATCTCGCTGGTCATCTTGAACATTTCCAGGCCCACGGCGGTGCCCAGCGGGTTGGAGGCGAAGGTGGAGTGCGTCGAGCCTGGCGGGAACACGCCCGGGTTGATCAGCTCTTCACGGGCCCAGATGCCGCCCAGCGGGTTGAGGCCGTTGGTCAGCGCCTTGCCGAACACGATCACGTCGGGTTTGACGTCGAAGTGCTCGATCGACCACAGCTTGCCGGTGCGGTAGAAGCCCATCTGGATTTCGTCCACCACCAGCAGGATGCCGTGCTGGTCCAGCACATGCTTGAGCTCGCTGTAGAAGTTCATCGGCGGGATCACGTAGCCGCCGGTGCCCTGGATCGGCTCGACGTAGAAGGCGGCGTATTCGCTCTGGCCGACTTTAGGGTCCCACACGCCGTTGTATTCGGTTTCGAACAGACGGGCGAACTGCTGCACGCAGTGGCTGCCGTACTCTTCCTTGGTCATGCCCTTGGGGCCGCGGAAGTGGTACGGGAACGGGATGAACTGCGCGCGCTCGCCGAAGTGGCCGTAGCGGCGACGGTAGCGGTAGCTGGAGGTGATCGACGAGGCACCCAGGGTGCGACCGTGGTAGCCGCCTTCGAAGGCGAACATCAGGCTCTTGCCGTTGGTGGCGTTGCGCACCACTTTCAGCGAGTCCTCGACCGACTGCGAACCGCCGACGTTGAAGTGCACGCGACCGTCGAGGCCGAACTTCTTCTTGGCGTCCACGGCGATCATTTCCGACAGTTCGATCTTGCCTTTGTGCAGGTACTGGCTGGCGATCTGCGGCAGGGTGTCGATCTGTTGCTTGAGGGCGTTGTTCAGGCGCGGGTTGGCGTAGCCGAAGTTCACCGCCGAGTACCACATCTGCAGGTCGAGGTAGGCCTGGTCGCTGGTGTCCCAGACATAGGAGCCTTCGCAGCGGCTGAAAATGCGCGGAGGTTCGATGTAGTGAACGGTATCGCCGTAGGAGCAGTACTTGGCTTCTTTTTCCAGAAGGATCTGGTCTTCGGCGGTCGCGATGCGGATATCAGACATGGTGGAAGAGTTCCTGGGTTTCAAGAGAGAAATTGGTGGCGTTGGCGGCGTTGTTCGGCAGTTTGGCCAGCAGCGCCGGCAGTTCGGCGAAGGAGTCGAACCGCGCATGGGGAATCTGGTTGCGTTCGCAGTAGTCGGCCAGGCGGTCCTTGGCGAACACGAAGTCGGCGGTGGAAGCCACGCACATGTCCGACTGGCCGTCGCCGATCACCAGCACGCGTTTGCCCCGCGGGGTGGACTTGCACTTGCAGTTGCCGGAGGCGGCGCGGCAGGCGTCGCTGGCGTAGGGAAAGTCGATGCGCCAGCTGTTGTGGTCGACCTGGCGCAGGCGGTTGGCGAGGATCGGCAGCAGGGTCACGTAGTTGCGTGCCAGGATGCGGGCGATGCCTTGTTCGATGCCGTCGCTGACCACTTCGATGGAAGCGCCCAGGCCGATCACGTGATCGACGAAGTCGGGGAAGTCGGGGTCGATTTCGACACTGTCGAAGTAGCCCAGCAGTTCGGCGGGCGAGGCCTTGACCAGGGCCAGTTGGCGGCTGAGGCATTCTCGGGAGCCGATGTGACCGTCCAGCCATTCCTGCTCGATGCCTTCCCAGCTCGGGTCGGCGAAGCGTTGGAGAACGTTATCGATCACGTCGGCGCGGGAGATGGTCCCGTCGAAGTCACATACGATATGCCAGTGCATCATCTGCTGTTACCTGTTGAATAAGAGCGCTGTTTGCGCTTGCGGCAGGGGTAGAGCAGGGACTGTGCCAAGTGGCGAAAACCCAGCAGGGCCGGGGCTCTGGTCGGGCGGGGAGGGGTTTTGTAGTTTTCTGGCTACAATTTTTGTAGCTTGCTACAACCAACATCAGTGCTTGCGTCCGTGGGGCGCTCTGGTGATTGATGCGCGGCTGTTCAGACAAGGAAACTCACTCATGCCTAGGCTTTCTCTCCCCGCCATACTGGCCGGCCTGCTGTCGCTGGGCGCGGCCATGGGCGCCGCCGCCGACTCCGGTATCACCGGTGAACTGGGACTTGGCCTCGGCTACCAGCCCCACGACCCGACCGGCAGCAGCTACGACACGGTGCCGCTGCCTTATATGGATCTGGAATGGGGCGATGTCAGCCTGAGCACCGATGACGGCCTGACCTGGAGCGCGTTCAAGGGCAATGGCTTGAGCATCGGTCCCTACGTCAACTACCTGCAGGGGCGCAACGCCGACGGCAAGCTGCGCGGCTTGCGGGACGTGCGCGACATGGCCGATATCGGCGGTTTCATTGAATACGCTCCGGATGACTTCTGGCGGGTGTTCGCCACCGTCGGCCAGGCGGTCGGCGGTGCCGGCGGCCAGGGCGGCCTGCTGGGCAAGCTCGGTGGCGAGATCGGCTATCCCCTGGGCATGGGCATCATTGGCAGCAACGAGCTGACCCTGCACTTTGCCGACGACCGTCAGGCCAATACCTTCTATGGCGTCAGCGCCAAAGAGTCCCTGGCCTCCGGTATTGATCGCTACAACGCCGGCGGTGGCATGCAGAACTTCACCCTGAGCCAGAGCTTCCAGTTCCCCCTGGGGGACAACTGGTCGCTGGTGGCCAGCGCCAGCTGGATCCGTCTGGTCAACTCCGCCGCGGACAGCTCCATCGTTCGCGATCGGGGCGAGGTCAACCAGGGCCAGGTGCAGACCGCCATCAGCTACAAGTTCTGAAGCGCGCCACCGCAGGCCGCACCCCGGCCTGCGGTGGCCCCGGTG
Source organism: Pseudomonas sp. BC42 (assembly GCF_021560055.1). Lineage (NCBI taxonomy): Bacteria > Pseudomonadati > Pseudomonadota > Gammaproteobacteria > Pseudomonadales > Pseudomonadaceae > Pseudomonas > Pseudomonas sp. BC42. The sequence continues at coordinate 1,418,888 of NZ_CP091067.1, forward strand.
AAAACTGGTCTGGCCTTTGCAAAGGCGGTCATGAATTCAATTTCTCAGGAAGTTCTTCATGGCTCGACCCGCCTACCGTCTGCTTGCCCATTCCCTCTGGGACCTGATCCCTATTGTCATGGCCCTGGCGCATTTCGCCTTTGTCCTGTGGCTGGTGCTGGACTTTCACGCCCTGTCCTGGTGGGTCATTCTCCCGGCGGCGCTGCTGTATGCGGTCAGCCTGTCGTGGAGCATCAACAGCATTTCCCACAATCAGATCCATAACGCCTACTTCACCCCGGGGTGGATGAACCGGGCCTTCGACCTGCTGCTGTCGGTGACCATCGGTTTTTCCCAGACCCTGTACCGCGACATCCACAACCGTCACCACCGTGGCAACTCCGATCGGCCGGATGCCCAGGGCAAGACCGTGGATCCGCTGTCGATCTACCTGCACGGCAAGCATGGCCAGCCGGACAATCCCTGGGCCTACACCTTCCTGAGCTTCTTTCGCGACGATCCCAAGGAGATCTACCAGGACATGCAGCGCAAGCGGCCTGACGATGCGCGCTGGGTGAAGGTGGAAATCGGCGTCACCGTGGCGTTCTACCTGGCCCTGGCGCTGTATGACTGGCACGCGGTACTGGTGCTGCTGCCGTTCTGGTACCTGGGACAATCGCTGTCGTCCCTCAATGGCTACTACGAGCACCTGGGCGGCAACCCCGACCTGCCGATTGCCTGGGGCGTGAGTTCCTACAGCCCGCTGTACAACCTGATCTGGATGAACAACGGCTACCACTCCGAGCATCACTACCGGCCGAAGATGCACTGGACCAAGGTCAAGGCCTTCCACCGCGAGATTCGCGAGCAGCAGCGCGCGGCGGGGGTGAAAGTGATTCCCGTGTCCCACGGCCTGGGCTTCCTGGTAGCCCACCGCAAGGCCTGAGGGCAAGATCGCCTTCGCCGGCAAGCCGGCTCCTACCAAGGCACTACGCCAATCCCCCGCCGTAGGAGCTGGCTTGCCAGCGAAGGGGCCCGCAAGATCGCCTTCGCCGGCAAGCCGGCTCCTACCAGGGCTCGACGCCAATCCCCCCGCCGTAGGCGCTGGCTTGCCAGCGAAGGGGCCCGCAAGATCGCCTTCGCCGGCAAGCCGGCTCCTACCAGGGCACGACGCCAATCACTCGCCGTAGGCGCTGGCTTAGCAGCGAAGGGGCCCGCAAGATCGCCTTCGCCGGCAAGCCGGCTCCTACCAGGGCTCGACGCCAATCCCCCCGCCGTAGGCGCTGGCTTGCCAGCGAAGAGGCCTTCAGGCCTCTTCACCCTCCGCCAGCAGGGCAATCCCGCCGATGATCACGAAGACGCCGATCCAGTGCAGCAGGCTGATCTGTTCGCCCAGGCCCAGCCACGACCCCAGCAGGACCACCACGAACACCAGGGAACTCAAGGGGAAGGCCAGGGACAGGCTGCTGCGACGCAGGATCAGCATCCACACGAAAAACGCGCCGATGTAGCAGGCAATCGCCAGCAGCACACCCGGATTGACCGCCACGGCCGTCAGCCATTGCAGGTTGAAATCCATCTGCCCCAACTGATCGCCGCCGACCTTGGTGGCGATCTGCCCGGCGCTCTCGAAGCCGATCAGCAGGGCCCAGAGCACGATGGTGCCCAGACGCTCGTGCAGCCAGCCGTGGGAGGTGTTCGAACTCATGAAGCGTTTCCTTCTATTCGTTGAATGAGGCTCAGGTACTGGCCACGCACACCAGCATCACCCCGGCGGTGATCACCAGGGTGCCCAGCCAGCGCCGGCGGCTGACGGTCTCGCCCAGCACCACCTTGCCCGCCAGTACCACGCCGCAATAGGCCAGGGCCGCAGCCGGGAACAACAGGCTCAGGGGCGCCCGGGACAGGGCTTCGAGCCAGACGAAGAACTCGATGGCGTAGGCGCCGATGCCGCACCACAGCAGGGGCGCGTTGAACACCTGGCCCCAGAAGGCATTCAGGCGAAAGCCGCCTTCCAGCTCCGGCAGGCGGTCGAGGCCGAGCTTGAAACAGAGTTGGCCGATCACGTCCAGGAGGATCGAAAAGGCCACCAGCAGAACAACGGTCAGGGTCACGGGAACAGCTCCTCGAACAGCGAAATCAGGGCTTCATTGGTCACCGAGTTGCGCAGCAGGTCGTCCTGGCTCCAGCGTTCGGCCGGGGGCTGGTCGGACTTGGCTTCCCAGCGTTTGAAGGCGTTGCTGAAGGCCGGTTTGGCGAACTCGCCGCAGACGTCGATGCCCAGGATGCGCTTGCGCGCCGCCAGTGCGCGCAGTGCCTGCAGCAGGTGGGTCAGGCGCATGCCGCCCTGGTCCCAGTTGGTGGCGGCGTCTTCGCTGGCCAGCACGTCCTTGTCGATGGTGATCCACACCGCTTCGGTGGGCAGGCTGTCGATCATCTGCGCGAGGAAGGCGGCCCAGTCCAGGTCCGCCAGGTTGCGCCAGTGCAGGAGGTTTTCCTGCTGTTGATGCCCGGCGCCGTCGCCGACCCGGCCCCAGACCTTGGACGGCGCGTGCTGCCAGGGAAATAGTTGCAGTTTGCCGTGCTTCAGGGCGCCGAGGTTGCCGCCGCGCAGTTGCGGATTATGCAAATCTTCGCTGCAAGGGCCCAAGGTGACGATGCGCTGGATATTCGGCAGCTGCAGCGCCCGGTTGACCCAGGAGCCGCAGTGCCGGCGCGGGGCGAAGCGTACCCAGTCGGGGTGGTTGTCGAAGTGGATCAGGCTCACCGGCTCTTTGAGGTCGCCGAGAAAGGCCGGGGTCAGGTGGTGATAGTCACCGGAGCCGACGAAGAAGATTTCCGGCTGCGGGCCGCTGTGCCGGGGGCGTTGGCCCAGGCGCTCGGTGAAGTGGCGGTAGGTGCGTTCGGTGGACCAGAGGCGCAGCTTGGGGCCCAGGTCCAGCAGGTCCAGGCGTCGTGCCTGGCCGCTGTTCAGGCGCCGGACAATGGGCTCCTGGGCGGTCAGGCTGTGGTCGAGATCTAAGATATTCAAGGTGTTCTTTACCCATGGCAGCGCCCTCCAGAAACTGCGTGATAACGCGCAAACGCAGGCTGGACGGGCTTTACCGGGTAAATGCAAGGGTCGGGCCAGGGTGGCCGGCGACAGACCGCGGCGCCGGCTTCGCGAGCAAGCTCGCTCCTACAGAAAGGGCAGGGCCTCAGGCGTGGAGGCGGACCCAGACGCTGACCAGGATCGTCGCGGCTATCAGCCAGGCCACGGCGGCCACCGCCAGGGACGCTTCCAGGCGCAGGCGGTCAACCATCACATACAGGGTCGCCAGGTAAACGAAGTAGGGAATGATCGACCACATGCCGAACAGGATGGTGGTCTTCAGGTCGTCGAGCGAGCGGCCCTTGCCGACGATGTAGTGGGCGATCAGGGCAAAGGTCGGGAACAGCGGCACCAGCCCGGCGATGTAGTAGTTCCGGGTCTTGGCCAGGGCCGCCAGAATCACCACCACCGCCGCGCCCAGGGCGGCCTTCAACAATAGATCCATAAGTCCTCGCGCTGGGGTCAGTGGTTCAGGCCGTACTTCTTGACCTTGTCGAACAGGGTGGTCTTGGCCATGCCCAGCTCCTGGCTGGCCTGGGTCAGGTTGCCGCCGCTGCGCTGCAAGGCGTCGTTCAGCAGGTTGCGTTCGAAGGCTTCCACCGCCTCGGCAAAACCCAGGCCCTGGGCTGCGCTGCCGCCGGTCTTCTTGAACGCCGGCAGGCCCAGGGCGAAGCGCTCGGCGACGTTGCGCAGTTCGCGCACGTTGCCCGGCCAGTCGTGGCTCATCAGGCTCGACAGGGTCTGGTTGTCCAGCTCCGGCACGGCGCGGTCGAAGCGCAGGGACGACTGCTGCAGAAAGTGTTCGAACAGTTGCAGGATGTCCTCGCGGCGCTCGCGCAGGGGCGGCAGTTCCAGGGTCACCACGTTGAGGCGGTAGTACAGGTCGCTGCGAAATGCCTTGGCCCGGCTCAGCTCGTCCAGGTCCGACTTGGTGGCGGCAATCACCCGGCAATCCACGGCCACGCTCTGGTTCGAACCCAGGCGTTCCAGGGTGCGCTCCTGCAATACCCGCAGCAGCTTGATCTGCAGGTTGATCGGCATGCTTTCCACTTCATCGAGGAACAGGGTGCCCTGGTGAGCGTGCTCGATCTTGCCGATCCGGCGTTTGCCGGCGCCGGTGAAGGCGTTGGCCTCGTGGCCGAAAATCTCGCTTTCGAACAGGTTCTCCGGCAAGCCGCCGCAGTTCAGGGCGACGAACTGTTGCGGGTGGCGGCGGCTGAAGTCGTGCAGGCAGCGGGCGACCAGTTCCTTGCCGGTGCCGGTTTCGCCTTCGATCAGCACGTTGGCCGACGTATCGGCGACGTTGGCGATTAATTCCCGCAGGTTCTGCATGGCCGGCGAGCGCCCGATGATCCGGCCTTCCAGGGAACTGCGTTCGGCCAGTTGGCGGCGCAGGGAAGTCACTTCCCGGGCCAGGCCTCGCTGCTCCAGGGCGCGGCGGGCCACGTCCACCAGGCGCTCGGGAGAAAAGGGTTTCTCCATGAAGTCGTAGGCGCCTTTCTGCATTGCCCCCACGGCCATGGAAATATCCCCGTGACCGGTGATCAGCACCACCGGCAGGCTGCGATCCCGGGCCTTGAGTTGGGTCAGCAGTTCCAGGCCGTCGATGCCCGGCAGGCGGATGTCACTGACCACGATGCCGGGAAAGTTGTCGCCGACCTGGGCCAGGGCCTCTTCGGCGCTGCCCACGCCAATGCAGGGAATGTCTTCCAGGGCCAGGGCCTGCTGGCAACCCAGCAGGACATGGGGATCGTCTTCGACGATCAGCACGGTCAGCTCGTTGTTCATATCGACTCGGCTTGAGTGGGGCTTGCCAGGGGCAAGCTGAGGACAAAGGCGGTGCCGCCGCTTGCCGGATGTTCCACCCCCAGGCTGCCGCCGGTGGCGGCGGCGAGGCTGGCGGACAGGGTGAGGCCCAGGCCCAGGCCCTGCTCGCCGGGTTTGGTGGTGAAGAAGGGTTCGAACAGATGCTTGCGCGCCTCGGGATCGATGCCGTGGCCGTTGTCGCGTACCCGCAGACGGTACTTGCCGTCGCCGGGTTCGCCTTCCAGCCACAGTTCCGGCGCCGGCTGTGCCTGCATGGCGTCCAGGGCATTGCCGATCAGGTTGACCAGGATCTGCTCCAGGCGGGTCTGGTCGATCTGCAGGGTCTGTTCGCTGAAGTCGCGGTGCAGTTGCAGGGGCAGGGGTTCGATGCGGGCGTTGAGGATCTGCAGGGCGGCGTCCACCGCCTTGTCCAGGCTGGCCTGGCCCTGGTCGTCGCCGCGGCGGGCGAAGGCGCGCAGGCTGGCGGTGATGCGGCCCATGCGGTCGATCAGTTCGTTGATGGTCTTGAGGTTGGCGCTGGCGGTGTCCAGGGCGCCGCGCTCAAGAAAGCGCACGGTGTTGCCGGATAGGGTGCGCAGCGCCGCCAGGGGCTGGTTGAGCTCGTGGGCGATGCTGGTGGACATCTGGCCGATGGCCGCCAGCTTGCCGGCCTGGACCAGCTCGTCCTGGGCCCGGCGCAGGGTTTCCTCGGCCTGGCGGCGTTCGCGGATCTGGCTCTTGAGCCGCTCGTTGCTGGCCCGCAGGTCGGCGGTGCGCTCGGTGATTCGGCGCTCCAGCTGGCTGTTGGCTTCCTGCAGGGCTTCACGGGCGGCCAGGCGCGTGGCGATGACCTTGCGCCGCTCGTTCCAGGCGATCAGCAAGAACGCCACCAGGGCAAACGCCACGGCCACCAGGATGCCCTGGTTGATGGCTTCGCGGCGCAGGTCCTGCAAGGGGGTGAGCAGGGTGAAATTCCACGGGGTGTCGCTCAGGGGACGGGTCTGGGACAGGTAGCTGATGGCCTTGCCGTCGGACTCGAGTTCGGTGTTGGCGGGGAAGGTCAGTTTCTCCACGCCTTCGGCCAGGCGTTCCCGGGCCAGGGGTTCGAGTTCGTTGAGCGGGAACCAGTAGTACTGCAGGCTGCGGGCCAGGCGTTCCTTGGTGTCGTCGCTCAGGGGGAGGACCGACTTGAGACGCCGCGCCGGGTCGCTGGAGAGGATGATGATGCCGTTCTCGTCGCTGACGAAGGCTTCCAGACGGGCGCGCTGCCAGCGTTCCTCCAGGGCTTCCAGGCGCACCTTGACCACCGCCACGCCAATGATCTTGCCGTGCTCTTCCAGGCCGTGGGCCAGGTAGTAGCCGGGTTCGCCGTTGGTGCTGCCGATGCCGTAGAAGCGTCCGGGCTGGCCGCGCACGGCGTTCTGGAAGTAGGCGCGAAACGACAGGTCCTCACCCAGGTAGCTGTCGACGTCACGCCAGTTGCTGGTGGCCAGTACCCGGCCGGTGGTGTCCATGACATAGATGGCCCGGCTGCGACTGCGGCGGTTCAGGCCTTCGAGGTATTGATTGACGGTCTGCCGGTGTTCCGGCGAGGGATCGTCCAGCAAGCGCGAGACACTGGATTCCAGTTCCAGCAGGCTGGGCAGATAGGTGTATTTGCTGATCTCGCTTTCTACGGCGCGGGCGTGCAGCTCCAACTGGCGTTCGCCATTTTCGCTGAGGGTGCGGATGCCGTTGTGTTCGCTGACCCAGAAGCCGATGTAGCCCAGGCCGATCATCAGCAGGATGACCAGTGGCGGCAGGAACAGTTGGCGGATCAGACGGGGTTTCACGGCAAGTGATGGCGGCGCGGCGCGATAGAGAGTGGGGTCGCATTTCATCACAGATGCCTTGGGTCAACCACTGTGCGGTGTCCATAGGAGCCGGCCGGCCGGCGAAGAGGGCGACCCTGGCGATAGGGGAGCCAGGTGCGTTCCCTTCGCCGGTCAGCCGGCTCCTACAGAAGCACAGGTTTAGTGCTGCAGGATCTTCTCGAGGAAGTGCTGGGCACGTTCGGAGCGGGCGCTGATGTCGCCGAAGAATTCCTCTTTCTGGCAGTCTTCGATGATCTGGCCCTTGTCCATGAAAATCACTCGGTTGGCCACTTTGCGGGCAAAGCCCATTTCGTGGGTCACGCACATCATGGTCATGCCTTCCTGGGCCAGTTGCACCATGACGTCCAGCACTTCATTGACCATTTCCGGGTCCAGGGCCGAGGTTGGTTCGTCGAACAGCATGACGATCGGGTCCATGGCCAGGGCGCGGGCGATGGCCACGCGCTGTTGCTGGCCGCCGGACAGTTGGCCCGGGTGCTTGTGGGCGTGGGCGGCGAGGCCGACGCGGTCCAGCAGTTGCAGGCCTTTCTTGGTGGCCTCTTCCTTGCTGCGACCCAGGACCTTGATCTGCGCGATGGTCAGGTTCTCGGTGATGGTCAGGTGCGGGAACAGTTCGAAATGCTGGAACACCATGCCTACGCGGGAGCGCAGTTTCGGCAGGTTGGTCTTGGGGTCGGCGATGGAGGTGCCGTCGACCACGATGTCGCCCTTCTGGAAGGGTTCCAGGGCGTTGACGCACTTGATCAGGGTCGACTTGCCCGAGCCGGACGGCCCGCAGACCACCACCACTTCACCCTTCTTGACCTCGGTGCTGCAATCAGTCAGCACCTGGAAGTCCCCATACCACTTGTTGATGTTCTTGATAGAGATCATACGGCGAACCTTTTTTGCAGACGCTTGACCAGCAGCGAGGCGGCAAAGCTGATTGTGAAATAGACCAGACCAGCGATGATCAGGAATTCATTGGAGCGGCCGATGATGTCGCCGCTGGAACGCGAGGCGTTGAGGAAGTCCACCAGGCCCACGGTGTACACCAGGGAGGTGTCCTGGAACAGGATGATGCTCTGCTGCAGCAGCAAAGGGGTCATCTTGCGGAACGCCTGGGGCAGGATGATCAGGCGCATGGTCTGGCCATAGCTCATGCCCAGTGCCTGGGCGGCGCCCATCTGGCCCTTGGGAATGGACTGCACGCCGGCGCGGACGATTTCGCAGAAGTACGCCGCTTCGAACATCATGAAGGCCACGATGCACGAGGTGAAGGCGCCGATCGGGGTGTCTTCGCCGGTGATCCAGCGCAGTACGAAAGGCACCGCCAGGTAGAACCAGGTGATCACCAGCAGCAGCGGGATCGAGCGGAAGTAGTTGACGTAGGCACCGGCCAGGTTCGACAGCAGCTTGTTGTGGGACAAGCGCATCAGGGCCAGCAAGGTGCCGAGGATGATCCCGCCGACCACGCCCATGACCATCAGCTTGAGGGTCATCAGCATGCCGTTCCACAGGCCGGGAATGGCCGGGATGATGCCCGAGAAGTCGAATTCCATTATTTACCCCCCACGGAGATCAGGCCGGGGACCGAGACTTTTTTCTCTACCAGGCGCATCAGCAGCATCAGGCTCATGTTCAAGGTGAAGTAGATCAGGGTGGCCAGGGTGAAGGCCTCGAACAGGTTGGCCGAGAACTCGGCGGTCTGTTTGGTCTGGGCCAGCAGCTCCATCAGGCCGATCAGGGACGCCACCGAGGAGTTCTTGAAGACGTTGAGAAACTCCGAGGTGAGCGGCGGAATGATGATCCGGTAGGCCTGGGGCAGCAGCACGTTCCAGTAGATCTGCGGCAGCGAGAAGCCCATGGCGCGGGCGGCGGATTCCTGGCCGCGGGGCAGCGCCTGGATACCGGTACGTACCTGTTCGCAGACTCGGGCGGCGGTGAACAGGCCCAGGCACACGACAACGCTCAGGTAGGCCGAGGTGGTCGGGTTGAGGTCCTGCTTGTACCACTCCTGAAGGTTTTCCGGCAGCAGGTCGGGTACCAGGAAGTACCAGATGAACAGCTGCACCAGCAGCGGCACGTTACGGAAGATCTCCACGTAGACGGTGGCGATGCCCGACACCAGACGGTTCGGCACGGTACGCATGACGCCCAGGATCGACCCCAGCAGCAGCGCGATGATCCAGGCCACCACGGCGATGGCGATGGTCCAGCCCAGGCCGCTGATGAACCAGTCGAGATAGGTCTCGCTGCCCACGCCGGTGGACTTGAAGAACACGCCCCAGTCCCAGTTGTAATTCATTAGGGTTACCCCTCAGATCGTTCGATGTACAAGCACCCGCCTGGGGACGTCCGTTCCCACCCGGCCAGGAAGGCCAGGCACACGCGATCGGCTCGACAACCACCGGTTCGAGTGTTTCCAAAAAAAATGCCAGCAGGTAGTGACAGACTCCCGAAGGGGCGGCGCCCCTTCAGGAGATAAGGTTAGTCAGGAATCAGGACTTTTTATCGTCAGCCGCTTTGTCGGTCGGGTTGGCGATCAGGGCCTTGAGCTCGTCGCTCATCGGGAACATCAGGTTCAGGCCTTTTGGCGGAATCGGCGATTGGAACCACTTGTCGTAGATCTTGTTGATTTCGCCCGACTTGTAGGTGGCAACGATGGCGTCGTCCACGGCTTTCTTGAACGGGGCATCGCCCTTGCGCACCATGCAGCCGTAGATTTCGTAGGACTGCGGGGTACCGGTCACGGCCCAGTCGGTGGGCTTCTTGGCCTTGGCCATTTCACCGGCCAGCAACGCGTCGTCCATCATGAAGGCGACGGCACGACCCGATTCCAGCATCTGGAACGACTCACCGTGGTCCTTGGCGGAGATCACGTTCATGCCCATCTGCTTGTCGGCGTTCATGGCCTTGAGGATGCGCTCGGACGTGGTACCGGCGGTGGTCACCACGTTCTTGCCTTTCAGATCAGCGAAATCCTTGTAGGTCGAGTCCTTTTTGGACAACAGACGGGTACCGATTTCGAAGATGCCGACCGAGAAGTCGACCTGTTGCTGGCGCTCGACGTTGTTGGTGGTGGAGCCGCACTCGACGTCCACGGTGCCGTTCTGCACCAGCGGGATACGGGTCTGGGAGGTTACCAGGTTGTACTTGACCTTCAGGTCAGGCATGTCGAGGTCTTTCTTGATCGCTTCGACGATTTTCAGCTGGATGTCGTGGGAGTAGCCCACTGGCACGCCAGAAGCGTCAGCGATGTAGGAAAACGGGATGGAAGCGTCGCGATGTCCGAGGGTGATGGTGCCGGACTCTTTGATTTTCTTCAGTGTGCCGGTGAGCTCGGCAGCGAAAACTGGAGTGCTAATCAGAGCGGCAGCGATAGCTGCGCCCAACAGATGGGGAACGATGCGCATCAATATTTCCTCGACATTTGTTTTTTTTATGAAGCCAGTTCGACGGCTCTTTTATACAGCGAATGCCTTGACGGCTCCTGGTGTGTTGGCACGACAGGCATTCGTCGCACAGTGTAGAGCATGAGTCGTGCCAGACCCATTGATCATGTTCAAGTCATTGATTTTAAAGGTCATAAAAATTTATTGAGGCATAAATTTCCGTGCTTTTATCCGGTTATCCGAATGCCTTTCGGTCGGCCATTCGGAAAACCGAACGCGATGCTTTGCTGTGGAGAGGGGCGGCGAGTCGAGGCGAGCGGCTGCGATGCACCACAAAAAAAGCCCCTGGGCCTTCCGGCGCAGGGGCTTGACGTGCTCCATGGCGTTCAGGCCGCCTTGATCTTGCCGCGATTGTCCTCGACCTTTTGCAGATAATCCTGCAACTGCCGTTGTTCGGCGGCGGTGGTGAACAGGCCCAGCTTGCTTCGGCGCCAGAGAATATCCTCGGCCTTCAGTGCCCATTCCTCGGCACACAGATAATCCACTTCGCGGGTGTACAGGCCGCCCCCCAGGTGTTCACCCAGGTCGTTGAGGCTATGCACGCCTTCCAGCAGGCGCCAGGTGCGGCTGCCATAGGTGGTGGCCCAGCGGCGGGCGATCTGGCTGGGCACCCAGTCGAATTTCTTGCGGATGGCTTCCGCCAGGGCTTGCGGCGTGCTCATGTGCTCGCCGCCGGGCAGGGTGGCCTGGGCGGTCCAGCTCGGCTTGGCCTGCTTGAAGTAGGGCGCCAGCTGCGCCATGGCCGATTCCGCGAGCTTGCGGTAGGTGGTCAGCTTGCCGCCGAACACTGACAGCAGCGGAGCTTCCTCGCCAGTGCCGGAAAGGGCCAGGGTGTAGTCGCGAGTCACGGCCGAAGGGTTGTCGGATTCGTCGTTGCACAGCGGGCGAACACCGGAGTAGCTGTGCAGGATATCGCCGCGGCTGAGCTGCTTCTTGAAGTGCGCGTTGACCACCTGCAGCAGGTAGTCGGTTTCGCCTTCGGTGATTGCGACCTTGGCCGGGTCACCGGTGTATTCACGGTCGGTGGTGCCGATCAGGGTGAACTGATCGAGGTAGGGAATGGTGAAGACAATGCGCTGGTCTTCGTTCTGCAGGATGTGCGCGTGCTCGCCCTCGTACAGCTTGGGCACGATCAGGTGGCTGCCCTGGATCAGGCGGATGCCGTAAGGCGATTCCAGTTTCAGGTCATCCTTGATGAACTTGGCGACCCAGGGGCCGGCCGCGTTCACCAGGGCCTTGGCGGTGATGGAGAACAGGCTGCCGTCGGCCCGTTCCAGTTCCAGTTGCCACAGGCCCTTGCTGCGTCGGGCGCTGATGCAGCGGGTCTGGGTATGCACATGGGCGCCGTGCTCGCGGGCGGCCATGGCGTTGAGCACCACCAGGCGGGCATCGTCGACCCAGCAGTCGGAGTATTCGAAGCCTTTGCTGATCTCGGCTTTCAGCGCGCTGTCGGCACCGAACTTCAGGCTGCGCGAACCTGCGAGCTTCTCCCGCTTGCCCAGGTGGTCATACAGGAACAGACCGGCGCGAATCATCCAGGCCGGGCGCAGGTGGGGCCGGTGCGGCAGGACAAAACGCATGGGCTTGACGATATGCGGCGCCTTGGCCAGGAGCACTTCACGCTCGGCCAGGGCTTCGCGTACCAGGCGGAACTCGTAATGTTCGAGGTAGCGCAGGCCACCGTGGATCAGCTTGCTGCTGGCCGACGAAGTGTGGCTGGCCAGATCGTCCTTTTCGCAAAGGAACACGGACAAGCCGCGACCTGCCGCGTCCGCGGCAATTCCAACACCATTGATCCCACCGCCAATGACGGCGATATCGTAAACCTCGGAGAGAGGGCGCGCGGGCAAGGTAGAAGTGGGCATCGACGGGCCTCGTGTTGCTTTGGTATTTGAATTCGAACATTAATGTTCATTTTCGAAAATACTAGCGCATAAAGACCCACGCATCCAGCGCACTTCGATTGAAAAAACTGATCGAAACAGCTTTGGAAGATGGTTTTCGAACATTGTCAGGCGATTGATGCCGCGGTTGCCCCGCGCCCGCAGGGGCGGGGCACTGATGCAGGTGGACGAGGGCGCTATCGAGCCAGCCGTGGGCCGGCGCGCGAATGCGCCCTGCGTTGTCTTGCCGGAGGGAAGGGGGCTCAGACCACTTCGAGGCGGATCTTGTGCTGGTTGAGCAGTTGGGTCAGGGCCGGGACCGGTTGCTGGTCGGTGACCAGGCAATCGATCAGGCTGATGGGGCCGAGGCGGATCATGGCGTTGCGCCCGAACTTGCTGGAGTCGGCGGCCAGGATCACTTGCCGGGCATTGGCGATGATCGCCTGGGAAACCCGCACTTCCTGGTAGTCGAAGTCCAGCAGGCTGCCGTCCTCGTCGATGCCGCTGATGCCCACCAGGGCGAAGTCCACCTTGAACTGATTGATGAAGTCGACGCTGGCCTGGCCCACCACGCCGCCGTCACGGCGCACATTGCCGCCAGTGAGCAGCACGTCGAAATCATCCTTGGCACTGAGCATTGAGGCCACGTGCAGGTTGTTGGTGATGATCTTCAGGTGGCTGTGGTTGAGCAGGGCGCGGGCGATGGATTCGGTGGTGGTGCCGATGTTGATGAACAGCGAGGCGTGATCGGGGATCTGCGCGGCAACGGCTTCGCCGATGCGCTGCTTTTCATCGCGCATCTGGTCGGCGCGCATGGCGTAGGCGGTGTTTTCGACGCTGGAGTCGTAGGCCGCGCCGCCGTGGTAGCGGCGCAGCAGATTGGCTTCCGCCAGCTGGTTGATATCGCGGCGGATGGTTTGCGGGGTCACAACGAACAGCTGGGCCAATTCCTCGATGCTGACGTAGCCGCGTTCGCGGACCAGATCGAGGATTTGCTGCTGACGGGGAGGCAGATTCATGGGGCTTCCTTTGGGCTGCCGTGCAAAATTTGCCCATGATGCCGCAGGAATCCCCTCCCGACCAGTTACAAGCGGTTACCTATCCACGGCTTGGCTTATTTGGCCTCTTCGTGGGGTTCCCAGTCGCGGGTGCGGCTGACGGCCTTCTTCCAGCCTGCGTACAGGCCTTCTTTTTCCGCTTCGGCCAGTTGGGGTTCGAACTCGCGCTCGATCACCGCCTTGCCTCGCAGCTCTTCCAGGCTGCCCCAGAAACCGCAGGCCAGGCCTGCCAGGTAGGCGGCGCCCAGGGCCGTGGTTTCGCGCATTTGCGGGCGCTCCACCTGAGTACCGAGGATGTCGGCCTGGAACTGCATGAGGAAGTTGTTGGCCACGGCGCCGCCGTCCACGCGCAGGGCTTTGAGGCGTTCACCGGAATCCTGCTGCATGGCGTCGAGCACGTCGCGGGTCTGGTAGGCGATGGATTCCAGGGCGGCGCGGATGATGTGATCCACGCGCACGCCTCGGGTCAGGCCGAACAGCGCGCCACGGGCGTAGGGGTCCCAATAGGGCGCGCCGAGACCGGTGAAGGCCGGCACCAGGTACACGCCATTGCTGTCCTTGACCTTGTTGGCGAAGTATTCGGTGTCGTGGGCGTCGTTGATGATCTTCAGCTCATCACGCAGCCACTGCACGGTGGAGCCGCCGTTGAACACTGCGCCTTCCAGTGCGTAGGCCACTTCGCCGCGGGGGCCGCAGGCGATGGTGGTGAGCATGCCGTGCTGGGATTTCACCGCCTTGTCGCCGGTGTTCATCAGCAGGAAGCAGCCGGTGCCGTAGGTGTTCTTGGCCTGGCCCGGCTCGACGCACATCTGGCCGAACAGCGCCGCTTGCTGGTCGCCGGCGATGCCGCCGATGGCGATACCACTCTTGGTGCGACCGTAGATTTCCGACGAGGACTTCACCTCGGGGAGCATTTCCCGTGGGATATCCAGCACCTCCAGCATCTTCGCGTCCCACTCCAGGGTGTGGATGTTGAAGAGCATGGTGCGCGAGGCGTTGGTGTAGTCGGTGACGTGGGTCTTGCCGCCGGTGAATTTCCAGATCAGCCAGCTGTCGATGGTGCCGAACAGCAGCTCGCCGCTACGGGCGCGCTCGCGGCTGCCTTCGACGTTGTCGAGGATCCACTTGAGCTTGGTGCCGGAGAAGTAGGGGTCGGTGACCAGGCCGGTGGTGTCGCGAATGTAGGCTTCGTGGCCGTCGCGCTTGAGCTGCTGGCAGATCTCGGTGCTGCGGCGGCACTGCCAGACGATGGCGTTGTAGATCGGCCGGCCGGTGGTCTTGTCCCAGACCACGGTGGTTTCCCGCTGGTTGGTGATGCCGATGGCGGCCACCTGGTCGTGATGCAGGCCGGCTTGCGCCAGGGCCTCGACCATCACCGCGCTCTGGGTGGCGAAGATTTCCATCGGGTCATGTTCGACCCAGCCGGCCTGTGGGTAGTGCTGGGCGAACTCGCGCTGGGCGGTGCACACCACGTTGGCGTCGCGGTCGAAAATGATCGCCCGGGAGCTGGTCGTACCCTGATCGAGGGCAATGATGTAGTTCTTATTCTGAATGTCGGTCATGTCGATTGCCTTGGACGAAATAAGGGAGTGGAAACAGGCGCGTGATCGATTTGGGCAGGATCACGCGCCGCGAGATTCAAGAAGCTTTGACTTTGCCATCGGCGACCGATTCGCTCTCGGAGGCGGCGACGGCGTTGGGCAGGTGCCGGGCAATCAGTCCGCGATAAGCGGCCGCACCCAGGCAGGCACCGAGGATCGGAGCGAAGACCGGCACCAGGAAGTACGGAATATCCCGGCCGCCGGTAAAGGAAATCTGACCCCAGCCGGCAAAGAACGTCATCAGTTTAGGTCCGAAGTCCCGCGCCGGGTTCATGGCGAAGCCGGTGAGCGGGCCCATGGCGCTGCCGATCACGGCGATCAGCAGGCCGATCAGCAGGGGCGCCATCGCGCCGCGAGGCAGGCCATTGTTGTCGTCGGTCAGGGCCATGATCACGCCCATCAGGATCGCCGTGATCACCACTTCCACCAGGAAGGCCTGGGCGGTGGACAGCGCCGGGTTGGGGAAGGTGGAGAACACCGAGGCCAGTTCCAGGCTGGCCTGGGAACCGCGGATCATTTGGTGAGCCTGTTCGAAATCGAAGAACAGGTTGCTGTACAGCGTGTAAACCAACAGCGCCGCGCAGAAGGCGCCAGCGACCTGGGCCAGGATGTAGAACGGCAGTTTGCGTTTTTCAAAGTCGGCGAACAGGCACAGGGCGATGCTCACGGCAGGATTGAGGTGCGCGCCGGAAACGCCGGCGGTGAGGTAGATCGCCATGCTCACGCCGATCCCCCAGATGATGCTGATTTCCCACAGGCCGAAGCTGGCTCCCGCGACCTTGAGCGCCGCGACGCAGCCGGTGCCGAAGAAGATCAGCAGCGCAGTACCCAGGAACTCGGCCATGCATTGGCCCGATAGTGACGGTTGTTGCAGAGCAGTTGTCATTGTGAACCTCGTTTTTTGTTGTTGTCTGGCGCTGCTGCAAAAGGCATGGAGCGCGACTTCCAACGAAGACGGAATCCCCATTCCGGCCTCGTCTTGCTGCTGGGTGCAACGGTGCATCTACTGCATGATATTCAGAAACGAAAAAATATAGACAAGAAACACCGCTGTCAAAGGTCGAAAGTGAACGGCTGGTCATTTTATAGATATCAATCAAATGAATGATCCGGGGCGACAGTCCCGGGAGTGACAGGTGGTGCGGCGCTGGTGTCTGTGGCCAGGGCTTATCAAGGCCTGGAATAGAGCCTTTTGCCGATTAATGGCCTAAAATTCGCGCGCTCGGTTTTGCCTTTTCGTCCCTCTTGGAGCTGCCATGACCCCTGCATTGGATCTGCTAAAAAAAGTTCGCGCCGAACATCGCATCCACAGTTACGAACATGATCCCAAGGCGGCCTCCTACGGTCTGGAGGCGGCGGAGAAGCTCAGCCTCGATCCGGCGCAAGTGTTCAAGACGCTGCTGGCCAGCAGCGAGAAGGGGGAATTGCTGGTGGCGGTGGTGCCGGTTGCCGGCAGTCTCGACCTCAAGGCCCTGGCCCACGCGGCTGGGGTGAAAAAAGCCGAAATGGCCGATCCGGCCGCTGCCCAGCGTGCCACGGGCTACCTGTTGGGGGGGATCAGCCCGCTGGGGCAGAAGAAGCGTCTGCGGACTTTCATCGACAGCAGTGCTCAGCCTTTGGCCAGTATTTTTGTCAGTGCCGGTCGACGCGGACTGGAGGTGGAATTGGCTGCTGCCGTGCTGGCCGAGCAGACCCAGGGCAAGTTCGCCGACATCGGTCGCCCTTGAGCCAAGGCGTCGGCGGTTGAGCGGGCCGCTGCTGTATGCCGGAAAATCTTCTCGTCTGTGTCTGTCGCGCTGCCGCTCACGCAAGCCATGCTGGCCGCCGACTGATCAAGGAGAAGGGCCATGCAGCTTGAGTTTCAACAGATCGATGCATTCAGTGATCAACCCTTTGCCGGCAACCCGGCCATGGTTTACCGGCTTGATGCATGGCTTGACGACGCCCTGATGCAGCAGATTGCCGCCGAGCACAATCTGGCGGAAACCGCGTTTGTGGTGCGTGAAGCCCAAGGTTGGCGGATTCGCTGGTTCACCCCCGCCACCGAGGTGCCCCTGTGCGGGCATGCCACTCTGGCCAGTGCCTACGTGCTGTTCGAGCTGTATGAGGAGCCGGGGCCACGCATTGAGTTTCTCAGCCGCTCGGGGCCCCTGAGCGTTACCCGTGAAGGCGGCCTGTTGTGGCTGGACTTTCCGCTGCGCAGCCCCCGCCGCCAGGCCGATGCGGAGCAGGTGGCGCAGATACTCGGCGCCAGGGTCATCGATTTGCAAGGCGCCCATGAGCTGTTGGCGGTGCTGGAGTCGGAGCAGGCGGTCCGCGATTGCCGGCCTGATCTGGCGGCGCTGGCCAAGTTGCCCTGGCCGGGGGTGATTGTCACCGCGCGGGGCGAGCGGCATGACTTTGTCTCGCGGTATTTTGCTCCGGCCATCGGCATCGACGAGGATCCGGTGACCGGCTCGACCCATTGCTGCCTGACGCCTTACTGGGCGCAGCAGCTGGACAAGCAGCAGCTGAGCGCCTTTCAGTGCTCCGCACGCGGTGGTGAGCTGTTCTGTCGCCTGGAGGGGGAACGGGTGAAGATCGGCGGACACGCCCGGCTGATTGCCAGCGGGCGCTTGCATCTGCAATGACGGCGCTCTGACTCGCCGGCAAGCCGATTCCTACAGTGTGTTGGTGTAGGGGCTGGCTTGCTGGCGAGGGCGGCTCAATGAGCGCTGCTGTAGCGCCGTACCCCTGAGTCGCTATGGGGAATCTGCGCCGCCGTGCTGCCTGAAGCCTGGAACAGCACCAGGTGTTCCGCCGCAACCCGAATGCCCACATCCGCTCCGACCTGATGGTCGGCGTGGCTGGGGAAAATCGATTCCAGCTGGCTGCCGGTAGGCAATTGCAGGCGATACAGGGTCGAGGCGCCGAGGAAGGTTTTGCCCACCACCCGGGCTTTCAAGTCACTGTCCGGCGCGTGGACGATGTCGTCCGGGCGCAGCAGGACGTCCACCGCGCCACCTGTCGGCCAGGTATAGGCCCGGTTGCCCTGCAGTACACCCAGTTCGGTCTGCACTGATTCCGGCGTGTTCAGCTGGCCGCGAATGAAGTAGCCCTGGCCAATGAAGCTGGCGACAAAGGGTGTCTGTGGTTCGTGATAGAGGTTGTAGGGGGTGTCCCACTGCTCCAGGCGGCCTTCCTTGAACACTCCGACCTGATCACTCACGGCGAAGGCTTCTTCCTGGTCGTGGGTGACCAGGATCGCACTGGTGCCGCGAGCCTTGAGGATGTCGCGCACCTCGTGGCTGAGCTTGCGCCGCAGTTCGCCGTCGAGGTTGGAGAAGGGTTCGTCCAGCAGCAGCAGTTGCGGCTCGGGCGCCAGGGCGCGAGCCAGCGCCACTCGCTGTTGCTGGCCGCCGGACAGCTCGTGGGGAAAGCGCTGGCCGAGGTCCTTCAGGTTGACCAGCTCCAGCAGTTCGGCGACCACTCGGTCTTTCTGCGGGTGCTTGCGGATGCCGAAAGCGATGTTGTCCGCCACGCTCAGGTGGGGGAACAGGGCATAGTCCTGAAACACCATGCCGATCCGGCGTTTCTCCGGGGCCAGGGTGAAGCCGGCGCTGGATATGGTTTCGCCGGCCAGTTGGATCTCGCCTTCGTGCACCGGCTCGAACCCGGCGATGGCCCGCAGGGTGGTGGTTTTGCCACATCCGGACGAGCCCAGCAGGCAGCCGATGTCCCCGGCGTTGAGGTGCAGATTGAGGTTCTGCACCACGCGTTGGTCCTGGTAGCCGCATGCCAGATTGCGCAGGTTCAGCAGGAGTGGCTGGCTCATGCGTGGTGGTACGCCGGCTCGACGAGGAACTCGAGCAGGGCCTTTTGTGCGTGCAGACGGTTTTCCGCCTGGTCCCAAGCCACTGAGCGAGGGTCGTCCAGCAGGTCGAGGCTGATTTCCTCGCCGCGGTGGGCGGGCAGGCAGTGCATGAACAGTACGTCCGGGGCGGCCAGGTCGAGCAGCGCGCGGTTGACCTGGAAGGGGGCAAACAGCTGGAGACGCTTGGCGGTCTCTTCTTCCTGGCCCATGGAGGTCCAGACGTCGGTGCTCACCAGATGGGCGCCGATCACCGCCTCGCGAGGGTCGCGGACGATGGTCACGCGATCGCCGGCCTTGGCGACAAACTCGGCGTTGGGCTCGTAGCCCTCGGGACAGGCGATGCGCAGCTGAAAGTCGAACTGGATGGCCGCTTCTATATAGCTGTTGCACATGTTGTTGCCGTCACCTATCCAGGCCACGGTCTTGCCCTGGATCGAGCCACGGTGTTCGAGGAAGGTCTGCATGTCCGCCAGCAGTTGGCAGGGGTGCAGGTCATCGGACAGGCCGTTGATCACCGGGACCCGGGAATTGGCCGCGAACTCGGTCAGGGTGCTGTGGGCAAAGGTGCGTATCATCACCGCGTCGAGCATGCGCGACATGACGATGGCGCAGTCGCCGATCGGTTCGCCGCGACCCAGCTGAGTGTCCCGTGGCGAAAGGAAGATGGCCTGGCCGCCCAGCTGGATCATGCCGGCTTCGAAGGACAGTCGGGTACGGGTCGACGACTTCTCGAAAATCATGCCGAGTACACGATTTTTCAAAGGCTCGAAGAGTACGCCGCGGTTACGCAGGTCCTTCAGCTCGATGCCTCGACGAATCACACTGACCAGCTCTTCGGGCGTGCAATCCATCAGGGAGAGAAAGTGCCTTGCGCTCATCATTAACTACCTTTTTGCAACGGACCGCAGATTCTCAAAGCCTTGTTTAATCGAACAACGGGCTGGACCTGCGGCGAAAGCCGCACGGGGCGACGAAATAGGGGAAGGCGCGATCTTATAATTAAATGTCGCGTCTTACCAATAGTGCTACGGCGTTCATGGGCATTCAGAGAGGCCAGGACGCGAATGCGCTGGCGCTTTTGAGACCGGTTTTCAGACAGCAGCCGGGCATTTGTACACTGCCCCGGCGCGGCTTGGCAATCGAGTGTGGCGCCGGCCGTGCGGTTGCGGTCGCTTTCTGACCTGTGGGCCGAGGTCCGCTGCGGGGGGAATCCGCGGCTTGGCCACTTGAAACATTTCCTAATGCAAAGTGCTGAGTCTATAAAGGCGAATCTGCGGCAAGGATAGGTGTGCGATGGAATCCAGGGAGCAACAACTG
The DNA here is from genome assembly GCF_021560055.1 of Pseudomonas sp. BC42. Lineage (NCBI taxonomy): Bacteria > Pseudomonadati > Pseudomonadota > Gammaproteobacteria > Pseudomonadales > Pseudomonadaceae > Pseudomonas > Pseudomonas sp. BC42. Next base: position 1,438,784 of record NZ_CP091067.1, read on the forward strand.
ATGACGCTGTTGGGGCTCACCGCCCGGGCGCTGACGGACATGACCGCTTCGGTGACGGCCTTTTCTTTCGAGCTGCTGCGCAGCGAGGATCCGCTGACCCGGGCAGCCGCGCGCAAGATGATCGACCGAATGATGACCCTCAGCGCCGGGCTGGATGAGCATTGGCGACTGCTGGCCGAGTTGTCGGGTGTCCATGCCGAGCAGGGGCCCATGGACGCCTCCTCGCGAATCTCCATGGAGGGGCCGCCGCGCTTGCCGCCGAACTGACGGCCCTGATCATGGCCCAGGTTGATGGACCTCAATTCATGGGGCGAACGTCGCTGGTGTCGGCAGAGGCCAGCCGCCATAGTTTTGGCTTCCTGCGGCCCTGTGCGGGGCGCCTTCAAACAATAGAGACTGGCCATGACCAAGACTCTCCATCACCGTGCCTGCCACCTGTGCGAAGCCATCTGCGGCCTGACCCTGGAAATCACTGAAGAGCCGGGCAGCGCTCCGCGCATTACCTCGATCAAGGGCGACCCCCTGGACAGTTTCAGCCGTGGCCATGTCTGCCCCAAGGCCGTGGCCCTGCAGGATATCCAGAATGATCCCGATCGCCTGCGCCAGCCGGTGCGCCGTGTGGGCAACCAATGGCAGCCCATCGAGTGGGACGAGGCCTTTGCCCTGGTGGCCGAGCGGCTGGCGAGCATCCAGCAGCGCCATGGCAACAATGCCGTGGCGACCTACCAGGGCAATCCCAGCGTGCACAACTATGGGCTGATGACCCACAGCAATTACTTTCTCGGCCAGCTCAAGACCCGCAATCGTTTCTCGGCCACATCGGTCGATCAGTTGCCCCAGCACCTGACCAGTTACCTGATGTATGGCCACGGCCTGCTGTTGCCGATTCCGGACATCGATCACACCGATTTCATGCTGATCCTGGGCGGCAATCCCCTGGCATCCAACGGCAGCATCATGACCGTGCCGGATGTGGAGAAGCGCCTCAAGGCCATTCAGGCTCGTGGCGGCAAGGTGGTCGTGGTCGATCCGCGGCGCAGTGAAACCGCAGCCATGGCCGATCAGCACCTGTTTATCCGGCCGGGGGGCGATGTGGCGCTGCTGTTCGGTCTGCTCAACAGCATTTTCGACGCCGGCCTGACCCGCGACAGCCATTTGCCGGTGGATGGGCTGGCCGAGGTGCGCCAGGCAATTGCGCGGTTCACTGCCGAAGCCATGAGTCCGTTGTGCGCAATTCCGGCTGCGCAGATTCGGCAACTGGCCCGGGATTTCGCTTCGGCGGACAAGGCGGTCTGTTACGGGCGCATGGGGGTGTCGACCCAGGCCTTCGGCACGCTGTGCCACTGGTTGCTGCAGCTGCTCAATCTGGTCACCGGCAACCTGGACCGTGTCGGCGGTGCCTTGTGCACCCAGCCGGCGGTGGACCTAGTGGCGGCGACCTCGGGCGGTCACTTCAATGTCTGGCAGAGTCGGGTTTCCGGGCTTCCGGAGTACGGCGGCGAGCTGCCGGTATCGGCCCTGGCCGAAGAGATGCTCACCGAGGGCGAAGGACAGGTAAGGGCCCTGATCACCGTGGCCGGCAATCCGGTGTTGTCCACACCCAACGGCCGGCAGCTGGAGCAGGCCCTGGACGGGTTGGAGTTCATGCTCAGCATCGATCTGTACATCAATGAAACCACCCGTTATGCCGACCTGATCCTGCCGTCCACCTCGGCTCTGGAGAACGATCACTACGACACCACCTTCAATCTGTTCGCGGTGCGCAATGTCAGTCGCTTCAATCGAGCGATCCTGCCCAAGCCTCAAGGGGCGCTGCATGACTGGGAGATCTTCGTCGGCCTGGCCAAGGCATTTGCCGCGCAGACCGCCATCCCGTTGAAGCCGACCCTGGCCCCTGCACAGATGATCGACATGGGCTTGCGCGCCGGGCCTTACGGCGATGCCTCGCCGCTCAAGCTGTCCCTGGCGACTCTGGACCAGTACCCCCACGGCATTGATCTTGGGGCGCTGCAGCCGAACCTGGCGGCCCGCTTGAAAACCGAGAATCGGCGGATCCAGGCCGCACCGGCGCCAATCATGGCCGATCTGCAACGCTTTGCCGCGTTGAGTGCGCCACCTTCGGGCGAGTTGTTGCTGATCGGACGTCGGCATGTGCGCAGCAATAACTCCTGGATGCACAACTATCACCGCCTGGTGAAGGGCAAGCCTCGCCATCAGCTATTGATGAATCCCGAGGATCTGGCTCAACGGGGCCTGAGTGATGGTCAGCGGGTGCGAGTCCGATCCCGGGTGGGCGCGGTGGAGGTGGAAGTGCTGGCCAGCAGCGAGATGATGCCGGGCGTGGTAAGTCTGCCCCATGGCTGGGGGCACAGGCGTCCCGGCGTGCAGATGAGCATTGCCAGGGAGCAGCCTGGCTGCAGCGCCAATGACCTGACCGATGAGCGTCAGCTCGATGCGTTGTCCGGGAATGCGGCGTTGAACGGGGTGCCGGTTACCGTGGAGGCGGCCTGAGGTGTCTGTCGGAGAGGCCGAGCAGGGCGCTCAGGATTCCGTTACAATGCGCCACCGTGCCGACAACAGAGTCGGAAAGTTCAGCCGAGGTGTTCCATGGATATCATCGAAACTATTAAAGAGCAGATTGCCAACAACACCATTCTGCTCTACATGAAAGGCTCGCCGAATGCCCCGCAGTGCGGCTTCTCGGCAAAAGCCGCTCAGGCCGTAATGGGCTGTGGTGAGAAGTTCGCTTACGTGGACATCCTGCAAAACCCAGAGATTCGCGCCAACCTGCCCAAGTACGCCAACTGGCCAACTTTCCCGCAACTGTGGGTGGCCGGTGAGTTGGTCGGCGGTAGCGACATCATGGCTGAAATGTTTGCCAATGGTGAGCTGCAGAGCCTGATCAAGGCTGCTGCCGAAAAAGCGGCTGCCAAGACCGAAGCCTGACGCGAACTTCTTGTTCGCGGTCAATAAAAAGCCCCGCCTCTCTTACGAGGGCGGGGCTTTTTATTACATGGGCGTTGGTTACTCGTCGCCCATTTGCGATTGCAGGTAGTTCTCGATACCCACTTTGTCGATCAGGCCCAGTTGGGTTTCCAGCCAGTCGATGTGTTCTTCTTCGGACTCCAGAATGTCTTCCAGCAGTTCACGGCTGCCGAAGTCGCCAACCGATTCGCAGTGAGCGATGGCGGCCTTGAGGTCGGCGTGGCCGGTGCGTTCGATGCGCAGGTCGCACTCGAGCATTTCCTTGGTGTGTTCGCCGATGTGCAACTTGCCCAGGTCCTGGACGTTGGGCAGGCCTTCGAGGAAGAGGATGCGCTTGATCAGCTTGTCCGCATGCTTCATCTCGTCGATGGATTCGTGGTACTCGTGCTTGCCCAGCTTGTTCAGGCCCCAGTCTTCATACATGCGTGCATGCAGGAAGTACTGATTGATCGCGACCAGTTCATTGGCAAGGATTTTATTGAGATGCTGGATGACTGTAATGTCGCCTTTCATGTTGGGGTCCTGCCCTTTAATTAGTGAAATAAGGGCAGAGTCTGAGCCGCACAAACATTACTGTCAAACCTAAGTTATTGAATAATATATGAAAATTAATCGGAATAAGAATGTTTGTGTTCCGCGTTTTGCACCTAAGCGATTGAATTACAGACATAAAAAAACCGGACGCTAGGTCCGGTTGTTTCAAATGCGGCTATTTATTCGGTACATCAAGCAACATTAAATTCCACTGGGTAGGGAATGGCGGCTTGGCTGCTCTGCAATTCGGTCAGGGTTTCGCGAACCACTTGCTTGGCCAGGCATGCGCATTTGCCGCATTGGCTGGCGACGCCGGTGGCCTGGCGCACTTCACGGTAGCTGCAGCAACCTTCGTAGATCGCTTCGCGAATTTGTCCGTCGGTGACACCGGTGCAGAGGCAGACATACATAGGATGAGAACCGTCGCTGGTTAGGGCTCAATTGCGATGGATCTTAATGTTAACGAGAATGATTGTCAAAGTGGTTTCGGCCGCCTTTGTGGCCGTTTCATCCCGGGGTGACGAACGGTTTTGTTAGCGATGGTGACAGATGATTCGCATTTTCCGCTTTGTGGGCCGGGCTGACGAAAAACCGTTAAGGACAGCTCAAAGACGCGGTGTATGATGGTCGGTCCTTGCGAAGCGGGGTCGGGTCACAGAGCTGTCGCATCAGCGTGGCAGACTCAAGGCCAATCCCCTTCTTCATTACTACGTCCACACCAGGAGATATCCAATGAGCGTACTCGTAGGCAAACAAGCCCCTGACTTCACCGTACCGGCCGTTCTCGGCAATGGCGAAATCGTCGACAGCTTCACCCTGTCCTCGGCCATCAAAGGCAAATACGGCCTGGTGTTCTTCTACCCACTGGACTTCACCTTCGTTTGCCCGTCCGAGCTGATCGCTCTGGACCACCGCATGGCCGACTTCAAGGCGCGCAACGTGGAAGTGATCGCTGTTTCCATCGACTCGCACTTCACCCACAACGCCTGGCGTAACACCCCGATCAATGCCGGCGGCATCGGTCAGGTTCAATACATCATGGCCGCTGACATGAAACACGACATCGCCAAGGCCTATGACGTCGAGTCCGAAGGCGGCGTGGCCTTCCGTGGCGCGTTCCTGATCGACGACAAAGGTGTTGTCCGTTCGCAGATCGTCAACGACCTGCCGCTGGGCCGCAACATGGAAGAGCTGATCCGTCTGGTCGACGCTCTGCAATTCCACGAAGAGCACGGCGAAGTCTGCCCTGCCAACTGGAAGAAAGGCGACAAGGGCATGACCGCTTCGCCAGAAGGCGTTGCTGCTTACCTGAGCGAGAACGCCGGCAAGCTGTAAGCCTGGCGTCACGCATAAAAAAACCGGCCTCAGGGCCGGTTTTTTTATGCGGGCGATTCAACTCGACCAGGGATCGATCAGTCGTCGAAGTCCTGCCAGCCGCCCATTTGCTTCCAGCGGTTGACGATGCCGCAGAACAGCTCGGCGGTCTTCTCGGTGTCGTAGCGGGCCGAGTGGGCCTCGCGACCGTCGAAGTCGATGCCGGCGCTCTGGCAGGCCTTGGCCAAAACGGTCTGGCCGTAAGCCAGGCCAGCCAGGGTGGCGGTGTCGAAGCTGGAGAACGGGTGGAACGGGTTGCGCTTCATGTCCAGGCGCGCCACGGCGGCGTTGAGGAAGCCCAGGTCGAAGCTGCTGTTGTGGCCCACCAGGATCGCGCGTTTGCAGCCGTTGGCTTTCAGCGCCTTGCGCACACCACGGAAAATATCCGTGAGAGCGGTTTCTTCGCTGACGGCCATGCGCAGGGGATGGTCGAGCTTGATCCCGGTGAACTCCAGCGCCGCGGCTTCAATGTTGGCGCCTTCAAAAGGCTCGACGCGGAAGAAATAGGTGTGTTCGGGGAACACGAAGCCCTTTTCGTCCATGCCGATGGTGGTAGCGGCAATCTCCAGCAGGGCGTCGGTGGCTGAGTTGAAGCCACCGGTTTCTACGTCGACGACTACCGGCAGGTAACCGCGAAAGCGTGCCGCCATCGGATGGCGGGGGGCGCCGCTGTTGCCGTCTTGTTCGTCGTCGAAATGGTCGTCACTCACGAGTGATCCTCCAGCAGGCGCCAGCGCAGTTTTTCACCGGCGCGCAGCGGAATGACAGTCAGCTCGCCGAACGGCAGGCTGGCGGGGGCGGTCCATTCTTCACGAACCAGGGTGATGCGATCGGTGTTGGCCGGCAGGCCGTAGAAGCGCGGACCGTTGAGGCTGGCAAAGGCTTCCAGCTGGTCCAGGGCATTGCGCTGTTCGAACGCTTCGGCATACAGCTCGATTGCGGCGTAGGCGCTGTAGCAGCCGGCACAACCGCAAGCGGCTTCCTTGGCATGCTGGGCGTGGGGCGCGGAGTCGGTGCCGAGGAAGAACTTCTCGCTGCCGCTGGTGGCTGCATCCAGCAGGGCTTCCTGGTGGGTGTTGCGCTTGAGGATCGGCAGGCAATAGAAGTGCGGACGAATACCGCCCACCAGCATGTGGTTGCGGTTGTACAGCAGGTGGTGCGCGGTGATGGTGGCGCCGACGTTGGCCGAAGCCTCCTTGACGAACTGCACGGCTTCACCGGTGGTGATGTGCTCGAACACCACTTTCAGGCTGGGGAAGCGCTCGACCACGCGACGCATGTGTTCGTCGATGAAGATTTTCTCGCGGTCGAAGACATCGACCTCGCCGCGGGTCACCTCACCGTGGATCAGCAGCGGCAGGCCGACTTCGGCCATGGTTTCGAGCACCGGGAAGATCTTGTCGATGCTGGTCACGCCCGAATCCGAATTGGTGGTCGCACCGGCCGGATACAGCTTGGCGGCGTGCACGAAGCCACAGGCCTTGGCCGCGCGGATCTCGTCCGGCTGGGTGCGGTCGGTCAGGTAAAGCACCATCAGCGGCTCGAAGCGGCTGCCGGCCGGGCGCGCAGCTAGAATACGCTGGCGATAGGCGTCGGCTTCCACGGCGTTGCGCACCGGAGGTACCAGGTTGGGCATGATGATGGCGCGGCCAAAGGTGCGCGCGACATCTGCGACTGTATTGGGCAACACGGCACCATCGCGAAGATGAATATGCCAGTCGTCGGGACGCAGCAGGGTCAGGCGGTCGGACATGGGAGGTTCCAGGCGGGTAAAACTCGGTGGGAATGCTACCGGAAAAGACTCTTCCAGGCACTCGCTATCAAGTTTTGCGACGAGCAACCGATATCCCGAAGGTATGGCGTATTAACGCCTGTCGATTTTTCTGTTGTACACGTCAGTGGAGCCTCCCGTGCGCCAGCGTTATCTAGCCTTGCTCAGTGTGTTTGCCAGCCTGCCCGCGATGGCTCTCACTTTCCAGACTCGTCTGGAGAGCATTGAGTGGACGGTCGAAGGCGACAAATTCGAGTGCCGCCTGATCCAACCGGTAACCGATTTCGGTTCCGGCGAATTCGTTCGCCGCGCCGGCGAGCAGGCGATCTTTCGTCTCAAGAGCTTCAACCCGATGCAGGCGGGGGGCTCGGCGACTCTGCTTGCGGCAGCGGCGCCCTGGCAGCCGGGACGTGGCGACATCAACCTCGGGGCGGTCAAGGCCGGTACTGACGGGGTGCTGTTCAACAGCAACCAGATGCAGGCCGGGCGCCTGATCATCGGGCTGCTGGAGGGGCGCAGCCCCGTGGTGCGCAATTATTCCCGTGAAGGCGGAGTGTCCGAAGTGCGCCTGTTGCCGGTGAAGTTCAGCAAGGCGTATGGCGACTATCAAAGCTGCATGGCCAAGCTGCTGCCGATGAACTACGAGCAGGTGAAGCAGGGCGAGATCGGTTTTCCGGGAGGGGGGATCGAGCTCGATGCCCGGGCCAAGGCCAAGCTGCAGGTGATGGTGGACTTCATCAAGGCCGACCCGACGGTCAACCACGTCGAACTGGATGGCCACTCGGACAACAGCGGCAATCGCTTGACCAACCGCGACCTGTCCCGTCGTCGTGCACTGGCGGTGATGGAGTTCTTCAAGGCCAATGGCCTGGCGGAAAACCAGATCGTGGTGCGCTTCCATGGCGAGCGTTACCCCCTGGCGCCCAACACCAATGCCGCCAACCGGGCGAAGAACCGTCGGGTCAATGTGCATCTGGAGCGGGTTGCGCCCACCGAAAAGCCGGCTCCAGCGCCCCAGGCGGCCTCTGGCTCCAGCGCTGCTGCGACCTCCTGATACGGCTGTCATCGTCGCGCGCTCGACATAATCTGTCGCTTGGTCGTCATAAGCTGTCGCGCCTCTGTAAATTATCCGCGTGGATCGGTAGACTTGGCGGCTTTCCGTACAACCCCGTGGAGTGATGGCATGGCGGACGTTAACAAGGTCGTTCTGGCGTATTCAGGCGGCCTGGACACTTCGGTGATCCTCAAGTGGCTGCAGGATACTTACAACTGTGAAGTAGTGACTTTCACTGCTGACCTGGGCCAAGGCGAAGAGGTCGAGCCGGCCCGCGCCAAGGCGCAAGCCATGGGCGTCAAAGAGATCTACATCGACGATCTGCGCGAAGAGTTCGTGCGCGATTTCGTTTTCCCGATGTTCCGCGCCAACACCGTCTACGAAGGCGAGTACCTGCTGGGTACTTCCATCGCTCGTCCGTTGATCGCCAAGCGTCTGATCGAGATCGCCAACGAAACCGGCGCCGACGCCATTTCCCATGGTGCTACCGGCAAGGGCAATGACCAGGTGCGTTTCGAGCTGGGTGCCTATGCCCTCAAGCCAGGCGTGAAAGTGATCGCTCCTTGGCGCGAGTGGGACCTGCTGTCCCGCGAGAAGCTGATGGACTACGCCGAGAAGCACGGTATTCCAATCGAGCGTCACGGCAAGAAGAAGTCGCCGTACTCGATGGACGCCAACCTGCTGCACATCTCCTATGAAGGCGGCGTGCTGGAAGACACCTGGACCGAGCACGAAGAAGACATGTGGCGCTGGACCGTCTCCCCGGAGAAGGCTCCTGATACCCCGCAGTACCTGGAACTGACCTACCGCAACGGTGACATCGTCGCCATCGACGGCGTGGAAATGACCCCGGCTACCGTGCTGGCGACCCTGAACCGCATTGGTGGCGAGCACGGCATCGGTCGTCTGGACATCGTCGAGAACCGTTACGTCGGCATGAAGTCCCGTGGCTGCTACGAGACCCCGGGCGGTACCATCATGCTGCGTGCCCACCGCGCCATCGAGTCCATCACCCTGGACCGCGAAGTGGCTCACCTCAAAGACGAGTTGATGCCCAAGTACGCCAGCCTGATCTACACCGGCTACTGGTGGAGTCCTGAGCGTCTGATGCTGCAACAGATGATCGACGCCTCCCAGGCCCACGTGAACGGTGTCGTGCGCCTGAAGCTGTACAAGGGCAACGTGATCGTGACCGGTCGCAAGTCCGATGAGTCGCTGTTCGACGCCAACATCGCCACCTTCGAAGAAGACGGCGGTGCTTACAACCAGGCGGACGCAGCAGGCTTCATCAAGCTCAATGCCCTGCGCATGCGCATTGCTGCCAACAAGGGCCGGACTCTGATCTGATCCCGAGTTGTTGAAAAAGAGCCCCGCCCTATGCGGGGCTTTTTTTTGCCTTTGATTAACTCAACGGCTTGTTGCTGCAGAGCAATGCTTGGACAGAGAAGTTGATTGGAAAAAATGAAGTGAGTGATGGCGGAGTTATCAGCGGTTGGCGCTGGAAAAGATGCGGCAGCGTGTAATTTTTTAGTACGAAAAGTAGCTGAATTGAAGATTAATCCTAAGCAACTTTTCCGTTGAACGCCCTTTATCTAATTTATTTTGTAAGGTAAATCGGTATTGTTTGTAAGGATCGTCCTCGTAGGCTCGTAGCCCCTTTTGGCACGGTGTCAGAGTCAATTCTCTGGGGTATTGTGCGGGCTCTAAAAAACTCTAAGTACTTGGATGGACCTATGAAAAGAGTATTGATCGTGGACGATCATCCTGTTGTTCGCCTCGCTGTTCGCATGTTGATGGAGCGTCATGGCTTTGAAGTAGTGGCAGAAGCAGATAACGGTACGGACGCATTGAAGTTGGCTCTTGAATATGTTCCCGATATCTTGATTCTGGATATTGGCATACCACAACTGGATGGACTTGAAGTTATAGCTCGCCTCATGTTCAGAAGTTTGCCGATCAAGATCCTGGTATTGACGCTGCAAGCGCCAGGGCCCTTTTCCATGCGCTGCATGCAGGCCGGTGCCGCCGGCTACGTGTGCAAGCAGCAGGACATTACCGAGCTGATCAGTGCGGTACGGGCGGTATTGGCGGGTTACAGCTACTTTCCCAACGAGGCATTGCACACTTTTCGTTCCAGCCAGGGCATCAGCAGCGAGGAAGAAATGATCGAGCTTCTTTCCGGACGTGAGTTGATCGTATTGAAACAGCTCACCAATGGCATGAGTAACAAGGAGATTGCTGAAGGCCTGTGCCTGAGCAACAAGACGGTCAGTACTTACAAGCGGCGGTTATTGGCCAAGCTCAACGCGCGTTCATTGGTTGACCTGATCGAGTTTGCCCAGCGCCATCAGTTGGCGTGAGCCTTGCTGTCCGAGACGATGCTGGACTGCCAGGCCTGAAAGTACGGATAGGGCCGGTCATGCCGCGAGGCTGATCGGCCGGGCGTGACGGCAAGACAGGCACAAAAAAACCTCCGTCTGGAGGTTCTTTTGCGACTACAGGTCAAAGTCGTAATCGGCCAGTTGTTTCTGCAGGCGCCGCTCTTCCAGAAGATTGTCGATGGTGCGGCGCTTGCTCAGATTGGTTTTCGCCACTTCGACCACCGGTTCGACATCGTCTGTTTCCGCGGCGATGAAGTCTTCTTCTACGTCCAGTTGTTCTTTGCCAGTGCTCATAAGGTCAACTCCAGGCTAAGACTGCCATTGGCGCTCCTTATATCGATATTCTCCTGGCGGGTAAAAAAGATTTTTTCAATCGACTCATCGGCAAAATCAATGCTTCCTCAATCGTCGGAAGTCTTCTGCTTGTATTCGCACAGGTCTTCGATTCGACAGCTGCCGCAGCGTGGCTTGCGGGCCAGGCAGACATAGCGTCCGTGCAGGATCAGCCAGTGATGGGAGTCCAGCAGGAACTCCTTGGGCACGAACTTGAGCAGCTTTTTCTCCACTTCCACCACGTTCTTGCCCGGGGCCAGGCCGGTGCGGTTGCTGACCCGGAAGATGTGGGTGTCCACCGCCATGGTCAGCTGCCGGAAGGCGGTGTTGAGGACCACGTTGGCGGTCTTGCGCCCGACACCGGGCAGGGCTTCCAGTTCTTCCCGGGTTTGTGGCACTTCGCTGTTGTGGCGTTCCACCAGCAGGCGGCAGGTTTCGATGACGTTCTTGGCCTTGCTGTTGTACAGGCCGATGGTCTTGATGTACTCGGACAGGCCTTCGACCCCCAGGGCGTGAATCGCCGCGGGTGTATTGGCCACGGGGAAGAGTTTGGCGGTCGCCTTGTTGACCCCGACGTCGGTCGATTGCGCCGAAAGAATCACCGCGATCAGCAGCTCGAACGGCGAGGAATAGGCCAGTTCGGTCTTGGGCTCGGGATTGTCTTCATGAAGTCGGCGAAATATTTCCAGGCGTTTGGCGGCATTCATGGGTGGTTCATTTCCTCGAAGACTGTCGGTTGAAGGGCGATGAGGCGGTCCAGGCCCGCTTTGCCGCCAGCAACAGGCCCAGCAGGATAAAGCCCCCGGGGGCCAGAGTCAGCAGGCGCAAGCCGCCCTGGGGTAGCAGCACCCAGCCGGTGCTGTCACCGCTCTGGCCGACAAGCCAGCCCAGATGGCTGCCCAAGGCGCCGGTGCCCAGCAGTTCGCGCAGTGCGCCCAGCAGCACCAGTGCGCCACAGTAGCCAGCGGCCAGGCGCAGTCGCTCGCGGTGCTGGAAGAAGCCCGCCTGTTCCAGTATCACGCATTGCAGGGGCAGCAGGCCCAGGTACAGGCTCAACTGCTGGTGCAGTTCGTAACTCAATGCCTGCAGCGCCAGCCACAGGCAACTGCCGAGGGACGCTCCGAGCAGCAGGCTGGCGAGCCACTGCTGCTGGCGTTGCAGCGCTGCTCGCAACAGGCCCATGGCGGCCCCAAACAAGCTGAGCAGCAGCCCGGATGCCAGGGCCAGGCCCAGGGCCTTGACCCAGGAGTCGGTGGCCCCGATCAGCGGCGTCAGCATCAGCAGGCCCGGCAATGTCAGCGGCTTACTCATGGGCGGCCCCCGTGAGCAGTTGCTGGCGATGTTCGTCGAAGTAGCGCAAGGCATCGTGCAGGGCACTGATGACAGCGCGGGAGGTGATGGTGGCGCCGGCAATCTGATCGAACTGGCCGCTGTCCTTCTTCAGCGCCCAGGCGGCATCGCCCGGATCACTGCGAGACTTGCCGGCAAAGCCTTGCAACCAGGGGTTGGGCTGATCAGCGATCCTGGCGCCCAGGCCGGGAGTTTCATCTTGTCGGAGGGTCTTGCTGCCCAGCAGCCGGCCCTGGCTGTCGATGGCGATCAACAGCTCGATGGGGCCGGCATAACCACTGACCTGGCTGCGCAACAGCACGGCGCTGGGCTGACCCTGGCGGGTGGCCAGGTAGCCCTGCAGCAAGCGGCTGTTGTCCAGTTGCACATCCCTCAGAGGCAGTGGCTGCTCCAGGGGCTGATTGTCGTAGCTGGCAACAGGCAGCAGGTCGAGCAACTTGCGCGCCTGCAGTGCCCGTTGTTCGGCGGCGATACGCGGCGCCGCAACCGAGTGCAGCCACAAGGTCGCCGCCACGCCCAGCAAACCGAGCAGGGCCAGCAGGAGCAGAGCGCTGGATTTTTTCATGCTCAAGCGTTCTCCCGTTTTGCCGCGCACAGGCGTTCCAGTCCCGGCACCGCCAGGTTCATCAGCAGCACGGCGAAGGCGACGCCGTCGGGGTAGCCGCCCCACGTCCGGATCAGGTAGGTCAGCAGGCCGACACCGACACCAAACAGCAACCTGGCTTTTTCCGTCTTGGGTCCCGATACCGGCTCGGTGACGATAAAGAACGCGCCGAGCATGCTGGCGCCGCTGAGCAGATGAAACAGCGGTGAACCGTGGGAGTCCGAGCCCGTGCCGTTCCAGCACACCAGGCTGATGACCAGGAGGCTGCCCAGCATGCCCACCGGCGCCTGCCAGCCGATGACCCGCTGCTGCAGCAGAAACAGGCCTCCGGCAAGAAATCCCAGGTTGATCCATTGCGCGGCCCGACCGCCGAAATGGCCGAAGGCCGGGTTGCTGGCAAAGAGTTCGTCGAGGGTCAGGCTCTTGTTGATGCGCAGACTGTCCAGCGCCGTGGCCTGGGCCCAGGCATCCGCTTGCAGGCCGTTAGAGAGGCCGAAGACGTGTTGCAGCCCCGTGCCCAGGTCCATGGCGTGCGGCGCGGGCCAATGGGTCATCGATTGGGGAAAGCACAATAAGGCCAGGGCGTATCCGAGCATCGCCGGATTGAACGGGTTCTGGCCGACTCCACCGTACACCTGCTTGCCCAGGGCAATGGCTGCTGCCGCGGCACTGAGCGGCAGCCACCAGGGGCAGTAAGGTGGCAACGCCAGGGCCAGCAAGGTGGCGCTGACCAGGGCGCTGCCGTCGCCAAGGCCAGTTGGCAGCGCACGCTTTCTCAGCGACAGCGCCAGGGCTTCCATGGCCAGGGCGCCGCCTATCGCCAGCAACAGGTTGAGCAGTACGCCCCAGCCGAACCACCACAGCAACACCAGCAGCCCGGGCAGCGTGGCCAGCAGCACGCGCTGCATGGCCTGGCGCAGGCGCTGGTCGACGCCGTCAGCAGTCAGCATGGGCCTTCACCTGGCGTTCGGCCTCGTGCAAGCGCGCTTGAGCCTGGGCCAGTTGCTCGGCATGGGTGTCAGGCTGGCGCTGCAGTTTGTTCAGTTCGGCGCGGGCGTAGGCCAGTTCGGTTTTCAGTTGCCGCAGTTGCGGGTCGATCGGGCGCTTTTCGCTACGCATCAGTACCGGGGCCGGTTTGCCGCTGGCGTCCTCGGCGGCGTGCAGCGCCTGTTCGGCGGCCGCCAGGGCGGCGCTCAAGGCGTGTAGCTCGGCGTCGGAGGCTTGCGCTGCCTGGGCCTTTTTCAGTTCGGCGCGGCGGGTGGCCAGCTGGATCTTTGCCCGCTTGAGTTCGGCGTCCTTGGCCACGGGGGCCGCCGCAGCTGGCGCCGCCGACTCCAGCTGAGCCAGGGCCTGCTCGGCGGCTTCGAACTGACGCTGCAGCACGATGAGCTGTGCCTGCTGCTCGAAGGTCGGTGGGTGGCCGAAGGCCTTGAGGGATTTGTGCAATTGAGCCCGGCTCATGGCCAGCTCGATCTTGGCTTTTTTCAGCGCCGCGTCGTCGGCAGCGGCTTTCTGCGCGCGGACCCGTTCGATGGCGGCCTGCAGCGGATTCTGGCTGTCGTCGGCAGCCTGCGCGGCTTTCTGCGCGCGAGCCTGACGCTCGGCCAGGCGCCGGGCTTCTTCTCGTTGCAAGCGCTCGTTGCGTTGTTCGAAGCGCCGTCGCGCCCGCTCGCGCTTGCTGTTGCGGGCCTGCAGTTGCTCGGGGCTGGTGGCCAGGCCGCCAACAATCGGCACCACCTTGGCCTCCGGGAGCGGCAGCATATCGATGCAGTCCACCGGACAAGGCGCCACGCACAGGTCGCAACCGGTGCATTCGTCGATCAGCACGCTGTGCATCCATTTGGCCGCGCCGACGATGGCGTCCACCGGGCAGGCCTGGATGCACTTGGTACAGCCAATGCACTCCGCCTCGCGGATATGGGCGATCTGTGCCGGCGCTTCGCCGCGGCTGCGGTCCAGTTCCAGTACCGGTAACTGCAACAGTTGCGCCAGGCCGGCAATGGTTTCCTGGCCTCCGGGCGGGCACTTGTTGATGGCCTCGCCGTTGGCGATGCCCTGGGCGTAGGGCTTGCATCCGGGATGGCCGCACTTGCCGCATTGGGTCTGGGGCAGCAGGGCATCGATGCGTTGAATCAGACTCATGTTTTGATCAGTCCGTTGAAGCCGAAAAACGCCACCGCCATGAGACCGGCGCTGATCAGGTCGATCGGCAGGCCGCGCCAGGGCAGGGGAATATCGTTGGTGGAAATACGCTGGCGCAAGTCGCTGAACAGACTCAGCACCAGCCAGAAACCCAGTCCGGCGCCCAGGCTCATGGCACTGAGGGTGGCCAGGTCCAGATCGTCCCGGGCGCCGATCAGCAGCAGGCCGAGCATGCCGGCATTGCCCAGAAGCAAGGGCCAGAGGCCTTCGAACGGCAAGCGCGGCAGGGCCCGGGACAGCAGCCTCAGCAGCGGTTTGATCAGCAACAGGCTCAATGGCAGCCAGATGAACAATTGCAGCGCCGCCAGCCCCCAGGGCTGCAACAGCCCACGGTAAAGGACATGCCCCAGCACGCTGCTGAGCAGCATCAACACCGTGGTCGCCAGCCCCAGGGCATGAACCCGTTGCCGGTTGCTACCGTCGGCCTGCAACAGCGGATCGACGCCCAGCGGCCATTGCAACACGAAGTTGTTGATCAGGACGGTACTGAAAAGGGCGAGCAGGAACTGGGTCATGGTGGCGGCCGGTGCGGGCAGGCTATCCCTCAAGAGTAGGCAAACTCTGCGCGCACGCAGGGTCGCCAGATATGCAAATCCCCCCGTTGCGCCTGGGCGCGACGGGGGGATGGGGGGCTGCGTGGAGGCTTACTTGATCCGCTGGCCAGGCTTGGCGCCGCTGTCCGGGCTCAGCAGGTAGATCTCTTCGCCGCCAGGGCCGGCAGCCATCACCATGCCCTCGGAAATGCCGAACTTCATTTTCCGCGGCTTGAGGTTGGCGATCATCATGGTCAGGCGACCATCCAGCTTGGACGGGTCCGGGTAGGCGCTCTTGATTCCGGAGAACACGTTGCGTTGCTCATCACCGATATCCAGGGTCAGGCGCAGCAGCTTGTCGGCGCCTTCCACGGCTTCGGCCTTGACGATCAGGGCGACACGCAGGTCGACGGCGGCGAAGGTGTCGAAGTCGATTTCCGGCGACAGTGGATCCTTGGCCAGTTCGCCGTTGCCAGCAGGTGCTGCGGCACCGGTGTCGGTCTGGCTGGCGGTCAGGTCTTCTTTCGAGGCGTCGGTCATGGCTTGTACTTTTACCGGGTCGATCCGCGTCATCAGCGGCTTGAATTCGTTGAGCTGATGGTTGGCCAGCAGGTGCTGGTGGTCGTTCCAGGTCAGCGGCGCCACGTTGAGGAACGCCTCGGCATCGGCGGCCAGCAGCGGCAGCACCGGCTTGAGGAAGATCACCAACTGGCGGAACAGGTTGATGCCGGTGGCGCAGATGGCCTGCACCTCGGCCTGCTTGCCTTCCTGCTTGTTCAGCGACCATGGGGCCTTGTCGGCGATCCAGGCGTTGGCGCGGTCGGCCAGGGCCATGATTTCGCGCATGGCGCGGGCAAAGTCGCGGGCTTCATAGGCGTCGGCGATGCTTGGTGCGGCGGCCAGGAAGGCCTCGGTCAGCTCGGGGGCGGCATTGCTGTCGACCATCACCCCGGCATTGCCCTTGTGGATGAAGCCGGCGCAACGGCTGGCGATGTTGACCACCTTGCCCACCAGGTCGGAGTTGACCTTCTGCACGAAGTCTTCGAGGTTCAGGTCCAGGTCGTCGACGCCACGGCCCAGCTTGGAGGCGTAGTAGTAGCGCAGGTATTCCGGCGACAGGTGCTCCAGGTAGGTGCGGGCCTTGATGAAGGTGCCGCGAGACTTGGACATCTTCTGGCCATTGACCGTCAGGTAGCCGTGGACGTTGATGCCGCTCGGCTTGCGGTAGCCGGCGCCTTCAAGCATGGCGGGCCAGAACAGGGCGTGGAAGTTGACGATGTCCTTGCCGATGAAGTGGTACAGCTCGGCGGTGGAATCCTTGCCCCAGAACGCGTCGAAATCCAGCTCCGGACGACGGTTGCAGAGGTTCTTGAAGCTGGCCATGTAGCCGATTGGTGCGTCCAGCCACACGTAGAAGTATTTGCCCGGCTCGTCGGGGATCTCGAAGCCGAAGTACGGCGCGTCGCGGGAAATGTCCCACTGCTGCAGGCCGGCATCCAGCCACTCGGCGATCTTGTTGGCCACGGCGTCCTGCAGGGTGCCGCTGCGGGTCCAGCTTTGCAGCATCTGCTGGAAGTCCGGCAGCTTGAAGAAGAAGTGCTGGGAATCCTTGAGCACCGGAGTGGCGCCGGAGATCGCCGACTTCGGATCCTTCAGGTCGGTGGGGGCATAGGTGGCGCCGCATTTTTCGCAGTTGTCGCCGTACTGGTCCTCAGTGCCGCATTTCGGGCAGGTGCCCTTGATGAAGCGGTCGGCCAGGAACATTTTCTTTTCCGGGTCGAAATACTGGGTGATGGAGCGCGTGGCGATGTGCCCGGCGTCGCGCAGCTTGAGGTAGATCTGGCTCGACAGCTCGCGGTTTTCCTCGGCGTGGGTCGAGTGGAAGTTGTCGAAGTCCACCAGGAAGTCGGCAAAGTCGGCGCTGTGTTCGGCCTGGACGTTGGCGATCAGTTGTTCCGGGGTGATGCCTTCCTTTTCCGCGCGCAACATGATGGCCGAGCCGTGTGCGTCGTCCGCGCAGACATAGATGCATTGGTTGCCGCGATGCTTCTGGAAGCGCACCCACATGTCGGTCTGGATGTACTCAAGCATGTGGCCAAGGTGGATGGAACCATTGGCATAGGGCAGGGCGCTGGTGACGAGGATCTTGCGTGGCTCGGACATGGGGCTCGGCTACTTGATGAAACGGAGGTCGGCCACTATAAAGCGCCGGCGCGGATTTTTCACCCTTCCGGACAGATTGTACGCAGCGGGCTCCCTCGCCACGAAGGAGTCGGCGGCGTAGGATAGCCGGCTGATTTTCCAGTCTTGTTATCGGAGTTGCCCATGAGCGCCGTCAATCGCGCAGCGGTGGAAGCCGTCCTTCGCCAGTACACCGACCCTTACCTGAACCAGGACCCGGTCAGCGCCGGCTGTGTGCGGGACATCGACGTCCAGGGCGACCGGGTCACGGTCCGCATGGAGTTGGGTTATGCCGCCGGTCTGTTCAAGAGCGGCTGGGCGCAGATGCTGCAACTGGCCATCGAAGGCCTGGACGGCGTCGGTTCGGCCAAGGTCGAGATCACCAGCGTGATCGCCGCGCACAAGGCCCAGGCGCAGATCCCGGGCCTGGCCAACGTCAAGAACGTGGTGGCGGTGGCGTCCGGCAAGGGCGGTGTGGGCAAGTCCACCACCGCCGCCAACCTGGCCCTGGCCCTGGCCCGCGAAGGCGCCAAGGTGGGGATTCTCGATGCCGATATCTATGGTCCGAGCCAGGGCATCATGTTCGGCATCGCCGAAGGCACCCGGCCAAAGATCAAGGACCAGAAGTGGTTCGTGCCCATTGAGTCCCACGGGGTCGAAGTCATGTCCATGGCCTTCCTCACTGACGACAACACGCCCATGGTCTGGCGCGGGCCAATGGTTTCGGGCGCCTTGCTGCAATTGGTGACCCAGACCGACTGGGGCAACCTCGACTACCTGGTGATCGACATGCCGCCAGGCACCGGCGACATCCAGCTGACCCTGGCGCAGAAAGTCCCGGTGGCCGGGGCGGTGATCGTCACCACGCCTCAGGACCTGGCCCTGCTGGATGCACGCAAGGGCGTGGAGATGTTCCGTAAGGTCAACATCCCGGTGCTGGGGGTGGTGGAGAACATGGCGGTGCACATCTGCTCCAACTGCGGTCATGCCGAGCATCTGTTCGGTGAGGGCGGCGGTGAGAAACTGGCCAGCCAGTACGGCGTCGAACTGCTGGCCTCGCTGCCGCTGTCGATGCTGATCCGTGAGCAGGCCGACGGCGGCAAGCCGACGGTGATCGCCGAGCCGGAAAGCCAGATCGCCATGGTCTATCAGGAACTGGCGCGGCATGTGGGGGCGCGCATCGTATTGCAGGAAGCCGCGGCGCCGGCGATGCCCAACATCACCATCAGCGACGACTGAAGCCCCAGGCGGGAGGATCAGGCAGGAGCCGGCTTGCCGGCGCAGGCGCTGGCAAGATCGCCTTGCCCGGCAAGCCGGCTCCTACCGTTGCGATGACAGGATCAGACCCGCAGGCCGCCATCCAACTCCAGGATGCGTCCGGTGTAATAGTCGTTCTCGAAGATGTACGCCGCCGAGTGGGCGATTTCCTCCGGCTTGCCCATGCGCTTGAGGGGAATCCCCGAGGTCATCTTCTCCAGGGCTTCAGGCTTCATGCCCAAGGTCATCTCGGTTTCGATAAAGCCCGGGGCAATACCGGCCACGCGGATGCCATAGCGCGCCAGTTCCTTGGCCCAGGTCACGGTGGCCGCCGCGACCCCGGCCTTGGCCGCGGAATAGTTGGTCTGGCCAATATTGCCGGCGCGGGAGATCGAGGAGATGTTGATGATCGTGCCACTGTTGTTCAGCTCGATCATTTTTGCCGCCACTTCACGGGTGCAGAGGAATACCCCGGTCAGGTTGACGTCGATCACCGCTTGCCACTGGGCCAGGCTCATCTTGGTCATTTCACCGTCCTTGACCTTGACCAGCAGGCCGTCGCGCAGGATCCCGGCATTGTTGATCAGGCCGTGGATGGCGCCGAAGTCCTCGGCCACCTGGGCCACCGTGTGGCTCACCTGTTCTTCATTGGCGACATTGCACAGATAGGCACGGGCCTCGACGCCCAGGGCCTGGCAGGCGGCGACCGCCTGATCGAGTTTTTCCTGGTTGAGATCGACCAGGGCCAGCCGCGCGCCCTTGGCCGCGAAATACTCGGCCATGGAGCGGCCCAGGCCTTGGCAACCGCCGGTGATCATGATTACTTTGTCAGTGAGTTGCATTCGCATGTCCCGCTAGCAGGTCTTGAGGGGTTGTCCTTGGTAGGGGAACCTCGGCCGACTGCCGGATCTGGCCTGGCTGCAGATGAGAATTGCCCCGTCGGCGTAGCTGGAACAATGCTCCAGGCGCCCGTCCGTTTTCGACGGATTTTACATGAGGAGTCACAAAGTGAGCGTTGAAGCTGCGAAAAATGCACGAGAACTGCTGCTCAAGGAATATCGCGGGGTGCTGTCGACTCACTCCAAGGCCATGCCCGGCTTTCCCTTTGGCTCCGTGGTGCCCTACTGCCTGGACGCCGAGGGACGGCCACTGATTCTGATCAGTCGCATTGCCCAACACACGCACAACCTGCAGAAGGACTCCAAGTGTTCGCTGCTGGTGGGCGAGCGCGATGCCGACGACGTGCAGGCGGTCGGACGCCTGACCTATCTGGCCGAGGCCGAAAAACTCGAGGATGAACAGGCAATCGCTGCCGCGGCCGAGCGCTACTACCGCTACTTCCCCGAATCGCAGAACTACCACAAGGCCCACGATTTCGATTTCTGGGTACTCAAGCCGGTGCGTCATCGTTACATCGGCGGCTTTGGGGCGATCCACTGGATCGATCAGGTGACCCTGGCCAACCCGTTCGCCGGCAAGGCCGAGTCGAGCATGGTGGATCACATGAACAGCGATCATGCCAAGGCCATCGCCCATTACGTCGAGCTGACCGGGCTGCCCGACAGCGAGCCGGCGCAACTGGTCGGGATCGATGCCGAAGGCATGCACCTGCGCATTGGCCAGGCCCTTTACTGGCTGCCGTTCCAGGCGCCTTGCAACACGCCGACACAAGTACGCGAAGCCCTGGTTTTCCTGGCTCACGCCGATCAATGGCCGAAAAATCCAGCCGTTGGCGCTTGAATTCACGAATTGGCGACGTCATTTACGGTCTACTGGAAGGCATTCTTCCGCAGAGGAAACCATTTGATGCGCCCTTACCTGTTGCTCTTTTTACTGTTCCCGGTGCTGGAGCTGTTCGTCTTCGTCAAGGTCAGCGCGGCCATCGGGTTTTTCCCGGCCCTGCTGCTGATCATTCTCGGTTCGATGCTCGGTGTGCTGGTGTTGCGCGTGGCCGGTCTGGCCACGGCACTGCGTGCCCGTGAGAGTCTCAATCGCGGCGAACTGCCGGCCCAGCAGATGCTCGAGGGGCTGATGCTGGCCCTGGGCGGCGGCCTGCTGATCCTGCCCGGTTTCATCAGTGATGTATTCGGCCTGTTGATGCTGCTGCCGATCAGCCGTCGCCTGCTGGCCAACAAGATGCGCCAGCGCGCCGAGGAGCAGGCCCTGCGTCAACGCGCTTTTGCCGATGACATGCGCGCGGCCCGCGGCGGCCCTGCGCCGCAACAGCCATTGGGCCGCGAGCCCAATGTCATCGAGGGCGAGTTCGAGCATCGCGACTCATAACTTGGCGGCTCCACTGCACGGCACCTTCGGGTGCCGTGTTCGTTTTGGTGCAAGCACCGCAAAAAAAATCACCGGTCAGCCCTTGTAATAACCTTATGCGCCCTTATGTAACGGTCACCGCAAGGTTTCTGGTGCTTACACCAGACAGACTTCCGCGGCTCGCTTGTCGAGTCGCACCCGGCACAGCCGGATTTGTTAACCCGCCGGTGTCGACACCGGCCGTTGAAAACCACAATTAGGAGAGATCGACAATGAAGCTTCGTCCTCTGCATGACCGCGTCGTCATCCGTCGCAGCGAAGAAGAATCGAAAACTGCCGGCGGCATCGTTCTGCCTGGTTCGGCTGCTGAAAAACCTAACCGTGGCGAAATCGTCGCTGTAGGTACCGGCCGTGTGCTGGACAACGGTGAAGTACGTGCGCTGGCCGTGAAAGTGGGTGACAAAGTGGTGTTTGGCCCGTACTCCGGCAGCAACACCGTGAAAGTCGATGGCGAAGATCTGCTGGTAATGGCCGAGAACGAGATTCTCGCTGTTATCGAAGGCTGATTTCCCGCGTATTTTCCCGCTACTACACAGTATTTAAGGAATATCGATCATGGCTGCTAAAGAAGTTAAATTCGGCGATTCCGCCCGCAAGAAAATGCTCACCGGTGTCAACGTTCTGGCTGACGCGGTAAAAGCGACCCTCGGCCCGAAAGGCCGTAACGTGATCATCGAGAAGAGCTTCGGCGCTCCGACCATCACCAAGGACGGCGTTTCCGTTGCCAAAGAAATCGAGCTGAAAGATCGCTTCGAAAACATGGGCGCGCAGCTGGTCAAAGACGTTGCCTCCCGTGCCAACGATGACGCTGGCGACGGCACCACCACCGCTACCGTTCTGGCTCAGTCGATCGTCAACGAAGGCCTGAAAGCCGTCGCTGCCGGCATGAACCCGATGGATCTGAAGCGTGGTATCGACAAGGCCACCATCGCCATCGTCAAAGAGCTGAAAGGTCTGTCCAAGCCTTGCGCTGATTCCCGCGCCATCGCTCAGGTCGGCACCATCTCCGCCAACTCCGACAACTCCATCGGCGACATCATTGCCGAAGCCATGGAAAAAGTCGGCAAGGAAGGCGTGATCACCGTTGAAGAAGGCTCGGGCCTGGAAAACGAACTGTCTGTCGTAGAAGGCATGCAATTCGACCGTGGCTACCTGTCCCCTTACTTCATCAACAAGCCGGACACCATGGTTGCCGAACTCGACGGCCCGCTGATCCTGCTGGTGGACAAGAAGATCTCCAACATCCGCGAAATGCTGCCAGTGCTGGAAGCCGTTGCCAAAGCCGGCCGCCCACTGCTGATCGTGGCTGAAGACGTTGAAGGCGAAGCCCTGG
This sequence comes from Pseudomonas sp. BC42, assembly GCF_021560055.1. Lineage (NCBI taxonomy): Bacteria > Pseudomonadati > Pseudomonadota > Gammaproteobacteria > Pseudomonadales > Pseudomonadaceae > Pseudomonas > Pseudomonas sp. BC42. The sequence continues at coordinate 1,460,998 of NZ_CP091067.1, forward strand.
CGACTCTGGTTGTGAACAACATGCGTGGCATCGTCAAAGTCGCTGCCGTCAAGGCACCAGGCTTCGGCGACCGTCGCAAGGCCATGCTGCAGGACATCGCCGTACTGACCGGCGGTACCGTGATCTCCGAAGAGATCGGCCTGAGCCTGGAAAGCACCACCCTGGAGCACCTGGGTAACGCCAAGCGCGTGATCCTGTCCAAAGAAAACACCACCATCATCGACGGTGCTGGCGTTGAAGCGGACATCCAGGCTCGTGTGACCCAGATCCGTCAACAAGTGGCCGACACTTCGTCCGACTACGACCGTGAAAAACTGCAAGAGCGTCTGGCCAAGCTGTCCGGCGGCGTTGCAGTGATCAAGGTTGGCGCTGGCTCCGAAGTTGAAATGAAAGAGAAGAAAGCCCGCGTTGAAGACGCCCTGCACGCTACCCGTGCAGCCGTTGAAGAAGGCGTGGTACCTGGCGGTGGTGTAGCCCTGATCCGTGCTCTGCAAGGCATCAAGGACCTCAAAGGCGACAACGCCGATCAGGACGTGGGTATCGCTGTTCTGCGTCGCGCTATCGAAGCGCCGCTGCGCCAGATCGTTGCCAACTCCGGCGACGAGCCAAGCGTGGTGGTGGACAAGGTCAAGCAAGGTGCCGGCAACTTCGGCTACAACGCTGCCACCAGCGAATACGGCGACATGATCGAAATGGGCATCCTGGATCCAACCAAGGTGACCCGTTCCGCGCTGCAAGCTGCATCGTCCATCGGCGGTCTGATCCTGACCACCGAAGCCGCTGTTGCTGAAATCGTGGAAGACAAGCCTGCAGCTGGCGGCATGCCAGACATGGGCGGCATGGGTGGCATGGGCGGCATGATGTAAGCCAGCCTTACCCCTGTACTGAAAAAGCCCCGCCGGTGAAAGCCGGCGGGGCTTTTTTATGCCCGGGATATGGGAGGCGCCTGGATCTTCGCGGGCAAGCCCGCTCCTACAGCGATGCACCTCTGTAGGAGCGGGCTTGCCCGCGAATGACTTCAGCGCTGACTCAACTCGGCCGCCGAGGCTTTTGGCGCCTTCCAGCCCAGCAACTGCTGCTTGAAGCCATAACTGGCGCTCTGGTAGTAACTGATCCCGCGCTGGATCAGTGGATCGCTGTCCGGCACCCGGGATTCCCGGCTGGCGCCCAGCGCCTGGTCATGGCGGCGCAGACCCTGGCGCGGGCTGAGAATCGCCAGGTCCTGTCCGTCGAACAGTCCCAGGTGCTGGTAGTTGCCCACCAGCACCCGAGGCGGCAGCGGGTTGTCCTGCAGCAGGTTGCGTCCGAAAAAGGTCGATTCGTAGTCCAGGTTCAACAGCCCCAGCAGGGTCGGCGCCAGGTCGATCTGGCTGGCCAGTTGGGCACTTTCCCGCGCCGGGATCAGTTTGGGCGCGTAGACGAACAGCGGGATCTGATAGTTGCTGATGGGCAGGTCTTCCTTGCCCGCGCTGCCCGCCGTGTGGTCGGCGACGAACACGAAGATCGTGTTGTCGAACCAGGGCTTTTGCCGCGCGGCCTTGAGGAACTCGCCGATGGCGTAGTCGGTGTATTTCACCGCGCCGTCACGGCCATTGCCGGACTTGATGTCGATCCGGCCATCGGGGTAGGTGTACGGCCGATGGTTGGAGGTGGTCATCAGTTGCAGCAGGAACGGCCGCTGTTGGGCGTAGTCGGCATCGGCCAGCTTCAGGGTCTGGCCATAGAGGTCTTCGTCGGCCATGCCCCAGGCGTTCTTGAAGTGGATCTCGGATTCCTCGACGCTGCTCTGGTCCACCACCCGGTAGCCGTTGCCGCTGAAAAAGGCATTCATGTTGTCGAAGTAGCCGCGCCCGCCGTAAACGAACACGCTGTCGTAGCCCACGGCGCGCAGTTGCTGGCCCAGGCTGGCGAAGCCGCTTTCACGACCGATGCGTTTGACGATCGAGCGCCCGGGCGTGGGCGGGATCGCCAGGGTAATGGCTTCCAGGCCACGGTCGGTGCGGGTGCCGGTGGCGTAGAAATTGTTGAAGTACAGGCTCTGCCGGCGCAGCGCATCGAGGTTGGGGGTCAGGTTGCGCTCGTCACCATTGCTGCCCATGTACTTGGCACTGAAGCTCTCGAGGGTCACCAGGACGATATTCGGCGTGCGCGGTGTGCCCGGGTTATCGATGGCGCGGCGGATATCCAGCGGGTCCTGGCCAATGAAGCGGGCATTGGGCTCGTTCAGCTCGGCGCGCATTTGCCGCGCCACGGCCTCGGCGGGCAGGCTGCGATAGAACTGTGAATAGTCCAGTTCGTTGTTGCGAAAGGCGGCAAAGAACTGGTACGGGCCGTTGCTCGCCAGCTCATTCTGATAGGCGTTGCCGCCCTGGGCGCGCGGACTGTCCTGGCTGAGCAGTTGCAGACTGGCCACGGCCACCAGCAACAGGCTCAGGGCGCTGAGCAGGCGACCGCGCAGGGGCGGCAAAGGCGCGTTCAGGGCGGCCAGCAGGGGTCTGCGCAGGACCAGGCTGAGGATCACCGCCGCCAGGGCCAGCAGGCTCATCAGCAGGCCGATGGGATAGGACTCGAGGATGTTGTTCATGACCTCGTCGGAGTACACCAGGTAATCGACGGCGATGAAGTTGAAACGCACGCCGAACTCATCCCAGAACAACCATTCCGCCACGGCGGTGAACAGCATGGCGAACAAGCTGATGCTGAACAGGCCCTGCATCAGCCAGCGCAAGCCGCGTCGGCGCCAAAGGCTTGCCGGGCACAGCAACAGGCCCAGCCCCAGGGGCAGGGCGGCGTAGGCCAGGAAACCCAGGTCATAGAGCAGGCCGACGCCGAACACGGGCAGCCAGCCGCTACCGGCTTCGTTGAGGTGGGTCAGCAGGAGGGTGCTGCGGGTCAGCAGGAAAATCGCCAGCCAGGTGCCGGTCAGTAGCAGTACCAGGCGCGCGGGCGCGGTCTTGAGAAGGTCCATCGAGGGGGTGTTCCTTGTGGGCAAAACGGTCCGCAGTCTGAGGTTGTCCCTGTAGTCAGGTTGTGAACCCTCGGTGAAAAACTCGTTAAGACATTGATTGGATAACAGCGCTGCGGCAGCGGTCAGACAAGGCTGGCGGCGAGTCGGACTTGGCCTTAAGCTGCGCGAGCCAAGACGGCCGTAACTGTGTAGGGAGAGAGTTCCGATGCGAATTCTACTGGTTGAAGACAACCGCGATATTCTCGCCAACCTGGCTGACTACCTGGGGCTCAAGGGCTACACCGTGGACTGCGCCCAGGATGGTCTGTCCGGGCTGCACCTGGCGGCCACCGAGCATTACGACCTGATCGTGCTCGATATCATGCTGCCGGGAATCGATGGCTACACCTTGTGCAAGCGCCTGCGTGAAGATGCCCGGCGCGACACCCCGGTGATCATGCTCACCGCCCGCGACCAGCTGGATGATCGGCTGCAGGGCTTCAAGTCCGGCGCCGACGACTACCTGCTCAAGCCTTTTGCCCTCTCGGAACTGGCGGCGCGAATCGAGGCGGTAATGCGCCGTACTCAGGGCGGTGGTCGCCGTGCGTTGCAGGTGGGCGATCTCAACTATGACCTCGACACCCTCGAAGTCACCCGCGAAGGGCGTCTGCTCAAGCTCAACCCGGTGGGCCTCAAGCTGTTGGCGGTGTTGATGCAGAAGAGCCCCCATGTGTTGCGCCGGGAGATTCTCGAAGAAGCCCTGTGGGGCGACGATTGCCCGGACAGCGACAGCCTGCGTAGCCACGTTCACCAACTGCGCCAGGTGATCGACAAGCCATTTGCCAAGCCGCTGCTGCACACCGTGCATGGTGTCGGTTACCGGCTGGCCGAGGGCCGTGATGGAGTTTAAGCAAAGCCTTGCCCAGCGCATCATCATCGCCTTTGCCTTGATGAGCGCATTGGTGGCAGGGGCATTCGCCATGGGCATCGTGGCGACCGTGCATCTGGTGGAAGAGAAGCTCATCTCCGCTGGCCTGGGGGGCGACCTGCAACGCCTGTTGCTGATGGACGACGTCAACGATTGGCGGCATCGTCCCGAGCCCGACCAACTGTTCTACTACAGCGGCGGTCGCGGCGATTTCGAGTTGCCCAAGGACTTGCGCCATCTGGATCCGGGCTTCCATGAAGTGTTCCGCGAGCAGCTGTCCTACCACGCCATGGTCGAAGTGGTGGACGGCCGGCGTTACGTGCTGCTGCAGGACCAGAGCGATTTCGAAGAGCGCGAGCGGGTGCTGTTCGCCGTGGTGCTGGTGGGCTTCGTCCTGAGCCTGGCGCTGGCGGTGTTCCTGGGCTGGATCCTGGCGCGCCGGGTGATGGCGCCCGTCGTGCGCCTGGCCCGTCAGGTACGGCATCGAGATCAGTTACTGGGGTTGGCGCCGCCGTTGGCGCCGGATTATGCCGCGGATGAGGTGGGCGAGTTGGCCATCGCCTTCGACGCCACCCTGGGGCGCTTGCGTCAGGCCTTGAGCCGCGAGCGGCTGTTCACCAGTGATGTCAGCCATGAACTGCGCACGCCGTTGATGGTGTTGGCCACCTCCTGTGAGCTGCTCCTGGAGAACCCCGGGCTGGACCCGCGCGGACGGGCTCAGGTGGAACGGATTGCCCGGGCCTGCGAGGAGATGCGCGAACTGGTGCAGACCTTCCTGATGCTCGCGCGTGCCCAGCGAGAAGACGCCGGCATGGCGCCGCAACTGACCCTGACGCAAGCGGCCACCGATCTGGTCGGCCTGTGGCGCGAGTCCATCGAGGGCAAAGGCATCGAGTTGATCTTCGAACCCGGCCAGCCCGGCGACACTCGCTACAACGCCACCTTCCTGCATGCGGTGATGGGCAATCTTCTGCGCAACGCCTTGCACTACACCGAGCAGGGCTTTATTCGCCTGAGCCTTGAGCCGGGCGGGTTTGTGGTGGAAGACAGCGGCGTGGGCATTCCCGAAGAGAAGCGCGAGGCGATGTTCCAGCCCTTCGTGCGCGGCGATGAAAAGCGTGGTGAAGGCTTGGGCTTGGGCTTGTCCCTGGTGCAACGCATCTGCGAGAACCAGGGCTGGAGCGTCAGCCTCACCACCATGATCCCCAATGGCTGTCGTTTTCACGTGCAGCTGCAACCAGCCAAGAGCTGAGTTTCCTGATCCGGCCCTGTTATGCAGGGCCGGTCACTTGTCGTTTTTTGTTCCTCTGTGGCCCTAGGCCATTGCCGGCAGCCTGTAAAAATCTGAAATATCTTCCTGTCGGACGGTACGAAGTTTTCACAAAGGGATGACCTGTCGCTGACATGCCGCTGCCTAAGGTGGCGCCATCAGCTACAGGAGACCTTGATGATGGCCAAGCCGATCAGGCTGGAATTTTCCGACAAGTACGATGCCCAACACGCCGAGCAATACCTGCAGAAGCATCAGGATGGCCTGGCCCGTCGTTTGTCCCATTGGCGCGATGAACAACTGGCCCGCGCGGCCCTGGCCGCTGCCGGCGAGCCGGGGCTGGTGCTGGACCTGCCTTGTGGCGCTGGCCGCTTCTGGCCGTTGCTGGCGCAGAAGGCCAACCGGGTCATCATTGGCGCGGACAATTCATCGGCTATGCTGAGCACCGCCATGGCGGCGCAGCCTGCCGACGTGGTGAGACGGGTACGGCCTTTGCAAACGTCCGCCTTTGCCATTGATTTGCCGGACAACGCCGTGGACTGCATTTTTTCCATGCGGCTGTTGCACCATGTGGGCCAGGCTGAGCATCGGCTGGCGTTGTTGCGGGAGTTCCAGCGCGTGACCCGCGACAGCGTGATCATCTCGCTGTGGGTTGACGGCAATTTCAAGGCCTGGAAGCGCAAGCGCCTGGAGCGCAAGCGGTTGTCCGCAATGGGGCCGGAGACTTACCAGAATCGTTTCGTGTTACCGGCGGCCACCGTCGAAAAAGAGTTCAGGCAAGCCGGTTTTCGTGTCCAGGAGCACCTGGATTTTGTTCCGCTCTACGCCATGTGGCGAGTGTACGTATTACGAAAGAGGTAACGGATGGTTGTTGAATCTGCTTCGCAAATGGATGCTGCGCCCTCGGATCGCTTCGAGTACTTCTGGAACAGACAAGGTGAATGGGTCGAGGAACCCAATCAGCGTCGAGGCGGTGAAAGCGGTGTGCAGCGCATTGTGAGCAGCAGCGGGCGTCTGCTCTATGCCAAGCGCCAGATCGGGCACATTTATCGAAGCGTGCTGCACCCTTTCGGGCGACCGACCGTCTTGCGCGAACTCGCCGCGTTGCAAGGCCTGCGGGTGCTCGATGTGGGGGTTCCGGAACTGGTGTTTTGTGGTGCTCGGCGCGATCCGCAGAATCGCTGGCAGGCCCTGCTGGTGACCGCGGCGCTCGATGGCTTTGTGGAAATCGACAACTGGTACGCCGCCGGTGAGCGTGAGCACCATGGTGAAGCGTTCCATGAGCGTTTGCTGGAGGCCCTGGCGGTGACCCTGGCGCGCATGCACAAGGGGCGCTGGCAACATGGCTGCCTGTACGCCAAGCATATTTTCGTGCGTGTGGAAGGCGAGGGCGAGCAGGCCCGGCCACAGATCGCGTTGCTGGATTTCGAGAAGTGCCGGCAGCGCCTGAGCAGTCAACGAGCAGCAGCCCACGACCTCAAGCAACTGCGCCGCCATTCGTCGTGGAACGACACGGATTGGCAAAAGCTCTACTACTTTTACAAAACGGCGTTTGGCAGCTCCATCAAAGGTTTATAGCTATGAAGCTAGAAATTGCACGAGGTGTTTTCCTGGCAGGAGCCTTGGCAGTTGCTTCCTTGGCCCTGGTTGTCTGGGAGCAGCCGCGAACGCAGGTGCTCAGTGCCGCTCAAGGGGAACATTGTCCTTTGCCGCGGGTTGCCAAATCGACAACCGCCGCGCGGCCCGATCATGAGCTGCTGTTGTTCATGTTCGGCATGAGCCAGGGCTTGAAACCCCAGAGCTGAACCTATTCTCCTGCCCAACCAAAGGCCTCGCCATGCGAGGCCTTTGGCATGTCTGGGGCTCGGGCATTGGCGCTGCCCGCTGCCCGGAGGCTGTTCAGACCAGATGCAAATGGTTGTCCCAGAGCCCGGCGGGCAGTTCCAGGGGCTTGGCCACAATCTGCTGCTGACGACAGTCATAGAAGCGGCAGCGGCCTTGGCCCGAGGTCACCACGAAGCCGTCGGCCACGGCACCGACCCCGGCGCAGTCCGGCAGAGGCGCATCGACCCGCACCGCGCCAGTGTCCAGATCCCAGATGAAGAAGCGGTTGCCCCGCGGGGCGGTCAGGGCCACCAGGCGCAAGTCGCTGTGGACGGCAACGCTGGCGGTGTAGTGCCCCATGGCCTGCAGCTGCTGCTCGGGGACCGGGAAAGGCGCAAAGGGCTGGCCCGGGCGCTTGATCGCCAACAGCTCCGAGGATTCGTGGGCGGCGCCCATGAACTGCTGGCCGGTGACGATGGTGCCGTCGCTGGCGATGCCCATGTGGCGCACGCTGTTCATCTGCTGGGCCAGGGTTTCCTTGCTCAGCAGGGTGCCGTCACGCTGCATCAGCACCAGGCTCGGCTCCATGGCGTCGAGGTTCATTTCCACCCGGCTTTCGGCTTCGGTGCGGATACCGCCGTTGGCCACCACCAGGGTTTCGCCGTCGGGCATCCAGGACACTTGATGCGGGCCGATGCCATGGGTGGACAACTCGCCGCTGTGCACCAGGCGTTCGCCTTCAAAACGGTAGATCCCCAGCAGGCCGCGCCCCGGATCACGGGTGTCGTTCTCGGTGGCATACAGCCACTGGCCGTCCTTGTGGATCACTGCGTGGCCGTAGAAATGCCGGTCAGGCTGCGAGCTCAGGGTTTGCAGCAGGCTGCCGTCCCGCAGGTCGATCAGGTAGCTCTCGGTGCCCGGACGCCGGGCCACGAACAGCGCGATCGGCAGTTGCGGGTGATTGATGATGTCGTGGCAACGCTGGCCGACCTGGGTAGCAAACACCTGTTTACCGTCCAGCTGATAACCGACGGCGTAATGCTTGCCGTCACCATCATCCCTGGCCGACAGCAGCAGGGGCTGCTTGTCCTTTTGCTTGAACAGCGTCCAGCCGCCCAAGGTCACCGCACTGAGCAGCAGGCTGCCCAGTGCCAAAGCCTGACGTCGCAGCATCATCAGTCACCGTCGTTGGCGTTGAAGCCCAGTTGGATGCCCAACGCCTTGGCCAGTTCGCCTTCGTGCAGGCGGTGGACCACGTTGAGGCTGTCGTACAGATCGTTGAGCTGCTGGCGCCCGGCGTCGTCATTGAGCATTTCAGTGAGCGAGCGCTGGGTGCTGGCAAAGAGTTTCAGCGAGGCGGCGTAGGCGGCGTCGATCTTCTCGGCCAACGGTTTCTGGTCGGCCGGCAACAGGCCACGCAGGCCCTTGTTGTCGACCCCGGCCCAGACGGTCTGGGCGGCGCTGAGGCTGGCTTCCAGGCCCTGCAGGGACGACTGGCTGCGCCAGGCGTCGGCCTGGAACGGCTGGGGGATGCCCTTGGTCTGGCGGCCCATGGGCGTACCGAGTTTCTTCTTCAGGGTATCCAGAGCGGTGACCTGAACCCGCAGCAGGTCGGCGATGGCCTCGTGGGAATCGGCGTAGCGCTGGTTGGGGAACTTGCTCATCTGCGCGAGCATGCCGTCGTTGGTGTTCCAGCTCGACAGGATCTCTTCGGCCAGTTGCTTCTGGCGTTCACCGATGGCGGTCAGCAATGGGCAGTAGCGGGCTTTCTGCGCGCTGTCGGCCATGTCGATCTTGCTGTCGAAGAGGATGTATTCGTAGGCCGACAGGCCTTGCACCACCACGCTGGACTTGGCCAGGGCCGCGGCATCGATCTGCGGGGTGGCGCTGACCAGTTGCTCGACCTGACGGCCCACCAGGTTCTTCTTGTCCGGCCAGAACTGCACCTGCCAGGAGCGGTTGCCCTCGGCCAGCGGACCAATCAGCAAGGGCTGCAGCTCGGCCCAGGCCTTTTGCGCGTGGAGGAAGTCGGCCCGGGCGGTGTCCAGGCTTTCCTTGCCTTCACAGAAGGCCAGGGCGCTGATGGCCAGCTGGCGGTCGGCATCGACCCAGCGGCTGTAGGTCGGCAGGATGACCTGCTTGGCGATGGCCGCCGAGGTCACGGCTTGTGGGTCCTGAGGCGCGCAGGCGCCCAGAGCGAGTGCAGCCAGGCTGGTGAACAGCAGTTTGGGGCGGAACATGTTCGGGCTCCCTTTATTGTGGAGAAAGCAGTTGAGTCGAGCGTTATAGAGAATTCAGGAAGGCCAGCAGCGCGGCGCGCTGCTCGGCGTTGAACGCGAGCACCTGTTGTTTTGCGCCTTCGGCCTCGCCGCCATGCCAGAGCACCGCTTCCATCAGGTTGCGGGCACGGCCGTCATGCAGGAACTGGGTGTGGCCACTGACGGTTTCCGTCAGGCCAATGCCCCACAAGGGGGCGGTGCGCCAATCGCGGCCACTGGCCTTGAACTCCGTGCGGTGGTCGGCCAGGCCTTCACCCATGTCATGCAGCAGCAGGTCGCTGTAGGGGCGTATGACCTGGTTGGCCAATTCGGGTTCGGCGGCATCGGCCGCCGTGGTGAAACTGGGGGTGTGGCAGGACTGGCAACCGGCCTGGAAGAACAGGTTCTTGCCCGCCAGGACCTGGGGCGAGTCGACGTCGCGGCGCGCCGGTACCGCCAGGTTGCGGGTATAGAACAGCACCAGGCGCAGGATGTTGTCACTGACCTCCGGCTCGTCGTCCGGGCCATTGCCGTTGGGCGCCTGCTTGCACGCGGTTTGCGCCTCGGTGCAGTCGTCGAAGGGCCGCAGGCTTGTGGTCAGGCCCATGTCGCCGGAAAACGCATGAACATTTTGTTGATTGAGATTGGGTTGTCCGGCTTTCCAGCCAAAGCGCCCGAGCACGGTCTTTTGCTGAGCGTCATCCCAGACCCAGTTGGGCCGTCCGGCAATCCGGTTGTTGCCGGTGGCGGGCTGAGCGTTGGCCAGGATCGCCGCTTCGGGAATGGCTTCCAGCAGCCCCAGGCCGATCATCGGCGGCGCGACCCGGGCTGAAAAAGCGGTGTCCGGATGCATCGGGCCGTAACCCAGGTCGGTGATCTGCAGCCTGGGCTTGCGCAACTCCACCAGGCTGCCGTCCTTGAACCGTACCGGCACGCTGTCGTAATCGACCCGGACCCGGCCTTCGGGAGCGACGCCGGGAATCGCCATGTCCTGCAACTGGCCGCCGTACACCGGTTCCGGCACCACGCCGAGCTGTTCGATGACCTTGGCGTAGGCCGGGGCATCCGGGATCGACAGGCGCACCAGCATGGACACCGCGTTCAGGGCATCCGGCGCGGGCGGATGGCCGCGGCCGTCCTTGACGTGGCAGTTCTGGCAGGCGTTGGTGTTGAACAGCGGGCCCAGGCCGTCGCGGGCGGTGGTGGTGGAGGGGGCGATGACCCAGGGGTTGCGGAAGAAACTGTTGCCCACGCTGAAGTCCAGGCGCCGGGTCGCTGGCAGATTGGCCGAAGGCAGGGAAAACGCGTTGCGATCCGCCTTGTTGACCGTGGTGGCGCCGCCGGCGCGGGCTTCACCCGGTTCGGCCTGGGTAAAGCGTGGAGCGTCATCGCAGGCACTCAGGCCCAGGGCCATGGTCAGAGCGAACCAGCGAAGCAGCGACGAGGGCATCGGACATCCTGCAAGACGAGCAAAACAAGGGCGCAAAGTCTAACAGGCTGCTGAAGTTTGAATAAGAGGAATTATCGTTTGGTTTGACCCAGGACAAGCTTGCCGAGGGACGGCTCACCCACGGCGTTGGAACCGCGCAGCGACAAAAAAAGGCGACCCTAGGGTCGCCTTTTACCTGCAGCGGCGCTGATCAGAACTCGTGATCGGCGTTGTCCGGGTTCAGGTCGCTGATGCCCAGCTTGCCGGCGGCCTGTTCGATCGAACCGGTCTGCTTGACCAGGGCGGCGATGGCGTCGCGCACGATCTGGTTGCCGGATTCGTTGCCGGCGGCGATCAGCTGGTCGTAGTGCTCACCCTTGTTGGCGTGGTCGACCATGACCTGGATCTTGGCTTCGGTAGCTGCCAGATCGGCTTTCAGGGCGGCGTCGGCTGCGGGGTCGGCCTTGGCCACCAGGGACGACAGGCTGGCGCCGGTCATCTTGGTACCGTCGACACGGGTGTATTCGCCCAGGTAGACGTTGCGGATGCCCTTGGCGTCATAGAAGTGCGAGTTGTGGGTGTTGTCGCTGAAGCAGTCCTGTTCGTCTTCAGGCGAGTTGGCCTCCAGGGACACTTTCATCCGTTCGCCGGCCAATTCGCCCAGGGACAGGCTGCCCATGCCGAAGAGCATTTTGCGCAGGCCGGTTTCGGCCGGTTCCGCTTCCAGGGTGGCGCGGTAGTTGTCGGCCACGTCCGGTTTCCAGTTGCCGACCATCTCTTCCAGGTCGTTGACCAGCAGTTGGGTCACGGCTTTCAGATAGGCGCGACGACGATCGTTGTGGCCACCGGTAGCACCTGCGCCTTCCAGATAGTCGGACGCCGGGCGCGCGCCGGCGCCTGGGCCGGTGCCGTTCAGATCCTGGCCCCAGAGCAGGAATTCGATGGCGTGGTAGCCGGTGGCGACGTTGGCCTCGGCACCGCCCAGCTCGTTCAGGCTGGCCAGGGTTTCCGGGGTGATGTCCTTCACGTCGATCTTGTCTTCGCCGACCTGGATCTCGGTGTTGGCGATGATGTTGGCGGTGGCACCGGGGTTGCCCAGGGCGTGTTCATAGCTCTTGTCGACGTAGTCGATCAGGCCTTCGTCCAGCGGCCAGGCGTTCACCTGACCTTCCCAGTCATCGATGATGGTGTTGCCGAAGCGGAACACTTCGCTCTGCAGGTAAGGCACGCGAGCGGCCACCCAGGCAGCCTTGGCGGCCTTCAGGGTTTCGTCGTTGGGCTTGGCGAGGAAGGCGTCGATGGCGGTTTGCAGGGTTTTCGCGGTGGATTCGGCGTCGCTGTAAACGGCAAATACCATGTCGGCGTAATGCGCGACCACGGCCTTGGCTGCGGCTTCGTCGACCTTGCCGGCGGCGTCGTTGGCCGGGGTGGCAGTGCTGGCAGCCGGGGTCGGCGCTTGAGCGGCAGCCTTGTCGTCTTTGCCTTCGCCGCAGCCGGCGAGGGAAATAGCGATGGCCAACAGACTGGCGGTAGCCAGAGGCATACGAATCATGGCGAACATCCTGCTTCGAGAGGGGGAATGGACGGCGCGTGGGGCGCGCAAAACTGCGACATAATGCGAAAGATTTGCATTATGTGTAAAGGGTCGTGCCTGTAAATATTTCTTATTCAGCGCAGGATTGCGTCAGCCGGGGGGACCGGCGCAATACCCGGTTCAGAGGATGGCCGCGTTACTGCGCTGCGCCTGTTTCAGGTAGGCACTCAGCTCCCGGGCCGGCAGGGGTTTGCTGTAGTGGTAGCCCTGACCTTCATGACAGCCTTCGGAGATGATATAGGCCTCCTGTTCGGCGGTTTCCACGCCCTCGGCAATCACTTGCATGCCCAGGCTTTTGCCCAGTTGGATGATGGCGCGCACGATGGTGGCATCGTCGTCGTCATCCAGCAGGTCCTGCACGAAGCTCTTGTCGATCTTGATCTTGTCCAGGGGCAGGCTTTTCAGGTAGCTCAGGGACGAATAGCCGGTGCCGAAGTCGTCGATGGCGATCAACGCCCCGGAGCGGCGCAGGCTCAGCAGGTGCTGGGCGGCGGTGCTGATGTCTTCCATCAGGCCGGTTTCGGTAACTTCCAGTTCCAGGCTGCGGGGCGGCAGGCGGTAGATCTGCAGCAGGTTGTTGACCACCCGTGGCAGTTCGGCGTGGTGCAGTTGCACCGTGGACAGGTTGACCGCCATGCGCAGGTCGGTGAACCCCATGTCGTGCCATTCCCGCAGTTGGCGACAGGCCTGGTCCAGTACCCATTCACCGATGGCGATGATGGTGCCGTTCTGTTCCGCCAGGGGGATGAACAGGTCCGGCGGCACCATGCCGTGCTCGGGGTGCTGCCAGCGGATCAGGGCCTCGACCCCCACTACCCGATGGTCGCGATAGCTGATCTGCGGTTGATAGACGAGGAAGAACTGTTCCCGGATCAGGGCTTCGCGCAGGTCCTTTTCCAGTTCCCGGCGCCGGCGCATCTCGCTGTCGACGCTGGCGATGTAGAACTGATAACGGTTGCGTGAGCGGCTCTTGGCCAGGGTCATGGTCTGTTCGGCTTTCTGCAGGAGTTTTTCCGTGCTGTCGCCGTCTTCCGGGAACAGGGTGATGCCGATGGTGGCGCGCAGGCGGATTTCCTGATGATCGAGAGCAAAGGTGGCTTCCAGGTCGTCGAGGATGCTTTGCGCCAGTTCCGCCGCTTCGTAGGGCTGTTCGATATCGGCCTGGACCAGGGCGAACTGGTCGCCGCCCAAACGCGCCAGGGCACCGAGACGGCCGCTGTGGCCACGCAGGCGGTCGGCCAGGGCTAGCAGCAACTGGTCACCGGTCTGGTAACTGAACTGTTCGTTGATGCCCTTGAAGTCGTCCAGACCGACACACAGCACGGCGACCCTGCGTTGCAGGCGGCCGGCGTCTACCAGGATCTTGTCCAGCTGTTGTTGCAGTTGCTGGCGATTGGGCAGGCCGGTGAGGAAGTCGTATTGGGACATGCGCAGCAGGCTGTTTTCCGCCTCGTGGCGCAAATGGGTGTTGCGCTCGATGGAGGCCAGCAACTGGTTGGCGGTGTTGATCCAGATCCCCAGTTCGTTCTTTTCGTGGCCCTTGAGCAGGGGCAGCTGGTGTTCACTGGGGCGGTCGGGGTTGATGTTGGTCAGGTGCTCGATGATCCGTGACAACGGCTTGGTCAGCAGGCAGTGATAGACCAGGTACAGCACCAGGCCCATGGCCAGGGCGCGCAGGACCCCTGAGACAAAGATGATCACCGAGCTGATGATGAAATCCTGGCCATAGGTGGCGGTGTCGAGGGTAATGCTCAGGTCGCCGTAATACTCGCTGTAGGGCCCGCGGCCAACCAGTTGGGTGGTGAAGGTGCGTTCCTGGCCAAGGATCAGGTCCGTGAGCCAGCGACTGGGGGAATGCTGCAGCTCGCGGGATTTCTCCGCCAGCATGGTTTCGTTGGGGTGGCCGATGGACGCCATGCGCACCGCGTCATCCTGGAACAGGCCTTCAATGACTTGCATGCCCATTTCCCGATCCAGGCTGTAGACGGCCTGTGTCGATGGGTCGCGAAACATGTCGAGAATGCGCTGGGCATCGTTCGCGACCGCCTGCCGGGTCTTGTAGGCGTCGAAGACGATCTGGGCGCAGCTCAGAACCACGCCGACGATGAGTGCCGACAGCAGCACAACCCGGAGCAACTTCACCGACAAGCTGTTTTTGAGTTCCAGCTTCAAAGGGCTATTCCTTGTTCCGTGCGTGTAGCGTCAAGTTGCCGTGAGTATTGGCAATCCCGTGATAGCCGTCAAAGTGACATCAGCGCCGAAAACGGGACGTCTGCGGGCCAGGCCCGGGTGATCAGATTCAGGATTGCTCTAGCTGTGGATAGTGTGTCGGTAGCGACGCCTTGCAACTTGAGGGGCGGCGTTGTTTTTTACATCAGATGAATCTTAGCGCCTCGGCTGGGCGGGACAAGATGCCAGCTTTGTCCAAGGCAAAAAAAACCCGGCCAGGCCGGGTTTTTTGCACTGCAAACGGACTTAAGCGACGAAGTTCTTGCCTTCGAACTGCTCAGCCACGAATTTCCAGTTGACCAGGTTCCAGAACGCCTCGACGTACTTAGGACGAACGTTGCGGTAGTCGATGTAGTAGGCGTGTTCCCAGACGTCGCAGGTCAGCAGCGGGGTGTCGCCGCTGGTCAGCGGGTTGCCGGCGCCGATGGTGCTGGCCAGGGCCAGGGAACCGTCAGCCTTCTTCACCAGCCAGCCCCAGCCGGAACCGAAGGTGCCAACCGAAGTCTTGGTGAATTCTTCTTTGAACTTGTCGAACGAACCGAATGCCGCGTTGATGGCTTCGGCCAGTGCGCCGGTAGGTTGGCCGCCGGCGTTTGGCGCCAGGCAGTTCCAGTAGAAAGTGTGGTTCCAGACCTGGGCTGCGTTGTTGAAGATGCCGCCCGAAGAGGTTTTGACGATCTCTTCCAGAGTCTTGCCTTCGAACTCGGTGCCTGGCACCAGGTTGTTCAGGTTCACGACATAGGTGTTGTGGTGCTTGTCGTGGTGGTATTCCAGGGTTTCCTTGGAAATGTGCGGCTGCAGGGCGTCGTGTGCATAGGGCAGCGGCGGCAATTCGAAAGCCATGATGATTCTCCTAATCAGGTCAGTTGCGGTGAGCGCAAGGCCGATCACGGGCGGCCGGACATGCGCCGGGGAGTTTGTACTCTTTGCGGCGCAGGGATCGGATCATAGCACCGGGGGTGCGGCTTAACCACGCAACAACTGTGTGGGATAGAGGTTCCAGAGCCTTTTGGAATAAGTCACGCAGCGCTGATCAACTGCAACGCCACGCTGAACATCATCACCGCCACCAGCAGGTCGAGAATCCTCCAGGTGCTCGGTCGGGCGAGCCAGGGAGCCAGCCAGGCGGCGCCCAAGGCCAGGGTGAAGAACCACAACAGCGAAGCACTCGCAGCACCGACCACATAGGCGCCCGGTTCGGTCTGCTGAGCCCCCAGCGAGCCGATCAGCAGCACGGTGTCCAGGTACACGTGAGGGTTGAGCAGGGTCACCGCCAGGGCGCTGAGCATCACCGCCCGCAGGGAGCGCACGGTCTGGCCTTCGCCCTGTTGCAGGCTTTGCCTGGAGCAGGCCCGGCGCAGCGCCTGGGCTCCATACCAGATCAGGAACGCCGCCCCGCCCCAGCGCGCCACGGCCAGCAGCATCGGACTCTGGGCGAGCACGGTGGCCAGGCCGAATACTCCGGCGGCCACCAGCAGGGCATCGCAGGTGACGCACAGTGCCGCCACCGGCAGGTGGTGCTCACGGCGCAGACTCTGGGCCAGGACGAAAGCGTTTTGCGTACCGATGGCCATGATCAGGCCGGCGGCCACCAACAGGCCGTTCACATAGCTTTGCCACATGTTCATTGCTCCTCGCCGGCGGCCAGTTGCTGCAGGACCTGCATGGCCCGCTGGGCATCTGCCTGACCGACAAACAGGTGATCGTGGTAGTAGCCGGCGATCACGTTGCAACTGATCCCGGCTCGGCCCAGCGCGCCGGCAAAGGCGGCCGTCAGGCCGACCGCCTGGAGTGCCGAATGCACATTGAGGGTGATCCAGGCCGCGACGTAATCGAAGACCAGCCCCAGGCGTTCGGCTTCCTGCCGCTGGATGATCACCGTCAGGCCTTCCTGTTCGCGAAAACTGCCCAGCACCTCGACGCCCTGCAGCAGGCTGTGGTCAGCGAGGGAACAGAACACGTATTCGCCGTCGTTGAGTTGCGGGCTCATGCTGCGCAGCAGGGTTGTGAGGGAAGTTTCACCGGCCATGAACAGAATCCTTTAACGAAGAGGTATTACCGAGGCTTTAGGCTGGCTATTTTCCGGTTGCATGCCGTATAAGAAAAACCAATATTGCTGATCACTCATTAGGAAAACTGATGTTCGACTACAAGCTGCTTTCCGCCCTGGCTGCGGTGATCGAACAGGCAGGCTTCGAACGGGCGGCCCAGGTGCTGGGGTTGTCGCAGTCGGCGATTTCCCAGCGCATCAAACTGCTGGAGGCCCGGGTCGGGCAGCCGGTGCTGGTGCGGGCGACACCGCCGGCGCCCACGGAAATCGGCCGGCGCCTGCTCAACCATGTGCAACAAGTGCGTCTGTTGGAGCGGGACCTGCAAAGCCTGGTGCCAGCCCTGGATGAAGAAGGGCTGCCGGAGCGCTTGCGCATCGCCCTCAATGCCGACAGCCTGGCCACCTGGTGGGCCCAGGCCGTGGGGGACTTCTGCGCCGAGCATCGCCTGCTGCTGGACCTGGTGGTGGAGGACCAGACCGTGGGCCTCAAGCGCATGCGGGCCGGGGAAGTGGCCGCCTGTGTCTGCGCCAGCGAGCGTCCAGTGGCGGGGGCCCGCAGCCTGCTGCTGGGGGCCATGCGCTACCGGGCCCTGGCCAGCCCGGCATTTGTCGCGCGGCACTTCCCCCAGGGCGTGCGTGCCGAGCAACTGGCCCGGACCCCGGCGCTGGTGTTCGGTCCCGACGACTTCCTGCAGCATCGTTACCTCGCCTCCCTGGGCGTCAACGGCGGTTTCGAGCATCATCTGTGCCCGTCATCCGAAGGCTTCATCCGCCTCACCGAAGCCGGCCTGGGCTGGGGACTGGTGCCCGAGCTGCAGGTTCGCGAGCAACTGCAGCGCGGTTCGCTGGTGGAGCTTTTGCCGGATAAACCCATCGATGTGCCGTTGTACTGGCATCATTGGCGCAATGGCGGGCAGTTGCTCGGGTTGTTGACCGAACACCTGGCTCGTCTATCTGCACAATGGTTGGTGCCCTGGGAGCAGCCATGAGCGTCAAGCGACAGTCAATCCGCGGCTGTGCACTTGCAGCTTGTCGCTCGTGGCTTGTCCCTGCTTTTCTGTGGTTCGTCACTGCTTTTCTTAGGAATATTTCATGAAGATTCTGGTTACCGGCGCAAGCGGCTTCATCGGCGGGCGCTTTGCTCGCTTTGCCCTTGAGCAGGGCCTGGAGGTGCGGGTCAATGGCCGGCGTGCCGAAGCGGTGGAGCATCTGGTGCGCCGCGGCGCGGAGTTCATCCCGGGCGACCTGAGCGACGCCGATCTGGTCCGCGAGCTGTGCCGCGACGTTGATACCGTGGTGCATTGCGCCGGTGCCGTGGGCCTGTGGGGGCGCTATCAGGACTTCCATCTGGGCAATGTGCTGGTCACCGAGAACGTGGTCGAAGCCTGCCTCAAACAGCGGGTGCAACGCCTGGTGCACCTGTCTTCGCCATCGGTCTATTTTGATGGTCGCGATCATCTGGGGCTGACCGAGGAACAGGTGCCCAAGCGCTTCAAGCACCCGTATGCGGCCACCAAGTTCCTGGCCGAACAGAAGGTCTTCGGCGCCCAGGAGTTCGGCCTGGAGGTGATTGCGTTGCGCCCGCGCTTCGTCACTGGCGCCGGCGACATGAGCATCTTTCCGCGGCTGTTGAAGATGCAGCGCAAAGGCCGCCTGGCCATCGTCGGCAATGGCCTGAACAAGGTCGACTTCACCAGTGTGCACAACCTCAACGAGGCCCTGTTCAGCAGCCTGCAGGTCGGCGGCTCGGCCCTGGGCAAGGTCTACAACATCAGCAACGGCGCACCGGTGCCGCTGTGGGACGTGGTCAACTACGTGATGCGCCAGATGCAGGTGCCGCAAGTCACCCGCTATCGCTCCTTTGGCCTGGCCTACAGCGTCGCGGCGCTCAACGAGGGGTTCTGCAAGCTCTGGCCCGGACGCCCGGAGCCGACGCTGTCGCGCCTGGGCATGCAGGTCATGGACAAGAACTTCACCCTGGACATCAGTCGCGCCCGGCATTACCTGGGGTATGAGCCCAAGGTCAGTCTGTGGAGCGCCCTGGATGAGTTCTGTACCTGGTGGAAGGCTCAGGACATAAGCTGAAATCAAAGACTGAACCCCGCTTGCCCGGTCCGGTCCATTGGCCGGGCTGATTAGCGGTTTATACTCGCCGCACTCAGCCATCACCGCGGTCCATAAAGGTTGCCCCATGCGTAACGATGCACACGATGACTTCGATGACGTTCCAAGTCTGCGCGCCGATCCCCTCGACGACGATGTCTTCCCCACCACCCACGCTGCCCGCGAACGCACCACCGTGCATTCGCGCAGCACCCCGGTGGTCAAGGTCAAGGGGCCCAGCACCGGTCCTTTGTGGGCACTGGTCGGTGCGCTGTTCTTTGCCTTCATCGGTCTGGCCTGGTGGAGCTTTCAGCAGATCTCGCTGATGGAGCAGCAGCTGGTGGCGACCCAGGAAAGCTTCGCCAGGATCAGCGAAGAGGCGGCCGGACGCTTGCAGGACATTTCCGGCAAGGTGGTGGCCAGCCAGACCAATGTCACCACCGACAGCGAAGCGTTGAAGCTGCAGATCAAACAGTTGGAAAGCCGCTTGCAGGACCAGAGCCGACAGCAGCAGGGCGTGGCGGGCCAGGCCACCGACCTGGACAAGCGCCTGGCGCAGATGAGTGCCCAGACCGGCGAACAGCAGGCGGCCAACAGCCAGTTGCAGGCCCAGGTCAAAGCCCTGAGTGCTGAGCTGGCGAGCCTCAAGGGCGCCCAGAGCGATGCCGGCAAGCTCGATGCCCAGCTCAAGAGTCTGAACGCCGATCTGGCCGCGCTGAAAAAACAGGGCAACCCGAGCGCCGCCATCGAGCGCCTGGAACAGGAACTGGTGGTGCTCAAGAGCGAACAGGACAATCGTCCCGCCGCCGCGCAGAACGGCGCCAGCACTGCCGAGTTCGATGCCTTCCGTGGTCAGGTCACCCGCAACATCAATACTCTGCAAAGCCAGATCCAGAACCTGCAGCAGCAGATCAACAACCGTCCTTGAAGGCTCAGCCCCCCGCCTGTGGTGGCGGGGGAGGGCCAGCCAGGGTTTGCTGAATACTCGACCATATCCTGCCGCCGTCTACGCTCTTCACACGCCAACGGGAACGAGGAGCGAGCGATGAGGCGAGTGAAGAAAACGACCTGGCTGGGATGGCTGCTGTGGCTCTGCATGGGGTCGCTGCAGGCGGCGGTACCGGCTGCCGATGATTCGGTGGCGGCCCGCGCGTTGCTGGAAAAGGCCCTGCGCTATTACCACGACCAGGGTGACAAGGCGTTCGCGGCGTTCAGTCGTCAAGGCGAGTTCGTCGATCGCGATCGTTATGTGTTCGTGGTCGATACCCGGGGCGTGATGCTGGCCAGTGGCGGTCCTTCGTCGGCGCTGATTGGCCGTGATGTCTCCGAGGTACTGGGGCCGGACCTGCGCAAGGCGTTCAAGGACGCGCTGAAGACTCCCGAGGCCAATGGCATCCAGCAGGCCGAATACCGCTGGCAGAACTGGGCCGACGGCAAGATCGAGCGCAAGCATGTGTATTTCCAGCGTATCGGCGAGCGCATCCTGGCAGTGGGGTATTACCTGCCACGGGCCTCGGCCGACCAGGCCAAGGCCTTGCTGGAACGGGCGGCCACGGCCTTGGAGCGCGACCGCGCCGGCACCCTCAAGGCCATCAATGATCTGCGGGGCGGGTTTCTCGAAGACGATCTGTATGTGTTCGTGGTGGACCTCGACAGCCGGCGCTATCTGGCCCACGGCACCAACCTGCGGCTGCTCAACACCGATTTCGCCAAGATCAGGGATCCCGAGGGCAAGCCGGTGGGGGAACCGATCCTGGCGCTCATGGCTCGCCAGGACCAGGGGGAATACCAGTACCGCTGGAAGAATCCGGTGACCGGCAAGGTCGAGGACAAGCACGCCTATCTGCGCAAGGTGGGCCGGGTGCTGGTTGCGGTGGGCTACTACAGCCCCTGACTCCCGGTTGCGGGCCGCTGGCCGCCCTGGTCCGGCGGCTGGCGGCGGGTGGTCCCTCAGGCCTTGTCTTCACGCCCGCGCAACAGCCGGTTGGGCATGGCAATGGCCGCCGCCAGGCCCAGCAGGGAAACCCCGGCACTGACCAGCAGCAGATGGCGGAAGGTCAGCAACAGTTCGTTGCGCAAGGCCTCCCGCGCGGGACCGGGGGCGGCATTCAGACCGTCCAGCAGCGCGTTGCCGGATTGACCTTCGCCCATCAGCCCGGCGCCGCTTAAATGGGCCAGGCTGGAATCCTGCAGCAAGGCCAGCAGCAGCGCCGACATCAGCGCCACCCCCACCGCACCGCCCAGGGCGCGAAACAGGTTGGTGGTGCTGGTGGCGACGCCGATGTCCCGCTGCTCCACCGAGTTCTGGCTGCCCACCAGGGAGGTGGGGAACTGCATGCCGCTGGCGATTCCGCAGAGCAACATGCACAGGCCGCTCGGCAGCAGCGCTTGGGGCGGCACCAGGGCCATGCCGAGAATCGCCAGCGGCATCAGCAGCGCGCCACCGAGGATCATGGGTTTATAGCGTCCGGTCACCGAGGTCAGGCGGCCGGCGCAGTAGGCGCCCATGGGCAGGCCCATGGCCAGGGGCAGCAGGTGCAGGGCGGCGCTGTCGGCCCCGGCCCCGGTGATGCTCTGAAAGCGCAGCGGCATCAGCACGATCAGCGAGATGGCCTGGAAGCTGGTGAAGAAGATCGTGCACCAGCACAGCAGCGCGTTGCGGTTGGCGAACAGGTGCATCGGCAGCAGGGGTTCCCGGGCCCGTCGTTCATGCCAGACGAACAGGGCCAGGACGATGACGGCGATGGCCAGCAGGTCGAGCACGTCGGCACTGCGCCAGGAATGGCCCTGGCCCACCTGCGTGATGCCCAGCAGCAGGGCGCTCAGGCCGATGATCAGCAGCACGGTGCCGAGGTAGTCGATGATCGGTTTGCGCTGGGGCACCGGCAACCCTACCAGGGTGCGATGGGCCACCCACCAGGCGCCCAGGCCCAGGGGCAGGTTGATCAGAAACACCCAGCGCCATGAGAGAAACTCGGTCATGTAGCCGCCCAGCACCGGGCCGGCGACACTGGCCACTGCGTACATGCTGCTGAAGTAGCCCTGGTAGCGACCGCGCTCCCGGGGCGGGACTATGTCGCCGATGATCGCCTGGCTCACCGAGATCATGCCGCCGGCACCGATGCCCTGGAAGATCCGCGCCAGCACCAGTTGCTCCATGTTCTGTGCCAGGCCGCAGAACAGTGACGCCAGGGTGAACAGGCCCATGCCGAACAGCATCAGCCGTCGCCGGCCATAGAGATCGCCGAGCTTGCCGTAGATCGGCACGGCCACGGTCATTGCCACCATGTAGCCGGAGATGACCCAGGCCAGCAGGCTGACATCCTTGAACTGGGCGGAAATGGCCGGCATGGAGACAGCGACGATGGTCTGGTCCAGGGCGCCGAGAAAGATCGCCAGCATCAGGGCGATCAGCACGCTGCGGATGGCCGGTTTGGTCGGGACGGGTTGTTGGAGGTGAGTCACGAAAGAACCTGCGGGCGGTAATTGACCCGGTGCGGCAAGGCCGGCGGGGTTAGGCGCCAGTGTACTCGATAGGGAGCTATCGGATAGCTCCGCCAGCCTGGTGCCGGGAGATTTTCATGCAGGTTTTTCAACTCGGGGTGTCGCGCCAGACCGTCTCGTCTGCCGCGTTCCGGAAAAGCTTTGTGGCACTTGCTGATGCCGGGTAATGGGACGCATTCTGTATAGTGTCGGCCCTGTACCGGCAGCCTGAACCTTGACTGTACGAATGTTCATTTGTGTGTGCGGTGCTTGCATTTTTCCTGGGTGAACCTGTCAATTGACCGGTGGAACCTGGCGGTTACCCGAGCATTTCGCCGATCGGTGCAAATGTCCCCCCGATACTCTGAGGCCTGGACTGTAGTGATGAACAAGCCTGCCCTTGCGCCCATTCCCGTGTTCAAACTCTATGGCGAAAGCCTGGGCTGGCCGACCCCGGACCTGCTTCATTGCGAACCCATCAGCCAGCGCAGCCGCGAGCACCATTGGGAAATAAAACCCCATCGACACGCCGACCTCTGCCAGTTGCTGTTTATCAGTCGCGGGCAGGCGCAGTTGCAGGTCGAAGGGCAGCACAGGCTGCTGGACGAGCCGCTGGTCCAGGTGTTGCCACCGCTGTCGGTGCACGGCTTTCGTTTTTCCGAAGACATCGAAGGCTTTGTCGTGACTCTGGCAGCGCCGCTGGTCAGCCACTTGCAAGCTCAGTTGGGAGCCTCGGCAACTGCCCTGGCGAAGTCGGGCAGCTATCCGGCCGGGGAGGATACGCAATACCTGAACGGGCAGTTCGCCGCCCTGCAGAATGAATACCAGGGACAGCAACCTGCCCGGGAAATGCTCATGCATGCGCTGGTGAGCACGATCGTGGTCTGGATCGGGCGCCGGGCTCTGCAGTGCAGCAGTGCCAGCCAGCGTCCGCAGCGCGCCCGGGAATATTTCAATGGCTTCATTCAGTTGGTCGAGGCCCATTACCGCGAGCATCTGAAGGTCGAGGATCTGGCGCAGAAACTCGGTATCTCGGTGTCGCACCTCAATGGCACCTGCCGTGAGCTGGCCGGGCAACCGGCGCTGCAGATCATCCACCAGCGCCAGTTGCTGGAAGCCAAGCGCCTGCTGACCTACACCGGGATGACCATCTACGAGATCTCCGATGAGCTGGGGTTTTCCGACCCCACCAACTTCACCCGGCTGTTCCGGCGCCGCGAAGGCATCTCGCCCAAGGTGTTCCGCGACCGGCTCAAGGCCGATCAGGCCGGAGACGGCGTGGCGTCGTCACTCACCTGAGGGCGTTCAGGGTGGCGTTGTGGGGGATGCAGCGTTCCAGGTTGCAGCTGGCGTAGTTGCGCGGCTGCATGCGGGCCTGCTCGACGCGATAAGCCGCGGTACCGTAAAGCGCCAGGGTCACGGTGCAGGTCATGAAGATGGCCAGGTACCTTCTTGTCTTGACGTTCATGGCTAAAACCTCTGAACCAATACCCCCGTCATTTGAGGGGGTACTGTTATCAGCATAGGTCAGTTGCCGTTGCTTGCCAGACCGCTGGCCGGTCTGATTGGCGAGGTATTCAGCGGTTCGATCGTATGGCTAGAGCCCCACGTCCCAGAGCGGTTCCTGGGGGAATCTGAGGACCAGGAAGTCCAGCATGCTGCGCAGGGTGGCGGGCATGTGCTTGCGCGAGGCGTAGACCGCGTACATGTTCATCTTGCGCGGTTCGGCATGGGGCAGCAGGCGCACCAGCTCTGCGCGCTTGATGTACTCCCCGGCCTGGTAGCTGGGGAGCATGGCGATACCGGCGCCGGCCACGGTGGCGCGCAGCAGGGTGCTGGCTTCGTTGGCGCTGATGTTGCCCTGTACCGGCACTGACACCTGCTCGCCGTCCTGTTCGAAATGCCACAGGCTCTTGCCGAAGTAGGAGTGGGTCAGGCAGTTGTGCCGGCTCAGCTCTTCCACCCGTTGCGGTGCCGGGTGTTCGCGCAGATAGGCCGGGGACGCGCAGATCACCGAGCGGCAGACGGTCAGGCGGCGGGCGATCAGGTTCGGGTCCAGGTCGTTGCTGGTACGGATGGCCAGGTCGATGCGCTCATCCACCAGGTTCACCGTGCGATCGAGCATCTGCAGGTCGATGCTCACGCCCGGATAGCGTTTGACGTAGTCGGCCATGGCATCGGCCAGTTGCGATTGGCCGAACGAGGTACTGACGCTGATGCGCAGCAGCCCGCGGGGCGCGTCATCAGGTTCGCCGACCGCCGCCTGCATGTCGTTGGACAACTCCAGCATCTGTCGGCAGCGGGGCAGGATCTCGCCGCCGGCGGCGGTCAGACTCAGCTTGCGCGTGGTGCGGTGCATCAACCGCGCGCCGACCCAGTCCTCCAGTTCCGCCAGATAGCGTGAAACCACCGGTCGCGACAGGTCCAGGTGGTCGGCGGCGGCCGATTGGCTGCCCAGGTCGACGACGGTGACGAAGACCCGCATTGCTTGGAGACGATCCATGATTTGCCCGCTTTCAGAAACAAACTATGTTCAAGCATCGCATTTTTTGTAACGAGACTGGCAACTAAGCTTGCTCCACTTCTCACCTGTCAATCGATGCCGGAGCTGCCTTCATGATCGGATTCACCTCACTCAAACGCCTGCTGCTGGCCACCGCCACCCTGGGTTTTGCCGCCCATGCCGCAGCCGCCGAGCCCAGCCTGCAACTGGATGTCTACAACCCGGGCGCCAATGCCATCTTCCCGGTGACCTCGGTGCTGGTCAGCGGCAAGAAGGACGCCATCCTGGTGGACGCCCAGTTCGGCAAGTCCCAGGCCCAGCAACTGGTGGACAAGATTCGCGCCAGCGGCAAGCACCTGACCACCATCTACATCAGCCACGGTGACCCGGACTACTACTTCGGCCTCGACACCCTGACTGCCGCCTTCCCCGACGCCAAGGTCGTGGCTTCGCAGCCGACCGTGGATCACATCAAGGCCACGGTGGACGGCAAGCTGGCGTTCTGGGGCCCGAAAATGGGCGCTGACGTGCCGGCCAAGACCATCGTGCCCGGTGTGCTCAAGGGCCACAGCCTGACCCTGGAAGGGCAGAAGCTCGAAGTCATCGGCCTGGACGGCAAGCAGCCGGACCGCAGCTTTGTCTGGATTCCGTCGATCAAGGCGGTGGTCGGTGGCGTGGTGGTCGCGGAAAACATCCACGTGTGGATGGCCGATACCCAGACGCCACAGTCCCATACCGACTGGCTGAGCACCCTGAAGACCATCGAGGGCCTGCAACCCAAGACCGTGATCCCCGGGCACTTCCTGGGTGACAGCGCCCGTACCCTGGCCCCGGTGCACTTCACCGCGGACTACATCAAAGCCTTCGATGAAGAGACAGCCAAGGCCAAGGATTCTGCCGCACTGATCGCGGCCATGAAGAAGCGTTACCCGGACCTGGGCGAAGACAGCTCCCTGGAGCTGAGCGCCAAGGTCGCCAAGGGCGAAATGAAGTGGTGACACCGGTTTGACCCGCTCCCCTGTGGGGGCGGATGCCTCTGTACTCTCTTAGCCAACTGGAGACACATCATGAGCAACATCGCAATCATTGGCGCCACCGGCCGTGCCGGTAGCCAACTGCTGGAAGAAGCCCTGCGTCGCGGTCACAGCGTCACCGCCATCGCCCGTAGCACAGCGAAGATCGGCCAGCGTGCCGGCGTGGTCACCCGCGAAGTGGATGTGGCCGACAGTGCTGCGTTGCAGGCGGCTGTGGCCGGTCACGACGTGGTGATCAGTGCCGCGCATTTTTCCACCATCCCGGCCAATGCCATCATCGATCCGGTGAAAAAGGCCGGGGTCAAGCGTCTGCTGGTGGTGGGCGGTGCCGGTTCGCTGCTGTTGCCCGGCGGCGGCAAGGTCATCGACAGCCCGGGCTTCCCGGAGGAGTACAAGGCCGAGGCCAGCGCCGGTGGCGTGTACCTGGACACCTTGCGCAAGGAGCAGGATCTGGACTGGACCTTTCTTTCGCCATCGGCGGAGTTCGTCGAAGGTGAACGTACCGGGCACTTCCGCCTGGGCCAGGACGATCTCTTGGTGAGCGCCGAAGGCCGCAGCTGGATCAGCTTTGCCGACTACGCCATCGCCCTGCTCGATGAAGTGGAAAAACCGGCTCATCGCCGTCAGCGTTTCACCGTTGGTTACTGATTAGCGGCCGATTGCCCCGGCAGCCGCCTGCTCCAGGCGGCTACCGGGGTGCACTCAGTGTCGAAGGCCCCACGCGGGCCTTTTTGCTGTCTACCGGCATCAGGTTTTCTGCTTCAGCGCTGTCGGGCCTGTTCCACCAGCCAGTCCAGCAGTTCCTGCAGGGCCGCCGAAGGCCCCGGACGTTCCGGGTACACCAGGTAATACGCCTGCCCCGTGGGCACCTTCAATTCAAAGGGCATGACCAGCCGCCCGGCACTCAGGTCATCGCCAATCAACGCCCAGTCACCAATCGCCACGCCCGTGCCCTGGGACGCCACGGACATCGCCAGGTCCAGGGTTTCGAAGTGCTGGCCCTTGCCCAGGGTGTCCAGTGGCGTACCGGCGGCCTTGAGCCAGGTCTGCCAGTCCCGTTGGTCATGGGATGGGTGCAGCAGCAGGTGCTGTTGCAGGTCGGCTGGGCTTTTGAGCGGTACCGGGCCTTCCAGCAGCGGCTGGGAGCAGACCGGGGTCAGCTGTTCATTGAACAGGTGCCGCGAGCCCAGGGTCGGGGGCGGCGGCGCGCCATACATCACCGCCGCGTCAAACGGCTCGCGGCCGAAATCCACCCCGTGGGCAATGGTCGTGGTCAGTTGCACCGGCACCTCGGGGCGTTCCTTCTGCCACTGCAGCAAGCGGGGCAGCAGCCAGCGCATCACACAGGTCGGGGCCTTGAGCCGCAGGTGGCGATTGCGCCCGCCGATCTCGTCCACCGCACCATTGATCAGTTCGAACACCTGCTGCACCCGCGGCAGCCATTCCCGGCCTTCGGCCGTGAGGCTCAGGCCGCGGGCCTGGCGCTGGAACAACGGATAACCCAGGTGGCTTTCCAGTCCGGCGATCTGCCGGCTCACGGCGCCTTGCGTGATGTGCAATTGCTCGGCGGCGCGGGTGAAGTTGCAGCACTGGGCGGTGACCAGAAAAGTGTGCAGCGCGGGCAGGGGGGGAAGGCGTTTCATGGGGAGCCAAGGCATGACGTGGGGACATGGCTAGTATGACTTTTTATCCATTGTTGCGGCTACCGGCGCGCCGTTCCAATAGCCCTCTCCCGGCGCCCGGCAGTGGCGCCCGCCGGGTATCCAATCAACAAGAAGGGCGATGAGATGGCGACGTGCGGTGAAGTACTGGTCAAGTTACTCGAGGGCTATGGCGTCGAGCAGGTGTTCGGCATTCCGGGGGTGCATACGGTCGAGCTGTACCGCGGCCTGGCCCGTTCGTCCATCAAGCACGTCACCCCGCGGCATGAACAGGGGGCCGGTTTCATGGCCGATGGCTACGCCCGCACCAGCGGCAAGCCCGGTGTGTGCTTCATCATCACCGGCCCCGGCATGACCAACATCACCACCGCCATGGGCCAGGCCTACGCTGACTCGATCCCCATGCTGGTGATCTCCAGCGTGCAGACCCGCAGCCAGCTGGGCGGCGGGCGCGGCAAGCTGCACGAGTTGCCCAACCAGAGTGCGCTGGTCAGTGGCGTGGCGGCGTTTTCCCATACCCTGATGAGCGCCGACGAGCTGCCGGCAGTGCTGGCCCGGGCCTTCGCCCTGTTCCAGGCCGGGCGGCCGCGGCCGGTGCACATCGAGATTCCCCTGGATGTACTGGTGCAACCCGCCGATCACCTGCTGGCCAGCGAACCGGTCAACATCGCCCGGGCCGGTGCAGCCCCGGCGGCGGTGGCGCAGATGAGCCAGTGGCTGGCTCGGGCCAAGCGTCCGCTGATACTCGCCGGCGGCGGTGCCATCGAGGCGGCGCAATCCCTGACCCTGCTGGCCGAGCTGCTGCAGGCGCCGGTGGCCTTGACCATCAACGCCAAGGGCCTGCTGCCGTCGGCGCATCCGCTGCTGATCGGCTCCACCCAGTCGCTGGTGGCGACCCGGGCCCTGGTGGCGGAGGCCGACGTGGTGCTGGCCATCGGCACCGAACTGGCGGAAACCGACTATGACGTGACCTTCGCCGGTGGTTTTGAAATTCCCGGTGCCTTGCTGCGCATCGATATCGACCCCGACCAGACCGTGCGCAACTACCCGCCGAAAGTGGCATTGGTGGCCGACGCACAGATTGCAGCCCAAGCGCTGCTGGCAGAATTGTCGCGCCAGCCCTTGAGTGCCCGGGGCACCGATTGGGGCCCGGTTCGGGCTGCGGCCCTGCGCAGCGAACTCGAAGGCCTCTGGGACGCGCCGACCCGGGCCCAGACCCGGTTGCTGGAAACCGTGCTCGAGGAGTTGCCGGAGATCGTCGTGGTGGGCGATTCCACCCAGCCGGTGTACAGCGGCAACCTGACCTTCAACCCCGAGCGGCCACGACGCTGGTTCAATGCCTCCACCGGCTACGGCACCTTGGGTTATGCCTTGCCGGCGGCGATTGGTGCCTGGCTCGGCGGCGGCTCGCAGCCCAGCCAGCGCCGGCCGGTGGCCTGCCTGATCGGCGACGGTGGCTTGCAGTTCACGCTCGCGGAACTGGCCTGCGCGGTCGAGGCGCAGACCCCGATCATCGTCCTGCTGTGGAATAACCAGGGCTACGAAGAGATCAAGAAATACATGGTCAACCGCGCCATCGAGCCGGTGGGCGTCGACATCTACACCCCGGATTTCATCGCCGTGGCCAAGGGCCTGGGGTGCGCCGCCGAGCGCATCGACACCGCCGAGCAACTGCGTGCGGCATTGCGCGCGGCGGTGGATCGCCAGGGCCCGACCCTGATTGAAATCGACCAGAACCGCTGGACCCAGGGAGTCACGGCATGAGCGCGCAAGCGGTGTTGAACGGGCTGTACATCGACGGCCAATGGTCGGCGGGCGACGCGCTGTTGCAGGTCATCAGCCCCGTTACCGAGGCCCCGCTGGCGCAGGTGGCGGTGGGCGGTGCCGAGGCGGTGGATCAGGCGTTGCAGGCCGCCACCCAAAGTTTCGCGCGCTGGTCGCAAAGCAGTGGGGCCGAGCGTGCCGCGGTGCTGCGCAGGATTGCCCGCGGCGTCGCCGAGCGCCGTGAGCGCCTGATGCACTTGCAGTCGAGCAACAACGGCAAGCCGCAGTTCGAAGCCGCAATGGACGTGGACGATGTGATTGCCACCTTCGACTATTACGCCGGGCTGGCCGAGGGTCTGGACCGGGCCCAGGACACCGAGGTGGCGCTGCCCAGCG
This sequence comes from Pseudomonas sp. BC42, assembly GCF_021560055.1. Lineage (NCBI taxonomy): Bacteria > Pseudomonadati > Pseudomonadota > Gammaproteobacteria > Pseudomonadales > Pseudomonadaceae > Pseudomonas > Pseudomonas sp. BC42. The sequence goes on from NZ_CP091067.1 coordinate 1,490,471, forward strand.
CCGACTTCAGCGCCCGCTTGCGCCGCGAGCCCTGTGGCGTGGTCGGGCTGATCGTGCCGTGGAACTTCCCCATGGTCACCACCGCCTGGAAGCTCGCGCCCGCTCTGGCGGCGGGCTGTTGCGTGGTGCTCAAGCCTTCGGAAGTGACCCCGCTGGCGGAGCTGGAGCTGGCGGCGATCATTGCCGACAGCGGCTTGCCCGGTGGCGTGTTCAACCTGGTGTGCGGCACTGGCTTGGCGGTGGGCGCGCCGTTGGCGGCGGACCCGCGCGTGGCGAAGATTTCCTTCACCGGCAGCAATGCGGTGGGGGGCCAGGTGATGCAGCGGGCGGCGGAAACCGTCAAGGGCGTGAGCCTGGAACTGGGCGGCAAGTCATCCTTGCTGGTGCTGGCCGATGCCGACCTGGACCTGGCGGTGGAGCTGGCCTGTGGCGGCGGTTTCTTCAATGCCGGGCAGATGTGCTCGGCCACCAGCCGGGTGTTGGTCGCCGACGAACTGGCCGATGAATTCCTCTTGCGGCTCAAGGCCCGGACCGAGGCTATTCGGGTGGGCGACCCGTGCGACCCGGAGGTGACCATGGGGCCCCTGGTCAACCAGGCGCAATACCGGCGCGTGCTGGCGCACATCGAGCGCGGCTTGAATGTCGGTGCCAGGCTGGTGCGTGGCGGCGGCCGTCCGGTGGGGTTGGCCCAGGGCTTTTTCATCCAGCCCACGGTGTTCACCGAAGTGCCGCTGGACAGCGCCTTGTGGCGCGAAGAGATCTTTGGCCCGGTGCTTTGCGTGCGCAGCTTCAGCAGCGAACAGGAGGCGATCGCGCTGGCCAACGACAGCGAGTTCGGCCTGGTGGCCAGCGTGGTGGGAGCGGACCTGGACAATGCCGAACGGATCGCCAATGCCTTGCAGGCCGGCCTGGTATGGATCAACGCGCCCCAGGTGATCTTTCCCCAGACCGCCTGGGGCGGTTACAAGCAGAGCAGCATCGGCCGCGAACTGGGCCCCTGGGGCCTGCAGGCGTTCCAGGAACTCAAGCACGTCATCCGCGCCCTGTAGGCGCCGGCGTGTTCTGGCGAACCCGAGCTACCCGCCAACCCGCAGGCGCGCCATGTCCCGCAACGGCGGCGCGCCGAACAACCGACTGTATTCGCGGCTGAATTGCGACGGGCTTTCATAGCCGACCCGGTAACCCGCCGCCGAAGCTTCCAGCCCTTCGGCCAGCATCAAGCGCCGGGCTTCCTGCAGGCGCAGCTGTTTCTGGTACTGCAAGGGACTCATGGCGGTCATCGCCTTGAAGCGGTGGTGCAGGGTCGACACGCTCAGGTTGACTTCCCGGGCCAGCTCATCGATGCGCAGCGGGTGGACGAAATTGCCGTTGAGCCACTTGATGGCCTGGTTGACCCGGTGGCCCTGGCTGTTGGCGGTGGCGATCTCATACAGGCGGTGGCCCTGGGGGCTGCGCAGCAGGCGATAGAGAATTTCCCGGCGCACCAGGGGCGCGAGCATGGCGATGTCTTTCGGGGTGTCCAGCAGGCGGGTCAGGCGCAGCACCGCGTCGAGCATCGCCGGGTCCAGGCGTTCCACGTACAGGCCGCGCCCGGTGGGCCGGGCAGGGACGCCGAGGGGGCCGGCATCGGCGATCAGCGCATTGATTTCGCCGGGGTCGATGTCCAGGCGCAGGGCCAGGATCGGCTCCTGCGGCGACACGATCGCCACCTTGCCGCTCAGCGGTACGGAAACCGAGACCACCAGGTAATTCAGCGGGTCGTAGTTGTAGCTTTCATCGGCCAGGCGCACTTCCTTGCGGCCCTGGGCCATGATGCACAGCGCTGGTTGCGCCAGCACCGAGCCGAAGTGATGGGAGGTGCTGTGGCGCGAGACGAACAGCGAGTCGATGGCAGTGGCGTAGCTGCCGTCTTCGGTGGTGTTGCGCGCGATGATCGCGGCCAGTTCCACGCGCTGGCGTTCCATCTCCGGAGCCAGGGGCGGCGGCAGGGTATCCAGTGATGACATGGGGCGCCTCGGGGTGTTTGCAGTCGGCACAGCTTAAGTTTGTGCAAGAGTCGCGGGTAGGCGAATCCTGCGTAAAACTTGCCTGATCCTGCTGCTTACGCGCGGGATAGACAAGAGGCGCCGACGCCCGGGCGCGTCACTTGCTTGAAACGCCGCGGTAACGCTTTTGCCCCATGCCGCCGCCCAAGCGATGGAGAAAGCGGCTGGTCGCAGGATTGGGCAAATCAACGGCAGAAATCGACTAACGCGCGAAAGGGCCCGCCCCGTATCGTTGATCCTGTCGCAGCCCGTCCCCGGCTGCCTCGACAACACCCTGGGAGGGTCGCACATGTCCACGCATATTCCGGTCAGTCACATGGCCTTTGTCCGAGCCCGGGCCGGGCGTTCCAAGGAACTGGGTGCGCGCTTGAGCAGCCTGATCGAACCGTCGCGCCAGGCCAGTGGTTGCCTGCACTTCGCCCTGCAGCATTCGCAGTGTGATGCCGACCTGTGGCTGGTGTCCGGTTTCTGGAGCAGCCAGCAGGCGATGACCGCCTATTTCAGCTCGCCGGCCATGGCGATCTTTGCCGAGCTGGTGCAGGACCTGGTGGTCAACAGCCTGGATTTTCATACCTTCAGTACGGTGTCGGCGCTGCAAGCCCATGGCGAATACCCCCAACTGCAGCGTGCACCGCTGCACAAGCTGGCCAGTTGAAGGTTTAGAATGGCCGACTTTTCATTGGCCAGGACTTGCAACATGGCACGCAAAGAGTTTGCACATTACGAAGCCGTTTCCGCGGTGGTTCCGGGGGAGGGCGGATACAGCGCCGCCATCGCCGTCAAAGCCCTCGGAGCATCGGGCGCCCCGCGCTTTCACAAAGTCCTGGATGAGCAGAGGTTCAAGACTGCTCATGACGCCGACCAGGCTGCCGCACAACAACTCGAACAGCTGGCCGACGTCGATCAGGACGGCGAATTGAGCTGGAAAGCCGACTGATTCGTCGCGCTACTTGACCGCCCCCGGGCGGTGCATCTTGAACAACGCTTCCGGCCCCAGCTGGAAGTAATCCGCCGGTCCGCCGCCGCGCAGAATCGGTTCTGCCGCGGCGGTGTCGTAGATCCCGTCCTTGAGCAGCCACTTGGCGATATGCACGGCGACCACCTCGCCGAGGATCAGCCAGCTCGGCACCAGCTCTTGGTCCGCCCGCTGCAATTGAATGATCTGGGTGACCTTGCACTCGAAGGACACCGGGCTCTCGGCTACCCGCGGCACACTGATGACCTTCGACGCCACGGGCGTCAGGCCGGCCAGGGCGAACTCGTCGACCTCGGGCGCAACCGCGGCGCAGCTCTGGTTCATCTGCTCGGCCAGTGGCCGGGTGGCCAGGTTCCAGGCGAATTCACCGGTGGCCTCGATGTTGTTCAGGCTGTCTTTGCGCCCGACGCTGGAGAACCCGATGATCGGTGGAATGTAGTTGAAGGCATTGAAGAAGCTGTAAGGCGCCAGGTTCAGGCGGCCTTGTGCATCCTGGGAAGAGATCCAGCCGATGGGACGCGGGCCGACGATGGCATTGAACGGGTCATGGGGCAGACCGTGGCCGAGGGCGGGTTGGTAGAAGTGGATATCGTCGGACATGGCTCAAGGTTCCTGCTGTGGGGCGAGTGAAGGGCGCCATAGTGCAGTGCGCACTGCTCGAATTCCAGCGTTCCAAACCCCGGTTTAGGCCGCTGACGGGGGATGTTGGCGGAGCACAAAAGACTAAGCCCGGCCGAAGCCGGGCTGTGATGTCAGGTGAGTCGATCAGCTGATGGTGGCGGAACCGGTGCGATCGTAGCCGTCGGCCGCGAAGGTGGCGGAACCGGTGCGGTCGTAGCCGTCTTCAGCGAGGGTGGCGGAACCGGTGCGGTCGTAGCCATCGGCAGCAAGGGTGGCAGAGCCGGTGCGGTCGTAGCCATCGGCGGCGAAGGTGGCGGAACCGGTGCGGTCGTAGCCGTCTTCAGCGAGGGTGGCGGAACCGGTGCGATCGTAACCATCGGCGGCGAGGGTGGCAGAGCCGGTGCGATCATAGCCGTCGGCGGCGAGGGTGGCGGAACCGGTGCGGTCGTAACCGTCGGCAGCGAAGGTGGCGGAACCGGTGCGGTCGTAGCCATCGGCGGCGAGAGTGGCAGAGCCTGTGCGGTCGTAACCGTCGGCAGCGAAGGTGTTGGCAGCCAGTACCGACAGGGTCAGGGCGAGGATCAGTTTGGTTTTCATGGCGGTGTCTCCGGGTTCGTTGAGGTGTTTGCGTTGGGCTTGATGTGAATCCTACTCCGATAAAGTTGATTAAAAAGCGCAAATAAATGCTTATTAAAATCGAATTTATCGATGTGTATAGGGGCGTCACTCACCGCCGATCAGCGCATTCAGGCCTCATTACAGATACGCACCAAGTCGCAACTTGGATTCAGTAGCAGCCTAAGGAGCCGGTATTAACTGACCGTTAATGGCTCAGTCCATGGGGCGGGAAAGGATTAAAAAAACCATCAACGGTTTTTTCATTCGGCCCCGACCTATTTTTCACCCCCGAGCCTTCAGCCTTCGCGCAGGTCTGCAACCCACGACAGGCCATTTTGAATGCGACCCTTGGAGCTCCTTGATCAATGAACAAACTTCCCCAGATCACCCTGGCCTTCTGGGTCATGAAAATCTGCGCGACAACCTTGGGGGAAACCGCCGGTGATCTGCTGTCGATGACCCTCAATGTCGGTTACGCCATCAGCTCGATGATCCTGATCAGCGTGTTCCTGCTGACCCTGGTCACCCAGCTGTGGTCCAAGACCTACAACCCGGTGCTGTACTGGATGGTGATTCTCTCCACCAGTACCGCCGGCACCACCCTGTCGGACTTCATGGACCGCACCCTGGGCCTGGGCTATGCCAGTGGCTCGCTGATCCTGATCGGGATGCTGCTGGCGACCTTCGCCGCCTGGCGCCTGAGTGGCGACTCGCTGAACGTCAACAGGATCCAGACCTTTCGCGGCGAGCTGTTCTATTGGATGGCGATCCTGTTTTCCAACACCCTGGGCACCGCCCTGGGCGATTACCTGGCGGACGATTCGGGGCTGGGTTTTGCCGGCGGCGCGTTGCTGATCGGCTCGACCATTGCCGTGGTGGTCCTGCTCAAGTACCTCACCCGGCTCTCGTCGGTGCTGCTGTTCTGGGTGGCCTTCGTGCTGACCCGGCCGTTCGGCGCCACCCTGGGCGACTTCCTCACCAAGCCCCATGAAAAGGGCGGGCTGGATTTCGGCACCATCGGCTCGTCGGCGGTACTGGCGGGGATTCTGCTGGTGATGATTGTCGGCGCGGCCTGGGCCCAGAACCGCTACGCGCGCCAGGGCGCCGCCGAACTCTCCTGAGCCACACCCACTTTCTGTAGGCGCCGGCTGGCCGGCGAACGCCTCCCCACAGATCGCGAAAAAAAGCGCCCGGGCCTTGCACCCGGGCGCTGTGGTTTTCAGTCGGTCTCGATCCGCGAATGCTTGCGGGTGTCCTTCATGGTCGCGTAGACCAGCAGCGAACAGGCAATACAGGCGGTGACGTACCAGTAGTAGCCGGTTTCCATGCCGATGCTCTTGAACCACAGGGCGATGTATTCCGCGGTGCCGCCGAAGATCGACACGGTCAGTGCGTAGGGCAGGCCCACGCCCAGGGCGCGGATTTCCGTGGGGAACAGCTCGGCCTTGACCACTGCGTTGATCGAGGTATAGCCGCTGACGATGATCAGCGCCGCCATGATCAGGAAGAACGCGCCCCACCAGGTCTGGATGGTGTGCAGGGTGGTGAGGATCGGCACGGTGAACAGCGTGCCGAGGATGCCGAAGGCAATCAGGATCGGCCGCCGGCCGACCTTGTCCGAGAGGGCACCGATCACCGGCTGCAGGCACATGAACAGGAACAGGGTGGCGGCAGAAATGGTGGTGGAGTCGGAAATGCTCATGCCGACGGTGTTCACCAGGTATTTCTGCATGTAGGTGGTGTAGGTGTAGAAGGCCAGGGTGCCGCCCATGGTCAGGCCGACCACGGTCAGCAGTTCCTTGGGATGACGCATCAGGGTGCGCATCAGGCTTTCTTTGGGCTTCTCTTTCTTCTTGGTGAAGGACTCGGTTTCTTCCATGCCGCGACGCAGGTAGAGCGCCACCACCGCACACAGGGCGCCGATGCCGAACGGAATTCGCCAGCCCCAGGATTGCAGCTCCTCGGTGGTGAGGATGTTCTGCAGCACAATCAGTACCCCCAGGGCGATGAGCTGGCCGGAGATCAGGGTCACGTACTGGAAGCTGGAGAAGAAGCCGCGACGATCCTTGGTCGCCATCTCGCTGAGGTAGGTGGCCGAGGTGCCGTATTCGCCGCCCACCGACAGGCCCTGCATCAGGCGCGCCAGCACCAGCAGGATCGGGGCGCCGACGCCGATGGTTTCGTAACCCGGGGTCAGGGCGATGATCAGCGAGCCGAAGCACATCAGCAGCACCGAAGCCATCAGCGCGGCTTTACGGCCTTTGCGGTCGGCGTACAGGCCCATCAGCCAGCCACCGATCGGGCGCATCAGGAAGCCCACGGCGAAGATCGCGGCGGTGTTCAGCAGTTGCGCGGTGGTGTCGCCCTTGGGGAAGAAGACCTTGGCGAAGTACAGCGAGAAGGCGGCGTAGACGTACCAGTCGTACCACTCGACCATGTTGCCCACGGAACCGCTGAAGATCGACTTCAGGCGGCTGGCGGTGGTCTTTTCGGTGGCGGATGCGGCCGCCGACCCAGCAGGCAGGGTATTAGAGATATCCATGACGGATCCTTCTATTCATTGTTTTTGTGGAGCGCGCGCAAGCGCAGCCTGCTGGGGCTATAGCAGGACCTGTGCCAGGGCCGGGAAGCCCGGAATACAAGGGTTTGGCGAAAAGGATGAGCGGAAATCCGCCGATTGGCGGCGATCTCATGAGCGGAAATCTGCCAGGGGGGGGCAGGGGCAAGCTTTAAGCTGCAAGCCGCAAGCTTGGCGTTTGGCTTGCCGCTTGCCGCTTGCCGCTTCTGCTGCCGTTGTCGCTTCAGCTGTCCTTGAGGAACATTTCCCGGGTCAGGCCGTGCCGCTGCATTTTTTCATTCAGGGTCCGGCGTGGCAGTTGCAGTTCGTTGAGCACGGCCTTGATCTCGCCCTTGTGGCGGGTCAGGGCGGCGCGCAGGCATTGGGCTTCGAAGGCTTCCTGCTGCGCGGCCAGGGATGGGCCGGTTTCAAGCACTTCGGCCTCCGGCTCCCCGAGGCCCAGCACCTGACGCTCGGCGGCGTTGGCCAGTTCGCGCACGTTGCCCGGCCAGTCGTGACTGAGCAGGCGGCTCAACTGGGCGCCACTCAAGGGCGCGACGCTGCGTCCCAGGCGCTCGGCGGCGGCCCGGGCGAAGTGCTCGTAGAGCTGTGGAATGTCTTCGCGGCGCTCGCGCAGGGGCGGCAGGCGCAGTTCGGCCACGGTCAGGCGATAGGCCAGGTCTTCGCGGAATCGTCCGGCCCGCGCTTCCTCCAGCAGGTCCGGTTTGGTGGCGGCGATCACCCGCAGGTCGACCTTGATGCTCTGGTTGGCCCCCAGGCGCTCCAGTTTCTGTTCCTGCAACACCCGCAGCAGCTTGACCTGCTGGGCCAGGGGCATGCTCTCGATCTCGTCGAGAAACAGCGTGCCGCCGTCGGCATATTCCAGCTTGCCGATGCGTCGGCCCTGGGCGCCGGTGAACGCCCCGCTTTCATGGCCGAACAGTTCGGCCTCGAACAACTGCTCGGGGATCGCTGCGCAGTTCAGGGCCACGAAGGGTTTGCCGGCCCGGGGGCCGAAGTCGTGCAGGCAGCGGGCAACCAGCTCCTTGCCGCTGCCGGTTTCGCCACGGATCAGCACATTGACTGGCAGCGCGGCCAGGTCCAGCACCTGGCGGCGCAGGGTCTGCAGGGCGCGGGACGCCCCGAGCAAGGTGGCATCGAGCTTGGCCCGGCTGTCGGCCTGGTGATGCAGGTGGCGGTTCTCCAGGACCAGGCGCCGCTTGTCCAGGGCCCGGCGCAGGCTGCTGAGCAGGGTATCGGGGCTGAAGGGTTTTTCCAGGAAGTCATAGGCGCCGTCGCGCATGGCCTCGACCGCCATGGGCACATCACCGTGGCCGGTGAGCAGGATGATCGGCAGATCCGGGTCCAGGCGCTGGACCTGGGCCAGCAGCTCCAGGCCACTGATACCAGGCATGCGCACGTCGCTGAGGATCACCCCGGGAAAGTTCTGCGGCAATTGCGCCAGGCAGTCCTCGCCACGGCTGAACAGCTGGACGCTGAACCCCGAGAGGCTCAGCCACTGTTCGACGGCGGTGCGGATACTGGCCTCGTCATCCACCACGATCACCGAGTTCAGCATTGGATATGGGCCTCCAGGTCGATGGGCAGGCTCAGGGTGAACACTGCGCCCTGATCGCGATTGGCGGCGCTCAAGCGTCCTCCCAGTTCATGGACGATGGCGTAGGACACCGCCAGACCCAGGCCCAGGCCGTCGCCCACCGGCTTGGTGGTGAAGAACGGGTCGAACACGCTCAGCAGGTGTTCTTCGGCGATCCCGCCGCCGCTGTCGGCGACCCGCAGTTGCCACAGCTGGTCCTCGGCTTCGAGGCTGATCTGCAGGTGTTTTTCGGGCTTGTTCTGCATGGCGTCGAGGGCGTTGCGCAGCAGGTTGATCAGCACCTGCTCCAGGCGGATGGCATCGCCGCGAACCCAGGCCGGGCGGGTCAGGTGCAGCTCGACCTGGATGTTGTCGGCACGCAGCCGGGTTTCCAGCAGTTGCAGCGACTGGTCCACCACCGCGGCCAGGTCCAGGCGTTCGCGCAGGCCGCTGGGGCTCTTGCGGGCAAAGGTCTTGAGATGACTGGTGAGGGCGGCCATGCGCGTCAGCATGTCGTCCAGGGGCCGCAGGGCCTTGTAGGCCTCATCCACCCGACCGTGATCCAGCAGCAGCCGCAGGGTGGCGAGCTGCATGCGCTGGGCGGTCAGTGGCTGGTTGATTTCATGGGCCAGGGCCGCGGACATCTGCCCCAGGGCGGCCAGCTTGGCCGATTGCACTAGGCCTTCCTGGGCGGTGCGCAGGTCCCGGGTGCGTTCTTCCACCAGTTGTTCCAGCTCCTGGCGATTGCGCTGGCGGATTTTCCCCAGGCGCCAGCGCTGGCTGAGGAACAGCAACAGGAACACCAGGGTCAGCCAGGCGCCGGCGGCGGCGAGGCCGGCGTTGCGGCTTTCCTCGAAGGCGCTCGCCGGCTTGCGCAGCAGGTGCAGGGTCCAGCCTTCGGCGCTCAGCGGCAGGGATTCCCACAGGTAATTGGCAACGCCGTCGGGGCCGTCGACCCGGACCAGGCTGCTGTTGGCGTCAAACCGTTGCAGGGCCGTGTGTTGCAGCGGAGTCAGGGGTTGCTTGTCGTACTGGCGGGTCAGCCTGATGTCCGCCAGATCGCTTTCGGACAGCGGCTGTAACTGCCGATAGCGCCAGCCGGGCTGGTTGGCGATAAAGATGATGCCTCGCGAGTCGCTGACCAGGAGGGTGTCATTGCCCTGGCTCCATTCATGCTCCAGCTCGGGAAACTCCAGCTTGACCACCATGGCCCCGAGGAAGTCATCGTTGTCGGCCTTGACCGCGCTGGAGAGGAAATACCCGGGAATCCCGCTGGTCACGCCCACCGCGTAGAAACGTCCGCTGCCCTGGCTACGGGTCTGCTTGAAGTAGGGGCGGAAACCGTAATTGTGGCCCACATAGCTGCTGGGCAACTGCCAGTTGCTGGCGGCCACGGCCAGGCCTTCGTGGTTGAGCAGCTCAAGGGTCGAGGAGCGGGCGGCGCCGTTGATCTTTTCCAGCTTGCGGTTCAGTGCATCCTGGGTCTGTGCCGTGACCGGGCCCTGCAGCGCCGCACGCAGTTCCGGGTCCAGGGCCAGCACCGCCGGCAGCGCGCGATAGCGCTCGATCAGGGTGTGCAGGGAGTTGGCGTAGAGTCCCAGCTGCTCGTTGGCGCGAGCCGCCTCTTCCACCAGTGCCAGGCGCTCGGCGTGGCGCATGGCCAGGCCGGCGCTGATTACGGTACCGGCGAGAATCACCAGGATGTAGAACGTCAAGCGTAGAGGGCGAGAGATCTGGGCCATGAGTCGGGGCAGGCTGCAATGGGGGCGGGAACGATAGCATGAGCGCCGGAGGTAACGTTGATCGCCGACAGTGTCGCGCAAGGGCGCGGCATAAAAAAAGCGGCGGGCCGTTGTCTCAACAGCGCCGCCGCTTTGGCCAGACGAGAGAAGGGCTTACTGCACTTCTACCGCCAGGCTGTCACTGATCTTTTTCTGCCAGATGGCGGGACCGGTGATGTGGACCGACTCGCCTTTGCTGTCCACGGCGACAGTCACCGGCATGTCCTTGACCTCGAACTCGTAGATCGCTTCCATGCCCAGTTCGGCAAAGGCCAGGACCTTGGACTTCTTGATCGCCTGGGCCACCAGGTAGGCGGCGCCGCCGACGGCCATCAGGTACACGGCCTTGCTGTCCTTGATCGCGTCGATGGCGGTCGGGCCGCGCTCGGACTTGCCGATCATGCCCAGCAGGCCGGTCTGCTCGAGGATCTGCCGGGTGAACTTGTCCATCCGCGTGGCGGTGGTCGGACCGGCCGGGCCCACCACTTCGTCGCCTACCGGATCAACCGGGCCAACGTAGTAGATGAAGCGACCCTTGAGGTCCACCGGCAGGGTTTCGCCCTTGTTCAGCATCTCGACCATGCGCTTGTGCGCAGCGTCGCGGCCGGTGAGCATCTTGCCGTTGAGCAGCACGGTTTCGCCCGGTTTCCAGCTCTGTACTTCTTCCGGAGTCAGGGTGTCGAGGTTGACCCGACGCGCCGACGGACCGGCTTCCCAGACGATTTCCGGGTAGGCGTCCAGAGGTGGCGCTTCCAGTGCGGCCGGGCCCGAGCCGTCGAGCACGAAGTGTGCGTGGCGGGTGGCGGCGCAGTTGGGGATCATGCACACCGGCAGGGAGGCGGCGTGGGTCGGGTAGTCCATGATCTTCACGTCGAGCACGGTGGTCAGGCCGCCCAGGCCCTGGGCGCCGATGCCCAGCTGGTTGACCTTCTCGAACAGCTCCAGGCGCATTTCTTCGATGCGGTTGGACGGGCCGCGAGCCTTGAGCTCGTGGATGTCGATGGACTCCATCAACACTTCCTTGGCCATCACCGCGGCTTTCTCGGCGGTGCCGCCGATGCCGATGCCCAGCATGCCCGGTGGGCACCAGCCGGCACCCATGGTCGGAACGGTCTTGAGCACCCAGTCGACGATCGAGTCGGACGGGTTGAGCATGGCCATCTTCGACTTGTTCTCGGAGCCGCCGCCCTTGGCCGCCACGTCCACTTCCACGGTGTTGCCCGGGACGATGGAGTAGTGGATGACCGCCGGGGTGTTGTCCTTGGTGTTTTTCCGGGCACCTGCCGGGTCGGCGAGGATGGAGGCGCGCAGGACGTTTTCCGGCAGGTTGTAGGCGCGACGCACGCCTTCGTTGATCATGTCGTCCAGGCTCATGGTGGCGCCGTCCCAGCGCACGTCCATGCCCACGCGAACGAACACGGTGACGATGCCGGTGTCCTGGCAGATCGGCCGGTGGCCGGTGGCGCACATGCGCGAGTTGATCAGGATCTGCGCCATGGAATCACGGGCGGCCGGCGATTCTTCGCGCAGGTAGGCCTCGTGCATCGCCTGGATGAAGTCCACGGGGTGGTAGTAGGAAATGAACTGCAGGGCGTCGGCAACGCTCTGAATCAGGTCGTCTTGCTTGATCACGGTCATGAGTCGCGCTCCTCTAAAAGACGGGAACATTTAATAAGGTGGCTGCAGCGGGGTACATCGGTCGGTTGCAGGCACCTTCTAAGGCACGCCGGACAGACAACTGGCGCGACGCTAAAAAGGCGCGGCAGTATACCGCGCCTGGGGGCCTGGCACACCCGCCAGCCGGGCAAACGAAAGTCGCCTATCGGATGGGCACCGTTCTTGCGTGGATCGGCGGCGAAAGCGCGGAACACGGCTTAAAATTTGGATAGTCATTTGCAGGGCGCAGCACTAAAGTGGCAACTGGCCTGCAGGGTAGGACACTCTTTAAGCCTCCTTTCTCACGGTGAATCGACGATTGACCCATAAAGCCATCCAGAGCTTGTTGTTCAAGCGCTTCAGCATTGCCGCTGGCACGTACGGACTGATCCTGCTGCTGTTCTGGCTGGCCGTTCTTACGGGGCACTATCGCGCCTCCATCAGCAGTGCACTGTTGGGCAGCGCCTTGGTGGTGGCCAGCCAGGGGGTGCTGTACTGGGTCTTCACCAGTGGGCGCAACCTGCGCTTTGCCGACCCCAGCCTGACCGAGGTCCAGGTGGTGTTGGGCATTGCCTGGCAGACCTGGCTGATTGCCCATCTGGATCAGGCCCGCGGCGCCTTCCTGGTGTTCTATATCCTGCCGCTGCTGTTCGGCCTGTTTCACTTGTCCCGGCGTGCCTACCTGCGCTGCGCGGTGCTGATCTTCTTCTGCTTTGCCGGGGTCAACCTGTGGGACGGTTTTCGTTTTGTCCTCGAGGACCCGCAACTGGCGGCGCTGCAAGTCTGTGTGTTGCTGGTGATGCTGGTGTGGATGTGCCTGTACGCCGCCTATGTGCAGGCTTCGCGCTCGCGCATGCGGCAGCGGCGTTTTGCCTTGCAGGCCCACCAGGACACGCTGCGGGGAATGATGCGGCAACTGGAGGATCTGGTGGCCACCGACGAACTCACCGGCCTGTTCAACCGCCGGCACTTCCTGCGCAATGCCAGCCGTGAACTGCAGGCCATGGGCCAGGAGCAGGTGCATGGGTTGGCACTGATCGATCTGGATCATTTCAAGCGCATCAACGATCTGCATGGTCATGCGGCGGGGGATCAGGTGTTGCAGGCCTTCGCCGGAGTGGCCAGCGCCTGCCTGCGGGACGGCGATGTACTGGCGCGCTACGGCGGTGAGGAGTTCGTGGTCCTGCTGCCCGAGTGTGATGCCGAGCGCCTGACCTCCTGCTGTGAACGCCTGCGCCTGGCCTTCATGGAGGTGCAACTGGTGGGCCTGAATGTGCGTGACCTGAGTCTGTCCGCGGGGATGACCCTGCTGCAGGCCGGCGATGACCTGGACGTCGCTCTGCAGCGGGCCGACCAGGCGCTGTACCGGGCCAAGCGCGATGGCCGCAATCGTTGCTCGGCCGCCTGGGAAAACCTCGATGCCTGAATTGACTGTCGGTAGCCGGCGCTGGTCGGTGGCGCCGGCCAGCAATCTGCTGGATGCCTTGAATCAGGCCGGGGTGGCGGTGCCCTACAGTTGCCGCGCCGGCAGTTGTCACGCCTGTCTGGTGCACTGTGTCCAGGGCCTGCCCAGCGACAGTCGGCCGGATGCCCTGAGCGATGAGCAGCGCCGTCGCGGCTGGCGCCTGGCCTGTCAGTGCCAGGTGGTGGAGGATCTGCAGGTCGAGACGTTCAATCCGCAGCGCGATGGCCAGCCGGCCAGGGTGAGCGGGCTGGACTGGCTGTCTTCCTCGGTCCTGCGCTTGCGCCTGCAACCTGAACGGCCGTTGCGTTATCGCGCCGGCCAGCACCTGGTGCTGTGGACGGCCACTCAGGTGGCCCGGCCATACTCCCTGGCCAGCCTGCCGGAAGAAGACCGCTTCCTGGAGTTTCACCTGGACTGTCGGCACCCGGGGCAATTCAGCGATGCGGCGCGCCAGTTGCAGGTGGGCGATACCCTCTCTCTGGGCGAGTTGCGCGGTGGTGCCTTGCACTACGACCCGGACTGGCAGCAACGGCCCCTTTGGCTGTTGGCGGCGGGCACCGGGCTGGCGCCGTTGTTTGGCGTTCTGCGCGAGGCCTTGCGGCAGGATCACCAAGGCCCTATCCGTCTCATTCACCTGGCCCATGACAGTTCCGAGCATTACCTGGCCAAACCCTTGGCTGCGCTGGCGGCGAACCGCCCGCAACTGAGCGTCGAGCTGTGGCAGGGGGCTGAGTTGACGGCGGCCTTGGCGCAACTGCGGCTTGTTTCCCGGCAAACCCTGGCCTTACTCTGCGGGCACCCCGACAGCGTCGAAGCCTTTGCCCGGCGCCTGTACCTGGCGGGGCTGCCGCGCAATCAACTGCTGGCCGATGTGTTCCTGCCCCGTGGTTGAGCGCTGACTTTTCCAAAGCGAGATCTCCATGACCGATGCCATCGAGCTGCACCGCGAAGGTGGGCTGCTGACCCTGCGCCTGAACCGCCCCGACAAGAAAAACGCCCTGACCCGTGCCATGTACGGTCGCCTGGCCCAAGCCCTGGCCGAGGCGGACGCCGATCCGCAAATCAATGCCGTGCTGATCTGCGGCAGCAGCGAATGCTTTACCGCCGGCAACGACATCGCCGACTTCCTGGAGCAGCCCCCCAAGGACCTCGACAGCCCGGTGTTCCACTTCATGCGCAACCTGCTCGATTGCCGCAAGCCGGTGGTGGCTGCGGTCGCGGGGGCGGCGGTGGGCATTGGCACCACCTTGCTGCTGCATTGCGATCTGGTCTACGTCAGTCGTGATGCGCGCTTGCGCATGCCGTTCGTCAACCTTGGGCTGTGTCCGGAATTCGGTTCGAGCCTGATCCTGCCGCGCCTGCTGGGGCGGGCCAAGGCCGCTGAGTTGCTGCTGCTCGGCGAAGGCTTCAGTGGCGAACAGGCCGCTGCCTGGGGCATTGCCACTGCGGCTTTGGGGGATGGCGTAGCGACCTTGGCCAAGGCCCGGGAAGCGGCCTTGCGTTTCAGTCAGCTGGCGCCCGACGCGGTGCAGATCAGCAAGCGCCTGATGCAGGCGCCGGACCGTGAGCTGTTGCGCCAGGTCATCGAGCAGGAGGGGATGGAATTCACCCGGCGCCTGCAGTCGCCGGAAGCGATTGCCGCGCTGTCCGGGTTTCTCGCCAAGGGTTGAGGGCGGCGATATCTGTTCCCGGCGGAGATGAAAAAGCCCCGGCGTTTTCGGCGCCGGGGCTTTTCGTGCAGCGGGTCGGTACTCAGACCATCGGGTCGCCAACGTGCAGGATCTTCATGCCGTTGGTGCCACCGGTGGTGTGGTAGCTGTCGCCCTTGGTGAGGATCACCCAGTCGCCTTTCTCCACGACGCCGCGCTTGAGCAGCTCATCGATCGCGGCCTGGCTGACCTGCTCGGGCGGCAGGGAGGCCGGGTCGAACGGGATGGTGTAGACGCCACGGAACATTGCCGCGCGAGCCTGGGTTTCGCGGTGCGGGGAGTAGGCATAGATCGGCACCGAGGAGCGGATGCGCGACATGATCAGCGGGGTGTAGCCACTTTCGGTCAGGGCGATGATCGCCTTGACGCCAGGGAAGTGGTTGGCGGTGTACATGGCGGCCAGGGCGATGCTCTGGTCGCAGCTTTCGAACACCTTGCCCATGCGGTGGCTGGAGGTCTTGCTGGTGGGGTGCTTTTCCGCCCCGACACAGATCCGCGCCATGGCCTGCACCGCTTCCAGCGGGTAGGCGCCGGCGGCGCTTTCCGCCGAGAGCATGACCGCGTCGGTGTAGTCGAGCACGGCGTTGGCCACGTCGGACACTTCGGCACGGGTCGGCATCGGGTTCTGGATCATCGACTCCATCATCTGGGTCGCCACGATCACCGCCTTGTTGTGGCGACGGGCGTGCAGAATGATTTTCTTCTGGATGCCCACCAGCTCGGCATCGCCGATTTCCACGCCCAGGTCGCCACGGGCCACCATCACCGCGTCGCTGGCATTGATCAGGCCGTCGAGGGTTTCGTCGTCGGCCACGGCTTCGGCGCGTTCGATCTTCGCCACCAGCCAGGCAGTGCCACCGGATTCGTCACGCAGCTTGCGCGCGTATTCCATATCGGCGGCGTCGCGAGGGAAGGACACGGCCAGGTAGTCGACCTGCATTTCGGCCGCCAGCTTGATATCGGCCTTGTCCTTTTCGGTCAGGGCCGGAGCGGTCAGGCCGCCGCCACGACGGTTGATGCCTTTGTGGTCGGACAGCGGGCCGCCCACGGTCACCACGCAATGCAGCTCGGTGGCGGTGGCGGTTTCCACGCGCATCACCACGCGACCATCGTCCAGCAGCAGTTCGTCATTGACGCCGCAGTCCTTGACCAGGTCCGGGTAGTCGATGCCGACGATGTCCTGGTTGCCTTCGGTCAACGGATGCACGGTGGAGAAGGTGAACTTGTCACCGATCTTCAGTTCGATACGCTTGTTGGCGAATTTGGCGATACGGATTTTCGGGCCTTGCAGGTCACCGAGGATGGCCACGAAGCGGCCGTGCTTGGCTGCCAGGTCGCGGACCAGTTGGGCGCGAGCCTTGTGCTCGTCCGGCGTGCCGTGGGAGAAGTTCAGGCGGGCGACATCCAGGCCTGCAAGAATCAACTGTTCGAGAACTTCCGGCGAGTTACTGGCCGGGCCAAGGGTGGCAACGATTTTGGTACGACGAACGGACATGCACGGACTCCTGAGTTCAAGCGCAACGAGAGGCTACTATGCTCCGAAGTTGTAGTCATTGTTCGTTTGCACTACTTATTGCTTTGTTTGTTTACCGCAACAACCTTGAAGATTTTTGCCGATGAGTCGATACACTGCACAAGACAGGAGATACCCCATGCGA
The DNA here is from genome assembly GCF_021560055.1 of Pseudomonas sp. BC42. Taxonomy (NCBI): domain Bacteria; kingdom Pseudomonadati; phylum Pseudomonadota; class Gammaproteobacteria; order Pseudomonadales; family Pseudomonadaceae; genus Pseudomonas; species Pseudomonas sp. BC42. The sequence goes on from NZ_CP091067.1 coordinate 1,507,154, forward strand.
TTCGTACTCATTGCTATCTTGGCCGTCAGTGTTGTCGGCTGCACCCGCTGGTCCATGAACCATCATTTGAATAACGCCTATCGCGCTTATGACCGTGGCAACTGCGAGAGCGTGATGCTCGAGTTGAGCCAGGTCGACCGTGACAGTCGTGCGCGGCGCTATATCCAGCCGGAAGTGTCGATGCTGCGCGGGCAATGCCTGGAGCGGCAGAAGTTGTTCGTCGATGCGGCGCAGACTTATCAGTTCATCATTACCCAGTACCCCAGCAGCGAGTACGCCTACCGTGCCCGTGCGCGCCTGGACACCTTGCAGCAACTGGGTCACTACCCGGCAAACGGTGCGGCGCAAGTTCGTCGTACTGCGTTGTAAGTCACAGCGCCGCGGGGCAGTGTAATTGCCCCTCGCGCTTGAGCTAACATTTGTACAGGTTGTTCGAACACTGCCCGGTTCCTGCCTGGGCAGTGGCGTTGAAATCCTCCAGACGATTTTCCTCGCACCTCGAATCCGGGCGAACGAGCTGCTCTTGCAGGTCCGTTCCGATGCACTAGTGCGGTCATGCTTAATGGCCTTTCATAGCGATACCCAGCATGTTCACTGAACCGCGGATCGAGCGGCATCAACTGCCGTCCTACTTGAGAGTCTTCAATCGGTTTACCGACAAGCCGGTCGGTTTCCTGGGCAATATCTCTGCAGACGGGCTGATGCTGATCAGCCCGTTGCCGATGCTGATCGGCGCCGCGTTCGAGTTGCGGGTCAAGGTTCCCGGCGGTGATGGACAACTGCAGTTCATCGACTTCAGCGCCTGGTGCCTGTGGTGTCACGAGGACCTGACCCCGCACCAGTACGACAGCGGTTTCAGCCTGCTGCGAGCGAGCGACGACTTCGCCGAGCTGGAGCATGCCCTGCGGCATTACTTCAGCTTTCATCCCTTGCAGACGTCGGCCTGACAGGCACGATTGCCGTTACAGGCTGCCGGCTTTCTTCCAGCCCAGATAACGGCTGACCAGTTCCGCGCCAAGCTCTCCCGGGCGTGCATCGAGCAGGGCGATGCCGTGGGCGCTCAGCCGTTCGTGAAGTTCGGCGCGGCCGTTCAGGTAGTTCACCGCCGAGCTGTAGAGCAGCGCTTCGGGCAAGGTCTGCACCGGGTTCTGGCGCAACTGGTCGAGCACTTCCTCGCGCAGGCTGGCCACCAGCACCCGATGCTGGCGCCCGATGCGCTTGACCGCGGTCAGCAGTTCCTCATCGTCTTCGTCCCGCAGGTTGGTGACCAGCACCACCAGGGCCCGGCGCTTCTGCCGGGCCAGCAGTTCACTGGCGGCGGCCTGGTAGTCGGCGGGACGCTGGCTGGTGTGCAGATCGTAGACGCCGTTGAGCAGCACGTTCAGATGGGCCTGGCCCTTGATCGGCGCCACGTAGCGCGAGCGCTCCCCGGCGAAGGCGTACAGCCCCACGGCATCTCCCTGGCGCAGGGCCACGTAACTGAGTAGCAGGCTGGCGTTGAGGGCATGGTCGAAATGCGCCAGTTCGTCGTCCTGGCTGCGCATGCGGCGTCCGCAGTCGAGCATGAAAATGATCTGCTGGTCGCGCTCGTCCTGATACTCCCGGGCGATGGGCGTGCGTTGGCGGGCGGTGGCTTTCCAGTCGATCTGCCGCAGGCTGTCGCCCTCGCGAAACTCCCGCAACTGATTGAACTCCAGGCCCAGGCCCCGACGCTGCAACTGGCGCACCCCGAGCTGGCTGAGCCAGTTGTCCACCGCCAGCAACTGCGCACCGTACAGGCGGGCGAAGTCCGGATAGACCCGGGTGCTGCCGTGCACCTTGAGCAAACGCCTGGCGCTCCACAGGCCCAGAGGGCTGGGCAGCGCCACCTCACACTGGTCGAAGTCGAAATGCCCCCGTTGCAGCGGCCGCACGCTGTAGCCGACCTTGCTGGCCTGGCCGGGCTCCAGGTTGACGGACTGTGGCAGATGCTCGAAGCCCAGGCCCTGAGGCGGATGATCGAACAGTTGCACGCACAGCGCCTGCCCGTAGGGATGGCGGATCTCCAGCTGCACTTCGCTCCAGCGCCCCAGGGGCAGGCTGCCGGGCAACTGGCGCCGGACCTCGGGCGAGGCCATGCGCGACAGGCGCAGGGCATCGAGCAGGGCCAGCAGCAACAGGGCCAGCAACAGGCCCCAGGCGATCGAGTCCAGGCGCGGCATGGCCTGGATGCCCAGGGCGCGCATGGCGCCCAGGAGCAGGTCCAGGCCGGCCAGAGTGCCCAGCCAGATGAGCAGCAGACGAGTCGGTTTCATCGTGCTGTACGGCTCACAGGCGCGGAGCCGGGATCTGTTCGAGCATCTGCTTGAGCACCTGCTCCACCGACAGTCCTTCGATATCCAGCTCCGGGGCGATCCGCACCCGGTGGCGCAGCACGGCCATGGCGCAGCCCTTGATGTCGTCCGGAACCACGAAGTCGCCGCCACGCAGCAAGGCCCGGGCCCGGGCGCCACGGACCAGGGCAATCGAGGCCCGAGGACCGGCGCCGAGGCTCAGGCCCGGCCAGCTGCGGGTGGCCCGGGCCAGGCGCACGGCATAGTCGAGCACCTGATCGTCCAGGGGCAGGTCACTGGCGATGCGTTGCAGGGCCAGCACGTCCTTGGCCTGGAGCACGGTGCGCAGGGGCTGCACATCGAGCATGTCGGCGCGGGTCGAACGTGCGACCTGGCGGACCATGTCCAGCTCCTCGTCGGCATCCGGGTAGTCCATGCGCAGCTTGAGCATGAAGCGGTCCAGCTCGGCTTCCGGCAGTGGGTAGGTGCCTTCCTGTTCGATGGGGTTCTGGGTGGCCAGGACCATGAACGGCTGGGCAATGGGCAGGGCCCGGCCTTCCAGGGTGACCTGGCGTTCCTGCATGGCTTCCAGCAGGGCGGCCTGGGTCTTGGCTGGGGCGCGGTTGATCTCGTCCGCCAGCAGCAGGTTGGTGAACAGCGGGCCCTTGCGCAGCTTGAACTGTTCGCTCTGCAGGTCGTACACCGCGTGGCCGGTGACGTCGCTGGGCATCAGGTCCGGGGTGAACTGGATCCGCGCGAAGTCACCGCCGAAGCAGCGGGCCAGGGCCCGTACCAGCAGGGTCTTGCCGAGGCCGGGAACCCCTTCGAGCAGCACGTGGCCACCGGCGATCAGGGCGGTCAGCACGTCATCGATCACCGCGGTCTGGCCGATCAGCACTTTCTGCAGTTCCTGGCGCACGGCCTGGGCCAGTTGGCTGGCGCGCTGGCGCTGCTGGGCGGCATGCTCCTGTGGCGCTGGAGCCTCGGAGGTGTCTTGGGATTCGACGGGTTGTTCGCTCATAGGGCATTCCTGAGTGTTTGCAGGTGGGCGACCTGGTGGCTGAAATCAGCGCTGGAAAGGCGCTGCCCGGACAAGGGTTGCAGGGCCTGTTGCACCGTGCTGACCGGCTGTTGGCTGAGCAGGGCGAGGACCTCCCACTGGGCTTCGCTGGGCAATTGCTCGAAGCCCGGATAGCGGCGGCGCGCCCGGCGCCGGATATCCAGGTGCAGCGCTTGCAGCAACGGCGCCTGGCCGCCATGGCGCAGGAGAAAGTCGGCGCTGGCCCGCAGATGCTCGCGTAGCTGACGCCGGGCCTTGGGGGCCGGTGCCTGCAACGGACCCTGGCGGCTGCCGGCCTGCCACAGCCACAGGCCGATCAGCAGTGCCAGGGCCACCAGCGCCTGGGGGAAATAGCGCCAGAGCAATTGCCACAGGCTCGGGTGGTCGGTGTCGAACAGCAGGGTCACCGCCGTATCGGTATTCAGGTACCACAGCAGCCAGGCGTTGTCGTACAGACCGATGCCCGGGGTTTTCCAGATGTCGGCATCGGTCAGCACGGTGACCGACCCCTGGCCGTAGTCGAGCTGGACCATGTGGGTGGCCGTGGCGCTGTTGGCCCAGGACTGGGCCAGGTTGTCCGGGTCGACCAGATCAAAGTCGGTATCGAAGCTGACGTAGGCCGGGGCCTGTTCGCCTTCCAGGTAGATCTTGGTCAGTTTCGGAAAGGCGTCGTCGGCGTCCTGTTGCACCGGTGGTTCCTGGTCCGCGCTGAGCTGCTGATGGATCTGTACCCGGTCCAGCAGCAAATCGCCGCTTTGCTCGGTGTCTTCGTCCCACAGGGCTTCGGCGACAAAGATCAGCCGGCCGCCGGCACGGGCCCAGTCCAGCACCTGGTCGACCTGGTGCGGACTCATGTTGGAGCGCTCGCCGAGCAGCAGCAGGCTGTTGCCGACCGGCTTGAGGCTGGCCAGCACTTCCAGGCTGTTGGCGTGGTCGACCTTGAGGCCGCGCTCGCGCAAGAACATCTCGGCAGCCAGATAGGGATTGGCCTGGGCCTCGGGAGACGGGCCGTGATCGACCAGTTCCTGATAGGGCGTGGCGTGGCGGTACAGGAAGTAGCCGGCAGCGCCCAGTACCAGGATCAGCAACAGCGCCAGGCCGCCCCACAGATAGCGTTTCATGCGCAGGCTCCCGGGCCGAACAGGCTACGCCAGCCATCGCACAGTTGCGCTTGCAGGTCGGCACCGGGCACGCGATGACCGTAGGCCATGTTCTGCCAGTGGGTGGTCAGTTCGCGGCTGAAGGCTTCCAGGGACGGTTGCTGCAGCGCCTTGATCCGCTCCAGTACCTGACCTTCGGTGTCGGCCACGCTCAGCGGCAGTTGAAAGTCCTCCAGCAAGCGGCTGAGCAAGGCCCGATACAACAGGCCCAGCGCTTCCCGAGGCTGGCTGGCCCACAGTGCCTGGGCGTGGGCGGCCACGTCGGCGGGCAGGGTCTGGCTGCTGACGTCCAGGCCGAACAGCTGCTGGGGGATCGGCGCCGGGCGCTTTTTACGCGGCAGCGGACGGCGGCCGACAAAGGCCCGCAGCCAGTCGCGGTAGCGCCACAGCAACCAGCCCAGGGCACTTAGCAGCAAGCCCCAGAGGAGGATTTCCAGGCCCTTGGCAAGGTTGCTGAAGCGATTCTGGTCGAGGCTTTCCAGCAGGCTCTTGAGCCAGCCCGGAGGCTTGCCCTTGGCGTCCTTTTTCGCTGTTTGCTCCTCACCGAAGCGGTAGCGGGTGACCGATTCCTGATTCTTGAACGGCGGTTTATCCAGGATGCCCTGGATGCTGTCTTTCGCGGCCTTGCTGGTCAGGGGTTGCTGCAACAACCGGGGCACTTCGGGGCCGGCCACGGAACTGCTGGGGCTGGCTGCCCACGGCGCCTGGCCCGGCACCGCCAGCAACAGGCCGCTCACCAGCAGCAGCGCCGCGACGCCGCCCAGGCGCTGACGCAGGCGGCGAAACACCAGCTCGATGTCCCAGGCCTCGAGCTCGGTGCGGCGATTGAGGTACAGGCTGAAGCCGCAGGCCACGTAGATCGGTTCCCAGATCACCAGCACCAGGGCGTAGAAGGCGTTGGTCAGGTGTTCCAGCCACAGCCAGTCCTGCTGGGCGGCAATGACCAGGCTCTGCCAGTTCCAGTCCAGCTCGACCTGTTGCGGCAGCAGCAGGTAGAACAGCACCAGCAGGCCGATCCACAAGGCGCCCTCCAGATGCATGCCGATCAGCGTCAGCCAGCGCGCAGCCCCGGCGTTGCGCTGCAACAGCACCCCCAGGCGCTGCTGCCGGGCGTCGCCGTCCAGGCCCTCCAGTTGCACCACCGGCAGGACGAAACTGCGGCTCAGGCTGAAGCGGCGCCAGGTCAGGCTGGCCAGCCATTGCGATTTGAGCAGGCGCGGCCACTGGCGCAGGGCCTGGCCCAGGCTCGGGGTTTCACCGAACAAAGCCTTGGACAGGATAAACAGCGGCAAGGGCTCGAAGGCCGGCTTGAGCCACCAGAACAGCAGCACCGCCAGGGAGGGCGATTGCCACAGCAGCAGGCTCAGCAGGGCGAACACCGGCAGACTGACGATGGCCCAGCTGGTCATCAGCAGCCACCGGTGGCGCTGGCTCAGGAGTACGCCCAGGTCCATGGCTTCCCAGGTCGTGCGGGGGCGGATCACCACACTGGCATCACTCAGGCGCATGGGGTTCTCGTCCGGCCAGGGTCAGGTACGCCAGCATCAGGCCCCACAGGCTGGCGCCGACGCTGTATTTGATCCAGGCCGCCGGCCAGGTCATGGAGGACCAGTAGGCTTCTATAAAGGCGGCGATCAGCAGAAACACGATCACCCCGTAGATCAGTTGCACGCTGATCCGCGCAGCCTGCAACAGCGCGTCGCCGCGCCGCAGGCGACCGGGGGCGATCAGTGCCCAGCCCATCTTCAGCCCGGCCGCACCGGACAGGGCAATGGCGCTCAGTTCGAAGGCACCATGGCCGATGACGAAGGGCCAGAAGGTCTGGCCGAAGCCGATCTGGGTCAGGTGGCCGGCGATGGCGCCTATCATCAGGCCGTTGAAGAACAGGAAGAACACACTGCCCAGGCCAAACAGCAGGCCGCTGGCGAAGGTCTGAAAGGCGATACCGATGTTGTGCATGATGTAGTAGCCGAACATCACCCAGTCTTCGCTGGAGGCGCGCTCGGCGACCCGTCCCAGGCGTGCGCCGCCAGGGTCGTACATGCTGCGCATTTCCGATACCTGCTGCGGGCTCACCAGGCTGTAGACCAGTTCGGGGTACAGGTACACCAACAGGCCGATACCCAGCAGACTGCCGAAGAACAGCAGGCTGGCGATCAGTACCAGGCGCCATTCCTGGCGCACCAGGCGTGGAAAGCCGGCCAGTAAGAAAGCCAGGACATTGGTGCTGATGGCGGTGCGTTGCCGGTAGAGTTGCTGATGGCCGCGCAACACCAGTTGCTGCAATGGATCGATCAGGTAACTGCTGTAGCCGCGCTCCTGGGCCAGGGCCAGGTGCTGGCACAGGCGGCGGTAGTCCTGGACGAAGGTCTGGCAGTCTTCGGCCCGGGCGCGACCCCGCTCGAGCTGGTCGAGCAGTTGCTCGAACTGTTGCCATTGCGCCTGGTGGCGGCTTTCGAAAAGGCTCTGTTTCATGTGGATCCCAGAAAGCCGCGAGCGATGCCATTGAGTTCGGCTGTCGCCTGGGCTGCGGGCACGTGCAGTGGTTGCGCGAGGATGCCTGCCAGTTCCCGGGTTCGTTCGGCAGACAGCTGGCCCTGGCGTTCGGCAAAGCCGAGGATCGCCCGTTGTTCATTCAGGCTCAGGGCGAAGGGCGCGGAGCGGGGCGTGGCGTCGGGCAGTTGCGGTCGGGTCAGGGATTGCTCGCGGTAGATCACCAGGGTGCCGGCGGCCAGATCGCCGAGGCGCTTGAAGGTCGGATGCTGCAGGCAACTGATGGCGCCGAGGAAGTAGCCGAACGGCAACATGTCGGCAAAACGCAGCAGGTTGCGGGTCAGGGAGGCGCTCCAGCCAATGGGGGTGCCATCGTCCTGAACCACTCGCAGTCCCATCAGGTGCTTGCCGGGCGAGCGGCCCTGGTTCAGCACCTCGAACAGCACCATGTACCACCAGCTGATCAGGAACAGCAGGATCGAACCGAGGCCGATGCCGATCTCGCCGAAAAAGCCCAGCACGATGAACAGCAGGCCCAACACCAGCCCGCGAATGCCCAGGTCGAGGGAAAACGCCAGGGTACGGACCAGCAACCCCGCCGGTCGCAGCGGCAGATCGATACCCTCGGGGGTTTCGACCTGATACCGCGTATCCAGTGGCGGGTGCAGCGATGCGTTCCTTGGCGTTGCTGTCGTCTCAAGCATGGGCAACTTGGGGGCTTGGCCTGGTAGAGAAAAATCCAGCGCAGATGCTAGCAGTGTCCGAGGGGCAAACGACATCATTAACTACGATTTCGGTGTGCTGCCCTGCGCGCCGCCCGTTCACGCGGCTGGCCCTGGTGACGCTTGAGCGCCTAGACTGCGGCGGTCTTTCAGTTCAGGAACAGGCCGTGACTTCCCTCTTTTGGTACGACTACGAAACCACCGGCATCAATCCGCGCTGCGATCGCCCGTTGCAAGTGGCCGGTATTCGCACCGACCTGGCGCTCAACGAGATCGACGAGCCGGTCAACCTCTATTGCCAGCCCAGCGACGATATCCTGCCGCACCCGGCAGCCTGCATGATCACCGGCATCACCCCCGGTCGCCTGGCGGCCCAGGGCTTGAGCGAGGCGGACTTCATGACCCGGGTGCACGCCCAGCTGGCGCGCCCCGGCACCTGTGGCGTGGGCTACAACACCCTGCGCTTCGACGATGAGGTGACCCGCTACAGCCTGTATCGCAATTTCTTCGATCCCTATGCCCGCGAGTGGCAGGGCGGCAACAGTCGCTGGGATCTGATCGATGTGGTGCGCACCGCCTATGCCTTGCGTCCCGAGGGTATCGTCTGGCCCGAGGAGCAGGGGCAGGTGACCCTCAAGCTGGAACGGCTGACCGCGGCCAACGGCATCGATCATGGCCAGGCCCACGATGCGCTGTCCGATGTCCGGGCGACCATTGCCCTGGCGCGCTTGATTCGTGATCGGCAACCCAAGCTCTATGACTGGCTGTTCCAACTGCGCAGCAAACAGCGGGTGATGGATCAGATTCGCCTGTTGCAGCCTCTGGTGCATATTTCCGGGCGCTTTTCCGCCGCGCGCCACTACCTCGGCGTGGTACTGCCCCTGGCCTGGCATCCGCGCAATCGCAATGCGCTGATTGTCTGTGACTTGCATCTGGATCCTCAGGGATTGCTGGAGCTGGATGCCGACACCTTGCGTCAGCGTTTATATACCCGGCGTGATGATCTGGCGGACGGCGAGTTGCCGGTGCCGTTGAAACTCATCCATATCAATCGCTGCCCGGTAGTGGCGCCCTTGAATGTCTTGCGGGGCGAGGATCAACAGCGATTGCACTTGGACATGGAGCAGTACCAGCGCCGGGCCGGGCTTTTGACTGAAACTCAGGAAGTTTGGCGGGATAAACTTTCGCTGATTTATGGGCCCGATGAGTTCGCGGCCAGCGAGGACCCGGAGCAACAGTTGTACGACGGCTTTATTGGCGATCGCGACCGGCGATTGTGTGAGCAAGTACGTGAGGCCGACCCGCTGCATTTGGCTCGGCAACAGTGGCCCTTTGATGATGAGCGCTTGCCCGAATTGCTCTTTCGCTACCGCGCTCGCAACTTTCCGGAAACATTGGATGACGCCGAGCAAGAGCGTTGGCGGGCATTTTGTCGTCAGCGTTTGCTAGAAGCGAAATTCGGCGCGCCCAATACCCTGGAAAGTTTTGCCCAGGGGCTTGAACAATCGTTGTTAAGTGCAGATCCCAAGCAACGTCAGGTACTGGATGAGTGGCAGGCCCATGTTCAGGACCTCAGCGGGCGCCTGGCTCTTTGAGAGCGGGGCCGGCCCCTTGGGCATTAAGCCCGGCCATGAAAAAACGCCAGCAAGCTGGCGTTTTTTCATGGCGGCGGTAAGGCCCGGGCGCTCACTGGCGAGACTTAGCCCAGCAGGGTTGCCCAGCCTTCAACCACGTCGCCGCCCCACTTGGCTTTCCACTCTTTCAGAGTCTTGTGGTTGCCGCCTTTGGTTTCGATGACTTCACCGTTGTGCGGGTTTTTGTACTGTTTAACTTTACGGGCACGCTTGGTGCCGGTGGTTTTTACAGCAGCGCGCGGCGCTTTAACTTTCGACTCAGGATCCAGCAGGGCAATGATGTCGCGCAGGGACTTGGAGTACTCGCCCATCAGGCTGCGCAGTTTGCCTTCGAATTCCAGTTCGGTTTTCAGTTTGTCGTCCTGGGACAGGTTCTTCAAACGTGCTTGCAGTTCTTTAATGGCTTCTTCTGTAGCACGGTATTCGTTGATCAGGGACATGAGGACTACCTTATTGAGCGCTGAGTGACTGGGTGACAGTGTCGCAATAATAGTCACGGAGTTTGTGCAAGTAAACATAATAACGCTGTTTTATTCGGCGCTCTTAGTGTGTTTAGGCGCAAAAGTCATTTCGCTATTTAATAGATCGAGGGATTCGATTGCGCTATTCACAAATTACTTGTGCGCTATTGGCAAGTGTCTGCGGCAGTGCTTGCAGTGATGCCCGTTAAGACGCAATCAGGGTGCTGTTGCCAATCTAATCCGGGCCTGCGGCGCAATGAATACTGCAGTTTTGTCGCGTAATGGCTAGAATGGCGACCTTTGCGAAGTTCTGGAGTTTTCCCCTCATGCGCACCTTTCGGTTGGTGATTTCTTGCCCTGACCGCGTTGGCATCGTTGCCAAAGTCAGTAACTTTCTGGCCTCCCATAACGGTTGGATCACCGAAGCGAGCCACCACTCGGACAATCTCAGTGGCTGGTTCTTCATGCGTCACGAGATTCGTGCCGACTCCCTGCCTTTTGGTCTGGAGGCTTTTCGCCAGGCTTTTGCGCCGATCGCCGAAGAGTTCTCGATGGACTGGCGCATTACCGATACCGCCGAGAAAAAGCGCGTCGTGCTGATGGCCAGCCGCGAGTCCCATTGCCTGGCGGATCTGCTGCATCGCTGGCACAGCGATGAGCTCGATTGTGAAATCGCCTGTGTGATCTCCAACCATGACGACCTGCGCAGCATGGTCGAGTGGCATGGCATCCCTTATTACCATGTGCCGGTCAATCCTCAGGACAAGGAGCCGGCGTTTGCCGAGGTGTCGCGTCTGGTCAAGCAGCACGATGCCGAGGTGGTGGTGCTGGCGCGCTATATGCAGATCCTGCCGCCTGAGCTGTGCCGCGAATACGCGCACAAGGTGATCAACATCCACCACAGCTTCTTGCCGTCCTTCGTCGGCGCCAAGCCTTACCACCAGGCGTCCCTGCGTGGGGTGAAGCTGATCGGCGCCACCTGCCACTACGTCACCGAAGAACTGGACGCCGGTCCGATCATCGAGCAGGACGTGGTGCGGGTCAGCCACAGCGACAGCATCGAGGACATGGTGCGTTTCGGTCGTGATGTGGAGAAGATGGTCCTGGCCCGCGGCCTGCGCTACCACCTGGAAGACCGGGTGCTGGTCCACGGCAACAAGACCGTGGTGTTCTGATCGAAAAAAAACCAGGAGCCGGGTTCAAGATCCCGGTCCTGGTTGTTCACCTCGAGAGGTCAGCGCGATGACCGATCCACTGGATAAAGCCACTTCCAAAGCCCCCGCCACCCTCGGCGAGGGATGCCTGAGCCGCTACGACCCCGATGAGCTGGATGCTGAAGACGGCACCGAGTTTCCGGGTGCCGCCCAATTGTGGGAGCAGTTGCAGCAGGAGCCCACGCCACCGGCGTCCGTAGACACCGGCTCGCCGGCTAAAGGGGCCTGAGGCCCTGCGTCAGATCCTGAAGCTGCCCACCAGGTGCTTCAAGCGCGCCGATTGCTGTTCCAGATCGGAGCAGGCCCGCAGGGTCGCCTGCAGGTTTTCAACGCCTTCCTGATTCAGCGTGTTGATTTCGGTGATGTCCATGTTGATGGATTCGACCACCGAGGTCTGTTCTTCCGTGGCGGTGGCCACCGACTGGTTCATGCCGTCGATCTCGCCGATGCGCTGGGTCACGCTGCTCAGCCGCTCCCCGGCCTGGTTGGCGATCTCGACGCTGTCCTGACTGTGGCGCTGGCTGTTGCTCATGGTGCTGACCGACTCCCGGGCGCCCACTTGCAACTCTTCGATCATGGTTTGCACTTGCTGTGCCGATTCCTGGGTGCGGTGCGCCAGGTTGCGTACTTCATCGGCCACCACGGCGAATCCGCGGCCGGCCTCGCCGGCCCGGGCCGCTTCGATGGCCGCGTTGAGCGCCAGCAGGTTGGTCTGCTGGGAAATGCTGGTGATGACTTCGAGAATCTGCCCGATGTTCACGGTCTTGCTGTTCAGGGTCTCGATGTTGCTGCTGGATGCGCTGATCATCTCCGACAACTGGTTCATCGCCTGGATGCTGCGATCCACCACTTGCTGGCCGTCTTCGGCCAGGTTGCGCGCGTCGCTGGCCTGTTGTGAGGCCTGGGCGGCATTGCGGGCGATTTCCTGGGCTGCGGCCCCCAGTTGATTGATGGCTGCGGCGACGCTGTTGGTGCGACTGGCCTGTTCATCGGAGTTGAGCATCGATGAGTTGGAGGCGCTGACCACCCGCAGGGCCACTTCGTTGACGTGCTCGGTGGCCGAGGAAACTTCGCGGATCGAACTGTGGATGCGTTCGACGAAACGGTTGAAGGCGGTGCCGAGAATGCCGAATTCGTCCTGGTTGTGGATGTTCAGGCGGCGGGTCAGGTCGCCTTCGCCGTCGGCGATGTCCTGCATCGCCCGGGTCATTACATGCAGGGGCTGCATCAGCAGGCGGATCAGCAGGCCGAGCAGGGCAATGGTCAGGGCCACGGCGGTCAGGGTGGCGATCAGGGCCGAGGTGCGGAACTCGCTTAGCATGGCGAAGGCCTTGTCCTTGTCCACCGACAGGCCGATATACCAGTTCACCGAAGACAGGCCCTTGATCGGGGTGAAGGTGACGATGCGGGGTTTGCCGTCGACGCTGATTTCGCTGAGTTCATTGCTGATGCGCGGGGTGTCCTGGGGATAAACGTCCTTGAGGGTCTTCATCACCAGGTTCTTGTCCGGGTGCACCAGGATCTTGCCGTCGGCGCTGATCAGGAACGCATAGCCCATGCCGTCGAAGTCCAGAGCGTTGATGCTGTCGGCAATCACTTGCAGGCTCAGGTCACCGCCGACCACGCCAATGCGCTGGCCAGCCTTGATCACGCTGTCGACGATGGAAATGACCAATTGGCCGGAAGCCAGGTCGATATAGGGTTCGGTCAGGGCCGAGCCGTTGCTGCTCTCGGCGCTCTTGTACCAGGGGCGTGCGCGGGGGTCGTAGCCGTCCGGCATCTTGCTGTCCGGGCGGATGATGAAGGTGCCGTCCTTGTTGCCCAGGTAAGCCCCCATGAAGGTCGAGCTCACCGACTTCTGTTCCAGCAGGTTGCTGACATTGGTCGGGTCGGGGTTGAGGGCCACCGACTGGGAGATGTTTTCGATCAGCAAGGCACGGCCGGCAAGCCAGGTCTGAATATTTTTTGCCGTGACGTCGCCCATTTCCTGAAGATAGTTGTCCAGATCATTGCGAATGGCGTTGCGTTGCAGGTAATCGTTGTAGAGCGTGAATAGTGCAAAGGCAGCTATGACGATCAGCGAGGCGGCAAGCAGGATCTTGTGGCTGAAGCGCAGATTTTTGTTCATGGCTTGGGGGGTCCGCTAAGGTCTTTGAGTCCAGGGCATCGGGTTGGAAAAGCGCGCGAAAAGGGCGGTGTTGTAAGTAAGCTGATATCTCCATCTATCCCAAAGGAATTACCTGACCTTTTTTTCAGATACTTCTGATCCATCATTTTTCATATCGACCGTGTAAGGCCAAAGATTAACCTGAGGTGACAAAATGCCTGACTCTTTGCAACTGATTATCGGTGCCGACCTCGGTGGCCAGCCGGTCGCCCAGGCCATGCGCCTGGCCAACCGCCACGGGCTGGTGGCCGGCGCCACCGGTACCGGCAAGACCGTGACCCTGCAGCGCCTGGCGGAAGCGTTCAGCGACGCCGGGGTCGCGGTGTTCGCTGCGGATATCAAGGGCGACCTGTGCGGGCTGGGAGCCGCAGGGGATCCCCAAGGCAAGGTCGCCGAGCGAATTGCCGGGATGCCGTGGCTCAAGCATAGGCCTCAGGCTTATCCGGTAACGCTGTGGGATATCCACGGGCAATCCGGTCATCCCCTGCGTACCACGTTGAGCGAAATGGGACCGCTGTTGCTGGGCAGCTTGCTGGAACTGACCGACAGTCAGCAGTCGGCGCTGTATGCAGCGTTCAAGGTGGCGGACCGTGAAGGGCTGTTGTTGCTGGACTTGAAGGATCTCAAGGCGCTGCTCAATCACCTCAAGGACCACCCTCAATTGCTGGGCGATGACGCGGCGCTGATGACCACAGGTTCCAGTCAGGCGCTGTTAAGGCGTCTGGCGACCCTGGAGCAGCAAGGGGCGGAAGCTCTGTTCGGCGAGCCCGCATTGCAACTGGAAGACATTCTGCAACCGGCTGCCGATGGCCGTGGGCGGATTCATCTGTTGGACGCGAGTCGTCTGGTGCATGAGGCGCCGAAAGTCTATGCCACCTTCCTTTTATGGCTTTTGGCTGAGCTGTTCGAGCAACTGCCGGAGCGCGGGGACTCGGACAAGCCTCTGCTGGCGCTGTTTTTTGACGAGGCGCACTTGTTGTTTTCCGGTACGCCCAAGGCGCTGCAGGATCGCCTGGAGCAGGTGGTGCGACTGATTCGCTCCAAGGGCGTGGGGGTGTATTTCGTGACCCAGTCGCCGGGAGATTTGCCGGACGATGTGCTGGCGCAGCTGGGGCTGCGGATTCAACACGGCTTGCGGGCCTTTACCGCCAAGGAACAGAAGTCGTTGCGTGCGGTGGCCGATGGTTTTCGTCCCAACCCGGCGTTCGACGCGCTGTCGGTGCTGACCGAACTCGGCATCGGCGAGGCGCTGGTGGGCACCCTGCAAGACAAGGGAACCCCGGAAATGGTCCAGCGTGTGCTGGTGGCGCCGCCGCAATCACGGATCGGGCCGCTGACCGCCGCTGAACGCCAGGCGCTGATTACCAGCTCGCCGCTGCTGGGGCGTTATGACCAGCCGATCGATCGTGAATCGGCTTATGAAGTGCTCATGGGGCGCAAGAACCTGGCGCCCAAGGAGCCTGCAACGGCAGACAAGCCGGGAGAGCAGGAGCCGAGTCTGGCGGATCGCGCCGGTGAGTTTCTCGGCACTGCGGCCGGGCAGGCCTTGAAGTCGGCCATGCGTCAGGCGGCCAATCAGTTGGGGCGGCAGTTGGTCCGCGGGTTGATGGGCTCGTTGTTGGGCGGCAGCAAGCGGCGCTGAAGCCTGGCGTGTCCGGGTCAGCCTCGCGGCTTGGCGTGGCTGGCCAGGCGCTCCAGGGCGGCGCGCAAGTTGGGATCGCTTATGCCTTCGGCGGTGGCCTGGATGGTTTCGGCGGCATTGTTCGACAGGTCCATGGTGTGCCCCACTGCGCCTTGTTGAACCGTGGGCGGCTGAACCTTGAACAGAATGCGCGTCAGGTTGCTGAATTCGTTGAACTCCTGCAATTGGCGCTGCAGGCGCTTTTGCTGATAGCGCAGGCGCGTGGCCCAGTGACCGTCGGTGACGATCAGCAACAGGCTGCCTTCGCGCCATGAAGCGACGTGGCAGTGTTCGCGAGCCGCCGGTTGCAACTGGCTCTCCAGCAGGCGCTGCAGGTGCGCCAGGCGCTGAGCGTGGCCGAGTATGGCTTTCAGAGGCTTGGCTTCGCGAAGAAGAACGGCGGGGGCGCGTGCCGTAAGGGGGCGAAATGCCATGGTCAGACACCTGAAGTTACAGAGGCGCCATGGTAGCAGAAAGCGTCCCGGCCGCCGGGCTCATCGCTTTTTCGTACTCTGACGACTTTCTCGCGCTTTGCTGATCGTAATCATTAACTTCGGGGGGGAATGGGCTTGAAGTTCGGCAAAAAGCCCTTATTTTAGGTGAGCCCCGTCACAGCGCTGTGCCAGCATCGTGGAATAACGCCACTTTCCTCACCATCGTTTCCGGGTAGAATGCTCGTTCGCATGCGGCCATGAGGGCTGCTCGGGCGACTCACGGGGCCGCCCTCCAACCCTATGTGTGGAAGATCCTGCCGATATGTTTGCGCCTTTGTTAAAGAAACTTTTTGGAAGCAAGAACGAGCGTGAAGTCAAACGCATGCTCAAGACGGTACAGATCGTCAATGCCTTCGAAGAGCAAATGGTGGCCCTTTCGGACGATCAATTGCGCGCCAAGACCGCCGAGTTCAAGGCCCGTATCGCCAAGGGTGAAACCCTCGACAAACTGCTTCCCGAAGCCTTCGCGGTCGCCCGTGAAGCCGGTAAGCGCGTCATGGGAATGCGTCACTTCGACGTGCAGTTGATCGGTGGCATGACCTTGCATGAAGGCAAGATCGCCGAAATGCGCACCGGTGAAGGCAAGACCCTGGTGGCAACCCTGGGCGTCTACCTCAACGCACTGTCCGGCAAGGGCGTGCACGTTGTGACGGTGAACGACTACCTGGCTCGTCGTGACGCCAACTGGATGCGTCCGCTGTACGAATTCCTCGGCCTGACTGTTGGCGTGGTCACGCCGTTCCAGCCGCCTGAAGAGAAGCGTGCCGCCTACGCCGCCGACATCACCTACGGCACCAACAACGAATTCGGTTTCGACTACCTGCGCGACAACATGGCTTTCAGCATGGAAGACAAGTTCCAGCGCGAGCTCAATTTTGCCGTGATCGACGAAGTCGACTCGATCCTCATCGACGAAGCCCGTACCCCGTTGATCATTTCCGGCCAGGCTGAAGACAGTTCCCGCCTGTACACCGAAATCAACAAGCTGATCCCGCGTCTGGAACAGCACATCGAGGAAGTGGAAGGCCAGGTCACCAAGGCCGGTCACTTCACTGTCGACGAGAAGACCCGTCAGGTCGAACTCAACGAAGCCGGCCACCAGTTCATCGAAGAGATGCTGACTCAGGTCGGCCTGCTGGCGGAAGGCGAAAGCCTGTACTCGGCGCACAACCTGGGCTTGCTGACTCACGTCTATGCCGGTCTGCGTGCGCACAAGCTGTTCAACCGCAACGTCGAGTACATCGTTCAGGATGGCCAAGTGGTCCTGGTGGACGAACACACCGGCCGTACCATGCCGGGTCGTCGTCTGTCCGAAGGCCTGCACCAGGCCATCGAGGCCAAGGAAAACCTCAACATCCAGGCCGAGAGCCAGACCCTGGCATCGACCACTTTCCAGAACTACTTCCGCCTGTACACCAAGCTGTCCGGCATGACCGGTACTGCCGACACCGAAGCTTTCGAATTCCATCAGATCTACGGCCTGCAGGTGATGGTGATTCCACCGAACAAGCCGCTGGCCCGTAAGGACTACAACGACCTGGTGTTCCTGACCGCGGACGAGAAGTACGCCGCGATCATCAACGACATCAAGGAATGCATGGCTCAGGGGCGTCCGGTGCTGGTAGGTACCGCGACCATCGAAACCTCCGAGCACATGTCCAACCTGCTGCAAAAGGAAGGCATCGAACACAAGGTTCTGAACGCCAAGTTCCACGAGAAGGAAGCGGAAATCATCGCCCAGGCCGGTCGCCCGGGAGCACTGACCATCGCTACCAACATGGCCGGCCGTGGTACCGACATCCTGCTGGGCGGCAACTGGGAAGTGGAAGTCGCTTCCCTGGAAAACCCGACCCCTGAGCAGATCGCCCAGATCAAGGCCGACTGGCAGAAGCGTCACCAGCAGGTGCTGGAGTCCGGTGGCCTGCAGGTGATCGCCTCCGAACGTCACGAATCGCGTCGTATCGACAACCAGCTGCGTGGCCGTGCCGGTCGCCAGGGTGACGCCGGCTCCAGCCGTTTCTACCTGTCCCTGGAAGACAGCCTGATGCGCATCTTCGCCTCGGATCGGGTGAAGAACTTCATGAAGGCCCTGGGCATGCAGTCCGGTGAAGCGATCGAGCACCGCATGGTGACCAACGCCATCGAGAAGGCCCAGCGCAAGGTTGAAGGCCGCAACTTCGACATCCGCAAGCAACTGCTGGAGTTCGACGACGTCAACAACGAGCAGCGTAAAGTGATCTATCACATGCGCAACACCTTGTTGGCGGCGGACAACATTGGCGAAACCATCGCCGATTTCCGCCAGGACGTGCTCAACGCTACCGTCAGTGCGCATATTCCTCCGCAATCCCTGCCGGAACAGTGGGACGTGGCGGGTCTGGAAGAGGCCATCCAGAGCGGCTTCGGGGTCAGCCTGCCGATTCAGCAATGGCTCGATGAAGACGACCACCTGTACGAAGAAACCCTGCGCGAGAAACTGCTCAACGAACTGATCGCCGCGTACAACGAGAAGGAAGATCAGGCCGGCGCCGAAGCGCTGCGCACCTTCGAGAAGCAGATCGTGCTGCGGGTACTGGACGACTTGTGGAAAGACCACCTGTCGACCATGGATCACCTGCGTCACGGTATCCACCTGCGCGGTTATGCACAGAAGAACCCGAAGCAGGAGTACAAGCGCGAGTCCTTCACCCTGTTCTCCGAGTTGCTGGATTCCATCAAGCGCGACTCGATCCGCGTACTGTCCCACGTCCAGGTGCGTCGCGAAGACCCGGCCGAAGAAGAGGCGCGCCTGCGTCAGGAAGCCGAGGCACTGGCTCAGCGCATGCAGTTCGAACACGCCGAAGCTCCGGGTCTGGATCAGCCTGAAGCCCTGGAAGAAGGGGTTGATGTGGATGTCGCCCTGGCCTCCGCGCCAGTGCGCAACGAACAGAAGCTGGGCCGCAACGAGCTGTGCTACTGCGGTTCGGGCAAGAAGTTCAAACACTGTCACGGCCAGATCAACTAAGATCCTCGCCAGACACTGAAACACCCACGCCGTGACGGCATCAGCCGTCGCGGCGTTTTTCCATTTGCAACACCGTCTTTTGAGACGACGGTGCAGACACCTGATAAGAGGAGCGCATTCATGGCTGTTGGTCTTGGTCCTTTGCCTACGTTGCACCCGGTTGCCGGCTTCGAGCTCGGTATCGCTTCGGCCGGCATCAAGCGCCCGGGGCGCAAGGATGTGGTGGTCATGCGCTGCGTCGAAGGCTCCACCGTGGCCGGCGTGTTCACCCTCAATGCGTTCTGCGCGGCGCCGGTGATCCTGGCCAAGCAGCGGGTGCAGGGGCCGGTGCGCTATCTGCTGACCAATACCGGCAATGCCAACGCCGGCACCGGCGAGCCAGGCCTGGCCGCAGCCCAGCGCACCTGCGCCAAGCTGGCGGAGCTGACCGGAGTCGATGCCAGCGCCGTGCTGCCGTACTCCACTGGCGTGATCGGCGAGCCGCTGCCGGTAGAGAAAATCGAAGGCGCCCTGCAAGCCGCGCTGGATGACCTGTCCGTGGACAACTGGGCCGCCGCCGCCACCGGGATCATGACCACCGACACCCTGCCCAAGGGCGCCAGTCGTCAGTTCCAGCACGATGGCGTGACCGTCACTGTGACCGGTATCAGCAAGGGCGCGGGGATGATCCGTCCCAACATGGCCACCATGCTTGGCTACATCGCCACCGACGCCAAAGTCTCCCGCGAAGTGCTGCAGAACCTGTTGCTGGACGGTGCCAACAAGTCCTTCAACCGCATCACCATCGACGGCGATACCTCCACCAACGACTGCTGCATGCTGATCGCCACCGGTCAGGCCAATCTGCCGGAAATCACCCGGGCCGAGGGGCCGCTGTTCGCAGCCCTGAAGCAGGCCGTGTTCGAGGTGTGCATGGAAGTGGCCCAGGCCATCGTCCGTGACGGCGAAGGCGCGACCAAGTTCGTCACCGTTGAAGTCAACGGCGGCGCTACTCACCAGGAATGCCTCGACGTGGGCTACACCGTGGCGCACTCGCCGCTGATCAAGACCGCGCTGTTCGCCTCCGACCCGAACTGGGGTCGCATCCTCGCGGCCGTGGGCCGTGCCGGCGTGGCGGATCTGGACGTCAGCAAGATCGATGTGTTCCTTGGCGAAGTGTGCATCGCCAGCCGTGGCGCGCGGGCTGCCAGTTACACCGAAGCCCAGGGCGCCGCAGTGATGCAGCAGGAAGAGATCACCATCCGCATCGAACTGGGTCGTGGTGCTTGCAGCGAAACCATCTGGACCACCGATCTGTCCCACGAATACGTGAAGATCAACGCGGAATACCGCACCTAAGTACCTCGCCGGCAACGCCGCTCCCGCCCTGTAGGAGCCGGCTTGCCGGCGAAGCGCAGATCCAATGCCCGGCCCGCAAGGGCCCGGCCCAATGCCTGATCAGAGGAAACAGCGCGGTGAAACGAGTCCATGTGGCTGCGGCCGTTATCCGGGATGCCAGCGGCAAGATCCTGATTGCCCGGCGTGCCGACACTCAACATCAAGGGGGCCTGTGGGAGTTTCCCGGAGGCAAGGTCGAGGCCGGCGAAGCGGTCAATGCCGCACTGGCCCGCGAGCTGCAGGAAGAGCTGGGGATCGCCGTACAGGCGGCGCGCCCGCTGATCAAGGTGCAGCACGATTACCCGGATAAACAAGTGTTGCTGGATGTCTGGGAAGTCTCGGCATTCAGTGGCGAGCCTCACGGCGTCGAAGGCCAGCCTCTGGCCTGGGTCAGTCCTCGTGAGTTGACCGACTATGAGTTTCCGGCGGCCAATCAGCCGATCGTCGCTGCCGCGCGTCTGCCGGCGCACTACCTGATCACCCCGGAAGGTCTGGAAACCCCGGCCTTGCTGCGTGGCATGCAGAAGGCCATTGCCCAGGGCAGCAAGCTGATCCAGTTGCGTGCTCCCGGCGGTTACGATCCGCAATACCGCGATCTGGCGGTGGATGCCGTGGGCCTGTGTGCCGGCAAGGCGCAGTTGATGCTCAAGGGGCCCTTCGAGTGGCTGGGGGACTTCCCCTCGGCGGGTTGGCATATCACCTCGGCACAGTTGCGCAAGTACGCCAGCGCCGGGCGCCCCTTCGGCAAGGACCGCTGGCTGGCGGCCTCTTGTCACAATGCCGAGGAGTTGTCCCTGGCACAGCAGATGGATGTGGACTTTGTGACCCTGTCACCGCTGCAGCCGACCCAGACTCACCCCGACGCCCAGCCCCTGGGCTGGGAGCAGGCGCAGCAGCTGATCAACGGTTTCAACAGGCCGGTGTATCTGCTGGGCGGTGTCGGGCCTGCCGAGTGTCAGCAAGCCTGGGACGCCGGTGCTCAGGGGGTTGCCGGAATCCGCGCCTTCTGGCCGCAGGACTGAAGAGCGCCGTGTCAGCACGGGCCAGCGGCGCTCCAGGTGGCAACTGGCTTGCCAGTTGAGGCGTCGTTAACCGTTGCCCAAGATTCGTGGATCCTTTCGCCGACAGCCGGCTCCTACGCTGAGGGGGCGGGCTTGGCGGCGGCCTGCCAGAGGATTTCCGCGATGCCTTGGCGCTTGGCAATCAGCCGGGCCGCGACAAACAGCAGGTCCGACAGGCGATTGATGTAGGCCAGTCCCACTCCCTGCAAGGGTTCCACGGCATTCAGGTGTTGGCAGCGGCGTTCGGCGCTGCGCGCCAGGCTGCGGCAAACGTGAGCCTGGGCGATCAGCGACGAACCGCCGGGCAGGATGAAGTTCTCCAGGGGGCCCAGCTCCTCATTCCAGATATCGATGGCTGCCTCAAGGCGCTCCACCTCGGCCGCGTTCAGCGCCTGATACACCGGCATGGCCAGTTCGCCCCCCAGATCGAACAACCGGTGCTGGCAGGGAGCCAACACCTCGATGATCTCCTTGAGGCCAGGGCAGGCATCAGCTTGCTCCTCCAGGCCGGCCAGAAGCAGTCCCAACTGGCTGTTCAAGGTGTCGACTTCGCCGATGGCTTCCACTCGTGGATGATCCTTGGCGACCCGGCGGCCGTCTCCGAGTCCGGTTTCGCCTTTGTCGCCGGTGCGGGTGTAAATCTTCGACAAGCGAAAACCCATGCTTAGTTCTCCAGTGGTAGCGGTTCTTGAACCGGGGGCTGGTTGCTGGCCAGGGGCAGGCGCAAGGTAAAGCAGGTGCCCTGGCCCCGGGTCGATTGCACTTCCATTTGCCCCTTGTGATTGTTGGTGATGATGAAGTACGACACCGAGAGGCCGAGTCCGGTGCCCTGGCCGATCTCCTTGGTGGTGAAGAAGGGCTCGAAGGTGCGCTTGCGCACGCTTTCGCTCATGCCGATGCCGTTGTCTTCCACCTGGATCTCCGCCCAGGGCGGATTCAGCTTGGTGCGCAGGATGATGCGCCCGGGTTCGCTGTCGTCCTCACGCTGGTGGATGGCCTGGGCGGCGTTCTTCAGCAGGTTGAGCAACACTTGCTCCAGTTCGTTGGCGGTGCCGGGCACGGGCCCCAGGTTCGGGTCGAACTGGCGGATGATCGCCTGCCCCTTGAAGTCGAAGCCGATGGCCAGGTCGAAGTCATTGCTGGCGATTTCCACCGCCTGGTCAATCAACGCCGGCAGGTCGCAGGGGGCCATCTGGCGATTGCTGCGGCGGCTGAAACTGAGCATGTGGGTGACGATCTTGGCGGCCCGGGCCCCGGCTTGCTGAATGCCATCGAGCAGTTGCGGCACTTCGCGGCTTTCCAGGTAGCGGTTGACGGTTTGCAGTTCGACGCCGATCTGTTGTGCGTGCTCGAGGTTCTTCGGCAGTTCCGGGGACAGCCGGCGGCGGATGTTCTGCACGTTGTGCAGGATGGCCCCCAAGGGGTTATTGATCTCATGGGCCATGCCGGCGGCCAGGCCTCCCACCGAGAGCATCTTCTCCGACTGCACCATCATCTCTTCCAGGGACAGGCGCTGGGTGATGTCGTCGATACGGATCACCACGCCACGGCCGGCGCCGCCCATCAGCGGGTAGAAGGTCAGGGCGTAATGCCGGGCCTCATCGTCCTTGACCCAGGTCACCCGTTCGACCTTGGTCACTGTGTGTTGCTCGACGGTTTCCTTGAGTTGCGGCAGGAACGGCTTGAGCGGTTCGAAGGCGAGGAAGATCGGCTGGTTCAGGGCTTCGTCCAGGCGAGTGCCGGACAGGGCACTGGCTTCCTGGTTCCATTGGGTGACGTACAGTTGCTCGTCCAGGGCGATCAGGGCCGAGGGCATGGAGTCGATGATGCTGTTGAGGTAGTTCTGGAAGCCGGTGAGCTTCTTCTCGATCTTGCTGCGAACCTGGACTTCCAGTTCCAGCTTGCGGTTGGTGTGGCGGGTTTCTTCAGCCAGTCCCTGAGCCTGATCGTAGGCGGCCTGGGAGTCGTCGCGCGCGCGCTTGAGTTGCTGCTCCCGCGCTTCGATGCGCGACAGCATGGTGTTGAAGGCTTCCGCCAGGCTGCCGATTTCATCGTGGTTGCCGCGGGAGGCACGCAATGAGTAGTTCTCCTCGCGGGTCACCTGGCGCGACAGTTCCTCGAGCTGGTGGATCGGCTGGGTGATCAGGCGCTTGATCTGTCGGGCGATGATCAGCCAGAGCAAGACGCTGAATATCAGGATCCCCAGGCTGGCGGTGAGGGTGCCGGTATAGAACGCCATCGGCAGTTCGCTGGTGGCGACCAGCAGCAGATGCCCCGGAGCCTGGCCCGGGCGAGGCAGGGTGATGATCTGGTTGCTGCGAAACTCGGTCAATTGCCAGGCTTCGATATGGCGGTAGCGCTCGGGCAGCTTGAGGTGTTCGCCGTGTTGCAACTGCGCCAGGCGCACACCCTTGCCGTCATACAGGGCCGCTGCCCGCAGCGGGGTATAGCTGTCGAGTTCATCCAGCAGCTTTTGTGCGTCCTCGGGGGAGTTGAGGGCCTGGGTTGCCAGGATCGGATTGGACACCAGTCGGCCAATGGTCTGCAGGGCCTGGGGCGCCATGCTTTCCTGGGAGATCCAGTAGGCGGCGCTGATAAAGGTCAGGTTGGCGACCAGCAGTACGGTGGTGAGCAAGACGAGCAGGGCGGCCAGGAGCTTTTGGCCCACGGGCAGGTTTTCGAGACGCTGGCGCAATGGCATCGGCTATATCGCTGGAAATGAGCAAGTGGGCAGCGTAGCCGCTGCTCAGGCGCTGGGCAATCCGCGCAGTTGCAGGTGGCTGACCAGGCGTTGCTGCAACTGTTGCAGATGGGGCAGTTGCAAGCGATGACGGGCGGCAGCCTGACAGGCATATCCGAGCAAGTAGCTGATCTCGGTGCGGCGTTGACTGGCCACGTCCTGATGCATGGAGGAGTAGTTGGCGGCGGTGGCCTGGATCACCCGTTCCACTTCCTGTTGCAGGTTTTGCGCGGCTGCCGGTTGTCCGCAGCAGTGCAGCAGCTCGCTCAGTTCAGCGCATAGCGTGGCCACTTCGCACTGGTGTTGCTGCAGGCCTCCGTTGCGGCAGTCGTGCAGCACGGTCAATGGATTGATCGCGCAGTTGAGGGCCAGTTTGCGCCACAGGCGGGTGAGGATCTGGGTGCTCCATTCGTGGGGGATGTCACTGGCGGTCAGGTCGTCGAGCCAGATCGGCGGGGTCGGGTGGCTGCAGTCGCCGAGCCAGGTATAGCCATGGCCGGCGAAGACCACGCGCCAGTCACCGTCGCGAAAGGCCCCTTCGGTACTGGAGGCGGCGACGCAGCGAGCCTGGGGCACCCGGGCAGCCACTGCGTCCTGGCTGCCAAGACCGTTCTGCAGCAGGATAAGCTCGGCGTCCTGGGTCAGGCGCGGGGCGATGCTGGACACCGCTGCTTCGGCGTCATAGGCCTTGCACGCCAACAACAGACGGCTGATGGGCGTCGCGCTATCGACGGTTTCCCCGGGAATCGCCAGCAGGCTGCTCTGGCCCTGCTCCACCAGGGTCAGGCCGCCCGCCGCTTGATACGCCTGCAAGCGGGCCTGATTGCGCAGGATCAGGCGCACCGGCAAGCCGGCGCGGGCCAGGCGGGTGGCCCACAAAGTGCCGAGGCTGCCGGCGCCGAGAACATGCCAGGTGGTGGACATCAGCTTTTCGCTCTGTTTGGCCGCTCAGGGGAGGGCACGCGGTGAAGGAGGGGAAAGACCCGTTATAATGAGCGCGGATTTTAACCGCAAGCCGGGCGTGTTCGATGTTCTGAACAGCGCCCCTTTTTATTTGGAGAGATTACATGCCGTCGTTTGACGTGGTATCCGAACTGGACAAGCACGAAGTCACCAACGCGGTGGAAAACGCCGTCAAGGAACTGGATCGCCGCTATGACCTCAAGGGCAAGGGCAGCTTCGAGTTCAAGGACAAGGAACTGACCGTCAACCTGACCGCGGAAGCTGAATTCCAGCTGGAAGCGATGATCGAAATTCTCAAGCTGGCCCTGGTCAAGCGCAAGATCGATGTGCAGTGCCTGGAGGTCAAGGACGCTTATGCCTCGGGCAAGGTGATGAAGCAGGAAGCGGTGCTCAAGGAAGGTATCGATAAGGAGCTGGCGAAGAAAATCGTCGCCCATATCAAGGATGCCAAGTTGAAAGTGCAGGCCGCCATTCAGGGCGAGCAGGTACGGGTCACTGGCAAGAAGCGTGATGACCTGCAAGAGGCCATCGCCGCCCTGCGTGCCAAGGAATTCGGCATGCCGCTGCAGTTCAACAACTTCCGCGACTGACCCTCGGTCTCCGGGAACCTCTAGAGCTTTTTGGCGTCCGAGGCCGGAGCAATGGCAGAAACGATTGCGCTCCAGCGGAGCCGGTCGTTCTGCCGGTCAGTCATGCACGCCGCCACCCCGGGGAATCTGGAGAGATAGATGGATTTGAACGCTGAAGTAGACAACCTGGTCCGGGCTTCCCAAGCCTGGATCCCGATGATCATGGAATACGGCAGCCGGGTGCTGCTGGCAGTGATCACCCTGGCCATCGGCTGGTGGCTGATCAACAAGTTGACGCACAAAGTGGGCAAGTTGCTGGCGTTGCGTAATGCCGACCTGGCGTTGCAAGGCTTTATCAGCAGCCTGGCCAACATCATTCTCAAGGTGCTGCTGATTGTCAGCGTGGCCTCGATGATCGGTGTCGAAACGACCTCGTTCGTTGCCGCGATTGGTGCCGCCGGGCTGGCTATCGGCCTGGCCCTGCAAGGCAGCCTGGCGAACTTCGCCGGAGGGGTGTTGATCCTGTTGTTCCGTCCGTTTCGCATTGGCGACTTCATTGAAGCCCAAGGCATCAGCGGTAGCGTGGACAGCATTCAGATTTTTCACACGGTGTTGCGTACCGGTGACAACAAGACGGTGATCGTACCCAACGGCAACCTGTCCAACGGCATCATTACCAACTACAACCGTCAACCCACTCGCAAGGTGGTATTCGACGTGGGTGTGGATTACGACGCAGATCTGCAGAAGGCCCGTGAAGTGCTGCTGGAGCTGGCGAAAGACGAGCGCGTGCTGGCCGATCCCGCGCCGGTGGCAGTGGTGTCCACCCTGGGTGACAGTGCTATTACCTTGTCTCTGCGGGTTTGGGTCAAGACTGCGGATTACTGGGACGTGATGTTCCAGTTCAACGAGCTGTCGCGCGATCGCTTGAAGGCGGCGGGCATCGATATTCCCTTTCCGCAGCGCGTGATTCGTGTGGTTCAGGACGCGGCTGTCTCATAAGGTGCTTTCAATACTTGGCCATGTGGTCAACTAATGCTGTTCAAGACAAGGGGCTTTTAGGCCCCTTGTTTGTTTTCAGGGTTCCTTGGCAACTATCAAGTTTCATTCGAAAGCGGGGGCATAACGAGTGCAAGCAACTTCTTTAGTTAGCTTGCTATTTAAGTTTTTCTTCTACGAGTTACTGTTGCCGCGCACAAAAAAGCCGCCGACCTGATCCAGGGCGGCGGCTTTTATTTGAGTTGCGCGTTGGCGCAATCAACTGAGCATTGAAATTACAAGATGCTCAGTGGGTACTCTACGATGATACGAACGTCGTTGTTGTCTGCGGTGTAGTCCTTGTTGTAAGCACCGTTGGCACGGTACACGGCGCTACGCAGGCGGAACGACAGGTCCTTGGCTGGACCTTCTTGCATCACGTACTTGGTTTCGAAGTTGAACTCGTTTTCCTTGCCTTCGGTGTTCGACGAAGTGGTGATGTTGTCACCCTTCACGTAACGGGCCATGAAGCTCAGGCCAGGGACGCCGAGGGTTGCCATGTTCAGGTCGTAGCGAGCCTGCCAGGAACGCTCGTCTTCACCGATGAAGTCGGAGATCTGGATGGAGTTGGCGACGAAGATGGTACCGTTGCCGTCCACACCGTACAGGTAGTTGGTGTCGCCGGTGGAGCGCTGGTGAGCGATGGTGAACTTGTTCGGGCCGATGCTGTAAGCAGCTGCCAGGCTCCACAGTTTGTTGTCCAGCTTGCCGTACAGCTTCTTGCCGTCGTCTTCGGTGCGATAGCCGTTGAAGTCCAGGTTCAGGGACTGACTGTCGGCGATCGGGAAGGTGTAGTTCAGGTTGATGTATTGCTTCTTGAAGTAGTCATCAACCTTGGACGCTGCCACGCCGCCGACGAAGTTGTCGGTGAACTTGTAGGTTGCACCTGCGAAGTCGGCAGAGGTCAGGCCTGGGTTTTTCAGGCCGGTGTCGCTGTTACGACCGTTGATGCTGTCGTTGTACTGACCGGTCTGCGAGCGCAGTGCGGTGAAGTGACCGGCATTCAGCTCCAGGCCTTTGATCTCGTTGCTGGTGATCAAGGTACCGGTGGCGACTTCAGGCAGCAGGCGGCTGTCGTCGGTGGAGAATACCGGGCTGGCAACCATCTGGTTACCGTACTTCAGTACGGTATCGGAGATGCGGAACTTGACCGCGCCACCTACAGCGGAAGAGTCTTTTTCAGGCTCGCCCAGGCTGTTGTTGGCTGCCAGGCCGTTACCGGAGCGACCGGCACCACCGTCCAGCTTGACCACGCCCATGGCGAAAGCGTCAACGCCTACGCCTACGGTGCCTTGAGTGAAGCCGGAGCTGTACTGCAGCAGTTCACTCAGGCCGGTGTCTTGGCGGTAGCCGCTTTTGAAGGTGCCGTCTGCTTGCTTGTGGTTACCTGCACCGTTCTTGAAGTCACGGTTCATGTACTCAAGACGGGTTTTCGCAGTCAGGGTGCTATCTTCGATAAAGCCCTTTGCATCGTCCTGGGAGGACGCGATTGCGAACTGCGAGGTGCCTGCTGATACAGCCAGGGCGATCATGCTCCACTTCATCACGCGCATCGTGATTTGCTCCTTTGGTTTTTAGAAGAGTACTGCCGTCCCACCTGTTTTTTTATCTGGGCGGCTCTTTCTTTTTGTGTCGGCGCAAACTTATATCACGCTGACAATGTTGGCGATACTTGCCTATCTATCCTTTCAGCTTCTTTACGAGCCTGTCGCAATTTGCTCGGTCAGTGTCGCAATTTTGCAGCCAGTCTGTATCCGAACCAACAACTTAGGTCGTGTTCTTCGAAGGAACATCACGAGCAATTCAGCTCCCGACGTACACACTCTAAAAAGCACCGCCGGGCAGCCTTGCCACTATTATTATGAGTCTGTGACGAGCCACTTCCGGTGCTCCATCGCAGACGATGTCGGGGGTTAATGCAACAAGCGTGCACAAACCAAAGTTGTCTGGTCTTTTTTCTTCCGGGCGGCGTGCCGACCTGTAAAAACCGCATAAAACAGCCATGTAAAGCGTCTTTTTGTTTGGCTTGACGCAAGGAGCTTACTGGTGCAGGGCTGTGCAATAAGTCGCACAGCGCGCCAAAATGTTACCGGTCCACACTGCAAGGTGAGTAGACGGCGGATGCTTGAGGAATTGAGCGTAGACCGTCTGTGCGATTTTGGTGCAAAACTTTTGTAATGCTGTGCAGGGTTCATACAGTCATGTGTGGTTATGGTTGGCGACGACGATGGCGTAACGAGTCATGTTCTGGTCAGTTGTGACGCCTCGTGCACAAATGGTGCAAGGCATCTGAAAGTGTACTGTCGTGGGGCGCTTGGGCTGCATTGAAGCTGGCTCCTTGCCGGCTGATTGGCGGGCGATGTCCCGGGTGAGCGCTTTGCTCATGAAGCCCGTGGCATTCGCAGGTATGCTGCGCGTCTGTCGCCTGGCCAGTGTCACCGATGCTGTGAGCCAGGCTGAAATGAGCTGAGCGGGAGTAAATGCAGTGTTCACTTTAGATTCACGGCTGCAACAAGACACATTGCCCATCGGGGATTTCCCCCTCTGTCGGTTGCTGCTGTCCAATGACGCGAACTATCCCTGGTTCATCCTCGTGCCCCGTCGTGAAGATATCAGCGAGTTGTTTCAACTGGATGTCACCGACCAACTGCAGCTATGGCGGGAAACCACGGCATTGGCTGAAGTGCTCAAGGACTCCTTCGATGCCGATAAGTTGAATGTGGCGACGTTGGGTAACGTGGTGAGTCAGTTGCACATGCACGTGATCGTGCGCAAGCGGGATGACGCCGCTTGGCCGGCGCCAGTGTGGGGCAAGCACCCCGCCAAGCCTTACACCGCTCAGGAAGTTGCGGCGATTCGCAATCGGCTGCGGGTGGTGCTGACCGATGATTTCCATTTTCTGGAGGTTTGAGCCATGAGTCTGGAAGCGCGTGTTACCGATCTGGAAAGCCGTCTGGCGTTTCAGGATGACACCATTCAAGCCTTGAACGATGTGCTGGTATCGCAGCAGAAGGTGTTGGAGCGCCTGCAGCTGCAGATGAACGCCTTGCTCAAGCGCCAGGAGGAAATGGTTGGGCAGTTCGAGTCTTTCGAGGAAGAGGCGCCGCCCCCGCACTATTAAAGGAAGGTCGGCATTCTCGCTGCACAAAAAAAACCGCGCCAGGGCGCGGTTTTTTGTTGGCGTTGATCAGCGGCGTGGCAGTGCAGCGATCACGTCTTCGGCTTGCAGGCCTTTATCGCGATTCATGACCGAGAACTCCACGCGCTGGCCTTCCACCAGGACGCGGTGACCTTCTCCGCGAATGGCGCGAAAGTGCACGAAGATGTCATCGCCGGAGTCGCGGGAAATGAAACCGAAACCCTTGGATGTGTTGAACCACTTCACGGTGCCGGTATCGCGGTTGCTCATGTCGTAGCTGGGAGCTGCGGAGGCCGCGGGCGAGGACTTGTAGAAGCTGATGCCCAGGTGCAGTGCCACGGCGACCAGGGCGGTCAGCAGGCTCACCAGGACTGCCGGTTGACCACCGATCACCGGCATTGGCGCCAGCAAGGTGAGGGTTTGCAGGACCACGACCAGTACCAGCAGAGCGCTGACCAGGTTTTGCAGGTGATGGCGCGAACCTTTGTTCCAGTGCGGGATAACTGGAGCGAGGATCAGGTTGAGCAGGCCGAACAGAGCCAGGTAAATAGCATCGGATTGTTGCAGGTAGGGAACCGCGTCAGATCTAAGACTCGGAATCAAGGACAGCAGCAAAGCTGCAATGCCTGTCAGCAGGTGGACGATTTTCAACATTTTGATTAACTCACGTTAAGAAGGATGCACAAGGAAGAGCTGATCACGCACGGTTCGCTTCTGAATAAATGGGTGAGGCGGTGGTTACGTACGCGGGGTCAGCCTATGCGCGCTGGCCGAAGAAATAGGCATCAGCGACACGGAGTCTATTTAACAGCAAAGCCCCGGCCTTCTCAAATCAGCAGCGGGTGATTGGAAATGCTCCATGTTGCCCTTGGTAATCGGAGCATCGGGCAAAGTCGCGTTCTAGACAGATGGCCGCGGTTTTCCGGGGAACTCCGGTTTTTTCCGCAGGTCAGCCATTGCCTGGAACCCAGTGTTGGCAAGCCATGGCCGGCCCATGGGGCAATCCACCGCGGGCCAATTGCCGATCCGGGTCGGCGGGGGAGCGACACTCTTGCTAGAGTGGTCCGGCAGCTGATTGGGTGAATCCATCCTGTTAACGGAGAGAAACATGACAATTGATATCGGTATCAGCGAAGAAGATCGTAAATCCATCGTCGACGGCCTTTCCCGCCTGCTTTCGGACACCTACGTGTTGTACCTGAAAACCCATAACTTCCATTGGAATGTCACCGGCCCGCAATTTCGCACCCTGCACCTGATGTTCGAAGAGCAGTACAACGAACTGGCCCTGGCGGTTGACCTGATCGCTGAACGCATCCGTGCCCTGGGCTTCCCGGCACCGGGTGCATACTCCATCTACGCCCGGCTGTCTTCGATCAAGGAAGAGGAGGGCGTGCCGGCCGCGGAAGAAATGATCAAGCAGTTGGTGGCCGGCCAGGAAGCGGTCACCCGCACCGCCCGTGGCATTTTCCCGTTGTTGGACAAGGTCAGCGATGAGCCAACGGCGGATCTGCTGACCCAGCGCATGCAAGTGCATGAGAAAACCGCGTGGATGCTGCGCTCCCTGTTGGAACATCGTTAAGCCGCTCATGGCCGATGGCGTCCCGGACGCCATCGGCGCCTTTTGACAGGCTCCGGCATCTATATGGTCATACGGCTGCACAGGGCCGATTTAATGGATATAATCCCGCTCTTTGCTAGGTAGCCCGAGCTTTGGCGTGGGCTCTGGCTGTAGTTCAAGCAGTAATCTGGATTGCCGAGACGCCCCCATGCCCATGTACGATTACCAATGCGCTTCCTGTGGTCATCAGTTGGAAGCCATTCAAAAGATCAGTGCTGCGCCGCTGGTCGACTGCCCTGCCTGCCAGGCACCTGAACTGAAAAAGATGCTGTCCATGCCCGGATTCCGCCTCAGCGGCACCGGCTGGTATGAAACCGACTTCAAGACCGGCTCCAAGAAGAATCTGGCCGGTGGCGACAAAGCTGACTAAGTTGAACGACACGCGCGAGTTCTTGCACTATCCGGCACCTCATGGTGCGCAAGGCCTCCATCGAATTTCGAATTACGAGAAGTGAAACCACTACCATGATGCGCAGCCATTATTGCGGCCAACTGAACGAAAGCCTGGAAGGTCAGGAAGTAACCCTTTGCGGATGGGTCCACCGTCGCCGTGACCACGGCGGGGTGATTTTCCTCGATATCCGTGATCGTGAAGGTCTGGCCCAGGTGGTGTTCGACCCGGACCGCGCTGAAACCTTCGCCACCGCCGACCGCGTGCGCAGCGAATACGTAGTCAAGATCACCGGTAAGGTGCGCCTGCGCCCGGCCGGTGCCGGCAACGCCAACATGGCTTCGGGCATGATCGAAGTTCTGGGCTACGAGCTGGAAGTGCTGAACGAAGCGGAAACCCCGCCGTTCCCGCTCAACGAATACTCCGACGTGGGTGAAGAAACCCGCCTGCGCTATCGCTTCATCGACCTGCGCCGTCCGGAAATGGCCGAAAAGCTGCGCCTGCGTTCGCGCATGACCACCAGCATCCGTCGCTACCTGGACGAAAACGGTTTCCTCGACGTGGAAACCCCGATCCTGACTCGCGCCACTCCGGAAGGCGCCCGCGACTATCTGGTGCCGAGCCGCACCCACGCCGGCAGCTTCTTCGCCTTGCCGCAATCGCCACAGCTGTTCAAGCAGCTGCTGATGGTGGCCGGCTTCGACCGCTACTACCAGATCGCCAAGTGCTTCCGTGACGAAGACCTGCGTGCCGACCGTCAGCCTGAGTTCACTCAGATCGACATCGAGACCAGCTTCCTCGACGAAAAAGACATCATGGGCCTGACCGAAGGCATGATCCGCAACCTGTTCAAGGAAGTGCTGGGTCTGGAGTTCGGCGAATTCCCGCACATGACCTTTGAAGAAGCCATGCGTCGCTACGGTTCCGACAAGCCGGACCTGCGCAACCCGCTGGAACTGGTGGACGTTGCCGACCAGCTCAAGGAAGTGGAATTCAAGGTGTTCAGCGGCCCGGCCAACGATCCGAAATGCCGTATTGCCGCCCTGCGCGTTCCTGGCGGAGCGAGCATGCCGCGCAAGCAGATCGACGATTACACCAAGTTTGTCGGCATCTACGGTGCCAAGGGCCTGGCGTACATCAAGGTCAACGAGCGCGCCAAGGGCGTTGAAGGCCTGCAGTCGCCGATCGTCAAGAACATTCCGGAAGCCAACCTGAACGTGATCCTCGATCGCGTGGGTGCGGTCGACGGCGACATCGTGTTCTTCGGTGCCGACAAGGCCAAGATCGTCAGCGAAGCCCTGGGCGCCCTGCGCATCAAGCTCGGTCACGACCTGAACCTGCTGACCTGCGAATGGGCACCGATGTGGGTGGTCGACTTCCCGATGTTCGAAGAGAACGACGACGGCAGCTTCACCGCCTTGCACCACCCGTTCACCGCGCCGAAGTGCTCGCCTGAAGAGCTGGAAGCCAACCCGGCTACCGCTCTGTCGCGCGCCTACGACATGGTCCTGAACGGCACCGAGCTGGGTGGCGGTTCGATCCGTATCCACCGCAAGGAAATGCAGCAAGCGGTGTTCCGCCTGCTGGGCATCAGCGAAGCGGAACAGGAAGAGAAGTTCGGCTTCCTGCTGGACGCCCTCAAGTACGGCGCACCGCCGCACGGTGGCCTGGCCTTCGGTCTGGACCGTCTGGTGATGCTGATGACCGGCGCCCAGTCGATCCGTGAAGTGATCGCCTTCCCGAAAACCCAGAGCGCGGCCTGCGTCATGACTCAGGCACCGGGTCTGGTGGATGCCAAGGCTCTGCGTGAGCTGCACATCCGCCTGCGCGAACAGCCCAAGGCTGAATAAGCCGGCCCGATAAGGCGCACCTTCGGGTGCGCTTTTTCTATGGGTCGAGTTTTGTTGCCCCGCCCGCCAAGCGGCGTGGGCAATGTTTCAAAGAGAATTTGGAGCAAGTTATGGCAGGTCATTCCAAGTGGGCGAACATCAAGCACCGCAAAGAGCGTCAGGATGCCAAGAGAGGCAAGATCTTCACCAAGTGGATTCGTGAACTGACCGTTGCGGCCCGTCAGGGCGGTGGCGAGCCAGGTTCCAACCCACGTTTGCGCCTGGCCCTGGACAAGGCCCTGGGCGCCAACATGAGCCGCGACATCATTGATCGTGCCATCGCCCGTGGCACCGGCGCTGCCGGCAGCGACGACGTGGTCGAGCTGACCTATGAAGGCTATGGCCCCAATGGCGTGGCGGTGATGGTCGAATGCATGACCGACAACCGCAATCGCACCGCGGCTGCGGTTCGTCACGCGTTCAGCAAGTGCGGCGGCAACCTGGGGACCGACGGATCGGTGGCCTATCTGTTCGAACGCAAGGGCCAGATCACTTTCGCCGAAGGTGTCGATGAAGATGCGCTGATCGAGGCGGCGATGGAGGCCGATGCCGACGATGTGGTGAGCAACGAAGACGGTTCCGTCGACGTGTTCACGTCGTTTGCTGGTTTCTACGGTGTGCGCAATGCCCTGGAAGCGGCTGGCTTCACCGCTGCGGACGCAGAAATCGTCATGCTGCCCACCACCAGTGCCGAACTGGATCTGGAGGGCGCGGAGAAGGTCCTCAAGCTGATCGACATGCTGGAAGACCTGGACGATGTGCAGAACGTCTATTCCAACGCGGATATCCCGCAGTCGGTGGCCGAGCAGCTCGGCTGATCCACTTGCACTACCCTTGAAGCCGGACGTGCCACGTCGCGATGAATGCGCGGCAGGGCGCTTCCGGCTTCTGCCTTTTTGCGTTTCCGGTCCTGGCCGGCCGGTCTTCTTACTCAAGCAGCAGGCTTTATGACTCTTATTCTTGGCATCGACCCCGGCTCACGCATTACCGGTTATGGCGTGGTTCGAGACACCGGGCGTGGCTGCGTGTACGTGGCGTCCGGTTGTATTCGCACCGGAGCCGGCGAGTTGCCCGAGCGCTTGCAGATTGTCTATCGCGGTGTGCGTGAGGTGATTCAGACCTACGGTCCGGTGACCATGGGCATCGAGAAGGTGTTCATGGCGCGCAATGCCGATTCGGCACTCAAGCTCGGGCAGGCCCGTGGGGCGGCGATTGTCGCCGGGGCCGAAGAAGGCCTGGAGATCGCCGAGTACACGGCGACCCAGGTCAAGCAGGCCGTGGCCGGGACCGGCGGTGCCAACAAGGAACAGGTGCAGATGATGGTCATGCACCTGCTCAAGCTCACCACCAAGCCGCAGATCGATGCCTCGGATGCCCTGGCCATCGCCATCTGTCACGCCCATACCCGCTCCAGTCTGTTGCCCCATGGTCTGGGAACGGCACGCAGTCGTGGCGGGCGCCTGCGTCTCTGATAGCATCAGCGCAGTCATTTTAGGAGTGGAGCACTGTGCGCCTGGGTAGTCGGCGCCGGCGCTCGCTCAACGAGTCGCCAGCTGCGAGCTGGCCATCGCCTAAGGATCTGAAACGTGATTGGACGCTTGCGCGGCACCCTGGCTGAGAAACAGCCGCCGCACCTGATTCTTGATGTAAACGGGCTGGGCTACGAAGTCGAAGTGCCCATGACCACCTTGTACAGGCTGCCGTCGGTCGGTGAGCCTCTGACCTTGCACATCCATTTGGTCGTGCGCGAGGACGCGCAGTTACTCTACGGCTTCGCCGGCAAGCGCGAGCGAGACTTTTTTCGCGAGTTGATCCGTCTCAATGGTGTGGGTCCCAAGCTGGCCCTGGCGCTGATGTCCAGCCTCGAAGTGGATGAGCTGGTGCGTTGCGTGCAGGCCCAGGACACCTCGGCCCTGACCAAGGTGCCCGGGGTTGGCAAGAAGACCGCCGAACGCCTGCTGGTGGAACTCAAGGACCGCTTCAAGGCCTGGGAAGCCGTACCGAGCATGTTTGCCCTGGTGCCGAACCAGCCGGATGCACCGGTGCCGGTGGCCAGCGCCGAGTCGGATGCGGTCAGCGCGCTGATCTCCCTGGGCTACAAGCCGCAGGAAGCCAGCAAGGCAGTATCCGCGATCAAAGACAAAGGCTTGAGCAGTGAAGACATGATCCGCCGAGCCCTGAAGGGAATGATTTAAGTGATTGAAGCTGACCGTCTGATCGCCGCCACGGGCCCCCGTGAGCGCGAGGAAATCCAGGACCGGGCGATTCGTCCGGTCAGCCTGGCCGACTATATCGGCCAGCCCAGCGTGCGCGAGCAGATGGAGCTGTTCATCCAGGCCGCCCGCGGGCGCAACGAGTCCCTGGATCACACCCTGATCTTCGGCCCTCCGGGGCTGGGCAAGACCACCCTGGCCAACATCATCGCCGAGGAAATGGGCGTCTCGATCAAGAGCACCTCCGGGCCGGTGCTGGAGCGCCCCGGCGATCTGGCGGCGCTGCTGACCAACCTTGAACCTCACGACGTGCTGTTCATCGACGAGATTCACCGCTTGTCGCCGATTGTCGAAGAAGTGCTGTACCCGGCCATGGAGGACTTCCAGCTCGACATCATGATCGGCGAAGGTCCGGCGGCGCGCTCGATCAAGCTTGATCTGCCGCCGTTTACCCTGGTGGGTGCCACCACGCGCGCGGGGATGCTGACCAACCCACTGCGGGACCGCTTCGGCATCGTCCAGCGCCTGGAGTTCTACAGCACGGCGGACCTGGCGACCATTGTCAGCCGATCCGCCGGGATCCTCGGTTTGCCACTGGATCCGGAAGGCGCCTTCGAAGTGGCGCGGCGGGCCCGTGGCACTCCGCGGATCGCCAATCGCTTGCTGCGCCGGGTGCGGGATTTCGCCGAAGTCCGGGCCAAGGGGCATATCACCAAGCCGATCGCCGACCTGGCGCTGAACCTGCTGGATGTCGATGAGCGTGGCTTCGACCACCAGGACCGGCGTCTGTTGCTGACCATGATCGAGAAGTTCGACGGTGGTCCGGTGGGGGTCGACAGCCTGGCGGCGGCGATCAGCGAAGAGCGTCACACCATTGAGGACGTGCTGGAGCCGTACCTGATCCAGCAGGGCTACATCATGCGCACTCCCCGAGGTCGTGTGGTGACCCGGCATGCGTATCTGCACTTCGGTCTAAACATTCCGTCACGATTGGGGGATATGCCTGTGGTAGACGAATTCCTCGATGCTGTGGACGATTAATCACCCGCTGCTTGTCGATTTATTCGGGGTTTGTGCTGTCCTAGGGACTGGCATTGCCCAAACTGCATGAAAAGTCGTTCAAGAATGAAAAAACAGTTGCCTGGCCGGATTGGCAACCTGAGGAGTAAGCACTAGAGTATGCGCGCGCAAAACGGGCTTGAGCCGTTCGCACATCGTTGTCGCGTTTATTACGAGGACACCGATGCCGGCGGCATCGTGTATTACGTTAATTACCTTAAGTTTATGGAGCGGGCTCGAACCGAGCGGCTACGACACCTGGGCTTTGCCCAATCGCAGCTGGCAGGGGAGAACCTGTTATTCGTCGTGCATTCCAGCGAAGCGCGTTATCACGCGCCGGCGCGACTGGACGACGAGCTTCTGGTCAGTGCCCATGTCACCGAATTGAACCGGGTCAGCCTGCGCTTCACTCAGCAGGTCAGGCGAGCCGCGGATAATGCACTGCTCTGTGAGGGGCAGTTCCTGGTGGCCTGTGTGCGCGCCGACACTTTCAAACCCCGCGCCATTCCAGACGCTCTGCGTACGGCCTTTGTCGACGAGAGCAGCGCGGGTACACACTCAGAGCAGGAGATAAAGCGTGGAAGCTAACGTCGTCGACCATTCCTCCATGTGGAGCCTGGTCAGCAATGCCAGCGTTGTAGTGCAGTTGGTAATGCTGACCCTGGTTGCCGCATCGGTGACTTCATGGATCATGATCTTTCAGCGCAGCAACCTGCTGCGCGCCGGTCGACGTGCCCTGGAGAGCTTCGAAGAGCGCTTCTGGTCCGGTATCGACCTGTCCAAACTCTACCGTCAGGCAGGCAGCAATCCGGACCCGGATTCCGGGGTCGAGCAGATTTTTCGTGCCGGCTTCAAGGAGTTCTCCCGTCTGCGTCAACAACCGGGCGTTGATCCAGAAGCCGTGATGGAAGGCGTGTCCCGCGCCATGCGCGTTGCCATTTCCCGTGAGGAAGAGAAGCTCGAACAGAGCCTGCCGTTCCTTGCCACCGTCGGTTCGGTCAGCCCGTACATCGGTCTGTTCGGTACCGTGTGGGGGATCATGAACTCCTTCCGCGGCCTGGCCCAGGCCCAGCAAGCGACCCTGGCCACTGTGGCCCCGGGTATCGCCGAAGCCCTGATCGCCACGGCCATCGGTCTGTTTGCGGCCATTCCGGCGGTGATCGCCTACAACCGCTTCGCCGCTCGTGGCGAGACGCTGATCAGCCGTTACTACACCTTCGCCGACGAGTTCCAGGCGATCCTGCACCGTAAAGTGCACACCAGCGAAGAGTGAGCAGGTAAACCCAATGGCCCGAGTTCGCCACAAACGCAAGCCGGTTGCCGAGATGAACGTGGTGCCCTACATCGACGTGATGTTGGTACTGCTGGTTATCTTCATGGTGACCGCGCCGATGCTCAACCAGGGCGTGAAAGTTGATCTGCCCAAGGTTTCCAGCGAAGCCTTGCCCCAGGACAACAACACCCAGGTACTGACCATTTCGATCAAGGCTGACAAGACCTACTACTGGAACCTTGGCAGTGAAGTCGACACCGAAAAGCAACAGGACAAGGCGATGACCTTGCCGCAGATGACCGACGCGGTGACCAAGATCATCCGTGCCGGCAACGAAGGCGGCAAACACACCCAGGTGTTCATTCGCGGTGATAAATCCGTCGACTACGGCGCCGTGATGGGTGCCATGGGCGGCCTGCAGAAAGCCGGAGTCGGTAACGTTGGCTTGATTACCGAGGCGCCCTGATGCACCAACAGCGAGAGCCGTCCGCCTCGGAAAGCTACTTCTGGCCTAGTGTCTGGGCGATCGCCCTGCACGTGCTGGTGTTTGGCATGCTGTTCGTCAGCTTCGCCATGACCCCAGAACTGCCTCCGGCCAAGCCGATCGTCCAGGCGACCCTGTATCAGCTGAAATCCAAGAGTCCGGCAACCACCCAGACCAATCACAAGATTGCGGGTGAGGCGAAGAAATCCGCCGCGCGTCAGACCGAAGCCGAGCAGCTGGAGCAGAAGAAGGTCGAGCAGGAAGAGATCAAGGCTGCGGAACAAAAGAAAGAAGAGGCAGCTCAAAAGGCCGCGGAAGCGAAAAAGGCCGATGAAGCCAAGAAAGCTGACGAGGCTAAGAAGGCTGATGAAGCCAAGAAAGCTGCCGAAGCCAAGAAGGCTGAAGAGAAGCAATTGGCTGATGTAGCCAAGAAGAAAGCCGAAGAAGAAGCCAAGAAAGCCGCTGAAGAAGAGGCCAAGAAAAAGGCCGCTGAAGAAGCCAAGAAAAAGATCGTCGAAGACGCGAAGAAGAAAGCCGCGGAAGACGCGAAGAAGAAAGCTGAAGCTGAAGAGGCGAAGAAAAAGATCGCCGAAGACGCGAAGAAGAAAGCTGCTGCCGACGCCGCGAAGAAAAAGGCCCAGGAAGCAGCGCGTAAATCTGCCGAAGAGAAGAAGGCTCAGGCCCTGGCGGACTTGCTGTCCGACAAGCCGGAGCGTGAAGCCACTAAGTCGGATGAGGTCGGTGACAGTGTCGCGGGCAGTTTCGATGACCTGATTCGTATCCGTGCAGCGGAAGGCTGGGCTCGTCCTCCTTCGGCACGCAAGGGCATGACAGTGGAGCTGCGGATCGGCATGTTGCCCGATGGCACGGTGACCACGGTTAGCGTGATCAAGTCCAGTGGTGATGGTCCGTTCGATGCCTCGGCGGTAGCGGCAGTCAAGAATATTGGGCGTTTGACAGAAATGCAGGGGTTGAGTCCGAAGGATTTTGCTCCCTATCGTTCATTCAAGATGACATTCACACCTGAGGATCTAGCCTTGTGAGAAACCTTCTTCGAGGAATGCTTGTCGTTATTTGCTGTATGGCAGGGATAGCGGCAGCGGATGAAAAAAACATTCTGGTTACCAGTGGCAGTGACCGGGCAACTCCCATCGCCGTAGTGCCGTTCGGTTGGCAAGGCGGCAGCGTGCTGCCGGACGACATGGCGCAGATCATCGGTGACGACCTGCGCAACTCGGGGTACTACGCACCTATCCCCAAGCAGAACATGATCAGCCTGCCGACTCAGGCCAGTGAAGTCATTTTCCGCGACTGGAAAGCCCTGGGCGCCCAGTACGTGATGGTGGGCAGCATTGTTCCGGCGGGCGGGCGCCTGCAGGTGCAATACGCGCTGTTCAACGTCGCCACCGAGCAGCAAGTGCTGACCGGCAGCGTGTCGGGCAGCGTCGATCAGCTGCGGGATATGTCGCACTACATTTCCGATCAGTCCTTTGAAAAACTGACCGGTATCAAGGGCGCGTTCTCGACTCGCCTGCTGTACGTGACGGCTGAGCGCTTCTCGGTGAACAACACCCGCTACACCCTGCAGCGTTCGGACTACGACGGTGCTCGGGCGGTTACCCTGTTGCAGTCCCGTGAGCCGATCCTGTCGCCGCGCTTTGCACCCGATGGCAAGCGCATTGCGTATGTGTCGTTCGAACAGAAGCGTCCGCGGATCTTCGTTCAGCACATCGACACTGGCCGTCGTGAGCAGATCACCAACTTCGAAGGCTTGAACGGCGCTCCTGCCTGGTCGCCGGATGGCACCCGCCTGGCATTCGTGCTGTCCAAGGATGGCAACCCGGATATCTATGTGATGAACATGGCGTCCCGCCAGATCAGTCGTGTCACCAGTGGCCCGGGCATCAACACCGAGCCGTTCTGGGGCAAGGATGGTTCCACCATCTATTTCACCTCCGACCGTGGCGGCAAGCCGCAGGTCTATAAAAGCAACATCAATGGTGGTGGCGCCGAGCGTGTGACCTTTATTGGTAACTACAACGCCAACCCAAAACTTTCTGCTGACGAAAAGACCCTGGT
Organism: Pseudomonas sp. BC42; assembly: GCF_021560055.1. Classification (NCBI taxonomy): domain Bacteria; kingdom Pseudomonadati; phylum Pseudomonadota; class Gammaproteobacteria; order Pseudomonadales; family Pseudomonadaceae; genus Pseudomonas; species Pseudomonas sp. BC42. The sequence goes on from NZ_CP091067.1 coordinate 1,547,452, forward strand.
AATGATTCACCGCCAGGATGGTTTCACCAACTTCCGGGTGGCGGCTCAGGATTTGCAGCGCGGTAGCGTAAAAATCCTTACAGACACCAACCTTGATGAGTCAGCTACTGTTGCGCCCAACGGCACCATGGTAATCTACGCCACCCGCCAGCAGGGCCGGGGAGTCTTGATGCTCGTGTCCATTAATGGACGTGTGAGGCTCCCGCTTCCTACCGCTCAAGGCGAAGTCAGAGAACCGTCCTGGTCCCCTTACCTGAACTGACGCGGCGCTACAATGTTTCACTTAACACACTGGGGTTCATTAGGAGTTTCACGATGGAAATGTTGAAGTTTGGTAAGTTTGCTGCGCTGGCTCTGGCCATGGCTGTAGCTGTAGGTTGCTCCTCCAAAGGTGGCGACAACGCCGGCGAAGGCGCTGTTGATCCAAACGCTGGTTACGGCGCTAACACTGGTGCTGTTGATGGCTCCCTGAGCGAAGAAGCTGCTCTGCGCGCAATCACCACCTTCTACTTCGAATACGACAGCTCGGACCTGAAGCCAGAAGCCATGCGCGCTCTGGACGTTCACGCCAAGGACCTGAAAGCAAACGGCGCTCGCGTTGTTCTGGAAGGCAACACCGACGAACGTGGTACTCGTGAGTACAACATGGCACTGGGCGAGCGTCGTGCGAAAGCCGTTCAGCGCTACCTGGTTCTGCAGGGCGTTTCCCCAGCTCAGCTGGAGCTGGTTTCCTACGGTAAAGAGCGTCCAGTTGCCACTGGCCACGACGAGCAGTCCTGGGCTCAAAACCGTCGCGTCGAACTGCGTAAGTAATTCGTCATGCGAACGTGCCGTCGTGCTGTAACTATTTTGGCTCTCAGTCTCACGCCGCTAGCGGCGTGGTCTGCGGTTCCTGTGGTCGATAACAACTCCGGCTATAACAATAGCGGGAGCAGTTATCCGCCAGCGGGTTATGGCACGAACGGCGCCTATGCCGGGGGAGGGGTTTCGACCCCTGTCTCGGCACAGGGCGAGCTGTTCCAGCAACTGCAGCAAATGCAGGAGCAGATCGCACGGCAACAAGGTGTGATCGAAGTTCTGCAAAATGATGTAGCGCGCATGAAGCAAGAGAGCCTGGAGCGTTACCAGGATCTTGATCGGCGCATAGGAAGCGGTGTTGCACCTGCCGCGTCTCCTGAGAATTCTTCAGCCGGTGGCGATAGCAGTGCCGCCGGTGCCGCAGCCGGAGCTGCTGCTCCAGCACCCGCGGCCAGTAGCGAACCGGGTGATCCGGCCAAGGAAAAGCTCTACTACGATGCTGCCTTCGACCTGATCAAGGCCAAGGACTTCGACAAGGCCAGCCAGGCCTTCTCGGCTTTCCTGCGCAAGTACCCCAACAGCCAGTACGCCGGCAATGCCCAGTACTGGTTGGGAGAAGTGAACCTGGCCAAGGGCGATCTGCAAGGTGCAGGTCAGGCGTTCGCCAAGGTTTCCCAGCTGTACCCCAAGCATGCCAAGGTGCCGGACTCGCTGTACAAGCTGGCTGACGTAGAGCGTCGCCTGGGTCATACCGACCGGGTCAAAGGCATTCTGCAGCAGGTGGTGGCCCAGTATCCGGGCACTTCCGCCGCTCAGTTGGCACAACGGGATCTGCAACGCATGTAGGCGTGTTGGCAGCCGTTACAAGAAACCCGCGCTTGTCGCGGGTTTTTTCGTTAGAATTCACCCCCTTTTTTGAAACACGCTTCCTGGGATCTGCGCGATGGCGGGGTTCCTTGAAGTGCCTGACGGAGGCGGACAGCCTGTTTAGCTGTTACGCCCGTGGCGACTATGCAAGACACATTGAGAATTACCGAAGTTTTCTACTCGTTGCAGGGGGAAACTCGGACTGCCGGGCTGCCCACGGTTTTCGTGCGCCTGACCGGATGTCCGTTGCGTTGCCAATACTGCGACAGCGCCTACGCCTTCAGCGGCGGCACCCAGCGTACCCTCGACAGCCTGCTGGAGCAGGTTGCCGGTTTCCGTCCGCGTTATGTCTGTGTCACCGGCGGCGAGCCGTTGGCGCAACCTAATGCCATTCCCTTGCTCAAGCAGCTGTGCGATGCCGGCTATGAAGTCTCCCTGGAGACCAGTGGCGCGCTGGATATTTCCGAGGTGGATCAGCGCGTCAGCCGTGTCCTAGACCTCAAGACTCCAGGCTCCAAGGAAGCTCATCGCAATCGCTACGAGAACATCGAGCTGCTGACGGCCAACGACCAGGTCAAGTTTGTCATCTGTTCCCGTGAGGACTACGACTGGGCAGTGTCCAAACTGATCCAGTACGGTCTTGAGCGACGTGCCGGCGAAGTACTGTTCTCTCCCAGCCACCATGATCTCAGCGCACGGGATCTGGCCGACTGGATCGTGGCGGACAACCTGCCGGTGCGACTGCAACTGCAGCTGCATAAATACCTTTGGAATGATGAGCCGGGGCGCTGAAATGACTGAGCAAGCACAGAATCAATCGTCGACCGAGAAACGTGCAGTGATCCTGCTTTCCGGTGGACTGGACTCGGCCACGGTAGTGGCCATGGCCCGCGCCGAAGGCTACCGCTGCTACACCATGAGCTTCGATTATGGCCAGCGCCATCGGGCCGAACTGCACGCTGCCGAGCGCGTGGCGCGGGACCTGGGCGTGGTGGAGCACAAGGTGATCGGCCTGAATCTCAATGGCATTGGCGGATCGGCCCTGACCGACAGTTCCATTGATGTGCCCGAGGCTCCCGGTGAGGGGATTCCGGTGACTTACGTGCCGGCACGCAACACCGTGTTTCTGTCCCTGGCTCTGGGCTGGGCGGAAGTTCTGCAAGCGCGGGATATCTTCATCGGCGTCAATGCGGTGGATTATTCCGGATATCCAGATTGCCGCCCCGAGTTCGTCGAAGCCTTCGAGCGCATGGCCAACCTGGCCACCAAGGCCGGTGTCGAAGGGCAGGGCTTCCGGATCCAGGCGCCCCTGCAGAACCTCAGCAAGGCCGAAATCATCAAGGCCGGTGTGGGTTTGGGAGTCGATTATGGCCTGACGGTTTCCTGCTATCAGGCGGACGACAACGGCCGTGCATGTGGCAAATGCGACAGCTGCCGTCTGCGTGCAGAAGGTTTCGACGCGGCCGGTGTCAGCGATCCAACGGTTTATTTTTGATTTTTTTCATTTAGGGTGTTGAATTCCCGTTAGAAATCAGTATTATACGCGCCACCACACAGCGGGTCGTTAGCTCAGTTGGTAGAGCAGTTGGCTTTTAACCAATTGGTCGTAGGTTCGAATCCCACACGACCCACCATATTTTGGCGGTTTAGAAAATCCGGAAGGCCCACGAAAGTGAGGATTTCCGGGTTTTTTTTTGCCTGCAATAAACCCGGGCGTTGGGGCATCAAAGCTCGATGCGCTCTGGAAGGCTATCAATGACCTGCGACAGCTGCTCGTCTTGCGGCTCGTCCTGCGGGGGTGTTGTACGGTGTGCCTGGCGGTATTCGCTGGGGGTGCAACCGGTGAACTGCTTGAAGGCCCGGGCGAAATAGGAAGGATCCTTGAAACCGACCTCATAGCCGATGCTGGTGACGGGCATCTGGCTGTTGTCCAGGAGTTCCTTGGCGCAATCCATACGCTTGCTCAGGATGTAGTCCATGAAGCCCAGGCCATTCACTTCCTTGAACAGGCGGCTGAAGCGGAATGTCGTCATGCCGCAGCGCTTGGCCAGTTCCTTTTGATCGATGCTGTCGCGAAAGTGTTGGTCGATATACAGCAGCACGTTGTTCAGGGCCTGATGTTTCTGGTGTTCTGCGGTCAAGCGGATGCTATCCGGCAAGGACGGGCCATGCTCGACCAGCAACGTCTTGTTGCTAGCGCCAGAGTGGCGACGCAGCTCGCAGAGCTGCCTCAGGGCATGCATGAAGCGTTCGGTTTCCGGGCCGGTCAGGGGCAGCACCATGTACTCCCAGACCCGCGAGCGCATCGCCCAGATGGCAAGCTCTTCTGAGTGCTGCACGGTGAACATGGCGATGGGAACGGAGGGGACCTTGCGTTTGATCTCCAGCAGCAGGTTGAGGCCCGGCATGTCGGGGCGGTCATAGTGCATGCAGATCATGTCCGGCGTCGGCAGCGCATCCATCGCGGAAACGTTGGCCCCCTTGGCCAGGCGACAGTCACAGGCTGAACGAAAATGCCCGATCAGCTCTTCAGCGGATCGGTTGCGAGTGAGATCAAACCATAGCAGGCATGGTTTCTTGATCGCCTCAGGTTTCATTGCCTTGTTCCTTTCAGCGGTCACGCCGCCTCTATCTGAGGTCGGGCATCGCGTGCGTCGATGCATGTCGGGAATAGTGCTTCGTCACCACATGACGATGACGGAGACAAGTCTCCGTGTATTGAAGATCAGGTGTGTTCATAGTTGCTCCTTAGCCTTTCGATTCTGTGCCGGGTGTGTGCGTGGGAATATTTTTTCTAATTAATCACCGCAAAAAAGTCCTAGTTATCGACAATAAACTCCTAACCCTCACTGTTGCCCCTGACTAGCATTCCTTCAGGCGGTGGACCAACTAACCGCTTGAAGTACAGTCCTTAAATGAGGTGGCAAGATGAATCTGAAATCAATCAAAACCTCGGTTACGGCGTTCATCAGGGATGAAGATGGCTTGACCATAGTGGAATATGCAGTGGCTGGCGGGTTGATAACCCTTGGAGCCGTTGCTGCGTTTGTAACCCTGGGCGGCAACGTCAGTACCGCCATTACCAGTCTGGGATGCGCAGTACAGGGCAAGACCTGTTGATCCGAGTGGTTGCGCTGGGGGCTCAGTCCTGTACTGGAGCGGTTCATTGGCTCTGTGTCGCCAGCGTAGCTGGGCCAGACGCCGGGGAGCGATCTTCGTCGGGCTGAGGTCCAGCATGTAGTAGGGATCGGTATGCATATGCAGTGTGCCTGGTTCCTGGCTGTAATCCTGATCGATCCCGAGTAACCGTACGGCGCTGGGCAAGCGCTGTTCGAGTCAGACCCGGCCCGCAGTTTTTCTTCCCTGTCCAGCAGTATCGCTGCTGTGCCGCCTGTCCGAAGATCTAATCCTGATATACAAAAGCCAGCTTAGTTCGTTCTGCACCATGCGCCATTCGGTGACCGTGGTGCCGAGCGCTGTTTTCGTTCGGCAGGGCCGTACCAGGATCGATTTTTCAACGACTGAGAATGCGTGGTCGTGTTGTTTGTGAATTGTTCCCTACTCAAACTTTTACTGGCTGATCAGGTCGTTGGCCCTGTGCTTAGTTGTTTTTGTTTTAGTTGCAATAAAGTCCTAGCGATCAGCAAAAAACTCCTAACCCCCTCAATCTCCTAATGACTAAGGTTTGCCCAGGTAGTGCGAAAAGTGCTGCTCTTGAAGTCAATCACTTGAGTGAGGCAAACAAAATGAAACTGCAATCGATCAAGACCTCGGTGCTGAAGTTCATCAAAGACGAAGACGGCCTGACCATCGTGGAATATGCGGTGGCGGGCGGGTTGATCACGCTGGGGGCTGTCGCCGCGTTCATCACCCTGGGCACCAACGTGAAAACAGCCATCACCAGCCTGGGCTGCGCCGTCCAAGGCAAGACCTGCTAGTAGCGCCAACTCCACAGAGGATTGCGGTCATGGACAAGGAGCCGTTTGTTGCTGTGGCGCTGCTGCTGGGGCTGTTGAGTGTGGCGGTGGTGGGCGATCTGCGCCGCCACCGCATTCCCAACGTGCTGATCTTGCTCGGAGTCTGCCTGGGGCTGGTTGGACAGGCTTACTCCGCAGGTTTAATCGGGTTGGGACACGGATTGCTAGGCCTGCTGATCGGTTTTGCGGTGTTTCTCCCGATGTATGTCTTTGGGGGGATGGCCGCCGGAGACGTCAAGCTGATGGCCATGGTCGGTACTTTTCTGACTCCGCAGGGGGCCTTGTGGGCTGCGTTCTTCAGCCTGATCGCCGGTGGCTTGTGTGGCGTATTGATCGTGCTGGTACGTGGCCAGGCCCAGCAGACCGTGGGGCGTTACTGGCTGATGCTCCGAGCCAGGGCTTACTTCGCGCCTGCAGCCGATGAAGTGGCAGGCAAGCCATTTCCTTACTCGATTGCAGTACTGCTCGGCACGTTGATCAGCATTTTCTGGTTGCCATTCAGTCACTAGTTCAGGAGAGCACCATGTACGCCATGAGTAATAGCCGTGTGTCCTCCTCTGAACGGGAAGCGGTGCAGCGGCTGGCCCCACAGCCATGCACGATTCTTGAAACCGGGCTGGCGGACAACTTTCTCGGCGATCTGGTGTGCAAACATCTTTACGACGCTGGTGTACTGGACATGTCGCGACTGGTGGAACGCCTGGCGCTGACCGGAGCCGTACTGGAAGAGGTGCTCACCTTCCTGCGCAAGGACCGCCGTGTCGAGATACTCGGCCAGGCGCCTGGCCAGACATTGCGCTACGGGCTGACGGAGCGTGGCCGTGCTGCCGCGCGTGATGCCCTGGCGCGCAGCGGCTACATCGGCGCCGCACCTTTTCCGGTGAGTGCCTATCGCTCCCTGATCAAGATCCAGACCATTCACCATGGCCGCATCAGCGCGCACGACATGCATCGTTCCTTTGGTGCGATGGTGCTTGCTCAGGACATGCTCGACCAACTGGGCGTCGCCTTGAACTCCGGGCGCGCCATCATGATTTACGGGCCGGCGGGCACCGGCAAGACTTATGTCAGCAGCCGACTGATCCGTCTGTTTTCCGAATCCATCTGGGTACCGCACGCCATTGCGATCAATGAGGCGGTGATCGAGATCTTCGATCCCCAGGTGCATCGGCGCCTGGATGACGATGAACAGCAGAACAGTCTGTTGCTCAATGAAGGGATCGACCGCCGGCTGCTGCACTGCGAGCGCCCGCTGATCATCACGGGCGGCGAGTTGACCATGGAGCAACTGGACGTCCACTACGACCCCTTCACCCGCCTGTACCAGGCGCCCCTGCAGCTCAAGGCCAGCAACGGCTTGTTCATCATCGACGACATGGGGCGCCAGCGCATGGCCCCGGCGGAATTGTTGAACCGCTGGATTGTGCCGATGGAAGAGAAACGTGACTTCCTCAACCTTGGCGGTGGGCGGCACTGTGAATTGCCCTTCGACCTGATCCTGGTGTTTTCCACCAACATCAATCCCCTGGAGCTGGCGGACGAAGCGTTTCTGCGGCGCATCGGCTACAAGCTGCAGTTCGGTTATCTGAAGCCCGAGGAATACCGGCGCATCTGGATCCAGGAGACCGAGCGGCTGGGCGTTCCTTACGATCCTCAGGTGCTTGGCTATGTGCTCAAGGAACTCTATGGCGCAGAAAACATGCCCTTGGTGCCTTGCCACCCCCGCGACCTGTTGAACATGGCACTCGACCGCCAGCGCTATCTGGGCGGCTCCGGTCCGCTGTCGACCCGGGAGCTGGAGTGGGCGTGGCGCAACTACTTCGTCCAGCTCGACTTTCTTGGATAAGGAGACACTCCCATGAGCTCTCGCACATTCACCCTCATTGCCTTGTCCCTGATCCTGGGGTTGGGCGCGGCATGGATGGCCAACAACTGGCTCAATGCACGGCTCAATGTCGGTCCCGACGACAACCAGCGCAACGTGGTGGTGGCCACTGTCGAGATCGCCTTCGGGCAGATGGTCGAGGCCCAGCAGGTGGGAGTGGTACGCATGCCCAAGGATGCGGTTCCGGACGATGCCTTCGACTCCACCGACAAGGTGGTGGGCAAGATCGCCACCTTCTCCATGCTGCGTGGCGACATCCTGCGCGCTGCGCGCCTGGCCGAGCACCTGGGGGGCAGCACCCTGGCCTCGCTGATCGAGCCGGACAAACGTGCCATATCGGTCCGGGTGGACGATGTGGTCGGCGTCGGCGGGTTCCTGCTCCCGGGCAATCGGGTCGATGTCCTGGCCACTCGCCAGACCGGCAACGATGGCAATGCCGAATCCAAGACCATTCTGGAGGACCTGCGGGTACTGGCCGTGGACCAGACAGCCAGTACCGACAAGACCCAGCCGGTGGTGGTGCGTGCAGTGACCCTGGAGATGACACCGCTTCAGGCGGAAGTGCTGGTCAAGGGCATGACGGCAGGCAAGCTGCAATTGGCCCTGCGCAATCCACTGGATAACAACAAGCGGCCTTTGCCTGTCGAGCCGGTGGCCATGGCTCAGGAAGCACCGGCACCCGTAGTGAGCAAGCCGCTCGTGCATCGGCACGCGAGCCCTGAGGCCGCGGGTATCACGGTAATTCGCGGTGTCGAGGTCAATGTCATCAAGGCTCTGTAGGCGGTTCGGGCTGGACTGGGGCAGAGCGAGAAGGGGAGGGCTTGAAGATGAAATCGTGTATCCGGCAGCCGCTCACCGCGTTTCCGTCCAGTCAGCGCGGGGCAATGATCATCCTGGTGGTGATCGCCATGGCCTCGCTCCTGTTGATGGGCGCCCTGGCACTGGACGGCAGCCATATGCTGCTGAACAAGACGCGGCTGCAAAATGCGGTGGACGCGGCGGCGCTGAGTGGCGCCAAGACCCTGAGCATGGTGCCGGGCGTGACCGGTGCCGCAAGCCTGACCCAGACAGCGGCGTTGGCCACCTTGACCCTCAATGCCAACGCATCAGGCAACCAGGAGCTGGCTAAGGCCATCGGCGGCAACGCCTCGGGGTTCGCCAAGGTCGAACTGGCCTCCAGCGTGTATGGACCTTTCTCTTTCCCCGGGCCGGCCAATGCCAGCTATGTCCGGGTCACGGTAACCAACTATCCCTTGAGCAGTTTTTTCTGGGGCGTGTTCCAGGCCTTGGGCAATGGCGGCAGCAAGTCGGTGGCGGCCGTGGCCACCGCGGGCCCGAGCCCGACCAGCCCGTGCGACCTGACGCCGTTGATGGTGTGCGGCGACCCCAGCAAGAACAACCCGGCCACCGGCATGTTCTGGGGGTTCAAGTTCGGTGATCTGCAGGTGCTGAAAACCGCGGCCAACAACAACTCGGCAATCGGCCCCGGGAATTTTCAACTGCTGGACTTCGGCTCCGGGGGCAATACGGTCAGGCAGGGCTTGGCGGGCGGGATCAATCAGTGCAACAGCGTGGGTTCCACCGTCCAGACCAAGCCGGGCAACACCGTGGGGCCATCCGCCCAGGGGCTCAACACCCGCTTCAACCAATACAGCGGCGGCCTCAGTGCGTCGGACTATCCACCGGACCTGGTGATTGCCGTCAACGCCAAGTCGCTGACCTACACCGGCTCTCCGGCGCAGATCCAGTACAACGGGCAAGCGGTCACTTCGAGCAACGGCAATCTGTCCACGCCCAGTGGCGCTTTGTATGGCTACAACAATTGGGTTCAGGCCTCGGCCGGCTGTGTCGCCGGCACCGGCGGCGGTTGCCAGAGCAACGGCGTGTTCGAGCGGCGGATCCTGAAGGTCGTGATTGGCAACTGTTCGGGCAAGAACGACGGCGCCTCGTCCATCCCGGTGCTCGGTTTCGGTTGCTACTTCGTGCTGCAGCCCGAGGCGCAACAGGGCAATTCGGCGCAGATCTTCGGTCAGTTCGTCAGTCAATGCGAAGGCGACAACGTGCCGGGCCCCAATCCCGCGAACACTTCCGGGCCGCAGATCATCCAGTTGTACAAGACCTACATCGACAACAACCAGACGCCGAGTACCGACTCGTAGGAGGTCGTGATGGGACGCAGTGGATACAGACTACCGACTGCCCAGCGCGGCATGGCGATGGTGGAACTGGCGATTACCCTGCCGCTGCTGGCGTTGCTGATGCTGACCTTCGGTGAATTCGGGCGCATGTTGTTCCAGTACAACAGCCTGATGCAGGCCAGCCGTGACGCCGGGCGCTTTGCTGCCGCCCAGGCCTGGAACGCCACCCTTGGCACGGTCAGCCTGAGTTCTTCGCTGATCTCCCAAACCCAGAATGTTGCCGTTTACGGTGTCCCTGCCAATCCCAATGGCTACCCCCCCGTGGTTTCCGGCCTGACCACCGGCAATGTGCAGGTCAGCACGGTCGGGACCGACCATGTCCAGGTCAGCATCAGCTACACCTTCGTGCCGGTGATCGGCAGCGCGCTGCCTGCTCTGTACGGCAGCAGCGTGCCGCTGGGCCTGGCGTTGACCTCGACTATCGTGATGAGGGCCTTGTGATGAACGTCCGGCACATGCGTGGGGTGTATATCGTCGAATTTGCCATTGCCAGCCTGGTGCTGTTCACCCTGCTGTTCGGTGCCCTGGAAGTCGGCCGGCTGTACTTCACCGTCAACACCCTGAATGAAACGGTACGCCGCGGCGCGCGCCTGGCGGCGGTGTGCGACATCAAGGACCCGGTCATTCTGCGGCGGGCGATGTTCAACTCGGCGACCAATAGCGGAGCCAGCAGCCTGATCGCCAGCCTCACCAGTGCCAATCTGAACCTGGTCTACCTGGATGCAAACGGCGCGGTGGTCGCCAACCCCAACGACCTCACCAGCAGCAATGGATTTATCGCCATCCGCTACGTCCGGCTGGAGGTGTCGAATTTCAGTTTCAACTTGCTGATCCCCGGGTTTGGCGGGGCGTTCATTTTGCCGATGTTCAAGTCCACCGTGCCGCGCGAAAGCCTGGGTCGACAGCCTGATGCGACGGTCAACCCGGAGATCACACCATGCTAAGTACCCGAGCAGCCCCCGCCACCCCTGCGGCTGACAGATCCGGCATGCGCCTGCTGATCAGTGGGCGGGATGCGCCGGCCCTGAGTCATCTGAAAGCCCTGTGCTCGAAACTGCCCGGCCTGCAGGTCAGCACGCGCCTGGTGAGCAACGGTCATACCGATCCGTTGTACGGGTTGGAACAGATGCCGGACTTCCTGTTGTTGAGGGTCAGCCACCTGTGGCGCGAGGAACTGGCGGCGCTGTTGCTGCATCCGGTGAAGGAGCGTCCGCCTCTTCTGGTCTGTGGTCCGTTGGACGAGCGTGAAGGCATGCGACTGGCGATGCAGGCTGGAGCCCGTGACTTTCTGCCGGAGCCGGTCGCCGCCGAAGAGTTGCAGGCGGCCCTGGGCCGTATGGTGATGGAGGCCCATGCGGAGCAGGGGGCAGGGGGCAAGTTGATTGCGGTGATGAATGCCAAGGGCGGGTCGGGCGCTTCCATGCTGGCCTGCAATCTGGCTCATCAGCTCAGCGTGCGGGGGGGGCGAACCCTGCTGCTGGACCTGGACCTGCAGTTTGGCAGCGTGACCCACTGTTTCGATGTCATGCCGACACACAGTCATGTGGAGGTGCTGCAGCAGGTCGAGACCCTGGATGGCATTGCCTTGCGCGGCTATTGCAGCCATTTCAGCCCCACCCTGCATGTGCTGGGAGGGCGTACCGGGGAGCTGTTCCTGGCGCAGGACATCCGCATTGAACAGCTCGAAGGTTTGTTGCGCCTGGCGCGCAGCACCTATGACTGGGTGGTGGTGGATCTGCCGCGGCAGATCGACCATCTCACCGGCATCACCCTGGAGCATGCCGATCACGTCTTCATAGTGCTGCAGCAGAGCCTCAGCCACCTGAAGGACGGCACCCACCTGTTGCGCATTCTGCGCGACGACCTGGGGGTGCAGAACAACCGACTGCAGGTGGTGGTGAATCGCTACGACAAGTCCTCGGCCGTCAGCCTCAAGGACATTGCCGAGGCATTGCGCTGCACCGATCTGCACAAGCTGCCCAACGACTATGCGGTGGTTGGCGAGAGCCAGAACACCGGCGTGCCACTGGAGCTGCACGCGCCGCGTGCCGGCATCACCACGGCCTTGCGCGAGTTGAGTCAGCGCCTGATCGGTATCCAGGCCGAGGAGCAGGGCCTGCTCAAACGTACTTTCAGCCGTCTGTTCGGAGGGTAAGCCATGCTCAGCGACTTTCGAAATCGCTTGCGTCAGCAATCCAGCAAGCCAGCCCCGGCAGATGGGCCAGCTGCAGCCATCAGCAGCGAGGACTGCGTCAGCGTGCTCATGGCCTGGGAAGCCAGCGTGCCCGATGTGCTCTACGAGACCCGGACCAAACTCAGTTCGATGGAGACCGAGTGGCGGGAGAAGATCTACCAGCAGTTGCTCAAGGTCATGGACCTGTCCCTGCTGGATACGCTGGAGCCGGCCGACGCCGGGCGGCAGATCCGCGAGCTCAGCCTGCGGTTGCTCGATGAACACTCGGCGCCGGTCAGTGCCAGCAGTCGCCAGTTGATCATCAAGCAGATCACCGATGAAGTGCTGGGGCTTGGGCCATTGGAGCCGCTGCTGGCCGACCATACGGTGTCCGACATCCTGGTCAATGGCCATGCCTCGGTATACGTGGAGCGCTTCGGCAAGTTGCAGAGGACCGATGTGCACTTTCGTGACGATCATCATCTGCTGAACATCATCGACCGCATCGTTTCCAGCCTGGGGCGGCGCATTGATGAGTCTTCGCCACTGGTGGACGCGCGCCTGAAGGACGGTTCGCGGGTCAACGCGATCATTCCGCCGCTGGCCATCGACGGGCCGAGCATGTCGATCCGCCGCTTTGCCGTGGACCTGCTCAATACCGAGAGCCTGGTGCAGATGGGCACCCTGACGCCGGCCATCGCCCTGATGCTCAAGGCCATCGTCCGTGGACGGCTCAATGTGCTGATTTCCGGCGGGACCGGCAGTGGCAAGACCACCATGCTCAATGTGCTGTCCAGCTTCATCCCGCATAACGAGCGGATCGTCACCATCGAGGACTCGGCCGAGCTGCAGTTGCAGCAGCCCCATGTGGTGCGCCTGGAGACCCGCCCTTCGAATATCGAAGGCCGTGGCGAGGTGAGCCAGCGGGAGCTGGTGCGCAACAGCCTGCGGATGCGCCCGGACCGCATCGTGATCGGTGAGGTGCGGGGTGCCGAGGCGCTGGACATGTTGACCGCGATGAACACCGGGCACGATGGGTCGCTGACCACCATTCACGCCAACACCGCGCGTGATGCCCTGGGGCGGATCGAGAACATGGTTTCGATGACGGGGGCGACCTTTCCGATCAAGGCCATGCGCCAGCAGATTGCCTCGGCCATTGGCGTGGTGATCCAGCTGGAGCGTCAGGAGGACGGTACGCGGCGCCTGGTCAGCGTGCAGGAGATCAACGGCATGGAGGGTGAAATCATCACCATGACCGAGATCTTCAGCTTTGTGCGCAGTGGCATTGGTGAGAAAGGTGAGGTTGTCGGCGAGTTCCGTCCCACCGGAATGGTGCCGGCGTTTCGCAACGTACTGGCCAAGCGTGGCATTGAATTGCCGTTGAGCCTGTTCCGGCCGGAATGGATGGAGGACCAGCCATGAGCCAGATCCCCAGCGAATTTATCCTGGCGTTCCTCGGCATGGTGTTTACCGCCATGTTTCTTCTCAGCCAGGGCTTGGTCATACCGGTGTTCGGTGAGGCCAGCAAGGTGCGCAAGCGTATTCGCGGCCGGCTCAATCTGCTGGAGCGCGCGAGCAACCTGCCGAACATGCAGTCGATACTGCGGCAGAAATACTTACGTCGCCTGTCACCGCTGGAGGCTCGCCTGGAGCAACTGCCCGCGATGGAAAGCCTGGCTCAGATGATCGAGCAGTCCGGTCATGAGTACCGTGCCTATCGGGTGCTGTTGCTGGGGGTGGTGCTGGGGAGTGCCGTGGGTTTGCTGTTGTGGGTGCTTCTGCAAATCTGGTGGGTGGCGCTGCCGGCGGCGATGGCGGTGTTCTGGTTGCCGGTGCTGAAGATCTCCCGCGACCGCGGCAAGCGTTTTGCCGAATTCGAAGAGGGCTTGCCGGATGCGCTGGATGCCGTGTGCCGGGCACTGCGGGCCGGACACCCGTTCAATGAAACCCTGCAACTGGTCGCCGATGAGCACAAGGGCCCGGTCGCTCATGAGTTCGGCCTGACGTTTTCCGACATCAACTACGGCAATGACGTGCGCCGGGCGATGCTTGGCCTGCTGGAGCGCATGCCGAGCATGACGGTGATGATGCTGGTGACCACTGTGCTGATCCACCGTGAAACAGGGGGCAACCTGACGGAAGTGCTGGAGCGCCTGAGCAGCCTGATCCGTGGGCGCTTTCGCTTTCAGCGCAAGGTCCGGACGCTCTCGGCCGAGGGGCGCATGTCGGGCTGGATACTGGTTTCCATGCCCTTCGTACTGGCGGCGGCGATCGTTTTCTCGAGCCCGACTTATCTGCCCTTGCTGTTCCAGGAACCACTGGGCCAGAAGCTGGTCATCGGGGCGTTTGTCGCGATGCTGATCGGCATTTTCTGGATACGCAAAATCATTCGGATTCAGGTTTGAACACCGGCGTTCGCAGGGGGTGAGGTCATGGATTATCTATTGAGTCTGATCAATCGCGTGGTGGGCAACGAAGCGCTCGCGCGCCTGCTGTTCTCCGCGGCCATCGGCCTGAGCGTGGTGTTCGCGGCGGCGACCCTGGTGCTGCTGGTGATGGGGTTGCAAGACCCGGTGCAGCGTCGCCTGTTGCTGATCAAGCGTGGCCATGGCGCGGTGACTCGGGAGGCACCGAGCAACCTGCAGTTGATGCTTGAACAGGTCGGCCAGCGTTTTGTTGCGCAAGAGCAGGACCAGGTCTCAGCGACCCGGACCCTGCTGATACACGCGGGGTATCGCTCGCCTGCGGCGGTGCAGATGTACTGGGCCCTGCGCTTGCTGTCGCCGTTGCTCATGCTGGGCCTGGTGGTCCTGGTGTTGCCGCTGATTCCGAAGCTGTCGCTGCTCCTGGGGATCTTCCTGCTGATTCTGGCGGCCGGTATCGGCTGGCTGGCTCCGGCGATCTATGTCAGTGCGCGGCGGCAGGCGCGCACGACCCGCTTGCTGGTGGCCTTTCCGGATGCGCTTGATCTGATGGTGGTCTGTGTCGAGTCCGGCCTGGCCTTGCCCCAGGCCATCGAGCGGGTGTCCGAGGAAATGGCCGTCAGCCAACCGGACCTGGCTCTGGAGCTGGCGCTGGTCAACTCTGAAATCCGTGCCGGTATTCCCAGTACCGAAGCGCTCAAGCGCCTGGCGGATCGGACCGGGCTGGAGGACATTCGGGGCCTGGTGAGCCTGCTGGCGCAGAGCATCCGCTTTGGTACGAGCGTGGGGACGACCTTGCGGATTTATGCCGAGGAGTTTCGCGACCGGCGTACTCAGCTGGCGGAGGAAAAGGCCGCAAAAGTGGGGACCAAGTTGATCTTTCCATTGATTTTCTGCCTGTGGCCGAGCTTTTTCCTGGTGGCCATAGGTCCGGCAATCATTGGTGTATTCAAGGTCTTCGGGAAGTTATGAAAGACGTGAGCCGCGGCAGATGCCTGCCAGCCTGCTCCATCAGCGGATGGGGCAGGTGCAGGAGGGCGGGTCGAACGATGGCCGCCGGGCTTGAGGCGCGCCGCTGACAGCAACGGCTTATTTCCCCTTGCCCGAGTATTCCTTGTAGTACTCGGGGATCGCGTGTTTGTAGCTCTCCATCCAGCGCTGCAGGCTCAACTCCCGCTCACCGGGAGTCGCCGGCTGCGGCGTGCGCGACGCGACCTGATTGCGGTTTTGCAGTTGCAACCAGGTTTCGGTGACCTGCTGCTGTGGGGAGGACGGACCGGGTTCGATGGCCTGAGCCGCAAGGGGAAGCAGCAAGAGGCCCAGGCAACTGAGCATGTTGTGTTTCATCACTACCTCTGCGTTGTCGAGGGGATGGCGTCGGGTTGCGCCGGATCGCCGGCGGTCGCTACCCGATCATTGGGCGCCGTGGTCCTGAGTTTTTCTGCGCGGGCCTTGGCTTCGGTGACTTGCCCCGGACTCAGGCCGACACGGCTGACCACTTCCGAAGCTTGCTTCCAGTTCCCTTGATAGATCAGCAAGGTCACCAGATTGAGGGCCGCCAATTGATCCGACTGTTTGAGCTCCATGGCGGTGATGAACTCGAACCGGGCTTCTTTCAGGCGTCGTTGATTGAGGTAGACCACGCCCAGATCGTTGCGGATTTTCTCGTCGGTGGGAGAAAGCCGGGCTGCACGTTGCAGGTGCACCAGGGCCTGTTCGTTATCGCCGCGCCCCGCGGCCAGTTGTCCCAGGCCATGTTCGCCTTCCGCGGCCAGGCAACCGCCGAGCAGACTGCGGTATAGCGGGTCGGCTTCGCGTTGTCCCAGCAGGCGGTAGATCTTGGCCTTGCGCAGGCGCACTGCCGGAAGGTCGTCCGGCAGGCGTTGCAGGTTGGCCAGGCCAGCATGCAGTTTGCCGCCGTTAATCATTTCGTCTGCCAGGCTGAGTGACAATTCCTGGTCGGAGTTGATCTTGGCGCAGTTTTCCGGAGCGCTCAGCGACGACCAGGATGCGCCTCCAGGTGAGGCGCAGCCACCGAGTATCGCCAACCCTATCGCCACTATCATGGCTTTCATTTTCCGCTCCCGAAACGCGCTCGATGCTCGGGTCATGACCTCCAGGCGCGGCCTGTCGAGGCCCGGATTACTCAATTTCATCACCAGGGAGGAGGTTAGGTGCTGGTTCATTGCGATAGTCCACTGCGCCGATCAAAGTCGCCGTCTTCCAGGAAGTACATGCGGAACCAGTTCGGATCGTAATTGCGCATCTGCTCACCTGGTAGTGAAGGCAACTGAGCATTGGCGGCCAGTGGTTGCACCAGATGGGGGGTGACCACCATCAGCAGCTCCTTTTCTTCACGATTGATCGTGGAGTCGCGAAAGAACGCGCCGATGATGGGAATGTTGCCCAGGCCTGGCAGCTTGCTCACGCTGGAGCTGTTGTTGGTGCTGATCAGGCCACTGATCACGAAGCTCTCGCCGTCAGCCAGGGAAATGCTGGTGTCGGTACGCCGGACAATCAGCGCCGGAACTCTGGTGCTGGAGATTACCACTCCGTTGTTGTAATCGAGTTCGCTGACTTCCGGCGCCACTTTCAGGGCGATGCGGTTGTTGCCGATGACGGTAGGGGTCAGGGTCAGGCGGATACCGAACTCCTTGTACTCGATGGAAATGTTGTCGCTGCCAGAGCTCGGCACCGGGATCGGCACCTCGCCACCGGCCAGGAAACTCGCACTCTGCCCGCTCAGGGCCACCAGGCTGGGACGCGCCAGGGTATAGGCGAAGCCGCTGCCTTCAAGTGCGTTGATAATCCCCAGCACATTGCCGCCGCCAAAGCCGATATTGAAGCTGCCATTATTCAGCGGGATACGGGGTGCCAGGTTGCCGACCTGCCCGGGCGTCACCGTGACGCCGGGAACGGAATTGGGCGAGCCAAACAGAAAGTTGCCGCTCTTGCCGAAGATCGAGGTACTGGCTTCCTTCAGCTTGGTACGGCTGACTTCGACAAAGCGGATGTCGGTCTGCACCTGGCTGGGCAGCAGGGGACTTTCAGAAGGGGGTAGTTGCGAGCCCACCAGCGATTGGGCTGCTTTGCCCTGGACGAAGACCATGCTTTGCCGTGGCGAACTGGAACAGGCGCTCCAGACCATCAGGCTGGTGGCGCCGGGCGCAATGCCAGTCAGCAGGTAGGAGTCATTGCCATTGAGGTGTACGTCGACGATTTTCGGATCACCCACCGCCAGCCGGGTGATGGCCACGGGAGAGCGTATGGCTGTCTGCATGCCCTCGCTGACTTCAAGCACTGCCGGTAGTGGTTCCAGCCCCGCACAATTGTTCGCTGCCGCCAGGGTCACTCCTGTAGGTAAAGCCGCGAAAATGAGTGTCCATGTCACTCGCCTGAGTACCTGCAAGCAATCACTGTTCATTTACTGCTTCCTTGATTGGCTGGGAGGGTCAGCCGGGACAGTCGGGCGCCACGAATCATTCGTCAGAGCACTCTGAAATAGGCTTTTCCTTGCTGATCCCAGATAACTGTTTCGTTATCTGACGTTAGCGTAGAAAGTTCAAAATGCTATTAATTGTAAAAAAAAACTCTCTATGCTCTGAGCGCCCACCGAGCCGTGCAAGCATGGGCCTTGCTACAGCCTGCGAAGCGCGTGGGAATGCCGCTGGACGGGCATTTCACGAGGCATGGCTGACGCGTCAAAGCCCGCTCGGTTTCAGCTAAGTTTTCCCTTGTAACCTCTGTCTCGCGCCAATTCAGGCGCAGTCAGGCGTTTGCGCTGCTGTTGGCGATCAACCTGGCTGTCTGGTACGGCGTTGAACGCAGTCTTTCGATCCGACAGGTCGTTACTCTTCGGCACGAATGGTTCTACTGGGCGACAGTGCTGTGCGCCTTGTGATCTGGCGAGCGAGAGGCTGGGGCTGGGGCTCTCCATCGTGAGCGCCACGACGCCGAGATCTATTTCGCTTACTCCGAGGATCAGGCCAGGAGCGGGTTGTGCGTGCGGGTGGTGTTTGCGCGGGGCGACCCGGGTCGCAAGGAGCAGGCGCCGGACAGAATTGGCTTTTGAATGCCCCGGATATTCTGTAGCCTTGCGCGGCTCAAATGCTGTCCGTACCTGATGAACTCACTCTCCCGGCGGGGCCCTAATCGGTCCGGAGCCGGTGGTATACTCGACTTTCGCGCCCAAGCGCCTGCAGGTCTTGCGAACATGACGCAAATTTCCGAACGCCTTCTGGTTCAAGCCCACCTCGACGCCAAACAGCCCAAACCCTTGAGTGCTGAGCAAGAGGCCCATTTTCGTGCTGCTATCGCTGCAGAGCTCAAGGCTCAGGACGCGGTGCTGGTTGCGCATTTCTATTGTGATCCGGTGATTCAGGCCCTGGCCGAAGAGACCGGCGGTTGTGTTTCCGACTCTCTGGAAATGGCCCGTTTCGGCAACGCTCATCCGGCCAAGACCGTGGTGGTGGCCGGGGTGCGCTTCATGGGGGAGACGGCGAAGATTCTCAACCCTGAAAAACGCGTGCTGATGCCGACGCTGGAGGCCACTTGCTCGCTCGACCTGGGTTGCCCGGTGGACGAGTTCTCGGCCTTCTGCGATCAGCACCCCGAGCGCACCGTGGTGGTTTATGCCAACACCTCGGCGGCGGTCAAAGCCCGTGCCGACTGGGTGGTGACTTCCAGCTGTGCGCTGGAGATCGTCGAAAGCCTGATGGATAACGGCGAGAAGATCATCTGGGGCCCGGACAAGCACCTGGGCACCTACATCCAGCGCCAGACCGGGGCCGACATGCTGCTCTGGGACGGAGCCTGCATCGTTCACGAAGAGTTCAAGTCCAAGCAATTGGAAGACATGAAGGCGCTGTACCCGGAGGCTGCCATCCTGGTGCACCCCGAGTCCCCCAGCTCGGTGATCGAACTGGCGGATGCGGTCGGTTCCACCAGCCAGCTGATCGCCGCCGCACAGCGTCTGCCGAACAAGACCTTCATCGTCGCCACCGACCGCGGCATCTTCTACAAGATGCAGCAGCTGTGCCCGGACAAGGTGTTCATCGAGGCGCCTACGGCCGGTAACGGCGCAGCGTGCCGCAGTTGCGCCCATTGCCCGTGGATGGCCATGAACACCCTGGAGCGCACCCTGCAGTGCCTGCAACAGGGCAGCAACGAGATTCAAGTGGACCCGGCGCTGATCCCCAATGCCGTTCGACCGCTCAAGCGCATGCTGGACTTCACCCAGGCGGCACGAATGAAACTGGCGGGCAACGCCTGAGCGGTTTTATTGCGTAGTCATGCAAACGCCCCGACTTGTCGGGGCGTTTTTGTTGGTGGCGGGTTATTTCTTCTGTTTAGGGATGCGTACCAGCTGGGTGTTGGAGTAGATGTCATGCCAGCTGCGTTTCTGCTTGTCCACCAGCACCCAGAAGAAGCCCAGGCCGGCACACAGCCAGGACGCGATCGATACCATGAAGCGCAGCAATGCCTGCCACAAGCTGATGCGGCTGCCATCGGCGTTCTGTACGCGGATGCCCCAGACCTGCATGCCCAGGGTCTGCCCTGAATGGGTCCAGAATTTGGCGAAGAAGCCGAACAGCACAAACAGCAGGACGGTGGAGTACAGTGGGTCGCCATCCAGAGCGCCGGATTCGGTCAAGGCACGCATCCGCGCTTCGCCGATGATCTGCATCTGGATAAATTTGTAGATGCCGCCGGTGACGATCAGCAGGGCGACGCACAGTAGAAAATCATAGAACATCGCTGCCAGGCGACGTCCCAGGCCGACAGTAGGGAAATCGCCTTGGGGGCTTAGCAGATGCTTCGACATGACAGGCTCTCGACTGAAAAAAGAAGCCATTTTACGGAATTGCGCGCACAAAAAAGCCCCTGATGTCAGCATCAGGGGCTTTTTCGTTACAGACGATTAAGCTTCTGCTTGTACTTCGTCAGCTTGCATGCCTTTCTGGCCTTGCACAGCGATGAAGGTCACTTTTTGGCCTTCTTTCAGGCTCTTGAAGCCGTTGCCCTGAATAGCGCGGAAGTGTACGAACAGATCCGGACCGCTTTCTGGAGTGATAAAACCAAAACCTTTCTCGTCGTTAAACCACTTGACGGTACCGCTCTGACGTTGGGACATTTCTTATTTCCTTTGACGCTAAAAAATTAATGACAGTCTCTTCCTCGTGGAAGAGTACTGGGCTGGGTTGCA
Source organism: Pseudomonas sp. BC42 (assembly GCF_021560055.1). NCBI lineage: Bacteria > Pseudomonadati > Pseudomonadota > Gammaproteobacteria > Pseudomonadales > Pseudomonadaceae > Pseudomonas > Pseudomonas sp. BC42. The sequence goes on from NZ_CP091067.1 coordinate 1,567,981, forward strand.
GGAAAGTAAGAGACGTCGAACGGGTTGTAGCAAACTTGTTGGCTACTGCCCAGGTCACGATTCCAAGCGACCCATGCAAACACAGTGGGGAAACTCTACGCCAACTACGGGAGAAAAAACAAGCCCCGCGAAGCCCCGGTTTTACTCAGCTTTCCGAGGTTTGGCGGAACTAGCGTGCAGGCCTTATTCGATAGAGTTGTTCAATTGTTTTCGGGCGTTATAAGTAGTGTTCAGTAGCGAAAATATGCACTGTTTTATGGCGGTTGCGTTACAGATTAGTGCACTTTTAACGCAACCGCGTTACTTATAGAAACAGTCCCTCAGCCTCGGTAGTAGCGTTGGGCTACGAATGGCATTTTGCTTACAAGCATTGGCACCTTTTTCCCACGTACTATCGCTGCAACTGGCGTATCAAGTGCACAGTGCTGGATATCGAGGTAACCCATCGCCAATGGAGCGCCGAGGGTCGGACCAAAGCCACCGCTGCATACGCTGCCGATGATGTTCCCTTCGGCGTCGACGATTTCCGCACCTTCGCGCACTGGCGTGCGTTCCTGAGGCAGCAGGCCGACACGTTTGCGATCGACGCCGCCCTGTTGTTGGGCAAAGATCACCTCGGCACCAGGGAACCCGCCGGCACGTGCGCCGTCCGCGCGGCGAGCCTTGGAGATGGCCCACAGCAGGCTGGCCTGAATCGGTGTGGTGTCACTGTTCATGTCATGGCCATACAGGCACAGGCCGGCTTCCAGGCGCAGGGAGTCGCGGGCGCCCAGGCCGATGGCCGCCACTTCCGGTTCGGCCAGCAGGGCACGGGCGAGTTTTTCCGCCTGCTCGGCAGGTACCGAGATTTCGAAACCGTCTTCGCCGGTGTAGCCCGAACGGCTGACAAAGCAGTCCACACCCAGCACGGTCACCGGCTTGAACTGCATGAAGGTCATGCTGGCCACTTCCGGCGCCAGGCGCGCCAGTACCTTGACTGCCGCCGGGCCTTGCAGGGCCAGCAGGGCGCGTTCCTCGAACAGCGGCTGAATGTCGCACTGCTCGCCGAGATGGCGGCGCAGGTGGGCCAGGTCCTGTTCCTTGCAGGCGGCGTTGACCACCAGGAACAGCTGGTCGTCGCCGAGATTGGCGACCATCAGGTCGTCGAGGATGCCGCCCTGTTCATTGGTGAACATGGCATAGCGCTGCATACCCACCGGCAGGTCGATGATGTCCACCGGCACCAGGGTTTCCAGGGCCTGGGCGGCATTGGCGCCACGCAGGAGAATCTGCCCCATGTGGGACACATCGAACAGCCCGGCCTGCTCACGGGTGTGCTGGTGTTCCTTCATGACTCCCGGCGGGTACTGCACCGGCATGTCGTAACCGGCGAATGGCACCATGCGGGCGCCGAGCTCCAGGTGCAGGCTGTGCAGTGGGGTTTTCAACAGTGTTTCGGTGGACATGGGCAACTCCTGAAAAAACGTGCGGATACGGGCGGCGTATCAGCACTCGATAATGTTCACGGCCAGACCGCCACGGGCGGTCTCCTTGTATTTGCTTTTCATGTCGGCGCCGGTCTGGCGCATGGTGCGGATGACCTTGTCGAGGGAGACGAAATGTTGCCCGTCGCCGCGCAGGGCCATGCGCACCGCATTGATGGCCTTCACCGAACCCATGGCGTTGCGCTCGATGCAGGGCACCTGCACCAGGCCGCCGATCGGGTCGCAGGTCAGCCCGAGGTTGTGTTCCATGCCGATTTCCGCGGCGTTCTCCACCTGCTGCACGCTGCCGCCGAGGACTTCGCACAAGGCCCCGGCGGCCATCGAGCAGGCCACGCCCACTTCGCCCTGGCAGCCGACTTCGGCGCCGGAGATCGAGGCGTTTTCCTTGTACAGGATGCCGATGGCCGCGGCCGTGAGGAGAAAACGCACCACCCCGTCTTCGTTGGCCCCGGGAGTGAAGCGCATGTAGTAGTGCAACACCGCCGGGATGATCCCGGCCGCACCATTGGTGGGCGCCGTGACCACGCGTCCGCCGTTGGCGTTTTCCTCGTTGACCGCCAGGGCGTAGAGATTGACCCAGTCCAGCACCGACAGCGCATCACGCAGCGCGGCCTCCGGGTGCAGGCACAACTGGCGGTGCAGGGCGGCGGCGCGCCGCTTGACCTTGAGCCCGCCCGGCAGGATGCCTTCATTGCGGCAACCGGCAGCCACGCAGTCCTGCATCACCTGCCAGATCTTCAGCAGGCCGGCGCGGGTTTCCGCTTCCGGGCGCCAGGCGCTTTCGTTGGTCAGCATCACCTGGCTGATGGACAGGCCATAGGTGCTGCAATGTTGCAGCAGCTCCTTGGCGGTCTTGAAGGGGAAGGTCAGGCGAGTGGTGTCTTCGACGATACGGTCGGCGCCGGCGGCGTCTTCGTCGACCACGAAACCACCGCCCACGGAGTAGTACTCGCGGCTGCGGATCTGCAAGCCGGCGCTATCGAAAGCACGAAAAATCATGCCATTGGGGTGATAGGCCAGGGGTTTGCGGATCATTGCCAGGTGTTCTTTCTCGTTGAACGCAATGCTGTGTTCACCGAGCAGGTTGATTCGCCCGCTGCTGCGTATCGCCTGCAGCCGAGTGGCGATGTTCTCGGTATTCACGGTGTCCGGTTGTTCGCCTTCCAGGCCCAGCAATACCGCCTTGTCGCTGCCGTGGCCCTTGCCGGTGGCGCCCAGCGAGCCGTACAGCTCGACCTTGACGCAGGCGGTAGCCGCCAGCAGGTCATCGCGACGCAGGCCTTCGACAAAACGCGCAGCCGCGCGCATCGGGCCAACGGTGTGGGAGCTGGAGGGGCCGATGCCAATCTTGAACAGGTCGAACACGCTCAGGGACATGTTGGTTCTCCGGTTTCTTGTTATAGAGGCAGCGGCAAGCGACAAGCTGCAAGTCAGACGCCGATCGGCTCTTTCTTGCAGCTTGAGGCTACTAGCTTGTGGCTGCCTTAGGCGTAGCTTTCGATCGACGGGCAGGCACACACCAGGTTGCGGTCGCCGAACACGTTGTCGACCCGGCCAACCGGCGGCCAGTACTTGCCTTCGATCAGCGAGGCCACTGGGTATACGGCCTGCTCACGGCTGTACGGGTGGGACCATTCACCCACCAGTTCTGCTGCCGTGTGAGGAGCGTTCTTCAGCGGGTTGTCGTCCTTGTCCAGGGTGCCGTTTTCCACCGCGCGGATTTCCTCGCGGATGCGGATCATGGCGTCGCAGAAGCGGTCCAGTTCTTCCTTGGATTCGCTTTCGGTCGGCTCGATCATCAGGGTGCCGGCCACCGGGAACGACATGGTCGGGGCGTGGAAGCCGAAATCGATCAGGCGCTTGGCCACGTCATCGACGCTGATGCCGCTGCTGTCTTTCAGCGGACGCAGGTCGAGGATGCATTCGTGGGCCACCAGGCCGTTGCTGCCGGTGTAGAGCACGGGGTAGTGCTCTTCCAGGCGCCGCGAAATGTAGTTGGCGTTGAGGATCGCCAGCTGCGATGCGCGCTTGAGGCCGGCGCCGCCCATCATGCGGATGTACATCCAGGTGATCGGCAGGATGCTGGCGCTGCCGAACGGTGCGGCACACACCGCGCCTTTCTTGTTCTCCAGCGCGGCGTGACCGGGGAGGAAGGGCGCCAGGTGCGACTTGACGCCGATCGGGCCCACGCCCGGGCCGCCACCGCCGTGGGGAATGCAGAAGGTCTTGTGCAGGTTCAGGTGGGACACGTCGCCACCGAATTTGCCCGGCGCGCAGAGGCCGACCATGGCATTCATGTTGGCGCCGTCGATGTACACCTGGCCGCCGTTGTCATGAATGATGCCGCAGATTTCGCGGATGCCTTCCTCGAACACGCCGTGGGTCGACGGGTAGGTGATCATCAGCGCGGCGAGGTGTTCGCGGTGCTCGATGGCCTTGGCCCGCAGGTCTTCGATATCGACGTTGCCGCGGGCGTCGCAGGCGGTGACCACCACGCGCATGCCGGCCATGTTGGCGGTGGCCGGGTTGGTGCCGTGGGCCGATGACGGAATCAGGCAGATGTCGCGACGGTCATCGCCACGGCTCTGGTGATAGGCTCGGATGGCCAGCAGGCCGGCGTACTCACCCTGGGAACCGGCGTTGGGTTGCAGGGAGACGGCGTCGTAGCCGGTCGCGGCGCAGAGCATCGCCTCCAGCTCGGTGGTCAGTTGCTGGTAGCCAGCACTCTGCTCGGCCGGGGCGAAGGGGTGCAGCGCACCGAATTCGGCCCAGGTGATCGGAATCATCTCGCTGGCGGCGTTGAGCTTCATGGTGCAGGAGCCCAGGGGGATCATGGTGCGATCCAGGGCCAGGTCCTTGTCCGCCAGCTTGCGCAGGTAGCGCATCAGCTCGGTTTCCGAGTGATAGCGGTTGAACACCGGGTGGCTGAGGATCGCCGACTGACGGACCAGGGCCGCGGGGATGCTGCTGTTCACCGTGGCCGCCAGCGCGGCGAAGTCCGGCGCGGCCTGGCCGTCGCCCAGCAGGCTCCACAGGCCTTCGACGTCGGCCTGGGTGGTGGTTTCGTCCAGGGACAGGCCAAGGCGCTCAGCGTCGATTACCCGCAGGTTGATGCCCTGGGCGCGTGCCTTGTCGTGCAGCGCGGCGGTGCCGGCACCGGTGTGCAGGCTCAGGGTGTCGAAGAAGTTGTCCTGCTCCACGACCAGCCCCAGCGCCTTCAGGCCCTTGGCCAGGATCGCGGTCAACTGGTGGATGCGCTGGGCAATCTGAATCAGGCCCTTGGGACCGTGATAGACGGCATACATGCTGGCAATGTTGGCCAGCAGGACCTGGGCGGTGCAGATGTTGCTGGTGGCCTTTTCGCGACGGATATGCTGCTCGCGGGTCTGCATGGCCAGGCGCAGGGCCGGCTTGCCGAAACGGTCTACGGAGACGCCCACCAGGCGGCCCGGCATGTCGCGCTTGAAGGCATCGCGGGTGGAGAAATAGGCCGCATGCGGGCCACCGAAGCCCAGCGGTACACCGAAGCGCTGGGCGCTGCCGATGGCCACGTCGGCGCCAAATTCCCCCGGCGGAGTCAGCAGGGTCAGGGCCAGCAGGTCGGCGGCCACGGCCACCATGGCGTTGGCGGCGTGGAAGCGCTCGGTCAGTTCGCGGTAGTCGAACAGGTCGCCGTTGCTCGCCGGGTATTGCAGCAGGGCACCGAAGAACGGGCTGACGTCGGTCAGCTTGCGCTCATCGCCCACCACCACGTTGATTCCCAGGGGCTCGGCACGGGTGCGCAGTACGTCCAGGGTTTGCGGGTGGCAATGCACCGAGGCGAAGAAGGTATGGCTGCCCTTGTTCTTGCTCAGGCGCTTGCAGAAGGTCATGGCTTCGGCGGCGGCGGTGCCTTCGTCCAGCAGCGAGGCATTGGCGATCGGCAGGCCGGTCAGGTCGCTGATCAGGGTCTGGAAGTTCAGCAGGGCTTCCAGGCGACCCTGGGAAATTTCCGGCTGGTAGGGAGTGTAGGCGGTGTACCAGGCCGGGTTTTCCAGCAGGTTGCGCAGGATCGGCGAGGGGGTATGGCAGCTGTAGTAGCCCTGGCCGATGTAGGTCTTGAACAGCTGGTTCTTGGCGGCGATGGCCTTGATCGAGGCCAGGGCCTCGGCTTCGCTCTGGCCCTGGCCCAGGTCCAGCACGCTGGTGCCCTTGATGCTGTCGGGAATCACGCTGGCGCTCAGGGCTTCCAGGGAGTCGAAGCCCAGGCTGTTGAGCATGGCTTGCTCATCGGCCTGGCGCGGGCCGATGTGGCGCGCGATGAATTCGTTGGCGGTAGTCAGGTTGACGGTCATGACGGGCTCCTCAGGCTTCGGCGCTGGCTTTGATCAGGCGGTCGTAGGCGTCCTGATCCAGCAGTTGGCCGACAGCGGCGGCATCGGCGGGAATGAAGCGGAAGAACCAGCCTTCGCCCAGCGGGTCTTCGTTGACCAGCTCAGGGCTGTCTTCCAGGGCCGGGTTGGTGGCGACCACTTCACCGTCGAGCGGCATGTACACGCCGCTGGCGGCCTTTACCGACTCCACGGTGGCGGCTTCGGCGCCCTTTGCGTAGCTCTGCAGCTCCGGCAGTTGCACAAACACCACATCACCCAGGGCGTTCTGGGCGAAAGCCGTGATGCCGACGGTGACACTGCCATCCGCTTCGCTACGCAGCCATTCGTGATCTTCAGTAAAACGCAACTCGCTCATGGAAACTCCTCAGGGGCCAGACTCGTCTGGTGGACGCGATTGAATGCTCGTGCGGGGCCGAGCCGGATGACAATACCCATAGCAAGAATGCGGCCAATAAATAGTTATCCCTTTAAAATCAATGAGTTAAGTATTGTGGCTGAGTGCCCGCCGCGTTCTCGTGTAGCGAAATCGCTACAGCTGACGGCGTGGAGAAAAGGCTTTGAGGATCAAAGCCTTGCACGGCAGCGATTACAAGGCCGTGTAGCGAAATCGTTCCGCTGTAGCGCTTTCAGTACAGTTGCAGGTCGCTTCCAGAACGCAAGACGCGGCGCGGGGTTCAGGCTCGGGTCTTGCCAGTGAAGGTGCCCGCAAGGGCCGCGCCAGGCCCAGGCAGCCCTTCGCCGGCCAGCCGGCTCCTGCCCCAGGGGAGCCGGTCAGGCCTTGTTGGGAATGCCGTACTTGCGCAGGCGATGGGCGATGGCGGTGTGGGAGGTCTGCAGGCGGTTGGCCAGTTGGCGGGTCGAGGGGTAGTGCACGTAGAGGTTTTCCAGCAGCTCTTTCTCGAAGCTTTCCACGGCCTGTTCCAGGCTTTCGATTTCGGTGTCGTTCTGCCGTGCCACCGACGTGCCGGCGATGTCCAGGTCGCCGATGTCCACCAGGTTGCTTTCGCAGATGGCCGCCGCGCGAAAGATCACGTTCTGCAACTGGCGCACGTTGCCCGGCCAGCGGTTGCTCAGCAGCGCCGGATAGGTGCCCGGGGTCAGGCGACACACCGGGCGCTGGATCTGCGCGCAGGCTTGCTGCATGAAGTAGCGGGCCAGCAGCAGGATGTCCTGGCCGCGCTCGCGCAGCGGCGGCACTTCCACGTTGAGGACGTTGAGGCGGTAGAACAGGTCCTCGCGGAAGCTGCCTTCGCCGACCATTTTCTCCAGGTCGCGGTGGGTGGCGCTGAGGATGCGCACATTGACCTTGATCTCGCGATCGCCGCCCACCCGGCGAAAGCTGCCGTCATTGAGAAAGCGCAGCAGCTTGGCTTGCAGATAGGGCGACATCTCGCCGATTTCATCGAGAAACACCGTGCCCTGGTTGGCCAGCTCCATCAGCCCCGGCTTGCCGCCGCGCTGGGCACCGGTAAAGGCGCCGGGGGCATAGCCGAACAGTTCGCTCTCGGCCAGGTTTTCCGGTAGCGCCGCGCAGTTCAGGGCCAGGAACGGCGCGCTGTGCCGGGCGCTGATGGCGTGGCAGGCACGGGCCACCAGCTCCTTGCCGGTGCCGGTTTCGCCCTGGATCAGCAGAGGTGCATCCAGGGCCGCGACCCGTTGTGCCCGGGCCTTGAGGGTGCGAATCGCCGGTGATTCGCCGAGCAGGGCATCGAAGCCCTCGGCGTGATCGTGGTGCAGGGCCGACAGCCGCTCGCCGATGCGGTTGGGCTGGTACAGGGTCAGCAGCGCGCCGGCGTCGGTGATGGGCGTGGCGTCCAGCAGCAGGGTCTGGCCATTGACGATGATTTCCCGTAGCGGCAGGCGAAAGCCATTTTCCAGCAGGGCCTCCAGCAGCGCCGGATCGGCAAACAGTTCGGCGACGCTTTCCCCGGCCGGCTCGCGGCCATACAGGGCGATCAGCGCCGGGTTGGCCAGCAGCACTTTACCGGCGCTGTCCAGGGCCAGCACCGGATCGGTCATGGCCGCCAGCAAGGCGTCCAGCTGCAAGTGCCGGCGTTGCCCGGGAAGGATGTCGACCACGGTCACCGCCTGCACGCCGCGCACGTTGAACAGCGCGTCGCGCAATTCCTCCAGGACCTGGGGGCTCAGGGTCGGGGCATCGATATAGACGTTGGGTGGCACCATTTCCACCGCATCCAGGTTGAGATTGCGCCCGCCCAGCAGGGCCAGGACTTCCTGGGTGATGCCGACGCGGTCGATGAAGCTGACGTGGATACGCATGAGGCGACAGAGGCTTCTGGAACACTGAAGGGCGCCAGTATGCCTTGGGCGAGAGCCTTAGTCGAAATCGCTGGAGCTGTCGTAGGAGCCGGCGTGCCGGCGAAGGCGGACCAGGCACCCAGGTATGGCGGTGGTCATTTCGCCGGCAGGCCGGCTCCTACAGAAGAGGGGTTATGCCAGGTGTTCGGGGTTGATCGGGTCGCCGGGCTTGACGTTCAGCTGCTTGCGCACGTCTTCGAACATCTCGTCGTAGTACTTGTGCATGGAGGCAATGCTGGCGCTCTTGGGCAAACCGTACTGCTGGGCGATGCGGGTGGCGTGACGGGCAAAGTCGAAGGCCAGGTCCTTGGCCAGGAAGAACTGCTCTTTCAAGGATTTGCCTTCGATGGTGCCGTGCAGGGTGAACAGCATGCCGTGACCCTCCTTGGGGTCCTGGGCCAGTTCATAGTCGATGCACAGGTTGTAGCTGAAGTCGTCCTTGCTCAGCGCATGGCGCTCGATATGCAGGTGACCGGGCTCAAACATGGCCATAGGCGTCTCTCCTCCAGGGCTTTGACAGGAGGGCAGGCACCGGGCCTGCCCCGAGTTCTTACAGCAAGCGTCTTACAGGTAGCGGATGCCGGGTTGCGCCGTGCTGATGCGGGTACCGGCCTTGCCCTGGACGATCGCTTCGATGTCCGAGAGTGAACCGATCACCGCGACTTTGCCAGTGTGCCGGGCAAATTCGCAGGCGGCCTGGACCTTGGGTCCCATGGAGCCGGCGGCAAAGCCCAGCTTGTCCATTTCATCCGGATGGGCCTGGGCGATGGCCTTCTGGGTCGGCTTGCCGAAGTCGATGAAGGCTGCGTTGACGTCGGTGGCGATCACCAGCAGATCAGCCTCCAGTTGCTCGGCCAGCAGCGCCGAACACAGGTCCTTGTCGATCACCGCCTCGATGCCCCGGAGCTTGCCGTCCTCGCCGTACATGGTCGGAATGCCGCCACCGCCGGCACAGATCACGATGCTGCTCTTTTCCAGCAGCCACTTGATCGGGCGGATCTCGAAGATGCGCTTGGGTTTCGGGCTGGCCACCACCCGGCGGTACTTGTCGCCGTCCGGGGCGATGGCCCAGCCTTTCTCCTTGGCCAGCTTCTCGGCTTCTTCCTGGCTGTAGACCGGGCCGATGGGCTTGGTCGGGTTCTTGAAGGCCGGGTCCTTGGCATCCACTTCCACCTGGGTCAGCAAGGTGGCGAAGGGCACCTCGAAGTCCAGCAGGTTGCCCAGTTCCTGTTCGATGATGTAGCCGATCATGCCTTCGGTCTCGGCACCGAGCACGTCCAGCGGGTAGGGCGAAACCTGGGTATAGGCCGCCGCCTGCAGCGACAGCAGGCCCACCTGCGGACCATTGCCGTGAGCGATCACCAGCTGGTTGCCGGGATGGATCTTGGCGATCTGTTCGGTGGCGATGCGGATGTTGGCGCGTTGGTTGTCCGCGGTCATGGGTTCACCACGGCGGAGCAGGGCGTTACCGCCCAGTGCAACGACGATACGCATAATGCAGTCCTTCTAGGGGCTCTGCAGGCGCCGGCTTGCCAACGAACAGCGGTTGGCTGGCAAGCCGGCCCCGGCAGGGGGAGGCGGGTTAGAGGTCGGCCAGGGTCGAAACCAGGATCGCCTTGATGGTGTGCATGCGGTTTTCCGCTTGCTCGAAGGCGATGCAGGCTGGCGATTCGAACACGTCGTCGGTCACTTCAATGCCGTTGGCCAGGTGCGGATACTGTTCGGCGATCTGCTTGCCGACCTTGGTATCGCTGTTGTGGAAGGCCGGCAGGCAGTGCATGAACTTGGTCCGTGGGTTGCCGGTGGCTTTCATCAACTGGGCATTGACCTGGTACGGCAGCAGTTGCTCGATGCGTTCGGCCCAGGCCTCCACCGGCTCGCCCATGGACACCCAGACGTCGGTGTGGATGAAGTCCACGCCCTTGACCGCGGCTTTCGGGTCTTCGGTGAGGGTGATGCGGGCACCGCTTTCCTCGGCGTATTGCTTGCAGCGTTGCACCAGGTCGTCATGGGGCCACAGGGCCTTGGGCGCGCAGATGCGCACGTCCATGCCGAGCTTGGCGCCCACCAGCAGCAGCGAGTTGCCCATGTTGTTACGCGCATCACCCAGGTAGGCGTAGCTGATTTCATGGATCGGCTTGTCGGCGTGCTCACGCATGGTCAGTACGTCGGCGATCATCTGGGTCGGGTGGTATTCGTCGGTCAGGCCGTTGAACACCGGCACCCCGGCGAACTTCGCCAGTTCTTCGACGATTTCCTGCTTGAAGCCGCGGTACTCGATGGCGTCGTACATGCGCCCCAGCACCCGGGCGGTGTCCTTCATGCTTTCCTTGTGGCCGATCTGCGACGAGTTGGGGTCGATGTAGGTGACGTTGGCACCCTGGTCATAGGCCGCCACTTCGAAGGCGCAACGGGTGCGGGTCGAAGTTTTTTCGAAGATCAGGGCGATGTTGTTGCCCTTGAGGTGCTGCTGCTCGGTGCCGGTGTACTTGGCGCGTTTCAGGTCGCGGGACAGGTCCAGCAGGTAGCGCAGCTCGCGTGGAGTGTGGTGTTCCAGGCTCAGCAGGTTACGGTTGTGAATATTGAAAGCCATGATGGATCTCCTTTGATTTCGGTCGTCCACTTGCCGAGGCCCTTTGTGGGGGCAACGGCAAGCTGCTATGTCGGATAGGGGCGCTTAGTAGTCGATCGGGTCGCGGATGATCGGGCAGGTCATGCAGTGGCCGCCGCCACGGCCCCGGCCCAGTTCGCCGGCGCTGATGGTGATGACCTCGACCCCGGCCTTGCGCAGCAGGGTGTTGGTGTAGGTGTTGCGGTCGTAGCCGATGACCACGCCCGGTTCCACGGCCACCACGTTATTGCCGTCGTCCCATTGCTCGCGTTCGGCGGCGAAGCTGTTGCCACCGGTTTCCACCACGCGCAGGGCCTTGAGGTTGAGGGCCTTGGCCACGGTGTCGAGGAAGCTGGTTTCCTCGCGGCGCACGTCGATGCCGCCCGGCTTGCTTTCGTCAGGGCGCAGGCTGAAGGCGACGATCTGGCTCACCACTTCCGGGAAGACCGTGACCAGGTCGCGGTCGCAGAAGCTGAACACGGTGTCCAGGTGCATCGCTGCGCGGGATTTCGGCAGGCCGGCGACGATCACCCGCTCCACGGCCTTGTGCTTGAACAGGTTCAGCGCCAGTTGGCCGATGGCCTGGCGCGAGGAGCGCTCGCCCATGCCGATCAGGACCACGCCATTGCCGATGGGCATCACGTCGCCGCCTTCCAGGGTGGCGTTGCCGTGTTCCTGGTCCGGGTCGCCGTACCAGATCTGGAAGTCGGCGTGGGTGAACTCGGGGTGGAACTTGTAGATGGCGGTGGTCAGCAGGGTTTCCTGGCGTCGCGCCGGCCAGTACATCGGGTTCAGGGTCACGCCGCCGTAGATCCAGCAGGTGGTGTCGCGGGTGAACTGGGTGTTGGGCAGCGGCGGCAGGATGAAGCTGGAGTGGCCGAGGAAGTCGCGGAACATCTCGATGGTCTTGCCACCGAAGCTGGTGGGCAGGTCATCGGCGGACACGCCGCCGATCAGGAACTCGGCGACCTTGCGCGGCTCCAGGCTGCGCAGCCACGAACCGACCTCATTGACCAGGCCCAGGCCGACCTGGTTGGCGGTGATCTTGCGCTCCAGAATCCAGTCCAGGGCTTCGGGCATGGCGACGATGTCGGTCAGCAGGTTGTGCATTTCCAGCACATCAATGTCCCGCTCGCGCATCTTGGTGACGAAATCGAAATGGTCGCGTTTGGCCTGGGCCACCCACAGCACATCATCGAACAGCAGTTCATCGCAGTTGTTCGGGGTCAGCCGCTGATGGGCCAGGCCTGGGGAGCAAACCATGACTTTGCGCAGTTTGCCGGCTTCGGAATGGACGCCGTACTTAACTTTTTCCGTGGTCATTACTGTGATCCTCCAGAGACAAAACAATCGGGGTGTGGCTTCAAAGGCCGTGCTACAGGGTCAGGAAGCCGTCGTAGAGTCCGTAGGCCGCCACCAGGGCGCCTATGACCACCGCGGCAAAAATCAGCTTCTCGACGTTGGTGAAAATCGGTTTGTGCAGTTCCATCTTGGCCTTGGCGAACAGCACCACGCCGGGGGCGTAGAGCAGGGCCGAGAGCAGCAGGTACTTGACCCCGCCGGCGTACAGCAGCCAGATCGCGTAGAGCAGGGCGATGCCGCCGATGACCAGGTCCTTCTTGCGTTCGGCCAGGGCCTGTTCGTAGCTTTCGCCGCGCACCGCCAGCAGCACCGCGTAGGCCGCCGACCACAGGTAGGGCACCAGGATCATCGAGGTGGCGAGGTAGATCAGCGACAGGTAGGTGCTGGCCGAGAACAGGGTGATGATCAGGAAGATCTGCACCATGGCGTTGGTCAGCCACAGGGCGTTGGCCGGTACGTGGTTGGCGTTCTCGCGGCGCAGGAACTCCGGCATGGTGTGGTCCTTGGCCGCGGCGAACATGATCTCCGCGCACAGCAGCACCCAGGACAGCAGCGCTCCCAGCAGCGAGATGATCAGGCCGACGCTGATCAGCACTGCGCCCCAGTGGCCCACCACATGTTCCAGTACCGCCGCCATGGACGGGTTCTGCAGCTTGGCCAGTTCCGGCTGGGTCATGATCCCCAGGGACAGCACGTTCACCAGCACCAGGAACAGCAGCACGGTGATGAAGCCGATGACGGTGGCCTTGCCCACGTCCGAGCGTTTTTCCGCCCGGGACGAGAAGATGCTCGCGCCCTCGATGCCGATGAACACCCACACGGTGACCAGCATCATGTTGCGCACCTGGTTCATCACGCTGCCCAGGTCCGGGTTCTTCACGCCCCAGATGTCGGCGGTGAAGATGTCCAGCTTGAAGGCGAACAGGGCGATCAGCACGAACAGCAGCAGTGGTACGACCTTGGCGACCGTGGTCACCAGGTTGATGAAGGCGGCCTCCTTGATGCCGCGCAGCACCAGAAAATGCACGGCCCAGAGCAGCACCGAGGCACCGATCACCGCCGCCGGGGTGTTGCCCTCACCGAAGATCGGGAAGAAATAGCCCAGGGTGCTGAACAACAGGACGAAATAGCCGACGTTGCCCAGCCAGGCACTGATCCAGTACCCCCAGGCGGAAGAGAAACCCATGTAGTCGCCAAAACCGGCCTTGGCGTAGGCATAGACACCGCCGTCCAGATCAGGTTTGCGATTGGCCAGGGTTTGAAAGACGAATGCCAAGGTCAACATGCCGACAGCGGTAATCGCCCAACCAATAAGAACTGCACCGACATCGGCGCTGGCTGCCATGTTTTGCGGTAAGGAAAAGATCCCTCCGCCAATCATGGAACCCACTACCAGGGCGACTAAGGCGCCCAGTCTTAGTTTTCCGGGAGATTCAGACATTGCATGACTCCAATGCAGGAGAAGAGAGACGTCAGAGTAAATCTGCTTGCAATCAGAACAGCTGACTTAGATCAGTTCATTGCGGCATTCCGTTGTGAATGAATGACTTAAGATTTATTGCAGGAGGTAGAATGCTGCCCTGAGAGGGCCATTCCAGAGGCTTTAAACTACTTTTTAGTGGGCGCTCGGATTGTTGTTGTCGTTTGAAACTAGACCCTTTTGGCGAATGTGCAAATCCTCTAGGGTGGTCAACTAATAACCAGTGCGTGATGGCACTTAGTACATGTTTTTAACAAAATACTCGGTTATTCAGTGCCTTCTGAAGGCCATTCTGAAGTCCGCCCATAAAGGCTGTTTAATTGACTGTTACTGTTAGATGCACATTTCTGGAATGTTCATTAATGGCCTATCGTCTTATTGCCCGATCGACTCACTGATGCAGAGGTAGGAATGTCACAACCGGCGCAGAAGCTTCAACTCGGTGCACTGATCGCTCTGGTCGTGGGCTCGATGATTGGTGGCGGGATTTTCTCGCTGCCGCAGAACATGGCGGCCCGGGCCGATGTCGGCGCCGTGCTGATTGGCTGGGGGATCACGGCGGTGGGCATGCTGACCCTGGCATTCGTCTTCCAGACCCTGGCCAACCGCAAGCCGGAGCTGGACTCCGGGGTCTACGCCTACGCCAAGGCCGGTTTCGGCGACTACATGGGGTTTTCCTCGGCCTGGGGCTACTGGATCAGTGCCTGGCTGGGCAACGTCGGCTACTTCGTCCTGCTGTTCAGCACCCTGGGCTATTTCTTTCCGGTGTTCGGCCAGGGCAACACCCCGGTGGCCATCGGCTGCGCCTCCTTGTTGCTGTGGGCCGTGCATTTTCTGGTGCTGCGGGGGATCAAGGAGGCGACGTTCATCAACCAGCTGACCACGGTGGCGAAGATCGTGCCGCTGATGATGTTCATCGTCATCGCCGCCGTGGCGTTCAAGGCGGAGATCTTTACCCGGGATATCTGGGGGCGCAGCAACCCGAATTTCGGCGGGGTGATGGATCAGGTGCGCAACATGATGCTGGTCACGGTGTTCGTGTTCATCGGCATCGAGGGCGCCAGCGTCTATTCGGCCCGGGCGCAGAAGCGCGCGGATGTCGGTCGGGCCACGGTGATCGGCTTTCTCGGGGTGCTGGCGCTGCTGGTGCTGGTCAACGTGCTGTCCCTGGGGATCATGAGCCAGCCGGAACTGGCCAAGCTGCAGAACCCGTCCCTGGCGGCGGTGCTGGAGCATATCGTCGGCCCCTGGGGCGCCTTGCTGATCAGCATTGGCCTGGCGGTTTCGCTGTTGGGCGCCTTGTTGTCCTGGGCCCTGCTGTGCGCGGAGATCCTCTACGCCACCGCCCGGGACCGGACCATGCCGGCCTTCCTGAAGAAGGAAAACGCCAACCATGTGCCGGTCAATGCCCTGTGGCTGACCAACGTCATGATCCAGATCTTCCTGCTGATCACCCTGTTCTCCGCCGGCACCTACACCAACCTGATCTACCTCGCCTCGTCGATGATCCTGGTGCCCTACCTGTGGTCGGCAGCCTATGCGGTGCTGCTCAGCGGCCGAGGGGAAACCTACGAGCAGGCGTCCCGGGAGCGGATGAAGGACCTGTTCATCGCCGTCGTGGCCCTGAGCTACGCCATCTGGCTGTTGTACGCCGGCGGCTTGAAGTACCTGCTGCTCTCGGCGCTGCTCTACGCGCCCGGGGTGATTCTGTTTGCCAAGGCCAAGCGCGAGCAGGGCGAGCCGCTGTTCACCCCGCTGGAAAAACTGATCTTCGGTGCGGTGATCATCGGCGCCTCGCTGGCAGCTTATGGCCTGTACAGCGGCCTGCTGGCGCTGTGACCGAGCGTGTGCCTGATCGGGCCGCGGCCTGGCGACCGTGGCGCGGTTATGCGGCGCGGCAGGGTTGGTCGGCTTTGGCGGCGGTCGTCGCTGCGGGTGGTTCGCTGGCAAGCCAGCGCCCGGGGCGCCGGTAATCCTCCAGGTGGCGGCTTGCCGGCGAAGGCGCTCACCACCATTTGGGGCGATGGGCGCCCAGGGCGGTCGCCGGGCAATCCCACTGCACGGGCGTTGCGCTGATGTGCAACGGCACCTGCAGGCGCCGGGCCGGTCCCCAGGGAGTCTGCTCCTGAAGCAGCCCCTGATCTTCAGGGGTTTCGGCGCGCAGTGGCGTTTCGTTTCCCGTTGACCGGCAATGCTCAACCAGCAGCTTGGCGGTGCGGGCCAGGGACAGGCGCGCCGAGGTGCCCTGGCCGCCACTCAAGGACAGGTTCAGGGCCCGCAGGGCGCTGGCCGCCATCAGGTAGCCGGTGGCGTGATCCAGGGCCTGGACCGGCAGCGGCAGTGGTTGCTCCGCGGCTTTCCAGTCCATGCCGGCTGCGGCGATGCCGGCGCTCATCTGTACCAGGCTGTCGAAGCCCCGGCGGTCGCGCCAGGGGCCGCTCCAGCCATAGGCATTGAGGCTGACCTCGATCAGCCCCGGGGCGATTCGCTGGCGTGTCTCGGCGTCGTAACCCAGGTGGTCCAGGGCATCGGCGCGATAGCCGTGCAGCAGCAGGTCGGCTTCGGCCAGCAGGCCCTCGAATACCGCGCGCTGTTCCAGGTCGTGCAGGTCCAGGCGCGCGCAGCGCTTGCCCAGCGTCACCTCCGGCTCCAGGGCCGGTTCGTTCCAGCCCGGCGGGTCGATCCGCAGTACCTCGGCGCCCAGTCCCGCCAGCAGGCGGCTGGCCACGGGGCCGGCCAGGACCCGGGTCAGGTCCAGCACCTTCAGTCCGGCCAGGGGCCGGGCGCTGGAACCGCTCCAGGTGTTCGGCCGCGAGCCGCGGTGCGGCAGCCAGTGCACCAGGGGTTCGGCGTTGACCGCCTGCCCCTGCGGGTGCGCCTGCCACTGTGCCCAACTGCGCATCTGCGCGGCGCAACCGCCCTGATCGACGATGGCCTGCTCCAGCTCCAGGGCATCCCAGCTGGCCACGCGGGCGGCCATGGCGTCGCGCCCGCTCACCGCGCCCAGCACTCGTTCGGCGGCGGCGCGGTGGTGGGGCGCATTGGTGTGCAGACGAATCCAGCCGTCGCGGCTGGGGTAATCCCCGGCAATCGGGTCCCAGGGGGATGGCAGGCTCCAGCCTTGCGGGCGGATCGAACCGGCGAACCAGAATGAGGCCAGGCGCCGGTCGACGCTGACCTGTGGCCGGTGCCCGGTCTGGCTGTACAGGAGTTCGGCCAGGGCTTGCCCGGCGACGGCGATGCTGGCGCAGGCCAGGTCGGTTACGGCGAAGGCCGAGGGCAGGGCGCCCTGGCAGGTCTGTCGGACGCTTGCAGGCGCCAGGCCCAGCGCGGCCTGGAGGGTTGCCAGTAGTTCGGTCATGACGCACTCCCCGGTTCAGAGGAGGGCATTGCACCCTGAAACCGCCGCCACTGTCGATCACCTTAGGTCATCGGTCGCGGCGGGCGGCGGGGCGAGAATCGCGCTTACACCCGGAACTGATCCATCAGTTTCATCTGTTGGGTGGCCAGGGCGTTGAGCTGGCTGCTGACCTGGGCCGATTCGCTGGCTTGCTCGGTGAGGGTTTCGGTCACGCTGCGGATCGCCGAGACGTTGCGATTGACCTCTTCGGCCACGGCGCTCTGCTGTTCGGCGGCGCTGGCGATCTGCAGGTTCATGTCGCTGATCACGGTGACCGCGTCGCTGATCCTGCCCAGCGCCTGGACGGCCTGATGAATCTGTCCGGCGTTGTTCTGCGCCTGGCTCTGGCTGGCGTGCATGGTGTTGACCACATCGCGGGTGCCGCTCTGGATGCGCTCGATGACCACGCGGATCTCTTCCACCGAGTCCTGGGTACGTTTGGCCAGGTTGCGCACTTCATCGGCCACCACCGCAAAGCCGCGGCCGCTTTCGCCGGCGCGGGCCGCCTCGATGGCGGCGTTGAGGGCCAGCAGGTTGGTCTGTTCGGCGATGCTGCGGATCACTTCCAGCACCGAGCCGATCTGTTCGCTGCTCACCGCCAGGGCCTCGACTTCACCCACGGCCTTGCTCACCTCCTCGGCCAGCAGGCTGATATCCCGGGTACTGCGCTCGATGATGGTCATGCCGTCCTTGGCCGACTGGTCGGCGCCACGGGCGGCCTGGGCGGCATTGGAGGCGCTGTTGGCGACGTCGTGGGCCGTGGCGCTCATTTCATTGGACGCGGTGGCCACCTGGTCGATCTCGCGGAACTGCACCTGCATGCCTTCGCTGGTCTGGCGGGCGATCTCCGAAGACTGGTCGGCGGTGCCGCGGGCCTCGATGATGCTCTGCTTGATCTGGGCGATGGTGGGCTGCAGCTTGTCGAGGAACCGGTTGAACCAGCTCACCAGCTCGCCCAGTTCATCCTTCTTGCTGTAGTTCAGGCGCTGGGTCAGGTCGCCGTCGCCACTGGCAATGGCCTTGAGCATCTGCGCCACGCTGTTGATCGGCCGGGTCACGCCGGAGGCACTGAGCCAGATCAGCAGCAACCCCAGCAGGCCGGCGCCGATGGCCACCAGCAGGGTTTTCAGGGTGCCGCTGGTCTGGGCCTGATCCAGCAGGGTCTGCAGTTTTACCGAGTCTGCCAGCAGGACCTGCCGGGGCAGGTCGATGGTCACACCCCAGGCCTTGGCATCGGCAATCGGACTGAAGGGATAGACCGCGCGGATCAGGTCGCCCTGCTGCAGCACCTTGGGTTGGCCACCGGCAAGTGTCGCCAGGATGTCCTGGCCCTGGGCACCGGCGGTGTCCTTGATGTTCTTGCCGACCTGGGCGGCATCGGCGCCGACCGCTGCCAGCAGGCCGCTGCCGCCCATGATCAGCATGTGCCCGGCACCGCCGAACAGGTTCCGTTGCGCCTCGACGGCGGCCGCTTGCAGGGAGTCCAGGGCGATGTCGACGCCAATCACCCCGATGACCTTGCCGTCGGTCTGCAGCGGCAGGGAGATGGTGGTCATCAGCACCTGTTTCTTGTCCTCGCCGATGGTGTCGGCATAGGGATCGAGCAGGCAGGTGCGGCGGGTGTCACGGGGGCAGGTGTACCAGATGTTGTAAGGCGTGCCGCTGAGGTTGAGGGTGGTCTTGTTCATGTCCTCCTCGACCATCACCGTGTTCAGGGACTTGCCTGCGGGACGGCTCCAGTAGCTGGCGAAGCGCCCCTGTTCGTTGGACGCGCGGCTGGCGTCGTTGGCGAACGCACTGTCCTGGCCATCCAGCGCGTTGCGTTCGTAGGCCAGCCAGATTCCCAGCACCTTGGGGTTGCGCTCGAAGGCGGTTTTCAGGCTGTGGTTGAGTTCTTCGCGCAGGGCTGCGGCATCCAGGCCACGCTTTGCGGCCATTGCCCGCAGATCCTGGACCTGGTCCGCCAGGGCGGTGATCACCAGCTGGCTTTCACCGAAGGTCTTCTGGACGCGCGCGGCCTGTTCGGCCGCCTTGGCCTGCAACAGGTCCTCGACCCCGGCCGTCAGCATCTGTGTGCTGGAGGTGTTGACCAGCTGATTGTTCTGCTGGCTCTGGTACAGATTCATGCCGACGATCAGCGCCACCACGCCCAACAGGCACAGCCCGGACAGCAGCACGATTTTCAGGCGGATGGAGAGAGAGTCGAACATGGGGCGATCTCGCAATAGGTCGGATGGAAAGCACAAAGCCGGCTGGGTCGGATCGCCAAGTCCATTCAGCGCCATGCCCGAAACATCGGCTTGGCCGGCGTTTGCGTGAGTTTTTGCCGACGAACGGTAGGGTCGTTGCGGCGCCCCGCAGTCGCGGGCTTGCCGGCGAGGCGAGTGGCGAAGGGGAATGCCAGTGCGCAGGGCACCTTTGCCGGCCAGCAGGCTTCTACAGGGGCGGGGTGCAGGGTTGCGGCAGGGCTTCGGGGCGCGACCAGATCCACAGGTTGCCCAGGGCCATGCCGGCAATGGCGGCGTACATCGTCCAGTGATGGTTGAGCAGGGTCAGCATCAGGACGGCACAAAGCAGCATGCTGAGGGTGGCGCTGATCTTGGCTTTGCGGCTGACGATCCGGCCGTTGCGCCAGTTGCAGAGGATCGGGCCGAACAGGCGATGGTTCTCCATCCAGGCGCTGAGGCGGGGCGAGCTCTTGGTGGCGGCCCAGGCGGCCAGGAGGATGAACTCGGTGGTCGGCAAGCCCGGTACGACGATGGCGATCAGGCCGATGGCCAGGCTGACATAGGCCAGCGCGCCGAACAGCAGGCGGGAAATCTTCGACGAGGAGGGGCGAGTGGGGGTCATGGCTTCGATGATGAGGTAACGCGCCTTGCGGCTCAATCCGGAGAGCACGCCGGCCGACAAAATACCGTTGCGGGCCCGCGGCACGGACGCTGGCCGCGGGCCCGCAACGACGGGGGTCAGGCGGGTTGTGCGGCGCTGGAGTAAGCCTGTTCCAGCAACACGGTGAAGCGGTTGAAGGCATCCAGCGCGCCTTTTTCCGCCGCCGCTTCTTCTTCGGCGGTGAATTCCAGGCCGTCGAGGATGCGGGTGAAGGTCTTCCAGCCTTCGGCGCGGCCACCGGCCGGCTCGCCCAGGTGCCGGGCGCCGAAGGTTTCGCTCAGGCCCAGGCCCACGGCGCGCTTGATCAGGAACGCGGCGCCGAGCTTGGAACCCTCGGAAACGAAGATCCAGCCCAGGGCTTCGGCCTTGCTCGGGTTGCGCACTGCACCGGCCACCGCTGCCGGGACTTCGGTGTCCAGGTCCGCGAGGTCGGCCTTGGCCGCTTCGGCGCGGCAGCGCTCGGCCAGGTCAGGCACGATGCGGTTCAGTTCGGCATCGTTGTACAAGTCCACCAGTTCCGACTGGAACAGGTATTGGGCGACCACGAAGCGGGCGAAGGCACCCTGGGTCTCGAACGGTGCGTGCGCCTTGACCAGGGCGTCGAGCTTGGCATGGGGTTCGTGGGTGATCTGGTTCAGACGCTGGGAACGCAGGTGATGACGCTGGGAGGAATCCTGGGGGCTCATGCAGATGTCCTTGAGAATGAGAGGCACTTAGTAACTAGACGAACAAGAAGACGCGACACCGTAAAAAATCCTCACTGCCCCGATTGAAAAAGGACAGTGAGGCGCTTTGGCGTCAGATATCCCAGACCAGGTTGACCGAGAAGTTGCGGCCCGGCTGGGTCAGGCGGTCGAGGTTGGCGGGAGCGGTTTGTCCGGCCTCGCCGACGCTGTCGTAGCCGCGCACGTCGTCCCAGTTCCAGTATTTCTTGTCGGTCAGGTTGTACAGGCCGGCATTCAGGGTCAGGTCGTCGGTGACCTTGTAGAAGCCGCTGAGGTCGAGGATGCCGTAGCCCGGGGTCTTGAACTGGCCGCTGGTGGTGCGGCCATCCGGAGCCTTGAAGGTGCTGTTGTCGACCCGGTCCTTGCGCTTGACCAGGGTCCAGCTCAGCAGCGCGCCATAGTTGTCCTGGTCGTAGCCGAGGCCAAACACGCCCTTGAGCGGGTTGACGCTGTTGATCGGCTCGCCGTTGTCATTGTTGCGACCGTAGGCGTAGGCCACCGAGCCGAGGCTGTACAGGCCCTGTGGTGCACCGAAGGCGTCGAGGTTGAGACGGCCCCTGGCTTCGGCGCCCTTGATGGTGGCGTGCTTGATGTTGTTGCTCTGGATCACCGACTGCAGGGCGCCGGCGGTGATGGCGTCTTCGTTGATGAAGTCGCGGTACTGGTTGTAGAACACCGAGACGTCGAAGGAGCCCGCGTCGAAATTGCCCCGCAGGCCGGTCTCATAACCTTTGCTGGTTTCCGGCTTGAGGTTGGAGTTGGGCTCGACGACATAGCCGGTGGCGAGGTTTTCAAAGCGGCCGTAGAGCGCCTTGGCCGACGGCGTGCGGAAGCCCTCGGAGTATTGGCCATAGGCGGTGTAGTGCTCGTCGAAGGCGTAGGTCAGGCCGAGCTTGGGCGAAACCCGATGCCAGGTCTTCTTCTCACTGCTGACCGGATAGTTGCCGGTGGGGTTGGCGACATTGAGGAATTCCTGCGTCAGTTTCGGCTTGAGCTGGGTGTAGTCGTAGCGCAGGCCAGGGGTGAAGGTCCAGGCGTTCCAGCTGATCTGGTCCTGGGCGAACAGGCTGTAGGTGCTGACGGTGGGATCCGGGAAGTCGCTGGATTTTTTCACGCTGTCGCTGGCGCTCGGGCTGGGTGCGCCGATGGCGGTGCAACCTGCACCGACCTTCAGGCAGGTGGCGGTGCCATAGCGTGAGCCGGTGACTTTCTGTTGCTTGAGGGTGGTGCCGTAGGTCAGTTGATGCTCGGTTTCACCGAGGGTGAAAGCCTTGTCCAGTTGCGCGTCCAGTACCCACTGTTTTTCCTGGTACAGGGTTTGCCGCTCCCGCAGCACGTCACGGGCGTTGGGGGAGAACGCCGAGACCGGGTTGTAGCGCTCGGAAGTGCTCTGGTCGGTCTTGGCGATCTGGTAGTTCAGGCTCCACTTGATCTGGTCGGCGATCGGCGATTGCACGGCGAAGCTGTTTTCCAGGCCGAAGCGCTCACGGGTGATGGTGTCGTTGCCGACACGGGAGCGATACCAGTTCTGGCCGACGCCGTTGAGAAACAGGCCGCCTACCGCGCTTTTCTGGTTGGTGTCGCGGTCATCCTTGTACTTTTCGTAGGTCAGGCCCAGGCGAGCATCCGGGGCATAGTTCCAGCCGAGCTTGGCCAGGACGTTGGTGGTGCGGGCGTCTTCCGGGTTGGCGGCGGTGCGGTCGAGGCCGGTGCCGTTGTTGCTGCCGTAGGACTCGGTTTCGTGGCCGTCACGCCGGCTCAGGTGCAACAGGGCATCGAAGTCGCTGGCCCGTCCGGCCACGGTGGCGGACTTCAGCCAGCTTTCGTCAGCCGAGCTGTAGCCGGTCTTCAGGCGCGCGCCGACGTCCTGGCCGGGCTTGATGATGTCGTCGGCGTCCAGGGTGTAGTAGCTGACGGCACCACCGATGGCGCTGCTGCCGTAGAGCACCGAGGCCGGGCCGCGGAGGATTTCCACGCGCTTGACGATTTCCGGGTCGACGTAGTTGCGGTTGGTCTTGGCGTAGGGACCGCTGAAGAAGTGATCCGGTACTTCCACGCCATCGACCTGGGTGAGAATCCGGTCGCTGTCGATGCCGCGAATGTTGTAGCCGCTGATGCCCGCGCGCTGGCCCGCACCGCCGACGGAAACCCCGGGCTCGTAGCGCACCAGCTCCTTGATGGTGTTGACGTTCTGGCGGTCCAGTTCTTCCCGGGTCTGCACGCTCACGGTGCTGGGCACCGAATGGATGTCCTGTTCCTGGCGGGTGGCGCTGACGGTCACTTGCTGCAGGTTCACCGCATTGGCGGCGCTGCGCCGTTCCAGGACGATGTTGTGGTTGCCCAGCTTGCGGTAGCTCAGTTGGGTGCCGCCCAGCAGGCGCTCCAGGGCCTTTTCCGGGGGCAGCGAGCCGCGCACGCCCGGCGATGAAACCCCGCTGCCCAGCTCGGCCGGCAGCCCGACTTGCCAGCCGGTGACCGCGGTAAAGGCGTTGAGCGCCGATACCAGCGGTTGCTGGGCAATGGCGAAGTTGTAGTTGCCCATGCGCTGGCTGGAGGAGGCCGGGGCATCGGCGGCCATCACTGGCGTGGCTTGGGCGCCGGCCAGCAGGATCGCCGCGGTCAGCAGCGACAGGGTGCAGTGTTGCAGGCGGGCACAGGGAACAGAGGATCGGCTGTTGAGGCGAGGGGACATCGAGAGCGCTCCGGGTCGCACGAATCTTTTATAGGTGCAGATGCGCATTCAAAAATGCGAATCAGTTGCATTGGCTATAACGAGACGTACAACCCGGGGTGATCGCGTAAAAATAATTATTCTCAGTTGAGAATGACCAGTGCCGGGTATTCCGAGAGGCGTGCCGAGGTGATGTGGGCCAGGGAGCGCAGCACGTCCAGGGGCTGGTCCAGGCGGTAGTTGCCGGTAACCGCGATGTTCGCCAACCGCTCGTTGTTGTTGACGATCCAGCCCGGGTAATAGCGCCGCAGTTCCGCCAGCACCTGACTCAGGGGGCAGTTCTCGAACACCAGGCGGCCGTCGATCCAGGCCAGGTCCTTGCCGGCATCGAGCCTGGCCGGCGGGTCGAAGCCTTCGGGGCCGACGCGAACGCTCTCGCCGGCGCTCAGGCGCATGCGCTGATCGGCGTGGGTGGCGCGCAGGTCTATGTCACCGCGCTGCACCTGGACCTGGGCGATGCCGTCCAGGTAGCGCACGGCGAAGGCGGTGTCGGCGACGCTGGCCTTGACCGGGCCGGCATCCAGCTCCAGGGGCAGGCCCGGGGTGCCGGGGACCTCGAAGAAGGCTTCGCCCTGGTACAGCCGCGCCACGCGCTGGTGATCGTTGATCTGGCTGGAGAATGCCGAGTTGGTGTTGAGCAGCACCCTGGAGCCGTCTTCCAGTTGCAGGCGCTGGCGTTCGCCCACCAGAGTCAGGTGGTCGGCCTGCAGGCGCAGTGGCAGGTTGCTGAAGCTGAACAGCCCGAGCACCAGCACCGCGGCGACGGCCAAGGGTTTGTAGTGCGGGCGCAGGCGTGCCAGGCGCGAGACTTTCGGCGGTGTTGCCAGGGTCAGTGCGCATTGCGCCACTGGCGCTCCGTCCCAGATCGCCCGGGCCTTTTCAAAGGCCTGGGCATTGAGCGGTGAAGCCGCCAGCCACTGATGAAACTGGCGCACTTGTTCCTCGTTCGGATGGTCCAGCTCGATCAGCCAATCCAGCGCCTGATCCATGGCAAGGGTGCTTGAGTGCGGGCCGGCGGGAGTGGGCGGCTCGGCGCTGTGAGAATCCGTCACGGGTGTTCCTCGGCTGCGTCTGTGCGCGGCTGTTTTTTCAAGAGAGAGCGAAAGCCGGCCAAGGTTAGCAAAGGCCTGGGGCTGACGCAGTCATTGTGCTTGGCGGTTGAGACTCACTGACCGTCGAGACGTTCGGCGACGCCGATGCAGATGGCCATGATCAATTTCAATTCCTTTTGTACCGTGCTCGGCGAAACCCCGAGTTCGTCGGCGATCTGCTGATAGCTGTGGCCGTGCAAGCGGCTGAGGATGAAGATCTGCTGCTGGCGCGGGCTGAGCTGGCCGAGGCTGAGGTTCAGGCGTTCGAGCAGTTGCTCGGCGTGGGCGGCGTCTTCGGCGCTACTGACCGGGGCGGCGACGTTCTCCAGCACCTCGGCAGGCACGTCTTCGAGCAGGGTGCGGCCCTGGATGCGCCGGGCCCTTAGATGGTCGAGGGCGAGGTTGCGCGCGGTCTGGAACACGAAGGGTTCCAGGTGAGTGATCGGCCGCTCGCTGAGGGCCCGGGTCACCCGCAGGTAGGTTTCCTGCAGCAGGTCTTCGGCGGTGCTGTGGTTGTTGACCATCCGCTCCAGGGTTCGCAGCAGGGAAATGCGTTGAGTGAGGAAGACGTGGTTGAAGTGCGATTGACTCACGGCAAGGCCTGATCCATTTTTTCAGCGGATGATAATGATTGTCATCTGCGTCAATGGTCAAGCCTTGCGTGAATTATCCCCGGCCGGCCAGGTAGGCCTGGTAGTCGGGAATCCGGTGCTCGTGGGCCTGGTTCATCAACGGACTGCTGAGCAGGTAGTCGGCGCTGCATTCGTTGCAGGCCACCGCAATGTTCCACACCGCCGCCACGCGCAGCAGGGCCTTGATGTCCGGATCGTGAGGCTGTGGCTCGAAGGGGTCCCAGAAGAACACCAGCAGGTCGACCCGTTGTTCGGCGATCTGCGCGCCCAGTTGCTGATCGCCGCCCAGGGGGCCGCTGATCATGCTGTGCACCGGCAGCCCCAGGCGTTTGCTCAGCAGCAGCCCGGTGGTGCCGGTGGCCAGCAGCTCATGTTCGGCCAGGCGTGATTTCTGCCGCTCGGCCCAGTCCAGCAGAAAGGCCTTGCAATGGTCATGGGCGACCAGGGCGATGCGCTTGCGCGCCGCCATGGTCTTTTGGGTAAAACTGATACCGATCATCGACGAATATCCGTTTTATTCCGCGTTGCACAGGGCCAGGCAGTTATCCAGCATGCGGTTGGAGAAGCCCCACTCGTTGTCGTACCAGGCCAGCACCTTGAGCAAGCGACCGCCGCTGACCTTGGTGTGGTTGGCGTCGAAGATCGACGACAGCGGGTTGTGGTTGAAGTCGCTGGAGACCAGCGGCAGGGTGTTGTAGCCGAGGATCTTCGAATGCTGGCTGGCACTCTTGAGCAGGGCGTTGACCTCTTCGGCGGTGGTGTCGCGCTTGAGGGTCACGGTCAGGTCCACCAGCGATACGTTGATCACCGGCACGCGCACCGCCATGCCGGTCAGCTTGCCCGCCAGATCCGGCAGCACCAGGCCCACGGCTTCGGCGGCGCCGGTCTTGCTCGGGATCATGTTCTGGGTGGCCGAACGGGCGCGGTACGGGTCGCTGTGGTAGACGTCGGTGAGGTTCTGGTCGTTGGTGTAGGCGTGGATGGTGGTCATCAGGCCGTTGTCGATGCCCAGCTCGCGGTGCAGCACCTGGGCCACCGGGGCCAGGCAGTTGGTGGTGCACGAGGCGTTGGAAATGATCTGGTGCGACTGGCGCAGGATGTCGTGGTTGACCCCGTAGACCACGGTGGCGTCGGCGCCCTTGGCCGGGGCCGAGATGATCACTTTGCGGGCGCCGGCAGTAAGATGGGCGGCGGCCTTGGCGCGGTCGGTGAACAGGCCGGTGCATTCGAAGACTACGTCGATCTTTTCCGCGGCCCAGGGCAGTTCGGCCGGGTTGCGTATGGCGCTGACGGCAATCCGGTCGCCATTGACGGTCAGGCTTTCCTGATCGTGCTGGACCTCGGCGTCGAAGGTGCCGTGGACGGTGTCGTACTTGAGCAGGTGGGCATTGATCGCGCTGTCCCCCAGATCGTTGATGGCGACGATCTGCAGATCCTGACGATAGCCTTGGGTATAGAGTGCGCGCAGGACGTTACGGCCAATACGGCCAAAACCGTTGATTGCGATTCGAAGAGTCATGTGCAAACGCCTGTCGTTGAATTTGTTGTTGGAATTACAAGATTATTCGCATAGAAATAGAAAACAAGCCTTTTTAGTGGCAATATTTTGTTTTATCTACAACGAGTGACCTGAATCAACTGGTCCAAATGGTCAGGAATGTCCTCCACTGTCCCTCGGTGGCGGGGCTTCTGATCAGCATAGACAAACAGGTCGCCACATCCGTTAGCCTGGAGTTCTACATATGCATCCCCGCGTTCTTGAGGTCACCGAACGGCTTATCGCTCGCAGTCGCGCCACTCGCCAGGCCTATCTGGCGTTGATTCGCGGTGCCGCCAGCGATGGTCCGCAGCGCGGCAAGCTGCAGTGCGCGAACTTCGCCCACGGCGTGGCCGGTTGCGGCGCCGAAGACAAGCACAGCCTGCGGATGATGAACGCGGCCAACGTGGCAATTGTTTCGTCATATAACGACATGTTGTCGGCCCACCAGCCTTACGAGCACTTTCCCGAGCAGATCAAGAAAGCCCTGCGCGAGATCGGTTCGGTAGGGCAGTTCGCCGGCGGCACCCCGGCCATGTGCGATGGCGTGACCCAGGGCGAGGCCG
Organism: Pseudomonas sp. BC42; assembly: GCF_021560055.1. Classification (NCBI taxonomy): domain Bacteria; kingdom Pseudomonadati; phylum Pseudomonadota; class Gammaproteobacteria; order Pseudomonadales; family Pseudomonadaceae; genus Pseudomonas; species Pseudomonas sp. BC42. Next base: position 1,595,181 of record NZ_CP091067.1, read on the forward strand.
GCATGGAACTGAGCCTGCCGAGCCGCGAGGTGATCGCGCTGTCCACGGCCGTGGCCCTGTCCCACAACATGTTCGATGCCGCGCTGATGCTGGGGATCTGCGACAAGATCGTGCCGGGCCTGATGATGGGCGCCCTGCGCTTTGGTCATCTGCCGATGGTCTTCGTCCCGGGCGGGCCGATGGTGTCGGGGATCTCCAACAAGCAGAAGGCCGATGTGCGCCAGCGCTATGCCGAAGGCAAGGCCAGCCGCGAGGAACTGCTGGAGTCGGAAATGAAGTCCTACCACAGCCCCGGCACCTGCACCTTCTATGGCACCGCCAACACCAACCAGTTGCTGATGGAAGTCATGGGCCTGCACCTGCCCGGCGCCTCCTTCGTCAACCCCAACACGCCACTGCGCGACGCCCTGACCCATGAGGCGGCGCAGCAGGTCACGCGCCTGACCAAGCAGAGCGGCAACTTCATGCCCATCGGCGAGATCGTCGACGAGCGTTGCCTGGTCAATTCCATCGTCGCCCTGCACGCCACCGGCGGTTCCACCAACCACACCCTGCACATGCCGGCCATCGCCCAGGCGGCGGGCATCCAGCTGACCTGGCAGGACATGGCCGACCTGTCCGAGGTGGTGCCGACCCTGTCCCACGTCTATCCCAACGGCAAGGCCGACATCAACCACTTCCAGGCCGCGGGGGGCATGTCGTTCCTGATCCGCGAGCTGCTGGAAGCCGGCCTGCTGCATGAAGACGTCAACACCGTGGCCGGCCCCGGCCTGAGCCGCTACACCCAGGAGCCGTTCCTCGACAACGGCAAGCTGGTGTGGCGCGACGGTCCGATCGAGAGCCTCGACGAAAACATCCTGCGGCCGGTGGCCCGGGCGTTCTCCCCGGAAGGCGGCTTGCGGGTCATGGAAGGCAATCTGGGCCGCGGAGTGATGAAAGTGTCCGCCGTGGCGCCCGAACATCAGATCGTCGAAGCCCCGGCGGTGGTGTTCCAGGACCAGCAGGACCTGGCCGATGCGTTCAAGGCCGGCCTGCTGGAGAAGGACTTCGTCGCGGTGATGCGGTTCCAGGGCCCGCGCTCCAACGGCATGCCCGAGCTGCACAAGATGACCCCGTTCCTCGGGGTGCTGCAGGACCGTGGCTTCAAGGTGGCGCTGGTCACCGATGGACGTATGTCCGGTGCCTCGGGCAAGATTCCGGCGGCGATTCATGTCAGCCCCGAAGCCCAGGTCGGCGGTGCGCTGGCCCGGGTGCTGGACGGCGACATCATTCGCGTGGACGGGGTCAAGGGCACCCTGGAGCTCAAGGTCGACGCCGCCGAATTCGCCGCCCGGGAACCGGCCAAGGGGCTGCTGGGCAACAACGTCGGCACCGGCCGCGAACTCTTCGCTTTCATGCGCATGGCCTTCAGCTCGGCAGAGCAGGGCGCCAGCGCCTTTACCTCTGCACTGGAGACGCTTAATTGAAACTGGCCCTGGTCGGTGACATCGGTGGGACCAACGCGCGGTTCGCGTTGTGGAAGGATCAGCAGCTGGACGCGATCCAGGTGCTGGCAACGGCGGACTATCGCTGCCCGGAAGACGCCATCCAGGCCTATCTGCACGCCCAGGGCCTGGCCCCGGGCGCCATCGGCTCGGTGTGCCTGTCGGTGGCCGGTCCGGTCAGTGGTGATGAGTTTCGATTCACCAACAACCACTGGCGCCTGAGCCGCCAGGCGTTCTGCCAGGCCCTGCAAGTGGAGCGGCTGTTGCTGGTCAACGACTTCTCGGCCATGGCCCTGGGCATGACCCGTCTGCAGCCCGATGAGTTTCGCGTGGTCTGCGAAGGCGTTGCCGAGCCCTTGCGTCCGGCGGTGGTGATCGGCCCGGGCACCGGCCTCGGCGTCGGCACCCTGTTGAACTTCGGCGACGGCCGCTACATGGCCTTGCCGGGGGAGGGCGGCCATGTCGACCTGCCCCTGGGCAGTGCGCGGGAAACCCAGCTCTGGCAACACATCCATGCCGAGATCGGCCATGTCAGCGCCGAGACTGCCTTGAGCGGCGGTGGATTGCCCCGGGTGTACCGGGCGATCTGCGCGGTGGACGGTCATGAACCGCGTTTGCACACCCCGGAAGCCATCACGGCGGCCGGCCTGGCCGGTGATCCGATTGCCCGGGAAGTGCTGGAGCAGTTCTGCTGCTGGCTGGGGCGGGTGGCGGGTAACAACGTCCTGACCACGGGCGCGCGGGGTGGGGTGTATATCGTCGGCGGGGTGATTCCGCGTTTCGCCGATTTCTTCATCCACAGCGGTTTTGCCAGAAGCTTTGCCGACAAGGGCTGCATGAGCGATTACTTCAAGGGCATCCCGGTGTGGCTGGTGACTGCGCCGTACTCCGGGCTGACCGGTGCCGGCGTGGCCCTGGAGCAGGCCCAGGGCTGACACCGAGCAGCATGGGCGCAGGATCCGGCTTGCCGGCGAAGAGGCGGTAACAGGCCTCCCGCCATCAGGCATAATCGCGCTCCCTGCCCAACAATGAGGACGGCCCCGGTGAGTTCAGTCAGTAAGTCGATCTTGTTGGTTGACGACGATCAGGAAATTCGCGAGCTGCTGGAAACCTACCTCAGCCGTTGCGGTTTCCAGGTGCGCACGACCGCCGATGGCGCCGGTTTTCGTCAGGCCCTGAACGAGGCGCCCAGCGACCTGGTGATCCTCGACGTGATGCTGCCCGACGAAGACGGCTTCAGCCTGTGCCGCTGGATTCGCCAGCACCCGCGGCGCAGCCAGGTGCCGATCATCATGCTCACCGCCAGCTCCGACGAAGCCGACCGGGTCATCGGCCTGGAGCTGGGGGCCGACGACTACCTGGGCAAGCCCTTCAGCCCCCGGGAGTTGCAGGCGCGGATCAAGGCGCTGCTGCGCCGCGTGCAGTTCGCCCAGGAGCGGGTCGCCGGTGAAGTGTTGTGCTTCGACGAATGGCGCCTGGATGTGATCAGTCACCGGCTGTTCCACAACGACGGCGAGGAGGTGATTCTCTCCGGTGCCGACTTCGCCCTGCTCAAGCTGTTCCTCGACCATCCCCAGGAAATCCTCGACCGCGACACCATCGGCAATGCCACCCGCGGGCGCGACCTGATGCCCCTGGACCGCATCGTCGACATGGCGGTCAGCCGCCTGCGCCAGCGCCTGCGGGACACCGAAAAGCCGCCGCGGCTGATCCGCACCGTGCGTGGCAGCGGCTATCAGTTGGCAGCCAATGTGGTTGCCGGCAATGCTCTCTGAGGCATTGCGCGGCCTGCTGCGCCGGGTGCCGGTGCCCCGTTCCCTGCTGGGGCGCATGCTGCTGTTGACCTTGCTCGCGGTGTTGTTCGCCCAGGCGCTGTCCAGCGTGATCTGGGTTTCGCAGTTGCGCGCCACCCAGCTCGAAGGCCTGGTGACCAGCGCCCGCAGCCTGGCCCATTCGATGACCGCCAGCGTCAGCTACCTGCGTTCGTTGCCGGTGGCGTACCGGCCCCTGGTGCTGGACCAGTTGCGCAGCATGGGCGGCACCCGATTTGTCGTGACCCTCAATGACAAGCCCCTGGGCATGCAGGTGCTGCCCGCCACCCCACGCAAGGAAGCGGTGCTGCAGGCGGTGGAACAGGTGCTGCGCCAGTCCCTGGGCAATGACGCGGATATCTCGGTGACCTTTGTCAGCCCCGATGACCTGCGGATCTTCAATGGCGGCCTCAAGCTCGACGAGTTGCCCCGCTCCTGGGCCCATTACGCCCTGACCCTGGAGCCGGTGAATCCGCCGGTGCTGGTGACCCAGATCCAGATGGCCCCGGGGGAATGGCTGTACATCGCCTCGCTCTTGCCCGAGCCCTACACCAGCCTCGAAGAGCAGGGCCTGCCGGCGCAGCAGGTGTGGTTCATCCTGCTCACCAGCGGGTTTCTGCTGCTGTTCATCGGCCTCTTGGTGCACTGGCAGAGCCGGCCCCTCAAGCGCCTGGCCCGGGCCGCGCGGGACATGTCCCTGGGCGCCGACGTCGAGCCGGTGGCGGAGGGCGGCGGCAGTGAAGTGGTGGAAGTGGGGCGGGCCTTCAACAGCATGCGCGAACGCATCAGCCGCTACCTGACCGAGCGCAGCCAGCTGTTCAGTGCCATCTCCCACGACCTGCGCACCCCCATCACCCGCCTGCGCCTGCGGGTCGAGCTGCTGGAGGACGAGCAACTGCAAGCCAAGTTCGGCCGCGACCTGGACGAACTGGAACTGCTGGTCAAGGGCGCGTTGCAGTGCGTCAAGGACACCGACATCCACGAGAACATCGAGCCAGTGGATCTCAACCAGGTGCTCGATTGCCTGGTGGAGCCTTACCTGGCGCCCCACGGCAATGGCCGGGTAACCCAGCAGGGGCGGGCGCTGGCCAGTTACCCGGGCAAGCCCCTGGCGCTCAAGCGCTGCATGGGCAACCTGATCGACAACGCCCTGAAGTACGGGCAGAACGCCCACCTGTACATCGAAGACGACGACAGCGGCTTTGTCCTGCATGTCGACGACGAAGGCCCGGGTGTGCCGGAGCAGCGCCTGGAGCAGGTGTTCGAGCCGCATTTTCGCCTGGCCGGCCAGCAGCAGGGCTACGGCCTGGGCCTGGGCATCGCGCGCAACATCGCCCACAGCCATGGCGGCGAAGTCAGCCTGCAGAACCTGCGTGAAGGCGGCCTGCGGGTGACCCTGTACCTGCCCCGGACCTTCGACTGAGCGGCTGGCCTGTGCAGACGCTGACTTGTGTAGGAGCTGGCTTGCCAGCGAAGGCGTCCCCAAGGGCACTGCAGGATTCAAGGGCCTCTTCGCCGGCAAGCCGGCTCCTACGGGTGGAGCCGCGCAATGTCACGGTTTGGTGACATTGTGCTGGCCCTTCGTTACCTGCGGTTGCGAGCGGCTTGATTAGACTCAAGCCTTCGATAAAAACAACAACAGGCCACTCATGGACTCTCTCCCCCTGCCGCTGCGCAGTTGGCTGAACGCGCCCGCTCACCATTCCTGGCTCGCCGCCGAAGGCCTGCGCCTGCTGGATTTCGCCAAGGCTTCACGACTCGCCGAAGGCTTCGGCAACCTCGATGCCCAGGGCTGCCTGCCCGCCGGTGCCCAGGCCGAAACCATGAACACCGCGCGCATGACCCACAGCTTTGCCATGGCGCATGTCCAGGGCTTGCCGGGTTATGCCGGGCTGGTGGATCACGGTATCGCCGCGCTCATGGGGCCGTTGCGCGATGCCGAGCACGGCGGCTGGTTCGCCGTTGCCGGGCAGGCGGACGGCAACAGCACCAAGGCCGCCTACCTGCACGCCTTTGTCGCCCTGGCCGCCATCTCCGCGGTGGTGGCGCAGCGGCCGGGTGCCCAGGCCCTGCTTGAGGAGGCGATCCGGATCATCGACGGGCATTTCTGGAGCGAGGAGGAGGGCGCCATGCTTGAGTCCTTCAATCGCGACTGGAGCGAGCAGGAAGCCTATCGCGGCGCCAACAGCAACATGCACGCCACCGAGGCCTTTCTGGCCCTGGCCGATGTCACCCAGGACCCGCGCTGGCTCAACCGCGCCCTGCGCATCGTCGAGCGGGTGATCCATCAGCACGCCGCCGCCAACGACTTCATGGTGATCGAGCATTTCGACTGTGACTGGCTGCCCCTGCGCGACTACAACCGGGCCTTTCCCGCCGATGGTTTCCGTCCCTTCGGCACCACGCCGGGCCACGGTTTCGAATGGGCGCGCCTGCTCTTGCACCTGGAGGCGTCGCGCGGCCTGGCCGGGATGCTGACCCCGGGCTGGCTGGCGCTGGATGCGCAGCACCTGTTCGCGAGCAACTGCCGCCACGGCTGGGACGTGGACGGTGCCCCGGGCATTGTCTACACCCTGGATTGGGACAACCGGCCGGTGGTGCACCAGCGCCTGCACTGGACCCATGCCGAGGCCAGCGCCGCCGCCAGCGCCTTGCTCAAGCGCACTGGCGAGCAGCAGTACGAGGTCTGGTACCGGCGTTTCTGGGAGTTCTGCGAAGGGTATTTCATCGATCGCCAACAGGGCAGCTGGCATCACGAACTGGGCCGCGACAATCGCCCGGCCGCCGAGATCTGGGGCGGCAAACCGGACCTCTATCACGCCTGGCAAGCGGTGCTGATTCCGCGCCTGCCGCTGGCGCCGAGTATGGCTTCGGCTTTGGCCCAGGCGTCTGTTCCGGGCCTTGTGTAACCATGTCGTGACATTTCACCGTCGCTTCGTTACCCGAACGTTCGACTAGGCTGTTTAGACTCGTGTGCAGCGCAAGCACCAGACTTGCATGCATAACAACAAGAAAGGTACTTCAAATGAATGCGATTTCTCGCCTCGCCACTGTCATTTCCCTTGCCTCTCTGTTTCCCCTGAGTGCCCTCGCCGCCGACTCCAAAGGTTCCGTGGAAGTTGTCCACTGGTGGACTTCGGGTGGCGAAAAAGCCGCCGTCGATGTGCTCAAGGCCCAAGTGGAAAAAGACGGTTTCACCTGGAAGGACGGCGCCGTGGCCGGTGGTGGCGGCTCCACCGCAATGACCGTGCTGAAAAGCCGCGCCGTGGCCGGTAATCCGCCGGGCGTCGCCCAGATCAAGGGCCCGGACATCCAGGAATGGGGCAGCACCGGCCTGCTCAGCACCGACACCCTCAAGGACGTGGCCAAGGCGGAAAACTGGGACGGCCTGCTGTCGTCCAAGGTGGCCAACACCGTCAAGTACGAAGGTGACTACGTCGCCGTGCCGGTGAACATCCACCGGGTCAACTGGCTGTGGATCAACCCGCAAGTGTTCAAGAAGGCCGGGATCGACAAGGCCCCGACCACCCTCGAAGAGTTCTATGCCGCCGGCGACAAGCTCAAGGCCGCGGGCTTCATCGCCCTGGCCCACGGTGGCCAGCCGTGGCAGGACAGCACCGTGTTCGAAGACGTGGTGCTCTCGGTCATGGGCCCTGAAGGCTACAAGAAAGCCCTGGTGGACCTGGACCAGAAGACCCTCGCCGGCCCGGAAATGGTCAAGGCCTTCGCCGAGCTGAAGAAGATCACCGGCTACATGGACCCCAACCGCGCCGGGCGTGACTGGAACATCGCCGCCGCCGACGTGATCGGCGGCAAGGCCGGCATGCAGATGATGGGCGACTGGGCCAAGAGCGAGTGGACCGCGGCGAAGAAGATCGCCGGCAAGGACTACCAGTGCGTGCCGTTCCCGGGCACCGACAAGGCCTTCACCTACAACATCGACTCCCTGGCGGTGTTCAAGCTCAAGGCCGATCGCAAGGGTGACATCGCCGCTCAGCAGGACCTGGCCAAGGTGGCGCTGGGCAAGGACTTCCAGAAGGTCTTCAGCATCAACAAGGGCTCGATCCCGGTGCGTACCGACATGCTCAATGACATGAGCGCCGAGGGCTTTGACTCCTGTGCCCAGGCCTCGGCCAAGGACTTCCTGGCGGACGAGAAGACCGGCGGCCTGCAGCCAAGCATGGCGCACAACATGGCCACTTCCCTGGCGGTGCAGGGCGCGATCTTCGACGTGGTCACCAACTTCATGAACGACAAGGATGCGGACCCGGCCAAGGCCAGTGCGCAACTGGCCTCGGCGGTCAAGGCCGCGCAGTAACTGCGCACGCCGCAGCCCTGTCTGCGGCGATTTATCTGACGATGCTTCCCCCCTTCTGTAGGAGCGAGCTTGCTCGCGATGACGGCCTGACATTCACCCTGGGTGTCGACGGCTGGATCGCTATCGCGAGCAAGCTCGCTCCTACAGAGGGCGCGTCGGACTTCATTCCTTCAACCGGGTTATTGCGATGAGCTCTGTGGCGGTTTTCAGCAAGGCCTCACCCCTGGACGCATTGCAGCGCTGGCTGCCCAAGCTGGTGCTGGCGCCAAGCATGGTGATCGTGCTGGTGGGGTTCTACGGTTACATCATCTGGACGTTCATTCTGTCCTTTACCAATTCCAGCTTCATGCCGAGCTACAAGTGGGTCGGCCTGCAGCAGTACCTGCGGCTGATGGACAACGACCGCTGGTGGGTGGCGAGCAAGAACCTCGCGCTGTTCGGCGGCATGTTCATCGCCATCAGCCTGGTGCTGGGGGTGTTCCTGGCGGTGCTGCTGGACCAGCGCATCCGCAAGGAAGGCTTCATCCGCACCGTGTACCTCTATCCCATGGCGCTGTCGATGATCGTCACTGGCACTGCCTGGAAGTGGCTGCTCAACCCCGGCCTGGGCCTGGACAAGATGCTCCGCGACTGGGGCTGGGAGGGCTTTCGCCTGGACTGGCTGGTGGATCAGGACCGGGTGGTCTACTGCCTGGTGATCGCCGCCGTGTGGCAGGCCTCGGGCTTTGTCATGGCGATGTTCCTCGCCGGTCTGCGCGGTGTCGACCAGTCGATCATCCGCGCCGCCCAGGTCGACGGCGCGAGCCTGCCGACCATCTACCTGAAGATCGTTCTGCCGAGCCTGCGCCCGGTGTTCTTCAGCGCCTTCATGATCCTCGCCCACATTGCCATCAAGAGCTTCGACCTGGTGGCGGCAATGACTGCGGGCGGCCCGGGCTACTCCTCCGACCTGCCGGCGATGTTCATGTATTCCTTCACCTTCAGCCGGGGCCAGATGGGCATCGGTTCGGCCAGCGCCATGCTGATGCTCGGTGCCGTGCTGACCATCCTGGTGCCGTACCTGTACTCCGAACTGCGAGGCAAGCGTCATGACTAACTCCCTCGCCAAGCCGACCCTGAACTTCAGCCGGATCGCCATCTACGCCACCTTGCTGCTGGCGGCGGCGGTGTACCTGATTCCCCTGGTGGTGATGCTGCTGACCAGCTTCAAGACCCCGGAAGACATCCGCACCGGCAACCTGCTGAGCTGGCCCCAGGTGGTGGACGGCATTGGCTGGATCAAGGCCTGGGACACCGTGGGCGGCTACTTCTGGAACTCGGTGAAGATCACCGTGCCGGCGGTGCTGATCTCCACCTTCATCGGTGCAATGAACGGCTACGTGCTGTCGATGTGGCGCTTTCGCGGCTCCCAGCTGTTCTTCGGCCTGCTGCTGTTCGGCTGCTTCCTGCCGTTCCAGACCGTGCTGCTGCCGGCCTCGTTCACCCTCGGCAAGTTCGGCCTGGCCAATACCACCACCGGCCTGGTGCTGGTGCACGTGGTCTACGGCCTGGCCTTCACCACGCTGTTTTTCCGCAACTACTACGTGAGCGTGCCGGATGCCCTGGTCAAGGCGGCGCGCCTGGACGGCGCGGGGTTCTTCACCATCTTCGGCAAGATCCTGCTGCCGATGTCGGTGCCGATCATCATGGTCTGCCTGATCTGGCAGTTCACCCAGATCTGGAACGACTTCCTGTTCGGCGTGGTGTTTGCCAGCGGCGACGCACAACCGATCACCGTGGCCCTGAACAACCTGGTCAACACCAGCACCGGGGCCAAGGAATACAACGTTGATATGGCGGCGGCGATGATCGCCGGGCTGCCGACACTGCTGGTCTACATCTTCGCCGGCAAGTATTTCCTGCGCGGGCTGACGTCCGGCGCAGTCAAGGGGTAAAGCATGGCCACTCTCGAATTACGCAACGTCAACAAGACCTACGGTGCCGGCCTGCCGGACACCCTGAAGAACATCGAGCTGAAGATCGACGACGGTGAGTTCCTGATCCTCGTCGGCCCGTCCGGCTGCGGCAAATCCACCCTGATGAACTGCATCGCCGGGCTGGAGCACATCAGCGGCGGGGCGATCCTGGTGGACGACGCAGACATCAGCGGCATGAGCCCCAAGGACCGAGACATCGCCATGGTGTTCCAGTCCTACGCGCTGTACCCGACCATGAGCGTGCGCGACAACATCGCCTTCGGCCTGAAGATCCGCAAGATGCCCAGCGCCGAGATCGACGCGGAAGTGGCGCGGGTGGCCAAGCTGCTGCAGATCGAGCACCTGCTGACCCGCAAGCCGGGCCAGCTTTCCGGTGGCCAGCAACAGCGGGTGGCCATGGGCCGGGCCCTGGCGCGGCGGCCGAAGATCTACCTGTTCGACGAACCGCTGTCCAACCTCGACGCCAAGCTGCGGGTCGAGATGCGCACCGAAATGAAACTGATGCACCAGCGCCTGAAGACCACCACGGTCTACGTCACCCACGACCAGATCGAAGCCATGACCCTGGGCGACAAGGTGGCGGTGATGAAGGACGGGATCATCCAGCAGTTCGGTACGCCGAAGCAGATCTACAACGACCCGGCCAACCTGTTCGTGGCGAGCTTCATCGGTTCGCCGCCGATGAACTTCATTCCCCTGCGCCTGCAACGCAAGGACGGCCGCCTGCTGGCCCTGCTGGACAGTGGCCAGGCCCGTTGCGAGCTGCCCCTGGGGCCGCAGGACGCCGGGCTGGAAGACCGCGAGGTGATCCTCGGCATTCGTCCGGAGCAGATCTCCCTGGCTCCCGCCGAAGCCAATGGCTTGCCGACCCTGCGCGCCGAGGTCCAGGTGGTCGAGCCCACCGGCCCCGACACCCTGGTGTTCGTCACCCTCAATGGCACCAAGGTCTGCTGCCGTCTGGCTCCGGATCAGGCGCCCGATGCCGGGGAAACCCTGACCCTGCAGTTCGATCCGGCCCGGGTGCTGCTGTTCGATGCCCAGAGCGGCGAGCGCCTGGGGACGGCCGCGGCGTCGATGAGCGAAACCCGTGGCGGTAACGTTGCGCAGTTCAAGGGCCGTTGAATCCATGGCGGATGGCCTGTCATCCGTCGCACCCGCTGTAAACCACGTTGGATAGATCGTTAATAACAATAAAGACGAGGATGTAGGGATGAAAAAGCGACACAGCAACACCCGGCTGCTCTGCCAGTTGTCGGCGCTGGCGGCACTGGTCCTGTCCGCCAATGCCATGGCCGACGAGGCGTTCAGCGCCGACTCCAAGTGGATGACCGGCGACTGGGGTGGTGAGCGCACCAGGCTGATCGAGCAGGGGATCGACATCAAGGCCGACTACGTCGGGGAAATGGGCGCCAACCTGCGTGGTGGCTACAACGACGACAAGACCGGGCGCTACAGCGATCAGTTCGGCCTTGGCGTGGCCTTCGATCTGCAGAAGCTTCTGGGCTGGGACAACACCCAGGCCAAGATCCAGCTGACCAACCGCAACGGCCAGAACATCTCCAATGACCGCATCGGCGACCCCCGTGCCGGCACCCTGAGTTCCTCCCAGGAAGTCTACGGCCGTGGCCACATGGTCCGTCTGACCCAGTTGTGGGTTCAGCACCAGTTCCTCGACGGCAAGCTGGACGTCAAGGCCGGTTATTTCGGCGAGGGCGAAGACTTCAACACCTTCCCCTGCGAGTTCCAGAACCTGGCCTTCTGCGGCTCCCAGGTGGGCAACTGGGCCACCGGCATCTGGTACAACTGGCCGGTCAGCCAGGCGGCGTTGCGCATCAAGTACCACATCACCCCCGAGCTGTATGCGCAGATCGGCGCCTACAACCAGAACCCGTCGCAGCTGGAACACGGCAACGGCTTCAAGCTCAGCGGCAGCGGCACCAAGGGCACGGTATTGCCGGTGGAACTGGTCTGGTCGCCCAAGCTCAATAATCTGCCGGGCGAGTACCGCGTCGGTTACTACAAGAGCACGGCCGACGCCAATGATGTGCGCAAGGACGTCAACGGTCAGGACGCCGCGGACACAGGCGACGCCTATCGCGTGCACAACAGCAAGCACGGCTACTGGTTCGTCGGGCAGCAGCAACTCACCACCCATAACGGTGACGCTTCCCGTGGCCTGAACATCGCCGCCAACGCCACCTTCCACGACAAGGACACCAACGTCGTCGACAACTACCAGTCGTTGATGTTCGTCTACAAGGGCCCGTTCGACGCCCGTCCGAAAGATGACGTGGGCATCGGTTTCGCGCGTATCCACGTCAACGACGATGTGCGCAAGAACGCTCAGTTGATCAACGAGGACAACGGCATCAGCAACTACGACAACCCGCTGTACATGCCGCTGCGCGACACGGAATACAACTACGAGATCAACTACGGTTTCCACGTGACCAACTGGCTGACCGTGCGCCCCAACCTGCAATACATCACCCATCCGGGCGGCGTGGATGAGGTGGATAACGCGTTGGTGGCCGGTCTGAAAATTCAGTCGGTGTTCTAGAGCTGTTGCGATAAGCTCCTCCTCCATGTGCGCATTTTGCGGATGGCCCAGGCCGTCCGCTTTTTTTTGTGGGGCAGGCGCATTCCCCTCATGAATATCGAGACAGCAGTGATTTTCAGGACCGCGGCCCATGCATGAGCATCCGCTACAACGCTTTTTCAAATCCTTGCGCGAACGCCCGGTGTTCGCCTGGGAGCGCTATCAGATGCGCGATGTGCTGGTGATTGATCACCCGCTGTGCCAGGCGGTGTTCAGTCGCCAGGGCGCCCAGTTGCTGCACTTCCAGCCGGCCGGGCAGAAGCCCTGGCTGTGGTGCGCCTCGAAGTGGCCGCAAGTGGGGGCGATCCGTGGCGGGGTGCCGGTGTGCTGGCCCTGGTATGGCCGTCACCCTAGCGAGAATGCCTGGCCGTCCCACGGTTGGGCGCGGCTGCTGGACTGGAAGCTGCTGGACAGCAGCAACGATGAAGACGGCGTGCGCCTGCACTGGCAATTGCAGCTGTGCGACTGGAAGGTCGACCTGCATGCGCACCTGGGCCAGAGCATGGACCTGCGCCTGAGCACCGAGCATCAGGACACTGAACCCTGTCAGTTGAGCCAGGCTTTGCACGCTTACTGGCGTATTGGCGACGTCGGTGAGGTAGCGCTGTCTGGACTCGATGGCGCCCAGGGTTACGATCAGTTGAACCGCCAGGCCTGCCAGCAGCAGGGCGAGTTGCGGGTCGAGGGCGGTTGCCAGCGGGTGTTCCAGCACGAAGGCGAATTGCAGCTCAAGGATCACGCCTGGCAGCGCGAGCTGTGCATCGATACCGGTGACGATGCCGACACCGTGGTCTGGCATCCGGGGAGCCGGCCGCTGCTGGGGGTGAGCTGGAATGAGGTGTCGCGGTTTGTCTGCGTCGAAGCGGCTGCCGGGGGCACCGACAGCCTGTGCCTGGCGCCGGGGGAGCAGGCGCACCTGAGCTTGCAGGCGCGGGCTGCGGTGTAGGACGCAGGTTGCGGTGTAGCCGGCAGGCCGGCGAACCGGCCTGCCTCAGTTGAACTCGTCGCCCACCGGATAGCGGCTGGCGTTGAGGCTTTCCTTGATCTTGCGCAGGTGCGGCTGGAAGTCCACGCCCCGGCGCAGGGTCATGCCGGTGGCCAGCACGTCGAGCACGGTGAGCTGGATGATCCGCGAGGTCATCGGCATGTAGATGTCGGTGTCTTCCGGCAGCGGGATGTTCAGGCTCAAGGTACTGGCCTTGGCCAGGGGCGAGTTCTCTGCGGTCAGCCCCAGCACCGATGCGCCGTTTTCCCGGGCAATGCGTGCCACTTCCACCAGTTCGCGGGTGCGGCCGGTGTAGGAGATGATCACGAACAGTTCGCCGGTGTGAGCCACCGAGGCGATCATGCGCTGCATCAGCACGTCGGCATGGGCGGTGACCGCCAGGTTGAAACGGAAGAACTTGTGCAGCGCATCCATGGCCACCGGGGCCGAGGCACCGAGGCCGAAGAAGTGGATCTGCCGGGCCTGGATCAACAGGTCGACGGCCTTGCTGATCAGGTTCGGGTCCAGGGCCTGGCAGGCGCTGTCCAGGGAGGCGATGGCGCTGCCGAAGATTTTTTGCGTGTAGGCTTCGGGGTTGTCGTCGGCCTCCACCGCGCGGCTGACGTAGGCCGCGCCGCTGGCCAGGCTCTGGGCCAGTTGCAGCTTGAGTTCCGGGTAGCCGCTGACGCCGAAGGAGCGGCAGAAGCGATTGACCGTCGGCTCGCTCACCGAAGCGGCCTGGGCCAGGGCGGCGATGCTGAAGCGAGTCGCCTGCTGCGGGTTGAGCAGGATGACTTCGGCGACTTTACGTTCCGCTTTGTTCAGTTCTTCAAGGCGGTTCTGGATCTGCTCCAGAAGATTTCGCACTCGGTCCATTAAAGTTTCCTAGATCGGCTAGACAGGCGCCGCGGCAGAGCCGCGACAAGCGCCCGCAATGCGAAGTTGAGAGGAGGCCTATCCTACTGATGGCTCGGAACGACCACCACCTGGAATCTGTATTTTGTAAAAATGTTGTGTTTATTACTACATTTTTCCTTGAGTGATGCCTTGAAAAAAGGTATTTGTAGCTTAACTTGATAAAAGAACAAACATCATGCCTTCGATTACGGTTGAACCCTGCACCTTTGCCTTGTTCGGCGCGCTGGGCGATCTGGCGCTGCGTAAGCTGTTTCCTGCCTTGTACCAACTCGATGCCGCCGGTCTGCTGCACGACGACACGCGGATTCTGGCCCTGGCCCGTGAGCCGGGCAGCGAACAGGAGCACCTTGCGAACATCGAAACCGAGTTGCGCAAGTACGTCGGCGACAAGGACATCGATGCCCAGGTTCTCAAGACCTTCCTGGCCCGCCTGAGCTACCTGCACGTGGATTTCCTCAAGGCCGAGGACTACGTGGCGCTGGCCGAACGCGCCGGCAGCGAACAGCGGCTGATCGCCTACTTCGCCACTCCGGCTGCGGTCTATGGCGCGATCTGCGAGAACCTGTCCCGGGTCGGGCTCAACCAGCACACCCGCGTGGTCCTGGAAAAGCCCATCGGCTCGGACCTGGATTCCTCGCGCAAGGTCAACGACGCGGTGGCCCAGTTCTTCCCGGAAAACCGCATCTACCGGATCGACCACTACCTGGGCAAGGAGACGGTGCAGAACCTGATCGCCCTGCGTTTCGCCAACAGCCTGTTCGAAACCCAGTGGAACCAGAACTACATCTCCCACGTGGAAATCACCGTGGCCGAGAAGGTCGGCATCGAAGGCCGCTGGGGTTACTTCGACAAGGCTGGCCAACTGCGGGACATGATCCAGAACCACCTGCTGCAGCTGCTGTGCCTGATCGCCATGGACCCACCGGCGGACCTCTCCGCCGACAGCATCCGTGACGAGAAGGTCAAGGTGCTCAAGGCCCTGGCGCCGATCAGTCCGGAAGGCCTGACCACCCAGGTGGTGCGCGGCCAGTACATCGCCGGCCACAGCGAGGGCCAGTCGGTGCCGGGTTATCTGGAGGAAGAAAACTCCAACACCCAGAGCGACACCGAAACCTTCGTCGCCCTGCGGGCCGATATCCGCAACTGGCGTTGGGCCGGGGTGCCGTTCTACCTGCGCACCGGCAAGCGCATGCCGCAAAAACTGTCGCAGATCGTCATCCACTTCAAGGAACCGTCGCACTATATCTTCGCCCCCGAGCAGCGCCTGCAGATCAGCAACAAGCTGATCATCCGCCTGCAGCCGGACGAAGGCATTTCGCTACGGGTGATGACCAAGGAGCAGGGCCTGGACAAGGGCATGCAACTGCGCAGCGGTCCGCTGCAACTGAATTTTTCCGACACCTATCGCAGCGCGCGGATCCCCGATGCCTACGAGCGGTTGTTGCTGGAAGTGATGCGCGGCAATCAGAACCTGTTTGTCCGCAAAGATGAAATCGAAGCCGCGTGGAAGTGGTGTGACCAGTTGATCGCCGGGTGGAAGAAGTCCGGTGATGCGCCCAAGCCGTACGCGGCCGGGTCCTGGGGGCCGATGAGCTCCATTGCACTGATCACGCGGGATGGGAGGTCCTGGTATGGCGATATCTGATTTGCAACTGCCGGCGGGTGTAGCCGCCCACGAGTTCCGCAGCCCGACCCTGTTGGCCGAAGGCCAGGCACTGCGCGTGGCCCACCTGCTGCGCGAGGCCATTGCCGCCCGCGGCAAGGCGACCCTGGTGGTGTCCGGTGGTCGCAGCCCGGTGGCGTTTTTCCAGGCCCTGGTCAAGCAGGAGCTGGATTGGTCCAAGGTGCTGATCACCCTCGCGGACGAGCGCTGGGTGCCGGTGGAACACGCCGACAGCAATGCCGGCCTGCTCAAGCGTTACCTGCTTCAGGGGCCGGTGGCCAAGGCCGGTTTCTTAAGCCTCTACAGCGCTGCGGCCAATCTGGAGGAGGCGGCCCAGCAGGCCGATCGTCTGCTGGCCGAGTTGCCGGGCATCGATGTGCTGGTACTGGGCATGGGCGATGACGGACACACCGCGTCGCTGTTTCCCAACAGCCCGAACCTGACCGAAGCGCTCCAGGCCGACGGCACTCGCCGCTGCTGGCCGATGCTGGCACCAAGCGTGCCCCATCAGCGCCTGAGCATGAGTCGGGCCTTGCTGGCCTCGGCCCGTCATTCGCTGTTGTCGATTTCCGGTCAGTCCAAGCTGGCCACCCTGAGTGCCGCACTGGCTGGTGACGCTGTCGCCGAGATGCCGATTCGTGCCTTCCTGCAAACCCCGTTAGAGATTTACTGGTGCCCATGAGCCAAGGATCAGCCGCTATGACAAACCTATCCCCGACCGTTTCCATGGCGGACAAAGTTGCCCTGATCGACAGCCTCTGCGCCAAGGCGCGGATCCTGCCGGTGATCACCATCGCCCGGGAGCAGGATGTACTGCCACTGGCCGATGCCCTGGCCGCCGGTGGCCTGACGGCCCTGGAAGTGACCCTGCGCTCCCAGTTCGGCCTCAAGGCCATCCAGATCCTGCGCGAGCAGCGTCCGGAGCTGGTGACCGGTGCCGGCACCGTGCTCGATCCGCAGATGCTGGCCGCGGCGGAGGCGGTGGGCTCGCAGTTCATCGTCACCCCGGGGATTACCCGTGACCTGCTGCAAGCCAGCGTGGCCAGCCCGATCCCGCTGCTGCCGGGGATCAGCAACGCCTCCGGAATCATGGAGGGGTATGCCCTGGGTTATCGCCGCTTCAAGCTGTTCCCGGCGGAAGTCAGTGGCGGTGTGGCGGCGATCAAGGCCCTGGGCGGGCCGTTCGGCGAAGTCAAATTCTGCCCGACCGGCGGCGTCGGCCCGGCCAATATCAAGAGCTACATGGCCTTGAAGAATGTGATGTGCGTGGGCGGTAGCTGGATGCTCGATCCCGAGTGGATCAAGAACGGCGACTGGGCGCGGATTCAAGAATGCACGGCCGAGGCCCTGGCCCTGCTGGACTGAAGTTTTATCTGATTCGTTGGTGTGTTCTACGGCTTTACGGTGCGCTTGGTCGGTGCACCGTTTTTTTTTGCCTGGAGAAAAGTCCGGTAGCGTTCGAGCGCCCCGGCCTGCAACGCGGCGATGCTTGGCAGGCGCGGCTGTTGCCGGGCCGGGGGCGCTGCTCGCGGATCTTAATGGCGGGCCAGATCGGTCACGGCCTGGATCAGCCGCTGCATGTGCTCAAGGGGTGTCGCCAGCCCCGGCGTGATGCGGATGCAGGGGCCGAACCCTGCGCCGTTGCGGACCACGGTGAACAGGTTGTAGTCCTGCAGCAGGCGATTCACCAGGGCCTGCTGGTCTGGGTGCCCGGTGAAGCGCAGGGCGCTGATGGCGCAGCACAGGCGCGGGTCCCGCGGGGTCATGATCTCGACCCCCGCCAGCTCGCGCAGCGCTTCGCTCCAGGTGTGTCGCAGGTAGTTCAGGCGCGCGCCCTTGGTTGCCGCGCCGCCCATGGCCCGGTGTTCCTCGAACACCCGGGGCAGGGTCATCAGCGCAGGAATGTTCGGGGTGCTGTAGGGCGTGCGGGCGCGCACGTCGTCCCTTGGAAAGTGGAACTCGCCCATGTCCGGGTCGATGTCGTCCAGGCGCTCGGGGTGGATATAGAGAAAGCCCAGGCTCAGCGGTGCGCCGATCCATTTATGCAGGTTGAAACCGGCGAAGGCGATGCCCAGCTCGGCCAGGTCGAAGTCGATCTGGCCCAGGGCATGGGCGCCGTCGAGGATGATATCGACGCCATGTTCCCGGGCCGCGGCGGCAATCGCCTGGACCGGCATGACCAGGCCGCTGCGATGAGTGACGTAGGTCAGGGGCATCAGTTTGAGCCTGGGGTAACGCTGGAAGGCAGTGGTGTAGGTGCCGACAAGGCTGTCAAAACTGGCAGGGTGCGCGTGGACGATTTCTATCACTTCGACCCCGCGCTGGCGGGCCAGCCAGCGCATGGCGCTTTTGACCGTGTCGTACTCCAGGTCGCTGACCAGGACCTGGTCGCCCGGTTGCAGGCGGTTGTAGTTGCGGATCAGCGACTGCAGGGCGTCGGAGGCGCAGCGGGTCAGGGCCACGGCATTGTCCGGGGCCCCCAGCAGTGCGGCCAGCTGGCCGCGGATCTGCAGGGCGTCGACCTGTTCGAAGCGCTGGCGTACCAGCACCGAGTTGCTGCGGTTCACCCATTGGATGTGGTGCTGGTATTCCTCGGCCACGGTGCGGGTCATGCGCCCGAAATAGCCGTTTTCCAGGTTGATCGGGCCCGGTTCGAGGTCGAACTGGCGGGCAATGCCTTGCCAGTGTTGTTCGTCTCGGGCAAGTGTGTCGGCAGTCCTTGGCATGGCGGGCTCTTGTTCAGTGACGGGGCTTGGGTTTGCCGTGTTTGGCGCGCAGCGGGTCCAGCAGGTCGGACAGGCCGTTGTGGTCGATTTCCTGCATCAGGGCCAGCAGGCCACCCAGTTCCCCCTTGGGGAAGCCTTCGCGGGCGAACCAGTTCAGGTAGGGGCCGGGCAGGTCGGCGAGGATGCGGCCCTTGTATTTGCCGAAGGGCATTTCCCGGGTGACCAGCAGTTCAAGTGTTTCAGGAGTCATGGGGGTCGCCTGGCGGTGGTACGAACGCCTGTGAAAATACAGGCATTCTGCATGCAGGCCAAATGACAGATCATGCAAATAACGCGGATACAGATTTTTGGCTATTGGCTAACTAATTGAAATATAAGTAAAAAATTTATATCCAGTGTCTGGCATGGCGGGTGCAAAGGTTAGGTCAGCAGTTAACTCAACCGTTGACTCAACTCTCCCCACCCGTAAGGAACCAGAAAATGACTGACTTGAATAAAGAAGCGATTTCGGTACTCAACAGCCTGATCGAGACCAGCAAGGACGGTCAGGAGGGGTTCAAGACCTGTGCCGAAGACATCAAGCATCCGGAGCTCAAGGCGCTGTTCATCAAGCGCTCCAGCGACTGCGCGACGGCCGCTGCGGAATTGCAGGCGGTGGTGCGCTCCATGGGCGGCGATCCGGAAACTTCCACCAGCGTCAGCGGTGACCTGCATCGCCGTTGGGTCGACCTCAAGTCGCTGGTGACCGGCAAGGACGAGGAGTCGGTGCTCAACGAGGCCGAACGCGGTGAAGATCACGCGCTGAAGTCCTACAAGGAAGCCCTGGAGAAAATCGGCAAGCACAACCTGGTGGGGATTCGTGATGTGGTGGAGCGCCAGTACCACGGCGTGCAACGCAATCACGATCAGGTCAAAGCCTTGCGCAACCAGGCCCGTGCCCGTTCGTAAGTCATAAACCTGTCAAAAACGCCAGCCAGCCTGGCGTTTTTTTATGCCCGGGATTTAGTGCTGGACGGGATTTAGTTAGCTAGCTAATAATTAGCCCGCGCCCGCTCGTGGCGATCACGACTATGGTTAATTCATCCCTTCGAGAGTCCCGGTTCGTGCCTATTACCTTGCAGGCGTTGCTTGCGCCCAGCCTTCCCGCTTTGCAGTTCGCGATCAAGACCCTGTTGGGCGGCGGTCTGGCGCTCTGGCTGGCCTTGCGCTGGGGCCTGGAGCAGCCGGCCTGGGCGCTGATGACCGCGTTCATTGTCGCCCAGCCGTTGTCCGGAATGGTTCTGCAAAAGGGGCTGGCCCGGCTGCTGGGGACCTTGATCGGTACCCTGATGTCGGTGCTGTTCATGGGCCTGTTCGCCCAGACCCCCTGGCTGTTCCTACTGGCCCTGGCCCTGTGGCTGGGGGTGTGTACCGCCAGCTCCACGCTGCTGCGCAGTGCCTGGTCGTATTCCTTCGTGCTGGCGGGCTACACCGTGGCGATCATCGCCTTGCCCGCCATCAGCCACCCGTTGACCGTGTTCGATCAGGCCGTGGCCCGTTGCACGGAAATCTCCCTGGGGATCATCTGCGCCACGGCCAGCAGTGCCCTGATCTGGCCGATGCGGGTAGAGCGGCAACTGGCGGATCAGGCTCGCAGCGCCTGGCACAGCGGAATGCAGGCGGCCCGCGCGACCCTGGCCGGCGATGCGCTGGCACGCCAGGGCTTGCTGGAGATACTCGGGCGCATTGTCGCCGTGGATTCCCAGCGGGAACACGCCTGGTTCGAAGGGCCAATGGGCCGCCAGCGAGCGCGGGCCATCAGTGGCCTGAGCCAGAAGCTGCTGATGCTGTTGCGGATTGCCCGGTCGGTACGCCGCCAGTGGAAACAGTTGGACGCCGACGAGGCCCGGCAACTGCAGCCCCTGATGGAGCCGGTGCAGGAGGCCCTGGGCGGCTCCGACAAACAGGCTCTGCAGGCGTTGCGTCCGCGCCTGCTGGAGGCCTCCCATGATTCCCGGCTCAGCGCGGCGCAGAGCTTTTGCCTGGCACGCCTGGCGCTGCTGCTGGATACCGCCCTGGCGGCAAGCAACGCGCTGGAAGCGGTGCAGGAAGGGCGCGCGCCGCTGGAGCAGCCGGCGACCCTGACGCCTCATCGCGACCTGTCGCTGGCCCTGGTGTTCGGTGCTCGCAGTGCCTTGGCATTCCTGACCGTGGCCAGCTTCTGGCTGGCCACGGCCTGGCCGGCGGCCTCCGGGGCCATGCTCCTGACCTGCGTGGTCTGCAGCCTGTTCGCCAGTCGTGAAAACGGCGCGCAGATCGGCATGAGCTTCATGCGCGGTATCTTCCTGGCGATTCCGGCGGCGTTCCTGGTGGGGCAGATCCTGCTGCCGCAATGGAGCGGATTCGCGATGTTGGCCATGGCCATGGGGGTGCCGCTGTTCTTCGGCGCACTGGGCATGGCCAAGCCGCAGATCGGCGCCACGGCCACCTCGTTCTGCCTGCACTTCATCGTGTTGATCTCGCCGATGAACCGCATGAGTTTCGATGTCGCCAGTTTCTTCAATAACGCCCAGGCCATGGTGCTGGGGGTGGGGGCTGCGGTGCTGGCCTTTCACCTGTTGATCCTGCGCGATCCGGCCTGGCATGGCCGGCGTCTGTTGGCGGCGACCCTGAGCGATCTGGTGCGCCTGACCCGGCGTAACCTGCGGGGCGCGGAAAGCTGGTTCGGCGGGCGCATGGCCGACCGTCTGCTGCAACTGGCCCGGCATTACCCGGAGCTGCCGGAACCGGCCCGCAGCCGCTGGGACGATGGTCTGCTGGGCCTGGATATCGGTGACGAACTGCTGCACCTGCGCCTGAGTCTGGCGGTGGCCCAGGTGCCGGTTAGTGCCGCGCAGCGCGAGTATTTCGAGCACTTGCAACGGGTTCTGCAACAGGGACCGGCGGGCCCCTGCCAGGAAGCGCTGGCGCAGCCCAGCGCGACGTTGCTCGCCGCCCTGGAACAACAGCCGCCCAGCGACGCCTTGAAGCTGGCCAAGGGCGCGGTGGTGCAATTGCACAACAGCTGGCGCAGTTGGTGCCGGCAACAGGAGGACAGCCATGGGGCTGCGTGAGTGGTCGTTGGGCGGGGTACTGCTCAGCCCGTTTCTGATTTATGTGGTGCTGGCCCTGGTGGTCACCGCCGGCCTGCGAGGGCTGGTGCGAGTCACCGGGCTGGGGCGCTGGATCTGGCATGAAGCCCTGTTCGATTGCGCCCTTTACGTGTGTGTCCTGACCCTGATCACGGTGGTCCTGGGACCTTTATAAGGAGTTGATTATGCGTACACCCGTACGTGTCGTAGTGACCTTGTGCCTGGTGGCGGTGGCGATCTTCGCCGGGTATCACCTGTGGCAGTACTACATGCTCACGCCCTGGACCCGGGATGCGCGGATCCGTGCCGATGTGGTGATCGTGGCCCCGGACGTATCCGGCTGGGTGCGCGAGCTCAAGGTGGCGGACAACCAGCAGGTCAAGGCCGGTGATTTGCTGCTGAGCATCGATCGCGACCGTTTCGAGGCCGCGCTGGAGAAGGCCCAGGCGGTGGTGCAGACCCGCCAGCAGCAACTGAGCCTGCGCGAGCACGAGGCCAGCCGCCGCGCCGCCCTGGGGCCCCAGGCCATCAGTGCTGAACTGCGGGAGAACGCCCAGATCAACGCCGGTATCGCCCGCGGCGAACTGCGCCAGGCCCAGGCCGAGGCCAAGGTCGCCGAATTGAACCTGGCCCGCAGTCAGGTGCACGCGCCCCGCGATGGGCACATCACCAATCTGCGTCTGGCCGAAGGCAACTATGTCAACGCCGGGCAGCCCGTGATGGCGCTGATCGATGATTCGACGTTCTACGTGCAGGCCTATTTCGAGGAAACCAAGCTGCCGCGGATTCAGGTCGGCGATCCGGTGAAGGTCTGGCTGATGAGTGCCGGCGATGCCTTGCAGGGGCACGTGCAAAGCATCAGCCGGGGTATTACCGATCGCAACGCCACCCCTGACGGGCAACTGCTGGCGGAAGTCGAACCGACCTTCAACTGGGTGCGCCTGGCCCAGCGGATACCGGTGCGGATCAAGCTCGACAAGGTGCCTGAAGGCATCAACCTGAGTGCCGGCATGACCGCCAGCGTGCAAGTGGAGGAGGGGGGCAAACGGTAGGAGCCGGCGAACCGCTGGGCGTCGCCTGTGCCGGCAAGCCGGCTCCTGCCGTGAGCGAGGCTCAGCCGATGGTGATGGCCGGCAGGGTCGGCAAGGTCACGGTCTGTTGCTTGCGTGGGGCAAGGATCTCGGCCTCGCCGTCCACCACCAGCTCATCGCGCTGGTTGAACACGCGGGTGGCGATGCGCACGCGGAACTTGGGCAGTTTTTCGAGGATTTCCAGGCGCACGGTCAGGGTGTCGCCGATCTTCACCGGCTTCTGGAAGCTCATCTGCTGGCCGATGTAGATGGTGCCCGGGCCTGGCAGCTCGCAGGCCACGGCGGCGCTGATCAGCGCGCCACTGAACATGCCGTGGGCGATGCGCTCCTTGAACATGGTGGCGGCGGCGAACTCGGGGTCCAGGTGCACCGGGTTGTGGTCGCCGGACATGGCGGCGAACAGCTGGATGTCACGTTCTTCGACAGTCTTGCTGTACTGGGCGGTCTGACCGACTTCCAGGGCTTCGTAAGGGGTGTTGGTAACCTGGGTCATGTTGCTGAAATCCTCTGACAGATAAATGAACGTAGCGACTGCGCCAGCCCTTACTCCGCGCGGGGCGGGCGACGGTGTAGCAGGGCCTGATCGAGCCAGGCCAGGACGTCGTGGGTCACTTGGTCACGGTTGCTTTCGTTGAACAGCTCATGACGCGCTTGCGGGTAGATATTGAGTTGCAGGCACTGGCTGCCGGCCTCGCGCAGGGCGTTGGCCAGATCCTTGAGACGCTTGCCGGCGCTTACCGGATCACATTCACCGCCCATCACCAGCAACGGCAGGCCCGGATCGATCTGCGCCAGGTTGGAAATCTTGCTGATCTGCTGCAGGCCGCCCAGCAGGTCGATCCATAGCTGGTTGCTGCAGCGGTAGCCGCACAAGGGGTCATTCACGTACTTGTCGACTTCCACCGGGTCGCGGCTGAGCCAGTCGAAGGCGGTGCGATTGGGCTTGAAGGCCTTGTTGAACGAGCCGAAGGACAGCCACTCGATCAGGGCGCTGCGTCCTTTTGCGCCCTGGCGCCAGCGTTCGAAACGGGCGATCAGGCTGGCGATGCGGTACAGGGCCACGGGCTGGAAGTTCGAGCCGCTGAGGATCGCCCCATGCAGGCTGGCGCTGTGGTGCAGCAGGTACGCCTGGGCGATGTAGCTGCCCATGCTGTGGCCCAGCAGCACGAT
The DNA here is from genome assembly GCF_021560055.1 of Pseudomonas sp. BC42. NCBI lineage: Bacteria > Pseudomonadati > Pseudomonadota > Gammaproteobacteria > Pseudomonadales > Pseudomonadaceae > Pseudomonas > Pseudomonas sp. BC42. Next base: position 1,619,032 of record NZ_CP091067.1, read on the forward strand.
GGGGGTGCCAGGGTGCTGCTGGCCGATGTGCTGGTTGAGGCTGGCCAGGTCGCCGACCACCTTGTTCCAGCCGCCGTGATCCGCGTAGTGGCCGAGCACGCCGTGCTGCGCGGTGTTGCCGTGGCCGCGCTGATCCGGGGCATAGAGGCCATAACCTTGGGCGCAAAGGGCCGCCGCCAGCCGGGCATAGCGCCCACTGTGCTCGGCCATGCCGTGGGACAGCAGGATCACCGCCTTGAGCGGAGGCTCGGGCAGCCACTGGTTGACGAAGAGCCGTTGGTGGTCGCTTGTGGTCAACCAGAAGGTGTCGTGGGTCATGGCGATTCCTTTGCTCGGAGACGCTGCACTTTATAGCGCATCAAGGCGTGTCCGTCCGATTCGTCGGCCTGTTGGACGCAAGATTCACACAGTTAATGACACACTTGCGCATATTTGCCTGAATCGCCATAGCTGCTAACGTCCGAGGAGCCCCGCCGCTGATAGCGTTACAGTGGCGGCCCGGACCGTTCAGGCAAAAAGAGGACAAGAATAATGCAACCTGATTTCTGGAATGATAAGCGCCCCGCCGGCGTGCCCAACGAGATCGATCTGGGGGCCTACAAGTCGGTGATCGAGGTGTTTGAGCGTTCCTGCAAGAAGTTTGCTGACCGCCCGGCGTTCAGCAACATGGGGGTGACCCTCACCTACGCCGAGCTGGAACGCTACAGCGCGGCCTTCGCCGGTTATCTGCAAAGCCATACCGACCTGGTTCCGGGGGATCGTATCGCGGTGCAGATGCCCAATGTCCTGCAGTACCCGATCGCGGTGTTCGGCGCGCTGCGGGCCGGGCTGGTGGTGGTCAACACCAACCCGCTGTACACCGCGCGGGAGATGCGTCATCAATTCAAGGATTCCGGGGCCCGGGCCCTGGTCTACCTGAACGTGTTCGGGCAGAAGGTTCAGGAAGTGCTGGGCGACACCGACATCCAGTTCCTGATCGAAGCCAGGATGGGCGACATGCTGTCCAGTGCCAAGGGCTGGCTGGTCAATACCGTGGTGGACAAGGTCAAGAAGATGGTGCCGGCCTATCACCTGCCCCAGGCCATCGCCTTCAAGAGTGCCTTGCGCCTTGGGCGCGGCCTGGGGATCAAGCCGCTGCAGGCGGGGCTGGAGGATGTCGCCGTGCTGCAGTACACCGGTGGCACCACCGGCCTGGCCAAGGGGGCAATGCTGACCCACGGCAACCTGGTGGCCAACATGCAGCAGGCCCGGGCCTGCCTCGGCCAGCACGGGCCCGATGGCCATACCCAGTGGCGCGAAGGCCAGGAAGTGATGATCGCGCCGCTGCCGCTGTACCACATCTATGCCTTCACCGCGAACTGCATGTGCATGATGGTGACCGGCAACCACAACGTGCTGATCACCAACCCGCGAGACATCGGCGGCTTCATCAAGGAGTTGAAGAAGTGGCGGTTTTCCGCGCTGCTGGGGCTGAACACGCTGTTCGTGGCGCTGATGGATCACCCGGAATTCAAGAACCTGGATTTTTCCAGCCTCAAGCTGACCAACTCCGGTGGCACGGCCCTGGTCAAGGCCACGGCGGAACGCTGGCAGCAGCTGACCGGATGCCGGATCACCGAAGGCTATGGCCTCACCGAAACCTCGCCGGTGGCGTGCACCAACCCCTACGGCGACCGCTCGCGGTTGGGCACGGTCGGTCTGCCGGTGCCGGGCACCACCTTGAAGGTCATCGATGACCAGGGCAACGAGCAGCCGCTGGGCGAGCGTGGCGAGCTGTGCATCAAGGGGCCGCAGATCATGAAGGGCTACTGGAACAAGCCCGAAGCCACCGCGGAGGTGCTGGACGCCGAAGGCTGGTTCAAGTCCGGGGATATCGCGGTGATCGATCCGGACGGTTTCGTGCGCATTGTCGATCGCAAGAAGGACATGATCATCGTCTCGGGTTTCAACGTGTACCCCAACGAGATCGAAGATGTGGTCATGGCGCACCCCAAGGTCGCCAACTGCGCGGTGATCGGCGTGCCGGACGAGCGTTCCGGCGAGGCGGTGAAGCTGTTTGTGGTGCCCCGTGAAGCGGGGGTCAGCCTGGAAGAGCTCAAGGCCTACTGCAAGGAGAATTTCACCGCCTACAAGGTGCCCAAGCACATTGTCCTGCGTGAGTCGCTGCCGATGACGCCCGTGGGCAAGATCCTGCGCCGCGAGTTGCGTGACATCGCCTGATCCTTGAGTTCCTCCCTCGGGGCCAGCCGGTTGACGCAACGGGCTGGCCCCCGAGTCATTTAAGGGGTGCAAAGCCCCGGACTAGAGCGGAATTCAAAGTGATAGAATTTTTACTCTAAAAATGACCATTAAATGGTCTTGAGTCACAAATGTGACTATTCAGGCCTTCTTTGGCTCTAGGCGGCCTTTTTCAAAGCTGCTACTCTCGGCGCGCTTTGTGACTTCTCGGCCTGAGTAAACAGCCAGACTCACCAACAATAGACACCAATAAAAAACACAGACAAATAATAATCGCATCAACTGCGGTGATGAATTCGCGTTGCTGAGGAGTGGGCTTCCATGATCGAAGACTTTTGGAAGGATAAGTACCCAGCTGGAATTGCTGCCGATATCAATCCAGACGAGTATCCGAATATTCAGGCGGTATTGAAACAATCCTGCCAACGTTTCGCTGACAAACCGGCCTTTAGCAACCTTGGCAAGACAATCACCTACGGTGAGTTGTATGAATTGTCCGGGGCCTTCGCCGCGTACCTGCAGCAGCATACCGATTTGCGGCCCGGCGATCGAATCGCTCTGCAACTGCCCAACCTGCTGCAATACCCGGTCGCGGTATTCGGCGCGATCCGCGCCGGTCTGATCGTGGTCAACACCAACCCGCTGTACACCGCGCGGGAAATGGAACACCAATTCAATGACTCCGGGGCCAAGGCCCTGGTCTGCCTGGCCAACATGGCCCATCTGGCGGAAAGCGTGGTGCCCAAGACCGGGGTCAAGCATGTGATCGTCACGGAAGTGGCGGATCTGCTACCGCCACTCAAGCGCCTGCTGATCAACAGTGTGGTCAAGTACGTGAAGAAGATGGTGCCGGCCTACCACTTGCCCCAGGCGGTCAAATTCAATGACGCCTTGAGCAAGGGCCGCGGCCAGCCGGTGCAGGAAGCCAATCCCGCCAGCGGTGATGTGGCCGTGCTGCAGTACACCGGCGGTACCACCGGCGTGGCCAAGGGCGCGATGCTGACCCACCGCAACCTGGTGGCCAACATGCTGCAGTGCAAGGCGTTGATGGGCTCCAACCTCAATGAGGGCTGCGAGATCCTCATCACGCCGCTGCCGCTGTACCACATCTATGCGTTCACCTTCCATTGCATGGCCATCATGCTCATGGGCAACCACAACATCCTGATCAGCAACCCGCGGGACTTGCCGGCGATGGTCAAGGAACTGTCGAAGTGGAAGTTCAGCGGTTTTGTCGGCCTCAACACCCTGTTCGTGGCCCTGTGCAACAACGAAGCCTTCCGCAAGCTGGATTTCTCTGCGCTGAAAGTCACCCTCTCCGGGGGCATGGCCCTGCAGCTGGCGGCCGCCGAACGTTGGAAGGAAGTGACCAACTGCCCGATCTGCGAAGGCTACGGCATGACCGAAACCAGCCCGGTGGCCACGGTCAACCCGATCCAGAACATCCAGATCGGCACCATCGGCATTCCGGTGCCTTCGACCCTGTGCCGGGTGGTCAACGACGCCGGCGAAGAGCTGGCGCTGGGCGAAGTCGGCGAGTTGTGCGTGAAGGGCCCGCAAGTGATGAAGGGCTACTGGCAGCGCCAGGACGCCACCGACGAAGTCCTCAGCAGCGAAGGCTGGCTGAAGACCGGTGACATTGCCCTGATCCAGCCGGACGGCTATATCCGCATCGTCGACCGCAAGAAGGACATGATTCTGGTTTCGGGCTTCAACGTTTACCCCAACGAACTGGAAGATGTGCTGGCCTCGCTGCCGGGCGTGCTGCAGTGCGCGGCGATCGGCATACCGGATGAAAAATCCGGCGAGACCATCAAGATCTTCATCGTCGCCAAGCCGGGAGTGACCCTGACCAAGGAACAGGTGATGGAGCACATGCGCGCCAATGTCACCGGCTACAAGGTGCCCAAGGCCGTGGAGTTCCGCGATGCCCTGCCGACCACCAACGTTGGCAAGATCCTGCGCCGCGAACTGCGTGACGAAGAGTTGAAGAAGCTCGGCGTGAAGAAGTAGGCCGCAGCGTCCACAAAAAAGCCCCGCCAGTGCGGGGCTTTTTCATGGGCGCGCGCCAGCGGCGGCTTATTGCTGGAACTGGGCAAAGCTCACGCCGGTGCCGGCGGGGCGCACGTCCTTGAGGAAGGAGTCCTTGTCGGCGCTCAGCTCCAGGCTCAGGGCGGCCTTGCGCTTGCCTTGGTTGCGGATCACCAGGCCTTCGAGTTTTTCCCGCAGGAACACCGTCGGCACTTTCAGGTGCAGCAGTTGGTCGGTGTCCGGGGTGTGCAGCAGCAGGTGGACCCACTCGTACTGACCGATGGCCAGGCGGGTGACCAGGATATCGAACCACCAGATGTTGCGATTGCGGTTCAGCTCCGCGAAATGGCAGTTGTTGACGCCCAGCACCGCACCGCCCAGTTCCTGGTTTCTGCGGGCGATGGCCTGCTTTTTATCGAGTTTCATAACATTCCTACGGGGATTGGATCTTCAGTGCTTGGCCTGAACAGGCCGAGCATTCTCCCGGGTTGCCCGGCAAACATAAAGCGCAACCTGGCAACGGCGATGAAATGCCCGACGAAAAAAATTGAAACTCTGCGCAACGGCCACGAGTCAACCTTGGGTAACGACGCAAATCCTCTTTGTTTGATCAATGAATGTTCTACGGAGAAATACCATGGGCAGCACAGCAGATAAGGCAAAAGGTCTGGCCAACGAAGCCATCGGCAACGTCAAGCAAGGTGTCGGCAAGGCCACCGACAACACCAAACTGCAAGTTGAAGGCACGGTGCAGGAGAAGAAGGGTGAAGCCCAGCAAGCCTTGGGCAAAGCCAAGGATGCGGTGAAGAAAACCATCGACAAGGCCTGAAACTCCCAGGATCGATGATGCACCGCAGCGGCCATCCAAGGATGGCCGTTTTTATGTTCAGGCTCAGAGGGGCGATCAGCCAATCCACGTGTTGTCATGGTTGCGGTTCGCCAACTGAGCTAATTTGTTGTAGAAAACGCCCCCTGAGTCGCTTTCGACTTCAACCTTTTTGCGGCGAAAGGAGACGCTATGATTTTTCCGGACCTCAAAGGTTTGCCCTTGCACCGAGTGCTGATTCGCACGGTGCATGAATTCATTGCGGACGAGATGTCCACCTACGCCTCGGCACTGGCCTACCAGATGCTGTTCTCGCTGTTCCCCTTCATCCTGTTTCTCATTGCCCTGATCGGTTTCTTGCACTTGCCGGACTTCTTCAGCTGGCTGCGCCTGCAATCGGAACTGGTGTTGCCGCCCCAGGCGCTGGAGCAGGTCAACCCGGTGATCGACCAATTGCAGCAGTCCAAGGGCGGGCTGCTTTCCGTGGGTATCGTCATCGCGCTGTGGACCGCCTCGGCCGGCGTGCGCCTGATGATGAGCGCGATGAACGCGGCCTACGACGTGGTCGAGGGGCGGCCGATCTGGAAGCGTTTTCCGCTGTCGATCTTCTACACCGTGGGTATCGCCGGCATGCTCCTGGCCGCTGCGGCGCTGATGGTGCTGGGGCCGCAGGTGATGACCTGGCTGGCCGGGCAGGTGGGCCTGGAAGAGTTCATCGTCACCCTGTGGACCATCCTGCGCTGGCCGGTGATCGTGCTGCTGATGATGGTGGCCGTGGCCCTGATGTATTACGTGATGCCGGATGTGAAGCAGAAATTCCGCTTTATCACCCCCGGTTCGGTGCTGGCGGTGGTGGTGTGGATCGTCGCGTCCCTGGGGTTCGCCTACTACGTGAAAACCTTTGCTAACTACAACGCCATGTATGGCAGTATCGGCGCGATCATCGTGCTGCTGCTGTACTTCTATATCTCTTCGGCCGTGCTGTTGCTCGGAGCGGAGATGAATGCGGTGATCGAACACATGTCGGCCGAAGGCAAGGACCCTGGCGAAAAGGACTTTGACGGGCTCGGCGATAAACAACACGTTTCTGGACTGGGCCGGGACCACTCGCTCCATCCCACTACTGACGAAGCCTGAACATGATCCGTGAAATCCTCAAAATGGGCGATGAACGCCTGCTGCGTATTGCCCCGCCGGTGCCGCCCGAGATGTTCGACAGTCCGCAGTTGTGGGAGCTGATCGACGATATGTTCCAGACCATGGAAAGTGTCGGAGGCGTGGGGCTGGCAGCGCCGCAGATCGGTGTCGACCTGCAGCTGGTGATCTTCGGCTTCGAGCACAGCGAACGTTATCCGGACGCCGAAGCGGTGCCCCAGACCATCCTCATCAATCCCCTGATCACTCCGCTGAGCCCGGTGCTGGAAGAAGGCTGGGAAGGCTGCCTCTCGGTTCCCGGACTGCGCGGAGCGGTGCAGCGCTACCAGCACATTCGCTACGAAGGCTTCGATCCCAAGGGCGAGCCGGTGGTGCGCGTGGCGTCGGGCTTTCACGCCCGGGTGGTGCAGCATGAATGCGATCATCTGATCGGTCGGCTGTACCCGTCGCGGATCAGTGACTTCAGCAAGTTCGGGTTCACTGAGGTGCTGTTTCCCGATCTCGATCCCAACGCCGACGATTGATCTTCCGGCCTCGGCTCACGGGGTCTGGTCGCAGGCCGGGGCGCCCATGGCCAGCAACGGCTTGCTGCGTTGGTAGCGGGCCAGGCGTTCGGCCAGGGGCGCTGGCAGGTGCGTCGCGCGGGTGAAACTCATGCGTTGATACAAAGTTTCCAGGTCCGAGTGGCAGAACAGCCAGAGCGGGCCTGGCACGGCCTGTCGGGCTTGCTGCACCAACTGCGCCGCCAGCCCCTGGCCACGGTGGGACGGGGCGACGAACAAACCCGTCAGCCAATGCCCCTGAGCCACCGGGGCCAGGCTCATCCCGGCAATGACCTCGCCCTTCCTGACCACCCACAGCTGACCCTCGGCCGAAGCACGCATGGACGAACGGTGCTGGCGATAGAACTTGTTCAGCAAGGGACGAGAGGCCTCGTCGAGCGGGCCGATCTGCAGGCTGGGCATGAGGTTTCCGGGGTTGCAACGGGACGCGGCGGATTATAAAGGAACCCTGGCTGCCCATAGGTGCTATACCTCAAGCCTATCCCGCCACAGTGGAGTCGCAGTCATGTCCAAAGGTATGAACGCCAAGAAAAACGCCAAGAAGAAACCGGCCAAGAGCGCGGACGAGAAACGCGCCGAGAAAAAGGCCAAGAAAACCGAAGTGAACATCTTCGGCCATTGATCGCTTTGACCAAGCCCGCACTGCGGGCTTGGTTTTGTCTGCTCTCGGGCGCGCCCGGCTGGTTGTTCCTGCCGATTGGTTGCGCCTGATTCTCTCCAGCTCCTCTATGCCATTTCCAGCGCCAGTGCCTCTCGCACGGTCGGGCGCTGCTCGATTCGTGCCTGGTACTTCAGCAAGGCTGGCCAGGCGCCCAGGTCGATGGCAAACACCGCGGTCCAGCGCAGCACGGTGAACAGATAGGCATCGGCAATGCTGAACTGTCCACCCTGCAGGTAGTCCTGGTGCTCCAGGATCTGCTCCAGCAGCGCCAAGCGCTTGAACAGCTTTTGCCGGAACAGGTCCTTGGCCTTGTCATCCAGCGCTGAGTTGAACAGCCAGCCCATGATCCCGTGAACCTCGCTGGTGATGAAGTTCAGGGTTTCCTGCAGCCGTACCCGTTGCCAGCTGCCCTGTGGGGCCGCCAGACCGGCCTCGGGCTTGAGGTCGGCGAGGTACTGCAGGATCGCCGGGCCCTCGGTCAGCACTTCGCCGTTGTCCAGTTGCAGGGCGGCAACGTAGCCCTTGGGGTTGATGGCGAGGAAGTCCTCACCATCGGCCGTGCGCTTGCTGCGATTGTCGACACGGATCGCTTCGAACGGCAGTTGCAGTTCCCGCAGCACGATATGGCAGGCCAGGGAGCAGGCTTGAGGGGCGTAGTAGAGTTTCATCGGCGGCTCTCGAGTGAAGGGTCGAAGCAGTGTCGGCGAGGCTGCTGGCATGGGTAAAATTCATTTTTCAGAAAGCAGCCATAAGGACAGCTACTGCCATGATGAACCTGATGCACTGGCGCCTGCTGGTGGCGATCGCCGAGTGCGGCACCATCACCCGTGCCGCCGAGGAAGTGGGGATGACCCAGTCCGGGGCCAGCCAGGCTCTGGCGCAGATGGAGGACATGCTTGGTGTACAGGTGTTCATCCGCGAGCGTCGCCGGGCGCTGCCTACGGCTATCGGCCTGCAGGTGCTGGAGCAGGCGCGGGTGATGCTGGGGGCCCTGGCCCAGGTGCGGCGCCAGGTCGACGCGGCCCGCGGAATGCTCCACGGCAGCCTGCGCCTGGCGGGGTTTCCCATGGTCCTGGCGCAGGTTCTGCCGCCCTTGCTGCGGCGCTTCAGGCAGTTGCACCCGGGGATCGAGGTGGTGCAACTGGAGGTCAGCGACGATGAGGTCGAAGCCCTGCTGGAGGCGCAACTGGTGGACCTGGGGGTGGTGCTGAACCCCGCGGCCGGGCGTCGTTCGTGGTTGCTGGGGCTGGACTCGTGGGTGGCGGTGTTGCCCCGGGAGCACTCCTGGCAGGCGGCGAGCATCGACCTTGCGACCTTGCTGGCACAGCCCTTTGTCCTGGCCACTGGCGGTTGTTCGGTGAACGCTCGCAGTCTGGCTGCCGACGCCGGCGTGCCACTGGCGGACGTGCGGATCGAAGTGCGGGAGTGGAACAGCGCATTCAGCCTGGTGCGTGAAGGGCTGGGGGTGACCCTGGTACCGGAAAGCACCCTGCCGGAGCTGCGCCAGGGGTTGCGGGTGCTGCCGTTGAGTCGGCCCATCGAGCGTCGGTTTGCCCTGGTAGCGGCACCGGGTCGTGAGGCCAACGGTATGGTTCAGGCGTTCGTGCAGATACTTGAGGGCGGTTAGTCAGAACATTCTTTAATGCCTTGTTGGGCACTTGTTGAGAATGCTTCCAATGATGTTGAAAGTTGTGAAAACCGACTGACTGGTGGCCTTGCATAGGGGGCGCGGCTGTCTATGCTCAGTTGTGAAAAAACTATGGATAGCGTTGTCCGGTACTGTCCCATCACCCCTCGATGTTTGCCCTTGCAGCGGGTGTTTGCACATTGTTTATCCAGGGAACGGCAGCGATAACATGAACAAAGACGAGAGTGCGCAGCTAGAGGCACCAGCGGTTCGGGAGTAATTAATTAGATGGAGTTTCTTTTCTTTGTTGGGTCGGCCCGTTTATCGGGCATCAAGAAAAGGATGGCTTGATAAGAGCGTTGCAATATGAACTCTCCGATTGAACATCATTGATCACCTGACAATTCCTCTCTCATATGAAGGGGGGTGTTTGCCGTGTTTTATCGAACGTTGTAGTGGCTCAGTTGAAAGACTAGGAACTTCCGTCAATCAAAAGACAGCGTTGAAGGTGATACAACCATGTTTAACCTACATCACAAGGCTGACCTGCAAGAGATCGAGCGTTTTAATTGTGCGCTGGCCGAGGCCAACGCCAAGCTGGCGGCAATCAGCCGCTCCATGGCGATGATCGAGTTTTCGCCCGATGGCATCGTGCTCGATGCCAACGAAAACTTCTGCCAGACCATGGGGTATTCCGCTGAAGAGATACGTGGCAAGCATCACCGGATCTTTTGCGAGGAAGAGTTCTACCGCAGCGAGGAATACGCCAAGCTCTGGCGCGACCTGGGGCGGGGCGAACCGGTCAGCGGCACCTTCCTGCGGCTGAACAAGCGGGGCGAGGAGATCTGGCTCGAAGCCAGCTACATGCCGGTGTTCGATGCCGATCGTCGGGTCAAGAGTGTGATCAAGGTGGCGTCGGACATCTCCGAACGCATCCATATCGAACATGAAAACCAGAGCCTGCTGAATGCCATCGGCCGTTCCATGGCGATCATCGAATTCAGTCCGGACGGCACTATCCTCAAGGCCAACGACAACTTCCTCAAGACCATGCAGTACCCCTTGAATGAAATCCTTGGCCAGCACCACAGCATGTTCTGTCACCGGGCTGAAGCCGAGTCATCGGAGTACAAGCAGTTCTGGGCTTCGTTGAACCGTGGCGAGTATCACTCCCATCGTTTCGAACGGGAAAACAAGTACGGCCAGACGGTGTTCCTGGAAGCCTCGTACAACCCCCTGTTCGACACCAAGGGCCGCTTGTACAAGGTGGTCAAGTTTGCCAGCGATATCACCCAGCAGATGACCAGCCTGCAATCCGCCGCCGAATCCGCCCACAGCACCTCGGTACAGAACGACGCCTGTGCCCAGAAGGGCTCGCAGGTGGTGCAGCAGACGGTGCAGATCATCCAGCAGATCTCTCACGACCTGAACGCAGCGGCGCGCAGCATCGATGCGGTGAGCAAGCAGTCGGAAATCATCGGCAGCATCGTCCAGACCATCCGCGGAATCGCCGACCAGACCAACCTGCTGGCGCTCAATGCGGCCATCGAGGCGGCTCGGGCCGGCGAGCATGGGCGAGGCTTTGCGGTGGTGGCGGACGAGGTGCGCAGCCTGGCGGCGCGCACCAGTCAGGCCACGGTGGAAATCGTCGAAGTGGTGCGCAAGAACCACGACCTGTCGATGAGCGCGGTCACCAGCATGCAATCGAGCCTGAGCCGCACCGGCGTCGGGGTCGAACTGGCCAATGAGGCGGGGGAGGTGATCCTGGAGATCCAGCAAGGCTCGCGACATGTGGTGGATGCCATCAGCCAGTTCAACTCGACCCTGCAGTTGCAGTGATCGGGGGGCGGCGGGCACAAAAAAGGGTTCCCGTTGGGAACCCTTTTTCGTCGTGCGCGATTACAGCGAGGCGAGGAATTTCTCGTCGATCGGCTTGGCGCTGGTCTTGGTGTCAGCCTCTTCCTTGGCCAACTGCATCTTGTCCTTCAGGCGCTCGGCGATTTCCTGGTTGATCGCCAGCTGGCGCTCCGGTGGCAGGTCTTTCAGGTCCTCTTCGGTCAGGCCCATATCCTTGAGGATGCTGTCGCGCAGACGCTGTTCGGGCGTCTTGCTCATGTAGTCCTTGAACTCGCTCAAGGCGCTGGACTCGGTGGCGCTATTGGCCTGTGGCGTGCTGGAAGTCGGCGGCGTGGCCTGGAGCAGGACACGGGTCTTGGCGAACGCGGCATTGACGTTGTCGTCCACGGTATTGCCTTGCAGGCTGGACTGGGACGTCGGCACGGTGACGGAGTTCTGGGCCTGCTGCAGCATGCCGCTGTACAGCGCGCTGGCGGCTGCAGTGGTCGGGTCCATATCGGTGCGCGAGGTGGGCTGCACCGAAACGGATTTCTGGGCGTTGACCAACATGATCGGGAACCTGTGTGAGAGAACTAGGCGAGTACTTCAGCAAGATCCATGCCTAATAAAATCGGCCTTCAATATCAAGGGATTGGCGCGCTCGAGCACTGCCGGGCTGTCCGCGGGCGGACAAGTCTTGCCGCTTTCTGGCAAGCGCCGCCCGGGTTTGCCGAGGGCCGCGCTCAGTAGGTGATGGGTATGCCGAAGTCCTCCTGGAAGGCGTCGTCCACCGGCTCATAGCCGAGGACCCGCGTGGTGTCGCTGAGGTCCAGGCGCTTGAAGCGATTGTTGGAGATACCGTGGCCGATGAAGTGCTGCACCCCGGGGGTTTCCACGGCCCGTTGCAGCAGCTGCAGGGCGTCTCGGGGGCTGAGCCAGGCGCTGAGGTCGCGGCGGCTGGTCAGCTCGTGATGCTCGGGGAACTCGAAGGCGCCGATGCGCAGGGCGATGCAGGACAGCCCGCGCCTGGCGGCATAGAAGGCACACAGTGCCTCGCCGTAGCACTTGCTGACCCCATACAGGTTGGCCGGCATCACCGGCATGTTGGCCGTGATCTGTCGATCCACCGGGTAGCCTTCGATGGTCTGGGCGCTGCTGGCGAACACCAGGCGCCGGCAGCCGGCGTTGACGGCGGCCTCGAACAGGTAGGTGGTGGCGAGGATATTGTTGGGCAACAGTTGCTCGAAACTGGCGCTGGCATGGGGGATGCCGGCCAGGTGGACGACGACGTCGATGCCCGGCAGGAGACGGCCAATGGTCTGCGGGTCGTCAAGATCCAGGCGCACGAAGCGGTGGGGCGCCGGGATCTCGAAGTCCGGTTCGACGCGGTCGGTCAGGGTGAAGCGGTAGCGCTCCTGCGAGCCCTGGAAGAATACCTTGCCGATCCGGCCACAGGCGCCGGTCAGCAATACGTTGAGTCCATCCATGTCCAATCTCCGGTGGCTAGGTAATGCTGTGGCCCAGGCTAGGGGGTGCCGTTGCGTCCGTGCAGGCGAAAGCCCGGACGCAGGCTGAGGCGCTCGTAGTAGGCGTCTATGGCGGGGAAGTCCGGGTGCTCCATGGGGGTCATCTTCCAACGGTTGACCGAGAGCCCGAGGACGATGTCCGCCAGGCTCGGGTGCTCCCCGAGGACATAGGCTGCGGAGCGCTGCAGCTGTTGTTCGAGTATCGCCATCTTGGCGTTCCAGGCCTGCAGGCTGGCGTCGATGCGCCGAGAGTCCTGGTAGTCCGCATGCCGGCGCACCAGGCCCATGAAGGCGTAGCTCCAGGCCGGGTTGAGTTCGCAGGCCTGCCAGTCCATCCACTGTTCCACCAGGGCCCGGGCCCGTGGGGCGATCGGCAACAGGCCGCTGCCGGGGTGCAGGTTGGCCAGGTAGCGGCAGATGCTGTTGGACTCCCACAGGGCGCCGGCGTCATCGATCAGCACCGGAACCTGGGCATTGGGGTTGAGGGCGAGGAACTCGGGAGTGTGGGTCGATTGGAAGCCGCTGCCCCAATCTTCCTGTTGGTAGGAAAGGCCGAGCTCCTCGCAGGTCCACAAGACTTTTCTGACGTTGATGGACGAGGCTTTGCCGAGAATTCTGTAGGGGGTTCCCATGACGCTTCCTTGTTCGTGGCTCAGGCGGGCCATGGGAATCTATCAGTGTGCCCGGTCCTCGGCGATGGCCAATGTGCCTCCGGATGTTTGTCCGCGCTTCAGGCCGGGTCGGGCAAGGCCGAGGCCGGCAGGCCGAAGACCCGGTCGAACAGCCAGTTGAAGACGAAGGTGTAGCAAGGGATGAACAGGATCAGCGCCAGGTCCAGGAGAAAGGCCTGTACCAGGCTGATGCCCATCCACCAGGCAATCAGCGGGATCAGGAACACGATCAGGGTCAGTTGAAAGCCCACGGCGTGGGCGATGCGTCGCTTGACGGTGCGGGTGCGTGACGGCTGGCGGCTTTCCCAGCGTTCGAACAGACTGGTGTAGATGAAGTTCCAGGTCACCGCGATGCTGGTGATCACCACCGCCAGCGGGCCGGTGCTGCTGGGCGAGGTGCCGGACAGCAGGGCCAGGCCGAGGGCCGAGAAGGTCATGCCGAACACCTCGAACAGGGATACGTAGAGCAGTTTGCGTTTCACGCCTTGCATGGGAATTCCTCGGTATTGAATGCAGGTGGCCAGGGCTGGGCTGGCACGGGGCGCGAAAGATAGCTTCAATGTCCATGATAGAAAAAGTCGGAAGCTTTCAGTTTTACTGATAGGTTGTGCCCATGAATTTTTCCAGCGACAGCATCCAGTTGTTTCTTGCCGTGCTTGAGCGCGGTTCCTTTTCTGCGGCGGCCCGCGCCCTGGGCAAGGTGCCCTCGGCGGTGAGCATGGGCATTGCCAACCTTGAGGCCGAACTGGGGTACGCCCTGTTCGATCGCCGTCATCGCGAGCCGGTGCCGACGCCCCTGGCCCTGTCGCTCGCGCCCCATGCCCGGCTGATTGCCGATCAGCTCAAGCAGTTGCAGGTGCATGCCATCGAGCTGTCCCTGGGGCTGGAGAGCACACTGTCGATCGCGGTGGTGGATGACATCGACAAGCAGCGGTTGCTGGCAGCCATCAAGCTGCTGGCCGAGCGCTATCCGTTGCTGGATGTGGAAGTGCTCAGCGCTCCTCAGGATGACGTGCTGCAACTGCTGCACAGCGGACGGGTCAGTGTCGGCGTAGCCTTCGCCGGCCTGAGCGTGAACGCCCTGGAATACTTCCAGTACGCCGGCAGCGAACGGATCATCGCCTGTATTTCACCCCGGCATCCGCTGTGTTTGGCCAGTGATGGGGCGCTGTATCTGGAGGAGTTGATCCGGGTTCGCCAGGTGGTGGTGGCCAGCCGCGACCTGCCCATCAGCGATACCCGGCCCCTGGTGGGCGAGTCGCTGTGGCGCACCGACAGCCTGGCCATGGCCCTGCACATGGTGGAGGCCGGGATCGGCTGGGGCAATTTCCCGCTGTCGGTGATCCAGCCGCTGCTGGCGGCAGGTCGCTTGCAGCGCCTGAAGTTCAAGAACCTCGACAACGGCCTGTCGCTGCCGGTGCATGCGGTGTGGCTCAAGAGCCGGCCGCTGCAGAAGGGCGCCCTGGCCCTGGTGCAACTGCTCAGTGGCGAAGATCCGGCGCTGGGGCCGCTGCCCGGCCCCGGGTTCTAGGCCAGGGCCTGCTGGCGCAACCAGCGCAGCAGCAGACCGGCCGCCGAGTCGTCGCTGATCGCTTGGGCCGAAAGCAAGTAGTAGGCACTGCCGTCGGCGACGAAGCCGAATGGGGCGCACAGCAGTCCGTCGCGCAGATCGTCGCGCACCAGTTGCCAGGGGGCGATGGCCAGCCCCAAGCCCGCCACCGCGGCTTGCAGGCTGAAGTAGAAATGCTCGAAGACCTGCTCCGAAGACGCCTGAGGCCGCGGCATCGGGTGCAACTGCAGCCAGTGTTCCCAGGCTTGCGGCCGGGTTGCGCTGTGCAGGCGCGGGGCGTGGTCCGCGAGAACTGCCTGCTCGTTTGACTGCGGCGCCCAGTCAGGCTGTTTGTCCGGACGGCACACGGGGCCAATGGCTTCGTCGAACAGCCAGTGGGCCTGGGTCTGCTCGCTCCAGGCGAAATCATTGCGGCGGATCGCCAGGTCGATGCCGGCGTTGAACGAGAAGGGCCCGCCGCCAGCCAGCAACTGGATGGCTATGTCGGGGTGGGCGGCCTGGAACGCCGGCAGGCGCGGGATCAGCCAGCGCATCAGCAGGGTCGGTTCACAGGACAGCACCAGCGGTGCCCCGGGGGGCGGAGCCCGCAAGCGGCGGCTGGTGTTCTCGATCAGGTCCAGGGCCTGGGTCACGCTGTGCAGCAGTTCGGCCCCGGCCGAAGTGAGAAACACCCGGTGACTGCGTCGCTCGAACAGGGCAGTGCCCAGGTCGTCTTCCAGGCTGCGCACGGCGCGGCTGATGGCGCCGTGGGTCAGGTGCAGGGCTGCGCCGGCCAGGGTGAAACTCTCCAGGCGAGCGGCCGCTTCGAAGCAGCGCAGGGCGCCTAGGGGCGGCAGGCGTCGGCGCGAGGTCTGTGAGTTTTTATCACCAAGAGTGTCAGTTTTCATCGTTGGCCTTACCCCGGGAGATCCCCATACAGTAGCGCCGGATTGTATAACCAAGGCGTTGGCAACGTGACAGAACTGTTAGTCGTAATCACCATCACCATTCTCGCGGTACTCAGCCCCGGGGCCGATTTTGCCCTGATCACCCGTAACAGCCTGATGCTCTCGCGCCGTCACGGCGTGCTGACTGCAGTGGGGATCGGGCTCGGGGTCATGCTGCACATCGGTTACAGCCTGCTGGGGGTGGGGCTGCTGTTGCAGCAGTCGCCGCTGTGGTTCACCGGGCTGAAGCTGGCCGGGGCGCTGTATCTGATCTACCTGGGCATCCGCTTATTGCGCAGTCCCGCCCAGGGACCGGAGGACGTGGCGGGGTGTGGCCAGGTGTCGTCCTGGGCGGCCTTGCGCAGCGGTTTCCTGACCAATGCGCTGAATCCGAAGACGATGATCTTCGTCCTCAGCCTGTTCATGCAGGTGATCCAGCCGGGCACGGGGGTGGCGGTGCAGATCGGCTACGGGGCGATCATCGTCCTGGCCCACCTTCTGTGGTTCGTGGCCGTGGCGCTGTTTTTTTCGGCACCGGCCATTGCCGACCGGCTGTTGGGCTACAAGCGCCGTATCGATCAGCTGTTCGGGGTGCTGCTGATCGGGTTCGGGCTGTTGCTCAGTGTGCTTGGCGTGCAGCCCTGAGGCCTCAGGTACTTTCCCGGATCCGCAGTTCGAACCCCATGTCCACCACGGGCTCGGTCACGCTGTTACCGGCCAGCAGGGTCAGCATCTGCTCGGCGGCGCGGCGGCCGATGGCTTCCCTGGGGGTGCTGATGCTGCTCAGGCGCGGCACCATGTGCTCCGAGGACGGCAGGTCGTTGAACCCCAGCACCGCCACTTGCTCCGGGATCTTGATTCCGCAGCGCATGGCTTCGAGCAAGGCGCCCTGGGCCAGGTCGTCATTGCCGAAGAAGATGGCGTCCACTTGCGGCTGGCTTTGCATCAGTTGCAGGAACAGTTCGCCGCCCAGGCCGACGGAAGACGGGCGCGGGGTCAGCAGTTCCAGGTCGGGGTTGTACAGCCCGGCTTCCTGCAGGGCGCGGCGGAAGCCTTCGCCCCGCAGCAGGGTGCGCTGATCCAACTGCGCGCCGACGTAGGCCAGGTGCTTGCGGCCGCGGGAAATCAGGTGCCGGGCGGCAGTCTCGCCAGCGTTCAACTGGGAGAAACCCACGCAGTTGAGCCCGGCGCCGGAGTCCAGATCCATCATGTAGACGCAGGGAATGTTGTTGGCCTCGATCATCCGCCGGGAGCTTTCGGTTCGGTCGAAACCGGTCAGCAGCAGCCCGCGCGGCTGGTAGGTCATGTAGTTGCGCAGCAGGTTTTCTTCTTCGTCCCGGGAATAGTGGTAGTTGCCGATCAGCACTTCGAAGCCCTTGGGCCGCAGGACCTGATGAATGGCTTCCAGGGTTTCGATGAACAGCAGGTTGGACAGCGACGGCACCAGCACCACTACCGACTGGCTCTGGGCCGAGGCCAGGGCGCGGGCGGCGGAGTTGACCACGTAGTTCAGCTCCTGCGCGGCCTTCTGCACTTTTTCCACCAGCTCGGTGGCCACGCTGCTGACGCCGCGCAGCGCCCGGGAGGCGGTGATCGGACTGACACCGGCCAGTCGCGCCACTTCGTTGAGGGTAGGGCGCCCCGTGGTACGGGAGCTTTTATCGTTTTTATGAGGGGTCATCAGACGGCTTGCCAAACAAAATTCAAGTCACTAAGGTAGCGCTGTCCTGAAACAGCTGCAATGCGTGAGCGAGGTGTGCCTGACCCTCGCTCTTTGGTTTGGCGGACTATATACGCGGCAACCCACAAAAATGACAAGAAGGCGTCGGCAGACACTGTTTTTGTACTAGAAATAGAACTAGCGAAGGTAGCGCTGTCTGCGCGCTGAGGTGTTACATGAGTCAACCAATTACCGCCCTGGTCATCATGGGTGTTGCCGGCTGTGGCAAATCCAGCGTCAGCCAGGCCCTGTGCCAGCGCAGCGGCGCCACGGCCATTGAAGGCGATACGTTCCACCCTGCCGCCAATATCGCCAAGATGAGTGCCGGCATTCCCCTCGACGACGACGACCGTGCCGGCTGGCTCGACAGCCTGTGCGAGGAGTTGCGCCGCACCCTGGCCGCCGGCCAGCGCCCGGTGCTGACCTGTTCGGCGTTGAAGCGCAAATACCGTGAACGCCTGCGCGCCGCCACCCCCGGCCTGGGTTTCATCTTTCTCGAACTGACGCCGGCAGTGGCCGCCGATCGCGTGGCACACCGGCCAGGGCATTTCATGCCTTCGACCCTGATCGACAGTCAGTTCGCCACCCTCGAATCCCCCGTGGGGGAGCCGCTCACCCTGGCCCTGGATGCCAGCACCCTGAGCGTCCAGCGCCTGGCCGAACTGGCCAATCAATGGTGGCTGGAGCATGGCCTTGAACCTTCGCGCTAAGCGTCGGTTCGAAATAGGTAGCGCTATCCCACTCGGCCCTTGTTTTTAACGCTTTAATAAAAACAACAAACCGGAGGCAATTCCATGTTTGGCATGTCCCAAGAGACCTATCTGCTGGTTGATGCAGTGGTCACAATCATCGGCCTGATCGTCTTGATCACCCGATTCAAGCTGCATCCCTTTATTGCCCTGACCATCGCCGCGGGCTTCCTCGGCCTGACCTCGGGCATGCCAGTGGACAAGATCATCAAGGCGTTCCAGGACGGCTTTGGTGGCGTGCTCGGTTTTGTCGGCATCATCCTGGCGCTGGGCACCATGCTCGGCAAGATGATGGCCGAGTCTGGCGGCGCCGATCAGATCGCCCAGACCCTGATCCGCTCGTTCGGCAAGGAGCGGGTGCAGTGGGCGATGATGTTCGCCGCCTTCCTGGTGGGCATCCCGTTGTTCTTCGAGATCGGCTTCGTGCTGCTGATTCCGCTGGTGTTCATCGTCGCCCGGCGCACCGGGGTGTCGCTGATCAAGATCGGCATTCCGCTCCTGGCCGGCCTGTCGGCGGTGCACGGCCTGGTGCCGCCG
The DNA here is from genome assembly GCF_021560055.1 of Pseudomonas sp. BC42. Taxonomy (NCBI): domain Bacteria; kingdom Pseudomonadati; phylum Pseudomonadota; class Gammaproteobacteria; order Pseudomonadales; family Pseudomonadaceae; genus Pseudomonas; species Pseudomonas sp. BC42. The sequence goes on from NZ_CP091067.1 coordinate 1,637,668, forward strand.
CATCCGGGGCCGCTGCTGGCCATCGGCGTGTTCGGCGCCGACATCGGCAAGACCATTCTTTACGGCCTGATCGTTGCCCTGCCGACCGCCATCATTGCCGGTCCGATCTACGGCACCTTCATTGCCAAGTACATCCCGGGCCACCCGTCCCAGGAGCTGGTGGACCAGCTGGCCCGTGAAAACACCTCGCAGAACCTGCCGAGCTTCGGCGTGACCCTGCTGACCGTGCTGTTGCCGGTGTTCCTGATGCTGCTCAAGACCTTCGCCGACGTGGCGCTGCCGGACGGGCATTTCTTCCGCATCTGGATGGACATGATCGGCCACCCGATCAGTGCCTTGCTCCTGGCCTTGCTGCTGTCGCTCTACACCTTCGGCTACAAGCAGGGCATCGGCTCCAAGCAGATCCTCGGTTTGCTCGACGCCAGCCTGGCGCCTACCGCGGCGATCATCCTGATCATCGGTGCCGGCGGTGGCTTCAAGCAGATGCTGGTGACCAGCGGCGTGGGTGATGTGATCGGCCACATGGCGGTCAATGCGCAGATCTCGCCGATCCTCCTGGCCTGGCTGGTGGCGGCGGTGATTCGCGTCGCCACCGGTTCGGCCACCGTGGCGACCATTACCGGCGCGGGCATCGTGGTGCCGGTGGTGGGGATGATCCCCGGGGTCAACCGCGAGCTGCTGGTGCTGGCCACCGGTGCCGGCTCCTTGATCCTGTCCCACGTCAACGACGCCGGTTTCTGGCTGGTCAAGCAGTACTTCAACATGACCGTGGCCGAGACCTTCAAGACCTGGACGGCGATGGAAACCATCCTCTCGGTGGTGGGCCTGATCTTTATCCTGTTGCTGTCGTTGGTGGTTTAAACGGCGGGGTTGACCCCTGTAGCTGCTGTCGAGCCTGGGCAAAGGCCCGAAGCTGGATAGGCAACTGAATCGCCGCGAGTGCTACGCACTCGTTCGCAGCCTGCGGCAGCGGCTACAGTACAGGCACAAAAAAAACCGCATCGCTGCGGTTTTTTTGTGGCTGAAAGGCTCTCAGCTTTTCTGCACCAGGCCATCGGCGCGGAACATGCTGCGAATGCCGCGCACCGCCTGGCGAATCCGGTCCTGGTTCTCGATCAGGGCGAAGCGCACGTGATCGTCGCCGTACTCACCGAAACCCACCCCCGGCGACACGCAGACCTTGGCCTCGGCCAGCAGCTTCTTGGCAAACTCCAGGGAGCCCAGGTGTGCATAGGCTTCGGGAATCTTGGCCCAGACATACATCGAGGCCTTGGGGTTCTCCACCATCCAGCCCAGCTCATGCAGGCCCTTGACCAGCACATTGCGCCGTTGCCGGTACTGCTCGGCAATGTCCTTGACGCACTGTTGGTCGCCTTCAAGTGCCGCGATTGCTGCTACCTGCAGGGGGGTGAAGGTGCCGTAGTCGTGGTAGCTCTTGATCCGCGCCAGGGCACTGACCAGCTCCGGGTTGCCGACCATGAAGCCGATGCGCCAGCCGGCCATGTTGTAGCTCTTGGACAGGGTGAAGAACTCCACCGCGATGTCCTTGGCCCCCGGCACCTGCATGATCGACGGGGCTTTCCAGCCGTCGTAGACGATGTCGGCGTAGGCCAGGTCGTGGATCACCAGCACGTCGTACTGCTTGGCCAGGGCGATCACTCGCTCGAAGAAGTCCAGCTCCACGCATTGGGCGGTGGGGTTGGAGGGGAAGCCCAGGATCATCATCTTCGGCTTGGGGATCGAACCGCGAATGGCCCGCTCCAGTTCGGCGAAGAAGTCCACGCCGGGCACCAGTGGCACCGAGCGCACCTGGGCGCCGGCAATCACCGCGCCGTAGATGTGGATCGGGTAGCTGGGGTTGGGCACCAGCACGGTGTCGCCCTGGTCCAGGGTGGCCAGCATCAGGTGCGCCAGGCCTTCCTTGGAACCGATGGTGACGATGGCTTCGCTTTCCGGGTCGATGTCGACCTCGTAGCGATCCTTGTACCAGCGGGAAATCGCCCGGCGCAGCCGTGGAATGCCTTTGGAGGTGGAGTAGCCGTGGGTGTCCTCACGCTGGGCAACGGTCACCAGCTTTTCGACGATATGCGGCGGAGTCGCGCCGTCGGGGTTGCCCATGCTCAAGTCGATGATGTCTTCGCCGCGCCGACGCGCAGCCATCTTCAGCTCGGCAGTGATATTGAAAACGTAAGGGGGGAGACGATCGATGCGCGCAAAGCGGCGCGGCGAACCTTGTTCGGCCATTGTTGCCTCGAAAAGACGTAAGCGCCCGGAACCGTCCGAGCGACGTTGGCCACTGCGGTGGCCTGCGGGGCAGACGATAAGGGCGGCGCCGGCGGCTTGTCCAGAGGGGCGGAAAATTATTTTCGCGGCGTCGGGGGGATTTGCGAGGGCTGATGATTTGCCGCTATAACGTGCACGCTTTTTGCCTGCAAGGGCTGCGGCCCAGGTCGGCCAGGGCGATTTTCCAACGCTCGGCGGACCAGGACAGCCCTTCGAACCACCGCATCAAACGGGATGAATGATGGAGTTTACCAGCGGCTTCTTGCTGAGCCTTTCGCTGTGCCTGGACATTGGCGTGGCCAATATCGCGATGATTACCCTGGCCATGCAGCGCGGCTATTTCCAGGGCTTCTGCCTGGGCCTGGGGACCTGCGTCGGTGACCTGATCTATGCGCTGCTGGCGCTGGCCGGGATGACCGTGCTGCTGCAGTACGAAAGCGTGCGCTGGGTGCTGTGGATCGGCGGTTCGGCGCTGCTGGTGTATTTCGCCGCGAAGATGATTTACGCCGCGCTGCACCACAGCGCGGTACTGGCCACGGCCGGGGAGGCGGACAAGGGCTCGCCGCGCAAGGAGTTCCTGCGCGGGATCTTCCTGGCCATGTCCTCCCCCAGCGCGATCCTCTGGTTCGCCGCCGTGGGCGGCACCCTGATTGCCCGATCCGGGGGCGGCGGGATCGCCAATTCCGGGCTGTTCCTCGCCGGGTTCTTTTGTGCCGGGTTGCTCTGGACCCTGGGCCTGTGCCTGGCCGCGACCCAGGGCGGCAAGCTCCTGGGGGACAAGCTGCTGCGCTACTCCTACCTGGCATCTGCGGCGATCTTCTGCTATTTCGCGGTGTACGTGATCCTATCCGGCTACCAGGAGTTTATCGTCGGCGCCGGCGTGAGCGACCTTCCGGCACTCTGATCCAGGCCCTGGCGATTGGCTTCTATACTTGCTGCCGTACCCATCTTTTCTGCGGCAGGAGTGGCATTCATGGATGAGCAAAAACAGGGCGCAGGTCCGGAACCGCGCTTCGAAAGAGAGCGTTTTCTGCTGATCGCCGGCTTCAGCGAGCGGTTTACCCCTGGCACCGGCCAGGACATCGGCCAGCTGTGGCAGCGTTTCATCCCCCACATCGGCCGGGTGCCGGGGCAGGTGGATGAGGTGACCTACGGCGTCTGCTGCAACCCCGACGGCCAGGGTAGCTTCGAATACCTGGCCGGGGTCGAGATCAGCAAGCTCGACGATCTGCCCGAGCGTTATCGCTGGATCGAAGTGCAGCCGCAGAACTACGCGGTGTTCGAGCATGGCGGATCCCTGCAGGAGCTGCCCCAGACCTTCAACTACATCTGGAACACCTGGTTGCCCCAGTCCGGCCGCGAGGCCGCCAATGCGCCGGAGTTCGAGCGCTACAGCGCCGATTTCAACCCCGAGACCGGCAGCGGCGTGGTGGAGGTCTGGCTGCCGCTCAAAAGTGAATGATCCCCTCGGGGGCGCGGTCCGGCCCCCGATTTTCCCCGCCTGCCGCGCAATCTATACGCCGTCTTAATACCGCCCCCTGCAATCAGTGCCCGACCTTGATACGCCCTCACCTAACCTGCGTGGCGCAGAGGAGAGCGGCGCACGGCCCGTGGCCGACTCCCTGCCGGCGCCCGTTGCCGGGTGCCTGACCGGCTGCCTCCGGCGCCGCCATGGGCGGTGTCGGCGCGGCCTCAATGAATTAAGGGGAAAAGCCTTGCTGACACTGGAATTCATCTACGGCGCCAGCGGTTTTTGCGCCGTGCTGCTGTTTGTCTACCTGGGTTACGCGCTGATCCGTGCCGAGAAATTCTGATGACCGCACCCAGCGCTACCCCGGCATTTTCATTCGCCCGTCCGGGCATTTTCGAGAAAGGAAACCAGCCATGTACGACCTGATCTTCGTGGGCCTGTCCCTGGGGTTCTTTGTACTGACGGCCCTGGTCATCGTCGCCATGGGCAAGATTTGAACGGAGCATCGACATGTTGAGTACTGTGCTGGAATACGCGGTGATCCTCGGGGTAATGACCGGGCTCGCCGTACTCATGGGCAAATGGCTGGCCCGGGTCTTCAGCGGCCGCGGCCACGCCTTGCCCGAGCGGGCCACCTACCGCCTGCTGGGGATCGACCCCGGCGAAACCATGGGCTGGGCCCGCTATGGCTCGGCGCTGTTGCTGTCCAACGCGGCGATGATGCTCCTGGGCTACCTGGTGCTGCGCCTGCAAAGCGTCATGCCCCTCAACCCCCTGGGGCTGGCGGCGCAGACCCCGGACCTGGCGTTCAACACCGCCGCGTCCTTTATCACCAACACCAACTGGCAGGCGTACTCCGGGGAAAGCAGCCTGTCGAACTTCAGCCAGATGGCGGTGATCACCTTCCTGATGTTCGTCGGCGCCACCGCTGGTGTTGTCGCCGCGGCCGGTTTCATTCGCGGCCTGAGCCGTTCCAGCTCGGCGGATATCGGCAACTACTGGGTCGACTTCACCCGCACCCTGTACCGGGTGATGCTGCCTTTGTGCCTGGTCATGGCCCTGGTCTATGTCTGGCAGGGCATGCCCCAGACCCTCAACTCCCAGGCCCTGGCCACCACCCTGGAAGGCGCCCAGCAGCAGTTGATCGTCGGCGCCGTGGCCAGCTTCGAGTCGATCAAGCACATCGGCACCAACGGTGGCGGCTTCTTCAGCATGAACGCCGCCCACCCGTTCGAGAACCCGACCCCGCTGACCAACGTCCTGCACATCCTCAGCATGTTGCTGATCCCTTCGGCGCTGACCTACGCCTTCGGCAGCATGCTGCTGCGGCGGCGTCAGGGCTGGGTGTTCTTCGGCACCTTCCTGGTGATGTTCGTCGGCTTCCTGGCCATCGTCTTCACCGCGGAGCAGGGCGGCAATCCGCTGCTGACCCAGGTCGGTGTCGACCAGCAACTGTCGGCGACCCAGAGCGGCGGCAACATGGAAGGCAAGGAGCTGCGCTTCGGCATCGCCGACACCGCGCTGTTCGTCACCACCACCACCGGCGCCACCACCGGTTCGGTGAACGCCATGCACGACTCGCTGACCCCCATGGGCGGCTTCGTGCCCCTGGCGCAGATGATGCTCAACTGCGTGTTCGGCGGTGACGGCGTGGGCTTTATCAACCTGATCCAGTACGCCCTGCTGACGGTGTTCCTGGTGGGCATGATGATCGGCCGCAGCCCGGAATTCCTCGGCAAGAAGATCGAGGCCCGGGAGATCAAGCTGGTGATGCTCTCGGTGCTCGCGCACCCGATCTGCATCTTGGGTTTCACCGCCCTGGCAGCGTTGTGGCCGGACACCATGAATAGCCTCAACAACCTTGGCCCCCATGGTTTCAGCGAGGTGCTCTACGCCTACGCCTCGGGCACCGCCAACAACGGTTCGGCATTTGCCGGGCTCAACGCCAACACGCCGTTCTTCAACACCACCATCGGCCTGGCGATGCTCATGGGGCGCTTCTTCACCATGCTGCCGATGCTGGCCGTGGCCGGTTCCCTGGCGGCGAAAAAGAACATCCCGGCCGGTGCCGGCACCATTCCCACCGCCACGCCGCTGTTCATGTTCCTGGTGGTGTTCGTGGTGCTGGTGGTCGGTGGCCTGACTTTCCTGCCGGCCCTCGCGCTCGGCCCGCTGGTGGAGCAACTGCAGTTGCTGGCCGGCCAGACCTACAAGTAAGGGGTTGTGATGACTACGCAAATGCAAACCCAAGGCACCACTGTGGTGCTGTTCAAGGGCCTGTTGCGCCCGGTGCTGGTGGCGGCAGTGTTCTTCATGCTGCTGACCGGGCTGGCCTATCCGCTGGCGACCACGGTGCTGGCCAACCTGCTGTTCCCGTTCCAGGCCCAGGGCAGCCTGGTGCAGCGTGACGGCCTGGTGGTGGGCTCAAAGCTGATCGGTCAGTCCTTCAGTCGCCCGGAGTATTTCCAGGGGCGCCCGAGCATGACCCTGGGCAGCGATCCGCTGGACCCGAGCAAGAGCGTGCCCCAGCCCTACAACGGCGGGGCCAGTGGTGCCAGCAACCTGGGCCCCACCAGCCAGAAGCTGGTGGACAGCGTGACCGCGCGGGTCAGCGCCTACCGCCAGCTCAACGGCCTGGCGGCGGACATTCCGGTGCCGGTGGACGCGGTGACCGCTTCGGCTTCCGGCCTGGACCCGCACATCTCCCTGGCCAACGCCCAGCTGCAACTGAACCGGGTGGCCCGCCTGCGCAACCTGCCGCTGGCCGAGCTGCAGGCGCTGCTGCAGGCCCACAGCGAAAGCCGCACCTTCGGCCTGCTGGGCGAGCCCCGGGTCAATGTGCTGCAACTCAATCTCGCGCTGGATGCCCTGGCACCCGTGCCTGCCTCGCCCCTTGCGGTCAGTGAGTAAGAGATACCGATCATGAGTAAGAACCCTCGTATAGCGTTGTTCGACCGTGGGCTGCTGTCCACGGCGTGCCTGGATGCGGTGAAGAAGCTGCTGCCCCAGGCGCAGTGGAAGAACCCGGTGATGTTCGTGGTCTACCTGGGCAGCATCCTCACCACCCTGCTGTGGTTCCAGTCCCTGGGCGGCGAGGGCGAGGCCTCCAGCGGCTTCATCCTCAGCATCACCCTGTGGCTGTGGTTCACCGTGCTGTTCGCCAACTTCGCCGAAGCCCTGGCCGAGGGCCGCAGCCGGGCCCAGGCTGCGAGCCTCAAGGGCATGAAGCGCCAGACCCTGGCCAAACTGTTGCAGCAGCCCAGGCATGGCGCCGCCTGGCTGCCGATGGCCGCCAGCGAGCTGCGCAAGGACATGGTGGTGCTGATCGAGGCCGGCGACCTGGTGCCTTTGGATGGCGAGGTCATCGAAGGCGTGGCCACGGTGGACGAGAGCGCCATTACCGGTGAATCGGCGCCGGTGATCCGCGAGGCCGGGGGCGACTTTTCCTCGGTCACCGGCGGCACCAAGGTGCTGTCCGACTGGCTGGTGGTGCGCATCAGCGTCAACCCCGGCGAGTCGTTCCTGGACCGCATGATCTCCATGGTGGAATCGGCCAAGCGCCAGAAAACCCCCAACGAGGTAGCCCTGACCATTCTCCTGGTGGGGCTGACCCTGCTGTTCCTGCTGGTGATCGTGACCCTGAGCCCGTACTCGATCTTCGCCGTGGCCATGAGCGGCACCGGCAGCGTGATCAGCGCCACGGTGATGGTGGCGTTGCTGGTGTGCCTGATCCCCACCACCATCGGCGGCCTGTTGTCGGCCATCGGCGTGGCGGGCATGAGCCGGATGATGTCGGCCAACGTCATCGCCACGTCCGGGCGCGCCGTGGAAGCGGCGGGGGACGTCGACGTGCTGCTGCTGGACAAGACCGGCACCATCACCCTGGGCAACCGTCAGGCCAGCGCCTTCCTGCCGGCCCCGGGGATCAAGGACAGCGAGCTGGCGGACGCCGCGCAACTGGCTTCCCTGGCCGACGAAACCCCGGAAGGCCGCAGCATCGTGGTGCTGGCCAAGCAGAAGTTCGACATTCGTGGCCGCGACATCGAGGCCCTGGGCGCCAGCTTCGTGCAGTTCAGCGCGCAGACCCGCATGAGCGGCGTCGACCTGCCGGAGGGGCGCAGCATCCGCAAGGGCGCGGCCGATGCCATTCGCCGGCACATCGAAGCCCTGGGGGGCAGCTTCCCGCCAGCCTTGCAGGCCAAGGTCGATGAAGTCTCGCGGCGCGGCAGTACGCCGTTGGTGGTCAGCGACGGCGCCCAGGCCCTGGGCGTGGTGGAACTCAAGGACGTGGTCAAGGGCGGGATGAAGGAGCGCTTTGCCGAACTGCGGCGCATGGGCATCAAGACCGTGATGATCACCGGCGACAACCGCCTGACCGCAGCGGCGATTGCCGTGGAGGCCGGGGTCGATGACTTCCTCGCCGAGGCCCGTCCCGAAGACAAGCTGCAACTGATCCGCGACTACCAGGCCAAGGGCAAGCTGGTGGCCATGACCGGCGACGGCACCAACGACGCCCCGGCCCTGGCCCAGGCCGACGTGGCCGTGGCGATGAACAGCGGCACCCAGGCGGCAAAGGAAGCGGGCAACATGGTCGACCTGGACAGCAACCCGACCAAGCTGATCGAAGTGGTGGAAGTCGGCAAGCAGATGCTCATGACCCGCGGTGCCCTGACCACCTTCAGCGTGGCCAACGACGTGGCCAAGTATTTTGCTATCGTACCGGCCGCGTTCGTCGCCACTTACCCGCAGTTGGCGGCGCTGAACGTGATGCACCTCAACAGCCCGAACTCGGCGATTCTCAGTGCGGTGATCTTCAACGCGCTGATCATCGTGTTCCTCATCCCCCTGGCGCTCAAGGGGGTGAAGTACCGATCCATCGGTGCGGCGGCCCTGCTTAACCGCAACCTGCTGATCTATGGCCTGGGCGGGGTGCTGGTGCCCTTTGCCGGGATCAAGCTGATCGACATGCTGCTGGCCGGGCTTGGCCTGGTCTGAGGCAAGGACTGACAATGCGGCGCTCCCCGGAGCGCCGCATTGTTCATTTAAGGAAGCTCATGACTGTGCTCGATGCGAGTTCCCCGCCCCGCGACGGGCGTCCCGACCCCGACGCGCTGCTGGAAAAGCTGCAGCAGGATGAACAGGCCGCCCAGCGCGGCAAGCTGCGGATCTATTTTGGTTCCAACGCCGGGGTCGGCAAGACCTGCGCCATGCTCACCGCCGCCCGCAGCGAAGTGGCCCTGGGCCGCGACGTGGTGGCCGGGGTGGTGGAAACCCATGGCCGGCGGGAAACCGCCGAGCTGCTGCAAGGCCTGGAGGTGCTGGAGCGTCACCGCCTGATGCACCGCGACTACGCCTTGCCCGAATTCGACCTGGACGCCGCCCTGGCGCGGCGTCCCGCGGTGCTGCTGGTGGACGAGCTGGCCCACAGCAACGTCCCCGGTTCGCGCCACCCCAAACGTTGGCAGGACGTGGAGGAACTGCTGCGGGCCGGGATCGATGTCTGGACCACCCTCAACGTCCAGCACCTGGAAAGCCTCAACGACATCGTCAGCGGCATCATCGGCATCCGCGTGCGCGAGACGGTGCCCGATCACCTGTTCGACGAAGCCCACGAAGTGCTGGTGATCGACCTGCCGCCGGATGACCTGCTGCGCCGCCTCAAGGACGGCAAGGTCTACATGGGGCCCCAGGCCGAGCGCGCTTCACGGCATTTCTTTCGCAAGGGCAACCTGTTGGCCCTGCGCGAACTGACCCTGCGTCGCACCGCCGACCGGGTCGATGCGCAGATGCGCGACTACCGCCGCGAACGCTCGATCAATGCCCTGTGGCCGGCCCGCGAGCGCCTGCTGGTGGGGGTGGCCGGTGATCCGGCGGACGAACGCCTGGTGCGTGAGGCCGCGCGCCTGGCGCAGAAGCTCGAAGCCGACTGGATGGTGGTGCACGTGGCCTCGGCGCAGCGCCGCGGCCACGGCTCCAGCCGTTATGCGGCGGCGATGAAGACCCTGGCCCTGGCCGCCGAGTTCGGCGCCGAAACCGCGACGCTGCCCGGCCTGGACGTGGCCGAGGCGCTGGTGGCCTGTGCCCGCGAGCACAATGCCAATCGCCTGGTGCTGGGCCATTACCCGCGCAAGGTCTGGCAGTTCTGGCACCAGTCGGTGAGCGACCGGATCAGCCGCCAGCATCCGGAAATCGATCAGATCGTGATCGCCAACGGCCCCTTGAGCCGACGCCCGGTGCCTGCGGACAAGCCCGAGGCCGGGCTGCCACCGAGCCGCGCGCCGGCCTACCTGTGGGCCAGCCTTGCCTGTTTTGCCGCCACCGCGGTGGCGGCGCTGCTGCTCCAGGTGTTCGACCCGGCCAACGTGGTCATGCTGTTCCTGCTCACCGTGGTGCTGGTGGCGCTGCGCTTTGGGCGCGGCCCGGGCGTTTGGGCGGCGATGCTGGCGGTGTTGTGCTTCGACTTCTTCTTCGTCCAGCCGGTGTGGTCGTTCACGGTCAACGACACCCAGTACTTCTTCACCTTCGCCCTGATGCTCGGCATTGCCCTGATCACCGGCCAGCTCACCGCGCGCCTGCGCCATCAGGCGCGCACCGCCGCCGAGGGCGAGCGCCGTGCCACTTCCCTGGCCGGGCTGGCCCGGGAGCTGTCGGCGGCGCTGACCGAGGAGCAGATCTGCGCCGTGGCCCTGCGCACCTTCAGCGGGGTGTTCGAGGCCCGGGTCGGGCTGGCGCTGCCGGACGCCGACAATCGCGTGCGCGCCCTGAGCGCCAATGTCCTGACCATCGACGAAAGCATCGCCCAGTGGGCCTATGACCACGCCCAGCCGGCGGGGCGCGGCACCGACACCCTGGCAGCCGCCAAGGGCTGCTACCTGCCGCTCAAGGCGCCGATGCGGGTGCGTGGGGTGCTGGTGCTGGAACTGGCGGATGCCGAACGCCTGGCCGAACCGGAGGAGCGGCGCCTGCTGGAGGCGTGCATGAGCCAGCTGGCGATTGCCCTGGAGCGCGTGCATTACGTCGAAGTGGCCCAGAGCACCGTGGTGCAGATGGAGGGCGAGCGCATGCGCAACACGTTGCTGGCGGCGATCTCCCACGACCTGCGCACGCCCCTGACCACCATCATCGGCGCCGCCGACGCCGCCTTGCCCCACGCCACCGAGGGCCCGCTCAAGCCCCTGCTGGCGGGTATCCACGATCAGGCCTCGTCCATGCAGCGCCTGATCGAGAACCTGCTGGACATGGCGCGCATGCAGGAGCGTGGCGTGCGTCTCAAGCGCCAGTGGAACTCCCTGGAGGAAATTGTCGGCAGCGCCCTGCGCCAGTTGCGCGAGCCGTTGGCCAAGCATCAGTTGCGGGTCGTCATGGCGCCGCAGTTGCCCCTGGTGGAAGTGGACGCGCTGCTGCTGGAACGGGTGCTGGTGAACCTGCTGGACAACGCCGCCAAGTACACTCCGGCCGGCACCCTGGTGCAGATCAGTGCCCGTCAGGTCGACCAGCAGATCATTTTGCAGGTCAGCGATTCCGGCCCCGGCTGCCCCAAGGGCAGTTCCCCGGACAGCCTGTTCGAAGCCTTCAGCCGCGGCCAGCAGGAGTCCGCCGTGGCCGGCATCGGCCTGGGCCTGGCCCTGGCCAAACGCATCGTCGAAGCCCATGGCGGGCGGATTGAGGCCCAGCCTCACGCCGACGCCGGGCTGAGTTTTGTCATCACCTTGCCGGCGGGACAACCGCCTTCCCTGGAAGCCCTATGAGCAGCCCACGCATCCTGATCGTCGAGGACGAAGCCAATATCCGCCGCTTTGTCGGCATTGCCCTGGAGGACGAAGGCTTCCAGGTGTTCGAGGCCGACAGCGTCAAGCGCGCGCTGATCCATGCCGCCAGCCGTCAGCCGGACCTGGTGATCGTCGACCTGGGCCTGCCGGACGGCGACGGCAAGCAACTGATCAGCGAACTGCGCGGCTGGCTGGCGGTGCCGATCCTGGTGCTTTCGGCCCGGGATCGGGAAGACGAGAAAGTCGCCGCCCTGGATGCCGGGGCCGACGACTACCTGGTCAAGCCGTTCGGCGTGCCGGAGCTGCTGGCGCGGATTCGCGCGCAGTTGCGCCGTCATGGCCAGAGCGGCGCGGCAGCGGCCACCAGCAAGGTGAACTTCGGGGTGATCGAGGTCGACCTGGCGACCCATGAAGTGCGCCGTGAAGGGCAGTTGGTGCACCTGACGCCAATCGAATACCGCCTGCTCTGTGCGCTGATCCGCGGCCAGAGCCGGGTCCTGACCCATCGCCAGCTGCTGCTGGAGGTCTGGGGCCTGGATTACGTCGACCGCGCCCATTACCTGCGGGTGCACATGGCCCATCTACGGCAGAAGCTGGAGGCCGATCCGGCGCAGCCCCAGCATCTGATCACAGAGTTGCAGGTGGGTTATCGCCTGGTGGGGCTCTGATCCCGGCGCGTGGCGCCGCTCAGGGATTTCTCGCCGCGGCGCCGCTCATGCACAAAGTCGATGTACAGGGTGATGCAGCCGAAGGTGGCGATGCCGAACAGCAGAAAAAGGCCGATCTGGATGTTGCTCATGGGGAAGGTCCTGTGGGCAAGACGCAGCACGACCGGCTCGACAGGGCCGGCCAGCAGGCGTCGGGGAGCTGATAGATAATCCCTGGGCGGCGTGCTTGCCAGGGTTTATATGAAAGCTTTACGGCGTCCCCGATGATCCCTATGCCCTGCATACGCCAGGCTCGGCGCGGCGCCACTCTTGCTAGAATCCGCCACCCTTCACCGACTTCAGGTTGCCGCCCCATGACCGCTTCGAACCCGCTGATCCGCACCGTACTGCCCACCGACCTGGACCGTTGCTTCGCCATCGAAACCCTGGCCTACGAAGGCGACGAAGCCGCGACCCGGGAAAAGATCGCCACCCGCATCGCCACCTGGCCCGAGGGTTTTATCGTCGCCGAGGTGGACGGCGTGGTGGCCGGCTTCATCAACGCCGGCGCCACCTTCGAGGTGCAGATGGCCGATGAAGCCTTCAAGGAACTGATCGGCCACGACCCGGCCGGTTCCGAAGTGGTGATCATGTCGGTGGTGGTGCACCCGGACTTCCAGGGCCTGGGCCTGTCCCGGCAATTGCTGAACGCCTTCATCGCGCGCATGGGCCAGATGGGCAAGGCGCGTATCCACCTGATGTGCAAGGAGCGCCATGTGGCGTTGTACCAGCGCTTCGGTTTTGTCTACGTCAAGGCGTCGGCGTCGGACCACGGCGGCATGGCCTGGCATGAGATGGTGCTGAGTCTTACGCGCTGATGCCGTGAAACCGTCGGTTTGATGAAGAGAAACGCGGCGGATCTGGATCGTTCCTGGCCCACTCGGGTCACTCAGAACGCCAGCACCATCCGCCGCTCATAGCCGATCCGGCCCTTGCAGGCCTCGCCGTTCTCCACCCAGCCCAGCTTGCGGTACAGCCTGAGGGCTGGCTGGTTGTCGCCGTCCACCGCCAGGTTCAAGCCCTTGAGCCCGGGCCACTGTTGGCGCGCGGCGGCGGGAATGGCTTGCAGGCAGGCCTGGCCGAAGCCTTGACCCTGGAAGCGCTGGTCCACTTGCAGGGCGTGCAGGCTGGCGCTGTCGGCGTCGGCCCAGGCCGGCAGGCAGGGCGGGCGCTTGAGCAGCACAAAGGCCACCGGCCGCTCGTCGCTGAGCAGGGCAAAGCCCTTGATCGCCCCCTGGGGCGCATTGACCAGGGAGTGCAGCGCGCCATGAATGTCCCCGCTAAACGCCTTCTGTCCGGGCCGCACTTCAAGCTCCAGCAAGCGCGCATGCTGGTGGCTGTCGAGCTGTTCATAAGGCACGAGGCGTGTGGTCACGGGCAGGGCGATCCGGTCGGGAGGAGGGGGCGGATTCTAGCGATTTTGTGCAACGGGTAAATTTTTTTTCTGTGGCTTGTCGATTGCGCGAATGGCCAGGCGACTAAGGGTGAACCGAACAGCCAGGGCCCGGTGTGCCGGGGCTGTTCAACCGCGGTTGATTTCACTCACGAGGAGTTTGGCCATGCTCAATCCATCCAACGAAGCGCAGGTGCGCAGCCTGATCGACCATTGGCAGCAGGCAGTGGTGGCCCGGGATATCGAGCGCATCGTCAGCTATTACGCCGATGACATCACCTCCTTCGATGCGGTCGGGGCCTTGCAGTTCAAGGGCAAGGCCGCCTATCGCGCGCACTGGGAGGCGTGCATGCAGGTTTGCCCCGGCCCGGGCATCTTCGAGTTCCACCAACTGCAGGTGCGGGCCGACGAAGACTTGGCCTTCGCCCACTGGCTGGCCCATTGCGGCGGCACCGACGCCGAGGGCGTGACCAAGGCCTGCTGGATGCGCGTCAGCGCCGCCTATCAACGTCGCGACGGCCAGTGGCAGGTGGTGCATGAGCACTGGTCGGCGCCGTTCGACATGCTCACCGGGACCACCCGGTTCGACCTGCAACCCTGAACAGCGAGCGGTTCGCCAAAGTGCAAAACAGCGACCATAGTTGCTCAGCCCGAGTCCGGAGGTGCCCATGAAATACCTATGCCTGGTCTACAGCGACGAGCGCTTGCTGCACAGCCTGCCCGACAGTCCCGAGGATGCCGAATGCCTGGCCTATGCCGAGTCGGTGCAGGGCAGTGGGCGGATGCTCGCCGCCGAGGCGCTGCAATCGGTGCAGTGCGCCACCACGGTGCGCATGCGCGGCGGCAAGCTGTCGATCACCGACGGCCCGTTCGCCGAAACCAAGGAACAGCTGGCCGGTTTCTACCTGATCGAGGCCCGGGACCTGAATGAAGCGATCCAGGTCGCCGGGCATATTCCGGCCGCCCGGGTCGGCAGCGTCGAAGTGCGTCCGGTACGTGAATTGAAGCCCTGAACATCCCCCTGAACAGGAGTTTTTCGATGACATTCCCAACCGCGGGCCGCAGGTCCGCCGAGCATGAACTGTCGATCAGCCGCTTGATCGACGCACCGCGCAATACGGTATTTCGCGCCTGGACCGAGCCGGCCTTGCTGGTCCAGTGGTGGGGGCCCCATGGCATGACCACCCCGGAGTGCGAAATGGACCTGTGGGTCGGCGGCCAGTTTCGTACCCTGATGCGCGCTCCGGACGGCAGCGAGTACCCGACCATGGGGGTGTTCCTGGAGATCGACGCCCCGTCGCGGCTGGTGTTTACCGATGCCTACCTGCCGGGCTGGATTCCTTCGGGCAAGCCGTTCATGACGGCGCAAGTGACCTTCGACGAGCAGGGCAACAAGACCCTCTACACCGCCCGTGCCATGCACTGGAGCGAAGCCGACCGCAAGGCTCACGAAGCCATGGGCTTTCATGACGGTTGGGGGCAGAGCCTGGAGCGCCTGGTGGCGCTGGTGACCCAGGGCCTGCCGGACTGATGGCCGAGCAAGACCGGGAGGCGCTGGCGGGGCTGGTGGCGCAGGTCTATCGCGAGCAGTCGCGGCGGATCCTCGCCACCCTGATCCGCCTGCTGGGGGATTTCGACCTGGCCGAGGAGGCGCTGCACGAGGCTTTCTTCGTGGCTGTCGAACGCTGGCAGGCCGATGGCGTGCCCGACAACCCCCGGGCCTGGCTGGTGTCGGTCGGCCGCTTCAAGGCGATTGACTCCCTGCGCCGACGAGCGCGCTTCGCGGCCTCCCAGGCGGCGCTGCTCAGCCAGTTGGAACAGCTCGAACAGGACGACTGGAGCGTCGAGGATGTGCAGGATGACCGCCTGCGGCTGATCTTCACCTGCTGCCACCCGGCATTGGCGGCGGATGCCCAGGTGCCATTGACCCTGCGCGAGATCTGCGACCTGAGCACCGAGGAAATCGCCCGGGCCTTCCTGGTCACCCCGGCCACCATTGCCCAGCGCATCGTGCGCGCCAAGGCGAAGATCCGCGACGCCGGGATTCCCTATCAGGTGCCGCAACTGAGTGAATTGCCCGAGCGCCTGGAGAGCGTGCTGCGGGTGATCTACCTGGTATTCAACGAGGGTTACTCGGCCTCCATGGGCGCCGAACTGACCCGAGATGAGCTGACCCGCGAAGCCATTCGCCTGGGCTACCTGTTGCTGGAGCTGTTGCCCGAGGCGGAGGTTATGGGCCTGCTGGCGCTGATGCTGTTGCACGAGTCACGGCGCACGGCGCGGATCTCTGCCACTGGCGAGTTGATCCTGCTGGACCAGCAGGACCGTTCGTTGTGGCAGCAGGACTTGATCGCGGAAGGTTGCGCCCTGGTGGAGCGCGGCCTGCGCAGCGGGCACGCGGGGCCTTATTGCCTGCAGGCGGCGATTGCCGCGGTGCATGCCGAGGCCGCGAGTGCGGAACAGACCGATTGGGCGCAGATCGTTGGTCTGTATGACATCCTGCTGCGTTTGCAGCCTTCGCCGGTGATCCGCCTCAACCGTGCCGTGGCCCTGGCCAAGCGCGATGGGCCGGCTGCTGGGCTGGAGCAAGTGGAAGCCATCCTGCAGCGTGGCGACTTGCAGGATTACCACCTGGCCCATGCCGCGCGGGCCGATTTCTGCCGGCAACTGGGGCATATCGCCGCCGCGCGCGAGTCCTACCAGCACGCCTTGGCCCTGGCCCGGCAAGGCCCCGAGCGACGCTTTCTCGAACAGCGCCTGGCCGAGCTCGGTTCCCGCTAGAGGCTGGCGATTCAGGGCTCCTGGCGGGGGCCGGCCAGGAGCCGGTGAATGCGGTCATTGCAGCATCCGCGCCAGCAACCAACTGCCCGCCGGACCCGGTGGGTGCAGGCGTGACCAGAGCGCGTCCACCGCCACGGTGCGTGGCCAGCCACGGACCTGCAGCTCCTGCAACCTGTCTGCGCCGAACCCTTCCACCAGCCAGCGCGGCAGGGGCGCCCAGCCAAAGCCGCCCTGGGCCATCTCCAGCAGCATCAGGTAGCTGGGGGCCGACCAGACCCGGCCCTGGCTCCGGCTCTCGTAAGGGTTGAGCACGGTCGCCAGGCGCAGTTCCCGGTGCTGGCGCAGGGCTTGTTCGTCGACCTGATCCCGCTCTGCCAGGGGATGGTTGCGCGACACGTAGAGCGACATTTCACCCCGTTCATCCAGGGTCTTGTGCTCCAGGTCCGCCGGGTAATCGTCCTGCTGCTCGGCAAAGGCGATGTGCGCCCGGCCGCTTTGCACCAGGGCGATCAGGTCCTCGCACTCGGCGATCAGGCATTCCAGCTCCAGGTCCGGATAGCGCTGCTCGAAGGCGCTGAGGCAGCTTTCGAAACGATCCGACTGGTAGGTGTCGGACAGGGCAATGGTGAGTTTGGCCTCGACCCCTCGGGACAGTTGGCTGGCGGTCATTTCCAGGCGGCTGGTGGCGGCGAGGATCTCTTCGGCGCGCTGCAGCAGCACGTGCCCGGCCGGTGTCAGCCCGGGCTTGCGGCTGCTGCGATCGAACAGCTGGACATCCAGGTCGATCTCCAGGCTCGCCACCGCCGCGCTGATGGTGGACTGGCTCTTGCCCAGCTTGCGTGCGGCAGCGGAAAAGGAGCCCTGGGTGGCGGCCTGGACGAACGCCAGCAGCACTTCATGTGAGGCCATGAACTATCGCCTTGATCGATGGTTATTGATTATCAAGTATCGGCCTGCTCCTGGATGATCGCCAGCACCTTTACTTCAGGAGTACGGCAATGAGCCTGCCTAAATCCCTTACCGAACGTATTTTCCAGGCGGTCGCCTTTGAGCTGCTGGCGGTGTCGATCTGTACTCCGCTGCTGTCCTGGATCATGGACAAGCCCATGGTCGACATGGGCCTGGTGACCCTCGCCATCGGCCTTCTGGCCCTGGGCTGGAACGTGCTGTTCAACGGTCTGTTCGATCGTTTGCTCAAGCGTCTGGAGCTTGAACACACCGCCAGGACCCGGGTCCTGCATGCCTTGCTGTTCGAAGGCGGGCTGGTGGCCTTCTGTGTGCCGCTGATTGCCTGGTGGCTGGATATCAGCCTGTTGCAGGCCTTGCTCCTCGACATCGGCGTGTTGTTGTTCTTCCTGCCCTACACCTACCTCTACCACTGGGCCTACGACGTGCTGCGGGGCAAGTGGCTGCAAACGCGCCTGGCCCATTGAACGGGAGGGCGTCCCGGGATTGACCGCCTCCGCTGGCGGGCGGCGAAAATCTCCGGGGCGCCTATCATGGCGTAGACACCGGCGACGACGCAGCAGACAAAACTGGACACTGTCCTGATGTTTTTCTGAAAATATGCGCCAGCAGGTTCGAGTCACTGAACCTGCCGCCCTCCCGACTATCTGAAGACCATGACTATTTCCCGCAACTGGATCATCTGCGAGCACTGCGATTCGCTGTACGAATCGGTGCCGCTCGGCAAGGGCCAGGCCGCCCAGTGCTCGCGCTGCGGCGCGCTGCTGGCCCGCGCCCGTCACCTGAGCGTGCAGCAGCTGTTCGCCCTGTCGATCACCGCCGGGGTGTTATTCGTCTTCGCCAACCTGTTTCCGGTGATCAAGATCAGCCTCGAAGGCCTGAGCAACGAGGCGACCCTCTGGCAATCGGTCGAGGCCCTGGCTCAGGGGCGCATCAGCCTGATCGCGGCGATCACCGGCCTGACCATCATTCTCGCGCCCTGCCTGCAGATCATCCTGCTGTGCTGGGTGCTGGGCTTTGCCAACGTCGGCCGTGCGGCGCCGGGCTTCAAGGCCTGCATGCGGGCCCTGGAGCACCTGCGCCCCTGGAGCATGCTCGAGGTGTGCCTGCTGGGCATCCTGGTGGCCATCGTCAAGCTGGCGGGGATGCTCGATGTGCATCCGGGGATGGGCCTGTGGGCCCTGGCGATGCTCACGGTGCTGATCATCCTGATCTCCGGCAAGGACATCCGCTACCTCTGGGATGACCTGGAGGGCCGCTACTGATGAGTGCGCCGCCCTACGCCCGGGATTACCAACTGATGCTGTGCCACACCTGCGGCCAGGTCTGCCAGGACTTCGAACACCGCTGCCCGCGCTGCGATGCCGTGGTGCATGCGCGCAAGCCCAACAGCCTGGCGCGTACCTGGGCCTTTCTGCTGGCCAGCCTGATCTTCTACATCCCGGCCAACCTGCTGCCGGTGATGCACACCAGCATCTTTGGCAGCGCCAGTGAAAACACCATCATGAGCGGCGTGGTGGAGTTCTGGAAACACGGCTCCTGGGACATCGCCCTGCTGATCTTCATTGCCAGCGTGGTGGTGCCCTGCAGCAAGTTCTTTGTCCTCGGCACCCTGTTGGTGACCTGCCAGCGCCGCAGCCTCTGGGCCCAGCGCGAGCGCGCCAAGCTGTACCGCTTCATCGAGCTGATCGGCTACTGGTCGATGCTCGACGTGCTGGTGGTGGCCCTGGTGGCGGCCCTGGTGCAGTTTCGTGCCCTGAGCTCCATCGATCCGCGCATGGGCATTCTGTTTTTTGGTTTGGTGGTGGTGCTGACGATGTTGGCCGCCATGAGTTTCGATCCCCGGCTTATCTGGGACGCAGAGGTTGAAGATGTCTGAGCATCCAGGTTCCAACGCAGCAAATCCTCGGCCCGCGCCTGGTGCTCCGGCGCTGCGCACGCGGCGCTTCAATGTCTCGCTGGTGTGGCTGGTGCCGATCGTCGCGGCCCTGGTGGGGTTGTCGATGGTGGTGCACAAGTCGCTGTCGGCGGGGCCGGAAATCACCATCAGCTTCCAGACCGCCGAAGGCCTGGAGGCCAACAAGACCCAGGTCAAGTACAAGAACGTGGTGATCGGCAAGGTGACCTCCATCGCCTTGAGCGACGACCGCAAGAAGGTGCTGGCCAAGGTCGAGCTGGATCAGTCCGCCGAGCCCTTTACCGCCGACGACTCGATGTTCTGGGTGGTGCGCCCTCGGATCGGCGCCAACGGTGTTTCCGGGGTCGACACTCTGCTCTCCGGAGCCTTTATCGGCGCCGACGCCGGCCGCTCGGAAAAGCGCAAGGACAGCTTCAAGGGCCTGGAAACCCCGCCGCCCATCACCTATGGGCAGAAGGGCAAGCGCTTCACCCTGCACACCGATGACCTGGGCTCGCTGGATATCGGTTCGCCGGTCTACTACCGGCGCATCGAAGTGGGGCAGGTGGTGTCCTACCAGTTGGCCAACAGCGGCAAGGGCGTGGACGTGAAGATCTTCGTCAACGCGCCCAACGACAAGTACGTCACCACCGACACCCGCTTCTGGAACGCCAGCGGCGTCGACGTGACCCTCGGCGCCAACGGCCTGAAGGTCAACACCGAGTCGGTGTCGTCGATCCTCGCCGGCGGCATTGCCTTCGTCGAACCCAAGTACAGCCCCAATGCCCAGCCGGCCGAAGAGAACGCCGAGTACACCCTGTTCGGCGACCAGGACACCGCCCTGGCCCCGCCGGACGGCGCGCCCTATTACATCCGCATGCGCTTCGACCAGGCCCTGCGCGGCCTGTCGCTCAATGCCCCGGTGGAGTTCCTCGGGGTGAACATCGGCAAGGTGGTGTCCATGGACCTGGACTACGACGAACAGCGCAAGTATTTCCCGACCCTGGTCGGCGCGGTGATCTATCCCGAGCGCCTGGGCAAGGCCCACGAAAAACTGGTGAAACAGACCGGCGGCGAAGACGACGCGCGCTCGGCCAAGCTGATCGGCACCTTCGTCAAGAACGGCCTGCGGGCCCAGCCCCGCAGCGGCAACCTGCTGACCGGGCAGCTGTACATCTCCCTGGACTTTGTCGCCAACGCCAAGCCGGTGGCCTACGACGCGGCGGCGCGGCCGCTGGAGATCCCCACCATCCCGGGCAGCATGGACAAGTTGCAGGAGCAGTTGCAGGCCGTGGTCGACAAGATCAGCAAGCTGCCGATCGACTCGATTGCCGCCAACCTCGATGGCAGCCTCGCGCAGATGCAGAAGACCCTCAAGCAGGTCAATGGCGAGGTGCTGCCGCAGATGCGCGACACCCTGGAGCAATCGAAGAAGACCCTGGCCAGCGCCAACGAGAGCTTCTCCGAGGACTCGCCGCAGCGCCAGAAACTCAGCCAGGCCATGGAAGAAGTGCAGCGCACCGCGCGTTCGGTACGGGTGCTCAGCGACTTCCTCGGGCGTCATCCGGAAGCGCTGATCCGCGGGCGCCTCAAAGACAACCAACCGGATGCCTACCAGTCGCCATCCTCCTCTGTTCGCGAATCCGTACCGGAAGCCCAGCCATGAAAACCCGTGCCCTGTTGCTCTGCCTGACCCTGGGGCTGGCCGCCTGCAGTTCCGCGCCCACCCGTTACTACACTTTGCTGCCGCCGGTCGCCGAAGGCAGCGGCGCGGCCCGCGCTGACGGGCCGCAGTTCGAAATGTCCACGGTGCGCATTCCGGTGCAGGTGGACCAGCCGCAACTGGTGGTACGCCAGGACAGCGGCAGCCTGGCGATCCTCGAAACCCAGCGCTGGAGCGCGCCGCTGGTGGACGAATTCCACGATGCCCTGGCCAGCCAGATGGAGCAGAAACTCGGCACCCGCAACCTAGAAGGGCTGCCCAAGCAGCCCGGGCGTCCGGTGCTGTCATTGCAGACTGATGTGCGGCGTTTCGAATCCCTGCCCGGTCGCTATGCGCTGATCGATGTGGTCTGGAGCCTGCGCCTGCGGGGCGAGGGCGGCCCGGCCCGCAGCCTGACCTGCAGCAGCCAGATCCGTCAGCCGGCGGGTATCGAACTGAGCAGCCTGGTGCAGGCCCACCAGCAGGCCATCGCCCAGCTGGCCGGGCAGATCGCCGCCGCCGCGCAGCGCTGGACCTGTCCCTGAATCAGCCCTGTCGCCGCTGCCGCAGGCGGTGAACGGCTTGGGCGGCATTCCGATGCAGCAGAGGCCAGGATGCTGAGGCCGCTGCGGGTTTGGCGGGCGATCGTCAGGCAAGGCCCTGTGGGCCTTTTCGCAGCCTCGCCGGGGCTCGGCAGCGGCTACAAACCCTGTGTAGTCGCTGCCGCAGGCGGTGAACGGCTTGGGCGGCATTCCGATGCAGCAGAGGCCAGGATTTTGAGGCCGCTGTGGGTTTGGCGGGTGATCGCCGGGCAAGGCCCTGTGGGCCTTTTCGCAGCCTCGCCGGGGCTCGGCAGCGGCTACGAGGGGCTCAGCGTCGTGCCAGGTGTTGCTGGGGCGCGAGGAAGGCGTCGTGGAAGTAGGCACGCAAGGCCTGCATCGCCGGGGTGAAGGTGCGTTCGCGATGCCAGGCCAGCCCCACGCTCATAGGCGTGACCGCGTCGCTCAGGCTCAGGGTCTCGATGCGCTTGCCCTCCAGGGACCAGGGCCGGTGCACCAGGTCTGAAAGAATCGCCACGCCGCTGCCGTTGGCCACCATGCTGCGCACCGCCTCCACCGAGCTGGTGCGCACCCGCACGTTGGGCTGCTGGCCAGCCTGTTCCCAATAGCGCATGGCGCTCTGTTCGGCTTCGTCGACGGTGAGCAGGATGAACGGCTCCTGGGCCACGTCCGCCAGGCTGATGCTGGTGCGTTCGCACAGCGGATGGTGGGCCGGCAGCCATAGCCGGCGCTCGGAGTTGAACAGGGTCTGCGAGACGATGTCCGGGTGGGTCAGGTTGGCGGTGAGCACCACCGCCATGTCGAAGCGGCCTTCCAGCAAGCCTTGTTCGATGGCCTGGCGTTCCTGTTCATGCAGCTCGATGGTGACGTCCGGGTGCCAGTGCTCCAGGCGCTGCAGGTGGTGCGGCAGGAAGTAGCCGATCACCGTGTAGCTGGCCGCCAGGTGCAGCACGCCGCTGGCCCGGTAGTCCGGCAACGGGCTGTTCAGGGCATCCTCGACGCTGCGCAGAATCACGTAGGCGCGGTTGAGAAAGTGCCGCCCGGCATCGGTCAGGTTCATGCCCTGGGCCGAGCGCACGAACAACTGCACCGCGAGCATGGCCTCCAGTTCCTTGATCGCCGTGGTCACCGCCGACTGCGAAATGTTCAAGTGAATCGCCGCCTGGGAGATCTGCCCGATCTCGGCGGTGGCCACGAAATAGCGCACCTGGCGCAAGGTCAACGACATGGCCCATTCCCCTCTTGTCCTGTAGGAGCCGGCTTGCCGGCCAAGGCCATCGCGCGAACGCCGATGCCGTCACCTACAGCGCTGCCCGATAGTTTTATCTGTTTTTCAGAAGAAGCTCTATCTGATAATAGATCTTCCCAAGGGGTCAAGGCCGCTCTAATTTCTGTTGCACGAAGTCACAAGAGTTGGAGCAACAGTGATGCAGGCAGTGGATTTCAATTCGGACATGGGCGAGAGCTTCGGCCCCTGGACCATCGGCGATGGCGTCGACAACGAACTGATGGGCTTCATCAGTTCGGCCAACATCGCCACCGGCTTCCATGCCGGCGACCCCGGCACCATGCGCCGCACCATCGAGCAGGCCAAGCACCGTGGGGTGGCCATCGGCGCTCACCCGGGGTTTCGCGACCTGGTGGGTTTCGGTCGCCGGCACATCAATGCCCCGGCCCAGGAGCTGGTGGACGACATGCTCTATCAGCTCGGCGCCCTGCGTGAGCTGGCACGGGTGCAAGGCGTGAAGCTGCAACACATCAAGCCCCACGGCGCGCTCTACATGCATCTGGCCCGGGACGAGGAGGCGGCGCGGCTGCTGGTGGAAAACCTGCGCAAACTGGAGCCCGAGCTGCTGCTGTATTGCATGCCCAACTCGGTGATCTGGCACGTGGCCCGGGAACTGGGGCAGCCGGTGATCCGCGAGTTCTACGCCGACCGCGACTACGACCTCAGCGGCTCCATCGTGTTTACCCGCAATGTCCGCGCCCTGGACCCGACCGCGGTGGCGGCCAAGGTGCTGCGCGCCTGCCAGACCGGCCTGGTGCGCACCGTCGAAGGCGAGGAGTTGTTCCTCGAGTTCGATTCCATCTGCCTGCACAGCGACACCCCGGGCGCCCTGGACTTGGTCGAGGCCACCCGCACCGCGCTGGACCAGGCCGGCATCGAGGTGCGCGCACCGCGCTGAGCGCATCCACAGCCAGCCATCGACAAGAAGCACCGCGCACAGATGCGGGCCTCACCCGGGTTTTGAATTTTTGCCTGCCTTTCTACAACTATTCCAAAAGGAACAGACATGGCCGAACACAGTGTTATCACCCCCTTGCCGGGCACCTTCTATCGCAAGGCCACCCCTGAATCGGCGCCTTTCGTCGAGGTCGGCGACCTCGTCAGCGCCGATACCGTGATCGGCCTGATCGAAGTCATGAAGCAGTTTTCCGAACTGACCGCCGGGAGCGCGGGCCAGGTCAGCGCCTTTGCGGTGCAGGACGGTGATCCGGTGGAACCGGGTCAGGTCGTCGCGACGCTCAAGCAGTGAGGGCCGGGGCATGACTCAAGCAATCAAGAAATTGCTGGTGGCCAACCGTGGCGAGATCGCCGTGCGCATCATTGGCGCGGCCAAGGCCCTGGGCATTCCCACGGTTGCCGCGTGCAGCGAGGCGGATGCCGACTCCATGGCCGCGCGCCTGGCCGATGAAGTGCAGATCATCGGCCCGGCCCGAGCCGACAAGAGCTACCTGAATATCCAGGCCCTGCTCGCGGCCTTGCAGGCCAGCGGTGCCAACGCGGTGCACCCGGGCTATGGCTTTCTTTCCGAGAACGCCGGTTTCGCCGAGGCAGTGGTCGAGGCCGGGGCAATTTTCGTCGGGCCCAGCGCCGAAACCATCCGCCGCATGGGGGACAAGGCCGAAGCCCGGCGCACCGCCCAGGCGGCCGGGGTGCCGGTGGTACCCGGTTCACCGGACGAGCTCTTTGACCTGGAGGCCGCGCTCAAGGCCGCTGACAGCGTGGGCTTCCCGCTGTTGATCAAGGCCAGTGCCGGTGGTGGCGGGCGCGGGATCCGCCTGGCCCAGGACGCTGCACAACTGGCCGAGGAGTTCCCGCGGGCGCAACGCGAAGCCCAGACCGCGTTCGGCAATGGCGCGGTGTACCTGGAGCGTTTCATCGGCCGCGCGCGGCATATCGAGGTCCAGGTTCTGGGCGATGGCCAGCACGCGGTGCACCTGTTCGAGCGCGAGTGCTCGCTGCAACGGCGGCGGCAGAAGATCTTCGAGGAAGCGCCGTCGCCTGTACTCAGCAGCGAGCAGCGTGAGCAGTTGTGCAGCAGCGCCGTGCGCCTGACCCAAGCCTTGGGCTATCAGGGCGCTGGCACCCTGGAATACCTGTATGACGACAGCACCGGCGAGTTCTTCTTTATCGAAATGAACACGCGGATCCAGGTCGAGCACCCGATCAGCGAGCTGATCACCGGCATCGACCTGGTCCAGGCCATGTTGCGCATTGCCGGGGGCGAGCCCCTGGGGTTGCGCCAGAGCGATATCCAGCTCAATGGCGCGGCCTTGCAGATGCGCCTGAACGCCGAAGACCCGGCGCGGGATTTCTTCCCCAGCCCGGGTCGGGTCGAGCAACTGGTCTGGCCGCAGGGGCCGGGAGTGCGGGTCGATAGCCACCTGTACCCGGGCTATGCTGTGCCGCCGTACTACGACTCGCTGCTGGCCAAGCTGATCGTCCACGGAGCCGATCGCGACCAGGCCCTGGCCCGGGCGCGTCTGGCCGTGGAGCAGACCACCCTGAGCGGCATGGCCAGTACCTTGTCGCTGCACCGTGAACTGCTGGCCGAACCCTGGTTGCAGCAGGCCGACTTTCACACCGGAACCCTGGAAACCTGGCTGGCCACGCGCCGCGCCGGAGGTGTCGCATGAGCCAGCCGATCCGCTACAGCTTTGGTGCCGACGAGCACCTGTTCGCCGAAGTCAGCGACAGCATGTCCCTGGAAGCCTTCTTCAAGGGCATGGCGGTGACCCGCGCCGTGGAGCGCCTGGAATTGGACGGGGTGCTGGATGTGTGCCTGGCCAATGCCTCGTTCCAGATCCGTTTCGACCCGGATCGCATCGCCCCGCAAGCCCTGCTGGAAGCGGTGCAGCAGGCCGAGGCCGGGGCGGTGGCCGAGCGCAGCCTGCACACGCGGATCATCGAGATCCCGGTGCTGTACAACGACCCCTGGACCCATGAAACCCTGATGCGCTTTCGCGACCGGCACCAGGACCCCAGCGCCACCGATCTTGAGTACGCGGCGCGGATCAACGGCCTGGCGGACGTCGAGGCCTTCATTGCCGCCCACAGCGGCGCGCCCTGGTTCGTCTCCATGGTGGGCTTCGTCGCCGGGTTGCCGTTCATGTTCCAGATGGTCGAGCGCCAACGGCAGTTGCAGGTGCCCAAGTACCTGCGGCCGCGCACCGATACGCCCAAGCTGACCCTGGGCCACGGTGGCTGTTTCGGCTGCATCTACTCGGTGCGTGGCGCCGGTGGCTACCAGATGTTCGGCGTCACTCCGGCACCGATCTACGACCCGCAGCAGCAACTGGCCTACCTCAAGGCGCACATGGTGTTCTTCCGTCCGGGGGACATCGTGCAGTTCAAGCCCATCGACCGCGAGGCCTATGACCGGGCGGTGGCCGAGGTCGAGGCCGGGCGCTTCGACCTGCGCATCCGCGAGGTGGAGTTTTCCCTGGATGCCTTTCTCGCCGATCCGGTCGGCTATCCCAAATCGCTGCAGGAGGTGCTGGCATGATCAAGGTCATCAAACCGGGCCTGGCCACATCGGTGCAGGACTTGGGTCGCGAAGGTTTCTATCACCTGGGGATTCCGCCGTCCGGGGCCCTGGACCAGTACGCCCTGAGCGCGGCCAACCAATTGGTGGGCAACCCGGCAGGCGCGGCGGGGCTGGAGTGCACGCTGCTCGGGCCGGAGCTTGAGTTCGGCGCCGACGCCCTGGTGGCGGTTTGCGGCGCCCACATGACGCCCAAGCTCGATGGTGTGGACATGCACCTGGACACCGCCTTTGCGGTCAAGGCCGGGCAAGTGCTGCGCTTCGACTTTCCCAAGGCCGGGGCCCGAGCCTATCTGGCGGTGGCCGGTGGCATCGATGTGCCGCTGGTGTTGGGCAGCCGCTCGACCTACGCCCTGGGCGCCCTGGGTGGCTTCCAGGGCCGGCGTCTGGCGGCCGGGGATGAGCTGCCGGTGGGCGTCGCCAGCGGCAAGGGGCGAGCCGGTGCCAGCTTGCCCATGGCGCTGCGCCAGTCCCTGGGCGGCGAGATCACCCTGCGGGTGGTGCCGGGCCTGTACTACGAACGCTTGAGCGACGCGGCCAAGGCCAGCTTCTTCGCCGAACCCTGGACCGTGGGCTCGGAAGCGGACCGCATCGGCTATCGCTTCAAGGGTGGCAGCGCCTTGAGCTTCCAGCCCCGGGAGCAGCCGTTCGGCGCCGGTTCCGATCCTTCGAACATCGTCGACAGCTGCTACCCGATCGGCTCGATCCAGGTGCCGGCGGGGCTGGAGCCCATTGTCCTGCACCGGGACGCGGTGTCCGGTGGCGGCTACGCCATGATCGGCACGGTGATCAGCGCCGACCTTGACCTGATCGGCCAGATGCAGCCCAACCAGAAGGCCCGCTTTGTCGCGGTGACCCTCGAAGAAGCGCTGGAGGCCCGGCGCTCCTACAAGAAAAAGCTCGGCTGTCTGAGCAAACTGTTTCCTTCCTGATTCTGCCCGCCGCATCGCGCGGGCCATGCCAAACGGTACGCCAACGCCGCACTTCGGTGCGGTGACGGCTGCCCGCGCTTCAACCCTTGATCGGTTCTGGAGTACACGCATATGGCAGCTTTATCGCAAGCGAATCAAACCGGGCAGACCCCGGCCAACGTGGCCCTACCCAGCGATGCACGCATGGGCCGGCTGTCCCTGACCATGGCCTGGTGGGCGGTGTGCAGCGCGATGTTCTACATCGTGGTCGGCGCCTCCCTGGCCTTGTCCTACGGCACCCGCAATGCCTTGATCGGCATGCTCCTGTCGGTGCTCAGCTATGGCCTGATCAACAGCGTGCTCAGCCGCTTCGCCATGCGCAGCGGGCTCTCGGTGGCGCTGTTCTCGCGGTTGCTGTTCGGCAGCACCGGGGCTTGCCTGGCGACCCTGATCTTTTTCTCCACGGCCATCTACTACGCGGTGTTCGAGGGCTCGGTGATCGCCGTGGCGCTCAACCACCTGTACCCGCAACTGCTGTACCCGCTGGCGGCGCTGGTGGTGGTGCTGTACAGCGTGCCGCTGATCCTGGGCAGCGTGCAGCACTGGCTGGACAAGCTCAACGGCGTGCTGCTGCCGGTGTACCTGGGGGGCTTGCTGTTCGCCGTGGGCCTGTCCATCAGCCGTTATGGCTACCAGCCGCAATGGCTGGATTTCGGCCCGGCCAATCCCAGCAGCACGGGCTGGTGGGATTGCTTCGTGGCCTACATGGGGGTGTGGATCCTGATGCTGTTCACCTTCGACTACGCGCGCTTCGGCAAGCCCGAAGACGCCGGCTACCACGGTCGCTGGAACTTCGGCATGCCGTTCTACGCGGTGACGTTCTTGCTCAACGGTGCGGCGGGGATCTACCTGGTGAGCAGCATTCCCCATGAGGGCGCCCTCAATGAAGTCTCGGTGGTGATGGCCATACTGCAGTTGATGGGGCTCTGGGGCCTGTTGTTCGTCTGGGCCACCCAGACCCGGATCAACACCGCCAACTACTACCTGGCGACCCTGAACATGCAGGCGTTCTTCGCCCGCTTCGGCTTGCGCGGTTCCTACCTGATGTGGGCGGTGGCCGTGGGCATCATCGTCTATGGCCTGATGCTGGCGGACGTGTTCGCCTACCTGCTCAAGGCCCTGGCCTATCAGGGGATCTTCGTGGTGGCCTGGGTGGGCGTGGCCCTGGCGCAGATCTTGCTGGGGCGTACCGACGGCGCGGCGCTCGATCGCGTGGCGGCCTTCAACCCGGTGGGGCTGATGGCCTGGTTCGGCGGCACGGCCCTGGGCCTGATGCTGATGTGGGCGGGGGGCGGCCTGGCGAGTTTTTCCGCGCCACTGACCGGGGTCCTGGCGTTTGCCTTGCAGGCCGGGCTCGCCGCTCGCTTGCAGCGCGGCCTGCCCGCCGCCGGCTGAGCGGGCGACGGCGCAGGCGCTGGCTGCTCAGAACAGTTGGGTGAACAGCCAGTACAGGCTGCCGGAGAGCAGGATCGCCGCCGGCAGGGTCAGGACCCAGGCCATGGCCAGGTTGCGGATGGTGCGCATCTGCAACCCTCCGCCATTGGCCACCATGGTCCCGGCCACCCCCGAGGACAGCACGTGGGTGGTCGACACCGGCAGGCCGAACAGGTCCGCCGCGCCGATGGTCAGCATCGCCACGGTTTCCGCCGAGGCGCCCTGGGCATAGGTCAGGTGGGTCTTGCCGATCTTCTCGCCGACGGTCACGACGATGCGCTTCCAGCCGACCATGGTGCCCAGGCCGAGGGCGATGGCCACGGCGATCTTCACCCACAGCGGAATGAAGCGGGTGGCGTTGTCGATCTGCTGCTTGAACAGCTGCAGCTTGTCCCGGGTGTCCTGATCGAAGTGGCCGACCTGGTGCTTGTCCATCAGGCGGATCGCTTCGCTGGTCAGGTACATGTCGTTGCGCACGTTGCCCATGGCTTCGGCGGGCACCTTGGCCAGGGAGCCGTAGCCCTTCACTTCACTGCCGATGGCACCGGTCAGGGCGGCCAGGGCGGGGATCAGTTCCGGTGTCGCTTGCTTGCTGCGCATGTACTCCGAGAGCACCGCGCGAGGATCGGCCGGTGCCGGTTGCGGGGCGCTCTTGATCAGGGCTTGCTGGGTGACTTCGGCCACCGCGGCGAACTGCAGCGACTGGTCGGCGGGCATGGTGCGGTTCAGCGCGTAGGCCATGGGCAGGGTGCCCACCAGGATCAGCATGATCAGGCCCATGCCTTTCTGGCCGTCGTTGGAGCCGTGGGCGAAGGACACCCCGGTGCAGGTCAGGATCAGCAGGCCGCGAATCCACCAGGGTGGCGGCGCGTCGCCCTTGGGCGCCTTGTACAGGGCGCGGTTCTTGACGAACAGGCGCAGGGCCAACAGCAGCAGGGCGGCGAACACGAAGCCGATCAGTGGCGAGAACAACAGCGCGTAGCCGACCTTGGTGGCCTGGCTCCAGTCCACGCCGCTGGTGCCGTCGCGGCCGTGCATCAGTGCGTTGGCCACGCCGACGCCGATGATCGAGCCGATCAGGGTGTGGGACGAAGAGGCCGGCAGCCCCAGCCACCAGGTGCCGAGGTTCCACAGGATGGCGGCGATCAGCAGGGCGAAGATCATGGCGAAGCCGGCGGAGGAGCCCACTTGCAGGATCAGCTCCACCGGCAGCAGGGCGATGATGCCGAAGGCCACCGCGCCGCTGGACAGCAGCACCCCGAGGAAGTTGAACAGGCCGGACCAGACCACCGCGAACTGTGGCGGCAGGGAGTGGGTGTAGATCACCGTGGCCACGGCGTTGGCGGTGTCGTGGAAACCGTTGACGAACTCGAAGCCCAGGGCGATCAGCAGCGCCACGCCCAGCAGCAGGAACGGGGTCCAGGTGGTGACCGTGGTGCCCAGCTCGTGCATGTCGTGCACCAGGCTGTAGGCGGTGAACAGCAAGCCCATGGCCAGCACGGCGAAGAAGATCACCAGGGTGAAGGCACCGGGTTTTTTATCCAGTTGCGGTTTGATGTCGGGGCTGGGAGACGCGGCAGTCAGTGACGGGGTGGCCATTGCCGGACAATCCTGTTGCTGGAAAGGAGTGTCGCCCATGATCGTTGCCAAATGTTACAGGGAGACTGCCTCAGATCAGTGTTTGCGCAATTGAGCCGTTCCGTTGATCCGATCCCGCCCGCGCCGACATCCGTGCTCATCCCGCCATCCCGCTCATCCCGTAGGAGCCGGCTTGCCGGCGAAGAGGCCCTCAAGCCAAGCACCTGCCTTGGCGGACGCCTTCGCCGGCAAGCCGGCTCCTACAGGGAGTGTTTCAGTAGTCCTGGCGCTTGCGGAAGGCCCAGCGCCCGGCGATCAGGGTGAAGGTGGCCACCAGCGCCACCAGGATCCAGAAGCCCTCCGGGTCGCCGGAAAACGGAATGCCGCCGACGTTCATGCCGAAGAAGCCGGCAATGATGTTGATCGGCAGCGCCAGCACCGTGACCACGGTCAGGGTGAACAGGGTGCGGTTGGTCTGTTCGTTGAGGTTGGCGGCAATCTCTTCCTGCAGCAGTTTGATCCGTTCGCCCAGGGCCGTGAGGTCGTTGATGATCAGGGCGAACTCTTCGGTGGATTTGCGCAGCTCCTTGACGTCGTCCTTCTGCAGCCATTGCGGCGGGCGGTTGAGCAGGCGCAGCAGGGAACCCGGTTCCAGGGCCAGCAGGCGTTGCAGGCGCACCAGCACCCGGCGCATGGCCCCCAGTTCGGCACGGTTGCTGGAGACCCGGGCGGCCAGTAGCTGGTCCTCGATCTGGTCGACGCTGAGGCTGGTCTTGCGCACGATCTGGGTCAGCACCTCGCCCTGGTCGCGCAGCAGGTGCACCAGCAACTCCAGGGGCGAGCGAAAGCGTTCGCCGGCCTTGACCGAGGAGCGCAGCTTGTCCACCGAATGCAGGGGCTGCAGGCGGGCGCTGATGATCAGATTGCTGCGCACGCAGACCCACAGGGTGGAGATGTCCGAGGACACCATGCTGCTGAAGTTGAACACCACGTCGTTGACCACCGCCAGCAGGGCCGAGTCCACGTGTTCGATGCGGGTCGAGCGCGAACCTTCGTGCAGGGCTTCGAAGAACTCCTCGGGCAGTTGCAGGTGGGCCTTCATCCAGCGCTCGCAGGCCGCGTGGGCCAGGTTCAGGTGCAGCCAGAGGAATTCATCACTGTCCTGGGGGTGTTGCAGGGCTTGCAGGGCCTTGGCGGAATCCAGTTCATGACCGCGTTCGCCGGGGCGAAAACTGAAACCGTAGAGCAGGCCAAACAGATCGGAATCGCGGTGAATCTGGTCGAGGCTGTGGTTCATGGGGGCTCGCAGGAGGGACAGTGCCTGGCGCGGGTTTTTCAGGTTCACTTGGGCCACATCATGGCAAGGCTCTTTGACAGTTTTGTGACGTTTGTACGTGCACAATCCGCGGCGCTCTACCGGTGGTCGGCGACGTTCAAGAATGCCGCGCGGATGCCGATCACGCTCACATGCAACACACATTCGACCCGGTTCGAATGTGCCTGACAGGGAAGTTCGGACCTACGCAAGCCCTTGAGTGGGCCTGCTCTATCCCTGCCATGAGATCTTCTCGATGTTTTTGCAAAAATCCCTGAGAGCGCAAATTCTTGCCCTGCTGAGCGGTAGTCTGCTGGCGATGCTGTTGATCGCCCTGGCGTGTTTTCACTTGTTGTCCGGTGGCGTGCAGAGCTACCGCGAGCTGATCGACGGCCCGCTGCGCAGTTCACAGCTGATCGACGAGGCCAACCTGCAGTTCAAGAGCCAGGTGCAGGAGTGGAAGAACGTGCTGCTGCGGGGCAAACAGCCCCAGGAACTGAACAAGTACTGGCAGCAGTTCGAAGACCGCCAGCGCGATGTGCAGAACATCCTCGGCCAGTTGGCCCGGACGCCCGGGATGGAGGCTTCTCTCAAGAGTCGGGTGCAGCGTCTGGCGGATGAGCACCGGCAGTTGGGTTCGGCCTATCAGAAGGGCCGCGATGCCTACGTGGCTGGCGGTGCCGACCCGAGCGCCGGTGACGCTGCAGTGAAAGGCGTGGACCGGGCTACCAGCGAGCAGATGAGCGAGCTG
The DNA here is from genome assembly GCF_021560055.1 of Pseudomonas sp. BC42. Taxonomy (NCBI): domain Bacteria; kingdom Pseudomonadati; phylum Pseudomonadota; class Gammaproteobacteria; order Pseudomonadales; family Pseudomonadaceae; genus Pseudomonas; species Pseudomonas sp. BC42. Next base: position 1,670,075 of record NZ_CP091067.1, read on the forward strand.
GTGACCGAACTGCGCAAGAACGGCGAACAGCAATCCCGCGAGATCAGCACGGCGGCCGACCGCACGGTGTGGATGGGGATCCTGGTGATGCTGGTGTCCGGCCTGCTGATCGGCCTGCTCAGCCTGTGGCTGGTCAACCGTAGCCTGGTGGAGCCGATCCGCCAGTTGATCGACTACGTCGCCCAGCTCAGCCGTGGCCAGTTGGCCCAGCGGGTGGCCAGCGAGCGTCAGGACGAACTGGGCAAGCTGGCGGCCGCCGCCAACACCCTGCGCGACTTCCTGGCCCAGACCTTCAGCAGCCTGCAGCGCAGCGCCTCGGACCTGGACAGCTCCAGCGGCGAGCTCAATGCCATCGCCACGCTGATGTCCCAGGGCACCAACGAACAGTTCAGCCGCACCGATCAGGTGGCCACGGCGATGAACGAAATGTCCGCCACCGCCCAGGAAGTGGCACGCCACGCCGCCGACGCCGCGCGTGCCGCGGACGATGCCGACCAGTCGGCGCAGCAGGGCGAGCAGGTGATGCAGAGCACCATCCACAGCATCACCCAGATGCGTGGCGAGATCGCCAACACCGCGACCGTGATCCGTCGCCTGGAAGCCGACAGCGGGCGTATCGGCAAGGTGCTGGAAGTGATCCAGGGGATTGCCGAGCAGACCAACCTGCTGGCGCTCAATGCCGCCATTGAAGCGGCCCGGGCCGGTGAGGCCGGGCGCGGATTCGCCGTGGTTGCCGACGAGGTGCGCAGCCTGGCGCAACGCACCGCGGCGTCGATCATCGAGATCAACCAGATCATCCAGAGCGTGCAGACCGGCGCGGTGGACGCGGCCCTGGCCATCGAGAGCGGCCAGTCCCGCAGCGAGCAGAGCGTGCAGCAAGTGACCGAAGCCGGTGCCATGCTCGAACGCATCACCCAGGCCGTGGAGGCGATCCGCGACATGAACCGGCAGATCGCCACCGCCGCCGAAGAGCAGACCTCGGTGGCCGAGGACATTTCCCGCAACCTGACCGAGATCACGTCGATTGCCAGTACCAATCTGGACAATGTGCAGCGCACCGAGGCGGCGAGCCGTGACCTGCATGGTCTGTCGGGCCAGTTGAACGAGGTCACGTCGCGTCTGAGCGCCTGACGCCGATCATCCTGTATCGGCCTGCTTACCAGGCCGATACAGGATCACTCTCAAGTGGCGGGGGGCGCTGTCGATGACCGGGTATCTTTCCCCAATCAGGATCCACGCCATGGTCAGCATCACGTCAATTGCCATCAGCCAGACCCCGGTCACCCCGAGCAAGACGCGAATTGACGCCAGTGCCGGCGACAGCAGCGCCACCAGCAGCGGCAACGCCACCGACGTCGGCGCAGCCGGCAAGGCACCGGCTGCGGGCGGCGCCGCGGCGGCCGGGGACAGCTCCGGCAGCGAAGACTCCAGCAGCGATACGGTGAAGGAGCTGCGCAAGCAGATCGCGCAGCTGCAAAAGCAGTTGCAGGAGCAGCAACAGCAGCTGCAAGCGGCGCAGACCAGCCAGGAAAGTGCCGACGCCAAGGCGGCAGCGGTGGCAGCGGCCCAGGCTCAGGTGGCCACTACCAGCGCGTCCCTGCAAACCGCGACGGCGGCCTTGCTCCAGGCGTTGCAGGAGTCGGAGAGCGGCTCCTCGGGCTCGCTGGTCAGCACCAGCGCCTGAACTGTTCGTCCGCTACACGGCACAAGGCCGCGCCCCTTTTCGGGAGCGCGGCCTTGTGCCGTGTGGCGGGTTAGCGATCCTGCTTGTTGCTCAGGACCTTGCCGGTCTTGGCGTCCAGGTCCACGTCCCACTCGATGCCTTTGCTGTCACGCAGTTCCACCTGGTAGACGTAGGCGCCGGTGGCGGTCTGCTCCAGCTCGGTGTCGGTGATGCTGGCGGCGGTGGTGCCGGGGTGCTGGGCCAGGGCGGCCTGGTTGAGTTGTTCCAGGTCCATGATGGCGCCGGACTTGAGCAGGCCCGGGATCAGGTCCGGACGGACATCGGCCTGGGCCAGGCCGGCGGTCAGGGTCAGGGCGGCAGCGGCAAACAGTGCAGAGAAACGGGTCATGGTGTTGATTCCTTGGCTTGATGGCTTTCGATGGGCACAGATTAGCCAGTGCAACTTAATTCACCCTTAATTCAGCGCCGTGTTTGCGTCGTTTGTTCAAGCCGCGGGCCGGGTGACCCCGGCAAGCTGGGCTCTCGCTTTTTAAGGAGACACCAAGAATGAAACGCATGCTGGCGTGGTTGTACGGTCCCTTGTTTCTTGGCGGATTCATCGCCGGTGGGGTGTATTGGATGAGTGGCGGGCAGGCTTGTGCCCTGGGTTTGCTGGTGCTGTTCGCTGCGGCGCTGCTGGTGTCGTTCCTGGCGGAGTGGGCGCTGCCTTACGAGCCGGCCTGGAACCGCTCCCAGGGCGACCGGCTGCGCGATGCCTTGCACGCGCTGGTCAATGAAAGCCTGAATGCGCTGGGGCTGCTGGCCTTGCCGGGGCTGGTGGCCGTGCTCGGTGGCGATGGCCTGTGGCCCCGGGACTGGCCGCTCTGGGGGCAGTTGCTGCTGGCGATAGTGATCGCCGACGGCGGGATCAGCCTGGCCCATTACGCCAGCCATCGCTGGGCCTGGCTGTGGCGCCTGCACGCGGTGCACCACAGTGTGCAGCGCCTGTACGGTTTCAACGGGCTGCTCAAGCACCCCCTGCACCAGATGCTGGAGGCCTCGGCGGGGTTGCTGCCGCTGGTGCTGCTGGGCATCCCGTTGCCGGTGGCGCAACTGCTGGCCCTGGCCATTGGCGTTGCCTTGCTGTTGCAGCATTCCAACGTCGATATGCGCATGGGGCCGCTGCGGCGGGTGTTTGCCTGGGCTCCGGTGCATCGCTTTCACCACATGAAGTATGGCCGCGCCGGCGATGTGAACTTCGGGCTGTTCTTCAACCTCTGGGACTGGCTGTTGGGCACCGGGTTCTATCGGGACGACTACGCGATGCGCCAGGGCGACCTGGGCATCGGCAGCCGCCCCGACTACCCGCTGGCGTATTGGCCGCAGTTGCTGGAGCCGTTCAGGGTCCAGCGCTATGCCGCCGAGCCCAAGGTGCCTGCGGCGCTGCGCCGGCCGGTCAATCCAGCAGGCGAGGCCTGAGGGTTTTCAGGGCCTGGCCGGCGGTGACCCCGAACAGCGCTTTCAGGGTGCGGGAGAAGTGCGCGCTGTCGGCAAAGCCGGCGCTGTGGGCCGCCTGGGCCACGGGCTGGCCGTCGAGCAACAGGGCCATGGCCAGGCGCAGACGCCGCCACAGCACCAGGCGCCGCACCGGCAAGCCCACGTCGCGGGCGAACAGGCGCTCCAGCTGGCTCAGGGACAGGTGGGCCCTGGCCGCCAGTTGCGCCGCCACCACCTTGCCTGCGAGCCCTGCATCCAGGGCCTGCAGGGCCCGCGCCACACGCCGGTCGGCCAGGGGCAGGCGCGGGCAGGCGCGCAGCGCCGCCTCCAGTGTGGGCAACGAGGGGCGCAGGTTGTGAACGCAGGCCAGCAGGTCCTCGGCGGCGATCGACAACGGCTCGGCATAGACCGTGAAGGCGTTGTCGGGCGCCTGGAGAATGGCATGCCGCTGCAGCGCCTGGATCATCAGGAAGTGTCCGCTGTGGCGCGTGCCGTCGAGCTCCAGCGTCACCGGTTGCTCGGGGGCGATGATCAGTTGATGGGCGTAGTGGGCATGGGGCGCGGTGCGCCCCATGGCTCCCTGTATCAGGCCGAAGTCATGCCCCAGCCAGAGCTCGCCGCTCCAGTGCGAGACAGACATTCAGTAACCGCCGGCCTCCAGCAGTTGGGCCACGCTGGCGTTGGCCGGACGCTTGAAGTACTTGAGCAACTCGGCGCTGCGGTTGGTGAAGATACCGTCGACCCCGGCGTCCATGACCTTCTGGAAGTCCACCGGCTCGTCGAGGGTGTAGGCGTGTACCAGCAGGCCCTGATCGTGGGTGTACTGATTCATCCAGGGTTGCACCAGATCCGCGTAGCTTTGCTCGCCGCCCGCCGTCAGTGCCGTGGAGGGACCGGTGCCGATGGCGCCCTGGGCCTTGGCGTAGTCGATCCAGCGTTTGAATTCGCCGGGGTCCTTGGGTTGCTGCTTGGCGTAGAAGGCCGCCTTGTCGGTTTCGCCGCTGTTGGCGAAGGTGACGCTGGACGCCGGTTCGATGCTGCCGGGCCCGATCCACAACAGCAGCACCTTGGGCACCTGGGGCATTTCCTTGTGCAGCAGATCCAGGCTGTGTCTGTCGAAAGTCTGCAGCACCACCTTGCCTTTGCCCTGGCCCACGGCCAGCTCGCTCTTGGCCAGTTTTGAGCCCGCCGGGCTGAGCCAGCCGCGATCCTGGAGCTTTTCCTTGAGCTCGTGCTCGATGCCGGGGAACAGCTGCGGCTCCTTGGTTTCGATGTACAGCCCGGGCTTGTGCTGCGTGCTGCCTTGGGCGATGTCGATAATCTCGTCCAGGGTCAGGATCTTCAGGCCGGCAAAGCCCGGCCGGGCGCGATCCGGATGCGCCTGGTTGAACCAGCTGCCGGCGTCGAGGTGCTTGAGCTCGGCCATGGTGAAGGCGTTGGGCGGGCTGTCCTTGCGCTCGGGGAATTTCTGCGCCACGTCGGTGGTGCGTAGCAGGTTGTTGTCATGCAGGGCGAAGAGCACGCCGTCCTTGCTGCGCTGCAGGTCCAGTTCCAGATAGTCCGCCCCCAGATCCCGGGCCAGCCGGTAGGCCGCCGCAGTGGACTCTGGGGCATCGAACGAGGCGCCACGGTGGGCGATCACGGCTGGCTGGGGGATGCCCAGGCGCGCCGCCAGGGCATTCGGATCCGGCTGTTCAGCGGCCTGGGCCAGGCCGCAACCGAGCATCAGGCTCAACATCAGGGCGCAAGGGGTGAAGGTCGCTGGCATGCTCGAAATCCTTTCGTGGAGGCGGGGGCAAGGACCTATCTTTTAGCAACACAATGACGCTTGTGCTATCTCAAGGGCGACATAAATCCTTCTCATGCGCATCATTCAGGGTTTTTTCCGGCGCTTTGCAGTACTCTTGGGCGCGCAGTTTCCCCAGCAGAGGGAAGCCTGAAAACAACCCTTTCCTTGCCTCGCGTGTAGACCATCGATCACCCAGTCCTGTGGGACTTACCGTGAGGTTTACCATGAGCATCACCTCTGAACTCATCTGCCAGGCCGCCGACCAGCTCAAGGGTTTTGTCGGCTTCAATCGCAAGACCGGCCGTTACATCGTGCGTTTCAGCGAAGACTCCTTCGGCATGGATGTGGCCGACGACGCCATAGTGCCGGCCAGCGAATTTGTCTGGGCGCCGGTGTCCGATCAGGCCATGAGCCTCAAGCGCGAGCAGATCCAGTTGTTGCTGGACCAGAACATCGACGACCGGATCAACATCAGCGAACCGCTACGGGTCTATATGCGCCGTAGCGATCTGCCGGAAATCCAGGCCGTGCGCAGCCTGTTGCCGACGGCTCAGGATTGATCCGGCGGCCGGCCTGAACCGCTGTGGGCCGCGGTTCAGGCCTGGGCTTGGGGGTCGAAGGCGTAGGCCCGTTCGACCTGGCCGACCCGGGTATGACAGGACTGGTACCAATCCTTGCGCCCGCGCTCGCGGATGGCGCTGTGTTCGGCGTGGTGCTTCCACGCCAGGATTGCCGCCTCACTGCTCCAGTAGGACACGGTGATTCCGAAACCGTCCGCGCCCCGAGCCGATTCGACCCCGAGAAAGCCCGGTTGCCGACGCGCCAGCTCCAGCATGCGTTCGGCGGCCTGATCGTACTCGGGGTCCGCGGCACCGCGTTGGGAACTGAAGATCACGGCGTAGTAGGGCGGGGCGGGTGTCTGGCCGATCATCCTCGGGTCTCCAGGCAGGCATTGAGCAGGGCGCTGACCAGGGGCGGCGTGTGGCCCTTGAGGGCCGCGCGTTCGGGCTGGAACAGGGTGGCGACGAAAAATGGATGATCGGCGAGCTCCACGGCGCGCAGATCTCCCAGGCGGTCGTGGCCGCTGGCGCGCAGGGCGCCAGCGAGCAGGGGCCCGGCAAAGTCCGGATTGACGCCGTAGCGGCAGCGATAGCCTTCCTCGATGTGCCGGGTGCCATAGGCCTTGGCGATCCGACTGCCGTCTTGCAGTTCGATGCGCTCACGGGCCTCCACCAGGGCGCAGCTCAAGGGGGTGAGCAGTGCGCGTTCGGCATCGGGGGCGATCTCGCCGTGTTCGGCATCGGTCCAGCCCAGCACGTTGCGCGCGTATTCCAGGACCGCATGCTGAAAGCCGCCGCAGGTGCCGAGGAAGGGGCGCTGTTGCTCCCGGGCCACGCGGATCGCCAGCAGGGCGCCGTGGATATTCCGGTAGGGGCTGCCGGGCACGCACCAGATGGCGTCGAAGCCTTGCAACAGGTGCTCCTCAGTCAGCTCGGCAGTGGCCAGCCATTGCACGTCGAGGGTGATGGCGGCGTCGGCTGCGGCCTGATCCAGGGCCAGGGGAATGGCCTGGTGCGCGGTGATCAGTGGGTCGTGATCCCCCACCAGGGCGATGCGCAGGGTGGGGGGCGAGGCGGGTGCTTGCATGGGCTTCTCCGGTAGGGGCACTGACTTGTCGATTGCCTGGGGCCACTATAGATTGGCGTCCATGCAATCAATATTGGCGTTTACCCAAGTGATCAATGCAGCAGCGCACTATCAGCTGGACTACCCCGATCTGTCGCTGGTCCTGGCCCTGGTCCGTGGCGGCTCCCTGGCCCGTGCCGCGGCCCTGCTCAAGGTGGATGTTTCGACGGTGTTTCGTGCCGTGCGCCGCCTGGAGGCCGGGCTCGGTCAGCAACTGTTCGACAAGAGCCGTGCCGGCTACCTGCCTACCAGCCTGGCCCAGGCCCTGGCACTGCAGGCCGAACAGGCGGAACAGGCCCTGGAGGCGGCGCGGATCGGTGTGGCCCAGGGCGGCGAGGTGATCAGCGGCACGGTGCGCCTGACCTGTACCGATTCGGTGTTGCAGGGCCTGTTGCTGCCGGCCCTGGCGCAGTTCATGCCCAAGTACCCGGCGCTGGTCATCGAACTCTGCACTTCGAATGATTTCGCCAACCTCAACCGTCGCGATGCGGACATCGCCGTGCGCCTCACCGCGACGCCTCCGGAGCATCTGGTGGGGCGCTGCCTGGGGGCGGTGGCGTATCGGGTGTGCACCAGCCCGGCGTATCGGCACCGGGTGGATTGCACCGATCTGGCGCGGGTGGCCTGGATTGCCCCGGATGACTTTCTGCCGGATCACCCCACGGTGGTCTGGCGCCGTCAGCAGTGGCCCGGCGTGCAACCCAGTTATCGCTGCAACAGCATGCTGGCGGTGACCGAGCTGGTGCGGGCCGGCCTGGGGGTGGCGGCGTTGCCGGACTTTCTCCTGGGCGGTGGTGACCTGGAAGCCCTCGGCGAGCCCCTGGAGCATGCAACCGCCTTGTGGCTGTTGACCCGCCCGGACTGTCGGGCCCTGCGCTCGGTGGTGACGCTGTTCGATGAGCTGGGGCGTCATCTGCGCTGGCCCTGAACAGTTCAGGCCGCTGGTGGCTCCTTGCGGACGAAGTGCGCGTGCATCTCGCTGGTGAGGTTTTCGATGCGTTCGCTCAGTTGCTTGGTCATTTCCGTGAGGCGGGTGTTCTGCTCCAGCAGCTCCAGCAGTTGCCCGGTGGTTTGCGCGGCCTGGGCCTGGCGTTCGCTGTTGGCGATGGCCAGGGCCTCGCGGTGCTGGGCGTCGGCGTCGGACTGGGCCTTGTCGCGGGCGGCCTGGCGGGTCTGGGCCAGCAGGATCAGCGGCGCGGCGTAGGCCGCCTGCAGGCTGAAGGCCAGGTTGAGAAGGATGAAGGGATAGACGTCGAACTGAGTGACGCCGCTGAGGTTGAGGGCGATCCAGATCACCACGATCAGGGTCTGTGCCCCGAGAAAGGTCGGGGTGCCGAAGAAACGGGCAAAGGCCTCGGCCTTCAAGGCGAAGGCATCGTTGCCGAAGGTGGGGGCCAGGTGGGCATGGGCGCGGTGAAAGCGCAGGTGATCGGTGACCGGAGTGGTTTCTTCGGGCGTGTTGCTGGAACTCATGATGGCCTCCGCCAGGCACTGGGACGTCAGGCCACTATAGTCCTCAAGGCTGTCCCGGACGTCATGATCGACGCCGGGAAACCCCTCCCTTACAGCGCATCGCGTTCGTTGGCGAACATGCTCACGGCTTGCACCGCGTCACTGGCCCCATCGCGAATCTGCAGGATCACGGTGCCGGCCTGATCCGCCAGTTGCACGCCCTTGGCCGCCCGTTCCCGGGTGCCGTCCATGCTCTTGATGGCTTGCAGGGTTTCGTTCTGGATCATGTCGATCATGCTGGCGATTTCCGCGGTCGAGCCGCTGGTGCGCGCCGCCAACTGGCGAACCTCATCGGCCACCACGGCGAAGCCGCGCCCCTGTTCTCCGGCCCGGGCGGCCTCGATGGCGGCATTGAGGGCCAGCAGGTTGGTCTGGTCGGCAATCCCGCGGATGGTGTTGACGATGGCGGTGATCTGTTCCGAACGTTCGCCCAGGCGGGCGATCAGGGTGGAGGAGTCCTCGATGTTATGGGCGATCTGGCGCATTTCGCTGGCGGCCTGCTGGATCACGCCGGTGCCTTGCTCGGCGACTTTCCGGGTCTGTACCGAGATGTGATAAGCCTGGCTCGCGCTATGGGCGTCATGCTCGTGTTTCTCCACCTGCTGGGTGACGTCGGCGGCGTACTTGACCACTTTGCACAGGCGTCCGCTGGCGTCGTAGACCGGGTTGTAGTTGGCTTCCAGCCACAGCGTGCGGCCGTGCTTGTCGATCCGTTCGAAGCGACCGTTGAAGAATTCGCCCTTGTTCAGGCGATTCCAGAAGTCCTGGTAGGCGCTGCTGTTGACCAGTTCGGGCTTGCAGAACATCCGGTGATGCTTGCCCTGGACCTGCGCCAGGCTGTAGCCCATGCGGCTGAGGAAGTTGGCATTGGCGCTGATGATGCTGCCATCGAGGTTGAACTCGATCACGGCCATGGCCCGGTCGATGGCATCCAGCTTGTTGCGTGCCTCGGCCTCTTCCTGGATTCGAGTGGTGACATCCAGGGCGTACTTGACCACTTTGTACACCGTGCCCGAGGCGTCGCGGATAGGGTTGTAGCTGGCTTCCAGCCACAGGCTCTGCCCGGCACTGCTGACCCGTTCAAAGGTTCCGGACTGGAACTGACCTTCTCTGAGGCGTGCCCACAATTGCTGGTAGTCGCTGCTGCGGGCGTACTCCGGGGTGCAGAACAGGCGGTGGGACTGGCCGAGGACCTGGTCTTCGCGATAGCCCAGGGTCTTGAGGAAGTTGTGGTTGGCGCGCAATACGCAGCCTTGCAGATCGAACTCGATCACCGCCATCGAGCGGTCGATGGCCTCCAGCAGGCTCGATTGCTCGGCAACGGTTCGGTTCAGGGTGTCGATGGTCTTGTTGTGGCGGTTGAATAGCATGTGGGCAGGTGCTCTGTGGGAGAAACGTTGCGTCGATCCCTATTGAGTGCGCCGGTACGCCGAATGCTCCCCGGCGCTCGGCATTATCTGCTCAATGTCAGCGTTCCATGACTGACAGAAGATACATTCGCAGCGATGCAACGGGGACGCTTCAGGCGCGCGTCGGTGGCCGCGTCAAGGGAGACGTAGCGGCTGCGAATCGATTTAGTTGGATTGATTGGCTTCGGTGGCGGCAGTTGCGGTTGTGGGCATCCGTTGCAGCGAAGTGGCGGCATTATGATGGCAACTGCCTGGATAAATCCAAATAAACTTGTACAAAAATATTTTTTACTTCCTTTTTGTATAAGTTTTTTCGGTTTTATGCCAAATGCGATTGTGCTGCATAGCCGTTGGCATCGTTGCTGGCTATCCGGTTGCGTCCGGTTTTTTTCGCCTGGTACAGGGCCTGGTCCGCGGCATTGAGCCAGGTGGCCGGATCCTCGAAACCGGCATCGAAGGCTGCCAGACCAATACTCAGGCTGACATTCAGCTCGTTCACTTGCGGGTGCCGGTACTGGCTGAAGACCCGGCGCAGGCGCTCCATGATATCGAGCGCCTGCTGCTGGCTCATGCGCGGCAGGATCACGCAGAACTCGTCGCCACCGTAGCGGCCGGCCAGGTCATCGTGGCGCAGGTTGCGTCGTAGTTCGTTGCTCAAGTGGCGCAGCACGGTATCGCCAATGATGTGGCCGTAGGTGTCGTTGATCGCCTTGAAGTGGTCGATGTCGATCAGGGCGATGCAGGCGTGCATCTGCCGCTGCCGGCACTTGTGGAACTTGATGTGCAGCAGGTCCTTCCAGGAACCGTGGTTGAGCAGGCCGGTGAGGCTGTCGGTGCGGCTCAGGGCGCTCAGGGCGCGCTTGTGTTCGGACAGTTTGATCGCCAGGCGATAGCAGACCATGCCCACCGCCAGGGGATAGAGGGTCAGCATGGGCAGGCAGGCGTAGATCTGCAGCGGGCTGATGTGGGTGGTGACGTGTGGCCCGAACAGCGCCCAGGACAGCAGCACCCCGGTGCATTGGGCCAGACTGCCGCGAATGAACAGGCGCAGGCCACCAGCGGCCACGTTGTTCATGGCCATCATCGAGAGGATGGTGACCGCCGGCAGCGGGTTGAACTGCATGGTCGCGGCCCAGAAACCGCCCAGCAGCGAGTCATACAGCAGATTGCGCCGCTCTGCCCGGTAGGGAAACGCCGAACGGGCGGACAGTTGATAGGCCAGGTGGGGCCAGATCAGGCCGTTGAACAACAGCAGGCCCCATATCCAGTCGGGCAGTGCCAGGGGAGCGAGTGCCGCGAGGACACTGATGCCGCCGATGCCCAGGCCGATGATCCTTGGCCAATAGATGCGTCGGGCAAATGACAGCCCTTTGCCGCGTTGGTTTTCCATAAATTCCTGCACCAGGTTTTGCACTGAAACACTTTGTGGTGTTTTTGCGGCCTTGCCGTTTATCGGATCAGTCTGGTGAATATTGTCATTTATTCCACTAGGAATAATCAGTGTCCTTCGAAGCCATTTCGCGGTGGCCGGGGCAGGGCATGCCGGTCGATCGCGCTGAATCAGGCCTGGTAGTGGCTGAGAAACATGTCCAGTGCCGACTCGATGACCCGGGTCTGCAGGTCCGCTGCCAGGGGCGGTTGGCCCAGGGTGATCTGCGGCCAGAACGCGAAACTCTTGAGCAGCCCGTGCATCTGCTGGGCAGCGAACTCCGGGTCCAGCGGCTTGAGGCGGCCGTCGGCCAGGGCGCCGCGGATCCACAGGGTCAGGCCTTCCTCCCGTTCGCCGAGTCGCGCCACCATGTCCTGAGCCCGCTCGGGGGAGTGGATGGTGGCAGCAATGGCCACTCGGGCCAGGTCGAGGAAGTTGTCGTCGGCCAGCAGTTGCAGCTTGGCCCGCAACAGGGCTTCCAGTTGCTCGCGCAGGGGCTGGTCGTGGCGATAGACGACGTCCGCTTGGGCGCTGATGCTGGCCCAGAGCTTGTGCAGGATCTCGGCGAACAACTCCTCCTTGCTTGGAAAGTGGTTGTACACCGTGCGCTTGGATACTCCGGCCGTGGCGGCAATCTTGTCCATGCTGGTGATGTCGAAGCCGCTGGCGCGGAATTCGCTGATCGCCGCCTGGATGATGGCATTGCGTTTAAGGTCGGTGAGGCGCTTCGGAGCTGTCATAAGTTGGGTTCGATCAGGGTGGGCGGCTAAATCAATCGGCAGTCTACTTCGTCTTAATCCTGTTGCAATGTAGAAACTACACTGTGTAGTGTAGTTATCCTTTAAAACGATGATTGGCGGCTGATGCTTGCGTGCCTTGGCCAGTAGATCGTCCCGTAGAACCACCTCGGAACCTTGCCGCGTTCCACGGAGTCCTTTCAATCATGGCCAATGTCTCGTCCAGCCTAACCCGCGCCTCTGGTCAGCCAACCTCTCGTCAGGAGCAGGGCGCCTTTCGCAACCATGCACCGGTGCGACGTGCCGGTTTCGGCAAGACCCTGCAGATCTTCTGGAACATGCTGTTCCACAAACCGCGCAACACCCGCCCAGCAGGGGCGATTCCGGTGCAGGAACTGACCCGCGAGCAATTGCTGGCAGCGCCTAATCACAGCGTGTTTCGCCTGGGCCACTCCACCGTGCTGCTGAAGATGCGCGACAAGTTCTGGATCACCGATCCGGTGTTTGCCGAGCGGGCCTCACCGGTGCAATGGGCCGGGCCAAAGCGCTTTCATCAGCCGCCCATCAGCCTGGAGGCGCTGCCGGAGATCGAGGCGGTGATCCTGTCCCACGATCATTACGACCACCTGGACCACCAGACGGTGCTGACCCTGGCGGACAAGACCCGGCACTTCCTGACCCCGCTGGGCGTGGGCGACACCCTGATCAAATGGGGGGTACCGGCGAGCAAGGTGCGGCAGCTGGATTGGTGGCAGGGATGCGACGTCGATGGCATACGTTTTGTCGCCACGCCGTCGCAGCATTTTTCCGGTCGTGGCCTGTTCGATGGCAACCGCACCCTGTGGGCCTCCTGGGTGATGATCGATGGCCCGACACGGATCTTTTTCAGCGGTGACACGGGGTATTTCGACGGCTTCAAGCGCATCGGCCAGCAGTACGGTCCCTTTGATCTGACACTGATGGAAACCGGGGCCTACAACGTCGAATGGCCCCACGTGCACATGCAGCCGGAGCAAACCCTGCAAGCCCATATCGATCTGCGTGGCCGCTGGCTCCTGCCGATCCATAACGGCACCTTCGACCTGGCCATGCATGCCTGGCACGAACCCTTCGACCGTATTCTGGCCCTGGCCTGGGAACGCAGCATCAGCATCACCACGCCGCAGATGGGCGAAGCCTTCAGCCTGACGCAGCCTCAGCGGGGCAGCACCTGGTGGCTGGAGGTGGATGGCGTGCTGGAGCAGATGGGTATCGAGTCCGCGTGAACCAGGACTGGCCACGAAGGTGGCCAGTTACCCGATTCATCTGGTTTCGACCCTGGCGCTGAGCGCCGGTCTGGTGTCGGCCGCTGCCCGGGGCCGTCGATCATTCGATCATGGCGTAGTCAGGGCGCTCCATCGGATTGGGGGTCGCTCCACGGATGTTCATGCCGCGGCCGGGGGTGAAGCCGGGGAAGAACACCAGGCCTTGCGCCTCAAGGCAGAAGGCCAGGGCCAGCCGGGTGACGTCACGCACCTCGTAGCCGGCCTCAAAGCGCTGAATGGCTTGCACCGAGACGCTGGACTCGCGGGACAGCCGGTCCATGTCCCAGCCCAGCATGTCGCGGGCCTGAGCACAGTGCTGCGGAGTGAACTGATAAAGGGCGATACGTTCCAGGGTTATTTTCATCGCTAGAGAGGCCATGGTTTTCTCCGGGAGGTTAGGCAATGCGTTGGCTTGATACTGGTTATTTGTACAGTTGTTTTGCTTGCTGATCAAACTCAATTACGGCCAACCCCCGAGCCTTTGGTCACAAGGTTTTACCTGGGAACGCAGCCTCCTGATTCAGGTAGGTGCTGGGGGATTGCCCCAATACCCGGCGGAACATGGTGGAGAACGCCCCGGGGCTGTCGTAGCCGAAGTCCAGGGCGATGCGGGTGACCGGCTCGGCTGCAGCCAGCCGGGCCAGGGCCAGGACCACACAGGCCCGTTGTCGCCATTGAATGAAGCTCATGCCCGTCTGCCGGCGAAAGCTGCGGTTGAAGGTGCGCAAGCTGATATGCAGCTGTCCTGCCCAGTGTTCCGGGGATTGGTGAATATCCGGGCGAGCGAGGAAGGCCTGGCACAGCCCCAGCAGTGCACCGGCGGCCGGCAGGGGGATATGCAGCGGCAGCGGGCGACTGCGCTGCAACTCAAGCAGAAGGAGGTCGATCAGCAATCCGTCCCTGCCGTGCTGCGGGTATTCCAGGGGAAGCTCCACCGCCTCCAGAAGCAACTGGCGCAACAGGGGCGAGACGCTGATCACCTGACAGTCGCTGCTGTCCAGCGGCGCTGCTGCGGGTTCGATGTACAGACTGCGGGTGCTGACCCCGAGCATCAGCACCTCATGTTCCACCCCGGGCGGGATCCAGACCGCCCGCTGCGGCGGCACCACCCAGTTCCCCTGGGCCGTGCCCACCTGCATCACGCCGGTGGCGCCATACAACAGTTGCGCCCGGCGATGACTGTGGCGCGGCAGGCGCTGGCCGTCGGCATAGTCGGTGCCGATGGCCACGACCGGACGCGGTGTCCGATCCAGTGAGTCGATGGAGATGTTGCGCATGCGACGAGGTTCCTGGCTGGCGTAAACGCAAACATTATTGGCTGACTTGCTGAAGTCGGCCAGGGCTCGATCTTTTATTGTCCGCAGCTTCTTTCCCGGACGGATGCGGCTCGATGTTCTATCTACTGCTGGCAGTTTTTGGCTGCATGACCGGCGTCAGCGCGGTGCTGTTCGGCTTCGGCGGCGGTTTTGTGGTGGTGCCGCTGTTGTACTGGATGCTGCTGAGCAGCCAGGGCGCCGACTCGGCGGCGGGGCATTCGGCCATGCACATCGCTGTGGCCACTTCGACCTGCGTGATGATCGTCAATGCTCTGCTGGCCAGTTGGCGGCATCAGCGGGCCGGCAATCTTGTTCGCCATTACCTGTGGCCTCTGGGGGCCTACATCGCCCTGGGGGCAATGTGCGGAGCGGCCGCGGCGATGTGGGTCAGCGGCGAGGTGATTCGGTATGCCTTCATTGCCTACCTGGGCATCACCATTGCCGACTGCCTGCTGCGGCGCGGCTTTCTTGAGCCGGTGAACCAGGCTCAGGCGCGTCGCCTGGGCACCGGCGAAACTCTATTGGGTGGTGTAGGAATAGGCGTAATCGCGACGTTTCTCGGGGTGGGGGGCAGCGTCATGACAGTACCTCTGTTACGCCGTTGCGGTTTGAGCATGACCCAGGCCACCTCCATGGCCAATCCCCTGAGCGTGCCGGTGGCCCTGGCCGGAACCGCTACTTACCTGGCCCTGGCGCGCTTCAGTCCAGCCGATTTCGGGCCCGGGTTCATCGGCTATGTGGACCTGCTGGCGTTTTCGCTATTGTCCCTTGGCTCGTTGCTGGGCATCCGTCTGGCCACGCCCTGGATCGGTCGTATCCCGGATCGGGTGCATGCGCGGGTGTACATCGGCCTGCTGCTGGTGGTGCTGGTCAGCCTGTGCCTGACGTGACAGGGGCATCGCTGCGGGCAGAACCTGGTGGGGGCTGAGACTACTGTGCGTGAAGCCCCGGTGCCTCGCGGATCACGAAGTGGTCCAGGTTCTCGATGTTGGCGCTGAAGACCCCGAAGGTCGCTTCGGGGTTTTTCTTGCTCGGCACTTGCTTGAGTGTCGGGGTGACACCGTAGAAGAAACAGTACAACTCGCGCTGGCTGTCGATGGCGCTCTTGATCTCTTCGAGGAAGGCTTTGCGCTTGCGATAGTTGTCGATCAGTTTCTTGCTCAGGTAGACGTTGACCGAGTAGGGCTTCTTCTTCGATTCGCCATCGGCCTTGAGCCAGACCTTGTGCTCGAAATCGATGCGAAAGCTCTGGGTGTAGTCCTTGATTTCCTTGATCTTGCCCCAGTAGATCAGCCCCTTGTTGTCCAGCAGGTACTCGATCTTCTTGAA
Source organism: Pseudomonas sp. BC42 (assembly GCF_021560055.1). Lineage (NCBI taxonomy): Bacteria > Pseudomonadati > Pseudomonadota > Gammaproteobacteria > Pseudomonadales > Pseudomonadaceae > Pseudomonas > Pseudomonas sp. BC42. The sequence continues at coordinate 1,685,746 of NZ_CP091067.1, forward strand.
GAACGAGGCGTAGGATGCGGTGTGCTCGCCGATCTTCAGCGGCATGCGCTTGAGCAGTTCCTTGTCGTCGATGTTTGACACGAAACATTCCACCGGGTGGGCGAAGACACAGGTCTTGTCCGGGGTGCTATCGCGCCCGGCGTGGTTGTGTTGCAGGCCGGCTGGCACGGCGGGCGGATTGTCCCGGGGCGTCTCTGCCGCCGCAGTCGGGCTGCTCGGTCGGCGCTTGTACTCGCGGCGGGTCAACAGCAGTTCCGAAGGGAAGTGTTCCTCGCGTTCATCCTCGGCGGCTGCGCCTTCGATGCTGCCGGCACCTTTGCTGAGCCGGTAAGGGCAGCTTTCTATATGCAGCGTGCCGGGCAGGTTCTTGAAGTGCGGGGTGCGAAGGTAATTGACGTTCTTGGCATTGAAGGTGCCCAGCTGATTGGCGGCATCGAAGGCGGCGCGACATTCATCGTTGGGGCACTGGAAGCTTTCCTGGGCGGAATCGAAAGCCACGGTTTCATCGAAATTCAGATCCCGCACGTCATAGATCGACAACTTGTCGTCGAGGCTGATGCAGTAGGCGATATCGAATTTCATGAGCGCTTTGATCCTTAAGCGGGGGAGGGGTCTTTATAACCACAGCTCCTGCAGCCTGCACGCATTTTAATGGGCCATCTGCGCAGTCTGTTTCCTCGGCCAATAAAAAAGCCCTGAACAAGTCAGGGCTTCTTATTTGTTGCATTGATCCGCGAATCAATCCCAGCTCAGTGCACCGCCAGTTTGATACTCGATCACGCGGGTCTCGAAGAAGTTCTTCTCTTTCTTCAAGTCCATGATCTCGCTCATCCATGGGAACGGGTTGGTGGTGCCTGGGTACTCTTCCTTCAGGCCGATCTGCGACAGGCGACGGTTGGCGATGAACTTGAGGTAGTCCTCCATCATCGCCGCGTTCATGCCCAGCACGCCGCGCGGCATGGTGTCGCGAGCGTATTCGATTTCCAGTTGGGTGCCCTGGAGGATCATCTGGGTGGCTTCTTCCTTCATCTCGGCATCCCACAGGTGCGGGTTTTCGATCTTGATCTGGTTGATCACGTCGATGCCGAAGTTCAGGTGCATGGATTCGTCGCGCAGGATGTACTGGAACTGCTCGGCAACGCCGGTCATTTTGTTGCGGCGGCCCATGGACAGGATCTGGGTGAAGCCGCAGTAGAAGAAGATGCCTTCCAGAACGCAGTAGTAGGCGATCAGGTTGCGCAGCAGCTCCTTGTCGGTGTCGACGGTGCCGGTTTCGAACTTCGGATCGGAGATCGAACGGGTGTACTTCAGGCCCCAGGCGGCTTTCTTCGCGACCGATGGAATCTCGTGGTACATGTTGAAGATCTCGCCTTCATCCATGGCCAGCGATTCGATGCAGTACTGGTAGGCGTGGGTGTGGATCGCCTCTTCGAATGCCTGGCGCAGGATGTACTGGCGGCATTCCGGGTTGGTGATCAGGCGGTACACGGCCAGTACCAGGTTGTTGGCAACCAGGGAGTCGGCGGTGGAGAAGAAGCCCAGGTTGCGCATGACGATGCGGCGCTCGTCGTCGGTCAGGCCTTCCGGGTTTTTCCACAGGGCGATGTCGGCGGTCATGTTGACCTCTTGCGGCATCCAGTGGTTGGCGCAACCGTCGAGGTACTTCTGCCAGGCCCAGTCGTACTTGAACGGCACCAGCTGGTTGAGGTCGGCGCGGCAGTTGATCATGCGCTTTTCGTCAACCGCGACGCGGGCGGAAGAGCCTTCCAGCTCGGCCAGGCCTTCGGCGATGTCGAGCTGGTCCAGGGACGCCTTGGCCCGGGCAACGGCAGCGGAGTCATTGGCGGTCACGGCGCGAGCTTCCAGAGCTGCGGCACCACCGGCGCTGTCGAGGCGGTCCATGTTGGCTTCAGTGGCGTGGCCGGCGTTGGCGCCTTTGACTGCAACTTCGCCTTCTTCTTTGTCGAATTCGTCCCAGCTCAGCATGACGTGTCGTCTCCTGCTCGAGGGCCAGATGCCCGTGTGAAAACAAAAGGGTTGGCTTTTCACACGGCGCTACTGGCCGCGTTAAATCAATAGAAATCGTTTGTTGCAGCTGTGAACGCAGGCAATAAACAGAAATATGTGTCCGGGTGCCTTGAGGCTGCTGTCGGGCGGAACTGAGGCTTTCGGTTCCGGCGCGTGATTCAGCAGGTCGTTTTCATCCGGTAAGGGAATGTTGCGGGCCCGTTTTGAGGACGCATTATAAGGATATTTTCCGGCTCGTGGGGTGACCGATGGGCGCAGGCGGGCCGAGGAAGGCAGGGGATCCAGAGCAAAGCGCGGGTTTACAAGGCTTTGACCGCGGAAGATTTTTTTTTGGGCTGAAAAAAATCAGCCGGAAATGGCCAAAAAATAGCCAATTTTACTAGATGTTGTGTTTTTGCAAGCCATTTCACTGTTTTGAACACAACTCAAAACCACCTGGATTGGGCCAGTCAAGGGGCTGGGAACCGGCCTCGGCGGTGGCGAAAAGGTTGCGTGCGATTGCCGTGGTCGCACGTCGCGGGGGCGATGCTGTTGGCCGGACCCCGAACGGGGGCGCTGGCGAGGCATCTTTGCCGCAAGAGGGATTTCTTGCGGCCGGCAGTCATCAAGGTCTATGCAATGAACTTGGCTATTAACCGTTAGAGCAACCGTTGCCCATTACGCGGTATTGAAGAATATGCCGTTGACCGTGGGAGTCTTCATATTCCATACGCGCTGGTACAACTTCGCATACTTCTGGAACTTCGCTCATGGAGATAACTTTGGCGATATCCAGATCAGTGGAGTAAGTGTATTCCTCTACCGGTACTTGTTGCTGTGCGACATCAGTCGGGATCTCATCAGCCATCGCGGTAACGCACAGACTACTGAGGGCCAGAACTAATAAAGCTTTCATTTGCGTTTTACCTTTCTAAGGTCGTGTGGGGTCACGCAGCCTTTATGAGGCTGCGTGTGGAGCTTGAGTAAACGTTTGATTAACTGCCTTCGTGGGGGCTGCAACTTGGTTAATCAGATTGCCTGTTTGGCGAGACGGATTTTAGGCCCCGGGTGGCGGGTCATATAGGTGTACTTTTGATAAACACCTTTGACAGTTTTTGTAACAATCGCCGAAAAAGGCCTGTCCGGATGCCTGCTTGAATATTTTTGTCGAGGCTGAATGTCGCTGTAACCAGCGTTCTTGAAGGGGTGCGGCAAATAGCCGGGCATTTCGCAGGGGGTTGTTACTACCATCGTCGAATGGTTCTATAGGCGCCCCCCGGCTACAACGGGGTCATACAAAAACAACTATGTCACCGAGGTAAGAAAGATGAGTGCGGCTTCTCTGTATCCCGTTCGTCCCGAGGTTTTGGCCAATACGCTGACTGACGAGGCGACCTACAAGGCCATGTACCAGCAGTCGGTCGTTAACCCGGACGGTTTCTGGCGTGAACAGGCCAAGCGTCTCGACTGGATCAAGCCTTTTACCACGGTGAAGCAGACTTCCTTCGACGATCACCATGTCGATATCAAGTGGTTTGCCGATGGCACCTTGAACGTCTCCTATAACTGCCTGGATCGTCATCTCGCCGAGCGTGGCGATCAGATCGCGATCATCTGGGAAGGCGATGATCCTTCCGAAAGCCGCAACATCACTTACCGCGAACTGCATGAAGAAGTCTGCAAGTTCGCCAACGCCTTGCGTGGCCAGGACGTGCACCGGGGCGACGTGGTGACTATCTATATGCCAATGATTCCCGAGGCGGTGGTGGCCATGCTGGCCTGTACCCGCATCGGTGCGATCCACTCGGTGGTGTTCGGCGGGTTCTCCCCTGAAGCGTTGGCCGGGCGCATCATCGACTGCCGTTCGAAAGTGGTGATCACCGCCGACGAAGGCATCCGTGCCGGTAAAAAGGTTCCGCTCAAGGCCAATGTCGACGACGCCCTGACCAACCCGGAAACCAGCAGCATCCAGAAGGTCATCGTGTGCAAGCGCACCGGTGGCGACATCAAGTGGAACCAGCATCGCGACATCTGGTACGAAGACCTGATGAAGGTCGCCGGCAGCGTCTGCGCGCCGAAAGAGATGGGCGCCGAAGAAGCGCTGTTCATCCTTTATACCTCCGGCTCCACCGGCAAGCCCAAGGGTGTGCAGCACACCACTGGCGGCTACCTGCTCTATGCATCGCTGACCCATGAGCGGGTGTTCGACTACCGTCCGGGTGAAGTCTACTGGTGCACCGCCGACGTCGGCTGGGTCACCGGCCACACCTATATCGTCTATGGCCCGCTGGCCAATGGCGCCACTACGGTGCTGTTCGAAGGCGTGCCCAACTATCCGGACGTGACCCGGGTGGCGAAGATCGTCGACAAGCACAAGGTCAACATTCTCTACACCGCGCCGACCGCGATCCGCGCCATGATGGCCTCGGGCACGGCTGCCTGCGAAGGCGCCGATGGCAGCAGCCTGCGCCTGCTGGGTTCGGTGGGCGAGCCGATCAACCCGGAAGCCTGGGACTGGTATTACAAGAACGTCGGTCAATCCCGTTGCCCGATCGTCGACACCTGGTGGCAGACCGAAACCGGCGCCACCCTGATGAGCCCGCTGCCGGGGGCGCATGCCCTGAAGCCGGGTTCTGCCGCGCGTCCGTTCTTCGGCGTGGTGCCGGCCCTGGTGGACAACCTGGGCAACATCATCGAAGGCGCCGCCGAAGGCAACCTGGTGATCCTCGATTCGTGGCCAGGTCAGGCGCGCACGCTGTACGGCGACCACGACCGCTTCGTCGATACCTACTTCAAGACGTTCCGTGGCATGTACTTCACCGGTGACGGCGCCCGTCGCGACGAAGACGGCTACTGGTGGATCACCGGCCGGGTGGACGATGTGCTCAACGTTTCCGGGCACCGCATGGGCACCGCCGAGATCGAAAGCGCCATGGTTGCACACCCGAAAGTCGCCGAAGCGGCGGTGGTGGGCGTGCCTCACGACATCAAGGGCCAGGGCATCTATGTCTACGTGACCCTCAACGGTGGCGAAGAGCCGAGCGAAGCCCTGCGTCTGGAACTGAAGAACTGGGTGCGCAAGGAGATCGGTCCGATCGCCTCGCCGGATGTCATCCAATGGGCGCCGGGACTGCCGAAGACCCGTTCCGGGAAGATCATGCGGCGGATTCTGCGCAAGATCGCGACGGCGGAGTACGACGGTCTGGGAGATATCTCCACCTTGGCCGACCCAAGCGTGGTGCAGCATCTGATCGACACCCACAAGACCATGAACGTCGCCTGAGGCGGGTTCCGAGTCACCCAGCCCCGTCCGGCCTTACGCCGGGCGGGGCTTTTTTGTGCCGGGGCGATTCCCCGGAAAGCCGCCCGCTACAGCCTCCGCGCGCCTGGTGCGAGGCCCGCTTGCCGGTGCAGGCGAGCGAATAAATATCGGATTTATCCATGTGCCTGGTGTGAATGTTACCGATGCCGTCGAAGATGTAACCCGGCGCCCATTTTCGGGGCAATGGGAAACGCCGAGCCCCATTTCAGGGCTGTTTTTATCCATATAAAAAATAAGTCATCACGCTGCGCTTGCCGGAATAGAAGGCTTTGCCAATAATAGGCCCGCAATTTGCAGCGTAGATCGGTTCCCTATCATTTGCTCTTGCATAGTTTTGAAGAGCTGTCAATGTGCTCCCCCGGTATTCTCGATGCTTCTGTAATTTGTTGTCGCATTGAGGAAATATCGGCTTCCAGCCTGTCGTTAGAATGCCGGTCACTCGCTCGTCGTTGCCTGTGTGTGAGTCCTCTCCCGGGCTTCTAAGGACGCAGCGCCGTCTTTGCAGTTTTACCCATTCGCATATTGGGCTGTCGCTCACTCTGCCGTTTTCGCCCTTTACCGATGGAGTTCTAAGATGAAGAAACTCGTGCTTCTTGGCGCCCTGGCACTGTCCGTGCTCTCCCTGCCGACTTTCGCCGATGAAAAGCCCCTGAAAATTGGTATCGAAGCGGCCTACCCTCCGTTTGCCTCCAAGGCGCCGGATGGCAGCATCGTCGGTTTCGACTACGACATCGGCAACGCTCTGTGTGAAGAGATGAAGGTCAAGTGCGTGTGGGTCGAGCAAGAGTTCGACGGCCTGATCCCGGCACTGAAAGTGCGCAAGATCGACGCCATCCTCTCGTCGATGTCGATCACCGACGATCGCAAGAAGTCCGTGGACTTCACCAACAAGTACTACAACACCCCGGCACGTCTGGTGATGAAGGCCGGCACCCAGGTCAGCGACGGTCTGAGCGAGCTCAAGGGCAAGAACATCGGCGTGCAGCGTGGTTCGATCCATGAGCGTTTCGCCCGTGAAGTGCTGGCTCCCCTGGGCGCACAGATCAAGCCTTACGGCTCGCAGAACGAAATCTACCTGGATGTGGCCGCCGGTCGTCTCGACGGCACCGTGGCCGACGCTACGCTGTTGAATGACGGCTTCCTGAAAACCGACTCGGGCAAGGGCTTTGCCTTCGTCGGTCCGGCTTTCACTGACGTCAAATACTTCGGCGACGGCGTAGGGATCGCAGTGCGCAAAGGTGACAAGGCCGAGCTGGACAAGATCAACGCTGCCATCGCTGCCATTCGCGAGAACGGCAAGTACAAGCAAATCCAGGACAAGTACTTCGACTTCGACATCTACGGCAAGTAAGACCGTCGAAACAGTCAGTCCGAGATGGCGCAAGCAGCAGAATCTCTGAAGTTTGCGCCATTTTTTCATCCCAATTTTCGAGGACCTGAATCATGTTGAAAGGCTACGGGGCTGTCATCCTCGATGGCGCTTGGCTGACGCTTCAGCTCGCCTTGTCGTCCATGGCCCTGGCCATTGTTCTGGGTCTGATCGGGGTCGCGCTGCGCCTCTCGCCGGTGCGCTGGCTGGCCTGGCTTGGCGATCTGTATTCCACGGTGATCCGTGGCATTCCCGATCTGGTGCTGATCCTGCTGATCTTCTACGGCGGCCAGGACTTGCTGAACCGTGTCGCGCCGCTGCTGGGCTACGACGACTACATCGACCTCAATCCGCTGGCGGCCGGTATCGGCACCCTGGGCTTCATCTTCGGTGCCTACCTGTCGGAAACCTTCCGTGGCGCCTTCATGGCGATCCCCAAGGGGCAGGCGGAAGCGGGCATGGCTTACGGCATGAGCAGCTTCCAGGTGTTCTTCCGGGTGATGGTGCCGCAGATGATTCGCCTGGCGATTCCCGGCTTCACCAACAACTGGCTGGTGCTGACCAAGGCCACCGCGCTGATTTCGGTGGTGGGCCTGCAAGACATGATGTTCAAGGCCAAGCAGGCGGCGGATGCCACCCGTGAGCCTTTCACCTTCTTCCTCGCAGTGGCGGCCATGTACCTGGTGATCACCAGTGTCTCGTTGCTGGCATTGCGTCACCTTGAGAAGCGCTACTCGGTAGGCGTAAGGGCGGCTGATCTATGATCTTCGACTACAACGTCATCTATGACGCCTTGCCGCTGTACTTCAGCGGCTTGCTGACCACCTTGAAACTGCTGGCACTGTCGCTGTTCTTCGGCTTGCTGGTGGCTCTGCCCCTGGGGCTGATGCGGGTCTCCAAGCAGCCGCTGGTGAACATGACGGCCTGGCTCTACACCTACGTGATCCGCGGCACGCCGATGCTGGTGCAGCTGTTCCTGATCTACTACGGCCTGGCCCAGTTCGAAGCGGTGCGGGAGAGTTTCCTCTGGCCCTGGCTGTCCAGCGCAACCTTCTGTGCCTGCCTGGCCTTTGCCATCAATACCAGTGCCTACACCGCGGAAATCATCGCCGGCAGCCTGCGGGCCACGCCCAATGGCGAGATCGAGGCGGCCAAGGCCATGGGCATGTCGCGCTACAAGATGTACCGCCGCATTCTCCTGCCGTCGGCCCTGCGCCGGGCGCTGCCGCAGTACAGCAACGAAGTGATCATGATGCTGCAGACCACCAGTCTGGCGTCCATCGTGACCCTGATCGACATCACCGGCGCGGCACGCACGGTCAACGCCCAGTACTACCTGCCGTTCGAGGCCTACATCACCGCCGGCGTGTTCTACCTGTGCCTGACCTTTATCCTGGTGCGCCTGTTCAAGCTGGCCGAAGGCCGCTGGCTGCGCTACCTGGCACCGCGGAAGCACTGACATGCAGCGTATCGATCATCCATTGCCCTGGAGCCATCTGGGCAGCGAGCGCAGCATCTCGGTGTTCCGTTTCGGCAGCGGCGAGCGCAAGGCCTATATCCAGGCCAGCCTGCATGCTGACGAACTGCCGGGCATGCGTACCGCCTGGGAGCTGAAAAAGCGCCTGGCCGAGCTGGAGGCCCAGGGCGCCCTCAACGGTGTTGTCGAGCTGGTGCCGGTGGCCAATCCGCTGGGTCTGGGACAGTTGCTGCAAGGCAATCACCAGGGCCGTTTCGAGGCCGGCAGCGGCAAGAATTTCAACCGTGATTTCGTCGAGTTGAGCGCGCCCGTGGCCCAGCGCCTGGACGGGCGCCTGGGGGATGATCCGCACGCCAATGTACGCTTGATCCGTCAGGCCATGGCTGAGGTGCTGGCCGAGTTGCCGCCGGCAGCCAGCCAGTTGCAGGGTATGCAGCGGGTGCTGCTGAGCCATGCCTGCAATGCCGATGTGGTGCTGGACCTGCATTGCGATGCCGAGGCCGCGCTGCACATGTATGCCTTGCCGCAGCACTGGCCGCAATGGCGTTCCCTGGCGGCGCACCTGGATGTGAAGGTCGGCCTGCTGGCGGAGGACTCCGGTGGCAGTTCGTTCGACGAAGCCTGCTCGCTGCCGTGGCTGCGCCTGTCGCGGCAGGTCCCTGATGCGCAGATTCCCCTGGCCTGCCTGGCGACCACCCTGGAGCTGGGTGGTCAGGCCGACACCGGGCGCCCCCAGGCCGAGGCTTACGCCGAAGGCATCCTGGCGTTTCTGGCCGAGCAGGGGCTGATTGCCGGTGAGTGGCCAGCACCCGGGCACGACGCCTGCGAGGCCATGCCCTTTGAAGGCACCGAGCTGCTGTATGCGCCGCACCCCGGCGTGGTGAGCTTTCTGCGTCCGGCCGGGAGCTGGGTGGAAGTGGGCGAGCCGATTTTTGAAGTGATTGATCCCCTATCCGATCGGGTCAGTACGGTGTGTGCTGGCACCAGCGGCGTGTTGTTCGCCGTTGAGCGGCTGCGTTATGCCCAACCCGGTTTCTGGCTGGCCAAGGTGGCGGGGCGCGAAGCGCTGCGTCACGGGCGCTTGCTCAACGACTGACTGTTTTTGTGAGAACCGACCGCATGTACAAACTTGAAGTCCAAGACCTGCATAAGCGCTATGGCAGTCACGAAGTGCTCAAGGGCGTGTCCCTGAAGGCCGCGGCTGGCGATGTGATCAGCATCATCGGCTCCAGTGGCTCGGGCAAGAGCACCTTTTTGCGTTGCATCAACCTGTTGGAGCAGCCCCATGCCGGCAAGATCCTGCTGAACAACGAAGAGTTGAAGCTGGTGGCCAACAAGGACGGCGCGCTCAAGGCTGCCGATCCCAAGCAGTTGCAGCGCATGCGCTCGCGCCTGTCGATGGTGTTCCAGCACTTCAACCTGTGGTCGCACATGACCGCGATTGAAAACATCATGGAAGCACCGGTGCACGTGCTGGGGGTGTCCAAGGCCGAGGCTCGCGAGAAGGCCGAGCATTACCTGGCCAAGGTGGGCGTGGCGCACCGCAAGGATGCCTACCCGGGGCACATGTCCGGTGGTGAGCAGCAGCGCGTGGCCATTGCCCGGGCGCTGGCCATGGAGCCGGAAGTCATGCTGTTCGACGAGCCGACCTCGGCCCTGGACCCGGAGCTGGTGGGCGACGTGTTGAAGGTCATGCAGGCCCTGGCCCAGGAAGGCCGCACCATGGTGGTGGTGACGCACGAAATGGGCTTTGCCCGTGAGGTGTCGAACCAGTTGGTGTTCCTGCACAAGGGTGTGGTGGAAGAGAGCGGCAACCCGCGGGAAGTGCTGGTGAACCCGCAATCAGAACGTTTGCAACAATTCCTCTCCGGTAGCCTCAAGTAATCACTGCCGTTATGCACCAAATTAGGTCATGCTGCGCACCGCGCGCCAGATGGTCTAACTTGGTGCTGCCACCCTTGGCTTCTAACACTGTTTTCGTTTCGGATTGCCCGCCATGACTGCCCATCGAATTGGTTTCCTGATTTGGCCCAGCACTAAAGCCTTGACGCTGGCGCTGGCCGAGGAGGCCTTGCGTGTTGCTCAGCGGGTGCATCCGGAAGTGGTTTATGAGTTGGCGTTCCTGCAGGCCGAGGCACCGGCCGAAGGCGCCTGGCAACTGCCGGGCGAGCCTTGGGCGGGCAAGCTTGAGGGCTGCCAGAAGCTGTTCCTTTTGGCGGACGAGCCGCCCGGCCCCATGAGTTCCGGGCTCGGCAGCGCTCTCAAGCAGCTGGTGCGTGCCGGCTGCGTGATTGGCGGGCTGTCGGCCGGGGTGTATCCGCTGGCGCAGTTGGGCCTGCTCGATGGTTATCGGGCGGCGGTGCACTGGCGCTGGCAGGACGATTTCGCCGAACGCTTTCCCAAGGTCATTGCCACCAGTCACCTGTTTGACTGGGACCGTGATCGCCTGACCGCCTGTGGCGGCATGTCGGTGCTGGACCTGTTGCTGGCGGTGCTGGCGCGGGATCACGGCGCCGAGCTGGCCGGAGCGGTTTCGGAAGAGCTGGTGGTGGAGCGCATCCGCGAGGGCGGCGAGCGGCAACGTATTCCGTTGCAGAATCGTCTGGGGTCCAGCCATCCAAAGCTGACCCAGGCGGTGCTGCTGATGGAGGCCAATATCGAGGAGCCGCTGACCACCGACGAGATTGCCCAGCATGTCTGTGTATCCCGTCGGCAATTGGAGCGCATCTTCAAGCAGTACCTGAACCGCGTGCCCAGCCAGTACTACCTGGAGCTGCGCCTGAACAAGGCCCGGCAGATGCTGATGCAGACCAGCAAGTCGATCATTCAGATCGGCCTGTCCTGTGGTTTCTCCTCCGGCCCGCACTTCTCCAGCGCCTACCGCAACTTCTTTGGCGCCACCCCGCGCGAAGATCGCAATCAACGGCGCAGCAGCAGCCCGTTCGAACTCTCCTCCGTACCTTCCGAGCGCGGTTGATCCGCCTTCTGTAGGCGCCGGCTTGCCGGTGCAAGCGTCCTGACGCCCGCTCACCGGGCCTGCGCTGCAGCTAACTACCTGGATAATTACCTTGGGCAAAATGCCCGCTGAATCTGCCGCTAGAGCCCTGCGCAGTTTAAACTGCGCCTTTGCGACGCTATTTGTCGCATTGCCATAAACCCGCGTAAAACCGGGGTTGGCGCTATAAGAAGTTGTCGCTTGGCGACAAGGCCGGGCACAAAACTGTCCTTACAATCCCTCCATCGCTCGCCAGTTCCAGGCGGGTGTTCCTCTTCAGGAGACTCCGATGTCCGTTGAGCAAGCTCCGGTGCAACGCGCCGATTTCGACCAGGTGATGGTTCCCAATTACGCACCTGCGGCTTTCATTCCTGTGCGCGGCTCGGGGTCCCGAGTCTGGGACCAGTCGGGACGGGAGCTGATCGACTTCGCCGGCGGCATTGCGGTCAACGTACTGGGCCACGCCCATCCGGCACTGGTGGGGGCTCTGACCGAGCAGGCCAACAAGCTGTGGCATGTGTCCAACGTCTTCACCAACGAGCCGGCCCTGCGCCTGGCCCACAAGCTGATCGACGCCACCTTCGCCGAGCGCGCGTTCTTCTGTAACTCCGGTGCAGAAGCCAACGAGGCCGCCTTCAAGCTGGCCCGTCGCGTGGCCCACGATCGTTTCGGTGCCGAGAAGTACGAAATCATCGCCGCGCTGAACAGCTTCCACGGCCGTACCCTGTTCACCGTGAACGTCGGTGGCCAGTCGAAGTACTCCGATGGCTTCGGTCCGAAAATCACCGGCATCACCCACGTGCCGTACAACGACCTGGCTGCCCTGAAGGCCGCGGTTTCCGATAAGACCTGTGCGGTGGTGCTGGAGCCGATCCAGGGCGAAGGCGGCGTATTGCCGGCCGAGCTGGCTTACCTGCAAGGCGCTCGCGAACTGTGCGATCAGCACAACGCGCTGCTGGTGTTCGACGAAGTGCAGACCGGCATGGGCCGTAGCGGCGAGCTGTTTGCCTACCAGTATTACGGCGTGACCCCGGACATCCTCACCAGCGCCAAGAGCCTGGGCGGCGGTTTCCCGATCGCGGCGATGCTGACCACCGAAGCGCTGGCCAAGCACCTGGTGGTCGGTACCCACGGCACCACCTACGGCGGTAACCCGCTGGCTTGTGCGGTGGCCGAGGCGGTGATCGATGTGATCAATACTCCGCAAGTGCTCAACGGCGTGAAAGCCAAGCACGACCGCTTCAAGACCCGACTGCTGCAGATCGGCGAGAAGTATGGCCTGTTCACCGAAGTCCGCGGCCTGGGCCTGTTGCTCGGTTGCGTGCTCAGCGAAGCCTGGAAAGGCAAGGCCAAGGACGTGTTCAACGCCGCCGAAAAAGAAGGCCTGATGATTCTGCAGGCCGGTCCGGACGTGGTGCGTTTCGCCCCGAGCCTGGTGATCGAAGACGCCGATATCGATGAGGGCCTGGACCGCTTCGAGCGTGCCGTGGCGAAACTGACTCAAGCCTGATTCAGGTTGCAGTACTCCTCGGCGCCGGCTGTTGCAGCTGGTGTCGAGCCCCATTCCTGTGCCGGGCTGTCCCGGCATTTTTTTCCCTGCGTCGGACGGTTTCCGACCTGTTTTAGAGTAAGGAGTGACACCATGCTGGTGATGCGCCCCGCGCAAATGGCTGATCTGGGCGAGGTACAGCGTCTGGCTGCAGACAGCCCGATTGGTGTCACCTCCTTGCCGGATGATGTGGATCGCCTGCGCGACAAGATCGCCGCGAGCGAGGCTTCGTTTGCCGCTGAAGTGAGCTTCAACGGCGAGGAAAGCTATTTCTTCGTTCTCGAAGACACCGACAGCGGCAAGCTGGTGGGCTGCTCGGCCATCGTCGCGTCCGCCGGTTATTCCGAGCCGTTCTACAGCTTTCGCAATGAAACCTTCGTTCACGCGTCCCGCGAGCTGAAGATCCACAACAAGATTCATGTCCTGTCCCAGTGTCACGACCTGACCGGCAACAGCCTGTTGACCAGTTTCTATGTGGTGCCGGAGCTGGTGGGTTCGCCCTGGTCGGAGCTCAACTCCCGCGGCCGCCTGCTGTTCGTCGCCAGTCACCCGGAGCGTTTCGCCGACTCGGTGGTGACCGAGATCGTCGGTTACAGCGACGAGCACGGTGATTCGCCGTTCTGGGACGCCATCGGGCGCAACTTCTTCGACCTCAACTACGCCGAGGCCGAGCGCCTGTGCGGCCTGAAAAGCCGGACCTTTCTCGCCGAGCTGATGCCCCATTACCCGATCTACGTGCCGCTGCTGCCGGACGCCGCCCAGGAAGCCATGGGCCAGGTGCACCCGCGGGCGCAGATCACCTTCGACATCCTGATGCGCGAAGGTTTTGAGACCGATCACTACATCGACATCTTCGACGGTGGCCCGACCTTGCATGCACGGGTTTCGGGGATTCGTTCGATCGCCCAGAGCCGCGTGGTGCCGGTGAAGATCGGCGAGGCCCTCAAGGGCGGCGGTCGTCAGTACCTGGTGTCCAACGGCCAACTGCAGGATTACCGCGCGGTGCTGCTGGAGCTGGATTACGCCCCGGGCAAACCGGTGACCCTGGATCTGCAAGCCGCCGAAGCCCTGGGCGTCGGCGAAGGTGCCAGCGTGCGTCTGGTGGCGGTTTAAAGCCTGCTTCCACGACCTGGAAAGCATGCCTGGAAAGCAGCGAGTTTCGCGCAGGCCATCAGCGGCCTGCGTCTGAGGAGATAGCATGATCGTTCGTCCCGTACGCAGCAGCGATTTACCCGCGCTGATCGACCTGGCCCGCAGCACCGGCACCGGCCTCACCACCTTGCCGGCCAACGAAGAGCGCCTGACCCACAGGGTCGGCTGGGCGGAAAAGACCTTTCGCGGCGAAGCCGAGCGCGGCGATGCGGACTACCTGTTCGTGCTGGAAGACGACAACGGCCGGGTAGTGGGCATTTCCGCCATCGCCGGTGCCGTCGGGCTGCGCGAGCCCTGGTACAACTTCCGGGTCGGTCTGACGGTCAGCGCCTCCCAGGAGCTGAACATCTACCGCGAGATCCCCACGCTGTTCCTGGCCAACGACCTGACCGGCAACTCCGAGCTGTGCTCGCTGTTCCTTCACGCCGATTACCGCACCGGCCTCAACGGCCGCATGCTGGCCAAGGCGCGGATGCTGTTCATTGCCGAGTTCCCGCAGCTGTTCGGCAACAAGATCATTGCCGAGATGCGCGGCATGTCCGATGAGAATGGCCGCTCGCCGTTCTGGGAAAGCCTGGGTCGGCACTTCTTCAAGATGGAGTTCAGCCAGGCCGACTACCTGACCGGGGTTGGCAACAAGGCGTTCATCGCCGAGCTGATGCCCAAGTTCCCGCTGTACACCTGCTTTTTGTCCGAGGATGCGCGCAACGTGATCGGCAAGGTTCATACCGACACCGAGCCGGCCCTGGCCATGCTCAAGAGCGAAGGCTTCAGCTACCAGGGCTACGTCGACATCTTCGATGCCGGCCCGGCGGTGGAATGCGAAACCAGCAAGATCCGCGCGGTGCGTGACAGCCAGGCGCTGGTGCTGGCCATCGGCACCCCGGGCGACGACGCCACGCCGTTCCTGATCCACAACCGCAAGCGCGAGGACTGCCGCATCACCGCGGCGCCGGCACGCTTTGCCGCGGGCACCCTGGTGGTCGATCCCCTGACCGCCAAGCGCTTGCAACTCAACGCCGGCGACCAGGTCCGCGCGGTTCCGCTGTCTGCTTCTCGGGAGTCGAAATAATGAGCACGCTGTACATCGCAGGCCAATGGCTGGCTGGCCAGGGCGAAGCCTTCACCTCGGTCAATCCGGTGACCCAGGCGGTCATCTGGTCCGGCAACGGTGCCACTGCCGCGCAAGTGGACAGCGCCGTGCAGGCCGCCCGCCAGGCGTTTCCGGCCTGGGCCAAGCGTTCCCTGGAGGAGCGTATCGGTGTGCTCGAAGCCTTTGCCGCTGCGCTCAAGGCGCGTGCCGACGAACTGGCCCGCTGCATCGGTGAGGAAACCGGCAAGCCCCTGTGGGAAGCCGCCACCGAAGTCACCAGCATGGTCAACAAGATCGCCATCTCGGTGCAGAGCTACCGCGAGCGTACCGGCGAGAAGAGCGGCCCTTTGGGCGACGCCACCGCTGTGCTGCGACACAAGCCTCACGGCGTGGTGGCGGTGTTCGGTCCTTACAATTTCCCTGGGCACCTGCCCAACGGGCACATCGTTCCCGCGCTGCTGGCCGGTAACAGTGTGCTGTTCAAGCCCAGCGAGCTGACGCCGAAAGTCGCCGAGCTGACGGTGCAGTGCTGGATCGAAGCCGGCTTGCCGGCAGGTGTCCTCAACCTGCTGCAAGGTGCCCGGGAAACCGGTATTGCGCTGGCCGCCAATCCGGGTATCGATGGCTTGTTCTTCACCGGTTCCAGCCGCACCGGCAATCATCTGCACCAGCAGTTCGCCGGGCGTCCGGACAAGATCCTGGCCCTGGAAATGGGCGGCAACAACCCGCTGGTGGTGGATCAGGTCGCTGACCTGGACGCGGCGGTGTACACCATCATCCAGTCGGCCTTCATTTCGGCCGGTCAGCGCTGCACTTGCGCCCGCCGCCTGCTGGTGCCGGAAGGCGCCTGGGGTGATGGGTTGCTGGCGCGCCTGGTGGCGGTCAGCGCGAGCATCGATGTGGGTGCCTATGACCAGCAGCCGGCGCCGTTCATGGGCTCGGTGATTTCCCTGGGCGCCGCTCGCGCGCTGATGGATGCGCAACGGCAACTGCTGGCCAATGGCGCCGTGGCCTTGCTGGAAATGACCCAACCCCAGGCTCAGGCCGCCTTGCTGACCCCAGGCATTCTGGATGTGACGGCGGTGGCTGAGCGTCCGGATGAAGAGCTGTTCGGGCCGTTGCTGCAAGTGATCCGCTACGCTGATTTCGATGGGGCGATTGCCGAGGCCAACAACACTCAGTACGGCCTGGCTGCCGGCCTGTTGTCGGATTCCGCCGAGCGCTACCAGCAGTTCTGGCTGGAAAGCCGGGCGGGCATCGTCAACTGGAACAAGCAGTTGACCGGCGCCGCCAGCAGCGCGCCGTTCGGTGGGGTGGGTGCTTCGGGCAACCATCGGGCCAGTGCCTATTACGCGGCGGATTACTGCGCGTACCCGGTGGCTTCCCTGGAAACCCCGAGCCTGGTGCTGCCGAGCGCGTTGACGCCGGGTGTGCGCTTGTCCTGACTGGCGTGGCCTTTTCGCCGGTAAGCCGGCTCCTGCAGAACGCTGTGGGAGCCGGCTTGCCGGCGAGCGAGCGCACTGCGTTCGCCATGTGTAGATACCGATGCCTATAACAAACAGATTCGTGGAGCCTCGCTGATGAAATCCTATGAAGTCAATTTTGACGGTTTAGTGGGGCCGACCCATAACTATGGCGGCCTGTCCTACGGCAACGTGGCCTCCCAGAGCAACAGCCAGCAGGGCTCCAATCCCAAGGAAGCGGCGCTGCAAGGCCTGGCGAAAATGAAAGCGCTGATGGACATGGGCTTTCAGCAAGGCGTGCTCGCCCCGCAAGAGCGCCCGGACGTGGCGGCCCTGCGCAAACTGGGTTTTGCCGGCACTGATGCCCAGGTCATCCAGCTAGCCGCCAAGCAGGCCATGCCACTGCTGGTCGCCAGTTGCTCGGCATCGAGCATGTGGGTGGCCAACGCCGCCACCGTCAGCCCGAGTGCTGACACCGCCGATGGCCGCGTGCATTTCACCGCCGCCAACTTGAACTGCAAATACCATCGCAGCATCGAGCACCCGACCACCAGCCGCGTGCTGGGGGCGATGTTCGCCGACCAGAAACACTTCGCCCATCACGCCGCGTTGCCGGCGGTGGCGCAGTTCGGCGATGAAGGCGCGGCCAACCACACGCGCTTCTGCCGTGATTACGGCCAGGCCGGTGTCGAGTTCTTCGTCTTCGGTCGCAGCGCGTTCGATACCCGTTACCCGGCGCCGCAGAAATACCCGGCGCGCCAGACCCTGGAAGCCTCGCAAGCCGTGGCTCGCCTGCATGGCCTGAGCGAGGAGGGCGTGGTCTATGCCCAGCAGAATCCATCGGTGATCGATCAGGGCGTGTTCCACAACGATGTGATCGCGGTGGGCAATGGCGAGGTGCTGTTCTATCACGAGGATGCGTTCCTCGAGACCGAGAAGATGCTCGCCGAGCTGCAGGGCAAGCTGGGTCGACGCGGCGGCAACTTCCAGTCGATCTGCGTGCCGCGCGCGCAAGTGACGGTGGAAGACGCCGTGCGCTCCTACCTGTTCAACAGCCAGCTGCTGTCCCGCGCCGATGGTTCGATGCTGCTGATCGTGCCGGAGGAGTGCCGCGGCAACGAGCGGGTCTGGCAATACCTGCAAAGCCTCACCAGCTCGGGCGGACTGATCCGTGAAGTGAAGGTCTTCGATCTCAAGCAGAGCATGCAGAACGGCGGTGGCCCGGCTTGCCTGCGCTTGCGGGTGGCCTTGAATGAAACTGAGCTGGCGGCGGTCAATCCTGGGGTTATCATGACCGCGCCGTTGTACGACACCCTGACCCAATGGGTTGGCAAGCACTACCGCGACCGTCTGTGCGAAAGCGATCTGGCGGACCCGCAGCTGCTGCTTGAGTGCCGGACGGCACTGGATGAACTGACGCAAATCCTTAAACTGGGCGCGGTTTATCCCTTCCAGATCAATTGAAAGCCCGCGCCCGGCCCATTCGACCGGGCGTGCCGCTTCACCCCAGATGAGAACGACCCCCATGAGCGATACCCTGCAGCTGATCCTTGAAGACAGCGACGGCACCCAACTGCAAACCTCCTGCACCCGTTTCGCGGTGCTGTGGCAGGGCAAGGAAGTATGGATTCAACAGGACGGCCGCGGCCAACTGCTGATCGGCGTGGACGTGGAGGAGGGTGACGACGAGTACGCCAGTCTGCTGCTGCGTCCGCTGGCGACCAACCTGGTCAGCCTGCAACTGGAAATGGAACCGGCCGACGCCGGTGACGATGATCACGTGCATGGCCCCGACTGCGGCCACGCTCACTAAGGAAGCCGCGCTATGCTCGCCCTCGGCAAACTGCTTGAACTGACCCTCGCCGGCCGTGAACCGGCAGAGAAGACTCAACTGACTGTCGACGGCGTGCGCATGCGCTGGCTGAGCGAGGGCGCCCTGGAAGTCCGGCCGCCCGAAGCTCGCGATAACGGTCTGGACCTGCTGCTGTCAGCCGGTATCCATGGCAACGAGACGGCTCCCATCGAGCTGCTCGACCGTCTGTTGCACGACATTGCCCGGGGCGACCTGAAGCCTCGGGCACGCATTCTGTTCCTGTTCGGCAACCCCGAGGCCATGCGCCGCGGCGAGCGTTTTGTCGAGCAGGACGTCAACCGGCTGTTCAATGGCCGACATGAATCGAGCAGTGGTATCGAAGCCCTGCGTGCCTGCGAGCTGGAGCGTCTGGCGGCGAGCTTTTTCAGTCTGCCGCAGCGCCAGCGCCTGCATTACGACCTGCACACGGCGATCCGCGGTTCGAAGATCGAACAGTTCGCCCTGTATCCGTGGAAGGACGGGCGTCAGCATTCGCGCCGTGAGCTGGCGCGCCTGCGGGCGGCGGGCATGGAAGCGGTGCTGCTGCAGAACAAGCCCTCCATTGTCTTCAGCGCCTACACCTACGATCAGCTGGGGGCCGAATCCTTCACCCTGGAGTTGGGCAAGGCCCGGCCATTCGGGCAGAACCAGGGGGTCAATGTCGAGCGCCTGGAAACCCGCCTCAAGCAGATCATCGACGGCAGCGAGCCCGGGCAAGAGCAGGACAGCCTCGATGGCCTGCAGCTGTTCAGCGTGGCGCGGGAAGTCATCAAGCACAGCGACAGCTTCCACCTGCACCTGCCGGCGGACGTGGAGAACTTTTCCGAACTGGAAGTGGGTTACCTGCTGGCCGAGGACATCGCCCAGACCCGTTGGGTAATCGAGGAGGAGGGGGCGCGGATCATTTTCCCCAACCCAAAGGTGAAGAACGGCTTGCGTGCCGGGATTTTGATCGTGCCGGCCACCGCCGACGGCCTGGCCTGAGGTTCGCCGGCAAGCCGAACCCCCGCAGGGGCCGGCTCGCCGATGATGGGCTAACGCTTAAACCGCGACCGCACGCTGCTCATTGCGGCGCAGGGCGCGCAGCTTGTGCAGGGTGTCGGCGCAGGTCTTCGCCGCTTCCTGGCCCTTGTGCACGAAGTGCTCGAAGAAAAACTTCTGGTGCTCCTCACCCGCATGGAAGTGATGCGGGGTCAGCACCACCGAGAAGACCGGCACTTCAGTTTCCAGTTGCACTTGCATCAGGCCGCTGATCACCGACTGGGCGACGAACTCATGACGGTAGATGCCGCCGTCCACTACCAGGCCTGCTGCAACGATGCCGCTGTAGCGACCGGTCTTGGCCAGCAGCTTGGCGTGCAGGGGAATTTCGAAGGCGCCACCGACTTCGAAGAAGTCGATATCGGATTCCTGGTAACCCTGAGCGAGCATTTCGGCGACAAAGCCCTGACGGCTCTGGTCGACGATTTCCTTGTGCCAGCAAGCCTGGATGAAGGCGACGCGCTCGTTGGGGTGGTGTTTGCTTTTGCTATCGATTGCGGTGGGTTGCATCTGTTCTGACTCCTGTTTGTATGAAAAACAGGGCGTATATGAATCGAATGGGATTTAAGGGTACGCGCAGAGCTTCCGTGGAGAGTCCACGTCTGCCTGACAGCGGCCCTTAGGCGCCAATCCCGTTCTCTCTTCATCCGGACTATGACCGTCGGCCCCGGGATCACACCGGGTCTGCTGACCTTGTCGGCACCTGTGGACCTGCCACGGGTGTCACCAAGCGCTCGCGGGCTATGCACATTGCGCGCAATTACCGCCGGTGGGGAATTGCACCCCGCCCTGAGAACGATTGCCCGGGGTTTTTCCCGGGCGGTGAGTTTTTAACACAGATCTGGCGGGGAAGCATCGCGCCTTTTGGATAATGTTCATCGGATTTTTCATCCTCTGGCGCAAGATTTTCTACAGTTGCTGCTTGATTAATCGTCCACAGGGCCGCAGTAATTCGCTTCGAAAGGGAATTCCCCCTGTCCAAGCGTGGACCCTGGTGTCCCCCTGTAGCCGGAGCCTGATGTGATGAGCGTGATCGATCTTCGTAGTGACACCGTGACCCAGCCGACCCCGGGCATGCTCGATGCCATGGCGCGCGCCCGTACCGGAGACGATGTCTACGGCGAAGACCCGACGGTCAATCAGTTGGAGGCCGAGCTGGCCGGGCGTCTGGGGTTTGCCGCGGCCCTGTTCGTGCCTTCCGGCACCATGAGCAATCTGCTGGCATTGATGGCCCACTGCGAGCGGGGCGACGAATACATCGTTGGTCAACAGGCCCACACCTATAAATATGAAGGCGGTGGCGCCGCGGTGCTGGGCTCGATCCAGCCCCAGCCGCTGGAGTTGCGGGCCGATGGCTCCCTCGACCTGGAGCAGGTGGCGGCGGCGATCAAGCCGGATGACTTTCATTTTGCCCGCACGCGCTTGCTGGCCCTGGAAAACACCATGCAGGGCAAGGTGCTGCCCCTGGCCTACCTGGCCCAGGCCCGAGCCTTCACCCGTGAGCGGGGGCTGGCCCTGCACCTGGATGGCGCACGGCTGTACAACGCGGCGGTGAAGCTGGGGGTGGATGCCCGGGTGATCGCCGAGCACTTCGACTCGGTATCGGTGTGCCTGTCCAAGGGCCTCGGCGCGCCAGTGGGTTCGGTGTTGTGCGGCTGCACAGCGCTGATCGGCAAGGCGCGGCGCCTGCGCAAGATGCTGGGTGGGGGCATGCGTCAGGCTGGTGGCCTGGCGGCGGCGGGACTCTATGCCCTGGAGCATCAGGTGCAGCGTCTGGCGGATGACCATGCCCACGCACAATTGCTGGCTCAAGGGTTGAGCCAGGCCGGCTACAGTGTCGAGCCGGTGCAGACCAACATGGTGTACGTAGAGATGGGAGAGCGGGCCGAAGCCCTCAAGGCATTCGCCGCGGAGCGGGGGATCAGGCTCAGCGCGGCGCCACGCTTGCGTCTGGTTACCCATCTGGACGTGGATGCCGGGCAAATCGAGCAGGTGGTGAGCACTTTTGTCGAGTTTTCCCGTAACTGACAGTGTTCTCCGTCCAATTGACTGTTTGTATCGTACAAACACGCTGTACCAAGTGATTAACGCCGATATAATGCGGCCCTTTGCCGTCGTTTCGTCTGTTGACGTTGCGCACAGGCCTTTGGCCGCAGTCTCCGTGGAAGAACCTAATGAAAAGCGCAGAAATCCGTGAAGCCTTCCTTCGCTTCTTCGAAGAGCAAGGCCACACCCGTGTAGCCTCCAGCTCTTTGATCCCAGGCAACGACCCTACCCTGCTGTTCACCAACGCGGGGATGAACCAGTTCAAGGACTGCTTCCTGGGCCAGGAAAAGCGCGCCTATACCCGCGCTGTCAGCAGCCAGAAGTGCGTCCGCGCCGGTGGCAAGCACAACGACCTGGAAAACGTCGGTTACACCGCTCGTCACCACACCTTCTTCGAAATGCTGGGCAACTTCAGCTTCGGTGACTACTTCAAGCGCGATGCCATCACCTTCGCCTGGACCTTCCTGACTTCCGACAAGTGGCTGAACCTGCCGAAGGAAAAGCTCTGGGTCACGGTTTACGCCAGTGACGACGAAGCCTATGACATCTGGACCAAAGAGGTCGGGGTGCCGGCAGAGCGCATGGTGCGCATCGGAGACAACAAAGGCGCGCCTTACGCTTCGGACAACTTCTGGACCATGGGTGATACCGGCCCTTGCGGTCCTTGCACCGAGATCTTCTACGATCACGGCGCCGACATCTGGGGCGGCCCACCCGGCTCGCCGGAAGAAGACGGTGATCGCTACATCGAAATCTGGAACAACGTGTTCATGCAGTTCAACCGCACCGCCGATGGCGTGTTGCATCCGCTGCCGGCACCGTCGGTGGACACCGGCATGGGCCTGGAGCGGATCAGTGCGGTGCTGCAGCACGTGCACTCGAACTATGAAATCGACCTGTTCCAGAGCCTGCTGGATGCCGCGGCCAAGGCCATCGGTTGCACCAACGATGCCCAGGCCTCGTTGAAAGTGGTGGCCGACCATATCCGTTCCTGCGGTTTCCTGATTGCCGACGGCGTGCTGCCGTCCAACGAAGGCCGCGGTTATGTGCTGCGTCGGATCATTCGTCGTGCTTGCCGCCACGGCAACAAGCTAGGGGCCAAGGGCAGCTTCTTCTATCAGATCGTTGCCGCGCTGGTTGCCGAGATGGGTGAAGCGTTCCCTGAGCTGAAATCCCAGCAGGCGCATATCGAGCGGGTGCTGAAGGCCGAAGAAGAGCAGTTCGCCAAGACCCTGGAGCAGGGCCTGAAGATCCTCGAGCAGGATCTGGCCGCACTGGAAGGCTCGGTGGTTCCGGGCGACGTGGTGTTCAAGCTCTACGACACCTATGGGTTCCCGATGGACCTGACCGGCGACATCGCCCGTGAGCGCAACCTGACCCTCGATGAGGAAGGTTTCGAGCGCGAGATGGAAGCCCAGCGTGTGCGTGCCCGGTCTGCCAGCTCCTTTGGCATGGACTACAACAGCCTGGTCAAGGTTGATGTGGCCACTGAGTTCACCGGCTACCAGGCCACCAGCGGTTCGGCCAAAGTGGTTGCCCTCTATAAGGAAGGGCAGTCGGTAGACATCCTTAATGAAGGCGAAGAGGGCGTCGTGGTGCTTGACCAGACCCCGTTCTACGCTGAGTCCGGCGGACAGATCGGCGACTGCGGTTACCTGCAGGCCGGCAGTGCACGTTTTGATGTGCGCGACACCACCAAGACCGGTGGCGCGTTCCTGCATCACGGCGTACTGGCCAAGGGCAGCCTGATCGTCGGCGCCCCGGTTGAAACCCAGGTCGACGCCGACGTGCGTCACGCCACCTCGCTGAACCACTCGGCCACCCACTTGCTGCACGCTGCCCTGCGCCAGGTGCTGGGCGAGCACGTCCAGCAGAAGGGCTCGCTGGTGGACAGTCAGCGTCTGCGTTTCGACTTCAGTCACTTTGAAGCGATCAAGCCTGAGCAGATCAAGGCCCTGGAAGACATCGTCAACGCCGAGATTCGCAAGAACACGGCGGTGGAAACCGAAGAGACCGACATCGACACCGCCAAGAAGAAGGGCGCCATGGCGCTGTTCGGCGAGAAGTACGGCGACAGCGTGCGTGTGTTGAGCATGGGCGGAGACTTTTCGGTGGAGCTGTGTGGTGGTATCCACGCCAATCGTACCGGCGACATCGGCTTGCTGAAGATCACCAGCGAAGGCGGCGTGGCGTCCGGCGTGCGGCGTATTGAAGCCGTTACCGGTGCTGCGGCTCTGGCGTACCTGAACGCTGCGGAAGAACAACTCAAGGAAGCGGCGACCCTGGTCAAGGGTAGTCGCGACAATCTGATCGACAAGCTGTCGGCGGTGCTGGAGCGCAATCGTCTGCTGGAGAAGCAGCTCGAGCAGTTGCAGGCCAAGGCTGCCAGCGCCGCCGGTGACGATCTGTCCGCTCAGGCGGCTGACGTCAAGGGCGTCAAGGTACTGGCTGCGCGCCTCGACGGCCAGGACGGCAAGGCGCTGCTGGCGCTGGTGGATCAGTTGAAAAACAAACTCGGCCGCGCAGTGATCCTGCTCGGCAGTGTCCATGAGGAAAAGGTCGTACTGGTTGCCGGTGTAACCAAGGACCTGACTGGCCAACTCAAAGCCGGTGATTTGATGAAGCAAGCCGCTACGGCAGTGGGCGGTAAAGGCGGTGGTCGTCCAGACATGGCCCAGGGCGGTGGTGTTGATGCTGCTGCACTGGATGCCGCGCTGGCCTTGACCGTTCCATTTGTCGAGCAGGGCATTTAAGGCGCCGAGCCGGGCCCGTCGTCTAGTGGCGGGTCCTTGCGCTGTGCAGTTTGATTGTTTAACGGGCGCCCCTTTACGGGCTGAGGCGGCTTAGAAAATGGCTTTGATCGTACAGAAATTTGGAGGCACTTCGGTCGGCTCTGTGGAGCGGATCGAGCAGGTCGCTGACAAGGTGAAGAAGTTCCGCGAAGCCGGCGATGACCTGGTGATTGTGCTGTCGGCGATGAGTGGCGAAACCAACCGCCTGATCGATCTGGCCAAGCAGATCAGTGGCGAAGCCATACCGGTTCCCCGTGAGCTGGATGTGATCGTGTCCACCGGTGAGCAAGTGACCATCGCTTTGCTGGCCATGGCATTGATCAAGCGCGGTATTCCAGCGGTGTCCTACACCGGGAATCAGGTGCGCATTCTCACCGACAGTGCTCACAATAAAGCGCGAATCCTGCAGATTGATGATCAGAAGATTCGCAGCGATCTGAAGGCTGGTCGTGTGGTCGTGGTTGCCGGTTTCCAGGGCGTTGATGAGCACGGCAACATCACCACGTTGGGGCGTGGCGGTTCCGATACCACCGGGGTGGCGCTGGCCGCGGCCCTGAAGGCTGACGAGTGCCAGATCTATACCGATGTGGACGGTGTCTACACCACCGACCCGCGTGTGGTACCCAAGGCTCAGCGCCTGGACAAGATCACCTTTGAAGAGATGCTGGAAATGGCCAGCCTCGGATCCAAGGTGCTGCAGATCCGCGCGGTCGAGTTTGCTGGCAAGTACAACGTTCCGCTGCGCGTGTTGCACAGCTTTCAGGAGGGTCCGGGCACCCTCATTACTATTGATGAAGAGGAATCCATGGAACAGCCGATCATTTCCGGCATCGCTTTTAACCGCGATGAAGCCAAGCTGACTATCCGTGGCGTGCCAGACAATCCTGGCGTGGCCTTCAAGATTCTCGGCCCGATCAGCGCGTCGAACATTGAAGTCGACATGATCGTGCAGAACGTTTCGCACGATAACACCACCGACTTCACCTTCACCGTTCACCGCAACGACTACCTGGCTGCCCAGACCGTGCTGGAAAACACCGCACGTGAAATCGGTGCCCGTGAAGTGGTCGGTGATACCGACATTGCCAAGGTTTCAATCGTTGGTGTCGGCATGCGCTCTCATGCGGGCGTAGCCAGCCGGATGTTTGAAGCCCTGGCGAAGGAAAGCATCAACATCCAGATGATCTCCACTTCTGAAATCAAGGTGTCGGTGGTGATTGAAGAGAAGTACCTGGAGTTGGCGGTACGTGCGCTGCACACCGCATTCGAGCTTGACGCTCCGGCCCGACAGGGCGAGTGATGCGTGCTTGAAAGGGGCGCGGTCTGACCGCGCCCTTTGTGTTTTTGATCGGCACGGGAGAAAACTGTTCTTTTGCCCGTGCTAGTCAATACTTAGGCGTGTAGGACTGCAGCCGCCCTGGTTGTAGGCCGACACCCTTTTTTTTGCAGACTGTAGTCCCTGAAAATGTAATGCGTGAGGAGATAGGTATGCTGATTCTGACTCGTCGGTGCGCAGAAAGCCTGATCATTGGTGATGGCGAGATCACTGTGACCGTGCTCGGCGTCAAAGGTAATCAAGTGCGTATTGGTGTCAACGCCCCCAAAGAAGTGGCGGTTCACCGTGAGGAAATTTACCTGCGGATAAAGAAAGAGAAGGACGAAGAACCAAGCCATTAATTTTTATCGTTTTTTTTGTTTGCAAACGGGGAGAAAGCTGGTTAATATACGCCCCGTGTTGCGGAGAGCTGGCCGAGTGGCCGAAGGCGCTCCCCTGCTAAGGGAGTACACCTCAAAAGGGTGTCGGGGGTTCGAATCCCCCGTTCTCCGCCATTATTTGCTTAGTACGTTGTAATCTGGCTTCTTCTGTAAGTTGTTGAAATTACTAGAAAAAGTGCTTGACAAGAAGATTAAACGGCCTATAATGCGCGGCAACAAATGCACTCGTAGCTCAGCTGGATAGAGTACTCGGCTACGAACCGAGCGGTCACAGGTTCGAATCCTGTCGAGTGCACCATTTAAGAGTTAGTTGCAGCGATGTAGTTAACTTGGCTTCAACCAGTTGTGGTCTGGTCTAAAAACACAGAATGCACTCGTAGCTCAGCTGGATAGAGTACTCGGCTACGAACCGAGCGGTCACAGGTTCGAATCCTGTCGAGTGCACCATACACCAGAAAGCCCGCATCGAAAGATGCGGGCTTTTTGCTTTCTGCGATTTACCCATCTATCTCTCTTCTTACGGTTTGGGGCTGGAACGGCTTGGTTCGTTGGCAGTCGAATAGCCAGCCTGCCTCCAGGTTTTTTCTGTTGGCATGTGTTTTCTGTTTCGGCGCGGGCGTCGCAGTTTCACAGATTCGGACGCTGCTTAGGTTTGTGCCGCAAGCGCTTGTTCTTGCCACGATTTTTTAACGTTTAAAGCTGCCAAGGGGTGTATCATTGCGCCCGTCAGCCCCGCCGGGGCTTGTGGAATACCTCCATGGACTTACCCAGTAGTTATTCAGTATCCCGTTTTCACAATCATGAACTGACTGATTGATCCTTCCGGCGTGCTCCTCTGCTGGGAGTGGAGTTCGCCTATGACCGAAGTAGAAGTAAAGAAGACGCAGGAAAGCCTGCAGGACCGCCTCGCTCAAGTCGTTGAGCTGCTGCAGCGCCAGCGGGTAGTCGAAGACCTGACACACCGTCAGGAAGGTCACCACCATGATCGGGTCGAGAACCTGGTCCACCGGCAGAATCTCGTCGAGTTGCAGCGCAAGCTTGATGATCTGCACTCTGCCGACGTTGCCTACATCCTTGAAGCCTTGCCGCTGGAAGAGCGACTGACCGTTTGGCAATTGGTCAAGGCTGAGCGCGATGGCGACATTCTTCTCGAAGTATCCGATTCCGTTCGTGAAACCCTGATCGCCGACATGGATGATCATGAGCTCCTGGCCGCTGCCAAGGAGATGGACGCTGACGAACTTGCTGACTTGGCTCCCGAGCTGCCGCGAGACGTTGTCCATGAGCTGATGGAGGCTCTCGATGGCCAGCAGCGTGAGCGTGTTCGTTCTGCGCTGTCTTATGACGAGGAGCAGGTCGGTGCGTTGATGGACTTCGAGATGGTGACGATCCGCGAGGATGTCAGTCTCGAAGTGGTGCTGCGTTACCTGCGCCGGCTCAAGGAGCTGCCTAGTCACACCGACAAGCTGTTCGTGGTGGATTACGACGGTGTGCTCAAGGGCGTGCTGCCGATCAAGCGCCTGTTGGTCAATGATCCGGACAAGCAGGTCTCGGAAGTCATGGCTAGCGATCCGGTGAGCTTTCATCCTGATGAGGATGCCTATGACGCTGCTCAGGCATTTGAGCGCTATGACCTGATTTCTGCTCCTGTGGTCGATAAGAATGACAAGTTGATCGGTCGTTTGACCATCGACGAAATGGTCGACCTGATTCGTGAAGAGAGTGAAACCGAAGTCCTCAATATGGCGGGTCTGCGCGAGGAGGAAGATATCTTCGCCTCAGTCTGGAAGTCCTTGCGCAACCGTTGGGCCTGGCTGGCCATCAATCTGATCACGGCGTTCGTTGCGTCGCGCGTGATTGGTCTGTTTGAAGGTTCCATCGAGAAATTGGTAGCCCTGGCGGCCCTGATGCCGATTGTTGCCGGTATTGGCGGCAACTCGGGTAATCAGACCATCACCATGATCGTTCGGGCCATGGCCTTGGATCAGGTAAGCACCGGTAATACTTCGCGCCTGATGCGCAAGGAGCTGGCGGTGGCTCTGATCAATGGCCTGGTCTGGGGAGGGGTGATCGGTGTTGTTGCCTATATGCTCTACGGGAGCTGGTCGCTGGGAGTGGTGATGACTGCTGCGATGACCCTGAACCTGTTGCTGGCAGCTTTGATGGGGGTTCTGATTCCCATGACTCTGGCGCGCCTGGGGCGCGATCCGGCAATGGGGGCTAGCGTAATGATTACGGCCATGACCGATAGTGGCGGTTTCTTTATCTTTCTCGGCCTGGCGACAATCTTCCTGCTTTGACTCTTCCTTTATGCATGGGTAACCCGCGAAGCGCCTTTATGGCGCTTCGTTGTTTTTATCGCAGGCAAAAAAAAGCCAGCAACTAGGCTGGCTTGAGCATTCTGGGGAGTCAGTTGGCGTCTGCGGCCATTTCAGCGTCGTGGGCTATCAGCGAAACCAAAGCGTTTTGCTGACGATGTGAAAGTTGGCGGAAGCGTTGAAGTAGTTCGCGCTCATGCAAGGACAGCTCTGGGCTGTCCAGGCGCATGCTCAACTCTTCACCCAAGGCGCCTTCCTGAATAAGACTCTGTTCCAGGCGCGCGATGATTTCGGAGTTCATGCTGCGGTGATGATTGCGAGCCACCTCGGCAATGCGTTCACGCATCCCGTCGGGTAGACGTACGACGAACTTGTCAGCCGTACGGCTGGAATAAATTGCCTGTTTCAATGGGCGCATATATTTAACCGGTTAGTTCAGGGGAGCGGTTCTCGGAATTGGCCGCGAGCTGTCTTTTAGGACAAGCCGTATTGCCAAATGTTCAACCTGAATTGTTAAGAGGCCCGCATCATGCCTCAAAATTGCCAGATCCTTGGCGTCAATTCTGTGACAAATATTGAACTGGATAAAGGCGTTATGCCAGCACCAATTATCAGAAATGCGGACTGGTTTGAAAAGATCGCCGACTCCACATTGTGGGCCGCATTCTCCCATCCGACGGGGGGGGTTAGTGTGCGGACGAGCGTGCATGCTATGTGGATGAGAGCGTAATCCCTACTTGTTTAGAGGATAGTGGCAAATGGCCGATTTACTAGTTGGGCTGTCCTGGGTGGCGACTCATGCCGGGTAGGGTGATTTATCTGATGGGGCCCTCAGGAGCCGGCAAGGATAGCTTGATTGATGCGGCCAGGCAGCCTATTAGCGCATTGGGGTGTGAGGTGGCAAAAAGAGTGATCACCCGCTCGGCTGAGTCTGTGGGCGAGGAAGCGCTCGAAGTTACGTCCGAGGAATTTGAACGGCGTGTCGCGTTGGGTGAGTTTGCTTTGTTCTGGCGTGCCAATGGTTTGGGTTATGGCATTCCCAGGCAGATTGATGCTTGGCTGGCGCAGGGGCGAAATGTCCTGGTCAATGGTTCTCGAGGGTATTTGCGTCAGGCGCGAAAGCGCTATCCCGATCTGATTCCTATAGTTCTGACGGTCGATAACGAAGTGCTGCGCCGGCGTTTACTGCGTCGTGCCAGGGAAAGCCTACCGGAGATTGAGCGTCGTCTGCAGCGCAACCAGCAGTTTGTCAGTACTGCCTGGCTGGATGAAGAGCGTGTCATACGCTTGGATAATTCGGGTGCGCTCGAGGCCACTCTGGTGCGTCTGTTGGCCATACTCCGTGAGCAGGGTGTCAGCGCAGTACCGGGTCAAACTTGATCTTGCGTCCGGCCAGAAGTGCCAACAGGAACAGGCCGAACATCGAGCCGCAGATGATCAGCGCAGCATTTCCTAGTGAGTCGTCAGGTAGTAGCAAGGCGGAAATGCCGCTGAGTAGAGTCAGAAAAAGCAGGCTTTTGGCTGCATTGGACATGATGGCTCCTGGTGCGCATTGTTAAATAGCCCTGCGTATATTTTGTTTGGTGCTGGGTTGCTGCTGATGCTGCCTATTGGGCTGTTGGGCAGAAGAGCTGGGCTGGGTGTTGATTATCGACAGGTACGGTTTAGGGGCTTGCTTGTAATTAGGAGGGACGGGCTGGCAGATCTGGCGTTGTCTACAGGTTGAAGGTGCAAGGTCGCAAGCACGATGGTGGCGATCACATTCAATAGAAGCAGAGCACTGTGTATAGGCGTTATCTCTGCATTCTTCATCTGCTTACTCAGGCAGCTCGCGTGCTAGGAGTTTATCCTTAAATAAATCCTTTAAAAACAAAGACTTGATTTGGTGGCGAAAGAGCGGCCAATTGTATTTTGCAAGGATTGCTGTTGATGGTGATGCAATTTGCAAGCTGGGATCGTCAGCTAACAAATCGCTTCTGGCCGTTCGTGTAAAAAGCCCTATGGATGACATGACAAACGTGGCCTTGGCCGTTAACATGCTCGCCGTCCTTTACGCCTGACATCCTCAGGCGCTCGTTGTTTTGTCTCAGTAGCTCAATTGGATAGAGCATCCCCCTCCTAAGGGGAAGGTTGGCAGTTCGAACCTGCCCTGGGACACCATATAATTCAATGCCTCCAGCGATTTAGCTCCTTACTACAATATTTCCATGGGTGCAGGGTGGGTGCATTGGGGTGTGGATTCGGCCACTTTAGCTGCCCCGAGCTATCTAGTTTTCCAAATTCATTGACCGCATCAGCAGGCCCCTTTCTCGCGTGTAAGCAGCCGCTATTTCCGGGCTCACCAGTTCATCCTTCTTGGGCACAGCACGCTTCGGCAGTTGCTCATCTGCATACTGTTTTAGCTGAGGGAAGACCCAGGCCTTGTCCGCTGGATCGGTCACATTGTCCTTAAATATGAAAATGTCTTTCTTCAGCTCTTCCATCCGGGCTATCAATCGACTGGGATCAGCCTTCCCAGACTCTCGCTTGATATAGTCGATTTCGTCGGCAATTTTTTTCAACGTCCCGCATACGCCGGTTCTGGCTTCCGTACGCAGCACGCAATCGTGGCGAGATTTTGTGAGGAACAAACTCTCGGATATCGCATATTCGGATACCCGCTTCGAGTCTACGGCAAGCATTTCCACACCCTGTCTAAATGAAGGGTACTGGGATATGCCGGCAAAAAGGGTTCCTAAAATGGTCAGATAGATTTTGAGCGACCCCTCCTTGAGCTCAACGTCTGTACCGACTTCTTTGTAGAGAAAAAACTCCGCTCTCACGCCCAGAAATGATTCCAGCTGCGTTTTCAATGCTGCTTCGTCAAGGTTTTCTGGAACCGGATCAATATGGAGATATGCTTGGCAAATTATGCTTTTGTCGATGTAGTCGGCCAATTGGAATTCCCTTTTCGTTTCGGCGGAGAGTGCCGAAAGACACGTTAAGCGGCTTGGCCACTACTTTGCAATTGCGGCCATATCTCGAATGCGGAGCACGGTGGTAATGGAGTAGGCGGCGTGCCGGGCCGTCACGAGCTTGTGCAGATCGGCGTCGACCGGGTGGCCCTGATACTTGCCCTCGTTCTTCTCCGTATCCTAGGGAGGGGGGGGGGCAGCACTTCGCTCGATTACGTGAGCTATACATAGTGCGGAGTAGTGCGCAGTAGTGGCATTTTCATATTGCGCTGGTTCCGATCAAGTCAAGGACGAAGGAGAAGCGCAAATGGTCAGTTACCCGCAGCGTGTTTGGGACAATATCGTTCCGCTCTCTGTTGGCAAGACGCTGCCAGAGGCTTTTGAGGAATGGTCTTTCAAAGATGTGGTAAGGGATCACGAGCACCCAACTGAGACGTGTGAGCTTTGTGATCAGGAGTCGCTTCGCTATCAGTTTGAGATTCGAAACGCACTCACGGGCCACGCGCTTTGGGTCGGCTCTCAGTGCATCCTCAGGTTCGGTGTTTCGGTATTTGAAGCGGGCCGCAAACTCTCGGCAAAGGACACACAGAAAAAACTAGATCGTTTGACGCAGAAGATGCGCGACGATGCTTGCTTGCGATCACTGCAGAAGCTCGCCGACGCAGAGGGTGGTTCAATACTCGCGAATGCCCTTCGCTACTACGAAGGTCATGGGTACCTTTCTCCGAAATTCGCCTTCGTGGTTCTGTGGCGGCTGAAGGAAAACCACATCGACCATAGCCCTTCGTTTTTCAAGGTTGCCCTTCGTCGCGATCAGCATAAAAAGGACTTGCAAGAGATGAAGCTGTCGAACGTTCACATGATCTGGCCGGCACTGTCGTCATCTCAGCGTGAACTAGCGATAAGGCTTGGGCATCGCGCACCACCACCGACGTTGTCACCTCTCTCATCATTTCCAAACCTTCCGCCCTTGCCTCTACCCTAAGAAGGGTTACTTTGGTCCCTGATCTTCATAACCGTCGTGGTTGAGCATGACGCGTGTCGAGCTGCGGCGCGAATTCCAAGGCCTGCCGCCAGCAGCTCCTTCACACGCTTGTGCAGATCCTTATTAATCGGACGACCTTGGTACTTGCCTTCGGCTTTCGCCTTCTCGATTCCTTGGGCTTGGCGTTCGCGGCGCTGCTCGTAATCCTTGCGAGCAATGGCGGCCATCATTTCCACTAGCATTGAGTTGATCGCCCCTAGCATTCGTCCGGTGAACTCGTCGCCCTTGGTGTCCTGCATTCCTTGGTGGCTGGTCGGCAGATCAAGCGCGACGATGCGTAATCCCTTGGAGTCGATAGTGGCCTTGAGCTTCTGCCAGTCCTCCACAGGAAGGCGTGAGAGGCGATCTATTGACTCCACCAGCAGCACGTCACCCTTGCGGGCGTCCTTGAGCAGGCGCAGCAGCTCAGGCCGATCTGCGGTTGCTCCGCTGGCGTTCTCTAGGTACTCGCAGGCAATGACTTTGTTCTGGTCGCTGGCAAACTTCTCGAGAGCTGTGCGAGCGCGTCCAGCATCTTGCTCGTCGGTTGAGGCTCGAAGGTAAGCGCGGATGAACATAATGCAGCCTGTATCAGTTAGGGTGTTGTCCTAACACTGTTGCATTTTGGGTGTTACATATCAAGTGAAAAGGCTGGGAAAGGTGGAATCTGCCTGTATCAGCCTAGGCATACCATGTGAAACATCCTGGTAATAGGTATCATGGCCTTTTGATTTTGGCCTTCTTCTAGATGAAAAATCACTACTCTGTCGGGTTCTACGGGCTGCTGGCTGCGTTCACCATACTTGTTTGTGCGCTTTTTTATTCGACGTTTACAGATGGGAGGCCTGAGAGCACAGATAAGGCATTCAGTTTAATAAGTGCTGTATCTGCTCTTATTCAGACCATTGCCGCAGTTTTGGTCGCGGGGCTTGCTTTTAAAGGATGGAATAGCTGGAAGTTGCAAATCGTTCATGGAAAGGCTTTAGGCGTTGTTTGGGATGCTAATGTGGCGCTAAGGGAAGTGGAAGCTGCCATGAATGTCCTAGAGGCTCGATGGATTCGTTCGTATGCTGAAGGATCTGATCAATCGACAGAATTAGATGAAGCGGGAATCGTGGGTAAGGCTTTACGATCGTTCAGAGATCAGTGTGTTCTGCTTGATAAGGTAGTCGTTAAAAACGAATGGGAATGGCAAAACTATTCTAATGATCTTTACGCTTGCATTAGAGGGCTGGTCGATGAGCAGAAAAAGGAAAAGTATGTTGCTGTCGATAGTCGTAGGCCGGCTAGCACGCGTGGTGTAGGTAGCATTTTAAATAGGAAAACGGATGAGTCAGTGGCGGAGAAGAGGGACGCCTTCAAAGCGGTCACTGATACGATTGCTACAAAGCTTTCGGCGTTAGAGGCTGAATATCTCTAAGTGCACGTAAGCCTGTCAGCGTTACTCAAGCTTGACTCTCAGCGTAGAACAGCTGCGCTGATGAATGCCCCTCCTGCCGTTTTCCCTAACAAAGCTGTATCAGTTTGTCGGATGCCGTAGTGTTCTTGGTGCTACCGAACACGTAGGTCATTTTGCCTACATCTGATCTTCAGAGTAGATCCCGGCGCTGATAACCGCGCTACCGACAATCATCCGGCCGTAGAGCAGCGGAACAGGGTTGCCCTGGACACTGGTGTTCACAGCTCCGTTGAAGCTGTAGCTGGGCCGGTTGTTGGGTGTGTCCTGGGTGCCCAGCCCCTTGGCTTGAGGGCTGAGCATCTGAATAACGCCGCCGGCTAGCATGGCAAGACCTACGGGCAGAACAGGTGAGTAAACCAAGCCCACAACGACGAGCACCGCACCGACGATGGTTTGAAGCATTCCAGCTCGCTTAGAGCCTGTAATGACCGGCGATATGCGAATCACTCCTTTGCCGGTGGGCTTCAGCAAGTCGTCTTGGCTTATGTTTTCCTTGCCGTTGAAAACCGCGAATGTCAGCCCTTTGCTGGCACTCTCGATCATGAACTGCTCAAAACCCGCAAACTGCTTGAAGTAACCCATGATGTCCCGCCAACCTGCGCTGGTGGCTACTCGATGCTCACGCCGTCCTGTGATTTTTGCGAGCTGACCATAGACCAAAACGGTTTGCATCTTCTCACCATGAACGTTCATTCAGATTTAGCCTTTTGATCGTCTACAAGTTGTTGTGCCAGGCGAGTGCGGCTGGCCTGGCAATCCAAGATCAGTTGCGGGGTTATGGCTGGGTGGTCCTGATAGCTGCAGGATTCGACCTTGGCGTTTCGGCACGAGCTCTTCAGATAACCCGCGACGATTGCTGCCTCAGCTTCAGTGAAGAATGGGCCGTCCACTTCGTGAGCTTGGCCAAGACTGACAATTCGTACCGAGTAGGCAATATGCCGATCTGGCTTGCCCACTCGCTCGAGATTTGTCGTTTTGCAGGCTTCTGCAAATTGGTCTGACACGGTCATCAGGTGTCCCTCGGTGCTGCGAGGCTCATAAGTGAGCCTCTATCTAGATGTTCTGAATTTAAGAAGGTCGAGTTCTAGCTGCTTCTAGGCTGCCTTGTCGTCGTTGGTGGAGCCTTCGTCGTCTGCATCTGCAGGCTCATCATCCCCAGGGTTGGCTGATTCTTTTTTCGTGGTGTGAGCACGAGAGGGGAGGTTGCCGAGCCAATCGCGCAGCAGCTCAGAGCCGTCGCAACCCTGGCGCCACTTCTCAAATCGCAGCTTGTAACCATTGGTGTTATCCACCATTCCGCACAGCCCTATGCATACCTGGGCCGTGGTGGTCATCACGTCGTCGTACAGCTTCAACATTTGGCGCAGGGCTTCCAGATCTTCGGCACGAGAAGCGGCGATGCCCGCTCGCTCCAGGCTGCTGGCCGACTCTGAACTGAGCCCGGAGAGCATTGGGTGTGCACGGAGAACCGCCTCGACAATTTCTGGGTGAGCTCCCTGGCGAGACGCCGCCACCAAAGAGCGTCGTTCCTCCGGAGGCAAACCGCGGACCATCGTGCGTAGCTCCTGGTCAGCCAGGAAGCCAACGACATCCGTATTACTGCGTGGGGAAACAGGTGCGAATCCGCGCTTCACAGTCTCTGAAAGGGTGAGCATATTCTGAGTAACTGACTTGATTGCCGGCACCAGCGCTTCAGTAACCTGATCAATTTTTTCCTTGCTCAGGCGCTCGATGGCAGAGGGGTTGTAGTCCGTATTCGCACGAATCTTCACGATGTCATTTCCAACATCCTTGAAGCATTCCAAAGCCAGGGTTTGCAGCTCGCGGAGCGGACGGAAAAGGGAGCCAGCCTGCCAGGTAGCTTTGGCCCCGTTTTGGTTGAGAATCGAGAAGTTGCGCGATTCCACGGAAATATGGTCGTACTCGGTGTAGTGGACGCTTGCCGAACCGACCTTGAGATTGTTGCGCTTTCCAATTTTCATGATGATTCCTTCAGGTGGCGGCCGGGCTCGGCCGCGGTTGAGGACTGGTATTCGTCCAGAATGTCTTGCAGCGTTTGATTTCTGTGGGGTAACTCGGAGCCGGCAGCATTCGCGCTCAATTCGTCGATCAGATCGCTGATTTGCTTCACGTCCTCGTTGAACGGGTTTTTAGCGGTCTGCCGGCGCAGTTTTTCGACCTGGCTACGGATGTTCATTGCGTGCTTCAACGATCAGGCGGTATTGCTCGG
This sequence comes from Pseudomonas sp. BC42, assembly GCF_021560055.1. Classification (NCBI taxonomy): domain Bacteria; kingdom Pseudomonadati; phylum Pseudomonadota; class Gammaproteobacteria; order Pseudomonadales; family Pseudomonadaceae; genus Pseudomonas; species Pseudomonas sp. BC42. Next base: position 1,721,605 of record NZ_CP091067.1, read on the forward strand.
CGGCGTGTTGTTCAACCGTTACGCCTTCAGGTGGCCAAGTGACGATCCATGCTCCTTCAGCGGCGGATACCCGCATTTCCAGAATGCCGACCTGAGGGGTCCGGCCGGCGCGTTCAACCTGGCGTGTGTGGACGATGATGGCCTTGGCCATTTGCTCGCACTGGTCGCTATCCATCTCTGCGAAGGGGAAGAACAGGGAGACATTCCGCCCTTGAATCCGGTAGTCCACGTGATGCCCCGCGGTTTTCGGAAAGTCTTCCTCCGTCTTCAACTCGCTAACGTTTGCTCGAATGACCGCCAGCACGATCAGCAGCACCGTCTCATCTGCTGCGCCGATCTTCTGAGCGATGCGCTGCAGCTCCGCTTTCAACGACTTGATGCTCATTGCTGCATTCCCTCCATTTTTTCGCGGAGTTCTTCGACTGCCTTTTGCAGCTCGGCAACTTCGATCACTCGGGCGACGGCACCTAACCCCTCGATCAGTGCTTTGCCCTGGTCTGGTGGAAGCTCGCCCGCTGCAACAGCGCGAAGGATCGATTTGGCTGCGCTAGGCAGGTCGGAATCGTCCAGCTCAAAGCGCACCGTCTCGGCAGTTGGTTTGATTGGCGGGACCAGGCGCTCGAGGATCAGGCGACAAGCCTGCATATCTCCCTTCTTGGCTGCTGCCAGCACCTTCTTGGTTACCGCATCGGCCCCTTCAGAAAGCTTTGCCCGGATGGCCTGAGTCTGCCCAGATCGCCCACCAGGGTTGCCGGAGTGGCCCTTCTTGAACTGACCTTTGTCTGCCCGCTCCACTGGCGGCTTATCCGGCGCGTGCAAGTCCTGCCCCCATCGTGATTGCGGGTTTGTTTTCTGCCAGGGCAATCAGTAATGCGTTCGCCTCGACATTGCCTTGTTGTGCGGCTGCGCGAAGGCGTGCCCAGGCTGCGGAGATCTCTGCCTTGGTTGGCTTCGATTGCGGGCCGCGTGGCTTGGCTGTGGTGGTCATGGTTGGTCCTCGGTAGAGCCCATTTGAGGACACATTAGGTCTGATATGAACGTTTATCCAGTGCTTTTAGGGTGCACCTTAGGTGCTACACATAACCGGATTAAACGGGACTGAAATAGGTGGAGTGCAGCGGATCAGGAAGGGGATTTTTGTTGCAGTAAATCGATGGTAGGCAAAGTGATACAGGGCTGAGTTTTCAGCTCAGTACTCGGTCTGCTTGCGGTTCATCGAGACTAGGTAGATGTCGGAAAAGTTTCCGGCATCTTTTTTCAGTACGCGAGGCACCTTCTTCATGAAGTCGGCATGATCCAAAACAGGATCATCCGGAAGGCGTTGACCATTGATGAAGTCGACCAGCTCAAGGCTGGACATTGAAACTGTCCGCGCCACGTTTTGCGAATTCTGAAAACGTGGCGCGCAGTTTCTTGAAGCATTCAACGATGGATGCATCCCCCATTGGGGGCTGGGCCCGCCGCTCCATTACGATAGGGCTGGGGCGCGACACGTTTCGTGGAAGAGGTATCCCAAGGTTCTGGGATATCTCGGCTGGCGTGCAAAGCTTGCCGCTCGAGGTGATGCGTCCAAATCTGGACGGATCATCCCCCGCTGGGGGAATACTCCTGATTGTGGGCATCTCAAACCGGGAATTCCCGTTCTGAGAGGGCACAGCCAGTTAGACCTGATTCAATTCTGCTCTAGGGCAGAATTGGGTGGTATGGCGGCTTCACTACCCCATGGTTTAAAGGTGAGCCAGGATCACCTTTACCTGAAGGCGTTGCTGTCACAGCAACGCCTGCTCCAGCCTGCTGTCAGGGGATAGGAGCACAACTTGTATTCAAAGTGTTCAAAAAGCTTGCAGCATTCTGGAAATTGATGAGCAATTTCACTAAAGAAGTTCGCTTACGATTTCTAGATCTATTTCGCAGCAATCGCTTCCTGTACGCTCAGCGTTTTCGCGAAAATTCAGTGATTGACACAGGGAGATATGAGGTGAAATTAGTATCCGCGACGGTTGGTCCATTCCGCTCGATTAATTCTTCACAAGTTGTTGAAATTGATAGAGATGTTACAGTTTTAGTTGGTATGAACGAAGCTGGGAAGACGGTTTTCCTCAAGGCGCTGCATAAAGCTCAAGATGCGCTGGGCCTCGAGAAATTCAATCCTACCGACGACTATCCGCGCAAAGACTACACCTCCTATATGAAGCGCCATCAGGAGGCTCCGGAAACCGCCGTGGCTTTGATCTATCAGCTAGACGATAAGGAAGTTGATGAGATCAACGCTCGGTTCAACACCTCTATTGAGAAAGGATTCAAATTTTCAGTTTCCTTTCTGTATAACAACACCAAAAATATCACCCTTACGGTAGACCAGGCGCCAGTAATTTCTGCAATGGCCCTGACATCCGGTCTCAGCACTGATGCTGCGGCAGCTATCAAAAAGGCTACAAGTCTGCGAAGCGTTGTTGAGGAGCTAAGCGATATCGACTACACCGATGCAGATGGTGAGTTCTTGAATGGTCTCAAGGCTCGGATTGAAAAAACGAGTTGGGAGAACGTCGTACAGTATGAGGTGTGGACCTATGTATCCAAACTGCTTCCCAAGTTTCTCTACTTCAGTGACTACGATTTACTCCCCGGGAAATTAAACCTTAAAGATCTCGCTACTCGAGTGGCGAACGCTAAGGCAGACCCTCATAACGCGCTAAAACAGGTCCAGCCAAAACACCAAGCTGTGCTCGCTCTACTACGTATGGCCGAAGTAGATATAGACGATTTTTCAGGAAGTTCGGGGTATGAAGAACTCAAAGCTAAGGTTGAGGCAGTGTCTATTAGCCTTACCGACCAAGTGCTGGAATTTTGGAAACAGAATGAAGACTTAGAGGTAGAGGTTGATATCCGTTCTGATGTTACTGATGAGGCGCCATTCAACGATGGTCCAAATCTGTATTTACGTATCAAGAATCGTCGTCATCGTGGTGTAACAACGCCATTTGATCAAAGAAGTCGAGGTTTTATTTGGTTCTTCAGTTTTCTAGTTTGGTTCGATAGTGTTCAACAACAGCTTGATCCAGCGGGTACACCTTTGCATAAGCAATTGATTCTCCTGCTTGATGAGCCTGGTCTTGCGCTGCACGCCTTAGCTCAAGCTGACTTTCTACGATACATTGATGCTTTGGCTGACGATCATCAAGTTATCTACACGACGCACTCGCCTTTCATGGTGCATTCGAATAGGTTACACCAAGTTCGAGTTGTCGAAGATAAGGCCGCAATAGGGACAGTTATCTCTGATAATATTTCAGGATCGGATGCACGAACAATCTTTCCATTGCAGGCTGCGTTAGGGTGGAATCTGGCGCAGAATCTTTTCATCACAACGAGAAATTTGTTAGTGGAGGGGCCGTCAGAGCTCGCTTACCTACAAACTGTATCTGCGCTAGTTCAAGCTGATGGCGGTAATGGGCTGCCGGATAATATAACTATAGTTCCAGTAGGTGGTCTCAATAACGTTGCAACATTTGTATCACTTCTGGGGGCGAATGGACTGGAATTGGCGGTGTTACATGATTACAGTGGAAAGCCAGAGCAAAAGCTTGACGGTTTGATTCAACAAAGACTACTTGCTCAGAAATCGGTTTTCAATGCGTCTCAGTTTCGTGACTTGGAAAATCTCGGCCACAACAGTGTTCCTAGTGATATTGAGGACTTGTTTGATGTCGCGCTCTATCTTGATTACTTCAACAAGGTCTATGCGAAAGCACTAGGTGATACGCCCATTCTAGAGTCGGATCTGCCTGAGGGAGATCGTATAGTGCATCGTATCGAGCGCGCCTTGATAACTAAAAAGATTAACGTACGCCCTACGGGCGGTTTCAATCATTATGCAGTAGCAGCGGCTTTTTCCACCTCTCCACCCGAGCATCTGAGCGAAGAAACCCTTACTCGATTTAGTGCTCTTTTCAAAGCAATTTCTAGCGCTGTATAGCATCGAAGGATGCTATGTGTTTTTGAATCAGTGAGGCCTAATCAGTCTCACTGAGACGAAGTCGCCACAGATCGCGAGATTTCACCGTGTAAGATAGGCATAGCAGAGCTTTTACCTGGGAGATGCACTCAATGCTGAGTACATCTCCCGGAGCCCCTATCTCAGTCATCGATTGCGACTACCTGCCCAACTCGGCAAAGACCAAAATCCCGCCAGAGCAGGCCCTGCTGATCACGCAGAGCCGCGTCGCTCGCCGATGAATTCGAGCAGAAGGCGCTTGCCCAGCTCACCAGGGACGCAACCTCAGCGCTGGCCGCCGGCGCCGATCCGCGCCAGGTCATCCGGCAGATGCGGCTGTAATTTCTTCAAATTGAGGGAACCGAGGTATTCACCACTGGTGGGAACCCAGTCCTTTTACGACCTACTTACGAAACTAGCGGATTTCGGTAGATGCCTGAGGTACTGGGCTGCGATTTCAGCGCAGTGAGTACGGCCAGCAAAAGTTGCACGTTACCCCTTGCGTAACTAGTCACGATGATTCAGTATGGCGTTGTCGTAACTAGTCACGGATAAATAGATGGCCGACGAGCAGAAACAGCCCCGTTCAGCAGCTGAGCGCCAAAGGCTCTACAAGGAGCGGCAACGCGAAGCAGGGTTTCGATTGACCGCCTTATGGATTCACGAACAAACGGAGCAGGAAGGGCGCCAGGCGGCGCGAGAAGGGAGGCCACTCAAGCCTCAGGGAAGTAAAGATCCCGTGAGCTGGGCAATTGGATGGTTGAACGAGAAGGGTAAGCAGTAAATACCCCAGATTCCGGGGATTTAAATGTGGGGGAATCCCACTTTTGAGAGGTGCCAGGCCGCTGCGTCAACAGCGGCCTGGCGATCACACGACGAATCTTGAAGGAACACGTCATGCAATTTAAACAGAATACCATCCAAATTTTGGACGCGCACGACCGAGTCATCACTACCATGGTGCTGCCGGCCAACATCAAACTGACCGAGCTCGCACCGTTGAAGATCCTGGGCGACATCAGTGTCAAGGTGTTGCCTTGCTCCACTCTCTTTGCCGGAATCGGCGCAGGGGGTGTGCAATGAAACTGCAGATCCACGCCAATGTAGCCAGCGACGCTATCGACTTGATCCACTCAACCCGCGAGCACGTGACCTGGCTTACGGCACTGCTCAATGCCGTACGTGCGGACGTTATCCACGGTAAGGGGCACAACGTCCAAGCCCTGACCGGCCTAGGCCAGTACATCGGAGACGACTGGGCCAATTACCTAGACTGCCAGGCCGCAGAGCTGCAAGAGAAGCTCGACTCGTTGGAGGTAGACCAATGAGCCCGGCCATCCAAACGCGAGAGGACATGAGCTTCACCAGGCGGGACGACCAGGGGCGCCTTATCAATTGGCCGCGGAACAACCCCGGCGCGGCTGAGGACTGGCGCAAGGGGGCTGCGTTCTTTGACTGCGAGGTTTGCGAGCTGGCGAGTCATGATGAAACTGAGGCATTTGACGCCATCCGGTTCGCGCTACTTGGTATGGGCGGCTGGTACACGAATCTTGAGGTCGGATTCGTTGATCGTGTTGCACGAGCCGCGGTGACGGGGCTGCGAGGTCTACGGGGCGGTACCGAGCAGTTCGAGCCCGCAGATCGGGACTGACAAACTACGAAACCTTCGCAGTATCAAGGGCACTACCCCGAAACAGGGTGGTGCCCTTTTTCATTGGCGGGCGGTTGGTGCCATCTCGGCAAAGTAGATTAGGTGGAGCTGTATGCCTCCAACCACTCATCAACACTCTGATCCTGGGGTGGCTTAGGGGTAGGCAAATCAGTTATGGAGGCTGTCTTGTTATCGTCCCTTCTTGTTAACTTGTTTTCGTAGTTTGAAACACACGTAGTTCGAATCGGCTGTAACCCGCGCAGTGTATGGGTTTGCGCTGTTTCCTTGTGCCCTGACGTTGTGCCCTCCTTGTGCCCTAGTTGTGCCTCAGTTGTGCCCAAGTTGTGCCCTAGAACTGCTAGGCGCGCTTGGTCTGCGGTGATGGTCACAGGTTGGAGCGACTGCACATTAAGCCGGTCCTTTTTCACCTCGCCAGCCAGCAAGATGCTGGACAGCTTTCCCATGCACTTGTGGAACCGCTGCATCCGCTCAGGCAGTGGTAGACCAGTGCTCTGCCAGAACTTGCAAAACTGGCTTCGCTTGCCGACACGGAACTCACCGGCTGGAAGAGGTGCGCCAGCTTTGCCTCCTACCGTTGTGCGTTTGCGGGTCAGGTCCACATTGAAAATGGCGTAGGCAGTTTCGCCAGTCAGTACCGATGTGAAGCGAAGGGTCACGCCGGCCGATTTGTGCTCTCCGTACCGGCCCGTGCTATAGCCTTCATACCTGAATGCATCGACTCCAATTGCCGCCAGTACCGATCGGCAAATCTCCAGTGCTTTTTGATCCATCCACTCAGGCGGTACGGGCTTGCCGCTCGCCGGTTGAATGGCGAGCTGCCCAAGCTCGATGCTAACCGTGTCGCCGCGGCTAAGTAGTTTTGTGGCTAGGCATTCCACTGAATCGACCTCAGCGTAATCCGGCTGGGTAACCAAACCAGTAGTTCACAGGCAGGCGCGGGGGTGTCCTCAAAACTGAGGACACCCCCGCTTTTCTGGTTTACGACGCTTCGCGCATGAGGATGTACTTGGCGACGCGGTGAGGCGGGCGGCCAGGCTCAGTGGACTGGTGCGTCCAGTAGGTGTGGATCTCGTGCCCCTTTTTCCTGAGGCGGCGAATGGTGTTAGGCGGCTGGACGATATCCAGGTCCTTGGCGGCTTCGATGGTCGATACCGGCCCGTTGCGCAGGGCCTCCATCATCTTGGAGTCTTGCTCAGTTGAAGAATGGCGTGTCATAGTTTGCCCTTCACGTTGGTGCTATCCAGTGTGTTTTCGCCAAGGCGGTGTTCCCGCACCGCCTTGGTAATTTCTCGCGGAACCCTGCGCGGTTCATTCCTGATCATTTGTCGCTAGGCTCATCGACGAAACGGCTCAGCACGAGCCAGAGGACGGCGGATTTCTCTTCCTCCCAGCGCTTGCTTAAGCGTTCGTATTCGGTGGTGAGGGTGTTCATCCCCTGCATGGCCCGGAACGTGTCGCAGGCCAACTCAAGCATCAGGTGCTCTTTGTTGGTAAATTCCAGAATCATCGTGCACCGTCCCTAGCTGCGCGTTCGATCCACGCCTTCAGCTCAGTCATCAAAATCAACCGTCGCCGGCCAAGTTTGAAGGCTTTCAGATCTCCGCTAGCTATAAGTTCGTAAATCCCGGAACGCGAATGGCCGACGATCCTCGCGGCGTCCTCGACGCTTACCGAAAGCGGTGCGAACTGTTCTGCTTGGCTCATGTGTTTATCCTTGATCGGTGGGGCGGACTGTACGATACTCGTCCGGACGTAAGCATCGTATTTGTAAGTAACATGATCTGCAAGCACAAATTTTGTAAGCGCTTTGGAGTCACCCAATGGCAAACCGCTCAAAAAAGGTAGTTCTGTCGACCAGGATTGCCCCATATTTAAAGAGTGGGCTTGAGCTATGCGCCCGCGCTCGGAACATGAAAATTGTCGAGACGATAGAAGAGCTCATTGAGCACGCGCTTATGACAAACAGCATTGACTCTCCCTTCCCAGATAAAAATGGGAGCAGAGGCAAGGCGTCGGTCTTGAGTGTTGTGGAGTGGTTGTGGAGCGATGACCCGATTATCTACACGCTTCGCCTAGGGTTTATCAGCGACCAGCTGGTAGACCGAGAAACCTATGTGGTGTGCGTTGAGACCACGACAGCTAGGTTCAAGGGAGATTTTGACCTCTTTGAGGAACCACGAAAACGGGCTACCTACAAAGATGTGTACAAAACTACCGCTTTAAATATCGAAAAAATCCGGGAGGAGTGGGAGGACCTTTGCGCTTACGCTAAGTTTGTTGAGGCGAATAAGCCCATGAAGATTGATTACGAGGATTTTCTGAGAATGGCCAGAGGTTAGGGGCTATATCAACTCGACTGCTGCGGCCTTTGTTCCAGGTGCCAAGTGGGCGTACCTCAGCGTCATCTTGATATCGGCGTGCCCCAGCAGGTCCCGGACCGTGTTGAGCGGTACGCCGGCCATAACCAAGCGTGACGCGAAGTCGTGGCGCATATCGTGCCAGCGAAACCCCTCGATTTTGGCTCTCTCCAGTAGCTTGAGCCAGGCGCTTTTAACGTCTTCCAGGCGGCCGCCTTCCTGGCTGGGAAACACATAGCGAGATTTGCCGGCCTGCTTCTTCCAGCCCTCCAGCACAGCGACCGTTTCCTTGTTCATCGGGATATGTCGCGTGTCGCTAGTTTTGGTGGTGGCGCCTGCGACGGTGATCGTCTTCGTTTGGAAGTTCACCGCTGACCATTTCAGGTCGAACAGTTCGCCGCGCCTCATGCCGGTATTTAGCGACACCAGAACCAAGGGCTTTAGGTGGTCGGTAAAAGGGATGTGTAGCAAGCTCGGCATCAAATCCTTGCCGCGGTCAGCTCGCCACTTGTTCGCACTCTCACGCTCAGCCCGTGTTTCTTCTTGGCGGGCGTCCAGTGCTTCTCGTAGGCGCTTTGTCTCATCGCCGTCCAGGTAGCGGACCAATCCCATCGAATCGACCTTGAGGGCTTTGAGTCGATCCATCGGGTGGGCGTCGATGTACTCCCATTCAACGGCTCTGCTGAAGACGCCACTGATGGAGCCCATTTTGCGATTGACCGTCGACGGCTTGTTGCCTGACTGCATCCATCCTGTACGGATCTGGTCCAGGTCGCGGCCGGTGATTGCGTCGAGGCGCTGTGACATGATCGCGTCGAAGTTGCAGCTCAGGGTGTGCAGGGTCTTCTCGTGGCCTTTGTGGTGAGTCTTGAACCACGGCATATAGGTGTCTTCGATGAACTCACGTAGCGAGGGTAGGGCGGTTCCTCTGCGCTTTTGGGTAACGGCAAGTGGTTCGCCAAGCGCTCGAGCCTCTGCGAGATACTGAGTTGCCTCGGTCCTGGCTTGGTCTAAGGTGAGAATGCCAACTCGCCCCAGTGTCTTCTTGCGGCCGCGGGCCCAGGACACAACGTACGATTTCGCGCCGGCCGCAGTCACCCGAACGAATAGGCCCGTGACGGTGGTGTCGTGAACCTCATATTCGCTGCCAGTGACCTGCAGCGAGGTAAGCAGTTTTGCCGTTAGCTTCTCTTTCAATTTGTTCCCATGGGTGCATGGTGGGTGCAAAAAGAACTATACGGCGTCGTTTTTACGGACACAACCGGACGCGAAGCCCAATAAACACTGGGTTTGGCCAAGTGGGCCGGCGCCTCTAATGACCCTCCTAAGGGGAAGGTTGGCAGTTCGAACCTGCCCTGGGACACCATCTTTCTCCAAGATTCCCTCCTTCTTATAGTCGCCACCTGTATCAAGGTCGGTCGTGGCTTTTTGTTTGGCCAAACTCCTGCTTCTCTTCTTTGAAACCTGATGCCTTCGGTGTGTGCGTTGATCTCTGGACGTCAACGTCATTGTTCGGTTGCTGCTGTAATGGCCTGGTTTCATTGCTGGAGTGCTGCGTCGCTCGTGAAGGTTATGGCAGCGTGCTTTCGCCTTGTTAACGATTCGATCGTCTCGGTCGAAAGCGGTTAAAAAGAGGTGTTGACAGCAGCGTGTAACGCTGTAGAATTCGCCTCCCGCTAACGAGAGATCGAAAGCGCAAGTGGTTGAAGTTGTTGAGGAAATCTTCAAAAACTTCTAAAAAAACCGCTTGACAGCAAATGAGGCTGCTGTAGAATGCGCGCCTCGGTTGAGACGAAAGGTCTTAACCAACCGCTCTTTAACAACTGAATCAAGCAATTCGTGTGGGTGCTTGTGGGGTCAGACTGATAGTCAAAAAGATTATCAGCATCACAAGTTACTCCGCGAGAAATCAAAGATGTAACCAACGATTGCTGAGCCAAGTTTAGGGTTTTCTCAAAACCCAAAGATGTTTGAACTGAAGAGTTTGATCATGGCTCAGATTGAACGCTGGCGGCAGGCCTAACACATGCAAGTCGAGCGGCAGCACGGGTACTTGTACCTGGTGGCGAGCGGCGGACGGGTGAGTAATGCCTAGGAATCTGCCTGGTAGTGGGGGATAACGTCCGGAAACGGGCGCTAATACCGCATACGTCCTACGGGAGAAAGTGGGGGATCTTCGGACCTCACGCTATCAGATGAGCCTAGGTCGGATTAGCTAGTTGGTGAGGTAATGGCTCACCAAGGCTACGATCCGTAACTGGTCTGAGAGGATGATCAGTCACACTGGAACTGAGACACGGTCCAGACTCCTACGGGAGGCAGCAGTGGGGAATATTGGACAATGGGCGAAAGCCTGATCCAGCCATGCCGCGTGTGTGAAGAAGGTCTTCGGATTGTAAAGCACTTTAAGTTGGGAGGAAGGGTACTTACCTAATACGTGAGTATTTTGACGTTACCGACAGAATAAGCACCGGCTAACTCTGTGCCAGCAGCCGCGGTAATACAGAGGGTGCAAGCGTTAATCGGAATTACTGGGCGTAAAGCGCGCGTAGGTGGTTTGTTAAGTTGGATGTGAAAGCCCCGGGCTCAACCTGGGAACTGCATCCAAAACTGGCAAGCTAGAGTATGGTAGAGGGTGGTGGAATTTCCTGTGTAGCGGTGAAATGCGTAGATATAGGAAGGAACACCAGTGGCGAAGGCGACCACCTGGACTGATACTGACACTGAGGTGCGAAAGCGTGGGGAGCAAACAGGATTAGATACCCTGGTAGTCCACGCCGTAAACGATGTCAACTAGCCGTTGGGAGCCTTGAGCTCTTAGTGGCGCAGCTAACGCATTAAGTTGACCGCCTGGGGAGTACGGCCGCAAGGTTAAAACTCAAATGAATTGACGGGGGCCCGCACAAGCGGTGGAGCATGTGGTTTAATTCGAAGCAACGCGAAGAACCTTACCAGGCCTTGACATCCAATGAACTTTCCAGAGATGGATTGGTGCCTTCGGGAACATTGAGACAGGTGCTGCATGGCTGTCGTCAGCTCGTGTCGTGAGATGTTGGGTTAAGTCCCGTAACGAGCGCAACCCTTGTCCTTAGTTACCAGCACGTTATGGTGGGCACTCTAAGGAGACTGCCGGTGACAAACCGGAGGAAGGTGGGGATGACGTCAAGTCATCATGGCCCTTACGGCCTGGGCTACACACGTGCTACAATGGTCGGTACAAAGGGTTGCCAAGCCGCGAGGTGGAGCTAATCCCATAAAACCGATCGTAGTCCGGATCGCAGTCTGCAACTCGACTGCGTGAAGTCGGAATCGCTAGTAATCGCGAATCAGAATGTCGCGGTGAATACGTTCCCGGGCCTTGTACACACCGCCCGTCACACCATGGGAGTGGGTTGCACCAGAAGTAGCTAGTCTAACCTTCGGGGGGACGGTTACCACGGTGTGATTCATGACTGGGGTGAAGTCGTAACAAGGTAGCCGTAGGGGAACCTGCGGCTGGATCACCTCCTTAATCGACGACATCAGCTGCTTCATAAGCTCCCACACGAATTGCTTGATTCATTGAAGAAGACGATAGAAGCAGCTTTAAGCTCCAAGCTGATAGCTCCAAGCTAACAGTTACAAGCTCGAAATTGGGTCTGTAGCTCAGTTGGTTAGAGCGCACCCCTGATAAGGGTGAGGTCGGCAGTTCGAATCTGCCCAGACCCACCAATTTTGTTATGGGGCCATAGCTCAGCTGGGAGAGCGCCTGCCTTGCACGCAGGAGGTCAGCGGTTCGATCCCGCTTGGCTCCACCATAAACTGCTTCTGAAAGCTTAGAAATGAGCATTCACATTGAATGTTGATTTCTAGTCTTTTGATTAGATCGTTCTTTAAAAATTTGGGTATGTGATAGAAAGATAGACTGAACGTTACTTTCACTGGTAACGGATCAGGCTAAGGTAAAATTTGTGAGTTAAATTGCAAATTTTCGGCGAATGTCGTCTTCATAGTATAACCAGATTGCTTGGGGTTATATGGTCAAGTGAAGAAGCGCATACGGTGGATGCCTTGGCAGTCAGAGGCGATGAAAGACGTGGTAGCCTGCGATAAGCTTCGGGGAGTCGGCAAACAGACTTTGATCCGGAGATCTCTGAATGGGGGAACCCAGCCATCATAAGATGGTTATCTTGTACTGAATACATAGGTGCAAGAGGCGAACCAGGGGAACTGAAACATCTAAGTACCCTGAGGAAAAGAAATCAACCGAGATTCCCTTAGTAGTGGCGAGCGAACGGGGACTAGCCCTTAAGTGGCTTTGAGATTAGCGGAACGCTCTGGAAAGTGCGGCCATAGTGGGTGATAGCCCTGTACGCGAAAATCTCTTAGTCATGAAATCGAGTAGGACGGGGCACGAGAAACCTTGTCTGAATATGGGGGGACCATCCTCCAAGGCTAAATACTACTGACTGACCGATAGTGAACTAGTACCGTGAGGGAAAGGCGAAAAGAACCCCGGAGAGGGGAGTGAAATAGATCCTGAAACCGTATGCGTACAAGCAGTGGGAGCAGACTTTGTTCTGTGACTGCGTACCTTTTGTATAATGGGTCAGCGACTTATTTTCAGTGGCGAGCTTAACCGAATAGGGGAGGCGTAGCGAAAGCGAGTCTTAATAGGGCGTCTAGTCGCTGGGAATAGACCCGAAACCGGGCGATCTATCCATGGGCAGGTTGAAGGTTAGGTAACACTGACTGGAGGACCGAACCGACTACCGTTGAAAAGTTAGCGGATGACCTGTGGATCGGAGTGAAAGGCTAATCAAGCTCGGAGATAGCTGGTTCTCCTCGAAAGCTATTTAGGTAGCGCCTCATGTATCACTGTAGGGGGTAGAGCACTGTTTCGGCTAGGGGGTCATCCCGACTTACCAAACCGATGCAAACTCCGAATACCTACAAGTGCCGAGCATGGGAGACACACGGCGGGTGCTAACGTCCGTCGTGAAAAGGGAAACAACCCAGACCGTCAGCTAAGGTCCCAAAGTTATGGTTAAGTGGGAAACGATGTGGGAAGGCTTAGACAGCTAGGAGGTTGGCTTAGAAGCAGCCACCCTTTAAAGAAAGCGTAATAGCTCACTAGTCGAGTCGGCCTGCGCGGAAGATGTAACGGGGCTCAAACCATACACCGAAGCTACGGGTATCACGTAAGTGATGCGGTAGAGGAGCGTTCTGTAAGCCTGTGAAGGTGAGTTGAGAAGCTTGCTGGAGGTATCAGAAGTGCGAATGCTGACATGAGTAACGACAATGGGTGTGAAAAACACCCACGCCGAAAGACCAAGGTTTCCTGCGCAACGTTAATCGACGCAGGGTTAGTCGGTCCCTAAGGCGAGGCTGAAAAGCGTAGTCGATGGAAAACAGGTTAATATTCCTGTACTTCTAGTTATTGCGATGGAGGGACGGAGAAGGCTAGGCCAGCTTGGCGTTGGTTGTCCAAGTTTAAGGTGGTAGGCTGGAATCTTAGGTAAATCCGGGGTTCTAAGGCCGAGAGCTGATGACGAGTTACCTTTTAGGTGACGAAGTGGTTGATGCCATGCTTCCAAGAAAAGCTTCTAAGCTTCAGATAACTAGGAACCGTACCCCAAACCGACACAGGTGGTTGGGTAGAGAATACCAAGGCGCTTGAGAGAACTCGGGTGAAGGAACTAGGCAAAATGGCACCGTAACTTCGGGAGAAGGTGCGCCGGTGAGGGTGAAGGACTTGCTCCGTAAGCTCATGCCGGTCGAAGATACCAGGCCGCTGCGACTGTTTATTAAAAACACAGCACTCTGCAAACACGAAAGTGGACGTATAGGGTGTGACGCCTGCCCGGTGCCGGAAGGTTAATTGATGGGGTTAGCTAACGCGAAGCTCTTGATCGAAGCCCCGGTAAACGGCGGCCGTAACTATAACGGTCCTAAGGTAGCGAAATTCCTTGTCGGGTAAGTTCCGACCTGCACGAATGGCGTAACGATGGCGGCGCTGTCTCCACCCGAGACTCAGTGAAATTGAAATCGCTGTGAAGATGCAGTGTATCCGCGGCTAGACGGAAAGACCCCGTGAACCTTTACTATAGCTTTGCACTGGACTTTGAATTTGCTTGTGTAGGATAGGTGGGAGGCTTTGAAGCGTGAACGCCAGTTTGCGTGGAGCCATCCTTGAAATACCACCCTGGCAACTTTGAGGTTCTAACTCAGGTCCGTTATCCGGATCGAGGACAGTGTATGGTGGGTAGTTTGACTGGGGCGGTCTCCTCCTAAAGAGTAACGGAGGAGTACGAAGGTGCGCTCAGACCGGTCGGAAATCGGTCGTAGAGTATAAAGGCAAAAGCGCGCTTGACTGCGAGACAGACACGTCGAGCAGGTACGAAAGTAGGTCTTAGTGATCCGGTGGTTCTGTATGGAAGGGCCATCGCTCAACGGATAAAAGGTACTCCGGGGATAACAGGCTGATACCGCCCAAGAGTTCATATCGACGGCGGTGTTTGGCACCTCGATGTCGGCTCATCACATCCTGGGGCTGAAGCCGGTCCCAAGGGTATGGCTGTTCGCCATTTAAAGTGGTACGCGAGCTGGGTTTAGAACGTCGTGAGACAGTTCGGTCCCTATCTGCCGTGGACGTTTGAGATTTGAGAGGGGCTGCTCCTAGTACGAGAGGACCGGAGTGGACGAACCTCTGGTGTTCCGGTTGTCACGCCAGTGGCATTGCCGGGTAGCTATGTTCGGAAAAGATAACCGCTGAAAGCATCTAAGCGGGAAACTTGCCTCAAGATGAGATCTCACTGGGATCTTGAATCCCCTAAAGGGCCGTCGAAGACTACGACGTTGATAGGTTGGGTGTGTAAGCGCTGTGAGGCGTTGAGCTAACCAATACTAATTGCCCGTGAGGCTTGACCATATAACACCCAAGCAATTTGCTTAAGAAGCGAGTTGCGGTGTGTGAAGACGAAACGAACCGAAAGTTTGCACCGCTCACAAAGCACACAAACCTATTACATACCCATTCGCTGGCACGTTGCACAAGCAACGGACTGGCTACCGAATTTCTTGACGACCATAGAGCGTTGGAACCACCTGATCCCATCCCGAACTCAGAAGTGAAACGATGCATCGCCGATGGTAGTGTGGGGTTTCCCCATGTGAGAGTAGGTCATCGTCAAGATTAAATTCCGAAACCCCAATTGCGAAAGCAGTTGGGGTTTTGTTTTTGCGCTGCAGAAAAGCTGCGCTGCTGTGGCCGGCCATGACCGCTCGGCTGCGGCTGCCAGCACCCCGCGACAGTGCCGGGGTTGCGGCCTACCCCCGCTGGAGCGGGCTCTACCGCCATTGGCTTGAAAGGGGGGGACGGTCGACTGAGTGCACTAGAGCCGCTGTTCTCGCTCTCTCCGATCAGGCCCTGTAGCAGGGGACTGCCTCCCAGCACCCACTCATGGAGTCACCTGGGATTGTTCAGGTCGCGGTGATCGGTGTTGCTGATACTCGGCTGGGAGAAGAGGGGGATGCTCTATGTAATGCTGCTCCCCGGAACCAGCTTGGCGGCTGATGCGCTGAGCGGATGGTTCCGCCAGTACATGACCCATTACAGGGTTCCCAGCAGCAGCGTGAAGTTCGTCCTCGACTCCCCTGCCAATATGACGGGCAGGGGTCTCATCAGGCCGATGAGGCCATTCAATGGTACGGGGACAGGACACTTCCCCACTTGTGTGATTTCAATCCGCCACTGGCGAGAACGCCGGCAACCCCTGCCAGGCAACCCCAGCCCACATGCCGCTGCCCGGCGTCAGCAGGCGGCCAAGGCTTGCTTCGTTGAACGCCTGCCCCAGTGAGTCGGCCCTGAATGCCGCTACCCACTGACTGCGTCCGAGCATGAAGGCTTTACCGAAGTCTTCCCAGTCGCTGAAGCAGTCCTGGGCTCGCTGTGCGTTGAGGAGCAGGATCCGCCAGCCGCTCTCGGTTTCGATCCAGCCCATCAGCATTGCGCAACGGACGAAGAAGGCGCAGCGCACGCAGGCAAAGGCCATGGCCGCTCGCGGGTCGTCGCTGGCGTTCAGGCCGTGCAGGTCAATCCGAAACCACTGGCGTTCCAGAGTGCTGTTCAAATGCTCACGGACTTCGTCATCTGTGGCATTGCTGCGAAAGCCGATCTGATGCAGCAGTGGGGCCCTGAGAGTAGTTTTCGCCTGATCCATGAAGTGGGTGGTATCGGGATCGAAGAAGCCCGTCATCCCGGTGGCGTCGACCATGGGTTGCGCCAGCGTCAACGCCCAGCGTTTGCGCGGGGTGAATACCACCAGCGAGGTAGGCGATTGGCGGCGGTAGTAGCGCCATACCAGCCAGGCGCCGAAGGCTACTGCTATTACTGTCATCATTTGCGGTTCACCGATTCCTGGCCTGCCAGGCCGCTATTTCCTCCTCCTGGAGTGGGGACATATCTGTCCATGTCACCCCTTCGGTCCGGTATGACGGGGCGTCGGCGTGGGGTTGTGGCCAGGGACTTTTCTTGAAGATATGCCGGGTGGCGTACTTCACCGACGGCGCCCTGGGAGCCACCTCCAGCAGCAGGTCGGACTGACGGGCCGCCACCAGCCACTCGACCATGGCCGAAGGAGCATCCAGCCGGTAAAACAGTTGCGGGTAGCGCGCCACCAGGCGCGTCTGGGTCTGGGCGTCGCTGACTTCCTCAATGCGCAGCCAGCCGGCTTCGGTGCGCACGATGCCGATGGCAATGCAGTCGGCCGGGGTCTGCAGGTCGGTATCCAGGGTATTGAGGAACCGCAGCAGGTCCTGAAAGTAGCGTTCGATAGGGGGACGGTTCTGCTTGCCTTTGACTTGCTCCACGGTCAATGCGCCATCCTCCTGGATGATCAGGCTGACGGTGATGTGGGGCTGGCCTTGGGCATCACGCAGGCTGAACACGCGCATGCTCTGTTGTTCCACGGCTTCGGCATAACGCTCGCCGTAGCCGCCGGTCAAGGCTCGGCGGTTGGCAAACTGCCCCAGGCAGTGGCGCATCACGTAGCTTTCGAAGGCCATTTCTGCTCGCAGCAACGGGCTTTGCGGGCGCAGCTCGACCCAGTTGTGATCGGCGCAGGCCAGGGTCAGATCCAGGGCGTCAGCCGAGCTTTGACGCCAGCCCTGCTCAACACGGGCTGCCATCTGTGCATGCTCTTTTTCCCACAGCGCCAGGGCCTGGGGGCAGGTGATGCGATCGAGCTTGCCCTCCAGTGCCGTGCCTTTGCGCGACGTCAGGAACTCCACGAGCACAGCCTCATGCTGCAGCAACTGTGGTTCCAGTGGGTCGATCCAAACCAAGGGCGCCACTGCGTTTGGTCTTTCTTCGCTCAGGGCTTTGGCCGCGGCCTTGAAGTGCCCGGCTACCCAGGCGGGCAAGGTGTCGCTGCCCAGGGCGCTAGCGGCTTCCTCCAGGCTGAAAATGGCGCGCGCCGGCTCAAAGTTACCGACCAGATGCCGGTAGAAGTGATTGAGCAGCCAGCTCTGCACCGGCCCTTCATCGCCCCGGCCCTGACTGCGTTGAGCGATGCCGGCCTTGAGCTGGTCGGCATTGAGCAGATTGCGCGGGGCATAGCTGGAGGTGCGTGGGTCGGTGCCTATTTCCATATCTGCCACCAGCTTTTCTTGGCGACTGTTTGCGCCGGTGCCTGGAGCTGCGCCAGGAGCTGTTCGGTGCGGGCCCGGCACTTGATGTCGTAGTCATCTTCGTCATTGCACAGGGCCAGGGTGCGTGTGCAGTAGTCGATGGCTTCGGCGGTGCGTCCCCGGGCGTGGTGGAAGTCTACCGAGGAGGACATCACCGAGACTTCGTTCATGGCCAGGACCAGTGGTTCATAGCGCTGCCAGAGGCTGTCGGCATTATCCGGGTGGGCATGGGCCAGATAGCGCGCCAACTTGACTCGGGCGAACAGGGCTGAGCTGTCCAGTTGCTGGTCGCTGACGCCTTGTTCTTCCTGCCATTTGAGCAGGCGTTCGAGCCAGATAAGGATTTCGCTGTCGCGATCCAGCGAGTACAGGGCGTAGGCCACCGAAGCGATGTAGTCGTTTGGATCGTGGCGGCTGTAGCCGAATTCCGCCGAGTAGTGCCACAGCTGTTCTGCGGCTTCGACGATGCCGGGCTTGTCGTCCATGCGAATGCGCGCGCTGAGCAGGCCGTTGTAGTGTTCCGCGAACGAGCTGGCAGCGATGCCTCGCAGGTGCAGGTCAATCGCCTCCTCGTTGCGGTTCTGTTCGTTGTAGTAGCGATAGTTGATCGCCAGATTGTTGCAGAGCATGGAATACAGGTGGGCACAGGCGTCAAACGGGTGACCGCTGCCGCTGGCGAAGTAGCGTTCCATATGGGCCTGGCCCTGCTCGTAGGCATCTCTCTGTGCCTCGCGCAGCAACCAATAGGCCTGGTCGCGGGCTTCTTTGGGCAGTTTGTCGGCCTCGGCTTCCACCAGATCGTCGATGAACGCCGCGTAGTTGTAGCCATACATGCCGCTGGCCAGGATCGGCTTGGGTTGCTTCAGGGCCTCGATCACCCCCAAGTTCTTGACCTGCGCCGCAAACAGCGAAAAGGCGCTGCGGTTGTCCTGCATCCGTCCGGCCTGGATGGCCGCCTGCAGTTGGCTGGCCTCGCTAGCAGCATCGATCAGGCCGCGTTCAGCGTCATGCACGGCGGCCAGGCGCCGGATCCACGGGTGCTCGGGGGCGCGGCGCAGGGCTTCGGCCCGTGCTGCGGCAAACAGTGGATCAAGCAACTGCGGATCTTCCATGGCTGCATGCAGCGCCGCGAGCAGCGCGGAGGCGCCCGCCTCGTTGGCATCGAGCTCTGGCAGTGCCGAGAGAAAGCTCTGCAGGACCTCTTCATTGATGCAAGCGCGCATCACACAGATTGGCCACCAGGGGTTGTGATCCTCGGGGTCCTGCAAGCGGTTGAGGATCAGGCGGGCGGTGGCCGGCCACATTTCGGTTTGTCGCTCGTAGACATCGATGAAGGCGCGATGCCCAGCTTCCTCGATGCGTCCGGCTTCCATCAGCCAAGGCAGTTCATATTCGATGAAGTTGCTACCGCCGTCGGAGTCCAGGCTCAGGGCGGCGGCGTTACAGATCTTCAGGGCTCCGGCCAGGTCACCCTGGGCGTGCAGGGCGCGGGCGGCCAGGCGTGCGGTGCGCACCTCCCACTCGCGGCGCCTTGGCAGGGAGAGGTGGGCGGTCAGTTGGGCGATGGGTTGCTCGAACAGCGCCAGGCGCAAGGGGATGATCTCGATCAGCGCATTGCCCAGCCACAGCCAGTCGCCTTCGTCGATGTCCTGATCAGGCCCGGCGCTGCGCAGCGCATTGATCGCTTCCAGGGCGGCGCTGCGGGCGTCTTCATCACGCTCGTGATAGGCCAGGACGCGGGCGCGGCGCTGATACTGATCGGCGGCATCCCAGGCTCGCAGTGCCACGCGGGCAGGGTTGCTCAGAGTCAGGGCGTAGCGCACTTCGATGGTTTTTACTGCGACTTCGAGGCGGCCGCCCTCCAGTTCGTCGAAGATCCGGAAGCGACGGTAATGCTCGACATTGAAGTCCAGCGTTTGCGTGGCCATCTGGTTGAGCTGTTCGAGGACCTCGAGCAGGGTCGCGTCGTCATCCAGATAGCTGGCGACCCGCAGGCGCAGGATGGCCAGGTTCATCAGCAGTTCGGCGCGCGCCGGCTCGGGCGAGGCCTGCAGCAGGGCGTTGCCATCGTTCTCGATCACCGCCCGGGCCGCCGCTGAGTCGCCGGCCTGCATCCACAGGGTGTGCAGGCGGTCGATGGACGCCAGAGAGTCGGCCCGCAGGGGCTGTGCCTGCAGTTGGGCCAGCCAGGTATTGCCTTCCTGCTCCTGCTGTTGCGCCTCAAGGCGGTCCATGAACTGTTCCAGTTCGATGCCGGTTATCACGCTGCTGTCATGCGCCATCGTTAACTCCATTTGATAATGACCTGCGCATCCGGTGATGCACTGCCTGGCGGACCGGCATTGCCTCGTCGTGGGTACCGTCTTCGGGTGTCATGCCGATCCTTCGACACCCGGGTAGCAAGCCGGTGGCGCCTGCTACTGATAGACCCCCTGGCTCCGGCCGACCCTGCGCGCAGTGTCGGTATTCCAGGCCAAAAATGATCGAGGCTTCAAGGCGCAGCACGCTATCAGGTGATGTTTCGGAATCCAAGGTTTGCCCATGCAGCAACGCTGTTTTTCTGCGCAGGGCCGTCTAGGCTGGCAGCTGTTAAATCCTCTCGGGCCTCTATAAGGGATTGGCAAGTCCGGCCGATAACTTCAGTGGACAATTGTGTTCCCAAGCGGCGACCTGCATCACAGGTCGACTTGAAAGTGCTTGATAGCCTGTGGCCAGCAGCTATTATCTGCGCGCCAAAAACAGGCTGCGAAGCCGGGCGGGTCTTGCTGTCCCTGGATTGATCTTCTTACTTGCCTGGAATCTTCGATGCTGGCGTACCACCAAAAGAGCTTTTTGATCGTCGATGATTTCTCGGACTTCCGCAGTTCGGTGCGTTCGATGTTGCGTGAGCTGGGCGTCAAGGACGTGGACACCGCCGATAGCGGCGAACAGGCCCTGCGTATGTGCGCGCAGAAGCGCTACGACTTCATTCTTCAGGATTACCACCTGGGCGACGGCAAGAAAAACGGCCAGCAGGTGCTGGAAGACTTGATGCTGGAAAAGCTCATCAGTCACGAGAGCGTGTTTCTCATGGTGACTGCCGAGAGCAGCCAGGCAATGGTGCTCAGTGCCCTGGAGCACGAACCCGATGCCTACCTGACCAAGCCGTTCAACCGTTCCGGCCTTGCCCAGCGCCTGGAGCGTCTGCAGCAGCGCAAGACCCTGCTCAAACCCATTCTCCAGGCCCTGGACCGCGGCAAGCCGGTGGAGGTGCTCAACGCCTGCGTCGCCCTGTGCAAGCAAGACCCGCGTTACGCGCCCCTGTGCCTGCGCTATCGGGCCGATGCCTTGCGCGACATGCATCAAAACGAGGCCCTGGAGCGTCTGTACAACAGCATCCTGGCCGATCGGCCACTGCCTTGGGCCTACGTCGGCCTGGGCCGTTTGCTGTTCAAGCGTGGACAGATAGGTGAAGCCAAGGCGGTGTACGAAAAAGCCCTGAAGACATTCCCGATGATGCCGGGGCTGTACGACGGATTGGCCGATGTGCTGGTGGCCGAAGGTGATACCAAGCGCGCCCAGAGCGTGCTCGAAGAGGCCGTGCGCCTGTCGCCGCTGGCGGTGCGTCGTCAGGCGTTGCTGGGCAAGCTGGCCATGGCCAACGAAGACTTTGACAGTGCTTCCAGGGCCTATCGCCAAGCTGTATCCCAGGGCGCCCAGTCGCGCTTTAAGGACCCGGAAAGCAACCTGGGCCTGGCCCATGCCCTGATCAGCAAGGGCAGCGAAAAGGGCCTGGACACCCGCACCCGCCTGGAGATCAATCAGACCCTGAGTGCGGTAGCCAAGGAAAATCCCACCGACCCGGGGCTGCAGATTCGTGCGCGTTTGATGAAAGCCACCAGCCTGCTGCTCAATGATGCGGAAACCGCGGAGAAGCTCACCGAGCAGGCGCTGATGCGTCTGGACGGCATGGAGCAGTTCATGAGTCCGGAAGCAGCATTGCTGGTGGCCAAGCAGTTGCAGATGCTCGGGCAGGCCAGTGCCGGCGCGACGATGTTGAAGAACTGTGCGGAGATCTATGGCGACGATCCGAAGGTCATGCAGAACATCGCCAAGCTCACGGACGATCCGACTATTCTCAGTTCGTCCAATGCGGCGGCCGACATCAACCGCCAGGGCGTGCGCAGTTACAAGGCCGGCAACCTCAGCGAGGCTCGCGAGTTGTTCCGCAAGGCCCTGGCCATGCAGCCGAAGAACATCAGTATTGCCCTGAATATGGCGCAGTCGCTGTTGCACGGCACAGACCCGAATACAGACGCGGCACTCCTGGAAGAATGCCAGGCGTGCCTGAAAATGGTCGGCATGATGCCCGATACCGATGCGCGTTATCCGCGCTACCAGAAGCTGCGAAGCAAGGCGTTTGGTGAATGAACGAAGAGCAACAGGCGCTCGATTTTTCCACGGTGATCGCCTCCACCGTACACGACATGAAAAACTCCCTGGCCATGCTGATGCAGGCCCACGGTCAGTGGCAGGCTCGACTCTCCGAGGCGCAGCGCGCGCCCGAACAGGGCGTGATCGATTACCACTTCGCCCACCTCAACGGCATGCTGGTGCAGCTCCTGGGGCTGTACAAGCTGGGCGTCAATCAGTTGCCGTTGCAGCCGGCCTACCATGAGCTGGATGACTTCATCGAGGCGCAGTTGGTGAACCATCAGGATGTGTTCAAGAGTCGCGGCATCTCGGCCACTTATGAGGTCGATCCCTTGAGCCCCCTGGGCTTTTTCGATCGAGAACTGATCGCCTCGGTGCTGGCCAATTGCATCAACAACGCGCTGCGTTATGCCCGTCATGCCCTGTTGATCACGGTCAGTGACGAAGAGGGGCAGGTGGTGCTGTCCATCAACGACGACGGCGGCGGCTACCCGCAGGCGCTGATCGAGCGCCAGGACGATTATGTCCAGGGCATCAATCAGAGCAGCGGCAGTACCGGGCTGGGGCTGTATTTTGCCGGGCGCATCGCCCAG
Source organism: Pseudomonas sp. BC42 (assembly GCF_021560055.1). Taxonomy (NCBI): domain Bacteria; kingdom Pseudomonadati; phylum Pseudomonadota; class Gammaproteobacteria; order Pseudomonadales; family Pseudomonadaceae; genus Pseudomonas; species Pseudomonas sp. BC42. The sequence continues at coordinate 1,744,303 of NZ_CP091067.1, forward strand.
TTGCACCAGCGCAATGGTGTCTGCGGACACACCCGTATCAGCAACGGAGGCCCCTTGGGCGGCGGGCTGTTCAAGCTGTATCTGCCTTGAGCGTCTTGTCAGTCCGGGTGCGGAAGAGGTTCTGAAAGGCCAGGCCTGGCCGGTCAGCGCTTGTGGGGGCTCTCTTTCTTCTACAGGTTCGTGCTGGACCTGGCTTTATGGGTTGTTCGCCGGGAGCGGGTCCGCTCCCGGGATTTTATTCTTGCCTGCTTGAAATCCTGAACGGGTGATGCGTATTTTGTACGGGTCGCCGTTCGCGGCTCGTATAACAACAAGGATTGAGTCATGACAACCGATGGCCACAGTTCACTCGCCGAGCGATTGACGGGCATTGATGAGATTGAATGCGTCACCGCGGATCTCAATGGCGTGCCGCGGGGCAAGGTGATGACCGCCGAGGGCTTTCTCGAAGGGCGGCGCTTGCAGATGGCTCGGGGGGTGCTGCTGCAATGCATCATGGGCGGGTATCCGCCGGCACGTTTTTACGGCAGCGACGACGGCGACCTGGCGCTCAATGCCGACCCCCGGCAGATTCACCGCCTGCCCTGGAGCCAGACGCCGCGAGCGCTGGCCATCTGTGACGCGGACGAACTCAGCGGTGAAAGTTCGCGTCTGTCCACCCGGGGCCAACTCAAGCAGGTGATCTCGCGTTATGCGGCCCTGGGCCTGGCGCCTGTGGTGGCCACTGAGCTTGAGTTCTTCGTGTTTGCGGCCAATGACGATCCTGCTCAGGCCTTTCGGCCGCCGGTTGGCCTGGATGGTCGACGGGAAGAGGGGTATTCGGCGTTCAGTGTCAGCTCCAACAACGGCCTGCGGCCGTTCTTCAAGGAAGTCTATGAATGCATGGCGGCCCTGGGCCTGCCTCGCGATACGTTCATGCATGAGATGGGCGTCAGCCAGTTCGAGATCAACCTGTTGCATGGCGATCCGTTGCTGCTGGCGGATCAGACTTTCCTGTTCAAGCACCTGCTCAAGGAAGTGGCGCTCAAGCACGGGTTGATCGTGGTCTGCATGGCCAAGCCGCTGGCCCGCACGCCCGGCAGCTCCATGCATATCCACCAGAGTCTGGTGGAGATCGGCAGTGGGCGTAATGTCTTCAGTGACGAGGCCGGGCAACCGACGGCGATGTTCCGTCATTTCATCGGCGGCCTGCAGGCCGGCCTGGCGGATTTCACGGCGTTGTTCGCGCCTAACGTGAACTCCTATCAGCGCTTGTGCCATCCTTACGCTTCGCCGAACAATGCCTGCTGGTCGCATGACAATCGGGCTGCGGGGCTGCGTATACCGGCCAGTTCACCGGTGGCGCGACGGGTGGAAAACCGCCTGCCGGGCGCGGATGCCAACCCGTATCTGGCAATTGCCGCCAGCCTGGCTGCGGGTCTGCATGGGATCGAGAACGAACTGGAGCCCACGGCGGCGATCCAGGGTGAGTTCGAAGTACCGGACAATTTGTCCCTGCCTTGTACCTTGCATGCGGCACTGGAGCGTCTGAAACGTAGTCAGTTGGCCAGGGAACTGTTCGGCACCGAGTTCATCGAAGGCTACATCGCTTCGAAGACCATGGAGTTGACCAGCTTCTTTGATGAAATCACTCCCTGGGAGCGGCGTGTGTTAGCGGCCCAGGCATAACCTAACCCGTCGCTGGCCGGGCCCCGATCTGTCCGGGGGCCGGCACCTCATTCAAGGAGCCGCTCGGAACGCCGATGCGCCAAATCTGGAAATCCTTTCGAGCGCTTTATTTCGCCTCGCTGATGATGTTGATCGGCTCGGGTCTGCTCAGCACTTATCTGGCCCTGCGCCTGGCGGCCGACCATGTCGATGGCCTGTGGGTGGGGGCCCTGATGGCGGCGAACTATTTCGGCCTGGTATTGGGCGGCAAGCTGGGTCATCGGCTGATTGCCCGGGTCGGCCACATCCGTGCCTACGCCACCTGTGCCGGGATCGTCGGCGCGGCGGTGCTTGGGCACGGTCTGGTGGACTGGCTGCCAGCCTGGCTGGTGCTGCGGATGATCGTCGGCCTGGGGATGATGTGTCAGTACATGGTCATCGAAAGCTGGCTCAATGAGCAGGCCGACGCCAATCAGCGTGGACTGGTGTTCAGCGGCTACATGATCGCTTCTTACCTGGGGCTGGTGCTGGGGCAGTTGATACTGGTCATGCACCCGGCTCTGGGGCCGGAGCTGTTGATGCTGGTAGCCCTGTGCTTTGCCTTGTGCCTGGTGCCGGTGGCCATGACCCGGCGTATTCACCCGGCACCTCTGCACCCGGCGCCGATGGAGCCGCGCTTCTTTATCAAGCGGGTGCCGCAGTCCCTGAGTACCGTATTGGGCTCGGGCCTGATCGTCGGCTCGTTCTACGGCCTGGCGCCGCTCTACGCCTCGCAGCAGGGGCTTAGCACCGAGCAGGTGGGTCTGTTCATGGGCAGCTGTATCTTTGCCGGGCTGGTGGTGCAATGGCCGCTGGGCTGGTTGTCCGATCGTTATGATCGGGCCCTGTTGATTCGTTGTTTTGCCTTGTTCCTGGCAGTGGTGGCCTTGCCCTTGGCGGTGCTGCCGGCAGTGCCTCTGGAACTGCTGTTCGTCCTTGGATTCCTCTGTTCTCTGGTGCAGTTCTGCCTCTATCCGCTGGCGGTGGCTTTTTCCAATGACCATGTGGAAAGTGATCGACGGGTGTCGCTGACGGCGATGCTGTTGGTCACCTATGGCGTTGGGGCAAGCGTCGGCCCGTTGGTGGCTGGGGTGCTGATGAAGTTGTTCGGCAGCCAGATGCTCTATGCCTTCTTCAGTTTCTTTGCCCTTGTGCTGGTCTGGCGGATTCGACCGAAGGCGGTGACCAATCTGCATCAGGTGGACGATGCGCCGCTGCATCACGTGGCGATGCCGGACAGTATGTCCAGTTCGCCTCTGGTGGCGGCTCTCGATCCGCGGGTAGACGAGCAGGTGGTCCAGGATCAGATGCAGACCGCTCCCGCGCCGGACGCCACGCCGGCTGCAGAGCCCGATACGCCGCAAGCGCCGGATGAGGTGCCGCCGGAGGATTGCGCTCGGGATCACCTGAGCGGGGCCAGGCCCTAGAAATGCAAAACGGGCAGTCGCCGCAAGGCTCTGCCCGTTTTCAATGGTGTCTGCTGAATCAGAGGTCGTCTTTGTCGAAGCGCCGTGCTTCACGCTGCAACTGATAGACGAAGCGCTCTACCTGGCGCTGGACCAGGCCGCTCATGTTATGAAAGCGCACGCCGGCAAACGTGGTGTCGATGCGTTCTTCGTGGTGCAGATAGCGCAGCTCGACCGGGGCAGTCATGCTGCCGAAGGGCAGGGCGGCGATAAAACGTTCGTAGACCTGGCCCAGTTGCAGGCGCGAGGAAATATCGCCATCGAAGCGCAGTTTGCAGCCGGTGGCGGAGATATCCAGCAGCTTGCCGGTCAACGGGGACTTGAGTTTTTCGCCGCTCAGTTCGATATCCACCAACTGCGCCAATTTGAGTGCGGCACGGAAAGCGTTGCGGCGCTGATGGTAGACCACTTCGTCCGGCAAGGTGGTGCGGTAGCAGCGGCCGCCATTGGACTCGTCCAGGGTTGGCGTGCCATTGCTTTCCCAGGCGATGCGCACGCCTTCATGAAAGCCTTCAACACGAAACGGTTCGCCTGCCAGCAGGAAGCGCTCGCCGTCGCGGGGAATCATTTCATCGAGAGCAATCATGTTGCTGTCGCGGTCCACTTCCACCAGATAGCTCTGGAAACGCTGGCTGCGCTCATGGAAAGTGATGATCAGCGGGTCGTGGCTCTCTTGCAGCAACCGCAGGTTGGAGGAAATTTCCAACGCAGTGGTGAACACCTTGGGTGGCTGCGGAGCATCTTCCGCGTTTGAGGCGTTGAACACGGTTCATCAATCTCCAGACAAAATACAACTACACGCAGGAGCTGGCATTCTGCCAGCATGTTTCACGGCTTGGTAGCGCGCGCTCATTTTTGGGGTTTAAGCCTGACTGAGTGGGCGGGGCTTCGCAAGCATAGAGGTGGAGCCGCGGGCGTCATAAAGGGCTGGGGGTTCGCCGCCGTTGAGAATTTTCAACTGGTTGGCAGTGCTGGCCTGCTGAATCTGGATCGAGCGGCCATTGAGTTCGTTGGTGGCCTGGCAGTCGGCGAGCAGTTGGGTCAGTCGGCTGCCCTGCTCAAGCAGTTGATCGCCCACGCTCGAGTGACTGGCCAGTTGTTCAAGACCGGCACGATTGGTCGGCAGGTTAAGGCTGGCGAGGATCTCTGTGCGTTTGCGGCCATGCTGTTCCAGCAAAATGACCAGGGCCTGTTTCTGCGCCAGAATATCCTCCAGCAGCGGCATGTCACGGCCGTGCAGGGCTACGGATTCGGCTCTGAGCAGTTCCAGCAGTTGTTGCGCTGGAGCAAGGTCATCGTTGATCAGTTGCAGTAGATTCGTGTCGTGCATGGCTGGCCTTGGGGATTAAGCGTCCAAAAGCCTGGCGCAAGCCTGGGGCTAGCGCTGGGCTTCGAAGTTGAGCAGTTTGCTGGCTACACGGTTGCTGTCGACCTTGTAGCTGCCATCGGCAATGGCTTGCTTCAACTCGGCCACTCGGGCCTTGTCGACAGCAGGCTGATCGCGCAGCTTGTCGGTGATTTTCTGCAACTGTTGAGCCTCATTGCTGAGGTGTACCGATTCCCCGCTTTTGCTGGTCTCGGCTGCAGTTGCCAGCGGCACGGACTTGCCGGCATCGCCGGTTTCCTTGCTGGTGCCGGTACGCGTACTGCCTGTCAGTAAAGGGGAGCTGTTTAAACGGCTGAAGTCGATGACCATGATGAAGAAAACCTCTGGGTATTTGGACGCTTGCCATGTTTTCGGCCATACCCTGAAAAACTTTAGGCTCGATTGTCGATAAGCCAACGCAGGTATCTGCGACCTCTGATTGGCCACAGTTTAGGGAACGAGCGAGTCGAGCGCCAGTTATCTACATGGCAACTTCCACCTGTCCAGGGGCGGTGACACGAGCCTTGATCACTCGTTGCGAATTCAGGTTCTTGACCCGAATCTGCTCGCTCATACCGCCGTTAGACAGTGCTTCTCCCGGCATTCGTACATTCAGGGTGCCGCTGCGTGCCGAGATCACTACGTGATCGCCTTTGCGCACCACCTCTGCCTGTTCCAGATGACCCAGGGTAACAAGTTGGTCGGCGACCATTGGTCGGACAAGTTTCTGACCAATGGCCTGGTCTACCGAGGTCAGGTAGCCCTGATTGCTCAGGCTGATGTCCCGCTCGCGCAGCACAACGTCTTCGGGCTCGATGATGCCGGCGCGTTTGAGTGGTCGTGAACTGGTGACCACTTCGCGGAACAGTTTGACCTGGGCCGGGACGAACACGGTCCAGGGCGAGCTGCCTTCGCAGCGTACCTTGACCGTGACCCTGCCCAGTGGCTGGGCAGGACTTTCCAGGCTCGCTGTCAATTCCTTGTCGCACGCCGGCATGCGCATACGGGGATCCAGCTGGTTGACCTGAATTTCGTAGCGTCCTTCCGTTTGACTGGTAGCCAGGTAGTCTTCTACCGTGAATTCAAGAAACCCTTGAGTGACGCCGATAAGTAGATCAGGCAGGGTGACCGAATCAGCAACGGCAGGGCCGCCAGGGTTTAAGATACACAACGCCGACAGCCCGCAGAGCAATGTGCGGTAGGGGGATGTCAGGCGTCGGAAAAATGTCGTTTTGGCGTTCATAACAGTTAAAAAGCAAGCGCCGTGCCGTTTAGCAATGAGCGTGCGTCGGATCTTAAAGCTTCGGGGAGTCTGGGCATGGCTGGTGTAATGGATTCGGTAAACCAGCGCACGCAATTGGTTGGGCAGAATCGCCTGGAGCTGCTGCTGTTCCGTCTGGACGGTGAGCAGCTCTACGGGATCAACGTGTTCAAGGTTCGCGAGGTGCTGCAATGCCCCAAGCTGACCCTGATGCCCAAATCCAATCCTGTGGTGTGCGGTGTCGCGAATATACGAGGGGCGACCATTCCGATCCTGGATCTGGCAATGGCCACCGGTGCTGGCGGGTTGCAGGATCAGAGCAATCCGTTCGTCATCATCACTGAGTACAACACCAAGACCCAAGGGTTTCTGGTGCGCTCGGTGGAACGCATCGTCAATATGAACTGGGAAGAAATCCATCCGCCGCCCAAGGGGACTGGCCGTGACCATTACCTCACGGCTGTCACTCGGGTGGACAATCAGTTGGTCGAGATCATTGACGTCGAGAAGGTGCTGGCGGAAGTCGCCCCTACCTCGGAGTCCATTTCGGTGGGCGTGGTGGATGTCGAGACCCAACACAAGGCTGTTTCCCTGCGGGTGCTGACCGTTGATGACTCATCGGTGGCGCGCAAACAGGTGACTCGCTGCCTGCAGACCGTAGGTGTCGAGGTGGTGGCCTTGAACGATGGGCGACAAGCGTTGGACTACTTGCGCAAGCTGGTGGATGAGGGCAAGAAGCCGGAAGAGGAATTCCTCATGATGATTTCCGACATCGAGATGCCCGAAATGGACGGCTACACCCTCACGGCCGAGATACGTAATGATCCACGCATGCAAAAGCTGCATATCATCCTGCATACTTCGTTGTCAGGGGTGTTCAATCAGGCGATGGTGAAGAAGGTCGGTGCCGATGACTTCCTTGCCAAGTTCCGTCCTGATGACCTGGCTTCCCGGGTAGTTGACCGGATCAAAGCAGCAGACCACAGCTGAGGGCATCAGCCCCTGGCGGACATAAGATTTAAGAGGCGGCAGCATTGTCTACGGGTAATTTGGATTTTGAACAGTTCCGGGTCTTCCTGGAAAAAGCCTGTGGTATTTTGCTCGGGGAAAATAAGCAATATCTCGTCTCGAGCCGTCTCAACAAACTGATGGAGCAGCAAGGTCTCAAAACCTTGGGTGAGCTGGTTCAGCGGATTCAGACCCAGCCTCGCAGCGGATTGCGCGAGATGGTGGTAGACGCGATGACGACCAACGAAACCTTGTGGTTTCGTGACACCTATCCCTTCGAAGTATTGAAGAACAAGGTGCTTCCCGAAGCGATCAAGGCCAGCCCCAACCAGCGTTTGCGGATCTGGTCGGCGGCTTGCTCGTCGGGGCAGGAACCCTATTCGTTGTCGATGTCCATCGATGAGTTCGAGCGCAGCAACATGGGCCAGTTGAAGATGGGGGTGCAGATCGTTGCCACCGACCTGTCTGGAACCATGCTCAACAACTGCAAGACCGGCGAATATGACAGCCTGGCAATTGGGCGCGGGCTTTCTGCCGAGCGTCTGCAGCGTTATTTCGACCCCAAGGGGCCGGGACGCTGGGTGGTCAAGGCGCCGATCAAGAGTCGAGTGGAGTTTCGCTCGTTCAACCTGCTGGACAGCTATGCCAGTCTGGGCAAGTTCGATGTCGTGTTTTGCCGCAATGTGCTGATCTACTTCTCGGCCGAGGTCAAGAAGGACATCCTGATGCGCATTCACAGCACTCTGAAACCTGGCGGTTATCTGTTTCTGGGGGCTTCCGAAGCGCTCAATGGCCTGCCGGACCATTACCAGATGGTGCAATGCAGCCCGGGGATCATCTACCAGGCGAAGTGATCAACAGTTGCAGCAGCGAAAAGGAGGCCATCAGGCCTCCTTTTTTGTGCGCGTCAGTTTCTTGCAAACAGTGGCAAATGCGGCAGGGCGCTTGCCGCTTTGCCGGCGATTCGCGGAAGGCCATTGCCGCTTTTCTGGCATTGCCGTCTTGCCGCTGTCGGCAAAGCCTTGATTTACGGGGCTTAAGGACTTGGCACGTAGCTTGCTAAAGCCAGATTACGAAAAATCAGGTCACCCAAAGGTTTCCGACATGAGCATCAGCTTCGATAAAGCGCTCGGTATCCACGAACAGGCTCTTGGCTTTCGCGCCAAGCGCGCCGAAGTGCTGGCCAACAACATCGCCAACGCCGACACCCCGAACTACAAGGCTCGGGATCTGGACTTTTCCGCCGTGCTCGCCGAGCAGAACGAAAAGGTCAAGAACGGCACCTTCGCGTTGAACATGACCAACACCCGGCACATCGAAGCCCAGGGCCTGAGCAGTGGCGACGAGTCGCTGCTGTATCGGACCCCGATGCAGCCTTCGATCGACCAGAACACCGTGGACGCCCAGCTGGAGCAATCGAGCTATGCGCAGAACTCGGTGGACTTCCAGGCCAGCTTCACGCTGCTCAACAGCAAATTCAAAGGGCTGGTAGCAGCCCTGCGCGGAGAGTAATCCATGTCCCTCGCCAGTGTTTTCAATATTGCCGGTAGTGGCATGAGCGCTCAGACCACGCGTCTGAACACCGTCGCCAGTAACATCGCCAACGCCGAGAGCGTGTCGTCGAGCATCGACCAGACCTATCGCGCGCGTCATCCGGTATTCGCCACCATGTTCCAGGGTGCCCAGAGTGGCGGCAGCGATTCGCTGTTCCAGAACCAGGACGCCGCAGGCCAGGGCGTGCAGGTGCTGGGCGTGGTGGAAGACCAGAGCAATCTGGAAGCTCGCTACGAACCGAACCATCCGGCCGCCGACGCCAAGGGTTATGTCTACTACCCCAACGTCAACGTGGTGGAAGAAATGGCCGACATGATTTCCGCCAGCCGCTCGTTCCAGACCAACGCTGAAATGATGAACACCGCCAAAACCATGATGCAGAAGGTCCTGACCCTCGGTCAGTGATAAGGGGCGAAGCCAATGAGCGTTACTGACACCACCAGCGGCCCGTCCCTCAAGGACGTATTGGCCAACTCGTCAAAGAAAACCACGACCACTACCAGTGCCGACGGCCTGGCGGCCGCTACCAACAGCACCACTGGCAAGCAGTCCCTGGGCAAGGATGCGTTCCTCAAGCTGCTGGTGACCCAGCTGAACAACCAGAACCCGCTGGATCCTCAGGACAACAGTGCGTTCGTTGCCCAGTTGGCGCAGTTCTCCACCCTGGAAGGGATTACCACCCTCAATAGCTCGGTGAACTCGATCACGGGCAACTACAAGTCTTCCCAGGCGCTGCAGGCTTCGTCCCTGGTGGGCCGTTCGGTGATCGTGCAGACCGGCACTACCCAGGTTGACACCAGCAAGAGCATGACCGGCTCGGTCACCGTGCCATCCAGCGTCAGTTCGGTCACCGTGACCGTCACCGATAAGAACGGCAACACCGTCAAGACCATCGACATGGGCAGCCAGAAGGCCGGCAGCGCCAGCTTCGTCTGGGATGGCACCAAGACGGACGGCACCAAGGCGGATCCGGGCAGCTACAGCTTCAAGGCCAGCACCACCATCGATGGCAAGGGCACTGATCTGATCACCTACCTGCCGGCGACCGTCAACAGTGTGACTATCAGCCAGACCGGCGGCGAGTTGATGTTGAACCTTGCCGGCATGACCAGCCCGATTGGCCTGTCCAAAGTACAAACCATTGGTATCTAGAGCCGACTAACCGGCACAAGGAGTGGAATATGTCTTTCAATATCGGCCTTAGCGGTCTCTACGCTGCCAACAAACAGCTGGACGTTACCGGCAACAACATCGCCAACGTCGCCACCACCGGCTTCAAGTCCTCCCGCGCGGAGTTTGCCGACGTTTACTCGGCCACCAAGCTGGGCAGCGGCACCCAGGTGATTGGTAACGGCGTGCGCCTGGCCAACGTTTCCCAGCAGTTCACCAACGGTGACATCAACAACACCGGCAACGTGCTGGACATGGGTATCCAGGGCCAGGGCTTCTTCGTGCTGAGCACCAACGGCTCCCTGACCTACACCCGTGCCGGTACCTTCAAGACCGACAAGGATGGCTTCATCACCAACAGTGATGGCACTGCGCGTCTGCAAGGCTATGCCGTGGATGCCAATGGCAAGATCATCAACGGTGTGTTGACCGACCTGCGGATCGACACCTCGAACCTGGCGCCCAAGCCAACCGACTCGATCTCCTCGACCATCAACCTGAACTCCGACGCCGATCCGATCAACGTCAACCCGGTGGCGCCGGCTCCGGCTTATGTGTTCGATCCGACCAAGAACACCACCTACACCAAGCAGTTCAGTACCCCGGTGTATGACACCCAGGGCAACAAGCACGTCATGGATCAGTACATGATCAAGACGCAGAACCCCAACGAATGGCAGACCTACACCCTGATCGATGGTCGCAACCCGGATGGTACGGCTTTCACCATGGCCAACCAGGCGCCGATCACTATCAAGTTTGACTCCTCGGGCAAGCTGCAGACCCTGACGCCGCCTGCTGCACCGGCCGTCAGCCAGTTCACCGTCAATGGCAACAATATCGCCATGACTGCCTGGACTCCGGGTGATGTGGTCAACGGTGTCTTCGTTCCCAATGGTGCAGCGCCTGCGCCGGGCGGCGTGAAGATCGATATGACCAAGACCGGTTCGGTATTCGGCGATACCAACCGCTCGGTGATCGCGCAGAACGGTTACTCCACTGGCCAGATCTCCAGCCTGACCATCGACGGCACCGGCGTCATGCTGGCCAACTTCAGCAACGAGCAGACCAAGCCGATCGGCCAGATCTCCCTGGCCAGCTTCACCAACGAGCAAGGCCTGCAGCCGGTAGGCGGCACCCAGTGGAAAGAAACCTACTCGTCGGGTATTCCAGGTTATGACGCACCGAAGACCGGAACCCTGGGCGCGGTAGTGTCTAACTCCCTGGAAGAGTCCAACGTCAACCTGACCAACGAACTGGTGAACCTGATCAAGGCCCAGAGCAACTATCAGGCGAACGCCAAGACCATCTCCACCCAGAGCACCATCATGCAGACCATCATCCAGATGACCTGATGCGGGTTGGCTGACACGCTGTACGAAAAGCCCCTCCTTGAGGGGCTTTTTTGTGCCTGTTCGATGGCGCTGTTTACCCTGCAGGAGCCTCTGCCGTAGGGGCTGGCTTGTCAGCGAAGGCGCTCTCTGAAGCAGTGCAAGGCTTCGGAGCTGTTCGCTGGCAAGCTGGCACCTGCAGCTGTGTTGCGGGCAAAAGAAAACCCCCGATAAACCGGAGGTCTATCGGGGGTTGTGGCAGGTGCCCGCAGGCACCTGTCAGCTCAGCTTATTGGCAAGCTTCGCAATCCGGCTCGTCGATGGCGCAAGCCTTCGGCACTGGAGCAGGACCGGCAGGAGCGGCCAGGACCGAGTCGTCACCGTGGTTGCCGCCGCTGGAAACAGCGTTCAGCTTGCCGGTGTTGATGGTCGACTTCTCGGTGCTGGTGGCGGCCAGGGCGCGGAGGTAGTAAGTGGTTTTCAGGCCACGGTACCAAGCCATGCGGTAGGTCACGTCGAGTTTCTTGCCCGAAGCGCCGGCGATGTACAGGTTCAGCGACTGAGCCTGGTCGATCCACTTCTGGCGACGGCTGGCGGCGTCGACGATCCACTTGGTTTCCACTTCGAATGCGGTCGCGTAGAGCTCCTTGAGCTCCTGCGGGATGCGCTCGATCTGCTGTACCGAACCGTCGTAGTACTTCAGGTCGTTGATCATCACCGAGTCCCACAGGCCGCGAGCTTTCAGATCGCGTACCAGGTACGGGTTGATCACGGTGAATTCGCCCGACAGGTTCGACTTCACATACAGGTTCTGATAAGTCGGCTCGATCGATTGCGATACGCCGGTGATGTTGGCGATGGTCGCGGTCGGTGCGATGGCCATGATGTTGGAGTTACGAATGCCTTTCTGCACGCGGGCACGTACCGGCGCCCAGTCCAGGGTTTCGTTGAGGTCCACATCGATGTACTTCTGGCCACGGGCCTCGATCAGGATCTGTTGCGAGTCCAGCGGCAGGATGCCCTTGGACCACAGCGAGCCCTGGAAGGTCTCGTAGGCGCCGCGCTCATCGGCCAGGTCGCAGGAAGCCTGGATCGCGTAGTAGCTGACCGCTTCCATGGACTTGTCGGCGAACTCGACGGCCGCGTCGGAACCGTAGGCGATGTGCTGCAGGTACAAAGCGTCCTGGAAGCCCATGATGCCCAGGCCTACTGGACGGTGCTTGAAGTTGGAGTTCTTCGCTTGCGGCACCGAGTAGTAGTTGATGTCGATCACGTTGTCGAGCATGCGCACGGCGGTGTTCACGGTGCGTTGCAGCTTGGCGGTGTCGAGCTTGCCGTCCTTGATGTGGTTCGGCAGGTTGATCGAGCCCAGGTTGCAGACCGCGATCTCGTCCTTGTTGGTGTTCAAGGTGATCTCGGTGCACAGGTTCGAACTGTGGACCACGCCCACGTGCTGTTGCGGGCTGCGCAGGTTGCATGGGTCCTTGAAGGTCAGCCATGGGTGGCCGGTTTCGAACAGCATGGACAGCATCTTGCGCCACAGGTCTTTGGCCTGGACGGTCTTGAACAGCTTGATCTTGTTGTATTCGGTCAGGGCTTCGTAGTACTCGTAGCGCTCTTCGAAGGCCTTGCCGGTCAGGTCGTGCAGATCCGGCACTTCCGATGGCGAGAACAGGGTCCACTTGCCGTCATCGAAGACGCGCTTCATGAACAGGTCGGGGATCCAGTTGGCGGTGTTCATGTCGTGGGTACGACGACGATCATCACCGGTGTTCTTGCGCAGCTCGATGAACTCTTCAATGTCCATGTGCCAGGTTTCCAGGTAGGCACAGACAGCGCCTTTGCGCTTGCCACCCTGGTTCACGGCGACGGCGGTGTCGTTGACCACTTTCAGGAAAGGCACGACGCCCTGGGATTTGCCGTTGGTGCCCTTGATGTAGGAACCCAGCGCACGCACCGGCGTCCAGTCGTTGCCCAGGCCGCCGGCGAATTTCGACAGCATGGCGTTGTCGTGGATGGCGCCGTAGATGCCCGACAGGTCGTCCGGAACGGTGGTCAGGTAGCAGCTCGACAGCTGTGGACGCAGGGTGCCGGCGTTGAACAGGGTCGGAGTCGAAGCCATGTAGTCGAAGGACGACAACAGGTTGTAGAACTCGATGGCGCGGTCTTCGCGCTGTTTCTCTTCGATCGCCAGGCCCATGGCCACGCGCATGAAGAAGATCTGCGGCAGTTCGAAACGCACGCCATCCTTGTGGATGAAGTAGCGGTCGTACAGGGTTTGCAGGCCCAGGTAGGTGAACTGCTGGTCGCGTTCGTGGTTGATCGCCTTGCCGAGTTTTTCCAGGTCGAATTCGGCCAGGACCGGGTTCAGCAGTTCGAACTCGATACCCTTGGCGACGTAGGCCGGCAGTGCCTTGGCGTACAGGTCGGCCATTTCGTGGTGGGTGGCGCTTTCGGCGACTTCGAGGAAGCCCAGGCCTTCGGCACGCAGGGTGTCCATCAGCAGGCGGGCGGTGACGAACGAGTAGTTCGGCTCGCGCTCCACCAGGGTGCGAGCGGTCATCACCAGAGCGGTGTTGACGTCCTTCAGGGCTACGCCGTCGTAGAGGTTCTTCAGGGTTTCGCGCTGGATCAGGTCGCCGTCGACCTCTTCCAGGCCTTCGCAGGCTTCGCTGACGATGGTGTTCAGGCGGCCCATGTCCAGGGGCGCGAGGCTGCCATCGGCGCGAGTGATGCGGATCGATGGGTGGGCCTGTACCGGCGCTTCGCTGCTGGAGCGGGTGGCGCGTTCCTTGGCGCGGGAATCGCGGTAGATCACGTAGTCGCGGGCCACTTTCTGTTCGCCGGCACGCATCAGGGCCAGTTCGACCTGATCCTGGATCTCTTCGATGTGGATGGTGCCGCCCGAAGGCATGCGACGCTTGAAGGTTGCGGTGACCTGCTCGGTCAGGCGCGCCACGGTGTCGTGGATTCGCGACGAGGCAGCGGCGGTGCCGCCTTCAACTGCGAGGAACGCTTTGGTGATAGCGACGGTGATCTTGTCGTCGGTGTAGGCAACGACAGTGCCGTTACGCTTGATCACGCGCAATTGGCCAGGGGCGGTAGCAGACAGATCCAGGTTGGAATCGGCGGCCTGCGGCGCATTGGCCTGCGGGTTCTCGCGAGTTGTGTCGGTTTGCATGGGTGTCTCCACGTTCTCTATGTTTGTTTGGGCACCAATGAGGTGCCCACCGTTCCGTCCTGAAGCACTACAACCGGCAGAGGCCGGGCATAACGACTTCGGGACAGTTCAGGAAGGGGGCTATGGGCGCCGCTTCCATGCCGAAGTCTTGGGCGTCGAGCCAGTGGCTCGGCACCTTATTCCTGGTGGGTGACAGTATTGTGGCTGCAACACCCGTACCGCTTTCTCCTGGACAGGGTGGAAAACGATGCCATCCGCACGCGCGGTGTTGGTCTTTTGAAACAGCGATTGGTTCCACCAAACGGGGCAAGAAAAGGGCTTGAGTTTCTCGTCTGAATTGTGTTTGGTTTTTTGTGTAAAACCCTAGATATAGGGATTTTTAGCCGCCGGGCTACAAGATAATGCGTTTGGGGGACTGATTGCAACGTACTGCCTGTGGATAAGGTTGTGCGTAAATTGTGTATGGACTGGGGTAAAACTCATGCAGCCCGCAGTCCCAGTGCATGCAACCGTCCGTCACTGTTTTTTATCCCTGAAAATTGCCTTGGGCGGATTTTTGCGGGCGCGAACCCTATCACAAAAAATCGCCCCGACCGAGTCGTTTTAGTCGCTTGTGTGGGGGCGCATGCCGGTTGCTACAATCCGCCGCGGTCCATGCAGCGACGACTGCGTTTTCCACGACAGGTTATCCGCCTTTTTCATGACAAAAAGACGGGTGCCTTGTGTCCAATGAGTGCTGGCAATAAAGAGGTCGAGCGTGGAGCAAGAAGCCTGGCAGGTACTGATTGTCGAGGATGACCAGCGTCTGGCTGAGTTGACCCGTGAATATCTGGAGAGCAACGGACTGCAGGTGGCGATCGAAGGCAATGGCGCCCTGGCTGCCGACAGGATCATCGCCGAGCAGCCGGACCTGGTGATCCTCGACCTGATGCTGCCCGGCGAGGACGGCCTGAGCATCTGCCGCAAGGTCCGGGATCGCTACGATGGGCCGATCCTCATGCTCACCGCCCGCACCGATGATATGGATCAGGTCATGGGGCTGGACCTGGGGGCCGATGACTACGTGTGCAAGCCCGTGCGTCCCCGCCTGTTGCTGGCCAGGATCCAGGCGCTGCTGCGGCGCAGCGAGACGCCCGAGCCCGCCCCGGAGAAAAGCCGGCGCCTGCGCTTCGGGCCCTTGGTGGTGGACAGCGCCCTGCGCGAAGCCTGGCTGAGCGACGTGGGAATCGAGTTGACCAGCGCCGAATTCGATCTGCTGTGGCTGCTGGTGGTGAATGCCGGGCGGATTCTGTCCCGCGAGGAAATCTTCAATGCCCTGCGGGGGATTGGTTATGACGGCCAGGACCGCTCCATCGACGTGCGCATCTCGCGCATCCGTCCCAAGATCGGCGATGACCCGGAGCACCCGCGGCTGATCAAGACCATTCGCAGCAAGGGTTATCTGTTCGTCCCCGAAGCCGCTGCCGACATGCCCTTGTGAACTCGATCTTCCTGCGTATCTATGGCGGCATGTGTGCCGCGCTGATTCTGGTGGCGCTGCTGGGGGTGCTGGCCTTGCACCTGCTCAACGAAGTGCGCAGCGAGCAATACCGCGAACGCTTGGCCCACGGCACCTTCTCGCTGATGGCGGACAATCTGCAGCCGATGAGCGAGATCGAGCGTCGCCGGGCCTTGCTGGTGTGGCAGCGCTTGCTGGGCATTCCCCTGAGCCTGAAGACCTTCAGCCAGACCGATCTGGACAGCAGCCAGCGTGGCCGGGTGCTGCGCGGGCAGGCGCTGGTGGAACAGACCGGTCCCTTCGCGGCCCGGGTCTACCGCCTGGTCAGCGAGCGGGAGCAGTTGCTGCTCAGTGCCGAGGTGCAGCAGATCAGCGAACAACTGGCCCGGGCCACCATCTACCTGCTGGCGGACGAGCTGGTGCGCTACCCGGTGGCCGAGCAGCCACAGCGTCTGGCGGCGCTCAAGCAGGCCAAGGGGTTTGGCTTCGACATGCACCTGGCGACCCTGGATGCCGCGGATATGGATGAGGACCAGCGCCGTCGGGTGGCCGAGGGCGATACGGTGATGGCCCTGGGCAAGGGCGGTGACTCGATCCGGGTCTTCGCCGGTCTGGTGGGCACGCCCTGGGTGCTGGAAATCGGTCCCCTGTACCAGATGAACCCTTATCCGCCGCAATGGCTGGTGTTGATTGCCGTGCTCGGGCTGAGCCTGATCGGGTTGATCGTCTACCTGTTGGTGCGCCAGTTGGAGCGCCGCCTCAGCGGCCTGGAATCGGCGGCCACGCGGATTGCCAAGGGCAGCCTGGAAACCCGGGTGCCGGCCCGGGGCGCGGATTCGGTGGGGCGTCTGGCGGCCGCCTTCAATGGCATGGCCGAACACCTGCAACGGCTGCTGGCGATCCAGCGTGAACTGGTGCGGGCGGTGTCCCACGAACTGCGTACCCCGGTGGCGCGCCTGCGTTTTGGCCTGGAGATGATCGCCTCGGCGAGCACCGACCAGGCTCGGCAAAAGTACCTGGACGGCATGGACAACGATATTCAGGACCTCGATCGGCTGGTGGACGAGATGCTCACCTATGCCCGCCTGGAGCAGGGCTCGCCGGCCCTGAACTTCCAGCGCATCGACCTCGATGCCCTGATCAATCAAGTGATCGACGAGCTGGCGCCGTTGCGGGCCAATCTCAAGGTCCATCGCGGCCTGTGCCTGTCTGCGGTCGAGTGCGATGGCGCCTGGGTCGAGGCCGAGCCGCGTTATCTGCACCGGGCGCTGCAGAATCTGGTGAGCAACGCCATGCGCCACGCACACTCCCAGGTGACCGTCAGTTATCAGGTGGGCCAGTTGCGCTGTCGGGTGGATGTGGAGGATGACGGGCCCGGTGTACCGGAAAGTGCCTGGGAAAAAATCTTCACGCCGTTCCTGCGTCTGGACGACAGTCGGACCCGTGCTTCCGGTGGACATGGATTGGGCCTGTCCATTGTGCGGCGGATCATTCACTGGCACGACGGTCGGGCGCTGATCAGCAAGAGCAACAGTCTCGGGGGCGCCTGCTTCAGCTTGAGCTGGCCGCGGCATCAGGAGCCCCGTTGAGGATGCGCGTGTTCAGGGTTTGATCGCGATCAGGCTCAGCAACTGGCCTGCCTCGACGACGAACTGACCCAGCAGTTCGCGGCCGTGGTGCCATTCCTCGGACAGGTCGGTGAGCAGGCGCATGCGCACCTGGCCCGCTGGCGACCACTCCAGCACTTCGGCATGTTCGAAATAGAAGCTTTTCTGCACCAGCGGATACAGGGCCTTGTACAGGCTTTCCTTGATCGAGAAGGTCAGGGTCACGGCCAGTGCGTGCTGCTCGGCCGGCAAGCGGTCGCGACGCAGCAGCTCCGCCGGGGTGAGGATCTGCCCGGCCAGATTGGCTGCACGTTCCTCGCCGAGGAGCTTTTCCAGATCCATGCCCAGGGCTCGCCAGTGCTGCTTGTCGGCGACGATGGCGGCCGCCCGGCCGGTGCTGTGGGTGATCGAGCCACAGATATGTTCCGGCCAGACCGGTGCCCGGTCGGCGCCGATCGGCGGCACCCAGTCCAGTTGTTGCAGTTGGCGCAGGGCCTCCCGCGCGCACAGGCGCCCGGCGAGAAATTCCGCCTGGCGCTTGGCTACTGAGCGCTGGATGCTGGGCGGTGCGGGAATGCCGCTGCGCTGGAAATCGTCCGCAGTCAGTTGCCCGGGGTCGAACCGAGTGCTCAGCCAGCGGGTGTGGGGCAAGGCTTCCGGCAAGGGCCAGGAGGCCTCCGGAGGGGTGCAGCAGAGGGGGAGAGAGGGGAGTGCATTCATGGCCGCTAGTTTGCCGGGTTGACGGGTTCGAGGGTAGCGCTGCGTGCTGCCCAGCGAGGGGGTGGCGCTCCGTACGGGAAGCTTGTTGGGGTTAAACGCCGGTAAAAACAATCATGTGGCTCTGGTTCAGGCGAGGTTAAGGAGGTGTTCAGGGGGAGTTCAGGGCGGGCTGGTTACTCTGGCCCGGCACCCAAAAAGCCAATAGCGCAAAGGAAACTTCCTATGACTTCATTGAAAAAACTGATCCTCGCCTTTACCGTGCTCGGCGCCAGCGCCGCCGTTCAAGCCGCTGACAGCAACTTCGCCAGCCTGACCTTCGGCCAGACCAGCGACAAGGTTAAAAAGTCCAGCCAGCTCAACAGCAACCTCGGTCATCCGAATGCCGATGGCGTGATCGGCAAGGACAACACCTGGGGCGTGCGCCTGGGGCAACAGAACGACCAGGGCCGCTACTACGCCACTTACGATTACGTTTCCGGCTCTCACAACGGCATTAAACTGCGTCAGCAGAACCTGCTGGGCAGTTACGATATGTTCCTGCCGGTGACCGGTACCACCAAGCTCTTTGGCGGCGGCACGGCCGGCCTGACCAAGCTGACCCAGGAGTCCCCGGGCTTCAGCCGCGACAGTGACATCGGCTACGCGGTC
Organism: Pseudomonas sp. BC42; assembly: GCF_021560055.1. Classification (NCBI taxonomy): domain Bacteria; kingdom Pseudomonadati; phylum Pseudomonadota; class Gammaproteobacteria; order Pseudomonadales; family Pseudomonadaceae; genus Pseudomonas; species Pseudomonas sp. BC42. The sequence continues at coordinate 1,762,799 of NZ_CP091067.1, forward strand.
GGCGTGCAGGCCGGTGTCCTGCAGCAGATTTCACAGAACACCTCGGTGGAGCTCGGCTACCGTTACCTGCGCAGCAATGCCGGGACCGAGATGAGCGAACGGGGCGGCAGCAAGCAAGGTTCACTGAGCCTGACCAGCAGCGCCCAGACCTATCTGTCGGCCAACTACGCTTTCTGATAAGCGGCCTGGCCTGAACCGCGCCGGACCATGCCTTGGGCATGGTCCGGCGCGGGTGCATTGATCATCAGGGCGCAGGGGCGCCCCTGGAGATGTCGAATTTTGCCTGGGAGAGCGTTATGAAGTTGCTGGTCGTCGAAGATGAGGCGCTGTTGCGTCATCACTTGCAAACCCGCCTCACCGACAGCGGTCACGTGGTCGAGTCCGTGGCCAACGCCGAGGAGGCGTTGTACCAGACCGAGCAGTTCAATCACGACCTGGCGGTGATCGACCTGGGCTTGCCCGGCATGGGCGGGCTGGACCTGATCCGCCAGCTGCGCGCCCGGGGCAAGGCATTTCCGATCCTCATCCTCACCGCTCGCGGCAACTGGCAGGACAAGGTCGAAGGCCTGGCCGCCGGTGCCGACGACTATGTGGTCAAGCCCTTTCAGTTCGAGGAACTGGATGCGCGGCTCAATGCGTTGCTGCGCCGCTCCAGCGGCTTTACCCAGTCGACCATCGTTGCCGGGCCGCTGTTGCTGGACCTGAACCGCAAACAGGCGTCCCTGGATGAGCAGCCCCTGGCGCTGACCGCCTATGAATACCGGATCCTCGAATACCTGATGCGCCATCACCAGCAGGTGGTGGCCAAGGACCGTTTGATGGAGCAACTGTATCCGGACGACGACGAGCGCGATCCGAATGTCATCGAGGTGCTGGTGGGGCGCCTGCGGCGCAAGCTTGAAGCGCCTTCGGGCTTCAAGCCCATCGATACGGTGCGTGGGCTGGGCTACCTGTTCAACGAGCGCTGCCGATGATTCGATCGCTGCGCCTGCGCCTGATGCTGGCCGCCACCACCCTGGCAGTGCTGTTCATGTTGGCGTTGCTGCCGGCCATGCAGGGCGCGTTCAGCCTGGCGCTGCAGGACTCCATCGAGCAGCGCCTGGCCTCCGACGTCACCACCCTGATTTCGGCGGCGCGGATCGAAAACAATCGCCTGCAGATGCCCGCACAGTTGCCCGACGAGCGCTTCAACCTCGCCGACAGTCGCCTGCTGGGCTACATCTACGATCGCGAGGGGCATCTGGTCTGGCGCTCCCGGGCCACCCAGGAAGAGAACATCAACTACCGTCCGCGGTACGACGGGCGTGGCAACGAGTTCGCCAGGATCCGCGAAGCCAATGGCCAGGAGTTCTTCGTCTACGACGTCGAGATCAAGCTGCTGGGAGGCAAGAATGCGGCCTTCAGTATTGTGGCGCTGCAGCCGGTGCGCGAGTACCAGCAGACCCTCGAAGGCGTGCGGGAGAACCTCTATCTGGGATTTGGCGCGGCATTGCTGGTGCTTCTGGCGCTGCTGTGGATGGGCCTGACCTGGGGCTTGCAGGCCCTGCGACGCCTGAGTCAGGAGCTGGACCAGATCGAAAGCGGCACCCGCCAGAGCCTGAGCGAGGAACACCCGCGGGAGCTGTTGCGGCTGACCGGCTCCTTGAACCGCCTGCTGCAAAGCGAGCGCGAACAGCGCAGCCGCTATCGGGACTCCCTGGATGACCTGGCCCACAGCCTGAAAACCCCGCTGACGGTGTTGCAAGGGGTGAGCGAGGATATGGCCCAGCGACCTCAGGATCGGGAGCAGGCCTGGGTCCTGCAAGCGCAGATCGAGCGCATGAGCCAGCAGATCAGCTATCAGTTGCAGCGTGCCAGCCTGCGCAAGAGCGGCTTGGTGCGCCATCAGGTGCGTCTGCGGCCGGTGTTGCAGAGCCTGTGCGACACCCTGGACAAGGTCTATCGCGACAAGCAGGTGCGGGTGTCCTTCGATTTGCCCGAGCGCTGCTATGTGCCGATCGAGCAGGGCGCCTTGCTGGAGTTGCTCGGCAACCTGCTGGAGAACGCCTACCGCCTGTGCCTGGGCTCGGTACGCATCAGCGTGCGCGAAACCCTCGACGGCGCTGAGTTGTGCGTGGAGGACGACGGTCCCGGCGTGCCGCCGGATCAGCGGGCGCGGATTCTGCAGCGCGGTGAGCGCCTGGATCGCCAGCACCCGGGGCAGGGCATTGGCCTGGCGGTGGTCAAGGACATCATCGAGAGTTACGGCGCGCAGCTGACCCTGGGGGATTCGGCCCTGGGCGGTGCGGCATTCCGCATTCACTTCCCGGCTCTCTAGCGCTACACCCTGTGCTAGCGGTCCCGGGCTCGATAGGCGCCCGGGGTCAGGCCGGTCCATTTCTTGAACGCCCGATGAAACGCCGACGGTTCGGAAAAGCCCAGGTGCTCGGCGATCTGTTGCAACGACAGGTCGGCGCGGCCCAGGTGGAAGATGGCAATGTCGCGGCGCAGTTCATCCTTCAAGCCCTGAAAGCTCGAGCCTTCCTCGCGCAAGTGGCGGCGCAGGGTCTGGGGGCTGACGTGCAGGTGCTGCGCGACGCTTTCCAGATCGGGCCAGCGCTCGCGGTCGTGGCTGAGCAGGCGGCGTAACTGGCTGCTAAGGCTGTCGCCTTCGTCCGGCCGCGACAGCAGGTCGGCGGGGGAGCGTTCGAGGAAGTGCTTGAGGGTGCGTTCATCCTGCAGCAGCGGCATGCCCAGGTAGCGGCTGTGGAACAACAGGCTGCTGCGTTGCTGTGCGAACTCCAGGGGGCAGGGGAAAAGCAGGTCGTATTCCGCGGCGTGTTCGGGTTTCGGATAGCTGAAGCCGGCCTGCTCCAGGCGAATGCGCTGGCCGATCAACCAACTGCCCAGGCGGTGCCAGATCACTAGCAGGCTTTCGCTGAGAAAGTGCTCGGGGTCCCACAGTTCAGAATCATCCAGGCTCAGTCGAGCCATTTCTCCCTCACGCGTCAGACTCAGACGCGGAGCTTCCGGAAACAAGCTATAAAACAATAAGCCGCGCTGCAGTGCTTTTTCCAAGGTGCGGCAATGGATCAGGGCGTGGCACATCATGGCGAACGTCCCGCGTTTGCTGGGGCCATGGGCGAAGCCGAGGTATTCGTCGTCCAGCTCCAGCCACAGTTGTTGCAGCAGGCTGGTGAACTGCTCCGGAGCGATGCGCGCCTTGGGTTGGTTCAACAGCTCCGGGCTGATGCCCAGTCGCTGCAGGAGCGGCTCGCAATCGTGGCCGCGACGGCGCGCCCCGCCTAAGGCGGCGCGGGCAAAGTGGCTGGCGATGGTGCGTTCACGCATGAGGCTGGTCCGTCCATTGAGTGGCGGATGTTAGCCAGCCCCCTCACGAGGGAACAAGGCGGATATCCGCCAAATTGTAGGACGAGGCTCGATGAATGGGCGGATATCCGCCAGCTTCACCGGGCGCAACGAATGCAAGGATCGGCCCGCCCCCTGATGTCTAAAGGCCTGCAGGGCTTTTGGGCAAGGTGGCACGGGCTTTGCGATAGAGCCGGAAGATCTGCCAGCACGCAGTTCGACACAACAAATCCCTCCAGTGCAGGAGGGTTCGCACTTTAGGCACCGCATGCATCGACGGAAGCTGTATGCCGGGGCTCTTGAGGAACTTTGCAATGACGACTCGTCAGCCACTGTACAAATCCCTGTATTTCCAGGTGATCGTTGCCATCGCCATCGGCATCCTGCTCGGTCACTTCTACCCTCAGACCGGCGTGGCCCTCAAGCCCCTGGGTGACGGGTTCATCAAACTGATCAAGATGGTCATTGCCCCCATCATTTTCTGCACCGTGGTGAGTGGCATCGCCGGCATGCAGAACATGAAATCGGTCGGCAAGACCGGCGGCTATGCGCTGCTGTACTTCGAAATCGTCTCCACCATCGCCCTGCTGATCGGCCTGATCGTGGTCAACGTGGTGCAGCCGGGTGCCGGCATGCATATCGACGCCTCGACCCTGGATGCCTCGAAAGTCGCGGCCTATGTGACCGCAGGCAATGACCAGAGCATCGTCGGCTTCATCCTCAACGTGATTCCGACCACCATCGTCGGTGCCTTTGCCAACGGCGACATCCTGCAAGTGCTGATGTTCTCGGTGATCTTCGGTTTCGCCCTGCATCGCCTGGGTGCCTATGGCAAGCCGGTGCTGGACTTCATCGATCGTTTCGCCCACGTGATGTTCAACATCATCAACATGATCATGAAGCTGGCGCCCCTGGGTGCGCTGGGTGCCATGGCGTTCACCATCGGTGCCTACGGCGTCGGCTCCCTGGTGCAACTGGGCCAGTTGATGATCTGCTTCTACATCACCTGCGTGGTGTTCGTGCTGGTGGTCCTGGGGGCCATCTGCCGTGCCCACGGCTTCAGCGTGATCAAGCTGATCCGCTACATCCGTGAAGAGTTGCTGATCGTGCTGGGCACTTCCTCCTCGGAGTCGGCCCTGCCGCGCATGCTGATCAAGATGGAGCGCCTGGGTGCCAAGAAGTCGGTGGTCGGCCTGGTGATTCCAACCGGTTACTCGTTCAACCTCGACGGTACGTCGATCTACCTGACCATGGCCGCGGTGTTCATCGCCCAGGCCACTGATACCCACATGGACATCACCCACCAGATCACCCTGCTGCTGGTGCTGCTGCTGTCCTCCAAAGGCGCCGCGGGCGTGACCGGCAGCGGCTTCATCGTCCTGGCGGCAACCCTGTCGGCCGTGGGCCACCTGCCGGTGGCCGGCCTGGCGCTGATCCTGGGCATCGACCGCTTCATGTCCGAGGCTCGCGCCCTGACCAACCTGGTAGGCAACGCGGTGGCCACCCTGGTGGTCGCCAAGTGGGTCAAGGAGCTGGACGAAGACAAGCTGCAAGTCGAACTGGCTTCCGGTGGTCGTGCCATCAGCGACACCCGCGAAACGGATGATCTGGGTGTGGCCGAAGGTCCGGCACCCACCATCAAGTAAGCCTGGCTGAACATAAGAAACCCGCTACGGCGGGTTTTTTATGGCCTGGTGGATGAGCGCAACGGTCAGTCCGGCTGAGCATTGTGGTAATTGTTGCAGTGCTTGCGGCTGCCTACTCTCTGGCGGTCGATCAAGAGGAGAGGGCACATGCAAGGGCCGTTGGCGTCACTCAAGGTACTGGATTTCTCCACCCTGCTGCCGGGGCCGTTCGCCTCGCTGCTGCTGGCGGACATGGGCGCCGAGGTGCTGCGCATCGAGTCGCCGACCCGCATGGACCTGTTGCGGGTGCTGCCGCCCCACGATCGGGGGGTGTCCGCCAGCCACGCCTACCTCAATCGCAACAAGCGCAGCCTGGCCCTGGACCTCAAGCGGCCCGAAGCACTGGAGGTGGTGTGGCAACTGCTGCAGGAGCATGACATTCTCCTCGAACAGTTTCGCCCGGGGGTGATGGAGCGCCTGGGGCTGGGCTACGAAGCCTTGAAGGCGATCAATCCGCGGCTGATCTACGTGTCCATTACCGGCTATGGCCAGACCGGGCCCTACAAGGACCGCGCCGGACACGACATCAATTACCTGGCCCTGGCCGGACTGGCCAGCCAGACCGGGCGTCGCGATCAGGGACCCTTGCCCCTGGGCATTCAGGCGGCCGACATCGCCGGTGGCTCGCTGCACGGGGTGATTGGCCTCTTGGCGGCGGTTATCGCCCGTCAGCACAGTGGTCAGGGTCAGCACCTGGATATCAGCATGACCGACTGTGTGTTCAGTCTGAACGCCATGGCCGGCGCCGGTTATCTGGCCTGCGGGGTCGAGCCGGGGATGGAGCAGCAGGCGCTCAACGGCGGCAGTTTCTACGACTACTACCGCAGTCGGGATGGTCGCTGGCTGTCAGTGGGCAGCCTGGAGCCGGTGTTCATGCAACAGTTGTGTCAGGCCCTGGGGCGTCCGGAGCTGGCGGCCCAGGGCTTGTCGCCTGTACCGGAGCAGCAACAGGCCCTCAAGCAGGCCTTGCAGATCGAGTTCGAAAAACACGACTTCGCCGAACTCTGCCAGCTGTTCGCCGGGCTCGACGCCTGTGTCGAGCCGGTCCTGAGTCTGGCCGAGGCGGTGCAGCATCCGCAGTTGCAGGCCCGGCAACTGGTCAGGCAGGTGCCCCGTGAGGACGGCAGCTTCCAGGCGCAGATCGCCTGTCCGCTGAAGTTCTCCCAGGGCTTGCCCGAGCCGCGGCATATCGGCGCCAGGCTGGGCGCCCATTGTGTTGAGGTGCTGACGGAGCTGGGCTACAGCGCCGAGCGCATCGAGGCACTTCGAAGCGAGGGGATCATCGGCTAGGAACCGGCCGGCGAAGCGCTTTGGCTTCTGTCACTCGACCCTGGTTTCCCCGCTGTACACCAGGGTGTGCCGGCAGCGTCGGCACAGGTAGCGGCGACCTTGTGCCACCAGCTTGTGGCGCTGGGCCGAAAACGGGAAATCGCTCTCGGCGCAGGGGCAGCGATAGATGTAGCGGGTCACGCTGCGACGTTTGATCGCATAGGTGTGACAGCGATTGGGCGGCAGTTCATAGACCCCGCGCATGATCAGTTGCCATTCCTCGCCATGGGGCTGGATGCGCTCGCCAAACAGTTGGTGAGCGATCAGGTGGGCCACCTCATGGGCCACCGTCTGCTTGAGGAAGTCTTCGGTGTTTTCCCGGTACAGCTGGGGATTGAAGCGCAGCAGGTTTTCATGCAAATGAGCGACCCCGGCTTTCTGGCCGCGCAACTTGAGGCTGACCACCGGGCGTTTGAAAGGACGTTTGAAAAAGGATTCAGCGAGTAGGAAACAGTCTTCGACGCGGGTATTGAGTTGCTCGGGCATGCTTAACGGCTCTCCAGAGTGGCTGAGTATGCCGCAAAGACCGGCGAATCCGAATCGTTCAGGCGCCGAATGGTCGCAGGATCGGGCCCATTAAGAAGGCCGCCTTGCGGCGGCCTGTGCTGGCAGATGGAGGATTATTATTGGTGCGGCGTCAGTTGGTGTACACGGGGCCGACGCCCAGGCCCCAGACAATCACGGTGAAGGCCATGATCGCGACCAGCACCACCAGTCCCACCGCCAGGACCGAGCTGGAAAACAGGAAGCCCTCGTCAGACGGGATGTTCATGAAGGTCGGCAGTCCGACGTAGAGCAGGTACACGGTGTAGCAGATTGCCGCGGTGCCGATGATCATCCCCAGCCACATGTGTGGATATAGGGCCGCCAGGCCGCCGACGAACAGCGGGGTCGCGGTGTAGGTGGCAAAGGCTACGCAGCGCGCCAGACTCGGGCTGGCATCGTAGGTCCGGGCCATCCAGTGAATGAACGCGCCCATCACCGCCACGCCGCAGAGCATGGCCAGGTACGACATGATGGTCATCCACAGGGCGCTTTCCATGGTCAGCATCACCGGCGCGCGGTTGCCGATGACCCAGCCGACCTGGGTGGTGCCGATAAAGGCCGAGACAGCGGGGATCGCCGCCAGAATCAGCGTGTGAGTGAGGTACATGTGACTGATGCTTTCCTCGGCATCGCCACGGATTTCTCGCCATTCCTGATCGGGGTGGGTGAAGAGTCCTACGACATGATGAATCATGGTCAGTCACTCCTTAAATGTTGCCATCGCCCCCCAACGGAGCGCTTACAGCCAAGTGGCATGGTCAGTATAGGTCTATACGGGTGTGCGACCTTATGTCGCAGTATAGGAAGGAGTTTTCCTCAGATGTGCGCCGCTTTAGAGCAAATCGCGCTGTAAAACCCGTGGGTAATCGCGGTCGTGTCGGTTACCCCCGTCTGGCTGGATAGCACCTTGCGGCGCTTTCACGGGGCCGGGGTTTTGCTTAAAATGCTCGGCTTTTCGTCACACACCTCGCGGATTCCAAGCGCCATGGGCACTCTTACGGTCAACCAGAACAAACTGCAGAAACGCCTTCGTCGACAGGCGGGCGAAGCGGTCGCCGATTTCAACATGATCGAAGAGGGCGACAAGGTCATGGTCTGCCTGTCCGGCGGCAAGGACAGCTACACCATGCTCGACGTGCTGCTGCACCTGCAGAAGGTGGCGCCGATCAAGTTCGAGATCGTCGCGGTGAACATGGACCAGAAGCAGCCCGGCTTTCCCGAGCACGTGCTGCCGGCCTACCTCAAGGAATTGGGGATCGAGTACCACATCGTCGAGAAGGACACCTACTCGGTGGTCAAGGAACTGATCCCCGAAGGCAAGACCACCTGCTCGCTGTGCTCGCGCCTGCGTCGTGGCACCCTGTACACCTTCGCCGACGAGATCGGTGCCACCAAGATGGCCCTGGGTCACCACCGTGACGACATCGTCGAGACGTTCTTCCTCAACATGTTCTACAACGGCTCGCTCAAGGCCATGCCGCCCAAGCTGCTGGCCGACGACGGGCGCAACGTGGTGATCCGGCCGCTGGCCTACTGCAGCGAGAAGGACATCCAGGCCTATTCCGACCTCAAGCAGTTCCCGATCATTCCCTGCAACCTCTGCGGCTCCCAGGAGAACCTGCAGCGCCAGGTGGTCAAGGAGATGCTTCAGGAGTGGGAGCGCAAAAGCCCTGGGCGTACCGAGAGCATCTTCCGCGGCCTGCAGAACGTGATTCCGTCGCAACTGGCGGATCGCAACCTGTTCGACTTCACCAACCTGCGCATCGATGACAACGCCACGCCGCGCTTCGTCAATGTGGTGAACCTCTGATCGGCAATCGCTGAACCAGGGCCGCGGCGTCCCGAGTCCCGGGGCGCCGCGGCCTGCCTTCAGGGGCCCGGCACCCGCGGCACGAAGGCCACGCTGCCCTCTGCGGATTTCTTCGCCAGGCGTTCACCGTGGGTGGGCCGTGTGCGGATCAGCTGATGGTCGTTGCCCAGGTATTCCAGCATCAAGGGTTGATCCTTGTTCTGCTGCACGAATATCAAGGTGCGCTGAGGATCCCAGTGCTGGCCGCTGGTCTTGTCCAGCCAGGCCATGAAGTCGGCGCTCGTGCCCGTTCGAGGAAAATCCGCGGTTTGCGGCACGTAGTAGAACGCACCTCCCTGGTTCTGCAGGTACATCGGCAATTTGTTGTCCACTTCCACCAGCACCATGCGCCATTGATTCCAGGGGGCGATCCGGCTGGCCTCGGTTTTCACCTGGGCGCCGAACTGCATCACTCCGCCACCGCCATTGCTCCAGGGATAGGCGACTCCCAGTACCAACAGCAGCACCACGGCCGCGCCGGCAAAGCCCAGGGTCCAGCGCCGGTCAGCGGGTTTGCCGCTGGCGCGTTTTTGCTGCAGGTGCCGGTTCAGCCACCAGGCCCCCAAAAGCTGGGCGAAGGGCACCAGCGGCAAGACGTAATAGCTGCGTCGGCTGCCGCTGGCGGTGAAGAACAGGAACAGCAGGCCCAGGGCCCAGACCAGCCAGCGCTCGTTGGGCTGCAACTGGCGCCAGTGGCGCACCGCAACCCACAGACCGAGCAGCCAGCAGGGAACCCAGGGCAAGGTATAGGCCGGCAGGTAGATCAGGTAGGTATAGATCGGCCCCTGATGGTCGAACGGGTCGAAAAAGCGCACCACGTTTTCTCGAAACACCAGGTCCAGGCCGCTTTGGCTGTAGGTTGGTGTGCCGTACAGGTGCGAGAGCAGGAACGGCACCATGTACAGCAGGCCGGCCACCACCAGAGCCAGGCACAGGCGCAGATTCAGGTGGCGTTTCCAGCGGCCCTGGCTGAGCAGGTGAGGCAGCAGGGCCAGCCCCGGCAAGACGATACCTATCAGCCCCTTGAGCAGCGATGTGGCCGCCAGCAGCAGGAAGAACACCGTGTAACGACTCAGACGGGTGTCGTCCGGATCTCGCCAGTACCACCAGATAGAGGCCAGTACGCCGCATACCGTGAGAATGTCGGCGGTGGCTACCCGTGCCCAGAACGCGAAATAGAACGTGGTGGCCAGCATCCAGCCGGCGATCAGACCGGTGCCTTTGTGGAACAGTCGCTCACCGATCAGGTACACCAGCCAGATGCTCAGCCAGGCGGCGAGTACTGACGACAGGCGCAAGGACCAGTGACCCAGTCCGCCCATCAGCCAGGCACTGGCAGTGATCAGCCAGTAGGACGGCAGGGGCTTGTCGTAGTAGGGCGTGCCTTTGAGGTACGGGTCGAAGTAATTGCCGCTCTGCAGCATCTGCAGCGCGATGTTGGCCCAGCGGGTTTCCGGGCCCCACAGCTCGCGGGAGCCCAGGCCCAGCAACAGGATCAGCGCCGATACGCCCAGGAGCAGGATCAGGGCCTTGCGCTCGCTGTGATCGAGATTCATAGACGGATTTCCATGGACTGACTCGAAAAGACTGCACGGGCTCGCAGGGCCGGACAGGCAAAAAAAACGTCAGCGCCGAACGGCTCGACGCTGACGCTGGCTGGCTCACAGGGCAGGCTACGGCTGGCTCTGTGGCACGATCAGGATCAGCAGGTTGCCCTCTTCATAGCGCTTGCCTCCCGCTGGCAGCAGCGCGACTTCCTCGTTCTCCACCACGTTCTTGACCCGCATGACCACGCCCACGGAGCCCTGCTTGCGAGCCTCGGTCATCCATTGTCCGACGTCGGCCATGCTCACCTTGCGTTGCTCCGAGTCTGGATAAGCCAGGCCGTATTTCAGCTCGCCCTCGGTGTTGTACAGCGACACCTGCGGACGTTGCAGGCGCCAGGCCAGGGCCGAGGCCGCACCCAGGTCATTGCTGAGCAGGGTCTTGGTCTGCTTGAGCTCTTGCAGATGTTCCTTGATGAACTGGTCTGGCATCTCGTTGTGCACGATCAGTCCGGGCATGCCGGCGGGCAGCAGCGCCACCAGCAGCCAGATGCCCAGGGCCGGGGCGGGCCAGTATTGCAGCGGCCTGGAGGCCGGCAGCAGGTTGGCGATGATCCAGCCCATCAGCATGATGAACACCAGGGACAGGCTGAGCATTTCGTTGTGGCCATAAACTGGCCGGGTGAGCTGGATCACCAGCAACGCCACCAGTGCCCCCACGCCGATCAGCAGATTGAGCAGGCTGTTGAGGCGAATGGCTCGACCCTGGCGATCGCTGACGCGGTCGATCAGTGCGTTACCCATGAGCACCGCCAGTGGCAGCAGGCACGGCATGATGTAGGTCGGCAGCTTGCCCCGGCTCAGGCTGAAAAACACCAGCGGCAGCAGCAACCACAACAGCAGAAAACCGCTGTTGGCCTGGCGCTTGTCCTTCCAGGCCTGCATCAGTGTGCCGGGCAGCAGCAATGCCCAGGGCAGGCAGGAGACGACCAGCAGAGGCAGGTAGAACCACCAGGGCCGGGTGTGCTGGGCGTTTTCGGCGGCAAAGCGCCGAATATGCTCGTGCCAGAAGAAAAAGCGCCAGAAGTCCGGCTCATGGGCGTGCACGCTGAGCGCCCAGGGCAGGCTGATACCGATGGCCACCACTACCGCCACCAGCCCGTAGCGCAGCAGTTCGCCCAGGCGACGTTGCCAAAGCATATAGGGCAGGGCGATCAGTACCGGCAGCAGCCACGCCAGGAAGCCCTTGGTCATGAAGCCCATGCCGCACGCCGCCCCGAGCACCGCCCAGGCCAGGAGGCGAGCGCGTGTGGCCTGGCTGTCCAGGGCGAACCACAGGGCCACCAGACTCAGGTTGACCCACAGCGTGAATTGCGGGTCGAGGTTGGAGTATCCGGCTTGCCCGGCAATCAGGCCGAAGCTCATGTACAGCAGCGCCGCGGCGAAGCTCTTGCGTGGATCGTTCCACATCCGGCGCGTGATGAGATAAGCCAGCAGCACGCTCAAACCGGTGCTCAGGGCCGAGGCGATGCGCACCCCGAACAGGTTGTCGCCGAACACCGCCTGGCCGATGGCGATCATCCAGTAACCGGCAATGGGTTTTTCGAAGTAACGGATACCCATGAAGTGCGGCGCGACCCAGTCGCCGCTGAGGAGCATTTCCTGGCTGATCTGCGCGTAGCGGGTTTCATCGGGAATCCACAGGCCATGGCTGGCCAGCGGCAGCAGGTAGAACAGGCTGAAGGCCAACAGCAGAAATGGCAACGCCCAACGCTTGATCATGCCGTTGCTACTCCCACGCACAGTGTTGCCTGAAGGTGTGGCGCTCGTTCCATAAGCCGGGTGGGTAAAGTGCGGTGCATTTCTGTCCTCGAAGTCAGGTAAGGATTTCAACGTGCAAGTTGCATTGCCGGGGCGAGTTGAGGATCAGCGATGACGGCATCTACAAATCGCTTGAAACTCCGTGAGTGCTGCCCGGTTTTTAATGGCTGCATTTTTTATAGCGGTTTTTATGAAAAATGCTCTGCTCTCTAATAGTGCAACTTGCAATAAAGTCAATTAAATGTGGGCTGTTAGTCTGTCGATTCGCTGAATGAAGTCTGTTGTCTAGTTGTCAAAAAGAGTTACAAATTGTTCGGCGCTTCTTTAAGTACTTGTGGCCAGCTCTTGGCGTTCAGTATTCCCAGTATTTGCAGTTTTCCGTCTGCACCGAGCGTCAGGAACAAGGAACTGGTGTACTCGGTGGCCAGGGCATGGGCGAAGCCCATGCGGCTCTCCAGATCACTGATGCAGCCGCTGTGGGTGACCAGGATCAGGTTGCGCCCCTGAAGCTTATGGGCCTTTATATCGTTCTCGAAGTTGTCGGCGCAGTTCAACAACCAATCCTGAGAGCTGGTGACCTGATTGAACATGGCCTGTGCGGTTTGCAGGGTACGGGTCATGGGGCTGCTGATGACGTCGGTACGGTCCATGCCGATGCTCCGGAAGGCCTTGCCCAGGTCGGTCGCGGTAGCACTGCCCAGGCGAGTGATGCCATCTGCGGGGCCCAGGCAGGGGTTGGCCGATCGGTCACAGCGCTCGGCGTGGCGCACCAGGGCGATGACTTCTCCGGCCTTCCAGTGTTGATAGATTCCGCTGCGTTGCATCTGATGATCGCCAGCGAGATCCAGAGGAGTCGCCGGCCAGAGTACAAAACCGCTTATCAGGGCGATCAGGGTAATAGTGAGCGCGCTGATGATGATCTTTCCGGAGCGCCGAATGCGGGCGGTGTCGGCCCGGGGTCTGGTTTGTTTGATGTTGTGCACGTCGCTTACCTGAATCTATTTTTGAGAAATACTTTTAATTCGGGTTGGAACTAGTGTTCTGCAGCAGACCGACATGCGCACCGGCACCAGCGTAGTCACTGGCCCCCAACTTAAGGGAGTCCAGGTGTCTGATTGGTGAAAGCGATGTGAAAAAAACGAATGGCGCGGCACGTGCCTGTTTAAGACCAGACAGCCGTTACTCAGCCTGTTGGCTTGAAAGAAACGTTGTTATTCGTTAACCGGCGGACGCAGGGAATCTGCGCGTGGCGGCTATTTAACGCTGCTGGTCCTGGTGTCTATAACAAGCCGGTGAAACTTTATCCCGAGAAAAAGAACGGCGTGGAAAAACTGCGCATCAGTTCAGCGTTCTGTCAGCCAAAGGAGGGAGAGGGGCGGTGCAAGACTGCTTCCAGCCACTGTCCGTGGCAGAAGCAGTCAAGAGGGAGCGGGTATCAGTGGTTGACGGTGTAGGCCAGCATCGCCGACAGCTGGCACAGGGGACGACCACTTTCCTCTTGCCACTGGTTGAACACCGCTTGCACCAGCGCCTGGTCGCGTTTGCTGCTGGGCACCTTGTCGATGATGTTCTGGGCATTGAGGGCGGCCACTACGTCCCAGGTGGGGATGAAGGTGTCCTTGCCAACCATGCGCAGGAAGCGTGGCGCCGACAGGCCGCCCATCTGGTTGCCGTGCTTGGCCAGGTACTGCCAGAGCCCGGTGATGTCCTGCACCGGCCAGTCGGCTATGAAGGCGCCGAAACTGCCGTGCTGCTGTTGCACGTCTAGGATCATCTGCGCATTGCGTGGCACGCTCTTGAGCTTGCCCAGGTGACGAATGATCCGCGTGTCTTGCATCAGCCGCTCCAGATGTTCGGCGCCCATGAGCACCACCTTGTCCGGATCGAAGCCGAAGAACACCTGTTCGAACGCTGGCCATTTGGCGTCCACCAGGCTGTGTTTCAGCCCCGCGCGAAAGACCCGCAATGCCAGTGTCGACAGGTAGCGATCAGCGCTCAAGGCACGCAGATACTCGTTGCTTGCCGGGGTTGGCAGTTGGGCTTCCAGGGCCGCGGCGGAACCGAAGCGGTTGAGACAGTATTCATTCAGCCATTTGTAATCGTGCATGCCTGCTCCTGGAGGGGCGGTCGGAGAGTCGGTTGAACAGGGTTGGGGCCTTGGCTGGCGATACAAGTTCCCCGGGACCGGGGAACTTGCGTCAGGTTCAGGCCGGGGTGGCGCCTTCGCCGGCGAGCCGGCGGTTGAGCTGGAAGCGCCAGCGCACGTAGAGCAGCGCCGAAGTGAACACCGCCAGGCTGGCGAACATTTCCAGCAGGCCGAACAGCTGGCGATTCGGGTCATAGGCCGCCAGCGCGCCCTTGATGAAGTACAGGTTGACCACAAAGCACATCCACGCGTGCCCCCGGGCACTGCCGCTGAGCATGCCGGGTGCCATGAGCAGCAGGGGCACCAACTCGATCAGCAGGATCACCCAGGGCCGGGCACCGTGCAGGTCGGCCACCAGCAGGTAATACCCACACAGCAGGCCCACCAGGCCGAAGAAACAGATCAGGCTGGTGATCCGGGCCAGACGCACCCGGGGTTCCAGCCATTGCACCGTCGGCAGGATCTTCGGCTTCTTAGCCACGGCCGTTCTCCAACTGCAGGGCGGTTTTCGCCAGGCGCAGGCCCAGGGCCCGGCACAGGGCGATTTCATGCTCGTCCAGCGGGCTCTTGCCGTCAGCTCCGGCGTGATGGCTGGCGCCGTAGGGGGTGCCGCCGCCACGGGTCTCCAACAGGGCCGACTCGCTGTAGGGCAGGCCGGTGATCAGCATGCCGTGATGCAGCAGCGGCAGCATCATCGACAGCAGGGTGGCTTCCTGGCCGCCGTGCAGGCTGGCGGTGGAGGTAAACACGCCGGCGGGCTTGCCCACCAGCGCGCCGGTCAGCCAGAGGTTGCTGGTGCCGTCGAGAAAGTATTTCAGGGGCGCCGCCATGTTGCCGAAGCGGGTCGGGCTGCCCAGGGCCAGGCCCGAGCAGTGCTTCAGGTCGTCGAGGCTGGCGTACAAGGCACCACTGTCGGGGATGCTCGGGGCCACGGCTTCGCATTCGGTGGAAATTCCCGGGACGGTGCGCAGGCGGGCTTCCAGGCCGGCCTGTTCGACGCCACGGGCGATCTGCCGGGCCATCTCGTTGGTCGAACCGTTGCGGCTGTAATACAGGACCAGGATGTACGACGCGCTCAAGGCAGAATCTCCAGCACATTTTCCGGTGGGCGACCGATGATGGCCTTGTCGGCGGTTTCGAGAATCGGGCGTTCCATGAGTTTCGGGTGCCCGGCGATGGCAGCGATCAGTTGCTCTTCGCTCAGGCTCTGGTCGGCCAGGTTGAGGCTCTTGTACTCGTCCTCGCCGGTGCGCAGCAGCTGGCGCGCGCTGATGCCGAGCTTGCCCAGCAGGCGTTGCAATTGGGCGGCATCCAGTGGGGTTTCCAGGTAGCGGACCACGGTCGGGGCCAGGCCGCGTTGTTCCAGGAGTTCCAGCGCACCGCGGGATTTCGAGCAGCGCGGGTTGTGATAAAGCGTCAGATCGGTCATGTGCGGGTCGCATCTTGCGTAAGGTGGCGGCTATTCTACCCGCGCGACGGGCTCTCCTGAACCTTGGGAGTCGATAGGTCGCAGCGACCCGGGGTCGGCAGTGTTATTCAAGACATCTTTCAATACAGGAAACAGCGCATGGCAAGGCAATTGGCGGCGGCATTGGCGATCATTACAACCCTGCTGCTGAGCGGCTGTGGCAATGACTACGGGGTCGACCAATATGGCCGGAAAGTCGCCGCCGAGCGTATCGACAAGCAGTGGCTGGTGCTCAATTACTGGGCCGAGTGGTGCGGCCCTTGCCGCACCGAGATCCCTGAATTGAACGCCCTGGACGAGCAGCTCAAGGGCCAATCGGCCACCGTGCTGGGGGTCAATTTCGACAATGTGCAGGGTGAAGAACTCAAGAACGCCAGCGAGAAGCTGGGGATCAAGTTCACCGTGCTGGCGCAGAACCCGGCGGAACTCTTCGAACTGCCACGCAGCGAGGCGCTGCCGGTGACCTACATCATCGACGACAAGGGCAAGGTGCGTGAGCAGATGATGGGGGAGCAGACGGCTGCGGGCGTGCTGGCCAAGTTGCAGGCCCTGCGCGGGCATTGATGGCGCTTGGACGCTAGCGGCTGGCCAGGCTGCGAAGGTCCTGAAGGAATGCGGGGGCCTGAAGCTCGCTGGAGATTCAGGCCCCCGGATGTTGTTCGCCGTTTGCAGGCTCGGCAGCGGCTACAGGAATATCAGCCTTCTTCCAGCCACCAGCGCAACGGTTTGCCTTCGGCGGGCCAGAAACGCACTTGCTCGATCGGCGAGACATCCCAGCGTTCGACGTTTTCCAGGGCCTGCAGAAAGCGGCGTTCCTGCTCCATCAAGGCCGGGGCACAGAGTTTGCGGGTGCTGCCGACCTTGCCGAAGCTGAGCTTCTCGCCGTCCAGGGTGTAAGGCGCGAACCAATGGTTGCAGCCGCCATTGCCGTAGGCGCGACCATCCTCGCCCAGGGTGATGGTCAGGTGGCTGTAATCGATCAGCGGACGCTCACCGATCCATTCCAGAACATAGCTGCGGTCCTGCTGCAGCTTCAGCGGCTCGGCGGCGCAGCCCAGCAGGCCGGCCCCCAGCGCCGCGGTCAGCATCAGGCGTTTCATTGGCCGGCCTGCTGGCATTTCGGGCAGCGGTGCTGCTCACCTTCGCTGCGCCAGCCAAGTTCGGCGATCCGCGCGCTGGCGGCGGGCTTCTGGGCCTTGTTGCCCAGCTTGGCATCCACCGCGAACTCGAAGTCGAGGGTGGCGGCGCAGCTGTCGCAGTTGACCTGCCACTGGTGAATCGCCAGTTCGCCGAATACCGGGCCGCGGGCCACGGCGACCCACTGGCCGACGGGATTGATCAGGTGGCGCACGGTCTCCACCGTCAGGCGCATGGACAGGTCCTTGCTGCCTTTGAGGGTGACCAGAAGCACGTCGTCGGTGCGGATGGAGCCACCGTTGCCGGTGACTTGATAGCGGCCCGGCACCAGTGCGCGGCATTCGATCAGGGTGTGTTGCGGGTTCATCAGGTTGTAGCGGAAATCGTGTTCGACCATGGGTCCTCCAAATCTGCCGCGTATGCTAGCACGGGCCCCTGCGCCGCAGGTCGCGGGCAGGCGACCTTCGATCAGCCCGCGCGGATGTCACCCCAGGACCCGATTCTGCGCTTGTCCTGCGGCCCAGCTGGCGATGTTGTGCAAGGTGGTCTCGGCGATGGCGGCCAGGGCTTCGTGGGTCAGGAACGCCTGGTGCGCAGTGACAATCACGTTGGGGAAGGTCAGCAGCCGGGCCAGCACGTCGTCCTGCAGGGGCAGGTCGGAGCGGTCCTCGAAGAACAGTTGCGCCTCCTCTTCGTAGACATCCAGCCCCAGGTAGCCCAGTTGCCCGCTTTTCAGGGCGTCGATCAGCGCCGGGGTATCCACCAGGCCGCCGCGCCCGGTATTGATCAGCATTGCCCCGGGCTGCATGTGGGCCAGGCTGTCCTGGTTGATCAGGTAGCGACTGTGGTCATTGAGCGGGCAATGCAGGCTGATGATCTGCGCCTGGGCCAGCAGTTGCGGCAGCTCCAGATAACGGGCGCCGAGGGCTTCCACGGCCGGATTGGGGAAGGGGTCGTAAGCCAGCAGTTGGCAGCCAAAACCCGCCATGATCCGGGCGAAGGTGGCGCCGATCTGCCCGGTGCCGACAATGCCCACGGTCTTGCCCACCAGGTCGAAGCCGGTCAGGCCGTGCAGGGTGAAGTCGCCCTCGCGGGTGCGGTTGTAGGCTCGATGCAGGCGCCGGTTCAGCGCCAGGATCAGGGCCACCGCGTGCTCGGCCACCGCATGCGGGGAATAGGCCGGGACTCGCACCACCTCCAGGCCCAGGCGCTGCGCCGCCGCCAGGTCGACGTGGTTGTAGCCGGCCGAGCGCAGGGCGATCAGGCGAGTGCCGCCGGCGGCCAGTTGTTCCAGCACTGGGGCGCTCAGGTCATCGTTGATGAAGGCGCAGACCACTTCATGGCGTTCGGCCAGGGCCACGGTGTCCAGGCTCAGGCGGGCGGCCTGGAACTGCAGTTCGATACCCGCCGGCAGGCTGGCACCGAGAAAACTCTCGCGGTCGTAGTTCTGGCTGCTGAATAGAATCGTGCGCATGCTTGCATCCTTGTTCGGGGCGCCCAGCATGCCTGCCGGGCACTGTTCGGGTCTTGCCCTGGGTCAGGCGTTGATCCGCGCCTCGGCGGCTAGGCGACCGATTGCGTGGTCCAGCTCGTCAAGGGCGGCAAAGGCCTTGGCGTCCTCCTGCTTGAGCAGGGTTTCGCTGCGTTGGCAGGCGGCACGCAACTGCGGCACCCCGCAATAACGAGTGGCGCCGTGCAGACGGTGCACCCGCTCGATCAAGGCGCCATGGTCGTTGGCCGCCCGGGCGGCTTTGATCGCCTCACGATCGGCTTCCAGGGATGCCAGCAACATGGCCAGCATGTCCGCTGCCAGATCGGCCTTGCCGGCGGCCAGGCGCAGGCCTTCGTCCTGATCCAGCACTTGCAGTTCCAGGCTCACTTCAGAGCGTTCGCTGGCCCGTTCCGGGCCCTGGTTGCGCAGGGCCAGGCCGGTCCATTTCAGCACCACCTGGGCCAGTTGCCGTTCGCTGATGGGCTTGGTCAGGTAGTCGTCCATGCCGCTTTGCAGCAGGGCGCGCTTTTCGTTGGCCATGGCGTGGGCGGTCAGGGCGACGATCGGCAGCGGTGTCCCATGGCGCTCGCTTTCCCATTGGCGGATCGCCTCGGTACTTTGCCGACCGTCCATGCCGGGCATCTGCACGTCCATCATCACCAGGTCGAAAGGCTCGTTCTGGATCGCGTTCAGCGCGGCGTAACCGTTGTCCACCGCCAGCACCTTGGCGCCCATGTCTTCCAGCAAGGTCTGGATCAGCAGCAGGTTGGCCGGGTTGTCATCGACACACAGCACCCGTGGTGCGCGGCTGGAGAGGGGTTCCTCCGGCTCGCTGCGGGGCCGGCGCGGAGTGACCAGATCGGACAGGGCCCGGCGCAGTTTGCGGGTGCAGGCCGGCTTGGCCTGCAACTGACTGTGGGGATTGGGCACCGAGAGGTGGAACAGCGTCTGTTCGGTGGTCGGGCACAGCACCAGGACCTTGCAGCCCAGATGCTCCAGGTCCCAGATGTGCTGGCTCAGGCGCTCGGGAGACATGTCGTTGCTGGTGATGCCCAGCACCGCCAGGTCAATCGCCTGATCGCTCTGGTGCACCCCGGTAATGCCATTGGTCAGGGCTTCCAGGGTGTTGAACGGGGTCACCTCCAGGCCGCAGTCTTCCAGTTGGTGCAGCAGGGCCTGGCGGGCCAGTTCGTGATTTTCCAGGACCGCCACCCGTCGTCCCAGCAGAGGCGGGCCGGGCAGGTCCTCGGCATCGTCGCGGGTCTTGGGCAGGTTGAGGCTGATCCAGAACTCCGAACCTTCACCCGGCGTGCTGTCGACCCCGATCTCGCCGCCCATCTGCTCGATCAGGCGCTTGGAGATCACCAGCCCGAGCCCGGTGCCGCCGGGTTGGCGCGACAGCGAGTTGTCGGCCTGGCTGAAGGCCTGGAACAGGGCGCGTACATCCTGGTTCGACAGGCCGATGCCGGTGTCCTGGATGCTGATGCGCAGTTGCACGCTGTCTTCGTGCTCTTCTTCCAGCATGGCCCGGGCGACGATGGTGCCTTCGCGGGTGAACTTGATGGCGTTGCTCACCAGGTTGGTGAGGATCTGCTTGAGTCGCAGCGGGTCACCGACCAGCGACAACGGCGTGTCGCGATAGACCAGGCTCACCAGTTCCAGCTGCTTGGCGTGGGCGGCCGGGGCGAGGATGGTCAGGGTGTCCTGCAGCAAGTCCCGCAGGTTGAACGGAATGCTGTCGAGCACCAGCTTGCCGGCTTCGATTTTCGAGAAGTCGAGGATTTCGTTGATGATCCCCAGCAGGCTGTCGGCGGATTTTTCAATGGTGCCCAGGTAATCCAGCTGGCGCGGTGTCAGCTCGCTTTTCTGCAGCAGGTGTGTGAAGCCGAGGATGCCGTTGAGGGGTGTGCGGATTTCATGGCTCATGTTGGCCAGGAACTCCGACTTGATGCGGCTGGCTTCCAGGGCTTCCTTGCGCGCCAGATCCAGTTCGATGTTCTGGATCTCGATGGTTTCCAGGTTCTGGCGCACGTCTTCGGTGGCCTGGTCGATGCTGTGCTGCAGTTCTTCCTGGGCGTTCTGCAGGGTGCTGGCCATGCGATTGATGCCGGAGGCCAGTTCATCCAGTTCGTGGCTGCCCAAGGGTGGCAGGCGGGTTTCCAGGTTGCCGTCCTTGAGTTGCGCCACCGCCTGCTTGATCTGGGTCAGCGGGTTGTTGATGGTGCGCCCCATGCGCACCGCCAGCAGGGCGGTACCGGCCAGGCCGGCGGCAATCAACAGCAGGCTGGCGAAAAGGCTGCGGTAGCCACGCAGCAGCATGCCGCTGTGGGACAGCTCCAGTTCCACCCAGCCCAGCAGGCGGTCGGATTCATCGGGGATCAGGTCGCCGGCCAGGTTGCGATGGCGGCCGAATACCGGCAGTTGGTAGCGGGTCGCGTCATTGCCGCTGCGCTGCATCATCTGCGTGCCGTTGCCGCTGGGTGGCGGGTTGAGCATGCTCGGTCCCGCGTGGGCCACCAGCGTGCGATCAGGGGCCAGGAAAGACACCGCGCGCACGTCCTGCTGTTCCAGGGCCTGGGTGGCGATGCGCTCGAGCATCTGCGCGTTGTGGTTGCCCATCGCCGGCGCCACCAGCGAGGCCAGTTGTTCGGCAATCATTTCGCCGCGCTGCAGGAGCTGGGCCTGCAGTTCGGAGAGCTGCATCCAGGTGAAATAGCCGCCCAGCACCAGGGCCATGAGGCTGGTGGGCAACAAGGTCAGCAACAGTACGCGGCCTTTGATTCCCAGTTTCTTGAGCACGCCACTCTCCTGCTTCCACGCTGTTTTGAAAGGTCTACGGGCACGTCCGTGATGCGCCACCCGCGCAGTGTAACGATTTGCCGAAGGCTGATCTTGGCAAATTGCGCCCTGGCGGTCGGCGGCTGGAATGCCTGCGACCAAGGCATTGGTTGCCGCGCTCCGGGCAATCTTGAATAATCGCCCAACTGAGAATGACTTGCAGAAGCTAATGACTCCCGTAGCTGTTGAGCCTCCCCGTATCCTGACCATTGAAGATGACCCGGTGCTTGGTGCCTATGTGCATGAGCAGTTGGGTCGCTGCGGCTTCGCCGTGACCTGGTGCCGCAACGGCCAGGAAGGCTTGGGGATCGCCCGCAGCCAGCGCTTCGATGTGGTGCTGATGGACATCCTGCTGCCCGGCATGGATGGGCTCACCCTGCTGACCCACTTGCGCCAGAGTCATTCTACGCCGGTGCTGCTGATGTCGGCCCTGGGGGCGGAGGCCGATCGCATCAGCGGTTTTCGCCTCGGAGCCGACGACTACTTGCCCAAACCCTTCAGCCTGACCGAGTTGCGGGTACGCATCGAGGCGATCCTGCGCCGGGTGGCCCTGGATCGGCGGCCGATGTCGCCGGTGCCAAGCAGCAACGTGCAGAGCCTGAGTTTCGACGACGAGCTGTGCGACGTGCAGTTTGCCGGGCAATGGGCCGGGTTGACCCGCAGCGAATACCGCCTGCTGGAAACCCTGCATCGCAACGTCGATGAGGTGCTGAGCAAGGCCTTCCTTTATCAGCATGTCCTGCAGCGCGGCTACGCGGCCCATGACCGCAGCCTGGACATGCACGTCAGCCAGATCCGCCGCAAGCTCAAAACTCTGGGCTACAGCGAGCGGGAGTTGCGCACCGTGTGGGGCAAGGGCTACGTCTTGAGTGCCGCCGATGAGCTGGCCTGAACTGCCCTGCCGGCATTCGCTGTTCTGGAAACTGGCCTGCCTGCTGGTGGCGTTCTGTCTGCTGATGATCTGGCTGAGCTGGTCCTGGGGGCGCTATGTGGAGCAGAGGAACCTGTACCTGTCCGATGACGCCCGGGCGACCTTGGAGCATTACGCCGTTGAGGCCGAGCAAGCCTGGAACAGCGGCCAGAGTGCCGGTGTCGATGCCTGGCTTGTGCAGATGGCCGGCCGTGAGCAGACCTGGGTCGGCGTCATCGGCAGCGACCTGCAATCGCTGAGCAGTCAGCCGCTGACCCCGGCCGAGGCCCAGCGCCTGACCTTCCTGCGCGGTGCGCACTGGCCGGTGAGCCGGCATGTTCATGGTCTGCCGTGGCTGAAAATTCCATTCCCCGGGGATCCGTCCCTGGGCAGCCTGGTGATCGAGCTGCCGCAGCGCTTCATGCCCGGGCGCTATCGCGTGTTCTGGCAGGTGATCACCAACGGTGTGATCCCGGGCCTGTTCACGCTTTTGCTGTGTGTCGGTCTGTACCGTTTGCTGGTGGTGCCGCTCAAGCAACTGCGCGAGCAGGCCAATGCCTGGCGTGCGGGGCAACTGAATGTGCGTCTGTCCAGCGAGACCACTGAGCGCAAGGATGAGTTGGGAGAGCTGGGGCGGGCCTTCGATCAGATGTCCGAACGCTTGCAGAGCACCGTGGCCGTGCAACAGCAATTGCTGCGCGATCTGTCCCACGAGTTGCGTACGCCCTTGAGTCGCCTGCGGGTGGCTTGCGACAGCGAGCAGAACCTGGGGGCGCTGCGCGAGCGCCTGGCCCGGGAGGTCGATGGCATGCAGCGCCTGGTGGAAGACAGCCTGCAACTGGCCTGGCTGGACACCGAGCGCGGACCATTGCCCGTGGAGCAGATCCAGGTCCAGGCGCTGTGGGAGATGCTCAGCGAGAACGCCTGCTTCGAAAGCGGCTGGTCGGCGGCGCAGCTGTGCTGTGAGCTGGACGCCGATTGCTGGGTGCGCGGCCACCTCAATACCCTGGCCCAGGCCCTGGAAAACATCCTGCGCAATGCCATCCGCCATTCCCCGGCCGGCGCCCGGATTACGCTGGCGGGACAACGGGAAGGCGAGTATTGGCACCTGTGGCTGGACGACCAGGGGCCGGGCGTGGCCGAAGAAGACCTGGAGCGGATCTTCGCGCCGTTCATCCGTCTGGATGGATCGCGGCCGGGGGATGGCGGCTTCGGCCTGGGCCTGAGCATCGCGCGCAATGCAGTGGTGCGTCAGGGCGGGCAGTTGTGGGCGCAGAACCGCGAGCATGGCTTGCGTCTGCATCTGTGCTTGCCGGGAGCCTGAACGCGGGCCCTGGCCGGCCTTAGATCAATAAGCCATAAGTCCCGCACTTTGCGTGATATGGCGCTTGGACGTTTGCCGGTATGATAGGCGCCCCCGCAGTCTGGATTGCGAATACGCCATGACCTTGCAGTACCCAACCATCGCCGATTGCGTCGGCAACACCCCGCTGGTTCGTTTGCAGCGCCTGCCTGGCGCCACCAGCAATACCTTGCTGCTCAAGCTTGAGGGCAATAACCCGGCGGGTTCGGTCAAGGACCGTCCGGCACTGTCGATGATCACTCGCGCCGAGCTGCGCGGGCAGATCCAGGCCGGCGATACCCTGATCGAAGCGACCTCGGGCAATACCGGCATCGCCCTGGCCATGGCTGCGGCGATCAAGGGCTACAAAATGATCCTGATCATGCCCGACAACTCCAGCGCCGAGCGCAAGGCGGCGATGACCGCCTATGGCGCCGAGTTGATTCTGGTCAGCCAGGAAGAGGGCATGGAAGGCGCCCGCGACCTGGCCGAACGCATGCAGGCCGAAGGCCGTGGCAAGGTGCTCGATCAGTTCGCCAACGGCGACAACCCCGAGGCCCACTACACCGGCACCGGTCCGGAAATCTGGCGCCAGACCCAGGGCAGCATCACCCACTTCATCAGCTCGATGGGCACCACCGGCACCATCATGGGCACTTCGCGCTATCTGAAAGAGCAGAACCCCGAGGTACAGATCATCGGTCTGCAACCCATGGAAGGTTCGGCCATTCCCGGCATTCGCCGCTGGCCCGAGCAATACCTGCCGAAGATCTATCAGGCCAGTCGGGTCGACCGGATCGTCGACATGGCCCAGAGCGAAGCCGAAGACGTGACCCGGCGCCTGGCCCGGGAAGAAGGCATCTTCTGCGGCGTGTCCTCCGGTGGCGCGGTGGCGGCGATGCTGCGCCTGTCCCGGGAAGTGGAAAATGCGGTCATGGTCGCGATCATCTGTGACCGTGGCGATCGTTACTTGTCGACCGGCATCTTCGATGCGCCCAACTGATGGCTAAGCAAGAGAGAGGCCTGCGCTTCCAGCCTGCGGGCGGCAGTCGGGCCCCACAGATTCCGGTGGGCAAGAAGCAGCGCCTGAACATCCAGCGTCTGGCCAACGACGGTCGTGGCATCGCCTTTGTCGATGGCCGCACCTGGTTTGTCAGCGGAGCCCTGGCCGGCGAAGAAGTCGAAGCACGGGTACTGGGCAGCCATGGCAAGGTGGTGGAGGCCCGGACCGAGCGTCTGTTCAGCGCCAGCGAGCTGCGCCGCCCGGCAGCCTGTGCCCACGCCGGGCGTTGTGGCGGCTGCAGCGTGCAGCACCTGCCCCATGCCGAACAGCTTGCCCTGAAACAGCGCATGCTCGCCGAGCAGTTGTCCAAGGTCGCGGGGGTCGAACCCGAGGTCTGGGCGGCGCCGTTGAGCGGTCCCGAGTTCGGCTATCGGCGTCGCGCCCGGGTGGCGGTGCGCTGGGACGCCAAGGGCAAGCAACTGGAGGTGGGTTTCCGTGCTGCTGGTAGCCAGGACATTGTCGCCATCGACGATTGCCCGGTGCTGGTACAGGCCTTGCAACCCATCATGAGCCGCTTGCCGGCCATGTTGCGGCGCCTGAGCAAACCGCAGGCGCTGGGACATGTCGAGTTGTTCAGCGGCTCGGCCCTGGCCCTGCTGTTGCGGCACATGGCGCCACTGTCCGAAAGCGACCTGGCGATCCTCAAGGATTTTTGCGATTTCCATCAGGCGCAGTTGTGGTTGCAGGGTGAAGGCGAGCCTCAGCCCCTGGATCCATCGCAGACCCTGGGCTACCGCCTGGAAACCTGGGATCTGCATCTGGCGTATCGGCCGGGGGACTTTGTCCAGGTCAATGCTGGGGTCAACGAGGCGATGGTGGCCCAGGCTCTGGAGTGGCTGGCGCCGCAACCGCAGGAGCGGGTGCTGGATCTGTTCTGCGGCCTGGGCAACTTTGCCTTGCCGCTGGCCCGGCAGGTGCGGGAAGTGGTGGCGGTGGAAGGCGTGGCGGCCATGGTGGCGCGCGCCGCTGACAACGCCGCCAGCAACAATTTGCATAACACACGCTTTTTTCAAGCCGATTTATCCCAGCCTCTGAGTGCTGCCGAGTGGGTTGATGAAGGCTTTTCTGCGGTACTCTTGGACCCACCCCGTGACGGTGCTTTCGAGGTGGTTCGCCACTTGGCGAGCCTGGGTGCCAAACGGTTGGTCTACGTGTCATGCAATCCGGCAACTTTGGCCCGTGACACGGTCGAATTGATCAAGCAGGGCTACAGGTTAAAACGTGCCGGGATCCTCGATATGTTTCCTCAGACGGCGCATGTCGAGGCCATGGCGTTATTCGAAGCGAGCTAGGATGGCTTGTCTAATCCGACTGATCTTTCAGGTGTGGTTCGCTGGCCCCGCGAGCTGCCCCTGAGCGTTGAAGGTCAGCGATTTGACGCATTGAATGTGCGTCGTAGGGAAGGTAAAGCAAGATGGTACAGGTGAGAGCGCACCAGCCGATCAACACCGACGGCAGTATCAATCTCGAGGCATGGCTCGATCATACGGTCAGCGTCGATATGGCATTGGACCGTGAGGCCTTGAAAGAAGCCTGCGAGTTCGCTCGCGAGGCAGAGTTGAAACACATTGCCGCCAAGGGTCTGAACGCCGAGGACGTGTCGAGTTTCAGCACGGGCCTGGAGATTGCGGAGATCCTTGCCGACCTCAAGCTGGATCAGGATTCCCTGGTCGCCGCCGTGCTGTACCGCGGTGTCCGCGAGGGCCAGATCCAGTTGCCGGCGGTCAGCCAGCGTTTTGGTCCGGTGGTGGCCAAGCTGATCGATGGCGTGCTGCGCATGGCCGCCATCTCGGCCAGTCTCAGCCCTCGTCAATCCCTGGTACTCGGCACTCAGGCTCAGGTGGAAAACCTGCGCAAGATGCTGGTGGCCATGGTCGATGACGTGCGCGTGGCGCTGATCAAACTGGCCGAGCGGACCTGCGCCATTCGGGCGGTGAAAAGCGCCGACGAAGAGAAGCGCAACCGGGTTGCCCGGGAGGTGTTCGATATCTATGCGCCTCTGGCTCACCGCCTGGGCATCGGCCATATCAAGTGGGAACTGGAGGACCTGTCCTTCCGTTATCTGGAGCCTGAGCAATACAAGCAGATCGCCAAGCTCCTGCACGAGCGGCGCCTGGATCGCGAGCGCTTCATCAGCGACGTGATGAACCAGCTGCAGAACGAACTGAAGGCCACCGGGGTCAACGCCGACATCAGTGGGCGGGCCAAGCACATCTATTCCATCTGGCGCAAAATGCAGCGCAAGGGCCTGGAGTTCAGCCAGATCTACGATGTGCGCGCCGTGCGGGTACTGGTGCCGGAAATGCGCGACTGCTACACCGCGCTGGGTATCGTGCACACCTTGTGGCGGCATATCCCCAAAGAGTTCGACGACTACATCGCCAACCCCAAGGAAAACGGCTATCGCTCGCTGCACACCGCAGTGATCGGCCCCGAGGGCAAGGTGCTGGAAGTGCAGATTCGCACCCACGCGATGCACGAGGAAGCGGAGCTGGGGGTGTGCGCCCACTGGAAATACAAGGGCACCGACGTCAAGTCCGGCTCCAACCATTACGAAGAGAAAATCTCCTGGCTGCGTCAGGTGCTGGAATGGCACGAGGAGCTGGGGGACATCGGCGGCCTGGCCGAACAGTTGCGGGTGGATATCGAGCCGGATCGGGTGTACATCTTCACCCCCGACGGCCATGCCATCGACCTGCCCAAGGGCGCCACGCCGCTGGACTTCGCTTATCGGGTGCACACCGAGATCGGCCACAACTGCCGGGGCGCGAAGATCAACGGGCGCATCGTACCGCTCAACTACAGCCTGCAGACCGGCGAGCAGGTGGAGATCATCACCAGCAAGCACGGTACGCCAAGCCGCGACTGGCTGAACCCGAACCTGGGCTACGTCACCACGTCCCGGGCGCGGGCGAAGATCGTCCACTGGTTCAAGCTGCAGGCTCGCGATCAGAACGTCGCCGCCGGCAAGACCCTGCTGGAACGCGAGCTGAGCCGTCTCGACCTGCCTCAGGTGGACTTCGACAAGCTGGCCGACAAGGCCAACATGAGGACCGCCGAGGACATGTTCGCCGCCCTGGGCGCGGGTGACTTGCGCCTGGCGCAACTGGTCAACCTGGCCCAGCAGCTGGTGGAGCCGGAGCGCGGCAACGAACAGCTGGAGCTGATCCCACGCAAGGCCGCCGGCTACAAGCCAGGCAAGCGCGGCGATATCCAGATCCAGGGCGTGGGCAACCTGATGACCCAGATGGCGGGCTGCTGCCAGCCGCTGCCGGGGGATGCGATCGTCGGTTACATCACCCAGGGCCGTGGCGTGAGCATTCACCGCCAGGACTGTGCCTCGGTGCTGCAACTGGCCGGGCGCGAGCCGGAACGGATCATCCAGGTCAGCTGGGGGCCGGTGCCGGTGCTCACCTATCCGGTGGACATCATCATTCGCGCCTACGACCGTTCCGGCCTGCTGCGTGACGTGTCCCAGGTCCTGCTCAATGAGCGGATCAACGTACTGGCGGTCAATACGCGCTCGAACAAGGAGGACAACACTGCGTTGATGTCCCTGACCATCGAGATTCCGGGCCTGGACGCATTGGGACGTTTGCTGGGGCGCATATCCCAGTTGCCGAACATCATCGAGACCCGGCGCAATCGAACCCCGTGATGCCCGCATGAAATGGATGAACTGATGTACAGCCTTGAAGACCTGTTGCACCTGATGGCGCGCCTGCGGGACCCGCAATACGGTTGCCCGTGGGACATCAAGCAGACCTACGCCAGCATCGTTCCCCATACCCTGGAGGAGGCCTACGAGGTCGCCGACGCCATCGAGCGCGGCGACTTCGACCACTTGCAGGGTGAGCTGGGCGATCTGTTGTTCCAGGTGGTGTATTACAGCCAGCTGGCCCGGGAGGAGGGGCGCTTCGAATTCGATGCGGTGGTGGACAGCATCACCCGCAAGCTGATCCGTCGGCATCCCCATGTGTTCCCCACTGGCGATCTGTACGCGCCGCTGGATATCCCGCGGCTCGATGAGGAGCAGGTCAAGGAGCGCTGGGAACAGATCAAGGCCGAGGAGCGCGCAGAGAAGTCCGACGCTCCGCAGCAGCTGTCCCTGCTCGATGATGTGCCGGTGGCCCTGCCGGCCCTGTCCCGCGCGGCCAAGTTGCAAAAGCGCGCGGCGCAGGTCGGCTTCGACTGGCCGGAAGCCCTGCCGGTGGTGGACAAGGTGCGCGAAGAACTGGACGAGGTGCTGGAGGCCATGGCCGACAACGACCCGGCGGCCATCACCGATGAAATCGGTGACTTGCTGTTTGTCGTGGTCAATCTGGCCAGGCACCTCAAGGTCGACCCGGAAACCGCCCTGCGTAGCGCCAATGCCAAGTTCGATCGGCGCTTCCGATTTATCGAGCAGGCATTGCGCGACACCGGTCGTCCCGTGGAAGATTGCACCCTCGAAGACTTGGATGCCCTGTGGGGTGAAGCCAAACGTCAGGAAAAGAATTTGCCCAGCTGCGGCTGAGGCCGTTGCCTAAGTGAGTAAGCACCATGAGCCTTTCCCTTCGCGACCAGTTGCTCAAAGCAGGGCTGGTCAACCAAAAGCAGGCCAAGCAGGTCAGCAAAGACAAGCAGAAGCAGCAGCGACTGGCCCATAAAGGCCAGATCGAACTCGATGATTCCCAGCAGCGCGCAGCCCAGGAAGCCATGGCCGAGAAGGTCAAGCGTGACCAGGAGCTCAACCGTCAGCAGCAGGAGAAGGCCGAGCAGAAGGCTCGTGCAGCGCAGATCAAGCAACTGATCGAGGTCTCGCGTCTGCCCAAGCTGAACACCGAGGACTACTACAACTTCGTCGACGACAAGAAGGTCAAGCGCCTGTCGGTGAACACCCTGATGCGCAACAAGCTCAGCAGTGGTTCCCTGGCCATCGTCCACCACGGTGGTGGCTATGAGGTGATTCCGCGGGAGGCGGCGCTGAAGATCCAGGAGCGTGACCCGCGGCGTATCGTGCAACTGAACACGCCTACCGAGGCGCCGGACGAGGACGATCCGTACGCGGCCTATCAGATCCCTGATGATCTGATGTGGTAAGCACCCAGTAACCACCAACCCCGCTCATGGCGGGGTTGGTGGTTTTTGCGCGGGGGGATTTGCGTGGAATCCCGGCGCCTCTGTGTCGAAGTTGAATCAGGAGCTCTGGGACGCTCGGTTCTGCTCGAGTTTTTCCAGTTCGGCCTTGTAGCTGTGGGCATCGCTCTCGGAGTGGAACATGCCCACCAGCATGTCTTGTTGATGCACATCCCAGATCCGTACACCCGCGGCTACGCCTTCATGGGACATATGTGAATCGTCGCGTTCAGTTACTTTTACAGTCATCTGCTGGCTCCAATCTCTGTTGATCTGCAGCAAGGCGTGTGCAGGCCTCTGTTATATGTTTTGTTAGCTTGCTAAGTAAATTGCCTGGATCTGCAACAGACCTTTGCAGGATCGGCGACAATCCTGCAGCCCGCGAAAACCGTGACATTTCGCCGCAGTGGCCGATCTTTCATGACAAAAGTTTCATCTTGGCCCTATTGCGCCAGGGCCTCCGGGCGGGCTTGGCGAGTCAATTCCGGGCAAAAAAAAGCCCCGCTTTCGCGAGGCTTCCAGGGTGCTGCGGCTTAACTGCCTTTGACTGTCTTGCCGTTGACGGTGCCGTTGAGGAGCATGATGTTGTACTCCTTGCCGTCGGTTTCCACCTGTTGCAGGCGTACCAGCAGGTAATCCCAGTCCTTGGCGAACCACATCACGGTGATGCGTTTGCTTTGTGTCGGGTCGCGGACGCGCTCGACCTTGATGGCATCGATCTGGCCGGCCTTGGTGTCGACTTTTTCCGAACCCAGGACGCGGAAATCGTAGGTATCGACTTCACCGCCGTCGACCACTTGATAGCTCATGGTCTTCTTGCCGGCGGCCACGTCGTGCTGCAGCGCCAACTGGTAGGTGGATTTGTCCACCATGCCGGTGTTCAGTGGCAGCTTGACCGCATCCCCACGGTCGGTGCCGGTGACCATCTTGGCGTTCCAGTCGAAATCAAGGTCGGCTTTCTTGGCCTTGCCCAGACCGCCACGCTCGAAGTGATAGGACTGGGGCACCAGGGTGTCCTTGTCCAGGGTCAGGGTGCTTTCCTCGCTCAGGCTGGCGATCATCATCGACGCCTTGAAGCTGAGTTTCCAGGCGCCATTGGCGGTTTTTTCCAGGCTGCGTTCAGCCGTGCCGCTCATGGGCAGTTGCTTCCAGTCGGCGGTGTAGCTGGCGGAGAACGGGTGAAGGTCTGCAGCCTGCACAACCGGCAGGGCAAACAGAGCACAAGCGAAGAGCAGGGCGCGACGCATAAAATCTCCTAGGTTCGAATCAAATAGCCGCTGGCGGCCAGTAATTGACCATCCAGTAAAGCACCCTGATCGCCGAGCATCAGCCGACCTTCGGCAAACCAGCGTACGGCCATGGGGTAAATCCGGTGTTCCTGGATGTGCACTCGCTGCGCCAGGCTTTGCGGCGAGTCGTGCAACTCTACCGGGATCACAGCCTGTACGACCAGTGGCCCGCCATCGAGTTCCTCGGTAACGAAGTGCACACTGCAGCCGTGCTCAGTATCCCCGGCCTCCAGCGCCCGCTGGTGAGTGTGTAACCCTTTGTATTTGGGCAGCAGCGAGGGATGGATATTCAGCAGTCGGCCCTGGTAGTGACGAACGAATCCGGCGCTGAGGATGCGCATGAATCCGGCCAGGACCACCAGTTTCGGTTGGAAGGTGTCGATCAGCTCGATCAGCGCCTGATCGAAGGTCTCGCGGCCTTCGAAAGCGGTGTGATCGAGGAAGCGGGTCGGGATGCCCGCGTCCTGGGCGCGCTGCAGCCCATAGGCGTCGGCACGGTTGGAGATCACGGCGGCAATGCGGACCGGACTGTCGTCGGTCCGCGCGTTGTCGATCAGGGCTTGCAGGTTACTGCCGGTGCCGGACAGCAGCACCACAACATCACAGGTCGGCGACATCCGCTCTTGCATCAGTGAGCCTTGAGGTTCTTCAGCTCGACCTGGGCCGCGCCTTCGGCTGCGGTGGCGATCTGGCCGATGACCCATGGCTGTTCGCCGGCTGCACGCAGGACGTTCAGGGCATTTTCAACCTGATCCTGAGCCACGCAGATGACCATGCCGACGCCGCAGTTCAGAACCCGGTGCATTTCGTGTTCGTCGACGTTGCCTTGCTCTTGCAGCCAGTCGAAGACCGCCGGGCGTTTCCAGCTCGCCACGTCGACCACCGCCTGGGCGCCTTTTGGCAGCACGCGGGGGATGTTGTCCAGCAGGCCGCCGCCGGTGATGTGAGCCATGGCCTTGACCGCACCGGTGTCCTTGATCAGCTTGAGCAGCGGCTTGACGTAGATGCGGGTCGGGGCCATCAGCAGATCGGTCAGTGGCTTGCCGTCCAGCTGGATGCTTTCGATGTCGGCGCCGGAGACTTCGATGATCTTGCGGATCAGCGAGTAGCCGTTGGAGTGCGGGCCGGAAGACGGCAGGGCCAGCAGGGCGTCACCGGTGGCCACTTTCGAGCCGTCGATGATTTCGGCCTTTTCCACCACGCCGACGCAGAAGCCGGCCAGGTCGTAGTCTTCGCCTTCGTACATGCCGGGCATTTCAGCGGTTTCGCCGCCTACCAGGGAGCAGCCGGACAGTTCGCAGCCGGCGCCGATACCGGTGACCACCTGGGCGGCGGTATCCACGTTGAGCTTGCCGGTGGCGTAGTAGTCGAGGAAGAACAGCGGCTCGGCGCCGCAGACCACCAGGTCGTTGACGCACATGGCTACCAGGTCGATGCCGATGCTGTCGTGCTTGTTCAGGTTCAGGGCCAGGCGCAGCTTGGTGCCGACGCCGTCGGTGCCGGAGACCAGTACAGGCTGCTTGTAGCCGGCCGGGATTTCGCAGAGGGCGCCGAAACCGCCCAGGCCGCCCATGACTTCCGGGCGCGCAGTGCGCTTGGCGACGCTCTTGATGCGTTCGACCAATGCTTCACCGGCGTCGATGTCTACACCGGCGTCTTTGTAGCTCAGGGAGGGTTGCTTGCTCATGATCCAGGCCTTTAGGGGGGATTCAGGGGTATCGACCGAACCAGAGAGCCTGCCCGAGCACTGGGAAAGTGTTTCAGGGTGCCCAGCTGGTGCCGGTCTGCGAAGGCGCGCGATTTTATCAGGCTTGAGGGGCAGCGGCCATCCTCGGGCCGACGGGTAGAGGCATATCCGCTTAAAAAAACCGCGATTGGCCGTGTTGGTGGTCCTGCCCATGCCTGTATAAGGTATAGCGCTCAAGTGGCTATCGTTATGACAGCGTGAAAACAGTCGGGCGACGGGTGAATGTTTTACCGGGGTTTGTGGTCACAGCCTTGCTCGCAATGGTTCATGCGCGCTGTTTCAATCGTGTTTTTTGTCGTCGGGAATCTTCCATGCGTCTGGGTCAATTTCTGTTTGTGGGCTGTTTGTCATTGGTCAGCCTGGCGAGTCATGCCGAAACCCTCAATGGCCTGTATCAAGTACGCGAGCCGGTGAGCAGTCAGTCGCCCGAGGAGCGCGACCAGGCCACCCAGCGGGCCCTGGAGACCCTGGTACTGCGCCTGACCGGCGATGCCAAGGCAGCTCAGGGGCCGGGGCTGGCGGCCATCCGCAAGGACCCGCAGCAGATCATCAGCCAATACGGCTACGACGCCGGCCCGCCGGAAAGCCTGCAAGTGGACTTTGATCCGGTCAGCACCGATCGCGCGCTGCGTCAGGCGGGCCTGCCGTTGTGGGGCAGCAACCGGCCATCGATCCTGGGCTGGTGGTTGAGCGACTCCACCGAAGGTTCGAGTCTGGTCGGCGACGGTCAGGCCAGTGCCGCGCCTTTGCGGCGTGCAGCGCAGCATCGCGGCTTGCCGCTGCGCCTGCCTCTGGGCGATCTGGATGAGCAGATCGTTGCCACGGCGCCGAACCTTGAAGGTGCCGACCCGGCTCCGCTGCGCCAGGCATCGGAGCGTTACGGTGCCGATGCGCTGTTGGCGGTGCATGCCCGTGAAGAAGGGGGGCAGTGGCAGGCCAAGTGGCGTTTGTGGCTGGGCGATCAGAAAGAGCAGGGCACTGTTCAGGGCGCGGATACGGCGGCGCTGGCCGATGGCGTGCTGCTGGCGGTGAGTCAGCGCCTGGCGCCGCGCTTCGTCACGCGGCCTGGAGTCTCCAGCGAACAATTGCTGGAAGTGCAGGGCATGACCCTGGAGCACTACGCGGCGCTGGGGCATCTTTTGGAGCCGTTTGGCGCGCAGATTCAGAGCATCGACGGTGATCGCGTCATCTATCGGGTCAACGGCAGCGCGGAGCAACTGCGGGCGCAGTTGTCCCTGGCCAAGCTGCAGGAAATTCCCGCCGGCGAGGCGCAAGCCCCTGTGCAGGGTGCTGAAGGGGCGGCGCCGGCGGTGGCTGCGCCACAGGCCGCACAATTGCGTTTTCGCTGGTAGCAGATTGGTTTCCTTCTATATAGAAGCTGGAGTGGTTTATGGCTGATACGCGGCGTTGGGTCTGGTTGGGGGGCGTGCTCCTGGTCTGTGGGTTCATCTATCTGTTGCACCCCATCCTCAGTCCGTTCCTGGTGGCGCTATTGCTGGCCTATCTGTTCGACCCGCTGGTGGATCGTCTGGAGGCGTGGGGGCTCTCGCGTACCTGGGGCGTAGTAGCGGTGTTTGCCCTGTTCACGCTGATCATCATGGCGCTGTTGCTGGTGCTGGTGCCGATGCTGGCCAAGCAGTTGCTGCGCCTCTACGAGCTGGCGCCGCAGATGCTTGATTGGGTGCAGCACACGGCCATGCCCTGGGTTCAGGCCCGGTTGGGCCTGGCGGACGGCTTCTGGAAGTTCGACAAGGTCAAGGCTGCGATCAGCGAGCATATGGGTCAGACCACCGACATTGTTGGCGTGGTGCTGAGCCAGGCGACGGCGTCGGGGCTGGCGCTGATCGGTTGGCTGGCCAACCTGGTGCTGATTCCGGTGGTCAGCTTCTATCTGCTGCGGGACTGGGACCTGATGATGGCCAAGATCCGCAGTCTGCTGCCGCGCAATCGCGAAGAGCGGGTGGTGTCCCTGGCGGGAGAGTGCCATGAGGTGCTAGGGGCGTTTGTTCGTGGGCAATTGCTGGTGATGCTGGCCCTGGGAATGATCTACGCGGCGGGACTGATGCTGGTGGGGCTCGAGTTGGGGCTGTTGATCGGTCTGATTGCCGGCTTGGCGGCGATCGTGCCGTACATGGGCTTTGTCATAGGCATTGGCGCGGCGCTGACTGCCGGCCTGTTCCAGTTCGGCGGCGACCTGTACCCCATGATCGGCATCGTTGCCGTGTTCATGGTGGGGCAGGCGCTGGAGGGGATGGTGCTGACGCCGCTGTTGGTGGGCGACCGTATTGGCCTGCATCCGGTGGCGGTGATCTTTGCCATTCTCGCCGGCGGCGAGCTGTTCGGTTTTACCGGGGTACTGCTGGCCTTGCCAGTGGCGGCGGTGATCATGGTGCTGGTGCGGCACGTGCACGATCTGTACAAGGATTCAGACCTCTATAGCGGTGCCGAAGACCCAGATCTGTAGGCCGGTGCGCAACGAGTGGCGACAATGAGCGCTCGCGGGCGTGCGCTGGCAGGCGTTCATTGGCTGTTGCCCGGGCTGTCAAAGTTAGCCCCTGAATGCTGTTTTGCTGACGCAAACCTTTGATTTTGCTTGTGGTCTGCTGCATTGTGCGCTCGGCGTCACGGGTATAAACTTTGCAAACTTTACACAGAGGCCACTAACGGTTCCTTTGGAACTGTTCAGTCAGCATGAAACCGATTCAGCTGCCCCTAGGTGTGCGTCTGCGTGACGACGCCACCTTCATCAACTACTACCCAGGCGCCAATGCCGCTGCACTCGGCTACGTCGAGCGCCTTTGCGAAGCCGACGCCGGCTGGACCGAAAGCCTGATCTATCTCTGGGGCAAGGACGGCGTGGGCCGTACGCACTTGCTGCAGGCGGCCTGTTTGCGTTTTGAGCAGTTGGGGGAGCCTGCGGTTTATCTGCCGCTGGCGGAGCTGCTGGATCGCGGTATCGAGATTCTCGACAACCTGGAGCAGTACGAGCTGGTGTGTCTGGATGACCTGCAGGCGGTAGCGGGCAAGGCTGATTGGGAGGAGGCGCTGTTCCATCTGTTCAATCGCTTGCGTGACAGTGGCCGGCGCTTGCTGATTGCCGCTTCGACCTCGCCCCGTGAGTTGCCGGTGAAGCTGGCGGATTTGAAATCCCGCCTGACCCTGGCGCTGATTTTTCAGATGCGTCCGCTCTCCGATGAAGACAAATTGCGTGCCTTGCAACTGCGCGCGTCTCGTCGTGGGCTGCATCTGACCGACGAAGTCGGGCATTTTATTCTGACCCGTGGAACCCGCAGCATGAGTGCTCTGTTCGAGCTGCTCGAACGTCTTGATCAGGCCTCGTTGCAAGCTCAGCGCAAGCTGACCATCCCCTTTCTGAAAGAGACCCTGGGCTGGTAAAACCAAGGCCTGCAGCCGTTTTCTTGCAGGCCTTCGGCATATTTCAGGCGTCAGAAAACGCGCCTTTGGAAGGGGTTCCAAAGAGCGTCGGACTTAAAATGGGCTTAAAGCCTTAGATGTACGGAAGAAACTCATAAGTCACATTCTGATCGATTGAATTTGCAAATGAGGGCGATAGAAGGCATAGTCGCGTCTTCATTTATTTCAAGCCACGGTCGTGCCCATGCTAAATCGCTTCGCACCCCTCGTGCCTCTCGCACTCGTTACCCTGTTGTTTGGTTGCGCTTCCCACACTCCGGTGTCCCAGCAGCAAACTGCCCAGCAGGCTCAGGTCTCCGTCAAAAATCAGTCTTCCGCTGTTTACCAGGAAGAGCTGGCAACTGAAAAGGAACTGGCAGAGTTCTCTGACAGCAAGCCTTACCAGTTGCCAGTTCTGGCTGACAGCATCCTCGAGCGTGGCATGTCCCTGATCGGTACCCGCTACCGTTTCGGTGGTACCTCGGAAGCCGGCTTCGATTGCAGCGGTTTCATCGGCTATCTGTTTCGCGAAGAGGCGGGCATGAATCTGCCACGCTCCACTCGTGAAATGATCAACGTCAAGGCCCCTCTGGTGGCGCGCAACAACCTCAAGCCGGGTGATTTGCTGTTCTTCAGCACCAACGGTCGCGGGCGCGTCAGTCATGCCGGTATCTACTTGGGCGATGATCAGTTCATCCACTCCAGCAGCCGCCGCAGTGGCGGTGTGCGGGTCGATAGCCTGGGTGACAGCTACTGGAGCAAGACCTTCATCGAAGCCAAGCGGGCTCTCGCCATGGCGCCAACCGTGGTCACCGCACGCAAATAAACGGATAGTTTGTAGGGCGAACTTAAAGTCTTACTTGAAGTTTGGCGCGTAGACGCTAGAATCCTGATCTATTGTTGAAACTAACCGCGTAAGCCCTGCTTACGCGGTTTTGTTTTCAGTACCACGGCAGAGAAAGCCGCATCCCGATCAGGATTGTTCAGCTTATGTCGACCTCGGCCCGATTTGCCCTTATTGCCCTCGCCGCGCTGCTCAGCGCTTGCGCCAGTCGTACCCCGCCACCTGTGCCTGTGGTACGTGCACCGGTTTTCAATTCCTCCCAGGCTTTTTCTCCCGTTGCTGAAGATGTGCTGTTCCGCGCCTTGGGTCTGGTCGGCACGCCTTATCGTTGGGGCGGCAACACTCCGGATTCCGGGTTCGATTGCAGCGGCCTGATTGGCTATGTCTACCGCGATGCCGCGGGTATCTCCCTGCCACGTTCGACCCGGGAAATGATCGGCATGCAGGCGCCGGACGTGGGCAAGAACGCCTTGCAAACCGGTGACCTGATCTTCTTCGCCACCAATGGCGGCTCCCAGGTCAGCCATGCCGGGATCTATGTTGGTGAGGGGCGTTTTGTCCATGCTCCGGCCACCGGCGGTACGGTGAAGCTCGACAGCCTGTCCAAGGCCTACTGGCAGAAAGCCTACCTGAGCGCCAAGCGCGTGCTGCAGCCGGAACACCTGGCGCACAATCCATAATCCACTCTGGTCGAGGTGCTTGTGACTGCGCGTACGCTCAACCTCGACGATGCCCTGTATCAATACCTGCTGGATGTTTCCCTGCGCGAAACGCCGCTGCTGCGACGTCTGCGGGATGAAACCCAGGCCCTGCCCAATGCCCGTTGGCAGGTGGCGCCGGAGCAGGGGCAGTTTCTTGCGCTATTGATCAAGTTGACCGCTGCTCGCCAAGTGCTGGAAGTGGGAACCTTTACCGGCTACAGCGCCTTATGCATGGCGCAGGCCCTTCCCGCAGACGGCTCGTTGATCTGTTGCGACCTGCCCGGCGACTACAACGCTACGGCTCGTCGTTACTGGCAGGAGGCGGGGTTAGCGCAACGCATCGAACTGCGCCTGGCTCCGGCGCTGGACACCCTGGCCGGCCTGGAACTGGCCGGCCGGCTCGAATCTTTCGACCTGATCTTCATCGACGCTGATAAAGCCAACTACCCGGCCTATCTGGAGTCCGCGTTGCGTCTGTTGCGAGTCGGTGGCCTGGCGGTGTTCGACAACACCTTGTGGAGCGGGCGTGTGCTGGAGGTGGAGCCCGCCAGCGAAGATACCCGAGCCATCCAGGCGCTCAATCGGGCCTTGAAGGACGACTCGCGCATCGATCTGTCGCTGCTGCCCCTGGGGGACGGCTTGACCCTGTGCCGCAAGCGCTGAATCAGGGGGCTTTGGCGGCCGATACCCGCCAGATCGTATTGCCGACGTCATCGGCCACCAGCAAGTCGCCTTGCTGATCGATCACAACCCCAACCGGGCGTCCGTAAGCCTTCTCATCGGCGCTGAGAAAGCCGCTGAGCACGTCCACGGGCGGCCCCTGGGGTTTGCCGGCGCTGAAGGGGACGAAGATGACTTTGTAGCCGCTATGGGGCTTGCGGTTCCACGAGCCATGCTGACCGATGAAGGCGCCTTCGGTGAATGGAGCGGGGAGCTTGCTGCCTTGGGCGAAGGTCAGCCCCAGAGAGGCTGTGTGCGGGCCAACGGCGTAGTCCGGGGCGATGGCCTTGCTCACCAGGTCGAGGTTCTGCGGTTTGACCCGGACATCCACATGCTGCCCGTAGTAGCTGAAGGGCCAGCCGTAGAAGGCGCCGTCCTTGACCGAGGTGATGTAGTCCGGCACCAGGTCGCTGCCGATCTCGTCGCGCTCGTTCACCGCGGTCCATAGCGCCCCGCTGACCGGCTCCCAGGCCAAGCCGTTGGGATTGCGCAAGCCGGTGGCGAACAGGCGGTGCTGTCCGCTGTTCCGATCCACCTCCCAGATCGCGGCGCGGCCTTGCTCCTGGTCCAGGCCATTTTCCCCGACGTTGCTGTTGGAGCCGACGGTGACGTAGAGCTTGCTCCCGTCCGGGCTGGCGATGACGTTCTTGGTCCAGTGGTGATTGAGCGTGCCGCCGGGCAGATCGACGACCTTGGTGCCGGCTGCGGTGATCCGGGTGTCGCCGGCCTGGTATGGAAAGCGCAGCAATTTGTCGGTGTCCGCCACATACAGGTCATTGCCGACCAGGGTCATGCCGAACGGCGAGTTCAGGTTGTCCAGGAGCACGCTGCGGGTTTCGGCCACGCCGTCGTGATCCTGATCCCTTAGCAGGGTAATGCGGTTGGCGCTGGGCACCGCAGCGCCGGCGCGGCCCATGATTTTTCCGGCGATCCAGCCGCGAATGCCCCGGCTGTCATCGGGTTTGGGCGGTGCATTGGTTTCCGCCACCAGTACGTCGCCGTTGGGCAGGACATAGAGCCAGCGTGGATGATCGAGGCCTTCGGCGAAGGCATTGACCTGGGTGCCGGCTGCCGCCAATGGCTTGCTGCCCTTGGGCCAGCCAATCGCCGGGGCGATGTTCACCGTGGGGATCAGCGTCGGATTGGGCTCCGGCAGCTTGGGGGTCGGGCCGGTGCCGTCGGAAACTTGCAGGCTGGAGGTTTCGCCACAGGCCGTAAGGCCGGCGGCGATCGCGATAAGCAAAGCGTGTCGAGACTTGAGCATGCTGATTTCCCTATGAATGCACGGACGTCCTAGTCATAGAGGAGCATAGCCGGCGTATGGTTCCGCCTGATCAGCGGGCTTCCTTGAACAGTACGGCGACCCCGGGATGGTAGAGGCCGGCCTCGTTGTGCAACTTGCGATAGGCGTATGGAAAGTACCAGGCCACCGCGCAGCAGTGTTCCTTTTGCAGCTCGTCGAGCATGTCCTGGAGTTCTTCCGGGGTGGCGCTGTGCTGAGCCTTCTGCGGGCTGACAAACAGGCAGCCAAGCCGCAGGTCGCTGGGGTAGCTGATCTTTCTCGCGTCACCGGCAATGTCGAGCAAGGCCTGGGTCAGGTGCAGACCGTTGACCTGGGGCCAGCGCTGGGTGGCCTGAATGTAGGCGCGTTCTTCCCGGGTGGCCAGGTACAGATCGGTGCGTGCGTTGCGGGCGCCTTCTTCCTGCTGCTTTTTGCTGGGGCTGTGTTCGAGGCTGACCATCTCCGCCATCCAGGCGGCGGCGGAAAGCAATCCCAGGTTGGCCTGCTCGTCGAACCAGTAAGGGGTTTCGCTATCGCCACGAACAGCGTTGTAGCGGTCAATGCAATCAAACCAGCGTTCCAGCATCGGGCGCAGGAATTCCAGCTTTGGATTGCTGATGATCATGCCTTGCATCGGGGTCCGTCCTTATTGTTGTCTGGCGGTGGGTGGGTTGAATTATGGCTATTTGATATCAACTCGCTGAGTGTGGCACAAGATTGGCGCCAGTTTGTTGATGCGGTGCAGTTTTGTGTGCCAAGCGACGCCTGGCTTTAATTGACGCTCCACCCCCAACCCTCTAACCTTCGCGACTTGTTTCAGGTGCTCTGTGGCCGCTGGTCGACAGAGTGAAACAGGGAAGCCGGTCAGGGCCTGTTCCAGCGATGGACATGGCGACGATTCCGGCGCTGCCCCCGCAACGGTAGATGAGTCAAGGCTGCGCCAGATGCCACTGTGTCCACGACATGGGAAGGCGCGCAGTCAGGCAGCAATGCCCCTCATGAGCCCGGAGACCGGCCTGATCCATCCAACGGCATCACGGTGGGCGATGCCAGGCTTGCGCCGTCTATTCCTTTTCCTGCCCGCCGTTCCCCAGCCCCAACGGAGAGCTGCCCCATGAGTGAATCCCCCGATCGTGACGAGCGCCATGTGGCGCGCATGTTGCGCAAGAAAGCCGTGATCGATGAGCGCATCGCCAACTCGCCCAACGAATGTGGCCTGTTGCTGGTGCTGACCGGCAATGGCAAGGGCAAGAGCAGTTCGGCTTTCGGCATGTTGGCGCGGTCCATGGGCCACGGCATGCAGTGCGGCGTGGTGCAGTTCATCAAGGGTCGTAACAGCACCGGCGAAGAGCTGTTCTTCCGGCGTTTTGCGCCGCAGGTGCGCTTTCATGTGATGGGCGAGGGCTTTACCTGGGAAACCCAGGATCGCCAGCGCGATATCGCCGCGGCCGAAGCGGCCTGGGCGGTATCCAGGGAACTGCTGAGCGACCCGGAGATTGGTCTTGTTGTACTCGACGAGCTGAACATCGCCCTCAAGCACGGTTACCTGGATCTGGACCAGGTGCTCAGCGACCTGCAGGCCCGTCCGCCCATGCAGCATGTGGTGGTGACCGGTCGCGGGGCCAAGCCGGAGCTGATCGAACTGGCGGATACCGTCACCGAAATGGGCATGGTCAAGCATGCCTTCCAGGCCGGCATCAAGGCGCAGAAAGGTGTTGAGCTGTGAGTGTGACTTCATGACCGATGTTCGTCATTGCCCGGCGGTATTGATTGCCGCACCGGCTTCCGGCCA
This sequence comes from Pseudomonas sp. BC42, assembly GCF_021560055.1. Taxonomy (NCBI): domain Bacteria; kingdom Pseudomonadati; phylum Pseudomonadota; class Gammaproteobacteria; order Pseudomonadales; family Pseudomonadaceae; genus Pseudomonas; species Pseudomonas sp. BC42. The sequence goes on from NZ_CP091067.1 coordinate 1,804,224, forward strand.
GGGCAAGACCACCGTGACCGCCGCCCTGGCTCGCCTGCACCGCAATCAGGGGCGCAAGGTACGGGTGTTCAAATGCGGTCCGGACTTTCTCGACCCGATGATTCTCGAACGCGCCAGCGGCGCTCCGGTGTACCAGCTGGACATGTGGATGGTGGGCGAGCAGGAAAGCCGGCGCTTGCTCTGGGAAGCCGCGGCTGACGCCGACCTGATCCTGATCGAAGGGGTCATGGGGCTGTTCGACGGCACGCCTTCCAGTGCCGATCTGGCACGGCATTTCGGGGTGCCGGTGCTCGGGGTGATCGATGGCACCGCCATGGCCCAGACCTTCGGGGCGCTGGCCCTGGGCTTGGCCCGTTACCAGCCGGACCTGCCGTTCGCCGGGGTGCTGGCCAACCGGGTCGGCACCTTGCGCCACGCGCAGTTGCTCGAAGGCAGCCTCACCGAAGGCTTGCGCTGGTACGGCGCCCTGTCCCGGGAAACCGATATCGAACTGCCCAGCCGGCACCTGGGGCTGGTGCAGGCCCGTGAACTGAATGATCTCGACCTGCGCCTGGATGCCGCCGCCGAGGCGTTGTCCAGCAGCTGCCAGGTGGAGCTGCCGCCTGCGGTGAGTTTTGCCGCGCCAGCGCCTGTGGCCTGCGCGCCCTTGCTGGAGGGGGTGCGCATCGCCGTGGCCCGCGACGAGGCGTTTGCCTTCACCTACGGTGCCAGCCTCGATCTGTTGCGGGCCATGGGGGCGCAGTTGCATTTCTTCTCCCCTATCCATGACACGCAGCTGCCTGAGGCGGACAGCCTGTACCTGCCCGGTGGCTACCCAGAGTTGCACCACCAGGCCCTGGCGCAGAACCGCGCCATGCTCGACGCGATTCGCGCCCACCATGGTGCGGGCAAGCCATTGCTGGCCGAGTGTGGCGGCATGCTGTACCTGCTCGACTCCCTGACCGACGTCGAAGGCCGGTGCGCCGAGCTGCTGGGGCTGCTGCCCGGCGCGGCGGTGATGCAGAAGCGACTGGCCGCCCTGGCCTTGCAGGCCGTGGAGTTGCCGGAGGGCGGCTTGCGTGGCCATACCTACCATCACTCCCTGACCACGACCGCCCTTGAGCCGATTGCCCGTGGCATCAGTCCCAACGGTGGGCGTGGGGCAGAGGCGGTGTATCGCGACGGGCGGATGACCGCTTCTTATGTGCATTTCTACTTTCCGTCCAATCCGGCAGCGGTAGCGGCGTTGTTCGCTCCGTCTCCTGCAGGGAGTGTGAGCGGTGAGTGAGCAGGGATTTTCTGCGGCGGAGCGTGAGGCCGTGTATCGCGCCATCGCCGAACGCCGGGACATGCGGCATTTCGCCGGCGGCAGTGTCGAGCCCGAGTTGCTGCGCCGTTTGCTGGAGGCGGCGCATCAGGCGCCCAGCGTGGGGCTGATGCAGCCCTGGCGTTTTATCCGCATCAGCGATCGCCCGTTGCGCGGGCGTATCCAGCAGTTGGTGGAGGAGGAGCGGGTGCGCACCGCCGAGGCGCTGGGCGAGCGTTCCGATGAGTTCATGCAGCTTAAGGTCGAAGGCATCCATGACTGTGCCGAGGTGCTGGTGGCGGCCCTGATGGATGGCCGCGAGCGGCATGTCTTCGGCCGGCGGACCCTGCCGGAAATGGACCTGGCCTCGCTGTCCTGTGCCATTCAGAACCTCTGGCTGGCGGCGCGCAGCGAAGGCCTGGGCATGGGCTGGGTGTCGCTGTTCGAGCCCCAGGCCCTGGCCGACCTGCTGGGGTTGCCCGCCGGTGCCAAGCCCCTGGCCGTGCTGTGCCTGGGACCGGTTACCGAGTTCTATCCGGCGCCGATGCTGGCGCTGCAGGGCTGGGCGCAGCCCCGGCCATTGAGTGAGTTGCTGTATGAGAATTACTGGGGAGTGAGTCAATGAGCGTGGCGTTGCTGAGTGTCGCCGCCGTGGCGCTGGACGCGCTGCTGGGCGAACCCAAGCGCTGGCATCCGCTGGTGGCCTTCGGTCGTATGGCGGATCGTATCGAGCAACGTTTCAACGCCGCGGGCCGGGGCTGGCGCAGTCATGGCGTCAGCGCCTGGGTGCTGGCGGTACTGCCCCTGACCCTGTTGGCCACCGCGCTGTCCTGGCTGCCCTATATCGGTTGGCTGGTGGAGATCCTGGCGCTGTATTGCGCCCTGGGCCTGCGTAGCCTCGGCGAGCACGTCGAACCGGTGGCTCAGGCCTTGCGCAGCGATGATCTGCAGGAAGCACGGCACCGGGTGGGGTTCCTGGTGAGCCGCCAGACCAGCGAACTGGACGCCACCGCCGTGGCCCGTGCGGCTACTGAATCGGTGCTGGAGAACGGCAGCGACGCCGTGTTCGCCGCGTTGTTCTGGTTTGCCGTGGCCGGCGCACCGGGGGTGGTGCTCTATCGCCTGAGCAACACCCTGGATGCGATGTGGGGCTACCGTAACGAGCGTTTCGAGCGTTTCGGCTGGGCGGCGGCGAAGATCGACGACCTGCTCAACTACATTCCTGCGCGTCTGGTGGCCCTGACCTACGCCTTGCTCGGCAAGACCCGGCTGGCGCTGAAGTGCTGGCGCCGCCAGGGCCCGACCTGGGACAGCCCGAATGCCGGCCCGGTCATGGCGGCCGGAGCGGGAGCCCTGGGAGTGGAACTGGGCGGGGCGGCGATCTATCACGGTGAGTTGCATCAGCGTCCGCCTCTGGGCGAGGGCGAGCCGGCCAGTGCCGACTCCATTGATCGTGGCTGGCAGTTGGTGCAGCGAGGTGTCTGGCTGTGGTTGTTGATTCTGTGTCTGGGGGCGGAATTCTATGCTTGAGCACGGCGGAAGGTTGCGTAAGGCGGCCCAGGAATACGGGATTGCCGAAGAGGCCTGGCTGGATCTGTCCAGCGGATTGGCGCCTTGGCCGTTTCCCATTCCGGCCATTCCCTTGCGGGCCTGGGCGCGCCTGCCGGAAACCGATGACGGTCTGGAACAGGCGGCCTGTGCCTACTACGGTGCCGACGAAGTACTGCCGGTGGCCGGTTCCCAGGCCGCGATCCAATTGCTGCCGCGACTGCGGCGGGCGGGCAAGGTCGGGGTGTTGTCGCCCTGTTATGCCGAGCACGCCGAAGCCTGGCGCCGCAGTGGCTACCGGGTGCGAGAGGTGCTGGAGCAGGAAGTGGATTTCTTTCTCGACAGCCTCGATGTGCTGGTGGTGGTCAACCCCAACAACCCCACCGGCCTGAGCCTGACTCCGGAGCGCCTGCTGGACTGGCATGCCCGCCTGGCCCAGCGCGGCGGCTGGCTGGTGGTGGATGAAGCCTTCATGGACAACACCCCGGACCTGAGCCTGGCCCGGCATGCCCATCAGGTGGGGCTGATTGTCCTGCGCTCGTTTGGCAAGTTCTTCGGCCTGGCCGGCGTGCGCCTGGGGTTTGTCCTGGCCGAGCGTCGGCTGCTCAAGCTGCTGGCGGAGCAGGTGGGGCCCTGGGCGGTCAGTGGACCGACCCGGGTGCTGGGGCAGGCGTGCCTGCGGGATGTCGACGGGCATGTGCGGCAGCGCCGGCGCAGCGAGGTAGCCAGCCAGCGCCTGAGTCAGGTCCTGGAAGGGTTCGGCTTCAAGCCCCAGGGCGGCTGTGCCCTGTTCCAATGGCTGATCACCGCCGAGGCCGAGCAGCTTTATCAATTCATGGCACGGCGCGGCATTCTGCTGCGGCTGTTCGCCCACAACAGCAGCCTGCGCTTCGGCCTGCCCGCCGACGATGCCGACTGGGCGCGCCTGGAGCAGGCGCTGCAGGCCTATCGCAAGGATTACCCATGACCACCCTGATGGTGCAGGGCACCACCTCGGATGCCGGCAAGAGCACCCTGGTTACCGCGCTGTGTCGCTGGCTGTTGCGCCAGGGCGTCAGCGTGGTGCCGTTCAAGCCGCAGAACATGGCGCTCAACAGTGCGGTGACCGCCGACGGTGGCGAAATCGGTCGGGCCCAGGCGGTCCAGGCCCAGGCGGCCAACCTGGTGCCCCACACCGACATGAACCCGGTGTTGCTCAAGCCCAACAGCGACACCGGCTCCCAGGTGATCATTCACGGTCGCGCCGTGACCACCATGAATGCCGTGGCCTATCACGACTACAAGGCCATCGCCATGCAGGCGGTGCTGGCTTCCCATGAGCGCCTGCGGGGGGCTTATGAGGTGGTGATGGTGGAGGGTGCCGGCTCGCCGGCGGAGATCAATCTGCGCGCCGGCGACATCGCCAACATGGGCTTTGCCGAGGCGGTGGACTGCCCGGTGCTGCTGATCGCCGATATCAACCGCGGCGGGGTGTTCGCGCATCTGGTGGGCACCCTGGAACTGCTGTCACCCAGTGAGCAGGCGCGGGTCAAGGGCTTCATCATCAACCGCTTCCGAGGCGACCTGGCCCTGCTGCAACCGGGACTGGACTGGCTGGAGGCCCGCACCGGCAAACCGGTGCTCGGGGTGCTGCCCTATGTGATGGACCTGCACCTGGAAGCCGAGGACGGCATCGATCAGCGTCAGGCCGGCAAGGTCGAGCAAGTGCTCAAGGTGGTGGTGCCGGTGTTGCCGCGGATCAGCAACCACACGGATTTCGATCCGCTGCGCTTGCATCCCCAGGTCGACTTGCAATTCATCGGGCCCGGGCAGGCGATTCCTGCCGCCGACCTGATCATCCTCCCCGGTTCGAAAAGCGTGCGCGGCGACCTGGCTTACCTGCGCAGCAACGGCTGGGAGCAGGCTCTTGCCCGGCACCTGCGCTACGGCGGCAAGGTGCTGGGTATTTGCGGCGGCCTGCAGATGCTCGGCGAGCAGTTGCATGACCCGCTGGGGCTCGAGGGCACAGCCGGTTCCAGCCCGGGCCTGGGCCTGCTGGCCTTTGCAACCGTGCTTGAAGAGGAGAAGCAGCTGCGCAACGTCAGTGGCCGCCTGACCCTGGAGAATGCGGCGGTCAGTGGCTATGAGATTCACGCCGGGGTCACTCGTGGCCCGGCCCTGGAGCAGGCCGCCGTGCAGTTGGACGATGGGCGTAGCGACGGTGCCTTGAGCGCCGACGGGCAGATTCTCGGCACTTACCTGCACGGCTTGTTCGAAACCCCGGCGGCCTGCAGCGCGCTGCTACGCTGGGCCGGCCTGGAGGCGGTGCAGGAGGTGGACTACCACGCCTTGCGCGAGCGCGATATCGAGCGGCTGGCGGATCTGGTGGAGCGGCATCTGGACACCCGCGCGCTGCTCACGCTCTGTGGTCGCTAGAACTGCGGTGAACATTCATTTCAAAGGTGCTCAAGCATGCTGCAACTGATTCTCGGCGGTGCCCGTTCCGGCAAGAGTCGCCTGGCGGAACAACTCGCCACCGACAGCGCCCTGGCGGTCACCTATATCGCTACCAGCCAGCCTCTGGATGGCGAGATGAACCAGCGTATCGCCCATCATCGCGAGCGTCGGCCGAGTCATTGGGGCTTGATCGAAGAACCTCTGGAGCTGGCCCGGGTGCTGCAGCAAGCCGCCGCCCCCGGGCATTGCCTGCTGGTGGATTGCCTGACCCTGTGGCTGACCAACCTGCTGATGCTGGATGACCGGGAGCGTCTGCTGGCCGAGCGCGACGCCTTGTTGCAGTGCCTGCCCGGTCTGCCGGGAACGATCATTTTTGTCAGCAACGAAACCGGAATGGGTGTCGTGCCGCTGGGCGAATTGACTCGCCGTTACGTGGATGAAGCCGGTTGGCTGCATCAAGCTCTGGCCGAGCGGTGTCAGCGTGTGGTGCTGACGGTGGCCGGCCTGCCCCTGACTTTGAAAGGAACTGCGTTATGAGTAACTCCTGGTGGCTGGATCCATGCAAGGCGATCGATGCGCAGATGGTCGAGCAAGCATTGGCGCGACAGCAGCAACTGACCAAGCCGGCCGGCTCTCTTGGCCAGCTGGAGCCCCTGGCGGTGCGCCTGGCCGGTTTACAGGGGCAGCTCAAGCCTGGCCTTGAGCGGTTGTGGATCGCGATCTTCGCCGGTGATCACGGGGTGGTCGCCGAAGGGGTGTCCGCCTATCCGCAAGAGGTCACCGGGCAGATGCTGTTGAACTTTGTCAGTGGTGGGGCGGCGATCAGCGTGCTGGCGCGGCAACTGGGGGCGCAACTGGAAGTGGTGGACCTGGGAACGGTGGCGTCCGGTTTGAACCTGCCGGGGGTGCGCCACCTGAACCTGGGCGCGGGTACGCAAAATTTTGTCCAGGGACCGGCCATGACCCCGGATCAGGGCGAGCAGGCCCTGCAGGCCGGGCGTGACAGCGTGCTGCGGGCCCGTGCCGAGGGCGCCCAGCTGTTTATCGGCGGTGAAATGGGCATTGGCAACACCACGGCTGCCAGCGCCATTGCCTGTGCCTTGCTGGATATCCCGGTGGCCCGGTTGGCCGGTCCGGGCACCGGCCTGAATGCCGCCGGAGTCAGCCACAAGGCTCAAGTGATCGAACGGGCCCTGGCGCGGCATGCCGCCTCCCGTGGCGATGCCCTGCAAACCCTGTTCAACCTGGGCGGGTTTGAAGTGGCGGCGCTGGTGGGCGCCTATCTGGCGTGTGCCCAGGAAGGCATCGCGGTGCTGGTGGATGGTTTTATCTGCAGCGTCGCGGCGCTGGTGGCGGTGCGTCTGAATCCGGCCTGTCGTCCCTGGCTGCTGTTTGCCCATCAGGGTGCGGAGCCGGGACACCGGCATGTGTTGCAGACCCTTGAGGCCGAGCCGCTGCTGGACCTGGGCTTGCGTCTTGGGGAGGGCAGCGGTGCGGCGCTGGCGGTGCCATTGCTGCGTCTGGCCTGCGATCTGCACGGGCAGATGGCGACCTTCGCCGAGGCGGCGGTGGCGGATCGCCCGGCATGACCTTGCACCTGGACCTGCTGCGCCACGGGGAAACCGAACTGGGCGGCGGCCTGCGCGGCAGCCTGGATGACGCCCTGACGGAGCGTGGTTGGCAACAGATGCGCGATGGGGTTCAGGGGCGCGGGCCTTGGGACCGGATCGTCAGTTCGCCGTTGCAGCGCTGTTCGCGGTTTGCCGAGCAACTGGCTGCCCGGCTGGAGGTGCCCCTGAGTTTGGCGCCTGATCTGCAGGAGCTGCATTTTGGCGCCTGGGAAGGGCGCAGCGCGGCGGCGCTGATGGACACCGACGCCGAGGACCTGGGGCGTTTCTGGGCCGATCCCTACAGCTTCACACCGCCCCAGGGAGAGCCGGTGGCGGACTTTTCCCGGCGGGTGCTGGGGGCCATTGATGGCCTGTACCAGTCGTGGGCCGGGCAGCGGGTGCTGTTGATCAGTCATGGCGGGGTCATGCGCCTGTTGCTTGCTCGGGCGCGGGGGCTGCCCCGGGAGCAGTTGTTGAGTGTCGAAGTGAGTCATGGCGCGTTGTTCAGCCTGAAAGTCGCCCCGGGCCTGCTGAGCGAGGAGGGCTGAGATGCTGCCGTTCTGGATTGCCTTGCAGTTTCTCAGCAGCTTGCCGGTGCGCTTGCCGGGCATGCCGGAACCTCAAGAGCTGGGGCGCTCCCTGTTGTTCTATCCGCTGGTGGGGCTGGTGTTTGGCCTGTTGCTGTGTGGGTTGCATGCGCTGCTTGCGGGAACGCCGTTGCTGCTGCATGCAGCGCTGTTGCTGGCTGCCTGGGTCCTGCTCAGCGGCGGCCTGCACCTGGACGGGCTGGCCGACAGCGCCGATGCCTGGCTGGGGGGCTTTGGCGATCGCGAGCGCACCTTGAGCATCATGAAGGACCCGCGCAGCGGACCGATCGCGGTGGTGACTCTGGTGCTGGTGTTGCTGCTCAAGTTCGCCGCTCTGGTGGCGCTGATCGAGCAGCAGCAGGCATTCGCCTTGTTGCTGGCGCCGTTGATCGGGCGTGCGGCGCTGCTGGGGTTGTTCCTCAGTACGCCCTATGTTCGCGCCGGCGGTCTGGGGCAGGCTCTTGCCGATCACCTGCCACGGCTAGCAGGGCGGCAAGTGTTGGGGGTGAGCGTGCTCGGTTGTTTGCTGCTGGGCGGCTACAGCGGACTCTGGGCGCTGCTGCTGGCGCTGGTGCTGTTTGTCTGGTTGCGCCAGTTGATGATGCGGCGTTTGGGCGGCACCACCGGAGACACCGCCGGGGCGCTGCTGGAGTTGCTGGAGGTGACCGTGCTGCTGGCGGTGGTGGCATTTTGAGGCAGATCCGGATCTGCCGATTGAGTGGAAAATTCTTGCCTTGAATTAATCGCGGGTATATACACGCACCATGCTTCCCTCTCAATGTTTGTGCACCAATCTGCGTCGTGCCGCGCGTGGCGTCAGCAGGTATTACGACGGCGTCCTTGATGGCTTCGGGATTAACGTCGCCCAGTATTCCTTGCTGAACAATCTGCTGCGTCTCGATCAGCCGAGCATTTCCAGCCTGGCGGAGGCCATGGGCCTGGATCGCAGTACCCTGGGACGTAATGTGCGGGTGCTGGAGGCGGCCGGTCTGGTCCGCTTGCTGGAAGGTGATGATCAGCGCAATCGTCTGGTGCAATTGACCGAGGCGGGGCACGAGCGACTGGCGGCGGCCTTGCCGGCCTGGGAGGCGGCTCAGCAGCGACTGATCGATCGCCTGGGCGCGCAGAAGCGTGAAACCTTGTTGGCCTTGCTGAACGAACTGGCCTGATGCTGCTTCGTTTGATTACAAGCGGGTATATACCCGTAACTGGAGAATAAAAATGTCATCGATGTGGCGCACCAGTGGTTGGGTCCTCCTCGGCAGTGCATTGATCCTGGCGCTGTCCCTGGGCGTGCGGCACGGTTTTGGCCTGTTTCTGCCGCCCATGAGTGCGCAGTTCGGTTGGGGGCGTGAAGTGTTCGCCTTTGCCATTGCCCTGCAGAACCTGATCTGGGGGCTGGCCCAGCCCTTTACCGGAGCCCTGGCCGATCGCTTTGGGGCGGCCAGGGTGGTGTTGATCGGCGGCGTGCTGTACGCGGTCGGGCTGGTGTTCATGGGGCTTTCGGATTCGGCGCTGAGCCTGTCCCTGAGTGCCGGGTTGCTGATTGGCATCGGTTTGTCCGGAACCTCCTTCTCGGTGATTCTCGGGGTGGTCGGTCGTGCCTTGCCGCCGGAAAAGCGCAGCATGGGCATGGGGATCGCCAGTGCTGCAGGCTCCTTCGGCCAATTCGCCATGCTCCCGGGAACCCTGGGGCTGATCGGCTGGCTGGGCTGGTCGACGGCATTGCTGGTGCTGGGGCTGCTTGTGGCGCTGATCGTGCCGCTGGTCAGCATGCTCAAGGACAAGCCGCTGCCGGTGCTGGGGCATGAACAGAGCCTGGGCGAGGCCCTGCGTGAAGCCTGTTCTCACTCGGGGTTCTGGTTGCTGGCGTTCGGTTTTTTTGTCTGTGGTTTCCAGGTGGTGTTCATCGGCGTGCACCTGCCGGCCTATCTGGTGGATCAGCATCTACCGGCGACAGTCGGAACCACGGTGCTGGCGCTGATCGGCTTGTTCAACATCTTTGGCACTTACACGGCGGGCTGGTTGGGCGGGCGGATGTCCAAGCCGCGGCTGTTGACCGGTCTGTACCTGCTGCGGGCGGTGGTGATCGGCCTGTTCCTGTGGCTGCCGGTGACCCAGACCAGTGCCTACCTGTTCGGCATGGCCATGGGCTTTCTCTGGCTGTCCACCGTGCCCTTGACCAATGGCACGGTCGCGACCCTGTTCGGGGTCAGGAACCTATCGATGCTTGGCGGCATCGTCTTCCTGTTCCATCAGCTGGGCTCCTTCCTTGGCGGTTGGCTGGGGGGCGTGGTGTATGACCGTACCGGGAGTTATGACTTGATCTGGCAGGTGGCGATTCTTCTCAGTCTGTTGGCCGCGGCTCTCAATTGGCCGGTGCGCGAGCGGCCGGTGGCGCGCTTGCAGGCGAGTGCAGCATGAAGTCATGGCTGGGTTGGAGCGCCGGCCTGGGCGTTGGCCTTGTGCTGTTGTGGCTGGCCTGGTGTGGGTGGCATCGCGGCGGACTGGCGCTGATGCAGTTGGGCATGGGTGCTTGCTAGGTGGGCGCAGGGGCGAGTAACGTCGGTGTCCGACCACTCTTGAAGGACATTGAACATGGCTAAGCGCTGGTTTGTGGTTCCGGCATTACTCACACTGTTTGCCGGTTCGGCCTGGGCGGCGGATTGTCCAGCGTTGCTGCAGGGATCTGTGCCCAAGTTGCACGCCAAGGAATCCATCGATCTGTGTCAGCGCTTCGCCGGCAAGCCGCTGGTGGTGGTCAATACCGCGAGCTTCTGTGGGTTCGCGCCGCAATTCAAAGGTCTTGAAGCGCTGTATCAGCGTTACAAGGAGCAGGGGCTGGAGGTGGTGGGCGTGCCGTCCAACGACTTCAAGCAGGAGTCCAAGGACGGGGCCGAGACGGCCAAGGTCTGCTACGTCAACTATGGCGTGACCTTTACCATGACCGAGCCACAGAAGGTCCTGGGGACGGATGCGGTGCACCTGTTCAAGGTACTGGCGCAGCAGAGCAGCGCGCCGAAGTGGAATTTCTACAAATACGTGGTGGATCGACAGGGCAATGTGATTGCCAGCTTTTCCAGCCTGACCAAACCGGATAATCCGGAATTCCTGGAGGCGGTGGAGAAGGCGTTGGCGTCGAAGTCTTGAGCTTTTCGTCCCGGTAAATGAAAAAGCCCTGCCTTTTGAAAGGCGGGGCTTTTTTATTCAGCTCTGGAGGCGCAGGCCTCTGAACGATTAGAAGCGGTAGGTTGCACCTACGCCAAAACCGTTTGCGCTGTTTTCGTACTCGGCGTTGTACGTCTGGCCGAGTGCGTTTTTGCGGTTGACGTTGACTTTCTCTTCCTTGAGGTACGAGTAGGCCACGTCGATGGTCAGGTCGTCTGTCGGGCTCCAGCCGGCACCCAGGCTGAAGATGGTCCGGTCGCCGGTAGGGATACGAGGCGAGCGGTCAGTGTTGTTGGTCGGCGCTTGGTCAAAGGTCAGACCGGTACGCAAGATCCACTGTTTGTTCAGCTGATACGAGGTGCCGATGGCGTAAGCCCAGGTGTCGTGCCAGTTCTGCTCTTCCTTGATGGTGCCAAGGTTCAGGATTGGGGCCAGTGCACCGCCGGAGGAGGCAGTCACACCTTCGTTGTTGACGGTGATGTCCTTCAGGCGGCTCCAGCGGGTCCAGGTGGTACCGGCATAGAGCTTCCAGGCATCGTTCAGCTCTTGGGTGACCGAAAGGTCATAGGACTCTGGAGTTTCGATCTTCAGAGAGGCGTCATAGCGATTGCTTTTCAAGAGAAGCGGGTTGGTACCGGCTCCTGGAGTGACTTCGGTATGGCCTTCCAGTTTGTAGTTCACTTTGGAGTGGTAGGTCAGGCCGACACGAGTGGTGTCGGTCGCCTGGACCAGAACCCCGATGTTGTAGCCGTAACCAATGTCGTCGCCTTTGATCTGGACCCGGCCGTCATTAGGCGAGGCAGGAGTGGTCAGCGCCGATTCCAGCACGCCGGAAATCCGGTTGATGGTCGGGCCAAAACCGATGGAGACCTTATCGTTGAAGGCGTAGCTGACCGTTGGCTGGAAGGTTACGACTTTAACTTCGCTCTTACTGCCGAAGTTACGTCCCTGAAAGTTGTTTTCATAATCGGTGACCAGGCCAAACGGAGCATAAACGCCCAGGCCGAATGCCCATTGGTCATCGATTGGTTTGACGTAGAAGCCCATGGGTACGGCGGTGAAGGGCACCATATCGCCCTTGTTGGTGCCTCTGCGGCTGCCGCTGGTGTCCTTGAGGTCGGTGGATGCATCGATAGCAGCCATACCGCCAGTGACTTGCTGGCGTTTGAGGCGGGACATGCCGGCTGGGTTACCAAATACAGTACTTGCGTCATCGGCAGCGGAAGAACGTCCCGCGAAACCCGTACCCATGCCGCTAATGCTTTGTTCGTTAAGAGCAAAGCCGCTGGCAAATAGCTGAGTAGAGGCAAGTGCAACTGCGAGACTGATGGTGGATTTGAGCATGACTTTTTTCATTATTAGAACTCCTGATGATCACCGAGGCGAAAATTACCAACATTTCGGCTACGGCGCTATAGGCTAAATCAGTAGATTTTCCGGCATTTTGTAGGACAATCCGACCAAAATCGGCTTTTTTCTCTGATTTTGTAAAAGCCGGTATCAGCAGGCGACTTGGCTCAACGGTGAAACACAGGTTTGCCAGGCACAGGCGAAATCTCTCAAACGTCCTTGTGGTTGAAAGGTCTTCCTCCAGATACGGGCCATGCCGAGCAGATCGTCGGCTGCGGGGAGCGGGGTGTGTTGTTGTTCCACCAGCAACCAGGCGATGGCGGTGGCGTAGCGCAGATTGACGGTCAGTTCCAGGTGCGGTCCGGCGAGGAATGCATGCTGGCTGGCCAGTCCTCTCACCAGGCTGGCCCGTTCCGGGTCCAGCGCCAGGTAGTGATCCCAGAGGGCCTGGTGGCGCACTTCAGTGATGCGGTACAGGCCGTGGCCACGGCGATCGTGCAGTGCCGAGCCCAGCGCCGACTGACTGGCGGCAATGCCCAGCAACAAGGCTTCAGCGGTTTTGCTATGACTGCCCAGGTACATCAGCGTCGGGCGAATGACATAGCGGCACAACTCGCTGGCGGCGATACCCATAATGCCCTCGAGGGGTGAAGGTGGCCGGCGAAACCCGAAGGTGCTTGGCAGCAATGAAGGGATCAGGTTTGCCGGAAGCGGCGCGGGCCGCCTGACTTGAAGTGTAGTGTCATATCTATGTTGTAAAGGCCTGTTTTTAAAACATTTCTGAGCTCTTGTTATAAGCCTTATATCTATTGGTGCTTTGGTTGGAGGCGGGTATTGGCGAATCGCAGGCAATAAAAAGCCCCGCGATCAGGCGAGGCTCTTGGGGTTTCAGCGCTCTGGCGTATCAGGCCACCAGGGCCTGGCGAGTACGCTCGATCACGGCCTGCAGCGGTTCGGCGCTGGAGTATTGATCGGGATACAGGCGTTCGCTGTGACGGGCGATGCCGTGTTCGTTGACCAGGGTGAAGCTGAAGCAGCCTTTGCGAGCGGCCATGATCAGGCAGTTCAACGGAGCAAAAGCGTGGGTTAGGGTGCGAATGGCATCCTGAGTCTGGAGTTGAGTGGACATAATTATTAGGTGTTCCTACAAATGACACGGTTAAGAACCGTGCAGCGTTAAAACGTTCCAGTAACGTCGACCACCATTGGTCAGACGAAGAACCCGACTGGAACAAAGCAGCCAGTTGCAGCGCTGTAATAAGGTTGCGCTAGGGGCTGGCAGGTAGGTACTTAGGAGGGCAGGCAACACAACAAGGGCAAAGGTTCTGTGCCCAGGGTGGCGATCCTGATCAATTTGCAGGTTGGTTCGGTCAGAGTAAGTAACTTGGGCACGGCCTTTGATTTCGTTTCAAGGGCGGTGTCAGTTTGAGAATTACCTGGAAACCAGCGAGGTGGTCGGTCCTTGATATTCGACGTTGTTCTCGTTAGGAGAGGTGTCGGTGGGACTTGTTCGACCAGAATTGACTTTCAGCTTGGTACTAACGGGGCGGAGTCTATTGGGTTGAAGGCCGGAATGCAAGTGTGCTAGGAAAAATATTCCCTGGGCAACGACATCACGGGGTGACGATTGTGTCACCTGCGAGACGGCGCGGTGTACGAAAGTGGTGCATTGCCGAGCTTAATGTGCGCAGGGTTGTGCACACTTGTTGCGCCACATGTCACCGGGTTGTCACCTTCCCCGGGGCGGCTCCCATAGCCTGTCTCGAGAATTTAAGTCAATGATAAACATCGTCTTTTTTGACTGGTGAAAAAATCGTCAGTTTGACTGCAAGGCCCGTCTCATGGGGCTTTGGGAGGGTTGTGGAGGGGTTGTCCACTGAGTTATCCACAGCTTCTGTGGATTGTCCCAAGCGCTTGCTCTAGCACGGGCATGCTGGCTCTTTTGGTCTTTACCCGAGCGAAAAAAGGAGTAGAGTGGCGCGCCTTCCGATCTGCCCCCACAGTGCTTTATGAAGTTTCGCTCAGTATCACCCTCTGTTACCGCCACCCCTGCCAGTGTTACCGAGCCCAAGCGCTTTTCCCTGCGGGTTGCCCTATGGCTGCTGGACAGTCCACGCCTGGGGCACAACACCAACGTCAAGTACTTTGCCGGGCGTTTGCTCAAGCAACCTGCGCGTGATGGCGTGGTAGCGGCGCAGAGTCGCCTGGGGCAGTTGATGTGCCGCGAGTGCGGCAACGCTCGGGACCGGCGAATCGGTCACGATCTCTTGCGCCAGGCTGCCCGTGCCGGCGACCGCCGTGCGCAACTTGAGCTGGGTCGCATCGAAGACTGAGCTGTCCAACCTCTGGTGGCTTGGTTAACCTTCATTTCTTATTTCGATGACAGGAATCGCTATGGCTATGGACTTGACCAGCCTGCTGCTCGGCCTGGCGGGTGCGGCGTTGCCGTTACTGATGTTGGCCTGGCAGCTGCAGCGGCGCGCCAGTTCCAGTCAGAGCGAGCTGGCGCTGCTGGAGGAGCGTCTGGCCACTGCCCAGCTGGCCCAGGAAGGCCTGGCTGCGCAGTTGGATGCCTGCCGCGATGAAGTCAGTGATCTGAGTCAGGCCAATGCCCTCAAGCAAGCGGACCTGGCCGCCTTGCGGCGTGAAGTGGAGTTGCTGCAGATCGAGCGCGATAACGCCCGTGACGCGGCCCACGCCTGGAACCTCGAGCGAGCCGCCAAGGAGAACGAACTGCGTCGCCTGGATGCCCAGGCCGCTTCGTTGCACGCCGAACTGCGCGAGCAACAGGAAAGCCACCAGCAGCGCCTGACCGATTTGCAGGGTTCCCGGGACGAACTGCGGGCCCAGTTTGCGGAACTTGCGGGCAAGATTTTCGACGAGCGCGAACAGCGTTTCGCCGAAACCAGCCAGCAGCGTCTCGGGCAGTTGCTGGACCCGCTCAAGGAGCGCATTCAATCGTTCGAGAAACGGGTCGAGGAAAGCTATCAGGCCGAGGCCCGCGAGCGGTTTTCCCTGGCCAAGGAACTGGAGCGCCTGCAGCAACTGAATCTGCGTCTGAGCGATGAGGCCACCAACCTGACTCGCGCCCTCAAGGGCCAGAAGACCCAGGGCAACTGGGGCGAACTGATACTTGAACGGGTCCTGGAGCACGCCGGCCTGGAGAAAGGGCGCGAATACCAGACCCAGGTCAGCCTCAAGGGGCCGGACGGCGAGCGTTTCCAGCCCGACGTGCTGATCATGCTGCCGGGCGACAAGCAGGTGGTGGTGGATTCCAAGGTCAGCCTCACCGCCTATCAGCAGTATGTCGGCAGCGATGACCCGCAGATTGCCCAGGCGGCCCTGAAGCAGCATGTGCTGTCGTTGCGCAATCACGTCAAAGGCCTGTCCGGCAAGGACTACAAGCGCCTTGAAGGGCTGCACAGCCTCGACTTCGTGCTGCTGTTCGTGCCCATTGAGGCGGCCTTTTCCGCGGCCCTGCAGGCCGAGCCCAATCTGTTTCAGGAAGCCTTCGATCGGCACATCGTGATTGTCAGTCCGACCACCTTGCTGGCCACTCTGCGGGTGATCGACAGCCTGTGGAAGCAGGAGCGCCAGAGTCAGAACGCCCGGGAAATCGCCGAGCGCGCAGGTTGGCTGTATGACAAGTTCGTGTTGTTTATCCAGGACCTGGATGAAGTCGGCAATCGCCTGCAGCAGCTGGACAAGGCTTATTCGGCGGCGCGCAACAAGCTTACCGAGGGCCGGGGCAACCTGGTCAGTCGCAGTGAACAGCTCAAGTTGCTGGGCGCCCGTGCCAGCAAGAGCCTGCCGAGCGATTTGCTGGAGCGCGCCATGACTGATGCCGAAGGGCGCGAGCTGGAGTTGCCGGAGTAATCCGCCGCAGGCTCAGCCCAGTGGTAGATGCCGGCTCAATAGGGCGCGCAAGGCCGCCGGTTTAACCGGCTTGGCCAGATAATCCAGCCCCGCCGCGTGCACCTGGGCGACCATCTCCGGACGTCCATCGGCACTGATCACCACGCCAGGCACCGGCTCCCCCAACTGAGTGCGTAGCCAGGCCATGACGTCGGTGCCGGTTTCGCCATCGTCCAGGTGGTAGTCCACCAGCGCCAATTGTGGACGGATGCCGTCCTTGAGCAGCGCCGCGCACTCCTCGCGGTTGCGCGCGGTCCAGACCTGACACCCCCAGCGCGTCAACAGGCTATTCATGCCGATCAGAATGCTGTCTTCATTGTCCACGCAGAGCACTTGCCCGCCATTGAGCGACTGCCCGTTGAGCTCGGCGGTCTTGCCCGGGGCAATGGCGCTGCTGCGGGCCAGGGGCACGCTGACACTGAAGACGCTGCCCCGACCGGGCCAGGAACGCACCTGCAGAGGGTGGCCGAGCACCCGGCACAGGCCATCGGCAATCGCCAGGCCCAGGCCCAGGCCTTTTTCGGCGCGGGTCTGGTGACTGTCCAGGCGCTTGAACTCCTCGAAGATCACCTGCTGCTTGTCCTGGGGGATGCCCGGTCCACGGTCCCAGACTTCCAGGCTCAATGAGTCGCCGCGACGGCGTACCCCCAGCAGCACCGGCCCCTTGGCGTAGCGGAAGGCGTTGGTGAGGAAGTTCTGCAGGACCCGGCGCAAGAGCTTGCTGTCGCTGTCGACCCGCAAGCGGCTGCCACGCACCCGGAACTGCAGGTTCTGTTCCTGGGCCAGAGCCTTGAACTCCGCTCCCAGGGTGTCAAACAGCTCGTTGAGCACGAAGGGCTTGCGTTCAGGGGTGATCTTGCCGTTCTCCAGGCGCGAGATGTCCAGCAGGTCGCTGATCAGGTCCTCCGCGGAGCGCAGCGAGCTGTCCAGGTGCTGCACCAGTTGCTGGGCTTCGGGCGAGAGTCCGTCGTCCTGATGGGAGAGGGCGGCGGAGAACAGTCTTGCCGCGTTCAGCGGTTGCATCAGGTCGTGACTGACGGCGGCAAGGAAACGGGTCTTGGACTGGTTGGCGGCTTCCGCCGTGCCCTTGGCTTCGGTCAGGGCGGCGTTGAGCTGGGACAGTTCGTGGGTGCGTTCCGCCACCCGCTGCTCCAGGCCTTCGTTGGCCTCGGTGAGGGCCTGCTCGGCCTCGCGGAAGGGGGTGATGTCGGTGAAGCTCATGACGAAGCCGCCGCCGGGCATCGGATTGCCGATCAGCTCGATGACCCGGCCGTTGGGGAACAGGCGCTCGGACGTATGGGCCCGTCCCTGGCGCATCCAGTGCAGGCGCCGGGCGACATGGACTTCCGCTTCCCCCGGGCCGCACAGGCCGCGTTCGGCGTTGTGGCGAATGATGTCGGCAATCGGCCGGCCGACGCTGATCAGGCCGTCCGGGTAATCGAACAGCTCCAGGTAGCGACGGTTCCAGGCCACCAGTTTCAGCGACTGGTCCACCACGCTGATGCCCTGGGTGATGTTTTCGATCGCCCCTTGCAGCAGGGCACGATTGAACTGCAGGACCTCCGAGGCTTCGTCGGCGATGCGCACCACGTCTTCGAGCTGCATCTCCCGGCCTTCGATCGCGGCCTTGACCACGGCACGGGTCGAGGAGGCGCCAAGAACACCGGCGAGCAGGCGTTCGGTGTGGGCGATCCATTCGCCGTCGGCGTTTTGATTCGGGTTGAAGCCTTTGCCCTGGCGATAGGCGAAGCGAATGAAGCTCTGGCGGGCGCGTTCCTCGCCGACGAAACGCGCGGCGAGCTTCAGCAGGTCATCGATCTGCACCGCCAGCATGGAGCGCGAGCTGAGGCGGCCGCTGATTTCCTGGCCGATGAAGCGTCCGGCCTGCCAGTGCTCGGAAACCCGGGTGCGGGACAGCACCGAGACCCAGGCGAAGAGGGTGAAGTTGCCGGCCAGGGACAGCACCACGCCCTGGGTCAGGGGCGTGATCGGCAGGTTCAGCGGGTTGCCGTGCAGCCAGGCCAGACCGGGGAAACTGCTCAGGGACCAGCCCAGGCTGTGGGCGGCGATGGGCAGGATCAGGGTGTAGAACCAGATGAAGGTGCCGGCGGCGAGCCCGGCGAACACCCCGCGACGGTTGGCCTGCTTCCAGTACAGCGCGCCGAGCATGGCTGGTGCCAGTTGGGTCACCGCGGCAAAGGCGATCTGGCCAATGGTCGCCAGGCTTGCGGTGGAGCCCAGCAGGCGATAGCTGACATAGGCCAGCAGCAGGATGACCACGATGCTGACCCGGCGGACCGAGAGCATCCAGTGGCGGAACACTTCAAAGGGCCGCTCGGCATTCTTGTGGCGCAGCAGCCAGGGCAGCAGCATGTCGTTGGACACCATGGTCGACAGCGCCACGCTGGCCACAATCACCATGCCGGTGGCGGCCGAAGCGCCGCCGATGAACGCCAGCAGGGCCAGGGACGGATGGGCCTGGGCCAGGGGCAGGCTGATGACGAACGAGTCCGGCAGCACGCTGCTGGGCAGGAGCATCTGTCCGGCCAGGGCAATGGGCACCACAAACAGCGCCGCCAGGGCCAAATAGGCCGGGAACACCCATTTGGCCAGGCGCAGGTCCTGGGGTTCGATGTTCTCCACCACAGTGACGTGGAACTGCCGTGGCAGGCAGATGATCGCCATCATCGCCACCCCGGTCTGGACCACCATCGATGGCCAGTTGATGGTTTCCTTCCAGTATTGCTCCAGGCGCGGCGCCAGCATGGCCTGGTTGAACAGGTCGTCGAAACCGTCATACAGGCCGAAGGTGACGAAGGCGCCCACGGCGAGAAAGGCGAACAGCTTGACCAGTGACTCGAAGGCAATCGCCAGCACCATGCCGCGGTGGTGCTCGGTGGCATCCAGGTTGCGGGTGCCGAAGACGATGGTGAACAGCGCCAGGATCAGCGACACGATCAGCGCCGTGTCCTGGGCCCGGGTGCCCATGGCATCGGCCCCTGCGCCGATCAGCAGGTTGACACCGAGGACGATGCCCTTGAGCTGCAGGGCGATGTAGGGCAGCACGCCCACCAGGCAGATCAAGGCCACCACCACCGCCAGGGATTGGGATTTGCCGTAGCGCGCGGCAATAAAGTCGGCAATCGAGGTGATGTTCTCCTGCTTGCTGATCATCACCATCTTCTGCAGCACCCAGGGCGCCAGTACCAGCAGCAGGATCGGGCCCAGGTAGATCGGCAGGAAGGCCCAGAGCTGCTCGGCGGCCTGGCCGACCGCGCCGAAGAAGGTCCAGCTGGTGCAGTAGACGGCCAGCGACAGGCTGTATACCCAGGCCCTGACCCGTGGCGGCAGGGGCGTGCTGCGCCGATCACCGTAGAAAGCGATGGCGAACATGATGGCCATATAGGCCAGGGCAACGGCGGCGATCAGCCCGCTGGACAACGACATGGAAACTCCGGAGCAAAGACACCGGGCACCTCAGCCCGGCCAGACAGTCTGGCACGATGTGTCGTTGGCGTCAGTGTCGACCAAGGTATCAGCGCGGTCTGATGTCGCAGGGTCGGGCCGCCGTATCCGCAGGCTAGGGCAGGAGGGCCAGCTCGATCAGGGCGTGCAGTTCCGGCACCGACAGCGGGGTGGCGGAGAACAGGATGCGGAACACCGTCGGGGCCACGATCAGGTTCAGCAGGCGGTCGATGTCCGGCAGGCGTTCTTCACTGTCCCGATAGCGTTCGAGGATGGTCTGCAGTTGAGCGCTGAGGATCGTCACGCAATAGCCTGGCGTGGCGCTGCTCTGCACGTCGCGCATCATGTTGCGCCCGGGTTCCGAGCTCATTTCATCCAGGTACTGCTCGGCCCAGGCGCGCAGGTCGCCTCGCAGGCTGCCGGTGTTCGCCGGTTCGCTGTCCGGACGCATGCGCGCCAGGGCGACATCGGCCAGCAGCGCCGAGAGGTCGCCCCAGCGCCGATAGATGGTCGACGGGGTGACACCGGCGCGAGTGGCAATCTGTGGCACGGTCAGGGTCGAACGCTCCTGTTCTTCAAGGAGTTCGCGAACTGCCGTATGGATCGATTCCTGAACCCGGGCGCTGCGGCCGCCGGGGCGTAAAGCTTCTTTAATGGCCATGGGGTCGAACCTTAACACAAAGAATTTGCTTTAAGCCCTGGCCGGTAGCACACTGCGCAAAAGCAAAATATTAGCTTTAGTGGAGCGTGCTCATGTCCGGTGCAATCAATGCTTGTGGGGCCAGCCGTCGCAGTCTGGTGTTTCTGGCCCTTACCCTGCTGAGTTTCCTGGCGGCGTCCAGCGTGCCGACACCGCTGTATCACCTGTATCAGGAGTCCCTGCATTTTTCTCCGGCGGTGTTGACCCTGGTGTTCGGGGTTTATGCCCTGAGCCTGTTGGCAGCGTTGTTGACCGTGGGTTCGCTGTCGGACTACCTGGGACGGCGGCCGGTGATTTTTGTCGCCCTGCTGCTCAATTGCCTGGCGATGCTGCTGTTCATCAATGAAAGCGGGGTGCAATGGTTGATTGCCGCGCGCGTGATGCAGGGCTTTGCCACCGGCATGGCCACCAGTGTGCTCGGCGCCGCGCTGCTGGATGTCGATCGTCGCCAGGGCCCGCTGGTCAACAGTGTGGCGCCCCTGCTGGGCATGGCCTGCGGCGCGATGGGGGCCAGCCTGCTGGTGGAGTTCGCACCCCTGCCGTTGCAGCTCAGTTACTGGCTGCTGTTGGGGGTGTTTGGCGTTCAGGCCCTGTATGTCTGGCGCTTGCCGGAAAGTGTCAGCGCGCAACCCGGCGCCTGGGCCTCGCTGCGCCCGAGGCTGCATGTGCCGCCGCAAGCACGTCGGGCTTTATGGCTGGCGTTGCCGGTGGATGTGGCGGTGTGGGCGGTGGGCGGTTTCTATCTGTCCTTGGCGCCATCGCTGGTTCGCGCCGCCACCGGCTCCACTTCGAACCTGATCGGCGGTGCCATGGTGGCAGTCCTGACCCTCAGTGGTGCGGCGATGATCTTTTCCTTGCGCCAGCGTCCGGCCGACAAGGTCCTGCGCTTGGGGGCCGGGTTGCTGGCGCTGGGGGTGATGCTGCTACTCGGGGCCGTGCACAGTGCCAGCCTGACAGTGTTTTTTGTCGGCACCCTGGTGCTGGGCGGCGGCTTTGGTGCCGGTTTTCTCGGCGCGTTGCGCAGCGTGGTGCCGCTGGCTTTGCCCCATGAGCGCGCGGGCCTGATGTCGGCGTTTTATGTCTTGAGTTACCTGGCGTTCTGCCTGCCGGCCTTGCTGGCGGGAAACCTGACCCGTCGCTTCGGCCTGATTGCCACCACCGATGGTTACGGTGCGCTGCTGATCCTGTTGTCCCTCGGCGCGCTTCTGGTGCTGGTGCGTCGTCCCCTGCAGCCCTGTGCGGCGCCGGGAGCCTGAGCAAATGCTCGATTGCCCGGCAGTAGGCTTGATGGTCCATGGGCCGGTTTGCCCTGGGGGGCTGAGTGCAGGTGCGTCGGTTGGCGAAAGGGCCGCCCGCGTTCACTATGGGCGCCTGTTCCCTGTTCCCTGTTCCCTGTTGCCATGGAGTGCCTTATGTCCCCTGAGCCTGATCATCGGTTGTTCGACCGGCTGGCGCATCGCTGGTGTTTCACCTTACCGGTAACGGTCCGCCGCGCGGGTCGCTCAGCGTCCTGGGTGCCAGGGAGGTCGGCATGAAGGTCATTCGCAGCGCAGACTTTACCGGCGAGCGGGCCTGGGCGGCCCTGGACATCGCCAACATGAACGGCATCACCACGCGCCTGCACTGGACTGACCAGCCCTACCGCTGGCACGTCAATGACGGTGAGGAGGTATTCGTGGTGCTGGGTGGCCAGGTGCAGATGCGTTATCGCCTTGAAGGGCTGGAGCAGTCAGTGCTGCTGGAGGTGGGCGACATTTTTTATGCCGACCTGGGGACCGAACATGTGGCTCATCCTCAGGGTGTTGCCAGGGTGTTGGTGATCGAATCCGCGGGTAGCGTCTAGTTATATATCTGCAAAATAGATAACAGATAGAGAAATTACCCGTTATATAGATATTCGATTCGGTTCTACCATGGGCTCCACCTCATCAGAGGACAGGAGACACGCCATGCCATGCACCCACAGCATCAAAACCGGCCGTCGGCCCTTGAGTCATCTGCAACACCCGCGCGAAGCCATTCGTCAGTTCACTCCCAACTGGTTCGCCGCCACCATGGGCACCGGAGTTCTGGCCCTGGCGCTGGCCCAATGGCCGGCCCCGGTGCCGGGCCTGCATCAGGTGGCCGAAGGCTTCTGGTGGTTGACCATCGTCCTGTTCTTGCTCTTTACCGCGATGTACACCGCGCGCTGGGTGCTGTTCTTCGATGAGGCGCGGCGGATCTTTGCTCACTCAACGGTATCGATGTTTTTCGGCACCATTCCCATGGGGCTGGCAACCCTCATCAATGGCTTGCTGCTGTTCGGCATTCCACGCTGGGGTGAGGCGGCGGTGCATCTGGCGCAAGTGTTGTGGTGGCTGGATGTGGCCATGTCCCTGGCTTGCGGGGTGTTGATCCCCTACATGATGTTCACTCGGCAGGAGCACAGCATCGATCAGATGACCGCCGTCTGGTTGCTGCCGGTGGTGGCGGCCGAAGTGGCAGCGGCCAGCGGTGGCTTGCTGGCGCCGCACCTGGCGGATGCCCATGCCCAGTGGGTGGTGCTCAGTACCAGTTACGTGTTGTGGGCTTTCTCGCTGCCGGTGGCCTTCAGCATCCTGACCATCCTGCTATTGCGCATGGCCTTGCACAAATTGCCCCACGAAAGCATGGCCGCTTCCAGCTGGCTGGCCCTGGGGCCGATCGGCACCGGCGCGTTGGGCATGCTGGTGCTGGGCGGCGACGCGCCGGCGATCTTTGCTGCCAATGGCCTGCCAGGCGTCGGTGAGATTGCCGCCGGCCTGGGGCTGGTGGCGGGCCTGACCCTTTGGGGTTTTGGCCTGTGGTGGATGTTGATGGCCGTGCTGATCACCCGCCGTTACCTGCGTGAGGGCATTCCCTTCAACCTCGGCTGGTGGGGCTTTACCTTTCCGCTGGGGGTGTATTCGCTGGCGACCCTGAAGCTGGGTAGTACCTTGCACCTGGGCTTCTTCAGTCTGTTTGGCGCGGTACTGGTGGCGGCATTGGCGGTGATGTGGCTGATCGTAGCCAAGCGCACGCTGCAGGGCGCCTATAAGGGAGAGTTGTTTGTTTCGCCGTGCATTGCGGGCTTGGGGAAATAATCGCCAAAGATAGGTAAGGTTGTGGCCTGGATCGATATTCGACATTCCAATAACAGTATCCACGCCACTCAGGGACATGGACGATGAGTCACCCTTCGCAGTTCACCTTGCTCCGCAAGCGGCGGTTCCTGCCGTTTTTCATCACGCAATCCCTCGGCGCGTTCAACGACAACATCTTCAAGCAGTCGTTGATTCTGGCCATTCTCTACAAGCTGAGCATCGAGGGGGATCGCTCGATCTGGGTCAACCTCTGTGCCTTGCTGTTCATCCTGCCGTTCTTTCTGTTTTCTGCCCTGGCCGGGCAGTTTGGCGAGAAGTTCGCCAAGGACGCGTTGATCCGCCTGATCAAGCTGGGGGAGATCGCGATCATGGTGGTGGGGGCGGTGGGTTTCGCCTTCGATCACCTGTCGCTGATGCTGGTGGCGCTGTTCGCCATGGGGACTCACTCGGCGCTGTTCGGGCCGGTGAAGTACTCGATCCTGCCCCAGGCCCTGCACGAAGAGGAACTGGTGGGCGGCAACGGCCTGGTGGAAATGGGCACATTTCTGGCGATCCTGGCAGGCACCATTGGCGCCGGGATCATGATGTCCTCGGCGCATTACGCGCCGATTGTCTCCAGTGCCATGATCGGTGTCGCGGTGCTGGGCTACCTGGCCAGCCGGGCCATTCCCCGGGCGGCCGCTGCGACCCCGGACCTGCGCTTGAACTGGAACATCTTCAGCCAGTCCTGGGCCACCTTGCGCCTGGGCCTGGGGCAGACTCCGGCTGTGTCGCGCTCCATTGTCGGCAATTCCTGGTTCTGGTTTGTCGGGGCGATCTATCTGACCCAGATTCCGGCCTATGCCAAGGAGTGGATGCACGGTGACGAGACGGTGGTGACCCTGATTCTCACCGTGTTCTCGGTGGGTATCGCGGTGGGTTCGATGCTGTGCGAGAAGCTCTCGGGGCGCAAGGTCGAGATCGGCCTGGTGCCGTTCGGCTCATTTGGCCTGACGGTGTTCGGTCTGTTGCTGTGGTGGCATTCCGGCGGAATTCCGCAGAGCGCCAGCGGACATGGCTGGCTCGAAGTCCTGGGCTTTGCCCACGCCTGGTGGGTGCTGTTCGACGTGCTGGGCCTGGGGGTCTTCGGTGGCTTCTATATAGTGCCGCTGTATGCGCTGATCCAGTCACGCACTCCGGAGAACGAACGGGCTCGGGTGATCGCCGCCAACAACATTCTCAATGCGTTGTTCATGGTGGTTTCGGCGCTGGTTTCCATCGTCATGCTGAGCATGGTCGAGCTGACCATTCCTCATCTGTTCCTGGTGGTGTCGCTGCTCAATATCGCGGTCAACGTCTACATCTTCAAAGTGGTGCCGGAATTCAGCATGCGCTTCATGATCTGGCTGCTCAGCCATTCCATGTACCGTGTCGAGCATCGCAACCTGGAGCAGATCCCCGATGAAGGGGCGGCGTTGCTGGTGTGCAACCACGTGTCGTTCGTCGATGCCTTGTTGATTGGCGGCGCTGTACGTCGGCCGATTCGCTTCGTGATGTATTACAAGATCTACAACCTGCCCGTGCTGAACTTTATCTTCCGCACCGCCGGGACCATTCCTATCGCTGCACGGCATGAGGACCTGGAGATCTACGAAAAGGCCTTCAAGCGGATTGCCCAGTACCTGCGCGATGGTGAACTGGTGTGCATTTTCCCCGAGGGCAAGCTGACGGCCGATGGCGAGATCAATGAGTTCAAGGGCGGGCTGACGCGGATTCTCGAAGAAACCCCGGTGCCGGTGATTCCCATGGCCCTGCAAGGCTTGTGGGGCAGTTTCTTCAGCCGCGATCCGAGCAAGGGCTTCTTTCATCGCATCTGGTCGCGAGTGACCCTGGTGGCCGGGCCGGCAGTGGCGGTGGAAACGGCGGAGCCGGCGTACTTGCAGACCCTGGTGGCGCAGTTGCGCGGCCCGCGGCGCTAGTTTCTGCCGGATACAAAAACGCCCGCAATGCTGCGGGCGTTTTCATGTCTGCGGGGTGGCGGTCAGCTGGCGCTGACTTTCAAGCCCACCAGGCCGGCGATGATCAGCGCCACGCTGGCCAGGCGTACCAGGGCCATGGATTCGCCGAACAGGATGATCCCGGCGATGACCGTGCCGATGGCACCCACTCCGGTCCAGATGGCGTAGGCGGTGCCCAGGGGCAGCTCCTTCATGGCCAGGCCGAGCAGGCCCAGGCTGATGGCCATGGCGAGGATGGTCAGGGCAGTGGGCAACGGACGGCTGAAACCGTCGGTGTACTTCAGGCCGACGGCCCAGCCTACTTCGAACAAACCGGCAAACAACAAAATGATCCAGGACATGCTGACCTCATCGGTGGATGGGGTCGTCCCCAGAATGAATCACTCGATCGAGTGGCGAGGTCGTCCTCGCGTTGCGCAGTATACTGCCCAGTTTTGTTTGGGCGATCAGTTTTTCCGCTCAGTCGCTGAGCTGTTTTGTTTCCAGTTTTTGCTCGCTTTCGTCATTCATGCGGCGGAAGTAGGTAGAGAGCAGCGCCCCGGAAATATTGTGCCAGACGCTGAACAAGGCGCTGGGCACCGCCGCCAGGGGCGAAAAATGGGCGCTGGCCAGGGCGGCCCCCAGGCCGGAGTTCTGCATGCCGACTTCCAGGGCCAGGGATTTGCGCTGGGCCAGGGGCAGTTTGAAGAGTCGGCCGGTGAAATAGCCCAACAGGTAGCCGAAGCTGTTGTGCAGCATCACCACCGCCATGATCAGCAGTCCGGATTCGGCGATTTTCGCTTGGCTGGCCGCCACCACGGCGGTGACGATGATGACGATGCTGACCACCGACACCAGCGGCAACACCTCCACCGCGTGCTGCACCCGCTGGCCCAACAGGCGTTGGGCCAGGACGCCGAGCACGATCGGCAGCAGCACCACCTGCAGGATCGACCAGAACAGCTCCATGAACGACACCGGTAGCCAGGCCGAGGCCAGCAACCAGATCAGCGCCGGGGTCAGCAGCGGGGCGAGCAGGGTGGTCACCGCGGCAATCGCTACCGACAGCGCCAGGTCGCCCCGGGCCAGCCAGGTCATGACGTTGGAGGAGGTGCCGCTTGGGCAGCAGCCGACGAGAATCACTCCGACGGCGATTTCCGGCGGCAGGTGAAATGCCTGGCAGAGCACCCAGGCCACGCCCGGCATGATCACGAAATGCGCCACGACTCCCAGGGCCACCCGCCAGGGATGCCGCGCCACTTCGGCGAAGTCTTCGAGTTTCAGGGTCAGGCCCATGCCGAACATCACCAGGCCCAGTAGCGGCACGATGGCGCCCTTGAGGCCGATGAACCAGCCGGGTTGGAAGAATGCCAGGACGGCGAAGATCAGTACCCAGTAAGCGAAGGTGTTGCCGACAAAGCGGCTGAGTGCAGCCAGTGCGCGCATGACCTGTTCCTTGTTATGTGAAAACGCCACCGAAGGCGGTGGCGTCTGGTGCGGAGCGGCTATCCGGACAAGGCGTCAGATGCCTTGCGGAATTTCCTCGCCGCCCAGGGCTTCGAACAGCGCCGGCAGGAAGTCGCCGAAGGTCAGCATCATCAGGGTGAAGCTGGCGTCCTGCTGGCCGAGGGCTTCATCGCCACCGTCCTGTTCCGCCTGGTCCTGCAGCAGGTCTTCGAACTTCAGGCGCTTGACCACCATCTTGTCGTCGAGCATGAAGGACAGCTTGTCCTGCCAGGCCAGGGACAGTTGAGTGACCACCTTGCCGGTGCTCAGGTGCAGCTGGATTTCCTCGCCGGTCAGGTCCTGGCGCTTGCAACGCACAATGCCGCCGTCCTCGTGGGTGTCGCGCAGCTCGCATTCGTCGAGCACGAAGAAGTCGTCGGCGGCTTTCTGTGTCTTGACCCAGTCGGTCATGATTGCGCTCGGGGCGATCTTCACGGTCAGCGGACGTACTGGCAGGGTGCCGAGGACTTCACGCAGGGTGGAGAGCAGGTCTTCGGCGCGCTTTGGGCTGGCCGAGTTGACCAGGATCAGACCCTGTTTCGGGGCGATGGCGGCGAAAGTCGAAGAGCGACGGATAAAGGCACGGGGCAGGAACGCCTGGATGATTTCATCCTTGATCTGGTCGCGCTCCTTCTTGTAGACCTTGCGCATCTGTTCGGCTTCGATCTCTTCGACCTTTTCCTTCACCGCGTCGCGCACCACGCTGCCAGGCAGGATGCGTTCTTCCTTGCGCGCGGCCACCAGCATGAAGTCCTGGCTGACGTGAACCAGCGGGGCATCTTCACCTTTGCCGAAAGGGGCGACGAAACCGTAAGTGGTCAACTCCTGGCTTGCACAGGGGCGCGCCAGTTTGGTCGCCAGTGCAGTTTCCAGCGCCTCAGCATCAAAAGGCAGATCTTGGGTCAGGCGATAGATCAGCAGGTTTTTGAACCACATGGGGTGAATCTCTCCTTTATACAAAGGAGGGCATTATTCTCTTCGCTGCTGCTCAGGCCAACCCTTCGCTAAGCCTTTGGAAGGCCTGAAAAAATTATTATAAAAAGTGCTTGCCAGAGTACGGACTGCTCCGTAGAATGCGCGCCACACCGAACGTGAAGGGTGATTAGCTCAGCTGGGAGAGCGTCTGCCTTACAAGCAGAATGTCGGCGGTTCGATCCCGTCATCACCCACCATTCGCATTCAGTGTTACGCGCAGCGGTAGTTCAGTCGGTTAGAATACCGGCCTGTCACGCCGGGGGTCGCGGGTTCGAGTCCCGTCCGCTGCGCCATATTCGGTAACTTGGAACACTGAACGCCAGGTCACCACAGAAAGCCCGCTAACGCGGGCTTTTTGCTGTAAAGAGTTGGCGGGTAGCGCGGCAAATCATGGGAATTCAGATTTTTTTGATAAATTTATCAATTAAATCAACACTTTAAGAATTTCTGTGGCATAATGCGCCCCGCAACGAAGGTAAAGGGTGATTAGCTCAGCTGGGAGAGCGTCTGCCTTACAAGCAGAATGTCGGCGGTTCGATCCCGTCATCACCCACCACTTACTTTCAACGCTACGCGCAGCGGTAGTTCAGTCGGTTAGAATACCGGCCTGTCACGCCGGGGGTCGCGGGTTCGAGTCCCGTCCGCTGCGCCATATTCGGTAACTTGGAACACTGAACGCCAAGTCACCACAGAAAGCCCGCTAACGCGGGCTTTTTGCTGTCTGGGATTTGGTTTGGTGCAGATCCTGTGCGAAAAAAAGCGGCCCTTGGGCCGCTTTTCTCGTTTATGGCTTACTGCTCGGCGTTTCGGCTATGCCGATAGTCGCTGACCGCTTCGTACACCGCCTTGCGCAAGCGGTTGATACCGCCAATGGGGCGATGGGCTTCGATGCCGAACCAGGGGTTGAAGGATTGGTTGTCGCAGGCCAGGTTCTGCACCGGGGTGTCGAAGTCCTGGGCAGGAATGGTCAAGCGGGCCACGGTTTCAAAGGGGGCGTCGCTTTCCTTCCATTCGATGCTGGTGTCTTCGATCGGCATGAACCGGCTCGGGTTCTGACGCTGGATCTGCAGGACGAAGCAGGCCGGAACCCGATCGGTGGAAAGTTGCTGGGTCAGGGCGCTGCGCAGGAAGTTGGGCAGGTCCTGATTCTGCGCCGGCAGGCTGTAGGCCGGGCAACTGTCAGGGTCCGGCATGACCCGGAACTTGGCGTTGGCATTGCCGAACTTGTAGGGCGAAACCGAGAAGTAAGTGCTCTGGGTCGGGCTGGCCGGTGCCGGTGACAGCGTGGCCAGGGCAATGAACAGGTGGCGGATCTGCCAACGGCGAGGATCCCAGCCAGGAAAGAAGGCACCGACTTTCTTGCCGTCCGCCTGCGCCGCGATGTTTTGCTGATACTCGGCCACATCGCTGACGAAGAAGTTCGGATGGTTGAACATCACAAAGTCCTGCTCGCGTCGCCCCGATTCCGCAGGGATCAACTGTTGCCCTGGCACCTCCAACAGTTTGATTGCCATGCCGCGGGCGTCGCGAATGCTGTCGAACTGCGGATAGGCATTGCCATTGGACAAGCGCACCGTCGCTTGCCAGGTCTGGCCAGGATTGGCGAACACGCCCTGGCGCAGCTCCGGACTCAGGTCCTTGAGGACCTGGACCTCGGCTTTTACGCAGCCATGGGCCTTGGCATGGGCATCGCGCAGGTAGCGGGTGCCCTCGCGGTGCTGGTCGACGATGCGCACGGCAGTCTGGATGATGTCCTGGGTGCGCGCGGCCTCATCGGCGGGAATCTGCTCTTGTACCGCCACCGGACCGCGGTGCTGCCAGGCGAACCAGGCGCTGGACAGCGCCCAGGCCAGGAGGCCGATGACCAGCAGCAGTAGCAGCGTCCTGCCCAGCAATGCGCCAAGGCGCAGCCACAGCCTGGCCAGCAGCGACGGTCGTTTTCTTGCGAGATCGAGTTTCATGGCAGTTGTGACTCCAGCGGTCCGCCCAGCACTTTCAGGTATTCCAGCAATGCCCAGCGCTCCTCCGGCTGCAGCAGCGGGCCGATAACCCCGTTGCCTCGCTGGCCGGCGCGGAACTCGTGACCGCTGTTGTGGTTGCCGCTGATGCGGGTGTCGAATTCAAAACCGTTCTTGAAGGCTTCCGGACGATAGCCCAGGTGTTTGGGGTCGTACTCGAAGGTGCCGCGATAGAAGGTCGTCGAGCGCTCCGATTGCGGAGACAGCAGTTGATACAGGTTGGGCACCGAGCCGTTGTGCAGGTAGGGCGGGGTTGCCCAGACCCCGGCCAGCGGGCGGGCCTTGTAGGCGCGCAGCTCGCGTACCCCGATTGGCAGGCCGTAGCCGTCCAGTCGTGGGCGCTCCTCGGGGCTGACCTTGGCGTCACGGTAGGCGCGTTCTTCAACGAAAGCGGTGATGTAGGCCAGGCCCTTGGCCGCCGAGAGTTGACGCAGGTCCAGCGGTTCGGTGGGCGTCGGGTGCAGCTCGACATTGGATTTTGCCAGCTCGGCGGTATCCCACTGCAGGGCGCTGAGGTCATAGCGCAGGTCGGCGATATTGCTGGCGGAGTTCGGGTCGGTGCCAATCACGGAAACCGGGAGCATTTTCAGATGTTGAACCGGTCGGCCGTTGGACTCGCTCACCGACGGCTGATGGCAGCCAGCGCAATGCTGGGCGAACAGCTCACGACCCTTGGCCGCCAGGGGCTTGTCGACGGCGCCCAGCAGTGTTTCCGGCCAGGCAGGTGGCTTGAGGCGCTGCAAGGTTTCTTCGATGAGGTTGAGGTCACGAACCCGCACGCTGGATGGATAGCGTGATTCGCCAGTGAGCGGCTGGCCGTTGGCGTCGAACAGGTTCAGGGTCGCGCCGACGCCTAGGGCTTCGCCGATATTGCGCGCCATGGGTTGCTGCGCCGAGCCGTTCCACTGTACCCAGTCGAATGTCCAGATATCCCACAGTTGCGGATAGTCCACGGGGGCGTTGGCGATGCGGTAGTTCTCTGGGGAAATCGCGTCGCCGAAACTGGCGTTGGCGATGCGTCCGAATGCGTCGGTACGGCCCGGCCCTTCCTCGGTGGGATAAAGGCCGCGGTGGGTATCGTTCCAGGCCACTTGCAGGAAGTTGTCCAGTGAGCGCTTGAAGTCTTTGCGCAGTTGCGGGTGCTGCGCCTCGTAGTTGTCGCCCAGGACTTTGCGAGCGAAACGCTCGAACTTCCAGGGGTTGTAGTAGGTGGCGGTAAGGCTGGCCACCAGCGCCTGGCCGAAGCTGCCGCCGCGCAGGGTCGGCACGCTTGAAGGCAGTACGTGTTGCGCCGAGCCTCCGTCGATCCGCAGGGCCTGATGGTTGAAGCGCAGTTCGCCGGTGTGACAGGCCGCGCAGGTGATGTCCAGGTATTGTTCCGGGCTGCCGGGGTTTTGGTGGCGCGCGAAGCCTACCGGAAGGTTGCCGGGATTCTGCGCTGTGGCTTTCTGTCCGGGCTCCACCAGAAAGCCGAAGCGTGCCAGGTACTCGGGAGCGGCAAAGGACTGTTCGGAGAAGGGCAGTTCCAGGGCAACAAACCATTCATAGCGCAGGCCTTTGACCTGGGTGCCTTGGGGGGTGAAATAGTAGGTCTGGCGGTCTGCTGCATCCCACTGATCCAGGTAGTGCACCTGTTCGACGGGGACATATTCCGCCAGCTTGGGGTTGGCGATGTAGTACAGGACCACGGCCAGGACTGTGCCGATCAGTACGGCGATTATCAGTAATACACGGTAGATGAGGCGCAAGATGTACGTCCTTGTCGAATTTGCCTTCCTTATGCCTGAGCGTCATTGACGCGGCAAGTAGCCATTACTTGCGCTATGGTTATTCGCGCTCGTTCCAGCGCCTCATTCAGCCGCCTGGGCGGGGCGTTCTCCACAGCACAAAAACGTGTTTAAAGACGTGAACTTATCAGACATTTACTACTCTTACGCCGGTAGCCATTGGTCGTGGTCGCCTGATAAGCTCGCGGCTTTATTCGATTGCCCTTTAGGCGCATGAACAAGGAAATAGCATGAAACAGCATCGGTTGGCGGCGGCGGTGGCCCTGGTTAGCCTGGTACTTGCGGGTTGTGATTCGCAGACCAGCGTAGAGCTGAAAACCCCGGCGCAAAAAGCTTCCTACGGTATCGGCCTGAACATGGGCAAGAGCCTGGCTCAGGAAGGCATGGATGACCTGGATTCCAAAGCCGTAGCCCAGGGCATCGAAGATGCCGTCGGCAAGAAAGAACAGAAGCTGAAAGACGAAGAACTGGTCGAAGCCTTTGCCGCGCTGCAAAAGCGTGCTGAAGAGCGTATGGCCAAGATGAGCGAAGAGTCGGCGGCTGCCGGCAAGAAATTCCTCGAAGAAAACGGCAAGAAGGCCGGCGTGACCACCACCGCTTCCGGCCTGCAGTACGAAGTGTTGAAGAAGGCCGATGGCGCTCAGCCAAAGCCGACTGACGTGGTCACCGTTCACTACACCGGTACCCTGACCAACGGCACCGTGTTCGACAGCTCGGTTGAGCGTGGCAGCCCGATCGATCTGCCGGTCAGCGGCGTGATCCCTGGTTGGGTTGAAGGCCTGCAACTGATGCACGTAGGTGAGAAGTACAAGTTGTACATCCCAAGCGATCTGGCTTATGGCGCGCAGAGCCCAAGCCCGTCGATCCCGGCCAACTCGGTGCTGGTATTCGAGTTGGAACTGCTGGGGATCAAGGATCCAGCCAAGCAGGACGCCGCCAAGTAACCTGTCTTTGCGCCTGAAGCAACGCCCCGTTTTACGGGGCGTTGTCGTTTCTGCAAGGCTCATCTGGCAATTAATCCGAACCTGCGGCCTCGTCGGTGGTCAGAACGGGTTGTCAGCTGCGGGTAGTCGTTGAGGGCTGCCAAGTCAATGAAATTATGGGTTTTTTTATGTGAGTAAAAAACGCCCGATCTGAGCTCAGCCCTTGTGAGACGGGGCTTTCAGCCGTGAAAAATAGCTCTGTTCACAAGGTTATCCACAATTTGTGTGGATAACATTTCAGTGGGAGTGATGATGAAAACACCCTGGAACTTTGCTCGCTTCCTGCCTTTGGCGGGCCGGTTGCTGAGCCGCGGTCGTTTGCCGACGCTATTGTTCGCTGTCGCCAGCAAGGGGGCGATTCAGGGAGGGCGCTTGGGCAAGGTCAAAGAGGACCTGCGCCTGCTCCAGGCGTTATGCCTGGCTTACTGGCGAGGCGAATATCGGGCAATCAGCGCCAAGTCCTTGTTGTCGGTGGTGGCGGGGCTGATGTATTTCCTCAGTCCGGTGGACGCGATTCCCGATTTCATCCCGGTGTTCGGCATGCTCGACGACATTGCCGTGCTGGCCTGGCTGATGAAGACCCTGGATGACGAGCTCAGCGCCTTCCGCGCCTGGCGTGGCCGGCAGCGGCCGGAAAAGCTGGCGGTAGTCGAACGTCTGCCGGATACACCGGAACAGCTGCGGTTGGAGGGGCCACGGCAAAATTGAGTCGATTGACTCGCAGGTTCAACAATCATGCTCCCCGCGACCGCAGCCGCTGTTAGGATTACACTTCAAAGGAAAAGTCCGACTCGATAAGTGTCGTTGTCCTACGGGGTAGTAATGGATATTCAGATTATTGAACGCGATGGCGAGCCCGAATACGCGGTTCTGCCGTGGGCTCAGTATCAAGCTTTATTGACAGCCGCAGGCCTCACCGAACCACTATCGCATGCTGGCGCTACGTCTCAGGCAGCGCCACCGGCCCAGAGTCTTCCGGGCCTGGATCAATTACGCAATCTGCGCGAAGGGAAGGGCATCGCCATCGAGGCGCTGGCCCGCAAAGTAGGTATCAGTCCGTCTTACCTGGCCCTGATTGAAAGTGGCGAGCGTCACCCTGACGCTGCGATTCGCCGCAGCCTGGCCTGGGAATTGACGGTGCCGGGGTGGAGGGAGCAATCGTGAGTGTAAGGATCAGTCGTCAGCACTGGGATGGGCTGTTGGGTGAGCTGGATCAAGCCCGTCGTCAACGTCACCTTTTAACCTATCGTGCGCTGCTGGAGCGATTGCAACTGCCCAGTCCGGCGATGCAGACCTTAACGGCCGCTCTGGAGCACCTGGCGGCCCTGGATGCCCGGGCCGAACAGCCGCTGCGCAGCTCATTGGTGATCAGCCAGGGCGCCAGTCGTTTGCCGCGGACCGGATTCTTCGAGTGTGTCGAGCGCCTTGGACGTTTTTCCGGGCCTTCCGACGGGGTGGCTGCCGCTTCATGGCACGCTTCGGAGGTGGTGCGTGTGTTCGAGTACGAATACCCCGAATCAGCGGAGGCTTGAATGTTCCTGCCACTCAAGGCACGTCTCGGTTATTGGTTGGCGCGCCGCTTGTTTCATTGGCCCTGGTTTATCCGTCAACCCCGTATCTGGCGTTGGATGGAAGGGCAGTTCGCGCGCATGGCCAATCTGGGTAACGTCGCTGCGCAGAGTTTCTATGGGCATATCCTGACCTTTCGCGGACAAGGGCTGGGTGCGCGTGAGGAAGGTCAGCGTCTGTTGCGCCTGGCGGCATTGGCGGGTGACGGCAAAGCGGCCTATCAGCTTGGTGTGATCAGTCTGGCCGGCTCGCCCAGCAAGGCGCCCGATGCGGCCGAGGCCGCCCGTTGGTGGCGGCTCTCGGCGCAGGCCGGTCATCCTCTTGCGGAGCTCAAACTGATGCAGCTCGATCAATCGGCTGATCCCGCAGCGGCTCATTGAGGGAGTGCGTTCCCAGGCTGGCTGCGGCATCCAGGCTGTCGATCACATGGATGCTGTAGCCCTGGACGTTCTTGGCGTGATGCTTGGCCTGGGAGGCCAGTTCTGCCAGCTGACTGGAGTCCAGTTGTCCACAGGCCTCCGAATACAGGTGCACCACGCCGATAGACAGCGATAGCAGGGGAAATTCCTGGCGCACTCCCTGGCGGTTGGGCGCGACAAAACAGCCGGCTTCCAGGTGTTCGCTGCGATAGAAGCGCCGACACTGACTGTGGAAGTCGTCCAGCAGCTGATTCAGGCGCCTGCGCCAGTCTTCCGGCCCCAGCACCAGCAAGAAGTCATCGCCGCCGATATGCCCGACGAAGTCGCGGCTGGGATCGACCCGATCATTCAGGCATTGAGCCAGGCACAGCAGCACTTCATCGCCACGGCCGTAACCGTAGATATCGTTGAAGGGCTTGAAGCTGTCGATATCCACATAGCAGATCACCGATTCCCGTCCCTGCTGTAGCAAGCGCGTCAGGCACTGCTGGATGGGGACGTTGCCCGGCAGCAGGGTCAAGGGGTTGGCGTAGCGTGCCTGCTGGATTTTCAGCTCGGTGATCAGCTTGAGTACGTCTATGACCCGCCCCAGTCCCAGGTACTGGCCGTTGAGGGTGATGATGAAGTCTTCCTCGATGCGTTGTCGTGCGCGACTGGTGATCAGGCGACTGACCTGCTGCAGGGATTGGCTGAGTTCGACGGCGAGGAAATCGTCGTTCATCAGGCGACTGATGGGTTTGCGGGCAAACAGGTCGGTGGCGAAGGGTTTGAGCAGGGCGTCCGAGAGTGAATGTCGATGAACGATCCCGCAGGGCTGGCCCTGCTCGTCAAGAACAGCCAGGGAATTGAGGTTGGCTTGCCGGCGAAAGGCTTCCAGGACGTTGGCCGTGGGGGTATTGCGGGCAACCGCCGGCTGCTCGTTGAGCAAGGCGCTGAGATCGCTGCCTTCGTCGTTGAGCGCCACGCTGGGGTTGTCGTGTTTGGGCATCATCGTCCGCGCATCACGGGGCGGCTGCTCCTGCGGCCGGCACAGCAAGTAGCCCTGGACCAGATCGACCCCCATTTCCGTGAGCACCGCCAGCTCCTCGAACATCTCGATGCCTTCGGCGATGACCTGGGCGCGGGAAGCCTTGGCGATCTGCAGGATCGAACCGACGAACTCGCGTTTGAGCGCGTCCTGATGAATGCCATCGATAAAGTGTCGATCGATCTTCACATAATCCGGTCGCAACTCGGACCACAGGCGCAGGCTTGAATAGCCGGCGCCGAGGTCGTCCAGGGCGATGGAAAATCCCATGTCGCGGTAGTGATGCAGAGCATTCTGCAGCAGCTGAAAGTCGTCGATGGGCGTCTGTTCGGTGAGTTCGATCACCACCTGACTCGGCGGGATGCCGAAGTCCTGCAGCAGTTGCAGGGTGCGCCCGGGCTGGTGGGCCGCTTCCAGCAGGGATTCGGGGGAGACGTTGAGAAATAGTTTGCCGGGCAGTTGCTGCTCGCTGAAGCGTTTGCAGGCGCTGTGGCGGCAGGCGATCTCCAGTTCGCTCAGGCGGCCGGCCTGGCGTGCCACCGCAAACAGGGCGACAGGGGAGTGCAGGGGGCTGTTGGAGGGGCCGCGACTCAAGGCTTCGTAACCCAGGATGCGCCGCTCGGAAAGGCTGATGATCGGTTGGAACAGGCTGTGCAAACCGCTTTGAGCCAGGATTGAACTCAATGCACTCAGCTGTTCGGTCGTGGTCATGGCGATCTCTGTCGATGAAAAAAGGACCGGGCGCCGCTCCAGTTCAAGAGCGGCGCCCGGTCCTTTATTTCACGACAGAATGATGACTGTTTAATGACGATCCGGGGAGCGATCGAATTAAATTGCCATCATCTTCAGTGCTTGGCCACCGAGGTGTTGAGCTTCAGATAGTCCAGCAGGATGCGCCCGGTTTCACTCAGGTAGGCGTCATCTTCCGGCTTGGTCTTGTCCGGCTCGGCAGCGGCCAGCGCGTCTTCGTCCTCTTTCTTCAGCTCTTTGAGCGGCTCTTCGCCCTTGGCCTTGCGACGAGCGTTTTCCAGGGCCAGTTGCTTGGCTTCGATGTCGGCATGTTGTGCGCGACGCTCGGCTTCGTTGAGGCTGACGGTCTTTTCCGCCATCAGTTTCTGTGCCAGGGCCAGTTTGTCGCGGATGAACACGAACTCCGGATCTTTCGCCGAACGGCTTTCGTGTTCGGCCTTGAGCTGGGCCAGGAACGGCTTGAACGGATCCATGGCGGGCTTGATGGCCGGGCGGATGGTGTCCCATGGCATGGCTTCAGGCAGGGCGCTTTCGCCGATTTCCTTGGTGTCGATGATCGATGGGTAGCCGATATCCGGCAGCACGCCTTGATGCTGGGTGCTCTGTCCGGAAACCCGGTAGAACTTGGCCAGGGTCAGCTTCAGCTCGCCGTGGTTAAGTGGCTGGATGGTCTGCACCGTGCCTTTACCGAAGGTCTGGCCACCGATGATCAGTGCGCGGTGGTAGTCCTGCATGGCGCCGGCGAAAATTTCCGAAGCCGAAGCCGAGAGGCGGTTGACCAACAGCGCCATCGGCCCTTTGTAGAAGGCGCCGGGGTTTTCGTCTTCGAGCACATCCACACGGCCATCGGCGTTGCGTACCAGGACGGTCGGGCCCTTGTCGATAAACAGGCTGGTCAGTTCGGTGGCTTCCTGGAGAGAGCCGCCGCCGTTGTTGCGCAGGTCGATGACGACACCGTCGACCTTGTCTTTCTGCAACTCGGTCAGCAGTTTCTTCACGTCGCGGGTGGTGCTCTTGTAGTCCGGATCACCGGCGCGGAAGGCCTTGAAGTCCAGGTAGAAGGCCGGGATCTCGATCACCCCGAGCTTGTAGTCCTTGCCGTCCTGCTTGAGGTTGAGGATCGACTTCTTCACTGCCTGGTCTTCGAGCTTCACCGCTTCACGGGTGATGGGCACGATCTTGCTGGTCTGATCATTTGGCGCGTTGCTTGCCGGGATCACTTCCAGGCGCACCAGGGTACCTTTCGGGCCGCGGATCAGCTTGACCACTTCGTCCAGGCGCCAGCCCACCACGTCGACCATTTCCTTGTTGCCCTGGGCAACGCCGATGATCTTGTCCGCAGGCGCTACTTGCTTGGTCTTGTCCGCCGGGCCTGCCGGCACCAGGCGCACGACCTTGACCTGGTCGTTGTCGCTCTGCAATACGGCGCCGATGCCTTCCAGCGACAGGCTCATGTTGATGTCGAAGTTTTCCGCGTTATCCGGCGACAGATAATTGGTGTGCGGATCGTAGGACATGGCGAAGGTGTTGATGTAGGCCTGGAAGATATCTTCGGCTCGGGTCTGGTCCAGGCGCGCCAGTTGGTTCTTGTAGCGCTTGGTCAGGGTTTCCTGGATCTGCTTGGGATCCTTGCCGGCGATCTTCATCCGCAGCACTTCGTCCTTGACGCGTTTGCGCCACAGGTCGTCGAGTTCTGCGGTGGTCTTGAGCCATGGCGCGTCCTTGCGGTCGATCAGCAAGGTTTCCTTGGCGTTGAAGTCGATCTTGTCGACGCCTTTGTTGAGTTCCGCGAGGGCGAAGTCCAGACGCGCTTTGACCCGGTCCAGATAACGCTTGTAGATGGTGAACCCGGCGTTCAGGTCGCCGCTCTTGAGGAAGTCGTCAAACTGGGTTTTCCATTTGTCGAATTCCGCAATGTCGCTGGCCAGAAAGTAGCTGCGCGACGGATCCAGCAGCTTCAGGTAGCTGTCATAGATGATCACCGAGCGCGCATCGTCCAGCGGCGGTTTGCTGTAATGGTGGCGTTTGAGCAGTTCTACAACATTGAGGCTGGCAATTACCTCATCGCGATCGGGCTGAAGGTTGTCCCAGCTATTGGCTGCGAACGTATTGGTCGACATCGGCAGTAAGCCGAAACCAATGAAAAGGGCGAGGGCGGTGCTGGGGAACAAATGCTTCATGCTGATTCGACGCGGGGGCAATTGATAACGCATATTAGGCCGTCTTTGAAGTCGCCGGTTCCATAAGGGCCGGTCGCATAATGCAAAAAGCCCGGTGCTACCGCTCCGGGCTCAGTCCAGACTCACTATGGAGGCACTGTGAAAGCATTGCAAGGCGTTGAAGGTCATGTGGAGTGGGTTGAAGAACCAAGTCCGGCCTGTGATGTAGGGCAAGTTCGCATTCGTGTGGCGGCTGCGGGGCTCAATCGTGCCGATCTGCTGCAGCGAGCCGGACTTTATCCGCCGCCGCCGGGAGCCAGCCCGATCCTGGGGCTGGAGTGCTCCGGGATTATCAGCGAAGTCGGCCCGGGTTCGTCCTGGCAGATCGGCGATCGGGTGTGCGCGCTGCTCGCCGGTGGCGGCATGGCCGAGGAAGTGGTGGTGGATGCGCGCCATGTGCTGCCGGTGCCTGAGGGGCTGTCCCTGGTCGAGGCGGCGGCACTGCCCGAGGTCTACGCCACCGCCTGGCTCAATCTGTTCCAACTGGCGGCGCTCAAGCCCGGGGAGAAGGTGCTGTTGCACGCCGGGGCCAGTGGTGTCGGTTCGGCCGCCATTCAATTGTGCAAGGCGTTCGGCAATCCGTGTTGGGTCAGTGTCGGTTCCGCCGATCGCCTGGCCTATTGCGAAAGCCTGGGTGCCCAGGGCGGTGTGGTACGCACCGATGGCCTGGAGGCGCTGCGGGACTTCGGCCCATTCGATGTCGTCCTTGATCCGGTAGGCGCCAATTACGCGGCCGACAACATCAAGTTGCTGGCCGTGGATGGACGTTGGGTGTTGATTGGCTTGATGGGAGGGCGCGAAGCGCAATTGGACCTGGCCCAGGTTCTGGCCAAGCGCATCCAGTTGCTGGGCTCGACCCTGCGCAGCCGCAACGAGCAGTTCAAGGCCGACCTGCTGAGCGACCTCGGGCAAAATGTCTGGCCGCTGTTCACCGAAGGGCGTCTGAGCCCGCAGTTGGCCAAGACCTTCCCGATTCAGGACGCTGAAGCCGCCTTCGCCGAACTGGCGACCAACAAGGTGTCGGGCAAGCTGGTGCTGGTGATCGACTCCAGCTTGATCTGAACCCTGTAGAAGCAGGCCTGCCGACGAAGGGGGCGTCAGGCCTGACAGGCTGCTGGCTGGCCGCCAGCTCCTGCACGAGCCAGCTTCGGGGATCTTGGGGGTGGGTCACTTCCAGTGATGGATCAGCCAGCCGGCCTTCTCGGCGTGCTCACGCAATACCGGGTCCGGGTTCACCACTTGCGGATGATCCACTCGCAGCAGCAACGGCAGGTCGTTGCGCGAGTCGGAGTAGAAGGTCGCGCCTTCCAGGTTTTCTTCCTCGGCATCCAGCCATTCCAGCAGACGGGTGATCTTGCCTTCGCGGTAAGTCAGGGTGCCAACGGTGCGGCCACTGTAGACCCCATGCTGCACTTCCAGCTCGATGCCCAGCACTTCGTCGATGCCCAGGCGGGCCGCTATCGGCTTCACCAGATGGGTGCCCGAGGCCGAGATCACCAGGATCCGGTCGCCGGCCTGGCGATGGGCGGCAATGGCCTTGCAGGCATCGCTGAAGATGATCGGTTCGATCACCTCTTCGACCCAGGGCTCGACCAGGTGCGCGACTTCTTGCGGCGTGCGTCCGGTCATGGGCTCCAGGCTGAAGTCCATGAACTCCTCCATGGCCAGCTTGCCATGGCTGTAGGCGTCCATCAGTTCATGGTTGCGGCGCATGAACGATTCGCTGTCGACCCAGCCCAGGCGGCCCATCTGTTCGCTCCAGAGGGTGGCGCAGTCGCCGTGAATCAGGGTTTCGTCCAGATCAAAAATTGCCAAGGCCATCAGTGCCGCTCTCTCTTCAGGATCAATTGCGTGAATGCCATCAGGCTACCTCACACAGGGCTGCCGGATCGATGGTCAATGCCAGACGCTGGCCGTCTGCATGAAGGTCATCGGCCGAACGATTGAGTACATCCACCACCAGTTCCACGCCACGGGCTTCGATCCGATAGCGGATCACGTTGCCCAGCAGGCTGTGACTGCGTACCAGGGCATCGAGTTGCCCTTCCTTGCGCAGTTCGATGGCTTCCGGGCGAATGGCGATGCGCCCGTTGACCGGCCGTTGCAACAACTTGCTGGCGCTCTCGGCGGACAGCAGGTTGTAGTTGCCGATAAAGCCCGCGGCGAAGGCATCCACCGGTGCGGTGTAGAGGGTTTCGGCGTCGCCACTCTGGACGATCTTGCCCTGGTTCATCAGGAAGATCCGGTCGGACAGGGTCAGCGCTTCCTCCTGGTCGTGGGTGACGAAGATGGTCGTCAGTCCCAACTCCCGCTGGATGTTGCGGATCTGTTCACGCAGGTGCTTGCGGATCCGCGCATCCAGGGCCGACAGCGGTTCGTCCAGCAACAGCAGGCGCGGGCGGGTCACCAGGGAGCGGGCCAGGGCCACGCGCTGGCACTGGCCGCCGGACAGTTGATGCGGGTAGCGGCTGGCGTAGTCGTTGAGCTCCACCAGTTGCAGGGCTTCCTGCACACGCTTGTGGCTGTCGTCGGCGTTGACCTTCTGCATGCGCAGGCCAAAGGCCACGTTCTGTTCCACCGTCATGTTGGGAAACAGCGCGTAGCTCTGGAACACCATGCCAATCCCGCGTTTCTGCGGGCTCAGGGGCACGATGTCCTGGCCGTCGAGGAGGATCTTGCCGCCGTCCACCGGGGTCAGCCCGGCGATGCAGCGCAGCAGCGTGGATTTGCCGCAGCCGGACGGGCCCAGCAGGGTGACGAACTCGCCCTTGCGGATTTCGCAATTGATGTCGCTGAACACCGTGGTGCCGGCGTAGTTCTTTTGCAGGTGTTGGACGCTGACGAAGCTCATTGGCTTTTGTCCTTGTTCAAGATGTTGGCGGCCCAGGTCAGAACCAGCACAAAGAAGAAGTAGGAAATCACCAGGGCGCTGGTGAAGTGGCCGCTGCTGTTGCGCATGTTGTTCAGGTAGACCTGCAGGGTTTCATAGCGGGTGCCCACCAGGATGTTGGCGAACACGAACTCGCCGAACAGGAACGAGAACGACAGCAGCAGCGCCACCATCAGGCCCTTGCGCAGGTTCGGCAGGACCACCAGGAAGGCCGCCTGCCAGGTGCTGGCGCCGAGCAGTTGGGCGGCGTCCATCAGGTCCCGCAGGTTGATCGCCTGCAGGTTGTTGGTGATGGCCCGGTACATGAACGGCAGCGCCACGGTGAAGTAGCAGCCGATCAGGATCCAGGGCGTGCCGACCATGGCCAGGGGCCCCGAACCATAGAGCTGCAGCAGGCCCACCGAGGACACCACCGGCGGCACCGCGAAGGGCAGCAGGATCAGGATGTTCATCAGCGCATCGAGCTTGGGAAAGTGGTAGTGCACCACGAACAGCAGCGGCAGGATCAAGACCACCGACAGCACCAGCGCGCCGACGCAGACCAGCAGCGACTGGCCGAAGGCGTTGAGAAAGCGCGGGTCACTCCACAGTTGCAGGTACCACTTGAAGGTCAAGCCGCTGGGCAGGATGGTGGCCGACCAACTGCTGGCGATGGAGTAGACAAAGGTCCCCAGCAGCGGCAGCAGCAGGATGGCGAACAGCAAGTAGACCACCACCCGGTGGTAGAGCGCGGCGGAGCCGGGTTCAGCGCGAGACATGGTAGCTCCTCTTCAACAGCAGCTGATGGACGATGGTCACCAGGGTCATCAGCGCTACCAGCACCACGGCCAGGGCGCTGGCCATGTTCGGATCCAGGGAGATGTCCCCAGAAACCATGGCGGCGATGCGGATCGGCAGCACGTTGAAGTTGCCGGTGGTCAGGGCATAGACCGTGGCATAGGCGCCCAGGGCGTTGGCCAGGAGGATGACGAAGGTGCCGAGCAATGCCGGGGTCAGCACCGGCAGGCCGATATGCCGCCAGAACTGCCAGCCGCTGGCCCCCAGTAGCGCGGCGGATTCGCGCCAGTCTTCCCGCAGGGCGTCGAAGGCCGGATAGAGCAGCAGCACGCCCAGGGGAATCTGGAAGTAGGTGTAGAGGATGATCAGCCCGGTCTTGGAGTACAGGTTGAAGTCCTGAATGATCCCCGACTGCTTGAGCATGATGGTGATGGTGCCGTTGAAACCCAGGAGGATGATGAAGGCAAAGGCCAGGGGCACACCGGCGAAGTTGCTGGTCATGTTGGCGAAGGCGTTGACGAAGTTGCGCAGCCTGGAGTCCACCCGGCGCAGCGAGTAGCTGCCCAGCACGGCGATGATGATGCCGAACACGCTGGACCAGAAACTGATCTCCAGGCTGTACTGGATGGCCTGCAGATAGAACTTCGAACTGAAGATCTTGCTGAAGTTGGCCAGGCCCCAGCCGAACTCTTCCGACTGCAGGCTGTTGATCAGCACCCATGCCAGCGGGGCGATCTGGAACACGATGAAGAACAGGGCAAAGGGCACCAGGCACAGCGCCGCCAGCCATTTGCCGCGGGTCACTGAATTCACTGCAACAGCTCCCGGCAGAAAGGTTTGTCATGGGGCACGCCCAGCAGTTGGCAGACGGTGCCGCACAGCTCGGTTTGTTTGGGCGTGGCGTTGGGGTCGAGGCTGAAGGCATCGCCGAGCACGAACAGCGGGACTTCCCGCTCCTCGGCCAGCAGGCCGTTGTGCGAGCGGTCGTTGTTCATGCCGTGGTCGGCCGTCACCAGCACCTGATAGCCGGCCTCGAGCCAGCCTTGCAGATAGTCGGCGAGGATGATGTCCGCCGAGCGCGCGCTGTTGCGGTACTGGGCGCTGTCCAGGCCGTGCTTGTGCCCGGCATCGTCGATGTTCATCGGGTGCACCAGGAGCAGGTTCGGCTGATGACGCAGGCGCAGGTGCTCCGCATCGGCGAACAGGTGGGAATCGGGGTAGTGATCGCTCCAGTAGAAGTGGCCGTACTGGATCGGCAGTTCCGGGTTGGCGGTATGGCGGTCACGGGGGGCGTTGAACGGGCTGCGGTTGTAGAGCTCGCTGACCCAGTGGTAAGCCGCCGCGGCGGTGATCAGGCCGGCCTCGCGGGCATAGTGGAACAGGCTGCGCTGGGTGGACAGGCGCGAGACCTGGTTGTGCACGATGCCGCTGTCGATGGGGGCGACACCGGTGAGGATGCATTCGTACAGGGGCCGGGACAGGGCCGGCAACTCGCATTGCAACTTGTACAGGGCGGCGCGGCCTGCGCCGACGTAGGCTTGCAGGTGGCCCATGGCGTGTCGGGCCACTTCGTGGTTGAGGCCGTCGAGCACCACAAGAATGACGTTGTGCTTCATGAACGGGGAAACTCCGGGATCAGGCGGCGCATGGAACCTGTAGGAGCGGCCGCACGGCACTGCGTATGCCGGCGAAGGCGTCTGCACATTCGTGCAGGCCTGCGCCGGCAAGCCGGCTCCTACGACTGATGCAGCGTTACGGCATGTTGATGATCACTTCTTCCTGCCATTTCTGCGGCAGGGCCTTGGAGGTTTTCTCCCAGGCATCGGCGTCCTTGATCGGAGTCACGTGCTTGTACTGTTCGTTGGGCAGCAGGTTGGCCTGCACGTCCGCCGGCAGGGTCAGGTGTTCGGCGCGGATCGGCCGGGCATTGCCGCGAGCCAGGTTGGTCTGGCCGGCATCGCTGAAGATGTATTCGCGGGTCAGCTTGGCGGCGTTGGGGTGCTTGGCGTACTTGTTGATGATGGTGGTGTAGCCGGAGATCACCGAGCCATCGGACGGGATCAGCACTTCGTAGTCGTCCTTGTTGACCATCTTGTTGCGGTAGCTCAGGCCGTTGAAGTCCCAGACCACGCCGACTTCCACTTCACCCTTTTCCATGGTGGCGATGGTCGGGTTGGCCAGGGACAGGCGACCCTGCTTGGCGATCTCGGCGAACATCAGCAGCGCCGGCTGGATGTTCTTCTCGTCGCCGCCCTTGGCGATGGCCGCTGCCAGTACGCCGTTGGCGGCCTGGGCGGCGGTGCTCACGTCACCGATGGAAACCTTGTACTTGCCTTTTTCCAGGTCGGCCCAGCTCTTGGGTGCTTCGGAACCGTGCAGCAGCTTCTTGTTGATGATGAAGGCGATGGTGCCGGTGTAGGCCAGCGCCCAATTGCCGTCCTTGTCCTTGGCCCAGTCCGGGACCTGGGCCCAGGTGCTCGGCTTGTAAGGCTGGGCCACACCCTGCTTGACCGCGATCGGGCCGAAGGCCGCGCCGA
The DNA here is from genome assembly GCF_021560055.1 of Pseudomonas sp. BC42. Classification (NCBI taxonomy): domain Bacteria; kingdom Pseudomonadati; phylum Pseudomonadota; class Gammaproteobacteria; order Pseudomonadales; family Pseudomonadaceae; genus Pseudomonas; species Pseudomonas sp. BC42. Next base: position 1,848,822 of record NZ_CP091067.1, read on the forward strand.
CGTCGCCGATGTCGGCACTGGCGTTGTCTTTCTCAGCGGCGAACTTGGCGATCTCCTGGGCCGAGCTCATGTCGGTATCGATGTGCTTGAGGCCGTAGGTTTTCGCCAGGTCCTCCCAGGTGCCTTTCCAGTTGGCCCAGTCATCGGGCATGCCGACGCTGTTGACCGCGCCTTCTGCTTTCGCAGCGGCTTCCAGGGTTTTCAAATCGTTATCAGCAGCCATGGCGGCGGTGCACAGGGCAATGGTCGAGCCTAACAGTGATGCCAGGAAAAGCTGTTTCATCCGAAGCTCCTTTGGGCGTGTTCAACGCTGCGTTTTTATCGACGGTCTTGCGGTGGGTTGGTCTAGGTCAGCAATACCTGAGCCAATTTAGGCGTGTTGGATGACACTTTGATGTCGGTGCCAACGGTCGGCGCATGGATTCGGGCGCAGGTCCGGCGCTGCGAAATAAGCGTAGACCATGAGCAAACACCCGTTCTGCAAGGATCTGGCGGGCAATTTGCAGGTTCGCCAGGGGGCCGCTCGGCGGCTTTGTCATCTCTCAGTCATATGCATTGCCTAGGCTTTGGACACGGCTGCGGAGCGCTGTCCCGACCACTGCACTGCCCTGAAACAGTGCTGGTCTAGTCCAGATAGGTAACGTTGATGCGTATTGATGCAACCAAAGCGGTGACAGCCATCGGCCAGGTCCTGCAGGAGCAGATCGCCCACGGTCTGTTGGCGCCGGGCAGCAAGCTGCCGGCCGAGCGCAAGCTCAGCGAGCTGTTCGCCACCACCCGGATCACCGTGCGCGAGGCCTTGCTGCAACTGGAGGCCCAGGGGCAGATCTACCGTGAGGAGCGCCGGGGCTGGTTCGTTTCGCCGCCGCGGCTGGCCTACAACCTGATGCAGCGCAGCCACTTCCACGCCATGGTCAGTGCCCAGGGACGAGTGCCTTCCACCGAGGTGATCTCGGCGCGCCTGCAACCGGCTTCGGCGGCGGTCTGCGCCTGGCTGCAGCTACCGGCGCTGTCCAGCGTGATCCAGATCTGCCGGGCGCGGCGCATCGACGACCGGCTGGTGCTGTACGTGGAGCACTACCTGAACCCCAAGTACTTTCCGCACATTCTCGAGCTGGATTTGAACCAGTCGATCACCGAGCTCTATGCCCGGCATTACGACCTGCATTACGGGCGGGTGCGCTTCGAGATCGTGCCCACCTCCTTGCAGCCGGAAGCGGCGGCGGCCTTGAAGGTTTCGGTGGGCAGTCCCGGGCTGCGCATCGCCCGGGTCAACTATGACCAGCACGAGCGGCTGATCGATTGTGATCTGGAGTTCTGGCGGCATGACGCAATTCATGTCGGCGTTGACGTGCTTTAGAGGCCGGTGCCGTTCGCCGGCAGCCGGCTCCTACAGGGTCATTGTTTCTCCGGGGCGCTACCGGGGGTGATCACTTGAATGCTCATGCGCGGGGTGGCCAGGTCCAGCCCGGCTTCGTCCAGGTGACGCTTGAGGGACAGGTTGAAGGCCCGGGACACTTCCCATTGCTTGATTGGCGCAGTCTTGAAGCGAGCCCGGAGGATGGCGCTGCCGGACTCGAAGCTTTCCACGCCCTGAATCTCCAGCGGTGACCAGATATTGCGCCGCTGCAACGGGTCAGTGCGCATCTTCTGGCCGACATCGCGCATCAGCTTGATCGCGTCGTCGATCTCCATGTTGTAGGGAATCGCCACGCGGAAGATCGCGTAGCCGAACTCCCGGGAGTAGTTCTTGATGCTCTTGATTTCGCTGAACGGGATGGTGTGCACGATGCCGTCGATGTCCCGCAGGCGCACGGTGCGGATGGTCAGGCCCTCGACGGTGCCGAGGTGGCCGCCGACATCCACGTAGTCGTCGATGGCCAGGGAGTCCTCGATGATGATGAACAGACCGGTGATCAGGTCCGCCACCAGGGACTGGGCGCCGAAACCGATGGCCAGACCGATGACGCCGGCACCGGCCAGCAGTGGTGTGACGTTCATGCCCATGTTGGCCAGGGCGACGATGGTGGCGATGATGAAGATCGCCACGAACAGCACGTTGCGGATCAGCGGCATCATGGTTTGCGCGCGGGCGTTGGCCAGTCCCTTGCGCGAGCGGGTCAGGGCGTGATGCACCGCGGTGTCACTGAGAATCCAGATCAGCCAGGCGAAGATCAGGGTACCGCCGAGGCTGAACAGCTTGACGCTGACTTCATGACCGTCGCCTTCGGTGAAGCGGATCAGCGACATGCCCCAGACCCGCAGGCCCAGTTCGATGAACGCCAGCCACACCGCCAGGTGGGCCAGGGTATAGAAGAAGCTTTTCAGCCTTTCGGAGTACAGCGCGTGGCGCTTGTGGCCCCGTTGCGGCTTGAGCGCATGACGCCGCACCAGGCCGTTGATCACCATGCACAGCACCAGCAGCACGGTGCACAGCAGGGACTGGCGCAGGGCGGTGCTGGTGTCGCCGGCGGACACGAAGGTGGCGAACAGGGAAATCCCGACCAGCACCAGGGCCGGCAGGTACCAGAAGGTGCCGATGATTTCGATGGTGTCGCTCAGGGCCCGGCGGGTCAGGCGCCGGGACAACGGTTGGTTGCGGATCAGGTGGGCGATTGGCCGGCGGAAACGCAGGATGAACACCCCGGTGGACAGCGCCGCCATCACATTGGCGAAGGTCGCCGCGGTATGGGCCAGGTGCTGGCCGAGGCTGGCCACCATGCGCGGGTCGCTCAGGGCTTCGCCAAAGGCGGCGAAACTGCCGATCCACCACAGCGGGCGGAAGGCCTGGCGGCGCAGGATGTACAGCGCGCGATGGCGGTGCGGGCCATCGAGCACGGAGAACGCCACCACGCAGACCGCCGAGAAACAGGTGCCCACCACCAGCGCGTAGGCCAGGACCATGGCCAGGTCCTTGCCCAGGGAAGAAGGCAGGGAATAGGTCATGTAGACGGTGATCAGCAGGGCGATCAGCCAGGGGCCGAGCTTGCGCAGGGCGAAACGCAGCAAGTCCCAGGTCTTGGGATGCTGGGGCAGTTCGTCGGTGAGGCCAAAACGCAGGCGCACCCGGTGACTGAGCCAGATCAACGCCGCCGCCAACAGGCTCCACACCATGAGGATCAGGGCAAAGGCAAAGATGATCGGCAGCCATTGGCTGGCCGGCAGCATCAGCGCGGCCAGTTCTTCCTGGGCCAGATCGAACTCGTCGGTCCAGCGGTTGACCGGACTGTCGGCACCGGAGAACTGCTTCTCAAGGCTGCTCAGGGTGCCGCCGATCAAGCCCAGTACGCCTTCCTCGGGGGTGGGCTGAGCTTTTTTCGTGGCGTCCCGGAGCTTCTTCAGGTCCGCCAGCAGCTTGGCCCGTTGCTGGTCGTTCTCCAGGGACTTGATCACCTCGTCCAGGGATTGTCCCAGGGGTTCCTCGGCCTGGGGCTGTGCCTTGGTCTGGCTGCCCAGCAGGCCAGGCAGGCCCACCGCCTGGGCGCTGCTCAGCGGCAGCAGGGTCAGCAGGCAGACAAGTGCATAGCAGGGCAGGGCGAAAAGACGAGCAAACACTGGGCGGTCAACCTCGCAGGCAAAAGGATCGACCGAGTGTACGAGGCCACCAAATTCAATGCGAGGGCAGGCGCCGCATTTATTCCGCGAGCTTGGCCAGGATCTTGTAGACCACGGTGCCGAGAATCAGCAGCATGCCGATCCACATGCTGAACACCCCGAGGTTCTTGTCCCGGAAGTTGAAGCCGATGGCCAACAGGATCATGCCCGTGAGAATCGGGATGAGCATGGAATGGAACGAAGACATCGAGATCATGGCGACGGCCTTGTCTGAAGAGGTACTCATGAGTCTAGGTCGCTTTGTCGCGACCTGGGTTGATGTGTATCAGGAGCCGGCGGGCGTGGAGGTCCACGCCCGCCGCATGCCTTACGGCAGTTCGCGGCTGGCGTAGAAGGCGCTCAGCACTTTCACCAGGTGGGCCAGGTCATGGCTGCCGCACAGTTCGCGGATCGAATGCATGGCGAAAGTCGGCAGGCCGATATCCACGGTGCGCACCCCCAGGTGGCTGGCGGTGATCGGGCCGATGGTCGAGCCGCAGCCCATGTCGCTGCGCACCACGAAGCTCTGCACCGGCACTTCTTCGGCCATGCACAGGTGGCGGAAGAAACCGGCGGTTTCGCTGTTGGTGGCGTAACGCTGATTGCTGTTGACCTTGATCACCGGGCCGGCATTGAGTTTCGGGCCGTGGTTGGCGTCGTGCTTGTCCGCGTAGTTGGGGTGCACGCCGTGGGCGTTGTCGGCGGACACCAGCAGCGATTTCTGGATGGTGCGCACGAACTCGTCGCCTTCGGGCAACAGGCGACGCAAGGTCTGTTCGAGCATCGGACCGTCGGCGCCGCAGGCCGAGCAGGAGCCGACTTCCTCGTGGTCGTTGCACACCAGCACGCAGGTTTCTTCGCTGTCGGCGTTCAACAGGGCCTTCAATCCGGCGTAGCAGGACAGCAGGTTGTCCAGGCGCGCACCGGCAATGAAATCGCCATGCAGGCCGATTACCGCAGCGCTCTGGGTGTCATAGAAACTCAACTCGTAGTCCAGCACCACGTCGGCGTTCAGGCCGTGTTCCCGAGCCAGCTGGTCGGTGAGTACCGCGCGGAAATCCACGCGCTCGTCGCCGGCGAACTGGGCCAGGATCGGCGGCAGTTCATTTTGTGCATTGATCGCCCAGCCCTGGTTGGCTTCCCGGTTGAGGTGAATGGCCAGGTTGGGAATGATCGCGATCGGTGCCTTGAAATCGATCAGTTGGCTTTCCACCTTGCCATCGCGACGGAAAGTCACGCGGCCGGCCAGGGACAGATCGCGGTCGAACCAGGGCGCCAGCAGCGCGCCGCCGTAGACTTCCACGCCCAGCTGCCAGAAGCCCTGGCGCTGCAGTTCCGGCTGCGGCTTGACCCGCAGGCACGGACTGTCGGTGTGCGCGCCCACCAGGCGGATACCGCCTTGCAACGGCGAGTGCCGTCCCAGCTTGAAGGCGACGATGGAGGAGTCGTTACGGGTGACGTAGTAGCGACCGTTGGCCTCGGTGGTCCATGGCTCGCGCTCGTCGAGGCGTTGATAACCGGCCGCTTCCAGACGTTGAACAAGGCTGGCAGTGGCATGGAAAGGGGTAGGGGAGGCCTTGAGGAAGTCGATCAGGCCTTGGTTCAACTCTTCGCGCATAAGTAGCTCCAGACAGCAGTGGCGCGAGTTTAACGTATTGGATCGTGGCGATGGGCAAGAGCGTTTGAAGCTGGTTGCCCATCGACAGCAGAACCCACGTCAGCGGTTCGTTGATGCCAACTGCTCGCGCAGATAAATCAGGATGGCCTCTTGGTCTTCCTGGCTCGCGGGTTTGGGCAACACCTTCGGCCAGGAGCCACTGTCGAGATTGAGCAATCGTTGTTGTTTCTGCGGATCCCAGCGCCCGATCTCCCGGGATGCGTTTTTCCACCACTCGTGCCTACAGGCCAAGTGGTAAGGATTGCTGGACAGCGCGTTTCCATAATGCAAGTCCCGGGCAATCTTTTTTAATTCACCGTCGAGTTTACGTAGGCGCCACTTAATTTGAAGTTGTTTCCAAAGCGAGGGCTCGGGCACCTGGCGTGGAAGTTCTCGAGATAGCGAGATCAGTTCGCAACGATAGTCTTCGCCGTAAAGTGCGAAAAAGCGCGCCTGCATCGTGTGGAAGAAACGCTTTTTGGCAAAGTAGTGATAGACGTACTTCTTGGTTTCCTGCACGGGCTTGTCACGCATTGCAAATGACAAAGCAATCTGTTCGATCGTGTGGATATCGAACGGGGCCTGAGTCCACTCATCGATATAACCGATGGACTTTTCCAGCAGTGGTGTATCGCTGTTGGTCAGTCCGCACAGACCGCTGTTGTAGAGCTTGAAATCGCTGTCAGGCTTTATGCCATGCGTTTGCAGGCATGCACCAAGCTTGAGGTAATTCTGACGCGTACTCACATCTCGCCAATGGTATTCAAACTCATCCATCAAGTAGTGCTGAGGACTGATCTTTTTCAGTAGCTGATGAGGGTTTTTCAGAAAAAGTGTATCGGTGTCTGCGAAAAGGGTTTTTTCCGCGAGTTTAAGTCCGGCGGCCATTGCGCAGGCTTTGCGCCGATGGTGATAGCCGTTCTGGCCTTGCCACTGGTGCAGGATTTCTTCGTTCAAAGTGACGATATCTACCGGCCAGCCAACGTAATCCTGAGGTCGGTCGGTCATTATCCTGATGCACAGCGACTCTCCGTTACTTAACAGGCTAAGTGCTGTGAGGATGCTGAATTTGGCTTCGCGCCGATAAACCTCGTGGTTACCGTAAACCAGGTAGAGCAGTTGCTCTGGAGTTTTTACCAGGGAGTGCGGGGCAAGTGCTGCTATGCACGTCATCGGTCAAGTGTCCTTACTGAGGGCGCGGGCTGATCAGGTTGTTCTCAAAACGGCGCAGGGCAGTCGAAGCGCAGGCGCTCACCGGTCTGGGGGTGGGTGAAGCTGAGCATGCTGGCGTGCAGGCACAGGCGTGGCCAGGCAGCCAGGGCTTGCGGGTGGGCGTAGAGGCCGTCGCCCAGGAGCGGGTGGCCGATGGACAGCATGTGTACCCGCAGTTGGTGGGAGCGTCCGGTGATCGGCGTCAGTTCGACCCGGCACCAGTCGCCGCAGCGCTCCAGCACGCGCCAGAAGGTCAGGGCGTGTTTGCCGAATTCGTGATCCACCACATGCCGGGGCTTGGTTGGCGGGTCATAACGCAGGGGCAGGTCGATGCTGCCGCTGTCCAGTTCCGGCTGGCCCCAGCACAGGGCGGTGTAGGCTTTTTCGGTTTCCCGGTCATGAAACTGCCGCGACAGCTCGCGATGTGTGTCCGGGTCCCGAGCCAGGAGAATGATTCCGGAGGTTTCCCAGTCCAGTCGGTGGACGATCCGGGCTTCGGGGTAACCGTTTTCCTGCAGACGGGTGATCAGGCAGTCCTTGTTGTCGTCGGCGCGACCAGGGACTGAAAGCAGCAGGGTGGGTTTGTTCACCACCAGGACGGCGGCGTCCTGATGCAGGATGTGGATATTCGACAACGGCATTAAAACAGCCTCGTAACAAACGCCAACGGCGGCTCGCCGACCCCATTCAATGCATGAGGCCTGCGAGCCGCCGTGGCTCCTGGCGGATCAATCAGCGATCAGGCAGGGTGATATTGAGTTCCAGGATCGAGCAGCTGCCCTGGTTTTCCAGAGCGACGTGCACGTCGTCGGACCCGATATTGACGTACTTGCGGATCACTTCCACCAGTTCCTTCTGCAAGGCGGGCAAGTAATCAGGGGTGCTGCGCTGGCCGCGTTCATGCGCCACGATGATCTGTAGACGCTCTTTCGCTACCGACGCGGTGCTGACCTTTTTGCTGGCACGAAAGAAGTCAAAAAGATTCATTATCTACCTCCAAACAGGCGCTCGAAGAATCCCTTCTTCTCGACATCAAGGAACCGATGTTCCACGGTTTTGCCCAGCAGACGATCGACCGCGTCGCTGTAGGCCTGGCCCGCATCGCTCTGGTCGTCGAGAATCACCGGTACGCCCTGGTTGGAAGCCTTGAGTACCGCCTGGGATTCGGGAATCACCCCGAGCAGGGTCACTGCGAGAATTTCTTTGACGTCTTCAACGCCGAGCATTTCGCCATTGCTGACGCGCTCCGGGTTGTAGCGGGTCAGCAGCAGGTGCTCCTTGATCGCATCTTCGCCCTTTTCGGCGCGGCGGGATTTGCTGGCCAGCAGGCCGAGCATGCGGTCGGAGTCACGGACCGAGGACACTTCAGGGTTGGTCACGACGATCGCTTCGTCGGCGAAGTACATGGCCAGGTGCGCGCCTTTCTCGATACCTGCAGGCGAGTCGCAGACCACGAACTCGAAGGTTTCCTTGAGTTCCATCAGGACTTTTTCCACGCCTTCGAGGGTCAGCGCGTCCTTGTCCCGGGTCTGGCTGGCGGCCAGCACGTAGAGGTTTTCCAGGCGCTTGTCTTTGATCAGGGCTTGCTGCAGGTTGGCTTCGCCGTTCACCACGTTGACGAAGTCATACACCACGCGACGCTCGCAGCCCATGATCAGGTCGAGGTTACGCAGGCCGACGTCGAAGTCGACGATGACTGTTTTGTGACCACGCAGAGCGAGGCCGGTACCGATAGCGGCGCTGGTGGTGGTTTTACCCACGCCACCCTTGCCGGATGTAACCACGAGAATCTTGGCCAAGGTGTTTCACCCCTAAGGAAAAAGGACTTTTAGCCCCTGAAAAACATCTCTTGAAAACTACTGCAGTCGGACAGCCTTGGCTGGAGCTCGGTCAGCGGCAGGGTTCATCGTCGATAAACACTGCTGATTGCCAATTTCCTACTTCGTTTGAGCCGTAATCGCTACGTTTTAGAGATGCTTGGAAAATGCGGCAGTATCCGTTAAAGACGTGTGATGTTCAACACGTCACCCGACAGGCTGACCTGGACTCCAGAGCCCCATAGCGGGTCGCGTCGCAGGTCCTCGGAAACCTTGTACTGACCGGCGATGGAGATCAGTTCAGCGCTCAATTGCTGACAGAAAATCCGTGCCTTGGTGTCGCCTTTGACGCCAGCCAGGGCCCGGCCGCGCATCGGGCCGTATACATGGATATTGCCATCGGCGAGAAGTTCCGCTCCGGGGCTTACCGAGGACACCACCACCAGATCGCCACCCTGGGCATAGATCTGCTGTCCGCCGCGTACTGGCGAAGTGATGATGCGGGTCGGTTTGACCGTAGGCTCCGGGGGCTTTTCCGGCACTTTCTTGATTTCGCTCTCGGGCGGCTCAAGTGGCCGTTCCCGGGCACCGGAAGGCGGTAGCACCGGCAGGTCGACGGCAATCGCCGCGGCGATGTCTTCTATGCGGCTGGCACGAATGGCCAGGGTGCGCAGGCCGTGCTGGCGGCAGACGCGCATCAGCCCGGGCAGATCCACCGAGCCCTCGGCGGCAGGCAGCTTGTCCAGCGCCAGCACCAGCGGCGCGTTGCTGAAGAAGTTCGGGGCCTGGGCGACTTTCGCGGCCAGTTGGCGATCAAGGCCTTCAAGGTCGTTGCGGGCCAGTTCAAGCACCGTGATGGCGAGCATGCTGCCCTTTAACTGGAACACAGGATCTTGGTCTAGCGATTCGGTTTGGCTCATGGTCTGCAGAAGGCGGCTTGTCACTAAAAGTGCCGAGACTTATAACGAGATCGCCCGCGGCCCGCAAGCCAGGGCGAACCGATGTAGAATGCGCGACCTTGTTGTCTGTCCCGGAATCTGTAATGGATCGCCCGCGTTTTCGAGCTGCATTCTTGTCTCCACGTTTCTGGCCGCTGTGGCTGGGACTTGGCGTGTTATGGCTGATCGTCCAGCTGCCTTATCCCGTGCTCCTGCAAATCGGTCGTGCCCTGGGGGCGCTGATGTACCGGGTGGCCGGTGATCGGCGGGCGATCGCCCGGCGCAATCTGGAACTGTGCTTCCCGGAAAAGTCCGCCGCAGTGCGCAAGCGCCTGCTCAAGGAGAACTTCGCCTCCACCGGTATCGCCTTCTTCGAAATGGCCATGAGCTGGTGGTGGTCCAAGCCGCGTCTGGCGCGCCTGGCCCATGTCGAAGGGCTGGAACACCTCAAACAGGCCCAGCGCGACGGGCATGGGGTGATTCTCATGGCCCTGCACTTCACCACCCTGGAGATCGGCGCGGCGCTGCTGGGCCAGCAGCACACCATCGACGGCATGTATCGCGAACACAAGAACCCGTTGTTCGACTTCATTCAGCGCCGTGGCCGTGAACGGCACAACCTGGACTCTCTGGCCGTCGAGCGTGAGGACGTGCGTGGCATGCTCAAGCTGCTGCGGGCCGGCCGGGCGATCTGGTACGCGCCGGATCAGGACTATGGCATCAAGCAGAGCCTGTTCGTGCCGCTGTTCGGCATCCAGGCCGCTACCGTTACCGCCACCAGCAAGTTCGCGCGTCTGGGCAAGGCCCTGGTGGTGCCTTTCACCCAGGAGCGCCTGGCCGACGGCAGTGGCTACCGCCTGGTGATCCATGCGCCGCTGACGGATTTCCCTGGCGCCACGGAAGAAGAGGATTGCCTGCGGATCAATCAGTGGGTCGAAACGGCGTTGCGCGCCTGCCCCGAGCAGTACCTATGGGCCCATCGGCGCTTCAAGAGCCGGCCGCCGGGCGAGCCCAAGCTCTACACGAAGCGCGGTTGAACTTACGGGTACTGATCGGGACCTTGTGCGCCATGGATGGAGTGAATTGATGAGTGCGGCGGAACCGGTCACCGGTTTGATTCTTTCGGGTGGTGGCGCCCGGGCGGCCTATCAGGTGGGCGTGCTGGCGGCGATTGCCGAGTTGATGGGCCCCGGGGCGCGCAATCCGTTTCCCGTGATTGTCGGCACCTCGGCCGGGGCCATCAATGCCGTCAGCCTGGCCAGTGGCGCCACGGATTTTTCCGCGGCAATCAAGCGTCTCACAGCGTTCTGGAGCAGCTTTCGCAGTGATCAGGTGATGCGCAGCGATTGGCCCGGGGTGATTCGCCAGGCCAGCCGTTTTGTCGGCCACAGTCTGCTGGGGCTTGGTGCTCAGGTGCCGGTGGCGTTGATCAACAACTCACCGTTGCGTGACCTGCTCAACCAGCACATGCACCTTTCGGGCATCAATCAGGCCATTGCCCAGGGGCAGTTGCACGCGGTGGCGGTAACGGCTTTCGGTTATGAATCCGGACAGGCGGTGACCTTCTATCAAGGGGGCGGGGTCATCAATCCCTGGTTGCGCCACCGGCGGATCGGCATTCCCACCCATCTGACGGTGGACCATCTGCTGGCCAGTGCGGCCATTCCCCTGTTGTTCGCTCCGGTCAAGCTCGACCAGGAATACTTCGGCGATGGCGCGGTGCGCCAGTCGGCGCCCATCAGTCCGGCCTTGCACCTGGGAGCCAGTCGCGTGCTGGTGGTGGGGGTCAGTGGCAACCCGCGGGGCAACGATCCGGACACCTCACTGCAGCGCACGTACACCGGGCAGCAGCCGACCCTGGCACAGATCGGCGGCCATATGCTCAACAGCACCTTCATTGACAGCCTGGAAAGCGATATCGAGCTGCTGGAGCGACTCAATCATTTCAGTCGCCTGTTGCCGGGCAGCGCGGCGGATCGCAGCCTGGGCATTGCGCCTGTGGAAGTACTGGTGATTGCCCCGAGCCAACCGATCGACGAAATCGCGGCGCGGCACCGGCAGGAGTTGCCGGCGGCGTTGCGCCTGTTCCTGCGTGGACCCGGGGCGACCCGCACCAGCGGTGCCGGGGTCCTGAGTTATCTGCTGTTCGAGGCGGCGTACTGCAGCGAGCTGATAGAACTGGGCCGCAGTGACGCCCTGGCCAAAGGGGAGGAGTTGGCGCGGTTTCTGGGCCTTAAGGGTTGAAGCCCGGGCTCAGCCGATGAGCCCGGGATTTTCCCAGCCTGAGCTCAGTGAGGCAGGTAGTCCTGGATGAACTGGCGGATTACACCGATAAAATCCTCGTCCGCGGTAAAACCCAGCTCGCTGGCATATCTGGCACTGAAGGCTCCCGGCCAGGAGCCGACGATGCGTTCGATGTTGGCATCCGGGCGTAGCTGAATACGCTGGGCAACCTCGTCGCCCGCCACTTCCCGCAGCGCATCGATCATCTGTGCCACGCTCAGCGACAGGCCGGGCATGTTGATCACTCGGCCCTGACCCAAGCGCTTCCCGGCCAGTTCATGGCCATGGATCAGGTTGGCAATGGCCTGGGCTGGAGACATCAACCAGAGTCGGGTATTCAGGGGCACCGGGCAGACGCTGGTCTGGCCGCTGAGGGGTTCTCGGATGATACCGCTGGCGAAGCTGGACGCCGCCAGGTTCGGTTTGCCAGGTCGCACCACGATGGTTGGCATGCGCAGGCTGCGGCCATCGACGAAGCCGCGGCGGCTGTAATCGGCGAGCAGCAGGTCGTTCATGGCCTTCTGGGTTCCGTAGGAGCTTTGCGGAGCCCAGACCTGATCATCGTCGACGTTAACCGGCAGTTGCCCACCGAAGACGGCCACAGAACTGGTCATCACCCACTTTGGGCAGGAGCCCAGCTGGCGCGCCCGTTCCAGCAGACCTTGGGTCGCACTGAAGTTGACCCGCATGCCCAGTTCGAAATCACCTTCCGCCTGGCTGGAGACCACGGCGGCCAGGTGAAAGATGCTATCGGTGTCGACGTCGATCAGTTTGGCCAGCACCTGTACATCGCTAATGTCTCCTACCTTGATCTGCACCCGTGGGTCAACGAGGCCCTGCACGGGCTCCCGGTCGAAAGCGGTAATGCGCTTGATGGGTTGCAACTGGCCATGGCGGTCCGTGAGTGTGCCCCGTTGCAGCAAGACTTCGATCAGCCGCCGTCCGAGAAAGCCGGCCGCGCCGGTGACAAGAATATTCATAAGTGGCTCCAACTGTTCAGCGATTGACGAGTTTTCCGGGAATCTTGAAGACCAGCAGGGCGCCGATGAACAACGCGCTGGCCATGACGTACATGCCGATGGTGGTGCTTTGGGTCAGGTCTTTGAGAAAGCCCATCAAGTAAGGCGAGACGAAACCGGCGAGGTTGCCCCAGGAGTTGATCAAGGCAATGCCGGCGGCGGCCGCGGTGCCGCCGAGAAAGGCCGTGGGCAGGCTCCAGAACAGCGGCAGGGTACTGAAGGCGCCCATGGCACCCAGGGTCAAGCCGATCATCGATACCGTGAAGTTGTCACTCCAGGTGGCGGAAATCATCAGGCCGATACCGCCAAGTACAGCGGTCAGCGCCAAATGCCAGCGGCGTTCGCGCAAGCGGTCAGCGCTGCGGGAGATCAGCACCATGGTCAGCGCTGCCGCGGCATAGGGAATCGCCGTGAGCATGCCGACCTCGAACACGTCGCTGACCCCGGCCTGGCGAATCAGCGAGGGCAGCCAGAAGCCAACGGTGTAGAAGCCGGCGATCATGCAGAAATAGATGGCGGTCAGCAGCCAGATCCGGGGTTGCCCGAACACTTGCCTGACGCTGTGAACCTGATGGCCGTCGGCCTCTGCCTCGATTCGGGCCTGCAGCAGGTTTTTTTCTTGGTGGGTCAGCCAGCCCGCGTCGGCGATACGGTCGTTGAGGCAGTAGATCACCAGGCCGCCCACCAGGATCGACGGCAAGCCTTCGAGGAAAAACATCCATTGCCAGCCCGCAAAGCCCTGGTGGCCATTGAGGGCACTCATGATCCAACCGGACAGCGGCGCGCCAATCAACCCCGAAAGCGGTACCGCGGTAGCGAACAGGGCGTACATCTTGCCGCGGCGGTTGGAAGGGAACCAGTACGACAGATAGAGGATGACCCCCGGATAGAACCCGGCCTCGGCGATGCCCAACAGAAAGCGCATCACATAGAAGGAGGTAGGGGTGCTGACGAAAGCCATGCACGAGGAAATGATGCCCCAACTGATCATGATGCGAGCGATCCACAGGCGCGCACCGACCCGATGCAGGATCAGGTTGCTGGGAATTTCCACCAGAAAGTAGGCGATGAAGAAAATCCCCGCGCCCAGCCCGTAGACCGCTTCGGAAAATTGCAGGTCTTCGGACATCTGCAACTTGGCGAAGCCGACGTTGACCCGATCCAGGTAGGCCACCAGGTAGCACAGCAGCAGCAACGGCAGGATGCGCCAGGCGACTTTGCGATAAGCCAGGTCTTCAAAGGAGGTGGTGGGGGAGCGGGCGGCAGTTTGCGACAGTGATTCAGTCATGTCTTTACCCATCCTTTTTTCTTGTATTTGGGTGATTTTGTTTTTATCGGACTTGCTGAGGTGTCTTAGATATCATAATACATCATACGAATTCAACGACCAGATACCGAACGGGACGGCGTGCATGAAATGCAGTACCGTTAGCCACTTTGAATACAGAGATACCCATGTCCAAGCCTGACAACTCTTCCCTCGCCGTCGATTCCCTGGCGACGCTCAAGGATGCGGCCAAGGGCACCCTGGCGGATCAAGTGACTGCGGCACTCAAGGCGCATATCGCCAGTGGCGAGGCCCTGCCGGGTTCGCGGCTGCCCACCGAGCCGGTCATGTGCGAGCGTTTCGGGGTCAGCCGCACGGTCATCCGCGAGGCGATTTCGCGCTTGAAGTCGGCCGGGCTGGTGGAGGTGCGCCAAGGTAGCGGCACCGTGGTCAGCGAGGGCGCGCATATCAAGGCCTTCACTATCGATCTGGATGTACGCGGGTCGATCGAGGCGGTTCTGCGAGTGACTGAACTGCGACGTGGTATCGAGGGCGAGGCGGCGGCGCTGGCTGCGCAGCGGCATACCCCGGAGCAACTGCAGGCGATCCATCAGGCGCTGCTGGCCATCGATGTGGCCGAGCAAGCCGGCCAGGACGGCGTGGAACAGGACCTGGCCTTTCACTTGTCGATTTCCCAGGCCACCGGCAATCCGCTGTATCCCTCATTGCATGAGTTCATTGCCCAGTTCATCAAGGAGGCGATCCGCATTACCCGCTCCAATGAGGAGCGGCGCCGGGATCTGGCGCATTCGGTGCGCGATGAGCATTTCGCGGTCTATGGGGCCATTGCCGCGCGGGATGTCGAAGGGGCGCGGCAGGCAGCGCTGAGCCACATCCACAATGCGGTGGAACGGCTCAAGAGTGCCGATCCGGCATTCTGGCGGGACTCCGGATCACGTCTTGCCTGATAGGCAGCATCGCGCTTTCCCATCAGCCTGAGCGGCCGGCGCTCATCGGAACATGAGGGCCGGCCGTCTCACGGGGTATCAGAAGTGGTACTTGACCAGCAGGCTGGCAGTGTCCTGGTTGGTCTGGAAGTTGCGCGAATCCTCGATACCGTACTTGTTCTTCCAGTAGTCGTATTCGAAACCGACGTACAACTGCTTGGCGCCCCAGTTCAGTGCCTTGCCCAAGTCATATTTGATCTGTGGGTTGAAGTGCAGGTTGGCGTGGTAGGTGCCCTTGGCGTTCTGGTCGTTGTCCACCACCCAGTCCATGAATCCGTCGATCAGGATGTCCGAGCGGCCCACGGGAATGGTGTAGGACCACACCGGAGTGATCTGCCAGACGTTGTCGCCCGGGCGGCTGCCTTCGGTGTGACGCTGGTAGAAGTTCAGCTGGAAGTAGTCGAAGCCCGGTACTGCCAGGTCGAAGCCCGGGCCGATCAGGTAGGACTCATTGTCGCCTTCGCCGAATTCGTAAGTGAACGCCAGGAGCACGTCCTTGATCGGGCCGAATTCCAGTTTCTGGTCGAAGATCTTGCCGAACGACAAGCGTGGCGAGAACTCGCCGTAGTAGGTGTCGGGGCCGACGTTGCCGTCTTCCTTGCCGTTGTAGAAGATCCGGTCGAGGAAGAAGAAGTTGTCGCCGTACTTCCAGGCGTCGGCATGTTCGAAGGTCACCGTCTGTTGAATCTGCGGGTTGACCTCGAAGTTCTTGCCGTACAAGTAAGTCAGGCTGTTGTTCTGCCACTGCAACAGGTCGCCAGCCACGGCCTGTCCCCCCACCAGCGCACTGGCGGCCAACATCAGGCTCTTGCACATCGGTTTCATTCGGTTGCTCCCAAGTAGGTAGTTCCACGTTTTTATGGCTCGGCGCTCTGGTATGGCGCCTTTTTTCTTTGCTTTAAAAAACCATCCGATCGGTCAGCTTTGTTGCTGGTAGCAAGAGCTGAGCCAAGGCCGAAAAAAAGCAAAAAAACTCCCGGTCGGCTGTAGCAATACAGTCGAACGAGAGTGTTTCGAGCATTGATTTCGTGCGCCTCGAGACCTGTCCTGGCCGGGATAAGTTGGCCTTCAGGTCAGGTTTTTCATCCGGGCTTTTTTTTAGACCGGATTTGCGCGGCCGCGGAGAATACTGGCTCCCACGGCAGGGCTCAAGTGCTCTGCAACAGCGCACTGGCAGCCACTTTGGGGCAGGCAGACCGCACATCTCAGCGCGTTGTCCGTGCTGAGAGGCGCAGAAACCGCGCGGACGACCCGCCATCAGGGGCGCAGTGGGTGGCCGCAAGTGGGTGAGCGGCGGACATTTGTCGGGCTGGTGCAGGCTGCATGGCGGGCTCCCTGTTTATTCTTGTTTTCAAGGCGCGGCGTTGTTGGGCAGTGATCGGTACAGGGCTGGCGAGCACTGCACTCATGCATGCGCGGTGAGGCAGGGATCGGGGCGCCGGTCCGGCGCCCTGGTCAAGCCTTAATGCTGGTGAGCCTGTTCAGCGTTGCTGATGGCGCGCTCGGTGCCCCCGAGAATGTTGAACAGCAGGTTCAGCACCAGGGCGCTCAAGGTCGCCATGGCAATGCCGCTGTGGGTGATGGGGCTCATCCACAGTGGCAGGTGGGCAAAGAACTCCGGGCGCACCACGGGAATCAGGCCCATGCCGATGCTCACCGCCACCAGCAGTTGATTGCGCCGGTCGCCAATATCGGCTTCCTGGAGGATCTTGATCCCGGTGGCGGCCACCATGCCGAACATGGCGATGGCTGCGCCGCCCAGTACCGCTGGAGGAATCGAGGCCACCAGGAATGCCGCCTTGGGCAGCAGGCTGAGGATGATCAGCAGGCCGCCGGCAACGATGGTCACGGAACGGCAGCGCACCCCGGTCATCTGCACCAGGCCGATGTTCTGGGCGAACGAAGAGTGGGTGAAGGTGTTGAGGAAACCGGCGAAGAACGAGGCGCCGGCATCACACAGCAGGCCACGGCGCAGCATGCGCGGGGTGACCTCCTGGCCGGTGATCTTGCCCAGGGCCAGGAACATCCCGGTGGATTCGACAAAGATGATCACCACCACCAGGCACATCGACAGAATGGGGGCCAGGTGGAACTGCGGCATGCCGAAGTGCAGCGGGGTGACAACCTGCAGCCAGGGCGCCTGGGCCATGCCGCTGAGGTCGACCATGCCGATCATGCCGCACAGCACGTAGCCAAGGCCCATGCCGATCAGCACGGAAATGTTCACCCAGAAACCACGCATGAAACGATGGATCAGCAGGATGGTGCCCAGCACCAGTGCAGCGATGGTCAGGTAGATGGGCGAACCGAACTGCGCGGTACTGCTGCCACCGCCGGCCCAGTTCACCGCCACCGGAAACAGTGACAGGCCGATCGAGGTGATCACCGTGCCGGTGACCAGGGGCGGGAAGAAGCGCACCACCTTGGACATGAATGGCGCCATCAGCATGCCGAAGAAGCCTGCGGCGATGGTGGCGCCAAAGATGCCCTGCATGCCGATGCCGGGCATGCCGGCCATGGCCACCATGCTGCCTACGGCGGCGAAACTGGCCCCCATCATCACCGGCATGCGAATGCCCATGGGGCCGATGCCCATCGACTGGACGATGGTGGCGATTCCGGCCACCAGCAGGTCGGCATTGATCAGGAAGGCGATTTCTTCACGACTCAGGCCCGCGGCCTGTCCGATGATCAGCGGCACCGCAATTGCACCGCCATACATCAGCAGAACGTGTTGCAGCCCCACCAGGATCAGTTGCAGGAAAGGCAAGCGCACAATGGCGGGCGCGGCGGGGACGCACTGTTCGGATGAATCGGACATGCAACACCTCGAATCTTTTTATTCTTGTGATTTAACCGCTGCGTCTTGGTGCGCAACGGGTTTGCCGCGGACGAATCTTGGACGGCTGACGGCAATCAAGCCCGCCCCTACAGATGAATCCGGTTCTGTAGGAGCGAGCTTGCTCGCGAAGCAGCCTGGGTGCAGGCACTGATCAGTGGGTTTGGGCCCCCTGGGCAATCCAGGCGCCGATCAATTCACGTTCCTGCTGGGTCATCTGGGTGATGTTGCCCAGCGGCATGATCTGGCTGGTCACGGCCTGGGCCTGGATACGCGCAGCTTGCAGGCGGATCTGTTCCGGTGTGTCGAACATCACCCCGGCAGGCGCGGCGCTGAACAGCGGGCTGGTGGGCTTGGCCGAGTGGCAGACCGCGCAACGCTCCTGTATCACGCTGTGCACCTTGTCGAAGGCCGGGCCGGCATTCGAAGCCTGCGCCGGGGCGCTGGCCGCGGCAGGCGCAGCTGGCGCTGGTGCTGGTGCTGGCTGAGCTTCGGTCGTGGTTGCCGGTTTGCCACCCAGGGCGGTTTCCGGCAATGGCTGGAACTGGGTCTGGGCAGGGGCCTTGGCCACGTCCGCAGCACTGGGCGCTGGCGTCGGACCGGTCACATAGGCCAGGCAGATCATGCCCAGCGCCGCCACGGGCAGGGTCCAGGCGAACTTGTGGCTGTCATGACGGGTGTTGAAGTAGTGACGCACCAGCACTGCCAGGACCGCGATCCCGGCCAGGATCAACCAGTTGTACTGGCTGCCGTAGGTGCTCGGGAAGTGGTTGCTGATCATGATGAACAGCACGGGCAGGGTGAAGTAGTTGTTGTGACGCGAACGCAACAGGCCCTTGGCCGGCAGGGTCGGGTCGGGGGTGCGGTTTTCCGCGATCGCCGCCACCAGCGCGCGCTGGGCCGGCATGATGATGCGGAACACGTTGCCCACCATGATGGTGCCGATGATTGCACCCACATGCAGGTACGCGCCTCGGCCGCTGAACACCTTGCTGAAGCCATAGGCGGCGCCGATCAGCAGGAGGAACAGAATGAAGCCGAGCAGGGCGGGTTTCTTGCCCAGTGGCGAGTCGCAGAGGAAGTCGTAGACGAACCAGCCGGCGATCAGCGCACCGATCCCGATGGCCACGCCTTCAGGGCCGGTCAGGCCGCTGCCGGGAGCCACCAGGTAGAGCATCGGGTTGTAGTAGAACACCAGGCACAGCAGGGCGATCCCCGACATCCAGGTGAAGTAGGCTTCCCACTTGAACCAGTGCAGGTTCTCCGGCATCGAGGGAGGGGCCAGCTTGTATTTTTCCAGGTGATAGATACCGCCACCGTGAATCGCCCAGAGGTCGCCGGACAGGCCGTCCTTGGGGTTGACGCGATTGAGGTTGTTCTCCAGCCAGACGAAGTAGAACGATGCGCCGATCCAGGCCACACCAGTGATCATATGTACCCAACGCACGCTCAGGTTGAGCCATTCCAACAGATGTGCTTCCACAGTCTTTACCTCTTGCCTGTCACTCTTGTTGTCGAGTGATCAGGCCTTCTCTTATTGGTGGGGGGCGAGGATCAAACGCTCATCCTCTTTGAAGAAATGCTCATCGCAGTTATTGCCTTTGCCACTGCGATCAACCACCAGGAAGTCATCCCGCTTTTCGATCGTCAGCACCGGGTGGTGCCAGACGCCGCGATGGTAATTGATGCCCTGCCTGCCATTGCTGACGAAGGCGCGGACCAAGCCTGATACAGGTTCATCGCCAAGTGGCGCGACCACGATCAGAAAGGGGTTGCCGAGCAGCGGGATGAAGGCCTGGCTGCCCAGCGGATGGCGTTCCAGCATGCGAATGGTCAAGGGCATTTCCAGCGCGTCGGCGCGGAAGATGCTGATGATCGCTTCGTCCTCCGGCTGGGCGGTTTCAACCGTCGCCAGGCGGTGGAAGCGCATGGTCGAACCATTGTTGATCATGAAGTGGTCGCTGCCGTCGGTCTCGATTACGTCACCGAAGGGGGCGAAGGCTTCTTTGCTCAGGGGTTCAATCACTAATGTGCGCATGCTGTTCTTCTTATGTTCTCTGATAAGGGTGTCGGTTCATCATCCCCTGGCGCCGCCGGCTTGCCGGCGACGGCGGCCTCAAGCGGAGCGGGGATGCTGAGCTGCCGCTACAGGGCCTGTAGACGGAACAGGGCGATCTTGTTGATCTCGGCCAGCGCGCATTTGAACTCGGTATCCACGGTGTTGTGGATGCGGGTTTCGAACGCGGCGAGGATCTGGTGCCGGTTGCTGCCCTTCACCGCCATGATGAAGGGAAACTTGAACTTGGCCTTGTAGGCATCGTTCAACTCGGTGAAACGCTGGAACTCTTCGGCCGTGCATTGGTGAATGCCGGCACCGGCCTGTTCGTTGGTGCTGGCTTCGGTCAGCTGGCCCTGGACGGCGGCTTTGCCGGCCAGGTCCGGGTGAGCGTTGATCAGTGCCAATTGGGCGGCGTGATCGGCGCTCAAGAGGATATCGCTCATGCGCTGGTGCAGGCCTTCGATCTGGTCGACGGAGGCGTCGAGGCCCAGGTCGTAGGCTTTTTCAGCCACCCACGGCGAATGCTCGTAGATGTCGGCGAAGGCCTTGACGAAGGCTTCACGGCTCAGGCTCGAGGGCTTGAGGCTCTGGAAGGCGGTCATTTCGTCGCTCCCTGGTAAGGATGGGTCTGTTGCCAGTGGCGGGCGATGTCGACGCGGCGGGTGAACCAGACCTGTTCATGGCCTTTGACGTACTCGATGAAGCGCTTGAGCGAAGCCAGGCGTGCAGGGCGGCCGATCAGGCGGCAGTGCAGGCCGATGGAGAGCATCTTCGGCGCTTCGGCACCTTCGGCGTAGAGCACGTCGAAAGCGTCTTTGAGGTAGTGGAAGAAGTCGTCGCCCTTGTTGAAGCCTTGCACCTGGGTGAAGCGCATGTCGTTGGTGTCCAGGGTGTAAGGGATCACCAGGTGGGGCTTGCCGGTAGGGTTGTTGGGTTCCCAGTAGGGCAGGTCATCGTCGTAGGTATCGCAGTCGTAGAGGAAACCGCCTTCCTCCATCACCAGGCGCCGGGTGTTCGGGCCGGTGCGGCCGGTGTACCAGCCCAGGGGGCGCTCGCCGGTGATCTCGGTGAGGATGCGGATGGCTTCGAGCATGTGCTCGCGTTCCTGGGCCTCGTCCATGTACTGGTAGTCGATCCAGCGGTAGCCGTGGCTGCAGATCTCGTGACCGGCTTCGACCATGGCGCGGATCACGTCCGGGTGGCGCTGGGCGGCCATGGCCACGGCGAAGATGGTCAGCGGAATGTCGAATTCCTTGAACAGCATGAGAATCCGCCAGACGCCGGCGCGGCTGCCGTACTCGTAAAGCGATTCCATGCTCATGTTGCGCTCGCCCTGCAGCGGCTGCGCCGAAACCATTTCCGACAGAAAGGCTTCCGATTCCTTGTCGCCATGAAGAATGTTGCGCTCGCCGCCTTCTTCGTAATTGAGCACGAAGGACAGGGCGATGCGGGCATTGCCCGGCCAGTGAGGATGAGGAGGGGTGGAGCCGTAACCGATCAGGTCGCGAGGGTAGTCAGCGCTCACTGCAGTCTTCCTTCTTGTTCGTGATAACGGTGGCGTGGCGGAACCTGAAGCCGGGAAGCCAGGTGGGCGTCACTGCGATGGGGCGATTGTATACAAATTTATATTCAGTTTGTAAGCCCGATTTTTTGCATTTTTCCGCTTTTGTCACGAGGAATCCTGCTTGCAAGAAACTTGCCCGGTTGGTCAGCTTATGCCTGGAGAGTCGCCTGCTGCTGAGGTTTGGAGGGCGATTCGCAGGTTGCCGGGGAGGGCACCGGTTGTGGGCATATTTGTGATTATTGTTGTGTACAATTTTTTTGAAAAATGTCTTAATCGGAACCTCTCCGCAGCCTTTTCACTGCTGAAACGCCGCGGTCCCCTTTCAATCACTGACTCCGGGAGGCGCGAGGCCTGTTCACTCATTGGGCGACAGGCACGCAGAATCAATGGGACGTTTGACTACACATGTTTTGGATGCCGCACATGGCTGCCCTGGCAGCGCTATCAAGGTCGAGCTGTATCGGGTTGAAGGGACGCAGCTGGAACTGGTCGCCAGCGCCCTGACCAATAGTGATGGCCGCTGCGACAGTCCCTTGCTGCAGGGGGAAGACTACCGCTCCGGGGTCTACCAGTTGCAGTTCCATGCCGGTGACTACTACCGCGCCCGAGGCGTGCCACTGCCGCAGCCGGCCTTTCTGGATGTAGTGGTGCTGCGTTTTGGCATCAGTGCCGAGCAGGAGCATTACCACGTGCCGCTGTTGATCTCGCCTTACAGCTATTCGACCTACAGAGGAAGCTAGGACTTACCCCCAAGAATCCTGCGCAAATAGCTTCTTTTGGTCCTTGCCCGCTCACACTGCGGGCTTTTTTTCGTCCCGTTGAAAGTGCCGCCGGTGCAGGTGGCTATTGGCGGGTTGGCAACAAGCGTGTCAACGACTCAGGAGGGATGCAGCTCCAGCCGCGCCGAACAGTCCGGCGCTGAGGCGATTGAACCAACTCTGGCCCTTGCCGCTGCGCAGGTAGCCGGCGGCGCCGCGGGCGCCAAGGCCGTAGGCCAGCTTGCAGCCCAGGTCCAGCAGGGTCCAGGTGGCGAGCATGATCAGCAGTTGCGGCATAAACGGTTGCTGGGCGCTGAGAAACTGCGGCAAGAAGGCGGCGAAAAACAGAATGTCCTTCGGATTGCTCGCCCCTAGGACAAAAGCGCGCCCGAACAGTGCACGAAAGCGCGGTATCGGTGCGGCATCCATCAGCACGGCGCCTTGCTTGTGCTGCCGTGACTGCAGCCAGCTTTGCCGGGCCAGATAGAACAGGTAAAGCGCGCCGACGATCTTCAAGGTGCTGAACAGCTGTTCCGAGGCCATCAACACCGCCCCCAGGCCCAGGGCCGATGCGCTCAACAGGCAGATCGAGGCCAGCACGCCACCCAGAAACGCCGGGTAGGAGCGGCGCAGGCCATGGTTCAGGCTGTTGCTGATCATCAGCAAGGACAAGGGCCCGGGGATCAGAATCACCACCAGTGCAGCGCCACTGAACAACAGCCAGGTTTCCGGGTTCATCACGTTCTCTCCATGCACAAAAGCCCCATCCGGCGGGATGGGGCAGGTGAAGCCGGAGCAATTTACAAGAAAATGAACTTGGCGATGAAGATTGCGCACAGCACATACAGGCTGATGGAGATTTCCTTGTGCTTGCCGGTTCCGGCCTTGAGCACCACATAGGTGATGAAGCCCAGGGCAATGCCGTCGGCAACGGAGAAGGTCAGGGGCATCATGATTGCCGTGACGATGGCCGGAATGCTGTCGGTGGCTTCGTCCCAGTTGATGTGGGCCATGCCGCCCATCATCAGCATCGCGACATAGATGAGGGCGCCGGCTGTGGCGTAGGCGGGGATCATCCCCGCCAGCGGCGCGAAGAACATGGCGGCGATGAACAGCACGCCTACGGTGACTGCCGTCAGACCGGTGCGCCCGCCGGCTGCCACCCCGGCGGCACTTTCCACATAACTGGTCACTGGCGGTACGCCGACCACGGCGCCGAAGACGCTGGAGGCGCTGTCCGCCTTGAGGGCCCGGGACAGGTTCTCGATCTTGCCGTCGGGGTTGACCAGGCCGGCGCGCTGCGCCACGCCCATCAGGGTGCCGGCGGTGTCGAACATGTGCACGAAAAGGAAGGCCAGGACCACGCTGATCATGCTGACGTTGAACACCCCGGCGATATCCATGGCCATCCAGGTTGGCGCCAGGCTCGGTGGGGTGGAGAGAATACCGTTGTAGTGCACCAGGTCCATGCCCCAGCCGGCCAGGGTCACGGCGATGATGCTGAGCAGAATGGCGCCGAACACCCGGTGGTAGCTGAGCACCGCGATCATCAGAAAGCAGATCGCCGCCAGAAGCGGGCCGGGCTCGCGCAGGGAGCCGAGCTTGATCAGGGTCGCCGGACTGTCGACGATGATGCCGGCGGTTTTCAGGCCGATCAGGCCGAGAAACAGGCCGACCCCGGCGCCCATGGCATAGCGCAGGCTCACCGGAATGCTGTTGAGCAGCCATTCACGGACCCGGGACAGGGTCAGGATCATGAACAGCACGCCGGAAATGAACACGGCTCCGAGAGCCGTTTCCCAGTGGTAGCCCATGGTGCCGACCACGGTGTAGGTGAAAAAGGCGTTCAAGCCCATGCCCGGGGCCAGGCCCACCGGCCAGTTGGCGTACAGGCCCATCAACAGGCAGCCCAGGGCGGCAGCGATGCAGGTGGCAACGAAGGCGGCGCCATGATCGATACCGGCATCGGCCATGATGTTGGGGTTGACGAAGATGATGTAGGCCATCGTGATGAAGGTTGTCAGACCGGCAATCAGCTCGGTCTTCACCGTGGTGCCGTGCAACCTGAGTTTGAAGATGCGTTCCAGCCAGCCGCTGTTCAGCGAGGGCGAGAGGTCCAGCGGAGAGGCTTCGGATTTGCGGCTTTCCACAGCGAGTACTCCTCAAGAGTTTTATTGTTTTTTCCAGAACCGGGCATCAGAAGGTGGGCGGCGGCTCTTTGAGGCAGGCAGGGCTTGTGGGGTTTGTTGACTTTCAGGTCAAGAACTCACACGGGCGAATTATGCTTTTGTATACAAAGAAAGCAAATAATGTTTTTGCTTTTGTGTGCGAAAAATCTGAGGGCGTGGCTATATACCGGCCCCCGCTTATGCCCTGGGGCCGACCGTCGTGCGTGTGCGATAGACGCCGCCCGAGCGGACGGCGAGGGAGGGCAGGGTCAGAGGTCTGCGATTTTTCCGGCCAGGGCCTGGTTCACCGCCAGCCAGCCGTCGACGGCGCTTTCTCCAGCTTCGCTGAACGCGCGTTGCAGCAGCTTGACCTGCTCGCGGCGCAAGGCTTGTTCGAAACGCGCACCATCGGCGCTCAACTGCAACAGGCGTTTTCGTTTGTCGCTGTCCGGGGCGACGCTGTCCACCAGGTGCATTTCCATGAGTTGGCGCAAGGGCGTGTTCAACGCCTGCTTGCTCACACCCAGCAGGTTGAGCAGCTCTTTCACGCTCAGCCCCGGGTAGCGCGCGATGAAGAACACGATGCGTTGGTGCACGCGACTCAGGCCACGGCGTTCGAGCATTTCGTCGGCCTTGGCGGTGAAGGCCTGATAGCCAAAGAAGAAGGCCTCCATGGCGGCCTGTTGCGAGGTCTGGTTTTTAAGGTCAAGCATATTGACGTATCTGCGAAAGTCGGCGTAATTTCGGTCAAGCAGTTTGACGTATTTTCTCCCTCCTTCGCTAGCGGTGATCTCCATGGCTTTCTCCGAACGTGTATCGCGCCTCAAAAGCTCCCTGATCCGTGAAATCCTGGCAGCGGCCCAGCGCCCGGAAGTGATGTCGTTCGCTGGAGGCCTGCCGGCCGAAGTGATGCTGCCCAAGGTGCAGTGGCAAGACATGCCGCTGTCCATGGGGCAGTACGGCATGAGTGAAGGCGAGCCGCAGTTGCGAGAGGCCCTGGCTGCCGAGGCGCGCAAGCTGGGTGTAGCCTGCGAGGCGAGCCAGGTCCTGGTGGTCAGCGGCTCCCAGCAGACCCTCGATCTGGCGGCCAAGCTCTACATCGACAAGGGCACGCGGATCATGCTGGAGGCCCCGACCTATCTGGCGGCCCTGCAGATCTTCCAGCTGTTCGGTGCCGATTGCCTGACGGTGCCCCTGGAGGCTGACGGTCCGGACCTGGCGCAGATGCGGGCGAACCTGGAACAGCATCGTCCGGCCTTCGTCTATCTGATTCCGACCTTCCAGAACCCATCGGCGGTGCGCTATAGCGAGAGCAAGCGCGCCGCCGTGGCGGCGTTGCTGGACGAGTTCGGGGTCACCCTGATCGAGGACGAGCCCTATCGCGAACTGACTTTCGATGGTGGCAGTGCCACGCCGATTGTCAGTCGTCTGCAGAAGGCCAGCTGGATCTACACCGGCACGGTGTCGAAAACCTTGCTCCCGGGATTGCGGGTCGGCTACCTGATTGCCAGTCCGGACCTGTTTCCCCACCTGTTGCGTCTGAAACAGTCTGCTGACCTGCACACCAACCGCGTCGGCCAGTGGCAAGCCATGCAATGGATCGGCAGCCGGCAGTTCCAGGAGCACCTGGACGCGCTGCGCAGTTTCTACCGCCAGCGACGGGATGCTTTCCAGGTGGCATTGCAGAGTCATTTCGCCGATCTGGCGGATTGGCAGGTGCCCGAGGGCGGTCTGTTTTTCTGGTTGAGCTTGAAACAGCCCCTGGATACCCGCACTTTGCTCAAGTCGGCGTTGGAGCAGGACGTGACTTTTATGCCCGGCGAACCGTTCTTCTCTGAACCGGAGCGCAATCATGGGCATCTGCGGCTGAATTTCAGCCATATCGATCCGGCGCGTCTGGACGAAGGCCTCAAGCGGCTGGCCACCGTGATACGTCAAGCACAGGCTGCACAGGCAGCCTAAGGGGAGGGCCATGTACAAGGTTTATGGCGATTACCGTTCGGGCAACTGCTACAAGATCAAGCTGATGCTCAATTTGCTGGGGCTGCCCTATGAATGGCAGGCGGTGGACATTCTCGGAGGCGATACCCAGACCGAGGCTTTCCTGGCGAAAAATCCCAACGGCAAGATTCCGGTGCTGGAACTGGAAGACGGCACTTGTCTGTGGGAGTCCAACGCGATTCTCAACTTTCTCGCCGATGGCAGCGAGTTCCTGCCCAGCGAACCGCGCCTGCGTACCCAGGTTCTGCAGTGGCAATTCTTCGAGCAATACAGCCATGAGCCCTATATCGCCGTGGCGCGTTTTATCCAAGTCTACGAAGGCTTGCCCGAAGAGCGTCGGGAGGAATACCTGAAGTTGCACAAGCGTGGCTACAAGGCACTGGATGTGATGGAAAAGCAGCTGAGCCGCACGCCTTACCTGGTGGGCGAGCACTATTCGATTGCCGATATCGCGCTCTATGCCTACACCCACGTGGCCCATGAAGGCGGCTTCGACCTGGCCCGATACCCGGGGATCCAGGCCTGGATCCAGCGAGTGCAGAGCCATCCGCGGCATGTCGGGATGTTCGATTGAACGGACCTGGCCGGATCTGCAACTGACCCGGGACGGCATCGTCCCGGGGAAGGGCCTCAGGCCGCGGAGAAGCGCTGGTTCAGGTAATCGATGATCACCTTGGATTCGTACATCCAGGTGGTCTGGCCGTTCTCTTCGATCCGCAGGCACGGCACCTTGATCTTGCCGCCCTGTTCCAGCAGGGTCTGGCGATCCTGCTCGTTGTTCTTGGCGTCGCGCAGGGCCACCGGCACGTTCAGGCGGTGCAGGGTGCGGCGGGTCTTCACGCAGAACGGGCAGGCATGGAACTGATACAGGGTCAGGCCCTTGGCGGCCGCTTCGACGTTCGCCTGATCGGCAGCTGTGCGCTTCTGCTTGCGCGGACGGGTGATGAAGTCGATGAAAATGATGAGTTGACCCAGGCCGACTCGCAGCGCTTTGACGATCACGGTATTGCCTCTTGCCCATGAATGAAGGGGCGGCAGCTTACCTGATTTTGCCGGGCGAAAAAAAAACCGGCGATCATCGCCGGTTTCTTGTCTGCCGTCTGTCACTTGATCAGGCTGAGGAACTCGCTGCGGGTCGCCGCATTCTCACGGAACTCACCCAGCATCACCGAGGTGATCATCGACGAGTTCTGCTTCTCCACACCGCGCATCATCATGCACATGTGCTTGGCCTCGATCACCACGGCGACGCCCAGGGCACCGGTCACTTGCTGGACGGCGTCGGCGATCTGCCGGCTGAGGTTTTCCTGGATCTGCAGGCGACGGGCATACATGTCGACGATGCGCGCCACTTTCGACAGTCCCAGAACCTTGCCGCTGGGAATGTAGGCGACGTGCGCCTTGCCGATAAACGGCAGCAGGTGGTGTTCGCACAGCGAGTAGAGCTCGATGTCCTTGACCAGCACCATTTCGCTGTTGTCGGAGCTGAACAAGGCACCGTTGGTGACCTCTTCCAGGGTTTGGGCATAACCGCGGCAAAGGTACTGCATGGCTTTGGCGGCACGCTTGGGCGTGTCGAGCAGGCCCTCGCGGGAGACGTCCTCGCCCAGTTGGCCGAGGATCGCGGTGTAATTCTGTTCCAGAGACATGAAACTACCTGTGGGATTTTACGCAAAGGGCAAGGGTACGGTGGCGGACACGACGCTGCAAGCGTGATGCAGCGGCTTTATTCGTCACGGCCTTCCATCATGGTGCGTTTGAGCATCACGTAAAGCGCACCGGTGCCGCCGTGTTTGGCCTGGCACGAAGTGAAGCCCAGCACCTGTGGATGTTGGCGCAGCCACGTGTTGACGTGGCTCTTGATCATCGGGCGCTTGCCGTCCAGGCGCACGGCCTTGCCGTGGGTGACGCGCACGCAGCGGATCTCGAAACGGGTGGCCTCGGCAAGAAACGCCCAAAGGGTTTCCCGGGCCTTTTCCACCGTCATGCCGTGCAGGTCGAGGCTGCCTTCGAAGGGGATCTGGCCGATTTTCAGCTTGCGCATCTGGCTTTCCTGGACCCCGTCGCGGGCCCACATCAGCTCATCTTCCGGTCCTACATCGATGACGAACTGATCGGACAGCCCATCCACCGTAGTGGTTTCGCTGCGCACGGTGGCGGCCTGGCGCAGCTTGGCGATCTGCGCGCGGTCAGCCTTGGGTTTGCCTGTATCGGCACGATCGTGCTTGATCGGCTTGACGCCGCGGATCTCGTTTTTGAACAGGGAAAAATCGTCGTCTTGCATGTCAGCCTCCGCGAAGGGCGGCTAGTTTACCCAACTCGGTACACCTTCTGGCGCGCAAATCGCGCGCAGATTCGTCAGTCGTGTTTTTTCATCAGGTGTGGCGCCATGTTCAGTGCCAGGGGCTGGCGCATGCGCCGCCGGCAACGCCGCCACAGGCGAACGCCGACATACAGCAGTAACAGGCCAACCGCCAGAATCACCGCCGACCCGGCCGGGCTGGCATTGAGTTCTCCCAGCGCCGGAGCACGGCCCAGCAGGCTGGCCGCACCTGCCATGGCCAGCAGCACGCCGAATGTCGCCAGCAACGCGGAGAATCCCGCCCCCAGGCGCAATCGCCAGTTCCGCGGGCTTCTGGGCCGCAACCGGCGTGCGTCAAAACCATCGGATATCTTCATTCCGACCTTCCTCAATGGGTATCGGCCCTTCGACCGGGAGTTGACCGGGTGGTTCCTGAGGCTAAGGCAATTGCTGCAAATGCGAGGCGTTTATGGATGAGCGGCCCGCCAGCCGCTCACCAGGGCTGATCAGATCAGGCTTGCGGTCTGGGCGAGGGTGGCGAAGTTGTCGGCCATGATCGCCATTTCGGTCTGCTGAACATGCTCGGCACTGAGGATGCCGCCCTTGTAGGGCAGGTCGCGGGTGGCACAGGCGTCTTCCACCAGGGTGCAGCGGAACCCCAGGTTCTTGGCTGCCCGCACGGTGGTGCTGACACTGGAGTGGCTCATGAAACCGGCCACGATCAGGTCCAGGGAACCGAGGTCTTGCAGGCGTTTTTCCAGTTCGGTGCCATGGAAGGCGCTGGGCAACAGCTTGCCGATGATGGTTTCGTCGCCTTGCGGCTCAAGGCCGGGGATGAACTCGCCGCGCTCGCCCTGGGGGTCGAACAGACCACCGACGGTGCCGAGGTGGCGCACATGCACGATAGGCCGGCCGGCCGCCCGGGCCGCCACCAGCAGTTGACGAATATTGGCTACGGCCGCGTCCATGCCGGACAGGGCCAGGGGACCGCTGAGGTACTCTTTCTGGGCGTCGATGATCACAAGGGTCGCGTGGCTCAAATTGGCCGCGGCGTAACCACGACCGCTGAGTTGAAACATCGTCTTTGGAACGGACATTCTGGGGCTCCTGTGAGTGGGGCTTTTGCGACATTGTCCTCTGGCAGAGCGCTTCTGTGAATCGCTACTAACGTAAGGTGCGCCGTTGTTGGCCTGCAGCCTTGTCAAGAGGGGCAAGGTATTGGCCGTTGAGCGGCAAAACTTGCGCGGCGGACGATTGCCTGCCTGCGGTTTTTCATTCGTCGTCGGCAGGCGTTTTGGCTGGTAGTATTGCCGGTCGTTTTGTCAGGAGTCTGTCCCGTGATCACTTCCCGCCTGCGCACCTTGCGCGACCATATCCGCTGGGCTGTCAGCCGCTTTCATGGGGAGGATCTGTTCTTCGGCCATGGCACCGACAATGCCTGGGACGAGGCCCGCCAACTGGTGCTCGGTGCCTTGCACCTGCCTTGGGAAATTGCCGACAGCTATCTGGATTGCGCTTTGGAAGAGGACGAACTGGCCCACCTGCAGCACCTGCTCAAGCGGCGTATCGAAGAGCGGGTGCCCACCGCCTACCTGTTGGGCGAGGCCTGGTTCTGCGGCATGTCGTTCATCGTCGATGAGCGGGTGCTGATTCCCCGTTCCCCTATCGGCGAACTGATTGAAAAACGCTTTGAACCCTGGCTGGGCAACGAGCCGGCGCGGATTCTCGACCTGTGCACCGGCTCCGGCTGCATCGGTATCGCCTGCGCCTACGAATTCCGCGACGCCGAAGTGGTGCTGGCGGACCTGTCCTTCGAAGCGCTGGAAGTGGCCAATCAGAACATCGAGCGGCACGGCGTCGACGAGCGAGTGTTTACCGTTCAGGGCGATGGCTTCGATGGCTTGCCGGGGCAGCGCTTCGACTTGATCGTGTCCAACCCACCCTATGTCGATGCCGAAGACTTTGCCGACATGCCGGACGAGTACCAGCATGAACCCGAGCTGGGCCTGGCTTGTGGCGACGATGGCCTGAACCTGGTGCGCCGCATGCTCGCCGAAGCTGCCGATCATCTGACCGAGAAGGGACTGCTGATCGTCGAAGTGGGCAACAGCCAGGTTCACGTCGAGGCACTTTATCCGGAAGTGGATTTTGCCTGGCTCGACTTCGAGCGCGGTGGTCATGGCGTGTTCATGCTCACGGCAGAGCAGTGCCGCGAGCATCAGGCGCTGTTTGCTTCTCGCGTTTGAGTGATGGGCCGGCCCGCGTGATGCGGGCCTTGAGCCGTCAGCAGTATGCGACTCAGCGGTGCGTCGCAATCCAGATCAGCAGCCCCGCCTGGAATACCGCGAAGGCCACCAGGCAGGTGATGGTGAAGCGCAGGCCGGTGTCTTCACGTTTGTACTTGGTGACTTTCTCTTCCTGCTTGCGCAGATTGACTTCCAGCTCTTCCAGGTTCTGTTCGGCCTGCTGGAGCATCTGCGCCGCTTCCAGTATTTCCACGAACTGCAGCTTCTCGGTGTTCCACTGGCTCAGCAGCTCGCCTGCCTGGACATCCTTGACGCTGCCCTTGAGGTGTTGGGCGTCGGCATACACCACGTCGAAACCCTGGGTGCGCAACACATGATCGCGACGCAGGCGAGTGTCTTCGTTGAGGGCCTCCTTGTTGCCGAGGTCGAAGCCGTCCACGCGGTAATGCGGCCACTTCTTTTGCGCCCACTGCGCGGCCTGGGCTAGCAGGAAGCGCCCGATGCCGCGGTTCAGCGGTTCGATCTGCAGCCCACCCTCGGGCTCGAAGTACACCCGGCGGGTCTCGTGCTCCACCCAGACATCCAGGTGATTCTGTTCCTTGCGCACCCGCTGACCGGGCAGGCGGATCGTCATGCGCAGCAGGCTGTGCTCTTTGTTGTTGCGTTCGGCATAACCGAACTCGACAAAGCGCAAAGGCCGCACGCCGGTGGCGCGATCGGTCTTCAGGGGCGCCAGGCGCAGCATCTTGTGATGTTCGGCCTGAACGTCCGCCCACGGCAACGGCGGCGCTTCCGGGGCGACGGCTTCCTGCTCGGAGGCGGGTGAATTCGGGGTATCAGTCATAAGGGCAAGTCCTGTCCAATCGCTGCGCGCCGACAGCAATCGAACGGCCGGCAAAGACTTATCGGCCGTTTTTTTCAGGACTGGAGGGTAAAAACAGCCTAACGGGTGTGAAGTCCGTCAATAAAACTGATGATCGACCGGCCCAGTTCTGCCGCCAGGGGCAGTTGCGGGTCCCTGTAGGACGCCAGTTGGCGCTTGAGATCGTTGGGCACGATACGCATGACGTGGTTCATGCCGTCGATCAGGGTCAGTTGGGCGTCGGTTTTCGCCGCCTTGAGCACCCGGGCGTCGTCGACGCTGACCTGGATGTCGTTGCTGCCCTGAATGATCAGCGCCGGCATTTTCAGGCGAGCGAAGGCGGCGGCCGGGTCTTCGCGAAACAGGGTGATCAGATAGGGCTGTACGCTGGGGCGGAAGATCACTTGCAGGGCCGGCGGCACATCGCTGTCCACCTGGCCGGCCTTGAGGCTGTCCAGCAGTTCATTGCTGCGCACCATCAGTGCGGGTGGCAGGCGATAACTCAATTGCTGGCGCAGGACCTGATCCACGGGCCGGGCGGTGCCGGAGATGGATATCACCCCCGCGGCATCCAGTTGCGGTGCGGCGAGGCTGGCGATCAGCGCCCCCTCGCTGTGGCCCAGCACAATCAGTTGGCCCAGGCGCGGGTCGGCCTTGAGCTTCTTGCCCCAGGCCACGGCGTCGGCCACGTAGGCATCGAGCGTCAGGTTGCGTTCGTCCGGGGTCGCCGCGAGACTGGCCGCCACGCCGCGCTTGTCGTAGCGCACGCTGGCAATGTTGTGCTTGGCCAGGACCCAGGCCAGGCGCTTGAGGCTGTCGTTGCGTCCGCCGTCGGGATTGTTGCCGTCGCGGTCGGTGGGGCCCGAGCCGGAAATGATCAGCACCACCGGCACGGGTTGCTCGGACTTGGGCAGCAGCAACGAGCCATACAGCTCGCCGTGGCCGGTGTCCAGGCTGACGGGGCGTTGCAGGACGGTCGCCTGGACCAGGCCGGTGAACAGGGAAAGGCTCAAGAGAAGGGCTCGCAGCATCATCACGCCATCATGGATAAGGTGCCAGTTGGACTCAGGCAGCGGCAGAAGGTTCGAGGATGAACTAGTTGGGTAGCCTGCGTATACTTGCGCCCTTCAGTAATCCTGATTGAGTTATTTCGGCTGATTTCACGGAGCTCCCCGCATGTCCGGCAATACCTACGGCAAGCTGTTCACTGTCACCACCGCGGGCGAAAGCCATGGCCCGGCGTTGGTCGCCATTGTCGACGGCTGCCCGCCGGGTCTTGAGCTGTCCCTGGAGGATCTGCAGCGTGATCTGGACCGGCGCAAGCCCGGCACCAGTCGGCACACCACCCAGCGCCAGGAGCCCGACGAGGTCGAGATCCTTTCCGGAGTGTTCGAGGGCAAGACCACGGGCTGCGCCATCGGCCTGCTGATCCGCAACACCGACCAGAAGTCCAAGGACTATTCGGCGATCAAGGATCTGTTCCGTCCGGCTCACGCCGACTACACCTACCACCACAAGTACGGCATTCGCGACTACCGTGGCGGCGGTCGCAGCTCGGCGCGGGAAACCGCCATGCGCGTGGCGGCCGGAGCCATTGCCAAGAAATACCTGGCCACTCAGGGCATCGTGATCCGCGGCTACATGAGCCAGCTGGGGCCGATCGAGATTCCCTTCAAGACCTGGGATTCGGTGCAGGACAACGCCTTCTTCAGTCCCGATCCGGACAAGGTTCCGGAGCTTGAAGCCTACATGGACCAGTTGCGTCGAGATCAGGATTCGGTGGGAGCCAAGATCACCGTGGTGGCCGAAGGCGTGATGCCGGGCCTGGGCGAGCCGATCTTCGATCGTCTGGATGCCGAGCTGGCCCATGCGTTGATGAGCATCAATGCGGTCAAGGGCGTGGAAATCGGCGCCGGTTTCGCCTGCGTCGCCCAGCGCGGGACCGAGCACCGCGATGAACTGACCCCGCAAGGGTTCCTCAGCAATAACGCCGGCGGCATTCTGGGGGGCATTTCCTCGGGGCAACCGATCATCGCCCACCTGGCTCTCAAGCCGACGTCCAGCATCACCACGCCCGGGCGCTCGATCGACATCGATGGCAATCCGCTGGACGTGATCACCAAGGGCCGCCATGACCCCTGCGTGGGCATTCGCGCCACGCCGATCGCCGAAGCGATGATGGCCATCGTGCTGATGGATCACCTGCTGCGTCACCGCGGCCAGAATGCCGACGTGCGCGTCAGCACGCCGGTACTGGGTCAGCTGTAATGGCGGTTCTGCCAGTCGCCACGGCCTGATGGCCGGGGCGGCGCTGCCGTACTGGCGGCTTTCCAGTTTCTACCTGTTCTACTTCGCCCTGCTGGGGTCGACCGCGCCGTTCCTGGCGTTGTATTTCGATCATTTGGGTTTTTCCAGCGCGCGGATCGGCGAGCTGGTGGCCATTCCCATGCTCATGCGTTGCGTGGCGCCCAACCTGTGGGGCTGGCTCGGTGATTACACCGGCCGGCGCCTGGCAATCGTGCGTTTTGGCGCGTTCTGTACCCTGGTCTGTTTCTCCCTGATCTTCGTCAGCAAGAGCTACGCCTGGCTGGCGATGGTCATGGCGCTGCATGCCTTTTTCTGGCATGCGGTACTGCCACAGTTCGAGGTGATTACCCTGGCGCATCTGCAAGGGCAGGCCTCTCGCTACAGCCAGATCCGTCTCTGGGGCTCCATCGGTTTCATCCTTACGGTGGTCGCGATGGGCCGCCTGTTCGAGTGGCTGAGCCTGGATATCTATCCCGTGGCGCTGGTGATGATCATGGCGGGGATCGTGCTCAGCAGCCTGTGGGTGCCCAATGCCCGCCCCGTGGTCCAGGGGTCGCGTCTGGCCGGGGACGGCTTTCTCCAGCAGTTGCGCGGTCCCGGTGTGCTGGCGTTCTACCTGTGCGTGGCGCTGATGCAGATGAGCCACGGGCCGTATTACACCTTCCTGACTCTGCACCTGGAACGTTTGGGCTATACCCGCGGCTTGATCGGCATGCTCTGGGCCCTGGGAGTGGTGGCCGAGGTGCTGATGTTTCTGGCAATGAGCCGGATTCTCGCGCGGTTTTCCGTGCGTCGGGTGCTGTTGGCGAGTTTTCTGTTGGCGGCGCTGCGCTGGTTGCTGCTGGGCAGTCTGGCGGAGTATCTCGGGGTGCTGTTGTTGGCGCAGGTGCTGCACGCGGCCACCTTCGGCAGTTTTCACGCCGCGGCCATTCATTTTGTCCAACGCAGTTTCGGTGCGCGCCAGCAAGGCCAGGGGCAGGCGTTGTATGCCGCCCTGGCCGGAACTGGTGGTGCGCTGGGGGCCTTGTATGCCGGCTACAGCTGGAACGTCCTGGGCGCCACATTGACCTTTAGTATTGCCAGCGTCGCCGCCATGGCCGCAGCCGTTATCATTGCCACCCGCATGCAAGAGGAGTTGCCGTCATGAGCAGCCTGTCCGTCTACCACGTATCCAGCCCGGACCTGCCGAACAAGGTTCTGACCCATTTCGACGATATCGCGGCGACCCTGGCCGAGCAGGGCATTCGCTTCGAGCGCTGGCCCGCCACCACCCGCATCGTGCCGGGCGCCAGCCAGCAAGAGGTGATCGACGCCTATCGCGAGCAGATCGACCGGTTGATGACCGAGCAGGGGTATCTCAGCGCCGACGTGATCAGCCTCAACCGCGACCACCCACAGAAAGCCGAACTGCGCGCCAGCTTTCTCGACGAACATCGTCATGGCGAGGATGAAGTGCGATTTTTCGTGGCCGGACGCGGTCTGTTTTCCTTGCACATCGACGACTACGTCTATGCCGTGCTCTGCGAAAGAAATGACCTGATCTCGCTGCCTGCGGGCACTGCGCATTGGTTCGATATGGGCGAGGAGCCGAATCTGGTGGCCATCCGCCTATTCAATAAC
This sequence comes from Pseudomonas sp. BC42, assembly GCF_021560055.1. Lineage (NCBI taxonomy): Bacteria > Pseudomonadati > Pseudomonadota > Gammaproteobacteria > Pseudomonadales > Pseudomonadaceae > Pseudomonas > Pseudomonas sp. BC42. Next base: position 1,884,342 of record NZ_CP091067.1, read on the forward strand.
CCGCAAGGCTGGGTTGCCAATCCGACCGGCGATCCCATCGCCAGCCAGTTCCCGCGGCTGGAAGACTAGGCGCGGGGAACAACGACCACAGGCCGGCCCACGCAACGTGGGCCGGCCAGTCGAACCATGGCAGCAGGCTTACGCGCTGTGGTAGGTCGGCAGGGCGAAGCGGTTCTGGCTTTGCAGCATGGAAATCTGAGGCAGCTCACTGGCCTGTTCGGCCAGATCCCGACGAATCGCGCTGATGACCCAGGACAGTTGGTCGGCGGCATGCAGCTGCGCGTAGGAAATCGAACGCTTGAACTGTTTGCCTTCGCTGTTGCGCAGGGTCAGCAGGATGCCGCCGTCGGGACGAGGCTGGGTGGTGACTTCGAAGTTGGAGAACAGGGAGGAGAATTTTTCTTGGATCAGGCTCATGTCTATCAGCTCCGTTAGCTCTTGAAGGGCAAGCGTGAACGGATAGGTGCAGCGATTGTGCCAGTATTGATATTTTAAAAAATCCTTTCAAATCAATTGGTTATATTTTTCATTGAAATCCTGATTCGTGCAAATTGCATGAAAGGCCATCGTGCATCCTGCATTTTGCAGGTTGGTGGCGGGGCAGGGCGGGCGTAGGTACAGAGGTGTGACCACAGGCTGGGGCGGAAAATTCAATCGCTGATGCAAGGTTTCAGGCCTCTGCCGAATCCCGCCGCAGAGATACAAAAGTTTGCAAAAACCCCGTGTACAGTCTCGCGACGGCTGACGTATTTTCCAGCCAGTCACGCCGTTTCAAGTCGGCCTTGGCACCTTGCCGAAGACCGTTGAGAGGCGTTTCTGCGACATGGAATGGTGGGGCGCGATCTTGGCGATCCAGCCCGCCAGATAATAAAAATACCAGGACGCCCTCCATGAACGGTCCCACCGCATCGATGCCGGTGCTGTCAGCAGCGCCGCGCTTGTCCTTTCTCTGTCCCGCCCCGGGAGCCATCCACCGTCCCTGCTTGCCCGTTGCCGACACCCGGGGCGCGGCGCCCGGTTGAGCCCTGTTCCGGCCCTTGTCACGCCCGACCCGTCTGGTCGGGGCACAGACTGTTGTCTTCGAACCGGAGCACGCATGAACAAGCACAAGAGCGACATGATCACCTGGGGCATGATGCTGCGTAAGCTGCCTTCCATTGCCAGGGCGCTGCCGCGGGTGGTGCGTGGCGTCAGGGCGGGAAATATCGACAAGCCTGATCAGGCCTGTGGCCTGGGCTGGAGCTTCGAGCAGGCGACCCGGCGCAATCCCGATGGGCCGGCCTTGTTGTATGGCGATCGGATCCTCAGCTATTCCCAGGTCAATCAGTGGGCCAACCGTATCGCCGCCTACCTGCAGGATCGAGGCATCGGCAAGGGCGATGTGCTGGCAATCTTCATCGAGAACCGCCCGGAACTGCTGGTCACGGTGCTGGCGGTGGCCAAGCTCGGGGGGATCTGCGCGATGCTCAACACGGCCCAGACCCACAGCGTGCTGGCGCATAGCCTGGAGCTGGTGAGGCCGGCGGGGATCATGCTGGGCGGTGAGTTGCTGGCGGCCTACGGGGCGGTGCGCGAGCAGGTGGGGATCGACCCGCAGCGCACCTGGTTCGTGGCCGATCAGGACACTTTCGCTGATCCGGGCACTGCCCCGGACGGGATGCTCAACCTGATGGGCGAGAGTGCCGGTTATCCCGCCGACAATCTGCAGCAGACTCAGCAGATCTTCTTCAATGACCCCTGCTTCTATATCTATACCTCCGGCACTACGGGCCTGCCCAAGGCGGGGATCTTCAAGCATGGGCGCTGGATGCGCACATCCGCCGGTTTCGGCACCATCGCCCTGGATATGCAACCCGACGACGTGGTGTATTGCACCTTGCCGCTGTATCACGCCACCGGGTTGTGCGTGTGCTGGGGCTCGGCCATCACCGGGGCGTCGGGATTCGCCATTCGGCGCAAGTTCAGCGCCAGTCAGTTCTGGGACGATGCGCGTCGCTACAAGGCGACGACCCTGGGCTATGTCGGTGAGCTGTGTCGCTACCTGATCGATCAGCCAGGCAGTGCGCAGGACACCGAGCATGGTGTGTTGAAGATGATCGGCAACGGCCTGCGGCCGGGAGTCTGGAGCGAGTTCAAGCAGCGTTTTGGCGTCGGTCATGTCTGTGAGCTGTACGCGGCCAGCGACGGCAATATCGGCTTCAGCAATATCCTCAACTTCGACAACACGGTGGGGTTTTCCCTGATTCCCTGGGCGTTGGTGGAATATGCCCACGACACCGGGGCACCATTGCGCAACAGCCAGGGCTTCATGCAGAAGGTGGCCAAGGGCGGCCAGGGCCTGCTGTTGGCGAAGATCGACGACAAGGCGCCGCTGGATGGCTACACCGATCCGGAAAAGAACCTCAAGGTGATCCTCAAGGATGTGTTCGAGAAGGGCGATTGCTACTTCAACACCGGTGACTTGCTGCGCGACATCGGGTTTGGCCATGTGCAGTTCGTCGATCGGCTGGGGGACACCTATCGCTGGAAGGGCGAGAACGTTTCCACCACCGAGGTGGAGAACATTCTCCTAGGGCATCCACAGATTGCCGAAGTGGTGGCCTATGGCGTTGAAATCCATAACACCAACGGCCGGGCGGGGATGGTGGCGATCACGCCCGCGGAGTCCCTGGCGACCCTGGATTTCGGCGAATTGTTGCAATTTGCCCGGCAGCAGATGCCGGCGTATGCCGTGCCGCTGTTTCTGCGGATCAAGGTGAAGATGGACACCACCGGCACGTTCAAATATCAGAAAAGCCGCCTCAAGGAGCAGGCATTCGACCTGGAGCAGGTGGCCGATGATCCGATCTATGCCTGGTTGCCGGGGTCGGACACTTACGTGCGGCTGACCCCGCCGATTCTGGCGGACATTCAGGCCGGACGCCTGCGTTATTGATTGTGTCTATGGCGCTTCTTGGGAAAAAAGGGATGACAGGCCGCGGCCGGCTTGGGGACACTAGCGCCTTTCCGATTTGCCGAACCTGGAGTTTCCGATGACCGACAAAAGCCGCCAGATGACTGAAGAAGAGGCCGCCCAGTTTGTCGAACAGGTATTCAACGTGGCCCGTCAGGGTGACGCACAGATGCTCGACAAGCTGGCGGCCAGTGGCCTGCCGGTCAACCTGCGCAACCACAAGGGCGACACCTTGCTGATGCTGGCCGCCTATCACGGGCATGTCGACGCCGTGCAGGTGCTGCTCAAGCACAACGCCGATCCCGAGATTCGCAACGACAATGGCCAGAGCCCGATAGCCGGCGCTGCCTTCAAGGGCGACCTGGCGGTGGTCAAGGCCTTGGTGGAGGGCGGCGCGCAAGTGGAAGGTTCGTCCTTTGACGGGCGTACTGCGCTGATGATGGCGGCGATGTTCAACCGCTGCGAAATCGTCACCTACCTGATCAGCCAGGGCGCCGATCCCAAGGCGCGCGACAGCAATGGTGTCAGTGCCCTGGAAGCCGCCAGGACCATGGGCGCGGTGGACACCGCCGCACAGCTGGAAAAACTCCTGGCCTGAGCCGTCAAGGCCCGAGGGGCGAGGGCGCCGGGTGCACCTCACAGGCGTAGGTCTGGCCGCGCACTTTAGGCTATCCTTCGCGCCCTCGAATTTCCTTGCCTACAGGATGTGCCCATGAAAACCGCCCTTATCGAACTCATCAGCAAAATCAGCTCCGGGTGCATGGGCGACGCCGAGATCCAGCAGATCGCCGACGAAGCGGCCCAGGCCTACGCCGATCCCCAGGCGTTCCTGGCGGCCAACCCGGACATCAACTATGACGACAGCTTCCCCATTCCCCTGGGCGAGTGGGTGGTGGTCGGCAGCTTGCCCGATACCGTGCTGTTTCAGGCCGACACTTATGTCGATCTGTTTGCACAGATCGTCGCTTCCTTCGGCAAGGACGTGCCTTTCAACATCAAGCCCAAGCAACTGGCGAAGATCGAAGCCCTGACGGCCTTGAACCGCATCCAGATCCAGATGGGCAGCATGAACCCGGAAAACGGCGGCTATGTGCTGATGAATTTCAGCCAGTTGCTCGATGACGAGCTGCAGATGGTGCTGGTCTACGGCCATGACCTGCCGCGAGTGCTTGAGCTGTGTGCCGAGGTCGGGATCGCCGCGGCGCCGGCCCTGGAAGCGCTGAAGATTGCCGTGCACGTCTGAGCGGGTCTCCGTGCAATACAGGGGAACCCCGAAGGTGGGCGGCTATCCTAAGGAGGCACACCATCATTTGGGAGCGACACCATGGGTTCCACCTTCAATGGCCTGATTGGCCTGATCATTCTGGCCCTGGATATCTGGGCCCTCATCAACGTGCTGAAAAGTGGCGCCGAAACCGGGATGAAGATCCTGTGGGTGCTGTTGATCATCTTCCTGCCGGTTTTGGGGTTGATCATCTGGGCCATTGCCGGGCCGCGAGGCAATGTGCGGCTCTGACCCGTGAAGGTTGCAAGATGAAGAAAAGGGCCGTCAGGCCCTTTTTGTGTGACTAAACATGCGTTAAACGAAATTTTCACAAAGCCTCAAAGACAATTCGCCGGCGTTTTTCCCCTGGTGTAAATCCCTGCCATCTGTTGTTCCAGAGCCGTAGGAGGTGGGCTGGTCGGTAGTGCCCACTAATCAATGGCAATGCCTTCAGTGATCGTGCAACATCTGCGCACCGCGTAATCCCCGTCGCCCTGGCGACAAAAAGAGGGCAGAACGCCGCTTTTTCTTTGCAACTTAAACTTCCAATGGGTCCTAAAACGACATGGCAAACTCGGATGCCCTGAGTCAGCAGCGATCCTCGAATCGCTTGCTGCAACCGACCGTTAAATCCCATCTGGCCTACACGCTGCTGTGCGCGCTGGTCGTGATGGTGATGCTCTCTTTGTTGCGCGTTGCGCTGCTGATCTACAACCGCGAGATGATTCTCGACACCCCGGCTTCGACCTTTCTTGAGGCGTTCGCCAATGGGCTGCGTTTTGACCTGCGGCTGGTGGTCTATCTCAGCGTTCCGCTGATCCTGGCGCTGACCAGTGCCCGGGCCATGGCGGCGCGCGGACTGTTGCGCTTCTGGCTGACGGTGACTTCCAGCATCGCGCTGTTCCTCGGCCTGATGGAGATGGACTTCTACCGTGAATTCCACCAGCGCCTCAACGGCCTGGTCTTTCAGTACGTGAAAGAAGATCCGAAAACCGTGATGAGCATGCTCTGGTACGGTTTCCCGGTGGTTCGCTACCTGCTGGCCTGGGCTGTGGGGACCTGGATTCTCAGCCTGGCATTCAAGGGCGCTGACCGTGCCACTCGGCCCCGTGGCCCGTTCAGCGGAGGCAATGTCGGTACGCGGCAGATTGCGCCCTGGTATGCGCGCATCGCGGTGTTCGTGGTCTGCCTGCTGATCTGTGTGGTCGCCGCCCGTGGCACGCTGCGGCAGGGCCCGCCCATGCGTTGGGGCGACGTCTACACCACCGAGTCGAACTTCGCCAACCAGCTGGGCCTCAACGGCACTCTGCAGTTGATGGCGGCCGCCAAGGATCGCCTGTCCGAAGACCGCAACAATATCTGGAAGGCGACCCTGCCTCAGCCACTGGCTCAGCAGACCGTACGCGACATGCTGCTGGTGCCGAACGACAAGCTGGTGGATGCGGACATCGCCGCCGTGCGCCGTAACTACAGCCCGGATGCGGACAAGACCCTGCCGATCAAGAACGTCGTGGTGATCCTGATGGAAAGCTTCGCCGGGCACTCGGTCGGTGCTCTGGAGCGTCCGGGTCAGATCACCCCTTATTTCGACAAGCTGTCGAAGGAAGGCCTGCTGTTCGATCGCTTCTTCTCCAACGGCACCCATACCCACCAGGGCATGTTCGCCACCATGGCTTGCTTCCCCAACCTGCCGGGCTTCGAGTACCTGATGCAGACCCCGGAAGGCAGCCACAAGCTGTCCGGCTTGCCGCAGCTGCTCAGCGCCCGCAAGTACGACGATGTGTATGTCTATAACGGTGATTTCGCCTGGGACAACCAGTCGGGGTTCTTTGGCAACCAGGGCATGACCAACTTCGTCGGCCGCAATGACTTCGTCAATCCGGTGTTCTCCGACCCGACCTGGGGTGTGTCCGACCAGGACATGTTCAACCGGGGCCTGGAAGAGTTGAAGGCCCGTGATGGCAAGGGGCCGTTCTACGCCCTGCTGCAAACCCTGTCCAACCACACCCCCTATGCGTTGCCGACACCATTGCCCGTGGAGAAGGTCACCGACCGTGGCAGCCTCAACGAGCACCTGACCGCCATGCGCTACTCCGACTGGGCGCTGGGCCAGTTCTTCGAGAAGGCGCGCAAGGAGCCGTACTTCAAGGAAACGCTGTTTGTCGTGGTCGGCGACCACGGTTTTGGCAATGAGCAACAGATCACGGAAATGGACCTGGGCCGTTTCAACGTGCCGATGCTGATGATCGCACCCGGTATCCAGGAGAAGTTCGGCCAGCGCGACCACACCGTGGGCACGCAGATCGATATCGTGCCGACCATCATGGGCCGCCTCGGTGGTGATGTGTTGCACCAGTGCTGGGGGCGTGACCTGCTCAACCTGCCCGAAGGCGACAAGGGCTTTGGCGTGATCAAGCCGTCGGGTAGCGATCAGACCGTGGCGCTGCTGACGGCGGATCGGGTGCTGGTCCTGCCCAAGGAAATGCCGCCCAGGCTGTACAAGTACGAACTGGGTGCAGCACCCGGAGGCGAGCTGATTTCCGGAGCCGCCGATGAGGCGCAGCTCAAGCAGAAGCTGGAATCCTTCCTGCAGACGGCGACCAAGAGCCTGATCGACAACACCGCCGGCGTGGTCAACGGCAAGCCGGATTGACCCTTGGACTTGTCGGCGCTTGTAGAGCGTTGGCAAGACCTTGCTGAGAAAGAAAACACCCCTGATGGGGTGTTTTTTTTTGCCTGTCGACAGATGAGGCCATTGATTTGTCTTGAGGTATTTCCCGTTCTTCTTGGGAAAAGTTTCTCGGTGATTAGTCGATTTCTCGCGTTTAAATGGGAAATTTCTTGGATTTTAGGATTCATCTGATGTTAGCCAATACAACAGACTGTAATGATCGCATCCGCTTCGGCCCGGACGGATACGCACAAAGCTCCAGATCTGGCACGCAGCATTGATTGTTGAATGGTGTGGTCGGCAGTACGCCACGATGATGGGTAAATGGAGAATTAAATGAAAAAGTTTCGTTTGGCGGCGGGTGTTGTATCGGCTCTATTCTTCGCGGCAAACAGTGCTTTTGCATATGATGTGCTGCTTACATTTGAGGGTAAGGTTGTACCCACGACATGTAAGGTAGACGGGCTTTCTGAAATTAAACTTAATCCTGTGAGTACAAGTGCTCTGAAAAGCTCGGGTGATTTTGCAGGTGCGAGTCCTTTTACTATTCATGTGTCGGGGTGTGATGCTACTAAGTTAAAAGGAAAGTTTAGTTTTGAGTTTCCTAAAGTGGACGCTAAAACAGGCGCTCTTATAAACAGTGCTCCAGGTGGTTCCACGGCTCAGATCCAACTGCTTGATCATGGAAGTAATCCTATTCATCTACTGGCCTCATTTGCTCAAGAGCCGTTTGCGCCCGTGGTTGCAAATGAAAGTGAGGCGCGATTTGCATTCGCTGCTCGGTACTTGGCAGGTGAAGACCCAGTGACTGCAGGGGACGTTAAAGCCGAACTGACCTTTGATCTTGTTTACGAGTGAAATCAAAGCCTTGAAGCCTGAGCTTCGAGGCTTAATCCTGTGAGCGATAGAGTCCATGTTTTGTTGTTTCATTTCACGTCTGATCACTTGTATCGCTATTTTGCTGTGTTCTCTATCCGTCCAGGCCAGCGTGGTGGTTGATGCCACGCGAATTGTCTATCCAGCCAAGGAGCGCGAGGTTTCTCTCAGGCTGAGCAATCAGGGGCAACAAGCGGCGCTGGTACAGACCTGGATCGACGATGGCCGCGTCGATGCCAAGCCGGATGAGGTGGATACACCTTTCATGGTGACGCCGCCCATGGTGCGGATCGATCCCGACAAGGGGCAGTCGCTGCGGATTGCCTTTGTACCGTCAACTCATTTGCCCAAGGATCGTGAGTCGGTGTTCTGGCTCAATGTGCTGGATGTACCCCCACTGGCGAGTGCGCAGGTCGGCAATCACATGCAACTGGCGTTTCGTACGCGTCTGAAGTTGTTTTTCCGCCCTGCGGATCTTCCGGGAAGTTCCACTGAAAGTGCGGAAAAACTGCGCTGGAATTTATCCAAGTCTGGCAAGGATACTGTCTTGCAGGTGCACAATGATGGAGCCTTTCATGTGTCTTTCAAGTCGGTTGAGTTAAAGCTCAAAGATGGTCGGGCTGTAACAGTAGAAAGTCATATGGTTGCTCCAAAATCATCTGCTGATTTTGTTTTTGAACAAACACCCAAGGCCTCCGAGGTCGGGGTGGGTGTGATGTACGAATGGATCAACGATTTTGGAGTCAATGTGCGCGTTGAGGCCAAGCTGCAACAATAAAATACTCCAGAAAAAGCTCTTGGTTTTATCCCCTGCTTAATGTTCGTGCCGAGGCATTTGCCTCGGTATTTTCGTCATTGACCCATCGTACTGACTGTTCGGGCAGGTTAGATGAGTGCTTTGTCAAAAAAGTTGCTGTTACTTGTGAGTTGCGTACTTGCTTACTCTAGAAAGTGTTTGGTTGTGCGTGATGGTTTTATTCTGGGCAGCATGACGCTGATCGGATCGTGGATGGTTATTGATGTCAGCGCGGCTGACGAGCCGATTCGTTTCAATCCGGCGTTCTTTGGCAACAGTCGTGGAGAAACGCTGGACCTGTCCAGGTATGAGCAAGGTAATCCGCTGACGCCCGGGACTTATCGGCTTGATGTGTATCTCAATCAAAACCGGGTTGGGACTCAAGAGATCCTGCTCAGGACCGTGGCCGATGGTTCAAGGGTCGAGCCCTGCCTGCCACCCGCTTTGCTGGAGCAACTGGGCGTTGATTTCACCCGGCTGCCCGAGGACCAGGTCAACCGGGCCCGCGCCGCCGAGTGCCTGGGGCCCGACGAAATGGTGCCTCAGGGGCGCCTGGAAGTGGACATGGCCGACTTGCGCGCTGATCTGTCCATTCCTCAGTTGTACCTGAGCCGGACCCAGCGCGGTTATGTGTCGTCCAAAGAGTGGGATGCGGGGGTCAATGCAGGCTTTCTCGGCTACAGCAACAACCTGTCCGAGAACCGTAGCAACGGACAGCGCAGTCGCCAGTTTTATAGCGGCCTCAATACGGGGCTCAACCTGGGCCAATGGCGCCTGCGACACAATGGCTCCTACAGTTATGACGATCAGTCAGGTTCCGGCGGTCGCAGCCAGTACAACGCCTTGAGCAGCTATGTGCAGCGCGATATCACCGCAGCCCAGGCCCAGCTGACCTTGGGGGAGTTCTATACCCCCGGCAATCTGTTCGACAGCTTTTCCTTTACCGGCGTACAACTGCGCAGCGATGAGCGCATGTTGCCTGATTCGATGCGTGGGTTTGCGCCCGTGGTGCGTGGCGTCGCCGATACCACCGCCAAGGTCAGCGTGCGTCAGGGCCAGAACCTGTTGCATGAAACTACGGTGCCCCCGGGGCCGTTTGCCATCGATGACCTGAACAGCGCGGGCTACGCCGGTGACCTCAATGTCACCATCACCGAAGCCGATGGGCGGACCAAAAGTTTTGTGGTGCCCTATGCCTCGATGGCGCAGTTACTGCGGCCCGGCAGTTCGCGCTTCAGCCTGAGTGCCGGACGCTACCGCGATGACAGCCTGGATACGCTGCCCGGTTTTGTCCAGGGAACCTATCAGTACGGCTTGTCCAATCTGTGGACCGGTTATGGCGGCAGTATCCTGGCTCAGGATTATCGGGCCTGGCAGGGCGGCGTGGCCTTGAGCACTTCCCTGGGAGCGGTGGCGCTGGATCTGACCCATTCCCAGGCCTCGGGCTTGAACGATTCAGAGGCTGACGGCCCCACGCAACTCAGTGGTCGCAGCCTGCGCTTGTCGTACAACAAGCTGATTGAAACCACTGCCACCAACTTCAGCGTGGCGGCCTATCGGTTCTCCAGTGAGGGTTATCTGAACTTCGACGAGTACGCTCGCCTGCGGGACAGCCCGTCGCAAGACCGGTCGTTCAAGCAACGCAGTCGGCTGCAGTTGAGCCTGAGTCAGCCGATAGGCGAGCGCATGGGGCAGTTGAACTTTTCCGGTCTGGCGCAGGATTACTGGAGTCGCGATCAGGGGCGGGATCTGAGCTATCAGGTGGGGTACTCCAACAGTTACAGCTGGGGAAGTTTCAGTTTCAGCGCCGCCCGCACCCGCAGCGCAGGGGGCAGCATGGACAATCAATACCTGCTCAGTATCAGTTTGCCTCTGGGACGCAGCCGCTATTCACCCTACCTGAGCTCGTCCATCAACTACGACGCCAGCGGCAATCACGGCGTCAATAGCTCCTTGAGTGGCAGTCTCGGCGAAAACGCCCAGGTCGGTTACAGCCTCTACGGTTCACGTGATCGTTATGCGGGGCAAAGCAACAGCAACTATGGCGGCAACCTGCGTTATGACGCGGCCCATGCCAACTACAACCTGAGCGCCAGCCGTGGCCAGAACTATCAGCAAGCCAGCTTCGCCATGCAAGGCACTCTGGTCGCCCACCCGGGCGGCATCAACGCCACCTCGGGGCAGGGCGAAACCATGGCGGTACTCGAAGCCGCCGGGGCCAAAGGGGCTCAGGTCCTGAGTAACGCCAACACGCGGATCGCTGATAACGGTTATGCAGTCGTGACCGGACTTACGCCTTATCGACGCAACGATATGGCCCTGGACCCTAAGGGCACTTCTCGGGATGTCGAGCTGGAGATGACCTCGCAACAGACAGCTCCGCGTGCGGGGGCGGTGGTCATGCTGCGTTATCCGACCGTGGTGGGGACGGCCGTGCTGCTCAAACTGGTACGCGATGATGGCCAGATGATCCCCTTGGGCGCGCAAGTTCTCGGTGCCAATGGGGAGGTGTTGACGCAGGTCGGACAGGGCGGCCGAGCCTTTGTTCGGGGATTGGAAGGTCAGGGGCAGTTGTTGATTCAGTGGGGGGCAGGGCAGAGTTGCCTGGCCTCTTATCGCATGCCCAGCGCCCCCTCCTCGAATGACGAGTATTACCAGCAATTGGAGTTGCCCTGCCATAAGGGCGGCGCAAACTTAAACAGGTAGGTAAGGGATGAGTATCAAAGTCCTGCTCAACAATCGATGGTCCTTAATCGCGTGGTTACTGCTTGCCACCATTTATGGCAATCACGCTCTGGCCACATGCACCGGAAAACCATTGTCGACACCCTTCACCAGTGCCGACTTCGCCATGCTCAAGCCTCCGCGCGATATTCCGGTGGGCAGCACTATCCTGGTCAAGGAGATAGACCAGGGCAACACCACCATGACCTGTAGTGGCAACGGGCTCTGGTTTGACTACGGCTTTGTCGGGGGCGCCACCAAGACCGCCTTTGAGCATGTCTATGAGACGGGAGTGCCGGGGATTGGCATGCGGATCTACTGGTACAACGAGGGCGGTGTTTACATGGAATGGCCCAGGTTCGAGCGTCGGTTGAACGCCACCACCTATTCACCGCCGCATAAGTTCAAGTTCGAACTGGTGAAGACCGGCACCATCAGCTCGGGAAAGTTCATCGATCACAAGATCGAGATTTATTATCACAACCAATTGAGCAATAAGATTTCGTTCAATAACGTGTCCTACACCGCTCAGAGCAGGGGTTGTACTGTCGCCCGTCCGGTGCAAACGGTCACCATGCCCACTGTTCCGCTGGGCAAGTTCGAGCCGGATGCCACTCCGATCGGCCCCAAGTCGTTTGCGATCGATCTTAAGTGTGACAAAGGCGTCAAGGTTGCCTATTACATCACCGGGCTCAATACCGACCTGCATATTTTAAAAAACAGCGTGGGGAAAGGCATGGCCAAGGGTGTGGGCCTGATCCTGGTTCAAGGTGATGCCAGCAGCCAGACCCAGCAAATGTTTGGCACCCGCACTGAGTTCAAGACTTCGCAAACTACTGTCGATGACGAAAGACTCAGTATCCCGCTCACTGCCTTTTACATTCAGTACGGTCCGGAAGTAACGGCAGGCGATGTCCTGGCCAACGCCACGGTGACGTTCATGTATGAATGAACGGGGGTTCTTCACTCGTCTGTGAACCCTGCCCAGCGTCCTGTCGTCAGGACGCTGGCTGTTTCAGTAGTCAGTTCACGCTAAAGCGGTCTGGCTGATTCAAATCCTGCCCAGCAGCAATAACACCAAGAGCACCACCAGCACGACGCCGATGATTCCCGAAGGGCCATAACCCCAACTTCTGGAGTGGGGGAATACAGGCAGGCCGCCAATCAGCAGCAAAATCAGAATGACGATCAGAATGGTGCCCATGGTGGTTTCCTTGAATTGAATAGAGTTGAACAACGCAGTTGTTCAAGGACAACTTGGCTTTATGAATAAAGCCAAGCGCTTAATAAATCCGACTCTGCGCCTATCGAGATAATTCCAAATTTTTTAATGTATTGCGCTGCCCGGGTTATTTCCTTTGCGTCTGTCATCGGTCGCGCGGCACCGTGCACCCGGCCAGTGGTTTGCCCGGGGCATTCAGCAGCCTGATGGTGCGTGGGTGGCGCAGGGGCCTTCGCTACACTGCGGCCCATCTTCCCCGGAACAACAAGGCAACTCTTATGCACAATCGCATGATGATCACTGGCGCGGGCTCCGGCCTGGGTCGCGAAATCGCTTTGCGCTGGGCCCGCGATGGCTGGCGGCTGGCCTTGTCCGATGTCAGCGAAGCGGGTCTGCAGGAAACCCTGAAACGGGTCCGCGAAGCTGGTGGCGACGGCTTCGTGCAGCGCTGCGACGTGCGTGACTACAGCCAGTTGACGGCGTTTGCCCAGGCTTGCGAAGTCAAGTTCGGCGGCATCGACATCATCGTCAACAACGCCGGTGTGGCTTCGGGCGGTTTCTTCAGCGAGCTGTCCCTGGAGGATTGGGACTGGCAGATCGCGATCAACCTGATGGGCGTGGTCAAGGGCTGCAAGGCCTTTCTGCCGCTGCTGGAACAGAGCAAGGGCAAAATCATCAACATCGCCTCCATGGCCGCCTTGATGCAGGGCCCGGCCATGAGCAACTACAACGTGGCCAAGGCCGGCGTGGTGGCGCTGTCCGAGAGCCTGCTGGTCGAGCTGGCGCAGCAGGAAGTCGGCGTGCACGTGGTCTGCCCGTCGTTCTTCCAGACCAACCTGCTGGATTCCTTCCGTGGTCCGACCCCGGCCATGAAGGCCCAGGTGGGCAAATTGCTGGAAAGCTCGCCGATTACCGCCGCCCAGATTGCCGATTACATCCACACCCAGGTCAACGCCGGCCAGTTCATGATCCTGCCCCACGAGCAGGGACGCATGGCCTGGGCCCTGAAGCAGCAGACCCCTCAGGCGCTGTACGACGAAATGACCCTGATGGCCGACAAGATGCGCGCCAAGGCCAAACAGAGCGCTCCTTGAGCTTGCTCCACCCCCTTGGCCTCGTTAGGGTTGCCGGCACCTGGCAATCCTGACGAGACCTTGCATGCTCAATTACCTGTGGTTCTTCCTCGCCGCGCTGTTTGAAATCGCCGGCTGCTATGCCTTCTGGATGTGGCTGCGCCAGGGCAAGAGCGCCTTGTGGGTGATTCCCGCCCTGATCAGCCTGACCCTGTTCGCCCTGCTGCTGACCAAAGTCGAAGCCACTTACGCCGGACGCGCCTATGCCGCCTACGGTGGCATCTACATCGTTGCGTCCATTGGCTGGCTGGCGGTGGTGGAGCGGGTGCGGCCCCTGGGCTCGGACTGGCTGGGGCTGTTGCTGTGTGTGATCGGGGCCAGTGTGATTCTGTTCGGCCCGCGCTTTTCCAACGGTTGAGCATCCCGGCCCAAAGGTTTGGGCCGGTCCAGGCATCAGTCGAACAGCTCCTTGGGCACGTCGTGCTTGAGCATCAACTGGCACTGTTCGCTGTCCGGATCGAAAACGATCACCGCCTGGCCCTTGCTCAGGGCCTGACGAACCCGCAGCACACGGGTTTCCAGAGGCGTCTCATCGCCGTTGTCGGTGCCCTCGCGGGTGACGAAGTCTTCGATCAGACGGGTCAGGGTGTCGACTTCAAGTTGGTCGTGGGGAATCAGCATGGGGGCCTCCGAAAAACAATCCCGGATGCTACTGCGCCCGGGGCCGTGCCGCCAGTTGTAGCGCGCACAAACCCCGGGTCGCGGTTCAGGACCTGGTGCCCACCAGGCTGTCTACCGAGGGCACCCGAGTGTCGCTTTCCATCTGGGTGTCGTGTTCCAGCTGATGACTGAAGCGGTCCAGGGAACCCTGGGCCGGTTGTGCATCGCTGGCAAACACCGGCGGGCTGAGAATGTAGGCGCTGAGCAAGCGGCTGAGCGCCGCCAGGCTGTCAATGTGGGTGCGTTCGTAGCCGTGGGTGGCGTCGCAACCGAAGGCCAGCAAGGCGGTGCGAATGTCATGGCCGGCGGTGACCGCCGAATGGGCGTCGCTGAAGTAGTAGCGGAACAGGTCGCGGCGCACCGGCAACTCGTGCTCGGCAGCCAGGCGCAGCAGGTGCCGGGACAGGTGATAGTCGTAAGGGCCGCCGGAGTCCTGCATGGCCACGCTGACCGCGTGTTCGCTGGAGTGCTGGCCCGGGGCGACCGGGGCGATGTCGATGCCGACGAATTCACTGACGTCCCAGGGCAGGGCCGCCGCCGCGCCGCTGCCGGTTTCCTCGGTGATGGTGAACAGCGGGTGGCAATCGATCATCAACGACTCACCGCTGTCGACGATGGCCTTGAGCGCTGCCAGCAGGGCGGCGACGCCGGCCTTGTCATCCAGGTGCCGGGCGCTGATGTGGCCGCTTTCGGTGAACTCCGGCAGCGGGTCGAAGGCGACAAAGTCGCCCACGCCTATACCTAAGGATTCGCAATCGGCGCGGGTGGTGCAGTAGGCGTCCAGGCGCAGTTCGATATGGTCCCAACTGATGGGCAGCTCATCCACCGCCGTGTTGAAGGCGTGGCCGGAGGCCATCAACGGCAGCACGCTGCCGCGCAATACGCCGTTGTCGGTGAACAGGCTGACCCGGCTACCCTCGGCAAAGCGGCTGGACCAGCAGCCCACCGGGGCCAGGGTCAGGCGGCCGTTGTCTTTCACCGCGCGAACGCTGGCACCGATGGTGTCCAGGTGCGCGGACACCGCCCGGTCCGGGCTGTTCTTCTGGCCCTTGAGGGTGGCGCGGATGGTGCCGCGCCGGGTCAGCTCGAAGGGAATGCCCAGTTCTTCCAGGCGTTCGGCAACGTAACGCACGATGGTGTCGGTAAAGCCGGTGGGGCTGGGAATGGCGAGCATTTCCAGAAGGACTTTCTGCAGGTAAGCGAGATCGGGCTGGGGAATCTGACGGGTCATGGAAACTCCGGATGAAAAAGGCCATCGATGGTTTCGATGAGGCAGTGAGAGGCCTGAAGAGGGCTTTCGCTGGCAAGCCAGCTCCTACGAATGAAGGTAGGAGCCGGCTGGCCGGTGAAGGATCAAGGCGCAGGTTGGCTGTGGGGAAACAGCAGGTCGATAAAACGCTCGGCAGTGGGTTGCGGGTCGTGGTTGGCCAGCCCGGCGCGTTCGTTGGCCTCGATGAACACATAGTCCGGCTGGTCCGCCGCGGGCACCAGCAGATCCAGGCCGACCACCGGAATGTCCAGGGCCCGGGCCGCGCGGATGGCGGCGTCGGCCAGGGCCGGATGGAGGAGGCTGGTGACGTCTTCCAGGGTGCCGCCGGTGTGCAGGTTGGCGGTGCGTCGGACGAACAGCCGCTCCCCGGCCGGCAGCACGCTGTTGTAGTCGTAACCGGCGGCATGCAGGGTGCGCTGGGTTTCCTGGTCCAGGGGGATCTTGCTTTCGCCGCCGGTGGCCGCCTGGCGTCGGCGGCTGCGGGCCTCGATCAACGCGCCAATGGAGTGCTGGCCGTCGCCGATGATCTCGGCGGGACGGCGAATGGCCGCGGCCACCACTTCAAAGCCGATCACCAGGATGCGCAGGTCCAGCCCTTCGTGGAAGCTTTCCAGTAACACTCGGCTGTCAAAGCGGCGGGCTTGGTCGATGGCGCGCTGCACCTCTTCAATCGTGCTCAGATCCACGGCCACGCCTTGTCCCTGTTCTCCGTCCAACGGCTTGACCACCACTCGCTGGTGCTCGTCGAGAAACTCCAGGTTGTCGTCGGCGTTGCCCGCCCGTTGCTGGGCGGGCAGCTTCAGGCCGGCCTCTTTGAGCACCTTGTGGGTCAGGCTCTTGTCCTGGCACAGGCTCATGCTGATGGCACTGGTCAGGTCGCTCAGGGATTCCCGGCAGCGCACCCGGCGACCGCCGTGGCTGAGGGTGAACAGCCCGGCGTCGGCGTCATCCACCTGGACATCGATGCCACGGCGATGGGCCTCCTCGACGATGATCCGGGCATAGGGGTTGAAGTCCGCCTGGGGCCCGGGGCCGAGGAACAGCGGCTGGTTGATGCCGTTCTTGCGCTTGATGGCAAAGGTCGACAGGGTGCGAAAGCCCAGCTTGGCGTAGAGGCTCTTGGCCTGGCGGTTGTCGTGCAGCACCGACAGGTCCAGATAGCTCAGGCCGCGGCTCATGAAGTGTTCGATCAGATGCCGCACCAGCACTTCGCCCACGCCCGGGCGGCTGCAATCGGGGTCCACCGCCAGGCACCAGAGGCTGCTGCCGTGCTCCGGGTCCTGGAAGGCCTTGTGATGATCAAGGCCCATGACGCTGCCGATCACCGCGCCGCTGTCCTGGTCTTCGGCCAGCCAGTACACCGGACCGCCCTGATGGCGCGGGGTCAGCCGTTGCGGGTCGATGGGCAGCATGCCCCGTGCCTGGTACAGGCGGTTGATGGCCTGCCAGTCGGACTCGCTTTGCGCGCGACGGATGCGGAAGCCGCGAAACACCCGGGTGGCCTGGCGGTAGTCGCTGAACCACAGGCGCAGGGTGTCGGAAGGGTCGAGGAACAGCTGCGTCGGTTCCAGGCCCAGCACCTGCTGCGGCGCGGCCACATACAGAGCAATGTCGCGTTCACCGGGCTGCTCGTTGAGCAGTTCCGCGGCGAGGCTGCCGGGATCGGGAAAGGTGTGGCCGATCAGCAGTCGGCCCCAGCCGCAGTGCAGGGCAATGGGGGCGTTGCCGGGTTCGCTGCCGTCTTCGGCAAAGCGCGCTTGCAGACGTTCATAGGAGGGCGCCTGGCCGCGCAGCAGGCGTTGGCTGTAAGCCGTGGCATTGGCTTTCATCGGTCAGATTCCTTGTTCGCTGAGCCACAGGTTCAAGGCCGCCAGTTGCCACAGCTTGGAGCCGCGCAGTGGGGTCAGTTGGCCCTGGGGATCGGTCAGCAGGCGATCGAGCATGGCCGGGTTGAACAGGCCGCGATCCTGGCTCGGGTCCAGCAGCAGTTCACGCACCCAGTTCAGGGTGTCGCCCTGCAAATGCTTGAGGCCCGGCACCGGGAAGTAGCCTTTCTTGCGGTCGATGACCGCGCTGGGGATCACCCGCCGCGCCGCTTCCTTGAGCACCTGCTTGCCGCCGTCCGGCAGCTTGAAGCGTGCCGGCACCCGGGCCGACAGCTCCACCAGGCGGTAGTCGAGGAAGGGCGTGCGCGCCTCCAGGCCCCAGGCCATGGTCATGTTATCCACACGTTTGACCGGGTCATCCACTAGCATCACCGTGCTGTCCAGGCGCAGGGCCTTGTCCATAGGCGCGTCGGCGCCGGGTTGGGCGAAATGCTCGCGGACGAAGTCGCCGGCGGCGTCGTGTGCCGTCAGCCATTGCGGCTGCACGGTGGCCGCGTAGTCGTCGTAGCTGCGATCGAAGAAGGCCGCACGGTAGGCAGCATACGGGTCGCTGGCGCCGTCTACCTGCGGGTACCAGTGGTAGCCGGCGAACAGTTCGTCGGCGCCTTGGCCGCTTTGCACCACCTTGCAGTGCTTGGCCACTTCTCGGGACAACAAATAGAAGGCGATGCAATCGTGGCTGACCATCGGTTCGCTCATGGCGCGGAACGCCGCCGGCAACTGGTCGATGATCTCGCCCTCGTCGATGCGCAACTGGTGATGCCGGGTGCCGTAGTGGCGGGCAATCAGGTCCGAGTACTGGAACTCGTCGCCGCGTTCGCCGCCGGCATCCTCGAAGCCGATGGAGAAGGTCGACAGGTCGTCCACCCCGACGTCTCGCAGCAGGCCCACCAGCAGGCTGGAATCGACACCGCCGGACAGCAGCACGCCGACATCCACCGCCGCCCGCTGACGGATGGCCACTGCCTCGCGGGTGCTATCGAGCACCCGGTCAGTCCAGTCTTCCAGGGTCAGCTGGGTTTCGTCGGCACGGGGGCCGTAGGGCAGGGACCACCAGGTCTGCTGGTCGGTGCGGCCGTCGGCTTCGATGCGCATCCAGGTGGCCGGTGGCAGTTTCTCGATGCCCGCCAGCAAGGTGCGGGGCGCCGGCACCACGGCGTGGAAGTTCAGGTAGTGATTGAGCGCCACCGGATCGAGAATCGGGTTGATGTCGCCGCCCTTGAGCAAGGCCGGCAGGGCTGAGGCGAAGCGCAGGCGCTGGCCGGTGCGCGACAGGTACAGAGGCTTGACCCCGAGGCGGTCGCGGGCGATGAACAGGCGCTGGGCGTCGCGCTCCCAGATGGCGAAGGCGAACATGCCGTTGAGCTTGGGCAGCAGGTCGGCGCCCCAGGCGTGATAGCCCTTGAGCAGCACTTCGGTGTCACCGCCGGAATGGAAGGCGTAGCCCCGGGCTTCCAGTTCGGCGCGCAATTCGGGGAAGTTGTAGATCGCGCCGTTGAAGGCCAGGGACAGGCCCAGTTGGTTGTCGATCATGGGCTGCGCCGAGCCGTCCGACAGGTCCATGATTTTCAGTCGTCGATGGCCCAGGGCGATCGGGCCCTGGCTGTGAAAGCCCCAGGCGTCGGGGCCACGGGGGGCCAGGTGATGAGTGATTCGTTCAACCGCTGCCAGGTCGGCAGGTTGATGATCAAAGCGTAATTCGCCAGCTAATCCGCACATAAGTCCTTACCGGTTTTTCCGTTGGGGAGAGTCGATCCGCAGTCGCCAAAACGGCGGCTACCTGGAAACTGACCTGTGCATAACTCGGGAGTTTTAGACCGATCGGTTATAAGCCGGCCGGTGGTGCTGAGGCGTGAAGAGCGGTTTTGCGTTCGGCCAAGGGCCGGCGGCGCTCTTCAACACCCGGGGTTGGCGCTCTGTCTCAGGCCTTGCCGCGAATCAGGCGGCGCAGGGCAAAGCGATTGGGATGGCAGGCTTCGGCCACGCTCCTGGGCAGTGGCAGCGGCTCGTTTTCCAGCCAGGCGGCCAGCAGTTCGCCGGACAGTGGCGCAGTGATCAGGCCGCGAGAACCGTGGCCGCTGTTGATGTACAGGCCATCGAGCCAGGGGCAGGGCAGGTCCGGCACCTGGCGCGCGTCCTTGCCCAGGGCGGCGTAGGTGTCGGCGAACGCTGCCGGGTCCGCCAGGGGGCCGACGATGGGCAGGTAGTCCGGGCTGGTGCAACGGAAGGCCGCACGACCTTGCAGGCGGTCCAGGGGCAGTTGCTCGGCGTTCAGGCGTTGCAGCAGATCACTGGAGATTTCCCGCAGCATGTCCAGGTTGCCGGCATGCTCGGCGCTGGTCGGGGTCAGGTCCTGGCTCTTGAAGTCGAAGCTGGCGCCCAGGGTGTGCTCCCCAAGGCGCGGCGGAGCGACGTAACCCTCGGCGCAGACCACGGTGGCCAGGCTCTGGCTTTGCGCAGTCTGCGGCAGGCGGGTGATCTGCCCGCGAATGCGCTTGAGGGGCAATTCGGCACTGGCCGGGAAGCGCCTGATTTCGGCGGCACCGGCAAGGATCACCACCGCCGCACTGGCCAGCATCCGTTCGCCGTCCCAGGCTTGCCATTGCTGATCGACCCGGCGTAACTCCAGCACCTCCCGGTGCGCCAGGACCTGGATCTGCGGATGATCGGCCTGCCACTGGCACAGCGCTGGCGGATGCACCCAGCCGCCTTCGGGGTAGAACAGGCCGCCGTGTTCCAGGCCTATGCCGGCCAGGGCCTGGGCCTCTGGCTGGCCCAGCCGCCGCAGCAGGTCGGCGGGGAAGGCCGCGGCCAACTGCGCCTGGCGCTCGGCTTCCTTGGGGTTGAAGGCCAGTTGCAGTACCCCGCAGCCGTCCCAGTCCAGGCCACGTTGCAGGTGTTCCAGCTGGCGCCGGGTGTAGCCGAAACCGCTGAGGATCATTTGCGATAGCGCAGTGCCGTGGGCGGAGAGCTTGAGGTAGAGCACCCCTTGCGGATTGCCCGAGGCTTCCTGGGCCAGTTGTTCGTGGCGTTCGAGCAATTGCACCTGCCAGCCGCGGGCGGCAAGGCTGGCCGCACTGGAGCAGCCGGCCAGGCCGCCGCCGATCACCAGGGCGGTTTTGGCCTGGGCCGGTGGGCGGGCGAACCACGGCTTGGCCTGTGCCGGCGATGGACTGTCCTCGGGCCAGCCCAGGAATTCGCCGCGCAGCACTTCCCACTTGCGACCGATGCCTGGGGTGCGCTTCATCTTGAAACCCGCCGCGTTCAACAGGCGGCGTACCCAGCCGGTGCTGGTAAAGGTGCTGAGGGTGGAACCCGGTGCCGCCAGGCGCGCCAGTTCGGCGAACAGTTCCGGGGTCCACATGTCGGGGTTCTTCGCCGGGGCGAAGCCGTCGAGAAACCAGGCGTCGATCTGTGCGTCCAGTTGCGGCAATTGTTCCAGGGCGTCGCCGATCAGCAGGGTCAGGGTGACCCGGCCGTCGTCCAGCACGATGCGCTGGAAACCGCCGTGCACGGCGACGTAGTGCTTGAGCAACTGCTGGCTCAGTTCCGTCAGTTCCGGCCACAGGGCCAGGGCCCGTTGCAGATCGGCCGGACTCAGGGGGTACTTTTCCACGCTGACGAAATGCAGCCGTGCAGTGGCCGGCGCCTGCTGCCGGAACAACTGCCAGGCGCAGAGAAAGTTCAGCCCGGTGCCGAAGCCGGTTTCACCGATGACGAATCGCGCATCGGCATTCAAGGCGGCAAAGCGTTCCCGCAGGCGGTTCTGTTCAATGAACACATGGCGGGTTTCCTCCAGGCCCGAGTCGCTGGAGAAGTACACGTCATCAAAGACCCGCGAGCGCGGGCGTCCTTGGTCGTCCCAGTCGAGCTGGGCGTGGGGCAGTTCAGGTGTCATGTTCGGCTCGTCTGGCGCAAGGCGGCCATTCTAGCCGATCGCCGGCGCCGTGCCTGATCCACGGCAAGGCTGAGCGGGGTCGGGGATTTGTTTTCCTTGGCCGAGGCCGATCCGCTAGTCTTGGACAATTCTTGGAAGGAGCCACCCATGTTCGAATCCGCTGAAATCGGTCACGCCATCGACAAAGAAACCTACGATGCCGAAGTGCCGGCCTTGCGCGAGGCCTTGCTCGAGGCGCAGTTCGAGCTGCGCCAGAAGGCCAGGTTTCCGGTGATTGTGTTGATCAATGGCGTCGAGGGCGCGGGCAAGGGCGAGACGGTCAAGCTGCTCAACGAATGGATGGACCCGCGGCTGATCGAAGTGCGCACCTTCGACCAGCAGACCGATGAAGAACTGTCGCGACCACCGGCCTGGCGCTACTGGCGGATGCTTCCGGCCAAGGGCCGCATGGGGGTGTTCTTCGGCAACTGGTACAGCCAGATGCTCCAGGGCCGGGTGCATGGCGAGATCAAGGACCCGCGCCTGGACCAGGCGATCAATGGCGCCGAACGCCTGGAAAAGATGCTCTGCGATGAAGGCGCGCTGATCTTCAAGTTCTGGTTTCACCTGTCCAAGAAACAGATGAAGGACCGCCTCAAGTCCTTGCAGGATGATCCGCTGCACAGCTGGCGCATCAGCCCGCTGGACTGGCAGCAGTCAGAAACCTACGACAAGTTCGTCAAGTACGGCGAACGGGTCCTGCGGCGTACCAGTCGCGACTATGCGCCCTGGCATGTGATCGAGGGTGTCGATCCGCATTACCGCAGCCTTACCGTGGGCCGGATCCTTCTGGAGGGCCTGCAGAATGCCTTGAACCGCCAGCCGCTGAGACCGGCCCAGGTCAACGCCGCGCCGTTGCCGACAGCGGTGGATGAGCTGAGTCTGCTGGATAGCCTGGACATGACCCAGCACCTGGACAAGGACGACTACGAGGAGCAGTTGATTACCGAGCAGGCGCGCCTGGCCGGTCTGCTGCGGGACAAGCGCATGCGCAAGCACGCCCTGGTGGCGGTCTTCGAGGGCAATGACGCGGCGGGCAAGGGCGGCGCCATTCGTCGGGTCGCCGCGGCCCTGGACCCGCGCCAATACAGCATCGTGCCGATTGCCGCGCCCACTGAAGACGAACGCGCGCAGCCCTATCTCTGGCGTTTCTGGCGGCATATTCCGGCGCGCGGCAAGTTCACCATCTTCGATCGTTCCTGGTACGGCCGGGTCCTGGTGGAGCGGGTCGAGGGCTTCTGCCAGCCCGCGGACTGGCTGCGGGCCTACAGCGAGATCAACGACTTCGAGGAGCAGTTGGCCGATGCCCGGGTGATCGTGGTGAAGTTCTGGCTGGCCATCGACAAGGACACGCAACTGGAGCGTTTCCAGGCGCGGGAGGCGATTCCCTTCAAGCGCTTCAAGATCACCGAGGACGATTGGCGCAACCGCGATAAATGGGGCGATTACCGTCTTGCCGTCGGCGACATGGTCGACCGTACCAGTACCGAAGTGGCGCCCTGGACCCTGGTGGAAGCCAACGACAAGCGCTGGGCCCGGGTCAAGGTTCTGCGCACCATCAACCGTGCCCTGGAAGCCGCCTTCGAGCGCTCCGACAAGCACGACAAGAAAGACCGGAAGGACAAGAAGTAGGCCGATGGTCGCGCATACGCCCAGTGAATGATTGTCGCGGCGGCGAGGGAGGGGCATCTATGCTCGAGGCTCTTCCTGCTGCCAACAACAATGAGGTGCGTCATGCGTGAAGTGGTGATCGTCGATAGCGTACGGACTGGCCTGGCCAAGTCCTTTCGCGGCAAGTTCAACCAGACCCGTCCGGATGACATGGCCGCGCACTGCGTCAATGCGCTGCTCGCCCGCAATGGCATCGATCCGGCCAGCGTCGAGGACTGCATCGTCGGCGCCGGTTCCAATGAAGGGGCCCAGGGCTTCAACATCGGCCGCAACGTCGCGGTGCTCTCGGCCCTGGGTACCGGCACGGCGGGCATGACCCTCAACCGTTTCTGCTCCTCGGGCCTGCAGGCGATCGCCATCGCCGCCAACCAGATCGCCTCCGGCTGCAGCGACATCATCGTTGCCGGTGGTGTCGAATCCATCAGCCTGACCATGAAGAGCGTCAACACCGACAACCTGATCAACCCGCTGCTCAAGGAGCAGGTGCCGGGCATCTACTTCCCCATGGGCCAGACCGCCGAGGTGGTGGCCCGGCGCTACAACGTCAGCCGTGAAGCCCAGGACCGGTATTCCCTGCAAAGCCAGCAGCGTACCGCCCAGGCCCAGGCCGACGGCCTGTTTCGCGACGAGATCGTGCCGATGACGGTCAAGTACCACGTCGAGGACAAGCACACCGGGCAAGTACAGATGCTCGACGGTGTAGTGGATCGTGACGACTGCAACCGCCCGGATACCACCCTGGAAAACCTTGCGGCCCTCAAGCCGGTGTTTGCCGAGGACGGTTCGGTGACCGCGGGCAACTCTTCGCAGCTGTCCGATGGCGCCTCCATGACCCTGGTGATGAGCCTGGAACGGGCCCTGGCCCTGGGGCTCAAGCCCAAGGCGTTCTTCCGTGGCTTTACCGTCGCCGGCTGCGAGCCGGACGAGATGGGCATCGGCCCGGTGTTCTCGGTGCCCAAGCTGCTCAAGGCCAAGGGCCTGAAGGTGGATGACATCGATCTGTGGGAACTCAACGAGGCATTTGCCTCGCAGTGCCTGTATGCCCGCGACCGCCTGGAGATCGACAACGCCAAGTACAACGTCAATGGCGGCTCGATCTCCATCGGCCACCCGTTCGGCATGACCGGCTCGCGCCAGGTCGGGCATCTGGTGCGTGAATTGCAGCGGCGCAACCTGCGTTACGGCATTGTCACCATGTGCGTGGGCGGTGGCATGGGCGCCACGGGGCTGTTCGAAGCCGTGCGCTAGTTTTCGCGGAGTCGGCAAGCCGGCTCCTGCGGGGCCGGTTTGCGACCTGCACAATTCTGTTTGCGCTGGGTCGCCAACTGTCACTGTGTCGAGGGTTGGCGCGGGCCTAGAATGTGCACCTCACTGGCACGGCTTTTTGGGGTTCGCATGCACGTCTCGTCCGGTCGTTGGGTCTACGGTCTGTTCCTGGCCCTGTTGACCGCGCTGTTGTGGGGCATCCTGCCCATCAAGCTCAAGCAAGTGCTGCTGGTGATGGACCCGGTCACCGTGACCTGGTTTCGCCTGCTGGTGTCCGGCGGCTGCCTGTTCCTCTATCTGGCGGCGGTCAGGCGCCTGCCACGCTGGCGCTTGCTCGGCCCGAAAGGGATATGGCTGGTACCGATCTCGGTCTTGGGCCTGGTGGGCAACTACGTGCTGTACCTGATGGGCCTGAACCTGCTGAGCCCGGGCACCGCGCAACTGGTGGTGCAGATGGGACCGATCCTGTTGCTGATCGCCAGTGTGTTTGTGTTTAAGGAGCGGTTCAGCCTGGGGCAGGGACTGGGGTTGCTGGTGCTGCTGATTGGCTTCGGGCTGTTCTTCAATCAACGGCTGACCGAGCTGCTGACCTCGCTCAGTGACTACACCGCCGGCGTTCTGACCATTCTCGCCGCTTCCGCGGTCTGGACCTTCTATGCCCTGGGCCAGAAGCAGCTGCTGAGCGTGTGGAATTCCTTGCAGGTGATGATGGTGATCTACCTGTTCTGCGCCTTGTTGCTGACGCCCTGGGTACACCCGCTGGAAGCCCTGGAGCTGAGCCCCCTGCAAGGCTGGCTGTTGCTCGCCTGTTGCCTGAATACCCTGATCGCCTACGGTGCCTTTGCCGAGGCCCTGGCGCATTGGGAGGCGTCGCGGGTCAGCGCGACCCTGGCGATCACGCCCCTGGTGACCTTTGCCGCGGTGGCGTGGGCGGCCTGGGTCTGGCCGGAGCATGTGCAGGCCGAACAGATCAACGGCCTGGGTTATGGCGGGGCGTTGCTGGTGGTGCTGGGGTCGGCGCTGACGGCCCTGGGGCCGTCATTGATGGCGGGGTTGCGCGCCCGGCGGCAGCGGATCGCGGCGGGGTGAGCTGCGCTGGCGAGTCAGTTCCTGCAGCAACCCGTCTGTAGGGACTGGCTGGCCAGCGAACAAGACGCCGCGCTAACCCTGTTTTCCGGCCTCCAGCATGTTTTCCGGGCGGACCCAGGCATCGAACTGCTCATCGGTCAGGTAGCCCAGCTCCAGCGCCGCTTCGCGCAGGGTCAGGTTTTCGGCGTAGGCCTTCTTGGCGATCTCGGCGGCCTTGTCGTAGCCGATGTGGGTGTTCAGCGCGGTCACCAGCATCAGGCCGCGTTCCAGGTGCGCGGCCATCTGCTGGGGATCCGGTTCCAGCCCGGCGATGCAGTGCTGCTGGAAGTTGCTGCAGCCGTCGGCCAGCAAGCGGATCGATTGCAACAGGTTGTGGATGATCACCGGCTTGAACACGTTCAACTGCAGATGGCCCTGGCTGGCGGCAAAGCCGATCGCCACGTCGTTGCCCATCACCTGGCAGGCGAGCATCGACAGGGCTTCGCACTGGGTCGGGTTGACCTTGCCGGGCATGATCGAGCTGCCCGGTTCGTTGGCCGGCAGCTTGACTTCGGCCAGCCCCGCCCGCGGGCCAGAGCCCAGCAGGCGCAGGTCGTTGGCGATTTTCATCAGGCACACCGCGAGGGTTTTCAGTGCGCCGGACAGGGTGGTCAGCGGCTCGTGGCCGGCCAGGGCGGCGAACTTGTTGGGGGCGGTGACGAACGGCAGGCCGGACAGCGCGGCCAGTTCGGCGGCAATGGCTTCACCGAAGCCGTGGGGCGAATTCAGCCCGGTGCCCACCGCGGTGCCGCCCTGGGCCAGTTCGCAGACCGCCGGCAAGGCGCTGCGGATGGCCCGTTCGGCGTAGCCCAGTTGAGCGATGAAGGCGGAGATTTCCTGACCGAAGGTAATGGGCGTGGCGTCCATCATGTGGGTGCGTCCGGTCTTCACCAGCTTCATGTGCCGGGCCGACAGTTCGGCCAGGCCGCCGGACAGCTCGGTGATCGCCGGCAGCAGTTGGAACTGCACGGCCTGGGCCGCCGCGATGTGCATGGCGGTGGGGAAGCAGTCGTTGGAGCTTTGCGAGCGGTTGACATGATCGTTGGGGTGCACAGGAGACTTGCCGCCCCGGGGATTGCCCGCCAGTTCGTTGGCCCGCCCGGCCAGGACCTCGTTGACGTTCATGTTGCTCTGGGTGCCGCTGCCGGTCTGCCACACCACCAGGGGGAACTGATCGTCATGCTCGCCGGCCAGCACTTCGTCGGCTGCCTGTTCGATCAGCCGGGCGATGTCGGCGGGGATATCGCCATTGCGATCATTGACCCGGGCGGCGGCTTTCTTGATCAGGGCCAGGGCATGCAGCACGGCCAGGGGCATGCGCTCGTTGCCGATGGCGAAGTTGATCAGCGAGCGCTGGGTCTGTGCGCCCCAATAGGCTTGTTCCGGGACTTCAACCTGGCCCAGGCTGTCGGTTTCGATTCGATTCATCGTGACATTCCTCCAAGTCTGACTGGCCAGTTTAGGCCCTGATCTGCGGCCCGGGTTCCGTGCGCGGAGGTTTTGTGTCGGTTATCCGGGCAAAACCGGGGTCGCTGGGGCGTGGGGTTGAGGGACGCGGATTAATAGGCGCAGAATGGGCGCCCTTGGGGTTTTACCTCGCCTGCTAGAAAAGGAAACTCGATGACCCGTTTTCGTGCCATCTGTACCGCGGTTGTTCTGGTGTGTGCCAGCGGCCAGGTTCTTGCCGATACCGCCAGCCACAACGCCAGTGCCGAGGCCTTCCTGACCCTGGCCCATGCGGACAAGCTCGGTACGCCGGTGTACATGCAAGTCCAGCAAATGTTCGCCCAGCGTTTTGAACAGACCAAAGCCCCGGAATCCAAGCGCGCTCTGCTGGAAACCTACCAGGCCAAGGCCAACGCCGCGCTGGATCAGGCCATTGGCTGGAACAAGCTGAAACCGGACATGGTCAAGCTCTACACCAGCAACTTCAGCGAGTCCGAGCTCAAGGACCTGGTCGCGTTCTACCAGTCGCCACTGGGCAAGAAAGTCCTGGAAAAAATGCCCCAGCTGACCCAGCAATCGGCGCAGATGACCCAGGCCAAGCTGGAAAGCGCGGTGCCGGTGGTGAACAAGCTGCTGGCCGACATGACCGCCGAGCTCGAGCCCAAGGCGGCCCCGGCGAAGAAGAAGTAAGCGGAGCCCGCAATGACCATGCAACAACGTATCGAAGCGGCGCTCGCGGCCTTGCAGCCCGAGCACCTGCAAGTGCTGGATGAAAGCCACATGCACAGCCGTGGCCTGGAAACCCACTTCAAGGCGGTACTGGTCAGCGAGCAGTTCGCCGGCCTCAACAGCGTCAAGCGTCACCAGAAGGTCTACGCCACCCTCGGTGAGCTGATGGGCCAGTTCCATGCGTTGGCGCTGCACACCTACACCCCCGAGGAGTGGTCGAAGATCGGTGTGGCTCCGGCCTCGCCGACTTGCGCCGGTGGTCGATAGGAGCGGGTGCGTCTCGCCGCAGTTCTGAGGTCACTCAGGTGCGGCTTGCCGCTTGGAGCTTGAGGCTGCCTTTCTGATAGAATCCGCAACGCGCCGCTTATGCCGGCGCGTTTTTTTTTGCATCCGGTTCACCCTTTACGAGGGTAGCCACCTGGAGAGATTTCCCATGACACAACCCATTGTCGTGGCGGCACTGTACAAGTTCGTCACCCTCGAAGATTACGTCAGCCTGCGCGAGCCCCTGTTGCAGGCCATGCTCGACAACGGCATCAAGGGCACCCTGCTGATCGCCGAAGAAGGCATCAACGGCACGGTTTCCGGCAGCCGCGAAGGCATTGACGGGCTGCTGGCCTGGCTGAAGAACGATCCGCGCATGGTCGATATCGATCACAAAGAGTCGTATTGCGACGAGCAGCCGTTCTATCGCACCAAGGTCAAGCTCAAGAAAGAGATCGTCACCCTTGGCGTGCCCGGCGTCGACCCCAACAAGAAAGTCGGGACCTATGTCGAGCCCCAGGACTGGAACGCCCTGATCAGCGATCCGGAAGTGCTGCTGATCGACACCCGTAACGACTACGAAGTGTCCATCGGCACCTTTGAAGGCGCCATCGACCCCAAGACCACCAGCTTCCGCGAGTTTCCGGACTACATCAAAGCCAACTTCGACCCAAGCAAGCACAAGAAGGTGGCGATGTTCTGCACCGGCGGCATCCGCTGCGAGAAGGCTTCGAGCTACATGCTCAGCGAGGGCTTCGACGAGGTGTTCCACCTCAAGGGCGGGATCCTCAAGTACCTCGAAGAGGTGCCACAAGAGGAGAGCAAGTGGCAGGGCGATTGCTTCGTGTTCGACAATCGGGTCACCGTTCGCCACGACTTGAGCGAAGGCGACTACGATCAATGTCATGCCTGCCGGACTCCGGTGAGCGTCGAGGATCGGGCGTCCGAGCACTATGTGCCCGGCATCAGCTGCCCGCATTGCTGGGACAAGCTGAGCGAGAAGACCCGCCGCAGTGCCATCGACCGGCAGAAGCAGATCGAATTGGCCAAGGCGCGCAACAT
The DNA here is from genome assembly GCF_021560055.1 of Pseudomonas sp. BC42. Lineage (NCBI taxonomy): Bacteria > Pseudomonadati > Pseudomonadota > Gammaproteobacteria > Pseudomonadales > Pseudomonadaceae > Pseudomonas > Pseudomonas sp. BC42. Next base: position 1,913,300 of record NZ_CP091067.1, read on the forward strand.
GCCGCACCCGATCGGTTACAACTACAAGCAATCTTCCTCCGAGGCTTGAGCCATGTCTGCCCGCCTGCTCTATGTGATGGACCCGATGTGTTCGTGGTGCTGGGGTTTTGCGCCCGTGGCCCAGGCCCTGGCAGAGCAGGCCCAGGCTGCCGGTGTCGAGCTGCATCTGGTGGTGGGCGGCTTGCGCACCGGGAGCGGCTCGGCGCTGGAACCCAACACCCGGCGCTACATTCTTGAGCACTGGCAGGCGGTGCAGCAGGCTACAGGCCAGCCGTTCACCTTCGAAGGCGCCTTGCCCGATGGCTTTGTCTACGACACCGAGCCGGCTTGCCGGGCGATCGTCACCGCCCGGAGCCTGGCCCCGGACTGCGCCTGGAGGCTGCTGGGGCTGATCCAGCGGGCGTTCTATGTCGAAGGCCGTGATGTCACCCTGGCCAGTGTGCTGGTCGAGCTGGCGGAGCAGGCCGGGGTTCCGCGGATCGAGTTCGCCGAAGCCTTCGACCGGGCCGAGCAGCACGCGGCCACGGCGGCGGACTTCACCTGGGTCCAGGACCTGGGAATCGCCGGATTTCCGACCTTGCTGGCAGAGCGCAACGGCCAGTTGGCGCTGCTGACCAATGGCTATCAGCCGCTGAGCGAGTTGTCGCCGTTGCTTGGCCGCTGGCTGGAGCGCGCCGCCTGTGCCTGAGCCGGTCGAATCCAGCATCCCCGGCAAAACCGTCGATCGTCTGAGCTGGGGTGAGATCCGCCGTCTGGCCCTGCACCACCGGAAGTCGCTGTGGATCGCCAACGGCGTGGCCGTGCTGGCAACGCTGTGCAGTGTGCCGATTCCGCTGTTGCTGCCATTGCTGGTGGACGAGGTGCTGCTGGGGCATGGCGACGCTGCGCTGCAAGTGATGAACCGCCTGCTGCCGGGCGGTTGGCAGAGCGCGGCGGGCTACATCGGCCTGATGCTGCTGGCGACCCTGATCCTGCGTTGCTCCGCCCTGGTGTTCAACGTGGTCCAGGCGCGGCTGTTTGCCGGGCTGGCCAAGGACATCGTCTACCGGATCCGGGTGCGCCTGATCGAGCGGCTCAAGCGTATTTCCCTGGGGGAATACGAAAGCCTGGGGGGCGGCACGGTGACCATCCACCTGGTCACCGATCTGGACACCGTGGACAAGTTCGTCGGGGAAACCCTGAGCCGGTTCCTGGTGGCCATGCTGACCCTGGTGGGCACGGCGGGCATCCTGATGTGGATGCACTGGAAGCTGGCGCTGCTGATCCTGCTGTTCAACCCGCTGGTGATCTTTGCCACGGTGCAACTGGGCAAGCGGGTCAAGCACCTGAAAAAACTGGAAAACGACAGCACCTCGCGGTTCACCCAGGCGCTGACCGAGACGCTGGAGGCGATTCAGGAAATTCGAGCCGGCAACCGTCAGGGCTACTTTCTCGGTCGCCTGGGGCGGCGTGCCGAAGAGGTGCGCGATTATGCCGTGGCCTCGCAGTGGAAGAGCGATGCCTCGGGCCGGGCCAGCGGCCTGTTGTTTCAGTTCGGCATCGATATCTTCCGCGCCGCCGCGATGCTCACGGTGCTGTTCTCCGACCTGTCCATCGGCCAGATGCTGGCGGTGTTCAGCTACCTGTGGTTCATGATCGGCCCGGTGGAGCAGTTGCTGAACCTGCAATACGCCTACTACGCCGCCGGCGGGGCCCTGACCCGGATCAACGAGTTGCTGGCGCGGGCCGACGAGCCGCAGTACAGCGGTGGTACGGATCCGTTCCTGGGCTGCGAAACCGTGGGCATCGAGGTCCGCGGCCTGAGCTTCGGTTACGGCGATGAACGGGTGCTGGACAACCTGAACCTGTCCATTGCGCCTGGCGAAAAGGTGGCCATCGTCGGCGCCAGTGGCGGTGGCAAGAGCACCCTGGTGCAGCTGCTGCTGGGGTTGTACACGCCGCAGACCGGCGTGATCCGTTTTGGTGGTGCGACCCAGCAGGAAATCGGCCTGGAAACCGTGCGCGATAACGTCGCCGTGGTGCTGCAGCATCCTGCGCTGTTCAACGACACCATTCGCGCCAACCTGACCATGGGGCGCGAGCGCAGTGACAGCGCCTGCTGGCAGGCTCTGGAAATTGCCCAGTTGGACGCCACCGTCAGGGCCTTGCCGCAGGGACTGGACAGCGTGGTCGGACGCTCCGGGGTGCGTTTGTCCGGTGGCCAGCGCCAGCGCCTGGCCATTGCACGGATGGTCCTGGCCGAGCCCAAGGTGGTGATCCTGGACGAGGCCACCTCAGCCCTGGATGCCGCCACCGAATACAACCTGCATCAGGCCTTGACGCGCTTTCTGCGTGGGCGGACTACGCTGATCATTGCTCATCGCCTGTCGGCGGTAAAACAGGCAGACCGGGTTTTGGTGTTCGATGGCGGGCAGATTGCCGAAGATGGCGACCATCAGCAGCTTATTGCCGATGGCGGCCTTTATGCCAAGCTTTACGGGCATCTGCAGCAGGTTCGATAGTCTTGAGTTTTATCCGGCTTTCTGTGCTTAGTGCTTGAATTTCCTGGTGGAATAACCGTTTCAGCGTGAGGCAGCGGCCGTTTCCTCCTGCTGGTCAGATCCGCTTGCAGCTCGCCTTGCGTCGGATCTGAGGAAATTGGCCTAATCTGTGCTGGCTGGGGCGGGACTACTGGGTGTTCATTTGGCAGTGCGCGAGCAAGGACCCTCATGAAGCAAAAGCGGACTTTCGCAACGCCGCGGTTGTTGGGCATCGTCTGGCCCTTTATCGCCGTGGTGTTATTCCAAGCCTTGTTGGGCGGCCTTAGCCTCTATGTCCTGTCGGCAGTGCGTGGTTACGTGGCTGGCGAAAGCCTGTGGTCCAAAGGGCAGAAGGACGCCATCTACTACCTCAATCTGTACGCCGACAGCCGCGACGAAGGCACCTTTCTCAAATACCAGAACGCCATAGCCGTGCCTCAGGGCGGGCATGAGCTGCGGGTGGCCCTGGATCGCCAGCCGCCGGATCTTGAGGCGGCGCGGCTGGGGATCCTCAAGGGCGGCAATCACCCGGATGACGTCCCCAGCCTGATCTGGCTGTATCTCAACTTCCGCCATTTCAGCTATCTGGAAAAGGCCATCGATTTGTGGACGGTGGGTGACGGCTACCTGCTGCAGCTCGATACGGTGGCCCGAGAGATGCACCAGGGGATCGGCAGCAACAGCGCCAGCGAAGCCGACGTCAAGCGCTGGAAGGGTCAGATCTTTGCCATCAACGATGGGGTGACGCCGGCGGCCAAGGCCTTCAGCGACGCCCTGGGAGAGGGCTCGCGGGTGATCTTGCGCCTGTTGCTGGTGACCAACCTGGCCACGGCGTTGGTCCTGATTGCCCTGGCGTTGCTGCGCACCCACAAGCTGCTGGCCCAGCGCCATGCCTTTGCCGACGCCTTGCAACTGGAGAAGGAGCGCGCGCAGATTACCCTGCAATCGATTGGCGATGGGGTAATCACCACGGATGTCGAGGGCGCCATTGCCTATATGAACCCGGCCGCGGAAGAGTTGACCCGCTGGAAGGCCGAGCAGGCGGTGGGATTGCCCCTGGCCGCGCTGTTCAATCTGCTGGATGAGAACGCCCAGACCGATGGGTTCACCCTGATCGAGCACATTCTCAGCGGCCAGCTCAGCGGTGGCAGCGAACATTCCAAGCTGATCCAGCGCCTGGATGGCAGCACGGTCTCGGTGACCCTGGTGGGGGCGCCAATCCGTAATGCCGGCAAGGTCAGTGGCACGGTGCTGGTGCTGCATGACATGACCCAGGAGCGGCAGTACATCGCCAATCTGTCCTGGCAGGCGACCCACGATGCACTGACCGGGCTGGCCAACCGCCGCGAGTTCGAGTTCCGCCTGGAGCAGGCCCTGCACAACCTGATCCGCCAGCCGGCCCGGCACGCGTTGATGTTCCTGGATCTGGACCAGTTCAAGCTGGTCAACGACACCTGTGGTCATGCCGCCGGAGACGAGTTGCTGCGACATATTTGTGCGCTGCTGCAGTCGGGGCTGCGCGAAGGTGACACCCTGGCGCGGCTGGGGGGCGACGAGTTCGGGATTCTCCTGGAAAACTGCTCGCCGGAGGCGGCGGAAAAGATTGCCGAAGGGCTGCGTCAGACAGTGCAGAATCTGCACTTTGTCTGGAAGGGCCGGCCGTTCGTCACCACGGTGAGTATCGGTCTGGTGCACATCGCCCAGACCCCGACGACCCTTGAGGCGTCATTGCGGGCGGCGGATATGGCCTGCTACATGGCCAAGGAAAAAGGACGCAACCGGGTCCAGGTCTACCATGCCGACGATTCGGAGCTTTCCCTGCGATTCGGCGAAATGGCCTGGGTCCAGCGCCTGCACATGGCTCTCGAGGAGAACCGTTTCTGCCTCTATTCCCAGGAGATCACGGCCTTGGGTCATGCCGAGCGTGAGGGTGGGCATGTCGAGATTCTCCTGCGTCTGCACGACGAGGCGGGCAGGATGATCCTGCCGGACAGCTTTATCCCGGCGGCGGAGCGCTACGGCCTGATGACCTCTCTGGATCGCTGGGTGGTGCAGAACGTGTTCAAGGTCATTGCCCAGTGCATTGCCGAGGGGCGTGAAGGGCCCATGGCCATGTGCGCGATCAACTTGTCGGGGATCACCATTGGCGACGACGAGTTTCTCGACTTCCTGAGGGAGCAGTTCATCGTCTATGGCGTACCGCCGCAGATGATCTGTTTTGAAATTACTGAAACCAGTGCGATTGCCAATTTGGGCAGTGCGATCCGTTTTATAAATGAACTCAAGGGCTTGGGCTGTCATTTTTCCCTGGACGACTTTTGTGCGGGAATGTCGTCGTTCGCTTATCTCAAACATTTGCCTGTAGACTTCCTCAAGATCGATGGAAGTTTCGTAAAGGATATGCTGGACGACCCGATTAACCGCGCCATGGTCGAAGTGATCAATCACATCGGGCATGTCATGGGTAAGCGCACGATTGCCGAGTTTGTTGAAACACCGCAGATCGAGCAGGCCTTGCTTGAGATCGGCGTGGATTATGCTCAAGGCTACATTGTTGAACGCCCGCAATTGTTTACCTGTGACAGCCTGCAGTGTCGACCCGTGCGACCACGGCCCTTGTTGTTCAAGGCGCCCGGCACCTTCCGTTGAAACCTCTTTTGGGTCCGCACATCACAATCAAAAGGAGTCCGACAGTGATCGACACATTCAACCGAACCGGCCCGCTCATGGAAGCTGCCAGCTACCCCGCCTGGACCCAGCAATTGATCCAGGACTGCAGCGAGAGCAAGCGCCGTGTGGTGGAGCATGAGCTGTACCAGCGCATGCGCGACAACAAGCTCAGCGCCAAAGTCATGCGCCAGTACCTGATCGGCGGCTGGCCGGTGGTTGAGCAGTTTGCCCTGTACATGGCGCAGAACCTGACCAAGACCCGTTTTGCCCGCCACCCCGGCGAGGACATGGCGCGCCGCTGGCTGATGCGCAACATTCGTGTCGAACTCAATCATGCCGATTACTGGGTGCACTGGAGTCGGGCCCACGGTGTGACCCTGGAGGACTTGCAGGCCCAGCAAGTGCCACCGGAACTGCATGCCCTGAGTCATTGGTGCTGGCACACCAGCTCTGCGGATTCGCTGATCGTGGCTATTGCGGCCACCAACTACGCCATCGAAGGGGCGACGGGCGAATGGTCGGCCCTGGTTTGCTCCAGTGGTGTCTACGCTGCCGCGTTCCCGGAAGAGGAGCGCAAGCGCGCCATGAAGTGGCTGAAGATGCATGCCCAGTACGATGATGCTCATCCCTGGGAAGCGTTGGAGATCATTGTCACCCTGGCGGGCCTGAATCCGAGCAAGGCGCTGCAAGCCGAGCTGCGGCAGGCGATCTGCAAAAGCTATGACTACATGTTCCTGTTCCTGGAACGTTGCATGCAGCAGGAAAAGACCACGGTAACCCGCGAGCGTCTCGCGCTGGTCGAGGGGTAAGGCAGGAGGTGCGGGCAGGTCGCTGGTCGCCGGCGCGGGGCGCTTGTGACGATGGCGTTGCCCGCCACTGCTTGTGAGGTGTGGGCCGGCGTCTAGCCGGCCATCGCCAGGCGATTGCGGCCTTCGCGCTTGGCCACGTACAGCGCGCTGTCGGCGCGACGCAACAGGCTCTCGGCGGACTCTCCCGGCAGCAGGGTCGAGCAGCCCAGACTCACCGTCAGTTCGATTGAGTGGTCATCGGCTCGATACTCCTGCGCTTGCGCGGCATGTCGCAGCCGTTCTCCCACCATTGCTGCGGCCTCGCGCCCAGTGTTGGAAAGCAGGATCAGAAACTCCTCCCCGCCAAAGCGAAACACCATGTCCACATTGCGCAACTGCGCCTTGATCGAGGCCGCCACGGCTTTGAGCACTTCGTCGCCGGTACTGTGGCCGTAGCTGTCGTTGATCCGCTTGAAGTGATCGATATCCAGCATCAGCAATGACAGTGGTAGCTGGTGGCGGCGAGCCATCTCGATTTCCCGTTGCAGGGTCTGGTCCATGGCGATGCGGTTGCCGGTGTCGGTCAGCGGATCGCGCAGTGCACTGCGGGTGGCGGCGCGATACAGCAGGGCGTTGCGCATGGGGTACAGCAGGGTGGACAGCAACGACTCCAGGCTGCCCTGTTCGCTGTCGCTGAAACGCTGGTTGCGCCGGAACACCAGTTCGCCCATGGGCTCGCCTTCATGGCTCAGGCTGTAGCTGATGGAGTGGTGCCCGCGCTGGCCAAATTCCAGGCGCAGATCACTGGGGGCGTGCTCATAGCGCAGGGCATCAAGGGGGACCAGTCTTTGCGCTTCGCGAAAGAACAGGCCGAGGATGCGTTGTGGCTCAAGGCTGGTCTGCAGTTGCAGGCTCAGTTGCTGGCGCAATTGTCCGAGGCTGATGGGGTGCTTGACCGGCGGTGTCTGTTGGCCAAAACCCAGGCGTTGCAATTTCGCGCTATCGAAGTCAATTGCGTTGGTCTGGGAAGGTGTTTTCATCTGAGCTTGAGCCCCCTGAGCACTGTGTACGCTGTTACTGCCTGGGTGAGAGCGGCTCGGAGCTGCGCGTCATACTGTTCCTTCAGTCCCGTAGGACAATTGCGCGCATTTTATGCCGCTCGCCATTGGCTAGAAAGCCCTTGGCGCAAGCCGGTTACCACAGTGTTGATGCACTGTGCGTTGAGTGTTCTTAGAGCGAAACTCGTGCCATTCGGTTCATCTGAATAAAACTCGTTTTAATTCAAATGGTTGGTGATTGTTTCGGAAGGCATGTCGCCTCAAGCGACACTTGTTTGGCTTGAGAACCCCCGAGAACCGGGAGCGGTAGAGGCATCGCGCCAGTATTCTGGCGCGACGAACGGGAGGGGTTACTGCGCGTCGAAAGCCTGGCCGTTGATCCCGGCGCTGTCCGGGCCCATGAGGTACAGGTAGACCGGCATGATCTCTTCCGGTGTCGGGTTGTTGCTCGGGTTTTCCCCGGGGTAGGCCTGGGCCCGCATGCTGGTGCGGGTGGCGCCGGGGTTGATGCTGTTGGCGCGAACCGGGGCCACGGTATCCAGCTCATCGGCCAGGGTTTGCATCAGGCCCTCGGTGGCGAACTTGGACACGCCGTAAGCCCCCCAATAGGCCCGCCCCTTGCGTCCGACGCTGCTGGAGGTGAAGACCACCGAGGCATCCTGGGACAGCTTGAGCAAGGGCAGCAGGGTGCTGGTCAGCATGAACATCGCGTTGACGTTGACTTGCATCACCCGCATGAAGTTTTCCCCCGACAACTGCTCCATCGGTGTGCGAGGGCCAATGATCGAGGCGTTGTGCAGCAGGCCGTCGAGATGGCCGAACTCGGTCTCGATCATCGCCGCCAGCTCGTCGTATTGGTGTGGCAGGGCGGTTTCCAGGTTGAACGGGATCACCGCAGGCTGAGGGTGGCCCGCGGCTTCGATGGCGTCGTAGACCTCGGTCAGGTTGGCTTCGGTCTTGCCCAGCAACAGTACCGTGGCGCCGTGGGCAGCGAAGGTCTTGGCGGCGGCGGCGCCGATGCCGCGGCCGGCGCCGGTGACCAGGATGACCCGATCCTTGAGCAGTTCGGGGCGAGCGGAGTAATCAAACATAAAGGGCCTCAACAGAAAATGGAGCGTTCCCGGCGCTTAGCCGGGAATGCCGCTGCTCAGCAGCTGCACAATGCGTTATCCAGAACCTGGCGCAGTTCCAGCGGGTGATTGATCACCACATCGGCGCCCCAGTGCCGGGGGTTATCGTCCGGATGGATGTAGCCATAGGTCACTGCGGCAGTCTTGGTGCCGGCGTCGCGGCCGGACTCGATGTCTCGCAGGTCGTCGCCGACGAACAGGACGCTGGCCGGGTCCAGGTCGAGCATCTTGCACGCCAGGATCAGCGGCTCCGGATCGGGCTTGCTGTTCTTGACGTGGTCAGGGCAGATCAGCAGCGCCGAGCGCTCGGCCAGTCCCAGTTGCTGCATGATCGGTTCGGCGAAGCGCAGCGGCTTGTTGGTGACCACGCCCCAGATCAGATTGGCTTTTTCGATATCGGCCAGCAGCTCGGCCATGCCGTCGAAGAGCCGGCTGTGCACGGCGCAATGCGCGAGGTAGCGCTCGAGGAACTCCAGGCGCAGTTCTTCGAAGCCCGGGGATTCCGGATCCATGGAGAAGGTCACTGCCACCATGGCCTTGGCGCCGCCGGAGACTTCGTCGCGAATGTGCTGATCGTTGATCGGTGGCAAGCCGCGATCATGGCGCATGCCCTGGCAGACCGCGATGAAGTCCGGCGCAGTATCGAGCAGGGTGCCATCCATATCGAAAAGAACGGCTCTGATAGCCATGTCTCACTCCTCTCGCAGGGTCTGGATCATGTAGTTGACGTCAACGTCCGCCGCCAGCTTGTAGTGCTTGGTCAGCGGGTTGTAGGTCAGGCCAATGATGTCCTTGACGGTCAGGCCGGCGGAGCGGCTCCAGGCGCCAAGCTCCGAGGGGCGGATGAATTTCTTGAAATCGTGAGTGCCGCGGGGCAGCAGCTTCATGATGTATTCCGCACCGATGATGGCGAACAGGTAGGCCTTGGGGTTGCGGTTGATGGTCGAGAAGAACACCTGGCCGCCGGGCTTGACCATGCGGAAGCAGGCACGGATGACCGATGAAGGATCGGGAACGTGTTCGAGCATCTCCAGGCAGGTGACCACGTCGAATTGCTCGGGCATTTCCTCGGCCAGGGCTTCGGCGGTGATCTGCCGGTACTCGACGTTGACGCCGGATTCCAGCTGGTGCAGTTGTGCCACGGCAAGGGGGGCCTCGCCCATGTCGATGCCGGTTACGGTGGCGCCACGCTGGGCCATGGCTTCGCTGAGGATGCCGCCGCCACAGCCGACGTCGAGGACTTTCTTGCCCGCCAGGCCGACCCGCTCATCGATCCAGTTGACCCGCAGCGGGTTGATGTCGTGCAGGGGCTTGAATTCGCTTTCGCGGTCCCACCAGCGATGGGCCAGGGCTTCGAATTTGGCGATTTCAGCGTGGTCGACGTTGCTCATGGGTGGTGCTCCAAAGCTAATGAATGCTGTGTTGGGCCTCGAGCATCCGCTCAAGGCCCGGGTTATTGGGTGTGGCCGCCGATGCGCTGGCCCCAGCTGCGGGCGGTGGCGCCAAGCTGTTGTTCATCGAGGCGGGTCAGGCGCCGGTCCTCCAGCAGTTGCTTGCCGGCGACCCACAGGTGCCTGACGCAGTCCCGGCCGGTGGCGTAGATCAGTTGCGACACCGGGTCGTAAATCGGTTGCTGGGCCAGTCCGGACAGGTCGAAGGCCACCAGGTCTGCGGCCTTGCCGATTTCCAGGGAGCCGACTTCGCTTTCCAGGCCCATGGCCCTGGCGCCGTTGAGGGTGGCCATGCGCAGCGCGCGATGGGCGTCCAGGGCGGTTGCCGATCCGGCCACGGCCTTGGCCAGCAGGGCTGCGGTGCGAGTCTCCCCCAGCAGATCCAGATCGTTGTTGCTGGCCGCGCCATCGGTGCCCAGCGCAACATTGACACCGGCCTGCCACAGGCGCTCCACCGGGCAGAAGCCGCTGGCCAGTTTCAGGTTGGACTCCGGGCAATGAATGACGCTGGTGTTGGTTTCTACCAGTAAAGCCAGGTCGTCATCGCTGATTTGGGTCATGTGAACGGCCTGGAAGCGCGGTCCCAGCAGTCCGAGGCGAGCCAGGCGCGCCAGCGGCCGCTCACCGCGCTGCTCCAGGGATTGCTGCACCTCGAATGCGGTTTCATGCACGTGCATGTGGATCGAAGCGTCGAGCTCTTCAGCGATCACCCGAATCTTTTCCAGGTTTTCGTCGCCCACGGTGTAGGGGGCGTGGGGGCCGAAGGTGATCTTGATCCGTGGGTGATGCTTGAGGTCGCCAAACAGTTCCACTCCCTGACGAATGGCTTCGTCGGCGTCGTGGGCGCCGGGGATGGGGAAGTCCAGGATCGGCATGGCGATCTGTGCACGAATGCCGCTGTTGTGCACCCGTTCACTGGCAACCTTTGGGAAGAAGTACATGTCAGAGAAACAGGTGATACCGCCTTTGATCTGTTCGGCGATGGCCAGGTCGGTGCCGTCACGGACGAAGGCTTCATCCACCCACTTGGCTTCGGCGGGCCAGATGTGCTTCTCCAGCCAGGTCATCAGTGGCAGGTCGTCGGCCAGGCCACGGAACAGGGTCATGGCCGCGTGCCCATGGGCGTTGATCAGACCGGGGCTGAGCAGCATGCCGGGCAGCTCGCGGATTTCGCTGGCGCGGCACTTCAAGGCTTCGCTGCGTGGCCCGATGAAGTGGATGCGGCCGTCGCGGATGCCCAGCCCGTGGTCCTTGAGCACGACCCCGGCCGGCTCCACCGGTACCAACCAGGTCGGCAACAGCAGCAGGTCGAGCGCAATGTCACGGTTTGGCATCGAATATCGGTCCAGGGCTTCATATAAAGGATGGCGAAGTATACCCGAGCGTCCTGGCGGGGTGATCGCTATAATCGGCCGCTTTTGTTCATGAGTACGGGGTGAGGGATGCGCGATCGTCTGTTGGCTGCGGAGAAGGTCAAGGCCATTGAATGGCGAGATAGCACTCTGTACCTGCTCGATCAGCGGAAATTGCCCCGCGAGCAAGTCTGGGTTGCATGCGACAGTGTGGCCGGGGTGGTTGAGGCGATTCGCTCGATGGTGGTGCGCGGTGCGCCGGCCATTGGCATCTGCGCGGCCTATGGCGTGGTCCTGGCGGTGGGCGCGCGCCTTGCCGCGGGCGGTGACTGGCTGGCAGCCCTGGAAGAGGATTTCAACCTGCTGGCGGACTCGCGCCCAACCGGTGGTCATTTGCTCTGGACCCTGAATCGCATGCGCGAGCGCCTGGATCGGGTCAAGGATCAGGCCAGTCCACTGGCGGCCCTGGAAGCCGAGGCGCTGGCGATCCACGAAAGCGATCGGGAGGCCAATCTGACCATGGCCCAATTGGGCGTGGAGCTGATTCGCCGGCATCAGGGCAATCCCCAGGTCCTGTTGACTCACTGCAACACCGGCGCCTTGGGCTCCGGCGGTTTCGGCACTGCGCTGGGGGTGATCCGTGCGGCGTGGCTGGAAGGCATGGTCGAGCGGGTCTATGTCGATGAAACGCGGCCCTGGCTGCAAGGCTCGCGCTTGACCGCCTGGGAGCTGGCCCATGAGGGGATTGCGTGCACCGTCAATGCCGACTCCGCGGCCGCGCACATCATGAAGACCAAGGGGGTGACCTGGGTGGTGGTCGGCGCTGATCGGATCTGCGCCAATGGTGATGTGGCGAGCAAGATCGGCACTTATCAACTGGCGGTCAATGCCATGCACCATGGCGTGCGCTTCATGGTGGTGGCCTCCAGTTCGAGCATTGATATGACCCTGGTCAGTGGCGAGGATGTTCCTCTGGAAGAGCGCGAAGGCAGTGAGCTGCTGGATGTCGGCGGGCAATCGCTGGGTGCCTTGGTGGAAGTCTTCAATCCGGTATTCGATGTGACCCCGGCGGACCTGATCGATGCCATCGTCACCGAGAAGGGAGTTGTCGAGCGTCCGGACGCCGCCAAGATGGTGCAATTGATGTGTCGCAAGCGCTTGCATTGACCGTGGTCCGCGGAAATGGTCGGTGGCGACTTCCCGGGGCGGCTGTCCAGTCAGCAAAAACCGGTCAAATGCGTACGAATTTGTCCTCTGAGGCTCTCTCGTCTCTTATCAGGCTGTCACCGGTCAACTAACTATGCTCCATGCGCGTCTGGGGGATAGGTGCGTGGCGGCGATTGTGATAACATCCGGCGGTTTCCAAGGTGGTCCGATGCGGCCGCCTTCACTGCGCAAATCCATGGCATAACTTGTTGATTTGTCGTAAGTCGGTGCATGGCACTAGGCCTGCAGCGGCGAGCTTCGTTCGTCCCATATGGATGTGACGAAGTTTCACCAGAAAAAGGAATCAGGCTTCTCATGGGCGAACTGGCCAAAGAAATCCTCCCGGTCAATATCGAAGACGAGCTGAAACAGTCCTATCTCGACTACGCGATGAGCGTAATCGTCGGGCGGGCACTGCCTGATGCGCGCGATGGCTTGAAGCCCGTGCACCGGCGTGTGCTCTACGCGATGAGCGAGCTCGGTAACGACTGGAACAAGCCGTACAAGAAATCTGCCCGTGTTGTCGGTGACGTGATCGGTAAGTATCACCCGCATGGTGATACCGCGGTGTACGACACCATCGTTCGTATGGCCCAGCCATTCTCCCTGCGCTACCTGCTGGTAGACGGCCAGGGTAACTTCGGTTCGGTCGACGGCGACAACGCGGCGGCCATGCGATACACCGAAGTGCGCATGACCAAGCTGGCGCACGAGCTGTTGGCCGACCTGCACAAGGAAACCGTGGACTGGGTGCCGAACTACGACGGCACCGAGATGATCCCGGCGGTCATGCCGACCAAGATCCCCAACCTGCTGGTCAACGGTTCCAGCGGTATCGCCGTGGGCATGGCGACCAATATTCCGCCGCACAACCTCGGTGAAGTCATCGACGGTTGCCTGGCGCTGATCGACAACCCCGAGCTGAGCGTTGACGATCTGATGCAATACATCCCCGGTCCGGACTTTCCGACCGCGGCGATCATCAACGGTCGTGAAGGCATCATCGAGGCCTATCGTACTGGCCGTGGCCGCATCTACATGCGTGCCCGCTCGATCATCGAAGACATCGACAAGGTCGGTGGCCGCCAGCAGATCGTCATCACCGAGCTGCCTTACCAGCTGAACAAGGCTCGCTTGATCGAGAAGATCGCCGAGCTGGTGAAAGAGAAGAAACTCGAAGGTATCACCGAGCTGCGCGATGAGTCCGACAAGGACGGTATGCGCGTAGTGATCGAGTTGCGTCGCGGCGAAGTGCCTGAGGTGATCCTCAACAACCTCTACGCCCAGACCCAACTGCAGGCAGTGTTCGGCATCAACATAGTGGCGCTGATCGACGGTCGTCCGCGGATCCTCAACCTCAAGGACCTGCTGGAAGCCTTCGTTCGTCACCGTCGCGAAGTCGTGACCCGCCGCACCGTGTTCGAGCTGCGCAAGGCCCGTGAGCGTGGCCATATCCTTGAAGGCCAGGCCGTTGCCCTGTCCAACATCGACCCGGTCATTGCCCTGATCAAGGCCTCGCCAACACCGTCGGAAGCCAAGGAAGCGCTGATCAGCACGCCGTGGGAGTCCAGCGCGGTCATGACCATGGTCGAGCGCGCCGGCGCGGATTCCTGCCGTCCGGAAAACCTTGATCCGCAGTACGGTCTGCGCGATGGCAAGTACTTCCTGTCCCCGGAGCAGGCGCAAGCCATCCTGGAGCTGCGTCTGCACCGCCTGACCGGCCTCGAGCACGAGAAGCTGCTGGCCGAGTATCAGGAGATCCTCAACCAGATCGGCGAGCTGATCCGCATCCTCAACAGCGCTACGCGCTTGATGGAAGTGATCCGCGAAGAGCTGGAAGTGATCCGTGCCGAATACGGCGATGCCCGTCGCACCGAGATCCTTGATGCCCGTCTCGACCTGACCCTGGGCGACATGATTCCGGAAGAAGAGCGCGTGGTGACCATCTCCCACGGCGGCTATGCCAAGACCCAGCCGCTGGCTGCCTACCAGGCTCAGCGTCGCGGCGGTAAGGGCAAGTCGGCTACCGGCGTCAAGGATGAGGACTACATCGCTCACCTGCTGGTTGCCAACAGCCACACCACGCTGCTGCTGTTCTCCAGCAAGGGCAAGGTGTACTGGCTCAAGACTTACGAGATTCCCGAAGCATCCCGCGCCGCTCGCGGCCGTCCATTGGTGAACCTGCTGCCGCTGGACGATGGCGAATACATCACCACCATGCTGCCGGTCGAGGAATACACCGAAGGTCACTACATCTTCATGGCTACCGCCAACGGCACCGTGAAGAAGACCCCGCTGGAATCCTTCAGCCGTCAGCGCAGCGTCGGTCTGATCGCCCTGGAGCTGGACGAAGGCGATGTGCTGATCAGTGCCGCCATCACGGATGGCGAGCGCGAAGTGATGCTGTTCTCCGACGGTGGCAAGGTGACTCGCTTCAAGGAGTCCGACGTGCGTGCCATGGGCCGTACCGCCCGCGGTGTGCGCGGCATGCGTCTGGCCGAAGGCCAGAAACTGATCTCCATGCTGATCCCGGAAGAAGGCAGCCAGATTCTCACCGCTTCCGAGCGTGGTTTTGGCAAGCGCACGGCCATCAGCGAGTTCCCCGAGTACAAGCGTGGCGGACAGGGCGTTATCGCCATGGTCAGCAACGAGCGTAACGGTCGCCTGGTTGGTGCGGTGCAGGTGCTGGACGGTGAGGAAATCATGCTGATTTCCGATCAGGGCACCCTGGTTCGTACTCGGGTCGACGAAGTGTCGAGCCTGGGCCGTAACACTCAGGGCGTGACCCTGATCAAGCTGGCCAACGATGAAACCCTGGTGGGCCTGGAGCGTGTGCAGGAGCCATCGGAGATCGAGGGCGAAGAGTACGAAGGTGAAGAGGGCGCTGAAATCGAGGGCACCGTGCTGGATGCGGCAGCCGAGCCGGATGATGCAACCGATAGCCAACAGGCAGACGCCGCAGGCGAAGAAGAGTCGCAAGACTAAATAAATCGTAGCAGGGCAGAGTGTTTGCTCTGTCCGCTACCGTGAATGCATAGCGAGAGTGGATGTGAGCAAACGAGCCTATAACTTCTGCGCAGGTCCCGCTGCGCTACCTGAAGCTGTCCTGTTGCGTGCCCAGGCCGAATTGCTGGATTGGCATGGCAAGGGCCTCTCGGTCATGGAGATGAGTCATCGCAGCGATGAATTCGTCTCCATTGCCACCAAGGCCGAGCAGGATCTGCGTGATCTGCTGAATATCCCCTCGAACTATAAAGTGCTGTTTCTGCAAGGCGGCGCCAGCCAGCAATTTGCCCAGATTCCACTGAACCTGCTGCCAGAAGGCGGCAAGGCTGACTACATCGACACCGGTATCTGGTCGCAGAAAGCCATCGAAGAGGCTTCCCGCTACGGTCAGGTCAATGTCGCGGCCACTGCCAAGCCTTACGACTACTTTGCGATTCCCGGCCAGAACGAATGGCAGCTGTCGAAAGACGCCGCCTACGTGCACTACGCGCCGAACGAAACCATCGGCGGCCTGGAGTTCAACTGGATCCCGCAAACCGGCGATGTTCCCCTGGTGGCCGACATGTCTTCCGACATCCTCTCGCGCCCTGTGGATATCTCCCGTTTCGGCATGATCTACGCCGGCGCGCAGAAGAACATCGGTCCCAGCGGCATCCTGGTGAACATCATTCGCGAAGACCTGCTGGGGCGTGCCCGTTCCCTGTGCCCGACCATGCTCGACTACAAGGTCGCTGCGGATAACGGCTCGATGTACAACACGCCGCCGACCCTGGCCTGGTACCTGTCCGGCCTGGTGTTCGAATGGCTGAAGGAGCAGGGCGGGGTGGAAGCCATCGCCAAGCTCAACGAGGTCAAGCAGCGCACCCTGTATGACTTCATCGATGCCAGCGGCCTGTACAGCAACCCGATCAACAAGTCCGACCGCTCGTGGATGAACGTGCCGTTCCGCCTGGCCGACGATCGCCTGGACAAGCCGTTCCTGGCTGGCGCCGAGGCCCGCGGTCTGCTCAACCTCAAGGGCCATCGCTCGGTGGGCGGCATGCGCGCCTCCATCTACAACGCCGTGGACATCAACGCCGTCAATGCGCTGGTGGCTTACATGGCAGAGTTCGAGAAGGAACACGGCTGATGTCTGAGCAAGAACTCAAGGCCCTGCGCCTGCGCATCGATGCTCTGGACGAGAAGGTCCTGGAGTTGATCAGTGAGCGTGCGCGGTGTGCCCAGGAAGTTGCCCGGGTGAAGATGGCTTCCCTGGCAGAAGGCGAAGTGCCGGTGTTCTATCGTCCCGAGCGTGAAGCTCAGGTGCTCAAGCGTGTCATGGAGCGCAACCAGGGGCCGCTGGGCAACGAAGAGATGGCGCGTTTGTTTCGCGAAATCATGTCTTCGTGCCTGGCCTTGGAGCAGCCGCTGAAAGTGGCTTACCTCGGCCCTGAAGGTACCTTCACCCAGGCAGCGGCCATGAAGCACTTCGGTCACGCCGTGATCAGCAAGCCGATGGCGGCGATCGACGAGGTGTTCCGCGAAGTGGCGGCCGGCGCGGTCAATTTCGGCGTGGTGCCGGTGGAGAACTCCACCGAGGGCGCGGTCAACCATACCCTCGACAGCTTCCTCGAACACGACATGGTGATCTGCGGCGAAGTCGAGCTGCGTATCCACCACCATCTGCTGGTGGGCGAGAACACCAAGACCGACAGCATCAGTCGTATCTACTCCCATGCCCAGTCCCTGGCCCAGTGCCGCAAGTGGCTGGACGCCCATTATCCGAATGTCGAGCGCGTGGCGGTGTCCAGCAACGCTGAGGCGGCCAAACGGGTCAAGGGCGAATGGAACTCGGCGGCCATCGCCGGCGACATGGCTGCGGGTCTGTATGGGCTGACGCGCCTGGCAGAGAAGATCGAGGATCGTCCGGACAACTCCACGCGCTTCCTGATGATCGGTAATCAGGAAGTGCCGCCGACCGGCGACGACAAGACTTCGATCATTGTCTCCATGAGCAACAAGCCCGGTGCCCTGCACGAGTTGCTGGTGCCGTTCCACGACAACGGTATCGACCTAACGCGCATCGAGACCCGACCCTCGCGCAGCGGCAAATGGACCTATGTGTTCTTCATCGACTTCGTTGGCCACCACCGTGATCCGTTGATCAAGGATGTGCTGGAGAAGATCAGTCAGGAAGCAGTGGCACTCAAGGTGCTGGGTTCCTACCCGAAAGCGGTTCTCTGAGGCTTTAACAATGAGTGGCGACTTCCTCGCACTGGCACAACCAGGCGTGCAACAACTTTCGCCTTACGTTCCGGGCAAGCCCGTGGACGAACTGGCCCGTGAGCTGGACATCGATCCGGCCACCATCGTCAAGCTGGCGAGTAATGAAAACCCGCTGGGCGCCAGCCCCAAGGCGCTGGCGGCGATTCGTGACGAGCTGGCGGAATTGACCCGTTATCCCGATGGCAACGGCTTTGCCCTCAAATCCCTGCTGGCCGAACGCTGCGGCGTGGATATCCAGCAGGTCACTCTGGGCAACGGCTCCAACGACATCCTTGAGCTGGTGGCGCGGGCCTACCTGGCGCCAGGACTGAATGCGGTGTTCAGCGAGCATGCCTTTGCCGTCTATCCCATCGTGACCCAGGCGGTGGGGGCCGCGGCGCGTGTGGTTCCGGCCAGGAATTGGGGGCATGACTTGCCGGCCATGCTCAAGGCCATCAATGAGCAGACCCGTGTGGTGTTCATTGCCAACCCGAACAACCCGACCGGTACCTGGTTCGGTGCCGAAGAACTGGATGAGTTTCTGCAGGACGTCCCGGCTCATGTGCTGGTGGTACTGGACGAAGCCTATATCGAGTACGCCGAAGGCAGCGATCTGCCGGACGGCCTGGACTTCCTGGCGGCCTACCCGAACCTGCTGGTATCGCGGACCTTCTCCAAGGCCTATGGCCTGGCGGCCCTGCGGGTCGGTTATGGTCTTTCGACCCCGGTGGTGGCGGATGTGCTGAACCGAGTCCGTCAGCCGTTCAACGTCAACAGCCTGGCCCTGGCGGCGGCTTGTGCCGCGTTGCAGGATGGGGATTACCTGGTTGAGAGCCGTCGTTTGAATGAGGCGGGCATGCAGCAGCTGGAGGCCGGGTTCGGTGATCTGGGCTTGAGCTGGATTGCGTCCAAGGGCAACTTCATTGCCGTGGATGTGGGGCGCGAGGCTGCCCCCGTGTTTCAGGGCTTGTTGCGTGAAGGGGTGATTGTGCGTCCGGTGGCTAACTACGGGATGCCTAACCATTTGCGCGTCACCATCGGCTTGCCGGCGGAAAACACACGTTTCCTTGAGGCTTTGGCCAAGGTTCTGGCTCGTGGTTGATGTCATTCCAACGCAATCTGCTGTACCTATGATCGGTCGCCTGGTGGTGATCGGTCTGGGATTGATTGGCGGCTCCTTCGCTAAGGGGGTGCGCGAAAGTGGCGTGTGCCGCGAAGTGGTCGGTGTCGATCTGGACCCGCAGTCCCGCCAGTTGGCGGTTGAGCTGGGGGTTGTGGATCGCTGTGAAGAGGATCTGGCTCTGGCTTGCCAGGGGGCCGATGTGATTCAGCTGGCCGTGCCGATCCTGGCCATGGAAAAGCTTCTGGCGCTGTTGGCCAGGATGGATCTGGGGCAGGCGGTGCTGACCGATGTCGGCAGTGCCAAGGGTAATGTGGTGCGCGCGGCACAAGAGGCGTTTGCTGGCATGCCGGCGCGCTTCGTCCCCGGGCATCCGATTGCCGGCTCCGAGCAGAGCGGTGTCGAAGCCTCCAATGCCCAGCTGTTCCGTCGCCATAAAGTGATCCTGACGCCTCTGGAGCAAACCGATCCGGATGCGTTGGATCTGGTCGACAGGCTTTGGCGTGAACTGGGGGCGGATGTTGAACACATGCAGGTCGAGCGCCATGACGAGGTCCTGGCGGCCACTAGTCACTTGCCGCACTTGCTGGCATTCGGCCTGGTGGATTCGCTGGCCAAGCGCAGTGAAAATCTCGACATCTTCCGTTACGCTGCGGGCGGGTTCCGCGATTTCACGAGAATCGCCGGCAGCGACCCGGTCATGTGGCACGACATCTTCCTCGCCAATCGCGAAGCGGTTCTGCGCACACTCGATACATTTCGCAACGACCTCGACGCCCTGCGCGATGCGGTCGATGCAGGGGACGGGCATCAGTTGTTGGGCGTATTCACTCGCGCCCGGGTTGCCCGCGAGCATTTCGGTAAAATCCTGGCCCGCCGGGCCTATGTGGACGCTATGAACTCCAACGATCTGATTTTCCTGGCAAATCCTGGTGGCCGCCTGTCTGGGCGGATTCGTGTACCGGGCGACAAGTCGATTTCCCACCGTTCGATCATGCTCGGCTCCCTGGCTGAAGGCACCACTGAAGTCGAGGGTTTCCTCGAGGGTGAAGATGCCTTGGCCACGTTGCAGGCATTTCGCGACATGGGGGTGGTCATCGAGGGGCCGCACCATGGGCGTGTGACCATCCATGGTGTGGGGTTGCATGGCTTGAAGCCGGCACCGGGCCCGATCTACCTGGGCAACTCCGGTACTTCGATGCGTCTGCTCTCCGGTTTGCTGGCTGCGCAGAGCTTCGACAGCACTCTGACGGGGGATCCTTCTCTGTCCAAGCGCCCAATGAACCGCGTGGCCAATCCGCTGCGGGAAATGGGGGCGGTGATCGAGACGGCGGCCGAAGGGCGTCCACCGATGGTGATTCGCGGTGGTCACAAGCTCAAGGGGCTGACCTATACCTTGCCAATGGCCAGTGCCCAGGTTAAGTCGTGCCTGCTGTTGGCCGGTTTGTACGCTGATGGGAAGACCACCGTCACCGAGCCTGCGCCGACTCGCGATCATACCGAGCGCATGCTGCGAGGCTTCGGTTACTCGGTGAATGTCGACGGTGCAACCGCTTCGGTTGAATCCGGCGGCAAGCTCAAGTCGACTCATATTGAAGTGCCGGCAGATATCTCCTCTGCAGCGTTCTTCCTGGTCGCGGCGTCGATCGCCGAAGGTTCGGAGCTGGTGCTTGAGCACGTGGGTATCAACCCGACCCGTACTGGCGTAATTGATATCCTGCGGCTGATGGGTGCTGATATTCGTCTGGAGAACCAGCGCGAAGTCGGCGGTGAGCCTGTTGCGGATCTGCATGTGCGCGCAGCCAAACTCAAGGGGATCGAGATTCCCGAGGAATTGGTACCGCTGGCAATCGATGAATTCCCTGTGTTGTTCGTGGCGGCGGCCTGCGCTGAAGGACGCACTGTGCTGCGCGGCGCGGAAGAGCTGCGGGTCAAGGAATCCGACCGTATCCAAGTCATGGCTGACGGCCTGTTGACCTTGGGGGTCAAGTGCGAGCCGACTCCGGACGGCATCATCATTGATGGTGGTCAGATCGGAGGGGGCGAAGTGCACGGTCACGGCGATCACCGTATTGCCATGGCATTCAGTGTTGCCTCGTTGCGAGCCAATGCGCCGATTCGTATTCACGACTGCGCGAACGTCGCGACTTCGTTCCCGAATTTTCTCGCGCTGTGCGCGCAGGTGGGGATTCGGGTTGCACAAGAGGCTCAGTCGTGAATATCAAGGCGCCTGTAATCACCATCGACGGGCCCAGCGGTTCCGGCAAGGGCACCATTGCCGGCAAGTTGGCCAAGCATTTGGGGTGGTGCTTGCTGGATTCCGGCGCTTTGTACCGGTTGCTGGCGTTCGCGGCACGCAATCATGGGGTCGACCTGACCAACGAAGAGTCGCTTAAGTTGCTGGCGGCGCATCTTGATGTGCAGTTTCTTGGCGCCACCGAAAATCATCCGCAGAGAATCATTCTCGAGGGCGATGATGTAACTGATGATCTGCGTAATGAGCAGGTTGGTGCCTGGGCTTCTCAGGTCGCGGCGCTGCCGGCCGTACGTGATGCCTTGTTGCAGCGTCAGCGAGCTTTCCAGGAGCCGCCGGGGCTGGTTGCGGATGGTCGCGATATGGGGACAGTGGTGTTTCCGGATGCGCCGTTAAAAATTTTCCTCACTGCCAGTGCCGAGGAGCGTGCTCGTCGACGTTACTTGCAGTTGAAGGGGAAAGTCGATGGTGTTAGTCTGTCGAGTCTGCTAGATGAGATTCGTGCGCGCGATGAGCGCGATACCCAGCGAGCGGTGGCCCCGCTCAAGCCGGCGGCCGACGCCATACAGCTGGATTCTACGGAGTTGTCCATCGATCAGGTGTTGCAACGCATTCTGAGCGAGATCGCCATTCGCGATATCGCCGGGTGAACAAGGAAGATCGCGGGGGACCAGTCATAGTCCTGCGATCTTTCTTTTATATGAACGTAACCCACATTGTCTGGGATGTGGCAGATGGGCGTATTCTTCGCCCTTATCAACAGGAATTAAAATGAGCGAAAGCTTTGCGGAACTCTTTGAAGAAAGCCTAAAAACCCTGAACCTTCAGGCAGGCTCCATCATCACCGGTGTTATCGTCGACATCGACTACCAAGCGCGTTGGGTAACCGTTCACGCTGGTCTGAAGTCTGAAGCACTGATCCCGCTTGAGCAGTTCTACAACGATGCTGGCGAACTGTCCATCAATGTTGGTGATGAAGTTCACGTTGCTCTGGATTCGGTTGAAGACGGTTTCGGTGAAACCAAGCTCTCCCGTGAAAAAGCCAAGCGCGCTGAATGCTGGATCGTTCTGGAAGCAGCCTTCGCAGCCGAAGAAGTGGTCAAGGGCGTTATCAACGGTAAGGTTAAAGGCGGCTTCACTGTCGACGTTAACGGCATCCGTGCGTTCCTGCCAGGTTCTCTGGTTGACGTCCGTCCTGTGCGCGATACCACGCACCTGGAAGGCAAAGAGCTCGAGTTTAAAGTCATCAAACTCGATCAGAAGCGCAACAACGTTGTCGTTTCCCGTCGTAGCGTCCTCGAAGCCGAGAACTCCGCTGAGCGTGAAGCTCTGCTGGAATCCCTGCAGGAAGGTCAGCAAGTCAAAGGTATCGTCAAGAACCTCACCGACTACGGCGCATTCGTTGATCTGGGCGGCGTTGATGGCCTGCTGCACATCACCGACATGGCTTGGAAGCGCATCAAGCATCCATCCGAGATCGTCAACGTTGGTGACGAGATCGATGTCAAGGTTCTGAAGTACGATCGCGAGCGCAATCGTGTTTCCTTGGGTCTGAAGCAACTGGGCGAAGATCCATGGGTCGCTATCAAGGCTCGTTACCCAGAAAGCACCCGCGTTACCGCGCGTGTAACCAACCTGACCGACTACGGCTGCTTCGCTGAGCTGGAAGAGGGCGTTGAAGGTCTGGTACACGTTTCGGAAATGGACTGGACCAACAAGAACATCCATCCTTCGAAAGTCGTACAAGTTGGCGACGAAGTGGAAGTTATGGTTCTGGACATCGACGAAGAGCGTCGTCGTATCTCCCTCGGCATCAAGCAGTGCAAGTCCAACCCATGGGAAGACTTCTCTGGCCAATTCAACAAGGGCGATAAAATCTCCGGCACCATCAAGTCGATCACCGATTTCGGTATCTTCATTGGTCTGGACGGCGGCATCGACGGTCTGGTTCACCTGTCCGACATCTCCTGGAACGAAGTGGGCGAAGAAGCCGTACGTCGCTTCAAGAAGGGCGACGAGCTGGACACCGTTATCCTGTCGGTTGACCCAGAGCGCGAGCGTATTTCCCTGGGTATCAAGCAACTGGAAAGCGATCCGTTCTCCGAGTACGTTCAAGAGAACGACAAAGGCGCAATCGTTAAGGGTGTTGTAAAAGAAGTTGACGCCAAAGGCGCCATCATCACCCTGGCTAACGATATCGAAGCTACTCTGAAAGCCTCCGAAATCAGCCGCGACCGCATCGAAGATGCGCGTAACGTTCTGAAAGAAGGCGAAGAAGTTGAAGCCAAGATCATCAGCGTTGACCGTAAGAGCCGTGTAATCCAGCTCTCGATCAAGTCGAAAGACGTTGAAGACGAGAAAGAAGCTATCCAGAGCCTGCGCGACAAGCCAGCTGCTTCGGATATCGCTGCTGGTCCTACCACTCTGGGCGACCTGCTGCGTGCACAGATGGAAAAACAGAACTAAGTTCTGTCTGGCCATAAAAAGGGCGACTTCGGTCGCCCTTTTTTATGCGTGAGATTTGAGGTGAAAAGAGTGGGGAAACCAATGTCAGCAATGGGTTGTCTCTTTCTTAGCGGCTGGCTCCTTTGGGTCTAAGCTTTTAGTCTAACGGTGTGTTACCCGGGCGGCGCTGGCTGTCCTAAGGAAGAGCATGATCAGGCTGAGTGTTGTTGTCTTTTTTCTTCTCCTGGCCGGGTGTGTGACCAATGTAAAGACCCATGCAGTTCGTGGGGGCAGCGGTATAGAGATTGACTGTTCAGGATTGGGGGTGGGCTGGGGCAAGTGTTACGAGCGTGCTGAGCTTGAGTGTGGGGCTGATGGATACAAGGTCATCACCAAGTCCATCGACTCCAAGGATGAGGAGGGGGATTACCCTTTTGGTTGGAATCCGGCGGGTTATCTGACTCGAACGATGTTAGTCGTGTGCCGATAGGTAGATATTGTATTTTGACTGCTGCTTCCTTTATAGGCTGCTGAGTTTGTGTCTGCTCTGCGCATGGGCTGTTCAAAACCTTCTGGGCGTGCTAAAACCTTTTGAGCACTGACCTAGCTGCTTGAAAAAGAAGGGAAAAATATGACGAAGTCGGAGTTGATCGAACGAATTGTCACCCATCAAGGGCTGCTGTCATCCAAGGATGTCGAGTTGGCCATCAAGACAATGCTTGAGCAAATGTCTCAGTGTTTGGCTACAGGTGATCGGATTGAAATTCGCGGGTTTGGTAGCTTTTCGCTTCACTATCGGGCTCCTCGGGTAGGTCGGAATCCAAAAACGGGTCAATCAGTTAGTTTGGATGGAAAATTCGTTCCACACTTCAAGCCCGGTAAGGAACTTCGAGATCGTGTGAATGAAGAGGATGAGTAATGATTTAACAGGTGCCTGGTTTGGATTTGTGAGTTTTTCGTATTTCAATGTTTTTAATGAGCTTTTTCTGTTTGAAATTTCTGTTTGTTTTAAGTGTTAGTGTTTTTGGCGCATTTTTGTTGGAATGAGTGTGTCGTTTTTTTGTTTTTATGTTTTTTGCTGTGTATATGTTTTGTTTTTTTGGGGGGGTAAGTGTAATTTCGAGGGTTTGTGTTTGGGGTCATTAATTGATGGTTTCTGTATGTGGGCCACTGTCGGGAAATGGTGTGGTTCATGCTGATTAGATTGGCTGTGCTGCGGATTAGATTTAGGTTGTGACGGATTGTGCTGTTGTTATGCATTATTCTTGTTAAGGTTTATATGTGTGCAGAACTTCCTATTAAGTATCTTGATTTTTTAAAATTTATAAGCGGGGTGGGATCTGCATAGTGAAATGAGTTGGGGGGGTAATTGCATCTTGTGTTGGTTTTGAATCAAGGTTTCTAGCCAATGAGGGGAGTTGCCTGTTAATGGCTGTTTTGACGAATAATATATTGGGTAGTGATTTTTGGTGAACATAGTTACGTATTTTTTTTCTGTTTTTTTTTGGGGGGGCGGTTTTTGTATTGCTTTGAATTTTTTAAAAAGATTTGATTTTTGGAAGTTTTGTAGTCTTAGGTTTGAGCTTTTGTCTCGCTGCTAAACAGCGTTGTCGAGAAGGATATTGTATTTTATTTTTTTATGAGGCGCGGGTTGCCAAATATTTTATTCAAAGGGAGCGGTTTGCCAATTGTCGCTTTCTCATTCGGTTTGGGGCTTAAACATAAATGGTGATTTGGTGGCTGATGTCGGCGGTATTTGGTGCTTCGCTGTTTTTAACATGGGGGTTGCGGCGTTACGCATTAACTCGCAGCTTGCTGGATATTCCCAATCATCGTAGTTCCCATTCAGTTCCTACTCCAAGAGGAGGGGGAGTAGCAATTGTCTTGAGTTTTCTTGCGGCAGTCCCTCTCCTGACATTTTTTGCTGATTTGCCTTTGTCATGTATATGGGCTCTATGGGGGGCAGGTGGGCTTATAGCTGTGGTTGGTTTTCTGGATGATCATGGGCATATAGCTGCACGTTGGCGACTAGTCGCGCATTTCTCTGCCGCTATTTGGGCAATGTTCTGGATGCGTGGTCTGCCAGCTTTACAGTTATTAGGAGTCGATTTCGATCTGTCTTGGGTTGGTCATCTTTTAGCCGTTTTCTATCTGGTCTGGATGCTTAATTTATATAATTTCATGGATGGTATTGATGGAATAGCCAGTGTTCAGGCGGTAACTACATGCCTTGGCGCATGTCTTATCTATTGGCTGGCTGGTGATACATCTTTGATCTGGTCACCGTTATTATTGGTTATGGCCGTTTTGGGCTTTTTGTATTGGAATTTTCCTCCTGCGCGTATCTTCATGGGGGATGCGGGTAGTGGTTTTCTTGGTCTTGTGCTGGGGATTTTATCAATACAGGCGGCGTGGGTTTCGCCGCGCTTCCTCTGGGTGTGGGTGATTCTTCTCGGTGTATTTATTGTTGATGCGACCTTTACACTGATGCGTAGATTATTACGTGGCGATAAAGTTTATGAAGCGCATCGTAGTCATGCTTATCAGTTTGCGTCGCGTCAGTTTGGTAGGCATTTGCCTGTGACCTTAGCGGTCATGGTAATCAATATTTTTTGGTTGTTGCCGATAGCCATATGGGTGGGGCTCTTCGATCTGGATGGTACTATAGGCACGGTATTGGCATATGCGCCGTTGGTTTTCCTTGCTGCTAGGTTTAATGCTGGCAAGCTTGAGAAAACCGCCTGATAGTGGTCAATATCATGGGCTGCCAAAGAAAGCTCCCCATTGGCGCTAAAACTGATATTCAGGAAAGGGGCTGGGGCTCATAGAAGCGATTATGGATAAAATACGAACACGTCTCTTGAGGCTTCCGCGCCGACAAAAACGAGTCCTGCAAGTAATAACCGATATCTTTTTGGTATGGGCGGCATTGTGGATAGCGTTCGTCGTGAGGCTGGGTTTTGATGATCTCAGTAACCCCTTTGTT
Source organism: Pseudomonas sp. BC42 (assembly GCF_021560055.1). Lineage (NCBI taxonomy): Bacteria > Pseudomonadati > Pseudomonadota > Gammaproteobacteria > Pseudomonadales > Pseudomonadaceae > Pseudomonas > Pseudomonas sp. BC42. Next base: position 1,939,529 of record NZ_CP091067.1, read on the forward strand.
GTGCATTTCTGGCTTTTTGCAAGCGCACCTGTCGTTGCTATTCCGTTATTCATCAAGTTCGGAATGTACCGTGCGGTCATGCGTTACTTCGGGAACGATGCCCTCATTGCAATAGTCAAGGCGGTAACCTTGTCTGCATTGGTTCTTGCACTGGTTGTCTATCTGTACAGTAATCATCAAACCGTAGTGCCACGTTCAATTGTATTCAACTATTGGTGGTTGAGTATGGTTATGATCGGTGGGCTCAGACTGGTTATGCGCCATTATTTTCTCGGGGATTGGTTCACGGCTGCTCAGCATGTACCGTTCACCAATCGTGATGATGGTTTGCCCAAAGTTGCGATCTATGGTGCAGGTGCCGCAGGTAATCAGTTAGTTGCCGCGTTACGATTAGGGCGTCTTATGCGCCCAGTTGCATTTATCGATGATGACAGCAGTATTGCCGACAGAATGATCGCTGGGTTGCAGGTATATAAACCCAAGCATTTGCAGCAAATGATCGACGACACCGGAGCAGAAGAGATACTTCTGGCAATTCCTTCATCAACTCGCAGTCGTCGGAGAGAAATCCTTGGTTTTCTTGAGGGGTTCCCTCTTCATGTCCGTAGTGTTCCCGGATTCATGGATCTTGCCAGTGGTCGAGTGAAGGTAGATGACATTCAAGAAGTAGACATTGCTGACTTGCTCGGTCGTGACTCTGTTCCCGCTCAAGGGGATTTGCTGGCGCATTGCATCCAGGGACAAACCGTCCTGGTGACAGGTGCCGGCGGATCTATTGGCTCTGAACTATGTCGGCAGATTCTGAGTCTGAACCCTACTACGTTAATATTGTTCGAGCATAGTGAGTTCAATCTTTACAGTATCTTGTCCGAGCTTGAACAGCGGCGAACGCGTGAGGCGCGCGCTGTAAAACTGCTTCCGATTCTAGGATCGGTGCGTAACTTTGAGAAGTTGTTGTCGGTCATGAAGACCTGGAACGTCGCGACGGTCTATCATGCAGCGGCTTATAAACACGTGCCTATGGTGGAGCATAATATTGCGGAGGGCGTGCTCAACAATGTGATAGGCACACTCAACACTGCACAAGCTGCCTTGCAGTCCGGTGTTGCCAACTTTGTACTGATTTCCACTGACAAGGCTGTTCGCCCAACCAATGTAATGGGCAGCACCAAACGTTTGGCGGAGCTCACTCTGCAGGCCTTAAGCAAAGAAGTGGCTCCGGTGTTATTCAATGACCCGTCGAATATTTCAAGGGTCAATAAAACCCGTTTCACCATGGTGCGTTTCGGCAATGTATTGGGCTCCTCGGGATCGGTCATTCCGCTGTTCCATAAGCAAATCAAAGCCGGCGGCCCATTGACGGTCACCCATCCGAAAATTACTCGCTACTTCATGACCATTCCTGAGGCTGCGCAGTTGGTTATTCAGGCAGGGTCGATGGGGCAGGGTGGTGATGTTTTTGTATTGGACATGGGCGAGCCAGTAAAAATTGTCGAGCTGGCAGAAAAGATGATTCATCTCTCCGGGCTGAGCATACGCTCGGAGAAAAATCCCCACGGTGATATCGCCATCGAGTTTACCGGTCTGCGTCCTGGTGAAAAGCTTTACGAAGAGTTGCTGATTGGTGACAACGTAGTGGCTACTCAGCATCCGATGATCATGAGTGCCAATGAAGACCATCTGCCTTGGGATTCACTGAAGGTCAAGCTCAGTGAGCTCCTTGCAGCGCTGGACGCAGATGATTATGCAAGGGTTCGCCAGTTGCTCCGTGAGACGGTGAGTGGCTATACACCGGATGGCGAAATTGTCGACTGGGTTTATCAGCAGCACCGCCTCAAACCCTGAGGCTACATACGCAGTAACTCTCCCGCCTTTGACTTGCCTCCCGCATCACCTAGGTTTGGAAGGCAGCTTCGGAAAAGCTGCTTTCCTTACTCGATGTCATGGAGCGTCATTATGCAAAACTCGTATTTCCTCTCTCTGATCTTTGCCTTCCTGGCCAGTCTTTCGCTTACCACTCAAGCGGCTCCTCTTGTCAACGCGCCGGCCAGCTCTCCCGAAATTGTGGAGCTGGCAACCGCTCAAAGTGGCAAGGTCAATATCAATACCGCTGACCAGGCCTTACTGCAGCGCGAGCTCTTCGGTATTGGCGAGGCCAAGGCCAAGGCGATTGTTGCTTATCGTGAAGAGAATGGCCCTTTTGCTTCGGTGGATGAGCTGTTGGAGGTCAAGGGGATTGGCAAGACCATCCTGGAGCGCAATCGGGACAAGCTCGAGGTCAATTGATTTGATTCTGTAATCACCAGAGGCCGGACTTCCACCGGCCTCTGGCGTGTCTGAGGGCTTCTGGCTCGCAAGTGAACCTGCGGCGAAGTCATGGATGGTTTTAGCGACTCAGGGATGTCAGGTCGCAAGCGTTCACTGCCTTCGAGCGTTGTCTGGAGCGGGCGGTGTTACTTAAGCTCCCGCTCCTTCAGGCCATTGGCGACAACATCCAGAATCCGCTCGCCCAATTCAGCGTTTTCCACGCTGCGCGAGAGCATCAGCGCACCCACCAGGGTCGACATGATCATCAGGCTGCGCTGCGCTTTGTTATCGCCTTCCAGGGTGTCTTCCAGTTGCGCGAGCCTGGTGTTCAGTACTGCATCGGTGATGGGGCTGGGTTGGCCACGTTGGCCGAGCTCCGCGCTCATGGTCGGTAGCGGGCAGCCCAGATGGGGGGAAGTCCGGTGCCATTCGGACAGGTAGTTGTCGATAAACGCCTGTAGCGGCTGCGCTTGTGCGAACAAGGTGGCGCAATGGGCATCCAGGTCTTGGGCCGCTGAGCTTAGTGCTTCCTCTACCAGCTCATCCTTTGATTTGAAGTGGGAGTAGAAACCGCCATGGGTCAAGCCCAGCGCCTTCATCAGGGGCTGTAACCCCGTTGCGCCTATTCCATCACGGCGAAAGCGTTCCGAAGCTTCTTTGATAATGCGTTGGTGAGTCTGGGCTTTATGGTCTGCTGAATAACGCATTTGAGAAACCTCCACATCTAGAGCGCCATTTTAACCAAGGATGGTCAGATCACGCCGCACCTTCTTGTAGGCTTTATCTGTAGGTACAGCGTTCTGACAGGTATTGCTGCTCGGAGTCTCAGGGAGGTTTGGCACGATAATTGTTCGCTGATTGATCAAAAGTTGTTGAACAATCCAGAGGCGCCTCCATGAGCAACGGTTTATCCCTGGCGGACCTGATCACCGTGGAACTGCGTGCAGACATCATCGGCGGTCGCTTGCTGCCTGGCATGCCGCTGGTGGAAAGCGAGCTGGTCAACAGTTACAACGCCTCTCGCAACACCATTCGTGAAGCACTGCACCGTTTGGGTCAGGAGGGCCTGGCCCTTTATGTCCGGCATAAGGGCGTGGTGGTTCGCCGTCTCGGTCATGACGACATACGGGACCTGTTTCGGGTACGCCGCACTCTCGAGTTGCAGGCGATCGTCGGCGCCCGCCCTCTGTGTGAGCTGCAGTCCGAGCGCATGCTTGATGCCATCGAAGCGGCCGAGCTGGCCCGGGAACGTGAAGACTGGCGCGCCGTCGGTACCCATGGTTTGCGCTTCCATCAGCATGTGGTGGGGTTGCTGGATTCGCCGCTGTTCGATGAGTTCTTCACCAATGTGGTCGCACAGTTGCGCCTGGTGTTTTGCAACGCGCCAGACGAAGCGCAGTTTCAGGCCCCCTGGCTGATGCGTGACCGGATCATTTACCAGTGCTTGGCAGAGGGGGACAGAACCTCCGCCGGCGAGGCCATGGAGACCTATCTGGACGACTCCGAGCGCTTGTTGTTGAGCATGTTCAGCCAATCCTTACGTCACTGAGCGAGGGCGATACCCATGTACAAAGACTATCCAGCGGCTTACCAGGTCAGTAAAGGTTCGGCGCTGCAGGTGGACACGGCGTTCTATGAACGTATTCGCGACAGCCGTGAGCAGCGCACGCTGGTCGAGCAATTTGAGGTGCCGATCCGCACCGGGCGTGCCTGGAAGGTTCCCGCCGGACATGTGTTTCGCGTCACCACTCCGGCAGGGCCGCAGGTGGGTGATTTCAACGTCTGGAATGCCAACGACCCGCGGGAAAGGTTATGGGCGGCCCGGACCCGGCAATTGCAAGGGGCTCACGTCAGTACCCACGATCGACTCTGGTCGAACCTGCCTTTTCTTCGGCCCCTGGTCACCATCACCGATGACAGCCTGGCGAATTACGGCATTGATGAGCACGGCGGTCGCCTTCACGACCTGTTGGGCACCCGTTGTGATCCCTATGTCAACCGCATGCTCACCGGCGAGGACTTCCACCACCACTGTCACTCCAACCTGACCCGGGCGGTGCTGCCCCACGGGCTGACCGAGTTTGACGTGCACGATGTCTTGAACATCTTCCAGTGCACCGGCCTGAATCACGACGACATGTACTTCATGAAGGCCTGTCCGGCACAGAAGGGCGATTATCTGGAGTTCTTTGCCGAGATCGACTTGCTGTGTGCGTTGTCGACCTGCCCGGGCGGTGATCTGTCGCTACCGATGTGGGGCCCGGATGCCCAGGATCCCTTGAGCGTATGCCGGCCGCTGGGGGTCGAGATCTATCGTCTCGACGAAACCCTGCTCGAAGGCTGGAGCCAGCCGCAGCGCGCGGCCTACAAAGGATTGCACGGCTTGCATATCGCCAAGGCCGAATGGGAACAGTAGGGCACGAAATAGCCCCTTCATCCGTCGGTGAAGGGGCTGGGGATCAACGATCTCGTGCTTCCTTGGCATCCATTTCCGCGTTGCGTTGCGCCACGCGTTTACGCTGCTCATCGGTCAACTCCACCTTGTTGGCGGTGTCGCGCAGCAGCATCAAGCCGCCGACGATCGAACCGATAGCAACCACCAGGATCAACCAGGCATACCAGGGCATAGGACTCTCCTTGAACGGCAGTTCCCGAGGACGAAGGTTCATCCTCGGCACGGCCTGTAATGCTTTGAGTTAAAGCACTGCGCAGGGGTTCCATTGTATGCCCGATTGCCCTGGCCAGTGGCGACTGATGCTTACAGCCCGGTGAGCATGGCATCCGCCGGAGCATTGGCCCGCAGTTGTGCGGTGAGTTGGAAGTAGATGAAGCCCAGCACCATGAAAGCCAGGAAGATCAGGCCGATCAGGGCGTTGAACCAGGCCATGGCTATCAGGCACACCACGGCCAAGACCAGGGCGATCCCCGGTATCAGCGGATAGCCAGGAGCACGAAAGCTGCGTGGCAGGTTCGGTTCGGCCCGGCGCAGTTTGAACAGGCTGAGCATGCTCATGATGTACATCACGATGGCGCCGAACACGGCCATGGTGATCATCGCTGCGGTGAGGGTCATGCCGCCCAGGTTGATCAGGCCGTCGCTGTAGATCGCGGCGATGCCGATCAGGCCGCCGGCGATGATTGCTCGGTGCGGTGTTTGAAAGCGCGACAGCCTGGCCAGGGAAGCGGGCAGGTAACCGGCCCGGGCCAGGGCGAAGAACTGCCGCGAATAGCCGAGGATGATCCCGTGAAAACTGGCGACCAGTCCGAACAGACCGATCCACACCAGCATGTGCAGCCAGCCGGAACTGTCGCCGACCACCGCCTTCATTGCCTGGGGCAAAGGATCGTTGATGTTCGACAGGGTGCGCCAGTCGCCCACGCCGCCGGCGAAGAACATGACACCCATGGCCAGCAGCACCAGGGTCAGAATGCCGCTGATATAGGCCTTGGGAATGGTGCGCTTGGGATCCTTGGCTTCCTCGGCGGCCATGGCGGCGCCCTCGATGGCCAGGAAGAACCAGATGGCGAAGGGAATCGCGGCGAACATCCCGGCGATCGCCGGAGCGCCGAAGGTGTCGGCACCGGCCCAGCCATTGAGGGCAAAGTTGCTGAAGCTGAAGGCCGGGGCCACCACCCCCATGAAGACCAGGAGTTCCGCCACCGCCAACACACAGACCACCAGCTCGAAGGTGGCCGCCAGTTTCACCCCGAGAATATTCAGGCCCATGAAGACGATGTAAGCGCCCACCGCAGCGTGCTTGGGGTCCAGCGCCGGAAACTGCACATTCAGATAGGCTCCAATCGCCAGGGCGATGGCCGGTGGGGCGAAGACGAATTCGATCAGGGTGGCCAATCCGGCGATCAAGCCGCCTTTCTCGCCGAAGGCGCGACGGCTGTAGGCAAACGGGCCTCCCGCATGGGGAATGGCGGTGGTCAGCTCGGTGAAACTGAATATAAAGCAGGTATACATGGTTGCGACCAGTAAGGAGGTCAGCAAAAAGCCCAGGGTCCCGGCGACCCCCCAGCCATAGCTCCAGCCGAAATATTCTCCGGAAATCACCAGGCCAACCGCGATTCCCCATAAATGCAGCGTGCCCAAGGTGGGTTTGAGTTGTGTGTTCATCGGTGGCTCCCTGAACGGTTGACAGTGCTCGGGACAGGCCGCTGCAGCAGCCGTGCCAGCCCAGCAACCCGCGTCGTAAAGTCGGGAAAGCTGTCGTATCGAGGATATTTCCCGCTTTTTCGCCGCTGATTCCCTTCCACCCGCGCTGTCCTCGCGCTTCTTTTTGGGGCACGACCGCTGTTGGCCTCTCAGGCCCGTCCTGCCACCGTGCGCGCCAACCCAGTCTTTACGCTTTCTTTATGGGCTGCCCACCCCGTCGATCTCGTTCCTTTACAGGGACCCTGCGGACAATGACGGCATTCGCGGCAATCGCCGTACCTCGGAGACATTCCATGAACATTCTGGACGCGGTATCGCTGCTGCTGGCAGTGGGCCTGTTCGTTTATCTACTGGTTGCGCTGTTGCGCGCGGACCGGAACTAGGAGCTGCGGTTATGCACAGTTATGACTATTGGCTGATCCTGGCCTTTTTCGCCCTGGTGCTGTTGCCGGCGCCCTGGCTGGGACGTTTCTACTACCGGGTCATGGAAGGCCAGCGTACCTGGCTGACGCCGCTGCTGGGGCCGGTGGAGCGTGTCTGTTACCGGGTTTCCGGGGTCGATCCGCAGGTGGAGCAGAGCTGGCAGAAATACGCCCTGGCCCTGCTGGCGTTCAACCTTGCCGGCTTTGTCCTGCTGTTCGCCATCCTGCTGTTCCAGGATCACTTGCCGCTCAACCCGCAGCATCTTCCTGGGCAGGAATGGACCCTGGCGTTCAACACGGCGGTCAGTTTCATGACCAATACCAACTGGCAGTCCTACAGCGGTGAAGCCTCCCTGAGCTACCTCAGTCAGATGGTGGGCCTGACCGTGCAGAACTTCGTCAGTGCGGCCACCGGCCTGGCGGTGCTGGTTGCCCTGTGCCGCGGCATCGGCCGGCGTTCGGTTCGCACCCTGGGCAATTTCTGGGTCGACATGACCCGCGCGACCCTTTATGGCCTGCTGCCCCTGTGCCTGCTGCTGGCCCTGTTCCTGGTCTGGCAGGGCGTGCCCCAGACCTTTGCCCATTACGTGGACGCCCTGACCCTGCAAGGCAACGAGCAGGTGATCCCCCTGGGCCCGGCAGCCAGCCAGATCGCCATCAAGCAGCTGGGCACCAACGGCGGCGGCTTCTTCGGCGTCAATTCGGCGCATCCCTTCGAGAACCCCACCGCCTGGAGCAACCTGCTGGAACTGGTGTCGATCATCCTGATTCCGGTGGCCCTGGTGTTTACCTTCGGCCATTACGTCAAGGACCTGCGCCAGAGCCGCGCCATCATCGCCTGCATGTTCGCCCTGTTCCTGATCGGCGGCGCCACCTCGCTGTGGGCCGAATATCAGCCCAACCCGGCGTTGCAGAACGCTGCGGTAGAACAGACCGCCCCTCTGGAAGGCAAGGAGGCACGCTTCGGCACCACTGCCACGGTGCTCTGGTCGGTGACCACCACCGCCGCCTCCAATGGCTCGGTAAACGGCATGCATGACAGCCTCAACCCGCTCAGTGGCATGGTGGCGCTGATCAACATGATGGTCGGCGAAGTGATCTTCGGCGGCGTGGGGGCTGGTCTCTACGGCATGCTGCTGAACGTGCTGATTGCGGTGTTCCTGGCTGGATTGATGATCGGCCGCACCCCGGAATACCTGGGCAAGAAGCTTCAGGCCAAGGAAGTGCAACTGTTGGTGGTGACCCTGATGGTGATGCCCATCGGCGTACTGGTCCTGGGCGCCCTGGCTGCCAGCCTGCCGGGTCCGGCCGCTGCCATCAGCAACCCGGGGCCCCACGGCTTCAGCCAGTTGCTGTACGCCTACACCTCGGCCAGCGCCAACAACGGTTCGGCATTTGGCGGCTTCAGCGCCAATACCCCGTTCCACAACCTGATGCTGGGCCTGGGCATGCTGATCGGGCGTTTCGGCTACATCCTGCCGGTGCTGGCCCTGGCCGGCAGCCTGGGCTTGAAGAAAACCGCGCCCATCGGCCTGAACAGTTTCCCCACCCATGGCCCGTTGTTCGTGGCCTTGCTGACCGTGACCATTTTGCTGGTGGGGGGGCTGACCTTCCTGCCGACCCTGGCGCTGGGCCCTATCGCCGAACACCTGAGCATGGGCTTCTGAGGACCTGATGATGAATATGCATGTTCCTGTCTCAAACAAGGCTGCCGATGCGCCCGCCAAGACCAAGCCGGCCAAGGCCGAAGCGTCGGGCACCGCGATCTCGGCCCTGTGGCGTCCGGCGCTGATCCAGGCCTTCGTCAAGCTCGATCCGCGCCAGTTGCAGCGCTCGCCGGTGATGCTGGTGGTGGAGTTGACGGCGCTCCTGACCACCGTGCTGTGTTTCGTGCCGGACACCGCGGTGCCGACTTTCGTCGCTGCCCAGATCGCCCTGTGGCTGTGGTTCACGGTGCTGTTTGCCAACTTCGCCGAAGCCCTGGCCGAAGGTCGGGGCAAGGCTCGCGCCGACAGCCTCAAGGCCGGTAGCGAGGGCTTGAGCGCCCGGCGCCGGAGCGCCGATGGCGGCTATCAGCTGGTGCCGGCGACCCAACTGCGCAAAGGCGATGTGGTTCGAGTCGAAGCCGGGGAAATGATCCCCGGGGACGGTGAGGTGATCGAGGGCATCGCCGCGGTCAACGAGGCGGCGATTACTGGTGAGTCGGCGCCGGTGATCCGCGAATCCGGTGGGGATCGTTCGGCGGTGACCGGCAATACCCGGTTGGTTTCCGACTGGCTGCTGGTGCGCATCACCAGTAACCCCGGAGAGTCGACCCTGGATCGCATGATTGCCCTGGTGGAGGGCGCCAAGCGGCAGAAGACCCCCAATGAAGTGGCCCTGGACATCTTGCTGATCGGCTTGACCCTGATTTTCCTGCTGGTGGTAGTGACCCTGCAGCCGTTCGCCCACTTCGCCAATGGCAGCCTGCCGCTGGTGTTCCTGGTGGCGTTGCTGGTGACCCTGATCCCCACCACCATTGGCGGCCTTCTGTCGGCGATCGGGATCGCCGGGATGGACCGACTGGTGCGCCTGAACGTGATCGCCAAATCCGGTCGTGCGGTGGAAGCGGCAGGGGACGTGCACGTGCTGTTGCTGGACAAGACCGGCACCATCACCTTCGGCAACCGTCGTTGCAGCGCCATCCACCCGGCTCCCGGGGTCAACGCCCGGGAACTGGCGGAGGCGGCCTTGCTGGCCTCCCTGGCGGATGACACCGCCGAAGGCAAATCCATCGTCGAGTACCTGCGCGAACTTTATCCACAGCCCGAGCCGACCAGCGATGTGTTGACCGCCGTGCCGTTCAGTGCGGAAACCCGCCTTTCCGGCGTCGACTACCAGAGGCGGATCTATCGCAAGGGCGCGGTGGATTCGGTACTGAGTTTCGTCGGCCTGGAGCGCCGCGACCTGGCCCCGGCCCTGTCCCGGGAGATCGACAAGATCGCCCAGAGCGGCGGCACGCCGCTGCTGGTCTGTGGCGAAGGCCGGATGCTCGGCGCCATTCACCTCAAGGACGTGGTCAAGCCCGGTATCCGCGAGCGTTTCGCCGAGTTGCGCAAGCTGGGGATCCGCACCGTCATGGTCACCGGCGACAACCCGCTGACCGCCGCCGCCATCGCGGCGGAGGCCGGGGTCGATGATGTGCTGGCCGAGGCCACGCCGGAAAAGAAACTGGCGCGCATCCGTCATGAGCAGAATGACGGGCGTCTGGTGGCCATGTGCGGCGACGGCGCCAACGACGCCCCGGCACTGGCCCAGGCCGATGTCGGCATGGCGATGAACGACGGCACCCAGGCGGCCCGCGAGGCGGCCAACATGGTCGACCTGGACAGCGATCCGACCAAGCTGCTGGACGTGGTGCAGATCGGCAAGGAGCTGCTGGTGACCCGTGGCGCCCTGACCACCTTTTCCATTGCCAACGACGTGGCCAAGTACTTCGCCATTCTGCCGGCGTTGTTCGCGGCGATTTATCCACAGCTGGGCGTGCTCAACATCATGCAACTGACCAGCCCGCAGAGCGCGATCCTTTCGGCGATCGTGTTCAACGCCCTGATCATCGTGGTGCTGATCCCCCTGGCGCTGCGTGGCGTGCGGGTCCAGGCGGCCAGCGCCGCTCACCTGCTGCGGCGCAACCTGCTGGTCTATGGCGTGGGCGGGATAGTGGTGCCCTTTGTCGGGATCAAGCTGATCGACATGCTGCTGACCGCGCTGCACCTGGTGTAGCCCGCCGCTGGCCGGCGCAGGACGCAGCAAGGTTTGCGACCTGATCGCCGGCAGCCGGCCCCTGCACGTGACCGAATGAATCGAGGAATGAGAAATGACTAGCGTATTGCGTCCGGCCTTGAGCCTGATGGTGTTGATGACCCTGATCACCGGCGTGGCTTATCCGCTGGTGGTCACTGGAGTGGCCCAGGTCGCGTTTGCGGACCAGGCCAACGGCAGCCTGGTGCGTGATGCCGAGGGCAAGGTGCGGGGCTCGGCCCTGATTGCCCAGGATTTTGTCGGCGATGCCTGGTTCCATCCGCGCCCTTCGGCGGGGGCCTTTGCCACGGTATCCAGCTCTGCCAGCAACCTGGCGCCGAGCAACCCGGCCCTGGCCACCCGGGTGATCGACGATGCCCGCAAGCTCCAGGTTGCGGGTCAGGGCCCGGTGCCCCTGGCCCTGCTCACCACCTCGGGCAGCGGCCTTGATCCGCACTTGCCACCCGAGGCAATTGACTATCAACTGGCGCGGGTCGCGGCGGCGCGCAATCTGCCGGCGGACCAGCTGCGGGCCCTGGTGGCGGCACATACCCAGCGGCCCCTGGTGGGGCCACCGGTGGTCAATGTGCTGACCCTGAATCAAGCCCTGGACCAGTTGTAAGCGCTGGCGCCGGCGGCGGCAGCTAGAGTGCCTGGTGAATTGAATGTTTCGTTGCAGAGAGATACCCCATGAGTGATTCCGGTCGCGCCGATGCGCTGCTCGCTGAACTGCCCCGTGACGGTCGTGGCCGGCTCAAGGTCTTCCTCGGTGCCGCTCCCGGCGTCGGCAAGACCTACGCCATGCTCCAGGCTGCCCACACGCAACTGCGCCAAGGGGTCAAGGTGCTCGCCGGGGTGGTGGAAACCCACGGGCGCGCCGAGACCGAGGCGCTGCTGGCCGGTTTGCCGCAGCAGCCCCTGGTGCGTTCGGAATACCGCGGGGTGATGCTCGAGGAAATGGACCTGGACGGCCTGCTCAAGGCCAAGCCCAAGCTGGTGCTGGTGGATGAGCTGGCCCACAGCAATGCCCCCGGCAGTCGGCACGCCAAGCGCTGGCAGGATATTCAGGAACTGCTGGCGGCCGGCATCGACGTGTTCACCACGGTCAATGTCCAGCACCTGGAAAGCCTGAATGATCAGGTCCGCGGCATCACCGGGGTCCAGGTGCGTGAAACCCTGCCCGACTGGGTGCTGCAGGAAGCCTATGAACTGCTGCTGGTTGACCTGCCGCCACGAGAGCTGCTGGAGCGCCTGCGGGACGGCAAGGTCTATGTGCCGGAGCAGGCGCGGGCGGCCATCGATGCGTTCTTTACCCAGACCAATCTCACCGCCTTGCGCGAGTTGGCGATGCAGACCGCCGCGGCCCAGGTGGATAACGACCTGGCCCTGGGCTACCGCCAGCTTGGCCAGGCGGCGCCGGCGGTGCGGGGGCGTTTGCTGGTGGGCATTGACGGCGATGCCCAGGCCGAGCGCCTGGTGCGCCATGCCAGTCGCGTGGCCCAGCGTCGGCACCTGCCCTGGAGCCTGGTGCATGTGGACAATGGCCGGCTGCAGGACGAGCAATCGCGCCTGCGGTTGCAGGCGGCGCAGCAACTGGCTGAGCGCCTGGGCGGGGAGGTGGTGCTGCTGCGCGCCGGCGAGGTGGCCAAGACCTTGATCCAGCACGCCGCCGAACGCCGTGCCAGTTTGCTGCTGGTGGGGCAGTCCAGTCGTCGCTGGCGTCGGCGCTGGTTTGGCGGCGGCCTGGCGGCGCGCCTGTTGCGCAACGCCGAGGGCCTGGAGATCAATGTCCTGGACACCGATCCTCTGCCGCATCAGCCGGGCTTGCGCAGCCAGCATTCCCTGCAGTGGTTCGACTATGGCCTGGCGCTGTTGGCCACCGTTCTGGCCAGTGCCCTGGCCTGGGGGGTGGCCAGTGTCCTGCCGCTGCCGAACATCTCGCTGGTGTTTCTCGCCGCGGTGTTGCTGGTGGCGGTGCGCAGCAGCCTGGGGCCGGCCCTGGCCTGCGCCGCGCTGTCGTTTTTGGCCTATGACTTTCTGTTTATCCCGCCCAGTTTCTCGTTTGCCATCCAACGTGAAGAGGATGTGCTGACCCTGTTGTTCTTCCTGCTCATGGCGGCGCTCACCGGCAACCTGGCGGCGCGCCAGCGGCGGCAGCTGCAGGCGCTGCGTGAAACCCAGGAGGAAACCGGCGAGTTGCTCGATCTGTCGCGCAAGCTCACGGCCGCCACCGATCGGCAGGCGGTGATCAGCGCCGCAGCCCAGCACCTGCACGGTCGCGATGAATTGCGCATCTGCCTGCTCAATCGCGACGGGCAGGGCGGCTGGAAAGTCGAGACCGGCGGTTCGCTGCAGTTTTCCGAGGCCGAGCGGGCCGCGGCGGACTGGGCCTGGCAGCATGATCAACCGGCGGGCCTGGGCACCGGGACCCTGCCATTCGGACGCTGGTGGTGGTGGCCGCTCTCGGTGGACGACGGTCCCCTGGGGCTGTTGGGCGTGTGCCCCAGGGAAGGCGAGGAGTTCAGCGGTCAGCGCCGGCGCTTGCTCACGGCCCTCAGCCAGCCCCTGGCCCAGGCCCTGGCCCGGGCGCGTCTGGCCGAGGACCTGGAGGCGGCGCGCCTGCACGGCGAAACCGAACAGTTGCGCAGTGCCTTGCTGGCCTCGGTGTCTCACGACCTGCGCACGCCGCTGACGTCGATGCGCGGCAGTATCGACAGCCTGCTGGCCCTGGGGGAGGCGATCCCCCTGGAAGATCGGCGCGAATTGCTCGAAGGGACGCGGGATGAAGCCGAGCGCCTGGATCGCTATATCCAGAACCTGCTGGACATGACCCGGCTTGGGCATGGTGCGTTGAAGCTGGCCCGGGACTGGGTGGCGCCGGGGGACATAGTCGGCAGTGCCCTCAACCGTCTGCGGGTGGTGCTGGCGCCGTTGCGGGTGAGCACCGAGCTGCCGCCGGACCTGCCGCTGCTCTATGTCCATGCGGCCCTGATCGAGCAGGCGCTGGTCAATGTCCTGGAAAACGCCGCACGCTTCTCGCCGCCCCAAGGGCGTTTGCAGCTGAAAGTCAGTGCCGGTGAGGGGGAGTTGAGCTTTGCCGTCAGCGACGAGGGGCCGGGGATTCCCGAGGAGGAGCGGGCGAAGATCTTCGACATGTTCTACACCTCCGCCCGCGGCGATCGTGGCGGGCAGGGCACGGGCCTGGGGCTGGCGATCTGTCAGGGCATGGTCGGCGCCCATGGCGGGCATATCAGCGTCGCCGAAGGCATCGACGGCCAGGGCACTTGCATCACCTTGCACCTGCCGCTGCAGACCCAGCCGGAGCTGGAGAACGACCTGTGACAAGCCGTGATCCGCAACACTGCCAGTGCGCACGAAGGCCATTTGGATGTGGCCCGGCGTGCGCTACTCTTTTGCCTCTTATTTGCCTTGAATTGAACCCATGAGCCAGACCGCGACCATCCTGGTCATCGACGACGAGCCGCAGATCCGCAAGTTCCTGCGCATCAGCCTGGCGTCACAAGGATACAAAGTGATTGAAGCCGGAGCCGGTGCCGAAGGCCTGGCCCAGGCGGCGCTGAACAAACCGGACCTGCTGGTGCTCGATCTGGGGCTGCCGGACATGGATGGCCAGCAGGTCCTGCGCGAGTTTCGCGAGTGGTCGACGGTGCCGGTGCTGGTGCTTTCGGTGCGCGCCAGCGAAGTGCAGAAGGTCGAAGCCCTGGATGGCGGCGCCAATGACTACGTGACCAAACCCTTCGGCATCCAGGAGTTCCTGGCACGCATCCGCGCCCTGCTGCGCCAGGCGCCCGCCGGCGAGGTGCAGGAAGCGGCCTTGCAGGTGGGGCCGCTGACGGTGGACCTGGCCTATCGCCGGGTACTTCTGGACGGTCTTGAAGTGGCCCTGACCCGCAAGGAATACGCCGTGCTGGCGCAGCTGGCACGGCATCCCGGGCGGGTGATCACCCAGCAGCAGTTGCTCAAGGACATCTGGGGACCGACCCACACCGAGGACAGCCACTACCTGCGGATCGTGGTCGGGCATCTGCGGCAGAAACTGGCGGACGATCCGACCCGGCCTCGGTTCATCGTGACCGAGGCGGGAGTGGGCTACCGGCTGTTGGGCGGCGATTCCTGAGCTGTCGGGCTCGGCTCTTGCTGGCTCAGCGCTGTTCCTGTTCGTAGCGGTCCAGGGTGTCGCTGGCGATTTCCCGCCCCAGGGCGATCAGCTCCGGCGCCTTGTAGAACTCGAAGAACCGGCACACGCGCTTGGGCACGTTGATCAGGATGTCCGGCGGGTAGCCGGCAATCTTGTACTGCGCCAGGGAGGTCTGCATCACCTCGAAGCTCTGGTTCACCAGATCCAGCAGCGACGCCGGGCCGACGTTGTCGATGATGAATGAACCACTGGCGGACTTGGGCGCGCCTTCGGTTTCCGGTGCGGCCGCCGGTTGCTGGGCCTCCGGCTCGGCGCCTTCGACCCAGGGATTGATGTCGGCCGCTTCGCTCTTGAAGGCTTCCTGTTCGAGCAGCAACAGTTGCTCGGCCTGCTTGCGGCGGAACGGCAGGTGCGAGCCCAGGGAATTGATCAGGCTGTCGAAGCGGCTCTTGAACGCCGGCGGGCGCTGGATCACCGGCAACTGGTAATGGCGCTGGTTGGTGGAGTTGAGGTTGACCGCGATGATCAGGTCGCAATGACTGGACACCACCGGCACGATCGGTAGCGGGTTGAGCAGGCCGCCGTCCACCAGCATGCGATTGCCCTGCATCACTGGGGTGAACAGGCTGGGAATGGCCGCCGAGGCGCGCATGGCCTGATGCAGGCAGCCCTCCTGGAACCAGATCTCCTGTTGGTTGGTGAGGTCGGTGGCCACGGCGGTGTAGGGAATGCGCAGGTCTTCGATGTTGACGTCACCGACGATCTTGCGGATCTGGCCGAAGACCTTTTCGCCGCGAATCGCCCCCAGGCGGAAGCTCACGTCCACCAGGCGCAGCACATCGAGGTAGTCCAGGCTTTCGATCCATTCCCGGTACTCGGCGAGCTTGCCTGCCGCGTAGATGCCGCCCACCACCGCGCCCATCGAGCAACCGGCGATGCAGGCAATGTCATACCCGCGTCTTTCGATCTCCTCGATGACCCCGATATGGGCATACCCGCGTGCGCCTCCTGAGCCGAGGACCAATGCAACACGTTTGTTCATGATTCGTCCCTTCGCCAAACAGGCTGCAACAATGCACCCATAGCGCCCCGGGGTTCAATTGCTGATGCGCCTGCGGCTTGCATCAGTGTTTTTTCCTAGGGGCGATGGGGCGGTGACGTTATGCTCCTGCGGCTATATTTTCCAAAGGTCGAGTCAGGCACTTTTCGCGGCTGCCATCGTCTTAACCTGTACGACTGTTTCTTTTTCCTGAGGTGTCATTGATGAAAGCCTGGATCTGTTTGCCCCTGATTGCATTGGTTCTGACCGGTTGCGCGGGCAAGACCGCCTACCGTGACAGTTGCGGCACTCAGCTGGACGCCGCCTGGCATGAGCTGGACCTGGCCAAGGCCGAAGGGTTCGCTGGCACCGTGAGCTATTCCAAGGCCCTGTCGCTGCTGACCGGTGCCAAGACCCAGCAACAATTCGAAGCCTTTGAAGGCTGCACCAAGAAAGCCGAGAAGGCGCGCTTCTACATTCGCGAGTCGCGTGCCGGGCGCTGAGTCGCGCCAGGCGCTACGCTGAAGCGGCAACCCTCATAGCGTGGGGCCGTGACCGGGCGCAATGCCAGTCACGGGCCCACGTTTTCATTCTTGAGCTGGATAAGCCGAATTCAGGCTTGCACGTCGTATTGGGGAACCCGTGATGTCTGCCTTGGTTGATCGATTGGTGGTTCAGATCCTGAGCCTGGAAGTGAGCTTGCTGGCTTGTCAGGCGCGCATGGCGGCGGCCACCGATGCCGAGGCGCTGCACGACTTGCGCATCACCGTGCGCCGCTTGCGCAGCCTGTTGCGCCCGTTGCGCGGCTTGCCCGGTGTCGAGCAGTTGGAGGCGGCAGCCGGCGCGGTTGGGCAACTGACAACGCCGATTCGTGACCGTGAAGTACTGGCGGCTTATCTGCACCAGCATGGCCAGCACCTTGCCGCCGAGCGGCGCACCGCCCAGTTGCGCCGGGAGTATTCGGCAGTGGCTGGCGGACCCCAGCTGGCCCAGCTGTTCCTGGTACTGGATGCGTTTCCGCGATTCCTGCGGGCTTGCCAGCGCCAGGGTTTGCTCCGAGGTTTGCGCGTGCGGATTGAGAAGCGCCTGGCCAAGCAGTGGAAAGCCCTGGGCAAGGCGCTGCAGGACCCCGCTCACGATCGCCATCGTTTGCGGCTGTTGATCAAGCGTGTGCGCTACGCGGCCGATGCCTATCCCGAGCTCGATCGTTTGCCGGCGCTGGCGATGAAACGTCTCAAGGCGGCCCAGGGCGCCCTGGGGGATTGGCATGACTGCTGGCAGTGGCTGGCGCAGGCCGAGCAGCAAGCGGATCTGCTGCCCTGTGTCGCCGTCTGGCGTCGAACCATGCTCAAGGCCGAAACCGCGGCTGACCAGGTGCTGGATCAGTTGTACGACGATTGCTTGCGAAAGTGATTGTCATTGTGCGGCTTATCTGTCCGCTGCTTTGGCCGGAATAGTGGCTGTGCGGCTCTAAGGCGCTGGTTAAGATCCCTGAGTCTTTTTTTTGCCCCCGAGGTTTTCATGCGTTTCTATGATTTGCTCGAAGCCGTTCGCAGCCAGCCCCAGGCGCTGACCATTCCGGCCGAGTGGGCTCAAGGTCGCGCCAGTTTCGGTGGCCTGGTGGTCGCCCTGCAGTACGAAGCGATGCGCGCCAAGGTTCCGGCCGCCCGCCCGGTGCGCTCTTTGGCGGTCACTTTTGTCGGGCCCGTGGCGCCGGACGTTCCGGTCAGTTTTGAAGTGGATGTCCTGCGTGAAGGCAAGGCGGTCAGCCAGGTATTGGGACGGGTGATGCAGGAAGGCCAGGTGGTGACCCTGGTGCAGGGCAGCTTTGGCGCCTCACGCGAGTCTTCGGTGACGATTGACGCCGAACCTGCGCCCGAGATGAAACACTGGGATGACTGCCAGGAGCTGCCCTACATCAAGGGCGTAACCCCGGAGTTCATGCGCCATCTGGCGATGCGCTGGAGCGTTGGCGGCTTGCCCTTTACCGGCAACCGTTCCCGGGACATGGGCGGCTGGGTGCGTTTGCGCGGGGAGGTCAAGGAAGAACCCGTGACCGAGGCGCACATCCTGGCGCTGGTGGATGCCTGGCCGCCGGCCTTGTTGCCGCACCTGAGCAAGCCGGCCGCCGGCAGCACCCTGACCTGGACCATCGAGTTCGTGCAGCCGCTGCTGCCAGTCAGCACCCTGGACTGGTGCAAGTACCGGGTGGAAACCGAACATGCCCGCGACGGTTACGGCCACGCGGCGGCGGCACTCTGGAGTCCCGATGGACAACTGATTGCTCTGAGCCGGCAGACGGTGACCATCTTCGCCTGAGGCCTCAGTGCCGGTGGCGTTGCAACCAGGCCCGCCACCAGGCACCACTGAGGACAAAGCGCGGGAAGGTCAGAAACTGTTCCACCAGCAGGCGTTGCACGGCGTCCTGGCGATCAGTGAAAGGCTCGACGGCTTGGGCTTCCAGGCTATGGCCGTGGCGTTGCAGGCCCAGGGCGGCCAATACACCGACCAGGCCGATGGCCAGACTCAGGAAACTCAGGGAAAACACGCCCGAGACAATCAGCAGAAAACCGACGATGAACAGCGGTACGGCAATCAGGTGCAACACCAGATTGGTCGGGTGCTGGTGGCTCTGCGGGTAGACGCGCCATTGCCAGGCCGGAAGATTGGGGTGACGTTTGCCCATGGTGATCATCCTCAGTTCTTGAAAACTCGTGAACCAAGAATAGGGGCGAGGTCGTAAGAGGGCGAATCAAGGCTGGCTATCGTTCCGATAGCCAGCGGGCATGTGCAGGGGATCAGAGTTTCAGTTGGCCGATGGCCTTGCTCAGTTCGCCGGCCAGGGTCGCCAGTTCACTGCTGGTGGTGGCGGAGGCCACGGTCTGTTGCACGGTGTTTTCGGTGACGTCGCGGATGCTCACCACCGCCCGGTTCATTTCTTCGGCCACCTGGCTTTGTTGTTCTGCGGCCACGGCAATCTGCGTATTGCTTTCGCGCATCTGCGCCACCGCGCCGGTGATCTCCGCCAGAGCCGCCCCGGCTTCCTGGGCCTGCTGTACGCAGTCGTCGGCCTTGAACGAGCTCTCCTGCATGAAGTCCACGGCGTCCCGGGTGCCTGCCTGCAAGGCTGCGACCATGCCGGTGATCTCGTCGGTGGAAGACTGTACGCGTTTGGCCAGATTGCGCACCTCGTCGGCCACCACGGCAAAGCCGCGGCCCATTTCGCCGGCTCTGGCGGCTTCGATGGCGGCGTTGAGAGCCAACAGGTTGGTCTGTTCGGCGATGCTGTGGATCACGTTGACCACGCCGTTGATCTTCTGGCTGTCTTCCGCGAGCTTTTGAATCATCTCGGCGGTTTGCTGCACGCCGTTGGAGAGCCCGGCAATGGACTTCTGCACTCGGCCGACCACTTCATGGCCGGTGCCGGCCAGGGTGTCGGCGGTCTGGGACAGGTCCCGGGTGGCGCCGGCGTGCTGGGCGATGTGGAAGACGGTGGCGGACATTTCGTTGATGGCAGTGGCGGCCTGATCGGTTTCACTTTGCTGACCGAGCATGCCGTGACGCACATCGTTCATGCTCGAGGCCAGGCGCGCGGCGCCCTGATCCAGCTGGCGAGCGGTGTTGGCCACGGTGTTCACCACCCGCTGGTAACCGGCCTGCATGGCATTGAAGGCGCTGGCCATCTGGCCGACTTCGTCCTTGCAGGACAGCGGCACCCGGGCCGACAGGTCGCCGGTTTTCTCCACATGCAGCATCACATCCTTGAGGGTGTTGAGCTGGCTGAGGAGAAAGCGGATCAGCAACTGCGAGGCGCAAAGCATGGCGAACATCAGGATGAAGACGGCCACGGCGTAATGGGTGAAGCGGTCGCTGAAGACCTGAGCCAGGCTCGGTGCGTGGGCCAGTACGGCAACCTGCTGGCCATTGGCGCGGCTGACGACCTCCGCACCCAGCAGCGGGTTGTCGCCGAAGAGCGGCATGTGATTGATTTCGACCCAGCCGTTGGCGCCGTTCAGTTCAGGCAAGGCCTGTTCGTTGAGGCTGGGAGTCTGGCCCTGGGAGAAGGCCAACAGGTTCTCGCCACTGGGCAAGGGCTGTCCCGCAGGCCAGGCATTGAGCAGATGGGCCTGGCTCCGGGCTGCGGCCTGGGCGGCCTGACTACGGGCCTGCTGCTCCAGTTGCACCGCGTACAGCACCAATAACAGGGTGGTGACGAAGGCGACCGCATTGACCGCCCAGAATTTGTATTTCAGCGAGATATTGCTAAGCCAGGCACCCATAGAAGGTCTTCTCTGATTGAGCGAAACAGTATTGGCAAGGTGCCAGTATTGTGCCGCTATGATCTCGGAAAAATCTTGATATGGGTCAAGCAATTTCTGGCAAGTTGAAAAAGGCTCTGGAGCAGGCCGTGCTGTGGCGGGCCAGGTCTTGCGGCGTTTCGTCCCGGTGCAGAGCCACTTCCCGCAGGACTTCTGTCAGGTAGGCCGGTTCGTTACGGCCATTTTTCGGTTTCGGCCGCAGGCTGCGGGGCAGCAGGTAAGGGGCGTCGCTTTCCAGCATCAGGCGTCCCCGGGGGATGTTGCGCACCAGTGGATGCAGATGGGTGCCCCGGCGTTCGTCGCAAATCCAGCCGGTGATGCCGATATGCAGGTCCAGGTCGAGGTAGCTGAACAGCGCTCGTTGCTCGCCGGTAAAGCAATGCACCACGGCTGCCGGCAAACGGTCACGAAAGTCTCGCAGAATGTCCAGCAGACGCTGGTTGGCGTCGCGTTCGTGGAGGAACACTGGCAGTTGCAGTTCGGCCGCCAGGGCCAGGTGCTCTTCCAGGACCTTTTCCTGCTGCGGGCGAGGGGAGAAGTCGCGGTTGAAGTCTAGCCCGCATTCGCCCACCGCCCGTATCCGCGGCTCGCTGAGCAGGGCGCGCAAGCGCCGCGGACTGTCGGCATTCCAGTCGCTGGCAGAGTGAGGGTGCAGGCCCGCAGTGGCGAACAGTCTTTGCCCGTCGGCATCCAGTTGCTGGCACAGTTCCAGGGCCTGTTCGCTGCCATCGACGCTGGTTCCGGTGAGGATCAATTGGCAGACCCCGGCCTCATAGGCGCGATTGAGAACGGCTTGGTGTTTTTCGGCAAAACAGGGATTGGTCAGGTTGACGCCGATATCGATGAGTTGCATGGTGCTATCTCCGCCTGCGGCCGGAAAGCATATCAGAGCTGTAGATTTATAAGAAAAGCCAAGAACTACAACGAGTTAACGCTGTCTTTTGCTGCCAGAAGCACGTAGCGGCCGGGCATTGTGCCGCCGTTTCGCTGCTCTTTTGCACCTTGCCAGCGCTCAAGGCGCTCTGTTTCTGTCGATCAAGCCTTCAAAAAACGACGAAGGGTTGAACAGTATTTCCTGCGGAGAACGGATGACCCGACCCTCGATCTTGCTCGCGCTGTGCCTGTCGCTGCTGCTGCCCTTACCGGCGCTGGCCCGTCTGGCCGGACCGCCGGAAGCCCTGGCGTCCGGCAAGGTCCGCGACCTGGCAGAGATCCGCAGCAGCCGCGTGCTGCGGGTGCTGGTCAATCAGAGCCGCAACAGCTCCGGTGAGGTCCAGGGACAAGCCATCGGCGTCGAATACCATCGCTTGCGCGCGTTCGAGCAATACCTCAATGGTCATGCCCGTGACGGACAGGAAATCAGCCTCAAGATCATTCCCAAAGCCAAGGATCAGTTGCTGGGCGCGTTGCAGCGGGGAGAGGGCGATCTGGTGGCGCCTGGGGAATTACTGGAGGCTCTGCCGGGCCATGCGGTCAGTTCCAGCGATCCCATCGTCAGCAATGTTCCGTTGCTGTTGGTGGGTATCAAGGGCGAGCGTCGTTACACGCGGATCGAACAGCTGTCCGGCAAGACGCTGACCCTGACCACCGGCAGTGCCGCCGGCGAGGCGGTGAGTCAGATCAATCAGCGACTGGCGTTGCGCAAGCTGGCGCCGATCAAGGTCGAGTGGGTGGATCCGAGTCTGGCGGTGGAGGACGTGCTGGAAATGGTCCAGGGGGGAATCTTTCACCTGACCATCGTCGAGCAGCCGATTGCCGAGCGCTGGAGCAAGATCCTGCCCAAGCTGCGTTTCGATCGACAGTTGAAGATCAGCGAGCCGGGCGAGGAGCACTGGTTTGTGCGGCGCGATGCGTCGATGCTGCGGGCCAGCATCGACCGTTTTCTCAAGAGCTATAAGACCCCGGCGGATCAGGATGTGGCGTTCCTGCGCATCTATCGGCGTCAGTATCAGGTGCATTACCCCCTGGCCCAAGCCGACCGACAGCGCCTGGAGAAACTGCGTCCGGTGCTGCAGAAGCATGCCGGGGAACAGGGCATGGACTGGCTGAATCTGGCGGCCCTGGCGTTCAAGGAGTCGGCTCTGCAACCCAGCGTCAGGAGCGGTAGTGGCCCCACCGGACTGATGCAGATCACGCCTTCGGCGGCGCAACGGGTCGGGGTCAACAATATCCAGTCCCTCGATAGCAATGTGCAGGCGGGAGCCAAGTACCTGGCGATGATTCGTCGCAAGTTTTTTGCCAGTCCCAAGCTCAACGAACGCGAGCGCATGGCTTTTGTCCTGGCCGCCTACAACATGGGGCCGGAACGGGTGCAGGGCATGCGCAGCGAAGCCCGGCGGCGAGGGCTCAATCCCAATCAGTGGTTTTTCCAGGTGGAGCGAATCGCCATGGAGCAGGTGGGTATGGGCGCGGTCAGCTATGTTAATAGCGTCAACAAATACTATCTGGCCTTCGATCGTGAACGGGACTCGCTGGAGCCTCGGGAGCGAAAAGTTGCGTCTCGCAAATAATCGAAAATACTGATTGTTATCTCGGAATTATTCCGCTTTTAACATGATAAAAACTGATTAATATGGCGACCAACTTCCCCGTCTTACACAGGACTACACAGCATGAGCACACTGATCAAAAACGTACTGAGCACTCGCGCCGGTTATGGCTTGACCGTTTTGCGGATTTTCGTCGGCATCATCTTTGCCGCCCACGGTTCGCAAAAACTCTTTGGCTGGTTCGGTGGTGGCGGCCTGGCGGGGACGGCTCAGTGGATGGAGAGCATCGGCCTGGCGCCGGGGTATCTGATGGCGTTGCTGGCCGGTGGTACCGAGTTCTTCGCGGGTCTGGCGCTGATCATTGGCCTGTTGGCGCGTCCTGCTGCGCTGGGCCTGTCGTTCACCCTGCTGGTGGCAATCTTTTCGGTGCATATCAGCCACGGTTTGTTCATGGCCAACAATGGCTATGAATTCGCCCTGGCGCTGCTGGGCGGTACCCTTGCCGTGCTGTTTGAAGGCGCCGGCAAACTGTCGCTGGATGCAACGATCGCCAAGTAATCCGTGGGCTTGATTCGTCCGTCGCTGGTGGCTTTCGGACGCTCTGGATCAACCCTTAGGAGAAATTCCAAGGCCTGCCTGTGCAGGCCTTTTTCGTTGCTGCGAAATCTTGACACTGACCGGCCGGCTTCTCTAGGATGCTGCCCATGCGCCGATTTAAACAGCTACTTGCGGGGCGCCAGGTGAGTCGAAAGACCATCGATAGAAGCTGCAGGCAGGCTTCGAAATACCGCTAAAGCGCTGGTTCGGTGTTGCCTCTCACCTGCCCGGCAGAAACCAGAGGCAGAGACACAATACGATGAATGCACCACGCCCCCTTGTACGTCTTGCGCCGCTCACGGCGAGTCTTTCCCAGCGCAACCCGAAAATTCTTCTTGGCGGCAAGCACCAACCCACCCTGTTGCGTTATCTCGATGGCTGGCCGCGGCGTTCCGCGGGCCCGGCGGCATTTCTGATCCAGTTCGTCGAAGAGGGCGAGTCCCTGGCACGTTTTGCCAGTGACAGCTTTGATCTGGCGGTCATTCCGGCACCCAGTGCCGAGCACGCCGCTGAAGTCATCAAGCAATTGACCCGCGTCGCTCGCCAAGGGCTGATCATTCGCCGCTAGTGGTTCGGCGGCTCCGACGGCGCTGCGCAGCTTGCTGCTGACTGCGCCGTATTTAGATAGTGATTGCATCGAGCAGACAGTGGCTGGCGTATCTCCAGCTGTGGCGGATGCTCCTTGCTCATGCACTGATCGGGGCTGGCTATTCAAACAACCGCATTGCGCTTTGCCAGTTCAGCCAGGGCTACCAGGTTGGAAATGTTGAAGCGCTTGAGCAAACGCACTTTGTAGGTACTGACGGTCTTGTGGCTGATCAGCAGGGCGTCGGCAATCTGCTGATTGTTGAGGCCGGTGGCCAGCAGTTTCAGGACTGTGATCTCGCGATCGGTCAGGCGGGAGATCAGTACG
The DNA here is from genome assembly GCF_021560055.1 of Pseudomonas sp. BC42. Taxonomy (NCBI): domain Bacteria; kingdom Pseudomonadati; phylum Pseudomonadota; class Gammaproteobacteria; order Pseudomonadales; family Pseudomonadaceae; genus Pseudomonas; species Pseudomonas sp. BC42. The sequence goes on from NZ_CP091067.1 coordinate 1,963,716, forward strand.
CTTTCCTGGCTGGCGGCATTGGTGTTCTGCTGCAGGATATTGATAGTGTCTTCCGGGAAGTAGCTGTACCCGGACAGAATGGCCTTCACTGCATTAGCCAGTTCGTGAAGATTCTCGGTCTTGCACAGAAACCCCGCGGCTCCGGCCTGCAGGCAGCGCAAGGCGAAGTTCTTCGAGTCGCTTGAAGTCAGGACCAGGGTTTTCACATGCAGGTCCGCGGACTTGATATGGGCGATGACCGAGAACCCGTCCAGGTTGGGAATCCCCAGGTCGAGGATCAACAGGTCGGGCATGTGTTTGCGCACCAACTGCACGGCGTCCGCACCGTTGTCGGCTTCAGCGACGATGGTGTGGTGATGGGGTTCCAGCACCGACCTGATGGCCAGTCGGATCAGTGGGTGGTCATCGACGATAATGATGTTGCCCATTTAGTGCATTCCCTTTGTTTTTTAGAGGTTTTGGTCGTTGGTGGCGGGTTCTTTGCGGAGGTAGGTTGCAGGTTGTCAGGCGCGCCGAGTGCAAACTCTGTTGCTTAAAATGTGTCTGAGGCCGTAAGCCTCGGCGGTTTGGCTCTATGATTGGCCGACCTCTCTGAAATCTAAATCGGACAAATCTGATAGTGCTGCGTTAACGATGCGCGGGGAGAGCAGCCGCCCGAGATCGGCCGGGTTCAACGGTTAATTCAAATAACAGAACAGCCGCTACAAGGCTGGAAGGTGACAAGCCAATTGAGTACCAAGCTCATCACGCAGGATGGTTACGACGCACTGAAGCAGGAGCTGGATTATCTGTGGCGGGAGAAACGTCCGGACATCACCCAGAAGGTCACCTGGGCCGCGTCCCTGGGGGATCGCAGCGAGAATGCCGACTATCAGTACAACAAGAAGCTGCTGCGGGAGATTGATCGTCGGGTGCGCTACATCCGCAAGCGTCTGGAAGACATGAAAGTGGTGACCTACGCCCCGGAGCAGGAAGGCCGGGTATTTTTCGGTGCCTGGGTCGAAGTGGAAAACGAGGCCGCCGAGATCAAGCGCTTTCGTATCGTCGGTTATGACGAGATCTATCTGCGCAAGGACTACATTTCCATTGACTCGCCGATGGCCAGGGCGCTACTGAAGAAGGAAGTGGGCGACGAAGCCATTGTTCATACCCCGGCGGGTGAAACCTGCTGGTGGATCAACCAGATCGAGTACGTGAAGTAGGCTCGGCAGCCGGCGCTGGCGAGCCATGAGTCTTCATCCTTCGCGCAGGACGCTCAAGGGGCTGGCGTTCAACGCCCGGCGGGTGCCGAAAATTCCGGCTCCGCCTACCAGCAGCGCGCCAATCACCGGCAGCAGTAATAGCCAGGGGTGGGGGTGCCAGGGCAAGTCGAAGGCAAACCGGTAGAGCACCAGGCTGATCAGTTCGCTGCCCAGGGCCGCCAGCAGGCCGCTGACCGCGCCAAGCAAGCCGAACTCGATCCGTCGGGCCTTGATCAGCAACCGTCGTTCGGCACCGAGGGCGCGCAGCAGCGCACCCTGGCGAATGCGTTCGTCCAGGGTGGCTTGCAGGCCGGAAAACAGCACGGCCATTCCCGCCGCCAGGACAAACAGCAACACATATTCCACCGCCAGAGTGACCTGGGCCAGGATGCTGCGCAGCTGCTCCAGCAGGGCCTCCACTTGAAGGATGGTGACTGCCGGGAAAGCCCTGGACAGTTCGACGATCTGCTGGTCGTGACCTGGACTCAGATAGAAGCTGGTGAGGTAGGTGGCGGGCATGTCCTTCAGGGTGCCTGGCTGGAAGATCATGAAGAAGTTCGGTTGGAAGTTGTCCCAGTTGATGCTGCGCAGGCTGGTGACCTGGGCCTCCCGATTGACTCCCGCCACGGTGAAGATCAAGCGGTCACCCAGTTTCAGCTTCAGGCTTTGCGCCACCTTGGCCTCCACGGACACGCCAGGCACCGGGTCGTCGGTCTGGCTCGACCACCATTGGCCTTCGGTGATGCTGTTGCCGGCAGGCAGATCAGCGGCCCAGGTCAGGCTCAGATCACGCTGAACGGCCCGGTCGCCACTGGAGTCCTTGCTGACGATCTCCCTCACAGGTTCGCCATTGATACTCACCAGGCGTCCGGGAACCACCGGATACAGCGGTGCCGAGGGCGCCGAGAGTTGTACCAGGCGATCGCTGAAAGCCTGCTTTTCGGCCGGCAGTATATTCAGGGCAAAGTAGTTCGGGGCATTTTTGGGCAACTGGTTCTGCCAGGTATCCAGCAACTCGCCCCGCAGCAGGGCGATCAAGGCCATGGACAGCAGAATCAGGCCGAAGGCCAGGGATTGCCCGGCCGCCGCCAGGGGGTGACGCAGTAATTGGCCCAGCCCCAGGCGCCAGGGCAGGGACGACCGGGCCAGCAGGCGACGCAGGCTTTGCAGCAGCAACAGCAGCAATCCGCCCAGGAACAGTGCAGCGATCAGGCCGCCACCGAGCAGGGCGAAGGTCAGCAGTAGATCCAGGCTCAAGCGCCACATGATCAGGCCCAGGGCAAATAGCGCGGCGCCATAGATCATCCAGGTGCTGGAGGGAATCGGCAGCAGGTCGCGCCGCAGGACCCGCAATGGTGGGACCCGTCCCAGTGCGGCCAGGGGCGGCAAGGCGAATCCCGCCAGGGCGACCAGCCCGGTGCCAATCCCGGCGATGGCTGGCAGCAGTCCTCCAGGTGGCACGTCGTTGGGCAAAAGATCATGCAACAGGTAGAACAGGCCAAGCTGGGCCAGCCAGCCCAGCAGCGCGCCGGCGAGGCTGGCCAGCAGCCCCAGCACTGCCAACTGCACGCTGAACAGCAGCATGGTTTCCCGGCGTGACAAGCCCAGGCAGCGCAACAGGGCGCTGGCATCGAAGCGGCGAGCGGCAAAGCGATTGGCTGACAAGGCCACGGCGACACCCGACAGCAGCACTGCCACCAGGCTGGCCATGTTCAGGTAGCGCTCGGCCTTGCCCAGGGCGCCGCCGATCTGCTGGTTGCCATCTCGGGCGTCCTGCAGTCGCTGGTTGGCTGCCAGTCCCGGCTTGATCAATTGGCGGTAGTGTTCGAGGGCTGCGGCGGGGCCGCGCCAGAGTTCCTTGTAGCTGACCCGGCTGCCAGGCTGGACGACGCCGGTGGCTTGCAGGTCATCCAGGCTGATCAGCACCTGGGGCGTCAGGCTGTAGAAGTTGCCGGCCCGGTCGGGCTCATAGGTCAGGACCCGCGCCAGGCGCAGGGTCTGCAGGCCGACATCGATGCTGTCTCCGATCTTCAGGTTCAGGGCGGTCAGCAGTCGTGACTCGACCCAGGCCTCGCCCGCCTTCGGCCCCCCGCCCGATTCTTCGCTGGCGTAGGGAGCTGCTGCGCTCTTGAGCTGGCCGCGCAGCGGGTAGGCGGAGTCCACGGCCTTGATGCTCGACAGCTGGATGCCGTTGTCTGTGGCGATGACGCTGGAGAATTCGACAATGCGTGCATGCTCCAGCCCAAGTTCGCGCCCGCTGTCGATTTGTTCCGGGCGTGCCGGCGAGCTGCCCTCCAACAGCAGGTCGGCGCCGAGAAACTCGGTGGCGCGCAGCAACATGGCGCCATTGAGACGGGCGCCGAAATAGCCGATGGCGGTACTTGCCGCCACGGCGACCAGCAACGCAAAGAACAATACGCGCAACTCGCCGGCGCGGGCGTCGCGCAGCAACTGGCGGACGGCGAGGCTCAGCAGGCGCAACAGTGGCATGCGTGCCATCAAGGCTCCAGAGGGGCGACCAGCAAGCCCGCTTCAAGACGGATCAGGCGCCGGCAGCGATGGGCCAGGCGTTCATCGTGGGTCACCAGCACCAGGGTGGTGCCGCTTTCCTTGTTGAGTTCGAACAACAGGTCACTGATGCGTTCGCCGGTGTGACTGTCGAGATTGCCAGTGGGTTCATCGGCAAACAGCACATCGGGTTCGGCGGCAAAGGCCCGGGCGATAGCTACTCGTTGCTGCTCGCCGCCGGACAGTTGGCGTGGCGAGTGGCTCAGGCGCTGGCCGAGGCCGACTCGCTGCAGCAACTCGGTGGCTCGCTCTCGGGCGTCACGGCGGCCATCCAGTTCCAGGGGCAGCATGACGTTTTCCAGAGCATTGAGGCTGTCGAGCAGTTGAAAGGACTGGAAGACGAATCCCACGTGTTCGGCCCTGATCCGCGCCCGCTGATCTTCATCCAGGCGGCTCAGGGCCTGACCGGCCAGGGTCACTTCACCGCTGCTGGGCAGGTCGAGTCCGGCCAGCAGGCCGAGCAGGGTGGATTTGCCGGAGCCGGAGGCGCCGACGATGGCCAGGCTGTCGCCCTGATTCAGCTCCAGGTCGAGTTCGTGCAGGATGGTCAGTTCACCTTCCGCGCTGGGAACCACTTTGCTAAGGTTCCGCGCAGTGAGAATGCTTGCGCCCATGGAGAATCCGATGCGTGTATGGTTTTTGAGTGCCGGCCTGGCCTTGATGTGCATGGCCCAGAACGCAGCGGCGGGTACGGTCCTGATCGTGGGCGATAGTATCAGTGCGGCTTTCGGCCTGGATACCCGCGATGGTTGGGTGGCCCTGCTGGAGAAGCGGCTCAAGGACCAGGGTTTTAGCGACAAGGTCGTCAACGCCTCGGTCAGCGGCGACACCAGTGCGGGGGGGCAGGCGCGGCTGCCGGCGCTGCTTGCAGCACATAAGCCGCAAGTGGTGATCCTTGAATTGGGTGGCAACGATGGCTTGCGCGGCCAGCCGCCGCAGCAATTGCAACAAAATCTTGCGTCGATGATCGACAGTGCTCAGGCCGACGGGGCCAAGGTTCTGCTGTTGGGCATGCAGTTGCCGCCCAATTACGGTGTGCGCTACACCCGGGCGTTCGCCCAGGTCTATAGCCAGTTGGCCAGCGACAAGCAGGTGGCCCTGGTGCCGTTTTTTCTCGAAGGGGTCGGCGGTCATCCCGAACTGATGCAGGCGGACGGTTTGCACCCCGCGGCAGCGGCCCAGGGCAAGTTGCTGGAAAATGTCTGGCCGACGCTAAAACCGCTGCTTTGACGCTTTTCTAGTGGCAGTGTTTCGGCTAATGTGGCGCCCCCGATTTGGAGCCCCCAATGCCGCGTCCCGCCTGGTCCCTGTTTGCCTATCAACTGATCGAGCCTGATGAGCAGCTTGACCTGTTCGCCTGTCAGGAAGTTCGGGTGCATCTGGTGACTCGGCAGTTGGAATTGGGTGGTTCGGCCGACCGGACCTTGTGCGGCACCTTGCTGCCTGCGCAGCCGCGCTGGTCGAGCGTGGATCGGACGATTTTCCAGGACCAGCGACTCTGCCCTCTGTGTCGGGCGATCCTGGAGTCACAAAAGCGCGGGACGCCACCGATCTGGCCTGAGCTGCGCTTCGAGCTGTAGGCGGTCGATCGCCGACCGTTGCGACAGGGATTTCATGTGTCTGTGCTTGTCTCCCCGCTTGGCTCCCGTAGCCTCGGGGCGGGGGTGTACAATCGCGTTTCTATCACTCGTTGTTCATGCGAAGGATTATCCGGATGTTGCCGCGCCTCCCTGCCGTCACCCGCTGCCTGACACTTGCCGCATTGTGTGTGGCCGGTCCCGTTGCAGCATTGGAATTGCCTCTACCGCCGCCCGGTGAAGATATCGTCGGCCAGGTGCAGGTGATCAAGGCCAAGTACGAAGACACCTTTGCCGATCTGGGTACCGCCTACGACCTGGGCTACCTGGAAATGGTGGCAGCCAACCCGGGGGTCGATCCCTGGTTGCCAGGAGCCGGCACCGAGGTGGTCCTGCCGACTCGCTTTGTCCTGCCTCCCGGGCCTCGTGAAGGCATTGTGATCAACCTGGCGGAGTATCGCCTGTACTACTTTCCCAAAGGGCGGAATGTGGTTTACACCTTCCCCCTGGGCATTGGGCGTGAGGGCTGGGGGTCGCCGATCGCGCACACCAGCATCACCGCGAAGACTCCGAATCCGACCTGGACGCCACCGGCGTCGATCCGGGCAGAACACGCTGCCGACGGTGACCCGTTGCCAAGCGTCGTACCTGCCGGGCCGGACAACCCCTTGGGACCATTCAAGTTCACCTTGGGCACCCCCGGCTACCTGATTCACGGTTCCAACAAGAAGTTTGGCATTGGCATGCGCACCAGCCATGGCTGTTTCCGCATGCTCAACAACAACGTGCTGGAGATGGCTGGCATGGTTCCGGTCGGAACTTCGGTGCGCATCATCAACGAGCCGTACAAGTTCGGCGTCAGTGGCGGAAAAGTCTATCTGGAGGCGCACACGCCATTGGATGACAAGGGCAATCCTTCAGTGGTCGATAAACACACTGCGGTGATCAATGCCTTGCTCAAGCGCGAAGATCTTGCCAATAACCTGCGTATGAACTGGGACGTGGTGCGTGATGTAGTGGCCGCCGAAGACGGGCTGCCAGTGGAGATCGCGGTACCGACGACCGCAGCGCCTGCGGCATCGACGTCCAACCTGTCCTACGATCTGCAGCAGTAAGCGCTGTAATAGAAACCCGCCGATGTCGACTGGCAGCGGCGGGTTTTTTATTGCCGGTGAAAAACTCCGGGCAATAAAAAAGCCGATCCAAAAAATGGATCGGCTTGTTAACAATCCCGAGGGACTATTACTTGCGGCTAGCTTTTTCCAGCATACGCAGAGCGCGCTCGTTAGCTTCGTCAGCAGTCTGTTGTGCTTTTTGAGCAGCAGCCAGAGCTTCATCAGCTTTACGGTAGGCTTCGTCTGCACGAGCCTGAGCACGAGCGGCTGCATCTTCAGTAGCAGTCAGACGAGCTTCGGTTTCTTTGGATACGCTGCTGCAACCGGTAGCCAGAACTGCGGCCAGAGCCAGAGCAGAGAATTTCAGAACGTTGTTCATCGTGTTCCCCTTCAAGGACTTTCTATTAGTAGCTATCCCCCCAGAGTGGGGAAATAACCGGCGTACATACTACCCATTACTTGTAGTAAGTAAACTGACGTAGCGCAAGAAGCAAAAAAAATTCTAGGTGGTGATTCTTTTTCGAGCAACTTTTTGGGCGGTTGTATAAAAAATATTCAATCGCAAGGCTCTGCCAGAGGGTGCTGCTCGTTTGCCAGCATTGCTCACGGACTTTTCCGATCACTGTTTCGGAGTCTAGGCTAAAGTCGTTCTATATTGCGTGACCGACACTTTTCTTCAGATTCCGCGCAGCCTTGGCCTATCTTTATCCATCTCGCCGGTGACTTTAAGAAGCGCTGTTCGTCTTAAGTTCCAGCATCCGGCGATGTATAGCCTCAACCCATTCATGCGCTGAACCGGGCAGTGGTTCCTGCAAGGCCCGATTGGGGTATTTGCGCTGATCTGTGACGAGTGTGGCTTGAGCATTTGCGCCAAGGGCGCCTACTATTTTGTAACGTGCTCGCGATGCAAGAGCGGTAGCTTCTACTCGGCGTCCGACTGGCACGAGGTGGCGTAAGTTGTTCCTTCGCCGGAAAAACATCGGTAAGGTAGGGGTCAGCATTCCAGACCCGCAAGGAGTAGTGATGAGCGAGGCGTTGTCCATCCACCATGACCAGGCTGGTCATCAGTTCGAGACCAATGTGGACGGTCATCGTGCCTACCTGACCTATATGGACCTGGGTAAGCAAACCCTGGATATCTACCGCACCTTCGTGCCCAATGCGTTGCGTGGGCGCGGTATTGCCGCGGCGCTGACCGAGCAGGCACTGGAGTACGCCGAACGTATGGGCTACACAGTGATTCCTTCCTGCTCCTATGTAGAACGCTACATGGAACGCCATCAGCGTCACGCCGCGAAGCTCTGATCGGGGCGACCATGAAAAACGCCGGGCTTGGCCCGGCGTTTTTGTGTCTGGCGAATGTGATCAGCTGCGATCGCGTTTCGGCAGTACATCCTTGAGCTTGGCGTGCATGCTGCGCAGGGTTTTCTCGGTGCTTTCCCAATCGATGCAGGCATCGGTAATCGACACCCCGTACTGCAGGTCCGACAAGTCTTTTGGAATGGCCTGGCAACCCCAGTTCAGATGACTTTCCACCATCAGGCCGATGATCGACTGATTGCCTTCGAGGATCTGGTTGGCGACGTTCTCCATGACCAGTGGTTGCAGCGCCGGATCCTTGTTGGAGTTGGCGTGGCTGCAATCGATCATGATGTTCGGCTTGATCTTGGCCTTGCTCAGGGCCTGTTCGCAGACCGCGACACTGACCGAGTCATAATTGGGCTTGCCATTGCCGCCACGCAATACTACGTGGCCGTAGGCGTTGCCTTTGGTGGTGACGATCGACACGCCGCCCTGTGGGTTGATCCCCAGGAAGCGGTGGGGACTGGAAACCGATTGCAGGGCGTTGATCGCTACCGTCAGGCCGCCGTCGGTGCCGTTCTTGAAGCCCACGGCAGAGGACAGGCCGGAAGCCATCTCGCGGTGGGTCTGGGATTCCGTGGTGCGGGCACCGATGGCCGACCAACTGATCAGGTCCTGCAGGTATTGCGGGGAGATGGGGTCCAGAGCTTCAGTGGCAGTGGGCAGACCCATTTCCGCGAGGTCCAGCAGCAACTGGCGACCAATATGCAGACCGTCCTGAATCTTGAACGAGTCGTCCAGGTACGGGTCGTTGATCAGGCCTTTCCAGCCAACGGTGGTCCGCGGTTTCTCGAAGTAAACGCGCATCACCAGATACAGGGTGTCGGAAACTTCCGCCGCCAGGGCCTTGAGTCGCTCGGCGTACTCGTGGGCTGCCTTGATGTCGTGGATCGAGCAGGGCCCGATGACGATGAACAACCGATGGTCAGTGCCGTCGAGGATGTTGCGGATCACTTCGCGACCCTTGGTCACGGTGCGCAAGGCGGTGTCGCTCAGCGGGATGTCTCGTTTGAGTTGATCAGGGGTGATCAGGGTCTCGTTGGAGGCGACGTTTAGGTCGTTGATCGGTAAATCAGCCATCGTGTTACTCGTCAGGTCACGGGTGCCGGCCGCCAGCGATCCCCGCGCGGCGGAGCACAGCGGATTTGAGCGCGTCGGGGAGCGGAACCTTAGCGCGTTAGCCGGTGACTCTACAATGGGCAAGGGGCGGTTTTATTGGGCTAAGGCTGCACAAAAGCCTGGTGTACACGGTCTTGCGAATAGTCTTCTGCATGCCGTTCGACCCAATCCAGAGCCAGGGCTTCGATGCATTGCTGTTCGCTTAGCGGTTCATGCAGGCGGCAGTAGCGGGCGATCTGGCACACCTGCTCGCCCATGCGAGCGCTGAACAGGGTTTGCTCATCGACGAAGGCGATACCCACCAGATAGCCGCGCTTGCGTTTCAGGCACCAGGCAACATAACCGTTGTAGCGTGCGTTTTCCCCCAGCGAGGGCATGTGCACCTCCAGCGCGGTGCCGTGGCGCCAGGCGCGGTGGTAATTGCACGCCATGCCACCGAGGCTGATAGTGTGCAACCGCTGGCGCGAAATGCAGGCGTACTTGCGCAGGGTCAGTTCAACCGGAACATCATCAGGATGAGGCAGAAAACGTCCCATGACCGCAGACTCCGAGTGTCGTCCATTTGACATTATTTCCCCCAGTATAGTGATCGAATTGGAACTGACCGACTTCGACATCGACCAGCAATTACTGAGCCTGGATGGCGTTTCCCTGGTGGTTTTCACCTCCCCCGGTTGCTCCGGTTGTCGCTGGGCACGATCACAGCTGCCCGGGATGGGACTGCCGGTCGCGCGCCTGTGCTGGGTCGATGCGGGCGACAACGGTGGGGCAGTGGAGCGCTATCAGGTGTTTCACCTGCCGGCGCTGTTCGTGGTGCGCGACGGTGAGTTTTATGGATCCTTAGAATCGCGGCTGACGCCCAATGCGCTCATTGCGGGCCTGCGTCAGGCGCTCAATCGAATGCCAGAGGAGTTGCCTTGATGGGTGCAGACCGTAAGCCGCGTATAGGCATTATCGGAACCGGAGCGATCGGAGGTTTTTACGGGGTGATGCTGGCGCGGGCCGGTTTCGACGTGCATTTTCTGCTGCGCAGCGAGTTCTCCGCGGTGGTGGAGCAGGGACTGCGGGTCAATAGCGCCCAGCATGGGGTGTTGAGCCTGAAGCCGGTGCAGGCATACGCCAGTGCCGAAGAGATGCCACCTTGTGACTGGCTGCTGGTGGGCGCCAAGACCACCAACAATGTCCAGTTGGCGCCGGCGATCATCCAGGCGGCGGCGCCTGGGGCCAAGGTGCTGTTGCTGCAAAACGGGCTGGACGTGGAGGACGCCTTGCGTGCCGAGCTCCCCGACACGCTGCATCTATTAGGCGGCTTGTGCTTTATCTGCGTGCATCGCGCGGGCCCCGGCCAGATCGAACACCAGGCTCTGGGGGCGGTGAACCTGGGTTACCACAGTGGTCCGGCCAGTGCCGATCCGGCCCTGAGCCAGGCGCTGGTCGAGGAGGGGGCGGCGTTGTTTCGTGCTGCCGGGCTCGACTCCCAGGCCATGAACAATCTGCATCAGGCGCGCTGGCAGAAGCTGGTGTGGAATGTGCCGTACAACGGCCTGTCGGTGCTGCTCAAGGCCAGCACCACGCCGCTCATGGCCGACCCGGCCAGTCGCGAGCTGATTCAGGACCTGATGCAGGAAGTCTTGCAGGGGGCTGCGGCTTGCGGTCATGTGATCCCTGAGGCTTATGCACAGCAACTGTTCAGGTCCACTGAGCACATGCCCGATTATTGGCCGAGCATGTACCACGATTTCCTGCATCAGCGCCCTCTGGAGTTGGCGGCTATTTATGCTGCACCTTTGGCAGCGGCACGGGCCGCGGGTTGCGAGTTGCCGAAAATCCGGGCGTTGTACCAGAGCCTGTGTTTTATCGACCGGCACCATGTTTGAGCTTATGACCTGAAGGGGGCGCGGTATGGCAAAGGGACTGGATGGCAAACTGGTGGTGGCAATCTCTTCGCGCGCTTTGTTCGACCTGAGCGAAAGCCATAAGGTCTATCTGGCCCAGGGCGTCGAAGCCTATCGGCAATATCAGATCGAGCACGAGGACGAGATTCTTGAGCCAGGCGATGCCTTTCCATTGGTGAAGAAACTCCTGAGCCTGAATGCCAGCCTGGGCCGGGCGCGGGTCGAGGTGGTGCTGGTGTCGCGCAACAGTGCCGACACCGGCCTGCGGGTGTTCAACTCGATTGAACATTACGGCCTGGGTATCTCTCGTGCGGCATTTGTGGGGGGGCGCAGTCCCTATCCCTACCTGGCAGCCTTCGGCAGCGATCTGTTTCTCTCCACTCATGCCGACGATGTCCGCAGCGCACTGGAGGCCGGATTCGCCGCTGCAACGATCCTTTCCGGTGGGGCCCGACGCGCTGCCAATGGCGAACTGCGCATCGCCTTCGACGGCGATGCGGTGCTGTTTTCCGACGACTCGGAACGGGTCTACCAGGCCGCAGGTCTGGAAGCGTTTCAGGCCAGTGAGCGGCAGTCGGCGCGGGAGCCTCTGCCCGGAGGACCTTTCAAGGGGTTTCTGGCGGCGCTGAATCTGCTTCAGGGCGAGTTTGCCGACGACGCCTGCCCGGTCCGCACGGCCCTGGTCACCGCCCGCTCGGCACCGGCCCATGAGCGGGTCATTCGCACCTTGCGCGAGTGGAACATCCGTCTCGACGAGTCCCTGTTCCTGGGCGGCCTGGAGAAAGCGGCCTTTCTCGAAGCCTTCGCCGCCGATGTTTTTTTCGACGACCAGGCCGGTCATTGCGAGTCCGCTCGCGAGGTGGTCGCTACCGGTCATGTGCCTCATGGCATCAGCAACGAAGCCAGGACTTGAGCCCGAAACCTGGTGGTTTTGCCTCCAGCCTCCCACAGTTCCTGGCACTGCTAAGCTGAATCCATCTCCGCCATCTTGGCAGTTGAGGAGGTCATATGATTCGTTCGATGCTGTATGCCACGGACCTCGGTCTGTACGCTCCCTTTGTCATGCAGCATGCCCTGGAGCTGGCTCGAACGTTCAATGCCGACTTACATGTAGTGCACGCTGTGGAGCCCATGGGATTGTTCGCCGAATCGGTGTTGCAGAGCTATCTGGACGAGCAGTCGCTGAACGAGTTTCATCGCCAGGGCCTGAGCACCGTGATGGCCAATATCGAACAGCGGGTACTGGACAGTTTTCGCGAGGAACTGGGTGAAGGCATGCACGACCTGAGCTTGATCCAGTCGGTGCGGGTGCTTCAGGGTGACCCGTCCCAAGTGATTCTGGAGCAGGCGGCGAAACTCTCGGTGGATTTGCTGATCGTAGGAAGTCACAGCCACGGGGTCGGTGCGCAAACTCCTCTGGGGCGCACCGCATCACGGGTTTTGCAGTTGTCCAAAGTGCCGGTTTACCTGGTGCCGCTGGTCCAGCGTCGACGGCAGGGGGATGCCTGAGGGCGGAATGGAAAAATCTGAATAAAAGTTCTAGATTTATTCTCCTGACCATTAATATAGTTATATACCGTCGCTGATACCCGTGGCGTCTACCTGCTTTGAGGGATTCATATGAAGCTTCAACAATTGCGCTACATCTGGGAAGTGGCGCACCACGACCTCAACGTTTCAGCCACCGCGCAAAGCCTTTACACCTCGCAACCGGGTATCAGCAAGCAGATCCGTCTGCTCGAGGACGAGCTCGGGGTCGAGGTCTTCGCTCGCAGTGGCAAGCATCTGACGCGGGTGACCCCGGCCGGCGAGCGGATCATCACTACCGCCGGCGAGATCTTGCGCAAGGTCGAAAGCATCAAGCAGATCGCCCAGGAGTTCTCCAACGAGAAGAAAGGCACCCTGTCGATTGCCACCACTCACACCCAGGCGCGTTACGCCTTGCCTCCGGTGATCAGCAGCTTCATCAAGCAATACCCGGATGTGGCCCTGCACATGCACCAGGGCTCACCGATGCAGATCGCCGAAATGGCCGCCGACGGCACCGTGGATTTCGCCATCGCTACCGAGGCCCTGGAGTTGTTTGGCGATCTGGTGATGATGCCGTGCTACCGCTGGAACCGTTGCGTGGTGGTGCCACAGGGCCACCCGCTGACCAAGTTGCCGAAACTGACTCTGGAAACCCTGGCCGAGTACCCGATCGTCACTTACGTATTCGGTTTCACCGGCCGCTCCAAGCTCGACGAAGCCTTCAGTCATCGCGGCCTGACGCCAAAGGTGGTGTTCACCGCCGCCGACGCCGACGTGATCAAGACCTATGTGCGCCTTGGGCTGGGCGTGGGCATCGTGGCCAAGATGGCCGTCGACACCAAGCTCGACAGTGACCTGGTGGTCCTGGATGCCAGTGAGCTGTTCGAGTCGAGCATCACCAAGATCGGTTTCCGTCGCGGCACCTTCCTGCGCGGTTTCATGTGCGACTTCATCGAGAAGTTCGCTCCGCACCTGACTCGCGAAGTCATGGCCAAGGCCATTGCCTGCCACAACAAGCAGGAACTGGAAGAACTGTTCGACGGCGTCGAACTGCCGGTTCACTGATCCTAGCGGACCTCGGTGACAGTGAAGTGTTGCCGAGTCCCCGCCACCACGATTTCCACCTCATCCTCCTCGAACTTGCCCAACAGGCTTTTGCCCAGCGGGGAGCGCGGGGTGATGACGGTTACCAGCTGTCCGACCACCTGGACTTTCAAGCCCGCTCCATCCGGACCGAGAAACAGCCATTGTTCGCGGCCATTTTCATCCTCAAGTCCCAACAGCGTGCCGACCTGGATCCCTGACTGCGCGTCGTAGGGACGCAGGCCAAGGTTTTGCCAGAGGCTCAATGCCTGGCGGATCTCCTCGACCCGGCGAGCCTGCCCGGCTGCCAGGTAGGACGCCTCAAGTCCCAGCGTGTCGTACTTGTTCTCGGCGATGTTCTCTTCATGGGTGGCGGTTTCGTAGGCGGTTTGTGCGGCCCGTACCGCGACCTCCAGGTCGTCCCGGAGCTGTTGCAGAATCAGTTGGCAGACAGACTGTTTATTCATGATCAATTACAGAATTGCAGGACATTGGCCCGGCTCTTGTCACTGGGCGCGGTCTGGTCCTGCTGCAACCAGAACTGGCATTTGGGGTTGGACAGGTTGCGCGGGTTGCTGCGAGCGTTATCCAGGGATTGCAGTTCTTCGTTCTTGCGCAGGTTGTCCTGATATTGCTCGAACATCCGATTGGGTGGCTCCGGCGCCACTACCGGCGGCTTCGCCAATTGCTGTACGGCTTGCGCCACAGGGGCCAGTTGCTGGCTGAAGAGAAAGTGCGAACCCAGCCAGCAAGTCAGGGCAATCGCCAGAAAACCCAGCCACAAGCCCAGGGCAATGCTGCCGCTGAGCGCCAGGGCATTGAAGCTGATGCGCAAGGGGCGACGAGCGGGCGGGCGATAGGACATGGTTGCCTCCTGGCGGGCGGTAGTGGGCGAGGGCTGATTGTCGCACGAAGATTAATCGAGGTTGGCTCTTCTGCGCAGGAGCATTTATGCGGACAATCGGCGCCTTTGCCAATCGGGGACTGGAATGAAAGCCTCCTGGGACATTTTTTGCAGCGTCGTCGACAACTACGGCGACATCGGCGTGACCTGGCGTCTGGCCCGGCAGTTGGTGGCCGAGCATCAATGCGCGGTGCGCTTGTGGGTCGATGATCTGCGGGCCTTTGAAAGGATTTGCCCGGAAATTGACACCCAGCGGCAGCGCCAGGAACAGGATGGGGTCGAGGTGCGGCACTGGTCGGCCCAGTGGCAGGCTGAGGCGGCCGCGGATGTGGTGATTGCCGCGTTCGCCTGCCAGTTGCCCCACGCCTATATGGAGGCCATGGCCGACCGCGAGCGGGCGCCCCTGTGGTTGAACCTGGATTACCTGAGTGCGGAAGACTGGGTCAGTGGCTGCCACGGCCTGCCGTCAGTGAAGTTTCGTGGCGTACAGAAGTACTTTTTCTTCCCCGGATTCCAGCCTGGTACGGGCGGTTTGCTGCGCGAAGCCGGGTTGCTTGAGCGCCGCCGGCATTTTCAGGCCGATCGCCAGGCCCAGCAGGAGTTTCTGCAGGGCCTGGGAGTGACTCCCGCCGCCGATAGCCGCTTGATGTCGCTGTTTGCCTACGAAAACGCCGGCCTTGGCAGTTGGCTGGAAGCGTTGGCCGCCGATGCGCGACCGACTCATTTGCTGGTGCCTGAAGGACGTATTCTGGGCGACGTGCAGCGCTGGCTGGGAGTGGAATCTCTGACGGTCGGCAGTCTGCAGGTGCGTCAGTCGCTGACGGTCCAGGTCTTGCCCTTTGTGCGCCAGGAAGATTACGACCGTTTGCTGTGGTGCTGCGCCTTCAACGCGGTGCGCGGGGAGGATTCCTTCGTGCGCGCACAATGGGCCGGGCGGCCGATGCTCTGGCATATCTATCGCCAGGACGAAGATATTCACCTGGACAAGCTCGAGGCTTTTCTTGTCCTGTACACCCGGGCACTTTCCCCGGGCGCCAAGGCGGCGGTACTGGCCCTGTGGCAGGCCTGGAATACCGAGGCCGCGATGACCGAACCCTGGAAAAACCTGCTGCAACACTGGCCGGAAGTCGCCGCACATGCCCAGCAATGGTGTCTGGAACAAGGCTTGCAGGCCGATCTTGCTGCGGCGCTGGTGCAGTTTTACCTAAATTGGATATGATACGCGGCCTAGATTTTTGTAAATCCCATCCAAATTCGGATATTCGCAATGAAAACTGGTAAAGAACTCAAACCCGGTACCGTGATCCGTATCGACAACGATCCTTGGCTGGTTCAGAAAGCTGAATTCACCAAGTCCGGTCGTAACAGCGCGATCATGAAGACCAAGCTGAAGAACCTGCTGACCGGTTACAAGACCGAAACCGTTTACGGTGCGGACGACAAGCTGGACGACGTGATCCTGGATCGCAAAGAAGCGACCCTGTCGTTCATCAGCGGTGACACCTACACGTTCATGGACACCACCGACTACACCATGTACGAGCTGAACGCCGAAGACATCGAAGCGGTTCTGCCGTTCATCGAAGAAGGCATGACCGACGTTTGCGAAGCCGTGTTCTTCGAAGACCGTCTGGTTTCCGTTGACCTGCCGACCACCATCGTGCGTCAGGTTGACTACACCGAAGGTTCCGCTCGCGGCGACACTTCGGGCAAGGTGATGAAGCCTGCCAAACTGAAAAACGGTACCGAGCTGAGTGTTGCGGACTTCATCGAGATCGGTGACATGATCGAGATCGATACCCGCGAAGGCGGTTCCTACAAGGGCCGCGCCAAGGTTTGATCCTGGCTCGACCTTGTACATGAAAAAGCCCGACTTCGAGTCGGGCTTTTTTATGCCTGGCGTTTGCCGTTCAGACGCTAACGTGCAAGCGCACATCGACGTTGCCGCGGGTGGCGTTGGAGTAGGGGCAGACCTGATGCGCCGCGTCCACCAGGCTTTGCGCTTCATCCTGGGCCAGGCCGGGCAGGCGTACATGCAGATCGATATCCAGGCCAAAGCCGCCAGGGATCTGACCGATGCCGACGTGGGCGGTGATCGACGCGTCGTCCGGAATCTTGCGCTTGCTCTGGCTGGCCACGAACTTCAGTGCGCCGATGAAGCAGGCGGAATAGCCGGCGGCGAACAGCTGTTCCGGGTTGGTGGCCTGCCCACCGGCACCGCCCAGCTCCTTGGGAGTGGCCAGTTTGACGTCGAGGATATTGTCACTGGAGACGGCGCGACCATCACGGCCACCCGTGGCGGTTGCAACAGCGGTGTAGAGAGTTTGCATGGCGAGAGCCTCGTATCGATTATTTTTGCGCTAATAGTTTGCGCGCCAAGTAAGTGCGAAATAAATGTACTGCGCCAATATTTAGTGTGCAAGATAATTTTTCAGGGAACACCGCAAAAAGCCCATCAATTCGCGCCAAGCAGTTGATTTTAAAAAAGATATATTTTCATTGCGAAAACCAGCTCCCGCCGCTGGGAGCTGGTTGATCGATGCCGCCTCAAAGGCTGTCTTGCAAATGCCCCCGCAGTACCTGCAACTCCTCCTGCAACCGGCGCAACTGCTCCACCGTGCGGCCGCTGGCGCCGAGGATGCACTGGGGGATTTCCCGGGCCTGATCCTTGAGGGCGCGACCCTGCTCGGTCAGTTGCACAATCACCACCCGCTCATCTTCCCGGCTGCGGGTCCGGCTCAGCAGGCCCTCGGCTTCCAGGCGCTTGAGCAGTGGCGTCAGTGAGCCCGGATCGGTCAGCAACCGCTGGCTGATCTCGCCCACGGTCAGTCCGTCGCGCTCCCAGAGCACCAGCATGGCCAGGTACTGCGGGTAGGTCAGACCCAGTCGCTGCAGCAATGGCTTGTAGACCTTGGTCATCAGCAGCGATGTGGAGTGCAGGGCGAAACATACCTGGTTATCCAGCAGCAGCTGTTCGCAAGTGTCCGCGGTAGAGGGTTGGGTGGTCATGAGGCTGGCCTTGATCATTAATGGTCCTGAATCTAGCGGGCGAGTCTTTAATGCGCCAGATAATTTTCCCCCAGGCCTAGCCCATGGCGCTTTGCAGCGCCAGGTCCCAGGGTGGAATCGGGCTGAAACGGCTCTTCAGGTATTCCAGGAGCAAGCGGCTGCGGGCATTGGGGTGCTGTTCCATGCGCAAGGCGTAGATGCCGGCGGTTTCCGGCTTGGGCAGGCCGCCGTCGCAGAACAGCGGCACCAGTTCCCCCCGCAGCAGGTATTCGCTCACCAGCCAGGTCGGCAGGTGCGCAATTCCCAGGCCGGCCAGGGCCCCGGAAAGCAGCGCTTCGGCATTGTTGGCACTGAGGCGGATGCGCTGGGGGCGATGGCTCTGCACCTGGCCATCAAGCTCGAAACGCCAGGCAAACAGCGGCGCCAGCCCGTCCCAGTCCAGGCCATCGTGCTGGCTGAGTTCGGCGGGATGGGTCGGGATGCCGCGGTTTTTCAGGTAGGACGGGCTGGCGCAGGCGATGCGCACGATGCTGGCCAGGGACGTGGCGACCATTCGCGTATCCACCCGCTGGCCTGCGCGCAGGACCAGATCGACCTTGCCCAGATGCGAGCCCTGCATGTCGACGAAGCTGTCGATCAGGTGCAACTGCACGTCCAGCCCCGGATAGAGCGCCAGGAAGTCGGCAATGGCCGGTGCCAGATGGCGGCGACCGAAGGCGGCCGGGGCATCAATGCGGATCAGGCCTTCCGGGGCGTGGCTCAAGGACACCGCTTCGGCGCGAGCCAGTTGCAGTTCAGCGACGATGCGCCGAGCCCGTTCGGCGAAGGCCAGGCCCGCCGCAGTAGCGACTACCGCGTGGGTGGTGCGCATGAACAGTGGGGTGCCCACGGCATTTTCCAGGCTGTCGATGCGCCGAGCCACGGCGGAAGGGGTCAGGGGATGACGGCGGGCCGCGGCGGAAAAGCTTCCGGCTTCCAGCACATCGAGAAACAGCCCCAGTTGTTCGGTGAGGATATTGGGATTCATGATCAGGTCGCTTATGCGAAAACGGCACAGCCATTGTGCGTTGCTGTGCGTTTCCGAGCCAGGGCCGACTGCGTAGCATGCAGCTCTCGGGTGAGGAGAGACGCTTTGATCGAGTTAGTGATGTATCTGTTGTTGGGCGCAGCCCTGGGCACTGTGGGCGGTCTGTTCGGGATCGGTGGCGGTTTGATCGCCATTCCGGTGCTGGGGGTCATGTTCGGCCTGGACCAGCAGATTGCCCAGGGCACCGCGCTGGTGATGGTGGTGCCCAATGTGATGCTGGCGCTGTGGCGTTATCACCAGCGCAACCGCATCGAACTGCGCCATGCCCTGCCGCTGGCGCTGATGGGCTTTTGTTTCGCCTGGCTCGGCTCGATCTGGGCGGTGGGCATTGACGCGCAGAAGATGCGTATCGGCTTTGTCGCCTTTCTCCTGGTGCTGTCGGCCTACAACCTGCTGCGCATGTTCATGAGCAGCGCGCCGGCCAGCACGCAGATGCGTTATTCCTGGCCTTGGCTGGGGGTTCTGGGCGCCGCTTCCGGGGCCATGGGCGGTTTGTTCGGCGTGGGCGGAGCGGTAGTGGCCACGCCAGTATTGACCAGCATCTTCGGCACCACCCAGGTGGTGGCGCAGGGACTGTCCCTGGCCCTGGCGCTGCCGAGCACCGGGGTGACCCTGGTGACCTACGGCTTGCATCATCAGGTGGACTGGATGATCGGCCTGCCGTTGGCGGCCGGCGGTCTGTTGAGCATCAGTTGGGGGGTGAAGGTGGCTCATGCCTTGCCCGAGCGCCTGTTGCGTGGGTTGTTCTGCGGTTTCCTGGTGGTGTGTGCCGTGATGCTGGCCTTCAAAGTTTGAAGCCTTCGACGATGTGCTCTGCCAGGCATTCGGTGATCGGGGAGGGATTGTTGAGGTTGCGCACCAGCATGATGCTGGCTTCCGGCAACTGCGGCAGCCCCTGTGCCTCGCCGAGGATGCGCATGTCCGGGGTGATCAGGCTTTCCAATTGGGCGGTGACCGCCAGCCCGGCGCTGACCACCGCCATGATCGCCGACAGGCTGGAACTGTTGTAGGCAATGCGGTAGTCCAGGCCCGCAGCGTCCAGAGCGTTGCAGGCCCAGAGCCGGCAGAAGCAGTCGCTGTTGAACATTGCCAGGGGCAAAGGTGTTTGCTCGTGGGGATTGAAGCACTGGGCCACGGCCCAGACGAAGCGCTCCTTGCGCAGCAGTTGGCCGATCTCGCTGCCCGGCTCGCGGGTGACGATGGACAGGTCCAGGTCCTGGCGTTGCAACAGCTGTTTGCTCGACTCGCAATGCACCTCGATCTGGATCAGCGGGTAGCTTTGGGCAAAGCGCGACAGAATCCCCGGCAGAAAGCGCATCACATAGTCATCCGGGGTGCCGATGCGTACCAGGCCCACCATGTGCGGCTCGCGCAGGGTGTTGAACACCTCGCTGTGCAGTTTCAGGATGCGTCGGGCGTAGCCCAGCAGCACCTGGCCCTCGGCGGTGAGCTTGACCTGGCGCCCGTCGCGCTGGAACAGCTGGCGCTGCAGTACGTCTTCCTCCAGGCGCTTCATCTGCATGCTCACCGCGGATTGAGTGCGATTGACCCGCTCGCCGGCCCGGGTAAAACCGCCTTCATCGGCGATGGCGACGAAGGTGCGCAGAACTTCGGTGTCGATGCTAGGGAACTGGGACATTGCATCAAATCCTGAGATGTATGGCATAAGAAACATTCGTTGGATTGATCTTAAGCCCCGGCAGACACTGTCGTCATCCCCACTGGAGGGCAAGATGATGAAAGGTCAAAAGGGTTATGTGCTGGTCCACAAGCTGTCATTTCAGGCGCTGGCCTTCAGCGGCCTGTGGCGTCGGGTCATGCGCTGGTATGAGCTTGGGCGCGAGCGCCGGATGCTGGCCGGGCTGAGCGATGAGGCGTTGAAGGACCTGGGGCTCACGCGGGTCGATGTCGAGCATGAGCGGGTCCGCCCGTTCTGGGACGACCCGATGCATAAATAGCGGCAAGGGTGCTACACAAGCCGGTTCCCGGTGCGCTAGCGTGCGGGCAGACAAGGAGACTCCCCCATGCCCGCAGAATGTTCTTTCTCACTCAAGCAAGCTCGCCGATTGGCCCTGGCCGCCCAGGGGTTCGGCGGGCGCCGGCCGCCGGCAATGATCAAGGCCGCGGGGCTCAATCGACAGATCGAGCGCCTGGGCCTGCTGCAGATCGATTCGGTCAATGCCCTGGTGCGGGCGCATTACCTGCCGCTGTTCTCCCGACTGGGCAGTTATCCACAGGCGCTGCTCGACCAGGCCGCCTGGAGTCAGGGCCGGCAACGCACCTTGTTCGAATACTGGGGGCATGAGGCGTCGTTGCTGCCCATGTCCATGTACCCGTTGCTGCGCTGGCGGATGCAGCGGGCGCGGCAAGGGCAGGGCATCTATTCGCAGCTGGCGCGTTTTGGCCAGGAGCGCCTGGTCACGGTCCGTCGGGTTCTGGCGGCGGTCCAAGAGCAGGGCGCGCTGGGTGCCGGCAGCCTTTCCACCCGCGAGGAGCGCGCCGGGCCCTGGTGGGATTGGAGCGATGAAAAGCACGCCCTGGAATGGTTGTTCGCCGCCGGTGAAGTGACGGTGGCCGGGCGTCGTGGCTTCGAGCGCCTCTACGATTTGCCGGAGCGGGTGCTGCCGGCGGCCATTCTCCAGCAGTCGCCGCTGGACGAAGCCCAGGCCCAGCGCGGCTTGCTGGTGCACGCGGCCAGGGCCCTGGGCGTGGCCACGGAGAAGGACCTGCGAGACTACTTTCGCCTGGATCCCGGCGACAGCCGTGCGCGTCTGGCGGAGTTGCTGGAGTCCGGCGAGTTGTTGAGTTGCGAAGTGCAGGGCTGGCGCCAGCCGGCCTACTGTCTGCCGCAGGTCAGGGTGCCGCGCCAGGTCGACGCCAGTGCGTTGCTCTCACCGTTCGATTCGCTGATCTGGGAGCGCAGTCGCACCGAGCGGCTGTTCGACTTCCGCTATCGGCTGGAGATCTACACGCCAAGGCACAAGCGGGTCTATGGCTATTACGTGCTGCCGTTCCTGCACAACGAGCGGATTGTCGCCCGCATCGACCTGCGGGCGGAGCGAGCCCAAGGCTGCCTGGCGGTGCATGCGGTGCATGAGGAGGAGCCAGGCCTGGACGAGGAGGGGGTTATGGCGTTGGCCGGGCAGCTACGGCAGATGGCCACTTGGCTGGGGCTGGAGCAGATTCAGCTCAATTGCCGACGTGACGGCGCACGCCGTCTGCGTGAGGTCATGGCGTGATGAGCTTCGCGGGCAAGCCCGCTCCTACGCTGCCCTTGTAGGAGCGGGCTTGCCCGCGAAAGCGCTTCTCAACGCTTGACCTGTTTGAGCGTCTCGGCGATCAGGAAGGCCAGTTCCAGGGACTGGTCGGCGTTCATCCGCGGGTCGCAATGGGTGTGATAGCGGTCCGACAGGCCGTCTTCGGTGATCGGGCGGGCGCCGCCGATGCACTCGGTGACGTTCTGTCCGGTCATCTCGATATGTATGCCGCCGGCATAGCTGCCTTCGGCCTGATGCACCTGGAAGAACTCTTTGACCTCGCTCAGGATCTGCGCGAAATCCCGGGTCTTGTAGCCGCTGCTGGCCTTGATGGTGTTGCCGTGCATCGGGTCCGAGCTCCAGAGCACTTGCTTGCCTTCGCGCTCGACCGCGCGGATCAGCTGTGGCAGGTGGTCGCCGACCTTGTGGGCACCCATGCGCACGATCAGGTTGAGCCGGCCTGGATCGTTGCTCGGGTTGAGGATATCGATCAGGCGGA
Source organism: Pseudomonas sp. BC42 (assembly GCF_021560055.1). NCBI lineage: Bacteria > Pseudomonadati > Pseudomonadota > Gammaproteobacteria > Pseudomonadales > Pseudomonadaceae > Pseudomonas > Pseudomonas sp. BC42. Next base: position 1,985,962 of record NZ_CP091067.1, read on the forward strand.
TCAGTTCCTCGGTGTTCATGCTCGGGCCGACCTTGACCCCGATCGGGTTGTTCACCCCGCGCAGGAACTCGACGTGGGCACCGTCGAGCTGGCGGGTGCGGTCGCCGATCCACAGCATGTGGGCCGAGCAGTCGTAGTAGTCGTTGGTCAGGCTGTCGCGACGGACGAAGGCTTCCTCGTAATTGAGCAGCAGCGCTTCGTGGGCGGTGAAGAAGCTGGTTTCGCGCAGTTGCGGCGAGCTGTCCATGCCGCAGGCGCGCATGAAGGCCAGGGTTTCATCGATGCGATCCGCCAGCTGGCTGTACTTCGCGGCCAGGGCCGAGTTGGCGATGAAGTCCAGGTTCCACTTGTGCACCTGATGCAGGTCGGCAAACCCGCCCTGGGCAAAGGCCCGCAGCAGGTTCAGGGTGGCGGTGGCCTGGTGATAGGACTGCAGCAGGCGGTCCGGGTCCGGTACCCGGCTTTTCTCATCGAAACCGATGCCGTTGACGATGTCGCCACGATAGGCCGGCAAGGTCACGCCATTGATGGTTTCGTCGTTGGCCGAGCGCGGTTTGGCGAATTGCCCGGCCATGCGCCCGACCTTGACCACCGGGCAGCCGGCGGCAAAGGTCATGACAATGGCCATCTGCAGCAGCACCTTGAAGGTGTCGCGGATCTTCGCCGCGGAGAATTCGGCAAAGCTTTCGGCGCAGTCGCCGCCCTGCAGCAGGAAGGCGCGACCCTGGGTGACTTCGGCGAACTGGCGGCGCAACTCCCGGGCCTCACCGGCAAACACCAGCGGTGGATAACTGGCCAGGGTCTGCTCGACCTGCAGCAGATGTGCGGCGTCGGGGTACTGGGGTTGTTGCTGGATCGGCAGGGCGCGCCAGCTGTCGGGGCTCCAGGGTTGGCTCATCGCGGACTCGAGTGTTTTACGGTGGGAGGGGCATGTTAGCAGCAAATTAGTGCGTGACCTGCTCCTCTCGCTTGGCCGACAATCGCGCCTTTCCCGCTCGCTGCCGAGCGGTTGGTTTCTCGCGCCGGCCCGATTGCGGGCCCCGCGACTAGGAGATGAAATGACTGAGGAGCGCGTCGAGCGTGTGCTCGCCGAGGTTCATGACGAGTTCGGCATGATTCGGGTATTGGAAGTGGCGGACTACCGCTTCCTCGAATTTGGCGACGCCATCGAGCAAAGCTGCGTGTTCACCGCCGACCCCAGTTGGCTGGAGTACGACTACACCCGGGCCATGCTGATCGGCGCCCTGTGTCATGAGGCGCCGGAGAGCGCGCTGTTTCTCGGCCTGGGCGCCGGGACCCTGACCCAGGCCTGCCTGAAGTTCCTGCCCCTTGAAGACGTCGAGGCCATCGAACTGCGTCCGGATGTGCCGCGCCTGGCCATCGAGTACCTGGGGCTGGACGACGATCCGCGTCTATATATAAGAATCGGCGATGCCCTGGAGCTGCTGGACAGCGCCGAATCCGCCGACCTGATCTTCGTCGACCTGTACACCGATGTCGGCCCCGGCGTCGGCCATCTGGCCTGGGGGTTTCTGGAAAACTGCCAGAAGCGCCTCAATCCCGGGGGCTGGCTGGTGATCAACCAATGGGCCACCGATGATGGCAAGCCCTTGGGCGCCGCGCTGTTGCGCGGGCTCTATCACCGGCATTACTGGGAGCTGCCGGTGAAGGAAGGCAACGTGATTTTGATCGTGCCCTCCGATCTTGATCAGACGCTCGATCTGCCAGCTCTGAATGCCCGGGCCGAAGCCCTGGCCCCGCGCCTGGGTTACTCCCTGCAGCCGCTGATCAAGGCCATTCGCCCCGCCACTTAAACCCCTGCCAGGCCACGGCTGGCCGGCGAAGACGATCCGCCGGCCAGCCGGTTCAACAGCCCTTGAACACCCCGGGGCGTTTCTCGATCATCGCTCGCACCCCTTCCTTGGCGTCTTCGCTGTTCATCAGCTTGTGCACCAGCGGCGGCAGGCCCTGAGCGGCCAGTGTTTCGCCCTCAAGCCGGGCCTGACGCGCCGACATCAGCGTCGCCTGCACGCCCAGCGGTGCTTGCCGGGCGATGCGTTCGGCCAGTTCCACGGCCCGGGGCAGCAGGTCTTCGCTGGCCATCACCTCCTGCACCAGTCCCAGGCGCAGCGCTTCATGGGCGTCGAACTCATCGCCGGTGAGCAACCAGCGCATGGCATTGCCCCAGCCGGCCAGTTGGTGCAGGCGCAGGGTCGCGCCGCCGAAGGGAAATATTCCGCGTTGCACCTCCATCTGGGCAAAGCGCGTATTGCTGGCACACAGATTGATGTCCGCCGCCAGCATCAGCTCGATACCGATGGTCAGGCAGTAGCCCTGCACAGCGACGATCACCGGCTTGCTCACCCGCGGTCCGGCGAACACGCCCCAAGGGTCGCAGCCGCCGGGTGGTGCCTGCCAGCCCTGGGCCAGGGCGGCACCGACATTGGCCAGGTCCAATCCCGCGGTGAAGTGCTCGCCGTGGCCGAACACCACGGCGATCCGCGCCTGGCTGCTGGCTTCGAACTCGCCGTAGGCCAGGCTCAGCTGGTTGAGCAGCTCCAGGTCGAAGGCATTGCGCTTGGCGACCCGGTCCAGGCCGATCAGGAATAGGTGACCGCGCAGTTCGCGGCTGACACGGCTGGCACTGGGCTGATTCATGGACGCGATCCTCAAGGGGTTAGAGGGAATGGGCGAGACGGCTTTCAAGCACCAGGGTGAATCGTTTTAGCGGTGACGACCAACAGCGGCGGGCCCAAGCAAAATAGCGCGCCCTTCGAGTCTGCGCAAAGCCCGTGACCATCGGGCGTTGAGCGGATTTTTCCGATAAAAAAAACTCCCTTTTTTGAGTAATTCCGGTATAGTGCGCGCCGGCCTTTAGCCGGGCCACGTTTAGGTAATGCAATTCCCCGAAGTCAGCTTCGGCTGCTTGTCCGCTGCGCGGACTATCCTTGACGATCCATTCATCCAATCGTTTTCGCAAATCCCCGCCGACAAAGCTGCCAGGGTGACTCTTGAGTCTTACACGGCATGCGCAGCTTTGGAGCATGGGTCTTTGCGGATGCACTTAGAGGCAGACCCATGACCCAGGAAATCGGCGGCTTCGCCGCTCTTGAACTTCATCCCAATATTGTTGCTGCAGTAGTCGCTACCGGCTATGAAGAGCCTTCGGCTATTCAGCAGCAGTCGATCCCGATCATCCTTGCCGGGCACGATATGATTGGCCAGGCGCAAACCGGTACCGGTAAAACCGCTGCCTTTGCCCTGCCTATCCTGCACCGCATTGATCCGTCCAAGCGCGAGCCGCAAGCTCTGATCCTGGCCCCAACCCGTGAGTTGGCGCTGCAAGTTGCAACCGCTTTCGAAACCTACGCCAAGCAGATGCCGGGCGTGACTGTTGTGGCCGTCTACGGCGGTGCGCCGATGGGCCCACAATTGAAAGCAATCCGGAATGGCGCACAGATCGTTGTCGCCACACCGGGCCGTCTGTGCGACCACCTGCGTCGCGACGAAAAAGTGTTGGCCACCGTGAACCACCTGGTTCTCGACGAAGCCGACGAAATGCTCAAGCTGGGCTTCATGGATGACCTGGAAGTCATCTTCAAGGCCATGCCTGAGTCCCGCCAGACCGTACTGTTTTCGGCCACCCTGCCGCAGTCGATCCGGGCCATTGCCGAGCGTCACCTGAAAGACCCGAAACACGTCAAGATCCAGAGCAAGACCCAGACCGTCACCGCGATCGAGCAGGCTCACCTGCTGGTTCACGCTGACCAGAAGACCTCTGCCGTTCTGAGCCTGCTGGAAGTTGAAGATTTCGACGCCCTGATCATGTTCGTGCGCACCAAGCAAGCGACCCTGGACCTGGCCAGTGCCCTGGAAGCCAAAGGCTACAAGGCCGCTGCGCTGAACGGTGACATCGCCCAGAACCAGCGTGAGCGCGTGATCGACTCCCTCAAGGATGGTCGTCTGGACATCGTTGTGGCCACCGACGTCGCCGCTCGTGGTCTGGACGTACCGCGCATCACCCACGTATTCAACGTGGACATGCCGTACGACCCGGAATCCTACGTGCACCGTATCGGCCGTACCGGCCGTGCCGGTCGCGAAGGTCGCGCACTGCTGCTGGTGACTCCGCGTGAGCGCCGCATGCTGCAAGTGATCGAGCGTGTGACCGGTCAGAAGGTTGCCGAAGTTCGCCTGCCAGACGCCCAGGCCGTTCTTGATGCCCGCATCAAGAAGCTGACCAACAGCCTGTCGCCACTGGTGGCCGATGCCGAAGCGACCCACGGCGAGCTGCTGGATCGTCTGACCGCCGACATCGGTTGCAGCCCGCGTGCTCTGGCCGCGGCCCTGCTGCGCAAGGCCACCAACGGTCAGGCGCTGAACCTGGCAGCCATCGAGAAAGAGCGTCCACTGGTGCCCAACAGCGCGCCACGTGGTGATCGTCCTGAGCGTTCCGGCGATCGTCCTGATCGTGGTGACCGTGAGCGTCGCGCGCCAATGCCTCTGGGCGAAGGCCGTGCTCGCTGCCGTACCGCGCTGGGTGCCCGTGACGGTATCGCTGCCAAGAACCTCTTGGGCGCGATCCTCAACGAAGGTGGCCTGGCCCGTGAAGCCATCGGTCGCATCCAGGTGCGTGACAGCTTCAGTCTGGTCGAGCTGCCGGAAGACGGTCTTGACCGTCTGCTGACCAAGCTCAAGGACACTCGCGTGGCTGGCAAGCAGCTGAAACTGCGTCGCTACCGCGAAGATTGATCCGCCCTCGGGCTGATTGATCAGGCATAAAAAATCCCCGACTGGTTCGGGGATTTTTTTTGCCTGGAGTTCGGGCCGGGACTGTTCGCCGGCAAGCCGGCTGCTGCGCGGCGGTGTAGCAGCCTTGGCGCTGAGGCTTCAGCCAAAGCGGTAGATGTCCATGCCCAGCGCGCCCAGGGTGAAGCCCTGGTGGGCCACGCTGAATTCGCCACCGGCACCTCGGGCGAAGTACAGCGGCAGCAGGTGTTCATCGCTGGGATGGCTGCGCACGGCATGCGGTGCCTGCTGCCGGTAATCATGCAGGGCCGCTTCATCATTGGCCGCCAGTTTTTCGATCATCCAGTCACGAAAGGCCTTGGCCCAGGGTTCGACGCTTTCCGGACCGGCGTGCCAGTCCAGTTCCCGCAGGTTGTGGGTGATGCTGCCGGAGCCGATCAGCAACACGCCCTGTTGCCGCAGGCCTGCCAGGGCGTGGCCGATGCGGGTCTGCAGGGCCGGGCCCAGACGAGTGGGCAGCGATAGCTGGATCACCGGGATGTCCGCTTGCGGGTACATCAGCGACAGCGGCACCCAGGCGCCGTGGTCGAAGGGGCGCTGGTTGTCCAGCTGCGCCGGTAGGCCGTCGGCCTTGAGCAGCTCCACCACTTGTGCCGCCAGTTCAGGATCGCCGGGAGCCGGGTATTGCACGGCAAACAAGGCGGCGGGGAAGCCGCCGAAGTCATGCCAGGTTTCCGGATGAGGGTGGGCGCTGACCCGCAGATCCTGGCTTTCCCAATGGGCTGAAACCACCAGGATCGCCTTGGGGCGTGGCAGCTGTGCCGCCAGGTTGGCCAGGGCGGGACCACTGGCACCGGGTTCCAGGGCCAGCATGGGAGAACCATGGGAGATAAACAGGCTGGGGAGCATGAGGAAGGTCCTGAAGGTTAAGATGCGCCATCTTCAATCAGATCATTGATCTAAATCTAATATAAGTTTTAGCGCTTTTTGATCGAATTTTAAGGACTTCTCATGCAAGCGGACTTTTGGCACAAGCGTTGGGAGCGGGATCAGATCGGCTTTCACCTGGCAGAGGTCAACCCCTACCTGCAGCAGTACTGGCCGGCTCTGGGGCTGGCAGCACAAACCCGTGTGCTGGTGCCGTTGTGCGGCAAGAGCCTGGACCTGATCTGGCTCGCCGACCAGGGCTTCGAGGTGCTGGGCATCGAGCTGGCGGAAAAGGCGGTGGAAGATTTCTTCCGTGAGCATCAGTTGCAGCCTCAGATCAGTCAGCACGGAGAGTTCAAGGTCTATGCCCAGGGTCCGATCCAGCTCTGGTGCGGCGATTTCTTTGCCCTGACTGCCGAGGACACGGCTGGTTGCACAGCCCTGTACGACCGTGCGGCCATGATTGCCTTACCCCCGCCGATGCGGCAGCGCTACACCGCCCACCTCAATGGCCTGTTGCCGGAGGGCAGCCAGGGGCTGCTGATAACCATGGACTACGCCCAGGAGCAACTGGACGGGCCGCCATTCGCGGTGCTCGACGATGAAGTTCGACAGCGCCTGGGGGAGGTCTGGCAGCTGCAGGTCGAAACGGAGCGCGACATTCTGGGAGAGAGCTGGAAGTTTCTCCAGGGTGGCGTGACCCGGCTGGTGGAGCGGGTCTATCGCCTGAACAAGCAAGGTGTCCGTGAATAGGCTTTATTGGCGACCATGCAAAAGGGCGACTCGCGTCGCCCTTTTGGGTATGGCCTTGCAGCGGATCAGCCGCGACGACGCAGGGCGTCGATACGCTCTTCCAGCGGCGGGTGGCTCATGAACATGCGAGCCAGACCCTGTTTGATGCCGCCATTGATGCCGAAGGCGTTCAGGGTGTCGGGCATATGCACCGGCAGGCCCTGTTCCGAACGCAGGCGCTGCAGGGCGCCGATCATGGCGTTGGTGCCGGCCAGGCGGGCACCGGCTTCGTCGGCACGGTATTCACGCTTGCGCGAGAACCACATGACGATGGCGCTGGCCAGGAAACCCAGGACCAGCTCGGCGAAGATGGTCGCCACGTAGTAGGCAATGCCCTGGCCCTCTTCGTTCTTGAAGATCACCTTGTCGACGAAGTTACCGATGATCCGCGCGAAGAACATCACGAAGGTGTTCACCACGCCCTGGATCAGCGCCAGGGTCACCATGTCGCCGTTGGCAACGTGACCGATCTCGTGGGCCAGCACGGCTTTCACTTCATCGGGCGAGAAACGCTCCAGCAGGCCCTGGCTGACCGCTACCAGGGCGTCATTCTTGTTCCAGCCGGTAGCGAAGGCGTTGGCCTCGTAGGCCGGGAAAATACCCACTTCGGGCATCTTGATCCCGGCTTCGCGGGACAGTTGCTCAACGGTTTGCAACAACCATTGCTCATGGCGGGTGCGCGGTTGAGTGATGATCTGCGTGCTGGTGCTCATCTTCGCCATCCACTTGGAGATGAACAGCGAGAACAGCGAACCGGCAAAACCAAAGACGGCACAGAAAATCAGCAGCTGATTGAGGTTGAGATCAACCCCATTGGCCGCCATGAACCCGTTGAAGCCGAAAAGGCTCAGGGTGATGCTGGCAATCAGCACGACCGCAAGGTTAGTGGCCAAAAACAGCAGGATTCGCATCATGGTTGTAGAAATCTCCTCAAGCTAAAGATGTAGCGTACTGCGGGGTATATAAGGTGCGGCAACGGCCTATTCAATACGGCTTCTATTTCAAACTGTGTCGTCTAGCCCCGGGGTTAGGCAGTTGCATTGACGCGGCGCGAGCGATTGTCGGATGGGGCAATCAACCGGCTGCGGTGCAGGGTTTGTGACCATGGGCCGGGCGGAAAGTGCAAGCTTATAGAAGGGGCGTGGTGCAGGGCAGTGAAGATGTGTTGCTGAATTAATCGCAGTGCGACCGGGTAAGGATCGCACTGCGTGATTCGGATTACTGACGGTAGGACTTGAGGAAACTTCCGATCCGACCAATGGCCTGTTCCAGGTCATCCACTCGCGGCAGGGTGACCACGCGGAAGTGATCCGGCCAAGGCCAGTTGAAGGCGGTGCCCTGGACCACCAGGAGTTTTTCCGAAAGCAGCAGGTCGAGAACGAACTTCTCGTCGTTATGGATCGGGCAGACTTTCGGGTCGATCCGGGGGAAGGCATACAGCGCGCCCATGGGTTTCACGCAGCTGACCCCGGGAATGTCGTTGAGCAGCTCCCAGGTGCGGTTGCGCTGTTCCAGCAGGCGGCCCGGCGGCAGCACCAGGTCGTTGATGCTCTGGTAGCCGCCCAGGGCGGTCTGGATCGCGTGCTGGCTGGGCACGTTGGCGCACAGGCGCATGTTGGCCAGCATGTCGATGCCTTCGATATAGCTCAGGGCATGTTGTTTGGGACCGGAAATCGCCACCCAGCCGGAACGGAAACCTGCCACGCGGTAGGACTTGGACAGGCCGTTGAAGGTCAGGCACAGCAGGTCCGGTGCCAGGGAAGCGGTGCAGATGTGCACGGCGTCGTCGTAGAGGATCTTGTCGTAGATCTCGTCCGAGAACACCACCAGGTTGTGCTGGCGGGCCAGTTCCAGCATGCCCAGCAGCACTTCCTTGGGGTACACGGCGCCGGTGGGGTTGTTCGGGTTGATGATCACCAGGGCCTTGGTGTTCGGGGTGATCTTGGCCTTGATGTCGGCCAGGTCCGGCCACCAGTTGGCCTGCTCGTCGCACAGGTAGTGCACCGGGTTGCCGCCGGCGAGGCTCACCGCGGCGGTCCACAGCGGATAGTCCGGGGCTGGCACCAGCACTTCGTCGCCGTTGTTGAGCAGGGCCTGCATGGCCATCACGATCAGCTCGGAAACACCGTTGCCCAGGTAGATGTCTTCAATGCCGATGCCTTCCACCTGCTTTTGCTGGTAGTACTGCATCACCGCCTTGCGCGCACTGAACAGGCCCTTGGAATCGCTGTAGCCCTGGGCGGTGGGCAGGTTGCGGATCACGTCCTGGAGAATCTCGTCCGGCGCTTCGAAACCAAAGGGCGCCGGGTTGCCGATGTTCAGCTTGAGGATGCGATGGCCTTCCTCTTCCAGACGCTTGGCGTGCTTGAGCACTGGGCCGCGAATGTCATAACAGACGTTGGCGAGCTTGTTCGATTTGCTGACCTGCATGGCGATGTGTTCCCGAAAATGAACGATCCAGGCGGAGGATGAACTACCGTACTGGGAATCCTGCCGTGTCACACCGGCCTGTAGCCCGCACCGGCTGCGGCAAAATCCGTTTGAATGGGTGTAACGCGGCTGCCAGACTGGCGTCTGACGAGGCGCAATCATACGTGCCGCCCGATCCGTGGAAAAGACACAGATCGGGCTTTTTCCGTTGCAGAGGAAGGACCATGGAAAAGCTGGAAAAAACCCTGGAAGAGTGGCGGGCGATGCTCGATCCGGAGCAGTACAACGTCTGCCGGCTCAAAGGCACCGAACGCCCGTTCTCGGGCAAGTACAACGCCACCAAGACCGATGGCGTCTATCACTGCATCTGCTGCAACGAGCCGCTGTTCGACTCCCGGGCCAAATTCGACTCCGGCTGCGGCTGGCCCAGTTTCTACGAGCCGATCGCCGACAGCGCCATGGTCGAGATCCGGGACATGAGCCACGGCATGATCCGCACCGAAGTGGTCTGTGCCAAGTGCGATGCCCACCTGGGCCACGTCTTTCCGGACGGTCCGCCACCCACCGGCCTGCGTTACTGCATCAACTCGGTGTGCCTGGATCTCTCGCCGCGCTAGGGCACAAGGCGACTCTTGGGTCGCCTTTTTATCAATTAAATTGCACACAATTTAATTGGGCGCTATTTTTACCGACTCTTATCCTGAGTGGAATTGCTGCCATGACCGACTCGCTGCTGACTATTCCCTGCACCACCATCAAGGGCGAACACAAGACCCTGGCGGACTTCGCCGGCAAGGCCGTGCTGGTGGTCAACACCGCCAGCAAATGTGGCTTCACCCCTCAGTACAAGGGGCTTGAGCAGCTGTGGCAGACCTACAAGGACCAGGGCCTGGTGGTGCTGGGTTTTCCCTGCAACCAGTTCGGCAAGCAGGAGCCGGGTGACGAAGGGGCGATTTCCGAGTTCTGCGAGCTGAACTATGGCGTCAGCTTCCCGCTGTTCAAGAAGATCGACGTCAATGGCGCCGCGGCCCACCCGCTGTTCGTCCAGTTGAAGAAGCGCGCGCCCGGTGTCCTCGGTTCCCAGGGCATCAAGTGGAACTTCACCAAGTTCCTGATCGGTCGGGACGGCAAGCTGGTCAGGCGCTTCGCTCCGGCGACCAAGCCCCAGGACCTGACCCGCGAGATCGAAGCCCTGCTCAAATGAACGACCTGCCCGTGGATGCCTCCCTCCAGCTCGACCGCCAGCTGTGCTTCAAGCTGTACGCCGCCTCGCGGGCGGTGGTGCGTGGTTACAAGCCGATGCTCGACCGCCTCGGCCTGACCTACCCGCAGTACCTGGTGATGCTGGTGCTGTGGGAGTGGCAGGCGACGCCTGTGCCGCAGCCGACCGTCAAAGCCCTGGGGGAGCGTCTGTTGCTCGACTCCGGAACCCTGACCCCGCTGCTCAAGCGTTTGCAGCAACTGCAGTTGGTGCAGCGCCAACGTTCCGGGCGTGATGAACGGGAAGTGCACCTGAGCCTGAGCGAAGCCGGACTGGCTCTGCGGGATCAGGTGCCGCCGCTCAAGGCGGCGCTGTTGTGCGACAGCGGCGTCGATCTCGACAACCTTGATCCCTTGCGCGACGGCCTCGATCACCTGCTGCAGCAGATCAGAGCCTTGTCGTAGTCGGCACCCACTGGTCCAGCAGGGCGATCAGTTCCTCGCGGCGAAATGGCTTGGCCAGGTAGTCGCTCATGCCCGCGGCCCGACAGCGTTCACGCTCCTCGGGCATGGCGTTGGCGGTCAGGGCAATGATCGGCAGGTCCGGCCAGCGTCCGCTGCGACGGATCTGCCGGCTGGCCTCGTAACCGTCCATGACCGGCATGTTGCAATCCATCAGCACCAGATCGAAGCGGTTGTGCTCCAGTTGGTTGAGGGCTTCGGCACCGTGGGCGGCCACGGTCACCGCGCAGCCGAGTTTGCTCAGCATGCCCTTGGCCACCAGTTGGTTCACCGGGTTGTCTTCCACCAGCAAAATGTCGGCCCGACGCCGCTGCGTCGGCATGTTCAACTGGGCGTCGTTGAGGGTGATGGTTTCCGCCAGCAATGAGCGGCGCAGGGTCTGATACAAGGCATTGCGCGCCAGGGGACGGGCCTGTTGCTGCAGTGGCGCCAGGGCGCTGGCCTCCTCGCTGGGCAGGAAGCTGCCATAGGCGGTCACCAGCAGGATCGGCGCGGTGATGGCCGGGCGCAGGCCAAACAGGCATTCCGGGCAATCGGTGATCAGCAGGTCGGGATTGATCCCGGCCAGCGAGGCCTCGATGTCGTAGCGCCGGTAGTCCAGGCCCCAGGTCGGCAATAGGGAGTCGAGCAGTTCGGCCAGGCCGCTACCGGCATCGGTAATGCCCACGACCTTTCCGGACAAGGCCGGTGGCGGGGCCGAAGGCGTATGGCAAGGCAGCGGCAGATCGGCGCAGAACTGGCTGCCGAAACCGACTTCCGAACTGATGGTCAGGCGCCCGTGCATGGCTTCGCACAGGTTGTTGGTCAGCGCCAGCCCCAGGCCGGTGCCGCCGTACTGGCGGGTGATGCCGGCGCCTGCTTGGGTATAGGGCTGGAAAATCTTCACCTGGGCTTCCTGGGCGATGCCGATGCCGGTGTCGCAGATCTCGATGCGCACCCCGTCACCCTGCGTGCTCAGGCGCACATCGACCCGGCCGAAGCGAGTGAACTTGAGGGCATTGGACAGCAGGTTGCTGACGATCTGCCGCACCCGCATCGGATCCCCCAGCACCAGGGCCGGAAAGTCCGGAGCGATCAGGCAGGCCAGTTCCACGCTGGCCGCGGCGTTCTGCGACAACAGGTTGGCGGTGTCCTCCACCAGCACCCCGAGATCGAAGGGAATGCGCTCCAGTTCCAGCTGCCCGGCGTCGAACTTGGACATGTCGAGAATATCGTTGAGCAGCTCCACCAGCACCTTGCCGGAGTCGTGGGCGATGGACAGCTGCTGGCGCTGTTCGGGGTTCAGAGGGCTGTCCAGGGCCAGGGCGATCATCCCCAGCAGGCCGTTGAGCGGGGTGCGGATCTCGTGGCTCATGTTGGCCAGGAAGGCGGCGCGGGCCTGGGCCATGTCCAGCGCGGTGCGTCGGGCAAGCTCCAGTTCTTCGTTGGACTGGCTGAGCCGGGCGTTGCTGGCCTTGAGCTCGGTGGTACGCGCCGAGACGATGTTTTCCAGTTGCCCGAGGTACTCGGTCAGGCGGTTCTCGGCAATGCGGCGCTGCTGGATTTCCGTGGCCATGATCTCGAACTGCTGGTTGGCGACCTTGACCAGCACCCCGACTTCATCGTTTTCATGGCCCGGGGGGAATTCCAGCGGAGTCTGTTGCGGGCTGCGCGGATCGCGGCTGCTGAGCTCGCGGATCACCCCCACCAGCGGCTTGGTCAGCATCACGTAGAACAAGGCCAGGAGAATCCCGGTGAGGATCAGGCTGCGGGCAAAACCGTTGATCAGGGTGACCTCGGCGCGGCGCAGGAAGCGACTGCCGAAGGCATAGGTGTCCACGTCCAGGTGCAGGGTGCCCAGGGATTCTTCCGGCAGGTGGCTCAGGTACAGGCGGTCCTCGAACTGGCGGTCGGCGCCGAACAGGAAGTCGCTCAGGGCCCGGTAACCGCTCTGTTGCGGCGGGCGCTCGACGTTGGCCAGCAGGGTATTGTTGTTGTCGATCAATTGCGCGCGAATGATCGCCGGGGAGCGCAACAGGCCCAGGGTCAGCTCCTGGGCCAGTTCGGCGTCGATGTTGTAGGCAATGCGCGAGGCCGGGTTGTGGCTGATTTCCAGCAATGACTGGATTTCACGATTGATGGAGGCGTCTTCACTGGCATAATCGATGCCGATTTGCAGCAGACTGAGCGCGGTCCCCAGAATGAACCCCACCAGCACGGTGAGCCGGGCCTGTTTATAGGACAGGCGGTTGGTGAACTTGATATCCATGGGGGGCTGAACCACTTTCGTTTCCCTTCGCTGCGCAAGCATAGCTGATCATCTTTGGTTGCCGGTCGGGTCGGCAGCAGCTGACAAGGCGATAGACCCTTTGATCAGGACGGCGTTTGGTCTGTGTGCCGCATCATTACCTTGAACGTGCCTGAGGAAAAGCCGTGGATGCCCGATTGAATGCATTTCTTGAACGTGCCGACGCCGTGCTGGCCCGGATCGAACCGCTGTTGCCGACCCTGCGCCAGAACATCGACTGGAACCAGTGCCTGGCCGCGCGCTGGCAGCGCGAGGGCCGCAGCGGCTTCCTGCTGCCCCTGGAGGTCAGCCTGGACATGCGCCTGAGCGATCTGATCGGGGTCGACAAGCAGCGCGAGCAACTGGCGCGCAACACCCGGCAATTCCTCGATGGCCTGCCGGCCAACCATGCCCTGCTCTGGGGTTCGCGTGGCACGGGCAAATCCTCCCTGGTGCGCGCCTTGCTGGCCGAACATGCCAAGGGCGGCCTGCGGCTGATCGAGATCGAGCGTGATCATCTGGCGGACCTGCCGCGGGTGGTGGAGCAACTGGTCAAGCTGCCCCAGCGTTTCGTGCTGTTCTGCGATGACCTGTCGTTCGAGGCCGGCGAGGGCGATTACCGGGTGCTCAAGAGCGTGCTCGACGGGTCCCTGGAACAGGCCCCGGAAAACGTATTGCTGTACGCCACGTCGAACCGCCGGCACTTGGTGCCGGAAAAGGAAAGCGACAACGAGAACTGGAAGCGCGTCGACGGCGAGCTGCACCCCAGCGAAGCGGTGGAGGACAAGATCGCCCTGTCGGACCGCTTCGGCCTGTGGCTGTCGTTCTATCCCTTCACTCAGGAACACTTTCTCAATGTGGTGGAACACTGGATCGGCGAGCTGGCGCGCAAGGCCGGCTTGAGCTGGCAGCGCACGGAGGAGCTGGACATTCTGGCGGTACGCTGGGCCACGGGCCGGGGTAACCGCAACGGCCGGTGTGCCTATCAATTTGCCCGCTATTGGGTGGGCTTGCAGTTGTTGGAGCAAAAAGCATGATCGATTTGCAAAGTGCCGGCCAAGGTCTGGATGGCTACGGGCTGTTGTGTGCCCAACTGGAGTCGCTGTTGGCCGATGAGCGTGACTTCATCGCCAATGCCGCGCAGTTCTCGGCGTTCCTGTTCAGCCAGCTCGACGACCTGAACTGGGCCGGCTTCTACCTCAACCGCAACCAGGAACTGGTGCTGGGTCCGTTCCAGGGCCAGATCGCCTGCGTGCGGATTCCCTTCGGCCGTGGCGTCTGCGGCACTGCCGCGGCCACCCTGCAGACTCAGCGGGTAGAGGATGTGCATGCCTTTGCCGGACACATCGCCTGTGACAGCGCGTCCAACAGCGAGCTGGTGGTGCCCCTGGTCAAGGACGGCCGGTTGATCGGCGTGCTCGACCTGGACAGCCCGAAGCTGGCCCGCTTCAGTCCGGCGGACCAGGCCGGGATCGAGCAACTGGCGGCGATCTTCCTGCGCCTGAGTGACTGCTGACCGCCATCAGGCGGTCAACCCTGCCTTTTTCAACAGCGCGTCCCGATCCACGGCATCGATCTGCTCCGGCACCAGGAAGCGCTCGGCGTAGCGCTGATAGATCTGCTCCTGGAGAAACAGCTCGAACAGCTCGGGATCGATGTGGGCGTCGCGGCACATCATGGCCATGATGTTCAGCGCTTCGCTGAGGGTCTTGCCCTTCTTGTAGGGGCGGTCCGCGGCGGTCAGGGCCTCGAAGATATCGGCGATGGCCATCATCCGCGCCGGCAGGCTCATCTGTTCGCGCCTGAGCTGCTTGGGGTAGCCGCTGCCGTCCATCTTCTCGTGATGGCCGCCGGCGATCTCCGCCACGTTCTGCAGGTGGCTGGGGAAGGGCAGGTGGTTGAGCATGATGATGGTCTGCACGATGTGGTGATTGATCACATAGCGCTCCTCGGCGGTCAGCGTGCCCCGGGGCACGCTCAGGTTGTACAGCTCGCCGCGGTTGTACTTGTGGGCCGGCACCTGGAGCTTGAAGCCCCAGGGATTGTCCGCGGTCATGATCTCCACCGCGCTGCGCTCGAACAGGTGTTCCGGCTTGTCCGCCAGCAGCCGCTCCTGCACCGGCAGGCTGGGCGCCGGCATGCGTTCCTGGCGCCGCAGCTCTTCCCAGGACACCCCCAGGCGATCATCCAGGGTCCGGCTCCAGGTGCGCTGGGCGATATTCTGCAGGCGCTGCTGGTCGGCCTCGGCCATGAACTCGGTCCCCAGGTTGCAGCGCGCGACAAAGGCGAAGTCGTCGTCCAGGGCACGCAGGCGCTCGTCGCGGCTGGCGGCCTGGGCAGTGACTTCCGCCCCTTCGGCCACGGCCCGCCAGTAGTCGATCCAGGCATCGCGCTTGAGCACTTCGAAGCGGGTACGGATTTCATGGATCCGATCGTTCAGGGTTTCCAGCTTGGTGGCCTTGTCCACCACGTATTCCGGGGTCGTGACCTTGCCGCAATCGTGCAGCCAGGCTGCGATATGCAGGGCTTCCCATTCGTCGTCGGTAGGCTGGTAGGCGGCGAATCGCGGGTCGTGGCTGGCGGCCGCGGCCTCGGCCAGCATCAGGGTCAGGGCCGGCACCCGCTGGCAGTGGCCGCCGGTGTACGGGCTCTTGGCGTCGATGGCGCCGGCCAGTAGCTGGATGAAGGCGTCCAGCAGTTGCTTCTGCTTGTTCTGCAGGCGCTGGCTTTCGATGCACAGCGCGGCGGTGGCGGACACCGCCTGGATAAAGGCGATCCGATCCGGGCTGAGTTTGTCCAGGTCCGCCTCGGTGCCGCTGTCCTCCAGAAACAGCAGGAGCATGCCCACCATTTCGTGATGGCGGTTGCGCAAGCGCAGGCCCAGCAAGTGGGCGCTGGGACTGTTCAGGGCCAGCAGCACGCTTTGCAGGCTGCCGGCCTGTTCGAAGCCCAGGGTGGTGACCACGGTGTCGCTGTCGGTGAGTTGGCGCAGCCAGTCCGGCAGCCGGTGGTCGGTCAGGTCCTTGGTGGCGATATTGAAGCGCGGTAGATCCTGATGTTCGCCGTCGATGATCAGGCCATAGGGTTCCAGGCGCGCGCCCTTGCTTTCAGAGAGGTAGATCAGGCCGGCCTTGGCCTGGGCCAGCTTGACGGTTTCCGACAGCACTCGTTGCAGCAGCGGGTCGAAGCGGGTTTCCGCCGACAGGCTGGCATTGATCTCGAAAAAGCTCGCCAGGGTGTCTTTCATCCGGGCCATGGACAGGCTCAGTTGATCCACTTCCAGCACCGGCGAGCGGCGTGACATCGGCACCTTGAAGTCGAAACTGCGGATGGCGTCGGCCTCTTGCACCAGGGCGCGCAGCGGTCGCACCAGCACCCGCGAGATCAGCCAGCCCAAGGGCAGGCACAGCAGCAGGATGGTCAGGGTGATCAGCGCGCCTTGCCAGCGCAAGCGATAGGCATCGGCCAGCAGCTCATCCTCGGGCACCAGCAAGGCCAGTTGCAGGCCGCCCGGCCCGCCCTCGGCGATCCGGTTGCTGGCGGCGATCCAGCTGCGCCCCTCGGACTGCAAGTGGCCGTTTTCCGCCTGGTCTCGCAGCAGCGCGCCGAACACCGGATTCAGGGCATTGGCCTTGATCAGGCGTGCGCTGTGCTTCTCCAGGACCAGCTTGTCGCTGTCGGGATAGGCCACGACGTTGCCCCGGTCGTCGAGCAGGGCAATCTCGGTGCCGGGGGTGACCCGGTGCTTGGCCAGGGTCGAGGACAGTTGTTCCAGCGTCAGGTCGGCGCCCATCACTGCCAGGTTGCCGCTGCTCAGGGCCAGGGTGGTGCCGACGTTGTTGGTGGAATAGAAGACATAGGGCTCGGTGGTGATCTGCTCGGTTTCGTTGCGGGCGTTGGAAAACCAATCGCGGTTGCGAGGGTCGTAGCCCTCCTGCGGGTGCTCCTGGCGGCCGATCATCGAGAGCTGCGAATCGAAGAACAGTGATTGTGAGTGCATCTGTCCGGCGTTGGCGTCGCGCTCGATGCTCCAGACTTCGTAGGCACTGTTGGGCGGCGCCTGGCGCTGATTGCGGATAGCCGCGTCGCGCAGGGGCCGCACCATGAAGAAATCGCCATTGGCATACCCCAGGTACAACGAGGCCAGGTTCGGGTTGTCCTGCAGCGACTGGCTGAACGGCCTGAGCAGTGCCAGGCGTTGCTCCAGGTTGCCGCTCTGGGTCGCCGGGTCCCCGGCCAGCAGGCGCAGCAGATGGCGGATGGGTTCGTAAGTGGACTTCAGGTCGCCGCGCACATCCTGTTCGATGCGCTGGAAGAGCTTTTCGCTGCTTTGCAGGATGATGCGGGTGGTCTGTCGGTAGTTGTAGATCCCCAGGATGACCCCGGTGAGCAACATCAGCAGGGTGAACATCACGCTGATGTGGATATGAAGAGGAAAGCGACGGAGGGCAGGCGTTGGCGTGCTCGGCATTGCAATTCTCTCCGGAGGCGCATGGGGCTGGGTTCTAGGCCCAAGCATAGTTAAGGCCGGCTCTTCCTGCCTTGGCCCCGTCGGCTGCGGGTTGACGGGGCTGGCCTGCAGGGACGGGTGGCGAGGCAATACTGGCCCTTTGATATTTATCTGGCAAGCGCAGGCTTCATGGCGGATTCGTCAGCTGCGGGGCGATGCTTTTCTGCCCTGTGGCTTGCGTCTTGGAGGGCTCGGGTGGCGGGTGATCAAGGTGGCGATGCAAGGACTGGGCGAAGTGCACCAGGTCCCGGTCCAGGCGGCGGACCGCAGCGCTTATCGCCTGCTGTGCAGCCGGTTGCAGGCAAGCCTGTTCCAGAGCCTCGCACCCGGCTTGCAATGCCCCGGCCCCGACCATCAGCGCCGAGCCCTTGATCTTGTGGGCCAGGGCCACCAGCGCCCGGGGATCACTGGTCGGGATCTGCTCCAGCTGGCGCCGGTCCTCCTGGCAGCAGCGCAGCAACTCGTTGAGCATGCGCCGGGCGAACAGCGGCTTGCCACGGGTCAGGGTCCGCAAGGCGCGGATGCTGAAGCTGTCGGGCCGAGGCCGGGGCTTGAGGCTTGCCAGCCTGCGGCTCAAGTGCTCCAGGCCCAGGGGCTTGGCCAGGCAGTCGTGCATGCCGGCGTCGAGGCCGCGCTGGAGCGCTGGCGGGTCGGTGTCGGCGCTGCAGCCGATCAGGGTGGTCGCCGGCCGCTGCTCCCGTGTTTCGTGCTGGCGTATGGCCTCAGCCAGCTGGTAGCCGTCCATCGATGGCATGTTGCAGTCGAGGATCAGCAGGTCGAAGTCGCCTTGGCGCCACAACTCAAAGGCCTGGCGTCCGTCGCTGGCGCAGGTGACCCGGTGTCCGAGGTACTCCAGCTGGCCCTGCAGCAGGGTCAGGCTGGCGCGGTGGTCGTCTGCCAGCAGCACATCCAGCGGCACCGCCGTGGCGGGCAGCGGCTCTGTGGCAGCCGCGGCGGCTTGGGCGGTGCGGCCGCTCAGGGGGAGCCTGACCCGCGCCTCGCAGCCGGGGCCGCTGCGCCCGTGCAGGCTCAGGCTGCCGCCCATCTGCCGGCACAACTGGTGGCTGATGGGCAGGCCAAGCCCGGCGCTGTTTCGCGGCGACTGGCTGTCGGGGTCAAGCTG
The DNA here is from genome assembly GCF_021560055.1 of Pseudomonas sp. BC42. NCBI lineage: Bacteria > Pseudomonadati > Pseudomonadota > Gammaproteobacteria > Pseudomonadales > Pseudomonadaceae > Pseudomonas > Pseudomonas sp. BC42. The sequence continues at coordinate 2,004,481 of NZ_CP091067.1, forward strand.
GGCGAAGGGCAGCAACAGCCCCTGGCGTTCCTGCTCGGGAATGCCGATACCGCTGTCTTGCACTTGCAGCAGCAACTCGTACCGATCCTGGCTTGCGGCGGGCTGCAAAGTCGCCCTGACCTGGATCGCGCCCTGCTGGGTGAACTTGATGGCGTTGCTCAACAGGTTGCCCAGCACTTGCTTGAAGCGCAGAACATCGATCAGCACCTGGGGAACGGGGCTGGGGGCGTTGAATTCCAGCTCCAGCGCCAGGTGCTTTTGCCGGGCCTGGGCGTGGAACACCCCGATCTGCCCTTCGATGCAATCGCGCAGGTCGACCCAGGTCGGGTTCAGGCGCAGGTGGCCGGACTCGATCCGGCTGATGTCCAGCAGGTCATCCAGCAGTTCCTTGAGGTCGCCGGCCGCGCCCAGTGCCAGCTCCAGCGGCGCGTGGGTTGGCGAACTGTCGCCGGTGCTGCGCAGCACCAGCTCCAGCAAGCCGATCAAGGCATTCAACGGGGTACGGAGTTCGTGGCCAAGGTGCCCGAGGAAGCGGCTCTTGTTGCGATCGGCCGCTTCGGCGCGCTGCTTGTCGGCCTCCAGGGCCGTCGCCGAGCGGGCCAGTGCCTGCAAGTGCCGGCGCTGCTGGCGCAGTTGCCGATAGAGCCGGACCTGGTTCAGCCATGAAGCCAGCAGTATCAGGCTGATGATGCCAACGGGCTGGAGCAGGGTGTCGATCATCGCTCGGCCGCTCGCCGCGACGGTGGTATCGGCAACTGGCGTCTCATATCAGTTCATTGCGCTTGGCCATGTCCACCAGTTCATTCATCGAGGTGGTAGCCAGTTTCTGCATGATGCGTTTCTTGTAAGTGCTGACGGTCTTGTGGCTGAGAAACATGCCCGTGGCGATTTCCTTATTGGTCTGGCCCGTGGCGAAAAGTTGCAGAACCATCAACTCCCGATCACTCAAGGAGTTGAATTGGGCCAACTCCAAAGTTGCTCCCAGGGCGGCCCGGTCAAGGTGCAGGGCCTGGCTGGGAAAGTAGTTGTAGCCGTTGCAAATGGCCTTGACGGCACTGAGCAGTTCGCTCAGGTCTTCGCACTTGCACACATAGCCACTGGCGCCGGCGCGCATGCAGCGACTGGCAAACAGGGCTGCGGACTGGGCCGTAAGCACCAGGATGCGCATGGATGGGTGCATGTTGCTCAAGCGCTCCAGCAGCTCCAGGCCATCGAGCTTCGGGATGCAGATATCGAGGATGACCAGGCTGGGTTCGCATTCGCGGACCATTTGCAGGGCATCCACGCCGTTATCGGTTTCACCAATGATCTGATACCCCTCGTGCTCCAGCAGAATACGCACCGCCATGCGTATCACGGGATGATCGTCAATGATAAGTACTGAGCCCATGTTGGCCTCCTGCCGATAAAGGAAAGTCCGAACAGTAGCCCAGCCGCGGGAGCGGAAATAGTTGCGAAAGTGTTGAAAAAACCAATCTAAGACAGGTCTTACAACGAATAAGGGGAGGTATTACAGCCGGTTGGCTGTCACGTGAAGTTAAGGCGGAGCGCAGCGCCCCTGAACCCGGAATAAAGGCCCCGGCGCGAGTCCGTGCAGGCCGCCCCCCGCGAGGAGGGCGGCCCGGGCCTCATGGGGTTTTCTGATCGATGCCGGCTTGCAGCAGCTGGCTGTCGGTATGGCCGCCGATCCGCAGCGGACCGAGGTTGAACGCCTGGTCCTGGCGGGTGGCGTCATCCTGTTTGCGGGTCAATTCGGCCACGCTGCCGGTGGCAATGTTGACCGGTGACTTGGACAGGTTGGCGCCGACGTCCACGCGCAGTTCCGAGCCGGCCAGGTCGGTTTTGCTGACCTTGGCCCCCCCCAGTTCGACGCGACCCTCGCTGGCCCCGATGCGCGCACCGGTGAGCTGGGTTTCGCCGCTGACCTTCAGGTTGACGCCCTGCTGGGTACTGATCCCCGAGGCCTGTTCCACGCGGTTCTTGCTCTCGTGGCTGACGTTCAGGTTCAAGGTCGGGGTATAGGAGGTCTGACCGCTCTTGTCGCCAAACAGCACGCCTTCAGCGGTATTGGCCACTTTGCTGCCGGTGGTGTTCTTCTCGCTGACCGAGTAGCTGTCGCTGGTTTTCGGCCAGAAGCGTTCCTTCAGGCTGGAGAAGCGATTGCCCACGGCGTCGGCCTTGTCGGCCAGGTAGTTCTTGGCCTTGTCCACGCCGTTGCCAAAGGCGCCGCGTGGCTCAGGGTTGACGTCGTAGCTGCCGCTGCGGCTGAGTTTTTCCCCCAGGCGCTCCTTGGCGTCGCTGGCCTTGGCGACCAGGTTGTCTTTCGCCGAGCCGAGTTTGTCGACGCTCTTGTCGACGGCGTTTTCCAGCTTTTCCCGGTGCTGGTCGAAGCCTTTTTCGGCCTTGGCCTTCAGGTCGTCCTTGAGCGGACCGGCCGGCTTGGCCAGCTTGTCCACCAGCCCCGGCTGGTTCTTCGCCACTTCCAGCTTGGCGTCGATATTGACCTGGGTGCTGCGCAGCCGGTCCTGGCGGCTTTCGATGTCGAGGTTGCCACCGATGGCCCCGTCGAGGCGTTGCGCGTCGATGTTGGCGCCGGCCAGGTGCACGTTGCCGGCGCTGTTGAGGGTCACCTGATCGGCCTTGATCAGGCTGTTGTGCTGAGTCGTGTTCTGGCGCTGATCGACGTCGATCTTGGCCCGGGCATTGATCCCGCGATCGACTTTCGGCGAGTCGTGCTCACCGGCATCGGCCAGGGTGGTCTTGCCCATGCTGCCACCGGCGCCCAGGGTCAGGCCCCAGTTGTTGTGGACCTGGGTGGACTGCGCCGACTCCTGGTAGATGCCGCCCTGGGCCGCATCCAGCACCACCTTGGCGGCGTCGATGCGCGTGCCCTGCAGGTGAATGGCGCTGTCGCCCTCGGCGGCGCTGGCCAGGCGTACCTGGCCCTGGCTGTAGAGCTGGGCGCCGCGCTGGCTCTGATCGTTTTCATTGACCCGGCCGATGTTGAAGTTGGCACTGAGGTTGACGCTCTTGCCGCTGCTTTGCTCGCTGCTGGTCTTGCTGCCACCGGCCGTGAGGCCGCCACCGAGGTTGCTGCCCTGGCTGTGGTGGGTGTCCACCGCGGCTTGCAGGTCGAGCTTGCCGCCGGCGTCCAGGGTGATATCGCCGGCCGGACGCGCGGCGTTGCCGATCTGCGTGCCTTGCAGCGTCAGGTCGCTTGCACTCTTGAGGTTGACCGGTCCCTGGCCCTGGATGCTGGCGACCCGTGCCTGGCTGTCCTGCTGTTCGAGGCCCTTGTGATCCAGTTGCAAGCCGGCGCCGACATTGAGGTTGGTGCCGCTGCTACCTGGAGTGGTGCCCAGGGTCAGGGAGGCATCGCCACGCAGGCTGGAGTTGCTGCTGCTCTGGCGATCATTGGCCTGATTGAGTGCCAGCTTGCCGTCGGTCTTGATGTTGACGCCGCCCTGGCCGCCATTGAACTGGCTGCCTTCGAAGCGGGCATCGCCACCGACCTTGATGTCCACGCCCTGGCTGCCTGCGTAGCTGCCGACCTGGGCCTTCTCGGAGCTGCTGGTGACGTTGCTGCTGCCACCGGCACCGCTGCCACGGATGTTCAAGTCTTCACCGGTGTTGGTGTAGACCCGCACGCCAACCTTGGCGTCCACGGCCTGTTCGCTGCTGCTGTGGGTATCGCTGGCGGCACTGGCCAGCAGGCTGCCGGCGTCGATCTTCAGCGCGCCGTCGGTGGCGCGGTACTGGGTGCCCTGGTCCTTGAGTTGGCCGTCGGCCTTGACCGCGACCTGGGCGCCGCTCAACTGGCTGACCACGGCGGTGCTGGCGCTTTCATTGCGCTGGCGGTTCTGGTGGCTGACGTCCACATCGAGCCCGACATTGGGCTGTTCCAGGGCATCGAGTACCCCAGGCTGATGGAACTTGCGCTGGGCCACGCCCTGGATGGCTTTTTCGATGGGGCGGGTGACGCCCTTGTATTCGACGTTGGCGCCGACATCCACCGCCCAGTTGTTCTCCTTGTGGCTGCTGCTTTCGCGGTTGTGTGCGGCCTGGTTGTCGATCTCGGCTGCATTGACCTGCAATGCACCGCCAGCCTTGACCTGTGCGCCTTCGGTGGTGAGGCGGTTGCCGGCATTGATGGTCAGGTTGCCGCTGGCAGCGATGTTGCTGGTCTGGGCAGTGCTCTTGCTGCTGCTGTCCTGGCTGCTGTTGTGGGCCACTTCCAGGCCATTGCCGGCGCGGTCCAGGCCGCCGGTGTAGTAGAAGCCGCCACCGGTGGTGGTGCTGTCGCTGTGCTTGGCGGTGGTGTTGTCCGCTGCCAGCAACTGCACATTCTTGCCGCTCAGGCTGGCATCGCCGGCCGTGGCCGCAAGGTCGCTGCCTTGTACCTTGAGGTCCTCGCCGGCAGTGACCGCCAGGGTGCCGCCAGTGAGGCTGGAGGCCTGTTGCCGGGTGCTGTCGCTGCTGTCGTTGCGCTGCTCATCCTGGTAGCGCACCCCGGCCCGGTACTGGCCGGTGCCCGGAGCGTTTTCCTTGGCGTAGGCGTCGAAGCCGCGCTTCTGGGTGCTGCTGCTGTCGTGCCGGGTGTCTTCGGCTGCGACGACCTTGACCGTGCCCTTGGCGCTGGCGTCCAGGGCTCCCGCAGCGGCGACCTGGGAGCCGCTGATGGTCAGGTCCTCGGCACTTTGCAACTTCAGGTTGCTGTCCGAGCGCACCTGGCTGCCGACGGTGGTGCTGCCTTGGCTCTGCTGACGGCTCTCGTCCTTGGTGATGCCGAAGAACTTGCTGTCCTTGCTGTGGCTGTTGCGATGGGAGGTGTCCTGCACGCCGTCGATGGTCAGCGAGCCTTTGTTACTGATGACGCTGGCCTGGGTGGCGCCCCGGGCCTGGCTGCCGCTGATGCGCACGCTGTCGGCACGCACGATCAGCTTGCCGTCGGCGTTGACCTTGCTGCCCTGGTTCTCGGTCTTGCCCTGGTCGCCGTCGGCGTTCTTGCCGAAGAAACCACCGCCCACCAGGTCGCCGGAGTAATGCTGGTTGCTCTGGCTCTGCTGGCGGCTGGCGCTGGTGATGTCGACGTCCTTGGCGGCCAGCTGGATGTCGCCCTTGCTGTGCAGCTCGGCGCCTTCAAGGCGCAGCTTCTGCTGGCTGTCGAGTTGCAGTTGCTGGCCGCTCTTGAGCTGGCTGGTGACGCTTCGCTGCTGGCTGCTGGCGTTGTCCCAGTTTTCCTTCCACAGGTGCTTGCGGTGCTGGCCCTGGTCGCGCTGGGTGTGGGTTTCGGTGGCGGCGGTCAGTTGCAGGTCGCCGCCACTCTGGGCGTTGAGGTTGTGGCCGGCCTCGACGCTGCTGCCCTGGATCCGGGTATTGGCGCCGGATTTCAGCTCCGCGTCATGCTGGGCCAGCACCTTGTTACCGTGCTGGCGTGTTTCGCTATCGGTCTGGGTAGCGTCGTAGGTCTCCCAGGTGATGCCGATGGTGCTCTTGTCCCACTGTTGGCGTTTTTCCTGGAGCTTGCGGCTTTCGATGCTGCTCAGGGTCAGGTTGCGCCCGGCATCGAGCTTGACGTTGCGGCCGCTGACGTCGGTGGCGGCCAGGGTCAGGTCCTTGGCGCCGTGCAGTTCGATATCGCCCTGGCTGCGCACCCCGGCGCGAACCGCGTCGAGGCTGTTGTCCACGGCCTGGCCGCGGATGTCCAGGTCACCGGCGGAAGTCAGTTTGACCCCGTCGCGGCCGTCCACCTGGACGGCGCCGACGCGCACCCCGGCGCCTTCAGCGGTGCTGACGATATTGATCCGCCCGGCCTGCATGGCGCCGAACAGGCTGGCATCGATGCGCTGGTCCTGGGTGTGGCTGGTCGGGTCGACCTTCAGCACCTTGCCGCTGGGGTAGTCGAGCTGATTGCGGCCCACGGTCACGTTCAACTGGTCCCGGGCGGCGAGGCTGCCTTTGCTGTCGATGCGTGGGGCGATCAGGTTGATCGAGCCCTCGGCGTTGCGCAGGCCGCCGCCGTGGATATCCAGCTGGCCCCGGGCGTCCTGGGTGTTGAGCCCCTGCAGCTTGCCGTCCTGGAGTTCCGGGCGACCCACCACCAGGTTGGCGTTGGGGGTGTTGATGAAGCTGCCGCCATTGACCGAGATGCCGTTGGGGTTGGCCAGCACGAAGTCGGCGGCGCGGCCGAAGATTTCCTGGGCGCCATTGAGTTGCGAGGCGTTGCGGCTGATCACCTCGTTGAGGATCACGCTGGCCGCCTGGCCGTGGAGTTGCTGGTTGGCCGCCAGTTGCCCGGCCAGTTGCGACTGCCCGGCTTGCAGGGCGTTGTTCAGCACCACCCCCTGTTGCCCGACGTTGTAGTCCAGGAACTGGTTGTGGGACAGGCCGCCGGCGTTGGGCGCGACGATGTTGACGATGGGCACGCCGCCCTGGTTCTGCAGTTGCGGGGTGCCGCCGGGGCCCTCGACCACGGTGATCCCGCCGGCCAGGGCCAGGGGCAGATGGGATACCAGCAGCAGGCCGGCGATGGTCCAGCGCAATCTGCCCTGGGGCGAAAGGTTGAAGCGGTGAGTGTTGTCAGGCATGAGAACCTCGTTCTGAGTAAGTGAGCCGGGCGTTGCCTTCTAGAGGGGCGACGGCGCGTTGTGCTCAGGTTCGTCGGGTATTTCAGGCTAATCGGCGGTTGATCAAATCTGCAGGCTGAACCTGGCCAGCCAGACTTCCGGTTCCGTTCGGAAACCTTGTGGGGTGTTGAGGCTGTGCTGGTAATCCAGGTCGACCTGAAGGTTTTTCCAGGCCAGGTTGAGGCCCAGGCTGGCCGCGCTCAGGTGCCGACTCTGGGCACCGTGTTCGGCCTTGATCCAACCGTTGTCCAGGCCCAGGCGCGGGGTGATCTTGAGCGGCAGGTCGCTGTTGAGCGGCAGGCGCAGGGTGTTGCGCCACACCGCGCCGATGGCGCCGGAGGCACTGTTGAGGCGGTAGCCGCGCACCGCCGAATCGTCGGTGCCCAGCAGTTGTTCGATGGCCGGCAGCGGGTCCGGGCTGTACTGCGCCGAGAGCTGGCTCTGCCACTGCCAGCGCTGCTCGCCCAGCTGGCCGTTGCGCCACTGGCTGAGGCCGGCGCGGTACTTGCGAAACTGTGCCTGGGGCAGGTTGCGCTGCACCTGTTGCGAGTCGCGGTCGGCGCCGAACCAGGTCAGGCCCTGGGCGTAATTGACATCCAGGTTCCACACCGCGCTGTCGAGCCAGAACAGGTTGAGCCCGGCCTCGGCCACGGTCAGGGTCGGGCTCTGGATCTGCAGGTGGGCCTTTTGCAGGTAGCTGTCCACATCCTTGTAGGCCAGTTGCAGGTTGGCGCTGAGCTGGTGGCTCTGGTCGCGCCACAGCACCCGGTCGGCGCGGCCGCTGACCATGTCGGTGCGGCCGCTGTTGTACAGGGTGGTGCGGGCCAGCTTCAGCGGCGCGCGGTATTCGGCGTGGCTGGCGAACAGGCTGTAGGTCCAGTAGCCGTAGGGCACCGAGTAGAACAGGCTGCTGCTGCGGCTGTAGCGCGGGCCGTGGTTGAGGGTGTCGCTGTAGTTCAGGTTCAGCGCGTCGTTGATCTGCAACGGGCTGTCGAGATTGAGGTTGATCGACTGGCGGTCACGCCCGGTGCCGGCGCTGCCGAGGTTATCCACACCCAGGCCGAATCCCCAGCGCGCGGCGCTGCTGCGTGAACGCAGGATGATCCGCGAGGCGCCGGGCTGGCTGCCGGGGGCGATGTCGGCGGTCAGGTCCAGGGAGCGCAGGCGGTTCAACTGGTCCAGGCCCTGTTCCAGGTCCCGCAGGTTCAGCGGCTTGCCGAGCATGCCGGGGAAGGCCCCGCCCAGGGACACCGGCAGACTCTGGTCGGCCAGTTCGATGGCTTCGACGTAGCCTTCCTCCACCAGGATATCCAGGCTGTGCCCGGCGGCCGGGGTGCTGGCCAGGTACGGGCGGCTGGCAATGTAGCCGGCCTCGACATAGAGGCGAGTGATGGCCGCCAGCAACTGGTTGATCTGATTGACCCCCATGCACGGCGCGACATACGGCTTGATGGCGTCGTTGAGCCGGGTTTTGCCGAACAGGCTGACACCGCCGATGCGGGTGCCGCTCAGGGGCCAGCAGCGCTCGTCGCTGGCGGGCTGCCGGGGCAGGTCGGGGTTGGCCGGGGTGCTGCTGAAGCTGCCGCGCTGCATCTGCCGCTGGCGCTGTTCCAATTGCAGTTGTTGCAGGTCGCGTTGCTGTTGCTGCTGCAGGCGCAGGGCTTCCTGGCCCGGTTGCACGTCGGCCAGGGCCAGGGCCGGAGTCAGGCAGATCAGGCCCAGCAACAATCCCAGGCAGCCGTTGCCCATAGGGGCGAAAAGGGAGCGGTCAGTGCGTGATGAATAGGGCACTTGGCATCCTTACTGTAAAAAGACCAAGTGACGAACAACAGAAAAGCCGATCGTTGAGGCTCAACTAGTGACGTCGCTTTAAGTTCTGCACGGTGAATATGAGGTGCCGTCGATCGCTATATCGACGACCTATCTTCAAGTGCTCGCGAGTGACAATTCCTGAGTGAGAGCCGGGTGCTTCAATCTAAAATCAGGTATGACAAAAGGGTTGAGTGAGTTGCAGTGCAAACGTTACAGCGTGGTGTGAAACTAATTTTTCCGGGGGCGGTCAGCGGGGAAATATCTTGTTGAAATCGAGACTATCCGAAACTAAAAACTCGATTTGTACGTAAATTGTAAATGCATAGAAGGCTAACAAAAAATTCCTGGCGGCCTTGATTGGCAAGGGGTTCAGGCAATCGGTGAGAATCTGCAAAGGTAGGATGTTTGGTTGAATCAAGAACAGGTGTTGGAATGTGTGAAAGCAGCGCAATATCTGCGCGCCGCACACCGAGTGTTTACGGCTAGTTGATCTTTCTACCTGAGTAGTTGCTCTAGTCTTGTTGTTCGTTAATTGAAGTCATGTTGCTCGGGGAATGCCTTAGAGTCGGACTCTTGAATGACATGCCCGTAATGCCGAGTGTTTTTCCCCCTGTATTGGCGCATATCCGGAGTTTGTCGGCCGCTGTTGCGCCGGCCGGGCTAGGGGAATCCCTTAGTTGTCGATTGGATGTTGCCGGTCATATCAAGTGCCTGGCGCGGCCGCCAGGCACTTGATGTGCGAGGGTCATTGCGGACTTGAGCGTCCGGTCATTTCCCGGGCCATTTCACTGGCGTAGCTGTCGGTCATGCCGGCGATGAAATCGATCATGCGCAGGAACGAGGTGTGCAGCGGCCAGTTCGGATCCGGCGCGTTGTTGCCCAGCAGATCGAGGATCCGCCGGTTCTTGAACGACGGCGTCTTGCCGCCGTGCTGCTCCAGTGCCGCGCCGCAGAACGAGTTCAGCAGGATTTCCAGGGTGGTGTAGGCGCCGATCTCGTGCAGGGTCTTGCGCTTGTCCTGGAAGATCTTGCGCCGTGCCACGTCCTTGGCATTGAGCACGCAACGCTTGGCCGGGCCATGCATGTGCTCCACCAGATCGCCGTGCAGGGTGCCGGCCAGCAGGGCATCCTGCTGTTCGACAAAGGCCCGGGCGGCGGCGTTGGTCAGGTGCTCGATGGCCTTGCCCCGCAGGATCGCCAGGCGCCGCCGGCGCGAATCCCCCGGGCCCAGCTGGCGATAGGTTTCCGGCAGGTCGTCGCCCACCAGCCCCAGCAGCAGGGACTCGACTTCGGCGTACTCCAAGAGGTCCATCTCCAGCCCGTCTTCCAGGTCGATCAGGGCGTAGCAGATGTCGTCCGCGGCTTCCATCAGGTACACCAGCGGATGCCGGGCCCAGCGCTGGTCTTCCAGTTGTGGCAGGCCGAGCTTGTGGGCGATCTGCTCCAGCAGCGGCAATTCGCTCTGGTAGCAGCCGAACTTGTGCTTCTTGTAGCCCAGGGAGTCGGCATGGCGCGCGGTCCAGGGGTACTTGAGGTAGGTGCCGAGGGTGGCGTAGGTGAGCCGGGTGCCGCCGTCGAACTGGTGATATTCGAGCTGGGTGAGGACCCGGAAACCCTGGGCATTGCCTTCGAAATTGAGGAAGTCCTGGCGTTCGGCCTCGCTCATCGCGTCCAGCCAGCCACGCCCGGCGGCCTGCTGGAACCAGTGGCGGATGGCGTCTTCGCCGGAATGGCCGAAGGGCGGGTTGCCGATGTCATGGGCCAGGCAGGCCGACTGCACGATCATCCCCAGGTCGCTGGGTTCGCACCAGTCGGGCAGGGCGTCGCGCAGCGTCTCGCCGACGCGCATGCCAAGGGAGCGACCGACGCAGCTGACTTCCAGGGAGTGGGTCAGGCGGGTGTGGATATGGTCGTTGCTGGACACCGGGTGCACCTGGGTCTTGCGTCCCAGGCGGCGGAATGCGCCGGAGAAGATGATGCGGTCATGGTCTTTATGGAAAGGGCTACGGCCGAGTTCTTCCGGGCTGTGCACTGGCTTTCCGAGGCGTTCGCGGTTGAGCAGGGTCTGCCAATCCAAGGCGGGGTCTCTCCGAAAAAAAACTGAAGGGCAGAGCTTCCGGGTTCCCGGGCGTGGCCGCAAGAGGCGCATGGCCTGCGCTGGTGCATCTATAGGGCCGACGCCTTCGCTGGCAAGCCAGCTCCTACGCGGAAATGGCGTGGCCTGCGCCCCCAGCTGTAGGAGCCGGCTTGCCGGCGAAAGGGCCTGCTAGTCGTGCACCCGTCTGGCGAACGCCTTCGTCGGCAAACGGGGCGGGGCTACAAGCCGGCGGCGTCGATGTCGATCAGCAGCAGGCGCTGGCCGTTGTCGAAGAACTGGCCGGCGGTCAGGCAGTACTGGTTGCTGGTGGCGTCGCGATAGGTGCTGGACAGGGTCAGGCGCCGTTCCTCCCAGCCTTCGGCCAGCAGGTGATAGAAGTACGGGCGCCAGGACCAGTTGTGGCCGACGTAGCTGCTGTCGGCCTGCCAATGGTTGTGGCGCCATTCCAGGTTCGGGGTCAGTTGGGTGCCGTGGCGATCGCACTGGTAGAAGCGCAGCAGCCAGGGAAAGGCCGTGACCTCGGGCAACTGGCTGATGGGTGCCTGGGCCTGGGCCCAGGCCTGCAGCAGGTGCATCAGTTCCGCCAGTTGCAGGCGCATGTGCATCAGGCGATTGCGTTCGGCCAGCTTGTGCCGCACGTAGCGCTCGCGCAGGCGGGCGAAGGGCTGGACGAAGGCATCACTGGCGAACAGCTGTTCCTGGGCCCGGGCAAACAGAAAACCCTGGACATAGCGCGAGCCGCACTCCAGGGCGAAATCCAGCTCGGCCTCGGTTTCCACCCCTTCGGCGATGATCCAGCAGCCGGTCTTTTCCGCCATCAGGGCCAGGGCCTTGACCACGTCGCTGCTGGGGCCGCCGCGGGCGGCGGCCTGGAACAGGCGCATGTCGAGCTTGAGGATGTCCGGTTGCAGGGCCAGCACCCGGTCCAGTTGCGAGTAGCCGGCGCCGAAGTCGTCGATGGCGATCCGCGCCCCGGCCTGGCGGTAGCGCGCCACCACTTCGCTCAGACGCTGGCTGTTGCCCCCCAACTCGGTGATTTCGAAGACGATGCGCCGCGGGTCGACGGCGTTGTGCTGGATCTGCCTGAGGCTCGGCAGGGCTTGCCCGGGCCTGAGCCGGCTGATCCAGCGCGGGGAGATGTTCAGGCTCAGGAACCAGTCCGCCGGGGCCTCGTGCAGGCGCCGCAGGGCGTCGTCGCGGACCTGGCGGTCAAGGCGCCGCAAAGCGCTGGAAGGGGTACGCGGATCGGCGAACAGCGGTCCCACCGACGTCAGCTGGCCATTGCTCTGGCGCAGGCGGCCCAGGGCCTCGACCCCGGCGATCCGCCCGGTGGCGGTATCGATGAACGGCTGGAAGCAGGCGAGCGGTTGCCCGTCGATCACAGAGCCTCCTTATAAGATTCTTGTGGTTAGGAAGTCTTGGCTGCCGGGTGCACAGGCAGGAGTCGGCCCTTTGGTTAAGGGGCCGATCGGGGTTGCATAGCAAGAATGCAGCCAGATGTGGAACCGCCAGTGACAGGTCGGTTGCGCAGGGGCGATCAGGGCTTGCGCGAGGTGCCTTGCAGCGCCAGCCGGATCAGCGGCAGCAGGCTGGTGCCCAGACGAACCAGGCGCGTGAGGCCGCCGGTGCCCCCGCTTTTGGCGCCCTTGCCGGTGAGGAACCCCAGCAGGGTCACCACCGCCACGCCCCAGAGTGGTGCGTGCTTGATGCCAAAGCCTTCCTGCCAGCTTTGTCCCAGGCCACGCACCCGTTGCAGGGGTTGCAGCAGTTGCTGGGACTCGTGGCGGATTTCCTGGCGGTGCATTTCCATGCGCAGGCGAATCAGTACCTTGCGCATCTCCCGGCGTGAGGTGTTCTGCGGAATGTCGGGCAAGTTCATGGCAGCAGGCGCTCCCGATCGTTGGCCAGCTCTTCGAGCGTGGCGTGGAAGGGTGAGGATTCATCGAAGATCGCCGCTTTCAGGCGCAGGCCGCAGAACAGCGCCGCCAGGGCGTAGAACACGCACAGACCGATGATGCCGGCCAGGCGATAGCTGTCCCACAACAGGATCAGCACCAGCGCCGACAGCCCCACCAGCAACAGCAGGGCGAACACCAGGGCCAGCCCGGCGAACAGCAGCAGGCTGACGGTGCGGGCCTTCTGCTCCTGCAACTCGATGCCGAACAGTTCTACGTGGCTGTGCAGCAGGCCCAGAACCGCGGCTCCCAGACGCCGGGAGGACGCGCTTGGACCGCTGCCGGACGAAGTGGATTCGCCGATAGCCATATCAGCGCCGCGTCGCCAGCAGGCCGATCAGAAAGCCCACGCCGGCGGCGATCCCGACCGACTGCCAAGGGTTGCTTTGCACGTAGTCCTCGGCGGCGGTGACGGCGGCCTGGCCGCGCTGGCGCAGGGATTCCTCGGTCAGTTGCAGGGTTTCCCGGGCCTTGAGCAGGCTTTCGTGGATCTGTTCGCGCAGTTCGTCAGCCTGGTCGCCAGCCAGGGTCGCGGTGTGTTCCAGCAGACGCTCCGTGTCACTGACCAGTGCCTGAAAATCCGCCATCAGTACTTCTTGAGCCGTCTTCGCCGTTTTGCTGGCCATGGTTGTTTCTCCGTTGATTGCGTGTGTGAGCTATGAGTGTGAGCCCTGAGTGAAGGTTCACTGTAATTGCCTGGTACAGCTTTTGCTTTGTCCTGGTGCGCAAGACGTCGGGCTTGCGCCGAAAACGAGCGAGGGTGGCGCGCTAGCCCGCGTAAACCCTGGCCGAAAAATCACAACCTCAAGGTCAATCTGCTTTCCGTGGTCTTGCGTCCGCTGCCTGGCGCGCCAAAACGGTTCACCGACAGCGCGGATCGCGCACCCGGGGAGCCAACTTGGTGCAAGGTCGGCTGCAAGGTGCGGGAGATGATGGCCGATTTCGGATCTGCCTACTCCATGGAAAATCTGCAAAGCGCTGTGGACACCCTGGTCCACGGTTCCAACACCCTGTTCATCCTGATCGGGGCGGTCATGGTCCTGGCCATGCACGCCGGTTTTGCCTTCCTTGAGGTGGGCACCGTGCGCCTGAAAAATCAGGTCAATGCACTGTCGAAAATCCTCAGTGACTTCGCCGTCTCGACCCTGGCCTATTTCTTTATAGGCTATTGGATCTCCTACGGCGTGAGCTTCCTGCAACCGGCCGCGGTCATCAGCGCCGATCACGGCTATGGCCTGGTGAAGTTCTTCTTTCTGCTGACCTTCGCCGCGGCGATCCCGGCGATTATCTCCGGCGGCATCGCCGAGCGCGCGCGTTTTGTGCCGCAATTGTGCGCCACGGTGCTGATCGTGGCCTTCGTCTACCCGTTTTTCGAGGGCCTGGTGTGGAACGGCAATTTTGGCGTGCAAGCCTGGTTGCAACAGCGCTTTGGCGCCGGGTTCCATGATTTCGCCGGGTCGGTGGTGGTGCACGCCATGGGCGGCTGGCTGGCGCTGGCGGCGGTGCTGTTGCTGGGGCCGCGCAACGGACGCTATCGCGACGGCAAGCTGGTGGCGTTCGCGCCGTCGAGCATTCCGTTCCTGGCCCTGGGGTCGTGGATCCTGATTGTCGGCTGGTTCGGCTTCAACGTGATGAGCGCCCAGACCTTGCAAGGGGTCAGCGGCCTGGTGGCGGTGAACTCGCTGATGGCCATGGTCGGCGGCACCGTGGCGGCATTGATCGTCGGGCGCAATGACCCGGGCTTTCTGCACAACGGGCCACTGGCCGGGCTGGTGGCGATCTGCGCCGGTTCTGACCTGATGCACCCGGTAGGGGCCCTGGTGACCGGGGCGATTGCCGGGGCCTTGTTCGTCTGGTGCTTCATCGCCGCCCAGAGCCGCTGGAAGATCGACGACGTGCTCGGGGTCTGGCCGTTGCATGGCCTGTGTGGCGCGTGGGGCGGGATTGCCTGCGGGATCTTCGGCCAGAGCGCGTTGGGCGGCTTGGGCGGGGTCAGCCTGGCCAGTCAGGTGTTCGGCACCGGCCTCGGGGTGCTGGTGGCGCTGCTGGGCGGTTTTGCCGTGTATGGCCTGATTAAGGCCGCCTGCGGGCTGCGCCTGACCCAGGAGCAGGAGTACTACGGCGCCGACCTGTCGCTGCACAAGATCGGTGCGGTGAGTCAGGACTGAGGCACTCGCGGCCCTGGCGGCGTCACGCCCAGGGCCATTGCAGGGCGGCCTCAACCGCCCTGCAGGCGGGCTTCGCAGGCCTCGATCGCGGCCTGGGAGCCGGACACCAGCACCCGGTCGCCGGCCTGCAGGCGCGGTGCCGGGTTCAGCGGCAGGTCGTTGCCGTTGCGTTGCACGCCTTGCACATCCACCCCCAGGGCCTCCAGGCCGAGCTCTTGCAGCAGCCGGTTGCAGGCGTGGGCGTCGGCGTCCAGGTTCACCGCGTGCATCTGCACCGCCGGCGGTTCGTGATTGTCCTGGGTCGTGCTTTGCGCGCCGTGGTAGAAACCGTGCAGCAGGCGATAGCGGCTGTGGCGCACTTCGTCCACGCTGCGTTGCACCCGCTGCTCCGGCAGGCCAAGCATGATCAGTGCGTGGGAGGCCAGCATCAGGCTCGACTCCAGCAATTCGGGCACCACTTCGTTGGCACCGGCGGCCTTGAGTTCGGCCAACTGGCTGTCGTCCCGGGTCCGCACCAGGATCGGCACGTTGCGGTCCAGGCGCCGCGCGGCCTTGAGTACCGCCAGGGCGATGTCGGTCTTGTCCACGGCAATCACCAGCAGGCGGGCCCGCTCCAGGCCCACCGCGGCCAGCAGGTCGCCACGGCGGCAATCGCCGTAGTGCACGCAGCTCTCCGCCGCCGAGGCTTCCTGGACCCGCACCGGATCATCGTCCAGGGCAATGAAACGCAGGTGCTCGTGCCGCAGGAAACGCCCGATGGACTGGCCGACCCGGCCATAGCCGCAGATCACGACATGGCCCTGCAGCTCGGCGTTCTGCGCGCTGATCTCCTCCAACTGGGCGGCCTGGTTGGGCTTGCGGTGCAGGCGCGCGGTGATCACCGGCGCGGCCCGCAGCAACAGTGGGGTCAGCAGCATGGAGCTGAAGGTGGCGGCCAGCAGCAGGCTGCTCAAGTGGGACGGGATCATCTGGGTCAGTTGCATCTGCGCCATCAGGGCGAAGCAGAATTCGCCGCCCTGGGCCAGGGCCAGGCCGCTGCGCCAGGCCGTCTCGCCGTCGCTGCCGCGCAGCTTGAGCAGGATCGCCACCACGCTGCCCTTGATCAGCAGCAGGGCCAGGGTCAGGCCGAGGATCAGCAGGCTGTGATCGATGAACAGTTGCAGGTCGATGAGCATGCCGATGCTGACGAAGAACAGTCCGAGCAGAATGTCGCGGAACGGGCGGATATCGGCTTCGATCTGGTGCCGGTAATGGCTTTCTCCCAGGAGCATGCCGGCGAGGAAGGCGCCCAGGGCCGGCGACAGGCCGAGCAGGTGGGTGAGCCAGGCGGTCAGCAGCACGATCACCAGGGCCAGTAGCACGAAGAGCTCGGCGGAGTGGGAGGCGGCGACTTCATGGAACAAGCGCGGCAGCAGCCAGCGGCTGGCCAGCAGCAGGCCGAAGAACAGCACCAGGGTCTTGCCCAGCGTCGCCGGCAGGGCCCAGTACCAGGCGTGCTCGCTGTTGCCGGCGAAGACCGGCACCAGGGTCAGCAACAGCACCGCCACCACGTCCTGGAACAGCAGCACGCCGATGGCGTTCTGCCCGTGGCTGCTGAAGATCTCGCCGAGGCTGGTCAGCTCCTTGCTGACAATCGCGGTGGAGGACAGGGCCAGCCCGGTGCCGAGCATCAGCGCCGCGCTCAGGGGCATGCCGAACAAGGCCAGCACTCCCCCCAGGATCAGCCCGGTGCACAGCACTTGCAGGCTGCCCAGGCCAAACACCACATGGCGCAGGGCGAGCATCTTCGACAGGGAGAATTCCAGGCCCAGGGAGAACAGCAGGAACACCACGCCCAGTTCGGCCAGGTCCGGCAACTCTTCACTGTCGTTGACCCAGTCCAGGGCGGTTGGCCCGACCATCAGGCCGACGGACAGGTAGCCCAGAACCGGCGGCAGGCTCAGGCGCCGGAACAGCGCGATGACCACCAGTGACGAGGCGAGAATGATCAGCAGATTGGCAAACAACGGGCATCTCCGGACAAGGGGGCGGGCAGGGCAAAGCCTAGAGGCAAAAAAGCGGCGAGGATCGCCTGGACGGCAAAAAAACACCCTGACTCACGTCATTCTTTGTCGAGAATGCTTCATATTCATGAGCCTCAGAATCTGCCTGTCCGGGGGCTGTCCGCCTGCCGCAGCATTCTCGGAGCAGAGCCACGCAGGGGCACGGATCCCGGGTCTGCCAGGACCAGGAGCGGGTCGACGGCTTGCCTGCTCGCGCCTAAAATAGGCACCTGTTCTTCACACGGTTGCCCTGTCATGCCCCCTGAATGCCAATTGTTCGGCACCCTTGGTTGCCATTTGTGCGAACTGGCCGAGGCCGAGTTGATGCCGCTGGTGGAGCACGGCCTGATGGTCGAGCTGGTGGATATCGCCGAGAGTCAGGAGCTGTTCGAAACCTATGGCCTGCGCATTCCGGTGTTGCGCCGCGTGGACAATGGCGGCGAGCTGGGCTGGCCCTTCGATGCCGAACAGGTGGTGGCGTTCCTGCGCTGACCCCCGGGTAGCCGGGGCGCGACTTCCGCCTGTCGCCCGTCCCCGGAATTCATTGGCGAGATCCGTCGATTCGGTTACTGTATGCATATACAGCTATCGAGGAGTCTCGCCATGTCTCTCACTTTCCTGACCGGTTCCGAACGCTCACAGCCGTTGCCAGCCCGTTTCCTGGAGCAGGGTGACGGTGACTGTGCCTCCCTGGCCAGTGAGCCCATCGGCAACGGTTTTTCCCTTGACCGGACCCTGGGGCTGGGGGCTCCGCAGATCCACGGCCTGCTGGTGGATGACGACAACCTGCTGGGGTTCGGCATCTACCCCGGAGACCGGTTGATCGTCGATCGCTCGGCCACTCCGGTGGTGGATCAGTACCTGGTGGTAAGGCCCCGGGGCGCGGCTGAATACTCCCTGCGCCTGCTGGCGCCCGATCCTCGGGGCGGCCTGTTGCTCAAGGCGGCGCGGCCTTCAATTCCCTCCATGGCGCTGGATGACCCGGACTCGATCGAGATCTGGGGCGTGGTGCTGTGGGTGGTCAGTTATGTGGGGCGCAAGCAGCCCTGATGGATGTGGCGCACGCTTCGAATCGTTAAAGGAATACATGATGGTCAATGTCGAACAACTGAAAAACAGCGTGAACGGCATGTCTGCCGATGTGGTTCGGGAGGCGGTGCTGGAGCTGCGCCTGGACGGACTGGTCACTGAAGGCAAGACGCCCTTCAACAAGTTGCATTTCAATACCTGCTTTGCCGAGATCGAGGCCCTGTTCCAGCGTGCCGGTTACCATCGGCAACTGGATGTGGTGGGTTACCAGGGGCTGCTGTACGCCCTCTATGATCCAGGCCGCTGGGAGGCGGTGGATGTATTGCGCTGGCTCAAGGAGTTCACCGAGGCTGCCGCGCAGGCCCGGCATTCGTGCGCTTGAGGCCGGGCAAACTGATCCTAGGTTTCCCGGGGGCTGCTGTTGGATAATGCCGCCTCGCATTGAACCCTCGAGTTTTGTCATGTCCTCCGCGAGTTTTTCTGCTGCACAGCATCAAGCCAGCACCTTGTACCTGCCCCCCGGCTCCTGGCCGACGGTGCTGGACTGCCTGTGCGATCACTTCAAGGCCATCAGCCGCGAGCAATGGCTGGATCGCATCGCCCGTGGTCGGGTGCTGGACGGGCAGGGCCAGCCCATCAGTGTGGACCTGGCCTATCGCGAAGGCCTGCGGATTCATTATTTCCGCGAGGTGCCGGACGAGAAGGTGATCCCGGTGCAGGAGACCATCCTCTATGCCGACGAGCATCTGGTGGTGGCGGACAAACCGCATTTCCTCCCGGTCACCCCGGCGGGCGAGTATGTCGAGCAAACCTTGCTGCGCCGTCTGATCCGGCGCCTGGACAACCCGCACCTGGTGCCCTTGCACCGCATCGACCGGCACACCGCCGGGCTGGTGCTGTTTTCCGCCGATCCGGGCAGTCGTTCGGCCTATCAGGCGCTTTTCCCCACCCGGCGGATCGAGAAACGCTACGAGGCCATTGCCGGCGCCTTGCCGCACCTGAGCTTTCCCCTGTTGCACAAGAGCCGCCTGGTGGACGGCGAGCCCTTTTTCCGCATGCAGGAAGGCGCGGGCGCAAGCAACACCGAAACCGCCATTGAGGTCAGGGAAAAGCACGGCGACCTGTGGCGTTACGCGCTGTACCCAGTGACCGGCAAGAAGCACCAGTTGCGCGTGCACATGAGCGCGCTGGGGGCGGCGATTTGCAACGACCCGTTCTACCCCGAGGTGCTCAAGGATGCCGAGGACGATCATGCCAGGCCGCTCAAGCTGCTGGCCCAGGGGCTGCGTTTCATCGATCCGCTGACCGGACAGGAACGCGAATTCGAGAGCCGCATCTGCCTGCAGTGGTGAAAACCCTTTCGCAGAAACAATAAAACCCGCACCAGGCGGGTTTTATTGCGTGCAGATCGCTAGCCGTCGGACTTACAGCTCCTTGACGGTGCGGACCTGATCCTTGTTGATGCGGGTGCGCTTGCCGTCCAGCTGTTCGAACTCGTAGAAACCCGAGTCCTTGTCGTATTGGGGGGTGTCGACGGCCTGGATTTCGCGACCGTCATTCAAGGTGATCACTGATGGCGAAGCGCAACCGGCGAGCGTGGCCAGGCCCAGTGCGAGCATGAAAGTGGCGAGGGTCCGATGAGTCATTGTGTGTCTCCGAAATGAGTACTTTTGAGTGCTGGTCTTCAGACGTATGGTGCGTCTGCAAGTTCCTTGGCCAGGTGCATTCTGCCACGTTGTCAGACAGATCGTAGGCGTTCAGCGAGTTATCTTGACTAGTGTCGCGTGCCTGGCCGCGCAGGCGGATGCCTGTTCCTGGCGGCCTGCGCAGGACCGTCCCAGGGGATTGCCGGCCGCCAGGGGCGGCGGATCGGAGCGCTGTGATATAACACCGGGCTGTTTCTCTTACCTCAGGATCGAGCCTATGAAAGCCAAGGCTGATGTACCTTTTGTTCCCCTGAACATTGCGGTGTTGACCGTCAGTGATACCCGCACCCTGGAAACCGACACTTCCGGACAGGTCTTCGTCGAGCGTCTGGGCGCCGCGGGTCATCGTCTGGCCGCACGGGTGTTGCTCAAGGACGATCTGTACAAGATCCGCGCCCAGGTCGCCACCTGGATCGCCGACGAACAGGTGCAGGTGGTGCTGATCACCGGCGGTACCGGCTTTACCGGTCGCGACAGTACCCCGGAAGCGGTGGCCTGCCTGCTGGACAAGCAGGTCGACGGTTTCGGTGAACTGTTCCGGCAGATTTCGGTGGCCGATATCGGCACCTCCACCGTGCAGTCCCGCGCGCTGGCCGGGCTGGCCAACGGCACCCTGGTGTGCTGCCTGCCGGGCTCCACCAATGCGGTGCGCACTGGCTGGGATGGAATCCTCGCCGAGCAACTGGATGCACGCCACCGGCCGTGCAATTTCGTGCCCCATCTGAAACAGGCGGCGGCTTGTGAATCCCGTGGGTAAGCCGGGCAAGCTCGGCGCCTTGATGCCGGTTGAGGAGGCGCTGGACCGTTTGCTGGCCATGGCCGCGGCGGCGCCGATTGTCGAGCGCGAATCATTGCCCCTGGCGGCCACTCAGGGCCGGGTGCTGGCCGAGGCGCTGATCTCCAGCCTGGACCTGCCGCCCTGGCCCAACAGCGCCATGGACGGCTACGCCTTGCGCCTGGAGGACTGGAAGGGCGAGCCCCTGCCGGTCAGCCAGCGGATCTTCGCCGGACAGTCCCCCGAGCCGTTGCAACCGGGAACCTGCGCGCGGATTTTTACCGGCGCGCCAGTGCCGGCCGGGGCGGATTGCGTTGAGATGCAGGAAAACGTCCAGGTTCAGGACGATCAGCGGGTGCTGTTCAACCAAGCCTTGAAGATCGGCCAGAACATCCGTCCCCAGGGGCAGGAAACCACGGTGGGCGAGCAGGTGCTCGCAGCCGGCACACGCTTGGGGCCGATCGAGCAGGGGCTGGCGGCTTCCCTGGGATGTGCCGAACTGGTCGTGGTGCGGCGGGTCCGGGTGGCGGTGCTGTCCACTGGTGACGAGTTGGTGGAGCCGGGCCAGGCCCTGGGCCCCGGGCAGATCTACAACAGCAACCGGGTACTGCTGTGCAGCTGGTTGCAGCGTCTGGGCTGCGAAGTGCTGGACGCGGGCATCCTGCCCGATGACCTGCCCGCGACCCGCCAGCGCCTGGCGGAGTTGGGCGAGGTCGATCTGATCCTCTCCACCGGCGGGGTGTCGGTGGGGGAGGCGGACTTTCTCGGTATGGCCCTGCGCGAAGCCGGCGAACTGACGCTGTGGAAGCTGGCGATCAAACCCGGCAAGCCCCTGACCGTCGGCCATTTTCGCGGTGTGCCGGTGATCGGTCTGCCGGGCAACCCGGCTTCCACCCTGGTGACCTTTGCCCTGCTGGCGCGGCCGTACCTGCTGCGGCGCCAGGGTGTGCAGCAGGTGCAGCCATTGCGCTTCCAGGTGCCTGCCGGTTTTGTCTGGCCCCAACCGGGCAATCGTCGCGAGTACCTGCGCGGGCGCCTGGAGAACGGGCGAGCGATCATCTATCGCAACCAGAGCTCGGGGGTGTTGCGCAGCGCGGCCTGGGCGGAAGGTCTGGTGGAAGTGCAGGAAGGCCGGACCCTGGAAGAGGGCGATTGGGTCAGCTTCATTCCGTTGAGCGAGGTGCTGGATTGATCGAGGGCGGGCCCGGTTTGGTGTCGGGCCCGCGCCTCGCGGTTCAGCGCAGCAGGAGCAACAGCAGCAGGCCGAAGCGGCTGTGGAAACCCCAGGCCACCAGCCCCGCCATTATCGAGGCCGCCAGCGTCAGCCAGCCCACGCGCTTGAGTATCGACAGCAGCCTGGAATGAGGCGCTTGCGCCTCGCAGGAGAGCGGCAGATCGAACTCCGTTGACGGGTGCCCCGTCAGCCAGGAGCTGTCCTTGATGCGGGTCAGGGGTGAATGCCCCCGTGAATAAAACCCCTTGTCGTTCATGACGATTCACTTCCCTGTATGAGGCGTCAGCGCCTGGCATGCACAGTCACTGATTGGCCCGACAGGGTCAATTCAGGCAATTCTCATTCTGCAGTCAGAAAATTTACTTTAAGTCCTGCACCTTTTTTCAGGTCCTCGGGGCTGTTGCGCCAGACTCATGGGCTCGACGCGGTTTCAGCGAGTGCCGGGGGCGATCGGGGTCCGGCCATACAGGTCGTTGAAGCGCACGATGTCGTCTTCGCCCAGGTATTCGCCGCTCTGCACTTCAATCATGACCAGGTCGATGACCCCGGGATTGCTCAACCTGTGGGGGCGCCCGGGTTTGATAAAGGTCGATTCATTGGTGTCGAGCAGGAGTTCGTCTTCTCCGTTGGTCACCCGGGCCATGCCGCTGACCACGATCCAGTGCTCGCTGCGGTGGTGATGCATCTGCAGGGACAGTGAGGCACCGGGCTTGACCTCGATGCGCTTGATCTTGAAGCGCGGCCCTTCCTCGAGCACGGTGTAGGCGCCCCAGGGGCGGTTCACGGTGCGGTGCAGCCGGTAGGCATTGTGGCCCAGGCGCTTGAGCTCCTGGGCGATCAGTTTGACGTCCTGGCTGCGCTTGCCATCGGCGATCAGCAGCGCGTCCGGGGTGTCGACGATGATCAGGTTGTCCAGGCCGACTGCGCCCACCAGGCGCTGGCGCGAATCGATGTAGCAATTGCTGACTTCGTGCAGCACGGTGTCACCGGTGCAGTGGTTGCCCTGTTCGTCCGCCGGGATCAGCTCGCGCACCGCCTGCCAGGAGCCGATATCGCTCCAGCCGATCTGGCAGGGCACCACGGCGACTTTCTCCGAGCGTTCCATCACCGCGTAGTCGATGGAGATGTCCGGCGCCTGGGCGAAGCTGTCGCTCTCCAGCTCCACTTGCAACTCGTGGGGGCCTTCCTTGCGGTAGCTCCGCTCCAGGCAGTGCTCGACGGCGCTGAGCACCTGCGGCACGAACTCCCGCAGCTCCTGAAGAATCGCGTCGGCGCGCATGCAGAACATGCCGCCGTTCCACAGGTGCTGGCCGCCCTCGACGTAGCGCTGGGCGGTGGCGGCATCGGGTTTCTCGACAAAGCGCCTGACCTGGAAGCTGTGGTCGTCCAGAGCCTGACCTTTCTCGATATAGCCGAAGCCGGTTTCCCCATGGGTGGGCACCAGGCCAAAGGTCACCAGCCAGCCTTGTTCGGCCAGTGGCCGGGCGCTGTCCACCGCAGCGGCGAATGCCGCGACATCCTTGATCAGGTGGTCGGCGGGCAGTACCAGCAGTTGTGCATCAGCGCCGTAGCGCTGGCTGACATGCAGCGCCGCGGCGGCGATGGCCGGCGCGGTGTTGCGACCAAAGGGTTCGAGGATGAAGTCCAGCTCGATCCGCGCCTGGTTCAGCGGGCGATAGTCGTCCAGGGTGCGGAAGAACACCTCGCGGTTGGTCACCGTCAGCAGCCGTTCGACGCCCTTGAGGGCGGCAGCGCGGGCGAAGGTCTTCTGCAGCAGGCTGTCGCCGTCGGGCAGGCGCATGAAGGGTTTGGGCGTGGCCTCGCGGGATACCGGCCACAGGCGGGCGCCGGCGCCGCCAGCAATGATGCAGGGAATGAGAGTGCTCACTCAGTGGGTCTCGCGGAACATGATGATGGGCGCCATGGTGCGCCAGCGGATGCGCAGATCAAAGCGGATTGATTGGTTTTCGCTGTGGCGCGCAGCGAATTCCAAAGGTTGGGCGATTGTTCCAGGCGGTCGCTTGAGGTCGCTCGGCCATTGGTTTGCGCCCGGCCAGGGGGAAGTGGCTGCAGGTGCTGAAGGGGCGACAGCTGACTCAGCCTGATCCGGAGCGGGCCGCCCGGACAGATCCGCGGCAGGTAAAAATTAATCGACGGGACAGACTTTTTTCGCATGGCCCGGGGTCAACATCCTTCAAGGATTCAATAATCGGAGTCATGGCTGATGAGTGAGCGCAAGGCACTGCTGATACTGCACGGCAAACAGGCCCTCAACGATGAGGTCCGCGCGGCGGTCGAGGCCAAGCGGGCCCAGGGCTGGGCGTTGTCGGTGCGGCTGACCTGGGAGGCGGGGGATGCCCGGCGCCTGGTGCATGAAGGGCTGGCCGCCGGCCACACGCAGCTGATTGCCGGGGGCGGTGATGGCACTTTGCGTGACATCGCCGAGGCCCTGGCCAATGCGCCGAACCCGGCCAGCCTGGTGCTGTTGCCTCTGGGCACGGCCAATGACTTTGCCCGGGCCGCCGGGGTGCCACTGGAGCCGGCTGCCGCCCTGGAGTTGCTGGAGGTTGCCCCCCGGGCGGTGGATCTGGGGGAGGTGGGCGGGCAGATATTCCTCAACATGGCCACCGGCGGCTTCGGCAGTCAGGTGACCGCCAACACCTCGGAAGACCTGAAGAAAGTCCTTGGCGGCGCGGCTTATCTGTTTACCGGGCTGTCGCGCTTTGCCGAGCTGAGCGCGGCCTATGGCGAGTTGCAGGGGCCGGATTTCCACTGGCGCGGCGAACTCCTGGCCCTGGGCATTGGCAATGGCCGTCAGGCGGGGGGCGGGCATGAACTGTGTCCGGGTGCCCTGGCTGATGACGGTTTGCTGGATATCAGCATCCTGCCGGCCCCGCAGGAACTGGTGGGCACGTTGAAGAACCTGCTGGCCGGCGGCCTGGGGATCGACAACATGTTTGTCCGTGCGCGGCTGCCCTGGGTCGAGATCAAGGCTTCACGGGGGCTGGACATCAACCTCGATGGCGAGCCGCTGCAGGGCGACACCTTGCGCTTCAGCGCGCGTCCGGCGGCCTTGCAGGTGCATTTGCCGGTGGACTCGCCGTTGCTCGGCGGTACGCCTTAGGTCAGTCGTCGAGGCTGATGATGTGTTCGCGCACGGCGAACAGCACCAGGCCGGCGACGTCGAAGATCTGCAGGCGTTTCATGATCTGCGAACGGTGGGTTTCCACGGTCTTGATGCTCAGCCCCAGGCCCAGGGCGATCTCCCGGGTGGATTTGCCGCGCACGATCAGCCGCAGGATTTCCAGTTGGCGAGCGGTCAGGTTGTGATTGTCCACCGGCTGCGGCGTGTGTTTCTGGGCCCGGGTCAGGGCCTGGGTGATCACTGTGTGAGCGATGGCCGGGCTCAGGTAGCGTTCGTTGTTGCGCAGGGCTTCCAGGGCATGTTCCAGCTCGGTGGCGGTGGTGTCCTTGAGCAGGTAGCCGTGGGCGCCGGACTCCAGGGCCTGCATGATCAAGGCCGGATCGGTGTGCATCGACAGGATCAGGACCTTGCTTTGCGGGTGCAGCGCCTTGAGCCGGCGCAAGGCGTCGAGGCCGCCGATGCGCTTCATCGACAGGTCCAGCAAGATGATGTCCGGGCGCAGTTGCTCGACCAGTTCCAGCAGGTGCGCGCCGTCGTCGGCCTCGCCGATCACCGCGTATCCGGGAATGTCCATGACCAGGGCACGCACGCCAGCCCTGATGAGCGAGTGGTCATCCACCAAGAGTAAATTACAGGTCAATGGGAAACCTTATTCGTGCTGGCCCGTTCCAGAGTGCGGGGGGCCCAGGGAAAGAGTGCTTCGATCTGGGTGCCTTGGTCGGCTTCGCTGGTGACTTTCAGCAGGCCGCCCAGCTGGCTGATTCGTTCCTGCATCCCGGCCATGCCGCGCTGACCCTGGGCGCCCGGATCGCTGGCCGGGGCGAACCCCTGGCCGTCGTCGCTGATGAACAGCGAGAGGCCTTCGGGCAAGCGCTGTACGCGCACCAGCAGATTCTTGGCCCGGGCATGACGCAGCATGTTGGTCACGGCTTCCTGAGTGATGCGAAACGCCGCCACCGCCATCTCCTCGGGAATTCCCGTCAGGCGCTGGTGGCATTCAAGGCTCCAGTGCACCGAGGTGTTTTCCAGGGTCTTGAGCAGGTGGGCGCGCAGGCTGGCCTCCAGGCCCAGGCTGGTCAGTTGCCGGGGGTTGAGAATGGCGGACACGTCGCGGACCTTGGCCAGGGTCTCTTCCAGGGTGGTGGCGAGCACGGCGCAGGGTTGCTGCAAGTCGTCCGGCAGACGGCGCTTTAGCCAGTCGGTCTGCAACTTGGCCGCGGTCAGCAGTTGGCCAATGTCGTCGTGCAGTTCCCGGCTCAGGCGGTGGCGTTCATTCTCCTTGACCTTGAGCAGGCGCTCGGCCAGTTCCTGAGGCTGGAACCGGATGGACTTTCGCGAATAGCCGTATTGCATCCAGATGCAGGCCAGCGCCGCGATATTGACTGCCAGCAGGCTCATGGGCACGGGCCGGCCCAGGCTGTAGATCAGCACATTGCCCAGGCTTGAGCAGGAGCACAGCAACAGGCTGAACCAGCGCAGATGATCACGGGAAGGAGGCCAAGAGAAGAATGACTTGAGGCTGGCGTACATAGCGGATGGAGCCAATGAATGTTCGCTGCGAAGTGCCCGGTCAGGTATGGATGACGAGGCTTGTTTGAGAAACAGTGTTATTTGAATTGCCGGCTTCGATCAATGCAGTGTGTGGGTTTTGCAGAAGCCGCGTAGTGACTGTCGACATTGGAATCAAAGTGCCATTATCTGGGTCCGTTTATGCGCCGCATAATACCACCGAACATACCGTTGGTCGCGTTTATACACGCAGGTATATATGTCTTCAAAGTCAGGAATATCGGGCTCAGGCACGCTTGTGCCAGTTAGTCTGCGGGCCTTGGAGAGCCAATCGCCAATAGGAACTGTCGTTGAATTTGCGCGGGAAAATATGGATTGGAACAGTAAGTCCGGGCCCGGCATTAGTTGGTTTTTTTGCAACGATGCTGTCGTTCTTGAGTATGAAATATTCAATAACGACCTATTAGTTGTCCTTGGGCCCCAGGGTTCTATCGATGTTCTGTGTTAGCGATCGTAGATAGCGGCTTTATCGGCCATCGCTTGGCGCAAGTGCAATTTCAATGGCTGCAGGACGGGGAGGCGCAGGTGCAGTTCTGTGTCACTTGTTGGGTCAGTTCGCCGATCAGCATGAGCTGTTCGCTGTCGTCCAGATTGAGTTGGCCATTGTGCGGGTCGACCAGTTCCAATTGCCAGGCCATCAGGGTCAGGCAGCTCCTCAAGGCATCGAGGATCGGGTCGTTGAGGTCCACCGGGTGCACGGTGCGTTTGAGCACGCCATGGATATGCAGCGCGAACTCGGCCAACGGGCTGATGGCGTGGCGCGCTGCGATCTGGGCCAGGGACTGCAGGCTAGCGAGCAGGCAGTTGATGGCCTCTTCGTCGTTTCTGATCAGGTGCAGATGACTCAGGCAATCTTCCGATTTGGCCAGCAGGGCCTGGGCTTCGAGCAGGAACTCAGGCAGGGGTGGGGCGCATTCGTGGCTGTCCTTTAGCATGCTTATCTCCATGACTTCGTGTCCGATGAGGGGATAGGGCTCTGGCTGAAGGGGGTTAAGGTATGGTGCGCTTTTTCAAATTGTATATAGGATAATTCTGATTTTATTTCCGGGGTTGCAGCCGCCTGCGAGAGGCGATTTTCATCGTTTCCGAACGCTGCCCAAATACCGGCCACAGCCATGCGGCGCATGGGCGCTGGGGCGTGATGGGCGAGGGGGTTTAGGCTTGAAAGGGTGCTGGGCCACCTTTCTGCGGTCACAAACAAAAGCCTGACTCCGTTCATGCAATGAGAATGGCGTCACATTAATGGCTATTGGATATCGCGAATATCAGGATGGTCCTGATTGTTGCTAGGGGAAACCCTTAGGCGCAGGAACTTCACGCCGTGATTAAGGTCGCGTCGTCGCAGACTGGTGTTGCTGAATTGACGGCCTCAGTAAAGCATGATGTTAATGTGACATCAATGGCTTTCATATGGCAATTTGCATGTGGGTCAAGATACGGCGCAGCCCGCCGATATCTGTCTTTAGTGAATTCATCAGAACAAGCCCAGGAGTCATTAATGGCCGGCATTCTCGACACGGTAGATCAACGCACACAGCTGGTGGGTGAGAATCGCCTGGAAATCCTCATGTTCCGCCTGGCCGGTCGGCAGTTGTTCGCCATCAACGTCTTCAAGGTTCAGGAAGTCCTGCAACTGCCCAAGCTGACCCTGATGCCCCAGCGTCACCCGTTTGTCTGCGGTGTGGTCAACCTGCGCGGCCAGACCCTGCCGGTGATCGACCTGTCTCAGGCCATCGGCATGCGCCCGCTGGTTCCGGGGCCCAACAGCACCATCATCGTCACCGAGTACAACCGCTCGGTGCAGGCGTTCCTGGTGGGTGGGGTGGACCGCATCGTCAACATGAACTGGGAAGCCATCATGCCGCCGCCTACCAGTGCCGGGCGCCAGCACTATCTGACGGCCATCAGCAAGGTCGACGAGCAACTGGTGGAGATCATCGACGTCGAAAAGGTCCTGGCCGAAATCGTCCCCTACAATGCCAAGGTTTCCCGGGACAAACTCGAAGATCCGGTGCTGGAGCGCGCGCGCGGTCGTGAAGTGCTGCTGGTGGACGACTCCAATGTGGCCCTCTCCCAGCTGCGCGATACCCTCGGCCAGCTCGGGGTGAAGATGCATATCGCCAGTGACGGCCTCAAGGCCCTGAACATGCTCAAGGCCTGGGCCGATACCGGGGTCGAGATGACCGACAAACTGCTGATGGTGTTCACCGATGCGGAAATGCCGGAAATGGACGGCTACCGCCTGACCACCGAAATTCGCAACGACCCCCGTCTGCGTGGGCTGTATGTGGTGCTGCACACCTCCTTGTCCGGCAGTTTCAACGAATCGATGGTCAAGAAGGTCGGTTGCGACAACTTCCTCTCCAAGTTCCAGCCGGACAAGCTGGTGGACGTGGTCCGTCAGCGCCTGATGCTGGACGAAGTCAGCGCCTGAACCCGGGCCGGTGTCGATAGCCGCTCTCCCTGTGCCTTTGTTTGCTCCGAGCGCTGGTATAGGGTGAGCTTTTTTGCTCACACAGGGAGTTGGACATGCGTCTTAGTGCGCTTTATCGATACCCGTTGAAATCCGCCCGGGGCGAAACCCTGCAACAGATCGGCCTGGACAAGCTCGGGCTGCAAGGGGATCGCCGCTGGATGCTGGTGGATGAAGCCAGCGGGCGTTTTCTCACCCAGCGTGCGGTGGCGCGCATGAGTCAACTCTCGGCCTTGTACAACGACCAGGGCGGCCTGACCCTCAGTGCTGCCGGGTTTGCCAGCCTTGAAGTACCCCTGCCCGATGCCGCGGCGGCCTTGCGTGGGGTGACCATCTGGCAGGACAGCCTGCGGGTTCCCGATGCCGGGGATGAGGCGGCTGCCTGGGTCAGTGAGTTCGTCGGCAAGCCTACCCGCCTGGTGCAGGTGCCGCTGGAACGGGCGCGGAGCACCGCCGCCGGCTACGGCAGGGACGATGATCAAGTGGCGTTTGCCGACGGCTTTCCGCTGTTGCTGATTGGCCAGGCGTCCCTTGACGATCTGTCCAGCCGGGTCGGGCGGCCTCTGGAGATGCTGCGTTTTCGTCCCAATCTGGTGATCGAGGGCAGCCAGGCCTTTGCCGAGGACCAGTGGCGGCGCATACGGATTGGCGACCTCGAGTTTCGCGTGGTCAAGCCGTGCTCGCGCTGCATCCTGACCACCATCGACCCCCAGACCGGCGAGCGCAGCGCCGACCGCGAACCCCTGGCGACCTTGCAGAAGTACCGGGCCCAGGCCGACGGGGCGATGTTCGGGCAGAACCTGGTCAACGACGGCCCGGGTCGTCTGCAGGTGGGGATGCCGGTCACGGTGTTGGAATAACCTTTCGCCGGCCCCAAGAAAAATGCCCGTCTGTTGCGCAGACGGGCATTTTTTATCGGTGATAAAGCCGCAGCGGCTCGATCAGCCGCGGTACTCGCACAGATAAGCGGTGTCCACCGCGACTTTCAGCTGGAACTTGCTGTTGGCCGGTACGTTGAACTGGCTGCCGGCAGGGAAGGTTTCCCAATCGGCACTGTCGGGCAGGCGCACGGTCAGCGCGCCGGACACCACGTGCATGATTTCCCGTTGTGCCGTACCGAACTCGTATTCGCCCGGGGCCATGACGCCAATGGTGGCTGGGCCTTCGGCCGTGCCGAAGGCAATCGACTTGACGGTGCCGTCGAAGTACTCGTTGACTTTAAACATGGGCGATTCCTCAAGAAAGGGTCAAAAAGGCTGGCCAGTATGCACAAGGCCTCAAGGGCCGTCACCTGCCGCCATCAAGGAAGAATCAGGGGCAACAGGCGCGCGGTATTGCGCGCATCTTCCAGGGCCCGATGCTGTTGGCCGTTGAACTGCATGCCGGCCAGTTGCAGGGCCGCATTCAGGCCCAGAGGGCGCTCCAGGCGCCGGGCCTTGGCGAAGCGCTGCTTGAGGTTCATGTGCGGCACTTCATTCAACAGGCTGTGCAACTGCTGGTTGTGCCATTCCAGCTGCAACTGCTTGCGGTCGTAGTCGCCCCAGCTGGCCCAGCCCTCCAGGCGCGGCCGATGCTGGCCCAGCCAGCGCTCGAACAGGTTCCAGACCTCGCTCAGCGGCGCGGCGCTGTCGATGTTGGCCTGGGTGATATGGGTCAGTTCGCGACAGAACGGCGTCAGCCGAGGGCGTCGCAAGGGGCGGACGAAACGCTGGAAGTGGTCTTGTTCCCGGCCTTGGCGGTTGACCAGGGTGGCGCCGATTTCGATGATTTCCATCTCGCTCACCGGCCAGCCCCCTTCATCCGTCGTGGCTTCCAGATCTATTACCAGCCAGTGGGGCATCGCAAATTCCAGCCTTCAACATCCTGATGAGGCTTGAGCGTAGCCAAAGCTGCGGCATCCGCCTAGTGCTCCATTTCCGGGGCGCTGCCGAGCGCTTGCACCTCCAGAAGGATTTGCCGGTTCTTCACCTGATCCCCAAGGTTGACCTGAAGCCGGGTGATCACCCCATCGATTCCGGCCTTGAGCGGGTGTTCCATCTTCATCGCCTCCAGCACCAGCAGCAGTTGGCCCTTGCTGACGCGCATGCCCTCGGTGACCTGCACATCGACGATGGCCCCGTCCATGGGGGCCTTGACGGTGCCGCCATGGGCGTCCGACTGGCCCTGCACCGGCGCATGGCTCAGGTCCTGCAGGCGCAGGCTGGCGCTGGCGCTGCCCAGCCACAGCTCGCCGTCCTGCAGACGGTAGGCGTAGTGGCGCCGGATGCCATTGACCTCCAGGCTGGCCCGGCGGCCATCGGCGGTGCAGATTCTCACCTCGTGCAGCACCTGCGCCTGCCGCACCTGCAACCGACTGGTTGCCGAGGCGCTCAGTTGCAGCGACCACTGCTGCTCACCCAGGCCCAGGCGATAGAGCAGCGGCACACCGGCCTGATTGCGCCAGGCGCGAAGGGCCGCGCCGTGGTGGCTGGCGCTGTGCTGGTAGAACAGTGCCGCGGCAATCGCCAGCTCCTCGTTGCCGGGCACCTGGGGTTGCAGGCTTGGGTCCTGCGCGAAGTGTTCGGCGATAAACGCGGTGCTGAACCGGCCGCTGGCGAACAGCGGATGCCGGAGCAGACCGGCGAGCAGCCGGCGATTGCTCTCAAGTCCCAGCAGCACGCAGTCTTCGACTCCGCGCAAGAGCTTGCGCCGGGCTTCCTCGCGGGTGGCGCCGTGGGCGATCAGCTTGCCCAGCATCGGGTCGTAGAACGGGCTGATCCACTGGCCTTCCTGCAAACCATGGTCGGTGCGCAGCCCCGGCGCCGGCTCCCAGCGCAGGATCTGGCCGGTCTGCGGCAGGAAGTTCTGCGCCGGGTCCTCGGCGTACAGCCGCACTTCGATGGCGTGTCCCTTGAGCTGCACCTGCTCCTGGCTCAGGGGCAGCGGCTCGCCGGCGGCCACTTGCAGTTGCAGGGCCACCAGATCCAGGCCGGTCACCAGTTCGGTCACCGGATGCTCGACCTGCAAGCGGGTGTTCATTTCCAGGAAATAGAACCGGCCGCCTGCGTCCAGCAGGAACTCCACGGTGCCGGCCCCCACATAGTTCACCGCGCGTCCGGCCTTGAGCGCCGCCTCGCCCATGGCCCGCCGCAGTTCCTCGGTCATCACCGGGCAGGGGGCTTCCTCGATAACTTTCTGATGGCGGCGCTGGATCGAGCAATCCCGCTCTCCCAGGTAGATCAGATGACCGTGGTGATCGCCGAACACTTGCATTTCCACGTGCCGGGGCTCGATCAGCGCCTGTTCCAGAATCAGCTCGTCGCTGCCGAAGGCGTGCAGGGCTTCCGAGCGCGCAGTGCGGATCTGTTCCAGCAGATCCTCGTGCCGCTGCACCAGGCGCATGCCGCGCCCGCCACCGCCAGCGCTGGCCTTGATCATCAGTGGGTAACCGATGCGCTGTGCCTCGCGCTGCAGGGTCGCGTCAGCCTGGTCCTCGCCCTGATAGCCCTGGATACAGGGCACACCGGCTTCGAGCATGGCGATTTTCGAGCGGCGCTTGCTGCCCATCAACTCAATGGCGGCGGCGCTGGGGCCGATGAAGGTGATGCCGGCGGCGGCGCAGGCGGCGGCGAATTCGTGGTTTTCCGAGAGGAAGCCATAGCCCGGGTGGATGGCGTCGGCGCCGCTGCGACGGGCAGCGTCGAGGATCGCCTCGCTGTTGAGGTAGGACTGCTGCACCGGGGATGGGCCGATGTGCAGGGCTTCGTCGGCCATGTGCACGTGCAGGGCCTCGGCGTCGGCGTCGCTGTACACGGCCACGGTGCGATAGCCCAGGGCCTGGGCGGTGCGCTGGATGCGGCAGGCGATTTCGCCGCGATTGGCGATCAGGATCTTGTTGAAGAGGGGCATACAGGCTCCCGGGAGTCGGTGGGTGGGGCATTCGCCGGCGAACCGGCGTCTACCAGGCGCTCAACCGGCCCAGGCCGGTTGGCGTTTCTGCACGAAGGCCAGGGTGCCCTCGACGCCTTCTTCGCCCATGACTGCGTTGGCGAAGTCGCTGGCGGCCTGGTCCAGCAACGGGCCCCGGGGCTGCTCGACACTGGCCAGCAGCAGGGCCTTGGTCGCCGCATTGGCTCCGGGAGCGCAGCGCAGCACCTGGGCCAGTTGCTGCTCAAGGCGTGCCTGCAGGGCCTGGACATCGGGCTCGACAAAGTGCACCAGCCCCAGGCGCTGGGCCTCGGCACCGTCGAAGCGGGCGGCGGTCAAGGTCAGGCGCCGGGCCTGGGTCAGGCCGATGCGCTGCACCACGAACGGGGCAATCTGGGCCGGCAGCAGGCCCAGGCTGGTTTCCGGCATGCCGAACTGCGCCGATTGCTCGGTGATGGCGATGTCGCTGACACAGGCCAGGCCGAAGCCGCCTCCCAGCACCGCGCCTTGCAGCACGCAAACCAGTACCTGGGGCAGCTGTTGCGCCTCTTCCAGCAGGGCGCCGAAGGCCCGGTTCAAGTCCCGGTAGGCGCTGCTGCCGTGGGCTCGGGCGCCGGCCATGTCCTTGAGGTCGCCGCCGGCGCAGAAGTGCTCGCCAGCGCCACGCAGGACCAGGGCGCGGACGCTGCGCCGATCACGGATCGCCGCCATCACCGTGCGCAGTTCGGCGACCATCTGCAGGCTCATGGCGTTGCGGCTTTCCGGGCGGTTGAGGCGGATGAACAGCACGCCATTGCGCGACTCCAGCAACAGCGTCTGGCAGGCAGGAAGCGGGCTCATTTCTTTTTCCCCGGCAGGATGCCCATGAGTTTGCAGATGATCCCCAGCATGATCTCGTCGGCACCACCGCCGATCGACACCAGGCGCACGTCGCGATAGGCCCGGGCCACCGGGTTGTCCCACATGAAGCCCATGCCGCCCCAGTACTGCAGGCAGCTGTCGCTGACCTCGCGGCCCAGGCGCCCGGCCTTGAGCTTGGCCATGGACGCCAGGCGGGTCACGTCCTGGCCGCGCACATACTGCTCGGTGGCCTGGTAGACCAGGGCCCGCAGGCACTCGATCTCGGTGGACAGTTCGGCCAGGCGGAAGTGGATCACCTGGTTGTCGATCAGCGGGCTGCCGAAGGTGCGGCGCTCCCTGCAGTATTCGATGGTGCTGTCGACGCAGTATTCCAGGCCCTTGATCATGTTCGCCGCGCCGAACAGCCGCTCCTCCTGGAACTGCAGCATCTGCATCATGAAACCCGCGCCTTCGTGGCCGATGCGGTTGCGCTGGGGCACCCGCACATTGTCGAAGAACACCTGGGCGGTTTCCGAGCTGCGCATGCCGAGCTTGTCCAGGTGCGAACTGAGGCTGATGCCCGGGGTGTTCATCGGCACCATGATCAGCGACTTGTTGACGTGGGGCTTGTCGTCCGAGGTGTTGGCCAGCAGACAGATGAAATCGGCGCTGGGGGAGTTGGTGATCCACATCTTGCTGCCGTTGATCACGTAGTCGTCACCGTCCTTGCGCGCATGGGTCTTGAGCCCGGCGACATCGGAGCCGGCGCCGACTTCGGAGACGCCGATGCAACCCACCTGCTCGCCGCTGATGGCCGGGCGCAGGAATTCGTCGCGCAGCTCATCGGAGCCGAAGCGCGCCAGGGCCGGGGTGCACATGTCGGTCTGCACGCCAATGGACATGGGAATGCCGCCGCAATGGATGGTGCCGAACTCCTCGGCGGCGACGATGGAGTAGCTGTAGTCCAGGCCCATGCCGCCGAATTTTTCCGGCTTGGAGATGCCCAGCAGCCCCAGCTCGCCGGCCTTGCGGAAAATTTCGTGGATGGGAAAGCGCCCGGCCTTCTCCCATTCCTCGACATGGGGATTGATCTCGCGGTCGACAAAATGGCGCACCGTGCGCCGCAGCTCTTCGTGTTCCTGGGTGAAGATCATTGTTGTTCTCCTCAAGTGGGGTCAGACCGCGAAATGCCCTATCAAAACCGTGCCACGCCGAAACTGTTGGGCTGCAAGGGGCGGGCGTCCGCCTCATGGCAGATATCCAGCAGGTAGCCCAGCAGGGTGCGGGTATCCCGCGGGTCGATCAGCCCGTCGTCCCACAGGTTGGCGCTGCCATACAAGGCGGTGGACTGGCTGTCGAGCTTCTGCGCGGTGACCTGCTCCAGCATGTCGAGCATCTTCGGGTCGGCTTCCTGGCCGTTCTTCGCCTGCTTGGCCTCGGTGACGATGCGCAACACCTTGCCGGCCTGGGCGCCGCCCATCACCGCCGTGCGGCTGTTGGGCCAGGCGAAGATGAAGCGCGGGTCCAGGCCGCGGCCGCACATGGCGTAGTTGCCGGCGCCGTAAGAGCCGCCGACGACGATGGTCAGTTTTGGCACCCGGGCATTGGCCACCGCCTGGATCATCTTCGCCCCGTGCTTGATCACCCCTTGCTGTTCGGATTCGGTGCCCACCATGAACCCGGTGGTGTTGTGGAAGAACAGCAGCGGCGTGCGGCTCTGGTCGCACAGCTGGATGAACTGCGCGGCCTTGCTCGCGCCCTGGGGCGTGATCGGGCCGTTGTTGCCGATAAAGCCGCAGGCCCGGCCCTGGATCTGCAAATGGCCGCACAGGGTCTGCGCATCGAACTCGCCCTTGAACTCCAGGAACTGCGAGCCGTCCGCCAGGCGGGCGACGATTTCCCGGGCGTCGTAGGGCTTTTTCGGGTCAGAGGGAATCAGCCCCAGCAATTCGTCGATGGGGTACAGCGGCTCGCTCCAGGTCCGCGCCGGCTGCACCGGCAATTGGGCATTCCACGGCAGCAGGCTGACGATCTCGCGGACGATGCGGATGCCATCGGCATCGTTCTGCGCCAGGTACTCGGCGGTGCCGGCGACCTGGGCGTGCATCTCGGCGCCCCCCAGTTCTTCATCGGTGGCCACTTCACCGGTGGCGGCCTTGAGCAGCGGCGGCCCGGCGAGAAACAGCTTGGCCTTGCCGCGCACCACCACCACGTAATCCGAGAGCCCGGGCTGATAGGCGCCGCCGGCGGTGGCCGAGCCGTGGACCACGGTGATCTGCGGCAGGCCCATGGCCGACATCCGTGCCTGATTGGCGAAACTGCGCGCGCCTTCGACGAAGATTTCCGCGGCGTAGTTGAGGTTGGCGCCCCCGCTTTCCGCCAGGGTCACCACCGGCAGCTTGTTCTCCATGGCGATCTGTTGCAGGCGCAGGGACTTCTTCAGGCCACTGGGGGAAATGGTCCCGCCCTTGATCGCACTGTTGTTGGCCACCACCAGCATGCGCACCCCGCACACATAGCCGATACCGGCGATCAGCCCGCCGCCGGCCTGGCTGCCGTCCTTGTCATCGTGCAGCTTGTAACCGGCCAGGCTGGCCAGTTCGAGAAAGGGCGCCCCCGGGTCCAGCAGCAGGTTGAGGCGCTCGCGGGGCAGCAACTGGCCGCGCTGGTCGAACCTGGCCTTGGCCTCGGCCGCCTTGTTCAGCAGGTCCTGCTGCAACTGCTGCACCTGTTGCAGGCCCGTCAGCATCGCTTCGCGGTTCTCGGCGAACGACGGGCTGTGGGGATCGAGCTGGGACTGGATCACCGGCATGAGTTATTCCTCGCCCTTGAGCACATCGGGCAGGTAGGCCCGGTGAAAACCGTTGTACGACTCACTGTTGCGCGCCTTGCTCAACGGCCAGGCACGGCTGCCGAGGCTGGCGGCACCGTCGATGCGCAGGGTGCTGCCGCTGATAAAGGCCGCGCCGGGGCTGAGCAGAAAGACAATGGCGGCGCTGACTTCCGACTCCGTGCCAATGCGCTTGAGCGGCACGTGCTCGCGCAGGGTCGGAATCACCGCCTTGAACGCGCCTTCGTAAGTGTCCATGCCGCTGGAGGCGATCCAGCCCGGGGCCACCGCGTTGACCCGAACCCCGGCATGGCCCCATTCATAGGCTGCGGTCTTGGTGAAGTTGTCCATCCCCGAGCGCGCCGCGCCGGAGTGGCCCATGCCCGGCATGCCGCCCCACATGTCGGCGAGCATGTTGACGATGCTCCCGCCGTGGCGGCTCATGGACTGGTTGAACACTTCCCGGGCCATGAGGAAACCGCCCACCAGATTGGTGCGCAGCACGGTCTCGAAGCCCTTCTGATTGATCGACGCCAGCGGCGCCGGGTATTGGCCGCCGGCATTGTTCACCAGGCCATGGATCGGACCAAAGCGCTCGACCCACTGCCCTACCAGGGCCTTGACCGCGTCCTCGTCGCGAATGTCGCAGGCCTGCCACTGGGCCAGGCCGCCGTCCTCGGCAATCTCCCCGGCAACCTGCTGCAGTTTCTCCGTCTTGCGTCCCACCAGCAGCACCCGGGCGCCGAGGGCCGCCAGTTCATGGGCGGTGCAGCGGCCGATACCGCTGCCGCCGCCGGTGACGATGACGGTCTGGCCGGCAAACAATCGGTCTTTGAAAATCGAGTCGTACACCACGGCCACTCCTTTAATTGACGGCGTCGGCGATGCGCCGCGGCACCGGGATCTGGATCTCCAGCAACTGCTGGGCGAAGGCCTTGCCTTGCGGGTCGATGCGCAGGCTGGCGACACCGCCGCCGCCCAGGGCGTTTTCCAGCAGGAAGTTGAGGCTGTGCGTGCCCGGCAGGTACCAGCGCTGCACGCGGCCGTGGACCGGGTCCAGCACGTGCCCCATCCAGTCCGCCAGCACTTGCGGGCTCAGGGCTTCGGCGATCCACGGCAGGTAGTCGGGATCGCGCGCCATGACCCCGATGTTGCTGTGATTGCCCTTGTCGCCGGAGCGCGCCACCGCCAGCTTGACCAGGGGCACGCTGGCATCGGCCCGTCCCCGGGGCACGGGCAGGGCATGGGCGACGGGCAGGGCGCCGGGGTCCAGAGGCTCGGTGCGGGGCAGGGCACAGGGATACTGCTGGCCGGCAAAGTCGATGTGCAGCTGGCAGGCGTCCTTGTCCAGCAGGAACGAGAACAGTCGGATGACCGGATAGACCGTGGGCCGGCCGCCGACAATTCCGGTCAGGCCCGGGGCCATGCCGGTGGCGGCCTGGGCGATTTCCCGGGAGAACAGCACCAGCGCCGCCTTGTGCGGGTGACGCACCGCCAGCTTGATCACCACTTCGCGGCTGTCCTGGCGGCGGCCGTGGGGACCGTAGGTGGCTTCGCTGCCCAGCAGCTCGATATTGACTTCGCTGTAGTCCGGCCAGCCGCGCTGGGCAAACATCTCGCGGGTCTTGTCGATGATCGCCTGGCTGACCCGGCGCGCCTTGGCCACCGCGTCGATCCCGGCCATCAGGCAACTGGCGGTGCAGCGGAAGCCGTCCGGGTAGGTGGCGCTGACCTTGTACTGATGGCTGGGGGGCAGGCCCTTGGCTCCCTGCACCGCCACGGCATTCGGCGCTTGCTGATGCAGTTGCACCTCGGAGAAATCGCACACCACATCCGGAAGCAGGTAAGCCTGTGGATTGCCGATTTCGTACAGCAGTTGTTCGCCAACCGTCAGCGGGCTGATCAGTCCGCCGCTGCCCGGCGCCTTGCTGACCACGAACCGGCCGTCGGCGCCGACTTCCACGATGGGAAAACCGATGTGCTCGTAGTCCGGCACGTCGCGCCAATCGGTGAAGTTGCCGCCGGTGCATTGGGCGCCGCATTCGATGATGTGTCCGGCCAGGGCGGCCTGGGCCAGGCGGTCGTAGTCCTGCCACGACCAGTTGAATTCGTGGACCAGGGCCGCACTGACCACCGCGCTGTCGACGCCGCGCCCGGTGATCACGATATCCGCCCCTAGGCCCAGGGCCTCGACGATGCCCGGGGCGCCAAGGTAGGCATTGATGGAGACACACATCGGCGGCAGGGGCGCGCCGCTGAACATCTCCTTGATCCCGGCGCCGGCCAGTTGCTTGAACTGTGGCTGCAGGTCATCGCCCAGCAGCACGGCGATCTTCAGCGGCACCCCGGCCTGCTCGCAGGCGGCGCGCAAGGCCTGGGCGCAGGCGTGGGGATTGACCCCGCCGGCATTGCTGATGACGCGGATCTTCTGTGCATGGATCGAGCCCAGCAAGGGCGTGAGCACCTCGACGAAGTCCGTGGCGTAACCGGCGTTCGGGTCCTTCATGCGTGCCCCGGCCATGATCGACAGCGTGATCTCGGCCAGGTAGTCGAACACCAGGTAGTCCAGGCGTGCGCCTTGCACCAGTTGCGCGGCGGCACTGCTGGTGTCGCCCCAGAAGGCGCTGGCGCAGCCGATTCGTACAGTCTTGGTCATGGCAGGGCTCTCGGAAAAAGAACTGCGAGGAGGCTACCAAGCAAGCGCTTGGTTTGTAAATGGGCCGATGGATTCTTCTGCCCAAGCGCTTGCTTGGTGATCCCGGGGGGCTTAAATTGCGCGCGCTACAGCCGGTTTCAGGCTGGGCTCTTGATGAAGTGACGCTAGGAGAACACCGGTGGACGAGCAAAAAGCCTTGCAGGTGGTACGCGAGCTGATTGCCAGCGGGCAAGTGACCGATCCCGACAGTGCCCGGGGCAAACTGTTGCAGACCGCCGCCCATCTGTTTCGCAACAAGGGCTACGAACGCACCACGGTGCGCGACCTGGCCAGCGCGGTGGGCATCCAGTCCGGCAGCATCTTTCACCACTTCAAGAGCAAGGACGACATCCTGCGGGCGGTGATGCAGGAAACCATCCACTACAACACCGCCCTGATGCGCGCCGAGCTGGCCGAGGCCGGCAGCGTGCGCGAGCGGGTGCTGGCGCTGATCCGCTGCGAACTGCAATCGATCATGGGCGGCAGCGGCGAAGCCATGGCGGTGCTGGTGTACGAATGGCGTTCGCTGTCCGCACAAGGTCAGGCCGAGGTGCTGGCCCTGCGCGACATCTATGAACAGATCTGGCTCCAGGTGCTGGGTGAGGCCAAGGCCGCCGGGTTTATCAAGGGCGACGTGTTCATCACCCGGCGCTTTCTCACGGGCGCCTTGTCCTGGACCACCACCTGGTTTCGTGCCCAGGGCAGCATGACCCTGGAGCAGTTGGCCGAGGAGGCCCTGCTGCTGGTGCTCAAGGATCATTCGGACGCCGACTGATTCAGCAGTGCAACATTGTCGAAGAGCCTTAAAGCGCCTAGCTTTAGAGCATCATTTTTCTTTTGTCCGAGGTAGGTTGCCTTGATGTCCTTGCCGCTGCGATCAGCCTTGCGAATGCTCCTGCTGGCACTGGCAACCCTTTGGGTCTGCCCGGTCTCCTCGGCGCAACTGGTGCGGGTCGCGGCGGCGCATTTTCCGCCCTATACCGTCCGTCCCGAAACCGGCGCCGACACCGGCTTGCTGCCGCAACTGGTGGAGGCCCTGAACCAGTCCCAGAGCAAGTACCAGTTCGTCCTGGTGCCGACCTCGATTCCCCGGCGTTTCCGCGATTTCGAACAAGGCCGGGTCGACCTGGCGATCTTCGAGAACCCGGCCTGGGGCTGGAAGGACATTGACCACACCAGTGTCGACATGGGCCTTGAGGATGCGGAGATCTTCGTCGCCCAGCGCCAGCCCAATCGCGGCCAGGAATATTTCGCCGACCTCAAGGGCAAGCGCCTGGCGCTGTTCAGCGGCTATCACTACGCCTTTGCCCAGTTCAACGCCGACCCCAAGTACCTGGCCGACACCTTCAACGCCACGCTCACCTATTCCCACGACAGCAACCTGCTGATGGTTCTGCGGGGCAGGGCGGACATTGCCCTGGTGACCCGCTCCTACCTCAGCGATTTCCTGGCCCGCAATGCCGAGGACAACGTCCAGTTTCTGGTGTCCCAGCGCATCGACCAGGTCTACCACCACTACAGCCTGATCCGCCCTCAAGCACCGATCAGCGCCGAGGACTTTGCCGGGCTGCTGCAAAAACTGCGGGACAACGGCCAGATGCGCAAAATCTTCGATCCCTACCGCATCGTCGTGATGCCCGTGCCCCACGCCTGAGCCCAGGGAGCCGCCCGGCTCCCCGAGGGGCACCTAAATTTCTCCCGCCGGTCCACGTCACTTGCTTGAATGCCCTTTGACGGTGAGGCCTGCCATGTCCCTTGTAAGTCCGCTGAGTGTCGAGACCCTGTCGGCGGCTGTGCTATCGGGCATCGATGAGGTCGGCGCCCGGCATCGGTTGTTCCCGGCATGGCCCAGCCAGGGCCAGGAGTCCGAAGCGCCGGATGCCCGGGCCGAGCGGCAGGAGCAGTTGGCGTTCTGGCTGTCGGCCCAGGTGCATGCGCTGTACCTGGACCCGCCGGGCACGCCGCCACCCGCCCACGCCGATGCCTGTGCCGGGCAAAACCGTTGTCGGTACTGCCGGCAGGACTTCGATCTCTTGCACAAACGTGCCGCGTTGCTGGTGCTGGGGCGCAGTGGCCTGCTGGAGGGATAAGCGGCGTTCGGCGCTCAGCGCCGGGCGAAGGTATCGGGACGATTGCCCGAGACTTTGCGGCAATGCACCAGGGCATCGCGAATCATGAAATTGACCAGGGTCGGCGAGACGCCCAGCTCCTTGGCGATGTCCTTTTGCGGCACGCCGTGCAGGCGATACATCTCGAAGGCATAGCGGGTGCGGCTGGGCAGCTCGGTCAGGGCATCGGCAATGTGTTCCAGGGTGGAAAAGTTCATGTGCGAGGTTTCGGGCGAAGCGCCATGAATCACCACATTCAGGCCTTCCTCTTCGGTGCCCGAATACTTCTGTTCCAGCGCCTGCTTGCGGTAATGGTCGATGGCCAGATTGCGCACGATCTGGAACAGGTAGCTGAGCTGGGCCTTGAACGAGGAGGTGATTTGCGGGGCCGACTGCAGGCGGAAAAAGGCGTCCTGGACCACGTCCTCAGCCCGGGACCGGCAGCCGGTAATCCGCGCTGCGATCTTGACCAGAATCAGACGGTTGTCGACAAAAGCCTGGAGTAACGGTGAATCGCACCTGCTTGTGGATACTTGTTCCGTCATGGAAATCACCTTGTTGCAAAGAAGTTAGTGGGACGTCAGAAAAGTCTGAGCCGTCCTACACATCGAGCGACAAATTAGGCTGAATGATAATGATTGTCAATTGAGAAAAAGAACTAATGCTCTCTATCGGTGCAGATTGAGAACAGCGGCTCATTCAGGGGGCGGAGCGGGTCCTGCCAGGGCCCGTGGGGACTAATTATTTGCCGAGGCCATCCGTTCCCATGGGAGAAAGATTCCGGGCAGCAAGCCCGGGTGCGGCGCCTCGCGGATGCCTGTGACCTGTTGCCAAGCCGTTGATTTTCGGTGGTTTGCCAGGGGCATGGCAGGGCAGGGGCCGCTCTCCATCGCAAGCACACTCCTGGCAGGAAACCCCATGACGGACGCGTTCGAACTCCCCAGCACCCTGGCCCAAGCCCTTCAACGCCGGGCAGTCCTGGCCCCTGATCAAGTGGCGTTGCGGTTCCTCGCCCAAGAGCAGGAGCAGAGCGTGGTGCTCAGCTACCGGGACCTGGATCTTCGCGCGCGGACCATTGCCGCGGCCCTGCAAGCCAACGCTGAATTCGGCGACCGCGCGGTGCTGCTGTTCCCCAGTGGCCCGGACTACGTCGCAGCGTTCTTCGGTTGCCTGTACGCCGGGGTGATCGCGGTGCCGGCCTACCCGCCGGAGTCGACCCGACACCATCACCAGGAGCGGCTGCTCTCGATCCTGGCCGACGCCGAGCCACGGTTGCTGCTGACCAGCGCCGGGCTGCGCGACTCACTGTTGCAGATGGACGAACTGCAGGCCGCCGGGGCGCCGCAGCTGCTCTGCGTCGACACCCTGGACCCCGCGCTGGCGCAGGACTGGCAGGCGGTGGAGCTCAAGGACCAGGACATCGCCTTCCTGCAGTACACCTCCGGTTCCACCGCGCTGCCCAAGGGCGTGCAGGTCAGCCACGGCAACCTGGTGGCCAACGAGCTGTTGATCCGCCGCGGTTTTGGCATCGACCTCAACCCGGACGACGTGATCGTCAGCTGGCTGCCGCTGTACCACGACATGGGCCTGATCGGCGGCCTGCTGCAGCCGATCTTCAGCGGCGTGCCCTGCGTGCTGATGTCGCCGGCCTACTTCCTGGCCCGCCCCGTGCGCTGGCTGGAAGCGATCAGCGAATACGGCGGCACCATCAGCGGCGGCCCTGATTTCGCCTACCGCCTGTGCAGCGAGCGGGTCAGCGAATCGGCCCTGGAGCGTCTCGACCTCAGCCGCTGGCGCGTGGCCTATTCCGGTTCCGAGCCGATCCGCCTCGACACCCTGGAGCGCTTTGCCGAAACCTTCGCCCCCTGCGGTTTCAGTGCCGACAATTTCCTCGCTTCCTACGGCCTGGCCGAAGCCACCCTGTTCGTCGCCGGGGGCGTGCGCGGCCAGGGCATCCCGGCCCTGCACCTGGACGACCGGGCCCTGGCGCAGAACCGCGCCGAGCCGGGGCAGGGCAGCGCGATGATGAGTTGCGGCTTCAGCCAGCCTGAGCACGCCGTGCTGCTGATGGATCCGCAGCAGCTCACGGAATTGCCTGACAACCGCATCGGCGAAGTCTGGGCCAGCGGACCGAGCATCGCCCACGGCTACTGGCGCAATCCCGAAGCCACGGCCAAGACCTTCGTCCAGCATGCCGGCCGCACCTGGCTGCGCACCGGCGACCTGGGCTTCATGCGCGACGGCGAGCTGTTCATCACCGGGCGCCTGAAGGACCTGCTGATCGTGCGCGGGCACAACCTGTATCCCCAGGACATCGAAAAGACCATCGAGCGCGAAGTGGAAGTGGTGCGCAAGGGCCGGGTGGCGGCGTTCGCGGTCAGTGACCAGGGCCAGGAAGGCATCGGCATCGCCGCGGAAATCAGCCGCAGCGTGCAGAAGATCCTGCCCCCCGAAGCACTGATCAAGGCCATCCGCCAGGCGGTGGCCGAAGCCTGCCAGGAAGCGCCCAGCGTGGTGGTATTGCTCAACCCCGGGGCCCTGCCGAAGACCTCCAGCGGCAAGTTGCAGCGCTCCGCCTGTCGCACCCGGCTGGCCGATGGCAGCCTGGATCACTACGCGCTGTTCCCCCAGGCCGAGGCTGCACCCGCTGGCGTTCAGGATGCGTCCGACGACGCGCTGCAAAACCTGATCGGGCGAATCTGGCAGGAGCACCTGCAATGCGCCGCCGTGGCCGCCGACGATCACTTCTTCCTCCTGGGAGGCAACTCGATCGCCGCCACCCAGGTCACGGCCCGTCTGCGCGAGGAACTGGGCCTGGAACTGAGCCTGCGGCTGTTGTTCGAAGCGCCGACCCTGGGCGCCTTCACCGCCGCCGTGGCGCGTCAGCAACAGGACGGCGGCGTGGCCCAGGGCAGCATCCAGGCCCTGTCGCGCCAGCAGCCGCTGCCCCAATCCCTGGCGCAGAACCGCCTGTGGATCACCTGGCAACTGGACCCCCACAGCAGCGC
The DNA here is from genome assembly GCF_021560055.1 of Pseudomonas sp. BC42. Classification (NCBI taxonomy): domain Bacteria; kingdom Pseudomonadati; phylum Pseudomonadota; class Gammaproteobacteria; order Pseudomonadales; family Pseudomonadaceae; genus Pseudomonas; species Pseudomonas sp. BC42. The sequence continues at coordinate 2,048,500 of NZ_CP091067.1, forward strand.
CTACAACATTCCCGGTGGCCTGCGCCTGCGCGGCGAGCTGGACGAAGACGCCCTGCGCGCCAGCTTCCAGTACCTGCTGCAGCGTCACGAAGCGCTGCGCACGCGGTTCTTCGAGCGCGACGGCCACGCCCTGCAACAGGTGGACGCCGCCGGTGAGTTCAACCTGCAGGTGATCGACATCAGCGATCTGCCTGTGGCCGAGCGTGAAGCCCGGGCGCAGCAGATTCGCGAAGACGAGGCGCGCACCCAGTTCGACCTGGAAAAGGGCCCGTTGTACTGGGCGACCCTGATCCGCCTGGACGACGAAGAACATCAACTGCTGCTGACCCTGCACCACATCATTGCCGACGGCTGGTCGCTGACTGTGCTGATCGACGAACTCTCCCGGCTCTACGCCGCCGCGGCCCAGGGCCAGCGCCTGGAGTTGGCGCCCCTGGCCCTGCAATACGCCGACTACGGCAGCTGGCAGCGCCAGTGGCTGGCCCAGGGCGAAGGCCAGCGCCAGCTGGACTACTGGAAGCAGCAACTGGCCGATGAGGCCCCGGTACTCAGCCTGGCCACCGACCACCCGCGTTCGGCCCAGGCCCGCCACAGCGCCGCGCGCCACAGCCAGCGCTTGAGTGTGACTCTCAGTGAGGCTGTGCGTCAGACCGCCCAGGCCTGGCAGGTCACGCCGTTCATGCTGTTGCTGGCCACCTTCCAGACCCTGCTGCACCGCTACAGCGGGCAGACCGACATCCGCATAGGCGTGCCCAACGCCAACCGTCCGCGCCTGGAAACCCAGGGCCTGCTGGGCTTCTTCATCAACACCCAGGTGCTGCGCGGCCAACTGGAGGCGCGCCAGACCTTCGCCGAGTTGCTGCAACAGACCCGCCGCACCGTCCTTGAGGCCCAGGCGCATCAGGACCTGCCCTTCGAACAACTGCTCGAAGCCTTCCCCGGCGCTCGTGAGCAAGGCCTGTTCCAGGTCATGTTCAACCACCAGCAGCGCGACCTCAGCGCCTTGCGCCGCCTGCCGGGGCTGCTGGCCGAAGAGCTGCCGTGGCACAGCCGCGAGGCCAAGTTCGACCTGCAACTGCACAGCGAGGAAGACCGCAACGGCCGCCTGAGCCTGGCCTTCGACTATGCCGACGAGCTGTTCGATGCCGCGACCATCGAGCGTCTGGCCGGGCACTTCATCAGCCTGCTGGAGCAGGCCTGCCAGCAGCCGGACAGCGCCCTGGGCGATTTGCCGTTGCTCGGCAAGGTCGAAGCGGCGCAATTGCAGCAATGGAGCATGGCCCCCTGCGCGCGCGCCGAGCGTTGGTTGCCGGAGCGCCTGCAGGAACAACTGCAGCAGACCCCGGAGCGCACCGCGCTGGTGTGGGACGGCGGGCAACTGAGCTTTGCCGAACTGCACGCCCAGGCCAACCGCCTGGCCCATTACCTGCGGGACAAGGGCGTCGGCCCGGACGTGTGCGTGGCCATCGCCGCCGAGCGTTCGCCACAACTGCTGATCGGCCTGTTGGCGATCATCAAGGCTGGCGGCGCCTACGTGCCCCTGGACCCTGATTACCCCGCCGAGCGTCTGGCCTACATGCTCGAAGGCAGCGGCGTGCAACTGCTGCTGACCCAGACCCATTTGCTCGGCCAGATGCCCGAAGCCCCGGGCGTCAGCGCCATCGCCATGGACGGCCTCAAGCTCGACAGCTGGCCGAGCCACGCCCCGGGCCTGCATCTGGACGGCGACCACCTGGCCTACGTGATCTACACCTCCGGCTCCACCGGCCAGCCCAAGGGCGTGGGCAACACCCATCGTGCCCTTATGGAGCGCCTGCAATGGATGCAGGACAGTTACCAGCTGCAAGCCGACGATGTGCTGATGCAGAAGGCCCCCATCAGCTTCGACGTGTCGGTGTGGGAGTGCTTCTGGCCATTGATCACTGGCTGCCGCCTGCTGCTCGCCGCCCCCGGCGAGCACCGCGACCCGCACCGCATCGCCCAACTGGTTCAGGAGTACGGCGTGACCACGCTGCACTTCGTGCCGCCGCTGTTGCAGCTGTTTGTCGATGAACCGCTGAGCGCCGAATGCCACAGCCTGCGCCGGGTGTTCTCCGGTGGCGAAGCCTTGTCCGCCGAGCTGCGCAACCGCCTGCTGCAGCAGTTGCCGAACGCGCAACTGCACAACCGTTACGGCCCGACCGAAACCGCGATCAACGTCACCCACTGGCAGTGTTCGGTGGAGGACGGCGAGCGTTCACCCATTGGCCGGCCGCTGGGCAATGTGCTGTGCCGGGTGCTGGATGCCGAGCTCAACCTGCTGCCCGCCGGGGTTCCGGGCGAGCTGTGCATCAGCGGCCAGGGCCTGGCCCGGGGTTACCTGGGACGCCCGGCGCTCACCGCCGAACGCTTTGTGGTCGACCCGCTGAGTGAGGAGGGCGCACGCCTGTACCGCACCGGTGATCGGGTGCGCTGGTGCGCCGACGGCGCCCTGGAATACCTCGGCCGCCTCGACCAGCAGGTCAAGCTGCGGGGTTTTCGGGTCGAGCCGCAGGAAATCGAAGCACGGCTGCTGGCCCAGGACGGCGTGGCCCAGGCCGCGGTGCTGGTGCGCGACAGCGTCGCCGGCCCGCAGTTGATCGGCTACTACACCGCCCCTGCCAGCGACGAAGATGAAACCGAGCAACGCGCCCGGCTGACCGCCGCCCTGGCCGCCGAGTTGCCGGAGTACATGGTGCCGGCGCAACTGCTGCGCCTGGACGCCATGCCCCTGAGCCCCAGCGGCAAGCTCGACCGCCGCGCCTTGCCGGAGCCGCAGTGGCAGGTGCGCGAGCACGTCGAACCGAGCACCGATCTGGAACGGCAGATCGCCCAGATCTGGCGCGACGTGCTGGGCCAGCCCCGGATCGGCCTCAAGGACGACTTCTTCGCCCTGGGCGGGCATTCCCTGCTGGCCACCCAGATCATTTCCCGCACCCGTCAGGCCTGCGATGTCGAGCTGCCGCTGCGGGTGCTGTTCGAAGCCAGCGAGCTGGGAGACTTTGCCGAACAGGTGCGGCTGATCCAGCAGTCCGGCGCGCGCAACCAGCAGCCGCCGATTGCCCGGGTCGACCGCAGCCAGCCGGTGCCGCTGTCCTACTCCCAGCAGCGCATGTGGTTCCTCTGGCAGATGGAGCCCGACAGCCCGGCCTACAACGTCGGCGGCATGGCGCGCTTGTCTGGCGTGCTGGACGTGGGGCGCTTCGAGGCTGCGTTGCAGGCGTTGATCCTGCGCCACGAAACCCTGCGCACCACCTTCCCCAGCATCAACGGCGTTGCCCATCAGCAGGTGCATGCCGACACCGGCCTGCGCATGGCCTGGAAGGATTTCTCGGCCCTGGCCCCGGAGGCACGACAGCAACGCCTGCAACAGCTGGCGGACAGCGAAGCCCACCAGCCATTCGACCTGGAGACCGGCCCCTTGCTGCGCGCCTGCCTGGTCAAGGCCGGGGAGCAGGAGCACTACTTCGTCCTGACCCTGCACCACATCGTCACCGAAGGCTGGGCCATGGACATCTTTGCCCGCGAATTGAGCGCGCTGTACGAAGCCTTCCTCGACGACCGCGAATCGCCCCTGCAACCCCTGCCGGTGCAGTACCTGGACTACAGCGTGTGGCAGCGCCAGTGGCTGGAGTCTGGCGAGCGCCAGCGCCAGCTGGATTACTGGATCGGGCAACTGGGCCGCGAACACCCGCTGCTGGAACTGCCCAGCGACCGGCCACGGCCGGCGGTGCAAAGCCACCAGGGCGAGCTGTACCGCTTCGACCTGAGCGACGAGCTGGCGGCCCGGGTGCGGGCTTTCAATGCCGAACACGGCCTGACCCTGTTCATGACCATGACCGCGGCCCTGTCGGTGCTGCTCTATCGCTACAGCGGCCAGACCGACCTGCGCATCGGCGCGCCGGTGGCCAACCGGATCCGCCCGGAAAGCGAAGGGCTGATCGGCGCCTTCCTCAACACCCAGGTGCTGCGTTGCCAGCTCGACGGGCAGATGAGCGTCGGCCAGTTGCTGGAGCAGGTGCGCCATACGGTGATCGAGGGCCAGTCGCACCAGGACCTGCCGTTCGACCATCTGGTGGAAGCCTTGCAGCCGCCGCGCAGCGCCGCCTACAACCCGCTGTTCCAGGTGATGTGCAACGTCCAGCGCTGGGAGTTCCAGCAAAGCCGGCAACTGGCGGGCATGACCGTGGACTACCTGGTCAACGATGCCCGGGCCACCAAGTTCGACCTCAACCTGGAAGTCACCGACCTGGATCAGCGCCTGGGTTGCTGCCTGACCTACAGCACCGACCTGTTCGACGAACCGCGGATTGCGCGCATGGCCGGCCATTGGCGCAACCTGCTGCAGGCTCTGATTGACGATCCGCAGCGGCGCTTGTGCGAACTGCCGCTGCTGCACGCCGAGGAACAGCAACAGCTGCTGGACAGCCTGAGCGTCGAGCCCGGTGAGCAACGTCTGGATCAGTGCATCCATCACCTGTTCAGCGAGCAGGCCCTGGCCCGTCGCGACGCTCCGGCCCTGACCTTCGCCGGGCAGACCCTGAGCTACAGCGAACTGGACAGCCGCGCCAACCGCCTGGCCTGGATGCTCCGCGAGCGTGGCGTGGGCCCGCAGGTGCGGGTCGGTCTGGCCCTGGAGCGTTCCCTGGACATGGTCGTCGGCCTGCTGGCGATCCTCAAGGCCGGTGGCGCCTACGTGCCCCTGGACCCGGAATACCCCCTGGACCGCCTGCACTACATGATCGAAGACAGCGGCCTCGGCCTGCTGCTCAGCGATGCACGGATGTTCGCCGCCCTGGGTGAGTTGCCGGCGAGTGTTGGTCGTTGGTGTCTGGAGGAGGACGGCGCGTTGCTGGCCGACTACCCGGCCAGCGAGCTGCCGTTCATCAGCCTGCCCCAGCATCAGGCGTACCTGATCTACACCTCCGGCTCCACCGGCCAGCCCAAGGGCGTGGTGGTGTCCCACGGGGAAATCGCCATGCACTGCCAGGCGGTGATCCGCCGTTTCGGCATGCGCCCGGACGACTGCGAGTTGCACTTCTATTCCATCAACTTCGACGCCGCCACCGAGCGTCTACTGGCACCGCTGCTCAGCGGCGCCCAGGTGGTGCTGCGGGCCCAGGGCCAGTGGGATGCCGAAGAGATCTGCCAGCTGATTCGCCAGCATCGCATCAGCATCCTCGGCTTCACCCCCAGCTACGGCAGCCAGCTGGCCCAGCACCTGGCCACCCAGCAGCAGACCCTGCCGGTGCGCATGTGCATCACCGGCGGCGAGGCCCTGACCGGCGAACACTTGCAGCGCATTCGCGCGGCGTTCCAGCCGAGCCTGTTCTTCAACGCCTACGGCCCCACCGAAACCGTGGTCATGCCCCTGGCCAGCCTGGCGCCGGAGCACTTGGCCGAAGGCGTGGCCAGCGTGCCCATCGGCCGCATTGTCGGGGCGCGGGTGGCTTACATTCTCGATGCCGATCTGGCGCTGGTGCCGCCCGGCGCCACCGGTGAGCTGTATGTCGGCGGCGCCGGCCTGGCCCAGGGGTATCACCGTCGTCCGGGGATGAGCGCCGAGCGTTTCGTGGCCGATCCGTTCTCCGGCGATGGCGGGCGCCTGTACCGCACCGGGGACCTGGTGCGCCAGTGCGCCGACGGTCAGCTGGAGTACATCGGCCGGGTCGACCATCAGGTGAAGATTCGTGGTTTCCGCATCGAGCTGGGAGAGATCGAAACCCGTCTGCTGGATCATCCGGCCGTGCGTGAAGCGGTGGTGCTGGCTCTCGACACCCCGGCGGGTAAGCAGCTGGCCGGTTATCTGGTGAGCGAGGTGGCCGAGCACGACGAGGTGCAGCAGGCCAACCTGCGTGAAGCTCTCAAGCAGCAGCTGAAAACCCAGCTGCCGGACTACATGGTGCCGACCCACCTGATCCTGCTCGACAGCATGCCGCTGACCGCCAACGGCAAGCTCGACCGCCGGGCCCTGCCGATGCCGGACCCGGAGCTCAACCGCCAGCAGTACGTGGCGCCGAGCAACGAGCTGGAACAGACCCTGGCCAAGGTCTGGGGCGAAGTGCTGAACGTGCGGCAAGTGGGCCTCAACGACAACTTCTTCGAACTGGGGGGCGACTCGATCCTGTCGATCCAGGTGGTCAGCCGCGCCCGCCAGCTGGGGCTGCACTTCACCCCGCGGGACCTGTTCCAGCACCAGACCGTGCAGACCCTGGCCCGGGTTGCCAGCCATACCCAGCGCATCAGCGCCGAGCAGGGCCAGCTCAGTGGCGAAGCGCCGCTGACGCCGATCCAGCACTGGTTCTTCGACAGCCGCATTCCCCAGCCACAGCACTGGAACCAGGCGCTGCTGCTGGAGCCGCTGGGCCTGCTCGATGCCCAGACGCTGGAGCAGGCGCTGTTGGCGGTGCTGGAGCAGCACGACGCCCTGCGCCTGCGTTTCAAACCGGTGGATGGGCAGTGGCGCGCCGAGTACCTGCCGCTGTCCGACGCGCCTGTGCTGTGGCAAGTGCGGGTGCCGTCCATGGCCACCTGCGAGGCACTGTTCGCCGATGCCCAGCGCAGCCTCGACCTGGAACACGGGCCGCTGCTGCGGGCGGTGTTGGTGGACGGACCGGAAGGCGAGCAACGCCTGCTGCTGGCGATCCACCATTTGGTGGTGGATGGCGTGTCCTGGCGCGTGCTGCTGGAGGATTTGCAGAACGCCTACCGTCAGCTGCAAGCCGGACAGAGCCTGAACCTGCCGGCCAAGACCAGCGCCCTGCGGGACTGGTCGAGCCGCCTGCAGGCCTATGCCGGCAGCGAATCCCTGCGTGAAGAACTCGGCTGGTGGCAGCAGCAACTGGCCGGCCCGGCCGCGCAACTGCCGGGCTTGAATGCCGCCGGTAGCCAGCAGCATCAGCAGGCTCGCTGCCACAGTGTGACTCTGGATGCCGAGCGCACCCGCCAACTGTTGCAACAGGCCCCGGCGGCCTACCGTACCCAGGTCAACGACCTGCTGCTGACCGCCCTGGCCCGGGTGCTGTGCCGCTGGAGCGGGCTGCCTTCGGCCCTGGTGCAACTGGAAGGCCACGGCCGCGAGGCGCTGTTCGACGAGATCGACCTGACCCGCAGCGTCGGCTGGTTCACCAGCGCCTATCCGCTGCGCCTGACCCCGTTGCAAGTGGAAGAAGCGGCCGGGCAGGGCGCCTCGATCAAGGCCATCAAGGAACAACTGCGGGCCGTGCCGCACAAGGGCCTGGGTTACGGCGTTCTGCGCTACCTGGCCGATGACGCCTGCCGCGAGGCTTTGGCGGCGCTGCCGCTGGCGCCGGTGACCTTCAACTACCTGGGGCAGTTCGACCAGAGTTTTGGCGCCGATGCCTTGCTGCGTCCGCTGGATGAGTCCGTCGGTCCGGCCCACGCTCCCGAAGCGCCGCTGCCCAACGAGCTGAGCATCGACAGTCAGGTCTATGGTGGCGAGCTGGTGCTGCGCTGGACCTACAGCAGCGAACGCTTCGCCGCCGAACTGATCGGTGAACTGGCGGACGCCTACCTGGGCGAGCTGCAGGGCCTGATTGCCCATTGCCTGAAGGACGATGCCGGTGGCCTGACGCCGTCGGACTTCCCCCTGGCGCGCCTGACCCAGGCCCAGCTCGATGGCCTGCCGGTGCCGGCTGTGCAGATCGAAGACGTCTACCCGCTGACCCCAATGCAGGAAGGCATGCTGCTGCACACCCTGCTGGAGCCGGGCACCGGCTTGTATTACATGCAGGACCGCTACCGCATCAACAGCGAGCTGGACCCGGAGCGTTTCGCCCAGGCCTGGCAGGCGGTGGTGGCGCGCCACGAGGCTCTGCGCGCGTCGTTCTGCTGGAACGTCGGCGAAGACATGCTGCAGGTTATCCACAAGCCGGGCCGCACCCCGATCGAATTCCTCGACTGGAGCGCGGTGCCCGAGGCCGAGCAGGAACCCAAGCTCCAGGCCCTGCATAAAGCCGAGCGCGAGGCCGGTTTCGATCTGCTCAACCAGGCGCCGTTCCACCTGCGACTGATCCGCGTCGGCGCCGCGCGCTACTGGTTCATGATGAGCAACCACCACATCCTCATCGATGCCTGGTGCCGCTCGCTGTTGATGAACGACTTCTTCGAGATCTACACCGCCCTGGGCGAAGGCCGCGAGGCGCAACTGGCGGTGCCGCCGCGCTACCGCGACTACATCGGCTGGCTGCAACACCAGAGCCTGTCCGAGGCGCGGCAGTGGTGGCGGCAGAACCTTGAAGGCTTTGAACGCACCACGCCGATCCCCAGCGACCGGCCGTTCCTGCGTGAACACGCCGGTGACAGCGGCGGCATGATCGTCGGCGACTGCTACACCCGCCTGGATGCCCGGGACGGCGCGCAACTGCGCGAGCTGGCGCAGCAGCATCAGCTGACCGTCAACACCTTCGCCCAGGCGGCCTGGGCCCTGGTGCTGCGGCGCATGAGCGGGGATCGCGACGTATTGTTCGGGGTCACCGTGGCTGGGCGCCCGGTGCAGATGCCGGAGATGCAACGCACCGTCGGCCTGTTCATCAACAGCATCGCGCTGCGGGTCAAGCTGCCCGAGGAGGGCCAGCGTTGCAGCGTGCGCCAGTGGCTCGGCGACCTGCTCGACCGCAACATGCAACTGCGTGAATACGAGTACCTGCCGCTGGTGGCGATTCAGGAATGCAGCGAGCTGCCCAAGGGCCAGCCGCTGTTCGACAGCCTGTTCGTGTTCGAAAACGCCCCGGTGGAAGTCTCGGTGCTGGACCGCGCCCAGAGCCTGAACGCCAGTTCGGATTCCGGCCGTACCCACACCAACTTCCCGATCACCGCCGTGTGCTACCCGGGGGATGACCTCGGCCTGCACCTGTCCTACGACCAGCGCTACTTCGAACAGGCCACCATCGAGCGCCTGCTCGGCGAGTTCAAGCGCCTGCTGCTGGCGCTGATGCAGGGTTTGCATGGCGACATGGCCGACCTGCCGCTGCTGGGTGAAGAGGAGCAGGATTTCCTGCTGGCCGGCTGCAACCAGAGCCGGCATGAGTACCCGCTGGAGCGCAGCTACGTGGAGCTGTTCGAGGCCCGGGTGGCGGCCCATCCGCAACGCATCGCCGCCAGTTGCCTGGAGCGGCGCTACAGCTACGCCGAGTTGAACCAGCACAGCAACCGCCTGGGCCATGCGCTGATCGCCAACGGCGTGGGCTTTGATCAACCGGTGGCCTTGCTGGCCGAGCGCGGCCTGGAACTCTTGGGCATGATCATCGGCAGCTTCAAGGCCGGAGCCGGCTACCTGCCCCTGGACCCGGGCCTGCCGAACCAGCGCCTGGGGCGCATCATCGAGCTCAGCCGCACGCCGATCCTGGTCTGCACCGCGGCCTGCCGCGAACAGGCCCAGGCCCTGCTGGACGAGTTCGCCTGTGCCGCACGGCCACGGTTGCTGGTCTGGGAAGAGCTGCAAGCCGCCGGGCATGCCGAAAGCAACCCGGGGCGCTACAGCGCGCCGGACAACCTGGCCTACGTGATCTACACCTCCGGTTCCACCGGCCTGCCCAAGGGCGTGATGGTGGAGCAGCGCGGCATGCTCAACAACCAGCTGAGCAAGGTGCCGTACCTGCACTTGAGCGAGGCTGACGTGATCGCCCAGACCGCGTCCCAGAGCTTCGACATTTCGGTCTGGCAGTTCCTTGCCGCACCGTTGTTCGGCGCCCGGGTCGACATCGTGCCCAACGCCATCGCCCACGATCCCCAGGGCCTGTTGGCTCACGTCCAGGAGCAGGGCGTCACCGTGCTGGAGAGCGTGCCGTCGCTGATCCAGGGCATGCTCGCCCAGGACGCCATTGCCCTGGATGGCCTGCGCTGGATGCTGCCCACCGGCGAGGCCATGCCGCCGGAACTGGCGCACCAATGGCTGCTGCGTTATCCACAGATCGGTTTGGTCAACGCCTACGGTCCGGCGGAATGTTCCGATGACGTGGCCTTCTTCCGCGTGGACCTGGCTTCGACCCGGGGTACCTATCTGCCCATCGGCACGCCCACCGACAACAACCAGCTGTATCTGATGGACGAAGCCCTGGCGCTGGTGCCCCTGGGCGCGGTCGGCGAGCTGTGCGTGGCCGGCACCGGGGTTGGCCGCGGTTACGTCGGCGACCCGTTGCGTACCGCGCTGGCCTTTGTGCCCCATCCGTTCGGTGCGGCGGGCGAACGCTTGTACCGCACCGGCGACCTGGCACGCCGGCGCAGCGACGGCGTACTGGAATACGTCGGCCGGATCGACCATCAAGTGAAGATCCGCGGCTACCGCATCGAGCTGGGGGAGATCGAAGCGCGCCTGCACGAACAGCCGGAAATCCGCGATGCCGCCGTGGTGGTGCAGGAAGGGGTCAACGGCAAGCACCTGGTGGGTTACCTGGTGGCCAGTGACTCAAGCCTGAGCCCGAGCGAATGCCTGGAGCGGATCAAACCGCGTCTGCGCGCCGAACTGCCGGAATACATGGTGCCGCTGCACTGGCTGTGGCTTGCGCGCCTGCCCCTCAACGCCAACGGCAAGCTTGATCGCAAGGCCCTGCCGGCCCTGGAGATCGGCCAGTTGCAGAGCCAGGACTATCAAGCCCCGGGCAGCGAGCTGGAGCAGACCCTGGCCGATATCTGGGCCGAGGTGCTCAAGGTCGAACGGGTGGGTGTGCGCGACAACTTCTTCGAGTTGGGCGGGCATTCCCTGCTGGCCACGCAGATCGCCTCGCGGGTACAGAAAGCCCTGCAACGCAACGTACCGCTGCGGGCCATGTTCGAATGCAGCACGGTGCAGGAGTTGGCCGCGTACATCGACGGTTTGGGTGCCAATGAAATCAGCGAGGAGAAGGTTGATCGCTTGAGTGACCTGATGGCCGAGTTGGAGGGCTTGTAAGCTTTTGCGGCGGGCGCAGCCACCCCAAAGGCTGCGCCTCACTCCTTCAGGAAGGTCGCGCATTCAGGCTTTACGGCCGTTGCATAACCGAGCGGTCTCTACAGGAAGCCTATTCAGGGGGGAAATAGAAAGGCAGTATTCAGCTAAGGGTTTTTGTTTGCCCTTATCGATTGGACTGAGCATGAAGAAAAAATAACAAGGATGCACCGAATGAAAGCAGAGTTGCGAGGCGGCGAAAAAATCATCAAAGAAGGGCCGGCAAACCTTCAAAGGAATATTGAGACGGTGGGCGGAAGGCTTTTTCTGACGAACCAGCGTCTGCTATTTGTCGCGCATAAAATTAACTTCCAAAGCGCTCCTGACGAGATTGAAATCTCAAACGTCCAGTCATTGCAGCCGGCGTGGACTAGATTTTTAGGTTTTATCCCCATTTTCCCCAACTCTTTATCTGTTTTTACAAAGCAGGGTATAGAGTCTCGATTTGTACTATTTGGCCGTGACGCATGGGCTGCTGCTATTGCTGCAACCATGAATGGGGCCAATGGCTAAATAACCTTCAGTTTGAAATAGTTCGCCGCGCATTGCCCGACAGCAGCCCTGTCGGGCTTTGTCGTTTCAGACAGTTCAAGGACCGGAACCATGGCAGAACAGCTTTACTGGCACGACATCGAAGACTCCCTGGGCAACTGGAGTGGCCTCGGTGTCGAGGTCGAACCGGGTGCCTCGGACAGGCCGCCGCTGCACCTGCGCACCGGCAACAATGCCCGGATCAAGCTGATGCACCACGACACGCCACTGTTCTGGGCCACCTTCGCCTGGGATCACGGCGGCGTCTGGCTGGTGCGCAACCCGCTGGCGGAAGGCGCCGAATGCCGAATGCTGGCCCCCATCGATTCACCCACAGTCCAACAGTACGCAGCCCTGGCGCCTGAGCTACGGATCAAGGCCTGGAGCCGCTATTTCGTCAGCCGCCTCAGCGAAAGCGCCCGGCACTTCCTCACCCCCGGTTTCTGGCTGGCCCAGAGCCTGCTGCCGGAGCCCTCCAGCACCGCGAACGGCCTGGACCACTGGCGCTTCACCTCGGTGATCGATCCTTTGACCCACGTGCCCAGCTGGCACCTGTACGGCGAGGATTTTCTCGACAACCTGCAACCCCAGACCCTGGAGTGGATCGACTGGTGGCACGGCGGCGGCAAGCTCATCGGCCTGCACCGGGTCGATCCCCAAGCGGGGCGCTTGAAATGGTGGCGCAAGAAGGCCCGGGAAGGCAGCCTGCCGCCGATTCTGCTGTGGTACGTCGGCGGGCTGGCCTCCTATGTGGTCATCGATGGGCATTACCGCTTGCAGGCGGCCATCGCGGAAAACCTCGCGCCATCATTCATCGTCCTCAGCGCCACCCGCGAGCGCGACTTCACGCCGAGCCTGGAGCATCAGCAGCGGGTCATGGATTCACTGCGCAAGCGCGGCGACGCGGTGCCGCGAAACCCGGCCCTGAGCACCGAGCACCTCAACCGGGTGCTGATCCAGGCGTTCGATGACCGGCCGCAATACCGCAGCGCTACCCCGGCCTGGGCCGGCAACGAGCCGCAATCGCAGTGGTGTGACGAGGTGCTCCAGTGCCTGAGCGGGCAAGGGCTGGAGGACCAGATGGAGGCGGTGATTGCCCGGCGTGGATAGGGCGCTGGCCGTGTTCGCTGGCAAGCCAGCTCCTGCAGGGGGGCTGCGTGTAGGAGCCGGCTTGCCGGCGAACAGGTCCCCAAACACTCTGCTATATTCGCGCCCGCCCGCCGCAGGGCCGGTCATTGATAAAGGATTAGGGACAATCGTGGAACAGCTTTTCTGGCGTGACATCGAGGATTTGGCCGGCCAGTGGAACGGCCTCGGCGTGGACGTCAAACGCCCGGCCAGTGGCAAGCCCAACCTGTGCCTGCTCAGTGGCGACAACCGCCGCATGCAGCTGGTGCTGGGGGACCAGACTCTGCTCTGGGGCACCATGTCGCACTGCCGCTATGGCGTGTGGCTGGTGCGCAATGACCTGCCGGAGCAACTGCCGCAAACCCTGGTGGGCCCCATCGACTCGCCTCAGGTTGAACAACAGGCGCGCCTCGACCCGGCCCTGCGCCTCAAGGCCTGGAGCCGCTTCTTCGTCGAGCAACTGATGCAGCACCAGCCGGACTTCTTCTACCCCGGCTCCTGGCTGGTGCGGGCCTTGCGCCCGGCGTCCCAGAAACCCATGCGGCCGCTGCTCAGCGGCACCGAAGCCTGGTACTTCAAGGGCGGCGAAGACGCCCAGAGCCATATGCCGCAGTGGGCGATCTACGGCCGCAACATCCTCGACAACCAGCAGCCCGGCTCGGCGCGCTGGGTCGAGTTGTACGAGGGCGGCGGGGCGGTGGTCGGCCTGCATGCCGTGGACCCCCATTCCGGACGCTTGAAATGGTGGCGCAAAAAAGCCCGCGAAGGCAGCTTGCCGCCGATCCTGCTGTGGTACGTCAGCGGCCTGAACTGCCACCTGATCCTCGACGGTCATTACCGCCTGCAGGCGGCCATCGATGAAAACCTGCCACCGGAGTTCCTGGTGCTCAGCACGCCGCGGCTCTACCACTATCGCCCCAATCCGCAAGAGCAGCAGAAAGTGCTGGGGGCGCTGCAAGTGCAGGTCCAGCGCAACAACCTGGACACCAGGCGCTTCAACCAGTTGCTGATCAGCACCTTTGACGATCGGCCGTATCACGGCTTCGGCAGCCAGTCGTGGGCGGGGATTGCTTCGGAGCAGGAGTGGATCGACCAGGTCAGCGGCATCCTCAAGGCGCGCGGAGGCCTGAGCGATCTGGAGGAAATCCTCGAACGCGAGGCGCCGGAAGAATACCGCTGAGTCATGCTTGCGGCTGATGCCAATCGGTTTTTTGTAGCCGCTGCCGCAGGCTGCGTACGGCTGCGCAGCAGACGCGGCGATTTCAAGGCCGCCAGCGGTCTTTGACAGGAGATCGCCAAGCAAGGTCCTGCGGACCTTTTCGCAGCCTCGCCAAGGCTCGACAGCGGCTACAGTACCCCCTGGCGACCCTGTAGCCGCTGCCGCAGGCTGCGTACGGCTGCGCAGCAGACGCGGCGATTTCAAGGCCGCCAGCGGTCTTTGACAGGAGATCGCCAAGCAAGGTCCTGCGGACCTTTTCGCAGCCTCGCCAAGGCTCGACAGCGGCTACAGTACCCCCTGGCGACCCTGTAGCCGCTGCCGCAGGCTGCGTACGGCTGCGCAGCAGACGCGGCGATTTCAAGGCCGCCTCAGGTCTTTGACGGGAGATCGCCAAGCAGGGTCCTGCGGGCCTTTTCGCAGCTTCGCCAAGGCTCAGCAGCGGCTACAGGGCAACAATTCCATAGGTCCATAGGCCAATGCCGATCGGGGCAAGGTGGTTTCGGAAACGGGCTGGAAGGTCGCTGGAATGGTGTTTAGTCGCTTTCTTTTGTAAGGCAAATCCGAGAAACTGCGGGCCGCTTGAATGCGCCTGGTGGGCGGGCTAGGGTTCCGGAGCCATCGCCCAATCGATGGCTCGGATGTGCAAGTCCGACCGTTACCAGACGCATAAGCGCTCAGTCATGCCTGAGCGATTTCATGTTCGCCGTGTTATGGCGGCCGTGCGCGGGAGATCTTCGGATCTGCCGGGGTTCTGGTAACTCGGTCTTGCACACCCGCGTACGGCTGCCACCTTATTCGTGTGCAAGCGAACGGTGTCAGCTCCTTGTCATTACCAGGAGTTTGACCATGAAAAAGCTCGTCCCCGATCCCCCCACGTCCTATCGCGATCCCGCCCTCAAGGAAGCCAACGCCACCCTGCGCGTGGCCCTGGCCCGGCAACCGCTGGACCCCGCGCTGTTCCAGCTCACGACCCAAGCCAAAGCCGTTTCCCCCGACTCGCTGTTCAGCGTGCGCGAAGGCGTCAGCGCCGAAGAGGCCCTGGTGCATGTGGCGTTGTTGCTCAAATGCGCCGAAGAGGTCTGCGATGAAATCACCCAGCAGGGCAGCGACCTGGAGCGCGGGCTGATCTGGTCCATGGTGTATTCGGTGGAGATGGCCCGCGCGGTGGTGGAGGCCTTGCTCGACGGCCAGCGCGGGCCGTGAATCCGGGCATTTCCTGATACGTTTTTGTCGCCCCGGTCCGATTGACTGAGCCTGGTTCACGGCACAGTCTGTCGGACCTTTTTCGTCATTCCCTACAGGAGCTAGCCGATGCCTTTCGCGACCATCGATGGACAACCGTTGCACTACCTTGACCAGGGCCAGGGGCCGGTGGTGTTCCTGGCCGGCAGTTATTTGTGGGACACCAGCATGTGGGCGCCGCAGATCGAGGCGTTGTCGGCGCAGTACCGGGTGATTGCGGTGGACCTGTGGGGCCATGGCCAGTCCGGGCCGTTGCCGCAAGGCACCGCGTCGCTGGACGATGTGGCGCGGCAGATGCTGGCCTTGCTCGATCATCTGCACATTGAGCGGGTGACGTTGGTGGGCTTGTCGGTGGGCGGCATGTGGGGTGCACGTCTGGCCCTGGCGGCGCCGCAGCGCATCGACGGTCTGGTGCTGATGGACACCTACCTGGGGGCCGAGCCGGAGCCGACCCGGCAATACTACTTTTCCCTGTTCCAGCAGATCGAGGACAGCGGCCTGATCGCCGAAGCGCTGCTGGATATCGTGGTGCCGATCTTCTTCCGCCCGGGTATCGATCGGCAGTCGGCGCTGTATCAGGATTTTCGTGCCAGCCTCGCGGCGCTGCCGACCGAGCGTTTGCGCGCGAGCGTGATTCCCATGGGGCGCATCACCTTCAGCCGGGCGGATGTGCTGGATCAGCTGCAGCACCTGGATGGGCCGAACACCTTGCTGCTGTGTGGCGATCAGGACCAGCCGCGGCCACCTGCGGAAACCATCGAGATGGCCGAGCGCATTGGCTGCCCTTATCAGCTGGTGCCCGAGGCCGGGCATATCTCCAGCCGTGAGAACCCGGAGTTCGTGACCCGGGCCTTGCTGGCGTTTTTACAGCGCCACGGTTGAAGCCCGATTCTTCCGAGTTGGCTTGCCGACCAAAAGGCCCGCAAGCCATGCGCCAAGCTGACGGAGGCCGTCGCCAGCGAACACACTGAAAGGTCGCTGGAATGGAGTGACGGTGTTCAGCTTGAAATCTGTTCTTCCAGAGGGTTCAGTTGCGCCAGAAATGAAGCCGCGCCCATTCTTTTCAAGGGGTATTTGCCACGGCTCACGGCTTCGAAGTACCGCAGCGACCCCCAGAGTTCAAAATCCCCCACCAGATAGACCCGACGTTTGGCCCGGGTGAGTGCAACATTCAGCAGATTGGGTTTGGATGCGGCCCACTGCGCAGCTCCAGCATGATCAAGGTCGGCCCCCAGCAGCATGAAGACGGTGTCTTGTTCTTTACCCTGGAAGGTATGCACGGTGCCGATGGAGGATTTCAACCATTGCTTCAATTCCCCCGAGGGCAATTTCGGACGATGGTTGGGGCTGGCCCAAGCAGCCGCGCGTATGGCTTTCTGCAGGGCCAGGCGCACGGCCTTGAACGGTGAAATCACGTACAGCTGCGGCAGTTCTCCGTCGCGTAAGTAGAGTTGCCCGAGCAGATCGACCATGAACTCGATCTGTTTAGGCACGACTTGTTTGTGTTCGACATGGCCAGGGATGTCGACCCAGCAACTGGAGCTGTAGACAGGGGCGCCCTGTTCGGAATGCGCATTGGGCAGACCAAAGACCATCTTGTTGCCGTAGGCGATTTGATTCGACAGGCTGAACATGGGTTCGATGCAGCGTCTGTGGACCCTCAACGGGCTGCCGATCCACAGTTCTTCGTCGGTATCGTTCCTGAAAACGCTTCCATAGCGATTGTTCTGGTCCGCCAGGCTCTGCACCGACACGCGATTGGGGGCGAAGGCTTGGTTTGCGGTGTGTACTGACAGCTGGCCGAGTGCCTTGACCAGGCGTTGCGGCAGGGTGAAGACCGGTTCGATTTGCATAGGGTCGCCCACGATCATGGCTCGTTTAGCCCGCCACAATGCGCCGATGGCTGCCTGAGGCACGGCTTGTCCCGCTTCGTCGATATACAGCCAGCCCAGCGAGCCGGCCCCCATCCCGCGGAACTGGTTGGCAAAGGAGGCAAAAGTACTTGAAACCACCGGTATCACCATGAACAGACTTTGCCAGAGCACCTGTGTGAGTCGCTCATCCTCGGGCATCTTGTTGCTGAGCAATAGGCTGATGGCGGTGAGGTTGGCGCTAAAGCCCTTGCCGTTCGAGCCCGAGGGGGCAACCTCGGCAAGCCAGGCTTCATGCAGGGTCAAGGCCGCGGCGAATAACGTCGAACGCAAGTGATTGAGTGCGGCATCGTGCCAAAGCCCGTTTATCTGGAAGTCACGGTCTTCCAGTTCACTCAGATGACCTGGCAAGTTCGGACGCCCCAGGCGGACGGCGAAATCATCCAGGGATTGGCACTTGCCCTGCCACTGTGTTCTACGCGTGTCGAGTTCGCTCTCACAGAACAGCAATGAGGTTTGCGCCTCTTCAAGTTTCGGGATCAGGCTGTTGTCGAGCAGGCTTTTCGCGCTGTTGATCTCTTCGTGCGCCTGACGCTGCAACCGGGCATTTTCCCGTTGTTCATCTCGATGCGTCCTAGCTGCTGGCGTGTTGAACAAGCGCTTCCACCATGCCGGGCGACCGCGATCTATCAGGCGTTCTAGTTCCTGAAGGCTGCCCAGATGTTGCTTGGACGCCTGGAGTTTCTGCTGGTGTTGGTCCAGCGCTTGCTGGGCAGATGCCTTGAGCTGTTCGGCCTGATGGAAGGCCTGTTGTTGAAGGCCCAGGAAGGTTTGCTCATCGGTAGCCGACATCTCACTCAGCAGGGTGGCATAACGGGCCCGTTCCTCCAGCGCCTTGCTGACAGCCTCATCGGCTTTTTTGAATGCTGCGCGGGCCTCCTTGAAGCTGGGCCCTTTGTATTCATCCACCCATTGACGAATCGTCCGTGGTTTATGGGGGGCGGTGGAATCTACCGGGTTGAAGAACATGCGCTCCTGCAACGCTTTACGGTTGCCACTGTTGCCCAGTGCGGCGCAGATCAGTCCCCAGGGTTTGTCCTCATCAGACAGTTTGCTGATGCTGCCATCACTGTTCTGAGCGGCAACTTTATGGGCAACCGGTTGCAGGTACTGAACGTTGCTCCAGCCTTTTCCCAGCGACTTGCGTTTGGGCAAGTCTCGGGAAATGTTTTCTACGGCGGCATTGTTAGAGGAGGCCACCACCATTTCATAGCCGGTCAACTCGGGTTTGAGCGCGCGGAGGGTGTAGGTATTTGCCATGCCCTTGAAGGTGACCTGAGGCTTTTTTCCGCCAACGAATGCATCCGCTGCGTCGATGTATCCCGCCAGAACCCGGGCCCGACGAACAATGTTCTCTGCGAACATGTCACGCAACAAAGTCGTTTTACCGGTCCCCGGCGGGCCGTTGACGGTGAACACACCGCTGTTTTCCAACGTGCCAAGTGCGCTGTTGATCGCGAACTGTTGCATCAGGCTCATGGCGTGGCCTGGTTCATCCGGCCAGTGTCCTGGGTTGATACATTGGGGTTGCAAGGCCTGATAGATGGCCTTGCGTCCATTCTCGGTATACAGGTCAATTCGTTTGCTTGGATCGGCTTCAGCCAGGTACTGCAAAAGAGCAGGGGGCTGTTCTCCACGCTGCAAGCTGGCGATCACACGCTCGATATCTTTTACGAAAAAGCTGTTGAGTATGTCGATCTCGGTATCGGCTTCTTCTTCGTCCTCGACTTTCGCGACCTGTGCTACTGAAGGTTGAGTGAGCGGCTTTTCGACCTTGGGCTGAGTCAGCACCTGAAGCAGCGCAAGAGGGGCGCGGCCGTCCTGGTCCGGGGTAAAACGGGCCCAGTTGCACAGCAGTTGATGCAGATACATGACCTCGTCGGCCGTCAAGGCTGGGTCATCATTTTGCTGGCGCTGTCCATGGAAGTTGTGCAGCAGTTTTGCCAACTGCTCCTTGGCTTCCTCGAAGGCTTGGTGGCCCAGGGCATCAAGCCCTTTGGTGATTGTTTGCCCCAACGCCCAAGGAGCGGTGGACAGTGAGAATGCATCGAGTTGAGGAACCGCTTGAGCATTGAGCTTGATCTTGGCGAAGCAGGTCAGCCCTTCAAGCTCCACTCGTTCCTGTTCTTCGTAGAACGTGTTCTCGTCGATTGAGCAGGCGGCCAGGTGCGGTTCGCAAAGGGTAGCAATGACGGAGGCGTCAAAAACCCCAATATAGAGGTTGAAGCCTGTGATTTTTAGGTCATCGGGTATGGAGAAAGTGCGCCAATGACTGTGCTGGAGATCTTCCCGTGAGAGCCATCGGGTCTCCCATTTTTTTAAGTCCTCGACATATTTCTCAAGTGCATAAGGTAAAAAGAATTCCACCTTATGCCAGTAGTCGAGAATCTCTAGAAGTCTGGCTTGTCCTTGAGCTGTCAAAACGTCACATCCCTGTCAGTGTAAAAAAGACAATAGTGTAACGCTGTCGATAAGGCTAAAGGCCATTACTAGTTCAGGGATGGGGGCATCTCGCTTATTTCGGGCCGAGAATCTGCGTCAGCTTGCTCGGGGCCGGGGCGCCCTGCTGTTGTTGCAAGTCGCCCTTGTCGTCGAGGTAGAAGATCGCCGGGGTCGCCGACAGCTCCAGTTCCTCCATCAGTTTCATGTTGGCGTCGAGCTTGGCCTGCACGGCCGCGGGAATGCTCGCCAGGGGTTTCAGGGCGCTGCCCTTGCCGGCTTTCTCATGCTCTTGCAGGGCCTGTTGCGGGTCCTTGGCGGCCAGCAGGGCGGCGGATTTGCCCGGGCTGTCTTCGCGGATGATGCCCACCATGATATGCCGTAGCTGCACCTTGCCGGCTTTGACCCAGGGCCGGGCCTGCTCCCAGAACATGTTGCAGTAGGGGCAGTTGGGGTCGCTGAACAGGTAGACGATGCGCGGTGCGTCGTCCTTGCCATCGGCGATCCAGTTGCTTTTGTCCAGCTTGTTCCAGACTTCCTTGGCCATCGGTGCGTAGACCAGCTTCTGCAAGGGTTCGGCGCTCAGGTCCTTGCCGTCGGCGTCGTACAGGTTGCCCAGCAGCACGTGCTTGCCGTCCGGGGTGAGGTACAGGGTCATGCCACGGTTCTGGTACTGCGCGGCGTAGCCCTTGAGGCCATCCGGGGCATCGAAGCTGCCGATGATCTTGGCGCCTTTTTCTTCGATCTTGCGGATCGGTGCGGGCAGTTCTTCGGCCTGCAGCAGCGGCGCGTTGAGCAGGGCTGCGCCCAGGGACAGGCTCAGCAGGTGGCGGATGAAGGGCATGGCAGTTTCCTTGCAGGGGCGACCGGGGTCGGATGGGCGTCGTCGAAGTTTTCCAGGGCACGGGCCAGGCTGGCTTCCGAGAGTTCACCCAGGTGACTGCTCAGCAGGCGGCCGTCGGCGCTGTAGAACAGTGTAGTGGGCAGGGCCATGGAGCCCACGGCCTGGCCCAGGCGGCCGCCGCTGTCGAACAGTACGTTGTCCAGGTTGAGTTCCTGGGTGGCGAGGAAGGTGGCCACGCTTTGCATGCTTTCGCCCTGGTTGACGAACAGGAAGGTCAGGTCCGGACGTTGCTGCTGAGCGCGCTCCAGGACCGGCATTTCTCGCCGGCACGGCGGGCACCAGGTGGCCCAGAGGTTGATCACCAGTGGCCCACCCTGGTAGTCGGTGAGCTGCACGGTGTCGCCTGTGGCATTGCGCAGGGGCATTTCCGGCAGGCGGGTGCCCTGATCGTAGAGCGTCAGGGACAGGCTGGCCAGCAGCCAGAAGGCCAGGCCGCTGGCGATACCGGCGCCCAGCGGGCGGCGCAGCGGTGGGCGTTTCCAGCCCCAGGCCAGGGCTGCCAGGAGCATGAAGATGACCCCCGGCCAGGCCAGGAAGCCGCCGTCGCGCAGGTCGATGATCAGCCACAGGTTGTGCTGGTAGTGCTTCCAGTAAGCGATGACGAAGCAGATCCGCGCCGCGAGCATGCCCAGCAGGAACAGCATGAACAGCACCGATTCCGGGTTGTCGCCGCCGCGCTTGGCCACCCGCCAGCCCACCAGGGTGGCCAGGGCCAAGGCACTGATCAGCAGCAGGTGGTTGAGGGCGATGGCGAAGGTGCCGATGGTAAAGGTCAGCATCAACGGGCTTCCCGGGTCTGGGTCCAGCGTTGCAGGAAGGTGTTGGCATCCACTTCACCGGTGATGCGCTGGCTGCGGCGTTCGCTGCCGTCCGGGCCGATCCACAGCATGCTCGGTGGCCCCGGCACCTTGTAGCGGCCCAGCAGTTCGCGGCCGTCGGCGTTGTCCAGGGTCACGTCCAGGCGCAGCAGGCGCACGTCCTTCAGGGCGTCGAGGACTTGGGGCTGGCCGAACACGGTTTTCTCCATGATCTTGCAGGACACGCACCAGTCGGCGTAGTAGTCCAGCAGCACCCATTGGCCCTGGGCCTGGGCGCTGTCCAGGGCACGTTGCAGCTCGCCGGGCGACTTGACGGTGGTGAAGGCATCGTGGGCGGTGGCGCTGCTGGCCACGTTGCCACCGCTGTAGACCTTCAGCGGTCGCCACAGGTCATCGCTGCCACCAGCGGCGCCCACCAGCAGCACGCTGCCCCACAGGCCGAACAGCACGGCGGCGGCGCCGAACAGGTGCAGCAGGCGCCCGGCGATGGCCCGTTGCTGCCAGGCGCAATAGGCCAGTACCAGGGCCAGGGCGCCCCACAGACCGATCCACAGGCTGGTGTCGAGCACCGGGCGCAACATATAGATGGCGGTGCCGAGGAACAGGAAGCCGAACACGCCCTTGAGCAGGTTCATCCAGGGCCCCGGCTTGGGCAGGAAGCGGTTGCCCAGGGTCACCAGCAACAGCAGCGGCAGGCCGATGCCCAGGCCCAGGGCGAACAGCGCCAGGCCGCCAAACAGGGCATTGCCGGTCTGGGCGATGTACAGCAGGCCACCGGCCAGGGGCGCGGTCATGCACGGGCCCACCAACAGCGCCGACAGCGCGCCGAGAGCGCCACAGCCGATCAGGCTGCCGCCCTGGCGCTGGCGGCTGGCGCCCTCCAGGCGGTCGCGCAGAAACGCCGGCATTTGCAGTTCAAAGAAGCCGAACATCGGCAGCGCCAGCAGCACGAACAGCGCGGCAAAGCTGCCCAGCACCCAGGGCTGTTGCAACCAGGCCTGCAGGTTGCTGCCCAGCAGGGCGGCGATCACCCCCATGCCGGCATACACCAGGGCCATGCACAGCACGTAGCTGGAGGCCAGGGCGAGGCCCCGACGCGGGCTGGCGCCGCTGCCGACCACGATCCCCGCGAGGATCGGCAGCATCGGCAGTGAGCAAGGGGCGAAGGCCAGCAGCAGGCCGAAGCCGAAGAAGGCCAGCAGGCCCAGGCCCCAGGATTTTTGTTGCAGGTCGTTGGCCAGCAGTTGGTCCTGGGCCGTGCCGTTGCCGGTTGCGGCGCTGTTGCCGGCGGCAACGGCGGGGGCGCCCCCCAGGTTGACCTCCAGGGTCTGTGGCGGGTAGCACAGGCCGGCGTCGGCGCAGCCCTGCCAGCCCAGCTTGACCTTGCCGCTGGCGGCTGCCGGCAGCTTCACTTCCAGGCCCTGGCGATACACCGTCTGTTCGCCGAAGAACTCGTCGCTGTGGTGTTCGCCGTCCGGCAGGGCCGGCTGATGGTCCTGGGCCAGGCCGTCGAACTTCAGGCGCTTCTGGTACAGGTAGTAGCCGTCGGCAATCTGCCAGAACAGCTGGGTTTCCCCGGAAGGCAGGCGCTCGGAGGTGAAGGTGAAGGCCTTGTCCACCGGCAGGAAGTCAGGCTTGACCTCGAACGGATTGTTGCCGGCTTCTGCCAGGGTGGTGAACAGCATAAACAGCAAGATGAGCAATCGACGCATGGTCAAGCCTTAAACCGGTGCAAGTGGGAAGCACAATGGCGGGTCCTGATTAACCGATGATTAACCATACTTGGGTTGTTGCAGGGCGGCGCCGGGCATAATGTCCGCTTAATCCGCTGCCTGCCTAATCAACGCCTTTCGTTACAGGACCGACCATGCACGTACTTGTCTGTGAAGATGATGAGCTGATTGCCAGCGGAATAGTCGCCGGCCTCACGGCCCAGGGCCTGACGGTCGAGCATGTGGCCTCTGCCTCGGCGGCGCGGGCCATGCTCGGCGTGGCCGATTTCGACGTGATGGTACTGGACTTGGGCCTGCCGGATGAAGATGGTTTGAAGTTGCTCAAGCAACAGCGCCAGCAGGGCCTGGAGATTCCGGTGCTGATCCTCACCGCCCGCGACTCGGTGAGCGATCGGGTCGACGGCCTGCAGGCCGGGGCCGACGATTACCTGCTCAAGCCCTTCGACCTGCGGGAACTGGCGGCGCGCCTGCACACCCTGTTGCGCCGGGTGGCGGGGCGCAGCGTCAACCTGATCGAGCACGGGCGCCTGACCTACGACCCCAGCACCCGGGAAACCCGCCTGGGCGGCGAACCGGTGGACCTGTCCCGGCGCGAACAGGCGCTGCTCCAGGCCCTGCTGCACAACCGCGGCCGGGTGCTGTCCAGCGAACAGCTCAAGGACAGCGTCTACGGGTTCAACGATGAGCTGGAAAGCAACGCCCTCAACGTGCACATCCACCACCTGCGGCGCAAACTCGGCAACGGCATCGTCGAGACGGTGCGCGGCCTGGGCTATCGCCTGGGGCCGGCCGATGGCCAGGAGAAGTCATAAGTGAGGAGCCTGCGCCTGCGCCTGAGCGTGACCCTGGGCGCTGCCTTCATTCTGATCTGGACCCTGGCCGCGGCCTGGATGCTCAGCGATCTGCGCAATCAGATGATGTTTTCCCTGGACCAACGCCTGGTGGCGTCGGCGCGCATGGTGGCCGGCCTGCTGGAACAGATGCCGGCGCTGCCTTCCGACACCCATGCCCATCCCATTGCCAGCGCGGCCTTGACCATTCCCGGGGGCATGGCCTGCCAGGTCAGCTCCCTGCGCGGGCAGGTCCTGGCCCGTAGCCACAGCACGCCTGAACACACCCTGGAAGCCGAGAAACTGGGCTTTCATGACCAGATGATCGACGGCGCGCCCTGGCGCACCTTCACCCTGGTGCGCGGTGATCTGCGCATCACCACCGCCGACCGCCAGGTGGAACGCGAAGCCCTGAACATGTCGGTGCTGCTGGCCGCTTCGGTGCCGGTGGGGGTGGCCTTGCTGGGCTGTCTGTGGCTGTTGTGGCTGGGCATCGGCCAGAGCCTGGCGCCGTTGAACCGGATTCGCGACGCGCTGATGCGCCGCAGCGCCGACTCCCTGGAGCCGTTGCAGATCCAGCCCATGCCCAGCGAATTGCGGCCGCTGGTGGACACCCAGAACCAGCTGTTCCAGCGCATCGCCAAGACCATCGAACGCGAACGCCGCCTGACTGGTGATGCCGCCCATGAATTGCGCAGCCCGCTGACCGCGATCAAGACCCACCTGCAGGTGGCGCGCATGACCGACGGTGCGGCCCGGGATCAATCCCTGGCCCGGGCCGAGGAGGGCGCCGACCGCCTGCACCGGACCCTGGAGCAACTGCTGTTGCTGGCTCGGGTCGAGGGCAGCCTGTCGTTCGATGACGGCGTGCACTGCAATGCCGAGCAAGTGGTTCGCCTGGCAATCCAGGATGCCGCCGTGGGCGCCCGGCAGCGGGTCAAGGTGCACCTGGGAGAGCACGCCGCCGAGGCCCCGGTGGCCATGCCCTCGACCCTGGCGATTGCCGCCTTGCGCAACCTGTTGGACAACGCCCTGCGCCACACCCCGCAAGACTGCCCGGTGGAGTTGAACCTGGAGCTGGTGGCCGGTCGCCTGCGTTTCCAGGTGCGTGACCATGGTCCGGGGATTGCCCAGGAAGACCTGCAGCACCTGACCCAGCGCTTCTGGCGCAACAGCCAGAGCACGGGGTGCGGACTGGGCCTGGCGATTGTCCAGGCCATCGTCCAGCGCTGCGGCTGCGAGCTGAACTTCGACAGCCGTCCTGACGGCCTGCGGGTCGAACTGACCCTGCCTGCCCACCCCGCCTGACCCATCACCGCCCGCCGCAGGCGCTGGCTTGCCAGCGAAGGGGCCTTTGAGACCGCCTTCGCCAGCAAGCTGGCTCCTACAGGGCCTTGTACGTTCCGCCTGCCCGCCGCAGGCGCTGGCTTGCCAGCGAAGAGGCCCGTGAGACCGTTTTCGCCAGCAAGCTGGCTCCTACAGGGCCTTGTACGTTCCGCCTGCCCACCGTAGGAGCTGGCTTGCCAGCGAAGGGGCCCTTGAGATCGCCTTCGCCAGCAAGCTGGCTCCTACGGGGCGGTATGTGCAATTTCCTCGCCCTGGGGTGTAAATCCCGACCTCGCTGGTGCGTTTTTAGAACAGGAAAACCTGTCAGTGTGCACCCGCGCTTGGGCTGCGCATTCGGCCGGTGGCCGTTTTGCTCAAATTGCAGCGCGAGGGTTCGAGACATGTCAGCCGTTACCAGCCTTATGGACGATCAGCCGGTGGCCCTTGCCGCCATCCCGGCCGAGACGCTTTACCAGTTCGACGAGTCGCCCCTGCTGGCCCGTCAGAACCGTCAGGAATCCAATGCCCGCAGCTACCCACGGCGCATCCCCCTGGCCCTGAAGCGGGCCAGTGGCATTCATGTCGAGGATGTCGAAGGCCGGCGTTTCATCGATTGCCTGGCCGGTGCCGGGACCCTGGCCTTGGGCCACAACCACCCGGTGGTGATCGCCGCGATCCGGCAGGTACTGGCCGATGAACTGCCGCTGTTGACCCTGGACCTGACCACCCCGGTCAAGGACCAGTTCGTCCAGGATCTGTTCGGCCTGTTGCCCGAGGCCCTGGCCGCCGAAGCCAGGATCCAGTTCTGCGGCCCCACCGGCACCGACGCCGTGGAAGCCGCGCTGAAACTGGTGCGCACCGCCACCGGGCGCAGCACTGTGCTGTCGTTCCAGGGCGGTTACCACGGCATGAGCCAGGGCGCGCTGAGCCTGATGGGCAGCCTGGGGCCCAAGCGGGCCCTGGCCGGCTTGCTCAACAACGGCGTGCAGTTTCTGCCGTTCCCCTACGACTACCGTTGCCCGTTCGGGCTCGGTGGCGCCGAGGGGGTCAAGGTCAACCTGCATTACCTGGAAAACCTGCTGAACGATCCTGAAGCGGGCGTGGCCCTGCCGGCGGCGGTGATCGTCGAGGCGGTGCAGGGCGAGGGCGGGGTGATCCCGGCGGACCTGGACTGGCTGCGAGGGTTGCGGCGCATCACCGAGCAGGCCGGGGTGGCGCTGATCGTCGATGAAATCCAGAGCGGCTTTGGTCGCACCGGCAAGATGTTCGCCTTCGAGCACGCCGGGATCATTCCCGATGTGGTGGTGATGTCCAAGGCCATCGGCGGCAGCCTGCCGCTGGCGGTGATGGTCTATCGCGACTGGCTCGACACCTGGCAGCCGGGGGCGCACGCGGGCACCTTCCGCGGCAATCAGATGGCCATGGCCACCGGTTCCGCGGTGATGCGCTACCTCAAGGAACAGCGGCTGCCCGAACACGCGGCCGCGATGGGTCAGCGTTTGCGCGAGCACCTGCTGATCCTGCAGCGCGACTACCCGCAACTGGGGGATGTCCGCGGCCGTGGCCTGATGCTCGGCGTCGAGCTGGTGGACCCGGCCGGCGCGCCGGACGCCCAGGGCCATCCGCCACAGCATTTGCGCCTGGCTCCCCTGGTGCAGCGTGAATGCCTCAAGCGCGGCCTGATCCTCGAACTGGGCGGGCGCCATGGCAGCGTGGTGCGCTTCCTGCCGCCGCTGATCATCAGCGCGGCGCAGATCGATCAGGTGGCGGACATCTTCAGCAAGGCAGTGGCCGCCGCGGTGGCCAGCCTCTAATTTTTCTCGGCCCTGGTTCGTTCCTTCTACACAACTGCCACGCCTGGGGCGCGGCACACCTTATTAACGACGGAGACAAGCAATGACTTCAGTATTCGACCGTGAGGACATCCTGTTCCAGGTGGTGGTCAACCACGAAGAGCAATACTCGATCTGGCCCGACTACAAGGCCGTGCCGCAAGGTTGGCGCACCGTGGGCAAGAGCGGTTTCAAGAAGGAGTGCCTGGCCTACATCGAAGAAGTCTGGACCGACATGCGCCCCCTGAGCCTGCGCCAGAAGATGGACCAGCAGGCCGTGGCCGGCTGATCTGCAAGGCCTGTAGCCGCTGCTGAGCCACGGCGAAGCTGCGCAAAGGGCCGCAGGCCCTTCAGCGTTCTCAAGAGCAGCGCCTCCTACGGAGCCGTTCGCAGCCTGCGGCAGCGGCTACAAAAACCCGGATCGAGATTATTGCTGTAGCCGCTGCTGAGCCACGGCGAAGCTGCGCCAAGGGCCGCAGGCCCTTTTGCGTTCTCAAGAGCAGCGCCTCCTGCGGAGTCGTTCGCAGCCTGCGGCAGCGGCTACAGAAATCCGGATCGAGATTATTGCTGTAGCCGCTGCTGAGCCACGGCGAAGCTGCGCAAAGGGCCACAGGCCCTTCAGCGATCTCAAGAGCAGCGCCTCCTGCGGAGCCGTTCGCAGCCTGCGGCAGCGGCTACAAAGGCGCTGGCTTCTTGAGCTTGACGGGGTTTTCATGCCCGGCGATCAGGCGCTGCGCTTGACGGCCTGCAGGGTGTAGCTCAGTGGCAGGCGCCATGGCGCTTGCTTGAGTCGCCATTCGCCGCGTTCATCCACCACCATCTGCCCGGGCAGGGCCTCCCAGGGAATGCTCTGGTGCTCCACCAGCCCGGTGATTTCCAGGCCCTGGGCCAGCAAGGCGCTGATGATTTCCCCCAGGCCGTGGTTCCATTCGTGGGTCACCGTGGCCTTGAGGCTGCTTTCGGTTTGCACGTAGGTGTTTTCGTCCTCCCAGACCAGCGGCTCGCTGCGTTCGAAGTAGGGGTATTCCACCCGCAGCGAGTCGCTGTGATCTTCATTCAGGGCCCAGAGCATCGGGTGCCCTTCGCGGATAAACAGCCGGCCACCGGGCTTGAGCAGGGCGCCGACGGTCTGTGCCCAGCGCTCGATGCTCGGCAGCCAGCACAGCGCGCCGATGCCGGTGTAGACCAGATCGAAGCTGCCCTTTGGCAACACCTCGGCGGCCAGGAACACGTCCGACTCGTGGTAGTCGATGGGTGTATGGCAGCGTTGGGCCAGGGTCCGGGCTTCAGCCAGGGACGCCGAGGAAAAATCCAACCCGCTCATCTGCGCGCCGAGGCGGGCCAGGGACAGGGTGTCGGTGCCGATATGGCATTGCAGATGCACACCGCGCAGGCCCTGGATGTCGCCCAGCAGGGGGCGGTCGAACTGCACCACGTCGGAGAGAAACTGCGGGTCATCGACGAAGCGCTGCACCGCGTAATCCGCCGAGGCGGCGTGCAAGGGCGCGCGTTCGTCCCAATTGGTCTTGTTGAGTGTCAGGTATTCGCTCATGGCGTGGGGGTCCTGTCTGGGCATTTTTGCGAAGCGCAGACTAGCACCGGGCAATGAGCACAATCTTGAGCAAATATGTAAGCGGCCCCTGATGCCGACTGTAGCCGCTGCAGAGCCATGGCGAAGCTGCGCAAAGGTCCGCAGGACCTTGCCTGGCTATCGCCCGCCGAACGCCGCGTCCCTGCGGGCCGTTCGCAGCCTGCGGCAGCGGCTACAAGGCCAGGGCCTGGGTGACTTTTTGCAGGTTGCCTTCCAGTTCGCCGAGCGGGTCGGCGCTGTCGGTTTCCAGCACCAGCAACTGGCTGCCACCGGCGCTGATGGCGGCTTTCAGTGCCTCGGACGGCTGGCGGTGGTGCAGGACCAGGGCCACGTCGTTGTCCTTGAGCCGGGCTTGCAGCTTCTGCAGGGCTTCGGGCGTCCATTCGTTGTCGGCGCGGGCGTCGACTTCCACCAGCTCCAGGTTCAGGCCGCTGACCAGATAGCCAAAGTGCTCGGAGAGGCTCAGCACGCTGAGGTTGTCGGCCTCGGCCAGGCGCGCTTCGCTGTCGGCGCTGAGTTTCAGCAGGCGTTGTTTCAGCCCCGCCAGGTTGCGCTCGATCTGGGGCTTGGCTTCGGGGGCCAGGCGTGCCAGGTCGGCGGCGAGCACATCCGCCATGCGCCCCAGGTTGTTGCTGGACAGCCAGGGCTGGGCGTTGAGCCCGTCGCGCTGGCCCGGTTGCAGGGCCACCCCGGGCAGGGCGCCATCCACCGGGCGGGCGGCATCGATTTCGACGATGCGGATGTTGCTGCGCCGGGCGTTGGGGTACAGCGGGTCGTCCGGCCAGATCGAGCGCAAGCCGATCACCGCGTCGGCATCCAGCGCCAGCTTGCTCAGGGCCGGGGCGCCGCGCCCGGTGAAATAGGCGGTCTGCCGCGAGCCGGGGAGGTTGGCCGGGGCCGCCCGCTCCAGCTTGATGGGGGTGCCTTGCAGCAGGATCTGCCCCAGGCCGAAGGTCACCGGCAGCGAGGCCAGCACCGTCAGCGGTTTCTGCGAGGCGGCGCTGTGCAGCGCGGTATTGCCCATGCCATGGCTGGCCACCACGCGCATCGGCTCGAAGTGGTCGCGCTCGGCCAGGGCCGGGGTGCTGATCAGGCCGCCGAGGATCAGGGCCAGGCTCAGCTGACGCAATGACAAGTGACGCAGTGAACTGTGCATTTATCCGATATTCCCTTTCAGGCTGGGGACAGTGCCGCGGGCGATGGCGGCCAGGGCGAAGGCCACGCCGGCCACCAGGATGATGGCCGCGCCGGAGGGCACCGGCAGGTCGAAGATGATCGGCAGCAAGATGCCGCACAGGGTGCTGACAGTGGCGATGCTCACCGAGATCCAGAAGAAGCCCTTGAGCGACTGGCTGAGCAGGCGGGCGGCAGCGGCCGGAATCACCAGCAGCGCGCCCACCAGGATCGCGCCGATGACCTTGACCGCCGCCACGGTGATCAGGGTCACCAGGATCACGAACAGGTAGTCCAGGGTCTTCACCGCCACCCCGCGCACCGCCGCCAGCTGCGGGTTGAAGCTGGCCAGCATGATGCGGTTGTACAGCGGCAGGCTCAGGCCCAGCACCAGGGCGCCGACGATCAACAGCACCAAGA
The DNA here is from genome assembly GCF_021560055.1 of Pseudomonas sp. BC42. Lineage (NCBI taxonomy): Bacteria > Pseudomonadati > Pseudomonadota > Gammaproteobacteria > Pseudomonadales > Pseudomonadaceae > Pseudomonas > Pseudomonas sp. BC42. The sequence continues at coordinate 2,078,580 of NZ_CP091067.1, forward strand.
GGTCGTTGCCGTTGACCGTGAGCACCGAGCCGAACAGCACGTTCTCCAGGATGTGCACGTTGATCTTGCCAGCCAGGATCAGCAGCAGGCTGGCGCCCAGGGCCAGGGACACCGAGAGAAACACCCCGATCAGGGTGTCCGGGGCCAGCCCGGTGCGGTTGCGCAGGTAGTTGAGGAGGATGCCGAACAGCAGGCAGTAGCCGAACAGGCTGCCGTAGGGGCCGGTGTAGGGCTCGCCCAGCAGGATGCCGATGGCCACCCCGGTCAGCGCCGCGTGGCCCACGGCTTCAGAGAAGAAGGCGAAGCGCTTGACCACCACCAGGGTCCCCAGTCCACCGAGCACCGGCCCGATCAGCAGGCCGGCCAGCAGCGCATTGACCACGAACCCGTAGGCCAGGGCTTCGGGCAGGTAGCCGGCCGAGGCCCAGCCCTGGACCATCAGGCGAAAAGCTTCATAGGTCATCAGGCAGCGCTCCCGGCGGCTCGTGGATGGGTGGAGAACAGGCTGAGCAGGCGCTCCGGGGTCAGGGTCTGTTGCGCCGGACCGTCGAACAGCACCCGGCGGTTGAGGCCGGTGACCCGGTCTGCCAGGCGGCCCACGGCTTCCAGGTCGTGCTCGATCCACAGCAGGGTGATGCCGCTCTGGCGCCAGTCGTGGAGCAGGCGTTCGAAGACCTGGATCCCGGCTTCGTCCAGGGCCGACATCGGTTCGTCCAGCACCAGCAGTTGCGGGGCCGGGATCAGGCCCTGGGCCAGCAGCACCCGCTGGCGTTCACCGCCGGACAGCGCGCCCATGCGTCGCTTGCGCTTGTCCTGCATGCCGACCCGTTCCAGGGCGTCGCCAATCGCCTGGGCGAAATGCCGGCTCAGGCCGAGGAAGGCCGGGCGCCGCTGGCACATGGCGGCCATGAAGTCGTCCACGGTCATCGGCAGGCCACGGTCGAATTCCAGGGCCTGGGGCACGTAGCCGATGGTGCCGGGGGCGCCGGGCCATTGCAGGCGCAGTTGGCCCTGGTGCGGCATCTGCCCCAGCAGGGTCTTGATCAGCGAGCTCTTGCCGCCGCCGTTGGGGCCCACCAGCGCGTGCACGCTGCCGGGCTGCACCTGGAAGGTCACGCGGTCGAGGATGGTGGTGCGGCCCAGGGTCAGGCCGACCTGGTCGAACTCGACGGCCGGACCGCGCAGCAGGGTTTCGATGGCGGTCATGCCCCGGCCTCCTGGATGGCCCGGACCACGGTGTCGAGGTTGCCTTTCATCTCCTTCTCGTACTTGTCGGCGCTGTAGTCGCCGTAGGAAATGTGCGACAGCGGGTAGAGCTTGACCCCGGACTCGCGCTGGATGGTCTCGACGTAGGTGGAGGGGAAGTCCATCTCCGAGAAGATCACCTTGACGTCCAGCTCGCGCAGTTGGTCGATGGTCTTCTTCAACTGGCTGGGGCTGGGCTCGATGCCGTGGGCCGGTTCCACCACCGCGGTGACTTGCAGGCCGAACTCGCGCAGCAGGTAGTCGTAGGCGGCGTGCACCGTGGCCACCCGCAGGTCGGCATTGGGCGCCTGGGTCAGCTTGGCCAGGGCGTCGGCGCGCAACTGGCGCAGGCGCTTGCCGTAGGCCCGGGCGTTCTGGGTGTAGGTCTTGGCGTTGGCCGGGTCCAGCTTGCCCAGCTCGCGGGCGATGTTGTTGACCTGGGCGATGGACGCGCTGATGGAGAGAAAGGTGTGCGGGTTGACCACCTTGCCGGCGCCCCGGGCGGCGACCCCGGTGGCGGCTAGCAGCGGCACGTTCTCGTTGGCTTCGATCAGCGGGATGTCCGGGCGCTCGCTGGCGGCGATCATGCGATCGGCGAAGTCATCGTGGCCCACGCCGTTGAGGACGATCACGTCCAGGCTGCCGATGCGCTTGATGTCCTCGGCCCGGGGCTCGTAGGCGTGGGGGTTGAAGCCGGCGGGAATCAGCGGCACCACCTCGGCCTTGTCGCCGACGATGTTCGCTACGTAGCTGTAATAAGGGTGCAGGGTGATACCGATGCGCAGGCGCTTGGCCGGGTCGGCGCTGACCACGGGGCTGAGCACCAGGGCCAGCAGGCTGACCAGCAGCACCCGCAGGAATGGGCGGCGTTGCGATGAAATGGGCATGGCTAGCGTTCTTCTCTCGGGTGAATGCAAAAAGATCAGTGACGATGCTGGCGAGTCACCCCGGCATCGAATTGCGCGACCACCTGTTGCCAGCCGGCGGCGGCCAGCGTCGCGTCGCTGAGATCGACCGGCACGGCGACGGATGGGGCGCGGTTGAGCCAGATGTCCACCTTGGCCTGATTCTCGGTATCCAGGCGCATCAGGAAGGAGCCGGCCACTTGCGGGTTCTGGCTCAGGCCCAGGTAGGCCTGTTCGTGCAATTGCCAGGCGTGGCCGCCACGGCTGACCGAACTGGCGTCCTGGGCGAAAGGGGCGAAGCCTTCCGCGGCCAGTTGCTCCGGGCTCGGCAGGCTCTGGTGTTCGGCGTGCAGCAGGTGGATCTCGTCGAGGGTCACCCGCAGGTCGGCATAGATCCCTTGCTCGCCGGCGCTGAGGTCGCGACGGGCGTCCAGTTGGTGGCTGGCGACGCTGGCGGTTTCGACTGTTTCGCCGCGCCACAGCACCACGCTGCCGGCGACACACAGAATCAGCAGGCACAGCAACAGGACGTAGAGGGTTTCGTGGCCGGCGCCGGCGGGGCGCACGACCTGGGTGGTGGCAGGAGTCATGGGGCCTCGATATCCGCTTGGTCGATCTCGACCACGTGGCCGGGGCCTGCATCGAACAGCACGTAGAACTCGCTGGAAGGCTTCTTGAAGGTCAGGGTCGAATCGCTGCCGAGCTTGCCCGGCACGAGGATGGTTTCGTCGTAGCCGATCACGTCCAGGGTCACTCCCGGCGCGCCGCTGCCATCGGAAAAACCACCGGTGCAGCGGATCTGCTCGGCGTCGATGGCCTTGCACTCGCACATCGGGTTGTGGGCCAGGGCGCTGTGGCTGAAGGCGCCGGCCAGCAGCAACAGGGCCAGGGCGCCAAGGCGCCGGGGGGGTACTGCGCGGGTCATCGTGTGCCTCCTTGTTTTTCGAGCCAGGCCACGGTGGCGGGCGAGGCCAGGCTCAGGGGAATGGATGCCTGGTGCATGCTGCCGTCCCAGCCTTCCAGGGTGATCCACAGCTCGGCGTCGGCTTTGGTCTTTTCCGGAATCGGCAGGCTGGCCCCCATGCGGTACGGGCTGCCGAAGAAGATCACCCCGGCGGCCCGCAGGCTGCGGGGCTTGCCGATGCGCAGGTAGGTGGCCTTGACCGGTTCGATGCAGGCCTGGCACAGGGCGGCGTTGAAGCTTTTCAGGTAGCCGGCGGGGCCATCGCTGCGGGGCGCTTCGTTGCGCATCTCGGCCAGACGCAGGCTCCAGGGGCCGACCTGGATTTCACCGATCTCCCGTTCCCCCAGGCCGCTGTCGCCGCGAAACAACGACGCATCGGCGAGGTACTTGGGCATGAAGCCCAGGGGGATCAGCAACAGCAGGATGTTCAGGTGAAAGCGCCATTTATGCCAAAGCCGGCTCAGCTGCGAAGGCGCGGTTGCGCTGTGGGTCTGGCTCACGGGTGGCTCTCCGAAGTTTCGATGCTCATGGCCGGGGTGGGCGTCGGTACGGGTTTGCTCGCGGGACGCGCCCGGGCGGCCTTCTCCTCACGCTTGAGGGCGTTGGCGGTGGCCAGGGCGGTGCGCTTGGTCCAGATCAACAGCCCGCTGAGGACCATCATGCTCAGCACCAGGCCGAAGAAGAACCAGATCAGCTTGACCCAGATCCCGCCAAAATCTCCGGTGTGCAGCGGGCGCATGGACTCGGTGACGAACTCCAGGGTGTTGCGGTCCCCCAGCAGGTGAGAGGTGTCCAGGGAGCCGGTGTAGGGGTTGATGTTGGCGGTCTGGTACATCAGCGGGTACCAGCCACGACCGCCTACGTACAGGTGGCTGTAGGCATTGCTTGGCAGGCTGACGAAGCTGATGTCGAAACCGGGGATCTTCTGGGTGGCGATGCCGATGGCCTGGTCCAGGCCGATCATCGGCGCGGGGCTGCCGTCGGTGGTGGTCGGCACTTGCTCCCGGGCGATGACCGGAACAATGGGTTGGCTGGAAATGCTGATGTGGTTGTCGGCGAGCACGGCCTCGATCAGGAACCAGATGCCGGTGATCGAGATCACCGTGATAAACCAGATGGACCAGATGCCGCTCAGGCGGTGGAAGTCGCCCCAGAAGATCCGTGCCCCATGGCGCAGGCGCAGGGTCGGCTTGAGAAAGCCCTTCCAGAACTTCTTGTAGACCACCAGCCCGGTGATCAACGAAATCAGCAGCGGCAGGCCGAGGAACGACACCAGGTACCAACCCCAGCTGTAGCCGTTGGTGAAGGGCACCAGCCACCAGCCATGCAGGGCCCGGGTGAAGCCCTGGAAGTCGAACACTGGGCTGGTGCCCTGGATGGCCCCGGTATAGGGGTTGACGTAGAGCGTCGGTGAGCGGCCGTCCGGGTAGCTGACGCTGACACTCAGGGCGAAATGGCTTTCGTCCGGGGTCACGATGGTATCGATGCGGGTGCTGGGGTCGGCCTGCTTGATGGCCGCCACGATCTGGTCGTAATTGAGCGGCTGGGCATCATCGCTGGGTTTACTGGCTCGGATATCCGGATTGGCCAGCCACACGATCTCCTGGCTGACCACCGCCAGGGTGCCGGTGACACAGACGATCAGCACGAAGAACCAGATGGGCAGGGCCAGCCAGCTGTGCACCAGAAACCAGATTTTTGAACGGGACTTCTTCGACATGGAGTGGGCGTCTTGATTCGAGGAGTGGAGCGGCACTGGAACCTTCGGCCGGCCCCGGGGCAAAACACCCGGGGCATAGCCGTGGCCAACGCGGCCTGCTGCATCTAATTAAGACGAATGAGAATCGTGAATCCTGAAAGGCGATATGAAAGTAAATGTTACGAAGCTGGGAAAACCTGGTGAAAGCCGCTGTTTTACCGATTTGGCCAATGCCCCTGGCCCTGTAGGAGCGGGCTTGTCCGCGAACGGGCCCGCAAGGGCGCCTTCGCCGGCAAGCCGGCTCCTACAGGCCTTGGCTGGCTAGAGGGCTCAGCCGGCCTGTTGCTGGAACATCTCCCGCGCCCGCCGGGCGATTTCCTCGGCGCTCAGCGTTTCCTTGCGGCTGGCCAGGAACCACACATGGCCGAACGGATCGCGCAGGCTGCCGCTGCGGTCGCCGTAGAACTGGTCCTTGACCGCCGACACCTCGGTGCCGCCGGCGGCAATCGCCCGGGCGAAGCTGCTGTCGACATCTTCCACATACAGGTGCAGTCCGACCGAGGTCTTGTGGGTGTCCGGGCTGTCCATCGGGGTTTGTTCGCAGGGGCTGCCGAGCATGATGGCCGAGCCGCCGATGCGCAGTTCGGCATGGCCGACGCTACCGTCGGGCATGTCCAGGCGCATGCTTTCCTCGGCGCCGAAGGCCTGCTTGTAGAACTCGATGGCCTCGGCGGCGCGCTTGATGCCCAGGTACGGCGTGACGCCGCTGAAGCCTTCGGGAATGGGGTTGACGCTCATCTGGGGTTCTCCTTGATGTTGTCTGGGGCAAACCGGTCCGTCGCCGGATCGAGCCGCTTTCACTCTATACCCGGGTATCCCCGGCACTGGCATGGACCGACGAGGTGTCGTCCGGGCAACAGCATTTCACTGTTGGCCCGGCAACAGTGCTCCAGCAATTTGTCCGGTGGCCCGCTGGGCAATCCCCTGCTACGGCCGGTAAACCCTTGAATTCAAAGGCCCGATTTTTCGGCACAGAAGCTGCAATGACAGCCTGCAACCTTCATCCGCCCGAGAGCGCTGTATGTCTTCTTTGCCTGAATCCGCCTTTTATCCCCTGCACACTCCCGCCGCCCAGGTGATCCGCGATGGTGCCGAGGCCCTTGCCGTGGCCCGGCAAGTGGCGGCGGTCCTGCTGGAGCAGGACGCCGAACGCGACCGCAGTCGCCAGGTGCCGGTGGAGCTGCTTGACCTGTATTCCAACAGTGGCCTGTGGGGCATCAGCGTGCCGCGGGAGTTCGGCGGCGCCCAGGTGTCCTACGCGGTACTGGCCGAGGTGATCGCGATCATTTCCGCCGCCGATCCGTCCCTGGGGCAGATCCCGCAGAACCATTACTGCCTGCTGGAAGACATTCGCCTGCAGGGTACCCCGGAGCAGCAGGCGCACTTTTTCGCCCTGGCCCTGCAAGGCCATCGCTTTGCCAACGCGCTGTCGGAAACCGGCGGCAAGAACGTGCAGGACATCCAGGCCAGCATCCGTCGTTCAGGTGACGGTTATGTGATCAACGGCCGCAAGGGCTACTGCACCGGCTCGCTGTATGCCCACTGGCTGGCGGTACTGGCCCTGGATGAACAGGGCCGGGGTCAGTTGGCCTTCGTGCCCCGGGGCAGCGCGGGGCTGGCGGTGCTCGACGACTGGGACAGCATCGGCCAGCGCACCACCTCCAGCGGCACGGTGCTGGCACAAGACCTCAAGGTGCCGGCCTTCAATCTGTTCCCCACTTACCGCTCCTATGAGCGTCCGACCCTGGCCGGGCCCTTCGCCCAGCTGACCACGGCGGCCATCGACGCCGGGATTGCCCGGGCGGCGCTGCGCGACACCGTCGACTTCGTCACCGAGCACGCCCGGCCATGGATCGATGCCGGGGTGGACAAGGCCGGCGACGATCCGCTGACCATCATTCAGGTGGGGGCCCTGGACATTCGCCTGGAGGCCGCCGAAGCCTTGCTGGAGCGCGCCGGTCTGGCCCTGGACGCGGCGCGTCCGGCCCCCGATGAAGACAATGTCGCCCTGGCTTCCGTGGCGGTGGCCCGGGCCAAGGTGCTGACCACCGAGATCGCCATCGAGGCCAGCAACAAGCTGTTCGAACTGGGCGGCACCCGCTCGACCCTCAAGCGCCACAACTTCGACCGCCACTGGCGCAATGCCCGGGTCCACACCCTGCACGACCCGGTGCGCTGGAAGTACCACGTGGTGGGCAACTGGCTGCTCAATGGCATCAAGCCGCCGCGTCACGACTGGTCCTGACGCCATGGCCGAATGGTTCAAGCACCTCTACTGGGCCGACATCGCCCAGGCCTGTCTCGACACCCTGAGCATGCTCGGGGCGGCCCTGGGCTTCACCGTGTTGCTGGGGCTGCCCCTGGGGGTGTTGCTGTTTCTCACCGGCAAGCGCCAGCTGCACGAAACCCCGGGCCTGTATCGGCTGCTGTCGTTGATCGTCAACGTGCTGCGCTCCTTGCCCTTCATCATCCTGCTGATCGTGCTGATTCCCCTGACCACCCTGCTGGTGGGCACCTCCCTCGGCGTGCCGGGGACCATCCCGCCGCTGGTGGTGGGCTGCACGCCGTTCTTTGCCCGGCTGGTGGAAACCGCCCTGCGGGAAGTGGACCACGGGGTGGTGGAGGCGACCCAGGCCATGGGCGGCAGCACCTGGCAGATCATCCGCCACACCCTGTTGCCCGAAGCCCGGGGCGGCCTGCTGGCGGCGGTCACGGTGACCGCCATCGTGCTGGTGGACTACACCGCCATGGCCGGGGTGATCGGTGGCGGCGGCCTTGGCGACCTGGCGATCCGTTACGGCTACCAGCGCTTCCAGACCGACGTGATGCTGGTCACCGTGATCCTGCTCCTGGTGCTGGTGCAGGGCCTGCAGATGACCGGCGACCGCCTGGTGGCGCACTACAGCCGACGTTGACCCAACGTATTCACAACCTGAAAAAACCGGCCTCACGTGCACCCCACGACGGCTGTCCGTATCTGCCTTAGGAGCAACCCATGAACAAGATCCTGGCCATCCTGGCCGCCGTACTGTCCTTGAGTGTCCACGCCAACGAGAAGCTGGTGGTGGGGGCCACCCCGGTGCCCCACGCCGAGATCCTCGAATTCGTCAAACCCGAGTTGGCCAAGGAAGGCGTGGACCTGGACATCAAGGTCTTCACCGACTTCATCCAGCCCAACCAGCAACTGGCCCTGAAGAACCTCGACGCCAACTACTACCAGTACCGGCCGTTCCTCGATGATTTCAACAAGACCCGGCACACCGACCTGGTGCCGGTGGTGGGGGTGCACATCGAGCCCTTCGGCGCCTATTCCACCAAGATCAAGACCATTGCCGAGCTCAAGGACGGCGCCACGGTGTCGATTCCCAACGACCCGGTGAACACCGGCCGCGCCCTGGTGCTGCTGCACGAAGCCGGGCTGATCAAGCTCAAGGACCCGAGCAACACCCTGGCCACCCAGCGCGACATCCTCGACAACCCCAAGCACCTGAAGATCCGTGAGCTGGAAGGCGCCTTGCTGGCCCGTTCGGTGAGCCAGGTGGACCTGGCGTTCGTGTTCGCCAACTACGCCCTGGAGGCCGGGATCGACACCAACAGCGCGCTGATCGTGGAGAAGGGCAAGGACCTGTACATCGAGTTTTTGGTGGCCCGTGCGGACAACCGCGACGACCCGCGGATCCAGAAACTGGCCAAGGCGCTGAACTCCGACGCCGTGCGCCAATTCATCCTGACTCGCTACAAGGGCCAGATCGCCCCCGGCTTCTGAGCACCGCCCGATCCCCGGTTGCTACGAAGAGGCGGATTGTTGGAGCTGGCTTGCCAGCGAAGAGGCGCGCAAATCGCCTTCGTCGGCAAGCCGGTCCCCACAAGGCGCGGCGGGTCAGGTGCGCTGTTGCGCCTGCTCCCGGTATTCCTGCTGGGCGTCGTCCAGCAGCACTTCCTTGAGCGGCACGGCGCCGACGGCCAGGGCCTTTTCGATGCGCAGGTCGTCGCCCTGGGTGGCCAGCAGGGCTTGCAGCCGCTGGAACTCACCGCACCAGATGGTCTCGATGTCCTTGTCGCGCCGGGTATCGCGCTGGGCGCTGAGGGCGACCGCTCGCACCTGCAGGCGGCCGTTGTCGGCGTTGCCCCCGACTTCCACGCCGTACCCCGGCGTGGCGCTCTTGCGCAGCACCACCCGGCCATCCTTGGCCCAGGCGGTGGCCATGCCCTCGCGGACTTCGTAGCCCAGGCCAGCCAGGCCTTCGAGCACCGCCTGACGACGGGCCAGGGCGGCGCGCTGTTGCAGTTCGGCTTCGATCAGCGTGCTGAAGCGGGCAATCAGCTCATCCACTGGCGCCATGTTGGCCAGGCTGCACTGTTCGGCCCGGGACAGTTCTTCCTCGGCGGCAGCGGGGCACACGCTCGCCACTTCGCTGGCCAGTGCCTGGAGGTGCGCCAGGCGCGCGCGGCGCTCCTGGCTGTCGCGGGTGGCCTGGGCCAGTTCCAGCACCAGGCTGTCCAGCAGCAGGTTGCGCCGTGGCTCGCGGGTTTCGGCGTCGATCAGGCGCAAGGTGGCCAGGTAGGGTTCGGCGCTGGCCTGATCATCGAGGGTCAGCAACTGGGCAATGTGCTGCTCGATGCGTTCCAGCCTGGGTTCCTTTTGTTCATGGGCGGCGCGCCATTGGGCCAGGGTCTGGGAGGGACTGTCGCCTTGCAGGCGTCGGGCCAGTTGCCGCTGTGTCTCGCTCAGGCCCTGTTCTTCGGCTGCGGCACCGAGGCTGGCGAAACCCTGGGCCAGGATCGACTCGACCGCCGCCACGGGCTGGCCTTCGGCAATCGCCTGCAACTGTTGCAGCCACTCGGCTGGAAGGGCTTTGCCTTGCAGCGCGCCCAGCAGGGTGGCGGCGTTTTCCCGCTGACGGCGGGCCAGTTGGCGCTGTTGCGCGACCTGCTGCACGGCGCGGTGTTCCCGTTGTTGCAGATCGTCCTTGAGGAAGTCGATTTCGATCGGCACCTGTTTCTGCAGATCCAGCAGGCGATCGGCTTCGATCAACTGGCGCAACTGTTGAAGACGGCCGTGGGTCGCGGCTCGTTCCTCTTCGCTCAGTTGCCCCAGGCGTTGCGCCTGCGCTTCCCAGCGGGCGATCGCCTGCTCCAGGCGCCGCAGGTGGCCGGCGCAGATGTCGAGGATTTCTTCGCGGGTGACGATTCGCACCACTTTCGGGCCGCTCATGGGGTTTGCTCCGTGTCAGCCAGGGTTTGAGGTGGCGTTGGCGCTGCGCTGCCGGCCAACGGTTGCAGGGCCTGCTCGATGGCGGCCTGCAGGCGTGCGCGTTCGCTGTGGGGGTCCTGGTACCAGGCCTGGGACGAGACCCGGTGCAGGTGGGGAATGGCCCGGCGCAGCACCGACGGGCGCCAGATCTCCCGGGAGCGGGCGCGGGCCAGCAGCCCGTGGCGCGGGGTGTCGCATTCGATGCCCAGGGCATAGAGCCCGGTATCGGGGTGCTCGATGGCAAAGTCCAGGCCGAAGGCATCCCCTTCGTTGGCGCTGACCGGGCTCCAGCCCAGGGAGCGGATGAACGCCGCCACCGCCTGGGTGAAACCGTCGCTGTGGGCGGTGGGCCGGGCCCGGGCGTCCTGGCGCTCGGTAACCAGGCGCTGCAGCAGGTTGTGGCCGCTGGCGAACTCCCCGGACGACAGGGCGCGGGCGTACTCCAGGTAGCCTTGCAGGTAGTCCCGCGGGCTGGCGGGCGGGCGCTGGGTAGTGAGCATGTCGGAGATATCGGCAATCGGCATCGAGGTGATCATCACCACTTTGCGCCGGGCCCGGGTCACCGCCACGTTGAGCCGGCGTTCGCCGCCGGTCTGCCCCAGCACCCCGAAGTTGCGCCGGAAGCTGCCCTGGCTGTTGCGCCCGAAGGTCGAGGAAAACACGATGATGTCGCGCTCGTCGCCCTGGACGTTCTCGACGTTCTTGACGAACACCGACATGTCTTCGCCGTCCTCGCTGCGTTCGCGTTCCTCGCTGTAGGCGGCGCGAAACAGCGGGTCCTGCTCGGCTCGCAGTTCCAGGCGTTCCTCGATCAGGTCGGCCTGCTTGCGGTTGAAGGTCACCACCCCCACCGAAGGCCGTTCGGCGTAGGGCGTCCGCCACAGCTCGGCCAGGTAGTCGACCACCCGTTCCGCTTCGTCAGGGTTGACCTGCTGCTGGTAGACGCCGTCCACGCGGATCAGCTCCAGCGGCTTGATGGCGAGGATATTGGCCTCTGGGTGACGCACCGGAATGCTCAGCCGGTTGCCATAGAACGAAGCGTTGGAAAAACCGATCAGCTCGCGGTAGGCCGAGCGGTAGTGGATCTGCAGGGTGGTGGCGGGCAAGGCGCTGCGGGCCAGTTGCAGCAGGTCCGGGCAGTCCTTGATTTCGCGGCGGTTCCAGGTGTCCTCGAAGGCCTCGCGTTGTTCTTCGTCGGCGTCGGCATCGGGCTGCTCGCCCTCGAACAGTTCGGCCTCGTCGCTTTCCACGCGGCTGGAGAAGAAGGCGGTGGGCGGCATCTGCTTCTCGTCGCCGCTGACCACCGTGACCCGGCCCCGGTACAGGGTCGGCAGGGCGAATTCCACCGGCATCTGCGAGGCTTCGTCGTAGATCACGATATCGAACAGCCCGGGCTTGAGCGGCAGCACCCGGCTGGCCACGTCCGGGTTCATCAGCCACACCGGGCGCAGGCTCATCAGCCCCAGGCTGGCGCCCATTTCCATGAATTCGCGCAAGCGGCGCGAACGCCGTCCGGTGAGGCGGGTCACGTCTTCCCATTGTTTGCGGGTGCCCAGGCGCGAGAGGTCGATGCCTTCGCTGAGCAGCTGGCGGTTGAGGTTGCGCATCTGGGTGTCGGCCTGCCCGAGGCTGGCGATCTTCGCTGCGGTTTCACTGTGCTCCAGCATCAGCTCGGGCTGGCGCTGTTCCATCTGGCGCTTCCAGCCCAGCCGCGCTTCGCGGTTGAGCATGCGCCGGACCACGGCTTCCAGCTGCTCGGCGGGAATGGCGTCGAGGGCGTCCTGGTAATCGCGCAGGATGGCCAGCCATTGCAGGTCGGCCGGTGACAGTTGGCCGGCCCGGGCGCGGAACGCCTGGTAGGCGCTCAGGGTCGGCAAGGCTTCGCGCAGGCGGTTGAGGGGCAACTGATTGCTCTGGTTGAGCTCCACGCGCTGCCGCAGCTGGTCCAGCAGCTCGGGTTGCAGCCACTGATTCAGGCGTTGCAGGGCAGTCAGGCTGTCCTGGCGCACGCTGTGACGGATAAAGGCGGCGTCGTAACCGGCCAGCAGGCTGTCCAACGATTGCCGCTGGCCGGTCAGGACCACCGCGTCCAGCTGTTCCACCCGGGGAGCCTGGGCCAGGGCCAGTGCCAGGGCGCGCATCTCTTGCAGTTGCCCGAGGTCCTGGCGCACCTGCGGCAGCAGGCCCGGGCCGCAATCGTCGGCGACTTGCGCTAGGCCCAGTTGTTGATGCAGTTGCTGCAACTGGTTGCGCAAGGGCCGCCACTGGCTTTCCAGCAGGGCCGCCGCCAGCAGTTCCGGCAGGCGCTGCGGCTCGGCCGCGGCGCCCTGTTCGGCGAGGAAGGCCAGCAACTGGCGCTGGCGGATCAGGCGCAGCGGGTTGAGGCGCGCCAGCCAGGAGCGGCCCTGGATCACGGCGCGGGCGCGGTGCTGAAGGGTGCGCAACTGGGCCGCGGGCAGGGCGCTGAGGCCTGGCGCCAGATCGGCCTGATGGGCCGCCGCGTCGCATTGCTCCAGTTGCTGAGCCAGGGCCTGCAGGGTCTGGATCAGCCCGTCGCCTTGCGCCGCCTGCCCGGGGTGGCCACGGAACAGCGGCAGCCAGCGGGCCAGCCGTTGGCGGCGTTCATCGTCCAGGCCCAGCAGGCTGTGCACGTGTTGTTCGAGCCAGGCCCGGTAGGGCGCCGGGTCGTCCACTTCAAAGTCGGCCGGGTGCGCCTGCAGGGTTTCCAGGCGCTGCTCCTCGCAGCGCCACAGGCGTTCGAAGCCGTCGTTGAAGGCTTGCAGGGTGGCGGCATCGGTGGGAAACGGCTGGAGCTGGGCCAGGGCGCTCTGTTCATAGCGGGCCGGCAGCCACAGGCGGATCAGTGGCGCGCAGGCTTCTTCCAGGCGCGTCAGGTCGGCGATGTCCAGGGCCGCCAGGTGCTGGCGCAACACCGGGACGTCCAGTGCCGCAGGCCCCTGTTCCAGGCCGATCAGCTCACCGATCAACTGGCGGTAGCTCAGGCCACAGTGTTCATCGACGCGGTGCAGGCTCTGGTGGAAACGATCCAGCTCGCCCTCCAGGGCCTCGATGCGCGCCGCCAGGCGTTCGCGCTGGTGCAGCCAGGGCTGCGGGGCGGCATCGTCCTTGAACAGGGCTTCGAGCTGTTCGCGGACACTGCGGATCACCGGTTCGCGGTCACGGTTGATGTCGTTGAGCATCACCACTCGGTTGCCCAGGCCCTCGGCCACCAGGCGCTTGTGCACCACTTCCAGGGCCGCGTGCTTCTGGCAGACGATCAGCAGGCTGCGCTGGCGACCGATGGCGTCGGCTACCATGTTGACGATGGTCTGGCTCTTGCCGGTGCCGGGAGGCCCCTCCACCAGCAGCCCGGGGGCCTGGCGCGCCTGGAGCACCGCGGCTTCCTGGGACGGGTCGCTGGCCACGGTAAAGAAGCGTTGCAGCTCCGGCGCGGGCGCAACCGCCGCGCTGTCGCCGCTGTCCTGCTCCGTCGGGTTCAGGCGCAGGGCGGTTTCCAGCCCGGTGCCGCCGGGCGGCAGGGCCTTGAGCTGGCGCAGGTCTTCGCCAATGGCCTGGCCCATGAAGGCGACATGGAACAGCACGGCAGCGCACGCCAGTTGATCCTGGTAGGGCGGCACTTCGGTGCTGGCCGGCGGCAGGTTGCCCAGTACCCGGGAGCCCGGCGTGGCCAGCATGCCGAAGGCGTCCATGACATCGGCGGCCTTGAGCGCCGAGCGTCCCAGCAACTCGTCGGCGGCCTTGCGCCAGCGCTTGGCGGCCTCGATGCCCAGCAGGGTGTCGAGGCCCGGGTTGAGGCGCACCTCTTCACGCTCGCTGTCGAAGACCAGGGCCACCTTGCCGCGGCTGCCGACTTCCAGCAGCAGCTTGACCGGCCACAGCAGCAACGGCGCGATGCGGGTGCGGGTGGTGCCTCGCGGGTCCCGGGTCAGGAGGAAGGGGAAGCCCAGGTACAGGCCGTCGATCCCGGTGTCGCGCTGGTACAGCGAACTCTGGCGGTACAGGCTGTTGAGCCGCGCATCCAGCAGTGGATGCTCGGCAAAACACGCCGGGTCGAGGTGGATGGGCTGGGCGTTGCGTGCCACCAGGTGATCCAGCAGCGCCGGGGCCGGGCTGCGTTCGGAGTGCAATTCGTTGAGGTCGACCCGGGCGGTGGTCTTGCCGATGCTCATGCGCACCAGCGGGCCGCGCAGCACGCCGCTGGCGACCTTCTTCTCGAAGAAGTCGAGGATCTGCGCAACGTAATGCTGCTTTTGCGGCTCCAGCCACTGTTCGGCAGCGATGGCCAGCAGCACCAGGGCCCTGGCCAGGGGCATGCGCCGTTCCAGGCGGAACTGCTCGGCCCACTCATCGACGCTCGGCACGCCGCAGCGGGCGAAGCCGCTGATGCGTTCGTCGATCTCCCGATACAGGGTCGGGCGCGGCAACCCCAGGAGAGTGCGCGCGCTGTCGGTGTCGAAACTCAGGACCACGGCTTCGCGGGCCAGGATGGCGGCTTCTTCGAGGATCGCGTCCACCGAGCGGAACTGACCGATGGCGGCGCTCAGCAGCACGATCAGGTCTTCTTCGCTGATGGTGCGCCGGTCGGCCAGGGACAGGATGCCGTGGTGCTCGCTGTCCGGCAGCAGGCGCTGACGTACTTCCCATAGCGCGGCCAGATGGGCGCGGGAACTGGAGAGCAGGTAGATGCGCAACTGCTCCTCGTCCAGTTCGATGGCCTGGTGCTGGGCGCGCTGGCGCACCTGCTCGGCCCGCAGCTTGAGCCGCAGCAGCCAGTGGTCGCTCTCCAGGCGTTCCAGCAGGTCCGGGGCCGGGCCGCTGATCAACCGGTAGCCGTCCAGGGGATGTTCCAGCAGCCAGCCCGGGGTGACGATCTCGCCGCGCAGGATCAGCGGCATTTCCGGGTTCAGCAGCTTCAGTGCCAGCATCAGCCGGGTGTCGTCTTCCAGCTCCGGGTGCTGGGCCACCTGGCGCAGGCCGGCCAGGTGCCGGGCGGACACCCCGGCCTGTTCGGCCCAGGTGACGATCACCCCGCGCAACAGGTGATCCAGGGCCTGGGGCCAGTGCTCGACCTCGGCGGCGGCCAGGGCGAACGGCCCCGGGCGGCGGAAGCGCCGGTTGCCCAGGGCAATGCTGGCGCCTTCGTCGGCGTCCTCTTCACGGGTGACCGAGTCCGGGACACTGGGGCTTTCGCCCTGCAGCCAGGCCTGTACCTGGGGCCATTGCCAGCGTTGGTGGCGATCCCGCGCCAGCAGGCCGCGCAGCAGCAACTCCAGGCGCGGGTCGAGGTCGTCCGGCAGCAGCACGCCATTGGCCAGTACGTGGATCAGGTAGGCGTTGGCGTTGATCCCGGCGAAGCACTCGCCCTGGGTCAGCTGTTCCAGCAGGATCATCCCCAGGCTCCACCAGTCGGACGCCGCGGCCACGCCGCCGGCGATGGCTTCGGGGGCCATGTAGCGGCTGGTTTCCAGGGGCGAGACGATGTCCAGGTCGAACTCGGACAGCCGCGCCGAGCCGAAGCCGCTGATCACCAGGTCCAGGGGCTCGCGGCTGCGCACCAGCAAGGTGGCCGGGCGCAGGTCGCGGTGGCGCAGGCCGGCTTCACTGAACGCGTGCAGGGCCTGGCCCAGTTCTCTGACGATGTGTTGGACCGCCGCCCGATCGCTGACCACGATCCCCAGCTCGGCCAGGGTGCCGCCGGTGAGCTCCTCGGCCACTTCGAAGGCGCGTTCGTCCCAGCGGCCGGTGAGGATGATCTCCGGCACGTGTTCCCGGGGCAGGCGCTTGAGGGCTTCGTACACCGAAGGGTCGGGTTCGGCGCCGGCCTGGTAGAGGGTCAGTACCGCCTGGTGGGCGGTTTCACGGTGTTCGGCGATAAAGCGTTCGCGCACGCCACCGCTGCCGATCTGCCGCAGCAGGCGCCAGCCTTCGATCACGGTTTCGCTGTCGGCGGCGGCTGGGGGCGCGGTGGCTGGCTGTTGCTCCGCGGCGAGCGGGTCGGCGCCGCAGACCAGGCACATCAGGTCGCCGTCCGCCATGGCGTGGCCGTTGCTGCAGACCAGGGTTGAGCTGCTGTGTGCTGCGACCTCGGGCTGGGGTTCCAGTGCTTCGGCGGTGATCACCGGCTGCGGGCGCCAGCCCTCGGGGTGAATCGCTTCGGCGGACAGTTCCCAGCCGCAGGCCCGGTGGTCCACCTGGCCTTCGCAGAAGATTTCGGCCAGGGAGCGTTCAGTCTGGCAATTGGGGCAAAAACGTATCATCGGTGGCGGTTCCGGTTAACGGCGGCGTGAGGTGTGGGCGCTGATCTGCAGTTGGTGGCCCTGGGCGTGCAGCAGGTCGCGCAGACGCAGCACGTCGTCACGCCGGGGGATGCCAGCCATCCAGACACTGCCGTCGTCGTCGAACATCACATCCAGCGCGCGGTCGCCTTGGTGCAACGGGCGCTGGTAGCTGGACAGACGCTGGCGGCCCAGCTCGGTCAAGAGGATCAGGCGCTGGTTGTCGCTGCCCCGTAGGACCAGCGTTTGCGCCTGTTGTTGCTCGAAGGGGTCGCAGATCAGTGCATCCAGCAGGCCTTCGGCTTGTTCGAGCAGCGGTTGCAGGTGCTCCAGGGAATGGCCGCTGTAGACCAGGATGTCCACCGCGGTGCGTTCGCGCAGGGCGCGCAGCAGGGCCAGCAGCGCCTCGGGCTGGTCGAAGGGCTCGCCGCCGGACAGGGTGATGCCTTCGGCCCGGGCCAGCCAGGGTTGCAGGTCGTCCAGCACCTGGTGCAACGGCAGTGGTTGCTTGCCCGGGCCCCAGGTATCCGCGGAAATGCAGCCCTGGCAACGAATGCTGCACCCCTGGAACCACAGGCCCAGGCGCTGCCCCGGCCCCAGGGTGGTGACCGGGAAGTGCACCCGCGACAGGCTGATGTTCACGAGGCGCGGGCAAGCAGTTGCAGGCTGCCGGCCTGCAACTGGCGGACTTCGAAGGATTGGCCGGGCTGCGCGTCTTGGTCGAACAGGGCCCGGGCCAGGGGATTGAGCAGGTGCGCTTCCAGCTGGTTGCGAATGCCCCGGCCACCGTTGGACAAATCCTGCAGGCACAGCTGGCGCAGGGTGCCCAGAGAGGCGTCATCGAGCTGCACATGCAGGGCCTGGGCCGCCAGGTCGGCGAGGATGTTGCCGACCATCTGCTGGAAGATCTGCTCGGCGATGTCCGGGCGGATGAAGTCGAAGACGATGATGTTCTCGCCGATCCGGTTGAGGATTTCCGGACGGTTGAGCACCAGCTTGAAGTGGCGCTCGATCTCGCCCTGGACCTTGCTCTGCACGGCCTCGAAGGCTTCGCCGGGCTGCACGTTGGCGACGCGTTCGCCGTGGTCGCCCTGGCGGTAGATGCCCAGGTTGGAGGTGAAGACGATCAGCGCCTCGGAAAAGTACACCCGATCGCCGCGGCCGGAGGTGAGTACACCGTCGTCGAGGATCTGCAGGAACTTGTCGAGGATCCGTGGGTGAGCCTTCTCGATCTCGTCGAACAGCACCACGCTGAAGGGCTTTTCGCGGATCGCGTTGGTCAGTTCGCCGCCAACGTCGTAGCCGACATAGCCGGGCGGGGCACCGACCAGGCGCTGGTCGGCGTGTTCGGCACAAAATTCCGACATATCGAAGCGGATGTAGGCGCTTTCATCGCCAAACAGCAGGCTGGTGATGGTCTTGGCCAGTTCGGTCTTGCCGACCCCGGTGGGCCCGGCGAGAAAGGCCACGCCCCGGGGGCGATTGCCCTTGCGGCTGGTGCCGACCCCGGTCATGGCGCGTTTGACGATATCCAGCATGTGGGTCACCGCGTGGCCCTGGCCCTTGACCCGCTGGCGGATGAAATCGTCGGCCTGTCGGATGCGCTGGCGGTCGATCTTCAACCAGGGGTCTTCGGTGACCCCGACCTTATAGCGGCGCACCGCGTCGCCGATGCGCTCCATGGCCAGGCCTTCGACCCGGGCCAGTTGCACGATCGCATT
Organism: Pseudomonas sp. BC42; assembly: GCF_021560055.1. NCBI lineage: Bacteria > Pseudomonadati > Pseudomonadota > Gammaproteobacteria > Pseudomonadales > Pseudomonadaceae > Pseudomonas > Pseudomonas sp. BC42. Next base: position 2,096,724 of record NZ_CP091067.1, read on the forward strand.
GAGGTCGAGCAGCAGCAGGCCTTCGGTGTTTTCGACGAAGGCCCGCACCGCCTGGTCGCGGCTTGCGTCGCTGGCTTCCTGGGCCCCGGGCAGGCCGCGCAACAGTGCCGGTGCCAGTGCCTGGCGGGCTTGCTGGTCGGGTTTGGACACCGGAATCGGGCGCAGGCGCGGGTTGTCGATCAGCAGCCAGTCGGGCAGGTCGCCTTCCTTCTCCACCACCCAGAGGATGCTGTTGAAGAACGGCGTGCGCTGTTCCCCGGCCGGTCGGCTGCGGGCCTGATGGGACAGCACCAGGGCCTGGGTGAACAGCTGGTGCTCGGCGGCGCTCAGGGCGTCGTTGCGGACCACCAGGCGGGAGGCGAAATCGACAATCAGGGCCAGGGGCGCGCCTTGGCGTTCCACCAGGCGCGGCAAGGTCGCCGACAGCAGGTCGAGGCCCGCTGGCGCCGCGCCTTCCACCGGGGTCAGGCCCAGTTCGCGCAGCAGGTTGTCGGCCTGGGTCGGCTCGCTGCCCGGGGGCAGCAGCACCCGCAGCCCGCCGAGGGGATCCCAGCTCAGGACCTGGGCATAACCTGCCGCCAGCAGTTCGTCGCGCAGATTGAGATTGAAGGGTTGGGGGGTGATCACCCCGGGGGCGACTTCGCTGGCTTGCAGGTCGCGGACGTTGCCGGACAGTACGAACTGGCTTTTCAGCGGAAGAAAGCGCAGCAGATCACGCAGCCAGCGTGGCTTTTCGAAAGAGGCAGTCCTTGGCATGGAAGTGAAGCTCGTCGTAGGAAGCAGGACGCGACATTAGCATAGGGAAGTTTTTCCTTACGATGCTCCACGGGTTTTCTTACCTGCCAGCGCTGAGTGGGCATCTGCCTTGCGAGGGAAGAGGCCCGTGAGATCGCCTTCGCCGGCAAGCCGGCTCCTACGGGTATGAAGGCGATGTCGCTGTAGGAGCTGGCTTGCCAGCGAAGAGGCCCGAGAGTCAGCCTTGGCCGGCAAGCCGGTTCCTAAGAGGGAAGCCGGCTATGGGGTGTCGGTGGCGGCGTCGGGCGCCAGCAGGCGGGCGCCCGGGCCGGCTTCACCCAGCACGTCCCCTTGGTTGCGCAACGGGCAACCCTCCATGGACAGGCAGCCGCAACCGATGCACTGGTTCAGCCGTTCGCGCAGCAGGCTCAGTTGGCGGATGCGTTCGTCCAATTCGCGGCTCCACTGTTCCGACAGGCGCTGCCAGTCCGCGGCGCTGGGGGCGCGGTCGGCGGGCAGGGTCGCCAGGGCCTGGCCGATCTCCGCCAGGGGAATGCCCAGGCGCTGGGCCACCTTGATCAGGGACACGCGACGCAGCACCGAACGCGGATAGCGCCGCTGGTTGCCGGCGTTGCGGTTGCTCTTGATCAGGCCTTTGCTTTCGTAGAAGTGCAGCGCGGTAACGGCCACGCCGCTGCGGGCCGCGAGCTGGCCCACCGTCAGTTCTTTGTGCAGGGCTTCAGGTTCGATCATGGAGGGGTACCGGAATGAAAAACGTGCTTGACCTTGACTTAACTAGAGGTTTTACCCTGCGGCGCATTCCATCGCAAGATTCTATCCGACCGCCTTAGGGAGCCGTTCATGGCCGCATTTGAGAGAAACCGCAGCTTCACCCAGTTGATCGAGTTCGAGATCGAGCCGCACCAGCAGCAGGCCTTGGTATCGGCCTTGTCCGCGCAGACCGAGCGTCTGGCCCAGGGGTATGGCGGCTTTCTCAGCGCCAGCGTGCAGGTCAGCGATGACGGGCGGCGAGTGCTCAACTACCTGCAGTGGCAGTCGCGGGAGGCGGGCGAGGCGGCCTTCCGGAGTTTCGAGAGCGGCGAGCAGGATTTCTGGCAGTTGATCCTGGCCCATCAGGCCAGGACCGTGACCTTCGGCTCGTTCCAGGTGCTGAGCAGCATTGCCCGCAGTCAGGACAATGCCTTGCATTGCAAGCTGTCGGGCTAGATCGACAGTTGCAGGGTGCGCTCGTTGGGCGCGGCGGCCGGGCGGCGTTTGTTGACCGCCAGTTCGCCGATCTTGATCAGCCGGGTGCGGGTGACGTTGCGGCTCAGGCCCAGCAGATTGGCGGTGTGGACCTGGTTGTAGTGGCTGAAGCGATAGGCCGCGCGCAGCAGGGCGTCCTCGACTTTTTCGTGCAGGGCGCCGGCCTGCTCCTCGAAGAGTTTGTGGAAGGCCCGCTCCAGCAGGGCTTCGGTGGAGTCGTCGTGACTTGGCTGGTTGTCGTCGGCGCGTTCGATGCGCATGTGGGACAGGCGCAGGTCGCCCTGTTCGATCACGCCGTTGCGGCAGATCAGCAGGGTGTGGTGGATGACGTTTTCCAGTTCGCGGATGTTGCCCGGCCAGCTGTAGCTCTTGAGTTTGTGTTCGGCCTCCTTGCTGATGCTGATGTTGCCGTAGCCCAGGCGCTGGCTGTAGGCCTCGATGAAGTGTCGGGTCAGGGGCAGGATGTCGCCGGGACGTTCGCGCAGCGGGCTCAGTTCCAGGCTGACCACGTCCAGGCGGTAATACAGGTCCTCGCGGAAATGCCCGGCATTGATGGCCTTTTCCAGCTGGACGTTGGTGGCCGCCAGGACCCGCACGTCGATGGGGATGCTTTTGCGCGAGCCCAGGCGTACCACTTCCCGTTCCTGCAGCACCCGCAGCAGCTTGACCTGGATGGCCATGGGCAAATCGCCGATCTCGTCGAGGAACAGGGTGCCGCCGTCGGCCTCCTCGAACCAGCCGGCCTTGGCGCTGAGGGCGCCGGTGAAGGCGCCTTTTTCATGGCCGAACAGTTCCGCTTCCACCAGGGATTCGGAGAAGGCGCCGCAGTTCACCGCGACGAACGGCCGGTTGCGCCGGGCGCTGAGGTTGTGGATATGCCGTGCCACCAGCTCTTTGCCGGTCCCGGTTTCACCGATGATCAGTACGCTGGCTTCGCTCGGTGCCACCTGTTGCAGGTGTGCCAGCAGGGCCTGGGATTTCGGGTCCTCGAACACCTGGGCGGTGGCGCGGATCGAGGTCGCCAGGGCGGGCGAGGGGGGTAGGGTCAGCAGCTGCATCGGCACTCTCCGGAAATCGGCAACTAGGAGTAGAAGGTCGGGGTCGGCAGGGACTGGTTCAGTGCCCAGTCGCCCAGTTCGTGGAGCTTGTAGTCCAGCGGGTCATGCAGGGTCTGGGTGCGCAGGTTGCGCCAGTGGCGGTCCAGGCGCAGGGAGGCATGGGTCGAGCGCGCACCGGTGACTTCGAACAGCCGGCTGCACAGGTCCAGGCCCTGGCGGCTGGCGGCGACCTTGGCGGTGGCGATCGCCGTGGCCAGGTGCCCGCGCTCTTCGGCGCTGAGGTTCGGGCCTTTGGCCCAGGCCTGGTCCAGCAGGGCGGCGGCCCGTTCCACCAGCAGGCGGATGCCTTCCAGGGCGACCCAGAACTCGCCGTAGTGGCTGAGGATGTAGGGGTCCTGGCGCACGTCCTGGGCGCTGGACTTATGCCAGACCCGGGTTTCGCTCAAGGTGTACTGCCGGGCTTCCTCGAAGGCGCCTTCGGCGATGCCGAGGAACATGTGGGTGAAGGTCAGTTGGGCGATCAGCGGGCGCAGGCAGGCGAAGGGAGTGCTCAAGGGACCCGGGTCCAGCAGCAGTTCCGATTCCTCGACCCGCACCCGTTCGAAGGTGGCGCTGCCACTGTCGGTCTGGCGCTGGCCCATGTTGTTCCAGTCGTTGTGCAGGGTGATGCCGCTGCGACCGCTGGGGATGGCGGCGATCAGCAACTTGCCGCCGTTGCTTTCATCCACTGCCGAGGCGATGAGCATTTCCGAGTCGCTGGCCCCGGAGCAGAAGCTTTTCTTCCCGGAAAACTCGCGCCAGCCGCCCAGGTTCTTGACCAGGGTGCGGGTGTCCAGAGGGTTGAGGGCGTTGCCCCAGAACCAGTTCTTGCGGGCGGTCTGCTCGAACCAGGGCTGCCACTGCTCGGGTTTGGCGAACAGGCGCACGGTGGCCAGCATCAGGTGATGGAAGCCGAAGACGTGGGCGATGGAACTGTCGACCTTGGCGAATTCGCGGACGATGTTCAGGGTCTCGCTCCAGGGCGCGCCCAGGCCGCCGAACTGGCGGGGAATGCTCAGGGCCAACAGGCCGCTCAGGCGCAGGGCGTCGCGTTCGGCCTTGGGGGTGCCGCCGCGCTCGTCGCGTTCGACGGCGGTCAGGGCAAACTCGGCGGCCAGTTGGCGGGCGGTCTGCAAGGGGGACAACAGGGCGCTTTGCGGTTTGGCAGTCACGCGGTGTTCCTCGTGGGTGGCCGTTTGCGGCGGCCCGGGAAAAGGGGGGCACCTGTCGTAGGTGCTGGCTTGCCAGCGAAGAGCCGCGCAAATCGCCTTCGCCGGCAAGCCGGCTCCTACAGTCACAGGGGGTCAGGAGCGGTTGGGCAGCACGTCGTTGGCGATCATTTCGCCAAACGGTCCGGTGAGGTTGGTCACGCCCCGTCCGGCCAGGCTGGCATAGGGTTCGGGCAACAGCGGGAACACCAGTTCGGCGAAGCGATAGGCCTCTTCCAGGTGCGGGTAGCCGGAGAAGATGAAGCTCTCGATCCCCAGGTCGGCGTATTCCTTGATCCGTTCGGCCACTTGTTGCGGGTTGCCCACCAGGGCGGTGCCGGCACCGCCACGCACCAGGCCGACCCCGGCCCAGAGGTTGGGGGCGATCTGCAGTTGATCGCGGCGACCGCCGTGCAGCGCGGCCATGCGCCGCTGGCCTTCGGAGTCGAAGCGCGCGAAGGATTGCTGGGCGGCGGCGATGGTTTCGTCGCTGATGTGTTCGATCAGCTTGTCCGCGGCTTGCCAGGCTTCGGCCTCGGTCTCGCGCACGATCACGTGCAGGCGGATGCCGAACTTCACCGTGCGGCCCTTGCGTGCCGCGCGTTCGCGCACGTCGGCAAGCTTTTGCGCCACGGCGGCCGGCGGCTCGCCCCAGGTCAGGTAGACGTCTACCTGATCGGCGGCCAGTTCGTGGGCGGCGTCGGAGGAGCCGCCGAAGTACAGCGGCGGGTAGGGCTTCTGCACCGGGGGGTAGAGCGCCTTGGCGTTCTGTACGTGCAGGTGCTTGCCTTCGAAGTCCACGGCTTCGCCCTGCAGCACCCGGCGCCAGATCTGCAGGAATTCGTCGGTGACTTCGTAGCGTTCGCTGTGGCTGAGGAAGCTGCCGTCGCCACGGTTCTCGTCCGGGTCGCCGCCGGTCACCACATTGATCAGCAGGCGGCCGTTGGACAGCCGGTCCAGGGTGGCGGCCATGCGCGCCGAGACGGTGGGGGAAATGATCCCCGGACGGATTGCCACCAGGTAGCGCAGGCGTTCGGTCAGGGGCACCAGGGCCGAGGCGATGACCCAGGAGTCCTCGCAGGAGCGCCCGGTGGGAATCAGCACGCCGTGGTAACCCAGGCTGTCGGCGGCCTGGGCCACTTGCTTGAGGTAGTTGAGGGTGACCGGGCGGGCGCCCTGGGCGGTGCCGAGGAAGTGGCCATCGCCGTGGGTCGGAAGAAACCAGAACACATCCATGACAGTTCCTTAGGCGATTTTCAGCAGGTTGTTCGGTTGCGCGCCAAACAGTGGCGCAGCGCGTTCGGCAGCCAGCTGGATGCGGGCTTTGAGCAGGTCGCTGGTGATCTGGTAGTGGCTGAAGTCGGCTTCGGTGGCGTAGACGCCGATGGGCAGGGTCAGGGCCTGGAAGAAGCTGAACAGCGGACGCAGTTGGTGATCCAGGACCAGGGCGTGGCGTTCGCTGCCGCCGGTGGCGGCCAGCAGCACCGGGGTGTTGATCAGGGCGTTGAGGTCGATCAGGTCGAACAGGTGCTTGAGCAGCCCCGGATAGGAGCCGCGGTACACCGGGGCGGCAACGATCAGCAGGTCGGCGTTCTCGATGGCTTGCAGCTCGGCTTCGACCTCGGCCGGCAGTTCCTGGCGCGACAGGGCGCCGCCCAGGGGACGGGCGATGTCGCCCAGTTCGATCAGGTGGCTGTTGATGGGCAGGTGGTTGGACAGCTCGCTCAACAGGGCTTGGGTCAGTACCAGGGTCCGGGACGGGCGCCAGGTTCCACCGGAGAGGGCAACGACGTTCAGGGGACGGGACATGATCGGTTCCTTTTTAAACAGTGGCTCAACGAGCAATGACAGGTGTACCTGCACGGGAGCAAGAGCTGTACCAACCGGCCGAAGCCCGGTAATCCGGGGGCTTGGCCGGGTGTGCCGGCGCTGGCTGTTGTTGTTCGGACACTGTTTTGTTGATCGGCTGTTGCCTGGCCAACAGTTGCTCCGGCAACAGTTGGGCAACGGGATGTCGCTGTTATAAAGGCTTGTTGTTATTCCTCAAAAGAGCTTGTTTCCATATTTATAGGTCTTTATGGAATATAAGAGGGCTGTCCGAGCCCTCGGAAAAGTCGATAGCGACTATCGAGCGGGATGATTTTTGCCACTGACGGTGCGCGAGTAGCCTGTGTTCATTGTTCGCAACCCGCTTCAGGTGCTCGTCATGAAGGCTTACTCCGTTGTTCTGCTGCTGTTGATTTCCAGCGTGCTGGCCGGCTGTGCCAGCACGGGCGCACCGGAATTGCGTCCCTACACGGCCGAGGAAAGCCGCGAGCTGGCGCTGGAAGCCCTGAACCGGCGTGGTCTGTCGTTCGATGAGTACCAGCAGGAAAAAGCCCGGCTGCTGGCGCGTCCTGCGGCGTTCGACCGTCAGGGCGAGATGAGCGCCCAGCGCAATATCAGTCGTCACCAACCGGCCAGTTGATGAAAACTGTACGGGTCAAAGTTTTCAGCAACTGTCCGTGAGTTCCGGGCCGGTGCTGGGTTAGGGTCGAGGCCTGATCGACCTTGCCCAGGACCTTGCCCCCATGAGCCTTTCCCCTGACCTGCTGTTGGCGTTCGCGCTGTTTGCCCTGGTCACGTCCATCACCCCCGGCCCCAACAACACCATGTTGCTGGCCTCGGGCCTGAACTTCGGTTTCAACCGCTCCATCCCGCATATCCTCGGTATCAGCTGTGGTTTTTTCGTGCTGGTGCTGGCGGTCGGCCTGGGCCTGGGGGCGGTGTTCGAAGCCTATCCGGTGCTGTACCGCGTGCTGCGTTATGTCGGCGCGGCCTACCTGCTGTACCTGGCGTGGAACATCGCTCGTTCCGGGCCCATGAACGACGACCAGCGGGGCCAGGGGCAGCCTTTGGGCTACTGGGGCGCGGCGGCCTTTCAGTGGGTCAATCCCAAGGCCTGGGTCATGGCGGTGGGCGCCATCAGCACTTACACGCCGTTGCAGGGCTATTTCACCAATGTGCTGGTGATTGCGGCGGTCTTCGCCCTGATCAATGCGCCGACGGTGAGTCTCTGGGCGGCGTGCGGCAGCCTGTTGCGCAATGTGCTGCGCAATCCGCGCTGGCTGCGCCTGTTCAATCTGGCCATGGCCGGCCTGCTGGTGATTTCCCTGGCGCCGCTGGTGCTGGAAAACATCAGTTGAGCGGTGCTTCAACGCTTTGCCCCGAGCCTGTTAAGCTGCGCGCCAGGAGCGTTCCTACGCACTTTTAGACGAAGTTGTGCTTCTTTAACTGCATCCGATCGGCCATTGCTCAGTGCCTGCCGTCGACGCGCCGTCCCGGTACGGCGCGTTCCTGCGTTTTGCTCTTTGGGCCAATGCCGATCCTGGAACCAGCTCTGCGGGTCTTTCTGTCATGAACAAACGTCCTCTTTATTTCGACTATGCCGCTACCACGCCGGTGGATGAGCGGGTCATTCAAGTGATGCTGGAGTGCCTGGGGTTCAACGCCAACTTTGGCAACCCGGCCTCCAGTTCCCATGCTTTTGGCCAGGCGGCGCGACGCTGTGTCGAGCAGGCCCGGCAGCAAGTGGCGCAGTTGGTGGGCGCGCAGCCAGAGCAGATCGTCTGGACGTCCGGCGCCACCGAATCCAACAACCTGGCGCTCAAGGGCGTGATGCAGGCCCGGGGGCTGGAGTGTGGGCACATCATCACCAGCCAGATCGAGCACAAGGCCGTGCTGGACACCGCTCGACAGTTGCAGGAAAGCGGTGTGGCGGTGACCTACCTGCTGCCCGATGCTCAGGGGTTGATCAGCGCCCAGGCGGTGAGCGAGGCCTTGAGGGATGACACCGTTCTGGTGTCGCTGATGCTGGTCAACAACGAATTGGGCACCCTCAACGACATTCCGGCGATTGGCCAGGTGGTGCGTGAGCATGGCGCCCTGTTGCATGTGGATGCGGCTCAGGGCGTGGGCAAGGTGGCCATCGATCTTGAGCGCTGGCCGGTGGATCTGATGTCGTTTTCGGCGCACAAGGTGTACGGCCCCAAGGGCATCGGCGCGCTGTATGTCGGACCGCGGGCGCAGCGCCGCTTGCAGGCGCAGATCCATGGTGGCGGGCATGAGGGCGGCTTGCGTTCCGGCACCCTGGCCACTCACCAGATCGCCGCCATGGGCGCAGCCTTTGCGCTGGCCGGTGAGTTGTTCGACGAGGAAACCACCACCATCGTCCGCTTGCGCCAACGCTTGCTGGAGCAACTGGCGGGGGTGGCCGGCCTGCGCTTGAATGGCAGTGCCACCCAGCGCATTCCCCATACCCTGAGCCTGACGTTCAGCGAGGGTGGCTTTGACGCCGCCGCGTTGAGTGCGTCCCTGGCGTTTTCCGCGACCTCGGCCTGCAACTCGGCCAGCAATGCCCCGTCCCATGTGCTGCTGGCCCTGGGGCATGACCCGTTGCAGGCCGGCCGCACCATTCGCCTGAGTCTGGGACGCTTCACCCGCGAAGAGGACGTGGATCGCGCTGCACAATTGATCAAGGCGTCATGCGCCGCTGCTCCGGCATTCTGGGCCGGAGCCCAGTCTTGAGGGGCGAGCGATCTCGACCTTCCATAACAATGATTAAGCCGGTTAAGGAGTCACAATGAGTACCCAGCCAACGCCCCATGGAGTGGTCCCCCAGCGCCTGGCGCATGTGCGTCAGTTGATGAGCCGCGAGGGCATTCATGCCTTGCTGGTGCCTTCGGCCGATCCGCATCTGTCGGAGTACCTGCCGGGTTACTGGCAGGGGCGCCAGTGGCTGTCGGGCTTCCACGGCTCGGTGGGCACCCTGATCGTGACGGCGGAGTTCGCAGGGCTCTGGGCCGACAGCCGCTACTGGGAACAGGCGAGCAAGGAACTCAAGGGCAGCGGCATCGATCTGGTGAAGTTGCAGCCGGGTCAGCCCGGGCCCCTGGACTGGCTGGCGGAACAGACCCCGTCCGGCGCGGTGGTGGCGGTGGACGGCGCGGTCATGGCGCTGGCTTCGGCCCGTACCCTGGGCAGCAGGTTGCAGGAACGCGGGGCCAGCCTGCGCACCGATATCGATCTGCTGCAGCAGGTGTGGAGCGATCGCCCCGGCCTGCCGGATCAACCGGTCTACCCGCACTTGCCGCCCCAGGCCACGCAGAGCCGGGTGGAGAAGCTGGCCAAGCTGCGCGAAACCCTGAGCGAACGTGGCGCGCAGTGGCATTTCATTGCCACCCTCGATGACATCGCCTGGCTGTTCAACCTGCGGGGGGCGGATGTTTCGTTCAACCCGGTGTTTGTCTCTTTCGCCCTGATCAGCCAGCAGCAGGCCACTTTGTTCGTGGCCTTGAACAAGATCGATGAGCCGTTGCGCAGGGTGCTGGAGGCCGACGGCGTCAGCCTGCGGGATTACACGGAGGTGGCGGCGGCCTTGGCCGATGTGCCGGAAGGCGCGACGTTGCAGATCGACCCGGCGCGGGTGACCACCGGATTGCTGAACAACTTGCGTTCGGGGGTGAAGCTGGTGGAGGGGCTCAATCCCACCACCCTGGCCAAGTCGCGCAAGAGCCCGGCGGATGCCGAGCATATTCGTCGGGCCATGGAGCAGGACGGCGCGGCGCTGTGCGAGTTCTTTGCCTGGCTGGAGAGTGCCCTGGGGCGCGAGCGCGTCACCGAACTGACCATTGATGAACACCTGACTGCCGCCCGTGAACGGCGTCCGGGCTATGTGTCCTTGAGCTTCAATACCATCGCGGCCTTCAATGCCAACGGGGCGATGCCTCACTACCACGCCACCCCCGAAGAGCATGCGGTGATCGAGGGCGATGGCCTGCTGCTGATCGACTCGGGCGGTCAGTACCTGGGAGGCACCACCGACATTACCCGGATGGTGCCGATCGGCACCCCGAGCGCCGAGCAGAAGCGTGATTGCACCCGGGTGCTCAAGGGCGTGATCGCCTTGTCTCGGGCGCAGTTCCCGCGGGGCATTCTTTCGCCGTTGCTCGATGCCATCGCCCGGGCGCCGATCTGGGCCGAAGGCGTGGATTACGGACACGGCACCGGGCATGGCGTGGGCTACTTCCTCAATGTGCATGAAGGGCCGCAGGTGATCGCCTATCAGGCCGCGCCGGCACCGCAAACGGCGATGCAGCCGGGGATGATCACGTCCATCGAGCCGGGGACCTATCGTCCCGGGCGTTGGGGGGTACGAATCGAGAACCTGGTGTTGAACCGCGAGGTCGGTAGCAGCGAGTTTGGTGAGTTCCTCGGTTTTGAAACCCTGACCCTGTGCCCGATCGACAGCCGTTGCCTGGAACCCGGATTGCTCACCCAGGAGGAGCGGGACTGGTTCAACGGCTATCACGCGCAGGTGCGCCAGCGTCTCGCTCCGCTGCTGGAAGGCGCCGCGCTGGAGTGGCTGAACCTTCGCACCGCGGCGATCTGAAGCGCTGCACAAAGGCCTGGGTCATGCAATGTGGCCAAGGCCGCAGGCCCTGTCCGTGGCGACTGGCTGGTGCCGCGGAGCAGGGGGGTTAGTCTGCGCTTAAGGCTTCCCGGACAAAATCCAGGCGGTCCTGGCCGAAGAACAACTGGTCCCCCACGAACATGCTGGGGGCCCCGAACACACCCCGTTGCAATGCCTGGTCGGTGTTGTCCTTGAGCCGGGCCTTGACCTGTTCGTCATGGCTCAGGTCGAGGATCTGCTGTGGGTCGAAACCGCCTTGCTCCAGGACCTGGGTGACGGTGGCGGCGTCGTTCAGGTTGCGTTTGTCGACCCAGAGGGCGCGGAACAGGCAGTCGATGAATTCGACGAAGCGCTCCGGCATGTGCCACTGCACCCCGGTCGCGGCGCGCATCAGTAGCAGGGTGTTGATGGGAAAGTGCGGGTTGAAGTTGAGTTCAACCTGATAGCGTCGGGCAAAACGCGCCAGGTCCTGGAGCATGTAGCGGCCCTTGGCGGGAACGCTGATGGGGGAGGCGTTGCCGGTGCTCTTGAAGACCCCGCCCAGCAGCATGGGGTGGTACTCCAGTTGACTGCCGGTCTGGGCGCAGATGTTCGGCAATTGGGTATAGGCCAGGTAGCTGGTCGGGCTGCCCAGGTCGAAGAAGAACTCCACTTTTTGGCTCATGTCGTGAACGCTCTGATTGTTGTGGGGGGCAGTGGCTTACCAGCGCTCGTTCCAGGGGCGCAGGTCCAGTTCGAAAGTCCAGGCATCCCTGGGCTGGCTGTGCAGGTACCAGTAGTTCTCGGCGATGTGTTCGGGGTTGAGGATGCCGTCCTGGTCCTTGAGGGCGTACTTCTCGGGAAAGCTGGTGCGTATGAAATCGGTGTCGATGGCGCCGTCGACGATGATATGGCCGACATGGATGTTCAGCGGCCCCAGTTCCCGGGCCATGCTCTGGGCCAGGGCGCGGATACCGTGCTTGGCACCGGCGAAGGCGGCGAAACCGGCGGCGCCGCGCACCCCGGCGGTGGCGCCGGTGAACAGGATGGTGCCGCGTTGGCGGGTCACCATGCGCTTGGCCACTTCGCGGGCATTGAGGAAGCCGGAGAAACAGGCCATCTCCCAGATCTTGAAGTACTTGCGGGCGGTTTCCTCAAGGATGCTGCAGGGCACGTTGGCGCCGATGTTGAAGACGAATGCCTCGATGGGTCCGATCTGGGTTTCGATCTGTTCGATCAGTGCTACCACGTCCTCTTCTTTGCGCGCGTCGCAGGCAAAGCCATGGGCCTGGCCACCGGTTTGCCGGATGGCATCCACCAGCGGTTGCAGTTTGTCTGCGCTGCGTCGGGTGACGCAGGCGGTGAAACCTTGCGCGGCAAAACGCTTGGCTATGGCACCGCCGGTAGCATCGCCGGCGCCGACCACCAGTACCACTTTGTTGTTGTTCAAGGCTGTAGTCATGGGAGGTTCGCTCTTTGGTAAACGATCGTTAACTAAACGAACGTTATGCTATGATCCTGCGGTCGTCAAGCCGGCAGGGGAGAGCTTCAGCCATGCGTTATTCAGCCAGTCACAAGCAGGAAACCCGCGAACGCCTGTTGCAGAGCAGTGCGATCCAGGCCAAGAACGAGGGGTTTTCTACCGTCGGCGTGGATGCCCTGATGAAGGCCATTGGGCTTAGTGGCGGGGCTTTTTACACTCACTTCGGGTCCAAGGATGAGCTGTTCGGTTCCATCGTCGAGCGCGAGTTGAGCCGGAGCCTGGAGCGTCTGGGAGGGGAAGGCCGGCAGAATCGGGATAAATTGCGCCGTTGCCTGAAGCAATACCTGAGCGTGGCGCATCTGCAGCAGCCAGGAGCCGGGTGTGCATTGCCGGCGTTGGGCGCGGAGATTGCCCGGGGCAGTGTGCCAGTGCGGCAGGAGGCGCAAGACTGGATCTGTCGTCTGCATCGGGCGTGGGCGCAGACCTTGGGCAGTGAGAGCCTGGCCTGGTCGATTCTGTCGCAGTGTGTTGGCGCGCTGGTGGTGGCACGAATGCTGGTGAGCCCGGATATCCAGCAGCAGGTGCTGGCGTCGAGCCATGAGCAGATCATTGGGCAGCTGGAGCTGCTGCCCGAAGAGTGAGCGCTACTGCTACTTGCAGATGACGATCATGCTGCGACTGGTATAACCGGCTGGGTTCAGGCCGAAAGGGTAGTCTCCCGGGTCTTCCACGGTGTCACCGGACTTGGCGATCACCTTGTAGCCTTTGGGGCCGCAGGACTGGGTCGCCTTGGCGTAGCACTTGTCCCAGGAAGAAGACAGACCGGAGCAGTTGATGTGGAGCCCTTTCTTGCCTCGTTTGACTTCGGTTTTCGCGGTCGCAGCGCAGCCTGCAATGGCAAGTACGGCCAACAGTATCAAAAATCGTTTCATCCCCGTCCTTATCGCTAGCCTCGGATCTGACGTCCGAGTGTGACTGCATTACCTATGGTTTTTGCGTTTGCGATATCCCTGTCTGACAACTCCATGGCCGACGTTGAGTAGCCGGCTAAACATGGCCTAATTGAGCGCCAATTACCAGAGTTGAATGTTAATCGGCTGCAACTATGGGCTTGGATTCGCGGCGCATGGTCATGGTTGCTCCGACAGATGCCAGGATGATGCAGGCGATCGCCATCCACTGCGCCAGGGAGAGGTATTCGTGCAGAAACAGCAGGCCGGACAGTGCGCCGACAGCCGGCTCGACACTCATCAGGGTGCCAAAGGTACGGGCGGGCATTCGGGTCAGGGCGACCATTTCCAGGCTGTAAGGCAGGGCGGTGGACAAGATCGCGACGCCCAGGGCGATAGGGATCAGGGATGGGGTGAGTAATGCGGCGCCGGCATGGACGATGCCTATGGGCGCGACGAAGAGCGCGGCGATCATGACGCCCAGGGCGGCGGTCTGGATGCCGTTCTCGGCACCGGCCTTTTGTCCGAACAGAATGTACAGCGCCCAGCAGACACCGGCACCCAGGGCGTAGCCTGCACCGACCAGGTCGATGGCGGTTGCGGTGGCGCCTGTGGGAATCAGCAATAGCAGGCCGATGATGGCCAGGGCGATCCACAGAAAATCGATCGCCTTGCGTGAGGCATAGAGGGCCACTGCCAGTGGGCCGGTGAATTCCAGGGCGACGGCGATTCCCAGGGGCACGCTTCTCAGGGACATATAGAAGAGGAAGTTCATCCCGCCCAGGGCCATTCCATAGACAACCACGGTGCGCAGGGTCTTGGCAGTGAACTTGGCGCGCCAGGGTCTTAGTAGAAGCAGCATGATGATGCTGGCGAAGATCAATCGAAGAGTGGTGGTTCCTTGGGCCCCGACAATGGGGAACATGCTCTTGGCCAATGAGGCGCCCGATTGAATCGAGGCCATGGCGATCAGTAGCAGCCCCACGGGAAACAGGGTCGAGGCAAGGCTGCGCGGTTGGTCGTTCATGCAGGGGATCATCCAGAGTGTGGGGAGGGGCGGACGCTGGAAGCATGATGCTTAAGTAATGAGAAATGAGCAATATAGTGCGCAAAGTCTTTTTGCTTCTCTATATATGAAGCTGCGGGTATGGGATGTGGGTTGGGATCATAGAAAATTCAAATTAAAGGTTGACGGCAGATTCTATAGGTCTATAATTCGCCCCACTTCCGGCGCAGTCGAAACGGAAAACTCCTTGATATTCAACGAGTTACGCGGTTTTCGGCAGCGGTTACGCTTCAGTTCATCGAAGCCAGAAGCAGTTAGTAAGGCAGTGTGTTTTCGCCTTGTTAACGATTCGATCGTCTCGGTCGAAAGCGGTTAAAAAGAGGTGTTGACAGCAGCGTGTAACGCTGTAGAATTCGCCTCCCGCTAACGAGAGATCGAAAGCGCAAGTGGTTGAAGTTGTTGAGGAAATCTTCAAAAACTTCTAAAAAAACCGCTTGACAGCAAATGAGGCTGCTGTAGAATGCGCGCCTCGGTTGAGACGAAAGGTCTTAACCAACCGCTCTTTAACAACTGAATCAAGCAATTCGTGTGGGTGCTTGTGGGGTCAGACTGATAGTCAAAAAGATTATCAGCATCACAAGTTACTCCGCGAGAAATCAAAGATGTAACCAACGATTGCTGAGCCAAGTTTAGGGTTTTCTCAAAACCCAAAGATGTTTGAACTGAAGAGTTTGATCATGGCTCAGATTGAACGCTGGCGGCAGGCCTAACACATGCAAGTCGAGCGGCAGCACGGGTACTTGTACCTGGTGGCGAGCGGCGGACGGGTGAGTAATGCCTAGGAATCTGCCTGGTAGTGGGGGATAACGTCCGGAAACGGGCGCTAATACCGCATACGTCCTACGGGAGAAAGTGGGGGATCTTCGGACCTCACGCTATCAGATGAGCCTAGGTCGGATTAGCTAGTTGGTGAGGTAATGGCTCACCAAGGCTACGATCCGTAACTGGTCTGAGAGGATGATCAGTCACACTGGAACTGAGACACGGTCCAGACTCCTACGGGAGGCAGCAGTGGGGAATATTGGACAATGGGCGAAAGCCTGATCCAGCCATGCCGCGTGTGTGAAGAAGGTCTTCGGATTGTAAAGCACTTTAAGTTGGGAGGAAGGGTACTTACCTAATACGTGAGTATTTTGACGTTACCGACAGAATAAGCACCGGCTAACTCTGTGCCAGCAGCCGCGGTAATACAGAGGGTGCAAGCGTTAATCGGAATTACTGGGCGTAAAGCGCGCGTAGGTGGTTTGTTAAGTTGGATGTGAAAGCCCCGGGCTCAACCTGGGAACTGCATCCAAAACTGGCAAGCTAGAGTATGGTAGAGGGTGGTGGAATTTCCTGTGTAGCGGTGAAATGCGTAGATATAGGAAGGAACACCAGTGGCGAAGGCGACCACCTGGACTGATACTGACACTGAGGTGCGAAAGCGTGGGGAGCAAACAGGATTAGATACCCTGGTAGTCCACGCCGTAAACGATGTCAACTAGCCGTTGGGAGCCTTGAGCTCTTAGTGGCGCAGCTAACGCATTAAGTTGACCGCCTGGGGAGTACGGCCGCAAGGTTAAAACTCAAATGAATTGACGGGGGCCCGCACAAGCGGTGGAGCATGTGGTTTAATTCGAAGCAACGCGAAGAACCTTACCAGGCCTTGACATCCAATGAACTTTCCAGAGATGGATTGGTGCCTTCGGGAACATTGAGACAGGTGCTGCATGGCTGTCGTCAGCTCGTGTCGTGAGATGTTGGGTTAAGTCCCGTAACGAGCGCAACCCTTGTCCTTAGTTACCAGCACGTTATGGTGGGCACTCTAAGGAGACTGCCGGTGACAAACCGGAGGAAGGTGGGGATGACGTCAAGTCATCATGGCCCTTACGGCCTGGGCTACACACGTGCTACAATGGTCGGTACAAAGGGTTGCCAAGCCGCGAGGTGGAGCTAATCCCATAAAACCGATCGTAGTCCGGATCGCAGTCTGCAACTCGACTGCGTGAAGTCGGAATCGCTAGTAATCGCGAATCAGAATGTCGCGGTGAATACGTTCCCGGGCCTTGTACACACCGCCCGTCACACCATGGGAGTGGGTTGCACCAGAAGTAGCTAGTCTAACCTTCGGGGGGACGGTTACCACGGTGTGATTCATGACTGGGGTGAAGTCGTAACAAGGTAGCCGTAGGGGAACCTGCGGCTGGATCACCTCCTTAATCGACGACATCAGCTGCTTCATAAGCTCCCACACGAATTGCTTGATTCATTGAAGAAGACGATAGAAGCAGCTTTAAGCTCCAAGCTGATAGCTCCAAGCTAACAGTTACAAGCTCGAAATTGGGTCTGTAGCTCAGTTGGTTAGAGCGCACCCCTGATAAGGGTGAGGTCGGCAGTTCGAATCTGCCCAGACCCACCAATTTTGTTATGGGGCCATAGCTCAGCTGGGAGAGCGCCTGCCTTGCACGCAGGAGGTCAGCGGTTCGATCCCGCTTGGCTCCACCATAAACTGCTTCTGAAAGCTTAGAAATGAGCATTCACATTGAATGTTGATTTCTAGTCTTTTGATTAGATCGTTCTTTAAAAATTTGGGTATGTGATAGAAAGATAGACTGAACGTTACTTTCACTGGTAACGGATCAGGCTAAGGTAAAATTTGTGAGTTAAATTGCAAATTTTCGGCGAATGTCGTCTTCATAGTATAACCAGATTGCTTGGGGTTATATGGTCAAGTGAAGAAGCGCATACGGTGGATGCCTTGGCAGTCAGAGGCGATGAAAGACGTGGTAGCCTGCGATAAGCTTCGGGGAGTCGGCAAACAGACTTTGATCCGGAGATCTCTGAATGGGGGAACCCAGCCATCATAAGATGGTTATCTTGTACTGAATACATAGGTGCAAGAGGCGAACCAGGGGAACTGAAACATCTAAGTACCCTGAGGAAAAGAAATCAACCGAGATTCCCTTAGTAGTGGCGAGCGAACGGGGACTAGCCCTTAAGTGGCTTTGAGATTAGCGGAACGCTCTGGAAAGTGCGGCCATAGTGGGTGATAGCCCTGTACGCGAAAATCTCTTAGTCATGAAATCGAGTAGGACGGGGCACGAGAAACCTTGTCTGAATATGGGGGGACCATCCTCCAAGGCTAAATACTACTGACTGACCGATAGTGAACTAGTACCGTGAGGGAAAGGCGAAAAGAACCCCGGAGAGGGGAGTGAAATAGATCCTGAAACCGTATGCGTACAAGCAGTGGGAGCAGACTTTGTTCTGTGACTGCGTACCTTTTGTATAATGGGTCAGCGACTTATTTTCAGTGGCGAGCTTAACCGAATAGGGGAGGCGTAGCGAAAGCGAGTCTTAATAGGGCGTCTAGTCGCTGGGAATAGACCCGAAACCGGGCGATCTATCCATGGGCAGGTTGAAGGTTAGGTAACACTGACTGGAGGACCGAACCGACTACCGTTGAAAAGTTAGCGGATGACCTGTGGATCGGAGTGAAAGGCTAATCAAGCTCGGAGATAGCTGGTTCTCCTCGAAAGCTATTTAGGTAGCGCCTCATGTATCACTGTAGGGGGTAGAGCACTGTTTCGGCTAGGGGGTCATCCCGACTTACCAAACCGATGCAAACTCCGAATACCTACAAGTGCCGAGCATGGGAGACACACGGCGGGTGCTAACGTCCGTCGTGAAAAGGGAAACAACCCAGACCGTCAGCTAAGGTCCCAAAGTTATGGTTAAGTGGGAAACGATGTGGGAAGGCTTAGACAGCTAGGAGGTTGGCTTAGAAGCAGCCACCCTTTAAAGAAAGCGTAATAGCTCACTAGTCGAGTCGGCCTGCGCGGAAGATGTAACGGGGCTCAAACCATACACCGAAGCTACGGGTATCACGTAAGTGATGCGGTAGAGGAGCGTTCTGTAAGCCTGTGAAGGTGAGTTGAGAAGCTTGCTGGAGGTATCAGAAGTGCGAATGCTGACATGAGTAACGACAATGGGTGTGAAAAACACCCACGCCGAAAGACCAAGGTTTCCTGCGCAACGTTAATCGACGCAGGGTTAGTCGGTCCCTAAGGCGAGGCTGAAAAGCGTAGTCGATGGAAAACAGGTTAATATTCCTGTACTTCTAGTTATTGCGATGGAGGGACGGAGAAGGCTAGGCCAGCTTGGCGTTGGTTGTCCAAGTTTAAGGTGGTAGGCTGGAATCTTAGGTAAATCCGGGGTTCTAAGGCCGAGAGCTGATGACGAGTTACCTTTTAGGTGACGAAGTGGTTGATGCCATGCTTCCAAGAAAAGCTTCTAAGCTTCAGATAACTAGGAACCGTACCCCAAACCGACACAGGTGGTTGGGTAGAGAATACCAAGGCGCTTGAGAGAACTCGGGTGAAGGAACTAGGCAAAATGGCACCGTAACTTCGGGAGAAGGTGCGCCGGTGAGGGTGAAGGACTTGCTCCGTAAGCTCATGCCGGTCGAAGATACCAGGCCGCTGCGACTGTTTATTAAAAACACAGCACTCTGCAAACACGAAAGTGGACGTATAGGGTGTGACGCCTGCCCGGTGCCGGAAGGTTAATTGATGGGGTTAGCTAACGCGAAGCTCTTGATCGAAGCCCCGGTAAACGGCGGCCGTAACTATAACGGTCCTAAGGTAGCGAAATTCCTTGTCGGGTAAGTTCCGACCTGCACGAATGGCGTAACGATGGCGGCGCTGTCTCCACCCGAGACTCAGTGAAATTGAAATCGCTGTGAAGATGCAGTGTATCCGCGGCTAGACGGAAAGACCCCGTGAACCTTTACTATAGCTTTGCACTGGACTTTGAATTTGCTTGTGTAGGATAGGTGGGAGGCTTTGAAGCGTGAACGCCAGTTTGCGTGGAGCCATCCTTGAAATACCACCCTGGCAACTTTGAGGTTCTAACTCAGGTCCGTTATCCGGATCGAGGACAGTGTATGGTGGGTAGTTTGACTGGGGCGGTCTCCTCCTAAAGAGTAACGGAGGAGTACGAAGGTGCGCTCAGACCGGTCGGAAATCGGTCGTAGAGTATAAAGGCAAAAGCGCGCTTGACTGCGAGACAGACACGTCGAGCAGGTACGAAAGTAGGTCTTAGTGATCCGGTGGTTCTGTATGGAAGGGCCATCGCTCAACGGATAAAAGGTACTCCGGGGATAACAGGCTGATACCGCCCAAGAGTTCATATCGACGGCGGTGTTTGGCACCTCGATGTCGGCTCATCACATCCTGGGGCTGAAGCCGGTCCCAAGGGTATGGCTGTTCGCCATTTAAAGTGGTACGCGAGCTGGGTTTAGAACGTCGTGAGACAGTTCGGTCCCTATCTGCCGTGGACGTTTGAGATTTGAGAGGGGCTGCTCCTAGTACGAGAGGACCGGAGTGGACGAACCTCTGGTGTTCCGGTTGTCACGCCAGTGGCATTGCCGGGTAGCTATGTTCGGAAAAGATAACCGCTGAAAGCATCTAAGCGGGAAACTTGCCTCAAGATGAGATCTCACTGGGATCTTGAATCCCCTAAAGGGCCGTCGAAGACTACGACGTTGATAGGTTGGGTGTGTAAGCGCTGTGAGGCGTTGAGCTAACCAATACTAATTGCCCGTGAGGCTTGACCATATAACACCCAAGCAATTTGCTTAAGAAGCGAGTTGCGGTGTGTGAAGACGAAACGAACCGAAAGTTTGCAAACACACAAGCCTATTACATACCCATTCGCTGGCACGTTGCACAAGCAACGGACTGGCTACCGAATTTCTTGACGACCATAGAGCGTTGGAACCACCTGATCCCATCCCGAACTCAGAAGTGAAACGATGCATCGCCGATGGTAGTGTGGGGTTTCCCCATGTGAGAGTAGGTCATCGTCAAGATTAAATTCCGAAACCCCAATTGCGAAAGCAGTTGGGGTTTTGTTTTTGCGCTGCAGAAAAGCTGCGCTGCTGTGGCCGGCCATGACCGCTCGGCTGCGGCTGCCAGCACCCCGCGACAGTGCCGGGGTTGCGGCCTACCCCCGCTGTAGCGGGCTCTACCGCCATCGGCTTATACCCTGGGGCTGGAGGACCGGCACCACTGATCAGTGACGAGGGAAATCCCCTCAAAATCGATGGGCAGTTTTTGGTATGGTGCAGCTCTTTTTTAGGGACTTGAGTTCATCCGCACGGATCAGCGTCGACCTCTATTCAACGAGAAGCTGTAGCAATGCCCGAAGCGATTCCGATCAAGGACCACGAAAAAGAAAACCGCCTGGTCAATAAGCGCCTGCTGGCCTGCGCTGTGCTGGTGGTGGCCATCACCTGTGCCCTGGTAGGGCGCATGTATTTCCTCCAGGTGGTTGAGTTCGACTATCACTCCACCATCTCGGAAAACAACCGCGTCCACGTGCTGCCGATCACCCCAACCCGCGGGTTGATCTATGACCGCAATGGTGTGGTCCTGGCCGACAACCGCCCCAGCTTCAACCTGACCATCACCCGCGAACGCACCACCGATCTCAAGGGCGAGCTGGACACCGTGGTCGACCTGCTGCACCTGCCGCCAGAAGACCGCACCCTGTTCGACAAGGAAATGAAGCAGGCCCGCCACCCCTTCGTTCCCGTGACCCTGTTCTACGAGCTCACCGAAGAGCAGATCGCCGTATTGGCAGTCAACGAATACCGCCTGCCGGGCCTGGATGTCGAAGCCCAGTTCGTTCGCCACTACCCCATGGGCGCGCACTTTGCCCACTCCATCGGCTACGTCGGACGGATCAACGAAAAGGAAGCCAAGACCCTGGATTCGGTGGAGTACCGTGGCACTCAATCCATCGGCAAGACCGGTATCGAGAAGTTCTACGAGTCCGAACTGCACGGCCACGTGGGCTACGAAGAAGTCGAAACCAACGCCCAGGGCCGGGTGATGCGCGTGCTCAGGCACACCGATCCGATCCCCGGCAAGAACATCGTCCTGAGCCTGGACATCAAGCTCCAGGAAGCCGCCGAAGAAGCCCTCGGGGATCGCCGCGGCTCCGTGGTCGCCCTGGATCCGGCCACCGGTGAAGTGCTGGCCATGGTCAGCAAGCCCAGCTTCGACCCCAACCTGTTCGTCACCGGCATCAGCTTCAAGGAATACGCGGCGCTGCACGATTCCATCGACCGCCCCTTGTTCAACCGGGTGCTGCGCGGCCTCTATGCCCCAGGCTCCACCATCAAGCCGGAAGTGGCGATTGCCGGCCTTGATACCGGCGTAGTCACCGCATCGACCCGCGTCTTCGACCCGGGCTACTACCAACTGCCGGACTTCGACCACAAATACCGCAACTGGAACCACAGCGGCGATGGCTGGGTGGACATGGACGCCGCGATCATGCGCTCCAACGACACCTACTTCTACGACCTGGCGCACAAGCTCGGCATCGACCGCCTGCACGACTACATGGCGATGTTCGGCCTCGGCGAAAAAGTCTCCCTGGACATGTTCGAAGAATCCCCCGGCCTGATGCCGTCCCAGGCCTGGAAGCGCGCCACTCGCCGCCAGCCCTGGTTCCCGGGGGAAACCGTGATCCTCGGCATCGGCCAGGGCTACATGCAGGTCACCCCGCTGCAACTGGCCCAGGCCACCGCGCTGATTGCCAACAAGGGCGTGTGGAACCGCCCGCACCTGGCCAAGACCATCGACGGCGTGGCCCCGGTGGATGAGCACCCGATGCCCAACATCCTGCTGAAGAACCCCCGCGACTGGGATCAGGTCAACCACGGCATGCAAATGGTCATGCACGACCCGCGCGGCATTGCCCGCGCCGCAGCCGCCGGAGCGCAATACCGCATTGCCGGCAAGAGTGGCACCGCCCAGGTGGTGGCGATCAAGCAGGGCGAACGCTACGACCGCCTCAAGACCCGCGAGCGCAATCGCGACAACGCCCTGTTCGTCGGCTTCGCCCCCGCCGAACACCCGCAGATCGTGATCTCGGTGATGATCGAGAATGGCGAAGCCGGCGGCCGGGTCGCCGGCCCCGTGGTGCGACAGATCATGGACGCCTGGCTGCTGGACCAGAACGGCCACCTCAAGCCGCAATACGCCGCCCCGGCCAAGGCCCCGGGTGATCCCCACGTCTGAGTCATTTCACCTCCGGCGATCCGCGATCTGTCGCAAGCTTCCTGTGCCGCTACAGCATCCATGGCATGGCCGTGGCCGGAAGATGGTCGGACCATGCGGTACTTGCCATTTGCTTGACGTAAACGTCAAGATGCCCGAGCGCCAACACCGACTGGCGCAGGTTTTGCTTGATCTTGAAGGAACGGCAGAGCAATGCAGGGCGACCCGCTGATCCGGGTCAGACCCCTTTACTGCCCCCTGAACCCGGTGTAGACATTGACCACGGCTTGCGTGCCTCGCGCAATCCAAGGGAGTGGAGCGGGTACAGCGGGCGGACCGATTCGGAGCGCTTGATGACTCTTATAAAAACAATAAAGGGTGAGCAGCAACACGAAGCCCGGCTGGCCCGGGAGCGGCTGCACCTGGAAGGCGAGATCCCCGACGGGGTCCTGCGTGCGGAAATCGATGCTTCATGGCGGCGCAGCCTGAGCCATGGCGTGCACTTTGGCAGCCAGCATCAACTGACCCTGGAATCTGGCGCCAGCCTCGACGTGCTGCTGGCCAGCAACCGCCTGTTGCTGGACGCGGCGCTCCCGGCCATCGATTACCTGAACCAGCATCAAGGCAAGGACGGCCTGATCATCCTGGCCAATGCCGACGCCACCATCCTGGCCATCGAAGGCCGCGCCGACCGGCTCAAGGACAGCGGCGTGCAGGACATCACCCTCGGCGCCTGCTGGAGCGAGGCCACCCGTGGCACCAACGCCCTGGGCACGGCCCTGGTGGAAGCGCGGCCGACCCTGATCGATTGCGGTGAGCATTACCTGGACCGCCTCAGCCATTTTTCCTGCACCTCGGTGCCGATCCAGTGCCCCCAGGGCGAGATGATCGGGGTGCTCGACCTGACCCGCGAAGGCCCCCTGGGGCGGGCCCAGGACAGCACCGCGTTGTTGTCCATGGCGGTCAGCCAGATCGAGGCGCGGGTGTTCCATGCCTCCTATCCGGAGCAGATCGTCCTGGCCTTCCACAGTCGTCGGCAATACCTCGAATCGCCGTGGCAGGGACTGCTGGCCTTGAGCCTGGGCGGGCAGATCCTCGCGGTCAGCGGCCAGGCCTGCCAGTTGCTCAACACCCCGCGCGCGGCCCTGGTGGGGCGGCGCTGCGAAGAGTTCCTCGGGGTCGATGGCCTGCAATTGCTGGCACGCCTGCAACAAGGGGCGGTAGGTAGCCTGCAGACCGCCAAGGGCGAGCTGTTCTACAAGGCCCTGCGGGCGCCGCAACCGTCGCTGAACCTGCATCGGGCGCCGCGCAGCGCCGCGAAAACCGCGCCGCTGCCCCAGGACCTGGAAGCCCTGGCCGGCGGCAACAGCCGCTACGCCCGCACCTTGCGCATGGCCCGCCAGGGCCTGGCCAATGGCTTGCCGGTGTTGCTGCTGGGCGAGACCGGCACCGGCAAGGAGGTGCTGGCCCGGGCCCTGCACCGCGCCGGCAGCCGGGCTGAAAAACCCTTTGTCGCGGTCAACTGCGCGGCCATCCCCGAAGGCCTGATCGAGTCGGAACTGTTCGGCTACCGCGAAGGCGCCTTTACCGGCTCACGTCGCGGCGGCATGATCGGGCGCCTGCAACAGGCCCATGGCGGCACCCTGTTCCTCGATGAGATCGGCGACATGCCCCTGGCCCTGCAAGCCCGGCTGCTACGGGTCCTGCAAGACCGCAAGGTGGCGCCTCTGGGGGCCGGCGAAGAACAGGACATCGACATCGCGCTGATCTGCGCCACCCACCGTGACCTCAAGCAGCAAGTGCAGGACAAGGCCTTTCGCGAAGACCTGTTCTACCGGGTCAACGGCATCAGCGTGCTGCTGCCGGCCCTGCGTGAACGCGAAGACCTGCAGCCGCTGGTGGACAGCCTGCTGGCCAGGCTCGGCGGCGCCGACGTGAGCCTTAGCGGCGAGCTGCGCCGGTTGCTGGCGGACTACCACTGGCCGGGCAATATCCGTCAGTTGGAGATGGTCCTGCGCACCGCCCTGGCCCTGCGCGAAGAGGGCGAACGGCAGATCGGCCTGGAGCACCTGCCCGACAGCATGCTCGACGACCTCAACGCCCATGCACGACCGCCCACCGGAAGCATCCGCGAGAACGAGCTGGAGCTGATCCGCAGCGCCCTGGACAACCACCAGGGCAATGTCTCGGCGGCGGCGGACGCCCTGGGCATCAGCCGCGCGACCCTGTACCGCAAGCTCAAACAGTTGCGCGCCTGATGCGGCGCCTGATCACCCGGCTGGTGGACAGCCGCGATCCCCAGGCACTGAGTGCGGCCCTGGGCTGGCTCTACGGTTTTGTCCGGCCGCATCGGCTGGCCATTGGCGGGCTGCTGGGGCTGTCGGTGTGCGCCTCCCTGCTGGTGCTGGTGCAACCCTGGCTGACCAAGCTGCTGATCGACGACGGCCTGCTGGCCCGGGACTTTCCCCGGCTGGTGCTGATCGCCGGCCTGATGATCGGCGCCGGGCTGCTGGGCACGCTGCTCTCCGGGGTCAACCGCTACCTGCACACGCGGTTGTCCGGGCGCATCCTGTTCGCCCTGCGCGACGATCTCTACCGGCACTTGCAGCGCCTGTCGCCGGGCTTCTACGGGCAAAGGCGGATCGGTGACCTGATGTCGCGCCTGGACGGTGACGTCGCGGAGATCCAGCGCTTTGCCGTGGACTCGCTGTTCTCCGCGGTGTCCAGCGTGATCGGCCTGGTGGTGGCGCTGGCCATGCTGCTGACCCTGTCCTGGCAACTCTCGCTCCTGGCCCTGCTGCTGATCCCCCTGGACGTGCTCTGGCTGCGCTGGATGCGGCGCAAGGTCGAGCGCGATGTGCGCCAGTTGCGCGAGCGTTCGGCGGACATGTCCTCGTTCCTGGTGGAAACCCTGCCGGTGATGAAATTCATCCAGAGCGCCGGCCAGCAGCAGCGCGAAGCACAGCGCCTGGACCGCCTCGGCCAGGGCTACCTGAACCAGTTGCTGAAGCTGCAAGTCACCGAGTTCTTCACCCAGGCGGTGCCCGGCACCCTGACCTCATTGTCCCGGGCCTGCGCCTTCCTGATCGGCGGCTACTGGGTGGTGCAGGGCACCTGGCAACTGGGGGCGCTGATTGCCTTTTCCACTTACCTGGGCATGGCGGTGGGCCCGGTGCAGAGCCTGCTCGGGCTGTACGTGGCGATCCAGCGCATGACCGTGAGCCTGGGCCGGGTCATGGAGCTGCGCGGTGAAGAGCCGGGCATCACCAACCCCGAGGCGCCGCTGCCGGTGCCGGAGCAGGGCGAGCTGCATTTGCACGCCGTGCACTTTTGCCATCCGGGGCGCGGGATGACCTTGCAGGGCATCGAAGCGCGGATTCCCTACGGCCGCAAAGTGGCGCTCAGCGGCAGCTCGGGGGCGGGCAAGAGCACCCTGATCGACCTGTTGCAGCGCCACCACGACCCGCAATCCGGGCAGGTGCTGCTGGGCGGCATCGACCTGCGCCAACTGGACCTGACGCAACTGCGACGGCGGGTGGCGGTGGTCAGCCAGGACATCGTGCTGTTTCGCGGCAGCCTGGCGGACAACCTGGCCTACAGCGTGCCCGACGCCAGCCGCGAGGCCGTGGCCGAAGTGGCGCGGCTGGCGCAACTGCAGAGCCTGATCGAGGCCCTACCCGAAGGCCTGGACAGCCCCCTGGGCGAGCGCGGCCAGCAGTTGTCCGGCGGGCAGAAACAACGCATCGCCATCGCCCGGGCCCTGCTTCAGGACCCGATGATCCTGGTGCTGGACGAAGCCACTTCGGCGGTGGACGAGGCCACCGAGCGCGAGGTGATCGAGGCCATCGACCGACTGTTCGCCGGGCGCACGCGCATCCTCATCAGCCACCGGCCTTCGACCCTGGCCGACGCCGAGCTGCGATTCGAGTTGCGCGAGGGTGTACTGCACGTGCTGGAGGCAACCCATGAAACCTGAACTGCGCATTGGCGTGATCGACAGCGGCCATGCCGCCCACCAGCGAATAGCGGCCGGGCGCCGATTCTTCCTGCAAGCCGAAGGGGTGGGCGAGGGGCCGTTGCAGGAGGACGCCCTCGGCCACGGCAGCGCGATCATCCAGGCCATCGGCCAGCGCGCGCCGGCGGCCCGGCTCTATGTGGCCCAGGTGTTCGATGCCCGTGGGGTCACCAGCGCCGCGCAGGTCAGCGCCGCCTTGTACTGGCTGCTGGAACAGCAGGTGCGGCTGATCAACCTGAGCCTGGGCCTGCGCCAGGATCGTGACCTGCTGCGCCAGGCCTGTGCCGCGGCCGCAGCCCGTGGAGTGCTGTTGTGCGCGTCCAGCCCGGCCCAGGGCGAACCGGTGTTTCCGGCCAGCTACCCCGGGGTGTGGCGGGTCACGGGCGATGCGCGATGCAGCGCGCAGCAGTGGTCATGGCTGAACACCGCGCAGGCGGATTTTGCCGCCTGCGTGCGTGGCAGCAGCCCGGGGCAATCCGGCGCCAGCCTGGGCTGCGCGGCCCTGAGCGGGCACATCGCCGCCTACCTGGGCGCCCACCCGGACGCCAGTAACACCCAGGTCCAGCAGTGGCTGCAAGACAACGCCCGGTACCAGGGCCCGGAACGGCGGCAGTGGCCATGCACGGCATCCTGATCCTGGGGGCGGGCCCGGCGGGGGCCGCGGTGGCGCTGGGGCTGCGACGCCTCGGCTACCCGGTGACCCTGGTCAGCGACTGGCGGCGCTTTGCGGCCCTGGAAGGGGTTTCGCTGCGGGTGCTGGAAGCACTGCGCGGGGCCGGCCTGGAACAGGCGCTGGCCCAGGCCCTGCAAGCGTCCCAGCGACGGGTGGCGTGGAACGGCGAGGAGCATGCACAGAACATCGAGTACCTGCTGGACCGCCCGGCCTTCGACCGTGGTCTGCGCGAGGCCCTGCGCGAGGCCGGGGTGCAGCTGGTCGAGGGCCGGGTGCTGGGGGTGCAGTCCGGCGAGGCCGGGCACCGGGTCCAGGTGCAGGGACAGGCGGAGCTGGTCGGCGAGTTCCTGGTCGAGGCCCGCGGGCGCCAGGCGCCGGTGCTGGGGAAAACACTGCGCCATGGCGACGGCCAGGCACTGCGCGGGGCGCCAACCCTGAGCCTGCTCAACCGCTGGCAGGGCCCCGGCGGCAGCGCCGCCAGCGCGGTGTACAGCCTGGAAGACGGCTGGGCCTGGATGGCCCGGCGCGAAGATGGCCAGTGCTACTGGCAACTGACCCTGGATGTGGCCAGCGCCGGGCTGCCGGGCAAGGCGCAGTTGCTGGCCTACTGTCGCCAGCGCCGCCAGGCGTCGGCCCTGGCCCGGGAGTTCTTTGCCGGTGGCGAGGAACGGCAACTGCACCTGCATGCCCGCAGCAGCACGGCGATTCTCAGCCCCCAGGTGTGTGGCGCCAACTGGCTGCGGGTCGGCGATGCGGCGATGGCGGTGGACCCCTTGTCCGGCAACGGCATTTTCCAGTCCCTGTCCTCGGCCCTGCAGGCCCCGGCGGTGATCAACACCCTGTTGCAGCGGCCACAGCGTGCAGCGCTGGCGCAGCGCTTCCATGGGCAGCGGGTGGAGCAGCTGTTCCTGCGTTTTGCGCGCATTGGCCGGGACTTCTACGCCGCTGAACAGCGCTGGCCCGAACAGCCGTTCTGGCAGGCCCGGCGATGCTGGCCGGACCCGCAGCCGGCACACGCCGCCGCGGACTTTGCAGCCTTGCGCATCGAGCGCGCCCCGGTATTGCGCGATGGCCTGGTGGATGAAGCCGACGTGGTGATCACCCCGGACCAGCCCCTGGGCATCTGGCATGTGCAGGGCGTGGAACTGGCACCGCTGTTGCGGCGCTTGCAACAGCAACCGGCGGCCCAGGCCCTGGCGGACCTCGGCCCGGAGCAGGGGCGGGGCGTGCGGGGCTGGTTGCTGGCCCAGGGATACCGACCCTAACTGTCCCCAACAGAAACTGTAGGAGCGAGCTTGCTCGCGAACCGCGCAGCGGCCATCCACGACATCAGGCCCTTTTCGCTGGCAAGCCGGCTCCTACAAGGTGCGCCGGGGGCTTGAGCAACCCCCGGCTTGCATTGGCCGCGGTCAGTTTCGGGGGTTGAGGTACACCCGTTGGCCGCCTTTCCAGGTTTCGCGGATCTGGATGTCGCGAATCTGGGGGGCCGGGACCTTCTCGTCCAACGGGTCCTGATCGAGGATCACCAAGTCGGCGAAATTCCCGTCCTGCAGCGACCCGGTCCAGGCCTCGGCATGACACTGCCAGGCGGCGTCGTAGGTGATGGCCTTCAGCGCCTGTTGGCGGGTCAGGCATTCGGCTTCATTGAGGATGGGTTGCAGGCGTGGGTCGTTGACGAACTGCTGGTCGTGATTGCGGATGCCCTCCATCTTGCGGGTCACCGCCTGTTCCATCGAGCGCAGGGGCCCCAGCGGGGTCACCGAATAGTCGCTGTGCAGGGAAATCCGCAGCTTGTGGTCCAGGGCCGACTTGCACAGGTCGAGCATCTTCTGGGCCTTGCTCTCGAAAATGGCTTTATCGAAGGCATAGCCCCAGTAGCCGACATGACCAATCAGGAAGCTCGGTGACAGACCCAGGCGCTGCATGGTTTCCAGGGTGTTCGGGGTGAGCAGGGAGCAGTGTTCGATGCGATGGCGCTTGTCCAGGCCGCTCTGGCCCTGCAGGGCCAGGTCATAGGCTTGCAGAGTGAATTCGATGGCCCGATCGCCGTTGGCATGGATCATCAGCGGCCAACCCTTTTTCACCGCCGCGTGGATGAAGTCCTTGTAGCGATCCGGAAGCTGTTGCGGGCTATCGTTGCCCTCGTCGCAGAGGTTGAAGTTGCCCACGGGGCGGTCTGTCTTGCAGCAGTAGTCCTCGACCTGATAGCCGGTCAGGCCCTGGTTGGACCCGTCCGAGATCACCTTGATCGAGCCCTGATACAGGTGCCTGGCCTCTTCCCGCGTGGCCGGCCGATAGTCCGGCAACCGTTTGAGGGCTTCGAGCGAGTTGTTGCAGGCGGCGGCGTAGCCGATCCGCAGCTTTCTGGGGTGGGTCAGGAAGTAGGCGTTCAAAACCAGTTTTGACAGGGGATCCATCATCGCGTCGTACAGCAGGGTGATCCCGCGGCTGACAGCGGTCTCGAAGAAGGTATCGAGGCGCTTGAAGATCTTCAGCATCTCCAGCTTCTGCTTGGCGGGAATCGACAGGATCCCGGCCACTATCTGGGTTTCCTGCAGAACACCGTTCTCGACCATGATCCCGGTTTTTTCATGCACCAGATCCCTGGCCGCCGTGTTCATGTAGGCAGTGTGCATGGACGCGCTGATCAGCAGCATCGGCCGCTTGGCCTCGATGCTGTCCAGGTAGCCTTCTTCGGGCCCGTCGCCACATTGCAGGGTAATGAGCTGGTTCAGGCCACCCGGCACCACTTTGAAGGGCATCAGCGCCGGATCCACCAGATGCCCGAGAATCCAGCTGGAACTGTCCTCGGGCAGGTTGCTCTGGATGGTTTCCTTCAGCCAGGTCCAGTTGTAGACAGGTCGCAGCCGCTGGCTGCGATGGTCTTGCTGCGGATCGCTGTCGAGCGGGTCGGGCTCGATGGCGCCCAGGTTCAGCCAGCCGTCCATGGCGCAGCTTTGCACGATGTGGGCGTGTGGCTCGACCAGGCCGGGCAGCAGGGTCTTGCCATGCAGCGACTGCTTCTTGTACTCGATGCCCAGGGCCTGCATGCGGGCTTCGACGGCGGCCAGGGTGCCCGACGCAACCACGTCGCCGGCATGGATGCCCAGGGCTTCGACCCGGTCCTCCATGTTGCCGTCGCGCAACGGGTAGATGATGCCGTCATGAAAAACCAGGGACTCGCCGCTCGGATCCTTGGCGGGGCCATGCGCGGCGTTGGCATGGCTGGCGATATAGCTGGCGGGGTCGAGGGTGTCTTTCAGGGCTTCCCAGACGGGATTGTGGCAGCCGCACTGGATGTAATCGTGATCATTTCCATTTGATCCCATGATGCATTCCTCAGGTTTTCGGGGGGGGATGAGGCGTGGTGGGGAAGGCGAGTCCGGGCCCTTGACGCTGGGCCGCGAGCCGGCTCGGGCTCAGCGTAGCAGCGCTTGGCCCGCTGAACAGGGCGGTCGTCGGGGGCGCCGGACCCCCTCCGGCGCCCCGGAGCGGGGCGGTTGGCCGGGTGCGGATCAGAGCTTGATCAGCACCGATTTCAGCTCGGTGTAGTGCTCGATGGCGGCATGGCCCATTTCCCGGCCGACCCCGGACATCTTGTAGCCGCCAAACGGCAGCGCCGGGTCCAAGGCGCTGTGGCAGTTGACCCACACCGAACCGGACTTGATCTTCGGAATCATCCGGTGCACCGCCGCCAGGTCGTTGGACCAGATGCTCGCGCCCAGGCCGTAGGGGCTGTCGTTGGCTAGGCGCAGGGCGTCGGCTTCATCGTCGAAGGGAATCGCCACCAGCACCGGGCCGAAGATTTCTTCCTGAACCAGGGCATGCTGCTGGTCGACATCGGCGATCACCGTCGGCTGGACGAAATACCCCGGGCCGAACTGTTCGCCGCCGCAGGCAATGGTGGCGCCGCTGTCGCGGCCCATCTCGATGTAGCGATAGACCCGCTCCTGCTGGCGCGCGGAAATCAGCGGGCCCATGTCGACGCTGCTGTCCAGGCCGTTGCCCAGCTTCATGGCGTTGGCGATGCCGGCAATGTCGGCCACCACGTTGTCAAAATGCTTGCGCTGCACATACAGCCGCGAACCGGCGCAGCACACCTGGCCCTGGTTGAAGAAGATCGCGCTGGCGGCCCCGGCGGCGGCGCTGGCCAGGTCGGCGTCGGCCATGACGATGGTCGGCGACTTGCCCCCCAGTTCCAGGGTCACCCGGGTCATGGAGTCCATGGCGATCTTGCCGATTTCCTTGCCCACCGCGGTGGAGCCGGTGAAGGTCAGCTTGTCCACCAGGGGGTTGCGGGTCAGGGCGGAGCCGGCGGTGATGCCGGTGCCGGTGACCACGTTGAACACGCCGTCGGGGTAGCCGGCTTCCTGCACCAGTTCCGCCAGCTTCAGGGCGCTGAGCGGGGTTTCGTCGGCCGGCTTGAGCACCAGGGTGCAGCCGGTGGCCAGGGCCGGGCCGAGCTTCCAGCAGGCCAGCAGCAGGGGGAAGTTCCAGGCGACGATGGCACCGACCACGCCCACCGCCTCGCGGCGGATGAAACTGTGGAACTGATCGTTGGGCATCAGCGGCAGCGACACCTCGACGCTGGCGCCTTCGATCTTGGTGGCCCAGCCGGCCATGTAGCGCAGATAGTCGATGGACAGCTGCACGTCCATGGCCTGGGCCACGGCGGCGCTCTTGCCGTTGTTCAGGCATTCCAGCTGGGCCAGCAGTTCGGCGTCGCGCTGCATCAGGTCGGCGAGCTTCCACAGCAGGTTCTGCCGCTCCCGGGGGCGGGTGCGGCTCCAGGGCGAATCATCGAACGCCTGGCGCGCCGCCAATACGGCGCGGTCGACGTCATCCACCGTGGCCCGTGGCACCAGGCACAGCTGTTCGCCGGTGGCGGGGTTGCGCAGGGGCATGGTCTGGCCGTCGGCGGCCTCGACCCAGTGGGCGCCGATCAACATGCGCGGGGCGCGCTGGATAAACGCCGTGGTAGCGGCGAGCAGGGGGGCAATAGCCATGGCGAAGCCTCTTGTTGTAGGTGAGGCAGGGGCTTTCGCAATGGCTGTGCCAGGTCTGCAGAAGTCGTGCAGCCCCGGGATCCGGGGCTCTGGCCGTCGCTGGCGGGATCATCCGGGCCGGACGGTTTCGCAAACTGCGACAGCCGGTGAGAATCCGCGGACGCTGCGACGCAGGGCGCTGCGGGTTGCTGCGCAGGGGGTTCTAGATGTGCAGCCAGGCCAGGGTGCCCAGCAGCACACTGCCGCCGGCCGCGCCGTAGGCGAGTTTCTTCAGCCATTCCTTGCGGGTCAGCAGGGTGATGGCGGCCATCGAGATGGCAATCTGGATCGCCATCATCGCCTGGGCCCAGCGATGGTGCTGGTGCAGCTCGACTTCGGACTGTTCGTCCCAGTCCCGGGCCTCGGCTTCCAGGGCTTCGGCTTTCAGGCGCACGGCTTCCTTCTCTTTCTGGTAGCGCTGGGCCTCGATGCTGTAGTGCCCGGCATCGACCCCGGGAATGTGGGTCGCCAGCTCCGCCAGGTTCTGTCGGCTGGACTTGGCCTGGTAGTAGCTCCACTGGTTGGCGGCTTCGGTCTTCTTCATCGCCGCGTTGTTCTTGTCCATCGCCGCCTGGCTCTCCGTGGAGCCGGCCTGATAGCTCAGGAGCGCCCCCAGGGTGGCCATGATCGCGGTCATCACCGCGATCTTGCTGGCGAAGTTGTCATTGCGGCGGTGGGCGTGTTCGGTCACGTGTTCCAGGTGCTTTTCGTGGGGGCTGGGCACTTCGAAGTCTTCAGTCATGGCGTCGATCTGGAGAGGGGGGGTAAAGGTTTCAAATTGTATCTATGGCCATGGGCGGCGGCAGGGCTGGTGCGACTTCGTTCAGCTGGCCGACAGCCTGGGGCTCGTGCCCCTGCAAGGCGCTTGCTCTGGCAAAAAAAAGCCCGCAACAAGGCGGGCCAAATGGGATTCGTTCAGGAGTGACTATCAATCTAAGGGGGGCGAGGTGAAAGACCTGTGAAAAAAAGGTGGTCCTGAGGAAAAAGCGCAAAGGTATTTGTCCGAATCGCACTGGCTTTTAGGATCTGTCCGATAGGACGGCCCTCGGCAGCCACGTATATTCCTCCCTGCTCGCCCAGCCAAAGGGGGTACTTCGGCTTAGGTGCCACTGCCGAAGTGATGGGCGAGCACTTTTTCCCTTCTGCTGTTTTCTCCCGGTGAGGTTCGCGCCCACCGTCCCGCTGCAATCGCCAGCGACATTCCTTTCAACCCAGGCTGCAACGGTGCTCATGGCCCCGGCGGATCCGCGGCCGGCTTCCGGTGGTTCAGGCTCGCCCGAGCCGGCGCTGGATCTCGGCCCACAGCTGCGGGTCGTCGAAGTCGCGGATCACCCGGTGGGCGCCAGCATCGAGCAGGGTGTGCGGTTGCTGGCTGGTGGCCAGGCCGAAGGTGCTGATGCCGGCGTTGACCGCGGCGGTCAGCCCGGGCACCGAGTCCTCGAAGGCCAGGGCCTGTTCGGCCGTGGCGTGCAGGCATTCCAGGCCGCTGAGGTAGGGCAGGGGATCGGGCTTGGCCCGGGGCAACTCCTCGGCCACCAGCACCGTCTGGAAGCGCTCCTGCAGGCCCAGCGCCTTGAGCATGTGCTCGGCGTTGGCCCGTGGCGCGTTGGTCACCACGCACACGCCGATGCCGTGCTCGGCAGCGAAGTCCAGCAGGCGCGGCAGGCCGGGCAGGGGCTTGAGTTGCGGGGAGAGTTGGCGAAAACGCACTTCCTTGCGTTCGGCAAAGGCCAGATGTTCGGCCACGCTGCGTTCGGGAAACAGGTAGCGGCACATGTGGGCGTTGGCCTGGCCACTGACGTGGGCGGCAAACTCTGCCTCGGTGAAGGTCCGGCGGTCTTCTTCCCACAACAGTTGTTGCAGGGCCAGCAGGTGCAGGGCGTCGGTGTCGGTCAGGGTGCCGTCGAGGTCGAAAAGCAGAGCGTTGAGCATGGGACAGTTCCTGTCGGGCCCCATCCGGGCCGGTTGGCTGAATCGATCAAGCCCGCATCCTAGCAGGCTTGATCGCTACCGTGACCGGCTCGCCCAGGGCCTTAGCCCTGTGCGTTGTCGCCTTCGCCCTGGTCTTCTTCTTCGTCCGGTTGCGGGCAGTGGTCCTGCGGGTTGACCGGCCACAGCACCTTGTCCTGGCCGTCACGCACCTGCTCGGCGCCACATTCCACCTGGCTGACCTGGAAGCTCGGGGTGCCGTCCAGGCGGTACAGGGCCTTGAGGCTGCGGGACTGATCGTCGCCGACGCCTTCCACGGCGTAGCCGAAGATCGCGCCACGGGCTTCGTCCACCACCAGTTCCTGCCACTTGCTGGCAATCAGGCGCTTGCCCTTGAGGTCATACAGCGCCGAGGTGGCCAGGGGCGAAGTGTCGTCGGTGGCCAGCAGGTAGTGGCCGCTGGCATCCAGGCGAATGTCGACGTACTGGCCCGGCTCCAGCAACACCTTGCCGCTGGCGTCCATCAGGCCCACGGTATGCATCTGCGTGGCCTGGCCGAACAGGGTGGCCTGCTTGGTCGGGCTGTTGGCGGTGCTGAACACGAACAGGTCGGCGTTGAGCGCGCCGATCTGCGCGTAGGTCGGCTTGAACAGCTCCACGCCCTTGTCCACATCGAAGATGCCGAAGGTGGCGCTGAACACGTTCTGCAGCACCGCGACCTGGTTCAGCCCCGATACCTGCTTGAACATCCCCAGGGGGCTGAAGCCTGCCGGGTCCGCCGAGTCATAGACCGGCTGCACCTTCCACTGGCCCTGACGGTCAATGAACCCGGCCTTGCCGGAGCTGCCGTCGGCATTCTTGGCGGTGACCAGCGCGCCCTGCTTGCCGAAGACCTGGCAGGTGCCGAACTGGGCCTGGATCACGGTCTTGCCCTGGAAGTCCATGTAGCCGCAGGGACTGTCATATTTTTCGCGGAAGGCCACCAGGCCGTCTCCCGGCTCGCCCATCCAGTTGTAGGTGGCGGCGCTGATCAACTGCGCATTGGCATCGGCCAGGGCCTTGCCCTGTTCGGTGTTGACCACCAGATGCTGGTTGGCAAAGTAGTCGATGCTGTCGAACTCGACCTTCTTCTGCTCGCCGGTCTTGAGGTTGAGCGCCCACTTCTGATCGCCGCGCTCGGCGCCCATCCAGCCGCCGCGCTTGGCGAAGTCGTCGCGCACCACGCTGCTGTCATACAGCGCTTCGGTGATCACCTCGCCCTTGGCGCTGAGGATGCCGCGCTTGCCGCCGATCTCGTAGACGATGAACTCATCGGCGCCGCCGACATACAGGTCGTCGAAGCGCGGGGGCTGAATCTGCTTGCCGCTCTGGTCGATGATGCCCAGCTTTCCGTCCTGGCCGAAGCCGAAATAGCCCGGGGTCAAGAGGCGCAGGTCGTCGGTGAAGGCGGCCTTGAGGATCTGCTTGCCGTCGGCACTGGCGAGGTTCCAGGTGCCGTCCTTGGCGAACAGGAAGGTCTTGTCCAGGGGCAGGGCGACCACGGCGTCGTAGTCGTTGTCGGCGCTGACCAGCACCTTGCCGTCCTGGTCCAGCACGGCGCATTCGCCGTTGGCGCAGATCGGCATGATCATGGCCGCAGGCGCCGGGGCCGGTGCGATGGCGGCCGTCTTGGGGCTGGTTTCTTCCTTGCAACCGACCAGGGTCAGGGCAGACAACGAGAGGATCAGCGAGCCGAGACGGGCACAGGCGCTTCTATCCATGAACTTCAGGTTCCTTGTAATGAGGGGGAGTGCAGAGCGCCCCGCACAGCGGGGTGGGCAAAGCGCGGGTGATTTTGCGGCGGCGCCGGATAAATGCAAGATCCAATTGCAAAGAAAACCACCGATACAGGTGAGGGCGGGCGCCAGCGCGGCGATCTGCGCCCCGCGGTGGGATGTCTCAGACTGAGACGTCTGTCGCGAAATTGAACGTCGGGTAACACCCTGGCGCCGGCCAATGCCCGGGGTTTTCACCTAAGTCATTGATTCGGAGTCTTTTAATAAGCTGGCACGCTCCGTGTATTGCTTACCCTCAGACGTTTCTCCTGCCTCCATGCCCGGTATCCCCGGGCATGGCAGAAACCATAAAAACAACTCGCTAACAATAAGAAAGCACCGAGGGAGGTTCGACCCTGATGAAGAGAAAACTCCGCCTGAGGCTCAGCGCCAGCCTGCTGGCCATCGCCACCTGTACCGCCTTGCACGCGCCATCGAGTTTTGCCGCCCGGGATGCCGGCAGCATCCTCAAGGAAACCTGCCAGGGCTGTCACACCCCCGAGGCCGGGGATGCCCTGAGCCGCATCAGCCACCAGCGCAAGACCCCGGAAGGCTGGCTGATGAGCATTGCCCGCATGCAGACCATGCACGGCCTGAAGATCAGCGATGAGGACCGCCGCACCCTGGTCAAGTACCTGGCCGACACCCAGGGCCTGGCCCCCAGCGAGACCGACGGCGTGCGCTATGCCCTGGAGCGGCGCTTGAACACCGTCGAGCACTTCGACGAGCAGACCACCCAGATGTGCGCCCGGTGCCACTCCGGCGCGCGGATCGCCCTGCAACGCCGCCCGGCCCAGGAATGGGAGCGGCTGGTGAACTTCCACCTCGGGCAATGGCCGTCCCTGGAGTACCAGGCGCTGTCCCGGGACCGCGAATGGCTGCCCACCGCGCTCAAGGACATGGTGCCGCTGCTGGCCCAGCGTTATCCCCTCGACAACCCGGCCTGGAAGGCCTGGCAGCAAGCGCGTCCTTCAGCGGCGTCGCTGGTCGGGGACTGGAGTTTCAGCGGCCACCTGCCGGGCAAGGGCGAGCTGGCCGGGGTGATGAGCGTCAGCGCCGGCGAGGGCGATCAGTTCAAGGTCAGCGTCAAGGGCCAGTACGCCGATGGCAGCCCGTTCAATGGCCAGGGCAGCGCGATTCTCTACAACGGCTATGAATGGCGCGGCAATGTCACGGTCGACGGCGTGGTCATGCGCCAGGTGCTGGCGGCCCAGGGCAACGCCCTGCAAGGGCGGATGTTCGAGGCCGAGCACGATGAGCGCGGCCTGGATTTCATCGCCGCCAAACAGGGCAGCCAGCGTCTGCTGGCGGTGCAGCCGGGTTACCTGAAGGCCGGCGCAGAGGCTGAAGTGACCCTGGTGGGCGCCGGCCTCTCCGGCACCCCGAGCTTCGGCAAGGACGTCGAGGTGCTGCAGGTGCTGGAGCAGAGCCCGGAGCGCATCCGCCTCAAGCTCAAGGCCGCGGCCAGCGCCCAGCCGGGGCTGCGCGAAGTCAGTGTCGGCAGCCTCAAGGGCGCCACGCTGGCGGTGTACCAGCGCATCGCCGAGGTCAAGGTGGTGCCGGCGTTCTCGGTGGCGCGGATTGGCGACGGTGGCGGTTCGACGCCCAAGGTCCAGGGCCGCTTCGATGCCGAAGCCTGGGGCCAGGGCGCCGACGGCAAGGCCTATCGCATCGGCGTGATGCCGGCGCAGTGGAAGGTCGAGGCCTTCGACGAGCAGGCGGCCAAGGATGAAGACGTCAAGTACGCCGGCAGCATGCAGGCCGACAGCGGCGTATTTACCCCGGGCGACGCTGGGCCCAATCCGCAGCGCAAGATGTCCACCAACAACGCCGGCAACCTCAAGGTGATCGCCGCCGTGGATGACGCCGGCAAGGCCCTGACCGGCGAGGGCCAACTGATCGTCACCGTGCAACGCTGGAACAATCCACCCATTCCCTGAGGGGCGTCGAGCGATAGCGACAGACACTTTCAGGCAATGACCGCAGGCCCCGACAGCGGGGCGTGCACAGGAGGTTGTAATGGGCGCAATTCTCAATCTGGTGGAGCGCAACCTGCATGAAGTGCAGGTCGACGCCGACCGCATGCTGTTCCATATCCCCAGCAGTTCGCTGTTCGCCAGCGATGCCCTGACCGGCAGCATCATCGATGCCCTGCGCGGCCCGGGCTGTACCCCGCAAGAGCTGATCCAGCGCCTGGGCGGCCGCTATGACGGTGCCGAAATCAGCGACACCCTGCGCGAGCTGATCGCCCTGGAGCTGGTCAGCGACGGCTCGCCCCTGACCCCGGAAATCGGCGTCAAGCGGGTCGAGCGCACGGCGATCAATACCGTGGTGCTCAACGTCAATACCGGCTGCAACCTGAGCTGCACCTACTGCTACAAGGAAGACCTGGACAAGCCCTCGGCGGGCAAGAAGATGGGCCTGGACACGGCCATCGCCTCGGTGGAAATGCTGCTGCAGGAATCCCCCGACGAGGAGCGCTACACCGTGGTGTTCTTCGGCGGCGAGCCGCTGAGCAACCGGCCGCTGATCGAGGCCATGGTGGACTACTGCGAACAGCGCTTTGCCGCTGCCGGCAAGTTCGTCGAGTTCGTCATGACCACCAACGCCACGCTGTTGACCGAGGAGGTGGTGGACTACCTCAACGCCCACCGCTTCGGGCTCTCGGTGAGCATCGACGGGCCCAAGACCGTGCACGACCGCAACCGCATCACCGTGGGCGGGCAGGGCACCTATGACGTGGTGCGGCGCAAGGCGCAGATGCTCCTGGCGCGCTACAACAGCCGCCCGGTGGGTGCCCGGGTGACCCTGACCACCGGCGTCACCGACCTTGAGACGATCTGGGATCACCTGTTCAACGAGCTGGGGTTTGCCGAGGTGGGGTTCGCCCCGGTGACCTCCGGGGACATCAGCAGCTTCAACCTCAGCAGCGATGAGCTGATCGAAGTCTTCGCCAGCATGAAACGCCTGGGGCGGCGTTACCTGGACGCGGCGCTGGAGCACCGCAACATCGGTTTCTCCAACCTGCACCAGTTGATCACCGACATCCACGAAGGCCACAAGAAAGCGCTGCCCTGCGGCGCCGGGCTGAAGATGCTGGCGGTGGACCACAAGGGCGAGCTGAACCTGTGCCACCGCTTTACCGGCTCGTCCTTGCCGACCTTCGGCAACGTGCATGACGGCGGGGTCAAGCAGGTGCAGCTCAACGACTTCCTGTCCCAACGCCTGGACCGGACCAACACAGGTTGCGACAGCTGCCGCATCCGCAACCTGTGTTCCGGGGGCTGCTACCACGAGAGCTACGCCCGCTACGGCGACCCGGCGCACCCGACCTACCACTACTGCGAACTGATGCGTGACTGGGTGGATTTCGGCATCGAAGTCTACAGCCGGATCATGGCGCACAACCCTGCGTTCATCAGCACTTACATCACTCCGCGCAAGGCTCACTGACATGAAACATCTCAAGCCAATCAACAACAAAGCTCAGAAACTGACCGCGGCGGCCGCCGAGGACCGGATCGAAGAAGTGCTGGCGATGAACTCCGTGGCCGGCTGCGCCTCGACCACCGACCCGGGCTGGGAAATCGACGCCTTTGGCGGCGTCTCGTCGCTGTGCCAGCCGATGGAGGCCGACCTCTACGGCTGCTCCGAC
Source organism: Pseudomonas sp. BC42 (assembly GCF_021560055.1). NCBI lineage: Bacteria > Pseudomonadati > Pseudomonadota > Gammaproteobacteria > Pseudomonadales > Pseudomonadaceae > Pseudomonas > Pseudomonas sp. BC42. The sequence continues at coordinate 2,136,141 of NZ_CP091067.1, forward strand.
CCGTGCTGGTGGCCGGCCCAGGTGCCCGACATGATGAGCACCTACCCCGACTGGAACAAGGACGCCCAGGCCTCCAACGACAACTGGCGCAACCTCGGCACTGTCTTCCCGAAAGACAAGTGATGAACAACAAGAAGGATTCCAGCATGCACAGCATCAAAGCCTGCGGCCTGGTCGCACTCGCGGTTCTCGGCGCCTGCTCGTTCAGCGTTCTGGCCGATGAGGGGCTGGCCCTCAACAGTGGCCACGAGTACCTGGTGACCACCAACTACCCGAACAACCTGCACGTCATCGATCTGGCCAGCGACAGCCTGTACAAGACCTGCAAGATGCCCGACGCCTTCGGCCCCGGCACCGTGCAACTGTCGCCGGACCGCAAGATCGCCTACGTGTTGAACAACCACTACGCGGATGTCTACGGCGTCGAGCTCGACAGCTGCAAGCAGGTGTTCCACGCCAGCATCACCCAGCACCCGGGGGAGAAGGCGCGCTCGATGTTCGCCTTCACCGTCAGCCACGACGGCAAGGAGCTGTACACCGTGGCCAACCCGACCTTGCTGCTCAATGATCGCTACGAGGTCAAGGAGCCGCGGCTGGATGTCTACGCCACCGATGCCGGGCTCGACGCCAGGCCGGTGCGCAGCTTCCCCGCGCCACGCCAGCTGACCATCATGCAGAGCGGCGACGACGGCACCCTGTATGTGGCCGGGCCGGACCTGTACAAGGTCAACGTGCAGACTGGCAAGTTCGACGTGCTGATCCCCAGCCGGCACTGGAAACGCCCCAACTACAGCGCCCCGGACGTGCTCTACATCTGGAACCAGCAGACCTACCGCCACGACTTCTCGCTGCTCTACACCGCGGCGAAATTCAAGGACAAGCAACAGGACCCGGCGACCGCCGAGCCGCTGTACGGGCTGTTTAGCATTGACTTGAAGACCGGCAAGACGGAAACCACCGACTTCGGCCCCCTGACCGAGATCTACTTCAGCGGCATGCGCTCGCCCAAGGACCCGAACCTGATGTTCGGCGTGCTCAACCGCCTGGCCAAGTACGACATCAAGCAGAAGAAACTGCTCCAGGCCGCGACCCTGGACCATTCCTACTACTGCCTGTCGTTCAACAAGGCCGGGAGCAAGATCTACCTGACGGGGACCTTCAACGACGTGGCGATCTTCGACGCCGAGAGCCTCAAGCAGGTGGGCAAGATCACCCTGCCCGGTGGCGACATGGCGGCCACCACGACGCAGATCTTCATCCGCTGACCCGCCTCCATCGGCCTGCCCGGCTCCTTATGCAGGAGCCGGCTTGCCGGCGAACAGGCCGGCAAGCCGTGCAGCGCCCCCGCTTACGCCTTCGCGGCCCCGCCCGCTCCTACAAGTGGGGCAAGCAATACGTATCCGTAGGAGCCGGCTTGCCGGCGAATGGGCCGGCAAGTCAGGCAGCGCCCCCACCAACGCCGTCGCGGGCCATCCCGCTCCTACAAGGGAGGCGAGCAATAGGTATCCGTAGGAGCCGGCTTGCCGACGAATGGGCCGGCAAGCCATGCAGCGCCCCCACTGACGCCTTCGCGGGCCAGCCCGCTCCTACAAGGGAGGCGAGCAATACGTACCCGTAGGAGCCGGCTTGCCGGCGAACAGGCCGGCAAGCCATGCAGCGCCCCAGCTGACGCCTTCGCGGGCCAGCCCGCTCCTACAAGGGTGGCGAGCAATAGGTATCCGTAGGAGCCGGCTTGCCGGCGAATGGGCCGGCAAGCCATGCAGCGCCCCCGCTGACGCCTTCGCGGGCCCGCCTGCTCCTACAAGGGAGGCGAGCAATAGGTATCCGTAGGAGCCGGCTGGCCGGCGAATGGGCCGGCAAGTCAGGCAGCGCCCCCACCAACGCAGTCGCGGGCCCGCCCGTTCCTAGAGGCCCGGTACCGGGCAGCTCAAATCGCCTTCCTGGCATTTGAGGTAGGTCTTGAAGTTTTCCACCCGGGCCTTGGTCAAGGCCGTGGTGCAGTTGCTGTAGACCAGTGGATACACGCTGCCACCTTCGACCCCCGAGGACGAGAACTCGCACTCGGCATCCCGGAACGCCACCCAGGCCCGTTGTGCACTGACCAGCAGTTTCTTGGCCTGTGGCTGGTCTTTCAGGCGCAGGTTGATCTGCTGGTAGAGGTTGTTCAGTTGCTTGTCGGCCGCCTGGAATTGCCGGCCGGCGCACTGGTTCATATCGCTTTGGGTGGTGGCACTGTCGCACTCGTCGGCCTGGGCCAACGGGGCGAGCAGCAGCGGCGCAAGGGCCAGGAACAGGATCGCACGCATGGAACATCTCGCTATCGGGTCAAGGGGTGGACATGCAGTCTAGTCGCGGCTGGGTTGCCATTCGGGCCAGCGCTCCAGCGCCTCGTGGGCCAGCCAGGGCACATCGTGGGCGGTCCAGATATGCACCTGCGGGGTTTGCCCCGGATCATCGTCCAGGGTCGCCACCCGCAGGATCACATGGGGCTGGCCCGGTCGCTCGGCCAGCAGATGAGAGCCGCACACCGAGCAGAAGTGCCGCAGCTTGCCCGGCGACGATTCGAACGAACTGAGCAACTCCTGGCCCCGGGTCCAGCGAAAATGTTCGCGCATGACCCCGGCGGTGGAGGCGAAGGCCGCGGCATGGGCCTTGCGGCAAGTCTGGCAGTGACAATGGCCGATGGGCATGTCCAGGCGCTCGACCTGGTATTGCACGCCCCGGCACAGGCAACTGCCGTTGAGGGGCTGGGCCGGTTGTTGGCGCTGGGCGGCCTGCAGCAATTGATCGGCCATGGCCTGGATCTCCTCGGCCATGTGCAGGCAGGCCAGCCAGTGCGGCGGTATGCCCTGGACCCCGTAGAAGGCGCCTGCCAACTGGCCGACGATGGCCGCGGTGGTGTCGGCGTCCTCCCCCAGGTTGGCGGCGGCGAGCACTGCGTCGGCGAAGCTGTCGCTGTGCTGGAAGCACCACAGCGCCGCCTCCAGGGAGTCGACGCAATAACCGTTGCCACGGATCTGCTCACGGGTTTTGTGCAGATAACCGCCCTGGGCCAGGGCCACGACCTTGCTCTGGCTCAACCCCGTGGTATCGAGCCGTTGCAGTTCAAGCTTGCTGGCGCCGCCCAGGGCCTTGGCGATCAACCCGGCCAGCAACTGGCAGCATTCGACGGCTTCGGCGGCGCCATGGGTGGTGCGCGAACTGGCGCCGGCCAATTCGTGCACCCGCTGCAGATCGGGGTAGTGGAACAGCACCACCGGCGTCAGGCGCATCAACGACCCATTGCCCGCGGTCTGCGGGTCGGTGGAACCGGCAAAGGGCCGGCCGTGCTCCTGAAAATCGATCAGGGCCTGGCGCACGGTCATGCCGATGTCGAAGCATTCGCCGGTGGCGCTCAGGTAGCCCCATTGCCACCAGTTGAGGTAGCGGCCCATCTGGTCGGCCGGGTCGAAGCCGTTCTTGTGCAGCAGGCTCTCACCCAGGCACAGGGCCATGGAGGTGTCGTCGGTCCACTGTCCGGGCTTGAGGTTGAACGGCCCGCCACCCAGCAGATCGGTGAGCGGCGCGAAGCTGCCGCGGGGCTTGAATTCGACGCTGGTGCCGACGGCGTCACCACAGGCCAGGCCCAGGAGGCTGCCGCGGTAGCGGTCGATAAGAGAGAGGGGCATGGCAAATCCTTTGCAGAGACAGGTGCGCCGGCGACAGTAGCATTTTTCATGGCGCGCGATCAGGCGTGCCTTCGGCCGGATAAAGGTTGCGCTCGAAGCAGAGCGGTCTAGTGTTCATCACTGGAGGTGACTTATGAACGCTTCAGATCGCATTGAACGCAAGATCCTGCTGCATGCCCGTCTGGCGCAGGTGTGGGCGGCGCTGAGCGAGGCCGAGCAATTTGGCCGCTGGTTCGGCGTGGCCCTGCAGGGCCAGCATTTCATCCCCGGCCAGCGTGTCCGCGGTGCCGTCACTTACCAAGGCTACGAACACCTGACCTGGGATGCGCAGGTGGAACAGATGCTGCCCGAGGAGTTGTTCTCCTTCCGCTGGCACCCTTACGCCATCGACCCGACGCATGACTACTCGGCCGAGCCCACCACCCTGGTGCAGTTCGAACTGGAGGAGCATGGCGGCGGCACCTTGCTGCGGGTCATCGAGTCGGGCTTCGACGGCATTCCCGGTGAGCGCCGGCTCAAGGCCTTTCGCATGAACAGCCGGGGCTGGGACGAACAGATGGGCAATATCGAGAACTACCTGCAGCAGGGCTGAAGTACAGTCGCATTCAGCCGCAACTGGCGGGTTGCAGATCAGGTCGCGCAGCTTGAAACTTGCCGCTTGCCGCTTGCCGCTTGCCGCTTGCCGCTTGCCGCTTGCCGCTTGCCGCCTGGAGCTGTCCCCTTGTTTGAAACCTATGTAGACCGTTGGCGCCTGACGGCGGATGGCGAGCCCATCGTCACCCCGGGCAGCCGGCTGTTGCCGGTGCGTCTGCAAGACGGTGCGCCGGCCATGTTGAAGATTGCCCTGGACGAAGATGAGCGGGCCGGCAATCGGTTGATGGTCTGGTGGGCCGGGGAGGGTGCGGCGCGGGTCCATGCCCAGGAGGACGATGCACTGTTGATGGAGCGCGCCATGGGCACGGCGTCATTGATGCGCATGGCCCAGGCTGGCCAGCACGATGAGGTCAGCCATATCGTCTGCGCCACCCTGCAGAAGCTGCACCGGCCACGGGCGCAACCCCAGCCATCGCTGGTGCCGCTGGATCGCTGGTTTAGCGACCTGCGCGAGGCGGCGGCGCAGCAGGGCGGGTTGTTCCGGCGCTGCCTGGCGCAAGCCGATCAACTGCTGGCCACGCCCCGGGAACCGGTGGTGCTGCACGGAGATGTACACCACGACAATGTGCTGGATTTCGCCGAGGGCGGCTGGCGGGTGATCGACCCCAAGCGGGTCCATGGCGAACGCACCTTCGATTTCGCCAACCTGATCTGCAACCCGGATTTGCCCAACGCCACCGACCCGGTGCGCTTTGCCCGCCAGGTGCAGGTGATTGCCCGGGCCGCGCAACTGGAGCCGCGACGCCTGGTGCAATGGGTGCTGGCCTTCAGTGGTCTGTCCGCTGCCTGGTTTCTCCAGGACGATCATCAGCCCGGGGCGCAGCACCAGCTCAAGCTCGCGGCGTTGGCCGCACAGGCACTGGAGGGCTGAGCTGGGGGTTTGCGTAGGTGCGGTATAGCGAATTTCCTACACGCGCTGTAATTCAATGCGCCTTCTGCGCCCCCGGCTTTGTGTTTAATCTTCTTTCCCACAACTGCAGCGCAGGAAGCGCTCAGGATCAGGGAAGGTCGACCATTAGCACGGATGCTGCAGACAGGAAGTCATGATGGTCTTGGAAAAAACCCGCTTCGGCGGGTTTTTTTTCGTCCGGCCATTGACGCCCTTCAGCGGGTGATTTCGTTACGGACCTTCTCCAGGGCCTGCTGCAGCAGCGGCAGGCCGATGGAGCCCAGGGCCAGGCGCAACGCCTGGGGCACGTGGGCGGTGGTGGCGAAGGGTTCGGCCGAGGTCACGGTGATTCCCTGCTGCTCCAGGGCCGTCACGACCCCATCGGCCCGCAGCCCTTCCGGCAGTTTCAGCCAGAGAAAATACGATGAAGGGTAGGCCTGGTAGTCGCAGCCCTTGAGCACCCGCGCGGCCAGTTGCTGGCGGCGCCGGGCGTCTTTGCGTTTCTGCTCTTCCAGGCTGTCCACCAGCCCCGACTCGATCCAGCGGCAGCCCAGGGTCACGGTCAGCGATGGCGTGCTCCAGGTCGACACGCGAATCGCTCGCTCCAGGGCCGGGATCATCTCCAGCGGCGCGACGATGAACCCCAGGCGCAATCCCGACGCCACGCTTTTCGACAGCCCGGAAATGTACAGCGTGCGTTCCGGGGCCAGGGTCTGCAGCGGCACCGGCGCCGGTTCTGCGAGAAAGGCATAGGCGCCGTCCTCGATCAGCAGCAGGTCATGCTCGCGAGCCAGTTGCACCAGGCGCCGGCGTTCGGCCAGGGGCATCACCGTGCCCAGCGGGTTGTGCAGGGTCGGCATGCAGTACAGCGCCCGCACCGGGCGCCGGCGGCACAGGGCCTGCAGGGCGTCGAGGTCCATCTGCCCGTTGTGCTGGGGCAGCGGCTCCAGATCCAGGCGCTGGACCTGGGCCAGGGCCTTGAGCCCCGGGTAGGTCAGGGCGTCCACCGCCAGGATGTCCCCGGGCTGCAGCTGCGCCAGCAAGCTCACCGCCAGCCCTTGCTGGGCGCCATTGACGATCAGCACCTGTTCGCCCGCGACACGGATCTCACGGTTGCGCAGGTGGCGCGCGGCGGTCTGCCGTTCGTGGGGGCGACCGCCCTGGGGCGCCGAGTGCAGCAGCGCATCCAGGTCGCCGGAGGCGGCTATCGCCCGCAGCCCCTCGCGCAGGCTTTCTGCCTGGCCGGGCAGGGACGGGTAGTTGAACGCCAGGTCCACCGAGGCGGCGCTGGCCGGGTGCTGCTCCAGGCCCATGCCCCGCGGCAGGCTGGTGTCGCGGACAAAGGTGCCGCGCCCGGGCTCGCCGACCACCAGGCCGATGGCCTCCAGCTCGTGATAGACCCGCAGCGCCGTGGCCAGGGCCACCTGCTCGCTGGCCATCAGCGCACGCACCGTGGGCAGTTGGGTGCCGGGGCACAGCTGACCGCTGCGGATGCGCTGGGCGAAGTGGTCGACGATGGTTTTGTAGCGGGTACGGCGCATGTTCGACCACCTTATGTATCTAGAACACTTTTTTGTTTGTATCAGGTAGGGGCTCTAATCTAGCGACTTTTGCGCAGGAGCACACGGGCATGCCGGACCTGACCACCCTGTCGATCTTCCTGGGCGCGGTGCTGCTGTTGCTGCTGTCGCCGGGACCGAACATGGCGTTTGTCATCAGCCACGGCGTGGCCTACGGCTGGCGCGGTGGCGTGGCTTCGGGGCTGGGCATCGGCGCGGCGGATATCGGCCTGACCCTGCTCACGGCCACCGGGGTGACCGCCGTGGTGGCCAGCTGGCCCCCAGCGTTCGAGCTGATCCGCTATGCCGGGGTCGCCTACCTGCTGTGGCTGGCCTGGAAGACCCTGGGCAAGCGCGGCGCCCTGCACCTGGCCGAGCCGGCGCGGGTGCCGCTGTCCACGGTGTTTGTCCGGGCCCTGTGCAACAGCCTGCTGAACCCCAAGGCGCTGTTGTTCTTCATGGTCTTCCTGCCGCAGTTCGTACGCCCCGAGCGCGGCAGCATCGCCGTGCAACTGGTGGTCCTGGGCTTGCTGCTGACCCTGGTCAGCGGGGTCTTTCACACCAGCCTGGGGATCTTCGGCGCGGCCCTGGGTCGGGGCCTGCCCAGCGGCGATTCGCGGCTGGCCCGCTGGCAATCCTGGCTGCTGGCGGCGGTGCTGCTGGCCCTGGCCCTGCGCCTGGCGCTGCTGGCGCGCCCGGTCTGATCCATCACCCCCCAAGGAGTTTGCCCATGTACATCGCCGCCTTTATCTACCAGCCGGGCCAGCGCGACGAGGAGTTCCACCGCCTCAGCGCGCTGATCGATGAAATTGCCATCAGCCTGCCGGGCTTCGTCGGCGCCCAATCCTGGACCAGCGCCGACCAGGGGCTGATCAACGCCAGCTACTACTGGGAGGACGAAGCCTCGATCCAGGCCTTCGCCAGCCACCCCAGGCACCTCGAAGCCAAGCGCCAGTACCGGCGCTGGTACGCCGGTTATCAGGTGGTGATTTCCAGGGTCGAGCGCACCTATGGCGATGGCGCCATTACCCAGTTGCTCGGCAATGCCCGCCAGGGCCCGGTGCTGCGTGCCTGAGCCGTGCCCGGAGCCTCAGCCGGCGTGCAACCTGGCCGCCGCGCGCAGGGTGATTTCCCGGCGCTTGTGCAGCGAGTCCGTGGTGCGCTGTCGGGCTAGCTGCACCACGCTGGCCGGCGCGGTGTCCGGGCTGCCGGCCTCGAACGGCGGCGCCGGGGCGTATTCCAGTTGCAACTGCACCAGTTGCGCGGTGGCGGCGTCGAACAGTTCGGCGGCCAGGGTCAGGGCGAAGTCGACGCCGGCGGTGATGCCGCCGCCGGTCAGCAGGTTGCCGTCGCGCACCACCCGTTCGCGCACCGGGATCGCCCCCAGCGGCGCCAGCAGGTCGTGGTAGGCCCAGTGGGTGGTGGCGCGCTTGCCCTGCAGCAGGCCGGCGGCGCCGAGCACCAGGGCGCCAGTGCACACCGAGGTCAGGTAGCGCACCCGGGCCGCCTGCTGGCGGATGAAGGCCAGGGTCTGCGGGTCTTCCATCAGCGCCCCGACCCCGGCGCCACCGGGGATGCAGAGCACATCCAGCGGCGGGCAGTCGGCAAAACCGGTGCTGGCCTGCAGCACCAGCCCGGAGCTGGCCACCACCGGCCCCGGCTCCTTCCAGATCAGATGCACCTGCACATCCGGCAGCGAGGCCAGCACGTCGTGGGGACCGGTCAGGTCCAGCTGCTGGACCTCTGGAAACAACAGAAAACCTATCTGTAACGCCATGGCCTGTTCCTTGTGTCGATGAAGTGGACGGCCTGACTCTAGCGCTCTAGGCTTTGGCGTATTCGCCAACCTGCCCTCGATTTACGCCAATCATGTCCACTGCGCCGAAAAACGTATTTGTCCTGGCTTTTGCCAATCACCAGTTGCTGGACGTCACCGGCCCCTTGCAGGTGTTCGCGTCGGCCAATGACCGGGCCCGCGGCCTGGGCCTGCCCTTGCCCTACCATCCGCGGGTGATCGCCAGCCCGGGAGGGGCGACCCTGAGTTCATCGGGGCTGGCGCTGCTGGCCGATGCCTTGCCAGCGCCGGAAGTGGCCTGCGACACCTTGATCGTTGCCGGCGGTTGGGGCGTCTACGAGGCGGCTCGGGACCCGCAGTTGGTGGCCTGGGTCGCTCAGCGCGCGGCGACCTCGCGGCGCGTGGCCTCGGTCTGCACCGGGGCCTTTCTGCTGGCGGCCAGCGGCTGGCTGGACGGGCGCCGGGTGGTCACCCACTGGACCCGCTGCGAGCAGTTGGCCGAGCAATACCCGCAGCTGCAGGTGGAGCCCAACCCGATCTTCATCAACGACGGCCCGGTGTGGACCTCGGCCGGGGTCACCGCCGGCATCGACCTGGCCCTGGCCCTGGTGGAGGCCGACCTGGGCCGCGAGGCGGCGCTGGAGGTGGCCCGGCAACTGGTGGTGTTTCTCAAGCGTCCGGGCGGCCAGTCGCAGTTCAGCGTGACCCTGTCGCTGCAAAACCAGGGCGGGCGTTTCGATGGGCTGCACGCCTGGATCGCCGAGAATCTCGGTCGCGAGCTGACGCTGCCGGTGCTGGCCCAGCAGGCGGGCATGAGCGAGCGCAGTTTCGTTCGCCACTACCGCGCCGACACCGGCCGGACCCCGGCCCGGGCGATTGAGCAGATCCGGGTGGAAACCGCGCGACGCCTGCTGGCTGACACCGGCCTGCCGATCAAACGCATCGCCGCGCAATGCGGTTTTGGCAGTGAAGAAACCCTGCGCCGCAGCCTGCTGCGAGCCCTGGGGGTGACGCCCCAGGCCTACCGCGAACGTTTCGCCGCCACCGAGCAGGCCTGAGCCCGGGGCGCGGGGGTCAGCCTTCGACCAGGCTCAGCTGGCCGTCGCTATACAGCACTTCGCGGCCGACCCAGGCCGGGTCGACCTGGGGCAGCACCGCCGAGGGCTTGCGCAGCTCGCGTAGCAGGGTTGAGCCGTGGGACAGGCGCCCGCCCATGCGCGCGATCACCGCCCGGGCCTGTTGGTAGTGGGCATGGCGCCCGGGGTCGAGGGTGTCTTCCAGGAGAATGTCGACCCCCAATACGCCCTGGACCTGCCCCGGATAGATCATGAAGCCCGCGGCCTGTTCGCTGCCTTCGCGGCCGTCCTGCCAGAAGCTGCCGCCGCGGCTGCGCACCTGCTCGTGGGGGGCGAACCAGTAGTCGCGATCGGCCTCGGGCACGGCGTGGTGCAGGCGGAAGAAGATCCGCATCAGGTTGTCCCGGTACCACTCGCGCACTTGCAGGTAGTAGCCGCGCATGCCCGGCAGGCCCAGGCGGTGGGCCAGGATGATGGCCGGGCTCCAGTGCGGGAAAGCCTGCAGCGGCAACTCGGTGCAGGGCGGGCGTGGGGTGCCGGGGTCGGTTTCCCAGGGCAGGCGATGGGGGCTGTGGTCCAGGTTGTCGTAGGCGGTGGGCGGGCGCCCCAGCAGTGCGCCGCCGCTGCTGGCCAGGGCGGTGGCGATGCACAGGTTGCCCTGCACCACGAACACGTAGAAACGGCTGAACCAGTCCGCCAGTTGCTGGCCGTCGGCAGCACCCTGGTGCAACTGCGCCAACTCGTCATCGAAGCGCCGCAGGCCGCGTTCCAGGGTCAGCAGATGGCCGCGGGCGATGTGCTGCATGCGCAGGAAACGCGGCAGCGAACGCAGCAGTCGCAGCGGGCGCAAAGGCAGCTCCGGGGTGGCGCCACCGACTTCCCCGGCGTAGCTGGAGGAGGGCAGGCCCCAGTCGGCCAGGCGCGCCAGGAACAGGTCGTTGTTGATGTAGGAAGCACCGCCGAACACCGCGGTGAAGGGTTCGTTGTCCTGCAGCACCCGGCTGTCCCAGCGGGCCATGATCGCCGGAATGCTCGCCGCCGCGCGGCGCTGGCCGTACTCGACGAAACGGCTGGGCTGGGGCGGCAGGATCTCGGCGATATTGGCCGCGGTCAGGTGCCGGCGCCAGCCGTAGTCGCTGATCGGGCGGTACTGCAGCAGCCACAGTTGCTGGCCGTCCCAGGCCCATTCGACATCGCCGGGCACGTAGTGAAAGGTCTTCAGCACCCCTTGCAGGAAGTCCCACAAGGCCCTGGCGCTCAGGCCCTGGGTGCTGGCGAAGGCGCCGCTTTCCCAGGCCGGGCCCAGGCGCGAAAGAATCGCCCGCTGCGGGCTGACCTGGCCGTCGGCGAGGCGTTCCAGATGGCCTTCGACCCATTCCAGTTCTACCGAGAGATGGCGCACGAAGGCGATCCCCGAAAGGGTCGGCTGGATGAAACGCTGCACCACCACTTCCTCGACCCCGGCGTCGCGCAGCTCGCTGATGCGCGCCGGCACGTCCGCGCTGGCGACCCGCAGGTAAGTGGTGCTCAGGCCGGCATTGGCCGAGTCGGCCTGATCCTCGCCGTAGCTGGAGGAACGCACCGCCCACAGCGCCGCGGGCTGGCTGGCGAGCAGGGCCGGCAGGCGCGGGTCGCCGGCGCTGTCCAGGGACAGGGCGCAGGGCACCGGCTGGCCGGCCAGTTGCGCCAGGTGCAGGCGGCCGCCCTTGGTGTGGGCGACAAAGCCCGGATCGGCGGACTCCAGCCAGGCGACGAACTGGGCCGGTGCATCGATCCAGGGGTAATGGCCCCAACCCGGCTGCAGGCTGACCCGCAGGTCGGCCCGGGCCAGGATCGCCGACCAGGCCGCGGCCTGGGCCACTCCCAGCAGCCGGTCCTGATCGCCCCAGACCAGGTGCACCGGGTCCTTGATCCACTCCAGCAGCGGCAGCGCGGTGTCGGCCCGCAGCTGTTGCCACAGCGGCACGAACGCCCGGCAGCGGGCATAGCCCGAACCCATGCGCCGGTACTGCTCCTGGGTCCACGGCTGGCGCGAGAACTTGCCGGCGAACAGGGTCGGTTTATGGCTCAGCAGGCCATGAATCAGCAGGCGCGCCGGCAGCGGCGACATCAGCGCCGGCAGGCGCCGTTGCCAGAGAAAGGCCCCCACCGGCGACAGCAGCACGCTGCGGCAGAAATGCCCGGGGCGGCGTTGCAGGGCGTGCAGCACGATCAGCGCGCTGACCCCCACCGCGACAATCGCGTTGCCCGGCGCCGTCATGCCCAGCAGGGCCTCGGCGTATTCACCCAGGTCCTGGCAGGGCGGCAGCGGGTTGTCGCCAAACCCCGGCAGCTCCAGGGGTTGCACCTGATAGCGCTGGAAGTGCGGCAGGGCATCGTCCCACCAGTCGGCGGCGCTGCCATTGCCCGCCAGCAGGTACAACAGGGGCTTGCTCATGGGCATTCCTCAGCTCAGGTCAGGTCGCGCAGGGCCGCGTCCAGGGTCGGGTAACGGAAGCGGTAGCCGGCCTGCAGCAGGCGCGCGGGCACCACCTTCTGGCCGTCGAAGAACAGCTCGGCCATTTCCCCGGCCAGGGCCCGCACCGGCGCGGCTGGCACATGCAGCCACACCGGGCGCTTGAGCACCTTGCCGGCGGTGGCGGCGAAGGTGCCCTGGCTCACCGCTTCCGGCGCCACCATGTTGTAGGTGCCGGACAGCGACGTGTCGTTGATCGCCCGGGCCATCACCTGCAACACGTCGTCGCGGTGCACCCAGCTCATGATCTGCCGACCATCGCCCATGCGTCCGCCAAAGCCGAAATTGAAGGGCAGCAGCAGCGGCTTCAGGGCGCCGCCGGGACCGAACACGATGCCCAGGCGCAGCACCACCTGCCGCACGCCGAAGCGGGTCGCCGGCTCCGCCGAGGATTCCCAGCGCGCGCACAGGTCGGCCATGAAGCCTTCGCCGCGCTCGGCGTTTTCATCCAGGCTCTGGCTGGCGTCGCGCACCCCGTAGAAACCGATGGCCGACGCCTGGATCCACAGCTCCGGCTTGTGCTGGGCGTGCTGCAGCCAGTTGAGCAGGGCTTCGGTGGTGCCGACCCGGCTGGCCAGCAGTTGCGCCTGGCGCTTGGCGGTCCAGCGTGGTCCGGCCACCGGGGCGCCGGCCAGGTTGATGATCACGTCGAAGGCTTCGCCATGGCCCAGCTTGCTCAACGAGCGCAAGCAGCGGGCGCGGCCGTCGAACAGGTAGGCGGCGCGCAGCGGGTCGCGGGCCAGCACGCTGACCGTGTGCCCGGCATCCAGCAGTTGGTTGACCAGGGTTTCACCGATAAAGCCGGTGCCGCCGGTAACCAGCACGCGCTTGCCGCGGCCGCCGGCAAAGGGATTGGCGCCCTGGCCCTGGCGTTGCAGGCGCAACGCCGCCAGGCCGTCACGAATCCCCGAGGCCGTCACACCGACGGCGAACAGGCTCAGGGCCCAGCCTTGCCAACCCAGGTCGATAGGGCTCAAGGCGCTGGGCAGGCGCGACCACTCCAGCAGTTGCAGGCCGTACAGGGCGAAGAAGGCCCCGGCATTGATCGCCAGCACCGTGTGCATGATGCGTTCGATGGCCGGCAGCTTGCGGCTGCGGTCCTCGACCACGAAGTCCCACAGGGTCAGGCCGATTTCCAGGGCGAACAGCACCGCGATCACCAGCGCCCAGATGCCCTGGAACGCCAGGTGGGCGATGCCCATGAACAGCACGCCGTAGAAGCACGAGCGCAGGGCATGGATCGCCAGCTCCTTGCGCGCGCCATGGCGTTGCGGCAGGGCCACGGTGAGTTCGTGATGGTAGATCGTATCCAGGGCGCCGAGCACGCCCTGGGCGAGCAACAGGGCGATGGCCCACTGCAGGATTGGCAAATCAGCCACGATGGTGAAGTCCTTTTACGAGGGAAGACGAGAGGTACGGCGGTCGTGGCGCTGCAGCCACAGTAACGGCGGCAGCAGCACCAGCAGGGCGAAGCTGTCGATCCACAGGTGCGCGGTCATGTTCATCTGCCACGAGAGCCACATGTCCTGGGGCGCCCACAGCACGATCCCGGCCATCAGCCAGGTCCAGGCCGCCGGCGCGCGCAGGCGGTTGCCCAGGTGCACCAGGCCCAGCAGGTACAGCGAGTAGCTTTGCAGGGTGGCGCCGAACAGGCCCAGCCACCAGACCTGCTGGGCCCGGGCCGGTGCCGGCGCGGCGGCGCCCCAGAAGGCCTGTTCGATGCCGCCGAGGTAGTCGTTGAACAGGCCGCTGTGGCCGGCCCAGGTCAGCAGCAGCCCGGCCAGCAAGTGGCCGGTGCCGACGGCGTAGAGCCAGAGCACCAGGGCCCGGCGCAGGCCGGGGCGGGGAGAGGTCGCGGCGGGTAACATTCCATGTCCTGTGGAGGATCAAAGCCGCGGAGTGTACCGATTTTTCCCCCCGCGTGGCGTGCGCCGGTTGCCACTTCTCACCTGTTCTGAAGCAACTCCAGCAGCGCGTCGAGGGTGGCTTGCGGGGCCTCCTGGGGCAGGTTGTGGCCGACCCCGGGCAGGATCCGGCGTTGATAGGGCCCGCTGAACAGGCCGATATCGGGGTCGGGCTCGGTGGCCGGGCCGACCCCGTCGTCGGCGCCACAGAGGGCGATGGTCGGCACCTGGATCGGCGGTTGCGCCTGCAACGCCTGCTCGATGCTTTCCAGGCTGGGGTCGCCGGGTACGTAGCCGAAGCGATGGCGGTAGGAATGGATCACCACGTCGACGAAATCCGGGTTGTCGAAGGACGGCGCGGTAAGGCCATAGCACTGCGGCCCCTGCTTCCAGGTCGGCGACCACTGGCGCCACAACAGCTCGCAGAACGCCCGGCGATTGGCCGTCAGCCCATCCACCCCGCGCTGGGTATTGAAGTAGTACTGGTACCACAACCGGTGCTCGGTCTCCGGCGGCCTGGGTTCGCAGGCCTTGGGGATGTCCTGGATGTTGTAGCCGTCGGCGCTCATCAGGCCCTTGACCCGCTGCGGCCACAGGGCGGCGACGATGCACGCGGCGCGACCGCCCCAGTCGTAGCCAGCGAGAGTGGCCCGGGGCAGGTGCAGCGCGTCCATCAGCTCCAGCAGGTCCTGGGCCAGGGCCGCCTGCTGCCCGGAGCGCATGATCTGCTCGCTGACAAAGCGTGTCGGGCCGTAGCCCCGCAGGTAGGGAACGATGACCCGGTAGCCGCGTTCGGCCAGGGGCGGGGCGATCTCGTCGTAGGCCCGCACGTCGTAGGGAAAACCGTGGAGCAGGATCACCGGCTCGCCAGTGGCCGGGCCCTGTGCTTCATAGGCAAGGTGCAGGCTGGGGGTCGTGACCTGATGCAGGGCGGCTGAGCTGGGCATGGTGGCTCCGGGGTTCGGTGACTTGAAACACCCTAGCTCAAAACGGTTACGGCTGATCTAGAGCGACTCGTACTGGCCGTCCTGGTCGACGTAGAACACTTCGCTGAGGTACCAGCGCTGGCCGCTGAAGATCAGGTGGTAGTGGTAATCGGCGGCAAAGCCCTCGCCGGGGCTGATTGCCCGGGTTTTCACTAGCGCGCGATCCGCGGTTCGGCTGCTGGAGAGGATCTGCTCGTACGCCGTGCCGTGGCTGGCCGGGGAGCTGAAGGCAATGGGCTGGCCCTGAAAGCCCGGCAGGCAGAACTTGGCCAGCAACCGGGCGTACTCCTGCTGTGCCAGATCCATCGATTGCAGCGGCGCGTTGTCCGCTTGGCGGGCGCTGGCCCTGTCGCTCCACTGCTGATAGTCGGCAATGAATTGCCGTACCAGCGCTTCGGGTGAGTCGCTGAACGAGGCGCTCAAGGCCGGGGTGCTGAACAGCAGGGCCAGCAGGGCGAAGAGTTTTTTCATCGGGCTGCAATCACTCCAGTGTGTTTTCGCGGCTCAGGCTTCACACAGTCCGCCAGCATCGCGCCAGTAAAGGGTGGATTCGTATTGGAACGAGAGGATGAATCGCGCCTCGCAGTGCTGGGCGATGGTTTCCAGTAAGCGGCGGATGTCATCCAGAGAGCTATGGTCTTCGGGCTCGGGGCCCTTGATCCGCAGGTAGCAGCGTAGGCCGACTGCGAAGTCGCAGCCCTTGCGGTCTTCGGCGCGGATCTCGGGTTCCAGGTTGGAGTCTTCGCTTTGCAGGCTCAGGCCTGAGGGGAACCAGGCCTGGACCGCGCCGGGCAGGTAGTGCACTTCGGTGCCCGGGAAGCCTTGCAGTAAACGGCCGAGCAGCGCCGAAGTCAGGCATTGGTCGGCTTCAAGGTGCAGGTCCAGGCTCATGGGGTTTCCTTGTCGAGACGATGGGGCGAGGTGCGGATGCTAGCGCAGTGTCGCTCGCAAGATCGCTTCCGGTAAGCCGGCTTCTACAGTTCGTCGCTGCGGATCAGGTGCTTGAAGTGATGCCGCCACAGGTCAATGCCCAGGCCGCCGCTGCGGTCCAGGGATGAGCCCACCGTCAGGTCGGTGAGCAGGGTCGGCTGCAGGCCGGCATCGAACAGGGCAAAACCCGCGGCCAGGACGCAGGTGTCGGTCTGGATGCCGCACACCAGCACCCGCTGGGGACTGAGGCTTTTCAGGTAATCGAGGAGTTCCGTCGTCGGCCCGTAGCCGTGCTTGATAAAGACCTTGTCGGCCGCCACCAGGCTCTGGTCGTCCACCGGCGGTTGCCAACCCAGTTGCCGGGCGAAGGGCGTGCGGCTTTCATCATGGCGTTCCACCGTGGCCACCGAGGGCATGCGCCCGAGCAAGCGGTTGATGCCCTCCACCAGCCATGGCGGCGGGTTGAAGCAGGGTTGTACGTCGATGATCAGCAGCACCTGATGCATGCCGTTTCTCCTTGGGGCTCGGGTGAAAAGCTCGTCAGTGTGCCGCCAGATACCGCGTCAGGCGAGCGTCGCCGGCTGCCGCAGGCCGATGCAGTTGCCCCAGGGGTCCTGCACCTGGCAGATCCATTCGCCGCCTTCGATGGCCAGGGGGCCGCGGTACAGGCGCGCGCCCAGGGCGCTCAGGCGCTGCACTTCGCCGGGCAGGTCGCTGACGTGCCAATACACCACCGTGCCCGCCGGGCCCTGGCCGACCTTGGCGTCACAGGGAACGATTTCCAGGGACAGGCCGTCGAGCTGCAAATGGCCGAAATCATCCGGCTCATGCACGACCCGGCGGGCCCGGGGGAAGGCCTGGGCGTACCACAAGGTGGCGGCGCGCCAGTCGGCGGCGTGGATCATCACGGCAATGATCGGCGAATCGGGCATGGGGCGACTTCCATGGCGGTCAGGCACAAAGGCCCGCAGTCGGCACCGGGGGCGGGCCCAAGGTTGCCAGAGGCTCTTGTCGCCATTCAAGGGTCGTTCAAGCACACGGGCGGTGCGGAGCAGCAGCGGCGGCAAGCGCCGTTCAGTGCCCCGGCCGCAGCCCGCGCAGCAGCAGTTCAAGCCCCTGCAGGGACGCTTGCAGGCGCTGCTCGCCGGGCTCGGCGGCGGCAATCCACAGCGCCGCGTCCACCAGGCTGCCGTTGATCAGGCGCGCCAGGGCATGGCTCGGCGCGGGCTCGATCAGCCCGGCGGCGCTCAGGGCCTGCAAACGTTGGCTCAGGGAGTCGATGCAATGCTCCTGCGCCGGCCGCCGTTCCCCCAGCACTGCCCGGGCATCCTGCAGGACGATGCGCTGGATCTCCGTTTCCTGGGCCATTTCCAGGTAGGCCCGGCAGCGCTGGGCAAAGCCGTGCCACGGGTCGTCGGACGCGGCGGAGATGGCCTCCAGGCGCTCATCCATTTCACTGTCGATCTGCTCCACCACCGCCGCCAGCAATCCCTGCTTGTCACCGAAATGGTGATACAGCGCGCCCCGGGTCAGCCCGGCTTCGGCGGTCAGCTCGTCCATCGAGGTCCGGGCGTAGCCCAGCCGGGCAAAGGCCTGGCGTGCACTGGCAATCAACTTGGCGCGGGTTTCTTCGATCATCTCGGCGCGGGGACGGCTGCTCATGAAGACGCTTCTCCAACAAATGACGGGTTGACATACGCGGCGTATGTTCCCATGCTTTTTAACATACGAGGCGTATGTATTTCTACTGCCTGGCCACTTTATGGCAAGTTGCAGCCCCCCAAGGAGTCGTTTCAATGGCAAACCCCTACCGCGAATTGTTCAAGGCCCCCGGCAGCCGGGCCTTCGTCCTGGCCGGGATGCTGGCGCGCATGCCGATCTCCATGACCGGCATCGGCCTGATCACCATGCTTGCCCAGTTGCACGGCGGCTACGCCCTGGCCGGCTCGGTGGCGGCGACCTTCGCCCTGGCCACGGCGTTTTGCGCGCCCCAGGTTTCGCGGCTGGTGGATCGTTTCGGTCAGGGACGGGTGCTGCCCCTGGCCGCGACCCTGGGGGGCGGTGCATTGCTGGCCCTGTTGCTGTGCACGCGCTTGCAGGCCCCGCACTGGACCCTGTTCATCTGTGCCGCCCTGGCCGGCTGCATGCCCAGCATGTCGGCCATGGTCCGTGCCCGCTGGACCGAGCTGTACCGCGGCCAGCCGCAACTGCAGACCGCCTACGCCCTGGAATCGGTGCTCGACGAAGTCTGCTTCATCATCGGTCCGCCGTTGTCGGTGGGCCTGTGCGTCGGCCTGTTTCCCGAGGCCGGGCCGCTGGGGGCGCTGCTGACGCTGGCCCTGGGGGTGGGGGTGTTCGTCATGCAAAAGAGCACCGAGCCCCCGGTGCATCCCCATGAGCAGGGGGGCGGCGGCTCGATCATCCGCTCCGGGGAGATCCGCCTGCTGATGCTGCTGATGACCGCCATGGGCACCATTGTCGGGGTGGTGGACGTGGTCAGCGTGGCCTTCGCCCAGCAGCAGGGACAGCCGGCGGCGGCGAGCATCGTGCTTTCGGTGTACGCCATTGGTTCGTGCCTGGCAGGCATTGCCTTCGGAGCCCTGAAACTGGCCACGCCCTTGCCCCGGTTGTTCATGTATGGCGGTATCGCCACGGCCCTGGCCACCTTGCCGCTGCTGTGGGCGAGCAACATCTTCGGCCTGTCCCTGGCGGTGTTCGTCGCCGGGCTGTTTTTCTCCCCGACCCTGATCGTCGCCATGGCCCTGGTGGAGCGCATCGTGCCGCCGGCCAAGCTCACCGAGGGCCTGACCTGGCTGGTCACCGGCCTGAGCATCGGCGTGGCCCTGGGGGCCGCCGGCTCCGGTGCGCTGGTGGACCATTTCGGTGCCCGCAGCGGCTTCTGGCTGGCCCTGGCCGGCGGCGCGGTGGTGCTGGGGGCGGCGTTGCAGAGCTATCGACGCCTGCGCTGAGGCCCGTGCCGGACTAATTTCTCCGCCTGCTGCCGCGTTGTTCCTAACAGATGATCTGTCGAGGGATAAACCGTGACTCAGTTGAACCTGCTGTGCCTGCCGTATTCCGGCGCCAGCGCCATGGTCTACAGCCGCTGGCGGCGCAAGCTGCCGAGCTGGCTGCACCTGCAACCGGTGGAGTTGCCCGGACGAGGCAGCCGCTACGCCGAACCCCTGCACACCGACATGCGGGTGCTGGCGATGCAGCTTGCCCGGGAACTCCAGAGCACGTTGCGCGCGCCCTATGCCCTGTTCGGCCACAGCCTGGGGGCCTTGCTGGCCTGCGAACTGGCCCATGCCCTGCGCGCCCTGGGCTGTCCGGAACCGGTGGCGCTGTTCGCTTCCGGGACGGCGGCACCGACCTTGCGCAGCGAATACGACCGAGGGTTTGCCGAGGCCAAGACTGACCCACAGCTGATCGAACAGCTGCGCACCCTCAATGGCACCAGCGAAGAGGTGCTGGCCAACCAGGAACTG
This sequence comes from Pseudomonas sp. BC42, assembly GCF_021560055.1. NCBI lineage: Bacteria > Pseudomonadati > Pseudomonadota > Gammaproteobacteria > Pseudomonadales > Pseudomonadaceae > Pseudomonas > Pseudomonas sp. BC42. The sequence goes on from NZ_CP091067.1 coordinate 2,155,602, forward strand.
ATGAGCCTGACCTTGCCGATCCTGCGGGCTGACTTCCTGCTGTGCGGCCGTTTTCGCCCGCTGCAGCGCCCGTTGCTCAATTGCCCGGTGCATGTGCTGGGGGGCACGACCGACCGCGCCACCCGCGAACAACTGATTGGCTGGAGCCAGGAAACCTGCGGCAGCTTCTCCGTGGACATGCTCGCGGGCGGGCACTTCTTCATCCACGAACAGGAAACCAAGGTGCTGAGCCTGATCAAGGGCCACCTGGAAGTGCATCGCCGCCGCCACCTGCAACCGGTAGCCGCGCTTTCCTAGCGGCTACAGACATGCTCCCTGTAGCCGCTGCCGCAGGCTGCGCACGGCCCGCAGGGACGCAAAAAACCTGAGGGCTCCAAAGGTTCGACTGGCGATCGCCAAGCAAGGCCCTTCGGACCTTTGCGCAGCTTCGCGGGCTCGGCAGCGGCTATAGGGAATAGGGGGCGGTTGGTGGGCTCAACCCAGGGACATACCCAGGCGCCAGTAACCCATCAGGGTCAGGTTGCGACGCTCCTGGCCGCGCTCGTTGATCAGGTGGCGGCGGATGCTCATCACCGTCGCGGACTCGCCGGCTACCCAGGCGTAGAAGCGGTTGTCCGCCGGCTTGGCGGTTTCCCAGGGACGTTGCTCAAGGTCGCGATCGGCGACCTTGAGCGGCCGACACCCGGTGCTGGGCGGCGGCAGCTCGGCCAGCTCCCGGGCGGCATGGATCAGCGGTTCGCCATGTTGCGCCCCCAGCACGTCCCGGGGCAGCCAACTGAGCCGGGTCTGCGGATGGCAGCGCAGGTCGATGCAGTCGCTCTCATGGGGCACCTCGATGAACACCTGCACGTCCGGGTAATCCGGGTAATCCTGCAACTCCTCGAGAATCCCGGCGATGGCGGGTAGGGCGGTTTCATCGCCCATCAGCAGCACCTTGCCAATCCCCGCCGGCGGCAGCCACTCATAACCGCCGGGGTCGCCGCTGTAGGCCTTGTTCGGCACCACCATCTGCAGACAGTCGCCGGGCCGGGCATGGGTGGCCCAGGCCGAGGCCGGGCCATTGACCCCGTGCAGGACGAAGTCCACATCCAGCTCCGCCGGATGCAAGCGCAAGGCGCGGATGGTGTAGGTGCGCATCGGCGGCTGGCGCTCGGCCGGCAACTGGCGCCGGGCCGCTTGCCAGTCGCCTTCCACCGGCAATTGCGCAGGCGTGCCGTCGGCCCCGGGAAACAGCAGCTTGATGCGCTGGTCCGGGGCCAGGGTGCGGGCCTGGGCGATGTCGGCGCCGCCGAACACCAGGCGGGTCATGGAGGGGCTGAGGTCGATGCGTTGCTTGAGCTCGACGTTGATCAGCCGGTAACCCCGGGGTGACTGGGCGCCGGCGCCTACCAGTTTGCGCAGGCCTTGGGCCAGGGAGCTGGCCAGAGAAGTGGCTGAGGACATGATCGCGACCTTGTTCAGGAGAAGGTCCTGATTTGACGAGCCGCGGCCTGCGCAATTTACCGTGGCGATGCCCCTGCGTCCGCGCTGGGCGGGGTTAATTTTTCTCCTGGGCCATCCGTTTCGTAGGGATAGCCGAGCCATTGCTCGATACCCAACATGTACGGATGAACCCCCGATGAACGCTGAAAAGTCCCTGAAACTCGCACGCCGGTTTATCGAGCTGCCGCTGGAGAAGCGCCGGTTATTCCTCGATAGCCTGCGAGCGGAAAACATCGACTTTTCGTTGTTTCCAATTCCGGCCGAGGTGGCCGTCGAGGACCGTCAGGAACTGTCCTACGCCCAGCGGCGCATGTGGTTTCTCTGGCAGTTGGACCCGCAGAGCGGCGCCTACAACCTGCCGGGGGCGGTGCGCCTGAACGGAGCGCTGGATCGCCAGGCGCTGGAGCAGGCGTTCGCCGCCCTGGTGGCGCGCCACGAAACCCTGCGCACGGTGTTCAAGCGCCATGCCGACGACCGCCTGGAGCAGGCGCCGGCGACGGGCTCGCTGTCGGTGGAGTTTCTCGATCTGAGCGCCATCGACGCCCCCGGCCGCGAGCAGGCGGTGGCGGCCGAGGCCCAGCGCCAGTCGCTGCTGCCGTTCGACCTGGACCGCGGTCCGCTGCTGCGGGTCAAGCTGCTGCAACTCGATGAGCAGGAGCATGTGTTGCTGCTGACCCTGCACCACATCGTCTCCGACGGCTGGTCGATGAACGTGCTGATCGACGAGTTCATCCGCTGCTACGACGCCTTCGAGCGGGGCGAGGCGCCGCAACTGCCGCCGCTGCCAATCCAGTACAGCGACTACGCCCTGTGGCAGCGCCGCTGGCTGGAAGCGGGGGAGCAGGCGCGGCAGTTGGAGTACTGGCAGGCGCAGTTGGGCGACGAGCACCCGGTGCTGGAACTGCCCACCGATCATCCGCGACCGGCGGTGCCCAGTTACCGCGGCACCCGCTATGACTTTGCCGTGGCGCCGGAGCTGGCCGAACAGTTGCGGACCCTGGCCAGGCAGCACAACGTCACCCTGTTCATGCTGTTGCTCGGCGCCTTCAATGTGCTGCTGCACCGCTACACCGGCCAGGGCGATATCCGCGTCGGCGTGCCCATCGCCAACCGCAATCGCGCCGAAGTCGAAGGGCTGATCGGTTTCTTCGTCAACACTCAAGTACTGCGCACCCGGCTTACCGGCCAGACCCGGGTCGGCGAGCTGCTGCAGGCGGTCAAGGATGCAGCGCTGGGGGCCCAGGCCCACCAGGACCTGCCGTTCGAGCAACTGGTCGAGGCGCTCAAGCTGGAGCGCAACCTGAGCCACACGCCGCTGTTCCAGGTGATGTACAACCACCAGCCGCAAGTGGCGGATATCAGCACGGTGCAGACCGCGTCCGGCCTGGAGCTGGGCCTGGTGCAGTGGCAGAGCCGCACCACCCAGTTCGACCTGACCCTGGACACCTACGAGAAGTCCGGCACGCTGCACGCCGCCCTGACCTACGCCGACGATCTGTTCGAGGCCGCCACCATTGCCCGCATGGCGCGCCACTGGCTCGGCCTGCTGCAGGCCATGCTGGGGGATGCCGAGCAGCGCATAGGCGAGTTGCCGCTGCTCGATGCCCGTGAGCAGCAGACCCTGATGCACGACTGGAACGCCACGGCGCAGGCTTACCCCACCGGGTTGAGCATGCCGCAACTGATCGAAGCTCAGGCCCGGCGTACCCCCGACGCCTGCGCCTTGGTGTTCGGCGAGCAGCAACTGAGCTACGCCGAACTGGATGCCCGAGCCAACCGCCTGGCCCGCTTGCTGCGTGAGCAGGGTGTGGCGGCGGATGTGCTGGTGGGCATCTGCATCGAACGCTCCATCGAAATGGTCGTGGGCCTGCTGGCGATCCACAAGGCCGGTGGCGCTTACGTGCCCCTGGACCCGGAATACCCCCGGGACCGCTTGGCCTACATGATCGAGGACAGCGGCATCCGCCTCTTGCTGAGCCAGCGTTCGCTGCTGCCGCTGCTGGATTTCCAAGCCGATGCGCAGGCGCTCAAGGTCATCGTCCTGGACCAGGATCAGGACGCGCTGCTGGCTTATGACAGCGGCCCGCTGGAGACGCTGGTCGACCCGCTGAACCTGGCCTATGTGATCTACACCTCGGGTTCCACCGGCAAGCCCAAGGGCGCAGGCAACAGCCACGCGGCGCTGGTCAACCGCCTGTACTGGATGCAGCAGGCCTACGGCCTGGACGCCAGTGATGCGGTGCTGCAGAAAACCCCGTTCAGCTTCGACGTCTCGGTCTGGGAGTTTTTCTGGCCGCTGATGACCGGCGCGCGGCTGGTGGTGGCGGCCCCGGGCGCCCACCGGGAACCGGCGCAACTGATCCGCATCATTACCGAACAGCGGATCAGCACCCTGCACTTTGTGCCGTCGATGCTCCAGGCCTTTATCCATGACAGTGGGGTATCGGCCTGCAGCAGCCTCACGCGCATCGTCTGCAGTGGCGAGGCCCTGCCCCTGGAAGCCCAGCAGCAGGTCTTTGCCCGACTGCCCGGTGCGGCCCTGTACAACCTGTACGGCCCGACCGAAGCCGCAATCGATGTCACCCACTGGACCTGTGTCGATGAAGGCGCGAGCAGCGTGCCGATCGGCCGGCCGATCGCCAACCTGCGCACCCATGTGCTGGATGCTCAGTTGCAACCGGTGCCGGCCGGCGTCGCCGGCGAACTCTACCTGGGTGGCAGCGGCCTGGCGCGCAGCTACCACCGGCGCCCGGCCCTGACCGCCGAGCGCTTTGTACCTTGCCCGTTCCACCAGGGCGCGCGGCTGTATCGCACCGGCGACCGGGTGCGCCAGCGCGCCGATGGCGTGATCGAGTACCTGGGGCGCCTGGATCATCAGGTCAAGCTGCGGGGCCTGCGTATCGAGCTGGGTGAAATCGAAGCCCGGCTGATGAAGCACCCGAGCGTGCGCGAGGCCGTGGTGCTGGTGCAGAACGCCAAGCACCTGGTGGCGTATCTGGTGTTGCAAGAGGGCGCCCAGGCCCAGGGGTGGACCGACGAACTCAAGGCCTGGCTGGCCAGCAGCCTGCCGGAGTACATGGTGCCCCATCACCTGCTGGCCCTGGATCGCTTGCCGGTGACCGCCAACGGCAAGCTCGACCGCAAGGCCTTGCCGCTGCCCGAGACGGCGCCGCAACTGGCCTATGTGGCCCCGGAGAACGCCATGCAGAAGGCCCTGGCGGGCATCTGGTGCGATGTGCTGGGGCTCGCTCAGGTAGGCCTGGACGATAACTTTTTCGAGCTTGGCGGTGATTCGATCATCTCGATCCAGGTGGTCAGTCGCGCCCGTCAGGCCGGGGTCCGTCTGGCGCCCCGGGACCTGTTCCAGTACCAGAGCGTGCGCAGCCTGGCCCAGGTCGCGGTCCTCGACGATCAGCCGCAGATCGACCAGGGACCAGTGACCGGTGAGGTGCCGTTGATCCCGGTACAGCACTGGTTCCTGTCTCAGGAGGTGCCTCGACCGGGGCACTGGAACCAGTCGTTGCTGCTGGACCCGCGCCAGCCCTTGCAGCCAGCGCTGTTGCAGGTGGCGTTGTTGCAGGTGGTCAATCATCACGATGCCTTGCGCCTGCGCTTTGTCGGCACGCAGCAGGGTTGGCAGCAGGCCTATGCCGAGCCTGCCAGCCACTTCGACCTGTGGCAGTGCCGGGTCGAGCATGACCAGGCCCTGGCGGCAGTGTGCGACGAGGCCCAGCGCAGCCTGGACCTGCAAGCCGGCCCCCTGGTACGCGCGGTCCTGGTGGAGCACGAGTCGGGTCGCCAGCAACTGTTGCTGGTGATCCACCACCTGGTGGTGGATGGGGTGTCCTGGCGGGTGCTGCTGGAGGACCTGCAACAGGCCTACCGGCAGTTGGCGGAGGCTCAGACGGTGCAACTGCCACCCAAGACCAGTGCCTATCAGGCCTGGGCCCGGCGCTTGCGGGAGCATGCGCCGCAGCGCGAGACCGAACTGCCGTACTGGCTGGCGCAGCAGAGCGGAGCCGGCGACTTGCCCTGTGACAACCCAGCGGGCGGCCTGCAGAACCGTCATGGCCGCAAGATCGAGTCGCGACTGGATGTGGGGCTGACCCGCAAACTGCTGCAACAGGCTGTGAGCGCCTATCGCACCCAGGTCAACGACCTGCTGTTGACCGCCCTGGCTCGCGTACTGTGCCGCTGGACCGGGCAGGCTTCGGCCCTGATCCAGTTGGAAGGGCATGGTCGCGAGGACCTGTTCGACGATCTGGACCTGACCCGCACCCTGGGCTGGTTCACCAGCCTGTACCCGGTGCGCCTGCAGCCGGCCGAGCAAGCTGGGGCTGCAATCAAGGGGATCAAGGAGCAACTGCGCGCGATCCCCGGCAAGGGGCTGGGCTACGGCTTGCTGCGCTACCTGGGCAGCCCGGCCCAGCGTCAGGCGCTGGCGGCATTGCCGCAGCCACGGATCACCTTCAACTACCTGGGCCAGTTCGATCGCCAGTTCGATGAGCAGGCGTTGTGGACGCCGGCCAGCCAGAGCAGCGGGCAGGCTCAGGACCCACAGGCACCCCTGGCCAACTGGCTGACCCTGGAAGGCCAGGTCTATGGCGGCGAACTGGCGTTGCAGTGGGGCTACAGCGAGGAAATGTTCAGCGACTCCAGCATCCAGCGGCTGGCCGATGACTACCTCGCCGAGCTGCGCCTGCTGATCGAGCACTGCTGTGGGCTGGATCAGGCCCAAGCTACGCCTTCGGACTTCCCGCTGGCACGGATCTCCCAGCAACAGCTCGACGCGCTGCCGGTGCTGGCGGCTGCCATCGAGGACCTGTATCCGCTGACGCCGATGCAGCAGGGCATGCTGTTCCATACCCTCTACGAGCCCCAGGAACAGGCCTACATCAACCAGTTGCGCCTGGACATCCACGGCCTTGATCCCCAGCGCTTTGCCGATGCCTGGCAGAGTGCCTTGGATCGCCACCCGATCCTGCGCAGCAGCGTGCACTGGGAAGGGTTGGACAGCGCCCATCAGTTGGTCAGGAACCGGGTCAAGGTGCCGTTGCAGGTACTGGCATCGGCCCCGGCGGATCTCGATCTACTGGCCGCGCAAGAGCGTTCCCGGGGGTTCGAGCTGGATCGGGCGCCCTTGCTGCGCCTGCTGCTGGTGCCCATCGCCGACAACCACTGGCACCTGATCTACACCTGCCACCACCTGCTGCTCGATGGCTGGAGCAATGCCAGCCTGCTGGCCGAAGTGATCCAGTTGTACGGCGGCGCTCGCTTGCCGGCGCCCCAAGGCCGCTATCGCGACTACCTGGGCTGGTTGCAGCAGCAGTCGGCCCCGGCTGCACAACAGTTCTGGAGCGAGCGCCTGCACGCCATGGACTCGCCGACCTTGCTCGCCGACGGGGTGCGCAAGCCGGTGTCGGGCAGCGGCCATGGGCAGCACCTGGAAGGGTTCGACCAGGCGCTGACACAACGCCTGGGCAGCTTTGCCCGGCAGCAGAAGGTCACCCTCAACACCGTGCTGCAAGCCGCCTGGGCACTGTTGCTGCAGCGTTATTGCGCGCAGCAGTGCGTGATCTTCGGTGCCACCGTGGCGGGGCGTTCGGCGCCGCTGCCGGGTATCGAGCAGCAGTTGGGGCTGTTCATCAATACCTTGCCGATCATTTGCCAGCCACGTTCGCAGTGCAGCGTGGGGCAATGGCTGGAGCAGATGCAGGCGCTCAATCTGGGCTTGCGCGAACACGAGCACGTGCCGCTCTACGAGATCCAGGGTTGGGCCGGGCACCAGGGCGCCCCCTTGTTCGACAGCCTGCTGGTGTTCGAGAACTTCCCCGTGGCCCAGGCCCTCAAGGAGGGGGCTCCGGCCGGGCTGCAGTTCTCCGGCCTGGCCAACCACGAGCAGACCAGCTATCCGCTGACCCTGGGCATCGAGTTGGGCGAGCACCTGAGCCTGGACTTCAGCTATGACCGCAGTCGTTTCAGTGCCGATCAGGTCCAGGGCTTCTGTGCCCAGTTGCGGCATTTGCTGCTGCAGTTCATGGCCGATCCCGACGCGGCCCTGGGGGGCTTGCAGTTGTTGAGCGAACAGGCGCGCCAGGACTTGCTGCAGCACAGCCAGCTGGCCGAGGTGGTGCCCGCCCAGGCGCCGCTGGTGCACCAGCGGATCGCCGCGCAGGCGGCGGCCACGCCCGAGGCGCTGGCGCTGGTGGTCGATGGCGAGCAACTGGACTATGGCCAGTTGAACGCCCAGGCCAACCGCCTGGCCCATTGTCTGCAAGCCCAGGGGATTGGCCCGGGGGATCGGGTCGGCCTGGCACTCAAGCGCGGTCCGCAACTGATCGTCAGCCTGCTGGCGGTGCTCAAGAGTGGCGCGGCCTATGTGCCCCTGGACCCGCAATACCCGCAAGAGCGTCTGGCGTTCATGATTGCCGACAGCCGCCTGAGCCTGCTGCTCAGCGACACCGGCATCTGGGCCGCGCCGCTGCTGCCCGACAGCGTGCTGCATTGGGATCTGCCGAGCCTGGCGCAACGCTTGAGCCATTGCTCCAGCGCCGATCCGCAGAACCGCGCCTGCCCGCAAGACCTGGCCTATGTGATCTACACCTCGGGCTCCACCGGGGTCCCCAAGGGCGTGGCCATCGATCACCGGGCCTTGTCGGCGTTCTGCGAAGCGGCGGCGGATTATTCGGCACTCACCGCCACCGACAAGGTGCTGCAATTCGCCACCTTCAGCTTCGACGGTTTCGTCGAGCAGTGTTACCCAACCCTTTGTCTCGGCGCGGCCCTGGTGATGCGCGGCGACGAGCCCTGGGCCGTCGAGCAACTGGCGGCGGTGATCGTCAGCCAGGGCGTGACCCTGGCCGACCTGCCGGCGGCTTACTGGCACTTGCTGGCCAAGAAGTGCATGGCCGACGGTATCCGCAGCCTGGGGCGCCTGCGCCAGGTGCATGTCGGCGGCGAGGCGATGTCGGTGGAGGGCTTGCGCCTGTGGCACGCCGCCGGGCTTGGGGGGGTACGCCTGCTCAATACCTACGGCCCGACCGAGGCCACCGTGGTCTCCAGTGTCCACGACTGCCGGGAGCAGGATGCCAGCGAGGTCTACGGCATCCCGATCGGCCAGCCGATCATCGGCCGCGCCCTGCGGATCATCGACGGCGACCTCAATCTGCTGCCCGAAGGCGGCACCGGAGAGCTGTGCATCGGTTCTGCGTCGAGCCTGGCCCAGGGGTATTTTGACCGGCCGGGACTGACCGCCGAGCGCTTCATTCCCGACCCCTTTGCCGGTCAGCCCGGCGCCCGGCTGTATCGCAGTGGCGACCTGGCGCGTTACAACCCGCAAGGGGCGATCGAGTACATCGGCCGCATCGATCATCAGGTGAAGATCCGCGGCTTCCGCATCGAACTGGGGGAAATCGAGGCGCGCCTGTCGGCTCGGCCAGATGTGCGTGAGGCGGTGGTGCTGGCCGTGCCGGCCAACAACGGCATGCAACTGGTGGCCTATGTGGTGCCCTCTGCGTTGCCTGGGGATACCGACGACGACCTGGGCGATGCTCAGGCACAGGCTGAGCGTTGCGCGCTGATCAAGGCCGGGCTCAAGGAAACGCTGCCGGATTACATGTTGCCCAGCCACGTGCTGCTGTTGCCGCGCCTGCCCCTCAACCCGAACGGCAAGCTGGACCGCAAGGCCCTGCCCAAGCCGGACTTGAGTGCCTTGCAACAAGCCTATGTGGCCCCGCACAGCAAACTGCAGCAGCAGGTGGCGGCGATCTGGCAGAGCGTGCTCGAAGTCGAGCGGGTCGGCCTGCAGGACAACTTCTTCGCCCTGGGCGGGCACTCGTTGCTGGCCACCCAGGTCATCAGCCGGGTGCGGCATGAGCTGGGCTTGCAGGCCGCGCTGCGGACCCTGTTCGATGCGCCCGACCTGCAGGCCTTTGTCGCCGCCCTGGGCGCCACTGAGGCTCCGGAGGCGGCCCCGGCCTTGTGCCGGGTGGATGACTCGCGGCCACAGCCGTTGTCCTTTGCCCAGCAGCGCTTGTGGTTCCTCTGGCAGTTGGAGCCGCAGAGCTCGATGTACAACATCGCCCGGGCCCTGGAGTTGCGTGGCGAGCTGGACATCGAGGCGGTGCGGCAAGCCTTCGAATCGCTGATGCAGCGGCATTCGGTATTGCGTACCACCTACAGCGAGGTCGAAGGCGAGAGCTGGCAGCACGTCCATCGCCACCTGCCGCTGTCGTTCGTGTTCGATGACCTGTGCGCCTTGCCACTGGCCGAGCGCGAGACCATGGCCCAGCAGCAGTTGCAGCAACAGGCCGCGGAGCCCTTCGACCTGATCGCCGGTCCGCCGATGCGTGTACGCCTGCTGCGGCTGGAGCCGCAACGGCATCTGCTGCTCATGACCCTGCACCACATCGTCGCCGACCATTGGTCGTTCGGCATTTTGCCGACCGAGTTCGTAAGCCTGTATCACGCCCATCGGACCGCCACGGCCAGCCCGTTGCCGGAGCCGGCCCTGCATTACGTGGACTTCGCTGTCTGGCAGCGCCAATGGCTCGAAGGTGGTGAACTGCAGCGTCAGCTCGATTACTGGCGTGATGTCCTGGGCGATGACCATCACCTCACGCGCTTGCCCGCCAGTGCCACGGTGCAGCCAGGGCAGGCGCCGTCACCCTTGTGCGATCTCCACGAGTTCCATTTTTCGGCGGCTCAGAGCCAGGCGCTGCGCGCCTTTGCCAGTGCCCAGGGGGTGACCTTGTACATGCTGCTGCTGGCAGGTTTTGCCCTGGTGGTGGGGCAGCGCAGCGACAGTTCGCGGGTGCGTCTGGGGACCGATATCGCTAACCGCAATCACGCCGGCGTTGAAGATCTGGTGGGCTTCTTCGTTAACCAACTGGTATTGCAGATAAGTGTCGAGGAACAACAGTGCGTCAGCGACTTGCTGCAGGTGACACGGAGCACGGTCATCGGTGCTTCGGATCACCAGGACCTGCCTTTCGAGCGCCTGGTGGAGGCGCTGCGGGTGGTCCGGCGCGCCGGTCGTTCACCGTTGTTCAGCATCAAGTTCATCTATCAGGAAAGCCTTGATCAGCCCTTGTCGATCGACGGCCTGGACGTGCAGCCGGTGGCTGCCGGCAGGGCTGCCGCGGAGCTGGACCTGGTGGCCGAGTTCGTCAATGCGCCCCAGGGCATCTACCTCGGCCTGAAGTGCGATGCCGGGCTCTACACCGCCGCGGACATGGCGTGCCTGTTCGAGCAGTTGCAGGCGGTGTTCGAGCTGATGGTGGTCGATACCCAGGCGCCGTTGGCGGCGTTGCTGAACCAGGCACGGGATATCCAATACCTGCGCGAGCGAGACCAGTTGCAACAGCGCCAGGCCCTGCTCAAGCAACAGCACCCGATTCAGCGGCGCCGTCCAGGACGGGTGCCGGTCGAGTGAAGCCATATTGAACAATCATGCAGGCGCGTGCGATTGCCGCGCCTGATACCGCGAATCGGAGGTGGGTCATGTCGAAATTCGAGTCTCAAGCCATACCGGCATTGGGCAAGGGACGGCGCAAGAGCTTGAGCCTGGACCAATCCAGCCTGGTGACGTTCACGCCGCTGTTCGAGAACAGCTCGATTCCCCTGCTGTGCACGCCGAACGTTCCTGGCGTGGGGCTGGCGCAGTGGGCCGGGGAAAACCGCGAGCTGCTCCAGGAAAAGCTCGACCGGCACGCAACGTTGTTGTTCCGCGGCTTCGCGGTGCAGGACATCAACGAATTCAACCAGTGCGTCGATTCGATTTCCGGTGGTGCCCTGGAGTACCTGTTCCGGGCCTCGCCGCGGACCCAGATCACCAAGAAACTCAACGTCTACAGCTCCACCGACTACCCGGCCGTGGAAAAGATCTTTCCCCACAACGAGCACTCCTATTCCCCGGTGTTTCCGCTGCACCTGTATTTCTACTGCGACGTGCCGTCGACCACCGGCGGCGAGACGCCATTTGGCGACACCCGGCATTTGCTGGCGCGGATCGATCCACAGGTGCGCGAAGAGTTCCAGCGCAAGCGCGTGCTCTATGTGCGCAACTATGGCGACGGCATGGGGCTGCCCTGGCAGACCGTGTTCCAGACCGACAACCGCGCCGAGGTCGAGGCCTATTGCGCGAAGATCGGCGTGACCCCGGAGTGGAAGTCCGGCAACCGCCTGCGCACCCGGCAACAGGGCCCGGCCATGGTCCGGCATCCGCGTACCGGCGAGAGCGTGTGGTTCAACCATGCGACGTTCTTCAATGCCCTGACCCTGCCAGAGAGCATCCGCGACAGCCTGCTGGCGGAGTTCGCGCCCGAGGACCTGCCGCAAAACACCTTCTTTGGCGATGGCAGCCCGATCCCCGATGACTACATCACCCATCTGCAACAGCTCTATCGCGAGGTGATGGTGGAGTTTCCCTGGGAGAAGGGCGACGTCGTGATGCTCGACAACATCCTCACCCTGCACGCCCGCAACGAATATTCAGGCCCGCGCAAAATACTCACAGCCATGGCCGTCCCGCTGAAAAGCACCGACGTGGCCATTGGTTAAGGACATCAGCATGACCGACTTTTCCCAAGCAGAGACGTTTCAGATTTCGGCCCAGCAGGCCGCGATTCTTTCCCAGCAGCAGTACCTGGGCCAGCCGCTGGCGGCGCAGGCGCTCCTGTCCTTCGACACGCCGCCCGAGCGTGCTGTGCTGGAGGCCGCACTGAACGAGGTGTGCCAGCGCCACGAAATCCTGCGCACCCGCTACCGGCAGGTGCCCGGCTTCAAGCAACCGGTGCAGGAAATCACCCCCCAGGTGCGCCTGCGCCTGTCGCTGGAAGCGGGACGCAGCCTGCAACAGGCCCGTGCCGAGGATCGCCTGGCCCTGGCCGAAGTGCCCCTGGTGGCCTCGCTGCTGGATCGTCAGTTGCTGATCAGCGTGACCCTGGCCAGCTGTGACCGCCAGTCTCTGGCATTGCTGATGACCGAACTGCAGCAACTGTGTGCGGGACGGCAGTTGCCAGCGTTCGACAGCCTGCAGTACGCCGATTACGCCGCCTGGCAGAGCGAGCTGGGGGAGGAGGCGATCGGTCGCGAAGGCCTGCAGTTCTGGCGCACTCTGTATGCCGGACAGCAGCCGGGCGTGCGCCTGCCGTTCGAGCGCCGCCTGGACTTTGCGCCGCAGTTGCAGGAATGCCGCCTGGACACCGATCTGGCACCGGCATTGCGCCAATTGGCCAGTGCGGCCGAGCTGAGTGTCGAGGACAGCCTGCTGTTCCTCTGGGCCGGTTTCCTCGCCGGGCTGAGCCAGCAGGACTCGCTGTTGGTGGCGCTGACCGTGGACGGTCGCAGCGACCAGTTGCAGCAGACCCTGGGCCATTTCAGCCGGCGCCTGCCCGTGGCCGTCACGTTGCAGCCCCAAGCCACCTTGCAGGACAACCTGCAGGCGTTCCGTCATCAGCTGGACCTGAGCCGCTCTTGGCAGGATTGCCTGAACGAGCTGGAAGCGTTCGGCGCCGAGCAGCCCCGTCCCCTGGACCTGGGTTGCTCCTACAGCGAAGGCGCCGAGGTGCAGGAGCTGCTCCTCGATCGGGCGTACTTCGAGAAGCTGCACCTGCAGGCCCGGGCCGAGGCCGACCAGCTGTCGCTGCAACTGAGCTGGCAGCCCCGTCTGCTGCCCGACGGCCTGCCTGCCGCCTGGCTCGAACAGTTCGCCCAGTGGCTCAAAGCGGCCGCCGCGGACAGCAGCCTGACCCTTGAGCAATTGCCGTTGGTCAGCGCTGATCAGGCGCAGCGCCTGTTGCAGGATTTCGATCGCAGCGCGGACCTGAGCGCCGCCGCTGCACCGCTGCTGCACCAGCTGTTTGAAGAGGCCGCCCGGGCCTTTCCCGAGCGTGCCGCGATCCATGTCGATGGCCGGGAAATCACTTACGCCGAGCTCGACCGTCAGGCCAATCAGCTGGCCCACAGCTTGCGCCAGCAAGGGGTCGACAGCGACGCCATCGTCGGGGTCTATGGGGCGCGTTCCATCGAGATCGTGGTGGCCCTGCTGGGGATTCTCAAGGCCGGTGGCGCCTACCTGCCGCTGGACCCGGCCTATCCCAGCGAGCGCCTGTCCTTCATGCTCGAGGACGCAGCGGTGCGCTGCCTGATCAGCCTGCAACCCCTGCATCCGGACATTGTCCTGCCGGCCGACCTGCCCCAGATCAGCCTGGACCCTCAACTGTTGAGCGGCAACGCCCAAGCGCTGCCTAGCCGCAGCACGGGCGACAACCTGGCGTATGTCATCTATACATCGGGCTCCACCGGCAAACCCAAGGGCGTGATGGTGTCCCACGCCAATGCCAGCACCTCGACCCTGGCCCGCGGCGCGTTCTACCAGGCGCCCCTGGAACGTTTCCTGATGCTGTCCTCGTTCTCCTTCGACAGCTCCGTGGCGGGGATCTTCTGGACCCTGAGCCAGGGCGCGACCTTGTACCTGCCCAGCGAAGAACAGCACAAGGACCCGCAGCAGGTCGCCGAGCTCATCGACGCGCAGCGGATTTCCCACTTTCTGGCCCTGCCATCGTTCTATGCGCAAATCCTCGAAGCCCTGCAGCAGCCGTCACTGCGCTGTGTGATCGTGGCCGGCGAAGCCTGTCCGGTGGAGCTGGCCCTGCGGCACCGGGAACGGCTGCCCGAGACCTTGCTGGTGAATGAATACGGCCCTTCGGAAAGTGCGGTCTGGTGTTCGGCTTTTGCCGTGGAGCAGTCGCCTGTGGATGAGCGGGTGGCCATCGGTGGCGCTATCGCCGGTACGCGACTGCGGGTGCTGGATGAAGAAGCCGGACTGGCCGGTATCGGTCGCGAGGGCGAGCTGTTCATCGGAGGTCCGGGCCTGGCCCGTGGCTACCTCAAGCGTCCGGCCCTGACCGCCAGTCGCTTCCTCCCGGACCCGTTCGCCAGCACCCCCGGCGCGCGCCTGTATCGCACCGGGGACCGGGTCAGCAGCTTGCCCCAGGGCACGCTCGACTACCTCGGTCGGATTGACTTCCAACTGAAGATCCGAGGCTTTCGCATTGAGCTGGGCGAGATCGAAAGCCTGCTCGGGCAAGCTGCCAATGTGCGCGAAGCCGCTGTCGTGGCCCGGGACACGGCGGCCGGCAAACAGTTGGTGGCGTATGTGGTGCTGGCCCAGGTCGACGACCGCGAGGCCCAGGAGCAGGCCCTGCTGGCCCAGCTGCGCGAGCAGTTGCCCGAGTACATGGTGCCGTCGTTCCTCAGTGTCCTGGAGCGTTTCCCCCTGACCCCCAACGGCAAGCTGGACCGTAACGCCCTGAGCGCTCTGGAGCTGCAAGGCAGCGCCTATGTGGCGCCGCGCAACGAGCTGGAGGCCACCCTGGCCGCCATCTGGCAAGAGGCGCTGCAACTGGAGCGGGTCGGTGTGCATGACAACTTCTTTGCCCTGGGCGGCCACTCGCTGCTGGCCACGCGCATTCGCTCCAAGGTGCAAAGCGAGCTCAACCTGTCCTTGCCGCTGCGGGTGTTCTTCGAGGGCGAAACGGTGGAGCTGCTGGCCCGACAGGTCGAGCTGCATCGTGATTCCGGGGTGACAGGGGACAAGGTCGATGCCTTGGAAGCCCTGTTTGCGGAGGCCCAGGAGTGATGAATCCGTTACCCGAGCGCATGCTGGCGCTGTCCAAGCGGTTCGCCGCGTTCAGCCCCCAGGAGCGTAGCGCCTTGCAGCGCAAGATGATCGAGCAGGGGCTGTCCCTGGACCTGTTGCCGATCCCTGGGCGCAGCCAGGACCAGACGCTGATGTGCGCGTCCTATGCCCAGCAGCGCCTGTGGTTTCTCTGGCAACTGGAGCCCACCTCCAGCGCCTACAACCAATTGGCGGTGCTGCGCTTGCAGGGCGACCTGCAGGACGCCGATCTGCAACGCAGTATCCAGTACCTGATCGACCGCCATGAAGTGCTGCGCAGCACCTTCAGCCTGCACGGCCAGCAAGTGATGCAGGTGATTCATCCCCAGCGTGAATTCCTTCTGCAGCGCCTGGATTACAGCCACCTTGAGGAGTCCGGCCCGCAGGTGGCCGAACAGGTGACGGAGCAGGGCGAACGCCCCTTCGACCTGGAGCACGACCTGCTGTTGCGGGCGACCCTGATCAAGCTCGGGCCCCAGGAACATGTGCTGCTGTTCTGTACCCATCACATCATCAGTGATGCCTGGTCGCTGCCGATCCTGGTGGGCGAGGTGACCAGCGCCTATGTGCACTGGCGCCAATACCAGCGCGCGCCGGACCTGGCGCCGCTGGCGGTGCAGTACGCCGACTTCGCCGTTTGGCAGCGCCTGTGGCTGGAAGCCGGTGAAGCCGAGCGGCAGCTGCAGTACTGGCGCGAGCGCCTGGGCAGCGAACCCTTGACCCTGGAACTGCCTCTGGACCGGCCGCGCCCGCCGCTGCGCAGTGCCCGGGGCGGGCGCCACGCCATGGTCTTCGATCAGGACCTGGACCGCGGTGTGCGCGAACTGGCCGCGAGTACCGGCTGCACCCTGTTCATGGTGCTGCTGGCGTCCCTGCAGGTGCTGCTGCAGCGCTACAGCGGTGCCCGCAGCATTCGCGTGGGCACGCCGGTGGCCAACCGCACGCGGGCCGAAGTCGAGGGGCTGATCGGCTTCTTCGTCAACACCCAGGTGCTGCAGGCCGAGATCGACCCGCAGCAGTCATTCAGTGCCTTGCTGGCCCAGGTCAAGACCCGGGTGCTGGAGGCCCAGGCGCATCAGGACTTGCCGTTCGAGCAACTGGTCGATGCCCTGCAGCCTGAGCGCAGCTTGAACCAGAGCCCCTTGTTCCAGGTGCTCTACAACCACCTGGCGGGGGACAACGAAGGCGCGCGGGTGGAGATTCCCGGGCTGAAGATCGAGGCCCTGGCCAGCGACAGCGAATCCGTGCGCTTCGACCTGACCTTCAACACCCATGAAGAAGGCGGGCGCCTGCAGGGAGCGCTGGTCTACGCTAGCGACCTGTTCGACCCGCAGACCATCGAGCAGATGGCCCGGCATTGGCACAACCTGTTGCAGGCGGTGGTGCGCGAACCGCAGCGTCGCCTGGGCGAACTGCCGATGCTCGATGTGGCAGAGCGCACGCAGATACTGGAGCAGTGGAACCTCGGCAGCGCCTTTGAGCGTCCACCCCTGTCGGTACCGGCCTGTGTCGAGGCGCATGCAGTGCGCAGCCCCGATGCGCTGGCCGTGGTCTGCGCCGGGCAGCAACTGACGTATCAACAGCTCAATGCGCAGGCCAACCGCCTGGCGCGTCAGCTGCGCGAGTGCGGCGTGGGGCCGGATGTGCTGGTGGGCATTGCCGCGCAACGCTCGATCGAGATGATCGTGGGCCTGCTGGCGGTGCTCAAGGCCGGCGGCGCCTACGTGCCTCTGGACCCCGAATACCCGCAGGAACGCCTCAACGGCATGATCGAGGACAGCGGGATTACCCAGTTGCTGGCCCAACAGCAGATGATCGGGCGTTTTGCCGATCTGCCCGGGCTCTGTATCGAGCCCCTCGAGGATTCGCCGGCACGCCAGGCCCTGAGTGCCGACAACCTCGAACCCCTGACGGCTCCCGGACACCTGGCGTACGTGATCTTCACGTCCGGCTCAACGGGTCGGGCCAAGGGCGTGACCATCAGCCACGGCGCCCTGGCCAACTACGTGGCGGCCATTCATCAGCGTCTGCCGCTGGCGTCGGCCCGCAGCATGGCGCTGGTGTCCACGCCGGCGGCGGACCTTGGGCACACGGTGCTGTTCGGTGCCCTGTGCGGCGGCCAGGCGCTGCATGTGATCAGCGCCGATCTGGCGGTGGACGGTGCGGGCCTGGGCCAGTACCTGCAACAGCAACAGATCGATGTGCTGAAAATTGTCCCCTCGCACCTGGCGGCGCTGTTGGGTGAGGACAATGGCGCGGTGCTGCCACGTCAGTGCCTGGTGCTGGGTGGCGAAGCCTGCCCGGTGAGCCTGGTTGAGCGCATCCAGCGCCTGGCGCCGCAGTGCCGGATCGTCAACCACTACGGGCCGACCGAAAGCACCGTGGGCGCCCTGACCCAGGCCGTGGAGGGCGACTGGTCCCAGGCTGCGTCGATTCCCTTGGGCCGGCCACTGGCCAATGTCCGCGCCTATGTGCTGGACAGCGAAGGCCAGCCGGCCGCCGTCGGCAGCCTGGGCGAACTGTATCTGGCCGGTGCCGGATTGGCCCGTGATTACCATCGGCGTCCTGAGCTGACCGCTGCCAGCTTCATCCCCGATCCTTTCGACCCGCAGGGCGGCGCCCGCCTGTACCGCACTGGCGATCAGGTGCGCTACCGCCGCGACGGCAGCATCGAGTTCTGCGGGCGCATCGACCAGCAGATCAAGATTCGTGGCTTCCGGGTCGAGCCGGGAGAAATCCAGGCCTGCCTGCACAGTCATCCCTGGGTGCGCGAGTGTGCGGTACTGGCCCTGGATGGACCCCAGGGCAAGCAGTTGGTGGCCTATCTGGTGTGCCAGTCCGGGCTCGACCCGGATCAGTGCAAGGAAGGGCTCAAGCAGCACATGAACGCGCACCTGTCGGCCCATCAGGTGCCCAGCCATCTGATGTTGCTGCCGGCGCTGCCCCTGAGCCCCAACGGCAAGCTGGATCGCCAGGCTTTGCCGCGCCCTGAGCAGGGCCGTCCGCAGGACCTCTACCGTGCGGCACAGAACCCCGTGCAACAGACACTGGTGGATATCTGGCAGGAGGTCTTGAACCAGCCGCGAATCGGTATCAACGACAACTTCTTCGAACTCGGTGGCGACTCGATCATCGCCATCCAGATGGTCAGCCGCGCACGCCAGGCGGGCTTGCAGATTTCCTCCCGGGACGTGTTCCGCAGCCAGAGCATTCTTGAGCTGGCAGCGGTGGCCAAGCAAGGCACGGCCTTGTTCATCGATCAGGGACCGGTGCGTGGCCCGATGCCGCTGACGCCGATCCAGCAGGTGTTTTTTGCCAGCGACATTCCCCAGCGCCAGCACTGGAACCAGTCGCTGCTGCTGACCCCTCGCGAGCCGTTGCAGGTGCCGCTGCTGGAGCGCGCCCTGAACCAACTGCTGGTGCAGCACGATGCGTTGCGCCTGAGGTACCGACAGCACGTCGGCCTCTGGCAGGCCGAACACCAGGAGCATCCCGAGCCGGTCAGCCTCTGGCGGCAGTGGGTGGCGGATGCCGCAGCTATTCAGGCACTGGGCCAACAGGCCCAGAGCAGTCTCGACCTGGAACAGGGGCCGCTGTTGCGCGCGGTGCTGATGGACCTGGACGATGGCAGCCAGCGTTTGCTGCTGGTCATCCATCACCTGGTGGTGGACGGCGTGTCCTGGCGGATTCTGCTGGAGGACCTGCAAAGCCTTTATCGGCAGTTGGCCGAGGGTGCGGTGCCGGTCCTGCCGTCCAAGACCAGTGCTTTCCAGGATTGGGCCGTGCACCTGCAAGACTGGGCGCAGCGCCTTGGGCACACCGACGAACTGGATTACTGGTGCCGGCAACTGGAGCAGGCGCCTCAGGGCCTGCCCCTGGACTATCCCGCCGGGGCGAACCTGGCGTGCCATGGCACGGCGATCAATGCCCGGCTGCCTCGGGAGCTGACCAGCCAGCTGTTGCAGGAAGCCCCCAAGGCCTATCGCACACAGATCAACGACCTGTTGCTGGCCGCCCTGGCGCGCGTGATCTGCCGTTGGACCGGGCATTCGCAGATGCTGGTGCAGTTGGAAGGTCACGGGCGCGAGGAACTGTTTGCCGATGTCGACCTGTCGCGTTCGGTGGGCTGGTTCACCAGTCTCTATCCGCTGTGCCTGACTCCGGCGCAGCCACTCTCGGATTCGATCAAGGCGGTCAAGGAGGACTTGCGTCGGGTCCCGGCCAATGGCCTGGGTTATGGCGCGTTGCGTTACCTGGGGCCGGACGCGGTCCGCGAACGCCTGCAGGGGCTTGCGCAGCCGAGGATCACCTTCAACTACCTGGGGCAGTTCGACCAGAGCTTCGACTCGCAGTCACTCTTGGCTCCGGCGCCGGAAGCGGCCGGTGACGAACGTCACCACGAGGCGCCACTGAGCAATTGGTTGACGGTCAACAGCCAGGTCTATGGGGGCGAACTGTCCCTGAGCTGGAGCTTCAGCCATCAGTTGTTCAAGCCGCAGACGGTTCAGCGCCTGGCCGATGATTACCTGCTGGAACTGCAGGCGCTGATCGAGCATTGCACCCTGGATACCTCGGCGGGCGTCTCGCCATCGGACTTCCCCCTGGCCGGGTTGAACCAGGCTCAGCTGGATGCGCTGCCGGTGGCCCCACGTACCATCGCCGACTTGTACCCCTTGTCGCCGATGCAGCAGGGCATGCTGTTCCACACCCTCTACGAGCAGGCCAGCGACGATTACGTCAATCAGCTCCGGGTGTCGGTGCAGGGCCTGGACCCGCAGCGTTTCCGCCGGGCCTGGGAAGATGCCCTGCAGGCCCACGACATCCTGCGTACCTCTTTCCACTGGCAAGCGGAGCTGGAGCAACCGGTGCAGATTGTCCAGCGTCAGCTGGCGCTGCCGTTCCGGGTGCTCGACTGGTCGGCCGGGCAGGCCAGCGAGCCGGCCCTTGACGCGCTGGCCGGCGAAGAGCGCAGCCTGTGTGCGCATTTCGATCGTGCACCGCTGTTGCGCCTGTGCCTGGTGCAGACCACGGCCCAGGACTACCAGCTGATCTACACCAACCACCACATCCTGATGGATGGCTGGAGCAGTTCGCAGTTGATGAGCGAGGTCCTGCAACGCTACGCCGGGGTGGTGCCGCCACAGGCTCCGGGGCGTTATCGCGACTACATCCAGTGGCTGCAACGCCAGGATCTGAGCGCCTGTGAACGTTTCTGGCGCGAGCAACTGGGGCGTTTGTCGACCCCGACCCGGCTGGCAGGCAGCATCGCCCTGGAAAACCCGGGCGCGGATGCCGGCCATGGCGAGCTCCACCATGATTGGACCCTGCCGTGGACCGAGCGCCTGGTGGCCTTCGCCCGGCAGCAGAAAATCACCGCCAACACCCTGTTGCAGGCGGCCTGGCTCCTGCTGTTGCAGCGCTATACCGGACAGAGCACCGTGGCCTTTGGCGCGACGGTGGCGGGGCGTCCTTCGGAGCTGCCGGGGATCGAGCAGCAGATCGGTCTGTTCATCAATACCTTGCCGGTGATCGCCACCCCCGATGCGCAGATGAGCGTAGCGCAGTGGCTGCACCAGGTGCAGGCGCACAATCTGCAACTGCGCGAATACGAACATACGCCGCTCAACGATATCCAGCGCTGGGCCGGCAGCAGCGGTGAAGCGCTGTTCGATACCCTGCTGGTCTTCGACAACTACCCGGTGGCCCAGGCCCTGGAGCAGGAGGAGGCTTCCAGCGTGCGCTTCGGTGCCGTGCACAGTCGTGAACGCACCAACTATCCGTTGTCGGTGGCGGTGGCGCTGGAGCAGCGCCTGAGCATCAGCTACGGCTATGCCCGGGAGGCCTTCAGCGCGGCGGTGATCGAGCGCCTCAACGGCCATCTGCTACACCTGCTGGCGCAACTGATTGATAACCCCCAGTTGCAACTGGGCGCCATCGAGCTGCTGACCCCGGCCGAGACGGCGAGCCAATGCATAGCGCCCGTCGCGCCGGGGATCGAGCCGGCGGTACACGAGAGCATCGGTGCCCTCGCACAACGCTGGCCGGAGCGTCAGGCGGTGCTGTTTGCCGGGCAGCGCTTCACTTACGCAGAACTGGACCAGCGAGCCAACCGCCTGGCCCATGAACTGGTGGCCCGCGGGGTCGGCCAGGAGGTCCGGGTCGGCGTGGCGTTGCCCCGGGGCGAGGGGCTGCTGGTGGCCTTGCTGGCGGTGCTCAAGGCCGGCGGCGCCTTCGTGCCGCTGGATCTGAGCTACCCAGCCGACCGCCTGGCCTACCTCATGGCGGATTCCGGCATGGCCCTGTTGCTCAGTGACACCGAGTCGTTGCAGCGCCTGCCTTCGGCCGCCGGTCTGGCGGTGCTCGATCTGTCGCGCCTGGAGGTCGGGCAGCATCCGCTGACCGCGCCTGCGGTAACAGTGGCGCCAGAGAGCCTGGCCTATGTGATCTACACCTCGGGTTCCACCGGTCAGCCCAAGGGCGTGACCGTGGCCCATGGTCCGCTGGCGATGCACTGTCGCACCACCGGCGAACGCTATGGCATGACGCCCGAGGACTGTGAACTGCACTTCCTGTCGTTTTCCTTCGACGGCGCTCATGAACGCTGGCTGACCGCCTTTGTCTGCGGCGCCAGCCTGCTGCTGCGTGACGACAGCCTGTGGACCCCGCAGCAGACCTGTGAAGCGATTCGCCGCCATGGCGTGACCATGGCCGGTTTTCCTCCGGCGTACCTGCATCAGTTGGCGGAACATGTGCAGCGGGTCGGCAATCCGCCGCCCATGCGCCTCTACAGCTTTGGCGGCGATGCCATGCCGCAGGCCAGCTTCGAGCTGGTCCAGCAGGTGTTGCGTCCCCAGTACATGATCAACGGTTACGGGCCCACCGAAACCGTGGTCACGCCGCTGGTGTGGAAAACCGCTGCCGGTGAGCCTTGCAAGGCTGCTTATGCGCCCATCGGCCATTGCGTCGGCGAGCGCAGCGCCTATGTCCTGGATGCCGATCTCAATCCCTTGCCAGTGGGGGTCGCCGGAGAGCTGTACATCGGCGGCAATGGCTTGGCGCGAGGTTATCTGCAGCGTTTCGCGCAGACCGCCGAACGCTTTGTTCCCGATCCCTACAGCCCCTTGGGGGGACGTCTGTATCGCACCGGGGATGTGGTGCGCCAGGGCAGTGATGGGGTGTTCGAGTACCTGGGGCGTATCGACAACCAGGTGAAGATCCGTGGCTTCCGCATCGAGCTGGGCGAAATCGAAGCGCGGTTGATGGCCCACGAACAGGTCAGCGAGGCGGTGGTTCTGGCCCAGGACACCGCCCATGGCCGGCGGCTGGTGGCTTATCTGGTGCCGGCCGCGACCGCGCGTGAGGACGAGCAAGACCAGGAAAGGTTGCGTGAAACCCTGCGCCAGACGTTGAAGGCCTGCCTGCCCGACAACATGGTGCCGTCCTATTGGCTGTTTCTCGAACGCTTGCCGCTGTCGCCCAATGGCAAGCTGGATCGCAAGGCGCTGCCCATGCCGGAAATGGTCCAGGCCAGCCACGCCTATGTGGCGCCGCGCAGCGATCTGGAGAAGCGCCTCGCACAGATCTGGCAGGACGTGCTGAAGCTGGCGCAGGTCGGTCTGACCGACAACTTCTTCGAGCTGGGCGGGGACTCGATCATCTCCCTGCAGTTGGTCAGTCGAGCGCGTCAGGCCTCGATCCGCTTTACCCCCAAGGACCTGTTCGAGCAACAGACCATCGGAGGGCTGGCGGCGGTGGCGCAGTGCGGGGTGCAGGACGACATCGACCAGGGACCGGTGAGCGGCGACATGCCGCTGCTGCCGATCCAGCGTCTGTTCTTTGCCGAGCCGATTCCCCAGCGGCACCATTTCAATCAGTCGGTGCTGCTGATTCCGGCCACGCCCTTGAACCCGCTGGCCCTGAAGCAGGGCTTGCGAGCCTTGCTTGAACATCACGACGGATTGCGTCTGCAGTTCCAGCAGGGGAGCGCAGGCTGGAGTGCCAGCCATGGTCCGCTGGATCAGTCCGGGCCCGGTCCGGACCTGTTGTGGCAGGCCGAAGCCGCCAACGCCGCCGAGCTGGAGCAGCTCTGCGAGAAGGTCCAGTGCAGTCTCGACCTGCAGCGCGGGCCTTTGTTGCGGGCGCTGTTGGTGACCCTGGCGGACTCCACTCAGCGCTTGTTGCTGGTGGCCCATCACCTGGTGGTGGATGGCGTGTCCTGGCGCCTGTTGTTCGAGGACCTGCAAAGCGCCTACACCCAGGCGCTGGCCGGGCAAGCGCTGCAGTTGCCTGCCAAGAGCAGTTCTTATCAGGCCTTTGGCCGACGCCTGCAAGCCTATGCCCATGGGCCCGAGGCCCGGGCCGAACTGGCCTACTGGCGCGCGCAACTTGCGGGCGCACAGGCATCGTTGCCTGGGGTCGAACCTGGCACCCAGGCCTTGAGCCGTGACGCTGGCAGCGTGCAGGTCCAGCTCGATGCCGCGACCACCCAACGCTTGCTGCAACGCGCTCCAGCCGCCTACCGGACCCAGGTCAACGACCTGTTGCTGGCGGCCCTGGCCCAGGTCATGGGGCAGTGGACCGGACAGCCTTCGACCCTGATCCAGCTGGAAGGCCACGGGCGTGAGCAACTCTTCGAGGACCTGGACCTGAGCCGCACCGTGGGCTGGTTCACCTCGGTGTTCCCGGTGCGCCTGAGCGCCGGGGATAGCGCCGAGTCTTCGATCAAGCGGATCAAGGAACAGCTGCGGGCCATTCCCAACAAGGGGATCGGCTACGGTGCCCTGCGTTACCTGGGGGATACCGCCAGTCGCGAGGCGTTGCAGGGGCTTGCCCAGCCTCGGGTCACCTTCAACTACCTGGGGCAGTTCGACGGCAGTTTCGATGATCCTCAGGCGCTATTCATTCCGGCGCCCGAGGCCCATGGCGCGGATGCCAGCATCGATGCGCCCCTGGGCAACTGGCTGTCCATCAGCGGCAAGGTGTACGACGGCCAGTTGCGCCTGGACTGGAGCTTCAGTCAGCGCATGTTCGACAGTGCGCAGATCGAGTCTTTGGCCCAGGACTATGTCCAGGCGCTGCAGGCACTGGTGGAGCATTGCTGCCAGGCCCGCGGCGGCGTTACGCCATCGGACTTCCCGCTGGCGCGGCTGACCCAGGAACAGCTCGACGCCCTGACGCTGGTGCCGGCGCAGATCGAGGACATCTACCCATTGGCGCCGATGCAGCAGGCCTTGTTGCAGCATGAGTTGCAGGACCATGAGGCGGGGGATTTCGTCAACCAGATGTGCATGGATGTGCAAGGCGTCGACCCGCAGCGACTGCGTCAGGCCTGGCAGCAGGCCATGGATACCCATGAGATCCTGCGCAGCCGTTTTGTCTGGGGCGGGTCCCTGGTGCAGCCGCTGCAGGTGGTCCACAAGCAGGTCGAGGTGCCGTTCCAGGAGCTCGACGGCACTGTGTTGAGCAGCGCTGCGCTGGAGCGTCTGGCCCTGGCTGACCGGCTCAAGGGCTTCGACCTGTCCCAGGCGCCGTTGCTGCGTCTGCAGGCGATCAAGCTGGGGGAGGGACGCTACCGGCTGATCTGTACCAACCATCACATCCTGTTGGACGGCTGGAGCGGGTTCCAGTTGTTCAACGATGTGTTGGCGGCCTACACCGGGCAGGCCATCAGTCACCGACCGGCTGGCTACCATGACTACATTGCCTGGCTGCAGGCCCGTGACCAGCAGGCCGACGAACGCTTCTGGCGTGAACAGCTCAAGCCACTGAAGGTGCCGACCTTGCTCAGTGCCTGCGCGATGGCCCAGGGCGATCGGCAGCGGGGTGGGCATCGTCAGCATTACTTCGAGTTCGACGAGGCCCAGACCGAGCAACTGACCCGTTTCGCCCGGCAGCAGAAGATCACCGCCAACACCCTGGTGCAGGCGGCCTGGCTGTTGCTCCTGCATGTGCATTGCGGTCAGTCGACGGTGGCCTGCGGCGCCACCATCGCCGGACGCCCGCCACAGCTCAAGGGCATCGAGCAGCAGTTGGGGCTGTACATCAACGATGTGCCGCTGGTGGCCAGTATCGAGCCAGAGCAGAGCGTGGGTGACTGGCTGCAGGCGCTGCAAGGACGCAACCTGCTGATGCGTGAGCATGGCTACAGTGCCTTGAGCGATATCGAACGCTGGGCCGGGTTGCCGGGCGGGGAGTTGAGCGACACGGTGATCGTGTTCGAGAACTATCCGGTCAGTGCGGCGTCGGCGGGTGGGGATGTCGGTGATTTGCGTCTGGAGAGCATGCACAGCTTCGAGCAGACCAGTTCGGCGTTGACTTTGTATGTCGAGCTCAAGGGGCAGTTGCAGTTCCACTATGACCATCGTCTCAATGCCTTCAGCGAGGCGGCGGTAGAGGCGCTGAATCTGCAGTTGGTGCAGATGCTCTGGCTGTTGGCCGATGGTTCGGCGGTGCGGTCGCTGGCGCAGGTGTTGGCGTTGGCGCAGCAGGGCGGGACGCCGGTTAGGCGGGAGGTGCTGTTAGGGGTTTAGGTATCGTTGATTGGTGTGATGGGCGGGAGGACAGGTGACTGTTCTCCCGTTTTTTTTGGATGGGGGAAATCTGGTGGTGGTTGGGCTTTTGCGGCGTGGGTTGGAGTACAGCTCCATTGCTGCGGGGCTGGCCGCTGGCGGTTGGGAGGGGGCATATCCATTGCTGCGGGTGCGGCGGATGGCGGTTTCGCCCTTACGGCGAGTCACTTTGGGGCCCCATAGTAACCAAAGGGCTTTGCCCCTCCACTCGGTGCCTCGCATAGCGAGGCATGCCCGAACTCCGGCATTGATCCGTGGGCTGCCGCCACCGGCCATCCCTGGCCGGGTGGCGGCTAACCCGGCATCCCTGCCGGGTTACCCACGGCTCAATGCCTGCGTTCGGCCATCGTGGTTAACGGGGCGTTCAGATCAAGATCAAAATCAAGAGCCAGACGGCGGCCTTGCGGCCGGCCTGAAGCTGAACGCGCGCACTCATTCCCCTGAAGCTGGCTTGCCAACAAGGCTTTGGCTCGGGCGCTGTATGGCTTGCGGGCCTCTTCGCCGGAGCGCAAATCCAATGACAATGCCGAAGACTGGGGGCGAAACGTCGGGTCGAGGCTGGCGCCTCGGGCAAAAAAATCCCCGCCCCGGTGACCGGGGCAGGGAGGGGTTCAACTAGGGGGAATCAGAAGCTGTATTTGACGTTGAACATGACGTTGCGCGGGTCGCCGTAGTAGATCGAGTTGTAGGTGCCGATACCGCTGTAGTAGTTGCGGTCGAAGACGTTGTTCAGGTTGACCGTGGCCTTGAGGTTCTGGTTGAAGTCGTAGCTGCTCATCAGGCCCACCACGGCGTAGCTGGCACGGGTGAATTTGTGGCTGGGCAGTTGGTTGTAGGCGGCATCGACGAAGCTGTTGTCGACGAAGGAGGTCGAGCTCTGCCATTGCATGTTGCCGCCTACGGTGACTTTGTTCAGTTCGCCAGGCAGGCGATAGGTGGTGGCTACCTTGAACAAGTGCTGTGGCTGGGTGGTGGCCACGCGCTTGTTCTTGGCGTCGTAGGACTCCTGGTAGACGTAGCCGGCGTTGACGTTCCAGTCCGGCAGCACTTCACCGGCCATTTCCAGTTCGACGCCGTTGGTGGTGGCGCCCTTGATCGCACGCATGGCCTCGAAGCCGTCAACGCCCATGACGCCTGTATTCTCGCCCAGGTTGTCCTGCTTGAGCTGGAACAGCGCCAGGCTGGCGTTCAGGCGACGGTCGAAGTATTCACCCTTGACCCCCACTTCGTAGCTCTGACCGGTGAGCGGCTCCAGGGACTTGCCGCTGACGTCCAGGCTGTAGGGCTGCGGTTTGAAGATGTCGGTGTAGCTGGCGTAGACCGTGTGGTAGTCGTCCAGGTCATAGGTGATGCCGGCATAGGGAATGACTTCCCCGGAGTTGGTGGTGGAGATGCTCGGCAGTTGGCGCAGGGCGTTGACCCGATCGATCTGCCAGTCGTAGTCGGTGACCCGGGCACCGAGTATGAAGTTCAGGGCATCGGTGGGCTTGAGGATCACCGCTGCGTAGGAGACTTTCTGGGTGCTCTTGATGTCGAAGGTCGACCACCAGGCCCAGTCGGTCGGGTAGGGCATGCTGTTGTTCCAGTTCAGCACGTCGTCGATGACTCCAGTGGTGGTGCCGTCGATACGCTTGGAGCGGGTGGTGGCGTGGGAATAGTTGTAGCCCAGCACCAGTTCGTGGGTGCGCCCAAACAGCGCGAACGGACCCTTGGCGTAGGCATCGAAGGACTTCTCGTCGCTGTTGGAGCCGAAGTTGGCCACGCCGCCCGGCGGCAGGTAGCCATAGTCCTGGCTGTTGTCGAGATTGACGTGCTCGCTGGACATGCCGGCGATGATTTCCCGCGAGGTGTACTTGCGCGTATTGACTGTCGCCTTGAAGGTCCAGTCGTTGTCGAACTGGTGATCGAGGCCGACAAAGGCGTGCTGGGTTTCCTGGTTGCGGTAGGCGAACTTGTCCGCCGGGTTGGTGGAACGGGAGAACTTGATCCGATTACCGTTCTTGTAGAACACCGGCAAACTGGTGTTGGTCGTGGCGTCGTTGTTGTTCTTCTGGTAGTCGTAGCCGACGCTGAGGGTGGTGGAATCGCTCAGGTCGCCTTCGAGAATGCCGTAGAAGACGTTCTGTTCACCTTTCTGGTAGTCGATGAAGCTGTTGCGCTTGCCGGTGCCGGCCACCATCCGTCCGCGTATCGCACCGCCTTCCACCAGCGGGCCGGAAACGTCCACTTCGCTGGTGTAGCGGTCCCAGGAACCGGCGCCGGCGGCGACGTGGCCCTGGAATTCCCGGGTGGGGCGCTTGCGCACCATGTTGATCACCCCGGACGGATAGCCGATGCCGTTGACCAGGCCGGTAGCGCCCTTGAGCACTTCGATACGGTCGTAGATCAGGGTGTTGCCGATGCTGTAGTTGTCGCGGATGTTGCCGCCGTCGGTGCCCAGGCTGGGAATGCCGTCGTACTGGAAGTTCTGGATTTCAAAGCCCCGCGAGTAATACACGTAGCCTTCGGAGCTCTCGCGGTTGACCGTGATCCCGGGGGTCTGCTGCATGACGTGCGCCAGTTCGGTCAACCCTTGGTCATCCATCTGCTGGCGGGTGATGACGCTCACCGACTGCGGCGTTTCACGCAGCGACAGGTCCATGCGCGTGGCCGAGTTGCTTTGCCCGGTGGTGTAGGAACCGGTCCCCTCAGTGGTGCTCCCCAGCCCCTGAGTGGAAATGTTCATGGTCCCCAGCTCCACAGCCCCACTGCTTTGCACCAGGGTCACGGTGTTGCCTTGGCGCTGATAACTCACCCCGGTCCCGCGCAGCAGTTGCGACAGGGCCTGGTCGGGCTGCAAGGCGCCCTTGATCGCCGTGCTGCGCTTGCCCTGGACGCTGTCCTGGTTGTAGAGCACTTGCAGGTCGGCTTGCTGGCCGAATGTCTGCAAGGCGCTGCCCAGGGACTGTGCAGGAATATCGAAATTAGCTTGCTGGGCTTGTACCTGGGCGGCACAGGGCAGCGCCAATACGGCCCCAAGCAGATAGGGACGCAAGCTCGGCCGCAGCGCATGGCGCATGAGCAGGGCTTTTTTCAGGGGGGTGAGTCCAAGAGGTGCTGGCATGTTCATTTGCTCTTATTAAGCGGCAATGGGAATTCGTTTTAAATGTGAATGTTTCTCAAACTTGTTATGAGACGTTCGACTTCCCGAAAACCGGAAAGCCGATACGAAAAAATCAGGCCGGTTCGAGTTCGCAACTGACCTTGCCCGCTTCCATGCGCACCAACTGGTCGGCAATGTCGAAATAGCGATCGTCGTGGGAGATGACGATGATGGTCTTGCCCAGGCGTTTGAGGTCCGGCAGCAGCTCGGTGTAGAAAATCCGCCGGAAGGTCGGGTCCTGGTCGGCGGCCCATTCGTCGAACACCAGCACCGGGCGTTCCTCGATCCAGGCGTTGACCAGCGCCAGTCGCTTGCGTTGCCCGGTGGACAGATCGGTGGTGGTGAAGGCCCCGTCGCGGATGCTCACCTTGTGCCCGATCTCCAGGCGGCGCAGATACTGTTCGGCCTCTTCGGGCAGTTGTTCGCCACCCTGGACCAGGTCATCGAACAGGTAGTAGTCGGCAAAGATGGTGGTGAACAGTTGTCGATAGTCGTCGCGGGTCTCGGCGGTGACAGGGCGGCCGTTGAGGCGGATCTCGCCTTCCTGGGGTCGGTACAGGCCCAGTAGCAGCTTGATCAGGGTGGTCTTGCCGCAGCCGTTCTCGCCAACGATGAAGACGATGTCGCCCTGCTTGATCCGCAGGTTCACCGGACCCAGGGCAAAGGGCGCGCTGCCTTCGACGGCCGGGAAGGCGTAGCGCACATCGTGCAGTTCCAGGCTGTGCACGGTCTGGGGTTGGCTTGCGGTTTCACTGAGCAGCAGGTGCGGTTCGGGGGAGGAGAAGCGCTCGGACAGTTCGGCGATGCGGCGGAAGGCCACCTGGGCGCGGCTGACAATCGGCAGGTTGCCGATCAGCAATTCCAGGGGGCCCTTCATGTACAGCAGCACCAGGACGAAGCCGCTCATCACTGCGCGGTCGTTGTTGGGCCAGAAGGACTGCAGGGCCAGGGCCAGGCCGATGACCACGAAAAACAGCATGGAGCCGAAGGTCTTGGCGACGATGAAAATGTTCACCGACTCGATCTGTTTGTTGCAGATGTGCTCGGCGCTGTGCTTGATCCGCTGGTTGAACATGCGGTTGCGGCGCGGCCGGTGGATGCGCAGTTCCTTGGCGCCGTCGGCAATGGCGTTGTAGTGCTTTTGCAGGTTGTCCTCTTCATCCCGGGCGTCCATGAAGCCCTTGATGCCCTTGGTTTGCGCAACAAACTGCACGCTGCAACCAATCACGATGGCCACCAGCATCAGCAGGAACATCGGCCATGAGAGCAGGGCCAGGTAACCCAGGCAGCCCAGGGTCACGGTCAGGGAAATGGCCAGTGGCGCAAAGGCGAAGGCGAAGTCGCTGATGGTGTCGATGTCGTGGGTCAGTACCGGGATCAGGCGATGGCTGCGATAGCGTTCGATCTGCTCGATGGGCGCGCTGAGGACTTTTTCCCCCAGGTCTTTGCGCAGCTTGCTGATGATGTGCTGGCCGACGTAGTTGCTGCCGATGTCCGACAGAATCGAACACAGCAGCGCCAGCAGGCACAGCCCGGCGAAGGTCAGGACCACGCCGCGACTGAGGCCGTCGGCGCCGTTCAGGGCCTGGTTGATGGTCGCCAGCAGGACGGTGATGCTCAGGCCGCCGATGATGCCCAGCACGATCGAGACGGCCACGGTGGGCCAGAAAGGTTTGAGCAGGCCCAGCAGGTCACGGATGGCGCTGCGGCTACGCGGAGGGCTGTTCATGATGACTCCTGGTTCAAGCACGGATAAGGGCGGGTGAGAGGCGGTTTGCGTTGGGGCATGGGGGCCGGGGTGCAGCCGTCGGGTTCATCTGGTGCGCTTCCTCTGGAATGGATCGAGATACGGGCAAGGGGCCGGGTGCACAGCGCGACGCGGCGTGCAGTGCGCTGCAATGCCGGGCTTGAGGAGGCTGTCGCGTTCGGGACGGGGCTTGACTCAAGACCGTTGCAGAGAAGACGAAGTGGCACTGGGGGGATTTAGCGCAGGCCTGGCGTCGCGCGGTGCGCCGGTCGCTGCAGGGAGGCTGCAGCGACCGCTGGATCAGCTCACAGTGGCCGATCGAAGAAGAACTCGCGTTCCAGGCGCAGCAGAGCGGCTTTCTTGTGGGCCAGCTGGATGTCCTTCAGGTGACCGAAGCCCTGTGACTTGAGGAAGTCGATCTGCCGGTCATGGTCGATGCGCGGTTCGCCAAGGATGCGCTGGGTACGTGGATCATCCAGGAACATGTAGTGCATCAGCGAATTGAACCAGCCCTTGAGCTTGCCGATGCCCTGGTGCTTGTTCTCGCCCACCACCACGTGCCAGCCGCGGTCGTGGTCCTGCACGTCGTAGTAGGGGGCGATGCGGTCTTCCTTGCACCAGTAGACTTCGAAGTAGGCGAAGGGCTCGTCGTCGTAGCAGCCGATCAGCGGATGGACCCGCGGGTCGGCGAGCATGTCTTGCAGATAGGCGGCGTGCTCGTCGAGGCTACCGGCCTGCTCCCAGAAGAACGCCACCTGTTCCAGGTTCATCCAGCGATTGAAGGCTTGCAGGTCACGGTCCGGATCGATGGTGCGCAGGCTGAACTCGGTGTTGAGCCCCGGCAGACGACGGCGGTACACCTCGCCCTGGGGCAGTGGCGGGCGTTGCGGGTGACGTTTCTCGCCGCTGAACTGGTAGAAGGGCGCGGTGTGGGCGCTGGCCGGAGCGCTGAGCCAGGGCAGCGGGTGCTGCCAGAAGGTACTGCGTCGGCACTGTAGCTCCACCTGGTGGGCATCGACGGCGAGCAAGGTGTCAAAGACCCCCTGGCGGATGGCTGACACGGCAAAGTCGCGGCTGGCACGCAGGCGAACCCGCACCTGGGCGGACTTTTTCTTGTAGCAGAAATGCCCGCCCAACAAGGCCAGCAGCGCGCTGGCCGGGTAGTTGGGGGCAATCTCGCCGGCGATCTCGATCAGTTCGCCATCGCTGCGAAAGGTCAGTGCCGCGAAGCCCTCGGTGTGCAGGCTGCCCTGGTTCTCTTCGGCGTCATGCACGCTGGCGGTGGAACCGTCGCTCAGCGACAGGGTGAACAAAGCTGCTTTCATGGTGTGTCTCCGTCAGTCGATGAGGGGAAGGGTCAAAGGTCGCGGGCAACCCGGAACCCCAGCCAGTCACCACGATCGGTGGGGTAGATGTTGTTGCGGTTGCCTGAGCGGGAAAAAATCGGCGCTTCGGTCCAGTCGTTGCCGCGCATCTGCAGGACGCTGCAGTTGGGCTCGGTCCAGGCGCTGCCGTCGGTGGGGGCGCCGACATAGCTGTCATGCCAGCAGTCGGGGGTGAACTCGTAGACATTGCCGTGCATGTCGTAGACGCCAAAGGCGTTAGGGGGGAAGGAGCCGCCGGGCGAAGTGAAGCTGAAGCCGTCTTCCGGGCCGTAGGTGTTGGCGTGCTTGGCAATGCTGTATTCCTTGCCCTCGTCGAAAGGGAAGGGGAAGGGGCCGGTGCTGCCGGCGCGGGCCGCGTATTCGCGCATGGCTTCGCTGACGATGTAGTAGTGCTGGCCGGTGCGCTTGGACAGCCAGGCGGTGTAGGCCTGGGCTTCGTTGAAGTCCATGCACACCGCCGGTTGGCGCGGGCCGACTGGGTAGCGGGGTTTACCGGCCTTGCATTCGCGACCGGGGCGCGTGTCGCCGTCGGGCATCTGGTAGCCGGTTTCCTTCAGGTAGGTGGCCCATTCGCCGGCCAGGACCTGGAAGCGTCCGATGGCGAATGGCTTGGCGAAGGTCACTTCATGCATCGGACCTTCGTCCTCCTGGCGGCCGACCTCGTCAGCGGGGGTACCCATGGTGAAGGTGCCGGCGGGCAGCACCACCATTTCCGGACAGTCCTTGCAGTCCTTGAACACCTTGCCCGGCTGGGGCGAGGCGGCGGCCTGGGCGGCGGTCGGCAGCAACAGGCTCAGCAGCAAGGCCAGGGAGAGGCTGGCCAGGGGCGGGCGGAGGGCGGTGCTCAGTGAATGCTGTTTCATCATGACTCTCTTTTTAAAAGTGACGCAGGGCGCAAGGAGGAGCGGTTTCAGACCTTTTTGCGCAGCAGGTCCATGAAGCGATCGATCTGTTGTTCGTCGTTGAGCAGGCCAGGCGCGGTACGGATCACCGGACCGACGTCCCGTTCCACGGCGTCGACCACCACCCGATTGGCCATCAGGTAGGCGGCGAACTGGTCGCAGTCCTGATTCTTGATCCGGAAGAAGGTGAAGCCCGCTGACAGCTCGGGGCTCAGGGGGGTGACCAGCTCCACTTGGGGCAGCTCCTGCAGACGTTGCTTGAGGTAGCTGTTGAGGGCGTGGATGCGCGCCTGGACCTGGGCCTTGCCCAGTTGCAAGTGCAGCTTGAAGGCCTCGTTCAGCGCCCAGCGATGCTCGAAGGCGTGGTAGCCGCCGGGGGTCATCGAGGTGGCGAAGTTGTTGTCTTCGGAGAAGGTGGGGACGGTCGGCGTCAGGTCCTTGAGCTCCTCGGAACGGGCGCAGATGATCCCGGTGCCGCGAGGGCCGAACATCCATTTGTGAGTGCCGGAAATGAAGTAGTCGCAGTGCATGTCGGGGAAGTCCAGGTTGTCCACGCCAAACCCGTGGACCCCGTCCACCACATAGATGATTCGGTCTTTGTCGTCGCGGTTGCGGTTGAACTCATCCACCAACTGGCCGATCTCGCCGATCGGCAGCTTCACGCCACTGCCCGACTGCACCCAGGTCATGCCCAGGACTCGGGTATTGGGGCGGATGCTGCGCTTGATCGAGCCCAGGATTTCATCCTTGGACACCCGGTGCGGGTCCTTGAACAGGCTGATCTTGCGCACCTGGGTGCCTTGTTTGGCCACGCGGAAATTCAGGCTGTATTCGGTGGCGTAGTGTTCGTGGACCGTGGTCAGGATCTCTTGATCGGGCCGCACGTGAAGGCCGCCGTAAATCATCGCCAAGCCTTCGCTGGTGCTGCCGGTGAGGGCGATCTGGCCGGGCTTGGCTTGCAGGTAGCGGCCCGCCCATCGACGCACCTCGGCCTCGCGTTTCCAGGGTTCCTGCAGGTCCCAGTCCATGGCCAGCCCCGGGTTGCGGTCGATATTGGCGCGATGCCGTTCGATGGCTTCACGCACGGGCCTTGGGTGCGAGGTCACCAGGAAGTTGGAAAAGTGAATGGAGTCCGGGTCCTGGTCGAACAGCAGGCGCAGTTGCGCCCATGGGTCCTTGGGCGCAGGGGACGGGGCGCTAGTGCTGGTGCCGGACGCGGCCAGGGCGCCGGCGCCCAGAGGCAGGCCGGCGGCGAGGATGCCGGCCTGTTTGAGAAATGTACGGCGATCGGTCATGAGCTCATTTCACTGGTTGGCAAAAGGGGGGATCAGCGATGGGCCAGGGGCTTGGCGGATTTCTGCACCTGCTCCCAGACCCGCAGGAAGTTGCCGCCCCAGAGCTTGGCGATATCCGCTTCGCTGTAGCCGCGCTGCAGCAGTTCGGCGGTGACGTTGCGGCCCTCGCTGACATCCTTCCAGCCGTCCAGGCCGCCCCCGTCGTTGAAGTCCGAACTGATGCCGACGTGGTCGATGCCGATCTTCTTCACGGCGTAGTCGATGGCGTCGCCGAAGTCCTTGAGGGTGGCCTTGGGTTCTGCTTCGACAATGCTGTACAGCTCGCCGGCGTATTCGCCGAAACGCTGTTCGGGCCACACGGTGATGATGGCGTCGCCGGGCATCAGGGCCATTTCCAGCCCGGTCAAGGGTTGCAGGTCGAAACGCGCGCGCAGGGCGTTGAGCTTGTCCCTGGTCGCTTGGCTCAGGGGACGGATGTAGGTGGGGAAACCGACGATCTGCACCACGCCGCCGCTGTCCTTGATCAGCTGCATTTCCTTGTCGCTGAGGTTGCGCGGGATATCCACCAGGGCCCGGGGCGCCGAGTGCGAGGCGACGAAGGGCGCGCGGCTGAGCTGGCTGACCTGCTCCAGGGCCTGGGTCGACATCTGCGAGACGTCGATGATCACCCCCAGGTCGTTGAGTCGGTGCACGGCCTGCCGGCCCAGCTCGGACAGGCCGCCCAGGGCATCCGGGGTGTCGTTGAAGAACGGCAGCGGGCGCGAGGAGTCAGACCAGGCGTTGTTGCCCACGTAGCTGAAGCCGAACATGCGCATGCCCCGGGCCGCCCAGTGATCGAGCTGGTCGAGATCGGTGCCCAGCGGATAGGCGTTGAGCATGCTGAGGAACACCGCGAACTTGCCTTCACCGTTGAGGCGTCGGAAGTCGTCCGGGGTATAGGCAATGCCCACCTGGTTGGGGAAGTCGCGGACCATGCCAGTGAGGATCTTGTAGCGCGCTTCCTGCTCGTTGCGCGCGGCGTCGACAAAGCCCGCCGTGGGGCGATGGGGGGCATTGGGCCCGTTCCAGATTTCCGGCCAGCCGAAGATCGTCAGGGCTGCGCCGGACAGGCGTCCGCGTCCGGCCTTGGCCAGGTCGAACTGGCCGCTGCCGTCCTTGTCGGCCTCGTTGCCGGTGCTGCCGAAATCCAGGGGCACGGTGATGTGGCTGTCGAAGGAGAGGATGCGCTCCTGCAGTTCTTCGGCCTGTTTCATCACCTTGACCGGGTAGCCCGGGTTGTCCCTGAACCAATAGTCCCAGGCCAGGAAACCGGCGCCGGCGCCAATCGCCAGGGCCAGCGGCAGGCCGATGTAAAGAGCCTTCTTCGAACGTGGTTTTGTCATTGCCATCTCAGTCGGATTCGCCGTCAAGGTGCAGGCACGGGGGCCTTTGCTATCTGGGAAGGACGAGCCAGTGGCGAGGAAATTTAAGTCCCCTGCGCGGGCGGTAAATTTCCGCGGGCAATAAACGTTCTAGCTTGGATAAAGCCTGCATCAGGGCTGACACAGGTAGGGCAATGACGATTTCTCGACGAGGGTTCATGGCGGGCTTGGCGCTGACTGGCGCTGCCGTGCCGGCGGCGTTTTATGTGCATCGCGAGTTGACGCGTGAGGAATTCCCGATCACCCCGGGCGAGGCCACGGTGGAGCTGGCGGATACCGCCGGGCAACGCTTGGCGGACCAGTTGCGGGGCATCTGGAGCATTCGCTTTGAAGGCGCCGATGCCGGGCTCGATGGCCTGGGGCGCCAGGACTTGGAAGTGTTTCTCGACATCGCCCAGCGCGGGCGTGGCCTGCGCGGTTACCTGGATACCGCCGAGGGCCTGCGCGGCGCCGCCGAGCCGCGCTACCGGATCGTTGCCGACCTGGTGAGCCCACAGCCGGGTGAGATGTACTGGCGATTGATTCCTGCCACGGCGGTGGACGGTGCCGCCACTTATGAGTTCAAGATGAGCCTGGATGAAGTCTGGGCCGATTTCGCCAACGCCGGCAGCGGCACCCTGAGCGGCCGTGTCGAGCGCCTGGACCGGCCCCTGGCGCTGCCCGCCTTGGACAACCGCTTTGTCGCCACCAAGCAGATGTTTCCCGAGGCTCGCCAGCGTATCGGCCTGAACCCGACGCTGCTGGCCTGGCTGGTGTCGCCCGAGCATCGGTTGTTCCACCAGCTGTGGCACGCGACCCGGGACAAGTGGCACCGGCTTTCCGAAGAGAAGCGTGACGCCCTGCGCGGCATCGGCTGGCAGCCCGGTCCTCGGGGGCAGGAGCGCGATGCGCGCGGTCCGAAGAAGGATCGCAACGGCTCGGGTATCGATTTCTTCTTCATGCATCGGCACATGCTGGGCACGGCGCGTTCCATGCAGGACTTGCCGTCCTGGCAGCATTTCCCCCTGCCGCAGCCGGAACTGCTGCGTGATCGCCTGGGTTTCGCCCGCTATTTCGACAACCATGACGGCGGTTCCCTGCCGCCGACCTGGCTGGCCCATGACGATGACGAGTACAGCCAGTGGGTCAGCGACATCAAGGCCGGTGAGACTTACCACAGCAACTTCCAGGTCTGGGAATCGCAATACCGTGACCCGCGCTACCTGGCGAACCTGACCCTGGGGCAGTTCGGCTCGGAGATTGAACTGGGCCTGCACGACTGGTTGCACATGCGCTGGGCCTCGGTGCCGCGTGATCCTTCCAGTGGTGCGCCGGTGCCCATGGCCCGCGATCCGGCGGATTTTTCCCCGCGCTGGTACCAGCCGGAAAACGACTTTCTCGGCGATCCGTTTTCGTCCCATGTCAGCCCGGTGTTCTGGCGTTTTCATGGCTGGATCGACGACCGCCTGGAGGACTGGTTCCGCGCCCACCAGCGTTTTCACCCGGGCGAACTGCAACGTATGGAAGTCAATGGCGTGCCCTGGTTCGCCCCGGGGCGCTGGGTCGAGGCCGGCGATCCCTGGCTGGGGCCGGTGACCCATGGTTGCAGCACCATCCCCGGATTGCAGCCTGGCAAGACCGTGGAGATGGACCCGGAAACCATGAAGCTGGCCCTGCGCATCACCTTTATCGAGGATGAAAAGCAGTTGGCCGATCTGCTACGCAAGGTGCCGCGCCGGCCCTGGTATGCGCGGCATCTGAAGGTCAGGCAGCGGCTGCTGTAGCGGCGCCGGACTGATCGTGAACTTCGAATCTGGAGGTCGTTGCTAGGGGTGTTCAGATCGAAAGGGCCACCTCGGCCAGGAAACTGAACAGTTCTGGATATCCAGTCTGCTGCCATGCCTGGGTTTCATGATCGAAGAAGCACACCTCTGCCAGGCATTGGTTATTTTCAATCCGGAAGCCGTAGAAGTCGCCGCAGCCGTTTTCTGAAAACAACAGATGACACTTGCCAATCAGTGGGTGTTGTCGATTGATTCTGGCTAGGTTGAAATCGCTGTCTCTGTCCAGTGAGTAAACGATTCCCATGGCAAAGTAGCCGCCCCCATGCTTCTGCAGGAACTGGCTGTACTCGGCAGGAAGTCTCAGATCCAGGTCATTTTGAGCCTCAATGATGTCCTCCTCGGTGGCGGTCCTGTCCGAAGGGAGCTCAAACCAGATCGGATGGAGGCTCTTCTTGGCATCCAGCAGTTGTTCAAATTCACTGAAGTTCATTGTCCTGGTCTTCTTGAGGGGCGAGGCATCAGTTGTCGGCCAGGGTTTCAGGCGCTCCGTGATGATTCAGGAGCCGAGTTAGCGATGCTATCTCCTGAGCTTTCGGTTTCTTGCTGGTCACGGCCTCGTAGATCTCGTTGAGGACCAGATCCGGATCCTTGTGGGTGAGCTGTGAGATGACATTCGCCAGGTTTCGATCTGACAGATGTTCATATAGCGCTGCCAGAAGAGGGCGGTAATCGGTTGGGCTGACTCCGTTCGGGAATGCTCTTTTCAGCATCGACAGTACGTCTGCCAGGGAGGCGTCCAACTCGGTTCCGATGGGCATGGTAGGGGTGTTGCTCGCGTCGTTGGTGGGCGCACGATTCTAGGTCATCAGGACCCTGGCCGTCGCTGCGACGATGGCCAGTGGTGATGCCGCTGGTCATGCGAGCCTTTGGTGATTCAGTGATTCCAGCCGCCACCCAGGGCCTTGTACAGGGCAATGCTCGACTGCAGCCGCGACAGCCGCAGTTGCACGTTCAGATCCTGGGCGGCGTACAGGGTGCGTTGGGTATCGAGCACCGTCAGCAGGTCTTCGGCGCCGGCCTGGTAGCGGCTCTGGGCGATCTCGAAGGCCCGTTGCGCCTGGTTCAATTCCTCGCTCTGCCACTGGCGTTGCTGGTCCAGGCCGCGAATGCTGTTGAGGGCTTTTTCCACGTCGGCAAAACCGTTGATGATCGCCCCGCGATAGCTTTCCAGCAGTTCTGCTTGGCGGGCCGTGGCCTTGTCCCGTTCGGCGCTCAGGCGCCCGGCGTTGAAGATCGGCGCCACCAGCCCGGCGCCGAGGTTGTAGAAGGGACTGCGCAGCAGGTCCGGGGCGTGGCTGGCGCCGGAGCCGAGGCTGGCGGTCAGGGTCACGCTGGGCAGCATCGCTGCGCGCGCCACGTTGATGTCGGCCTGGGCTGCGGCCAGTCTGGCTTCGGCGCTGGCAATGTCCGGGCGCCGGGTCAGCAGGTCGCTGGGGACGCCGGCATTGATGCTCGGCCATTGCAGTTGGGCGAAGTCCTGGTGGCCCAGGTTGAGCCCCTGCACCGGTTGCCCGAGCAGGGCGGCGAGGGTGATCCGGGCTTCCTCGGCCTGTTGTTGCAGCAGGGGCAACTGGCGTTGCTGGGCGGCGACCAGGCTGCGTTGCTGGGCCAGCTCCAGGGCGGTGGCCGAGCCCGAGTCGTAGCGGGTCTGCACCAGCTTGAGCACGTTCAGGGCGTTGTCCAGATTCAGCCGGGCGATGCGGCTTTGTTCGCTCAGCGCCAGGGCCTGGGTGTAGCTGTTGGCGACGCCGCTGAGCAGGGTCAGCTCCACGGTGGCGCGGTCGAGCTCGCTGGCCTTGACGCCCAGCAGGGCGCTGTCGCGGGCGGCTCGCCGGCCGCCCCAGAAGTCGACCTCGTAGCTGGCGCTGAGGCTGGCGTCGAAATAGTCCACGGCCTGGTTGTCGCGGGTGGCGTCCAACTGGCTGTAGCCCTTGCCGCGCAGCAGTTTCTGCCGGTTGGCGTTGAGCCCGCCCTTGAGCTCGGGCAGCAGTGGCGCGCCGGCGATCACCGCGCTGGCCTGGGCCTGGCGCACCCGGGCCACCGCTGCGGCCAGATCGAAGCTGCCCTCGCGGGCCTGGGCGATCAAACGGTCCAGCTCCGGGCTGGCGAACTGGCTCCACCAGTGCCGGTTATCGGCCTGGGCGGCGGGGGTGTCGGGTATTTGCCAGGTGGCGGGGGCTTGCAGCCCGCTGTCCGGGCGTGGCGCGGGGCTGTTGCAGGCGGTCAGCAGGAGGCAGGCGGCCAGGAGGCTCAAGGGTGTTTTCATCGATCGATCATTCACTGGTAAGGGCCGTGACCGGGTCGAGCCGGGCAGCTTTGCGGGCCGGCATGAAGCCGAAGATGACGCCGGTGACCAGGGCGCAGCCGAAGGCGCCGAGGACGGCGACCAGGGAGAAGGCGACCGCTACTTCACTGAGGATCAGCACGCCGCCGATCAGCAGGGCCAGGGCGATGCCGGTCAGGCCACCGACCACCGAGAGCATCACCGCTTCGGTGAGGAACTGGCGCAGGATGTCGCGCTGGCGAGCACCGGTGGCCATGCGGATGCCGATCTCTCGGGTGCGTTCGCGCACGGTCATGAGCATGATGTTCATCACCCCGATACCGCCCACCAGCAGCGAGATCGCGGCGATGGCGCCAAGCATCAAGGACAGGGTGTTCTGGGTGCGGGCCTCGGCCTGGATCATCGCCGCGTTGTTGGTCAGCTCATAGTCGCGCTTGCCGTTGTGCAGGCGCAGCATCAGTTGGTCGATGGCTTGTTCGGTTTCCTTGACCTTGCTCGCGTCCGCCGCGGCGATGGCCACGTACTCCGGATTGCGGCTGCCGAACAGGCGGGTGCTGGCGGCGGAGTAGGGCACGGCGATGCGGTCGTCGCTGTCCTGGTCGCCGGAGCTGGCGCCTTTGCCCATCAGCACGCCGACCACCTGGAACGGCGCGTTTTCGATGAGGATGTATTGGCCGATGGGGTTGGCGACGTCCTTGAGGAGTTTTTCCCGGACCTTCTTGCCGATCACCGCCACCGCGGCGCCGGCCTGTTCGTCGGCCTCGGTGAAGTAGCTGCCTTCGACCACCGGCCAGTTGAAGATGTGCGGGAAGTTGGTGTCGTTGCCGCCCACGTAGCTCATGTGATCGGCGTTGCCGAAGCGCACCACGGCTTCGGCGCCGTTGACCGGCATGATGCGCTTGACCTGGGGCAGGGTGGCCACGGCGGCGACGTCGCTCAGGGTGATGATGCCCAGGGGCGCCCGGGGATTGGGTGCGTGTCCGCTCAGATAAAGAATGTTCGAACCGAACGCCCCCATCTGCGCCATTACCTGGCGCTTGCTGCCTTCGCCCACGGCCAGCATCACCACCACCGAGGCCACGCCGATGACGATGCCCAGCAGGGTCAGGGCGGTGCGGAAGCGGTTGATCCACATCACCCGCCAGGCGGCCTGCACCGCATCCAGCAGTTCGCCTTTCCAGGCGCCGCTGGCGTCGCTGCCGTCGGCCAGGCGCTGGCGCAGGTCCACCGCCTGCAGGGCGCCGGGGTTGGTGCTGGTCTGTACCGACGGGTCGCGCTGGGCGGTGTCGCTGATGATCTCGCCGTCGCGGATCTCGATGATGCGCTTGGCCCGGGCCGCCACTTCGCGGTCGTGGGTGATGAGGATCACCACGTGGCCCTGGCCGGCCAGTTCGTCCAGCAGGGCCATGACTTCGGCGCCGCTCTGGCTGTCCAGGGCGCCAGTGGGTTCGTCGGCGAGGATGATGTGGCCGCCGTTCATCAGGGCGCGGGCGATGGACACCCGCTGCTGCTGGCCGCCGGACAGTTGATGCGGGCGGTTGCCGCTGCGGCTGGCCAGGCCCAGGCGCTCCAGCAGGGCGGCGGC
The DNA here is from genome assembly GCF_021560055.1 of Pseudomonas sp. BC42. Classification (NCBI taxonomy): domain Bacteria; kingdom Pseudomonadati; phylum Pseudomonadota; class Gammaproteobacteria; order Pseudomonadales; family Pseudomonadaceae; genus Pseudomonas; species Pseudomonas sp. BC42. Next base: position 2,196,917 of record NZ_CP091067.1, read on the forward strand.
GCGGGCGTGGCGTTCGGCGGTCGGGGTGCCGGCGTAGATGGCCGGCATCTCGACGTTTTCCTGGGCCGAGGCCGAGGGGATCAGGTGGTAGCCCTGGAACACGAAGCCAAAGGCTTCGCGGCGCAGCCAGGCCAGTTCGTCGCTGTCCAGTTGGGCGACGTTCTCCCCGGCGAACAGGTATTCCCCGGACGTCGGGCGGTCCAGGCAGCCGAGGATGTTCATCAGGGTCGACTTGCCGGAGCCGGAGGCGCCGACGATGGCGACGAATTCCCCGGCGTGGATCGACAGGTCGATGCCGCGCAGGACGTCGACTTGCGGGCTGTCGCCGCCACCGTAGGATTTGCGGATGTCTCTGAGGTCGATCAGCGGGGTCTGCATTCAACCCCCGCTGCTGTTGGCCGGGCCGATCAGCAGGTGCTCGCCCTCGTCCAGGCCGTCCAGGACCTGGATGCGCAGGCGGTCGCTGATGCCGACCCGGACCTTGCGCTCGTCGATCGAGCCGTTCTTGGCCACCACCCGGGCAATCTGCCGGTCCGGCTCGCTGCTGCCCTGCAGGGCGGCGATGGGCGCGGTGAGGACATTTTTCGCCTGGCTGGCGACAAAGAACACCTGGGTGGTCATTTCCGCCATCAACGCGTTGTCGGCGTTGTCCACGTCCAGCAGCACGGTGTACAGCACCACCCGGCCGCTGCCGCTCTTGCTGGTGCTGGCGGGGCTGCCTCCGCCCTGGCTGGTTTCGTTCAATGGCTTGGGCGGGATCGGCAGGATCTGGCGCACGGTGCTGGTCCAGCGCCGGTTGCCGCCGCTCAAGGTGGTGAAGTAGGCCTGCATGCCGGGTTTGACGTGGCCGATGTCGGCTTCCGAGACTTCGGCCCAGACGGTCATCGGCGAAAGTCTGGCGATGCGCAGGATCAGCGGGGTTTGCTGCTGGGCGTTGAGGGTCTGGCCTTCGCGGGCGTCTACCGCCACCACGGTGCCGGACATCGGCGCATAGATGCGGGTGTAGCCCAGCTCGGCCTGGTCGCTGCGCAGGCTGGCCTGGGCCTGGCGGATCTGCGCTTTGTACATGTCGATGCGCGCCTGGGTGGCCTTGAGTTCGGCCAGGGCGGTCTGCACGTCTTCTTCGCGGGTGGCGCCGCCGGCGTTGAGATGCTGCTGGCGCTGGTATTTCTGCCGGGCCAGCTGGTTCTGGGCGTATTGCTCTTGCAGCTGGGCCTGGAGATTTTCGATGGAGAAGCGGCTGGCGTCGAGCTTGGCCTGCTGGGTGGCGGGGTCGATCTCCACCAGCAGTTGGCCTTCCTTGACCGTGTCGCCGGCCTCGACGTGGATCTTGCGGATCTGCCCGGAAGCCTGGGCGCCGACATCCACATAGCGTCTGGGTTGCAGGGTGCCCAGGGCGGTGACGCTGCTTTCGATATCGCCCCGGCTGACTTGTACCGTGGCGAGCTGGTCGCGTCCGGGGGGAATGAAGGTCCAGGCGCTGATGGCGACAACGGGAATCAGGCACAGCGCTGCCAGCAGGGCGCGCCGGGTATGTCGGGGACGTTTCATGCAGGGTTCCGGCCAGGGGGAAATCGGCCCGTCACAGCAGCCGGCCGCGGGGCGGGCGGCAAGGCTTGCGGCCACCGCGGGAACGGCGAAGACGGGGAACTGTCAGGTAAACGAGCTGCCACAGGGGGAATTTAACTGCCGACACATGGAGTTACAGCTGTCGCCAGGCTGATAAATCAACCGCTGTGGCGCGGCGCCACTTTAAATCTATATGAGAATTACTATAAATTACGCTGCTGCTAAACAGCCATCACGAATTACCGGGTGCAAGTGGCCATTGACGGCCTTGTTCAAGGACAGAATCGCCCCCCCGGGCGGTCGGGAGCCCAGTTGGAAAACTACTATCGCGAGCTGATGTGCTTCCTCAACGCCAAGCTGGGCAATCGCCAGGTGGCCGAGGATGTGGTGCACGACGCTTATGTGCGGGTCCTGGAGCGCTCCAGCGATACGCCCATCGAGCAGCCGCGGGCGTTTCTCTATCGCACGGCGCTGAACCTGGTGATCGACGGCCATCGGCGCAATGCCCTGCGCCAGTCCGAGCCCCTGGAGGTGCTGGACAACGAGGAGCGCTACTTCAACCCTTCACCGCAGACCAGCCTCGACCACGGCCAGCGCCTGGAGATGCTGCAACGGGCCCTGGCGGAACTGCCGCGGCTGTGTCGCGAGAGTTTTCTCCTGCGCAAGCTCGAAGGCCTGTCCCATCCGCAGATCGCCGAGCAGTTGGGCATCTCCCGCAGTCTGGTGGAGAAGCACATCGTCAATGCCATGAAGCATTGCCGGGTGCGGTTGCGGCAGTGGGACGCTCAATAAGGCGTTGCCATTGCGACGCATTTAGTTAAATTTTTTTTCATTGTCCTCGTCCCTACTCAACAGACGATCCGCTGTCCTGCATGGGCCAGTCGGGTCACCGTGACACTTTATCTCCCGCGTTGAGGCGGTTTATCCAGAGGACACTGGAAATGACACAGGCAATTGCATCGGCCCACGTTCACGATTTGATCGGTATCGGTTTCGGCCCCTCGAACCTGGCGCTGGCCATTGCGCTGGAAGAGCGCGGGCAGGAGCACGGTCCGCTGGATGCGCTGTTTCTCGACAAGCAGGCGGACTATCGCTGGCATGGCAATACCCTGGTGACCCAGAGCGAACTGCAGATTTCCTTCCTCAAGGACCTGGTGACCCTGCGCAATCCCACCAGCCCCTATTCCTTCGTCAACTACCTCAAGCATCACGGGCGCCTGGTGGACTTCATCAACCTGGGCACCTTCTATCCGTGCCGCATGGAGTTCAACGACTACCTGCGCTGGGTGGCCGGCCACTTCCAGGAGCACAGCCGCTACGGTGAAGAGGTGCTGGCCATCGAACCGCTGCTGCACAACCAGCAAGTCGAGGCATTGCGGGTGATTTCCCGGGATGCCCAGGGCGCCGAGTTGGTGCGCACCAGTCGTGCGGTGGTGGTCAGCGCCGGCGGCACGGCGCGGGTTCCGGAGACCTTCAAGGGGCTCAAGGACGATGCGCGGGTGTTCCACCATTCCCAGTATCTGGAGCGCATGGCCAGCCAGCCCTGTGTCAATGGCCAGCCGATGCGCATCGCGATCATCGGCGGCGGGCAGAGCGCGGCGGAAGCCTTCATCGACCTCAACGACAGTTTTCCTTCGGCGCAGGCCGACATCATCATGCGTGGCTCGGCCCTCAAGCCGGCGGATGACAGCCCGTTCGTCAACGAAGTGTTCGCCCCGGCCTTCACCGACCTGGTATTCCAGCAGACCCGCAACGAGCGCGAGCGTCTGGTCAACGAGTACCACAACACCAATTACTCGGTGGTGGATGTCGACCTGATCGAGCGCATCTACGGCATCTTCTACCGGCAGAAAGTCTCCGGCGTGGCGCGCCACAGCTTGCGCACCATGACCACGGTGGAGAAGGCCACGGCCACTGACCTGGGCATCGAGCTGATCCTGCGCAACAACGCCACGGGCGAGCGCGAAGTGCGGCATTACGATGCCGTGGTCCTGGCCACCGGCTACGAGCGGCAGATGCATCGCCAACTGCTGGCACCGCTGCAGGAGTACCTGGGCGATTTCGAAGTGGACCGCAACTATCGGGTGATCAGCGACGAACGCTGCAAAGCCGGCATCTACATGCAGGGCTTCAGCCAGGCCAGCCACGGCCTGAGCGATACCCTGTTGTCGGTGTTGCCGATCCGCGCCCAGGAGATCGCCGATTCGCTGTACGAACACGGCAAGACCCGCGGCCACAGCCGTTCGGTACGGGACCTGCTGCTGGCTACCGCCAGCTGATGGCGCGCCGCTGCCGCTGCTGTCGGCAGCGGCGGCCGCTGCCACAAAAACGTCATTTTCTGCCTGTTCCTGAACCTTGGCTGAAGAACTTTTCATTTCCCCGAGCCAGGGTTTTTCCCCGGTTTACTCTGCATAGGGCGCGGCGTAAGCTGCGCGCGTTTTCAACCATTGGAGGCCCAGTGTGGGTACTTGTTCGAGTGACAGGAGTCGGCCGGTCTTGACCACCGGCGCAGTCCCGGCAAGATAGCGCGCAGCCTTTTTCCTGCCGCTGTCTCGCCGTACAGCGAGAGGCGGCATCCCGATCGCGGCCCCTTTGTGGCCCGCTTCCCGACGTCCCTTCTTGACGACTCTGTTTCGCCCCCGGTCCGGCCTTGCGCCGCTCGTGGTGGCATCGACGCGTGGGTCCTGCGACCTGCGGGCCGGCCGTGCGCGGACGCTTGAAGCGTTGCGTCAGGCCCGGCCGTACCTGCCTGTGGTTGTCCTGTGTCGTCCTTGCGGGGGAGCCGTCATGGGTTACATCAGTCAGCGTCATCATCGCCAGCAACATCGTCCGTCCCTGTCGGTGCGATGGCCCCGGGCGTGAGCCCTGTCCCGTGCCTTTGCCTACTACCCTGACTGTTTAGTTGCATCACTGACGTCCCCGTGCCGCTGGCCGGACGTCTGTGCAGGAGTCATCACCATGAAGCTCAGCCTGTTGAAAGAATTTTTCGCCGGATTTCTCCGTACCCGGCACTTTTCCCGGCATTTCCGCCGCCTGGCGCTGCTGGACAGTATTCGCGACGCCAGCGTCAGCCGTGATGTGCCGCCGACCCTGGGGCAGACCCTGGTGGCCGCGGCCAACAGCGACGCCGCGCAATTGCTGGACCAGCTCGGCAGCCACACCGATGGCCTGAGCACCGAGGAGGCCGAAGCCCTGCGTGAGCGCTATGGCCTCAATGAGGTGGAGCACGAGCAGGCGCTGCCCTGGTGGACCCACCTGTGGCACTGCTACAAGAACCCCTTCAACCTGCTGCTGACCCTGCTGGCGGTGATCTCCTGGCTGACCGAGGACATGAAGGCGGCCACGGTGATTTTCTCCATGGTGGTGCTCTCGACCCTGCTGCGGTTCTGGCAGGAGGCCAAGTCGAACAAGGCCGCCGATGCCCTCAAGGCCATGGTCAGCAACACCGCCACGGTGATGCGCCCCGGTTCGGCGCCCCAGGCGGCGCCCATGCTCGGGCGTCTGCTGGGAGCCGCTGCCGAGGCCACGGGCGCACAGCGGATCGAACTGCCGATCAAGCAACTGGTGCCCGGCGACCTGATCGTGCTCTCGGCCGGCGACATGATTCCCGCCGACTGCCGGGTGCTCAGCGCCAAGGACCTGTTCGTCAGCCAGGCGGCGATGACCGGTGAATCCATGCCGGTGGAGAAGTTCCCGCGCCAGCAGGACGCCGATACCAGCAATCCCCTGGACCTGGACAATATCCTGTTCATGGGCACCAACGTGGTCTCGGGCTCGGCCACGGCGGTGATCCTGACCACCGGCAACAGCACCTATTTCGGTGCCCTGGCCCAGCGGGTGAGCGCCACCGACCGCGCCCCGACTTCGTTCCAGAGCGGGGTCAACAAGGTCAGCTGGCTGCTGATCCGCTTCATGTTCGTCATGGCGCCGCTGGTGCTGTTCATCAACGGCTTCACCAAGGGCGACTGGATGGAGGCGCTGCTGTTCGCGCTGTCGATCGCCGTCGGCCTGACCCCGGAAATGCTGCCGATGATCGTCACCTCGACCCTGGCCAAGGGCGCGGTGTTCCTCTCGCGCAAGAAGGTCATCGTCAAGCGCCTGGACGCGATCCAGAACTTCGGCGCCATGGACGTGCTGTGCACCGACAAGACCGGCACCCTGACCCAGGACAAGATCTTCCTGTCGCGGCACGTGGACGTCTGGGGCGAGGACTCCGACGACGTGCTGGAAATGGCCTACCTCAACAGCTACTACCAGACCGGGCTGAAGAACCTGCTGGACGTGGCGGTGCTGGAGCACGTCGAGGTGCACCGCGAGCTCAAGGTCGCGACGGCGTTCCAGAAGGTCGATGAAATTCCCTTCGACTTCACCCGGCGGCGCATGTCGGTGGTGGTGGCGGAAAAGGATCGGCCGCACCTGCTGATCTGCAAGGGCGCGGTGGAAGAAGTGCTGGCGGTATGCCGCAACGTGCGCCATGGCGAGGCCGAGGAAGCCTTGACCGAGAGCCTGCTGGCGCGGATTCGCCAGGTCACCGCCGACCTCAACGAAGAGGGCCTGCGGGTGGTGGCGGTGGCGGCCCGGCCGATGCTCGAAGGGCGCGACACCTACAGCCTGGCGGACGAGCGCGAGCTGACCCTGATTGGCTACGTGGCGTTCCTCGATCCGCCCAAGGAAAGCACCGCCCCGGCCCTCAAGGCCCTGGCCGAGCATGGCGTGGCGGTCAAGGTGCTGACCGGCGACAACGAACTGGTGACGGCGAAGATCTGCCGTGAAGTGGGCCTGGAGCAGCAGGGCCTGTTGATGGGCAACGACATCGAGCGCATGAGCGACGAGCAACTGGCCAAGGCGGTGGAAACCACCAACGTCTTCGCCAAGCTGACCCCGACCCACAAGGAGCGGATCGTCCGCCTGCTCAAGGCCAACGGCCATGTGGTGGGTTTCATGGGCGACGGGATCAACGATGCGCCGGCGCTGCGCACCGCCGACATCGGCATTTCGGTGGACAGCGCGGTGGACATCGCCAAGGAAGCGGCGGACATCATCCTGCTGGAAAAGAGCCTGATGGTGCTGGAGGAGGGCGTGCTGGAAGGGCGCCGGACCTTCGCCAACATGCTCAAGTACATCAAGATGACCGCCAGCTCGAACTTCGGCAACGTGTTCTCGGTACTGGTGGCCAGCGCCTTCATCCCGTTCCTGCCGATGCTGCCCATGCACCTGCTGGTGCAGAACCTGCTCTATGACATTTCCCAGATCGCCATTCCCTTCGACAACGTCGACGAGGACATGCTCAAGCAACCCCAGCGCTGGCAGCCGGCGGATGTCGGGCGCTTCATGGTGTTCTTCGGGCCGATCAGCTCGATCTTCGACATCACCACCTTTGCCTTGATGTGGTACGTGTTCGACGCCAACACCCCGGATCACCAGACCCTGTTCCAGTCCGGCTGGTTCGTGGTGGGGCTGCTGACCCAGACCCTGATCGTGCACATGATCCGCACACCGAAGATTCCGTTCCTGCAGAGCCGGGCGGCCACGCCGTTGCTGGTGATGACCGGGATCATCATGGCGGTGGGGATCTTCCTGCCGATGGGGCCTTTGGCGCACTACTTCAAGCTGCAGGCGCTGCCGTCGCTGTACTTCGTGTTCCTGCCACTGATCCTGCTGGCCTACATGACCCTGACCCAGGCGGTGAAGGGCTTCTATGTGCGCCGCTTCGGCTGGCAGTAATGCTGCCCTGTAGGAGCCAGCTTGCTGGCGAAGGCTTTCTTGCCAGCGAGAGTTACCCCGCAGGCGAACGCGTCTCTGCCCGCGAGAGTTACCCTGCTGGCGAAGGCGCCCTCACGGGCCGCTTCGCTGGCAAGCCAGCTCCTACGGTCGCCCGTGCGTCCGCGGCAGGCCATGAGACGTTCATGGACCGCTGCTAGAGTCCTCTGGTGCCATTCATGCCCTTCGCTCAAGGACAGTCGCCATGCAAGCCCTGCACAACATCAACCTGGACTCGCTGATCGATACCCTGGTCAGCCTCAGCGCGGCCTTCATCCTGGGTGGCCTGATCGGTTTCGAACGCCAGTACCGGCAGCGCACCGCGGGCTTGCGCACCAACGTACTGGTGGCGGTGGGCGCGGCGATCTTCGTCGACATGGCCAACCGTCTGGGCGGTGCCGACGGCGCGGTGCGGGTGGTGGCCTATGTGGTGTCGGGCATCGGCTTTCTCGGCGCCGGGGTGATCATGCGCGAGGAGGGCAACGTCCGCGGCCTGAACACCGCCGCCACCCTCTGGGCTTCGGCGGCGGTGGGGGCCTGCGCCGGTGCCGACCTGATCCTCGAGGCGTTGCTGGGCACCCTGTTCGTGCTGGCCGCCAATACCCTGTTGCGGCCCATCGTCAACAACATCAACCGCCAGCCGCTGGACGTGATCTCCGCCGAGGTCACCAACATCGTCTATGTGATTGCCCACCGTTCGAAACAGAAGGCCGTGTTCGCCTTGCTGGAAGCCGAGCTGGAACGCAGCAACTACCCGGCCAGCGATGTCGACGTGCATGCCTTTGGCAGCGATGAAGTGGAGATCGAGGCGACCCTGGCCACCACCTCGGTGGACGGTGAAGAACTGGATGCGCTGGTGGCGCGGCTGTCCACCTCGGCCCTGGTGCAGCAGGCGTTCTGGAGCCCGAGCACCACCGAGTGAGCGTTGCCCGCTGACGGCCTTGCGCGGTCTTTCTCGGTTTTCAGAGGCGTGTGCCGGTTTACAGGAAAAGCCTTACATCAAAACAAGACCCTGCCCGTCTGCAAAAAGCGGGTGGCGATTTAAGGTAGTCGGCAACCTTTTACCGAGATGGCGATCGGAACTGAGTGACAGCTGACTTGTCCGAAAAAAACGTCGGCAAGCCCGTTCTGGGCGTGGTTTTCAGATTAATCCTAGAGAAAACCCTCCGACACTTCCCTAGCCTTCTACCGATCTAGGAGGAAGGCCGGCAGTCGCCGGTCGTAGTCTCAAAAGCAGGATCCAGAAATGTCCAATAGAGCGCTGCGCATACTGATTGCCGATGATCAACATTTTCATCGGATGCAGATCGAACGAACCTTGAATCAACTCAATTACTACCGCATTGCCCCCGTGCACACATTGGAGGAACTGCTTTCGCTGGTGGAGTACGCCTGTAATCCGTTCGATCTGCTGATCATCAACGGCACCCTGGCCACCCACAGCGGTTTCGATCTGTTGGACTTCTGCCTGGACAACCCCCAGCTCGGCCACGCCCTGATCTATGACAGCCAGCGCTTTCCACCCATCCCCAGCAGCCTGCGGCACCGGATCCAGGCCAGCCGCGCCGAGTTGCCGGACAGCGAGGCGATCCGGCGTCTGATGCAGCAGATCGATCCGCCCGTGTTCCGGACCTCCAGGTCGGGCGGCATTCAGTGGCTGCCGGAACTGCAGCACGGCGGCTGGCGTGCCAGTGCCAATTGATTCAATCGCGCTCTATGCAAAACGGCATCCCCAGGGATGCCGTTTTACGTTGCGCTGCGGACAAGGCGCCGCCGATGCAGGCGGCGTCGGGTTCAGGCCATGTCGCTGTGGCTGAACTCCTCGCCAAGAAAGTCGATCAGGCTGCGCACCGACGGCAGCAGGCCGCGGCGTGACGGGAAGATCGCGTGCACGATCCCGCAGCGCGGCGCCCAGCCGGGCACCAGTTCCTGCAGGCGTCCGGCGTCCAGGTCTTCGCGGACCACCACCTTGGGCAGGTGGACGATACCGATGCCCGCCAGCACCGCATGTTGCAACGCCAGCAGATCGTCGGTGACCATCCGCGGCCGGTGGCGAATCAACGCCTCGGCGCCGTCGGGTCCCAGCAGCTGCCATTGGTAATCCCGTTGCGCCGCTCCCCAGTGCAGGCTGGGCAGGCCGCTGAGATCGGCCGGTGTCGTCGGGCTCGACAGGCGCTGGAGAAAGTCCGGATGCCCCACCAGGCATTGGGTGCTGTTGCCCAGGACCTTCATCACCAGGTCGGTGTTTTCCAGGGGCGGGAAGCGCACCCGCAGGGCAATGTCGAAACCTTCGTGGATCAGGTCGACCCGGCGGTTGGTGCTTTCGATGAACAGCTCCACCAGGGGGTACTTGAGCATGAAGCGGGTGAGCATCGGCCCGACCCAGGAATTGAGCAAAGCCGTGGGACAGGCCACCCGCACCAGCCCCTGGGGTTCGGAGCGATTGCGTTCGATGACTTCCGCCGCGCCCTCGGCTTCCACCCGCATGGCCAGGCAGCGCTGGTAATACTCCTGGCCGATCTCGGTCAGGGAGCAATGGCGGCTGGTGCGCTGGATCAGGCGCACGCCGAGGCGCTCCTCCAACTGGGCGATCCGCCGGCTGAGCTTGGACTTGGGCATGTCCAGGGCCCGTCCGGCCGCGGCGAATCCCCGGTGCTCCACCACCTGGGTGAAGTAGTAGAGGGTGTTCAGGTCTTCCAAGATCGTTCTCCAGATAGAACGCTAAGGGCGATTTTCGCAGTCTAGCGCGGCAAAGGTGCGAGTTTTAAGGTGTGCCCATCAGAAAGTTCTGGAGGGCGACATGAAAAACATCATTGGCATCTACACCGCTCCCCGGCCCCATTGGGTCGGCGACGGCTTCCCGGTACGCACCCTGTTTTCCTACGACAACCTGGGCCAGCACATCAGCCCGTTCCTGCTGCTGGATCATGCCGGACCCGCACAATTCAGCCCCACCACCGCCCGCCGTGGCGTCGGCGAGCACCCTCATCGCGGTTTCGAGACGGTGACCATCGTCTACGACGGTGAAGTGGAGCATCGCGACTCCACCGGCAGCGGCGGCAAGATCGGCCCGGGCGACGTGCAGTGGATGACCGCGGCCTCGGGGATCATCCATGAGGAACTCCACTCCAGCGAGTTCGCCCGGCGTGGCGGCAACCTGGAAATGGTCCAGCTGTGGGTCAACCTGCCGGCGAAGGACAAGCTCGCGGCCCCCGGTTACCAGAGCATCCTCGCGGCGGACATTGCGCAGATCCCGCTGCCGGGCAACGCCGGCAGCCTGCGCCTGATCGCTGGTGAGTATGACGGTCAGCGAGGGCCGGCCTGCACGTTCACCCCGATCGAAGTCTGGGACCTGCGCCTGCAGTCCGGCAAGTACCTGGAGCTGCCCCTGCAGGCAGGGCGCAATACCGCCCTGGTGGTGCTGCGCGGCACCGTGCAGGTCAATGGCCGGGAGCGGGTGGAGCAAGGACAACTGGCGCTGTTGGAACGCGACGGCGAGCTGATCAGCCTGCAAGCCGGCAGCGACGCCATTGTGCTGCTGCTCAGCGGCGAGCCCATCGACGAACCCATCGTCGGCCACGGCCCGTTCGTGATGAACAGCGAAGCGCAAATTCATCAGGCCTTCATCGACTACCAGTCGGGACGCTTCGGCCGGATGGACGCAGGCGGTCACTGACCGGCTGCACTGGCGCGGCTTGCATCGGCAACTAGGCTTTGCCAGTCGCGCGCTACACCCCGATGCCCACCATGACCCGGAGGGCGCGCAGCACGGGTTTCATTCCAGCCGGTTGATCCGGCATCGATCATTAGCGAGGACTCACCATGACTAACGCCTACAAACGTCTCGACAAGGAAAACGCCGCCGTGCTGCTGGTGGATCACCAGGCCGGCCTGCTGTCGCTGGTCCGCGATATCGAGCCCGATCGTTTCAAGAACAACGTGCTGGCCCTGGCCGACCTGGCCAAGTACTTCAAGCTGCCGACCATCCTCACCACCAGTTTCGAAACCGGCCCCAACGGCCCGCTGGTGCCGGAGCTCAAGGCGCTGTTTCCCGATGCGCCCTACATCGCCCGACCCGGCCAGATCAATGCCTGGGACAACGAGGACTTCGTCAAGGCAATCAAGGCCACCGGCAAGAAGCAACTGATCATCGCCGGGGTGGTCACCGAGGTCTGCGTGGCGTTCCCGGCGCTCTCGGCCCTGGAGGAAGGCTTTGAAGTGTTCGTGGTCACCGACGCTTCCGGCACCTTCAACGCCCTGACTCGCGACTCGGCCTGGAACCGCATGTCCAACGCCGGCGCGCAACTGATGACCTGGTTCGGCCTGGCCTGCGAACTGCACCGTGACTGGCGCAATGATGTCGAGGGCCTGGCGACCCTGTTCTCCAACCACATCCCCGACTACCGCAACCTGATGACCAGCTACAACACCCTGACCCAAGGCAAGTAAGCGCCCCCTGTAGCCACTGCCGCAGGCTGCGACACGCGCTTGAAGAGCGTGCAGCGCTCGCTCGGCGCCCCGGCAGTGGCTGCACCGATTCATGGCAACGGCCGCTGCCACCGGCCGCGCCCGGGGCCCCAGGGCCCTGTGCGTGCTCCGCAGCGCCCTGGCCCTCTTCGATCGGCGACTTTTCCAGCTATACCTGCTCCTGCTGCTTTCGTGCGATCTTGCCGTCCCCGTCTTGCCGGAGTGCTTCGATGTCTTCCCTGTTCAGCGATCATCCGTTGTTGGCCGCGCTGTTCCTGCTGTTCCTGGATGTGTTGCTCTGGCGCCTGATCGGCAGCCGCGGCGACTACTGGAAGCTGGCGGTGCGGGTGCTGATCTTCTCCCTCTACAGCCTGATGCTGTTCAACCAGGGCATGAACCCGATGCAGGCCGCGCCCTGGCCCGACGACGTGCCCCTGCACCTGGCCGCCACCGGCCTGGAAATCGGCTGGTGGCTGTTCGGCGCACGGACCCTGACGGTGCTGCTGGGCACCCTGATGATGCAGCGGGTCGGGCATACCGGGCGCCTGTTGCAGGACCTGATGGGCGCGGTGATCTTCCTGATCGCCATCATCGCCGCCCTGGCCTATGTGCTGGAGCTGCCGGTCAAGGGGGTGCTGGCCACCTCCGGCGCCTTGGCGATCATCGTCGGCCTGGCGCTGCAGAGCACCCTCAGCGATCTGTTTTCCGGGATCGTTCTCAACACCACCAAGCCCTATCAGATCGATGACTGGATCGCCATCGATGGCACCGAAGGGCGGGTGCTGGATATTGATTGGCGCGCCACCCGGTTGCAGACCTCCCAGGGCAGCATGGTGGTGATTCCCAACTCCCTGGCGTCCAAGGCCAAGATCACCAACTTCAGCCGGCCGGTGGACGTCCACGGTCTGTCGGTGAGCGTGCAGGTCAGCCCCCACGCGCGGCCGCAGAAGGTCATCGAGGCCCTGGAGCGGGCCACCCTCGGCTGTCGCCTGCTGTTGAACACGCCGGCTGCCAGCGTGGCGATGAAAAGCACCAGCAGCACGGGCGCGGAATACGAGATCAGTGCTTTTGTCGCCAGCATGGGGCACAAGCGCGAGGTGCGGAACCAACTGTTCGACCTGGCTTTCCGCCATCTGCAGGCCAGCGGCATCAGCCTGCTGTCCAGTGGCGAGAGCAGCCAGCCGCTGACCTTGTCGCGGCCCCGGGCACTGCTGGACGCGTCGAGCATCTTTTCCACGCTGCGCCAGGAGGAAAAGGACACCTTCAGCCAGAACATGCACCTGCAGACCTTCCGCGCGGGCGAAACCATCCTGGCCGCCGGGGACGTCAGCGACCACCTGTTCATCATCGAGTCCGGCGTGGTGACGGTGACCATGCAGCGTGACGGCAAGCCCTTCGAGGCCGGGCGCATGGGGCCGGGGGAAGTGATTGGCGAAGCCGGGGTGGTGGCCGAGCAGGCCACGATCGCCGAGTTTTCGGCCAAGACCTTCTGCAGCCTGTACCGCATCGACAATGAGTTCCTCAAGCCGTGCCTGGACGCGCGCCATGACATCAGCGAGGCGATGAAGAACCTTCTGGATTTTCGCCGGCACATGGCGCAGACCCTGGCCCAGGCGACCCCCAAGCCGGTGGCCAAGAAAGGCTTTCTGCAATGGCTGCGCAGCCGCACCTGAGGCACCGGCGATAGCAAACCTCGGCCCGGCCAGCGAGGCCGGGCAAAGCCCCCTTGGCAAAGCATTGCCGCAACAGGCCTTGTCACCTCAACAAGCCCCCCTGCCTGCGAAATGCTTCGTGCTGCCGCTTAGGTGAACAGCCTTACCCCCTTAGCGGAAATACGCCCGCGGCGTGGTGCCGGTCATGGCCTTGAAGAAGGCGATGAAGATGCTGTCGCTGGCAAAGCCCAGCTCGAACGCGGTGTAGCCGATGCTGCGGCCGGTGGCCAGCAGCTCGATGGCGCGCATCAGGCGCCACTGTTGGCGCCATTGCTGATAGCTCAGGCCGGTTTCGCGCTGGAAGATCCGGCCGATGGTGCGGCTGCTGGCGCCGACTCGGGTGGCCAGCACCTGCAAGGGCGGCGGCAGTGACTGCAGGTCCGCCAGCAGCGGTTGCAGGCGCTTGTCCCGGGGCAGGGGCAAGGACAGCGGCTGGCGCAGGGCCAGGCGGATTTCCTCGATGCACAGGCCCAGCAGGTGCGGGTAGCGGCCCTGGCTCCAGTCGCAGTCGAAGGCGGCCTGGGCCATGGGTTCCAGCACTGCCCGAAGCAGCGGGCTGACCTCGATCACCGCCACCTCCCCGGGCAGTTGCGGGCTCAGCTCCGGGCAGAAGTACAGCGAGCGGTAGTCCACGCTCTGCTGCATTTGTGCACGGTGCGTTACCCCGGCGGGAATCCACGCCGCCCGCGACGGCGGCAGCAGGCACACGCGGTCGGCCAGGGTGATCCGGGTGCAGCCCTGGCGGGTGTACAGCAGTTGCCCGCGGCGGTGCCGGTGCAGGCCGGAGTCGTGATCGCCGAGGGTCGCGGCGATGCCGATCAGCGGCGCGCTGAAGCGATCCGGGTCGAACTGTGCCTGTGGTTCGAGCCAAGCCATGGTTGACGTATTTCCGATAGTTGTTGGCAGGGTTGCGATAATACGCCAGGCGCCGCTGCCTAGAATCGTCGGCAGTTTTTTTGCCGAGCCCTGCCTGATGAATAACCGTTGCCTGTTGCCCCTGGCCCTGGCCCTGCTGATGTTCCCGCAGATCGCCCAGACCCTCTACAGCCCGGCCCTGGGCGATATCGGCCAGGCCTTTGGCGTGGCCCCCGGGCAAGCGGCCCAGAGCCTTTCACTGTTTGTCCTGGGCTTTGCCCCGGGGGTGCTGCTGTGGGGGCGCCTGAGCGATCGCTGGGGCCGGCGCCCGGCCTTGCTGGGGGGGCTGGGGCTGTATGTCCTGGCCCTGGTCATGGAGCTGCAGGTGCAGAGCTTCAGCGCGCTGTTGCTGTGCCAGGCCCTGGCGGCCCTGGGCGCGGCGGCGGGCTCGGTGGTGACCCAGACCCTGCTGCGCGACCGGTATCGCGGCAGCGAGCTGGTGCGGGTGTTTTCCCTGGTGGGCATGCTGCTGGCGGCGAGCCCGGCGATTGGCCTGTTCAGCGGTTCCGCCCTGGTGCAGGCCTGGGGTTACCGGGGCGCCCTGGTCGGCTTGCTGCTGCTGGCCCTGGCCCTGCTTGGCTGGTGCGCCCTGGCCTTGCCGGAAACCCGCCCGCCGGCCCAGCCCCTGGCGCCCCTGGTCGCGACCCTGTGGCAGATGCTCGGCGATCCGGGCATCTGGCGTTCGGCGCTGCTGGTGGCGGTGTTCAACATTGCCTTGCTCAGCTACTACAGCCTCGGGCCGTTCCTGTTCCGCGAGCTGGGGCAGGGCGAGCAGTGGTTCGGCTACAGCGGCGCGCTGCTGGCCCTGGGGTCGGGCCTGGGGGCCTGGCTCAACCGGCGCTTGCTGGCCCGGGGCTGGTCCGCGCGGCGCTTGCTGGTGGCGGCGGCGCTCGGTGTTTTGCTGGGCGCGGGCGGGGTCCAGGCCTTGCAGCACAGCCTGTGGCTGGTGCTGCCGATGTTCGGCGTGGTGCTCGGCTTCGGCCTGGCGATACCGAACATCCTCGGCTCGGCGCTGGCCGCCTACAGCGACCGGCTGGGCAGCGCCGGGGCCTGGTTCGGACTACTTTACTACCTGCTGATTGGGGTCGGCCTGCTGCTGGTGGCCTGGGCCCAGGCCCTGGCTGCGAGCCTGGCCCTGTGTGCCGCCGCGGCCTTGATGCTGGCCTGGTGGCGCGCCGCCGGGCGTGGCTGACACGGCCGGCCGCGAGCGGGCCAATGGCCAATTGCTTGATCATGATCAAGCCCCCGTCGGCACGATCCGCGCAGCCTGTCAGCAGATTTGCGCAGCCACGCAGAACCTTTCCCGGTACTGGAGGACTTGAACATGGCCAAGATGAAAGCAGCGATTTTCGTCGAAAAGAACCGCATCGTGCTGGACGACAAGGACATCCCCGAAATCGGTCCGCTGGACGCCCTGGTGCGCATCACCACCACCACGATCTGCGGCACCGACGTGCACATCCTGCGCGGCGAATACCCGGTGGCCAAGGGCCTGACCATCGGTCACGAACCGGTGGGCGTGATCGAGCGCCTGGGTTCCCAGGTCCGCGGTTTCCATGAGGGCCAGCGGGTGATCGCCGGGGCCATCACCCCCAGTGGCCAGAGCTATGCCTGCCTGTGTGGCTGCGGCTCCCAGGACGGCCCGGACACCCGCCATGGCTTTCGTGCCACCGGCGGCTGGAAGTTCGGCAACACCATCGACGGCTGCCAGGCCGAATACGTGCGGGTGCCGGACGCCCTGGCCAACCTGTGCCCGATCCCCGACGGCCTGAGCGACGAAGAAGTGCTGATGTGCCCGGACATCATGTCCACCGGTTTCTCCGGCGCCGAGCGCGCCGAGGTCAATATCGGCGACAGCGTGGCGGTGTTCGCCCTGGGGCCCATCGGCCTGTGCGCGGTGGCCGGGGCCCGACTCAAGGGCGCCACCACCATCATCGGCGTCGACACCGTGGCCGCGCGCATGAGCGTGGCGCGCGGGCTGGGCGCCACCCACGTGGTGGACTTCAAGCAGGGCGACGTGGTCAAGCAGATCATGGAGCTGACCGACGGCCGCGGGGTCGATGTGTCGATCGAGGCCCTGGGCACCCAGGGCACCTTCGAATCGGCGCTGCGGGTGCTGCGTCCGGGGGGCAAGCTGTCGAGCCTGGGGGTCTACTCCAGCGACCTGCGCATCCCCCTGGATGCCTACGCCGCCGGCCTCGGCGACCTGAGCATCCTCAGCACCCTGTGCCCCGGCGGCAAGGAGCGCATGCGCCGGCTGATGGAGGTGGTTGCCAGTGGCCAGGTGGACCTCAAGCCGCTGGTCACCCACCGCTTCAAGCTCGATGACATCGAAGCCGCCTACGAGCTGTTCGCCAGCCAGCGCGACGGTGTGATGAAGATCGCCATCACGCCATGACCCGCGCACCGGGTGACCTTGATGCATATCAAGGCGCCCGGGCCCGTCTGCCTCGACACTTCGGCCATCACCGTCCAAGGAGGTTCACCATGAGCCAGTACCAGCGCCTGTTGCTGATTGCCGACCCCCAGCAGCACCAATCCCCCGCGGCTCGTCGCGCCGCCGCCCTGGCCCAGGCCAGTGGCGCAGCGCTGCATGCCCTGGTGTTCGTCGAACCGCCGGCGCGCACCTACCTGTGGGAAGAACACCTGGAAGACAGCGAACGCCAGGCCTACCTGCAACGCCATGAGCGCTGGTTGCAAGTGGAGGCCGAATGGATGCGCGAGCAGGGCGTCGAGGTCACCACCCAGGTGATCTGGAGCACCCAGGTGCTCAAGGACATGCTGGCCTACATCGACGAGTTCCGGCCCGACCTGTTGATCAAGGACGTGACCCTGGAATCGGCCCTCAAGCGAGTCTTCGTCACCCCGCTGGACTGCCACCTGCTGCGCGAGGCGCCGGTGCCGGTGCACCTGGTCAACGAGGCGCCGCACAAACTGCCCCGGCGCATCGTCGCCGCCGTCGACCCGGCCCAGTCCGACACCCAGATCAGCGGCCTCAACGCTCTGATCATCCAGACCGCCAACGCCCTGGCCCTGCAATGCGATGCCCAGCTGCACCTGCTGTATGCCTACGACCTGATGCCGATGCTCGACGGCGTGGCGCCGGTGGCGTCCACCGCCTGGAGCGTCAACTGCCTGGACGAGCTGCGCGACTCCCTGCACAAGGAGTTCGAACGCCTGGGCGATCAGTACAACGTGCCCCAGGAATTTCGCCACTTCATCATGGGCCCGCCGGTGCCGGGCATCGCCCAGTTCGTCGACGAGTACCTGGTGGACGTGGTGGTCATGGGCACCGTGCACCGCACCGGCTTTGGCCGCTTGATCGGCAGCACCACCGAGCGCGCCCTGTACTCGATGCCGGGCAGCATCCTGGCGGTGAAGGCGCTGAGCCCGAGCTGAAATCCCCGCCTTGACCCCGCCTGCGGCGAGCCTCAGCCCGGCTCGTCGCCCTGGCTGCCCGGCAGGTACGGCAGCAGGCGCGCGGTTTCCTTGCGCACCACCGCGTAGCACTCGCAGCTGTGCTGTTCCAGGCGTGGCCGGTCGAGGACATTGATGCGTCCGCGGCTGTACTCGATGATGCCCTGGCGCTGCAGTTTGCCGGCGGCCTCGGTGACTCCTTCGCGGCGCACCCCGAGCATGTTGGCGATCAGCTCCTGGGTCATCACCAACTGGTTGCCCGGCAGGCGGTCCAGGGACAGCAGCAGCCAGCGGCACAGTTGCTGATCGATGGAGTGGTGGCGGTTGCACACCGCGGTCTGGGCCATCTGGGTGATCAGCGACTGGGTGTAGCGCAGCATCAGCAGGAGCATCTCGCCGTGGCGGTTGAACTCGTCCTTGAGGCGCTGCCCGGGCAGGCGCAAGGCGTGCCCGGCACTCTGCACGATGGCCCGGCTGGTGGTGCTTTCGCCGCCCATGACCAGGGACACCCCCACCAGCCCTTCGTTGCCCACCACGGCGATTTCCGCCGAGGCGCCGTTTTCCATCAGGTACAGCAGCGACACCACCGCGTCGGTGGGGAAGTACACATGACGCGGGATATCCCCGGATTCGTAGAGCACCTGGCCCAGGCTCAGGGCCACCGGCTTGAGATGGGGCAGCAGGCGCTCCTGCACCACGGCCGGCAGTGCATTGAGCAAGTGGTTGGGCCCGAGCCCAAGGTTGTCGAACATCTCAGAACCACCGGATGGCAAGGCGTCAGCGCTCACTCAGGGTAGTCCAGGGCCTGGCCCGCTGTCTGTCATGGCGCCGGCTCGCTGACGGCCGCTGTCAGGGAATGCCCGGCCTGTGGCGGCGCGGCGCTGGCGGGCCAGGTCAGCAACACCCGGTGCGCCCGGCCGTCGTCCAGCAGCGCGATGGCCAGCCCCGGCAGCGGCCGGCCGTCCAGGCTCAGGCTGAGGATGGCCCCGGGGTTCTGCCGCACCTCGATCTGGTACAGGGTTTCGCCAAACCGGTAGTCCAGGCTGTAGCCCGGCCAGTGGGCCGGGATCACCGGTTCGATGTACAGCTGCTGGCCTTCGCGGCGCAGCCCCAGCAGCGACTCGACGATCAGCCGGTACATCCAGCCCGCCGAGCCGGTGTACCAGCTCCAGCCGCCACGCCCGGTGTGGGGCGCCACGCCATAGACGTCGGCGGCCATCACATAAGGCTCGACCCGGTAGGTGGCCACCTGCTCGGCGCTGCGTCGGCTTGCCGGATTGATCATGCGCAGCAGCTCCCAGGCCCGGGCGCTGTCCCCCAGGCGGGCGAAGGCCATGCAGGCCCAGATGGCCGCGTGGGTGTATTGCCCGCCGTTCTCCCGCACACCGGGCACGTAGCCCTTGATATAGCCCGGGTCCAGCGGGCTGTGGGCGAACGGTGGGTCCAGCAGCAACACCACGCCGCTGTCGCGACGCACCAGGTGCCGGTCCAGGGATTCCATGGCCTGGCGCTGGCGGGCGTCACTGGCGGCGGCCGACAGTACCGACCAGCTCTGGGCGATGGAGTCGATGCGGCATTCCTGATTGTCGGCGCTGCCCAGGGCCTGACCGTCGTCGAACCAGGCCCGGCGATACCACTGTCCGTCCCAGGCCTGGCTGTCGAGGGCCGTGCGCAAGGCCAGGGCCTGCTCGCGGCAGGTCCGGGCGAAGTCCGGATCGTCGTGCTGTTCGGCGGTGACGGCGAAACGCTGCAGCACCTGATGGCTGAAGAACCCCAGCCACACGCTTTCCCCCAGGTCGCGCTCGCCGACCCGGTTCATGCCGTCGTTCCAGTCGCCGGTGCCCATCAGCGGCAGCCCGTGGACGCCGCGCCGGCTGCCGTGCTCGATGGCTCGCCGGCAGTGCTGGTAAAGGCTTTCCCGCAGCCCGCAGGTTTGCGGCAGGTCGTAGTAGGACTCTTCTCCGGGATTGAGCAGGCGACCTTCCAGGTAACCCACCTCGACCTTCAGCACGCTGCGATCGCCGGTGATCTGCACGTAGCGGCTGGTGGCCAGGGGCAGCCAGAGGAAGTCGTCGGAGCAGCCGGTGCGCACCCCGCGATTCTGCGGCGGGTGCCACCAGTGCTGAACGTCGCCCTCGGGGTATTGATGGGCCGCGCACAGCAGCAGGTGTTCCCGGGCCAGGGCCGGCTCGGCGTGGATCATCGCCATGCTGTCCTGCAACTGGTCGCGAAAGCCGATGGCGCCACCGGACTGGTAGAAACCGCTGCGCGCCCAGAAGCGGCAGGCGATGGTCTGGTACATCAGCCAGCCGTTGGCCATGACGTCGATCGCCGGTTCCGGGGTGCGCACCTGGATGCAGTCCAGGCTGCGTCGCCAGTGCCGGTGCACCGCCGCCAGCTCGCTCTGGGCCATCTGGCTGCCGCGGTATTGCAGGACCCGGCGGGTCGCTGCCTTGGCGTCGGTTTCGGCCCCCAGGCGGAACAGCACTTCCTGGCTCTGGCCGTCGGCCAGCTCCATCGCCACCTGCATCGCCGCGCACGGATCGAAACCGGCGCCGGAACGCCCGGACAGGCGCTCCCGGGTCAAGGCCGCCGGTGCCGCGAGGCTGCCGTTGCGGCCGATGAACTCGCTGCGGTCGCCGGTAAAACTGCGCACCGCCGAGTCGGTGTCGAGAAACGCCACATGCCCGGAGAACTCCATGTTGTAAGGGTTGCGGGCGAACAGCGCGCCACTGACCGGATCACTTTCAGTGACCACGTGCATGGCCGAGCGGCCGCGCAATTCCCCCAGCACCCATTCCACGTAGCTGGTGACCGTCAGGCGCCGTGGCCGGCCGCTGCGGTTGCCGATCTTCAGCCGCGAGAACTTGATCGGCGCGTCCACCGCGACATACACCGTCAGCTCGCTGTGGATGCCGTTCTCCTCGTGCTCGAACACGCTGTAGCCGAAACCGTGGCGGGTGCGATAGCTGCCGCTGCCGGGGCACGGCTGCGGGGTCGGTGACCAGACCTGGCCGCTGTCTTCGTCGCGCAGGTACAGGGCTTCGCCGCTGGGGTCGCTGACCGGGTCGTCGTGCCAGGGGCTGAGGCGGTATTCGTGGGCGTTTTCGCGCCAGCTGTAGGCGCCGCCGCTTTCCGAGATCACCGTGCCGAACAGCGGGTTGGCCAGGACGTTGGCCCAGGGCGCCGGGGTCGGCTGCCCGGGGTTGAGGGTGATCAGGTACTCGCGGCCGTCGCTGCTGAAACCGCCGTAGGGCGTTTGCAGAATCAGTTCCGGTTGCGCGGCTGCCGGGGCACTGCCGGCCGGTTGCGGCAGGCGCACCAGGGGCGCCTCCAGGCGTGGCAGCGAGGGATCGGCGCGGCGCCGGTGGACCTGCTCGGCGAGGCTGCCGCGGCTGTCGCTGATCACCAGGCGCGCCACCGCCAGCATCAGCACGCGGTCTTCGCCGGACAACTGCTGGGCCGGGCGCACGAAAATGCCCCCCGGGCGGTCGATCAGGCTGGCTTCGCTGCCGGAGGTCACCAGGCCCATGATCAGGTCCTGGAGTTGCTGGCGGTAACCGACCTGATCCTCGTTCCAGATCACCAGGTCCACAGCCAGGCCTTTTTGGCGCCAGTAGGCGTGGGCCTTGATCAGTTGCTGCACCAGGGCGATGTTGGCCAGATCGCCCACCTGCAGCAGGACGATCGGCAGGTCGCCGGAAATGCCCTGGCCCCAGAGCCCGGACTGGCTGCGGCGGTTGCCCAGCAGCAGGCTGCTGTCGGCGCGCAGGCTGGCGTTGGCGTACAGCAGCGAGGCGGCCATCTGCTGGTACAGCCGGGCTTCGGCCAGGGACGCGTTGAGCTGGCGCAGCAACACCTGGCTGTGGGTCCAGGCCAGGTCGAAGACCCGGTCCGCCAGGTGCCGGTCGCGGTATTTGTGGATCAGTTGCAGGCACTGTTCGCGGCTGTCGGCGACCCCGGTCACCAGATCGATGGTGGCGCTCTGGCCGGGTTCGAGGGTGATCCGGCAGCGGATCGCCACGATCGGGTCGAGCACCGGTCCGGCGCTGCCCGACAGCCGTTCGACCTGTGGGTCCAGGGCCAGGGGCGCGGCCAGATCGCGGCCTCGGCCGATGAAGCGCGCGCGGTCGGTTTCATAGGAAATAGCGTCGATGTCCACACCGTGGGCCGCCAGCAGGTGGCACAGCCACGGCACCGGCTGTTCCTGGGAACGCGGTCGGCGGCTGCAGACAATGGCCTGCAACTCCGGCAGCAGTTCGGTCTCGATGAACAGGTTGCTGAAGGCCGGGTGGGACGCGTCGCTCTGGGCCGTGGCCAGGACCACTTCGGCGTAGCTGGTGAGCTCGATGCTGCGCCGTACCCGGGCCCGGTTGCACAGGTGCAGGCGGCGCAGCTCGATGGGGTCCTCGGGGGACACGACGATTTCCGTGTGGCTGTCGAAGTCCCGCTCGCGCACCCGGAATTCGGCCCGGGCATCGGTGAAGATCGCCTCGAAACCCTGCGGCCGGCGGCGGGTCGGCTGGTAGGCGGCGGACCAGAAGTCGCCGCTGGCCACGTCCCGCAGGTAGCAGAACTGGCCCCAGTGATCCCGGGTCGGGTCTTCGTGCCAGCGGGTCACCGCCAGCTCGTTGCAGCGGCTGTAGCCACCACCGGCGCTGCTGAGCATGACGTGGTAATGACCGTTGGACAGCAGTTGCACCGCCGGGCGCTTGCGGTCCGGGTCGGCGAACACCCGCAGTTTGTTCTCGTGGGCCCGGGCCGCTTCGTCGGCCGCAGGTGCTCCGGCGGCGTGCAGGTACTGGGCGGCGGTTTTCGGCACCCGTTCCTGCAGCAGCAGGGCGATGGCCTGGAACTGCGGATCGGATTCGAAGCGCCGTTGCATGGGCTGCTCCAGCAGCAACCAGGCCAGGGCCAGCAGGCTCATGCCCTGGTGGTGGGCCATGAACGACTGCACCACGGCGTGATCCTGGCCCCGGGGCAGGCGCGACTCGGTGTAGTCCACGGCTTCATACAGGCCGAAGCGTCCCGCCAGCCCCAGCTGGGCCAGGCGTTGCAGGTTCTGGCAGGCCGCCTGGGGCGCCACCATCAGCGCCAGGACGCTGGCGTAGGGCGCCACCACCCGTTCCGCGCCGAGGCCGCGCTTGAGTCCCAGGCCCGGCACGCCGAACGCCCGGTACTGGTAGTTGAACTGGCTGTCGAGGGTGTTGTAGCCCGACTCGGACACGCCCCAGGGCAGGCCCTGTTGCTGGCCGTACTCGATCTGCAGGGCCACCGCGGCGCGGCAGGTCTGGTCCAGCAGGGTGCCCTGGTAGCTGGGCATCACCAGCATCGGCATCAGGTACTCGAACATCGAGCCGGTCCAGGACAGCAGCACCGGGGTTCCGGCGCTGCTGGTGAGCAGGCGGCCGAGGGCGAACCAGCTTTCCTGGGGCAGCTGTCCCTGGGCGATGGCGACAAAGTGGGTCAGGCGCACCTCCGAGGCCAAGAGGTCGTAGTAGCCGGCATCCAGGCGGTGCTCTTCGGCGTTGTAGCCGATCACCAGCAAATGGCGCCGGGTGTCGTAGAGAAAGCCGAAATCCATCTGCGCCATGCTGGCCACGCTGTCCTGCAGGCGGTCGGCGCAGGTGACGCGTTCCAGCGCCAGTTCGCGCACCGCGTTGATGCGCTCGCGGTGCAGCGGCGGCCAGTCTTCCGGGGCCAGTTGCGCCAACTGGCGCCAGCCCAGGGTGCCGAAGCGGCGGCCGTCGGCCATGGGCGGCAGGCAGCGCCATTGCAGTTCGTCATGCAGGTCCTGGCATTGCGCGGCCAGTGCCGCGCGCCAGTAGTCGACATCGTCCGCGCTCTGACCCGGGGCCTGGGCCGCGCCTTGGGCAATCCGTTGCAGCAGCCCGAGCAAGGCATCCGGGGCGACGTCCGCGTGCAGGCTCAGGTGCTCCTGCACGGCGCGGGTTTCCAGGCGCCAGCGCAGCACCGGCGTGGTGTCCTGGCCGGCCGCGGTGAGGGCGTCCTGGAACACGTCGAGGCTGTCCAGCAGACCGTTGGCGATCTGCGGCAGGTGCGGCGGGTTGTCCACCAGCGCCTGCAGGCCGGGGCGCAGGGTCAGCAGCAGGCCCGCCAGGTTGCCGCTGTCCACGGTGGACACATAGCGCGGCGGCAGAGGTTGCAGGCTCTGGGTGTCGTACCAGTTGTAGAAGTGCCCGCGGTAGCGTTCCAGGCGACCCATGCTGGCCAGCATCTGCTCCAGGCGCTGCAGCAGCCGGCGGCTGCTCAGGTAGCCGAAGTCGTGGGCCGTCAGGTGCGCCAGCAGGGCCAGCCCGAGGTTGGTCGGCGAGGTGCGATGGGCGATGCGGCGCTGGGGCTGTTCCTGCAGGTTGTCCGGGGCCAGCCAGTTGTCCTCGGGGCCGACGTACTGGTCGAAGAAGCCCCAGGTGCGGCGGGCCAGGCTCTGCAGAAAACGCCGCTGGCCGGCGCTGGGGACGAAGGCCACCGGGCTTGCGGGGCGGCTCAGCCACCAGGCCAGGGCCGGCCCGGCCAGCCAGGCCAGGAGCAGGGGCGCGGCCATCAGCAGTTGCAGCCGCGGCCACAGCAGCCCCGTCAGCAACAGCGCCAGCAGCGGACCGACCCACATTCGCCGGTACAGCTGCAGCAGGCTGTCGTCCGGGCCGCGCTCGGCTTCCCGCGAGGGCTGCCATTGCAGGCGGTGCCGTTTGCTGATGCCCATGCGCCACAGCGCGCGGGCCATGGCATCCAGGCTGTAGGCGGCCTCATAGGGCAGCCAGGCCAGGGGCAGCAGGGCCCGGGACAGGTGCTGGCCGGCGCTGCTCAGGGCCGCGTTCAGTTGTTGCAGCAACGGCACTTCCGGGGTGTTGTGCAGCAGCTCGCGCAAGGCCGCCGACAGCGGCAGCACCAGCAGCACAATCAGCACCGCCAGGGTCCAGGCCAGGGGCTGGGTGGAGCCCAGCCAGCCCCACAGCAGCATGCTCAGCAGGGCCAGGGGCTCCAGGCTGCGGCGCAGGTTGTCGAGGATCTTCCAGCGCGCCAGGGGGCTCAGGCGATTGCTTTCCAGGCCGCCGCCGGCCCTGGGCGACCAGGGCAGGAGCCAGGGCAGCAGTTGCCAGTCGCCACGGATCCAGCGCTGGCGGCGCTTGACGTCGGCGCTGTAGCGCGCCGGGTACTCTTCGAACAGCTGCACATCGCTGAGCAGGCCGGAGCGGGCATAGCAGCCCTCGATCAGGTCGTGGCTGAGGATCCGGTTGTCGGCGAAGCGCCCGCCCAGGGTCTGCTCGAAGGTGTCCAGGGCATAGATGCCCTTGCCGACGAAGGAGCCTTCCTGAAACAGGTCCTGGTAGACGTCCGACACCGCGCGGGTATAGGGGTCGATCCCGGCGTCGCTGGCGAACAGCCGGGAATAGGCGCTGCGCGCGGTGCTCGACAGGCTGATGCCGACCCGTGGCTGGAGAATCCCGTAGCCACTGACGATGCGCCCGCTGAGCGGGTCGGTCTGCGGGCGGTTCAGCGGGTGGTCCATGGCGCCCACGCATTGCTGGGCCACGTCCCGGGGCAGTTGGGTGTCGCTGTCCAGGGTGATCACGTAGGTGATCTCGGGCAGCGCCTGGATATCGCCGACGATCAGCAGGAAACGCTCGTGGCCACGGCCCCGCAGCAGGGCGTTGAGGTCTTCGAGCTTGCCGCGCTTGCGTTCGTGGCCCATCCAGCAGTGTTCGCCGGGGTTCCACAGGCGTGGCCGGTGCAGCAGGTAGAAGCGATCCACCGCCTCTTCGGGGTACTTCAGGTTCAGCGCCTCGATGCCTTGTCGGGCCAGCGCCAGCAAGGCAGCGTCGCCGTCCTGGGTTTCGCTGGGGGCGTCGAGAAAGTCGCTGAGCAGGGCGAAGTACAGCTGGGCATCGCGGTTGGCCAGAAAGCGCACTTCCAGGCCTTCCACCAGCTCTTCGACATCCGCCGTGCTGCCGAACAGGCAGGGCACGGCCACCAGGGTCCGGGCGCGAGGGTCGATGCCTTCGCTGTAGTCCAGACGCGGCAGAATGCCCGGGGCCACGGTCAGGGTCACCAGGCCGTTGATCAGGCCGATGGCCAGGCGGCTGGAGAGCAGCAACGCCGGCACGGCCCACAGAGCCAGCCAGTAGTGGCCGGGGGCGGCCTCCTGGTACAGGGCGTCGAGAAACGGCCAGGCGAACAGCGCCGAGAGCAGCATCACCGGCCCCAGGAAAAAGCCCAGGGGCGCCTGGGTCAGCAGGCGCCGGCCCCGTTCGGCCAGGGGCACCCGAGCCTGGATCTGTTGTTCAAGCGTGCGGCGTCCGGCGCCGATCAGGTAATGCCCGACATGGCCGGCCACGGCTTCCGGAGCTTCGGCGCGGTAGTGGGCCCGGGCCAGTTCGATGCACTGCCGGGCCACCTGCTGTTCGCTCAGGGGACAGTGGCGGGCCAGGCGTTCGAGCACATGCCGGTAATGGTCGCGGGTGGCGAAATCCATGCGCCGGTAGACCTTGGCCGGGTCCTCCTGCAGTTCCTGTTCGACCCGGCTCATCAGCTCGACGAACTCGCGCCAGTTGCTGGCCGAGAGCAGGCGCAGGCTGGAAATGCTGTTGCTGATGGACACCTGGTCGGCGGCCTGCTGCTGGGCGTCGAGCTGCACCAGGCGCTCGATGTTCAGCCCGGTTTCTCCCAGCAGTTGCTCGATCCAGGCCAGGGGCAGCACCAGGGCGGCGTTCTGCCCTTGCAGGCGGCGCGCCAGTTCGGCGACGAAGGCGGCACTCATGGGCGGCGCCGAGCGGGCCATGTCGGCCACCGCCAGCACCACGCTCTTGGCGTCCTGCTCGGCGGTTTCCATCAGGCGGTCGGCCCAGTCGTTGGCCAGATTGCGCTCGCTCCAGTTGGCCATGACCCGGAAGGCCACCCGGCGCAGGTTTTCGATCAGGGCCAGGCGCAGCATGATCGGGATCGCCCACAGCTCGCCGAGCATCAGCGGGGTGACGCTCTGGTAGCTGTCGACGAAACGCCCCAGGCTTTCGCTGTCGACCCGGCCGTCGCCGTGGGAAATGGTTTCCAGGGCAATGTCGTAGACCCGGGGCAGGCCCGCCGACTGACCGTTGGCCAGGCGCGGCAACTGCCGGCTGTAGCCCCGGGGCAGGTGGGTGCGGGTGATGCGGATCTGCTCTTCCAGCAGGTAGTAGTTGTCCAGCAGCCACTCGGCGGCGGGGGTGGCCCGGGGCGAGTTGCCGGTGGCGGCGGTCAGGCTCTTGCAGCAACTGGCCAGGGCGCCGGCGTTGTCCGCCAGGCGTGCCAGCAGCCAGTCCGGGTTGCGACTG
Source organism: Pseudomonas sp. BC42 (assembly GCF_021560055.1). Classification (NCBI taxonomy): domain Bacteria; kingdom Pseudomonadati; phylum Pseudomonadota; class Gammaproteobacteria; order Pseudomonadales; family Pseudomonadaceae; genus Pseudomonas; species Pseudomonas sp. BC42. The sequence goes on from NZ_CP091067.1 coordinate 2,224,086, forward strand.
CGACTCAGGCGGTGCTGTTGCGCCAGCAGGGTGCCGTGGCTGGCCATCTGCTCACTGCTGAACAGTTCCGAGCGCAGCGGCGCCTGGTATTCGACGCTGTTGCGCGAGGCCTTCCATTGGCCGTATCTGGCGGCGGGCATCTGCCAGAACCTCAGGAATGCGTGGGTCCAATGACTGTCCATGTTTTCCTTGGCATAACAGAGCCGTCCCTCGGCACGGGGTGCGAGGGAGGGCCGGGAGCGGGGCGTACGGTCAAATCGATGCACCGTCGCGACGAACGTTTCAGGCAAAAAGCTGCAACCTTGACGATGGCGGGCAGGGGGGAGGGTGTCTGTGCGCTGGGGCACATAGGCGCACGATCTGCCTTTTGGCTGGATGGGGTGTGCCTGCCTGTAGGCATTGCCGAAGGCTGCGAACGGGCGAGCATCGCCCGGCCAGTCGGCGCGGTAAATCAGGTACAGCGCTGATACGAAGACAGGGCGGCGCGATGGTGAGCGGGCAGGTTGCTGACAGGCTAACCCGGGGGAACAAACAGCCTCGCCACAGAGCCGTGGCTGTTTCAGAGAGTGCTGAAAGGTGCTTGGAACTACGCCGATTCGCTTTCTTTTGTAAGGCAAATCCGAGAAACTGCCGGCCGCTTGAATGCGCCAGGTGAGCGGGCTAGGGTGCTGGAGCCATCGCCCAATCGATGGCTCGGATGTGCAAGTCCGGTCATGTCGGCGCATCGTTGTCAAAAGCAGTTTCCGGGCTTTCTTGCCCTTCGTTTCTGCGTTATGGCAGCCGTGCGTGGGAGACTTTCGAGTCTGCTGGGTTCCGATATGCCCGGTCTTGCACACCTGCGTACGGCTGCCACCTTATTCGTGTGCAAGCGAACGGTGGCGGCTCCCATGAGTTTCATATCGGAGTTTGACCATGAAAAAGATTGTCCCCGATCCCCCCACGTCCTATCGCGATCCCCAACTCAAGGCCGCCAACGCCACCCTGCGCGTGGCTCTGGCCCGGCAACCACAGGACCCGGCGCTGTTCCAGCGCAACACCCAGGCCAAAGCCGTTACCCCCGACTCGCTGTTCAGCGTGCGTCCAGGCGTCAGTGCTGAAGAGGCATTGGTGCATGTGGCGTTGTTGCTCAAATGCGCCGAGGAGGTCTGCGATGAAATCACCCAGCAGGGCAGTGGCATCGAGCGTGGGCTGATCTGGTCCATGGTGCATTCCGTGGAGATGGCCCGGGCGGTGGTGGAGGCGTTGCTGGACGCCCGCCCGCGAGGCGCTCTGGAGCACGCGATCTCGGAAGAAACCGGCCGCTTGTAGGAGCCGGCTTGCCGGCGAAGAGGCCCGCAAGGCATGCGTCGTCTGGGCCGACGCCTTCGCTGGCAAGCCAGCTCCTACGGAGGACCAACTGCCGCACACCCACTGTAGGAGCCGGCTTGCCGGCGAAGAGGCCCGCAAGGCGTGCGTCGTCTGGGCTGATGCCTTCGCTGGCAAGCCAGCTCCTACGGAGGACCAACTGCCGCACCCCCACTGTAGGAGCCGGCTTGCCGGCGAAGAGGCCCGCAAGGCATGCGTCGTCTGGGCTGACGCCTTCGCTGGCAAGCCAGCTCCTACGGAGGACCAACTGCCGCACCCCCACTGTAGGAGCCGGCTTGCCGGCGAAGAGGCCCGCAAGGCGTGCGTCGTCTGGGCTGATGCCTTCGCTGGCAAGCCAGCTCCTACGGAGGACCAGCTGCCGCACACCCGCTGTAGGAGCCGGCTTGCCGGCGAAGAGGCCCGCAAGGCGTGCGTCGTCTGGGCTGACGCCTTCGCTGGCAAGCCAGCTCCTACGGAGGACCAACTGCCGCACACCCGCTGTAGGAGCCGGCTTGCCGGCGAAGAGGCCCGCAAGGCGTGCGTCGTTTGGGCTGACGCCTTCGCTGGCAAGCCAGCTCCTACGGAGGGAGACACCGCTTCAGCGGCGGACCGGCCGCAAGGCCGCCGTCGCGCTTGATCTGCCTGCATCTTCAACCCGCTGCGAAAACCAAGCGCCCGCACTTTAGTTCTGGTCCGATCCTCGGCCCTTGGGGCTTCGGCTATAAAGCTCGCCACAACCTCACCGCTGGCGGCGTCCTGAGTTTTGCTCGCCATGCTTTGGTGATTTTCCAGTGCTTTTTTCACTGTTAATCTTGCCGCCATGACCCAAGCCCCCTCACATCGCCCTCACATTGCCTGGACGCTGTATTTCTGCGTGCTGTTCAACGTGTTCGTCTGCGGTCTGGGTCATGGACAGATGGCGGCGCTGGAAATCATCGGCGTGGGCGGGCAGTTCTGTCACGCCCTGGGCGAATCGGCCTCGACCCTGGATGAAGGCCCCAGCGACAAGACCGCCCCCGGCGCCATGGGCGCCTTTGTCTGTCCCCTGTGCTCGGCGGTGAGCCTGGGCCTGGGGCTGCTGTTCTGCCTGGCCTGGCTGCTGCTGGGGCGGCGTCAGGCGCGAGTCCGGGTCGAGCAGCGCAGCAAGGCACCACCGCGTTATTCCTGGCCGTCACTCAATCCTCGGGCTCCCCCTCTGAGCGCCTAGCGCTGCTGCGCGACGGCCCTGGCCGTCGCGTCATTTTCATCCCCTGGTACTTTCCTGCGGTCGCGATGGCGACGGCGGCCGGGGGCTGTTCGATGATTTTTTCGAGTCCGAGTCCATGACGTTCCCTTATCGCTCCTCCAGTTGCGCGGCGCTGTGCTGTGCGCTGTCGTTCAATGCCCTGGCCGATGCTCCGCTGCAATTGCCGCAGATGCGCATCAGCGCCGACGAGTTGCCTCAACCCGGCCTGCAACTGGATACCCAGACCAGCACCGGCTCGCGCCTGGGCCTGACCCCGCGGGAAACCCCGGCGTCGGTCAATGTGGTCAACCGCCAGCAGATCGAGCAGCGCGGCGCTGCCAACACCCAGGACATACTGGCCAGCGTGCCGGGGATGAACGCCGCGGCATCGCCGGGCATCCCGGGGTTCGTCTCCTACCGCGGCTTCTCCGGGCCGCAGATCACCCAGTTGTTCAACGGCATCAGCGTGCAATACGACTCCATTGCCGCGCGTCCGGTGGACAGCTGGATCTATGACCGGGTCGAGGCGGTGGGCGGGCCGTCGAGCTTCCTTTATGGCACCGGCGCGGTGGGCGGTTCGATCAACTACATCACCAAGCTGCCTTCGCGCACCGAGTCGTTCAATGAAGGGCGGGTCAGCTATGGCTCCTTCGACAGCCGCGAAACTTCCTTCGGTTTCAACCATGCGCTGAACGACGGCGCCGGGCCGCGGCACTACGCGCGATTCGATGTCAGCCACACCACCAGCAACGGTTATGTCGACCGCGAGCAGCGCGATGCCTGGACCACGGCGTTTTCCCTGTTGACGGATTTCAACGACCAGCTGTCCCACACCCTGGCCTACGAGTACCAGAACGAAAGCGTCGACAGCCCTTACTGGGGCACCCCGGCGCTGAACCCGCTGGGGGGCAAGATGGAGGTGGACAAGAGTCGGCGCTTCGAGAACTACAACGTCAGCGACGGCCGCTATGAGCAGCGGGTGCAGTGGCTGCGCTCGATCATCGATTATCAGGTCGACGAGCGCACGTCGCTGCGCAACACCCTGTACCACTACAACGCCGATCGCGAATACCGCAACCTGGAAAACTACGCCTACAACAGTGACAACAGTCAGGTGGTGCGCTCCGGCATCCTGCTCCAGCGTCACGCCCAGGAGCTCAATGGCAATCGCTTCGAACTGCTGCACCACAACACGCTGTTCGGTCTGGACAGCCAGTGGTCGGCGGGCCTCGACTACAGCCACAACGTGATGAGCAACTACCCGCGCTCGGTGTCGGGCTCGCTGCCCGGCGTTGCTCCGGGCGACTTCGACCCGGGCAGTTTCTGGGACCTGCCGGGCATGCGGCGCGGTTTCGAAAAGAACCGCCGCAACCAGGTGGACACCTGGGCGCTGTTCCTGGAAAACCGCCTGCAACTGACCGATCGCCTGTCCCTGCTCAGCGGCCTGCGCCATGACCAGATCGATCTGCAAGTGACCAACTACCGCGCCGTCACCGAAGCCAACCCGGCGTTCTTCCAGCGCAAATACCGGCCCACCACCGGGCGCCTGGGGCTGGTGTACGAGTTGACCCCGGCGGCCAACGTCTACGTGCAATACAGCACCGCTGCCGACCCGCCCGCCGGGATCCTCACCACCGCCAGCTATGGGCAGGTGCGCGACTTTGATCTCAGCACCGGCAACCAGTGGGAGATCGGCAGCAAGCTGGACTTCCTCGACGGCCGTGGCTCGGCGACCCTGGCTGCCTACCGCATCGAACGCAAGAACCTGTCCACCGCCGACCCGGGCAACCCCGGCAGCAGCCAGCCGGTGGGCCAGCAATCGTCCCGCGGGGTGGAGCTGGCGACTTCGTTGCGGGTGACCCCCAAGCTGTTGGCCGAAGGCAACCTGGCCTATGTCGATGCTCGGTACGACGAGTTCTATGAAAACGTCGGCGGCCGGCCGGTGTCGCGCAAGGGCAACAGCCCCACCAATACCCCGGACAAGGTGGCCAACCTGTGGCTGACCTACGACCTGGCCCCGTCCTGGCAGGTGGGCACGGATGCGCGCTACGTGTCGTCGGTGTACGCCAACGCGGCCAACACCCGCTATGCGCCGGCCTACACGATCTTCGGCACCTTTGTCGGCTACCAGCTCAATGCCGATACGCGGATCACCGGCCGGGTGCGCAACCTCACCGATCAGGTCTATGCCCGCACCACGGGGCCGACCCAGTTGTACCTGGGTGCACCAAGAACCTTCGAGCTGGCGCTGCAAACGCGCTTTTAACCTGAGCCAGCGGGGCGCCTGACAGCGCCCCGCGCCTCTGTGAAATGGCTGTTCTGTGAGATGCCTGCGATGAAGCGTTATCTGTACCTCTGGCACCGTTGGCTGGGCATTGTCGCCTGCCTGTTCATGGCCCTGTGGTTCGTCTCCGGGGTGGTGATGCTGTATGTCGGCTACCCCAAACTGACCCCCGCCGAGCGTCTGGCGCATTTGCCGGTGCTGGTCCTGGAGCGGGAGCGGGTCGACCTGGAGCAGGTGCTGCACGCCGCCGATCCCGAGCAGGCGCCGTCGAGCATCCGCCTGACCACGGTGGCCGGCGCACCCCGTTACATCCTCGAATACCCGGGGCCGCGCAAGGTGGCGATCGAGGTCGACAGCGGCCTGCAGGCGTTGCCCACTGACCGGGTCGAGGCCCTGGCGGCAGCCCGGCAGTTCGCACCGGGCGTAGCGGTGCGCGATCGCGGCGCGGTACAGGGCGACATGTGGAGCCAGTCCCGGGCCCTGGACGCCGACCGGCCCTTGTACCGGGTGGCCACCGCTGATGCCGAGCGCCGCCTGTTGTATGTCTCGGGCAGCACCGGCGAGGTGGTGCGCGACGCCACCGCCACCGAGCGCGGCTGGAACTGGATCGGGGCCTGGCTGCACTGGCTGTACCCGCTGCGGGGCATCGGCATCGATGGCGCCTGGGGGCCGATCGTGACCTACCTGTCCCTGGCCGCGACCCTGATGACCGTGCTCGGCCTGGCCGTGGGCCTGCTGCGCTGGCGCTTCACCCGCACCTATCGCAACGGCTCGCGCTCGCCGTACCAGGGCTTTGCCCGCTGGCATCACCTGGGCGGGCTGCTGTTCGGGGTGCTGGCCATCACCTGGATTTTCAGCGGCCTGATGTCGATGAACCCGTGGCAGATCTTCAGCAGCGCCCAGCCCTTGTCGCTGGCCGCCTATCAGGGCGCACCGCTGCACCCGGCGGCCTTTCCCCTGAGCGCGAGCCAGGCCCTGCAACGCTTTGCCGACGACGGCCTGCGGGCCCGGGAGCTGGAGTGGCGGATGATCGGCGGCAAGGGGTACGTCATCGGCTACGACGGCGCCGGGCGCACACGGATTCTGGCCATGGCCGATGGGCAGGTCCTGCGCCAGTTCAGCCCGGGCACCTTGCAGCAGGCGGCCTGGGCCATCCGCCCCGAACGGCCGATGATCGTCCAGCAACTGGCGGCCTACGACTTCTATTACTACGCCCGCGAGCCCCACAGCATGATGGGGCATCTGCAGCAGCGCCTGCCGGTGCTGCGGGTGCGCTTCGACGACCCGGCCCAGACCTGGCTGCACCTGGACCTGCACACTGGCGCGGTGGTCAGCCAACTGGACCAGCCGCGTCGCGCCTCGCGCTGGCTGTTCGCCCTGTTGCACAGCTGGGACTGGCTGCCCCTGCTGGCCAACCGGCCGTTGTGGGATGTATGGATGCTCCTGTTCAGCGCCGGAGGTTTGCTGATCAGTGTCAGCGGCGTGGTGCTGGGCTGGCGACGCCTGGGACGTTCGTTGAAGCGGGGCAGGGGGTAGGTGCAGGGGCTGGGTCCTGGCGGGCTCCCGTGTCTGGGCTGCATTCCAGATGGCTGCCAATTTCAGATAGCTGCCAATTTCAGATAGCTCCCATGCCCCTCCAGCGTCGCGGCTTGTTAAGTTGCAGGGCCGTTTTTGCGTAATGGCTCCACAGTCGACGATGTTCCCTTCGCCTGGGAGCGCTTTGGCTAATGGAATCAGCCGCAACACGTCAAGGAGCGACCCATGTTCAGCCCGGCCGACCAGACCCACTTCAGCCTGGACATCCAAGGCATCCAGCACGACTTCCAGGTGCTCTCGTTCCAGGGCACCGAAGCCATCAGCCAGCCGTTTCGCTTTGACCTGCAACTGGTCAGCGAGCGCCCCTGGATCGACATTGAAGCCCTGCTGCACCAACCGGCCTTTCTCGCCTTCGACCCCCAGGGCCATGGCATCCATGGGCTGATCCAGCGCATCGCCCAGGGCGACGCTGGCAAGCGCCTGAGCCGCTACAGCCTGTCGCTGCTGCCGCACCTGGATTACCTGCGCCACCGCAGCAACCAGCGGATCTTCCAGCAGCTTTCGGCGCCGCAGATCATCGCCCTGATCCTCGAAGAGCACGGCATCCTCGGCAATGCCTACCAATTCCAGATTCAACACCCGTGCCCCGAGCGCAACTACTGCGTGCAGTACGACGAAAGCGACCTGCACTTCATCCAGCGCCTGTGCGAAGAAGAAGGCCTGCACTACCACTTCCAGCACAGCCGCGAGGCGCATTTGCTGGTGTTCAGCGATAACCAGAGCGTGTTCCGCACGCTCGGGCGGCCCACCGCCTACTTGCAGGGCAGCGGGCTGGTGGCCGATGAGCCGGTGATCAAGGGCTTTAACGTGCGCCTGGAAACCCGCACCAGCCGTATCACCCGGCGCGACTACGACTTCGAAAAGCCGCGCCTGCAAATGGAGGCTGCCTACAAGCCCGACGCCAAGACCCAGGAACCGGACCTGGAGGACTACGACTACCCCGGGCGCTTCACCGATCGCCAGCGTGGCAAGTTCCTCAGCCAACGCGCCCTGGAACGCCACCGCGCCGACTACCGCCAGGCCGAGGGCTGGTGCGATGAACCGCGGCTGATCAGCGGGCATTTTCTGCAATTGTCCGAGCACCCGCGTGGGGAGTGGAACGACCTGTGGCTGCTGACCCGGGTGACTCACGAAGGCAAGCAGCCCCAGGTGCTGGAGGAATCGATCACCAGCGACACCGAGACCGCAGACGGCTTCCAACAGGGTTACCGCAACCGCTTCCTCGCCACCCCCTGGGAGGTATTCTTCCGCCCCGCGCTGGACCATCCGAAACCCCGGGTCCTGGGCAGTCAGACCGCAGTGGTTACCGGCCCGCCCGGAGAGGAAATCCACACCGATCCATACGGCCGGGTCAAGGTGCAGTTCCACTGGGACCGCGAAGGCCAGGGCGACGACCAGACCAGTTGCTGGCTGCGAGTGGCGTCCAGCTGGGCCGGCGACCGCTACGGCGCCCTCGCCATCCCGCGCATCGGCATGGAAGTGCTGGTGGACTTTCTTGAAGGCGACCCCGACCAGCCGCTGATCAGCGGTTGCCTGTACCACCAGGAACATCCGGCGCCCTACGAATTGCCGGCCAACAAGACCCGCAGCACCTTCAAGACCCTGAGTTCGCCAGGCGGCGGCGGTTTCAACGAAGTGCGCCTCGAAGACAGAAAAGGCGCCGAACATATCTTCGTCCACGCCCAGCGCGACTGGGATGAAAACATCCGGCACGACCAGAAGATCCGCGTCGGCCACGAGCGTCACGACACGGTTGAAGGCAACAGCTACAGCGAGCTCAAGGCCGAGGAACACCGCACCATCCACGGCGAACGCAAAACCGAAATCCGCGCCGACGACCACCTGAACGTAGCGCAAGACCAGCACATCAAGCTGGGCACCGCACAACTGCTCCAGGCCGGCCGCGAGATCCACCTGCAAGCGGGGCAGAAGCTGGTGATCGAAGCGGCCAGTGAACTGACGGTGCAAGCCGGGGGCAGCTTTATCAAGCTCGACGCCAGCGGCGTCAGCGTGAGTGGGGCGTTGCTCAAAGTGAATGCGGGAGGTGCGGCGGGGCAAGGCAGCGGCGTCGGTATTGAGCCGCCGATGCTACCCGGTGTGGCGGACAAGGATAAGGCCGGAAGCTTGATGGAGAAGGCCTTGGTGAATCCCAAGCAGAAAACCAAACCTGAAGAAGATTATCCGTTCTCGCTGTAACGCTCGATTTCATGGACATGCAGATTGATGGATATGGAGTCCGACTATGTTGATCAGCCCGCCTTTTCTCCCGTTAGCCGCCCCAAACGAAAGCGATGAGGACTTTATCAATCGGGCGATGAACAGTACTGAAGGAGCCTTTCCTCTCGGTCAGAACATGGTCTGGCACGGTGGTATCCATCTCACGGCACCGAGGGAAGGGAACACTCACCTGCCCGTTCGCGCCATCGCCGATGGAACCGTGGCTTATGTTCGTCAGCCTACGGCAACCAACACCGATACCAGCCATCCTTTGAATTATCGAAATGGCTGGACCGATGACGGCTGCCTGATTCTGAAACACGAAACGGATATAGGCGAAGGCGCCCACGGCAAGGTTGTTTTTTATTCAATCTACATGCACTTATCCGCTATTAAATCCGTCGATATCGCAATTGATATGCCTATTTACCGGAAGGACGAATTAGGTACAGCAGGCAGGATTTATGGTGCTCCCCATAAAATACACTTTGAAGTCATCTGCTCTCAGGAGCAACTTGGCCATTTTCTAGGCAGGAGTACCGGGCGCCTAACCACCACCAGGAATGGGCGAACTGATAGTTGTTGGGGCGATGTTCACTTCTATATTCCTCCAGAAATACTGTTCTATGCCGCCCGGCCGACCAACCCAACAAGCGCAACTAATGAGTCGGCCATTGTCCACCGGCATATCGATGCCTATTTTGTTTCTATGAACTATGGAGAAGGACAGTGCACATTAACCACTCTCGATGAAGTTGGCACTCGACTGGGAGAACGGCAGGAAACGCAAGATTACGAATACAACCTCTATACGACTGCCAAAACGTTGTATCCCCGCTCACCGAGTGCGGGTTATGAGTTATTGCGATTTGGCCGGATATTGGGTCCAGATCTACTACAGCCCCATGATGCGGCGCACTGGCGACAAGTAGCCTATCCGGCGAGCGGCGCCCATCCGGCAGGCGTCGGCTGGGTCAACCTGAAAAGTCCTACCGTTACTGTCTATAGCGACGCCGACTTTCCCCATTGGCAGGGTTGGAAATTGATTGACGATGACACCGATGGCGATGGTCGTTGCCAGTCTGAACAGGTTATGGAATTACTGGGTATTTCCGAGATTCCAGTGACGCTACAACAGCGTACTGCCCATAGTGCGATGATCAACACACCTGAAAACCAGAAAAAACTTAAACGACTGATTTGTAAATTTCCCAGCGAATGGGAAAGAGCCAATTTCTTCAACAGATACAACTGGTTGAGTGAAGGTAATGAGCCTATTATTTCCGCACAGGCTCAAGAAAAACTGAAGTTGCACTATGAGGCGTTGGCCTTTTGGGAAGATATGGATCTGAAAGATATTAATTCAGAGCACTGGCATTTTCCACCGAAGGAATTTATTCGGGTTTTTAGAAAGTGCGGGTGGTTAAGTCTGTGCGAGCTCGGAAGTACATTCCCAAAACACATGTTTTATACCTCGAGTGGAAGTCCAAGAGTTTCCATAAGTGCAAGCGGTCAGGCATATGTCATAAGTAGAGTTGATGCGGAAAATAGAGTATTAAACCATGTGGTGGATCTAAATAAAGTCATAAGAAAATATTTAGGGGGAGACAAGAAAAGAATTTCTATATTTTTAGCGCAGGTGCTTCTTGAAACTGCGCAATGGAGAAATATTGGGGGGGATAAACGCCTAATGCATGAGTGGGGTTTTGGTAGGTATTCTGTGCTAAATCCAGCAACTGAGTTTTATGGCGTGTTCTACGGAAGAGGGATAATGCAGCTGACGTGGGCCAAGAATTATAAGGCTTATGGAGAGTATCGGTGTTTTAGAGATCATGTGGGTGTATATGTTGAAAGGATTTTGAATTTTCCTCCGCGTCTTACTAACGGTTCAATGCACTATTCAGCACACCCGGATGATGGAGGGCTTACCTTTGTCTGGGCTCCGAGATTTGATCCCGATATAGTCGCAGAGAATAGATATAATGCATGTGACTCGGGCGGCTTTTACTGGGTATCTAAAACCTTCTCAGGCGGAATGAGCATCAACAGAGTCTCAGACAGGCAGTACTCAGCAAATAATATAGGTCTGATCAATCGTCTAGTTAACGGTGGCGGCAATGGATACTATGAAAGACAGGCCTACACTGCTTATATGCTTCGAAAACTCACAGATAGTATTTCTGAAGCTCAAATAATAATTATATCCCCTACGGGGAAGGCTACTGTTCATGCAGATATGCAGCCAGCGGAGTAGTTAAGTGAATACTAAAAAAGTAGTTTTGGTAGTGTTGATAGCTTTTTTTTGTATGTCTATTCAAGCGCAATCTTTAAAGTTTAATCCTGACAAAAAAAGCGAAGTGGAACTGTCATGGCACGGATCTAGCTTGAATGTGGGTGTGAGCAGTAATGGCGGTTACAAAGTAAGTGAATTTGTTTTTGAGACGGATAAGAAGTTGCATGTAAGTCTTGATGACTTCAACTTTGATGAGGTGGTTGATTTTGCTGTTTGGCATACTGATGATGGGATGGGTACTTATACGATTTTTAGAGTGTTTGTTTACGACGCTAAAAAAGGATTGTTCACAGAAATTTTTCCAAGCTGTGGTGATGAGTTCATAAATCTCATGGTTGATAAAAAAAAGAAAATCCTAGAAAGCACCTACTATGACGGCAACATTCCAAAGCAGTGTGTTACTAGTCTTTCGACGAAAACGGGCAGCCGCTAATCAGCATTTTTCCGTGTTGCAAGGAGCACCAGTTGCCTTGCGAACGACCCCGAATACCTTATTTCGCAGTGGGTAGAAGATGGCGATCTGATTCAGGTGTTTTCAAGAATTGATGGAGGAAAGTTCTCTTTTTAGAGAAGTTAGGTTGTTTGTAGTGATGATCTTAATGGTGATGGGGGAGGGGGCGGTGTTAGGGTTCTAGACGCTTTCCTTGGTGCTAAAGATAAATATAAAAAATTTATAATGATTTAGGGGGCTGAAGTAGTCGTATGATTTCGGTTGGCTATGGTTGCTGTCAAAAAACTGGGTTTGTTGTGTCAGGAATTTCTTGGGGTAACGCAGTGCAGATGCCTTGTAGAGACTGTATATGGATGATTTTAAAGGGTGTGATAAAGATGAAAATTTGGAGTGCGTTAGTTGATCTTTGTTTCTTCTGATTTCTTGCTGAAAAAGATGTTCGTGTTGACCTTGAACAGGTTTTTTCTTCTTCCAATGAGCCATGACCAGAATCAAGCTTTTGCTTCTTAAAGGGCAAATTTACCCACCGGCACCGCCCCCAGCGGTGATAATGCGCGCCAGCCCATCCTCTTCAGCAACGGAGCCCGTCGCGCCCATGTTCGTCATCACCCCGCAGGACCCTGAGACTTACCGGCGGCAAACCCGTCGCAGCACCTTGATCATCGCGCTGGTGTTCATCGCCCTGGCCATGCTGTTTTCCAGCGCGGCGGTGGCGCTGTTCGGTCAGCCCGGTGGCGACAACCTGGTGTGGAACGCGGCGGGGGTGTTCACCGGTCTGCTGATCAGTGCGGCGCTGCTGCGCAGTGTGTTCTGGAGCAAGCCGTGGATGGCCGCGGCGGTCTATGGCTGGCGTCTCAAGCGCAGCCTGATGCGGGTGACCAATGTCATGCATCAGGTCACCGCCGGGGTCGCGGCGGGCGATCCGGCGGCGCTCAAGCTGCTGCGTTTCTATCACCTGGGGCTGCTGCAGATGCATCAGCTGGACGCCAACTCCAGCGCCCACGGGCAGATGCTGGGCGAGGTGGAGCGGCATCTGGCGCTGCTGGCCGAGCAGGGCATTGACCCGCAGCAGGAGCGCCTTGAGGCGTCATGGCTGGAAGCGGTGAAGCGGCACAAGACCCCTTGAGCGCCATTTGGCAACCTCCTGCCGCTGACAGGTCACCTGTGCGAACGAGCGTGCTCGCGCTGGGCTGCGTAGCAGCCCCTTTCGGCGCTATTGCAGATACCGCCACAACGCCTGGGCAATCGCGCTGGGCCGGCACTGGGTGCCGAACAGTTGCTGGCCGATGCCCAGGCCCAGTTGCCGGTAACTCTCGAACTGCGCCTCGTCAAAAAACTGGTCCACGGTGCTCTGGTTGGGAAAGCTCGGGTTGGCCCGGGCGTAGTTGACGACGTCCGGCGTCAGTCCGGCGATCAGTCGCGGCTTGAGCACCAGGATCCGGCAATGGGGCGTCTGGCACAGGTCATCGTCACGGCCCGGGGAGTGGGCATGGACATTCAGCAGCAGGGCGCATTTCTGGTTATCGGCGCTCGGCGTCTGGCGAAACTCTTCCAGGCTGGCAAATACCGTCTTCAGTTGCGGATGGCTCAGCACGCCCGGGTCTTCGCGGATCTCCAGGGCCTGATCGATGCGCGCCAGGCGCACCAGGTTGGCCAGGTCGTCGAACTGGTAGTCGGGATCGCAGCCGCTGTCGCAGGTGATGATCAACTCCACCTTGCGCCCCTGGCGCAGCAGTTCGTAGGTGCCGGTGTTTTCGAAGTGCCCGCCGTCCGACAGGTACTGGTAGTCGCGGCGGTAGCCGTGAAAGCGCGCGGTCAGTTCATAGAACAGGTAGGCCTGGGTGCTGTAGCGGATCCAGGGCTTGAGGTCCCGGGGCACCCAGTGCGATTGCCCGGGGTCGAGAAAGTGGCTGGGCCACCAGATGCCCAGGCGCACGTTGGCCAGCCCCAGGACCAGCGACATGCCAAGGCTGGTGGCGCGACCCAGGCCGGTGCTGAAGGCGGCGCCGGAAACGCCGATCCACTGGCCCAGGGTCAGCGGGCGCATGATTTCAGAGGCCGGGCCATGGTCGAGGTCGCGGCGATAGGCCTGGCCGTCGAGGAGGTAGCGTTCTGCCGGGCAAGCGCTGGTTGGCGCCGGGTTGTCGGGGGCCCAGTTCGGGGCGATGCACAGCGGTTTGCCCTTGCGGTCGCGTTGCACCAGCTGTTCGGCCGGGTCGACGGTGAGGTTCATGGTGACGTTGATCAGGTGCACCGGGCCGGCGCTGGGACTGGCGTAGTACTGCTGCAGCGACAGGTCGTCGCTGGCCATCGGCTCGGCCACGCTCATGTAGGTGCGGCGCTGTTGCGCCGGGCCGTTGAAGCGCCGGCCATTGGAGGCGCCGAGGTAGGCGCGGGTCAGGCGCGCCGAGTAGAAGGCCTGCAGCGACGAGGTATTGAGAAAGCCGATGAAGCGCCCGCTGAGGTGGGTCAGCAAGGCCGCCAGCAGGCTCAGTGCCGCGAGGCGCCAGGCCACGGCGTGATCGCCGGCAATCACCCCGCCGTCGTAGGCGATCCATTGCACCAGCAAGCCCCAGCACAGGCACAGCAGGCTCAGCAGCAGGCCACCGGCAAGCAGCGCGAGGACCTCCAGCGGTAGCTTGTGCATCCAGCCCGGCAGGTTCTTTTCATCCTTGAGCAAGGCCAGGCGCCGCACCAGCCACACCCCTGCGATCAGCAACAGCAGGCTGCCCAGGGCCCGCAGGTCATGCAGGTAGCGGTACAAGGCCTGGGCCGCGGTCACCAGCAGGGCGAGGAAGCCCAGCACGGCCACCGCGGCCATGGCCCGACCCAGGGCCCGGGTGATCTGTATCCGATAGTTGCGCACGCTGTTGGCGCAGGCGTTGTCCTTGGTCGGGTCGCGGTTGTCGGCCAGGTGCCTCACCAGTTGTCGGGTGATCAGCAAGGCGCCGCTGCCCACCAGGGCGCCGGCCAGGGTCAGGGCACCCACCGCATGCCACTGGGCCAGCCAGTAGGCCAGGGCGCCACAGAGCCACAGGCCGCCGACCACGCCGAGCATGCTCCGGTACGCCGCGTTGCCCATGCTCGGTGGCCGGTCCAGGTCGCCCTGGGGAATGATCAGCCAGTAGGCCACGGCGCAGGGCAGGGCGAAGAGTACGCCGGCCATGAGTGGCCAGAGCAGCAGGCTGGCGTGACTGAGCACCTGGAACAGGGTCAGCAGACTGAGCACCAGCAGGATCGGCAGGCCGATCATGGCCTGCAGCGACAGCCAGTTGCGCCAGGTCATGGCCAGGGCATAGAGCATGTCGCCGGAGCCGGTGGGGGTCAGGTAGCGGCCGTTCTCCCGCAGCCAGGCCGTGGGCCCCTGGCCCGGCGGCTGCCGGGCGTAGTCGACGCCGGTGCTGATCCGCCCCGGCGGTTCGAAGCGCAGGGCCTGGTAGGCATCGCGGGCGGCCTGGCCCACCGGGTCCTGGGGCGCCGCGGGGCGCAAGCGCCCTGGGAGAAACAGGCTGGAAAAGAAACTGCCGATGTAGCCGCCGCCACTGACCGTGGACAGGTAGTCGATGCGCGACAGCAGGCTGGGCTCGGCGTCGGCGTCGGCGTCGGTTGCCGGTGGCGCTGGCCGGGTGCTCGCGCTGGGCGCCGGGGCCCGGGCCAGGGCTTGCAGGACGCCCAGGCAGAAGGTTGCGCTGCGGATGCCGCCGCCGGACAGGGCCAGGCCCCAGTTGCCACGGGCGGCCGGGGTGTGCCCGGGGGCTTCCTGGCCCAGGCTCAGGCGTCGAAAGCGGATGCGTTGGTGCTCGATCTGGTACGGGTTCTCGTCAGGTGTCATGGACCTTCCTTGGGGGGACGGAGGGGCTGCGGTCCGGGCCGCGCCCCGGCAAGCGCACGGCAGGATAGCGGATGCCGGGGGCCGTCGTGCAAGCTCCGGGTGCCTTGGCGGCGGGCGCGACAGTGGAGGGCGCGGCTTCGGGGCACCAGGGGCATGGGGCTTGTGCAGGTCGCAAGCGGACAGGGCGCTTGATGCGCCGGCTGCATGGAAAAAACGTTCTTGGTTATAACGTTAGATTTTATTTATATAAATGGACATAAGCTTTAGCCGCTATGCTGCCGCCAGTTTTTGACCTGGCCGCGTGATCTGTAGGGTTTTTTATCGATGGATGTGGGTAATTTCGGTTTTGTAATCGCAGGCCTGGTAGTGGGTTTCATCGTGGGCATGACCGGTGTCGGAGGCGGCTCGCTGATGACCCCGATCCTGCTCTGGTTCGGCATCAACCCGGCCACCGCAGTGGGCACCGACCTGCTGTACGCGGCCATCACCAAATCCGGTGGGGTGCTGGTTCACCAGAAAAACCGCAACATCGACTGGCGCATCACCGGCTGGCTGACCCTCGGCAGCGTGCCGGCGGTGGCGGTGACCTTGTGGTTCCTGAAGAACCTCGACACCGATCCCCAGGCCCTGAACTCGGTGATCAAGCAGGGTCTGGGCTTTGTCCTGTTGCTCACGGCCCTGGCCATCGTCTTCAAGAAAAAGCTCATGGCCTTTGCCCAGCGCCACGGCAGCGAATACCAACCCAGCCCCGGCGGCCTCAACGGCCTGACCGTGGTCACCGGGCTGATCCTCGGCACCATGGTCGCCCTGACCTCCATCGGCGCCGGCGCCCTGGGTACCGTGGCGCTGTTCATTCTCTATCCGTTCCTGGCCACCAAGCGCCTGGTGGGCACCGAGATCGCCCACGCCGTGCCGCTGACCCTGGTGGCCGGCCTGGGCCACGCCAGCATGGGCAACATGGACTGGAACCTGCTGGGCTTCCTGCTCATGGGGTCGCTGCCGGGGATCTGGATCGGCAGTCACATGACCGGGCGGGTGTCCGACGAGATCCTCCGGCCGTGCCTGGCGCTCATGCTGTTCTCCATCGGCTACAAGCTGGCCTTTTAAAAGCAGCGGCAAGCCGCCAGCTTCAAGCGGCAAGCAAAAAGCACCTGTCAGTTGCGGCGGTAGAGTGCCAAAAATGCCGCCAGCGACAGCATGGTCGCGCCGCAGCATCGATTGAGCCGGCGCATGCCGCTGGCGGTGAGGAATTTCGCCGCCTGCACGCCGCCCGCGGCATACAGGCCCATCACCAGCACCTCGACCAGCGCCGTCACCAGCGCCAGGGTGGCGTACTGGATGAAGACCGGTTGGCCGGGGTCGATGAACTGCGGCAGGAAGGCAGTGAAAAACAGCAGCACCTTGGGGTTGGTCATGGCCACCGAGAAGCTGCGTCGGAACACCTCGCCACGCCGCGAACCGGCCCGCACCTGCTGGGCACCGAGAGCCAGGGGCGCACTGCGCCAGAGCTGGATGCCCAGCCAGGCCAGGTAGCACACGCCGACCCATTTCAAGACCATGAACAGCTGCTGCGAAGCCATCAGCATCGCCCCCAGGCCGAGGCCCACGGCGGCGATGATCAGCACATCCGAGAGCGCCGCGCCGGCCATGCCCACCGCCACCAGCTGGCGATTGCGCGAGGTGCCGTTGGCCATGGCCAGGAGCGAGGTCGGGCCGGGGATCAGCGCGCCGATAAAGCAGCTTGAGGTATAGAGCAGCAGGGTGGTGGTGTTCATCGCGGTGTTCTCGTCGGGCAGGTGGCGCAGTCGACGCAGCATGCACCAGCTCGATGCGGGTTTAAAAGGTGTTGGTCGAGGCCTGGGCGGCCGTTGTTGAATCGGCCTCCCGGTTTGCCAACTTCTGTGGATTCCCAGGGTCAGTTATCCTGAGCCGGCCGTTGGCGTGCAATCTTGCCCCTTTCCTCTTCTGTGATCTGTCCATGACCCGTTCTCCTCCTTGTGGTGCCGCTCCCCAGACCTTGCGCGGTGGCCAGACCGGTGCCGCGATCCGCCAGTACGACTGGTCGCACACGGCCGTGGGGCCCCGGGAACAGTGGCCGAGCCTGTTGCACAGCACCTTGAGCCTGGTGCTGGAATCCCCCGAGAGCCTGTACCTGCTGTGGGGGCCGCAGAAGCAGTTCTTTTTCAACGACGCCTATCGTCCGGTGCTCGGGCCGCGCCTGGCCAATGCCCTGGGACAGACCATCGAGACGCTCTGGGCCGACGCCTGGCCGGACGTGCAGCCCATGGTGGAACAGGCCTTCCTCGGGCAGTCGTGCCGGCACGAAGACCTGCCGGTGAACATGCAGCGCTACCCCGGCGAGGAGCTGACCTGGTGGTCGTTCTCCATGAGCCCGGTGTTCGACGAGCGCCAGGAGCAGGTGCTGGGGGTGCTCTGCCATACCGTGGAAACCACCGAACGGGTCCTTCTGGGCCAGCATGCCCGGCTCACCGAGGCCCGCCTGCGAGAAACCCGCGAGCTCAACACCCGGGTGCTGGCCAGCAGCAATGACTGCATCAAGGTGCTGGACCTCGATGGTCGGTTGTCGTTCATGAGCGAGGGCGGGCGGCGGGTCATGGAAGTCAGCGACTTCAATGCGATTGTCGGCTGCCCCTGGCCGGATTTCTGGCAGGGCCAGGGCAACCTGGAGGCCCGGGCGGCGATTGCCGCGGCCCAGGCCGGCGAATCGGCGCGGTTCCAGGGCGCGGCCAACACCCTGGCCGGCACCGCCAGATGGTGGGATGTGCAGGTCACGCCCATGTTCGATGCAAGCGGCCGGCCGGAGAAGATCCTCTGCATCTCGCGGGACATCAGTGCCACCCGCGCGGCGGAGGAAGAGCTGCGCCGCTTGAATGAGTCCCTGGAGCAGCGGGTCCAGGAGCGCACCCAGGAGCGGGACCGGATCTGGCAGCTGTCCACCGACCTGATGCTGGTGGCGGACTTCGACGGCCGCATCGTGGCGGTCAATCCGGCCTGGACCTCGCTGCTGGGCTGGCAGCGCGACCAGCTGGAGGGCCGCAGCTTCTACGATTTCATTCATCCTCAGGACCGCGTGGCGGCCGCCAGTGCCAGTGCCGAACTGGCCCGGGGACAGAGCTATTCCCGGGTGGAAAACCGCTTCCGGCACCAGGACGGCAGTTATCGCTGGGTGTCCTGGAGCGCCGTGCCCGACCCCCAGCATATCCATGCCGTGGGCCGCGACATGCAGGCCGAGCGTGAGGCGGCGCAAGCCCTGCGCAAGACCGAGGACATCCTGCGGCAGGCGCAGAAGATGGAGGCGGTGGGGCAGCTCACCGGTGGCGTGGCCCATGACTTCAACAACCTGCTGACGGTGATCCGCTCGTCCACCGACCTGTTGCGTCGCAACCTCAGCGAGGAGCGCCGACAGCTGTATATCGAGGCCATTTCCGACACCGTCGACCGCGCCAGCAAGCTCACCGGCCAGTTGCTGGCCTATGCCCGTCAACAGAACCTGCGCCCGGAAACCTTCGATGTCGGCGCCAGCGTGCAGCTGGTGGCGCAGATGATCAATCCGTTGATCGGCGCCTGCATCGAACTGCGTCTGGAGTTGCCGCAACAGCCCTGCCACACCCACGCCGATGTCGGTCAGTTCGATACCGCCCTGATCAACATGGCGGTCAATGCCCGGGACGCGATGCAGGGCGAGGGCTTGCTGGTGATCGCCGTGGAGCGGGTGACGCAGATCCCCGCCAGCGCCGGCCAAGGCGTCCAGGTCGGGGATTTTGTCGCGGTGTCGCTGACCGATACCGGGGCCGGCATCGAGCCGCAGCAGATCGAGCGGATCTTCGAGCCGTTCTTCACCACCAAGGAGGTGGGCAAGGGCACCGGCCTGGGGCTGTCCCAGGTGTTCGGTTTCGCCAAGCAGTCCGGCGGCGGCCTGGAGGTCCACAGCCGGCCGGGGCAGGGCACGCGCTTTACCCTTTACCTGCCGCGCACCGAGGCCTTGGCCAGCGTGCCGCTGCCAGCCAGCCCGGTGGCGTTGCCGGCGGATGGGCAGGGCGCGACCCTGCTGGTGGTGGAGGACAATCCGCAAGTGGGACGGCTATTGGCCCAGTCCCTCAATGAACTGGGTTATCAGGTCGAGTGGGCCACCAGCGCCGCCGAGGCGCTGCGTCGCCTGAGTCAGGAGCAGGACAGGTTCCAGGCAGTGTTTTCCGATGTGGTGATGCCCGGCATGAGCGGCATCGAGCTGGCCGGGCGGATCCGCAGCGACTACCCCGGGTTGCCGGTGATCCTCACCAGCGGCTACAGCCCGGCCCTGGCCGAAGGCCGCACCCGGGAGTTCGTGTTTCTGCAGAAACCCTACTCGATCGCCGAACTGGCCCAAGCCATCGATAGCTGCAGGTGCTAGGCGGCAAGCTCCAGGCGACAGCAAGCTTGGCGCTGGCCGCTTACAGCTTGCCGCTGTTCCTCAGCCATTCCTGTGCCGAACGCCACAGGCAGATCCCCAGAAAATAGGCGGAAGCCGCCAGCCACAGGCCCATGATCGACGGGCTGTGCAATGGGTGGCTGAGGATCAGCAGCGCGCCACTGAGCAGCCAGACGAAGGTCACGATGATGTTCAGCCCCATCCACTTGCGCACCCGGAACGGATGCAGGAACTGCAGCCGAGTGGCGGTCAGCAAGGCCAGGGCGAAGATGCTCAGCAGGGTCGGCCAGGGACCGGGCTCGATCAGGTAGAAGCACAGGGCGACCACGTTCCAGGCGGCGGGAAAACCCTGGAAGTAGTTGTCGTGGCTCTTCATGTTGACGTTGCAGAAGCACAGCAGCGATGAAAGCAGGATCAGCGAGGTGGCCAGCAGCGCGCTGTACTCCGGCAGGGGAATGTAGCGGTAGATGAACAACGCCGGAATGAACACATAGGTCAGGTAGTCGATCACCAGGTCCAGCACCGAGCCGTCGATGTTGGGCAGCACCGAACGGGTATTGACCTTGCGCGCCAGGGAGCCGTCGACCCCATCCACCAGTAGCGCCACCCCCAGCCACAGCAGGCAGGCCTTGGGCTGGTTGTCGAACAGCGCCAGGGTGGCGAGCAAGGCACTGACCACCCCGGTGGCGGTAAAGCCATGGGCGCCCCAGGCTTTGATTCTGGCGATTTGCAGGGTCGATATCACAGGGCGTGTCTCCGGCGGCTGGGGGGCCTGGAGTCCCCGCGTCGCTCAAGCGGCGACGCGGGTCCAGGTTGCAGTTATCGACCGAAAAGCCTGGCAGAAGGTTCAGCGTGATCCTGGAAACAGGCCCTTGTCGCAACCCTTGGCAGCCGATTGCCCGGCCTGGCCGGGGTGAGCGGTCGAGGGGATTTCCAGAGTCTAGGCGCGATGGCCGAAGCGACAAGAAAAACGCCACGTGAGCGCAGCCGGCACGTGGCGTTTGGTTGTTCCGGCGCGGGCCGGGGCGGTGCTGGAGCGCTTAGCGGGCCGCCTCAAGCGCGCCGAGAATCCCATGGGCGGTCTTGACCCGCTCTTCGTTGGGGTAGTTCTTGTTGGCCAGCAGGACGATGCCGATCTGCTTGCCGGGGACAAACAGCACATAGGCGCCGAAGCCGTTGGTGGAGCCGGTCTTGTTGTACAGGGCATCGGCTTGGGGCGCCTGGGCCGGCGTCAGCCACTGCACCGGGTGCGGCTCAAGGGCCATGGCCGATGAGTTGCCGGCCAGCAGCCGCGCCAGGGGCACCGGGTAGGCATAGCGTTCCCAGCCCAGGCCCTGGGTCATGTCGCCCACCCGGTAGTAACCGCTCTGGGTACTGGCAATGGCGCGTTGCACGGTGGCGTCGAGTTGCCCCGGTTGCAGGTTGCCGGCAACGAACTGCAGCAGGTCGGCGGCGCTGGTCTTGACCCCGTAGGCCTCGCTGTCCATGGCACCGGGGCCGACCCGACTCGGCTTGTTCTGCTTGTCGTAGCCCTGGGCGTAGTGGCTGCGCTGATCCTGCGGGACGCGGACGTAGCTGTGCTTGAGGCCCAGCTTGGGAAACAGCGTCTGTTCCATCAACTGATCGAACGGCTGGCCCAGGCTGCGCGCCGCCAGGTAGCCGAACAGCCCGAGGCTGGGGTTGGAATACAGGCGCTGGGTGCCGGGGCTGAAGGTCGGTTTCCAGGTGTTGTAGTAGTCCAGGGTCTTGTCTTCGCCCTTGACATCGTCGGGGAACTGCAGGGGCAGGCCGCCGGCGGTGTAGGTGCCCAGCTGCAACAGGCTGATACCGTCGAAGGCGCTGCCGCGCAGGGCCGGCAGGTACTGGCTGGCGTTGTCGTTGAGGGCCAGCTTGCCGCTGGCCTGGGCGTAGGCGGCCAGGGTCGCGGTGAAGGTCTTGCTCACCGAGCCGACCTCGAACAGGGTGTCGTGGTCCACCGGACGCTGATTGTCCTTGGAGGCGACACCGTAGTTAAAGTAATGTCGCTTGCCGTCGACGATGATCGCTACCGCCATCCCGGGGATGCCCTGCTGCTGCATCAACGGACGGATGGTGGCGTCCACCGTGGCTTTCAGGGCGCTGTCCGGGGTGGTTTCGGCCAGTGCCTGGGAGGCACCAAGAAGCAAGGCACAGGCGCCGAACAGGCCCCGTCCGGTTAAGGTTATTTGCCGCATGATGGGTGGTTTTCCATATTTTTTGCTTATTTTGACCGCAGGGTTCCAAGCGGCCTTCCGGCCTTGATCTTCGTCGCGCGAATTCAAGGGGTACACGGCTCGCCAGGTCTTCCGGGCAGGGGGCGCCGGGTCGGCGGCTGGCGAGCGAGGCCACTGTAGGCAGTCTGCGGCGGACCGGCAAACGACGATATTTCGCGGCAGCCATTAGAAAAATTAGGGAATAGTCATGCTCCGTCCTCATCTGCCCTTGAACGCGCTGCGCGCCTTCGAAGCCTCGGCACGTCATTTGAGCTTCACCCGCGCGGCCATCGAGCTGTGCGTGACCCAGGCGGCGGTCAGCCATCAGGTCAAGAGCCTGGAGGCCCAGCTCAAGGTCACCTTGTTCAAGCGCCTGCCCCGTGGGCTGATGCTCACCAGCGAAGGCGAGACGCTGCTGCCGGTGCTGCGCGAGTGCTTCGACCGCATCGCCCAGACCCTCGGGCGGTTCGACGGCGGGCACTACCGCGAGGTGCTGACGGTGGGCGCCGTGGGCACCTTCGCGGTCGGCTGGTTGCTGCCGCGCCTGGGGGACTTCCAGGCCCGCCATCCGTTCATCGACTTGCGCCTGAGCACCAACAACAACCGGGTGGACGTGGCCGCCGAGGGCCTGGACTACGCCATCCGCTTCGGCACCGGGGCCTGGCACGGCATCGATGCCCTGCCACTGCTGCAGGCGCCGCTGTCGGTGCTGTGCGTGCCGGAGATAGCCCGCCAGTTGCACAGCCCGGCGGACCTTCTGGGCCAGACCCTGTTGCGTTCCTACCGCACCGACGAGTGGCCGCAGTGGTTCCAGGCGGCGGGGCTGGGCAGCAACAGCCTGTTGCCCCAGAGCGTGGTCTTCGACTCGTCCCTGGGCATGCTCGAAGCCGCCCTGCAGGGCCTGGGCGTGGCCCTGGCGCCGCCCTTGATGTTCGCGCGGCAACTGGCCAGTGGCGCGGTGGTGCAGCCGTTCGACATCGGCATCGTCACCGGCAGCTATTGGCTGACGCGCTTGCAGTCACGGGCGGAAACCTCCGCCATGAGCGCCTTCAAGGCCTGGCTGCTGGAGGCGGTGGCCGCCTAGGCCCCGCTCAATAGCGCCAGTGCCCCGGCGTCCAGACCCACTGGCCGGCGTGCCAGCGGTAATGTCCGGCCACCCAGTGGTAGCTCGGTGCCGGCGCCATCGGTATCACTTCAACGAGGGGCGGTGGCGGCGGCCGGCGTGGATGGACCGGCTCGACCACGCAACCGGCCAGGGTGGTGCCAAGCAAGCTGGCAAGGAGGAGGCTTTGGAGAACACGAGGCATGGGCGCTGTCCTTGGGAAGAGGCCGTGGGCCCGCGGTCATCGCGGGCGCTCAAGGGTTGAACGCGGCCCGGGGCGAAATCCGTCGCCGACGTTTCAATCGCGATTGGCCGCGCGGTTTTTCCCCGGGCCCCGCAGGTACATGGACTCCACCAGTTGCTGGCGTTCCTTGAGCGACAGGCCGCCGGCAAAATTGGCCAGGGCTTCATCCACCCGGGCCCGCAGGGCGATGTCGGCCTCGCGGGACTTGCCCAGTTCGGCGTCCAGGGCGCGGCGGTCCAGCGAGTCGGCGCCGAGCTCGCGAACCACCCCCTGGCGGGCTTCGCGCGCGGCGATGATCAGCGGCTGGCTGTCGATGCGGGTCTGGCGCAACAGCTGGCGCAACTGGCGGCGGCGCTCGTCCGGCATCTGCGTCATGGCCTGGCGCAGGCCCTGTTGCGGCATCGCCAGGGCCTGGGTCGGTTTGGGCTGGCCGAACCATTGGTAGAGGCCGCCGGCAACGCCGCCGATCAGGAACACATTGAGCAGCAGCGACAGCAGCAGCAAGGTTTTCAGTGGGCGGGGGGACAGGTTCACTGTTCGGCCTCCTCGGCGTTGATGCTCAGGACGAATTCCGCGTCGCTCTGGTCCAGGACACTGGGCAAGGCCTCGGCGGAGGGCGGCAGCGGCAGGCTCAGGGTCACCGCCAGCATGCCGGCGGCGGCACCGCTGAGGCCGACCCCGATCCAGCCCAGGGAGGTCAGCCAGCCGGCATAGCGCTGCCAGAGCGTCGGTGCCGGCTGGCGCATGCTTGCCGTGGCGATGATCCGCTGCACCAGTGCCGGGCTTGGTTCCGGCACCTGGTAGCTGTCCAGCCGGGTGTCGAGCCAGCGCGCCTCTTGCAGCGCTTGCCGGGCCGCGCCATGGCCGGCGTCGAGCAGGGCCTGGGCGGCGGCGCGCTCGGCACTGGGCCAGCGTTGCAGGTCCGCGCCATAGGCGTCGGCCAGGTAGGCAAAGCGTTCGGGGGTCATGGTGTTCTCCTTCCTGAGAGGTCCGCGCCGGGGGCCTCGGCGAGGTGGCTGCGCAGAGTACGTCGGGCCCGCGACAGCAGGCTTTCTAGAGCCTCGACGCTGATGTTCATCAGCGCTGCGGCCTCGGTGTTGGACAGCTCCTGGTAGTACTGCAGGACGATCGCTTCGCGCTGGCGCTCCGGCAGCCGGTCCAGGGCCTGGGCCATGCGGCGCCGCTGGCTTTCGGCTTCCAGCTGCTGCTCCGGCGTGGGGCCGCTGTCCGCTGCCTCGATGGCCTCGTCGCTGTCGCTGTGCAGGTGATCCTTGCGCCGGCGCAGGCGGTCGTAGCACAGGTTCAGGGCGACCCGGTGCAACCAGGTATCGAAGCGTGCCTGTTCGCTGCGCCAGTGCGCCGCCTGTTTCCAGATCCGCAGGAAACTCTCCTGGGCAATGTCCCGGGCTTCGTCGGCGTCACCCAGCAAGCGGCTGGCCAGGGCCAGCAGGCGCGGCAGCTTGCGGGTGACCATTTCTTTCACGGCCTGGGCTTCGTTGTTGCCGATGCGGGCCAGCAACTCCAGATCCGGGTCGGTGTCGTTCAAATCGGCGGTTCTCGGTGCGGTGGTGGGGCGATCCGGAAGAGCGCGTGCTCAGCGCAGCCAATGGCCTTCGATCCAGTACCAGTTCGGCCCGCGGGCCTGCCAGTGCCCGGGCACCCACTGGCCGCGGCGCATCACTGGCTGCCAGTGTCCCGGCACCCAGACATAGCCGCCTGCGTGCCAGCGCCAGTGGCCGCGATCCCAGGCATAACCGGGACGGGCCATGGGCGGCGCTTCGTAGCGCATGGGCGGCGGGGCCTGCTGAACGATCACGGTCTGGGCGAAGACCGGGCTGCCGGCCAGGGCGGTGAAGGCCAGGGGGATCAGCAGCAGAGTGCGAAGACGTGGCAGACAACGGGCAAGCTTCATGATGGCTCCTTCAGGCCTGCGTTCGCTGTTGAACGCAGCTGATGGGTTCAACGATAGATGGCCGAGGAATCCGTCGCAGGGAAGTGAAGGTTTATCCGGGCCCGGTTCAACCGCGGTTCAGCGAGCGGGCCTGGGGGCTGGCACGGGGCGGGCTGCGGCGCATGCAAATTTTTCGGCGGTGGCGGCGACGGAAGTTGCCAGGGCGCGCCGTTCAATCGGTAACCCTGTGCGGCGCTGGCAAGGTTCGCCGGCGCCGCAGAGCGGTTGCACCACTGAACCCTTGAGGAATGCATCATGTCCCGTCGTATTGCACTGCTGATTGTCATGGCCACGATGCTGTCTTTGGGGGGCTGCGTGGTTTACCCCGGGCACTACCACGGCTGCTGCTACCGCTATGGCTACTACCGCTAGGGCCCCGGGCCGCACGCTGGCGTGATCCGGGGTGCTTGGCTAAGCCCCATGGGCCCGGCACAATCCTCGACCTTGCAGGGCAGGCACCGGCGTCGCGCCGATGGCGGAAATGCCCCGGGAGCGCGGAGGAAGGTGGATGCCCGTCTTGAAACACCAGGACCAGGACCCGGATGCGATTGCGCGTCCGGTGTGCGCCCTGCGCATCTCGATGCAAGAAGAGCGCTGGGAGCGGCCGTGGCACAGCCATCGCAAGGCCCAGTTGCTGTTTCCCGCGGGCGGCGTGCTCAGCTGCGAGAGCGCCGAGGGCCTGTGGCTGGCGCCGCCGCAGTGCGCGGTATGGATTCCCAGCGCGATCGAGCATCGAGTCCAGGGGCTGCAGAACGCCCAGGGCTACTGCCTGCTGGTCGAGCCCGAGCACGCCCGTGCGCTGCCTCAGGCCTGCTGCACCCTGGTAATGTCGCCGTTGTTGCAGGAGCTGCTCAGGCGCTGTGCGCAGCTGCCGTTCCTGTATGACCAGGACGGCGCCGCCGGGCGCTTGGTCGCCGTGACCCTGGATGAACTGGCGGTCGCGCCCCGGGAGCAGATCCACCTGCCCATGCCCCGGCACGCACAACTGCGGCGCCTGGCCCAGCAGATCCTTGAACAGCCGCAGCGGCGCCTGAGCCTTGGGCAATGGGGCGAGCAGATCGGCCTCAGCGAACGCAGCCTGAGCCGCTTGATCGTGGCCGAGACCGGCCTGAGTTTCGGTCGCTGGCAGCGTCAGTTGCACATCCTCCTGGGGCTCAGGCAATTGGGTCGGGGCGACTCGGTGGAGCGTGTGGCGCTGACCCTGGGCTATGACAGCGCCAGCGCCTTTATCCGCATGTTCAAGAAAGCCGTGGGCCAGCCACCGGGGCGGTTTTTTGCCGAGCGCCGCCAGGCGCTGGAAAACGACGCCCTGTAGCCGCTGCCGAGCCCGCGAGGCTGCGAAAAGACCCGCAGGGCCTTGCCTGGCGCTGTCCGGTCAAACTCACGATCGCTGTGGCCGGTCGGCGTGCCGCCCAGTCCGTTCGCCGCCTGTGGCAGTGGCGATATCTGGCCGGATTGATCAATAACTTGTCGATCTCGGCTGATGCGGACAGTGGTTCCCAGGAAGATGATAAGCATTCTTGTTTGTCAACTTCTTGAGGTGTTCCCATGTACTTCGATCATCAGCATTTTCCCCTGGTCTGGATGCGTCGCGCCGAGGACGCAGGGCAGCCCGGAGTCGACCCTTTCCAGCAGTTGGAGGCATTGATGCAGCGTGCTCAGGCCTTTGTCCTGATGAGCGATGTGCTTCCTGAGCCCGAGCAGCGCAACAGCCAGCAGAACAAGGCGTTGCTCAAGCAGGGTTCGTTGTGGATGAAGCGCAACAAGGCGGCGATCCGCCGCTGGATCAAGGCGATGATCGTCATCGCCCCGCAGCCGGAAGCCCAGGCCGGCGTCGAGGCTTTTGCCAGGAACTATGAAAAGTTCTGGGGCTACCCACTGCTGCACAGCGCCTCGCCGCTGGCGGCCATCAGCCTGGCCCAGCAACTGCTGGCGCCACCGCGCAGCAACCTGAACAACTGGTAAGGGCGGCGCGGCTGCCGTCAGCCGCGCCGGTGCTCGGGGACGTTGGCGGTGATCACCTTGCCCATGCTGACTCGGGGTTCAACCTGATACCCCAGGGCCTGGTAGAAGCCCTGCACCGCGGCGTTGCTGCTGAGGATCTGCAGGTTGATCTTCAGGCAGCCGCGGGCGCCCAGGGCCTGCTCGCCATGGCGCACCAGGGCCCGGCCGGTGCCGAGCCGGCGCTGTTGCGGGTCCACCGCCAGGGAGTACAACCAGCCACGGTGGCCGTCGTAGCCGGCCATTAAAGTGCCGATGACCTGAGCTTCGGCCAGGGCGACGAAGAACAGCCCGTCATCCACGGCGAGCTTGCGGTCGATGGCCAGCTCCGGGGCGTTGTGGGCGGTGTCGTAACCGAAGACACGCTCCCACAGTTCGATCACCGGCTGGCGGTGCTGGGTGTTGCGGTACTCGACGAGTTGGATCATGGCGTGGGCTCGATAAAGGGTTGAGCACCGGAGCGCGGGTATGGCCGGTGGCAGGTTTCAGTCCTGGTGGCCGGGCCAGGTTTCGGTGGGGAAATAGGCCTCCAGCCCAGGTTCCTTGTGGTCCACGCCATCCCGGGTCCAGTAGCAGCTCAAGCGCGAGTAGTTGTCCAGGTCGCCACGGACCAGGCAGGTGGCGCTGTGCCCGGGCTCGCTGAAGCGCAACACATCGGCCTCGGCCATGGTGGCCCGCTCCACCTTGCCGATGGCGGTGGTGGTCTTGCCGTTGATGGTCTTGACCAGGGTCAGGGCCTGGTTCTCGTAGCGGATCACCGCGGTGCCTGAGTAGGTAGGGCCGCCGTCCGGCTCCTTGCCGATCAGCATGAACTGGCCGGGCACCATGCTGTAGTAGATGTGCGGCTCCTGGTCCTGCTTCGGCGCGGCCTGGGCCGCAAGGCTGGCCAGCAGCAGGCCGAGAAGGGGGGCGCGGGAGAAATGCGGCATCGGTGCTCACTCCTGTTGAGGCGGGGGGCCATGATTCCAGACTTGGCGTTGCAGATAAATGCCCGGGCGGCTAGCGGTGTTCGATCACCCGGTGTTCCACGGTGTCTGGCAACTCAGCTTTGGAGGGCTTAGCCGCAAGCCGCAAGCTTGGAGCTTGGAGCTTGGAGCTTGGAGCTTGGAGCTTGGAGCTTGGAGCTTGGAGCTTGGAGTGGAGGCGGGCTTGAAGGTCGTTGGAACGGGGTTTGGTCGCTTTCTTTTGTAAGGCAAATCCGAGAAACTGCGGGCCGCTTGAATGCGCCTGGTGGGCGGGCTAGGGTGCCTGGGCCATCGCCAAATCGATGGCTCGGATGTGCAAGTCCGAATTTTGCTAAGGCGTAGAAACGCTCAGCCATGCTTGGGCGTTTTTCATGTCCGCTGTGTCATGGCGGCCGTGCGCGGGAGATCTTCGGATCTGCCGGGTGTCCTAGCAAACTCGGTCTTGCACACCTGCGTACGGCTGCCACCCTTATTCGTGTGCAAGCGAACGGTGTCGGCTCCTATTCTTAGCTAGGAGTTTGACCATGAAAAAGATCGTTCCCGATCCACCGACTTCTTCCTATCGCGATCCCCAGCTCAAGGCCGCCAATGCTTCCGTGCGTGAAGCGCTGGCCCGGCATCCATTGGACCTGGCGATGTTCCAGTTCAAGACCACGGCCCAGGCCGTTGCTCCCGACTCGCTGTTCAGCGTGCGCCCGGGCGTGGGCGTCGAGGAGGCGCTGGTGCATGTGGCGTTGCTGCTCAAATGCGCCGAGGAGGTCAGTGATGAAATCACCCGGCAGGGCAGTGGCCTGGAGACTGGGTTGATCTGGTCCATGGTGCATTCGGTGGAGATGGCGCGGGCGGTGGTGGAAGCGTTGCTCGATGGCGCTCCGAGGGATGCTGTTGGCCTTGGAGTAGAGGGCGGTTGTTGATGGGGTACATATCCGTTGCTGCGGCTGTGGCCACTGGCGGTTTCGCTTTTACAGCGACTCACTTTTGACGGACGCAAAAGTAAGCAAAACGTCTCTGCCCCTGCATCCGGCGCCTCGCTAAGGCTCGGCGTTCCCTCGTTCCGGCATTGCTCCGGGGGCACGCCGCCCCAGGCCATGCATGGCCTGGGGCGGCTAGCTCGGCATCCTTGCCGAGCTGCCCCCTGCGCAATGCCTGCACTCGGCCTCCTGAAGGGGCAGCAAGATCAAAAGCCAAAGACTTAGCTGCAAGCCACAAGCCACAAGCCGCAAGCCGCAAGCTTGGAGCTTGGCGCTTGGCGCTTGGCGCTTGGCGCTTGGCGCTTGGCGCTTACAGCTTGAGTATTCTGCCGCTGGCGGCCACTGCCAACAGCAGCACGGCGATCAGGCCGAAGGCCGCGCTCAGGCTGCTGCCGTGGGCGATGAAGCCGATCACCGCGGGGCCGGCAAGGATGCCGGCATAGCCCAGGGTGGTGATGGCCGGTACGGCGATGCTCTCCGGCATGACCTGCTGTTTGCCCACGGCGCTGTAGAGCACCGGCACGATGTTCGAGCAACCCGCGCCCACCAGGGCATAGCCCAGCAGCGCCGCTTCCCAGGCCGGGGCCAGGGTCGCCAGCAGCAGGCCGGCGGCGGCGGTGCTGCCGCCGATGACGATCACCCGGCGCGCGCCCAGGCGATGGACGATGGCATCGCCGGTCAGGCGGCCCAGGGTCATGGTCAGGGCAAAGGCGGCGTAACCCAGCCCGGCGTAGGCTGCATCCAGGTCGCGCTCGGCGGTGAGAAACACGGCGCTCCAGTCCAGCACCGCGCCCTCGGCGAGGAACACCACGAAGCACAGGCAGCCGATGAACAGCACCACGCCATGGGGCACGGCAAAGGCCGGGCCCGAGCTCTGGCTGCCGTAGGGCAGCATGTGCGGCGCGGCCTTGAGCAGCGCCAGCAGCGTCAAGACGATCACCACCAGGGTCGCGCCCAGCGGCGACAGGCCGAGGCCGAGCAAGGCGCTGACCCCTGCGGCGCCGACGATCCCGCCCAGGCTGAACAGCCCGTGAAAGCCCGACATCATGGTCTTGCCGCTGGCCCGTTCGACGATCACCGCTTGCAGGTTGACCGTGGAATCCACGCCACCCAGGCCGGCGCCGAACATGAACAGCGCCGCCATCAGCAGCGGGATCGAGCTCAGGGTCGCCAGCAGCGGCAAGGCCAGGCAGATCAGCAAGGTGCCACCGGCCATCACCCGGCGGCAGCCGAAGCGCCCGGCCAGGGCCCCGGCAATCGGCATCGCCAGGATCGAACCCACCCCCAGGCACAACAGCAGCAGGCCCAGGGTGGCTTCGTCGAGCCCGGCCCGGGCCTTGGCGTAGGGCACCAGCGGAGCCCAGGCGGCGATGCCGAAACCGGCGATGAAAAAGGCGATGCGGGTGGACATCTGTTCGAGGCGGCCGGGGGTGGCCTGCATGTGGGTGTTGCTGGCAGTCATAAAAATCCTTGGCGATGAAACTCGCTGCCGGCCACCTGATGCCCCCATGGCGTGATGGCGGCCGGGTCGGGGATTGTGACAAATCCAGCCAGTGAAGGTTGCAGTAATTGCCACGGCGCTGCGCCAGGGCCGGAAATAATAGTGCGCAAGCCGGCGCGTTGTTTCGCATAATCGGCCGCTTTGCACAAAAACATTGCAGCGCGTGCCGTCCGCCCCCGGAGTTTTCCTGCCCATGAATGCCAGTCTCGACGCCTATGACCTGAAGTTGCTCGCCGAGCTGCAGCGTGACGCCAGCACCGCGCAAAGCGAGCTCGGGCTGCGGGTCAACCTGTCCACCGCCGCGGTCAACCGGCGGCTCAAGCGCCTCAGCGACGAGGGTGTGATCGAGCGCTACAGCGCCATCGTGGCCCCCGATGCCCTGGGGCACGAGCTGAGCATCATCGTCGAGGTGGAAGTGGAGAGTGAGCGCATCGACCAGATCGACGCGCTCAAGCGTAGTTTCCAGGCCTGCCCCCAGGTCCAGCAGTGCTACTACGTGGCCGGCGAGTGCGACTTCGTGCTGATTTTCTGCGTCCGCAACATGGCCCAGTACACCCAGCTGACCCGCGAACTGTTCTTCGACAACGCCAACGTCAAGCGCTTCAAGACCCTGGTGGCGATGAACCGGGTCAAGGTCGGCCTGGACGTGCCCACGTCCGGCTGAGGTTCAGGGCGCCTGCAGCGCTTGCACGAGAAAATCCACGAACACCCGGACCTTCTGCGACAGGTGGCGCTGGCTGGGGTACAGCGCATAGATATGACGCTCGGACAGGTGCTGCTCCGGCAGCACCCGCAGCAGCTGGCCGCTGTCCAGCAACGGTTGGGCGACGAACCCGGGCAGCGCGCCGATGCCCAGGCCGGCCACCAGCATGTCGGCCAGCAGCAGGCTGTTGTCTGCGGAGAAATGCACCGGCAGCTCCAGCCGGGTCTGGCCTTCGGGGCCTTGCAGTTGCCAGCGCCCCGGGTGTTCCGCCAGCCGGTAGGCCAGGCAGCGATGCTGATGCAGGTCGGCAATGCTCGTCGGCGTGCCGGCTTCTTGCAGATAGCCCGGCGCGGCGCAGATGAGCTGTTCCACTTGCCCCAGGTGGCGGGCGATCAGTGACGAATCCTCCAGTTGCCGGCGAATCCGCAACGAGACGTCGAAGCCTTCGCCCACCACGTCCAGCACCTGGTCGTTGAGGGTCAGGTCCACCTGCAACTGCGGGTAGCGCTGCATGAAGGCCACCAGGATCGGCGACAGCACCTTGAGCCCGAAGGACAGCGGCGCGTTGACCCGCAGGCGCCCGCCGGGTTCGTGCAGGCCGGCCTGGGTGGCCCGCTCCAGGGCGTCCAGCTCGTCCAGCAGGTGGCAGCATTCGCTGAAGTAGCGCTGCCCGGCCTCCGACAGGCTCATGCGCCGGGTGGTGCGCAGGATCAACAGGCTGCCCAGGCGTTCTTCCAGCTGGCGCACCTGTTTGCTCACCGCCGCCGTGGACTGCCCGAGATCGGCGGCGGCCTGGCTGAAGCTGGAACGTTCCGCCACCCGGCGAAAGGTGCGCATGGCCATCAGCACGTCCATATTGTTTCTCCTGGGTTGAATATGTATCCACGAAACCGCTGATTATCTCTGATCGAGCACTCAATACCATGGCCACTTCATTTCACAGGAGTGTTGTCATGGCTTATCGCGCAATGTCGAAGATGGTTTCCGGGGTGTTGGCCCTGTCCCTGCTCAGTGGCCTGTGCAACGCCGCCACGGCGCCCCGGCCCGAGGTGGGCATCAGCCCCTGGGGGCCCAGGGACGAGATCGGTCGCCTGAACCTGATCACCCCCGAGTCCCGGGCGGCGATCATGGCCCGGGTCAGTGGCGAGCAGGCCTATGACCTGGCGGTGGACTACTTCGTCGGCATGCCCAGCTGGCAGGCCGCCGGCGACCCGCCGTACCAGATGTGGATGACCCACACCCCCCACGGCAACGTGATCGCCGACCCGATGCAGGTCGGTGAACCGATGAACCAGCACGTCAGCTACAGCGGTTCGGCGGTGTCGATGTACGCCCACATGGGCACCCATATCGATGCCCTCAACCACTTCGGCCTCAACGGCAAGATCTGGAACGGCTACCGCGCCGACCAGCACCTGGGGGACCGCGGCTGGAACGTCACCGGCGCGGAAAAACTGCCGCCGATCATTGCCCGCGGGGTGCTGATCGACGTCGCCGCGGCCAAGGGCCTGGAGCAATTGGCGGACAGCTACCGGGTCACCCGCGCCGATCTGCAGCAGGCCCTGGCCCGGCAGAACGTGGCCCTGGAAAAAGGCGATGTGGTGCTGATCCGCACCGGGCGCATGCGCGACTTCGACAATGCCCAGCGCTACATGGCCAACCCACCGGGGCTGAGCCTGGATGCGGCGAAGTTCCTGGTGGAAGAGGGCGGGGCCATGGTGGTGGGGGCCGACAACCTGAGTTTTGAAACATTCCCCTCCGAGGTCGAGGGCAATTACCTGCCGCTGCACACCTACCTGCTGGCCATGCAGGGCGCGCCGATCATGGAACTGGTCAACCTGGAAGGCCTGTCCCGGGACAAGGTGTACCAGTTCGCCTTTATCGGTGCTTCACTCAAGCTGCGCGGCGCTGATGCCGCGCCGATCCGGCCCATGGCCTTGCCCATTCGTTGAAGGGGCGAATGGCTTTTGCTCAGGAGATGAACATGTCTACCGCGCTTTTTTCAAACCCGGTGCTGCGCCTGTCCAACCCGCCCGGGCTCTATGACCCCAGCGCCAACGGCTATTCCCATGTGGCACAAGTGGCCGCCGGTGCGCGCCTGGTGTTCATCGCCGGGCAGGGTGGCGAAACGCCTGACGGTCAGTTGGCCGCAGACTTCGCCGCCCAGGTGCGCCAGGCCCTGGCCAACCTGCAGACCGCCCTGGCCAGCGTGGGCGCCGAGGTCAGCCAGGTGGCCAAGCTCACGGTGCTGATCGTCGATCACAGCCACGAGCGGTTGGCGATCTTTGGCCGCCAGTTGCGGGCGTTGTGGGGACCGGCGGCGACCCCGGCCTGCACCCTGATCCCGGTGCCGCGCCTGGCCCTGGACGGCATGCTGTTCGAGATCGAGGCGATTGCCGTGTTGCCATCCTGAGCCTGAGTTCCCCTCTGGTGGAGCCGCTGCATTCTCCGTAATGTCAGCGGCTCGGTTTTTTCTGGAGGCGGTGTCATGGCGGCGTTCTACGATGCACGGGGCAATATCTATGGGGTGGTGACGCCCGCAGCGCTGCGCGGCCTGGGCATTGCCTTGCCCGGCAGCGCGGCCCAGGCGGCCCGGGACCGGCGCCTGTGGGCCGAACAGGCGATCGCCGCGCTCTGCGACTGGGCCCCGGGCACCCGGCCAGCCGGGGCCAAGGCCCACCGCAGCGATGGTTTGCTGGTGGGGCCGTTCCAGGCTCAGGCGCCCTTCGACCTGTTGATCGTCAACACCGACGGCACCCTGGCCGAGCGCAGCGGCAATGGCCTGACGATCTTTTCCCAGGCCCTTGTCGAACAGGGGCTGCTGGCAACCCAGGGGCCGACGCTGTTGCAGGTGCATCACGATCAAGCCACGGGCGCCTCGCCGGTGGCCACGCAGGTGGAGCCGGCGCAAGTGGCGGGGCAGCAGGGCTTCTGGCTGGATCTGGGCCAGCCGTCCTTCGGGCCCGAGGCCGTCGCGGCGATCGGTGTCGAGGCCGTGACTTTCAACGGTCGCGAGCTGAGCCGGGTGGCGCCGTTGCAGGCGCTGAACCCGCTGTGGGAGCACAGCCAGTTCGTGCGCATCGGCAACCCCCATTGCGTGACCCTGGTGGAAGAAGCCGACGCCTTGCCGAGCAACCCGCAGATGCTCGCGGCGCCGCTGGCCGAAGGGCTGACCGCGACGGCTTTTGCCTTGCCCCTGGGCAGCGGCGAGCCGTGCCCGGCGGGGGTCAACCTGCAATGGGCGATGCGCGAGTCGGCGCAGCGCATCGTCGCCCGGGTGTTCGAGCGTGGCGAAGGGCCGACCGCCTCGTCGGGCACCAGTGCCAGTGCCGTGGCTTGCGCGGCGTGGCGGGTGGGCTGGGTCAAGGCTGGCGAGGTGCAGGTGGTGATGCCCGGCGGCACCGCGCCCTTGCTGTTGCAAGAGACCGAGGGGGTGTTGACCCGGGTGAGCCTGTTCGGCACGGCGCGGGCTGAGTGAGGACGCCGGAGTCGCGGTGGCGGAGTGCAAAACGGTTGGAGTTTCTATAGCGTGGCGGCAGTCGCGGCTCATCTCCCGCTACAGCCCACCTCTCTGGAAAGGATTCGACATGCAAAAAGGAATGCCCCGCCGAGCCTTGCTCAAAGGCTCGGTTATGGCTCTGGGGGCTTTAGTCGCTGGCAGCCTTGGCGGTTGCCTGACCAGCCAGCTTTACGAAAGCCAAGCCAGCAATGAGGTCTATACGGAAACCGTCAGCCAGTTCTATGTCACGGCGGACGCGAAGAGCTTTGTCATCCTTGGCAAGAAGTACCACTACTTCGTGATGGTCGATCCGAAGTTGCTGCAGGCTATCCAGTCGGACCTGCATGGGAAAATGCAGGCCGAGTTTTCGCAGATCCACGTCAGTGCGTGGCAGAACCTGGAGGGTGAGCTGGTCCTGAGGATTCCCGGGCTGGATCAGCTCGACGCCCAGCAGATCGAGGCAGCCGAGGCCTTGGGTTTCGTGGTGGAGAGGTCGCAGAACGCCCTGTTGCACCGCTATGCCATTCGCGGCAGCCGCTTCAAGTCCAAGCGGGATATCAGCGCCTATCAGGCCAACCCGTTGAACAGCACCTACACCTTGCAGTTCTCGGCGTACCGCGAGAAGAGCAAGGTCGGCCAGGTGCTGTTGACGCCGGTGACCCTCACCGCGGACGGCGTGTTGATGATCCTCGCCCTGCCGCTGTTGCCGGTGGCGTTCATGGCGGCCCAGCCGTTTCGGGTCAAGTAAGCATCGCTACCGTCAGTCGCCGGCCAGTTGCACCTGGGCCATCTGCCGTTGCATCAGCACCTTGCCGTGGCGGATCGAATACAGCGGCAGGCCTTGGCTGCGGATCATTTCGTAATCGCTGTCGGCCGAGAGGATCAGCAGGTTCGCCGGCCGACCTTCCTCAAGGCCGTAGCCTTCGCCCAGGGCCAGGGCCTTGGCGCTGTTGTCGGTGACCAGGTCCAGGGCGCTCTGCAGGTTGCGGTAGCCGAGCATGTGGCAGATGTGCAGGCCGGCTTCCAGCACCCGCAGGATGTTGCCGTTACCCAGGGGGTACCAGGGGTCGACAATCGAATCCTGGCCGAAGCACACGTTCATTCCGGCTTCCAGCAGTTCGTTGACCCGGGTCACGCCGCGGCGTTTCGGGAAGCTGTCGAAGCGCCCCTGCAGGTGAATGCTTTCGGTGGGGCAGGAGACGAAGCTGATGCCCGAGTGCCCCAGCAGGCGGAACAGCTTGGCGCAGTAGGCGTTGTCGTAGGAGCCCATGGCGGTGGTGTGGCTGGCGCTGACCCGCGAGCCCATGCCGCGGCTGCGGGCCTCTTCGGCCAGCACTTCGAGAAAGCGCGAGTGCGGGTCGTCGGTTTCGTCGCAGTGCACGTCCACCAGGCAGCCCGTGCGTTCGGCCAGGTCCATGAGGAACTTCACCGAGCTCACGCCCTGGTCGCGGGTGTATTCGAAGTGGGGAATGCCGCCCACCACGTCGGCGCCCAGGCGGATGGCTTCTTCCATCAGTTCGCGGCCGTTGCGAAACGATTCGATGCCCTCCTGGGGGAAGGCAACGATCTGCAGGTCGATCAGGTGCGCGCTTTGCTCGCGCACTTCGAGCATGGCCTTGAGGGCGGTGAGGTCCGGGTCGGTGACGTCGACGTGGGTGCGCACGTGCTGGATGCCGTGGGCGGCCAGGGCGCGGATGGTCTTGTGGGCGCGGGTGCGGGTGTCTTCGGCGGTGATGCTGGCCTTGCGTTCGCCCCAGCATTCGATGCCTTCGAACAGAGTGCCGCTCATGTTCCAGCGCGGCTCGCCGGCGGTGAGGGTGGCGTCCAGGTGAATGTGCGGTTCGACGAAGGGCGGCACCACCAGGTTGCCGCCGGCATCCAGGTGCTCGGGGCCGAAGGGCGCGGTGGCGGTGGGGGCGTCGGGGCCTTGCAGGACAATGCGGGCGATGCGGCCGTTTTCCAGGTGCAGTTGGTGCAGACCTTCACGGTGGCGCAGGCGGGCGTTGGTGATCAGCATCGGGGCAATTCCTCGAGTCGGGCAATCAGTGGTTGCGCCGTGAGATCCGGGCACTGGCCCTTGTCCCACGGTCATTGGACTGTCCTTGCACCGGCCGCGACAGGGCCGGTGGGTGGGGACAGGGTGTTGCATGACCGGGCCATGATAGACCCGGATCGCCTGGAGTGAGCAAGGCGCGGGTTCAGCTGCGAGCCTCGGCGCCGGCACTGGAGCGGGCGCCGAGCCAGGCGCTGAACAGCACATGGCTCAGGCTGGCGACGGCGATGCCCACCAGCGGGGCGACCCAGGGCGAGCAGAATGCCGCCAGGGTGCCCAGGCCGTAGGCGGCCAGCCCCGACCAGTTCCAGTCCGGCAACTGGCTGTCGGCCAGACGCGGGTAGCGGCCGCGCCAGCGATAGAAGAAGTCGGCCATGATCACCCCGCCAATCGGCGGAATCACCGTGCCCAGCAGCACCAGATAAGGCACCAGCAAATCGTACATGCCGAGCATCGCCAGCAGGGTGCCAATCAGCGCCCCCACCAGGGTCACGGTCTTGCGCCGGTTGGTGCGCAGCAGGTTGCAGCCGGCCACGGCGAAGTTGTAGATGGTGTTGTCCTGGGTGCTCCAGATGTTCAACAGCAGCATGGCCATGGCGGCCGTGGCAAAGCCCTGCAGCAGCAAGACTTCGACCACGTCCGGCTGCTGGTAGACGATGGCGCCGTAGGCACCGATCAGCACCATCAGGCCATTGCCGAGGCAGAAACCGATCAGGCTGGCGCTCACCGCCACCCGCGCCGAGCGGGAGAAACGGGTCCAGTTGGTGGCCTGGGTGGCGCCGCTGACAAAGGTGCCGAACACCAGGGTCAGGGCGGTGGACAGGTCCAGGCTGGCGCTGGGGGTGAGGGCCAGCAGGCCGTCGAGGCCGCCGACCTGGGTGGTCGCCACCGTCATCGACAGCACCAGCAGCAGACCCATGGCCGGCACCGCGATCCACGACAGGATCTCCAGGCCGCGGTAGCCGATGTAGGCGGTGGCGCAGAAGGCCATGCCGAACAGCAGCATCAACCCCAGCACCGCGCCCGAATCCAGCTGGAAATACTTGCCCAGTACCACCGCGGCGGTGGCGGTGCCCCAGGCGTACCAGCCGACCTGGGTCAGGCCGAGGATCAGGTCGCTGAGCTTGCTGCCCCGTTCACCGAAGCAGAAGCGCCCCATCAGCACCGTGTTCAGCCCGCTCTTGAAGGCGATGTAGCCCAGGCTCGCGGCGTAGATCCCCAGCAGCAGGTTGCCAAGGACAATCACCATCAGCAGGGTGGTGAAGTCGAACGCCACCCCCAGCTTGCCGCCGGCGAACATGGTGGCGGTGAAGAAGGTGAAGCCCAGCAGCACCATGGCCATGGAGGCCAGGCCCTTGCGGGCGTGCTGCGGAACTTCGCTCAAGGGGTAGTCGTTGCCGGGTTCGTGCTGGGTCATGGGCCTGTCCCTGGTCGCAGTGGTGCCTCGCTGTTGCAGGCGCCGTGCCAAACGGGTCGCCGGAGCGGGTGCCCCAGCAGTTATAGCCGATGCCTGCGGGCCTGCCCCGGCTGCAGGCCGCGCCGGGGCGAAAATGGTGCACGGGCGCACTGCCTCGTGGCCGGGGTCAGTCCTGGTCGGGGTTGAAGATGCTTTCGATAGGCATCTGGAAGGCCCGGGCGATCTTGAACGCCAGGGGCAGGCTGGGGTCGTAGCGCCCGGTCTCGATGGCATTCACCGTCTGCCGGGACACCTCAAGCCGGGTGGCCAGCTCGGCCTGGGACCAGCCTTTGAGGGTGCGCAATTCGCGCAGTTGGTTGTTCATCGGTAGCGCCGCCAGCCGACCACCGTGGCCAGGGCCCAGACCAGGCCCATCACTGGCCACACATAGAACATCGAGAGCCGGGGCAGGCCGGCGGTTTCCAGGAAGCCGTAGCTGAAGGTGATCAGCGCGGTGCAGACAAAGGACAGCCCCAGGGCTTCGAGCTGGATGCGCCGGGCCAGTTCGTCCATGCGCCGCAACTGGCGCACCACCGCCAGGGCCATGGCCACCATGGGGATCACCGGCACCAGGGCCAGGGCAATCTTGCCCGGACCCGGGCTCATGTCAGCCAGCCAGTGGCTGCTCAAAACCACACAGGCGATATAGGCCAGCAAGGCCAGGCTGAATTCCCCGAAATAGCGTTTGGTGCCCATGGGCGATCTCCTTGAGTAAAGTGTCCTTTACATTAGGTGGGGCGATTTTTCATGTCAAGGGTGCTTTACATTGACCGCGTCATGCTCAGTCGAACAGGGCCACGCTGCGCCGGCCTTCGTGGAAGTCGAAAGCCTCCTGGATATCCCGTTCCACGGTGCGACCCTGGGACAGCGGCGGCAACTGGTCCGGGGCGAAGAACGCCGCGTCGCTGGTTTCGCTACCGGCCACCGGGGCCTCGGCGTCTTGCCGTTCACAGAGAAAGTACAGCTTGTAGAAGTCCCGGTGATCCGGCTTGTAAGGGCCCTTGGCCTTGTGCCGCAGGCCGTACAGCTGGCGCACCGAGACCTGGAGCCCGGCTTCCTCGTGGATTTCCTTGATGATGTTCTGCGCCGCCGACAGGCCCACATCGGCATAACCCCCGGGCAGGGCCCAGAGGCCGTCGTGCTGCTCGCGCACCAGGAGGATCTTGCCGTCCTCGATCAGCGCGCCGCGCACTTCGACCATCGGCGTCGAGTAGCGCTGGGCAAAGTCCGAGACCAGATCGGTGATGCGCTCCACGGGCACGTTGCCCAGTTGCGCGAGCATGTCGTGGGCGATGTTGGCGACTTCCTGGTAGCGCTCGCGGTCGTGCACGTCCTTGCAGAAGTGCAGGCCGGTGGAGGCGATGGCTTGCAAGCGTTTGGCGTGGGTCAGCCAGTGGCTTTCCATGGGTGGGGTTCCTGCGGCGTCAGAGAGAAGGCGCCTGTTTTAAGCCCTTGGCGCGCAGGGAGCAAGCACCACGCCGTAGCCGGCGGCGTGGTGCCGGTGGATCACCCCGGGAGGTCTTGCCGATGGCAACGCACTTGCTGGGTCGCGCTGCCCTGCAACGGTTGCGGCTGCTCGCAACCCGGGCCGCGCCGGCTGCAGCGGTCGAGAAAGAAGCAGCCGCTGGGCAGCTTGCGGTTGCCCGGCAGTTCGGTGGGCGCCGAGACCTGGCTGTCCGCCAGGGGCGCGCCGAGGCGTGGCACCGCATCCAGCAGCAGTTGGGTGTAGGGATGGCGCGGTCGCTCCAGCACCTGTTCGGCGCTGCCCAGTTCGACGATCTGTCCCAGGTACATCACCGCCACCCGGTCGGCCATGTGCCGCACCACCGAGACGTTGTGGGAGATCAGCACGAAGGTCAGGCCGCGACTGCGTTGCAGGTCCGCCAGCAGGTTGAGGATCTGCGCCTGCACCGAGATGTCCAGGGCCGAGGTCGGTTCGTCGAGGACGATGATGTCCGGGTTCGACGCCAGGGCCCGGGCAATGGCGATGCGCTGGCGCTGGCCGCCGGAGAACTGGTGCGGGTAGCGCTCCAGGTATTCGCTGCGGATGCCCACCTGCTGCGCCACCGTGGCGGCGATCTCGCGCATCTGTGCGGCCGGGGTGTTGCCCAGGGCGAACAGCGGCTCGGTGATGATCTTCCAGATCGGCAGGCGCGGGTCGAGGGACGATTGCGGGTCCTGGAACACGATCTGCACATGGCTGTGGCGTTCGCGGTCGCTGGCGTAGGCCCAGCGCAGGTCGCCGCTGCTGGGCTTGACCAGGCCCATCAGCAGTTGCGCCAGGGTGCTCTTGCCGCAGCCGGATTCGCCAACGATGCCCAGGGTTTCCCCGGGGCGCAGTTCCAGGTCGATGCCGTTCAGCGCGTGGGCGAAGGCCCGGGGCCGGCCCAGCCAGTCATTGCTCAGGGGGAAGCGTACCTGCACGTCGTTGAGCCGCAGCAGCGGCGGGTTGCCGGTTTGCGAGGCGGTGGTTGTCATTGGGCGGACTCCGGGGCGGCCAACCAGCAGGCGCTCTTGCGCTGCTCGCTGGCGTTGATCGAATGCAGCGGTGGCCGTTGGGCACATATCGCCATGGCCTGCGGGCAGCGCTCGCGGAAGGTGCAGCCAGCGGGCAGGTGGGCGAGGTTCGGCACCTGCCCGGGAATGGTCAGCAGTGGCGCGCCGGGGGCCACCTGCTCCGGCAGGCCGCTGAGCAGGCCGCGGGTGTAGGGGTGCTGCGGGTCGAGCATGACCTGGGCGGTGCTGCCTTGCTCCACCACGGCGCCGGTGTACATCACATAGACCCGATCGCAGAACTGCGAGACCACCGCCATGTCGTGGGTGATCAACAGGATCGCGGTGCCCCGTTGCCGGGCCTTCTCGCGCAGCAACAGCAGCACCTGGCGCTGCACGGTGACGTCCAGGGCGGTGGTGGGTTCGTCGGCGATCAGCAGTTGCGGGTCGCAGGAGAACGCCAGGGCGATCATCACCCGCTGGCGCATGCCGCCGGACAGCTCGAACGGATAGGCCTGCAGCACCTGCTCGGGGTCGGCGATGTGCATGTCGCGCAGCAGGGCGATGGCCTTGGCCCGGGCCTGGTCCTGGCTCAAGCGCTGGTGATGGATGATCACGTCGAGCATCTGCCGGCCGATGCGCCGGGTCGGGTTGAGGGCGGTCATCGGCTCCTGGAAGATCATCGCCGCGTCGCGGCCACGGATCTGCAGCAGCTGTTTTTCCGGGGTGGCGAGCATGTCGCGGCCCAGCAGCGACAGGCTGCCGGAGGTGATGCGGTAGCTGCGCTCGGGCAGCAGGCGCAGGCTGAGCATGGCGGTCACCGATTTGCCCGAGCCGGACTCGCCGACCACGCCGACGATCTCCCCCGGGTTGACGTGTAGCGACACGCCGTTGAGGGCCTGCACATTGCTGCGGTAGGCGGGGAATTCCAGGCTCAGGTTATCGATGTTGAGAACGGCGGATGAGCTCATGGTCATTTCCCCTGTTGCCGTGGGTCGAGCAGGTCACGGATGCCGTCACCCAGCAGGTTGAAACCGGTGGCGGTGAACAGGATCGCCAGCCCGGGAAAGGTCGAGTACCACCAGTTGTCGAGGATGAAGTTGCGCCCGGTGGCCACCATCGCCCCCCATTCGGCGGTAGGCTGCTGCGCCCCCAGGCCAATGAAGCCCAGGGCCGAGGCCATGAGGATGGCGCTGCCGATGTCCAGGCTCAGTTGCACCAGCAGCGGCGGCATGGCGTTGCGCCCCACGTGCCAGCTGACGATGTGCCAGCGCCCGGCGCCGTAGGTCTGGGCCGCCTTGACGTAGCCCATCTGGCGGATGCTCAGGGCCTGGCCCCGGGCCAGGCGCACGTAGAACGGAATGCGCACCAGGGTGATCGCCAGCATGGCGTTGAACAGGCTCGGGCCCAGGGCGGCGGCCAGGGCCATGATCAGCACCAGCGACGGCACCGACAGCATGATGTCCATCAGGCGCATGATCAGGCTGTCGAAGCGCCCGCCGATGATCCCCGACAGGCAGCCCAACAGGCCCCCGGCCAGGCACGAG
This sequence comes from Pseudomonas sp. BC42, assembly GCF_021560055.1. Taxonomy (NCBI): domain Bacteria; kingdom Pseudomonadati; phylum Pseudomonadota; class Gammaproteobacteria; order Pseudomonadales; family Pseudomonadaceae; genus Pseudomonas; species Pseudomonas sp. BC42. The sequence continues at coordinate 2,266,474 of NZ_CP091067.1, forward strand.
GCGAAGGCCACGAACAGGCCCACGCCCACCGACTGGCGGCTGCCGTGGAGCACCCGGCTGAACAGGTCGCGGCCGACTTCGTCGGTGCCGAACCAGTGGGCGGCGCTGGGGGCGGCCAGGCGCTCGGCGAGGTTCAGGGCGTTGGGGTCATGGCTCGACAGCCAGGGGGCGAAGGCCATGCACAGCAGCACCAGCAGGGTCATGCACAGCCCGGCGATGGTCAGCGGGCTTTGCCGCACGCGGTAGCCCAGGTAGGCCAGGCGCGCGCGCCAGCCGTTGGCCTGCGCCACGGGCAGCGGCAGGGGAATGTTCAAGGGAGCGGACATCTCAATTTACCTCGCCAATGCGCGGGTCGATCACCCGGTACAACAGGTCGATCGCCATGTTCAGCAGCACATAAATGAACGACACCAGGATGGCGAAGCCCATCACCGCCGGAAAATCCAGGGCCTGGATCGACTTCACCACGTAGGCGCCCATGCCCGGCCAGGCGAACACCGTCTCGGTCAGCACGGCGCCGTACAGCAGGTCGCCCAGGGTCAGGCCGAGCACCGTCACCGAAGGGATCAGCGCATTGGGCAGGGCGTGGCGCAAAATCACCGCCCAGCGCGACAGGCCGTAGGCCCGGGCGGTGCGGATGTAGTCCTCGCCGAGCTGGTCGAGCATCGCCGAGCGGATCTGCCGCGCCACCACCCCGAGGTTGACGAAGCCCAGGGTCACCGCCGGCAGGATCAGGTGCTGCAGGGCATTGAAAAACAGCGGGAGGTCCCCGGCCAGCAGCGAGTCGATCAGGTAGAAGCCGCTGATCGTCGGTGGCGGCTCCAGGCCTTCGTCCAGGCGCCCGCTGCCGGGCAGCCAGCCCAGGTTGCCGTAGAACAGCAGGATCAGCCCCAGCCCCAGCCAGAACGCCGGGGTGGAAATCCCGGTGACCGCCAGGGTGCGGGCGATCTGGTCGATAAAGCGGTTGTGATAGACCGCCGACAACACCCCCAGCGGCACGCCCACCAGCACCGACAGCAGCAGGGCGGCCAGGGCCAGCTCCAGGGTCGCCGGGAAGAAGTTCTGCAGGTCTTCCAGCACCGGGCGGCTGGTACGGATCGAGGTGCCCAGGTCGCCGTGCAGCAGGTCGAGCATGTAGCGCCCGTACTGCTGGTACAGCGGCAGGTCCAGGCCCAACTGGTGGCGGATGTTCTGCACGATGGCATCGCTGGCCCGGTCGCCGGCGATCAGCCGCGCCGGGTCACCGGGAATCAGGTGCGAGATGGTGAAGGTAATCAGCGAAACCCCGACCACGACCAGCAACAGGCCGAGCAGGCGTTTGCGCAACATATTCAGGAAGGCCATGAGGCAACCTCGTTAACGCTTGACGAACGGCGGGGGCAGCAGCGGCGCCCCGCCGGGGACACGGCAACCCGGCGCCGACCCGGTTCAGGGGCCGGCGACGGGGACTGCAGGCGCGGTCCTACTTGCTGATTTCAGCGATGTTGAACACCTGTTCCAGCATCGGATGGAACACGTAGCCCTTCACCGAATCACGCATCGGCAGGCTGTAGTTCTTCTGATACAGGTAGGCGTAGACGTTGTCCTTGAGGACGATCTTCTGCGCCTTCTGGTACAGCTCGATGCGCTTGGCGGTGTCGTTGGTGGCCGCCGCTTCGCGGATCAGGCCGTCGACTTCCGGGTTGCTGTAGAACGAGCGGTTGCCCGGCAAGCCCTGCAGGCTGGAGTCGAACCAGAAGTTCATGAACATGTAGGGGTCGGCGAAGTCCGGGCTCCAGGAGCCGATGGCCACGTCGTAGTCACCCTTGCCGACCCGTTCACGCATGGTGGCGTTGGCCAGCTTCTCCATCTTCAGGTTGATGCCCAGGGGCGCCAGGCCCGCTTGCAGGGTCAGTCCGATGGACTCCCAGTTGGCGTCCTTGTCCGAGTACAGGTAGGTCAGGTTGCTGATCTTCTGCGGGACCTTGGCCAGGCTGGCCTTGGCGCCGTCGAGGTTCTGCTGCATCAGCGGCAGGCTCGGGTCGTGGGCCCACATGCCGTCGGGGATCGGCCCGTTCATCAGCTTGGCCTGGCCCTTGAGGATGCCGTCGACGATGCCCTTGTAGTCGATGGCCTGGACCAATGCCTGGCGCGCCTCGACGTTGTTCAGGGGCGCGCGCTGGTTGTTCAGGTACAGGTAGTTGACCCGCAGCGAGGGGAAGGTCTGGATCACCACCCCGGACTTGCCGGCCAGGGTGCCGAGCTGGTCTTCGGGCATGTCCTCGATGATGTCCAGGTCGCCGCGTTCCAGTTGCAGGCGGCGCACCGAGGCCTCGCTGATGATCTTGATCACCACCTTGTTCAGGCTCGGCTTGGGCCCGGCGTAATAGCTGTTGGGCTCCAGCGTCAGCGACTGGCCCTTCTGCCAGTTGCTCAGGCGGAAGGCCCCGGAGCCGGCGGTGTGGGTCGACAGGTAGGCGTTGACGTCCTCGCCCTTGTTGGCCACGTCCGGGTTGATGATGCCGCCGCCGTTGTGGGCCAGGGTATAGAGGAAGGGCGCGTAGGGCTTCTTCAGGGTGAAGCGCACGGTCAGCGGGTCGACCACGGCCACGCTCATGTCATCCGGGAAGGCCCCGGACGGGCCTTGCTTGAGCTGCATCAGGCGCTCGAAGGAGAACTTCACCGCGGCCGCGTCCACCGGCTTGCCGTCGTCGAACTTGTTGCCGGGCTTGAGCTTGAAGTCCCAGGTCAGGTTGTCGGCGGAGGTGCTCCAGCTCTCGGCCAGGTCGCCCTGGACTTCGGTGCTGCCCTTGCCGTTCTCGACCTTGTAGGTCACCAGCTTCTGGTAGGCCGGGTAGGTCACGGCCCAGTCGTTGTTGTCGATGGTCACGGCCGGGTCGAGGGTCTGCGGGTCGGCGGCCTTGCCGATCATCAGGGTGTCCTTGGGCGCGGCGGCGCTGGCCGCCTGCCAGGCGCCCAGGCTCAGGGCGGCGCACAGCAGCGACAGGGCGACACGGGTGGACAGACGCACATCAGGGTTATTGCGCAGATTGGGGGTCATGCCGGTTTCCTTGATCATTCGATGTTGGGAAGTTCGTCAGGTTTTTTATAAAAGCTATAACCGGGCAGTTGTTGCTGAAGCGGTGTTGCAGGGCGACCGGCTTGGGGCAGTTAGCTGCCTGTTGTTGTGGCCGGTTGGGGAACGGGACATCAGTGTTCGAAGGGCTGGTCGTGCTCCTGGATCAGGGGGAAGTCCTCGGCGTTGGGCAGCTCGTAGTGCCACCACTCGGTGGGGATTGCCTCGAAGCCGGCGCTGAGCATGATCCCCAGCAGCAGCAGGCGATTGCGCTGCACCTGGGGCGGCAGGTCGCTGTAGAACTGGTGCGACTTGGGCTCCATGGCGTCGAAGGCGGTGCCCATGTCCAGCGCCTGGCCGCTTTCATCCACCAGGGTCAGGTCCACGGCCACGCCGCGGGTGTGGTGTGAGCCCAGGCGCGGGTCGCGCACGTAGTCCGGGTCGGGCAGGGCCTGCCACAGCAACTGCTGGGCGTAGGCCGGGCGGTAGGCGTCGTAGATGCGCAGGCCCAGGCCGGCCATGCGTGCCAGCTGGCTGGCCTTGTACAGGCAGGCCGCGGCGTCCTTGTGCAGCAGGCAGCGGGCGTTGCGGTAGATCACCTGGCCGGCCAGGTTGTCGGCGCTGGCGTAGACCAGGTCGATTTCCAGTTGGTGGCGCTGGGCGTCGATTTCGACAAGGGGGCTGTTGTTCACTCACTCACTCCATCTTGGGACAGGCTTGAAGGTCAGGACTCGAACTGGCCGAAGGCTTCCTGCAACGCTCGGTTCTTCGCCAGGCGCTCATCCAGGCGCTCGCCATAGCCCTCGGCCACCGCGGACACCATCAGGTTGAACAGGCAGGTCAGCGGCGCCAGGGAATCCCAGAACTGGCCGACATCGGTTTTCAGTTGCAGCAGGTCCAGCGGGTAGTCCCGGGCCCAGGGGCATTGCAGGTCGGTGACCAGGGCCAGGGGCAGGGCGTTGGCGTTGGCCACTTCGCAGAAGGTCTGGGTGATGGCGGAGTAGGCGCGAAAGTCGGAAATGATCGCGTAGGGCTTGGCGAAGCCCGAGTTCAGGGTTTCCGCGTAGATGCCCGACAGGCCGTCGACGTAATAGACCTTGGGCCGGATGTATTCCAGGTGGCTGTGGAAGGCGTTGAGGATGCCCCGGGTCGACTGGATGCCGATGATGAACACCGCGTCGGCCTCGACGATCTGCCGCACGATCGCGTCGAACGCTGGGCTGCGGGCCAGGCCGTAGACATGCTGGATGGCCTCGATCTCGCGATGCATCGAGCGCTCCAGGGCGTCGTCCTGATGGGCTTCGCTGCGAAACGCGCCAAGCCGGTCGGTGATCAGCCAGGAGGCCGGGGTATCGCCGCGCAGGCCTTGCTTGACGTCATCCAGGTTGCGGTAGCCCAGCGAGCGCAGGAAGCGCCCCACGGATATGCCCGTGGTGCCGGCTTGCTGGGCGATGCTGTCGGCGGTCTCGAAGGGCAGTTGCTGGAGGTTGGCCAGCAGGTAGGTGGCGATGCGCTTGCCGGTGGGCGTCAGGCTTGCAAACTGCTGCTCCAGGGTGACTTGGAAACTGTTCTTGTCCATGACCATCTCGCCAGGCGTTCGCGGAAAATGTTATTGAAGTTTCATTTTTGTAATTCGTGTTAGAAACATAACATCGGCCTTCGCGGCAAAACAAGGCTTTTGTCCGACGAGGTCGTTTTCGGCAGAAAGTGACGCTGCTGGTTATCTTCAGTGGGCCGCAGGGGCTGCGTTCAACCAGTGCCCGAGGTCACGGATGGCTGTTTCCACACAGGTGCTACGACCGCTCCAGGTGCAGGCCAGCATCAGGTTGCGCGGCAGATTGAAGTCTTCCACCGCAAAACCCTGGGCATCGCGGCCCTAGGCGTCGTGGGGCACCTGCTGGCGCAGGGTCGCGGGGCCGCTGAAGTAGGCCCACACCGGCTTGCCCAGGGCGATGGCCGCGCCCACTTCGAAGGCGGTGCCGGAATCCGGCTCCAGGCCGCGAAAGTCGTTGAGGTTGGCCAGCAGGGCGTCGCAGGCGTGGAGCATGGCCAGGTTCTGCTGGCAGATCCACTGCGCCGTGGCTTCTGGCGAGAGGTTCTGCGGGGCCTGGTTATCCAGGGGGAACAGACCGTGCAGGCCCTGGGCGCTGCACAGTTGCTTGAGGTATTGGCCATGGGCCTGGGCATCGCGGCGAAACACATCGAAACCGGCGAGGTAGATACGTGGGCTCACGGGCAGCTCGATCTCTTCTGTGGCGAGGGAGCTTGCTCCCGCTGGGTGGCAGCGCCACCCCAAATGCGCTAAACGCGGCGCTCCCGGCCGATCACTGATTCGGCGTCACCAGCGCTGGCCAGCCCAGCAGGGCGCGGATTATTCGCCGCGGTAGATGCAGCCGCTGGTGCAGGTTTCGTGGATGCGGATCGCCGAGAGCTCCGGCAGCAGCGGCTTGAGCTCGTTCCAGATCCACTTGGCCAGGACTTCGCTGGTGGGGTTTTCCAGGCCGGGGATGTCGTTCAGGTAGTTATGGTCCAGGCGCTCGTACAGCGGCTTGAAGATCGCCTTGATTTCCGAGAAGTCGCGGATCCAGCCGGTGTGCGCGTCGACCTCGCCACTGAGGTGGATCGCCACCTTGAACGAGTGGCCATGCAGGCGGCCGCACTTGTGGCCTTCGGGCACGAAGGGCAGGCGATGGGCGGATTCGAAGGTAAATTCTTTGAAGATTTCCACAGTGTCGGTCAGCTCTGTCAGGTGGCGTCGCCCGCGGGCGAGTTGAGGCAGGCGGCGAGTTTATCAGCTTGGCTCCCGGGCTGCGGAAAAACCCTGACTAAAGGGTCAGTCCGCCACGCCGGCGGGTTTCTAGAGGCTTTGCAGGCGTTCGCCCAGGCGGTTCTGCGCCGCCAGTTCGAGGAATTCGTCGCCCAGGCGCCGGCTTTCGTCCATGGCGCTGCGCCAGTATTTTTGCCGGCCGGCGTCGTCGCCCATGAAGCGCTTGAAGTCGTTGCGGTCCGGCAGCTTGCCGTAGGGCAGGCGCGCCAGGTACTCCTTCGACGGCGCCAGCAGCAGGACGTCGCGCAGGCGTTCGGGGCTGGCCCGGCGCCAGGGCAGGGTCTTGTCGAACCAGCCGGGGATCACCCGATCGGTGAAGTGCGGGTAGAGCACGATGTCGCTGCCGCTGTAGGGCAGGTCCAGGTGGTAGTCCAGCAGGCCGCCGTCGCGGAAGGTGCCGGTGCCGGCCCCGGGCAGTTCGCGCACGCCCTGCATGACCATGGGGATCGAGCCGGAGGCCAGCAGTGCCTGGCGCAGGTTGCCGCGATCCAGGGGCACGAAGCGCGAGGGAAAGTCCTCCAGTGCCTGCAGCGGCGGGGCCAGGCGCGGGTCGTGCAGCACCAGGCGTTCGAAGTGCCGCGACAACCGCGCGCGGCCCCGCAGGTTGTCGGCGATCACCGAGGACAGGCCCAGGCCCAGGCGCCCGCGATGGTCGTCGGCGAGCAGGCCGTGGCTTTTGACCACCATGATGTTGAGCCGGTAGTGGGGGTTGTCGAGGATCGAGGCGTCGCGGCCATCGAGCAGGTCGTCGAGCATGCGCTGCGAGCTCTGGCTGATCTGCGCCATGGTCACGCCCTTGGCGAAGCTCTGGGCGTTGTACAGCTGGCCCAGGCGGCGGATGCCTTCGGCGGCGTCCGGCAGGCAGGCGCTGGCGAAGCGCCAGGAACCCACCGAGGCACCGATCAGCGAGCGTTCGCGGGGCGCGGCGGGCAGCCATTCGCCGAACAGCGCCAGGTCCAGGCCCTGAATGCCCAGGGCCTTGGGGCCGCCGGCGGCGCCCGGCAAGGTGCCGACTTCACCGGCGTGCAGGCCCTGGCGGCGGATGCGGGCCAGGGCGCGGGGGCCAGCCTTGAGGGTCAGGGCGGGAAACTTGATATGGATGGCGGTCATACCGGGCTCACTCTTGAATCAGCCGCCGAGTATAGAGAACCCGGGCGCCGGGGGCCGAGTGAAAGTTCTGTCAGGCCCATGATGGCGATTCAGTTTCAATTAAGTTGCCTTGGGTATCGTTTGCGGCATCGGCCTTGTGGCCTGCGACCTTGGAGAACTGCCATGAAAACCCTGACCGCGCTGTTCAGCGCCAGCCTGATCGCCCTGACCGCCAGCCTGGCCCACGCCCGCGACCTGGGCCCCGACGAAGCCCTGCGGCTGCGCGACGCTGGTACCATTGTGTCCTTTGAAAAACTCAATGCCACGGCCCTGTCCCGGCATCCTGGGGCGAGCATCAGCGAAACCGAGCTGGAGGAGGAGTACGGCAAGTACATCTACCAGGTTGAGCTGCGCGACCCGCAGGGACTGGAATGGGACCTGGAACTGGACGCGGTGAGCGGCCAGGTACTCAAGGATCATCAGGACACTTAATGAACCGGACTCTGCGCATCGCCGGCAGCTGTGCCGCCCTGGCGCTGCTGTTCTGCTCCCTGGCCATGGCCCGCGACCTGGACCAGGACGAAGCCCTGCGCCTGCGCCAGCAGGGGGTGATCCTGCCCCTGGAGCAGTTGCTCAAGCAGGCCCTGGACCGCTACCCCGGGGCCAAGCTGCTGGAAGCTGAACTTGAAGAAAAACACGATGTGTACATTTATGAAGTCGAGCTCTTGACCGTGGACGGCGTGGTCCGCGAGCTGGACCTGGACGCCGCCACCGGGCGCCTGTTGAAAGATGAGGAAGACGACTGATGCGCCTGCTTGTGGTGGAAGATCATGTATCCCTGGCCGATGAACTGCTCGAAGGCCTGAAGCTGCAGGGCTACGCCGTGGACTGGCTGGCCGATGGCCGCGACGCGCTGTACCAGGGCGCCAGCGAACCCTATGACCTGATCATTCTCGACCTCGGCCTGCCCGGGGTGCCGGGCCTGGAGGTATTGCGCCAGTGGCGCGCGGACGGGCTGGCGACCCCGGTGCTGGTGCTCACCGCCCGTGGCTCCTGGGCCGAGCGCATCGAGGGGCTCAAGGCCGGTGCCGACGATTACCTGAGCAAACCCTTTCATCCCGAGGAGCTGCACCTGCGGGTCCAGGCCCTGCTGCGCCGTTCCCACGGCCAGGCCAATCAGCAGACCCTGCAGGCCGCCGGGCTGCAACTGGATGAAGGCCGCCAGTGCGTGGTCCGCGATGGCCAGGACGTGCTGCTGACCGCCGCCGAGTTCCGCCTGCTGCGCTATTTCATGCTGCACCCGCAGCAGATCCTGTCCAAAAGCCACCTGGCCGAACACCTGTATGACGGTGAAACCGAGCGCGACTCCAATGTGCTTGAAGTCCACGTCAACCACCTGCGGCGCAAGCTCGGCCGCGAGGTGATCGAAACCCGTCGCGGCCAGGGCTACCTGTTCGGCGGGACGGCTTCGTGAGGTCGATCCAGCGGCGCCTGAGCCTGGGGCTGATCACGGTGATGCTGGTGGTCGGCCTGGTACTGGCCCAGACCAGCCTCTGGCTGTTTGAAGTGGGCCTGCAGCGTTACCTGGAGGCCGGGCTGCGGGAAGACAGCGAGAGCCTGTTGCTGGCCCTGGTGCGCGGTCCGCAAGGCTTGCAGCTGGACGAGCGGCGCCTGTCGCCGGCTTATCAGCGGCCCTTTTCCGGGCATTACTTTCGTATCGATTTTGCCGACGTGCACTGGCGTTCCCGCTCCCTGTGGGACCAGGAACTGCCGCAGCTTGCGCGCGCCGGCCTGCAAAGCGACCTGCAACTGGGGCCCGAGGGCCAGCAACTGCTGGTGTTGCGCAGCGACTACAAGCGTCTGGGCCAGTCCATTTCCATCAGCGTGGCCCAGGACTACACCCCGGTGCGCGAGAGCTTCCAGCGCATGCGTCAGGTCGGTCTTGGCCTGGGGCTGGCGGGGTTGCTGCTGATCCTGTTGCTGCAGCGCATGACCGTGCGCCGGGCCCTGCGTCCCCTGGAAACCGCCCGCGAGCAGATCGCCCAGTTGCAGCAGGGCCAGCGTTCGCAGCTCGATGCCCGGGTGCCGCTGGAGCTGGAGCCTTTGGTGGCGCAGATCAACCATTTGCTGGCCCACACCGAAGACAGCCTGAACCGCTCGCGCAATGCCCTGGGCAACCTTGGCCACGCCCTGAAAACACCGCTGGCAGTGCTCCTGAGCCTGGCGTCGGGGCCCAAGCTCGATGGCCACCCTGAGCTGCGCAAGGTGCTGCTGGAGCAATTGCAGCAAGTGCAGCAGCGCCTCAATCGTGAACTCAACCGCGCGCGGCTGGCGGGGGATGCCTTGCCCGGGGTGCTGTTCGAATGCGATGCCGAACTGCCGGGCTTGCTGGCGACCTTGAACATGATCCATGGCGAGCACCTGGACTTGAGTTACCAGGCGCCACCGGGGCTGCGCCTGCCCTGGGACCGGGAAGACCTGCTGGAGCTGTTGGGCAATCTGCTGGACAACGCCTGCAAATGGGCCGATGCCCAGGTGCGCCTGAGCGTCGAGGAGCGGTCGCAGGACTTTTGCCTGCGGGTGGAGGACGACGGCCCGGGCATTCCCGAAGCACGGCGGGCGGAGGTGTTCAGTCGTGGTGCCCGCCTGGATGAACAGACCGATGGCCATGGGCTGGGCCTGGGCATTGTGCGCGACATCGTCGACGCCTGCGGCGGCCGCCTGAACCTGGGGGACAGCGAGTGGGGCGGCTTGCGGGTGGAGGTCGAGCTGCCCAAGCGCTGAACTCGGCGGGCGCTCGACCTACGAACCTTGGCGGCCCTGCGTGCCGTTCGCAGCCTGCGGCAGCGGCTACAGCATTCGGTTTGGTGCCGGTGTAGCCGCTGCCGAGCCCTGGCGAGGCTGCGACAAGGCCCGAAGGGCCTTTGCACAGGGTCAGACGCGGAACTGGTCCATCAGGCTCTGTTGCTGGTTGGCCAGGCTGTTGAGCGACTGGCTGACCCGCGCCGACTCATTGGCCTGTTCCGACAGCGACTCGGTGACATCGCGAATGGTCGCCACGTTGCTGTTGATCTCTTCGGCCACTGCGCTCTGCTGTTCGGCGGCGCTGGCGATCTGCAGGTTCATGTCGCTGATCACCGTCACCGCATCGCCGATCTGGCGCAGGGCGGTGACCGCCTGACCGACTTGCTCGACGCTGCCCTGGGCCTGGCGATGGCTGTTGTTCATCGACCCCACCACGTCCCGGGTGCCGGTTTGCAGTTGCTCGATCACTTGGCGGGTTTCCTCCACCGACTCCTGGGTGCGCTGGGCCAGGTTGCGCACTTCGTCGGCGACCACCGCAAAACCGCGTCCGGCCTCTCCGGCGCGGGCCGCTTCGATGGCAGCGTTGAGGGCCAGCAGGTTGGTCTGCTCGGCAATCGAGCGGATCACTTCCAGTACCGTGCCGATCTGTTCGCTGTTGGCGGCCAGGCCTTCGACCTGGGTCATGGCGGCGCTCATGTCGGCGGCCAGTTGGTCGATGCTGCGGGTGGTGCGGTCGATCACGGTCAGGCCCTGTTGCGTGGCCTGGTCGGCATCCCGCGCCGCCTGGGCCGCCTGGGCCGCGCTGCGGGCGACGTCCTGGGCGGTGGCGCTCATTTCGTGGGACGCGGTGGCCACCTGGTCCACCTGGCGATACTGCTGCTCCATGCCGGCGCTGGTCTGGGTGGCAATGGCCGATGACTGGTCGGCGGTGCCGCGGGCGTCCTGCACCGAGCGTTTCACTTCGGCAATGATCGGCTGCAGCTTGTCGAGGAAACGGTTGAACCAGCCGGCCAGCTGGCCCAGCTCGTCCTGCTTGTCGTAAGCCAGGCGCCGGGTCAGGTCGCCTTCACCGCTGGCGATGTCTTCGAGCATGTGGGCCACGCCGAGGATCGGCCGGGTCACGCTGCGGGCCATCAGCCACACCAGCAGCAGGCCGACCACGGCGGCCAGCAGGCCCAGGCCCAGCTCCATCAGGGTGCCGCTGCGGTTGTCGGCATCGAGCTGGCTTTTCAGGGTTTCGGCCGGGCCCACCAGGACCTTTTCCGGTACGTCCAGCAGCACGCCCCAGGGCTTGCCGCCGGGGATCGGGGTGAAGGGGGCGAGCACCTTGAGTTCATGGTTGCTGTGCAGGCTGTGGGTCTGGGTGCTGCCGGCCAGCTGGCGGATCAGCTCGGCGCCGTTGAGGCTGTCGACGCTGTCCAGGCGCTGGCTGAGTTTGCTGGCGTCCGGGCTGTAGCCGGCCAGCAGGCCCACCGGGCTGAGGATGCTGACGCTGGTCTGGCCGGCGTAGAGCTTCTGGCTGGCGTTGCGGCTGATGGCCTGCAGGCTGTTGAGGTTGATGTCCACCGACAGCGAGGCGATGACTTTGCCGTTGACCAGCAGCGGGAAGACGATGCTGGTCATCAGCACCTTCTGGCCGTCGATGTCATAGAAGTAGGGTTCGATCACGCAGGGCTTGAGGGTGCTGCGCGGGCAGGTGAACCAGGCATTGGCCGGCTGGCCGCTGGGGCCGGTGCGGGTGTCGCTCATGTCGCTTTCCGGCAGCGACATGGCGGTCAGCTTGCCCGGGGTGGGCTGGGACCAGTACAGGGCGAAGCGGCCCTTTTCGTTGCTGCCCAGTTCGCTCTGGCCGCTGAACAATTCGTCCTTGCCATCCAGGGCGTTGGCTTCGAACACCAGGGACAGGCCCAGCAGGTCGGGGTTGGCCTGCAGCGCCGACTTGACCTGGCGGGTCAGGTCCTCGCGCAGGTCGAAGGCGTCGAGAAAGCGCTTCTCGGCCTGTTCACGCAGGAACAGCACCTGGCGCGAGAAGCCGTGGCCGTACTGGTAGGCGTCCATGAACTGCTGGCGAATGCCCAGCGCCTGGACTTCACCCTGGGCCTCGATCCGCGCCTGGGCGGCTTCGTTGAGCATCTCCATGCTCGAGGTCTTTACCAGCTCGGAGCTGTGCTCCATGCGATACAGCGAAAGCCCCACCAACAGCGAGACGATGCCCAACAGGCAGAGTCCGGCCAGCAGGGTGATCTTCCATTGGATGGAAAGTTGTCTGAGCGACATGGAGACGTCCTTTATTCGATAAATATCTGAGACATCGCACTGTAACGGCCGACGAACGGCGTTCTTTAAACGCTTGTTCGAAATTAGCCGCAAAGCTCTGGGGCTGCTGCGCCGCCCAGCGCGAGCAAGCTCCCTCGCCACGGGGAGGGTGTGGGGCTTGGGGGCTTCGCTGGCATGGGGCTCGACAGGAGCCGGGTTTTGACAAGCCGGGCCTGCTGCTGCAAAGTGCGCGCCCCTTAGGGTCTGTTGCCATTGGGTGACAGGCCGCGACGGCAGCCCACTTGGCACAGGGCAAGGCGCGAGGAGCGCGGTTTGGTTGTTCCAAATAAGCTCCGAGCAACACAGCCCTGTGCCAAGTGGGCCCCGTCCCTTCGGGTTGCGTGCCAAACGGCGCGAGGCTGCGTTGCGGGATTTGCCAAGGGAGCACCATTAGCGGCATCCCGCGCCTTGCCTCGCTCCGTTTGGCCCAGCAACGCGGCTCGTCACCAAATGGCAACAGACCCTTGAACCTCTTTCATTTCGATGTCGGCAGCCCGCTGCCTTCCGGTCGGTCACAGGCTTTTGCGCCATTTTTGCTGGTGCAGTAATGAGGTAACGATGATTAACGCAGTAATTGCCGCGGTTGGCGTGATGTTGGTGCTCAGCCTGTCCCGCGTGCACGTAGTGATCGCCCTGATCGTTGGCGCGCTGGTGGGCGGCCTGACCGGCGGCCTGGGTATCGAGGCCACGCTCAAGGCGTTCAACAGCGGCCTGGGCGGCGGTGCCACCGTGGCCTTGTCCTACGCCTTGCTCGGCGCGTTCGCCGTGGCCATTGCCAAGTCCGGCCTGGCCCACGCCCTGGCGGACAAGATCCTGGTGCTGGTGGATCGCCAGGATGCCCAGGGCGGCGGCCAGGTCAAATGGCTGCTGATCGGCCTGCTGTGGGTGGTGGCGATTGCCTCGCAGAACATCCTGCCGATCCACATTGCCTTCATTCCGCTGCTGGTGCCGCCGCTGCTGTATGTGCTGACCAAGCTGCAACTGGACCGGCGGCTGATCGCCTGCGTCATCACCTTCGGCCTGATCACCCCCTACATGTTCCTGCCGGTGGGCTTCGGCAACATCTTCCTCAACGAGATCCTCCTGGCCAACGTGGCCCGCAGCGGGGTGGACATCAGTCAGGTGAATGTCACTCACGCCATGGGCATTCCGGCCCTGGGCATGCTCTGTGGCTTGCTGCTGGCCTTTGTCAGCTACCGCAAGAAGCGCGTGTATGACCTGGACCGGATCGAGAAGGTCGAGCAGGTGGCGGTGCAGTACAACCCGCGGACCCTGCTGGTGGCGGGCCTGGCGATTGTCGCTGCCTTCGTGATCCAGTTGCTGCTGGACTCGATGATTATCGGTGCTTTGTGCGGGTTTCTGATTTTCTCGGCGTCGGGCATCGTGCGCTGGCGCGAGACTGACGAGCTGTTCACCGAAGGCATGAAGATGATGGCCATGATCGGCTTCATCATGATCGCCGCCTCGGGCTTTGCCGAAGTGATGAAGGCCACCGGCGAGGTCAATTCCCTGGTCCAGGCCTCGGCGGCGTGGATCGGCCACAGCAAGGGCGTGGGTGCCTTGCTGATGCTGCTGGTGGGGCTGCTGGTGACCATGGGCATCGGCTCGTCGTTTTCCACGGTGCCGATCCTCGCGGCGATCTTCGTGCCGCTGTGCGTGCAGCTGGGCTTCAGCCCGCTGGCGATCGTCTGCATCGTGGGCACTGCCGGGGCGCTGGGGGATGCGGGCTCGCCGGCCTCGGACTCGACCCTGGGGCCGACCTCGGGCCTGAACATCGATGGCCAGCACCACCATATCTGGGACACCGTGGTCCCGACCTTCCTGCACTACAACCTGCCGTTGCTGGCCTTCGGCTGGGTGGCCGCCATGGTTCTCTGACCACCTGCCTCTCCCGGGAACGGGGCGGTGTGGGCGTCGGCAAGGTCGGTGCAGGGCTCAAGGGCCTCTTCGCCGACAGGCCGGCGCCTGCGGGTTCAGGCTCAACTTTTGGACGGGCGTGCCGCTAACGCGGTTATCACGCCAATAAAAAACCAGAGTGAGCCCCCCTATGCGCTTGAGCCTGAAGGCCAAAGTCCTGTCCCTGGCAGTCCTCCCGGTACTGTTGTTTGCGCTGGTGATCAGCCTGAGCACGGTATTCATGCTGCGTCAGCAGGCCCAGAAAGAAGTCGAGGAAACCCGTCAGCGCCTGCTGGGCGAGGCCAAGGCCACGCTGCAGAGCTATGTCGAAGTGGCCCTGAACACGGTCAAGCCGCTGTACGACGCGGCAGCCCCCGGGGATCAGGCGGCTCGGGCCGAGGTGGTCAAGCTGCTGTCGAACATCAGTTACGGCAAGGACGGCTACTTCTTCGGCTACGACTCCGAGACCGTGCGCCTGTTCAAGGGCAATAGCGCGGACGGTGTGGGCAAGAGCTTCAAGGACAACCGCGACCCCAATGGGGTCTACGTCAACCGCGAATTGGTACGCGTGGGCAAGGACGGCAGTCACTACGTGCAATACAGCTCGACCCAGCCGGGCAGCGATGTGCTGGTGCCCAAGCTGGGCTACACCGAGTACCTGCCCAAGTGGGACATGGTGCTGGGCACCTCGGTCAACCTCGACGGCATCGACGCCCAGGTGGCAGCGGTGGAGAGCAGCGTCAACCAGCGCATGGAAGGCATGGTCCTGAGCATTCTCGGGATTGCCGCGGTGGTGCTGCTGGTGATCGCGGCCCTGGGGCTGCTGGTGGCCAACACCATGCTGCGGCCGCTGAACCTGATGAAGGCCAACCTGGATGACATCGCCGCCGGCGAAGGCGACCTGACCCGCCGCCTGGCGATCACCAGCCAGGACGAGTTGGGCGAGCTGGCCGGTTCGTTCAACCGCTTTGTCGACAAGATCCACGGCCTGGTGCGGCAGATCACCGAAATGACCGGACAGCTCACCGAGCTGGTGACCCAGGTGTCGGACCAGGCGCACCGCTCCGAGCAGGCCATGGAGCGCCAGCGCCACGAGACCGATCAGGTGGCCACGGCGATCAATGAAATGTCTTCTGCGGCCCAGGAAGTGGCGCGCAGCGCCCAGGGCGCGGCGGTGGCGGCGCAGCAGACCGATGAAGAAGGCCAGGCGGCCAAGCGCGTGGTGGACGGCAGCATCCAGCAGATCCACTCCCTGGTCAGCGATATCCGCAACAGCGGCACCTCCCTGGACAGCCTGCAGCAGGACGTGTCGTCGATTGTCAGCGTGCTGGACGTGATCCGCTCGATTGCCGAACAGACCAACCTGCTGGCGCTCAACGCCGCCATCGAAGCGGCCCGGGCCGGGGAGGCCGGGCGCGGTTTTGCCGTGGTCGCCGACGAAGTCCGGGCCCTGGCCAGCCGTACCCAGCAGAGCACCCAGGAAATCCAGGGCATGATCGACCGTCTGCAGCAGGGCACCCGGGTGGCGGTGGACGCCATGCGCCGCTCCAGCGACGCCGGCGACGGCACCTCGGTCAAGGCCAACGAGGCCGGGGCTTCGCTGGACACCATGGCCCAGCTGATTGGCACCATCAATTCGATGAACGCGCAGATTGCCAGCGCCGCCGAGGAGCAGACCGCGGTGGCCGAGGAGATCAACCGCAGCGTGCACCAGATCGCCGTGGCGGTGGACAGCGTGGCCGATGAAACCCAACGCGGGGCCCAGACCTCCCGCAGCCTGGCGGACCTGGGCCAGCGCCTGGGTCGGTTGGTGGGGCAGTTCCGGATCTGAGGGAGCCTGCCGTAGCCGCTAGCGAGCCCGCAAGGCCCGGAAAAGGCCCCAAGGGCCTGGCTTGGCGGGCCAAGCGGCGCGACCGCTGCGAACTCAGGCGCAGCCGTGGCTACGACAGGTGGTCATTGCGCCGTGTCAGGCGCTGATGTCGCGCATCAGCAGGGCGAACTGCAGGTCCACTTGATCCGGGATCGGCAGGTACACCGTGTGGCCATCGCCCGGGGCGACTTCGATGGCTTCGCCCTTGGCGTTCTGCAGTTGGTGCAGGTCGAAGTGGAAGTTGCCCTTGGGGGTCATCAGTTCCATGTGATCGCCCACCGTGAATCGGTTCTTGACCTTGACTTCGGCCAGGCGGTCGCGGCGCTCGCCGGTGAGTTCGCCGACGAACTGCTGGCGCTCCGACACCGAACTGCCGTTCTGGTAGTTCTGGTACTCGTCGTGCACATGGCGGCGCAGGAAGCCTTCGGTGTAGCCGCGCTGGGCCAGGGACTCCAGGTCGTTCATCAGGCTGCGGTCGAACTCGCGCCCGGCCACGGCGTCGTCGATGGCCCGGCGGTACACCTGGGTGGTGCGCGCGCAGTAGAAGTGCGACTTGGTCCGGCCTTCGATCTTCAGGGAGTGCACGCCCATGCGGGTCAGGCGCTCGACGTGCTGCACCGCCCGCAGGTCCTTGGCGTTCATGATGTAGGTGCCGTGCTCGTCCTCGAAGGCCGGCATCAGCTCGTCCGGGCGGTTGGCTTCCTGCAGCAGGAACACCTGCTCGGTGGGTGCGCCCAGGCCCAGGGTCGGCTCCGGCTGGAAGGTCTGGACGATTTCCCCCAGGTCGTTTTCGGTGGCTTGCTCGGCCTTGTATTTCCAGCGGCAGGCGTTGGTGCAGGTGCCCTGGTTGGCGTCGCGCTTGTTCATGTAGCCCGACAGCAGGCAGCGCCCGGAGTAGGCCATGCACAGGGCGCCGTGGACGAAGACTTCCAGCTCCATGGCCGGTACTTGCTGGCGGATCTCCTCGATCTCTTCCAGGGACAGCTCCCGGGACAGGATGATCCGGGTCAGCCCCTGTTGCTGCCAGAACTCGACGCTGGCCCAGTTCACCGTGTTGGCCTGCACCGAGAGGTGGATCGGCATGTGCGGGAAGTGCCGGCGCACCAGCATGATCAGGCCCGGGTCGGACATGATCAGCGCATCCGGCGCCATGTCGATGACCGGTTGCAGGTCCTTGAGGAAGGTCTTGAGCTTGGCATTGTGCGGGGCGATGTTGACCACCACGTAGAAACGCTTGCCCTGGGCCTGGGCCTCGCGAATGCCGAGGGCCAGGTTGGCGTGGTCGAATTCGTTGTTGCGCACCCGCAGGCTGTAGCGCGGCTGGCCGGCGTACACCGCATCGGCGCCGTAGGCGAAGGCGTAGCGCATGTTCTTCAGGGTGCCGGCGGGGGCCAGGAGTTCGGGTTTGGCGAGGAGCGTCATGGGGCTTGTCGGTCGCAAAAGGTCGCGAGGGTAAGCCAGCGCGCCGGGGCATTTATTGATCTGGGTCTATGTCTGGCGCAGAAAAAAACGCACTCGGCAACGCGCTTGCGGACTAACCCTCAGGACGCCGCAATCGAGCGTTGACCGACCGGGACCGGACATGAATCAAAACAACCTGCAAAACAAAAGCCTGCTGCTGTTGCTGGCCCTGGTGACGCTGGCGTTCATCTGGATTCTGCTGCCGTTCTACGGGGCGCTGTTCTGGGCGGTGATTCTCGGCATCGTCTTCGCTCCCCTGCAGCGCCGCCTGCAACTGAAGTTCGGCTGGCCGCGCAATCTCACGGCCCTGTGCACGCTGTTGATCTGCCTGCTGATCGCCATCCTGCCGGTGATCGTCACCGGCGTGCTGCTGGTTCAGGAAGGCGCCGAGCTGTACCAGAAGATCGAAAGCGGCCAGTTGGATATCGCCGGCTACCTGGCCCAGTTCAAGCACGGCCTGCCGCCGTACCTGCAGCACGTGCTGGACCGCCTGGGCCTGGGCGAGCTCAAGGGCTTGCAGGACAAGGCGGTCAAGGGCGCGATGCAGGGCAGTCAGTACCTGGCGACCCAGGCCTTCAGCTTCGGCCAGGGCACCTTCGAGTTCGTGGTGAGTTTTTTCATCATGCTCTACCTGCTGTTTTTCTTTCTGCGCGATGGCGCCGAGCTGGTGCGCAAGATCCGCAGCGCCGTGCCCCTGGCCGAGCACCAGAAGCGCCGACTGCAATTGAAGTTCAATCGGGTGGTGCGGGCCACGGTCAAGGGCAATGTGCTGGTGGCGGTGACTCAGGGCGCCCTGGGCGGGCTGATCTTCTGGTTCCTCGACATTCCCAGCGCCTTGCTCTGGGCGGTGCTGATGGCCTTTCTGTCGCTGTTGCCGGCGGTGGGGGCGGGGATTGTCTGGGGGCCGGTGGCGGCGTATTTCCTGATCAGCGGCGCGATCTGGCAAGGGGTGGTGCTGGTGCTGTTCGGGGTGCTGGTGATCGGTCTGGTGGACAACCTGCTGCGCCCGATCCTGGTGGGCAAGGATACGCGGATGCCGGATTACCTGATCCTGATCTCGACCCTGGGCGGGCTGGCGATCTTCGGCCTCAACGGTTTTGTCATCGGGCCGTTGATCGCCGCATTGTTCATGTCCAGCTGGGCGCTGTTCGTCGAAACCCGGCCGCGGGTGCAGTTGCCCTAGCGCTGGACGGCCCGGTGCTACGAAACATCACCTATTGCGCTGCTGGGCATTGCTACCGGTGCTACCGGCGTGGGCGGTTCAGTCCACCACTTGATCGAGCATGTGCAGCACTTCCTGCTCGTTGAGCAGGCCCTTGCGCACCAGGTTCTGGGTCAGCAGCGAAAGGAACTTGGCGCTGCGATGGCCTTCCAGATGCTTGAGTTCGGTCAGGGCGTCGTACACCCGGCTGGAGGTGCAGAGGCCTTCGACGCGGTGCGGGTTTTGCGTGGGCATGGGTTTCGTCCTTGTTGTTATGGGCCTGTTGTGACAGGGCTGCTATGACAGGCGTGGGGCGAGCGGACCCGGTCGATCTTGCAGTCCCTGAATGACACACGCGTGACAGTCCCATGTCGCTCGAGGCGTCGTCGGGATTGGCACACTATTGCCGGATTTTCAGGCAAATACTGTTCCAGTCGCGACATGATGCTGAACTATTCAGACATTTGGGTGATGGCAAAATGCAACAAGCCCCGCTGGATGGGCGGGGCCTGTGGCTGTTTCAGTGGCGCGTTACCAGCGGCCGGGACCCGGGCCGTAGTAGTAATGAGGGTGGCCGTAGTAGCCGCGGGGCGGGCCGTAGTACACCGGCGCCGGGCGGTAGTAGACCGGCTGCTGCACATAGACCGGTGCCGGCTGGTAGTAGACCGGCGGTGGTGGCGCGGCGTACACCGGCTGCGGTTGGACATACACCGGCGCCTGCTGCACATAGACCGGACGATCCTGGTTGGCGATCACCGAACCCACTACGGCTGCGCCGACAACAGCACCCAATGCGGCGGGTCCGGCCCAGCCACCGCCGTGGGCGGACGCCTGGCCTGCGACAGCGAGTGCGCCAATGAGCAAGGCTATCTTGGGGATTTTGGAAATCATGGTTGTTCCTCGGTTCAACCTCCGCGTTCATGGTCTGCACCAGACTCAAGAACTGACGCGGGGATACTTCTAAGACAGCGGTTTTTGCAAAATCTGCACAGCCGCTGAGTAAATATTGTGTAAGGTCTGTACCGGTCTCTTTACCGTCATCCCTGGGCGCTGAAGAGGCCTGTGAACCCGCGGCGATATGATCGGGCACAAGGGCTTGGCTGACCAATCCCGTCTATCCGAAAGTGCCCAGCTAGGAGATGAACATGCAAATGAACCCCAACAAAGACACCCAGTTGTGCATGTCGCTGTCCGGGCGTCCGGGGAATTTCGGCCTGCGCTTTCACAATCACCTGTATGAGCAGTTGGGGCTCAACTTCTATTACAAGGCCTTCAGCAGCCAGGACCTGCCCGGCGCGGTCCGGGGGATTCGCGCGCTGGGGATTCGCGGCTGCGGCGTGTCCATGCCGTTCAAGGAAGACTGCATCGCCCTGGTGGATGAACTGGATGCCTCGGCCCGGGCCATCGCCTCGATCAACACCATCGTCAATACCAATGGCCATCTGAAGGCTTACAACACCGATTACATCGCCGTGGCCCGCCTGCTGGCCGAACACGCCGTGCCCCGGGAGTCGACCTTCGCCCTGCGCGGCAGCGGCGGCATGGCCAAGGCCGTGGCCAGTGCCTTGCGCGATGGCGGTTACGCCCGTGGGGTGATCGTCGCTCGCAACGAAGTGGCCGGGCGCGCGCTGGCCCATTCCCTGGGCTATGAGTGGCAGGCCGAGTTGGGCAGCCTGCGGCCGCAGATGCTGATCAACGTGACCCCGATCGGCATGAGCGGTGGCGAGGAAGCCCAGCAACTGGCGTTCGACGCCGAGGCGATAGCGGCGGCGGACACGGTGTTCGACGTGGTGGCGGTGCCGCCGGAAACGCCGCTGATCCTGCGGGCCCGGGCCGAGGGCAAGCAGGTGATCACCGGGCTGGAGGTGATTGCCATCCAGGCCCTGGAGCAGTTCGTGCTGTATACCGGGGTGCGCCCGAGCGAGGAGCAGTTCCAGAAGGCCGTGGCCTTCGCCCGGCCCTGAAACCGCAACGCTGTAGCCGCTGCCGCAGGCTGCGACAAGGCCCGCAGGGCCTTGGGCGTGCCTTAGGTGCGACGCCTCCTTCGGGGGCGATCAGCGCCTGCGGCAGCGGCTACCAGGATCAGCCCTCGAGCTGGGCCAGGCGCTCTTCCAGGGCGGCAATCCGCGCTTCCAGTTCTTCGATGCGTTCCACTGAAACGCCGCCGCTCGTGCTGCGTTCCACTGGGTTGCCCCGGGCGGCGAGAATCGCCTCGATGTCCGCCGGGTCGCCCAGGGCATGGGTGTAGCGGTCTTCGCGCTGACCGGCCTGACGCGGAATGTGCAGGGCCAGGCCCCGGGCGATCAGGCGTTCGAGCTGGTGCAGGACTTGCTCGCTGTCTTCGAAATCATGCATGCGTCCGCTGCGGGTCAGGAGCTCGTTGACGGTTTGCGGACCGCGCAGAAACATCAGGCCGCAGAGGATCAACTGCGCCGGCACCAGTTCCAGGGCCTTGTCCAGGCGCTGTTCCCAGCGATCGGCGCGGCTGCCCATGACCAGCCGGGTGAAGCCCCGGGCTTCGAGGGCGCGCAGGCTTTGGCCAACCTGGCCTGGCGTCAGGTTCATCACCGGTTCGCGGCTGGTTTTCTGATTGCAGGCCAGTACCAGGGCGTTGAGGGTCAGGGGGTAGGTTTCCGGGCTGGTGGCCTGCTTTTCGATCAACGAACCCAGGATGCGGATGTCGCTGCTGCTCAAGCGCAGTTCTTCGCCGGGGGTGTCGTGCTCGCTGCTCATAAGTGCTGGTCCCTTGGTCACTGATGGGTGGGTCGTGAAAAACCGCAACAGGGCGCCGGATCGGCGCCGCGGTTTTTCCGTGGCCGGGTGGGCCACCTTGGAGGGGCTCTGTTTTACCTTCAGAACCCGGATCTTGCCATCAGAACTTGGTCGGACCCGGACAAACACCCTGCTTGCCGCAGCGCCCCCGCCCTGGTGATCCGGGCGAGGGCGGCCCGCTCAGCTCGGTTGCGGATCTGTGGCAGGCTGTGTCGCCGGCGTCGAGTCCGTGGCGGCAGCGGGCTCGCCCGATGCTTCCAGGCACTGGCGGCTGAAGCGGGCGGCGGCGAGCAGGGCGTTTCTCGCGGAACGCAGGTAGAACGCCTGCAACTGGAAGACGTGCCAGCGATCCTCATGGATTTCCAGGCGGCAGCTCACCCCGGCCTGCCGGGCGCGCTCGGCCAGGCGAACCGAGTCCGACAGCAGCAGCTCCTGGTCGCCCACCTGGATCAGCATCGGCGGCAGGCCACGCAGGTCCGCCTCCAGGGGGCGATGGCTGGGCGCCGGCGCCGCGTAGGCCTTGAGGGCTTGCTCCAGCCAGTCGCGGCGAATCATCGGGTCGGCCTCCTGGCGCGATTGCAGGCTGGCGCCGCGCAGATCCGGATCGGTGACCGGCGACAGCAGTATCAGCCCGGCGGCAATCGTCTCGCCGCGCTGCTTCAAGGCCAGGGCCAGGGCCAGGACCAGGGCGCCCCCGGCAGAGTCGCCGGCAATCAGCAGTCGTTCGGCCGGGCAGCCCTGGGCGCGGATGGCGTCGTAACAGGCCAGGCAGTCCTCCAGCGCGGCGGGGTAGGGGTGCTCCGGTGCCAGCCGGTAGTCGGGCACCCAGACGCTGCAGCCGCTGTCCCGGGCCAGGCGGCTGGTGACACTGAAGTGGCTGCGCGGGCTGCCCAGGCAGAAGGCGCCGCCGTGCAGGTAGAGGATCACGCCCTGGTCGGGCGTGGCACCGGCGTCGACTTTCTGCACCGGCAGGCTGCCCAGCCAGTGCTGCCGGCGCCGGATCCCGGCGCAACCGGGCATCAGCCAGGCCAGGGCGTTGACGATCTGGCGTTGGCGCACCAGCTCCCGGGGCGGGCCGATCAGGGCGCGGAAGCTGGCCCGCAGGAACAGCCGCAACAATGCCGCGTGACCCCGTTCCAGCCAATCCCGCGGTGACGCCACGCGCTGGCCGTCGGCCGCTACCGAGTGCGGCTCCAGGGGGCTGGCGAAACGATAGGCGGCAAGCCCGGCATAGCGGGTCAACCACCTGTAGGTCCAGGTGAATCCGGGCCAGTTGGTGCTGTTGTGGCCGCGGGCGTCGACGTACCAGCTGGTGCATCCGCTCCAGACCGAATCGGCCAGGCGCCGCTGGATTCGCTGTTGCAGGCGCCGGTGCGGGGCCTCCTGCACTTCCAGGGTCCGCGCGCCGCTGGCCTTCAGGGCCTGGCGAGCCTTGAGCACGTGGCTGATCTGGCTTTCCAGCATGTGGATGATGGAGTTGTGACCCAGGTTGGTGTTGGGTCCGTAGAGCATGAAGAAGTTGGGGAAGCCGGGGACGCTGAGCCCCAGGTAGGCGCTGGCGCCTGCTTGCCAGGCCTGGTTCAGTTCCAGGCCGTTGCGGCCGCTGATGCGCATGGGCGCAAGGAACTCGGTGGCGGCGAAGCCGGTGCCGTAGATGATCGCGTCCACCGGATGCTGCTGGCCGTCGAGGGTCTCGATGCCGTGTTCGGTGATGCGTGCGATGCCCTGGGTCAGCAGCTCCACATGGGGGCGGGCAAAGGTCTTGAGGTAGTCATTGGACAGCAGGATGCGCTTGCAGCCGATGGGGTAGTCCGGGGTCATCTGGCGGCGCAGCTCGGGGGCGGGCACCGAAGCCTCCAGCAGTTGGCGAAAGGGCTGGCCGACCACCCATTTGGTCAGGCCCTTGAGGCGAGTGAAGCCCAGGGCCCGGGATTCGAAATGCAGGTAATGGGCCGCGCGCAGCAGTTTCATCCGCCAGGGCTGGCGGGCCAGGCGCTGTTTTTCTTGCTCGCTGTAGGCCCGGTCGACCTTGGGCAGGATGTAGGCCGGCGAGCGCTGGAAGACCTTGAGTGCTGCCACCTGATCGGCAATCTGCGGCACGAACTGGATGGCCGAGGCGCCGGTGCCGATCACCGCCACCCGTTTGTTGGCCAGGGGGTAGTCGTGGTCCCAGTGGGCGGAGTGGAAGACCTTGCCGCGAAAGTTGTCCATGCCCGGCAGTTTGGGCAGGGCGGGGCGGCTGAGCTGGCCGACGGCGCTGATCAGCAGGCGGGTGAAATGCTCCTGGCCATCGTTGCAGACGACCTGCCAGTACTGGCCGGTCTCATCGAATCGGGCGTGGCGCACTTCGCTGCCCAAGTGAATGTGTCGCAGCAGGTCGTAGGTGCGGGCGCAATGCTGCAGGTAGTCGTGGATCTCGGCCTGGGGCGCGAACACCCGGGACCAGCGCGGGTTGGGCTCGAAGGAAAATGAATACAGGTGCGAAGGCACGTCGCAGGCAGCGCCAGGGTAGGTATTGTCGCGCCAGACGCCACCGACGTCCTGGCCTTTCTCAAGCAGGATGAACTGGCTGACCCCGGCCTTGCGCAGGGCGATGGCCATGCCCAGGCCGCCGAAGCCGCTGCCGATGATCAGGGCTTCCAGGGGCGCGCAGGGGCTGGAGCGAAGGTTTTCAGGGGCGGTGGATTCGGGCATGACGACCTCGTTGTTATTGTTGTGGACGCAGGATGGATCGACCCGGGGCCGGGCTCTGCCGACGGTGGCGCGGCCCCGTTGAGTGAAGCATGGGGGCAAACATCCGGGGACCCCATGCTGCAACGGGACAAGTGCTTTAGTATTTGGGCCAAATCCGCCGCCCATGAGTCAGGCCATGAACGTTCAAGCATTCACCCGGGGACCGTCCAGCGCCTTGCTGCTGGTGAATTTTGCGCTTGAAAGGGGCCTGTCGCCGACGCGCCTGCTGGCCGGTTGCGCGGTGTCCCTGGAGGTGTTGCAGGACCCCAATACGGTGCTGCTGGCGGCCCAGGAGCTGCGATTGGCGAGCAATCTGCTGCAGCTCCTGGGCCATCCTCCCGGGCTGGGCTATGAGGTGGGGGCGCGTTATCACTTCTCCACCTACGGCCTGTTCGGCTACGGCCTGATCAGCAGCGCGACGCCGGCGGATGCGCTGGACCTGGCCCTGCGCTTTCTGCCGTTGACCTATGCCTTTGCTTCCATCGGTTACCGACTGGAGCGGGATCTGGGCGTGCTGACGTTCGGTGCGCCGCCGGTGGCCGATCCGCAGGTGGCGGCGTTTTTGCTGGAGCGGGACATGGCCGCTGCCGCGGTCTTGATGCAGGAGATCGTCGGTGAAGATTTTTGTCTGGCCCGCCTGACCCGTCGCGCAGCGCCTCCCGCGGATCGCGCTGCCAGTGATGCGCCGCGGGTGCTGGGCCGGGTGCCCGAGTACCGGGCGGCGCTCGACAGCCTGGCGTTCGACCGGCGCTTCCTGGATCGCGCCTTGCCCCAGGCCAACCCGCTGACGGTGGCGATGTGCGAGCAGATGTGCCGGCAGTTGCTTGAGCGCCGACAGGCTCATCAGGGCATGGCGGCCCTGGTCCGCCAGCACCTCGAGGCCCTGCCGGCCGGCAGGGTCGCGGATCTGCCGGGCATGGCTCGTCTGAGTCGGACCAGTGTGCGCACCCTGAAACGACGCCTGCAGGAAGAGGGCACCAGCTATCGCCAGTTGCTGGCCGAGCAGCGCGGCGCCCGGGCCCTGGAGCTGTTGGGCAATCGCTCCTTGAGCCTGACCCGGATCGCGGAAGAGCTGGGTTTCAGCGATCTGTCGAGTTTTTCCCAGAGCTTCAAGCGCTGGTTCGGCGTCGCCCCCAGCGCCTATCGCCGGGGGCCTCCGGGATAAAGGCCCCGCACCGGGCCGCAGTGGCTATAATCGCTGCTCGTTGTATTCCCGCCATCTGTGTCGAGACTGTCATGACTATTTCCCTGTATGCCGCTTCCGTTCCCGTCTTCAAGCAAATGCTCAATGCCCTGAGCGATGTCCTGCACAAGGCCGAAGCTCACGCCACGGCGAAGAACATCGAGCCCAATGCCCTGCTTCAGGCCCGCCTGTACCCGGACATGTTCCCTCTGGTGCGTCAGGTGCAGATCGCCGTGGACTTCGCCAAGGGCGTGTCGGCCCGCCTGGCCGAGGTCGAGCTGCCCAAGTACGACGACAGCGAAACCACCTTCGCCGACCTGCAGGCGCTGATCGCCAAGGTGCTGGCCTTCATCGACGGCATCCAGCCGGCGCAGATCGATGGCAAGGAAGGCATCGAGATCGTCACCCGTCCGGGCACCCCGAAAGAGAAGCGCTTCACTGGCCAGTCCTACCTGCTGACCTACGGCCTGCCGCAGTTCTTCTTCCACGTCACCACCACCTACGCGATCCTGCGTCACAACGGTGTGGAAGTGGGCAAGCGCGACTATATGGGCGCGTTCTAAAACCCCAGGTGATAAAAAAGCCCGGCCAGGTTGACCCTGGCCGGGCTTTTTAGTGGGCGCTGGATCAGGCGGCGGCTTGCGCCTTGTCTTCCTGGGCCATGCACGCGGCGGCCGTGAAGAGCACGTCGGTGGAGGAGTTCAGCGCGGTTTCCGCCGAGTCCTGCAGCACGCCGATGATGAAGCCCACGGCGACCACCTGCATGGCGATTTCGCTGGGGATGCCGAACAGGCTGCAGGCCAGGGGAATCAGCAGCAGCGAGCCACCGGCAACGCCGGAAGCGCCGCAGGCGCAGATCGCCGCCACCACGCTGAGCAGCACGGCGGTCGGCAGATCCACGGCAATGCCCAGGGTGTGCACGGCGGCCAGGGTCAGCACGGTGATGGTGATCGCCGCGCCGGCCATGTTGATGGTGGCGCCCAGGGGGATGGACACCGAGTAGGTGTCTTCATGCAGGCCCAGGCGCTTGCTCAGCTCCAGGTTGACCGGAATGTTGGCCGCCGAGCTGCGGGTGAAGAAGGCGGTGATGCCGCTCTCGCGCAGGCAGGTCAGCACCAGCGGGAAGGGGTTGCGGCGGATTTTCCAGAACACGATCAGCGGGTTCATCACCAGCGCTACGAACAGCATGCAGCCGATCAGTACCGCCAACAGGTGCAGGTAGCCGAGCAGGGCGTCGAAGCCGGAGGTGGCCAGGGTCGAGGCCACCAGGCCGAAGATCCCCAGGGGCGCGAAGCGGATCACCACGCGCACGATGACGGTGACCCCGTTGGACAGGTCATCGAGCACGGCGCGGGTGGTCTCGCCGGCATGACGGATGGCCACGCCCATGCCGATGGCCCAGGCCAGGATGCCGATGAAGTTGGCGTTCATCAGGGCGCTGACCGGGTTGTCCACCACGCTCAGCAGCAGGCTTTGCAGCACTTCGCTGATACCGCCGGGGGCACTCACGGCGACGTCGTGGGTGGCCAGGACCAGGGACGAGGGGAACAGGCTGCTGGCGATCACCGCGACCACCGCCGCGGCGAAGGTGCCCAGCAGGTAGAGCACCAGGATCGGCCGGATATGGGTTTCCTGGCCGTGCTTGTGGTTGGCGATCGAGGCCATGACCAGCACGAACACCAGGATCGGCGCCACGGCCTTGAGCGCCGAGACGAAGACCTTGCCGATGAAGGTGGTGGACTTCGCCACTTCGGGGGCCAGCAGGGCCAGGGCGATCCCGGCAATCAGGCCGATGACGATCTGGGTCACCAGGCTCAGGCGTTTGAGGGTGTGCAGGAAGGAAGGAGGTGCAGCGCTCATAGCGGTATCTCTATTTTTTTTAATGTGCAGTGCATGCCGGGGCTGAGCCGGCATCCAGGGATGCGGTGGCAAAGGGCAACGGGCGATCGGGTGGCCTGACGGGCAAGCCAGTACGACAACCACTGTTTTTGGCAGGGGGCGGACTTTATCACAGGCGCTCGGGCTTCCTGCGTCGATGTGACGATCTGCCACCGCTGATCTCCGGTGCCGGGGACGGGGCGGTTGCCCAGACCCGTGCCCTCTCTGTTAAGATCCGTCACCCCCTTTTCTATCCAGTCAGCGGGCCCTTCGGGCTGTCGCTGCTGTCGTTGTTTCTGGAGTTTGCGATGTTGTTGCCCATCCTGCTGTTGTCCGCCGCGGGTTTTACCGTGTTGACCACGGAGTTCGTCATCGTCGGCCTGTTGCCGTCGATAGCCCGGGACTTGCAGGTCAGCGTGTCGCAGGCCGGCTTGCTGGTGACCCTGTTCGCCTTTACCGTCGCCGCGTTCGGGCCCTTCCTCACGGCCTATTTCGCGCGTTTTCCGCGCAAGCAGCTGTTTATCGGCGTGTTGTTGATGTTTGGCCTGGCCAACACCCTGGCGGCCCTGGCGCCGAACATCTGGGTGATGGCCCTGGCACGCCTGGTGCCGGCCCTGGGGTTGCCGGTGTTCTGGGCCCTGGCCAGTGAAACGGCGGTGGATATCGTCGGCCCGGATCATGCCGGGCGGGCCATTGCCAAGATCGGCTTCGGCATCGTCTGTGCCACGGTGTTCGGGATTCCCGTGGGCACCCTGATCGCCGATGCATTCGGCTGGCGCAGCGCCTTCGGCATCCTGGCCCTGGTGGCCTTCGCCAAGGCCCTGCTGCTGTGGGTCTATCTGCCGAAAACCAGGCCGCACAACCCGCAGGCGAGCCTGCGGGCGCAGTTTCGCATCCTGCGCAGCCCGCTGATGCAGGGGCATGTGCTGCTGTCGATCCTGGTGTTCAGCGGCATGTTCACCGCCTACACCTACCTGGCGGACATCCTCGAACGCCTGGCCGGTTTCGACGGCACCCTGGTGGGCTGGTGCCTGATGGGCTTCGGCGCCGTGGGGCTGCTCGGCAACTCCCTGGGTGGCCGGGCCGTGGACCGCCATCCGCTGATCGCCTCCATGGTGTTCTGCGCCTTGATGATGGGCGGCATGCTGGCCCTGGTGCCGAGTATCGATTCGACCCTGGGGCTGGCGGCGGCGATGGGCCTCTGGGGCGTGACCCAGGCCGCGCTGTTCCTGGTCAGCCATGTGCGCCTGATCAAGGCTGCGCCGCAAGCGCCGGCATTCGCTGCGTCGCTGAACATCGCCGGGGCCAACCTGGGGATCGGCCTGGGGGCGATGGTGGGCGGACGGGTGATCGATACCCTGGGCCTGGGCAGCCTGGGGATGGCGGCGTCGGCGTTCATCCTGCTGTCGATTGCCCTGGCCCTGCTGCTGATGAACCTCAAGACGCCGCAGGCCTGCGCCTCTGTCAATGCGCCAGGGGCGTGAACAGTTCGCGGCGCGCGCCCTCGGTGATGGCCAGGATGCCCGGGTGCTTGACCTTGCGCTCCACCGAGATGGCATAGAACGATTCGGTCACGGCGTCAGTCTGGCCAATCAGCTGGACGCCGTACTGGTGCCGGACCTCCTCGGCAATCACGCTGGGGGCGATGAAGATCCCGCTGCCGGATTGGCCAAAGGCCTGCATCAGGGCGCTGTCGTCGAATTCGCCGATGATCCGCGGTTGCAGTTGCTGTTCGGCGAACCAGCGCAGCAGGCGGCTGCGCACCACGGTTTCCTGCCCGGGAATCAGTAGCGGCGCGCCGTGCAGGCCGCGAGGGAAGTCGGCGCCGTGCTGCTGGGCCAGTTCGGCGGTGGCGAAGAAGCTGATGCCGCACTCCCCGAGCTTCTGGCTGTAGCCCTTGATGTCCAGGTGCGAGGGCATCGGGCTGTCGGAGATCACCAGGTCCAGGCGCTGGATGGCCAGATCCGCCAGCAGCCGTTCGAGTTTGTCTTCGCGGCAGGTCAGGCGAATCGGTTCGCTGAGCTCCATGGTCGGGGCGATCAGGCGATAGACGATGGACTTGGGCACCACATCCGCCACGCCGACCCGGAACTGGATCTGCTGCTCGTCGGGGCGGGCGCGGAGCATGGCTTCCAGTTCGCCGCCGAGCTGGAACATCTGTTCGGCGTAGGGCAGCGCCTGGCGTCCGGCTTCGCTCAGTTCCAGCTGGCGCCCGACCCGGCGAAACAGTTCGATGCCGTAGGTCTGTTCCAGCAGGCTGATCTGCCCGCTGATGGTTTGTGGGGTCAGGTTGAGCTGCTCGCAGGCGCGCACGATGCTGCCGGTCTTGGCCACAACCCAGAAGTAATGCAGTTGGCGGTAGTTGAGCATGGCGCTTACCAGTTCGTAAAAACCGAAGTATAACTGCCAAAAATACGAATTTTCCTGAAGTATTCGTCTCCTTAGAATGCCCCGCTATCGACGGGGCCCGCATTGGCCCTGTCCGTTCTATCGAGGAATACGGCATGTCATTCAAAACCCTGGGCGCGGCCTCGTTGCTGGCCCTGTCTATGCTGACCCTGGCGGGGTGTGATCAGGCGGAAAAAAGCGCTCAACAGGTGCTGGACAAGGCCGCCGAGACGGCCAAGCAGGCCATCGATGACACCCACAAGGCTGCCGAGCAGGCCCTGAGCGAGGCCACGCAAAGCGTGACCGGCAAGGAAAAACCAGAGGACGACGCGGCCAAGAAGCCCGATTCTTCCCAGGAAATCTGACTTTTCATATCACCGATTCAGGATTGACCCATGGATTACCTTTTACAGCTCGCCGCCAGCCCCACCGCCTGGGTGGCTCTGGCCACTCTGGTGGTGATGGAGATCGTGCTTGGCATCGATAACCTGATCTTTATTTCCATCCTCACCAACAAGCTGCCGGAAAAGCACCGGGCCAAGGCGCGACGCATCGGGATCAGCATGGCGTTGTTCCTGCGTCTGGCGCTGCTCAGCACCATCGCTTTCATTGTCCAGCTCACTGAGCCGGTGATCGACGTGCTGGGGCAGAGTTTCTCCTGGAAGGACATGATCCTGATTGCCGGTGGCCTGTTCCTGGTCTGGAAAGCCACCACCGAGATCCACCAGAGCATGGACCCTGAGCCCGAGAAGCCGGCTACCGCGACTTCCAAGGTGAGCATCGGGTTTGCGGCGGCGATCGGGCAGATCCTGATGCTGGACCTGGTGTTTTCCATCGACAGCATCATTACGGCGGTGGGCATGACCGAGCACCTGCCGATCATGATCATTGCCGTGGTGATCTCGGTGCTGGTGATGTTGCTGGCCGCCGAACCGCTGGCCAAGTTCATCCATGACAACCCGACTGTGGTCATGCTGGCCCTGGGCTTCCTGATCATGATCGGCATGACCCTGATCGCCGAAGGTTTCGGCGCCCATGTGCCCAAGGGCTATGTGTATGCGGCCATGGCGTTCTCGGCGGCCATTGAAAGCTTGAACATGTTGGCCCGTCGGGCTCGGCAGAAGCGCCAGGCGCAGCACACCGAGGTCTGATTCGCCACCAAGGCAAACGGCCGTCTGTACTCGCTGGAGTCAGGCGGCCGTGTCGTTTTACGGGAAGGGAAAGCGGGGATCAGTGCACAGTGGCGGGGCGCCGGGCGGTCTTTTCGCTTTCGATGCCTGGCTTGCGGGGCTGAGCATGGTGGCGGCGAGTGATACGCAGCACGCCCCAGAGCATGGCGCCGGCGACGGCCAGCCAGCCCAGGATCAGCATCAGGATTGTCGTTGTCAGGCTCATCAGTGCCTCCTTATATGCCCTGTACAGGGCACACACACTTACCAATGGACAGTCTAGTAGCCCCTGTGTTTCAGGCTATTGACCAATAGTCGCGAGTCTTCGAACACTTCGCTCTATGGTTTGCAATTAACTGTTGCCTAACGCTATACCCTCGCCCGTGAGGGCCCTATGATCAAGGCCCCAGCCGGAGCAGGGTCGTCCGGCGTCTGTCTATTAGAGAGCAATGATGGTGCGGGTATTTCCTCGATTTCGAGCGGCGCTGCTGGCCAGCGCCTGTGTTCTGGGCCTGGCCGGATGTGCCGGCAGCGTGGCACCGGAGATTCAGCGTCTGCCGGAGCGGGTGGAGCTCAACAGCGTGCCGTTCTTCCGTGGCGAGATGTACCAGAGCGCTCCCGGAGCCTTGGCCAGCATGTTGTCGCAACAGGGCATCGTGATTACCCCCGGGTTGCTGGACAAGCCTTTGCACCTGCCGGGAGCCGAGGCGCAGCTGCAGCAGAACCTGCAGGGCCTGGCCCGGCAATACGGCATGGTGGTCTATCCCCTGGATGATCATCTGCCGGCCTTGCTGACGCAGGTGGCCGCAGGTTATCCGGTGCTGGTGCGCTTTACCGAGGGTTCAAGCTTGTGGGCGCAGCCGCGTTATGCGGTCCTGGCCGGATATAACCGGGACAAGCAGACGGTGCTGTTGCGGGGGGCGAAAAGCCGTCGGCAACTGATGAGCTTCAGTGCGTTCGAGTCGTCCTGGAAAGACGCCGGCAGTTTTGCGGTATTGATTCAGGCGCCCAACCAGCTACCTGCCAAGGTCGATCGCCAGCGTTGGCTGAAAGCGGCCAATGAGCTGGCCCAGGCCGGCCAGGAGCAGGCGGCGGCTCGGGCCGGCAAGGCACTCGACGGTCATTGAACGCTCTATAGACAACAACGGCGCCTCAGGGCGCCGTTGTTGTTGCTGGGGATCAATGTGAGGCTTGCGGGGCTGCGCTCTGGTGGTTCTTGAGGTTCTTGTCGGCCTTGTAGCGCAGGGCCACGTCCGGTACCGAACCGCTTTTGCCGGTCTCGACCCAGTTGCGGATACGGCTGGCGTCGGCAAAGTGGGTGTACTTGCCGAAAGCGTCGAGAATCACCAGGGCTACCGGGCGGTTGCCCATGCTGGTGACCAGCACCAGGCAGTGGCCGGCCTGGTTGGTGAAGCCGGTCTTGGTGATCTTGATGTCCCATTTTTCCTTGTTGACCAGGTGGTCGGTGTTGCGAAAGCCCAGGGTGTAGTTGGGTTTACGGAACGCCACGGTCTTTTCCTTGGTGGTGCTCAGTTCGCTCAGCAGTGGGTATTTGCGAGCGGCCACCAACAGCTTGCTCAGGTCGCGGGCAGTGGAGACGTTGTGGATCGACAGGCCGGTGGGCTCGACATAGTGGGTATGGGTCATGCCCAGGGACTTGGCCTTGGCGTTCATGGCGGCAATGAACGCCGAGTAGCCGCCTGGATAGTGATGGGCGAGGCTGGCAGCGGCACGGTTTTCCGAGGACATCAGGGCGATCAGCAAGGTATCGCGACGGCTCAGCTCGCTGTTGAGCTTGACCCTTGAAAACACACCCTTCATCTCCGGGGTGTCGCTGATGTTCATGGAGATGTGCTCATCCAGCGGCAGCTTGGCGTCCAGCACGATCATGGCGGTCATCAGCTTGGTGACTGAGGCGATGGGCACCACGACGTCCGGGTTGCTGGAGTAGATGACTTTGTTGGTCTGCAGATCCAGCAGCAGGGCGCTGCCGGAGGCGATATGCAACTGTGAAGTGTCTCTTGGCGCCGCGGTGGTTTCGCTGGCGTCGACGCTGTGTGCGATCAAGGTGCCGGACACAGCAAACAACAAGCTGAGGATGGAGAGACGAATTTTCACGCGGGCGGACTCGATAAAGATGGATATGCCGTCTGGCAACGGGTTTTTTCGGGAAAACGTTACATTTTATGAATATAGCTGAGGAACTGTCGATTGTTCTTCAGCGGTCAGTCGAAAACCCTTAAAAACCAAGAAAAAACAACGGTTTTCCCTGAGTGGCAGGTGTTCGTCAGGATAGGCCCGGCTTGACCTGGAGCGCTAAGATTCAGGAGCTATATGTCGGGCGCAGGGAGTGTGTTGCGGCGGCATAAAAAAGCCCGCCAATGGCGGGCTGATTGAAGCAGGCTGGCAAACTCAGCTGTGCAGCGTTTCCGCGGCGTACAGGGTGTTTTCCAGCAGGCAGGCACGGGTCATGGGACCGACGCCGCCAGGTACCGGCGTGATCCAGCCGGCGCGGGGCAGGGCGGTCTCATACACGACGTCGCCCACCAGTTTGCCGTCTTCCTGACGATTGATGCCCACGTCGATGACGATGGCGCCTTCCTTGATCCATTCGCCCTTGACCAGGCCCGGCTTGCCAGCGGCAACCACGACCAGATCGGCGCGGCCGACGTGGCCGGCCAGGTCCTTGGTAAAGCGGTGGGTCACGGTCACGGTGCAGCCCGCCAGCAGCAACTCCATGGCCATCGGACGACCGACGATATTGGAGGCGCCCACTACGACTGCGTCCATGCCATACAGATCGGCGCCGGTGCTTTGCAGCAGGGTCATGATGCCCTTGGGGGTGCAGGGGCGCAGCAGGGGAATGCGCTGGGCCAGGCGACCGACGTTATAGGGATGGAAGCCATCCACGTCTTTGTCCGGGCGAATGCGCTCAAGCAACAAGGAGGCGTCCAGGTGCTCGGGCAGCGGCAATTGCAAGAGGACGCCGTCGATATTCGGGTCATCGTTGAGCTTGTCGATCAGGCCGGCCAGATCTTCTTGAGTCGTGTTGGCGGGCAAGTCATAGGCTTGTGAAAGGAAGCCGACCTCTTCGCAGTCTTTACGCTTGTGCGAGACATAAACCTGAGAGGCCGGGTCGCTGCCGACCAGAATCACCGCGAGGCCCGGAGTACGCAGGCCTTGCTGGCGACGCTCGGCGACACGTTTGGCGATCTGCTGGCGCAGGCTAGCGGCGATCGCTTTGCCGTCGATTAGTTGTGCAGTCATGACGCGTGATTAACCATCGAGAGGGAGAGAAAAAGAGAACGCATTCTCGCATGTCGGGACGTGAGGGCAAAGGCGCTTGGTCTGCAAATTCCCCTAACTCCTTTAATTAAATGAATTTTTTTGAAAAAAGAGTTGACGACCTAACGGCTCGTCTATAACATTCGTCGCACTTGTCGGGCACAGCCTAGCACTGGTTAAGAAGGTCGGGCAGAGTTGATGTTTAACTCGTAACGACTGAAAGCAATTAGTTTGTAGTCATTAAAGAATACAGATTAATAAGGCGCCCGTAGCTCAGCTGGATAGAGCATCCGCCTTCTAAGCGGATGGTCGCAGGTTCGAGTCCTGCCGGGTGCGCCATTAGGCAGCTTTGGCACAAGTAACGCAATATGGTGGGCGTAGCTCAGTTGGTAGAGCACAGGATTGTGACTCCTGTTGTCGTGGGTTCGATCCCCATCGTCCACCCCATATTCGAAGAAGGCGCCAGATTAATAGTCTGGCGCCTTTGCTTTAAAAGCTTGTTAAGCGGACGTGGTGGAATTGGTAGACACACTGGATTTAGGTTCCAGCGCCGAAAGGTGTAAGAGTTCGAGTCTCTTCGTCCGCACCATTAAAGTAGCTAGTTAATAGCAGATCACGGCGCAGCACCTGAAAGGGGCTGCGCCGTTTTCGTTTCTGGACTCGATGCTGTGGTCTGGCTGCATGTAGTGGGTTGGCCGGTGGCGCCAGATTCGCTCTTGGTCGTCGGGTGTTTGAGTTTCAGCTGTTGGCTGGTGTTTGTCAGGGGTGGGTTGGTCGATCCCTTCTATATATAGAAGGATTGGTTTAGAGCCCCTGGCTGGATTTGTAGTAATTGCTCTCATGGCGAGGCTCAACCCTTTGTCCCCGCCTTCACATTGTCGGTCGTATTTCACCCTTTTTCAGTAGGGTGACTTCTTGAGTTTGACCCACTAGAATGCATGCCCTTGATTCTGGGGTCGGAAAACGGCCGGCTAACGTCTGTGCAACGAGGAATATCCATGCAAGTTTCTGTTGAAAATACTTCTGCTCTTGAGCGCCGCATGAGCATCACCGTGCCGGCTGAGCGCATCGAGAGCCAGGTCAACAAGCGTCTGCAGCAGACTGCCCAAAAGGCCAAAATCCCAGGCTTCCGTCCTGGCAAGGTTCCAATGAGCGTGATTCGTCAGCGTTATGAGGCTGACGCGCGTCAAGAAGCAGTGGGTGATGTGATCCAGGCATCTTTCTATGAAGCTGTTGTTGAGCAGAAGCTGAACCCGGCTGGCGCTCCTTCGGTCGAGCCTAAAGTGCTGGAGAAGGGCAAGGATCTGGAATACGTTGCCACTTTCGAAGTTTTCCCAGAGTTCACTGTCGCCGGTTTCGAAAGCATCGCTGTTGAGCGTCTGAGCGCTGAAGTGGCTGATGCTGACCTGGACAACATGCTGGAAATCCTGCGCAAGCAGAATGTTCGCTTCGAAGTGGTTGATCGCGCTGCGCAGAACGATGATCAACTGAACATCGATTTCGTTGGCAAGGTCGACGGCGAAGCTTTCGCAGGTGGCTCGGCCAAGGGCACTCAGCTGGTGTTGGGTTCCGGTCGCATGATTCCTGGTTTCGAAGACGGTCTGGTTGGCGCTAAAGCTGGCGAAGAGCGTGTTCTGAACCTGACCTTCCCTGAGAACTATCAGAACCTGGACCTGGCCAACAAAGCCGCCGAGTTCACTGTTACTGTCAACAGCGTTTCCGAGCCTAAGCTGCCAGAGCTGACCGAAGAGTTCTTCGCTCAATTCGGGATCAAGGAAGCGGGTCTGGATGGCTTCCGTGCCGAAGTTCGCAAGAACATGGAGCGCGAACTGCGTCAGGCTATCAAGTCCAAAGTGAAGAATCAGGTTATGGACGGTCTGCTGGCCTCCAACCCGATCGAAGTGCCAAAAGCGCTGCTGGACAACGAAGTCAATCGTCTGCGCGTTCAGGCTGTTCAGCAGTTCGGTGGCAACATCAAGCCGGATCAACTGCCGGCTGAGCTGTTCGAAGAGCAGGCTAAGCGCCGCGTAGTGCTGGGTCTGATCGTCGCTGAAGTGGTTAAGCAATTCGACCTCAAGCCTGATGAAGCCCGCGTTCGCGAGCTGATCCAGGAAATGGCTTCGGCTTACCAGGAGCCAGAGCAAGTCGTGTCCTGGTACTACAAGAACGAGCAGCAGTTGAACGAAGTCCGTTCGGTTGTGCTGGAAGAGCAAGTTGTGGATACTGTTCTGCAGAAAGCTAGCGTGACCGACAAATCGGTCTCTTACGAAGAAGCGGTCAAGCCGGTAGAAGCACCTCAAGCCGACTGATCCTCTTTTCGTTCGAAGCACACACCATAAGCCAGCCTTCGTGCTGGCTTATGCGTATTCAAGACATGACTATTTGGGAGTGACTGCAGGACATGTCCCGCAATTCTTATTATCAGCAGAGCTCTGACATCCAGGCCGCAGGCGGCCTGGTCCCGATGGTTATCGAGCAGTCCGCCCGCGGCGAACGCGCCTATGACATCTATTCGCGCCTCTTGAAGGAGCGAGTGATCTTCCTGATTGGCCCGGTAGAGGACTACATGGCCAACTTGGTTGCGGCGCAACTGCTATTCCTTGAAGCGGAAAACCCGGACAAGGACATCCATCTCTACATCAACTCGCCAGGTGGCTCGGTGACTGCTGGCATGTCGATCTACGACACCATGCAATTCATCAAGCCTGACGTTTCGACTATCTGCATTGGTCAGGCATGCAGCATGGGGGCCTTCCTGCTCGCTGGCGGTGCCGCGGGCAAGCGTCATTGCCTGCCTAACTCGCGGATGATGATTCACCAACCGCTCGGCGGTTTCCAAGGCCAGGCGTCGGATATCGACATCCATGCCAAGGAAATCCTGCACATTCGTTCGCGCCTGAACTCGCTGCTGGCTCACCACACTGGTCAGAGCCTTGAAACCATTGAGCGTGACACCGAGCGTGACAACTTCATGAGCGCCGAGCGCGCCGCGGAGTACGGTCTGATCGACTCCGTGATCAACAAGCGTCAAATGCCTGCCTAAGCAACTCAAATGTAGGCGGCTTATTTAACTGGCCGCCTGCGGACTTGAAAAAGCCCGCAATTGCCTTCATCTTGTGTTGCAAGCCTATCGGATTTGGATCGATCGAATGACTGACACCCGCAACGGCGAGGACAACGGCAAACTGCTTTATTGCTCCTTCTGTGGCAAAAGCCAGCATGAAGTACGCAAATTGATTGCCGGCCCCTCGGTCTTTATCTGCGACGAGTGCGTCGACTTGTGCAATGACATCATCCGTGAGGAGGTGCAGGAGGCACAGGCCGAAAGCAGCGCGCATAAATTGCCTTCGCCTAAAGAAATCAGCGGCATCCTTGATCAGTATGTGATTGGTCAGGAGCGTGCGAAAAAGGTTCTGGCGGTAGCGGTATACAACCACTACAAGCGTCTGAATCAGCGTGACAAAAAGAACGACGATGTTGAGCTCGGCAAGAGCAATATCTTGCTGATCGGACCTACAGGTTCGGGTAAGACGCTTTTGGCGGAAACCTTGGCTCGTCTGTTGAATGTACCGTTCACCATTGCCGACGCAACCACCCTGACCGAAGCCGGTTATGTGGGTGAGGACGTTGAGAACATCATTCAGAAACTGCTGCAGAAGTGCGACTACGACGTAGAAAAAGCTCAGATGGGCATTGTCTACATCGATGAAATCGACAAGATTTCCCGCAAGTCTGATAACCCTTCGATTACTCGGGATGTTTCCGGCGAGGGCGTTCAGCAGGCCCTGTTGAAGTTGATCGAGGGTACGGTCGCTTCCGTTCCTCCTCAAGGTGGTCGCAAGCACCCGCAGCAGGAGTTTCTGCAAGTCGACACTCGCAACATCCTGTTTATCTGCGGCGGCGCTTTCTCGGGTCTGGAAAAGGTTATTCAAAACCGCTCCACCCGTGGCGGCATCGGTTTCAACGCCGAAGTTCGCAGCAAGGAAGAGGGCAAGAAGGTCGGTGAGTCCCTGCGTGAAGTTGAACCTGACGATCTGGTCAAGTTCGGTCTGATCCCGGAGTTCGTCGGTCGTCTGCCGGTTCTTGCGACGCTGGATGAGCTGGACGAGGCTGCCTTGATTCAGATTCTCACTGAGCCGAAGAATGCCCTGACCAAGCAGTATGCCAAGCTGTTCGAGATGGAAGGTGTGGACTTGGAGTTCCGTACTGACGCATTGAAGTCGGTCGCCAAGCGAGCACTTGAACGCAAGACTGGTGCTCGTGGTCTGCGCTCGATTCTCGAAGGTGTTCTGCTCGACACTATGTATGAGATCCCCTCGCAATCCGAGGTGAGTAAAGTAGTGATCGATGAAAGCGTTATTGAAGGCAAGTCCCAGCCACTGTACATCTATGAGAACAGTGAGCCGACGGCCAAGGCTGCGCCAGACGCGTAAGTGTTGTGGTGTTGCTTAAAAGAAGGGGCCTTCGGGCCCCTTTCCTTTTAGCGTCTTAAAGTGCTGTCTTTAAGCTTGTTTTTTTTGCAGGCAGCCCCCATCTTGGTTTCAAGCTTACTTCCATCTGTTTACGGCCGTACGGCCGCCGTAGAGGCGAAATCATGAAGACAACCATCGAATTGCCTCTCCTGCCATTGCGTGATGTCGTGGTTTATCCGCACATGGTTATCCCGCTGTTCGTGGGGCGCGAGAAGTCGATCGAAGCCCTCGAGGCAGCGATGACGGGCGACAAGCAGATTCTTCTGCTGGCACAGAGAAATCCTGCTGATGATGATCCCGGTGAAGATGCACTCTATCGCGTAGGCACCATTGCGACTGTCTTGCAGTTGCTCAAGTTGCCTGATGGCACCGTCAAGGTGCTGGTTGAAGGCGAACAGCGCGGCGCTGTAGAACGCTTCAGTGAAGTTGATGGTCACTGCCGTGCTGAAGTCTCTCTGATTGACGAGGTCGATGCTCCTGATCGTGAGTCAGAAGTGTTCGTCCGCAGTTTGCTGTCCCAGTTCGAGCAGTA
Source organism: Pseudomonas sp. BC42 (assembly GCF_021560055.1). Taxonomy (NCBI): domain Bacteria; kingdom Pseudomonadati; phylum Pseudomonadota; class Gammaproteobacteria; order Pseudomonadales; family Pseudomonadaceae; genus Pseudomonas; species Pseudomonas sp. BC42. Next base: position 2,305,406 of record NZ_CP091067.1, read on the forward strand.
TGTGCAACTGGGCAAGAAAGTCCCTGCCGAGGTGTTGTCTTCTCTCAACAGCATCGACGAGCCAAGCCGCCTGGTAGATACCATGGCTGCGCACATGGCGCTGAAGATCGAGCAGAAGCAGGAAATCCTCGAGATCATTGATCTGTCAGCCCGAGTCGAGCACGTCCTGGCATTGCTGGACGCCGAGATTGATCTGCTGCAAGTGGAAAAGCGCATTCGTGGCCGCGTCAAGAAACAAATGGAGCGTAGCCAGCGTGAGTACTACCTGAATGAGCAGATGAAAGCCATTCAGAAAGAGTTGGGTGACGGTGACGAAGGCCACAACGAAATCGAAGAGCTGAAGAAGCGCATCGATGCCGCCGGCCTGCCCAAAGACGCCATGACCAAGGCTCAGGCCGAACTGAACAAGCTCAAGCAGATGTCGCCGATGTCTGCCGAGGCCACCGTGGTTCGCTCCTACATCGACTGGTTGGTGCAGGTGCCGTGGAAGGCTCAGAGCAAGGTGCGCCTGGACCTGGCACGTGCCGAAGACATCCTTGATGCCGACCACTACGGTCTGGAAGAAGTCAAAGAGCGGATTCTCGAATACCTCGCCGTACAAAAGCGGGTTAAGAAAATCCGTGGTCCGGTGTTGTGCCTCGTCGGGCCTCCAGGGGTAGGGAAAACCTCCCTGGCCGAATCGATCGCCAACGCAACCAATCGCAAGTTTGTGCGGATGGCGCTGGGTGGTGTTCGGGACGAAGCGGAAATCCGTGGCCATCGTCGGACTTACATCGGTTCGATGCCAGGAAGATTGATTCAAAAGATGACAAAGGTGGGTGTGCGCAACCCGCTGTTCCTGCTCGATGAAATCGACAAGATGGGCAGCGATATGCGCGGCGATCCAGCGTCTGCCTTGCTAGAGGTTCTGGATCCCGAGCAGAACCATAATTTCAACGATCACTATCTGGAAGTCGATTACGACCTGTCCGATGTGATGTTCCTGTGCACCTCCAACTCGATGAATATCCCACCAGCATTGCTGGACCGGATGGAGGTAATTCGTCTGCCCGGCTATACCGAGGACGAGAAGATCAACATCGCGATCAAGTACCTGTCGCCCAAGCAGATCCAGGCCAACGGCCTGAAGAAGGGCGAGCTGGAATTCGATCCGGATGCGATCCGCGACATCATTCGTTACTACACCCGCGAAGCCGGTGTGCGGGGCCTGGAGCGCCAGATTGCCAAGGTCTGCCGCAAGGCAGTGAAAGAGCACGCGATGGAAAAACGCTTCTCGGTGAAAGTGACTTCCGAGTTGCTGGAACACTTCCTTGGTGTGCGCAAGTTCCGCTACGGCCTGGCAGAGCAGCAAGATCAGATCGGCCAGGTAACGGGTCTGGCCTGGACTCAGGTCGGCGGTGAATTGCTGACCATCGAAGCTGCGGTGGTGCCAGGCAAGGGCCAGTTGATCAAGACCGGCTCCCTGGGCGATGTCATGGTCGAGTCGATCACTGCAGCACTGACCGTGGTACGCAGTCGGGCGAAGAGTTTGGGCATTCCCCTGGACTTCCACGAGAAGCGCGATACCCATATCCATATGCCTGAAGGGGCAACCCCCAAAGACGGCCCTAGCGCAGGCATAGGCATGTGCACGGCGTTGGTTTCCGCGCTGACCGGGATCCCGGTACGGGCTGACGTGGCGATGACTGGCGAGATCACTCTGCGTGGTCAGGTGTTGGCCATCGGTGGACTGAAAGAGAAATTACTCGCAGCTCATCGGGGTGGAATCAAGACGGTGATCATTCCTGAAGAGAATGTTCGCGATTTGAAAGAAATTCCTGACAATATCAAGCAGGATCTGCAGATTAAACCGGTTAAATGGATTGACGAAGTCCTGCAAATTGCGCTGCAATACGCGCCGGAGCCCTTGCCGGATGTGGCTCCCGAGATAGTTGCAAAGGACGAAAAACGCGAGTCTGACTCTAAGGAAAGAATTAGCACGCATTAGTACGCATTAGCCTGGGGGGCTTCCTTGACAGCTTTTTAGAGCCCTTGTTATAAAGCGGCTCTTAAGTGTCTGTAGGCCATTCAGCACTCGTTTTTGCTTTCACCAAAAAACTTAGAATCATACTCATAGATATATAAGGGGACTTAGAGTGAACAAGTCGGAACTGATTGATGCTATCGCTGCATCTGCTGATCTCCCGAAAGCTGCTGCTGGCCGTGCGCTGGACGCAGTTATCGAATCCGTTACTGGCGCTCTGAAGGCCGGTGACTCTGTTGTTCTGGTTGGTTTCGGTACCTTCTCCGTAACTGATCGCCCAGCTCGTATCGGCCGCAACCCACAGACCGGTAAGACTCTGGAAATCGCCGCTGCTAAAAAGCCAGGTTTCAAAGCCGGTAAAGCACTGAAAGAAGCCGTTAACTAAGTTTCTTCAGGGTCTTTGCCCATCCGGGTCGGGGTCATGCCTGATCTGGCAGCGGGGCGCCAGTCGACCGATAGACCATCGGTTTACGCAGAGGGTTGCAGATTCAACTCTCGTCCGCTCCGCCAGTTACGAGAAGGCGCATCCTCGGATGCGCCTTTCTTCTATCCGGATTCTACCCACGCTCCACGGCTGCTCAAATTGAATTACAGCCGTTTTTGGGGGACGTATGCTGCAGAATATCAGGGACAATTCACAAGGCTGGATTGCCAAAACCATCATCGGGGTCATCGTCGCGCTGCTGGCGTTGACCGGTTTCGATGCCATTTTCAAGGCCACCACCCACAACCAGGACGCGGCCAAGGTCAACGGCGAGGAAATCACTCAAAACGAGCTGAGCCAGGCCGTCGACATGCAACGCCGTCAGTTGATGCAACAGTTGGGCAAAGACTTCGATGCCTCCCTGCTGGATGAGAAGATGCTGCGTGAAGCCGCTCTGAAAGGGCTGATCGATCGCAAGCTGTTGCTGCAAGGGGCGAAGGATTCCAAGTTCGCGTTTTCTGAAGGCGCACTGGATCAAGTGATCCTGCAGACACCTGAATTCCAGGTGGACGGCAAATTCAGCCCCGAGCGTTTCGACCAGGTCATCCGTCAACTGGGTTACACCCGTCTGCAATTCCGCCAGATGCTGGCTCAGGAAATGCTGATCGGCCAGGTACGCGCCGGTCTTGCCGGCAGCGGTTTTGTAACCGACGCCCAGGTGCTGGCCTTCGCTCGTCTGGAAAAGCAGACCCGGGATTTTGCCTCCCTGACCATCAAGGCCGATCCGGCGGCAGTCAAGCTGATCGACGAAGAGGTCAAGGCCTACTACGATCAGCACGCCAAGGAGTTCATGACTCCTGACCAGGTGGTCATCGATTACATCGAGTTGAAGAAGGCCGCATTCTTCGACCAGGTCAGCGTCAAGGACGAAGACCTGCAAGCGCTGTATCAGAAAGAAGTCGCCAACCTGTCCGAGCAGCGTCGTGCCGCGCACATCCTGATCGAAGTCAACGACAAGGTGAACGAGGCTCAGGCCAAGGCCAAGATCGAAGAAATCCAGGCTCGCCTGGCCAAGGGTGAAAGCTTCGAGGCACTGGCCAAGGAGTTCTCCCAGGATCCAGGTTCGGCCAATAACGGCGGTGACCTGGGCTACGCCGGCCCAGGTGTCTATGACCCGATCTTCGAAAAAGCGTTGTATGCGCTGGACAAGGATCAGGTCTCGGCGCCGGTACGTACCGGTTTCGGTTTCCACTTGATCAAGCTGCTGGGCATTGAGGCACCGCAAGTGCCGAGCTTCGCCAGCCTCAAGGACAAGCTGACCCGCGATCTGAAAACCCAGCAGGTTGAGCAGCGTTTCGTCGAGGCTACCAAGCAGCTTGAGGATTCGTCGTTCGAGGCATCCGATCTGGCACAGCCGGCTCAGGATCTGAAACTGACTGTACACACCTCCGCGCCGTTTGGCCGTGAGGGCGGTGACGGCATCGCCGCCAACCGTAACGTGGTGCAGGCTGCTTTCAGCACCGAGGTTCTCGATGAGGGTGCCAACAGCACCGCAATCGAACTGGACCCGGAAACCGTGGTGGTGCTGCGTGTCAAAGAGCACCACAAGCCTGAGCAACTGCCGCTGGAAGGGGTTGCTACCGCCATTCGCGCGCAATTGGCCAAGGAGCACGCCAGTGCTGCGGCCAAGACCAAGGCCGAAGAACTGATCGCCAGCTTGCGTGATGGCAAGACCGCGCTGAACAAGCCGGTGGACGGTCAGAACTGGAAAGTCATGCAAGCCGTGACCCGCGCCCAGGAAGGTGTCGATCCGACCGTGCTGCAGGCGTTGTTCCGTATGAGCAAGCCTGAGTCCAAGGACAAGCCGACCTTCGCCAGCGTGACTCTGCCCAACGGCAACTTGATGGTGCTGCAACTCAACAACGTCAACGAAGCCGCGGCGCCGACCGAGGAAGAGAAGGTTCAATACCGTCGTTTCCTGGCCTCGCGTATCGGTCAGCAGGACTTCTCTGCCTATCGCAAGCAGTTGGAAAACCAGGCGGACATCAAGCGCTACTGATGCCTGATCTGCTGTGTTGAAAAGACCCCGTCCGCAAGGCCGGGGTCTTTTTTTTGGGGCGGATCTGGCTCAGGTGACGACGGTTCCGGCGCTTGACGGTATGCCGGTCACCGCCAGTGTCCATGCCGGGGAGAGTTGGCGGTCGCGAACGCCTTGGACCCGTTTCAAGCGCTGGCTGGAAAGCCCTGTTGCCGGGCGTTCACCACCACCAGCAGGGTCAGCAGCAACAGGGTGGCGATTACCCAGGGGAAGGTTGCCACCCCAGGTCCCTGCAGCAGCAATGCGCCACCCAGGCCGCCGCCGGCCATCGCCAGGTTCCACAGGGTCACCAGCATCGACTGCGCGGTGTCGGCGTGCTCGCCTGCGGTCTTGGCCAGTGCGGTTTGCAACAGGGTGGCCATGCCACCGAAGGACAACCCCCAGATTGCGGTGGCCCCGTAGATCGCCAGCGGCTGATCGCCCTGCAGCCCCAGCACCAGGGTGGCGCCGATAAACAGCAGGCAACCGAGCAGCACCAGCTCACGCAGCCAGCGGTCGATCAAAAGACCGACCAGCCAGATGCTCAGCAACGCCGCCAGACCGAACACCAGCAGCACCCGTTCAATCGCGTTGCCAAGCCCGGCCGACTCGAGAAAGGGCGCGATGTAGGTGTAGAGAATGTTGTGCCCCAGCACATAGGCGAAAGTCACGAACAGCACCGATCGGATCCCTGGCAAGGTCAGGACCCGAGTCAGCGGCAGGCGCTTGTGCATCCGCAGTCCGGGGAAATCCGGCACCTGAACCAGCACCCAGCCGATCAGCCCGAGGGTTAGCACAGTCATGCAGGCGAAGCTCATGCGCCAGCCCAGCAGGCCGCCCAGCCAGGTTCCGGCGGGCATGCCCACGGACAACGCCAACGGCGCGCCGAGCATGGCCAGGGTAATCGCCCGTCCCTGCAGGTGGGGCGCCGCCATTCGGCTGGCGTAACCGGCCAGCAGGGCCCAAAGCAGGCCGGCGAAGACGCCGGCACACCCGCGCGCCACGAGGATCAGGCTGTAGTTGGTGGAAAGGGCGGTCACGCTGTTGACCACGGCGAAGCCGCCGATGGCGATCAACAGCAGCGGTCGTCGTCGCCAGCCCTGGGTCAGGATGATCAGGGGGATGGCGGCCAGCAGCGATCCCAGGGCGTAGAAGGTCACCAGCTGGCCGATCAGGGCGGGAGAAACGCCCAGGTCGACGCTCATCAGCGGCAGCAGGCCGGCGGGCAGCGTCTCGGTCATCAGGGTGATGAACCCGGCAGTCGCCAGGGCCAGCAGGCCGCCGACAGGCAGTCGCTCGCGGGTTTGGCCAGGCGCTTGCAGCAGCTCGCAGGCATTGACGGAATTGTTCATGGGCAGGTCCCGTTGGGTTGGCTCAAAAGTGAGGGGCCTAGGGTAGGGCGCTGTGCATGGCGGAAAAATAGGCTAAGGTTCCGAACTTATCGGACACAGATGTCCTTAGTTCGGGAGTGCGCAATGGACTGGCTGGGCAGTATCCCGGTGTTTGTGCAGGTGGCGGAAACCCGCAGCTTCACCGAGGCAGGGCGGTTATTGGGGGTGTCGTCCTCGGCGGTGGGCAAAAGCATCGCCCGCCTGGAGGAGCGCTTGAAGACTCGGCTGTTCCATCGAACGACCCGCAGTATCAGCCTCACCGCCGAAGGCGCGGGCTTTCTTGAGCGCTGTCGGCGGATCGCGGCCGAGGTCGAGGCCGCCGAGTTCCAGCTGTGCGATTCCTCCAGTGCGCCGGTGGGCAAATTGCGCATCAGTGCGCCGCAGGTCCATGGCCTGTTGATGCCCGTGCTGGCCGAGTTCATGCAGCGCTATCCGCAGATCGAACTGGATGTGGACCTTTCCGATCGCCTGGTGGATGTGGTGGAGGAGGGCTTCGATCTGGTGGTGCGCACCGGTAATCCCAAGGATTCCCGGCTCCTGGCCCGGCAACTGGGACGCTTTCGCATGCTCTTGGTGGGCAGCCCCGGGTATTTCGAGCAGCGCGGCTTGCCCCGCAGCCCCCAGGACCTGCGGGAGCACGCCTGCCTGCGACACACCTTTCACCACACCGGCAAACTCGAGCCCTGGCCATTCAAGCCCCAGGCCCAGCAGCCGGAGCCGTTGTTGCCCACGCGCCTCACCAGCAGCTCCATCGAAGCGGTGGAGCACGCGGCCCGCAGCGGACTGGGCATTGCCTGCCTGCCGGATTTCATGGTTCAGGCCGCGGTACGCCGGGGAGAGTTGCAGGTCGTGCTCGACGAGTATCTGCAGCACAACGGGGCATTCTGGGTGCTGTGGCCATCGAGCCGGCACACCGCAGCCAAGCTGCGGGTGCTGATCGAGCATTTGAGCGAGCGACTTTTTCCGGCAAACAGCGGTCATTAAACTTGTGTGAAATTTAAGACACCAATTACCTGCGCTGCGGGGCATTGATCTGTTGCACAATACGCCCCGGAGCGTTTTCCTCAGGATTTTCGATGTTTAGATCATTTCATCTGCGCGCGGCGGCCGGCTGGTTGCTGTTGTCCGCAATCGCCGGTTGTTCCTCGCACAAGACCGCTATCTACGAGCATGAAAGCTTCGATGATTCCGGCACCTTCTCGCGCAATTATCCGGTGAGCGACGCCGCTTCCTGCGAGGCCGCGCGACGGGCCCTGCTCAGCCAGGGCTACATCATCACCAGCAATGATCCGAAGCTGGTCAGCGGTCACAAGAGCTTCCAGCAGACCGGCGAAACCCACCTGGAAATCAGCTTCAACGTGGTCTGCGCCCGGGATGGCAGCGGCGACCAGCGCTCGACGGTGTTCGCCAACGCCCTGCAGGACCGCTATGCGCTGAAGAAGGTCAACAATTCGGCCAGCCTCGGCGTTGGGGTGCTCGGCTCGGTCTCGATGCCGATCGGTTCCACCGATGATTCGATGGTCAAGGTGGCCAGCGAGACGGTGTCCTCGGCCAAGTTCTATGAGCGCTACTTCGCCCTGGTGGAGCTGTTCCTGCCGCCGGAGGCGAAGAAGGCGGCCCATATCGAAGAGAAGCCCAAGGCCGACCTCGGGGTGCCCGAGAGCAAGCCCGAGCCCCAGGCCAAGCCGGAACCCAAGCCCGAGCCCAAGGCTTCGCAGCCAGTGGTCGAGCCTGCTGCGGTGGCTGCGCCGGCTGCCGTCGCTGAACCGGAGCCTACGGTCTCGCAACCGCTGGCGCCGCCAGCCGAGGCCGCGCCGATCGTGCCGGCCACCAGCACTGAACCAGCCCCGGCCAGCGAAACCATCACCCCACCACCGGCCAGCCACCTGCCGCCGCCGAGTGAGCCGATTCCGGCCCTGCCGAGCAGCGGGCACTAAGGCACCTACACCGAGCTCGGGTCGACGCGTTCAATGTCGATCCGATAACGGCTCAAGGCATCGCTGATCGGGCTGTAAGAAATCTCCCGTTCATTGACCAGGGCTCTCAACGCTGCCAAGCCAATGAGGTGTCGGTGGCCATTTCGAAAAATGCTCGCAGGTTTTCTCCGGTTAGTGGGTGGGCCGCAACTGTGGGTATCAACCGGAGGCTAAATTCCTCATGGCCTGTTACGTTTTCATTGTAGAAATCCTGACCGAGGGGGTAGTATTTTTCCTGTCATCCCGGCACTTTATGCTGGTGCCGACGGTCAATGGACACAGCACTATTCAATCAACCGAGAAAGGAGTCCGCGATGGACGAATACCAAGAGGAACTGCTGGAGTATCAAGCTTTCGAGCTCGATCCTCTGGAACCAGCAGAAGACGCCACCGAGCTGTAACGCCGGTGGCGTTTTTTTTAGCCGAACTGTCGGTGGCAGCGGCGGAACTCTCCTGGCGTCTGGCCGTTCCAGCGCTTGAAGGCCCGCTGAAACGCCTCGGCTGAAGCAAAGCCCAGCAGATAAGCAATCTCGCCGAACGCCAGTTCGGTATCGCGAATATAGGTCATGGCCAGGTCGCGCCGGGTGTCATTGAGAATGGCCCGGAACTGCGTCCCTTCTTCCGCCAGCTTGCGCCGCAACGTCCAGGTCGGCAGCTTCAGGCGCATCGCCACTTCTTCCAGGTCGGGCTCACGACCACCATTGAGCAAAGGTCCCAGCAATTGAATGATGCGCTCGCGCAGGCTGCGAGTGCGGGTCAGGTGCTCCAGCTCCCTTTCGCATAACTGCAGCAGATGCCGCCAGGTGCTCGGACAGTGTTCCGGATTGCGCAGGGCCAGGCTGGCCTGGCTCAGGCGCAACTGGTTCTGTTCGGCGGCGAACTGGATGGGTGTGGGGCCGAGGATGGCGTAGGCGTCGTGATAGTCCGGGCGCTCGAACTCGATGTCGATCTGCTCGGCCAGCAGGGTCTGACCGCAGAGGCTGGACAGCTGTTGCAACCAGCCGGAGATGATCGAGTCCACCACGAAGCGGTTGTAGGCGTTGTACGGGCTAATGGAATAGAAGCGCAGCCAGGCGCCGCCGGCATCTTCATGAAAGCTCGACTGACCGCGATAGTTGGAGCCGTACAGCGCTTCGAAGCGCGTCAGGCAACGGGCCGCTTCACGAACGCTGGAGGCTTGGGCGGCTGTGACGCCGGCCAGACCGAGCTGGCTCAGCCGACTCAGACGGCCCATGCGCAGACCCAGGGCCGGGTCGCCGGTGAGCTGGATCGCGCCGTGGCCCAGGCGCATGTAGCGGGGGATCGACAGGCGTGCTCCGGCTTCGCCCAGTCGGGCGGGATCCAATGCGTATTGCTCGAGCAAGGGGGTTGGGTCCTGGCCGTGGCTGCGGACCGCGTCCGCCAGGCTGTGGACAAAGCCCACCGACAGATCCCCCAGGCGCATTGGCGTGGTCTTCATGCTTTACAGCCACAGGTTCAGCAGGCGGGCGCCCGTTGTGCCCTGATCGGCAAACGTCTGGCCGTGGCTATTGATGAAGCTCTGGCCGCTGCTGCGCTGGTCCCAGAACTGGCCACGCAGGAATACGCTGACGCCGGCGCTGGCCAGGCTGCTGGGCGGGCGGGCGGTGAGGGTCAGGCGATGCCAGGCGTCGCCCTCGCTGGTTTCTTCCGGCTTGAGGCTGACCTCGCTGGGGGTGGTGATGCTCTTGAAGCCGCGCCAGGGTCGTTCCCAGCCATCGCGGCCCATGACAAAGGCCGGGACCGCGACCAGTTGGGCGCCCTGGTCATTGAGCTGGCGATAGTTGTCCGGGTACCAGCTGTCGCTGCCGATCAGCACTCCGAGGCGCCCGGCGGGAGTGTCGACGACCTGCACCCCCTGTCCGGCATCGCCGCGCACATAGCCGCTCTCGGCATGGGTGGGATAGAGCTGGCGCTGGGGCTGGCCGATAGGCAGGCCGTCGCTGCCGAACACCAGGCTGCTGTTGTACAGGGCACCGCTACCAATCTGCAGGCTGCCCTGGCTGACGCTGGGCTCGGGCAGAATGATCGAGCCGGCTACCAGGGTCACCTGGAACTCCCGGGCCAGGCCGCCGAACAGCATCTGGTACTCCTTGGCCATCTTCTTCGCCTTCATGCGCAGGTGCGCATCGGCCAGGCGGCTTGATCCCTTGGCGCTGATCAGGGCCTTGAGGAATGGCAGCGGATTGCTCACCGCCAGCCAGTTCATTGCTTCTTTCAAGGACACGGCCTGGTACAGCTCGTTCTTTTCGCCGCTGACCATCAGCCAGGTGCCGATGTGTTCCGGCAGCACCACGATGGTCTTGGCATTCACCAGGCCCTTGTCCCGGGCCTGTTGCAGGTAGGCGGCAAGCTTGCGGTGCAGGCGCTCGGGGCTCTGGTAGTCGGTGGGGAACAACTCCGGCTGGATCGCCAGCAGGTTGCCGTGATCGGCAGGTACGCCTTGGTCCACTGCCAGCTCGATGCGCAGGTCCGACAGGTAATGCGCCCCCGGACGGTCGTGGGTCCAGAGCGCATAACGGGTGATGACGGCAAGCAGGGCCAGGGACAAGGTGAGGTAAAGAAGTTTGCGCATGGGAAAACAGTCGGCGGCCGTGTGCAGGATTCGCCGACTAGGGTAGGGCCCGTGCCGGCACTTGCCAAGGGGCGCTGCGCGTTTGGATCAATAAGTTGTCAGTTACGGTCATTGAGTGCCGGGTACGGTGCTCTTAGTCTGTGCAGCACTACTGATGGAGGCCGCAGAGCTTCCGCATTTTCCCGTGATTGCCCGATCTGGAGTGACACCATGGCTGGAGCACCTTACCCGCATTTGCTGGCCCCCCTCGACCTGGGTTTCACCACCCTGCGCAACCGCACCCTGATGGGGTCCATGCACACCGGTCTGGAAGAGAAACCCGGCGGCTTCGAGCGCATGGCGGCGTATTTTGCCGAGCGCGCCCGGGGCGGCGTGGGCCTGATGGTCACCGGCGGCATCGGCCCCAACGATGAGGGCGGGGTGTATTCCGGCGCCGCCAAGCTGACCACCGAAGAAGAGGCGCTCAAGCACCAGATCGTGACTCGCGCAGTGCACGAGGCCGGCGGCAAGATCTGCATGCAGATCCTCCACGCCGGGCGCTATGCCTACAGCCCCAAGCAGGTGGCACCCAGCGCGATCCAGGCGCCGATCAACCCGTTCAAGCCCAAGGAGCTGGACGAGGAAGGCATCGAGAAGCAGATCCGCGACTTCGTCACCTGTTCGACCCTGGCCCAGAAGGCCGAGTACGACGGTGTCGAGATCATGGGTTCGGAAGGGTATTTCATTAACCAGTTCCTGGCCGCCCACACCAACCATCGCACCGACCGCTGGGGCGGCAGCTATGAAAACCGCATGCGCCTGCCGGTGGAAATCGTCCGCCGGGTGCGTGAGGCGGTAGGCCCGAACTTCATCATCATTTTCCGCCTGTCGATGCTCGACCTGGTGGAAGGCGGCAGCACCTGGGAAGAGATCGTGCAACTGGCCCAGGCCATCGAGCGGGCCGGCGCGACCCTCATCAACACCGGGATCGGCTGGCACGAAGCGCGGATCCCGACCATCGCCACCAAGGTGCCGCGGGCCGCGTTCAGCAAGGTCACGGCCAAGCTGCGGGGTTCGGTGAGCATTCCGCTGATCACCACCAACCGCATCAATACCCCGGACATCGCCGAGCAGATCCTCGCCGAGGGCGATGCCGACATGGTGTCCATGGCCCGGCCGTTCCTGGCCGACCCGGATTTCGTCAACAAGGCCGCTGAAGGCCGCGCCGACGAGATCAACACCTGCATCGGCTGCAACCAGGCCTGCCTGGACCACACCTTCGGCGGCAAGCTCACCAGTTGCCTGGTCAACCCTCGGGCCTGCCACGAGACCGAGCTGAACTACCTGCCGGTCACGCAGATCAAGAAGATTGCCGTGGTCGGTGCCGGCCCGGCGGGCCTGTCCGCCGCCACCGTGGCCGCCGAACGCGGGCATCAGGTGACCCTGTTCGACTCCGCCAGCGAGATCGGTGGCCAGTTCAACATCGCCAAGCGGGTGCCGGGCAAGGAAGAGTTCTACGAAACCCTGCGTTACTTCAAGCGCAAGCTGCAGACCACCCATGTCGAGCTGTGCCTCGACACCCGGGTGGATGTGGCGCAGCTGGTGGCCGGCGGTTTCGATGACATCATCCTGGCCACCGGCATTGCCCCCCGCGTACCGGCGATCCCGGGCGTGGAGCACCCCAAGGTCCTCAGCTACCTGGACGTGCTGCTGGAGCGCAAGCCGGTGGGCAAGAGCGTGGCGGTGATCGGGGCAGGGGGTATCGGCTTCGACGTTTCCGAGTTCCTGGTGCATCAGGGCGTGGCCACCAGCCAGGACCGCGAGGCGTTCTGGAAGGAGTGGGGCATCGATACCCAGCTCCAGGCCCGTGGCGGCGTGGCCGGAATCAAGGCCGAGCCCCACGCGCCGGCGCGTCAGGTGTTCCTGTTGCAGCGCAAGAAATCCAAGGTCGGCGACGGCCTGGGCAAGACCACCGGCTGGATTCACCGCACCGGGCTGAAGAACAAGCAGGTGCAGATGCTCAACAGCGTCGAGTACCTGAAGATCGACGATGCCGGCCTGCACATTCGGATCGGTGAAGCGGGTGAGCCCCAGGTGCTGGCGGTGGACAACATCGTCATCTGTGCCGGTCAGGACCCGCTGCGCGAGCTGCAGGACGGTCTGCTGGCGGCGGGGCAGAACGTGCACCTGATTGGCGGTGCCGATGTGGCCGCCGAACTGGACGCCAAGCGCGCCATCAACCAGGGTTCGCGTCTGGCGGCCGAGCTGTAACGCCCTGGGGGGCAGTCTGCCAGCGTTTCGGGCTGGTAGACTGCGCTCCCTTCTTTGCCGAACCCGCTACCGATGTCCTTCCCCGAATCCTTCGACTGGTTACCCCAGGCTCCGCTGCAACGGCTGGAGCTGGACTGGCTGTCCCGGGCCGGGGTCGAGGTGGCGGTATTGCGCCTGGACCTGATCGATCCGCTGATCAGCGGCAACAAATGGTTCAAGCTCACCGAACACCTGGCGACGGCCCGCAGCCTGGGCGCTCAGGGCGTCATCAGCCTCGGCGGCGCCCATTCCAATCACTTGCATGCGCTGGCCGCCGCCGGCCGGCGTTTTGCCTTTCCCACCGTGGGCCTGTTGCGTGGCCATCCACAGGACACGCCAACGGTGCTCGACCTGCAGGCGTTCGGCATGCGCCTGCACTGGCTGGGCTACGCCGGTTACCGCGAACGCCACGCGCCCGGTTTCTGGGCGCCCTGGCAGGCCCGCTACCCGGCGTTGTACCCGGTGCCTGAAGGCGGCGGTGGGCTGGCCGGTGCCACGGGCTGCATGACCTTGCGCGATCAGGTGCAGCGGCAGTTGCCGAGCCTGGGCTGGAGCGACTATCACGCTTGGTGGCTGGCCGCCGGGACCGGCACCACCCTGGCCGGGCTGGTGCTGGCGGAGGCCGGGGCACACCCGGTGTATGGCGCGCTGGCGGTGCCCGAGGATCACGGTGTGGCGCAGCAGGTCGAGGGCATTTTGCAGGAGGCCGGACAGGGGCGCGGCGGTTATCAGTTGCTGGACAGCAGCCGTGGCGGTTTTGCCAGGGTCGACGACGCGTTGCGCGGGTTTATCCGGCTCACCGAGCAGCAGTGCGCGCTGCCATTGGAGCCGTTGTACACCGGCAAGGCCCTGCTGGCCTTGCAGGAGCAGGTAATGGCCGGGCGCTTTGCGCCGGGTTGCCGATTGGTCTTCGTGCACAGCGGCGGCTTGCAGGGCCGCCGCGCGCTGCAGGCTCAGGCTTGACCGCGCTGGCGCCACATGCGTTGCAGGGTGTTGTCGCGCATCACGTAGTGGTGATAGAGCCCGGCCAGGGCATGCAGGCCGATCAGCCAGTAACCGAGGCTGCCCAGCAGTTCGTGCCAGCCCTGGAACTGCTTGGCCAGGGTCTTGTTCTCTTGCACCAGCAGCGGCAGGTCGAAGCCGTAGAACATCACTTGATGGCCCTTGGCGCTGGTGGTCAGCCAGCCGAGGATCGGCATGGCGATCATGAACAGGTACAGCGCCCAATGCATCAGGGTCGACAACAGCCGTTGCCACTGCGGCGGGGTGGGCAGGATCTTCGGCGCCACGCCTTGGGCACGGGCGAACAGACGCAGCCAGACCAGCGCAAACACGGTCAGGCCGAGCATGAAGTGGGCTTCGACAATCAGCGTGCGACCACCACTGCCCTTGGGAAAGATGCCGCGAAATTCGATACAGGCGTAAACCACCGCCAGCAACACCAGCATCAGCCAGTGCAAGGTGATCATCATGGTGCTGTAGCGCGACTCAGTGTTTTTCCAGGGCATACGGGACATCCTCGGTCATCAGGTCTGAAGCCTCCGTTCTTAATGACGGAGTGCTGTAACTGTAATCCGCTTTCCCCGGGTTTGCCTGAGCCGCTTGTGGCTTTTGTGGCCCGTGTCAGAGCGTTGGCGCCCATAGGACCGAAAAAGAACGGCGATGCTCCTGGCACCGCCGTCCAGGCCCGCCCCAGCGCCTGATCAATGGTTCTGGGGCATTTCCCCACGGGCCAGGCGCCGGTTGATATCGGCGATGACCTCGGGCAGGTCGGCGATGGTGTCGATCATGTAGTGCGGGCGCGAGGCCTCGAACAGCGCGTGGATGCGCTGGCGCTCGCAGGCCAGGGCGTCGCTGGACAGGGCCCGGTAGGCTTCATAGGTCAGGCCCAGGGCGTTGCCCGAGCAGATCAGGGCCACGGTCCACATGCCGGCGCGGCGGCCTTCGAGAATGCCTGGCACGGTGTCGTCGATCTTCACGCAGGCGCCGACATCGTCGATGCCCAGGGCGATCACGTTGGCCAGGGCCTGGGCCGGCCAGGGGCGGCCGTTGGGCACCTCGTCGGTGGCCACCACGTGGTCGGCGACGTAGCCCTTGGTCGCGGCCAGGGCCACCACCTTGTCCATCACCTGCTTGGGGTAACCGGAGCAGGAACCGATCTTCAGGCCCTGCTCGCGCAGCGTGGCGATCACCTCCAGGGCCCCGGGGATCAGCGCCGAGTGTTCGGCGATCTTGTCGATCTGCAGCGGCATGAAACGCTCATAGATGGCGGTGACGTCGGCGTCGCTCGGGGTGCGGCCGAAGACTTGGCGATAGCGTTCGGCCACCTGCGGCAGGTCGCACAAGGTGCGGATGTGGTCCCACTTGCCCATGCCCATGGGGCCGCGGGCTTCTTCAATGGACACCTGCACATCGAACTCGGCGAAGGCTTCGACAAAGATCTGGGTCGGGGCGAAGGAGCCGAAGTCGACCACGGTGCCGGCCCAGTCGAGGATGGCGGCTTGCAGCTGGGTGGGGTTGCTGTAGTTCATGGTTGCAGTGCCTGTTGTAGGAGCGAGCGTGCTCGCGAAAAAAGGTTCGGGGATCGCGGCGTCTGATTCGCGAGCACGCTCGCTCCTCCAGGGACGCGGTGGCGTCAGAGGTCGAGGACTTGCATCTCCCGCAGGACTTCGCCGATGGCGCTCACCGCGGCCTGCATGCCGTGGCGGTCGACATGGCCGATGCAGCCCACGCGGAAGGTTTCGACCTGGGTCAGCTTGCCCGGGTAGAGGATGAATCCCTTGCGCTTGACCCGTTCGTAGAAGTCCTTGAACTGATAGCGCGGGTCTTTCGGGGCGTGGAAGGTGACGATGATCGGCGCCTGGATCGCCTCCGGCAGAAAGCTCTGCAAGCCCAGTGCGCCCATGCCCTGCAGCAGCGCCCGGCAGTTGTCGGCGTAGCGTGCATGACGCGCCGGCAGGCCGCCTTGCTCGTTGTATTGCAGCAGGGCTTCGTGCAGCGCGGCCACCACGTGGGTCGGCGGGGTGAAGCGCCACTGGCCGGTCCTGGCCATGTAGTCGTGCTGGTCGTGCAAGTCCATGGCCAGGGAGTGGGCGTTGCCGGCGGCCTGGGCCAGGGAGTGTTTGTCGGCCAGGACAAAGCCCAGGCCGGGCACGCCTTCCAGGCATTTGCCGGAGGCGGCGATCAGCGCGTCGAAGGGGAGGTGCCGGGCATCGATGGGCAGCGCGCCAAAGGAGCTCATGGCGTCGATGATCAGGCGCTTGCCGTGGTCGGCCACCACCCGGGCGATCTCCGGCAGCGGGTTGAGGATGCCGGTGCTGGTTTCGCAGTGGATCAGTGCCACGTGGCTGATGGCGCGGTCGGCCTGGAGCAGGCGCTCGACGTCGGCGGCGGTGGTGGGCTGGTCTTCGGCGGTTTCGAAGGTGCTGAAATCCCGGCCGAGCACTTCGCAGATCTTCGCCAGGCGCTTGCCGTAGGCGCCGTTGATCAGCACCAGGACCTTGCCGTCGCGGGGCACCAGGGTGCCGATGGCCGCTTCCACGGCGAACGTGCCGCTGCCCTGCAGGGGCACGCAGTGGTGGCTCTCGGCGCCGTTGACGATGGCCAGCAGTTGCCGGCACAGGCTGGCGGTCAGTTGGTTGAAGCGCTCATCCCATGAGCCCCAGTCCACCAGCATTGCCTGGCGGGTGCGGGCGGAGGTGGTCAGGGGACCGGGGGTCAGCAGGATGGGCTCGGCGACGCTCATGGGGTGTCCTCGAAAAGATGGGGGTGACGCTACGGGGACTAAATTGCAGTTTGCCTTGTCATCAATCAAATTGTTTGTTGTTATGCCAGCCATCAGTGAGGCCGATAGCTATGAACCTGTTTCAACTGCGTGCATTCGACGCCGTGGCCCGTGAAGGCAGCTTCACCCGGGCCGCCGGGCGGCTGTTCATCAGCCAGCCGGCGGTGACCGGGCATATCAAGGCCCTGGAAGAGCATTACCAGATCACCCTGCTGCGGCGCACTGCGCGCAGGGTGGAACTGACTGAGGAAGGCATCAAGCTGGCGGCCATCACCCGTGCCATGTTCGGTCTGGCGGAGGAGGCCCAGGCGCTGCTTGAGGCCAACCGGCAATTGCTGACCGGGCGCCTGGAGGTGGCGGCCGACGGCCCGCACCTGGTGATGCCGATGCTGGCCAGCCTGCGGGCGCGATATCCGGGGGTGACGGTCAACCTGCGCCTGGGCAATGCCCAGGAAACCCTGGCCGCCTTGCTGTCCGAGCACGCCGACGTGGCGGTGCTGACCGAGGTCGAACCGCGCAAGGGCCTGTACCTGCAAAGCCTGGGGGAGTCGCGAGTCTGTGCCCTGGTGCCCGCAGGCCACCCCTGGCTGGCGCTGGCCGACGGCATCGCCCTCGAACAACTGGACCAGGTGATCATGGTGCTGCGCGAACCCGGTTCGATCACCCGCCGGACCTTCGATGAAGCCTGCGCGCTGGCCAAGGTCCAGCCGCGGGTGCTGCTGGAGCTGGACAGCCGCGAAGCGGTGACCGAGGCGGTGGCGGCGCAATTGGGGGTGGGCGTCGTCAGCTCGGCGGAAGTCGGCCACGACCCGCGGGTGCGAACCGTGCCGATTCGCGGCGCGGGCCTGGTCAACCGGCACATGCTTGGCTGCATCGAGCGACGGCGTGACCTGCGCCTGATCCAGGCCTTTTTCGCCCTGGCTCCCGCCTGATCTGTCCCCCGCGGGTTGGCACCCGCTTGCCATGGCACAGACCCGAGTGATCGCCTGCACCGCTCAGGCCGACCGGGGCTGAGGCCGGCAGAGCGGCGGCCGGATACTGACTTTTTGGTCGATCAGGGCCTTGAGGACGTATAAACTTGCCCATCGCGTCGGCCAAATCCAACTCGACGCCATAGATCAAGAGAGTGAGTAATGGGCGCACAGTGGAAGGTTAAACACAAAGAAGCGGCAGCCAACGCCAAGGGCAAGATTTTCGGCAAGCTGGTGAAAGAGATCACCATCGCCGCACGTAACGGCGCTGACGTCGCCACCAACGCCCACCTGCGGCTGGTGGTGGAACAGGCGAAAAAGGCTTCGATGCCGCGTGAGACCCTTGAGCGTGCCATCAAGAAAGGCTCGGGCCAGCTCGGCGAGACCGTGCAGTACCACCGCGTGACCTACGAAGGTTTTGCCCCGCACCAGGTGCCGCTGATCGTTGAATGCGTGACCGACAACATCAACCGCACCGTGGCGGAAATCCGCGTGGCCTTCCGCAAGGGCCAGCTGGGCGCTTCGGGTTCGGTGTCCTGGGACTTCAACCACGTGGGCATGATCGAAGCCTCGCCGGACAGCCCGGACGCCGATCCGGAACTGGCCGCCATCGAGGCCGGTGCCCAGGATTTCGAGCCGGGGGAGGAGGGCGCGACCCTGTTCCTCACCGAGCCTGCGGACCTGGACGCGGTGCAGAAGGCCTTGCCCGAGCAGGGTTTCACCGTGTTGTCGGCCAAGCTCGGCTACCAGCCGAAGAACCCGGTCAGCGGCCTGAGCGATGAGCAGATGGCTGAAGTCGAAGCCTTCCTCGAAGGCCTGGACAACCATGACGACGTGCAGGACATGTTCGTCGGCCTGGCGGGCTAAGACCGCGATTCGCCGGCCACCGGCTCCTGCACACCTCTGTAGGAGCCGGCTGGCCGGCGAAGCTGTTTTAAAGCCCCGCCAATTCCTCGCAGACCCGGGCAAAATCCGGTCGCGCCAGTACCTCTGGCTGACAGCAGCGCTGCACCAGCGCCGTCAGTTTCTGCTTTTGTCCCTGGCTCAGCGAACCATCCCCACGTTCCAGCAGTTCTTCCAGCAAGATGCCGAAGGCCCGCACTTCCAGGCGTTGCAGCGCGCGGCTTTGCACGGTGTCGTCCTGGGCATGGAAGGATGCCGCGCCAAAATCCCCCAGCAGGCAGTCGCCCTGGGCATTCCACAGGGTGTTGTGGCCATACAGATCGCCATGGGTAATGCCCTGGGCGTGCAGGTGCGCACCCACCGAGGCGATGCCCCGGGCGATGCCCAGGGTCACCTCGGCGTTGAAGCTGGCGTTGTCCGGGTAGATGTCCCGGGAGCAGGAGTCCAGGCTCGGCAGCGCCGCCAGGTTGGCAAAGCGTGTGTCGATCAACTGCATCACCAGGCCGTTCTGGCCTTGGGGATGATCCTGGACCCGGCCTTCGACGCGGATCAGGTTCGGGTGCAGTCCGGCGCTGATGCAGGCGTTCATTTCGTGCAGCGGCGAGCCGTCGCTGGTCATCTCGCCCTTGTACAGCTTGACCGCCACCGCGCGTGGCGATTGCCCGACGGGTTGCCATTGGGCCTGGTGGATCACCCCCGAGGCGCCTTCGCCCAGGCGCTGTTGCAGGCTCAGTTCGCTCCAGGGAATGCTCGGCGTGGAGGCCAGCGCCGTGGCGTCGGCTTCCGATTCCAGCGGGTTGCCGGCGTAGGCCAGCCAGGTCAGGCGCGGCATGGCCAGGAGGAACGGCGGCAGTTCGCTCAGTTGGTTGGCGGCGATCCGCAGCAGCTCCAGGCGATGGCACTGGCTCAGGCTTTCGGGCAGCCCGGTCAGGCGGTTGCCGGAGAGCATGAGCTTTTGCAGCAGCGGGCGGTTACCCAGCTCGTGCGGCAATTCACTGATGCAGTTGTCGGTGAGGATCAGCCAGCGCAACTGCGGCGGCAGCGCGGCGGCCGGCACTCGCTCGATACGGTTGGCCTTGAAGCCGATCATGCTCAGTTGCGCGCATTGGCCGACACAGACCGGCACTTCGCGAAACTGGTTGTCCGAGCAGAACAGAATGCGCAGGCGCCTCAGGCGATGCAGGTCATCGGGCAGGCTGTCCAGGGCGTTGCCGCTGAGGTTGAGGATTTCCAGGGAGTCGGCGAGATCGAAGATCTCCCGGGGGAACTCGGTCAGTCCACAGGACAGGTCCAGGCGCTTGATTCCGGCCAGCTGGCCGGCCCGCAGTTGAGCAAGGGTATCCATGAACAGCGTCAACACTCGAATGAAGGACAAGGGCGGGGAGGATAAAGCAGATCGGCCAGTTTTGCTGCCTGGGCGGTGGGTTGTCCTGGGGCGAGGGTTACTGGGTTTCCAGCAGCCTGAAGGTCAGGGCGGCCTGCCGCTGTTGTTCCCGGTAGTCGGCAATCAGCGTGAGCTCGGTCTTCTGGCCTTTGGACCACAGCTGGCAGGCCATTCTCAGGGTGTGCGGATCGGTATGCAGCGGGTAAATGTCCAGTGCAACCCTGCCGGTACGGTCCGCTTGGCCGGCGATCTCACAAGGAGGCATCGACAGGTGCGCAAGCTGTTCCCCCGAGTGTTCCAGCTCTTCGGTGATCTCCTCATACATGGCCCGGCTGACACCAAACGCCGACAACCCTGCCGGGTCTCCATCCTGCAGGGCCCGCAAAAGACCAGAAGCCAGTCGATAGAGCTCATCGCGATCAAATGCCATTGTGAATCGCTCCGAGCAGCCTGCGAAATGCACCCGGTTGCCTGGCGTTGCGGGCCTCTTTGCGCATCGACTCCAGGCTGTGGTGCTCAAAGGTGTGCTTGACCGAACGCGTGGCGGCCCGGCCCAGCGGGTTGCCGGAGTCGAAGTCGCTCTCCAGGGTTGCCACCTGATAGGCGCCCTTGTGGCTCCATTGGTTGAAACGCATGACATGCCGGTCATTGAGGATCACGGCGCCTTCTTGCTTGTCGTCCGAGAAATACCAGGCCAGGTTCGGGCGGATGCCCTTGCCTTTTTGCTCCAGACGTTTGCAGTGCCTGAGCAAGGAGCCAAGGCGTACGCCGCGAACAATGCTGAAGCCGCTGCCCAGCCGTTGCTGGTTGAAGAAGTAGCACTTGAGGATCACTTCCTGCGCCCGTCGGTGGTAAACCGTCGTATGGCTTTTTTCGTAGAAGTGAAAGTCCGCCGGATCGCCGATCAGTTCATAGCCCTTTGCCGCGAGCTCGTCGGCAGAGAACGCCTCCAGGCCGAACAACGGCGGATGTTCGAGTGTTGAGTCGTTCAGGTGCCGCTCTAAGAGCGCGAAAAAGGTGATGGGCAACATTTTCCTACCTATCGGTGGCGGTTCAGCCCAGTGCATGTTCGGGACCGATTTCCCGCAGTTGCCCGAGACGGCTGCGGGTGCGGGCCAGGTCGATGGCGTGGCCGCCCAGACTGTCGCGCAGGGGGCGCTGGCCGATCAGCAGCAGGCGTTTGTCCTGGTCGTAGAGCACGTCGATCAGGTTGATGAAGCGCTGCTGGGCGGCGATCGAGCATTCTCCCAGCTCGGGCAGTTCGTCGATGATCCAGGTATCGAAGCGGTGGCTCAGTTCCAGGTAGTCCATGACGGCCGTGGGCTGTTCGCACAGATCGTTGAATTCAAAACGGATGCTGCGCTGCTGGATCTGGCGCACGGTCAATTGTCGCGCGCCCACGCTCAGTGGCTGCGCCGGGGCGTGGCGTTCCGGCAGATCCAGGGCCTGGCGCTGGGCCGGGGTGCCGGGCCACACATAGCATCCCTGGGTGAAGACCTGCTGCTCGTGGGTCCTGGCCTGGCTGCGGTAGTCGTGGGGGCCGCCGACTTCCATGACGTGCATGCGCTGCTGGATCAGCTCGATCACCGGCTTGAAACGGGCGTGGTACAGCGGATTGGGCAGCAGGCCTTCGGGCGCGTAGTTGGACGTGACCAGCAGGGTGATGCCGCGTTTGAACAAGGCCTTGAACAGCCGGGTGATGAGCATGGCGTCGCCGATGTCGTGGACATGGAACTCATCGAAACACAGCACCCGGCACTCGTTGAGCAGCTCGTCCAGGGTGGTCTCCAGGGCATCGGCCTGTTGCTGGTGGCGGAACATGCCCTGGTGCAGTTGAGCGAAGAAGTCATGGAAGTGCAGGCGCTGTTTTTCCGCGATGGGCAGGGCGCGGAAGAAGCCGTCCAGCAGCCAGCTCTTGCCTCGGCCGACGGCGCCGTACAGGTACAGGCTCTGGGCCTTGCCGGGGGAGTGCGCCAGGCCTTCGGCCTGCTGGGCCATGCAGTCGATCACCCGCAGCTGGCTGTGGCTCAGGGTGTAGCCCAGGTCCTGGGCCCTGTGGCGAAAGTAGTCGCGGATGACCGCACCGGCAGCGCTCTGACGGTGCGCGGGCCTGGCGAACAGGCGACGCCAGGGAGAGCGGGTCGGTGCAGGTTTTGGCGGTAGAGCGGCCAAGAGCGGTTACCTCGATGATTCCGGGCCGCTCACCTTAAAAGCGGCGCGACAATTTAACCAATAGGAAACCTGTCGACCAGCGATCTCTAAAGAGCATCGCTTGGATGCGAGGGGCGGATGGACCGGAGTCCGGCCAATTAATACGCAAACTGGCGGTTTCCCTGCTGCTTGCTAACCTGATTGCAGCAAATGCTTCTCACAAGGATTGAGGCCTTGAATGGATACCAGGGGATGGCAGTCATGAGCGCGTTGCTCTGCGCGACGGCAGGGGCCGCGGATCTGCAGGTGCAGGTCCGGGTCGATGTGCTGCGTGGCTGCCAGTTGCTGGGGCAACAGCGCGAGGCCGGTATCGAACAGCTCGGCACCCTGGATTTCGGCAGCAGCGCGCGTTTGGATGACGCCGCGGGGCCCTTGACCGCTGCGCTGCCCAGTGGCCGCCGGCCGCGGCTGGAGTGCAATCCCGATACGCCCTATCAACTGCGCGTCGATGGCGGCCTGCATGGCGGCATCGGCGACGTGCGTTATCTGGCCAGCAACCGCTGGCCGGGCAAACCCATTCCTTATCGTCTGTACCAGGACCCGGCCCGGCGCATACCCTTGCCGGTGAATGTCCCGGTCAGCGGCCGCGTGCCGGATTCCGGCAGCGTGGATCTGCCCCTCTACGGGCGCATCGAGCCCCTGGCCGAGATACCCCGGGCCGGAGGCTATTCCGATCTATTGAAGGTGACCCTGAGCTGGTGAAGGCAGGGCCATGACGACTGCTGCGGGGGATCCCGGGCAGAACAGGGAAAGCCGTCGACGATGGACGGCTCAGGTGGGAGTCCTGATGGAACCGGGATGGCAGCAATGAAGGGCAGGAACTGGACGATCATCGCCTTGGGTTCGCTGTGCCTGCTGGCCGATGACGCCCAGGCGGCGATCAGCGGACAGATTCAGGCGCGCCTGGTGATCCTGGCCAGTTGCCAGGTGAGCAGTGCCGGCAGCGATCCCGTTGCCGCGCCTGTCAGCGACCTGGGTCTGCTCGATTTCGGCCGGCAAGGTCCGACCTGGGTCAACCCGATCAAGGCCAGCCTGACCGACAGCGCCGAAGGCCGCTTGCAGGTGGCCTGCAATCCCTCGGTCACCGGGTTCACCGTGACCATCAATGGCGGCCTCAATGGCGACGGCACGACCCGGCGCCTGAGCAACGGGCGCCAGACCATTCCCTATCGATTGTTCGTCGATGCATCCGGTAGCGACAGCTACAGCATCGGTCAGCAGCGCAATTTCGCAGTGAGCAGCGGCAGGCGGATTCCCATTCCGGTGTTCGGCTCGGTGGTCGCGAATACCCGCGCGGTTCCGGCAGGGGTCTACACCGACACCCTGACCATCACGCTGGATTGGTAATCATGAGAGGACGTACATCATGCACGCGCTTGTATCGAGAATCGGCTGGCCCTTGCTGGGGCTGGTCATGGCCTCAACGGTCAATGCCGCCACCACGGTCACCGGGCAGATCAGCTCGACCCTGATCCTCACCAGCAGCTGCCAGGTCAACGGCGTCGGCGGCAGCACCGGCCTGAACTTCGGCGCCTTGAACTTCGGCACCACCAACAGCCTGTTCACCACGGCCACCGGCCAGGTGCTGGGCGGGGGTGGCGGGGCACTGTCGATTCTCTGCTCCAGCGGCACCACCCCAAGCCTGACCATCCAGGGCGGCAGCAATGACGGCAAGTCCAGCGGCGGCACCCGGGCGCTGTTCGACGGCGTGGCCAACTACGTGCCTTACGACCTGTACACCGACTCCGGGCACTCGCAGATCGTGGCGATCAATGGGGTGATCAACCTGGCACCGAGCACCGGGGTGGCGCAGACCGTCAACCTCTACGGCCAGGCAGTGGGCAAGGCCGGGCTGCCGGCCGGCACCTACACCGATACGGTGTCCGTGCAACTGACCTTCTGATGCCATGGCCCGCCCCGGATGTGCGCTGCTGGCCCTGATCTGTGCCGGTGCCTGGCCGGTGTGGACCAGTGCCGCCACCAGCCAGAGCTTCCAGGTCAGCGCCACCATCACCGCCGGCTGCCTGGTGGTGGGCGGTGTCAGCAACTACGGCAGTCTGGCGTTCGGCAGCCAGTCGGCGTTGTCCACCAGCACGGTCAGGGTGGCGCTGAGCGCTGGCGTGCAGTTGCAGTGCACCCCGGGGGTGACCCTGAACATGACGGTGGACGGCGGCCAGTACAACAGCAGCGGGCGGCACATGCGGATCAGCAGCGGCAGTTCCCTGGTCGCCTATGAGCTATTCCGCGATGCGGGGTACAGCCAGAGCCTGGGGATCGGCCAGAGCGTGGCCGTGGCGTATAGCGATGCCAATAACATCAGCCTGCCGATCTACGGACAGGTGCAGTTGCCGGGCAATCAGCCTGGGGGGACGTACAGCGACGTGCTGCAGGTGCAGCTGTCGTGGTGAAGGGGCGAATCGACCATCAGCCGGCAGGCGGACAAGGAGTAGCAGTATGCATTTACTTTTGCGGGGCCTGCAGGCCACCCGTTACTTGACACTGGCCGGGCTGCTGTCCGGTGTGCCTGCGGTACAGGCCGCCAGCTCGGTGCTGATCTGGCCGATCGATCCGGTGCTGGAGGCGGATCAGCAGGCCAGCGCCCTATGGCTGGAAAACCGCGGCACCGAGACTGCCAACCTGCAGATCCGGGTCTTTGCCTGGAGTCAGAGCGGCTTTGCCGATCAGTACCAGAATCAGCGCGAGGTCATCGGCAGCCCGCCGCTGGCGAAGATCGAGCCCGGGCAGAAGCAACTGGTGCGCCTGACCCGCACCCGCGACGTACCGCCGGGGCAGGAGCTGGCGTACCGGATCATCATCGACGAGATTCCCTCGGCCCAACCCATCACCCCCCAGGACGGTGCCAAGAGCGCTGCGGCGATTCGTTTCCAGATGCGCTACTCGGTGCCGCTGTTCGCCTATGGCGCAGGACTCTGGAGCAAGGAAGACACCACCCGCCAGCGCGATCCCAAGGGCGCCGGCGTACCCGACCTGAGCTGGCGCAAGGTGGCGGTGGACGGCAAGACGTTCCTCGAACTGCGCAATCAGGGCGCGGTGCATGCGCGCCTGACCGATGTCGGGTTCAGGCAGGGGACACAGACCCGGCCGCTGGCGCCGGGCCTGCTGGGCTATGTCTTGCCCGGCGCGGTGATGCGCTGGCCGCTGACGGAGCCCTTGGCGGCCGACGCGACCCTGCAGCTGCGGATCAACGGTGCGTCGCAGGTACAGGCTCTGGCGCCTGCTCGCTGATCCACAGCCGCGGCGTGGCGCTCAGCAAGAGGGCAATTGGGCAGAGCTACGCACGGCTGTGAGCGCGATGGCGCATTCGCCTTGGGATGGAGATGTCCATAGATGGACTTGAATCCGCCATGAGCCGGGATCCGGCTCGTCGTTTCTGGCGCTTGCAAGGGCTGCTGGCCGGTCTGTGGGGCGTGATGCTGAGTGGTCCGCTCCAGGCCGGCGAGTTACCGCCGCCGCCCAGCAGCCTGGAGTCGATGGCCGATGCGCAGTTGTTTCTGGAGTTGGTGATCAATCGGATGAACACGGGCAAGGTGGTGGCGGTGGAGCAGCGCGCCGGACGACTGTTCATGCCGCTGCAGACGCTGCAGGAGGCCGGGATCAAGCTGCCGCAGGGGCTGGGCAGCGAGGTGGATCTGGAGAGCCTGCCGCAGCTGCACAGCGATTACGACAGCCAGGGCCAGCGCTTGCTGCTGGATGTGCCGCCGGACTGGCTGCCGGAGCAGTTCATCGGCAGTCGCCAGGCCTATCCGCGCACCCCGGCGCTGAGCAGTTTCGGCGCGCTGCTCAACTATGACCTGTACCTCAATGACACCGACGACGGCGGCACGTACCTGGCGGCCTGGAACGAAGTGCGGCTGTTCGACACCTGGGGCACCTTGTCCAATACCGGGCAGTACCGGCGGACCCTGTCCGGGGTTGAGAGCGCTTCGCTGAACAATGGCTATCGGCGCTACGACACCACTTGGCGTTTTTCCGATGAGGAGCGCCTGCTGACCTACGAGGCGGGTGATGTGGTGAGCAGCGCCTTGCCCTGGAGCAGTTCGGTGCGCCTGGGCGGGGTCCAGCTGTCGCGGGACTTTGCCGTGCGTCCGGACCTGGTGACCTATCCCTTGCCGCAGTTTGCCGGGGAAGCGGCGGTGCCGTCCTCGCTGGACCTGTTCATCAACGGCTACAAGGCCAGCAGCAGCGAGTTGCAACCCGGTCCCTATACCCTGACCAACATTCCCTTCATCAACGGCGCGGGAGAGGCGGTGGTGGTGACCACCGATGCCCTGGGACGGCAGGTGTCGACCACGGTGCCGTTCTACGTCACCAGCACCTTGCTGCACCAGGGCCTGACGGATTTCTCGCTGGCCGCAGGCAACCTGCGTCGCGACTACAGCTTGCGTGATTTCGGCTATGGCCCGGGCGTCGCTTCCGGCAGCCTGCGCCATGGCCTGAGCGACAGCCTGACCCTGGAGGCCCATGCCGAAGCCGCGGACTCCCTGACGCTGGGCGGATTGGGCGGCAACCTGCGCCTGGGGCAGTTCGGCGTGCTCAATACCGCGCTCAGCCAGAGCCGCTTCGACGGCAGTGGCGGGCAGCAGTTCAGCTTCGGCTACCAGTACAACAACCAGCGTTTCAGCCTGGCCTACCAGCGCATGCAGCGTCGCGACCGTTACGCCGACCTGAGTCTGCTCGACAGCCCCTACACCCGCCTCAGCCAGCGCAGCGAGCAACTGACCCTGAGCCTCAATCTGGAGCGTTACGGCAGCCTGGGGGCCGGTTATTTCGATGTGCTGGCCGCCGATTCGAGCCGCACCCGCTTGCTCAATCTGACCTGGAGCAAACCGCTGTGGCACAACAGCAGTTTCTACCTGTCGGCCAACCGGGAAATCGGCGACAGCCAGTGGGCCATGCAGGCACAACTGGTGATTCCCTTCGATCTGCACGGCAGCCTGAGCCTGAGCAACGAGCGCAGCAAGACCGGGGAAAACCGCCAGCGGGTCAATTTCAGTCGCTCGGTGCCGCTTGACGGCGGTGTTGGTTACAACCTGGGGTATGCCACCGGCGACGGCGCCGACTATCGGCAGGCGGATGCCACCTGGCGCCTGCAGTCGGTGCGCCTGCAAGCCGGGGTCTATGGCACCCGCGAAGCCGAGACTCGCTGGGCCGATGCCAGTGGTTCGCTGGTGTGGATGGACCGTCAGGTGTTCGCCGCCAACCAGATCGACGACGCCTTCGTGGTGGTCAGTACCGGCGGCTACCCGGACATACCGGTGCGCTATGAAAACCAGTTGGTGGGCCGGACCGACGCCAGCGGCCACCTGCTGGTGCCCTGGAGCAGCGCCTATTACCGGGGCAAGTACGAGATCGATCCGCTGAACCTGCCGGCCAACGTGCAGAGTCCGAATGTCGAGCAGCGGGTGGCGGTACGCCGGGGCAGCGGCTATCTGCTGGAATTTCCCCTGGCCCGGGTGATCGCCGCCAGCGTGGTGCTGGTGGATGCCCAGCAACGGGAGTTGCCTCTGGGGAGCAGCGTGACGCACCAGCCGAGCGGGGCCCGGGCGGTGGTCGGCTGGGATGGGCTGGTGTATCTGGAGAACCTTGCGCAACACAACAGCCTGGAAGTCGGCCTGGCCGATGGCCAGCGCTGTCATGCGCAGTTCGACATGGATCTGCAACAGCAGCAGGTGCCGCTGATCGGCCCGCTGGTCTGTCAGTAACGGCAGGATCAAGGCGCAAGGGAGGGCGAGGCGTGGGCAGATTCAAGGGCTGGCGACAGGCAATGGCGGGACTCTTGGCCAGCATGCTGGCGCTGTCGGCCCAGGCGCTGTGCACCACGGTCAGTACCGCGCCGGCGGGGTTCGGCACGCTCAGCTCGATCCTGGTGCGCACCACTTCGCAGCCGGCCTCCACCACCAATGCCGGCCTGAGCTGCACCGGCTCGCTGCTGAGCCTGCTGGCCAGCAGCGACCATTTCTACGCCACCATCACGTCCACCACCAGCGGCCTGGTCGGCCCCACCGGCGATGTCATCGGCTACACCCTGTACGCCAACAACAGCACCAGCTACCCGATCACTCGGGGGGTGCAGTTCGACTTTGCCCGCAACTCGATCATCGATCTGCTGGGTCTGCTGGGCAGCCCGACCGTGGCCAAGACCGTGCCGATCTACATGGGGACCATCACCGGCAGCAACGTGGCGGCCGGGATCTACACCGAGAACCTGAGCATCTTCTGGAGCTGGAACTACTGCGCCGGGATCGGCGCCCTGGGGGCCTGCCTGGGCCGCGACATCGGCAGCGGCACCCAGGCCCTGACGGTCAACATGACGGTGTCCAACGATTGCGTGATCACCGCGCCCAACATCAGCTTCGGCAGTGCGCCGGTGGTCAGCGCCTTTGCCACGGTGACCGGGCAGACCATCAACCTGGCCTGCACCAAGGGCAGTGCCTATACCGTGGGTTTGAGCGATGGCCAGCAGCCGGTGAGCGCGGGTGGTCGGCGGCGGATGATTTCCAGTGGCAACTACCTGGCCTATGACATCTTCAAGAGTGCCGGCAACACTCGCTGGGGCAGTGTCGGCAGTGCCCGGCGCTCCAGTACCGATGCCGAGGTCAACCCGGGCAACGGCCTGGGCACCGGCAGCCAGATCTTCAACTACAACGCCCGGATCTATACCGACCAGAGCACCCCGCCAGCCGGCACCTATGTCGACAACGTGGTGCTGGATGTGGGGTTCTAGAAACCGTCGCGCCACTGATTTCGCCGTCCGTCCGAGGCGCTGTTGCTCGGTCTTGCCCGGGCCGGCCGCGCCATGCTGACGAGTTGGTGCAAAGCAGCCGCGGGGCTGAAGGGGAAAGCACGTTCGGGCGAACCCGCTATGGGCGCGCCGAGCGGGCATCGGGCGCCGTGGCCGGGTGTTGTCCGGGGTTCAGGCTCCACAACCAGTAGAGCAGTGCCACGCCGTTGATGGCCGCGCCCAGCAGGCACACTCCGGTCCAGCCGGCCCAGGCATAGGTGGCGGTGGCGGCGATGGAGCCGCCGGCGCTGCCGGCCGAGTAGAACAGCATGTAACCGGCCGCCAGGCGGCTCTGGGCGTGGGGCCGCACGCTGTAGATCAGGCTCTGGCTGGTGACGTGTACCGCCTGCAGGCCCAGGTCGAAGGTGATCACCCCCAGGAGCAGGGCCCACAGGGAGGATTGGGTCAAGGCCAGGGGCAACCAGGACAGCAGCATCAGCGTCAGGGCCAGGCCGCTGGTCCATTGCGCCAACCCGCGATCCGCCAGGTGCCCGGCCCGTGCTGCGCCCAGGGCGCCTGCGGCGCCGGCCAGGCCAAACAGGCCGATCTGGGTGTGTGACAGCGACAGCGGTGGGGCGCTCAGGGGCAGCACCAGTGGGGTCCATAGCACCGTACCGGCAGCGAAGATCAGCATGGCCAGGACCGCCCGGTCGCGCAGGACCTTTTCCTCCTTGAACAACAGCAACAGGGAGCCGAGCAGTTGCCCGTAGCGTTGCACCGTGGGTGGCTGTTCCGCGGTCGGCAGCACTTTCCACAAGGCCAGGGCCACCAGCAGGGTCAGTCCGGCCGAGAGCAGGTACACCGAGCGCCAGCCCGCCAGATCGGCCATGGTCCCGGCCACGGTGCGGGCCAGGAGAATGCCCACCACGATGCCGCTGGTGACCATGCCCACCACCCGTCCGCGCTGAGCGACCGGCGTCAGGTGGGCGGCATAGGCCACCAGCACCTGGGTCACGACCGCCAGCAGGCCGGTGCAGGTCATGCCCAGCAACAGCCAGGCACTGTTGGGGGCCAAGGCCACCGTCGACAGGGCCAGGACCGACAGCAGGGTCTGGCTGACGATCAAGCGCCGGCGATTGAGCAGGTCGCCCAGGGGCACCAGCAACAGCAGGCCCAGGCCGTAACCCACCTGAGTCAGGGTGATGACGATGCCCACCGTGGCCGGCGCCAGGTCGAAGGCCTGGGCCATGGCGTCCAGCAGCGGTTGGGCGTAGTACACGTTGCCCACCGCCAGCCCGCAGGCCACGGCGAACAACAGCACCACCTTGGCTGAAAGTGGCGAAGGGGTTGAGGATTCAGATGACATGGCGGACTCCGTATGTGGTTTTGTTATGAAACCAGTTGTACGGTAGTGATCGTGGTTTTATATTGCAACCACTTTTCCGCTGCCCGTTTGGAGAACTCCCAGCATGGTCAAACGCACTAGCCTGCAAGATGCCGAGTGCCCGGTGGCTCGTTCATTGGACGCCATTGGTGACTGGTGGTCGTTACTGATCGTGCGTGATGCCTTTGACGGCATCCGCCGTTTTGGCGAGTTCCAGCGCAATCTGGGCATGGCCAAGAACATTCTCGCCACGCGCCTGCGGACCTTGGTGGAACATGGGGTGCTGGCGGTTGTGCCGGCCTCCGATGGCAGTGCCTATCAGGAGTACGTGCTGACGGAGAAGGGCAGGGGGCTGTTTCCTCTGATCATCGGTTTGCGCCAATGGGGCGAGGCGTTTTTCTACAAGGAAGGCGAGGCGCATTCGCGAATGGTCGACCGGGAAACCGGGCAACCGCTGCCGGCACTGGAACTGCGTACGGCGGATGGGCGCTTGCTGGGGCCCGACGATTGCCTGCGGGTGCCGGCGTCGTGAGCGCATGACGACTGCGGGAGCGCTTCCCGCAGTCGTCGGGATGGCCTAGCGCAGGCTGTCTACCAGATCGGCGAGGGTACTCAGTACATCCTTGCCCAGTTGCATGGAGCGCTTGCCCGACCAGCCGGTTACCGGGTTGGGGGCATCGTCGTGATCCTTGAAGGGCATCTCCAGGGTCAATGACAGGCAGTCGTATTTTTCCCCGACGGCGTTGCAGGCCAGGGTCATGTTGGCCGCTCCGGGATTGTCCCGGGCGTAACCGTGGGTGGTCTGGAAATCCCGGGTCTGGTGCTTCAGGTGGCTGCGGAACTGCTCTTCGAGTGCCGCCAGTCGTGGTGTGTAGCCCGGGTTGCCTTCGCAGCCGGCGGTGAACACGTAGGGAATCTCTTCATCGCCGTGCACATCGAGGAACAGGTCGACGCCGTACTTTTCCATCTGCTGCTGGACGAACAGCACTTCGGGGCTGAGCTCCTGACTGGCGTCCTGCCAGGCGCGATTCAGGTCCTGGCCCTTGGCGTTGGTCCGGAGGTGGCCATGGAACGCGCCATCCGGGTTCATGTTCGGCACCAGGTACAGGTCGGCCTTGGCCAGCAGTGCATTGAGTTGCGGGTCGTCCCGATGCTGCAGGCGCTCGATCACGCCTTCCATGAACCACTCGGCCATATGCTCGCCGGGGTGCTGCTGGGCGATGATCCACAGCTTGCGCCGGCCTTGCTCGCCGCTGCCCTTGCGCAGCAGCTGGATATCCCGGCCCTCGACGCTTTTGCCCACCGCCAGCAATTGGGCCCCGGCCTTGCTCAAGGCCTGGTCGATCAGCCAGTCGTGGCGCCCGCGGCTGTAGGGTTCGAAATAGGCGAACCAGGCGTGGGTCTGGGTGGCTTCCAGATTGAAGCGCAGCGCGTCGCCTTCGAAGATCGTCGGTACGCGAAACCAGTTCACATGGTCATAGGAGGCGACAGCCTGGTAGCCGGTCCAGGCCTTGTTGTAGGAGGACTGGCTGGCATTGGTCAGGCGGAACCAGTGTTCCTGGCCGACATGCAGGCCGCTGACCTTGAAGTGAAACCACTGGAAATGCGGGCTCTGGGTATCCGGGCGGATGGCCAGCAGGGCCTGCAGTGGATTGCTGATGTCCAGCACCTTGATGTTGCCACTGTCGAAATCGGCAGTGATTTGAAACGAAGCGTGATTGCCCACGGTCATGTTCGGCTCCTGTACAGGATTGTTATGACCGTCACTCTACACACTGGAGAGGGTAATAGAAGGGGGGGCGTCGTCCTTGACGCCGAAGCAGCTTAGTGGCTATGCGATTGATTCTCAAGCGCTACTTTTTTCTTGACCCGGAGCATGGCGCCAGGTGCTGACTTGCAAAAGGACATTCTTTTGCTATCATCGCCGCCATTATTTTTAGCAGCACCCACGTCTTCATTAGCCTGAAGCCAAGCCAGAAAAACTGGCAAAAAAAAGACCCGGCAAAAAGCCGGGTCAAAAACCGTGATTAGCCTGATGAGGAGATAATCCAAAGGTCCGACCTAAGGTCCTTTGGGTTATCGACCGATCTCGCGATCAGTTGCCTGCAATAATAATCATTATCATTTACAAGTCAAATGATTTTCCTCGTGTCTCGTTAAATAATCCTCCCCTTTTGCCTTGCCCTCTTGTCCACCCTCTTGTGGGGAAGGGCGCATGCCTCCTAGCTTGACCCACAACGCTGGCACTCCAGGCACTTGTCCACCAGGGCCTTGGCCAGGTCGATCATGTGCACCACCGAAAACGCCAGGTCACGGTTGGCGCCTTGCAGATGGTTGGCGGCGTCATACGCGGTGGCCGCTGCGCAGCGCAATAGATCGGATGCGTGGATCATGGCTTCCTCACTGCTCAGGCTGCGCCTGATCTCGAAAAACTTTTCCTCCTTGCTTGGTCCGCTAATGGCGGGTTTCAAGTAGTAGTCCATCGCTCGTCGTGCCGCATCGCTATCCTTGAGCGCGTTCAATGTGGCCTCTGTATCGAATTCCTGCACATCCTTGCTGCTTGTGTTCATGAAGTGTTCTGCCCTGATTGAGATTAGGAGAGAGGGGTAGGAACGATTTTAATACGTATTGTAATTGTGACGAGATTTCAAATACTACAACTTGTGTGTTGAGGCGGGAAATACACAACGTATTGTTCGGCCCATGGACAAATGGATCGAGTTGGTTAAAGCCAACATGAAAGGCCGCAAGGTCACACAGGAAAAACTCGCCGAGCGTCTGGGCATGTCTCAAGGTGGTATCGGTCATTGGCTGAGCAAGCGTCGCCAGCCGAAAATCGAAGACATGAATCGGGTGCTCGAAGAGATCGGCATGGGCTTTCTTGAAGTTGCCCTGGTGGTCCGCGAGAAACCCATGCTCGGCGATGATGGCGAACCCTTGGTGGACGAGCCTTCCTTGCAGCACAAGTACAACCCGTATTTCCGTTATCCGGTCAGTGACTGGCGGGTGGTCGGAGAAGTCCGGGAAAGTGGCCAGTCGGCCTATGTCCCCGAGCGTTATGAGCTTTCCGATTATCAGGCGCAGGGGGCAGCCTTCTGGCTGGTGGTGGTCGGTGACGCGATGATCGCGCCAAGCGGCCTGAGCATCAGCCAGGGCATGCTGATCCTGGTGGATCCGGCCGTTGCTGCCGAGCCTGGGAAGTTGCTGGTCGTGCAGTGTCCGGGGAATGACGAGGCGATCTTCCGCAAGTTGGTACAAGAGGGCGGTCAGCGTTATCTGGTACCACTCAATCCCACTTATCCGAAGATGCTCTACAGCGATGAGTGCCGGGTTATTGGTGTAGTCGTACAAGCAACTGCGAAGTTTTAACTTCGTTAAAGAGCCCCTTCCTACAAGTAGGAAGGGGCTTTCTTATTGATTTGAGTTACTCCAACTCCACCAAGGCACTGCCTTCGCTGACCATTTCACCTTCCTGACAGTACAGGGCCTTGATGATCCCGGCCTGGGGCGCGCGGATGCTGTGCTCCATCTTCATGGCTTCCAGTACCACCAGTTGCGCACCGGCCTCGACGCTTTGTCCGACAGCGACCAGCACCCGCACGATGCTGCCGTTCATCGGTGCTGTGAGCCCGCCATGCTGACTGTGACTGGCATCGGCCGCGGCGATCGGATCGTAGGCGGTGATGGCGTGCATGTCGCCGTGCCAGTGCAGGTACAGGGTGTCGCCACGGCGAATGGCGCGATGTTCACGACGCAGTCCCTGTTGCTCGACCCACAGGCGCTCGTTTTGCAACTGATAGGCGGGGGAATGAGCCCCAAGGCTGATGGCCCGGTCCTGGCCGGCGCAGCTCAGGTGCAGGCTGGTCTGGGCCGGCAGGCCACTGCGCCAGCCGTCGAGCGTCGACCAGGGCGATTGGGGATCGTCAGCGCGCGTGCGCTGCGGCTGACTTTGCGCAAAGGCCTGGGCCGCCGCCTGCCAGAAGTCCGTGGTCAATTCGCCTGGCGCTGGCAGGAGTTGCTCCTGATAGCGTGGGATAAATCCGGTATCCAGTTGAGCTTGGGCAAATGCCGGATGGGCAATGATGCGCCGCAGGAACGCCAGGTTGGTTTTCAGGCCGCCGATGGCGAACTCGTCGAGCATGCTCAACAGACGCAGGCGGGCCTGCTCGCGGTTCTCGCCCCAGGCGATCAGTTTGCCCAGCATCGGATCGTAGAAGGGCGACACGCTGTCGCCTTCCTCGACTCCACTGTCCACCCGGCGCCCCGGTCCCGCGGCGGACTCCCGATACAGGTCGAGGCGGCCGGTGGCCGGCAGAAAATCGTTGCCCGGATCTTCGGCGTAAAGGCGTACTTCAATGGCGTGCCCCAGCAGCGGCACCTGTTCCTGGCTGAGGGGCAGGGCTTCGCCCCGGGCCACGCGGATTTGCCAGGCCACCAGGTCCAGCCCGGTAATGGCCTCGGTGACCGGATGCTCCACCTGCAGGCGGGTATTCATCTCCATGAAGAAGAATTCGCCGCGGGCGTCCAGGAGAAACTCCACGGTGCCGGCGCCGACATAGCCGATGGCCTGAGCGGCGCGCACGGCCGCCTCGCCCATGGCCTTGCGCAGCTCAGGGCCAAGGCCCGGAGCGGGGGCTTCCTCGACCACTTTCTGGTGGCGACGCTGGATCGAACAGTCGCGCTCGTTGAGGTACAGGCAGTTGCCGTGTTGGTCGGCAAATACCTGGATCTCCACGTGTCGTGGCTTGAGCAGGTACTTTTCCACCAGCATCCGCGAGTCGCCGAAGGACGACTGGGCTTCGCGCTGCGCCGAGGCCAGGGCTTCAGCCAGCTGGCTGACGTCCTCGACCACCTTCATGCCCTTGCCGCCGCCGCCTGCGGTGGCCTTGAGCAGCACCGGGTAGCCGATGCGCTCGGCGGCGCTGCGGAAGGTTTCCAGGTCCTGGGCTTCGCCGTGATAACCCGGCACCAACGGCACCCCGGCGGTTTCCATCAGTGCCTTGGCCGCCGATTTGCTGCCCATGGCGTCGATGGCCGAGGCGGGCGGCCCCAGAAAGATCAGGCCCGCCGCTTCAATGGCTCGGGCAAAACCGGCGTTCTCCGAAAGAAAGCCGTAGCCGGGGTGAATGGCCTGGGCACCGCTGGCTTTGGCGGCGGCGATGAGCTTATCGATCTGCAGGTAGCTGTCGGCGGCCTTGCTGCCGCCCAGATCGACACGGATATCCGCCTCGCGGCTGTGCCGGGCGTCACGGTCGGTGGCGCTGTGCACGGCCACGGTGGTCAGGCCCAGGGCCTTGGCGGTGCGCATCACGCGGCAGGCGATCTCGCCGCGGTTGGCCACCAGCAGGGTGTCTAGAACAGGGGCGCTCATGAGCGGGGCTCCTTGGTGGTGGTCGCGGGCTGCCAGCTGGGCGGGCGTTTTTCCAGGAACGCCCGCAGGCCTTCCTGGCCTTCGGCGCTGACCCGGATACGCGCAATGGCGTTCTCACAGTAGCGACGCAGGGCCGTGGTCAGGGCGCCGTTGCCGACTTCCCGCAACAGATCCTTGCTGGCGCGCATGGCCTGGGGACTGTTGAGCAGCAGATTGTCGATCCAATACTCGACCTGCTGCTCCAGCTCGGCAGCCGGGTAGCTTTCCGCCAGCAAGCCGATGTCCCGCGCGCGCTGGCCGCCGAAACGCTCGGCGGTGAGGGCATAGCGCCGGGCGGCGCGTTCACCGATGGCCTGGACCACGAATGGGCTGATGACCGCCGGTGCCAGGCCGATGCGCACTTCCGACAGGCAGAACTGGGCATCGTCGGTGCCGATCGCCATGTCGCAGCAACTGATCAGGCCCAGGGCTCCGCCGAAGGCTGCGCCTTGCACCACCGCCAGGGTGGGGATTTTCAGCTTGGCCAGGTTGTACATCAGCTCCGCCAGTTCCCGGGCGTCGTCGAGGTTGGTCTGGTAGTCGAGTTCGGCCGACTGCTGCATCCAGGCCAGGTCGGCGCCGGCGCTGAAGTGCCGGCCGCGTCCGCGCAGCAACAGGAAACGCAGGCTCGGGTCGGCCTGGACCTGGTCCAGGGCGAGGATCAGCTCGCGGATCATCTCGGCGTTGAAGGCGTTGTTCTTGGTTTCGCGGCTGAGCCACAGGGTGGCGAAGCCACGGGGGTCGCGCAGCAGTTCCAGGGTATTGAAGTCGCTCATGTTCTTCTCGCGCAGGATTACATGCGGAACACGCCGAAGCGGCTCTGTTCGATGGGGGCGTTGAGGGCCGCGGACAGGGCCAGGGCCAGTACGTCACGGGTTTGCGCCGGGTCTATGACGCCGTCGTCCCACAGTCGTGCACTGGAGTAGTAGGGGTGCCCCTGGTGCTCGTACTGATCGAGGATCGGCTGCTTGATCTCGGCTTCCTGGGCGGCGTCGAACGGCTGTCCACTGCGTTCGGCCTGCTCGCGCTTGACCTGAACCAGCACCCCGGCCGCCTGTTCGGCGCCCATCACGCCAATTCGCGCATTGGGCCACATCCACAAAAAGCGCGGGTCATAGGCGCGGCCGCACATGCCGTAGTTACCGGCGCCGAAGCTGCCGCCGATGATCACGGTGAGTTTCGGCACCTTGGCGCAGGCCACCGCGGTCACCAGCTTGGCGCCGTGCTTGGCGATACCGCCGGCTTCGTATTTCTGCCCCACCATGAAGCCGGTGATGTTCTGCAGGAACAGCAGGGGAATGCCGCGCTGGCAGGCCAGTTCGATGAAGTGCGCGCCTTTTTGCGCGGCTTCGGCGAACAGGATGCCGTTGTTGGCGAGAATGGCCACCGGATAACCATGCAGATGGGCAAAACCGCAGACCAGGGTGGTGCCGAACAGGGCCTTGAATTCATCGAACAGCGAGCCGTCCACCAGCCGGGCAATGACTTCGCGGACATCGAATGGCTGCTTGGCATCGGCCGGCACCACACCATAGAGCTCATCGCCCGCATACAGCGGAGCGATCGGGGTGCGTTGCTGCAATTGCCCCTGCTTGTGCCAGTTGAGGTTGGCCACGCTGCGCCGTGCCATGGCCAGGGCGTGTTCGTCGCTGTCGGCGTAGTGGTCGGCGACCCCGGAAACCTTGCAGTGCACGTCGGCACCGCCCAGGTCTTCGGCACTCACCACTTCACCGGTGGCGGCTTTCACCAGGGGCGGGCCGGCAAGGAAGATGGTCGCCTGTTCACGAACCATGATGGCTTCGTCTGCCATGGCCGGTACGTAGGCGCCACCGGCGGTGCAGGACCCCATGACCACGGCGATCTGCGGGATGCCCTGGGCGCTCATGTTGGCCTGGTTGAAAAAGATGCGGCCGAAGTGCTCGCGATCCGGGAATACTTCGTCCTGGCGTGGCAGGTTGGCGCCGCCGGAGTCCACCAGGTAGATGCAGGGCAGGCGGTTTTGCTGGGCGATGGTCTGGGCCCGCAGGTGCTTTTTCACCGTCAGTGGGTAGTAGGAACCACCTTTCACCGTGGCGTCGTTGGCCACGATCATGCACTCGACGCCTTCCACCCGGCCGATGCCGGCAATCAGCCCGGCGGCCGGCACGTCTTCGCCATAGACCTCGTAGGCGGCCAGGGGGCTGAGTTCAAGGAAGGGCGAGCCAGGATCGAGCAGGCGGTTGATACGTTCGCGCGGCAGCAGTTTGCCCCGGGAAGTGTGGCGCTCCTGGGCCTTGGCACCACCGCCTTGCTGGACCTGGGCGAGCAGGGTGTGCAGGGCGTCGACCTGGGCCTGCATGCTGGCCGCGTTCTGCGCGAACTCGGGGGATTTCGGGTTGAGCTGAGACTTCAGAATCATCGGAGGGCCTACGGCAGCTTCAAGCGACACGCTTCAAGCTGCAAAAGTAAGTCGGTATTACGGCAGCTTTGGCTTGCCGCTTGTCGCTCGCAACGTGCGGCTGCTCTTACTTGGTTTCGTTGAACAGTTCGCGACCGATCAGCATGCGCCGGATCTCGCTGGTGCCGGCACCGATCTCGTAGAGCTTGGCGTCGCGCAGCAGGCGGCCAGCGGGGAATTCATTGATGTAGCCGTTGCCGCCGAGGATCTGGATCGCATCCAGGGCCATCTGCGTTGCGCGTTCGGCGCTGTAGAGAATCACCCCGGCGGCGTCCTTGCGGGTGGTTTCGCCGCGTTCGCAGGCCTGGGCCACCGCGTACAGGTAGGCGCGGCTGGCGTTGAGCTGGGTGTACATGTCGGCGATCTTGCCCTGGATCAGCTGGAATTCGCCGATGCTCTGGCCGAACTGCTTGCGGTCGTGAATGTAGGGCACCACCAGGTCCATGCAGGCCTGCATGATCCCGGTCGGGCCGCCGGAGAGCACCACGCGCTCGTAGTCCAGGCCGCTCATCAGCACTTTGACGCCACCGTTGAGCACGCCGAGGATGTTTTCCTCCGGTACTTCCACGTCATCGAAGAACAGCTCGCAGGTGTTGGAGCCGCGCATGCCCAGCTTGTCGAACTTGTTGCTGCGGCTGAAGCCTTTCCAGTCGCGCTCGACGATGAAGGCGGTGATGCCGTGGGGACCTTTCTCCAGGTCGGTCTTGGCGTAGATCACATAGGTGTTGGCGTCGGGGCCGTTGGTGATCCAGGTCTTGCTGCCGTTGAGGACGAAGCGGTCGCCGCGCTTGTCGGCCCGCAGCTTCATCGACACCACGTCGGAGCCGGCGTTGGGTTCGCTCATGGCCAGGGCGCCGATGTGTTCGCCGCTGATCAGCTTGGGCAGGTACTTGCTCTTCTGCTCGTGGTTGCCGTTGCGGTTGATCTGGTTCACGCAGAGGTTGGAGTGGGCACCGTAGGACAGCGCCACCGAGGCCGAGCCGCGGCTGATTTCTTCCATGGCCACCACATGCGCCAGGTAGCCCAGGCCGGCGCCGCCGTACTCTTCCGCCACGGTGATGCCCAAGAGGCCCATGTCACCGAACTTGCGCCACATGTCGGCGGGAAACAGGTTGTCGACATCGATCTGGGCGGCCCGCGGTGCCAGCTCGGCCTTGACGAAGGCCTGGACCTGCTGGCGCAGCATGTCGATGGTTTCACCGAGGGCGAAGTTCAGGGTCGGATAACTCATGGCGTGGGCACCTTCACACTTGTTTTTATTGAGAGGAGGACGTGGAGAGCGGCGCTGTCGGGCTCTCACCTTTACGTTAACGTAAACCTGCGACCGAAGGCTGTCAATCGCCCTTTACGTAAACGTCAACTTGCGCCAGAGTAGCAGGGCTTTCGATTGGAGCCAGGCTTTTTTGCACCTTTCGCCTGGCTCCTGAACACCCACTAATAAAGACAATAGGGGTCGTCATGGAACACTCGGGTTTCCAGCCGGATCGCAGCTACACCCGTGGTACGCAAGACAAGCCGTTGCTCGCGCTGACCATCGGCCAGGCTTTCGACAACACTGTCGCCGCCTATCCTCAGGGCGAGGCTCTGGTGGTGCGTCATCAGCAGTTGCGTTACACCTGGCAGCAGTTGCGCGAGGCCGTGGATCTGCATGCCCGGGCGCTGCTGGCCTTGGGGCTGGACACGGGGGATCGCCTGGGAATCTGGGCACCCAACTGCGCTCAATGGTGCATCGCGCAACTGGCCAGCGCCAAGATCGGCGCGATCCTGGTGAACATCAACCCGGCCTATCGCAGTTCCGAGCTGGAATATGTGCTCAAGCAGTCCGGCTGCCAGTGGCTGATCTGTGCCGGGGCGTTCAAGACTTCCGATTACCACGGCATGCTCCAGGGCCTGATCCCCGAACTGGCGGAGCAATCCA
This sequence comes from Pseudomonas sp. BC42, assembly GCF_021560055.1. NCBI lineage: Bacteria > Pseudomonadati > Pseudomonadota > Gammaproteobacteria > Pseudomonadales > Pseudomonadaceae > Pseudomonas > Pseudomonas sp. BC42. Next base: position 2,345,323 of record NZ_CP091067.1, read on the forward strand.
TCGGCCAATTGCACTGTGAGCGCCTGCCCGAGTTGCGTGGGGTGATCAGCCTGCACGCGCAGCCGCCCTCCGGCTTTCTGCCCTGGTCGCAGTTGACCGACCTGGCCGCCGGGACCACTGCCGAGCAACTGCAGGCGCGCCAGGACAGCCTGGATTTCGACCAGCCGGTGAATATCCAGTACACCTCGGGCACCACGGGCTTTCCCAAGGGCGCGACCCTGAGTCACTACAACATCCTCAACAACGGTTACATGGTGGGGGAGAGCCTGGGCCTGACAGCGGCGGATCGCCTGGTCATCCCGGTGCCGCTGTACCACTGCTTCGGCATGGTCATGGGCAACCTGGGCTGTATCACCCACGGCACCACCATGATCTACCCCAACGACGCCTTCGACCCATTGCTGACCCTGAACGCGGTGGCCGAGGAGCGGGCGACCGGTTTGTACGGGGTGCCTACCATGTTCATCGCCCTGCTCGATCAGCCCCGGCGTGGCGAGTTCGACCTGTCGAGCCTGCGCACCGGGATCATGGCCGGCGCCACTTGCCCGATCGAGGTAATGCGCCGGGTCATCAGCGAGATGCACATGAGCGAAGTGCAGATTGCCTATGGCATGACCGAAACCAGTCCCGTGTCGTTGCAGACCGGTCCTGCCGACGATCTGGAGTTGCGGGTCACCACGGTGGGGCGTACCCAGCCCCATCTGGAGAGCAAGATCATCGACGAGGCCGGCAATGTGGTGCCGCGGGGCACTATCGGCGAGCTCTGTACCCGCGGTTACAGCGTGATGCTCGGCTACTGGAACAATCCCCAGGGCACCAGTGAGTCCATCGATCAGGCCGGCTGGATGCACACCGGCGACCTGGCGACCATGAACGAGCAGGGCTATGTGTGCATCGCCGGGCGCAACAAGGACATGATCATTCGCGGTGGCGAGAACATTTACCCGCGGGAGCTGGAAGAGTTCTTCTTCACCCATCCTGCCGTGGCCGATGTGCAGGTGATCGGTATTCCCTGCGCCAGGTACGGTGAGGAGATTGTCGCCTGGATCAAATTCCACCCCGGGCATTGCGCCAATGAAGTGGAGCTGCAGGCCTGGTGCAAGGAGCGCATCGCCCATTTCAAGACGCCGCGCTACTTCAAGTTCGTCGAGGAGTTTCCGATGACGGTGACCGGCAAGATCCAGAAATTCCGCATGCGGGAAATCAGCATCGAGGAGCTGCGCGAGCAGGTGGCCAAGGTCTGAGCGTTGCTGGGGCGTGCATCTGTACGGGTGCACGCTTCAGGGGCGAGGAAGGACAGGTCAAGTCGAATCGCGCAAAGCACAAAGGGGAGCCGAAGCTCCCCTTTAATTTGTCGTTGCGTGCTCTTTTTTTATTATTGAGGGGCGGTCTGTTGTTGTTTTTGGCAACCGTGGCCCTTTGCTGCTGTTTTGGGCGATCCCCATCCGGGATCAAGAGCAAACGTATTTTTTTGAGCGCTGATCTAATGTGTCGCCAGGGCGATCCAACCAGTTCGGGAGCTACCTCAGGGTAGTTTTATTGTTCTCTGACCGGTTGCGGGTGGCTCTTGCAAGCCCTCCTGCACACTACATCCTCTCCAAAAAAATCTGTTAGCTGCGTCTCTGTCGTGTTGTTTTTGTTATGTCAGAGTCGTTACGTCTTATTTTTATTAGGTTTGCTGCTTTTTATTCTTGTTATGCCATAGAGATAGCAGAAGCCGTGCCAACTTTTTAAAGTCCTTTTAAATCAATGGTTTGATGATTTTGTAGGACAACCTGTACCACAAGAAAATCGACAAACTGTTTCCGTGTTACTCGTTCCAGCCACGGTTCAGAGCGACCGGTAACACCCGGCCGCACACTGACTCAGCCGGCGTTACGCGCCTTGGCCACCCGGGAGCCGCTCGGACGCTCCAGTACCGCGCAGATCTGCCGACCGGCGTCGATCAGGCGGTCCATGTCGATACCGGTGTGAATGCCCAGGCCATTGAGCAGGTAGAGGACGTCTTCGGTGGCGACGTTACCGCTGGCGCCCTTGGCATAGGGGCAGCCGCCGAGACCGGCGATCGAGCTGTCGAACACCGCGATGCCCTCCAGCAGGCTGGCGTAGACGTTGGCCAGGGCCTGGCCATAGGTGTCATGAAAGTGACCGGCGAGCTTGTCCCGTGGCACCTGGGCGCCTACCACGTCGAACATGCGGCGGGTGGCGCCAGCGGTGCCGGTGCCGATGGTGTCACCCAGGGACACCTCGTAGCAGCCCATGGCGTACAGTTCGCGGGCAACCAGCGCGACTTGTTCCGCAGCCACTTCGCCTTCATAGGGACAGCCCAGTACGCAGGACACGTAGCCGCGCACGCTGATCCCGTGCTGTTTGGCGGCATCCATGATCGGCACGAAGCGCTCCAGGCTTTCGCTGATGGAGCAATTGATGTTGCGCTGGGAGAACGACTCCGACGCGGCGGCGAACACCGCGACTTCCTTGACCCCGGCCGCCAGAGCGTCCTCGAAGCCCCGCAGGTTCGGCGCCAGCGCGCCGTAGACCACCCCCGGCTTGCGCTGGATGCGGGCAAAAACCTCGGCCGAGCCGGCCATCTGCGGCACCCACTTGGGCGAGACGAAACTGCCGACTTCTATATAGCCCAGGCCCGCTGCGGTCAGGGCATCGACCAATTGCACCTTGTCGTCAACGCTGATGGGCCGGGCTTCGTTCTGCAGGCCATCGCGGGGACCGACTTCGATCAGGCGTACATGGCTGGGGAGTGACATACAGGTTCACCTTCTATGGAGGAGGGCGGGTGCCGGCACGAGCCGCGCAGGTGTCCCGGGGATTATTGGACGGGGTTGTTCTGGTTCTGGAGGGTCTGTTGCAGTGCCTGGGTGCAGCGCTCTTCGGCGGTGTCCAGTTCCAGCTTCATCTGTTCGATGTCGAGCAACTGCTGTTCAAGCTGCTCACGGCGCTCGCTGATCTTGGCCAGCATGCTGTGCAACTGTTTGAGGTTGCCGCTGCTGGGGTCGTAGAGTTCGATCAGTTCACGGCACTCGGCCAGGGAAAAGCCGATGCGCTTGCCCCGCAGGATCAGCTTCAGGCTGACCTTGTCCCGGGGCGAGTAGATGCGTTCCTGGCCACGGCGCTCGGGGGCCAACAGGCCCTGCTCTTCATAGAAGCGGATGGCCCGGGTGGTGATGTCGAGCTCGCGGGCGAGGTCGGAAATGCTGTAGGTCTGGCTGCTCATGGAGGCGCTCAAGGTGGGACTTGGCGCTAAGCTAAAGGCAGGTTTACGTATACGTCAAGCAATCCGCGTCTATCCCGTTCGCCGGCAAGCCGGCTGCTGCCGTGAGGGCTTGCCGGCGAAGGGGTCAGGCGGTCTGCTGGTCGAGCTTCTTCTCGTAGGCGGTCACCTGCTGGCACAACTCGATCATCTGCTCGCGCATCCAGCGGTTGGCCGGGTCCTGGTCGGTGCTTTCGTGCCAATACAAGTGGGTTTCCACGGGCGGTACGTCATGGACCGGCAGATTGAATGCCTGCAGGTCATGACGCCGGGCAAAGCGCTCCGGCACGGTCATCACCATATCGGTCTGTTGCAGCACTTGGGAGGCCATCAGGTAGTGCTGGGAGCGCAGGGCGATCTTGCGCTGGATGCCCATCTTGCCCAGGGCCAGGTCGACATGGCCCAGGCCGCTGCGACGGCTGGAGATATGGATGTGGGTCAGGGACAGGTAATCGTCCAGGGTGAATTTTTCCTTGCCGGCCAGGGGGTGGCCCTTGCGCATGGCGCACACATAACGGTCTTCCATGAGCTTGACATGGCGCACTTGCGGGTCGGTGTTGAGGGGGGCGTCCACGGCAAAGTCCAGGCGCCCGGCCGCCAGTTCCTTGGTGGTTTCCCGGCGCTTGGACAGAAAACTTTCGATGATCACCGCCGGTGCCAGGCGGCGCAGGCGCTGGAACAGCGGCGGCAGGATCACCGCCTCGGTCAGGTCGGTCATGCTGATGCGATAGGTCTTGACCGCTTGCAGAGGGTTGAAGATCCGACTTTCCTGGACTGAAACCCGCAGCAGCGACAAGGCATTGCGCACCGGACCGATGATGTTCTGTGCCATGGGGGTGGGCACCATGCCCTGGGCGGTCCTGACGAACAGCGGATCGTTGAAGGTCTCGCGCAGACGCGCCAGGGCGTTGGACACCGCCGGCTGGGTGATGCCGACGATCTGCCCGGCGCGGGTCAGGTTGGCTTCGGTGTAGATCGCGTCGAAAACGATGAAGAGGTTGAGGTCGACCTTGCTCAGATTCATGGCGCTGCACTCTTATTGTTAGGGCCTGTGAGGGAGGCTCGGAAGCCTTTCGGATCAGCCGATCATATATCGGTGATGAATGTTAATACACGCCGAGAATAGGCTAGGTAAATTTTCGTAGCTGATCTAGCATCGATTTCAGTCCCCCAACACCCGTTCTTCAAAAAGGTAGAACTGCCCATGGAATTCGCCTATTCCCCCAAGGTTCAGGAGCTGCGTGAGCGCGTCACCGCGTTCATGGATGCCTATGTTTATCCGGCTGAAGCGGTCTTCGAGCGTCAGGTTGCCGAAGGCGATCGCTGGCAGCCGACCGCCATCATGGAAGAGCTCAAACTCAAGGCCAAGGCTGAAGGTCTGTGGAATTTGTTTCTGCCTGAGTCGGAACTGGGTGCCGGTCTGACCAACCTTGAGTACGCGCCACTGGCGGAGATCATGGGCCGTTCGCTGCTGGGCCCCGAGCCGTTCAACTGCTCGGCGCCGGATACCGGCAACATGGAAGTGCTGGTGCGCTATGCCAATGAAGAGCAGAAGCAGCGCTGGCTGGAGCCTCTGCTGCGCGGCGAGATCCGCTCCGCGTTCGCCATGACCGAGCCGGACGTGGCTTCGTCCGACGCCACCAACATGGCCGCCCGCGCGGTGCGCGACGGCGACCAGTGGCTGATCAACGGCAAGAAGTGGTGGACCTCCGGCGCCTGTGATCCGCGGTGCAAGATCCTGATCTTCATGGGCCTGAGCAACCCCGATGCGCCACGCCACCAGCAGCACTCGATGATCCTGGTGCCGGTGGATACCCCCGGGGTGAAGATCGTCCGTCCGCTGCCGGTGTTCGGCTACGACGATGCGCCTCACGGCCACGCCGAGGTGCTGTTCGACAACGTTCGGGTGCCCTACGAGAACGTGCTGCTGGGCGAAGGTCGCGGTTTCGAGATTGCCCAGGGGCGTCTTGGTCCGGGGCGCATTCATCACTGCATGCGCTCGATCGGCATGGCCGAGCGTGCGCTGGAGCTGATGTGCAAGCGTGCGGTGAATCGCACCGCGTTCGGCAAGCCCCTGGCTCGCCTGGGGGGCAACATCGACAAGATCGCCGACTCGCGAATGGAGATCGACATGGCTCGGCTGTTGACCCTGAAGGCCGCGTACATGATGGACACCGTGGGTAACAAGGTGGCCAAGAGCGAGATTGCCCAGATCAAGGTCGTGGCGCCAAACGTAGCGCTGCGGGTGATTGACCGGGCGATCCAGATTCACGGCGGGGCGGGCGTGTCCAATGACTTCCCCCTGGCCTACATGTACGCCATGCAACGCACCTTGCGCCTGGCGGACGGCCCGGATGAAGTGCACCGTGCGGCCATCGGCAAGTACGAAATCGGCAAGTACGTGCCCAGGGAGCTGCTGCGCAGCGGGCATTGATGAGATCGCTGCCGGCCGGTCGGGCAAGCGTCCGGCCGGTCGGCGGTTGTGGGCTCAGTAGACCCAGACTTCCACTCGCCGGTTCTTGATCCGGCCCTCGTCGGCGTTGTTGGCCGCCACCGGCAGCTCGGCGCCAAAACCGCGGATCTCGCGGAACACCACGCCGCTTTTCACCAGTTCCCGACGTACCGCCATGGCTCGCAACCTGGACAGCAGGGCGGCACGTGCCGGGTCGCTCTTGGCATCGCCGAATCCGGCCAGGGTCACTTGGCGGTCCAGTTTGCCGTGCTGGCGCAGGTAGTCCAGGACCCGATTCAGGTCCTGGCGCGCCTTGTTGTCCAGATTGGCGCTGCCCTCCTCGAAGCGAAAGTTCACGCTCAGGCGTTGTGCGTCCCGGCTCAGTTGCTGGTAGGCCTCGGGCATCTGTGGGCTGGGCGTCACCCGCATGGCTTGTACGGTCTGGGCAACAAAACCGTTGGCGGCGACGATGGCCTGGCCCTTGGCGCTCTGGGCAAAATTCACCAAGGCTGTGGCCCAGGGATTCTGGCCGTTGGGGGGCAGGTACAGATACAGACGCCGCGACAGCGGGTAGTCCTCGGTTGCAATCAGGCTGTTGAGGGGCTGCATGGGCTGGGATTCGCCATCGACAATCGCCACCGCCTTGGCCTGGCGCACATAGGGCAGGCCGATGAAACCGATGCCTTGCGGGTCGTGACTGACGGCGTCGGACAGCTGTTCACTGGACTCGAAACGCTTGGCTGCCGGGTTCAACGTCTTGCCACGACGGCTGAGGACCAGCTCTTTGAAGGTGTCGTAGGTGCCGGACTGATCATCCCGGGCATACAGATGGACCGCGCCGCCGGTGCTCCCCAGCTCTTCCCAGGTCTTGATCTCGCCGCTGAACAGGCGGGCCAGTTGCTCGGTGCTCAGCTGGTTCAGCGGGTTGTGCGGATGCAGGATGATGGCCAAGCCATCAATGGCGATGACCTGTTCGGCGCCGGGGCTCTTCAGGTCGCCCAGGCTTTCCAGGTCTACCAGTTCGCTGTCCTTGATGGGGCGGGAAGCCGCAGCCACATCGGCCTGGGCGTTTTTCAGAGCACTGAAGCCGGTGCTCGAGCCGTGGGCGGCCACCTCCACTCTGACTGTCCGGCCCTGGGGGCTTTGTCCCAGAACCCGTTGCTCATTGTCCTTGCCGCTGGGCTCGATACGGATGTCGCGCAGGCCCTGTTGCTCCAGCAAGCCCTTGACCAGCGCCGGACCGAGTCTGGCACCGATGGTGTTGGAGCCCTGGATGCGCAGCACGGCGGCATTGTCGGTCGCCAGGGGCAGGGCGGCGAACACCGACCAGGGCAGGGCGTAGCAGACGAAGCCGATCAGAAACAGGCTGATGGTCCGGCACCAGATATCTCGTTCACTGGCGGTGGAAGCGCGGGGCATGGCGGCACTGGCCTTCTATATAGGAAGAGGGGAAGTGCGGGCGAGATTAAGTCAGGGAGGTGACAAACATGTGACCGATGGCACTTTTCGGCAACAAATGGCGAAAGTCCTACATCGTAAATAGCTGTTTTCTCTAGATTTTTTGAGACTTGTCCTAAAGACCGGCCTCTGATCGATGCGTAGAGTGGGCAACTTTGTCTGGCGGGGATTGGGGCGACTGCCAACGCTTCATCCCCGCGGATGCCTCGGCAGTGTTGTGCTGCTATTTCGTGGTAAGCAAAGGAGTTACAAATGAGTGCCTGGTTCGAGCTGAAGCAGTATGGCAGTGGTGCATGCAGATTCTTGCTGAAGACAAAGGAGGCGCAGACCATGCTTCAAAGCGAACGATTCCCCTGCCGGGACAGTGCCGAGGCGGCTCTCGGCCTGTTCCGCGCACACTGCGCTTCTCCCGAGCGTTACGTCAAGAAAATTTCATCGGGCGGCAAACCTTATTTCAAGCTCAAGGCCGGCAAGGAAGTGATCCTGGTCAGCCATTTGTACGACTCGGAGCCCACTCTCGAGAGCGCCATCAACGCCATCGCGGCAGCCGGCACCACTGAACGGGTTGAAGTGGTCCACATGTAAGCGGTAGCAAGAAAAGCCCATCTGACGATGGGCTTTTTCATGCCTGTCGATCAGCTCAGTTCGAGCCAGATCGGTGCATGATCCGAAGGTTTTTCCATGCCGCGCAGTTCATAGTCGACGCCGGCATCCTTGATGCGCGGCAACAGGCCCTGGGAGGCCATGATCAAGTCGATGCGCAGGCCACGCTTGGGTTCGTCCTCGAAGCCGCGGCTGCGGTAGTCGAACCAGCTGAAGCGGTCGTTCACCTCGGGGTTGAGGTGACGGAAGCTGTCCACCAGGCCCCAGTTCTTCAGGCGAGCCATCCACTCGCGCTCTTCCGGCAGGAAGCTGCATTTGCCGGTCTTGAGCCAGCGCTTGGCGTTGTCGGCGCCGATGCCGATGTCGCAGTCTTCCGGGGAAATGTTCACGTCGCCCATGACCACCAGGGGCTGCTCGTTGCTGAAGCGGCTTTCCAGCAGGTGTTGCAGATCGCTGTAGAAGCGCTCCTTGGCCGGGAACTTGGTCGGATGGTCACGGCTTTCGCCCTGGGGAAAGTAGCCGTTCATGATGGTCACCGGCGTGCCGTGGGCGTCGGCGAAGGTGCCCCAGATAAAGCGTCGCTGGGCGTCTTGGTCATCGCCTTCGAAACCTTTGTGCAGGGCCAGCGGCGCCTGGCGCGAGAGCAGGGCGACGCCGTAATGGCCTTTCTGGCCGTGGTAGTGCACGTGGTAGCCCAGGGCCTGGACGTCGGCGAGGGGGAACTGCTCGTCGGCGACCTTGGTTTCCTGCAGGCCGATCACGTCCGGCTGGTGTTTGTCGATCAGCGCCGCCAGCTGATGAGGGCGGGCGCGCAGCCCGTTGATATTGAACGAGACGATCTTCATGGTCGGCGGTCCTGGCAAAACAGCGATGCTAGCTGACAACGCCCGGGTCGACCAGCGTGGCAGCGCCGTGGATGCGCTGCTAATGTCCTTGGGCGCGGGGAACGATCAGCGCCGTGCAGGGCTCGTAATAACAAGAGCGCGGCCACTTGAGCCGGGGCCAGGGGAGAGTGACCGTCATGCCTGATACCTCCAACACCATTGCCGATATCCACATGCTCGACAGCGGTTATTCCCGCGAAGCGCGGTCGTTGCTGTACCAGGCCTACCGGCATGAACCGACTTTCGCGTTCATTTTCGAGTCCGAGCGCGCCGGTTACGAACAACGGGTACGGGCCACGGTGCGCGAGCTGGTCAAGCAGCATTTTCTTCAGGATCTGCCGGCCATTGGCCTGCTGGTCAACGACCGGCTGATCGGCATTGCCTTGATCGCTCCGCCTCAACGGCGCCTGGGGATCACCGAAAGCTGGGCCTGGCGCCTGCGCATGGTGCTCAGCACCGGTTTTCGCTGCACCCGGCGTTACCTGGAGTACCACCAGGCGGTGCAGGCCTGTCTGCCCAGTGACGCGGTCCATGTATTGCCGTTGCTCGGGGTGCATCCGCAGTTCCAGGGGCAGCATTTTGGCGAGCAACTGCTCGCGGCGGTGCACAATTGGTGCGCGGTGGACGAGCATTCCCAAGGGGTGGTGCTGGACACCGGCAATCCCCGTTATCTGGAGTTCTACAAGCGTCAGGGGTACGCCGAAGTCGGCGAGGTGGCCGTGGGACCGGTGCGCGAGCATGTGTTCTTCCACCCCAATCCCCAGCTCTTACAAAGTGCAACAGGCTGATATAGAACTTTCCGTGCGTTTGAGCGCTCTATCGCCCTCCCAAGCTCGTGATAGCATCCGCGCCTATGAAGTTTCCAGGAAGATTTACCAGCGGCTTTTTGCTGTTGTTCACAAGCTGTGCGGCGCTGGCGCAGAGCGAATTGGATGTCAGGGTAAAGCCCGCCAATGATGAGCTGAAGGCCAATGTGGAGGGTTACATTGGCGACGTCGGTGATCGCGATGAGCAAGCCCTGCTGCGCTTCAGCCGGGGAGCCGAGGAGCAGGCGAAGAAAGCCGCCCAGGCCCTGGGCTACTACCAGCCCCATATCCAGAGCGAAGTGCGCGGTGGCGACAAGCCCCGTCTGCTGCTGCGCATCGATCCCGGCGAGCCGGTGCATCTGCGCAATGTCACGATCCGCGTCGAAGGCCCGGCGGCTTCCCTCAAGTCTTTTCGCACTCCCGACAGCGAGCAGCTCAAACCGGGCGCGGTGCTCAATCATGGCCATTATGAAGACGCCAAGCGCCTGATCCAGAACCAGGCCTCGCGCTACGGTTTCTTTAGCGGGCGCTTTACTCGCCAGCAACTCTTGGTGGACCCGCTGGCCGGCGTCGCCGACATCGAGCTGGTGTACGACAGCGGCCCGCGCTACGCCCTGGGCAAGGTCAGCTTCACCGGGGATTCGCTGTTCGATGAAGACCTGCTGCGGCGCATGGTGCCCTTCAAGAGCGGTGCACCCTATGACTCGGAGCTGATCGCCGAACTCAACCAGGCGCTACAGTCCAGCGGCTATTTCGAAGGCGTGCGGGTGGACGCCGCCCCCTCGGCCGCCGAACACCAAGTGATTCCGGTGGCGGTTCAGCTGGAGACGCGCAAGCCGCGGACCATGGGGCTGGGTTTGGGGTACTCCACCGACGTCGGTCCCCGGGTCAAGGCCAACTGGACTCGACACTGGGTCAATCCCCAGGGCCACAGTTACGGCTGGGAGGCGGAAGTCTCGGCGCCCCGGCAGAACGTCGGCCTGTGGTACGACATTCCCCTGGATCCGCCGCTGACCGACAAGTTGCGCTTCGCCGGTGGTTACCAGAACGAAGAGCTCGCCGGCACCGACACCCTGAGCAAGTTGCTCACGGTGGGCCCTGAGTGGCACAGCAAGTTGCCCAGCGGCTGGCAGCGGGTGGTGTCGCTGAAGTATCAACGCGAGGAATACCGCCTCGGAGACGACTCGGGTCTGAGTAATCTGCTGATGCCCGGTCTGACCTATTCCTACCTGCGCAGCGACAACCGCATCGATCCGCACAACGGCTATCGCATCCAGTTCGACACCAAGCTGGCCAAGGAAGGCGTGGGCTCCGACACCAATCTGTTGTACGGCACGGTGCTGCTCAAGGGCCTGACCACGGCCTGGGACAATCACCGGTTTCTTGGCCGGGTTCAGTTCGGGGGCAGCGCCACCAACGGCTACAAGTCGATTCCGCCGTCCCTGCGCTTCTTTGCCGGTGGCGACCAGAGCGTGCGCGGTTACGACTACCAGACCCTGTCGCCGGAAAACGCCGAAGGCGATCGCATCGGTGGCCGCTACATGGTGGCCGGCAGTGTCGAGTACCAATACTCCATTGCCGAGAAATGGCGGATCGCGACCTTCGTCGATCAGGGCAACTCCTTCAATAAACTGGAACTGCCGAACCTCAAGACCGGGGTGGGCGTGGGCTTGCGCTGGGTGTCGCCGGTCGGGCCGATCCGGGTCGACCTGGCCCACGCGATGAATGATGACGGCGGTATTCGTTTGCACTTTTCCATGGGGCCAGAGCTTTGAAGCGTGGTTTGAAGATAACGCTGCTGGCGGTCCTTGCGCTGGTGATCCTGATCATCCTGGCGGTAACCACCGTGCTGGGGACCCAGGCCGGCAGTCGCTGGGCCCTGGCGCGGGTGCCGGGGCTGACCCTGGTGCATTTCGATGGCCGCCTCGGCGGCCAATGGAGCGCCGATCACCTGCTCTGGCAACAGGGCGACAATCGAGTCGAGCTCAGCCTGGTGAAGTTCGCCTGGTCTCCGGCCTGCCTGCTGCGCCGCACCCTGTGCATCGAACAATTGCAGGCCGAGCAGGTCAGCCTGCAATTGCCGCCCGGTGCCGAAGAAGAAACAGATTCCGCTCCCATCAGCCTGCCGCAGCTGAAACTGCCACTGGCCATCGAACTGGGCCAGGTGCAGATCGGCAGCCTGCTGCTCAACGGCAGTGAACAGCTCAAGGGCTTGCAACTGGCGGCGCACTGGACCGCGCAAGGCCTGCAGATCGACTCGCTGCAGTTGCAGCGCGATGACTTGAGCCTGACCCTTTCCGGGCTGTTGCAACCGGCTGGCGACTGGCCGTTGACCGCCCAGGGTACCCTCGCTTTGCCGGCTCCCGGTGGCGGCCCCTGGTCCCTGGCGCTGAAGGTGGAAGGCGACCTGCTCAAGACCCTGAAGCTGCATGCCGACAGCAGCGGCTACCTGCAAGGGCAATTGAGCGGTCAATTGCAGCCATTGGCGGAGAATCTGCCGGCAGAGGTGCGGATCACTGCCGATGGTTTCAAGGCCAGCGCCGATCTGCCGGACACCCTGCAGCTGGATCAGCTGGAACTGACCGGCAACGGCGACCTGAAAAGCGGCTACCAGCTTGCTGGCAAGGCCAGCCTGCCAGCGGAGCAGGGGCCGGTGGCCCTGGTGCTTTCGGGCAAGGTCGACGCCAAGGGGGCGCAGATTGCCGCTCTGGACCTGAATGCCAGCGACAAGCAGCACCTCAAGCTCAGCGGGCAACTGGACTGGAGCGAAGGTTTTTCCGCCGAGGCCAAGCTCGCCTGGCTGGATTTCCCCTGGCACCGCCTGTATCCGCTGATCGATGAGCCGGCCGTGCGGGTCCGCAGCTTCGACGCCGAGGTGGCTTATCGCGACGGTCATTACCTGGGCAACTTCAAGGGCGACCTGGACGGTCCGGCCGGCGCCTTCAGCCTGAGCAGCCCGTTCAGTGGCGACCTGAGCAAAATCTACCTGCCGCAGTTCAAGCTGGTGGCGGGGCAAGGCAAGGCCGAAGGTCACCTGAACCTGCAATTTGCCGATGGCGTGGCCTGGGACACGGCCCTGGACCTGTCGGCGATCAATCCGGCCTATTGGCTGGCGGAGTTGCCCGGGACCCTGGCCGGCCCGTTGCGCAGTCAGGGTGAAATGAAGAATGAACAGCTCAAGCTCACTGCCGACCTTGACCTCAAGGGCCGCCTGCGAGGGCAGCCGGCGCTGTTGCAGGCCAAGGCCGACGGCGCGGGAGAGCAGTGGCAGCTGAGTGCGCTGGACATCCGCCTCGGTGACAACAGCATCAAGGGGACGGGCAGCCTGCAGCAGAAGCTCGCCGGACAACTGGACATCAAGCTGCCACGGCTGGGCCAGCTTTGGCCGCAGTTGCGCGGGCAGCTCACTGGTCGGGTGGACCTGGCAGGGACGCTCAAGGCGCCCCAGGGCAAGGTGGATCTTGCGGGGCAGCAATTGGCCTTTGCCGAGAACCGCCTGCAAAACCTCAAGCTGAATGCCACGCTCGATGGTGCACAAAAGGCTCGGGTGGAGCTCAAGGGCAGTGGGATTCAGGCGGGGGACACTCAGCTTGGCACCCTGACCCTGGCCGGCCAGGGCGATATCAAGCAACAGGCCCTGCAACTGGACCTGCAAGGCCCCTTGCTGAAGCTGGCCCTGGGACTGGACGGCACCCTGGACCAGAGCAACTGGCGTGGGCGCCTGGCCAATGGCGAGGTGCGGACCGGCGGCCAGGACTGGAAGCTGCAAGGCCCGGCCAAACTCGAGCGGCTGGCCAGCGGCACTCTCAACTTCGGTGCCCACTGCTGGGTCAGTGGCGATGCCAGCCTGTGCGGTGAAGACCAGCGCTTGATGCCTGATCCGAAGCTGCGTTATCACCTCAAGCGCTTCCCCATCGACAGCCTGGCCCAATGGCTGCCCAAGGATTTCGCCTGGAAAGGCCTGCTCAATGCCGAGGTGCAGCTGGATCTGCCGGCCAGCGGGCCCAAGGGGCAGGTCGTCCTGGACGCCAGTGGTGGCACCTTGCGGGTCAAGGACAAGGATCAGTGGCTGGACTTCCCCTATCAGGCGCTGAAGCTCGATACCCGCCTCAACCCGCGGCGCATCGATACCCAGTTGCAGTTCGAGGGCGGCAAGCTGGGGCAATTGATGGTGCAGGCGCAGATCAATCCGCTGGCGAGGAACAAACCCCTGTCCGGGGAGTTTCGTCTCACGGGCCTGGACCTGTCGGTGGCGCGGCCCTTCGTGCCCATGGTGGAGAAGCTTGGCGGCAACCTGAATGGCAGTGGTCGCCTGTCGGGCGGGCTGTTGGCGCCTCAGGTCAATGGCAACCTGCAGCTCAGTGACGGACTGGTGTCCGGCTCGGAGCTGCCCACCAGCCTCGAAGACCTGCAATTGACCGCACAGATCATGGGCGAGAGCGTGCGCCTGGATGGCGGCTGGAAAAGCGGCAAGTCCGGGCAGGGCAGCCTCACTGGCAACCTGGCCTGGGGCCGGGCGCTGATGGTGGACCTGAATCTCAAGGGCACGCAGCTGCCGGTGACGGTCGAGCCCTATGCGGCGCTGGAAGTGGCGCCGGATCTGAAGATCTCGCTGCGCGACGACAAGCTGGCGATCGATGGCAAGGTGTTGATTCCCAGGGGCCAGATCACCGTGCGTGAACTGCCGCCGTCCACGGTCAAGGTGTCCGACGACACGGTCATCGTCGGTCAGCAGACCGAAGAGGGGCAAAAGCCCATGGCCATGGCGATGAACATCGATGTTGAGGTGGGGCAGGACAAACTCAGTTTTGCCGGCTTCGGTCTGACCGCCAACCTGCAGGGCCACGTGCATATCGGCGACAACATGGACACCCGCGGCGAGCTGTGGCTCAACGATGGCCGCTACCGCGCCTACGGCCAGCGCCTGACGGTACGGCGGGCGCGGTTGCTGTTCGCCGGTCCCATCGACCAGCCGTACCTGGACATCGAAGCGGTGCGCCAGACCGACAACGTGATCGCCGGCATCCGCCTCAGTGGCAGTGCCGAGCAACCGGCGACGCAGATCTTCTCCGAACCGGCCATGAGCCAGGAGCAGGCGTTGTCCTATCTGGTGCTGGGACGGCCGCTGAGCTCCACCGGCGAGGACAACAACATGCTGGCCCAGGCCGCCTTGGGGCTGGGGCTGATGGGCAGCTCCGAACTCACCGGCAGCATTGCCAAGAACCTGGGGATTCAGGACTTCCAGCTCGATACCCAGGGCAGCGGCAACAGCACCAGCGTGGTGGCCAGCGGCAATATTTCCGAGAAGCTCAGCCTGCGCTATGGCGTCGGGGTGTTCGAGCCGGCCAGCACCATCGCCCTGCGCTACAAACTGAGTAAGAAGGTCTACCTGGAAGCGGCCAGCGGCTTTGCCAGCTCCCTGGACATCTTCTACAAGCGCGACTTCTAAGTCCTGCCGCCGGGAGGCGCAACGCCTCCCGTTCACCTGGCTTCTTTCCTCGCTCCGGACCTGCGCCGCGTTCAAGGCGGCGTGCTGCGCCGTTTATCAAGCAAATAAAGAGCAAGCTAACTACTGCGTTGACATTCTCTGCCTAGGCAGTAATATCTCGACACACACTCTCTGCCTAGGCAGCTAATTGGTGGTCAGATGAAGCATTTCGAACCCGACGACTTTCACAATTGCCATCTCGGCCTGTTGCTGGGGCGTGCCGCCTTGCTCAAGGACCGGATCATCGACACGCACATGGAGCCCCACGGCATCACGGCGGCGCAGTTCAAGGTGCTGATCATCATGGCCCAGTTCGGGGTCGATACCCCGGCCGAGTTGTGTCGTCACCTGTCCCTGGACAGCGGTTCGATGACCCGCATGCTCGATCGTCTGCAACAGAAGGATTTCCTTGCCCGCAAACGCTCGGAAGGCGACCGGCGCCAAGTGCGCCTGGTGCTGACCGAGGAGGGGCAGAAGCTCGCCGATCGGCTGCCCTACATCGGCGCCAATGCAATGAACCAGCTGGCCGGTGCCATCACGCCCGACGAGTTGCGCACCCTGGAACAGATCCTCAAGAAAATTCTGCTGGCAGCCGGTGACCCGATCACTGTCCTGCGCTTAGGTGAAAAATGAGCAGTAAAACCTTGCGTACACGTGTCAGCCTGGTGCTGTTGGCCATGAGCCTGGCCGGTTGTGCCAATTACAGTGGCCTGGAGACTTCCGGCGTCAACCTTGAGGCACACAGCCTGGCAACCGGTCAGTCGCTCAATGGCGTGAAGCTCTCGCCGGCGGCCTGGCCGCAACGCGACTGGTGGAAAAGCCTGGGCGATAGCCAGCTCGATGGCCTGATCCTGGAAGCCCTGCGGGACAGCCCGGACATGCAGATCGCCAGCGCCCGGGCCCATCAGGCCAGCGCCGCGGCCTATGCCGCCGATGCCGAGCGGATGCCGACCCTGGATGCCAGCGCCGGCGTCAGCCGTTCGCGTCTGGCCCGTGACCAGGACCCGCTGGGTCAGGGCGGTGCCTATTCCACGGTGCGCAACATCAGCGCCACCTTCAATTACAACTTCGATCTCTGGGGCGGCCAGCGTGCGGCCTGGGAGGCCGCGCTGGGTCAGGCCCGCGCCGCCGAGATCGACCGCCAGGCCGCCAGCCTGACCCTGGCCGCCGATGTGGCCAGGGCCTACAGCGACCTGGGGCGGGCACATATCGTCCATGACCTGGCCGACGAAGACCTCAAGCGGACCCGGCAGATGCTCGATCTGAGTCGGCGCCGCCTGGATTCCGGGATCGACAGCCAGTACCAGTACCAGCAGACCGAAAGCCTGGAGGCCAGTGCCCAGGCCAGTCTGATCGACGCCGAGAAGCAGCTGCAGAGCGCCAGGATCACCCTCGCGGTGCTCCTGGGCAAGGGCCCGGGTCGGGCCGACGACATCGTCCGGCCCAAGGTTCTGCAGGCCAGTGCCGTGGCCCTGCCTTCGACCTTGCCCGCCGAACTGTTGGGACGCCGGCCCGATCTGGTAGCGGCGCGCTGGCGGGTGGAAGCGGCGAGCAAGAACATCGACGCCAGCAAGACCCGCTTCTATCCCAACCTCAACCTGAGTGCCAGCGCCGGCGCCGAGTCGTTGCTGGGGGATGCGATGTTCGGCTCCGCCAGCCGTTTCTTCAGCATTGCGCCGACCGTTTCGCTGCCGATTTTCGACGGTGGGCGCCTGCGCGCGGACCTGGATGCCCGGGACGCCGACTACGACCTGGCGGTGGCGCAGTACAACAAGACCCTGGTGACCGCCCTGGGGGATGTCAGCGACAGCATCTCGCAGCTGCGGGATATCGGGCGGCAGATCGTCGCCCAGCAACATGCCACGGACATTGCCCGGGACTCCTACAACACCGTGGTCCAGCGCTTCGGTTCCGGTATCGGCAACTACCTGGATGTGCTGAGCATCGAGCAGCAGTTGCTCCAGGCCCAGCGTCAGCTGGCCACGCTGAACGCCCAGCAGATTGATCTGTCGATCCAACTGATGCAGGCGTTGGGGGGCGGCTTCGGCGCCCAGAACCTGGCTTCGGCCAACCCGACCCCAGCCCCGCAGACTAAATAATTCGAGGTATTCGTCATGGCCACTGCCGACACTCAAACAACCGAAAACACCCCGGACGGCGCTCAATCGCGCAAGCGCAAAGTCATGTTGCTGGGGCTCACGGCCCTGGTCATCCTGGGTGGCCTGGGCGTGTTCGCCTGGCATGAACTCTACGGGCGCTGGAATGAAAGCACCGACGATGCCTATGTCAACGGCAACGTGGTGGAGATCACCCCGCTGGTCACCGGCACCGTGGTCAGCATCGGTGCCGACGACGGCGACCTGGTGCATGAAGGCCAGGTGCTGATCAACTTCGACCCCAACGACGCCCAGGTCGGCCTGCAGAGTGCCGAGGCCAATCTGGCGCGCACGGTGCGCCAGGTGCGCGGCCTGTACAGCAATGTCGATGGCATGCGGGCCCAGGTGGCGGCGCAGAAAGCCGAAGTGCAGAAGGCTCAGGAGAACTTCAGTCGGCGCAAGAACCTGGCGGCCAGCGGAGCGATTTCCCAGGAAGAACTGTCCCACGCTCGCGATGACCTGACCTCGGCGCAAAACGCCCTGGCCAATGCCCAGCAGCAACTCAACACCACCAACGCGCTGGTGGATGACACCGTGGTTTCCAACCATCCGGATGTGCAGGCCGCGGCTGCGCAACTGCGTCAGGCCTACCTGAACAATGCCCGCAGTACCCTGATTGCGCCGGTGACCGGCTATGTGGCCAAGCGCACCGTGCAACTGGGGCAGCGGGTCCAGCCGGGCACCGCGCTGATGGCGGTGATTCCCCTCGACCAGCTGTGGATCGACGCCAACTTCAAGGAAACCCAGCTGCGGGACATGCGCATCGGTCAGGCGGTCGAGATCGAAGCGGACATCTACGGCAGCGATGTGAAGTACAGCGGCACCATCGATAGCCTCGGTGCCGGTACGGGCAGCGCCTTCGCCTTGCTGCCGGCACAGAATGCCACCGGCAACTGGATCAAGATCGTGCAGCGGGTGCCGGTGCGTATCCACGTGAATGCCGAAGAGCTGGCCAAGCATCCGCTGCGGGTTGGCCTGTCGACTCTGGTGAACGTCAACCTGCGGGACCAGAGCGGCCCGGTATTGGCCCAGCAGCCTCCGCAAAAGGCGTCTTTCAGCACCAATGTCTACGACCGTCAGTTGGGTGAGGCCGATACGCTGATTGCCCGCCTGATTCACGACAACAGCGCGGCCATCGGCAAGACCGCCCAGCGCTGATTCGCCAATCCGTCGACCCCGGCCTGCCTGACGGCCGGGGTGCCTGCCCTGTTCCAAAGGATTCGCGATGAGCAATAACGCATCTTTCAAGCCGCCCAGCCTGCTGCTGAGCACCATCGGCCTGTCCCTGGCGACCTTCATGCAGGTGCTCGATACCACCATCGCCAACGTGGCGTTGCCAACCATCTCCGGCAACCTCGGGGTGAGTTCGGAACAGGGCACCTGGGTGATTACCTCGTTCGCCGTGAGCAACGCCATCGCCTTGCCGCTGACCGGCTGGCTGAGCCGGCGTTTCGGCGAGGTGAAGCTGTTTATCTGGGCCACGCTGCTGTTCGTGCTGGCCTCGTTCCTGTGCGGCATTTCCACCTCGATGCCCGAGCTCGTCGGTTTTCGCGTGCTGCAAGGGGTGGTGGCGGGCCCGCTGTACCCGATGACCCAGACCTTGCTGATTGCCGTCTACCCACCGGCGAAGAGGGGCATGGCCCTGGCGCTGCTGGCGATGGTCACGGTGGTGGCGCCGATTGCCGGGCCGATACTCGGTGGCTGGATCACCGACAGCTACAGCTGGCCGTGGATCTTCTTCATCAACGTGCCGATTGGTCTGTTCGCCGCCTGGGTGGTGCAGCAGCAATTGAAGGCGCGGCCGGTGGTCACCAGCCGACAGCCGATGGACTACATCGGTTTGCTGAGCCTGATCGTCGGGGTGGGGGCCTTGCAGATCGTCCTCGACAAGGGCAATGACCTGGACTGGTTCGAGTCCAACTTCATCATCGTCGGCACGCTGATCTCGGTGATTGCCCTGGCGGTGTTCGTGATCTGGGAAATGACCGATCGTCATCCGGTGGTCAACCTGCGGCTGTTCGCCCATCGCAACTTCCGCATCGGCACCATTGTGCTGGTGGGCGGTTACGCCGGGTTCTTCGGGATCAACCTGATCCTGCCGCAATGGTTGCAGACCCAGATGGGCTACACCGCCACCTGGGCCGGGCTGGCAGTGGCGCCGATCGGCATCCTGCCGGTGCTGATGTCGCCCTTTGTCGGCAAGTACGCCCACAGGTTCGACCTGCGCCTGCTGGCCGGGCTGGCGTTCCTGGCCATTGGCCTGAGCTGCTTCATGCGTGCCGGTTTCACCAATGAGGTGGACTTCCAGCACATCGCCCTGGTGCAGCTGTTCATGGGGATTGGCGTGGCGCTGTTCTTCATGCCGACCCTGAGCATCCTGATGTCCGATCTGCCGCCGCACCAGATCGCCGACGGCGCTGGCCTGGCGACCTTCCTGCGGACGCTGGGGGGTAGCTTTGCGGCGTCGCTGACGACCTGGATCTGGATTCGCCGGGCCGATCAGCACCATGCCTACATGAGTGAGAGCATGAGCATCTTCGATCCGGTGACCCGGGATGCGCTGAACAATCTGGGTGGAGCGAGCAGCAAGGCTTACGCGCAACTGGATCAAGTCCTGACCAGCCAGGCGTACATGCTCTCGACCGTGGACTATTTCACCTTGCTGGGCTGGGGCTTCATGGGCCTGATTCTGCTGGTGTGGCTGGCCAAGCCACCCTTCGCCGCCAAGGCCGGCCCGGCTTCGGCGGGGCATTGACGCCCATTGCCGTAGGCGCGGGCTTGCCAGCGAAGGCGTCCGCAAGGGGCATGCAAGGCCGGCTGGCTGCTTCGCCGGCAAGCCGGCTCCTACACTAATGACCTTGTTGCAGGAGCCGGCGTGCCAGCGAAAGAAGCGCCGCTCAAGGCGAGTCCGGCAACGCCAACTGGGTGGGCACGAAATCGAACGCAGCCAGTTGGAAGCCTTGCTCGTCCACCTGCAACGCCCATCCCTGACGGTCCCAATCCCCCAGCACAATGCGCTTGGCGGCCTGCTCGCCAATTTGCAGCTTGTGAATCGCCGGGCGGTGGGTATGGCCGTGAACCAGGGTGCCGACTCCATGTTCGCGCATGATCCGCGGTACTTCGTCCGGGGTCACGTCGACAATGTCGTTGGCCTTCATGCGGGTTTGGGCCTGGCTTTCGTTGCGCAGCTTGCGCGCCAGCTTGCGCCGGGTGCGCAACGGCAGGTGCCGCAGAATCCACAGGCTCAGCGGGTTGCGCAGGTAGCGGCGCATGCGCATGTAGGCTTCGTCGCGGGTACACAGGCTATCGCCATGCATCAGCAATACCGGTTCACCGTAAAAGTCGACGACGCTGGGGTCCTTGAGCAGGGTGGCGCCGGCCGCCTTGCAAAAGGCTTGGCCAAGCATGAAATCGCGATTGCCGTGCATGAGGAAAACCTGCGTACCGCTGTCGCTCAGCTCCCGCAGTGCCTGGCAAATGGAAAGTTGGAAGGGGGTCATGGCATCGTCGCCGATCCATACCTCGAAAAAATCCCCGAGGATGTACAGCGCCTCGGCGGCGCGAGCGCGCCCACCGAGTAAATCCAGAAACGCCCGGGTAATGTCCGGGCGTGTATCAATCAGATGCAAATCTGAAATCAGCAGTATCACTCAATGATCTCGGCTTTCTCGATGATCACGTCTTCTGCGGGTACGTCCTGGTGGCCGGCTTTCATGGTGGTGGCCACGCCTTTGATCTTGTCGACCACTTCGGTGCCGGCGATCACTTTACCGAATACCGCGTAGCCCCAGCCTTGAACGGTCTTGCCGCTGTGGTTGAGGAAGCTGTTGTCGGCAACGTTGATGAAGAATTGCGCGGAGGCCGAATGCGGCTCCATGGTGCGGGCCATGGCGACGGTGTACTTGTCGTTGGAAAGGCCGTTGTCCGCTTCGTTCTGGATGCTTGGACGCTTGTCTTTCTTTTCTTTCATGCCAGGTTCGAAGCCGCCGCCCTGGATCATGAAGTTACCGATGACGCGGTGAAATACGGTGTTTTCATAGTGACCGGCTTTCACGTATTCGACGAAGTTGGCCACGGTCAACGGGGCTTTCTCGGCGTTCAGTTCCAGCACGATCTCGCCGTGGTTGGTGGTCAGTTTGACTTGGGTCATGGTCGGTACTCTTTATAAGGAAAAGCGATTTCAAGAAAATCCTGGGGGGCGGGGCACGCATGCGGTCCGCACCGATTTGGCCATCCTGCAGCCAAGGAGCGCAGTTTAGCGTGACAACCGCGAAATTCGAGGCTGTTTTTTCACTGCCGGGCCATTAATCGCCGCAGTTTTAAAGCTGCGCTCTGTCAGGCGCTTGACAGCATCGGCTATGATACCCGTTTTGATTTATCAGGCCGCGTCCGGCCGCGCACTTGTACGTTCAAGGATCCTATGAGCAAGCCCACTGTCGACCCTACCTCGAATTCCAAGACTGGACCGGCCGTGCCGGTCAACTTCCTGCGCCCGATCATCCAGGCGGATCTGGACTCGGGTAAGCACACACAGATCGTGACCCGCTTCCCTCCGGAGCCCAATGGATACCTGCACATCGGTCACGCCAAGTCGATCTGCGTGAACTTCGGTCTGGCCCAGGAGTTCGGCGGCGTCACGCACCTGCGTTTCGACGACACCAACCCGGCCAAGGAAGACCAGGAGTACATCGACGCCATTGAAAGCGACGTCAAGTGGCTGGGTTTTGAGTGGTCCGGCGAAGTGCGTTATGCCTCGCAGTACTTCGACCAGCTGCACGACTGGGCCGTGGAACTGATCAAGGCGGGCAAGGCCTATGTCTGCGACCTGACCCCTGAACAGGCCAAGGAATACCGCGGCAGCCTCACCGAGCCTGGCAAGAACAGCCCGTTCCGCGAGCGTTCGGTGCAAGAGAACCTGGACTGGTTCGCCCGCATGCGCGCCGGTGAGTTCCCGGACGGCGCCCGCGTGCTGCGGGCCAAGATCGACATGGCCTCGCCGAACATGAACCTGCGCGACCCGATCATGTACCGGATCCGTCACGCTCATCACCACCAGACCGGTGACAAGTGGTGCATCTACCCCAACTACGACTTCACCCACGGTCAGTCGGACGCCATCGAGGGCATCACCCACTCGATCTGCACCCTGGAGTTCGAAAGCCATCGTCCGCTGTATGAGTGGTTCCTCGAGCACCTGCCGGTACCGGCGCACCCGCGTCAATACGAATTCAGCCGCCTGAACCTCAACTACACCATCACCAGCAAGCGCAAGCTCAAGCAACTGGTGGACGAGCAGCACGTCAATGGCTGGGACGACCCGCGCATGTCGACCCTGTCGGGCTTCCGTCGTCGTGGTTACACGCCGGCGTCGATCCGCAACTTCTGCGAGATGGTTGGCACCAACCGCTCCGACGGCGTGGTCGACTACGGCATGCTGGAATTCAGCATCCGCCAGGACCTCGATGCGAATGCCCCGCGCGCCATGTGCGTGCTGCGTCCGTTGAAAGTCGTGATCACCAACTACCCGGAAGGCCAGGTCGAGAACCTCGAACTGCCGCGTCATCCGCAGAAAGAAGAACTGGGCGTGCGCCAGCTGCCGTTCGCTCGTGAAATCTACATCGACCGTGACGACTTCATGGAAGAGCCGCCCAAAGGCTACAAGCGCCTGGAGCCGAACGGTGAAGTGCGTCTGCGCGGCAGCTACGTGATCCGTGCTGACGAAGCGATCAAGGATGCCGAGGGCAATATCGTCGAGCTGCGTTGCTCCTACGACCCAGACACCCTGGGCAAGAACCCTGAAGGCCGCAAGGTCAAGGGCGTGATCCACTGGGTGCCGGCCGCTGCCAGCATCGAGTGCGAAGTGCGCCTGTACGATCGTCTGTTCCGTTCTCCGAACCCGGAGAAGGCCGAAGACAGCGCGAGTTTCCTGGACAACATCAACCCTGACTCCCTGCAAGTGCTCACTGGTTGTCGTGCCGAACCCTCGTTGGGCAACGCACAGCCGGAAGACCGTTTCCAGTTCGAGCGCGAAGGCTACTTCTGCGCGGATATCAAGGACTCGAAGCCCGGTGCTCCGGTATTCAACCGTACCGTGACCCTGCGCGACTCCTGGGGTCAGTGATTCAGTCAAGGAACTAACGTGCTAACGATCTACAACACGCTCACCAAGAGCAAAGAAGTCTTCAAACCTTTGGATGGCAACAAGGTGCGCATGTACGTGTGCGGCATGACCGTGTACGACTATTGCCACCTGGGGCACGGCCGCAGCATGGTGGCCTTCGACCTGATTACCCGCTGGCTGCGTTTCAGCGGGTATGACCTGACGTACGTGCGCAACATCACCGACATCGAAGACAAGATCATCAACCGGGCCAAGGAGAACGGCGAGCCGTTCAATGTCCTGACCGAACGCATGATCACGGCGATGCACGAGGATGAAGCGCGCCTCAACATCCTCAAGCCGGACATGGAGCCGCGTGCCACGGATCATATTCCGGGCATGCTGAAGATGATCCAGACCCTGATCGACAAGGGCTACGCCTATGCGCCGGGCAATGGCGACGTGTACTACCGCGTCGGCAAGTTCATGGGCTACGGCAAGCTGTCGCGCAAGAAGATCGAAGACCTGCGCATCGGCGCGCGGATCGAAGTGGGCGAGTCAAAGCAGGATCCATTGGACTTCGTCCTGTGGAAAGCTGCCAAGCCGGGTGAGCCAAGCTGGCCGTCGCCTTGGGGGGACGGTCGTCCGGGTTGGCATATCGAGTGCTCGGTGATGTCCACCTGCTGCCTGGGCGAGACTTTCGACATTCATGGTGGCGGCAGCGACCTGGAGTTCCCGCATCACGAGAACGAGATTGCCCAGAGCGAGGCGGCGACCGGCAAGACCTACGCCAATGCCTGGATGCACTGCGGCATGATCCGCATCAATGGCGAGAAGATGTCCAAGTCCTTGAACAACTTCTTCACCATTCGCGACGTGCTCGACAAGTACCATCCGGAAGTGGTGCGTTACCTGCTGGTGGCCAGCCACTACCGCAGCGCCATCAACTACTCGGAAGACAACCTCAAGGACGCCAAGGGCGCGCTGGAGCGCTTCTACCATGCGCTCAAGGGGCTGCCGAAAGTGGCGCCGGCCGGTGGCGAAGCCTTTGTCGAACGTTTCACCCAGGTGATGAATGACGACTTCGGTACTCCGGAAGCCTGTGCCGTACTGTTCGAGATGGTGCGTGAGATCAACCGCCTGCGCGAAAGCGATATCGACGCGGCGGCGGGTCTGGCGGCACGTCTGAAAGAACTGGCCAGCGTGCTGGGTGTGCTGCAATTGGAAGCCGATGACTTCCTGCAGGCCGGCGCCGAAGGCCGGGTTGATGCGGCAGAAGTCGAGGCGCTGATCCAGGCCCGTCTGGCGGCCCGTGCCAACAAGGATTGGGCTGAGTCCGACCGTATTCGCGATCAGATCACCGCCATGGGCGTGATTCTGGAAGACGGCAAGGGCGGTACAACCTGGCGCCTGGCTGACTAAGTTGGCGTTTGCTGCAACAAGAAACCCGCCTGGTGCGGGTTTTTTGTTGCCCGTAGATCAGTACCAGCGTGCTCAGGCCAGCGAGGCTAGGCGCTCCACGGTATCGGGGTAGCGTTGCACCAGGCGGATCAGGGTGGTGGCCTGGGCATTGGGTGTGGCGCGGCCCTGTTCCCAGTTCTCCAGGGTGCGGGTGTTGGTGCGCAGGTACATGGCGAATACCGAGCGCGAGAGATTGAGTTGCTGGCGGATGTTCATCACCTCGGTGGCAGTGATGGGGGGCAGCTTGTCCAGCTTCACTTTATGGCTGCGCAGGGTGATCTTGCCCTGGCGTTCCTGGGTGAGGGCGTCGATGCCTTCCACCAGTTCGGAAAAGATGTCACGTTTGGTCATGTCTTCTGGCCTCGATTTCACGTTCCAGCAGTTGTTTGAGCTGTTGTCGCTGCTGCGGTAGCAGGTCGTCCATCTGCTCCTTGTCGAACAGGGTGAAGAGCCAGAACTGCGCCCCTCCGGACCACCAGTAATAGATCACCCTCAGCCCGCCACGCCTGCCCTTGTTGCGTCGCTCATCGATGAAACGCATCTTGCGCAAGCCGCCAGTGCCCTGAATCAGCACTCCCGCGTGCGGGTGGCGCAGCAATTCGATCTGCAGTTCGCAGAACAACTCGTCGTCAAGGAAGTCCCTTCGGTATCGTGCAAATGCCGGCAGTTCAATAAACAGAGCATTCATTTCATACGCTTCCTGCGTATAAATTGGATGACGCTACAGCTTTGGTCAAGGCCCGCTGAGCGCCGCGTTTGATCTGGCAACAGTTTATGCCCGTGGCGTCGGGCTGAATGTCGGACCGGGTCGACGTGACAGGAAGGGCGATTCCGAGTTTCGCTGGGAAGAGGGGAGGGCAGGGCCCTGAAATGCAAAACGGCACCCGAAGGTGCCGTTTTGTTTGTTGCGTTGAAACCTAAGCGATCAACCCGCCAGGCCGGAGTGCTGGACCAGGGTCAGCAGCGGCTGTGGGTAGACGCCGAGGAAGAACGCCAGGACCGCGATGGCCAGCAGCATGACGCCACCGGCTTTCTGTTCCCAGTGCAGTTGGGCGTCGACGCGGCGCAGGTTCGGCTCGATCAGGTACAGGGTGACCATCACGCGCAGGTAGTAGAAGACGCCGATGGCGCTACCCATGACCAGGGAACCGACCAGCCACCATTGGTGCGCTTCGACACCGGTAGCGATGATGTAGAACTTGCCGATGAAGCCCGCGGTCAGCGGGATGCCGGCCAGGGACAGCATCATCACGGTGAGCACGGCGGTCAGGTACGGACGGCGCCAGAACAGGCCACGGTACTCGTACAGGGCGTCGGCATCACGGCCTTTGTACGGCGAGGACATCAGGGTGATCACGCCGAAGGCGCCAAGGCTGGTGATCACGTAGGTGACCAGGTACACGCCGATGGCTTCCATGGCCAGGCCCTTGCTCGCCACCAGGGCGATCAGCAGGTAACCGAAGTGAGCGATGGACGAGTAACCCAGCAGACGCTTGAGGTTGCTCTGGGTCAGCGCCAACAGGTTGCCCACCAGGATCGAGGCAATGGCGATCACCGTCAGCACGTTGCTCAGGACGCCGCTGCTGGCCACTGGCGAGAGCTGGAACAGACGCACCAGCACCGCGAACACCGCCACCTTGCTGGCGGTTGCCAGGAACGCTGCAACCGGAGCCGGAGCGCCTTCATAGACGTCCGGGGTCCACAGGTGGAACGGCACCAGCGACAGCTTGAAGGCCAGGCCGATCAGCATCATGCCCAGGCCCAGTTGTGCCAGCGGGCTTGGCAGCCCGGTGGCGGCCAGGGCCTGGCCGATGCCGCTGAAGCTCAGGCTGCCGGCTTCGGCGTAGAGCAGGGCCATGCCGAACAACAGGAAGCCCGAACCGGCGGCCGACAGCACCATGTACTTGATGCCGGCTTCCAGGGAGCGCTTGTTGAAGAAGGCGTAGGCCACCAGCCCGTAGACCGGTACCGAGAGCAGCTCCAGGCCGATGAACAGGCCGGCCAGGTTCTGCGCGCTGACCAGTACAAGGCCACCAGCGGCGGCCAGCAGGATCAGCAGGTACAGCTCTTCACGGTTGCCCGGGTAGCCGCTGCTGCCGTCGCCCAGGTAGGCGTGGGCCAGGGTGACGCAGGCCAGGGTGGCCACCAGGATCAGGGCCATGTACAGGCAGGCGAACTGGTCGATCTGCAACAGCGGGGTCACTGCCAGCGGTGCCACTTTCAGCACCGGGAAAATCGACAGCAATGCCAGGTTCAGACCGGCCACCGACAGCAGGAAGGTCTGGGCGTGGTTGCGCCGCCAGGCGATCGCCAGCATCACCACCACAAGGGTGGCGCTGGTGATCAGCAGCGGCGCCAGGGCTATAAAGTGTTGAATCGTAAAGTCCATAGCGCTCTTACCGGGCCGAAGCGAGTTGAGTGAAGGCGGTGCTGAGCCATTGCTGCACGCCATGCATGGTGGCGGCAGAGGTATCGAGGAACGGTTGCGGGTACACGCCGATGTAGATCAGCAGGACCGCCAGTCCCAGCACCATGATCAGTTCGCGAGCATCCATGCCATGGAGCACCGCATCCGACTTGGACGGGCCGAAGTAGGCACGGTGGATCATGATCAGCGAGTACACCGAACCGAATACCAGGCCGGACGTCGCGATCGCGGTGATCCAAGGAGCGCTGACGAAGGTACCGATCAGGATCAGGAACTCGCCGACGAAGTTGCCGGTGCCCGGCAGGCCCAGGGAGGCGGCCGCGAAGAACAGGCTGATGGCCGGCAGGTAGGCGATACGCGACCACAGACCGCCCATTTCACGCATGTCGCGGGTATGGGTGCGTTCGTACAGCTGGCCGCTGAGGATAAACAGCGCGGCTGCCGAAACACCGTGGGCCAGCATCTGGATCACCGCGCCCTGCAGGGCTTGCTGGCTGCCGGAGTAGATACCGATCAGCACGAAGCCCATGTGGGAAACGCTGGAGAAGGCAATCAGGCGCTTGATGTCGGTCTGGGCGAAGGCCAGGAAGGCACCGTAGAAGATCCCGATCAGACCCAGGGTCATGGCGATCGGTGCGAACTCTGCCGAGGCGTTGGGGAACAGCGGCAGGGCGAAACGCAGCAAGCCATAGGCCGCGGTCTTCAGCAGGATGCCCGCCAGGTCCACGGAACCGGCAGTCGGTGCCTGGGCGTGAGCGTCAGGCAGCCAGGAGTGGAACGGCACCACCGGCAGCTTCACCGCGAAGGCGATGAAGAAGCCGAGCATCAGGATGTACTCGGTGGCGGTGGACATCTTGGTCTTCAGCAACTGGGCGTAATCGAAGGTGATGACCCCGGTGTTGTTGAAGTTGACCAGTACCAGGCCCAGGATCGCCACCAGCATGATCAGGCCGGAAGCCTGAGTGAAGATGAAGAACTTGGTCGCTGCGTAGATCCGGGTTTTCTTGCCGTCTGCCGAGCTGTGACCCCAGAGCGCGATGAGGAAGTACATCGGCACCAGCATCATTTCCCAGAAGAAGAAGAACATGAACAGGTCCAGCGCGAGGAACACGCCGACCACGCCGCCCAGGATCCACATCAGGTTCAGGTGGAAGAAGCCCACATGGCGCTGGATCTCTTTCCAGGAGCAGAGTACCGAGAGGATACCCAGCAGACCGGTCAGCAGCACCATCAACAGCGACAGGCCGTCGAGGGCCAGGTGCACGTTGATGCCAAAGCGCTCGATCCACTGGTGCTTGAACTCGATGGCCCAAGTCGGATCGACGCCAGGCGCCGGAGCATATGAATAGTTACCGTGGGCCCACAGCCAGAGGCCGAGGGCGAGTTCCAGGGTCATGGTCAACAGCGCAATCCAGCGGGGGAGGGTGGCGCCGAAGCGCTCACCCAGCCAGCACAGCAGGCCGCCGATGAAGGGGATCAGGATTAGCCAAGGCAGAATCATGACGGGCTCAATTCCTTTCGCAAGTTCGCAAGGTTCATATCAGACCGCTACCAGCACAATGGCGCCGATGACCAGCACGGCACCGGCTGCCATCGAGGCGGCGTACCAACGCAGTTGACCGGTCTCGGTACGGCTCAGGGAGTTGTGACTCCCTTTGGCCATACGCGGGATCAAACCGATGGTCTGATCGAGCGGGTCCTTGCGCAGTACATGGCTGATGGCCAGGTATGGCTTGACGAACAGTTTGTCGTAGATCCAGTCGAAGCCCCAGGCGGCGAACCACCAGGCCGAGAGCAGACGCCCGATGCCACTGTTGGCGATGGCGGTCACAACGCGACGCTTGCCAAGGAACAACAGGGCGGCCAGCAGGATACCGGCCAGGGCGATGGCACCCGAGGCGATTTCCAGGCTGTGCTTGGCTTCGCCACCGGCATGACCGGCGCTCAGCGGCAGCACACCATGCAGGGGCGGAGTGATCATCGCGCCGATCCCGGTGGACAGCACGATCAGCACCACCAGCGGCAGCCAGTGGGAAATCCCGTGGCCGGCGTGGGCTTCGGTCTTGGCTTCACCGTGGAAGGTGATGAAGATCAGGCGGAAGGTGTACAGCGAGGTCATGAACGCACCCACCAGACCGGCGTACAGCAGGCCGTGGTTGCCGCTGGCGAAGGCTTCCCAGAGGATCTCGTCCTTGGAGTAGAAGCCTGCGGTCACCAGAGGCAGGGCCGCCAGTGCGGCGCCGCCGACGATGAAACTGGCGTAGGCCAGAGGCAGCTTCTTCCACAGGCCGCCCATCTTGAAGATGTTCTGCTCGTGGTGGCAGGCAACGATCACCGCACCGGAGGCCAGGAACAGCAGGGCCTTGAAGAAGGCGTGGGTCATCAGGTGGAAGATCGCGCCGTCCCAGGCGCCAACGCCCAGGGCCAGGAACATGTAGCCGATCTGGCTCATGGTGGAGTAGGCGAGGATCCGCTTGATGTCGGTCTGCACCAGCGCGGCGAAGCCGGCCAGTACCAGGGTCACGCCACCTACCAGGCCCACCAGGTGCAGGATTTCCGGCGCCAGGGTGAACAGGCCGTGGGTACGGGCGATCAGGTAGACACCGGCGGTCACCATGGTTGCGGCGTGGATCAGTGCCGAAACCGGGGTCGGACCAGCCATCGCGTCCGCCAGCCAGGTCTGCAGTGGCAGTTGCGCGGATTTGCCCACGGCGCCGCCCAGCAGCATCAGGGTCGCCAGGGTGATCCAGAAATCGCCGGCCTGGAATTTCTGCGGAGCCAGCACCAGCAGTTCCTGGACGTTCAGCGTGCCCACCTGTTGGAACAGGATGAACAGGCCGATGGCCATGAACACGTCGCCGATCCGGGTGACGATAAAGGCCTTGAGTGCGGCGTTACCGTTGTTGCGGTTGCTGTAGTAGAAACCGATCAACAGGTAGGAGCACAGGCCCACGCCTTCCCAGCCGAAGTACAGGAACAGCAGGTTATCGCCCAGGACCAGGAACAGCATGCTGGCGATAAACAGGTTGGTGTAGGCGAAGAAGCGCGAGTAGCCGGCCTCACCACGCATGTACCAGGACGCGAACAGGTGGATCAGGAAGCCCACGCCGACTACCACGCCCAGCATGGTCACGGACAGGCCGTCCAGGTACAGGGCGAAGTTCGGCGCGAAACCGTCCACCGACATCCACTGCCACAACACCTGGGTGTAGTGGCCATCCGCTGGTGGCGCGACGTTGAATTGCCAGATCACGTAGGCGGCCACGATGGCCGACAGGCCAATGGAGCCGACGCCGATCAGGGCCGAGAGGTTTTCCGAGAGGCGTCCCCGAGAGAACGACAGCAGCAGGAAACCGATCAGGGGGAATACGAAAGTCAGAAAGAGAAGGTTCATCCGCGCATCTCGCTGGCTGCATCGATATCGAGAGTGTGGAAGCGGCGGTACAGCTGCAACAGGATCGCCAGGCCGATACTGGCCTCGGCGGCTGCCAGGCTGATCACCAGGATGAACATCACTTGTCCATCCGGCTGCGCCCAGCGGGCGCCCGCAACGATGAAGGCCAATGCCGAGGCGTTCATCATCACTTCCAGGCTCATCAACACGAAGAGGATGTTACGGCGGACCATCAGGCCGACCAGACCGAGGCAGAACAGGATGCCGGCAACTGCCAGGCCATGTTCCATCGGGATAGTACCGAGAGGGATAGTAGGCATCGTATTACTCCTTCGCCTCGTTGCGGCCCAAGTGGAACGCCGTGACGGCTGCGGCGAGCAGCAGCATCGAGGCGAGTTCGACCACCAGCAGGTAAGGGCCGAACAGGCTGATGCCCACGGCCTTGGCGCTGACGGTGGTTTGACCGATACCGGCACCGCTCTGGTGGCTGAACAGTACGTACAGCAGTTCAGCCAGCAGCAGCGCGGCGAGGATCACCGGGCCGATCCAGATGCCCGGCGTGAGCCAGATGCGCTCTTGCTGAGCCGCGGCCGGGCCGAGGTTCAGCATCATTACCACGAACACGAACAGCACCATGATGGCGCCGGCGTAGGCGATCACTTCCAGGGCGCCGGCGAACGGCGCGCCGAGGCTGAAGAAGGTCATGGCCACGGCGATCAGCGAAATGATCAGGTAGAGCAGGGCGTGCACAGGGTTGGTGTTGGTAACCACGCGCAGCGTGGAAACAACGGCAACACCTGATGCGAAATAGAAAGCGAATTCCATCGTTCTTCCTTAAGGCAGCAAGCTCTTCACGTTGATCGGTTCGGCTTCGTTCTGCGCGGCGCCTTTTGGCTTGCCGGCAATGGCCATACCTGCAACACGATAGAAGTTGTAGTCAGGGTTCTTTCCGGGACCGGAGATCAAGAGATCCTCTTTCTCGTAAACCAGGTCCTGACGTTTGAACTCGGCCATCTCGAAATCCGGTGTCAGCTGGATTGCGGTGGTCGGACAGGCTTCCTCGCAGAGACCGCAGAAAATGCAGCGCGAGAAGTTGATGCGGAAGAACTCCGGGTACCAGCGACCGTCTTCCGTTTCAGCTTTCTGCAGCGAGATGCAACCCACAGGGCAGGCCACGGCGCACAGGTTGCAGGCAACGCAACGCTCTTCGCCATCGGGGTCGCGAGTCAGGACGATACGGCCACGGTAGCGTGGCGGCAGGTACACCGGCTCTTCGGGGTATTGCAGGGTGTCGCGTTTGCGAAAGCCGTGACCGAACACCATCACCAGGCTGCGCAACTGGGTACCGGTACCCTTAACGATGTCGCCAATATATTTGAACATGGGTCAAATCCTCACTGAACCGCGCCCGCAGGCGTGTTCAACAACACAACCGCAGCGGTCACCAGCAAATTGATCAGGGTCAGCGGCAGGCAGAATTTCCAGCTGAAGTCCATCACCTGGTCATAGCGCGGGCGCGGGATAGAGGCGCGCAGCAGGATGAACAGCATGATGAAGAACGCGGTCTTCAGGGCGAACCAGACGAAGGACAGTTGCGGCAGGATGCCGAACGGACCGTGCCAGCCACCGAAGAACAGGGTGACCAGCAGCGCCGAGATCAGGATGATGCCGATGTATTCACCGACGAAGAACATGCCCCATTTCATGCCGGCGTATTCAATGTGGTAACCGTCGGCCAGTTCCTGTTCCGCTTCCGGCTGGTCGAAGGGGTGACGGTGAGTCACGGCCACGCCAGCGATGAAGAAGGTACAGAAGCCGAAGAACTGCGGAATGATGAACCACAGGTTCTGCGCCTGGTACTCGACGATGTCGCGCATGTTGAAGGAACCGACCTGAGCCACGATGCCCATCAGCGCCAGGCCCATGAACACTTCGTAGGACACGGTCTGGGCCGAGGCCCGCAAGCTGCCCAGCAGGGCAAACTTGTTGTTACTCGACCAGCCGGCGAACAGCACCGCGTAGACCGACAGACCGGCCATGGCGAAGAAGAACAGCAGGCCGATGTTCAGGTCCGCGACGCCCCAGGTCGGGGTGATCGGGATGATCGCGAAGGCGATCAGCAGGGCGGACATGGCGACCACCGGTGCCAGGGTGAAGATCACCTTGTCGGCAAACGGCGGGGTCCAGTCTTCCTTGAAGAACATCTTCAGCATGTCGGCCGCGATCTGGAACATGCCGAACGGGCCAACGCGGTTCGGACCGTAACGGTCCTGCCACCAGCCCAGCAGGCGACGTTCGACGAAGCTCAGCAGCGCACCGGCGATCACCACCGCCAGCAGGATCACGATGGCCTTGACGACCGTCAGGATCACGTCGATCACTTCAGGGGTAAACCAACTCATTGCGCCGCCTCCTGCAGACCGTCAACGGATTTGCCAAAGAATGCCGGAGGAATGCCCGCCAGACCGGCAGGCAGGCCCACCAGGCCGGCACCCAGCTCTTCGTTGATGCGCAGCGGCAGACGCAGGGTCTGGCCAGCCAGACTCACTGCGAGCAGGGCACCGTCGTTGACGCCCAGGCGATCGGCTTCGGACTTGGCCAGGGCCACGTAGGCCGCCGGAATGCGCTCCTGCACCGGAGCGGCCTTCGAAGAGTTCTCCTCGCTGCCGAACAGGTGATAGAACGGCACCGCTTGCCAAGTGCCCTGGGCCGGAGAGAAGGCCCGCGGGACGCTGGCGAACCAGTTCAGACGGTCGCCCTGGCTTTCGATCAGGCGAGTACCCGGGTCACCGGCACGCAGGTGGCCGCCGACTTCGTCCTGGAACTTGTTCCAGGCTTGCGGCGAGTTCCAGCCCGGCGACCAGGCGAATGGCACTTGCGAGCGCGGCTCGGCGGAGCCCGAGTAACCTTCCATGGAGTAGGCGAAGGCGGTATCCGGGTCTTGCGAGGTACGCGGTTCGTGCACGCTCTGGTTGGCGCGCATGGCGGTACGGCCGCTGTAGCGCAGCGGTTCGCGGGCCAGTTTCAGGCCTTTGATACGGAATGCTGCGGAAGGTGCGGCATCGACGATGCTGGCCAGTTGCGGGGTGCTCGCGGCGCAGGCAGCGGTCACGTGGTCCAGCTGGGTCCAGTCCACCGGCTTGTTCAGCAGGGTGCTGCGCAGGGCATGCAGCCAGCGCCAGCCTTCGTGGACCATGATGCTGGCGTCCAGGTAGGTCGGATCGAAGACCTGGAAGAAGCGCTGGGCGCGACCTTCCTGGCTGACCAGGGTGCCGTCGCCTTCGGCGAAGCTGGCTGCCGACAGCACCAGGTGCGCGCGCTCGACGGTCGCGGTCTGTTGGTGATCGGCAACGATAACCACCTTGGCCGCGCTGAGGGCCGCATCCACCTTGGCCGCGTCGGTGCGGGTGTACAGGTCGTTTTCCAGCACCACGATGGCGTCGGCTTTACCGTCGACTACCGCCTGCAGGGCGGCGTCCACGGATTCGCCGCCGAGCATGGCCAGGCCGAGGCTGTTGGCCTCTGGCACGATCAGGCTGATGGAGCCGGCTTTATCGCGCAGCTTCAGGGCTTTGGCGATGTTCGCTGCGGCTTCGATCAGCGCCTTGGAACCCAGGGAAGTACCGGAAATGATCAGTGGGCGCTTGGCCGCCAACAGGGCGTCGGCAATGCGCTTGGCCAGTTCCAGGGCTTCGCTGTCCAGGCCTTCCACGGCAGGGGCGCTGGCGTCGATGGCGTGGGCCACGGCGAAACCGATGCGCGCCAGGTCGTCGGGAGCGGCGTGTACACACTCCTCGGCGACGTCGTCGAGCTTGGTTTCAGCAAGGCTGGCGATGAACAGCGGGTTCAGCGCGTGCTGACCGATGTTCTTCACCGCAGCGTCGAGCCAAGGCTGGACGCGCATGGCGTCGGCCATTTCCTCGGCCTTGCCCTTGACCGACTGGCGCAGGGCCAGGGCCATGCGGGCAGCGGTCTGGGTCAGGTCTTCGCCAAGGACGAAGATCGCGTCGTGGTCTTCGATCTCGCGCAGGTTCGGAACCGGCAGCGGGCTGTCGTTCAGCACCTGCAGAACCAGGCGGATGCGCTCCAGTTCAGACGCTTCGATGCCGCTGTAGAAGTGCTCGGCGCCGACCAGTTCACGCAGCGCGTAGTTGCTTTCCAGGCTGGCGCGAGGCGAGCCGATACCGACGATGTTGCGACCGCGCAGCAGGTCGGCGGCCTGGTCCAGGGCCTGGTCCAGGGTCAGCTGGGTGCCGTCGGCCAGGCGTGGCTGGCGTGGACGATCCTTGCGGTTGACGTAGCCATAACCGAAGCGGCCACGGTCGCAGAGGAAATACTGGTTCACCGAACCGTTGTAGCGGTTTTCGATGCGGCGCAGTTCGCCATAGCGCTCGCCCGGGGAGATGTTGCAACCGCTGGAGCAGCCATGGCAGATGCTTGGCGAGAACTGCATGTCCCATTTGCGGTTGTAGCGCTCGGAGTGAGTCTTGTCGGTGAACACACCGGTCGGGCAGACCTCGGTGAGGTTGCCGGAGAACTCGCTTTCCAGGGTGCCGTCTTCAACGCGACCGAAGTACACGTTGTCGTGGGCGCCGTAGACGCCCAGGTCGGTGCCGCCGGCGTAGTCCTTGTAGAAGCGTACGCAGCGGTAGCAGGCGATGCAGCGGTTCATCTCGTGAGCGATGAACGGGCCGAGGTCCTGATTCTGGTGGGTGCGCTTGGTGAAGCGATAACGGCGCTCGTTGTGGCCGGTCATCACCGTCATGTCTTGCAGGTGGCAGTGACCGCCTTCCTCACAGACCGGGCAGTCGTGAGGGTGGTTGGTCATCAGCCATTCGACAACACTGGCACGGAAGGCCTTGGATTCTTCATCGTCGATGGAGATCCAGGTGTTGTCGGTGGCCGGGGTCATGCAGGACATGACGATACGACCACGGGTGTCGTTCTCGTCGGTGTACTGCTTGACCGCGCACTGGCGACAGGCACCGACGCTACCGAGAGCGGGGTGCCAGCAGAAATAAGGGATGTCGAGGCCTAGTGACAGACACGCCTGTAACAGGTTGTCCGCCCCATCGACTTCGAGCGCTTTGCCGTCTACGTGGATAGTGGCCATGGTTCAAAGTTCTTCGTTGGCCCGGTGTCAGCGGGCGTGGCTAATGGAATCTTGTTATGCGTGCGAATCAACACAGCCGTTCACGGCGTCATCGCACGTCGAGCGCAGGGCACGGACCCTGCGCCCTCATCTAAGCGTTACGCGCCGACTACGATCGGTCGGGCCAGAGGCGGGACGGCGGCGCTGGTAGGCGCGATGCCGGCTTCGAACTCTGGACGGAAATACTTGATGGCACTGCCCAAAGGCTCCACGGCACCCGGTGCGTGAGCACAGAAGGTCTTGCCCGGGCCGAGGAAACCCACCAGACCCAGCAGGGTCTCGATGTCGCCCTGCTGGCCCTGGCCTTTTTCCAGGGCCATCAGCAGTTTGACGCTCCATGGCAGGCCATCACGGCAAGGGGTGCAGAAGCCGCAGGATTCACGGGCGAAGAATTGCTCCATGTTGCGCAGCAGCGACACCATGTTGATGCTGTCGTCCACCGCCATGGCCAGGCCGGTACCCATGCGGGTGCCCACTTTGGCGATGCCGCCGGCGTACATTTGCGCGTCCAGGTGTTCCGGCAGCAGGAAGCCGGTACCGGCGCCGCCGGGCTGCCAGCACTTGAGCTTGAAGCCGTCGCGCATGCCGCCGGCGTAGTCCTCGAACAGCTCGCGCGCGGTCACGCCGAAGGGCAGCTCCCACAGGCCAGGGTTCTTCACTTTGCCGGAGAAGCCCATCAGCTTGGTGCCGTGGTCTTCACTGCCTTCGCGGGCCAGGGATTTGTACCACTCCACGCCGTCGCCGATGATCGCCGGCACGTTGCACAGGGTCTCGACGTTGTTCACGCAAGTCGGCTTGCCCCACACGCCTACGGCGGCGGGGAAGGGCGGCTTGGAGCGTGGGTTGGCGCGACGGCCTTCCAGGGAGTTGATCAGTGCGGTTTCTTCACCGCAGATGTAGCGCCCGGCGCCGGTGTGCACGAACAGTTCGAAATCGAAACCGCTGCCCAGGATGTTCTTGCCCAACAGGCCAGCAGCCTTGGCTTCTTCCACGGCACGGCGCAGGTGCTTGGCGGCGGTGGTGTACTCGCCGCGCAGGAAGATGTAGCCGCGGTAGGTCTTCAGTGCACGGGCACTGATCAGCATGCCTTCGATCAGCAGATGGGGCAGTTGCTCCATCAGCATGCGGTCTTTCCAGGTGTTGGGTTCCATTTCGTCCGCGTTGCACAGCAGGTAGCGGATGTTCATGGATTCGTCTTTGGGCATCAGGCCCCACTTCACGCCGGTGGGGAAGCCCGCACCGCCGCGGCCCTTGAGGCCGGCGTCCTTCACGGTCTGGACGATATCGTCCTGGGACAGGTCGGCGAAAGCCTTGCGCGCTGCAGCGTAGCCGTTCTTGGCCTGGTACTCGTCGAACCATACCGGCTCGCCGTCGTCACGCAGACGCCAGGTCAGGGGGTGGGTTTCTGCGGTGCGCGCAATGCGGTTCGCAGGGCCGAAAGAGGTCAGGGTCATACGTAGCCCTCCAACAGTTTGGCCACGCCAGCGGGCTGTACGTCGCCGAAAGTGTCGTCGTCGATCATCAGCGCCGGGGCCTTGTCGCAGTTGCCCAGGCAGCACACCGGCAGCAGGGTGAAGCGGCCGTCGGCGGTGGTCTGGCCGAGGCCGATGCCCAGCTCGCTCTGGATCTGGCTGACTACGGACTCATGGCCGCCGATGTAGCAGACCATGCTGTCGCAGACGCGAATGATGTGGCGGCCCACTGGCTGGCGGAAGATCTGGCTGTAGAACGTCGCCACGCCTTCTACGTCGCTGGCGGGGATGCCGAGGATCTCGCCGATGGCGTAGACCGCGCCGTCAGGCACCCAGCCACGTTCCTTCTGGACGATCTTCAGGGCTTCGATCGACGCCGCGCGCGGGTCTTCGTAGTGATGCATCTCGTGCTCGATGGCCGAGCGCTCGGTTTCGCTCAGGGCGAAACGGTCAGTCTGGATAAGCGTGCTGTTCATGCTTAGCGGTCCACGTCGGCCATAACGAAGTCGATACTACCCAGGTACGCGATCAAGTCCGCGACCATGCTGCCGCGGATCACCGAAGGGATCTGCTGCAGGTGGGCGAAGCTTGGGGTACGGATCCGGGTGCGGTAGCTCATGGTGCCGCCATCGCTCGTCAGGTAATAACTGTTGATGCCCTTGGTCGCTTCGATCATCTGGAAGGATTCGTTGGCCGGCATGACCGGGCCCCACGAAACCTGCAGGAAGTGCGTGATCAAGGTCTCGATGTGCTGCAGGGTGCGCTCTTTCGGCGGCGGCGTGGTCAGCGGGTGGTCCGCCTTGTACGGGCCTTCCGGCATGTTGCGCAGGCACTGATCGATGATCTTGATGCTCTGGCGCATTTCTTCCACGCGAACCATGCAACGGTCGTAGGCGTCACCGTTGGCACCCAGCGGGACTTCGAACTCGAAGTTCTCGTAGCCGGAGTACGGACGGGCCTTGCGCAGGTCGAAATCGCAACCGGTGGAGCGCAGGCCGGCACCGGTGACGCCCCATTCCAGGGCTTCCTTGGTGTTGTAGGCGGCGACACCGATGGTCCGGCCCTTGAGGATGCTGTTCTGCAGGGCAGCCTTGGTGTATTCGTCGAGGCGCTTGGGCAGCCATTCGACGAAGTCCTTGACCAGCTTTTCCCAGCCGCGGGGCAGATCGTGGGCAACGCCGCCGATGCGGTACCAGGCCGGGTGCAGGCGGAAACCGGTGATGGCTTCGATCACGGTGTAGGCGCGCTGACGGTCGGTGAAGGTGAAGAACACCGGGGTCATGGCGCCGACGTCCTGGATGTAGGTGCCCAGGAACAGCAGGTGGCTGGTAATGCGGAAGAACTCGGCCATCATGATGCGGATGACGTCGACCTTCTCCGGCACCTTGATGCCGGCCAGCTTCTCGACCGACAGCACGTACGGCAGGTTGTTCATCACCCCGCCCAGGTAGTCGATGCGGTCGGTGTAAGGGATGAAGCTGTGCCAGGACTGACGCTCGGCCATCTTCTCTGCACCACGGTGGTGGTAGCCGATGTCCGGTACGCAGTCGACGATCTCTTCGCCATCCAGTTGCAGGATGATACGGAAGGCACCGTGAGCCGAAGGGTGGTTCGGACCCAGGTTGAGGAACATGTAGTCCTCGTTGGCGCCGGAACGCTTCATGCCCCAGTCTTCCGGACGGAAGCGCGCGGCTTCCTCTTCCAGCTGCTGCTTGGCCAGGTTCAGGCTGAACGGATCGAACTCGGTGGCGCGAGCCGGGAAGTCCTTGCGCAGCGGGTGACCTTCCCAGGTCGGCGGCATCATGATTCGCGACAGGTGCGGGTGGCCGGCAAAGTCGATGCCGAACATGTCCCAGACTTCACGCTCGTACCAGTTGGCGTTGGGCCAGATACCGGTGACGGTGGGCAGGCTGAGGTCGCCTTCGGAGAGGGCCACCTTGATCATCACGTCGCTGTTACGTTCGATCGACAGCAAGTGGTAGAACACGCTGAAGTCGGCACCCGGCAGGCCCTGGCGCTTGGTACGCAGGCGCTCGTCCACGCCGTGCAGGTCATAGAGCATGACGTACGGCTTGGGCAGGTTGCGCAGGAAGGTCAGGACTTCGACGAGTTTGGAGCGGGTAACCCACAGCACCGGCATGCCGGTGCGGGTGGCCTGGGCGGTGAACGCCTCAGGGCCAAAACGGTTATTGAGTTCGACGACCACATCCTGGTCGTCAGCCTTATAAGGCGGGATGTACAGAGCACTGCCTGTAGTCATGGTTTTTTATCGCTTTCGGTCAACGTAAAGAGTGAAGCCAGTGTCGTTTCTTTGTCAGAACAGATCTGGATCAGACTTCGTCAGGGCTGCGCAGGTTGGTGACCTGAATACGCTGTTCGCGGCGCTGCTCCTTTTGCGACGGCATCTCGGCGCGATACACGCCTTGATCACCGACGACCCAGGACAGTGGGCGACGCTCCTGGCCAATGGATTCTTGCAAGAGCATCAAGCCTTGCAGGAACGCTTCGGGGCGGGGCGGGCAGCCAGGTACGTAGACGTCCACGGGCAGGAACTTGTCCACCCCCTGAACTACGGAGTAGATGTCGTACATGCCGCCGGAGTTGGCGCACGAACCCATGGAGATGACCCACTTGGGCTCAAGCATTTGCTCGTAGAGACGCTGGATGATCGGCGCCATCTTGATGAAGCAGGTACCGGCGATAACCATGAAGTCCGCCTGACGCGGCGACGCCCGGATAACCTCGGCGCCAAAGCGCGCGATGTCATGGGGCGCCGTGAAGGCGGTGGTCATTTCCACGTAGCAGCAGGACAGACCGAAGTTGTACGGCCACAGGGAGTTCTTACGCCCCCAGTTGACCGCGCCGCTCAGCACGTCTTCCAGCTTGCCCATGAAGATGTTTTTGTGGACCTGATCCTCTAACGGATCGGAAACGGTTTCACGTTCGCCGATCGGGTACTGATCGTTAGGAGCATCGGGGTCGATCCTGGTGAGATTGTATTGCATCGCCAAAGCCTCATTGTTTTAGCTTCGCCTGCCGCTTACGACGACCTTCCGGAGCCCAGTCAAGAGCCCCCACTCGCCAAAGGTAGACAAGACCTGCCAACAGAATTGCTATGAAAACGAGAGCTTCGACGAATCCGGTCCAGCCGCTTTCGCGGACGGACACAGACCAGGCAAAGAGAAAGAGGGCTTCGATATCGAAGATCACGAAGAGCATCGCGACCAGATAGAATTTGGCTGAGAGCCGCAAGCGGGCGCCACCGGTAGGTAGCATGCCGGACTCGAACGGTTCGTTTTTGCTGCGGCCCCAGGCTTTTGACCCGAGGAGGCTGGAGACGCCGAGCATGAAGGCGCAGAGGCCGACAACACCCAGAAGGAAAATGGCAAAGCCCCAGTTGTGGGCCATGAGTCCTGTCGCTTCGGGCATGCTGGTAATCCTTAACAGAGAGCAAGAGTCTCTGAGCTTGATAAAGAAATAAAGCAGTGACGATATGTCGCAGCGCAATCAATCGCGCTGATTTTATGGCTAAACACCGGGCAAGTAAAATTTCTAAAGCGAAATTGTTTATCGTAATAAGGACATAGCTCACCCCTGTAGCCCCGTAAGCCGCAGCCTGCGGGCATTAGGGGATGTTTTGTTAATTATGTTTTGTCCCTGCTGTAATGAAAGTTTTAGTCTCTAAATGATAATCAATATTATTTAGAGGGTGTTTTATTCTGCTCCCCTTGGAGGCGTGGGAAAGTTGCCGGATATATCCCTGTTACTGCAAGTAGCAGGGGCGCACCTTTTAACCTGTTTCGCTCTGGGTAACACCGCTCTGGATCAATATTTCGTCGGCTTTTTGGGCGGCGCCGACTTGTCGGCGAATTTTGCTGGAGGCAGGCGGATTGGGAAATGCGCAGGCCTGTTTCGCCGGCAAATTGGCTCCTGCTGGGAGTGCGGGCAAAAAAAACGCCCCGAACCAGTCGGGGCGTCAGCTTTACAGCAATGCAGTTGTTTTTACCGGATCTGCATTGGCCGCTCGATCAAGGCGCGAGGCCTGGAATCAATGGAACTGCTCTTCTTCGGTGGAGCCGGTCAGGGCGGTTACCGAGGACGAGCCGCCCTGGATCACGGTGGTCATGTCGTCGAAGTAGCCGGTGCCCACTTCCTGCTGGTGAGCCACGAAGGTGTAGCCTTTGGCCGCGTCGGCGAACTCTTGCTCTTGCAGTTTCACGTAGGCAGTCATGTCGTTGCGGGCGTAGTCATGCGCCAGATTGAACATGCTGTGCCACATGTTGTGGATACCGGCCAGGGTGATGAACTGGTGCTTGTAGCCCATGGCGGACAGCTCGCGCTGGAACTTGGCGATGGTGGCGTCGTCCAGGTTCTTCTTCCAGTTGAAGGAAGGCGAGCAGTTGTACGACAGGATCTGGTCCGGGTATTCCTTCTTGATCGCTTCGGCGAAACGACGGGCTTCGTCCAGGTCCGGCTTGGCGGTTTCGCACCAGATCAGGTCGGCGTAAGGCGCGTAGGCCAGACCGCGGGCAATTGCCTGGTCCAGGCCGGCTTTCACTTTGTAGAAGCCTTCCTGGGTGCGAGTGCCTGTCACGAACGGCTGGTCGTACGGGTCGCAGTCCGAAGTCAGCAGGTCAGCAGCGTTGGCGTCGGTACGGGCCAGGATGATGGTCGGTACGCCGGCAACGTCGGCCGCCAGACGGGCAGCGGTCAGCTTCTGTACAGCTTCCTGGGTCGGCACCAGTACCTTGCCGCCCATGTGGCCGCACTTCTTCACGGAAGCCAGCTGGTCTTCGAAGTGAACGCCGGCGGCGCCTGCTTCGATCATGCTCTTCATCAGCTCGTAGGCGTTCAGCACGCCGCCGAAACCGGCTTCAGCGTCGGCCACGATTGGCGCGAAGTAGTCGATGTAGCCTTCGTCGCCCGGGTTCTTGCCGGCTTTCCACTGGATCTGGTCCGCACGACGGAACGAGTTGTTGATGCGCTTGACCACGGTTGGAACCGAGTCCACCGGGTACAGCGACTGGTCGGGGTACATGGATTCTGCGGAGTTGTTGTCCGCAGCCACTTGCCAGCCCGACAGGTAGATGGCCTGGATACCGGCTTTGACCTGTTGAACAGCCTGGCCGCCGGTCAGGGCGCCCATGCAGTTGACGAAATCTTTATCAGGACGGAAGGACGGCTTGGCACCTTGGGTGACCAGGTTCCAGAGCTTCTCGGCGCCCATGCGTGCCAGGGTGTGCTCGGGTTGAACCGAACCACGCAGACGGACCACGTCGGCAGCGGAGTAGGTGCGAGTCACGCCTTTCCAGCGCGGGTTTTCAGCCCAGTCTTTTTCAAGGGCTGCAATTTGCTGTTCGCGTGTCAGTGCCATGGAGATAAACCTCGTCGCGTCTTGTGTAAAAAGTCGTTCTTGGTTGGAAAATTCCGGCTCCGCCGATCACGCGTCATAACGTTGCGTGGAAGGCTGCTCGCTGACCAGGAAGCTTAGGCGGTCGAGGGTGTATGGCGGGGATGGCGACGGGTGAACGATGAGCTCGAGGGGAAAAGTGAGCAGGTGAAGGCGAGCTGCGGTGCGCATTCGGGCGTCGTGGGCCTGGGTGCGTTCCAACAGTGTGTTGCCGATCGACCTAATTACGCTTCCGTCCCTCGGGACAACTTCGTTCCAGTCGCAATCTCGTCAAACACACCTTGTGGGCAGTACAGACACGAATCGGCTCGGTTGGGTAGGTTGGAGCGGCGATCCGAAGGCCCTTGCCAGGGCCCCTGATTAGCGGGAGCGAGGCCATCATGCCCGCGGTTTTTTGGCCCGTCAAATGTTTTGTAGTGCTTTTTTTGCGCCACTACATCTTTGGTCTAATACGACTAATCAGTCAGTTTTTGGTGCTTTAGTCCAATGCGTCGACCTTGACCCGCAAGGTCATGTCATCCCGGCCTTGGGTCGAATAGCTGCGGCCCAGAGCCTGCTTGTCGGCCTGGGTCTGGCGATTGACGCCCGCCAGGGTGATCCACTCGCCAAGGCGACCGCTGACGGTTGTGTCGGTACTTTGCACGTTCACTACATCAGGACGTTCCTGGCTCATGCGGTCACGATTGGTGCTGATGCTCAGGTGCACGGTCTCGCCGGTCACGCTGGCCGTGACATAGAAGCCCTGGGTGACG
The DNA here is from genome assembly GCF_021560055.1 of Pseudomonas sp. BC42. Classification (NCBI taxonomy): domain Bacteria; kingdom Pseudomonadati; phylum Pseudomonadota; class Gammaproteobacteria; order Pseudomonadales; family Pseudomonadaceae; genus Pseudomonas; species Pseudomonas sp. BC42. The sequence goes on from NZ_CP091067.1 coordinate 2,388,607, forward strand.
TTGCGGTACTGGGTCTGGTTTTGCGGGCGACCGTAGGGATCGGTCTGGGTCGTGGTCAGGGGCACGCTCTGACCGACCTGAATCAGGGCCGGCACGCCTTCGCTGGCCTGGATCTGCTGGATGCCGCCATCGCGACTCTCGGTGCTGCGATTGATGATCCGGGTTTGCGGCGCGCCGTTGACCGAATAACCCTGGTTGTCCTGGAAGTTGTTCTCGTTGGTGTCGACGGTGATCAGCAGGCGCTTGGCCGCCGTATCCAATTGCGCAATGAAAGCCCGCAGTTCGGCGATCTTGCCCGGCTCGGCATTGACGATCAGTTGGTTGCCATAGGCGCTGACCTTGCCGTCCTTGCCGAGAAAATTCTGCGCCACCGGCAGCAGGTCGGCGCTGGTGCGGTTGTTGAGGGGCACGATCTCGGTGGCGGCCATGACCGAGCAGCTGAAGGTCAGCAGCAGCGTCGTGAGCAAGGTGCGTAGGGACATATCCGTTATCTCCGCGAGTAGCTGGCGTAAAGCCTTGAGTTTGACACTTTGTCGGCTTTGGGTGGGGCAAGTTGAATCCTAGACGGCAAAACGCCCCGGCATCCTGGTCTTGCGCCGGTCGGGGCAAGGGGATGGCGGGGCGTTGGCTTGGGTCATTGCCGCCAGGGCATGTCGGTCAGGCGCCGCGGACCATGTCAACGTGAGGAATCCCTGCTTCGAGAAACTCCTGGCTGACAATCGAGAAGCCCAGGCGCTCGTAGAACGGCGTGGCCTGGACCTGGGCGCTGAGCATCTGCTGCTTGAGGCCGCGTTTCTCGGCTTCGTCGATCACCGCATGCATCAGCGCATCGCCGACCTTCAGGCCGCGCCAGTCCTTGAGTACCGAAACCCGGCCGACATGGCCGTCGGGCAGCAGGCGCGCGGTGCCAATCGGAAAATCGCCCTCGAAGGCCAGGAAGTGCACGGCGCTGTCATCGTCGGCGTCCCATTCCAGTTCCGGTGGAACCGCTTGCTCGGCAATGAACACCGCTTCACGAATACGCCGGATCTCGGCGTTATCCTTTTGCCAGTCTGCGACACGTACGCGAATCTTATTCATCGGCGAACCCCAGGCTCCCTTGCTTGACCAGTTCACACAACAGGCCGCGCCCATCGTCATCCGCCAGCCAGGGGCCGAGGTTGTCGATATGCAGGGCATCGGCGGCGCAAATCATTTTCAGCAGCTCGCGCAGTTTACCGGGAAGCAGGCGGCTCTGGCCGCTGGCGAACAGCAACAGGTCTTCATCCACTTCCGACCAGGCCAGGCGCGCGCTCGGGTTGCGGATCAGGATCGCGCCCTGTTCCAGGCTGCCCAGCAGGTCGTCTTCTTCCAGTTCCGGGCCGACCACCAGTTCCGGATAACGCGGCTCGGTCATGAACTGGCCGAACCAGGTCAGCAAAAGGCGCTCGTCGCTCATGTGCTCGGCCAGCAGGCTCTTGAGGCGGTCGAGGGCGTCCTGCTGGATCTGGTGCGGGTCGCTGGCCGGCTGTACGTCGGCGTCGGTGTAGCGATCTTCGTCCGGCAGGAACTGACCGAGGAAGTCGGTGAAGTGAGTCAGGACTTCAGCGGCACTCGGGGCGCGGAAGCCCACCGAATAGGTCATGCAGTCATTCAGCGCAACGCCGTAGTGGGCCAGGCGCGGCGGCAGGTAGAGCATGTCACCGGGTTCCAGGACCCAGCTTTCAGTCTCTTCGAACTCGGCGAGGATGCGCAGGTCCGCGTGCTGCAGCAGCGGGCTCTCGGAGTCGCACATCTGGCCGATCTTCCAGTTGCGCTTGCCGTGGCCTTGCAGCAGGAACACGTCGTAGTTGTCAAAGTGCGGGCCGACATTACCGCCCGGTGCGGCGAAGCTGATCATCACGTCATCGATGCGCCAGCTCGGCAGGAAGCGGAAATGCTCCAGCAGTTCGGCGACTTCCGGGACGAACTGGTCCACGGCCTGTACCAGCAGCGTCCAGTCACGCTCCGGCAGCTTGCTGAACTCGTCTTCGGCGAACGGGCCGCGACGCAGTTCCCAGGGGCGCTCGCCGTTCTCGATCACCAGGCGCGATTCGACTTCTTCTTCCAGGGCCAGGCCGGCCAGTTCGTCGGGTTCGATCGGGCTTTCGAAGTCAGGCAGGGCCTGACGGATCAGCAGGGGCTTTTTCTGCCAGTAGTCACGCAGAAATTCCCGTGCAGTGATGCCGCCCAGAAGTTGAAGTGGAATGTCAGGATTCATGTGTAACCTATTGAAAAAGTTTACTTTTCTAGCAGGAATAAAAACGCCCGGCGCGGCCGGGCGTCAAAAGGTCGGGCGGTGGCTCAGATGCGCTTGGCCTGGGCCGCGGCATTGCCGATGTAGCTGGCTGGGGTGAGCTGCTTGAGCTCGGCCTTGGCCGCGGCAGGCATGTCCAGCCCGTCGATGAAAGTCTGCAACGCTTCAGGGCTGATGCCCTTGCCGCGGGTCAGTTCCTTGAGCTTTTCGTACGGATTTTCGATGTTGTAGCGACGCATCACGGTCTGGATCGGCTCGGCCAGCACTTCCCAGCAGGCATCCAGGTCTTCGGCGATCTTCTGGGCGTTGAGCTCCAGCTTGCTGATGCCTTTGAGGCTGGCTTCGTAGGCGATCACGCTGTGAGCGAAGCCCACGCCCAGGTTGCGCAGGACGGTGGAGTCGGTCAGGTCGCGCTGCCAGCGGGAGATGGGCAGCTTGCTCGCCAGGTGCTGGAACAGGGCGTTGGCGATCCCCAGGTTGCCTTCGGAGTTTTCGAAGTCGATCGGGTTGACCTTGTGCGGCATGGTCGAGGAACCGATTTCGCCGGCAATGGTGCGTTGCTTGAAGTAGCCCAGGGAGATGTAGCCCCAGATATCGCGATCGAAGTCGATCAGGATGGTGTTGAAGCGGGCGATGGCATCGAACAGCTCGGCAATGTAGTCGTGCGGCTCGATCTGCGTGGTGTAGGGGTTGAAGGCCAGGCCCAGCTCGTCTTCGATGAAGGCGCGGGCATTGGCTTCCCAGTCGATGTCCGGATAGGCCGACAGGTGGGCGTTGTAGTTGCCCACGGCGCCGTTGATCTTGCCCAGCAGTGGCACGGCGGCGACCTGAGCGATCTGGCGCTCCAGACGGTACACGACGTTGGCCAGTTCCTTGCCCAGGGTGGTCGGCGAGGCCGGCTGACCGTGGGTGCGCGACAGCATCGGCACTTCGGCGAAGCGGATCGCCAGTTCGCGGATGGCGTTGGCGGTCTGGCGCATCAGCGGCAGCATCACGTCATCACGGCCTTCGCGCAGCATCAGGGCGTGGGACAGGTTGTTGATGTCCTCGCTGGTGCAGGCGAAGTGGATGAACTCACTGACGTTGGCCAGCTCAGGCAGCTTGGCGGCTTGTTCCTTGAGCAGGTACTCGATGGCCTTGACGTCGTGGTTGGTGGTGCGCTCGATCTCTTTGACGCGCTCGGCGTGCTCCAGGGAGAAGTTCTCTGCCAGGGCATTGAGGACGGCGTTGGCTTCGGCGGAGAACGCCGGCACTTCGCTGATGGCGCTGTGGGCGGCCAGGCGCTGGAGCCAGCGCACTTCAACGAGGACGCGAGCACGGATCAGGCCGTATTCGCTGAAAATGGGGCGCAGGGCCTGGGTTTTGCCGGCGTAGCGGCCGTCAACAGGGGAAACCGCAGTGAGCGAAGAGAGCTGCATGGGGTGTTCTCGGACAGTCGGGCAACGAAATGGGGCGCGTATCATACATGAAAATATCCGCGGGTCCGTTGCCAACTGACCAGCGTCTTACGCGCAGCTCTTGAAAAATCAGGCGCAGCTCAGCTGCTGCGCATCAATGGATACAGCTCTTTGAGCAATTTGCGCCGGCTGATCACCAGTTGCCAGCGATGGCCGCCCAGCTGGCGCCACAGGCGCGCCGAGCGAATGCCGGCCAGCAGCAGGGCGCGGATCTTCGAGGCGTTGCTCGGCTGCTGCAGGTTGCGCATGTCGCCGTGCACCTGGATGCGTTGGCGCAGGGTGCTCAGGGTGTCCTGGTACAGCCCGCCGCATGCAGCAATGACGTTTTCGTGGGCCGGGCCGAAGTGTTCGACCTGGGACTGGATCTGTGGCAGGCGCTTGCCGATGGTTTCCAGCAGGTCATCGCGCTTGGCCAACTGGCGTTCCAGGCCGAGCATCGACAAGGCGTAGCGCAGGGGCTCGCGTTGCAGGGTGCTGGGGTCGCGCTCCAGAGCGCCGATCAGGGCGCGGTAGCCCTCGCGCAGGTTGAGGTCGTCGCCACCGTAGACCTCCAGGGTGTCCTTGGGGTCACGGATCAGCAGGCTGCCGAGCATGCAGCTCAAGGCCGCTTCGCTGACCTGGCCGGTCTTGGCGATGCGGTCCACCAGCACCGCAGCGAGGAATACTCCACCCAGCGCCGTCAGTTGCTCCTGAATCGGGCTCATGGGCGGACGTCCTTGCTGCTCCAGGGTTCGGCCACTTCGATCACGCCGCCGCCGAGGCAGATTTCACCGTCGTAGAACACCACGGACTGGCCGGGAGTCACCGCGCGCTGCGGATCGTCGAAGGTGGCGCGATAGCCGTTGGCGGTCCGCTCCAGGGTGCAGGGCTGGTCGCTCTGGCGGTAGCGCACCTTGGCGGTCAGGCGCCGTGGCTGGCTCAGGTCGATGGGGTTGACCCAATAGATGTCGGAAGCCAGCAGGGCGCGGGAGAACAGCCACGGATGGTCGTTGCCCTGGCCGACGATCAGCTCGTTGTGCTCCAGGTCCTTGATCAGCACGTACCACGGCTCTTCGCCGGCGTCTTTCAGGCCGCCGATGCCCAGGCCCTGGCGCTGGCCGATGGTGTGGTACATCAGGCCGTGGTGGCGGCCGATGACTTCACCTTCGGTAGTCTTGATCTCGCCGGGCTGGGCCGGCAGGTATTGCTTGAGGAAGTCGCTGAAGCGCCGCTCACCGATAAAGCAGATGCCGGTGGAGTCTTTCTTCTTGGCGGTGGCCAGGTCATGTTTCTCGGCGATGGCGCGCACTTCGGGTTTTTCCAGCTCGCCTACCGGGAACAGGGTCTTGGCGATCTGCTCGCCGCCCACGGCATGCAGGAAGTAGCTCTGGTCCTTGTTCGGGTCCAGGCCCTTGAGCAGTTCGGTGCGGCCGTCGATGTCGCGGCGGCGTACATAGTGGCCGGTAGCGATCAGGTCGGCGCCGAGCATCATGGCGTAGTCAAGGAACGCCTTGAACTTGATTTCGCGGTTGCACAGGATATCCGGGTTCGGCGTGCGGCCGGCCTTGTATTCGGCCAGGAAGTGCTCGAACACGTTGTCCCAGTACTCGGCGGCGAAGTTGGCGGTGTGCAGCTTGATGCCAAGTTTGTCGCACACGGCCTGGGCGTCGGCCAGGTCGTCCATGGCGGTGCAGTATTCGGTGCCGTCGTCTTCCTCCCAGTTCTTCATGAACAGGCCTTCCACCTGGTATCCCTGTTCCATCAGCAGGAGGGCGGAAACGGAAGAATCCACGCCGCCGGACATGCCGACAATGACGCGTTTCTTTTGGGTGTCAGAAGAGGCTGGATCACGCATAGGAATTCAACGGGTGTCTTGAAAAAGGACGCGATTCTAACAGGCTGAGGCCTGCAAGGCTAAAACTGCGGTTAAAGCATTGGTCGGATCAGCGCCAGGCTGTGCAACTGGCCGTCCAGGTAATCGTCCAGGCATTGCAGGATCAGCTCGCTGCGCCAGTGGGCGCGCTGTTCCAGCAGTTGCTCGCGGCTCAGCCAGCGTGGGCCGATGATGCCGTCATCCAGCTGATAGTCCGGACGGTGGCGCAGCGCTTTGGCGGCAAAGCACACGCGCTGGTAGGTCACGCCGTTGCTGGGGGCGGTGTACAGGTAGATGCCGACCACGCCGGTCAACTCCACGTCCCAGCCGGTTTCCTCCAGGGTTTCGCGAATGGCCGCCTGGAGCAGGCTTTCATTGGCATCCAGGTGCCCGGCGGGCTGGTTGAGCACGGCGTGTTCGCCCGAGTACTCCTCGACGAACAGGAAGCGGCCCTGGTCCTCGACGATGGTGGCGACAGTGATATGGGGTTGCCATTCCATAAAGGCACTCCTTTATAAGGGGGAAGCATTGTAGGAGCCGGCTTGCCGGCGAAGCGAGCGCCGCATGTCCGGCGTAGAGGCGTTCACCGGCAAGCTGGCTCCTAGTGGGCCCAGAAGCACAAACCCCGGCGCTAGGCCGGGGTTTGTATGTTCGCTCGTGCTTACACCAGCGCAGCGATGGCCGCGTTGAGGGTGGCGCTCGGGCGCATGGCCTTGCTCACCAGCTCAGGGTTGGCGCTGTAGTAGCCGCCGATGTCCACGGGCTTGCCCTGTACGGCGTTGAGCTCGGCGACGATGGTCGCTTCGTTCTCGGTCAGGGTCTTGGCCAGAGGGCTGAACTGCGCTTGCAGGGCAGCGTCCTCGGTCTGGGCGGCCAGGGCTTGTGCCCAGTACTGCGCCAGGTAGAAGTGGCTGCCGCGGTTGTCGATGTTGCCGACTTTGCGCGATGGCGACTTGTTGTTGTCGAGGAACTGGCCGGTGGCCTGGTCCAGGGTCTTGGCCAGTACCAGGGCTTTCGGGTTGTTGTAGGTGTTGCCCAGGTGCTCCAGGGAGGCGGCCAGGGCCAGGAACTCACCCAGGGAATCCCAGCGCAGGAAGTTCTCTTCCAGCAGCTGTTGCACATGCTTCGGAGCCGAACCGCCGGCGCCGGTTTCGAACAGGCCGCCACCGTTCATCAGCGGCACGATCGACAGCATCTTGGCGCTGGTGCCCAGCTCCATGATCGGGAACAGGTCGGTCAGGTAGTCGCGCAGTACGTTGCCGGTCACCGAGATGGTGTCCTTGCCGTCGCGGGTGCGGGCCAGGGTGAACTTCATGGCTTCGACCGGGGACATGATGCGGATGTCCAGATCGCTGGTGTCGTGATCCTTCAGGTAGGCCTGAACTTTCTCGATCATCACGCCGTCGTGGGCGCGCATCGGGTCCAGCCAGAAAATCGCCGGGGTGCTGCTGGCACGGGCACGGTTGACGGCGAGCTTGACCCAGTCCTGGATCGGCGCGTCCTTGGTCTGGCACATGCGGAAGATGTCGCCGGCTTCGACTTTCTGCTCCAGCAGCAGCTTGCCTTGGCTGTCGGTCACGCGAACCACGCCGTCAGCCTTGATTTCGAAGGTCTTGTCGTGGGAGCCGTATTCTTCGGCTTTTTTCGCCATCAGGCCGACGTTTGGCACGCTGCCCATGGTGGTCGGATCGAACGCGCCATTGGCTTTGCAGTCTTCGATCACGGCCTGGTAGATGGTGGCGTAGCAACGGTCCGGGATCACGGCCTTGGTGTCGTGCAGTTGGCCGTCGGTGCCCCACATCTTGCCGGAGTCACGGATCATGGCCGGCATCGAGGCGTCGACGATCACGTCGCTCGGTACGTGCAGGTTGGTGATGCCTTTGTCGGAGTTGACCATGGCCAGGGCAGGGCGTGCAGCGTAGACCGCCTGGATGTCGGCTTCGATCGCGGCTTGCTGCTCGGCTGGCAGGGCCTTGATGCGGGCGTACAGGTCGCCAATGCCGTTGTTCAGGTTGAAGCCGATTTCCTGCAGCACGGCGGCGTGCTTGCTCAGGGCGTCCTGATAGAACTCGGCAACGATCTGGCCGAACATGATCGGGTCGGAGACCTTCATCATGGTGGCCTTGAGGTGCACCGACAGCAGTACGCCTTGTTTCTTGGCGTCTTCGATTTCAGCGGCGATGAAGGCGCGCAGGGCCTTTTTGCTCATCACGGCGCAGTCGAGGATCTCACCAGCTTGCACGGTGGTCTTTTGTTTCAGGACGGTGGCGGTGCCGTCTTGGGCGATCAGCTCGATCTTGACGCTGTCTGCGGCTTCGATCAGGGCGGCTTTTTCGCTGCCGTAGAAGTCGCCGTTGCTCATGTGGGCAACGTGGGACTTGGAGTCCTTGGCCCAGGCGCCCATCTTGTGCGGGTGTTTGCGCGCGTAGTTCTTCACCGACAGCGGAGCGCGGCGGTCGGAGTTGCCTTCACGCAGGACCGGGTTCACGGCGCTGCCCTTGACCTTGTCGTAGCGCGCCTTGGCGTCTTTGTCGGCGTCGCTGGTCACGGTTTCCGGGTAGTCCGGCAGGGCGTAGCCCTGGGCCTGCAGTTCCTTGATCGCGGCTTGCAGCTGCGGTACCGAGGCGCTGATGTTCGGCAGCTTGATGATGTTGGCTTCTGGGGTGACGGCCAGTTCGCCCAGTTCGGCGAGGTGGTCCGGCACCGCTTTGGCACCCAACTGCTCAGGGAAGCTGGCGAGGATACGGCCGGCCAGGGAGATGTCGCGGGTTTCCACGGCGATATCAGCCGAAGCGGTGAAGGCTTCTACGATAGGCAGCAGGGAATAGGTGGCGAGGGCCGGAGCTTCGTCGGTGAAGGTATAGATGATCTTCGAGCGGGTGGGCATATTCGGATTAACTCTCTTCTTTGCTAAAGCGTGCGCAGAAACTCGAGGTGCGCCGGGTAAGCGCTTTCGTTCAAAGGTCATCCATGAGCCGAATGTCGAGGTTTCTTCGCGGTGATGTTGGGTGCATCAGTCGAGCGTCAAGCGGGTGGGCTGCGGTAACAACCCGGCTTTGGGCGGCCGGTCTCGGCTTGTTTTCTTCGGTAGCAGAGCGTTCGGCCGTCGTGACTCTATGGTCAGCGGCGGCATTATACATAGGTAGCTAGCAAAGCGCCGTTGCTTCATAGGTACCGGTGCTCGTCCATTGGTCTAAAGGTCGCAGGCGGGGTGCAGGCGTAGAGTCGTTGGCTGTGCTCGAATTTGGCACTTTTCCCTTTGCATTCAGGCTTGTAGGCCGCGAACCGTAAAGCTTTCACGGCATATGGGTGGAACATGAGGTTCCCGTCCAGATTCAACTGGGTTACGCTCGAACGCAGCCAGATGTTCAATCCACACAACGGAGTTCAGCATGGGATACAAGAAGATTCAGGTTCCAGCAGTCGGCGACAAAATCACCGTCAACGCAGACCATTCTCTCAATGTTCCTAACAACCCGATTATTCCTTTCATCGAAGGCGACGGTATTGGTGTTGATATCAGCCCGGTCATGATCAAGGTTGTCGATGCTGCGGTTAAGAAGGCTTACGGCGGCGAACGCAAGATTTCCTGGATGGAAGTGTATGCCGGGGAAAAAGCGACTCAAGTGTACGACCAGGACACCTGGCTTCCTCAGGAAACCCTGGACGCGGTGAAGGATTACGTGGTTTCCATCAAGGGTCCGCTGACCACTCCGGTCGGTGGCGGTATCCGTTCCCTGAACGTGGCCCTGCGTCAGCAACTCGATCTTTACGTGTGCCTGCGCCCGGTGCGCTGGTTCGAAGGCGTGCCCAGCCCGGTGAAAAAGCCGGGTGATGTGGACATGACCATCTTCCGTGAAAACTCCGAAGACATTTACGCCGGTATCGAGTGGAAGGCCGGTTCGGCAGAAGCCACCAAGGTCATCAAGTTCCTTAAAGAAGAAATGGGTGTCACCAAGATCCGTTTCGACGAAAACTGCGGCATCGGTGTCAAGCCGGTTTCCCTGCAGGGCACCAAGCGTCTGGCGCGCAAGGCGCTGCAATATGTAGTGGATAACGATCGTGATTCGCTGACCATCGTCCACAAGGGCAACATCATGAAGTTCACCGAAGGTGCCTTCAAGGAATGGGCTTATGAAGTGGCGGCCGAAGAGTTCGGCGCAACCCTGCTGGACGGCGGTCCGTGGATGCAGTTCAAGAACCCGAAAACCGGCAAGAACGTCATCGTCAAGGATGCCATCGCCGATGCCATGCTCCAGCAGATCCTGCTGCGTCCGGCGGAATACGATGTGATCGCCACTCTGAACCTCAACGGTGACTATCTGTCCGACGCCCTGGCGGCGGAAGTGGGCGGCATTGGTATCGCTCCAGGTGCCAACCTGTCCGATACCGTGGCCATGTTCGAGGCAACCCACGGTACTGCGCCCAAGTATGCCGGCAAGGATCAGGTCAACCCGGGCTCGCTGATTCTCTCTGCGGAAATGATGTTGCGTCACATGGGTTGGACCGAGGCGGCGGACCTCATTATCAAGGGCACCAACGGCGCGATTTCGGCCAAGACGGTGACCTATGACTTCGAGCGTCTGATGGAGGGTGCGACCCTGCTGTCTTCCTCGGCCTTCGGCGATGCGCTGATCTCGCATATGTAAGCGCAACCGCGCGCAAAGCAAACCGGCCGACTCAATCCCTTGAGTCGGCCGGTTTTTTTATCACTGGATGTTGGGTGTATCAGCTCAAGGCGCTTTCAGGTTGCGCCTCGGCGGGGATGATTTCACCGGGCACCTTCAAGGCGCTGATTTTGACCGCATGCAGGCCCTTGGGGCCCTGGATGATCTCGAAGCTCACAGCCTGTCCGGCTTTCAAGGTCTTGTAGCCATCCATCTCGATGGCCGAGTAATGGGCAAACAGATCATCCGTCTTGCCCTCCTCATTAATAAAGCCATAACCCTTGGCATTGTTGAACCACTTGACCTTACCGCTAGCCATACTCATATCCCTCTGCAACAGACTCCATCACTGGAGTATCATCCAGTTCATCCGCCGCCAAGCTTGGTAAAAAGGTTGACGCCGCGGACGTTTATTACCCAATGTGGGCCCTATTGGTTGTAACACCGTTTTGCCGATAGTCAAGGTGACCCGGCGGTCGGAGTTGAATTCCATCCAGAGCGCCCCCACCACTGTATTTGCACAACTGACGAACCTTTCTTTCCATGCATGCAATCAGCCAGATTCGACTAACATTCAATCAGGATCGCCCGGACTTGCACGACGACGATTCCGCTGGCTTGGCTGTACAGGAAGCTAAGCCTGCATTACAGGCGCCGCCGATGTACAAGGTGGTTTTGTTCAACGATGACTACACCCCGATGGATTTCGTCGTCGAAGTGCTCGAGATGTTTTTTAACCTGAATCGCGAGCTGGCGACCAAGGTCATGCTGGCCGTCCATACAGAAGGGCGGGCAGTGTGTGGATTGTTTACCCGCGACATCGCCGAGACAAAGGCCATGCAGGTCAACCAGTACGCCCGGGAAAGCCAGCATCCGCTACTCTGTGAAATCGAGAAGGACGGTTAACGCCGACCACTTGGGTATGAGGTGAAGCTATGTTAAACCGCGAGCTCGAAGTCACCCTCAATCTCGCCTTCAAGGAGGCCCGTTCGAAGCGTCATGAGTTCATGACCGTCGAGCACCTTCTGTTGGCTCTTTTGGATAATGAGGCCGCCGCCACCGTTTTACGTGCCTGCGGAGCAAACCTCGACAAACTCAAGCACGACCTGCAGGAGTTCATCGACTCCACCACGCCGCTGATCCCGGTCCATGACGAGGATCGCGAGACTCAGCCGACCCTGGGTTTCCAGCGTGTGCTGCAGCGTGCTGTCTTTCACGTCCAGAGCTCGGGCAAGCGTGAAGTCACTGGCGCCAATGTGCTGGTGGCCATCTTCAGTGAGCAAGAGAGTCAGGCGGTGTTCCTGCTCAAGCAGCAGAGCGTCGCCCGTATCGATGTGGTCAATTACATCGCCCACGGCATCTCCAAGGTGCCTGGGCATGGCGATCATTCTGAAGGTGAACAGGATATGCAGGATGAAGAGGGTGGTGAGTCGTCTTCTTCGAGTAATCCCCTGGATGCCTATGCAAGCAATCTCAACGAGCTGGCCCGTCAGGGGCGCATTGATCCGCTGGTAGGGCGTGAGCAGGAAGTGGAGCGTGTAGCCCAGATCCTGGCTCGTCGGCGCAAGAACAACCCGTTGCTGGTGGGTGAAGCGGGCGTGGGCAAGACCGCGATTGCCGAAGGCCTGGCCAAGCGTATCGTCGACAATCAAGTGCCGGATCTGCTGACCAACAGCGTGGTCTACTCCCTGGACCTCGGAGCATTGCTGGCGGGTACCAAATACCGTGGCGACTTCGAGAAGCGCTTCAAGGCGTTGCTGAGCGAGTTGAAAAAACGCCCTCAGGCGATCCTGTTCATCGATGAAATCCATACCATCATCGGTGCCGGTGCGGCGTCCGGTGGGGTGATGGATGCCTCGAACCTGCTCAAGCCATTGCTGTCTTCGGGTGACATCCGCTGTATCGGTTCGACCACGTTCCAGGAGTTTCGTGGCATTTTCGAGAAGGATCGCGCCCTGGCGCGGCGCTTCCAGAAAGTCGACGTGTCCGAGCCCTCGGTTGAAGACACCATCGGCATCCTGCGCGGTCTCAAGGGGCGTTTCGAACAGCATCACAGTATCGAATACAGTGATGAGGCGCTGCGTGCCGCTGCGGAGCTGGCCTCGCGCTACATCAATGACCGGCACATGCCTGACAAGGCCATCGATGTGATTGACGAGGCGGGTGCCTATCAGCGCCTGCAGCCGGTTGATAAGCGCGTGAAGCGCATTGAAGTGGCCCAGGTTGAAGATATCGTGGCGAAAATTGCCCGGATTCCACCAAAACACGTCACCAGCTCCGATAAAGAGTTGCTGCGCAACCTTGAACGCGATCTCAAGTTGACGGTGTTCGGTCAGGATGCGGCGATTGATTCGCTGTCCACGGCGATCAAGCTGTCCCGTGCCGGCCTGAAATCCCCGGACAAACCAGTCGGTTCCTTCCTGTTCGCAGGTCCTACCGGTGTCGGCAAGACCGAGGCCGCCCGGCAATTGGCCAAGGCCATGGGGATCGAGTTGGTGCGCTTCGACATGTCCGAGTACATGGAGCGGCATACTGTCTCGCGTCTGATTGGTGCGCCTCCCGGCTATGTCGGTTTTGATCAGGGCGGTTTGCTGACCGAAGCGATCACCAAGCAGCCACATTGCGTGTTGCTGCTCGATGAAATCGAGAAAGCTCATCCGGAAGTCTTCAACCTGCTGCTGCAGGTGATGGATCACGGCACCCTGACCGACAACAACGGGCGCAAGGCGGATTTCCGCAATGTCATCCTCATCATGACCACCAACGCCGGTGCTGAAACCGCGGCGCGAGCCTCCATAGGTTTCACTCATCAGGATCATTCTTCCGATGCCATGGAAGTGATCAAGAAGAGCTTCACGCCGGAGTTCCGCAACCGTCTGGACACCATTATCCAGTTCGGTCGCCTGAGCCATGAAGTGATCAAGAGCGTGGTGGACAAGTTCCTTACCGAGCTTCAAGCGCAACTGGAAGACAAGCGCGTGCAGCTGGAAGTGACCGATGCCGCTCGCAGCTGGCTGGCTGCCGGTGGTTACGACGTGACGATGGGTGCGCGTCCGATGGCGCGTTTGATCCAGGACAAGATCAAGCGTCCCCTGGCCGAGGAGATCCTGTTTGGCGAATTGTCCGACCATGGCGGTGTGGTGCACATCGACATCAAGGATGGCGAGTTGACCTTCGATTTCGAAACCACGGCGGAAATGGCTTGATGGCCGCATAACGCAGCAGTACCGCCAAAGGCACCGGAGGGTGCCTTTGTGCTATCTGGGGTTTGCCGGTTTATTCGAGACGAACAAAAACGCCCGGCATAACCGGGCGTCTTGTATTGACTTGCTTAGCGAGCGCGGTAAGTGATCCGACCTTTGCTCAAGTCATAGGGCGTCAGCTCGACGCGCACTTTGTCACCGGTAAGAATACGAATGTAGTTCTTGCGCATCTTGCCGGAAATATGCGCGGTTACGACGTGCCCATTTTCCAACTCCACGCGAAACATGGTGTTGGGCAGGGTGTCGACGACAGTGCCTTCCATTTCGAAGCTGTCTTCTTTCGACATGCAGTAAAGCCCTCGGTATCCAATGAATGGCCCGGTGCAACTGCGCCAGGCAAAAGCGGCGTGCATTGTGCCCGAAAAGTGGGGTTTAAGCCAAGACCTTCTAGTTGAGGATCACCCATCTCTGGTTAACCAGTAGCTCTATGGGGCGATATTGGGTCTTGTAGCTCATCTTTTTGCAGTTTTTGATCCAGTAGCCGAGGTACACCGCGTCCAGGCCCTGGCGCAGGGTTTCGCCAATTTGCCAGAGAATCGCATAACGCCCCAGGCTGCGGCGTTCTTCGTCGGGCTCATAGAAGGTGTAGACCGCGGAAAGGCCATTGGGCAGCAGGTCGGTGACCGCTACTGCCAGCAGGCGACCGTCCAGGCGGAACTCATAGAAGCGCGAGAAGGGCAGGTCGCGAACCAGGAAGGTCGAGAACTGGTCGCGGCTGGGAGGGAACATGTCGCCATCGGCGTGACGTTGCTCGATATAGCGTTGATACAGCTCGAAATATTCTTCGCTGAATGCCGGTTTGGCCGCTTGTACCCGCAGATCGCTGTTGCGTTTGAGGATGCGCTTTTGTTGACGGTTGGGCAGGAATTGCGCCACGGGGATGCGCGCCGGCACACAAGCGTTGCAATTCTGGCAGTGGGGCCGGTACAGGTGATCTCCACTGCGGCGAAAGCCCATTTCCGACAGGTCCGCATAAACGTGCACGTCCATGGGCTGACTGGGATCGAGGAACAGGGTAGTGGCCTGTTCGTCGGGCAGGTAGCTGCAAGAGTGGGGTTGAGTGGCATAAAACTTCAGGCGCGCCAACTCGGTCATGAGTCAACCCTCGGAATAAGCTTTGAAATTAAGTGTAAGCCACCGCCGTCAAACCCGCCTAGGAAACCCATGTGGCGCGGCTCGGCTGATCCAGATGCCGCTTGAGGTAGTCGGCGAATTCCGCTCGGGTAATGGATCTCGCCCCCAGACTGTGCAAGTGCTCGGTGGGCATCTGGCAGTCGATCAGCACAAAACCCCACGCCTTCAGGTGTTGTACCAGGGTCGCGAAGCCGAATTTCGAAGCATTATCGGCGCGGCTGAACATCGACTCGCCAAAGAACAACTGCCCCATGGCCAGACCATAAAGGCCGCCTACCAGCTCGCCCTGATCCCAGACTTCCACCGAGTGAGCGTGGCCGCGTTGGTGCAGTTGCTGATAGGCCTGCTGCATGGCTTCGCTGATCCAGGTGCCGTCGGCGTAGGCGCGGGGAGCTGCACAGGCGCTGATCACGGCAGCGAAATCCTGGTCGAAAGTCACTTCATAGCGCTGTTTGCGCAGCAGCTTGCCCAGGCTGCGGGACACATGCAGCTCATCAGGGAGGAGTACGGTGCGCGGATCAGGAGACCACCAGAGGATGGGTTGGCCTTCAGAAAACCAGGGAAAACAGCCATGACGATAGGCCTGGACCAGGCGGTCGGCCGATAGATCACCGCCCGCAGCCAGCAGCCCGTTGGGCTCGCGCATGGCTTTTTCCAGAGGGGGGAAGGCAAGGTTGTTGCGTTGTAACCAGGTCAGCATGGCATCCAGACTTGTGGCAGGGGAGGGCGGTGGCGGGTCAATATTGGCCCGCCACAAGCGTAGGGCGAGGGGTTAGTGGTCGTCGAGGAATTTTTCCGCATCCAGGGCTGCCATGCAGCCAGCGCCCGCAGAAGTAATGGCTTGGCGATAGACGTGATCGGCCACGTCGCCGGCAGCGAATACTCCCGGGATGCCGGTAGCGGTGGCGTCGCCTTCGCTGCCGCCCTTGACCAGCAGATAGCCGTCACGCATCTCCAGTTGCCCCTGGAACAGGTCGGTATTGGGTTTGTGACCGATGGCGATAAATACCCCAGCCAACGCCAGGTCCTTGGTGGCTCCGCTGTGGCTGTCCTTGAGGCGGGCACCGGTCACGCCGCTGGCATCTCCCAGCACCTCCTGCAGGTGCTGGTTCCAGTGCAGGCGAATATTGCCGTTGGCGGCCTTGTCGAACAGCTTGTCCTGAAGGATTTTCTCCGCGCGAAGCTTGTCGCGGCGGTGCACCAGGTGCACTTCCTTGGCGATATTGGACAGGTACAGGGCTTCTTCCACGGCGGTATTGCCACCACCGACCACTGCCACCACCTGATTGCGATAGAAGAAGCCGTCGCAAGTGGCGCAGGCGGAAACCCCTTTGCCGGCAAACGCTTCCTCCGAGGGCAGGCCCAGGTACTGCGCCGATGCGCCGGTGGCGATGATCAGCGCGTCGCAACTGTAGGTGCCACTGTCGCCGATGAGGATAAAGGGGCGCTGCTGCAACTGAACGGTGTGAATGTGGTCATAGACGATCTGGGTATCGAAGCGCTCGGCGTGCCTCTGCATGCGCTCCATCAATACGGGTCCGGTCAGTCCTTCGACATCGCCGGGCCAGTTGTCCACTTCGGTGGTGGTGGTCAGTTGTCCGCCGGCTTGCAGGCCGGTAATAACCGTGGGTTTGAGGTTGGCGCGGGCGGCGTAGACGGCGGCGCTGTAACCGGCTGGACCGGAGCCCAGAATGATCAGGCGGGAATGCTGTGCTTGGTTCATAAAAACACCTCATAAGCCTTTGTCACAAAAGAGAATGCATGCTCCAATTGAACAGTGCGTATCACGCAATTGACTATGCTTAACAGACTGTTCTGACGTGGCATGGTGTGAACAAACCCGTACAATACGACGATGTACCAGGCTTATTCAGAATTGCACCGTTTCAGAAGCAAGGGGCAGAGTGTTAAAAGTAGCCCCAGTTAGGCCGGTCAACTTTATTTACCTGCTCGGATTGAGCAGTATCTTGTTAGTCAATCACCCGTTGGACGCGCTTATGGCGCAGGAAAAGACGCGTTTTGAAGAAATCCACCGCAGCACCTAAACCTGTTGTTCCGCTCTGGCGTCAGCAATTGCACTACCGGCTCAAGGAAGGTGCATTGATCGCCATTGGAGCCCTGTGCCTGTTCTTGATGATGGCACTTCTGACCTACGGTAAAGATGATCCGGGTTGGAGTCATAACAGCAAGATCGAAGATGTGCAGAACTTCGGTGGGCCCGCCGGTTCTTACAGCGCCGATATCCTGTTTATGGTGTTGGGTTATTTCGCTTATATCTTCCCGCTGCTGTTGGCGATCAAGACCTATCAGATCTTCCGTCAGCGTCATGAGCCCTGGCAGTGGAGCGGCTGGCTGTTTTCCTGGCGACTGATCGGCCTGGTGTTCCTGGTGCTGTCCGGCGCTGCGCTGGCCCATATCCATTTTCATGCCCCCACCGGCCTGCCTGCCGGTGCCGGTGGTGCCCTGGGCGAAAGCCTGGGTGACCTGGCCAAGAATGCCCTGAACGTGCAGGGCAGTACCCTGATGTTCATTGCCCTGTTCCTGTTCGGCCTGACGGTATTTACCGACCTGTCCTGGTTCAAGGTGATGGACGTCACCGGCAAGATCACTCTCGACCTGTTCGAACTGTTCCAGGGCGCGGCCAATCGCTGGTGGGATGCCCGCGTGGAGCGCAAGCAACTGGTGGCGCAGCTGCGCGAGGTGGATGCTCGGGTCGATGAGGTCGTGACCCCGAACATCGCCGACAAGCGCGAGCAGGCCAAGGTCAAGGAGCGTCTGATCGAGCGCGAGCAGGCTTTGAGCAAGCACATGTCCGAGCGCGAGAAACAGGTGCCGCCGGTGATCACGCCGGTAGCGGTCAAACCGCCCGAGCCCAGCAAGCGCGTGCAGAAAGAGAAGCAGGCGCCGCTGTTCGTCGACAGCGCGGTGGAAGGCACCTTGCCGCCGATCTCGATTCTTGATCCGGCGGAAAAAAAGCAGCTCAATTATTCGCCCGAATCCCTGGCCGCCGTCGGTCACCTGCTGGAAATCAAGCTCAAGGAATTCGGCGTCGAGGTCGCGGTGGACTCGATCCATCCGGGCCCGGTGATTACCCGTTACGAAATCCAGCCGGCAGCGGGGGTGAAAGTCAGCCGTATCGCCAACCTGGCCAAGGATCTGGCCCGTTCCCTGGCCGTGACCAGCGTGCGGGTGGTGGAAGTGATTCCCGGCAAGACCACCGTCGGCATCGAGATTCCCAACGAAGACCGGCAGATCGTGCGTTTCTCCGAAGTGCTCTCGACCCCGGAATACGACAACTTCAAATCCCCGGTCACCCTGGCCCTGGGCCATGACATCGGCGGCAAGCCGATCATCACCGACCTGGCGAAAATGCCTCACCTGCTGGTGGCCGGTACCACTGGTTCCGGTAAGTCGGTGGGGGTCAACGCGATGATCCTGTCGATCCTGTTCAAGTCCGGCCCGGAAGACGCCAAGCTGATCATGATCGACCCGAAGATGCTCGAACTGTCGATCTACGAAGGCATTCCGCACCTGCTGTGCCCGGTGGTCACCGACATGAAGGACGCAGCCAACGCCCTGCGCTGGAGCGTGGCGGAGATGGAGCGGCGCTACAAGCTGATGGCCAAGATGGGGGTGCGCAATCTTTCGGGCTTCAACGCCAAGGTCAAGGAAGCCATCGACGCCGGCACACCACTGGCCGATCCGCTGTACAACCGCGAAAGCATCCACGACGAAGCGCCGCTGCTGACCAAGTTGCCGACCATCGTCGTGGTGGTGGACGAATTCGCCGACATGATGATGATCGTCGGCAAGAAGGTCGAAGAGCTGATCGCCCGTATCGCCCAGAAGGCCCGCGCCGCCGGTATCCATCTGATCCTCGCGACCCAGCGGCCGTCGGTGGACGTGATCACCGGCCTGATCAAGGCCAACATCCCGACCCGCATGGCGTTCCAGGTGTCGAGCAAGATCGACTCGCGGACCATCATCGACCAGGGCGGCGCCGAACAGCTGCTGGGTCACGGTGACATGCTCTACATGCCGCCTGGCACCAGCCTGCCGATCCGCGTCCACGGCGCCTTCGTCTCCGACGATGAAGTGCACCGCGTGGTGGAAGCCTGGAAACTGCGCGGCGCGCCGGAATACAACGACGACATCCTCAACGGTGTCGAAGAGGCGGGCAGTGGCTTCGAAGGCAGCAGCGGCGGTGGCGACGGTGATGATCCGGAAGCCGACGCGCTGTACGACGAAGCCGTGCAGTTCGTCCTGGAAAGCCGCCGGGCTTCGATCTCGGCGGTACAGCGCAAGCTGAAGATTGGCTACAACCGTGCCGCCCGGATGATCGAGGCCATGGAAATGGCCGGGGTGGTAACGGCGATGAACACCAACGGCTCCCGCGAAGTGCTGGCGCCGGGCCCGATGCGCGACTGATCCCGTTTCGTTTTCAGCGGCGTGAGGTCACGCCGCTCGCCTACCCATTCAATTTATGAGGAATTCCATGCGCCTGATTCGCATGTTGCTGCTGCCGGTACTGGCTGTGACCACCTTGTCGGCCCACGCCGACCCCAAAGACGTGGCGCGCCTGACCCAGTTGCTGGAAAAGTCCCAGACCCTGACTGCGCGTTTCTCACAGCTGACCCTGGACGGCAGCGGCACCCAATTGCAGGAAACCGCTGGCGAGATGTCGCTGCAGCGTCCTGGCCTGTTCTACTGGCACACCGATGCGCCGCAAGAGCAACTGATGGTTTCCGATGGTCAGAAAGTCTCGCTGTGGGACCCGGACCTGGAGCAGGTGACCATCAAGAAACTCGACCAGCGCTTGACCCAGACTCCGGCCCTGCTGTTGTCCGGTGACGTGTCGAAGATCAGCGAAAGCTTCGACATCACCTCCAAGGAAGCCGGTGGCGTGATGGACTTCACCCTCAAGCCGAAGACCCGCGACACCCTGTTCGACAGCCTGCGCCTGTCATTCCGCAACGGCATGATCAACGACATGCAGTTGATCGACAGCGTCGGCCAGCGCACCAATATCCTGTTCACCGGGGTCAAGGCCAACGAAGCGATCCCGGCGTCCAAGTTCAAGTTCGACATCCCCAAGGGTGCCGATGTGATCCAAGAGTAAGCAGCCGCAGCCGCAAGGTTTCGAAGGTAGTCCATGGACCTGTTTCGTAGTGCCCCGATCGCCCAGCCACTGGCCGCACGCTTGCGTGCCACCAACCTGGACGAGTACGTCGGTCAGCAGCACCTGCTGGCCCGGGGCAAGCCGCTGCGCGAGGCCCTGGAGCAGGGCGCCCTGCATTCGATGATCTTCTGGGGCCCTCCGGGAGTGGGTAAGACCACCCTGGCGCGGCTGCTGGCGGAAGTCTCGGACGCTCACTTCGAAACCGTCTCGGCGGTGCTGGCCGGGGTCAAGGAGATCCGCCAGGCGGTGGAAATCGCCAAGCAGCAGGCTGGGCAATACGGACGGCGGACCATTCTGTTTGTCGATGAAGTGCATCGTTTCAACAAGTCGCAACAGGATGCCTTCCTGCCCTACGTGGAAGACGGCACGCTGATCTTTATCGGTGCCACCACGGAAAACCCGTCCTTCGAACTCAACAATGCGCTGCTGTCCCGGGCCCGGGTCTATGTGCTCAAGAGCCTGGATGAAGCGGCCTTGGGCACCCTGGTACAGCGCGCCCTGACTGAAGAGCGGGGGCTGGGCAAGCGCCAGTTGAGGCTCAGCGATGAAGGCTTCCAGATGCTGCTGTCGGCGGCCGATGGCGATGGCCGGCGCATGCTCAACCTGCTGGAAAACGCCTCGGACCTAGCGGAAGACGGCGGCGAGATCGGCGTTGATCTGTTGCAAAGCCTGCTGGGGGATACCCGCCGGCGTTTCGACAAGGGTGGCGAAGCCTTCTACGACCAGATTTCCGCGTTGCACAAATCGGTGCGCGGCTCCAACCCTGACGGCGCCCTGTACTGGTTTGCGCGCATGCTCGACGGCGGCTGCGACCCGCTGTACCTGGCCCGGCGCGTGGTACGCATGGCCAGCGAGGACATCGGCAACGCCGACCCGCGGGCGCTGAGCCTGTGCCTGGCGGCCTGGGATGTGCAGGAGCGCCTGGGCAGCCCCGAAGGCGAGCTGGCGGTGGCCCAGGCCATCACCTACCTGGCCTGCGCGCCGAAGAGCAACGCCGTGTACATGGGCTTCAAGGCCGCCATGCGCGCCGCTGCCGAACACGGTTCGCTGGAGGTGCCGATTCACCTGCGCAACGCCCCGACCAAGCTGATGAAGCAGTTGGGTTACGGCGACGAATACCGCTACGCCCATGACGAGCCGGATGCCTACGCCGCTGGCGAAGACTATTTCCCCGAAGAGCTGGAGCCATTGCCGCTCTACCAGCCGGTGCCCCGCGGCCTGGAACTGAAGATCGGCGAGAAGCTCAAGCACCTGGCCGCCCTGGACCGGGCCAGCCCCTTGCAGCGGAGAAAACCGTGATCCCCCTGATCCTCGCAGTCTCCGCCGGTGGCGTGGCCGGTACCCTGTTGCGTTTCACCACGGGCAACTGGATCAACGCCAATTGGCCGCGGCACTTCTATACCGCGACGCTGGCCGTTAATATCGTGGGCTGCCTGCTGATCGGCGTGTTGTACGGACTGTTCCTGGTCCGTCCGGAAGTGCCGATCGAAGTGCGTGCCGGATTGATAGTGGGCTTCCTCGGTGGCCTGACGACTTTTTCATCCTTTTCACTGGATACCGTGCGTCTGCTGGAAAGCGGACAAGTGGCGCTGGCCCTGGGCTACGCGGCACTGAGCGTATTCGGCGGGCTGCTTGCTACCTGGGCCGGCCTGTCCTTGACCAAACTTTGATAAACGAGAGAACGACATGCTCGATTCCAAACTGTTACGTAGCAACCTCCAGGACGTAGCGGATCGTCTGGCATCCCGCGGCTTTGCCCTGGATGTGGCACGCATCGAAGCGCTGGAAGAACAGCGCAAGACCGTGCAGACCCGCACCGAGCAACTGCAGGCTGAACGTAACGCGCGCTCCAAGTCCATCGGCCAGGCCAAGCAACGCGGTGAAGACATCGCCCCGCTGATGGCTGACGTCGAGCGCATGGGGAACGAGCTGAGCACCGGCAAGGCCGAGCTGGAAAACATCCAGAGCGAACTGGACTCGATCCTGTTCGGCATTCCCAACCTGCCTCACGAATCGGTGCCGGTCGGTGAAGACGAGGACGGCAACGTTGAAGTGCGCCGCTGGGGCACTCCGACCACCTTCGACTTCCCGATCAAGGATCACGTGGCCCTGGGCGAAACCCACGGCTGGCTGGACTTTGAAACCGCCGCCAAGCTGTCCGGCGCGCGCTTCGCCCTGTTGCGCGGCCCGATCGCTCGTCTGCACCGCGCCCTGGCGCAGTTCATGATCAACCTGCACACCGGCGAGCACGGCTACGAAGAGGCCTACACCCCGTATCTGGTACAGGCCCCGGCCCTGGTGGGTACCAGCCAACTGCCGAAGTTCGAGGAAGACCTGTTCAAGATCACTCGCGAAGGCGAAGCCGATCTGTACCTGATCCCGACCGCCGAAGTGTCCCTGACCAACATCGTCGCCGGCGAGATCCTCGACGCCAAGCAACTGCCGCTGAAGTTCGTCGCCCACACGCCGTGCTTCCGCAGTGAAGCCGGTGCTTCGGGTCGCGACACCCGCGGCATGATCCGCCAGCACCAGTTCGACAAGGTCGAGATGGTCCAGGTGGTTGAGCCGTCGACTTCCATGGAAGCCCTGGAAGGCCTGACCGCCAACGCCGAAAAGGTCCTGCAACTGCTGCAACTGCCGTACCGCGTACTGGCCCTGTGCACCGGCGACATGGGCTTCAGCGCGCTCAAGACCTACGACCTGGAAGTCTGGGTGCCGAGCCAGGACAAATACCGCGAGATCTCCTCGTGCTCCAACTGCGGCGACTTCCAGGCCCGGCGCATGCAGGCGCGCTTCCGTAACCCGGAAACCGGCAAGCCTGAGCTGGTGCACACCCTCAACGGCTCCGGCCTGGCCGTGGGCCGGACCCTGGTGGCGGTGCTGGAGAACTACCAGCAGGCCGACGGTTCGATCCGCGTGCCGGACGTACTGAAGCCATACATGGGTGGTCTTGAGGTCATCGGCTAAATGGAATATCTGCCGCTGTTTCACAACCTTCGCGGCAGTCGTGTGTTGGTGGTCGGTGGAGGGGAGATTGCCTTGCGCAAATCCCGTCTGCTGGCCGATGCCGGTGCGCAGCTGCGAGTGGTCGCGCCTGAAATAGAAGCGCAATTGCAGGAACTGATCGTCGCCAGCGGCGGTGAGTCCCTGCTGCGCGGTTATGTCGAGGCCGACCTCGACGGCTGCACCCTGATCATCGCCGCCACCGACGACGAATCCCTCAATGCCCAGGTCTCCGCCGATGCCCGTCGGCGTTGCGTCCCGGTCAACGTGGTGGACGCGCCGGCCCTGTGCAGCGTGATCTTTCCCGCCATCGTCGACCGTTCGCCGCTGGTCATCGCGGTGTCCAGCGGCGGCGATGCGCCGGTGCTGGCGCGGTTGATCCGGGCCAAGCTGGAAACCTGGATTCCTTCCACCTACGGCCAGCTGGCCGGGTTG
Source organism: Pseudomonas sp. BC42 (assembly GCF_021560055.1). Taxonomy (NCBI): domain Bacteria; kingdom Pseudomonadati; phylum Pseudomonadota; class Gammaproteobacteria; order Pseudomonadales; family Pseudomonadaceae; genus Pseudomonas; species Pseudomonas sp. BC42. Next base: position 2,411,872 of record NZ_CP091067.1, read on the forward strand.
GCGGCGCGTTTCCGGGCCCAGGTCAAAGGCCTGTTTCCGGATGTGCAGCAGCGCCGGGCGTTCTGGGAGGATGTATTCCAGGGCCCCATCGCTGATCGCCAGCTGGCGGGGCAGGGCGCTGAAGCCGAGCGTCTGTTGCAGGCCAAGATTGCCGGCAAGGCGCCCCATGCGCCGGGCGAGGTGTATCTGGTCGGCGCGGGCCCGGGTGATCCGGACCTGCTGACCTTCCGCGCCCTGCGCCTGATGCAGCAGGCCGACGTGGTGCTCTACGACCGTCTGGTGGCGCCGGCGATTCTCGACCTGTGCCGCCGCGACGCCGAACGCATCTACGTCGGCAAGCGTCGCGCCAATCACGCCGTGCCTCAGGAGCAGATCAACCAGCAACTGGTGACCCTGGCCCGGCAAGGCAAGCGTGTGGTGCGGCTCAAGGGGGGCGATCCGTTCATCTTTGGCCGGGGCGGCGAAGAGATCGAAGAGCTGGCGGCCCACGGCATTCCGTTCCAGGTGGTGCCGGGGATTACCGCAGCCAGCGGTTGCTCGGCCTACGCCGGGATTCCCCTGACTCACCGCGACTACGCGCAGTCGGTGCGTTTCGTCACCGGGCATCTCAAGGACGGCACCAGCAACCTGCCCTGGAGCGACCTGGTGGCACCGGCCCAGACCCTGGTGTTCTACATGGGCCTGGTAGGTCTGCCGACCATCTGCGAGCAACTGATCAAGCACGGGCGCGGCGCCGACACCCCGGCAGCGCTGGTTCAGCAGGGCACCACCAGCAACCAGCGAGTGTTCACCGGTACCCTGGCCAACCTGCCGGCGATGGTGGCGGAGCACGAAGTGCACGCGCCGACCCTGGTGATCGTTGGCGAAGTGGTCCAGCTGCGCGAGAAGCTGGCCTGGTTCGAAGGCGCTCAGTCCGAGGTCTGAAAAGCTTCGCCGGCAAGCCGGCTCCTACAGATCCCACTGTTGTAGGAGCCGGCTTGCCGGCGAAAGCCTCCTCACCCCCTGCACCAAACCCCTTGTCCGCTCAACCGTTGCCGATCATGTGCGTGGCCGAAGTCCTGTTGCGGCCCCTTTGGCACGATCCCGGTCGGATTGATGGTGCGATGGCTGGCGTAGTAGTGCCCCTTGATATGGGTGAAATCCACCGTTTCGGCAATTCCCGGCCACTGATACAGCTCCCGCAGCCAGTTCGACAGGTTGGGGTAATCGGCCATCCGCCGCAGGTTGCACTTGAAGTGGCCGTGGTACACCGCATCGAAACGGATCAGCGTGGTGAACAGCCGCACATCGGCTTCGGTCAGGTACTCGCCAGCCAAGTAGCGTTGTTTTCCCAGTAACGCTTCCAAAGCATCCAGCTCGGCAAAGACATCATCGAACGCCGTCTCATAGGCCTGTTGTGACGTGGCGAACCCGGCGCGGTACACGCCATTGTTCAGCGCGGGGTAGATGCGTGCGTTGAGTTCATCGATGCGTGCGCGCAACGGCTGCGGGTAGAAGTCCAGGGCGTTGCCGGTCAGGCCGTCGAAGGCGCTGTTGAACATGCGGATGATCTCCGCCGACTCGTTGCTGACGATGCGCTGTTGCTGCTTGTCCCAAAGCACCGGCACGGTGACGCGGCCGGTGTAGTCGGCGCTGTCGGCGGTGTAGCGCTGGTGCATGTAGTCGAAGTGATCCAGTGCGTCGCCGCTGGAGCCGTAGGCGCTGTCGAAGGTCCAGCCGTGCTCGCGCATCAGCCAGCTGACCACCGAGACGTCGATCAACTGTTCCAACCCTTTGAGCTTGCGCAGGATCAGGGTGCGGTGGGCCCAGGGGCAGGCCAGGGAGACATACAGGTGGTAGCGCCCGGCCTCGGCGGCAAAGCCGCCTTCGCCGCTGGGGCCCGGGCGGCCATCGGCGGTGACCCAGTGCCGGCGTTGCGCCTGTTCCCGTTGGAAGGCGCCGTCCTTGCCGCTTTCGTACCACTGGTCATGCCAGCGCCCATCGATCAGCAGTCCCATGGAATGCTCCTCAGCTATTGTGCGTTGGAGTGCAGTCTATGCCCCTGGGTTCGAACAAAAAGCGCAAAGCGTGGGCGGTTTTGATCGATTAAATCGATCTGTCCCGGGCATCCCAATACTGCTGGGCCAGCGCGAAGGCCTGCTCCCGCGGCGTGCCCAGGCCGCGCAGGGCCAGAGCCATGGTGGCTAGCAGCGCCAGTTGTGGGTAGCTGTCCTCAACATCACCGCGCCACAGCGCCTTGAGGTGCTCGGGATCCAGGCTGGCCGGCTTCACATGGCGTTGTGCCGACAATGCCGGCCACTCTTCGTCCCAGCTAACCCCACCGGTGCTGCCGTACAGATGGCTGGTGGTGTCCGGGTTGATCTCGATCTCGCCGCCATCGCCCTTGATCACGATGACGTTGTCCCCTAGCAGGCCGCTGGCATCGCGGTGCACTGCCTGGTAACCGGGGTGGAAGATGCTCTGCAGGCCGCAACGGGCGCCCAGGGGGTTTAGCAGGCGCGCCAGGGAGTGGATTGGCGAACGCAGGCCTAAGATGTTGCGCAAATCGATCATGCGCTGCAGCTGCGGCGCCCAGTCGCCTAGCGGCATGAAGGCCAGGTTGCCCTGGTCCAGTGCCTGGCTGACCGATGGCCAGTCACGGCACAGGGGAATCCCCAGGGGCTCGAGCAACTGCTCGGTGTACAGGCGCCCGGCGGTATGGGCGCCGCCGCCGTGGAGCAGGATGCGCACGCCGTTCTGCGCCAGGCACTTGGCCGCCAGCAGGTACCAGGGCAGGTGGCGCTTCTTGCCGGCGTAGGTCGGCCAGTCGAGGTCCAGGGCCATCGCCGGGGCGTTGAGGCGCTGGCGCAAGGCTTCGGTAAAGCCCGCCAGCTCTTCCGGGCTTTCTTCCTTGTGCCGCAGCAGCATGAGAAAGGCGCCCAGTTGAGTGTCCTCCACCTTGTCGTCCAGCAGCATGCCCATGGCCTCCCGGGCTTCCTCGCGGGTCAGGTTGCGCGCACCACGCTTGCCCTTGCCAAGGATGCGCACGAACTGGGCGAAGGGATGCTCTGGCGGGGTCTGGGTGAGCAGGGGGGCGAAATCGTTCATAGGCAATTGGTCGGCTTCGGCAGGCCCGCCAGCTTGGCGGCAAGTTTGGCGGGAGTGCCCTTGAACAGTCGGTTCAGGTGCAGGCTGTTGCCCTTGTCCGGGCCCAGCTTGAGGGCGGTGTACTTGATCAGCGGGCGGGTGGCTGGGGACAGCTGGAACTCTTTATAGAAGCCCTGCAGCAGTTCGAGGATTTCCCAATGCTCCGCGCTCAGCTCCAGCTCTTCGTTGGCGGCCAGGGCTTGGGCTACGTCGGCGGACCAGTCGTCGAGATTGACCAGGTAACCGTCCTTGTCCAGTTCGATGGCGCGAGCGCCCACAGTCAGGGTACTCATAGCCAGGTATTGACCTTGTCATGCTCAATCGACAGGTCGACGAAGCCTGGGTAATCCACCGCCTTGGCCCAGGCCGGCAGGGCCAGGCCCCGGGCTTGCAAGTCTTCTTCCAGCACATACAGATTCAGGCCGCTGCGGGCGCCCAGTTCGCCGTAAAGAGTGGTGCCCGGCTGCAGCGCATAGGCGGCATCGCCGCACAGCAGCAGGCCATCGGCGCTGCCCAGCAGGCGCAGGCAGTTGCTCAGGCGGGTGTCGGTGAAGGGTGAGTGGGACAACACATGCAAGGTCGACATCAGAGGGTAATCACCTGGTCAAAACGGTCGATGATCCCGGCCAGTTCCGGGGCGTCCAGCAACTGCACCGCGTCAAGGCTCAAGGTTGCCGGGTCCAGACCACGAGCAGCGAGGCTGGCGCTGCAGGCAAACAGTTCGTCGACGCCGAACAGCGACAGCGCCTGCAGGTTGGCGCTCAGGTCTTTCTGGCGCAGCAGCGACGCCTGTTGCCCCGGCGCCAGTTGCAGCACGCCATCGTCGAGAAACAGCAGGCCGATCGGCAGGTCGAAGGCGCCGCCGGCCAGGACGATGTCCAGGGCCTCCCGGGCACCGGGACCGGACCAGGGGGCCTGACGGCTGATCAACAACAGGGATTTGGCCATTTCACGCCCCTCCAAAACAGATCAGGCGGTCGGCGGCCTGTACTGCGTCATGCAATTGCCCAAGCCCCGACAGCTCCCAGGGCGCCTCGACGTTCACCGCCGTGCGCTGATAGCGCTGGGCTTCGTCGGCGTTCAACACACCCCGGCGCAGGGCGGCGGCGATGCACACCACGCCATCGAGCTGATGCTGCTCGACAAATTCGCGCCATTCCCGGGGCAGGTCCTGTTCGTCCTGGGGTGTGACGACACTGTTGGCAGCGTTGTGCACGCCGTCCTGATAGAAAAACAGCCGGACAATCTCATGCCCGCCCGCCAGCGCCGCCTGGGCGAACAGCAGGGCGCGGCGCGAGGAAGGCGCATGAGCGGCAGAGAACAGGGCGATGGCGAACTTCATGACGGACTCGATGGATAAAACTGCGGCCATGATAAAGCTTTCTCCGTGGATCGGCTAAACCCCTTTCGCCCCGAAGGCTCAGGCGTGGCAAGCCCGGGACATATCGGGTAAAGCTTTGCCTGGCCCCAAACCCAGGGGCGAGGGATAGACTCGCGCCTTCAATCAATCTGGGACAAGGAGCAAGGGATGATGGAGTTGAATTCGGCGGTGGTGGTGGTCACCGGTGCCGGTCGTGGTCTGGGCGCGGCGCTGGCCATCAGCCTGGCGGACCTGGGCTGCAAATTGATTCTCTGTGGGCGCAACGCCGAGGCCCTGGCGCAAGTGAGCGCGGCGATCGAGACGCGCACCGGCCAGGCCGCCGATTGCGTGGTGGTGGATCTGGCCAGCAGCGAGAGCGTCAAGGCGGCGCTGGCGGAGATTCATGTGCGTCAGCCCCGGGTGGACATCCTGATCAACAACGGCGCCATGTGGCTGGAGGCCAGCGAGCAGCCCCACAGCGCGGCCGAGGTCACCGGAGTGATCGATGCGGCCTTGACGGGCACCTTCCTCCTGACCCAGGGCCTGATGCCGGCGCTCAAGGCCTCGCAGCGCCCGGACATCGTCACCATCGGCTCCATCAGTGGCCTGCCCAATGCACCGCTGCACAGCGTGTCGCTGCCGTTCTACGCGGCCAAGCACGGGCAACTGGCCCTGGCCGACGGTCTGCGCCAGGTGCTCAAGGGCACGCCGGTGCGCTCGCTTTGCGTGCATCCGCCGTATCTGGAAGACATCTCGCCGCTGGACCCGGCCTGGCAGCAGGTTCCGGCACGACAGAAGGGCGAGCAGGGCACCAACCGCGACGTGGTGGAAGCGGTGGTCTTCGCCCTGACTCGACCACGGCACATCAGCCTGTCGTCGATCGTCATCGATACCGACAGCGGCGGTCTGTTCGACTGACGGCGGCGCAGTTCAGCGGGTCTTGTAGCCCAGTTGCCAGCGGCGCGGAATCTTCAGTGACGCGATGCCCAGCAGGGCGGCAAGCAACCCGCTGACATACAGCGCCTGGAGCCCCAGGTGCTGTTCCAGCAAGGCCCCCAGCACCGCTCCGGCGAACATCCCGCTCCACGGCACCAGCTGTACCCGCCAGCCGTTGCGCCGTTCGCCGAGCACCCAGCGCCCCAGCCCGCGGCCAAAGCGCGACAGGGCACCGGTGACGTAGGTCAGGCCGATGGGCAGGCCGTTTACTTCCTCCACCGCCGCATTGAGCATGCCCATGGCGATGATGGCCGCCAGCAGGGCCGGCAGTTGCTGCTCGAAGGGCCAGGCCGCGGAGGCGCAGAGCAACGCGCCAATGCTCAGCAGCAAGGGCAGGGCGCGGTGTCCGGCCAGGCGGCTGACCACCACGCCCAGGGCGTTGCCGACGACAAAGGTCGCCACCAGCAGCATCAGGCGCAGCACCAGGGCCGGTTCGCCATCGCTGATGGCCACCGCCATGCGCGTGGTGTTGCCGCTCATGAAAGACACGAAATCGCCAGTGGCCATGAAGCCGATGGCGTCCGTCATCCCGGCCAGCACGGACAGGCAGGCCACCAGCCCGAGGCCGACCCGCCCGCGCCATTTCTGCGTGTGCTGCAGGGCGGCGCTGGCCGCTTGTGTGGAAGTCGAAGGCAACATCGTCGGTTCTCCTGAACAGGGACTGCGGGGGACGCGTGCGGGTCAAGGCTATGGGGCGAGATGATGCAGGGCGCAATACTCATCCCACGGCATGCCGGCCATTTCCGCCACCTCCTTGTGCACTTCAAGGCGCTGGGCGTGGAATTCCTCCGGGCTGGCGGCGGTCAGTTGCAGGCTCAACTCCCAGGCGAACAGCCCCAGGCGCTCGGCTTCGGCTTCAAAGGCTTCATGCAGGCGTTCGTTGCGGTACTGCTCGGGCGTCTCGCCCTTGACCTGGGCCTCCAGCGGATTGAGCTTGTCCAGGGCTTCGCGCAGTTCGGGGCGGGCGGCGAGAAATCTTTCCAAGGCTATTTCGTGGTGCAGGGCATCGGCGGGCATCGGGGCTCCTTGAGGGGAACGGGCAGTCTTCAGGCATCAAGCCCGGGACAGGGGGTGTGCTGGCATTTCACTGCGTATCTGCTGCAGATCTTTGTGCGGGATCACGTAGGTGCGGGCGAGCATATCGCCTATTCGCTGGCAGCGGCTTGATTCCACGCAGGCCATCAGCGGGACAAAGGCGAACGCGGCCTCCAGATAGCGGGTGGCGCTTCTGATCAGTACCTGGATCAGCGTCGGCGGCGTCCCGGCGGCGTTGATCACCACCAGGCCCAGGGCGCACTTGCCGGGCGTGCGGCCCTTGAAGAAATACTCCCAGGCCACGAAGTACAAGGGCCAGACCAGCATGAACAGCATTGAGTGCAGGTAGGGCTCCAGCCCCGTCTGTTGCGCGAGGTCGAGCAAGCGTCTGACCGGCTGCAACGCCAGCACCCCGTGCAGGCTCAGCGACAGGAGCACATACACCGCCAGCGCCAGCACCTGGTCGAGCATGAAGGCGGCGGCGCGGCGCAGGATCAGTCGGGTTCTTGAGACTTCCATGGTCGATTCCAGAGTTTTTTCCATCATGTCGGGCGCAGTGTAATCCCCGCAGGGCGGGGAGTAGCAGTGGTTTTGGCGGGGGCCTACTGCACCCGCACCGAGTCAGCTGACCACGGGCTGTTCGCGACCGATCTCGCTGCGCAACTGGGCAATCAGGTGCAGGCAATGGGTGAGCCCCGGCGACGGCTCGCCGACCCGGCGGCTGAGGATGATCGGCGAGGTGGCAGCGGTTTCCAGCAGCGGGCAAAAACCGATGTCGTCGCGGTGCAGCACCTGTACCGAGGCCGGCACCAGGGTGACGCCAATGCCGGCGCCCACCAGGCCGATGGCGGTCTGCAATTCGTTGGTCCACTGGGCGATCTTCAGGTTCAGGCCACGGGCATTGAACAGTGCGATCACATGGTCGGCGTAGCTCGGCCGCGGGTTGGCCGGGTACAGCACGAAGGGCTCGTTGGCCAGTTGCTCAAGCGTCAGTGCCTGCCCCAGCAGCGGATGGCCGGCGGGCAGGGCGACCACCAGTCGGTCCTCGGTCAGCACCCTCTGCACGATGGCCGGGTCGTCGATGTGGATCCGCCCGAAGCCGATATCGATGCGCCCGGCCTTCAAGGCTTCCACCTGTTGCAGGGTGGTCATTTCCGACAGGCCCAGTTCCAGCTCCAGGGTTTCGTTGCTGCGCAGGCGGCGGATCAGTTGCGGCAGCACGCCGTACAAGGTCGAAGGGGCAAAGCCGATGCCCAGCCAGGTCTTGTGCCCCAGGCCGATGCGCCGGGTGTTGTCGCAGACCTTGCCCAACTGCTCCAGCACCCGGTTGGAATGCTCATAGAAAAACCGCCCGGCGGCGGTCAGGCGCAGCGGCCGGCCACGCTCCAGCAACAACACCCCCAACTCGTCTTCCAGTTGCTGGATCTGCCGGCTCAAGGGCGGTTGGGCAATGTGCAGGCGCTCGGCGGCGCGGGTGAAATTGAGGGTTTCCCCCAGCACCTGGAAGTAGCGCAGGTGACGCAGTTCCATGACAGCTCTCCAGTGGCGATGTGCATACCTTAAAGGTATCAAGCCAGACCAATTCTATATTGGAACCCCGGAAAAAGCCGGGACAGAATCGAGCGCAGAACTTCAAGAACCTCACGGGTATGGACATGCACGCTTCTGCCATTGAATCGATCGAAACGATCATCGTCGATCTGCCGACCATTCGCCCCCACAAGCTGGCCATGCACACCATGCAGAACCAGACCCTGGTGCTGATCCGCCTGCGCTGCGCCGACGGCATCGAAGGCCTGGGGGAATCCACCACCATCGGCGGCCTGGCCTATGGCAACGAAAGCCCGGACAGCATCAAGACCAACATCGACCGCTTCTTCACCCCGTTGCTGCTCGGCCAGGACGCCAGCAACATCAACGCTGCCATGCTGCGCCTGGAGCAGAGCATCCGCGGCAACACCTTCGCCAAGTCCGGGATCGAAAGCGCCTTGCTCGATGCCCAGGGCAAGCGCCTCGGGCTGCCGGTCAGCGAACTGTTGGGCGGCCGGGTGCGCGATGCGCTGCCCGTGGCCTGGACCCTGGCCAGCGGCGACACCGCCAAGGACATCGCCGAAGCCGAGAAGATGCTCGACCTGCGTCGCCACCGCATCTTCAAGCTGAAGATCGGTGCCGGTGAAGTGGACCGCGACCTGGCCCATGTGATCGCCATCAAGAAGGCCCTGGGCGACCGCGCCAGCGTGCGGGTCGACGTCAACCAGGCCTGGGACGAAGCCGTGGCCCTGCGCGCCTGCCGCATCCTCGGCAGCAACGGCATCGACCTGATCGAGCAACCGATTTCGCGTAACAACCGCGCCGGCATGGTGCGCCTGAATGCCAGCAGCCCGGCGCCGATCATGGCCGACGAATCCATCGAATGCGTGGAAGACGCCTTCAACCTGGCCCGCGAAGGGGCGGCCTCGGTGTTCGCCCTGAAGATCGCCAAGAACGGCGGACCCCGCGCCACCCTGCGCACCGCGGCGATTGCCGAGGCAGCGGGCATCGGCCTGTACGGCGGCACCATGCTCGAAGGCGGCATCGGCACCCTGGCCTCGGCCCACGCCTTCCTGACCCTGAACAAACTGAGCTGGGACACCGAGCTGTTCGGCCCGCTGCTGCTGACCGAGGACATCCTCGCCGAGGCGCCGGTGTACCGGGATTTCCACCTGCATGTCTCACGGGCGCCGGGCCTCGGCCTGAGCCTGGACGAAGAGCGCCTGGCGTTCTTCCGTCGCGACAAAACCACCCCCGTGCTGCATCACACCTGAGGAGGGCTGCATGCTATTCCACGTGAAAATGACCGTGAACCTGCCGGTCGACATGAACCCCGAGCGCGCCGCGCAACTGAAGGCCGAGGAAAAGGCCCTGGCCCAGCGCCTGCAGGCCGAAGGCAAGTGGCGCCACCTGTGGCGCATTGCCGGGCTGTACGCCAACTACAGCGTGTTCGACGTCGACAGTGTGCAGGAACTGCACGACACCCTGATGCAATTGCCGTTGTACCCGTACATGGCCATCGAAGTTAACGCCCTGTGCAGGCATCCTTCGTCCATTCATGAGGATGACCGCTGAGTTCGCATCAGCCCGTTCACCACTCTAATAAATACAAGATGAGGATTAATCATGAACGTCAGAATTTCCCAGACTGCCAGCGCCCAGCGTTTTCTTGAAGAAGCCAGCGGCCAGTTCACCGAAGGCGGCAACCCCCGGGCCAAGGCCATCGTCTACCGCATCCTGCGGGACACCGTGAACATCATCGAAGACCTGAACGTCACCCCGGAAGAGTTCTGGAAAGCCGTCAACTACCTCAACGTGCTCGGTGCCCGCCAGGAAGCCGGCCTGCTGGCCGCGGGCCTGGGCCTGGAGCACTACCTGGACCTGCTGATGGACGCCGCCGACGAACAGGCCGGCAAGACCGGCGGCACCCCGCGCACCATCGAAGGCCCGCTGTACGTGGCCGGCGCGCCCCTCAGCCAGGGCGAAGCGCGCCTGGACGACGGCCTCGACCCGGGCGTGGTGCTGTTCATGCAAGGGCAGGTGACCAACACCGCCGGCCAGCCCCTGGCCGGGGCTGTCGTCGATGTCTGGCACGCCAACACCGGCGGCACCTATTCCTACTTCGACGGCAGCCAGTCGGAGTTCAACCTGCGCCGGCGCATCGTCACCGACGCCGAGGGCCGCTACCGTTTTCGCAGCATCGTGCCGTCCGGCTACGGCTGCCCGCCGGAAGGCCCGACCCAGCAACTGCTGGATCAACTGGGGCGTCACGGCCAGCGCCCGGCGCACATCCACTTCTTCATCTCCGCCGATGACCATCGCCACCTGACCACTCAGATCAACCTGGACGGCGACCCCTACCTGCACGACGACTTCGCCTACGCCACCCGCGACGAGCTGATCGCCAAGATCACCTTCAGCGAGGACCAGGCCCGGGCCAAGGAGTTGGGCGTGAGCGGCCGCTTCGCGGAAATTCACTTCGACTTCACCCTGCAGTCCTCGGCCCAGCCGCAAGAACAGCAGCGCCACGAACGGGTGCGTGCCCTGGAGGACTGAAGCGCCGACCCTGCTTGAACCGGCCACGGAGCACCGACCCAGGTGCCCGTGGCTTTTGCCGTTATGCCTGGCCTGACGAGACTGCGTTGCGTGCCTGAAACGCAGACCTGATAAGCACCATCAGAGTGACCCGATCATGCAAATGCATCTGTTGAGTGAACGCAGCCGCGTGTTTGTTCAAGCCGATCCCCATGCCGTGTCCGGTTACGTCAATCAGCACGTGGGCAGCCACTGCATCCGCTTGCCCCGGGCGGGCCATCCCCAGGCCAGCCTCAACCATCGGGCCCTGGCCAGCCTGGATTTGTGCAGCCTCAGCTATGGCGGCAGCGTGCGCGTCACCTCGCCGGCGCTGGAAAGCATCTACCACCTGCAGGTGCTGCTGCGTGGCCACTGCCTGTGGCGCAGCCGCGACCAGGAACACTGCTTCGCCCCGGGGGAACTGCTGCTGATCAACCCCGACGACCCGGTGGACCTGACCTATTCCGAGGACTGCGAAAAATTCATCATCAAGATTCCCACGCACCTGCTGGAAGCCGCCTGCCAGGAACAGCGCTGGCAGTACCCGGGGCAGGGCGTGCGCTTTCTGCGCCAGCGTTACCAACTGCAGGAACTGGAAGGCTTCGTACCTCTGCTGAGCCTGTTGTGCCAGGAGTCCGAAGCCCTGGAGGCCATGCCCAAGGTGCAAGAGCACTACGCGCACATCCTGGTGAGCAAACTGCTGGGCCTGATGCAGACCAATGTCCAGCGCGGCACCCTGAGTGCCTCGGCGGCGACCTTCGAACGCATTGCCGACTACATCGAGCGCAACCTCAAGCGCGACATTGGTTGCGAAGAGCTGGCGCAACAGGCGTGCATGAGCCTGCGTTCGCTGTACGCGCTGTTTGAACGCAACGTCCGCACCACGCCGAAGCACTACATCCGCCAGCAGAAACTGCAACGGGTGCACGCCTGCCTCAGCGACCCGCACAGCCCGGTGCGCAACGTCACCGAACTGGCCCTGGACTTCGGCTTTTCCCACCTGGGCCGCTTCGCCCAGAGCTACCGCCAGGAATACGGCGAACGGCCGTCCGACACCCTCAAGCGTCGCCACTGACCGGCCCTTCCGACCTGTGCCTGGCGAGCGCCAGTCGAGCCTTTAGCGGCCTAGAGACCCTTGCGTCCCTTCGGGCCGTTCGCAGCCTGCGGCAGCGGCTACACCCCTGTAGCCGCTGCCGAGCCTGCGAGGCTGCGAAAAGGTCCGCAGGACCTTGCCTGGCGATCGCCAGTCGAGCCTTTAGCGGCCTTGGAATCCTTGCGTCCCTTCGTGCCGTTCGCAGCCTGCGGCAGCGGCTACGCCCCTGTAGCCGCTGCCGAGCCTGCGAGGCTGCGAAAAGGTCCGCAGGACCTTGTCTGGCGATCGCCAGTCGAACCTTTAGCGGCCTTGGAATCCTTGCGTCCCTTCGGGCCGTTCGCAGCCTGCGGCAGCAGCTACAAGGCAATCTGCAGAAAACGGATACAGGTCTGCACGCATCGGCTATTGCCCCGCCAACCCCCGTCCTAGCATGGCCCTGCCTGAATAAAAACAATGGAGGCGGCGGCCATGTCCCTGCGACCCGAATACCTGCATTCCCTGCTTGAAGAAGACCCCGACCAGGGCGTCTACCGCTGCAAGCGGGAGATGTTCACCGACCCCCGGTTGTTCGACCTGGAGATGCAGCACATCTTCGAAGGCAACTGGCTGTACCTGGCCCACGACAGCCAGATCCCCAACCCCAACGACTACTACAGCACCACCATGGGCCGGCAGCCGGTGTTCATCGCGCGCAACAAGAACGGTGAACTCAATGCCTTCATCAACGCCTGCAGTCATCGCGGCGCCATGCTCTGCCGGCACAAGACCGGCAACAAGGCGTCCTTCACCTGCCCGTTCCACGGCTGGACCTTCAACAACACCGGCAAACTGCTCAAGGTCAAGGACCCGGCCGCTGCCGGCTACCCGGCCAGCTTCAACTGCGACGGCTCCCACGACCTGACCCGCGTCGCGCGCTTCGAGTCCTATCGCGGCTTTCTGTTCGGCAGCCTCAACCCCGACGTATTGCCCCTGGTGGAGCACCTGGGGGAGTCGGCGAAGATCATCGACATGATCGTCGACCAGTCCGCCGACGGCCTGGAAGTGCTGCGCGGCTCCTCCAGCTACATCTACGAAGGCAACTGGAAGCTCACCGCCGAGAACGGCGCCGACGGCTACCACGTCAGCTCGGTGCACTGGAACTACGCCGCCACCCAGAACCAGCGCAAGCAGCGCGAAGCCGGGGAAGACATCCGCACCATGAGCGCCGGCACCTGGGCCAAGCAGGGCGGCGGTTTCTACTCCTTCGACAAGGGCCACATGCTGCTCTGGACCCGCTGGTCCAACCCCGAGGACCGCCCGCTGTACGAACGCCGCGACGAGCTGGCTCGTGACTTCGGCCAGGCCCGGGCCGACTGGATGATCGAGAACTCGCGCAACCTGTGCCTGTACCCCAACGTCTACCTGATGGACCAGTTCAGCTCGCAGATCCGCATCGCCCGGCCGATCTCGGTGGACCGCACCGAAATCACCATCTACTGCATCGCGCCCAAGGGCGAGAGCGACGAAGCTCGGGCCCGGCGCATCCGCCAGTACGAAGATTTCTTCAACGTCAGCGGCATGGCCACCCCGGACGACCTGGAGGAGTTCCGTTCCTGCCAGCTCGGCTACCAGGGCAGCAGCACGGCCTGGAACGACATGTCCCGCGGTGCCGAGCATTGGGTCCGCGGGGCGGACGAGGCCGCCAAAGAAATCGACCTGCAGCCGATCCTCAGCGGCGTGCGCACCGAGGACGAAGGCCTGTTCGTGATGCAGCACAAGTACTGGCAGCAAACCCTGCTGGCGGCCCTGCAGCGTGAAGCCTCACGGCAGATCGCGGTGGAGGCCGTGCAATGACTGTTTCCTACGACACCGTGCGCGATTTCCTGTACCGCGAAGCCCGCTACCTGGACGACAAGGACTGGGACAACTGGCTGGAACTCTACGCCCCGGACGCGACCTTCTGGATGCCGTCCTGGGACGACAGCGACCAGCTGACCGAAGACCCGCAGCGGGAAATCTCGCTGATCTGGTATGGCAACCGCAGCGGCCTGGAAGACCGGGTGTTCCGCATCAAGACCGAGCGCTCCAGCGCCAGCATTCCCGACACCCGCACCTCCCATAACCTGAGCAATATCGAGCTGCTGGAGCAGGGCGACGGCCTGTGCAAGCTGCGCTTCAACTGGCACACCCTGAGCTTTCGCTACAAGACCGTGGACAGTTACTTCGGCTGCAGCTTCTACACCCTCGACCTGCGCGGCGAAAACCCGTTGATCCTGGCCAAGAAAGTCATCCTGAAGAACGACTACGTTCGCCAGGTCGTCGATATCTACCACCTCTGAGGCGACTGCCATGAGCCATCAAATCGCACTCAATTTCGAAGACGGCGTGACCCGCTTCGTCAACGCCAACCCGGGCGAAACCGTGGCCGACGCCGCCTACCGCCAAGGCATCAACATCCCCCTGGACTGCCGCGACGGCGCGTGCGGCACCTGCAAGTGCCTGGCCGAGGCCGGGCGCTACGAGCTGGGCGAGGACTACATCGAAGACGCCCTGAGCGCCGATGAGGCCGAGCAGGGTTTTGTCCTCACCTGCCAGATGCGCGCCTTGAGCGATTGCGTGGTGCGGGTGCCGGCTTCGTCCCAGGTCTGCCGCGCCGGGCAGGGCAGTTTCCAGGCCAGCATCAGCGCCGTGCGCCAGCTGTCCGCCAGCACCATTGCCCTGTCGATCAAGGGCGAGGCCCTGAGCCAGCTGGCGTTCCTGCCGGGGCAATACGTCAACCTCGGGGTGCCCGGCAGCGAACAGACCCGGGCCTATTCCTTCAGCTCCTTGCAGCGCGACGGCGAGGTCAGCTTCCTGATCCGCAATGTGCCCGGCGGCCTGATGAGCAGCTTCCTCACCGGTCTTGCCAAAGCCGGCGACAGCATGACCCTGGCCGGGCCCCTGGGCAGCTTCTACCTGCGGGATATCCGCCGGCCCCTGCTGTTGCTGGCGGGCGGCACCGGGCTGGCGCCGTTCACCGCCATGCTGGAGAAAATCGCCGAGCAGGGCAGCGAGCACCCGCTGCATTTGATCTACGGCGTGAGCAACGATTTCGACCTGGTGGAGCTGGAGCGCCTGGAAGACTTTGCCGCGCGCATCCCGCAGTTCAGCTTCAGCGCCTGCGTGGCCAACCCCGAGAGCCAGTACCCGCGCAAAGGCTACGTAACCCAGCACATCGAGCCGGTGCACCTCAACCAGGGCGATGTGGACGTGTACCTGTGCGGGCCGCCGCCGATGGTCGAGGCGGTGAGCCAGTTCATCCGCGAGCAGGGCATTGCCCCGGCAAATTTCTACTACGAGAAGTTCGCCGCCAGCGCCGCCTGAAGGGCATTGCACTCTTGTGTAGGCGCTGGCTTGCCAGCGAAGGCGTCCATCAGGGCGCTGCAAGGCCCAAAGGCCCTTTCGCCGGCAAGCCGGCTCCTACGAAGTTCCACACGGCAAGCCCGGCCTTGTAGGAGCTGGCTTGCCAGCGAAGACGTCCAGCAGGGCGCTGCAAGGCTCAAGGGTCCCTTCGCCGGCAAGCCGGCTCCTACGAAGTTCCACACGGCAAGCCCGGCCTTGTAGGAGCTGGCTTGCCAGCGAAGGCGTCCAGCATGGCGCGGCAAGGCTCAAAGGCCCTTTCGCCGGCAAGCCGGCGCCGACGTCGGGTGGTGTTCTCCCTATCTTTTTGCATTCACGAGGTTTCCATGAACCGTTTCCACAACCAAGTCGCCCTGGTCACCGGCGCCGCCCAAGGCATCGGCCGTCGCGTTGCCGAACGCCTGGCCGAAGAGGGCGCCCGCGTGGTGCTGGTGGACCGCTCCGAGCTGGTCTTCGAACTGGCCGCTGAGCTGAGCCCCCGTTACCCGGTCCTGGCCCTGACCGCCGACCTGGAGCAGTACAGCGAATGCAGTCGGATCATGGCGGCGGGCATCGCCCACTTCGGCCGCCTGGACATCCTCATCAACAACGTCGGCGGCACCATCTGGGCCAAGCCCTTCGAACACTACGAGCCCGCGCAGATCGAAGCCGAAGTGCGTCGCTCGCTGTTCCCGACCTTGTGGTGCTGCCACGCCGCCTTGCCGCAGATGCTGGAGCAGGGCAGTGGCGCCATCGTCAACGTCTCGTCCATCGCCACCCGCAGCCTCAACCGCGTGCCCTACGGTGCGGCCAAGGGCGGGATCAACGCGCTGACCGCTTGCCTGGCCTTCGAAACCGCCGGCCGCGGCGTGCGGGTCAATGCCACCGCCCCGGGTGGCACCGAAGCCCCGCCGCGGCGCATCCCGCGCAACAGCGCCGAGCCGAGCGCCGAGGAGCAGGCCTGGTATCAGCAGATCGTCGAGCAGACCCTGGACAGCAGCCTGATGAAACGCTACGGCAACATGGACGAGCAGGCCGCGGCGATCCTGTTCCTCGCCTCCGACGAAGCTTCCTACATCACCGGCACGGTGCTGCCGGTGGGCGGCGGCGACCAGGGCTGAAGCCCGGCGGCCGCAGGCTGAGCTCCTGAGCCCGTCAGTAGAACAGCCGCGGCTCGGGTGAGGCGAGCAGGCTGGCCAGCTTGGTCAGGGCAAAGCTCAGTTCGGCGCGGCTCGGCGACATCAAGGCAATGCGCACGCCGCGGCTGGCCGTGGTGCGCTGAGCCAGGAACTGGCTGCCGCTGACCACGGTGACCCCCTGGGCGCGGGCCAGGTTGGCAAACTCATCGCAGTTCCAGGGCTCGGGCAATACCAGCCAGATGTGAAAGCTGTTGGGCTGGCTGCTGATCTGATAGTTGCCGAGAATCTCCCGCGCCATTTGCTGGCGCACCGCCGCCTCTTGCTGCTGGACCTTGATCAACTGCTCGCCGGTGCCGCTGTTGATCAGGTTGCTGGCCAGTTGCGCCATCATCGGCGAGGGCATCCATACACTGCTGCGGACCATGGACGACAGGCGCGAGAGGGTTTCGGGCGGGGCGTACAGGTAACCGATGCGCAGGGCCGGCAGGATGCTTTTCGACAGGCTGGTCAGGTAGATCGAACGCTCGGGGGCGTAGGCCGAGATCGGCTTGTGCACCGTGTGGGTTTCCAGAAAACCATAGATGTCATCGTCGATGATGAACACATCGTATTCGCGGGCGATCTGGGCGATGGCTTCGCGGCGCTCCGGCGGCATGATCGAGTTGGTCGGGTTCTGGTGAGTGGTCACGCACACCAGCAGGGCCGGACGGTGTTCCTGGCATGCGGCGCGGAAGGCCTCGGGCACCAGCCCGTATTCATCGATCTGCACGCCCATCAGGCGCCTGTCCAGGCTGTGGGCCAGGGAGATGATCCCGGGGTAGCAATGCTCTTCGCAGAGAATCAGGTCGTTGGTGTTGGACAGGCTGTTGATGGCCACCAGCAGGCCGTGCTGTGCGCCGCTGGTGAGCACGATCTGCTGCCAGCGCGCCTCGGGCAGGCTGCGCTGCACCCAGCGGGCGCCGGCCTGCTTGTGCACGGCGTGCCCGCCATCGGTGGCGTAGTCCAGAACCCGGTTCAGGTCGGTCGACTGTGCCAGCTCGCCAATGGAATCGCGCAGCCACATCCCGACGTTGGCGTCATTGGGCTTGATGATCGACAGATCGATCTGCGCGCTGTGGCTATCGGCGGCGGTTTGTGCTGCGACAGGTGCCGTCCTGGTCTTGGCCGGCAGGACAAAGGTCCCGCGTCCGACTTCCCCCACCACCAGCCCGCGCTTGGCCGCTTCGTCATAGGCACGACCCACGGTGCCGGGCGTGACTTTCAAGGCCTCGGCCAGCTCCTTGAGGGTGGGCAGCCGATCTTCAGGGCTCAGGCGCCCGGAGCGAATGTCTTGCTCCAGGGCGTCGGCAATCATTAGGTAAACCGGCTGCGCGTGGCCGCTGTATTGAGGAACCCACATAGGTAAAGCACCAGAGTCTGCACAAGCACGCAAGCCTAACATGAACCTGTGAAGGGGCGTAATCCTGTGGTAATCGAGGATATTGCACCTAATTGATGCGATTTAATTTTTTCGAGTAACCCAGTTTTTCCGTCGGTTTTGTCGCGCTGAAATTTTCTTTCACGAGAAATTTCAATAAATTCAATGACTTTAAAGCCGTGTGCGCGGGCTGTAGCACCGATCGGCAGAAATAAATTGAATCGAGTCTATTTGTGTAATTACAATGATTACGTCGATGTTGTTTCGAGATGTTATCGAGGCATTGGCGGGTTTGTCCCGGCATTACACGGGTGTCGTGTGAGCTGAATCACAAAAATACAACAGGTTGTGCCGCCTCCCGGGTCAGGCGCAACGCGCATCGAACTATGGAATTCAACTGAAATGGAAAGCGCACAGCACAAGCAGGCAGTCGAGGCCGTGGCAACGTTGGAAATCCGCTTGCCGTGGGTTATTTCCAGCGCATGGCAAACCGTCTTGAGTCAGACGCCTCTGGAATTCGAGGCCACCAAAGACATTTACTTTCAGCTCAAGGAACAGGCCCAGGATGTACTGGGGGCCGCCCTGACCCGACAGATCCGGGCATTTGTCGAAGACCCCGACATCACCTCGATGGTGATTCGCAACTGCCCGCGAGACCGGGACATTCCGCCGACGCCTTACTCCGGCGTGTTGAGCCCCAAGAGCACCCCCATCGCCTGCCTGGTCAGCCTTTCGCTGCAAAGCCTGCTGGGTATCCATCCGGTGGTCTATGAAGGGGAGAATGACGGGCGCCTGTTTCGCCATGTGATTCCTTCACGCACTTCTTCCAGTCAGAAAAGCTCGCACGGTTCGCGCCTGCGCTTCTCCTACCACGTCGACAACCCGGACTTGCCGCTGTCCTCCGAAGCGCTCGGCGAGCTTTCCTGCTGCCCGGAATACCTGTCGTTCTTCGGCATGCGTTGCGATCCACGGATCAACACCACGCTGGTCAATCTGGACGACGTGATCGAGCAACTGCCGGCGGCCACCGTGCGCGAACTGAGCCTGCCGCAGTTCGAAGTGCGCCGCCCGGACTCGTTCGCCAGCCAACGCCGTTCAACGCCCAACCTGGCGGTGTTGGTGCGCGGCGCGGCCAACGAGTGGCTGTGCCGTTTCGACAGTGAAAACACCTACGGCATGAACGCCACCGCCGAGCTGGCGCTCAATGCCCTGCGCACGCTGCTGGAAACCCGTCGCTTCGATGAACCGCACCTGCTGCTGCCCGGGGATTTCATGATCTTCAAGAACCAGCGAGTGCTTCACGCCCGGGACGGTTTCGAGCCGCAAAACGACGGCGCCGACCGCTGGCTGTTGCGCGTGTTTGCGGTCAATGACCTGAACCGCGTGCGCTTTGCGCGAGCCGACCATCTGTATGAAGTCCTTTGCTGATTCTTTTTTTCTTCGTGGGGTAACGCTATGGAACTGTTAGGAGCCTATTGGGCTGAACACTGGGTATTGGCGATTCTGCTGCTGGGCGCCATTGCTTTCGTCGCCGGCTTTGTCGACAGCATTGCCGGCGGGGGCGGGCTGTTCCTGGTACCGGGATTCCTGCTGGTGGGCCTGCCGCCGCAGGTGGCGCTGGGCCAGGAAAAGCTGGTCAGCACCCTGGGCACCCTGGCGGCGATCAGAAACTTTCTGGTCAACAGCAAGATGGTCTGGAAAGTGGCGCTGGTCGGCGTGCCGTTTTCCCTGCTCGGTGCCTACCTGGGGGCGCACCTGATTGTGTCGATCTCGCAGGAAACCGTGGGCAAGATCATCCTGGCGTTGATCCCCTTCGGCATCCTGATTTTCCTCACCCCCAAGGACCGGCCCGTGCAGGAGCACGTGCTGTCCGATGCCATGCTGTTTACCGTGGTGCCCCTGACCTGCCTGGTCATCGGCTTCTATGACGGCTTCTTCGGCCCGGGCACCGGCAGCATGTTCATCATCGCCTTTCACTACCTGCTGAAAATGGATCTGGTCTCCAGCTCGGCCAACTCCAAGACCTTCAACTTCGCGTCCAACATCGGCGCCCTGGTGGCGTTCATCATGGCCGGCAAGGTGATCTACCTGCTGGCCCTGCCATTGGTGGCCTGCAACATTTTGGGCAACCACCTGGGCAGTGCCCTGGCCATTCGCAAGGGCAACGACGTGGTGCGCAAGGTGCTGGTGCTCTCGATGATGTGTCTGTTCGCCAGCCTCGGCGTGAAATACCTGGCCTGATCGCCAGACAAAGGAGAAACCCATGAAAACCGCATTTGTGACCGGCGCCTCGGCCGGCTTTGGCCAAGCGATCTGTCGCCGACTGATCGCCGAAGGCTATCGCGTGATCGGTGGCGCGCGGCGCATGGACAAGCTCCAGCGCCTGGAGCAGGAGCTGGGTGAGAACTTCATCGCCCTGGAGCTGGATGTCACCGACAAGACCTCCCTGGAACGGGCGGTGGAACAGATCCATGAGGCGTCCCTGGCCATCGATCTGCTGGTCAACAACGCCGGGCTGGCGCTGGGCATCGAACGTGCCCAGCAAAGCAGCGCGCAGAACTGGGAGCGCATGATCGCCACCAACATCACCGGCCTGGCGCTGATTACCCAGCGCGTCCTGCCCCGCATGGTCGAGGCCAACAGCGGGCTGATCATCAACATCGGCTCGATTGCCGGCACCTATCCCTATCCGGGCGGCAACGTCTATGGCGCCAGCAAGGCCTTCGTCAAACAGTTCAGCCTGAACCTGCGCGCGGACCTGGCCGGCACCCGGGTACGGGTGACCAACATCGAACCGGGCCTGTGTTCCGGCACCGACTTCTCGGTGGTGCGGCTTAACGGCGACATGGAAGCGGTGCACGCCTTGTACAAGGATGTTGAAGCCATCCGCCCCGAGGACATCGCCAACACCGTGTGCTGGATCGCCCAGCAGCCGGAGCATCTGAACATCAACTCCATCGAAATCATGCCCGTGGCGCAGAGCAGCGCGGCGCTGAATGTGGTGCGCAACCTTTGAGGGCAGGGGGACGCTGCTGAGTGCGGCGCTCACGCAACCCTGTAGCCGCTGCCGCAGGCTGCGCACGGGCGCAAAGCGCTCGCTAAACCAGACGCTGCGATACCCCGGTGAGACTTCACCGGGCCGGTTTCTGATGGCTGGGCAATCCTCCGCCCTTAGCGGCGACCGTCTCCGTCGCCGCTAAGGGTTTACAGGCATGGGGTAGGGCAAGTCGATTGGCGGGGCGTCCGGCAACTGCCGCGAGGATTTGCGCATCAGATAGCCGATGATCTGCGGCGCAGTCATGTCCACCTGCAACATGTCCGGCTCGCCAAACCACTCGTTGGGCCAGAAGATCAGGTCCGAGGCATTGGCCTCGGGGAAGTTGGTTTCCAGCAGGCTCAAGGCGTAGTCCATATCAGACTCCGTGCCCTCGCATTGACAGATGAAACCCGCCAGGGCACACGCTTCGTCGAAGCTCAGGTCGTCAACGTAGCGCTCTTGATGAAAGGCAGTGCGCAGAAAGTTCTCCGCGCTGGTATGGCTGTGCATCACGAGAAACTCGTGGAACTCGAAAGGCCGGCCGGCGTGGCTGTTCCACTGCTGGATCAGCGCACTGATCTCGGGGCTTTCCCGGCCCTGGTTGTCCCAGATCCGGTCGAGGATCTGCTCCAGCAGGTCCTTCATCAACGCATTTGTTTTCGGCGTCGGTGGTGTTGGTTTCAGCCGTTCCGGCATGGCCATGGGTATCTCCCTGATTGTCATTGCATGTGGCTGGAGAGGGGGGCGCGAGATCGCCTTCGCTGGCAAGCCCGCTCTTACGAGGGATGGTGCCTGCCTGTGTAGGAGCTGGCTTGCCAGCGAAGACGCCCGCCAGACCACCCCCATTCCCGAGCGGCGCACAGAATAGTCCCTCTGCGCCGCCGACTAAAGCACCGGCCCCAGCCGCAACAACGCACACAGCCCGCCCTCAGGCCGATTGCGTAATTCCAGACGGCCACCGATCTTGCTGACGATCATCTGCACAATCGCCAGCCCCAGCCCGGCGCCATGGGCGTTGCCCTGGCTGTAGAAACGCTCCAGCAAACGTCCGCGATCCTTTTCGTCGATACCCGGTCCTGCGTCTTCCACGCACAGGTGCATCGCGCCATCGGCCTGGGGCCGCAGGCCGACCCGCACCTCGCTGCCCGCCGGGGCAAAGTTCAGGGCGTTGGTCACCAGGTTCTGCAGGGCAATGGCCAGGGCCACCGGGTCAGTGTCGATCTGCCAGCCTTCTTCGCCTTCCAGCACCAGTTCGACCTCTTTCTCCAGGGCCAGGGGCGTCAGTTCCGCCAGCTCTTCGCGCACCAGGGCGCTGAGATCGACCCGGCTCAGGCGCGGGCTGTTCAGCTGTGGCTCGATGCGGGCCATGGTCAGCAACTGGCTGGCGATGCGGGTGGCGCGGTCGACGCCGTTGACCAGAAAGTCCAGGGCCTCCCGGCGCTGTTCCGGGCTGCCGGCGCTCTGGGCGTTCTGCGCATGAATCCGCAGGATCGCCAGGGGCGTGCGCAGTTCATGGGCGGCGTCGGCGATAAAGCGCCGCTCGCGTTCCAGCAGGCTGTCGATCTGCGCCAGTAACTGGTTGAGGGCGGTCTGCATCGGTTCCAGGTCCTGGGGCAGGGGCTTGAGCCCGAGCGGCTGCAAGGTGTCGCTGCTGCGCCCGCGAATGGCCCGGGCCATGGCCCGCAGCGGCGCCAGGCCCCAGCCGATGGTCAGCCAGATCAGCAGCGCCAGCAGCGGCACGCCGATCAGGGTCGGCCACAGGGTATGGCGCACGATGCGCTGGATCAGGTCCTGGCGAATGTCGTCCCGTTCGCCCACCCAGATCAGCAGGCCCTGCTGCGGGTCGGCCAAGAGAAAGGCGCACCAGTCCTTGCCGTTTTCCAGGATGTCGTGGGCCCCCAGGGTGGTGGGCGGCGCGTCCAGCAGCGGGGCCTCGGCGGAGCGCATCAGCAACTGGCCGTCGTCGCGCCAGACCTGGAAGGTCAGGCGGGTTTCATAGGGGTGGGCGGCGCCGTCCACGCCGACCCGACTCATGGCCTGGTCGAAGGCCTGGTGCAGGCGTTCCCAGTCCGCCGCGTCCGTCTGTTGAGCCGGGTCGCGCTGGCGCAGCACCCCTTGCAGCAGCCGCGCGCTCTGGGCCAGCTGGGCGTCGTAGACCTCTTCGATTTCATGGTGGCTGTCGCGCAGCACCAGCCAGCTGATCAGCAAATCCCCCAGCAGCACCAGGACCAGGACCGGCAGCAGAATCCGCGTGCGCACCGAGTTCATGGCTTGAGCTCCAGCACATAACCGACGCCGCGCACGGTGCGGATCAGCTCGCTGCAGAGCTTCTTGCGCAGGTTGTGGATCAGCACTTCCAGGGTGTTGCTCTCGACCCGGTCCTGCCAGCCGTACAGCGCCCGGGACAGGCGTTCGCGGGTCACCACTTTGCCCGGGCGCACCATCAGCTGATGCAGCAACTGGTATTCCATGGGGGTGAGCACCACCTCGGCGTCCTGGTAGTGCACCTGCTGGTTGGCCGGATCGAGGCAGATACCGGCGTGCTCCAGCAGCGGCTGGGCACGACCCTGGCTGCGGCGCAGCAGGGCGCGGACCCGGGCCTTGAATTCCTCGACATCGAAGGGCTTGACCAGGTAGTCGTCGGCCCCGGCATCCAGCCCGGCGATGCGCTCGGCGGTGCCGTCGCGGGCGGTGAGAATCAGCACCGGCAGGTCCTGGCGGGCGGCGCGCAATTGCTGGAGCAATTCCAGGCCGTCGAGTCGCGGCAGGCCCAGGTCCAGCAGCAACAGGTCGAAGCTTTCCGTGCGCAGGGCATGCAGGGCGCTGGCGCCATCCTGCAGCCAGTCCAGGGTGTAGCCTTCGGCGCTCAGGGCCACGCGGATGCCCTGGCCGAGGGCACGATCATCTTCGACAAGCAGCAGGCGCATGGGGTGTTCTCGGTTGGGCGGGGGGCAGGGAAGGGGCGCATGATGACGCCGGCCAGGGGCTGCCGGCAGGGGTTTTAGGCGGGGAAAATGTTACCGCGCGTTGCCAACTAAGCTTTCACTAAGCTTGGTTTTGCACAGTGCAATCTCCCCCATTACCGGAGCGTTTCTCTATGCGCAAAGTCCTGCTGCTGTCCCTGGTTCTCGCCAGCCCCCTGGCCATCGCCGGCCCGCAATGCACCACCGCCGAACGCTCGCAATGGCAAGACCCGCAAGCCTTCCAGGACCAGCTCAAGGCCCAGGGCTACCAGATCAGCAAGTTCAAGGTCACCGACGGCAATTGCTACGAGATCTACGGCTTCGACAAGGACCAGCGCAAGGTCGAGATCTACCACGACCCGGTGACCGGCAAGGCGGTGAAGACCGAGATCAAAGGCTGATGCCGCACGCGTCCCTGCGGCTGTGGGACCCGCTGGTGCGACTGTTTCACCTGTCCATCGCCGGGGTCTTTATCGGCAACTACTTCTTCAATGAAGCCGGTGACGACTGGCACGTCTGGCTGGGCTACTACGCCATGGCCTGGCTGCTGCTGCGCACAGTCTGGGGATTTGTCGGGCCGCGCAGTGCGCGCTGGTCCGACTTCTGGCCGACCCGGGCCCGGCTGGCGCGGCATCTGCGCTCGCTGTGGGCCGGGCGCCCCGAGCACCGCTTGGGGCATTCACCCCTCGGGGCTTTGGTGATGCTGCTGATGCTGCTGGCCCTGGTGCTGATCGGCGTCAGCGGTTTCTTGATGGAGGAGGTCGATGCCCTGTGGGGCGCCGACTGGCCGCTGCAAGTGCACGAAACCAGCGCCGATGTGCTGCTGGGCCTGGTGCTGCTGCATGTGTGCGCGGCGATTTTTGAAAGCCTGCAGGTGCGCGACAACCTGCCGTTGTCGATGCTCACCGGCCGCCGCCGACCCTTGCCGGGTCCTGAGCGGCGCTGACGTTTTCCCTTGTTCCCAACCGGCACTTGCCACGGGCTCCTTTATGCGTGCGCTGTCCTTTCGCCTGAGCTTCATCTGCAGCAGTCTGCTCTTGGCCGCCGTCTTTATCGCCGCCTGGCGCAGCCATCCGCCTCACCAACTGGCGCCGTTCGCCCAGGCGGCCGTGAACAGCGACGCGGCCACGGCCAGCAGCACGCCGCAATACACCAGCCGCTTCGTCTCCTCGGACCTGGATGACTTCGTGCATTCGTCCTCGGTGACCGCCTTGCCCGGCGGCGACCTGATGGCCGTGTGGTTCGCCGGCTCCCGGGAAGGCGCCGCCGATGTGCAAGTGCGCAGCGCACGCTTTGACGCCCAGAGCGGCGAGTGGGGTGCCGAGCAGGTGCTGGCCACCCGCGAATCGACCCGTGACGGCACCGGGCGCTACATCCGCAAGCTCGGCAACCCGGTGATCGCCCTGGGCCCGGATCAGCGCCTGTGGATGTTCTACGTTTCGGTGTCGGTGGGCGGTTGGGCCACCAGCGCCATCAACCTGATGGTTTCCGACGACCTGGGGCGCAGCTGGTCGGCGCCGCGGCAGTTGGTGACCTCGCCGTTCTTCAACATCAGCACCCTGGTGCGCGCCGCGCCGGTGTTCCATGCCGACGGCGCCATCGGCCTGCCGGTGTACCACGAGTTCATGGGCAAGTTCGCCGAGTACCTGTACCTGAGCGCCGACGGCGCGGTGATCGACAAATTCCGCATCAGCCGCGGCAAGCACTCCCTGCAACCGACCATCGTGCCCCTGGACGAACGCCGCGCCGTGGCCATGCTGCGCTACGCCGGCGACACCCATCACAAGGTCCTGGCCAGCCGCACCGAAGACGCCGGGCAGACCTGGAGCGAGCCCTATCCACTGCAACCGTCCAACCCCAACTCCTCCCTGGCGGCAGTGGGCACCGACGACCAGGGCCTGCTGGTGGCCCTCAACGACCTGCAGGACGGGCGCTTCAGACTCAGCCTGTACGGCACCGACGCCGGCCTCAGCCAATGGCGCCCCCTGGTGGAACTGGACCAGTCCCCCGACCCTTTGGGGCAGCCGTTTTCCCACGAGGCCTACAAGGACATCATCGGTGAAGGCTTCCGCGCTTCCAGCGGCGCCCGACGCCTGCCCCTGGAACAGCGCTTCTTGAGCAACCTCGACTACCGGGTGTGCAAGCCCCAGGGCTGCGACTTCGAGTACGAATACCCCTACTTCAGCCGCGGGGCGGACGGCCTGTACCACCTGGTCTATTCCTGGAACAACACCTTTATCAAGCACGTCAGCTTCAACGCGGCGTGGCTGGCGGAGCGCCTGTGATGCTGTCCCTGTGGCAAGCCCACCTGAGTTTTATCCTCCTGGGTTTCGTGCTGCTTGGCAGCCTGCGCCTGACCGCGCCCTGGCGCCCCTGGCTGCTGCCCGTGCTGGCCCTGGTCAGCTTCATCCCACTGAACCAACTGCCGCTGGCGGCCTATGTGCGCAGCTTCACCGATGATCTGGCCATCAGCACCCTGGTGCTGCTGGGCTGGGTCAGCCTGCGGCACTTGGGGGTGATTGCGCCCTTGCCAGCCAAACACCGGGCGCAGGTCCTGCTGCTGTTTATCGGCCTGACCCTGAGCCTGTACCCCGCAACCCTGGGCCTGACCTACCTCGATCCCTACCGCTGGGGCTACAACCCACGGCCGATGATCGTGCTGATGGGCCTGGCGGCGCTGGTGCTGCTGTGGCAGCGCAACCTGCTGGGGGGGCTGATGCTGGCGGCCGGGACCCTGGCCTTCGCCCTGCGTCTCAAGCCTTCGGAAAACTACTGGGACTACCTGCTGGACCCGCTGCTGGCGGGCTACTGCCTGGTCGCCGGCAGCGGCGGTCTGCTGCTGTGGCTGTGGCGCCGCGTCACCCAGCGCAGCCGCGGGCAGCCCCTTGCCGGGTAAACCAACCGGCCGCGCCGCGGCCTTCGACAACACCACACAGAGGTCAATGATGGGCGGGTTGCAATCACGCCGCCTGCGCTACGGCGTGGGCGCAATCGGGCTGGTATTCGGCTTGTTGGCACTGCTGCGGCTGCTGTTCGCCGTGGGTTTTTCCGGGGTGGACCTGAGCGCCGCCGACCAGCGCGAGGCCATCCTCCAGACCCTCGGTATCGGCCTGCGCTTCGACCTGCGCCTGACCCTGCTGCTACTGCTGCCCCTGGCCCTGCTGGCCTGGCTGCCGCGCTGGAACCTGCTGCGCCTGCCGGCCCTGCGCTGGCTGGCCCGGGCCTACCTGCTGCTGGTGCTGGGCGGGGTAGGGCTGATGTACATCATCGACTTCGGCCACTACGCCTACCTCGGCGTGCGCATCAACGCCACCGTGCTGCGCTACCTGGACGACGCACAGATCTCCCGGCAAATGCTCTGGGAAAGCTACCCGGTGCTGTGGATCGTCCTCGCCTGGGGCAGCGCTCTGGCCCTGTGCTGCTACGCCTTGCTGCGCCTGGAACGCCTGACCCTCGACCGCCCGGCGCAACCCCTGGGCCGCTGGTCCCTGGCCAGCGTCAGTGCCCTGGGCGTTGCCGCCGTGTTCCTCGCCCTGCTGGGCCGGGTGGAAAACCTTAACCTGGAAAACCCCGTGCCCCTGCGCTGGAGCGATGCCTACTTCTCCGGCAACAGCCAGATCGCCGCCCTGGGCCTGAACCCCGTGCTGTTCTTTTACGACACCCTCAAGGCCGGCCAGGCCCAGTACGACGAAGCCCAAGTGCGCCAACACTACCCGGCCCTGGCCCGCTACCTCGGCGTCGACCATCCGGACCCGCAGCGCCTGAATTTCACCCGCCAACAAGGCGTGCAGCCGTACCGCATCGACCGCCCCCGGCCGCCCAACGTCATCTTCGTCATGCTCGAATCCCTCGGCACCAGCGCCGTGGGTGCCTACGGCAACCCGCTCAACCCCACCCCCAACCTCGACCGCCTGGCCCGCCAGAGCTGGTTCTTCAAACACTTCTACGTCCCGGTCACCGGCACCGCCAAGACCGTGTGGGCCAGCATCACCGGCGTGCCCGACGTCACCCGCCAAGAGACCGCCACCCGCCAGCCGCTGATCACCCGCCAACACAGCCTGATCAACGCCTTCAGCGACTACCACAAGCTCTACCTGATCGGCGGCAACGCCGGCTGGGCCAACATCAACGGCCTGATCCGCCAAAGCATCGACAACGTACGCCTGTACGACGAAAGCCACTGGCAATCGCCCCTGGTGGACGTCTGGGGCATCTCCGACCTCGACCTGTTCAAGGAAAGCGACCGCCTGCTGCGCGCCATCCCCCAGGACCAACCCTTCTTCGCCTACCTGCAAACCTCCGGCAACCACCGCCCGTTTACCATTCCCAAGGACAACGATGGCTTCCAAGCCCAGGACCTGCCCCTGGAACAAGTCCAGGCCGCCGGTTCCCGCAGCCTTGCGCAATACAACGCCGTGCGCCTCCTGGACTTCAACATCGGCCGGCTAATGGACATCGCCAAGGCGGGGGGCTACTACGACAACACGATTTTCGTGTTCTTCGGCGACCACAACACCCGCATCAGCCAGATCCCCCACATGGCTCCCGCGTTTGAACAGCTAGGGCTGGAAAGCAACAACGTACCGCTGCTGATTCATGCGCCAGGGATGTTGCAGCCCAGAGTGATCGAAGAAGCCGTCGGCCTCGCCGACCTGCTGCCCACCGTGGCCGGCATGGCCGGGATGCCCTTCACCAATGGCGCCATGGGGCGGGATATTCAACAGCCAGCGCCGGAGGGGGAGCGGGTGGTGCCGCTGGTATTGAGGGAGGGGACCTTTCCGGTGATTGGCGGCGTGACCAAGGACTTTTTGTTGCAGATGCAGCATGACGGCAGTGGCGCGACCTTGCATGATTTGGCGTCGAGCACCCCGCGGGAGGATGTGGCGCAGGAGCATCCGCAGGAGTTTGAACGGTTGCTGGAGTTGACGCGGGGGATGCATGAGGGGGCGCGGTTGATGTTGTATCGCAACGTTCGCTGACACCGCGTAGTCATCGGTTGACGCCAGCCCGTGTAGGAGCTGGCTTGCCAGCGAAGGCGGCTGCCTAAGCTCTATCGATCTCAAAAAAGAACGTCCAAAGCAGCCATGACATTAGTAGCGGTCCCTACAAGGGGGCCGTCACTGACCGAATATGGACAGGAAAATCCTTACAAGCTACCGTCACACTTCCTACAGCTATACACGCGATTTTCCTCTCATGGACGTCTTGAAATCTCTGCAGACGGAACTAGCCACCTTCGCTGCTGAACGTGACTGGGACCAATTCCACACCCCCAAGAACCTGGCCATGGCCTTGTCCGGTGAAGCCGGAGAACTCCTTGAGCGTTTCCAGTGGCTGACTCCCGAGCAAAGCGAGTTCAACGCCCTATCGAGCGAAGCTTTGCAGGCTATCGAAGAGGAAATGGCCGATGTGCTGTTGTATCTGGTACGGCTCGCTGATCGACTCAATGTCGATCTTGGAGCCATTGCGCAGGCGAAGTTGCAGCTCAACGCAGAGAAGTACCCAGTAGCAGAGGCCAAGGGGAACGCCGTCAAATATTCGAGGAGGGGCGAATGACGGCTCGAGTGATTTACCAGCCCTGCTCGGATGATGTCGCACGCAAGAACCTGCAGACCACGATCCTTAACCCTGTGCTGTTCAGCGAAATTGCAGATTTACTTGAGCCTGAACTGCAAGCTGAACTCCTCGCAGCCTTCCCGGATGGCAAATTGTTTATCTGGGGACTTGCTTCGCCTCGAACCAGAAATACCTGGCTCGCCGCAGAGCCAGGAGACACGGTGATCTTCAATACCAAGACGGTCATTACTGTTAGTGCCTGCTTTACCCATCGAACTCACAACCGCGATCTGGCGTTGAAGCTCTGGGGCTGGGCGGATAAAGAAAATGAAAGCACCTGGGAGAATATCTACTTCGTCACCGACGTACGCCACCAGGCTATCCGTTTCAAAGCTATTCAGGCGCATATCAACAGTCGACATGACAGGTCTTTCTATCGTTACGATGCCGCTCAAAGCGCCGCGATCCTGGAGCGCTTTCCCAGTCTCGATCACGACTACGCCGATAACGAAGTGAGCCTTGAAGAGGCGCAAAAGGATATCGAGGATCAATCAACAGACGGAATGGCCAACAGACCTACGCGTCTTGAGCACAAATACATCGTTCGCCACTTATTCCAGGGCAAACTCACTGGCCGTTGCTGTATTTGCCTTAATGAGTATCCCCGCCATCTACTAGTTGCTGCACATATTAAAAAACGCTCGGTCTGCAGTCAGAAGGAAAAGCTTGATATCAAGAATGTCGCTGTTCCTATGTGCCGACTCGGTTGCGATCCTTTGTTCGAGCATGGTTATCTCTCCGTCAAGGACGGCAAGGTGATCAAACACCCTTCTCGGGAGATGACTGCTGCAACGGCGAGTTATGTGAAAAGTGTGGTTGGAAGAGAGGTAAAGGAGTGGGCGACGAAGAGTCAGAAATATTTCGACTGGCACCTTAATGCTCATGGGTTTGAGCCTGGGGAGTTGGCAAAGTTAAAATAAAGGCAGCTATCTTTTAAAAGCGATTTGGGTCGATTTTTTAATGTGTCTCTCCTGTTATGGCGGTAATTTTGGTTCGTGTGTGATTGGTGGGGCTGGATTAGGTTGTTGTGCTTTTACTGTATATGGTTTAATTGAGTGTGTTTAGGGGGATGACTTGTTACATGCCATAGTGAATGATAATTTTGCTATGTTATTTTTATAAAAGTATCAGCGCTGGAGTGAAAATGTCCCCGTTTGTCATCGGCCAGGAATATGAAAGATCTAGCCTTCTTGAGTTCTTGGGTAGCAGGCAAGCGCAGTCAGGTGTCCTTTGGGGAGATAAAGAATCAGGGTGCCTTATATGTACATCGGGAGGCAGAAGTGGGAAGAAGGCTGGTTACTCAGACGAGCAACTCTCGGACGGTACTTGGTGGTATTTTGGCCAAGGACGCACTGGCGATCAATCTCTAAATAATGCTGCTAACTCCAAGCTCTCTTCAGGGAGGTTTTCAGTTTTGCTTTTCACTACAAGAGAACCAACCGCGAAGAAGGTGGCCGCTCGAGGTACCTACGGAAAGTTGTTTTCTTATCGTGGGCAGTTCAATGTCTTAGATGTTGATAGTTTCGTACCAATTGATGGTGGTCGTCAGGGAGATAAACTATGGCGCTTCCGTCTGTTACCTATTAGTGATGAAGTCTTGGGTTGTTGTAGTAAGCAAAGTAATCTGGATCTAGATGAGTTCACTGATTTGCGGGAGATGCAGTGTCGATTAATGAGTTTAGTCTTCCGAAGCTCCGGATCTCGGATAAGCTTGAAAGAGTATAGGTCTAGGAGTGCTGCCGTTCACCTATATGCATCGCGTAGATCAAATGGGCAGTGTGAAGCTTGTGGATCCTACGCTCCATTTAAGCTTCCTGATGGAAGCGGGTTTCTTGAAGTGCATCATCTCACTCGGCTTGCCGATGAAGGGCTAGATCTACCTTCGAATGTTGCTGCACTTTGTCCGAATTGTCATCGATGTGCCCACTATTCTGTTGATCGGAGGGTGTTCGGTGAGCGTCTAAAAGACTTAATTGCGATTAAAGAAAGTATTATTTCAGGTTGAAGGATAGTAATTTTTATCTGGTGGTTTTAAGTTAAAGTCAGAGGCGGTAGAGGTTTTTGTTTTTAAGATTTTTGCTGTTTTCTAATCATTTTTTATTCGGATCTTATTGATTTTTCAAGCCTCTCCCCAGTGGCTCTTGCTTTTTTTATGGACCCAACTTCACATTCCCAAACGATGAATACTTTCCATCCTGATGCCTTTAGAAGAGATGTCACCCGATTATCCCGGGCGACATTTTTCTCGAATTTCTCCACCCAAAATGCTGTATTACTTTTCGGTGTTGTGGCAATGCTACAGTTGGAATGCCGGTGCCAGAAGCATCCGTGAACGAAAACCACGGCCTTATACCTTGGAAATACAAGGTCAGGCTTGCCGGGCAAGCCAGCCCCATTCAGACGGTAGCGCATGCCGAGCCCATGCAACACTCTGCGCAGTGCTATTTCTGGGCGAGTGTTACTCCCCTTAATTCGGGCCATCCTCTCTGACCTTTCTTTAGGAGAGAGGAAGTCGGTCATATCCGACCTCCAGATCGAGAGCTCCTAGACCGGGCTTTCATCTCCCTCCTTAACCAGTTCGTAGAAAGGTAGGCCGCGAATTACCTCTCCTGAAACATCGAAAGACTTATATAGGCAGTGATGGTTAGGTAAGGTCTTCACATGCTCTGAAAGTTCAGCAAGATCCGATGTAAAACCTAGGACTCCCAGTTCGGCAGGCGTGATATTTGGTACCTTGTGGATGAACCAGGACAGTAGTGGTTCCCTGTAGTCGGTTGCACCGACCTTAAAGTGCCTAAGGAACTGCGATGCTAATATCACGCCAGTGCCAAACTCTCGGCCTTGTAGCAAAAGCTTGCGTAGAACGTCGAATTCATAACGCATGATATTGTCGGCTTCGTCCACCAATAGGTAGGAGTCGATTGCCCTGAGCTGCGGGTCGGTGCCCGTAAACGCTCGCTTGGGTACCCTGAGCATGTTCTCGTAAAACATGTTTAGCAAGATGGCGACGAGCATGTTCTTGCTGCGATCGTCTTGTCCCATGGAACTAAGGGATATCACCACAACACCATCGAAGAATTCGTCGAAAGGTTTTGTTTCACCTTTGGTCTTTGCAAACACCGCCATGTCCACCAGATCGTCAATGATCGCCATTGGTGCGTCCGACTTCTCGCCAAGTATTTCTCTGTACTCTGCGTGGATGTCGTAGATCGTAGGCTGGCGATCTTGAGCATTAGCAGCCTCGTAAGCGTTACGGACAGCTGCTTTGAGTTTGTCCCGCTGCACAGGACCTATGCCCGAGTAAACCTTGTCTAGGACATCTGCGAAAAACCTGAAGCGATCCAACCATGGTGCTGAAGATTCCCCCATTCCAGTGGTGTCGAAGAGGTTCAAGGGGAGGTGATAGGGTTTTACCACCTTTGCCCCGGTGGCCTCTACGAAATCCGAGCTACTAAAGTCGCTCTTATAATCAAAGATCAAAAAGCGTGGCTTGATCCCACGGTTTGCGTCGCTGGATCTGGATATCTGTAGGATAAGCGACTTGAGGAATTGGGTCTTACCTGTACCGAGGTCACCTGCCACACCAATGTTTAACTGATTGAGTCGAGTATCAGAAATGTTCAGGCTTAACTGTCTTGGTTCGAAACCATCAACTGTTTTGCCTACGGAAAGGATTATGCCAGCGCCTAACTCGTCAGGTGTTGAGGACGGTGCGACCTCTCCATTTGAATTGCTGGAGGATGTACCATCGTCGATTAATTGAACTACTGGTAGGTTGTTTGGAATTATCGACGGTTCTAGCGAATGTTCGCTTTTCGTTGCGGAGCTGCCGAAAGAAGGCAAGCTGGTAGTCTGGGGCAGCAGGGGAGGCAATAGTCCCCAATCACCCACCTTGGCACGCACGGCGTCGTAGAAGGACTGTGAGTCATAGTCAACTACGATACGACCTGCATCCTTGCTTGAAATGACAATCGTCTCTTCGAAATTGTCTCCATCACGATCGTGCGGGCCACTTAGGTTTGAATCGTCGACGACGATAAGTCGCCCTCTTAAATCTAGGCTAGGTCTCGAGTCCGGGTCGAGGATCGCTGCGGCGATTCGCTCGTGGTAACCCGCCCAGCGGATAGCCTGTCCCTCTAATGCTTGATGCTGACTGTAGACTCGTAAGCCAAAGCCAATCATAGAAAGTAGTAGGTGCTGGTAGGCAAGGCTCCATGCCATAGATTTACTGGCGCGTTCCTCGATTGCTTGTAAAAGCTTTGAGAGTGCTCTGGCCTGTGAAAGAGCTTCGATGGCGTCCGTGGCTCCGAACACGCTTCCTTGGCGGCACTTGACCTCTATAGGCGTCAGATGTAGATGGACTTTGTCGATACTGATTCGCACGCCGACGACAAGCAGGTCGGGCCGTGAAAGCGAGGTCTCTTTGCGCTCTTTGCCGAGGGAGCGTGCGAGGTCGGCAAGATAGCCTCTGAATGGGTCGACGGGAACGATTAATGCGATTGTAGATTCCTCTGACGACCCCGCAAGAACTGGTAACAAGCTGTCCAGATTTCCTTTAATGCGGAACTGGTCTTGAAGGAGTCGGGCCGCTAGGAAGAGGCCAAGGTCACCTGTAGCACCTGTATCGTCCCCAGAGAGGCCGCGTACAGTGGGGATTCCTCTCTTAGCGACCTCGAGAAGAAGCTGCTCGACCTTGGAGTCATCTAAGTTGTCGCATCCTGGGAGAGGCTTCAGTACACGGCGTAAAGCATCACGATCGGCTTGTTTGACTTGTGACAAGAGATAGTAGCCACTGGTATCTCCGGCGCGATGGGAGTACGAGGGGAGGTCGTAGTCCCATAGATAGGTGCCTTCGATCCATCCGGCCAAAAAACAAGCAGGGTCAATTGCAGAAGACGAGACTGCAACGTAACCGGCGCTATTTTCCTTAAGCATGTCTGACACTGCATGTACGCTAGGTGAGAACTGCAGGCCTACTTTATTGTCCCTCATTCTTTCAACCATAAGCATGCATGCTGACACCTTGTCAGCGAATGGTTCGCCAGAAGGAGGCATCTGCAGGCCTTGACGAGATTCACTTAGGAAAGAGCCTTGAAGCTGACGCCTGACCCTGTGCCTGATTAGGCCGCCAACGCCCATCGGTGAGAGCATGCCTACATCCTTGGATCCAGGTTCTGCCGAATCCAATTGTGCAATGA
This sequence comes from Pseudomonas sp. BC42, assembly GCF_021560055.1. Classification (NCBI taxonomy): domain Bacteria; kingdom Pseudomonadati; phylum Pseudomonadota; class Gammaproteobacteria; order Pseudomonadales; family Pseudomonadaceae; genus Pseudomonas; species Pseudomonas sp. BC42. Next base: position 2,446,313 of record NZ_CP091067.1, read on the forward strand.
TGCCTAGGTCCGGCGTCGAGCCTAAAGGTTGTTTGTCATACCAGCGGACGTGGTTATCGGTGTCCTCGGAGAGGTTGGCGATCGTGGCCTGGTCAGGCCTCCCTGAAAGCCTAGTATCGAAAACTTCCAAAATCTTCGCACCCACGCTCTGCATCGGTGTGTTCGCGCCTCCGTTACCGAACCGCTTTGTACACCAGTTGGTCAAACCCTCGTTGCAGGCATCAGTGGTACCACCTGCGCTAGACACCACTAGACTGATAATGGGCTTTGCTGCAAGAAGGTTGGTTACATCGTCGAGTGCACGCGAAACCTGAGCTGGGCTGAATCCACTTGAGATACCACCGACAGTTAGGCCGAAGGTGTTGTCGAATGGGGGGCGGCGGGTGCGGGCTGGTAACTGTCCGAGACGAGAGCCATTCCAGAGAACGGACCAATAGTCGGAGCTACATTCGACGGACAGAAAGTTTATTTGCTCTACGCCGCTTGGGGACTGTAGAGAGATGCTCAAAAGGTCGGGAACACAATCTGGGTCAAGAATACTTGCCGCTGGACAAGGTAAGGCTGAATCGCCTTCCACCTCATCCCGTAGGACTTTTTGGGCAAGACAATGCCATGCAAGTCGCAATGGATGAAGGGGGGAAAGGATGATGGCGTCTGGAGTTCTACTCAGGGTTCGTCCATCTAGTTCTAGCGCGCAGACCGCAACGGTGTCTACCCAACAAGCAATGTCCGGATCGGTGTCGAGCCAATACATGTAAGCATCGAGATAGGTTTCGACGAGTGCGCGAAACTCAGTATCCTCTGAGAGCCAGGCTCCTAGTGTCGCAGACTCGATGAGTCCCGACTGGTCATCGCCTCGAATGTATTTTGCAATCTCTTCGCGAGTTTCCACGAATCCTTTTGGTGGCTGGAAGCTCAGGATATTGGGGCGCGGGTCATGCAGGAAGCGGCCTTGCGAGAGAATGGGGCCATTAGCGGTATTCCAATTGGGTGGAACCCAACTAGATACGTAATCATCTGCTATCACTAGGGGTCTGAACGATTTGGCTACGTTCTGCTCCTCAAGTATCCAGGACTGCAGGCTTGAAGCACGCGCGTTCCGGTCCAGATGGACGACGGCCTTTGTGTCGAATTTTTCAAGATGTCGGCGGTTTAGCTTGATTAGGCGCTCGAACTCGCTCCGGCAGCCTTCCTCCTTTGCTTCATCGCAAGCGAGGTAAACTCTGCAGGCCTGAGGGGAGACCTCGCCCAAGAGGTTGAAGGCTATATCTAGTTGATACTTACCGTCGGCCTCAACTTCTACTAGATATTCGTCCTCTCCAACGAGGCGTGCGTCGATGGACTGTTGCTGTCCTTCTAGTTCAGTAGCATCGTCTGGCATACCCTCCACGTTGCCAATGGTTGCTCCTGGCGATAAGTGGAGACGCAGTTCATATCGTCCTGAACCAGGCAGCGAAAGGGATGTCTCCCAGTCCATCGCAGCAGTCTTTTTACTGGGTTTCTTGGGAGGTGATAGTTTTGTCGCTAGCCTACAGGTTACCAGTATCCCTGGCTTCCAGTTCATTAAGGAAATGACCCGGACGCTTGCAGGCTTGCACCCCGTAGAGGTGACCTTATAAGTTAAGGGGGTCTTGTGTGCGGGAGGGAGAAGATCTGTGTATTCATTAAATCCGCTAGAGGATGCTTGTAACGGGGTTGGCGCCTTACCATAGGAGCCCCCCGTAAGTAGAAACTCTTCTGGTTGACCGCTATCGCTTGTAGTGATGGCGAGCCCCACCTTGTCACGCACGATCGCAGGCAAGCCCTTGGTTGCAGGAATAATACTATTTGTGCATCGAATGCTGATCTCTCCGATGACTTCATCGGGCTCTTCGGCAAGCAGGTCAGTCCATTGCTCTATAGTTAGCAGCGTCCACCAACGGGGTGGAGAGGTTAGTTCTAGGGCTTTACCCGGCAAATAAAAAGCCTGGGTCGCACGTTCAAAGGCAGTAGGGACGTCGCAATTTGCTTGAAGGTGGTGGAGCAATTCTCGAAGAGCTTGAGCGATGTCGTCAGTGGCGCCGTGTGCTAGGCGTTCGATACCAGTCTTGAATCCATCAGCGAGCTCATCTGCAATTTTAGCTATGACAGAGAGCTGTGCCTTCGACGAGATCCCACTGTCCACCGTTGGGGGGAGACCGCATGCCAGGGCAAGCGCATTTCCAGATGAAAGATTTAGTTGTGTGGCGTCTATCGAAAATATGCGAGATAGCATGCGCCATGAAGCTGCGTGATTGGCGTGTTCTGGATCCACTTCGTCGATGGAACTAGCTGCTGCACGGATTAATTGCTTCGCATCGTCTCTCTGGAGATCTACGATTCCTGCGACTAGTAACGCCTCATTTACCGATTGCTGCACGAAACCGTCATCCCACCATTTTTCGAGATCGGCACTCATGCCGAATACGTCACTTGAAGACTCGATCGAAAGGTTGTTGTGCTGGCCTGCAGGAACTAGGGCTACGAAGCTGGAATTATTTGGATCATTTCGTACATCCAGCAAATGGTCGTTATCGCATTTACCAGACTCCCCGATACGAAGCTTATGGCTATTCATCTGGTCAGGGGGATACTGGAGCAGCACTGGTAGAGTCACCATACTGCCGTCTATTCCAAGCATGACTTGGATTCCCCCATCACGAGCGAGCTCCTCGTAAACTTGCTCAAGAATCTCGAGGGGAGGGCCACGGAAAATCAGTCGATACTCAAATTTCTTGCCGCTAAGCCCCTGTGTTGCACCCAAAGCTTTTTCACGGACAATTGATGCGAGCCAGTTTGCGAGTTTATTCATGTTCGTATTCCTGAAGGACTTGGCTCGTGTGGAACGGTGGCAATAGCAGCATGCCGCTCTCGGCATCTGGGCTATCGAGCACAAGACCGAGCATCCTTAGTTGGTGCCCCAAGTCATTCCTGGCTATTTCGTGTTTATCTACGGTAACGCCGTAGGCTTCGAGATGTAGTCCTAGTCTATGGATAGAGCGAGGCCCGCCCATACCGGCGAGGGCGCAGTGGACTAGAGCCAACACAGCTACAGGTCCAAGGGATACGATCCATGGACTGGATGGACTGCTTCCTTTCTTCTTGAGGATATATCCCTGGTCATACCCCCTGAGCAACGGGACTGCAGTCTGACGTTGCCCTAGCGCGTGCCTCGCGAACTCCAGCAGGTTCGAGCCGATGCCTTTCCTGCATAGCAACGCGCGAGCTTCTTGCTCGCGCACATCGATAATGGTTTCGAGAGTCCCTGCACGAACGAGGGCATTTCTATGGTTTTGGATATGCTGGCAAAGTGCGGCAATTCCTTTACTTGAGGAGAAGTCGCCCTCGTAGGGCGTTCCTATTTGCTTGAGTGACCAAAGCAGCGTATTGATTCCCAGCCTGGCGTTCAGGTAGCTGGAAACCTTGTCCTTGATACCTTGAAGGGCCTTTCCTCCGTAAGCCATGTATTGCGGAGCCTCAGGGAAAATGGCGATCCTTATCTCTTGCTCGTTAGGCGCTGAGCCTTCGGTAAGTGCTGCGGAGAGACAGCTCCAAATCCTTGCGTGGACGTCGCATAACCATGTCACATGGGAGACTGCTCCTAGACGCAACACCGCCTCTAATAAGCTAGTCCATTGCCGACGAGTCATGGAGTCTTTCGCCTGCATGATGGCTTGCAGGTCCTTGGCAAACCGTCTTGCTGGCAGGAAGTGAATTTCCTGAAAGTCGGACGCCGTCAGTGTTGCCGCTTCCTCTTCTGGAATCCGCGCTAGAGACCATGTGCCTGCGCCTTGATTCCACGACGATGTCTCCTGCTCAAGCCAGCGGGCGAAGAAGTCGTCTTGATCATTGACACTCAGAGAGTCAAAGAGATGTTTCCAAAGGCGCTGCGCTGATTCCTGATCCTTTGAACCCAGGCAGACCATGCGGCGTATCAAGCTGCCGGCAGGCCAGGAGTTGCTACTTAGACGAGCGGAGCCGGAGAAGATCGCTGCTCCTGGTACGAGAGGAGTAACCTGCACAAAGCGCTTAGAGGATTGGTTAGGGAGTTTTGGGCTCTCCAATATCCCGTGAAGCACGGTATGCCAGGCATCCACGCCGATCACCGCTCCACTTGGCGGCAGTTGGCTCTTTTCTCGAAGCTTCTGTATGCGTTTATCTAGATCACGTCCCGCCTGTGGTACGCTGCCTTCGCTTGCTGATTCAAAGCCAATTGTCCGGTAGAGCGAGGCCAGCAGGACCTCTGAGCTTGCGTATTCCGGCGCAGGACTCATAGCTAAAGCCGACTTCTGATAAATGCCATTGGAGAAGCGCCAGGGTGCTTGCTTGAATTCCATAAGGCTCATACGACATCCTCCTTGCTCGCGACTAAACCATCCCAAGAGCGAGCTACTACAGTGCCGTCTGACCCGATACGAATTTTGGCATGCTCGAGAAGTTCCTCATCCCGGACAATGGAACCAGAAAGTCGAGCTTTTGTTGTATCTAATAGGGCTAAGACCGTGCGAGGGAGAGAGGCAGGGGATAGCCCCCTCTCTAGCTCCTTCACTGCCTTGAACAAGTCATAGGTAAGAGGGATTGGTTGCGCCGATTGCATATGGCCGACCCCGAGGTAGCAGATTGGGGGGCGAGGTCGTCCTGGAGTGTTCTGGGGCAGCATCCTGACCTGGCGTAGCGGCACAACCAATGTCGCCTGACGTTGCTTGGGTGGAAGTGGTTGACCGAATGTGGTGGTTAGCGATACCTCGAATTCCTGACCGGTATTTAGCAGGCCCTTCACTTGCTGTACAACCTCGTAAAGCTGGTGCTTGTCATTCTCTTCGACGACCAGCTGAAAAGCTTGCAGGATCTTGAAGTCTGCAACTACTGCCGTTCGGGTACAAATACTTCTGCGGACTAGGCGGCAAGCAAAGTCGCGAAGTAAATGTTGAACACGACTCGCTGCGACGGGTCTCCTTCGTCGGACAATTGGCATAGAAAGCATTTCGTCTGCATTGGAAAGTCGCTTGAGTAACTCAATCTCGTTTCGCGATAACACCTTATATTTGCGTATGAACTCTATTCCGCCGGCGAGGGAGCGACTAAAGCGAATGTCGAGGTCGCTGAGGCTAATCATGCTTTGGCTGCTTACGGCGACCTGGCTGTCGGGACTTGCGAATGCTGGGTCTAATGTATCGACGAGGCCTTCCAGCAATGGCGCAATTGTAGCCGGTAGGTAATGTGTCTTTCTCTCTGCGAGAAAATGCACAAGCCCCATTAGGGTTCGCCCTGCTTCGGCATCTAGCTCCTTCTCGAGCCCTAGGTCCTTGAGATCACGGCGGAGCGAGGTCGCTGCATCCTTGTCCCAACGATGGAACAGTGCATGTTGGTAGCTTGACGTTGCTAGGTGGAAAATCGCAGTGAGAGTTTGCCGGTTGTGCTTTCTTGTGCCTGCTGCTTTTTGGTCAAGCTCGACGAGGTTCTCGGCCCATTGGCAAGGTGTTGATTGGTGCGTTTGCCTTGCTGAGTCATGAACTACAGGGTGGTGACCAGCCAACAAGTACGAGGTAAGGGAGAAAAGGTCACGGAAGCTCCAACGCTTGCCGCTGGCTAACTCATACCAGCGTAGAATCTTTAGTAGCGCAGTTCGGTGCTCGTCTCTAGCTAAGATGAGTTGGCTGGTACAGAAGGGGCATTTTTCGCCCGCTGGACATGCTCCCTTTACGGGCCACATTTCGGATGCAGTGGCTTGGCCGATGAGGATTTCCGCTGGCGCCGAAGTCTCATCGTCAGGCTTGACTAGTAGGGACTCTGCATCCATTGGCCAGACTGCAATCGATGGGAAACCTTCGAGTGGCCAGCAGGAAGGGGCATCGTACGCCAGGCTTACAGCCCTCGTAATAGCTTCGAGGATGGCGCGCGGTTTTTCCAGATTATTGTCGATAGCATGGATCAATGCATCATCAAGGACTCCCCGGTTAACGCAGCATAGATAAGCTTGAGATGGTGGTCCTTCCAGAAGACTGCTGAGCTCTTCGATAAGGAGTGCAGGTGCAGTGCTTCCCTCGTGGCCAGCTGTCGAAGTGGCGTCCTGAACTATATCCAAGCTCAGACTACTATCGAATCTCGAAAGGCTTCCAGCATCGACGCTTACTATCCGTGGGACTTTGAAACCAGCAAATGGATGGAACGCTTTTGACAACTCTTCAATGAGCCGTCCCTCACAGCCTAGGTTCGTATCTAGCCAGTGGATAGTGGACTCGATTGCTTCCGTTTTTCCATTCCCTGGTCCACCAACCAGAAGGATAATCCTTGGGATATTGGTGCTATCGCTTGAAAGCAGTTCGGTCCAGGTTTGTAGTCGGGCTAGAAGGCTCGTCCTTAGTAATAGTTTGTTAGGCTGACCGCTTTCGTTGTCTAAAAGCCGCTTCACTCCCCCCGAGTGATGGCCGGCCCAGTCGACAAGGGCTGCGGGGTAGCGTGCCCCTTCCAGTTGGGTGCTATCCATTCCCCTTGACTCCTATGTTTTCAAGCTATGGCTAAGGTTTCTTGTTCTGCTTCGGTGACTGTTTGTTGACTAGCTGCGGCTGTGGCTTCTTCTAGTAGCGATCTGATAGCTAGGCCAATGGCTCTTGCAAGATAAGGAGGGACTGCGTTGCCTACTTGTGTGTAACGTGGGCATTCCTTAGTTCGTTGGCTACCACCTGTAGTGAATTTACCGCGGAATTGGAACCAGTCGGGGAACGACTGTAGGCGTGCAGATTCTCGGACGGTCAATATTCTGGGCTCGCTGTAATGCAGCACGTCGTCAGGTAGCGTTGTAATGGTCGGTGCCGGATTGTCCGCTCGCATCAGGCAAATACGGTGTTTTTTGAGACCGTACTTTTCCCTTTGTGCAGCATGCATTACAACTCCTTTAGCGCATTCAGGGTCCTGAATGATCCTCATGAATCGTTCCCTGATTTCCGGTTTGTGTTTCGATAGACGCACGCTGTTCATGTCACTTTCAGCGCCTTGATGCATGAGAGATTGATAATGTGTCCGAGGTCTCGTATATGCGAGCTCTTGAAAGCCTGCGGGGGAAGAAGGGTCAGTGCATGGCTTTGTTCCGGCATACTCGATTTCGAGGTCAGAAATAGCATCCCGAGCGCTGATGATTTCTGGAAGGCAAAGTTCCTGCAGTTGCTTGATCCTGACCTCCTCTAGTAGTTCAAATGCTCTGGTGACGCCTCCCTGAAGGTGAAGAGCAAGACTCTTGTGGATCCCTATTACAATTAAGCGTGGCCGCTTCTGGGGAACACCAAAGAGTGAGGAGTCTAATATTCGGCCAAGAACCTGATAGCCGACTCTGTCCAAGCTTTCGACAAGCTTGTCGTAGTAGGACTGGGGCTTTATTTGAATACCAAGTTCCTTCCAGGATTTGGCCTTATGCGCGACTTTCATGCCCGGTACGTTCTCTAGAACGATGGCTGCAGGTTGAAGAGCCTTGACCATTTCCACGTACTTCTCGAACAGTTGGTTTCTCGGGTCAGACTCCAGCCGTCTACCTGCAAAGCTAAAGCCTTGGCAGGGAGGACCTCCAGCAAGAACGTGTACCTTACCCTTTAGCTCGAAAAGCTTAGGTGAATGCTTTTCAAGAATTTCGTCGATGCCCCAGGCTTTTTTCTCCAGCCAATCTGGCCAGGAAAACTGAGCTACGGGTACATCACGTTCTTGAAGAAGATTCGCAGATAGAGTGGAGAAAGCCATTTTATCGCGCTCTACGGCAAAAACACCATTTAGTCCAGCAAGCGACAGGCCGAGAGAAAGGCCTCCACAGCCGGCAAATAAATCTGCAAACATCAAAGGCTGCCCGGGAGCGGGTAGCGGGGGGGGGGTATCAATATTTTTCATGGGCTCCTGCCCGGGGATGGCAATGTTCAGGGTAGGGAGCGTCTCGCGAAGCCCTTGGGTATTGGCTATGTGGGTAGCCCGATGGTGGGTTTTTCTCGTCATCGATACCTTAGGTTTACTCGTTAAGCTGTCTAGAGATATCTCGATAGGCTTTGAAGGATGGATAGTGATAGATAATGGATTGCCTCGCAAGAAAACACAACGAATGGCGTGCTCAGGGTGAAGCTTGAAGTGGAGATTGAGGTTTTCTTCTATCTCATTGAAATTTTTAAAAAAATTTAATTTTGGTACCTCTACGGTGACTCTTTTTGGTGGCAGCATCGTCGATACTCCGTCAGATGGGCCCTAGCGGGTGTGAGTATTGATTTGTAAATGAATTGAGCACCTCCTTGCGTCCAGGCTCCTGTGTGGGCCTCCGCGGCAGGCGTATCGAGTTTCTACTGTATATGAGTACAGTATTCGTCGTGAGAAAAATTTCGCAAGGTACATTCGTCGAATGGATTGGTAGATTGGCGATAGCGGAGGGGATGACGTATATGGATATTGCCGTAGGGTATCTATGAAGTTCGGTATCCAAAGAGTGTTGTTTCTAGAGTGCGGATGTTAGGAGTTATGAGCTTCGCTTTTTCTAGTCTGACCGGAAGATCTATTAAATTATATTTTTAATATATTGGTTTTAAGGGGGTGGTTGTTTGATGTGTGGGTCTGGTGGGTTTCAATGCGCTGTGAGTGAACTTATTTGTATTGGCCTGTCACGAATTAAAATATTCATGCTGCGTAAGTGCTAATGATGTTGGCGGATGAAGTCAGGAAGGCTGCGTGGTTAGAGTTCATTAGGTGGTGCTGAGATGTTTTTTGGGTAAAAAGACCGGTCTATGACCGGTCTTCTTGAGTCAAAAGTTACCCTGCCCTTGTCTCAATCACTGTCAGTACATCTTTCACGTCCTGAAGCAACAAACACGCAACACTGATCACTATCTCGATATCTCTATCGCCTGAGTCTCTCAACCTAGTGCCGCTCATCAAGTTCAGATAATCAAGCGCAGTCACCAGTCGCTCACTCGCACACGCATGCAAATCCACCAACGGCGCCTGGCTGTCGATAAACAGCACCGGCCCATCGCTGGCGATAGGGGTCATAGAAATAAATCGTTCGGACAGATCTTGAGTATTCATGGCGTCATCCTTTTCAAGAATAGAAAAGTTGCCACCTGCTGCTGCGAATCAACGGGTGGCAGCTGTACGCGGGTTCGCAGACCGAGGAAAAGAACAAACCCGGCAGACCCGGAGGTCTCCCACGTACAGCCGCCATAAAACGAAACGCAGGCGAAGTGTGCCTGAGTTGGCTTGGACGGTGTAGTTCGACTTTTCTGTTGGGCTGCGAAACCCTGCCGCTGACAAAATTCAGCGAACGAGAAAACTATAGGGACAGGGCAGGTCCGGGACAATGGCGCTTCTGTAGGAACGGTCTCTATTGCGAGTAAGGGCCGGCTGAACTCTCCAGGGAATTCATATCCGCTGTGCCTGACACTGGCTGTATGGGCCTTTCAGCTTGGTGATCAGCAGCAGATTGTGGCTCCAAGGAAATTGTCCAACAGCCTGTTGGACAATTTCAGAATCGGGTCAGGCCTCGGCAAAACCATCTGACCTTCAATCGATTTTGCTATCCTGCGCCCCTTTTCCCCACCGCAAGGAACGCAGGCATGACCCAGCCCATTGGCGGCAGTCCACAAACAAGGGCTGGCCAACAGCGTCACCTGCCACACCTCCTGTTCCGTCTGACCACAGCACTCCTGCTAGGCCTCGGGCTCATCACCCCCACCGCCCAAGCCAACCCCACCACCACCTACCGCGGCACCCTCGGCGACACCCCGGTTGAACTGGCGCTCACCTACGACTCCCAATACGGCGGCGGTATGTCCGGCTATTGGTTTTCCGAGTCCGAGCGCTTGCCCATGGCGTTGGAGTCCACGCCTTTCCACCCTGGCTCCGCGCTGTTGATCAACATCATGGACAACCCGACCCTGCCGGCGACGGCGGTGTCGTTGCAGCCGTTCGCCGAGGGGGCGGAGGCGTTGCAGGGCAGTCTGGTGGATTTGCGCACGGGCACGCAGCAGCCGTTGCAGTTGCAGCGGGTGACGCGTTTTGGTGGCAGTCAGCGGGAGGCGTTTGAGGGGGAGTTGCTGCAGCCGGTGTTCGATCGGGATTTCTATTTCAGTGTGCATGCCGCGCGCAAGGCTGGGGAGGAGGTGGCGCAGGTGGACAGTATCCGGGTGATCAGCCGGGCCACCGGTAAGCGGGTGCAGGAGATTGGCGGGCAGTGGTGTCTGTCGTCCGTGGGCACCAGGACGCTGACCTTCGGGCATTTTCATGCCGAGGCGCGGATGGACTTTCAGGTCCAGGGCTATCGCGTGGGGGAGGCGGATGGACGGGTGTGGTGCTCGCCCACGCAGTATTACCTGTACAACCGGGATCTGCGGACCTATCGGCGTCATCCGCAGTTGGAGCAGTTCGCGGCGGACGGTGATCTGCGCTTTTCCCCCAGTGGGCAGATGGAGTTCAGCAAGCAGGACTTCATCAATTACGACCAGCGCACTCGGCGTTGGGATTATTACCGGGTGATCACCCCTGAGCGTTTGGAATATCTGTCGTCGGGCGAGGAGCGTTTCTGATGCGTGGGTTTGATTTTGCTCGGGGGCTGGCGGTGCTGGTGTTGGCGCTGTGGCTGTTGCCGGCGCAGGCGTCCCATGGGGTGTATGAGGGGACCTTGGGCAAGCAGGCGATTGTCTTGACCCTGGGTAGCCAGAATGCGGTCTACCAGGGCACCTATGCCTATCAGCGCTATCGCACGCCGATCCGCCTCAAGCCGACCTTCAGCTACAGCAACAAGACGCTGGCCATGGATGAGCTGGACGAGCAGGGCTTGCCGGTGGCGCGTTTGCAGTTCAATGACTTGATGAACTCCCGCCAGCAGGAGCAGGTGCGCGGCACCTGGACCAGTTATCGCACGGGCAAGTCCTTGCCCATTGCGCTGAAGCTGGTGGGGCTGGTGGATTCGGATCGCTCGTGGCCGCAGCCGGTCACCACGCTGTTGCAGAGTGCTTCCACCAAACGCTGGTATTTCCAGGTGCCGATGCCGGGCAATGATCAGCGGATCACGACGGTGGAGGTGATGGACAAGGCCACCGGCAAGTTGCTGGTGAGCCTGGCGATCGCGGCACCGGGCTGTCCGAATCAGGGGGTGGATACCTTGCAGTTGCAGGGTGAGGGGGAGCAACTGCGGATTGCTTTCAAGGACTGCACGTTTCCGGGGTTTCGGTGGAATGAGGGCGGTGGGAGCTTTGCGCCGTTGCCTTGAGGCCCGTTCGTTTGCGCCCTTTGGGGACGTGGCGGCTAGTGGATTAGATGAGTCTGGTGTTGAACCTGGAAGTTGTGGAGCCTCGTATGGATGACAAGCAATCCCCTGTGCTGATTCAGGTGTACATGGCCGATGACGATGGCGCCGTTCGCGAGGAGTTGCTGGCGCGGCGCATCGATGAGGATATTTACGAGTTGCTGTCCTCACCGGGCCTGGCGCAAAACCTGGCGCGGGGCGATATCGTTTCCATCCGCAATCCCGATGCGCCGGCGCAAGTGCTGAAGCGCGGCGGGAATTTCTGCATTCAGATCTATGCCGATTACATTGATCCGACGGTGATCAGTGCGCTTGAAAACGAGGTCGCTGGTGAACTGAGCGGAACCCTGGACGGGCTGTTCGAGGGGAACCTGTCATTCGCTGTTCCTGCAAGGAATGGCATGGACCGTATCAATGCGGTGTTCGATCGCTTCCGCGAGCAAACCGGGATCGAGTGGTACTACGCCAATGTCTATAAAAACCTCGATGACGATGAGGACGAGACGCTGTTGAACTGGTGGTTGGACTGCTGATCTTTCCCGAGGCCTGGGCATGCCACCCAACAAACCGACCAAGTAAGCGACCAAGTCAGCACCCGGTAGTGCTCCAGCGGCCGTTCTGTGGTGTGGGCCTGCATGGGCGTGGGGGAGCGCTAATCGTCCAACAGCGTGTTGGACGATTGAGACTTTTGTACTGGCATTGGAAAGAGGCGGGCCGACCTTTTGTTTGCTCAATCGTTGAGTGTGCTTTTTACCGGCGAGAGCGTGCTTGAGGACGCCTTCGCCGGCAAGCCGGCTTCTGCGGTGGATGTAGGAAGGGTCTGTCTTTTCTGTAAGGCAGGCTGGAGGCGCTGATTGCGGTGCTGTTCTGTGGGATAACCATCAGCGCAACCCTGGACGTACTGATCGATACCAGGGCGTATCCCACGCAGAGAGGTCGTAGCCATGGGCCAGGAAATGCGGCTGTTTCAAGAGGACTTGCTTAAGGCGGTTGCCGATATGAGCGCCGGTAAGGCTGTGCGCTCAGTGACGCTGTTCATGGCGACTCGTCGCCAAGGATGGGCGGGAGGCGCGCAAGGTGTGTTTGTCGAGATTTTGATGGCTGGCCTGTGCCGGCGCTGCAGTTTTTCCGGCAAGCCACAACGCCCGGGATTTCGTGGGCGTTGTAGCCGCTGCCGCAGGCTGCGATCGGCCCCGTAGGGGCCGTCTGCATCAGAAACTCACTGAAGCACTCAACCGCGCCGTCAACGGCGCGCCCTGGAACAGGTAGTCGTCGCCCATGTATTCCCCTGCATCGCGCCAGTAGCGTTTGTCGAACAGGTTGTCCACGGTCAGGCGGAACACCGTCTCGTAACCGTCAAGGCGGGTGCTGTAGCGGCTGCCGATGTTGAAGATGGCGTAGGCGCCGGTGGCGACGTTGCCCTGGCGGTCGGCGTACTTGCTGCCGCTGTATTGCATGCCGCCCAGCAGGGCCAAACCATCGAGCCAGGGCAGGGCGTAGTCGCCTTGGAGGCTGGCTCGTAGGCGGGGGACGTTGAGGGTTTGGTGGCCTTCATAGGCCGGGGTGCCGGTGTCCTCGACTCGGGAGCGAATCGCCGCGACGCTGGCGGCAATCTGCAGGCGCTGGGTGGCCCAGCCGTTGGCGGAGAGCTCCAGGCCGGTGTTCTTTTGCTGGCCTTGCTGGACGTAGGTGAAACCGCCGGAGGCATCGGGGCGCGAGTACTGGTAGGCCTGGCGCATCTGGAACAGCGCGGCGCTAAAACTCATGCGCTGCCAGTCGTACTTGACCCCGGCTTCGATCTGCCGCGAGACAGTGGGGGCCAGGGTGTCGCCACTGTTACTGGCGAACCAGGGCGCCTGACCGCCCAGGCTCAAGCCCTTGCTGTATTGGGTGTACAGCGACAGTTCGCTGACCGGTTTGTAGATCAGCGCGGCCTGGGGCAGGAATACATAGCGTTGGGTGTGGCGATCGCGCACGCCGTCCTTGTCGAAGCTCTCTTCGTCGAGGCGTACTTCGCGTCCGCCGAGAACGGTCTGCCACTGTTCGTTGAAGCTGATGCGGTCGCTGAGGAACAGACCGTATTGGCGGCTGTCGAGGCGTTTGTGGGAGTCGTTGAGGGCGCCGTTGTAGCGTTCGAAGTTTTCCGGCTCGCTCTGGATATTGCCCGTGCCAATCCATTGATTGATGGACTCGCGCCGGTCCACCACGCGGCGAAATGCACTGGTCCCCACGCTCAACTCATGGCCCAGGCCCGCTGCGTCGAAGCGGCCATTGAGCAGCGCCTGCACTTCATCGTTGCGCCGGGTGTCGTCGGGGCTGCGGAAGTCGTAGATGTCGTAGTTGCCTTCGGGGCTGAAGTAGTTGCCGTTGGCATTGATGCAGCCGGTGGTGCAGCCGCCCCAGGCAAACGAACTGTAGTCATCGATCACCACCTTGCTGCGGGACGCGCTGAGGCTGCCGGTCCAGTCATCGTTGAAGCGGTACTCGAAGTTGCCACCGATGTTCAGCGAGTCGTTGGTCACCGGCTTTGACCCGCTCTGGTGTCCCAGGAGTTTTTTCGGCGAGGCGTGGTGGGGCAGGCTGGAGCCGCCCAGCAGTTGGTAACCCGGGGCCGAGCGCTGCTGCTTGTTCTGGTATTCGATATCCAGTTGCAGCAGGGCATCGGGGCTGATGTTCCAGTCGAAGGCCAGGGCGGCAAAGTCGCGCTGGCCATTGGTGTGTTCGACATAGGAGTGCAGGTCTTCATGGGCCAGGTTGGCGCGCAGGCCGAACTGCTGTTCGCTGCCGAACCAGCCGCCCACATCGGTGGCCAGGTAACCGCTGCCGCGATCGTCGGTGGAAACGGTCACCGAACGAATGTCTGTGGGCCGCTTGGTCACGTAGTTGACCAGGCCGCCGGGCTCGCTGACCCCGCTTTGCAGGCCGGAAAGGCCCTTGAGCAGTTCCACCCGCTGTTTGTTTTCCAGGGCGACGTTCTGCTCGCCGGTGATGGTGCGGTTGTTGATCTTGTAGCTGCTGGCCGCGTTCAGGGAGAAGCCGCGCACCTCGAAGTTTTCGTAGTAGCCCACTGGCGCGTAGCTCTGGCCCACCGAGGCGTCGTTCTTCAGTACATCGCTGAGCAGTCGGGCCTGCTGGTCCTTGATCAACTCTTCGTTGATCACGCTGATGGAGGCCGGGGTGTCCAGCAGCGGTGTTTCGCTGAAGCCGCCCACCGACGCGCTGTCGGCTTGGTAGCCGGAAGGCGCTTGCGCGCTGACGGTCTGGCTTGGCAGTTCGGTGGCGGCGTTGGCCACGGCGTGGCTGCCGGCCAGCAGCAGGCCCAAGGTCAGGCGATGGCGCGGCAAGCCGGCGCTGGGGGCGGGTGAGCGGGACATCGAGTGAGCGGGGTTCATGAACATTCCTTGAGGGCAACGCGCTCTCTAGCGCAGGCCCGGGCAGGCCCTTGAAGCAGCGGATGACGGACGTGGGGAGTATCGAGGCCGTGCGGCGAGCATCCGGCTGTCCGGGGCGGTTGCAGGTATGCGCGGTCGGGCGGGCGCCATCATACAAGCTGCGGCGCGGGGGTAAAGGCACACAGGCACAGGGCCGGGGGGCGTGTGGTGGATGCCGGCCCTGCTGGAGGGAAAAGGCAGGGGTTACGGGTTGGACTCGGGAGGGTTCATTTGCAGGGACTCGATCTGCTGTTCCAGGGTTGCAATCTTGCCCAGCAGGATAGTGATGAGTCTTTCGTCGTGGCTGCGGGCTTCGGAAGCGACCAGGGATTTTTCCAGGCGGTCGACGATTTCATTGTTCATGCTGCGGTTTTCCTGCTTGGCGATGCGCTTGACTTGCGTGTGGAGCTCACCAGGCAAGCGAACGATGAATTTTTGAGCGGGGGCGCACATGCCGGACCTCGGGTGATATCAAAAAGAAACATCATAGAAAGGTCGCGGCAGGCAGGGCTTCAAGAAAATTCTGAAAAAACAGCAAGATCGGGCTTAGTTTCGCTGAGCAGGCTTGGCGATCCGCCGGGCCGCATCCAGGCATTGCGCCCCGTCAAGCCAGGCCGCTCAATCAAGAGTCGGGGGCGAGGCCGCCAGGCCCCTCGCCAGCGCTGAACGGCCGTTGGCAACCGGGCCTCTGGCCGCTGGCTGAAGCCCGGTGATCGACCTTAACGCCGATCCAGCCACACCGTCTGCGCATTGCAGAACTCGCGCACGCCGAAGTGCGACAGCTCGCGGCCGAAGCCGCTTTTCTTCACCCCGCCGAAGGTCACCCGAGGGTCGCTGGCGCTGTAGCCGTTGATGAACACGCCGCCGGTTTCCAGTTCGTCGGTCATCTGCCGGGCCCGTTCCAGGTCCTGGGTGAAGATCGTCGCGGTGAGGCCGAACTCGCTGTCGTTGGCCAGCGCCAGGGCGTGTTGCGCGTCCCGGGCGCTGATGATGGCGGCCACCGGGCCGAACAGTTCCTGCCTGAAGGCGGTCATCTGCTCGGTGACGTCGGCCAGCACCGTGGGCTGATAGTAGTTGCCGGCGCCTTCGACCTTGTCGCCTCCCAACAGCAGGGTGGCGCCTTCGGCCAGGGTGGCCTGGACTTGCTGGTGCAGCTCGTCACGCAGGTCGAAGCGGGCCATGGGGCCGAGGTAGGTGTCGCTGGCCAGCGGGTCGCCCATCACCAGGGCGCGGGTGGCCTCGACGAATTTGCGGGTGAATTCCGCGACTACCCCTTGCTCGATGATCAGGCGCTTGGCGGCGGCGCAGACCTGGCCGGTGTTCTGGTAGCGGCCGATCACCGCGGCCTTGACCGCTTCGTCGAGGTCGGCGTCGTTGAGCACGATAAAGGGGTCGGAACCGCCCAGTTCCAGTACGCATTTTTTCAGCGCGGCGCCGGCCTGGGCGCCGATGGCGATGCCAGCGCGCACGCTGCCGGTCAGGGTCACGGCGGCGATGCGGCGGTCGGCGATGGCGCGGGACACGCCGTCCGGGGTGACGTTGAGCAGCTCGAACACGCCTTCAGGGAAACCGGCGCGCTGCATGACGTCCAGCAGCAAGTAGGCGCTGCCCATGACGTTCGGCGCGTGCTTGAGCACGTAGGTGTTGCCGGCCAGCAGCGCCGGCACCGCGCCGCGCAGCACCTGCCAGATCGGGAAGTTCCACGGCATCACCGCCAGTAGCGGGCCCAGGGGGCGGTACTCGATGCGCGCCTTGTTGTTTTCCACCAGGGTCGCTTCCGGGGCCAGCATGGCCGGGCCGTGCTCGGCGTACCACAGGCACAGCTGGGCGCACTTCTCGATTTCGCCGCGGGCCTGGGGCAGGGGCTTGCCCATTTCCTGGCTGATCATCCGCGCCATGGCCTCACTGTTGTCCCGCAGGGCCTGGGCCAGGGCGGTCAGGTGCGCGGCGCGGGTGGCGACGCTCTGGCGCTTCCACAGGGCAAAACCGCGGGCGGCGCGCTCCAGGGTGGCGTCGCTTTCAGCCTGGGACTGGTAGGGATAGGCGCCGATCTGCTCACCGTTGGCGGGGTTGATCGACAAGGCGTGGGTGTGGCTGGAAGCGAGGTTCATGGCACCGTCCTGCAAGGTGGGAATGACGGCAGGTTACGGTGCTGGATCTTTGCTGAAAACTGAATAATATTGAGTGAGTCGTTCACGTTTGGAGAATGCTGTGGATCTGGTCCAGCTGGAAATTTTCAAGGCCGTTGCCGAGCAGGGCAGCATCAGCGCCGCCGCGCAGTTGATCCACCGGGTGCCGTCGAACCTCACCACGCGGATCAAGCAACTGGAGCAGGACCTGGGGGTGGAACTGTTCATCCGCGAAAAAAGCCGCCTGCGCCTGTCGCCCGCCGGGTGGAACTTCCTCGACTACGCCCGGCGCATTCTCGACCTGGTGGCCGAAGCGCGCCTGACCGTGGCTGGCGAGGAACCCCAGGGCCCGTTTGCCCTGGGGTCCCTGGAAAGCACGGCAGCGGTGCGCATCCCGGCGCTGCTGGCGGCCTACAACCAGCAATACGCCAAGGTCGAACTGGACCTGTCCACCGGCCCTTCGGGGACCATGATCGACGGCGTGCTCTCCGGCCGCCTGGTGGCGGCCTTCGTCGACGGCCCGGTGCGCCACCCGGCCCTGGAAGGGCTGCCGGTATTCGAGGAAGAAATGGTCCTGATCGCGCCCCTGGGGCACGCGCCGATTACCCGAGCGCGGGAGGTCAACGGCGAAAGCATCTACGCCTTTCGCGCCAACTGTTCCTACCGCCATCACTTCGAAAGCTGGTTCACCCAGGACGCCGCGGTGCCGGGCAAGATCCACGAAATGGAGTCCTACCACGGCATGCTGGCCTGCGTCAGCGCCGGTGCCGGGCTGGCGCTGATGCCCCGCAGCATGCTGGAAAGCATGCCCGGCTGCGCCACGGTCAGCGTCTGGCCGCTGTCCCCGCGCTTTCGCTTCCTGCGCACCTGGCTGGTCTGGCGGCGCGGCACCGTGTCCCAGAGTTTGAGCAGTTTTGTGAAGTTGCTGGAGGAGCGGGGGGCGGTGCTGGCTGAGGTTTGAGGGGCGCGATGTTCAACGCCTGCTCAAGGCCAGGCGCGCGGCGAACAGCACGAAGATCATCCCTGTGGTGCGGTCCATCCACTGGATCACCTTTTCCCGCTGCAGCACCCCGCTCAGGGAGCGGGTGGCGCCAATCAGCAGCAGGGACCAGACCAGCCCCAGCGCCACGTGGATGCTCACTAGACCGAAGGTCCAGAGCACCAGCGGCTGTCCCTGGGGAATGAACTGCGGCAGAAAGGACACGTAGAAGATCCCCACCTTGGGGTTGAGCACGTTGCCCAGCAGGCCCTTGAGAAACCAGTGGGTGCCGGGATTGCCGTCCGGGTTGGCCGGAGCAAACGAGCGGCGCGGGCGCAACAGCATGTTCAGCCCCAGCCAGGCCAGGTAGGCGGCGCCGCAGTACTTCAACAGGTTGAAGGCCAGTTCCGACACTGCAATCACGGCCCCCAGGCCGAAAGCCACGGCCGCGCCCCAAAGCAGGCAACCGGCGTTGATGCCCAAGGCCGCGCGCAGGGCCTGGTGCTTGCCTTCCACGGTGGCGGTGCGCAGTACCAGGGCAGTGTCCAGTCCCGGGGTCAGGGTCAGCAGGGTGGCGGCCAGGGTGAAGGCCAAGAGATTTTCAGTGATCGACATGGGCAGGGTTTCAGGCCGGGACGTTGGCGAACGTTAGCACAGCCGCGGAGTGCTGATGCGCGCCACGAGCGTGGTCATGTTTGTGGGAGCGAGCTTGCTCGCGATGCTTGCCAAAGCGCCGCCTATTCCCAATGAGTGCGCATTATCGTTGGCGTCCTTCGCGAGCAAGCGCGCTCCCACAAGGGTGGGTCAATACGGGCAGCGGGGTTCTGGGATGCCCAGTTGCTGTTGCCGGGCTGCGATCTGTTTGTCCAGGCTGTGTTTGCCACTGAGTAGCTTGAGGTGCTGCACACTGGGCGGCAGTTGGCTATCGATCAGTGTTAGTACATCCACCTGAGGAACCTTGATGAGGCGCAGGTCAGCGATGTTCGAGGTTTTCAGGCCGCTGATCTCCCCCAGGGTCTTGAGGTTGTTCAGGCTCAGCTTGCGCAACTGCGGCGCCCCGCCAAGGTCCAGCCGGCTCAATTGCGCCTGATCCTCGATCTTCAGCGCTTCAAGCTGTGGAAAGCCGTCCAGGTCCAGGCGGTTGAGGCCGTGAACCCGCATGATCTCCAGCTCCCTGACGTAGGGATTATGTAGCTCAGGCATCTGCTCACGGCTGCCGAACGCCACCGACAGGCTGCGCAGGCCGCTCATGCCGGCGACCATCCCCAGGGTTGTCTCGGCCGGCAGGCGATGCAGGCTCAGGGTGCTGATGCTCGGACACTGGCTCAGAATCTCCAGGTCATGGCTCTGCGGGCTGATGTGCAGGCTCTGCAACTCGGGCATGCGGGCAATCGGCGCCAGATCGATGGCCGGGCCCTGGTCCAGGGAGAGCCGCAGGCTGTGCAGGCGTTCGAGGTTGGGCAGCGCCAGAAGCCCGGGCAGCTCGGCGCGGAAGACTTCCAGAGCAAGCTCCCTGAGCAGGTGCAGGCTGCCAATGGCCTGGAAATGTTCCAGGGTTTCGAGGCCGTCCAGGCTCAGCGAGTGGACGTTGGGCAGGGCGAGCAAGGTCCGGCCATCAAAACCTCTGCTCGAATAGTGGTTGTAGAAACGCACGGTAAGGCGCTCGCCATAACGTGCGCAGAGGGCATCGAGCTGTTCCAGCAGTTGGCAATCGTATTGCTCGACGCTGTGCCACTGGACGATGACCCGGGCCCGCGGATCGGCCTCCAGCCGGGCACCGACCTGCAGGCGCAGGTCGGCCTGGGTAGGTGCTTTGATTCGATGGGGAAACATCAGCGGTCCTTGAAGATTGTCGCGCGGCATCATGTCATACAGCATGCCCGGCTACGCCACGCTGAGCGTCTGGCCACTGTCGCCGCGCTGTCGATTTCTGCGCAGGGGCGATGGGTGCACTGCAGGCCAGCCTCAGGCCTTGCACCGGACCAGCGCCAGATACACCCCCGAGCCTTTCCCGGGTTCGATGTAATGCGCGTCGTCCAGGTCGGCTATCCGAGTTGGTTTCATCATCAGTTCCAGCTCCGGTGCGCCGGCATACCATTCGTTGTTGTCGTTCAGGCCATTCTCGAAAGCGGCGAGAAACGCCGGGCAACTGTCGAACTTGCCGTAGCTGTAGTTGCCTTGCTGGTCGCTGTAGAAGCGTGAGTAGCTCAGCAGCACGATGCCCCAGCGCTCGATGCGCTCATCGGGACTGGTGCGGGGGATCTGCTTGACCAGGTCCTTGCGGATTTCCCAGATCTTGTAATAGGCATTCTTGTTGTTGTGCACCACCTTGAACTCGATGGCGGTTGCGGCCTTTTCGCCGTAGCTGTCCTCGACCCAGATATCCACCTTGCGCCGCTCGGCGGCGATCAGCCAGCGCGGGACGTTGCTGCGCGCAACGCTGATGTTGCTGGGGCGGTAGTCATCGCGTTGATCCAGCTGGCCGCCGAGGCCGAAGTGCTCGCGATTGATGTCCAGCAACGCCGCCGATTCCAGGCTCAGCCAGAGTTCGGGAGCGGCGCTGACCATGATGGATTTGAGGATGCGCTGGCGCTCGTCTTTTTTCAGGTGATTGAGCAGCAGTTCGGTAAAGCCGGGAACAAAGGACATGAGATCTCCTTATCAGGTCCGAAAGGGTGGAGCGGTGAGGTTGATGCTGTTCTGTAGGAGCGAGCTTGCTCGCGATGATCTCCAAAGCGCCGCAGGTTTCCTGTGAGTGCGGGTTATCGTTGACATCCTTCGCGAGCAAGCTCGCTCCCACAAGGGTGGGTCAATATGGGCCACGGGGTTCCGGGATGCCCAGTTGCTGTTGCCGGGCCTCGATCTGTTGGTCCACGGCGCGTTTGCCACTGTGCAACTTCAGGTGCTGCACGCTGGGCGGCAGCTGTTGCTCGATCAGGGCCAGCAGGTCCACCTGTGGGATCTTGATCAGGCGCAGGTCGGCGATTGTCGAGGTGTGCAGGTGGTTGATCAGCCCCAGGTTCTTGAGGTTGATCAGGCTCAGCTTGCGCAACTGCGGCGCACCGCTCAGGTCCAGTTGGCCGAGTTGCGCCTGGTCCTCGATCTTCAGCGCTTCAAGCTGTGGAAAGCCGTCCAGGTCCAGGCGGTTGAGGCCGCGCACCCGCATGATCTCCAGCTCCTTGACCTGCGGGTTGCGCAGCTCCGGCATCTGCTCGCGGCTGCCGAAGGTCACCGAGAGGCTGCGCAGGCCGCTCATGCCGGCGACCATCCCCAGGGGCGCCTTGGCCGGCATGCGGTGCAGGTCCAGGTGGCTGATGCCCGGGCACTGGCTGAGCACGTCCAGGTGATGGGTTTGTACGCTGAGGGACAGGGTGTGCAGTTCGGGCATGGCGGCCAGTGGCGCCAGGTCGATGGCCGGGCCTTTGTCCAGGGACAGGCGCAGTGTTTGCAACCGCCTCAAGTTGGGCAGGGCCAACAGGCCCGGCAGTTCGGCGCTGATGACCTGCAGGGCAAAGTCCTTGACCTGGTGCAGGCTACCAATGGCCTCGAAGTGCTCCAGGCTGTCGAGGCAATCCAGGCTCAGGGACTGCACATGGGGCAGGGCCAGCAACACCCGGGCATCGAACGCGCTGCCCGGGTAATGGCTATAGAAACGCACCTTGAGGCGTTCACCGAAACGGGCGCAGAGCGTGTCGAGCTGACTCAGCAGTTCGCCGTCGTACTGTTCGGCCTTGGCGAACTGGACGATGACCTGGGCCTGGTCATCGGCCTCCAGGCGGGCGCTCACCTGCTGTTCCAGGTCGGCCTGGCTGGGGGCTTGAATTCGATGGGGAAACATCAGCGGTCCTTGATGATTTTCGCCGCGGCATCATGCCATTGCGCACGCTTCATCACCATCTGCGCGCAGGCCCGGCCAGCTGCCGGGCCGCCTTGCCGGAAGCGTTACGGGTCGACCTGGCCCATCAGCTCGGCCACCGATTCCGGGCGCTTGGCGTAGCGCTGGGCCAGCACCGCGCAGACCATCAGCTGGATCTGGTGGAACAGCATCAGGGGCAGAATCAGCACGCCCATGGTGCTGCCGGCGAACAGCACCTGGGCCATGGGCACGCCGGTAGCCAGGCTCTTTTTCGAGCCGCAGAAGAGGATGGTGATGCGGTCTTCCTGGTCGAAGCCGAACAGCTTGCCGAGAAAGCTCGAGGCCAGCAGCACCAGGGCCAGGAGGATGCAGCAGGCCACCACCAGCCCGCCCAGTTCCCACAGCGGGATCTGGTGCCAGATGCCTTCGTTCACCGCCTCGCTGAAGGCGCCGTAGACCACCAGCAGGATCGAGCCCTGGTCGACGAAGCGCAGCCAGTGCTTGTTGCGCCCGACCCAGGCGCCGATCCAGCGCCGGGCGATCTGCCCGGCGATAAAGGGCAGCAGCAACTGCACGCTGATCTTGATGATTGCATCCAGGGTCGAGCCGCCATCGCCGTGCACGTTCAGCAGCAGGGTGACCAGGAGCGGGGTGAGGAAGATGCCGAACAGGCTCGACGCCGCGGCGCTGCAGATGGCCGCCGGGATATTGCCCCGGGCCAGGGAGGTGAAGGCGATGGCCGATTGCACCGTGGCCGGCAGCGCGCACAGATACAGCATGCCCAGGTACAGGTCGTTGCCCACCAGCGGCGACAGCAGCGGCTTGAGCGCCAGCCCCAGCAGCGGAAACAGGATGAAGGTCAGGCTGAACACCAACAGGTGCAGGCGCCAGTGACCGGCCCCGGCGATGATCGCCTCCCGCGACAGCTTGGCGCCGTGAAGGAAGAACAGCAGGCCGATGGCGAGGTTGGTCAGCCAGCCGAAACCGATCGCCACCTGGCCGCTGGCCGGCAGGAAGCTGGCCAGCAGGACCACGCCGATCAGGGTCAGGGTGAAGTTGTCGGGCAAAAGACGTGAGCGAGTCATAGCGGTTTCATCCGGGGGTTGCCAAGTGCAGTGGGGCGACTCTAACGTGGCTGCGGTTTACCGACTAACGCCAAGGAGCCCATTAATGCCGCCTAAAGGACATGAAAAGGTCGTCCGCCGCAGTATTCCCGGGCTGCCGAGTCTGCCGCGACCGGTGTACGGGCGCACCGAATCCTTGCCCAACCGGGCCCTGACCCGGCGCCACAGTCATCCCTGGGTGCAATTGTCCTATGCGATCCAGGGCGTGCTGGAGATCCAGACCCTTGGCGGACGCTTTGTTGCCCCGCCACAGCGCGCGGTGTGGATTCCCGCCGGGGTGCCGCACCGGGTGTTCAGCTCGCCGCGCACCGAAATGCGCAGCCTGTACCTGGATTGCAGCGTCACCGCCTGGGCGGCCACCGACAGCTGCCAGGTGCTGGCGGTCAGCAGCCTGTTGCGGGAACTGATCCGCGCCTTCAGCGAATTGCCGGTGGAGTATGTCGAGGACAGCGCCGACGGCCGCCTGGCCCAGGTGCTGCTGGACCAGCTGGCTGCCGCGCCGCAACTGGACCTGATGCTGCCGCTGCCCCTGGACGCGCGCTTGCGCACGATCTACCGCAGCCTGCAGGCGCACCCGGAGCAGCCGACCACCCTGGGTCAATGGAGCTACAAGCTCGGGGTTACGGAGAAGACCCTCAGCCGCCTGTTTCTCAAGGACACCGGGCTGACCTTTCGCGCCTGGCGCCAACGCTTGCGCCTGCTCGGCGCCCTGACCCCGCTGGAGCAGGGCGAGCGGGTCACCGATGTGGCCCTGGCCTGCGGCTATGACTCGACCTCGGCGTTTATCGCCGCGTTTCGCCAGCAGTTCGACGCCACCCCCGGCGAGTTCTTCCGCGACCTCTGAACCCCCGCGATTCCTGTAGCCGCTGCTGAGCCCGCGAAGCTGCGCAAAGGTCCGCAGGACCTTGCTTGACGACCTCCCGTCGAACCTCTATCGATCTTAAGAACCCTACGTCCCTTCGGGCCGTTCGCAGCCTGCGGCAGCGGCTACAGGGTGCGACGGTGCGGCAGGTGCGACGGTGCGACGGTGCGACGGTGCGGCAGGTGCGGCAGGTGCGACGGTGCGGCAGGTGCGACGATACGACGATACGACGATGCGGCAAGCGCGACAGACGCGACAGGTCAGGCCTTTGATGGGCGCAGCAGTGCGATCTGCTCCGGCGGCACCAGGGTGCGCAGGGTCTTGTACAGGGCCCGGGTTTCCAGCAGGTTCCAGATCCGCAGCAGGGTTTCCAGGGCGTCCAGCGGCTTGCTGATGAAGTCCCGCGCGCCCAGGGCCAGGGCCCGCAGGCGGGTGTCGCGGGTGGCGTCGGCGGTGAGCACCAGGATCGGCAGGTAGTCGTGGGCCGGAATCCGCCGGTTGAGCTGTTCGAGCACGGCAAAACCGTCGAACTCGGGCATGTGCAGATCGAGGATCACCAGGTCCGGCTCGAAGCTGTTGAACAGCTCCAGGGTGCGCAGCGGCTGGGTGCTGCTCAGGACGTTGTGCAGGCCTTCGCGGGCCAGCAGCTGCTCCATCAGGTCGAGGTTGGGGCGCTGATCATCGACGATGAGGATGCGCATATCGGCAGTCATAGGGGCTCCGCTAAACAGGCGTCCAGGTGGGCGAAGAACGCCGGGATGTGAATGGGCTTGGTGAGAATCGCCGTGGCGCCGGCTTCCAGCAGGCTGCGCTGGGTCAGCTCGCTGGCGTCGGCGGTGATCATCAGGATCGGCGTGCTGGCGGTGCTGCCGGAGGCCCGCAGCCGTTGCAGCACTTCCAGGCCTTGCAGGTCCGGCAGGTTGACGTCCAGCAGGATCATCTGCGGTGAGTGCTGGCGGGCCAGGTCCAGGCCCAGCTGGCCCTGCATGCTCGACAGCAACTGAATACCCGGACGGCGCTGCAGCAGGGTTTCGATCAGCGCCAGGCTTTGCAGGTTGTCTTCGATGCATAGGATCTTGCCCCGATAGGGGCTGGGCGTGGGCAGCGTCGGCGGCTTCAGCGCCGGGGTGGCCAGGGGCGTTGCGAGCGGGGCATCAGGCAGGCGCACACAGGGCAGCTCGAGGATGAAGCGGCTGCCGCTGCCCATTGTGCTGTGCACCTCCAGGCTGCCGTCCATCATCTCCAGCAGGCTCTTGCTCAGGGCCAGGCCCAGGCCGGTGCCTTCGACCTTGGGATCGGCGTCCAGGCGTTCGAAAGGCTTGAACAGGCGTTGCAGCTGGTCGGCGGCAATCCCGGCCCCGGTGTCGATCACGGCAATGCGCAGGCGCGCTTCTTCCAGGGTCACCTCGATGCTGACCCGGCCCTGGGCGCGGTTGTACTTGATGGCGTTGGACAGCAGGTTGAGCAGGACCTGGATCAGGCGTTGGCGATCGGCAATCACCCCGCTGTCGGCGGGCAGTTCCGGCAAGGCGCTGAGCTGGATGCCGGCGTCGGTGGCCATCGGCGACACCAGGGTCAGGGCCTCATGCAGCACCGCCGCCAGGGGCATGGGTTCGACGTTCAGCGGCAGGCGCCCGGCTTCGATGCGGGCGATGTCCAGCACCTCGTTGATCAGCCCCAGCAGGTGCTGGCCGGCCCGCAGGATATGCCCGACCTGGGGCCGCTGGCCGGCGCTGGAGTCCATGTCGAGCAATTGCGCGAAACCGAGGATGGCATTGAGCGGGGTGCGCAGTTCGTGGCTCATGCGCGAGAGGAACTCGCTCTTGGCGCGGCTGGCGCTTTCGGCTTCTTCGCGGGCGGTGCCCAGGGCGATTTCCGCGGCGCGGCGGTCGGTGATGTCCCGGGTGATCTTGGAGAACCCCCGCAGGGCGCCGCTGGCGTCGTATTGCGCAGTGATCACCACGCTGGCCCAGAAGCGGCTGCCGTCCTTGCGGCAGCGCCAGCCTTCTTCCATGTAGTGGCCGTGGGCGGTGGCTTCGCGCAGGGCCATGTCCGGGTGCTGCGGGCATTCTTCCGGCAGGTAGAACAGGGAGAAATGGCGGCCGATGATTTCCTGGTCGCGGTAGCCCTTGATCCGCTCGGCGCCGAAGTTCCAGGTGGTGACCATGCCGGCGGTGTCCAGGGCGAAGATCCCGTAGTCCTTGACCCCGTCGATGATCAGCCGCAGGCGTTCTTCGTTGTCGCGCAGGGCGCGCTCGCGCTCGGCCAGCAGTTGCCCGGCTTCCACCAGGCGCGTGCCCAGCTGACCGATTTCATCCAGCTCCGGGGCTTGCGGCAGCAGCGGCTGACCCAGGGCCAGGCGCTGGGCGTTGCCCTGGACCTGTTGCACCCGGGTGACGATGCCCCGGGACAGCAGCAGCACCGCGACGATGGCGCCGAACAGCCCGCAACCGGCGGCCAGCAGGGTGGCGAACAGCAGGCGCATGCGGGTTGCCGCCGCGGCCGCGGTGCGTTCGGCCAGCAGCGCGTCCTCGTGGATGCGCATGGCGCTGATCTGCTCACGCAGCACGTCCAGCACCTGCTTGTTGTCGATGAGGATCGCGGTCACCGTGGCGCTGTCGTCGCGGCTGCCGTTGCGCAGGGCCACCAGGCCTTCGAGCTTGGTCTGGATCAGCGGGGTGATGGTGTGCAGGTACTCGCGCATGCGCGTGTCGCGCACGTTGCGGTCCAGGCGTTGCAGGGCCGCTTCGATCTGCGGGCGGGCCTGGAGGTAGGCGGGCAGGAAGTCCTCGCTGCGGGTCAGCAGGTAGCCGCGCACGCTGGCCGCGGCCTCGGCCAGCAGGGTGTGCACGGTCTGGATATCGCCCTGCACCAGCAGCACCCGGCGCACGTCTTCTTCGGCGCGGGCGGTCTGGCGTTCGGCGCTGTAGATCAGCACCAGGGACAGCAGCAGGATCACCAGGGGCAGGGAGATCACCACCAGCGCCTTGCCCCGCAGCGGCAGGTCGGCCCAGCGCCGGGCGCTGCGCAGGTTCATGGCCACTGCCCGCTGGGCTGGGCCACCAGTCCCAGGGCGATCCCACGCACCGCTGCCTGGGTGCGGTCGGAGGCGCCGAGCTTGCCGATCACCCGCTCGACGTGGGCCTTGGCGGTGCCGGTGGTGATGCCGAGCTTTTCGCCGATCTCGCGGTTGCTGAAGCCGCCGGCCACCAGCCCCAGCACCTGGCGCTCGCGGGCGGTGAGGGCCTGGGCCTGGGGTATCTGGCCGCTGCCGCGTTCGGTCATGCGCCGCAGCAGGCGCGCGCTGACCGCGCTGTTGAGGGCTTCCTCGCCCTGGGCCACCCGCTGCAGGGCGCCGATCACTTCGTCGCGGCTGGCGTCCTTGAGCAGGTAGCCCACGGCGCCGGCGGTCATGGCCGCTTCCAGGTGATCGGGGCTGTCGTCCATGGTGAAGATCACCACCTTGACCTCGGGCTGGCGCTGCTGCAGAAGGCGCGCGGCCCCCAGGCCATTGAGCCGCGGCATGCGGATGTCGAGGATGGCGATGTCCGGGCGCAGTTGCTCGCACAGGGCCAGGGCTTCTTCACCGTCCCTGGCCTGGCCCACCACCTCGAACTCCGGGTTGCCCGCCAGCAGGGCGACGAAGCCGGTGCGGGTCACTTCATGGTCGTCCGCCAGGACCAGGCGTATCAAGCTACTCATGGCGCTTGCTCCAAGGGTTGCACGGGCACGCTGGCCAGCAGCCGGGTGCCGCTGCCGGGCCGGCTGTCGCAGCTGAAATGGCCGCCTAGCAAATGGGCGCGCTCATGCATGGCGACCTGACCCAGCTGCTCGGCCACCGGGGCCGGCGAGCTGACGAATCCGCAACCGTCATCGTTGACCCCGAGCAGCGCCAGGCCGTCTTCCAGGGCCAGGCTCAGGTGCACCTGCGAGGCCCGGGCGTGCTTGAGGATGTTGTTGATGGCTTCCTGGGCGATGCGGAACAGGGCGATCTCCACCGCATCGGGCAGGCGCTGCGGCGCGCGCTGCCCCCAGTACACCAGCAGACCGGCGTCGCGCAGGCGGTCGGCCTCGCGGTCGATGGCCCGCAGCAGGCCGAAGTCGTCGAGCACGTGGGGGCGCAAGCCGCCGATCAGTTGCCGGCCTTCGCCGACGCAGCCCTGGGCCAGTTGCAGGATGGTCTGCAGGTCCTGGTGCAGCTCGGCGGGCAACGGCGGACAGCGCCCGGCGAAGCCCTGCAGGCGCTGGTGCAGCCCGGCCAGGGTTTGCGCCAGGCCGTCGTGCAGGTCATAGGCGACCCGTTTGCGTTCGTCTTCCTGGGCGCTGAACAGGCGTTGCACCAGCTCCGACATGCTGCGCTCCCGGGCTTGCAGGTCGCGCAGCAGACGATGGTTTTCCAGGTGCGCCGCCAGCAGGGTGGCCAGCAGTTGCAGGGATTCCAGGTCTTCGCTGTCCGGCGGGCTGATGGGCACGCTGTTGGCCAGCAGCAGGGCGCCGAAGGCGCGGCCGTCGGCGCGGTGCAACAGCACGCGCAGCACGGCGCTGTCCGGGGTCGGCGGCGGCTCCGGCCATTGCGGGTGATCGGCCAGGGCGCGCAGGCCTTGCAGGCGTTCTTCATGACCCAGGGCGGCGCGGGTGTGGATCACGCCATCCTCGGCCCATTCCAGCAGCAGCCCGTGGTCCATGGCGACGAAGGCGCAGGCCCGTTGCACCACCCGCTGGCGCATCTGCTCGGGGGGCAGTTGCAACAGTTCCTGGCCGGTGTCCACCAGCAGTCGCAGGCGCGCGGCGCGGCTCTGGGACTGTCGATACTGGCTGCGCAGGGCCAGGGCGCTGGCGGGGTCGAAGGATGGGGTGGACATGGCGTTGCTCCAGTGCGGCGGCGCTGCGGTTGAACAAAAGCGGGCATTAGACCCGCTGCTGCACGTCACGCCTATCTGCCGAATGGCATAGGCCGAAAGCTCCAGTTGGCCGATGGCGCGGACGACGGCGATGGGCAAAGTGTGGCTCATTGAAACCCACTGGAGAAATCGTATGAAACTGAAAACCACTGCCCTGGCCCTGTTTTTCGCCTTCACCGCTCCACTGGCTGTGGCCGCCGAGGTCAAGCCCTATGTCTACAGCGCCGTTGCCGAGCAGCCGAAAGCGGCCCAGGACCGTGAGATCGCCGGCCTGTTCGATCGCTGGAACAGCGCCTTGCAGACCGGCAACCCGCAGTCGGTGGTGAGCCTGTATGCGCCGAACGCAGTGTTGCAGCCGACCGTGTCCAACCAGGTGCGCAGCACTCACGCCCAGATCCAGGACTACTTCGAGCACTTCCTGGCGTCCAAGCCGGTGGGGCAGATCAACTACCGTGAAATCCGTCACCTGGGCCCGGATGCCGCCCTGGACAGCGGCGTCTACACCTTCACCCTGACCGACGCGTCCGGCAAGAGCGAGAAGGTCCAGGCGCGCTACACTTTCCTGTACGAGCGCATCGACGGTCAGTGGAAGATCCTCAACCATCACTCCTCGGCCATGCCGGAAGTCCAGTCGCAGCTGGCCGCTCACTGATCCACCTTGCGTTCCCTTCACGCCGAGCCTGTGCTCGGCGTTGTCGTTTCCCGCGGCTCACTGCTCGCGGTAGCGCCCCGGGGTCATGCCGAACCAGCGCAGGCAGGCCTTGTGAAAGCTGCTCTGGTCGCGAAAGCCCAGCAGGGCGCCGATGTATTTGACGCTGCGCATGGAGTTGCGCAGGAAGCTGTGGGCCAGCATCAAGCGGGCTTCGTCCAGCAAGGCCGAGAAATGCACGTCTTCGTGTCCCAGGCGGCGTTGCAGGCTGCGGGTGCTGACCCCGACGATCTGGGCGATGTTCGGCAGGTCGCTCGGTGCACCCTGGGCCAGGCGTTCGGACAAGGCTCGACGGACCCGGGCGGTCATCGAACCGTTGTGCAGCAGGTTGAGGCGGTTACGCGCGTACTCCAGGTGCAGCACATCCAGGGCCGGGTCGGCGGTGGGCAGGGCAATGGCGCAATCCTGGCTGCTGAAGGACAAGCTGTTGTAGGGCGCGCAAAACTGCAGGTTGTCTCCCAGCAACTGGCGCAGGGACCCGGTGTCCAGCGGCTCCGGGTAGGTGAAGGTGGCTGTCAGGGGCCGCACTTTGTGCTGCGGCAACAGCCAGTGCAGCAGGCCCAGGGTCTGGGCCGCGCCGGCGTCGATAAAGGCCCGGGGCATCATCGAGGGTTCGCTGGCCACGTCGAAGCCGATCAGGGTCAGCATCTGCGGCTTGCGCTCCAGGCACATGCAGAAGCCGTTGCTGATCAGCGCGTGGTAATCCACCAGGCGTTGCAGCGCGATGCCCAGGGTGGCGCAGGACATCACCGCATACCCCAATGCCTCCAGGTTGGCCGGATGGGCCTTGCTGTAGGCCAGCAGGCCCAGGTCCGGCTTGCCGGTGCGGCGCACCGCTTCCTGTATCACCTGATAGACCAGTTCCAGCCTCACGCCCTTGGGGTTTTCATACACATCCCGCAGGCTGCTGCCCAATTGCTTGAGCAAGGTTTCGACGTGGGCGCCGCCCTCATTCATGACATCGGCAAGCACCCTAAAGCTGGCGCTGGTCATTCTATGCATAGGTCTTCCTGGACTGATGGCTTAGTGATATCGGAGAGGCCGTTGGCATGATTGCAATAAACACGGGGCCACAGATGATTCGGCAGTGCCGCGCGTTTCCGAGGACAAGCGAAAGGTATCCAGGAACACTTCCTCAAGGCCTGTGCCGGGGTCGATCATGTTCGGCCAGGGCCCTTGGAAAGGGTGACGGCCAGCGCGTCGCATCCGGTTCGCCGCGAGGGTGCCGTTGTCTTGCCCGGGGAGTTGTCATGCAAAGCGTCAGAGACTTTTATCGTGAACTGGCCCAGGGCCGCCTGATGCTGGCGTTCCAGCCGGTGGTGTGGCTGCCCGACAGCAGCCGCGTGCTGTACCACGAAAGCTTGCTGCGCCACATCGATGCTCAGGGCGGCGAAGTCTATCCTCTGGCGCTGCTGGAAAAACACCAACTGATGCGCGAGCTCGATCAAAGCGTGGTGCGCTGCGTGATCGATGCGCTGCACCGTGATGAACGCCTGCGCCTGGGGTGCAATATTTCCGCCCAGAGCGCGATCATCGACGGCTTCTGGTCGCCGATTCTGCAGGTGCTGCGCGACTCACCCTCAGTGGCCGCGCGCCTGGTGATCGAGATCACCGAAAGCGCCACGCCGCCGAGCATCGAGGCGGCCAGCGAGTTCGTCCTGTGCCTGCGGGAGCTGGGCTGCCGGGTGGCCATCGACGATTTCGGCGCGGGCCTGGGCACCCTGGAATTCATCCGCCAGACCCGGCCGGACATCGTCAAGATCGACAAGGGCTACATCCAGCGCGCCCGCAGTGAACTCAACAGCGCCCAGACCCTCAGCCACCTGGTGCAGCTGTGCAAGACCCTGGCGCCCTGCGTGATCATCGAAGGCATCGAGACCAGCACCGACCAGAACCTGGCCACGGCCTGTGGCGGCGAGTGGGGGCAGGGCTATCTGTTCGGGCGCCCGCAAGTCGATCGCCTCGGCCGGCGCTGCTGCCTGGAGCAGCAGATGGCGCCGCGGTGTGCGCTGGATCAGGCCTAGCCCGGTGGCGCCAAGGCACGGCGCGAGCCCGCCTGACGGGGTTCAATCAGCCTGTGGGGTGATGGGCGGGGTGTGGGCCGTCGGGTCTTGCACCTCGGCACTGATGGGCAATGCCGGCAGCTCTTCCTCGGGAATCTCCTTCATGTCCACGTGCAGGTTGCGCTTGGGCCGTTCCGGCTGGAACGCGTCGTAGGGCAGCAGCACGGTGTCGAGCGCCGCATCCAGGGGCAGGCTGGCGATCATCAGGATCGGGCACACCACCGTCACCCAGCAGCCGCCGGTGATCATGCGCGCGTAGCCCATGTCGTAGCCGGTGAGCACTTGGGCGTTGGTCTTGACGCTGCGGTAGTAGCGATCGTCGCGAAAGTCCAGGGCATTGCCGCGAGTCATGTAGGTGCCACAGCCGGACAGCAGCAGGGTGTTGAGCAGCAACAGGTAATGGAGGATTCGGATGATCAGGCTTCCACGCAGGGTCGAGGCAGGGGCCGGCGAGAATCAGTGATTCATCGCGTCATAGGGCAGCAGCGCGGTGTCGGCCACGGCGTCCACCGGCAGGCTGACGATGGCCACCACCGGGCAGACGATGCTCATCCAGCAGAAGAGCGTGGCGTAGCCGTCGTAGCCGCTGGCGCCGCGCATGGTCAGCAGTTCGATATTGGCCTGGGTGCCTTTGTAGTAGTCGTAGCCGCTATGGGCATTGGGCGTGCGGGCGATCAGGGTGCCGCAGCCCGCCAGGGACAGCATGGACACAACGAACAGGGCATTGAGGGCTTTGATGGCGCCATTCCTTAGCAAGCGGATTTTTCCGCGCGCATGGTCGCAGAAGCGCGGTGCAGACGCTAGATTGGGCGCTGAATAAATACTGGGTGCAGTGCCGGGAGGGTTCGATGAGGGGAGAGCGCAGCGTCGCACGGCTGTTTGCCGAGGAACCGCTGTCTTGGGGGTTGCGGGGTGACCCCTATCTGTGGCGAGCCATGGCCGCGCATCTGGCCCACACGTCCTGGCCGGCCACGGCGCAGCAGTTGGAAGCCCTGATCGTCCAGGCCTTCGAGCAATTGACCGGCAGTGCCTGGAGCTCGGCAGGGCATTTCTTCGTCGAGGCCTTTGCCCATGGCGGCATGTCCAGCGGCGGGATTTCCATGGTCTTCTGGCACGAGCACGGCCTGCCCCTGTTGCGCGCCCGTTGGGCGCAAGCCTGATCAGATTTCGCTGGGGATCAGCATAAGCAGGTCGGTATCGCCGACATCCGCCCCGGCCTGGGTCAGCAGGGTGCTGGCCTGGCCCCGGTGATGGGTCTGGTGATTGAAGAAATGCACCAGCAGGCTATAGAAATCGCGCTCGGCGACCACGCCCTGGGTGTTGGTGTAATGCAGGGTGCTGTCCAGGTCGGTGTCGTTCAGGGATTGGCTGAAATCGAGGATCAACTGGTCCAGCCACTGGCGTTGCTGCCAGAGCCCGCCCAGGTTTGGGAACAGCAGGGTCTTGAGGTCCTGGGGCAGGGCCACCTCTTGCAGCGGCGCCAGGGCCGCAAACCGCGCCGGGTGCTGGGCAAAACGCTTGAGCCAGATGGTGTCG
The DNA here is from genome assembly GCF_021560055.1 of Pseudomonas sp. BC42. Classification (NCBI taxonomy): domain Bacteria; kingdom Pseudomonadati; phylum Pseudomonadota; class Gammaproteobacteria; order Pseudomonadales; family Pseudomonadaceae; genus Pseudomonas; species Pseudomonas sp. BC42. Next base: position 2,479,187 of record NZ_CP091067.1, read on the forward strand.
CCGGCCAGCAAATGATTGAGGGTGCCGAGGATCGAGCCGAAAAAAGCCTGGCGATCGAGGACGATCTGCGCCTCGGGCAGGGGCATGGCGGCGTGGTACAGCTTGGTGTTCATCCATTGGTTGTAGCGGGCCATCAGGCACAGGTGCTCGGTGCGCTGCATTGTGGTTCCTCTGGGTTTTTGCGGGCGGGGGGGCAGCAGCTTCGCAAGTCTCGCTGCACGCCGGCAAGGGGCGCGACGAAAGCCTTGCGCGCCTGCTGTTTGCAGGGCCTTGCAGCCATTAAAAAAACCGCCCCTTTGGCCCCGATAACATCGTTTCTCGGGGCTTGGGCTTTTCTCTATATTGGCCACCAGATCCAGCGCGGCAACACGCCGCGCACCCTTTATGGTGAGCCGTTGCAATGAATAAAAAACCTGAACGCACAGGGCTGGAAAATCCCGGGACCGCTACCCGAGTGGTCTGGGGCGGAGAGCAAGTCCGTCACCCCTACAACGCCACGCAAACCCCGATTGTCGCCAGCGCCGCCTACGGCTACGACGACATCGACCAGTGGTACGACGTGGCCCTGGGCAAGGCCCCGGGCTTCATCTACAGCCGCATGAGCAACCCCACGGTGGAAACCCTGGAAGCCAAATTGTGCGACCTGGAAAACGCCGAATCGGCGGTGGCCTTCAGCAGCGGCATGGCGGCCATCAGCGGGGTGCTCTACAGCTTCCTGCGCCACGGCCAGCGGGTGGTGTCGACCAAGGACAGCTACGGCGGCACCAACAAGATTTTCGAAGAGTTCCTGCCGCGCATGGGCGTGGCCGTGACCCTTTGCGAAACCTTCGACCAGCAGCAGATCGAAGCCGAGATCGCCAAGGGTTGCGACCTGCTGTACCTGGAAACCCCGACCAACCCGACCCTGAAGATCGTCGACATCCAGCGTCTGGTCACCGCGGCGAAACAGGTCGGCGCCCTGGTGGTGGCGGACAACACCTTCGCCACGCCGCTGAACCAGAATCCCCTGGCCCTGGGCGTGGACGTGGTGATCCACAGCGCCACCAAGTTCCTCAGTGGCCACGGCGATGTGCTGGGTGGCGTGGCCTGCGGCAGCGAGGCGCTGATGAGCCAGGTGCGTCACTACCGGGAAATCAACGGTGCCAGCCTCGATCCGTTCTCGGCCTACCTGATCATCCGCGGGATCAAGACCCTGGCCCTGCGCATGCGCCAGCAACAGCACAGCGCGGCGCAGCTGGCGCAGTTCCTGCTCAACGAACCGCTGGTGGAGTCGGTGAACTACCCAGGCCTGCCGAGCCACCCGAACCACGCCGTGGCCTGTGCGCAGATGCGCGGTTTCGGCGCCATCGTCAGCTTTGTCCTGGTGGGCGGCATGGACAGCGTCAAGCTGCTCCTGCCGCGCCTGCGCTATGCCCACTGCGCCGGCAACCTGGGCGCGGTGGAAACCATCTACGGTCCGGCGCGCACCACCAGCCATGTCGAAAACACCCTGGAAGAGCGTCAGGCCCTGGGCATTTCCGAAGGCCTGGTGCGGATCTCGGTGGGCATCGAAGACACCGATGACCTGCTGGCGGACCTGCAACAGGCCTTTGCCTGGCTGCGCCAATCCCTCAAGCACAACCCGGCGCCCGGCGCCGTCCCTTCCCTGAATGCCCGGGTCGAGGTGGCCCACTGAAAGAGCGCGCAATACCCCCACAGCAAGGCAGCCAGTGGGGGCTTCATGAAGAGGAATAACAATAAAAACCTGATGGCATCCGATTTGTTTTCTGCCCATTTCCACAGTCGCAGAAATTGAGACTTGCCCTGACAACTTTCATGAGAACCATCATGTCCCTACAAGAACAACAGGCCGACTTGCGCGGCGGCTTCAAGCAAGAAATGCAGACCCGGCACATTGTCATGCTCGCCCTTGGCGGGGTGATCGGCACCGGGCTGTTCCTCACTTCCGGCTACACGGTGAACCAGGCCGGCCCGCTGGGCGCGGTGATCGCCTACATCATCGGCGCGCTGATGGTGTACCTGGTGATGATGTGCCTGGGCGAACTGGCGGTGCAGATGCCCGAGACCGGCTCCTTCAGCACCTACGCCACACGCTTTCTCGGCCCCGGCACCGGCTACACCGTGGCCTGGCTGTACTGGCTGACCTGGACCGTGGCCATCGGCTCGGAGTTCACCGCCGCCGGGATCCTCATGGCCCGCTGGTTCCCCGACACCCCGGTGTGGATCTGGAGCGCGCTGTTCGCCATGGTGGTGTTCCTGTCCAACGTGGTGTCGGTGCGGCTGTTCGCCGAAACCGAGTTCTGGCTGTCGCTGGTCAAGGTGGTCACCGTGCTGGCCTTCCTGGCGGTGGGGGGCGGGGCGATCCTCGGTCTTTTACACATCGACCAGGCCCACAGCATTGGCCTGAGCAACTTCACCCGCGAGGGGCTGTTCCCCACCGGCTTCATGCCGATCGCCATGACTTTGCTGGCGGTGGCCTTTGCCTTCTCCGGCACCGAGCTGATCGGTATCGCCGCCGGCGAAACCCGTGACCCGCAACGCAACGTGCCACGGGCGATCCGCACCACGGTGCTGCGCCTGGCGATCTTCTTCGTCGGCACCATCTTCGTCCTCGCCACCCTGTTGCCCCGGGAGCAGGCCGGCCTGGTGGAAAGTCCGTTCGTCACGGTGTTCACCTACATCGGCATTCCGTACTCGGCCGACATCATGAACTTCGTGATCATCAGTGCGCTGCTGTCCGCCGCCAACTCCGGGCTGTACGCCGCCTCGCGGATGCTCTGGACCCTGAGCGACCAGGGCCATCTGCCCAAGCAGTTCTCGGCCCTGACCCGCATGGGCACGCCGCTCAACGCGATCATCGTGAGCATGGCCGGCGGCGCCGCCTCGCTGCTCAGCAGCGTGTTCGCCCCGGACACCATCTACCTGGCCCTGGTGTCGATTTCCGGGCTGGCGGTGGTGGTGGTGTGGATGAGCATCGCCGCCAGCCAGATCGCCTTCCGCCGGCACTTCGTGGCCAACGGCGGCGATGTGCGCGACCTGAAATTCCGTGTCCGTGGCTACCCCTGGGTGCCGCTGGGGGCGCTGTTGTGCTGCGCCCTGGCCTGTGTCGGCATCGGCTTCGATCCCGAGCAGCGTGTGGCCCTGTACTTCGGTGTGCCGTTCATCGCCTGGTGCTACTTCGTGTATTACATTACCCGCAGTAGCCGCCAGCGGCGCCTGGCCCTGGCACCTCTGGCACGCTCGTCCGATGCCCTGCCGGGCTGACGGACGGCAACGGCATCCAGGGTGTCCATGAGAGCCAGGCCATGAAGCAGAAAAGCTTGCCCCCGCTGAACTGGCTGCGCGCCTTCGAAGTGTCCGCCCGCTGCCTGAACTTCACCCACGCCGCCGAGGAGCTGTTCCTCACCCAGGGGGCGGTGAGCCAGCAGATCCGCCAGCTGGAAAGCCACCTCGGGGTGGCGCTGTTCAAGCGCCTGCCCCGGGGCCTGGACCTGACCGAGGAGGGCCGCTCCTACCTGCCGGTGGTGCAGGATGCCATCACCCGGCTGGCGGTGGGCACCAACGAGATTTTCGGCCAGCACCAGCACCGGCCGATCAAGGTGCGCGGCAGCCTGGCGTTCTTCGTCCACTGGCTGGCGCCCAAGCTGCTGACCTTTCAGCAGGCCCAGCCCCAGGTGGACATTCGGTACATCAGCAATATCTGGGTCAAGGAACTGGACGGCGAAGACGACCTGGAAATCCGCTGGGGTCGCGGTCACTGGCCGGGGCTGGTGGCCCAGCGCCTGACCTGGGACAGCCTGGTCCCGGTCTGCGCACCGGCGCTGCTGGCGCACCTGCCGCTGCAGGTGCCGGACGATCTGGCCCGCCATCAACTGCTGCACGTGCTGGGCTACGAAGAGGGCTGGGGCTACTGGCTGGAACGGGCCGGCGCCAGAGGCGTGGACTCGTCCCGGGGCATGCAGTTCGACACCCTGATCTCGACCCTGCGCATGGCCGAACTGGGGCAGGGCGTGGCCCTGGCCCGTTCCTCGATGGTCGCCGACATGCTGGCCGACGGGCGTCTGGTGGAGCCCTTCGAGCAGCGTATCGAGGCCAGCGAATCCTTTTACCTGGTGCGCGGCGCCGATGCCGAGCAACACCCCGATGCGCTGAAGTTCTCCACCTGGCTGGTGGAGCAGGCCCATCGCTACAAATGACTGGCCGGAGCCAAGCATGCGCTATGTGAGTACCCGCAGTGCCGCCGAACAGGTGGATTTTGCAACCGTGGTTTTGTCCGGTGTGGCCTCCGATGGCGGGCTGTATGTGCCGCAGCGGCTGCCGTGTTTCAGCCCCCAGGAAATCGCCAACTGGTCGACCCTGGATTACCCCGAACTGGCCTTTCGCGTGCTCAGCCCCTTTGTCGGCGACAGCCTGCCCGAGGCCGACTTCAAGGCCTTGCTGCACCGTGCCTACAGCGGTTTTGGCCATCGTGCGGTGGCGCCTTTGCGGCAGATCGATCGCAACGAATGGCTGCTGGAGCTGTTTCACGGTCCCAGCGGTTCGGCCAAGGACTTTGCCGCACGCCTGCAGGCCCAACTGGTGAGCTACTTTCTCCAGCGCCGGCAGCGTCGCGGGGTGCTGGTGGGCGCCAGCAACGGCGACACCGGGCTGGCGGCGATCGACGCCTTCAAGGACTGCCCGCAGACCCAGGTGCTGGTGTTCTACCCGCAGCACGGCGTGCCCGAGCAGCAGGGGCGGCAGTTGCAGGCGGCGCATCACCCGGGGTTGTGGCGCTTTGCGGTGCAGGGCAGTTTCGACGACTGCCAGACCCTGGTCAGCCGCCTGCTGCGCCAGTGGCCTTTGCCCGAGCACGAGGCGATCGGCTTCAACTCCAGCAACTGGGTGGGGGTCATGGCCCAGCTGGTGCTGTATTTCCATGCCGTGCTGCAACTGGGCGGCGGTCAGCGGCCCATCGGCTTCAGCGTGCCGGCGGCGAGTTTCGCCGAAGTCTATGCCGGCTACATCGTGCAGAAGATGGGCCTGCCGATCACCCAGATGATTGTCGCCACCAATAGCAATGACGCGCTGCATCAGCTGTTCCTGAAGAACCGCTACTCCCGCGGGCAGGCTCGCCAGAGCCTGTCGCCGGCCATGGACCTGTCGCTGTTTGCCAACCTCGAACGCCTGGTCTGGGAGCTGTATGGCCAGGACCCGCAGGCGGTGGCGGCGCTGATGCGGGGGTTCGAGGACAGCGGCGAGATGAGCCTGAACAACGAGGCTTGGCTGCAGGCGCGGATGATCATCGACTCCTATTCGGTCAGCGACGAAGAGACCGGCAAGGAGATCGTCAGCCTGTATCGGGACACCGGCTACGTCATCGATCCCCACGCCGCCACCGGGGTGCTGGCGGCGCGCCTGTACCGCCGCAGTCTGGTGGCACCGATGGTCACCCTGGGGGAAATCGCACCGGCCAAGTCGGCGCGGCTGCTGGGCTCGCTGGGCATTCCCGGGGTGGTCCCGCCACCGGTGGCAGCGCCCTCGACGCAGCAGTGGCTGACCCTGGCGGCGGATGATTTTGCCGCATTGCTGCATTGCCTGAAGGCACTGTGATGGACCGGTTCAAGGGGGCTGTATGAAGCGGATTCTGGATCCTCTGGACGAGCGCATCCTGGCCGAGCTGAGCGTCAATGCCCGGGCGGCTCATGCCGAGCTGGCGGCCAAGGTCAACCTGTCGCGCAATGCCGTGCGCCAGCGCATCGAACGCCTGGAGCGCGACGGCGCGATCCAGGGCTACACCATTCGCGTGGGCGAAGGGCGCGGGGCGGATACCCGGATCAATGCGCTGATCTTCGTCTACCGCTACGACCGCATGCGTGGCGCCGAGGTGTTGCAGGCCCTGCGCTCGATGCCGGAGATCGTCCAGTGCGAAGTGCTCAGTGGCGAGTTCGACGTGCTGGTGCGGGTCAGCGCCGCCACCGCGGAGCGGGTGCACCGGGTGTGGAATGACATCGCCGCCTTGCCCGGGGTGGAAAACACCGTGACGTCGTTTGTCTTGTCATCGGTGAGTTAGGGCGCTGTTCGCCACGAAAAAAAGCCAACGCAAGTTGGCTTTTTTTATGCCCGCTCACCTGGCTCCAGGGTTGAGCAAAATGCTCAGCAAATACAGCAAAACGGCATATTTCACTGCCCGGCCCCGGCCCCTAACCTTGTCTCCATCAGCTTCTTCAACCCGGATGGAACACAACAAAAATGACTGAATACAACATTGCCCTGGTGGGCTTCGGCGGGGTCAATCGGGCCCTGGCGCAACTGATTGCCGAGCGCAATCAGGCATGGAAAAAACAGCTGGGTTTCAGTTTGAAAATCGTCGGCATCAGCGATCTGTTCCTCGGTTCCATCGTGGCTCCCCAGGGGCTGGATGCCGGTCTGCTGAGCAAGCTGCCGGCAACCAAAGGCGCGTTGGCGCAACTGCCGGGCGGTCAGGTGGAGGCGCTCAATGAACAGGTGATCAAGGACTCCGGCGCCGACATCATCGCCGAGGCCACCTTCACCAATCCGGTGGACGGCGAGCCGGCCAGTACCTTCTGCCGCTGGGCCCTGGAGCAGGGCAAGCATGTGGTGACCACCAACAAGGGGCCGATCGCCCTGCACGGCGCCGAGCTCAAGGCCCTGGCCCAGCGCAATCAGGCGGCGTTCGAGTACGAAGGCGCGGTGATGAGCGGCACCCCGGTGATCCGCATGGCCAAGCAGTCCCTGGCGGGCAGTGAGCTGCTGGGTTTCGAGGGCATTCTCAATGGCACCTCCAACTTTGTGTTGACCCGCATGGACGCCGGCCTGGGCTTTGCCGAGGCGGTGGCCGAGGCCCAGGCCCTGGGGTACGCCGAGGCCGATCCGGCCGCGGATGTCGAAGGTTTTGACGTGCGCTTGAAGGTGGTGATCCTGGCCAACGAACTGCTCGGTGCTCAGCTGACCGTCAGCGACGTCAGCTGCCGCGGCATCTCCGGCCTGACGGCGGCGGACCTGGAGCAGGCCCGGGCCGAGGGCGCGCGCTGGAAGCTGATCGGTTCGGCCCGGCGCCTGGCCGATGGCTCGCTGCAGGCCAGTGTCGAGCCGCGGCTGTTGCCCCTGGCTCATCCGCTGGCGGGTATTGGCGGGGCGATCAACGCGGTGTCGTTCAACACCGAACTGCTGGGCGCGGTGACGGTGTCCGGGCCGGGCGCCGGGCGCATCGAGACGGCCTTTGCCTTGCTCTCGGACATCATCCACATCCACCAGTCGCGCACCAGCCGCTAGGAGCCTGTCCATGAATCTGTCACGTCTGGCGCCGGTCGCCGATTCGATTGACGTCTACAGCCCCTTCGATGGTCGCCTGGTCGGGACCGTGCCACGCCTTGACGCCTGTGCCGTGCCCTACCTGTTGCAGCAGGCGCGCCAGGGTGTGAACGACTGCGCCGCGATGCCGCGCCATCAGCGGGCACGGATTCTGGAGCGGGCGGCCTTGAATATCGAGCGCGACGCCGAGCATTTTGCCCGGCTGATCGTCGATGAAGCGGGCAAGACCCTGAAACAGGCGCAGAAGGAGGTCAAGCGCTGCGTCAACACCCTCAAGCTCTCGGCCGAAGAGGCCAAGCGCAATGCCGGCGAGGTGCTGCCCTTCGATGCTTACGAAGGTTCGGAGAACCGCCAGGGCTGGTTCTCTCGCGAGCCTCTGGGGTTGATCCTGGCGATCACCCCCTACAACGATCCGCTGAACCTGGTGGCGCACAAGCTGGGCCCGGCCATTGCCGGGGGCAACGGGGTGATCCTCAAGCCGTCGGAGCTGGCGCCGCTGTCGGCCATCAAGCTGGTGGACTACTTGCGCGATGCCGGGCTGCCGACTTCGGTGGTGACCCTGGCCACCGGCGGCGCGGAATTGGGCAAGGCCCTGGTGGCGGCCCGCGAGGTGCGGATGATTTCCTTCACCGGCGGCTTTGTCACCGGCGAGCAGATCGCCCGCAGCGCCGGCCTGAAGAAGCTGGCCATGGACCTGGGGGGCAACGCGCCGGTGATCGTCATGGCCGACTGCGACCTGGCAGCGACGGTGGAAAGCTGCGTGTCGGGGGCGTTCTGGGCGGCGGGGCAGAACTGCATCGGCACCCAGCGCCTGCTGGTCCAGGCCTCGATCTATGAGGCGTTTCGCGAGGCCTTTGTGCGCCTGGCCCGGGAGCAGGTCAGTGGCGATCCATCGGCCGACAGCACGGATATCGGGCCGATGATCAGCCTGCAGGCCGCGCAGAACGCGCAGAAGGTCGTGGATGAAGCACTGCAGCAGGGCGCGCGGTTGCTCTGCGGGCATCAGCGCCGGGGTTCGTGCTACGCCGCCACGGTGCTGGAGAATGTCGACCATGGCAGTCGGCTGTGGCAGGACGAGGTCTTTGCGCCTGTGGTGGTCTTGCAGCCGTTCGACGACCTGGATCAGGCCATCGCCCTGGCCAACCAGCCCGAATACAGCCTGCATGCGGGGATCTTCACCAACGATCTGCGCACCGCCATGGACGCCGCGCGGCGGATCGAGGCCGGTGGGGTGATGATCAACGATTCGTCCGATTACCGTTTCGATGCCATGCCGTTTGGCGGCTTCAAGTACGGCAGCCTGGGCCGCGAAGGGGTGCGTTTCGCCTATGAGGAAATGACCCAGCCCAAGGTGGTGTGCCTCAACAGCCTGAGCTGAGGCCAATTGCAGCAACACGACAGGTCGTCGGGCACCGGGCAGGTTTGGTCACCTGCCCGGTGTTTTTTTGTCTGCGCGGCAGCGGATCGAATCGACCCGGGGAGCGGGGGTGGTAGAGTCCGCCCACCCAGGATGAAGGATGCGGGAAGCGCGAATGATCAAGCTGTTGTGGCAACAAGGGCGCGGGCTGTGGCTGGCGTTGTTTCTCGGGCTGCTGCCGGCGCCGGGCTACGCCGAGCCGGTGCCACCGGGGTTGGCGAGGATTGAGCTGGACCGGCGAATCATCGATCTGAGCGGCACGCTGGACGCGGCGCAGCAGCAGCGCATGAGCGAGAAACTTGCGGCCCTGGAGCAGCGCCGCGGTGCGCAGATCGCGGTGATGCTGGTGCCCAGCCTCGGCCAGCAAAGCATCGAAGCCCTGAGCAACCAGCTGTTTCGCGCCTGGAAGCTGGGGCGCAAGGGGATCGATGACGGCCTCCTGCTGCTGGTGGCGAAGAACGATCGCCAGGTGCGCATCGAGGTGGGTTATGGCCTGGAGCCGGTGGTCACCGACCTGCTGGCCGGACAGATCATCGCCCGGGACCTGACCCCGGCCTTTCGCCGGGGGGATTTCGCCGCAGGCATCGAACAGGCCCTGGATGACCTGATTGTGCTGGTGGACGGTGGCGAACTGGCGGAACCGGCGCCCTTGCAGGTGCCCTTGCAGATCCCCCTCGAAGTCTATGCCTTGCTGCTGGCCTTCATCATCGGGGCGGTGGCGGGAGTGATGCTGGCCGCGGGCTGGAAGTGGCGCCGGGTCCTGGTCGCTCTGGTGCTGCTGGTGGTGTTGCTGGTGGGCGCGGTGGGCGGTCGCGAGTGGCTGGTGCAATTGTTCCTGGTGCCGCTGTGCATGCTGGTGGGTGGGGCGACGTTCGCCGGGCTGTGGCAGGCGCGCCGGGTGTTCTACGGGGTGCTGGGGCTGCTGCTGTACATCGCTGTGTTGACCCTGGTCAGTCAGTTCCTGGGCCGTTCGACCTTCCTCTACGGGCTGGCCTGGCCGGCCGGCGTACTGCTGGTGCTGGGAGGGCATTGGCTGCTCTATCGCATGATGCGCAACCGCTGGCGCAAGAGCCCCAAGGGTTTTGCGTGGCGACTGGGGGCGCTGCTGGTGCTGATCCTGCTGATGGCCTGGGGTGTCGACGCCTGGAGTACGGCCCGGCAGTGGCTGACGCTGTTGCCGTTCGCCTACTTCCTCGGTTTCATGCTGTTTGCCAGTACCGGCGGTTTTCACTGGACCCGCGGCGGCGCCAGTGGTGGTGCCAGTGGTGGCGGTAGTGCCGGCAGTTCGAGCTCGGGAGGCGGGTTCTCCGGAGGCGGCGGTTCCAGTGGCGGCGGTGGAGCGTCGGGCAGTTGGTGATTCGCCTGTTGGCCTTTCCCATGGCGGACGGACCGGCCCAGGCGCTGCCGTGTCCGTCCGGGTTCGTGGATCAGACGACTTCGTCGATCAACGAGGTTTTTGGCGCCGTGACCGTGACCGGTGGCTGAGGCTGTTCCTTGGCCTTGTCTCTGAGTTTTTCCAGCGCCTCTTGCTGTTGCGCCGTCAGGGGCGGTGGGGTCAGCACCTTGCCCGAGTCAGGCAGCTTGATGCCGGGCTGAGAGCCGCCGGCGGTCAGGGGGGGAAGGGGACGGTTGTTTATTTCCATGTCACTGCATCCTTCAGTGGGGGGTGAATAAGAGATAACGGCCGTCTTGCGCCGATCTTTAGAGCCGATGCTCTAGATCGCCAGTCGCGGGCGGGTCGATGTGATCGGCAAATCCAATCCACCCTTCAAGGCATGCCGGGGCGGGGCAAGCAATCGCCACAAGGGTTGATCCAGTACCTGCTCCCGTTGGGTTCAGGGCGCCCGATACCCCGCAAGTACTGCCGGGCCCCTTGCTGGCTTAGCGGCCCAGGCGGGCGATCAGGGGCTCGAGCGTCGGACGTTTGCTCTGCCACTCCGCCTTGGTGATGCCCAGCAGGACCACGTCGATGCGCTGGCCATCCTTGAGGATGTTCTGGCGCCGCAGCCCCTCCTGTTGGAAGCCGAATTTCAGGTGCATGTTGATGACGGCCGGGTTACTGGCCAGCACCTCGCAGTTGAGCTTTTCCAGGCCGGCTTCGTTGAAGGCGTAGTCCAGCATCCAGAATTCGATCTGGCTGCCCAGGCCTTTGCCTTGCTGTTCGGCGTCCAGATAGAACGCCCAGTCGGCGGTTTTCTGGCGGGCATTGATGGCATTGAGTGACACGATGCCCAGGGCTCGGCCGTGCCCCATGACCACAAACACCGCCTGGGCCGGATTGCCCCGCAGCGACTCCAGCCAGCGCTGGTGTTCCTGCTCGCTGATTTCGTGGGCGGTGTACATGTACTGGCGCACCTCTTTCTGGTTGCGCAGCGTGCGTACGTGGGCCTGGGTGGCGGGGTCGGCATCGACCAGGGGGATGAACTGCATCCTGATGTCCTTCTCGGATGGGTAAGCGGTGGTGGCGCATGATGGCATATCCACGGCCGCTGCATGGATTTGTCTCGCGGGACAAGAACCGGTAGAAAGAGCCCTCGCATTCAGAAAACAGATACCTGCATGAGCAACATCGAGAAACCCAATAGCCGCCTGTTCGACCTCGACTTGCTGCGGGCCATTGTTACGGTGGCCGATTGCGGCAGTTTCACCACGGCGGCCAGTCGTCTGCATTCGACTCAGTCCACCGTCAGCCAGAAGATCCGCCGCCTGGAGGAGATGGCCGGGCACCGCCTGCTGGAGCGTGGCAATCGCGATGTCCTGCCCACCGATGCCGGCGCCACGCTGCTGGGGTATGCCCGGCGCCTGCTGGCGCTGAACGACGAGATGCTTGAGGCGCTGTCCGGCGCCACGGTGGCGCTGACGGTGCGGATCGGCGTACCGGATGACTTTGCCGCGGGGCGCACCACCGAGCAGTTGGCCGCCTTCAATCGCCGCTATCCCCAGGTCAAGCTGGAAGTCACCAGCGGCATGAGTCGCGACCTGAGCGCCAGCTATGACCGCGGCGAACTGGACCTGGTGGTGCTCAAGCAACTGCGCAACAGCCGCGAGGCCCTGGGCTGCTGGCCGGAGAAGACCCGCTGGGTGGACAGCGCGAAAAACCCCTGCATCGACCTCGACCCGCTGCCCATCGTCACCTTCCCGCCGCGTGGGGTGTACCGCGATGAAATGATCAATGCCCTGGAGTCCATCGGCCGGCGCTGGCACATCAGTTTCACCAGCTCCAGCCTCAGTGGCCTGCAGTCGGCGATTGCCGATGGCATGGGCATCGGCCTGCTGCCGATGCGCGCGGTGACGGCGGGGCATCAGGTTCTGGCCCGCAGCAGCGGGTTGCCGTCGGTGGATGTGTTCGAGGTGGCGTTGCTGCACCGTCCGGCGGCGGATCCCATGGTCAAGGAGCTGGCCCGGGTATTGTCTCGGGTGCTGGCCCAGGAAACCCGGGGCTGAGTCTGTTTGGTATTTGATAAATGAATATGCCGGATTCCGGTATTTAATTTGTGCATGAAAGCGGCGCTGGATATCGTGGTGCACAGCAGAGGTCCGCGCCGCCCTTCGTGGCGCGTCGACCCGCAGCTTTGTTGACCCCGACGGCGCTGCTGTACGGGGCAGCAAAACAACAATGAGGAGAGTCTCGATGTCCAAAACCACTTATTACGCACCCCACGGCGGGCACCCGGCGCAGACCGAAATGCTCACCGACCGTGCCATGTTCACCGAAGCCTATGCCGTGATCCCCAAGGGCGTGATGCGTGACATCGTCACCAGCCACCTGCCGCACTGGGACAACATGCGCATGTGGGTGATTGCCCGTCCGCTGTCGGGTTTTGCCGAAACCTTTTCCCAGTACATCGTCGAAGTGGGCGCCAACGGCGGCAGCGACAAGCCCGAGCAGGACCCCAACGCCGAAGCGGTGCTGTTCGTCGTCGAAGGCGAAGTCAACCTGACCCTGCAGGGCCAGGAGCACGTCCTCAAGCCCGGTGGTTATGCCTTCATCCCGCCGGCGGCCGACTGGAAGCTGCGCAACACCAGCGGCACCGAGGCGCGCTTCCACTGGATCCGCAAGCACTACCAGAAAGTCGACGGCGTGCCGTACCCGGACGCGTTCGTCACCAACGAGCAGGACATCGAGCCGCGGGTGATGCCGGACACCGAAGGTCGCTGGAGCACCACGCGGTTTGTCGACATGAGCGACATGCGCCATGACATGCACGTCAACATCGTCAACTTCGAGCCGGGCGGCGTGATTCCGTTCGCCGAGACTCATGTCATGGAGCACGGCCTGTATGTTCTGGAAGGCAAGGCGGTGTATCGCCTGAACCAGGACTGGGTGGAAGTCGAGGCTGGCGACTTCATGTGGCTGCGCGCCTTCTGCCCGCAGGCCTGCTACTCCGGCGGCCCGGGTCGCTTCCGCTACCTGCTGTACAAGGATGTGAACCGCCAGATGCGCCTGACCCTCAACGCACCGCATTGAGCCGATCGCCGGGCAGGGCCGCTCAAGGGCTCTGCAGCGGCGTGCGGCGAGGGATGAAAACCGGCGAATATTCGCCGGTTTTTTTATTGCTTGTCAGAACAATCACAGCGTTGCCGCTTGATTCGATAAGGCCAGCTTTCTAGAATTTTGCCGCCGCTTGAGCCGGACCAGTAAGCGCTTGTTTTTCCGCGAGACACAAGGAGGTGCCCTATGAGCCAGTTTCCAACGATGTTTCCACTACTGAACCATCAACAAAATTCTGGAGGGGCAATCACTGCTCCGCGGAGACACCCACATGCAAATGCTTTATCCCTCGGTAACCCTCACCCCCGTATCTACTTGCGATGAAGAAGCGCAATGTTGCGCGCTGCAAGTGCGCGACGAGCAAAGTGACTTCATTGCCAGCAACGCAGAATCATTGGAACAGGCCGACCAAAGCCCTTGGTGTGAACCCCTGGCGGTGCGCGCTAGCCATTCCGGTGAACTGGTTGGCTTCCTCATGCATGCCCTGGACCCTGATGATAATGGCCGATGGATCTATCGGCTGATGGTCGATCGACGCTATCAGGGGATGGGCTATGGGCGTGCCGCGTTGCGTGCACTTTTGGCCTATCTGAGGCCATTGCCGGGCGGTCCCTGGGTCACTCTCGGCGTTGCGCCGGACAACAGGGAGGCGCGCAATCTATATGCTTCGGAAGGCTTTCTGGAGACAGGCGAGGTGATTGATGGGGAGCTGGTGATGCGCTTGCGCCTGTCGTGAGCACCGACGTGAAATGAGGTCCCGGATCGGCTTCACTGTCTCCCGGGTTTCAGCCTGACGCATTTGACCATGAACGTTACCGAGCCCCGCCATCGTGCGGGGCTTTTTCATGAGCCGTTCCTGGACGGGAAGGTCGCAGAGCCACCTTGCGGCCCGGGCTGTACCTGCGCCTGGCGTTGGCCAGTGGGCCCTGGGAAGTGCGTTGAACAATCAATGCGCTGAAAAAGCCCGACGATCCCAGGGCGACTGTCTGGCAGTAGTGGTACCGTCTACGCTGCACTCCTGGAGCTTCCTTAATGAATCGCCAATGCCCATCTCGCCTTGTCACAGCGCCTCCAGCTGCGCCGGGCAACGACGATTTTGCTCCTCACCCACCTATTTGGCAGCAAGATCCGGACTTGCCGATCATGGGCAGCGCTGCAGCGGCCATCATGGGGTTCTGCTTCTTGGTGCTTTGGTCTTTCCCGGTCTTGGTGCTGACGATATTGCTCCTTCTGGGGGCCGAAGCGATGCTAGGTGAACCGCGCAGCGATGGGTCGAGTTTCACAACGGCGCTTCTCATCCAGTTCCTGCTGGGCTTTACCGTGCTCATGGGACTGGTCTTCGCGTGGATTTTCTCTGTGCCCAGAGTGCTGGCCTTCACGTTCGACGAAAACCAGCAACTGCTGACCCTTACCGTCAGCCGGCGCGGCCGTAAGCCCACCGAAGTACGGGTGCCATATAGCGACATCATTGGCATCTACCCTTACGTGTTCGCCAGTTATGACCGCGATGGCCATTTCAGCGTTTTGTGTCAGGGGCCAAGGGGCAAGCAGTCGCTATACCGATTGGCCGAGGGTACTTCTCTGGAAGAAATGGAGTTTCATTCGGCGTGGTTGCGAGGAGCGTTAGGCGAGCGGATGCATAACCTGGCGGATCTGGACAAATGAACCAAGCGCGCCCATCCCGCCACTTTTTCGGGCGTTTATCCGTTCGAGGCATTGGGGGAGGAGGTACATGATCCTTGAATTCATGGCCGCGTGGTTGATTGGGATGAGGGTGTTATGGGGGACCTGATAGGGGAGGCGTTGTTTCATGCGACCTGACTGGAACGGCCGGCCAATGAGGGTGAAGCGCATTGGCGTCCAGACAGTTTCTTGCTGTCGGCAAGGCAGTGAACGGCAACCTGGCTGAGGTGTCGTCAGTTCAACTATGTGCAACTTGAGCCTTGAAGGATAAGAGGACGCCACTTGTCGAACAGCCTGTGCGCGGCGTCTCTTGGTTGTTCAATGCACGCTGCGGGCGGCCTTCCAGAGGTCTTGCGCACCCAGGCCGGCCTGCCAGGCTTCGAAGCGGGATCGCCATTGTTCAAAAGCCGGGCCCAGGGGATGACGGGGGTCGCCGCTGAGTGAATAGGCCATACCCTCGATCAGCCATTTGGGCTGGGTGGCGACGGCCAGGTTGCCGAGCGCTTCCGCCTGCCGGTAATGGATCAGTTCGTGGGCCAGATAAAACGCTTTCCAGCCGCGAGGGGCGACGATCAAGCCAGCATCGCCAACGGCGGTTGCTGCGCGCTGGCCAAGTCCAAAGGATTCAGCGCAAGAGTCGGTTGCGCAAAACACCACCCGAGGCACACGGCGAAACGGTCCGACGGCAGTGGCGGCCGTTGCGTATCCCGCGGCATAGAGTTGTTGGGCCTCGGCCAGACGGCTGACGCTGTCTATGCAGATATCCGCAAGTGGGCACGTCACTGGCGCCACCAGCCCGGGCGCGACAACGCGCAGCGGTTTCACAACGGCCAGCACAGCGGCTGGTAGTGACAAGGCAGCGATGGCGGCAATCAGGAGCGGGCGCTTGAGTTTCATGAGGAAGCACGCGTCGGCAGGAGTGGAGAGGGGCGCGGGGCTTTTCAGGGGCGCCGCGTCTCGCCACTAGCCAGCAGACGAGTCAGCAACGGCCTGAGCGACCTCTGTGCCCCGTCGCTGATGCGCATTGCAGCCGATGATGGCCGTGGAGGATTGGAAAAACACGACCGGCGTCCACCGGAATGAACCCGACGAAGGGCTTTATTCGGGCGGCTCGATCAGTTTCAGCCCTGATGCCTGGCGTTGCCCGCCGGTGGTTGACCTTGAGCCAATGGTGATCTGGGCGAGGTGGTTGACCTTGCCAAGACCATCCGTGAAGTGTCGATGCGGTCGAGCATGGTCGCCGGCAAGGTGAGGTGCTGTTCATTGGCGACGCCGGCAAGGCTTGGGAACTAGGTCAGATTCAACCCGCCGTCCGAGAGGAGTATCTCGCCGGTCAAGTAATCCGACTCGACCAGCATGATCACGGCATGGGCGATGTCATCTGGGCTGGCGGCCCTGCGCATCGGGGCGCGAGTTCGCCACAACTCTTGGGCATCGGTCCACTCTGCGGTCATGGGCGTGTCGACCAAGCCTGGCGCCACAGCGTTTACGCGAATGTCTGGCCCCAGCGATAACGCGAGCAAGCGGGTCATGTGATTCAGCGCGGCTTTGCTGACCGCATAGGGAATCGACGCGCCTTTAGGACGGATACCGGCATGTGAACTGATGTTCACGACACAACCCGCTCGCCGCTGACGGGCGGCATCGCGCAATGCCGACTCGGCCAATGTGACGAGGTGGAACGGTGCCACGACATTCACCTCGTTCAGTTCGTGCCACACCATCGAGTTGGCCGAGGCAAGGTCGCCGTGGGGAATGACTCTGCTAATACCAGCGTTATTGACCAATACATCGAGCTGCCCCCACGCGGCGATCGCCTCGTTAACAAGCCTGACCCTGTCAGCTTCGACAGCAAGATCGGCTTGTACATAAACAGCCTGTTTCATTTCAGCGGCCATAGCGCGTCCCGTATCCGCAGAACTTCGCGAATGGAGCACCACCGCATAGCCTGCCTGGCTGAGTGCACGTGCAATGGCTGCACCGATGCCGGAAGTGGATCCTGTCACCAACGCGACGCGTAATCCGTTATCGATTATCGGATTGGGGGTCATATGGACTTCTCTGATGGGTTGCTGGAAAGCCGTTATCGGAACACCAAGCGGGCAAGGTTGGAACGGGTCGGCGTAACCAGGCACGGGCCTTGTTCATCAGCGTCTATTTCCCTGAGGGCCGAGTAGAGCGCCGCATGATAAGGGCTGCCGATTCCAAGTCCAGCATCCTGTCCGTTGGGCAGGTCGACAGGAGCCCTGTATGC
Source organism: Pseudomonas sp. BC42 (assembly GCF_021560055.1). Classification (NCBI taxonomy): domain Bacteria; kingdom Pseudomonadati; phylum Pseudomonadota; class Gammaproteobacteria; order Pseudomonadales; family Pseudomonadaceae; genus Pseudomonas; species Pseudomonas sp. BC42. Next base: position 2,496,344 of record NZ_CP091067.1, read on the forward strand.
GCAAAGATGGGAGCAGGGTTGCCGTTGAATCCGACGCCTGTTAGACAGCCGGCCCAAAGTGTCGCCAAGGACTGCAATCAATGTTTCTGCTAATGATGGTTCTCTCGCTCTGGGCGGAGGATCCTGCCTATGTCGTCAACGAAGAAAACTGCAAATTCGGGCATTTTGTTGAGCTACCGAAGGACAACAGACAGGGGCGGCTGATCAAGGCGTGCATCTAGCGAATGGAAGGTAAAACCCCGCCTCTTTTTGAACGCGTGCAGGCCAATCCTGTTCGGCCACTGACAGAACTCATGGAGGCGCCTGCTGAATTACGCTAACGCGGCTTGGCTAACCGTCCGCTGGAACTTGAGGAAAGTGCTGTGGGGAGGCTGGTTTTATTTCAGGCATGACTTTGATGAAGTCCTGTGCCGCTGCACGTGATGCCAGGAGAACAGACTTCAGAGTGTAGTAGCGATTGCCAGGGCCAGTTGTTCGTCGGTCATGTACGGCTGGCCATAGGCCGAGTGGTAGTAGCGAACGGCTTGCTCGAATTGAGCGCCGCGAATCTCGCCATTTGAGCCTACGAATGCCAGTGCATCAGCCTTGGCAGGCTGGAATTGCTTCACCGCCAGCTCAGATAGTCCGGTTGTTCCTGAAAGAAGCAAGGTTGGAGCCAGCGTTATCATCATCATCGAGTTTTGATAGGAGCCCTTGTTTTCCGCCGCGGCTTGAGCACCGGTCAATGCCAGGATGACGAACACTAGAGTTTTCCATTTATGCATTCCTCACCGCTTCCTTGCTGCCTGCCGAATAGTGGCGCAACGATACCAAGGTGGGTCGCTGTATAGATAGAAGAATCCCGGTGCCGGGCCGGGCTCGATAGGGAGGCCTGTCAATCATCAGCCGTTGTTCACCACATCGCCCCCGGCGGGTTTGGTCGTAGGCTCTATCAGTTCCGCCCCGTGGTTCCTGACGTTGCCGATGGCGGTGCTGACTCTGAACCATTCGAAGGCGTCGGCGGGCTCACCCTGGTGCAAGGCCATCTGTTCGGCGCGCTCCTTCGGCGTGGCTGGATCGAGCCATTCCCGGGCCAGGTCCGGCGCCAGGACCACCGGCCGGCGGTCGTGAATATCGACCATGCCACCTTGGGTGTCGGCAGTGATGATCACAAAGCCGTCGTGCTCTGCGCGGCCTCGCTCTGGATCCGGAAGTTGTCCGATCGAGGCACAGAGGATGGGGGAGCCGTCGCGGTGCCGGATCAGGTAGGGCTGCTTCTTCGCGCCGCCTTCATCCACCCACTCGAACCAGTTGTCGATCGGGCATAGGGCCCGGTGCGGCCAGATCTGGCGGAAGAACGGACCGTGGGCCACTTTTTCGACCCGGGCATTGAACGGGGTTGCGCGATCATCCGCCCAGTGCGGCCGCCAGCCCCAGCGCACGGCGTCGGCATGCAACGCTTCGCCGGCAACATGGAAGAGGGCAAGCTGCATTGTCGGCGCTGCGTTGTAGCGCCCCAGGGGCTGGTCGCCAACGCTGTTGACCAGTGCCCCTGGCATGCTCAGGGCAGCGACGAAGTCGTGGATACCGCGATACTGAGAAAGTCTTCCGCACATTGCTGTGCCCTCACGCTAGGAGCGTAAGCATAGCGCCGCCTGTGGGCTTCTATTCATCAGCGCGCTCAGTGGTGAAGAGATTTGGCATGGCGCAGCTTGGCTTGAACATCAATGGCGTTGAGGAGGTTGACGGGACCCTCTATGCGCCAGCGTGGTGGTACCGCGTCGAGTAGCGATGTGGTGTGTTTTTTTGTTCGGCAGGACGCCGGAGGAGGGTTGGTTAGGGAACACGTCCACAATAGTGATGGAACGCTTTGAGTGGAATGGCACCAAACCTGGACGCCAGACACAAAAAAGCCCTGAAAAATCAGGGCTTTCTCGTTGAGATTTGGCGGAGGCGTAGAGATTCGAACTCTAGGACCTGTTACAGTCGGCGGTTTTCAAGACCGCTATGCAAAGGCCCGTAGATCAAGAGGTCTAGAGTTTTTTCATTGCAAAACTTTGATTTTTTGAATGCTCTACAGGCCGCATTCTACAAGGGGTGTCTTTCGCGTTTTGTAACGGCTTTTCCTCCTATTTGGACGGTTGGGCAATAGCCCCGACTCGCCGGTATACGCGCTCCGTGATGTCGCCTTTGGTGTGCCCTAGGAGCAGGCTTGCCTCGTCGATATCGGTGATTTCTGACGCTGCTTTTGGCCTGATATCTCGGAACTGAAAGTTTGCGATCCTGCTCGCCATAAGCGTGTCGCCCGCTTCAATTGCCTCCGTCTTCGCCTTGTCCCTCGCCTTATCCCATCTGTCGCGCAGCATCTTGGCGGTCATGCGCTTACCTCGTGAGCTCACAATCAGGTAGCTACAAGGATGCTGAGCATTGCGCTTGTTCATCTGCGAAATTAGAAGTCCCAGGCTGTTGAGGACTCCGTTGGCTGATACCTGGATACGAAGCTTCTTGTGCGTCTTGTTCTGCTGCACTCCCAGGTAATCCCCCTCTACATCGTCCCTGCGCATAACCAGGACATCTGCAGGCCGCTGGCCAGTCAGATACGCCAAATCCATAGAATCCTTCAGTTCCTGGCACGCCTTCCGGTAAACCGCATCCCAAACCACATCATTTGCGTAATAGTCGCGAGGAGTTTCCTTATTCTTGCGTACGCCCTGGCAAGGGTTTTCTTTCGTGGTAAGGCCCCACTCGCGCGCCATGTTGAACACATGGGAGAGCGTTGCGATCTCTCTGTTCGCTCGTACTTTCGCCGTTCGTGCATCCCGATACCCGGCAATGGTTGCCGGGGTTATGGAGTCGATCGGGGCGCTATCGAACAGAGGGCGCAGCTGCTTGATCTCGGCGAGGTTGTCGCGCTGCGTGCGAGGGGCCTTCTTCGGGACGATGTCGCGGATGTACCGATCAAATATTCCCTTCATAGTGCGCAGATCCAGAGGCTTGTCCTTGGCTTCAAGCTCGGCCCATTTGAGCCGAGCCAGGTCGAGGTCCTTGCCGAGTGAGATGCGCTTTCCCGCTGAGTCCAGGTAGAAGTAAGCAGTCCATGCTGTGCCGTCTTTTCGTGGCCGGACCCACTGGTACATCCTGGGGGGCAGGTGTCGATTCTCGGTCTTGCGGGGGCGCATATCAGTTCACTCGCGAAAAGTCAGGCGTCCATGCCGGCGCTGCCGGCGGCGGGTTGGGGTCAAGGATTGCCGGAACCACGGCGCCAAGCTTTATGCGGGCGTACTGGCGACCCACTAGCGGCCGGCCGCCGCGGCTCTCGACATAAAGCCACTTTCGGTCGTCCAGCCAGCGTCTCTGGTGGAATCGACCCTTGTAGCCGGTGATGTCGGCTAGCTCTTCTTCCGAAAGGATCTCGGTTTCCATGGGGTTCTCCACGCCGCGCGTGGCGGCAGAAGGTGGTTACTTGTTTGGCCAGCCAATTGGCATGCCATCAGGGCGAATCAGGTGTGCTGGCAGGTCTTCACGCATGCACATAGGGACGGTGCCCGGTACTCCGCAGGTAGGGCATCCGGACGGGGAGCCGTGGCATACAGAATGGAGAACGGGAAACCCGCTGATGCAGCGAGCCTCCTTGGCGTCGTACTCACTACACGGAATTCTTTCGGACATAGGGATACCTCGCCCGCCATCGCCGGCAGGCTTTCCGATTGTTGAGCGGGGTGTTTAGAGTTGTTGCAGGATTCGCTGACCGATCCAGCGGACGACGGTCACGGCCTTGGAGTTGCCGATCGCCTTGTATCGTGGCCCGTCGGGGCATTTCTCGGCAGGTTTGCCGCGCCAGGGGATCAGCGTGTAGTCGTCGGGCATGCCCTGGAGACGTTCGCACTCACGGGGAGTTAGGCGTCGAACCTGAGCGGGGGTCAGCAGTGCCGGTGGTGGACTACATGCGTCAAGGGATGTTGTGTACTCCTCGTACCATTTTCCTGCGCCGAGTGCTGCGGTGTGGTGCAGTTTTGTCGAGTAGGCCAGTACAGCGTTCTCCTGGCCGCTATTGCGGCCCAAGGTTTGAGCCTGGTTGATGCTGACGCAAGGATCTTGTGTGCCGTGCACAACCAGGTGGCTATGACCGTGATTCGCGTCCTGGCCTGAGCAGCCCTGTAAGCGTCCATAGCTGGCGTCTAGAGTTGCGGCAACACACGGCACATCGTCGTAGCTGTAACCGCCATTCTTGCGGGCGCCGCCGGCCAACGTCGGTGCGATAAAGAAGGTTTCACTTTCGATATCGAGCCGGCTGTCCTTGGCGGTGAGCGTTGCAGCGCGCTCGATTGAGCCGCTCAGGCTGTGGCCGCCAAACGCTGGTATCCCGCCGAACATCCCGACCGCCGGCCCTTCGTCCCCCTCGCAGTTGGGGCAGCCAAACACACCTAGGGATTCGGCGAAGACGTATCCGCATCCACACTGGAGTGCAGGGCCGAAAGGAGCTGTTCCGGTAACGTCTTGCCCCTCGCCTCGGCGCGGCGCAGTATCCCGGCGCACGCCTTCGCGCTCAAAAAGTACCTCGGTGGGATCGAACCCGTCTCGAGCACTTGCGACAACGAACACACGACGGCGTCGTTGGGCCAGGCCGAAATATTGGGCGTCCAGGACCCGCCACGCGATTGTTCTTTTGGGTCCATACACACAACCAGCGTCCTGCCATTTCTTCCCTGGAGGCTGCAGCTCGCAGTCTTCCCCAGCAAGCGCGCCAAGAAAGCATCCGAAGGCGTTCCCTCTATCACTGAGGACGCCGGGGACGTTCTCCCAGACGATAACGCTGGCGGCCTTTCGCTGGCCGGCGCGAACATAGTCAACTGCATCTGCAAGCTCCACGTATTTGATGGTGAGGGCGCCGCGCGGGTCTGTGAGGCCTTCGCGCATGCCGGCCACGCTGAAGGCTTGGCATGGTGTTCCGCCGACCAGTATGTCTGGGGCCGTGATCTTGCCGGCCAGCACTTGGGCGCCGAGTTTTGTCATGTCGCCAAGGTTTGGCGTAGTTGGATAGTGATAAGCCAGCACCGCGCTGGGGAACGGCTCAATCTCGGCAAGCCAGGTAGCGCGCATGCCCAGCGGATGCCAGGCCATGGTCGCGGCTTCGATGCCTGAGCAAACCGAGCCATAGGTAATGGGCATAGGTGATCCTCGCCGGTGGCGTGAGGGTTGGTTTCGGGTTTGTCTGATGGGCCGCGGCGTTGCGCCTGGCTATTGTTTGCAGCGTTCGCCCGGTTCGTTGTCAGGCTGCTGCAGCGGCCGGCTTATGCCGGGCCGGGCGGACTCTTCAGTTCTTGTAGCCGCTGCTGATGCGGTCGGCGATCCCTTCCAGGCTTTCAGCCATTCCCCACATTTCGTTGTTGTCGCGGCGCGAAACCACTGCCGAGCGGTGAACGTTCCGGCCTGCCAAGATCCAGGCCGCCAGCCTGATCAGCCACGACTCTGCCTTGCGGCGAAAGAAGCTGCTCATGGCCTTGGCCCCGTGTAGATGTTCCAGGCGAGGTAGAGCAGGGCGGGGAGGATCATGGCCGTACCTCCATGTTGATCTGATCAATCCACTCGATATCGCGCAGGTCGTCATCGTCAATCTGATTTTCCTGGTGATCGATGCTGTTCTGAAGCTCGACAAGTTCTTCCTCGTCGAGCCCTTCAATCACCTTGCGAAACGTGACGACCGCTTTCCCGGTCAGGACGACTGTTCTTTTCATTGGGCAATACCTGTCCTTGGCCGCTATAGCGGCTGACTTGAAGGGGGAGGGGTGGGGTTCTTGCGGGTGGAGTACAAATGTACTCCTGTCAGGGTTTGTTGCCCTGGAGCTTCATCAGTGCATCGGTAACGTTGCCATAGCCCATGCCCCGGGCCAGCTGCCAGACCTCGTCGTACAGCTCGGCCTTGTACTTGTCACTCGTTGAGCTGACTGGTTCGGGCTGCTCGGCTGGGTGGGTGTAGAGCGCGCGCAACTCGTATTCCTCCGGCATGGACTGGAAGTCCTCCAGTGACCCGCTGCCGACTTCTTCCCAGCAGCAAGAGCCATGCGTTCGGACCATGTACACCGGCTCGGCCTGGGGCTTAGCGCCCAGCTCTGCGCTGGCGGATATGGCGGCCTTCATGCGCTGATTCCAGCCGGGAGTGGTGTGCTTTCCGTCCAGCACGTCACGCAGCAGCACATCCCGCTCTGCCAGCTTTGCCTGAAGCCGCTTTATCTTGGTCTGTAGGCTCATGGCGATTTGTGATGGCCGCTTGTCCAGTTCGGCTTGTAGCCTCTGAGCCTCCTCGAACCAGTCGCGCCTCGACAGCTCGCGCTCGTTGTTCTCTGTTGCTGCGTCGTCCAGGGCCTGGTCCCGGGCGTTGAGATCTGACTGAAGGGCAGCTACTCGCTGCTCCAGGTGTTGGGTTTCTGTGGGCATAGGGATACCTCGCGACGCACTCATTAGTCCGGCATAATCACCAGCCAGATATGGAGCGCTAGCGTTGATTAGAGATAGGATTATTTGGGGTGGTTGTGTCGGGCTTTTCTTAGCCGGCGGTCTTTTCTTTCGCGGGCTTTTTGGCGGCACCGATGGAGAGGAAATGAAGCTGGTTGACTGGTTCGCAGCGCTATCTGCGATCGCAACCGCGGTTGCGGCATTTGCAGCATGGAAAGCTGCTAGTGCCGCGCAGAAGCAGTCCTTTGACACTGGGCTTTCGACAAGGAGACAGACTTATAAAACTCACTCTGATTCATTTAATGAGTGGCTTGACGGAATTGAAGCGGAGTTCAAGGTGAAGTTTTTTAGGCGATACGAGTTGTATGATTCGATATTTCCTAACAATCGCAATCCAGACCTCGAATTCAGTGAGGTTGGAAGCGTTGAAGTAGAAGCCTGGCGGAACTCTTTCGAAAGCCTAGTCAGCATGGCTTGCAGGCCAGCGAGGCTGCACATCCGAGAAGTGGAGGGCTGGGCTGCTGACCATATGTTTCTTGCTGGGCATATGAGGTATAGCTACTTGGATTCGAGTGCAGTGCAATTGTTTTTTGACGATAGCATTCCTTCCGGCTTGTCGCTGGAGAACTATCAGTCTTCTCTGGGAGTGATGGGGGCGGTATTGACAGGGTTATCAAAGTTTTCGTTTCGCGGAGACTATGTTGGATCGCGCGGTTTTTCGAAAGAGTTCAATGAGTCGTTTATCGGTTTAATTAATCAAGTGGCCAATGAGTCTTGGCACCAACATAGCTACCGCCCTGGAAAATAGCTGGCGTCAGGCAATTGGTGTCAGTATGTAATTAACCCACCCCACCTTCGGCATCTTGGTTTTTTGATTAATCACTGTCTTGCCCTCGGCGTCGGTGATCTCACACTTTACCCTTATGTGCAGGTCGTGGCACTTGCCGGCGCGCTTGGCCAGCTCTATGAACTGCTGCGCGTAATGAGGTGCGTCGAACAGCTGGCTGAGCTGCTTTACCTTCTCGCCGTCGAAAATGGCCGCAGCCTGTTTTTCCACGGCTTCGTTCCACTCTGCGAGTTTCAGCTCCAGGGGGGGGGCGCCAGCCTTTCCGCTTGGCCTGGTGGTCTTGGTGATCTTCCTGGCCTCAGCCAGCGCTACACCGGCTGTCATGCCGAAGACTGCGAATGTGCTCATGATCGGTCCTCATCCTGTCTTTCCAAGCTGCAGAACAGCCTCACCGCCAGAAGCAAGGCCGGCGTTCAGCTCCACACGCTGGCCCGCCAGCAACCCCTCGATCTGTGCGTTCAGGTCGAGCTCCACTTCGCGCACCTTTCGTGCCTTGCCGATCTCCTTGCTCGCCAGGTACTGATCAACCAGGGCCTTGCTCTGGGCCTCAACCGCTACCAGGTCCCTCCCATTGGAATGCTGAGGCAGAGCCAGATCCTCCTCGCCGCGAGGAACCAGTTCGTGAATCTTGCCGTGCACGGCGGAAACCCATGCCAGCGCAAAGTGATCACCTGCGGTTTCAGGCGAATAGGCGCTGCGCTGCTTGCCTGACCGCACCCGCGATACATACTCGCGCCGGGCCTGGGTAAGCTTGGCCAGAAGCGTTTCGTAGGCATACATCGCGATTTGCGGGCCTGGGTTTATCCCGACGTACATTTCGCACTCAACTACACGACTGGCAGCGGTGCACCAGTGCCGGCGAGAGAAGGACCTGACGCTGAAGGCTTCGCCAATAACCGACCCGAGATTTCGGTCCCAGGTTGGCCGCCGCTTGGCCCTGGACATCTCCGATTCGACTTCCCCTACATCACTGAGGCGCACATCCATTTCGCTCAGGCGGTACTCGCGCATCAGTGACTGCGCCTGGCGCATGGCCGTGGCCGCCTCGTTCTCGTTCGAGCTCTGGGAGAGCGCCAGGCAGCGCTTAATCTTGCGGATGACCCGTTCGAGCTTGCTTTCGTCTTGCTGTTGTTCGGTCATGTTGTCATTCCTACAGGCAGCCGATGGCCGCGGCCTGGCTGGCGTGATCGAGGGGGTGGGGTGGGCGCTGGCGGGCAGCGCAGGATGGTCAGGTGGCTTTCGCTGCGTCTTGCTGGGCGAGGATCGCCTTGGCTGCGTGATTGATCAGGTACAGCCGGTTGATCAGGCTGTCGCGCGGCTTGTCGATGTTGATCTCCCAGTAGTCGCAGCCCAGGCCCAGCTCTTCGTGGTGCTCGCTCATCAGCAGGCTGGCCTGCTCGATGTACTCGACGTGTTCGGCCTCGTAAAGACGATCATTTAGCTCATCCCAGAAGTCATACCCACCCTCACCAAACTCAAGCGGCTTCAGCTTCGCTTCGATCAGCTCCCGTAGCTCGCTCCAGCGGCTGGCTTCGTTACGGCCGCCATCGTTGCGTACCCAATCGGGTAGCTTGCCGCGCTCATACTCGTCGACGTGTTCACATATCCTGTTGCACGTGCCAGTCACCAGGGCGGAGCGGAAGGCGTCCTCGTCGAATTCGCGCTCCTTGCAGTTCTGCTCCAGCTTCGAGTGGATGTAATAGCCGATGTCGTTACCAGCTAGGAACTCGATACCATAGGATAGGCCAACACTGAAGGTCAGCCCGTCGATGTCGCCGATAGTGGCGATGCCGAAGCGCGTCATGAGGATGTCGAAGGCGTAGCAGTTGGTTCCAGGGGCTTTGCAGCGCCATGCCTTCAGTTGATCGGTGTCGGCCAGGACTGTGTACTGGTGATCCTTCAGGCACTCCGCGGCGCGCTCACGGCGCTTGGCTTCTTCAGCTTTGCGCTTAGCGATCCATTCCTGATGGCGTTGTTCGTCGTTCATGGCTTTCTCCATGCATGCGCCGCCCTCCGTGGGCGGATTTGGTGGCGTGAAGTTGGTTTGTGGTCTATCTCTTGATGGCCCGGCATGGAGCCGGATAAAGGAGAGAGTCATGAGTAATCAGGCACAAATAGACGCACTGGAACACCTGCTGATTGCTGTTCTGAGCAGTACGCCCGGGGCACCAAAAAAATACCTGGTCGAAACGGCACAGGGATCTCTGCTGGGAAGTGATGGCCCTGGAGGCCCTGAGCAGAAGTCGGCAGCAGTCGACTATCTCAACTACATAGCATCCCGCATCCGTTAATCGGGCCTTTTGATTTCGTCATCAGGCTCAGGCGGATCGTCAGCGAGCGACTTCATTCCGGCCACTCTGATGAGTCGCGACACCTTTTCGCTTACAACAATAGGTGTCGTGACACAGCGCAGCATCGTTGCCTGCGTCTCAAAGTCTGCGCCGATGAGGTTGATCAGCAGTCGCTGGTGGATGTCCTGCTGATTGTTGATACCGTGAGCCCTCATGACCTTCTTGAGGTCACGCTTGAACACCCCGGCCACCTCAATCGTGAATTTCTCGATGCCAAAGGCGACATTCCTGGCCGCTTCCTTCTCGCGCTTTCTGCGCTGCTTGATGGCTTCCGCCGTTGGCTGTTGTTCTTCCTCGGCCATGGCCGCTTTCTCCAACTTCATGTGCTGGTAAATCCAGCCAAGTCTGCCGGTGCCGGCCGGCTGTCCTGGTGCTGATCCGTCTCAAGTTGTGCCCTCGATGGATATGTTGTTCTCGGCAGCGATCATCAGGACGCGCTGAAGACGAGCTAAACAGTACGTACTTCAAGTGGATGAGGCTCATTGCCGCGATCTCAATACTGCTATGGGGGGGCTTTCACAGATGATGGCAATTTGGTTATCCTTTGAAAAAATATGGAACTGAATATGGATTTTTTTAATAAGTTTGAGATTGATGCCGAAGGCATTAAATACGAGAAGCCACTTCCAGTGACGGCCGGAGTAGGGGGAGCTCTAGAAACTCCTTATTATCTTCATGTTGCGACTGATACTGATCTTGCAGTTCTTGTCCCCAGTGCAGCAGGAGTCTTAGTTGCACTCCTTGTGGGGGTGGTGACTATGTTATTTCAGTTTCGTCAGATACGTGCGAATATTACAAGTTTTAGGCACCAATGGATGGTTGAACTCAGAAGCTCTGCAGCGGAGTATTTGCAGATTCTTTATTCGACTGCACTATGCCTAACTGAGAAAGAAGGATACGCGCTAACCGATGCATATATTGAGAAACAAGAAAAAATTGCAATATTGACATTTAAAATCGAGCTTCTATTGAGTCGTGATGATGATGCAACGAAATCAATCTTCAAACTTGATAAGGAGTTATGCTCTAAACTTTATTCTTTAACATATAAAGCTTCTTGGAGTGAGTTTTTTCAAGATTTTTATAAACTCCGAGATTTGTTTCGCGTTGAATTGGAAGATGCTTGGCTAGATGTTCAGGTCGATTTGTCTACCAAGAAGAGAAATGCTGGTAAAGGAGATATTTTTCGGCGACTCTCACCTTTAATCGTCCGCTCGCCAACTCCTAAGGATCTAAGCACTGAACCCAAACAAGATTAGACGTATTGAATACGTCGTTAGCATAGGAGGGGGCGGGCCGCTCTCATATGACTTCTTGTTCATCTTGTGAATGATGCTGTGGAGTACTGGCATTGGGATTACCTCGGGCAGGCGCCGCCTTCCGCGACCGGATTTGCAGCGAGGAAGGGTGCTGATTGAGGAGAGCTATGCTTCAGGCTCAAACTTCACGAAAGGATCTCGCGATGGTCATTCGTAACGCGGCAAATCACGCAAAAATCGGCGCCAAAATTGGCTGGGAAGCTGAGGATGTCGGGCGGTTCATTGCCCATATAGAGCCAAAGGCTGACGGCTCTGGATATTTCCTATTGCCTCACCAGGACCTGCCGGGTGTCATGCCATACAAACCGCTTCGACTTGGCAGTGAGTGGGTGATACAGACCGGACCAATTGATCTTGAATGCGACTGATCTGGCTATGCTGGCTCGATTATTTCGTCGCCAGGTTCGCGCTTGAGTTCAGCCAAGCTCTCTTTCCGAAACATCCGCGCCACGTTTTCACTTATTGTCACTTTGTGGCGCGGACTTTCGATTGCTTGATAGGAAAGGGTCGGGCCCAGGGCGTGAGCGTTGAGGATCAGATTCTGGATCGCTTCGCTGATCTCTTCGATATCATTCCAGGCCATCAACTCCTCGAGCTTCTGCCGGGTGCCCAGTCGGCACCGATGTCGCAGCTCCTTCTCGTCGTACTCGATCCGTTTCGCGGCGGTTTTCGCAGATCGCTCTTTTCCAGTCTTGGTCATGGCCTACCTCTTCGATACCGCTGGCCGGTATCGTCGACCAGGTTTGACGTTTGCGCTGTTGCGAGCGGTTGTTGAAGCGCCTCAAGCTCGCTTCTCCCAGCGCTTGGGGAAGTTGAATTCGTAGTCGAGCACTAGACGGTTCAGCAGGGTGTCAGAGATCCCGACCTTCCTGCAGGCAGCGATGCGTGACACTCCAGCGTCCCGCAGGGCAGCTAGGCGCTCGATGAGCTTCAAATCCCGCTCCCTATCAACGACCTTGCTCTTGAACGTGAACCCGCCTTCATGGGCCGCCCGGCGCATGGCTGATTCCGACTTTCCAGTGGCTACCATGGCCTGATCGATGGTCATGGTCTTGGCGAGCTCGCGGATGGTGTCTACGTACGCCTTGCGCTCGACGAAGTGGTCTTCGTAGGTGCGCTTGGGCTGCGGGCGGGTGACGCGTTTACCATGCTGGCCACCCAGGTCCTTGCGTGGCCGGCGAGGCTGGAACCTGAAAGATTCCAGCACCTGGACCTTGTTGCCGGACATGAAGAAGGCAGCCTTAGCTGCCTCCAGTTCTGCCTGGCGCTCGGAGCAGACCAGGATGAAGTTGTTGCTCATGGTTACCTCACTTGATGCGAATCGAGCTCTCGCCGCGCTCCAGGTGGGCCCAGCTTGGTTCTTCCAGAAGTTCGGCTTCCGCGTCTTCACCTGCCTCCATTCGCTTGCGCACCGCCTCGTTGTGATCGCGGATTTCCTTGAGGCGGACGGCGATGGTTTTCTTGTCCGGGGTGATCACGCTCTTTAGCGACACGAACTCGTCAGGCACGGCCTTCTCGTCATCGACGATCACCTTTTCAGGCGACAAGGCGAGGGTGATGGTGAACAGCGGTCGTTTGATCGACTTGATGTCCGCGGCTTCCATATTCCGACGCAGGAAGTCGCTGAGCTGGCCCACGGTGTTCTTCTTGATGCGCTTGAGCTCGTTGAGGCGATCGACTTCCTTGTCGATGGCATCGATGTCGCCTTCGATGTTCCGGCGCAGCATGACGATGCTGTCGGCCTTCACTTCGAACTCGCCCTTGATGCCGTCCATGGTGTCTTGGATGGCCTGGCGCAGCCCTTCGTCATCGGTATCTGCCAGGGCGGCGAGTTCGGCCATCTGGCCAGTCAGTGCGTAGAGTTCGGTCATGCTGCACCTTCCATAGCGTCTTCAAGGTCCGCTTTGCGGGCGTCCTTGGCGCGGGTGAACTTGATTTTGTGGGCTTCGCGTTCTGAATCGTTCTGACGAAGGTCCAGTTTGCGCATGGCCGATTTGTAGAGCTGCTGCAGCTCGTTGAGCGACTGCGCGGTGCCGATCAGATGGAGCGTCTCAGCCAGCCATTCGCGGTACTCGGCGGCCAGACGCTCCTTCGCTTCGATCTTGTCCTCGGCGCGCTCGATCTCGGCTTCACCCAGGCGCTCGTTGACGTAGTGAATGTCGTCGTAGAGACCCAGACGAACGTCGGCAGAGAAGCCAAGCTGACTTAGGCATTTGCCGATCGCATCGGTGAGGGACTTCTTCGGCGCGTCGAAGTCGGTACTGATGCCGAAGCGGTTCTGAGTGATGAAGGGCGTGTGCCCGTAGTGCGTGATCGTCTTGCGTTCACCGTCGTCACCCAGGTACCACAGGGCGACCTTGAGGGTGTGTACCTGGGCATGGGCCAGCACCACGCCTTCCTTGTTCAGCAGTGGGCCGCCAATGTCGAAGCGCTCCTCGATCACGTCATAACCCCAGCCGGTACCGCATGGGCCGAACTTTTCCGTGGCGCGCTTGGCCAGGTACTGGGCATTCACCGCGGTACCCGTGAAACCACCGGGGCCGGTGTATTCCTTGGTGAACTTGGGGTCGGTCTTTTCGACCTCTTCCCAAAGGGCGAGGTTAGGTACAGGCATGACTATCTCCCGCCGCGCAGGTGCGCAGCTTTGAAAGATGTAAGTTATTGGGTGAGGTGATCGGTGAGGGTGCCGATCAGCATTGCGGTGGTGCAGAGGGCGAGGCCAGGGAAAGAGCTACGCCAGTAGAGAAAAGCGATCACGACTCGACCAGCGAGAGCAGGCGCTCGCCCAGGGTTATCTTGGCGTTGGCCTGCTCCTTCTTGATGCCGGTGGCCTGGGCCACCTCGGAAAGGGACAAGCCTCCGCGACGGAGTTTTGCGCAGCGGATCGCCAGTTGCTGGCCGCGCTTGTGTGCGCCGGCGCCGCTCATTGCTGCTGCTCCAACTTAGCCACTCGAAAGCGCAGCACCTGTAGCACCCGGCCCCGATAACCTGGCTCCGCGTACTGTTCAACTGGCGGCCCGTAGAAGCCACGGCGCTCGGCCAGGCTGTACGCATCACGCAGGTTGTGGGCGGTGATGTCTTCCAGCTGCTCCTCGATGAGCGACTTGACTGGGGAAGTGGTCATTCTGCCTCCTTGCGCCGGTGACAGGCTTCCATCAGGCGCTTGCAGTAGTGGGTGAATTCGTCAGTGGTGATTGCCCCGTCAGTGAAGAGGCGGGTGATCAGGCCTTGCACCAGGACATCGATGTCGGACTGGCTGTTGGGATCGGCAACGCCTTCGAGGGCTTGGTCGATGAGGATGTGCGGGCTCAAAACCCGCACTCCTGCTCTTGGCGCGCCTGCTCCTGTTCAAAGGCCACCGCGGCCTCTGCGTGAGGCTTCAAAAGCTCAAGCGCGATGTCCTTCAAGGCTGACTTCTTACCAAGCAGGTACACCGCCAGATCCATCAGGAGCCCCGAGCTGCGAAAACCCATGGCACTGATCACCAGCTGGCCGAAGGCGTCTTGCTGGTCCTCACCGTCAATCTGACGCTGGTTCAGGTGGTCCTGCACCGCCCTTGCAAAGTCGGCCTGGGTGACCTCGCCGCGCTCTGAAGGCTGGTAGCCCCAGGAGATCCGGTAGCCCATCAGCAGGCGCTCGGCGTTTGCCTCAATCCATTCCGATTCGGCCAGATCGTCATCGCTTACCGGTGGCGGCATGCGGTTGTCGTATTCGAGCTGTGCCTTGAGTAGTGCTGACATGATTGCCTCCAGGGCGGAGATGACGATGAGATAGACACAGTCATGCGCTCCGCCGGATGCCCTAAGGCGCGGAGTACAAAAGTGTCGGAGTGGAGGAGTAGGGGAGTGGCGCCGGCGTCGGGTCAGTGCCCGGTGCCGGCAGATAGAATGGTTATGGCAACTGCAGCGATGGTTACTCTACGCTGCACACCCACCGATGGTTATGCCGGTAAGGGGCGCGGATGAAGGTCACATCCGTCAGCAAAACCATACCTTTGTTCTGCAGGGCTTCGGTCAATTCAACAAGTGTCTCTGCTTCGATAGTCATTGCTGTTACCTCGTCAGATTTACTGTGTTCATAGTTGTGGACTGACCCCATGCTTGGGGAATTCAATTTTTCTATTCGGTTGATTGCGCAAGTGCAATTGAATTGCGGCGCTCATTACTCAGCGTCTGAGATGGCTTGCTGTAGTTTTGCGAATAGATCTGTAGGCAGGTTCAATGTTGGCCCTGAGTGTTCCAGGCAGTCCGGTGGTATAGCTTTAATGAAGTCCTGTGCTGCTGCACGTATCGCTTCGAGCCGTTGACGGGAGGTGGTAGGGCCACGCATTGATCCCGCGGTCACCTTGGACTTACCGGTCGCCTGGGCCTTTTGCAGCTCGCCACCAAGCACTTTGCCTGCTTCCTCGCCATGCTGACGCACTACCTGCACCGCCGTTGTAGCGGACACTTGGCCCGATGCAACAAGCTGTTGAACGTCTGTGTTGGCATTGCCGAGTGTCATCACTTGCTCAACATGCTGACGTGTTTTGCCGACCTTCTTGGCGATCTGATCAGGCGTCCAGCCAAATGCGGTGAGCCGCTTGTAGCCATCGGCCAGCTCAAGAGGTGAGAGCTTCTTTCCTTCCTGGCTGGTGATGACCCTTGCTACCCGTTCGGCGTCGTTGCCCTCGAAAGGAACAATCGAGATCCACGCCTCCAGGCGCTCTGGGTCGCCCTTGCTCGGCACTCTTGGAAGGCGACCTGCCTGATCCAGTTTTAAGTAGGCGCGGCGACGGCGGTGGCCATCGACAACCCACATGCCACCTTCTGCCCGGGGCCTGACCTCCAGTGCCGGAATCTGACCCCCGGCGAAGATGAACTCGGCCAGTGCGTTGATGCTTTCTTCCAGCTCTTCACCTTCAGCACGAAGGTTGAAACCGGGCTCTTCGTGTAGATCTTCCAGGCGGGCCTTCATCGCATCAGCGCGCTTGAGATCCCCGTCTTTGATCATTTGCTTGAAAGACTTGGCCATGCAATTTATTTCCAAGTGGTTGTCATCCCAAGCAGCCCTCGCGAGAAGGCTGCTCAGTGATACTTTTCATATTGCTCGCGCCTCCTACCGGGTCATTCGCCAGTTCGGTCAACACCTCGTCCGCCGTCGCAGTTCTGCGCGTTGGTAGCCTTTCCGGGCTATCGGATCGCCGGTCGCCAGTAGTGGCAGCGCGATTTTGTTCACCTGACTTTCTCTCGCCCCACAGGTGTGGCCGGGGCTGACCTCCCAGCGAATCGCTGGGTAATCGTTAATGGCGCAGGTTGTTAAAGAGCGGCGCGGCTTTCGCTGCTAGGCCGGTGTTGCGTTGGCTTGCGAATAAAAGTAGCAGTGCTGCTATTTTAAGTAAATAGCACTGCTAATAATATTTTCTTCGGACGCAAAAAGCTCGCGCAAGGCAGGCCTGGTAGAACTGCTGGATCAGTCAATGATTGGTGGGTATTTGCCGCTCACTGATTCTCTGAAGACGAATTCACTGAAGAGGCGAGGGCCGTCACGCAAAAACACCTGTGCGTGCTTGGCCTCATCCTTTGTAGCGAATGGGCCGGCGCCAGTGCTAAACCGATCGCCGGAACCGCAGGAAGCCTGGCATCTCAACTCGCCGCTACCAAGACGAGGGGCGGGTGTATAAGTCTGCACAGTGGTGGGTTAGGAGGCATCATCACGCCAAGCCCCCTCACCTCAATGGCATATGAGTTGATCAGCCCAATGAGGTTTTCCAAGCAGCTTCATAAGCATTAGGGTGTGGCGCTGCAGCGTGAGGGGAGCCAGCCGAGCGAGTGCCATTCAAGGTGACGAATGCTATCTGGTATTACCTTGATAGCTCTCTCGAATAAGGTTTCGTGAACCATCAAGCACAAGCTGATCTCCAACCACTACGCGTCCGCCATCCCTAATGACTACGATGGCAGTGTCGCGTACATTAAGCACCTCAAGCATGCTGCTATCCTACTACGGAAGGAACTCAGCGGCTTATGGTCCAGATTTTTTGCATCTGGCAAAGGAGTGCCCATGCTGCATATAGCTATAGAAGCCCCCTACATGACCACCAGTATTGCCCACACAAAAATCTTCAACTCGAGGCCTATTTCGCCTCTTGAGGAAATGTGTGCTTACGAATCGCTTTGGCAGAATCAAGGTGCTTGGTTTGCCAATCTCGCGGACCTTTTTAGAAAGAATCCAGGCGCTATTCCATCAGATCTAGTCGATGCAGACCGTATCGCAGACACGCTCGAGAACCTCAAAAAGGTGGTGGGTGAGGAAGCCTTGTCCTTAACTGGCATCAGAGTTCATGGGGCTGGTGAGTACCCTGAGAAACTTCGTGATGCGGACCATCCTGTAGAATTGCTTTACTTTCAGGGAAACTGGGAGCTTGTAGAGACTAACTGTGTAGCAATTGTTGGCACACGAAATCCATCTGAAGAAGGTGCATTCAATGCTGGTCGTATAGCTCACAGTTTGGTAAAAAATGGCTTTACTGTAGTTTCTGGTCTTGCAAAGGGCATAGATACTGCAGCTCATAATGCTGCGTTAGCTGCAGGGGGGAATACAATTGCTGTAATTGGCACCCCGCTGAATGACTACTATCCAAAAGAGAATAAAGAGCTTCAGGACCATATTGCGCAAAAGCACTTACTGATATCTCAGGTTCCCTTCCTTAGATATAAAGATCAGAGCTACAAGACCAATCGACTTTTCTTTCCTGCAAGAAATGTCACGATGTCCGCACTAACTAGCGCAACAATCATAGTAGAGGCGGGGAATACCTCAGGAACTTTGGTGCAAGCTAGAGCGGCCTTGGCTCAAAAAAGAAAGCTCTTTATATTGGAAAGTTGTTTTAGGAACACAGAACTGAATTGGCCTGCGAGATTTGAAAAGCTCGGAGCTATTCGCGTACAAAATGTTTCTGACATAATCGGACTGCTCACGGATGACAAGGCCAATACAGCTTGACAATGATTGCTACCGTTATCTCGATGAAGGCGATTTTTGCTATCATTTTTTGGAATACACATCTGGTGGAGGTTTCGGAGTAAGCCAGGGTAATCAACAGATTCTAAATCTGAAAAAGAGACCCTCTTCATCCGAACGTGAACTCTATTACAAAGGAAAATCAGTTGCTTTTTGGGGCGACCTTCTGGCAAGTGCGCTAAACTTGACCGCTGCCTCTGTAAACTCAACCTTCGTTCCGATGCCATGCTCTAAGCCTGTAGGGCATGTAGATTATGATGATCGGATGTTAAAAGTTCTTAGACGCATGAGTCGCTTGACTCCACAGCTGGATGTCCGTGAGCTGCTGGTGCAAGATGCATCTAGGACTAGTCAGCATGAAGGTGAAAGGCTTTCACCTGAGCAAATCGCTTCCTATATGTCCATCAATCAAGATGCTCTTGCGGCACCTATCAAGGATTACCTGATAGTTGTAGATGATGTCATTACAATGGGAGCGTCTTTTAAGGCTGCAAAAATCTTGATTGAGCGAGCCAACATTAGTTCTCAAGTCGTAG
Organism: Pseudomonas sp. BC42; assembly: GCF_021560055.1. Taxonomy (NCBI): domain Bacteria; kingdom Pseudomonadati; phylum Pseudomonadota; class Gammaproteobacteria; order Pseudomonadales; family Pseudomonadaceae; genus Pseudomonas; species Pseudomonas sp. BC42. Next base: position 2,514,831 of record NZ_CP091067.1, read on the forward strand.
GTCTATTTCTGGCGAAGACTGTCTGGCCAGCGAGCGAGCTTGATGATTGGTTGGGCGCTTTATAGATAGATCTGTGACTTCCCTTAGCCCAGTTATCTGCGCAATGATGGCTCCACGTGGCCATCATTGGGGCGAAGTTTAAAGGCATGAGGGGCATTCTTGTGAATTATAGACGCAGCACTAAGGGCATTAAGCAGACAAAATACGATTAGCCCCCACCTGACTCCTGTGCTTTCTGCATTGTAGGCTGCGAATGCTAAGCCAAGGGCAAAGAGAATCATCACAACCGCCATCAAAGACCCCTACAAGTCAGAATTGTGCCATTCTCCTGATCAAGAGTAAGGGCCCTGTGACTCACACCCGTTTTGGTTCGATCCGATGCCAAGTTTAGCCAATATAGGGCATTGAAAAGGGCCTTCGCCTCGGTATCTCGTCCATCACCCCAAGGCCTCTCAGTCATCTTGTTGAGAGCCTGGATGAAGAGTTCGATATCAGTAGTCGTTGCTGCTTTGCTGTGCGCTGGTTTGTTCTTTGGCATTCAAGGCTTCCGCGGCGCTGGAGAATCAGCGAGCAAACATTCCCCACCAAAACACATGGCCCAGGATAGATATCTGCTGCTCCTGGACCTCTGCGAACGTGTAGTCCTCATCCGGGTGCTCGTCACGATTGAAGCTTCGCAGGCGGAGTCCTGTGGGTAGGCGATAGACCTGCTTCACGCGCAGCTGGCCGTTGTGGTTGATCGCATAGAGGTCGCCATCAACGATGTCGCCAAGCGAGTTCTTACCAGTGTTCACGCCGACCGTGGCGCCATCACGTAGTACTGGAAACATGCTGTTGCCGCGGACGATCACGCACCTGGCATTGCTGAACTGCACATTGTTACGGCGCAGATCGCTCTTGAAGAAGCGCAGCTTGGCTGTGTCGCTTTCCTCAATCACGAATCGGCCAGAGCCGGCCGCCAGCTCTACTTCGCGAAGGAAGGGGACGTAGACCTCGTCGTCGGTGAGGGGAGTCGCGTCGTCCCAGGTCTCGATTGTGCCCAGTTTTACATCGGGCCTGATGCGATCTTGCTGCACATTCGCGACGGTAGAAATCAGTCGGGAGCTGACCTCGCTTGCGTCGAAGTTCAGCGCCTTTGCGAGCTTTAGTAGCGCCTCCACATTCAGAGGGACCTTTCCGGTCGCGTACTGGCTGAATGCGCTCTGACCAGACCATCCGCAAGCTTCTGCAACATCGGCCTGCGTCAGGCTGCGCCCGGCAGCTTTCGCAGCCGATTTCCGCTGCTCGTAGATAGCCTTGAGCTTGGCGCTTTCGGCAACTTCTTCGGGGGTAAGGGGGCGACGTATTTTCATGGGGACAAGATTATTAGCAGAACTGATATTTACGCAAACAGCGCTGCTAGTATTGTGTTGCTGATAAAAAGCAGCGCTGCTACTATTTGTTGTAGATAACAAGTCGTGGAAACTCCATGAAAAAGATCCCTTTGAGCAAATACCTAGAAGAGCACGGCACCCAAGCCGCGCTTGCTGCTGCTCTCGGCGTGAACCAGAGCGCGATCTCGCAAATGGTTCGAGCCGGCAGAAGCATCGAAATCACCCTTTATGAGGATGGGCACGTTGAGGCGAATGAGATTCGGCCCATCCCTGCACGCCCCAAGCGTACAGCCGCCTGAAACAGGTGTTGCTGACTGCTTGAGCAAATGATCGCTGCTGCATGGGCAGGGCGCCACGGAAACAGAACTGAGGTTTTACGAATGGAAGATTTTCTGCGGTCCTGCCAGAGCGCTGTGCTGGACAACGAGGCGAAGGCCTTGGCCGCCAAGATGGGGGTTCCACATGTGAGCCTGCTGCAGCGCGCCAACCCGGACAACGATGCACACCACCTGACGGTTGAGCATTTGTTTGGGATTTTGCTTCACACCGGGGACATGCGCCCTTTGGCAGCACTGGCCAGTGAGTTTGGCTTCGACCTGGTGGCTCGCACCGCGCCAAAGCCGCAGGCCCTGACCAAATCACTGATCAGCGTTGGCAAGGAAGTGGCTGAACTGACCATCGCGGTACATGAAGCCCTAGATGACAACCACGTCAGCGCTTTCGAGAAGTCCCAGATCCGCCAAGAGATTCAGCATGTCCGCCACAGCCTCGACGTGATGGATGCGTCGGTGAAGGCGGCCTGACATGCAGTTCATCGCCACGATCAACAAGGTGAACGCGCGAGGGGGTGTTACATGAGCATGGGGCTTATGGTCGCCGCGATGAAGATTCGCGTAGGCAATCCATTGCGCAAGCTGGTACTGATCAAGCTAGCCGACAACGCCAGCGATATGGGGGAGTGCTGGCCGTCCTATCAGCATATCGCCGACCAGTGCGAGATCAGCAGGCGCTCTGTCATGAACCATATTAACGCCTTGTGCGAGGCAGGACTGCTTCGTAAGGAAATTCGGAAGGGTGGGCCGAAGGGTAACTCGTCGAACGTCTACTTCCTGACCCTTGATGGTGGTGCACCTCCTGCACCAGGGGTAGTGCAGCAGATTCACCAGGGTAATGCAGCAGGTTCACCCCCTAGTGAATCTCCTGCACCAGGGGGTAGTGCAGGAGCTGCACCCAGAACCAGTCACTCTTCTGAACCAGTCAATGAACCGGTCACTGAACCAATTGCGCCCCAGGCTTCCGCCAAGGTCGCGACGGGTCAGGTCGTTCCATTCGCTGCCCTGCAGCCACGCTGTGAAATCCCGGCCGATATGCCGGGCCCCAGGGACCAGTCCTGCAAGACCTTCAAGGCCTGGGCCAACTACGCCATGGCCTACCGCAAACGCCACGGTGCATGGCCAGTGTGGAACGCCAAGGTCGCCGGGCAGCTGGGCCAGGTCATCGACCGCCTTGGCATCGACGTCGCACACCACGTTGCCGCGTATTTCCTGACCATCAACGACTCCCGGGTTGTTTCGAACATGCACAGCATCGGCGACCTGCTGGCCAAGGCCGAGGCCTACCACACCCAATGGGCCACCAATCGCCAGATGACTGGGACCACTGCCCGGCAGATCGAGCAGACCCAAACCAACTTCAGCGCTGCCGAGCAGGCCCTTGAAGCGCTCCGAGCCAAGAAGGCTGCAGCCCATGCTGAATGACGCACAGCAAGAACGATTGCTCCTGTCCCTGTTTGCCACTGCCGAGGTGATGGGGCAGCAGCTCACCCAGGCTGCAGCACTGCTGATGGTCGAGGACCTGCGCGAATACACCGAGCCTGTGCTTACCGCAGCGCTTCGCAGCTGCCGTATCGAGGGCGGCCGCCTCACGGTTGCATCGATCCTGAAGCATGCCCAGTCGGCTGATGGGCGCCCGGGAAAGGACGAGGCTTGGGCCATCGCCATGACCGCCAACGATGAATTTGAAACGGTGGTGCTGACCGACGAAATCCAGCTGGCCCTGGCCGCGGCGAAACCCATCTTGGATGGCGGCGACAAAATCGGCGCACGTATGGCGTTCATCGACGCCTACCAGCGGTTCGTGAGTCAGGCCCGCGAGGATGCGAAGCCAGTCAACTGGCATGTATCTGTAGGCTTCGACGCCAACCGTCGCATCCAGGCTGTGACCAAAGCGATGGAGCTGAAACGCATCCCGCGCGAACACGCGCAGAAGTACCTGGCGGACCTGAGTGTCGAGCCGATCACCGAGGATGGTCGGGCCATAGCGGGTTTACTCACTGGCACAGTCACCCGGCCGGAGCCGGCGCTTCGCCAGAAACTGGAGCTCGTGAAAAGCTCGATGCTGGAAATGCGCAAAGCAAGCGCAGAGCAGAAGGACGAGATACGGATTGCAGCGGCAAATGAATTGGCTGATCGCCGGGCCCTGCTGATCAAGCAGGCCCGGGAACTGGAAGCGAAGAGGGCGGCGCAATGACCAAGCCAGCCAAGCCCCGCCCAATGCCCGTGTACCTGGTTCTGCGCCGCCTGATCGACCCAGCCACTGGCAAGGAGGTGGCGGCATTCGTGCCGTCCTCCGATGCCGATCGGTCGATACTTCGAGAGCGTGAGTTTCGGATCAACACGAAGATCCGCGCCGACCTCAAACAGCCGCGCAACCCACGGTTTAACGGTTTGGTCCACGGCTTGGGCCGGGTACTGAGCCAAAACATAGACCGGTTCTCTGGCAAGCAGTCCCACGATGCGATCAAGGCCCTGCAGTTGGAGTCTGGCGTGTACTGCGACGAGGAGTTGTTCGACATCCCGGGCCTGGGTCAGCTCACCCGCAAGACGCCGCGCAGCCTTTCCTACGACTCGATGGGAGAGGAGGTGTTCCAAGACTTCTGGCGCCAGTGCTGCGCGTACCTGGTGCTGAATGACTGGCCGTCGCTCACGGAAGAGCGCTTGACCGAAATGGCTGAGTTCGAAGCATTCAAGGAGGCCGCGTGAAGCGCACCCCACTACAGCGCAAAACCCCGCTCACGTCCGTCGGCAAACGTCGAAAGCGCTGTCCATCTTGCCGGGTTATGTTCACGCCCGTACGCGCCTCCCAGGCTGTGTGCGGGGAGATCGAGTGCGCCATCGCTCATGGCCAGTCAGAGAAGGGACAGGCAAGCGCCCGGAAAGCCCTGGCTGATGTTGAGCGCCGGGAGATCAAGGTCCGCAAGGAAAGGCTGAAGAGTAGGGCGGACCACCTCCGAGAAGCTCAGGCGGTGTTCAACGAATGGGTTCGCCTGCGCGATACTGATCTGCCCTGCGTCAGCTGCGGGCGGCACCACGACGGTCAATACCACGCCGGCCATTACCGCACCGTCGGCGCGAACCCAGAAATCCGCTTCGAGCCCTTGAACGTCTGGAAACAGTGCGCTCCCTGCAATACCCATCTGTCCGGCAACTTGGTGAACTACCGGCTTTCGCTCCTGCAGCGAATCGGCGCCGAGAAACTGGATTGGTTGGAAGGACCGCATCCCACACGCAAGTACACCATCGAAGAGATCAAGGCCATCAAGGCCGACTACCGCGAAAAGATAAAAGAACTGAAGAAGGGGATCGCAGCATGAAGCTGATCAATGCAAGGCAGGTATGGACAGAGGCTCAGCACGAATCGAATGCGTCGATCAGCGCTGTGGCAATTGAGCGGGCCGAGTCGGCACCGGTGAAGACTGGCGGCCGTATTGGAAAGCGCGAGGCGCAGTTTCCGGCGCTGGGCAGTGAGAAAGGGGAGGAGGCTGCGTGCTTCTCGGTTCCGGGGCAGCGGATCAGCATCAGCGAGACACGCCGCACGCCGATTGGCCGGTCCACAGCCCGTGCTGCGCACCTGGCCACGATCGGCAAGGTACTGCGCGCCATCGACACACTGCCGTTCCAGGTGCAGCAGTTCGGGCACTACCTGTACCACCCGGCAATGAACATGCGGCACCTGCTGAACGCAGTGCTGCTCGTCACCGCCAAGGCAGCGCTGCCCGATCTGACATCAGCCAAGCGTGTGAAGGCTCAATACTTGGTAACCCTGGCCCTGCAGTCCTACAAGGGTGAGGCTCACGGCGCGGTAGAGTGGGGGCCGGCCCGGGTCGCCTCCGAGATGAAGGAGTTCTTCGGCGTCACCATCGATCCCAAGAACTGGACGCGTGACTGGCTGGAGTTGTGGGAATCCCTGAAAGAGGTGATTAAGGAAGTGGATATACAGGCTCAGCAGCCAGTATGGCAGGTGATTCACTCGGAAAAAGATCAAGAGGCGGCATAATTGTATTGACATGACGGGGTTTTGTGCGTACTTTTTCCATAGTGCACAAGTAACGCGAAACGCACACGAAACCCTGAACCCGGCCAAGCGCCGGGTTTTTTATTGCCCGAAACTCGTCATCTTAGTTCCAGCGGTCGAGAAGTCGCCTTGTAAGCTGATGAGCTAAGTCGTTAGTGGGGTCTGGTGTGGCGTGATGGCTTTTGGCTGGCATGGCTTTGGGCTCTTGGATATGATCCGGCAAAGGGCCAATCACAAGGAGCTTCGAAGTGGCTGATGAGTCGAAACATGTCGCAAAATTCAGGGCCAAACATCTTCAGAGCGGTGAGCAGATTCTCGCCTGGGGTGAGGGCTACATCGGCGAAATGATGGGCAAAGGGAAGGATGCTCAACACAACGGTGTATTGATCATCACTGGCTCCAGGGCGGCTTTTTACCGGAAGGGGCTTTTTGGCGAGGTCATCGAGACCATGCCGCTGAAGGGCATCACCTCGATCGAGCGAAAGTCTTTCATGGGGCACCGTTCGCTCCGCCTACATACATCGCATGACGCGCTTGAGTTCAAGACCTTTAAAAAGGAAAAGGAGCAGGCGCTATTTGATGCAATTGAAGAGGGCCGCCATGCAGGCGCTCAACCGGCGGTTCCTGCAGCACCCCCGGCAGGCGGCGACGCCATGGCAACGCTAACTAAGTTGGGAGAGCTCAAGGCTGCCGGCGTGCTGACTGAGGAAGAATTCAGCGCCAAGAAAGCTGAATTGTTGGCTCGACTCTAAAGCAGCGGTCAATTGTACCTACTAGAGCCTCGGCATTTGCCGGGGTTTTTTCGTTTATGGCTTCCCACACCCTTTGCTTGGAGCTGCTAATACAGGTGGGCAAACAGGGCTCAAAATACTGGTTGCATGCACAGTATTTTGTTGAGATAGTCATTCCACTCCCCGGGTACACAGGATGCGGAGATCAGCTCGATATAGGTTCTGATCTACACGTGTCCTAGTGAAGGCCTTGAGCCTCGAACCATCGCCTTTGAGCGACATGAAAGCGGAACTATCCGCGCCACTCATTTCACTCAAAAGGTATATGTCATGACTCAGGTTACTGTGGGTAGCAAGTTCATCAACCAAGTAGGTTACAGGCAATACGTCAATGCTCTTGTAGAGCCTGCGGCAAACACTACTGGCATCGTCATTCGTACGGTCTCAGCATGCGGTGGCCGTTTGTATGCGGATACCGTGAAGCCGCCTCTCAGCCATCGGATGGATAGCTACCCTGCAATTTTTGCGGCGTCGTCCGGCTCCAACTTCGACACTCTTCCTTATGAGCTGGTGGTTCCGGCTGGGCTTGGTATTTTCTGGGCCCCAGGGAATGACAACTCCAGCGTATGGATGACCTACGACAACCTGTAAGCGTTCATGAGCGTCCGACTTTTGTGCCGGACGCTCTGCTTCCTGCAAAAAAGCATATGAAATCCTCAATCCCATTGTGCTTCCGATACCCCCTTTTTCTTGAATCGTGCCCACGGAGTCGAGCGCATGGAGTTTCTATACCGCCTGCTCGACAGGCTTGATACGTGGTTTACCGCGGGGTTGGTTGGCGCGTTCGCCGCGAGCTGGTGGCACCGTGACGACTTGGTCGACCGAAAGGCCTGGGCCGTCTTCATTTTCTCGGGTGCTGTATGCGCCCATTACCTGACTGGACTGGTTAGCGCTTATCTGGGAGTGGTCGAGCCACGCAGCGTTGCCGGTATCGGTTTTCTGCTCGGCACCTTCGGCGGCTCATTGATCGCTGCCATTACCCGGGCAATCAAAGCTGCTGACCTTTGGGCGTTCATTCGTTCGAAGTTCGGGGGAGGTGGCACATGATCCTGGAACACGTTGCAACGTGGTCGGCTGGCCTGATCGCGCTATGGGCGACCTGGTGCTGCTTGAGCGGGAAGGTCCGCGACGGGGTGCTGGGAAAGTTGATCTACGTGACTATCGCGCTGAGCGGCTATGCGCTCCTGGTGCGCAACGACAGGCTGATCATGTCTCAGTCGGTGGCTGAGGCGACCTTGTACGCCTCCCTGGCCCTGGCCGGTGTTCGGCACGTCTTCATGGTCACGTACTGGCAGCGGGTGAAGGTCTGGCTGTGCCGGACGCTGAACTGTGAGCACTGTCTGCGCTGTGACAAGGCGCCGGGCGGCATCGAGCGCCGGAGCAAGTAGCCAGCGCCACGTTATAGGGTGCGCCATTTCGTGACGCGAATTACTACGAGTTCTCAGCGACGAACCGCTGCAAGCCATCGATTGCGTAAGAGAGTTCGAATTCCACTTCGTGTAGCCCCCTAGCCCAAAGGTCGCTCTTCGGGTTTGTGTCAGCGCGCAAGCGGAAGTTAGCGGATGTGCTTCTGACTGCTGGCCCGAAGAAACACTGCTCCAGCTCGGTCTTTGCGATTTTTCGCCTCGATAGAGTTTCGTGCTTGGCGGCTTCTTTGATCTCGTTCTTGAGGTCGGAGAGGCGGCGTTTCATTGAGTCGATGCTAGTCGGGGAAAGCCTGGATTTGTCAAAGGCTTCGTCAGCCAAACTACGTGCTTCGTCGTGCCAGCGCTGAAGCTCGGCCTCAACTGCCGCAGCCTCAAGAAGATCAATTTCCATATGTGTACCATTTCATGTGATGAGTGCCGCAGGTGAGTACGGCACGCAGGGATTCAGTTACGGTAGGGCTCGACTGTTTGCCGCGAAGCAGGGAACCATAGCCACTCGCCATCTTGCAGTGGGGTGTGGAAATTCCGCTTCACCTCAAACACAAAGTCAGTTCCTTTGTGGCCGGTCACCGAAATGATGTGAGCCGAATACCAGCCGTTGAATGGTTCCGTCTTCAGGCCCAGCCATCCAGCACGTTGGACAATGCCGCCTGATCCATCTGCACCGGTGTAGAGAGAGCGTTCGCCCGGATTGAAATGGAACGGCACCGCAGAAAGCCTCACATGGCTATCTGATCCTTGGTCAACATTAATTTCCGCTGTTTCGAAATCCATCCCGCGGCTCCTGCGTTGAGTTGATTCTCACCAATACCGGCAACCCGCCACCATTTCAATCCCTGCTTTAGGCTCACCAGAGACAAATTATGACAACCAAGCAACCCGACTGGGAGGCGATTGAGCGAGCCTACCGGGCCGGCGCGCTTTCCATCAGAACCATCGCTGAGCGCCAAGGCGTGAGCGACACCGCGATCAGGAAGAAGGCCAAGGCCCTTGGATGGGCAAGAGACCTTTCTGACCAGGTGCGGAAAGAGGTTCGCAGCAAGCTGGTTCGCGGAGAGGTTCGCAACGACCAAGGCGCGAACCGCGAACTTGATGCAGAAATCATCGAGGAGGCCGCAGAGGAAGGCGCACAAGTGGTTCGCAGCCACCGCCGTGATATTCGCAAGGCCGCGAATATTGCGAACCTCCTGATGGATGACCTGCTCACCACGATCAAGCGCCGCGAGGAGATCGAGGACGCCATCGCTGAAGAGACTGCCGATGATGAGAGTGGCTTTCGTCGTAGCTCGATGTTTGCAGCTGTGGCCCTGCCCAGCAACGCCAAGACCCTTTTCCAGCTGTCCTCGGCTATGAAGAACCTCCAGGTGCTCGAGCGTCAGGCGTTCGGCCTGGACGAGAAGGAGAAGACGGACGAAGCGGACGAACTGTCCAAGCTGATGGATGAACTATCGAAGGAAGCCTGACCCATGAAGCCCGAGCACCTGAAACTGCTCCGGGATCGGTTCTGGCGGCTGAACAACCTCTACTTCATTACGGACAAGCAGGGCAAGAAGGTCCGCTTCCGCATGACGCAGGAGCAGGTCGATTACTTCCAGGGGATGCACACTCGGAACATCATCCTCAAGGCTCGGCAGTTGGGCTTCACCACGCTGGTCTGTATCGTCCAGCTGGATGCCGCGCTGTTTGAGGCCGCCAAGTGCGCCTTGATCGCCCACACCCTGAACGACGCCAAGCGCCTGTTCCGGGAAAAGGTGAAGTACGCCTATGACAACCTGCCCAAGGAGATCAGGGCAGCCAACCCGGCGCGCAACGATGCAGCGGGCGAGCTGGTGTTCAGCAAGGGCGGGTCGCTGTACGTCTCGACCTCCTTCCGGGGCGGCACGCTGCGCTACCTGCATGTGTCCGAGTTCGGGAAGATCTGCGCCAAGTTCCCACACAAGGCGCGGGAGATCGTCACCGGCGCTTTCGAGGCCGTGGCCGCTGAGTGCTTTGTCACCATCGAATCGACGGCCGAGGGCCGGGCCGGCTACTTCTTCGACTACAGCCAGTCTGCCGAGAAGCAGCAACTGGCCGGTGTGCCCCTGGGCCTGCTGGACTGGAAGTTCTTTTTCTTCAGTTGGTGGCGGAACCCGCTGTACTGGCTGGACGCGACTGACGTCACGATCCCGGATCGCCTGACCAAGTATTTCGACGAGCTGGCGGCAAAGCACGGCATCGTCACCAACCCAGGCCAGCGCGCCTGGTACAGCGCCAAGGAGAAGACCCTCGGCGACGACATGAAGCGGGAGTACCCGTCGATACCGGCTGAAGCATTCCAGCAGTCGATTGAAGGCGCCTACTACGCCCAGCAGTTCACCAAGCTGTATGCCGCTCAGCGCATCGGCTCGATACCAGACAACAGCCACTTGCCGGTGATGACTTTCTGGGACATCGGCGTCGGCGACTCCACGGCCATCTGGTTTGTGCGCAAGGTTGGCGAGCAGTACCACGTCATCGACTACTACGAGAACTCAGGCGAGGGCCTGCGGCACTACATGAAGGTGCTCAAGGATAAGGGTTACACCTACTCCGAGCACTGGGGCCCGCACGATATCGATAACCGCGAGTTCGGCAGCGATGCCAAGACCCGCCGAGAGCTGGCCCGTGAGGGCTACGACATCGATGGCGAGAAATACAGCATGACCTTCGAGGTTGTCCCAAAGCTTGGCGTCAACGATGGCATTGAGCAGGTTCGGGAGATTCTTCCGCACTGCGTGTTCGATGAGTCGAAGTGCGAGGAGGGCTTGGGATGCCTCGAGAACTACCGCAAAGAATGGGATGACAAGCGCGGCTGCTGGAAAGACAAGCCGCTTCACGACTGGACCTCACACGGTTCTGACGGATTCCGGTACTTCGCTGTGGCGAAGAGCGCCAGGAAGCCGGCCACCTCTATCAAAATGGGATACGCCCGATGAGCAACGACGTCTCCTTCAAGCGGGCGGACTACATCGAGGCTCTGGGCCGCTGGGCGACAGTCCGCGATGTGTGTGCCGGCCAGCACCGGGTTGTCGACCGACTGCCGTACATCAACGCACACGACAAGTCGCCGGAGAACCAAGACCGTAACCGGGCCTACCGCGAGCGAGCAGTGTTCAAGAACGCCACTGGGCACACCCGAAACGGGTTGCTGGGCCTGGCGTTCCACAAGGCCCCGACATTGTCGGTATCGAAGAAGCTGGAGTACTTGCAGGACAACGCCAACGGTTCTGGCGTGAGCATCTATCAGCACTCACAGGGCACGCTTGAGAAGGTGCTGGAGGCTGGTCGGCATGGCCTCTATGTCGACTATCACCAGGACGATGGCATAGGCGGCCACTCCGTGATCCTGTCCTACTGCGCTGAAGACATCATCAACTGGCGCACCGGGATGGTGAATGGCCACAGTGTGCTGACCCTGGTGGTGCTGCGAGAGGCGCCGGAGGAGGAAGACGGCTTCGGCTTCAAGGTGATTGAGCAGTATCGAGAGCTGGCATTGGAGCCCGATGGCTTCGTCTGCCGGGTCTGGCGTCGATCTGGCCCGAAAGGCGGCGGCCCGCTGGCTATCGTTGAAGAGTTCAGGCCGGAAGGCATTACAGGACGACTGAAAGAGATACCGTTCACCTTCGTTGGCGCGCAGAACAACGACCCGACCATCGATGAGTCGCCCCTCTACGACATCGCCATGATCAACCTGGGCCACTACCGGAACAGCGCTGACTATGAAGACAGCGTCTTCTGGTGCGGTCAGGCCCAGCCGTGGATCTCAGGTTTGACCGAGCAGTGGGTGAAGCTGCTGGAGGAAAAGGGCGTTTACGTCGGCTCTCGTGCGCCGATGCTGCTGCCGGTTGGCGGTCAGTTTGGTTATGCGCAGCCGGAACCGAACACGCTGGTCAAGGAGGCCATGGCCGACAAGAACCAGATGATGATCGAGCTGGGCGCTCGCATGGTCGTGGCGTCTCTATCGTCCAAGACGGCAACCGAGGCTCGCGGCGATCAGTCTGCATCGACTTCGGTCCTTGCCGGGTGCGTGGCCAACGTCAGTGAGGCTTACACCCGGTCGCTCATGTGGTGCTGTTCCTACATGGGCATCACTGACAAGAAGGTCTCCTACCAGGTCAACCAAGAGTTCGTGGAGCTGACAGCGGATCCGCAGATGATCACCGCGCTCGTTGGGCTCTGGCAGAACGGCGGATTCGCGAAGGCTGACCTGCGGGCCTACTTGCGCAAGCTGGGGCTGATCGCTCCTGAACGCACGGACCAGCAGATCGATGGCGAGCTGCAGGAGCAGGGCGATGGCCTGGGCCTGGACGACGAGGACGAACCAAATGGCGGCAAACCAAGCAATCCTTGACGCCACGATCCGGCACGCGGTCTTCCTCGAGAAACTGAAGGCGGGGGAGGTGGGCAAGTTCGCCCCCTTCCTCAAGGAGATTGATCGTTCGATCCGGGATCGGCTCACCCGGTCGGACCTGACCGAGTACAACGTCAAGCGCCTGGAAGCGCTGCTGAAGGAGGTCGATAGCCTGTTGCTGGGCATATTCGACCGCTACAGCACGCAACTGAACCTCGACCTGGTGGACATTGCCAACTACGAGGCTGAGTTTGAGGCTACGAGTTTGGCCAGGTCGGCGCCGGTTGGCGTCTCGCTGGATGTGGCGGCTCCGACTGTTGCAGCTGTTCGCACTGCGGTCCTGACAAACCCGCTCAGTGTGCGCGGCACCGGTGGCGGGAAGCTGCTGAAGGCCTTCATCAAGGGCTGGACCACCGCCGAGCGCGAGCGCGTCACAGGCGCGATCCGGCAGGGCTTCTTCGAAGGACAGACGAACTTCCAGATCATCCGCAACATCCGCGGAACCAAGGCGGCAGGCTACAAGGACGGTATCCTGGCCGCCACCAACCGCAACGCCAGTACCGTGGTGCACACCGCGATTCAGCATGTGTCGTCTCAGGCGCGCATGGAAGTGGCCAAGGCCAACACGGACATCGTGTCCGAGGTTGAGATGGTCGCCACGCTGGACAGCAAGACCAGCCAGACCTGCCGATCGATGGATAAGCGGCGGTTTCCGGTCGACTCCGGGCCCCGGCCGCCGTTTCACCCGAACTGCCGGACAACCTTCGTCCTCATCACCAAGCTGAGCGCGGCTTTCGCCAAGGGCGCAACTCGGGCCTCTGTCGGTGATGGCGGGCCCCAGCAGGTCAGCGCGAGCCTGGACTACTACCAGTGGCTTCAGCAGCAGCCTGCGGCGTTTCAGGACGTGGCAATCGGCCCTGTTCGGGGCAAGTTGTTCCGGGAGGGCGGATTGACCGTGGAGCGGTTCGCAGAGCTGCAGCTTGATCGTAACTTTGCACCGCTGACACTATCGAAGATGAAAGGGTTAGAGCCATTAGCCTTCGAGAGAGCGGGTATCTGAACTCAGAGTTCTGTACATTTCGCCCTCTTGGACTCGACGTCATTCATGATCTGGAAATAGAAAGTAGGCCATTTTTTTGCTGCGGCATTGAGTTCTTTGTAAACACGCATCTTGTCCTGTTCTGGGGCGTTGAAAGTTTCACGCATCAGGTTGGAGACCTTAAGGGTTTCGACGGATATCTCTGGGGCATAGACCGCAATCATGAATGCGTTTTCCATTAGCTTTTCTGCCCGTTCGCTCCAGCCTGCATCATTTCTCAGTGGGCTAACAGAATAGCTTGTGATGCTGGCGAGGTTTAGCAGGAACGCATCTCCTTTGGAGCGCAGTGTTTCTTCAAGCTTGTCCATGCGTTGTACGCAATTCTGTACTCGAATTTGATTCAGCGACTCTTTGTTCGCAAACAATGAGAGGGCTGAGCTACCAAAGGCGCCCATTAATGCCGCTGCGGAGCTTACGATTGCCACGATAACGGTCTCTGATTTAGGCAGGAACCGCTCTTTCCATGTGGGCTTACTCATCATCATCCTCGTTGGTCTATCTGGGTGGTGGATCGTTACAGCCCAGAAACATCAATACAACCCGCTCCGGCGGGTTTTTTTATGCCTGCAAAGCGGGCAACACATACCCAAGGGGTACATCAACGTGGCAGAAGAAAACGAAATCGACCTGGAAAACCCGGCAGTCAAGGCCGCTATCGCGACTGCTGTTGAGGCATCCGTTTCCGGGTTGAAAACCAAGAATTCTGAGCTGCTGGGCAAGCTGAAGGAAACCACTGGCAAGCTGACCCAGTTCGAAACCCAGTTCGAGGGCATCGATATCGACGCCGTCAAAGGACTACTGAGTCGTGCCGGCCAGGATGAAGAAACCAAGTTGCTGACTGAAGGCAAGGTGGACGAAGTCTTCAATCGCCGCACCGAGCGCCTGCGTGGCGACTACGACAAGCAACTGAAGACTGTCACAGCGCGCGCTGAGAAGGCTGAAGCCTTCGCTGCCAAGTTCCAGGGCAAGGTCCTGGGCGACTCGGTACGCGGCGCAGCGCTGAAGGCCGGCGCACTCCCTGAAGCAACCGACGACATCATCCTGCGCGCCAAAGGCGTGTTCACCCTGAACGAAGAGGGCGAAGCCGTTGCCGTTGATGAATCTGGCGAGATCATCCTCGGCAAGGACGGCAAGACCCCTCTGACACCGCTCGAATGGGCGGAGTCTCTGCGCGAAAGCGCACCTCACCTGTGGCCAAGGGCCTCAGGCACACAAGCCCCGGGCGGGGGTAGCGGCCAGGCTGCATTCAAGCGCTCCGAAATGACCGCCGAGCAGAAGCGCGACTACCAGCGCAAGCACGGCCAAACCGCGTACCTCGCATTGCCCAAGTAAGGGGATTCATCCATGCCAACCACTGTTAACAGCGACCTGATCATCTACAACGATGAGGCGCAGACCGCATACCTGGAGCGTGTCCAGGACAACCTGGACGTGTTCAACGCATCCTCCAATGGTGCCATAGTCCTCGACAACGAGCTGATCGAGGGCGACTTCCGCAAGCGCGCCTTCTACAAGATCGGCGGCTCGCTGGAACACCGCGACGTCAACTCCACCGGCAAGGTGATCGCCAAGAAGATCGGTGCCGGCGAGGCGGTGGGCGTCAAGGCTCCGTGGAAGTACGGCCCGTACCAGACCACCGAAGAGGCGTTCAAGCGTCGCGGCCGTCCGGTGGACGAGTTCTCCCAGATCATCGGCGCCGACGTGGCGGATGCAACCCTGGAAGGCTTCATCCAGTACGCCACCGCTGCGCTGCGAGCCTCGATTGGCTCCAACGCCGGCATGGTGGTCACCGCCAACATCGAAACTGACGGCAAAAAGACTCTGACCCGCGGCATGCGTAAGTTCGGCGACAAGTTCGGCCGCATCGCTCTGTGGGTCATGCACTCCAGCGCCTACTTCGACATCGTCGACGAGGCCATCACCAACAAGATCTACGAAGAAGCTGGCGTTGTGATCTACGGCGGCCTGCCGGGCACCCTCGGCAAGCCGGTATTGGTAACCGACACCGCGCCGGCGGACGTGATCTTCGGCCTGCTGCCGAATGCTGTGGTCATTACCGAATCTCAGGCCCCGGGCTTCCGCTCGTACCCTGTGAACGATGAAGAGAACCTGGGCATTGGCTACCGCGCCGAGGGCACCGTTAACATCGATGTTCTGGGCTACAGCTGGAAGGAATCTGCTGGTGGTGCCAACCCGACCCTGGCCGCCGTAGGCTCGGCCGCCAACTGGGCCAAGCACGCAGACAGCAACAAAGTCACCGCCGGCGTAATGATCACGCTGACCCCGACGCCACCGGCTGGTGGTTGATACCTGCCCCTGGAAGCGGTCAGCAATGGCCGCTACGGAGATTTCCATGGAACTGATTTACACGAACCAGCTTGAAGGCTTCGATCCGGACAAGCGGTACCGGACTGCAAGCCTGTTTCGGGGTATCGAGCGCGATGCGACGGCGGTGGCGGTCGTTGGCGACTATCCGGACATTGTCGCTGCCTATGAGGCAGCAGGTGTTGATGTTTCGGTCGTAGAGGCTTCAGCCGTACCTGTCCCAGGCGCCAAGGTGCCTGCATCTGGTGAGCTGGCAGACGAAGTTGCAAAGCTGCGAGCTGAAAATGGCGCGGTCATTCTCCTGCTTGATGGTCTGGATGCTGGCGAAATCCAGCAACCCGGGTCTGGCGAGCTGGCGACCCGCCTGTTTGAGGTGCTGGGCATCATCCATGCCTCAGTCGGCGAGCTGACAGCTGAGCGTGATGGCTTGCTCCTGACTGTCGACGCACTGCGCGGCGAGGTCGAAGCTCTGAAGAAGGCCGCACCTGCGCCGCAAACTGACGACGCTGGCGAAATCGCGGCGCTCAAGGCCAAGCTTGACGCAGCAAACGTGCAGTACCGGGCCAACGCCTCGAAGGAATCGCTTGAAAAGCTCATCGCTGAGCTGCCCAAGGCCTGATACTGCTGGCTGCCGGTGATCCGGCGGCCAATCCTCCACCCATTCCAGCGAGTTGACGCATGACACTCATCATTGAGGACGGCACCGGGAAGCCTGACGCCGAAAGCTACGCATCCGCCGAGGACCTGGCCTTGTACGCCGTCAAGTTCGGCGTGACCATTCCCGCTGAGGTGCCTGCCCAGGAAGCCTTGCTTCGCCGCGCGGCTCTGGCAATGGATGGCATGACCTGGAAGGGCCGCAAGACCAGCAGCGAGCAGGCTCTGGCCTGGCCGCGCCGGGAAGTGCTGCTGGATCAGGAGATCAAGCCTAACAACTACCTGCCGGCGCGGATTCAGTACGGCCAGATGGCCCTGGTCGCCGAGATTCACCAGGACGACATCGACCCGATCGAGAAGCGCAAAGGTGCGGTAACCCTGGAGCGTGTCGAAGGTGCGGTAACCCGCGAGTACGCCACCATCCCGAACACCAGCGGCCGACTTTTGCCGGCGGCGCCGGATCGGCCGAGCGCCACGCAGTTTGCCGATTATCTGCTCAAACGCGGGTTGTTTGCAGTTCGAGCATAGTGATAGCTTTATGCCTTCACTAATGGAGATGCACAAATGTCGGACGAGAGAAGGGTGTTTGCTAATGAGGCAGCCGCGTGGGATCAATATGCCGCAGCTGCGCTAGGCGCAACGATTGTAGGGAGCAAGTCGTCTGAACAGGCCGTTCAGGTTGCAGCTGATCTCGCTGATGGCCTGCTGCGTGAGCGCCAGAAGCGAACCAAAGCTGCAGGTGATTACCTTTCCAGCAAGACAAAGTAAATGTAGCCCAGCCATCGCGCTGGGCTTTTCACATCTGGAGCCTCCATGGCCTTCTACGACGAAATGGCCGTGATGGCTCTGGAGATGATCACAGAGTTCGGCCAGCCCGTAACCATCCGCGACATTAAGCCCGGCGAGTACGATCCTGATACTGACTCGGCCGGTCCTGACACCATCATCGAGCAGACGGCCCAGGGGATCCTTCTCGACTTCACAGGCCTGGAGTTCCAGAACAACAGCCTCATCAAGCTGGGCGACAAGAAGCTCAAGGTCGCCGCTCAGGGGCTGGCGTGGGCGCCGGATCTGCTGAACAAGGTGGTCATTCAGGGCCGGACCTGGTCCATCATCCCACCGCTGAAAGAGATCAACCCCGCCGGTACGCCGATTCTGTACGAGCTGCAGGTGCGGTCATGAACCGGTACGCGGGCAGGAACGGCAGCTTCGCCGAGAACATCCGCCGGTTCGCTGAGCAGGCCAAGGCCGGCATCGATGCCACCTTTCGCGAGATCGTGATCGAGATCGGCAGCAGCGTGATTCGCATGTCACCGGTGGGCAATCCGGAGATTTGGGCCGCCAACGTGGCGCACCGTGCGGCCAACACGCGGGCAGCCGACGACTACGACTTCAAAGTCTCGGTGCGCAACACACTGATCAACCTGGACGAAAGCAA
The DNA here is from genome assembly GCF_021560055.1 of Pseudomonas sp. BC42. Lineage (NCBI taxonomy): Bacteria > Pseudomonadati > Pseudomonadota > Gammaproteobacteria > Pseudomonadales > Pseudomonadaceae > Pseudomonas > Pseudomonas sp. BC42. Next base: position 2,532,660 of record NZ_CP091067.1, read on the forward strand.
CTTCACCAAGGCCGGCAAGCTGCGCCGCGGCGTGAAGTACGCCAAGCCCCTGACCAAGACTGAGCGCGACCAGAACTTCAACGTGAACGGCCTGGTCGCCGGCAAGGACTATGTAGGCGGCCGCTTCCGGGGGAACTGGCAGTTCTCGATCGATACACCCGCCGACGGCACGCTGGATCAGGTCGATCCTTCTGGCGGTGTGACTCTGGCCAAGCTGCGGCTACAGGTCGGACAGCTGACAGCAGGCCAGACAGCCTACATCGTGAACAACCTGCCTTATGCGGTGCCACTTGAATACGGGCACTCCAAGCAGGCCCCCGGCGGCATGGTTCGAATCACGCTCGCCAGGTTCCAGCAGATCGTCGACGAAGCCATCAGGAACAACCAGGTATGAGTCATAACGTCATTGCCACGATCTACCAGGCCAGGGTTATCGGCTGGGCGAAAGCCAGGGTTCCGCCGCTGAAAGTGGTCGTCGAGAACGAGGCCTACACGCCGAAGGACGGAGAGACCCACATCAGGACCTACACGCTGCCGGCGGATACTGCGAGCAACACCCTGGGCGGCGATCACCGGCTGTACACCGGCGTCTTCCAGGCCAGCGTAGTAGTACCATCGGGTAAGTACCGCGGTCCGGCCGGCGGCTTGGCTGACGAGGTCAGCGCGCTGTTTCCGCTGTATGAACGGAACGAGAAGGCCGGCTTGACGGTGATCACCATGACGCCACCAGACCAAGCCCCTGGCATTCAGGGAGACACGACCTACACCGTGCCCGTGTCCTTCCAGTACCGCGCCGATACCAACTGATCGTCATCGCGCTAAAATCGCGTGCATTCAGATTGGGTGATCAGGGTTACGCCATGGATGCAGCAACAAAGGCACGCTTACAGTGGCTGGATGAGTCAGCCGATAACCACGGCTGGAACAATCGAGAGGAAATCAGTGCAAGTGAAAGATGCATCTGCAGCGCCTGCGGCCAGTGGTCTGTTCCAGCTCAAATAGCGAGATGGTACGAAGACAAGCATGCTTGTTGCCCTCACTGTGGACTGGCCGGCGTTGTCGTTGGATCCAAGTCTGGACTGCCACTTGAAGAGTACGAAGGCTGCCGATTTCCTGAGTAGCGCTTCTGCTCCATAAATCGCCCTTCGGGCAACCCTACAAACCCGCCATTGCGCGGGTTTTGTCATTTCTGAAGAGAGGAAACACCCAATGGGCTACAAAATTCCTAATGGCGGCACCTTCCAGCACGCCGCGACTTACGCCGCCGCTCTGTCCTTCACCGCAATTTCCAACGCCTCCGAGGCGGTCGCCACCGTTGTGGGTGCCGACCTGGACGCCGGCGACATCGTGCTGCTGACCTCCGGCTGGAGCAAGCTGGACGACAAGGTGGTGCGCATTAAAGCCGCGACTGCCACGGCGATCACCCTGGAAGGGATCGATACCACCGATACGCAGCTGTTCCCGGCTGGCAACGGTGCAGGCACCATGAAAAAGATCCTCACCTGGGTACTGATTCCGCAGGTCACCGATCTGGCTTTCTCCGGCGGCGAGCAGAACTATCTCGACGTCACCTTCTTGGAAGATGACCAGGGCAAGCAGATCCCTACCGACAAGTCCGCGGCGAGCATGGTGCTGACCATCGCAGATGATCCGGCCCAACCCTTCAACGCGGTGCTGATGGCGGCTGACGCCGGCAAGAAGGTACAGGCCGCGCGCCTCAACCTCCCCGGCAATGACACGCTGCTGTACGGGGCCTACACCTCGTTCTCCAAGCAGCCGGCGGTGTCCCGTAACAACCTGCTGACCCGCACCGTCAACCTGGCGCTGCAATCCGAGCCAACCCGCTATTTGACCTCGGTGTAACCCATGGCCAAGTTCTCGCTGATCCAGAATCCAATCTTCAAGGCCGACGTGCTGATCCCGCAGTTGGGCGGCGAGCCGGTGAAGGTGGGGTTTGAGTTCAAGTACCTGGACCGGACCGGTCTGGCCGAGCTTTACGCTGAGTGGGGCGAGCGCCACAAGGCTCTGGGGTTGAAGGCTGACGAGATGGACCTGAAAGCCTTCACCGCGGCCCAGATCGACCTGCAGGTGGATCAAGTTAAGGCGGTGGTGGCCGGCTGGGACTTCGAAGAAGAGTTCAACGACCAGAACATCCGCATTCTGGTCACCTCGATTGTCTCGATTCCCAGCGCGGTATTGGCGGCCTATTCCGAAGCCTTCAACCAGGCCCGCCTGGGAAACTCCTAAGCGCCGCGCGCGCACTCTACGAGCAGGGGCCTTCGGCTGAAGAGCTGAAGACCTTTGGCTTTCTGGTGGGTGATCTCACCGGCCAGGACTGCGAGGTCTGGCCGGACAACTGGCCGGCCTTCATTGTCTTTGAGGCGATGTACACCCAGTGGCGGGTCGGCGCGTGCGGCGCTACCGGTCTGGACTACGGCGTCCTGCCGAGCGTCATCCGAATGTGTGGTGTGCCGGCTGGCTCCAGGCAAAGCATTTTCAGTGACATCCGGGAGATGGAGGCCGAAGCCCTGCAGGTGATGGCGGAACAGTGGGAGAGTACGAGGGAGGCCTGATCCTCAAGTACAAACAAAGTCGGTTCAGTAATAGCTAGCTGTGCATAGGTGGGTTCGATATTACAAAGGGGAATGCGCCTACTTTTATCTTGCGCATCTTTCAAGCATGATTGATCACGGTCGTTGTTAGCTACAAGAAGCTCGAAGCCCTTGTCTATGAAGTTAATATCACACTTCGTATGACTCAAAACGCATAAGGTGATTACGATGAATAGTTGGCTTGTTAAAGGAGTTTTAGTTGCTGTCATATCGCTTTTTACTGGAGTGGCAGCAGCGATTCCATATGAGTTCGACTACGCGATCTCCAAGCAACTGAGGGCATATCTCGCAACGCAAGTACCTTCAGCCGTTTCCCAAATGAACCCGAGGTACGAGGTAGTTAATGGTGTTGTGCTTCTCACTGGCGTGCTGCCGAACAAAGCGGAGATCGAGCAGCTCGGCGCTTTTGCCAAGAATATACCCAATGTAAAGCGCGTAGAGAATGATGTGACGGTCGGCCGTACTTCTATTTCCCAGCAGAAAATTGATAACAGGATTGAACGAGACCTAGCGGCAATAGAACAAAGAAATCATTTTGTTCGAGCGGTAGCTAGTCAGGGCGTAGCGTATCTTCTAGGGTTTGTAACACGGGCAGAAAAGGACTCTATTACTGCTCAGGTTCAGCGCGTTGACGGCCTAAAACGAATCGTTTTGCTCTTCGAGTACATTGACACGCCGGAGCAGCTGACTGCCAGGGAAAGTTCGGTGCAGGCTGACCTGCCAGACGACCCCAAAGAGGACGAAGAGATGACACGGGATGAAGCCTTAAGCATCCTTGCTGGTGCCGTTCTGAATCAGGCTGCTAAGCAAAAGTCTTACCGTCAGAACAGAATCGCTCCTGAAGAAACTCTTTCGCCGCAACCGCAACGGGCTAATAAAGTCAATGACCCACGTGCACAGGAGAGACAAATTACTGGTGGGGTGGCCGCCGGTACTAGCTTCTCTACACCTGACTCCTCTGACAGCAATCTTGAATACGACCAAGCAGTTAGCGAGTGTGTAGTTTGGGAGAGGCACCCAACACTTAAAGCATACAAACAGTTCCGTAATACCTGCGGGTTTGAAGTATATGTTTTGCGCTGCATGAGTACAGATAACATTGACGGATGCGCAAATCGACAGTGGGGATCTTTCACGCTTAAGCCCTACGCGACGGACATTAGCACAGCCAAAAGTGTTAAGTGGATGGCATGTCGGGCACCTTATGTGGCGCTGGGCTCAAAGGTGACCTTTAATGGCGATAGGCTCTCTGTACCGTGCCAAAAACGCAAATCTTAAAAAGGCGTCCACCTGAGCCACTCACGAAAGTCTAACGCTTAAGGTAGAGCCGAAGCGATCTAAAGCAAGTATAGAGCCACGAGCTCCGTGCACTGTTGTAAAAGCAAGCCGCCTCTGTGCGGCTTTTTATTGCCTGGAGAAAACATGAGCACTACCTTCGCTTCGCTTGGCATTGCGGTTGAGTCGTCTCAGGCGGTCAAGGCTGCCGATGACCTGGATAAACTGGTCGACGCGGCCGAAGGGGCAGAGAAGGCCGTCGATGACCTTGGCAAGGCTGGGGAGGGCCTGGCCAACACCGGCAAGAATATCAGCCAAGCGGAGGCGGAGGCCGCCCAGGGCATCGATAAAGCGACCAATGCGAAGGAGCGCCAGGTCGATGCGAGCCGCAAGGCCGGGACAAGCGCCGCCAGCGAAATCGCAATCATCAGCCAGCTCGACAGGGCGATGACCGGCAATATCGACAGCATGGAGAAGCTGGTCCAGGCAGAGGGATTGCTTGAGCGAGCTCGCAAGGGTGGCCTGGTCACCATTGAGCAGCAGGAGGCCTATCAGGAGCGTCTCGGTAAATCCTTCGACAAGATCGAGAAGGCCGAAGCCAAGGAGACGGCGCAGAAGCAGCGCCTGATCAACGCCGAGAACCGGCAGATCGAGGCACTGAAGCGCACCGTCAACAGTATCGATCCGGTAACGGCGAAGCTAGCCAAGCTGGAGGTGCAGGAAAAGGCGGCTCATGAGGCGTTCCGCGTTGGTGCAATCAACGCTGACCGCTACAGCGAGGCCCTGGCCAAGGTCGGCAAGGATCGGGCCGGCATCACTGCTACAGAGGGCGCATTCGACAAGCTGAAGCTCGGCACCCGCCAGGCTCAAGAAAACGTCATGCAGTTGACCAACGCCCTGCAATCTGGGGATTGGGGGAGCGGTGCGCGAGCTATTGCACAGCTTGGCGCTGGAGCCGGGGCCTCTGCGAAGAGCCTTGCGGCCGCCCTGATACCCGCGGGGCTGCTGGCGGGTGTCATCGGTGGTCTCGGGTATGCCTACTTCGATGCCATGAAGCAGGCGCGGGAGTTCAACAGCGTTATCAATGGTGGTTCCAACGATGCAGGGCAAAGTGTAGCCAGCCTCAAGTCCATGAGTGATTCGGCGGGTACGCTGACCGGCAACCTGGCCGGTGCGCGCGAGGCTGTAATCGCTCTGGCATCTGGGGCGGCAACCAGCGGTGTCCAGATGCAGAACCTGGCCGAGGCCGCAGCGGCCATTGGCGAGGTTACGGGGAGGGGGGCGGGTGATATCGCGAAGTCGCTGGCCAATGCCGGCAACACCGCAACGGAAGCGGCCTCGAAGATCAGCGATCAATATGGGCTGCTGACCTACGAGCAGTACCAGGTCATCAAGGCCATCGACGAGCAGGGTGACCACCAGCGCGCGCTGGATACACTCAGTGAAAACCTGAATCAGTCTGCGCAGGAGCGGCTAAAAAACTACCGCGATTCGCTGTCGGACATCGAGCGTGATTGGGATCGGGTGAAGGTCGCCATCAAGGGTGCTTACGCCGAGATCCGATCTGAAATCTTCCCGGACCTGGCCAAGCAAATCGAGATCACCCAGCGGGTGCTGGATACCCGTAAGGGAGGCGGTGTCGCAGGCGCTGTATCGAATGGCCTGAGCTCCCTCAACTCCTTCCTTGGGTTGGTTGACGGGGAGAACGACGACTCCACGCCTGCGCTGGAAGCAAAGCTTGCTGCACTGAAGGCACGGCAAGCGGCCAGCCAAAGCAATGCGGTAGCAACAGGCGAGGAAACACGGGCGAATAAGGAGCTCATTGCGGTCCAGAAGGAACTGGACAAGCAGATGGAGAATTTGAACCCGCTCGCCAAGCGGCAGGAGGCTTACAAAAAGCTCGACGATCAGTTCACGAAACTTTTCCGGAGGAGCGAAGAGACAGGGAAAAAGGTTTCACTATTGGATGGGGTTCAGTTCGACGGCAAGAAGTTTTCCGGCGGAGCCTACGACCAGTTGCGGAAGGCGATCGACGAGCAGAAAAAGGACCCCAAATCTGCTGCCGGCGCGGTAGACCTGACGGCCTTCAACAACTCGAAAAACAACCTCACCGGCATCCTGTCCGAGTACAAAAACGCCCAGAAGGAACTGGACGCAGCGCAGAAGGCAGGGCTGGTGTCCCAGGCCGAATACCTGCTCAAGCGTGAGGCCATGATCGGCAATGAGCGGGACGAGGTCACGGCGGCCTATGAGGCGGAGATTGCAGCACTGGAGGCCGCTAAGGGTGAGGCCAGCACCTCTGCCGCCCAGCGCATCCAGCTGGACCAGAAAATCGCCGATGCCCGCGCCGCCATGGTCAAGGCTCAGCGGGACGCTGACACCGAGCTGAGCGTGCTGGCCAAGAACGAAGAGGGCCGGCTGAAGAAGCAGGAACTGGCAGTCAAGACCTACACCAGCGCCTTGCAGCAGCAAGTCGACACTCTGCGCGAGCAGGGCATGCGCGCTGCCGCCGGTCTTGGCCAGGGTGATCGCCAGCGCGATCTGACCAACCAGCAGAACGCTATCGACGATCGCATCAACCAGCAGAAGCTGGACCTGGCCAACCAGTACAGCGATGGCTCCCGGGGCATGAGCCTCGACGAGTACACACAAAAGCTGCAGGCGCTGGAAGCCACCCAGCAGAAGCTGCACGACACCGTGGTCAGCAACTATGACGATATGTCGGCTGCCCAGGGCGACTGGACGAATGGGGCATCTTCGGCCTGGCAGAACTACCTGGAGTCGGCGAGGGATGTAGCCGGCCAGACCAAGAGCCTGTTCACCAACGCCTTCGGCTCGATGGAAGACACGATCGTGCAGTTCGCGATGACCGGGAAGCTGTCGTTTGCTGACTTCACCAAATCGATTCTCGCAGATATGGCCAGGATCGCTGTTCGCCAGGCCAGCTCCTCGGCGCTCAGCTCGTTGTTCGGCATGGCGGCCTCTGCTGCTGCATCGTACTTCGGCGGCGGGGCGGCTTCGGCCGGATCAACGCAGGCCGGGTATACCGGGGTCGACTTCTCCAGCTACCAGGCCAATGGCGGTGCCTGGGGAGCTGGCGTGCAGATGTTCGCCAATGGTGGCGCCTTCACAAACAGTGTGGTCAGCAAGCCAACGGCTTTCGGAATGGCTGGCGGCCAGACTGGAGTGATGGGCGAGGCCGGGCCCGAGGCGATTGTGCCGCTGGCCAGGACGTCAGGCGGCCAGTTGGGTATTCGAGCGTTGGGCGGTGCTTCAAGCTCAAGCAATAACCAGGTGGTGATTCAGCAGACCTTCAACGTCCCTGAAGGGGGCGGCGGGGTCAGCGAAGCGGACGGCCAAGTTTTGGCCCAGGCCTATGCCAAGTCCGCCAAGCAGGGCGCCCAAGAGCAGATCGCTAAGGACCTCCGGCCTGGAGGCCAGATCTACATGGCCATCAGGGGGCGTGGTTGATTGGCGTTGCCCGCTTCGGCGGGCTTTTTTATGCCTGGAGAAAATATGGCAACTGAAACCTTTACCTGGAAGCCGAATAACGATCCCGCGGCGACCATTGCGTTTCGCACCAAGTCGGCCAAGTTCGGCGATGGTTACGAGCAGCGCGCCCAGGACGGAATCAACAACCGCTCGCAGTCCTGGCCCTTGACGTTCACGGGCCAGAAGGCGCGCATCAAGGAGATCATGGCGTTTCTCGACCGACATGCCGGCGCAACGCCGTTTTTTTGGTCTGACCCGCTAGGCGGTCAAATGCTCTACCGCTGTTCCGAGTATCAACCCAAGGCCATGGGGGGCGATGCCTACACCCTGACCGCAACCTTCGAGCAGGCATTCCACCCATGAGCATTGTTCCAATTGACGTTGGCCAAGAGCCAAACGACGAAACAGGCGACCCGTTGCGCGATGGCGGGATAAAGATCAATGCCAACTTCGCGGAGCTCGATACCCGAACTGCGGTAGCGCAAGCGAAGGCTGAGCAAGGTGTTGCGGACGCCGCGGCAGCACGGACAAAGGCAGATCAAGGTATAGCGGATGCTGCGGCGGCTAAGGCCAAAGCAGATGCAGCAGTGCCCGCGGCGGCACTTGGTACCTCCGTTGCTCAGTTGGTCAATGGAGTGGTGCCGGCTTCACAGCTGCCGAGTTTCGTCGATGATGTGTTGGAGTTTCCAGCGCGGGCCGATTTCCCAGCAATTGGCGAAACAGGAAAGATCTACATCGCAATCAACGACGGCGATAGCCCTACAAATCCGACACGTCAGTATCGCTGGAGCGGCGCGGCGTATGTGCTGATCCCGTCCTCGCCTGGCTCAACGGACCAAGTCCCTGAGGGGGCTACAAACCAGTACTTCACCGCGGCCAGAGTACGCTCGACGACCCTCGCAGGCCTTGGTGCACTGGTGAATGCCGCTATCGTGGCTGGCGACACGGTCTTGCAGGCCTTGGCAAAGTTACAGGGGCAGCTGAACGCAAAGCTGGGCAGGAGCGAAGTTGCGACGGACTCTGACAAGCTTGGCGGGCAGCCGGCGACGTTTTACACCGCTCCATTCGTCGGAGCTACCGCATCTACTGCCGGGATTAAAGGGCTCGTCCCTGCGCCGGCAGCGGGTGACCAACTCAAGTTTCTTGGCGCCGATGGGCTGTACCGGATCCCTGATGGTCCGGCTGAAGTAGTTACGAATGCCAACGGAACAGCCACCAAGTGGCCTGACGGGACGATGATTTGCCGCACTGTCAGGAAGGACTCAGGCCCGGCAACGACTGCGGTCGCTGCAGGGTTGTTTATCAATACCGGGGTTTCCTTTCAATGGCCGGTTGCTTTTGTTGGGGATATGCCAACAGCTATTGCCGCATCTGAATCCTATTCAGTTACGTTTAGTTGGGTAGCTCTAAACGTAGGGGCCACATTAACCGGGATATCTGATGTTCGAATCGTTTCATCTGGCAGTGGCGCACTATCGAAAGTATTGGTATCAGCGATAGGGAGGTGGAAGTAGTGATCAAGATTAACCTTTCTCCAATCCTCATGGGTGGAAGGCTTGAAGTGTCGGTCAGGGGGTTCGAGCTGACAGTTTGTTGTGAGGTTTTCGACTTCACACCTTTGAAAAAAGGGTATGAGCTATCTGCCGCAGATATAGGCTCTGAACTGTTTGCTGGCCCGGCCGTTATGTCGGGCGATGGTGATCTGGAGGTAACTCTATTGCTGCCGTACAGCGATCCTGATGCGCCTATGTGTGTCCGCTTCCCTGAGCCTATTTTCGTGACAGCTGATGGCCCGGTGGAGATTCCTAAAGAGATCCCAGCCGAACAAACTATCGAGAGGTAAACAATGGACTTCTCGCGGAGCAAGAAAACTTTCACTGAGCAGGACCAAAAGGCGCAGGAGGCGAGGGAGTACCTGCAGCAAACAGACTGGCTTGTTGTGCGCAAGCTTGAGACTGGCAAGGAGATCCCGGCAGATATTGCCGAGAAGCGTGCCGAGGCGCGCAGCCGGATCTAGACCTGCAACACCCAGCCAAGCCCGCCATTGAGCGGGATTTTTTTGCCTGAGGAAACAAGATGCCGATTACGGCCGACATCCAGACCCTGGAGCCTGGCGCGTGGGTGGAGCTTTTCGAGCTCGACGCTACTGCGCTGGGTGCCGAGCTGTACCGCTTTCACGGCTACCCAAAACAATCTTCGATCTACTGGCAGGGCGAGGAGTATTCGCCCTGGCCGATCCAGGCCGAGGGCTTCGAGATGACCGGGCAGGGCGCGCAGCCGATGCCGACCCTGTCCGTCGGCAACGTCGGCGGGTTCATCACGGCCCTGGTGCTGTACTTCGAAGACCTGGTCGGGGCCAAGTTGATCAGGCACCGGACGCTGGGCAAGTACCTGGACGGCCAGCCCGAGGCGGACCCCGACGAAGAGCTGCCGCCGGACATCTGGTATGTCGAGCGCAAGGCAGCCGAAAACAACGAAACGGTGCAGTTCGAGCTGGCCTCGGCCTTGGACTTCGCGGGCGTCCAGCTACCGCGCCGGCAGATCGTGGCAAACGTCTGCTGGTGGCTCAGTTGCGGCGGTTACCGAGGGCCCTGCTGCGGGTACAACGGCGGGCCCGTGGCGGATGAGAACGACATCATTGTCACCGACGCCGCAAAGGACAAATGCGGCGGACGGCTGAGCAGTTGCAAACTGCGTTTCGGCGAAAACAACCCTCTGCCTTACGGCTCATTCCCGGCCGCCGGCCTGCTTCGGAGCTGATCATGAACAAGTCCACCCGCGCCGCCATCGAGCGGCATGCGCTGGCTGAGTACCCGCGTGAGTGCTGCGGCCTAGTGATTCGCGAAGGCAGGAAAGAGGTCTACGTGCCTTGCCGCAACACGGCCTCGACGCCCAGCGAGCACTTCCGCCTGGCGCCCGAGGACTTCGCCGCAGCCGAGGACCGCGGCCAGGTGCTGGCGGTCGTGCACAGCCACCCAGACTATCCCGCAGCACCCAGTGAAGCAGATCGCGTCTCCTGCGAGGCCTCCGGACTTCCCTGGCACATCCTTGAGGTCCGCAAGGGCGATGACGAACAGGTACGCGCAGGTGAGCTTGTGAGCTTCACGCCGGATGGCTATCAGGCCCCTCTGATCGGCCGCAAGTTCGCCCACGGCGTGCACGACTGCCTGAGCATCATCCTCGACTTCTACTGTCGCGAAATGGGCGTCGACCTGGGTCAGTACGAACGGGAGGATGGCTGGTGGGAGAAGGGCGGTAACCTGTACCTGGAGAACTTGCCGGCGGCTGGCTTCACGCAGGTCAGTGCGCCGCGGCATGGCGATATAGTGCTGATGCAGATTCGCTCGAAGGTGCCGAACCATGCCGGGGTATACCTGGCCGACGGTGTGCTGAAGACCGAGCCTCAGCACTTTCCGGCGCCCGGGTCTATCCTGCACCACCTATACAACCGAGACAGCAAGCGGGATACCTATGGCGGCTATTGGCGCGAAGTCACGGTCAGCTACTGGAGGCACAAAGATGCAAAACAACAAACATAACGCGACAGGACCGCAAGATAGCAATATGTGGCAGCGTTAAATGCTGATGGCATTCTATCCACGCGGGATGCCTGATCAGGGGGGGGCGTGACGACACAAATCGTGAGCCCGATGGCTAGGTATTTATGCTGGCACTATGGTACTTTCCCGGCCCATTATGGAGGGGAGACTAGGGATGGGAACATTAGTAATCGGGAATGATGAGTCGGCACTGCTTCTACTGGAGACCCTTTTGCTGGATCCAGATGCAGTTGTGCCGGAGGTCAAGTTCGATAACTGGCCTAGATTTGAGATGCATGTCAAGGGCGAGCGCTATCATTCAACCATAACTCCCGAGCTGATGGAGTCGTTCCTTGATCTCCAAAAGACAATCAACAAATCGTTTGCATTGGTGCGTTACTCGGATTCGAGTAGGCGGCTTACAAACGCAGATCGTGATGATCTGAAGATCCTCGTTAAGGTAGGGGAAGGAAGTTCTGGCTTCGTAGCTAAGCTTGAGGAGCAAGCAACAGCGATAGCTGCTGGACTATGCGAGGGTTTCAAGGCCATGGATTCTAGGCACAAACTTATTACTTTTCTTGCGTTGGGGGCTATGGGCTTCGGCACCTTGGGCTTCAGCTATCATCTGGACCACCAGACTGAGGCGCGGAAGGCCGAGCTGGCCAAGCTTGAGTCGGACGCAGAGCGAGCCGAGCGAATGACGACGCTCGCGCTCGTTAAAGCTGCGTCTGTAAGCTCTTCAGATCGCTATGTTGCGTTAATGAATATGGTGGCAGAGCATACACCGCAGATCCAAACGATATCTGAGCACATGGCGGGTACCTATAATAAAATCATTTTTGCTACCAAGGACTCCGATTCGATTAATGTCCAGGGTGTGCTGGTGCCAGGCGCTGCGGTAGATGAGCTAAGCAATACGCCTCGGAATGTCTCTGTTGAGGATCGTTCTGCAGGCGTGTTCATGATTCGCGGTGTTGATCACAGGTCAAAAACTGAATACAAACTTTCCCTTTATGACGTTCTTAGAAAAAGCGAGATCACCGCAACGCTTCCCAGGGATGGCTCATTTGTGACTGACCAGATCCTGGATGTGATTCAAGAGGCTGAGTGGGGTGGGAAGGTTGTGATGCTTCACCTGATCACAAAGACTAGAGCCGGAAGACTGGTGAAGGCTGAGGTTGAAAAGGTTACAAGGATCACAGATCAAGATGCCTATCAGGATGTCTCTGGTGACCAGTTAGCTACAAGTCGATAAATGAAGCCCAGCCCCGTGCTGGGCTTTTTGCATCTTGCACAACACCTAAAGAGGGACTGAATCAGGAAAGCGCTCTAGGTAAAGCGCAAGCTCTTCTTTTGAGTGAGGTATATAGAAGGTATCTGAGCCAGGGTTTTTGACGATCTTGGGGAATGCTTCGTGAGTGCTCGTCAGCGGAAGAAAGATGTTGCCTTCCTTGAAGCCACTTTTGATCTTGGCTGCACCGCTATCGACGTAAAGCTGGACGCCATCGAACATGGTGGTGCGTTTTTCTAAAAGGGTTTTTACATCAAGGTCAACAATTTTTTCGAGATAAGGCTTGAGATCGTCAATCGAATCGAACGACCAAACCTGAAGGTGTTTGCTTCGGCGGTGAGCGAACCAAAACACCCGGCAAAATTCATTGTAACGTTCACTGTATTCATTTGAGTGGTAAAGCATGGGCAATCCTTGCTTGTTAGTAGAGGGGAAAACTCTTCCTGTCACTTCTTTGGGTAGCGCTTACGGGGCTGTGGGCCTTTCGGCGTTGCAGTGTTACCCACCATAACGTCCAAGGCTCGAAGCGCTTCGTATGCTCGATTGATGGCCGCGCTCATCTCCTCATGATCTTGACCTTCAATCGCGCTTCGATGAGCCTCATCGGTGTTTTGGATCAATGCTTGTTTATTGATGCTTGTCGTGAAAGGCATGGGAACCGTTTCAGATTGATCTTTGTCATCCGCGCCGTAGTTGAAAATCACCTCAACAGAAATTCCCTTTTCTTGACCCATTTCAATGAGCGCGTCCGTGAGTTCACCCATTCCCATCTGCTTTAAATGCGGAGGCGTGAAGCTTTCCTCAAGCCGGGAAATAATTTCCGCGTGCAGCGAGCGAGAACCTTGTCTGGCACTGTCATCGAGACGTTGACGAAGCTCATTAGGCATGCGTACCGGATAGGGAGATATTGCGTGTCGATCACTCATGACGGTCCCAAATTTTGTATTGCGGGCAGTATGCGAAATGAATCAAAAAGACTCAATGAGTCCACTTGACTCTTAAGTGGCATGAGTTAATATGAGTCCACAAACAGCAAGGAGAGGCGCATGAAAGACGCGCATAAGGTAGCGCCGTACAGCTTGAGGATTGCTGAGCAACTGAAGGCAAAGGCAAGAGACGCGGCCGTGATCCATCGGCGCAGCCTAAACATGGAGCTTGAGCTTTTGATAGAGGAGGGCTTCAAGTGGCGGGAAATGCAAAGCAAGCAGGCCATGGTCTGAAACGAAGAAGCCCCGACGAGGTGAGAGTCGTCAGGGCTTCGAGAAACGAGATCAACTTCGGAGAAGAAATCGTCATGGGCGATAATAGCACAAACGTAATTCCGTTCAATTTCGGCACGCAGCAGGTACGCACGCTGCTGATTGTTGATCAGCCATGGTTCGTGGCCAACGATGTTTCCGCTGCACTTCAGTACAGCGAAGCGTCCGCGATGACTCGCCACCTGGACGATGACGAAAAGGGTCTGTCAATTGTGCAGACCCTTGGCGGTGACCAAGAAATGCTGATCATCAATGAGTCTGGCCTTTACTCGGCAATCCTGCGCAGCCGCAAGGCCGAAGCCAAGCGCTTCAAGAAATGGGTGACCGCCGAGGTTCTGCCTGCTATTCGCAAGCATGGCCGCTATGAGGATGCCCAAGGCAAGATGCAGCCCATGCTGGATGAGTTACTTGGCCCGCAAGGCGCTCGAAAGCTCGGAAATATCATGCGCTGCCGAGTCGCCAAATTGGATACCGAGCATCAACGTATCGCGACTGCCAAACTGGCGTCGGCCCTGCATGCGCGTTTCGACGTCCCTCGCATGGAGTTAATCCCGGGCGATCAGTTGGATGCGGCCTGTAGCTTCGTCGCGGCTTACGCAATTGAAGGTGAATACCTGGGCAAGGAAGAAGCCAAGGTTGAGCAGCCGCTGAACATCCACTACCCAGTTGAAGCTCTCGCTCAACGTAGACCTGAAATGGTTAAGCCGCGCGGCGACGGCCATGCGTGGCTCAATGTGTCCCTTAACGATTTGCGCGAATTCCACGAGGGCAGCACTCCTTGCGAGGCCATTCTCATTGAGCTACGCAAGGCGGGCTATGAGTTTGAGGGCGCTTGGTGGGAGCTGCGCACCTATCGGAACAAGATGCGGGAGATCGCTAGCTTCGCCCATGGACTCACCTGCGTGATTGATGAACCTCACCGTTACGCGATCAAGATGGGAGATGCAGCATGAGCGCGCTGATGACTGTTCCGTTCCATGGTGTGAACCTGATGCTGGTCGATTTGGATGGTCAGCCATTTGTGCCAATGCGCCCAGTTGTGGAGGGCATCGGCCTTGATTGGGGAGGGCAGCACAAGAAGCTGACCGCCAACCCTGGGCGCTGGGGTGTCTCCGTTACGGAGATCCCTTCGGCTGGCGGTAGTCAGGATGCGGTATGTCTTCCTTTAAGGAAACTGGCCGGTTGGCTATCCACTGTGCAGGTGGCCCGGGTAAAGAGTCCTCAGGTCAAGAGCAAGATCATCGAGTATCAAAATGAGTGCGACGATGCACTCTGGCAATACTGGAATGACGGCCACGCTATAAACCCTCGAGCGCAGCTACCAGCGGCCAACGACTCTGCTGTTGAATTCGCCAAACTTGCGCTGGAGCACCTGCCGAACTTGGGCGATACCAGCAAGCAGGCTTTGCTCAGTCACATCTCGGAACTGGCCTACGGGCAGCGCTTGATACCTTTGCCAAAAGTAGAGGAGAACTTGCTCCTAGCTGGACAGGTGGGTGAGCTGTTCGGTGTGACTGGCAATCGTATCGGCAAGCTTGCGAATCAGCACGGCATGAAGATTGAGCAGTACGGTGAATATCGACTCGATAAGTCGCGGTACAGCAGCAAGCAGGTTGAGACATTTCACTACAACCAGGCTGCCGTAGAACGCTTCCGAGAGATCTTGCAGGACGTCTAACCCTCCCACTCTCATGAACCCCGCCCATGCGGGGTTTTGGTGCTTGTGCTTTGCAATGCTAGATTGCCCTCAAATCATATAGAGGGACCGACATGCGAATTCTGGTAGGAGCGGTTGCGGTGGCGCTGTTGGCGGGGTGCTCCTCGAATGCCATCACTGTTCAGCAAGCCAAGCAAGCGCCGAAGGATCAGGTGTATGCATTTCAGGCCCGACCTGCCGGTGCTTACGGAGCGATAACTGTTCTTCGAGATGGTGGCATAAACGCATCAGCTTGTGATTTCGTTATCTATGTCGATGGGAAAAAGGCTGCGAAACTTGGGTCCAGCCAGAAGGCCACCTTCTACGTTAAACCGGGATCTTTGAATCTTGGTGTAGGCCTGGCTGGAACGGGGCTTTGCATGGGGCAGGCGATTAGAACCATGGCGGCTGAAGCTGTGGCTGATCGAGAAACAATTTTCCGTGTCAGTTCAGATATGGCAGGTATGTATATAGGTCCATACATTGAGTACTAACTAAATTTCTAATGAGCCGCCCTCGGGCGGCTTTTTGTTGCCTGGAGGAAATATGTCTGCTGAAAAGATGCAAACCGTGTTGCTATCTGGATCCTTGGCTCGAAAGTTTGGGAGGCGTCACCGCATGGTCACTGGCGCAGGTTTCAATGATATTCGTGGTTATTTCAAACAGTTCCCTGGTTTCGAGCAGCACATGCTGGAGAGCGCCAGTAAAGGGTTGCGCTTCGCGATCTTTAACGACAAGCAGAACCTTTCCGAAGATGATCTCGGAAAACCAACGGGGCGAGGCGTAATTCGAATAGTCCCAGTAATTGCAGGCTCGAAGCGTGCCGGGCTATTGCAGACCATCGTTGGAGCTGTACTGATCATCGCTTCTTTTTTTGTTGCGCCTGGCGCTCAAGCAGCATTTCTCGGCGCAGGTGTTGGCATGACCGCCGGCGGCGTGATCCAGATGCTCAGCCCGCAAGCAAAGGGACTAGGCACCCAGGACACCCCCAACAACCGCCCCAGCTACAGCTTCAACGGAGCCGTAAACACCAGCGTCCAGGGCAACCCTGTCCCGCTGCTCTACGGCCGGATGATCGTCGGCAGTGCCGTGATCAGTGCCGGGATCTACTCCGAAGACCAGATGTAAGCCTAACCCGCCAACAGGCCCGCCGAGTGCGGGTATTTTTTTGCCTGAAGGAAAGCCATGAACCAGCACATTACCGGCAGCAAAGGCGGCGAGTCGAAGCCGCGGCCGTCTGTTGAGGCTCCGGACAGTCTCCAGAGCACTGCTTATGCACGCATCCTCGACCTGGTGAGCGAGGGCGAGATCCAGGGCCTGGTCGCGGGCGAGCGCTCTGTCTACCTTGACGAGACCCCCTTGACCAACGCCGACGGCACCCGGAATTTCAGCGGTGTCACCCTGGACGTCCGCACTGGCAGCCAGGATCAGTTGCATATCTCAGGCTTTCCAGCCGTTGAAAGCGAGATCGCGGTAGGGGTTGAGCTGAAGTATGGCCAGCCCTGGGTCCGCGCTGTGCAGAACCTGCAGCTGTCAGCGGTGCGCGTGCGCCTGTCGACGCCGCGCCTGGCCCAGACGAATACTAGCAATGGCGACACAAACGGCTACACCGTGCAGTACAAGATCGAGGTTTCCACCGACGGCGGGCCCTATGTGCAGGTGTTGGCCTCGGCGTTCAGCGGCAAGACCTCGACGAAGTACGAGCGTTCGCACCGGGTGGACCTGCCGCCGGCCAGCAGCAATTGGCAGATCCGCGTCACCCGCCTGACCCCGAATAGCACCTCTGGCGCCATTGCGGACAAGACGAACATCGACGCCATCACCGAAGTGATAGATGCGAAGCTGCGCTATCCGGGTTCCGCTGTTGTGGGCCTGCAATTCGATGCCTCCCAGTTCCAGTCGATCCCCACCAGGTCATTCGACCTGCGCGGCCGGATCATTCGGGTGCCGAGCAACTACGACCCAGAAAGCCGGCTGTACTCCGGCGTCTGGGATGGCTCGTTTAAGACGGCCTGGACCGACAACCCTGCCTGGATTTTCTACGACCTGCTGCTGCACTTCCGCTATGGCCTGGGCCACCTGCTGAACGAAGGCCAGGTGGACCGGTGGGAGCTGTACCGCATCGGCCAGTACTGCGATCAGTTGGTGCCGGACGGGAAGGGCGGCCAAGAGCCGCGGTTCACCTGCAACCTGTTCTTGCAGACTCGGGCCAACGCTCTCGACGTGCTGCAGGACCTGGCCACGACCTTTCGCGGAATGTCCTACTGGGCCGCCGGCTCGGTCATGGCTATTGCCGACATACCCGAGGACCCGGTTTACACCTACTCGAACGCCAACGTGATCGACGGCAAGTTCGGTTACTTCGGCTCGGCCAAGAAGACCCGTTACACCGTTGCCCTGGTGAGCTGGAACGACCCGGCCGACTTCTACCGGCAGAAGGTCGAGTATGTCGACGACCAGGCCGGGATCACCCGCTACGGCATCCAACAAACTGAGATCACCGCCACCGGCTGCACTTCCCAGGCCCAGGCGCAGCGCATCGGCAAGTGGGCGCTGCTGACCAACCGCCTGGAAACCGAAAGCGTGGGGTTCTCCGTGGGCCTGGATGGCACTCTGGCGCGCCCCGGGCAGATTATCCGCATCGCTGACAACGATAGGGCAGGGCGGCGCATTGGTGGGCGCCTGCGCTCGTCGACGCTCGATACCCTGGTACTGGATGCCGATGTGAAGGCATACCCCGGCGACACCATCACAGTGATCATGCCCACCGGTAAGGCGGTGTCTCGGGTGATCAAGTCCGTGGGCTACCCGGTCAAGTGGTCATCCAAGGGCATCAAGTGGTCCAGCGGCAGGATGACCATGGACACCACGGGCTTTCCGGCGGAAGTCCAGCAGGTTGTGCTGGGGAAGAAGTTGGAGGAGCGTCCACCACAGCATTCGATGTGGGCTATCGACTCGCCGACCCTCGCCACGCAGCTGTTCCGCGTCATGTCCGTGGCCGAGGACTTCTCCGACTCAGAGATCAAGTTCACGATCAGCGCGGTACGCCACAACGCGAGCAAGTACGGCGCAATCGACAATGGCACGCGCATCGAGCGGCCACCGGTGACGGTGATCCCGCCGAGCGTCCAGCGCCCTCCGGCGAACGTGACGCTGAGCAATGACCACTTCGTCGACCAGGGCAGCGCGGTCAGCGTCATGACGATTGAGTGGGAGAAGCCAGAAGCGGCGATCGCCTACGAGGTCTACTGGCGCAAGAACGACGGTGACTGGATCTTTGCAGGCCGCACGGGCGCCACGTCCATCGATGTGAGCGGGATCTACGCGGGCCGATATGTGGCCAAGGTGCGGGCCATCAACTCCCTGGACATCGGCTCTGTGTTCGCGACCTCGGTCGAGACCGTGCTGAACGGCAAGACCACACCGCCGCCGGTGCCGTCGTCCTTCACCGCCGCCTCGATCGTGTTCGGCATCAAGTTGGCCTGGGGCATTCCGGCAGGAGTCACCACCGCGGACCTGCAGCGGACCGAGATCTGGTACAGCCAGACTAACCAGGTAGCGACGGCAACCAAGTTCGGGGACTACGCCTATCCGCAGACCGACCTGACGATCATGGGCTTGGCCGCTGGTGTGCGGTTCTTCTTCTGGGCTCGGCTGGTGGACCGCATCGGCAACGTGGGGGCGTTCTACGGGCCGGTGATGGGGCAGTCCTCCGCCGATGCCGGCGTGATCCTCGAGTACCTGAACGATCAGATTACAGAGACGCAGTTGAGTCAGCACCTGCTTGAGAAGATCGACTCAGGCGGTGGCGCACAGGTTGAGGTCGAGGCGCTGAAGAGCGAGCTTGCGGCAATGTACTCGATCAAGACCCAGCTCACGGTCGACAACAAGCCATACCTCGCTGGAATCGGTGTAGGTGTAGAGAACAACGAAGGAATCATCACCAGTCAGGTGTTGATCGCGGCCAGTCGGTTCGCAATTGTCGACCCGAACGCCGCAGAGATCTATTACCCGTTTGTTGTTCAAAACAATGCCGCCTATATCGACACTGCATTCATCAAGAACGGCTCAATCGACATGCTCAAGATCGGTAGCAACTTGCAGTCGAACAACTACGAACCCGACGTTTCTGGCTGGGCATTTCGACCCGATGGAACCTTCCAGATGATGGGCAATACCCCAGGGGGCGCGAGACTCATGATCAACAACAAGGGGCTGTATGTGTTCCATCCGAATGGCGTCAAAGCCATCGATCTGAGCGTAGATGCAACATGACAGTAGGTCTTATAACAAGGGATAGTTCAGGCACAATTACCGCTGATATGACAAAGCATCTCAGTCAAGCTGAAGGTTTTGTCATTACAAACAAATCAAACGGTAGTCTATCAATTCAACTACCTTCAGGTAAAAATTACTTTTATATAATAACCGCTCTAGAGGATTCGGTTAGGACTGCTGGTAAAAAGCCTGGAGTTACACTAAGTCAAAATCTTATATCTTGGAGTTATGTTGTGCCAAGTGGTTTTGCTATGAATTGTAGGATAGATTACGGTTATTATTAGAGGGTGGTGAATGAGTAAGTCGGCTCTTGTTGTAAGAGATGCTTCTGGCAACATGCTTTATGACACATCAAAGACAATTTACGGTCTAATAAAAAGTGGTCCTGTTGAATTTGCAGGGAAGTGGAATAGATATCAATCAGGGATGGGTGATTACATATATGCGTTTAGAGTAACAAGCGCCGTAAGCCCAATTGTTTTTACAGTAGGTACATGTGGAAGGCCTTACCAATCTAAAGAAGGTAACGACACGGTATTTTATTTTTCTGGCCCAGTTAGTGGGCTGCGTGTGTACTGCTTTGACATTATGCGTCCTATATTTACTGGGCCAGCTCTTAAGACAAGAGATGAATCAAGTAACTTTACATTCAATAGCCTGCAAAGACCTCTTAACGTAAAAGGTACAACGGTATGCCCTCCGCCAACTGGCCCATGGGCACCACCACCTTCTGCTCAAGTGCCGACTACACCTGTTGGAATTCAAGGTGGCTCTAGTTATCACGCACAAGCACAGATCATTTCTCAGATGATTGCTGGATTTCGTGCCTATTACTACGATGCTCTAATAGATCCGACAAGACAAAAAGTTTTTGCGGCGCACATACCTTGGTCAAGGGGTTGCTGGATTTTAGGTGACGTCAATGAAGGTTCAGGGAGTTATTACATACAAGGCGGGGATGAGGGATGCAGTGGTATTGGCGGTGGGTTTATAAGGCACATATTTTGGGGGGCACCAGAAACCACTTATACATCTGTTGACGTAAGAAATAGGCCTGGCATGTATTCGCTAACTGTGGATCCTCGTCCGGCTTGCATGTATATAGATACGGCTGAATATCCGTATCCGTTCAATCCACAGTTGTAGCTGTAACTGTCGAAGACACCCGCCCCTGAGCGGGATTTTTTTTGCCTGGAGTTTGACCATGACCATTCAAAATGCCCGTGGCGTCCGCAACCGCAACCCTGGAAACATCGACTACAACCCACGCAACCAGTGGGAGGGCCAGCTCGGCAAGGAGCCGAACGGCCGCTTCGCTATCTTCGATACCGCCGAGAACGGCATCCGTGCCCTGGGCAAGCTGCTGCTCAACTATCGCGGCAAGGATGGCATGCCCGGGGTCGGCGGCCCAGGCATCGACACCCCTCGCGAGTTCATCACCCGCTGGGCGCCCGGGAACGAGAACGACACCGAGGCCTATATCGCTGCAATCGCTAAGCGTCTGGGCGTGAAGGCGAACGATGCTATCGATATCAAGAGCCCGGCGACCCTGCGCGCGGTGATGCTCGGGATCATCGTGCATGAGAATGGCGGCAACCCTTACCCGGATGCAGTGTTCGAGGAAGGCCTGCACAGGGCTTTGAAGTGAGCGCCGGCGCCTGGCGGGTGGTTGGCGTCCTGCTGGCCGTCGTCCTGGTGCTGGTCGCCGGCGCTGCCCTGGGGGCCTGGCTGGCTTCCAGGCATTACCGGCCGCTGCTCGACACCGCCCAGGAGGCTCTGGCCACGGCAAAGGCTGTCCGCGCCAATCTGGAAGCCCTGGCGGGGGAGCAAGGTCGAAAGCTGGGCGACTTGGCGCTGGCCGGCGAGGAACGGGAGCGCCGAGCCGCCCAGGCCCAGGCTGACGCCAAGGAGCTGGCCCGGCACGACTACTCGGCGGCGAATCGCCTACTGCAGGAGCGTACCGGTGGTGACCCGGTGCCGGCGGCCGAATCGATCATTGATCAGGAGCTTGGGTTATGAAGTGGCTGCTGGTGGGAGCCGTGGTGCTGATGGCAGGGTGTGCGGCGCGGGAGCCTGAAGTGCGTACCGTGCGGGGGGAAGTGCCGGTGCTGGTGCCCTGCAAGGTGTCAGCTGTGCCCGTGCCGGCCTGGGCCACGGGCAGCCTCAAGAAGACCGACAGCCTGGAGCTGAAGGTGCGGGCGCTTCTGGCAGAGCGCCGCCAGCGGATCGGGTACGAGCGACAGCTGACAGCAGCTGTCGCTGCGTGTCGATGATTCAGAACTCAGGAAGGCTGCCAAGGTTGTCGCGTTTTGAACCATTTCGATCTGTGGACAGGTACACATCATCTAGTACATGCACGTCCGCCCCCTTTTTATAAGTTCCATCTGCATTCATGACCCATGTTGAAAAGGTTGCCTTGTTCAGACGGATCAAATCTGCCACGAATCCTCTGGGGATAGCTCGCTTGGTTCCAAATTTCTGTGGGAGGTTTTCGCTGACTTCCACATAGGTGATGCGTTGGCGAGCGCCGTCGTATTGAACGCGAGTTATACAAAAATCCGTCATTTCTCTAATCCTTGATTGATGGCGAATTGCCTTGCGTAGAGTGATCAGGGACAAGTGATTTTGCAAGACTCAAGAGTGGTTCTGTTATCTAACGGAAAAGTATGGTGAACAGCAGTCATTGACTCAAACCCCCTCGACTTTCACCGCCTAAGATTCGTACCACTTTTTGTACCAGTTTCTGTTCCCCGCAGGGGGTATCAGGGTCATTTGAAGGCGCTGGAGCCCCCTGTTTACCGCTTTCCCAATACGCCAGCTAATCCGCACATCATCATTGAGTCGCTCTCAGCGTAGCTTTCCGCGTGCGCCGGCGGGTATCTGTCGGCGCAGATCCTCGTTAGCCCGGTCCTTGCTCCGAACACTCAGCTCAAGGTCGCTGACTTTCCGGCGCAGATCTGAAGCTTCTCCGGCCTTCTCACGAAGTCGTGCCAGGGCTTCATCACGATCCTTCACGGTCTGGGCTTGTATGTTCACCAGCTTGAAAATGTTTTCACGGGCTGCGCGCAGCTGCAGGTTCAGCTCTGCCACTTCATTTTCCAGCAGCAAGGCGTGCTGGCGGGCAGTTTCCAGGGGCGAAGGAATGCCCAGCCAATCGGCTGTGTCGTCTTCTGTGTGCACGGTACTACCTCGAATCCAATGCTGTATGTGCATACAGTAATTGAAGCTTGAGAGGCGCGCGATTTGCGCCGACGAACTGTAGGGGGAGGAGGTGGTGCTGGTTCGGCAGGACGCCGGAGAAAGGAAAGTTTTGTAACGGTTACCAAATAGTTTTGTAACGAGGACCAAGAAGCGCCGTTTTGAAAATCCGCCATAAACAAAAAAGCCCTGATAAATCAGGGCCTTCTCGTTGAGATTTGGCGGAGGCGTAGAGATTCGAACTCTAGGACCTGTTACAGTCGGCGGTTTTCAAGACCGCTGCCTTAAACCACTCGGCCACACCTCCAGATCGCATTGCGGGCGCCATAATACCCGAATGAAACACACTGTCAAACTCTCTGCGTCGCGAGTTACAGAGCCTCTGTTATCATCCTTGCCACTAAATGTTTCCCCCAACAGGAGTGTCGCCATGCGCGAACAGGATTACGCAGTTAACAACGGCGTGCAGGCCGAGCAGCTAGAGGTTAGCCGCGTCCTGCGCAACACTTACGGCTTGCTGGCCCTGACCCTCGCGTTCAGCGGTGTCATGGCTTATGTGGCGCAGCAGATGCGGGTCGGCTACCCGAACATCTTCGTGGTGCTGATCGGCTTCTACGGTCTGTTCTTCCTCACCAACAAACTCCGTGACTCGGCCTGGGGCCTGGTGTCGGCTTTCGCCCTGACCGGTTTCATGGGCTTTTTGCTCGGCCCGATCCTCAACCGTTACCTGGGCATGCAGGGCGGTGCTGAAGTGGTCAGCTCGGCCTTCGCCATGACTGCCCTGGTGTTTGGCGGTCTGTCGGCCTATGTGCTGATCACCCGCAAGGACATGAGCTTCCTCGGTGGTTTCATCACCGCCGGTTTCTTTGTCCTGATGGGTGCCGTGCTGGCCAGCCTGTTCTTCCAGATCAGTGGCCTGCAGTTGGCGATCAGCGCCGGTTTCGTGCTGTTCTCCTCGGTGTGCATCCTGTTCCAGACCAGCGCCATCATCCACGGCGGCGAACGCAACTACATCATGGCCACCATCAGCCTGTATGTATCGATCTACAACCTGTTCGTCAGCCTGCTGCAGCTGTTCGGCATCATGGGTCGCGATGATTGATCCTGCTGGTTGAGCCGCTAAAAAAGCCCGCTTCGGCGGGCTTTTTGTTGTCCGGGTTTCAGGAGTGACGAGGTTTCAAGGGCTGTGCAGCTGCAAGCGCGCGCTGGCCATGGCGTCCTTGTTGACTTCGATGGAGAACGACAGGACCGAGACGTGCTGCTGTTCCAGCTGGTCGATCCAGCTGATCAGGCCGTTGAGCGGGCCTTCCAGGCTGAGGTTGACCCGGCCCTGATCCTCCTGGTCCATGCGTTCGAGGTTGAGTCCGGCCTGGCTGCTGGAGCGGGCCAGCATGCCGGGCAGGGCATCGCTGGAAATGGCTGGGCCTCGAAGGGAGGAGGGGCTGGCGGGTAGCTGTTGTAGATCGTGAAGCAATTGCGTTTCCTCGGTATAGCGTTGCTCGGCCTGGGCCAGAGCCTGTTGTTGCGGTTGCCAGAGCAGGTAGAGGCTGGTCAGGCCGGCGAAGACGGTCAGGGCCTGCAACGCCCGTTGTTCGCGTTTTGCCAGACGCTGCCAGCGTTGCCGGAGTGGGTTCGTCAGGGCGTTTCGAGCCGGGATCGAGGCGATGGGGCGCTTCATCGCTTACTCCTTGATTTGAAAACGCGCGGAGACGCCTTGCGCATCACGCACGGATGAATCGGTGCTGACGTTCAGGCCCTGGTTGATCAGGCCCTCGCGCAGCAGTTGCAGATCGGCAAAGGCCGGGGCGCTGACTTGCAGGCTCCAGCCGTCCTCGGCCTGGTAATCCAGGCGCTGGATCTGAGACAGGGCGCCGCCGCTGGCGCTCCAGTGTTGTGCCAGTTGCGACAGGCGCAGGGCCACGCCGGGGGCTTCCTGCACGTGCTGACGTTGCTTGAGCCGCACCTGATGCGCCAGATCGGCGCTGGCCGGTTCATCGGCGAAACGTTCTTGCCAGAGGCTGCGGCTGGCCGCGTGCAACTGGTCGCTGCGCTGCTCCAGGTACAGTCGGTGTTCGACGTTCTGCAGCAGTTGCACGCCGCCGGCCATCGCCAGCACCAGCAGGACCACGCGCCAGGGGGCGCTCTGCCGGGTGCGGCGCTGGAACTGGCCCTGGCACAGGTCGATCGCCTGCAGGCTGCCCTGGCCGAGCACTTGCCAGGGCTGCGCTTCGGCTTGCCAGTGCGGCGGTTCGACACCGTCGAGGGTGGGGGCCTCGGCGCCCTGCCACAGCAGCCCGTCCGGCAGCAGCCGGCCCAGTTCGCCGAGCTCCTGCGGGTTGAGCGTCAGGCGCAGCGCAGCGCTGCCGCCCAGCAGCCAGCGGCCGTCCCAGGCCAGGGCGCGTGGCCGGTCCTGGGGCAGGCAGTCGGCGTCGATGTGCATGCGTGACGGTTGCAGCCCATGCTCGGCCAGGCGCTTGAGGCAACGCTGCAGGCGCTCGCGGTCGATGACCAGCACCGAGCAGTGACGTCCCTCACGCAACGGGCCATGGGCCAGGTGCAGATGCTCGGCGTCGTCGATCAGGTGTTCTTCCAGGGCGCTGTGCAGGGCCTGGCGCAACCAGCGACCGCTGCGGGCCGGGACGCTGACCTGATGAAAGCTGGCCATCTCCATCGGCAGCAGCAGGGCGAAGGCCTGCCCGCGCAGGTGTTCGGCGGCCTGCTGCAGATCGCCTTCCCGGGGGGCGCTGTCGGCAGACCACCAGTGGCAATGCCAGGGGCGGTCGCCCGGGGTATGGGGTGAAAGGTAAAGCCAGTGGCTCATCAATGGTTACTCGGTAAGCGAATGGTCGTTGAGCGGCAAGGGCAGCAAGGTGCGCTGCTGCACGCGGACCTGGTCGGCACTCATGACCCGCAGGTCGCTGACCAGACGCAGGCGTCGGCCATGCAGCTCAACGTCGATGGTGGCGCGGAACTGGCGGCTGTTGACGCTCAGCCCGCGCGCGGTGATGTCCCGGCCCTGCAGCATGGGATTGGCGAGAAACGCGGCGACCGTCGGGTAGCCCTTGGCCGGGCGTGTCTGGGCCAGGGTCCGGGCGGTCGGCAGATCGATGCCTTCGATGCTGGCCAGCACCAGGGCGTCGGCGGTGTTGAGGTTGATGTGCCCCTGATCGTAGGCCGCCACCAGCGGCGCCAGGCGTTGCAGGGTGTCGGCGCCCACCTCTGGCAGTGGCCGCAGTTCGCTGATATCGCTCAGGGGCAAAGGGCGGCCCAGGCGATCCCGGGGGCGCAGCAGCGCCGCCGGGTCGTGGGGCTTGATCTCGGCCAGGGCCAGCAGCCGCTGGTAGCGGGCCCGGGGGATCACATCATCCGGCACCAGCGTGCTGTTGAGGTTGAGCCGGGCGCCCAGATCGCTGATCCGGATCTGCAGCCGGCCACCTTCGACCGGGAACGCCGGGGCCGGCCGGGCCCAGTGCTGGCCCAGATGGGTCACCAGCAGGCCGCCTTCGCTGCGGGCATCTTCCAGCAACTGGCTGCGGGCCCAGCTCTCGCCGCTCAGGGCCAGTTGCCAGAGCTGCTGGTGCTGCACCAGGTGGCTGCTGCTGGCCAGGCTGAGCCGCTGGCGGGCAAGCATGTTGCTGACCACCAGGGTCACCAGTGCGGTGATCAGCAATACGCTGAGCAGGGCGACGCCGCGTTGGGCGCGAGGCCTATTCACGGGGCGGTTCCTCGTCCACTTCAGCGCCGCCGGGCAGCAGCATGACCCGGCGGATCTGGGGAAAGCCGGGCGCGCTGAGCTCAATGTCCACGGCGGCCGGCAGGCTCAGGGCCTCGCTGCCGATGGGCCAGCTGTCATGGGGCTGGCCCAGGGCGTCGATGAAGCGCAAATGGATCAGCTCGACCCCACTGAGCAAGGGTTGCACCTGACTGAGGCTGCCTTGTTCCAGGCCCTGGGCTTCGCGCAGCCACTGGCCGTCGCTGAAACGGTGGCTGACCTGCAACAGGTGGCTGCGGGGATAGTCCAGGGGGTTGCGCCAGCCGCCGCGCAGCAGGCGCAGCCCCTGGGGCTGGCTGATCAGCGCCTGGCTATGGCTGTGGTCGTCCTTGAGGGCGTGACGTTGCACCTGCACCAGGTCGCGTTCCAGCAGGCTCAGGGCCCGTTGCAGTTGGCGCAATTGCAGTTCCTGGGTCTGGATGCGCTGGTCGCTGCGCATCACCCGGTCCAGCAACTGATAGGTCGCCAGGCCCAGCAGGCTGAAGATGGCGATGGCCACCACCACTTCCAGCAAGGTGAAACCGCGCTGGTTCATGGGCTGGCCTCGATGTAACCCAGCAACTGCGCGCGGCTGTACTGCCGGGCCCGTTGCGGGTCCTGCTCGGCCGACACCCGCAGGCTGACCTTGAGCAACCGCGAGTCCGGCGCCGCTTCGATCTCGCTGAACAGCCACCAGCGGCGGCCGCCAAACTCGACCTGCCGTTGCTGGCGGCCGCTGCTGCGCGGCTGCATGCCGCTGCGCAGTTCATTGAGGTAGTTGTCGGCAATCCAGGTGGCCTGGGTGCGTTCGGCCAGATTGCCGCTGTTGATGGCCACATGCTGGATCGCACTGAACAGCGCAATCGACACCGTGGCGAAAATCGCCAGCGCCACCATCACTTCCAGCAGGGTAAAACCCCGCTCAGTTCGCGGTTTCAAGTCGGGGCTCCTGTATGCCGTCGCTGGACAGGGTCAGCAGCGCGCTGTTGCGGTGCTCGATCCGCAGGGTGAAGGCGCTGGTTTCGTCGCTGGACAGCACCAGCAGCTGGGGCAGGGCGCTGCGACTAACCGCCTGGCCCAGGGCCGGGCTGGCTTCGGCAATCTCAAGGCGCAGGCGCAGGCTGCCGGGCAGGCTCTGGGCACGCCAGTCGCGGTCGGCCAGCCATTGCCCCTGGTCATCCAGGCGCATCACGCTGTAGGCGTCGGGTTCGATGCGCAGGCCGTAGTCGCTGTTGCTCAATACCGCCTGCTGGCGCAGCAGTTGCAGCAGCGCCAGCAGGCGATCGCCTTCACGGCGCGCCTGACGGCTGGCGGAGTCGGGGTTGATCAGGCCGATCATGCCCGCGGACAGGGCGATGATCAGCACCACCACCAACACTTCGATCAGGGTGAAGCCCTTGCTGTGGGAGCGTTGCACCGCTCAGCGGTCCCAGTTGCCGATCTCGGCGTTCAGGCCGTCGCCGCCGAGCTTGCCGTCGGCGCCGAAGGAGAACAGGTCATAGCCCGTGCCGCGGGCGCCCGGCACGCGGTACTGATAGGCGTTGCCCCAGGGATCGATGGGCAGGCGCTTGAGATAGCCGTCGGGGTTCCAGTTGCGTGCCGGCGGGTTGCCGCTGGGCTTGCTGACCAGGGCGTCGAGCCCTTGCTGGCTGCTGGGGTACTGGTGGTTGTCGAGTTTGTAGATGTCCAGGGCCATGGCGATGGCCTTGATGTCGCTCTGGGCGGCGGCGGCCTTGGCCTGATCGGGACGGCTCATGATCTGCGGCACCACCAGGGCCGCGAGGACCCCGAGAATGACCACCACCACCATGATTTCAATCAGGGTAAAGCCGCGTTGCTGGTTCTGAGTCTGCACGTAGGGGGTTCCGGATTCAGGTAATCAATTGGTTCAGGCTGAGGATCGGCATCAGGATCGCCAGCACGATGATCAGCACCGAGGCCCCCATGAACACCAGCATGGCCGGCTCGAACAGGCCCACCAGCAAGGCGATGCGGTTGGCCAGTTGTTCTTCCTGCTGCTTGGCGGCGCGTTCGAGCATGCTGTCCAGCTCGCCGGAGCGTTCACCGCTGGCGATCATGTAGAGCATCATCGGCGGGAAACTGCCGTTGAGTTCCAGGGCCCGGGTCAGGCTGATACCTTCGCGCACCCCCCGGACGATGTCTTTCAGACCGGTACGAATTTTCTGATTGGCCACCACCTCGCTGGCGATGGCCAGGGCGTCCAGCAGCGGCACGCCGCTGCGCCCGAGAATCGCCAGGGTGCTGACAAAGCGCGTGCAGTTGCTGGCCCGGATCAGCCGGCCCAGCAGCGGCAGGCGCAGCACCAGGGCATGCCAGCGCTCGCGGGTGGCCGGGTTGCGGACGGCGGCGCGGGCGGCCAGCACCAGGGCCGCCACCAACAGCAGCAGGAGCAGGCCATAGTCCTGGAGGAAGGCGCTGCTGGCGATCAGGCCCCGGGTCAGCAGCGGCAGTTCCTGGCCACTGTCGATGAACACCTTGACCACGTCGGGCACCACGAAGCCCAGTAGGAAGCCGACGATGCTCACCGCCGCCAGCATCAGGATGCTCGGGTAGAGCATGGCCAGCTGGATCTGCTGACGGGCCGCTTGCTGGGCCTCGGTGTAGTCGGCCAGGTTCATCAGCACCTGGTCCAGGTGTCCGGAGCGTTCGCCGGCAGCCACCGTGGCCCGGTACAGATCGGGAAAGGCCCGCGGGTAGGCGGCCAGGGCCACCGCCAGGCTGTAGCCTTCCAGCACCCGCGAGCGGATGGCCAGCAGCATGCTTTTGATCCGTTGCTTCTCGCACTGCGCGGCGACCGCGGCCAGCACTTCCTCCAGGGGCAGGGCGGCCTGGACCAGGGTCGACAGCTGGCGGGTGAGCAAGGCCAGTTCGGCGCTGCTCAAGCCGCCTCCGGACATCTGCAGCAAGCCTTTACCACGCACGCGCTTGCTCTGCGCGGCGCTGAGCTTGAGGATCACCAACTGGCGCTCGCGCAGCAGTTGCCGGGCATGGCGCGGGCTGTCGGCCTCCACCACCCCGGTGGATTTCTTGCCGGCGGCGCACATGGCCAGGTATTCGTAGGCGGCCATGGTCAGTCCCTCTGGGTCACGCGCAGCAGTTCTTCCAGGCTGGTCTGCCCTTGCAGCACCATGGCCTGGCCGTCGTCGAACAGGCTGGCGCTGTGCTTGCGCGCATGCTCCAGCAGTTGGTGCTCGCCGGCGCCGGTGTGGATCAGCTGGCGCAAGGTGTCGTCGAACAGCACCAGCTCATAGATGCCGCGACGTCCGCGATACCCCGAGTGCTGGCAGGCGCTGCAGCCTTTGGGCCGGTACAGCTGCGGCGCGGCGTCGGCGCTCAGGCCCAGGCGTTCGCAGGCGGCGGCATCGGCGCTGTGGGGCTCCTTGCACTCCGGGCACAGCAGGCGCACCAGGCGCTGGGACAACACCCCCAGCAGCGAGGTGCAGAGCAGGAAGGGCTCGATGCCCATGTCCACCAGGCGGGTCACGGCGCCGATGGCGCTGTTGGTGTGCAGGGTCGAGAGCACCAGGTGCCCGGTGAGGGAGGCCTGCACGGCAATTTCCGCGGTTTCGCGGTCGCGGATCTCGCCCACCATCACCACGTCCGGGTCCTGGCGCAGGATGGCCCGCAAGCCCCGGGCGAAAGTCATGTCGACCTTGGCGTTGACCTGGGTCTGACCGATCCCGGTCAGGTGGTATTCCACCGGGTCCTCGATGGTCAGGATGTTGCGTTCCAGGCTGTTGAGGCTGGCCAGCCCGGCGTACAGCGTGGTGGTCTTGCCGGAACCGGTGGGGCCGGTGACCAGGAGAATGCCGTGGGGCTTGTGCAGGGCGAGCTCCAGACGCTGGCGCACGCTGTCGTTCATTCCCAGGTGGCTGAGATTGAGACGCCCGGCCTGCTTGTCCAGGAGGCGCATCACCACCCGTTCACCGTGACTGGAGGGCAGGGTCGAAACCCGTACATCCACCTCATGACCGGCGATGCGCAAGGCAATCCGCCCGTCCTGGGGAATGCGCTTCTCGGCAATGTCCAGCTTGGCCATGACCTTGATCCGCGACACCAGCAGGGTCGCCAGTTCCCGCCGCGGGCGCAGCACTTCGCGCAGCAGGCCGTCGACCCGCAGGCGCACCGACAAATGCTCTTCGAAGGCTTCCAGGTGCACGTCGGAGGCCTTGCTCTTGACCGCCTCGCTGAGGATCGCGTTGATCAGGCGGATGATCGGCGCGTCATCCTCCTGTTCCAGCAGGTCGGTGGTCTTGGGCAGTTGCTCGGCCAGGCTGTTGAGATCGAACTCTTCGTCGAACTGCTCGCCCAGGCCGTCGGCCACCTGTTTGGCGCCGTTCTGCCCGTCGCGGTAGTGGGCGGCCAGGCGCTGGGCGAAGGCCTCGTCGTCCAGCACCTGGCTGCGCAGCAACGCGCCGTTGAAGCGGCGCACTTCGGCCACCACCGACAACGGCGTACTGGCGCGGCAATACAGCACCGCGCCGTCTGCCTGATGGTCCAGCACCACGCCGTGGCGGCGCGCGTAGGCAAAGGCCAGACGCGCGTCTTCGTGGGTGGCGATCATGGCTGGCGTTGGGCGCCGGGGGCGCGCATGTCGATCAGGCCCGCATCGCCATCGCGCTGGGCGTCGAACAGGCGGTGGGCGTCGGCAGGCAACTGGCCGCCGGTCTTGCCGTCCGGGCTGCGCAGCGAGCGCATGTTGTTGTACTTGTGCTGGCTCATCTGCTCGGTGCTGGCGGCGTTGCGCAGCAGGGTCGGACGCAGGAACACCATCAGGTTGGTCTTCTCGTTGACTTCCTTGCTGCTGCTGAACAGACGGCCGACCCAGGGAATGTCCCCCAGCAGCGGCACCTTGCTGACCTGGACCTTGACGTTGTCCTTGATCAGCCCGCCGAGGACGATGATCTGCCCGTCGTTGGCCAGGATGGTGCTCTTGACCGAGCGCTTGTTGGTGATCACGTCGCTGGTGTTGATGCCCGGCGGCGCGGCGGCCAGCTCGGAGCTTTCCTGTTCGACATTCAGGCGCAGGAAGTTGCCTTCATTGATATGCGGGGTGACCTTGAGGGTGATCCCCACATCCTTGCGCTCCACCGTGGTGAAGGGGTTGCTGGCGCCGGCGGTGTCGGTGGTGTAGGAGCCGGTCTGGAACGGCACGTTCTGGCCGACGAGGATTTCCGCCGCCTCGTTGTCCAGGGTCAGCAGGCTCGGGGTGGACAGCAGGTTGTTGTTGGAGTCGCTGGACAGGGCGGTGATCAGCGCGCCGAAGTTGCTGCCGCCGATGCCGATGATCGCGCCATCGGGCAGGTTCGGGCGCTTTTCGTCCTGCAGGCTGTTGAGCAGGGTGCCGATGGACAGGCCGGCGCTATTGAAGTTGGCGGCGGCGGACAGCTTGCCGCGGTTGCCGGCCCATTGCACGCCGAGGGCCTGGTTGATGTCGCCGCTGACTTCGACGATCGCCGCTTCCACCAGCACCTGGGCCCGGGGCCGGTCCAGCTCGTTGATGATGCTTTCGAAGGTCGCCAGCTGGGCCGGCGAGGCCATCAGCACCAAGGCGTTCTGGCTGGTGTCGGCGCTGACCAGCACCGGGCTGTCGGGTTTCTGGCTGTCGCCGCCACGGTTGCCGGACTCCATGCGCTTGCCAATGCCGCCGAGCAGTTCTTCGAGTTTCTTCGCATCGCTGTGGTTGAGCCGGCGCACCCGCGCGGTGTCGCCGACATTGGTCGGCACATCCAGGCTCTGCGCCAGACGCTGCATCTGCTGGCGGACCGGCGCCGGCCCCACCAGGATCAGGCGGTTGCTGCGCGAGTCGCCAATGGCCTTGGCGCTGGTCATGGCACTGTTGCTGTCGGCCAGGCTGTCGGTCAGGGTCTTGGCCACTTCGGTGGCCCAGGCGTGCTTGAGCTGCACGATGCTGAACTGCCGGCCACCGGCGTTATCCAGCTCGTTGATCACCAGGCGCACCCGCTCGACGTTGTTGGCGCTGTCGGAAATCACCAGGGCATTGGAGGTGGTGGAAGGCGCCATGTAGGCGTCCGCGGCCACCAGCGGGCGTACCGCGCTGGCCACTTCGCTGGCGTTGGCGTTGTTCAGTTCGATGACCTGGGTCACGAACTCTTCACTGGCGCCGCTGGGCTCGGCGTGGGCCTTGGTCTTGGCTTCGGCCACCGGCAGGATCAGCACCCGATCGCCCTGGTCCATGGCGACAAAACCCTGGCTGCGCAGGGCGGTGAGAAACAGCGAGTAGATGCCCTGCTGATCCATGGCGGTGCTCGATTGCACCGTGACCTTGCCGTTCAGGCGCGGGTCCAGAATCATCGTCTTGCCGGTGATCTGGCCCACTTCGTTGACCAGGTCGCGCAGCTCGGCGTCCTTCATGTTCAGGGTCCATTGCTGGGCCGCGGCGGTTTTTTCCGTGGCGTACACGGGATTGATCAGGGTGCCCAGGGTCAGCAGGGACCCGGCGATAAAGGCTCGATTCATGATGCTCCAGGGGATTGCACAGACGGTTGCAGCAGGCTCCCGCTGCCTGGCTGTGGATGGGGTTGGGCCGCGGCGGCGTCCTCTGCCTGCGGGGTCAGCAACGGCGTTGCGTGCTGGGGCAGGCTCAGGATCAGTTCCTCGCCGAAGCGTTGCACCCGCACTTGGCCGGTGCCGATCTGGCGCAGGCTGCCCCCGCCTGGCAGGGGCTCGCCGATGCCATAGAAGCGGCTGCCTTCCGGCGATTCGATCAGGGCCCGGGACTGCTCCGGGTGAGCGGCCACTAGGCTGGCCAGCAGGCTCAGCGGCACCCGGGGCAGGTCGCTTGGGTGCTCTTGCAACTGGACGCCGAACAGCCGGGCGATGGCTTGCGGGTCGGGCTGGGACCGGGGGGCCGCCGGCACCACGGCGGGCGCCTGCAGGCTCGCCGGGTTCAGGCTTTGCCGGAACTGCCAGCTGCCGTACGCCAGCCACGCCAGCCAGGCCGCCAGAAACGACAAGGCGCCGACCAGCAGGCCAGCGCGAAGCGAGGGGCGAAGGGCGCTCATAAGCACAGGCGCCTCGGCAGGTTTTCACCCTGCCGGAGCAGGGTTCTTGAATAGGGGGTTGAGCTCATGGGGGGCTTGACCGCTAACAAGGAGCGTGGCGCCGTGGCGCCACGCTCGGGTGGTTGACGCTATGACTTACTTGGCGTTCCAGGCCGACTGCCAGGCGAAACCTATGCCCGGCTCGTAGGCGTTGGAGCCGCTGGTCCACTGGGTGCACCAGCCGGCGACGGCGCCAGGCTTGCACTCATAGGTCTTGCCGTCCTTGGGTTGCAGGACCACGGTGCCGGCCTTGTAGGATTTCAGGCCATTGGGGAACACGTAGTCGTACTTGGCGCCGCCTTCACCGCCGTTGCCGCCTTCGTTGCCACCTTCACCACCGCCGGCTTCGGCCTTGAGGGTGAAGCGGGCGGACTTTTGCAGCACTTCGCCTTTCTTCGAGGTGGCCACGACCACCAGGTCGTAGACCCCGGGGCTGACATTGTTCAGCGGCATGGAGAAGTGCGGGGTGTTGCCGGCCGGCGCTTGCTGGAAGGTCACGCTTTCGCCTTTGGCGTTGAACACGGTGGCCTTCACGGTGTAGTCGCCGTTCTTGGCGATGGCGTTGAAGTGCAGTTCGGTCTTGCCGTCTTTCAGGGTGTATTCGGACTGCATGCCGGTGATGGACAGCTCGCCCGGTTTGGCGGCCTGTTCCTTGTCGATCATCACGTTGACGATGTCGCTGCCTTTCTTGACCAGGATTTCGTTCCTGCCGAAGTTCGGCACCACTTCGTCCTTGTCGTTGAGCAGGCCCATCTGGTAGCCCTGCTTGGCGGCATTGACCTTCTTCGCCAGCTCGCGCGGCCAGACGTCGGCCTTGGCCAGTTCGGCGCTATCGATGTTCAGCACCACTTGCTTGGCGTGGAGCTCGCCCTGTGCGTTGAAGACGCGAGTCTTGACCTTGTCGCCGATGCTCAGCGCTTCAGGTTGTACCGCGCCCACGGTGTTCCAGTTCGACGGGATGACCGCGCCATTGTCGATGTTCAGGTCGACCACGCTGTAGAAGGTGGCGTCGGTGTCGTTGACTTTCCAGGTGGCCAGCAGCACGTGGTAACCGGAGCGATCAGACGGGATGTCCACGGTGTGATGGGTTTTGCCTTTGGACGGGGCCGGGACGGTGCCGGACGGCCATGGCTGATCCAGCAGCGGGGTCATTTCGAACGAGTCGCGGGTCAGTGGCTGGTTCGGATTCCAGTCTTTTTTGGTGATGTAGAACTGCCAGTAGCGGGTGGCGTGACCGGCTTCGTAGTGCCAGGTGAAGTTCTGCGGGCCCGGCTTGATGGTGGTCTTGGCCCAGCGGGTAGCACTCTGCTCGTTGATCGGGGAGAAACGCACCAGGCCGCCGGCGGCGATGGTGCCGTTAGCCGGGCCGCATACCTTGAAGTCGCCGGTGCAGGCCTGGGCGTTGCTTGGAAAGTGCTCGAGATCGTTACGGCCGGGCACGCCGATGTACTCGGTGCTTTGTGGCTCGTACATCACTGGACCGCAGTTGACGTTCAGTCTGCCGCCATCGGAACTGCACATGAAGGCGCGGGACTTGGGGCTTTCGATGTAACCGTGGGCCGAGGCTTGCTGGGCGGCCAGTCCCGCCGTCGCCATGGCGATGACGATCGGCAGTTTGAGGAAGGAGCGAGTCCGGTTGGAGTTGATCATGGTGTATGCCTTGAGCAATAGAAAAATGAGTGTTGAAGCGCTGCGAGGAGCCGGTGATGGGGGAATGGGACACCTTGGAGGTCCGCTGTTCCGGCAGCCTTGCCAGCGAGCACAGGCTACGTGCTGCTCCCGGGTGTTCCCATGGGACGAGTACGAGAGTCAAAGGGCTCTAGAACAAGCTTTTGCTGGATTCTTGGCGGACCGGCGCGACCCGTTTGAAGGGCCTTTGCAGGCGTGCAAAAGCGCGCCGGCCGGATAAAAAAAATGAGCGTGACGCTTGCGCGTCACGCCCCAAGGAGCAACTGGGGAGTTGCCGGATTACTTGAGGATCCAGGCCATCTGCCAGTGAGAGCCGGTGCCGGGTTCGTACTGGGTCACGCCGGCCTTCCACTGCACGCAGTAGCCGCTGTACGGGAACGGCTTGCACTGGTAGGTCTTGCCGTCCTTGGGCTGCAGCACCAGGGTGCCGGCCTTGTAGGACTTCAGGCCTTCAGGGAACACGTGGTCGTACTTGGCCGGCGTCTCGGGAGTGGTGCCGCCCTCGTTGCCACCGCCGCCCGGGGTTTCCTCAACCTCTGGCTCGGCCTTGAGCTTGAAGCTGATGGTCTCTTGCAGCAGCTCGCCTTTCTTCGACTTGGCCACCACCACCAGATCGTACTGGCCCGCTGTCACGCCTTTGAGCGCGAGGCTGAAGTGCGGCGTATTGTTGCCACTGTCGGCTTGCTGGTGAGCAACGGTTTCGCCCTTGGCATTGACCACGCTGGCGGTGATGGTGAAGTCGCCGTTCAGAGCGATGGCATTGAAGTGCAGGTCGACCTTGCCGTCCTTCAGGCTGTACTCGGACTGCATGCCGGAGACCTTGAGTTCAGCCGGCTTGGCGGCTTGTTCCTTGGCGATCAGCACGCTGTTGATGTCGCTGTTCTTGTTGACAAAGATGCTGTTCTTGCCGAACTGCGGCACCACCTGGTCCTTGTCGTTGAGCTCACCGATCTGATAGCCGAGCTTGGCCCGGTTGACCTTTTCCGCCAGCGCCTTGGGCCAGTTGCTTTCCTTGGCCAGTTCCGCGCTGTCGATGTTCAGGGTGACCTGCTTGGCCGACAGTTCGCCGTGCTCGTTGAACACCCGGGTCATGACCTTGTCGCCGATGCTCAGGGCCTCGGGCTGAACGGCACCGATGTTCTTCCAGCTCGACGGCGCGACTTCGCTGTTCTCGATGTTCACGTCCACCACCTGATAGAAGGTGTTGGTGTTGTCGCCCACCATCCAGGTGGCCAGGACGATGTGGTAGCCGCTGCGGTCGGCCGGAATGTTGACCTTGTGGCTGGTGAGGCCGCCGGTCTTGGTCGGCAGGGTGTTGTTCCAGTTGTCGGTCAGCAGCGGCGCCGCTTCGAACGAATCACGGGTCAGCGGCTGGTTGGGGTTCCAGTCTTTCTTGGTGATGTAGAACTGCCAGTTGCGCGTGGCGTGTACCGCGGTGTAGCGCCAGTCGAAGGTGTTCAGCCCGGGCTTGATGCTCATCTTGGTCCAGCGGCTGGCGGTCTGCTCGTTGAGGGCGGCGAAGTGCCGCAGGCCACCGGCGGCAATGGTGCCGTTGGCTGGGCCGCAGCGGGTGAACTCACCGTGGCAGGCCTGGGCGGTGCTGGGGAAACCGTCGCGGCTGGCGTTGGCCAGGTATTCGACGCTCTGTGGCTCGTAGGCTACCGGGCCGCAGTTGGTGTTCAGGTTGCCGCCCTTGGCGCTACACATGTACGAGCGGGACTTGGGGTTTTCGATATAGCCGTGCGCGGCCGCCTGTTGCGCACTGAGCGCCGCCATGCCGATAGCCATCGCCAGCGGAAGTTTGAGGAATGATTGGAAGGTTTGCCGCGTGATCATCGATTGTTCCCTGATTGGACGTTATTGGATTCAACAAGCAATCGAGAGCTGGCGTAGCGACTCGTCGGGAGTCTGGCGCCATTGACTGTCTGTGCTCGAAAGCCAGCGCAAGGTTAGGCAGCAGGGGGCGGCGGTTGAATGAGACAAGTACGAGAGTGGCGCCAGGGCCTGTTGGCCGGCCCAGGCACTCGGCGCACCGAGGTGCGGTTCAGGGTGGCGAGCCTTGGGTCTGTGCGCTCTGGGCCAGGGGCGGGCTGTCGCTGCCAAGGGGGTCGCGCAAGCTGGCCAGCTGGTTCCGGGCCTCTGCGTAAACCTGCTCCATGGCGCTGAGCAGCGCTTGCTGGCAGTTGCGCACGGACGGCGGATGGCTCACGTCGACCTTTCTCAGGGCGTCGCAGGTCCTGGCCATGTCCTGGGCGTTGATCAGGCAGGCCACGCCGCTCAGGCGATGGGTCAGGTCGTTGATCAGGTGCGGGGTATTGGCCAGGACGCAGGTGCGCAGTTCGGCGATTTCCTGCTGCAGGTTCTTGGTCAGTTCGTTGAGGATGCGTCGGTGCAGGGTCGGACTGTTTTCCCCCAGGTCCTTGAGGTGGTCGATGTCGAAGGCGCGCACCCGCTCTTCGCCAGCGCCAGTGTGGCTGCCCAGGACTTCCTGCAGCCGGGCCAGGGTCACCGGCTTGATCATCAGATCGTTCATCCCGGCGTTGGAGCATTGGGTCGCTTCGTTGCTCAGGGCGCTGGCGGTGTAGCCGACGATCAGCCGCGGCTTGGCCCCGCTCTGTTGTTCGGCCTCACGCACCGCCCGGGCCAGGCTGTAGCCGTCCATGCCCGGCATGTTGCAGTCGCTGATCAACACGTCGTAGTGGCGGTGGCGCAGCAGCTGCAGGGCTTCTTCGCCACTGCTGACGTGTTCGGCCACGTGACCGATGCGCTCCAGCTGCAGGGTCAGCACCAGGCCGTTGGTGGAGACGTCGTCCACCACCAGCACCCGCAAGGCTTTGCCGGTGATCGGCGGCACTTCCGGTTTTTCCGTCACTTCCGCGTTTGCCGTCTGCCAGCTCACCGGCAGTTCGACGTGGATGCAGCAGCCTTGTCCGGGTTCGCTTTCCAGCCAGATGCGGCCGCCCATCAGTTGCACCAGCTGGTGGCAGATGCTCAGGCCCAGGCCCGAGCCACCGTACAAGTGGGCGGTGCGCGCGGTGGCCTGGCGATAGGGCTCGAAAATCCCCGCCTGGTTGGCCAGGGGAATGCCGATGCCGGTATCGCGCACGCTCAGGGTCAGCAGGCTGTTGCTGTCCTGCACATGGGTTTCGCGCAGGGTGACCTGGATGTGGCCGCGGTCGGTGAACTTCAAGGCGTTGCTCAAGAGGTTGTGCAGGATCTGCTGCAGGCGTAGCGAGTCGACCCAGTACAGCCGGTTGGGGCTGGCCTGATAGTCGAAGTTCAGTTGCAGGCGTTTCTCCCGGGCTTGCACGGCAAACAGTCCCAGGCCGTTGGCGAGCAGGGGTTCCAGGGCGGTGGGGTGGGGTGCCAGTTGCATCAGGCCACTCTCTATTTTGTCCAGATCCAGGATGTTGCCGATCAGGTCGATCATCGAGGTCGCCGATTGCTGGGCCACCCGCAGGTTGTGCGACGGCGCCTGGCTGGCGCTGGTTTCCAGTTCCAGCAGACCGACCAGGGCATTGAGCGGGGTGCGCAACTCGTGGCTCATGGAGGCAAGGAACTCGCTCTTGGCGGCGCTGGCCTTCTGCGCGATCTGTTTGGCCTCGCGCAATTTGAGTTCCAGGTTCTTGCGCTCGGAGATGTCCAGCCAGCCCCCCAGCAGCCCCTGCAGGACTCCGCGGGCGTTGTAGAACGGCACCAGCCACTGATAGAGGCAGTACTGCTGCTCCTTGATCCACAGGCTGGTGTCGAGAAAGCGCGGCCGGTGATTGGCCAGCAGCAGTTGATGCTCCTCTTGCAGCACCTCGGCGAAGTCGCGCGGCATGTTCGGCTGCTCGGTGGGCAGGCAGCCCTCGACCTGCTCCTGGGAGGTGGCGAAGAACTCCTCATAGGCGCGGTTGCAGGTGCTCAACCGGCCGTCCAGGTCGCAGACATACAGCGGCGTCGGCAGGCCGTTGAGCAGGGAGAACTGGAAGGCCAGCTTGTCCTGTAGGCGGGTCTGCACGCAGATGGTTTCCCGCACCTGGATCTTCAGGCGCCAGTTCCAGATCAGCGACAGCACGAAGATGATCAGGATCACCACGCCCACATGCCAGGCCTGCTCGGCGACCCAGCTCCAGAGCGCGGCGCTGGACTGTTGTTTGGCGATCAGCTGGATGTCGCTTTGCGGGTTCCTGGCCATGGAGTCCAGCAGCTTGTCGAGCACGCTCAGCAACTCCCTGGCACCAGGGGCTGCGGCAAAGCGGTGGGGCGTGGGCAGGGCGTCGAAGGCCAGGCCGAACTGCAGCCCGGAACCGGACAGCGCCTCGGTGCCCACCGGGGTGTCCAGGGTGGCGTCGACCTGACGTTGCAGCACCAGGTTCAGGGCCTGGCGATGATCCTCGGTGAGCACCAGATGGATGTCCGGGTAGCGCTGTTTCAGGTGTTCGAGCAGCGGGTGGTTGCGCGGCAGCGCCAGGTGCCGTCCCAGCATGGCGTCCAGGGAACTGGGAGAACTGTCGCCATGACGCACCACAAAGGCCCAGTTGCGGGTGCCGTAGCTCTGGCTCAGGCCGATGCCCCGGGCGTTGTCGGGCAGGCCCAGGTCGCGGGTGGTCAGGTCGGCGTTGCCGGCGGCCAGTTGTTCCAGGTCGCCGGCCCTGGACAGACTGGGCTGAATGTTGAGTTGCAGGCGGAACGAGCTGGCCAGGGTGCGCAGGATATCGATGCTCAGTCCGGCCCACTGGCCCTCGGCATTGCGGTAGATGTAGGGCGGCGCTTCCTCCGCCAGCAGATTGATCTGCCGGTGCGCGGTGAGCCAGTTCAGTTCGCCGGGGGTCAGGGAAAACGACTCGGTCGGGGCGAAGGGAAAGGGCTCCTGGCTCGACTGGTTCTGGATCCGCCGCTTGTGCTCCTCGGGAATGGCGTTGAGCACGTAGTCGATCAGCGCCCGCAGGGTGGCATCCTCGCGCCGCACGGCGAAGGCGAAGCCGGCGTCGGGCAACTGTGGATAGAACTTGCTGTGCAGCCGCAGGTCGGGGCGGGCCTGCATGTACAGGGTGGTGCGGAAGCGGTCGCTGATAAAGGCGTCGGCCTGTTTGCCGGCCAGTTGCTCAAGGGCCAGGGCGGTGGTGTGCACGCCGCTGATGTCGGCCCGCGGATAGGTCTTGCTGACGGTCTTGAGGTCCAGGTAGTTGTCCAGCACCAGCACCCGCTTGTCTTCCAGGTCCGGTGGCAGGCTCTGGTCGTTGATGCGCCCGACGATGATCGGCTGGTTGTTCAGGTACGGACGGCTGAGGGACAGGCCGGGGGTCTGCGCTTCCAGCGCGGTGGCCCGGGGCAGTAGGTC
The DNA here is from genome assembly GCF_021560055.1 of Pseudomonas sp. BC42. Lineage (NCBI taxonomy): Bacteria > Pseudomonadati > Pseudomonadota > Gammaproteobacteria > Pseudomonadales > Pseudomonadaceae > Pseudomonas > Pseudomonas sp. BC42. Next base: position 2,573,151 of record NZ_CP091067.1, read on the forward strand.
GATACGGTGTTCGAGCAGGGCGCGGATCGCGTCCTGGGGCGAGGCCAGCTCGACGTACTCGAAGCGCAGGCCCAGCTGCTTGCCGATCAGCTTGAGGTATTCGTCGGAGATCACCTTGAGCACCTGGTTGCCGGCGCTTTCCAGGGGCCGCTCGGGGGGCACGATGGTCGCTACCCGCAGCACCTTGTGGGGCAGGGTGCTGCGCATGTCCAGCAGCCGGGCCAAAGACGGATTGCCCGGCTCTTGCGATTCGGCGCAGTGGGCGGGCAGGCTGAAAAACAGGCTGACCAGGACCATGAAGCTGAACAGCAGGCAGACACGGATCAGCCTCCAGAACTGGGGGGGACGGGAAATCAGGGGCATAGGGGGGAAGCTCCGGAGTTTTGAGGACCGCTCAGCTCAGGCCGTGTTCCTGGATGTACAGGAACAGGCTGGCCGAGGTGTCCAGGCCAAGCTTGCGCATGGCGCTGCTCTTTTGCGTGCTGATGGTCTGTTTGCTGCGGCACAGGTGCTGGGCGATGGCGCCGATGCTCATGCCGGTGCCATACAGGCGCAGCACCTCGATCTCTCTGGCCGACAACTGTTCGGGCTGCAGCAGCGGTTTGCCATGCAGGGCGGTGCTGGTGTCCAGCAGATGCTGGATCGACGGCGACACGAAGGGCGCGCGGGGGTTGGCGGCAATGGCCTTGGGCAGGTCGTTGAGCAGGCCGCGCTTGCTCACCAGGCCCTGGATTCCGAGCTTGAGCAGGCTGCTGATCAGCGCCGGGTTGTCGAGCATGGTGATCACCACGATGGCCAGCTCCGGGTAGCGTGAACGCAGGCGTCTGATCAGACGAATCCCATCCACCTGATCGCCACCGGGCATCATCAGGTCGGTCAGCAGCAGGTCGCAGGGCTGGCGCTGCAGGTTCTCCAACAGGGTTTCCACACTGTGGGCCTGGGCAACGATTTCCAGTTCGGCGCGGTTTTCCAGCAGGGTGTGTATCCCAATCAGGGTCAAGGGATGGTCATCGGCTATCTGCACGCGGATCGGCATGGGTTCTTGTACTCGGCTTTTCGACAGGCATGAGCCCACGACAATGCGCAGCTTCCGCAAAGGAGCAGGCATTTTGCTAGTGGGGTCGTCAGAGGATTCGCAGGGTATCACTGAAATTGACGCCAAAAAGACGTCTGGGAGATTTTAAGAATCGTCTTATGCCTAAGGGGAAACTTTCTGAAAAGTGCTCGAGAAGTCAGCTGGTTTTTCGTAAGAAACGCCTCTGGAACGGCCTTTTCACCCCGCAGTTGCAGGCCGTTTTCAGGGGTTTTTTCCGCGGTGAAAAAGCCCATTTCACGGGGTCAGTTCATGGGCGGCAACCGCCGCTTGATCGGCGATTTTTTGATGATCGCGGTGTTGGTTTCGGCGTCATGGTTGAGTCGGTCCAGCAAGCGGTCCAGCTGTTCCATGGAGCGCACCTGCAACCGAGCGATAAAGCAGTCTTCACCGGTGACCTTGTCGCATTCGGTGAACTCGGCAATCGCCAGGATCTGCCGCTCCACCTCCTGCAAGCGGCCCGGCAACGGACGAATCCGGACAATGGCCTGCAATTGGTAGCCCAGGGACTTGGGGTCGATTTCCAGGGTATAGGCGGTGATCACCCCGCGTTCTTCGAGTTTTTTCAGGCGTTCGGCCACGCTGGGGGCGGACAGCCCGCTGATCTGCGCCAGGGCCTTGAGGGAGCGGCGGGAGTCCTGCATCAGGGCACTGATCAGGGCCTGGTCGATGGCATCGAGCATGGCAACCTCGTTAGGTGATTGGGCGTTTATGCCTTGATAAAAAAGGCCTGAGTGCATACTAGCCCAGGTTTTGAACTGGCGATGGCCGTGTGCCGCTGGGCATAATCTGGCCCTTGTCAGAGGAGATTGATGATGGATGCACTGACCCGTCGCGGATCACTGGAAATGACCGCCGCGATGCTGATTTCCGGAACCATTGGCTGGTTCGTTCTGGTGTCCGGACAACCGGTGCTGGACGTGGTGTTCTGGCGTTGTCTGTTCGGTACCGGCGCGTTGCTGCTGATTTGCGGCGCTTTCGGTTTTTTGCGAAGGAATATTCTGACTCGGCGCAGCCTGTTTCTGGCGGTGCTCAGCGGCGTGGCGATTGTCGGCAACTGGGTGCTGCTGTTCGGTTCCTATTCCCGGGCCTCGATCGCCATCGGCACCGCGGTGTACAACGTCCAGCCGTTCATTCTGGTGGCCCTGGGGGCGTTGTTCCTGGGGGAGAAGATCACCCCGCAGAAGCTGTTCTGGCTGTGCCTGTCCTTTGCCGGGATGCTGGCCATCGTCAGCGCCCATGGCACCGAGGGCGACGCCGGCAGCGACTATCTGCTGGGCATCGCCCTGGCCCTGGGCGCGGCATTGCTCTATGCCTTCGCCGCGTTGCTGATCAAGCGCCTGAGCGGCACGCCGCCGCACCTGATCGCGCTGATCCAGGTCTGCACCGGGGTCCTGCTGCTGGCGCCCTGGGCCAACCTCGCCGAGCCACCCCAGCAGGCCACGGCCTGGGCCAGCCTGCTGACCCTGGGCATCGTGCATACCGGGGTGATGTATGTGCTGTTGTACGGGGCGATCCAGAAGCTGCCGACCGCGCTGACCGGCGCCTTGTCCTTCATCTATCCGATCGCGGCGATCTTCGTCGACTGGCTGGCCTTCGGGCATCGCCTGGGGCTGTTGCAGTGGCTGGGGGTCGCCGCGATTCTGCTGGCCGCCGCCGGGATGCAGCAGGGCTGGACGCTCAAGCGCCGGCGCAGTGTTCTGCAATGAGCGCAGGCTGAGGCCGGGCGGGGACCGGCAATAGGTTCCACGCTGGCGGGCCCGGGCGCCAGCGTCGCGTCTGTGCCGGTCGGCGCCTGAGCTTGACAGGCCGGGGCGCAGCGCTAGCTTTTATCCAGTGTCGGCACTGTTGCGACGCACTACCCCCTGTGATCCAGGCCCCTGGCAACCCGCCCGGGTACGCCTCGACCATCCGCAACCACCGACTCGCGTCGTGCCGGGTCGGCCCTGGAGCGATCATGAGCACTCGACGCAAGGTTCCCGGAATCCGCAACTACGATGGTCCCGCCGGTGGCTGGGGCGCGCTCAAGGCTACCGCCACGGCGGTGCGCGAACAGATGGACGCGCTCAAGGCGCCCCTGACCCTGATGCGCACCAACCAGCCCGATGGCTTTGACTGCCCGGGCTGCGCCTGGCCCGACAAGGAGCACAAGTCGACCTTCCAGTTCTGTGAAAACGGCGCCAAGGCGGTGACCTGGGAAGCCACCAACAAGCGGGTGACCCCGGCCTTCTTCGCCGAGCATCCGCTGACCTCGCTGCTGCAGCGTTCCGACTATCAGCTCGAAGACCTGGGCCGCCTCACCGAGCCCCTGGTCTATGACCGCGCCAGCGATACCTTCAAGCCGCTGGCGTGGCAGGCGGCGTTCGAGCGTATTGGCCAGATCCTGCGGGGCCTGCAGCCCGAGCAGGTGGAGTTCTACACCTCCGGCCGCGCCTCCAACGAAGCGGCCTACCTGTACCAGCTGTTCGCTCGGGAATACGGCAGCAACAACTTCCCCGACTGCTCGAACATGTGCCACGAACCCACCAGCGTCGGTTTGCCGCGCTCGATCGGCATCGGCAAGGGCACGGTGTCCCTGGAGGATTTCGACCTCTGCGAGCTGATCATTTCCATCGGCCACAACCCGGGCACCAACCACCCGCGGATGATGGGCACCCTGCATGAAGCCTCGCGGCGCAAGGTGCCGATCATGGTCTTCAACCCGCTGCGCGAGCGCGCCCTGGAGCGCTTTGCCGACCCGCAGAACATGGTGGAGATGGCCACCTACGGCTCGACCCGCATCGCTTCGTCCTACTTCCAGGTCAAGGCCGGCGGCGATGCGGCGGCGATCAAGGGCATCATGAAGGCCCTGCTGGCCCTGGAGGACAGCCTCGGGCAGGTGCTGGACCATGAGTTCATCGCCGAGCACACCCAGGGCTTCGAGGCCCTGGCGGCGGACCTGCACGCCACCGCCTGGGCGGACATCGAGCAGGCCAGCGGCCTGCACCAGGCGGACCTGGAAATGGTCGCCGCAGCCTACGCCAAGTCCAATGCCACCATCGTCACCTACGGCATGGGCATCACCCAGCACAACGAAGGCACGGCCAATGTGCGGCTGATTTGCGACCTGCTGATGCTGCGCGGCAACCTGGGCAAGCCGGGGGCCGGCATCTGTCCGTTGCGCGGCCATTCCAACGTCCAGGGCAACCGCACCGTGGGCATCACCGAGAAGCCGACGCAGGCCTTTCTCGACAAGCTCCAGCAGACCTTCGGCTTCACGCCGCCTTCGGCCCATGGCCACGATGCGGTGCAGGCCATGCAGGCGATGATCGACGGCAGGGCCAAGGCGCTGCTGTGCCTGGGGGGCAACTTCGCCGTGGCCCTGCCGGACCCGGGCCAGTGCTTCCCGGCCATGAGCCGGCTCGACCTGAGCGTGCACGTGGCCACCAAGCTCAACCGCAGCCATTTGCTGGTGGCCAGGGAGACCTTCATCCTGCCCTGCCTGGGCCGCACCGAGCTGGACCTGCAGGACGGCCTGCGCCAGGCCATCACCGTGGAGGATTCGATGTCCATGGTCCACGCCTCGGCGGGCAAGCTGACCCCGGCGTCGCCGCTTCTGCTCTCGGAACCGGCGATTGTCGCCGGCATGGCCAAGGCCACGCTGCCCGACAGTCGCGTGCCCTGGCTGGAACTGGTGGCCGACTACGACAAGATCCGCGACCTGATCGAACAGACGGTGCCCGGCTTCGACGACTACAACGCCCGGATCCGCGTGCCCGGCGGCTTCCGCATGCCCCTGGCGGCGGCCCAGCGGCAATGGCTGACCCCCTCGGGCAAGGCCGAGTTCTTCGTCTTCCCCGGGCTGCACGAGGACAAGGAAGTGGACGGCGCCGATGTCCTGCGGCTGATCACCCTGCGCAGCCACGACCAGTACAACACCACCATCTACGCCCTGGACGACCGCTATCGCGGGGTCTTCGGCCGTCGCGACGTGCTGTTCATCAGCCCCGGGGATCTGGCCGCCCGTGGCCTGGCCCACGGTGACCTGGTGGACATCGAGACGGTCATCGGCGGGCGGCGGCTGCGCTACGAAAACATCACCGCCATCGAGTACAAGATCGCCCCGGGCACTGTGGGCGCCTATTACCCCGAGGCCAACCGCCTGGTGCCCCTGGACTACCTGGATGTGGACAGCGGCACGCCGTCCTACAAATCGGTGCCGGTGCGGGTCTTGCGCTCGACCTTGGGCAGCGCCGCCTCCTGAGCCGGCAATGGGCGAGGGAGCTCGCTTCCGCTCGGACGCGCAGCGGCCGTAAAACCTGAATCTGCGGTCTGCCTGATAGGAAGGGGACTCAGGCATTGGGAAGGCTGCGCCTTCCAGCGGGAGCAAGCTCCCTCGCCACAGTAAGCGCTCTTGTCACAAGGTTTGTTCAACCTCACAGCTGGTGGCTGACAGCTTGCCGCTTACAGCTGCTTGTTTGTTCAGCCTCACAACTGGCGGCAACCCAGCGGCCGCAAGAACTGCTGCAAACAGCTTGTGGCTGGAAGCTTGCCGCTTGCAGCTGCTTGTTTGTTCAGCCTCGCAGCTGGCGGCAACCCGAAGGCCGCAAGAACTGATGCAAACAGCTTGCGGCTGGCAGCTCACCGCTTGCAGCTGCTTCCCTCACCACCGCCACAATCTGCTAATTTCCTGTCGGTGACTTTTCCGACCGCAGCCCGTGGACCCCACAATGACCCAGTCTTCCTCCCTGGCCGAGCGCAAGCCCGAGCCGCAAGCCATCTGCAACCCCATCACCCGCAGTGCAATTTTCATCGTCGCCACCCTGGCCCCCGGCGCCGCTGCCGCGCACACCCTGCGCGAGTGGTGCGCCGACGTCGCCGCGCTGACCCGCTCGGTGGGCAAGCGCGTGCCGGGGGGCAATCTGTCCTGTGTATGCGGCTTTGGCTCCGCCGCCTGGGACCGGCTGTTCGCTGGCCCGCGTCCGGCGTCGCTGCACCCCTTCATTGAGGTGGGCGTGGAGGGCCGGCGCGCGCCGTCGACCCCCGGCGACCTGTTGCTGCACATCCGCGCCGAGCAGATGGACCTGTGCTTCGAGCTGGCCACGCAATTGCTCAAGCCCCTGGGCGACGCAGTCAAGGTGGTGGACGAGGTCCAGGGCTTCCGCTATTTCGACATGCGCAGCATGGTCGGCTTCGTCGACGGCACCGAGAACCCGGAAGGCCGCGAGGCGGTGGATTTCACCCTGATCGGCGACGAAGACCCGTCGTTCTGCAACGGCAGCTACGTGCTGGTGCAGAAATACCTGCACAACATGACGGCCTGGAACGCGCTGACAGTGGAAGCCCAGGAACGCATCATCGGCCGCACCAAGCTGTCGGACATCGAACTCGACGAATCGGTGAAACCCAGCTGCTCCCACAGTTCCCTGACCACCCTGGAAGAGAACGGCGAGGAGGTGAAGATCCTGCGCGACAACATGCCCTTCGGCCGTCCGGGCGCCGGGGAATTCGGCACCTACTTCATCGGCTACGCGCGTTCGCCACGCCCGGTGGAGCAGATGCTGGAAAACATGTTCGTCGGGCGCCCGGCGGGCAACTACGATCGCCTGCTGGACTTCAGTACCGCAGTCACCGGCGGGCTGTTCTTCGTGCCTTCCGCCGATCTGCTGGAACAGCTGGCCGAGCGCGCGCCGACCGGCCAATAACCGCAAAACCCCGACCCGCTGCTGCGGGCCGGGGTTTCAGGGGGGACCGGCAATTATCAGTGGCTGTGCATACCGGCGGCCTGCATCAGCAGGCGCAGCAGGCCCGCCACCAGCCCCAGGCCGATGACGCTGGCCAGCCAGATGCCGAGCATCCACAGCAGGCGCTGCCAGCCGGGTGCCGGTTGCGTGGGGGGTGTGGTGAGTTTATCCATGGGCCAGCTCCAGCATCAGTGCGCCGCTGCAGGCGAGCATCAGCAGGGCGCCGATGAACAGCAGGCTCAGTTGCGCCACCGTCCTGTGCCAGGGCAGGGGCTTTGCCCGATCAATGGTAGCCATCGCCAATCCTCACTTTGCCGCGGAACACGTAGTAGCTCCAGCAGGTGTACATCAGGATGATCGGCAGGATGAACAGGGTGCCGATCAGGATGAACAGCTGGCTGGTCAGGGGCGATGCCGCGTCCCACAGACTGATGGACGGCGGCACGATGTTCGGCCAGATGCTGAACGCCAGGCCGATGTAGCCGAGGAACACCAGCACCAGGGTGAACACGAACGGCCAGTGGGAATGATGCTGGCGCAAGGTCCCCAGCAGCCCGCACAACGCCAGCAGGCCCAGCACCGCCAACGCACCGAAGATCACGATATGGGCATGGCTGAACCAGCGGGTGGCGATGTCCGGGTGCAGCACCGGGGTCCAGACGCAGAGCACCGCCACCACCGCCATCAGCGCGAACGCCAGGGGCCGGGTGTAGTGGCGCATGCGCGCTTCGAGCATGCCCTCGGTCTTGACCAGCAACCAGGTGCTGCCCAGCAGCGCGTAGGCCACGATCAGCCCCAGGCCGCAAAACAGCGGGAAGGGCGCCAGCCAGTCCAGGGCGCCGCCGGCGAACTGCCGGTTGAGCACCGGGATGCCGGAAATGTAGGTGCCGATCACGATGCCCTGGCACAGGGTCGCCAGCAGCGAGCCGCCGATAAAGGCCCAGTCCCAGACGTGCCGCCGCTCGGGGCTGGCCTTGAAGCGGAACTCGAAGGCCACGCCACGGAAGATCAGCCCCGCCAGCATGAAGATCAGCGGCAGGTACAGGGCTTCGAGGATCACCGAATAGGCCAGGGGGAAGGCCCCATACAGCGCCGCGCCACCGAGGATCAGCCAGGTTTCGTTACCGTCCCAGACCGGGGCCACGGTGTTCATCATCACGTCCCGTTCCCGGGCGTCGGGGATCAGCGGGAAGAGAATCCCCAGCCCCAGGTCGAAGCCGTCCATGATCACGTACATCATCACCCCGAAGGCAATGATCACGCCCCAGATCAACGACAGGTCTATGCCTTGAATCGTCATGTCGATATCCCTTGTTTCAGTGGTGGTGGTCGCTGGACGCAAAGGTCTCGGCGATCGCGGACAGCGGACGGCGCGGGGTCGGCTCCTGGCCGGCAGGGCCGCTCGGCGGATGCTCGTGATGGGGCTGCGGGCCCTTGCGCACCAGCTTCATCATGTAGCCGATGCCCACCGCGAACACCGAGAAGTAGATCGCCACGAACAGCGCCAGAGAGATGCTCAACTGCGCCACGCTGTGGTTGGACGCGGCGTCGCTGGTGCGCAGCAGGCCGTACACCACCCAGGGCTGGCGCCCGACTTCGGTGGTGATCCAGCCCGCCAGCAGAGCGATCAGGCCACTGGGGCCCATCCACAGCACCAGGCGCAGGAACAGGCGGTTGCGGTACAGCGCGCCGTTGCGCCGCAGCAGCAGGCCCAGCGCCCCGGTGAGGATCATCAACATGCCCAGCCCGGCCATGATGCGGAAGCTGAAGAACACGATGGCCGAGTTGGGCCGGTCTTCCCTGGGGAAGCTCTTGAGCGCGGGGATCTGCTTGTCCAGGCTGTGGGTCAGGATCAGGCTGCCCAAGTAGGGCACTTCCACGGCGTAGTCGGTTTTCTCCGTGTCCATGTTGGGAATGCCGAACAGCACCAGGGGCGACGGCTCGTTGCCGTGGTTTTCCCAGTGGCCTTCGATGGCGGCGATCTTCGCCGGTTGATGTTCCAGGGTATTGAGGCCATGGGCGTCACCGACCACCGCCTGGATCGGCGCCACGATCAGCGCCATCCACAGCGCCATCGACAGCATCTTGCGCACCGGCGGCGTGTTATTGCCCCGCAGCAGGTGCCAGGCGGCGCTGGAGCCGACGAAGAACGCCGTGGCGACAAAGGCGGCGATCGCCATGTGCATCAGGCGGAAGGGGAACGACGGGTTGAACACGATCGCCAGCCAGTCCATGGGCATGATCCGCCCGTCGACGATGGAGAAGCCCTGGGGCGTCTGCATCCAGCTGTTGGAGGCGAGGATCCAGAAGGTCGAGATCAGGGTGCCGATGGCCACCATCACCGTGGCGAAGAAGTGCAGCCCGCGGCCGACCCGGTTCCAGCCGAACAGCATGACCCCGAGAAAGCCCGCCTCCAGGAAGAACGCGGTCAGCACCTCGTAGGTCAGCAAGGGCCCGGTGATGCTTCCGGCAAAGTCCGAGAAGCGGCTCCAGTTGGTGCCGAATTCATAGGCCATGACCAGGCCGGAGACCACGCCCATGCCGAAGTTGACGGCGAAGATCTTCGACCAGAAGTGATACAGGTCCTTGTAGGTGTTGTTGTAGGTCTTGAGCCACAACCCTTCGAGCACTGCCAGGAAACTGGCCAGGCCGATGGTGATGGCGGGAAAGATGATGTGGAACGAGACCGTGAACGCAAACTGGATGCGTGCCAGGTCGAGCGCCTGTAGATGAAACATGACGAAACCCTCGTGATGGCTGGGGGCCCGGGCAGGCGCCGGCCGCCGCCGTGAACCAGGGTTCGCGGCGTACGGCAGAAGGCTGCGCGGGGCAGGCTGGAGCGGCGCCTTGGCCGCCCCGGCCGGGTCAAGCGCTGACGGACTGGATCAGGTTGCTGGCCGCCGCCGGCTCCAGGCGGATGGCGATGAACTTGGACGTCGGCGTATAGGTGCGGTCGCCATAGCTCTCCAGGGGCACCAGGGGGTTGGTCTCCGGGTAGTAGGCGGCGGATTGGCCGGCGGGAATGTCGTAGGCGATCAGGGTGAAACCGCTGACCCGACGCTCGCGACCGTCATCCCACAGCGAGACGATGTCGACCTTCTGCCCCGGTTCGAAGCCCAGCTGGCGAATGTCCTGCTCGTTGGCGAACAGCACCTCGCGCATGCCGTAGACCCCGCGATAGCGGTCGTCCAGGCCATACAGGGTGGTGTTGTACTGGTCGTGGGAACGCATGGTCTGCAGGATCAGGTCCGGCTTGACCTTGAGCTTGCGCACCCCGGCGCTGACCAGGTGCTCCGGCAGCACGCTGGGAATGAAGCGCGCCTTGCCGGTGGCGGTGTTCCAGCGCCGCTGGCTGGCGTCGTTGCCCAGGTGGAAGCCGCCGGGGTTCAGCAGTTTGAGATTGAAGTCCTCGAACCCGGGGATGGTGTCGGCGATCAGGTCGCGGATGCGCCCGTAGTCTTCGATCACCCACAGCCAGTCGATGGGGTGACGGCCCAGGGTGGCGTTGGCAATGCCGGCGATGATCGCCGGTTCCGAGCGCAGGTGCGGCGACTTGGGTTTCAGCTGGCCGTGGGAGATGTGCACCATGCTGAAGGTGTCTTCCACGGTGATGCCTTGCGGGCCGTTGGCCTGGATATCGATATCGGTACGACCCAGGCACGGCAGGATCAGCGCCTCGCGCCCGGTCACCAGGTGGCTGCGGTTGAGCTTGGTGGCGATGTGCACGGTGAGCTCGCAGTTGCGCAGGGCGGCGTGGGTCCGCGGGGTGTCCGGGGTGGCCTGGGCGAAGTTGCCGCCCAGGCCGATGAACACCTTGGCCCGGCCCTGTTCCATGGCCGAAATCGCCATCACCGTGTTGTGCCCGTGCTCCCGTGGTGGCTTGAAGCCAAAGCGCGCCTCCAGGGCATCGAGCAGCTCGCTGGGCGCCAGTTCGTTGATGCCCATGGTGCGGTCGCCCTGCACGTTGCTGTGGCCGCGCACCGGCGACAGGCCGGCGCCGGGGCGGCCGATGTTGCCCCGCAGCAACAGCACGTTGATCACTTCCTGGATGGTCGGCACCGAGTGGGTGTGCTGGGTCAAGCCCATGGCCCAGCACATGATGGTGCGCTTGGCCTTGCGGTACATGCGCGCCGCCAGTTCGATGTCGGCCATGCTCAGGCCGGACTGTTCGAGGATATGGTTCCAGGACGTGGCATCGACCTCGGCCAGGTAACTGTCCAGCCCCGAGGTGTGTTCGGCGATGAAGGCCCGATCGAACACTGGCTCGCCGTTGTTGGCCAGGGCTTCGCGCTCCCAGCGCAGGAGGAACTTGGCGATGCCGCGAAAGGCCGCCATGTCGCCGCCCAGGGCCGGACGGAAGTAGGCCGAGGAGGTGGGTTCGGAGCCGTTGGTGAGCATCTCCAGCGGGTGTTGCGGATGCTGGAAGCGTTCCAGCCCGCGCTCTTTGAGCGGGTTGAAGCAGATCACCTGGGCCCCGCGCTTCACCGCTTCGCGCAGGGGTTCGAGCATCCGTGGGTGGTTGGTGCCGGGGTTCTGGCCGATGACGAAGATCGCGTCGGCTTCTTCCAGGTCATGGAACACCACGGTGCCCTTGCCCACGCCAACGCTTTCGAACATGCCCACGGCGCTGGCCTCGTGGCACATGTTCGAGCAGTCGGGAAAGTTGTTGGTGCCATAGGCGCGCACGAACAGCTGGTACAGGTAGGCCGCTTCGTTGCTGGCCCGGCCCGAGGTGTAGAACTCCGCCTGGTTCGGCGAGTCCAGGCCCTTGAGGTGGCTGGCGATCAGCTCGAAGGCTTGGTCCCAGGTGGTTTCCACGTAGCGGTCCTGGGTGGCGTCGTAGCGCATCGGGTGGGTCAGGCGGCCCTGGTATTCAAGCCAGTAGTCGCTCTGCGCGGCCAGGGCCGATACCGTGTACTTGTTGAAGAACGCCGGGTTGACCAGGCGCCCGGTGGCTTCCCAGTTGACCGCCTTGGCGCCGTTCTCGCAGAACTTGACCATGCCGTTTTCCGGCGACTCGCCCCAGGCGCAGCCCGGGCAGTCGAAGCCGCCGTTCTGGTTGGTCTTGAGCATGGCGCGGATGTTCTTGAAGGCGTTCTCGCTGCCCAGCCAGTTCCTGGTCACCGCGATCAGTGCCCCCCAACCGGCGGCCGCCCCCTTGTAGGGTTTATATCGATCAACTTCGCTCATGATATTTCTCCAATACAGCGCACGCAGGCAACCGCCCGACAAATAATCGATGTCAGTGATTGTTTAACTGCACAGGCTAAATGCGGTTTTGTGGTGAAGCCGTTTAAGTTCGGACTGCTTGGGGCAACGGAATCACTTATAGGGCCCGTTTCATGGGCCGCGAATAAAGCCTATTCGGCGCCTGTGTCGGCTGTCTAATCGCAATTAATGACCGGTTGATCGAAAGCCTCTATCAAGTCTTTAATTCATTAAAAATCAACGATTTATCTTGTTGTTTGAATGCCGGTAAAGGGTGCTTTTGCCGCTGATAGATTGCATTGATCAATCGGTTGTTAATAGCGATTGGACGCCACTTTTAATCACTCTTAGTCTTGTCGCCAACAACTTGTCCAATGGCCGTTAATGGACAAAAACTGCAACTAAGACCCCAGGGTCGTAACCGTCGACAGAGGCTGTGATGTCAGATCAAGTATTGGTGGATGGCTTTGCCCGACGGATCGACTACTTGCGCATGTCGGTGACCGACCGCTGCGACTTCCGCTGCGTGTATTGCATGGCCGAGGACATGCAGTTCCTGCCGCGCCAACGCATCCTGACCCTGGAGGAGCTGTACCAGCTGGCCGCGGGTTTCGTCGCCCTGGGTACACGCAAGATCCGCCTCACCGGTGGCGAGCCATTGATCCGTCCTGGGGTGGTGCAATTGTGTCAGCGCATCGGGCAATTGCCCGGGTTGCGGGAGCTGTGCCTGACCACCAACGGCTCGCAGCTGGGCAAGCTCGCCGCGCCGTTGTTCGAGGCCGGGGTCAAGCGCCTCAACATCAGCCTCGACAGCCTCGACCCGGGGCTGTTTCGCCAGCTGACCCGCACCGGCGAACTGAGCCAGGTGATCGCCGGCATCGACGCGGCGATCGCTGCGGGCTTTGCGCGCACCAAACTCAATTGCGTGGTGATGAAAGGCCGCAACGACCGCGAGATCAACGAGCTGGTGGCCTTTGCCATCGACCGCGGCCTGGACATCTCGTTTATCGAGGAGATGCCCCTGGGCAGCATCAGCGAGCACAGTCGTCGCGACGCGTTCTTTTCCAGTGCCCAGGTCCGCGAGCGGATCGCCGAGCGCTACACCCTGATGGAGTCCGCCGAGTCGACCCAGGGCCCGTCGCGCTACTGGCGCCTGGCCGAGGCGCCGCAGATCCGCCTGGGCTTCATCTCGCCCCACAGCCACAACTTCTGCGGCACCTGCAACCGTGTCCGGCTGACGGTGGAAGGGCGCTTGCTGTTGTGCCTGGGCAACGAGCACTCGGTGGACCTCAAGGCCGTGCTGCGGGCCCATCCCGGTGACTCCGAGCGTTTGCAGCGGGCCATGGTCGAGGCGATGAAACTCAAACCCTACCGCCACCACTTCGAACTCAACGACGAGCTGCAAGTGGTGCGCTTTATGAACATGACCGGCGGTTGAAGCCCCGGTCTTTACCGCTTTCCTTCGTGCACAGGTTTCGCCGCGATGATCGTCCGATCCAAACCCAACCTGATCAGCGTGCTGATCTCCCTCAAGGGCTCGATTGCCAAGCGCATCGCCTTGCGCAGCCTGCTGGTGACCCTGCTGGCCTCGGCCATCGTGCTGATCGAGACCCTGCACCCGGCGTACTTTTCCAAGGTCAACGCCACGCCTTTCACCTTGCTCGGCCTGTCGCTGTCGATCTTCATGAGCTTTCGCAACAACGCCTGCTACGACCGTTGGTATGAGGCGCGCAAGGCCCTGGGCACGCTGGTCACCGAGGTGCGCTCGCTGATCCGCGAAACCCAGGTGCTGGAGGAGGCCGGGGCGCGCCGCGCGATCCTCGGCGACCTGTGCGGCTTTGCCCAGGCCCTCAAGGCCCGGCTGCGCCAGGAAGATGAACTGGGCGCTGCCGAAACCTGGCTCAGCCAGCTGCCGCCGGCCACCACCAGCAACCTGCCGGACAGCCTCCTGCGCCAGGTGGCGCGCCAGTGTTCGGAGCAGGCCCTGGCGGGCCGGATCAGCGAGTGGCGCTACCAGCAGCTGGCCAACCACCTGGCGGCGCTGACCGGCGCGCAAACCACCTGCGAGCGGATCAAGAGCACGCCGCTGCCGTTTCCCTACACCTTGCTGCTGCACCGCACCAGCTACATGTTCTGCATCCTCCTGCCCTTTGCCATGGCCGAGCCCCTGGGCTGGCTGACGCCGATTTTCACCGCCATCGTCAGCTACACCTTCTTCGGCCTGGACGCCATTGGCGACGAGCTGGAAGACCCCTTTGGCCACGACGAGAACGACCTGCCGCTGAACGCCATCGTGCGCAACATCGAGCGCGAGATCCTCGAGGCCCAGGGGGCCACCGAACTGCCGCCGGTGCTGTTGCCGGTGGACTATGTCCTGAGCTGAACCACTGTCCTTATCCGAGGTTGCACATGAACCCACTCACTCACCTGGATGCCCAGGGCCGGGCCAGCATGGTGGATGTCACCGCCAAACCGGCCACCGAACGCGAGGCCCAGGCCCGGGCCTGGGTGCGCATGCTCCCGGCCACCCTGCAGTTGATCCAGGACCAGGGGCACCCCAAGGGCGACGTGTTCGCCGTGGCGCGCATCGCCGCAATCATGGCGGCGAAGAAGACCCACGAACTGATCCCCCTGTGCCACCCGTTGCTGCTTAGCGGTATCCACGTCGAGCTGCAGGCGCTGCCGCCGGACCGAGTGCAGATCACCACCTGCTGCCGGCTCAACGGCGCCACCGGGGTCGAACTGGAAGCCATGACCGCCGCCAGCGTCGCGGCGCTGACGATCTACGACATGTGCAAGGCGGTGGACCGCGGCATGGTCATCGAGGGCCTGCACCTGCTGAGCAAGCAGGGCGGCAAATCAGGGGTTTTCATCGCAGGAGCAGCACAATGATTCTGGTCAACTACTTTGCCCGCTACCGCGAACAACTGGGCAGCGGCGGCGAGAAGCTGCCCCTGGACGCCGGCTTGCGCACCGTCGATGACCTGCGCCGGCGACTGATGGCCCGGGGTGAAACCTGGGCTGCGGTGCTGGGGGAGAACAGCCTGATGTGCGCGCTGAACCAGGATTTGTGCAAGCTCGACGCGCTGATCGAGGACTTCGATGAAATCGCCTTCTTTCCCCAAGTGACCGGGGGCTGAGGCATGGGCATTCAGGTGCAGACCCAGGCCTTCAACCTGGATCAACTCACTGCCGGCCTGCAGGCCGGCGACTCCAGTGTCGGCGGCGTGGTGACCTTCGTTGGCTATGTGCGCGATCTCAACCTCGGTGACTCGGTGCAGAGCCTGTTCCTGGAGCACTACCCGGGCATGACCGAGCGCTCGCTGCAGGGCATCGTGCAACAGGCCCAGGCGCGCTGGCCGCTGAACCGGGTGCGCCTGGTGCATCGGGTAGGGTTGCTGCAGGTGGGCGAGCCCATCGTCTTCGTCGGCGTGGCCAGCGCCCACCGCCAAGCGGCGTTCGAGGCCTGCGCCTTCATCATGGATTACCTCAAGACCCGCGCACCGTTCTGGAAGCGCGAAGTCACCCCCAGCGGCGAACGCTGGATCGACGGGCGCGAGAGCGACCGGCAGGCGGCCGAACGTTGGTAATCGTTTGCATCGCTTCTTGTGGCGAGGGACTCACACCGAGTGCGATGTCGAAAGGCTTTTTTGTGGTGAGGGCGCTCGCTCCCGTTGGAAGGCGCAGCCTTCCCAAGGCCTGAATCCGCGGCCTGTCAGCTGGATCGCGGATTCAGGTTCTGCGGCCGCTGCGCGCCCGATCGGGAGCAAGCTCCCTCGCCACGCTGGGGGGCTTACACCGAGTGCGATGTCGAAAAGCTTTTTTGTGGCGAGGAAGCTCGCTCCCGTTGGAAGGCGCAGCCTTTCCAAGCCCTGAGTCCGCGGCCTGTCAGCTGGATCGCGGATTCAGGTTCTGCGGCCGCTGCGCGCCCGATCGGGAGCAAGCTCCCTCGCCACGCTGGGGGACTTACACCGAGGGCGATGTCGAAAAGCTTTTTTGTGGCGAGGGAGCTCGCTCCCGTTGGAAGGCGCAGCCTTCCCAAGGCCTGAATCCGCGGTCTATCAGCTAGATCACAGATTCAGGTTTTGAGCCACCGAGGGGGATTCAGATCGGGCTGTAGATCCGCGGGGCATTGCGGTGGGGCACGTGGATCAGGTTCAGGTGGTGCTTGTTGGCCCATTGCACGGTCAGTGCGGTGGGCGCAGAGAGGCTGACCAGGGTGCCGAGGCGGGCGCGCACCGCCTTGTGGATCAGCTCCAGGCTGCAGCGGCTGGTGACCACGGTGAAACCCTGGCGGCCATCGATCCCGGCGTTCAGCAGGGCGCCGATCAGCTTGTCCAGGGCGTTGTGGCGGCCGATGTCTTCCTGGCACAGGCGCACCTCGCCCTGTTCGTCGAAGTACAGCGCCGCATGCAAGGCGCCGCTGCTGCGGGCCATGTGCTGGGCCTGTTCGATGCGCTCGCGCAGGCCCTGCAGGTGTTCGGCGGGGGGCAGGGGCGAAGGTTCGAGTATCTGCAGTTGCGGCAGCGCCTGTTCCAGGGCCTCCACGCCGCATAACCCGCAGCCGCTGGTCCCGGCCATCTGCCGGCGATGGTCCTTGAGGGCCCAGAAGGCCCGGCTGGAAATCTGCACATCGGCCTGGCAGGCCTGGGGAAAGTGGCTCAGGCGGATGTCGTAGATTTCGCTGAGGTCGCCGACGATGTCGTTGGTGATGCTGAAGCCGCGAATGAAGTCTTCCAGGTTGCCGGGGGACACCATCATCACCGCCTGGCTCAGGCCGTTGTAGGTGATCGCCAGGGCGATCTCGGCGGCCAGCGGCGCCTCGGCCAGCACCCCGTCGGGGCTGTACTCGCGATAGGCCACGCGCTGCGGCGCCGGCGCCGGCGCATTGGCTTCGGGTTGTTGCTGCGTTTGTTCGATCCGGCAAACCATGACCACACCTCGATACAGTCGATTCGCCCGGGCCATGGGCGGCCCGGGGCATGCATTCAGTCTTTGAGCGCAAACAGCTTCCTGGCTTCGGCGAAGCACTTTTCGGCAATCGCCGAGCGCGGTTCGGTCTTGCGCATCACCAGGCCCAGGGGCGCCAGCACGCTGGCATCCGGCAGCTGGATAAAGGCCAGGTTGTCGATGGGCGAATCCAGGCCGCTGTCCAGGGGCATGATCGAGCAGCAGAAGCCCTCGTGGATCGCCTGGAACAGCTGGTAGGTGGAATCGCTTTCCAGGATCGGCGTCGGGTTCAGGCCGCGGCTGCGAAAGCTCAGGTCGATGGACTTGCGATAGTGCATGCCGGTGCTGAGCATGCCCAGGGGCAGCTCGGCGGCGTCTTCCCAGCTCATTTCGCTGCCTTCGAAATGAAAGTGCCGGGTGTCGTAGAGCAGGCCGACCCGGGTCTCGCCGATCTCGAAGAAGTCCAGGTAGTTGGGGTTGACGTGGTCCAGGTAGCAGACCCCGAGGTCCAGCTGGTTGTTGCCGATGTCCTCGATGATCCGGTCGGAGCTGGCGGACGACAGGCTGAACTTGAGCTCGGGAAAGCTCGCCGAGAGCTTCTGCACATAGCTGATGGGGTTGAAGCCGCTCAGCGGCACCAGGCCCAGGCGCAGGTTACCCACCAGTTGCCCGCGGCAGGCGGCGGCCTCGGCGAACAGCCCGTCATGGGCCGCCAGCAGGGTCTTGGCCCAGGCCAGGACCCGCTCGCCGGCCTCGGTGAAGCCTTCGAAGCGCTGGCCGCGGGTCACCAGGATCAGGTCCAGCTCGTCCTCCAGGTTGCGCAGGCGCATGGACAGGGTCGGCTGGGTAATGTGGCAGCGCGCGGCAGCCTGGCCGAAGTGCCGGGTCTGCTCCAGGGCGATCAGAAACTTGAGTTGCTTGATGTCCACAATGGCACCTGTGGTGAAGGGAATCGGAGTCAGTATTAACGCAGGTGTCCGGTTCGTGGAAAGACGTTCAGTCTTCCCGGGCCGAACCCTCGGGGCACACCGTCGGCGTTCAGGCCACGGGCCCTTGGTCTGTTTCAGACAGTAGTTCAGGGGTGTTGAAGTTGCTCAGCCGCGGATCGTCGGCGGCGCAGGGCAAAGGTTTCAGGCCATGGGCGGCGAGGGCCCGCAGCAGGCTGCGCTCGCCGCGCTCCCAGGCGGCGCGCAAGCGGGCTGCCAGGGCCGTGGGTATCAGGCTGAACATGGGTTGCCACTGTCCGTCCTGCTGCACCATCAACGGGCTGAGGGGGTCCGCCGGGCGGGCATCCAGCAGCGCCTGGATCAGCGCGCCGTCGATCCGCGGCGCGTCGCAGGCCAGCACCAGCAGCCAGGGGTGCCGGGCCACTGCCAGGCCCGCCAGCACGCCGGCCATGGGGCCGGGAAAGTCTGCCTGCTCATCCGCCACCAGGCGATCGGCATAGGGCCGGTACTGCTCGGCGTTGCGGTTGCAGGAAATGATCAGGTCGTCGCTGAAGGGCCGCACCGTGGCCTGCACATGGGCAATCAAGGGCCGGCCCTGCCAGGTCACCAGGCCCTTGTCGCGACCGCCCATGCGCGAGCCGCGCCCTCCCGCCAGCAGCAGGATCGAGCAGGGCGGGGAGAGGGTCGGGGCAGGGCGGGTCGGGGTCATGGTCGGGTGCATATCCGGTGGGTGGCGCAACCATCGCATTGTCTTTCGAACGCGTCCAATCGCAAATGTTGAATGGCCGATCGATCCGGCTTATCGGCCGGGCCGCCGGGGCCCGGTGCCGATAGAGCGGATCGATAATCCGGTCAGCCAGAACGATTAGACAGCCGCGCTTTGGCGCCCTTAGCCTGAGCCCATGGTTTTTATCTTACCGGTCGGAGAATGACATGAGCGTGAAGTCGGATGCGTTGTTTGTACCCTTGAACATAGCCGTGCTGACAGTCAGCGATACCCGGGAGTACGCCACGGACACCTCCGGGCAACTGCTGGTCAGCCGCTTGCTGGAAGCCGGTCACACCCTGAGCGAGCGCAACCTGCTCAAGGACGACCTGTACAAGATCCGCGCCCGGGTGGCGGCCTGGATCGCCGACGAGCGCATCCAGGTGGTGCTGATCACCGGCGGCACCGGCTTCACCGGCCGCGACAGCACCCCGGAAGCCGTGAGCTGCCTGCTGGACAAGCACATCGACGGTTTCGGCGAGCTGTTCCGCGCCATCTCGATTCTCGATATCGGCACCTCCACGGTGCAGAGCCGTGCTTTGGCCGGGCTGGCCAACGGCACCCTGGTGTGCTGCCTGCCGGGCTCCACCGGGGCCTGCCGCACGGCCTGGGAAGGCATCCTCGCCGAGCAACTGGATGCCCGCCACCGGCCGTGCAATTTCGTGCCGCACCTCAAGCCGGTGCAGGCTTGCGAGTCGCGCGGATGAGCCAGGGTTCCCTGATGCCGCTGGAAGATGCATTGGCCAGCCTGCTGGCCATGGCCGATGCCCAGCGCCTGGCGGAGAGTGAAACCCTGGCCGTGGACAAAGCCCGGCAACGGGTGCTGGCCACTGACCTGGTGGCGACCCTGGACCTGCCGCCCTGGCCTAACAGCGCCATGGACGGTTACGCCCTCAACCTGCAGCACTGGGACGGCCAGCCACTGCCGGTGTCGCAGACGATCTTTGCCGGCCAGCCCGGCGATCCCTTGCAGCCGGGCAGCTGTGCGCGGATCTTCACCGGCGCGCCGCTGCCGGCCGGCGCCGATTGCGTGGAGATGCAGGAGAACGTCGAGCGGCAGGAGGATGGCCGGGTGCGCTTCACCCAGGCCCTGAAGCCGGGGCAGAACATTCGCCCCCAGGGCCAGGAAAACCGTGTCGGCCAGGTGCTGTTGCCGGCCGGCAAGCGCCTGGGGCCTTTCGAGCTGGCGCTGGCCGCGGCCCAGGGCTGCACCGAGCTGCAAGTGGTGCGCCGTCCGCGGGTGGCGTTGCTGTCCACCGGCGATGAGTTGCTGGAACCGGGCATGCCGATGCGCCCGGGTTGCATCTACAACAGCAACCGCACCTTGCTCCGCCACTGGCTCGACAGCCTGGGATGCGAGGTCATCGACGCCGGGATTCTGCCCGACCAGCCGCAGCAGACCCGGCTCAGGCTGGAACAGTTGCAGCATGGCGCGGACCTAATCCTGAGCACCGGCGGGGTCTCGGCGGGGGATGCCGATTGCCTGGGCCAGGTGCTGAGGAACAACGGCCGACCGCTGTTCTGGAAGCTCGCCATCAAACCCGGAAAACCGCTGACGGTGGGCCACTTCGGCCAGGTGCCGGTGATCGGCCTGCCGGGCAACCCGGCCTCGGCCCTGGTGACCTTCGGCCTGCTGGCCCGGGCCTACCTGTTGCGGATTCAAGGGGTGCAGGAGGTGGCGCCGCTGAGTGTCGCAGTGCCGGTGGCCTTCGCCTGGCCCAAGGCCGGCAGCCGCCGGGAATACCTGCGGGCGCGCCTGGAGCACGGCCGCGCCGTGCTCTATCCGAACCAGAGTTCCGGGGTGCTGTTGGGGGCCAGCTGGGCCGATGGCCTGGTGGAGGTGCTTGAGGGCCACACCCTGCAGGTGGGCGACTCGGCGCGTTTCATTCCCTTCAGCGAGCTGTTCTAGGCTCTGTGCGAAAAGTTTTGAGACGAAGGTCAGGCAAGGCGAAAACGCTCGAGGAACGGCCGGGGTCGCGTTCGACTTTACGGGTTGTCAATGAGCATTCCGATCGGACTCGCGCACGAGACCGTTTTCAACGCAGCATCACCGAGTATCAAGGCTTTTCGTACAAAGCCTAGGGCCTAGATCTTCCAATGCCGGGCGCTCTTGCCCAGGCGCTGGCGCATCTCGCCCAGGGTCGCCGCCAGCTGCCGGGTGAGCAGTCGGTAGCCGTCCAGGGCCGAATACACCGGCGCTTCCAGGGCGTTCTCGGGGCTGCCTTCCACGGCTTTTTCCAGGCGCTGGGTAACCCCCGATTGCAGGGCCCGGGCCATGCCGATCAGCTGTACGCGAATCTGCCGGTGTTCGGCCTTGAGCAGCTCTTGCATCTGCGCCATGGCCTGCCGGTCGCCGGCATCGGGGCGGGTGTTGCCGAGGATCTCCAGGGTGCTGATGCACATCCGCAGATTGCGCTGGATGGCGTCCAGCTCGGTCATGGAAATCCGCACTTCCTTGGACACCGACGGCATCAGCGAACGCAGTTGCAGCATGGCGGCGTTGACCCGGCCCAGGAGCTTGAGGTGTTCGTCGTCGGTCACCGACTGGCCCTGGACGATCCGCCCGTACAGCTGGGCGCAGTCGCGCAGGGCGCTGGCCAGGTTGTAGCGCCAGGAGTACACCGCGTACAGCGGAATGGCGAAGGAAAACGCCAGGGCCAGGGCAATGCCGATGAGGATGTCCACCGCACGCCACAGGCCGTCGCTGACCTGGTTGTCGCCGTGGCCGGCAACGATGAACACGGTGATCGCCGCCAGCAGCGCGGTGTAGCCGCCCTTGCCGATGGCGTGATAGGAAAAGTAGCCGCACACCGCCGACATCCCCAGGTAGGTCAGCCAGGGCTGGCCGAAGTACGCCTGCTGCACCACCAGCACCAGGCCGACCCCGGCGCCCACCAGGGTGCCGATGGCTCGCTCGGCGGCTTTCTTGCCGATGTTGCCGTGGTGCTGCAGGCCGCCGATCACCACCAGCATGGTCACCGAGGCCCATTCGCCGTGGGGCAGGTTGAGGCCGGTGGTCAAGAGGATGGTGGCGATCAGGCCGAGGGCGACCCGCACCGCGTGGATCAGCCGGGCGTGACGGTAGCGCCGGTACGGGTCCAGCACGGGACGCAGCAGGCGGCGCAACAAGGGGGGCAGGGTGAGGCTTGGCAAAAACTTGAACGGGCCCAGGCTGGTTTCTCCCAGTGGCATGAGTGGCAGGATCGGTGGCCGGGACTCGCCGCGTGGCGAGCCCCGGCCAGGCGCTTTTAGAAAATGTAGTCGGTGGTCAGGAAGCTGGAGTCGCGGTTGCGAATGATGTCACTGATCAGCTCCTTGTTGCGCTCCTGGAACTTGGTCGCCACCAGGGTGCGGATCGAGAAGGTGCGCAACGCATCATGCACCGACAGCGTGCCCTCGGCGGAGTTCTTGCGGCCGTTGAAGGGGAAGGTGTCCGGGCCGCGCTGGCACTGGGCGTTGATGTTGATCCGCCCGACCTGGTTGGCGAAGGTGTCCACCAGCCGGCCGATCACCGCCGGATCGCTGCCGAACAGGCTCAGTTGCTGGCCGAAGTCCGACTCCAGGACGTAGTCGATCACCGTGTCCAGGTCGCGGTAGGGCACGATGGGCACCACCGGGCCGAACTGTTCCTCGTGGTAGACGCGCATCTGCGGGTTCACCGGGTACAGCACCGCCGGGTAGAAGAACGACGCCCGCGACTCGCCGCCATGGGGGTTCACCACCTGGGCGCCGTGGGCCTGGGCATCGGCCACCAGGGTGTGCAGGTAGTCGACCTTGGTGTTTTCCGGCAGCGGCGTCAGGGCCACCCCCGGCTCCCAGGGCATGCCCGGCTTGAGGCCTTTGAGCTTGGCGTTGAACTGTTCGATGAAGCGCTCGACCACGGCTTCGTGGACAAACAGGATCTTCAGCGCGGTGCAGCGCTGGCCGTTGAACGACAGCGCGCCGGTAACGGCCTCGCTGACCGCGTTGTCCAGGTCGGCATCGGGCAGCACGATCCCCGGGTTCTTCGCATCCAGGCCCAGGGCCGCGCGCAGGCGGTGCGGCCGGGGGTGGAGTTTCTTCAGGTCGCTGGCGGCCTTGTTGGTGCCGATGAAGGCGAAGATGTCGATCTTGCCGCTGGCCATCAGCGCGCTGACGGTCTCGCGGCCGCTGCCGTAGATGACGTTGATCACCCCGGCCGGGAAGCTGTCGCGGAAGGCTTCGAGCAGCGGGCGGATCAGCAGCACGCCGAGCTTGGCCGGCTTGAACACCACGGTGTTGCCCATGATCAGCGCCGGGATCAGGGTGGTGAAGGTTTCGTTCAGCGGGTAGTTGTAGGGGCCCATGCACAGGGCCACGCCCAGGGGCACCCGGCGGATCTGGCCGAGGGTGTCCTGCTCCAGTTCGAAGCGGCTGGAGCGCCGGTCCAGTTCCTTGAGCGCGCCGATGGTGTCGACGATGTAGTCGCAGGTGCGGTCGAACTCTTTCTCCGAGTCCTTGAGGTTCTTGCCGATTTCCCACATCAGCAGCCTGACCACCGCCGTGCGCTGCTCGCGCATGCGCGCCAGGAAGGCTTCCACGTGCTGGATGCGCTCGGCCACGCGCATCGTCGGCCAGGCGCCCTGGCCGCGGTCGTAGGCGCGCACGGCGGCGTCCAGGGCGGTGAGGGCGGTGTCGGCGTCCAGCAGCGGTGTGCTGCCGAGGATCACTTGCCGGTCGCCGTCGGCGCCGCTCAGGTAGATCGGGCTGCGTACCTGGGCCAGGGGGCCGCTCCAGGTGCGCAGTTCACCGTCCACCAGGTAGTCGCGCTGCTCCACCGGGTCGGGCAGGCGATAGGCTTCGGGGATGTCGGCGGCAGCGGGAAACAGGTTGGTGAGGACATTGGCTGTGGTCATGACTCTACCCCGTGTTGGAAATGGCGGCGGCGCGGATGACAGTGACGCCATCGCTCCCAGGTTTATACGCCTGAATGGGCTGCGCCTTCAGCAGTTTCTGCGGGCGGCGCGCAGGCGGTCACGGTTCGAGATTAAACGTTTCAGCTGCTGCCCAGCAACTGCCGGATCAGGCTCGGGGTGCTGCCGGTCCAGCGCTTGAAGGAGCGGCGGAAATTGGCCGGGTCATTGAAGTTCAGGTACTCGGCCACCGCCTCGTTGCTCCAGCCCCTGATCTGGTACAGGTACAGCGCCACCTGCTTGCGCACCCGGTCCACCTGCTGCTGGTAGCCGCTGTGGTGCTTGCTCAACTTGCGCTTGAGGGTCGCCGGGCTCATGGCGAAGGCCTGGGCGGTCTGTTCCAGGCTCGGCGCATGCCGCACGTTGGCTTGCAGGTAGCGGTCCAGGGCATCGAGAAAACTCCCGGAAAAACCCAGCTGGCGCAGGTGTTCGTCGGCTTCCAGGCGCGCCACCTGGCCGGCGGTGGCCGAGGCCCCGGGCCAGGGCCGGGTCAGGTATTGCCGGGGGATGCGCATCAGGTCCAGGGGCCGCCGGAACTGGGTCTGTTCCCCCAGGTGCACCCAGTACTGCTCGACATAGCGCGGCTCGCCGTGGCTGAAGCTGCATTCCCAGGGCAGGCGCTGGCCGCTGAGCCACTGACTCATGGCCACCAGGGCGGTCATGCTGGCCTCCAGCAGGAAGCGCCCGTGCTCGCCGGCGCCGCAGCTGTCCAGCCAGTAGCAGTAGGCATGCTGTTCATCCAGCACCAGGCGCGGGCTGAGCAGGGGGCTGAGCAGGGCCTGCTGCTGCACCAGGGCGTCCAGGGCCTGCTGCAGGTTCTGTGCATGGCGCAGGGCGTGGCTGGCGGCGCCGTAATGCCCGGGCAGCAGGCGCTGGCCGAACAGGAAACTGCTGTCGTCGGCGTCCAGCAGGCGCCGGCTGTTGCCGATCAGCGCCAGGAACTGCTGCGGGCTGAGGCGGGTCTGTCCGGCCAGGATGTCCTCGTGGAACAGCCCGGTGCCGCGCAGCAGGCGGTGGCTGTCGATGTCCCGGGACAGCGCCAGGTCGATCAGTGTCGCCGGTTGATAGTGCCCGGGGATGAACCGGGTATCGCTTTCGTACCAGCAGGTCTTCACGGTCATGACGGCGCCTCAGGCGGTTTTTGCCAGGGGCTGCTTGGCCCGGGCCAGGGCCAGGTTGAGGCGTTTGAGCAGGACCTCCGGGGTTTCCTCCAGGGCCATCACCACCGCGGTGCTGGCCGCCAGGTACAGGCGCTCGCCGTGTTGCCGGGTCTTGTGCGCCAGGCCTTGCACCGCCTGTTGCAGCTCCAGGGCCAGCAGCCGGGCCTGGCTCTCGCCGGTGTTGGGCAAGAGCACCACGAAGCGGTCGCCGGCCAGCCGGCACAGCAGGTCCTGGCGCCGCAGGTTGAGCAGCAGCACATGGCTCAGGGCCTGCAGCACCGCGTCACCTTCGGCGTGGCCGTAGTGCTGGTTGATCGCGGCGAAATGGTCCAGGTCCAGGGCCAGCAACGACAACGGCTGCTGCTGGCGGCGACTGTCCTCCAGGCTGGCGGCCAGCTCGCGCTTGAGGTAGTCGGCGCCGGCCAGGGGCGTGAGCTTGTCGAACTGCCGGTGCTCGCGAAACAGCCGCTCCTTCTTTTCCATCTGCGCGCTGATGGCCAGCTGTTCGCGGTGCCAGTGGTAGATGCCGATGGTCAGCAGGATCATGCCGATGGGCATCGGCCCGGACTCCAGCCAGTGGTCCCAGGTGATGCTGGCGGGCAGGCGGATGAACTCGTCGAGGCTGTCGATCCACCAGGAAAAGAAAATGCAGCTCAGGCCCAGGGCCAGGTAGTTGGTGACCCGGCCGGCGGGGCGGCTCTTGAGCACCAGTGCGAGCCAGACCAGGGCCAGCAGCGCCGAGCCGCCTTCGCCGATGATGTCCAGCCATT
Source organism: Pseudomonas sp. BC42 (assembly GCF_021560055.1). NCBI lineage: Bacteria > Pseudomonadati > Pseudomonadota > Gammaproteobacteria > Pseudomonadales > Pseudomonadaceae > Pseudomonas > Pseudomonas sp. BC42. The sequence goes on from NZ_CP091067.1 coordinate 2,598,699, forward strand.
GCCACTCGCTGACTGATTTCAGGCTGCCGCAAGCCAGGTGCAGCAACAGCCCGGCATTGGCCGCCAGCAACAGCGCGGCGAGTTTCCAGCGGTGGGGTTTGAGCACGCAGAACATGGCCGCGATCCTTTTTGCCAGGAGTGAGAGGGCGCCAGCACAGCAGATGTTTGTGACGGTGGGGTGACAGCGGAAAAAACCGTCGAGGGGTCGAATCAGCTCAGGGTTCAGGCGTTTTTTTTGCTGGATGGGGCCGCCTCGAGGGCCTCTTCGCGGGCAAGCCCGCTCCTACGGGGCGGCGGGGGCGCCACGGATGTGTAGGAGCCGGCTTGCCGGCGAAGGGGCCCGCAAGACCTGCGCCCGACGGGTGATGGCTTTTGCGGGCAAGCCCGCTCCCGCAGGGGTCAATTCAGCTCATTTGCCGGGGCTAAACCCGGAATAACGGCTGTTTTGGCGACCTGCCGACCAGGCCTGTCACAGAACCGTCATTCGCCAACCCTAGCGTGCCCTCCCAGTTGCCGGGCCCCTTGCCCGGCGTTGGCGGACTTTTGGGGAGGAACCTCATGTACAAGCGCAGCAGTCCCGGGCTGGTCAGCTTTACCTTGACCGCGCTGGCCATGGCCATCGCCAGTGAACGCTTGAGCGCCGCCGAAACGGCCGCCACCGAGCACGTCCAAGTGGTGGGCCAGGCGGCCAGCATCGATCAGGCGCTCAAGGAACAACGGCGTTCGGACAGCATCCAGAGCGTGGTACACGCCGACGGCGTGGCCCAGTTGCCGGACCAGAACGCCGCCGAAGCGGCGCAGCGCCTGCCGGGCATCAGCATCGAGCGCGACCAGGGCGAAGGGCGCTTTGTCAGCGTCCGCGGCCTGGGCCCGGACCTCAACAGCGTGACCATCAACGGCACCCTGGTGCCGTCCCCGGAAAGCGCGCGCCGCGCCGTGGCCCTGGATGTGCTGCCCTCGGAGCTGGTGCAGTCGCTGTCGGTGATCAAGACCCTGACCCCGGACATGGACGCCAACTCCCTGGGCGGCACCGTGGACGTGAAAAGCCTCTCGGCCTTCGACCACAAGGGCCTGTTCTACAGCGGCAGCAGCGAGGCCAGCTACGACCAGAACACCCGCCAGACCAGCCCGAAATTCTCCGGCGCGGCGAGCAACCGCTTCAGCCTCGGCGACGGCATCGACAACTTCGGCGTGGCCGCGGCCCTGAGCTGGCAGAAGCGCGATTTCGGCTCCGACAACGTCGAGACCGGCGGCGCCTGGGACTTCGAGCGCGGCGCCAGGCTGCAGGAGTTCGAGCAGCGCGACTACGCCATCAGCCGCGAGCGGGTCGGCGGCGGCCTGAACTTCGACTACAAGCCCGACGACAGCAGCAGCTACTACCTGCGCACCCTCTACAGTCGCTACAAGGACAGCGAGACGCGCAACTCCACCAGCATCGAGTTCGCCGACCCGCTGGCGGCCGGGGAGCGCGGCGACGCCGAGGCCAAGCGCAAGCTCAAGCAGCGCGAGGAAACCCAGGAGATCCAGTCCTACGTGTTCGGCGGCGAGCGCCAGTTGGGCCTGTGGACCCTCAGCGGCCAGACCGGCTACAGCCGCTCCAGCGAAGACAGCCCGGCGCATATCGCCGGGGCCACCTTCAAGGGCAACAGCGACTTTTCCGACAGCGGCTTCTACGACAATGGCAAGCCGCGCCCGGTGATCGGCTCAGGCTTCTTTGACGCGGCCAATTTCACCTTGGACAAGGTCGACTGGGAAAAGCAGAACACCACCGACACCGAGAAGAACCTGCGCCTGGACCTGGCCCGGGACTATGACCTCAGTGGCTACGCCGCGCAGTTCAAGTTCGGTGGCAAAGTCAGCCGGCGCAACAAGGACAACGACCTGGAAGCCTGGGTCTACAAGGACTTCGACACCCTGGGCTTCACCGACCAGCAGCTCAACCTCGGGCAGTTCCAGAAGGGCCGCGTGGACTATTCCCTGGGCCGCTTCGGCCCGGGCATCAGCGGCAGCGCCATCAAGCAACTGATCGGTGGCCTGAATCCGGCGGCCTTCTACGACGAGGAAGAATCCCGGGTCAACGACTTCAAGATCCGCGAAGACATCAACGCCGGCTACTTCATGAACACCCTGGACATCGACGACTGGCGCTTCATTGCCGGCCTGCGCTACGAGGGCACCGAGTTCGAGGCCAAGGGCACCGGGGTCACCGACGGCGCCTTCACCGCCACCGACACCAAGCGCCGCTACCAGCACTGGCTGCCCGGGCTGCACGCGCGCTACCAGCTGGACAAGAACACCCAACTGCGCGCGGCCTGGACCAAGAGCGTGGTGCGCCCGACCTTCGGCCAGCTGGCCCCGGGCTTTGTCATCGACGGCGACGAGGCGACCTTCGGCAACCCCGACCTCAAGCCCCTGGAGTCGAGCAACCTGGACCTGGGCATCGAGCACTACATGGGCCGCGCCGGCAGCGTCTCGGCCTTCGTGTTCTACAAGGACATCCAGAACTTCGTCTACAACACCGACCTGGCCGGCACCGGCGCCTGGAGCGGGTTCTCCGAGGCGCACACCTTCGCCAATGGCGACAGCGCCAAGCTGTATGGCCTGGAGCTGGCCTACTCGCAGAAGTTCGACTGGCTGCCGGCGCCGTGGAACGGCCTGCTGCTGGGCGCCAACAGCACCTTCAGCCGCTCCAGCGCGAGCATCGAAGGCTTCGACCAGAAGGCCGGGGTCAACCGCAAGCGCGACATCGACCTGCCCAATCAGTCGGACACCGTGGGCAACCTGATGCTCGGCTGGGAAGACGACAAGCTCAGTCTGCGCCTGTCGGCCAACTACAAGTCGGCCTACCTCTATGAGCTGGCCTCGATCGGCGACAAGGCCCACGACCTGCACGTGGACGCCCAGACCTTCGTCGATTTCAGCGCCAAGTATTCCCTGAGCAAGAACCTGCAACTGAGCTTCGAGGCGCAGAACCTCACCGACCAGCCGTACTTCGTCTACACCGGCAACCGCTCCTACAACGCCCAGTACGAGGAATACGGCCCGACCTACAAGCTCGGCCTGACCTTCACCCATTTCTAAGTACCGGGCCGTTGCCCGACTGCACCTCCAAGGATTGTGATGAGCACTGTATCGATCGCGAAAACCACCCTGCTGGCGCTGTGCATTGGCCTGGCCAGCAGTGCTGCCCAGGCCGCCCCCAGCGTGCCGGGCCTGACCCTCAAACCCTGGGCCGAGCAGACCCCGGGCGTTACCGGGCTGGGCTTCGTGCCCGCCGGCACAGGCGCCGACCGGCTGCTGGCCAGCGAGCGCGAAGGCCTGTTGCTGCTGGATGAACAGGGTCGCCAGTTGGCCCGCTTCAAGGGCTCGTTCAACGGCCTGGACAGCCGCGCCGCCGGCCAGCAACTGCTGGTGGCCAGCCTGGACAACGAACGCCAGCAGGCGCTGCTGCTGAGCCTCGACCCGAAGGCCCGGCATTGGGGTCAGCCGCTGTACCTGCCGCCCCGCGACTTCCCGGTCAACGGCCTGTGCCTGTACCGCGACGAGGCCAGCAACCTGTTCCTGTTCCTGGTGGGCGAGGAGGGCAAGGGCGAGCAGTGGCTGGTGGGCCACGGCGCGCAACTGAGCGCCGAGCCGCGACGGGTGCGTGGCCTGCCGCTGCCGCCGGAGGCCAAGTTCTGCCAGGTGGACGACGCCGCCCAGCAACTGCTGGTCAATGAACAGAACGTCGGCTGGTGGGCCTACCCGGCCCACGCCGAAGCCGACACCGCGCGCCAGCCGGTGGCCCTGCGCGCGCCCTTTGGCGAGATCAGGAAAAGCGCCGGAGCCATGGCCCTGGTGCCGGGCGGGGTGTTGGGCCTGGACCCGAAAGCCGCGCAACTGCATCTCTATCAGCAGCAGGAGCAGGGCTGGTCGGCCCAGGCCACCTTGCCCCTGAGTGGCCTCAAGGAACCGGAAAACATCGCTCTGCGCGCCAGCGCCAAGGGCCTGCAAGTGTTGCTGCGCGATGACGAGGATGGCCGCCTGTACCAGGGCCAGCTGGACTGGCAGGCCCATGCGCCGGTCCTGCCGCCGGTATTGCCCAACGTGCAGGCGGCGGTGCAGAGCGAACCGGTGGGGCGCCAGGGCGATGCCGCCGATGACCCGGCGATCTGGGTTCACCCGCAGCAGCCGTCCCTGAGCCGGGTGCTGGGCACCAACAAGAAGCAGGGCCTGCTGGCCTACGACCTGCAGGGCAAGCTGTTGCAGGAACTGGCGGTGGGGCGCCTGAACAACGTCGACGTGCGCCCCAACTTCAAGCTGGGCCAGCAGACCGTGGACCTGGCCGTGGCCAGCAACCGCGACCGCAACAGCCTCAGCCTGTTCGCCATCGACCGTGCCAGCGGCGAGCTGCGCGAAGCCGGGGAGATCCCCACGCCACTCAAGGCGATCTACGGGCTGTGCCTGTTCCAGCCCGCCAGCGGCGAGATCTATGCGATTGCCAACGACAAGGACGGCACCTTCGTCCAGTACCGCCTGAGTGCGCCGTCCGGCAGTGCCCAGGGCGAGCTGGTGCGCCAGTTCAAGGTGGCCAGCCAGCCCGAGGGTTGCGTCGCCGACGACCAGCGCCAGCGGCTGTTCCTGGGGGAAGAGGACGTCGGGGTCTGGTCCCTGGACGCCCGCCCCGAACAACCGGCGACCCTGCACAGCGTGATCAAGGTCGGCGGCCTGTTGCAGGCCGATGTCGAGGGCCTGGCCCTGTACCAGAGCAACGCCCGCGACTACCTGGTGATTTCCAGCCAGGGCAACGACAGCTACCTGGTGCTGGACGCCGAGCCGCCGTTCGCTTCCCACGGTGCCTTTCGGGTCGGCCTCAACGCCGCGGCGGGGATCGACGGCGCCTCGGAAACCGACGGCCTGGAAGTCACCTCGGCCAACCTCGGCGGGCCCTGGAGCCAGGGCCTGCTGGTGGTCCAGGACGGGCGCAAGCGCATGCCCGAGCAGACCCAGAACTTCAAGTTCGTGCCCTGGGCCGACGTCACCCGGGCCCTGAAGCTGCCCTGAGCGGCTGTCATCACCCGGTCATCGGCATGTCATCGAATAGCCCCGCCGGCACGGCTCAGGCCCCGGCGGGCACCCGCGAAGGAGTTTCACCATGCAAGCCACACTCGAACACATGAGCATCTGGGGGCTGATCAGCGATGCCAGCCTGTTGGTCAAGGCGGTGATGCTGACCCTGCTCCTGGCATCCCTGCTCAGCTGGTACCTGATCATCCAGCGCGGCGCCGTGCTGCGCGGCCGTGAGCGCCGTTGCAACGCGTTCATCCAGCGCTTTCGCGCCGCCCCCGAACTCTTGCCGCTGTACCGCGAAGTGGCCCGCAAGGCCGACGGCGAAGGCGGCGTGGAGCCGATCTTTGTCGCCGGCTATGAGGAATTCGGCCACCTGCACGGCGCGGCCGGCGGCGCCGCTGAAGGCGTGCTGGAGGGCGTGGAACGGGCCCTGTACGTGGCCATCAGCGAGCAGGAAACCCGCCTGGAAAAGGGCCTGCAGTTTCTTGCCACCGTGGGTTCGGTCAGCCCCTATATCGGCCTGTTTGGCACCGTGTGGGGGATCATGAACTCCTTCCTCGGCCTGTCCCAGGTGCAGCAGGCGACCCTGTCCACCGTGGCCCCGGGCATCGCCGAGGCGCTGATCGCCACTGCCATCGGCCTGTTCGCGGCGATTCCCGCGGTGATCGCCTACAACCGCTTCTCGGCCCGCAGCCAGACCCTGCTGACCCGCTACTACGCCTTTGGCAACGAACTGCAGGTGCGCCTGCACCGCACCTTGCAGGGCACCCCGAGCCACCTGGCCGTGGCCGCCTGAGAGAAGGAGCAAGCCGATGTTAGTCAGGCCGCAACGCAAGCACGGACCCAAGGCGGAAATGAACGTGGTGCCCTACATCGACGTGATGCTGGTGCTGCTGGTGATCTTCATGGTCACCGCGCCGATGCTCACCCAGGGGGTGAAGATCCAATTGCCCAAGGTCGCCAGCCAGGCCCTGGCCACCGACAGCCGCCAGCAGATCCTCACCCTGTCGGTGAAGGCCGAGGGCGGCTACTACTGGAACCTGGGCAGCGAACTCGACACCCGGCACCAGACCGACAGCGCCGTGGACCTGGAGCAGATGCGCGCCAAGGTGGCCCAGGTGATTGCCCAGCGCGGCGACACCCAGGTGTACATCCGTGCCGACCAGGACGCCGCCTACGCCAGCGTGGTGGCGGCCATGGCCGCGTTGCAGCAGGGCGGGGTGCACAACCTGGGGCTGGTGACCGAGGCCCCGCAATGACGGCGATGATCATCCACAGCCCCACAGTGCTGCCCATGGGGCCCGAAGCCTCCGGCTTCTGGCGCAACAGCCTGGCGGCGACCCTGGCCCTGGCCCTGCACGCCGGGGTGCTGGCGGCGCTGGTGCTGGGCTGGTCGGTGGACAAACCCCAGGTCGAGGCCCCGGCGGTGCTGACCACCCAACTGGTGATGCTGGCGCCTCCCGCCGCCCCCGCCGACCCCCTGCCGGCGGTGGCCGAGGTGGCACCGCCACCACCGCCCGCGCCAACGGCTCCGCCGCCGCCGAGTCAACCCCAGGTGGACCCCCAGGTGCAGGCGCAGAAGCTGGAACAGGCGGCCCTGGCGCGCAAGCGTGTGGATGACAAGAAACGTGAGCAGGCGCAGGAGCAGCAACGCCAGCAGCGCGAGCGCCTGGACGCCGAACAGCGCCAGCGCGACGCCGAGCAACGCCTGGCCCAGGAACAAGCCCAGGCCCAGCGCGCCGAACAGTCGCGGCTGGCCGCCGAGCGCGCGCGCCAGCAGGCGGCCCAGGCCGCCGCCGACAGCCGCCAGTACCAGCCCCTGAGCAAGGAGGCTCCGGACTACCCGCAGCGAGCCCTGGACAAGAACCTGGAAGGCGACTGCACCGTGGAATACAGCGTCAACCCCCAGGGCCGGGTGGAGAACCCCAAGGTCATCGACGGCTGCCACCCGCTGTTCATGCGCCCATCCCTGGCGGCGGTGGCGACCTTCCGCTACCAGCCTCGGCTGATCGACGGTCGGGCGGTGACGGTGCCGGCGGTGCGCAACACCTTTCACTATCGGATCCACTAGGGGCGCCCCGGCTTCGCCCGCCAGCGGCTGCCGGGCGGGCCGGCGGCCCCTTGGCGCAGGCCGGAGCTGTGCTGTTGCTGCCGGTTGCCAATCCGTTGCGCGACGGCACTGACGCCTGCGCCGCACAGCGGTAAACTCCCCGCCTTTATTCAGGAGTTCCCATGAGTTACTACCAGCCCGGCATCCTCGCTGCACCCGTTCCGTCCCAGGCCCGTCATTTGTTCTTTGCCCTCGAATCCATCGAGGCGTTGCCCCAGGCCCTCGACCAGTTGCTGGCACGGGTGGACGGCGCAACGGCGGTGGCAGGCTTTGGCGCTTCCCTGGTCAAGGCCCTGGGCGCCCGGGTGCAAGGGCTCAAGGCGTTCCCGGCGCTGACCGGCGTCGGTGTCGACAACCCTTCGACCCAGCACGCGCTGTGGGTCTGGCTGCACGGCGCTGATCGCGGCGAACTGCTGCACCGCAGCAACGAACTGGCGGCGGCCCTGGCCCCGGCCCTGCGCCTGGTGGCGATGAACGAAACCTTCCGCCACAAGACCGGCCATGACCTCACCGGTTACGAAGACGGCACCGAAAACCCTGAGGATGAAGCCGCCGTGGCCGCCGCACTGGCCGAGGGTGAAGACGGCCTGCGCGGTGGCAGCTTTGCCGCGATCCAGCAGTGGCAGCACGACTTCAAGGGCTTTGCCGCGATGCACCAGCAAGAGCGCGACCACATCATCGGCCGGCGCCTGAGCGACAACGAAGAGCTGGACGACGCGCCGGAGTCGGCCCACGTCAAGCGCACCGCCCAGGAAAGCTTCACCCCGGAGGCCTTCATGGTGCGCCGCTCGATGCCCTGGGTCGAAGGTGACAAGGGCGGCCTGATGTTCCTCGCCTTCGGTCACAGCCTGAACGCCTTCGAAGTCCAGCTGCGGCGCATGAGCGGCCTGGAAGACGGCATCGTCGACGGCCTGTACCGCATGAGCCGGCCGATCACCGGTGGCTACTACTGGTGCCCGCCGCTGCACAACGGCCAGCTCGACCTGCGCGCGTTGCAAGCGGCGAAATGAGCACCGAGGCCGGGCCGCTGCGCACCGTGCGCTGGGGCATGATCGGATGCGGCAGCGTCACCGAGCGCAAGAGCGGCCCGGCCTTCTACAAGGTCCCGGGTTCGGCGCTGGTGGCGGTGATGGGCCGCCGCGCCGAGGCGGTGCGCGACTATGCCCGGCGCCACGGCATTGCCCGCTGGTACACCGATGCCCAGGCCCTGATCGACGACCCCGAGGTGGACGCGGTGTACATCGCCACGCCCCCCGACAGCCACTACGCCTACAGCCTGCAAGTGGCCGCCGCCGGCAAGCATTGCTGCGTGGAAAAACCCATGGCCCTGCATGCCGGGCAGAGCCGGGCCATGCAGCAGGCGTTCCAGCAGGCCGGGTTGCACCTGTTCGTGGCCTATTACCGGCGTTCCCTGCCGCGCTTTGCCCAGGTGCGGCAATGGCTGGCGGACGGGCGCATCGGTGAGGTCCGGCACCTGCACTGGAGCCTGAGCAAGGCCGCCTCCGAGGCAGACCGCAGCGGCGCGGCCAACTGGCGGACCGACCCACGGATTGCCGGTGGCGGATATTTCGCCGACCTGGCCAGTCATGGCCTGGACCTGTTCCAGTACCTTGTGGGCGACATCGTCGAGGTGGCCGGCATCAGCACTCGCCAGGCCGGGCTGTATGCCGCCGAGGATGCAGTCAGCGCCAGTTGGCGCTTTGCTTGCGGGGCCCTGGGCAGCGGCGCCTGGAACTTCGTTGCCGACCGCCGGGTGGACCGGGTGGAGATCATCGGCAGCCAGGGGCGCATCACCTTTTCCGTGTTCGACGAGCATCCGCTGCAACTTGAAGCCGAAGAGCCCCTGAGCCTGGTCATCGAGCACCCCGAGCACATCCAGTGGCATCACGTGCAGGGCATGAACGCCCATATCCGCGGCGACGCAGTGCACCCGGCCCAGGCCTGCGAGGCGCTGAAGACCGACTGGGTCATGGATCGGATCCTGCAGCGCGGCTGAGCCAATGGCGGCGGTCTTTCGGGCCGCTTCGCCGGCAAGCCGGCTCCTGCGGGACTTGCGGGGCGCCTTGCCTGATGCCCGTCAGTTCAGGGCAAGCACTGTACCTGTGGCGAGGGAGCTTGCTCCCGCTGGGCCGCGCAGCGGCCCCAAAAATGCGACGGCTACGCCCCCGAGCGTCGGCCGCTCCCACGGGAGCAAGCTTGCGCGCCACAGGTTATGTTTCGTTCGTTCTAGCGCTTAACCGACCGGTCTCAGGTGCCTTGCCGGGGTGTTTGCTCAGGCTTTTGCAGGCCCTGGCTTGCCAGCGACGGCGGCCTTCGGGATGGGCATTCAGAAGGTCTTCTTGACGCTGGCCACCCAGGTCGCCCCGCACAGGTCGCTGAAGCCGTAGTTGCTGGTGCACTGGCTGCGAGACAGATCGGTGTCGATGTAGCTCAGGCCCAGTTCCAGCCCGGCAAGGTCCCGGGTCAGTTTGGCCTCCCATTCGTGGTAGCTGTCCTCGCCCTGGCCCGAGGCGCGGATCAGCCGCGGGTCCTTGAAGTCCATCTGGCCGTAGCGCAGGTGCAGCCCCAGGTCCAGCGGCAGTCGAGTCTCGTAGCCGAGGTAGCGGTACAGGGTGCTCTGCTGGCTGTCGATGCCGGGGGCATCGTCGGAGTAATAGGCCGCCAGCTTGACTCCGTAGACGCTGAGAATGCCGTACACCTCGCTCTGGTTTAACCCGGCTTCCCGGGGGTAGCTGTACTTCAGGTAGCCCAGGTCCAGGCTCAGGTCCTCGCTGGCCTGCCACAGCCAGCCGCCGTAGTAGTCGAGTTCCTGGCGGGTCTTCAGGCCGCCGCCGAAATCGACATTGGAGCTCCAGGTGCCCAGGTATAGGCCGCTGCTGTGCAGCAGGGTCGCGGCCGCCTGGGCCGCGGGGTCGTTCTGGGTCTGGGAGATGCCGCGGGTGCGGTAGTCGCTGGCCAGGGTCAGCTCCAGTTCCACGGCCAGGTCGTCGGTCAGGGGCAGGGCGTGGCCGGCCTGCGGCAGCAGGCACACGGCGCCCAGGGTGAGCAGGGTGAGGGTCTTCATGGTTTTCCCGTTGTTGTGATTGTTATGGGGGGAGCGGGCAAGGCGGCGCCGTGCCCCGGCGTCACCAGGGCGCGGGGCGGGCGGTGTAACGGTGGGGCGGGGTCAGAGTGGGCGGCTGTAGACCTCGCGGCCGGCGAACCAGGTCTGCAGCACCTGGGTTTCATGCAGGGCCTTTTCGTCCACGGCAAACACGTCGCGGTCGAGGACGATGAAGTCGGCCTGTTTGCCGGCGGTCAGCGAGCCGATCTGCTGCTCCAGGCCCAGGGTGCGCGCGGCATTCAGGGTGTAGGCATAGAACAGGGTTTCGCGGTCCAGGCGTTCGTCGGCGTTGAGCACCCCCAGTGGCCCCTGGCGGGTGATGGCCTGGGCCATGGCGTTCCACGGGTTGGGAGACGACACCGGCCAGTCGCTGGCGCCGGCGATGGTCGCGCCCTGCTTGAGCAGCGAGTGCGCCGGGTACTGGTAGCGGAACGCCAGGGCACTGACGTAGGGCTTGATCATGTCCAGGGTGTAGTCGTCGGCCGAGGCCCAGAGCAGTTGCATCGAGGCAATCACGTTGAGCGGCTTGAAGCGGGCGAACTCCTTGGGGTTGACCATCTGCAGGTGGGTGATGGAGTGGCTGATGCCGCTCTGGCGATCCTTGCGCGCCTGCTCGATGCCGTTCAGCGACTCACGCACCGCGCGGTCGCCGATGGCGTGGATGTGCACCAGCCAGCCGCGCTGGTCGATGGCGCTGACCAGTTCGCCAAAATGCGCCGGGTCGATCAGCAGTTCGCCGTGTTTGTGGGAGTTGTTGTAGGGCTCGAGCATCGCCGCGCTCTGGGCCGGGTATTCGATCACTCCGTCGGCGAAGATCTTGATGCCCGGCAGGGTCAGGTTGGGAATGCCCTGGAACTGCTGGCGCACCTTGTCCAGGGTGTTGAGGTCGGTGGGGCGGCTGCGGGGGTTGGCCACCAGCAATGCGGCGACGTGGGCGGTCAGCCCGTCGCTCTCGGCCAGGGCCTTGTAGGCCGGCAGCACGCCGACGGTGTGCTCGGTGGGCTTGAGGGCGAACACCGCTTCGCCGGGAGCGGCGTTGGCGGCGGGGTCCATCCAGGCGGTAATCCCCAGGCTGTTGTTGTAGTGCAGGGCCGATTGCGCGGCGCGCAGCATCTGTTCGGGGGCCGGCACCGGCATTTTCGCGGCCACCCGGTCCCAGCCGGCGTCCACCAGGAAACCGTTGGGGCGGCCGTCGGGCAGTTGGCCAATGGTGCTGCGCTCGGCCTCGGGCAGGCTGTTGAGCAGGGCCGCGTCGATTCCGGCGCGCTGGAGCATGAAGTCATTGGCCCAGGCGGTATGGTGATCGCTGCCGGTGAATACCACCGGTACGCTGGCCCATTCACCCTGGTTGAAACGCTGGCCCAGGGCCTGGGCCTGGGCCCAGTAGGCCGAGCTCATGCCGGCGATACTGAGCACGTCGGCATGCCGGGCGCTGCCGTCGTCACGCCAGGCGCGCAGGCGTTTTTCCAGTTCGTCGAGGCTGACCACCTCGTCCTGCAGGTTGGCGCTGGTCATTTCCAGGCCACCGAAGATCGCGTGGGAGTGGGTGTCGATCAGGCCCGGCATCAGGGTCTTGCCCCCCAGATCGACGACCCGGGTGTGGCTGTCGATCAGTGCCTTGATCTGCGCATCGCTGCCGGTTTGCAGAACCTTGCCGTTTTCCACCGCCAGGGCCTGGACCTTGGGCTGGGCGCGGTCGGCGGTGAAGATCTGTCCGTTGAGCAGCACCAGATCGGCGGCAGCCATGGCTTCCAATGAGGCAAAACTCATGGCGACCAGCAGCAGCGTAGGGGTCAATTTTTTCATTGAACATTTCCTTGTTATTACGTCTGATCGCCAGATTAGGGGCTGCCCGTAGCGGGCAGAACGGCCGATTCACGAAAAACATTTTTGCCTGAATGGAAAAACCATGGACAAGTGGAATGCCTTGAAGATGTTCGTAGTCACCGCTCAGCTGGGCAGTTTCAGTCGGGCGGCGGAGCAGTTGGGCAAGACCCCGTCGGCCCTGACCAAGGCGGTCAACCACCTGGAGGCGGAGCTGGGTTCGCGCTTGTTCGAGCGCAGTACCCGGCGCATCGTGCTCACCGAAATCGGCCGGCTCTACCTGGAGACCGCGCGCCAGGTGCTGCAGCGAATGGAGGAGGTGGGCGAGGAGGTGGAACAGTTGCAGCACGGTCTGCGCGGCAACCTCAAGGTCACCGCGCCGCTGGCCTACGGTCAGGCGTTTCTCGATCAGGTGTGTGGCGGGTTTCTTGAACAGTACCCGCAGATCAATCTGCAAGTGGACCTGTGCGACGAGTTCGTCAACCTGCTGGAAAGCGGCTACGACCTGGCCCTGCGCGAAGGCCATGACGACCTGCCGGGGCTGATTGCCCGGGTGGTCGGGAGCAACCGCCTGGCCCTGTGCGCCAGCCCGGCCTACCTGGCGCGCAAGGGCCGGCCGGTGAATCCTCAGACCCTGGAGGAGCATGAATGGCTGCTGTATCGCCACCCCTTGCTCAGCCGGGAATTCTGGTGGGTCGAGCGCGACGGCCAGCGCCTGAGCCTGCCCCAGCCCCAGGCGCCACGCCTGCGCAGTGACAATTACGACCTGCTGCTGGCCAATGCCCTGGCCGGGCGTGGCCTGCTACACACGCCGCTGTGGAGTGCCGCGCCGTACCTGGCTGATGGGCGCCTGGTGCGGGTGATGGCCGATTACGCGATCGACCCCGACAGCTTCGGGCCGCACATCCTCGCGGTCTACCCCAGTCACCGGCGGGCGACTGCCAAGGTGCAGGCGTTCATCGACTATGTCGGCGGCTTTCTGGCCCACCATGGCCTGGACTGATTGGCGGTTCTTGTCAGATAAATCCGAGAGGAGTACAAATGTACTCCATGACGACTTTATCCCCCCGCCGCAGTGCCATCCTGACCTTTATCCGCGAACGCATCGCCGATCATGGCCAGTCCCCAAGCCTCGCTGAAATCAGCGAGGCGTTCGGTTTTGCCTCGCGCAGCGTGGCGCGCAAGCATGTGCTGGCGCTGACCGAGGCCGGGTTCATCGAGGTCAACCCGCATCAGGCCCGGGGCATTCGCCTGCTCAATCAGCCGCGGCGCCCGGAGCTGCTGGAGATCCCGGTGCTGGGGCGGGTGGCCGCCGGTGCGCCGATTGGCGTCGATGCCGACATACACGGCCAGTTGTGGCTGGACCCGGGGATGTTCTCCCGCACTCCGGATTACCTGCTGCGGGTCCAGGGCGATTCGATGATCGATGACGGCATCCTCGACGGCGATCTGGTGGCGGTGCGCCGCAGCAGTGAGGTGCGTAACGGCCAGACGGTGATCGCCCGCCTGGACGGCGAGGTCACCATCAAGCGTTTCGAGCGCAAGGGCCAGAGCATCCGTCTGCTGCCGCGCAACCCGGCCTATCAGCCGATCGAGGTCAGCGCCGACCACGAACTGTTTATCGAAGGTGTGTTCTGCGGTCTGGTGAGGCCAGGCTGATGGGCGCCGTGGTCGCACTGGATACCCTGTTCAATGGCGGACGGGTATGGAAAGGCCGCCCGGCGGCCGCGCCGGCCAGCCTGCAGCCGACGGGGCATGCCGCCCTGGATGCGGTGCTGCCCACCGGTGGCTGGCCGGAGGCGGCGCTGACGGAAATCCTCATCGCTGCCCAGGGCCTGGGGGAGCTGCAGTTGCTGTGGCCGAGCCTGGCGCGGCTGACCGCGGCGGGGGAGCGGGTGGTGCTGGTGGCGCCACCCTTCGTGCCCTATCCCCAGGCCTGGCAGAACGCCGGGGTGGATGTGCGCCAGCTGTCGATCATCCAGGCCGGGGAGCGCGATGCCTTGTGGGCCGCCGAGCAGTGCCTGCGTTCCGGCAGTTGCGGCGCGGTGCTGTGCTGGCCGCGGCAGGTCGACGACCGCGCCCTGCGGCGCCTGCAGGTGGCGGCGGAAAGTGGCCAGACTCTGGCCTTCGCCTACCGGCCCCTGGACGCCGCGCACAACCCCTCTCCGGCGGCCCTGAGGATCAGCGTGCAGGGCCGCCCCGTGCAGTTGCGGGTACTCAAGTGCCGGGGCGGCCTGGCCCATCCGGCCCCGATTGCCTGGCCCGCCGGGCACTGAGGTTGGCATGCGCTGGGTGTGCATTCTGTTCCCGCAATTGGCGCTGGACGCCGTGCTGCGTCAGCGCGCCGAACCCGAGGCGCCCCTGGCGCTGCTCAGTGGCACCCCACAGCGCCGGGTGATCCAGGCGGTGAATGGCGCCGCCCGCGAGCTGGGCCTGCGCCCGGGGCAGTCCCTGACCGCCGCCCAGGCTCTGACCAAGGCCTTTGCCAGCGCCGAATACGACCCCCGACAGATCGAGCACTGGCAGCAGTTCCTCGCCGCCTGGGCCTATGGCTTCAGCTCCCAGGTCAGCGTGGCCTACCCCCGTACCCTGGTGCTGGAGATCGAGTCCAGCCTGGGCCTGTTCGGCCCCTGGCCGCAGCTGGAGGCGCGTTTGCGCCGGGAGTTGCAGGCCCTGGGCTTTCGCCATCGCATCGTTGCTGCGCCCAACCCGGCGGCGGCCCGGGTCCTGGCCAATGCCTATGACGGCTTGGCGGTGGCCGACGGCGAGGCCCTGGCCAGGGCCCTGGGGGCCATGCCCATCGAGCGCCTGGGGCTGGCCCCGGAGCAGGCCACGGCCCTGTCGCGCATGGGGGTGCGCAGCTTCCAGCAGTTGCGGGAGCTGCCCCGGCCCAGCCTGGCCCGGCGTTTTGACGGCAGCCTGCTCAAGCACCTGGATACCCTGCTCGGCGAGCGTCCGCTGGGGCTGGCGTTCTATCAGCCGCCGGACCGTTTCGACCTGCGCATCGAGCTGAATTTCGATGTGCTGTCCCATCAGGCGCTGCTGTTTCCCCTGCGCCGGCTGACTGCCGATCTGGCGGCCTTTCTCTGTGGACGCGACAGCGGGGTGCAGCGTTTTGCCCTGCACCTGGAACATGCCGAAGGCGCCGACACCCTGATCCCGGTGGGCCTGCTCAGCGCCGAGCGCGATCCGGCGATGCTGTTTGAACTGGCCCGTGGGCGCCTGGAGCGGATCCAGGTGCCGGCGCCGGTGCGCAACCTGCGGCTGGTTGCCGAGGACCTGCCGCTGTTCGTGCCCCGGCACACCGAACTGTTCGACGAGCGCCCGCAGCAGAACCTGCCCTGGGAGCAGTTGCGCGAACGCCTGCGGGCGCGCCTGGGGGATGACGCGGTGCAGGGCCTGGGGCACCGCGCCGATCATCGACCGGAGCGCAGTTGGCAACCCCGGGCCGACCCGCAGCCGTGTCCGGCCAACCCCGGGCTGCGCCGTCCCGGCTGGCTGTTCAGCGAGGTGCAGCCCTTGAACGAAGGCAGCGTGCGGATTCTCATGGGCCCGGAGCGCATCGAGTCCGGCTGGTGGGACGGCGCCGACGTGCGCCGTGACTACTACCTGATCGAAACCGCGGCCGGCCAGCAGGGCTGGGCCTATCGCCAGGTGGGCGAACCCGGGCCCTTGCTCCTGCAAGGCTGGTTCGCATGAGCGCCTATGCCGAGCTGCACTGCCTGTCCAACTTCAGTTTTCAGCGCGGCGCCTCCAGTGCCGCCGAGTTGTTCCAGCGCGCCACGGCCCTGGGCTACCAGGCCCTGGCGATCACCGATGAGTGCACCCTGGCGGGAATCGTCCGTGCCTGGCAGGCCTCACGCGATACTGGCCTCAAGCTGATCATCGGCAGCGAAATGCAGGTCGAGGACGGCCCGCGCCTGGTGCTGCTGGTGGAGGACCTGGCGGGTTACCAGGGCCTGTGCCGGTTGATCACCCGGGCCCGGCGACGGGCCGAGAAGGGCAGCTATCGCCTGCTGCGCGAGGACTTCGCCGAACCCTTGCCGGGGCTGCTGGCCCTGTGGCTGACGGGCGCCGACGAGCCGCTGGCCGAGGGCCGCTGGTTGCAGCAGGTGTTTCCCGAGCGCCTGTGGCTGGCGCTGGAGCTGCATTGCGGCCAGGACGATGCCCGGCACCTGCAACAGCGGCTGGCCCTGGCCCGGCAACTGGGGCTGCCGGCCGTGGCCTGTGGCGATGTGCACATGCACGTGCGCGGGCGCCGGGCCTTGCAGGACACCATGACCGCGATCCGCCATCACCTGCCGGTGGCCGAGGCCGGGCAGCGCCTGTTCGCCAACGGCGAGCGTCACCTGCGGCCCATCGAGGTGCTGCAAGGCCTGTACCCGCAGGCCTTGCTCGACGAATCGCTGGCCATCGCCGGACGCTGCGCTTTCGACCTCGGCCAGTTGCGCTACCAATACCCCCGGGAGCTGGTGCCCGACGGCCATGACGCTGGCTCCTGGCTGCGGGTGCTGACCCAGCGCGGCATTCTGCGGCGCTGGCCCGGTGGAGCCCGGGCCGAGGTGCTGCAGCAGATCGAGCATGAGCTGACGTTGATCAGCGACCTGGGCTACGAGAGCTACTTTCTTACCGTGCACGACATCGTCGATTTTGCCCGGCGCCAGCACATTCTCTGCCAGGGCCGGGGTTCGGCGGCCAACTCGGTGGTGTGTTTCGTCCTCGGCATCACCGAGATCGACCCGGACCGCTCGACCCTGCTGTTCGAGCGCTTCTTGTCGCGGGAACGCAACGAGCCGCCGGACATCGACGTCGACTTCGAACACGAGCGCCGCGAAGAGGTGCTGCAGTACGTGTTCCAGCGTTACGGCCGGCACCGCGCGGCGCTGACCGCGGTGGTCAGTACCTACCACGGCGCCGGGGCGGTGCGCGATGTGGCCAAGGCCCTGGGCCTGCCGCCGGATCAGGTCAACGCCCTGGCCGACTGCTGCGGCCACTGGAGCGATACGCCGCCCAGTGTCGAGCGTCTGCAGGAGGCCGGTTTCGACCCCGAGAGCCCGGTGCTGCGCCGGGTCCTGAGCCTGACCGGGCAGTTGATCGGCTTTCCCCGGCACCTGTCCCAGCACCCCGGCGGCTTCGTGATTTCCGAGCAGCCCCTGGACCATCTGGTGCCGGTGGAAAACGCGAGCATGGCCGAGCGCACGGTGATCCAGTGGGACAAGGACGACCTGGACATGGTCGGCCTGCTCAAGGTGGACATCCTTGCCCTGGGCATGCTCAGCGCCATCCGCCGCTGTTTTGACCTGATCCACGGCTATCGCGGCCAGCGCTACAGCCTCACCAGCATTCCGGCCGAAGACCCGGCCACTTACCAGATGATTGGTCGCGCCGACACCATTGGTGTGTTCCAGATCGAGTCGCGGGCGCAGATGTCGATGCTGCCCCGGCTCAAGCCACAGAACTTCTATGACCTGGTGATCGAGGTGGCCATCGTCCGCCCCGGGCCGATCCAGGGCGGCATGGTCCATCCCTACTTGCGTCGGCGTAACCGTGAAGAGCCGGAGACGTACCCGTCGCCGAAGTTGGAAGCGGTGCTCAAGCGAACTCTGGGCGTGCCGCTGTTTCAGGAGCAGGTGATGCAGATCGCCATTGTCGCCGCCGACTACACCCCGGGCGAGGCCGACCAGTTGCGTCGCTCCATGGCCGCCTGGAAGCGCCACGGCGGCCTGGAGCCGCACCGCGAACGGCTGCGCCAGGGCATGCGCAAGAACGGCTACAGCGACGAGTTCGCGGCGCAGATCTTCGAGCAGATCAAGGGCTTTGGCAGCTACGGCTTTCCCGAGTCCCATGCCGCCAGCTTTGCCTTGCTGACCTACGCCAGCTGCTGGCTCAAGTGCCATGAGCCGGCGGCCTTCGCCTGCGCCCTGATCAACAGCTGGCCCATGGGTTTCTACAGCCCGGACCAGATCCTCCAGGATGCCCGGCGCCACGGTTTGCAGATTTTGCCGGTGGAGGTGAGCGCCAGTGACTGGGACTGCAGCCTGGACGCTGGACAGGGCCTGTCCGGGCAGCCGGCCCTGCGCCTGGGGCTGCGCATGATCAAGGGCTTTCGCCAGGAGGACGGCCTGCGCATCGAAAGCGCTCGCCGGCAGCGGACCTTTGCCGACATTGCCGACCTGGCCGAGCGGGCCCGGCTGGATGTCCGGGCCCAGGAGCTGCTGGCGGACGCCGGCGCCCTGCGGGCGCTGGCCGGGGATCGCTACCGGGCGCGCTGGGAAGTGGCCGGGGTGGAGAAGCAACTGGGGCTGTTCGCCGATCTGCCACGCCAGGAGGAGGCCCCGGTGAACCTGCCCCGGCCGAGTGTCGGTGAAGACCTGCAGGCCGATTACCACAGCCTTGGCACCACCCTGGGGCCCCATCCTCTGGCGTTGCTGCGTGCGCAGCTCAAGGCCCGGCGCTGCCGCAGTTCCCGCGAGTTGCTGGCGGTGGAGCACGGGCGTTCGGTGAGCGTGGCCGGGCTGGTCACCGGGCGCCAGCGCCCGGGCACCGCCAGCGGGGTGACCTTCGTCACCCTGGAAGACGAGTTCGGCAACGTCAACGTGGTGGTCTGGCGCGATCTGGCCGAGCGCCAGCGCCGGGTGCTGGTGGGGGCGCAGTTGCTCAAGGTCGACGGCACCCTGGAGACCGAGGGCGAAGTGCGCCACCTGATTGCCGGACGCCTGACGGATCTGAGCCCGTTGCTGGCTGGCATCAGCGTGCGCAGTCGGGACTTTCGCTGACTGCCGCCGAGCCTCTGGCGATCTCAGGACTTTTGCGTCTCCTGCGTCGGAATGCCGCCCAAGCCGTTCACAGCCTGCGGCAGCGGCTACAAAGCCTGGCTCGGCACTGGCCTGTAGCCGCTGCCGAGCCCTGGCGAGGCTGCGCAAAGGCCCGCAGGGCCTTGCTTGGCGATCTCCTGCCGAGCCTCTGGCGATCTCAGGACTTTGCGTCTCCTGCGGAGCCGTTCGCAGCCTGCGGCAGCGGCTACAAAGCCTGGCTCGGCACTGGCCTGTAGCCGCTGCCGAGCTTTGGCGAGGCTGCGCAAAGGCCCGCAGGGCCTTGCTTGGCGATCCGCCGCCGGCCTCTAGCGGTCTCAGGACTTTGCGTCTCCTGCGGAGCCGTTCGCAGCCTGCGGCAGCGGCTACAAAAGTCAGGCTCGGCACTGGCCTGTAGCCGCTGCCGAGCCCTGGCGAGGCTGCGCAAAGGCCCGCAGGGCCTTGCTTGGCGATCCGCCGCCGAGCCTCTAGCGATCTCAGGACTTTACGTCTCCTGCGGAGCCGTTCGCAGCCTGCGGCAGCGGCTACACAGCTACCGGCCCCGAGGTTTTGCGAGCGGAGACAGGTGGACGCTGATGATTTTTTATTCCTTTTCGGCATGGTGGCGCTTTGGCATAATCGCCGCCGATGATGCCCCCTGCATCAAGTTTCAGAACGTCCCGCCGATGCTTTTCCTGCCCCCACAGACTGGGGCCAGAGGCTTACGGCAGGGCGAAAGTGCATCGAGACGGTGCACCCAAATGGATACTCAAAAAGGAACCTAGAGTGAGAGTGATCTCGAAGTTGATGTTGTCCGGCGCAGCACTGGCGGTGCTGACGGGCATGAGCGGTTGTGCCACTGAAAGCTCCCGCGCCTTGCCGGTGGAGAAGGTCCAGAGCGCCAGCCAGGTGTGGACCGGGGCCCGGGTGCCGATGGCGGTGGGCAAGTTCGATAACCGCTCCAGCTACATGCGCGGGATTTTCTCCGACGGCGTCGACCGCCTCGGCGGCCAGGCCAAGACCATCCTCATCACCCACCTGCAGCAGACCAACCGGTTCAACGTGCTGGATCGCGACAACATGGGCGAGATCCAGCAGGAAGCGGCGATCAAGGGCCAGGCGCAGAAGCTCAAGGGCGCGGATTTCGTGGTCACCGGCGACGTCACCGAGTTCGGCCGCAAGGAAACCGGCGACCATCAGCTGTTCGGCATTCTCGGCCGCGGCAAGACCCAGGTGGCCTACGCCAAGGTGGCGTTGAACATCGTCAATATCAGCACCTCCGAAGTGGTCTATTCGACCCAGGGTGCCGGCGAGTACGCCCTGTCCAACCGTGAAGTGATCGGCTTCGGTGGCACCGCTTCCTACGACTCGACCCTCAACGGCAAGGTGCTGGACCTGGCCATGCGCGAGGCGGTCAACCGCATGGTCGAAGCCATCGATGCCGGGGCCTGGAAACCCGGCCGCTGATCAATACTGCTAACAGGGAGATGTAAGCATGTTCAAGACCTTCACCGCGCGGCCCCTGCTGGCCGGCGCCTTGCTGGGCAGCGTTTTGCTGGCCGGCTGCAGCGGGCCGAAGACGCTGTACCAGTGGGAAACCTACCAGGCCCAGACCTACGAATACTTCAAGGGCGAGGAAGCCCGCGAAGCCCAGGTCGAGGCGCTGGAGCGTGACCTGCAGAAGATCAAGTCCACCGGCAAGGCCGTGCCGCCGGGTTACCACGCGCACCTGGGCATGCTCTACGCGGGCCTGGGCAAGGATGACCAGATGGTGCAGCAGTTCAATACCGAGAAGGCGCTGTTCCCCGAGTCCGCCTCGTACATGGACTTTCTGTTGAAGAACGCCAAGCAGGGAGCCGCTAAATGAACTTCACCACCTTGCGCAACCTCCTGGGTCTGTTGAGCGTCAGCCTGCTGGTGGGCTGCGCCGCGCCCAAGACCGTGGACTACTCGGCCTACAAGCAGGCCCGGCCGAAGTCGATCCTGGTGCTGCCGCCGCTCAATGAATCGCCGGACGTCAAGGCCACCTACAGCATGCTGTCCCAGGTGACCTTTCCCCTGGCCGAAGCCGGTTACTACGTGATGCCGATTGCCGTGGTGGATGAAACCTTCCGCCACAACGGCCTGACCAACCCGGCGGACATCCATGGCCTGTCGCCGGCCAAGCTCAACGAGATCTTCGGCGCCGACGCCGGGCTGTACATCACGGTCAAGGAATACGGCACCAGCTACATGCTGATCAGCAGCGAGACGGTGGTCACCGCCAGCGCCACCCTGGTCGATCTCAAGACCGGCACCACCCTGTGGACCGGCAGCGCCCGGGCTTCCAGCGAGGAAGGCAACAACGGCAACAACGGTGGCCTGGTGGGCATGCTGATCACCGCCGCGGTGAAGCAGATCATCAACACCACCACCGACGCCGGGCACCCGATCGCCGGCATCACCAGCCAGCGCCTGCTGTCGGCCGGGCAACGCACCGGCCTGCTGTACGGTCCGCGCTCGCCGAAATACGGCACCGACTGAGGTCCTGGCGGGCGGGCAATCCGCCTGTGGCCGGGAGGGCGCCTGCGGGCGTCCTCCCGGATCGGACGGCATCGCCTATCCTGTTGTTTCAGGCCCGCCCCGGGTCGGTTCAACGGGGCCGCGGCAATTTCCGTGAAACCATCGGCAGAGGCTGTGCTCAAAGGCTCTGGAGGCTGTGCTGCAACCTCTTGAAAATCCATGCTGTATCACGTTTTTCGCAGAGTCCGTTCATGCCGTTCTTATCAGATCATCACGGGTGCCAGGGGTGGAAAGGCGAGATGGCCGAACGCATCCGGGCCTTCGACTGGTCCGTCACCAGCCTGGGTTCATTGCGCAACTGGAGCCACAGCCTGCGCAGCACGGTGCAACTGATGCTCGGTTCGCCGGTGCCGATGGTGATGCTCTGTGGCCCTCTGGGCTACATGATCTACAACGATGCCTACGCGGTATTTGCCGGCGGCCGCCATCCCTATCTGCTGGGCTGCGCGGTGGAGCTGGGCTGGCCGGAAGTCGCCGAGTTCAATCGCGGGGTGATGAACACCTGCCTCAATGGCGGCACCTTGTCCTACCGCAACAAGGAGCTGGTGCTGCTGCGCAACGGCGAGCCGGAAAGCGTCTGGCTGGATCTCTATTACAGCCCGGTGGCCGGCGACGACCAGGCGCCGGCCGGGGTGATCGCCATCGTCGTGGAAACCACCGGCCACGTGATTTCCGAACAGCGTCGGCAGGCCGCCGAGGACAACCTGCGGCAGATGGCGCGCAGTCTCGAACAGCGGGTACTGGAAGAGGTCAACGCGCGTCTGGCCGCCGAAGAGCAACTGCGCCAGTCACAGAAGCTCGAAGCCATTGGCGGCCTCACCGGCGGCGTGGCCCATGACTTCAACAACCTGTTGCAGGTGATCGCCGGCAACCTGCACCTGCTGGCCCGGCACGAGCCGGACAACAGCAATGTGCAGCGCCGCACCCGTGCCGCGCTGACCGCGGTGGAGCGGGGGGCCAAGCTGTCGGCCCAGTTGCTGGCCTTCGCCCGGCGCCAGCCGCTGTCACCGGCGCTCTACGATCCCCGGGAGCTGGATCAGGGGCTGGCTGAACTGCTGCGACGGGCCCTGGGGGAAACCATTCGCCTGCAGGTGCAACTGCCCGCCGAGCCCTGGTGCATCCATGTGGATCGCAACCAGCTGGAGAATGCCGTGCTCAACCTGGCGATCAACGCCCGGGATGCCATGGCCGGCGAGGGCACCATCGGCATCAGCGTGGAGAATCTGCTGCTGGATCGACAGTTCTGCGCCGGCACGGACCTGAGCCCCGGCCAGTACCTGCGGCTGACGGTGGCCGACAGCGGTGGCGGCATGTCCGCCGAGGTGCTCAAGCAGGCCTTCGAGCCGTTCTTCACCACCAAGACCGACGGCCACGGCACTGGCCTGGGGCTGAGCATGGTGTTCGGCTTCGTCAAGCAGAGCGGTGGCCATATCGAGATTCTCAGCCGCCCGGGGCAGGGCACAAGGGTGCAGATGTACTTTGCCCGCAGTGTCGCCCAGCCCGCCTTGCCGGCCGTTGGCCCGGTGCCGCGGGCGAACGCGGGCCAGGAGCGGATCCTGGTGGTGGAGGACGATACCGATGTGCGCAGCGCCGCGGTGGAGATGCTCAAGCACGAGGGCTATCAGGTGTGCTCCGCGGCCAGCGGCGATGCCGCCATGCAACTGCTGCTGCAGGGGCTGGCGGTCGACCTGATCTTCACCGACGTGGTGATGCCGGGGCTGATCAAGAGCACCGACCTGGCCACCTGGGCCAGGACCCAGGCGCCGCCGGTCGCGGTGCTGTTCACCTCGGGGCATACCCGGGACATGATCTCGCGCAATCACCAGCTCAGCCCGGACACCCACCTGCTGAGCAAGCCCTACGCCCCCGAGGACCTGAGCGCCATGGTGCGCTCGTTGCTGGGGGGTTGAGCCGATTCCCACCGCCGCACCAGGGCGTGCCCCGGCACCGGCGGTTCGCCCAGGGTGGGTTTGCGTCCCTTCCGATCTCCAACTGCAGGCAGGTTCATGACTTCTTCGTCCCATGTCCCCCATGACGCCCTGGCGAGCACGCCACCTTCTGATCGCGACGGTTTCGTCCGGGTGCGCGGCGCCCGCGAGCACAACCTGAAGAATGTCGACGTGGACATTCCCCGGGATGCCCTGGTGGTGTTCTGCGGGGTGTCTGGCTCGGGCAAGTCGTCCCTGGCGTTTTCCACCCTGTATGCCGAGGCCCAGCGGCGCTATTTCGAGTCGGTGGCGCCCTATGCCCGGCGCCTGATCGATCAGGTCGGGGTGCCGGATGTCGATCGCATCGACGGCCTGCCGCCGGCGGTGGCCCTGCAACAGCAGCGCGGCACGCCGAGCACGCGCTCCTCGGTGGGCAGCGTGACCACCTTGTCCAGCTTGGTGCGCATGCTCTATTCCCGGGCCGGCAGCTACCCGCCGGGGCAGCCGATGCTCTACGCCGAGGACTTTTCACCGAACACCCCCCAGGGCGCGTGTCCGCAGTGCCACGGCCTGGGCCGGGTCTATGCCGTCGATGAAGCGAGCATGGTCCCCGATCCTTCGCTGAGCATCCGCCAGCGCGCCGTGGCCGCCTGGCCGCTGGCCTGGCAGGGGCAGAACCTGCGGGACATCCTGGTAACCCTGGGCTACGACGTGGACATTCCCTGGCGCGAACTGCCGAAAAAACAGCGCGAGTGGATTCTCTTCACCGAAGAGACTCCCACGGTGCCGGTGTACGCCGGGCTGACCCCGGAGCAGACCCGCGAGGCCCTCAAGCGCAAACAGGAGCCGAGCTACATGGGCACCTTCAGCGGTGCCCGGCGCTATGTGCTGCACACCTTCACCCACACCCAGAGCGCGCTGATGAAAAAGCGCGTGGCGCAGTTCATGCGCGGCAGCCCGTGCCCGCTGTGCGAGGGCAAGCGGCTCAAGCGCGAGGCCCTGGCGGTGACCTTTGCCGGGCTGGATATCGGCGAGCTGGCGCGCTTGCCATTGCTGCAACTGGCCGAGGTGCTGCGGCCGGTGGCCGCCGCGGCTTACCTGGAGCAGGCCACCGCCGATGAGCCGGTGCTGAGCCATGCCCAGACCCGCGCCGCGCGCCAGCAGCGCCATGCCCGGGGCGCTCCGGAGCATCGCGGCGCGCCGGATGTGCGGCACACCCCCAACCTGTCCCCGGAGAAACGCCTGGCCGCGCAACGCATCGCCCAGGACCTGCTGGAGCGGGTCGCCACCCTGACCGACCTGGGGCTGGGCTACCTGGCCCTGGAGCGCAGCACGCCGAGCCTGTCCAGCGGCGAGTTGCAGCGCCTGCGCCTGGCGACCCAGCTGGGCTCGCAGCTGTTCGGGGTGATCTACGTGCTGGACGAACCGTCGGCGGGCCTGCACCCGGCGGATGCCGAGGCGCTGTTCCAGGCCTTGCAACGGCTCAAGGCCGCCGGCAACTCGCTGTTCGTGGTGGAGCATGATCTGCAGACCCTGCGCCGTGCCGACTGGCTGGTGGACGTGGGGCCGGCGGCCGGGGAGCGGGGCGGCCAGGTGCTGTACAGCGGTCCGCCGGCGGGGCTGGCGGCGGTCACGGCTTCCCCGACCCGGGCCTATCTGTTCGCCGAGCGGGCCCCGGCCCGGCGCACCCCGCGCCAGCCCCGGGGCTGGCTGCGCCTGGAGGGGGTCAGCCGCAACAACCTCAAGGACCTGGATGCCGCGTTTCCCCTGGGTTGCTTCACGGCCGTGACCGGGGTGTCCGGGTCCGGCAAGTCCAGCCTGGTGAGTCAGGCCCTGCTGGAACTGGTGGGGGCCCATCTGGGCAAGGTGGGCGGCAGCGAGGAGGCGCCGGAGCTGGACCTGGAAGACGACGCGCCGCCAAGCAGCAGCGGTCGGGTCAGTGCCGGCCTGGAGCAGATCAAGCGCCTGGTGCAGGTGGATCAGAAGCCCATCGGCCGTACCCCGCGTTCCAATCTGGCGACCTACACCGGGTTGTTCGATCAGGTGCGCAAGCTGTTTGCCGCCACCCCCGAGGCCCGGGAGCGCGGCTTTGACGCCGGGCAGTTTTCCTTCAACGTGGCCAAGGGTCGTTGCCCGGCCTGCGAGGGCGAAGGCTTTGTCAGCGTCGAGCTGCTGTTCATGCCCAGCGTCTTCGCCCCATGCCCCACTTGCCAGGGGGCCCGTTACCACCCCGAGACGCTGGCCGTGACCTGGCAGGGCCTGAATATCGCCCAGGTGCTGCAGCTGAGTGTCGAGCAGGCCTTGCCGGTGTTCGCCGAGCAAGCGGGCATCCGCCGCGCCCTGCAGGTGCTCTGCGACATCGGCCTGGATTACCTGCGCCTGGGGCAGCCGGCCACCGAGCTGTCCGGCGGTGAGGCCCAGCGCATCAAGCTGGCC
The DNA here is from genome assembly GCF_021560055.1 of Pseudomonas sp. BC42. NCBI lineage: Bacteria > Pseudomonadati > Pseudomonadota > Gammaproteobacteria > Pseudomonadales > Pseudomonadaceae > Pseudomonas > Pseudomonas sp. BC42. The sequence goes on from NZ_CP091067.1 coordinate 2,624,502, forward strand.
ACCGAGCTGCAGCGCAATGCCCGGGGCGCGACCTTGTACGTGCTCGACGAACCCACCACCGGCCTGCATCCGCAGGATGTGGACCGGTTGCTTGCCCAGTTGGACAAGCTGGTGGAGGCGGGCCACAGCGTGGTGGTGGTCGAGCATGACATGCGCCTGGTGGCCCAGGCCGACTGGGTCATGGACATCGGCCCGGGTGCGGGGGACCAGGGCGGCACCCTGGTGGCCTGCGGCACGCCGGAGCAGGTGGCCCGGCAGCGCGACAGCCGTACCGCCGCGTTTCTGGCCCAGGCCCTGGCCGGGCATTGATCCAGGGCAGGGCGGGCGACGAACGGTTACCGCTGGTCTGATTGGCGGTCGACAGACCCGGGGCGCGAAGGCCATTCTGATCACCGGCAGGGGCGTTATCCGGCCCTTGCTGCCATCAACCACGGAGGTGTTCCATGCCGGTGACCCACGACCTTTACCAGGACCTGAGCTGCAGTAAGGAAGACATTCAAAAGCGTCGGGCCAGTGACCCCCACCTGAATGCTCTGTTCGACAAATACACCATCATCGATGATCAGGTGCTCAAGGCCGAAGCGGCGGCTGCTGCCGACGATGAACTGAAGAAACTCAAGGAAAAGCGCCTGCTGATCAAGGACGAGATCTCCGAGAAACTCACCGCCGGTTCCTGACCTTCCCCTGTGGCCAGGGCGCTTGCCCCTACCGGGCGCAGCCGCCCTGACGCCCGCCGGGCTGTCATGCCCCGGCGCGTCGCATCCCATCCCTCATCCGCTCAAGGCGCCAGTGCCTCCTGCAACGGCAGGCGCGCCATGTGCCGGGCCGTCAGCGACCCCAGGTACAGCGCATCGCCGTATTCGCGCACCGTGGTGATTGGCGAGTAGTTGCCACTGCTGGCGTCCTGCAGGTTGGCGATCACCCGGCCCTGGGTGTCCAGGCCCAGCACAAAGCCGCGCTTTTCCACCGGCTTGGGCAATACCGTCATCGCCCGCACCAGCATCTTGCGCACCAGCGGATAGGGCGCCGTGCCGTCGAGCAACGGGTTGCGCGGCGCATACAGGGCCACCCAGAAACGCCCGGCGCCGTTGAAGCTCAAGTTGTCCGGCAGCCCCGGCAGGTTGTCGATGAACAGGTCGTGCCGGCCGGCCTGATCGCCCTTGAGCCAGTAGCGGCTGATGCGGTAGGCGCCGGTTTCATTGACCAGCACATAGGCCTCGTCCGGTCCCAGGGCGACGCCGTTGGCGAACTCCAGGCCCTCCAGCAGCACCTCGGTCTTGCCGCTCTGGAAGTCGTAGCGCAGCAGGCGCCCATCGGCGCCGTGCTCGATCACCGCTTCACCGTCATGGCCGTAGCCCCAGCGGCTGCTGGCGTCGCTGAAATAGGCGTAGCGCCCGGCGGCGTCCACCGCCACATCGTCGGTAAAACCGAATGCCAGGCCATTGGCGGCGGTGCTCAGGGTCTGCAACTGGCCTTGGCTGTCCAGGGCCAGCAGGCCCTTGATGGCATCGGCGATGATCAGGCGTCCATCCGGGTGCCGGGCCAGCCCCAGGGGGCGGCCGCCGGTGTTGACCAGCACCTTGAGGGTGCTGCCGTCGAGGCGGGTCTGGATCACCCGGCCGTCATGCAGGCCGCTGATCAGTTGGTCCTGTTCCAGCAGCAGGGCTTCGGGGCCGTCGATATCCCGGGCGCCCACCGCTTGCAGCGCCTTGAGTTTCTGGTTCTCGGCGAACGCGCCCTGGCTCAGGGACGGTGCCGGCGCCGGTTGCCAGGCCACCGGCTGGACCCGGGTCGGCCACAGCAGCAGGAAGGCCAGGATCGCCAGCAGCACCAGCAGGACAATCCGCGCTGCGCTGAAACGTCGAGGGGCTATGTGATTCATGCAATGACTCCTGTCGGGGGCGGCCTCAGGCCGGGTGGCCTGGCGCCGGGGCGGGCGGCAGTGGAATGGCGTGCTGGGCCGTTTCGCACAATGCCAGCAATGAGGCGGCGGATTCTCGCTCAATCCGCCGCTTGAATAACAGCTGATTGCCCAGGCGCATCAGCAGAGGTTCGAAGCGATATTCCAGGGTGCGGATAAAGCGCGTGCGTTGGGCCGCCAGCGCCTGGCACTCATAGGTCAGGCGCAATGCCAGGCCATGCTCGCCCCGGGCGCTGGCGCGCCAGCGCTGCCCCGGCAGGTGCTCCTCGACCCGCCAGCTAAGGTGGCCGCTGCGCCCGCCGGCATGGATGTCTTCCTCGAAACCCTGCCCGGCGAACAACGGGCCAGCGTCGCCCAGCACCTGCAACGAGGACGGGTGCCATTGCGGCCAGCAGCGCGGACTGGCGGCATAGGCCAGGGTGGCCTCGGCGCTGCGCGGAATATCGACCTGATGCTGCATGCGGGTCATGGGCCTGGCCGGGTCGAAGGCGGTCGCCGCGGACGAAGACTCCTCAGGCTGCCAGTACAAGGTGCCGAACAGCCAGTCCATCAGCGGCAGGACGATATTGAAATTGCGCTCCTGCATCAGTTCCCGGCGGTGATGCAGCTCGTGCAGGCGGCGCATCTGCCGCACCCAGGGCAGGCGCGCCAGCGGGTGGCTGGCGGGCAAGTGCTCGCAGGCATGGAAGACTTCATAGGCCAGGTAGCCGATCAGGGTGCAGCTGGCGAACAGCGCCGCCACGTTGCCGTTCCACAGGCGCAGCAAGGCCCACAGCGGCAGGGCGAAGAGCAGGCTGTGGACCACGATCAGCCAGGCCGGAAACAGGATCACCCGCCAGTCCTTGCGGCCTTGATAGCTCATCAGCCCGGGGGCGAAGAAACTGTGGTGGTCGCCGGTATGGCGGGCATAGAACAGCCGTGCGAAGCGGCGCTTGTGATGCCCCAGCCAGCGGTGCACCAGGTAGATGCACAGGTTGAAGAACAGCAGCGCCAAGGGCACCGCCAGCCATTCCAGGGGCTGCACCTGACGCAGGGTGCTGCACAGGAGGACGACGCACAGCAAGCCATAGCCCAGGACAAAACCGCCATGCAGCCAGGGGTTGTAGCGCGGACTGACCGCGGCTCGATACTGCTCGCGAAAGTGTTCGATGGTGTCTCGCACGACGCTGTTCCTGTTGTTGTTTTTGTCGGCTGCAGCGTAGCCGCCGGCGCTTTATCCGGCCAATGGGCAGGGGGGCAACGGGCAAAAACTCATGAGGCAAGAAGATCGATGGCCGTGCACAATCCCGCCCTTTTACGCTTGCAAGGGCCTGCGCCATGACCGAGGTTCGTTACCCGCGCTTCAAGGTATTCATGAGCTTTATCCTGTGTCCCCTGGTGCCGGGTTTTGTCGCCGGGCTGATCAATAGCGTGCTGCTGGTGGCGCACATAGCCACTCATCCAAGGCTGATCGGCGAGGTGCGTGGCGGCGAGATCCTGCTGATGCCGTTGCTGACGCCGCTGGTGGCGGTCCTGGTGTTTTTCCTGCCGTTGCTCGGGCTGGCCCTGGGCGCGTCCCTGCTCAAGGTCAGGCGCTCGGCGCGCAGCTGCAATGCCCTGGCGCTGCTCGGCGCCGTGCTCGCCACCGGCTGGGTAGCGCTGTTTATCCGCGAGGTGGTCACGCACAGCGCAAGGGCCCGCTATGACGACTACTGGCTAGGGTTGTTCCTGGTGTTCCTGGCCGCCCTCGTCACCTGCTGGTCGACGGCGCGGCTGTTTCTGCCGCCGCGCCTCCAGGAGCCGCGTTCATGATGCCTGCTCGGGTCTAGTCGGGTCCGGCCAGGATCCAGCGCCGGGCTGGCGCTAGCTGGGCAGGGCGATCGGCGTTGGGCAGGCATCACGCGCACAGGCTCTGCGCCGAAAAAAAGCGCCCGGCGCGGGCTTCTTAGTTGTTGCAGGCCCTTCGGGCCAAGGCTTTCGGGGGGGCTCGAGGCCGAACGTCTTGATGGGCCTCCGGTTTGCAATCAAGAATCTTCTCGGTCACGCCCGAGAGCCGTCCTATCTCATTCACAAGTTAACGTTTGTAGGCTTTCCAGGCCTTGAGGAGCAAGGCAAACGTCAAACACGAGATAGGTATAAAACCCATGAAATTCATCAAGTCCGCACTGTCTGTCGCTGTGTGCTGTGTCGCTGCCCAGGCCATGGCGGCCGACGGCGAAATCAACTTCACCGGCTCGATCACTGCCAATACCTGTTCGGTGAGTGTCGGCGACCTCAACGGCGGTGCCGGCGTTAATGTTTCCCTGGGCAACGCGCCCGCCCTGTCGCTGAAAAAGGCCGGCGATACCGCTGGCGCCGGTTCCTTTGCCCTGACCATGACGGCACCGAAGGACGACAAGGATTGTGTGCTGACCGGCAAGACCGCCACCGTGCGCTTTCTCAGCATGAACGGTGCCGCCGGCCCCAACGGTGAGTGGCTGGCCCTGGAGGGCGCAGGCGGCGCCGGGGTGGCCAAGAATGTCGCGGTGCAGATTCGCGACGCCAAGGGCGTGGACGTGCAACTGGGCCGGGCTTCCAGCGAGTACGCGGACCTGACCCAACCGATGCGTTTCACCGCCAACTACATCGCCACCGGTGAAGCCACGCCGGGCACCGCCAACGCCAAGGCGTCCTTCAGCGTCGACTACAAGTAAGCGCGTTCCGGCCGGGGCTCCTGCCTGTGACTTGGGGGCCTCGGCATGCCCTGTTCCCTGCCTCAGGTTCTGATCGATATGACTACTTTCCCTCGCTTTCGCGGCGCGCTGCTGTGCGCGTCCCTGGCGCTGCTCTGGCCCGTCCCCCAGGCCAGCGCCGGCATCATGCTCAATGGCACGCGGATCATCCTCAACGCCGATGAACGCAGTGCCTCGACCATCGTCTCCAACCTCACCAGCAGCGATTACGCGGTGCAGACCTGGGTCAATGACGCCGCGGACAGCAAGGGCTCGCTCAGCCCGTTCATCGCCATGCCGGCGCTGTTCAAAGTGCGCGCGGGCGAGGAGCAGGTGGTACGGATCATCAAGACGCCCGGGCAACTGCCGGAGGATCGGGAGTCGGTGTTTTATTTCAATGCCCAGGAAATTCCCCTGCTGGAGCAAAAGCAGGAGAACACCCTGAAAGTGGCGGTGCGCACCCGGGTCAAGCTGTTCTATCGGCCCGGCCACTTGCCGGGCAGCGCTCAGGACGCGCCCGGCCAGTTGACCTGGAAACTCCTGGCGCAACCGTCGGGAACGGTGTTGCAGGTGACCAACCCGAGTGCCTATCACATCACTTTCATCGCTATCCGGGTGATGGATGGAGACACCCCGATCGAGCTGCAGGACGTCGACATGGTGGCCCCCAAGTCCACCCAGGACTTCCCTCTCAAACGCCGGCTCAAGTCCGGCAGCGCCACGGTGGAATTCTCGATCATCAATGACTACGGGGGTTACAGCGATCCGTTGAAGTCCAGTGCGACGTTCTGAGCCAATGACGTGCCTACGGAATGAAACCAGCGCAGTCATGCAGAGGGTCAAGTTCGGGATGTGTGTGTGTTTGAAAAACTGGGTCGGTTGTTTGGCCGGATCGCTATTGTTGGCCGCCCTCAAGAACAGCGCAGGTGTCGCCGCAGAGTTCGATAGCGGATTCGTGGCGGATTTTGGCGGCAGCGGTGCGCTGAAAAGCGATCTCGAAGCCATGCTCCATGAGCAGGACGTGGGTCCGGGCCGCTACCTGGTGGAGATCAGTCTCAACCGTGATTATTTTGCCCAGCGCGACCTCAGCTTTGTCCCCGGCGACAAGGGCCTCAAGGCCTGCCTGCCGCAGGCACTGCTGACGGAAATGGGAGTCAAGCTGCCTCCCTTGCAGGCCCCCGGCATCGATGAGCAATGCCTGGACTTGCCCGGGCTGGTGCAAGGCGCGAGCGTGAATTTCGACAGCCGCCAGCTCCGGCTGGACATCAGCGTGCCGCAGATAGCCATGAACCGCGATGCTCGGGGCTATGTGGCGTCCGAAGAGTGGGACAGCGGGGTCAATGCCGGCTTTCTCAACTATCAGTTCTCCGGATCCCAGAGCAGGAACCCGCAGCGCAACGCGGCCAACTATTACCTCTACCTCAATGGCGGTCTCAACCTCGGCGACTGGCGCCTGCGCTCCAGTTCGTCCTATCGCAAGGACGGCACCTGGGAGCGTGCCGCCAGCTATGTGCAACGCGACCTGCCGGGGACCCTGGGCAGCCTGACCCTGGGTGAAAGCGTGACCCCGGGAGACACCTTCCAGAGTGTGCCGTTTCGTGGCGTGCAACTGGCCAGCGACACGCAGATGCTGCCCGACTCGCTGCAGGGCTATGCGCCGGTGATCCATGGCGTGGCCCAGAGCCAGGCCCGGGTCGAGGTGCGTCAGCACGGCTATTCGCTGTACAGCACCTTCGTCTCCCCGGGGCCTTTCGAGATCCGCGACCTCAACGCCGCGTCCGGCAGTGGTGACCTGGAGGTGATCATCACCGAGGCCGATGGCAGCGAGCGGCGTTTCATCCAGCCTTACGCGACCCTGGGCAACCTGCTGCGCGACGGCACCTGGCGCTACAGCCTCAGCGCCGGCCAGTACCATGAGCCGAGCTCGCAGGTAGAGCAGCCGACCTTCACCCAGGCATCCCTGGCCTATGGCATGCCGCGGGACTACACCCTGTCCCTGGGCGGGTTGCTGGGGGAGGGCTATCGCGCCTATCAAGTGGGTGTGGGCAAGGGCCTGGGCACCTTCGGCGCTTTGTCCCTGGACGTGACCCAGGCCATGACCGACACCCCGCTGGGGTCGCTCAGTGGACAGAGTTATGGCCTGCGCTACGGCAAGGCGTTCGCCACCGGCACCAACCTGCGCTTTGCCGGCTATCGCTATTCGACCCCCGGCTACCGGGACTTCAGCGAGGCCGTGAGCCAGAGCACCTGGGACAGCGATCACGATGCGGACGGCCGCTATCGGCGGGTCAGCCGGCGCAGTCGACTGGAGGCCAACCTTTCCCAGGCCTTTGCCGACAGCACCTCGCTGTACCTGAACCTGTCGCAACAGGACTACTGGAACTCGTCCCGGCAGCAACGTCAGGTGCAGTTCGGGGTCAGCGGCCAGGTGCAGCGGGTCAACCTGTCGCTGTACGCCAGCAAGAGCCTGAGCGACAGCGATGACCAGGGCGTGCAGGTGGGCCTGACTCTGAGCTTCCCGCTGGGTCGGCAGAACGCCAGCGTCAGCCTGGAGCGCAATGCCGACGGCAGCCACGACCAGCGCCTGGGCCTGAGCGGCCTGGCGGGGGACTACCACAACCTCAGCTACAACCTGGACATGCTGCGCAGCGAGCATTCGGCCAACACCGGCTCGGCCTCCGTCGGCTATCGCGCGCCCTGGGCCAACCTCAATGCCGGCCTGAGCAGCAGCAGCGCCTACAAGACTGCCAACGTCGGCATCTCCGGCTCGGTACTGGCCCACCCCGGTGGTGTGCAACTGGGCCAGAGCCTGGGCGAAACCATGGCCCTGGTGGAGGTCAAGGACACCCCCAATGTGGGGGTCAACAATGCGCCGGGCACCTTTACCGATGCCAAGGGCTACAGCCTGGTGCCCTATGTGCAGCCGTACCGGCGCAACCGCATCAGCCTGGACACCAGCAAGCTGGACGCCAACACCGACATCGACAGCGGCGTGAGCACCGTGACTCCGCGGCGCGGTGCGGTGGTGCTGGCGCGCTTCAAGGCCCGGCACACCGAGAAGGTGCTGGCCAGCGTGACCCTGCCCGGGGGCGCGGTGGTGCCGTTCGGCGCGGCGGTGCTGGATGCCGCCGGGCATAAGGTCAATGCCGTGGGACCCATGGGTCAGGTGTTGCTGGCGGTGGGCGAGAGTCGCGACTTCCGCCTGGTCTGGGGGACCGCCGCCAGTCAGCAATGTGCCTTCACCCTGGACCTGCAACAGACCCGGGAACAGGAAGGCTTCAAGCTGGCGAACCTGCGTTGCGCGCCCTTGGGCCACTAGCGCCCGGTCCTGGCGTCAGACCCGGCCCGCAAGCTTCGGCTTGCGGGCTTTTTTGACTCTGCACCCGGGCTTGGTGCGCCCAGGGTCAATGCGGCTGGGCGGAAGTGGCCAGGGTGCTGTTGAGCTGTTCCATCAGGGTCCTGACCTCCTGGCACAGATGGGCCAGGGTGTCGACGGCGGCGTTGTCCGCCAGGGCTTGCTCCAGGGTTTCACACAAGCGCAGCAGGGCGTCGGACTGCATCATCTGCGCCGAGCTTTTCAGCTTGTGGGCCTGGCTGGCCAGGGTCTTGAAGTCGAGGCGGGCCATGGCCTCCTCCAGGGCCTGAAGGTCCTGCTGATTGCAGACGATCAGGTGGCCCAGCAGGCTGCGGCGCTTGTCCTCCGGCAGGTTGAACAGCAACAGCGCCGAGCTGCCGTCTTCCACTTCCTGCGGCGTCCTGCTCTCGCTGAACAGCGGCACGTAGCGGGCCAGCATCGACACGCTCAAGGGCTTGAGCAGGCAGGCATCCATGCCGGCGGCGAGGCCGGCCTGCATGTCCTCGCCCCGGGCGCTGGCGGTGGTGCCGATGATGGTGCAGGGGGGCATGCGCATCTGCTGTTCCAGGCGGCGGATCTCTTCGGTCAGGCCGATGCCGTCCAGCTCCGGCATGTTGCAGTCGGTGATGATCAGGTCGACCTCGTTGTCCTCCCAGATGAACAGCGCCTCAAGCCCATCGTGGGCCAGGATCGGCAGGTGGCCGAGCAGTTCGATCTGCTCCTTGAGCAGGGTCAGGCTCGGCAGGTGGTCCTCGACGATGAGGATCTTCAGGCGCCGCTGGATGGGCGCCGCCGGTTCGCTCTTGGGCAGCGCCAGTGGGGTGTCGCTGGGGGGGGCTTCTTCGGCGCAGGCGGTCAGGGTCATGGTGGTGCCCTTGCCCGGGGTGCTGTCCACCAGCAGGTCGCCATCGATGATCCGGCTCAGCGACTGGCAGATACACAGGCCGATGCCGGCGCCACTGTTGCGGTTGACGGTGACCCGGGAGAAGGGCGTGAACAGGCTGGCCATGTCGGCCGGATCGATGCCCGGGCCGGTGTCCTGCACGCTGATGGAGAAGGCGAAGCGCTGTTCGCCCAGCGCCACGCCCTGGACCCGCAGGGTGATGTCGCCACTGTCGGTGAACTTGATCGCGTTGCTCATCAGGTTGGAGAGGATCTGCTTGATCTTCAGCCGGTCCAGGCGCAATGGCAGGTCGGCGCAGGCATCGAAGTGGGTGATGATCGACAAGCCCTTGCGGGTCGCCAGGCTGTCGAAGATCCCGCGGATCGAGGTCACTATCTGCCGCAGGGTGCAGGTTTCCAGGTGCAGGCGGGTCTGCCCGGATTCGATGCTGGAGATATCCAGGATGCCCCCCAGCAGCTCCAGCAGGCTGACGGCCGCCTCGTGGGCCAATTGCAGCGATTCGAGGTTCTTGCCCTGGGGCGCCTTGCGGGTCAGTACCAGCTCCAGCATGCCGATGATGGCATTCATCGGGGTCCTGATTTCGTGGCTCATGGTGGCCAGGAAGGTCGACTTGGCGCTGTTGGCCCGGTCGGCGGCCTCCTTGGCCTGGCGCAGTTCTTCGAGGATGCGCAGGCGATCGCCGATATCCAGCCAGCCGCAGACCACGCCGAACACCTGCTGCTGATCGTCGCGCAGCGGCTGGATCCAGTGGTAGATATCCAGGCTCTGGCCGCCCAGGTGCAGGGTCTGGTCCCGGGCAATCGCGCTGCCCGATCGCACCACCTGCTCATAGTCGTGCTGCCATTGATTGACCACGGTGCGGCTGAGCAGCGCGTCGAGGACCTTGCTGTTGGTGCTGGAGGTGGCGCCAGGGGCGAAGGTCTGGGCGTAGGGGGTGTTGAACAGCAACAGCTCGCCGTCACGGTCACGCACGTAGATCGGGTGGGGAATGCTGTCGACGATGTTCTGGATCAGGCTCAGGCGCTCCTGCAATTGCTTGCGCACGATGGATTTCTTGAAGATCAGCTTGCGCAGGTAAAGGATCCAGATGCAGGTGGCCAGAAGCAGGACGAAGGAGACGCTGAGCACCTGATAGACCCGCAGGGTCACCTGTTCCCAGTACTTGTTGTCGGTGGCGGCGTTGGCCCGCCAGCGTCCGGAAATGGCCGCGGTCTCGCTCGGGGAAATGCGCAGCAGGGCCTTTTCGATGATGGAGATCAGCACCTTGTTCTGCGGCTGGCTGGCGAGGCCGATCCGTGCGTTGACGCCCTTGAGCAGGCCCGAGACTTTCAGCGCGTCCTCGTATTTGTAGGACAGGTAGTAGCGGGCCTGGTTGGTGGAGGTCAGGGTGAAGTCGCTGCCGCCGTCGCGTACCCGGTTCAGGGAGTCGGCGACGTTGTCGGTGGTGTGGATCTTCAGGTGCGGGTAGTTCTGGCGGATGTGTTCCAGCAGGGCGTCGGAGGTGGGCAGGGCGATGCTCTGCTCGGGACTGTCCTTGAGGTTGAATTCCTCGGGGCCGTTGTTTCGGGTGATCAGGGTATAGGGCGTGGTGATGACCGGGCGGGTAAACAGGTACTTGCGATCCCGCGAGTCGGTTTCCGACATGATTCCCAGGTCCACTTCGCCCTTGTCGAGCAGTTCCATGGCCTTGTGCACCGAGCGGGTGCGGACGATCTCGAAGCGCAGTCCGGAGTTCAGGCGCACCAGTTCCAGAATGTCGGACATGGTGCCGCCGAACTGGCCGCTGTTGTCGAACAGCGCGTAGGGCGCGAGGTCTTCGCTGACGGCGATCCGGAAGGGCCTCTTGCTCTGCAGCAGCTGCTTTTCCTCGTTGTTGAGCACGCTGACGAATTCGTCATCGCTGCACTTGAGGGTCACCACCCACCAGTTGACCATCCGGATGATCTGGCAGCGGCTGCGCGACTGCAGCTGCTGGTTGAGGATCGAGACCAGGCGCCGGTTTTGCCCGGTGTAGGCAAAGCCGATGTAGGCCTCCAGGCCGTTGACGCTGATGTTGGTCACCAGCTGATTGTTGAAGCTCTGGTTCAGCAGGTAGTTGGTGCTGACGGTGTCGCCCAGGTAGGCCTGGGCCTGCCCCTTGAGCACGGCGGCGATGGCTTCATAGGGCGACTGGTAGTTCTTGATGGTGGCGCTGCGGAAGATCTTGAAGGTGTTCTCGTCGATGAAGCCGTCGGGGGTGGAGGAAATCTGTGCCGCAGGGTCGCGCAGGTCCACGTCAAGCAGGCTGCCGGTGGTGGAATACAGGGCGATCTGGGTATAGGCGTAGGGCGAGGAGATTTGTACGCCGTACTTTTCCGCCTCCGGTTGGGTGGCGGCATCCACCAGATCGATTTCTCCCGCTTGCAGTGCCTTGAAGGCGCTCATGCGGTCCGGATAGCTGCTGATCTCGAAGCGGATGTTGAGGACTTTCTGCAGCGCCAGCAGGTTTTCCGCAAGGATGCCTTCCAGCTGTTTTTTCTCGGTGAAGATGGTCAGCGGCGGGTAGTCGGGGTAGGTCACGCCGATTCTGACCGGCTTGCGCTGGTTGAGCCAGGCCCGGTCTTGCTCGGTGACCTGGGCGGAGAACTGCAGGGCTTGTCCCCGTGACGATAACTGGAAGGGGTCGGCACCTTGGACAACGGCGGGCAGCAGGGCCGTGAACAGAGTCAGGAGTAGCGTCAGGTAGATGGAATTCATAGGGCGCAGGTCAAAGCAGATTCATTTCTTTGGCTATGCTGGCCAGCTCTATGGTAGTGCGTACCCCCAACTTGCGAAGAATGTTGATCTTGTGTCCGCTGACCGTCTTGTTGCTCAAGTGCAGGCGTTCACCGATGGCCACATTACTCAGTCCCTGGACCAGTAGTTGCAAAACGATGATTTCCTTATTGGTGAGTCTCTGCGAAGCCGACTCGTTGTTCTGCCCGTGTTCCATGTAATGGGCTAGTACTTCCTTGGGGAAGTAAAGATAACCGTCATTGATGGTGTTGAGCCCCTTCACCAGTTCATCCATGTTGGCGCTCTTGTTGATGAAGCCCAGGGCTCCGGCTTGCATGCAGCGGGCCGCATAAGTGCTGGCCAATTGCGAGGTGAAGACCAGGGTCTTGATCTTGAGGTTTTCCGAGTGGATGCGTTGCAGCACCGACAGCCCGTCCAGGCTATCGAGGCCGATATCCAGCAGCAGGTACTCCGGGGCCAGGCTGCGGATCTTGGCGAGGGCGTCCAGGCCATCGGTGGATTCGGCAACGACCTGATAGCCATGTTGCTCCAGCGTGACTCTGATCGCCCCGCAGATAATCGGGTGATCATCCACGATCAGTACGGTTCTCGTCATGGTTTCCTCATTCTGATTCTTACTTGGAGAGTGTTTATAGCGGTATACGATAAAGCTCCGGTTTAACATCCGAATTATACCTGCGCACCCTCTTGGACGGTTCTAAAGAGCAGTGCGCTGACGGACTTTTAAGGATGTTCTTGGTTTTCTACAAGAAGCTTCTTGGGTTTTTTGGCGGGTGCTTTTGTTAGCCTGTTGACTCTTTTAGTTGTGCTGGAAAAGAGCATCAGAGGCAGTTAATGCACGGTCGATTATTGTTTTTGCTTTGTTGCATAAGTGGCGGCGCCTGGGCCGATTGCACCGGTGGTGATACTGAAAATTATCTGGACTTCGACATGGGCACTCAGTATGTGCCCCGTGATGCGCCCATCGGTTCGGTGATCGGCACGGCCAATGTCCGTTATTCCTATCAGCACTCCAGCGATATCGTCTGCAATGTCGGCGATTTGTGGGAAGTCAGGATCAATGGATGGCCAAAGGTGAAGGGCATCACTCTGCCGCCGATTACTGGGCTGGAGATGAGCAATGCAATGATCTCCAAGACTAATGTGCCTGGCGTGGGCTTGGTGATGACGGCGCCGGGACGTTCAATGAGCAAGTGGAGTGCCGTCAGCGGAGTGAGTCCTTATGTGCCCTTCAAGCTGAGCAACACCCAGCCGTTGACTATTGTCGATCCGGTGATTACCACGTTTACGCTGGTCAAGATCAGCAACGAGATTCCCATGGGCACTTCGGCCATCAAAAGCAGTAGCTCGGCACTGGGTTTCTGGTCTGGCAAACGACGTTTTCACAGCGTGTTTCTGATGGGGACCGTGGTGCGTTCCGAGTGTTCTCTGGAATCGGCCAACACCGTCATCGAAGTGCCCATGGGCGAGGTCATGCGTCGCCAGTTCAACGGCAAGGACAGCCACATGGACAGCAAGGATGTGGTCATTCCCCTGACCAACTGTACGGCGGGCACCTACCCGACGGATCAGGGCTGGAACTACTATCAGAACGCCAACGCCCACCTGCGCCTGGAGGGCGTCCAGGGCTCGGCGATCCTCGACGCCCATCGGGGCATTCTCGGCCTGACGTCGGACTCCACCGCCAAGGGCGTGGCGGTGCAGGTCCTGCGCAAGGATGGCGTCACCCCCTTGCCCCTGGGGCAGGAGGTATCGATGGCCCGTCTCAGCGGCAGCCAAATGAACATCGAACTCAAGGCCCGCTACATCCAGACCTCCGATTCGGCGGCAGGCCCCGAGCCGGGCAAGGCCAATGCCCGGGCGGCCTTTACCCTGACCTACAAGTAACCGCAGCGACTGGTCACACCCGCCCCTGGGGGCGGTGGGGCCGGCAAGGGCATGAACTCGGAAAGCTCTTGCTCCGATTCAGGAAGCGTCCTGAGTTCAAGCGAAGCTGTTTTGGATAGGATGATTTTTTCCGGAGCTGTCTTGATGTCGACGTTGAGCGTACTGCTGTTGTGTTCGAACGCTTTTCGGGTTCGACGCCTTTCAAGAATACTCACAGCCTCCGGGGTTGCCCGGGTTCAGGTGATCGGTCAGGAAAGCCAATGGGCGCAGTTCCCGCCCGAGTTGGATGAACTGGACCTGGTGATCTGCGATTCCCTGCAGTCGCTGACGGCCATCTACTACCTGCGCCGGCTCTGCGAGCACTATGGCTTTTTCTCGATGATCGAATGCGAGGCCCTGGATGCGCCCATCCGCTGGGGGCTGGCGAATTTCCGCGCACATTCGGGCAAGTACTGCGCCGGCAGCTACAGCGACCTGGACACCACGCAGATCAGCGGCTTGCTGCTCAAGGCCCTGACCGTCAAGCGCGCGGTGCACAAGCACACCCGCAGCAGCACCCTGGTCGCGCCGAAACGCCCCCCCGCCAGCAACGACTGGGTGGCGCAACGGGATGTGTTTCAAGCCCTGGCCGCGCGGCAGTTCATTCCCTACTTCCAGCCTCAGGTGTGCCTGCGCACCCGACGCATCACCGGTGTCGAGGTCCTGGCCCGCTGGCAGCATCCCGACAAGGGCGTGCTGGGGCCGCAATTCTTCCTCGACCTGTTCGACAGTCCGTCGCGGCATCGCCAGTTGTTCGAGTGCCTGGTGCACCAGGGGCTGCAGGTGCAACGGCAATTGCAAGGCACGCCGGGCGGCGAGGCGCTGGTGTTTTCCTACAACATCGAGGCCAGTCAATTGACCGACCCCGAGTTTGCCGCCCGGGTGTTGCAGCAGATCGACGCCGCCGGGGTGCCCAAGACTCAGGTCACCCTGGAGATCACCGAGCGCCAGGCCCTGACCCTGGACATGCAGAGCATCGAGAATATCAGCGTTCTGCTCAACAGCGGGGTACGCCTGTCCCTCGACGACTTTGGCACCGGGCATTCGTCGATCATGCGTCTGGCGGACATTCCCTTCGGCCAGATCAAGCTCGACTCGGGCTTTGTCGCCAGTGCCCTGGGGCACAAGGAAACCCGGATCATCGAGGCCCTGGTGGGGCTGGCCCGTTCGCTCGACCTGGAGTTGGTGGCCGAGGGCATCGAAACCGAGAAGCAGCGCCGGCATCTGCAGCGCCTGGGAATCGATGCGGCTCAGGGTTATCTGTTCCACAGGCCGATGAAGGGGGCGGCGCTGGCCCGGCTGCTGGCCACGGACAGCCCGCCGCTGCGGCTGATCCGTCAGGGCTAGTGCCACTGCGGGCCGGCACCGCTCACAGCAGGTCCATCTCCTTGGCGATGGTGGCCAGTTCGATGGTGGTGCGCACCCCGAGTTTCTTCAGCACATTGATCTTGTGCCCGCTGATGGTCTTGTTGCTCAGGTTGAGCTTGCTGGCGATTTCCAGGTTGCTGTAGCCGCTGGCCAGCAATTGCAGGATCACCAGTTCCTTGTTGGTCAGGTTGTTCAGTGCGTCATTGGCGGCGTGGCCGATTCCCCGGTACATCTCCAGGACTTCCTTGGGGAAATACAGATAGCCGTCGGCCAGGGCATTCAGGCCCTTGACCAGTTCCTGCAGGCCGGCGCTCTTGCTGATGAACCCCATGGCCCCGGCCTGCATGCAGCGCACGCCGTAGGTGCTGGCGCGATTGGCGGTGAACACCAGGGTCTTGACCTCCAGGTGATCCATGGCAATGCGTTGCAGCACCGAGAGCCCGTCCAGGTTGTCCAGGCTGATGTCCAGCAGCATGTAGTCCGGGCGCAGCTGGTGAATCTTCTCCAGCGCGTCGAAGCCGTCGGAGGATTCGCCGATCGGCTTGTAGCCATGTTCTTCAAGCAGCTCGGTGACGGCGGCGCAGATGATCGGGTGGTCGTCGACGATCAGTACACGTTTGTTCTTCATGAGGCCCTCGGAAGACACGCAAGGGAGAGCAGGTGGTTTTCTTGGCGAAAAATGGGTCACTCGACGGTCACTGTCTTTGTTGTGGGGGGGCCTGGGCCTGATGACCCGTTGCAGGGGATCAAGGATTGTTTGCCTGGCCGAGGAGCGCCGGCATGGGCCCGGGGGCGCGAAGGCGTTGCCAGCGGCGCCAGCATGTTAGTTCAGAAAAACGGGCAATGGATTCGTGCAAGAAACGCCTTGTCGCTTTCCAAGAAGCTTCTTGCCGGGGCCTTCGCGCTGTCCTTGAGGGTCGTTCTCAAGTGGGAAGTTTGCGCTGTTGCACCTGCCGCTCAAGGACCGAGGGCAGGTGGCCGGCGTCAGATCGGAGGTCTGTCTGCGAGGGCTGGCAACGGGTTACGGCGCCTTCAGCAGCACATAGGCCTCACCGCCACGGCGATCGTGCATGAGGATGAAGGTCTGCCCGTCGAGGGTGATCTTGGTCGGCACGCTCTGCGCCAGCGGGGTGCTGGAGAACTTGCCGGCCATGCTCAGAAACTGCTGGGTCAGCGAGCTGTCGTTCTGGCTCGGGGTGGTGATTGCGCATTCCTTGCCGGCCTGGACCTGGACCCCCAGGGTCTGGTCCTCGTTCATGCCCATCTTGGCGAAGCCGGCATCGGTGAGTTCAAGAATGCCATGGGCCCGGGCGGCGGTTTCGGCACCGGCGAAGGACGGCGCGGATTTCAGGCAGATATCGCGAAAGGCCAGGATCCCGGCGGAGGTGATGGTGGGTTCCTGCCTGATTTCCCGGGTCACGCTGGAGCAGGCGCCGAGCAGCGCCAGAGCGGCGAGGAGTGAGGCTAGGGATGCGGTGCGGGGCAGAGTGTTCATGGAAATTCCTTGCAAACGGGCCGGCCAGGGCGCGGGGAATGGTGCTTGCCGAAGGAGGCGTCGGCGCTCTAGCAGGTTAGGCAGGGGCACCGTGCAGATCAATCTTTTGTGTGACATCCGCGGAGTCAGGAGCGATTGGCCAAGGGCTGGCGCAGTAATTGCGTGCCTGCTGGATCCGTTCAGCGAGGGGGCCTGTGGCCATGCAGTTACGAGCGTTGCGTTACTTCCACGAGGTGGCCCGGTGTGCCTCCCTGCGTCAGGCGGCCGAGCGTCTGTACGTGACGCCTACCGCCGTGAGCCGGCAGATCGAGCAGCTGGAGCACTTCTTCGGCACTGCGCTGATCGAGCGCGGCCCGCGGGGCATCCGCCTGACGGTGGAAGGCGAGTGCCTGGCCGAGCAGGTCAGCTCGACCTTGCGCGGCTTCGATCAGGTGCGCGATGTGATCGCCAGTCGCCAGAGCCAGGTGGCGGGTAACGTCAGCATCCATGTGTCGGAAAGTATCGTTTCCAGCGTGCTGGCGCCGGTGCTTGCGGCGTTCAACCGGGCCCATCCGAAAGTCACCTTCAATATCGTCATCGCCAGTGCCGGCGCCACCCTGGATGCCCTGTGCAGTGGCGAGGCCGACCTGGGGCTGGCCTTCTACCTGCCGGAGCGGGCCGAGGTGGACGTGACCGCCCATTGCCAGTTGTGGCACCGGGTGCTGGTCAGCGCCGAGCACCCGTTTGCCCAGTGCCCGAGCATTCGCCTGGCGGACCTGCAGGGCCAGCCCCTGGCGATTCCCGATTCGGCCTACGGCGTGCGCCAGGCCCTGGAAGGGGCGGCGAAGAAGCGCGGGGTGAGCATTCTGCCGGTGTTCACCACCAGTTCCCTGGAGGTGCAGAAAAGCCTGGCCCGCCAGCGCGCGGCGGTGCTGATCCTGCCCCAGGTGGATGCCGAGGCCCGGGACCTGGGGGATGGACTGGTGGCGGTGCCGATCGACGACGAGTCCCTGGAGCGGATCCGCGTCGACCTGTGCGTGGTGCGCAACCGGCCCCTGTCGGTGGCCACCCTGAAATGCCAGGACATGCTTGCCCGGGCGATGCAGCGCTACGCCCTGGTCGATTGAGTCCCTGCATACATGACCCTGTAGCCGCTGCCGAGCCTGTGGCGAGGCTGCGACAAGGTCCGCAGGGCCTTGCCTGGCGATCACCCGCCGACCACCACCGGGTGGATTTGAAATCGTTGCGTCTGCTGCGCAGCCGTACGCAGCCTGCGGCAGCGGCTACACAATCGTTCAGATGTGGCTGTAGCCGCTGCCGAGCCTGTGGCGAGGCTGCGACAAGGTCCGCAGGACCTTGCCTGGCGATCACCCGCCATCGCACCGCCCCATTTCTCAGAACAACTTGAACGGAAAGTTGCCCACCAGGCGGAACTCGTCATAGCTGCCGTCGATCTGCCCGCCGCTGGCGCGGTGGTTGTAGACGATGGTGCGCAGCACTGCATCCTTGAGCCGCCCGGATTGCACCACATACGCCAGCATCAGGCCGTTTTCGTCGTGCTTGGCGCCGTCCAGGCCGCGCACGTTGTAGCCGCGGTTGCGGCCGTTGCGATCGCCGTCGTAGTGCGTGCCATCGATGTCCCAGCCCTTGGCGTGCCACAGGCTGGCGCTCAGCCCGGGCACGCCGTAGGCGGCAAAATCCAGGTCGTAGCGCAGCTGCCAGGACTTTTCATTGGGGCCGTTGTAGTCCGAGTACAGGGAGTTGGCCATGTAGTTGCCGGTGGACTCCCAGACATAGTCGAAGTACTCGTTGCCGAACACCTGCTGCCAGGCCAGGGTCAGGCTATGGGCCTGATGGCTGCCGGTGATGGCCAGGCTCAGGGCGTCGTTGTCGATGTAGCCCAGGCGCTGCTGGCCCTGGTCTTGGGTGTGGTAGTAGTTGAACGCGGTCTTCAGCGCCAGCTGGCTTTTGTCCCCGGTACGGTGGGTCAGGCCCAGGTAGTACTGGTCCCACATGTTCTCGAAGCGCGAGGCGTAGAGGCTGCCTTCCAGGCCCAGGCCGGGTTTCACGGTGGCCCCCAGGTAGCTGATGCGCTCACCGCTGTAGGCGCGGTTGCCGAAGGTGGTGGTCAGGCGCTCGCTGCCGGTGCCGGTGCGCGGGATGGCCCGGTCGAAGCTGCCGGCCTGCAGCGCCAGCCAGTCGGTTTCGTTGCTGTACAGGCCCACGCCTTGAAAGCTTGAGGGCAGGGCGCGGTTGTCCTTGAAACGCAGCACCGGGTTGTCGGTCATCAGGCGCCCGGCCTTGAGCTCGGTGTTGGACAGGCGCAAGCGCACGTCGCCGATGCCCAGGCGGCTCCAGGTGGGCAGGGCGTCGCCGTCGCTGTCCACCAGCACCCGGTCGCCGCCGTTGGCCACCCGGCCATGACCGCGCTCCAGGTTCACCGCGCTGAACAGCGCGGCATCCACGCCCAGGCCGATCAGGCCCTGGGTGTAGCCTGAGCTGTACTTGAGCATGCCGGTCTGTACCCAGGTTTCCCTGACCCGGGTGCGTTCGATGCCGTCGGGCTTCTTGATGCTCAGGTAAGTGTCGTGCTGGGTGTGCTGGTTGGAATAGTAGTGACGCAGGTTGAGGTCCAGGTGGCTGCCCTGGATGAACCCCGGCGCCTGGTCCTGCTGGCTCGGGCGCGGGCTGTCCTGGGCGATGACGGCGCTACTGGCCGCCAGTGCCAGGGTGAACAGTACAGGCTGTTGCATGGTGCTTCCCCACAAATCAAAGGCGTCGGTCCTCCGCCCGACCGCGGTCATGCGCGGCCGGCAGGGTAGAGAAAAACGCGGTGCCGTAAAAGGGTGTCGGGCCGTGAGGCGAATGCTCAGCGGGCGCGGGCTTCTGCGAGCCGTTGGCCGGGGTGGCTGCGCCCGGGTGTCTGCGGGCGGGTTTCCTTGGCGAACCAGGCCGCGGTCAGGCACACCAGGTTGGCCACCAACAGGTAGCCCACCGGCGACATCGGGTTGCCGGTGGTGCCGATCAGCCAGGTGATGATGATCTGCGCGGTGCCGCCAAACGCCGCCACGCCAAAGGCGTAGACGATGGAGAAACCGGTGGAGCGCACCGCCTTGGGAAAGCTCTCCACCAGCAGCACGATCAGCGCCGCGCCGCTCATGCCGTGCAGGCCGGAGAGCACCGCCAGGGTCAGCAGGAAGGTGGCCGGGCTGGGGTGTTCGGTCATCAGTTGCAAGGCCGGGAACAGCACCAGCAACAGCACCACTCTTGGTGCCATGAGGATGGTGCGGCGGCCGAAACGGTCGCAGAGCATGCCGCCGGCAATTGCGCACACCGCCATCGCCGCGCCGGCCACCAGGGTCGAGAGCATGGAGATGCTGGTGGGCAGCTTGAGCTCGGTGAGGGCGAAGGTGGTCATGTAGTTGATGAAGTACTGGGTGATGGTGCTGCCGGAGAGAATCAGCAACCCCAGCACCAGGGCCCGGCGATGTTCGCCGAACACTTGGCGCACCAGGCTGCCGGTGCTGGCCTGCTCACCCTGGCCGTGGAAGGTTTCCGCCAGGTTGCGGCGGATGTAGATGCCGATCGGCAGCACCAGCAGGCCAAACACGAACGGTACGCGCCAGCCCCAGGTGTTGAGGTCCTCGGGGGACAGCACCTGGGTCAGGGTGTAGCCCACGGTGCCGGCGGCCATGGCGGCCACGCCCTGGGCCACCACCTGCCAGCAGGCGTAGGTGCCGCGCTTGTGCGGCGGCGCGGCTTCGAGGATGTAGGTGGTGGCGGGGCCGGCCTCGCCGCCCCAGGCCAGGCCCTGGATCAGCCGGGTGAGCACCAGCAGGATCGGCGCGGCGATGCCGATGCTCTCGTAGCTGGGCAGGATGGCGATGCTGCCGGTGCCCACGGCCATCATCACCAGGGTCAGGAGCATCGCCGGCTTGCGTCCGACCCGGTCGGCGTAGGCACCGATCAGCACCGCCCCCAGGGGCCGCACGATAAAGCCGACGCCGAAGGCGGTGACCGACAGCATCAGGCTGACGAAGGCACTGTCGGAGGGAAAGAAGGTGTGGCCGATCATCACCGCGAAGGTGGCGTAGACCCCGAAATCGAAGAACTCCACGGCATTGCCGAGGATCACCGCGAACACGCTGCGCTTGCCCCCTGCCGCGGTGGGCGTTTCGGGCTCGGGTGTGGTGGATGGATTGGACGCTTGGCTGTGCATACTGGCCCCTCGAATTTTTATTCATAGGTTGCCCAGGCCCCGGGCGGCGAGGCCCGGGGCAGGGGTGAAGGTGGCAGTTTCGGTGTGTCAGTGAGACGGCGGATTCGGCCAGCTGTGGATTGCTCCGCGCCAGCTCTCATAGGTCTTGGCCACTTGCAGCAGCCATTGATCGGCAAATCGCGGGGCGATCATCTGCAGGCCGATGGGCAGGCCATCGGCGGCAAAACCGCAGTTGATCGACAGCGCCGGTTGTTCGCCCATGTTCCAGGGCAGGGTGAAGACGATGTGCTCGAACGGTTGCTGCGGGTCGTTGCTCGGCGACGGCCACTGCGCGGGAAAGCTGTTGATCTGGTTGGTCGGCGACAGCACCAGGTCGAACTCGCTGAACACCTGGGCGGCGCGGCGGCGCATCTCGAAGGTCTGGTTGAAGCCCTGCACCGCCTCGACCCCGGACAGCTCGGCCCCCGGCGCCGCCCAGTCGCGGATATAGGGCAGCACCTTGGCAAACTGCTCGGCGCCCAGGGCCGAGAGTTCCGCCCATTGCCGGGCGCGCCAGAAGCGGTCCAGGCCGTCCAGTTGCGTGCGGTCCATGATCGGCGCCAGGGTGCGGACCTGGGCGCCGTGGCTTTCGAACCATTTCGCGGCGCGCTCCACCGCCTCACAGACAAAACCTTCCGGCTGCAGCCCGGCGCCGGGCTCCAGCATCAGGCCGATCTTCAGGCCGTTGACCGACACCGGTTCATCGCTCCAGTCGCCGGTCAAGGGCGGCAGGCTGGTGGCGTCGCGGGCGTCGGGCTTGGCCAGGTAGCGCATCAGCAGCACCGTGTCCTCGACACTGCGGGTCATGGGCCCGGCGCAACGCCCGGTGTAGTACGGATCGATGGGAATCCGCCCCAGGGTCGGCTTGAACCCCACCAGAGCGCACCAGGCGGCCGGCAGGCGCACCGAGCCGCCGATGTCGGTGCCGATGTGCAGCGGCCCGTAACCGGCCGCGGCGGCCGCAGCGGCGCCGGAACTGGAGCCACCGGTATTGCAGGCAGTGTTCCAGGGATTGCGAGTAATTCCGTGGAAGCTCGACAGCCCCGAGGACAACATGCCGAAATCCGGCACCGTGGTCTTGGCCAGGATGATCGCCCCGGCCTCACGCATCCGCGCGGCCGGTGGCGCATCCTGCAGGGCCGGCTTCAGGGCGGTGGCCGCGCTGCCCAGGGGAATCGGCGTGCCTTGGGTGGCGATCAGTTCCTTGATCGTCACTGGAATCCCGTCCAGCGGGCCGTTGGGGGTGCCCTTGTTCCAGCGCTCGGTGGAGGCCCGGGCCAGCAGGCGTACCTGCTCCGGATCGAAGGCGTAGAGCGCACGGATATGCGGCTCCCAGCGCCCGATATGGGCCAGCAGATGGTCGTAGTAGTCCAGGGGCGAGAGCTGGCGGCTGGCGAACTGCGCCAGCAACTGGGCGGTGGATAGATCGTGCAAATCAGTCATCGAACGCATCCTTGTGTCGGGCGTCAGTCGGGTTGCTGATGACCCGACTGTAGCGCTTGCACCTTAGCCCAACCATCACAAAGGACGCAGCGTGGTGTTGCGTTTTTGTGAGCACTGCGGCGGTGTCTCCCTGCATCATCCATTGCGGCCCCACGCATCCCACGTAATGCCGGAAACTTGTGTAGGAGCGGGCTTGCCCGCGAAGGCAGCCTCGGATTCTTCTAGTGATACAAGAACAGCAGGGGGCTACCGAGGCAGCTTTTGACTTCTTCGACCGACACGCACTGAGGGCCAACGCCTTCGGAGTATTTGCTGGTCAGTCGGGCAAAGCAGGCTGCATTGGTCAGGGCTTGTTGGTAGATTTTCGAGTTTTTAGTGGCAGATAAATCCAACTCGGCGGTCAGACTAAAGCCTGTTTCAAAGAGGCTTCCGACACTTTTCTCGACATCCAGCGCGAACAGGTATTTGTCCCAACAGGCCTTGTATTGCGGGGTGGAATAAGATGAATCGGTATGGAGGGATAACTTGCTGCGTATATTGAGATCGCCCACGATGAAGTAATACTCTGGCCGAGGAATCCAGGCTATTGCGTCTCCGTAGCCGCGGTAGTCTGCTTTTGCATAGTCGCCTTTGAGAAAAGCCGCTTTGCCCCGTGCCTCGGCTTCTTTTGCGTATTTGATGTTTTTCTGGTTGTTGATTCCTTTTTTATAATTCTTCACAACTCGCTTGAGTGCCTCCCAGTTTGTTATGTACCTGTCGTCAGCATCCATTGCGAATGCTGTTGCATCGTGGAGGGGAACCAGGGACATGCTAAAAAAACAAAGGATGTTAAGAGTGAGAGTTCTCATCATTGTGTTCTCGCTGGTTTGCCTTTGACAATAAGAGTTCCCACGCTGTTGCCATCGGGACTGCGATGACTGACAAGCGCTTCATGAATCGCAGACCATCGATTCAAACTGACAACGGTGACACATCCTTCCGAGACATTGCCGACGTGAACGTACCGGCTCCTATCTCCATGATCAATTGGAAACCACACTTGGTGGTGGGACAGGTTGGGGTACTCTGCCTTGTATGGCTCGGTATAGTCTTTTGCGTGTGGTACATCGGGTAAGAGGATGCTGTAAGTACCCGGCGGTATGGGAGAGTATCTAAGGTCCCAGACTGTATTCATGGCAGCTTCGAAGTGAATGCCATCGAGCGTCCCATTGGCCAGCTGTTGCGGTAATGCTCTATCTCTGGTGATTGACATCCACTTGTCATTGAAGCGCCCGTAGACCATGACAAGTTCGATAGGCTTCTTTTTAGGCGCAATTTTGCCAAGGTATTCCTTGGCATTGGCTTCAGATAGAAATGCGGTTTTACCTTTGTGCGCGCCCTCCAGAATCCTGAAGTATGTTTTCTGATTTTTTGTGAACGTTAATGTGACCTTGCAATACTTGAAAAGAAATGGCCAGTTCTCGCGAGGGACGTTGTCCATGCCAACAAGCAGCCAGCCACTTTCGTTGGGGACTTTGTTGATGTAGCGCGTGATATCCGCAAATACTTGCTGGATATGTCCTGGAGTAGTCGCTGTTGTGCCGCTGCCTGACCATAAAGGGTTAGTCATCGCCCAGTCTCCCTGAGTGTTTTTTTGATGAGCTGGTCGGTGATTGTATTGATCGTGAACTGTTGAGGCTCCATGCTGCTGGCAATTGAAAGTCATGGTGCGCGCGGGTTGAGTTAATAGCAGGCCGGCACCTGTTATTGGCTCAAAAAAACATCGAATTGCTTTGTCTCGAACAGTGAACGTGCGATCAAGTAGAGCTTTCAGAAGGCAGGATGTATGTGGGAGTTTTCTTATTGTCAGTGGTGACTGGTCTGTTAGAAGGCTGTTTTTCGGCCGCTCCATGTCGCCCGGTAGTTTGTGCTCGGAACGAAAGGAACGGCTTCAGACAAAACCTGTGTGCTGTTGCCAAGGGCGAGGCAATCAACCTCCTCGCTCAGCGCTTGCTTATGTAAGCACTGACTTGCCAGCGAAGACGGCTTTTCTGTACAAGGTTCGCGGACCTTTTTCGCCAGCAAGCCGGCGCGGCGGTTCATCTCAAGTTGTGCGCTTCATCGTGACAGGTATTCAAGCGGATTCAGGGATGGGGCAGAACAGCAATGACTAGCATCAGTGATACCTTCGACCAGCTCTGTGTACTGGTCGCTTTGTCCTATGACGAGACGGGTGACGGGGGCTTCGAGTCGCGTTTGCTGGATATCCTGAAACTGGTGAAGTCTCATCCACAGGCCCGGGATCTGTTTGTCGAGAAATTCAAGATCATGCTTTCTTCCCGTGTCACGCCCTTGGAAGTTGTGGAGTTCTGCATGCGGGAGCTGCAATGGGAGGAGGTCAAGTGCTTCGCCTTGGCGCTTTACCAGCCGTCCATCAATCCTCGCAGTCATGCCTTGGCGGGGCTTATCAGTGTTTACGAGGAGGTTTGGCCGGACGAAGACCTGTATCGGTACTACTGCGACCGATCGCTGTAGGAGCGGGCTTGCCCTCGAAGAGGGCCTCAGGGTTTGCACAAGGCTCACGGGCCTCTTCGCCGGCAAACCGGCTCCTACCGGTTCAGTGGGGCTGTGCTTGGAGTGAAGGAAAAATTTGCCCTAGTAACATTGGAATTGAGTTAGTGCGAAAACTACGAGTCAAAACCCAACTATTGCCGCCGCTGTCCAAATGAAAAATCTATTTTTTGTATTGTCTGTTCTGCTGGTCGCTTATCTATACATTGGTTTCTACGAAAAGATGGAGGACGCCTATCCGGAAAAAGTTTTTTTCATCAAGAGGTATCCAACTTTTCAAATGGCGTTTGAAAACATCTTTGCCTATGAATCAGACGATAAGTCGCTCTCCGAATTAAGCGACCTGGAGAGGCGGAAAGTTATTGCCTACTGTAAATATCGGTTGGGTTTGGCGACAACGTTAACCACTCAAGATGAGTTGGATAAATGTAAGGCCAGATAAGGTATGCCCTGATATCGGCTAGTGTTTTGCAAACCTCTCATCCGGCCCAGGTCAGCGCCCGCAAACGGAGCCTCGACAGTTCTAGTGCACGCAAGGCTTTCATGGGCGCTGGCTTGCCCGCGAAGGCGGCCTCAGAATTACACCCATGACCAGCCGATCCCTGCGCACGATGACTGTTGGATACCGGCCTCAGATTTTCTAGTGATACAAGAACAGCAGGGGGCTACCGAGGCAGCTTTTGACTTCTTCGACCGGCACGCACTGAGGGCCGACGCCTTCGGAGTACTTGCTGGTCAGTCGGGCAAAGCAGGCTGCATTGGTCAGGGCTTGTTGGTAGATTTTCGAGTTTTTAGTGGCAGATATATGCAACTCTGCAGTTAAGCTAAAGCCTCTTTCAAAGTGGTCTATTACGCTCCTGCGTGCATCCAGGGCGAACAGGTATTTGTCCCAGCAGGCTTTGTATTCTGGGGTGGAATAAGGTGATTCAGTATGAAGGTGCAACTTGCTGCGTAGTTGTATGTCGCCAATTATAAAGTAGTACTCTGGCCTGGGAATCCAGGCCAGTGCGTCGCCATAACCATGGAATTCAGCTTTTACATAATCATTGTTTAGAAATGCCTCTTTTCCCCTTGCTTCAGCTTTGCTTGAGTTTTCAATATCTTTTTTGTTTTTTATTCCGGATTTATATCTTTTTATGATCTGGTTGAAAAATTCCCAGTCGGTTATGTAGCGTTCGTTAGTATCTGATGCGCACGCATTTATATGAGGCAGGGTGGCGAGCGATGCAGTGAGGATGGACCATGCGTATAAATTTTTTTTGCGCATTAATTTGCTCTCTCTGGCTTGCCTTTTACAATAAGGTTGCCCACGCTTTTCCCATCGGAGGAGCGATGGCTAATCAGCATTTCTTGAATTTCAGACCATTTATCCAGGCTTATGACAGTGATGCACCCTTCCGATACATTACCTACGTGAACGTATCTGCTCCTGTCACCATGATCAATGGGGAACCATACTTGATGGTGAGACAGGTTGGGAAACTCTTTTTTATATTGTTGGGTGTAGTTTTTCGAGTGAGGGAAGTCAGGTAGCAATATCTTGTAAGTGCCAGGTGAAATAGGGAAGTATATACCGTTCCATACTGTATTCATCGTTGCTTTGAAGTTGATATTGTTGATGTTTCCATTTGCTATTTGTTGTGGGAGATATTCGTTTCTAGTTATTGATTTCCAGTTTTGGTCTAAGCGTTCATAGTTCATGACAAGCTCGATAGGCTTCTGTTTTGGTGCGATTTTTCCAAGGTATTCCTTTGCGTTTGTTTCTGATAGGAATGCAACTTTTCCTTTGTGAACTCCTTCAAGGACTTTGAAATAGGTCTTATTGTCTTTATTGTTTATTAGTGTGACCTTGCAATACTTGAAAAGCTGTGGCCAATTCTCGCGAGGGACATTGTCCATGCCAACAAGCAGCCAGCCACTTTCGTTGTGAATTTTATTGACGTACCGAGTTATATCAACGGTAACTCTCTGGGGGGCGCCGCGAGAGGGGGTCGTTATAGCGGTATGAGACCATAAAGGATTGGCCATTGCACAATCTTCCTGATTGTTATTGAACGATCTATTAATGTTCGTATCAATTGTGAGGTGTTGAGCTTCAATGCTCGTCGCAATTAGGTTTTTTGTCTGTGTGGTCAGACTGCTTGGCAAATTAGCAGGAGAGGTTTTAAGTCGGGGTGCAGTGTTTGTCCTCCAGGAAAATCGAAAAAGCTCGGATGATTAGATCTTTCAAAAAGCGTTATGTCTGTGAGGATTCTCTTATTGTATGTGGCGATTGATCTGGTAGTTCGGTGCTCTTCAGTTTCTCTATATGCCTGGATAGAGAAAGCTCAGGTAAAAACCTCTATTGGGCATATGACGTCCATGCAGTTGCCAATGGCGAGGGCGGCATTGCCCTCGCCGTTGACGGGGTTCAACTTATGGCCTGGGTGCGCAACTGACGACCCAGCACATCCAGCACATCGCAGCCATCGCGCAGCGGGATGGCGCAGATCAGCGCCAGCTCTTGCAGCACCACGGCATCGCCGGGGATGTCGGGGCGGGTGGCGAAGTTTTCCAGCAGTTGAGTGACGGCGCGGATGCGATAGGCGGCTGCTTCGTACAGCACATCGGCAGGGGCCTGGGTATCGATCAGCAGGGAAGGAATGGTGCAGTCGTGGCCGGTGATCGGCATGTATCTGTTCATAAGTAACGCCTCGGTCGGTTGAGAGCGCCACTGGATCGTCGCCAAACGAAAGGTGGCAGCTGTACGCAGGTTGGCGAACCGGGACCGGGGAGCCGGCAGACCCGAAGGTCTCCCGCGTACAGCCGCCATAAAGGCAGCGTTACGGATGCGAAAAGCCCTGCAAAGCAAGCGCAGGGCTCTCGCACACGGTCGTCGGGTCGCCAAACCCGTTCGTCATCAGGACGACCCGGGACTATAGGCATGCCCCCCAAAACGGAACAAGGCACTGACAGGGCAGGACTTTCTGAGTTTGCTGTAGGACTCAGGAGCGCGAGTGTGGATCAAGCGTGCCGCAGGTTCAATGGCGGGGCTCAGTCGAAGCCGACGCTTGCGCTGTGGCGGGTTTCGCGTTCGTGCAGCTGGTCGATATTGGTTTCGTAGGTGCACTGGCCGCTGCAGTGGTGCTCGTAGCTGATGGCCGGCTTGAACTGCAACTTGAGCTTCGGCGTGTCGCTCTCTGGTGCCGGGGCCTGGGCGGTGGCCGGCAACGGAGGCTGCGGGTAGCTCAGGTCAAGGCCGGCGGCCTGGGCCGAACAGGCTGCCATCAGTAACAGGCTGGGGAAAAACGCTTTGCAACTGAACATCATCGAATCCGCATGGCCATAAAAGGGTTGCCGATTATAACGAGCCAGGGGCGGAAAATTTAACCGCACAGGCTCTGGAACGGGCTTTGCACGGGGTTTTCGTCGCCGTGGACGTTTGCACCGTGAAACATTTGTCACGGGGCAGAGGGACCGCTCGCTCCTACACTGCAACTCATCTTCGTGGCCAAGGACACCTCCCATGCCGGCAAAGTCTGCACCCCGCCTTCTCGACACCCTTGAAGGCCAGCGCCTGCAAGGCAGCGAGGCCGAGCACTGGCGCCAGTGGGGGCCGTACCTGAGTGAGCGGCAGTGGGGCACGGTGCGCGAGGACTACAGCGCCGATGGCGATGCCTGGAGCTACTTCCCCCACGAGCATGCCCGTAGCCGCGCCTACCGCTGGGGCGAGGACGGGCTGGCGGGGTTTTCCGACAAGGCCCAGCACTGGTGCCTGGGGCTGGCGTTGTGGAACGAGCACGACAGCATTCTCAAGGAGCGTCTGTTCGGCCTGGACAATGCCGAGGGCAACCACGGCGAAGACGTCAAGGAGCTGTACTTCTACCTCGACGGCGTGCCCAGCCATGCCTACATGCGCATGCTCTACAAGTACCCCCAGGCGGCCTTTCCCTATGCCGACCTGGTGGCGGAAAACGCCCGGCGCGGCCTGAAGGATGCCGAGTACGAGATCCTCGATACCGGGGTGTTCGAGGACAACCGTTACTTTGATGTGACGGTGGAGTACGCCAAGCACAGGGCCGATGATATTTTCATGCTCGTCACCGTGCACAACCGTTTCCACCAGCCGGCGCGGTTGCGGGTGCTGCCTCAGGTCTGGGCGCGCAACACCTGGAGTTGGGGTGGCGACGAGCCGCGACCGAGCCTGCGCCTGGAGGGCGACAGGGTGCTGGCGCGGCACGGGCAACTGCCCGAGCGGCAGGTCACTGCCTGGGGCGCCGAGCCTTGCCAGTGGCTGTTCTGCAACAACGACAGCAACTTCCCCAAGCTGGACGGGCTGGCGACGCCGGGGCCGTTCAAGGACGGCATCAACGACTATCTGGTGGACGGGCAAGCCAGCGCGGTGGCCTTCGATGGCGGCACCCGGGTGGCGGCGCATTTCGTCCTGGAGCTGGCGGGCGGCGAGAGCAAGCGGCTGTTCCTGCGTTTTGCCCCGGCCGGCAGCGAGCCGGTCAGCGCCCGCCACCTGTTCGAGCAGCGGCGGCGCGAGGCCGATGAGTTCTACGCGGCGCTGCAGCAGGGCATTGAAAGCGCGGACGCGCGCAATGTGCAGCGTCAGGCCCTGGCCGGGTTGCTGTGGTCCAAGCAACTGTATGACTTCGACGTCAACCGGTGGCTGGACGGCGATCCCGGGCAGCCGGCGCCCCCCAGCGAGCGCAAGCACTTGCGCAATACTCATTGGCGCCATCTGTCCAACTGCGACATCGTTTCCATGCCCGATACCTGGGAATACCCCTGGTACGCCTCCTGGGACCTGGGCTTCCAGGCGGTGGCCTTCGCCCTGATCGACCCCGGCTTTGCCAAGCAGCAACTGCTGTTGCTGGTCAAGGATAGGTTCATGCACCCCAACGGCCAGCTGCCGGCCTACGAATGGCGCTTCGATGATGCCAACCCGCCGGTGCACGCCTGGGCCTGCTGGCGGGTCTATCAGCAGGAAAAGGCCCTGACCGGCGTGGGCGACCTGGACTTTCTCGAACGCATCTTCCACAAGCTGCTGCTGAATTTTTCCTGGTGGGTCAACCGCAAGGACGCCGAGGGCCGCAACCTGTTCCAGGGCGGTTTTCTCGGCCTGGACAATATCACCCTGTTCGATCGTTCCGCGCCGTTGCCTGATGGCTTCACCCTGGATCAGGCCGACGGCACGGCCTGGGTCGCGGCCTACGCCCTGGACCTGATGCGCATCGCCCTGGAGTTGGCCAAGCGCAATGGCGTGTACGTGGACATTGCGGTGAAGTTCTTCGAGCACTTCCTTTATATCGCCGGGGCCATCAACCGCGTGGATCAAAGCGCCGAGGGGCTGTGGGACGAACAGGACCAGTTTTTCTACGACGTGCTGCACCGTCCCGATGGGCAGAACGAACCCCTGCGCCTGCGCTCCATCGTTGGCTTGATGCCGCTGTTCGCGGTGCAGGTGCTGGAGCAGCACGAGCACCAGAACCTTCCGGGGCTGGCCCAGCGCCTGCTGGGCTTCTTGCATCACCGACCTGACCTGGCGAGCCTGGTGTCGCGTTGGTACGAGCCGGGCAAGGGCAACCGCATGCTCCTGTCGCTGTTGCGCGGCGAGCGCACCAAGGACCTGCTCAAGCGCATGCTCGATGAAAACGAGTTCCTCTCGGACTTCGGTATCCGCTCCCTGTCCAAGGCCTTCGAGCAGCCGTTCGCCATGCAGGTGGATGGCAAGCAACTGTGCGCCCGCTATGTGCCGGCGGAGTCCGATTCACGGCTGTACGGTGGCAACTCCAACTGGCGCGGGCCGCTGTGGATGCCGATCAACTTCCTGCTGATCGAATCCCTGCGTGAGTTTCATCGCTACTACGACGTCAACTTTTCGGTGGAGTACCCGCGGGGTTCGGGGTATCTGGCGTCCCTGGAGGAAGTGGCCGACGGCTTGAGCCAGCGCCTGACGCGATTGTTTCTGCTGGACGAGGACGGGCGCAGGCCGTCCATGAGCGGCTACCCACAGTTGCAGGTAGAGGCCGAGGACCGCGAGCTGGTGCTGTTCCATGAATATTTTCATGGTGAAACCGGGCGTGGGCTGGGGGCGTCCCATCAGACGGGGTGGACGGCGCTGGTGGCGTTGCTGTTGCAGCCACGAGGCTGAAGGCGTCGCCCGGCGAGCCGGGCGACGGTTGCGGAAGGGGAGGCTTTGGATCAACCCACCAGGGCGATGTCCTGGGGTTTGGCCCAGGCTTCGATCAGCCGTTCTGGCGTGCAGCAGGTCTTGCGCTTGTAGACGAAGTTGCTGCACTTCTCGGCGAAGCCCTTGCGGTTTTGCACCATGTCCATGTGCATCTCTTCCAGCTCGGCGTTGCGGCAGTGCTGCATCAGTTGCGGGTCTGCGTCCAGCTTGCGCTGGCGCAGGTGCTGGTAGCGCGGGTCGGTGAGTACGCCATTGGCCCGTTGCAGCAGCCACAGGCCGAACTCGTCCGGGCAGCGTGGGCCGATCTCCTGCACCATGCCCATCTGCAGGGCCTGGAGGGCGCTGATGGGCAGGCAGGCTTCGGTCAGTTGCTTGGCCATGGCCTGGCCGACGGCGCGGGGCAGGCTGTAGGTCCAGTACTCGGAGCCGTACAGGCCCATGCTCTTGTAGTGCGGGTTGTACACGGTGTCGGCGCGGGCCAGGACCACGTCCGCGGCCAGGGCCAGCATCAGGCCGCCGGCGCCGGCATTGCCGGTCAGGCCGCTGACCACCAGTTGGCGGGCGCTGAGCAGTTCCAGGCAGACGTCGTCGATGGCCTGGATGTTGGCCCAGGCCTCAAGGCCCGGCTCCGGGGCGGCCTGGATCACGTTCAGGTGCACGCCGTTGCTGAAGGCGCCGCGGCCACCGCGCACCAGCAGCACCTGGGTGTCTCGGGCCTTGGCCCAGCGCAGGGCGCTGACCAGGCGCTGGCACTGTTCGGTGCTCATGGCGCCGTTGTAGAACTCGAAGGTCAGCTCGCCGACTCGGCCGGCCTCGCGGTAGCGGATCGGCTGGTAGGGCTCGGTGCTGAACGGGCTGCTGGAGACCGACCAGTCCAGCACCGGTACCTCGGCCAGGCGCTCGCCGAGCACGTGGCGGGCCGGGCGCTTGAAGGTTTCCTCGCCGGGCTGGGGCTTGAGGCGCAGGGCGCCGATCCACAGGCTGTGGTCGCCGCAGGCCACCAGTACCGCATCGTCATGCACCGCCAGCAGTTGCCCGGGCATGCCGGTGCGCGAGTCCAGGTGGGCGTCGTACACGTAGTACTGGCCGCCGGCGAGGCTGGCCAGGACGCCGGGCTGGCCGTCGGCGGCGTCGATGCTGCGCTTGATGAATTGCGCGCTGTCGTGCCAGCTGAAAGTGCGGTCGCACTGCTTCATGTTCGGTTGCAGGCGGCCAAGCACCGCGGGGTTGTCGTAGTCCAGAGGGACCGGGGTAAAGCCGTTGCGGAATTTTTCCACCACGTCACGGATGCAGTGGATGGCGGCGTCGCTGACCAGGCCGTTGTACAGCTCGGACTTGCGCAGGCCGGCGGGCAGGTTGAATTCGTGGGTCGACCAGATTGGCCCGGCGTCCATTTCTTCCACCGCCTGCAACGCGGTGACGCCCCAGCGCTTGAGTTCCTTGCTGATGGCCCAGTCCAGGGCACTGGCGCCGCGGTCGCCGACAATCCCCGGATGAATGATCACCACCGGGCGCTTGGTGTTGCTCCACAGCCGTTGCGGCACCCGGTCCTTGAGGAACGGGCAGATCACCAGGTCGGCCTCGGCTTCTTCGATCTGCCGGCAGACGTCTTCTTCTCCGGTGAACAGCACCACGCTGGGGCGGTGCCCGGCCTGGCGCAGGTCGAGCCAGGCGCGTTGGGTCAGGCCGTTGAAGGCGGTGGACAGCAGGATGATCTTCAGTGATCGCATAAGCAGACTCTTCCGTGAGTGATAGCACAGTGGCAAAGGGTTCCGGCTGTGCCGTCCCTGGCCGCGATGGAGGCGCAAGAGTAGAGGGGTGCTGCGCTGGGATAACTGACCGAGATCAATCAAGCGTGCCGCCTGAAATGACGTTCCGCCCAGTGGTATTGACCTGGGGCAAAAGCTTGCGCCAGAGCCTTTGCCGGGAGCAGAAACGACAAATCCCGCCACAGGGGCGGGATTTGCATGCAGCCGGACCTTGTAGGGTCTTAGGCTGGGAACAGCTCGCTCAGCTTCATGGCCAGCATCATGTCGCCTTCGGCGCGCAGTTTGCCGCCCATGAAGGCTTGCATGCCGTCGGTTTCGCCGCTGACGATGCCGTCCAGGGTTTCGCCGTCCATCACCAGGGTGACTTGGGCGTCTGGGTTTTCGCCTTCCTTGAGTTCACAGGTGCTGTCCTTGACGACCAGCGAGAAGTGCTTGGAATCATCGATACGGAAACCGAAAACCAGGTCCAGGCCGGCAGCGGCAGCTGGGTTGAACTTGGCTTGCATGGCTTGTACGGCGTCAGCTACGGAGGTCATGGTTCGATCCTTTTATGGGTGGTTACAGCAAGGGTCACAGTAAGCCGGGCTCAGCGGAAAGTGATGAGCTCCGGAGCCTTCAACAGTTGCAGATGGGCATGACCGTTGAAGGAAGCCAAAGACACCTCGCGCCCGCGGAACTTCAGCTGGTTGAGCGAGGTGTTGACGATTTGCCAATTCAGTTCGAACGCCTGCTGCGCGGGCATCCGGGTGATCAGGTGGAGCAGGGCGGTGATGGTGCCGCCGGAGGTGAACACGGCAATCTTGTGCTGGTTGTCCGCGGCTTCGAGAATCCGCTGCAGGCCGCCCTGGACCCGTTCGACGAAGCCCAGCCAGCTTTCCAGCCCGGGAGGATCGTAGGTGCCGGCCAGCCAGCGCTGGATGATCAGGGCGAAGATGCGTTGGAACTCGGCGCGGTTCTGCGCGGCGTTGCGCAGGATGTTCAGGGCTTCGGGTTCCTGGGGCAACAGGTCGGGGAGCAGGGCGCGGATGATGGCATCGGCGTCGAACTCGTTAAAGGCTGAATCGATTTCCAATGGCGGGTGGTCAAACCCGGCGGCGCTCATCTGTTCCATCGCGGCCTGCGCGGTGTGCTGCTGGCGCCGCAGGTCGCCGGACAGGCAGCGATCGAAGCTGACGCCCAGCGCAGCCAGATGCTCGCCGAGCACCGCAGCCTGGCGCACGCCGGTGGCGGACAACACGTCGTAGTCGTCTGCACCGAAAGAGGCTTGGCCATGTCGAATCAAATAGATGCTGCCCACGTCCGTGTCGTCCCGGTACGTTGAAAGTTTTGCGAGGTTATGAGGATGCCGGTGAGCTGTCAATGAAAAAACATACGCTTGTTTGAAATGCTTGTTGGAGCCTCGTAACACGAGGTTTCGCGACTGGTGGCCGGCAGGTCGCGCCGGTATGCTTGAGCCCATTGCGCTGCTGGTTGGCAGCGGTTCATGTTTGAGGAGTCCCTGTGGAGTTTTTCACCGAATACGCCAGTTTCCTGGCCAAGACCGTGACCCTGGTGGTTGCCATTCTGGTGGTGCTGGTCACTGCCGCTGCCCTGCGCGGCAAGGGGCGCCGCAAGGGCGCCGGGCAGTTGCAGGTCAGCAAGCTGAATGATTTCTACAAGGACCTGCGCGAGCGCCTGGAGCAGAGCCTGCTGGACAAGGATCAGCTCAAGGCGCTGCGCAAGGCCCAGAGCAAGACCGAAAAGAGCCAGAAAAAGCAAAAGAAACAACCGGCCGAAGCCAAGTCCCGGGTGTTCGTGCTGGACTTCAATGGCGATATCAAGGCCTCCGCCACTGAAGGCCTGCGCCACGAGATCACCGCCTTGCTGAGCCTGGCCACGCCCAAGGATGAAGTGGTGCTGCGCCTGGAAAGTGGCGGCGGCATGGTGCACAGCTATGGCCTGGCTTCCTCTCAACTGGCGCGTATTCGCCAGGCCGGGGTGCCGCTGACGGTGTGCATCGACAAGGTGGCGGCCAGTGGCGGCTACATGATGGCGTGCATCGGCGAGAAGATCATCAGCGCACCGTTCGCCATCCTCGGCTCCATTGGCGTGGTGGCCCAGTTGCCCAACGTCAATCGCCTGCTGAAGAAGCACGACATCGATTTTGAAGTGCTCACCGCCGGCGAGTACAAGCGCACCCTGACGGTGTTTGGCGAGAACACCGAGAAGGGCCGGGAGAAGTTCCAGGAAGACCTGGACGTGACCCATCAACTGTTCAAGAACTTCGTGTCCCGCTATCGCCCGCAACTGGCCATTGATGAAGTGGCCACCGGTGAAGTCTGGCTGGGGGTGGCCGCGCAGGAAAAACTGCTGGTGGACGAGTTGCAGACCAGCGATGAGTACCTGGCGGAAAAAGCCAAGAATGCCGAGGTGTTCCACCTGCACTATGCCGAGCGCAAGAGCCTGCAGGAGCGTGTGGGGCTGGCGGCCAGCGGTTCCATCGATCGCGTGCTGCTGACCTGGTGGAGTCGCCTGACCCAGCAGCGGTTCTGGTAAGCCCCGGCTTCAGGAGCCGGTGTCCCAGGCGCCGGCTCCAGCGGTCGATGGGAGAGGCGGATACAAAAAAGCCCTGAACCGGTTTCCCGGTTCAGGGCTTTTTGTTGACGCCAGGGCTTAGCGGCGACGGAACAGCGGCAGCGGTTCGTCAGTGGCGGCCTGGTAGGTCACCGAGAAGTCCTTGAGGCTTTCCAGGGCTTCGTAAGGGTCCTTGTCGGCCCGCAGGGCGTAGGCGTCGAAGCCGCAGCGGTGCAGGTAGAACAGCTGGTCGCGCAATACGTCGCCAATCGCTCGCAGTTCGCCTTTGTAGCCATAACGGTCACGCAGCAGGCGGGCGTTGGAGTAGTTGCGGCCATCGGTGAAGGCCGGGAAGTTCAGGGCAATGACTTGGAAATGCTCGACGTCGTCGCCGATTTCCTCGGCTTCTTCGTCCGCATCCAGCCATACGCCCAGACCGCCATCGCGGGCCTTGAGGGCGTGAGCATGATCACGCCACAAGGCCAGCGGCACGATCAGGTCGTCGCAGTTGGAGATGCCGTCGAGGGTCGCGTCCTTGGGCAGCAGGTGCCAGGTCTCGTCGATGACCTCGTTGTTCTTAATGATTCGCTGCATAGACGCGCTCCTTGAAGAGGTCGATGCCAATACGCTGATAGGTGTCGATGAAGCGTTCGTCTTCGGTACGTTGTTCCACGTACACGTCGATCAGCTTCGAGATCACGTCGGGCATGTCGTCCTGGGCGAAGGACGGGCCGAGGATCTTGCCCAGGCTGGCGTCGCGGCTGGCGCTGCCACCCAGGGACACCTGGTAGAACTCCTCGCCTTTCTTGTCCACCCCGAGGATGCCGATGTGGCCGACGTGGTGGTGACCACAGGCGTTCATGCAGCCGGAGATGTTCAGGTCCAGCTCGCCGATGTCGAACAGGTAGTCCAGGTCGTCGAAACGGCGCTGGATGGATTCGGCAATCGGGATCGACTTGGCGTTGGCCAGGGAGCAGAAGTCGCCGCCCGGGCAGCAGATGATGTCGGTCAGCAGGCCGATGTTCGGCGTGGCGAAGCCGTTTTCACGCAGCTCGCCCCACAGGGTGAACAGCTGGCTCTGCTCGACATCGGCGAGAATCACGTTCTGTTCATGGGAGGTGCGCAACTGGCCGAAGCTGTAACGGTCGGCCAGATCGGCGATGGCGTCGAACTGCTTGTCGGTCACGTCACCCGGCGCTACGCCGGTAGGTTTGAGCGACAGGGTCACGGCAACGTAGCCCGGCTTCTTGTGGGCCAGGGTGTTGCGCGCACGCCAGCGGGCAAAGCCCGGGTGCTCCTTGTCCAGGGCCGCCAGTTCGGCGTCCTGGTTGCTCAGGGCCTTGTAGTCCGGGTCGACGAAGTGTTTGGCCACCCGATGCACTTCGGCTTCGGTGAGGGTGGTCTGGCCGCCGCGCAGGTGGACCATTTCCGCCTCGACCTTCTCGGCGAACACTTCAGGCGTCAGGGCCTTGACCAGGATCTTGATCCGCGCCTTGTACTTGTTGTCGCGACGGCCATAGCGGTTGTAGACCCGCAGGATGGCGTCGAGGTAGCTCAGCAGGTCCTGCCACGGCAGGAACTCGTTGATGAAGGCGCCGACCACCGGGGTGCGGCCCAGGCCACCACCCACCAGGACCCTAAAGCCCAGCTCGCCGGCGGCGTTGTACACCGGCTCCAGGCCAATGTCGTGGACTTCGATGGCCGCGCGGTCGGAGGTCGAGCCATTGATGGCGATCTTGAACTTGCGCGGCAGGTAGGCGAATTCCGGGTGGAAGGTGGTCCATTGACGGACGATCTCGCACCAGGGGCGCGGGTCGATCAACTCGTCGGCGGCGACACCGGCGAACTGGTCGGTGGTGACGTTGCGCAGGCAGTTGCCGCTGGTCTGGATGGCGTGCATCTGCACGGTGGCCAGCTCGGCGAGGATGTCCGGCACGTCTTCCAGGGCCGGCCAGTTGAACTGCACGTTCTGCCGGGTACTGATGTGCGCATAACCCTTGTCGTAGTCGCGGGCGATCTTGGCCATCATCCGCGCTTGGCGCGAAGTCAGTTGGCCGTAGGGCACGGCGACCCGCAGCATCGGGGCAAAACGTTGGATATAGAGGCCATTCTGCAGACGCAGGGGGCGGAATTCTTCTTCGCTCAGCTCGCCTGCCAGATAGCGTCGGGTCTGATCACGGAACTGCTTGACGCGGTCCTCGATGATCCGCTGATCGTACTCGTCGTATACGTACATATAGGTCCAGTTCTCAGGCTACAGGTGGCACACCAGCGCACACGCTCAACGCCACCCATGTAAGCAAATCTGCGCGCACGGCCGCGCACTCCCTTCGGAGCCGGCGAACGATACCAGTTTGTGGTTATGCGCAAAAGTGATGTTTGAGTATATGAAAAGAACCAAAACGACTAACGGTAGGGGAGATGCAGTAACCCCATTTGTGGTAGGGGCAATCCTGAGCTTAACTGTGATCGTGTCTTTGAGCAGTCACCGACAAAATCTACTAGAGGCGATGCTATGAGCCATCCAACCAAAACAAGGAAAAGTGACAGTAGCGTTGATGCTTGGGCCATTCTTTTTCTGATCATACTGGTCGTGGGTACGGCCGTGTTTTGGGTCAGTCACCAGTAGTCGAGTCCAACCCAGGAGCCCGAATTGTCGGACAATCATGACAATTTGCCGCCGTTGGCCAGTACGTTGCCAGTTATACTGCCTGGGATAATTCTGGGGCTCCTTTCGTAATGTTCAAGGTTCTGTTCAAGTGCTTGCTGCTTCTGAGTCTGCCGTTCTGGGCAGTGGCTCAGGCGACGACCGTGGTGTTTCTCAATCCCGGCAATTCGACGGAAACCTTCTGGGTCAGCTATTCGCAATTCATGCAGGCCGCCGCTCGGGACCTGGGCATGGATCTGCAGATTCTCTATGGCGAACGTAATCCCCAGAATTCTCTCGATCAGGCCCGGGAGCTGTTTCAGCGAGAGCAGAAGCCCGATTACCTGATGCTGGTCAACGAGCAATATGTCGCGCCACAGATCCTGCGCATGTCTCAGGGCACCGGGGTCAAGCTGTTCATCGTCAACAGCCCGCTGACCGAAGATCAGCGGGCCTTGATCAGCCAAAGTCGCAGCAGCTACTCCGATTGGATCGGCAGCATGATGGGCAACGACGAAGAGGCCGGCTATCGAATGCTCAACGAGCTGCTGCGCAAGCACGGCCCTGTGCCTGAAGGGCAGACCATCGACTTGCTGGCGTTCTCCGGGGTCAAAGTCACGCCGGCGGCGCAGTTGCGCGAGCAAGGGCTGCGTCGGGCCCTGGCGGAGCATCCTCAGGTGCGTCTGCGGCAAATGGTGTATGGCGAATGGAACCGGCAGCGGGCGCACGAACAGGCGCGGCAGCTGCTGCAGCGTTATCCGCAGACGCAACTGGTCTGGTCGGCCAACGATGAAATGGCCCTGGGGGCCATGCAGGCTGCCCGGGAATTGGGCCGCAAGCCGGGGATCGACCTGCTGTTCAGCGGGCTCAACAGTTCGCCCGAAGCTTTGCGGGCATTGATCGACGGGCAACTGTCGGTGCTGATGGCCGGGCATTTCACGATCGGTGGCTGGGCCCTGGTGGCCCTGCATGACGATGCGCTGGGGCTGGATCCCCGGCGCCTGGGAGGGCCCGACTGGCAATTGTCGCTGTTCCAGTCATTGACCCGCGCTCAAGCCCAGCAGCTCTTGCGCTTTGGCGATCAGGTCGGGGCCCGCGTCGACTTTCACGGGCTGTCCGCCCAGGGCAAGCCGGACAGCTATCGCTATCCCTTCGGTTTGCAGCTGTTGCTGCACTGACCCGCTTTCAGACCCCCGCCAGATGCATCGCCAGGTTGGCGATGCCCAACAGCACCAGGACGAACAGGGCAGTGAAGACAATGCCCAGCACGATGAAGTGACTGGGCTTGCCGTGGCTGAAGTCGCGGGCGCGGTTTTTCCCGCTTTGCACGCCAAAGGCCGCAGCCAGCACGCTTTGCAGCATCTGCAGGAAGGTTGGAGGCTGATGGTCGTTGCTTGGATCGTCCATAAATCCCTCGACACGGTGGGGTGTCAACAGAGCATAGACAATACGGCCGGTGATGGCGGACGGGTGCAGGAGCCGGCAAGCCGGCTCCTGCCGCGCCTGATCAGTTGTCGTAGCCCAGGTTCGGCGCCAGCCAACGTTCGCTCACGGCCAGGTCCTGGCCCTTGCGCTCGGTGTAGCTCTGCACCTGGTCCTTGTCGACCTTGCCCACGGCGAAGTACTGCGCCTGCGGGTGGGCGAAATACCAGCCGCTGACCGCCGCCGCCGGGAACATGGCGAAGTGCTCGGTGAGGAACACGCCACTGCGCCCGGCGCGGCCTTCGCTGGCCTCGGGGTCGAGCAGGGCGAACAGGGTGCTCTTCTCGGTGTGGTCCGGGCAGGCCGGGTAGCCTGGGGCAGGGCGGATGCCGCTGTACTGCTCCTTGATCAGCGCATCGTTGTCCAGCTGCTCGTCCTGGGCATAGCCCCAGTAGTCCTTGCGCACCTGCTGGTGCAGCCACTCGGCGCAGGCTTCGGCCAGGCGGTCGGCCAGGGCCTTGACCATGATCGAGTTGTAGTCGTCGCCGGCGTCCTGATAGGCCTTGGCCACTTCTTCGGCACCGATGCCTGCGGTGGTGATGAAACCGCCCACATAGTCGGTGATGCCGCTGTCCTTGGGCGCGACGAAGTCCGCCAGGGAGAAGTTCGGCTTGCCGTCGGTCTTGATGATCTGCTGGCGCAGGTGGTGCAGGCGGGCCAATGGCTGGCCGTCGTCGCCGTAGACTTCCAGGTCGTCGTCCTGCACCTGATTGGCCGGCCAGAAGCCGAACACCGCGCGGGCGCTGATCAGCTTCTCGTTGATCAGCTTGTCGAGCATCTCCCGGGCGTCCTTGTACAGCGCGGTGGCGGCTTCACCCACCACTTCGTCCTCGAGGATGCGCGGGAACTTGCCGGCCAGGTCCCAGGAGATGAAGAACGGCGTCCAGTCGATGTATTCGGCCAGTACCTTGAGGTCGATGTTGTCCAGCACCCGGGCGCCGGTGAAGGTCGGCTTGACCGGCTGGTAGCCGGCCCAGTCGAACTGCGGCTTCTTGGCGATGGCCGCGGCGTAGCTCAGGCGTTCGGTACGAGCGCTGCGGTTGGCGGTGCGCTCGCGCACTTCCACGTACTCCTCCCGGGTCTTCTCGACGAAGCCGGCCTTGAGCTCCTTGGACAGCAACTGCGTGGCCACGCCCACGGCGCGGGAGGCGTCGGTGACGTAGACCACCGCGTCGTTGCTGTATTTGGGCTCGATCTTCACCGCGGTGTGGGCCTTGGAGGTGGTGGCGCCACCGATCATCAGCGGCAGGTGGAAATCCTGGCGCTGCATCTCGCGGGCGACATGGACCATCTCGTCCAGGGACGGGGTGATCAGCCCGGACAGGCCGATGATGTCGCACTTCTGTTCCTTGGCCACCTGGAGGATCTTCTCCGCCGGCACCATCACCCCGAGGTCGACGATGTCGTAGCCGTTGCAGCCCAGGACCACGCCGACGATGTTCTTGCCGATGTCGTGCACGTCGCCCTTGACCGTGGCCATGAGGATCTTGCCCTTGGCTTCCGGCTTGTCGCCCTTTTCCAGCTCGATGAACGGAATCAGGTGGGCCACCGCCTGTTTCATCACCCGGGCGGATTTCACCACCTGGGGCAGGAACATCTTGCCGGCGCCGAACAGGTCGCCGACCACGTTCATGCCGGACATCAGCGGGCCTTCGATGACCTCGATCGGGCGGCTGAAGCTCAGGCGCGACTCCTCGGTGTCTTCGACGATGTGGGTGGTGATGCCCTTGACCAGAGCGTGTTCCAGGCGCTTGTTGACGTCCCAGCTGCGCCATTCCTCGGTTTCCGCTTCCTTGACGCTGCCGTCGCCCTTGAACTGGTCGGCGATGGCCAGCAGCGCGTCGGTGCCATTGGCGGTGCGATTGAGCACCACGTCTTCCACGGCGTCACGCAGCTGCTGCGGGATCTGGTCGTAGATCTCCAGCTGGCCGGCGTTGACGATGCCCATGGTCAGGCCATTGCGGATCGCATACAGCAGGAACACCGAGTGGATCGCCTCGCGCACCGGGTTGTTGCCGCGGAACGAGAACGACACGTTGGACACGCCGCCGGAGCTCAGGGCATAGGGCAGCTCATCGCGGATGTAGGCGCAGGCGTTGATGAAGTCCACCGCGTAGTTGTTGTGTTCCTCGATGCCGGTGGCCACGGCGAAGATGTTCGGGTCGAAGATGATGTCTTCCGGCGGGAAGCCCACTTCGTTGACCAGGATGTCGTAGGAGCGCTTGCAGATTTCCTTCTTGCGCGCCTCGGTGTCGGCCTGGCCGACCTCGTCGAAGGCCATCACTACCACGGCGGCGCCGTAGCGCTTGCACAGTTTGGCGTGGTGAATGAACTGCTCCACGCCTTCCTTCATGCTGATGGAGTTGACGATGCCCTTGCCCTGGATGCACTTGAGGCCGGCTTCGATCACTTCCCACTTCGAGGAGTCGATCATGATCGGCACGCGGGAGATGTCCGGCTCGCCGGCGATCAGATTGAGGAAGGTGACCATGGCCTTCTTCGAATCCAGCATCCCCTCGTCCATGTTGATGTCGATCACCTGGGCGCCGGCTTCCACCTGCTGCAGGGCGACTTCCAGGGCTTCGGTGTAGTTGTCCTCGCGGATCAGTCGGGCGAACTTCGCCGAGCCAGTGATGTTGGTGCGTTCACCGACGTTCACGAACAGCGAGTTGCGATCGATGGTGAAGGGCTCCAGGCCCGACAGGCGGCAGGCCTTGGGAATGTCCGGGATCTGCCGCGGGGCGTAGCCGGCCACGGCCTTGGCGATGGCGCCGATATGCCCCGGGGTGGTGCCGCAGCAACCACCGACGATATTGAGGAAACCGCTCTGGGCGAACTCCTCGATGACCTTGGCGGTTTGTTCCGGCAGTTCGTCGTATTCGCCGAATTCGTTGGGCAGGCCGGCGTTGGGGTGTGCCGAAACGTGGGTGCTGGCCTTGTTCGACAGCTCCTCCAGGTACGGACGCAGCTCACTGGCGCCCAGGGCGCAGTTCAGGCCCACCGAGATCGGCTTGGCGTGGGCCACGGAGTTCCAGAAGGCTTCGGTGGTCTGGCCCGACAGGGTACGGCCGGAGGCATCGGTGATGGTCCCGGAAATCATAATCGGCAGTTCGAAACCCAACTCCTCGAACACGCCCTGCACGGCGAAGATCGCCGCCTTGGCGTTGAGGGTGTCGAAGATGGTTTCGATCAGGATCAGGTCGGCGCCGCCTTCGATCAGGCCCTTGGTGGCCTCGGTGTAGTTCTCCACCAGTTCATCGAAGGTGACGTTGCGGTAACCGGGGTTGTTGACGTCCGGCGACAGCGAGCAGGTGCGGCTGGTCGGGCCCAGG
The DNA here is from genome assembly GCF_021560055.1 of Pseudomonas sp. BC42. NCBI lineage: Bacteria > Pseudomonadati > Pseudomonadota > Gammaproteobacteria > Pseudomonadales > Pseudomonadaceae > Pseudomonas > Pseudomonas sp. BC42. The sequence goes on from NZ_CP091067.1 coordinate 2,667,127, forward strand.
ACACCGGCGACGAAGCGCGGCTTGTCCGGGGTCTCGAGGGTTTTCGCATCCGCCACCTTGCGTGCCAGACGGGCGCCTTCTACGTTCAATTCGTAGACCAGTTCTTCCATGCCGTAGTCGGCCTGGGACACCTGGGTGGCGTTGAAGGTGTTGGTTTCGAGGATGTCGGCACCGGCATCCAGGTAGGCTTTTTCGATGGCGCCGATCACGTCGGGACGGGTCAGCACCAGCAAGTCGTTGTTGCCCTTGACGTCGCTGGGCCAGTCGGCGAAGCGCTTGCCACGGTAGTCCTGCTCCTCGAGCTTGTAGCTCTGGATCATGGTGCCCATGCCGCCATCGAGAATCAGAATGCGCTCTTTGAGGGCTTGCTGGAGAGCGTGGAGGCGAGCACTGCGATCAGACATGAGAACTACCTGGTAGGGCCATTACGAAGGGCGTGGATCATAACAAACCTGCATGGTTTTGCGGCATGTGCGGGTTTTGCATGAATATCGCTCATGTTGGTGGCCGAGCGACATCGGTAGAATCGCGGCGTTTTTTTTACTTTCGGGACCAGGGACATGCCGTACCGTTTTGTCGTTGCCAGCGCTTTGCTGCTGCTCAGTTCATTGTGCATGGCCCAAGGTCCCGCACCGGCCATTTCCTACACCCGCGACATCCAGCCGATCTTTACCGAGAAGTGCGTGGCCTGTCATGCCTGCTACGACTCCGCCTGTCAGCTCAACCTGGGCAGCGGCGAAGGGGCCGGTCGTGGCGCGTCGAAGATTCCGGTGTACGACGGTGAGCGCAGCAAGGCCCAGGCGCCCACGCGGCTGTTCTATGACGCCAGCGGCAAGGCGGCCTGGCAGCGCCAGGGCTTCTATTCGGTGCTCGACGCCCAGGGCAGCCAGGCAGCGCTGATGGCGCGCATGCTCGAACTCGGCCACCGCACCCCCTTGCAACCCAATGCCAAGCTGCCCAGTGAGATCGTGCTGGGCTTGAGCCGCGAGAACATGTGCCCGCAGCCGGGGGAGTTCGACGCCTATGCCGGTGCTCATCCCAAGGAAGGCATGCCCCTGGCCGTCACCGGCCTCACCGACCAGCAGTACCAGACCCTGCAACGCTGGCTGGCCTCCGGCGCGCCGATCGACGAACAGGGCCTGGCCCCCAGTGCCCGGGAAAGCCTGCAAGTGGCCCAGTGGGAGAACCTGCTCAACGCCCCCGGCGCGCGGGAAAGCCTGGTGGCGCGCTGGCTCTACGAGCACTGGTTCCTGGCCCATATCTATTTCGAAGGCGGCGAGCCGGGGCACTTCTTCCAGTGGGTGCGCTCGCGTACCCCCAGCGGCCAGCCGATCGATCTGATCAACACCCGACGCCCCAACGACGATCCGGGCACCCAGGTGTATTACCGCCTGTGGCCGGTGCAGGGGGTGATCGTGCACAAGACCCACATCACCTACCCGCTGAGCGCGGCGAAGATGGCCCGGGTCAAGACCCTGTTCTACAGCGGCGACTGGCAGGTCACCGCCTTGCCGGGCTACGGACCGGCGCGCCGGGCCAACCCGTTCGAGACCTTCGAGGCGATTCCGGCCAAGGCCCGCTACCAGTTCATGCTGGATAACGCCGAATACTTCGTGCGGACCTTCATTCGCGGTCCGGTGTGCCGCGGGCAGATCGCCACGGACGTGATTCGCGACAACTTCTGGGCGCTGTTCCAGGCTCCGGAACACGACCTGTACATCACCGACCCGGTCTATCGCGGCCAGGCCACGCCGCTGCTGGCCATGCCCGGGCAGAACGACGACGTCGGCAGCGTGCTCAGCCTGTGGCTGGCCTACCGCGACAAGCGCAACGAATACGAAGCCTTGCGCCGCGACTTCTATGCCCATGCCCCGGCGCCCAGCTGGTCCAGCCTGTGGACCGGCAACGACAACGCGCTGCTGAGCATCTTCCGCCACTTCGACAGCGCCTCGGTGACCAAGGGCCTGATCGGCGAAGTGCCGCAGACGATGTGGCTGTTCGACTACCCGTTGCTGGAGCGCACCTACTATCAGTTGGCGGTGAACTTCGATGTGTTCGGCAACGTCTCCCACCAGGCCCAGACCCGGCTGTATTTCGACCTGATCCGCAACGGCGCCGAGCAGAACTTCCTGCGCCTGATGCCGGCCGGCAGCCGTGAGGACTTCCTCGACGATTGGTACCAGAACAGCGGCAAGTTCAAGATGTGGCTGGATTACGAGTCCATCGACGACGACAAGCGCAGCGCGCTGAAGCTCGACCCCCAAGACCCGAAAAAGGACTTCGTCAACCAGTTGCTGACTCGCTATGGCGAGCTCAACGCCAAGCCGGACCCGATCAACCGCTGCAACGGCGCCTACTGTTCGCGCCCGAACATCGACCCGGCGCTGCAGGACGCCGAGCAGGCCCTGAGTCGCCTGGCATCGCGTCCGGCGGCGGGGCTCAAGGTCATCGAGCAACTGCCCGAGGCGACGTTGCTGCGTGTCCAGACCGCCAGTGGCAAGCGCGAGTTCTACAGCATGCTGCGCAACCGCGCCCACAGTAACGTGGCCTTCATGCTCGGCGAATCCCTGCGTTATCAGCCGGGGCTGGACACCTTGACGATTTTCCCGGGCATTCTCAGCAGTTACCCGAACTTCATCTTCAACGTTCCGGCCGATCAGGTGCCGGCCTTTGTCGAGGCGATGCAGGCGGTCCGGGATGGCGCAAGTTTCGACAGGGTGGTCGAGCGCTGGGGCATCCGGCGCAGTCACCCGCAGTTCTGGCAGTACTTTCACGATCAGACCCGCTACCTGCAGGAAGTCGATCCGCTGGAAGCCGGGGTCATGGACATGAACCGTTACGAAAACCTCTGACATAGCGCCGTGATCGGCCCTCGGGACGCCCACTGGCGGGCCCCGGGGGCGACCTATACCAAGGTCTATCCCGACAAAAATACTAGGACTTTGTCAGCGGCGTCGATTGGCGTAAACTGCGCCCACGTCTGCGAGGAACCACCATGAGCGCCATAACCATTACCGACGCCGCCCACGATTATCTGGCTGATCTGCTGTCCAAGCAGAACACCCCGGGGATTGGCATCCGCATCTTCATCACCCAGCCAGGGACTCAGTACGCCGAGACCTGCATCGCCTATTGCAAGCCGGGCGAAGAGAAACCCGAAGACAAGGCCCTGGGCCTGAAAAGCTTCACCGCCTACATCGACGCCTTCAGCGAAGGCTTTCTCGATGACGCGGTGGTCGACTACGCCACCGACCGCATGGGTGGCCAGCTGACCATCAAGGCGCCCAACGCCAAGGTGCCGATGGTCAATGCCGACAGCCCGATCAACGAGCGCATCAACTACTACCTGCAAACCGAAATCAACCCGGGGCTGGCCAGTCACGGCGGCCAGGTCAGCCTGATCGACGTGGTGGACGACGGCATCGCCGTGCTGCAATTCGGTGGCGGTTGCCAGGGCTGCGGCCAGGCCGACGTGACCTTGAAGGAAGGCATCGAGCGCACCCTGCTCGAGCGCATCCCCGAGCTCAAGGGTGTACGTGATGTCACCGACCACACGCAGAAAGAAAACGCCTACTACTAAGGCGTTCGCTGCGAACAAAAAAAACGGCGCCCCGTGAGCGCCGTTTTTTTATGCCCGCAAACCAGCTCCTCCCGAAATAAGCCTTCGTAGGAGCCGGCTTGCCGGCGAAAGGGCCCTCAAGCCTTGGGCCAATGCCGAGATTGCCTTTGCTGGCAAGCCAGTTCCCGCAAAGGGCTCAGGGGCGATAGAGGTGCGCGTGTCCGGCGCGGTACAGGGATGATTCGCTGAACGCGTCCGTGGCCAGCACCCGGCCCACCAGAATCAGCGCCGTGCGCCGGAAGCCCTTGGCCGCAACCTTCTCGGCAATGTCCGCCAGGGTGCCCAGGACCCAGTCCTGGTCCGGCCAGGTGGCCCGGTGTACCACGGCAATCGGGCAGTCGGCGCCGTAATGGGGCAGCAGCTCGGTGACTATCTTCTCCAGGTGGTTGACCCCCAGGTGAATCGCCATGGTGGCGCCATGGGCCGCGAGGCTGGCGAAGTCTTCACCGGCGGGCATGGCGGTCTTGTCCGCATAGCGGGTCAGGATCACGCTCTGGGACACATCCGGCAGGGTCAATTCGGCCCCCAGCAAGGCGGCGCAGGCGGCAGTGGCGGTGACGCCGGGGACGATCTCGTAGGGAATGCCCAGCTCCCGCAGGCAGCGAATCTGTTCGCCGATGGCGCCGTACAGGCTCGGGTCGCCGGAATGCACCCGGGCCACATCCTGGCCCTGGTCGTGCGCGTGCCTGATGGCCTCGATGATCTGTTCCAGGTGCAGTTCGGCACTGTTGATCACCCGGTCCGCGCTGTGACCTTCGAGGACGGCCGCGGGCACCAGCGAGCCGGCGTAGATGATCACCGGGCAGCGATGGATCAGGCGCTGGCCCTTGACGGTAATCAGCTCCGGGTCGCCGGGGCCGGCACCGATGAAATAGACAGTCATGGCTGTCTCCTGTGAAAAAAGGGCGGGAACAGGGTCGCAGATGAACGATGTTCATGTTCGCGACGGGGAATTGTCGGCCAGTCTACCGGCTGGCGGCCAATGCCAGGGTGGCCTGGGCGTATTTCTGGCGGGGGATCAACAGCCGGGCCGGGCCGGGGTGCAACTGTTCGGCCAAGGCCAGGGCGGCGCTTTCGGCAACGCCGTAGCAGCCGCTGTGTTCAAAGGCGATCTGGGAGCGGTGGCTCAGGCGCGAGGCAAAAGGCGCCAGTTGACTGCTGCTGAAGCAGGTCAGCGGCAGGGCCAGTTGATCCGCCAGTTGCAGCAGGCCGGGCTCGCTGCGCTTCAAGTCGATGCTGGCCAGGGCCAGGAGTTGCCCGCTCTCCAGGCCGTGGGCTTGCAGCACCTGCTCAAGCAGGGCGCGCAGCGTGGTCACCGGGCAGCCCTTCTGGCACCCCAGGCCGACCACCAGGGCCGGCGCCGCGCGCCTTTCGATCATGCCGGGTACAGGTCCGTGTTCTTGCGCCGGAACAGCCAGGCGCTGATCAGGCCCAGGGCCAGCCAGAAGGCGGCATTGGTCAGCTGCGAGGCAATCTTGAACTGTGCTTCCAGGGCTTCTGGCGCCAGCATCGAGTGCACTTCAGGTTGGGGCGCGCCGATCACGTGGGGCACGGCGATAATCGCCACGCCCAGCAGTTTCAGCAGCCAGTGGCCGGCGAACACGATCAGGGCAAGGCCCACGGCAGTAGAAGCGGCAGCGCCGATCCACCACACCTGGCGCTGCACCAGGTCGGCGGCTGCGGTTCCCGGCAATTCCGGCGGCAGGCCCAGAGTGGGGGCCAGGCAGAAGGTCGCATACCCGGCCAGCCCCCAGAGCAGGCCTTGCGAGGCACGGTTGGGCGCGCGCAGGGTGTAGAGCCCGGCCAGCATCAGGGCGAAGCCGACCGCCACTACCAGGTTGCCGCCGGTGGTGGACAGGGTGCGCTGCCAGCCGTCTTCCGGCTCCCAGGCCTCGGCATCGTGGCTGTGCGCGGCCATGGCGCCGGCGGCGTGCTCATGAGTTTGGGCGGCCGGGGCCTGTTCATAGGTTTCCGCCTGCAGGATCAGCGGAGCGACCCACAAGCTTTGCAGCAGGGTCAGCAGCAGGGCCGCCAGCAGCCCGGTGAACCCTGCGGTTTGCGCAATACGCTTGATCATGTCGGCAGGTCTCAGTGGCAAGGGAAGGCGGCGCTGTGACGGGTGTCGTGGGCGGCGTTGTGCACCGCTTCGATATGGGAGAAACCGGCGAAATACACCAGGCAGGCGCCCAGCAGCGACGCGCCGATGGCGGCCACCAGACGCTGGCTCAGGGTGGAGGTGCTGCTGGCGGAATGGCTGGTGCTGCTGATGATCGACATGGCGCTTCCCTTTGGATTGTCGGCGGGGGAGGAGCGCAGGAAAACCCCGCGTGAGGAGCACGCAGGGTTTGCAACAGCGCCCGCCCACCGCGGGTTTGTTATGTGTGTGTTGCGGGCCGGTCTCCGGGCTCGCGAGGGGCAGGGGGCGACTCATGTCGTACCGTGCCGGCAAGTGTCGCCTTCCCATGCCTTGGCACAGTGGATCTGACACTTCGCTCGCTTACCGTTGCGGGGGCAGCACCGGACTGGTCACGGCCTTTTTAGTTAAGCACGTGATTCACCGGTTTCCCGTTTCACCCTGTGAAGGGCACCCGTAACAAGGCGCGTAGCAAATCACGGGCGGGGTGATGCCGTCAATTGCGCGAGGCGCTGCATTGCCGATTGACCGTCCCCCGCGCTCTGCGTAGCCTTGCGCGTTCGAGGTTCTTCGGCCGGCGGTCGAAGCTAAGAAGGGAACGCGGTCGATGCCGCGGCTGCCCCCGCAACTGTGAAGGGTTTCGTTTCTGCAAGGCCACTGCCTGCGCGTCCAGAACGCCGGCGGGAAGGCGCAGCAACCGCCGGTCCGACGACTGGCAAGCCCTCAGCCAGGAGACCTGCCTCGATCCCAGATTCTCACTACAACCGGGCGGGGTGATCCGGTGGCGAAATCTCCGCGCGCCTCTGCGCTGCGGCTCTCGTCCCGTATGCCCGCCACCTTTGCCAAGGGGCATCCGATGAAAACACTGGCCAAACTTCCCGTCACCATCGTCACCGGCTTCCTTGGCTCGGGTAAGACCACCTTGCTCCGGCACATGCTGGACAACGCCCAGGGCCGGCGCATCGCGGTGATCGTCAACGAGTTCGGCGAGCTGGGCATCGACGGCGAGATCCTCAAGCAATGCTCCATCGGGTGCACTGAAGAAGAGGCCAGCGGCCGGGTCTACGAGCTGGCCAACGGCTGCCTGTGCTGCACCGTGCAGGAAGAGTTCTTCCCGGTGATGCGCGAACTGGTGGCGCGCCGTGGCGACCTGGACCACATCCTCATCGAAACCTCCGGCCTGGCCCTGCCCAAGCCCCTGGTCCAGGCCTTCCAGTGGCCGGAAATCCGCAGCGCCTGCACCGTCGACGCGGTGATCACCGTGGTCGACAGCCCGGCCGTGGCCGCCGGCACCTTCGCCGCGTTCCCCGACCAAGTGGACGCCCAGCGCAAGCTCGACCCCAACCTGGACCACGAATCGCCGCTGCACGAGCTGTTCGCCGACCAGCTGTCCAGCGCCGACCTGGTGATCCTCAACAAGACCGACCTGATCGACCCCGCAGACCTGGCCAAGGTGCGCCTGGAAGTGGCCGAAGAACTGCCGCCGGCGGTGAAAGTCATCGAAGCCAGCAGCGGCCGCCTGCCGCTGGACGTGCTGCTGGGCCTGGGCGCGGGTTCCGAGGAACACATCGACAGCCGTCACAGCCACCACGACCATCACCACGACGGCGATGACGATCACGACGACCACGATCACGACGCCTTCGATTCCATCTCCATCGAACTGCCCCAGGCCGACGAAAGCCTGCTGCTGGACGCCCTGACCCAGCTGGTGGTCAAGCACGGCATCCTGCGGGTCAAGGGCTTTGCCGCGATCCCCAACAAGCCGATGCGCCTGCTGATCCAGGGCGTGGGCACCCGCTTCGACAAGCACTTCGACCGCAAGTGGGGCGCTGACGAAGCCCGCACCACGCGCCTGGTACTGATCGGCCAGGAGCTGGACGCCGCCCAACTCGAAGCGCAACTGCGCGCCGCCCTCAGCGTGTAAGCCATGCACCTGCTCAGGACCCAGCCCGGCGGTTTCGTGTCGGATGACAACATTGCCGACCTTGGACAAACCCCCGCCGAGCTGGTGATCCTGTGCAGCGGCGACTCCAGCCTGGCGCTGCTGGCGGATGCCGCCGAGCAGTTGCCCGAGGATTACCCCAGCTTTCGCCTGGCCAACCCGATGCAGGTGCAGAACCACGCTTCGGTGGACCTGTATGTCGACCAGGTGCTGCGCCACGCCAAGGTGATCCTGATCTCCCTGCACGGCGGCATCGGCTACTGGCGCTACGGCGTCGAGCGGCTGGTGGAGCTGTCCCAGCGCGGGGTGCAACTGATCCTGGTGCCGGGGGACGACCGCCCGGACCCGGAACTCAGCGACCTGAGCACCGTGGGCCCCGTCGAGCGCGATCGACTGTGGCAGTTCCTGCGCCAGGGCGGGCGGGACAACGCGCTGAATTTCTACCGTTGCCTGGCCAGCGGCCTGCTGGGGCGCGACTACCCCTGGAGCGAACCGCAGACCCTGCCACGCACGGCGATCTATCACCCGCACAAGAGCCAGGCCGCCCTCAGCGACTGGCAGGCCGATTGGCAGCCTGGTCAAGCGGTGGCGGCGCTGCTGTTCTACCGCTCCCACCTGCAGGCAGCCAACACCGGATTTATCGACCTGTTCTGCCAGCGTTTGCTGGCGGTGGGCCTCAACCCCTTGCCAATAGCGGTGGCCAGCCTCAAGGAGCCCGGCTGCCTGAGCCAGGTGGAAGACTGGCTGGATGAAACCGCGGCCGGGGTGATCCTCAACACCACCGGCTTTGCCCAGTCCAGCCCCGAGGCGCCGCACTTGCGGCCGTTCCGCCGCAATATCCCGGTGATCCAGGCCATCTGCGCCCAGGACAACGAACCGGGCTGGCGCGACAGCGAGCAGGGCCTGGGCCCGCGGGACCTGGCCATGCACATCGCCTTGCCGGAACTGGACGGACGCATCATCAGCCGGCCCATCAGCTTCAAGGACCTGGCCTGGCGCAGCGAGCGCAGCCAGTCGGACGTGGTGTGCTACCGCGGCCAGCCCGAACGCATGGACTTTGTCGCCGAACTGGCCCGGCGCTGGGTCGAGCTGGGGCGCCTGGACAACGGCCACAAGCGCATCGCCCTGGTGCTGGCCAACTACCCGACCCGCGACGGGCGCATCGGCAACGGCGTCGGCCTGGACACCCCGGCGGCGGCGCTGAACATCCTCAAGGCCCTGCACGCCGAAGGCTATCCGCTGCCGGCCGAGTTGCCCGCCAGCGGCACCGAGTTGATCCAGCAGTTGCTGGGCGGGGTCAGCAACGACCTGGACAGCCTCGACCAGCGTCCGTGCCTGCAAAGCCTGGCCCTGGAGGACTACGCGGCAATGTTCCAGGCCCTGCCGCCTGCCAATCGCGAGGCGGTGCTGCAACGCTGGGGCGCACCCCAGCAGGACCCGATGTTCCGCAACGGGCGGATGATGATCGCCGGCCTGCGCTTTGGCCTGACCTTCGTCGGCATCCAGCCGGCCCGGGGTTATCAGGTGGACCCCAGCGCGGTCTACCACGACCCGGACCTGGTGCCGCCCCACGGCTACCTGGCGTTCTACTTCTGGCTGCGCCAGGCCTACGGCGCCCATGCGCTGATCCACGTCGGCAAGCACGGCAACCTGGAGTGGCTGCCGGGCAAGGGCGTCGGCCTGTCGGAGAACTGCTGGCCGGACGCGCTGCTGGGGCCACTGCCGAACATCTACCCGTTCATCGTCAACGACCCGGGGGAGGGCGCCCAGGCCAAGCGCCGCACCCAGGCGGTGATCATCGACCACCTGATGCCGCCGCTGACCCGCGCCGAAACCTACGGCCCGCTGCGCAACCTGGAACTGCTGGCGGACGAATACTACGAAGCCCAGCTGCTGGACCCACGTCGTGCCCGCGAGCTGCAACGGGACATCCTGCAGCTGGTGCGCGAAACCCATATCGACCGCGAGCTGCAACTGGAGGGCGCGCTCGACAGCGACGCCGACGCCGCCATCTGGCTGCCGCGGCTGGACACCTACCTGTGCGACCTCAAGGAGTCGCAGATCCGCGATGGCCTGCACGTGTTCGGCGAATCCCCCGAGGGCCGCTTGCGCCTCGACACCCTGCTGGCCTTGCTGCGCATTCCCCGGGGCGATGGCAAGGGCGCCCACGCCAGCCTGTTGCGGGCCCTGGCCAAGGCCTTCGGCCTGGGCTTCGATCCGCTGGACTGTGCCCTGGCCGAACCCTGGACCGGACGCCGACCGCAGCCGTTGCGGCAGATCAGCGATGGGCTCTGGCGCACCGCCGGCGATACGCGCGAGCGCCTGGAGCTGTATGCCGCCGAGTTGATCGAGGCGGCGCTCCAGGGCCCGCTGGCGCAGCTGGATGAACCCGGCTGGGAGCCGGTGCAGAGCATTATCGATGGCCTGCGCGAGGTGGTCGCGCCGCGCCTGGACGCCTGCGGCCCGGCGGAAATGCGCGGCCTGCTGGAGGCCCTGAGCGGGCGTTTCGTCCCCGCCGGGCCCAGCGGCGCGCCCAGCCGCGGGCGCCTCGACGTGCTGCCCACCGGGCGCAACTTCTATTCGGTGGACGTGCGCAACCTGCCCACCACCACCGCCTGGCGCATCGGTTTTCAGTCGGCGAACCTGATTCTCGAACGCCACCTGCAGGACCACGGCGATCACCTGCTGCACCTGGGCCTGTCGGTCTGGGGCACCGCCACCATGCGCACCGGCGGTGACGACATCGCCCAGGCCATGGCCCTGATGGGGGTGCGCCCGGTGTGGGCCACCGGCAGCCAGCGGGTCGACGATTTCGAGATCCTGCCCCTGAGCCTGCTGGACCGGCCGCGGGTCGACGTGACCCTGCGGGTGTCCGGGTTCTTCCGCGACGCCTTCGCCAACCTGATCCGCCTGTTCGACGCGGCGGTGCAGGCGGTGGCGGCCCTCGACGAGCCTGAGGACATGAACCCGCTGGCGGCCAGGGTCCGCGCCGAGCGCGCAGCCTTGATCGCCTCCGGCCTGGACCAGGACAGCGCGGCGCGTCAGGCCGGCTGGCGGATCTTCGGCGCCAAGCCCGGGGCCTATGGCGCCGGGGTCCAGGGCGCCATCGACGGTCGCCTGTGGCAGAGCCGCGAAGACCTGGCCGAGGTCTACCTGAACTGGGGCGGCTACGCCTATGGCGGCCAGGATGAAGGCACCGCCGCCCGCGAGCAGTTCGCCACCCGCCTGGGGCAAGTGCAGGCGGTGCTGCAGAACCAGGACAATCGCGAGCACGACCTGCTGGATTCCAACGACTACTACCAGTTCCAGGGCGGCATGCTGGCGGCGGTGGAAAGCCTCAGCGGAGCCAAGGCCGCCAGCTATCACGGCGACCACAGCCAGCCGGACCTGCCGAAGATCCGCACCCTCAAGGAAGAGCTGAACCGGGTGATCCGCTCCCGGGCGGCCAATCCGAAGTGGATCGAAGGGGTCAAGCGCCATGGCTACAAGGGCGCCTTCGAAATGGCCGCGACCCTGGACAACCTGTTCGCCTTCGACGCCACCACCGAGCTGATCGACGATCACCAGTACGCCTTGCTGGCGGACGCCTACCTGCTGGACGACTCGACCCGTGAGTTCGTCCGCCAGCATAATCCCCACGCCCTGCGCGACATGACCGAGCGCCTGCTGGAAGCCCAGCAGCGCGGCCTGTGGCAAGAGCCCGGCGAGTACCGCGAGGCCCTGGAGCACCTGTTGCTGGATATTGAAGAAGATTCCTGAGGCGGCGAGTGCTGCGCACTCGATCGCGAGCAAGCTCGCTCCTACAACGGCAATGCGATGCCTGTAGGAGCGAGCTTGCTCGCGAAAGCGTCCTCCTGGACACCACCGACCCGACCCAAGCGAGCCCCCGACATGAGCGACACCCCCCATTTTCCGCTGTCCGCCGTGGTCGGCGCCGAAGCGCTGAAACTGGCCCTGTGCCTGACCGCCATCGACCCGAAGATCGGCGGCGTACTGATCGAGGGCCCCCGTGGCATGGCCAAGTCGACCCTGGCCCGGGGCCTGGCCGATCTCTTGGCCAGCGGCCAGTTCGTCACCTTGCCCCTGGGCGCCAGCGAAGAGCGCCTGGTGGGCACCCTGGACCTGGACGCCGCCCTGGGCGAAGGCCGCGCGCAGTTTTCCCCCGGCGTGCTGGCCAAGGCCGACGGTGGCGTGCTCTACGTCGATGAAGTCAACCTGCTGCCCGATCACCTGGTGGACCTGCTGCTGGACGTGGCCGCCAGCGGCACCAACCTGATCGAGCGCGACGGCATTTCTCACCGCCATTCGGCGAAGTTCGTGCTGATTGGCACCATGAACCCGGAAGAGGGCGAACTGCGCCCGCAACTGCTGGACCGCTTCGGCCTCAACGTCGCCTTGAGCGGCCAGCCGGCCCCCGAAGAACGCGGGCAGATCATCCGCCGCCGCCTGGATTTCGACAGCGATCCTTTGGGCTTCTGCGCCCAGTGGGCTCCGGCCCAGGCCGCATTGCGCGAGCGTTGCCAGCAGGCGCGGGCGGCCCTGGCCGGCATCCCGCTGGACGACCAGGCCCTGGCGCTGATCACCGAGCGCTGCTTTGCCGCTGCCGTGGACGGCCTGCGCGCCGACCTGGTCTGGCTGCGCGCGGCCCGCGCCCACGCGGCCTGGCGCGGTGCTCCGGCGATTGCCGAGGAAGATATCGACGCCGTGGCCGAGTTCGCCTTGCGCCACCGGCGGCGGGAGACTGCGCCCAGCGCGCCGGCATCGGGGCCAAGCCCCCAGGCACCGGCATCCACCAACGCCAACCCCAGCGAAGGCCAGGGTCAATGGGGCGAAATGCCGGCCCAGGCCTTGCCCACCGGCGCCCGTCGAGAAGTGCCCAGCTGGCCAAAAAAGCCCTAGGCATCCGCCCCCAGAGTGACCGGGGGGCGGATGCCAAGCCCCGGGCGGGGCATCTGGATCAAGGTCGGCACGGCGCCAGTCGCACCGCCGGCAGCGGCGCGATCGACTGGCCCGGCACCTTGCTCAAGGGCCGGCCACGGCTGCGTGAAGACCTGCTGTTTCGCCTGCGCAGCCGCGCGCCCCATGAGCTGTGGCTGGTGATCGTCGACGCCTCGGCCTCGACCCGTCGTCACAGCGCCCTGAGCGACGCCAAGGGCCTGCTGGCGCAACTGTTCGACGACGCCTACCGCCAGCGCGCGCGCCTGGCCCTGCTCACCGCCAGCGGCCGCGCGCCGAACTGGCAGGTCCAGGGCCTGAAGGCCTCCAAGGACTTGCGGCACTGGCTCGACGGCCTCGGTGCTGCTGGCGGCACCCCCTTGCCACAAGCCCTGAGCGAAGCGGCCCGGTGGCTGGAACAGCGCCAGCGGCGCCTGCCGGCGGAACAGCAGCGCGTACTGCTGATCACCGACGGCCGCCTGAAAAGCCTGCCGCCGCTGCAGCCCCTGAACTGCCCGACCCTGCTGCTCGACATCGAACGCGGCCCGATCCGCCTGGGCCGCGCCCGGGAACTGGCCGCCGGCCTCAACGCCGCCTACCAACACATCGACCTGTAGCCGCTGCCGCAGGCTGCGAACGGCCCGCAGGGCCGCAAAAACCCTGAGAGCGCTAGAGACTCGTCAGTCGATCGCCAGGCAAGGTCCTGCGGACCTTTACGCAGCCTCGCCGAGGCTTGGCAGCGGCTACACCAATGCGAGGTTGTAGCCGCTGCCGCAGGCTGCGAACGGCCCGCAGGGCCGCAAAAACCCTGAGAGCGCCAGAGGTTCGTCGGTCGATCGCCAGACAAGGTCCTGCGGACCTTTACGCAGCCTCGCCGAGGCTTGGCAGCGGCTACACTGCCTGCGCCAACACAGGAGTGAAGCGATGCGGGTACTGGTGCGTAACGATAAGGACGATTTCCGGGTCAAGGCCTATGCCGGGACCAATGGGGTGTTGCTGGCCATGGATCTGGATGCGTCACGGCGCAAGGGGCTGCTGGGCTTCGCCATCGAGAAGCAGAGCGGCAGCAAGCCCTGGCTGTTCCTGTTCAACAGCCTGACCTTTCCCGGCAAGGCCCACAGCTTCCCGCAATACAACGCCACCCCCAGCGATCAGGCGCCGCTGCAGAAGTTTCGTTGGGCCGACTACGCGGTCCACCCCGGCACCACCCTCAACTACCGGGTGCACCTGGTGTACGGCAGCCCCGAGGCGCCGCAACTGGGCGAGGCCCTGGAACTGAGCATCGACGCCGACAACGGCCAGCCGCCGGGGCAGCGGGTGATCTTCAATCGCGCGGTGGCCGCCAGTCAGGCCTTCTCGCGCAAGTTTCCCGAGCTCGATGCGCTGCTCAGCGCCAACAGGAACCTGCCCATCGAGGACTGGCCGGACGCGCCCAGGCAATGGCTGGAAAACGGCCTGCTGGAGGAGCTGCTGGGCTTTATCCAGCGTGCCACGGACGCCAGCTGGAGCCTGGACATCGCCATCTACGAGTACCAGTTGCAGGCCGTCGTTGACGCGGTCAACGCTGCCTTCGATCGTGGCGTGCAAGTACGGGTGCTGTACCACGCTGGCCCCGGGGACGACGACACCACGATGAACCAGGCCAGCCTGCAGCACCTGCCCGAGGCCAACAAACGCGGGCGGGTGACCCACGCCATCTTCCACGACAAGTTCATCGTCCTCAGCCGCCTCGACGCCACCGGCCAGCGCCAGCCGCAATCGGTGCTCTGCGGCAGCACCAACTTCACCGCCAACGGCGTCTACCGCCAGGCCAACGTGCTGCACAGCCTCGACCGCGCCGAGCTTGCCGCGCGCTACCTGGAGGTGTTCGAACAGGTCTGGGCGACCCCGGCGGACGTCGGCGCCACCCGTCAATGGCTGACCCGGCACAACCCCATGCAAGCCGATGCACCGCTGTTCGCCGGGTTTTCCCCGCGCAGCGGCCAGGGCGACCTGAGCGAATTCGTCGAGATCATCAACGGCGCTCGCCGCGACCTGCTGTTCGTCACCGCCTTCGCCTTGCCCGACAGCATTCTCGATGCCTTGCTCGGCCAGCCCCATGACGATGTGCTGCGCTACGGCCTGCAGAACACCGCCAGCCGCATCACCGGTTTCCACGCCGACCGCACCGCCGAGTTCGCCGCCACCGCGCTGCTCAACAACGGCCTGGAGGGCTGGCTCAAGGAGGGGCTCAAGGGCCAGAAGGGCAACCTGCTGGTGCACACCAAGGCCATCGTCACCGACTTCACCAGCGACTCACCGGTGATCATCAGCGGCAGCCACAACCTCAGCGTCGGCGCCAGCCAGAGCAACGACGAGAACTTCCTGATCATCCGTGGCGACACCGACCTGGCGGACCGCTACGGCCTGGAACTGCTGCGCTTCTACGAGCACTACCGGTTCCGCTATTTCGCCAAACAGCTGGCCCTCAAGCAGGTGCAGCCGCTGGCGGTGGACGACAGCTGGAGCAACGCCTACTACCTGGAAGGGGATCTGCGCCAGCTATCGCGGCTGCGTTTTTCCGGGCGTTGAAGCCGGCGCAGGTTGGACAGGGGCGGCCCGACTGGGTAGTTTCCACCGACCGCGCACAAGGAACCTGCCATGGCCCCGGACCTGACTTCCATCGAGCTGTTTCTCAAGGCCCTGACCCTGGGCAACCTGTCCCGGGCCGCCGAGCAGTCGCACCTGTCGCTGTCGGCCGCCAGCCGGCGCCTGTCGCTGCTGGAGCAGCATTTCAAGGTGGCGCTGCTGATCCGTACTTCCACTGGGGTCCAGCCGACGGCGGCGGGGCAGGCCCTGGCCGAGCACGCGCGGAGCATCCTGCGGGCGGTGGATGTGATGCACGCCGACCTGGCCGACTTCGCCAAGGGCGCCACCGGCCGGGTCAGCCTCTATGCCAACAGCTCGGCGATGAGCCAGGAGCTGCCCCGGCAGCTGACCCAGTGGAGCGACCTGCATCCGGGCATTCGCGTGGACATCCGCGAGGAGCGCAGCCGCGAGATCATCCTCGCCGTGCGTGACGGTGTGGCCGATGTGGGCATCGTCACCACGCGCCCGCAGGGCCAGGACCTGCACTACATCCCTTATTGCCGCGACCGGCTGTGCCTGATCGTGCCCCGGGAGCACCCGTTCAGGATGAGCCATGCGCGCTTCCAGGACCTCTTGGGCTATGACTTCGTCGGCCTGGAGGACAATGCCGCCATCACCTCGCTGATCACCGAAGCCGCGGCTGCGGTGAGCATGCCCCTGCGCCTGCGGGTGCAGGTGCGCAGCTTCGAGGCGGTGTGCCGGCTGATCGCCGCCGGGCAGGGCGTGGGAGTGCTGCCCCTGGGCGCGGTGCAGATTTTCCGCAAGGAGATGGCCTTGCGTTTTATCGAAATCGACGATGCCTGGGCCGACCGCCAGATGTTCCTCTGCCGACGCCGGGAGCAACCGTCCCTGGCCAGTCGCGAGCTTTTCGACTACCTGGCCGGCTGCGGGCAGGCCGAGACGCAGGCTGGCTAGTCGTTGCTCAAGGCAGGACCTTTCTGACGCGCCTTCGAATTTTGCGAAGGCGGTTTCCACAATGAGCAATTCCCCTGGCCGCTTCCCCGTGCCCAGAATGGGCTCGCCCGTGCGCTTGACCTGCCTCCATAACAACAACACGTCAGACCAGGAGAGACGGCTTGTCCAGGATCAATCCCGCTGTAAAACCTCCCCATCGCATTGCGGTGATCGCCGGTGACGGCATCGGCCGCGAGGTGGTTCCCGAAGGCCTGCGCGTGCTGGAAGCCGTCAGCCGGCGCTTCGGCATCGCCTTGCAGTTCGATCATTTCAATTGGTGCAGCGAGCACTACCAGGCCCACGGCAGCATGATGCCCGCGGACTGGGCCGAGCAGATCGGCGACCACGAGGCGATCTTCTTCGGCGCCGTGGGCGCGCCGGACATCGTCCCCGACCACATTGCGGTGTGGGATTCATTGCTGAAGATCCGCCGCCAGTTCGACCAGTACGTGAATATCCGCCCGGTGCGGCTGATGCCCGGGGTGCCGTGCCCGCTGGCCGGGCGGGTGCCGGGGGACATCGATTTCATCGTGGTCCGGGAAAACACCGAGGGCGAGTATTCCAGCGTCGGCGGCCGCATGTGGGAGGGCACCCCGCGGGAGATAGCCCTGCAGGAGTCGGTGTTCTCCCGCCACGGCGTCGACCGGGTGGTGAAGTACGCCTTCGAGCTGGCCAGCCGCCGGCCCCGGCGCAACCTGGTGGCGGCCACCAAGTCCAATGGCATCGCCATCACCATGCCGTTCTGGGACGAGCGAGTGGAGGCGCTGGCCAAGGCCTACCCCGAGGTCGACACGCGCAAGTTCCACATCGACATTCTCTGCGCGCACTTCGTCCAGCACCCGGACTGGTTCGATGTGGTGGTGGCCTCCAACCTGTTCGGCGACATCCTTTCCGACCTCGGCCCGGCCTGCACCGGCACCATCGGCATCGCGCCCTCGGCCAATCTCAACCCGGAGCGCCTGTACCCTTCGCTGTTCGAGCCGGTGCATGGCTCGGCGCCGGACATCGCCGGTCTTGGGGTGGCCAACCCGATCGGCCAGATCTGGTCGGCGGCGCTGATGATCGAGCACCTGGGGCAGGGCGATGAGCTTTACCAGCGGGCCGCGGCGGCGATTGTCCAGAGCATCGAGACGGTGCTCGCCGAAGGCCCGCGCACCCGGGAAATGGGTGGCAACGCCAGCACCGTGGAAGTCGGGCGGGCGATTGCCGAGTGTCTGGCTGGCAACAGGAGCTGATGAAAATGAGCCTCGAACACTACATCGACAACCAATGGCAAGCCTCGTCCTGGGCCGAGGACATTCCGGTACTCGACCCCAGCACCGGCATCGCCTACGCGTGCATCGCCCGCGGCACCGCCGAGGACATCGACCTGGCGGTGCAGGCCGCGCAACGGGCCCTGGGCGACAACTTCGACGGGCCTTGGGGCGGCCTGTCGGCCCTGGAGCGCGGGCGCTTGCTGGCGCGCCTGGGCCAGGCGGTGCTGGAGCACCACGAAGAGCTGGCGCAGATCGAGGCCCGGGACACCGGCAAGGCGCTGAAGGTGGCCCGGGCCGACGCCACGGCCCTGGCGCGCTACTTCGAGTACTACGCCGGGGCCGCCGACAAGCTGCACGGCGACACCTTGCCCTACCAGGCCGGCTACACCGTGCTCACGGTGCGCGAGCCCCATGGCGTCACCGGGCACATCATTCCCTGGAACTACCCGATGCAGATCTTCGGCCGCAGCGTCGGTGCCGCCCTGGCGGCGGGCAACGCCTGCGTGGTCAAGCCTGCCGAGGACGCCAGCCTGTCGCTGTTGCGGCTGGCGGAACTGGCGGCCCAGGTCGGCTTCCCCGCGGGCACGATCAACGTGGTCAGCGGCTACGGCCATGAAGCCGGCGCGGCGCTGTGCGCTCATCCCGGGGTGGCGCATATCTCCTTCACCGGCTCCACCGGCACCGGCGCCCTGGTGGCCAAGGCCGCCGCGCAGCGCCATTGCCCGGTGACCCTGGAACTGGGGGGCAAGTCGCCGCAGATCGTCTTCGCCGACGCCGATGTGGAGCGCGCGCTGCCGGTGCTGATCAACGCCATCGTGCAGAACTGCGGGCAGACCTGTTCCGCCGGCAGCCGCCTGCTGGTGCAACGCAGCCTCTATGAACCGCTGCTGGAACGCCTGGCCCAGTGCTTTGGCCAACTGCGCGCCGGGCCCTCGGAGCTGGACCTGGACATGGGCCCGCTGATCAATCAGAAGCAGCTGCGCCAGGTCCAGGCGTTTGTCCGCGAGGCCGAGGCCGCCGGCATCCCGGTGGCGGCGCGCGGGCAGGTGGTGGCCGAGGCCGGCAGCGGCGGCTACTTCCACGAGGCGGTGCTGTTTCGCGATGTGCCGCCAGACAGCCGCCTGGCCCGGGAGGAGGTGTTCGGCCCGGTGCTGGCGGTGATGCCCTTCGAAGACGAGGCCGAAGCCATTCGCCTGGCCAACGACAGCGCCTTCGGCCTGGTGGCCGGGGTCTGGACCCGGGACGGCGCGCGGCAGTTGCGCATGGCCCACAAGCTGCGCTGCGGCCAGGTGTTCATCAACAACTACGGCGCCGGCGGCGGCGTCGAACTGCCCTTTGGCGGGGTCAAGGCCAGTGGGTATGGCCGGGAGAAGGGCTTCGAGGCACTGCTGGGTTTCACCACCTTGAAGACCATCGCCATTCGCCACGACTGACGGCCGCCACGGCGGTCCATAACAACAAAAACAGGAGTCACTTCCATGCGTCTAGCCAACAAGACTGCCATCGTCACCGGCGCCGGTTCCGGCTTTGGTGAAGGCATCGCCAAAACCTTCGCCCAGCAGGGCGCCAACGTCATCGTCGCCGACATGAACCCCGACGGCGGCCAGCGGGTGGTGGACGAGATCCGCGCCGCCGGCGGCCAGGCCCACTTCATCGAGGTCAACGTGGCCCAGGACGCCAGCGTTGGCGCCTTGCTGCGCAACACCCTGGAGCAATACGGGGGCCTGGACATCGTGGTCAACAACGCCGGCACCACCCACCGCAACCGGCCGATGCTGGAAGTCGACGAGGCCGAGTTCGACCGGGTGTTCGCGGTCAACGTGAAAAGCATCTTCCTCAGCGCCAAGCACTTCGTGCCGCATTTTCGCGGCCAGGGTGGCGGGGTGTTCATCAACATTGCCTCCACCGCGGCGATCCGCCCGCGTCCGGGGTTGGTCTGGTACAACGGCAGCAAGGGCGCGGTGGTGGTGATGAGCAAGACCATGGCCGCCGAGCTCGGGCCGGACAACATCCGCGTCAACTGCGTCAACCCGGTGGTGGGCGCCACGGCGCTGCTCAGTGAGTTCATGGGGGTGCCGGACACCCCGGAAAACCGCCAGAAATTCATGGCCACCATTCCCCTGGGGCGCTTCTCCACCCCCCAGGACGTGGCCAACGCCTGCTTGTACCTGGCCTCCGACGAAGCGGCATTCATCACCGGCACCTGCCTGGAAGTGGATGGTGGACGTTGCGTCTGATGATCTGTAAAACCCTCCAGGCCCGGGGGTAATCCGTGCTTTGTGTAGCCGCTGCCGCAGGCTGCGAACGGCCCGCAGGGCCGCACAGTTCCAGAGGGCGCCTGAGGGTGACGGTTGATCGCCAGGCAAGGCCCGAGCGGGTGCCGGGGGTTGACGGTTGATCGCCAGGCAAGGCCCTGCGGGCCTTTTCGCAGCCTCGCCGAGGCTCGGCAGCGGCTACAGCCAGTGCCAATCCGGGCTGGTGTAGTCGCTGCCGCAGGCTGCGAACGGCCCGCAGGGCCGCACAGTTCCAGAGGGCGCCTGGGGTGATGGTTGATCTCCCAAGCAAGGCCCCGCGGGTATTTTCGCCCGCTTCAACCCAATCAATGGAGTGCATTCGACATGTGTGGGATCGATAACGACAAGCACCACCCCAATACCCGGCAGTTGCTTGAAGGCCTGCCAAAGAACTGGGGCAAATGGGGGCCGGACGACGAGGTTGGCGCCCTCAACTACCTGCAACAGGCCGAGGTGCTGCGCGGTGTCGCCGCGGTGCGCCAGGGCAAGACCTTCACCCTGCAGGTGCAGATCGGCCACCCCGGCGGTGACCCGATGTGGCCGGCGCGCAACCCTTCGATGCGCTTCAATACCCTGGACCGCAGCCACTATCAGGCCGGCAAGCAGCCGTCGATGACCGGCGGTGCCGAGTACTGCGACGACGTGATCTTCATGCAGTTGCAGGGCTCGACCCAGTACGACGCCCTGGGCCACGCCTGGTACGACAACCAGCTGTGGAACGGCTACGACGCCAGCAGCACCGTCGGCGGCATGGCCAAGGCCAGCGTGCTGCCGATTGCCGAGCGCGGCGTGGTGGGCCGCGCGGTGCTGATCGACATGGCCCGGCATCGCGGCAAGAAGTACCTGGGCCGCGGCGAGACCTTCAATCACCTGGACCTGCTGGCTGCCGCGAAGGCCCAGGGCGTGGCCATCGAGAAACGCGACATCCTGATCATCCGCACCGGCTCCATGGGCGCCTTCTACGAGTACGGCAAGACCGAGTTCTTCAAGGACCTGGTGGAGCCCGGGCTGACCTACAGCCGCGAACTGGTGGACTGGTTCAACCAGATGGAGATCCCCAACCTGGTCACCGACACCATCGCCAACGAAGTGATCACCGACCCGGTGTCCGGGGTGCAGATCCCGCTGCACTGCGCGCTGATGCGCAACCTGGGGATCGCCTTCACCGAGATCGTGCTGCTCGAAGACCTGGCCGAGGATTGCGCCGCCGACGGCCAGTGGACCTTCCTCTACACCGCTGCGCCGTTGAAGATCGTCGGCGGCAGCGGGGCACCGGTGAACCCCATCGTCATCAAGTAGGCGGCGCTTGCTGGTGGAGAGGCGGGCGCAGGGTTTATCCTGCGCCCCCTCACCAAGACCGATAGGGATCATCGACCGATCATGCATGACGATTCGCACCCGCCGGACTGCAGCTGCTGCCTGGATCACGCCAATGCCCATCAGGGCGTACTCGATACCCTGGAGTTGATGGCCGACCACCCCGAGGCCAGCGAGGACGACATCGTCCAACTGCTGCAGGCGCGTGGCTACTCGGCCATCGCCGCGGAAAAACTCAACGCCTTCGTGCCATCGGCCCTGGCCTGGATCGTGCTCAAGCGCCTGGGGGTGAAACACCTGCCCAACCACTTCATCGCCCTGGATGAGGCGGGCGAGGAGGTCCGGGTTCCGGTGGCCGATCAGCACTACTTCACCGCCGCGCTGACCCTGGCCTACAACACCTTCGAAAACGGCTGGAGCGAGGTGCTGCCGCGCAAGACCTACGAAATGGTGGCTGGCCGCAGCGCCGAAATGGCCATGGCCAACGAGGCGCTGTATGCCGGGGAGTCCCTGCAGGGGTCCACCCTGGAGCCCGTGCAACTGCTGCGTCTGGATGCCAGGGCGGCGCTTGAGTAAGCGCCCGGGCACTGGCGGGCCGCAGGTCATGGGGTTACCCTGCGGCTGTTTTTTTTGAGACCGATATGGACCTTCGCCTCCCGTGACCGATACCTGCCCGCCCAACTGCGCGCATTGCGCCGATTACCCTGACCACCAGACCGCCCACCAGGCCGTGGTCGAAGCCCTGCAAGTGATGGGCGCCCACCCCAAGGCCAGCGAAGACGAGATCGTGCAGATGCTCCAGGCCCGTGGCTACTCGGCCATCGTCGCCGAGAAGCTCAACGCCTTCGTGCCCTCGGCCCTGAGCTGGCCGCTGCTCAAGCGCCTGGGGGTGGAGACCTTCGTCGGTCACTTCATCGCCTACGACGACAATGACCAGGAGGTGCAGATCCCGGTTTCCAGCCAGCACTATTTCACCGCCGCGCTGATGCTGGCCTACAACACGCTCGAAGCGGGTTGGAGCGAGGAGTTGCCCCACGGCACCTTTGTCAGCGTGACGCAACACAGCGCCGAGATGAACGCGGCGAACAAGGTGTTGAACCAGGGCGGCAGCCTGGAGGGCGGGACGATCGGGCCCTTGAAGTTGCTGCGGCTGAGCGCCAGCGAAGTGCTGGGGCAAGCCCCTAGCTGATGTAGATGATCTTCGACACCAGCTCGGCGCTGTTCTTGGCCTGCAGCTTCTTCATCAGGCGGGCGCGGTGCACCTCCACCGTGCGGTGGGAAATC
The DNA here is from genome assembly GCF_021560055.1 of Pseudomonas sp. BC42. Taxonomy (NCBI): domain Bacteria; kingdom Pseudomonadati; phylum Pseudomonadota; class Gammaproteobacteria; order Pseudomonadales; family Pseudomonadaceae; genus Pseudomonas; species Pseudomonas sp. BC42. The sequence continues at coordinate 2,689,493 of NZ_CP091067.1, forward strand.
GCCAGTTTGCGCGCCACTTCCTTGCAGGTCAGGCCGTTGACGATGTGCAGCGATATCTCGCGCTCGCGTGGGGTCAGGCGCACGGTGGGCGCCAGTTGCCGGTCCAGGCGTTCGAAGTGCCAGATCATCAGCCCGAACGGATCGTCCGGGGTCAGGGAAAAACCATGGGCCCGGGCCCAGAACACTTCGCCGTTGCGGTGCTGCATAAAGCGTTCGTCCGTGTAGGACGCGCCCTGGCCGTTGCGCAGCCAGTGTTCGCTGCGCTCGCCAATGCTCTGGTAGTCGGCCTGGGACGGGTACAGCAACAGGGTCAGGTGATCGAGCAACTGTTCGCGCTCATAGCCGAACAGGCGCAGGAACGCCTGGTTGCAGTCGAGCATGCGCCGATGCCCGGTGATCAACTGCGGTGCGGGGGAAACCTGGAAGGCCAGGCGCTCTAGGTCCTGGAGCTGCTGGGCATATACGGTCATGGGGCATCCTGCCTCGTGGAAGTCGTTGCGCCGCTCTGGCGCGGGGGGCACTACTTACTGTTGTACGTAGTTGCCCCAACTAGCGTCTGATTGTGGCGCTCGCCATTGTAGGGAACGTCCGCTTCAAGCACAGAAGAAAATCACCATGAATCATGCTTCCGTATCCATCGTCGCTGCCGCCCACACATCGTTCGGTCGTCTCCAGGGGCTGACCCTGGAGGACCTGATCGTCCAGGTCACCCGCGAGGCCCTGGCGGATGCCGCGATCGATGCCGCCGAGATCGATGCACTGTTTCTCGGGCATTTCAACGCAGGCCTGGTGCCGGACGGCTTTCCCGCCTCGCTGATGCTCCAGGCCGACCCGCAATTGCGCTTCAAACCGGCCACCCGTTGCGAAAATGCCTGCGCCTCGGGCTCGGCGGCGATCCTCGCGGGGGTCAATGCGATCCGCAGTGGCGCCGCTGAACTGGTGCTGGTGGTGGGCGCGGAAAAGATGACCAGCAACTCCACCGCCGAGGTCACCCAAGCCCTGGCCGGTGCCGGTTACCAGAACGATCCCGCGGAAGCCGGCCTGAGTTTTGCGCAGCTGTTTGCCCGGGTCGCCCAGCAGTACACCGAGCGCTACCACAGCCCGTTGGCCTCGATGGCGGCGATCGCGGTGAAGAACCACAGCAATGCCATGGCCAACCCGCTGGCGCAGATGCACCGAGCGATGGACTTCGAGCATTGCAACCAGGTGTCCCAGAGCAATCCGCTGATCGCGCCGTCCTTGCGCCTCACCGACTGCTCGCTGATCAGTGACGGTGCGGCGGCGATTGTCCTGGCTTCGCCGCAGCGCGCGCGTTTGTTCCGGCGCGAAGTGGCGATCCGCGCCCTGAGCCAGGTCAATGACCTGCTGCCGATGGCCAGTCGCGACATCCTGGCCTTTGACGGTCCGCAGCGGGCCATCCACGGCGCCTTGCGCGAGGCCGGGGTCAGCCTGGGAGACATGAGCTTTGCCGAGGTCCACGACTGCTTCACCATCGCCGAGCTGCTGATCTATGAAGCCATGGGCCTGGCGCCCAAGGGCGAAGGCCATCGGGCCCTGGACGAGGGCATCGTGCGCCACGGCGGCCGTTTGCCGGTCAACCTGTCCGGCGGGCTCAAGGCCAAGGGCCACCCGGTGGGGGCCACCGGCGTGTCGATGCATGCCCTGGGCTTTCGCCAATTGATCGGCGAGCCGATTGGCCTGGGCGTGCCCCGGGCCGAGTTCGGCCTGTTGTTCAACATGGGCGGGATGGCCGTGGCCAACTACGCCACGGTCCTGCAAGCGCTCAGGGCCTGAGCATGAACATCGCCCATTGGCTGCTGGACGCGGCCCAACGCTGGCCGCAGCGCCCGGCGCTGTTCGAGGGCCGCCGCCAGGTGGCCGACTACCAGGGTTTTGCCGCGCGGGTCCGGGCCCGCGCCCTGCACCTGCGGCACGACCACAGCATCGCCGCCGGGGACCGGGTGGCCTTGCTGATGAAGAACAGCTGCGACTACCTGGAACTGCTCTACGCCATCTGGTGGAGCGGGGCGGTGGCGGTGCCGGTCAACAGCAAGTTGCATCCGCGGGAGGCGGCCTGGATCGTCGGCAATGCCGGGGCCAGGTTGATCTTCACCGACGGCGGCCGGACCTTCGAGCTGCAGGATCTGCCCGCCGATTGCCGCGAGCTGCCCGGCGAAGTCATGCCGGCGCCGGCGGGCGCCCCGGACGGCGAACTGCGCGAGCCCTGGCCGTGCGCCGACGATGAGCTGGCCTGGCTGTTCTACACCTCGGGCACCACCGGCCGTTCCAAGGGGGTGATGCTGTCCCACGGCAACCTGATCGCCATGTCGCTGTGCTACCCGCTGGATGTCGATCCGGTGCAGGCCGGCGATGCGCTGGTCTATGCCGCGCCGATGTCCCACGGTGCCGGGCTGTACAACTTCATTCACGTGCGCTGTGGTGCCCGGCACGTGGTGCCGGAGTCCCGGGGGTTCGATGCGCCAGAGCTGTTCGGGCTGGCGCAGGAACTGGGGCAGGTCAGCCTGTTTGCCGCGCCGACCATGGTCAAGCGCATGGTCGAGCAGGCCCGGCAGCAAGGCTATGACGGCACGGGCATCAAGACCATCGTCTACGGTGGGGCACCGATGTACCGGGCGGACCTGGCCCAGGCCCTGGACACCTTCGGCCCGCGGCTGGTGCAGATCTACGGCCAGGGCGAGTGCCCGATGAGCATCAGCGCGCTGTCCCGGGAGCTGATCGCCGAGCGCCAGCACCCGGATTGGCCGGCGCTGGCGGCGTCGGTGGGGCGCCCGCATGCCTGTGTCGAAGTGCGCATCCTCGATCCCCGGGGACAGCCCCTGCCGGCCGGCGAGCCCGGGGAAATCGCCGTGCGCGGCGCCCCGGTGATGCACGGCTACTGGGACAACCCGGCCGCTACCCGGGCGACCCTGGTGGAGGGCTGGTTGCTCACCGGCGATATCGGTTTCCTCGACAGCCGCGGCTTCCTGACCCTGACCGACCGCTCCAAGGACGTGATCATTTCCGGCGGCAGCAACATCTACCCGCGGGAAGTGGAGGAGGTGCTGATGCAGCATCCCCAGGTGTTCGAGGTGTGCGTGGTGGGCCAGGCGGATGCCGAATGGGGCGAGTCGGTGGTGGCCTTCGTGGTTGCGCGCGACCCCGACGGCCTGGACCCGCAGGTGCTCAACCAGTGGTTCGTGACGCGCATGGCGTCGTTCAAGAAACCGCGCAAATACCTGTTTTGCGCCGAGCTGCCGAAGAACAGCTACGGCAAGATTCTCAAGACCCGCTTGCGTCAGTGGCTGCAGGACCCGACCGGGGCCGTTACCGACCGCTGAACGCACTTTCCCATGGACCGCAGTACGACAGGAGTCTCCCAACATGGACGTGTCCTCTTGCAACCCCCAGCGCCAGCGGCGCCGGGCCTTTATCGGCGCCACCTCCGGCCACTTGATCGAGTGGTACGACTACGGCGTCTACGGCTTTCTGGCGCTGTACATCGGCAAGGCGTTCTTCGTCTCCGATGACCCCACCAGCAGCCTGCTGGCGAGTTTCGCGGCCTTTGCCCTGAGCTTTTTCATCCGGCCCCTGGGCGGCCTGTTCTTTGGTCCGTTGGCGGACCGCATCGGCCGGCGCCGGACCCTGATCACGGTGCTGGTGCTGATGGCCGGCTCGACCTTCCTCCTGGGCCTGTTGCCGACCTACGCCAGCATCGGCATCGCCGCGCCGGTCATCCTGGTGCTGATCCGCTGTGTGCAGGGGTTTTCCGCCGGTGGCGAGATCGGCACCATCACCAGCTTCATTGCCGAATACGCCGGCCCCGGGCGCCGCGGCTTCGCCACTTGCTGGCTGATGGTCACCGCGGTGCTCGGTCTGTTGCTGGGCGGCGCGGTGGCCAACGGCATGACCTGGGGCCTGGGGGCGCAAGTGATGCAGGACTGGGGCTGGCGCATTCCGTTCCTGCTCGCCGGTCCTTTGGGCTTCATTTCCCTGTACATCCGCCTGAAGCTTGAAGACAGCCCGGAGTTCCTCGCCCTGGTGCAGGCCGGAGAGACCTCCAAGGCGCCACTGCGCGAAGTCTGGCAGTGGAAACGCTCGATTGCCCTGGTGTTTTTCATCATCACCCTGCATAGCTCGATCTTTTACCTGGTGCTGACCTTCGCCTCGACCTACATGTCCAACACCCTCAAGTTCGACAGTGGCACCACCTTGCTCTATGTGTTCGTCGCCAGCCTCTCGGCGGCCCTGGTCATGCCCCTGGGCGGAGCCTTCACCGACCGCTACGGCCGAAAGCCGTTCCTGATGGTGATCGGCACCCTGGCTACCCTGGCCATGTACTGGTTCTTCAAGACCGCGCCCAACGCCACTCCGGCCACGCTGTTCTGGCCGTTGATGGCGGTGGCGATCCTGTTCGGGCTCTACGCGTCGTCGACCTACGCGCTGATGAGCGAACTGCTGCCCACCCGCATCCGCTCCACTGGTATCGCCGTGGCCTACAACATTCCGGTGGCGGTGTTCGGCGGCAGCGCGCCGCTGATTTCCACCTGGCTGATCAAGCTCACCGGCGACATCACCGCGCCCTGGTACTTCTACGTGGCCACCGGCGTGGCGTCGCTGATTGCCCTGGTGGTGCTGCGCAAGGAAGACTTCGTTGCCTGTGCCACGGAGCACCCGGCAAGGCAGTCAGACGCCGCCTTGAGCCTGCCCACCGTCGGCGCATGAGCCAAGCGCGGATCTGGTCGGTGGCGCGACCGACCAGATCCGAGCTGTCACAACTGGGCGGGTTGATTGCCCGCTATCGGCATCGGCTGCCCCAGGCGCTCGCGGGCAGTCAGCAGGCGGATCAGCGGTGAGGCGATGAAGGTGCTGATGATCGCCATGATCACCAGGATGGTGAAGTACTCTTTGGGCAGCACGCCAAGGTCATAACCGACGTTGAGCACCACCAGTTCCATCAAGGCGCGGGTGTTCATGCAGACCCCGATCAGCGCCGAGTTTCGCGGGCTTTCTCCCAGCAGCCGGCTGGAACCGTAGGCCCCGAAGAACTTGCTGGCAAATGCCACCAGGCACACCAGCAGACAGTTGAGCAGGGCGTTACTGCCCTCCAACGAACCAACGTCGGTTCGCAGGCCCGTATAGGCGAAAAATACCGGCAGGAAGAACGCGTTGACCAAGCCGCCGACCTTGGCGTTCCACTGGGCGACAAAGGGCCGGTGAGTATGCAGCGCCACGCCCATGATGAAGCCGCCAATGATCGAGAACACCCCTATCAGGTTGGTGATGACGGCGCTGGCAAAGAGCACGATCAGCATCAGTGAAATGCCGTGTGCCGACAGGGGCCGACGCTCCAGGTCGCCGATGATCCAGCGCAGGATCAAGGGGCGGACCTGCCACAGCACCACGACGATGAACAGCGCCAGGGCCAGCATCCTCAGGAGCGAGGTCCAGACGTTGAAGTTCGAGGCAATGATCGAGGTCACGCCGCCCAGGATCAGCCAACCGCATACATCGTCGATTGCCGCGGCACCGATGGTCAGGGTCGCCACCCGTGATCGCGACAGGCCCAGTTCCATGAAAATGCGCCCCAGAATCGGCAGGGCGGTGATTGACAGGGCTGTGGCGAAGAACAGTTGAAAGGCCAGCAGCGGAGGCCGCTCACCGGTTATCTGCAGCCAGAAAAATTCGGCGCTGAAAAAGCCGCTGGCGAAGGGCACCAGCAAGCCCCCAAGACTGATGAAGATGATCGAACGCTTGCGGCCTTTGAGGTGCGCGCCAAATTCGAACTCCAGGCCCACCTGGAACATCAGCAGAATCAGCCCGACCTGAGCCGTCGCGATGAATGCGGTAGAGGTCTGCGGCACGAAGATGCTGTGCAACAGCTCTGGAAAAAAATACCCCAGCAAGCTTGGGCCCAGCACCAGGCCTGCAAGGATTTCACCGGCCACCGGGGTTTGTCCCAGGCAGCGGGTGCTGAGCCAGGAGATCACCCGGCTGACGGAAAAGATCACGATCAGCTGGATCAGGAACAGCAACGTCAGGTGTTCGGCCTGGGAGCCCACAGCCGATTGCCCCATGGGTGGGCTGGCGGGCTGTTGGGTTGTCGCACTGGTGGTTTGCATAGAGACTTCCTATCCCTTGAAGTGTGAAAGCGCTGGCTTGAGCCAGCCACCAAACTGAGTTTGCAGAAATACTGCGGCGTCCAGCAGCAAAGCGTCCTGGCCGGGTCCGGCGACCAATTGCACGGCCACCGGGCAACCTTGATCCAGGCGCCCCATTGGCACGCTGAGGGCCGGCAGGCCCAGGGCGTTGAACAGGGCGCAGTAAGCAACGTCTAAGGGGCGCTTGAGGGCATGCCCGTGTTCCGGCGCAACGCCTGGCGTGACGGGCATCAGCAGCACGCTATGGCCGTCGAAGAGCTCGGCGAAGGCTCGTTGCAAGTGATCGCGCTGGGCAAGAAAACGTCCCAGTCCCGGGTTGCCCAGGGCGTCGCCGACACTGTCCAGCCAGGTCGCCAGCAACGGCCCCGTAGCATGTCGCGCACGCCCTGCAAGGCTGGCGCGGGCTGCCCGCCAATAGCTCAGCGGCTGCCCATCGCCCAGGTAGTCCGCCAGGCGGACCTGCGCCTCAAGCTTGAGCACCGCCAGCCAGATGAAAAAGGCGTTGTGCATGCCCGGTTCCTGCCAGGCATGCAGCGTGGCGCCCTGGCTGGCCAGGCATTGCCCGGCGTCGTTCAAGGCCTGGGAGACAGCCTCGGACACCGGGCTGCTCCATTTCATCCTCTCAGGCAGGTACAGGTGTACCCGCCTCAGGCGCGCGGGTTCGGCAACGGGCGCAAACCGCGAATGGATATTGCGGTCGATGCCATCGGGCCCGGCGATGATCTGCAGGACTTCGCTCAAGTCCTCGGCATGTCGGCACAGTGGGCCAGCCGCAAAATGAGCGGATACCGCCTGCGCGTTCGCTTGCTCGCGACCACGCTCGTCCAGTGGCAAATGACCGCTCAAGGGCACCAGGCCGCGCGATGGCTTGAGACCGAAGACCCCATTGAACGCGGCGGGAATGCGCACTGAGCCAGCGCCATCGGTGCCGAGGGCAAAGGGCACGCAGGCGCTGGCCACCATGACCGCATCGCCGCCGCTGCTGCCTCCGGCGGTGCGCGAGGCGCGATACGGGTTGAGCGTGCGGCCATAGAGCAGATTGTCGGTTTCCGGCCACAGGGCCATCTCCGCCTGGTTGCCCAGCGCCACGGGAATGCCCCCCGCGCTGATCAGGCGCTGGGCAACCGTGGCCGTCGAGGAGGCCGTAACCTGCCGACGCAAGGTCGAGCCGCAGGTCTGTGGCCACCCCGCGAGCCCCAGGCCTTCCTTGATCGAGAAGGGCACTCCATGCAAGCGTCCCAGGGGGTGGCCCCGCAAGACATCAGCTTCTGCCCGACGCGCAGCGCTACGGGCGCAGCGGTAGAGTTCGACCGCTATCGGGTTGCACAGGGCCTGGATCTCTTGGCAGCGCTCGATGGACTGTTCCACCAGTTCGACCGGCGAGATGTCCTTGCGCTTGATCAGGTGCGCCAGTTGTACCGCGCTCAGCTCCAGCAACGCGGGCGGGCGGCCGCAGGAGGCCGACGGCGTCAGCGCGGACATCAACGGCGGGCCAGATCGAGAAAACCGCCGTCATTGCCAAAGGGCGACTTCAGCAGTTCCGGCGACTCGCCATATTTGTAGAACAGCGAGGGCTTGAGCCTCAGGCTCAGAGACCGCGCCAGATCCTGCACCACGCCGCAGCTGTGGCGCAGCAACAGTTTCAAGTGCCGCGGCGTCGCTGACCACTTGACCATCTTCATCAGGCGGACCCGCAGTGCGGCCGAACGCAGGTAGTAATGCGCGGCATACAGCGGCCGGGCGCGATGTTCGGCCTTGTACAGGTCGAAGTTGATGGTGCGCGAGTACAGGTTCGGCATCATCTCCGGGCTCAGGCCCGGGTTGGAACGGCGGACTTCCTGCAGCAGGCAGGCAAAGGGCAGGGGAGAAGGCTGCAACTCCCGGGGGTAGCGCGGCAGCAGGTCGGCAAACTGCTGGGCCTGGTGCCCATCGAGGAAGTCGCCGGTCATGTACATCGGCAGCACGACGTGGAAGTAGGCCATGTTGGCGAACAACAGGGTCCAGCCCATCATGAACGGGTCGTCCATGACCTCGTACCATTTGCTCCAGGTGTCCTGCAGCGCCAGTTGCGCTTGAATGTGAGACTCCAGGCAGTTGACATAGGCCGGGGTCAAGCTGGCATGGAGGTCCTTTTCGATCATGGCCGCGATCTGCGGAATCTGCTGTGCCACATAGGCCAGCCCGGCGCTGTTGGCCGGATCGAAGGTGAACGCGGCGTCGCCGAGCAGGAACCAGCCGTCGGTGGAGTAGTACTGCCGTGCTTCATACATGTAGTTGTACATGGCGTGGGCATCGACCACCTGGCCGCTGGCGATCAGTTCGGTGATCACCGGATGATCGGCCATGACCTTGTCGGTGAACTGTTCGAGGGTGCCGATCTTCTGCTCGATCATGTCCGGACGGTAGGTGATGCCGATGCTGATCATGTCTTTGCCATCGTCGCTGCGCATCGGGATCATCCAGATCCAGTAGCCCTTCCCATAGAAGTGATGGGTGACGTAATAGGGGTCGTAGCAGTGGTGCTTGACCTTGTGGATATCGATGGTGGACAGCAGGTTGCGGTCGAAGTCCTTGAGGCGGAACCAGAAGGTGCTGCGCTGATAGGTGGGTTCCTTGTGCAGCTTGAGCTTCTTGGCCATGAAGCGGTTGCGTCCGGTGGCATCGACGATCCAGTCCGCGGTCAGTTGCTGGGGCGCGTCGCTGTCGCTGCGCAAGGTCAGCAGGTGAGTGGCATGCTCGCCCTGGTGCAGGTCCACCGCACTGACGTCGGCCTCGATCATCTGCACTTGATGCTCGTCGACGATCCGCCGCAGGTCCCGGTCGAAACTGAACCGGTTGAGGTTGTAGGCCGGCATGCGAATCACCCCCGGCGCCTCATGCACCACATAGTTGCGGCATTCCGGGTTGTTGCGCAGCTTCAGGTAATAGGTCAGGCCGTACTTGTGGTAGTGCTTCTCCTCCAGCAGGCTGCCCAGTCCCAGGCCCTTGAAGAAGTGGGTGGTCAACTCAACCGTCGACTCGCCCACTATCGGGCGCTTTCGATCCGGGCGGCCGATCAGGATGACCTCGACTCCGGGGAGGCGTTTCTTGAAGTACAGGGCAGCCAGGTGACCGGCAACGCCGGCCCCCATGATAGCGATACGTTTCATTGGCTCAGTCCGTGAACAAATAGGGAGGGCCGAAGGTGCGACGGCCTTCGGCCGGGGGGTGAACGGTTTAGCGGCCAGCAGCCTCGATCAGGGTCGCGGGTTCGACGCGTTCCGAGTAGTCGACATTGACAAAGGCGTGGCGAATCACCCCGTCCTGGCCGATCACGAAGGCGCTGGCCATTGGCAGCGTCAGGGCATCCGAGCCGTTGAAGACTTTCAAGTCGGCGCCCAGCGAGCGGTAGACCGCGTCCAGTTCATCCTCAAGCTTGAAGACGATGCCGTATTGCTCGGCCAGGCGGTTTTCCGGGTCGCTGAGCAGCAAGTAGCGAATGCCCAGCGCCTCACGGGTCTTGGCCGAGGATTGCGGTGTCTGCGCCGATACCGCGACCAGGGTGGCGCCGGAGGCTGCCAGGTCGCCGACCATCTGTTGGTAGGCGCTCAAGGCCAGGTTGCAGAACGGGCACCACAGGCCGCGGTAGAACACCAGTACCAGGGGGCCCTTGTCGAGCAGTTGGCGCAGGTCGACATCCTGGCCATCCGGGTCCTTGAGCACCGCCAGCGGCGCCTTGTCCCGGGCTTTCAGGGCCTTGGCTGCCAGGCCGCTGTCGACCAGTGCCTGCAGTGAGGCCGCGAACTTCTGCAGGATCTCGCCCGGCAGTTGTTCGGCCATCTGCTGTTTTGCGCCTTGCAGCTTTTCCTTGAGAGACATGCGTAACTCCTTTTTTCTAGTGAGACAGGCTTCGGGTAGCCCGGGTGTGAATCCTGTGGGAGGCCTTGCAATCGGGTGGGTAACGTTGAAACAGCTGGCGAACCCAGTCCGGGCGCGTCTTGCTGGCATCGTTGAGCCAGTTGGCGACAGAGTCCTGGGGGTATTTCTGGCTTTCGGCGAGCAGCGGGATCAGTAGCGGCTCGGCTAATTCCGGGGTGTTCTTGAGGGCGGCGATGTGCTCGCACCAGACGCCTCGGGGGCGCAGGATCTCAATGCTGAAGCGGCGGATCAGCGGGTCTTCGCTGAGCGCGTATTGGCGCAGCAGGGGCAGGGCCGTCGCAAGGTCCTGGCTGAGCAAGGGCCGCAAGGCGATCCAGGCCCATTCGCGCACGCCGAAGTGGCTGTCGCAGGCAAAGTGCAGCTGGCTCTGGATCGCCGTGGCCAGGGATTGATTGCGTTCGCGGTAGGCATTGGCGAAGGCCGCCCAACTGCGCACGGTGTCCGATGGATGGGCCTGCAACAGGGTCCAGGCCTGTTGGCGAGCGGGCGGTGCGGCGAGCTCCAGCCATTGCCCGAGAGTCAGCCCCAGGGCGGCGATTCTTTTCGAAATGCCCTGTTTCTCGGTCGCCTGGGCGGCGGCGACCAGCGCCTGTCCCAGGCTCTCGTCGAGCTGGCCGGCAATGGCCGTGGCCAGCGCGGTCTGGTCAACGGCCAGGCACTGCGCCAGGTTGCGGGTCTCGATCAGTCCCTGATTGATCAGGTGGGTGGTGTCTTCACTCATGGCAGGCTACCGGCTCGGGGTTGGCAAGGGGCGCTCGGGTGTCGGCAGGCAGGCAGTAGCGGCCTGGCGAGAGCAGATGATGGGGATCAAGGGCGTGCTTGAGGCGTGCCCCCAGTTGCCAGGCGGGTTGTTGCCGGTCCGCCAGCAACGGCATGAATGCCACCGGCACGCGATAGGGCACGATCCCCCGAGCCTTGCCCAGTTGGAACAGTTGCTGATAGCAGTCATGGGCCCGTGCGGATGCCTGAGGGTCGCTGCGCGCAAACAGCAATGGCACGGTGCAGTCAATGGCCCGGGTCGAGAGCGTGGTCAGGGTGATCGGGCAGAGCATGTCCTGCATCTGGCACTGCTCGTTCATGGCCTGCAGGAAGTCTTCGATCAACTGCTTCTTGAACGGCAGTACCGGGGCGTACCAGATCAGCCCGCAGTGGTCGCGCGCGGGGTTCAGGCCAGGTCCGGGGGGCGGTTTGGCTCCGGCGCTGTAGGCCAGCGGCAGGGCCACCTCGTTGGGGCGCCCTTCCATCAGTTCAACGCCGAGCAACATCTTTTCCAGGGTCCGCTGCCAGCGCCGCGCCCAACTCCCCGGCAGCCGCTGCAACAGGCCGTGCGCCAGGTCCAATTGGCGGTGAGTCTTGAACATCGAGCGATCGGCAAAGCCCTTGAGTTCGCGCCGGATCATGCGCTTGAGCGATGCTTGCTGGTCCGCGTGGCAATAGATCGAACCGACCCCCATCCAGGCCGGCAGCCCCAGGCTATCGGCGGCCTGGCGCAGTTGTTCGCCGGAGCGTCCGGCGAGGCCCTGGCCTTCACTGGCCATGGTCAGCAGGCGAGTGCGGTTCATGAGGTTGATGCCGCCCACCTGGCCCTGGGCCTGTTCGAGGATACGCCGCACACCCTCCAGCGCCGGACCAAGCCTGGCCGGGTCTTCGATCCAGAAATAGAACGGCTGAATGATCTGGGGTTTTCTCACCAGGGCGAGGCTCATCTGGGTCACGATGCCCAACCCGCTCTGGCTGAACAGGCCGTCCAGATAGGGGCCCACGCCCCATTTGAAACACGGACTGGCGGCTCCCATCGACAGCGGCGAGCGGTAGATCTGGCCGTCGGGCAGCACCGCCTCCAGGGCCAGGACGGCTTGGAAGTGGTCGGTCTGCGGGGTGATGCCGTAACCGCGCTCCAGTGCGTTGCCCAGCAGGCTGCAAGAGGGACCGGCGCCGGTTACCGGGGTCAGGTAGGGCAGGCCACGTTCTTGCAGGTATTGCGCCAGCGCGCCTTGGGTAACGCCGGGCTCGAGTGTGACGACTGAGAGCTCCTGGTCGAACGACAGAATCCGCGTCATGCCCGACAAATCCATGACGACGCAGTGCTCGCGACCGGTCGCGGCACAACCGTAGCCCCAGTTGTTACCGGTACTGATGGGGTGCAAGGCGATGCGGTGCCTCTGGGCAATGGCCACACAGGCCGCCACTTGCTCGCTGGAAAGGGGCGCGATCACTGCCTGGGCATAGGCCGGTGAATGCATGGTGTCGTGCTGCACGTGGGCGATGCCGGCGTGATCGAGGCGCACTTGCGACGCTCCCAGAACGTCGCGCCACTGCTCCAGGGCGGCCTGCAGGCGGGTGCTTTCAGAAAGCACTGGCCAACCCTCCCAACCGCAGGAACAGGCGCAGTTGCTGTACATCGGCCTTGCGGCTGGCTGGCAGCGCGGCATAACGGCGCTTGAACTCCGGCTTCATGGTCTTGACGCAGCGTCGCTTGGGCGTGCGGATCACCATCATCAATGGGCTCAGTGCCGTGCTGTAGACCTTGGCGCAAGGCCCCAGGTAGCTGGCCGCCAGCGTCTGGAACTCTTCCAGGGAGAAGGCCGCCAACAGCGAGTGGCGGTAGTCCAACAGGGTTTCCCGATCGGCGCCGTCGCTGGCGCGCTGAACGAAATAATCCACCGATTCGGTTGATTTCAGGCGCCCGAAGTCATTCAGGTAAATGGCGCGATCGTTACGCAGCACCCGGGCAATGTTCCTGAAGGTGGACTCCAGCTGTTCCAGGCTCGCCAGGTGGTGCAGGGCCATGGAGGAAATCACCACGTCGACACTGCGGTCGCCGATCCGGCCCAGGCGAGACATGTCGTCCTCAATCAATTCAACGTTGTCGATGCCTTGTTGCCGAATCGAATCCCGGGCGATGTCGAGCATGTTTCTTGATAGGTCGACCCCCACGAATTCGGCCCGCGGGTTGAGTCGCGCCACCTGCAGCAGCAGGCTGGCGGGCCCGCAGCCGATATCCAGGACAACGTCCCCGGGCTTGATCAGCGCGCACATCTGCGCCGCGTGATACAGGTAGGTTCCAGAGAGGGCCTGGCCCTGTCCGGCACTGTTGGCATAGGACGCAACGCTGGGCTGGGCCTCCATGACCAGCTCCGGTTCCGGTGTGCGAATGAACGGCTGTTTAGTGGTGATTTCTCTGTAAATCGCCCGCAGCAATCCCGTATCCATGACTCATCCTCCATGAAATGATGTGTGAAATTCGGCAGGGGAAGGGCGTGTTTACGCCAGGGCCAGCGCCCGTTTGATGCGGTTGCTCAGGTGCCTGCCATGGACCCCGCAGCGGGCCATGTGGATCAGCACGTCCTGTTGCTGCCAGCGATGCACGCCAGCATCGGCCGGCAGGCGAATCGCATCGAAGTCGCGCTGGCAGAAAAATTCGAAGAAGTTGGTGCTCTTTCCCGCGACCGCCAATTTGACCCCGGAGGACTGATAAACGCTCTTGAAGCTGTCCTGGGCGTCTGCCAGCCCCAGTGACAAAGGCTGGGAAAGGGCGTCGTTGAGCTTGGTGTAGCGCTCCACACGGCCAATCGGCGAAAAGAACAGCACCTTGCGATAGAAGGAGCTGGCCCTGGGATGCACGGCAATCAGCAGCTTTTCAATCCCGCGGTAGTGCATTGCCCATCGGAACATCGCGTTGTAGAGCATCAGCGGCACACCCTTGCCACGGTAATGCGCGGATACCGCGAGGGTCCCGACTTCGGCCAGGCGCTGGCCCGACAGACGCTGCAGCAGGACTTCGTTGCCGTGAACTTCTTCCATCGGCAATCCCAGCATCGAGTCTTCGATCAATGACACCGTGCCGATGACCTGCTGTTCCTTGATCGCGACGAAGGTCGTGGTGCCAGGTAGCAGGTGAAAGGCAGAAAAACGCATGCCGGCACGGCAGACGGTGGAGATTCCCCGGCGTGCATAACTCTCGTTGACCAGTCGCAGGGCTTCTTCCAGCTCGAAGAGGCTTTGTATCGGGCGGAACTCGAAGCCCTCGATGGCCAGGGGCGCGCGGGCGATGCGCGTGAGAAACAGGTGGCGGTAGAGCGGGGGAGGAATGTAACGCTCCAATGAGGCCAGGCTATGCCTGAGCGTATCGACGCTACTGTGAAGACGCGGCTTCCTGCCGAAATTGGTCATTACCTTTTGACTCTGCAACATCAGTCACCTCCATGTGTTGCTACTACCATTGACGCCCGGCGCTAATCCCCGTCAGGAGGTTGCAGTGCCAGGGCGGGGCTTGCAGAAATGCAATAGATCGCTTCAGTCAGCGCCTGGCGTTGTTCCGCGCTCAGGCCTTCGATAATGCTGCAGATCCAATCGGTGTGATCGGCGAACACTTCGTCCACCACCTGCTTGCCTTCCGCGGTCAGGTTGATGATCAGCTTGCGTCGATCCGTCGGGTCTGGCTTGCGCTTGATGAAACCATCGCCTTGCAGGCCATCGAGCAGTCCGGTCACGGTGCCGGTGGTGATGGACAAGCGCGTCGCGAGTTCCAGTGGCGAGAGTTTCCCGCCCGCACTCTTGAGGGTCAGCATGATCACGAAGCGCCCCTCTGAAAGGCTGTAGCGGGCAAGCCGTACAGCACAGACGCGGTTGATGGTCGCTGCGGCCGAAAGCAGTTCGAAGCACAGTCTGACGCTCTCGCGAGCGTCGGGAGAAATGTTCTCCAGTGCCTGCAGCATGATGTGATGTTTGTTCTCTAAAATATTCATAAGGCGCAGTTTATCTTGGCGCCTTACTAAGTCAACGGTTAATTCTTTTGGTTTCTTTTGTTGGTTTTAACGTGTTGTTTTATATGGATTTAATTTGATATTTGCGGCGTGGGAGGGGGAGGTTTGGAGGGGCAATTGGTGACTTGTTTGTGTCATTCATTTGGCGCCATCAATGCGCCTTTGCAGCAGGGCGCGGCGCTTGATCTTGATGGCGAACAGGTAGCACCGTTCCTTGGTGCTAGCGGGGGCCGGTTGAGGTCATGAGCGCGCGGGGATCAACCTGCGCTTGCCGCGCCAACCCAGTTGATAGGCGATGCCCAGCCAGATAAACCACGCCGGCATCACGCACAGTGCCAGGCGGGTGTCCGGGCGCAGGGCCAGCAGGCCGAGGACGAACAGCAGGAAGGCCAGGGCGAACCAGGCCATGGGCACGCCGCCGGGCATCTTGTAGCGCGAGCGGGCGTGCAGTTCGGGGTGCTTGCGACGGTAGGCGATGTAGGACGCCAGGATGGTCGACCAGGTGAAGATCACCAGGATCGCCGACACCGTGGAAACGATGGTGAAGGCGGTCATCACCTCGGGGACGATGTACAGCAGCAGGACCCCCAGCAGCATCAGCAGGCAGGTGAAGGCCAGGCTGGTCACCGGCACGCTGTGCCGCGACAGGTGCTTGAACAGTCGCGGCGCGTTGCCCTGGTCGGACAGGCCGAAGAGCATGCGGCTGGCGGAGAACACGCCGCTGTTGGCCGAGGAGGCTGCCGAGGTCAGGACCACGAAGTTGACGATGCCCGCCGCCGCGGGAAAGCCGGCGATCAGGAACAGTTCGACGAAGGGGCTCTTGTTCGGCGACACCTGCTGCCAGGAGGTCACGGCGATGATGCAGGCCAGGGCCAGCACGTAGAACAGGATGATGCGCAGGGGGATGGCGTTGATCGCCCTGGGCAGGGTGCGCTCCGGGTCGCGGGTTTCCGCGGCGGCGGTGCCGATCAGTTCGGTGCCGGCGAAGGAGAAGATCGCCATCTGGAAACCGGCGAAGAAGCCCATCAGGCCGTTGGGCAGGGCCGCTTGCCGGTCCAGCAGGTGGCTCAGCGAAGCGCTCACGCCGGACGGCGAGACAAAGGCCGTGGCGATCAGTACCAGGCTCACGCTGATCAGGGTGACCACGGCGATGATCTTGATGATGGCGAACCAGAACTCCACCTCGCCGAACAGCTTCACCGTGAGCACGTTGAGGGCGAACAGGGTCAGCAGCATGACGATGGCGGGGATCCAGGCCGCGACGCCGGGGAACCAGTACTGGAAGAAGCCGCCCACCACCACCGCGTCGCCCACCACCGCCACACTCCAGCTCAGCCAATAGGACCAGCCGAGAAAAAAGGCCGCCCGCGGCCCCAGGTAGGCGCCGGCAAAATCGGCAAAGCTCTTGAACTTCAGGTTCGACAGCAGCAGTTCGCCCATGGCACGCATCACCAGGAACACGAACAGGCCGATGATCATGTAGATCAGGATGATCGAGGTGCCGGACATGGCGATGATCTTGCCCGAGCCCATGAACAGCCCGGTGCCGATGGCACCACCCATGGCCATGAGCTGGATATGACGGTTGTGCAGGGTGCGCTGCAGCGCCGGACGCTCGGCGGCGCCCAAGGTATCTGGAGTCATCTCAAAACCTCTTGATTTTATAGTTGTCGAGTTTTGGCAGTGAAAGGTGCTGGGGACTGCGCGCTGTGGTTGTAGGTCGGGGTGGCGCAGCCGGTTCGGAGCGGGCCGCTGAACCGGGGCACGCGGCGCTGGCCCGGTTCAGCGATCCCGGTGCTTTCAGCCGCTGGCCAACCGGCGCGGGGCGCCGGCAGCGGCTGTGGGGCACTGCTCGATCAGTTGGAACAGGTCCTTGATGTTGGTCGGGGTGGGCACCAGCCGGATCTGCTCGCCGATGCCATGCTCGCGTGCCAGGTCATGCAGGTAGCGCAGGGAGGCGAAGTCTTCCAGGGCAAAGCCC
Source organism: Pseudomonas sp. BC42 (assembly GCF_021560055.1). NCBI lineage: Bacteria > Pseudomonadati > Pseudomonadota > Gammaproteobacteria > Pseudomonadales > Pseudomonadaceae > Pseudomonas > Pseudomonas sp. BC42. The sequence continues at coordinate 2,706,316 of NZ_CP091067.1, forward strand.
ACCGAATCGAACACCGTGACCTGGTCGGCCTGCTCGCGGCCCGGCTCCAGGCCCTGGGCGATGCGGAAGTATTCGGTCACCGCAAAGTCCGCCGGCAGTTGCTGGATGTCGCCCTCGATACGGGTCTGCGGCTCGAACTCGACGATCACCCGGGCATGCCGCAGGATCTCGGCGTGCAGTTCGGTCTTGCCCGGGCAATCGCCGCCCACGGCGTTGAGGTGCATGCCGGGTTCGATCAGCTCCGGAGTGAGGATGGTGGCGTAGGCCTTGTCCGCGGTCACCGTGGTGACGATATCGGCACCCTTGACCGCCTCGGCCACGGAACCGGCGATGTGCACTTTTAGGCCCGGCCAGGCTTGCAGGTTGTGCTGCAGCTTGTGCGAGGCGGCCGGGTCGATGTCGAAGATCCGCAGCTCGTCGATGCCGAGCATGTCGTGGAAGGCGATGGCCTGGAACTCGCTCTGGGCACCATTGCCGATCAGCGCCATGACTCGGCTGTCCGCGCGGGCCAGGGACTGCGCCACCAAGGCCGAGGTGGCGGCGGTGCGCACTGCGGTGGTCAGGGTCAGTTCACTGAGCAGCACCGGGTAGCCGCTGTCGACGTCGGCCAGCACGCCGAAGGCCATCACGGTCAGCAACTGCCTCGCCGGGTTGCCGGGGTGGCCGTTGACGTACTTGAAGGCGTACTGCCGGCCATCGTCGGCGGGCATCAGTTCGATCACCCCGGTGGCTGAATGGTTGGCGGTGCGCGGGGACTTTTCAAAGGCCTGCCAGCGTCGATAGTCGGCCTGGATGTAGCCGGCCATCTCCCGGATCGCCCGGGCGATGCCCAGGTGTGCATACAGGGCCGCGGCGTGATCCACATCGATGAACAAGGTCATGGTGTTTTCCCTTTCGGTCAGTAGGTTGAGGGCTGTCTGGAGAAGCCCGGACGCACTAGCGGTTGGCGTGGCCGTGCAGCACGTTGACGGCGTTGATGCCGATCTCGTCGACCATGTAGCCGCCCTCCATGACGAACAGCGTCGGCGTGCCCACGCTGGCGATGACCTGGCCCATGTCCAGGAAGTCCTCGCTCTCCAGGAGGAAGTGGCTGATGGGGTCGTCCTTGAAGGTGTCCACCCCCAGCGACACCACCAGCAGCTCCGGGCTGAAGGCGCGCAGCCGGGCACAGGCTTGCACCAGGGCTTCGCGGTAGCGCTGCCAGGTGGTGCCCCGGGGCAGGGGAATGTTCAGGTTGCAGCCTTCGCCGGCACCGCTGCCGCGCTCCGAGGCGAACCCGGAAAAGTAGGGATAGGACACCGCCGGATCACCGTGCAGCGAGACGAACAGCACGTCGCCGCGGTCGTAGAAAATGTTCTGCGTGCCATTGCCGTGGTGAAAGTCCACGTCCAGCACCGCCACCCGCCCGGCGCCCCGGGTGATGGCCTGCTGCGCGGCAATCGCGGCGTTGTTCAGGTAGCAGTAGCCGCCCATGTATTCCCGCGCGGCGTGATGGCCTGGCGGGCGGCACAGGGCGAAGGCGCTGTCCTGGCCTTCGTCGATCAGCGCCAGGCCGGTGAGGGCGATATCGGCGCTGGTGCGTGCCGCGTCCCAGGTGCTGGCGGTGATCGGCGAGCCGGCGTCCATGGCGAAGAAACCCAGCTTGCCGTCGATGAACTCCGGCACCTGCTGGTTGGCCAGGTCGCGCACCGGCCAGACCAGGGGCAGGGCGTCGTGGCGGCGGCCGGTGGCGGTCCACTGGTTCCAGGCGTTTTCCAGAAAGGCCACGTAGCGTTCGCTGTGGGCGGCGACATAGCAGGCGCGGTCGAAGGCGCGAGGCCCGATGATCTCGCCAAGCCCCACGTGCCTGACCCGGTCACGCACCGTATCGGCCCGGCTGGGCTGCTCGAACGAGGGCTTGAGCACCCCGTCCTTCAATTCGGTGCCGTGGTGCAGGCGGTGGGATTCGCTGAAGACGGTAAGCATGCTGAAGGCATCCATTGTTGTTGTCCGGTGCAAATAGTTTGTTCCGGCATGGCGGCGATTTCTTTGCTTTGTCTTCGGATGAAACTAGAATTTTGGGTAATATTTTTCCCGTGAGTGGCTGATAGTGAAAAAAACTCCCAAGCGCGTCGCCCTCGACGACACCGACCTGGCGATCCTCGCCCTCTTGCAACAGGACGCGAGCATCTCCAATGCCGAGCTCAGCGAGCGCCTGTCCCTGAGCCTTACTCCCTGCTGGCGCCGGCGCAAGCGCATGGAAGAGGAGGGGGTGATCAAGGACTATCAGGCCAACCTCGACCGGCGCCTGCTGGGGCTGGACATCCTGGCGTTCGTCCATGTGCGTTTCGCCACCCACTCTGACCAGACCCCGGACGATTTCGAGAAGGTGATCATGCGTCTGCCCGAGGTCCAGGCCTGCCACAAGATCACCGGCGATGCCGACTACCTGCTGCAAGTGCTGGCCCAGGACCTGGACAGCTACAGCGACTTTGTCGAACACGTGCTCAGGCGCCAGCCGGGCATCGCCTCGATCCAGTCGAGCCTGGCGCTGCGCGAGGTCAAGGCCACCAGCCGCCTGGCGATTTCCCAGCCGCTGCCCAGGTAGGGCAGTGATTTCCCAGGTGATTACCCCTGTGGGGCCATGAAGCTCCATCTGTACAGCCATGTGCGCGCCGAGTGCGACGTTGCTCCGGTGCAGCGACGCCACTGGCTGTCGTTGTCCAAGCCCTAGCGCCTACTGGAACTCGCCGGACTCCAGGCAGAAGGCGACCAGCGCCTGGTCGCTGTCGAGGTTGAGCTTGCGGATCGCCGAGATCTTCTGCGCGCTGACGGTCTTCACGCTGCGCTTGAGGTTGGCGGCAATCTGCATCATCGACTCACCGCGTACGAAGTGCCGCAGCACCTCGTATTCCTTGGGCGTGAGGCTGCTCAGGCCGTCGGCCATGGAGCGCACCGGGCTGCTGTGGAATTCGTTCGGCACCAGGCTCGGCGGGTGGTGGATGCGTCCCAGCCGGACGTTTTCCAGGGCACTGAGCAGTTCGCTCATGTCGTGGCGCTTGAGCAGCACCGAGCGCACGCCGATGTCATACAGCGCGGCCACGATCATCGGGTTGGACATCATGGTCAGCACTAGCACCTGGACCCTGGGAAAGTGGCGGATCAGGTAGGTCACCAGGCGAATGCCGTCGCCGAACTTCTCGTCGCCCTCCATGAAGTAATCGGTGATCACCACATCGATCCGCGGGTCGTCCGCCAGTTGCTGGACCAGCGCGCTCGGGGTGGTGACGGCGGCCACGACTTCATATGTACCGGTCTTGTGCAACAGGTCGCTGACGGCAGCGAGCACCAGGGGATGATCGTCAGCCAGGGCAACTCGGATTTTTTTCATGGTGGACACGATCCATTTTCGTCAAAGGAGATGCGCAGGGATACGGGGGCTGCGAGAGGTCAGTCGGGCTGGCTGATGTCCTGCAAGGCGTGCAACAGTGTCAGGCTATTCGTGCGCGTGGTGGCCGTCAAACCGGCTTCGCGCAGGCTCTGGCCCAAGGCTTCCAACTGTTGGATCAGGGGCTCGTAGCCGGCGACCGCCAGCGACCCGCGAATCCGGTGCAGCAGGTGGAAGATGCGTTCGTAGTCGTGTTGATCAAGGGCCCGGCGCAGGTGTTCGAGGTCGAGCTTCATGGTGTGGGTGAAAATCTGTCGCAGGTTGGGCGGCAGGCTGCCGCTATCCGGGGGCGTCGGTGCGTCGGGTAGCGGGTCCTGATCGTCCTCGGGGGCCACCTGGGTGAGCCGCGCCAGGCTGGCCCGCAGGGTCTGCAGGGGCACCGGCTTGACCAGCCAAGTGTCCATGCCGGCGGCCTGGCAACGGGCTTCTTCATCGCACATGGCGTTGGCGGTGATGCCGATGATCGGCCGGTCATCCCCCGAGGCCCGCAGGATGCAGGTCAGCTCATAGCCGTTCATGCGTGGCATGTTGACGTCGGTCAGCAGCAGGTCGTAGTCGCCCACCCGCCACAGGTCGAGGGCTTCGGCGCCGTCGGCGGCCAGGGTGTTGCGACAGCCCAGTTGCTGCAGCTGATGGCTCAGGGTCGCCTGGTTGATCGGGTTGTCCTCGGCCACCAGCACGTTCAAGCCCAGGGCCGGCAAGCCGCTCAGGTCACTCGGCGACGGCTCGCTGGGCTCCGGTGCGCGCCCCAGGCGGCGTTCGATCAAACGGCCGATGGCCATGAAATCACAGGCCTCGGCCAGGCTCGTGCCCGGGGCCTGGTGCTGCCCGCCGAGGTCAATCCGCAGCAGGCCTGTGGCCGGCGACGGCGCTTGCGGGCCGTTGTCCAGCAGGCGCAGGAGGATGCCCTCGCCGTGGGGCGTGGCGGCCGCGGCGTCCAGGGGGCTGGCCTGGGCGCCCCATTTTTGCAGCCACAGGCACAGGTTGTCGGTCAGCTCGTGGTGCGGACTGTGGACATGGATCTGCGTGCCGCCGAGGTCCGGCACAGGCGCGTCGGGCACCTCGTCCGCCACCGGCAGTTCCAGGCTCATGGTGAAGCTGCTGCCCAGGCCCAGCTCGCTGGTGAGGTGGATCTGGCTGCCCATCAGTGCCGCCAGTCGGGCGCAGATCGACAGGCCCAGCCCGGCGCCGTGCACCGTGTGGGAGTGGGCGTCGATCTGATAGAAGGGGATGAACAGCTGCTGCTGTTCCTCCTGGCCGATGCCGATCCCGGTGTCCACTACCTGCAGTGACAAGCGCACCCGGCCCTGGCTGCCGGGCTCGCTGCGGGCCCGTACGATCACATGCCCGGAATGGGTGAACTTGACCGCATTGCTGATCAGGTTGGTGAGGATCTGGCTGATCCGCCCGGGGTCGCCCAGCAACGGCGGCAGCGCCGGGTCGACCGAGGCAAACAGCAGCAGGCCCTTGTTGCGGGCCGCGTCGACAAACGCCGCGGTACAGCGCTGCACCAGCGCCCTGGGGTCGAACGGCTGATCGCCGAGGGACAGTTGGCCGGATTCGATGCGGGTGATGTCGAGGATGTCACTGATGATCTGCAGCAACAGGCCCGAGGACACCTGGATGCGTTCGAGCAACTGGCGTTGCTCGCGGTCCAGGTCGGTGAGCCCCATCAGTTCCAGCGAACCGAGCACGCCGTACAGCGGCGTGCGGATTTCATGGCTCATGGTCGCCAGAAACACCGACTTGGCGCCGTTGGCCTTGTCGGCCGCCTGTTTTGCCTGGGTCAGTTGCTGTTCCATCTGGGCCCGCACGCTGAGGTCGGCGAAGGCGCAGACCAGCACGTCCTGGTTGCGGTAACGGGTCGGTGCGTAGGCGATGTAGAACGAGCGGCCATCGTGGCTCTGATAGTTCTCGATCTCCCCCGGTTCCCTGGCCTGGCTGATCTGCTCCAGCAGCCCCGGTTCCAAGCCGCTGTCCTGCAGGCTCTGGCCGACCTGGGTGTCGAACCACTTCAGCGCCAGGGTGTTGGCGAAGACAATCAGGCTGCGCTCGCGGCGCAACACGCACAGCGCCACCGGGGTGGTTTCCAGCAAGGTCCGGTTGAACTGGTCGCTTTCCACCAGCTCGCTGTGGGCCCGCTGCGCCGGCACGATGACCCGGCGCTGATACCAGCGTGCGTAGGCGCGGCCGGCCACGGGGCTGAGCACCAGCAGCAGGAGGATCCCCGCCAGGGGCCAGGAATGGCCGAGGAACAGGGTCCGGTAGCTCAGCAGGTAGTAGCCGGTCCAGGTGGCACTGTCGTCACTGACGCGAAAGACCAGGCCGTCGCTGCGCAGGTTGACCGCCCGGTCCATGTCCGCCGGTTGCGGGCGTTCCCCCAGCAGCAGGCCATCGTGCGGGCTTTCCAGCCAGAAGGCGTCATAGAAGGTCGGTTGCCTTGGCCGGGAAAAGACATCGATGCGCTGGCGGTAGCTCAGGGTGGCGGCGTAGGTGCCGGTGTCGGTGGCGCCGTTGCTGAAGCGCGGGTTGCGCAGTGCTTTGAAGGCCAGCAGGTGGCCGGCAAACCCCGGCAGGCGGATCCAGCGAACCTCATCGTTGCCGCCGCCGCGGGCGCTGTTGCGGATGGCCTGGATGCTGGCCATGACCTGGGCGGCGGACAGAGACGGCTGGTGCGCGCCGACGGTCGGCACGGTAAAACTGCTGCCGGTACCGGCATCCACCACCAGCAAGGCCGAGGCCGGGTAGCTGGAGCGGACCCAGAAGCTGGAGTAGAGGTCCGCCAGGTAGCGGCCGAAGCTTGCGGCCCGGGCGCTATCCAGGGGGCAATGGAGCATGTCCTCGCAGACCAGGGTGAAGGGGGTTTCCACAGGCGACGGGCTGCCCTGGAACAGGGTCGCGCCGAGCGCCTGCTGCTCGTCCATCAGGCGAAAGATGCGCGCCGTGCTCTGCGGGTCGTCGTCGCCGAACGGCTCGTTCTTCAGGCGTTCGAGCAGGGCTTTCTGCTCGCCCATGTAGCGGGTCAGCAGTTTGAAGTCCACGGCGATCCGTTCCTGCTCCTGGCGAATGATCCGTTGGCCACCCCAGAACAGGGCGCCCCCCATGATCAGCAGCAAGGGCAGGATGACGAACAGAACCAGATTCAGTCGTCGGAAGTTTTGTGCAATGCGTCGTAGCGGGATGTCTGGCATGGATGTGGAGAGACGGGCCGGGTGGGTGAAGAAAGAAGGGGTGTGACACTGCATCCCAGCAATTGTGTAAAAGCGTCCAGCTCCAATGCCGCCGAAATAAGATAGCCCTGGGCGCTATCGCAGCCAATCAAGCGCAAGAACTCCAGGTCGCGGGCCGATTCTACGCCTTCGGCCACCACTTCCAGGCCTAACTGCCGGCCCAGTTGCACCGCCGCTACCAGGGCCGCGGCACGGGCGTCATCGGCGGCGGCGCCATGGACGAAGTGGCGATCGATTTTCATCTCGGTGAATGGTGTGGAAATCAGCGCGTACATCGAACTGTAGCCCATGCCGAAGTCATCCTGAGCCAGGCCGAAACCTTTCAGGCGCAGGCGGCTGGCGCCCATGTGGTACTGGCCTGGGGACAGCGGCCGTTCGGTCTCCAGCAGCTCGAAGCACAGGTCGCTGGTGGACAGCCCGGCGGCAACGGTCAGGCGCTGCAACTGGTCCGGCAGGCCGGGGTCGTCCAGCAGCCCGGTGGGCAGGTTGACCGAGACCTTGAGGCGATAGCCCAGGCGCTGCCAGTGCTGCTGCGCCTGGATCGCGTCGTCGAGCATCAGCAGCAACAGTTGATGGTCCAGTTGGCAGCGGCTGATCGAGGCCAGGAACGAGTTTGGCATCAGCAGGCCGAAAGACGGGCTGTCCCAGCGCACCAGGGCCTCGGCGCCGACGATCCGGCCACTGCTCAGCGAGCGCCGGGGCTGGAACCTGGCCTTGAGTTCGCGACGCTCGATGGCCCGCTCCAGCACCTGGCGGTCGAACACCGCCGCATGCTCGGGCCGGGGCACGACCCCATGGCCTTGGTGGTTGCCGATGATGGCGCTGATCTGCTCGACGTGGGTCGCTTCCAGTGGCTTGGGGAAGGTCCCGAGCACCGCCAGGCCTTTCTCCTTGGCCATCAGGCTGACGCTGTTCATCAGCCGTCGCGAGCAGGAGGAAACGATCGCCAGGATCGGCACTTGCTCGACGCCGGTCAGGGCGTGGATGAACTGCACCCCATCCATTTCCGGCATGTGCAGGTCCACCAGCACCAGGTCATAGACCTGGCGGTGCAGCATGGCCAGGGCCTGGCGCGCGTCCAGGGCGCTGTCCACCGGGCCGAACCCTGCCTGCTGCAGCAGTTGCCGGGCCTGCATGCAGTGTATCGGGTGGTCGTCCAGCACCAGGACGCGCAGGGTTTTGGGCAAGCTCACATGACTTTCCTCTTGATGGATTGCAGTACCTCGCTCAAGGCGTCCAGGGGGACCGGCTTGAGGAGCAGTTGGCGGATCCCGGCCGCTTCGCAGCGGCTGCGCAGCACCGGTGACAGTTCACCGGTGATGCCGATGATGGGGCCGCAGAACCCGCGCTCGCGCAGGGTGCGGGCAAACGCCAGGCCGTCCATGTGCTCCATCTGCAGATCGGTCAGCACCCCGTCGAAGGACAGCAGGTCATCGCGTTTCAGGGCGTCGATGGCACTGGCACAGGCCACCATGTGGTTGCCCAGGTAGCGGCCCTGCTGAAAGATCACCTGCAGCGACAACGGGCTGTCGTCCACCGCCAGCAGCTTGAGGTCCAGGCTCGGAGCCAGGGCCTCGGGGGAGGCGAAGCGGCGCTCGGCGACGATGCCGGACTGGGCCTGGGCCACGGCATTGCGCAGGCTGTCGAGGCTGAAGGTGCGGGCGATCCAGCTGTCGCTGGCCTGGCGCTGCGGCGGGCCCATGCCGGGCGCGTGCATGATCACTCGCGGGCCACTCCAGGCCACCGGCCGCGATGGGCCGAGAAAGGCCTCGACCAGCACCGCCTTGCGGGACGGCGGGTCGCGCTCGGCGACATAGGGGGTCGCCAGCGCGCCCCAGCGGCGTAACCAGTGGCAGAGGTTGAGGTTCACTTCCTGGACATCACCGCGCACATACACCGGGGTTACCCCCAGGCGCAGCAGGTCCGGCGCCGGTGCCGCGTTGCAGGGCTCCAGGGCCAGGCTGAAACTGAAACTGGAGCCCAGCCCCGGCTCGCTGATGGCGGTCAACTGACCCTGCATCATGCACGCCAGCCGTTGGCAGATGGCCAGGCCGAGCCCGGTGCCTGAGGTCTTCTGGCCCAGCCAGTTGGGGACGCGGTAATAGGGCTCGAACAGGTTGGCCTGGAACTCCGGAGCGATTCCCGGGCCGCTGTCCACCACCTGGAAACGCAGGCGCGGAGCCTGGCCCGCCGGTGCTTCGGCATGCAGGCGCAGCACCACATGGCCGGATTCGGTGAACTTGATGGCGTTGCTCACCAGGTTGTTGAGGATCTGGCGAATGCGCTCGCCGTCGCCGAGCACCTGCTCGGCAACATTCGGGTCCAGGGTCACGTACAGGCGCAGGCCTTTGCTGCGGGCCCGGGCCGAGTAACTGAAGGCCACTTCCTCCACCAGCCGGATCGCAGAGAACGGTGCGTGGTTCAGGCTCAGCCGGCCGGACTCGATCAGCGACAGGTCGAGGGTATCGTTAATGGTCCGCATCAACGCCGAGGAGGCTTGTTGGGTGGCTTCCAGGTAGTCGCCCTGCTGGGTGCTGAGGGCGGTGGTACGGAGCATTTCCAGGGAGCCGAGGATGCCGTACATAGGGGTGCGGATCTCGTGGCTCAAGGTACTGAGGAACAGGGTTTTCTCGCGGTTGGCCTGGTCCGACAGCAGCTTGGCCTGCAGCAGCGACTGCTCGGCCACCTTGAAGTCGGTGACGTCGCTGATGCAGCACAGCACCGCCGCCACGCCGTTGTAGCCGGTGGGTGCGCAGGTCAGTTGGATGAACGTGCCATCCTCCAAGGCATGGTCGATGGCGTGCACGCGGCTATGCGGCTCGCCGAGAATCCGCTCGCACAAGCCGGGGACCGAGGTCAGCCAGCGCCGTCCGGACTCGTTGCAGAGGATCAGCCGGCCATTGTCGCGGCGCATCAGGCACAGGCCCACCGGCGCGACCTCGATGAAGCGCCGGTTGAGCGAGACGCTGTCCGCCAGGGCGCTGTAGTGGCGCATCGCCGGTTCCACCAGGCGCAGGCGGATATAGCGAGCGCCGAGAAAGATCGCCGCGAACAGCAGTAAGGTCACCAGCAGGGTGCTGTACAGCGGGCCGGAACTGTCTTGCAGCAGTTGGCTGACCGGCGCGTAGTACACCAGGCGCCAGCCGGCGTTGCCCACGGATTTGTTGAGCACGATGTAGTCGGGCAGCCCGCCCAGGCGGTGCAGGCCGAAGGAGTCTTCGTCGGCTTGCAGGCGCGCCAGGCTGCCGGGCACTTGCCAGTTGGCGCTGTGCAGCACCAGCGCGCCTTCGGCGTCATAGAGCAGGTATTTGCCCTGGTGCAGGCCCAGCGGGTCGAGCGCCAGGTCGATCTCGGTGAGTTCCAGGCCGAGCCAGCCCTCGCTGGCGTGATGCTCGTCCACCGGGCGCAGCAGGTACACCTGCTTGTTGCCGTCGGCACCGGCCCAGTACCACAAGGTGCGCGCCCCCGGGTGCAGGGTCAGCAGGTTCTGCGCGGCGCGCTGGTCAAGCTGCTTGAGCCAGGGGGCGGCGCTGGCGTTGTCGGATGGCGGGGTGGGTTGGCTGCCCGGCGGCTCGTAGAGGGTGCTGACCAGACCCTGTTCCGGGGCCAGGTAGAGCAGTTGGCTGTGGGTGTTGTCGACCTCGACCAGATCGCGGGCGGTGAGCACCAGCGCCCAGCGCGGTGACTCGGCACGGCCGAATGGCAATACCCGCAGTTGCTCGTTAGTTGCCAGAAAGTTGCGGGTGGAAGAACTAAGGCGATCATCGCTAGTGCGTACCGCCGAGGAAGAAATGGCCTTCAACAGGCTTTCCCGTTGATTGAAGAATTGTTGGGCGTTAAATGCCGCGGCGTTCATCTGCCGGCGATAGTTGGAAAGTGTTTCATTAAGTGACCATTGAATCACGAAGCCGGCGATGATCAGGATGCAGAACAGCAGGCTGTACATGAACAGCCGCAGCAGGACCACCGGAATATAGGACCCGGAAAAGTGGCTGGTAAGGGCTGGAAAATGGGCTGGTGTATGCATTGCTCTATGGTAAGGAGAACTTTCCATACCCATCTTCAGAATATTCTTAATGCCGGGGGGTTTAAGAAGATTCTCATTTGTTAGTTTGCCTATTGGCTCGACCATTTCTGCCTCTTGTGCTCTAACACAAAGGCTTGGAAGTTATGGTTGTGCTTAAGAAAACCATCAGTCTCGCGGTCAGCTCCGCGTTGTCGTTGATGACATTTGTTGCTCCATTCGCCACCGCTGCCGACTATGAAAACATCGATGTTTCTTCCGCCGAAGGTGAATCGCGGGTGCTGGATGACGCGCGCGTCGACCACGCCGGCAGCGGCCCGGCGGTGCGCGTCACCGGTTCGCAAAATCAGTTGCAGGGCAGCGGCTACGATATCCGCGCCACCGCGGGTGGCCCGAGCAACTCGGTGGTGGGCGTGCAGGTGGAGGCGGGTGGCAAGGCCCAGTTGTCCGATGTGACCATCACCACCGGCGGCTCCGATTTCGCCACTGGCGCCACGTCTGCTGGCGCCGGCAGCCGCTTGGTCCTGAACAACGTGAACATCACCACCCAGGGAAACCAGAGCCGCGGCGTGGTGGCCTCTGCCGGTGGTCAGGCGGAGCTGTCCGGGGGCTCCATCAGCACCTCGGGCAACCAGGCCTCGGCGTTGTCGGCCACTGGCAAGGGCTCGGCGATCAAGGCATCAAACCTGACCTTGAGCAGCACCGCGAGCGGATTTTCCTCGATCGTGCAGGCCCAGGACGGCGCGAGCATCGAACTGGAGCAGGTTGACATCAACTACCAGGGCTCTTCGTCGGCGCTGTCCGCCGATGGCGTGGGGTCGTCCATCAACGCCAATGGCGTCAACATCAGTGCCAGCAACGGGCGCGGCGTGGGCGTCAACAGTGCTTCGCTGACCTTCAGCAACGGCACCATCAACGCCAAGGGCGACGGCATCACCTTGAGCGGCCTGTACCAGAAGCCGGGCGGCACAGCGGTGGTCAGCAACAGCCGGATCACCTCGCAGAACGGCTACGGCATCAACGTCAACGCCGACCAGTCCGCCGCCGACCTGGACAACGTGCACATCACCACTCTGGGTGCCTATGGCTCGGCGATCTGGATGCCGGGCAGCAATACCCGGGTCGACGTCAAGAACAGCATTCTGCAAACCAGCGGCACCCAGGCCGTGGCCATCGACAACCGTGGCGGCGTGTTCAGCATGGACGGCGGCTCCATCATCACCCAGGGCAACAGCTCCCATGCGCTGTACGCCTCGCCGGACACCCCTGCCAGCCCCGGCGCGGTGTTCAACGTCAGCCGCGTGCTGATCGAAACCAGCGGGCGTGGCGCCGTAGGGGCATTGGCCCGGATGTCGGGGGCGAACATCAGCCTGAGCAACAGCCGCATCGTCACCCACGGTGATCTGGGCTATGGCCTGTTCGCCTCGGGCCGCGGCGCCAGCGTGCAACTGCTCGACAGCGACGTGCAGACCTCGGGCGCGCAGGCCCACGGCCTGGCCATCAGCAACAACGCGACCACCCGGCTGCAGGGCTCGACCCTGGTGACCGGCGGAACCGACGCCCACGGCATCGTCAGCTACGCCACGGGCGCCGGGGTGGTGAACAACGTCGAGGTCACCTCCAGCCATATCCAGACCCAGAACGGCGCCGGCATCCTGGTCAACGGCGGCGGCCTGACCACGCGCTTCACCGACAGCAGCCTGAGCGCCCGCAGCGGCGGCGAGCCGGGCATCGCCTTGTGGATCACCGACCGTGCCGATGGGGTGCTGGCCGGCGCCGTGCAACTGCAGGCTGTCCGGTCGCAGCTGGTGGGTGACGTGCAGGTGGACGGCGGCAGCCTGCAACTGTCCCTGGCCGACCATTCCAGCCTGGACGGGGCGATCAGGGGCGGCAGCCGGGACACTCAGTTGAGCCTGGATGACAGCAGCGCCTGGACCCTGCGTGGCGACTCGCAGCTCACGCGCCTGAGCAACAACGGCGTGGTGGAGTTTGCCGACCCCGGGCTGGCGGGCGCCTTCAAACAGTTGCACATCAGTGGCGATCTGAGTGGCGATGGCCGCTACATCATGAACACCGACCTGGGGCGCCAGCAGGGCGACCAGTTGCAGGTCGGCGGCCAGGTCACCGGCCACAACGACATCCTGGTGCGCAACTCCGGCGGTGAGCCGGGGGCTGAAGGGCAGAGCCTGACCCTGGTGCAAAGCGCGGGCGGCCCGGGTTCGTTCAGCCTGGCCAACCGTGGCGGCGTGGTAGATGCCGGGACCTATCGCTACGGCTTGCAGGCCGATAGCCAGGGCAACTGGAATCTGGTCAACGTCGGCCGGACCCAGCCGGCGCCAGGGCCGGACAACCTGTCCACCGGCGCCAGCGCGGCGCTCAACAGCAGCGCCATCGCCACCTTGCGGGCGACCTGGGACGCCGAGCGCGCGACCCTGGTACAGCGTCTGGGCGACCTGCGCGAAGGCGCGGATCGCCAAGGCCTGTGGATCCGTGGCTTCGGCCAGCAGCAGTCGCTGGACAACAGCGTCGGTCGCGATTTTTCCCAGCAGGTGCAAGGCACCCAGTTGGGCCTGGATACCCGGCTCGACACCGCCGGCGGCACCCTTGTGCTGGGCGCGCTGGCCGGCTACAGCCAGACCGACCGCGACTTCAAGCGCGAAGGCAGCGGTAAGCTCGACAGTTACCACCTGGGCGGCTACGCCACTTACCTGGATGATTCGGGCTGGTACACCGACACCCTGCTGACCCTGAACCGCTGGTCCACCCGCCTGGATGTGTGGGGCACCGACGGCGCCAAGGTTTCCGGGCATTCACGCAGCAAGGGCGCGGGCCTGTCGGTGGAAGCCGGCAAGCAGATCGACCTGGGCAATCGCTGGTTCGTCGAACCCCAGGCGCAGGTGTCCATGCTCTATGCGCGCTCCGACAACTACCGCCTGGACAACGGCCTGCAGGTGCAGCCCGGCGAGGGCCTGTCGACCCAGATCCGCAGCGGTGCCCGGGCCGGGCGCCACCTGCAACTGGACAATGGCACGCGTTTGCAGCCTTACCTCAAGGCCGGCTGGGTCGAGGACCTGTCGGCGCAGAACAAGGTCCGCACCAACGGCATCGCCAGCCGCCCCGATGGCAGCGGTGGCGGCTGGTACGCTGGCGCCGGCATCAGCGCCGAGCTGAGCCGCCGCCACCAGCTGTATGCCGAGCTGGAGACCAGTGAAGGCACGAACATCGACCGGCCGTGGGCGGCCAACCTGGGTTATCGCTTGTCCTTCTGAGGTGCATTCATCGCCGCGGCCAGGGTCTGGCGCACGCCGTCGGCATAGCGGGTCTTGGCGATCGGCCCGAGCAAGCGTTGCAGGGCCGAGTCGTCGAGGATCAGCGGCGAGCTGAGCAGGTAGTGCATCTCCACCATCTCCCGCAGCAAGGGGGCGAACAGTCCCAGCAGGCGCAGCAGGGTCTTGCCGATCACCCGTTGCTTGAAGGGCACGGCGCCGTGTTGGCGGATCAGCTCCAGCAGTTGGCGCTGGCTGGTGACCCCGGCGCCGCCCAGGTGCCAGGTCTTGCCGAAGGCGTCGGGCTGCTCGATCAAGCGGCAGACCACCGGGCCGACGTCGGGCACGAAGACGAATTCGTGAGGGCGATCAAGGGGGCCCACCAGGTTCGCCGTACCGCCCCGGACGGCAGCCTGGAACGCGCCGTGCAACAGGCTTTTATCGACCCCCGGGCCGTAGAAGTCCGGCAGGCGCAGCACCGTGGCCTGGATTTTTCCCTCGGCATGGGCCTGCCACAGCACCTGTTCCTGGGCCAGGCGCATGCGCCCCTTGTAGCTGTTGGGCCGGCGCGGGTGATCTTCGGTCACGGGATTGCTCTGGGCCGGACCGTAGGGATAGACGGTGCCGATCAGCAGGATCTTGCGCACCCCGGCGGCGATTGCCCCGTCCAGGGTCTTGCGCATCAGTTGCGGGTGCAGTTCGAACTGCCAGTAGTTGACCCCCACCAGATAGATCAGGGTGTCGATACCGGCGGCTGCGGCTTCGATGCTGGCGCTCTGCTCGGGGTTCCAGGTTACGCATTCGGCCAGCGGGTCGGCGCCGAACGCCTGTTGCAGGCTGGCCGCATCGCGGCCCACCACCCGATAGGCCTGTCCCTGGCTGCGCAGGCTGCTGGCGATACTTTGACCGATGGCGCCGACGGCACCCAACAGGGCAATTTTTGGCATGGCGAGGTTCCTTTTGGTTGACGAGTGCTTGCAGGGTGCAAAATCCTCGACTAAATGAAAATTGCCTGTTCCTTGATGGTCTCTATAAAAAAATGCATACCCAGACAGACAACACCCCCCACTGGGATTGGTACCGCAGCTTTCTCGCGGTGCTGGAAACCGGTTCGCTTTCCGCTGCCGGCCGCGCCATGGGCCTGACCCAGCCCACGGTTGGCCGGCATATCGACCAGCTTGAGGCCACCCTGGGCCTGAAGCTGTTCATCCGCTCCTTCGACGGTTACGCCGCCACCGAAGCGGCGCTGGAACTCAAGCCCTACCTGCTGCAGCTGGCGGCGGGGGAGGCGGCCTTGCGCCGGGTGGCCAGCAGCCACGGGCAGGGCGTGCAGGGCTGTGTGCGGATCTCGGCCAGCGAAGTCATAGGCGTCGAGGTGTTGCCGCCGATGCTCGCCCGCTTGCGCCAGCAGCATCCCCAACTGGTGGTCGAGCTGGTGCTGTCCAACCGTGCCGACGACTTGCTGCAGCGCGAGGCGGACATCGCAGTGCGGATGTTTCGCCCGACCCAGGAAGCGTTGCTGGTGCGCCGTGTCGGGGATATCGAACTGGGCCTGCATGCCCATCGCGATTATCTGGCGCGTGAGGGCACGCCGCAGACGCAGGAGCAGCTGGACGGCCATGCGCTGATCGGCTTCGACCGGGAAAGCGCCTTTATCCGACGCATGCAACAGCAGTACCCGCTGCTGTCCCGCGGTCGTTTTGCCCTGCGCAGCGACAGCGATCTGGCGCAACTGGCGGCCCTGCGCGCCGGGTTCGGCATTGGTGTCTGCCAGGTCCGGCTGGCCAGCGCCGACCCGCAGCTGGTGCGTGTCCTGGCCGCGGAGTTTGCACCGCGCCTGGAAACCTGGGTGGCCATGCACGAAGACCTGCGGGACAGCCCGCGTTGCGCGGTGACCTTTGCCGCGCTGGTGCAGGGGCTGGCGGCCTACGCCGAAGGCGGCTGACGGCCGCGAGCTTGAGAAGGGTTGTCAGGCGGCCCCGCCGGCGGTTTATCATACGCTGTATGTTTAAGCCCTCAGGAGGCAACGCCCATGGCATTCGGCAAGGTATTCATCGCCACTTCGGTGGACGGTTTCATCGCTCGCGACAATGGCGCCATCGATTGGCTGCCCAGCGGCGAATCCGGCGAGGACTATGGCTACGCGGCGTTCATGGACGGGGTGGACGGGATCGTCATGGGCCGCGGCACCTACGACAGCGTGCTGGGTTTTACCCCCTGGCCGTTCGCCAAGCCGGTGGTGGTGCTCAGCCGCACCCTTGGCCAGCAGGACGTGCCCCAGCGCCTGGAGGGCCGGGTGCGCATCAGTGCCGTGCAGCCTGTGGAGCTGGTCGCGCAGTTGCGGGCCGAGGGCTGGAAGAGCGCCTATATCGATGGCGGCACACTGATCCAAGCCTTTCTCCAGGCCGGCCTGATCGATGAAATGACCCTGACCCGGGTTCCGCTGCTGATCGGCAGTGGCCGGCCGCTGTTCGGCGCCCTGGCGCAGGACCTGCGCCTGAGTTGCATCGACTCCCGGCGCTATCCCGACGGGCTGGTCAGCACTCGCTACCGGGTCGAAGGCGAGGTCGCCCATGACTGAGCGCCCCAAGCGCAGCGGCCGCCCCGCGGCGGGTCGCGAGCTGAGCCTGGAACAGGTCCTCGACGTCGGTCTGGAATTGCTGGAGGAACTGGGCCCCCAGGGCTTCGGTGGCCGGGCCCTGGCGCGGCAACTGGGGATTACCCCGATGTCGGTGGCCTACCACGTTGGCGACCAGCACAACCTGATGCGCCTGCTGGTGGAGCGGGTGCACGCAGAGCCCTTGCCCGAGCCGGCAGCGTCGTTGCCGCCGGGACAACGGATCCAGGCGCTGCTGGGCGCCTATATGGCCCGGGTCCGGCGTCACCCGGCGCTGACCTTGTGCATTCTCGGTGATCCGCGGTTGTTCGGCGGCTCCCTGGCGGCCTTCAGCCAGCGCCTGCGCGAGGAAGTGCGCGCCTTCGACACCGACCCGGTGCTGTTCGACCTGCTGGTGGACTACAGCCACGGCCATGCCCTGGCGCTGGCCCTGGCCGGGGAGGCCGGGGCGGAACTGGACGGAGCCTTCGAGGCGGGGCTGCGGCGCTTGCTGCGCTGAACGGCGTTTAGCGGGGCGCGCCGAGCAGTGCGGCAGACCGCTCCGGGCGCGTTTTACATCCCTGCACGTTTGTTCACAGAAAATCACCGCTGCGCCACAGATTGCAACGCAGGCGCTGGGGATACTGGCGCCTGCTCCGCCGGAGCACCCCGGGCCCGACGCGACTGAAGGACGAACGACATGCGCGCACTGCTGACCTGCTTGCTGATCTCGACCCTGGGGGCCTTGCCCCTGGCCCATGCCGGCGCGCCCCCGGCGTTCCACAAGGTGTTCGAGGATATTGCGGCCGACCAGCCCGGTTGCGCCGCCGGGGTGATGCGTGGCGGCAAGCTGATCTGGAGCGCGGGCTACGGCCGCGCCAACCTGGCAACCGGCGCGCCGATCCAGGCCGACACCCTGTTCAACCTGGCCTCGGTGTCCAAGCAGTTCACCGGCTTCGCGATCCTCCAGCTCGAGGCCCAGGGGCGCCTCAGCCTGGATGACCCGATCCGGCGTTTTCTGCCCGAACTGCCGGCCTATGCCCAGGGCATCAGGATCCGCCATCTGCTGCACCACACTTCAGGGTTGCAGGACTACATGCTGCTGGCCGAGCTGGCGGGGATCCCCCTGACCCAGCGCTTCACCCAGCAACAGGCGCTGGACCTGCTGGTGCGCCAGGACAGTTTGATGTTCCCGCCCGGTAGCGAATTCAGCTACAGCAACAGCGGCTACCTGCTGCTGTCGAGCATCGTCGAGCGGGTCAGCGGCCAGCCGCTGAAGCACTACGCCCGGGCGAACATCTTCCTGCCCCTGGGCATGGAGCGCTCCAGCATCGTCGACCAGTACCCGGTGCAGTTGCCGAACCTGGCGCAGGGCCATGAACTGGACGAGCAGGGCAAGGCCCTGGTGGCGGTGGAGGCGCGCTGGGAACAGACCGGCGACGGCCAGGTGCACAGCACTGTGGCGGACCTCATGCTGTGGCTGCGCAACCTGTCCACCGGGCGGGTCGCCGGTCCGGCATTGGTGCAGCAGATGCGCCAGACCGCGCCCTTCAACGACGGTGACCCGGGCCACTACGGCGCGGGCCTGGTCAACCGCAGCTACCGCGGCCTGCAGGAGCTGTCCCACAGCGGCAGCTGGGCCGGTTTCAGCACCGACGTGGCCTGGTATCCCACGCTGGATGTCGCCACGGCGGTCTTGTGCAACCTGGAGGACGGCCAGGCGTCGGAGCGCGCTCATCGGTTGCTGGACACCTTGCTGGGCTCGCCCGGCGCTCCCGCGCCGGGTGATATTCCAGTGCCGCCGCCCAGCATCAGGGCGGTGCCCAAGGCTGCCCTGGACACCCTGGTGGCCGGCCTCTACCTGGATGCGTCGGGTCATCAACTCCAGTTGCAACGCAGCGGCCAGGAGTGGGCCCTGGAGAGCTTCCCCGATGTCCTGCCGCTGCTCCGCCGCAGCGACCGGGTGCTGGCGGCAGACAACGACGGCGCGCCGATCTACCTGGCGGCGGCTGGGCCAGGGCGGATCGTGGCCAACAACCCGGCTTCGAGCTATGCCCTGGCCCCGGCCTGGAAGCCGGCGGACATCCGCCCCTACGTCGGCCTCTATGCCCTGACAACCAGCCCCGGGCAGCTCAAGGTCTATGCCCGGCAAGGCAAGCTCTACGTGCGTATCGGCCCGCACACCTACCCGATGCAGCCGCTGACCGCGGAGCGCTTCAGCGCCGGGGAACTGGGGGTGCTCAGCTTTGCCGAGCAAGGGGCGGTACTGACCAGCAGCCTGGCGCGCAATCTGCGCTTCGGCAGGGTCCGCCAGGAGTAGCGCCATGCCTGGCGCGGCGGCGCCCGGAAGCGCTGGCCGCTTTGCTCAACGTGGCGCAAGTCCTGGAGCTGACAACAGGCCTCTTGTTCTTTTGTCGAACCCGCCAGGCTTGGCACCTTGCTACGTGGCCCGGGAGCGCGGAAAAGGCTGCAGCAACTTCGGCAGCCGGCTCAGGCCCGGTGTGCAACGTCCTCGCCGGTCACTGGGCCAGGTGCCGTATGGGCGACCGCAGAGTGGGTGGTGCCGATGAA
The DNA here is from genome assembly GCF_021560055.1 of Pseudomonas sp. BC42. Classification (NCBI taxonomy): domain Bacteria; kingdom Pseudomonadati; phylum Pseudomonadota; class Gammaproteobacteria; order Pseudomonadales; family Pseudomonadaceae; genus Pseudomonas; species Pseudomonas sp. BC42. The sequence goes on from NZ_CP091067.1 coordinate 2,725,430, forward strand.
CAGGTACATGGCCGGCACCATGAACAGGGTCAGCAGGGTGCCGATGGACAGCCCGGCGAAGATCACCAGGCCCATGTCGTGGCGGCCCGCGGCGCCGGCGCCGGAAGCCCAGACCAGCGGCACCACCCCCAGGACCATGGCCGCGGTGGTCATCAGGATCGGTCGCAGGCGCACCGCCGCCGCCTCTTCGATGGCCTCGCGCTTGCTGTAGCCGGCCAGTTGCAACTGGTTGGCGAACTGCACGATGAGGATGCCGTGCTTGGTGATCAGCCCCAGCAGGGTCACCAGGCCGACCTGGGTGTACACGTTGATCGAGGCAAAGCCCATGGTGATGAAGGCCAGGGCGCCGAACAGTGCCGGCGGCACCGAGAACAGGATCACCACCGGGTCGCGGTAGCTCTCGAACTGGAACGCCAGGGCCAGGTAGACGATCAGGATCGAGAACAGCAGCAGGCCGACGAAGCCTCCGGATTCCTGGATGAACTGCCGCGATTCGCCGGCGTAGTCGCTGGAGTAGCCCGCAGGCGCCACCTGTTCCAGGATGCCCTTGAGCTTGGCCAGCAGCTCGCCCTGGGACAGGCCGCTGACGCCGGACAGGGTGGCCGAGTTGAGTTGCTGGAAGTGGTTGATCGACTCCGGTTCCGTGGACGTCTCGATATGGGCCACGGTGCTGGCCGGGATCATGCTCCCCGATGGGGTGCGGATGTAGTAGTCAAGGATCTGCTGCGGGTTCAGGCGGTCCACCTGCAGCACCTGGGGGATCACCCGGTAGGAGCGCCCGGCGGTGGAGAAGTAGTTCACGTAGTTGCCCCCCAGGGCCGCCGACAGTGCCGCGCCGACGTCGGCCTGGGTCATGCCCAGGGCGGCGATCTTTTCCCGGTCCACCACCAGTTTGGCCTGGGGCTTGTCGAGCTTGAGGTCCAGGTCGGAGAACCAGAACAGCTGCTGCTTGGTGGCTTCGGCCAGCACCGCCTGGGCCACTTCGTTGAGGTTTTCCACCGACTCGGTGGTGGTGATCACGAACTGCACCGGCAGGCCCTGGGCCCCCGGCAGTGACGGCAGGGGGAAGGCGGCGATGGCGGCGCCGGGCACCTGGTTCCATTTCTGCTGCAGGTCGAGGATCAGCTGCGCCTGGGTGCGGCTGCGGTCTTCCCAGGACTTGAGCAACACCCCGCCCAATCCCTGGTTCAGCGACGGCAGCCCGGTGAGCTGGAACATCTGCAGGTACTCGGGCTCCTTGTTGGCGATCTGGAACGCCTGGTCGGCAATCCGCTCCATCTGCTGCGGCGAAGCGGTGGGCGCGCCCTTGATCTGCATGAACACCAGGCCCTGGTCCTCGGTGGGCGACAGCTCGCTCTTGGCGGTCATGCCGCTGGCGGCCACCAGCAGGAACAGCAGGAAGCCGAAGGTCACCAGCACCGGCCAGATGTTCAGCCCGGCGGCCAGCACCCGGTGATAGTGCCCCCGCAACCAGTCGAAGCCGCGATCCAGGCGCTGGGCGAAGCGGCCTTCTTCCTGGCCGTTCTTGAACAATCGCGAGGTCATCATCGGCGACAGGGTCAGGGCGATCACCGCCGACACCGTCACCGCGCCGGCCAGGGAAAAACAGAACTCCTTGAACAGCGCCCCGGTCAGGCCGCTGCGCAGGCCGATGGGCACGTAGGCGGCGATCAGCACCACGGTCATGGCGACGATCGGGCCGCCCAGCTCCCGGGCCGCCAGCAGCGCGGCCTCCAGCGCTCCCTTGCCTTCCTCCTTGATGTGCCGGTCGACGTTCTCCACCACGATGATCGCGTCGTCGACCACCAGGCCGATGGCCAGCACCAGGGCCAGCAGGGTCAGCAGGTTGATGGAGTAGCCCAGCAGGTACATGACGAAGAAGGTGCCCACCAGCGACAGCGGGATCGCCACCAGGGGCACGATCACCGCGCGGAACGAGCCGAGGAACAGGTAGATCACCACCGAGACGATGACCATGGCTTCCACCAGGGTCTTGACCACCTCGTAGATCGAGGTGTTGATGAACGCCGTGGAGTCGTAGACGATCTCGCCGCGCACCCCGGCGGGCAATTGCGATTGCAGGTCGGGAAAGGCTTTGCGCACGTTCTCGGCGACATTGAGGATGTTGGCCGTCGGCGCCGCCTTGATGCCGATGAACACCGAACGCTTGCCGGAGAAGGCCACGCTGCTGTCGTAGCTTTCGGCCCCCAGGGTGACGGTGCCCAGGTCTTCCAGGTAGACCAGGGCGTCGCCGTTGTGCTTGACCACCAGGCGCTTGAATTCGTCCACCGTGTGCAGGTCGGTGCCGGCGGTGAGGTCCACGGTGATCATCTGGCCCTTGGTCGAGCCCACGGCGGACAGGTAGTTGTTGTTGGCCAGGGCGCTGGCCACGTCCTGGGCGGTGACGTTGTGGGCCGCCAGCTTGTCGGGATCGAGCCAGGCGCGCAGGGCGAACTGGCGGCCGCCGAGAATTTCCGCAGTCTGTACGCCTTCCAGGGAGTCGAGCTTGGGCTTGACCACCCGCACCAGGTAATCGGTGATGTTGTTGGTGGCCAGGGTGTCGCTGTAGAACCCCAGGTACATGGCATCGGTGGTCTGGCCCACCGCCACCGTCAGCACCGGCTCCTGGGCCTGGGCCGGCAGCTGGTTCTTCACCGAGTTGACCTGGGTGTTGATCTCGGTCAGCGCCTTGCTCGAGTCATAGTTCAGGCGCAGGGTCGCGGTGATGGTGGACAGCCCGGTGATGCTGGTGGAGGACAGGTAGTCGATGCCCTGGGCCTGGGCGATCGCCGCTTCCAGGGGCTGGGTGATGAAACCGGCCACCGTCGCCGCATCCGCGCCGTAGTAGTAGGTGCTGATGGTCACCACGGTGTTTTCCGTGCGCGGCCACTGGTTGACCGGCAACTCGAAGATCGAGCGCAGACCCAGGATCAGGATGAACAGCGAGACCACCACGGCCCAGACCGGGCGCTTGATGAAGGTGTCGGTGAAATTCATGGCCGGGCCCTAGTGTTCTTGTGGCGTCGGGGAGGGATCGTTCAAGGGCGCGTCGCGGTCGACGATCTTCACCGGCGAACCGTTCTTGAGCTTCATCTGGCCGCTGGTGATCACCAGGTCGCCTTCCTTGACGCCGGACAGCACCGCCACCTGGTCGCCCCGGGTCGGGCCGGTTTCGATAAAGGTCTGCTGCGCGGTGAACAGCGCCTCGCCTTGCTCGTTGTTCTTCTGGGTGGCGACGAACACCGTGGTGCCGTAAGGGTTGTAGGTGACCGAGGTCTGGGGCAGGGTCAGGTAGCGCTGGGTGCCGCCGGAGGCGACCACGGCCCGGGCGAACATGCCCGGCACCAGGCTGTGCCGGGGGTTGTCGACGGTGGCCTCCACCGTGACGTTGCGGGTATTGGCATCGAACTGGGTGTCGATGGAACTGACCCGACCGTTGAAGCGCTGCTTGGGCAGGCCGTCGGCGCTGACCGTGACGCTCTGGCCCAGGGCGATCTGCTGCACCTGGGTCTGGGGCACGTTGAAGTCGATGTAGATGGGGTCGAAGGTCTGCAGGTTGGCGATCTTGTCTCCGGGGTTGAGGTACTGCCCGAGGTTGATCCTGGTGATCCCGATACGGCCGGCGAAGGGCGCGCGGATGCTCTTTTTCGCCACCAGCGCGCGTTGCTGCTCGGCGGCCGCGAGCTTGGCCTTGAGGTCCGCCTCGTCGGCTTCGACCTGGGCCTGGGACACCGCATTCACCGCCAACTGTGCCCGGTCGCGCTTGAGCACCGTGGCGGCCAGATTGGCCGTGGCCTCCAGCGCGCGCAACTGGGCGATGTCGGCGTCGGCATTCAATTGCACCAGCAGGTCACCTGCCGCCACTTCCTGGCCGGGTTTGAAGCCGATGCTGCGAATGATGCCGCCGACCTCGGTGGTGACATCCACCCCGCGCACGGTCTTCATCGAACCGACGGCCGAGAGGCTCGGTTGCCAGTCTTCGTACTGCGCCTTGAGCGCGGTCACCACGGCGGGAGGCAGGGGCACCTTGGCCTGGGCGATCAGCTTGGAAATCTGCACGAACTTGACCCCGCCGATCACCGCGACAATCAGCAGCACCCCACCCAGCATGATCAGCATGGGCCACAGCAGGCGGCGCTTGCGCGGCGTCTGCGGGGCCGCGGCGGGGTGCGCGGTGGAGGGGCTGGAATTGACGTCGGCCATGGCGGATCTCACTTAGGGCAAGGGTGCAGGTCGGGTGGGGGCCGCCGGCGCGGGTGCCGCGGGCGCGACTTGAGCGTGGTCGCGGTCGTGCCCAGGGGCCGGCGGATACATCTCCTTGAGCGACGGCCAGCCGAAACGGTCGGGGCTGCCGAGGCTGGCGGGATCGACATCGCGGCGTTGCCACCAGCCGCCACCCAGGGCCTGGAACAGCGCGGCGGTGTCGCTGTAGCGGGCGGCCTGGGCCCGGACCCGGCTGACAATGGCGTTCTGGTAGGTCTGCTGGGCGGTGAGCAGGTTCAGGTAGCCCACGGCGCCCAGGCGGTACTGGGCCTGGGCCAGGTCCAGGCTCTGGCGCGCGGCGCTCTCGGCAGTCACTTGCTGCTTGAGGGCCTCGGCGTCGGCTTCCAGGGCGCGCAGGGCATTGGCCACATCTTCGAAGGCGGCGATCACCGTGCTGCGATAGCGCGCGGCGGCCTCATCGTAGGCGGCCACCGCGGCGCGCTTGCGATGCTCCAGGGCGCCGGCGTCGAAGATCGGCTGGGCGATCGAACCGGCCAGGCTCCAGACCCCGGTGCCCGAGGAAAACAGCCGGGTGCCGGCCAGCGCCGTGGAGCCCAGGGAACCGGTGATGCTGAACTGCGGCAGCTGATTGGCGATGGCCACGCCGATACTGGCGCTGGCCTGATGCAACTGGGCCTCGGCGGCACGCACGTCGGGGCGCTGCTCGACCAGGGCCGAGGGCAGACTCAGGGGCAGTTCCTGAGGCAGGTGCAGGGACGCCAGCTGGAACTGCTCGCCGCGGTCCTGGCTGGGCAGGCGGCCGAGGTAGGCCTGCAACTGGTTGCGGGTTTGCGCCAATTGCTTCTGCAGCGCTGGCAGGGTGGCGCGGGTCTGGGCCAGGGTCGCTTCCTGGGTCAGCAGGTCGCTGTCGCCGATGGCCCCGAGCCGGCGTTGCGCCCGCAGCAGGTCGAGCTGATCGCTCTGCAGGCCGATCACGGTTTCGGTGGCGGCGATCTGGTCGCGCACCGAGGCCAGGCTGATGGCGCTGTTCACCAGGTTGGCGGTCAGGGTCAGGTAGGCGGCTTCAAGCTGGTAGCGCTGGTAGTCCACCTGAGCGCCGCTGGCCTCGATCTGCCGACGGTTGCCGCCAAACACATCCGGCGCGTAGGACACCGTCAACGACGCCGAGTTGAGGGTGAAGATCTGCCCTGGCGAGCCACCGGCCGCCGCCGCGCCGCCGGCGCCCAGGGCGCTGGCGGCGGAGGCTTTTTCCCGGGTTTTCGACGCCGAGGCGCTGAGGGACGGGAACAGCGAAGCCTGCTCGGCATACAACTGCTCATTGGCCTGGCGCAGGGCGGCCTGGGCGGCGCTCAGATCCGGGTTGGCCCGCAGCGCTTCCTCCACCAGGGCATTGAGCTCCCGGGAGCGAAACAGCGTCCACCATTGCCCGGGGATGTCCATGCCGGCCACCCAGCGCTGCGCCGCGCCACCGCTGGCGATCTGCGCCGAGGCGGTGGTGGCGGGCAGGGGCGTGGCGCTGTAGCCGGCGTCTGCCGCGAGTTCGGGGCGAGTGAAGTCCGGCCCCACCGCGCAGCCGGCCAGCCAGGCGTAGCAGATCAGGCTCAAGGGCCGCAGGGCGAAGGCGAACAGAGCAGGGTGTCGGGCGGGTTCTCGACCGGCGCGGCCGCTGCACGGTCGCCGGCCGCCGGGGGATGGGGGCGGCAGCTGTCGCTCTTTCATAATCACTCGAATGGATCGAACGGTGAGTGGTTTCAACGACCATCTGGCTGCCGGGCCAACCGCAGGACAGGCATCCCCCTCACGCAGCAGGCTGCGCGAGGTGCCATGAACGTTAATGGATGACTGGACTAACCGCCAATAGAGGAAATCTTGTGCGGCGCGGCAATCGGTGGCCTGGAGCTATCTCCACCGGTGTCCATCGACCCCGCGCCTGCTCGGCGGCGCTGGCCCTACCAGTGATCGAACAGCTGCTTGACCTGTGCCGCTTCCTTGCAGCGCAACAGCGCCTGGCGAAAGCGCGGGTTGGAAAACAGCCGTGCCGTGTCCGCCAGCAAGTCCAGGTGCTGCTGATCGGCGGGGGCGGGCACCAGCAGCACGAGAATATCGCTCACCGGCTGGTGGTCGGGGGCGGCAAAGGCCATGGGGCTCTGCGGCCGCAGGTACAGGGCGTGGATGCCGTCCAGTTCTGCAAGCCGGGCATGGGGCAGCGCCACGCCATCGCCGATCGCGGTACTGGCGGCCAGCTCCCGGCGCCACAGACTGGCTGTGATCCCGTCGCCCGGTAACTGTCGCGTCTCCTGAAGATGACGGCCCACCTGTTCGAACAACCGCTGTTTGTTCGAGACGTTGACGGCCAGGAGAATGTCTTCGACCTGCAGGTAGCGGGCAAGCTTGCTCATGGTGTGCTCCGGGAGTTTCAGGCTTGGCGTGAGCGTTATTGAAGCGCATTTGCCGCGCCCAACGGGGGCCGCCGCGGCATTCTTTACGAACTCTTTAGGGCGGCGCCGGGCCCTGAAGTCGCTGCCTTCCAGCCCATGGCCGGGGCCCTGCGCCGCCATCGGGCGCCCGTTGGTTGATCCCTCAGGCAAAACGCGCCGGGCGGCAGCCGGCGAGTTCGGCGCAGTCTTGCCCCAGTGCCAGTTCCTGGGCGATCAGGCGCCCCACGGTGGGGGCGAGGGTCACGCCGGCGTGCATCACGGCCAGGTAAAGGCCCGGGTAGGACGCACAGCGGCCAATGATGGGCAACTGGTCCTGGGGCATGGGGCGCTGGCCGACTTCAACGCTGCGCAAGGCGATGCTCTCGGCGCCGCGGAACGCGCGCCGCAGGCTGGCCATGGCCTGCTGCGCGATGGCTTGCGGCCCGCGGGGACCGTCGGCGTCGAGGTAGTCTTCCGCCAGCAACAGCCTGCCGTCGGCCGCTTCGCGGATCTCCAACTGGTTGTTGGAAATCAGGGTCTTGACCAGGCCTGGCGGGGCATCGACACGGATCAGGATCGACGGCGAAGCCTGTACCGGCAGGTGGATGCCCAGGGGTTGGAGCAAGGCCGGGGTCCAGCAGCCGGTGGCCAGGACCAGGTGTTCGGCGCGCACCACGCCGGTGGCGGTTGCGACCCCGATCACCCGCCGGTTCTCGACGCACAGGCCCAGGCCCGGGCTCTGCTCGAACACCTGCGCCCCCAGGTCACGGGCGCCTTGCAGCAGGACGCGGGTGGCGGCGACCGGGTCCAGGCTGCCTTCGCCGGGGGCGTAGCGGGCCCGCTCCGGCAACGGTTGCAGGTGGGGTTCCAGCTCGGCGATCCGGGCCCGGTCGATCCACTGGGCCGACCCGCCGGGCAACGGCTCAAGGGGGCTGGCGGCACCTTCGGCGGCGTCATAGCACAGGGCGCCGGACCAGCGGATCTGCAGGTCCGGCAGTTCCTGCTGCAGCCGTCGATAGTCCGCCAGGGCCTGGGAGCGCAATGCTCGGGCGGCGGCGGGAAACGCGCCATGGGGGTTGATCCAGGCAAACGAATGGGCGGTGACGCCGGAGCCGGGGCCGGCCTGTTCCAATACCGTCACCGCCATGCCCTGGCGGGCCAGGTGGTAGGCAATGGACGCGCCGACAATCCCGGCGCCCAACACAATCACGGTTGCAGGCGGCATGTGCACCTCGTTACGGCATGAAGGGGGGGGCCGGGCGCACCTTAGTCGGGGACTGAACCCTGGAGCAATGGGCGCACTGTTATGAAATTGCAAGCGAACCTCGAGCCTTGTACCCGCTGGCGCACTGCGCCAGCGGGTACCAGGCGGCTACTCCAGCTTCAGGGCCAGCCCTTGCGCCTGGGGCAGGGGATTGCGCATCAGGCGCCCGACCACCAGCGCGCCGAGCAGGGCCAGCAGGCCCGCTACCGCCAGCACCAGCCCGAAGCCGCCGACGAACGCCTGCTGCGCCAGGGGCTCAACCAGGTCCCGGGCTGCCGGCGGCAGGCCAGCCAGGGCGCCTTGCATGTCCCCGGCCACCACCCGGGAGGCGATGTCCGGCGCGTGTAGCGCCCAGTTCCCGGGCAGTTGCCGCAGGCTGCCTTGCAACAGTTGCTGGGTATGGCTGGCCAGCAGCGCACCGAACACGCCGATGGCCAGCATGATGGCGCTGAAACGCATGGTGGTGCTCATGCCCGACGCCATGCCGGTGCGTTCCCGGGGGACGCAGGCCATGATGTTTTTCTGCGTGTCGCCGTTGAGCAGGCCTGCCCCGGCGCCGGTCACGGCGATCGCCAGGGCGAAGCTCAGGTAGCCGCCGCTGTGCACCGCCCAGGCGCTGAGCAGGTTGCCGCTGCCCGCCAGGGTCAGCCCGGCGGCCATCAGGGTTGCCGGAGCATAACGCCCCGCCAGGCGTGCGCCGATCCGGGGGCAGATCAGCATGGTCAGGGCGAAGGGCAGCATGCCCAGGCCCGAGGCAATGGCCGAGAAGCCCAGGCCGTTCTGCAGGTAGAAGGGCAGCAGGGTCATCATCACCTGGGCGCAGCCGGCGTAGGCGAACATGCCCAGCAGGGCGCCGATGAAACGCGGGTGACGGAACAGCTGCAGATCCACCATGGGCCGGCGTTGCAGGCGTTCGATCAGCACGAACAGGCCCAGTAGGGCCAGACCTGCCAGCAGTCGGGTGGTGGTGGCCGGGTGGCTCCAGCCGATGCGGTTGGCTTCGATCAGGCCCCAGATCAGGCACAGCAGGCTGGCGCTGAAGGCCAGGCTGCCCCAGGGATCGAGGCGGGCGGCCTGGGTATCCCGGGATTCGGGCACGTTGCGCAGCACGCTCCACAACAGCAGGGCGCCCACCGGCAGGTTGAAGTAGAAGATCCAGCGCCAGCCGCAGTATTCGGTGATCAGCCCACCGACGGTGGGCGCGGCGGTCATCGCCATGCCCATGCAGGCGCCCCAGAAGGCCCAGGCCCTGGCCCGTTCCGCCTCGTCATGAAAGGTGTGGCCGATGGAGGCCAGGGCCGAGGTCAGCAGCAGCGCCGCGCCCACGCCCTTGCAGGCCCGGGCGATATCCAGCAGCAGGGCGTTGGGCGCGGCGCCGCAGCCCAGGGAGGCGAGGATGAACAGACCGAGGCCGCAGAGCAGGGTCTTTCGGCGGCCGAAGCGGTCTGCCAGGCTGCCCGCCGGCAGCAGCAGGGCGGCGAAGGCCAGCATGTAGGCACTGACCACCCATTCGATATCGGCGAAGTTGGCCCCCAGGTCCCGGGCGATGCTCGGCAGGGCCACGGCGACGATGTTGGTATCCAGGACGATCAGCGAGCAGACCCCGGAGGCGGTCAGCAGGGTCGCGCGCGGGTTGATGGGGCGGTTCATGGCGCGGTCCGTCGGTTGAGGAGGGCATCGAGCAGGTTCTGGTGAGTGGCCAGGGTGGCGATTGCTTTGTAGGCAATGCCGACTTGAGTGCGCCCGGCCACAGCGTTATGTGGGCCGCAGCAGACGGTCATTGCCGTAAATAGAGGTTTGACGGGCATGGCAGAGGCTCTCTACTGTGAAGGTCCGCCCAGCTTATCCCGGGCTTTGCGGGCTTTTGTTAGCCGCCAAGCGCCAGTTCATTACCTTTGAGCTAATGCCGTTAATGGAAATTCGTCACTTTCGCTACTTCCTCGCCGTGGCCCGGCAACGCAATTTCACCCGGGCCGCCGAGCAGTTGGGGATCGCCCCGCCGACCTTGAGCCGGCAGATCCAGGACATGGAAAAAGCCCTCGGCACCCGCCTGTTCGTGCGTCAGCAGCGCGAGGTCAGCCTCACCGAAGCCGGTGCCACCTTGCTCCTGGAGGCCGAAGCCACGGTACGCCAGTTCGAGTTCGCCCAGCGCAATGCCCAGCGCGCCGGGCGGGGCGAGATCGGTCATATCGAGCTGGGTTATGTAGCGTCGGCGGTGTATGGCGGGTTGCTGCAGAAGCAGGTGCAGGGTTTCAGCCGCGATTGTCCGGACGTCAGCCTGAATGTGCGGGAGTGCCCGATGGCGACCCTGCCGGCGCGGATCGCCGACGGGCGCCTGGATGTCGGCTACATCCGCTCGCCCATGACCCTGCCCGAAGGCGTCGAGGCCATTGCCCTGGACGCTGAAGGCTTCGTCCTGGCGCTGTCCGCCGAGTCCTGGCTGTGCCGCCTGCCACAGATCGCCTCCGAGCACCTGCTCAATGAAACCTTCATCCTGCCGGAGCAGATCAGCGGCACCTTGCAGGTGGCGGCCCAGGGGGCCTACGCCCCCAAGCTGGGCGCCCAGCCCGGTGGCCTGGTGGCGGTGCTGGCCCTGGTTTCCCTGGGGCAGGGGGTGGCGGTGGTGCCCGAATCGGTGGTGGGCCATGTGAACCTGCCCAACGTTCTGTACCGGCCCATCGGCGGCAGCTCGGCAACCTCCTGGCTGTCGTTGATTCACCGGCGTTTCGAACAGGCGCCGGCGGTGGTGCGCTACATCGAGCAGGTGCGTCGCGAGTACCGGCGCAAGGCTTGATAGCGCATGTTCAAGGGCTCGCCCGGCGCGCATAATCCCCGGGCCGTTTCTTACCCTTCAGGAGTGATGTCGTTGATGCTTGATCACCTGGACCATCTGGTACTGACCACCGTCGATCCCGTGGCTGCCGAGGACTTCTATGTACGGGTGCTGGGGATGCGCCTGGAAACCTTTGCCGGAGGGCGCAAGGCCTTCAAGTACGGCAATCAGAAGATCAACCTGCACGTGCGCGGTCAGGAATTCGAGCCCAAGGCCCACCTGCCGGTGCCGGGGGCGCTGGACCTGTGCTTTATCGCCAGCGTGCCCCTGGAACAGGTGATTGCCCACCTGCAACAGGTCAACTGGCCGATCATCGAAGGGCCAGTGCCGCGCACCGGTGCCACGGGGCCGATCCGTTCGGTGTACCTGCGGGACCCGGACCTGAACCTGATCGAGATTTCCGAGCGGCTCTAGTGTCGACGTCAGGAACGCCGGATAAAGTTTTGTAATGATTTCCCGCTGGGGAAATACGCCGACGTCCCTGTAACCTCCAAGTCCGTTTTTTCACTCAGGACTTGCATGAACACGCTCTCGGAGCCCCCCAGTCGGCGCTCTTTTCTGGTTTTCCCCCATGATTTCTCAGGCCTGCCGGCCGTTCTGAGGTCCCATTCCTCAGGCTGCTATTCTCCTGGCCGCACTTCCCTGGCATTTGCCGCTCCCTATTGCGCTCAGTCCGTCCCCCCGCGTTTGCAGTCCCTGCTTACTGGCGCCGGCCTGCGTCTGGCCGTTTGAATTTTCCGGAGAACTTGAGTCGTTATGGAATGGATTGCAGACCCCACGGCCTGGCTTGGCCTGTTGACCCTGATCGTCCTGGAGCTGGTGCTGGGCATCGACAACCTGGTGTTCATCGCCATCCTCGCGGACAAGCTGCCGCCGGAGCAGCGTGACCGCGCGCGCTTGATCGGCCTGTCCCTGGCATTGCTGATGCGCCTGGGCCTGCTGGCCAGCATCTCGTGGATGGTGACCCTGACCCAGCCGCTGTTCGAGGTGTTCGAGCACAGCTTCTCCGGTCGTGACCTGATCATGCTGTTCGGCGGTGTGTTCCTGTTGTTCAAGGCCACCATGGAATTGCACGAGCGCCTGGAAGGCCATGTCAGCCAGCGCGCGGGCAGCACCACCTACGCCCTGTTCTGGCCGATCGTGGCGCAGATCGTGGTGCTCGATGCGGTGTTTTCCCTGGACGCGGTCATCACCGCGGTGGGCATGGTCGAGCATCTGGCGGTGATGATGATCGCGGTGGTGGTGTCCATCGGTGTGATGATCGTCGCCAGCAAGCCGCTGACCCGCTTCGTCAACGCCCACCCGACGGTGATCATGCTGTGCCTGGGCTTCCTGATGATGATCGGCTTCAGCCTGACCGCCGAAGGCCTGGGCTTCCATATTCCCAAGGGCTACCTGTACGCGGCCATCGGCTTCTCGATCCTGATCGAGCTGTTCAACCAGATCGCCCGGGCCCGGCGCAAGAAATCCATGCAGGGCCTGCGCCCGATGCGTGAGCGCACGGCTTACGCGGTGATGCGCCTGCTGGGCGGGCGCAAGCTGGCGGCGGAAGAGGTGGGCGAGGACATCGCCGACCTGCTGGAAGATGGCGAGGCCCCCAGCAGCGAGCTGTTCGACCGCCGCGAGCGGGTGATGATCAGCGGCGTGCTGCAACTGGCGGAGCGACCGATCCGCAGCCTGATGACGGTGCGCGCCGAAGTCGACTGCATCGACCTGACCGACAGCCCGGAAAGCATTCGGACCAAGCTGATGCATTCGTCCTACTCGCGCCTGCCGCTGATTCGCGACGGCGCGGTGGATGAGCCCCTGGGCTTCGTGCACAAGAAGGAGCTGCTCAAGGAGTACCTGGCGGGCAACGAGCCGAACCTTGAGCACCTGGCGCGCAAGACCATCAACCTGCTGGAGAGTTTTTCGATCCTCAACGCGCTGGAGCAGATGCGCAAGGCGTCGACCCACATTGCCTTCGTGATCAACGAATTCGGTGACTTCATGGGCATTCTGACCATGACCGACATTCTCGAATCCATCGCTGGCGAGCTGCCGGATGCCAGTGAGATCGAAGGGCCGGACGTGGTGGAACAAGAGGGCTGCTTTCTGGTCAACGGCGCGCTGAATCTGCCGCAGGTGCGCCAGCGCACCGGCTTTGGCGCCGAGCCCACCGAGGACTACCAGACCCTGGCCGGGCTGGTGATGAGCCTGCTGGACCGCTTGCCGGTCAAGGGCGATCGGGTGGAGTGGGACGGTTGGGCGCTCCAGGTCAAGGCCGTGGAAGAGCGCCGGGTGACCCAGGTGCTGCTGTCGCGGCAGGCCGCGGATTGAGCAAATGGCGAGGGCGCGAGCCTTGGCCATGCCCGTGATGGGATGTCGGCGGCGATGTGCTTGCGCCTATCGTCGCCGCTGTCGCGTGGCTAGGCTTCGTTGACCTGCTTGAGCGGGCCGTTCTCTGCCTGTGCAGGCAAGGCGCATGCTCTGTCAGGCCGGGCCCTTGCCTTGAGCCAGTCGTACAGGCGGCGGGCAATGCGTTCGCTGGCGTGGCCGTCGCCATAGGGGCTGAGTACCCGGCTCATGCGGGCATGGAGCTGGGCGTCGTCCAGCAGTTCACAGACATGGTGCACGATGCGCTCACGATCGGTGCCCACCAGCCGCACGGTGCCGCCCTCCAGCACTGACGGCCGTTCGGTGACGTCCCGCAGTACCAGCAACGGCTTGCCGATGGCCGGGGCTTCTTCCTGGACCCCGCCGGAGTCGCTGAGGATCAAGTACGAGCGCGCCATCAGCGAGACAAAATGCTGATAGTCCTGAGGCGCTATCAGGTAGATGTTGGGGGTATCCGAGAGCAGGTCACCGACCACGCTCTGCACCTGAGGGTTGAGGTGTACCGGGTAGACGAACTGCACATCCGGATAGCGCTGGGCCAGGATTGCCAGGGCCTGGCAGATATGGCGGACACCCTGGCCGAAGTTTTCCCGGCGATGGCAGGTGATCAGCACCATGCGCCGGTTGTGTTCCAGCACCGCCAGAGGCGAATCGATGGCGGGGCTCCATTGGCTCTGTTGCTGGTGCTGCCGCATCCACCGCAGCGCATCGATCACCGTGTTGCCGGTGACCTCGATGCTGTCCGCGGGCACGTTTTCCCGCAGCAGGTTGGCTTTGGCTTCGGCGGTCGGAGCGAAGTGCAGGTCGGCAATGACCCCGGTCAGGCGCCGGTTGGCCTCCTCGGGCCAGGGTGTCCTGAGGTCGCCCGTGCGCAGCCCGGCCTCGACATGACCGATGGGCAACTGGCGGTTGAAGGCGGCGAGGGCGGTGATGAAGCTGGTGGTGGTGTCGCCATGGACCAGGACGATATCCGGTTGCAGGCGTTCGAGGGTGGTGTCCAGGTGCTTCAGCAATTGTTGCGACAGGCCATTGAGGGATTGGCCGTGGGTCATCACTTCCAGGTCTTGGTCGACTTGCAGTTCGAAGGCGTCCAGGACCTGCTTGAGCATTTCCCGGTGCTGCCCGGTGGAGCATATATGCAGTTGCAGACCGGGCCAGTGCCGCAGCACCCGGGCCAGCGGCGCCATTTTGATTGCCTCCGGGCGCGTACCAAAAACCATCATGATCTTAAAAGGCATTGACTCACTCCCTGAGCGCACTGCAGCCGGACCAGGCTGTGAATGAAAGCAGTGGGAACCGCTCTTGTCCAACCAGCAAACCGAGAGCGTCGCGCTCAAGCACCAGAGCCAAGCACAAGAGGGCTGCTGGTGCGCGGCTGGCAAAGGAGATGGGGGCAGGTCGGAAAACGACGCGAAAAATGCCCAGTCATCTGGCCTCTGGCACAGCCCCGGGGGTGGTTCCCTGGCGCATACCCCAGGCGTTGGACCAGTTGGGCCCATCAGGTCGATGCCTTGGGGGCATGCTGGCGTTTTCCTACGCAGAAAATTTTGTGAGGTCCCGCGCCGGCCTTTATGCTCAACGCCCCTGTGACGCTAGAGCCTGTTTCAGGTCCAGGGGCCGAGGCCCTTTTTCATGGAGTGAACCGTGCACGCCCCCTTCACGACTGACCTGACCCGCGCCGTTCTGGCGACGCTGATGCTCGCCGGCCTGCTGGCGCTGGGCGCCTGCAAGAACGCCGCCCCAGAGACGCCGGAGCAACAGCAGCAGCGCCGCTACGAACACTTTCTCGACGCCTTCCGCCTGGTGCTGGACCAGGGCGTGCGCAACGCCGATCTCGATGGCTGGTCCGGCGGCGTGTCGCTGCGAGCGGTGATCGATCCGCTGAATCGGATGGTGGCCTGCAGCACCGAGGCACTCCCCGAATACCCGTTGCCGCGTTACCCGGATAACCGCCTACTGGCCGCGGCGGTGGAGCGGGTCTGTTGGGACTCGGTGTTCCCCAGGGCCGAACCGGCGCTGTTCTCAGGTCGGCCCGCAGCCAATCTTGAGGTGGTGTTGCCGGTGGTGGTCACCCGTCCCGGTCGCTTGCCCATGGAGCAACAGAAGGTTCGCGAGACGGTGCGCGAGTACAAGGCCCAAGAGCAGTATTTCTGGCAGCACCTGTTCGCCGTAGAGACCCTCGACAGCCTGGGCAGCGCCCGGATTGAGGGCCACGCCAACGCTCAGGGACAGGTGCAGGGTTGTCAGGTGCGACTGTCCGCCATTGCCGCCAGAGCCTCCGACTTCAAGCCGGACCCTGAACGGGTGCAGCGCCTGCAAGAGCGTTGCGCGGCCCTGGATGTGCGGCAGATGCCCGGCTTTTTCGCCTCGGAGACGGTGGGCGATCGATTCCTCGTCGAACTGCAGTACAGCCCCTGGAGGGGTGGGCCGAAGCGGCCTTGAGCAAGGTGCGAAATATCGGCTGGTAACAGAGCGGTGGAGGCAAGTGAAGCAATGGCTGGACCAACCATCAGTGTGCTGCTGCGTTTTGAGCCTGATCAGTCAACCGAAGAGCTTGTGCAGGCATATCTAGCCCAGCGCGCGGATCACCTACGTCCAGGTTGCCGCACCTTTTCGGTTGGCGGCTGTGCCTTGTTGTATGCGTTTGGCCCGCACTATCCCGAAGAGCTTGCGCATTACGCCGGGCTGTTGAAACTGCTGGACTGGAACCCCAGAGGCATCCTCAATCTGGCCGCCATGGGCAACGACCTCCCGGATCACCAAAGGCTCGGAGAAGTGGCGTTGGACATGACGCGGCGCTTGGATGGCGTAGTCGCCTTTGGCGGCAGAATCGGCGCGTATACGGCGGATGCGGTTTTTTTTGTCACGGCTTGCCGTTCTGGAGCATGAGGGTGAGTCGCTTTTCAGTGCTGGGGATTTCGAACGCTGGTTGCAGCATGCTGATTTTCGCTTGGTCAAATGATTTGGGGCTGATGGCTGATGGCTGATGGCTGATGGCTGTGGGTCGATGGGGTTTTCTAATCAATGATGAGGTCGGTCCGTGAGCAAACTAGTCTGCAGATGCGGTCATATCATTGTCGATCAGACCGATGATTTGCCTTACAAAGCCGCTTTGCTGCGTGAGCAGCACGAAGAGGTTTTTTTTTCCGATGCCTCGCTACTGGCCAATGAACTGCTGGCCGCCGCGAGTGCCGGTAGTGTCGATGAACTGCTTGAGCGGCACTATGGCAGGGGGGGCTGGCGGCCCAGGCCCACGGAGTTCTTCGGGGACAAGTTCACCAGTCTCTACCTGGCCTCTATTTCGACGGTTTATGAGTGTGAGTGCTGTGGACGCTTGTGGGTCCAGAAGAAAGGCGTCAACAGCTTCGTCTGCTTTACCCCTGAGAGCGGTCGGTATGAGTCGATCTTAAGCTCCCAGACTCCAGAGTAGGCGTGCGGGCACGCCGATTCATTGCGACTCGCGGTGTTCCGCAGCGTGCATCGCGAGGTAGGCGGTCAGGTTGGCGTCGCTGATGCCCAGGGTGCCGAGAATCTGCGCCATGAAGCTCACCGGGGCACTGCCCGGGGCGGTGATCACGCGCTGGTCCGCCACGGCGTGTGGCACATCCTCATAGTGCGCGGCGCCGGCATAACCCACCACCAGCAGGTTGTCCGCCGAATTGGAGGTGTGCTTGAGGTTATCCAGCACCCCGGCCCGGGCCAGTTCGCGGGTGCCGTCACAGATGGCGGCGATCACGATCTGGCGTGCCTGGGCGGCGCGCAGCAGGTCGCCGATGTCCGGTGCGTTGGCGCTTTGCCAAATGCTGCCGCCGCAGACCATCAGCAGGTCGACCTCATCCAGATGAATGTCTTCCAACGCCAGGTCCGGGGTCACCCGCAGGCCGCCCATGGAGGTGACGACGGCGCCCTTGGGGGTGGCGTAGCGGCAGTCGAAACCGTAGAAACCACGAGCGGTGGCGTTGATCAGGGCGGTTTCCCAGTCGGCGAAGTTGTCACTGAGCAGGGTGATGGCGCGGGTCATGGAGCTTCCTTCCTTGGGGTGATGAGCGGGTGGGGAGCGCCAGGGTAACCTGATTTTCGGCGGGCGGCCGGAGAAGCTTCTATGGCACCGTTGCCAATCGCGAGCCTGGAGCAGCGACGGTCGTGGCGTTGGCTTTCAACGTGGCTGTTGCTTTAGGATCCGGCCTCTTGAGGTCATTGAATGCAGAACAGGACGGTTCGTGAGTGAACCCATCAAAGGAACTGAACATGTACAACTGTCTGAACGGAACCCCGGCGCAGTGCGGGTTCCTGGTCGGGCTGCTGCTGACACTGTCCGGTTGCCAATCGGACTTGCCGGGCTCCCCGCTGTCCCAGGACGAGCAGCAACGACAGCTGGAGACGCAGTTCTATGCCAACGCGGTGCAGCAAGTGCTGTACCGCGAGAGCCTCAGGGCCAATGCCGAGCAACTGATGGGCAGCGTGGAGTTGGTCATGCGGTTCAATCGGCAGAATCAGGTCATCGGTTGTGCAGCGCAGAGCAGCCCCTTGCCTGAAGCGCGGGCTTATCCCTACAACCCGAAACTGGGCGAGATGCTCGAGGGTGTCTGCTGGAACACCGTGTTCCCTCTGGCGCCCGCCGCCGCCTTTGAGCCTGATGGCGTGCTGGAGGTCAAAGGGACGTTGATGTTCCCTCGCTTGACCCTGGAAGGCGAGCAATTGAAGGAGTTTGCCTTCGATACCGCTCAATACGCCAAAGGCCATTTCTTCTGGACGCACACCCTGGCCCAGTTGCCGCTGGACAGCGTCGGAGTGGCCAGTTTTGAGGTCAAGGCCGATCCCCGGGGCCGGGTGCAGGAATGCTGGGTGAACCTGCGGGCGGTGCGCTACCGACCCGAGTCATTCAAGCCCGACAATCAATTGCGCAATCGCGTCACCCAACTGTGTGAGCAGTTGGACCTGCGGCAAATGCCGGGTTTTGCAGCCGAGCAGGGCCAGGCGCAGCCGATCCATGCCAGCGTGTTTTACACGCCGTGGAAAGGCGGGCCGAACAAGGCCACGCAGCGTGTGCAGGCAAGCGGCGCCGAACCTTGAGCCTGGCTGGTGCGCATCGCTGATGCAGATTTCACTAAAGCTTCGGCTATTGGTTCGTTCAGTGATTGAGCCGGCCCTTTCCGGGGCGCGGGGCGTGGCCCTTGCGCCCGGTCATTGATCAATGAGTTCCCCATTCATGTCATTAGCATTCTTGCGCACCTCGACCCTGGCCTTGCTGACTCCGGCCGTGTTGACCCTGGGCGCCTGCCAGAGCAAGACTCCGGAGCAGAGCGCCGCCCAGGCCCTGGAAACCCAGAAAAGCCTGGAATTCTCTGTCGCCATCAGCGAAGTGCTGAGGCGCAACATGATGGCCGCCAACCATCAGGGCCTGAGTGGCGCGGTGAAGTTGCGGATCAAGCTCAATCGGCAGAACGACGTGCTCGACTGCACGGTACGCCCCGGCAGCGGTGATGTTTCCCAGGTCCTGGCCACCCCAACCCTGCTGCACCTGGCCCGACAGGTGTGCTGGAACACCCTGTTTCCTGCCGCCGCGCCCGAGGCCTTTGGCGATGGGGACATCATCAATGCGATTGCCAACCTGGAGTTTCCGCGCTTCAGCCAACTGCCCAGCCGTGAGCAGCAGGTGTATCGGCTGAGTTCCAGCCTCTACCAGCAAAGCCGGTTTTTCTGGGAGCAGGCAGTCGCCGGGCCGGGCATCGACAGCATCGGCGTGGCCAGTTTTTACTACACCGCCAATGCCCAGGGGCAGGTCCAGGAATGCCTGGTAAACCTGGAGCGCAGCGCGTTCCGGCCGGAAGCGTTCAAGACCGACGCCGCCCTGCGCCAACGTTTGACCCAGCGTTGCCAGCAGCTGGATCTGCGGCAGATGCCGGGCTTTGTCAGTCAGCCCGATGGCCTGAGCCGCGGTGAGGTGCTGGTGGAATACATGCCGTGGCGCGGCGGCCCGGCACCGCACTGACGCCACGCCGTCCGGCAGGCACCTCCCCAGGTGCCTGGGCAAATAATTTCCCCCGGGCTATTTACATCCACGGCGTCATTCCCCATTATCCGCGCCGTCTAAGTTTCGCTGCTGACCAGACAATTCCAGCCACCAAAAGGGTGGTTGTTTTGTTGCGTCCAAGAAAAGCAGTTGAAAATGACCAAGACTCCTCTGAAAAGAATTCAGCACAAGCTCGCCCGTTCCGGGGTGGCCATCGAACGCCTGAATTCCAATTCCCTCTCCATCTCTTCAATCAATGACGCCGGGCTCAAGGTGGAACTGTTGCTGCCCGAAAGCTTTGCCATCGAAGAAAAAGCCGTCCTGCAGCTGATGGATTTCGCCAAGGTGGCTCACCCCCATGGCGGCGAAGTGAAGTGCGCCTGCGCCACGCCGGACTTCCACACCGGCAGCCCGATTCCGGTGGGCAGCGTGATTGTCACCAGTCACGACATGGTGGTACCGCAGGCCATCGGCACCGACATCAATTGCGGCATGCGCCTGCACAAGCTGGGGCTGAACTACGAGCAGTTCATGGCGCAGAAAGCCAAGTGGACCGCCCTGGTGCGCGGCGATCTGCTGGAGGGCACGCGCAACATTCCCACCAGCCCAATGGCCATGACCGCGCTGTTTCAGGCCGGGCTCGGGGATTTCTGGGCCCAGGTGCAGCAGCAGGACCCGATCGGGTTGTTTGCCGGGGCGGACTTCGCCCAGCTGCAACGTGAGCTGTCGGGTTTGCATGAGTCGTCGTTCGCCCGCGGTAGCGCCGACTACGCGCCGGAAGCCTTGCAGGACCGTTCGCGCAAAATCCTCCGCGACCCGGGCCTGGGTTCCCTGGGCGGCGGCAATCACTTTGTCGAGATCCAGGTGGTCACCGAACTGGTGGATCGTCAGGCCTGTTTTGCTCAGGGCCTGTCGGTGGGGCAGGTGGTGATGATGATCCACACCGGCTCGCGCGACGTGGGCTTCTATGTCGGGCGGCGCTGGATGGACAAGGCCAAGGCCCTGTGGCCGGCGGGGATCAAACACCCTGATTCGAAGATCTTCGCCCTGTTTGGCGAGATGGCCGACGAGTACCTGCTGGCCATGCACAGCGCTGCCCACTACGCCGACGCCAACCGCGCGCTGATCGCCGAGATGGTGCGCCAGCGCACCCGGCAAGTGTTTGGTGCGGGCATCGAAGCACCGCTGATTGTCGATGTGCCGCACAACATCGTGCTGCGCGAAGAAGAGGGCAACGTGCATCGCAAAGGCGCGACACCGGCCTATGCCGGCCAGCCGCTGCTGATCCCGGGGAGCATGGGGCATGACTCCTACCTGCTCACCGGGCTGGGCAACGAGCGCTGGCTGCGTTCGGCCAGCCACGGCGCCGGGCGCTCGATGTCGCGCAGCGAGATTGTGTTCAAGGCCAAGAAGGACAAGGCATTCCTCGGCTTGCAGGGCGTGGAGTGCATCACCACCAAGGAAGAGCGGATGATCGAAGAGGCGCCAGGGGCCTACAAGGAAATCGGCCAGGTGATCCAGTCCCAGGTGGAAGAGGGCACGGTGTCGGTGATGGCGCGGTTTTCGCCGATTCTGACCTTCAAGGCGTAAGCGCGCTGCGCGGGTGCGGGCGGGGATGGTTTTCGGGTTTGCCGTGCAACGGTACGGCCGATACATTGTCGCCCCTCCCGGCCTGTTCGCTCCGAGCGGTGCCGTTGCAGTTGTCTGCGGTCGCAAAAGCCCAGGGTGCGGTAGCCGCTGGGGTGTTTGTCTGTTTGTGATCAACCTTCGGTGCTTAAGCATGAATCAAGATGAAAACCTGAAGCACGATGCGCTAGCGCCATTGACCGCTGCCAGCGAGTTTGTCGTCGACAAGCAGCCCCTTGCCGAACTGCTTGCGGTGCTTGCCCAGTGTGGCGAGGTGGTGTCCTGCTTCTTCAAGCCTGATCCCGCCATCAAGGTGTTGGGTGAGAGGCCGCGACTGACGGAGTTTCTCGAACGTTTCAGCGGCCTCGCCAGCTCGACGGCCATCGGGCAGATCGAGCCTGAGTTCGGGCCCTTTTCCATGCTCAATCGATACGAGTTCGAGGGCTCGTTGCTGGCGGCGCTGCTGCGGGGAGGGTGTCATCCGTCCAGCCGTGGAGGGTCCGTGGCCAATGCCCGCCAGGTGGTGTCCGAAGCGCTGGATGCTGTGTTTCCGGCGCCGTTTTCCGAGCTGGTGGTGTATCGGTTCGATAGTCCTGATTGGTGTGAGTTGACCAGGGATTCGACTATTTCTTCTGCCTATGTCGCCTGCCAGGGGGCGCGGAATCTGTGGTGGGTGTTGTGCGTGGCTGATGTTGATTGAGGCCCGGTGCGGCTAACCCGGCCTCCTGCCGGGTTGCCCACGGATCAATGCCTGCGTTCGGCCATTTTGGGCTATGCCGCCTCCACTGATACCGCAAGACGTTTACCTAGGGCTGCCAGGGCATTTTCCAGCTGTTCCATTTTGGAGCTGTGTAGAAAGTCCACCAGGCGATCTCCCTGGGCCTGGTGGATTCCGAGCAGTCGGCATAGATCGGCCTTGCGCATGTCCCGCTCCATCATCGTGTTCCAAAGCGCTATCTTGGCCACGGTCACCATTGGCAAATGAATGACCTGTTCCCCTGGTAGCGGCGCGGAGGCCGGGGGAATGGCGCGGCGCTGGTCGACGTAAAGGGACAGAGTGGTTTCGAGCGCGTCGATGGCCTGGTTGATGGCGTGCCCAGGATCATCGCCAAAGCTGTTGAGTTCGGGCAGATCGCGGCAGAAGACCGCCAGTCCCGGTGCACGGTCTTGCTCGAAGCGAAGGGCGTAGTCGTACATGGTCACTCCTCGGAGGCGATGTTTCAGCATGCAGAGAATGGATGTGAGTCCTAGAGCCCCAATTGCCTGATGATTGCCTTGCGGGTGGGTTCGGGCATTTCCTTGCTGCCGTGATCCGCGAAGGTGGTCTGGTTGCCGTTTGGGGCCGTAACTTTGAAGTGGCTGCCTTTACCGGCCTCGAAGACCACGCCTTGAGCTTTCAACCATCGTCTGAATTCGCTGAATTTCATCACCTCGCCTCATGGCTTGGATTTCTGCACGGTACAACATTCATATTTTTGTACAACACTTGTGTGTTGTTTTTTGCGAAGCCTGACCATTACTCCCGGGGCAGATCCATTGCCCGTTGCTCAACTGCATGCAACACATCGCAGCCGTCCTGCAACAACAGGGTCGCCACGCTGGAGAAGCGCTTGAGGTCGAGGTGATCGGCGTTGCGGCTGGTCATGTCGGCAAGGCTGTCCAGCATGTCCCGGGCGGCGCGGATGCGCAGGCCGGCGTAGGTCAGCAGGTCGAGCAGCGGCGCTTGTGGGTTGATGAAGGCGACGGGGTGATCGGTGGTGCAGGTGAAAGGTTGGAGATCCATAGCAGTGACGCTCCATGAAGGAATATTGAGGTGTGCTCATGGAGATTCGGACGGCCAAATCCGGTCGCGGACGGCTGCGACGCAACGGAATGTAGAAGGTGGCGAGCAGCATCACCAGGCATTCGGGCGTGCCTTCAGCAAATACAGAAATGCCTGACATTGGCTGATGGCCGTTTCTCATCTCTCCATTCCTCGTTCCGGAAAGTTTTTCCATCCCCCCTGTTATCTCCTTTGTGCTCCATGGCACACTCTGGCGCCTGTTCCGCTATTTGATATTTTATTCCGTTGTAGCGGAATGTATTTGTTCCACGCCTTTGCGTTTCCAGGCCATCGCGGGTTGCTGCGGCAGAGTTCGCGCAGAAGTCCGCGGCGAGTCGGGTGACGCTCGGGCAGGGCGGCCAGATGGTCAACCTTCAACCAGGAGAATCGCTCATGAGCATCACCCGTTACGGCACCGGTAGCACCGCAGGCGGTGGCCAGCCGCGTCCTTTCGCTCGCGCCGTCGAAGCCGATGGCTGGCTGCATGTGTCCGGCCAGGTGCCGGCGCTGGATGGCGAGATCATTCACGGTGGGATCGTCGAGCAGACGCATCAAACGATGCGCAATCTGGTGGCCATTCTCGAAGAGGCCGGGTACGGCCTGGAGGATGTGGTGCGGGTTGGCGTGTGGCTGGAAGACCCGCGGGATTTCTGGAGTTTCAACAAGGTGTTCGGTGAGTACTTCAAGCCCGAACACGCGCCGGCCCGGGCCTGTGTGCAGGCCAGCATGATGGTGGACTGCAAGGTCGAGATCGATTGTGTGGCCTACAAGAAGAAGGCCTGATGGCCACGGCCTGTAGGAGCTGGCTTGCCAGCGAAGATGCCCGTGAGGGCGACACAAGGCTTGAGGGCCTCTTCGCCGGCAAGCCGGCTCCTACGGGTCGATAGAGGGAGCGCAGGTAGATGAGCGAAGACAGCATCAAGCGCCGGGCCAAGGGCCTGGATCGGGCGTTCGATATTCTCGATTTCCTCAAGGAGATCGGCCAGCCGCTGCGGCCCAACGATATCGCCAAGGGCATCGGCAGTCCCAAGTCCACGGTCTACGAGCTGGTGGCGTCCTTGCTGGAGCGGCGGGTGCTGGAGCCGGTGGGCAAGGATGGCCATGTGTACCTGGGCCGCCAGTTGTACTTTCTCGGCCAGGCGCATTTGCGCCATTTCGATCTGAGCCGCGAAGCCGACCAGGCCTTGCAGGAGATCGTCAGCCAGACCGGGGAGACCGCGCAGATGTGCCTGCTCAACGGGCGCAAATACACCGTGGCGCTGATGAAAGAAGGCGAGCGGCATTTTCGCATCTCCTCGGACATCGGCGAGAACGCACCGATCCCCTGGACCGCTTCCGGGCGTTTGCTGCTGGGGCACATGAGCGATGCGCAGATTGCCGAGCTGATCGATGAGCGCGACTTCATCCTCCCCGATGGCCAGAGCCTGCCGCTGGCGACCTTCCTCAAGGAAATCCGTCAGGCCACCGAGGAGGGGTTCTTTTCCTTCGACAGTGTCGCCGACACCTTCACCCATTGTTTTGCCGCGCCGGTGCGCGATGAGCGCGGGGTGTGCATTTGCACCCTGTGCATCGTCGCGCCGAGGGCCGATGCGCAGAGCCATTACCAGGAATACCGCCGGGTGCTGATCGACAGCGCCAACCGCCTGGCCCGGCGTATCAACGATTGATGACAGTGTCGCGGCTGTGCGCAGCCGCCTTGATAAGGAGTGCCAACATGTCTTCCGCTTTGAATCTGCCCCTGGTGGAAAAGGGCGCCGCTGCCCACGCTGCAAGCCTGCTCAGCGACGTCAGCCTGCCCGCCCTGGTGCTGCACCGCGAGGCGCTGGAACACAACATCCGCTGGATGCAGAAGTTCGTCAGCGACAGCGGTGCCGAGCTGGCGCCCCACGGCAAGACCAGCATGATGCCCGCGCTGTTCCAGCGGCAGCTGGACGCCGGTGCCTGGGGCATCACCCTGGCCACCGCGGTGCAGACCCGCGCCGCCTACGCCCATGGCGCGCGTCGGGTATTGATGGCCAACCAACTGGTGGGCGCGCCGAACATGGCGCTGATCGCCGAGCTGCTGGCGGACGCGGATTTCGATTTCTATTGCATGGTCGACCACCCGGACAACGTCGCCGACCTGGGGGCGTTTTTCGCCCAGCGCGGGGTCACCCTCAAGGTGATGATCGAGTACGGCGTGGTCGGCGGGCGTTGCGGCTGCCGCAGTGAGCAGGAGGTGCTGGCCCTGGCCAAGGCGATCCAGGCGCAGCCGGCCCTGGCCCTGTGCGGCATCGAAGGCTACGAAGGGGTGATCCATGGCGATCAGGCCATCAGCGGCATTCGTCAATTTGCCGATTCCCTGGTGCGCCTGGCGGTGGATCTGCAGAGCGACGGGTTGTTCGCCATCGAGCGGCCGATCATCACCGCTTCGGGGTCGGCCTGGTACGACCTGATCGCAGAGTCGTTCGAGACCCACAACGCCAAGGGGCGCTTCCTCAGCGTGCTGCGTCCGGGCAGTTACATCGCCCACGACCACGGTATCTACAAGGAGGCCCAGTGCTGCGTGCTGGATCGACGCAGTGATCTGCACGAGGGCCTGCGCCCGGCCATGGAAGTCTGGGCCCATGTGCAGTCGCTGCCGGAGCCGGGTTTTGCCGTGGTGGCCCTGGGCAAGCGCGATGTGGCCTACGACGCCGGTTTGCCGGTGCCGCTGCGACGTTATCGCGCCGGGGCCGAGGCGGGCGCCGGGGATGATGTGACGGCGTGCAAGGTCACCGCGGTGATGGACCAGCATGCGTTTCTCACCGTGGCGCCGGGCGTGGAACTGCGCATTGGCGACATTATTTCCTTCGGCACCTCGCACCCGTGCCTGACCTTCGACAAGTGGCGCGTCGGGCTGCTGGTGGATGAGCACCTGCGCGTGATCGAGAACCTGGAAACCTGCTTCTGACGCCTTCGCTGGCGAGCCAGCGCCTGCAGGGTGGGTGCAATACACGATGTTGTAGGAGCCGGCTTGCCGGCGACGCGGCCCTTGGATGGGGCGCAGGTTTTGCGCATGGCTTTCGCTGGCAAGCCAGCTCCTACAGGGAGATGAACATGAATAACAAGAAACGCATCGCGGCCATCGGCGAATGCATGATCGAGCTGCAGCAGCATCACGATGGCAGCCTGCAACAGGGCTTTGGTGGCGATACCTTGAATGCGGCGGTGTATCTGTGCCGCGAGCTCGGGCCGCTGGCCGAGGTGGATTACGTCACCGCCCTGGGCCTGGACAGTTTCAGCGATGCCATGTGCCAGGGCTGGGCCGAGGAAGGGATCGGCCTGGGCAAGGTCCAGCGCCTGCCGGGGCGGTTGCCGGGCCTGTATTGCATCCAGACCGATGCCCGGGGGGAGCGGCGCTTCTTGTATTGGCGCAATGAGGCGGCGGTACGGGACTGTTTCAACACCGCGGCGGCGGGGCCGATCCTGGCGGACCTGTGCGATTACGATGTGCTGTATTTCAGCGGCATCACCCTGGCGGTGCTCGGCGAGGCGGGGCGCAAGAAGCTGATTGACCTGCTGGTGGAAGCACGCATCCGCCGGGCGCAGATCGTGTTTGACAACAACTACCGGCCAAGGCTCTGGGCCTCGGTGGAGCAGGCGCGGACGGCCTATGTGCAAGTGCTGGAGCATGTGGACCTGGCGCTGTTGACCCTGGAGGACGAGCAGGCGCTGTTTGGCCATGACTATGCCCATGGCGTGTTTGCGGCCTACCCGAACATTGCCGAGGTGGTGATCAAGCGCGGGGCGGATTCGTGCCTGGTGCGTTGCGGTGCCGAGCGCTACGAGGTGCCGGCGCTGCCGGTGCAGCGGGTGGTGGACACCACGGCGGCGGGGGATTCGTTCAGCGCGGCTTATCTGGCCTGTCGCTTGCGAGGCGGCAGCCCGGTACAGGCCGCCGAGGCCGGGCACCGGTTGGCGAGCCGGGTGATTCAGCATCACGGGGCATTGATTCCCCGGGAGGTCGATTTGTAGGAGCCGGCTTGCCGGCGAAGAGGCCTTTGAAGTCGGCGCTGTGCTTGCGGGCGCGTTCGCTGGCCAGCCAGCTCCTACGGCGGGGAGGTACGGGCCGGGGCTGGGGCGTCAGTCGCGGAAGAACACCTGCACCAGGTGATAGCCGAACTTGCTCTTGATCGGGCCATGCACGGTGCGCAGGGGCTTCTTGAAGATCACCTGGTCGATGGCGCCGACCATTTGCCCCGGACGCACTTCCCCCAGGTCGCCGCCGCGCTTGCCGGACGGGCAGGTGGAGTATTTCTTGGCCAGGACGTCGAAGGCTTCGCCCTTGGCGATGCGCTGCTTGAGCTGTTCGGCTTCTTCGGCGGTTTTCACCAGGATGTGGCGGGCTTGGGCTTTCATGGGCGGGTGACCTTGTAGCGGGAAATCGGCGGCCGCGGATTATGCCTGAATTCAGGGCTCGCAACCGATCATCTGACGAATCTTCTGCGCCAGTTCTTCAATGGAAAACGGCTTGGCCAGCAGGTCCATCCCCGGCTCCAGGAAGCCCTGGCGCTCGGCGGCCTTTTCCGCGTAGCCGGTCATGAACAGCACCTTGAGCCCCGGGCGCTGCTGGCGGGCAATCTCCGCCAACTGCCGGCCGTTCATGCCCGGCAGGCCGACATCGGTCACCAGCAAATCAATGCGCGTCGGCGACTCCAGCAAGGGCAGGGCGCTGCGCGCGTCCTCGGCCTCGAAGGCGCGGTAGCCCAGTTCGTTGAGCACATTGAGCACCAGCATGCGCACCGCCGGGTCATCTTCCACCACCATCACGCTTTCCCCGGCCATGGCCTGGGGCGCTGGCGGGCTGCCCGCCGGTTCCGCCGTTGCCGGGGGCGCGCTGTGCAGGCGCGGCAGGTACAGGCGCACGCAGGTGCCCTGGTCCGGTTCGCTGCTGATGGTCACGTGGCCGCCGGACTGCTGGGCAAAGCCATAGATCATCGACAGCCCCAGCCCGGTGCCCTGGCCGATGGGTTTGGTGGTGAAGAACGGGTCGAAGGCCTTGGCCAGAATGCGCGGGCTCATGCCGGCGCCGTTGTCGCTGACCCCCAGCATCACGTAGTCACCGGCCTTGACCGGTTCCAGGGTGCGGATGTCGCTGCCGTCGAGGTAGCTGTTGGCCGTCTCGATCAGCAGTCGGCCGCCGTGGGGCATGGCGTCGCGGGCGTTGATCACCAGGTTGAGCAGGGCGTTCTCCAACTGGCTGGCGTCGGTGTTCACCGGCCAGACATCGTCGGCCAGGTGCATCTGCAGTTGGATGTGCTCGCCCTTGGTGTGGTTGAACAGCTCGTGCAGCGAGCGCACCAGCTGGTTCGGGTCCAGGGGCCGGCGGTCCAGGGACTGGCGACGGGAAAAGGCCAGCAGGCGGTGGGTCAGGGAGGCGGCACGCTTGGCCGAGGACATGGCGGCTTCGGTAAAGCGGCCGATTTCGTCGCCGCGCCCGTTATCGATGTAGCGCTGCATCAGGTCCAGGCTGCCGATGATGCCGGTGAGCATGTTGTTGAAGTCGTGGGCGATGCCGCCGGTGAGCTGGCCCACGGCTTCCATCTTCTGCGCATGGCGCAGGGCGTCTTCGGCGCGCTCGCGCTCGAACATCTCGTTCTGCAGGCGCTGGTTGGCGGTGGCCAGGGCTTCGGTGCGCCGATTGACCCGCTCTTCCAGGGTTTCGTTGAGGTTGCGCAGGGCTTCTTCGGTCTGTTTGCGCTCGGTTTCATCGATCACGAAGATGTAGAAACCGTTGATCGCGCCGTCGGCGCCGTGGCGCGGCAGGTACTTCATCAGGGCATGGCGCGGACGGCCGTCGCGGTGCGGCGAGTTGGCCTCGAAGCTGCACGGCGTACCGGCCAGGGCCGCCTTGATGTTTTCGGCGCGGGTGGCGTAGATCTCGTCTCCCACCACTTCGCGAATGGTCCTGCCGTACAGCTCCTGCGGGGTCAGGCCGTACCAGTCCAGGTAGGCGCTGTTGTTCAGGCGAAAGCGTTCTTCGTGGTCGACATAGCCGATCAGCACCGGCATGGCGTTGATGATCAGTTGCAGCTCGGTCTGGCTCTGGCGCAGGGCCTGCTCCATCTGCTTGCGTTCGGTCAGGTCCAGGGCGGCGCCGAGAAAGCGCGTGGGCCGGCCATGGTGATCCTTGTAGCAGCGGCCCCGGGCGAACACCCAGCGCACCTGGCCGTCGGCCAGTTGCAGGCGGTACTCCTCGGCGTATTCGCTGCCCTGGGTGATGCAGTGCTTGATGCTCCGGGCCACCATGGCCCGGTCTTCCGGGTGCACGCCCTTGAGGTATTCACTGATGGGCAGTTGCCGGGATTGCTGCGGGTCGACGCTGTGCAACTGGGCAAAGTGGGCGTCGGCAATGAAGCGGTCTTCGCCAATGTCCCAGTCCCAGGTGCCCACCGCGTCGGTGGCCGCCAGGGCCAGTTGCAGGCGTTCTTCGGTTTCGTGCTGGGCCCGCAGACTGGCCTCGGAGCGCTGTTGCAGCTCCAGGGCGATGCGCCGGCGTTCGTTGGTTTCGATGGCGGTCACCAGGATCCCGGCGACGTCCCCGCGCTCGTTGCGGATCGGGCTGTAGGTCAGGTCCAGCCACAGGTCGTATTCGCTGCCGTTGCTGCGTTGCAGGCTGAAGCGCTGCTCGCTGAAGCTGCGCACCTGGCCGTTGAGCACCGCGCGGTAGACCGGGTCGGTGAAGTCCATCAGCTCCGGCCAGATCAGGTGCGCCGGCTGGCCGAAGGCGTGGGGGTGCTTGTTGCCAGCCAGCAGGGCGAAGCCGTCGTTGTAGATCTGGGTCAGCTCGCCGCCCCACAGCAGCAACATCGGCATCGGTGAATGGATCACGATGTCCACCGCGGTGCGCAGGCTCTGGGGCCATTGGCCGGAGTGACCGAGGGCCGTGGCCGACCAGTCCAGGCGGGCAATCAGGGTGGCGGCTTCGCTGCCGGAATGGGGGGCATTCATGTCGGGTGGGTCCTGGGCGCAGCGGTGTTACACGGCAACGTCATGGGTCGCGTACTGAAAAAGTCGCATGGACATGCCGTGCATATTCAAACGGATGGAGTCTAGGCGTTTATGACGCCGGCATTTTCACCCGCTTTTGCGGCGGATGACCAGTCTAGAGGGGCTGAACGGTTCCTGTAGCCGCTGCCGCAGGCTGCGAACGCTCCGGGCGGAAGCGCTGCCCTTGAGATCGTCGAAGGTCCTGCGGCCCTTTGCGCAGCCTCGCGGGCTCGGCAGCGGCTACAGTGCTGCGCCGTGAAGGGGGGGGCGGCGGTGGTTGGCCGTCGTCAGTGGCGCAGTTCCTCGCGGTCGCGAAACTGCTCCAGGGCCTCGGGGTTGGCCAGGGCGTCGGTGTTTTTCACCGGCAGGCCATGCACCAGGTTGCGCACCGCCAGTTCGACGATCTTGCCGCTGATGGTGCGGGGGATGTCGGTGACCGCGAGGATCTTCGCCGGGACGTGGCGCGCGGTGGTGTTGTCGCGGATCACCTGGCGGATCCGTTCCCGCAAGGGCTCATCCAGCACCACGCCGTCCTGCAGGCGCACGAACAGCACCACCCGCACGTCGTGCTCCCAGCTCTGGCCGATGGCCAGGCTTTCCAGGACCTGTTCCAGCTTCTCCACCTGGCGGTAGATCTCCGCGGTGCCAATGCGCACGCCACCGGGGTTGAGCACCGCATCGGAGCGGCCGTGAATCAACCAGCCGCCATCGGCCAGCTGTTCGGCGTAGTCGCCCTGGGCCCAGACCCCGGGAAACAGGCTGAAGTACGAGGCCTTGAGCTTGCTCTGGTCCGGGTCGTGCCACAGGCCCACCGGAATGCTCGGAAAGTGCCGGGTGCACACCAGTTCGCCTTTCTCGCCGATCACCGGCTGGCCCTGGTCGTTCCACACTTCGATGGCCATGCCCAGGCCCTTGCCCTGCATCTCGCCGCGGCGTACCGGCTGGATCGGGTTGCCGGCGACGAAGCAGGCGACGATGTCGGTGCCGCCGGACATCGAGGCCAGGCACAGGTCGCGCTTGATCTCGCGGTACACGTAGTCGTAGCTCTGCGGCGACAGCGGCGAGCCGGTGCACAGCAGGGTCTTCAGGCTGTCCAGGTGGTGGCTGTGGCGCGGCCGGCTGCCGGCCTTTTCCAGGGCGGCCAGGTACTTGGGGCTGGTGCCGAAGACATTGATGGCTTCGCTATCGATCAGGTCGATCAGGTGCTCGTTGGTCGGGTGGAAGGGCGAGCCGTCGTAGAGCACCAGGCTGGCGCCGGTGGCCAGCGCCGACACCAGCCAGTTCCACATCATCCAGCCGCAAGTGGTGTAGTAGAACAGCCGCTCGCCGGGGCCGAGGTCGGTGTGCAGGCCGTGTTCCTTGAGGTGTTGCAGCAGCACCCCGCCGGTGCCGTGGACGATGCACTTGGGCACCCCGGTGGTGCCGCTGGAATAGAGGATGTACAGCGGATGGGCGAAGGGCACCGGGACGAACTCGGGCTCGCCGCCGGGGCGGTAGAAGTCGTCCCACACGCTGACGCGGGCCTGGGTGCAAAAGTCCTCGACCCGGGCTTGCGGACGGGCATGGGGCACGATGAGCAACTGCTCCAGGGACGGCAGGCGCTCGAGGATTTCATTGACCTTGGCGGTCTGGTCGATGTCCTTGCCGGCGTAGCGATAGCCGGCGCAGGTGATCAGTACCTTGGGTTCGATCTGGCCGAAGCGGTCGATCACCCCCTGGGTGCCGAAGTCCGGCGAACAGCTGGACCACACCGCGCCGAGGCTGGTGCTGGCGAGCATCGCCACCAGGGTTTGCCAGGTGTTGGGCATGCAGGCGGCGACCCGGTCGCCGAGGCCGACCCCGGCCGCCCGCAGGCTGCGTTGCAGGCCGGCGACCTGGGCCGCCAGTTCGGCGTAGGTCAGTTGTTCGCGCTGGCGGCTTTCGTTGATCGCCACCACCGCTATTGCGTCGTCCCGGCGCTTGAGCAGGTGCTCGGCGAAGTTCAGGGTGGCGCCGGGAAACCACTGCGCGCTGGGCATCTGCGGGCCTTCGCGGAGCACGCATTCGGCGCTCTGGTGGAAGCTGACCTCGAAGAAGTCGACGAGGGCCTGCCAGAAGCGTTCGCGCTGGTCGATGCTCCACTGGTGCAGGCTGGGGTAGTCGTGAAGGTTCAGACCGTGGCGCTGATTAACGAAGCGGCGGAAGGCATCCATCCGCGTCTTGCCGATGCGTTCGGCGCTGGGTTGCCAGAGAAGGTCGGACATGCAAGGCCTCTATTTCTTCTTATGTTCGGTGTGCACTGTCGTTCATTGTGGCGAGGGAGCTTGCTCCCGTTCGGCCGCGTAGCGGTCGTCCACCAGACGACCGCGTTTTGTCGTTGAATCTCGGTTGCCTGGTTTTAGGGCCGCTACGCGACCCGGCAGGAGCAAGCTCCCTCGCCACAGAAAGAGTGGGGGGCAGGGGCGGGGTTATTGCGCCAGCCAGCCACCGTCGATGTTCCAGGCCGCGCCGCGCACCTGGGCGCCGGCGTCACTGCACAAAAATAGCACCAGCTCGCCCAGTTGCGACGGGGTGACGAACTCCAGGGACGGCTGCTTTTCCGCCAGCAGATCATGCTGGGCCTGTTGCGGATCGGTGCCCGCGGCGACGCGGTCGTCGATCTGCTTCTGCACCAGCGGGGTCAGCACCCAGCCGGGGCAGATGGCGTTGCAGGTGATGTTGCTGGTGGCTGTTTCCAGGCCCACCACCTTGGTCAGGCCGATGACCCCGTGCTTGGCCGCCACATAGGCGGCCTTGCCCACGGAACCGACCTGGCCGTGCACCGAGGCGATGTTGACGATCCGCCCCCAGCCCTTGGCGCGCATTCCCGGCAGCCCCAGGCGGGTGCTATGGAACACCGAGGACAGGTTGATGGCGATGATCGAATCCCAGCGCTCCACGGGGAATTCCTCCACCGCCGCCACGTGCTGGATGCCGGCGTTGTTCACCAGGATGTCGACGCCGCCGAACTCCCGTTCGGCGTAGGCGAACAGCTCGGCGATCTGCGCCGGGTCGCTGACGTCCGCCGGGTGATGGCCGACCTGGCCGCCGAATTGTGCGACCTCGGCGATCGCCTTCGAGGCATCGCCGAAGCCGTTGAGAATCAGCTTGGCCCCGGCCTTGGCCAGGACCCGGGCGATGCCCAGGCCAATGCCGCTGGTGGAACCGGTGACCAGGGCGGTCTTGCCAGAAAGAGTGCTCATGAATACCTCACACGATGCCGGTGGCGTAGAAAGTGGCGATGACGACGAACACCGCCAGGGTCTTGATCAGGGTGATGCAGAAAATGTCCTTGTAGGCTTCGCGGTGGGTCAGGCCGGTGACTGCCAGCAGGGTGATCACCGCGCCGTTGTGCGGCAGGGTGTCCATGCCGCCGCTGGCCATGGACGCCACCCGGTGCAGCACTTCCAGGGGAATGTTGGCGGCATGGGCGGCGCTGATGAAGCTTTCGGACATGGCCGCCAGGGCGATGCTCATGCCCCCCGAGGCCGAGCCGGTGATGCCCGCCAGCAGGGTTACGGTGATGGCTTCGTTGACCAGCGGGTTGGGGATGCTTTTGAGCCAGTCGGCCAGCACCAGAAAGCCTGGCAGGGAGGCGATCACGGCACCGAAACCGTATTCCGAAGCGGTGTTCATCGCCGCCAGCAAGGCACCGCTGACCGCGCTCTTGCTGCCCTCGGCGAGCTTGCTGCGAATCGCCGAGAAGCCGCACACCAGCACCATCAGGATGCCCACCAGCAAGGCCGCCTGCACCGCCCAGATGGCGGTGAGCTTGGCGATTTCGCTGGTTACCGGGGCGGCCATGCCCGGCAGGCTGAGGCTGTGGGTCTTGCCGTACCACTGGGGAATCCAGTGGGTGAACAGCAGGTTCATGATGCCCACCAGCAGCAGCGGCGACAGCGCCAGCCAGGGGTTGGGCAGCTTCAGGTCCTCGGCGGTTTCCGGTTCGTTGCGCAGTTCGGTGCCGTAGCCTTCACCGGCCTTCTGCGCCTTGTTGCGCTGGCGCTGCAGGAACAGCATGCCGGCGCAGAACACGAAAATGGTGCCGATCACGCCCAGCCAGGGCGCGGCCCAGGCGGTGGTGTTGAAGAAAGTGCTGGGGATGATGTTCTGGATCTGCGGGGTGCCGGGCAGGGCGTCCATGGTGAAGGAGAACGCGCCCAGGGCGATGGTCGCCGGGATCAGCCGCTTGGGGATGTTGCTCTGGCGGAACATCTCGGCAGCGAAGGGGTAGACGGCGAACACCACCACGAACAGCGAGACGCCGCCGTAGGTCAGCAAGGCGCAGACCAGCACGATCACCAGCATCGCCTGGCGAGTGCCGAGCAGGCGGATCGCCGCGGCGACGATGGAGCGCGAGAAGCCCGACAGCTCGATCAGCTTGCCGAA
Source organism: Pseudomonas sp. BC42 (assembly GCF_021560055.1). NCBI lineage: Bacteria > Pseudomonadati > Pseudomonadota > Gammaproteobacteria > Pseudomonadales > Pseudomonadaceae > Pseudomonas > Pseudomonas sp. BC42. Next base: position 2,759,423 of record NZ_CP091067.1, read on the forward strand.
CACCGCACCCAGCAGGAACACCGGGAAATACAGTTTGATGAAGCCGACCATCTTCTCCATGAACACCCCGGTAAAGGCGGGCGCCACGGCGGACGGATCGGTGAGCAGCACTGCGCCGAGGGCGGCAATGGGGGCAAAGAGGATGACGCTGTAGCCACGGTAGGCCGCCAGCATCAGCAGCGCCAGGGCTGCCAAGGCAATGATCACACTCATGGTGTGTCTCTCCAGGATTGTTATTGTTGTCGGGTGTTGCGTGTGGAGAGCGTTATAGCGAGAACTGTGCCATCTACTTAAGTTGTTGAAATGTATGAGTATTTTTATTTTTCTAAGGGCGGTTCGGAGTTGATTGTCTCTTTTTTGAGACTTTTTTGGATTGGTCGGCCGCTTCGCTGGCAAGCCTGCTCCTACAGAGATCGTTCGGAGCGCCGTAGGAGCTGGCTTGCCAGCGAAAAGCGCGGAGCACGCCGGTAACTTCTCTAAATAGAGATTGATGTCTCTTTATGGAGACTCAGCAATCCCCAAGGCCGCCATCTTCTTGTACAGCGTCGAACGGCCCAGCCCCAGGCGTCGCGCCGCTTCGTCCACCTTGCCGGCGCACTGGGCCAGGGTGGCGCTGATCAGTTGCCGGTCGAACCGTTCCCGGGCCGCGGCGAAGGTTTCCTGGCTCGGCGACTCGGCGGGCAGCGAGGCCGCATCGCGCTGCGCCGGGCTGAAGCTGCCGATTGCCGCGCGAATGTCCGCGGCAGTGAGTATCAGGTCGTCGCTGAGCAGCGCCGCCCGTTCCAGCACGTTGCGCAGCTCGCGGATGTTCCCCGGCCAGGCATGTTGCGCCAGCAGGGCCAGGGCTTCGCGATCCAGTTCATGCTGGCTGCGCAGTTCTTCGAGAATCCCTTCGCTCAGGGCCGGCAGGTCGTCCAGGCGTTCGCGCAGAGCCGGCACCTGGATCGGCAGCACGTTGAGCCGGTAGTACAGGTCGGCGCGGAACTCGCCGCGCTTGATCGCCGCTTCCAGGTCGGTGGAGGTGGCGGCGATCACCCGCACATCGCTGTGGATCACTTCGTTGGAGCCCACCGGCTCGAACTCCTTCTCTTGCAGCACCCGCAGCAACTTGCTTTGCAGGGGCAGGGGCATGTCGCCGATTTCATCGAGGAACAGGGTGCCGCCCTGGGCGATCTGCAACTTGCCGGCGCGCCCCTTGCGGTCGGCGCCGGTGAAGGCGCCGGGGGCGGTGCCGAAGAACTCCGCCTCCAGCAGCGCCTCGGGAATCGCCGCGCTGTTGATGCTGACAAAGGGCTTGTGGGCCCGGGGCGACGCGGCATGGATGGCCTGGGCCAGCAGCTCCTTGCCGGTGCCGGTTTCGCCTTGCAGCAGCACCGGGGATTCGGCACTGGCGCTGCGTCGGGCCCGGCGTTTGACTTCCAGGCTGGCGGCGCTGGTGCCGATGAAATGGGCGAAGTTGTACTTGGTCTGCCGGGCCCGCAGCAGGGAGCGGGTGGAGGCCAGTTCTTCCTGCATGCTCAGGTAGCGCTTGAGCATCGGCGACAGGCTGCGCAGTTCGTCGAACAGGGCAAAGCCGATGGCGCCGATCACCGTGCCGGCGGCGTCGTGGATCGGCAGGCGCATCACCACCAGCGGTTCCTTGGGGGTGTCCTGCATGTCCAGCAGGATCGGGCGTCCGGTGCGTACCACTTCCCGCAGCAGGCTGCCGGGGATCACGCTTTCGCAGGGCTTGCCGATGGCGAAGGCCGCCGATTCCAGGCCGAAGCGCCGGGCGTAGCGCTCGTTCATCCAGACGATATTGGCGTCGCGGTCGACGATCACCGTGCCTTCGCTGGACTGCTCGATGATCTCGAACAGCGAGCGGATCGCCAGTTGGCGCACACGCTGGTAATCCTTGAGGCTTTCGCTGTCGTTCATGGCGGCATCCTGAAAATGGGCGCGGCGATTATGCCGCAGTCTGCCCCGGTTGTTGCGCTGTAGCCGCTGCCGAGCCTGCGAGGCTGCGCAAAGGGCCGCAGGACCTTCGGCGGTCTCTAGGGCGGCGTCTGCTGCGCAGCCGTTCGCAGCCTGCGGCAGCGGCTACAAAGAACAGCGCGCCTTCTGTAGCCGCTGTCGAGTCTGCGAGGCTGCGTAAAGGGCCACAGGACCTTCGGCGGCCTTGAGGGCAGCGTCTGCTGTGCAGCCGTTCGCAGCCTGCGGCAGCGGCTACAAAGAACAGCGCGCCTTCTGTAGCCGCTGCCGAGCCTGCGAGGCTGCGCAAAGGGCCGCAGGACCTTCGACGGCCTTGAGGGCAGCGTCTGCTGCGCAGCCGTTCGCAGCCTGCGGCAGCGGCTACAAAGAACCGTGCACCTTCTGTAGCCGCTGCCGAGCTTGCGAGGCTGCGCAAAGGGCCGTAGGACCTTCGGCGGCCTTGAGGGCAGCGTCTGCTGCGCAGCCGTTCGCAGCCTGCGGCAGCGGCTACAAAGAACCGCGCGCCTTCTGTAGCCGCTGCCGCAGGCTGCGAAAAAGGGTCGTCGGCGGCGGGTCAGCCGGGATGGGCGGCGGCCAGCAGCTCCTGGGTGTAGGGGTGCTGCGGGTTGTCGAACACGTCGTGGCTGGCGCCGCGCTCCACCACCTGGCCGTCCTTGATCACGATCATGTCGTGGGCCAGGGCCCGTATCACCGCCAGGTCATGGCTGATGAACAGGTAGGTCAAGCCGTACTTTTCCTGCAGTTGGCGCAGCAGGGCCACCACTTGTTTCTGCACGGTGCGGTCCAGGGCCGAAGTCGGTTCGTCCAGCAGGATCAGCGCCGGCTTGAGCACCAGGGCCCGGGCAATGGCGATGCGCTGGCGCTGGCCGCCGGAGAACTCGTGGGGGTAGCGGTGGCGGCTGTCGGGATCGAGGCCGACTTCCTCCAGGGCGCGGATCACCTGTTCATCGCACTGGCGGGCGTCGTACTGGCTGTGCACTTCCAGGCCTTCGCTGATGATCTGCGCCACCGACATGCGCGGGCTGAGGCTGCCGAAGGGGTCCTGGAACACCACCTGCATCTGTTTGCGCCAGGGCCGCAGTTGTTTCTGGTCGAGGCCGTCCAGGGCCTGGCCCTGGAAACGGATGCTGCCCCGGGAATCCAGCAGGCGCAGGATCGCCTGGCCCAGGGTCGACTTGCCCGAGCCGGACTCGCCGACGATGCCCAGGGTCTTGCCTTGCTCGACGCTGAGGCTGATGTCGTCCACTGCCCGCAGGTATTGCTTGCGCCGGAACAGACCGCCGGCTATCTGGAAATCGACGCTGAGATTGTTCACCTCCAGCACGGTTTCCCGGCTGTCGCGACACAGTGGCCGGCCTTCGGGCTCGGCGTGCAGCAGCTCGCAACTGTAGGGGTGTTGCGGGGCGCGGAACAGGGTGTCGCAGTCGGCCTGTTCGACGATTTCCCCGGCCTTCATCACGCACACCCGCTGGGCGATGCGCCGCACCAGGTTGAGGTCGTGGCTGATCAGCAGCAGGGACATGCCCAGGCGCTGCTGCAGGGATTTGAGCAGCAGCAGGATCTTGCGCTGCACGGTCACGTCCAGGGCCGTGGTGGGTTCGTCGGCGATCAGCAGCTCCGGCTCGCAGGCCAGGGCCATGGCGATCATCACCCGTTGGCGCTGGCCGCCGGAGAGCTGGTGCGGGTAGGCCTTGAGCCGTTCACGGGGTTTCTGGATGCCCACCAGTTCCAGCAGTTCGAGAATCCGCGCCTGGGCCTGTTTGCCGCCCAGGCCGCGATGCAGCAGCAGGGTTTCGCCGATCTGCTTCTCCACGCTGTGCAGCGGATTGAGGGAGGTCATGGGCTCCTGGAAGATCATGGCGATGCGGTTGCCCCGCAGCTTTTGCAGGGTCGCCGGGTCGCTGCCCATCAGCTCCTGGCCGCGGTAGCGCACGCTACCGGAGCTGCTGCAGCCGGTCTGCGGCAGCAGTTGCAGGATCGAGTGGGCGGTCACCGACTTGCCCGAACCGGACTCGCCCACCAGGGCCAGGCACTCGCCGGGGCGGATGTCCAGGCTCAGGTCGCGGACCACGGTCTGTGCGCCGAAGCTGACCTTGAGCTGGCGGATTTCGATGAGGTTGTCAGTCATTGCTACCGTCCGCTTCAAGATCGTGGATCAAAGGCATCGCGCAAGGCTTCGCCGATAAACACCAGCAGCGAGAGGATCAGCGCCAGGGTGAAAAACGCCGTCAGCCCCAGCCACGGCGCCTGCAGGTTCTGCTTGCCCTGGCCGATCAACTCGCCCAGGGAGGCGCTGCCGGCGGGCATGCCGAAGCCGAGGAAGTCCAGGGCGGTGAGGGTCGAGATGGCGCCGGTGAGGATGAACGGCAGGTAGCTCAGGGTGGCGTTCATCGCGTTGGGCAGGATGTGCCGCAGGATCACCTTGCGGTCGCTCAGGCCCAGGGCTCGGGCGGCCTTGACGTACTCCAGGTTGCGCCCGCGCAGGAACTCGGCGCGCACCACGTCCACCAGGGCCAGCCAGGAGAACAGCGCCATGATCCCCAGCAACCACCAGAAGTTCGGCTCGACGAACCCCGAGAGGATGATCAGCAGGTAGAGCACCGGCAGCCCGGACCAGACTTCCAGCAGGCGCTGGCCCAAGAGGTCGACCCAGCCGCCGTAATAGCCTTGCAGGGCGCCGGCGGCGATGCCGATCAGGGCGCTGATGGCGGTCAGGGCCAGGGCGAACAGGATCGACACCCGGGCGCCGTAGATCACTCGCGCGGCCACGTCCCGGGCCTGGTCGTCGGTGCCCAGCCAGTTGACCTTGCTCGGCGGGCTGGGGGCGGGCTGGGTCAGGTCGTAGTTGGGTGTGTCTTCGCTGAAGGGAATCGGCGGGAACAGCAGCCAGCCACCGTCCTTGCGGATCAGCTGCTGCACGTAGTCGCTGCGGTAGTCGGCCTGGAACGGCAGCTGGCCGCCGAATTCCTGCTCGGTGTAGCGCTTGAACACCGGGAAGTACAACGAGCCCTGGTAGCTGACCACCAGCGGCTTGTCGTTGGCGATCAGCTCACCGCCCAGGGTCAGGATGAACAGGCCGATGAACAGCCACAGCGACCACCAGCCACGGCGGTTTTGCTTGAACCGGTCCAGGCGCCGGCGGGCCACGGGAGAAAGCTTGAGCATCAGGCGTTCCTCGCGGCGAAGTCGATGCGTGGGTCGACCAGGGTGTAGCACAGGTCGCCGATCAGTTTTATCAGGAGGCCGAACAGGGTGAAGATGAACAGCGAGCCGAACACCACCGGGTAGTCCCGGGACACCGCGGCCTCGTAGCTCATGCGGCCCAGGCCGTCGAGGGAAAAGATCACCTCGATCAGCAGGGAGCCGGCGAAGAACACGCTGATGAAGGCCTGGGGGATCCCCGACACCACCAGCAGCATGGCGTTGCGGAACACATGCCCATACAGCACCCGGCGTTCGCTCAGGCCCTTGGCCCGGGCGGTGACCACGTACTGACGGGTGATCTCGTTGAGAAAGGAGTTCTTGGTGAGGATGGTCAGGGTGGCGAAGCCGCCGATCACCAGGGAGCTGACTGGCAGCACCAGGTGCCAGAAGTAGTCGGCGACCTTGCCCAGGGTGCTCAGTTGCTCGAAGTTGTCCGAGACCAGGCCGCGCACCGGGAACCAGTTCAGCGAGGTGCCGCCGGCGAACAGCACGATCAGGAACATGGCGAACAGGAAGGCCGGCATGGCGTAGCCGATGATGATCGCGGTGCTGCTCCAGATGTCGAAGTGGCTGCCGTGGTGCACCGCCTTGCGAATGCCCAGGGGGATCGACACCAGGTAGGTGATCAGGGTGGCCCAGAGGCCGAGGGAGATGGTCACCGGCATTTTTTCCAGGATCAGGTCGGTGACCGTGGCGCCACGGAAGAAGCTCTTGCCGAAGTCCAGCCGGGCGTAGCTTTTCAGCATCAGCCACAGGCGCTCGTGGGCCGGCTTGTCGAAGCCGTACTGCTTCTCGATGTCCTGGATCAGTTTGGGGTCCAGGCCGCGGCTGGCTCGGGAGCCGCTGCTGCTCATGGCATCGGCGGAGCCGCCGACCGCGCCGCCGCCGATCCCTTGCAGGCGGGCGATGGCCTGTTCCACCGGGCCGCCGGGGGCGGCCTGGACGATGACGAAGTTCACCAGAAGGATGATCAGCAGGGTCGGAATGATCAGCAGCAGGCGCCGCAGGATGTAGGCCGGCATCAGTGGCGCCCTCCGGGTTGGCCACGGCGGATCAGCTCGGCGGCCATCTGTTCATTGGTCAGCGCGGTGCTGCTGACTTCCCACCAGCTTTCGATGGCTTCGTCGTTGCTCGCCGGCACCTTGGGCATGCCGAAGCGGTTCCACCACACCGTGGAGGTGCCGGGCGGGTAGTAGTTGGCGATCCAGTAGTAGTTCCACTGCAGCACCCGGTCCAGGGCGTGGGCGTAGCGCAGCATCTCCGGCTGGCTGGTGGCTTTCACCAGGCCGTTGAGCAGGCTGTCCACCGCCGGGTTCTTGAGCACCATGTAGTTGTTGGAGCCCGGATCGTTGGCCGCGGCCGAGCCGAAGTAGTTGTGCAGCTCCATGCCCGGTGAGGTGGTCACCGGGTAGCCGGTGACGATCATGTCGTAGTCCCGGGCCATCAGGCGGTTGACGTATTGCGAGGGGTCGATGCGGCGGATGTTCAGGCTGATGCCGATCTGCGCCAGGTTGCGCTTGTAGGGCAGCAGCAGGCGTTCGATGGAGCCCTGGGTGATGAGGAAGGTGAAGCTCAGGGGTTCGCCGTCGGCATTCACCAGTTTGTCGCCCTCGGCTTTCCAGCCGGCCTGTTCCAGCAGGGCCAGGGCCTGCAGTTGCTTGTCGCGGATCACGCCGCTGCCGTCGGTTTTCGGTGCTTCGAAGACCTGGGTGAAGACTTCGTCGGGGATCTGCCCGCGCAGCGGTTCGAGGATCTTCAGCTCTTCGGCGTCCGGCAGGCTGCGGGCCGCCAGCGGGGTGTTGGAGAAGAAGCTCTGCTGGCGGATGTAGAGGTTGCGCATCATCTGCCGGTTGCTCCATTCGAAATCCCAGAGCATGGCCAGGGCCTGGCGCACCCGGCGGTCCTGGAATACCGGCCGGTCGAGGTTGAACACGTAGCCCTGGGCCGGTTGCGGCGCCGATCGGGCCAGGTGGGCCTTTTGCAGGCGGCCGTCGTTCAGGGCCGGGCTGTCGTAGCCGATGGAATAGCCGGTGGCGGAGAATTCGCGGTTGTAGTCGTAGGCGCCGCCGCGCAGCACTTGCCGGGCGACGTCGATATCGCCGAAGTACTCGACACTGAAATGATCGAAGTTGTACAGGCCGCGGCTGACCGGCAGGTCCTTGCCCCACCAGTCGGGGTTGCGGGCAAAGGTGATGCTGTTGCCCGAATCCACCTTGGCCACCCGATAGGGGCCGCTGCCCAGGGGCGCTTCATAGCCACCGCCAGCGGCGAAGTCGCGACTCTTCCACCAGTGTTCGGGGAACACCGGCAGGGTCGCGATATCCAGGGGCAGGGTGCGGTTTTCGTTGCTCTTGAAGTCGAAACGCACCACCCGCGGCGATTCCACGGTGACGCCTTTGACGTCCTCGAACTGGGTGCGGTAGCGCATGCTGCCCTGGGTCATCAGCAGGTCGTAGCTGTAGCGCACGTCTTCGGCGGTGATCGGCGTGTTATCGGCGAAGCGGGCCTTGGGGTTGAGGTAGAAGCGCAGCCACAGGCCGTCTTCGGCGCGCTCCATCTTCTGTGCCACCAGGCCGTAGACGGTGTAGGGCTCGTCCAGGGAGCGCAGGGCCAGGGGCGAATAGACCAGGCCGTCGAGCTGGGAGACGCCGATGCCCTTGTCTATATAAGGCAGCACATGGTCGAAACGGCCGATCTCGATGGCCGAGCGGCGCAGGGTTCCGCCCTTGGGGGCCTGGGGGTTGACGTAGTCGAAGTGGCTGAAGCCCTGGGGATACTTGGCCGGTTCGCCGTAGACGGTCATGGCGTGTTGCGGTGCCGCCTGGGCACCCGCGGCGCCCAGTAGCAGGACGGTGAAAAGCACAGTGGAGGAAAGCAGTCGCATTGTCAGCCTTAGGAGCCGGGTGATCGATGACCACGATTTGTACGCTAGCGGCCTGTGACTGGCCAGCCGCTTTTACAAGCGCAACGGCCCACCAGGAGGCGGGCCGTTGAGCAGGCACAAGCGCGAGGGGATCAGTCCTGGCGGCTGGTGACTTCCAGCAGGTGGTAGCCGAACTGGGTCTTCACCGGGCCTTGCACGACGTTGACCGGGGCGCTGAACACCACGGTGTCGAATTCCTTGACCATCTGGCCCGGGCCGAAGGAGCCCAGGTTGCCGCCGTCGCGGCTGGACGGGCAGGTGGAGTTCTTTTTCGCGACTTCGGCGAAGTCGGCGCCGGCTTCGATCTCGGCTTTGAGTTCGTTGCACTTGGCTTCGCTGGCAACCAGGATGTGACGGGCAGTGGCTTTGGCCATGGATGTTGCTCCTTTCAAGAAAGTTGAGAGCCTACCGGATTCAGGTGGCTATTTCTTGTCAAAGTTCCTGCAAAGCGTTGCCGCCCGGCGCTTGCGCGGGCGGCGGGCGGGGTTGGGGCGGTGGCGGTCAGGCGGGGACGGCGGCGACCTTGCCTGCTTGTTGCAGTTGTTCTGCGCCGCGGCGCAGCAGTTGCTCGGTGGCGGCCCAGCCCAGGCAGCCGTCGGTCACCGACACGCCGTAGCGCAGTTGGCCGCTTAAGGGTTGGCAGCCTTCGAACAGGTGGCTTTCCAGCATCACTGCGACCAGCGAGCGATCGCCCTGCAGGCGTTGCTCCAGGACCTCGTTGAACACCGCCGGCTGGCGCAACGGGTCCTTGCCGCTGTTGGCGTGGCTGCAATCGACCATGATCCGTGCCGGGATCTTCAGCTTGTGCAGGTCGCGCTGGACCTGGGCCACGCTCTGGCGGTCGTAGTTCGGCCCGCGATGGCCGCCGCGCAGTACCAGGTGGGTGTCGGGGTTGCCCGGGGTCTGGATGATCGCCGGGTGGCCCTGGCTGTCGACGCCGAAGTGACGGTGCGGGTGCGCCGCCGAACGCATGGCGTCACAGGCGATGGCGACGCCGCCGTCGGTGCCGTTCTTGAAGCCCACGGGCATTTCCAGGCCGCTGGCCATTTCCCGGTGGATCTGCGATTCGGTGGTGCGCGCGCCAATGGCCACCCAGCTCAGCAGATCGTCGAAGTAGCCGGCGGCCATGGGTTGCAGCAGTTCGGTGGCGATCGGCAGGCCCAGGCGCAGCATCTCGCGCATCAGGTCCCGGGACAGGCTCAGGCCGCCGGCCATGTCGTCGCTGCCATCCAGGTGCGGGTCGTAGGCCAGGCCTTTCCAGCCGACGGTGGTGCGGGGCTTTTCCACGTAGGCGCGCATCACCAGGAGCATCTGGTCGCTCAACTCTTCGGCCAGGCGGGCCAGGTTGGCGGCGTATTCCAGGGCCGATTGCGGGTCGTGGATGGAGCAGGGGCCGACGACGACCAGCAGGCGTGGGTCGCGACCTTCGAGAATGGCGCGCACCGCCAGGCGGTGGTTGGCAACTTGCTGGCTCAGGGCCAGGGACAGCGGCAGTTGCTGCTTGAGCTCCAGGGAGCTGGGCAGGCGCCGGGTCAGGGGTTCATTGGCGCTGACGTGGGCGGACAGGGGCAGAGCGGATACGGACGAGTTCATGTGCGGTCTTCCTGGGCGGGCGGCGGGTGATGTCCCGCGCGCGGCCCTACTGGGGTGTTCGACAATTGGCCGTACTGGCCATCAGTGTGCAATTGCCACCGGTAGGTGACCGATCGGAGGCGGCAGGCTGTCCCGAGCGGAGGCTGCTAAATCGCCAGGCGGAAAACATGTCGTAGCGGTAATAGGTGGCGTAGTTCATGGGGCAATCCTCGGTAAGTTCGGTGTGTTGCAGAAAAGTCGTGGTTGAAAACGTGGTGCCGGAAAAAACAAAACCCCCGGTCGGGAGGCCGACCGGGGGTTGAGATTTCTCTGGTAGGCGACCCGTCAAAGTGGGCGCCGGTTGGGTATCAGGCGCGCCAGTGGCTAAACCAATACCCAAAATAAAAGTTGACCGGAGCCAGGTTGCCATTGACCCGGACAGCCGCAACCGAACGCAGTGCGCTGGCGGTGTGGCGGTGCAGGGAAGGGGTCTGGGACAGCATGGGGTTTCTCCGTGAAGTGGGGCGAGCTTACTAGAGGCCAGGGCCGCGATTCAATCAGTAATTTCTATGGACGCTGTTGTCTCGGGCGATGGATTAAGCGCCGCCAGGATTTATGCCACACTCGCCGCTCCCCCTCGTTGCCTCGCCAAGGAATCTCCATGACCGTGCTGACCCTCGCTGCCGCCCAATCGGTATCCATTGCTGGCGACTGGCAGGGGAATCTGGCCCGGCATCAGCATCTGATGCGCCTGGCGGCGCAACAGGGGGTGCAGGTCCTGGTGTTTCCCGAACTGTCCCTGACCGGTTATGAGCCGCCACTGGCCGCGCAACTGGCGCTGGCACCGGATTCCCCACGGTTGCAGCCGCTGCGGGACCTGGCCCGGGAACTGCTGATGACGGCGGTGGTGGGCTTGCCGATTCGCCTGGCGGAGGACGGGCCGGTGCTGATCGGGGCGCTGGTGCTGGCAGCCGACGGCTCGCAGGCGGTGTACAGCAAGCAGCATCTGCATGCCGGGGAGGAGCGCTTCTTTGCCCCCGGCACGGGCGGGGCGCCGCTGCAACTGGCAGAGGCGAGGTTGGCCCTGGCGGTGTGCGCGGATTTTTGTCATGCCAGTCACGTACAGGCTGCAGTGGCTGCCGGTGCCGACATCTATGCCGCCGGGGCGCTGATCAGCGAGGGCGGTTATGCCGCCGACAGCGCCTTGTTGCAAGGTTATGCCCGGGACTACGGCATTGTGCTGTTGATGGCCAATCATGGCGGTCCCAGCGGTGGCTGGGCCTGTGCCGGGCGTAGCGCGATCTGGGGCCGTGACGGCCAGTTGCTGGGCGCCGTGGAGGGGGTTGGCGAAGCGCTGTTGATTGCCCGCTGCGTGGCCGGGCAATGGCAGGCCCAGGTTGTGCCGGTGGCCGGCTGATGAATGCACTGCAATTGCGCCCGGCGTCAGCGGCCGACCTGGCTTTCGCCCGGGACCTGACCCGCTCGACCATGCTCGGCTATTACATTCGCAATGACCTGCTGTGGCTCGATGAGGCGTTCGATGTGGCCTGGGCCGGTCGCGAGAATCTGCTGATCTGCCAGGCAGACGAGGTGCTGGGCTATGTCAGCCTGAGTCGGGACCTGCGGGCCCTGTATATTCGTGAATTGCATGTGCTGCAGGCGTGGCGCGGGCGCGGTGCCGGCGCCTGGGTCCTGGCGCGGCTCTTGGAGCGGGCGCGCCAGGAGCACCTTGGCCTGTTGCGCCTGACCGTGTTCAAGGGCAACCCGGCACAGCGTCTGTATGAACGGATGGGGTTGCAGGTGGTGGGGGAGGAGGAGTGTTTCTGGCGCATGGAGCGTCCTACTGTCGCAGGCCCCGGACCCGGGTAGCGGGCCCCGGGCTGCCGGGGCTTGAAGGTGCGACGCGGCCTGCGGTCTGGCAGGCGGCGTGGCTTTATCGCTCGCCGATGAATTTTATATAGCGCTTGTGATTAGGTTTGTACGTCGCTTTTTTGCTAAGGTGTCCGGCAACCTTTAAAGACCAAATCGCGAGGTGTCTGCTTGATTAGGGTGCTAGTAGTCGATGACCATGATCTCGTTCGTACGGGCATTACACGAATGTTGGCTGACATCGATGGCCTGCAAGTAGTCGGGCAGGCGGAGTCAGGGGAAGAATCCCTGCTCAAGGCGCGGGAGCTGAAGCCCGACGTCGTCCTGATGGACGTCAAGATGCCCGGGATCGGAGGTCTTGAAGCCACGCGCAAACTGCTGCGCAGCCATCCGGACATCAAGGTCGTGGCGGTGACTGTCTGCGAGGAGGATCCGTTTCCGACTCGCCTGCTGCAAGCCGGCGCGGCGGGCTACCTCACCAAGGGCGCAGGCCTCAACGAAATGGTCCAGGCGATTCGCCTGGTATTTGCCGGCCAGCGTTACATCAGCCCGCAGATTGCCCAGCAATTGGTCTTCAAATCGTTTCAGCCTTCCAGCGACTCGCCGTTCGACGCGTTGTCCGAACGTGAGATTCAGATCGCGCTGATGATTGTCGGTTGCCAGAAAGTGCAGATCATCTCCGACAAGCTGTGTCTGTCGCCGAAAACCGTGAACACCTATCGCTATCGTATTTTCGAGAAGCTCTCGATCAGCAGCGATGTCGAGCTGACGCTGCTGGCGGTTCGTCATGGCATGGTCGATGCCAGCCTCTGAAATGACCGACCTGTTTGATCCCAGCGCTTTTCTTTCTACCTGCAGTGGCCGTCCTGGCGTGTATCGCATGTTCGACAGCGATGCACGCTTGCTGTACGTCGGTAAAGCCAAGAACCTGAAAAACCGCCTGTCCAGCTACTTCCGCAAGACCGGCCAGGCACCGAAGACCGCCGCCCTGGTGGCGCGTATCGCCCAGATCGAAACCACCATCACTGCCAACGAGACCGAAGCGCTGCTGCTGGAGCAGACGCTGATCAAGGAATGGCGGCCGCCGTACAATATTCTGCTGCGCGACGATAAATCCTATCCCTATGTATTCCTTTCGGACGGCGATTTTCCGCGATTCAGCATCCATCGTGGGGCGAAGAAGCAGAAGGGCAAGTACTTCGGCCCTTACCCAAGCGCCGGAGCCATCCGCGAAAGCCTGAGCCTGTTGCAGAAGACCTTCATGGTTCGCCAGTGCGAGGACAGCTACTACAAGAACCGTACCCGACCCTGCCTGCAGTATCAGATCAAGCGCTGCAAGGGGCCTTGTGTCGGCCTTGTGGCGCCTGAAGTGTATGCCGAGGACGTGCGCCACTCGGTGATGTTCCTGGAAGGACGCAGCAACGCCCTGACCGATGAACTCTCCAGCGCCATGGAAGCGGCCGCCGGCACCCTGGATTTTGAAAAGGCCGCCGAGCTGCGGGACCAGATCTCCCTGCTGCGCCGGGTCCAGGACCAGCAGAGCATGGAAGGCGGCACCGGCGATGTGGATGTGGTGGCCGCGTTCGTCAACCCGGGCGGCGCCTGCGTGCACCTGATCAGCGTGCGTGGCGGGCGGGTGCTGGGCAGCAAGAACTTCTTTCCCCAGGTGGGCATCGAGGAAGACGTGGCGGAAGTCATGTCGGCCTTCCTCGGCCAGTATTTTGTCAGCAGCCCGGAGCGCGACCTGCCTTCCGAGCTGATCGTCAACGTGGTGCACGACGACTTCCCGACCCTGATCGCCGCCATTGATGAATTGCGCGGGCGCGAGCTGACCATCAGTCACCGGGTCCGCGGCACCCGGGCGCGCTGGCAGCAACTGGCGGTGACCAACGCCGAACAGGCCCTGAGCGCGCGCCTGGCCAACCGTCAGCATGTCGCGGCGCGATTCGAAGCCCTGGCCGAAGTACTGAGCCTGGACGAGCCACCGCAGCGCCTGGAGTGCTACGACATCAGCCACTCCAGCGGCGAGGCCACTGTCGCGTCCTGCGTGGTGTTCGGCCCGGAAGGGCCGCTGAAATCCGATTACCGGCGCTACAACATCGAAGGCGTCACCGCCGGCGACGACTATGCAGCCATGCACCAAGCCCTGACCCGACGCTTCAGCAAGCTCAAGGAAGGCGAGGGCAAGCTGCCGGACATCCTCCTGGTGGATGGCGGCAAGGGGCAGTTGTCCATGGCCCGTGACGTGCTCAACGAGCTGGCGGTGCCGGACCTGATTCTCCTTGGCGTCGCCAAGGGCGCCACGCGCAAGGCCGGTTTTGAAACCTTGTACCTCAACGATGCGGCCCACGAGTTCACCCTCAAGGGCGATTCCCCGGCCCTGCATCTGATCCAGCAAATCCGCGATGAGGCCCACCGCTTCGCGATCACCGGTCACCGTGCCCGACGCGGCAAGACCCGGCGCACCTCGACCCTGGAAGGGGTGGCGGGCGTCGGACCCAAGCGTCGACGGGATCTCCTTAAACATTTTGGTGGATTGCAGGAACTGTCCCGTGCCAGCATCGACGAGATTGCCAAAGCACCGGGAATCAGTAAAAAGCTCGCAGAGTTGATTTATGCAAACCTGCACAGCGATTAGAATGCCCAATCACCTCGTAGCCAGTTGTGCCGATGAATATCCCGAATCTGATCACCGTTCTACGCGTCCTGCTCATCCCGATTTTCATATTGCTGTTCTATTTGCCCTATAGCTGGAGCTACATGGCAGCCAGTTCAGTGTTTGCCTTCGCGGCCGCCACGGACTGGCTGGACGGGTACCTGGCGCGACGCCTGCAGCAGAGCACGCCATTTGGCGCGTTCCTCGACCCTGTGGCCGACAAGCTGATGGTGGCGGTGGCTCTGGTGCTGCTGGTGCAAGAGCACGGCAACCTGTGGCTGACCCTGCCGGCCGCCGTGATCATCGGTCGTGAAATCGTGGTTTCGGCCTTGCGCGAATGGATGGCCGAACTGGGCGCTCGGGCTCAGGTGGCGGTATCCAACATGGGCAAATGGAAAACCGCAGCGCAGATGCTGGCGTTGGTGATTCTCCTGGCCAACCCATCGGATTTCAGTTTCTGGGTGCTGGTGGGTTACGCCTTGCTGCTGGTGGCGGCGGGGCTGACCTTGTGGTCGATGTTGCAGTATCTGCGGGCCGCCTGGCCCCACCTGAAAATCGACAACGAAAAAAAATAAGTTTTTTTGAATCAAAGGCTTGACGCGCATTCGGATTTCTATAGAATGCGCAACACCAAGACGTTGCGGGAATAGCTCAGTTGGTAGAGCACGACCTTGCCAAGGTCGGGGTCGCGAGTTCGAGTCTCGTTTCCCGCTCCAAACATAGCGCTGCAGAGTTCCACGAATTCTGTAGCGATCGCAAAAAGGACCTTCGGGTCCTTTTTGCGTTTCTGCGGGTTCCACTCGAATCCAGCACCCTCCAGCGCTTTCAAGTCCTGAATTGAGTCCGAATGAGCCTCTTGAATTCGAACGCGTATTGAATCGGTTTGTTGCTGGAGCCGCTTGTATAGCTAGACGAGCATTTGGCCCTGAGTCTGATCAGGCACTCGCCATGGCACTCTCGAATACCACCGCTGGGCAAGCCCTAATTACCGGCAATGATGACTCCCTCGGCGTCATCGATATCCTGTCCGAAGGCGTGGACCTTCAAGGCGCATCAGCCTCGCCACACCATGCCGAGCGCAATCTTCACCGACCTCACGCTAGCCAGTGACCCGCTTGAGTTCCGCTCGCAGACGACGCCGCTCAGCGTGTTGATCATCGTCCTGCTGCAATTCTTCTTGAGGAGTGCTGTAGCGCTTTATCCAGGCTGCGCCGCCCCCCCAAAAAAAGGTGTCTACCTAACCTGGGGCGATACAACTCATGTGGCTCCCGTGAAAGGGCTACCGGATGAGCGGGCGCTGTGGGCAGAAGACGTTTATAGGGGCTGCAGTACCCTGCGTGATCGCGGCTGCGGGCAGACGGTCAAACACCGTTCGGCATCTCGTGGGCATTTTTAGCGAACGCACCTTGAGAAAAAACGGACCACTGCTAGCGTACTGACAGTACTCGATGCCAGCAGTAAATGGCACCTACGCTATCTCCAGTGGAAGGTTCATATGCGCGCCAGGTTTTACTGCGGGTTTTTATTGCTATCGACCCTGATTCCCTCCATTGCCGCCCAGGCTCAAATCACCGGTTCGCTTGACTTGCCGATAGGCAGTGGCGTCGGCCAGGTCGGTGTCGAGCGCATTCCCAATGAAGAGTGCAGGGGGCCGACCACGATCGCTTCCGGTCCCGATGGCCAGTTGGCCATTCTGGATAGTGTCAACCATAAGATCCTGGTTGTCGGTGAAAAAGCCGCCACAGAAATCCGATTGCCCTCCGACCTGCTTGAGCCAGTCGATCTGGTCTCGACAACATCAGGCTATCTGGTGGCCGGGGCGCTGGGCGACGTAGTGCTGGTTTCAAAGGCGGCCAAGGTCATTGCGCGTACGTCCACCGGCTACGACCCCGAGTCGGGCGCACCCCGTTTCGTGGTGCTCTCGGATAGCAGGTTCACGCTTGAGAACCTCACCGGCAAACAAGTGCCCGTCGATATCGACAGCAAACGGTTGGGCAAGCTTACGGACCCTGGCCTGCTGGCTGCGGCGTCCTTTAATTTCAAACTGGAGAAGCCCACGCTCGCCGTGGGGAGCAACACCCAATCCAGTACCGGGTTGAAGCAGACGAGCATTGCTTCGCAGAGACGCCTGGTCGATGTGCGCATGCTCTGGGCGAACGCGATGGATGGCGCCCTGATTGCAACGCAAGAGACCGTGAAAGCGCCAGAAGAACAGAGTTTTGTGCGCCTGATCAACACCGATGCCCAAGGCACGCCCACCACCGAGGCGTACGTGGCGCCCAACGCCTATGCGTGCAATATCCGTCGCCCGTTCGCGCGATTGACCAACGGTGTGGTCGTCAGCCTGTTATTCGCCAAGGATGGACTGGTCACAGTTGAACCCATGGTGTTTTCCAAAGTCGGCACTGCCGAGCCGGTGGCCATCGCCCGGTCCTCCGATGTTCAACTTATTGCCTCGCAGACAGACACGCTCAAGCAACTGGAGCAGTTGAACGGAACCAGCGCTGTCGGACTGGTGGCTCTGCAGCAAGTCAGTCGCCAGAGCATTTTGAAAAAAGCGCTTGAGGCACTGGAGCTCAAGTGGATGATGCATGCCAGGAACTACAGCCGCGATGGGGTTCCCAACCTGTGTAACCCCACGGCCAATATCTGGCACCGGCCAAGCCGGCTGGATGCGTTCCTGGAGAAAGAAGTCACCGCAATTCCCTACCGGTGGGGCGGTTATGCCAGTTCACTCGAGACTTTTCGCAAACACCTCGATGACGGCAAGCTGGCGGGTTCGGATTGCACATGTCGCAATGCCGATTGCGTTTATTCCGGTGCAACGGGCCTTGATTGTTCGGGCTTCGTTTCCTACGCCTGGCAAACAGGGACCTACTACACCACAAGCAGCCTGCCGAATGCCAAAGTCAGTGCCGCGGTGCGTTGGGACGCGGTGCAACCCGGCGACATCGTGAACAAGGCCGGATCTCATGTTCGACTGCTCGAAAGCACCGCGAACGGTCCCAACGGACGCTTCCATACCGTCATCGAGTCAACCACCAAAACGTCCTGCGGCGGTGTTTGTCGCCGCTCGTACACCGAAGCTGAACTGATGCGGGATGGCTACAAGCCCCTGTCTCGGCTGAACCTCAATCCCTGAAGGACGTGACGCATGACCGGCATGAATCAACTCGCGATCACGTTGCTGTTGACGGCCATGCCTCTGGGCATGGCGCACGCCATGGACGTCAGCTGTCTGTTTCATCGCAACAAGGAAGCCATGACGCGCATCGATTACACCTGCATTCTGACCAATGGCGATGGCAAGTGTGAAAGCAGTGGTTCGGGTTTCATCGTGTCCGAATCGGGACTGGTCATCACCAACAATCACGTAATCAGCCCGGTGGGAAATGTAACGGTCGAATCCGAAAAGATCCAAGTCAAGGTCGGCAGCCGCGGGGCTGGCAACGTCCCGGCCACCGTGGTTGCGCGTGACAAGATCAGGGATATTGCCTTGCTGCAACTGGCGCCGCGTGACAACGGCGAGGGCTGGCAGACTGTTGCGATCGGTACGGCGGTGCCGACGCCGGTCGCGGCGCCATTGATGGCCCTGGGGTACGGCGGGTGGGAGCTGTCGCTAATACCTCCCGGTATGAAAACGGCGGAATTGGCCGAGGTCGATGGCGGATACAAGCCGTGGTGGCAAACCAACCTGGCCTTGAATGAAGGGAACAGTGGCGGCCCTGTATTTGGCAGCAATGGCACGGTCATCGGGATCTCTGTCGCCTATAAAAGATCCAGCCAGTTGGTCTCCTACGTCATCCCGATCTACTACGCCAAGCCGTTTCTTGATCAGGCAGGTGCCCGATCCGTCACGTACGGTAGTTGCGTTTCCGGCCAACTGGAAAAAGACCCGCAGTATCAAGCCTTATAAGGCCAATGACGCAGTCGGAAAAACACGGCGAGTAGCCATCGAAGAAATCCAGCAGCCCGTAATTTTGCAGCTCGTATCTTTCGAAGCTTGAAATACGCTATCCACAATCCGAATTCACTGACTTGGAATCCGACCAACGCATGAACAGCGTTTGGTTCTGGAGTAGTTGGCTGAGAGTAAAGCTGAAGGCCGAGACACAGAAGCAAAGGTGAACAGCAGCATTCAATCGCAAATCCCAGGTTGGGTACTTGTCTGCATTCATAACCGTCCGCTGTTTGTTCACACAGTTGACGGTAGCTCGATGGATTCGGCTCCCGCCAACGCCTGCGTCACAGAGCACAGGCTATGACAAAAGCTCATGGCCGCATGACTTTTAATGGTTACGGGCTCTAGCAAGCCCGGTGCTAAAACAACGCAAACACAGCTCATCCATAACAACAAAGAGCGTTTGCGCCATGACTCAGTCCGTTACCGCCCATTTGCAGAACCCACTCTGGGTTCATGTTCACTCGCGCTCTTTGAAACCAACCAATGAAAGGTAGTGGGACCAGGCACCGCCGATCCCGCGTCATTTCTTCCCTTGTGTCCTCAAAGAGTAAATCCCCATGCAACCACTCGACCTCTATATCGGCGAAGGCTTCGCAGGCCCGGGCGTGAATGCCGCTCACATCAACATTCTTCTCGGGCCGCGTAACGGTCCCGCCGGACAGGCCTTCGCCAACAGCCTGGCTTCGCCGAGTCAGGGCCATTGCCCGTTCATGGTGATTGCCCAGCCCAACATCCCGGTCAAGCCCATGACCCTGTACGTGAACAAGGCGGCGATCGCCAGCGAACTGCACGGCAACGCGACCTGGGGGGCATCCCAGGCAGGTATTGCCAAGGCGGTACTCGAAGCGCTGCTGGACGGCACCTTGCCGGCCGAAGCCGAAGATCAATGGGCGATCGTCACCGCCAACTGGGTCAATCCGGATTGCGATGATCTGGAGGCGGTCTACCACAACAACTACAACGCCTGCCGCACGGCGATCCGCGCGGCCCTGACCGGCCAGCCCGAGCGCGGCCAATTGGCGGACGTGGTGAACCAGATCAGCAACCCGTTCTACACCCCCAAGGCCTGAGGAGCGCAGCATGCAATACATTCGTTTGGGCCACTCGGGCCTGCAAGTCTCGCGCCTGTGCCTGGGCACCATGAACATGGGGACCCCGGACTGGAAACCCTGGATCTTCGACGAAAAACAGAGCGAGCCCATCGTCGCCCACGCCCTGGATCACGGGGTGAATTTCATCGACCTGGCGGACTTCTATTCAGCCGGGGTCGGCGAAGAGGTGGTGGGGCGCATCGTCAAGCGTCTGGCGCGCCGTGAAGACCTGGTGATCACCACCAAGGTCGGCTACGGCACCCGCAGCGCAATCAACGCCAGCGGGCATTCGCGCAAGCACATCCTCGACAGCATCGATGCGTCGCTCAAGCGCCTGGGCATGGATTACGTCGATGTGTTCATGCTGCATTACTTCGATGTGAACACCCCGGTGGAAGAAACCATGCAGGCGCTGGACGACATTGTCCGCGCCGGCAAGGCCCGCTACATCGGCGTCTCCACCATGCTCACCGGGCAACTGGCGAAGCTGCTCATGGCTTGCGAGCGCCATGGCTGGGTCAAACCGATCAACATGCAGCTGCAACTGAACTGCGCCTACCGCGAAGAGGAGCGCGAGATGATCCCGTTCTGCCGTGACCAGGGCCTGGGCGTTTCGGTGTTCAGCCCGCTGGCCCGGGGGCTGCTCACCGGTGATGTGCAGTCGACCCGCAATCAGACCGACTTCTTTACCCAACAAATGTACAGCGATGAGGCCTCGTTCCAGATCGCCCGCTCGGTGCAGCGCGTGGCCCGCGCTCGCGGTCTGTGCAACGCCCAGGTAGCCCAGGCCTGGGTGCTCAATCATGCCGGGGTCGATTGCATGCTGGTGGGCGCCGACACCACCGCGCAGTTCGACAGCGCCCTGGCGGCCCTGGATACCGCCCTGGATGCCGAGGAGCTGCACGAGCTGGAGCGCAACTACACCCCCTGCGATGTGATCAACGACTACAGCGCCGGCAAACGTATCCTGCGCACGGCCCGCCCCGGGCTGGAGCGCTTCTCCCCGAGTGAGGCACTGGCATGAGCGCATTGATCCGTACCGGCCATTTCATCGATGGCCAATGGTCCAGCGGCGGCGCCAGCTACCCGGTGTACAACCCGGCCAATGGCGAGTTGATCGTTCAGGTGCAAAAGGCCGGCGCCGCAGAAACCCGCCTGGCCATCGCTGCTGCCCAACGTGCATTGCCGGCCTGGCGCGGACTGACCGCCAAGGAGCGCAGTCAGCGTCTCAAGCGCTGGAGCGAGCTGATGCTCAGCCAGCAGCGCGAACTGGCCACCTTGCTCAGCCGCGAACAGGGCAAGCCCCTGGCCGAAGCCATGGGGGAGGTGGTCTATGCCGCGAGCTTCCTGGAGTGGTTCGGCGAGGAGGCCAAGCGCGCCTACGGGGATGTGATCCCCAGTCACAAGGCTGACGCGCGAATCATCGTGACCAAGGAAGCCATCGGCGTGGTTGCAGCGATCACCCCGTGGAACTTCCCCTTGGCCATGGTCACGCGCAAGGTCGGCCCGGCCCTGGCTGCCGGCTGCACGATGATCCTCAAGCCTTCGGAAGAAACCCCGCTATCGGCCTTCGCCCTCGGGGTGCTGGCAGAGCAGGCAGGGATCCCGGCCGGGGTACTGAACATCGTGTCCGGCGATGCCCCGGCCATTGGCCAGGCGCTGCAGGCTTCGAGTGCGGTGCGCAAGCTGTCGTTCACCGGCTCGACCCGCACCGGCAAGCTGCTGATGCGTCAGTCCGCCGACACCCTGAAGAAAGTCTCGCTGGAACTGGGGGGTAACGCGCCGTTCATCGTCTTTGACGACGCCGACCTGGATGCCGCGGTCAAGGGCGCCATGGCCTCGAAGTTCCGCAACACCGGGCAGACCTGCGTCTGCGTCAACCGTTTCTTCATCCAGGACGGCGTGTATGAGGCCTTTACCGCCAAGTTGGCCGAGGCGGTGGCCGCGCTGCGGGTCGGCAGGGCCCTGGACGGTGATACCGAGCAGGGCCCGCTGATCAATGCAACGGCCCTGGCCAAGGTCGAGGCGCATGTCGGCGATGCGCTGGAGAAGGGCGCCCGGCTGCTCTGCGGCGGTCGGCGCCATGCCCTGGGCGGCACCTTCTTCGAACCGACCATCCTCATCGAGGCCAGCGACCAGATGCAGATCGCCGCGGAAGAAACCTTCGGTCCGGTGGCGGCGTGCTTTCGCTTCAAGGACGAAGCCGAAGTGCTGCAGCGGGCCAACGACACGCCATTCGGCCTGTCGGCCTACCTCTACAGCCGCGACATTGGCCGGGTCTGGCGCATGGCCGAGGGTTTGGAAGCAGGCATGGTGGGCATTAACGAAGGCATCATTTCCACCGAAGTGGCGCCCTTTGGCGGAATCAAGGAGTCGGGCCTTGGCCGCGAAGGTTCCAGATACGGCCTGGAAGACTACCTGGAGATCAAATACCTGCTGATGGGCGGTCTTTGATCCTCAGCCCTCCCGCTGCAGGAGCTGGCCGGGCGGCGTTGCGCTTGCCAGCGCAAATGGCGCAAGGCTCAAGAGCCGTTTCGCCTGCCAGCCGGTTCCTGCGTGGTTCGATTCATCTCTTATCCAAGAACAATAAATGGAGACGAACATGAGCACTGCAACCGTCAAGATCGATGACCTGCCCATTGGCCGGTTCCACCTGAAGATTGCCGGCCTGACCTTTGGCGCGCACTTCACCGACGGCTACATCCTCGGCCTGATCGGCATCGCTTTCACCCTGCTTAGCCCCCAGATGCAACTCGATGCATTCTGGCAGGGCCTGATCGGTGCTTCGGCGCTGATGGGGCTGTTTATCGGCAGCCTGTTCTTTGGCTGGATCTCCGATCACCTGGGGCGGCAGAAGATCTTCCTGGTCAGCTTCGTGCTGATCACTCTGGCCTCGGTGATGCAGTTCTATGCCGAGACGGCCATGGGCCTGTTTCTTTGCCGGGTGCTGATCGGCATCGGCCTGGGTGGCGATTTCAGCGTCGGCCACGCGATGCTCGCCGAGTTTGCACCGAAGAAACACCGTGGCGTGCTGCTGGGGTCGTTCAGCGTGATCTGGACGTTCGGCTACGTCGCCGCAACCTTTGTCGGCACCGCCATGCTCAGCCTCGGCGACGATGCCTGGCGCTGGATGCTGGCGTCATCGGCGATTCCCGCCGGCTTGATCCTGCTGGCGCGCATCGGCACCCCGGAGTCGCCGCGCTGGCTGGTCAACCGCGGACGCATAGCCGAGGCCCGGGCCATCGTGCACCAGCACCTGGGGGCCCATGTGGAACTGGACGAGCAAGCCTGCGGTAACGCCCGCTCCGGCTATGCGGTGCTGTTCAGCCCCGAGTACCGCAAGCGCACCGCGTTCAACTGCCTGTTCTTCGTGTGCATTGTCATGCCGTATTTCGCCATCTACACCTTCCTGCCGTCGATCCTGCAGAAGATGGGGCTGGCGGAGGGGTTCGGCACCGAACTGATGCTCAACCTGCTGCTGATCCTCGGCGCGTTGATTGGCATCTGGTGCACGGTGAAGTTTTCCCGCCGGGGGTTCCTGATCAACGCCTTTGTCATCCTGGCGGTGGCACTGTTGCTGCTGGCGGTGTTGCCGGGTAGCGCAGCCTGGTTGATGGTGCTGCTGTTCGGGGTCTTTACCCTGGTGCTGTCCGCGGTGAGTAACCTGGTGGGAGTCTTTCCAGCGGAGAGTTTTCCCACCGAAGTACGTGCCAGCGGCATTGGCCTGGCCACCGCCGTCAGTCGCCTGGGCTCGGCCATCAGCACCTTTCTGCTGCCGGTGAGCGTGGCCGGGATCGGCCTCAGTCCGACCATGGGCATCCTCGCCGGGATCCTGGCTCTGGGGGCGCTGATTTCCTGGGCCTGGGCGCCAGAGACCAAGTCCCTCACGCTCAACCAGGCGTGCAGCGTGAGCGCTGCCGACTCGAACAGAAGCGAGCTGCCGAAGGTCGCCTCGCCGATCTGATGCCACCCCGCACCACCGTTGCCGGCGAAGAGGCCAGAGAGCTTGAGGTTGACTTCGCTGGCAAGCCAACTCCCAAGAGAAACCACGAGCCGTCAGGGATTGCTCACCAGCCCCAGCCATTGGGTGAACAGCTGCACTTTGGACAGTCCCTGTCTGTCATTCGCCACGTCCAGCCAGTAGCCATAAGGGCCGATCACCTCCACCGGGGTGATCGGCAGCAGGCGTCCATCCGCCAGTTCCCCCTCGATCATCTGCCGGTCGATCACCGCCAGCCCGCCACCGGCCAGGGCTGTGTGGATCACCTGGTCCAAGGTGCTGAATTCCAGACCTGCACGGGCGTCTACGTCGTCGCGACCCATGGCCAGCAACCAGTTCTCCCAGACCTGCAGGCGCTTGCCGTCATGCAGGATGTGCAACAGGGGAAAGCGCCCGAAGTCCGGCGCCTGGCCGTCGCTGAACAGCTCCGGGCTGGCCACGGCCATATGCCGCTCCATCACCAGCAGTTGGCTCTGGCAATGGGGAGCGGCCTGCTGGCCGAAGCGGATCTCGCAATCGACTTCGGCCGCGCTGTCGTGGCTGCTTTGCTGGGTCACGCTAAGGCTGATATCCGGGTAGCGCTGGCAGAAGTCCCGCAGGTGCGCCGACAGCCAGCGGGTGGCCCAGGTCGGCGGCGCGACGATGCGCAGGCGCTGGCGCAGATTGGGTACTCGCAGGGCTTGCAGGGCCCGCTCCATTTGATCGAAGGCCTGCCCCAGGCTTGGCGCCAGGGCCGCGCCGGCCTCGGTCAGCGCCAACCCTTGAGGGGAGCGGCTGAACAGCGCCACACCGAGGTAATCTTCCAGTTGTTTGATCTGTCGGCTGACCGCGCCCTGGGTGACGTTGAGGACGGGGGCGGCCTGGCTGAAGCTGCGATGGCGGGCGACTTCCTCGAAGACCCGGAGCATGTTCAGGGAGGGCAGTTGGCGCATGGCGGGCAGACTCCGCACCTGGCGCCAGGCTGTAGCGATCCGCGCCTGGCGGGCTGAGCGCTGGAAGTGGCGGGGCAGGTTTATTGTTGTTGTAGGGCACTTCATCTAGGGCGCCCATCTTAGCCTGTAGGTGCCCTTTGCGGAGGTTGGCTTGCCCGCCAAGAGGTCCGTGAGATCGCTTTCGCCGGCAAGCCGGCTCCTACAGAGAGATACATATTTTCCTGCCAACTGTAGGAGCTGGCTTGCCAGCGAAAGGGCCGGCAAGAATTCAGAAGTAGTAGCCGATATTCACATACACCTGGTTTTCCCACTGGTTGCTGCCTCCGGCCCCCAGGCTCTGGGCATAACTGCTACCGCCTATGTACGGATCGTTCTTGCCGAACAGCCATTCGGTGGCTATCCACAGTTTGCTCAGCGAGAACGAGCTGCCGAGGATCATCCGCTGGGATGTCTTGTAGTCGCTGGCCGATTTGTCGAAGGCGCTGTAGTTGGCGTACAGCTTGACCCCGCTGATCTGATCGAACAGGTACTTGCCGTCGACGTCGTAACTCAGGTCGGCGACATACAGGTTGCCGCGGCTGGCGACGTTGAAGGTGCCGTCGTAGCCGCCCAGAGTGACCAACTCATCGGTGCCCGGATTGCGTGGCGACATCTGCTGGCGCGCTGCCTGCAATTGCACGCCCCACGGGCCGTTCTTACCCAGGTAGTGGACGGCCAAGGCATTGCGTCTGCCGTCGTTGTGGGTGTCGTTGTTCTTCAGGGTCGAGGTCAGGCCCGAGACTCCGACTTCCGATGCCCAGTCACCCAATTGCACGGCCCGCGCCACCCGCAGCACCAGGGTGTTGCGTTCGCGGTTGTCGCTGCCGTCGGCCACGTAGCTGTCGGCCGAAGATACAACGCTGGAATAGGTGCGGCCGTTGCTGGTGCCCTTGCCCTGCCAGGCGGGACGCAGGTAGTAGCCGGCCTGGAGGTTCCAGTCCCCGCTCTGCTGGATGTACTTGGCACCGATCTGCTCGATGTCCTCCAGGCCCACCACGTTGCCCAGGGTTTCAAAAAAGGTGCTGCCAAAATACGGCTGCAGGCCGAAGGGAATCTGGTTCAGGCCGACCTGTACCTGCTGCTCGGGGTTGAACCGGTAGCCGATCCAGGCGCTCTCGGCAAAGGCGATGTCGCCCACCTTGTCGGTGTAGCGGTAGGGGTAGGCGCGCCCGTAAAAGCGGTACTTGGCGGCGCCGATCCAGGTGTCGGAGCTGTACTTGGCACTGAGAATCGCGGTGTCGAAGTTGAAGGTCTGGATATCCCGGTCCGGGTCGTAGTCCCAGCGCGCACGAACCGCGCCGCCCAGGTCCAGGTGGTCGGTGACTTGCACGGCCAGAGCGGGGGTGGCGAGGCTGCCCAGTAGGGCAATGTTGCACAGAAAGCCGGAGCGTTTGGAAAGCATGGGGTTTTCTCCCGGATTGTTATTGTCGGGTGCGATGAACCCGGCCGCGGCAAGGGCGGCAGCCAAGGGTGAAAGGATTGAGAGGGGGGTGAACGCTGTGGCTTCAGCCGGTGGCGATCATCGAGACAAGCGGGAAATGAGGCATGGGCGGTACTCGTTGTTGTTTTTGTAATGTGCCTGCAGTGTTGCTATCTGCTCTTGGCCCGACAAACGATTTATTCATCGCCTGCGCATGACAAAAACGAATGTTAGTCCCATGGATTCCGTCTACGGGTGCATGCGATGCTTTGCGCCTCCTGCAGCTGTCACAGAGAGACTGTCGTGAAACGCAAAATGCCTGCGCTCAATGCGCTCAAGGCCTTCGAGGTCGCCGGCAGCACCGGCAGCTTTACCCGGGCCGCCGAATTGCTCAACGTCACCCAGAGCGCGGTCAGCCGCCAGGTCCGGCAACTGGAGGAGCAGTTGGGGGAAAGCCTGCTGAAACGACGCCACCATCACCTGGAGCTGACCAGTGCCGGGCGAGTATTGCTGCGTGCCCTGCACCAGTCCTTCGACAAGATCGAGTTGACGTTGCGCGGCATTGCGCAAAAGTCCCACACCAATCGCTTGCACCTCAATGCACCGCCAACCTTCGCCAGTCGCTGGCTGTTGCCGCGCCTGGGACGTCTGCGTGAGCAGCACCCTGAATTGGAGCTGAGCCTGACCACGCGTTTGCAGGACAGCCTGGCGGAAACCGCGACCCTGGATTGTGCGATCCGCTTTGGTGACGGTGAGTGGGATGGCCTGGACAGCTCCCTATTGTTTCAGGAGCGGCACATCGCGGTCTGCGCGCCTTCGCTGCTGGCCCGGGAATCGGCGGAACAGGGCATCGATCTCAAACGCATGACCCTGTTGCATGTATTGGCCCGGGAAGACCAGCGCTACCTGACCTGGAAGCACTGGCTGGATGCCGCGCGGATCACCGGGGTCGATACTCAGGGCGGCTATGAGTTCGACCTACTGGATTTGGCCATCCACGCGGCCACCGAGGGCTTGGGGATTACCATTGCCGACTGGCACATGGTGGCGGCGGAACTGGCAGCGGGGCAGTTGACCCAGGTGCACAACGTGCATGTCGAGGGGCACCAGTCCTACTGGCTGGTG
The DNA here is from genome assembly GCF_021560055.1 of Pseudomonas sp. BC42. Taxonomy (NCBI): domain Bacteria; kingdom Pseudomonadati; phylum Pseudomonadota; class Gammaproteobacteria; order Pseudomonadales; family Pseudomonadaceae; genus Pseudomonas; species Pseudomonas sp. BC42. The sequence goes on from NZ_CP091067.1 coordinate 2,786,189, forward strand.
ACACGTCCAGCCCAGGTTCCGTTGCCGCAACTGCAGGTATTTAGCCAGTGGCTCGAAGAAGAAATCTGGCTGGCGCAACGCCAGCTTGAGCCCTCCACAGCCTCAACACCCCTGGGCTAGAGGCCGCGCGACCGCCTTTGTCGGCAAGCCGATTCCTGCAAGTCCCCCATGCAGGGGCTGGCTCGCCAGCAAAGGGGCCCGTCAGGCCGTCATCATCGGTGCGCCGTAACCTGCGTTTTTTGCATGTTAGTCCGCGCAATTAATCGTTTGTCCTTGTCGTGCCGGACGACAAGACTGCCTGCACTCACATAACAACAACCCGAGTGCCCAGCCATGCCCTATCCGGTCCTTGTCGATTGCCTGTCGCTGCACCTTGCCCGCGGTTTCCCGCCTTGCCTGCAGGCCATAGCCCTGTCCGTCGATCGCTGCGCTGTGCCCGCTCGGCCACTCCAGACCCTTTGATCGCCGGGCCTGGATTGCGTCCAGGCTGCCTGCGCCACTTCTCTGCCAACGACGGGGCAACTTCCATGCAACTTGAACAGAATTTTGTTAACGGCGACTTCATCAAACCCGCCAGCGGCGTATCCATCGCGGTCTATGATCCGGCCGACGAAAGCCTTGTGGGGCATGTCTCGGCCGCCACTCAGGAAGAGGCCCATGCTGCGGTGACTGCCGCCTGTGCGGCGCAGAAAAAATGGGCTGCCTTGACCAGCATCCAGCGCGGTGACTATCTGCGCGCATTGGCCGATGCCCTGGAGTCGCGTGCCGACGCCATTGGCCAGGCGCTGGCGGCCGAATCGGGCAAAAGCCTGGCGGACGCCAGCAACGAAGCCCGTTACGCCGCGCAGATCACTCGTTATCACGCTGAATGGGCGCGCCGCATCGAGGGCGAGATCATTCCCAGCGACAGCCCCGACGAAAAGCTGTTTCTGCACCGCGAGGCGATTGGCGTCGTGGCTTGCCTTATCCCGTTCAACTACCCGGTCTATACCCTGCTGCGCAAGGTGGCGCCGGCGCTGATCGCCGGCAACACGGTGGTGGTGCGTCCGAGCAACAACACGCCGATCTCGGCTTTTGAAATCGCTCGGGCGGTCCAGCAGGCCGGCCTGCCGCCTGGGGTGGTGAACATCCTGACCATGGACCACGCCACCGCTGCCACCGTCTGTACCCACCCGGCAGTGGGCATGATCACCCTGACCGGCAGCGTCAATGCCGGGCGTATCGTGCTCGACTACTGCAAGGCCAATATCGCCAAGCCGTCCCTGGAACTGGGCGGCAAGACCCCGGCCATCATCGAGCCCGACGCCGACCTGGAGCAGGCCGCCAGCGCCATCATCGCTTCCAAGACGACCCACTGCGGCCAGTTGTGCACGGCAGTGGAACGGGTCTATGTCCATGAAAGCGTGCACGAGCGATTCCTGGCCCTGCTCAAGGACAAGATCGCCGCCGTGCAATTCGGTGATCGGCGCCAGGATCCGGGCCGCATGGGGCCTCTGGTGAGTGCGGCATCGCGGGAGGCGATCCATGGCCTGGTGCAGCGGGCGGTCGCCCAGGGCGCGGTGCTCGAAGCCGGTGGCGTGATGCCCGAGGGGCCGGGGCATTTCTATCCGCCGACGCTGCTCAGCGCGTGCCGCCAGGACATGGAGATCGTTCAGGAGGAAATCTTCGGGCCGGTCCTGCCGGTGCTCAAGTACCGGGATATCGATGAAGCCCTGGCCTTGGCCAATGACCACCAGTTCGGCCTGGCCTCGGTGCTCTACACCGAGAACTACCGCACCGCGATGAAAGTCGCCGGGGCCATCCAGGCCGGCGAGTTGTACGTCAACCGAACCCCGGCTGACCCCTACCAGGGCTACCACGCCGGCTGGAAGCGCTCAGGGCTGGGCGGTGACGACGGCAAGCACGGCATGCTCGAGTTCACCCAGACCCGCCTGGTGGTCATGCCTTTCTAAAGGCAGCTGCACGTTTCAAGCGGCAAGCACCCAGCCAAAGCGTGCAATCGATTTTGCCGCTTGCCGTCGTTGTATCAAGACAGCCGCAAGCTGCAAGCAAGAACACCGCAGTCGTTCTTGCCGCTTGAAGCTCCAAGCTTGCCGCTGCCCCACTAATAATAATGAGCGGCGCCGGTTACCGGCGCCCGAGGGCATCGTTATGTCTAAGCATGCAGCCGATCTGATCTCGGCCCAGGACCCCGCCGGGTTGCCGGTGAGCCACAGCGACAAGGGCAGTCGTTACTTTCAACTGATGCTGCTGGTGCTGGCCGCCGGAGCGATCTACCCGATCCTCTACCTGCGTCAGGTCTACCAGACCACCATGCTTGAGGTGTTGCACATCAACCACAGCGAGCTGGGTTATCTGTACTCCATGCTCGGCACCATTTTCCTGATCAGCTACCTGCCCAGCGGCTGGCTGGCGGACCGTATCGCTCCGCGCTTGCTGATATTTTTCTCCCTGGTGGCTACCGGTGCCCTGGGCCTGTGGTACTCCACTGCGCCATCACTGACGTCGCTGATGATCATCTTCGGCTGCTGGGGGCTGACCACCGGGCTGACGTTCTGGGCCTCGGTGCTCAAACGGGTAAAGATGATTGCCCGCCACAATGAGCAGGGGCGTTTCTTCGGCATCCTCGACGGCGGCCGTGGCCTGGTGGAAGCCTTGCTGGCGACCCTGGCCCTGGGTTTGTTCGCCCTGGCCACCGAGACCCGCGGCGAGTCGACGGCCGAGGGTTTCCGTCACGTGGTCTACCTGTATTCCTTTACCTGCATCGTCATCGGCTGCGTGCTGGTGCTGCTCAAGGACCCCAAGTCCCTGCAAGACACAGCACCGGTGGAAAAGGGGCGGTTCAACCTGCTCGGCGATCTGGCGACCCTGGTGAAAATCCCCGAGCTGTGGCTGGTGACCGCCATCGTGTTCTGCGGTTACCACATCTTTTGGGCTACCTACAGCTTTTCCGACTACCTGCAGGGCAACGGCATGACCGCGGTGATGGCCGGCACCATCACCACCATCAAGCTGTGGATGCGGCCGCTGGGTGGCATCGGTGGCGGCTGGCTGGGTGACCGTTTCTCGAATATCTCGGTGTTGATCGTCGCCCTGTTGCTGGCCACCCTGGGCATCGTCGGGCTGATCCTGTTCCCGGCCATGGGCAGCTTGGGCTTGTTGATCGCCACCGTGATCTTCATCGGTCTGATGACCTACGCCATTCGCGGGCTGTACTGGGCGATCCTCGACACCTGCCGTATTCCCCTGCGCATCACCGGTCTGGCCATCGGCATCGTCTCGGTGGTGGGCTACCTGCCGGACGCCTTTATCCCGCTGATCAACGGCTACCTCACCGAACACTTCCCCGGGGCCTTGGGCTACCGCTTGTACTTCGGCTACATCGCCGCGGTCGGCGCCCTCGGCACCCTGGCCGCGATCGCCTTGCGCGCTCGCATCAAGCGTACCCAGCCACATTCGCAAACAGGAGCCTGAGATGAAAATCGTCGCCCTTGAAACCCATATTGTCGCTGTCCCGCCACCGCATATCGGCGGCATGTACTGGCTGTTCGTCAAGCTGCGCACCGCCTGCGGCATCGAAGGCGTGGGCGAGATCTATGCCGCCACCTTCGGTCCCCAGGCGATGCGGCCGATCATCGAGGACGTGTTCCAGCGCTATCTGCTGGACCAGGACCCGCACCACATCGAACGCTTCTTCCGCCAGGCCTATTCCAGCGGGTTCACCCAGCGCCCGGACCTGACCATGATGGGCGTGGTCAGCGGCCTGGAGATGGCCTGTTGGGACATCATTGGCAAGGCGGCAAACAAGCCGGTGTACGAGCTGCTGGGGGGCAAGGTCCATGAACGCCTGCGCTCCTATACCTATCTGTATCCGCAGAACAGCCGCGGCGAATACGACTACGACGACCCGGACCTGGCCGCCGAATGCGCGGTACAGAACATGAACCAGGGCTTCACCGCCCTCAAGTTCGACCCGGCCGGCCCCTACACCGCGTACTCCGGGCACCAGTTGTCCCTGCAAGTGCTGGAGCGCTGTGAAACCTTCTGCCGCAAGATCCGTGAAGCGGTGGGCAATCGCTGCGACCTGCTGTTCGGCACCCATGGGCAGATGGTGCCGTCCTCGGCCATTCGCTTGGCCAAGCGCCTGGAGCAATACGACCCGCTGTGGTTCGAAGAACCGGTGCCGCCTGGCCAGGAGCAGGCCATGGCCCAGGTGGCAGCCAAGACCAGCATCCCGATCGCCACCGGTGAGCGCCTGACCACCAAGTACGAGTTCTTCAAGCTGCTGCAGGCCGGTGGTGCCTCGATCCTGCAAATGAACGTGGCGCGTTGCGGTGGCCTGCTGGAGGCGAAGAAGATTGCCAGCATGGCCGAGGTCTACTACGCGCAGATCGCCCCGCACCTCTACAACGGCCCAATTGGCGCAGCGGCGAGCTTCCAGCTGGCGGCCTGCACGCCGAATTTCCTGATCCAGGAAAGCATCATGACCTGGGGCGGCTTCCACGCCGAAGTGCTGACCAAGCCTTTGCAATGGGAGGACGGCTACATCATCCCGTCCAGCGAGCCGGGCCTGGGGGTGGAGCTGAACATGGACGTGGTACGCAGGCACTCGCCTTACAGCGGCGAACGTCTGCACCTGCAAATGGCCGCGACGCCGGCCGACGTCAACGACCACTCCCCGGCCAAGGGCTGAGCACTTCCCGCCCGGAGACGGGCAGGGCATGGGCAGCCGGCATGGCTGCCTTCAATACGACCTGAGCGGTAACCCTGCATGACATACGACTACATCATCGCCGGCGCCGGTGCCGCCGGCTGCGTTCTGGCCAACCGGCTCTCGGCCTCGGGCCAATACTCGGTATTGCTGCTGGAAGCGGGCGGCAAGGACTCATCGTTCTGGTTCAAGATTCCGGTGGGTTTCGCCAAGATGTATTACAACCCGCGTTTCAACTGGATGTACTACAGCCAGCCGCAGAAGCAGCTCAACGGCCGGGCGATCTACGCGCCGCGGGGCAAGGTCCAGGGGGGCTCCGGCTCGATCAACGCGATGATCTATGTGCGCGGCCAGGCCCATGATTTCGATGATTGGGCGGCCAATGGCAACGACGGCTGGAGCTTCGACGAGGTGCTGCCGTATTTCCGCAAGCTGGAGAATCACCCCCTGGGAGACAGCCAGTACCACGGCGGCAGCGGCCCCATCAGCATCACCCCGATGAAGGGGCAGACCCATTCCATCTGCGATGTGTTCCTCAAGGGCTGTGAGGAACTGGGCTATTCGCGCAGCGAAGATTTCAATGGCGCCCGATTCGAGGGCGCGGGGATCTACGACGTCAACACCCGCGATGGCCAGCGCTGCTCCAGCAGTTTTGCCCACCTGCATCCGGCGTTGCGCCGGCCAAATCTCAAGGTCGAGCATTACGCGCTGGTGGACCGGGTGCTGTTCGATGAGCAGCAACAGCGCGCCACGGGTGTCCGCGTGACCCAGCAAGGGGTGTTCCGGACCTTCAGCGCCAACAAGGAAGTGATCCTCTGTGCTGGCGCGGTGGACACGCCGAAGATCCTGCAACTCTCTGGTGTCGGTGATCGCGGGTTGCTGGCCCGGCACCAGATTCCTCTGGTTCGCCACCTGCCGGCGGTCGGGCAAAACCTGCAGGACCACTTGTGCGTCAGCTACTACTACAAGGCCAATGTGCCGACCCTCAACGACCAGCTCAGCTCGCTGCTCGGCCAGCTCAAGCTGGGCCTGCAATACCTGCTGACGCGCAAGGGCGCGCTGGCCATGAGTGTCAACCAGGCTGGCGGCTTCTTCCGTGGCGACCCGGGGCAGGAACACCCCAACCTGCAGCTGTACTTCAACCCGCTGTCGTACCAGATTCCCAAGAGCAACAAGGCCAGCCTCAAGCCCGAGCCGTATTCCGGCTTCCTGCTGTGCTTCAACCCCTGCCGGCCCACCAGTCGCGGCAGCATCCAGATCGCCTCGAACAACCCTCGGGATGCAGCGCTGATCGACCCCAACTACCTGAGCACCGACAAGGACATAGCCGAGGTGATCCAGGGCAGCCGGCTGCTGCGCAAGATCATGCAGGCCCCGGCGCTCAAGAGCATTACCCTGGATGAGGTGCTACCGGGGCCGGCGGTGGACAGTGATGAGCAGATGCTGCAGTACTTTCGCGAGAACTGCGGCTCGATCTACCACCTGTGCGGTTCCTGCGCCATGGGCCGCGACGAGCAGCGCTCGGTGGTGGACAAACGCCTCAAGGTGCATGGCCTGGCGGGGCTGCGCATCGTCGATGCCTCGATCTTCCCCAACGTCACTTCCGGCAACACCCACGCGGCGGTGTTGATGGTGGCGGAGAAGGGCGCCGACCTGATTCTTGAGGATGCCCGCTCGATGGTCGGTGGATGAGCATGCAGGAGCAGTGGCCTGAATGCGGCCCGCCTCATTCAGCCAGGTTCTCCGGCGCTACCACCCATACGCTGCACGGCATCCGGTACAGCAGGTGTTCCACCGTGCTGCCGATCAGGCGTCCCATGCCCCGGCGGAGGACCCGCCCCATGACGATCATGTCGACATCGTAGGCATCCGCATAACTGGCCAGCACCTTGGCCGGGTCGCCCATGATCATGTGCTGGTTCTCGGCGGGGATGCCATTGCGTTCGGCCAGTTCGCGAAAGGCGTCGCCCTGCGCTTCGAAGAACAGTTTGGCCGCGCTTGAGGAAAAGAACGCCGAGGCGTTGTTGAAACCGAATTCGGCGGCGCTGATGGACGACAGGTCATGGGCATAGATGACATCGAGCACCGCATTGCAGGTGCTCGCCAGTTTTGCGGCTTCGCGCAAAATCCTGTCATTCAGGCCCTGGTAGCGTCCATCGCGATGGAACGGGTCGACAGCGGCGACGATGCGGCGGGGCAGGGCGTGCTGCACATGGCTGACAAAGTGCAGAGGCACCGGGCACTCGCGCAGCAGGTGAACATCCAGAGGCGTGAACATCAGGCGCGACAGCGGCGACTCGTGGTCCAGCGCCTTGATCAGCGCGGCCATCGGTTGCTCCTTGAGGTGAATGAGGATCTCCTGCAGCGGGCTCTGCACCCAGACCACCTCGGTGGTGACCGTGACGCCGATCTTGCGTAGGGGATGGGCCTGCTCTTCGAGCCACTGGCGGTGACGTTCGACATAGCCCAGACGCATCTGCTCCAGGGCCTGGCCGTTGACCATGCCGGCAGTGGCCAGGCCTTCCAGGTAGTCGAACGCGACGATGTGCAGCGCTGAGTCCGAAGCCTTGGCCAGGGCCGCGGCCCGTTCGAAGGCTGGACTTTTGTGCATGAGGGGCGAGACGACGAGCATGAAGCGTGATGGCTCGGACATGATCAATCTCCGTCAGGTTAATGCAGCAACGCCGAGGCACCCGGGCAAGCCGGTGTACGGACATGGCGGCCACGACCCTATGCTGGCTTGAGTCGCGGCGACCGGCTTGATTTTTGTCAAGCCGGCGGGAGAGCGGAGCATGGGGCAGATCAACGGCGTCGTGTGCCCGGAAGATCTGCAACTGAACGTCGGCAGCCAGGAGCAGGCCAATGCCTTGGTTCGACCGCGCAAGGCGCGGTTCGAGGCGCCCCATGCCTGGTCGTGCGGCCACGGCACTTCAGGGCGTGAGCACGATGGCGCCGTTGAAGCGGCCGCTGCGCAAGCACGCCAAGGCCTGATTGGCGTCGTCCAGGGCAAAGCGGGTGATATCGCAGTGCACCGGCGTGTGTTGCAGCTCGGCAAAAAAGGCATGGCCGTCTTCGCGGGTCAGGTTGGCCACCGAGCGCACGCTGCGTTCGCCCCAGAGCAGGCGATAGGGAAAGGCGGGGATGTCGCTCATGTGAATCCCGGCGCAGATGACGCAGCCGCCCTTGACGGTGGCTGCCAGCGCCAGGGGCACCAGCGCCCCGACGGCCGCGAAGATCAGGCTGGCGTCCAGTTCATGAGGTGGCGGCTGATCCGAAGGTCCGGCCCATGCCGCGCCGAGGGATCGGGCATAGTCCTGGCTTTCCTGGTCATGCGGGCGGGTGAAGGCATACACCTGTTGCTGGCGCCCACGGGCGATCTGGATCGCCAGGTGTGCCGCCGCGCCGAAGCCATACAGCCCGAGGTGCTGCGCGCCTTGGGCCATGCGCAAGGCGCGAAAGCCAATGAGTCCGGCGCACAGCAATGGCGCCGCCTGGATGTCGCTGAGTGCGTCAGGGATGGGGAAGCAGAAGCGCGAATCGGCCAGGGTGTATTCGGCGTAACCGCCGTCCAGATGACAGCCGGTGAACTGCGCCTGATCGCAGAGGTTCTCGCGGCCCGCAAGGCAGAACGCGCATTCGCCACAGGTCCAGCCCAGCCACGGAACCCCAACCCGCCGGCCGATCCAGCCAGGGTCGACCTGGGGCCCCACCTCCGTGACTTCACCGACGATTTCATGCCCGGGCACCCGCGGCAGCAGCGCCTGCGGCAACTCGCCGTCCAGCAGATGCAAATCGGTGCGGCAGACCCCGCAAGCCAGCACCCGGATCAGCAACTGGCGGGCGCCGGGTTCGGGCAGGGCGCGTTCCTGTCGTTGCAGTGGCTGGCCCGGGGCATTCAGAACCATGGCGCGCATGAGGCGGCTCCTGGCAGTGGGCGGCCAGCGCCCGTGGGCGCTGATGCCGCCGAGGATGGATGAAACAGACGAGTCGTCATCCGCTCACCTGCGAAGGGCAGGCGGGCGTCACGCCGGTCCTTGCCATGCTCGTGGCAGCCGATTGCGCCGGCAGCAGCGCGGCGAACTCCTCGGGAGTCAGGGTTTCCTTCTGCAGCAAGAGACGGGCCCCGGCGTCCAGATCGGCCCGCAGCCGTTCGAGCAAGGCCTTGGCGCGCTGGTAGGCTTCATCGAGCAGCGCGCGAATGCCAAGGTCCACTTCCCGGGCGGTCTGCTCCGAGTAATCCTTCTCGCCCGTGCCTTGGATGCGTTCACCCAGGTAGGTGGCGTTGCGCTGTTCCAGCACGGCCTGGCCGAGTTCGGCGCTCATGCCAAACCGGGTGATCAGCTGGCGGGCGATATCGGTGGCATGGGCCAGATCATCGGCGGCTCCGGTCGAGGTCTGTCCATAGACCAGAAACTCGGCGGCGCGCCCGGCCATGAGCACGACCATCCGGTCCTTGAGCATCTGGCAGCTGATCAGGAAGTGGTCCTCGGTGGGGCGCTGCAAGGTGTAGCCCAGTGAGCCCATGGAGCGCGGCACGATCGAAACCTTGTGCACCGGATCCATGGCCGGCAGGTGGCTGGCGGCCAGGGCATGGCCCATCTCGTGATACGCCACGACCTGGCGTTCTTCCGGGCGCAGCACGCTGCTTTTTCGTTCGACCCCGGCCACCAGGCGTTCGATCGCCGCGGTAAAGTCGTCAAGCTCGACCGCCGCGGCGCCACGACGGGTGGCGACGATGGCAGCCTCGTTCACCAGGTTGGCCAGGTCGGCCCCGGTGAAACCGGTGGTCATCTCGGGGATCCGCTCCGCATCCAGGGCTGGCGACGCGGTTATCTTCTGCAGGTGGACCTTGAGAATCGCCTGTCGACCGGTGCGATCCGGCCGATCGATCAGCACCTGACGGTCGATGCGCCCGGCGCGCAGCAGGGCCGGATCGAGAATCTCCGGCCTGTTGGTCGCAGCCAGCAGCACCACACCCTCACGGGGGTCGAATCCGTCCAGCTCGGCGAGCAACTGATTGAGGGTCTGCTCCTTTTCATCGTTGCCGCCGAACGCGCCGACGCCGCGGGCTTTGCCCAGCGCATCGAGTTCATCGATAAAAATGATGCAGGGCGCCGCCTGTCGAGCCTGTTCAAACAGGTCGTGAACCCGGGCCGCGCCGACGCCGACGAACATTTCGACGAACTCCGACCCCGAAATCGAGAAGAACGGCACACCGGCTTCACCGGCAACGGCCTTGGCCACCAGGGTCTTGCCGGTGCCGGGCGGGCCGACCAGCAGCGTCCCCTTGGGAATGTGCGCGCCCAGACGGGCGTATTTGGCCCGGTCCTTGAGAAAGGAGACCACTTCCACCAGTTCGGCCTTGGCTTCATCGATCCCGGCGACATCGGCGAACCTGACCCCGGTATCGCGTTCGACGAACACCTTGGCCCGGGACTTGCCGATGTTCATCAAGCCGCCAAGCCCCTGCCTTTCGGCCAGGCCGCGAAACAGGAAGTGCCAGATCACCATGATCAGGACCAACGGCAACAGCCAGCCGATCAGCCCGCTCAAGAATGAAGAGTCGTTGACCCCGGTAAACCCGACGCCTGACTGGACAAGGTCGCCAGCCAGTGACGGATCGACCCGCACCGTGGTGAAGCTGTCGTGGCCGTCGATGGGAGCCAGCAGTCTGCCGCTGATCCGTTCCTTCTCGATCTGCAGGTCGCTGAGTTTTTTTTCGTTCAGCAGTTGCAGGAACTGGCTGTAAGGAATGTTCTGCGCGGCATGACGTTCGATGAACAGAGTCTGCACGAGCGTGAACAGCATAAAGGCGATCACGAAGTACGACAGGTTCCACTGGTGGTTCTTCTTCATGCTCATGACTCGACAAGGGCAGGGCCACGCAGCCCGTCACCAGTACCACGGCCTGGACAACGTGCTGGGCAGCACCACCGAACACATCCTCTACCAGGTGCCCTGCAGCGTCCTGGCGGTCAAGGCGCAGTCAGCGGTGGCCTCAAGCCGTTCGCCATTTGCAGCGCCGGGCGGGCACTAAAGCCCGATGGTGGAGCGACACATCGATCGTCTTCGGGCGGCGCCAGGAAAAAGCCCCTTGCCGCTGTTGCGGCAAGGGGCACCCTAGTGCGGAACCTACTCGCCCTTGATCGGCACGACTGTGTCCGCCTTCATGGCTTCAGGCTTTTTCGGCAGCGAGATGCTCAGCACGCCCTTGCTGAAACTGGCATCGATCTTCTCGGCGTCGACGCCTTTGGGCAGATTGAACACCCGCTCGAAAGAGCCGTAGTGACGCTCGCTGAGGTGATAGCCCTTGCGGTTCTCTTCCTTGTCCTCTTTCTTTTCGCCCTTGATGATCAGGCTGCCGTTGGACAGTTTGATCTCGATGTTCTTCTGGTCCATGCCGGGCAGTTCAGCGGTGATCTCGTAGCTCTTGTCCTTCTCGCAGATGTCCACGGCAGGCATGCCGTGGCCCATCAGTTCGCGGCGCCAGAAGGGTTCGACATCGAACAGTCCACGACCGAAGGGTGAAAGCCCCGAGCCGCGATTGAAGTCATCGAACAGGTGATCGACTTGTTGGCGCAGTTTTTCCAGGGGCCGCCAAAGGTCTGTGGCCAGCGGATGCCGGGTGGATTTGTCTTCAGTGGTGACCGGCATCTTCTTCACGGAGTTGCTCATTTTCGGTTCTCCTCTTCGGATGGCAGGCGGACGATGAACATCCTCTCTTCGAGCCGCCTGGGCAGATCGGATGTGCTTGCCGATTCAACGTCCAGCATCACGGCGTCCGTCCGGCGCAAGCCGCCGTAGCCAACGCCTGTGATGAAGCCGTTGCTGGGTCTTAATCTCGGCGCTCACCTCTGGGGAGTCGTTGATCTGGATCAGAAGAGCGGTGAACTGTCTTGGGCAGGCGATGAGATGCGCAAAGCCCCTCGGAAACAATTGGAATAATTTGCTCACAAACTCAAATAACCCCGTGCACGCAAGGGTGGATCCGCGGGCGGCGGCTGCCCCATCATCGGAGCCCTGCAAGCAGTGCAGTGGGGCTCCAGCAGCCGTTTATTCACCGACTATCGCTACCCGCCTGCGTCGATACAGGGACGTCATATGAACCCGGATGCCAATGCGTTTTTTGGAAGGCACACCCTGGGCGAGCTCTATCAGATCTCTCCCGAACAGCTCAACGACATAGAGGCCCTGACCCGGTTGCTGTGCGCAGCATCCGTCGAAGCCGGGGCCACAGTGTGCGGCACCATGACCAAGCGCTTCGAGCCGCAGGGGGCGACGGTGCTGGTGATGCTGGCGGAGTCCCATGCTTCCTTTCACACCTATCCCGAGCACGGTGCGCTGTTTCTCGACATCTTTACCTGCGGAACCCGCTGCGACCCGGTCAAGGCCTTCGACTACATCTGCGCCAGCCTGAAGTGCGATGTACGGGCGATGAAGATCGTCGAGCGCGGAGCGCCGGGCGGCGACAGTCAAGCGGCCAGGCCGGCGCTGGCGACTCCGGGGCTGCGCAGTTACTGAGCGAACACCCCAGGGGAGCGCAGGGCGCTCGCAGGTACATCGGTGGATGAACAGCCGATCAATGCGTTAAGCCAGTTTGTTGCAAGTCGATGTTTGTTTCAGGGGGTCTTGTTCATCCAGGACGTGATGGTCTGTTTTGGCATTGCCATTAAATGACCTGTCCGCTTGCAAGTTGCACTGTTTCTTTCAAGTTTGAAAGAGCAGGACCTTAGTTGATTGCTTTTTATAAGTGGTTATAGGCCAGTGGCCGGCTGGTGCCTGTTCGTAACCTGCTGTTCATTATGTTTATCTCTTGGGAGTGAATGATCATGGAAGATCAAAAGTTGAAGTTGCTGGTCTTCGGTGTCGATGGCGCCTCCCATGCCGTGCTCCAGCAATTGATGGCGCGGGGCCTGTTGCCCAACTTCAGCGCATTGCGTCGGCACGCCGCCCATGGGGTGCTGCAATCGACCTTTCCACCCCATACCGCACCGGGCTGGGCCTCCATGTTTACCGGGGTTTCCCCGGGTGAGCACGGGATCTACCAGTTCTGGTCGACCCACAGTGACGACTATCGTTTCAGGGCCATGAATGCCGCCGATTACGGGCGCGAGCCCTGCTGGCTGACCCTGCAGCGCCATGGCCTGAAAGTGGGTGCCTACAACATCCCCATGACTCATCCGCCGGCCGACTTGCAGGGCGGCTACATGATCAGCTGGCCCCTGGCAAAGACATTGAGATATACCGCACCCGGCAACTTGATGCATGAATTGATGCAGGCGGGCCTGCACTATCATTCCGATCTGGTCACCATGTATCGCGGTCAGGAAGATTATTGCGAGCAGGCGCGAAAGTTTATCGACGGTCGTGCTGAAACTTGCTGTTTTCTGCAAAAGAACCGGCCGGTAGATGCACTCTTCGTGGTCTTTACCGAAGTTGACCGGGTCAGTCATTACTACTGGGGCGATGCCCAGGCCCCCAGTGCGGCCGTGGAACAGTGCTATGTCGACATCGACCGGGCGCTGGGCACCTTGCTGACCCTGACCGACGACCAGACCCTGGTGGTGGTGGCTTCCGACCACGGCTTCGGCCTGTGCGAGGCCGACTTCAGCGTGCACGAATTCCTCCAGCAGCATGGCCTGCTGGCAACCCGCTTCGAACGGCAGCAGGACGGGGCCGAGACGGCGCACGACGATCCGGGCGCGCGCTCCTGGTTCGATGACCCCGCCAGCTACCGGCGGCTGATCGACTGGTCGCGCACCGACTTCTACATGCCCACTCCCGGCTGCTTCGGCCTGAACGCCAACCGGGTCGGGCGCGAGGCCCAGGGCCGCTTGACCGACGAGCAGTTGCCGGCCGCCGAAGAGCGCCTCAAGCGCGCCCTGGCCCAGGTGCTCGACGATCAGGGCCGGCCCTGGTTCAGGCTGGTCCGTGCCGACCAGGTCTATGTCGGGGCGCGCCTGTCGGATGCCCCCGACTACCTGCTGATCCCCAGGGACTTCAGCGTCATGCCGACCCCGAGCCTCACCGGGCAGGTCTGGAGCTCGCCGGCCCAGCGCGGGGTGCATCGTCCCGACGGCATCGTCTTCATCCGCGGTTCGAGCTTTGCGCAAGACGTCGCGCTGCAAGCGCGCATCGAAGACATCTACCCGACGATCCTCGCCCATCTGGGGCTGCCGGTGCCGGAAGGGCTCGAAGGCCACTGGCTGCTGGAACCGCCCCACGAGCCCCGGCGCGAGCCCGGGCGCAAAGGCAGTGGCGGGCCCCGCATGAGTGAAGAAGAGCAGCGCTTCATGGACAGCCAATTACAGCAAATTGGGTACTTTTAATGGAAACCGTACCGTTCACCAACGCCGCCGAAGGGCTGATTCCCCTGACCAATCTGGCCGAGTCGCTCGATGCGCCGGCGGCCAATCCACTGCATTCCAGTGTCGACTTCCGCAAGCCGCACCCCATGCGGGTGTGCTTCCCGGTGCTGCTCGACGGCGACCTGGTCATGAGCTCCGAGCACCTGGGCGTCAGTTACCTGGTGTCGATCCTGCGGGACCTGGGGGCCGAGTGCCTGGTGGTCGAGGTCAAGTCGATCCAGCACGGCGACGAGATCGCCATCGCCGAGGTGGTGGCCTTCAAGCCCGACCTGATCGGGTTCTCCCTGACCACGGTCACCGTCAGCCACGCCACCGCATTCGGTTCGGCATTGCGCGCGGCGCTGGAGCCGCGGGTGGCCTTTCTGGCCGGCGGTCCGCTGGCCACCTTCCTCGGCTCCAAGCTGTTGAGCAACCCCAACTGGAGCTTCCTCGACGCCCTGGTGCGGGGTGAGGGCGATGTGCCGTTAGTGCGCTACGTGGAGGCCTTCTGGGATCACGGTGACTACGCCTCGGTGCCCAGCCTGAGCTGGCGCGAGGAGGGCGGGTTCGTCATCGACAACCCCATCGGCAAGCCGGTGCCGGAGCTGGACATGCTGCCCGAACCGGCCCGGGATCAGTTCGAACTCAACCATGGCAAGCTGCCTTATCTGCGCCTGGCTACCACCCGCGGCTGCACCGCCCGCTGCACCTTCTGCAACGCCCCCCACGCCGGCAACAAGATCAACCCCGGCAAGCTGTGGCGGGCCAGGACCCCGGACAACATCGTCGACGAAATCGAGCGCCTGTATCACAAGTACAACTTCAACACCTTCGACTTCGTCGACTCCACGTTCGAAGACCCGGGTGGCGCGCCATTCGCCAAACAGCGCATCGCCGACATCGCCCAGGGCGTGCTCGATCGCGGCCTGAAGATTTATTACAACTGCTGCATGCAGGCCAAGAACTGGCACGCCGAGGACCAGCCGCTGCTGGACCTGCTGTACCGCTCGGGCCTGGAAAAAGTGCTGATCGGCATCGAGTCGGGTTCGCAGATCGGCCTGGACCGCTGGAAGAAGAAATCCACGGTCGAGGACAACAAGCGTGCCATCGAACTGGTGCGTGGTGCTGGCATCTACGTGGCCTTCGGCTTCATCGCCTACCACCCCTGGTCGACCTTCCAGGAGATCCGCGACAACAACCTCTTCCTGCGTCAGTACATGGGCTACAACCTGCGCCGCTACACCGTGCGCCTGGAGCTCTATCCCGGAGCCGAAGCCGTGGAGACCCTGCGCGCCGAAGGCAAGCTGCATGACGATTTCGACGTCTCGCTCAATGCCCTGAGCTACGACTTCGAAGACCCGCGGGTGCGCCAGCTGTCGTCCATCAGCGCCTTGCTCTACGGCGAGAAGTACGCCTCGGAAATGGTCATCGAGAAGGAACCGGCGGTGTTCGAGTTCGAGACCTACGACATCGTCATGCACACCTTCATGTCGCGCCTGCGCCGAGCGGTGCTGGATGACCCCCGGGGCCTGGCGATCCTGCAGGCGGGGGAAGCCAAGGCCACCGAGCTGCGCCGGCAGATGAGCGACTTCAACTATGAGCTGATTTCCCAGATGACCGACCTGGCCGAGGAGGGCACCCTCACCGAGGCCTATGCCCACGAGCGGCGGCCCCAGGTCGAGCAGTTCTACCGGGGCAAGCTCGGCGAGCTACGCCAGGTCCAGTTGGGCATCAGCATGCAGTTGCACCGCGCGGGCCTGAGCTTGCGCGATATCCAGTTCAGCAAGGAGGCCTGAGCCATGACCAATGCCGAACCGGTGAACTTCCTCGGCCACAGCCGCTTGCTGGGCAACGACCTGGTGATCAACGAGGATTCCTGCAACCTGGGATGCACCTACTGCCTGACCGGGCAGAGCAACATGAAGTCGTCCCACGAGGGCAAGTTAATCTTTCAACCGCCGGTGCATGACGTCTACAGCGAAGACAGCGAACTGGGCCAGCGCCTGCAGACCATCGTCGAGCGGGTCAACCGCACCTTCAGGCCGCCGCTGCTGAAACTCACTGGCGGCGAGATCTTCATCATCAAGGGCATCATGACCTTCATCGAGCGCATGGCGCCGCTGCACGAGGTGCTGATCGTCCAGACCAACGGCCTGCCGCTGACCCGGGACAAGGTGCGGCGCCTGGCCGCACTGGGCAATGTCGTGGTGCAGATATCCCTGGACAGCAGCCACTATGAGGGCAACAGCTACCGGGTCCTGTCGCCGCGCATCCACGAGATGATCATGGAGCGCATCGCCATGGTGCTGGAGGCCGGCCTGCCGCTGGAAATCTACGGCGTGCTGAATGATCGCAGTGCGCCTTACCTGCGGGAATTCGTCGAATGGTGCGCCCGCTTCGAAGACAATCCGCCGCAACTGTTTCCCTTCCCCGTGCGCGGCCCGGACAGCGACAGCTTCAAGGTCCGGCCCGAGCAGTATCCGCTGATCGATGAGTTGTTCGAGCTGCGCGAGCGCTACCCGCAGATCCTGCCGCCCAAGGCCTACCTGGACCGGCTCAGCTCGTTCTACCACCAGGGCCGGCGCACTTGGCGCTGCCACCTGCCGCGGCTGGTGCTGTCGACCTTCAGCGACGGCGTGGCCACACCGTGCCCGAACATCTGGTTCCACAACATGGGCAACCTGCTGGAGGACGACTGGAACAAGGCCCTGGCCCCGGTCAACCGTTCACCGTTCTATCAACTGTTGCTGGCCGAGCGGCCGCGCCTGGATGCCTGCAAGGGCTGCTTCACCCCCTGGGACACCCTGAGCCTGTACTTCGAGGACGCCATCAGCCTCGACGAACTGTGCCGCGCGCCGTCTTACGCCCCGGCAGCGGTCAGGAGCCTGCTCGAACACGCCAAGGAGGCCTATCGCAATGGTGCATGAGTTGCCTGACGACGAGCGCTGGTTCAGCGAAGTGACCGCAGGCCCGGTGCTGGCCGCCTTGCCTGCCGCCATGCGCGAGCGCTGGGTGCCGCCGCTGGCAGCGCTGGCCGACAGTGGTCAGCAGCGCCTGCTGCTGGTGTTCGACAGCTCCCTGGAGCATGTCGCTCTGCTGCTGATGCTGTTGCAGCACGGCCTGTCGCCGCTACTGGTGGCCAGTGACGCCCGGCCCGGGGAATTGCAGCGCTACGCGGCTCAGGCCGCCATCAGCCATTGTCTGGCGCTGGACCAGGGGCAATTGCAGGTGACTCGCCTGGAGCCGGGCACTGGCGTGCCGGCGCAGTTGCCGCAGCGGCGTGGCATCTATCTGTTGACCTCGGGTACCACCGGCGAGCCATCGCTGATCTTTCGCGACCTGCAAAGCTGGCGCGACGAAGGCCTGCGCTACTGCCGCCTGCTGCAACTGGGCCCCGAGGACCGGGTGCTGTTCATCGCTCCGGTGTATCACGCCTATGCGCTGGGCTGGTTATGGGGTGCGCTGCTGGCCGGGTGCCAGGTGCAGATCTGCAAGCCCACGGAGCTGGGGGCCGGGTTGCAGGCGTTACGCCACTGGGCCAGCCATGCCGTGGTGACGCCACTGCTGGCCGGTCTACTGGCCCAGCGCGGCGGACCCGGAACGCGTCCCGAGCGGCTCAAGGGGGTGATGTCCGGCGCCGGTCCCGTGGACGGACACCTCGACCAGCAGTTCCAGCAGGCCTTCGGCATCGGCCTGTCGCGCAACTATGGCAGTACCGAAAGCGGTGCCGTATTTGCCGGCGTCGCGCCGTTGCCGCCGCTGTCCATCGGCTTTCCCATGCCGGGGATCGAGGTGCTGCAGCCCGGGGCGCCGGGCCAGCCCTTCGCCCTCAAGGTACGACTCGAGGACGGGCGTCTCTACGACACCGGCGACATCGCCGAACAGAGCGCCGCCGGCTACAGCATCGTCGGTCGCGAAAGTACGGCGATCCGCCGTGGCGAGCGCTGGATCTCGCCGTTCGAGATCGAGTCGGTGCTGGGCAGCCACCCGGATGTGCAGGACTGCGCGGTGCGCGCGGTCAAGTCCGCCCAGTCGGGCAACGACCATGTCTTCGCCTTCGTGGTCTGGAACCCGCAACGCCCGTGGGACCCGCGACTGCTGCGCGAACATTGCCTGGCCCACCTGGCGCCGGCCAAGGTTCCCGATCGCTTCGAGCGCACGCCGCTGATCGCCCGCAGCGGCAACGGCAAGCCGCTGCTCAGCCGGCGTTATCGTCCGGCGAGCAATCAGGTGTTGCTGGAGGCTGCCCATGCCTACAAGCGTTCGCAGTTGCTGTTGGCACTGTGGGAGAGCGGGGCCTTGCAGCTCAGTGCCCAGGGCCTGAGCGTCGATCAGATCGCCCAGCGCACCGGCCTGCATGCCCACACCCTGGCAGTGGCCTTCGACACGGCCCAGGCCAACGGCCTGCTGCACGAGGCCCCGGAGGCCGAGACGCCGCGGGACCTGGAGGACCTGGCCGCGGTGCTGGACCTGGAGTCCTTCAACTGTCGCCACTGGAATCGCCTGGACGCGATGCTGGCGGTGCTGCACGACGGCCTTGATCGGCGCGCCTTCGAACAGACGCCCAAGCACCCGCAGCTGCAGCGGCGCTACCAGCGCGCGGTGGCCGGGGCGGACAAGCAGCTGGCGGCCCAGCTGACCTGGCGCAAGGCCCTGCACAACGCGCCCAGGGCCATCGCCCTGCTGGATATCTGCGCCACCGGCGCGGTGTACACCCAGGCCCTGCTGGGCCGTCGGCGCCTGGATTGCCGGGCCAGTCGGATCGTCCAGCTGGGCGGGCTCAATCCACCGGCGGCGGATATCCCGGTGCACAGCCACGAGGACCTGGTGCAACTGGACGCGCGCGGGTTCGACGTGATCGTGCTCGACAACACCCTGCATCAGCCCGGGGTGGCCCAGGCCCTGCCGGCCTTGCTCGAACGCCTGGGGCCCGATGGCCAGCTGATCATCGACGAGATCTTTTTCAACGACACGGCTTCGGCGGCCGTCGGCGTGGACTGGCTGACCCATGGCGGCTGCCAGTACCCGAGGCAGGCCGAGGTGGTGACGGCGCTGGCGCGCCAAGGATTCGTAGCCGAGCAAGTCTGGCGCCGCGAATCGACGATTTACCAATGCACGATGTTATTCACCAGGAGTTTAGAAAAATGACCGACACCGACCGCTTGATCAAAGTGTTCTCCAGCACCGTGGGCCGTGAACTGAACCGGGAAGACCTCTCGGGAGGGGATCTGATCGGCAGCCTCGGGCTGAACTCGATCGACGCCCTGCAACTGCTGATCCAGGTGGAAACCGAATTCGGCTTCTCCATCGAGGACAACGAGCTGTCCATCGAACTGGTCAATTCCCTGGAGCGTCTGGAGGCCTTCGTCGCCGACAAGACCCAGGCCCGGATTGGCTGACACGGCGGGCGGCCGATCCCGTTTGCCAAGGTCGGGCGTGCTGTTCTCGGCCCGTACCGACGAGGGAGATCCGGCATCCGCCGGATCACCCGGAAGATTCGAAAGACGAGGGAATGCGTGTGAACGACGTAAACAAGACCGCGGCGGAGTTTGCCAATCGTCCCGGCACCGACGCCCAGTTGCCCTGGCTCAACCAGTTGAACCGCCAGCGCCTGGCCGGCCCGGCGATGGCCAACAATCGTTGCCTGAACCAGGGCGAGACGGCAGCGACACTCTGTGTGCACGCCGGCACCTATGAGGACCCGGTGACCGGGGCGGTGGGCACGCCGATATTTCCCAGCACCACCTTCCGTTTCAGCCAGACCACCTACGAGTCGTTCCTGGAAGGCTATATCCGCGACATCCCGACCTACAGCCGCTACGGCAACCCGGGGCAATGGTCGGTGCAGTTGAAGGTGGCCGCGCTGGAAGGCGCGCAGAGCGCCCTGGTGCTGTCCTCGGGCATGGCGGCGATCTCCTCGACCCTGTTCGCCCTGACCAATCGCAACGGCCACATCATTTCCTCCTATGACCTGTACGGCGGCAGCTACAGTCTGCTGCACGCCGATATCGGTCAGGCCGGGCGCTCGGTGAGCTATGTCGATCCGCTGGACCTGGAAGAGATCCGCCGGGCCATCCGCCCGGAGACCCAGATCATGTTCTTCGAGCTGCTGTCCAACCCGTTGATGAAGGCCATCGACCTGGTCGCCATCGCCGCGCTGTGCAAACAGCAGAACATTCTGCTGGTGGTGGACAACACCTTCCTGTCCCCCATCAGTTGCCGCCCCCTGGAGTGGGGCGCGGACATCGTCCTCCACTCGGCCACCAAGTACCTCAACGGCCACAGCGACGCCACCAGCGGCGCCGTGGCGGGCAGTCGCAAGTTGGTGGACCGCATCTGGGCCCAGCTGCTGCGCTTTGGCGGCAGTCTCGACCCCTTCGTGTGCTTTCTCCTGGAGCGGGGCATGAAGACCCTGGCGGTGCGCATGCAGGCCCACGCCGCCGGCGCCCGGCAGGTCACGGCTTTTCTCGAACGGCATCCGCAGGTCAAGCGGGTGCATTCGCTGTACGCCCAGGACTATGCCCATCCCCATCTGTACCAGTACGCCGGCCAGGCCACCTGCGGCATGCTCAGCTTTGAGCTGGAGGGCGGCGATGCCGCGGCGCTGGCGCTGCTGGAGCACCTGCGGCTGATCACCTGCGCCACCAGCCTGGGCGGCGTGGAGTCCCTGGTGAGCCTGCCGTTCAACACCTCCCACAGCGGCTTGACCCGCGAGCAGCAGACCCGGATCGGCCTCAACCCCGGGCTGGTGCGGCTGTCGGTGGGGATCGAGGACCCCGACGACCTGTGTGCCGACCTCGAACAGGCCCTGCAGCAGGTCTATCAAGGAGGCGAGCAGCCATGAGAAACGGTATGAACATCTCGGGTTTCAGCGAGATCGTCCACGAGATCCAGCAAGAGCCGGCCCAGGCGATCTTCCGCTATGGGGCCTACGCCCAGTATTCGCCTGCCGCCGGCATGCTCGCCGGGGTCGCCCCGGCGACCATCGGCCTGCTGCGCGCGCCGCGGCATTTCGAGGTGCCGATCCGCCCGAGCCCGGCGTTGCAGTGCCAGGGCCTGCTGGACCCGGCGTGGCCCCAGGAACTGGCCCTGGCGGCGTTGTCCGGGTGCTTCCTGGTGTCGGCGGTTTCAGGGTTTTCCGCGCGCCGGACCACCGTGGATCACTTGTCCATGACCACCCGCGCGCACCTGCAGGAGGCCGGCGCCGCTGCGCCCCAGGTGCGCTACGAGATCCGCTCGGGAACCGACAAGAAGCTCAGCGAGGCCCTGGAGGTGATCGAGGCGGTGAAGACCCATAGCCCCAACCATCAGACCTTCGTCCAGCCCCTGGGGCTGGCGGCGCGGCTGGTGGACGCCGGGCGCCCGGGGGCCTGGCAGCACTTTGCGCCACTGGACAGCGCCCCCGCGTGCGCCGCTGAGGCACCGGGGCAGGCCCTGAGCCTGGATTGCCAGTGGCTCTACGGCACCCAGTTGCGCGCCGACTTTGCCGGGCAGGCGCCCGAGGATCGGCGCAGTTTTCCCATCGACCAGCCCAAGCAACTGGCAGGTATCGACTGGGGCCCCAACCCCCAGGAGTACCTGCTGATGGCCATCGCCGCCGATGTGCTTGCCCAACTCAGCCGCCGCCAGCAATTGCCCGGCGCGGTGCGCCTGGACATCCGCGCCATGGTGGACATCCGCGGCATGTGCGAGGTGGCACCGACCCCGGTGCACCTGCAGGACATCGAGCTTGACCTGCAGGTCGAGGGTTGGCCGGCGGCGCAACGGTCCCGGCTGCAGGCACAGCTGGCGGCGAGCATCGAGGCCTCGGTGGTCTGCGCGCTGATCCGGCACCGGGTTGCCTTCGAGTTCCAGGTCGGCGCCCGGCCGCAGCCCGAGGAGGCGCGCCAATGCCTGCCCTGTTGAGTGGCTCGACCCTGTGCTTCGTCACCCTGGCGGTACCCGACCTGGCCGCCGCCGAGGACTTCTACGTGGAGGTCCTGGGGTTGCGCGTCAGTCGGCGCTTTGCCCCGACCCGCTGGATCAGCCTGGACGTGGACGAGCAGGGCGGCGCCGGCTTCGGCCTGATCGAGGACCCGCAGCGCCCCTGGCCATCGGCGGCGGTGATGCATGACCTGCTGGTGCCCGGGCTGGATGCGCTGATCGCCCGGCTGCCGGCGGCGGTGCGGATCATCCAGCCGCCGGTGGCGACCCTCTGGGGCAGCTACAAAGCGGTGATCGAGGACCCCTTCGGCCACCGGCTGGGGCTGGTGCAGCGCGAGCCTCGGGACTTGGGTGCGCAACAGAACGACTAAGGAGCAGGGATGCTTAAGCAATATGAGTGCATGAACGTGCCGGACTGTGTCGCTGCCGATGGCGGCTGGGTGACCGTGGTGTCGGGGCTGCCGCGTTCCGGCACCTCGATGATGATGCGCGCTCTGGCCTGCGGTGGCCTGGCGCCGCTGACCGACCACCTGCGCCAGGGCGACGCGCGCAATCCCCATGGCTACTTCGAGTGGGAGGCGGTGAAGTCCCGGGACGGCTATCTGGGCTGGATGGATCAGGCCCGCGGGCGGGCGGTCAAGCTGGTGTCGCGCTTTCTCCAGCACCTGCCGGCGACCCATGGCTATCGGGTGCTGTTCATGCACCGTGAGATCGACGCGGTGATCCGCTCGCAGCGGGACATGGCCGAGCACCACAGCGGTCAGGCCTGGGGCGTGCGCGAGGCGCAGGACCTGGCCCGGCTGTATCGCGAGCACGTGGCGCAGGCCCTGGCCTGGGTCAGTCAGCGGCCCAACATGCAACTGCTGGAGCTGGACTATCAACGGGTGCTGCAGGACCCGCACGGCGAGTTCGCCCGGGTCGCGGCCTTCCTGGCGCCGCAGTCCCTGGCGCTGGCCCCCATGGTGGCCACGGTGGACCGTGGCCTGGATCATCAAGCGGCGATGGAGGCTGCGGCCCATGTCTGAATCTGCGATCAAGGCGGTCATTTTTGACCTCGACGGCACACTCATCGACAGCAAGCAGGTGATCCGCGAGGCCTATCACGCGGCCCATGCCCAGGTGCTGGGGGCGGATGTCGAGCCGCCACCCTTCAGCGAATACTGCAAGCACCTGGGCCGCAGCTTCGTGCAGATCATGAAGATCATGGGGCTGCCGCCCCAGATGCATCCGGTGTTCATGCGTGAAAGCAATGCGCGCATGCAGCAGATCCGCGTGTTCGATGGCGTTCGTCCGCTGCTGGCGGGGCTGCGGGCCCGGGGCATTCCCATGGCCATTGCCACCGGCAAGGATCACTCGCGCACGGTGGCGATTCTCGATCACCTGGGCCTGCTGGAGTACTTCGCGCGGATAGTCGGCAGCGACGATGTGGCCAACCCCAAGCCAGCGCCGGACATGGCCCGGATCATCGTCGAGCACTTGCAGGTGCCGGCTGCCGGCTGCCTGTTCATCGGCGACGCCCTGGCCGACCTGCAATGCGGCGAGGCGGCGGGCATGCAGACCGCGCTGGCGCTCTGGGACCATCCCGCCGAGGACATCCGGCGCTACCCCTGCACCTATCAATTGACCGATCCACGCCAGATTCTGGCCTTGCTGGAGGTGGCCAGCCATGCCGACGTTACTCCTGCTTAATGGCCCCAACCTGGGCCGCCTGGGACAGCGTGAGCCGCAGGTCTACGGCGCCAAGAGCCTGGCCGAGATCACCCGCGAGGTCAGCGCGGTGGCCGCCGCCCGCGGCTGGACGGTGCTGGCCCGGCAGAGCAATCACGAAGGCGAGCTGATCGACTTCATCGAAAGCCAGCACCAGGCCGAAGCCCTGATCATCAACCCGGGGGCCCTGATGATGTCCGGCTGGGCCCTGCGCGATGCGCTGCAGGATTACCCGGGCCGCTGGATGGAAGTGCACATATCCAACCTGTTCGCCCGCGAAGCCTTTCGCCACAACTCCGTGCTGGCGCCCCTGTGCCACGGCTTCATCGCCGGCCTGGGCAGCGACGCCTATGTACTGGCGGCCCGGGCGCTGCTGGGAGCCGTCCATGACTAGTGCAACCTCGACGGGGCCGTTGCAGGCCCGACTGCTGGACGACGTGCTGGGGCTTTGTGCCCAGTTGCTGAAACTGGCGCCGCATCAGTTGAGCGGTGCGGCCAATTTCTTTGCCTGCGGTGGTAGCTCGCTGCAGGCCCTGCAACTGTGTGCGCTGCTGGAACAACGCCACCCGCAGCTGTGGGGCCAGGACGGTATTGACCTGACCCTGATTGTCGGCACCGCCAGCCTCGGCGAGTTCGTCACCGCGCTGCTGCGCTCGGCGGACAGCGAGCCGCAAGCGCCGATGCTGGAGGGCGAACTATGAGTCAGGCGGTGGCGACACTGATCGAGCATTGGGAGCAGCGTGGCGTCCATCTCTACGAAGAGGCCGGGCGCCTGCGCTATCGCTGCGACGAGGCCGGGCTGCCCGAGGACATCCGCCACAGCGTGGGTCACGAAAAGCACCGTCTGCTGGATTACCTGGCGCCGCCCGACCCGCTGGCGGCACCCTTGGCCGGCCTGCGCCAGGCCTACTGGCTGGGGGAGCACTCGGCCTTCAGCCAGGGCAGCGCCGCCTACCTGCACCTGGTGTATGCCGGTGCCGTACCGACGGCGGCACAGCTGCAGAGCGCCCTGGCGCGGATGCTGGTCCGGCACCCGGTCCTGGGCTACACCCTGGACGCCCATTCACCGCGCTTCAAGCCCCTGGCCACCGGGTTGCCCGGCGTCGAGCAGCAGCTCGCCGTGGCCGGCGAGCGGGCGCGGCGTTGCGCCTCCCTGGCGGACAGCTCCATGCCCATTGCGCCTCTGGCCGCGGAACAGCCGCTGCTGCGCCTGGTGCTGGTGGAGGACCACCAGGAGCGCTGCCTGCACGTGGTCTACCGACTGGCGCTGTTCGATGCGTCGGCGGTGCAGATCTTCATCAACGATCTGCTGGCGCTGGTGACGCAGGAGGCCGACGGCGCGCTCCCCGGCTATGCCCCGGGGGCGCTCGCGGCCCTGAGCCGCAGCCGCCGCCTGGCGCGGTTCAAGGCCCGCCACTACTGGCAGCGCAAGATTCCCCAGCTGGCCGCCGGCCCCGATCTGCCCCTGGCCCGGCGCAGCCCAGGAGCTTCGGCGGCGCCGCGTTTCATCGAGCACCGGCGGGTCCTGGCCCCGGCGCTGCAGCAGGCCCTGGAGGCCGCGGCAAGACGCCATCAGGTGTCGCTCAACGCGACCTTGCTGACCCTGTTCCTGCAGACCCTGGCACGCTGGTCGGGCAAGGCCTCGGTGACCTGCAGCGTCATGTACAACACCCGGGCGCAGCTCGAACCGGCGCTGGCCTCGACCATCGGCAACCAGGCCGACACCCTGTTGCTGGATCTGCCGCCCCAGCCGCTGGCGTTCGCCGCCTGTGCCCGGCAGGTCCAGCAGGATCTGTACGCGGCGCTGCAGCATGGCGCCTACGACGGCGTGTCGGTGGTTCGCCAGTGGATCCGCGAGCACGACCAGCGGGCCAGCAGCGCCGAGCCGCCGATGCCCTATGTGTTTTCCTCGTTGCTGGAGATGGACCTGCCGGCCGCGCCCCTGCAGCAGACCGACCACGCGATGATGACGCCGCAGATCTGGATCGACGCCCAGGCCTTCGCCAGCGCCGACGGCCTGTGCCTGTCCTGGGACGAGCGCGAGGGGCTGTTCGAAACAGGGCTGATTGCCCAGGCCTTCGAGCATTTTCATGGCGCCCTGGAGCGCCTGGCCCTGCAGCCGCAGAGCTGGGACTTGAGCGAGCTGCCGTTGCCGCAGGCCTTGCTGGAACAGGTCGACCGTTTCAACCACCTGCAGCGGCCCCTGTCCGGGCAGACGCTGTATCAGGGGCTGCTGCATCAGGCGGCGCAACGCCCGGACGCCCCGGCGGTGTTGAGCGACGATGCCAGCCTGAGCTTTGCCCAGTTGCTGTGTCTGGCCAGTCGCCTGGCCAGCCACCTGAACGAGAACGGGGTAGGGCCCAGCGACCATGTGGTGGTGCGCGGCAGTCGTGACGTGGGCAACGTGGTGGCGATCTATGCAGTGCTGATGGCCGGTGCCACCTATGTTCCGGTGAGCAAGGCTTCGCCGCCGCGCCGGGTGCATTCGATCATCAATCAGGCCGCGGCCACCACGGTCCTGGGCGACGACGACGGCGACATTGCGGCGATCATCGCTTCGCCGGTGAACTGGTCGCTCAACTACCGGCACTGGCTGCAGTCGTCCGAGGCCCGGGGCCCGGCGATCAGGCCGGCCTACCCGGCGGTGGACACGGCCCTGGCCTATATCATGTTCACCTCGGGCACCACCGGTACGCCCAAGGGCGTGGCGATCAGCCATCGCGCGGCGCTCAACACCTTGCAGGACTGCCGCGAACGCTTTGCCATCGAGCCCGGGGACCGCTTGCTCGGGGTCAGTGAGTTCAGCTTCGATCTGTCTGTGTTCGACCTGTTCATGCCGGCCCTGTGCGGCTGCGCGCTGATCCTCGCGGCCAATGCCCAGCGCAGCGCTGATCCGCAAGCCTGGCTCGATGCGGCGCAGCGCCACCGGGCAAGTGTCTGGAACTCGGTCCCGGCGATCATGGAAATGGCCCTGGGCTACGCCCGGGCCGTGGACCGGCCGGACGCCCTCGCCAGCGTACGGCTGTGGATGGCCAGCGGCGACTGGATCGCCCTGGGCCTGCCGGAGCGTTTGCGGGAACTGGCCCCGGGCTCGCGCTTCGCGGCCCTGGGCGGGGCCACCGAAGCGGCCATCTGGTCCAATTGCTTCGAGGTGCAGGAGGTGGACCGGCAATGGCCGAGCATTCCCTACGGACGGCCCTTGAGCAATCAGCGTTTCTACATACTCGACGACCTGGGCCGCCGTTGTCCGCCCTCGGTCAAGGGCATGCTGTACATCGCCGGCGAAGGCCTGGCCGCCGGCTACATTCACGATCGCCAGCGTACCGATCAGGCGTTCTTCATCGAGCCCGGGTTGCAGCAGCGGGTCTACCGCACCGGCGACATGGGTCGCCTGCGCATGGACGGGGAGATCGAGTTCCTCGGCCGCCAGGACCTGCAAGTCAAGCTCAATGGCATGCGCGTGGAGCTGGCGGAAATCGAGGCGGTGCTGGCCCGGGCCCCCGGGGTGCAACAGGCGGCCACCTGCGTCGACGGCAGCGGCACCCTGTACGGCTTCTTCGTGGCCCGGGAGCCGCTGCCCAGTGGCGAGTCGGTGCTGGACTTCGCCGCCCAGTACCTCAACCCCTACATGGTGCCGGTGCGCCTGTTCGCCCTGGCGCAACTGCCGCTGACGGCCAATGGCAAAGTCGACCGCGGGGCGCTGCTGGCCTTGCTGCCGGGGCTCTGCGAGCCACAGGCACCGGCCGCGAATGCGCAGTTCTCGGCACGCCGGGACCTGCTGCTGGGCTGCGTGCAGCGGGTCCTGCCGGCGTTGCGCGAGCCCGACGCGTCCTGGTTCGACCAGGGGGCTTCGTCACTGCACGCGGTGCACATCCTGCTGGCGCTGAACAGCGAGCTGGGGCTGGACCTGAGTCTGGCGGACATCTACGCCTATCCCTCGGTCAATGCCTTGCTCGGCTACCTGCAGGGATGCGGGTCGCGGCCGCGCAATCGGGTGGACTTCTGCGCCAGCGCCGATGACCGCCGGCCGCTGCTGGTGCTGGTGCACCCGGTGGGCGGCGCGCTGTCGTGCTACTGGCCACTGATTCGCCTCATGCGCGAGAGCTTCGAGGTGATCGGCCTGTGCGCCGACGCCGGCCAGCGCTTCGACAACCTCCAGGCCCAGGCCCGGGAATACCTCGGGCAGTTGCAGGAGCGCCTGCTGGCCGGGCGCCCGGTGGTGGTGGCCGGCTGGTCGTTCGGCGGCGTGCTGGCGGTGGAAATGGCCCGCCTGCTGAGTGCCGACGGGCAGGTGCGGCCGGCCCTGGTGACCCTCGACGCGGGCGCGCCGCCGGAACCGGCTCCGGAGTTGCCGCCCAGCCTGTTGCAGCAACTGTTCCAGCGCGACCTGGAGCAGTCCGCACAGATCCAGGCCCAGGGCCAGGCGCTGCCGGCCATTGCCGAAAGCGCCTCCCAGGAGCGCTTTGCCCTGTTCTGTCGGCACTACGCGGCCCTGCTGGATTATCGCTACCGGCCGGTGAACTGCCCGAGCTGGCACCTGCGGGCCAGTGTCGAACACCGCTCCAGCGGCCTGCGGCCCCTGGCCGAGCAAGCCGTGGGCGAGCGTTGCCTGACCCTGACCGCGGATCACTACAGCCTGCTGTCCGGGGCCGCCCTGGAACAGGTGGTGCAGTGCCTGATGCAGGCGGCGGCCCGATGAAACCCGGGCGGCAGGGGCATTCAGTGCTGGCGCAAGTGCAGCCTTACCGGGAAAATCCACACCGGCTCGCGGGTGCCCTTCGGCACCACGAGTCGCATAAACAGAGCAATTAAGGAGTGACACTGTGAAGTTTGGATACACGATTGTTTATGTCCCCGATGTCGAAGCCTCGATCCGTTTCTTCGAAGACGCTTTCGGCTTCTCCCGGCGCTTTCTCGACGAATCCGGTGATTACGGTGAACTCGACAGTGGCGCCACCACCCTGGCATTCGCCAGTCGCGAACTGGCCCATTCCAACTGCGAAGGCGGCTACCAGTTCTGCAGCCCCCAGCAGCAACCCCTGGGTATCGAGATCGCCCTGGTCACCGACGACGTGCCCAAGGCCCATGCCAAGGCCCTGGCCGCCGGCGCCACGGAACACGCGGCGGTGCAGAAAAAGCCCTGGGGGCAGGTGGTTTCCTATGTCCGCTGCCCGGCCGGGACCCTGGTGGAACTGTGCACCCCGGTGGGCCAGTGATTGGTCGGCCCGACCCAAGACACCGGCAGGGAGTGCCCAAGCATGCGTAAAACCGAGGATGCCGTCCTGGCCTTGCTCGAGGACATCGGCAGTACCCACGGCCACCTGCTGCAGGTGGTGCAACGGGTACGCCAGGTGGTGGAGGAGTGCTGCGGCACGGTCGCCGAATCGGTGAAGTACGGGGGGATCCTGTTTTCCCGTGTCGCGCCTTTCTGCGGGGTCTATGCCTATACCGGACACGTGTCGGTGGAGTTTGGCCAGGGCTATCTGTTCGACGACCCGCATGGGGTTCTGGAAGGCTCGGGAAAGTTTCGTCGACATATAAAGCTGCTGACACTAGCGGATGTTCAAGACAAGCAACTTGCCGATTATGTAAGGCAAGCACTCAAACACTAGTTCTTTGAACTGAACACATAACTAACGGTTGTTTCCTGCGGGGGATTCTATCCCCCGCACGGGACCTCATTGCCCTTAAAAAACACAGAGTGGAACAGCACATGAGCGATGCCAGCACCTACGGCGAAACCCTGGCCGATATCTATGACGATCTGTATGGCGAGGCTCCGGCCAATGCCATCGAAGTGCTGGTGGCCATGGCCGGCACCCGTGAACCGGTCCTGGAACTGGGCATCGGCACCGGACGCTTCGCCTTGCCGATGCGCGAGCGCGGGGTCCAGGTGCATGGCGTCGATGCTTCGCCGTCGATGCTGGAGAAACTGCGGGCCAAGCCCGGCGGCGCCGAGCTGCCGCTGACCCAGGCCGACTTCGCCACCCTCGAAGGAGTCCGCGGCGGGCCCTTCAGCATGGCCTTCTGCACCTTCAGCTCGTTGTTCCTGCTGCCGTCCCAGGCCGCCCAGGTCAGTTGTTTCAAGGCCACCAGCGGCTTGCTCAAGACGCGCGGACGGCTGGTGATCGAAACCTTTTACCCGGACCTGTCGCGCTACGCCAAGGACCAGCCGGTGTACGTCGGCGGCCTGGAGCGCAACGAGGTGCTGCTGGAAGCCTCGCGCCTGGACCCGGTGGCCCAGCGGGTCAGCTGCCGCTTTATCCGTCTGCAGGCGCAGGGCATGCGGGTGATTCCGGTGGAGCTGCGCTACGCCTGGCCGGCCGAGCTGGACCTGATGGCCGAACTGGCCGGCATGCGTCTGCTGGAGCGCTGGTCGAGCTGGGACAAGACGCCCTTCGTCGAGGGCTCGTTCAAACATATATCCGTTTATGAAAAGTTGCCGCAGGCCTGAACTTATTGAACTTCGGAGTTGCTCATGGAAGTTCCGCAAATTGCAATTGATGCAAACCGGAAACAGCCTTCGGCCCGCGAACTCATGTTGGCCGGCGAATGGTTCTGCACCCCTGACATGGAGTTGGCACGGATGCGCATGCGTGCCCAGGAGTTACAACGGCTTTACAACAATTGTTCGCCGCTGGATATCAAGCAACAACAAGCCTTGCTGGCCCGACTGCTCAAGCGAGTGGGGCGCGACAGTTGGGTGGAAGCCAACTTCCATTGCGATTACGGCGTGCATATCGAAATCGGCGACGAGGTGTTCATCAACATGAACTGCACCTTTGTCGACGGCAACCGGATCGTCCTTGGCGATCGGGTCTACCTCTCGCCCAACGTGCAGCTGATGACCACCCGCCACCCGCTGCAGCCCGAGGCGCGCACGGTGCTGGTCGATGGCCGGCGCAAATGCGTGCAGCGCGCGGCGCCCATCGTCCTGGGCAACGACGTCTGGGTTGGTGCCGGGGCCGTGCTGCTGGGGGGCGTGGAGGTGGGCGACAACAGCGTGATCGGCGCCGGCAGCGTGGTCACCCGTTCGATTCCCCCCGGTGTGCTGGCGGCGGGTAATCCCTGCCGAATCATTCGCTCGGTCTATGAGTGAACCCATTGGATGTGCCTATGAGAGACGTGACAGTGAATATCGATGACATGAGCAAGGGCAACACCGGCGGCTTGGCCTGCGGTGGCGCAGCGGCGCTGGCCCACGGGCCGCTGTGCGTCTGGTTCACCGGCCTGTCCGGTGCCGGCAAGTCGACCCTGGCCAGGGCCCTGGAGGCTCGGCTGGGGGCGCTGGGGGCGCGGGTCAGGGTGCTCGATGGTGACGATCTGCGCAGTGGCTTGAACAGCGACCTGAAGTTCGCCGCCGCCGACCGCAAGGAGAACATTCGTCGTTTGGGGGAGGTCGCCCGGCTGTTCTACGACAGTGGCTACATCGTGCTGGTCAGCGCCATTTCGCCCTTTATCGAAGATCGCCAGCGGGCGCGGGCGCTGTTTCCTGGCGGGCATTTCCTTGAAGTGCACGTGGCCACCGCCCTGGCGCTGTGCGAGTCCCGCGACCCCAAGGGCCTGTATGCCCGGGCTCGCAGCGGCCAGCTGGCGCAATTCACCGGGATCGACAGCGCCTATGAGCCGCCACCGGCTTGCGAGTGCCAGATCGATACGGCCGGACGCAGCGTCGAGGAGGGCGTCGCCCAGTTGCTTGAGCTGATCGGTCCCGGTCCGGGAGGGCGCCGTTGATGGCCACTTCAACCTTCGAACGCTGGCTCAAGCGTTACCGCTTCTGGCTGTTCGCCCTGACACTGATTCTGGTGGCGGTGCTGTCCTGGGGGATGACCTCGATTCGGTTCGCCGCCGACTACCGGGCGTTCTTTCCCGAGGGCGAAAAGACCGTCGAGCAACTGGATGCGCTGCATCGTCAGTTCGGCAAGTCCGACACCTTGCTGTTCGTGATCAAGAACCCCAAGGGCACGATGTTCAACCGTGCCTACCTGGAACAGCTGCATGAGCTGACCCAGCGAGCCTGGCACATTCCCCACGCCTATCGGGTCGACTCGGTGACCAACTTCCAGCATGTGTTCGCCGAGGACGACACGGTGCACGTCGAGGCCCTGGTGCGCGAACCGGCGGACCTGACGCCGGCGCATATCCAGCTGATGGAGCGCCTGGGACGCAACGACATCGAGCTGGTCAAGCGCCTGGTGTCCAGCGATGGCCAGACCGTGGGCGTGCTGGTGACCCTGCAGTTTCCGCCCCAGACCCTGGACGCGGCGCTCGCCGCCACCGCCGAAGGCCAGCGCCTGCTGGATGACTTCGCGCGCAACAACCCCGGCCTGGAAGTGCACCTGACCGGGCTGGCCGCCGTGGAGGCGGCCTACCCGCAAGCCGCGCAACAGGACATGGCGGTGCTGACTCCGCTGATGTACCTGATCATTCTCCTGGCCAGCGTGCTGATGCTGCGCAGCCTTGGCGCGCTGCTGGTGGTGTTGATCGCCATCAGCCTGGCCACTGCCGCGACCCTGGGCGCCAGCGGCTGGCTGGGGTTCGAGGCGACGGCTCTGACCGGGCTGCTGCCGACCATCGTGCTGGCCACCTCGGTGGCGGAGATCATGCATGTGCTGTCGGCGGCGCGGCAGATGAGCGGCCAGTACGGCGAGCGCCGGGTGGACCTGGCCT
This sequence comes from Pseudomonas sp. BC42, assembly GCF_021560055.1. Taxonomy (NCBI): domain Bacteria; kingdom Pseudomonadati; phylum Pseudomonadota; class Gammaproteobacteria; order Pseudomonadales; family Pseudomonadaceae; genus Pseudomonas; species Pseudomonas sp. BC42. The sequence goes on from NZ_CP091067.1 coordinate 2,818,547, forward strand.
GTGCGGCAATCAAGGACACCATCAAGCCCATCGCCATCGGCACCGCGACCAATGCCGTGGGCTTCTACAGCCTGGTGTTCGCCGCGTCGCCGCCCTACAAGGAGTTCGGCGTGCTGGCCGCCATCGGCGCGGTGATGGCGCTGCTGGTGACCCTCTCGGTGGCCGCAGTGTTGATTCCGCTGCTGCGCCTCAAGCCGCTGGAAGGCGCGGCCAGCCGCCGCTACTCGGCGTACATGGAGCCGTTGCTGCGCTACCCGAAACTCTGCCTGCTGGGGTTCGTGGTGCTGTTCGTGCTGGCGATCGAACCGGCCCGCCACAACCTGATCAACGACCGGATCGTCGAGAACTTCGACACCAGCATCCCGGTGCGCAATGCCACCGAGTTCGCCATGGACAACCTGTCCGGCATCTATCGCCTGGAGTACGTCGCCACCTCCAGCAAGGGCGATATCTCCGACCCGGCCTTTCTGCAGGAACTCGATCGCTTCGCCCAATGGCTCAGGGTCCAGCCGGAGGTCGATTCGGTGACCACCCTCGGCGATGCCCTTAAGAAGCTCAACCAGACCATGAATGGCGGCCGGCCCGAGGACTACCGCTTGCCGGTGGACCCGGCGCTGGCGGCGCAGATGCTGCTGGTCTACGAGATGTCGTTGCCCTTTGGCCTGGACCTGGGCAGCCAGATCAACATCGACAAGTCGGCGACGCGCCTGGTGGTGACCCTGACCCGGCTCGACACCCAGCAGATCCGCGACATCAAGCAGCGGGCCGATGACTGGTGGCAGGCCAATGCCCGGCGCAGCGCGCTGATCCCGGGCCTGGGCACGGGGGAGGCGGTGGTGTTCGCCAACCTGACCCACATCAGCATCGAGTACATGGTCAACGGCCTGCTGTTCGAGTTGCTGACCATCACCCTGATGGTGGCGTTCTTCCTGCGCAATGCCGGCCTGGGGCTGATCAGCGTGCTGCCCAACGTCTTTCCGTTCTTCATCATGTTCGGCCTCTGGGGCCTGTGGCGCGGCGAGATCAACACCGCGGCGATCAACGTCTGCGTGGTGGTCTACGGCCTGATCGTCGAGGCCACGATCCACATCATGAGCCACTACAAGGGGCTGCGCCTGGAGCAGGGCCACTCGCCCCGGGAAGCCCTGCGCCTGACCTACCAGCATGTGCTGCCATCGGTGTTCGCCAACTCGGTGATCCTCGCCTCGGGCTTCATGGTGATGACCCTCTCGCCGTTTTCCATGAACGCCGATTTCGGCCTGCTGGCGGTGATCGCGATCTTCCTCGGACTGATCTTCGACGCCCTGTGCCTGCCCCTGGTGCTGCTGACCTTCGACCGCTTTCTGTGGGGCCGTGCCGCCACCCGGCTGGCGGCCCGCGAAGCCTGACCCGACCCTCATTCAGACAAGGACTCGACCATGAATCACAAAGCCGCATTCGGCGCCTGCCTGTCACTGTGCGCCCTGTTGCACCAGGCACCGACCCTGGCCAGCCCGGAACAGGAACTGGGGCAGCAATACGCCCATCGCTGGCGTGACAGCGACCTGGGCTACCAGGACACCAGCGCGCGGATCCGCCTGACCCTGGTGGAGAAGGAGGGCGCCCGCACCGATCGCTTCATGCGCATGAACAGTTTCGAAACCGCCAGCACGGCGGTGGGGGACAAGGTGCTGCTGACCTTCGAGGCCCCGGAGAACATCAAGAATTCCCGGGTGCTGATCCACTCCAAGATCAAGGAAGGCGATCAGGTCTGGCTGTACCTGCCGGCCCTGAAACGGGTCAAGCGGGTGGCGGCGGCCGACCGTTCCGGCTCGTTCTCCGGCAGCGAATTCTCCTACGAGGACATCGGTTCGATGGAGGTCGGCAACTACGACTACCAGTGGCTGCGCGACGAGCCCTGCGGCGATGCCGAGTGCGCGGTGGTCAAGCAGGTGCCGCTGTACCCGTACTCGGGCTATTCGTCGATCTGGGTCTGGTACAACAAGGCCGACTACCGGCAGATGAAGACCGAGTACTACGACCGCAAGGGCAGCAAGTTCAAGACCTTGACCCTGGATGGCTACCAGCTGTTCCTGGGGCGCTACTGGCGCGCCCTGAACATGACCATGGTCAACCACATCACTGGACGCCAGACCATTCTGGTCAGCTCCGACGTGCAGTTTCGCACCGGCATCGGCGAGGACGCCTTCGAACCGGCCCGGCTCGGAAACCTGACCCAATGATCACCCGCCGTCCCGGGCTGGCGGCCCTGGTGCTGGGGCTGTGCGGCGCTGTCGCGCAGGCCCGGGCACAGGTCCAGACCCTGCCCCAAACCCAGGCGGCGGAGCAGGAACTGTCGGCGAAGATCGCCCTCAAGCGCTATTTCTTCACCTCGTCGCCCGCCGACGGGGTCGACGACGACAGCCTGCCCGGCACCGCGCAACTGGGCCTGGACTATCAGTACCTGCAGAGCTGGGACAACCTGCGCCTGCGGCTGGTGGTCAACCCGCGCTACCTCGCCAGCGCCAAGAGGGATCCGCGCCCGGACTTCTACTGGGATGAGCTGTTCGTGCTGCTGGAGCAGGACAGCCGGGAGCTCAAGGTTGGCCGGATCAAGGAACACTGGGGCGTCATGGAAACCCGTCAGTTGGTGGACGTGATCAACACCTACGACAACCTCGACGGCCTGCAACCGGAGGAAAAGCTCTCGCAGAAGGCCCTCAAGCTGGGCAGCAGCCTGGGCCCCGGGCACCTGAGCCTGTACCTGCTGGACGGCTTCGAACCGGTGCAGTTCTACCGCGAACCGGCACGCTTTGCCGCTTACCGGGTGCAGTCGGAGGCCGAGTATATCCACGGCGCCGACCGGGATGGACTGGATGTGGCGGCGCGTTATTTCGTTTCGGTGTCCGATCTGGACATCGGCCTGAGCTACTTCAAGGGCACCAACCGCGCGCCGGCGTTTCGCACCGCGGGCGACAGCCTGGTGGCCCAGTACACCGAGGTCACGCAGTGGGGGCTGGACGCCATCTGGGTCCGCGAGCAGTGGCTGTACAAGCTCGAAGCCCTGGACCAGCGGGTTTCGGACAGTGCCTACAACTCGCGCAAGCTGTCCGTTGGCCTGGAGTACGCCATCACCCGGGCCTGGCGTGACGCCGACCTGAGCCTGATCGGCGAGTACCACCGCGACCAGGATCAGCGCCTGGCCCCGGTGAGCATCTTCGACCGCAAGTTCCTGCTCGGCGCGCGCCTGGAACTCAACGATGCGCACCTGTCTTCGCTGTTCCTGGGCTACACCGCGCAGGCCTCGGACCTGGGCAACAACATGCTCAGCGCCTCCCTCGACCTGGGGCTCAGCGATGCCCTGCGGGCCGGGGTTTCCGCCGTGCTGGTCAACAGCTCCAGCAGCGATGCGGTGTGGGATGCGCTGGCCAGCGACTCCCACCTGGCCCTGGAACTTTCCTATTCATTCTGATCGCGCCGGTCACCACCGGGGCGATCCCATGCAGTCGCTATAAGGGGTAACGCCATGGAAACGCTGCTACAGATCGTCGGCTTCGGGCCCGCCGCCCTGGGCCTGTTCATTGCCGCGGACCGCAATGGACGCTTGCAGGCATTGCTCGACGGCGGGGTGCAGGTGCATGAGCGCAGTGCGTCCTTCAGTCAGTGGGCGTGCCTGGCCTACGCCATTGAGGCCAACTCGCCGATCGCGGACTTTCTCCGGGGCATCCGCAGCGATGGGGTGTTCGCCCAGTGTCTGCGCCAGCCCCGGGTGCAGCGCTGGCTGCAGAACCCGGAGCAGGTGGTGTCGCTGGTCGAAGTCTCGGCGTTCCTGCGCCAGCTGGCCCAGGTGATCCTCGATCTGTGCCGGGACCAGCCCAACGCGGCGATCCATTTTGCCCACCCGGTGGCCAGTGTTCGCAGCGCCGCCAGCGGTTTCAGCGTCCAGGGCGACTGGGGCAGCAGCCACAGCCGTTACCTGGTGCTGGCCTGTGGCGCCCGGGTGCGCGACCTGCAGCCGCAGGAGGGCGCGGCGCCAACGGCAAGCCTCAGCTGCGACCGGGTGTTGCGGGGCCAGGCCGACCCGCTGCTGCTGCAGGCCCTGGAGCAGGGCCGGCAACTGCTGGTGCTGGGGGGCAGCCACAGCGCCTTCTCCGTGGTCGGCTACCTGCTGGAACGTTTTGCCGGTCGCCTGCCGACGGGGGCGATCCAGGTGCTGTGCCGACAGCGTCCGGCACTGTGGGCGGCCTCGGCCGGGGTCGCGCCACCCTTGCAGGCCCAGGACCTGATCGACGAGGAAAGCGGCGAGGTCAACCGTTTCTGTGGCTTGCGCGGCGCCGCCCGCGACACCCTGCTGCAGATCGAGGCAGGGACCCGGGCCTGCGTCGAACTGCATATCGGCAGCGCCGATCCACGCCCCTGGCTCAGCCGCGGCGCGCTGCTGATCAATGCCACCGGCTACCGCCCGAGGGTGCCCGGGCTGCTGAATGCGGCGGGCGTCAGCCTGACCCTCGACCAGCGTGACGGCAATCTGTGCAAACACCCGCGAACCCACGAACTGATGGTCGGCGGTCAGGCGCTGCCCGGGCTGTTCGGTACCGGGCTGGGTTATGCCGACCGCCGTGGCGACACCCTGGAAGTCGGGGTCAATTTCTTTCATGGCCGTTGTGCCGGAAACATTCTGCATGCCGTGCTCTGACGGCATTTCACTTCAAGCAAAGCCACAGGAGGCTGCATGCATACAGTGACTGCAACACGTTCGGAACTTCAGGCGGCGCTGGCGACACTGCCCGGCGCGGGCGGCGCGCAACCGGCGGCGCTGGACGATCTGTTGGCCAAGCTCGGGCGCCCGCAGCGGATCTACCAACTGCTCTCGTCGCGCCTGACGGTGCGCCAGGTGCTCTGGTGCCTGGCGCAACTGCTGGCCGATGAGCGCGTGGGCCAGGTGCCGGGCACGGATGCACCGCGTTTCGTCTGGCAAGGCGCGCCGCACACGCCGGCGCCCGGGCAGGGGCTGCATCTGGTCAGCGATGACTGCCTGCAACTGAACCCGCATTTTCGCGAGATCCTTGCCGACCTCGTCAGCGACAAGCAGAACCGCTACAGCCAATCCATCGAGACTTACGAGACCCTGGTGCGGCGCTACAAGATCATGCAGAGCCTGGGCGACCTGAACCATGAGGCGCTGTTGCTGCTGGGGGACGACGCGTTGTTCTCGCTGTTTCTCGCGGTCCACGGCTACCGCCGGCAGATCGTGGTGGCGGACATCGATCCACAGTTGCTGGCGACCATCGCCCGGGTCGCGGCGCAACAGGGTTTCGACAATATCGAGGTGGTCCACTACGACGTCTTTGAGCCGTTGCCCCCCAGCTTGCATGGCCGCTTCGACTGCTTCGCGGTCAATGGCTTCAAGGACCTGGGGGGGCTGCTGATGTTCGTCGGCCGCGCCCTGCAAGCACTCAAGGCACCGGCGGCGATGGCCAGCGGTTACCTGAATTTCGGCAGCCACGAGGTGCCCTCGACGGCCCGGGTCCAGGAGGAGGCGGAGCTCTATCAGACGCTGTTGCGCTTCGGCATGTACCTGGATTACTGCGTGCCCTGTCCGGAAACCCATGTCGGCCCGGACTTCGAAGAGGCCTTCAGCGCTAGCGCCCGGCGCCTGGCCCAGGTGCCGCCGGCCTTGCGCCTGGCGGCCTGTGCTGTCGAGCTGCAGGGGCTGTACCGGGATTTCGAGCAACTGTCCTGGGTGCAGATGGCCAATTTCCCCGACATCCAGCTCTCGCCGCTGAAAATGGGCCGTTGCCGGGTGGTGGAGCGCAACGACCGGGAGATCTCTCGTTTCCTGCGCCTGGGCCAGCTCTATGCCGGCGGCGCCATCAATGCCCGCTGAGGCGCCGCGTGGCCGGGTGGTGGTGCTGTCGCCGCACCCGGACGACGCTGTCTGGTCGCTGGGCAGCGGCCTGGGACCCTGGGCCGGGGGGCGGGAGATCGTGCTGCTGAGCCTGTTCGCCGGCGACGCCGCTCCGGCAATCGCCCGGGCCCATGCCGGCGAACAGCGCTGGCGGTGTTTTTCCAGCCCCGGGCAGCGGCGCCAGGAGGATCAGCGCGCCGCGGCGGTCCTCGGTTACACCTGCTCGAGCCTGGGGGCGCAGGATGCCGCCTTGCGCCTGGATGGCCACGGCGAGTTCGTGCATGCCAGCCCGCAGTCGCTGTTTCTCCAGCCCGACCCGGCCTCCTGGCCGGAGCCCGACCCTGGGCTGCTGCAGCGCCTGCGCGGCTGCCTGCGGCCGCAGGATGTGCTGTGCGCGCCCCTGGCCATCGGTGCCCATGTCGATCATTGCCTGACCCACCGTCTGGCGCGCACCCTGGACAACCGGCTGTTCTTCTACAGCGATTTTCCCTACGTCGAACAGTGCTCCGCACAGCTTGAGCAGGCGCATGTGCAGGCCCTGGGCCTGCGCCTGCGGGCGCGGGACATTGCCTGCTCCTGGTCACGCTGGCGCGAGGCCGCGCTGTGCTACCGCTCCCAGGTGCTGATGCTGTTTGGCAGCCAGGGGCGCTTTCTCGATGCGCTACAGCGTCACTCCCGGGCGCAGGGGGAAAGCGCGTTCTGCCGGATCTGGTCGACCCGGGCGATGTAGCGCTGCAGCGACCCGGTGGGCGACAGCAACTGGTCCAGGGCCAGGGCCTCGGCGATGGGCGCCTGGGCCTGGAACAGCGCCAGGTTGTGCCGGTGATCCTGCCAGCGCTGGGGGTTGTGATGGGACATGTGATAACCGCAGGCGGCGGGGGCCAGACTGAGCCGGACCCCGGCCCGCCACAGGCGGTAGCCCAGGTCCAGGTCTTCCATGCCCCAGCGCCGGCCATAGGAGGCATCGAAACCGCCAACTTGCTGCCAGGCGCTGCGGGACACCGAGATATTGGCTCCGGCACTGGCCAGCCACGGCCACTGGCTGGCCCGTGGATGTTCCGCGGCCTGCTCCAGGGGATTGGCGACGACGCGCGCGCCTTCGGCGGTCCAGCGCCCGGCCAGCAGATCCTCCGGCAGGATCGGCGGACAGCCGGGGCAGCCCAAGGCCGGATCGCTCAGGGTGCTCAGGGCGATCAGTTCCCGCAGGCGGCCGTGGACCAGGCCGCCCTGGGCGCGCTGGGCCTGCAGGTGAGCCTCGAAGAAACCGTCCCGGACCAGGATATCGTCGTCGAGAAACAGCAGTACCTCGCCCTGGGCCAGGCTCGCCCCGAGGTTGCGCGCCGCCGCGCGCCCCAGGCCTGGCGAGTGGAGTATCCGCACATCGCTCAAGGCGGCGAGCTGGGCCGTGACCGCCGGTTCCGCGGCGTCGGCGACGATCAGGGTTTCGAATTCGCAACGTTGCTGCTGGCGGCGCAGGCTGGCCAGGGTCAAGCGCAGGCGCTCGGCCTTGGCGTGTACCGGGATGATCACCGAAAGCCGCATCAGACCCCCTCGTCGCGCAGGGCGGCGGCCGGAGCGGCCTGGGCAGCGCGTCGGTTGAGCTGGTAGTGGCGCTGGGTCATCAGCGCCGCCGCCACCAGGTTGCCGATCAGCATGGCTTCCACCAGACCGTTGAGGCCGCGCTGCCAGTGCAAGGTCAGCAGCCAGCCCAGGGGCACCATCAGCAGCAGATAGGCAATGCCGTGGATCAGGGTGGGCGCCAGGGCGTCCTCGCGTCCGCGCAGGGCATTGGACATGACGCCCTGCCAGGCGTCGAAGGGCAGGGCCAGGGCCAGCAGCAGCATGCTCGACAGCGCCGCCGCCAGCAGTTGCGCGTCATGGCTGTACTGCGCCAGCAGCGGTCCGGGCAGGGCGCCCAGGAGCAGGGCGCACAGCGTGCTCAGCGTCACCCCCAGCCACAGGCCGGCCTGGGTCGAGCGCTGGATGTCCGGCAGGTCGCGGTTGCCGTGGGCCATGCCGACCAGGATCGAGGTGGCAAAGCCTACGCCCATGGGAATCATGAACAGGATCGAACGGATGTTGACCAGCACCGCGCAGGCGGCGGCGATCAGCGGCGAGGCCACCCCGGCCATGACGGCGATCAGCATGAAGGCGCCGGCCTCGATGCCGAAGCTCAAGCCGCCGCCATAGCCGATGCGCCGCTGCATCTGCCATTGCGACCAGCCCCAGGCGAAGCGCCGGTTGATGCCGAAGTCGGCCCGGTCCGCCATGAAGCGGTGCACGTAGAGCACGATCGCCAACGCCATCAGCAGCCTGACCAGGGTGGTGCACCAGGCCGAGCCCAGGGCGCCCATTTCCGGCAGGCCGAAGGCACCGTAGACCATGGCGTAGCACAGCACCCCGTTGATCAGGTTGCCGCCCAGGATCACCAGTGTGGCGGGCATGGGCCGGGAGATGCCTTCGAGGAAGAACGAATAGGCGATGTAGATCAGGATCGCCGGCAACCCCAGGGCCACCACCCCCATCAGTTGCGCGATGGCCGCGGCCAGGTCTGCCTGGACCCCGAAGCGGCTCAGCAGGGGCAGGCTGGCGACGCTGGCCAGGGCACACAGCAGGCCCAGGCCCAGGGCCTGGACCACGCCGCGCTGGGCGGCCAGGCCGGCGGCGCGCGGGTCTTGCTGGCCGATGGCGATCGAGCCCATGACCAGGATGCCCAGCAGCAGCCCGGCGGCGATCAGCATGTAGGTGTCGGCGATGGCGTGGGTGATGGAGATCGCCGCCAGCGACTCGGTGGCGTAGCGCCCGACCATCATGGTGTCCACCAGCGACAGCAGCAGGAAGCCGATGCGCGATACCACGATCGGGCCGGAGAGTCTGGAGAGTTGCAGCAACTTGTCTTTGAGCAGGCTTGAATCGGCCATGGGATGGGCTCCTGGCTGCGGCGCGCGGTCATTGAACCGAAGGTTCGGCGCCGGATGACGATAGGTGGGGGTACAGGGCGGACATGGCCGAGGCCAGCGAGCGCAGCTTGCGGTATTCACCCTCGCGGGCCTGGGGGTTGCCGCCCAGGGTGGCCAGGTGCTGGCGGAGAAAGGTCCGGTAGGGGGCGACATTGTCCTCGGCGGCAAAGGCCAACGGGGTTTGCCGGCCGTCCACCGTCAGCGTCAGGCTGGGTTGCGCCACCCGGTTCAGGCTGAAGCCGAAGGTGGTGTGCAGGTGCAGTTCCCCGGCACTGCCGTACAGGGTGATCCGGGTGGCGTCCCGTTCCTGGTGCGAGGCCCAGGCCGTGCTCATGCGGATCAGCGGGCCGCCCTCGACCTTCAGGCAACTGAAGGACTGGGACTCGACCTCAATGCGTGCCTCGCTGGCCAGGGCCTGGTCGGCGCGCCAGCTGGCCTGGTGCTGCCCGGCGTCGTCTGGCGCGGCCACGTGGTGGTAAAGCGCGGCCTCGACCAAGGGGTAGTCCAGCACCTGCAGCGCCACCTCCAGCAGGTGCCAGCCCAGGTCGGCGCCGGACCCGGCCAGGGCTTGATCGGCCCGGGTGAACCAGGAGCCGGGGCGCGGTATGCCGCGTTGGCGCCGCCAGCTGATATCGAGGCAGTGCAGGGTGCCGACGGCGCCGCCGGCCACCGCCGCGACCAGGGCCCGGACATCGCTGCGGTGCGAGGCCGCGGCGCTGACCAGCAGCTCGGTTGCGCCGGCCCGGCTGCGCTGGATCAGGCATTCGGCGTCTGCCAGGGACAGGCAGGCGGGTTTTTCCAGGATCACGTGCAGGCCCTGGTCCATGGCCCGCAAGGCTTGGTGCACGTGATGCACATTGGGTGAACAGATCAGCGCCAGGTTGCAGCCGTGCAAGGCCTGGGTGCTCATGCAACGGTGCCAGCGCGGCGCCGGTGACAGGGCCGGGAAGGCCTCGGCGGCGTCGACCTGGGGGTCGATCACCGAGACGATCTGCGCGTGCTGTTGCACCAGCAGCGGCGCCCAGACCTGGCGCACCACCCACCCGGCTCCGACCAGGGCGACACGGGGCTCGATCATTGCGCGCCGACCAGATGCTGGTGGACCTTGGCGATTGCCGCGGCAATGTCCAGGGTGTCCTGCTCGCTGCCGAGCAGGGCCCGGTGATGGATCCAGATACCGCGCTGGGCCATGCGCTCGCTCACCGGGCAGGCGGCAATGCACTGCTCCAGGTCCTGCCGCGTCGGTGCCGGTGCCTGCCAGTAGCTCGGTATGCGGTACAGCGCCTGGTAGGCGCGAAATGCCGGAATGCCTTCGGCCACCAGGCAGTCCACCACCTGGTTGCGGTCCAGCGGCGGCTGTCCCGGGAGGTCGTCGAGGGTGAACAGGAACATGTAGTAGGGGTGGGTGTGGGCATCCGCGGTACGCACCTGCGGCGTCACCAGCCCCTGGCGCACCAGGGTTTCGCCCAGCAGGTGGGCGTTGTGCTGGCGTACCCGGGTCTGCTGTTCCAGGCGCCCTAATTGGGCACTGAGCACGGCGGCGCTGAATTCGCTCAAGCGGGCATTGGTGCCGACCACGGTGTGCTGGTAGCTGCGATCCCCCAGGGGCCGCCCGACGTTGCCATAGAGGAAGACCTTTTCCCGCAGTTCTTCATTGGGGCACAGCACCAGGCCGCCTTCACCGGCGGTCATCAGCTTGAAGTTCTGGAAGCTGAAGCAGGCCAGGGAGCCGTATTCGCCGATCCCGGTATCGCCCAGGCCACGTGCGCCGTGGGCGTGGGCGGCGTCCTGGATGATCACCAGTCGATGCTGGTCGGCGATGCGCGCCAGGCTGCGCATGTCGCATAGGTGCCCAGCCATGTGCACGGCAATGATTGCCCGGGTGCGCGGACCGATGGTGGCCTGCACCGCCGCCGGGTCAATGCACAGGGTATCGGCCAGCACATCCACGGCGATCGCCGTGGCGCCGATGCGCTGGCAGGCCATGGAAGTAGAGATGAAGGTGAAGGCCGGCACTATCACCTCGTCGCCGGGGCCGATACCGGCCGCCTGCAGGGCGATTTCCAGGGCTACCGTGCCGTTGCTCACGGCAAAGGCCGAATGGCCCCCATGAAGTCGGGCAAAGGCCTGCTCGAAATCGAGGTTCTCGCGGCCCTGCATGCGCCACCACTGGCCCTGATGCAGGCTGCGCAGCAGGGCGTTTTCTTCCTCGACGCCAAACTGCGGCCAGTCGGGGTAGGGCGTGTGTCGAACCGGGGTGCCGCCATGAATAGCCAGGGTCATATGTCCATTCCCTTGGAAAGGTTGAGCAAGCGACAGGCAAACAGGATCCGACCGAGATATCCGCGGGAAATCTCGGGGGCTGGAAGTGTTGTGCCTTAAGTTTTATCCGTTTGTCGGATTGGCTTGCGTTATTGCTTTTTAAGTTTCGATTAAAAGGCTGTTGGTGGGTGACTTTCAGCCAGGTGCCGAAGATAGCATGGGATTTAAAAGTCAATGCAAGGTTATTTTTAGCAATGCTTTGTAATATTATGAAATAAACTCGAAGTTGCAGTTATCGTGCGGGAATTAATTCCTGTGTTAAAAAATCGCAAACAACCTGAAGGGCCGGAAAGGCCCGTAATCTATGGGGTTTTCCTGGTTATTCAGTGGGCCTTGGTCTGCTGCTGCAAGTACTGCTGACGTCAAGGAAGTGGCGTCTTATATGTAAAATACTCTCTGCGGCAACTCTTTTAATCAAGGGAGTTGTTTGTGAGTGGCTGCCGTTTATCTGTTTTGTATATGTGTTGAAGTTCGCCTTGTTGCAAGGCGAATGTCATTTCGTGGTCATGTTTAAGTGTTGGTTCGATACTCGTTAAGTGTGTCGCAATCAAGGACGATAAAGGGCGAACCGCTATTATGAAAACGCTGATTGTCATTGCCGAAGGAATGGACCCGCAGGTCTTGGAGTCTGAAGTTGCCAAAGGACGGCTGCCCTGGTTTTCGCAACGCCTGGGAGCCAAGACGTACCGGCATCTGGACTGTGGTCCGGTGCCTTATGAGCCGAGCAACCTGGCAACCGCATTCTCGGGCGTCAACCCCGGTCGGCACGGCTGTTTTTCCTACTGGAGTGCCCACAGTTCGGGAGAGATCCCGCGGATTCTGGAAGCCACCGATGTCATGGCGTCCCGGCTCTGGGAGTGGCCGGAAATGGCCGACCTGCGTTTCGCCGTGGTCAACGTGCAGCTGACCCATCCGCCGCGGCCGCTCAATGGCACGCTGATCACCTACCCGATGCAGAACTCGATGAACACCAGCCACCCGCGCAGCCTGTTGCGCGACCTGAACGCTCAGGGGGTGCGCTATGCCCACGACGTTTCGCTGTTCTATACCGGCCAGCCCTTCGAGGAATTCGCCGCCCAGGCCATGCGGATCGCCGAGCACCAGCTCGACAGCGCCATGGCCCTGGGGGCGGAGGCGGACGTGATGATCGTCAACCTGACCCTGGCCGATCGCCTGTCGCATTTCATGTGGTACGAGATGCTCGACCCCGAACCGGCCCGGCGCCCGCAGATACTGCAGGCCTATGACTTCATCGATCGCGCCTGTGCCCGCCTGCAGACCCTGGCGCCGGAGTCGATGCTGGTGTTTTCCGAGATGGGCTTCGGCGAATTGAAGGGTTTCTTTTCCATCAACCAGCACTTGCAGGCCGCCGGTTTGCAGGTGCTCGACCCGCAGGGCCAGGTCGACCTGCAGCGCAGCGTGGCCTTGGAGACGGTGCAGGGCTCCCACGGGGTGATGCTGTGCCGCGACCTGTGCAATGAAGGGCGAGCCAGCGATGCCGAGCGCCAGGCGGTGATGCAGTGCCTGGAGGCGATGCGCTTTGCCGACGGCCAGCCGGCGCTGGCCGTCGTGCGGCCGCGGGAGGCGGTCTACCAGGGCCCCTACAGCCACCTGGCGCCGAGCCTGATCGTGACCCCGGCAGATGCCCGGCGCCCGCCGTTGGGCGACCCGCGCTGGGCCAGTCATGTGCGCCGCACCGCCCAGTCGGGATGGCACCGCGAGTGCGGCTTTGTGCTGCTGGACGGGGCCTGGATCGACGCCGCGCCGGGGCCTTTGCAGTTGCAGCAGATCGCCCCGACCATCGCCGGATTGAGCGGTTGCCAGGCCTCGGACCAGTGCGAAATGCCGGGTTTCGCATGCTGAATCCGGTCCGGCAGCGGCTGGACCTGGCCCAGGGCATTCTGCACAACCTGGCCAAGGTCGATGACCGGTATCGGCGCTTCAGCGTGGCCGCGGCGCAGGCCGGACTGTATGGCTTGGCCGCCGACGAACTCTCGGCCCTGGAGGCCATCGGCCTGGCCTCGCGGCACCAGGGCGAGGAGCGGTTCTTCGACCCCGACGATCTGTACAACCTGTCGCTGCACCTGCGTCTGCCGTCGTTGCACAAGCTGGCCATGCGCAGCTGGGCCGCGGCGTTTCGCCATTCCGAGCGCGATCGGCGGGTGGAGCTGGTCTACGCCCTCGACGAGAAAACCCCGCCCCGGGGGCCGATACAGGTACTGGTCGGCGATGAGCGTCTGTGCTCCCTGGAGGCCGCCGCGGGCGGTGACTTCCATCGCCAATGCCTAGTCATACCGGGCCGAAGACTGCTCCTGCCGAGCCCCTTTCGGGAGCTGGTCGAAGAGGTCTGCGCCGACATGCAGTTCTACATGCTGCATGACGGCATTCGCTGGGACCTCGACTTCATGCGCCGACACCAGTTGGCCGAATGCGGTGGATTTTCGAAATTGCTGGTCGAACAGGCACAGGCTCGTGGCCTGCCGGCCAGGCAGGTGTTCGGCCTGTTGCTCAGTTCACCCTATGCCACCGGCCATTACTGGGCCGAGCTGCAGATCTGTGGCGAGTGGGTCGCCGTGGACCCCCTGATGATCCGCCTGTTGTCTGAACAGGCGGGGCTTGGCTGTGGTCCGTGGCCGCTGCACCGGTCGCCGCTGGGCGCCCTGTTGCGGCTCTGTGTGGTCGATGCCTACGACCAGGACGGAGCGCCATGCCTGAGCTGTTTCGATGACAAGTACTTTCGCCAGCTTCCCGTGGCGACGGCAGGAACCACGCAGTACCGGGTGTCTTACAGGGTAGCGGTTCAGCTGCCCGCCTAAATCGATCGCAGATAGGGAAAATCATGCTGAAACTGAATGGACGAGTGTGCCTGGTCACAGGGGCATCCGGTGTGCTGGGCGCCGCGATATGTGAAGCGTTGGTCGCCGAAGGCGCATGGGTATTCGGGGTCTACCAGCACAACATCGAGCGTATGCAAGCTCTGGTCGCCAGGACCGGGGAACTGCCCGGCACACTGATTCCGGTGGCCTGCGACCTGACATCCGCGCAAGACACCACGCGCCTGCTGGCCACCCTGGCCGAGGGTTCGCGACCGGTCTACGCCCTGATCTGTTGCGCCGCCAGGATGCTGCGCAAGTCCGCCTTGCTCAGCCATCAGCAAGACAGCGAGCAGCTGTTCGATCTCAATGTGCAGGCCACGATACGCCTGGTGCGCCAGGTGGTGCGGCCGATGATCGGCCAGCGCGAGGGGCGGGTGGTGCTCCTGGGCTCGCTGGCCGGCGAAAGCGGCATGCCGGGACAGAGCCTGTACGCAGCGTCCAAGGCGGCCCTGCATGGCTATGCCCGCTCCCTGGCGTTCGAGGTCGGCGAGTTGGGCATCACCGTCAATGTGGTGGCCCCCGGCGCCATCGCCGCGCCGTCGAGCCACTACAGCGCCGAGGACGAGCGGCAGGTCTGCCAGCGCATTGGTCTGCGGCGCCTGGGGCGTCCTGAAGAAGTGGCGGCGGTGGTCGGCTTTCTGGTTTCGCCCCAGGCGTCCTATGTCAACGGCGCGGTGCTCGCGGTCGATGGCGGGGGGCGTTTCTGATGCATTGCGCAAGTGTCGATCTGGGTGGCAGCAAGATGGCCATCCATTGCAGTGTCGGCGGCCGGGTGGTGCAGCGTGAGCGCATCGAGATCGCGGCCGGTTGCAAGCCGCAGAGCATCATCGAGCAGGCGGTGGTCCTGCTGTATCAGCAGATCGCCCTGTACGGCCCGATCAATTGCCTGGTGATTGCCAGCGCCCCGACCATCAACGCCGACGGCACCATCATCCGCTGGCCCAACCGGCCGGACTGGGAAGGCCTGGCCATTGGCCCGGCGCTGCGCATCGAAGGGGTCGAGCGGGTGATCTGGTGCGATGACGGCACGGCCGCGACCTTTGGCGACGCCACGGTCATGCGCGCCTCCAATCTGGTGCATTTTTCCCTGGGCACCGGGGTCGGTGGCGGGGTGGTCTATCAGGGGCGCATGTTGCCCAATCGGGAGCTGGGACACCTGCTGGTCTGGCCCGGCGGCGCTCCCTGCTCCTGTGGCCGGGCGGGCTGTCTGCAGGCCTATGCCTCGTTTCGCTCGCTGGACAAGTTCGTCGCGTCGATGGGCTTTTCCGATGAGGCCACGCTCAATCACTGGCGCTTGCGGGCGGTACAGGCCCTGGCCCTGGCCACGGCCAATCTGGTGGAGCTGTTCCGGGTCGAGGTGATCTGCCTGGGCGGCGGCATGCTCGGGCGCTTTCCGGAAATTCCCCAGCAGGTGGGCATGCTGCTGCGCGAGCCGGGCTACCTGAAGCCGTCACTGACGCCGCCGCTGGTCATGCACTCGCCCCAGGGCACCGAAGCCACGGTGATGGGCGGCCTGTATCTGGCCCAGGCCAGCCCCGAGGTGCAGAACGAGATCTGCGACGGCGGCATCGACAATTCCAGGGTCACCATCCGCCATGTCAGCAACGGCATGAGTTTCATCTCCATGAGTGCCAAGTGAGTGCGCCATGCCAGACCTGCACGGACGTATCAATCATCAGAAGAGGGAAGCGCTATGACCCAGGAACAACACGTCGGGCCCAAGGGCATCAAGCAGGCACTGGCGGCCTCCGTTCGAGCCTGGCGCTCGCCGGACCGGCTGGCGATGTACTTGATAGGGGTAATGATCTTCTCCCTGGGGGCGCTGTTCTTCATCGTCAGCCAGTTGGGGACCGATCCGTTGGATGTGTTTGTGATTGCCCTGAACAACCAGCTGCAGGTCGGGCTGGGAGCCTGTTCGGCGCTGTTCTCGGTGGGTTTGCTGCTGTGGTGGGCGCTGTGGAACCGCCAGTGGCCGCCGCTGAGTCCGTTCATCACCACCACCCTGACCGGCCTGTTCATCGACCTTTGGCTACTGCTCGAGCTTGATCAGGCGCTGGCGGCGATCCTGGGGCCCTATGTACTGCTGAGCATTGGCCTGGCCCTGTGCGCCTATGCCTCGGCGCTGATCATCATGAGCGGCATCGGCATCCGGGTCATCGATCTGCTGGTGATCAGCATGATGAACAAGCTCGGCTGGTCCTTCACCCTGGCGAAGATGGTGCTGGAGATCAGCATCTTTCTTGTTGGCTGGGCCCTGGGTGGACCCTTCGGCATCGGCACCATTGCCTTTCTGCTGATCATTGCGCCGATGATCAAGCCGTTCATGAACATGAACGAGCGCTACCTGCGCATGGGCAACTATGGGCTCAAGCGGCGCAATGCCGAGTTTGCCCCGCCGGTGTCGCTCTCGGGCAAGTAGGCCCGGCAGGCTCAGGGGGCGATTGGCCATGGCGGCGCAGGTGGCTGTTGCGCCCTCGGGTGTCTGCGGTGTCTGTGCAAGGGGCCGGGTCAAGCGGCAGCGTCGGCCGGTGCCGCACGCTGCCGGTGTTTGAATATTCCCGGGAATAATGCTGTGATTGCGCCCCCGCCCCTGGGGCGACCGCGCTTTTACAGAGACACAACGAAATGGATAGCCAAGAGACGACAACCGGGATGTCGCAGTTGCCTCCCGGCAGCCAGGGGCGCGAGCGCCTGGAGGCGATTGCCGCCAGCTGCGCCCTGGTGCTGGAAACCAACAACCTGCGCGGCGGCAAGGATGCCCTGGAGGCCCTGCACAGTCTTGAGCGGCTGATCGCCCGGCTGGCCCGGCAGAGTCTGGCGCCCCAGTCCCTTGCCCAGTGGATCATCACCCACGATGGCCTCGACCTGGCGGCGCGCGAGGCCTTGTGCGCCCTGGCGGGGCGGCCCGTGGATTTTGTCGAGATCGATGGCGGCACCGGCTACTACGACGCCAAGAATGTCGGCTTTGACGCGGTCGACCGGCAGCGCTGCCAGTACGTGGTGTTTGCCGACGCCGACTGCATTCCCTGTGCCGGCTGGCTGGAGCAGTTGCTTGCCCCCCTGGCCGGGCCCGATGCGCCGCTGGCGGTGGCCGGGCGCACCAGCTATGCGCCCAGCGTCGCCGGCAGCGCCCTGACCGCCATCGACTTCATGTACTTCCCCAGCCCCTTGCGCCAGGGGGCCACGCGTAACTTCTATGCCAACAACGTGGCTTTTCGTTGCGACACCTTCGAGCACTACCGCTACGAGTCGCTGGACGGGGTGTACCGGGCCCATTGCCAGGTCATGGGCCTGCGCCTGCAAGCGGCCGGGGTGGCGGTGCTCTATGCCCCCGCCGCCCACACCGAGCATCGTCTGCCCGACAGCCAGGGCGAAGTGCTCAAGCTGCGCT
Source organism: Pseudomonas sp. BC42 (assembly GCF_021560055.1). Classification (NCBI taxonomy): domain Bacteria; kingdom Pseudomonadati; phylum Pseudomonadota; class Gammaproteobacteria; order Pseudomonadales; family Pseudomonadaceae; genus Pseudomonas; species Pseudomonas sp. BC42. The sequence goes on from NZ_CP091067.1 coordinate 2,835,983, forward strand.
GGCTCAGGGGCGGCGACAGCGTCGACCTGACCCCTTATCTGGTCCGCGCCTACCTGCCGGGCTGGCTGCAATGGCTCGCGCGCAGCGGGCCCCTCGGCCCCCTGTGCGTGATGCTTGGACGCCTGGGCTACAGCCTGCGCGCCCTCAATCACCAGGACCTGCCGCCCTTGCGCGGGCTGCGGCGCCTGGGGGCGATGGCCATGGTCACGGCCATTTCCCTGCTCGATACCGCCGGCGCCGTGGTCCGTGGTTGCGGACTGCAGATCGGCCGCGCCAGTGCTCGCCACAGTGAAGCGCTGTCCTACCACCGCCACCTGGATTGATCCGCGTCGCGCCGCATCGTCGCACGCCACCGGCGTGCCTAGAGGAAACTTCCATGCACAAACCTTCACTTGCCTCATTCGGCCGTTCCCTGCTGTGCCTGGCGGTGCTGGCCCTGGCAGCCCAGGCCCAGGCCGCGCCCAGCGAGTTCACCGGTCGAGGGGTGTATCACTTCGCCTCGGACAGTGGCTGTGCCACGCCTGTCTCCAGCGACATCGAGTGCAACCGGGTGGCCCTGGACGTGGCCGACGCCCGTGCCAGCGTCGACCGGCAAGCCCGATCCATCGTGATCGAGGCCGCCAGCGATCATGACGACAAGACCGTGATCGGCGACATCCTGCTGCACGGCAGCGGCATCGCCGGTGATGGCCAGCGCGTGCCCCTGAGCCTGCAGGTGCTGTTGCGCCGCTCCGGTCCCAAGTGGAAGACCGACACCTATGTGCATGCCCCGGTGCGCGGCGCGTTTCGCGACATCGCTCTTGATCCCTACCGCATCAGTGTCCGCGAGGGGGCCGGCGAGCGCCTGCTGCTGAGCGCCGAGCAGGCGCGCAAGGTACTGGCCCAGCCGTCGATCGCCGCGCGGGTGGCCAGCTATTTGGTGGTGGTGCGCCCCAGTGACGCGCAGAACCCGGCGGCCGACGACATCACCATCGGCCTGGGCATTGGCCGGGTGTCCAAGTCGCTGATGCGCGCCAGCTTCGACGCCAGGCAGGCGGACACCCAGGCCCTGCAGCAGGTGCTGGAGCAGGGCACCTGGAACCTCGACCTGCGCGCCCTCAGTGGGCAGATTCCGCGGTGGGTGGTGCAGCGCCAGCTGTTCGTGTTCGGCCTTGAGGACAGCCCGTTGCTCCAGGAGGTGCGCCGGCGCGGCCTGAACAAGCACGACAATCTGCAACTGGGCGCGGTCAACGGCCAGGGCTACCTGCGCTACAACGGCCAGGAGCAAGCCTTTCCCGGTGCCGCTGCCAGCGGTAGGGCCTTTATGCGCGACAGCTTCATCGGCCTGATCCTGGCCTGGCACCACAGCCAGCAGGCGAGCAGCGCCGCCGCGGCGCAGCCCGGGCAATGAGCGCGGAGCAAGGGCGGGTGGGCGCGGCCGATTTCAGCTGCCTGAACCAGCCCCGGGCCCGGGGCCTGGGGGCGCTGCAGGCGCGCCTGGTGGACCGCATCAAGCGCGCCGCGCTGCGGCGCCTGCACCTGAGCCAAAGGGGCGAGCGCCTGTTGTTGCGCATGTACCTGGCCGGCGAAGACGCCACCGAGCGGGCGCTGCTGGACGAGCTGCTGCCGCAGTCGCCGCCCTGGCTCGAACGTCAGGTGCAGCAGCATCTGGCCGATGAGCAGCGTCATGTGACCCTGTTCGCCGAGGCCCTGCGGGCGCTGGGCGACCAAGGCGCCCAGCGCCTGGAACCGGACTGGCTGAGCCGGCGCAAGATCCTGCGCTGGCAGCGGCTGGCCCATCGCTATGCCGGGTATTTCGAGCATGGCCTGCTGGTGCCGGCCTATGCCACCGGGCTCTGCGCCGAGCAGATGGCCGAGCGGGTGTTGCGCCGCCACTGCGCCGTGCTGGACCCCGGGCATCGCCTGTATCCGCTGTTGGCGCGGGTGCTGGCCGACGAGCAAGCCCACGTGCGCCTGTGCCAGAACACCCTGCGGCGTATCGTGGCGCCCGGGGAAGCGCACCGGCTGGCGGCCTTGCTCAGGGAGATACGCGCCGTGGATGCCAGCTTCGGCGTCAGCGGGGCCCTGGCCATGCTGGGCGCCGGCTGGGTACTGGGTGGCGTGGGCCGCCGCCGATGAGTGGGCGAATTCTCTACCTGGCCACCGCCGACGCCCGCGGCCACCTGATGCGCGCGCAGTTGCTGGTGCATGCCCTGCGTGCGGCCGGGGCCCAGGTCGAGGTGCTGACCACCTCGGCGCCGGGGCAGGCATTTCTGCAGCGCTTCGGCATCCAGGCGCAGATCCTTTCGCTGCACTACGCGGTGCAGTTCGACCGCGAACAGAACATGCAACGCCAGGCCACCAACCGCAATGTCGCCCATTACCTGTTCCGTCCCGGACGCATGCTGCGGGACATCTTGCACTTGAGGCGCCGCTGGCGCGGCGTCGACCTGGTGATCAACGATTCCTTCCACCCGGCGTTGCTGTACATGGGCATGCTGCCGGGGTGGCGGCGCAAGGTGGTGCATGTCTACGGCGCCAGCCTCAAGCGGGCGCTGCTGAACAACTTCGAGGGCTTGTGGCCGCGGCAGTTCGGGCGCCTGTTCGGCTGGATCGTCGGCCGCCAGATCGATGCGGCGCGGGCGCGTATCGAGCATGATTTTGCCTATGACGTCGATGATGCCCAGGCCCCGGCGCTGTATCGCCTGCCGACGCCGGTGGCCCTGGCCGAGGCCTTGCCGGACGCGCTCGGGGCGGACGCGGCGGTGTACCTCAATCCGCATTTTTGCGAGCTCGGGCTGGCCGACGCCTTGAGCGCCGGGCTGGGGGATGCCGGTCTGCACGGGCATCGGGTGGGCGAGGGGTATGCCGGGCACGATGGCTGGCTCGGGGTCGATCCGCACTGGGCCAGTCGTGCGGCCCGGGCCCGGCTGATGGTGTCGGCCCCCGGCATGGCCGCGCTGGCCATTGCCCGGGTCTATCAGCGGCCGATCATCCTGGTCCTCAGCGACCAGCCTGAACAGACCAGCAATGCCGCTCGCGCCGCCCAGCTGCAGGTGCTGCACCGGGTGGTGACCTGGCGCGGCGACGCCGCCGATTTTCGCCGGCAGGTGGCGCAAGCGGCGCAGCAGTTGAGCGCGGCGGCGCCGGCGCCCGACGTGGTGGCGGGCAACCAGCGTGCCCGGGCGCGGACCGATGCCTGGGTCAGCCGTTTGCTCGGCTTGTGAGGACGCCACCTTGAAGCGCCGTGCCTCCCCGCAACCGTCCCGCCAGTCGGCCTGCCAGTTGCAATGGCCAGCCCCTTGCGCCGCCTGATCCTGGCCGCCCGCCCCGGGCAGGCCCTGGCGGCAGCGTGCGCCCTGCTGCTGGGGCTGGCGCTGTTCATCGGCCTGCAGCGCCTGGTCAGGCCGCGCTACAGCTGGGTCACGCCGTGGGATCAGTGGATCCCGTTCGTGGCCGAGTCCTGGTTCCTGTATGTGCTGTTCTTTCCCTTTGTCCTGCTGGCGGCGGCCTACGCCAGCCCGGAGCGCTTTCGCGCGCTGCGCAACGCCACCGGTCTGGCCTTCGGCGTCGCGCTGCTGTGCTTCTGGCTGTTTCCGGAAGATCTGCCCCGGCCGGAGATCGGCGCCCTGGACAGTGCCTTCCTGCAACAGCGGCTGAGCCGCATGTGGCAACTGGACCGGGCCTGCAACGGCTTTCCCAGTCTGCATGTGGCGGTGACCTGCCTGGCCTGCCGGGCGCTCTGGGACCGCCCCTACCCATGGCTGAGCGCCACCAGCGGACTGCTGATCTGCCTGTCGACCCTGACCCTCAAGCAGCACACGCTGATCGATGTGGCGGGGGGCATGCTCCTGGCCCTGGTCTGTGCCCTGGCCACCCAACGACAAGGAAAACACCGCCGTGTCCCAGCCTGAACCCCGTGCCGGCGACAACCGCCTGCTGCGTGCCTTTGTCCCCGAGGCCGAGCTGTTCGTGCTCAAGCCGCGGATCGCCGTGCTGGCGCTTCTGGCGGACTGGGGCCTGATCGCTGCCGCATTCAGCGCCGCCGCGCTCTGGCCGCACCCGCTGACCTACCTCCTGGCGGCGCTGCTCATCGCCCGCAGCCAACTGGCCCTGGCGGTGCTCATGCACGAGAGTGCCCACGGCCTGCTGCTGCGCGGGCAGGCGCGCAATGATGCCGTGGGGCAGTGGTTGGCGGCCGGCCCGCTGTTTCTGTCCTTGGCGACCTACCGTGCCGGCCACCTGAAGCATCACCGCCAGCCGATGCAGCATGACGATCCGGTGATTGCGGTATTCGGCATGGGGGATTACCCGCTGCCGCGGGGCAAACTGGCCAGGCGCTTGCTGGCGGATCTGCTGGGGGGGGGGTACGTCATCAGTGCCTGCCGATTTGCCCGGGGCGACTACCGCGCGGTCATGCCCAGGGTCGACAAGTCGGCGAGGCTGCGGTTTTCGGAGTTCCTTTCCATGTTGCTGGGCAACGGCCTGCTGTTCGGCCTGCTGGCCTGGAGCGGGCACCCCTGGCTCTATCTCGGCTTGTGGCTTTTGCCGGCGATGACCCTGTTGCCGCTGATGGGCCGGGTGCGGGCGATCATGGAGCACGCCGGCCTGCCGGCCCATGCCGACCAGAGCCAGAACGCCCGCAGCATCGTGCGGCCAAACTGGCAGACCTTCCTCTTCGGCCCCCACGCCATCCACTACCACATCGAGCATCACCTCTATGTGCGCGTGCCGTTCTACCACCTGCAGCGTCTGCATCGGCAACTGGCCGCACGGCAGTTGCTGCCGGCAGGCAATCTCTACCGGGGCTACATCGGGGTGCTGCGCGATGTCAGCGATCCGTCCTGGAAGTCGTCGGCAGACTGAAGCCTGGGCCGAGCCTGGCGGCGTGCGGGGACGGGGGAAGGGAGGTGGCGCGCCCGTCCTCGCGGGCGGGCGCGCCGGGGCACTCAGAGCTTGGGCAACTGGCCGATGCGGCCCATCATTTCGGTGACGATCTGCAGGTCCAGCAGGAACTGCTCCCGGGTCTTGAACTCGTTGTCGGTGTGGCCGGTGTACTTGACTTCGGGCCGCGCCAGGCCGAACTGCACGCCGTTGGGCAGTTCATGCACCGAGGTGGCGCCGGCGGAGGTGCCGAACGTGTGCGCCATGCCCAGGTTCTCGCTGGCCACCGCCAGCAGCGCCTTGACCCATTCACCCTCGGGGTTGCGGTACATCGGTTCGGCGATCTTGGTGTCGATGGTCACGGCCACGCCGCTCTTCTTGCTCCAGGCCGCCAGCTTGTCGCTGATTTCGCCCTTCAGCACCTCCGGGGTCTTGCCCTTGGGCACCCGCAGGTTGACCGCCAGCTTGAGGTTCTGCTCATCCACGCTGACCAGGGTCGGCGAGGTGGTCAGCGGGCCCATGAAGTCGTCGGAAAAACCGATGCCCAGCTGCTTGCCCAGGTAGTCCAGGCCCCAGTTGTCGGCGAGGTAGCGGGCGGCGTCGGTGAAGGCGTTGTGCTTGAAGGCCACCTTGCCGTCCAGGCTGTTGATGAAATCCAGCATCCGCGCCACCGGGTTGACCCCGGACTCGGGCTCGGAGGAGTGGGCCGAGACGCCGGTGACGGTCAGTTGCACGTCCGCGCCCGCCACCTTGGCCGCGACCTGGAAGTTGCCGCCATGGGCCTTGGCGTACTCGGCCCCGGCCTGTTGCAGGCTGGCAGCCAGTTGCGCCGGGTTGTCGCTCTTCAGGGTGGCCACCGAGGTGGACGGGATCTGGTTGGTCGCCAGGCCACCGGTGAGGTGGGTGATCTCGGCGCCCTGGCCTGTGGCGGCGCGCCGGGCAAAGGTCGCCATCACCGTGCCGTAGCCTTTCTCGGCGATCACCACCGGGTAGCCGCCGTCCAGGGCCAGGTTGTAGTTGGGCGTCGGGTTGTGCTCGAAGTAGTAGGGAATGGCGTCGCCGCTGGTTTCCTCGGTGGTGTCCACCAGCAGCTTGAAGTGGCGCGCCAGGGGCAGTTGCTCTTCCTTGATGATCTTCATCGCGTAGAGCGCGACGACGATGCCGTTCTTGTCATCCTCGGTGCCGCGACCGTACATGCGGTCGCCGATCAGGGTGACCTTGAACGGGTCGAGGCGGGTGCCGTCTTCGAGTACCCAGTTTTCCGCGGTCACCGGCACCACGTCGGCGTGGGCGTGGATGCCGACCACTTCCTGGCCGGCGCCCTCCAGGGAGATCTCGTAGACCCGGTTGTCGATGTTGCGAAAGTTGAGGTTGAAGGCCTTGGCCAGCCCCTGGATCTTCTCGGCGATCTTGAGGAACTCGGGGTTCTTGTACTGCGGCACGCCGTCAACGTTGAAGGTGGGGATGGCCACCAGTTCGCGCAGGGTTTCGGTGGCGGCCTTGCCGTACTTGATCCGGGCGTAGAGACCCAGCAGGCGATGGATTTCGTTCTGCTGTTCGGCGCTCAGGGCTTTTTTGTCGAGGAAGGCGGCAATGGCCGGACCCAGGTTGGCGCTCTTGCCCGTTTCGCTCTTGGCCAGGGCGCCGAGGAACTGGCGGAAGTCGCCCGCCGGGGCGTCACTGAAGGTCTTGAGGATGGCCGCGCTTTGCTGCGGGGTGATGTTGGCTTGGGCGCTGCTGGTGAACGCGGACAGGCTGGCGAGCATCAGGGTGGCCGCAGCCAGGTGCTTGAGAGAGAAATCCATTACGGAGGGCATTCCTTTGCAGGGAGTGATTAGGAAATGTCTGAGCGATCAGACAGAAACCTGCTCAAGCTAACACTACGAAGGAGGAGGGCGGGAGCCCCGCCAGTGCGATCTGTCGCACAGAACGGCAAAAGCGACGCACCATCGACAATGGCGAAAGGGCTGCAACAGAGGGCGCCGTTGCCGGCGCCCGCTGCGGCTGGAGCTAGATCAGAGGGCGGCGTCCCAAGGACGATCGCCATGCTCGTCCTTGATCCGGGTCGGCAGGCCCATCACGTCCAGCGCCTTGAGGAACGGCTCGGCGGCCAGCTCCTCGACGTTGACCATGCGCTGCACGTCCCACTCGCCACGGGCCACCAGCAGGGCGGCCGCCACGGGCGGCACGCCGGCGGTGTAGGAAATGCCCTGGCTGTCGGTCTCGGCGTAGGCTTCTTCGTGGTCAGCCACGTTGTAGATGAAGACTTCGCGCGGCTGGCCGTCCTTGGTGCCCTTGACCAGGTCGCCGATGCAGGTCTTGCCGGTGTAGCCCGGGGCCAGGGAGGCCGGATCAGGCAGCACCGCCTTGACCACCTTGAGCGGCACCACTTCCAGGCCTTCGGCGGTCTTGACCGGCTGCTCGGAGAGCAGGCCGAGGTTGCGCAGCACGGTGAACACGTTGATGTAGTGCTCGCCGAAGCTCATCCAGAAGCGCACGTTGGGCACGTCGAGGTTCTTCGACAGCGAGTGCACTTCGTCGTGGCCGGTCAGGTACAGGTTCTGCGAGCCGACCACCGGCAGGTCGTCGGTGCGCTTGACTTCGAACATGGTGTTGCTGGTCCACTGGCTGTTCTGCCAGCTCCACACCTGTCCGGTGAATTCGCGGAAATTGATTTCCGGGTCGAAATTGGTGGCGAAATATTTGCCATGGGATCCGGCATTGACGTCGAGAATGTCGATGGAATCAATGCGGTCGAAATGCTGTTGCTTGGCCAGGGCGGCATAGGCGTTGACCACGCCCGGATCGAAGCCCACGCCGAGAATGGCGGTGATGTTCTTCTCCCGGCACTCCTCGAGGTGCTTCCACTCGTAGTTGCCGTACCAGGGCGGCGTTTCGCAGATCTTGCCCGGCTCTTCGTGGATCGCGGTGTCCAGGTAGGCCACGCCGGTATCGATGCAGGCGCGCAGCACCGACATGTTGAGGAAGGCGGAACCGACGTTGATGACGATCTGCGACTCGGTCTCGCGGATCAGCGCCTTGGTCGCTTCGATGTCCAGCGCGTTGAGCGCATAGGCTTTTATTTCAGCGGGCTGTTTGAGGCTGCCCTTGGCCTTGACGCTGTCGATGATGGCCTGGCATTTGGAGATGTTGCGCGACGCGATGGCAATACGACCGAGTTCGTCGTTGTGCTGCGCGCACTTGTGGGCCACCACCTTGGCGACACCTCCTGCACCAATGATAAGAACATTCTTCTTCAATTTATTTACTTCTCCTCGTGTCTGTCCGCTCAGGAAAGGCTGGACAGGTAGTCTTCGAAACCAAACTCGCGAACCACGTCGATGCTGCCATCGAGTTGTTTCACAACGATGGATGGCATTTTCAGGCCGTTGAACCAGTTTTTCTTGACCATGGTGTAGCCCGCCGCGTCGACGAACGACAGGCGATCGCCGATGGCCAGCGGACGTTCGAATTGATACTCGCCAAAGATGTCTCCGGCCAGGCAAGACTTGCCACAAATCATGTAGCTGTGTTCGCCGCTGCTGGGGGCCAGCTTGGCGTTCAGGCGATAGATCAGCAGGTCGAGCATGTGGGCTTCGATGGAGCTGTCCACCACGGCCAGGTGCTTGCCGTTGTACAGGGTGTCGAGCACGGTCACTTCCAGGGATGCGCTCTGGGTGATCGCCGCTTCGCCCGGCTCCAGGTAGACCTGCACGCCGTACTGCTCGGAGAAGGCCTTGAGCCGCGCGCAGAAGGCGTCCAGGGCGTAGTCCTCGCCGGTGAAGTGGATGCCGCCGCCGAGGCTGACCCACTCGACCTTGTGCAGCAGGTGGCCGAAGCGCTCCTCGATGGTGCTCAGCATCTGGTCGAACAGGCCGAAGTCGCCGTTCTCGCAGTTGTTATGGAACATGAAGCCGGAGATCTGCTCGATCACGCCTTCGATCTTCGCCGGGTCCCATTCGCCCAGGCGGCTGAAAGGCCGGGCCGGGTCGGCCAGCAGGTAGTCCGAGCTGCTCACCTGGGGGTTGACCCGCAGACCGCGGACCTTGCCCGCGCTGGCGCCGGCAAAGCGCTGCAGCTGGCTGATGGAGTTGAAGATGATCTTGTCGCAGTTGGCGAGCATCTCTTCGATCTCATCGTCGGCCCAGGCCACGCTGTAGGCGTGGGTTTCGCCGGCGAACTTCTGCCGGCCGAGCTTGAGCTCGTACAGCGACGAGGAGGTGGTGCCGTCCATGTACTGCTGCATCAGGTCGAACACCGACCAGGTGGCGAAGCACTTGAGGGCCAGCAGGGCCTTGGCGCCGGACTGCTCGCGCACATAGGCGATCTTCTGCATGTTGCTCAAAAGCTTCTGCTTGTCGATGAGGTAGTACGGCGTCTTGATCATTTCAGGGTCTCCGGCAGGGCCAGCCAAAAAGGTACGCATTGTGCCTTCAGTGCCTGCAGATCGAAAGCACGGAAATGCATTTTCGCCGGGTAATCATCTGAAAGGCCCTGGTGATCAGTCTGATCGCTCGGGCCGCTGCCGAGTGTGCCTGCGGGCCTTGCCCCGAGCCGGCTCAGGGACGGGTGCAGGCCCCGTGCTGCCTCGCTTTTTCTTATCCAGGGAGCACATTTTTAATAATTTTCCTTCGCGGGCGTCTGTCGCACCATCTGTCGCATCCGACTTATCCCGGGTTCCGAACCGCGTGTGCCAGGCCTTCCGGCCGGTGCCAATCGTCTCGCAGAAGGACACAGACATGACCGTAGAACAACAAATGCAAGTGGACACCCTGGTGGTCGGCGCGGGTCAGGCCGGCGTGGCCATGAGCGAGCACCTGAGCAAGCTCGGCGTGCCCCACCTGGTGCTGGAACGCAGCCGCATCGCCGAAGCCTGGCGCAGCGCACGCTGGGATTCCCTGGTGGCCAACGGGCCGGCCTGGCATGACCGCTTTCCCGGGATGCCCTTCGCCCTGCCGGACGATGCCTTTGCCGCCAAGGAGCAGGTGGCGGACTACTTCGAAGCCTATGCCCGTACCTTCAACGCGCCGATCCGTACCGGGGTCGAGGTGCGCAAGGTGCAGCGCAATGTCGGTCGTCCGGGCTTCACCGTCGAGACCTCCGACGGGGTGATCCAGGCCCGGCGCGTGGTGGCCGCCACCGGTCCGTTCCAGCGTCCGGTGATCCCGCCGATTGCCCCCGCCAATGGCCGCCTGACGCAGATCCACTCCGCCGAGTACCGCAATCCGCAGCAGTTGCCCGAGGGCGCGGTGCTGGTGGTGGGCGCAGGCTCGTCCGGGGTGCAGATCGCCGATGAACTGCAGCGGGCGGGGCGCCGGGTGTATCTGTCGGTGGGCGCCCATGACCGTCCGCCGCGTTCCTATCGCAACCGGGATTTCTGCTGGTGGCTCGGGGTGCTGGGGGAGTGGGATGCGGAGATCGCCAAGCCCGGGCGCGAACACGTGACCATCGCCGTCAGCGGCGCTCGCGGCGGCCAGACCATCGACTTTCGCGCCCTGGCCCACCAGGGCATCACCCTGGTCGGACTGACCCGGGCCTTTGCCGGCGAGCACGTGACCTTCCAGGCGGACCTGCTGGACAACCTGGCCCGGGGCGACGAGAACTACCTGGCGCTGCTGGACGCCGCCGATGCCTATGTCGAGCGCAACGGCCTCGACCTGCCGCTGGAGCCCGAGGCGCGCCGGCGCCTGCCGGACCCGGACTGCGTCAGGCAGCCGATCCTCGAACTGGACCTGCAACAGGCCGGCATCAACTCGATCATCTGGGCCACCGGCTACGCCGTGGATTTTTCCTGGCTGCAGGTCGACACCTTCAGCGAACAGGGCAAGCCCCTGCACCAGCGTGGCGTGTCCCGCGAGCCCGGGGTGTATTTCCTCGGCCTGCCCTGGCTGTCGCGCCGTGGCTCGTCATTCATCTGGGGGGTGTGGCATGACGCCAAGCACATCGCCGATCACATCGCCACCCAGCGCAAATACCAGGCCTATGGCAGCCCGGCCCCAGCCGCGGCGCCGCATCACAACCTCAGCAGCGTGGGAGCCCTCTGATGCCGACTCATACCCGTATCCGCATGTTCAACACCAAGGACACCTACCCCAACCAGTCCCTGGACAACGACCTGTGCCAGGCGGTGCGCGCCGGCAACACGGTGTACGTTCGCGGTCAGGTCGGCACCGATTTCGACGGCCGCCTGGTGGGCCTGGGCGATCCCCGGGCCCAGGCCGAGCAGGCGATGAAAAACGTCAAGCAACTGCTGGAAGAGGCGGGCAGCGACCTGTCCCATATCGTCAAGACCACCACCTACCTCACCGACCCGCGCTACCGCGAGCCGGTGTACCAGGAAGTGGGCAAGTGGCTCAAAGGGGTGTTCCCGATCTCCACCGGGCTGGTGGTCTCGGCCCTCGGCCAGCCGCAGTGGCTGATGGAGATCGACGTGATCGCGGTCATTCCCGAGTGAGCCCGACGCTGTTTTCACGGACGCCGCACCCGGCGTCGACGCAGGCCCGGCGGGCCAAGGAGTTTGCATGACTTTTTCCATCGTGGGCCGTTGCGCCGAAACCGGCCAGCTGGGCATCGCCATCAGTTCGTCGAGCATCGCGGTCGGCGCCCGTTGCCCCTGGGTGCGGGCCGGAGTGGGCGCGGTGGCCACCCAGAACGTCACCCTGCCGGCCCTGGGGCCGCAGATTCTCGACCTGCTGGAACAGCGCAAGCTCGACCCCGGCACCGCCCTGGAGCAGGCCCTGGGTCGCAACGGCTGGAGCCAGTACCGCCAGGTGACGGTGATCGACAACCAGGGCCGCACGGCGCTGTTCAGTGGCCAGCAGGCGTTGGGCATCCACCACGCGCTGGCCGGCGAGCAGTGCGTGGCCGCCGGCAACCTGCTGGCGGACGCCGGGGTCATCCAGGCCATGGTCCAGGCGTTCGAACAGACGCCGGGGATTCTGGTCGAGCGCCTACTGGCGGCGATGCACGCGGCCATGGCCGCCGGTGGCGAGGCGGGCCCGGTGCATTCAGCGGCGCTGAGCGTGGTGGACGACCTGACCTGGCCCATCGTCGACCTGCGGGTGGACTGGGCCGATGCCGACCCCATCGGCCAGCTCGACGGCCTGTGGCAGGCCTACCGGCCGCAGATGCAGGACTACCTGACCCGGGCCCTGGACCCCACGGCGGCCCCCAGCTACGGAGTGCCGGGCAATGAATGAGCATTCGAGCCGCGAGCTGTTGGCGCGGCTGGTGGGCTTTGCCACGGTCAGCCGCGATTCCAACCTGGAATTGATCGGCTTTATCCGCGACTACCTGGCGCGCCACGGGGTGGACAGCGAGCTGATCTACAACCCGCAGCGGACCAAGGCCAACCTGTTTGCCAGCATCGGCCCCAGCGATCGCGGCGGGGTGGTGCTGTCCGGGCACACCGACGTGGTGCCGGTGGACGGTCAGGCCTGGAGCGTCGAGCCGTTTGTCTTGAGTGAGCGCCAAGGGCGGCTGTACGGCCGTGGCACCGCCGACATGAAAGGCTTTATCGCCTCGGTGCTGGCGGCGGTGCCGGGCTTTACCCGGCGCCGCCTGCGGCTGCCGCTGCACCTGGCGTTTTCCTACGACGAGGAGGTGGGCTGCCTGGGCGTGCGACCGATGCTCGAACGTTTGCGACAGCGGCCACACCCGCCGCTGCTGTGCCTGATCGGCGAGCCTACCGAGCTGCGCCCGGTGCTCGGGCACAAGGGCAAGCTGGCGATGCGCTGTCAGGTGCGGGGCGCGGCCTGCCATTCGGCCTATGCGCCTTACGGGGTCAACGCCATCGAGTACGCGGCGCGGCTGATCGGCAAGCTGGGAGACATCGGCAGCCGGCTGGCGCAACCCGAGCACCACGACCCGCGTTTCGATCCGCCGTATTCCACGGTGCAGACCGGCACCATCCAGGGTGGCCGCGCGCTGAACATCGTGCCGGCCGAGTGTCAGTTCGATTTCGAGGTGCGCACCCTGCCGGGCCATGACGCCCAGGCCGTGGTGGCCCAGTTGCAAGACTATGCCGACACCGAGCTGGTGCCGCAGATGCAGGCGGTACGGGCCGACACCGGGATCGACCTGCACCCCTTGAGCGCCTACCCGGGGCTGGCCACCGCCGCCGACAGCCAGGCCGCCGAACTGCTGGCACTGCTCAGCGGCTCGCGGGAGTTCACCACCGTGGCCTTCGGCACCGAGGGCGGGCTGTTCCATGAGGCGGGCATCCCCACGGTGGTCTGCGGTCCGGGCAGCATGGACCAGGGCCACAAGCCGGACGAGTTCATCAGCCTTGCACAGTTGCACGCCTGCGACGCCCTGTTGCAGCGCCTGGGCGACTGGCTGGAGCACCCCGCCCGAACCTGATGCGGTTCCTGCACGTCGGCCAACGACGCGCTGCGGCGCGGGGACGGCGTAGGAATAGGGGAGACAAGGCTTCTTGTGGCGAGGGAGCTTGCTCCCGCTCGGGCGCGCAGCGGCCGCAAAGCCTGAATCCGCAATCCACCTGACAGGCCGCGGATTCAGGCCTTGGGAAGGCTGCGCCTTCCAGCGGGAGCAAGCTCCCTCGCCACAGGGTTGTGGGCTTTCGCCGTTACCTGGGGCTTTGGGTGGCGGCGTTTTGCGTGGGGGCGCCAAGCCGTCTGGCTACAGAGCTTTTTCATGGTGCTGGAGCATATTTTTAGTATTTTTCCTCTGGCTCGCGCTGACGCACCATCCCTCAGGACCCAATAACCAACAGGCCGTCGCAACGGCCGACGAGGGAGTGCAGCGTGTTCGAACTCGGTGACTGGCAGCAGCGGGCTGCCCAACAGACATTCATTGATCAGGCGCTGATTGGCGGCCAACGGATGGCCGCCCAGTCCGGCGCCACTTTCGATGCGGTCAACCCGGCCACCCTTGGGGTACTGGCCCGGGTCAGTGCCTGCGGCGCGGCCGATGTGGACCTGGCGGTGGCCGCCGCGCGTCGGGCCTTCGACCAGGGGCCCTGGGCGCGCATGGCCCCGCTGGAGCGCAAGAAGGTCCTGCTGCGCCTGGCCGAGCTGATGCTCGCCCACCGCGAGGAGCTGGCGCTGCTGGACTCCCTGAACATGGGCAAGCCGGTGATGGACGCCTGGAATATCGACGTGCCCGGTGCGGCCCACGTCTTCGCCTGGTACGCCGAGAGCGTCGACAAGCTCTACGATCAACTGGCCCCCGGCGGCCACAACAGCCATGCCAGCATTCGTCGCGAAGCCCTGGGGGTGATCGGCGCGGTGGTGCCCTGGAACTTCCCCCTGGACATGGCCGCCTGGAAGCTGGCCCCGGCCCTGGCGGTGGGCAACTCGGTGGTGCTCAAGCCTGCCGAACAGTCGCCGTTCTCGGCCCTGCGCCTGGCCGAGCTGGCCCTGGAGGCCGGCGTGCCGGAAGGGGTGTTCAACGTGGTGCCGGGCCTGGGCAGCGATGCCGGTCGCGCCCTGGGCCTGCACCCGGATGTGGATTGCCTGGTGTTCACCGGCTCCACCGAGGTGGGCAAGTGCTTCATGCAGTATTCGGCGCAATCGAACCTCAAGCAGGTCTGGCTCGAATGCGGCGGCAAGAGCCCGAACCTGGTGTTCGCCGACTGCCAGGACCTGGAGCTGGCCGCCGAGAAGAGCGCCTTCGGCATCTTCTTCAACCAGGGCGAGGTGTGCTCGGCCAACTCGCGGCTGCTGGTGCAGCGCAGCATTCATGACGAGTTCGTCGAGCGCCTCAAGGCCAAGGCCCGGGACTGGCGCCCGGGCAACCCGCTGGACCCGGCCAGCCGCGCCGGGGCCATGGTCGACGCGCGCCAGACCGCCCGGGTCATGGCCTATATCGAGGGCGCCCGGGAGCAGGGCGCGCAGTTGGCCTGTGGCGGCCGCCAGCTGCACATCGACGGCAGCGACAACTACATCGAGCCGACCCTCCTCACCGGGGTGAAGCCGCAGATGAGCATTGCCCGGGAGGAGGTGTTCGGCCCGGTGCTGGCGGTAATCCCCTTCGATGACGAGGAGCAGGCCATTGCCCTGGCCAATGACAGCGTCTACGGCCTGGCCGCCTCGCTGTGGACGGACGACCTCAACCGCGCCCACCGGGTGGCCCGGCAGTTGCGGGCCGGCACGGTGTCGGTGAACACCGTGGATGCCCTGGACGTCACCGTGCCCTTTGGCGGCGGCCGGCAATCGGGATTCGGTCGCGACCTGTCGCTGCATGCCTTCGACAAGTACAGCCAACTGAAGACCACCTGGTTCCAACTGCGCTAGCGCTACGGAGCCCAGGCGGCGCCACCCGGGCGCCGCTGCACCTGCCGCTGCCGCGGCAGGCCCACAACAATAAGAAAGGAGTGCGTGCGATGACTGCAAATCTCTCCCCGGCGGCCTTGAGCCCCACCAGCAACGGCGGCTTGCGCCGGGTCCTGGGCCTGGGTTCGCTGGTGTCGGTGGCCGTTGGCCTGGTGGTGTCCCAGGGGGTCATGGTGTTGATGCTGCAAGGCGCGGGGATGGCCGGGCTGGGCTTCTTCATCCCACTGCTGCTGGCCTACCTGCTGGCGCTGACCTATGCCTTGTCGTTCTCCGAACTGGCGCTGATGGTGCCCCGGGCCGGTAGCCTGAGCAGCTACACCGAAGTGGCCATCGGGCACTTTCCGGCGATCCTCGCGACCTTCTCCGGCTACATGGTGGTGGCGATGTTCGCCCTGTCCGCCGAGCTGCTGCTCCTGGACCTGATCATCGGCAAGGTCTACCCCGGGGTGCTGCCGCCGATGCTGGTGGCCTATGGCGTGCTCGGTACTTTCACCGCGCTCAACCTGCTGGGCATCGATGTCTTCGCCCGGCTGCAGACGGTGCTCGCGGTGGTGATGGTGGTGATTCTCCTGACCCTGGGCCTGGGCGCCATCGGCAGCCCCCAGGCCGACTTGCAACGGCCGCTGGACCAGGGCTGGAACCCCATGGAGATCGGCGCGCTGGCCTTGGCGGCGATGGCCATCTGGGGGTTTGTCGGGGCCGAGTTCGTCTGCCCGCTGGTGGAGGAAACCCGCCGCCCGGAACGCAATGTCCCGCGCTCGATGATCATCGGCCTGAGCATCATCTTCCTGGTGATCACCCTGTATTGCCTCGGCGCCTTGCTGTGCATTCCCCGGGAGCAACTGGCGAGCCATCCGCTGCCGCATTTCCTGTTCGCCACCACGGTGTTCGGCGAGGCCGGCAAGCTGTTCCTGGTGGGCGCGGTGATCACCGCCACCTGCAGCACGGTCAACTCGTCCCTGGCGGCGCTGCCGCGGATGCTCTACGGCATGGCCCAGAACGGCCAGGCCTTCCCCCAGTTCAAACGCCTCAGCCCGCGCAGCCGCACACCCTGGGTGGCGGTGCTGTTCGTCGCCGCGCTCACGGGGCTGCCGATCCTGATCCTGGGCCAGGACCCGGACTCCATCAGCCTGCTGCTGTTGGCCGCGGCCCTGGCCTGGCTCTTGGCCTACATCATCGTGCACATCGACGTGATCGCCCTGCGCCGGCGCTACCCCGACGCGCCACGGCCGTTCCGTTCGCCGTTCTACCCCTGGCCCCAGGTGCTGGGCATCGTCGGCATGCTGTTTGCGATCTATCACGTGTCGCCGTCCCCGGAGATGACCGCGCGGATCTTCGGCAGCGCCGGCGTCGTGCTGGGGGTGATCTCGCTGATCGCCGTGGTCTGGATCAAGTGGGTGATGCGCAAGCCACTGTTTGTTCCCGAACCGCTGCTGCCCACGGGGCCGAGTCCCGTCGCCACGCCTTCCCTTGAATCCACTTGTCGTGCAGGAGAATGACCATGAGTGCTGAAAACCCAACCGCCCAACGCAGTACCCAGGACTACCAGGCCCTGGATGCCGCCCACCATATCCATGCCTTCCTCGACCAGAAGGCGCTGAACGCCGAAGGCCCGCGGGTGATCGTCCGCGGCCAGGGCCTGCACCTGTGGGACAACGACGGCCAGCGCTACCTGGACGGCATGTCCGGGCTGTGGTGCACCAACCTGGGCTACGGTCGCCAGGACCTGGCGGCCGCCGCCAGTGCCCAGCTCGAGCAGTTGCCGTACTACAACATGTTCTTCCACACCACCCACCCGGCGGTGGTGGAGCTCTCCGAGCTGCTGTTCAGCCTGTTGCCCGGGCACTACAGCCACGCCATCTACACCAACTCCGGCTCCGAGGCCAACGAGGTGCTGATTCGCAGCGTGCGCCGCTACTGGCAGATCCTCGGCCAGCCGCAGAAGAAGGTGATGATCGGCCGCTGGAACGGCTACCACGGCTCGACCCTGGCCGCCACCGCCCTGGGCGGGATGAAGTTCATGCACGACATGGGCGGGCTGATTCCGGATGTGGCGCACATCGACGAGCCTTACTGGTTCGCCCACGAAGGCAACCTGACGCCCGCCGAGTTCGGCCTGCGCTGCGCCCGCCAGCTGGAAGAGAAGATCCTCGAACTGGGGGCCGAGAACGTCGCCGGTTTCATCGCCGAACCGTTCCAGGGCGCCGGCGGCATGATCTTCCCGCCAGACAGCTACTGGCCGGAAATCCAGCGCATCTGCCGCCAGTACGACGTGCTGCTGTGCGCCGACGAAGTGATCGGCGGTTTCGGCCGCACCGGCGAGTGGTTCGCCCATCAGCACTTCGGCTTCGAGCCCGACACCCTGTCCATCGCCAAGGGCCTGACCTCCGGCTACATCCCCATGGGCGGCTTGGTGCTGAGCAAGCGCATCGCCCAGGTGCTGGTGGAGCAGGGCGGGGTGTTCGCCCACGGCCTGACCTATTCCGGGCACCCGGTGGCCGCCGCCGTGGCCATCGCCAACCTCAAGGCCCTGCGCGATGAAGGCGTGGTGACCCGGGTCAAGCAGGACACCGGCCCCTACCTGCAGCAGTGCCTGCGGGAAGTGTTCGGCAACCACCCGCTGATCGGCGAGATCCAGGGCTGCGGGCTGGTGGCGGCCTTGCAGTTCGCCGAGGACAAGGCCAGCCGCAAGCGCTTTGCCAACGAGAACGACATCGCCTGGCGCTGCCGCACCCTGGGCTTCGAAGAGGGGGTGATCATCCGCTCGACCCTGGGGCGGATGATCATGGCCCCGGCGCTGGTGGCGACCCGCGGCGATATCGACGAACTGATCGACAAGACCCGGCGCGCGGTGGAACGCACGGCCCGGGAGATCGAGAGCGGGCAGTTGCTAACGGCCTGAGGGCCGGCGCTGGATCGACTGCTTGTCGGCGCCGCTGAAACACCACACCCCGCCAGAGTCCGACTCTGGCGGGGTGTGTTTTTTCGGCTCGGCTCGGGGGGAGCCATTTCCTGCTGTAGGGCCCGGTCCCGGGCCACTAATCTGTGGCCAGGGTGCACAACCGGCGGTTCAGAACTTACCGTTCAAAACTTGCCATTCAAACCCAGGCGGAAGGTGTCGTTGCGTTCGTCCGAGCCCAGGGCGGTCTTGTACGAGACGCCCAGTTGCCAGGCACGCCCGAGGTTGAAGTCGACGCCCATGTCCAGGCTGGCGAAATCGCTGTCCAGGGCGTCGGGCTTGAGCCGGTACAGCGTGCCTTCGTCACCCTGGTCGGTGTAGCGCATCTTGTAGTCGCTGCTGCTACTGAAGTTGTGGCCCCAGGCCAGGCCGACCTTGGGCGTGACCACGCCGATCCGGGTCATCAGGTCGTAGCCAGAACGTACACCGAGGTAGGAGGTGAAGTTCTGCTGGCGCTGTTCGTCGTAGGACAGGCCGTAAATGCCGCCGCCACTTTCACGGTAGGCATCCAGGCGCGTGGTGCTGGCGTTCAGGCGACTGTAGGGCGTCAGCGACAGCGGCCCCTGGCGATACTCATAGCTGGCGGTCAGGGAGGCGAACAACTGATCGGCATCCCGCGAGCCGCGGGCGTAGTCGTCGTTGCTGCCGGTGATGTAGCGGCGCGAGTCGAAGCTGATGCGGTTGTAGCCCAAAAGGCCGTCGACAAATACCTGCGGGGCCAGGTTCAGGCTCAGGTAGGTGGCGATGCCGATGGCGTCCCCATCGCTGCGGGTGTGGTTCTTGCCGATGTCGCTGCGGTCGTTGCCGTAGCCGATACCGACCCCGGCAATGGCGCTGGGCGACAGGCGATAGTCGACACCGACGCTCAGGCCCAGGGTGGTGAAGCTGTTGTCCCGCGCGCCCCGGGTGTGGGTCGAGCCGACGTTGACGAAGCCGTCGCTCCAGAACGCCAGGGCGTCCTGTTTGCAGTTGTCCTGCAGGGCGGCCGCGGCTTCGCGTTTTTCCTGCTCGGTCTGGTTGGCGGTGCCTCCCAACTGGTCCTGGACGGCTTTGGCGATTTCGCCCAGCGGCACGTCGCGGCCTTCCTTGCGCAAGCTGGCGTTGAACGAATTGCGCTCGCAACTGATCTGGTGCAGTTGCTCCAGGCGCCGGTTGAAGTTGTCCATCTGGGTGCTGGCAAAACGCTCGGCGGCGCGGGTCTGGGCGTTGAGCAGGCCGATGACCTCGGCGTCCTTGGTCGGGTCCGGACGCTCCTGGATCATGAAGCTGACGGTGCTCGCGGCGCTGGCGCCGCTGCCGTTCTGCAGGCTGAAGCTGACCACGGCGGTGCCGGCGAAGGCCGCCGAAGGCACGAAGCGCATCGAGAAGCGGCCGACCATCATCGCCCGCCCGGCCGATGCCGGGGTGACCGAGCCGAGGACGGCCTGGGTGAACGGGCCACCGGTGGCGCCCTGGGTCAGGTCGACGGTGGCCGACTGGCCCGCCGCGAGGATCTGGCTGGAAGCCGGTACGGTAATCGCCACGGCAGCGATGGTCAGGGTGTAGGTCTGTGAGCCGGTAGCGCCGTTGGCATCGGTGACGGTGATGCTCAGGTTGCTGCTGCCGCTGGTGGTCGGCGTACCGCTGATCAGGCCGCTGGCGGTGTTCAGGCTCAGGCCGGCCGGCAGGCTGCCGGAGGTGATGGCGTAGGTGTAGGGCGCGGTGCCGCCGGTGGCGCTGAGGGTGGCGCTGTAGGCGCTGCCTGCGGTGCCGGCCCCCAAGGACGCCGGAGTCAGTACCAGGCTGGGCGCGCTGACCGTGAGGGTCACCGTGGCCGGGCTGGAGGTGCCGCCGGCGTTGGTGGCGGTGTAGGTGAAGCTGTCGCTGCCGGAATAACCGGCGGTTGGGGTGTAGGTGATGCTGGTGCCGCTGGCGGTGGCGGTGCCATGGCTGGCGGCAGTGGCGATGGCCACGCTGCTGGCGGCGCCACCGGTGATGTTCAGGGTGATCGGGTTGGCGCTGCTGTTGGCGGCCACCGTGGCGCTGACGGCATTGGCCACCGGCGCCTGCACGCCGATGGTGATCGAGAAGGCCTGGGAGCCGGTGGCGCTGTTGGCGTCGGTGGCGGTGATGGTCAGGTTGAGGGTGCCGCTGGCCATGGGGGTGCCGCTGATGGCGCCGGTGGCGGTGTTGAGGATCAGGCCGGCCGGCAGGCTGCCGGAGGTGATGGCGTAGGTGTAGGGCGCGGTGCCGCCAGTGGCAGTGACGGTCTGGCTGTAGGCCGTGCCGACGCTGCCGTTGCTCAGGGAACCGGGGCTCAGGGTAATGCTCGGCGCACTGACGGTAATGGTCACGGTGGCCGGGCTGGAGGTGCCGCTGGCGTTGGTGGCGGTGTAGGTGAAGCTGTCACTGCCGGAATAACCGGCGGTTGGGGTGTAGGTGATGCTGGTGCCGCTGGCGGTGGCGGTGCCATGGCTGGCGGCAGTGGCGATGGCCACGCTGCTGGCGGCGCCACCGGTGAGGTTCAGGGTGATCGGGTTGGCGCTGCTGTTGGCGGCCACGGTGGCGCTGACGGCATTGGCCACCGGTGGCAGGCCGTTGATCTGCAAGGTGTAGGCGCGGGAGCCGGTGGCGCTGTTGGCGTCGGTGGCGGTGATGGTCAGGTTGAGGGTGCCGTCGGCCATGGGGGTGCCGCTGATGGCGCCGGTGGTGGTGTTGAGGATCAGGCCGGCCGGCAAGCTGCCGGAGGTGATGGCGTAGGTGTAGGGCGCGGTGCCGCCAGTGGCCGTGACGGTCTGGTTGTAGGCCGTGCCGACGCTGCCGTTGCTCAGGGAGCCGGGGCTCAGGGTAATGCTCGGCGCACTGACAGTGATGGTCACGGTGGCCGGGCTGGAGGTGCCGCTGGCGTTGGTGGCGGTGTAGGTGAAGCTGTCACTGCCGGAATAACCGGCGGTTGGGGTGTAGGTGATGCTGGTGCCGCTGGCGGTGGCGGTGCCATGGCTGGCGGCTGTGGCGATGGCCACGCTGCTGGCGCCGCCGCCGGTGATGTTCAGGGTGATCGGGTTGGCGCTGCTGTTGGCGGCCACGGTGGTGCTGACGGCATTGGCCACCGGTGGCAGGCCGTTGATCTGCAAGGTGTAGGCGCGGGAGCCGGTGGCGCTGTTGGCGTCGGTGGCGGTGACGGTCAGGTTGAAGGTGCCACTGACAGTCGGCGTACCGCTGATCACGCCACTGCTGGTGTTCAGGCTCAGGCCGGCCGGCAGGCTACCGGCGCTGATTGCATAGGTGTAGGGCGTGGTGCCGCCGGTGGCGGTCACGGTCTGGTTGTAGGCCGTGCCCTGAATGCCGTCGGGCAGTGTCGTCGGCGTTATCGCCAGGGTGGGTGCACTGACGGTGATGGTCACCGTGGCCGGGCTGGAGGTGCCGCTGGCGTTGGTGGCGGTGTAGGTGAAGCTGTCGCTGCCGGAGTAACCGGCGGTTGGGGTGTAGGTAATGCTGGTGCCGCTGGCGGTGGCGGTGCCATGGCTGGCGGCAGTGGCCACGGCCACGCTGCTGGCCGCGCCGCCGCTCAGGCTCAGGGTGATCGGGTTGGCGCTGCTGTTGGCGGCCACCGTGGCGCTGACCGGGCCGACGGTGGGGGGCGGAACGTTGTAGGTATAGCCGTTGGTCAGGGTCGCGGTGCCCCCTGGGGTGGTGACTACCACGTTAACCGCACCTGCGGCGTGGGCCGGGGTGGTGGCGGTGATGGTGGTGGCATTGTTGACGATGTAACCGGTGGCGGATGTCCCGCCAAAGCTCACCGCCGTGGCACCGGTCAGGTTGGTGCCGGTGAGGGTGACGGAGGTGGCGCCTGCGGTGCTGCCGTTGTTCGGAGTGACGGCGGTCAGGGTCGGGGTCGCGGAGCTGGTGACCACCAGGGTATAGGTGGCGACGCCGCCCTGATTCAGGCCGTCATTGAGGGTGATGCTGAATGTGTAGGTGCCGGCGGTGGTGGGCGTGCCGTGGAGTATGGTGTTCGAGCTGCCCGGTGACGGATCGAGGATCAGGCCCGGCGGCAGGCAGGGAGTCACGCCGTCGTAGTCCGGGTCATTGGCGTCGCACTCTACCCATTTGTCCAGTGGTTGCGCGCCACCGACGGAGTTGATGACGATGCTCATGGACTGGCCCACTGCCACGCTGGGCAAGGTACTGCCCGTAGCCGGGTTGGTGATCACGGGAGCGGCGGCCATTGCCTGGCTGCTCAGGGTCAACATGACCAGGAGCAGGAACAGTGAAGTCAGCGGGCGTGTCAGCCAGGTACCTAGCGTGGTCAGTGGTGTTCTCATGAGGGCTTCCTGCCTTGCGACCGGTTGAGGGTCGTATCCAGCGTAAGTGTTGATAAAGGTCCAGCGGTTACAGCACGGCTACAGCCGGCCCCTTGGGGGCTGGTCATAAACGATGGTCAGGGACTGTCGACGGCCTCCCGGGCGTCTAGCCGCGCGGGACGCTGCATCTGGGTGTACAGGCCGGTGTCGGCGCCGGCGCGAAAGCCCAGCCGCTCATACAGCCGGCGGGCACGGCTACCCTGTTCGACGCTCAGGCTGCAGGTCTGGCCCTGGGCGTCGGCCTTGGCCAGTACCCTGCGCAGCAACTCGGTGCCGATGCCCCGGCCATGCCAGTCCGGCAGCAGAGCAATATCGACTATGCGCACATCGTCGGCCGCGTAATGCACGCACAGGCGCCCGATCGGGCTACCGGCCTGCTCGACGATCAGAAAATCCGCGGCGGGAAAGTGCTTTTCATAATGCTGGCGCTGCAGTTCGGCCTGGGCGTGCAGGAAAGCCCGGCGCTGGACGTCGTTCCAGCCCGGCACTGCGCTGACTTCGGCCCAGCGGCGTGAGGCGTACAGCGCCTGGAGAAATCCCAGGTCGTGGCCGTCCTGCTTGCGCAGTACGGCCACGTTGCCCGCCGGCAAATGGGGAGGGCTGATGTGGGTCATGAGGCTCTGATCGGGTACTCGCCATCCAGGCAGATGCAGTAGGCCAGCGTCTGGAAGGGTTGCATGGTGTTACGCAAGGCCGTCGACGTTGCGCCAGTACCGGCGATGCCCACCGTGGTGGCCGCCAGCGTCTGGGTTGTCGTCGTTGGTGCGGTGTTGTTGTACAGGCGTATGTTGCGCGGCTGCGCCAGGAAGGCGGTGTTGTTGGGGATATCCAGAGCGGCACCCGATTCGCTGCCGTCCTTGACCATCACCGAATGGGTATGGGGGGCAAAATTGCTGGGCCCCATGGTTATCCGGTCGGCTCCGAGGGCCGTGCCAACGGGCCTGTCGGTCAGCCCGGGCGCCAGCCCGGCACCCATGGCCACGCGCCCGTTGAGATTGGGCAGCTTGAAGTTCTGGCCGGGGGTACCGCCATACAGGGTGCCAATCACCGAATAGAGCGCAGGATTCTGCTGGACCGTGATGGTCGATCCATCGCAATACGCCCAGTTTTGCGGGACGAAGTTGTAGGGGAACAGTCTGATTTCACCGGTAAACGCATCCATGATCGGTCATTCCAGATTGAGTAGAGGGGGTCACTGGTTTCGGGTCGGATAGAGGCCGAGCAGGCAAATGATGTAGTTGATCGCCAATGAGCCCATCAGGTTGCTATGGGGGGCCACGGCGCCAGTGGGCGTGCCCAGTGCCGGGTCGAGAAACTGCGGGTTCATCGGGACGGCGGCGGATGTTCCGGTGCCTGCGCTGTACAGCCCGGTGATGATCCCCGCGCCCGCGAATTTGCCAAAGGTCATGCTGTTGGGCGTCGCGGCAGGGGAGGGGGCCGGCGACGTGGCATCCTGGCCGCTCACCATGAAGCCATGGGTGTGGGGCGCGGTGTTTTCCGGCCTCATGGTCACCGTTTCCACGCCGAATTTCTGGCTCAGCGCCCTGGGGGTCAGGCCCATCCCGGTGCCCTGGCCAACCGGCAGGCGACCCCGGTAGTCCGGCAGGCCGAAGTTGGTGCTGCCGTTGCCGCCGTACAGAGTGCCGAGCAATGAATACAGGGCCTCAAAGCTGCTGATCGGCAGCAACGAACCGTCACAAAACGCCCAATTTTCCGGCGCGTAGTTACCGGCAAACATGCGGATCTCTCCGACAAAGGCTTCAGACATGTCAGTTTCCTTACTTGAGGGTCTGTGGACGGCCGTTACTGGCGCGGCGGGTAGACACCCGTCGTTGCGATGCAGAAGTAGCCGACGATGGAGGGCTGGATGTTGGGCATGGCCGCGCCCTGGGTTGTGGTGATGGTGGCACTGTTGAGGCTGGTCAGGGTGCCGGTTGCCGCGGTGTAGGTCGGTTTTGCCGCGACCCCCTTGGAGTTCGAGCTGACAGCGGGAATGTTGCCGTACGGACCATCATTGCCCGGGTCGTTGGAGACATGCGTGGCATGGTTATGCTGGGCCACCGAGCTTTGCGGCATCGTCACGGTTTCGCTACCGCCTTTGGTGCCCAGCGCGTGCACATCCATGATCGGATCGACGGTGGAGACTTTGTAGTTTTGTCCCAGGGCGACCCGGCCACGCAGATCCGGTATGCCGAATGTCGTGGTGCCGTCACCGCCATAGGTTTTGCCCAGCAGGGAAGCCAGCGCGACATTGCTATTGATGGGTAGAACCTGGCCCTCGCAAGGCAGCCAACCCTGGGGTGCCCAACCCCAGGGGAACAAGCGAATTTCTCCGATAAAGGGATCCATGTTCTTTTCTCCTTGAACAAGTTTCTGACGCCAGGAATCCGTCTCTCACTAATAGACTAGCAAGTGCGTAGGCGCACAATAAACAAAAGTGAATTTAGTGTGCAAATGTTATTTCAAGTTGTTTGCTGGCAATTAACAGAGGGGGTGTCTATTAGCAGGTAGTTGACGCTCTGGCTAAGAGATCTCAAGAGGGAAGTCTTTCTGAGTGTTACTGGTTGGCGCCCGCTCTAGGGTGTTTTGTCCAGCAGGGGCGGGGGTGTGGCTGATTGTTCAGCTTGGGGGGATAGGCTTGGGAGTTCGGTTTGTCGGACTTGTAAGTTCATTGTCAAGGAACTAAGCGTGCTAACGATCTACGCCTAAAGTATGGGTTTTCAGTCTGGGTTCTGGCGGGTTTACAGCGGGATTTAAGTGTGGCGGTAACATGTCTTAGTTACTGTATTGGGGTGGTTATTCCCAAGTTGCCAAGTAGGTTATTCTTTTGGCGGGTGGGAGTTGCGGTAAAGTCTTTTTGCTCTAAGGCCATGTTTTATTTGAAGTTGTTGTATTTTTTTTGACGCCGGCGGGACGCCGCTCCCCGGAGAGGAGCGGCGCGCCGTTACCGGATTACAGCCCGGCGCTTTCTGCCGCTACGCTCTTGGGCTTGCCGTAATGCCATTCATAGACCACGAACTTGAAGTCCTTGAGGTCGCCTTTTTCGTCGAAGCTCAGATCGCCGGTCGGGGTCTTGAAGGTGCCCTTGTGGATCGCCTCGGCGACTTTTTCCGGGTCTTCGCTCTTGGCCGCGGCGATGCCCCCGGCAATCACTTCCACAGCCGAGTAGGACGGCAGCACGAACGGACCGCTGGGGTTTTCCTTCTTGGCTTCGAAGGCTTCCACCAGGGCCTTGTTGGCCGGGTCCTGGTCGAAGGACTTGGGCAGGGTCACCAGCATGCCTTCGGAGGCGTCCTTGGCGATCTGCGAGATCGAGTCGTTGCCCACGCCTTCAGGCCCCATGAAGCGTGCGGTCAGGCCCTTTTCCTTGGCCTGGCGCAGCAGCAGGCCCATTTCCGGGTGGTAGCCGCCGAAGTAGACGAAATCGACATTGGCCTGCTTGAGCTTGGCCAGGATCGATGAGTAGTCGCGCTCGCCGACGTTGATGCCTTCGAACATCGCCACCTTGATGCCTTCCTTGCCCAGGATGTCCTTGACCGAGCTGGCGATGCCTTCGCCGTATTGCTGCTTGTCGTGCAGCACCGCGACATTGCTCGGCTTGAGCTGGGCGATGTAGCGCGCCGCGGCCGGGCCCTGGGCGTTGTCCAGGCCGATGGTGCGGAACACCATCTTGTAGCCCCGGGCGGTCAGCTCGGGGCTGGTGGCGGCCGGGGTAACCATCACGATGCCTTCGTCTTCGTAGATGTCCGACGCTGGCTGGGTGGAGCTGGAGCACAGGTGCCCGACCACGAACTTGACGCCGTCATTGACCACCTTGTTGGCCACGGCCACGGCTTGCTTGGGATCGCAGGCATCGTCGTATTCCACGGCCACCAGTTGCTTGCCGTCGACGCCGCCCTTGGCGTTGATCTGCTCGATGGCCATGCGCGCGCCGCTGAACTGCATGTCACCGTATTGCGCCACCGGGCCGGTCTTGGCCCCGGCGATGCCGATCCGGATGCTGTCGGCGGCCAGGGAATGACAGGCCAGGCCGGCCAGGATCATGGCGCTGAGCAGTTGGGTGGCTTTGTTATTGATACGACTCATGGGTTGTTCCACTCCTGTGGGTAACGGTTCAAAGGGTGTTGCAGGTGATGCATGGGCTGTCGCCGCCGCGCCTCGGGCACGGCCGCGACACCCCGGGGTGTTGTAGAGCGCCCGGACCCGGGCGGTACTGATCCCGCTCAAGGAAGGGCCTTGCCGATTCTGGGAATGGCCTCCAGCGCCGGCCGCGTCGCCGCGGGCTCGGCACAGGCATCCAGGGCCTGGGCGATATCGGCCAGCAGGTCGGCGACGTCTTCCAGGCCTACCGACAGGCGGACCAGGCCCTCGGAGATGCCGTGTTCGACACGCTCCTCGGGGCTGTAGGTGGAATGGGTCATGCTCGCCGGGTGCTGGGCCAGGGATTCGGCGTCTCCCAGGCTGACGGCGCGGCTGAACAATTGCAGGGCATTCATGAAGCGGGTGCCGGTAGTCAGTCCGCCCTTGAGCTCGAAGGCGATCATGCCCCCGGGCAACTTCATCTGCTGTTGCGCCAGGGCGTGTTGCGGGAAGGATGGCAGGCCGGGGTAGGCCACCCATTGCACTTGCGGCTGTTGCTGCAGGTATTCGGCGATGGCCTGGGCGCTGCTGCAGTGGCGTTCCATGCGCAGGGCCAGGGTCTTGAGGCCGCGCATCAGGAGAAAGGCGTCCTGGGGCGACAGCACCGCACCGGTCATGTCCTTGAGGCCTTCCAGGCGAATGCGCTCGGCCAGGCTCTGGCGGGTGACCACGACACCGGCGGTGATATCGCCGTGGCCATTGAGGTACTTGGTGGCCGAGTGCACCACCAGGTCGGCCCCCAGCTCCAGCGGACGCTGCAGGTAGGGAGTGCAATAGGTGTTGTCCACGACGAAGGTGATGCGCGGATGCTGGCGGGCGATTTCGGCCACCGCGGCAATGTCCACCAGCTGCATGTTGGGGTTGGCCGGGGACTCGCAATAGATCATCCGCGTGGCGGGGCTGATGGCGGCCCGCAGGTTGCCCAGGTCGCTCATGTCGACATGGCGCACCTTGACGCCGAACTCGGCCAGCCCGTGGTGCAGCAGGGCGAAGGTGCAGCCGTACAGGGTCCGGCAGACGATGATCTCATCGCCGGGCCGCAGCAGGGTCCACAGGGTGGCGGCAATCGCCCCCATGCCGGAGCCGAAGGCCACCGCCGCCTCGCCGTTTTCCAGGGCCGCCATGCGCGCCTCCAGCAGCGCCAGGGTCGGGTTGCCGATGCGGGTGTAGAAGTAGCCGGGCTCCTGGCCGGCAAAGCAGCCGGCGCCGTATTCGGCGGTGGCGAAAGTGAAGGTGGAGGTCAGATAGATCGGCGGGATCAGCGCGCCTTGATGCTCCTGAGGGTTGTAGCCGTGATGGATGGCGCGCGTGGAAAAACCAAGGTCACTGTTTTTATTGTTCATGGTGAACGCTCCCGGATTTGCTCTAATGCTATGCTCAAATCCGGCGCAATAATTGCTAATTTGGCTGATTAAATGCCATGTAATTGAAATAAAAATTCATAAAAACAAGATTAAGAGGCAAAACATGCCCAGTGGACTGGATCGAACCGACAAAGCCCTGCTGCTGGCTCTGCAGGACAACGCCCGCCTGACCACCGCCGAGCTGGCCGACAGCGTCGCCCTGACCACGTCGCCTTGTTGGCGGCGAGTGAAGATCCTCGAGGAAAGCGGGGTGATCACCGGCTATCAGGCGATTCTCTCGCCCAAGGCCCTGGGTTTTGGCGTCACCGCCTTTGTCAGCGTGATGATGGAATCCCACTCCCGGGAAACGGCCCGGGCCTTCGAGCAGCGACTGCTGGAAATTCCGGAAATCATCGCCTGCCACAACGTCTCCGGACGCTACGATTTTCTCCTCGAAGTGCTGGCCAGGGACCTGGAATCCTTCGGCGAGTTCGCCCGCGAAGTGCTGCAGACCCTGCCGGCGGTGAAAGAGATCTACTCGAGCTTTTCCTTCAAGTCGGTGAAGCCGTTGCGGCAGATTCCGGTGTCGCAGCCCGGCGCCTGAGGCCGGGGCCAGGTGCAGGGCCGACAGTGATTGCCAGGTGAAACAGAGCGGGCCCGCGATCTTGATCGCGGGCTTTTTTTTGCCTGCCCGGACCCGCGCCTGTCCGATCGCGGCCTTCGCTGGCAAGCCCGCTCCAGGGGTCAACCCGTGCGCCGGAAAGGGTCTTTCTGCAACGCGATGATTGACGCGGCAGCGGCGCCTCCCTATTCTTTGTCGACCAACAAAGAATAGGGAGCAATGCGATGAAAACCCTCAAGGGCCCCAGCCTGCACCTGGCGCAATTCAGTGCCGACAGCGCGCCATTCAACAGCCTGCCGGCGATGGCCCAATGGGCCGCCGACCTGGGTTTCAAGGCGCTGCAGATTCCCGCCTGGGATGCGCGCTTGTTCGATGTCGCCACGGCGGCCGAGAGCCAGGACTATTGCGATGAACTCAAGGGCCAACTGGCGCAGCAGGGCCTGCAGATCAGCGAGCTGACCAGCCATATCTTCGGCCAGCTGGTGGCGGTGCACCCGGCCTACGATGCGATGTGCGACAACTTCGCCCCCGAGGCGCTGCGGGGCAAGCCTCAAGCCAGAACCGAGTGGGCGATAGCGCAAATGAAGCTGGCGGCCAAGGCATCGCGGCGCCTGGGGCTGAGTGAGCTGGGCACTTTCTCCGGGTCCCTGGCCTGGCCTTACCTGTTTCCCTTTCCGCAGCGCCCCGAAGGCCTGATCGAGACGGCATTCGAGGAGCTGGCGCGCCGCTGGCGGCCGATCCTCGATGAGTGCGACGAGCAGGGGGTCAACCTGTGCTACGAAATCCACCCCAGCGAGGACCTGCACGACGGCACCAGTTTCGAGCGCTTCTATGAACGGGTGGACCGTCACCCACGCTGCAACATCCTCTTCGACCCCAGCCATTTCGTGCTGCAACAGCTGGACTACCTGAGCTACCTGGACATCTACCACGAGCGCATCCGCATGTTTCACGTCAAGGATGCCGAGTTCAATCCCACGGGGCGCCAGGGCATCTATGGCGGCTACAGCTCCTGGGTCGAGCGCGCCGGGCGCTTCCGTTCCCTGGGCGACGGCCAGGTGGATTTCAAGGGGATCTTTTCCAAGCTGGCGCAATACGACTACCCGGGCTGGGCGACCCTGGAATGGGAGTGCTGCCTCAAGGACCAGGAAGACGGTGCCCGGGAAGGCGTGGCGTTCATCAACCGCCACATGATCCAGGTCACCGAGCGGATCTTCGACGACTTCGCCGGTGCACGGATCGACCGCCAACAGATCAACGCCATGCTCGGCATGGCCTGAACCCCCTCAGCGAGAAAACCCATGAATGCTTTGACAGACAACACCCAGGCCGACACCGACGGCCTGACCCATCGCTATGTGCGCATCGATGGCCAGCGCATCCATTGCGTCAGCGCCGGCAGCGGCCGCCCGGTGCTGCTGATCCCCGGCTGGCCACAGACCTGGTACGCCTGGCGCGGGGTGATCCGGGCCCTGGCGGCCCAGGGTTTCCAGGCGATCGCCGTGGACCCGCCGGGCAGCGGCCAGTCCGACCGCCCGGAGCAGGGCTACGACACCGGCCATGTGGCCGAGGTGCTGCATCAGGTGATGCTGCAACTGGGCTTTGCCTCTTACAGCGTGGTCGGCCATGACGTCGGCATGTGGATCGCCTACGCCCTGGCCAGCGACCGGCCGCAGGCGGTGGAGCGCCTGGCGCTGACCGAGGCGGTGATCCCCGGGTTGGCGGAGGCGCCGCCGATTTTCGTGGCGCCGGAGCAGAACATCTTTCTCTGGCACTTCATGTTCAACCAGCTGCGGGATCTGCCCGAGGCACTGATCGCCGGGCGCGAGCGGGCCTACCTGAGCTACATCTTCGACCACTGGTCCCATCGCCGCGAAGCGGTGGCCGCCGAGGTCTACATCGACGCCTATGCGGCGCCGGGCGGGCTGCGGGCCGGCTTTGCCTACTACCGGGCGATTCCCGAGACGGTGCGCCAGAACCGCCTGCGGGCCCAGCGGCCACTGGCGATGCCGGTGCTGGCGATCGGCGCCGAACACGCCACCAACGATGCGCCGCTGCTGACCCTGCAAGGCCACGCCAGCGACCTGCGCGGCGCCATAGTGCCGGACTGCGGACACTTCATCATGGAAGAGGCACCCGAGGCATTTCTCGCGCTGCTGCTGCCGTTTCTGCAGGAGGGCCGTGACTGAGGCACGGCGCAGGCACGGCCGCGGGCACGGAAAATGGCCGCGGCCGGCGCAAATCTAATATCATTTCGTCCCGGCGCGCTGCGCCACCCGGCTGTTCGGCCTGCGCCGAACGCCTTCCCTGTCCTGACGAGATACCCGACCCCCATGGCTGGAAGACCCCGCGAATTCGATCGTGACCTGGCGCTGCGCCAGGCACAGGAACTGTTCTGGGCCCGAGGTTTCGAAACCACCTCCATGGCCGACCTGGTGGCGGCCCTGGGCATTGCTTCGGCACGCATCTATGCCGCCTTCGGTTCCAAGGAGGCGCTGTTTCGCGAGGCCATCGAGCTGTACGAAAGCCAGGAAGGCGGCTTCGCCGACCTGGCCCTGCAGGAGCCCAACGCCTACCACGCCATCGAGCGCATGCTGCAGGACGCGGTGGCGCTCTACACCCGCCCCGACGGTCCCCGGGGCTGCATGGTGGTGGCCTCGGCGGTGAACTGCTCGAGCGACAACGACAGCGTGCGCGAATGGCTGGCCGAGCATCGCCGGGCGCGGACCGCGAGCATCATCCAGCGCCTGGAAGCGGCGGTGCAGGCGGGTGAATTGCCTCGCCACAGCGATGCAACGTCTTTGGGCGACTATTACTCCATGGTGCTCCACGGCCTCTCGGTGCAGGCCCGCGACGGGGTCAGCGCGGCGCGCCTGCTGCAGGGCGTGGCGCTGGCCATGCAAGTCTTCCCGGGCGGCGTCCAGGGGCATTGAGGCGGCGCCCGGCAAGGCTCCGGGCAGCGGGCTTGGCTCGGCAACCCGGGGGCCGGCAAGGCTGGCCCGGGTTGTGCATTTTTTATCGGGTCCTGGACCTGTTCCATCATCCAAAGAGTACGACGCCCCCCATGAGCGATTCCCCGGCGACACCTCAAGGCAACTGGCAGCCGGTCATCGCACTGGCGCTGGCGGCCTTTGTCTTCAACACCACCGAGTTCGTGCCGGTGGGCCTGCTCAGCGCCATCGGCGCCAGCTTCGACCTGCCCACCGAGCGGGTCGGGCTGATGCTGACCATCTACGCCTGGATCGTGTCCCTGACCTCGCTGCCGGTGATGCTGCTGACCCGCAACGTCGAGCGGCGCAGGTTGCTCACGGTGCTGTTCGGCCTGTTCATCGTCAGCCATGTGCTGTCCAGCCTGGCCAACAGCTTCGGCCTGCTGATGCTCAGTCGCATCGGCGTGGCCCTGGCCCATGCGCTGTTCTGGTCCATCACCGCGTCCCTGGCGGTGCGCCTGGCGCCGGCGGGCAAGCAGGTGCAGGCCCTGGGCCTGCTGGCCACCGGCACCTCGCTGGCCATGGTCCTGGGGATTCCCCTGGGGCGTTTGCTGGGCGAGGCCCTGGGCTGGCGCACCACCTTCGGCGTGATCGCCGCCATGGCCGGCTTGCTGGTGCTGTGGCTGATGCGCACCTTGCCGCTGCTGCCGAGCCAGAACTCCGGTTCCCTGCGCAGCCTGCCGCTGCTGTTCAAGCGCCCGGCGCTGGTGGCGATCTACGTGCTGACGGCGCTGGTGGTGACGGCGCAGTTCACCGCCTACAGCTACATCGAGCCCTTTATCAAGGTGGCGGCGGGCCTGGGCGGCGAGGTGGTGACCCTGGTGCTGCTGGTGTTCGGCGGCGCCGGCATCATCGGCTCGCTGCTGTTCAGCGTCCTGCACCGCCACAGCCCGCAGGGCTTCCTGCTGACCGCGGTGCTGTTGCTGGCGCTGTGCCTGAGCCTGCTGTTGCCGCTCAATGGCCACGTCTGGTCGCTGGTGGCGCTGAGCGTGGTCTGGGGCATGGCGATCATGGGCTTCGGCCTGGCCCTGCAATCCAAGGTGCTGGTGCTGGCGCCGGATGCCACCGACGTGGCGATGGCGATGTTCTCCGGGATCTACAACATCGGCATCGGTGGCGGCGCGCTGCTGGGCAGCTGGGTTGGCGGGCAACTGGGTTTTGCCTATGTCGGCCTGGCGGGCGGGGCCCTGGCGAGCCTGGCCTTGCTGCTGTACAGCCTGGCCCTGCGGCGCATGGCCCGCACCAACGTGTAGCCGCTGCCGCAGGCTGCGAACGGCTCCGCAGGAGACGCGGCGGCCTTGCAGGCGCCGGAGGTTCGGCGGTCGATCGCCAAGCAAGGTCCTGCGGACCTTCGCGCAGCCTCGCCAGAGGCTCGACAGCGGCTACGGTGGGGCGATGTCGACCATGCGCGCCGGGCGCCCGCCAGGGTTAGCGGCGCCGGGCGTCGGGCCAGCAGGCCACCAGCACCAGCAGCAGCGCCGCCAGCAGGTAGGGCAGGCGCGGTTCCAGCCCGTAGATCAGGGTCCCGGCCAGGGGCCCGACCACCACCCCCAGGCCCTGGGCCGCGCCGACGGAACCGGCGGTGGCGCCTTGCTCGGCGGCGTCCACCGCGTTGCTGGCCAGGGCGGCGAACGAGGGGAAGATCCAGCCCATGCCCGCGGCCGAAACGAAGAACCCCAGCCACAGCACCCAGGCCTGGGCCGCGACGATGCTCGTGGCAAAGCCCAGCGCCGCCACCAGGGCGCCGATGCGAATCATCCGCAGCGGCGGCCACTCCAGCTTGCGCACCAGCAGTTGCGAGGCGATCAGCGCCACCCCGACCAGGGTCAGGGCGATGCCGGCGGTCTGCGCCGCGTGCGCCGGGTCCATGCCCAGGCGGTCGAGGGCGAAGAAGCCGACGGTGATCTGCGCCATGGCCACGCACAGCATGGCGACGAACGCCACCAGCAGCGGCCGGCGCAGGCGCGGGTCGCTCAGGCGCACCGATTTGGGCGGCTGCTTGAGGTGCAGCTCCTGGCGCGGCAGCCGCGCCTTGAGCAAGGCGAAACCCAGCAGCGGCAGCACGGCCAGCACGTAGAACGGCAGGCTCAGGCTGTGGCGCGCCAGCAGCGCGGCAATCGCCGGGCCCAGCACCAGGCCGCAGGCGTTGGCCGCTCCCAGGGACGCCATGGCCCGGGTCCGGTGCTCGGGTGCGATGTTGTCGGCGATCAGCGCGTAGCCGCCCACCGGGATCGCGGCATAGAACACCCCGATCAGGCCCCGTCCCAGCAGCAGCCCGGCAAAGGCCAGGATGGCCGAGGGCAGGGCGTGCAGCGCCAGGTCGATGAACAGGCTGAGG
The DNA here is from genome assembly GCF_021560055.1 of Pseudomonas sp. BC42. Lineage (NCBI taxonomy): Bacteria > Pseudomonadati > Pseudomonadota > Gammaproteobacteria > Pseudomonadales > Pseudomonadaceae > Pseudomonas > Pseudomonas sp. BC42. Next base: position 2,869,876 of record NZ_CP091067.1, read on the forward strand.
GCGACAAAGGCCAGGGTGAAGCCGCCGGTGCCCAGCAGCAGGATGCGCCGCCGGCCGAGGCGGTCGCTGGCCCGGCCCCAGGGCCGGGCCAGGAGCATCCAGATCACCCCGGAAACGGTCACCGCCATGCCCGCCTGCCAGGTGGCCAGGCCAAGAATCCGCGCGATGGGGCCGATCAGCGAGACAAAGGCCATCATCGCCATGGTGCAGGTCAGGTTGGCCAGCAGTAGCGGACGCAGGTCGAAGGCCGCCGCAGCCTGGGGCGTTTCCAGGGTGTCGATGGGCAGGTGTTGAGCGTTGGTCATGGTTTATCCCAGGGCAGAGTGAGAGGGCAGGCGGCCGTCGACCATCACCAGCGGTCGACCGCGCACCTGCTCCAGGCGGCCGTCGACGCCATAGACGTCGCGCAGCAACTGTTGGTTGATCACCTCCAGGGCCGGTCCGGCGGCGGCCACGGCGCCGTTGTGCAGCACCACCACCTGCTGGCTGAAACCCAGGGCCAGGTTGATGTCGTGGACCACCACCAGGGTGATCAACTGGCGTTCGCGGGTGGCCCGGGTGATGGCCTCCACCACCTGGCACTGGTGGTACAGGTCCAGGGCGCTGGTGGGTTCGTCCAGCAGCAGCACCCGGGGCTGGCGCACCAGGGCCTGGGCCAGCCCCACCAGCTGGCGCTGGCCGCCGGACAGGGCGTCGATCGGGCGGTCGGCCAGGGTGGCCAGGTCCAGGTCCTGCAGCACCTGTTCGACCCCGTGCAGCACCGCGGCACTGGGCCGCCCGGGGGCGAAGCCACCACCGCGATGCCCGGCCATGGCGGCGCTGAGCACCGCTTCGAAGGCGCACAGGCGGGTGCGTTCCGGCAGGCTCTGGGGCAGGTAGACGATGTGCTGCGCCCGTTCCACCTGGGGCAGGCGGTTCAGGTCGACGCCATCGAGCAGCACCTGGCCGCTGGTTTTCTGCAACCCGGCGATGCCCCGCAGCAGGGTCGACTTGCCCGCCGCATTGGGGCCGATCAGCGCGGTCACGCTGCCGCCGGCCAGGCTCGGCAGGGCGACGTCACGCAGCACCTGGCGGTTGCCGTAATGCATGTTCAGGCCGGTGGTGCACAGCCCGGACGTGGAGGGGGCGGTCAGGCTCACAGGACACCTCGACGGTTGCGCATGACAATGGCCATGAAAAAGGGAATGCCCACCAGGGCGGTGACGATGCCCACTGGCACCAGCACCCCGGGAATCAGGGTCTTGCTGGCAATGGAGGCCATGGACAGGATCAGCCCGCCGCTGAGCACGCTGGCCGGCAGGAACAGCCGATGGTCCTCACCCACCAACAGGCGGGCGATGTGCGGGGCGATCAGGCCGATAAAGCCGATGGTGCCGACAAAGGACACCGCCAGCGCCGACAGCAGGCTGATGCGCAGCAACGCCAGCAGGCGCAGGCGGCCGACATCGATGCCGAAGCTGCGGGCCCGTTCCTCGCCCAGGGTCAGGGCGGTCAGGGCCCAGCTCTGGCGCAGGGAAAACGGCAGGCACAGGGCCAGGGCCAGGGCCAGCAGGGCGAGCTTTTCCCAGGAGGCCCGGGCCAGGCTGCCCAGGGTCCAGAACACCAGTTGCTGCAGGCTGTCCTGGGTGGCGACGAACTGCAGCAGGGCCACCAGGGCATTGAAGGCGAACACCAGGGCGATGCCGAACAGCACCAGGCTCTCGACGCCGAAGCCGCGCCAGCGCGCCAGCAGGTACAGCAAGGCCACCGAGGCCAGGGCGAAGAGAAAGGCGTTGGCCGAGATCAGGTACTGCGCCGGCACCCCGGGAATGCCCAGGCCCAGGACAATCGCCAGGGCCGCACCGAAGGCCGCGGCGGCGGACACCCCGAGGGTGAAGGGGCTGGCCAGCGGGTTGTCGAGCACGGTCTGCATCTCCGCTCCGGCCAGGGCCAGGGCCGCGCCCACCAGCACCGCCATCAGCGCGTAGGGCAGGCGCACGTTCCACACGATCACCGCCTCGACCCGGGGCATCGAGCCCGGGTCCCAGAGCACCTGCAGCAGGCGCGAAAGGCTCATGCCCGAAGGCCCGGTGGTGATGTCCAGGGCCAGGGACAGCAGCAAGGCCAGGGCCAGGGCGGACAACAGCAGCACCCGGCGGCCATGGCGCTTGCGGTAATGCCCGCTGGCGATGCTGTCCTGCACCTCGGTGGCGGCCCGGGTCATGGTTGCAGGCTCGTGGCGAACACGCCGCTGGCGGGAATCGGCATGAAGCGCTGGTACAGCTCGCGGCGGGTCTGGTCCGGGTCCAGGTCCTTGAACAGCTCCGGGTGCAGCCACTTGGCCAGGGCCTGAACCGCGATCAGGTGCTCCGGCGAGTCATAGAAGATGTGCCACAGGCCATGCACATTGCCTTGGCGCACCGCCCGCAGCTCGTTCAGCGGTGGGCGCTGGGCGGCCTGGCGCAGACTGTCCCGGGCCTGCTGCAAGGTCGCCGAATAGCCCAGGGTCACGCCGCCCTGGCCGGCGGCGAAGACCCCGGTGGCGACGTACACGTCCGGGTCGCTGGAGAGGATGTATTCCACGTTGAGCACGCCAATGGGCCCGGGGATGCGCCCATCGGCGATGTTGCGTCCGCCGGCCAGCTTGATCATCTCGCCGAAGTTGCCGGTGCCCGGCGAGCCGCAGCAGTCCTGCAGCCCGGCGAGCATGTCGATGAATATCGTCGGCTGCTTGAGCGGCGCCGCCTGGGCCAGGGTTTCGGTGACCCGGGCCAGGGCCTGTTGATAGAAAGCGATGAAGGCCTCGGCCTGCTGCTCGCGGCCCAGGGCCTGGCCCAGCAGGCGCATGCTGGGCACGGTGTTGCTCAGGGGATGGTCGCTGAAGTCGACGAAGATCACCGCCACCCCGGCGGCTTGCAGCTGCTTCACCGCCTCGCTGTCGGGACTCGGCCCGTGGCCGCCGCTCAGGGCCATGATCGCCAGGTCCGGGTGCACCGCCAGGGCCTTTTCGACGCTGAAGGTCTCGGCGGACGTGCCGCCCACCAGCGGCACCTTGTCCGCCTCGGGGAAGACCTTGCGATAGGCCTCGTAGCCCTGCACGTCGAGGCCGCGAAAATCTCCCTGCCAACCGGCGAGACGGGCGAAGGGGTTCTGGCCTTCGAGCAGCGACAGCGAATAGATCATCCGCCCCTCACCCAGGAGGATGTGTTCAACCTTGTCCGGCACCTGGACCTGGCGCCCGGCCAGATCGGTGAGGGTCGCGGCGCCGGCCGTGGCGGCCCATAGCAGGCTAAGGGGCAGCAGGCCCCGCAGTAGCCCGTGCCGGGCGCGGCGCAAGAAATCACGGTGTGTCATGTCAGGTTTCCTTGAACGATTGGACGGCCCGGCGGGCGACGCGCTTGCGCCACCACAGCAACAGACCGGTGATGTACAGCAGGGGTAACGAAAGGCCGCAGGCAAACGCCAGCCAGGCGCCGGGAGCCCCCAGCAGCAAATGCCCGTGGGCGGCGGAGAACAGCGGCTTGAGCGCCATGGGCGGGGCGCCGGGCCAGGTGAACAGATCGGGGCGCGCCAGCCAGGCGCCGCTGCCGGCAATCAGCAGCAGCGGCAGGCACAGCCACGCGGCGGCCAGGTTGTGCCATTCGCGCAGGCGTCGGCTGCCCCGGCTGCCGGGGCGCAGGCTGGCGGCTTTCCACCAACTGCGCCGGCCCGGCCACCACAGGTACAGGCCGCTGCCCAGCGAGCCCAGCAGCACCAGGCCGCACAGCAGCACCAGGTTCGACCCCAACGCCTGGGGCAACAGCAGGCTGCGGTGCAGCGCCACCAGCTTGGCCAGCCACAGGTCCTCGAAGACGAAGAAGCCCCGGGGCTCGCCGTTGTAGGGATCGATCATGGCGATGCCGGTGCCGGGGCGCTCCTTGAGGGCACCGAAGACGATCACGTTGTCCGATTCAAGAAAGCCCTGGCGCGGCGGCGCCGCGCCGAAGACTTTCTGCAACTGCGGGTAGGCGCTGCTGGCCGCGCTGATCCAGGCGCTCTGCTCAAGAGGGCCGCCGTGTTCGCCGGGGGCCAGTTGCAGCATCGGCGCCCCGACTTCCCAGCGCAGGATCGGCCCCTTGAGCTCCAGCATCGAACCACTGAGGCCCAGCAGCGCCAGGAACAGGCCCAGGCTCAGGGCCAGCCAGCGATGCAGGCCGAGCCAGATGTGACGCAGGCGCAGCACGGCGGCTTACCAGCGGTAGCGCAGGCTGGCGATGACGCTGCGGTCATAGCCGGCGCTGCAGCTGGTCAGCGAGCAGCCTTCGTAATAGCGCTTGTCGGTGAGGTTGGTGGCGTTCACCGCCAGGCGCAGGCCCTTGGCCGCCGGGATCAGCTTGTCGAAGTCGTAGTGCACCGCCGCGTCCAGCAGGGTGTAGGAGGGCACGCTGACGGTGTTGGCGGCATCGGCTTCGGTGGAGCCGATGTAGCGCACCCCGGCGCCGAAACCGAGGCCGCTCAGGGGGCCTTCGGGCAGGGTGTAGTCGGCCCACAGCGAGGCCATCTTTTCCGGGGTGTCGGTGGGGCGTTTGCCCTTCTCCAGCAGGTTGTTGCTCTTGCTCACCTCGGCGTCGTTGTAGGTCAGCGCCGCCAGCAGGTCCAGGCCACGGGCCAGGCTGGCCTTGCCTTCCAGTTCAATGCCGCGCACGTTGATTTCGCCAGTCTGGAGCTTGTTCAGGCGTTCGGCCGGGTCGGTGGTCAGGACGTTTTCCTGGGTCAGGTCGAACAGCGACAGGGTGATGTAGCTGTCGATCCCCGGTGGCTGGTACTTGACCCCCACTTCCGACTGCTTGGCGCTGGTGGGCTTGTACGGCGTGCCGTAGAAGTTGGTGCCCAGCACCGGGTCGAACGAGGTGGAGTAGCTGATGTAGGGCGCCAGGCCGTTGTCCGCCAGGTACACCAGGCCGGTGCGGTAGGTGAACTTCTCGTCGTTCTGTTTGCTCCCGGTGTGTTCCAGGCGATTGTCGGTACGGGCGCTGGAGCGGTCCTGGCGTCCGCCGACGGTGAGCACCCAGTGCTCGTCGAAGGTGAACTGCTGCTGGGCATAGACCCCGACCTGATCGGCGCGCTGCACAGTGTTGGTGAACGGCGTGCTGGGGTCGAACACGCCGCCATGCACCGGGTGGTAGATGTCGATGGGCGAGGCGCTGCCGCCGCGCAGGTAGTAGTCCTCGCGGGTGCGCCGGTAGTCGACCCCCAGCAGCGACAGCATCTGCGTGCTGCCCAGGTTCCAGCGGGCCTGGGCGTTGTTGTCCAGGGAGTAGGTGTCGCCGACGATGCGAAAGCGGTAGGCGTCGCGCTTCAGGGTGCGCAGGTCCGACTCCAGGGCCCTGCCGCTGGCGGTGTTGGTCAGCAGGTTGACGTGGCCGTAGCGGGCGCTGGAGTTGAGGCTCCAGACGTCATTCAGGCGGTGCTCCAGCAGGTAGCCCAGGGAGTACTGGGTGCGGTCGTTGTCCAGCCCCGGTTCATCGAGGAAGACGTTGTGCTTGACCTTGCCATTGGGGTTGCCGAGCAGGGTGCCGCGGGCCGGCAGGAACACCCTGGGGGCGCCGAACGCATCCTGGGTGTAGTCGGCCAGCAGGGTCAGGCGGGTGTCGTCGTTGGGCTTCCAGGTGAAGGAGGGCGCGAAGTACTGCTTGTCGTCCTTGATGTGATCGAACTGGGTGCCGCTGTCGCGCTCCAGGCCCACCAGGCGGTAGAGGAACTGCCCCTCATCGTCCAGCGGGCCGCTGAAGTCGAACTGGCCCTGGGCCCGGTCGAAACTGCCGCCCTGGATCTGCACTTCATGGAAGGGCTGTTCCAGCGGGCGCTTGCTGATCTGGTTGACCACGCCCCCCGGCGAGTTCTGGCCGAACAGCACCGAGGCCGGGCCCTTGAGCACGTCGATGCGCTCCAGCCCATAGGCTTCGACCTTGGGCCAGGCCTGGGCGGTGTTGCCCTTGAGGCCGTCGCGCAGCATGCCGGTGGTGACGTCGAAGCCACGGATCGAGATCGTGTCGAAACGCTGGCTGGCGGCGGTGGTGTTGGCCTGGACCCCGGCGGTGTAGCGCAATGCCTCGTTCACCGACTGCACCTGCTGGGCGTCCATCTGATCGCGGGTGACCACGGAAATCGCCTGGGGAATTTCACTCAGCGAGGCGTCGGTCTTGGTCCCGCTGAGGCTGCGCTTGGCCACGTAGCCGCTTTGCTGGCCGGTCGGCGAGTCGATCTGGGTAGCGCTGATCACGCTGGTGTCCAGGGTCAGGGTGTGGTCCTTGTCGGCCTCGCCATCGGCGGCCAGGGCGGCGCCGGCCTGGGTCAGCGACAGGCCCAGGGCCAGGCCATGGATCAGGCACGCCAGCGGGCTGCGGCGCAGCGCCGGACGCAGGACCGGACAATCGGCCGGCCAACCTTGGGTGTTTTGGTGCGCAACGCGGCTACCCATGCTTCACTCCGTGATGGGGATTAAATGAGAATGCAAACGTATCTCATTTGTGCGCCTGGGTTGCCGGCTAAAACTTTGGCTTGAGCGACCATTTCTTTCGTTTGCGGCACCGCGCGGGCAGGGCGCCCTGGGCAACAGACGCGCGGTTCGACAGCGCCGGGCTGCGGCGTTGTTCAAGGTTCCAGGCATGCAAGGCCAGGGCGATTCAGCGCAAGGACTTGGGCGACACCCCGAAGCGCTTGCGAAAGGCGGTGGAGAAATGCGCCGGGCTGTAGCCGACCCGATAGGCCGCGCTGGAGACATTGGTTTCGCCGCTGGCCAGCAAGCGGTATGCCTCGCTCAGGCGCTGCTCCTGCAGGTAGGCATAGACGCTGGTGCCGAACACCTGGCGAAAACCGGCGGTGAGCTTGCGCGGGTTGAGGCCGACCTGGCGCGACAGCTCGGACAGCGACGGCGAGGCCTGCAAGGAACCGAGCAGCAGGTCCCGGGCGGCATGGATGCGCTCGATGTCCGCGGCGCTGCCGGGGCTGTCCTGCAGCGGCCGCGACTCGGCATGGGCGAGGATGCCCTCGACCCCCAGGGCGGTGAGCTCCAGGGCCTTGCCACCCAGGTAAAAGGATCGGGTCGGGCCTTGCAGCGGGCAGGTGAGGATCTGCTGGGCCAGGGCCAGCAGCGGCTTGCTGGCCGGCTGGCAGAACAGCATCGGCCCGCCGCCGAGCGGGTCCAGCAAGCGCTCGGGCTCCAGGCCTGCCTGGCGGATCGCCGGGAAGTCCAGTTGCACCGTGGTGTAGCGCACCGGCACGCCGCGGGCGAACAGATGGTCGCCGCAATGCTCGCCCTGGTTGGCCACGGCGCACAGGGTCGGGCCGCGAATCTCCACCTCCGGTTGGCCCTCGACCCGGCAGTTGAGCTGGCCGCTGAGCACCAGGATGATTTTCAGGCCTTGCCAGAGCGGTTCCTGCATCCACATCTGGCTGTCCATCAGCACCGTCCCGGTGGACAAGGTGATTTCCGGCACCACGGCCGCCGTGCCGGCGTGCTGCGGATTGGGAAAGTGCAGGGTGAAATCCCCTTGGACAGGCTGCGGCGCAGCGTGGGGGCTGAGCATGGCGAACTCCCTGTAGACCGGAAAAGAGGCCATACGCTATCAGGAAAATCCTTTCATGTAATTAAGAATGATTATCCTTTAGCTTCTGCGCCCCGTACTGCCGGGACTTGCCGCGCAATCAAAAGAAAAAGCCGCGCAAACGAATGTCCTGCCGATTGCCGGGCCCCGGAAATTACCGGTTAATAATCACTCTCATTTGCAAGCGCAGCCGCTCAACATGGACGACCCCGCCATCCGCCGCCCCGCAGGAGCGCCGACAGGCCCGCATTTTTCGCCGCGCTGACGGCTCATCTTTCCTTCATTCCGGGGGCCTGACATGTCAGGTCCGGGGCGGCCTTTTGCCGAAAAAAACTCAGGAGACAGCATGTCCACTTTCGACGATTCGCAGGATTGCCCCGCTTGGCCCGAGGCCTTCGCCCAGGCTTACCGCGAGGCCGGTTACTGGCGCGATGAAACCTTTGGCGATCTGCTGCGAGGTGCGGCCCGGACCTTCGGCGAGCGCGAGGCGCTGAGCGATGGCCAGCGGCGCCTGAGCTATCGGCAACTGGACCTGCGGGTCGACCAACTGGCCGCCGGCCTGCACCGGCTGGGGTTGCGGGCTGGCGACAACGTGGTGCTGCAACTGCCCAACGGCGTGGCCTTCGTCGAAGTCTGCTTCGCCCTGTATCGCCTCGGTGTGCGGCCGATCTTCGCGCTGCCGGCCCACCGGCACCTGGAAATCGGCCGCTTCTGCGAGTTCGCCCGGGCCCGGGCCTACATCTGCGCCGACTGCGACGGCGGCTTCGACTTTCGCGCCATGGCCCGCGAACTCAAGGCCGGCCACCCGTCACTGGAATGGGTGCTGGTGGCCGGCGAAGCCGAGGAGTTCAGCGCCCTGCACAGCCTGTATGACGACAGCAGCTCCTGCACTTTCCCGGCCCCCAGTGCCGACGCGGTGGCCTGTTTCCAGCTCTCCGGCGGTTCCACCGGGATTCCCAAGCTGATTCCGCGTCGCCATCACGAATACCTCTACAACCTGCGGGCCAGCGCCGAGCGTTGCGCTTTGTCCGACGCCAGCGTGTACCTGGTGGCGCTGCCCATGGCGCACAACTTTCCCATGTGCTGCCCGGGGTTCATCGGCACCTTCGCGGTGGGTGGGCGGGTGGTGCTGAGCCCCTCGCCGAGCCCGGAAGTCTGCTTCGAGCTGATCGAGCGCGAAGCCGTGACCCACACCGCCCTGGTGCCGCCCCTGGCCCTGGTCTGGCTGGAGGCGGCCCAGGCGCGCGGACGCGGGCTGGCATCGTTGCAACTGCTGCAAGTGGGCGGCGCCAAGCTCAGCTTTGAGGCGGCGCGGCGTGTCGAGCCGGTGCTCGGCTGTCGCCTGCAGCAGGTGTTCGGCATGGCCGAAGGGCTGATCTGCTACACCGACCCCGAGGACCCGCCACAGCGGGTGCTGCACACCCAGGGCCGGCCGCTGTCGCCGGCGGACGAAATCCGCGTGGTGGACGAGCACGAGCAACCGGTGCCGGTGGGGCAGGTCGGGCAGTTGCTGACCCGAGGTCCCTACACCATCCGCGGTTATTACCGTTACCCCGAGCACAACGCCCAGGCCTTCACCGCCGACGGCTTCTATCGCACCGGCGATCGGGTGCAGCTCACCGCCGACGGCTACCTGATGGTGGAAGGGCGGGACAAGGACCTGATCAACCGCGGCGGCGAAAAGATCGCCGCCGAAGAGGTGGAGAACCTGCTGCTCAGCCACCCGGCGGTGGCCGACGTGGCCCTGGTGGCGATGCCCGATGCCTTCCTCGGCGAGCGCACCTGCGCCTTTGTCATCCCCCGTGGCGCCGCGCCCCGCGCCCCGCAACTGCTGCGTCATCTGCGGGCCCAGGGGCTGGCGGCGTTCAAGCTGCCGGACCGCTTCGAGTTCATCCCGGCGTTTCCCCAGACCGGGGTCGGCAAGGTCAGCCGCAAGCACCTGCGCGAGGCGATCCAGGCCCTGTATTTCGGCAACCGGGCCCAAGCCCTGGAGGCCGCTGATGGCCGTGGCTGAACCGGCAGGACTGGCCGCACTGTTGCGCCCGGTGCGCGGGCGCCTGCTGGCGGCGATGCTGCTGCAAGTGCTGGCGGCGCTGGTGGGCCTGCTGCCGCTGATCGCCGTGGCCGAACTGGCGCCGCTGCTGCTGGCCGGCGAATTGGACCTGGAGCGCGCGGGTTTCTGGCTGCTGGCCGGGGCCGGGGCGCTGCTCCTGCGCCTGCTGGGGCTGGCGGCGGGGTTGCAGATCACCCACCTGGCCGACAGCGACCTGCAGCGCCATCTGCGCCAGCGCATCGCCGCCCATCTGGCGCGGGTGCCCCTGGCCTGGCTGGACGGCCAGCGGCAGACCGCCGAGCGGGTGCTGCTGGAGGACGTCGGGGCCCTGCATCAGCTGGTGGCGCACCTGCCCAACAACCTGGTCGCGGCCCTGGTGGTGCCCCTGGCCAGCCTGATCTACCTGCTGACGGTGAGCCTGCCCATGACCCTGGTGGTGCTGGCGCCGCCGATGATCGCCCTGTGGCGCCTGCGGGTGATGCGCACCCCGGCCTATCGCGACGAGCGCCAGCGCCTGGGCGGCGCCATGGGCGCGCTGTCGACGGCGACCCTGAACTTCGTGCAGAGCATTGCCATGGTCAAATCCTTTGGCCGGGTGCAGCGGGTACAGGACGAGTTCTTCAAGGCGGTGGAGGATTTTGCCGGGTTCTTCTCCCGTTGGGTCGAGCGCTGGGCGGGCCTGGGTGCCAGTGTCGAGGTGCTGCTCTCGCCCCTGCTGGTGCTGGCCCTGGTGCTGGTGGCCGGGGTGCCGCTGATCGCCGTCGGGGTCTTGCAGCCGCTGCAGTTGCTGCCGTTTGCCTTGCTGGGGCCGGCCCTGGCGGCGCCGGTGGCGGCCCTGGGGCATGGCGCCGATTCCCTGGTCCAGGGACGGGCGGCGGCGCAGCGCATCAGTGCGCTGCTCAAGACCCCGGTGCTGGCGCAACCGGCCTGCTCCCGGGAACCCGAGGGGGCTGTGGTGAGCTTCGACGCCGTGGACTTCAGCTACCCCGACGGCAGCCAGGTGTTGCACGGCATCGATCTGTGCCTGCAACCGGGCACCCTGACCGCCCTGGTGGGGGATTCCGGGGCCGGCAAATCCACCCTGGCCACCTTGCTCGCGCGCTTTGCCGATGTCAGCGCCGGGGCGATCCGCATCGGCGGTGTCGACCTGCGGGACATGGACAGCGCGACCCTGTATCGCCAGGTGGCCTTTGTCTTTCAGGAGGTGCGCCTGCTGCGCGCCAGCGTCCTCGACAACCTGCGCCTGAGCCGGCCCGGAGCCAGTCTGGCCGAAGTCGAAACCGCGGCCCGGGCGGCGCAGATCCACGAACGCATCTGCGCCTTGCCCCAGGGCTATCACAGCCAGCTGGGGGAGGGGCTGCAGCTGTCCGGCGGCGAAATCCAGCGCCTGGGCATCGCCCGGGCCATGCTCAGCCGCGCGCCGATTTTGGTGCTCGACGAGGCCACCGCCGCCAGCGATCCGCAATCGGAGGCGGCGATCCAGCAGGCCCTGTCGCGCCTGGCCCAGGGGCGCACGGTGCTGGTGGTCGCCCATCGCCTGAGCAGCATCCAGGACGCCGAGCAGATTGCCGTGCTGCAGGGCGGACGCCTGGTGGAATGCGGCCGGCATCAGGCCCTGCTGGAGCAGCAGGGGGTGTATGCCGGGCTCTGGGCCGCGGAGCAGCTGGACGCCGCCGCGCTGAACGGGAGCCGCCCATGATTGCCGCACTGTTACGCAGCCTGCAGCCGCGGGACGCCGCGCTGTTGCGCCGGGCCTTGCTGGCCATGGCCGCCAGTGCCCTGGCCCAGGGCCTGGCCCTGGGGTTGCTGCCGATGGCCCTGGCCAGCGCCCTGGAGGCCGCCACGGCGCGCACGCCCTGGCTCTGGGCCGCAGCCTTTGGCGGATTCGCCGGGCTCTGCCTGTGGCTGCGCCGCCGGGCGCAACTGGCGGGCTACCGGGCCGGGGCCGCGGCGGCGCGTTCGTTGAACCTGCGCATTGGCCGGCATCTGGCGCGCCTGCCCCTGGAGTGGTTTGTCGAGCGCCGCGGCGCCGAGCTCAACCGCCTGGTGACCCATACCGTGGCGCAGATCATGAGCGCTCCGGCGCACTTGCTGCAGCCCATGGCCAATGCCTTGCTGACGCCCCTGGCCCTGCTCGTGGCGCTGTTGTGCTACGACCTGTCCATGGCCCTGGCGGCCCTGGCCTGCCTGCCGTTGCTGGTGCTGTTCTATCACTGGGGCGTGCGCTGGGGCGGGCAGGCCGAGCAGCACAGCGAAGCGGCGGCCGGTGAAGCCGCGGCGCGGGTCCTGGAATACCTGCGCCAGCAGCCGCTGCTGCGGGCCAGTGGGCGCAACGGTGAAGGTTTCAGCCTGCTCGGCGCGGCGCTGCAGCAACAGCGCCAGGCCCAGCGCCGGGCGCACTGGCGGACCTTTCCGGCGGCCCTGGGGCTGGTGCTGGCGCTTCAGGCCGGCTACACCGCGGTGCTGTTGTGCGGGCTCTACGCGGTGCTCGGCGGCAGCCTCGGCGCCGTGCAATACCTGGCCCTGGCGGTGCTTGCCACCTGCCTGGTGGAACCCATGGGCGCCCTGGTCAACCTGGGCACCAGCCTGCGCCAGACCCGCCATGGCCTGGACAGCCTGCGCCAGTTGCTGGACCTGGCGCCGCTGCCGGAACCGGCCCGGCCCCGGGTGCCGGCCGACCGGCGCCTGGAGGTTCGCCAGCTGGGCCTGGAACGCCAGGGCCGGGCGATCCTGCAGGACATCAGCTTCACGCTGGAGCCGGGTTCGCTGAACCTGCTGGTGGGGCCATCCGGTTCCGGCAAGTCGAGCCTGCTGCGGCTGCTGGCGCGCTTTTGCGATGTCAGCCAGGGCGCCATCCTGCTGGGCGGTGTCGACTTGCGTGAGCTGTCGGCCAGCCAGCGTGATCGGGATATCGCTCTGATGTTCCAGGACTGCCCGCCGCTGGCCGCCAGCCTGCTGGACAACCTGCGCCTGGGCCGCCCCGAGGCCGACGAAGCGCAATTGCTGGAAGCGGCCCGCGCCACCGGCCTCGACCGGCTGGCCCAGCGCCTGCCCCAAGGCTGGCAGACCCGGGTCGGCGAGGGCGGCGTGAGCCTTTCCGGCGGCGAACGCCAGTGCCTGGCCCTGGCCCGGGTCATGCTCAAGGACGCCACGCTGATCCTTCTGGATGAGCCCACCTCCGCTCTGGACGCCATCAGCGAGGCCCGGGTCAACCAGAGCCTGCGGCAACTGGCGCGCAAGCACACGGTGCTGCTGGCGACCCACAAGCCGACCCTGGCTCCGTGCGCCGGGCAGATCCTCCTGCTGGACCAGGGCCGCCTGGCCCAGCACGGCACCCATAGCCAACTGATGACGGCCCCGGGCCGTTATCGCCAGTTGTTCCACGAGCGCGAAGCGATCAATCGCTGGCGCTTGCGCACACCTTCTTCCGTACCCCAAAGGACCGTCCACCATGACTGATAACCCAGCACTGGCATGCGCTCATCCCGCGCCCGCCGGCCTGAGTCATTCACCCCAAGGACTCTGCGAAGGCATCGCCCGGTTGCTCGGCTACGCGCCCGGGGACCTTGAGGCGGAGGCGTCGCTGATCGAGCAGGGCCTCGACTCGGTGAGCATCATGCGCCTGCCGGCGCTACTGGCCGGCGAAGGCGTGAGCCTGAGCTTCGCCGAGCTGATCCAGCAGCCGACCCTGGTCGCCTGGTGGGCGCTGATCGAGGCTCGCCGTGGCCTCGCGGCGCCGCGCCTGCAGGCCGTGGCCAGCGCCCCTGCCAACAGCGATTTCGCCCTCACTCCGCTGCAACAGGCCTACTGGTTCGGCCGCGATCCGGGTATGCCCCTGGGCGGGGTCGGCTGCCACCTGTACCAGGAGCTGGACGGCCACGGCCTGGAGCCCGAGCGCCTGGAGCAGGCCCTGCGCCGCTTGTGCCAGCGCCATCCGATGCTGCGCGCCTGTTTCATCAGCGACAGCTGCCAGCGCATCCTGCCCCAGAGCCCATGGCCCGGGCTGACCGTCCATGATCTGCGTCAGGCCTCCTGCGTCGGCGCCGCCGAGGCCCTGGAGCAGATCCGCGAAAACCTCTCGCACCGGCGCCTGGAGGTCAGCCGCGGGCAGGTGTTCGACGTGCAACTGAGTCTGCTGCCCGACGGCCGCAGCCGCCTGCACCTGAACATCGATCTGCTGGTGGCCGACGTGCTCAGCATCGGCATCCTGCTGCGCGACCTGGCGCTGATTCACGCCGGCGAGGAGCACCGCCTGCCGGCCCTGGAATGGACCTTCGCCGACTACCTGCGGACCGAGCAGGAACTGCGCGCGCCGCAGCTGGCAGCGGCCCGGGACTATTGGCTGGAGCGCCTGGAGGATCTGCCGGACGGCCCGCAACTGCCCCTGGCCCAGGAGCCGCAGCAGCTCGGCACGCCGCGTTTTCGCCGGCTGGCGATGCGCCTGAACCACGAGCAGTTGCAGGCCCTGGAACAGCGCGCCCGGCAACACGGCCTGACCCTGGCCAGCGTGCTCGCCTGCGCCTATGCCCAGGTGCTGGGGCGCTGGAGTGCCAGCCAGCATTTCCTGCTCAACGTGCCGCTGTTCGACCGCCAGGAACTGCACCCCTGCGTGCCCCATCTGCTGGCGGATTTCTCCAACCTGGTGCTGCTGGAAGTGGACCTGCGCCAGCCCGCGTCCTTCTGCCAGCAGGCGTCGGCGTTGCAGGCCCAGTTGCACCGCGACATCGCCCACAGCGCCTGGCCCGGGGTCGAGGTGCTGCGCGAGCGTGCGCGGCTGCGCCAGGGCGGCGGCCAGGGCGTGCCGGTGGTGTTCGCCTGCAACCTGGGCCCGGCCTTTGTCGACGCCACCTGCCGCGAGCAATTGGGTGAGCCCGGCTGGGCGCTGTCGCAGACGCCCCAGGTCTGGCTCGACCACCAGAGCTACCCGCTGGCCGACGGCCTGCTGCTGAACTGGGACGCGGTGCAGGGGCTGTTTCCCGAAGACCTGTTGGAGCAGATGTTCGACGCCTACCGCGGCTTGCTGCTGTGGCTGTGCGCCAACGACTGGCAACAGCCGGCGCCCTTGCCGTTGCCGGCGGCGCAGCAGCAACAGCGCCAGCGGGTCAACGCCACCGAACACCCCACGCCCGCGCAGTGCCTGCACCAGGGCTTCTTCCAGCAGGCGCGCCAGCGCCCCGAGGCGCTGGCACTGATCGACGAGCAGGGCCACCTGAGCTACGCCGAGCTGGCCCGGCAGTCCCTGCAACTGGCCGGGGCGCTGGTGCAGTGGGGCGTGCAGCCGGGGGATGCGGTGGCGATCACCCTGCCCAAGGGTCGCGAACAGGTGATCGCGGTGCTGGGGATTCTCGCCGCCGGGGCGGTCTATGTGCCGGTGGGCATCGAACAGCCGCCGGCGCGCCGCGACATGATCTATCAGCGCGCCGGGGCGCATTTGGTGCTCACCGATCAGGCCCACCGCGAGGGTGGCATCTGGCTGGCCGAGTTGCGGGTGGTGACCCTGGCCCAGGCGGCGCCGGCCCGCGCCCTGCAGCAGCCCCTGGCGCTGGCCGCCGACGCCCTGGCCTACGTGATCTTCACCTCGGGCACCACCGGCGAGCCCAAGGGCGTCGAGCTCTGCCATCAGGCGGCGATGAACACCGTCGAGGCGATCAACCGCCGCTACCAGGTTGGCGCCGAGGACCGGGTGCTGGGGCTCTCGGCCCTGGATTTCGACCTGTCGGTGTACGACCTCTTCGGTCCGCTGAGCGTCGGCGGCGCCCTGGTACTGCCGGCGGACAGCCTGCGCAAGGAGCCCCGGGAATGGCTGCGGCTGATCCGCCAGGAGCAGGTGAGCCTGTGGAACTCGGTGCCGGCGCTGCTGGAGATGCTGACCCTGCAAGTGCGCGACGGCGCCGGGCTCGGGGCATTGCGCCTGGCCATGGTGTCCGGCGACTGGGTCGGCCTCGACCTGCCACGGCGCCTGGAGCAAGCGGCGGGCCGCCCCGTGTCGTTCGTGGCCCTGGGTGGCGCCACCGAGGCGGCGATCTGGTCCAACTACCAGGAGGTGGCGGCGGTGCCCGCGCACTGGCGCTCGATTCCTTATGGCCGGCCCCTGGACAACCAGCGCTTCCGGGTGGTGGACAGCCAGGGCCGGGACTGCCCGGACTGGGTGCCCGGCGAGCTGTGGATCGGCGGCGCCGGGGTGGCCGCCGGCTATCGCGGCCTGCCGACCCTCAGCGCCCAGCGCTTTGTCGAGCATGACGGCGGGCGCTGGTACCGCACCGGCGACCAGGGCCGCTACTGGGCCGACGGCAGCCTGGAGTTTCTCGGGCGCCTGGACCATCAGGTCAAGGTCCGCGGCTTTCGCATCGAACTGGCGGAAATCGACCTGGCCCTGGAGCGCCATCCGGCCATCGACCGCGCGCTGAGCCTGGTGCTGCCCGGCAGCGAACCGCAGCTGGCGGCGGTGCTGCTGGCCCGGGAGCCGCTGCCCGAGCCCCAGGCCCTGCGCCAGTGGTTGGGGCAATGGCTGCCCGAGCACATGCTTCCGGACAGTTGGCTGACCCTGTCCGCGCTGCCCCTGAGCGCCAACGGCAAGGTCGATCGCGCGGCCCTGTCGTGGTTGCTGCAGGAGCAGCGCCGGGGCGTCCAGCCGCACAGCGCCGAACCGCCGCAAGGGGCGTGGGAGGAAGCCGTGGCCGCGCTGTGGCAGGAGCTGCTGCAAGTGCCCCAGGTGGGCCGGCATCAGGGCTTTTTCGCCCTGGGCGGCAACAGCCTGCTGGCGGCCCGGCTGATCGAACGCATCGCCCGGCAGTTCCAGCTGGAACTGTCGCTCAAGGATTTTTTCAACGCGGCCACCGTGGCCCTGCAGGGGCAGTTGCTCGCCTCGCGCCGGGAACAGCGGCCCGTCACTCAGAACGCAATGGTGGAGGGCGTGTTATGACGCTGCAACAACTGCAACAGGACCTGCAACAGCTGGGCGTGGAGCTCTGGGAAGAACAGGGCCGCCTGCGCTATCGGGCCCCGGCCGGGGTCATGGACGAGGCGCGCCTGAACCAGCTGCGCGAGCACAAGGAGGCGTTGCTGCAACAGCTGCAGGCGGCGCAGTTGCCGACCCTGGAGGCCGACCATTCGGCCCGCGAAGAACCCTTCCCGCTGACCGACGTGCAGGCCGCCTACCTGCTGGGCCGCACCAGTGCCTTCAGCTATGGCGGGGTGGCCTGCCACGGCTACCTGGAATTCGCCCAGCAGGACCTTGACCCGCTGCGCCTGGAACAGGCCTGGAACCAGTTGATCGCGCGCCACGAGATGCTCCGGGCGGTGGTGCTGGAGGAGGGCTACCAGCGCATCCTGCCCCAGGTGCCGCACTACAGCGTCGCCTGCCACGACCTGTGCGAGGACGACGGCAGCGCCTTGCAGGCCCTGCGTGAGGGCATGGAACTGCGCCGCGCCACGCCGCAGCAATGGCCGCTGATCGAGCTGTGCGTGAGCCAGGGCCGCGACACCTCGCGCCTGCACCTGTCGGTGGACCTGCTGGTGTGCGACTACCAGAGCGTGCGCATGCTGCTGGCCGAACTGCAGCAGCTGTATCGCGGCGAATCCCTGCCGGCACCGGCGCAGATCAGCTTTCGCGACTATGTGCTGGGGGAACGGCGCCTGCGCGAGCAACCGCGCTACCAGCGTGACCGCGACTACTGGTGGGCGCGGGTCGACAGCCTGCCGGGGGCGCCGGAGTTGCCCACGCTGGGGGCACCCAGCGGGCCGCGCTTCCAGCGCCGGGCCATGAGCCTGCAAGCCCGCGACTGCAACGCCCTGCGCCTGAACGCGGCGGCGGCCGGAGTCGGGGTGTCGGCGGCGATCCTCTCGGCCTATGCCGAAACCCTCGGGCGCTGGAGTCGGCGCGGGCATTTCTGCCTGAGCCTGACCCTGCTCAATCGCCTGTCGCTGCACCCCCAGGTCGACCGCCTGGTGGGCGATTTCAGCTCGGTGGAACTGCTGGAAGTGCAGACCCTGCAAGGCGGCAGCTTCGGCCAGCGCAGCCAGCAACTGCAGGAGCGCCTGTGGCAGGACATGGACCATCGCCTGTGTTCGGGCATCGAAGTGCTGCGCGAGCTGGCGCGGCGCAAGGGCCAGGAGGCGGCGCTGATGCCCTATGCCTTCACCAGCACCCTGGGCGCTGGCGGCGAGAGCGGCGGCGGGGCCTTCATGCCCGGTGCCGAGCTGGTGTTCGGCATCAGCCAGACGCCCCAGGTGCTGATCGATTGCCAGGTCAGCGAGCGTGACGACGGCCTGGCGATCAACTGGGACATCCGCGAGGGGGTGTTCAGCGAAACCCTGTTGGACGCGCTGTTCGACACCTTCGAACGGCTGCTCAAGCGCCTGGCCCGGGAGCCCTCGGCCTGGACCCTGGACGACTGCCTGGAGCTGCCGGCGGCGCAACGCCTGCAACGCGAGCTGGTGAACCAGAGCGCTGCGCCCTTGCCCGAGGGGCTGCTGCATGAGCCGTTCTGGCGTCAGGCGGCCGCGGCGCCGCAGCGTGTGGCGCTGATTCAGGGCGCCGCGCAGATGAGCTACGGCGAACTGGCCGGGCGCGCCGAAGCCGTGGCCGAGGCCCTGCTCGACGCCGGCTGCCAGCCTGGGGAGCGGGTCGCGGTGTGCATGCACAAGGGCCTGGAACAGGTGATCGCGGTGCTCGGCATTCTGCGTGCCGGGGCCACCTACCTGCCGCTGGACACCAACCAGCCCGAGGCCCGGCGCCAGCTGATCCTGGACAACGCCGAGGTCGGCCGGGTGCTCAGTCAGTCCTGGCTGGGCGATGAGCTGTGCTGGCCGCCGCGGGTGACCCAGGTGATCCAGGTCGACCAGGGCCCGCGGCTGCCGCAGCGGCCCGTGCCCGGCGTGGCCATCGACCCGCAGCAACTGGCCTACGTGATCTACACCTCCGGCTCCACCGGGGTGCCCAAGGGCGTGATGATCAGCCATCAGGCGGCGCTCAATACCGTGGTCGACATCAACCAGCGCTTTGCCATCGACGCCGATGACCGGGTGCTGGCCCTGGCCAGCCTGGGCTTCGACCTGTCGGTGTACGACATCTTCGGCCTGCTGGCGGTGGGGGGCGCCCTGGTGCTGCCGGACCCGCAGCGCCGCGCCGACCCTTCGCACTGGGCCGAGTGCGCCCGGGAACACGGGGTGACCCTGTGGAACTCGGTGCCGGCGCAATTGCAGATGCTCACCCACTACCTGCAGGCGCTGCCGTCCATGGCCCCGGCGACCCTGCGGCTGGCGTTGCTGTCGGGGGACTGGATCCCCCTGAACCTGCCGGCGGAGGCCGCCCAGCTGCTGCCCCGGCTGCGCCTGATCAGCCTGGGGGGCGCCACCGAAGCGGCGATCTGGTCGATCTACTACCCGATCACCCAGGTCGACCCGCAGTGGCGCAGCATTCCCTACGGCCGGCCGCTGGCCAACCAGCGCTTCATGATCCTCGACGAGCAGGGCCGCGACCGCCCGCAAGGGGTGGCCGGCGAGCTGTACATCGCCGGCAGCGGCCTGGCCCTGGGCTACCTGGGGGATGCCGAGAAAACCGCCGAGCGCTTTGTCGATCATCCGCGCAGCGGCGAGCGCCTGTACCGCACCGGTGACCTGGGGCGCTACCTGGAGGACGGCCTGATCGAGTTCCTGGGCCGCGAGGATTTCCAGGTCAAGGTGCGCGGCCACCGCATCGAACTGGCGGAAGTGGAAAGCGCCTTGCTCAGCCATCCGCATGTGGAATCGGCGGTGGTGGTGGCCGCGGGCGAGGGCGCCTTCGACCGGCGCCTGCAAGCCTGCCTGACGGCCAGCCTGCGCGACACGCCGCTGGCCTGGCCGGAGGCGCTGCTGGCGCGGACCCGGGCGGCGGCCCAGGCGGTGCGTGGCGACTTGAGCGATGCCTTGGTCAGCGAGATGTCGGCTTGCGTCGAGCGCGCCGCGCTTTTGTCCATGGGCCTGGCCCTGCAGCGTCCGGGGCTGTTCGACGCCGCGGGGCAGAGCCATGCGCTGGAGGAGATCGTGGCGCGCTGCGAAGTGGCGCCGCGCAATCAGCGCCTGATCCGCCGCTGGTTGCAGGCCCTGGCCCGGGAAGGCCTGGTGCACTGGGACCGGCACACCGGGCGTTATTCGGGCTTGCAGGTGTCGGCTGCGGAATACCGCCGGCAGTGGCAGCGCATCGACGCCCTGGAACCGTCCGTGGGCTGGGGCGCCGAGGTCCTGCGCTACCTGCGCGAAAGCCAGGAGCAACTGCCGGCGCTGATGAGCGACCGGCTCGACCCGCTGCACCTGCTGTTCCCCCAGGGCCGCACCGACACCGCCGAGGGCGCCTACCGCAAGAACCTGATCAGCCAGTACCTGAACCAGGCGGTGTGCGCCGCAGTGCAGGAGATCATCCGCCAGCGTCCGGCCGGCCAGCGCCTGCGCCTGCTGGAAATCGGCGCCGGGGTCGGCGGCACCAGCGCCGATTTGATCCCGGCCCTGGACGGCCTGCCGGTGGATTACCAGTTCACCGACCTGTCGCAGTTCTTCCTCAACGAGGCGCGGGAGCATTTCGCCGCCTACCCCTGGGTCAGCTACGGCCTGTTCGACCTCAACCAGGACCACTGGGCCCAGGGCGTGGCCGCCAACTCCCTGGACGTGATCCTCTGCGCCAACGTGCTGCACAACTCACGGCATGCCAGCCGGGTGCTGGCGCGGCTGCGGGAGATGCTGGCCCCGGGTGGCTGGCTGATCTTCATCGAGGCCACTCGCGACACCTACCAGATCATGGCCTCCATGGAGTTCAAAGAAGGCCTGACCGCCTTCGAGGATTTTCGCGCCGAGCAGGACACCACCTTCATCCGTCGCGAGCAGTGGCAGCAGTTGCTGCTGGAGGCCGGGGGCGAAAGCCCGCTGTGCCTGCCCGAGGCCGGCGACGCCATGTCGCAGATCGGCCAGCACCTGTTCATCACCCGCTTCAAGAGCCAGCGCCAGACCCTGGAGCCCGAGGCGCTGCGGGCCCACCTGGCCCAGCGCCTGCCGGACTACATGATCCCGGCGGACTGGCAGGTGCTGGATGACATGCCCCTGACCGCCAATGGCAAGGTCGATCGCCAGGCCCTGGCGCGGATCGGCGTGGCCGGCCCCGAGCAGCAGGTCAGCAGCGGGGCGGCGCCACTGGACGCGCTGGAGCGCAGCATCGCCGAGGTCTGGCAGACCCTGTTGCGGGTGCCGGCGGTGGGCCGCGACCAGGGGTTCTTCGAACTGGGCGGCGACTCGCTGCTGGTGGCACAGGTGGTGGGGCGTCTGCGGGAAGTCCTGCCCCAGGCCCGGCCGTTGCCCTGGAGCGACTTGCTGCGCCAGTTGATCAACCAGCCGACGGTGGCGGCCCTGGCCGACTACCTGCGCGGCCAGGGCGTGGAAGGCGATTCGCCGCTGGTGCGCATCAGCGACAAGGCCCAGGGCCCGACGCGGATCTTCGTCCACGACGGCAGTGGCACCCTGGCGCCGTACCGCGCCCTGTTCGCCGCCCTGGGGGAGGACGTGCCCCTGGAAGGGCTGGTGCTCAACGATGTACCGGGCTATCTGGCCCTGGAACCGGCCACGGCGATTCGCCAGTTGGCCGAGCGTTATGCCGACACCCTGCAGGCCGAGGGACGGCGTCAGGTGAGCATCGTCGGCTATTGCCTGGGTGGGCTGCTGGCCACGGAACTGGCGGCGTGCCTGGCGGCGCGTTCGATCCAGGTGCTGCAACTGAGCGTGATCAGCAGCTACCGGGTGCCGTTCATGATCGAGGACGACCTGTTGGCCGAGTACGTGTTCGCTCGGGTGATGCAGGCCGATCCGCTGGCCCTGGGGTACCCCGAGGATGAACAGGCCATGGAGCGCAGCATCGCCCGGGTCCTGGAGCAGACCCCGGGGCGGGTGCCCCAGGGGTCGCTGCTGGCCTTGAGCGAGGACGCCCAGTGCGCCCCGGCCCTGGCCTGCCTGCGGCGCCTGGCAGAGAAGACCCCGGAACAGCGCCTGCAGGCGATTGCCGAGGCCATGCGCCACGCCGGTTCGCCCCTGAGCGACCTGCGCTGGCTGGGCGAGCAGTTGCAGGTGCTGCGCCACAGCCTGGCGGCGGTGGCCCTGCACGAGGCCACGCCGTACCAGGGCGACCTGCTGTTCATTCGCCAGAGCGGCGAGGTGCAGGTGCTGCCCGGCATGCACCGCGACATGAGCGCCTATTGGCAGGCCCTGTGCCTGGGTGAACTGCGGGTGGTGGATGTACCCGGGGATCACTTCAGCTGCATGCAGCAGCCCCAGGTGCAAGCCGTGGCCCGGGCCTTCGAGGCGGTCGCCGAGGTGGCGGCATGAAGGAGGCGCTGATTGGCCTGGTCGGGGCCTATGGCAGCGTCGGCCGTCAAGTGGCGCAACTGCTGGCACCCAGGGTCGCCTTGCGCCTGGGCGGACGCGACCGGCAGCAGGCCGAGCAGTTGAACCGGCAACTGGGGGCGCGCGCCGAGGTGCGCGCCCTCGACCTGTGGGACTCGCAGAGCCTGGCGGATTTCTGCGCCGGTTGTGCGCTGGTGATCAACTGCGCCGGGCCCAGCTATCGGATCCTCGATCGGGTGGCCCGGGCCGCGCTGGCCGCGGGGGCCGACTACCTGGACGTGGGCGGCGACGATCCCGTGCATGAGCGCTTGTCGGGGCAGGTGCCGGCGGGGCGCCGGGTGCTGTTGTCGGCGGGCATGCTGCCGGGACTGTCAGGGCTGTTTCCGCGGTTGCTGGCGCAGTCCTTCCAGCGGGTCGACGCCATGCGCTGCTATGCCGGTGGGCTGGGGCGCTTGTCGGCCACCGCCGCCGAGGACTTTCTGCTGAGCCTGGGCAATGGCTTCGGTCAGGCCCAGTGCGCCTTCAGCCAAGGGCAGCAGGTGCGCAGCAGCGCCAGTACCCCGCAGCCGCTGGAGCGGCCCTGGCTGCCGGTGAGCGGCGTACCGGCCTATGCCTACCTGAGCTGCGAACAGCTGCGACTGTTTCGCGACCTGCAGGTTGGCCACGGGCAGGGCTTCAACCTGTTCGAGGGCGGTCAGCTGGCGGCGACCTTGCAACGGATCCAGGGCCTGGCGCCGCAGGCGCGCGACGCGGCGCAGAACGTCGCCGCGCTGGTCCAGGCCAGCGCCCTGGATGTGGCCGGGCGCCAGCCCTATCAGTTGCTGGCGGTGGAGATCGAGGGGCTGCGGGACGGGCGGGAACAGCACGCCTGCGCCTGGCTGCGGGCGTCGGACGGTTCACGCCTGACCGGCAGCGTTGCGGCCTTCTGCGCCCTGCACTGGGCGCAGTGGCCTGCAGGCTTGCATTACGCCGCCCAGGTGCTGGACCCGGTCGCCTGCCTGGAACAGCTGCAGCGCTGGCTGCCGGATACTCGGGTGCAGTTGCCCGACTTCAGCGGCGTGGCCCTGGTCGAGGCAGAGGAGGGCGTGCTGTGAGAAAGGCTCCCAGTGCCTGGCTGCGGCGTTACCCGCAGCCACAACCGCCGCGTTGCCGGCTGGTGTGCCTGCCCCATGCCGGGGGCAGCGCGAGCTTCTTCAATGACTGGCGCCACCTGTTGCCGACGGATATCGAGCTGATCAGCGTGCAGTACCCGGGGCGCGAGGAGCGCCTGAGCGAAACCTGGCCCGGCAGCCTGGAGTGGATGGCGGGCAACATCACCCGGGCCCTGTCGGACCTGGTGGAGCGGCCGCTGGTGCTGTTCGGCCACAGCCTGGGCGCGGCCCTGGCCTATGAGGTGGCCGCGCGCCTGCAGCAGCAGGGCTCGGCGCCGCAGCGCCTGATCGTGTCCGCGCATCCGGCGCCCCATCGCCAGCGCCACAGCGAGCTGCACCTGGGCTCGGACGAGGCGTTGCTGGCGGACGTGCGGCGTCTGTCCGACGGTGCGCCGTCACTGCTGG
The DNA here is from genome assembly GCF_021560055.1 of Pseudomonas sp. BC42. Lineage (NCBI taxonomy): Bacteria > Pseudomonadati > Pseudomonadota > Gammaproteobacteria > Pseudomonadales > Pseudomonadaceae > Pseudomonas > Pseudomonas sp. BC42. Next base: position 2,893,410 of record NZ_CP091067.1, read on the forward strand.
ACGACCCGACGCTGCGCGACCTGTACCTGCCGGCCTTGCGCAACGACTACCGGCTGATCGAGTGCTATCGCGGCGCTGTCGGTCGTGCCCTGGACCTGCCCCTGAGTGTGTGCCTGGGGGGCCAGGACAGCGAAGTCGATGCGGACGAAGCCTATGCCTGGGCCGAGGTCAGTGCCCAGGTCACGGATTTCCAGACGTTTCCCGGCGGGCACTTCTACCTGCGCGAGCAGCAGGCCGAAGTGCTGCGGCACCTGACCCGACTGCTGGCGGGCCTCGGCGAGCAGCCGTGGCAGTGCTGGCCTTCGACCCCATGAATCTTTCTTTGGTAGACCTCCACATGAAGACCCCCGAGCAGTGCAGCGGCCTGGACGATGTCCGCTGCGGTATCGACGCCATGGACCGGCAGATCATCCAGGCCCTCGGCCAGCGCCTGGCCTACGTCAAGGCGGCGGCGCAGTTCAAGCCGACCGAGGACAGCATCGCCGCCCCGGAGCGGGTCGCGGCGATGCTCCCGCAACGCCGGCAATGGGCCGAACAGGCGGGCCTGGACCCGATGTTCGTGGTGCCGCTGTTCACCCAGATCATTCACTGGAACATCGCCCAGCAGGTGTGCCACTGGCGCCTGCAGCACGGGCTGCAGCAGGGAGCCGGCAATGAGTGAGTCGTGCCTGTGCGGATTGACCCGGGCCCTGCAACAAGGTGAAGCCCGGGCCCGGCGTGAGGGCCGGGCGGTGCTGGTGGTGTTCAGTCAGGCCGCTGAGCGCCTGCAGCCGCTGCGGCTGTTCGCCGCCAACCGCCAGGTGTTCGGCCAGAGCCTGTTCTGGTCCAGCGACCAGGGGGCGCTGGCCCTGGCGGGCTTCGGCTGCACCGAGGAAATCAGCCCGTCGGCGGGGGAACGCTTCGGCGCCAGCACCCGGGCCTGGCGTCAGTTGCTGGAGCGGGCCCATCAAGTGGGGCCGCGCCAGGCGTACCTATGTGGCGGGTTCGCCTTTGATCCCCAGGTGCCGCGCAGCGCCCAGTGGCAGTCGTTTGCCAGCACCTCCCTGGTGCTGCCGCGCCTGCTGTTGCTGGGCGAGGGCGAGCAGCAGCACTGGCTGTTCAGCCTGTGGGTCGAGCCCGGCGCCGATGTGGCCCAGTGCGCCGCGGCCCTGGAGGCGGAATGGAGCCTGCTGCTGGCGCGCTATCAGCACGCCCCGGCGGCGCAGTTGCCGGACGGGATCCGGGCCACGGCAGAGCCCCTGGCCGCCGAACGCTGGCAGGACTGCGTGGCCCGGGCGATCGGGCGAATCCAGGGCGGTGAGTTGGGCAAAGTGGTGCTGGCCCGGGAAGTCTGTCTGCAGGCGAGCCGCAACATCCCCTGCGGCCCCTTGCTGGAAAACCTCGGGGCGGCCTATCCCCAGGCCTTCCTGTTCGCCTTCAGCCGTGGCGACAGCTGCTTTTTGGGCGCCACCCCCGAGCGCCTGGTGCGGGTGGCCCGGGGCACCTTGAGCACCGTGGCCCTGGCCGGCACCTGCGCCCGAGGCCTGCATGAACAGCAGGACGCGGAACTGGGCCAGGCCCTGCTGGACAGCGCCAAGGACCGCCACGAACACGCCCTGGTGGTGCAGACCCTGCGCGAGTCGCTGCAGCCCTACTGCGCGATGCTGGAAATCCCGCCGCAGCCGCAGCTGCACCGCCTGGCCCACGTCCAGCACCTGCTGACCCCGGTGCTGGGACGCTTGCGGCCCCAGGTGGACCTGCTGCAAGTGGTGCAGGCCCTGCACCCGACCCCGGCGGTGGGCGGTTTGCCACGGGACAAGGCGCTGGGCTACATCCGCGAGCACGAGCAACTGGACCGTGGCTGGTACGCAGCGCCGGTGGGCTGGCTGAACGCCGAGGGCGATGGCGAGTTTGCCGTGGCCCTGCGCTCGGCCCTGATTCGCGGCAACCGCGCGCACCTGTTCGCCGGTTGCGGCATCGTCGGCGAGTCGGACCCAGCGAGTGAGTACCAGGAAACCTGCCTGAAACTGCGCACCATTAGCGAGGCGTTGCGCCCGTCAGCGGCTTCGCCGAGCGTGGCCGTGAGCGGCGGACAAAGCGCCTTGTAGCCGCTGCCCGAAGGCTGCGAACGAGCCGCAGGCTCGCAGCGATCCTGAGGGCGCCGAGGCCCCTTCGGTGCCTTGCGCAGCCTGCGGCAGCGGCTACACACAGGGTTTCCTGTAGCCGCTGCTGAGCCTGCGAAGCTGCGATAAGGCCCACAGGGCCTTGCCTGCCGAGTGCTTGGAGCCTTGGGCTGCAGGTTCAGCCAGTGGGCACCGTGAGCGCTGCCGGGCCGGCGATGCTGGACGCCGGCTTGGCCCGCAGCAGGGCGTTGATCGCCTGGGCGTAGTCCTTGCCCGCCAGGCTCATGCTGTTGTTGTGGGTGCCGCCGGGCACCAGCAGCAGCTTTTTCGGTTGCAGCGCGACCTTGAACAGTTCCTGGCTCAGGCGCGGCGGTACGTAGTCGTCTTTCAGGCCGTGCACCACCAGCAGTGGCATGCCGATGTCGCGGATCTTGTCGACGGAGTCGAACTTCTGCGACAGCACCCAGCGCACCGGCAGCGAGGTCTTGGTCACCGCCGCGGCGGCATCGGCCAGGGTGGTGAAGGTGGACTCGACGATCAGCCCGCGGGCGGCAATCGGGGTTTTCTCGGCGGCGGCCGTGCGCCCCAGTTCGGCGGCCAGGTCGATGGCCACCGCGCCGCCCAGGGAATGGCCGTAGATCAGGCGCTTGCGGGCGTCGGGCTGCAGCAGCTTGAGCCGATCCCAGGCGATGCGCGCGTCTTCATACACGCTGCTTTCCGAGGGCAGGTCGCCGTGGCTCTGGCCGAAGCCGCGGTAGTCGATGGCCAGCACCGAGTAGCCCAGGGCGTGCAGTTGCTCGATGCGAAACAGCTGGCCGGTAAGGTTCCAGCGCACCCCGTGCAGGTAGAGGATCGCCGGGGCGTCGGCGCGCGTGGCCGGCCACCACCAGGCGTGGAGGTTCTGCCCGGCCTTGAAGCTTTTCGGCTTGAGTTCCAGCTCCTGCACCGTGCTCGGCAGGCCGCGATACCAGCCGGCGGTGCCCGGCTCGATGCGAAACACCAACTTGCGCTCCTGGTGTTCGAGCACCGCGCAGCTCACCGGCAGGCCACCGACCAGCGCGGCCAGGCACAGCAGGGAAAACCAGCGACGGCGCAGGCGCTGGGACAGGGTTGGGGACATGGAAGGTTTCACCACGGAACGATCAGCCAGGAGTTTTAACAGAAGTGTGCGGATGGCTGTAGTGATTTTGCTGCCGTGGTCGCCGCATCGGGCTACCCGATACCAGGTGATTGTCAGCGGCCCGACCCTGCCCGATTGGGCAGGGTGCACCGATTGGGGGACTAGGTCTTAGAAGTCCCAGCGAGTGGTCACCATCACATTGCGTGGGTCACCGTAGTAGGCCGAGTCATAGAAACCGATGTTGGTGTAGTACGACTTGTCGAACAGGTTGTTGACGTTCAGGGTCGCCGAAAGGTTGTCGGTGACTTGGTAGCGCGCCATCAGATCCACTAGCCAGAACGGGTCCTGGGAGAACTTTTCGTAACGGTCCTTGCCACGGTTGTACAGCGTTTGCCAGCCCTCACCCTGCCAGCGGGCGCCACCGCCCAGGGTCAGTTTGTCGAGGCTGCCGCCGAGCTTGTAGCTGCTATAGAAACTGAGCTGATCTTGCGGTTCCCAGGTGGCCACCTTCACCCCGTCGGCATCACGGCTGACCTTGTGGGTATAGCCGGCCTGCAATTGCCAGCCAGGACGCAGCTCACCGGAGATCTCCGCTTCGTAGCCCTTGGTCTTGGTCTTGGTGGCGATATAGGAGAAGTCGACCCCAGGATTGGAGTTGTAGAGGGTGTCGGCGATTGGACGGTTTTCCTCGTGTACCTCGAAGTAGGCGAGGCTGGAGTTCAGGCGACCGTCGAAGAACTCGCCCTTGAGCCCGATCTCGTAGTTTTTCCCTTCGTTGGGTTCGAGCATCTTGCGCGTGCGGTCACGGTACTGGGTTTGCGGTTGGAAAATCTCGGTGTAGCTGGCGTAGGCGGAGACATTGTCGTGGAGGTCGTAGACCAGGCCGGCATAGGGCACTACCTTGCCGCTCTCCTTGGTGTCGCTGGTACCGGTGACCTGGAAATTGGCGACGCGGGTGCCGAGCAGCAGCGACAGGTCGTCCATCAGGCTGAAGCGGCCGGTGATGTAGGTGCCGGTCTGGCGCGTGGTTTCATCGTTGATCTTGGTCGGCTGGTTCCACAGGGGCTCGATGGCTTCGCCGTGCCAGTTGTAGAAGTCATAGGCGTTGTCGAAATAGGTGGCGTCGGAATAGTCCTTGCCCTTCCATTCCGAGATCGACAGGGACTGGCCCACTACCAGCTGGTGTTCTCGACCGAAGAGTTCGAAAGGTCCGGATGCATAGACGTCGAGGCTGTCACTGGTGGTTTCGCCAGTGTATTTGCGAGCGTAGATCGAACTGGTGGTAGCGGTGTCCTGGGAGACGTAGCCCAGGGGCGCGTTATAGCCGTTGATCTGGTGGTTGTACTGGGCCTTGGCGACCCAGCCATTGTCGAAGTTGTGCTCCAGGGTGGCGAACACGGTACGGGTGTATTGTTCCCAACTGCTCCACTTCGGACCATTGTTGAACGAGCGAGGCAGGTTCAGATAATTGCCGTCCGGGTCATAGACGGTACGTGTGCCGGTCCAGCTCGAGCCCTTCGGGTCGCTGTCCTGATAGTCGGCACCCAGGGTCAGCAGGGTGTCCGGTGACAGGTCGAATTCAAGGATGCCGTAGTAGACATTGGTCTTGCGCTGGTAGTGATCAAGAAACGATTTCTTGTCTTGGTAGGCGGCCACCGCCCGGCCGCGGACGTTGCCGGAGTCGGTCAGCGGCCCGCTGACATCAATCTGGGTGCGATAGTTGTCCCAGGAGCCGGCGCCGAGCTCGATGCTGCTCTTGAACTCGGACGTGGGCTTCTTGCGGATCAGGTTGATGGTGCCGCCAGGACCGCCGGCGCCGGTCAGCAGGCCGGTCGCGCCCTTGAGCACTTCGACGCGGTCGTACAGCGCCATGTCGGTCATGGTCTGGCCGGCCGAGTACTGGGCGTCACGCAGGGTCGGGATGCCGTCGTACTGGAAATTGACGATGGAGAAACCGCGGGAATAGTAGTTGGTGCGTTCGCTGTCGTAGGTGGATACGGTGATACCCGGCGTGTGGCGCATCACGTCGTCTATTGCCGTGAGGCCAAAGTCATCCATCACCTGGCGGGTCACCACCGAGATCGACTGCGGGGTTTGCCGCGGGGTCAGCACCAGCCGGGTGGCGGTGGCGATGGTGCCTGGGGTATAGGAACCGGTGCCTTCGGTAACGCTGCCCAACTGGTTGGCGCTGACCGTGGTCGCCCCCAGCTCGACCCGTTCACCGCCGCTGGCCTGGACCACCCGATAGCCCGCGCCCTCGGCCACGGCTTGCAGGCCCAGGGGTTTGAGCAGGCGCTGCAGGCCTTCGTCCACGCTGAAGCGGCCATTGAGGCCGGTGCTGCGCTTGCCGGCGCTGAGGCTGGCATCGATGGCGATCATGCTTGCCGATTGCTGGCCGAAGGCGCCCAGCACCTGATCCAGGTTGCCCGGGGCGATGGCGTAGTCGCGCTGCTGGCGGTCGGTCACGGCGGCGCCGGCTTCGGCGGCCATCAGCGGCAGGCTGGTGCTGGCGATGGACAGGCCGATGAACACCGGGCGCAAGGCCGCGGCAAGGGGCGTAAGGCGAATGTGCATAAGGGAAATCCATGGGTTGAGAAGGGTGGCGCTGAGCTGTTTTCCAGCTTCTTCCCTGGTCTTGATGCACGAGATTGAAAAAACTGCCGCCGCTTCGGAAAAAAACGGAAAAAATCAGCTGGCCTCCACGGTGGCCCAGTAACCCATCACCCGCCGGATGCGAATCGGCAGGGTCTTGGCCAACAGGTCGAGGCTGGCGTCCGGCTGGTCCAGGGAGAACGAGCCGGAGACGCGCAACCCGGCGACCTCGGCGGCGCAGCGCAAGAGGCCCGGGCGATAGCGGTCGAGCTCGGCGATCACCTCGCCCAGGGGCTGGCGCTCGGCGATCAGCAGGCCCTGGGTCCAGGCACTGGCGGTGGCGGGCACTGTGGTCAGGGCGCCGATCCGCTGCTGGTTGATTTCCACTTGCTGGCCCGCGCCCAGGCTCAGCGCGGGGTGCTGGGCGTTACTGAGCGAGCCGCTGCCGGCGAGCACCTGTGCCCGGGTGCCGTGGCTGCCCGGCCAGCCGACGCTGAGGATCAGTTGCGACTGGGGCGCCAGCAGTATCCACGCATCGGCGGTGACGATCCGCAGCGGCGCGGCGTTGCCCAGGGTCAACAGCAGGCGGCCAGTGTTGAGCCGCAGTTGCAGGCCCAGGGGGCTGTGCTGCTGATCGAGGCTGGTGCGGGTGTCCAGTTGCAGGCTGGCGCCCGTGGCCAGTTGCAGTTGGCGGCGCTCGCCGGTGCTGGTGTGGTAGTCGCTGAACAGCTGCGGCAACAGCAGCCGTTCACGCACGCTCCAACTGCTGGCGGCCACCACGCCGAGGCCGACGATGCCCTTGAGCAGGGTGCGCCGCCCAGGGTGGCTGCGGGCCTGCAGCAGCTGCCGGGCACGGGGCGCGGGCAGGCTGCGGGTGCTGTCACGCAGGTCCTGGCCGATGCCGACCAGGCGTTGCCAGGCCAGTTCGTGTTGCCGCTCGGCCCGGCGCCAGGCCAGGCAGGCGGCCTGCTGCTCGGGGTTGCTGATGCCCGATTGCAGCAACACCAGCCACTCCAGGGCCTGGTCCAGGACCTGCTGTTCCACGGCGCCCTGATCGTCCACCGGCTGGAAGGCGTTCATCCCGGGTACACCGCCGCGTAGCAATGGCGGTAGGCCTTGAGCATGGCTTTCTGCACCACGTTGACCGAGAGCTGCAGGCGCTCGGCAATCTGCGGGTAGGTCAGGCCTTCGAGCTGGGACAGCAAGAACACTTCGCGCACCCGGGCGCCCAGGCCATCCAGTACCTGGCCCACGGCGTCCAGGGCTTCGAGCACCAGCAGGCGGGTTTCCGGCGAAGGCTGGTGCTGTGGCTCCAGCTGCGCCAGGGATTCCAGGTAGGCGCGCTCCAGGGCCTGGCGGCGGAAATACTGGCCGCACAGGCGGCTGGCCACGGTATTGAGGTAGGCCCGGGGTTCACGCAACAGCGGCAGTTGCTCGCTGCGCAGAATGCGCAGGAAGGTGTCCTGCGCCAGGTCCAGGGCCTGGTCCTGGTTGCCGAGCTTGCGCCGCAGCAACTGCACCACCCAGTTGTGATGCTGGACGTAGAGCTCGCCCACGGCGTGCTGTAGCGAAGAATTGGGCACCATCGATAGAGGTTCCGGGACCGAGGCGGGCGAAAAGGGTGTTTATGGTAATGCTTCTCATTAGTGAGTGCTCGAGTTTTTATCGCTGCCGACCAGGGCCCGAGCACATCGGGCTTGTCGGCTATATAGTTGTAAGCTACAACTAAAAAGTCCACGAACGAGGTCACGCTTATGTCGAGCCCATCCGCAGGTTTCATCCCTCAATTGCGCCAAGCTTCCCGGCAGATGGTTCGCGAGCTGGGCTTCATGCACAGCACCCTGGCCGCCACCGACTACCCGCCCTCGGCGGTGCACGCGCTGCTGGAAATCGGCCAGGGCAATGCCTTGACCGCCAGTGACCTAGTGACGCTGCTGGGCCTGGAGAAATCCAGCGTCAGCCGGCTGGTGCGCAAGCTGGTGGAGGCGGGCGAGCTCAGCGAACAGGCCGATGCGCAGGATGCCCGCTCGAAGCGGCTGCACCTCACCGTCCAGGGACGCCAGACCCTGGCCGGCATCGACCGTTTTGCCCAGGCCCAGGTGGCCGCGGCCCTGGCGCACCTGAGCGCGGACCAGCAGCTTTGCGCCTCGACAGGCATCGCCGACTACGCCCGGGCATTGCGTGCGGTGTGCCTGGGCGAGGCGCCCGAGCCGCCCGAGTGCTGGTCCATCGCCCGTGGCTACCGGCCGGGGGTGATTGGCCGCATTGCCGAAATGCATGCCTGCTACTACGCCGCCCGGGCCGGTTTCGGTCAGCCCTTCGAAAGCCTGGTGGCGGCGGACATGGCCGAGCTGATGGGGCGTTTGCACAACCCGCGCAACCAGGTCTGGGTGGCGCTGCGGGGCGAGCGGATCGTCGGGTCCATCGCCATCGATGGGGAAGGCGAGGGCGGCGAGGCGATCCTGCGTTGCTTCATCCTCGATGATGCTGCCCGCGGTCGCGGGCTGGGCCGGCGACTGCTGGGCGAGGCCCTGGCGTTCTGCGACCAGTGGGGCTTTGCCGCCACCCGCTTGTGGACCTTCAAGGGCCTGGACGCGGCGCGCACGCTGTATGAGCAACACGGCTTCGTATTGGCGCAGGAGCAGGTGGGCGAACAGTGGGGTGCGACGGTGACCGAGCAGTGTTTTGTGCGAGCCAGGGAGGGGGAGCGTTGAAACCCGCTGAGCGTTGTAGCCGCTGCTGAGCCCGCGAAGCTGCGCAAAGGCCCGCAGGGCCTTGCTTGGCAGTCCCGAGCCGAGCCTCTAGCGGCACTGAGAACCTGCGTCTCCTGCGCAGCCGTTCGCAGCCTGCGGCAGCGGCTACAGATCGCCGGTATTGGTGGTAGGGTTAGCCCCCTGGACAATTATCGATCTGTGGAGACCCATTCCATGCAAGCCATCAAGCTCAGCCTGCCGGCATCCCTGGACAACCTGAAAACCGTGGAGCTGGCCGATCCCGGGCAACCCGGCGCCGGGCAGATCCGCGTGCGCCTGCATGCCTGTTCCCTGAATTTCCACGATTACGCCGTGGTCACCGGCGCGCTGCCGACTGCCGATGGGCGGATTCCCATGGCCGACGGTGCCGGGGTGGTGGAAGCGGTGGGCGAGGGCGTCAGCGAGTTCAAGGTCGGCGATGCGGTGGTGTCCTGCTTCTTCCCCCATTGGCACGATGGCGGCCCGGCGATTGCCGATTTCAGCACCACCCCGGGCGATGGCGTCGACGGCTACGCCCGTGAAGTGGTGATCCAGCCCAGCCACTGGTTCACCCACGCGCCCCAAGGCTACAGCCACGCCGAAGCCGCGACCCTGACCACCGCCGGCCTGACCGCCTGGCGCGCGCTGGTGGTGGATGGCGCGCTCAAGGCCGGGGACACCGTGCTGGTGCTGGGCACCGGCGGGGTGTCGATCTTCGCCCTGCAACTGGCCAAGGCCATGGGCGCCACGGTGATTGCCACCTCGTCCTCGGACGCCAAGCTGGCCAGGGTCCGCGAACTGGGGGCCGACCACACCATCAACTACCGCACCCAGCCTGAGTGGGGCAACGAAGTGCTCAGGCTCACCGGCGGGCGCGGCGTCGATCACGTGGTGGAAGTCGGCGGCCCGGGCACCTTGCCGCAGTCGATCACGGCCTGCCGCATCGGCGGGCATATCGCCCTGATCGGCGTGCTCACCGGCTGGTCCGGCCCGGTGCCGACGGCGGCGCTGATGGCCAAGCAACAACGCCTGCAGGGCCTGATCGTCGGCAGCCGCCAGCAGCAGATCGAGATGGTCCGTGGCCTGGAAGCCACCGGCATCAAGCCGGTGATCGACAGCACCTTCCCCCTGGCAGAGATCGCCAAGGCCTTCGCCCATGAAGCCTCGGGCGCGCACCTGGGGAAAATCTGCCTGACGTTCTGAGGCGTTGATCGCGGCAACGCCCGGGTGGCTCCGGGGGTTGCCGCAGCCCCGATGGCGCTTGTTACCGGGCGCAACCTGTATGCCCCACTTTGACTCACTGCCTGCGCGTTTTCGTAGCAGCCCGGCCTTGGCCGCGCTCCTGGCACCTTCCTGCTCATCGAGCACTGGTTCGGCAAATCAATGACTTGAGTCCGCTTGCGCAAAGCTGGCACGCATTCTGCTTTTTTGTATCTATGGATAATTGGATACAAAAATACAAAAGGTGCCTCTATGCAATTCGCTCCCGCCTACGTTGACCGCCAGCCGCTGACCGCCGAGGAGGAGGCCTACAACTTTCTCCTGGAGGCGATCTGCGGCGGCCGCTACCGCAAGGGCGACCGGCTGATCGCCGAGGACATCGCCAGCGAGATCGGCATGAGCCGCATGCCGGTGCGCGAAGCCTTTCGCCGCCTCGATGCCCAGGGCCTGGTGACCCTGCGGCCCAATCGCGGGGCGGTGGTCAGCGGCCTGGACATCGAAGAGCTGCACGAAGTGTTCGAGATGCGCAGCGCCCTCGAAGGCCTGGCGGTGCGGGTGGCGGTGGGGCGTATCGGCGAGCGCCAGCTGGCGGCCCTGGAACGGCTGCTGGACGAGATGGACGACTACCGCGACGAGAGCGCCGAGTGGGTCAGCCGCCATCGGGCCTTCCATGAATACCTGTGCAGCCTCAGCGGCCGGCCCCGGCTGATGAAGCAGATCTCGGCCCTCTATTCGCTGGTGGAGGCGCCCATGCGCCTGTGGCTGCAACACGGCGAAAAACCCCTCAGCGCCCGCCAGGAGCACGCGGTGATCCTCGATGCGATTCGCGCCGGCGATGCCGAGCGTGCCGAAGCGGTGGTGCGCGAGCACATCGAGGGCACGGTGCCGGCGCTGATCCAGTTTCTGCAAACGGAACAATAGAAGCGGGCCCGAGCCCGCCCCTTGTGTTGACTTTGAATCCTGCCCCCGTTGTTCAACGAAGTGGAGTGTCTGGTCATGCATAAACGCCGCGCCTTGCTGGTGGCCGTATCCCTGGGACTCTGTGCACAGTGGGCCGCCGCCGCGCCCCAGGTGCCGGAGCGCCTGCAACAGGTCGACAAGCTCACCTATTGCTCGGGGATGGATTCACCGCCCCTGGTGTCTTTCGACCAAGCCCAGAAGCCCCGCGGGCTGAGCGTCGACCTGGGCCTGGAAATCGCCCGCCGCCTGGGCAACAAGGAGGTGCAATGGCGGGTGATTCCGTTCTCCGGGTTGCTCCCGGCGCTGCTGGCCCGGCAGTGCGACATGATCGTCGACCAGCTGTTCGACAAGCCCGAACGGCGCGAAGTGATCGACATCGTCAACTACATGTATTCCAGCCAGTCGGTGGTGGTGCCCAAGGGCAACCCCAAGGCGATCAAGAGCCTGGATGATTTGTCCGGGCGCAAGGTTGCGGTGCTCAATGGCTCGACCATCAAGACCCTGCTGGACGCCCACAACGCCAGCCTCGCCCAGGCTGGCAAGGCACCGATGACACTGGTGGTCTACAACAGCGACACCGATGCCTTCCAGGCCTTGCGTATCCGTCAGGTGGACGCCTACGGCACCACCGTGGAAACCGCCGGCTACTACGCCGCCATGGCCCCGGACCTGTTTCAGGAAGGGGTGCCGGCCTTCAGCCGGATCCTCACCGGCCTGGGCATCCGCAAGGACGATGCGCAGTTGAGCGCCGCGGTGCAGCAGATCATCAGCGACATGCGCAGCGACGGCAGCTATGCCCGGTTGCTGAGCCAGTGGCAGGTCAGCAGCGACACCCTGAACTGAGGCAGCGCCGCGATGAATTTCAATTGGGATGTGTTCTGGCAGTACCTGCTGCAACCCAGCGGGGTGTACCTCACCGGGCTCTGGCTGACGTGCGTGATCAGTGTCCTGGGCATGGCGCTGGGCTGTGTCCTGGGGCTGGCGGCGGCGCTGCTGCGCCTGTCGCGCAACCCCTTGCTGCACCTGCCGGTACGTTTTTACGTGTGGCTGATGCGCGGCACGCCGTTGCTGGTGCAGATCGTCTTTCTCTACACCGCCCTGGCGGCTGGCGGGATCTTTCGCTTCGAGGACCTGCAACTGTTCGGCCTGGTGGTGCCGGGCAACATCCAGGCGGCGATCATCGCCCTGGGCCTCAACGAAGGCGCCTACATGGCGGAGATCATCCGCGCCGGGATCGGCGCCGTGGACAAGGGCCAGTACGAGGCCGGGCGCTGCCTGGGCATGACCTTCGCCAAACTGATGCGGCGCATCGTCCTGCCCCAGGCGTTCCGGGTGATCGTTCCGCCCCTGGGCAACGAGTTCAACGTGATGCTCAAGAACACCACCCTGGTCAGCGTGATCGGCGTGCAGGAGCTGCTGCTGAGCACGCAGATGGTCACTTCGGCGACCTTCCGGGTGTTCGAGCTGTACCTGGTGGTGGCCCTCTACTTCCTGCTGCTGACCACCCTGTGGGGCTTCTTCCAGCGCTGGCTGGAAAAGCGTTTCGGCCAGAGTGACCGACCCGCGCCGCCGGCCGCCGGCCACCGGATGTTCGGGCGCCACACCTTCAAATTGCTGCGGGGACGTTGAACATGGCACACCAGAGTGAAGACTTGATCATCGAGGCCCGGGACCTGCACAAGTCGTTCGGCGCCCTGCAGATCCTCAAGGGCATTTCCCTGTCGGTACGCCGCGGTGAAGTGGTGGTGCTGATCGGCGCCTCGGGCTCGGGCAAGACCACCTTCATCCGCTGCATCAATCTGCTGGAGCAGATCCAGTCCGGGCTGATCCGGGTCAACGGCCGGGCCATGGGCTATCGCGAGCGCGCCGACGGCAGCCTGGTGCGCGATAGCGAGCGCAACATCGCCCGCCAGCGCCGGGACATCGGCATGGTGTTCCAGCGCTTCAACCTGTTTCCCCACATGACGGCCCTGGAAAACATCATCGAGGCGCCGATCCAGGTCCTCGGCGTGCCCCGGGCCGAAGCGGTGGAGCAGGCCCAGGCCTTGCTCGCCCGGGTCGGCCTGGCGGACAAGGCCGGGCACTACCCGTCGATGCTGTCCGGCGGCCAGCAGCAACGGGTGGCCATCGCCCGGGCCCTGGCGATGAAACCCCAGGCCATGCTCTTCGACGAGCCCACCAGCGCCCTGGACCCGGAAACCGTGGGCGAGGTGCTGCAGGTGATGAAGCAGCTGGCGCAAGAGGGCATGACCATGGTGGTGGTCACCCACGAGATGGGCTTTGCCCGGGAGGTGGCCGACCGAGTGGTGGTGCTCGACCAGGGCGAGCTGATCGAGCAGGGGCCGCCGGAACAGATCTTCAGCCGCCCCAGCCACCCGCGGACCCAAGCCTTTCTCAGCCGTGTGCTGTGATTTTTTGCGGCCTCAACCCTTGCACGAGCCTTTGCCATGCTGAATTTTTCTGCCCATGAGTACCCCTACGCCTCACAACGCCAGAGCGTGTATGCCCGTCGCGGCATGGTCGCCGCGTCCCAGCCCCTGGCCGCCGAGGCCGGGATCGAGATCATGCGTGGCGGTGGCAATGCCATCGACGCCGCGATTGCCAGCGCCGCAGTGCTGACAGTGGTCGAACCCACGGGCTGCGGCCTGGGGGGCGACGCCTTTGCCCTGGTCTGGACCCAGGGCCAGTTGCATGGCCTGAGTGCCAACGGCCAGGCCCCGGCCGCCCTGAGCATCGAGGCAGTGCGGGCCGCCGGGCACGCGCAGATGCCGCTGTATGGCTGGACCCCGGTCACCGTGCCGGGCTGCCCCTCGGCCTGGGCCGAACTGTCCCGGCGCTTCGGCAAGCTGCCCTTTGCCCAGTTGCTGCAACCGGCCATTGAACTGGCCCGGGACGGTTTCCCCCTGTCGCCGGTGGTCGCCCGGCAATGGCAGATCGCTCTGGAGGAGTTCGCTCCCCACCGCGACCCGCTGCTGCAACCCTGGTTCGACACCTTCCTGATCGACGGCCGCGCGCCCCGGGCCGGGGAGGTGTTTCGCAACCCGGCCCAGGCGCGGACCCTGCAGGAACTGGCAGCCAGCCTCTGCGAGAGCTTCTACCGCGGCGAACTGGCCCAGCGCCTGGACGCCCATTCCCGGGCCACCGGCGGCTACCTGCGGGCCAGTGACCTTGAGGGCTACAGGGCGCAGTGGGTGCAACCGATCAAGGTCGATTACCGCGGCTATCAGGTCTGGGAGATCCCTCCCAGCGGCCAGGGGCTGGTGGCGCTGATGGCGCTGAAGATCCTCGAAGGCTTCGACTTCGACCAGCGTGACAGCCAGCAGACCTGGCACCGCCAGCTGGAGGCGATGAAGCTGGCCTACAGCGACGGCCTGCACCACATCACCGACCCGGCGCACATGCGCGTGGCGGTGGCCGATCTGCTCAGCGACGCCTACAGCGCCCGGCGGCGGGGGCAGATCGCCGAACAGGCGCAACCGCCCAAACCCGGCGACCCCCATGCCAGCGGTACGGTGTACCTGGCCACGGCGGATGCCGAGGGCAACATGGTGTCGTTCATCCAGAGCAACTATCACGGCTTCGGCTCCGGGGTGGTGCTGCCGGACAGCGGCATCGCCCTGCAGAACCGCGGCCAGGAATTCAGCCTCGACCCGGCGCACGCCAACGCCCTGGCGCCGGGCAAGAAGACCTTCCACACCATCATCCCGGGCTTTCTCAGCCAGGCCGGTGTGCCCCTCGGGCCGTTCGGTGTGATGGGCGGCTACATGCAGCCCCAGGGCCATGTGCAGATGGTCATGAACCTGGTGGATTTCGGCCTCAACCCGCAGGCCGCACTGGATGCGCCGCGCTGGCAATGGCTGGGGGACATGCGCGTGGGCATCGAGCAGGGCGCCTCGGGCGATCTGGCCAACGCCCTGGCCCGGCGCGGCCATCAGGTGCAGATCGCCCACGACTCGCTCAACTACGGACGCGGCCAGATCATCCTGCGCGACCCGGTCAGCGGCGTGTTCTGTGGCGGCACCGAGCCCCGGGCGGACTCCCATATTGCGCTGTGGTAGCCGGCTGTGGCGTGGGGACTGCCAGGCGGCTGCGCGGCGCCGGTCTGAACCTGGCCAGTGCGCCGATGGGGCATGAGCGGGGCGGGGCACGCCAGGACCAGGGCAACGAAAGAAGGTGTGCCGGCGAGCGATATTAAATAGAATGAGTCTCATTTGATTTAACGTGCCACGCCGGGTGCCCTTGCCATGAATGACGCCGTACTGCCAACGGAGCACACCTTCGACAACCTGTACCGTGAGCACCGCAGTTGGCTTGAAAGCTGGCTGCGGCGACGCCTGGGCAACGCCTGGGATGCCGCCGACCTGAGCCAGGACACCTTCCTGCGGGTGCTCGGCAGCGCCCAGCCCCTGGCCCAGTTGCAGGAGCCGCGGGCCTACCTGCTGACCGTGGGCAAGCGCTTGCTGATCAACTTCCATCAGCGGCGCAGCCTCGAACAGGCCTACCTCAACGCCCTGGCGACCCTGCCCGAGGCCTGCGTGCCTTCGCCCGAACAGCGCTGGATTGTCCTGCAAGCGCTGCAGGCGCTGGACGAGCTGCTCGATGGCCTGCCCCATCCGGTGCGCCGGGCGTTTCTCTGGAGCCAGCTGGAAGGCCTGGGTTACCGCGAGATTGCCGAGCGCCTGCGGGTGAGCGAGCGCACGGTCAAGCGCTACATGGCCCAAGCCTACGAACACTGTCTGCTGGTGGAGCTGTGACCTCGTCCACCGGCAGCGATCCGCGTCAGGTCGCCCGCGCCGCGGCGCGCTGGCTGGCCTTGCTGGAGTCCGGCAGCGCCAGCGAGAGCGACCAGCAGGGCCTGCAACAATGGCGCGAGCGCTGCGCCAGCCACGAACAGGCCTGGCAGAAAGCCCAACTGTTGCGCCAACGTTTCGCCGAGCTGCCCCCGGCCCTGGCCCTGGCCAGCCTCGACCGCCCACAAGTGGGACGTCGGGCCCTGCTCAAGCGCGGCCTGGGGGTGGCGCTGCTGGTGCCGAGCGCCTGGTGGCTGAGCCGGCAATTGCCCCTGGAGGCGTGGCGCGCCGACCTGCACACCGCCACCGGCGAGCGCAGGCAGCTGTCCCTGGCCGATGGCAGTTTCCTGCAACTCAATACCGCCACGGCGCTGGACCTGGACCTGGCGGCGCGCCGCCTGACCCTGGTGCAGGGCGAGATCGCGCTCAAGGTGCCGGGCCATTCGGCCCTGACCCTGTACACCGACTTCGGCCGGGTGCGGGTCAGCCAGAGCGAAGTCTGCGTGCGCCAGGAGCGCCTCGGCTGTCGGGTCTCGGTGGTCAGCGGCGTGGTCCAGGTGCAGCCCTTGCAGGGGCCGGCCCTGACCCTGCACGGCGGGCAGCAGGTCAGTCTGCAGGCTTCCGGCGCCGGGTTGCCGCAGGTCTTCGACAGCGCGATACCCGGTTGGCGCGAAGGGGTGTTGCTGGCCCAGGACCAGCCGCTGGGGGATTTTTTGCGCGAGTTGAGTCGTTACCGCCGCGGCGTGTTGCGCTGGGACCCGGAGTTGGAGGCGCTGCGGGTCACCGGCAGTTTCCGTGTCGAGGACACCGACCGGGTGCTGGCCTTGCTGGCCGCCAGCCTGCCGCTGGAGGTGCAGGCGCGGACGCGTTTCTGGGTCACGCTGCGTTCGCGTAAAAAACTCGCTTGAGGGCTGTCCCCTTTTTTCCAGGTGCCTGTCATTGCAGGTAAGTGAACAAAAAAGAGAGCCTCTTCAATGCCCTGCGTCATGCCTGCTGCTGTGCGTCCCTTGTTGCGTCTGAGTCTGCTGCTGAGCCTGAGCGCCAGCCCGTTGCTGGTTCCCTTGAGCTGGGCCGAGGAGGGTGGCCGCCGCAGCTACCAGGTGCCGGCCGGCAGCCTGGGCGCTGTCCTGACCCGCTTTGCCGGGCTGTCCGGAGTCGATCTGGCGGTGGACCCGCGGCTGGTCGAAGGGCGCAGCAGCCCCGGGCTTTCCGGTGAGTTCGCGGTGCAGGAGGGCTTTGCCCGGCTGCTGCAGGGTTCGGGCCTGCAGTTGCACGCGGTGGGTGAACAGGCCTACACCCTGGCGCCGGTCCCCGAGGACGGCGGCCTGGCGCTGCCCGCCACCTCGATTCTCGGCAGCGATCTCCCTGTCAGCGGCGAGCCCTATGCCGGGGGCCAGGTGGATCGCAAGGGCGGCCAGGGCCTGCTCGGCGACCGCGATTTCATGGACACCCCGTTCAACCTCACGTCCTACACCGCCGAGGCGCTGAAGAACCAGCAGGCGCGAACCTTGGGCGACGCCGTGGCCAGCGACCCCTCGGTCCGCACCACCAACCCGGCCAGCGGGCGTTTCGAGCAGTTCTCGGTGCGCGGCTTCAGCCTGTTCAACAGTGACGTGTCCTACGGCGGCCTGTACGGGATCCTGCCGACCTACGCCATCGACATGGAAATGGTCGGGCGCCTGGATGTGCTCAAGGGGCCGGGCATGCTGCTGGGCGGGATTGCGCCCCGGGGCAGCGTCGGCGGCGGCATCAACATCGAGCCCAAGCGCGCCGCGGACAGCCCCCTGACCGAGTTCACCGCGCTCTATGCGTCCGCCGGGCAGACCGGTGGCGCGGTGGACATCGGCCGGCGCTTTGGCGAGGGCAACCGCTTCGGCCTGCGTTTCAATGGTGTGCGCCAGTCCGGCGACACCGAGTGGGACCACCAGCAGCTCCAGCGCGAAACCGGAGTCATCGGCCTCGACCTGCGTGATGAGCGGCTGCGCCTGTCCCTGGACCTGGGGCACCAGGAACGTCACGCCGACGCGCCGATCGAGCGGGTCGAAGTGGCGGCCACGGCGAAAATGCCCAAGGCCGAAGACATCCGCCACAACATCGCCCAGTCCTGGACCTATGCCCATTCCAAGGACAGCTTCGGCGCGCTGCGTGGCGAGTATGACCTCAGCGATTCATTGATGGTGTACGCCGCCCTGGGGGCGCGCAAAGGCAACTACGACTTTCTGCGCCATGCGGTGCAGGTGACCAACAGCGCCGGCGACTTCACCGTGACCCCGCGCACCTTCCGTCGCGACGAGGACGTCAAGACCGCCGTCATCGGCCTGCGCAGCGGGTTTCAGACCGGGCCTGTCGGGCACAGCGTGAACCTGAGCCTGAACCGCTTCAACATGGATTTCGACAACGCCGGCGAGCGCTACCCGCGCGGTGTCAGCAACCTCTACCGACCGGTGGAGCTGCCGTTGCCCGGGCGTCCCAATCGCCTCGACACCAGCACCCACACGCAAAACCGCTTCACCAGCCTGGCCCTGGCCGACACCTTGAGCCTTGCCGAGGACCGGGTGCTGCTGACCCTGGGCGCACGCTTGCAGCGGGTCCAGGTCAGCACCTGGAGCGATGGCGTGCGCGAAGAACCGGTGAATGACGAGAAGGCCCTGTCCCCGGCCCTGGGCCTGGTGGTCAAGGTCACCGATCAGCTGTCGCTGTACAGCAACTACATGGAAGGCCTGAGCCAGGGCGCAACCGCCCCGACCACCGCCACCAATGCCAACCAAGTGTTCGCCCCGTATCGCAGCAAACAGGTGGAGGTCGGCGCCAAGTACGACCTGGGCCGTTTCGGCATGAGCGCCAGCCTGTTTCGCATCCAGCAGCCGTCCTATGTCTACGACGAGAACAACAACTACAAGCCCGATGGTCAGTTGCGCAACCAGGGCCTGGAGTTGAATGTCTTCGGCGAGCCCCATGACGGCGTGCGCCTGCTGGGCGGGCTGATGCTGCTAGACAGCGTGCAGACCGAAACCGGCCAGGGCCTTTATGACGGCAATCGCGGCACCGGCTCGCCGGTGGTCAACGCCAACCTTGGCGCCGAATGGGACATCGACAGCCTGCGCGGCCTGACCCTGACCGCGCGGGCGATTCACTCCAGCTCGCAATACCTGGACCCGGCCAACCAGCAGAAAATCCCCGGCTGGGAGCGCTATGACCTGGGGGCGCGCTATGCCTTCGAGCTGGGCAAGAAACCGATCACCCTGCGCGCCAGTGTCGAGAACGTGCTCAACACCGCCTACTGGGCCTCGGCCGCAAGCTCGTCCGACAGCGCGGCGGGGTTGACCTTGTCGACGCCGCGCACCTGGCTGGTGTCGGCGACGGTGGGATTCTAGGGCCGTCCTCGAACAGTGCGCAGTCGCGGGCCAAGCTTGTTGGCGCGGTTACCGGGAGCCCGGTAACCGCCCTGTGCAAGGTTCAATGCGCAGGCTTGAGCTCCGGCGTGGCGTTGGCCCGGGCGATGACCGTGAGGATCGACAGCGCAGCGATGACCAGCCCTGGCGAGGTGGCCAGCAAAACCCCGGCGGTGCCGGCGCCGGCGGCGAGGATCTGCCCGGCGGCCAGGGGCCCGGCCACCGAGCCCAGGCGGCCGATGGCCACGGCAGCGCCCACGCCGGTGGCACGCACCGCGGTCGGGTAGGAGGGCGGTGCCAGCGCGTAGAGCACCAACTGTGCGGCCATCACGAACAGCCCCGCGGCAAATCCGGCCAGGGCCATGGGCGCAATGCCCTGTGACAGCCCGACCCCGGCCAGCGCCGCCAGCAACCCGGCGTACACGAACAGCACCACCTTGAGCCCGTTGCAGCGGTCCAGCAGCAGGCCGCCGAGCAGCGAGCCGAGGGCGCCGCCGATGTTGAACAGCATCTGCACCAGGCCCGCCTGGGGTTTGCTGAAGCCCTGTTCGAGCAGCAGCGAGGGCAGCCAGTTGAGCAGCATGTACATCACGGTCAGGGTGAAGAAGTAGCTGAGCCACAGGGCCAGCGTGGTGCGCGCGCGACCTGCGCCGAACAGCGCCTGGGCGGTGGAGGCGCGCTGGGTGCCGGCACTGGCGGTGTGTTGGCGAAAGGCACTGGATTCGGGCAGCAACCCGGCCATCAGCGGCACCACCAGCAGCGGCGCCAGGCCGCCGATGATGAAGGTGGTCTGCCAATGTTCGCTGGAGAACATCGCCACCACCGCCGCCAGCGCGCCACCCAGGGGCACGCCGCAGTACATGACGCTGATGGCCGTGCCCCGGTGGCGTTCGCTCACCGCTTCGGCGCACAGGGCGATCAGGTTGGGCAGCGCCGCGCCGAGGCCGAGGCCGGTCATGAAGCGCACCAGCAGCAGGCTCGAATAGCTCTCGACGTAGGCCGTGCACAGCGAGAACAGGCCGAACAGCAGCACCGCGCCGACCAGGATCTTCTTGCGCCCGATACGGTCGGCGACCCAGCCGCCGAAGAACGCCCCGGGCAGCAGGCCGATGATCCCGGCGCTGAACACCCAGCCCATCATCTTCGGATCCAGGGCGAAGCTCTGGCGCAATCCGGCGGCGGCGGTGCCGGCCGCCTGCAGATCGAACCCCTCGATCAGCGCAACGATAAAGCACAAAGCGATGGTCAGCGTCGAACGACGCGATGGACTGTCCATGGGCAAACCTCATTGTTGTTTTTGTTGTGGTGGCCAGTCGGACGCCGGGCCTGAATGCGCCGGCGCTGGTGGCTGGCGATTAAGATAACAAAGATAACTAAAAAATGAACAGCGCCTTGATTTAGGCCAATAAATGCAAATAAATCCATTTAAATCAGATAGATAAACTATCAATAATGATTTCCTGTAAAAATAGATAATATTATTAATGTTCGATTATCGGTCGTTTGCGGTTGACGTCAGGCTTGGGCTGTTTCCATTCTCTGTCCGCGACGTCGGCTGCCAGGCCCTCGTTCGCCCCCTAAAACAACAACAAAAAATGGACATCGGACATGCCAAATCTCCCCACCAACGCCGTTGCGGCGTCAGCTTCCTGTGTGCCCAGTCTCCCCACGCGGCTGGCTCTGGCCTTGCTGGGCTTGAGCCTGTTGTCCGGCCCAGTCCGGGCGGCGGGTTTTATCGACGACAGCCACGGCACCCTGACCCTGCGCAATTACTACCTGGATCGCGACTACAAGGACGATGGGGCGAAGACCGCCGCCCGGGAATGGGCGCAGGGTTTCATCATGAACATGGAGTCGGGGTTCACCGAGGGCCCCGTCGGTTTCGGCCTGGATGTGCGCGGGCTGCTGGGGGTCAAGCTCGACTCCTCGCCGGACCGCAGCGGCACCGAACTGCTGCCGGTGTCGGCCAGCGACAAGCGCGCCGCGGATGAATACTCGCGGCTGGCGCCCACCGCCAAACTGCGCTTTGCCCAGACCACGGTGAAGACCGGCGATGTCTCGATCTTCCTGCCGTTCGCCTTTGCCAGCCCGTCGCGCCTGCTGCCGCAGACCTTTCGCGGCACCACCCTGAGCTCCAGGGACATCGACGGCCTGACCCTCAACACCGGCTACATCGATCGCATCAACAAGCGCGACTCCACCGATTACCAGGCCATGACCATTGCCTCGCCCAACCGGCGTTTCAATGCCACGGCCAGCACCTCGCACCTGGCGTACCTGGGGGGCGACTACCAGGTCAACAAGGACCTCGGTCTGCGCGCCTATCACGCCCAGGTGGCCGACCTCTACCAGCAGGACACCCTGGCCCTGTTGCACAACCTGCCCCTGGGCGATGGCGTGCTGAGCAGCGACCTGCGCAGTTTTTTCAGCCGGGAAGACGGCAGCGCCAAGGCCGGTCGGGTCGACAACCGCAACCTCTCGGCGCTGTTCGGCTACAAGTTCGGCGGGCACCGGGTGAGCCTGGGCTACATGCATTCCAGCGGCGACACGGCCACGCCCTACATCTCCGGCACCGAGTTGATGGGCATGAGCGAGCTGACCATGAGTTCGGACTTTCTCAACGCCAAGGAGCGCACCTGGCAAGCCATCTACGACTATGACTTTGCCGCCTCCGGCCTGCCCGGGCTCAAGAGTCGGCTGCGTTACGTGCGCGGCGACCATATCGAGCTGGCGGCCTTCAACGCCAGCGACCGCAAGGAGCGCGAGTTTCAGATGGAGTTGGGGTACGTGCTGCAGAGCGGTCCGTTGAAGAACCTCGGGCTGGTGGCGCGCAAGTCGATCTATCGCAATGATTTTCCGGCGGGCGCGGCGTTCCGCGATGAAAACCAGACCCGCTTCCTGGTGCTCTACACCTTGCCGATCTGGTAGGCCCGCAAGCACCTTGCCGCCTCAGCGTGCCGGCCCTGTGCCGGCACCTTGGCTTTGGTCCTGGTAAACCTTCTTCAGCAGGCGCAGCAGTTCTTCGCGTTCCTCGCCACTCAAGGCCGACGTGGCGTCGACGTCGCTTTGCGCGGCGATCTGCTTGAGCTCCTTGAGCAGGGTTTCGCCGGTCTTGCTGAGGAAAATCCCGTAGGAGCGCTTGTCCGGCTTGCAGCGCACCCGTACCGCCAGCGCGCGGCTTTCCAGTTTGTTGAGCAGGGGCACCACTTGCGGCGGCTCGATGGCCAGGGCGCGAGCCAGGTCGGCCTGCATCAGCCCCGGGTTGCTGTCGATGATCGCCAGGGCCGAGAACTGCGCGGGCCGCAGGTCGTGGACCGAGAGCCGGCCGATCAGGTTCTGGAACAGCTTGAGCTGGGCGCGACGCATGGCGTAGCCAATCAGTTCGTCCAGGGCCGAATCCAGCGGCGCCTGGACCTCGGCGTTGGCGGGTGGGGCCTCGCGCGGGTCGGCGAGGGGAGCGGGCTTGGCCATGACAAAAACATCCTGGGTCGGTTAACAAGGCTATCCAGTTTGCCGGGGTCGGCCGCTGATAGCTACGTTTGCCTGTGTTGGCAGGCGTTGCAGAAGGATTTTTCCGCGGTGAAGAAAAATGGTTAATCAAATTAATAGTTAATTGACATAACTATTTTTGCGGTTTAATTTCGACCCATCTTCAAGCCAGAACAAGAGAGCATCGCCATGAGCAACTACGAAGGTCGCTGGACAACGGTCAAGGTCGAAATCGAAGAGGGCATTGCCTGGGTCATCCTCAATCGCCCGGAAAAACGCAACGCCATGAGCCCGACCCTGAACCGGGAAATGATCGACGTGCTGGAAACCCTGGAGCAGGACCCGGCCGCCGGCGTTTTGGTGCTGACTGGCGCCGGTGAAGCCTGGACCGCCGGCATGGACCTCAAGGAGTACTTTCGCGAGGTGGATGCCGGCCCGGAGATTCTTCAGGAAAAAATCCGTCGCGAAGCCTCCCAGTGGCAGTGGAAACTGCTGCGCATGTACGCCAAGCCGACCATCGCCATGGTCAACGGCTGGTGCTTCGGTGGCGGCTTCAGCCCGCTGGTGGCCTGCGACCTGGCGATCTGCGCCGATGAGGCGACCTTCGGCCTCTCGGAAATCAACTGGGGCATCCCGCCGGGCAACCTGGTGAGCAAGGCCATGGCCGACACCGTCGGCCATCGCCAGTCGCTGTACTACATCATGACCGGCAAGACCTTTGGCGGGCAGAAAGCCGCCGAGATGGGCCTGGTCAATGAAAGCGTGCCCCTGGCGCAACTGCGTGAAGTCACCATCGAACTGGCGCGCAATCTGCTGGAGAAAAACCCGGTGGTGCTGCGTGCCGCCAAGCATGGCTTCAAGCGTTGCCGCGAGCTGACCTGGGAGCAGAACGAAGACTACCTGTACGCCAAGCTCGATCAGTCGCGCCTTTTGGACACCGAAGGCGGCCGCGAGCAGGGCATGAAGCAGTTTCTTGACGACAAGAGCATCAAGCCCGGCCTGCAGGCGTATAAACGCTGAGCCCGGCCGGCGAACGGCGGGCCCATCCCGCCGTTCGCCATGCCCCTGGCCTTACTGTTACACCGCTGCGCTGCATTCCCGACAAAGACAACAAGAGGAATCACCATGCTGGACGTGCCCCTGCTGATCGGTGGCCAGTCGCGCCCCGCCGGCGACGGTCGAACCTTCGAACGCCGCAACCCGGTGACCGGCGCGGTGGTATCGCGCGTGGCCGCCGCGACCCTGGACGATGCCGACGCCGCCGTGGCCGCGGCCCAGGCCGCATTCCCCGCCTGGGCGGCCCTGGCCCCCAACGAACGCCGCAGCCGCCTGCTCAGGGCCGCCGAGCAATTGCAGGCCCGGAGCGACGAATTCATCGCCGCCGCCGGCGAGACCGGGGCCATGGCCAACTGGTACGCCTTCAACGTGCGCCTGGCGGCCAACATGCTGCGTGAAGCGGCGTCGATGACCACCCAGATCAACGGCGAAGTCATTCCCTCGGATGTTCCCGGCAGTTTCGCCATGGCCCTGCGCCAACCCTGTGGCGTGGTGCTGGGCATCGCCCCGTGGAACGCCCCGGTGATTCTCGCCACCCGGGCCATCGCCATGCCCCTGGCCTGTGGCAACAGCGTGGTGCTCAAGGCTTCCGAACTGAGCCCGGCGGTGCATCGCCTGATCGGCCAGGTGCTGCAGGACGCCGGCCTGGGCGATGGCGTGGTCAACGTCATCAGCAATGCCCCGGCCGATGCCGCGGCGATTGTCGAGCGGCTGATCGCCAACCCGGCGGTGCGCCGGGTCAACTTCACCGGTTCGACCCATGTCGGGCGGATTGTCGGCGAGCTTGCGGCGCGCCACCTCAAGCCGGCCTTGCTGGAGCTGGGCGGCAAGGCGCCGCTGCTGGTGCTGGACGATGCCGACCTGGATGCGGCCGTCGCGGCCGCGGCGTTTGGCGCCTACTTCAACCAGGGACAGATCTGCATGTCCACCGAGCGCCTGATCGTCGATGCCAAGGTGGCCGATGCCTTCGTCGCCAAGCTGGCGGCCAAGGTCGAGAGCCTGCGCGCCGGCGACCCGGCGGCCGCAGATTCGGTGCTCGGTTCGCTGGTGGATGCCAGCGCCGGCACGCGTATCCGGGCACTGATCGACGATGCCCTGGAGCAGGGCGCGCGGCTGGTGGTCGGCGGGCAACTGGACGGCAGCATTCTGCAGCCGACCCTGCTCGACGGCGTCACCGCATCGATGCGCCTGTACCGCGAGGAGTCCTTCGGACCGGTGGCGGTGCTGCTGCGCGGCAGCGGCGATGAAGAGTTGCTGCGTCTGGCCAACGACTCCGAGTTCGGCCTGTCGGCGGCGATTTTCAGCCGCGATACCGGGCGGGCCCTGGCCCTGGCGCAACGGGTCGAGTCGGGCATCTGCCACATCAACGGGCCCACCGTGCACGACGAGGCGCAGATGCCGTTTGGCGGCGTCAAGTCCAGCGGCTACGGCAGTTTTGGCGGCAAGGCCTCGATCGAACACTTCACCCAATTGCGCTGGGTCACCTTGCAGAACGGCCCGCGGCACTACCCGATCTGATCCGTCGCCACGGGCGCGGTGCCCTCTGAACCGGCTTTCGATCTGGCGAACAACGCTTTTTAACGCCGCGTCAGCCAAGCGCAGCAGATCGCAAGCAGGTTCTTGAGCACGCGGCCCGTGTGCAGGCAGGGCATAACAATAACAAGGCCGCAGCCCCCGGCTGCCACGCTTGCCAGCCGTCGCCCTGCGTGCGCGGCGCAGGCGTGCCTTGATGGAGGACATGTACGTGAGTTGCCAATTCAGAGCGCCATCCCCACCCGCGGCCGAGCCGCCGCGTTACCGCCAGGTGTCCATCGGCCGGCCGGCGGTTGCCGTCAGTGAAGAGCAGGGCGTGTTGCACATGCGCTCCCTGGAACCCCTGGCGCCCTTGCCGCAGCGCTTGCTCGATCGCCTGGTGCACTGGGCCCGGGTGCGCCCCGAGCAGACCTTCATTGCCGCGCGCGAGGCCGGCGGCGATTGGCGCCGGGTCAGCTATGGGCAGATGCTCGACAGCGTGCGCGCCATCGCCCAGGGCCTGCTCGGCTACGGGTTGTCGGCCGACAAGCCGCTGGCGCTGCTTTCGGGCAATGACATCGAACACCTGCAACTGGCCCTGGGCGCGATGTACGCCGGGATTCCCTATTGCCCGGTGTCGCCGGCCTATTCGCTGTTGTCCCAGGACTTTGCCAAGCTGCGCCACGTCTGCGATCTGTTGCAGCCGGGGCTGGTGTTTGTCAGCGATGCTGGCGCCTACCAGCGGGCCATCGACGCGGTGCTGCCCCCCGAGACGCCGCTGATCTGCGTGCGTGGCCAGGTGCCGGGGCGACGCCAGGCGAGCTTCGCCAGCCTGCTGGCCGAGCCCGGTGGGGCCGAGGCCGATGCGGCCTTTGCCGCCACCGGGCCGGACAGCATCGCCAAGTTTCTCTTCACCTCGGGCTCGACCAAGCTGCCCAAGGCGGTGATCACCACCCAGCGTATGCTCTGCGCCAATCAGCAGATGCTGTTGCAGACCTTCCCGGTGTTCGGCGAAGAGCCGCCGGTGCTGGTGGACTGGCTGCCCTGGAACCACACCTTCGGTGGCAGCCATAACGTCGGCATCGTGCTCTACAACGGCGGCAGTTTTTATCTGGACGACGGCAAGCCCACGGCCCAGGGCTTCGCCGAGACCTTGCGCAACCTCAAGGAGATCTCGCCCACCGCCTACCTGACCGTGCCCAAGGGCTGGGAGGAGCTGGTCAACGCCCTGGAGCAGGACGCCGAGCTGCGCGAGTGTTTTTTCAAGCGCATGAGCCTGTTCTTCTTCGCCGCCGCCGGGCTGTCGCAAAGTGTCTGGGACCGTCTCGATCGGGTCGCCGAGCAGCATTGCGGCGAACGCATCCGCATGATGGCCGGGCTCGGCATGACCGAGGCCGCGCCGTCCTGCACCTTCACC
Source organism: Pseudomonas sp. BC42 (assembly GCF_021560055.1). NCBI lineage: Bacteria > Pseudomonadati > Pseudomonadota > Gammaproteobacteria > Pseudomonadales > Pseudomonadaceae > Pseudomonas > Pseudomonas sp. BC42. The sequence goes on from NZ_CP091067.1 coordinate 2,919,793, forward strand.
ACCGGGCCGCTGTCGATGGCCGGCTACATCGGCCTGCCGGCGCCGGGGTGCGAAGTGCGCCTGGTGCCGGTGGACGGCAAGCTCGAAGGGCGCTTTCGCGGGCCGCACATCATGCCCGGCTACTGGCGCGCGGCGCAGCAGACCGCCGAAGTGTTCGACGCCCAGGGCTTCTATTGCTCGGGGGATGCGCTCAAGCTCGCCGACCCCCAGGACCCGCAGCTGGGGCTGATGTTCGACGGGCGCATTGCCGAGGATTTCAAGTTGTCGTCCGGGGTCTTTGTCAGCGTCGGCCCGCTGCGCAATCGCGCGGTGCTCGAAGGCTCGCCCTATGTCCAGGACCTGGTGGTGGCCGCCCCGGACCGCGAGTGCCTGGGGGCCCTGGTGTTCCCGCGGCTGTATGAATGCCGGCGGCTGGCGGCGCTGGGCGCCGAGGCCAGCGATGCCCAGGTGCTGGCCAGCGCGCCGGTGCGCCAGTGGTTCGGCGACTGGTTGCAGCGCCTGAACCGCGAGGCCAGCGGCAACGCCAGCCGCCTGGAGTGGATCGCCCTGCAGGTGGAGCCGGCGTCCATCGACCGCGGGGAAATCACCGACAAGGGCTCGATCAACCAGCGCGCGGTGTTGCAGTGGCGCGCCGAGCAGGTCGAGGACCTGTATCGCGGCCGCGAACCGTCGATCCTGCGCGCCGAGCCCAAGCCATGAACGGTGCCGGGCAGTACAGCGAGTTTGCCGATGTGGCGATCCTTGAGGCGTTGCGCACGCCCTGGGTCGACCTTGGCGGGGACCTGGCGGAGATCTCGCCGATCGATCTGGGGATCAAGGTCGGCCGCGAGGTACTGCTGCGCGCCGGCATCGATGCCCGGGCGGTGGACAGCGTGCTGGCCGGCTCCATGGCCCAGGCCAGTTTCGACGCCTACCTGCTGCCCCGGCACATCGGCCTGTACAGCGGCGTCGGGCAAGCGGTGCCGGCCCTGGGGGTGCAGCGCATCTGCGCCACCGGTTTCGAGCTGTTGCGCCAGGCGGCCGAGCAGCTGCGGGGCGAGGTGCAACTGGCGTTGTGCGTGGCCAGTGAATCGATGTCGCGCAACCCGATTGCCGCCTACACCCATCGCGGCGGCTTTCGCCTGGGGGCGGCGGTGCAGTTCAAGGACTTCTTATGGGAGGCGCTGTACGACCCGGCGCCGGGGCTGGACATGATCGCCACCGCCGACAATCTGGCGCGGCGTTATGGCCTGACCCGCGAAGCCGTGGACGGCTATGCCTGCGCCAGCCATCAGCGGGCCCTGGCGGCGCAGCAGGCGGGCTGGTTCGCGCCGGAAATCGTCGCCGTAAGCCAGCAAGCTTTCGAACTCGACGGCTATCGACCGCGCGGCATTCGCCTGCCACGGGGTGTCGAGACGGTCAGCCGGGACAGTCATCCGCGTCCCAGTGAGTTGTCTGCCCTGGCGCGCTTGCGGACGATCCACGAGGGCGGGGTGCAGACCGCCGGCAACAGTTGCGCGGTGGTCGATGGCGCGGCGGCGGCCCTGGTTGGGCGGGCGTCGGCCTGCAGCACGACGCCCCTGGCGCTGTTGCGGGCCAGCGCGGTGGTCGGGGTGGCGCCGGAGTGCATGGGCATCGGCCCGGCTCCGGCAATCCGCCTGCTCTTGCAGCGCAGCGGCCTGAGCCTGGAACAGGTGGGCCGCATTGAAATCAACGAGGCTCAGGCGGCCCAGGTGCTGGCCGTGGCCCGGGAGCTGGAGCTGGACAGTGACCGCCTGAATGCACGGGGCGGCTCCCTGGCCCTGGGGCACCCCCTGGCCGCCAGCGGCCTGCGCCTGGTGCTGACCCTGGCCCGGCAACTGCGCGAGCACAACCTGCGCTACGGAATCGCCGCCGCCTGCGTGGGAGGCGGCCAGGGCATGGCGCTGCTGATCGAAAACCCGGCCTGGCGCGGCTGAGCCCGACCGGCCCGCCGCCCCTGGCGGGTCATTCTATTTCTACTCGATGAGGTGTCCCCATGTGGAGCTACCAGGCGCCGCTGCGCGATATGCAATTTGTCCTTGAGCACTGGCTGGAGGCCCCCGAGGCGTGGCGTCGGAGCCCGGCGTTCGAGGCGCTGGACCTGCCCTTGGCGCTGCAGGTGCTGGAGCAGGCCGGGCGTTTCAGCCAGGACGTGCTGGCGCCGCTGAACGCCAGCGGCGATCGCCAGGGCTGCCGGTGGGCGGACGGGCAGGTCAGCACCCCGCAGGGGTTTGCCGAGGCCTACCGGGCCTATGTCGAGGGCGGCTGGCCGGCCCTGGCTTGCGCCGAAGCCCTGGGTGGCCAGGGCCTGCCGCAACTGCTGGACGCGGCGCTGCAAGAGATGCTCTATGCCAGCAACCACGCCTGGGCCATGTACACCGGCATCGCCCACGGCGCCTACCTGTGCCTCAAGACCCACGGCGCGCCCTGGCTCCAGGAGCGCTACCTGCCGGGGATCATCAGCGGCGCAAGCCTGCCCACCATGTGCCTGACCGAGCCCCAGGCCGGCAGTGATGTCGGCCTGTTGCGCTGTCGCGCCGAGCCCCAGGCCGACGGCAGCTATCGCCTCAGCGGCAGCAAGCTGTTCATTTCCGGCGGCGAGCATGACCTCACCGACAACATCCTGCACCTGGTGCTGGCCCGGCTGCCGGGCGCGCCGGAGGGCAGCCGCGGGATCTCGCTGTTCCTGGTGCCCAAGCGCCTGGAGCGGGGCCAGGGCAACGGCGTGCGCTGCGACGGCATCGAACACAAGATGGGGATCAAGGGCAGCGCCACCTGTTCCCTGGTGTTCGAGGCGGCCCAGGGCTGGTTGGTGGGCGAGGCCCATCGCGGCCTGGCGGCGATGTTCGTGATGATGAATTCGGCGCGCCTGCACGTGGGCCTGCAGGGCCTGGGGCATGTCGAAGCGGCGTGGCAGAACGCCCGCGACTACGCTGGCGAACGCCAACAGATGCGTGCGCCATTGCGCCCCGCCGGTGTCGCCGCCCAGGCCGCCGACCCGATTCGCTACCACCCGGCCATGCGCCGCGTGCTGTTGGAATTGCGCGCCACCAGCGAGGGCTTGCGGGCCATCGGTTATTGGGCTGCGCACCTGCTGGATGAGGCCGAACATCACCCTGAGCCCCAGGTCCGGCGCCAGGCCGATCAACTGGCGCAGCTGCTGACGCCGATCATCAAGGCCTTCTTTACCGAGCAGGGCTTTCGTCAGGCCAGCAACGCCTTGCAGGTCTTCGGCGGCTACGGCTACGTCGCCGAGTTCGCCATCGAGCAGACCTTGCGCGACAGCCGCATCGCCATGATCTACGAAGGCAGCAACGAGATTCAGGCCAACGACCTGCTGTTGCGCAAGGTGCTGGGGGATGGCGGGCAGGGCTTCGCGCTGTTGCTTGAGCAATTGCGCGATGAGGCCGGGCACAGCGCCCAGGTGCCCGAGTGCGCGGGGTTCGCCCGGTCGTTGGCGGATCTGGCCGAGGCGTTGCAGGCACTGGTGGCCCAGGTGCAGCAGTGGGCGCTGGAGGATGCCGAGTACCCGTATCGCGCGGCCGGGGATTTTCTGGCGTTGTGTGGCCTGAGCCTGCTGGCACTGGCCTGGACCCGGGCGGCACGGGTGTCGCGCAGGCTGCCCGAGGGCGACCCGCTGCGTGGGGCCAAGCTGGAGACGGCGGGGTTCTTTTTCAGCTACCTGTTTCCCCAGGTCGAACAGCGGATGACGGCGGTGCGCAACGCCCGGGCAGGGTTGGCCTTTATCTGAGGTGATGCAGGTTATTGGATCCAATCAAGGGGGCAAACCTTGTGGCGAGGGAGCTTGCTCCCGCTGGGGTGCGCAGCGCCCCCATCGCTGGCCGGCGAGCGTTTCCAGGCCTACCGCACCCGCAGGCTGTGCGATGGCTGCGCCATCGAACGGGAGCAAGCTCCCTCGCCACATGCTTGGTTGGCCGATAATCGCCCGCTAATCCCGGCGCCGTGTCGGGCACCTAAGCGTTTGATCCTTATGGAAATTGACCCCGTCCATGGCTGGCCAAGGGGTTTTTGAGCAGCCTTTTCAGCCGGCTTATCCCTTGCTAATGGATCCATTAAGCGCTTTATTGGCGACCTGGCGATGGCAGGAGCCCTCCTGACCGTCCGCAATAAAAACAACAAAAAGGGTTTCGTCATGAATGTCTTTTCGACGGCGTGCAGCCACCTGGCTGGCGCGCGCTGGCTGTCTGTGTGCACAGGTTCGCTGGGTGTTGCGCTTCGGCTCGTGGCCGAACGGCAGGTGCGGCCATGAACGGTGATCTCAAGCAACGGCTCGATCAGGGGCCGATGGGTGCGTTCCAGTGCCTGGCGATCGGTATCTGCATCGTCCTCAACATGATCGACGGCTTCGATGTGCTGGTGATGGCCTTCACTGCCGCCTCGGTGTCCGCCGAGTGGCAACTCAACGGAGCGCAGATCGGCCTGCTGCTCAGTGCCGGGTTGTTCGGCATGGCCGGCGGTTCGCTGTTTATCGCGCCCTGGGCCGATCGCTTCGGGCGCCGGCCGCTGATTCTGGGGTGCCTGTTGCTGTCCGGTGTCGGCATGCTGCTTTCGGCCACCAGCCAGAGTCCGTTGCAACTGGCGTTGTTGCGCGGCCTGACCGGCTTGGGCATCGGCGGCATCCTGGCCAGCAGCAACGTGATCGCCGCCGAATACGCCAGCCGCCGCTGGCGGGGGCTGGCGGTGAGCCTGCAATCCACCGGCTATGCCCTGGGGGCGACCCTGGGCGGCTTGCTGGCGGTGTGGCTGCTGAGCCACTGGGGCTGGCGCTCGGTGTTTGTGTTTGGCGGCGTCGTCACCTTGCTGGTGATCCCCCTGGTGCTGCTCTGGCTCCCTGAATCCCTGGACTTTCTCCTGGCCCGACGCCCGGCCGATGCGCTGCCGCGGGTCAATCGCCTGGCCCAGCGCCTGGGGCACCCGACGCTGGCGCGGCTGCCCGCGGCGGCGCTGCGCGAGGAGGGCGCCGGCAGCGGCTTCGGCCAGCTGTTCGCCGGGCCGATGCGGCGCACCACACTGCTGATCTGGCTGTTGTTTTTCCTGGTGATGTTCGGCTTCTACTTCGTCATGAGCTGGACCCCGAAACTGCTGGTGGCCGCCGGGCTTTCGGCGCAGCAGGGGATCACCGGCGGGGTGCTGCTGAGTGTCGGCGGGATCTTCGGCGCGGCGCTGATCGGCGGCTTGTCTTCGCGCTGGCCGCTGACCCGGGTGCTGTCGCTGTTCATGCTGGTGACCGCCGGGCTCCTGGTGCTGTTTGTCGGCAGCGCCTCGTCGATTGCCGCGGCCCTGGGCCTGGGGCTGCTGATCGGGCTGTTCGCCAACGGCTGCGTGGCCGGGCTGTATGCCTTGTCGCCGGTGGTCTACGACGCTTCGGTGCGGGCTACCGGGGTGGGCTGGGGGATCGGCATCGGGCGCATCGGCGCGATTGTCTCGCCGACGGTGGCCGGGGTGCTGCTGGATGCCGGCTGGCAGCCGCTGCACCTGTACGGGGTGTTTGCCGTGGTCTTCGTGCTGGCGGCGGCTTGCCTGTTGCTGCTGCGCCCGGCGCCGCCGCAGGCGCAAGCGGCCCTGGCCTAGCCTGCGCAACCGGATGCGCCCGCGGGCGCCGCTTCACGCCTGGCCGTCGATGATCGCCGCGGCCACGGTCTGGCGGAACCAGGTCAGGGCGGCGGAGCTGTCGCTGTTGGGGTGCCAGTGCAGGGACACGTCGAACTCCCCCACCGGGAACGGCAGCTCCAGTTGCCGCAGGCCGCCTTCGAGGGTGAACAGGCGGGCGATCTGCGCCGGCAGCACCGCCAGCAGGTCGGTGCCGGGCAGGACCTTGGGCAGCACCGAGAAGTGCGGCACCTGCAGGCTGATGCGGCGCGTGGCGTTCATCTGCTTGAGCACGTCCTCGACGCTGCCGTGGCCGGTGGTGCGGGTCACGGCGATGTGCCGTTCGGCGAGGAACTGTTCCAGGCTCAGGTGTTCGCCGATGCGCGGGTGGCGGTCGCTGAGCAGGCACACGTAGCGCTCGCGGATCAGTACCTGGCTGCGGGTGCCGGTCAGGGGCTTGCGGCAGATCAGCGCGTCGACCTTGGCGCTGCCGAGCCATTCGCCGGCCTGGTCCACCTGCAGCGGCAGGACCTCGACTTCGGCCTCCGGGGCCTGCTGGTTCAGGCGCGCCAGGATCAGCGGCAGAAAGCCCATTTCGCCGAGGTCGGAGAGGGCGATGCGAAAGCGTCGCTCGGTGGTCGCCGGGTCGAAGTGCCGGGTGCTGTGCACGGTGTTTTCGATCCGCGTCAGGGATTCGCGCAGGGGCGGGTACAGCTCATCGGCCAGTTGGCTGGGCTGGATGCCGTCGCGGCTGCGGCTGAACAGGCCGTCGTCGAACAGGTCCCGCAGCCGCGCCAGGGCGTAGCTGACCGAGGGCTGGGTGACGAACAGGCGCTCGGCGGCCAGGGTCACGCTGCGGGCTTCGTAGAGGGTGACGAAGGTGCGGATCAGGTTCAGATCGATGTGGCTCATGCTGCCTCATGGATATAGATGGATCTTATTTTTAATAGAAATAGTATCGATTTGATCAATTTCATCGCGGCTGCAAGAGTAACTCAAATTCTAAAAAAGCAGCGGCAAAGGTCCCTATGAAAACCGTCCATAGCGCTTCCTACGACATCCTCCGGCAACACGGCCTGACCACGGTGTTCGGTAACCCGGGTTCCAACGAGTTGCCCTTTCTCAAAGGGTTTCCCGAAGACTTCCGCTACATCCTCGGCCTGCATGAAGGCGCGGTGGTCGGCATGGCCGACGGCTTCGCCCTGGCCAGCGGCCAGCCGGCGTTCGTCAACCTGCATGCGGCGGCCGGCACCGGCAACGGCATGGGCGCGCTGACTAATGCCTGGTACTCCCACAGCCCGCTGGTGATCACCGCCGGCCAGCAGGTGCGCTCGATGATCGGCGTCGAAGCCATGCTGGCCAATGTCGATGCCGCGCAGTTGCCCAAGCCCCTGGTCAAGTGGAGCCATGAACCGGCTTGCGCCGAGGATGTGCCCCGGGCCCTGAGCCAGGCCATCCACATGGCCAACCAGGCGCCCAAGGGCCCGGTGTACCTGTCGATTCCCTACGACGACTGGGGCCGCGCCGCCCCGGCCGGGGTCGAGCACCTGGCCCGGCGCCAGGTGGCCACGGCCGGGCTGCCTTCGGCGGCGCAATTGCGCCAGCTGGTGCAGCGTCTGGTGGCGGCGCGCAACCCGGTGTTGGTGCTGGGGCCGGATGTGGACGGCAGCCAGAGCAACCACCTGGCGGTGCAACTGGCGGAAAGACTCGGCATGCCGGCCTGGGTCGCGCCGTCTGCGTCCCGTTGCCCGTTCCCGACCCGCCACCCGAGCTTTCGCGGGGTGCTGCCGGCGGCCATCGCCGGCATCAGCCGCTGCCTGGCGGAGCATGACCTGATCCTGGTGGTGGGCGCCCCGGTGTTCCGTTACCACCAGTTCGCCCCGGGGGACTACCTGCCCGAGGGTTGCGAGCTGCTGCACATCACTTGCGACCCCGGCGAAGCGGCACGCTCGCCCATGGGCGATGCGCTGGTAGGGGACATTGCCGAGACCTTGCAGGCCCTGGTCTGGGCGCTGCCGGAGTGCGACCGGCCGCAGCCGCCAGCCTTGCCGGCACCGGCGCCGGTCGAGGAAGCCGGTGGCCTGCTGCGCCCGGAAACCGTGTTCGACGTGATCAACGAGCTGGCGCCCAGGGATGCGATCTACGTCAAGGAATCCACCTCCACCGTCGGTGCCTTCTGGCAGCGGGTGGAGATGCGCGAGCCCGGCAGTTACTACTTTCCGGCGGCTGGCGGCCTGGGCTTCGGCCTGCCGGCGGCGGTGGGGGTGCAACTGGCCCGGCCCGAGCGGCGGGTGATCGGGATCATCGGCGACGGTTCGGCCAATTACGGCATCACCGCGCTGTGGACCGCCGCCCAGTACCAGATCCCGGTGGTGTTCATCATTCTCAAGAACGGCACCTACGGCGCGTTGCGCTGGTTCGCCGATGTGCTGCAGGTCAGCGATGCGCCGGGGCTGGACGTGCCGGGCCTGGACTTCTGCGCCATCGGCCGCGGCTACGGTGTGCACGCGGTGCAGGCCAACACCCGCGAGGCGTTTGCCGAGGCGTTTGCCGCGGCCCTGGCGGGCCAGCGCCCGGTACTGATCGAGGTGCCGACCCTGACCATCGAACCCTGAAGACAGCCTTGTCGCCGGGCCCGGTGCCCGGCCTTGCCCACCGCAGCTTGCGGACTCACCAGAAGAATAAAAAGAGGTGGATATGAACACGACTTCGGTCACAGCAGCGATAGACGATGCGCCCCAGTCGGCGCGTTGCGCTCCCTCCCATGCCGACATCGGCACCTTGCTCGACCAGGGCCCCTTCACCGGCATGCAGAAGCTGGTGGTGCTGTTGGCGGCGCTGTCCATCGTCATGGACGGCTTCGACGGTCAACTGATCGGTTTTGCCATTCCGCTGATGATCAAGGAATGGGGCATCACCCGCGAGGCGTTCGCCCCGGCGGTGGCCGCCGGGCTAATCGGCATGGGCATCGGCAGTGCCTGTGCCGGACTGTTCGCCGATCGTTTCGGCCGGCGCATGGCGGTCATCGCCAGCGTGTTCGTGTTTGGCGCGGCCACCTGCGCCATTGGCCTGGCGCCCAATGCGCTGGCGGTGGCGGTCCTGCGCTTCATCGCCGGCCTGGGCATCGGAGGCGCGCTGCCCAGCGCGACCACGGTGACGGCGGAGTTCACTCCGGCGCGGCGGCGCACCCTGGCGGTGACTGCGACCATCGTCTGCGTGCCCCTGGGCGGGATGCTGGCGGGGCTGTTTGCCTCCCGGGTATTGCCGCTGTATGGCTGGCGCACCTTGTTCTTCATCGGTGGCAGCCTGCCCATGGTGCTCGCCCTGCTGTTGCTGGTGACGCTGCCGGAGTCGCCGCGCTTTCTGGCGCGCCGACCGCAGCGCTGGGGGGAGTTGAGCGCGTTGCTGGGGCGCATGGGCCGGCCCATGGCCGCCGGGGTGAGCTACAGCGATGCCCTGGAGCAGAAGAGCGAGAAGCAGGGCGGTTTCCGCAGTCTGTTCGACCGGGGCTACGGGCGCGACACCCTGGCCCTCTGGGTGGCCTTCTTCATGTGCCTGACCGCGGTCTACAGCGCCTTCAGCTGGCTGCCGACCATGCTCCTGGCCGAAGGCCTGGAGCTGTCGGTGGCCGGTTCCGGGTTGACCGCCTACAACCTCGGCGGGGTCATCGGCGCGCTGGTCTGTGCGGTGGCCATCACCCGCTGGGGCTCGTTCTGGCCGTTGCTGATCTGTTGTGCCGGCGGCGCGGCCAGCGCCTTTGCCTTGCAGGGGGTGGATATCCATCAGCACACCGGCTTGCTGATCTTCGGCTTCGGCGTGCACGGCCTGTTCGTCAACGCGGTGCAGTCCACCATGTATGCGCTGTGTGCCTTTATCTACCCCACCGGCGTGCGCGCCACCGGCACCGCCTCGGCCCTGGCCTTCGGGCGCCTGGGGGCGATCCTCAGTGCCTTCGCCGGGGCCCTGGTGATCACCCGGGGCGGCGCCCAGGGCTACCTGACACTGCTGGGCGCGGTGATGCTCATGGCGCTGATCGCGCTGCTGATCGTGCGCCGGCACATTCCCCGGCGCCTGCCGGGCCAGTCATGAACGTGGCCCTTGAAAGGCTCATTCCATCAGGAGGTTCGATGAACATCACCATTCTCGGCGCGGGCGCCATGGGTTCGCTGTTTGGCGGCCTGCTGGCCGAAAGCGGGCAGCAGGTGACGCTGCTGGATATCAACGACGCGCATCTGGCGGCCATCCAGCGCGACGGCCTGTTGCTGGCCACCGACCACGGCGAGCGGCGCATCCGGGGCTTGAACGCCTGCCGTCCGGAACAGGTCAGCGGGCACCCGGACCTGTTGCTGGTCTTCACCAAGACCCTGCACACCGACAGTGCCTTGCGCAGCGTTGCCGGGCATATCACCCGGCACACCCGGGTGCTGACCCTGCAGAACGGCCTGGGCAACGCCGAAGCGGTGTCGCGCCACGTGGCCGCGCAGCAGGTGCTGATCGGCATGACCAACTGGCCCGCCGACTTGCTCGGGCCGGGGCAGGTGCATTCCCATGGCCAGGGCATGGTCCGGGTGCTGGCCCTCGACGAGGGTGAGCGCCAGGCCAGCGCTGAAGTGGCGGCGGTACTGGACGCGGCCGGGCTGAGTTGCGCGGTGGACCCCGAGGTGTGGATGTCGATCTGGGAGAAGGTCGCCTTCAACGCGGCGCTGAACAGCCTCTGCGCGGCCACCGGCTGCACCGTCGGCCAGTTGGACGCGGCGCCGGAAGGCGTGGCGCTGGCCCGGGCCATCGTCATGGAGGTGGTGGCCGTGGCCGGCGCCCAGGGCATAGTGCTGGATGCCCAGCGCTGCCTGGACAGCGTGGCCTTTGCCATGGCCAACCACCGCAGCCACAAGCCCTCGATGCTGCAGGACGTGCTGGCCGGACGGCCCACAGAGATCGGCGCGATCAACGGCCAGGTAGTGGCCCGGGCGCGGCAGGCGGGGGTGGCGGTGCCCCACACCGAAACCCTGCTCGGCCTGCTGCGGCTGATCGAGCAACGCGCCGCCGTGTAGGCGCCGGCTTGCCGGCGAACAGGGCCTTGGGTCTTGTGTGCTTGTTGCGGGCGTCTTCGCTGGCAAGCCAGCTCCTACACAAGCCCGCCCCATACAAGCCGGGTTTTGGGCGACACATCGGTTTATGAATGCTGTTTCTTGAGGAGATTGTTCATGAGTGAATCCAACGCGGCCTATCGCGATCTGCATCTGCAACCCATCGCCGGGCAGTGGCGCGCCGGTGCCGCCGGCAAGACCCTGGCGGTGACCAACCCCTACGATGGCGCGCTGTTGCTGGAAGTGGCCCAGGCCAACCGCAGCGACCTGGATGCGGCCTACGCCAGGGCCGCCCAGGTGCAGCCGCAATGGGCGGCCCTGGGCCCGTCGCAGCGTGCGGCGGTGCTGCACCGGGCGGTGGCGATCTTCGACCGGCGCCAGGAGGAAATCGTCGACTGGATCATCCGCGAATCCGGCAGTACGCGGATCAAGGCCCTGGCCGAGTGGGGCGCGGCGCGGGCCATTACCCTGGAGTCGGCGTCGTTCCCGGCGCGGGTCCATGGGCGGATTGTCGAGTCCGATGTACCGGGCAAGGAAAGCCGGGTGTACCGCAGCGCCCTAGGGGTAGTGGGGGTGATCAGCCCGTGGAACTTTCCGCTGCACCTGACCCAGCGTTCCATCGCACCGGCCCTGGCCCTGGGCAACGCGGTGGTGGTCAAGCCGGCCAGCGATACCCCGGTGTGCGGCGGCCTGCTGCTGGCGAGGATCTTCGAGGAAGCGGGGCTGCCCGCCGGGGTGTTCAGCGTGGTGGTGGGGGCCGGCAGCGAGATTGGCGATGCCTTTGTCGAGCACCCGGTGCCGGCGCTGATCACCTTTACCGGCTCGACCCCGGTGGGGCGCGGTATCGGCCGCATCGCCAGTGGTGGCGAGCATCTCAAGCACGTGGCCCTGGAGCTGGGGGGCAACAGCCCGTTCGTGGTGCTCGACGATGCCGACCTGGAGCAGGCGGTGAACGCCGCGGTGTTCGGCAAGTTCCTGCACCAGGGGCAGATCTGCATGGCGATCAACCGGATCATCGTCGATGAGCGGCTCTACGAAGCCTTTGCCCAGCGTTTCGTGGCCCGGGTCAAGCAACTCAAGGTGGGGGATCCGCAATCGCTGGAGACGGTGATCGGCCCGGTGATCAATGCCCGCCAGTTGCAGGGCCTGCAGGACAAGATCGCCCTGGCCCGGGAGCAGGGCGCCGAGCCGCTGTACGAGGGCGGGGTGAACGGCAATCTGCTGGCGCCCCATGTCTACGGCGAGGTGGGGGCCGACATGGACCTGGCGCGCAATGAGATCTTCGGCCCGCTGGTGGGGCTGCTGCGCGCTCGGGACGAAGCCCATGCCCTGGAGCTGGCCAATGCCAGCGAGTTCGGCCTGTCCAGCGCGGTGTTCACCCGCAGCCTGGAGCGCGGGGTGAACTTCGCCCGCCAGGTGCGCGCGGGCATGACCCACATCAACGATGTGCCGGTGAACGATGAGGCCAACGCGCCGTTCGGTGGCGAGAAGAACTCCGGGCTGGGGCGCTTCAACGGCGACTGGGCGATCGACGAGTTCACCCGCGACCACTGGATCAGCGTGCAACACCGGCCGCGTCAGTATCCCTTCTGACGGGCTGACCTGAACAACCCCGGCCGCCCTGGCCGGGTTTTTGAGCATCCGTGAATGGACGGGCCGTCACGGGCCTGTCGGGGCACGGCTGCGTCCATGAAAAACGGAGAACAATAATAATGAACACCCGTCATCCGATGCTTTGCCGTTCCCTGGTCGGGGCTTGTCTGTCAGCGGGCCTGTGCGCCCCTTCCTGGGCTGGCGAGGACAGCGGTTTCTTCGAGGGGAGCAAGACCGACCTGCTGCTGCGCAACTACTACTTCAACCGGGATTTTCGCGACCACGACGCGCCCAAGGGGCAGATCGAGGAGTGGGCCCAGGGCTTCATCCTCAAGTTCAGCTCCGGCTACACCCCGGGCACCGTGGGTGTTGGCCTGGATGCCATCGGCCTGTTCGGCCTCAAGCTCGACAGCAGCCGCCGGGTCAGCGGTTCGGAGTTGCTGCCGGTGCACGACGACGGCCGCGCGGCGGACAATTTCGGCCGCGCCGGGGCAGCGTTGAAGGCGCGGATTTCCGCCACCGAGTTCAAGCTCGGCGAACTGCTGCCGGACGTGCCGCTGCTGCGCTATGACGATGGCCGCCTGCTGCCGCAGACCTTTCGCGGGGCCATGCTGGTGTCCCGCGAGATCGACGGCCTGGGCCTGCAGGCCGGGCAGTACCGGGCGGTGAGCCTGCGCAACTCGTCGGACATGCAGGACCTGTCGGCCTGGGCCGCGCCGGGGGTGAAGTCCGATGGCTTCAACTACGTGGGCGCCGACTACCGCTTCAACCAGCAGCGCACCCTGTTCGGTGCCTGGCATTCGCAACTGCAGGACATCTACCGCCAGAGCTATTTCAACCTGCAGCACAAACAGCCGCTGGGCGACTGGGTGCTGGGGGGCAACCTGGGCTACTTCATCGACCGCGACGATGGCAGCGCGCGCATCGGCCGGGTCGACAGCCACACCGCCTATGGCCTGTTTTCCGCCGCGCGGGCCGGGCACACGCTGTACCTGGGGGTGCAGAAGGTCAGCGGCGACAGCCCCTGGATGTCGGTCTATGGCAGCAGCGGCCGGACCCTGGGCAACGACATGTTCAACGGCAATTTCAGCAACGCCGGCGAGCGTTCCTGGCAGCTGCGCTACGACTATGACTTTGCCGCTTCCGGGGTTCCCGGGCTGCTGGCCATGGTGCGTTACGGGCGTGGCGACAACGCCACCACCAAGGCCGGCAAGGACGGCCATGAGTGGGAGCGTGATACCGAGATCGGCTACACCCTGCAGAGCGGCACCTTGAAGAACCTCAGCCTGCGGCTGAACAACGCCACCAATCGGCGCAGCTTCAACAGCGACTTCGACCAGACCCGGCTGATCGTCAGCTACCCCTTGTCACTCTGAAAACCCTGTAGCCGCTGCCGCAGGCTGCGAACGCTCTGGGCGGCACTTCGTCGCAGGAGGCGCGGCGGTTTTGAAGGCGCTGCAGGTTCGGCGGGAGATCGCCAGGCAAGGTCCTGCGGACCTTTGCGCAGCTTCGCGGGCTCAGCAGCGGCTACAGGTATTGTCGGGGGGCGTGTTGTGGCGGGCCTTGCGTTACTATGGCCGCCCACCTTTTTTAAGGAAGCTGCCCGGATGAGCAAACCCGGTCAAACGGTGCTGGTCGCGCTGCGCAAGATGATCGCCTCGGGCGAGCTGGCGGCAGGCGAGCGCTTGATGGAAGTGCCTACCGCCGAGCGCTTCGGGGTGTCGCGCATGCCGGTGCGCATGGCGTTTCGCACCCTGGAGCAGGAAGGCCTCTTGGTGCGTTTCGGCGGTCGCGGTTTTCAGGTGCGGTCGGTCAGCGCCGAGGACATTGCCGGGGCGGTGGAGGTGCGCGGGGTGCTGGAAGGCCTGGCAGCGCGCCAGACCGCCGAGCGCGGGCTGTCGGCCGAGGGCCGGGCGATTCTCGAACGTTGCCTGGTCGAGGGCGATGCGCTGTTCGACAAGGGTTACGTCAACGAGGAAGACCTGGAGGTCTACCACGACCTCAACATGCGGTTTCACCAGGTGATCGTGGCGGGCAGCGGCAACCCGGCGATCGCCGATGCCCTGGCGCGCAACGACCATCTGCCGTTCGCCTCGGTCACCGCCCTGGCGGTGGATCGCCAGGACATGGCCCGGGAATACCGGCGCTTCAACTACGCCCACATGCAGCACCATTCGGTGTTCGACGCCCTGGTCAATGGCCAGGGCGCGCGGGCCGAAGCGCTGATGCGCGAGCATGCCAACGCCACCTTGCGCTACGCCGAGATCTTCGGCTCGGCCGTGGCCGACGAGCGCATGAAGCTGATCCTGCCCTCGCCGTGAGGCGCAAGGCTCTGTACGAGCAGTTTTGAGATGTAGGTCAGGCAAGGCGAAAACGGTCGAGGAGCGGCCGGGGTCGCGTCCGACTTTACGGGGTGTCAATGAGCATTCCGATCGGACTCGCGCACAAGACCGTTTTCAACGCAGCATCACCGAGTATCAGGGCTTTTCGTGCAACGCCTAGAGATCCAGCACCAGTAACGGGGTCTTGGCGCGGGAACAGCAGGGCGTGAACTGATCGTTGCACGCCTGTTCTTCCTCGGTGAGGAACAGGTCGCGGTGCTCCGGTACACCCTCCAGCACCCGGGTCAGGCAGGTGCCGCAGATCCCTTGTTCGCAGGAAATCGCCACTTCGATGCCCTGGTCCTGCAGCACCTGGACCACGCTGCGATCGGCCGGCACCTGGAACACCTGGCCGCTGCTGGCCAGCTTGACCGCGAAGCTGCCGTCGCTGCCGTGGTCCACGGGCGCGGAGCTGAAGTACTCGCGGTGCAGGCATTGTTCCTTCCAGCCCAGGGCCCTGGCGCTGTCCAGCACGTGTTGCATGAACCCGCCGGGGCCGCAGACGTACAGGTGCAGATCATCCTGCGGCGCGGCCAGGGCGTGCGCGATATCCAGGGCCGTCTCGGGCTGTTCGTCGAAATGCAGGCTGACCCGCTCGGCGAAAGGCGATTGCCGCAGGCGCGGGACAAAGGCCGCGCGCTCGGCGGAACGGGCGCAGTAGTGCAGCTGGAAATCCGCGCCGCCGTGGGCCAGGTGCTCGGCCATGCTGAGGATCGGGGTAATGCCGATGCCGCCGGCGAACAGCAGGCTGCGCCGCGCGCCGGGGGCCAGGGCAAACAGGTTGCGCGGCTGGCTGATGCGCAGGCGCGTGCCCACTTCCAGCTCTTGGTGCAGGCTGCTTGAGCCGCCTCGCGAGGCTGGATCCTTGAGCACCCCGATCACGTAGCGGTGGCGTTCTTCGGGGTGGTTGCACAGTGAATATTGGCGCACTAGACCGTTGGCCAGATGCACGTCGATATGGGCGCCGGCGCTGAAGGCGGGCAGGGGGCTTGCGTCGGCCGTGGCCAGTTCGAAGCTGCAGATGTCCAGGGCTTCGTTGTGGCGCGCGACCACCAGTACGTCGATCATTGTCGGTCCTCGCCATTGGCCGCATCCGGGCCGGCTGGCTGTCGGGGGCGGAGAAGGGCTTAACGGCTTGCCGCGATCAGTGCTTCCCGGGGCTCGCGCTCCTGGGCGATCAGGCGTTCCAGTACCCGTCGCGACTGCACGCCGCCGGCGTCGATGTTCAGCTTGAGCAGGCTGCGCTGGGGCTGGGCGAGCAGGTTCTGCTGCTGGCGTTCGAGCATCTCCAGGTCTTCGCTGAAGATCTTGCCCTGGCCTTCGCGGATGCTGGCGGTGAGGGCCTGGTCCTGGGGGTTGAAGTTGCGCGCCATGCCCCAGAAGTACCAGATCGAGGTGTCGCTTTCGGGGGTGATGAAATCCACCACGATGCTCGATGCCTTGAATGCCGCCGGGGCGTCGTAGCCGCCGTGGCCGGCGTGGGCCACGCCGACTTCGATCAGCACATGGCTGGGCGGGCTGAAGCGGCAGATCTGCCAGCGGTCCACCGGAACGTCGTCGGCCAGCTGGTTGCCGCGCAGGGCCATGCGCCAGAACGGCGGCGGCATGACGTTGTGCATATGGCGGGCGGTGACCACCTGATCGCCGTCCACGGTGGTCTGTGGCGGCGCCTCGTCGATCTCCTTCTGGCCGATGCTGGAGGCGTGGACGTAGGTTTCGTGGGTCAGGTCCATCAGGTTGTCGATCATCAGTCGGTAGTCGCACTGGATGTGGAACAACCCGCCGCCATAGGCCCACTGTTCGTTGTCGGCCCATTCCAGGTGATGGATCAGTGCCGGATCGGCCAGGCTCTGGTCGCCGGGCCAGACCCAGATGAAGCCGTAGCGCTCGACCGCGGCGAAGGTCTTGTTGCAGGGGAAGCCGCGTACCCGCTGGCCGGGCATGTCCACGGTCTTGCCGTCGCAGCCCATCACCAGGCCGTGGTAGCCACACACCAGGTTGCCGTTCTCGACATAGCCCAGCGACAGCGGGGCGCCGCGATGGGGGCAGAAATCCTCGACGGCGGCTACCCGGCCTTCGTGGGCGCGGTAGAACACCATTCGTTCGCCGCAGATCTGCCGGCCCAGGGGCTTGCCCTGCAATTCATCGGGGGTGCAGGCAACGTACCAGGCGTTCTTGGGGTACATGACGTCTCTCCAGGCGTTTGTTGTTTTTATTTAATGGATCCATTAAAGGGTTCGTGCTCTGGGGGTGTCAAATGAATACGCGGATTTTCTGTTCGATAATCGGCTATTTTTGAGGTTTTAGAGCTTTGTGGATCCATTGGCGTGAATTTCATGGATCCATTGGGCGCGTGTCAGCGCACCGCCCGGGGCAGGGCGGGGGCGTGGCTGCGGGGGCCGGCCAGGAGGGCGCAGCGCCAGGGGCGGGAACCTGGCGGCTGCGCGGGCGGGGTGGGTTTGTGCGGCGATCAGCGCCGTTGCAGGCTGTCCTGCAGGCGCTGGATGCCTTCTTCGAGCATGGCCCGCGGGCAGCCGAAGTTCAGGCGCACGAATTGCCCGCAGTCGTCGCCGAACTCCAGCCCGGCGCTGAGGCCGACCTTGGCCTCCTTGAGGAAGTAGCCATGGGGATCGTCCAGCCCCAGCTCGCTGCAATCGAGCCAGGCCAGATACGTGCCCTGGGGCGCGTGCATGCGGATGCCCGGCAGGCGGGTCTGCACCGCGTGCAGCAGGTAGTCGCGGTTGGCTTGCAGGTAGCCGAGCAGCGCCTGCAGCCAGGGGCCGCCGTGGGTCAGGGCGGCCAGGGTCGCCTCCAGGCCCAGGGGGCTGACGCTGTCCACCATGCCGGCGCGGGCGTTGTTGAAGGCCAGGCGGGTGGCCGGGTCCTGGACGATGGCGAAGCAGGTCTTCATCCCGGCGATGTTGTAGGCCTTGCTGGCCGACATCAGGGTGATGGTGCGGCGGGCGATTTCCGGGCTCAGGGACGCGGTGGGAATGTGCCGGCGGCCGTCGAAGCACAGTTCGGCATGGATCTCGTCGGAGATGATCAGTGCGCCCTGTTCCAGGCAGGCGTTGGCCACCGCTTGCAGTTCGTCCCGGGGGAAAACCTTGCCCAGCGGGTTGTGCGGGTTGCTCAGGAGCATCGCCCCGGCGCCTTGCAGGGCCTGGCGCAGTGCATCCATGGGGGTGGCATAGGTGCCCTGGGCGGTGAGCTGGAACGGCACTTCGACCTTGTCCAGGCCCCAGTTGCCCGGGGCCAGGCGCAGCGGGCGATAGTTGGGAGTCTGCAGCACCACCGATTGCCCGGGCTTGACGAAGGCATGCAGGGCCATGTTGAAGCCGGGCTCGACCCCAGGGAGGAAGATCAGTTCGTCGGGTTGCACGCGCCAGGCGTACTTGTCCCAGAGGTCGGCGACCACCGCGTCGCGCAATTCGTCGCGGGCCACGCTGTAGCCCAGCAGCGGGTGCTCCAGGCGCTGGCGCAGGGCCTGGAGGATGCCGTCGGCCACGGCGAAGTCCATGTCGGCCACCCACATCGGCAGGACATCTTCGGGGTAGCGGCTCCATTTGGTGCTGCCGGTGCCATGGCGGGGGTGCAGGGTATCGAAATCGAAGCTCATGAACGGCTCTCGTCGCCTGGGAAAGGTAGCGCAGATTCTAGCGCTTGCGCGGGCATCCGGTAGGGAATAACGGGGTGGGCCGTTGGTCGGCATGCCGGTCGCCCACGGCGGTCGCAAGCGTTTGTGGCGAGCGCGGTGCGGCTTCAACAAGCCCTGACGCCTGCTTATTTAAATAGGGAGATTTGGAGTGCGAATGTTTCGGTTCAGGGCGTTTTTTTTGAGCCGTATTTGCGCTGTTTTTTAAGGTATTTCTTAGGTCGGGTTTTGACTCGCTGTTATATGGTGTGGCGGTTGTTGCAAGTCTTGTGTGCCAAGCAAAACAGTGTGGGCTGCGAAAAAAACCAATAAAAAGGAGCAGGGCGATGAAACTTGAAAATGGAATTCGCTACCGTGATTTTTCCGTCCCCTATCTGGTGGATGAAACACTTCGGGAGGGGATTGAACGCACAGCCTTTCCCATCACGCTGGACGCCAAGTTATCCATCCTCAAGTCCATGGTCGAGGCCGGACTGCGGGATTTCGTGGTGGGTTGCGGACCGGAGGAGCCGCTGGTCTGGGACCGCCTGCATCGGGCACGGCAAGCCGGCGAATTGCCGGCCGATACCCAGGCCACGTTCATCGTCCTGTTGAACTGCTGGGAAACCGCCTTGGCTTATTTCAAGGCCCGGGCCCATCGACGTGAATGGATTGCCGACACCGTCTTCAGCTTCGGCATGATCACCTACCGGCAGAGCGACCGTGAGTTCGAGCGCGCAATCCGGGCGTTTCGCGACCTCGGCGCCGTCAAGTTCAAGGCCAGCGTGCTCAACAACTTCCGCAATGGAGTGTGCGAGCAGCGTTATGCCGAGATCTGCCGGCAGATCGACTGGGCCGTCAACCTGGGCGTGGACATCATCCGCATCAACGACTCCGTGGGTTCGCTGCAACCCCATGTGACCCGCTGGCTGTGCTCCAAGCTGGTGGCGGATTACCCCCGCCTGGTGTTCTGCCTGCATGCCCATAACGACAACGGGCTGGCCCTGGCCAATACCATGCAGGCGATTCAATGCGGTTTTCAGATGGTTGAAGGGGCCCTGGCCGGATTTGGCAACCGCTCCGGAATTGCACCGCTGGAGCAAGTTGTGAAGTTGTGTCGGGACAACAATATACAGTTGGGCGCGCAGCCGCTGGATCTGGACAAGTTGATCGGTGCCGCCCGTTACTGTGAGGAAAAGTTGTTGCAGTTGCCCGGTGTCTATCGTCCGGTCAGTGGCAAGTTTGAAACACTTTCCAATTATGGCGTCTTGAATATTCCGGACTTTCTGGAAACTCAGGATGAGAAGGCTTACTTCGTCAATTATGTGGGCTTGCATCCGCAGACCATCCGTCAGGCCCTGGCCGATTATTCATCGCTGAGCACCCAGGTGGCCGAGATTGCCGATGAGGAGCTGTGGCCAATCGTCGAGAGTCTGAAGGAGGAAATGCGGGCCTCGATGCCGGACATCGAGGTCCGTTATCAGCACGCGATGGCCGGGGTGATGGAGTTCTATCGCTCCTGCACCTACAGCCCGATGCACCTGGCCCGTTATGCCGAGCGCCAGCTTCTTCAGGAGCAACCGGCCCATGGATAAGGTCTTTACGGTGGTGGTGCCGCTGTTTGCGATGATTTTTGCCGGCTACTGGATAGTGCGGCTGGAGGTGATCGGCAAGGAAACGGTCAAGGGCCTGGTGGGGGTGGTGTTCTGGTTGTTCCTGCCGTGCTTCATCTTTATCAAGACCCTCGGCACCCGGGACCATGGTGAGCTGGATTGGGCCTTGCTCGGCGCCTATTACCTGGCCTGCCTGGTGACCTTCATGATCGCCGCCGTGGGCGGGCGGCTGATCTGGGGCGGCAACGCGCGGGTGGCCGGCCTGCGCGGGCTGTCGTCCATCTCCGGGGTGGTGGGGTATATGGGGTTGCCCTTGATGGTCATGGCGTTTGGCGATGAAGCGGCGCTGCCCACGCTGATGATCACCATGGCCGACAACCTGGTGATCCTGGCGGGGGGCGCCCTGATCATGGAACTCACCGAACCGCGCGAGGCCCGGGACAAGCCGGATCTGAGCCGTGTGTTGCTGACCACCGGCAAGTCGATCATCAGCAACCCGCTGATTCTGGCGGTGGCCCTGGCGGCGCTGTGCATTGCCTTGCAGTGGCGCTTGCCCGGTCCGCTGCAGATCTTCGCCACGCAGATGACCAACGCCACCGGCCCCCTGGCGCTGGTGGCCCTGGGTGCTGCCTTTGCCGTGCACCGCCAGCAGAACCTGATCAAGGGCGACTCCCTGGCCCTGGCGCTGTTGAAGGTGGTGGTGCTGCCGGTGCTGGTGTTCGTGTCCGCCCGCTATGTGTTCGGCCTCGGCGATTTCCTGGTCAAGATCGCGGTGATCATGGCGGCGCTGCCAGTGGCGGTGAACGTCTTTATCCTGGCCTCGCGCTACAAGACCTACGAGATCGAGGTATCCAGCAGCATGCTGCTCTCGGCGGTGATGGGCATCGGGGTGATCTCGGGGTTGCTGGTTGTGCTGGATTGAGCTGCGGCGCCCTTGACCCATGAGTTGTCAAAACGCCCCGCCCGGGTAATGCCCTGGCGGGGTTTCTGTTGTTGCTCCGGCGGACTTGCTTGTCCGTCCAGGCGCGCCGCTCGGTGCGCGCATTCCCTTCGTCGATCTCGGGCCGAGTCTGCCGTCTAGGCAGCTTTTCCCTTGCCTGTGCCTCAGAAAAACCTCGTTTCGCAATGCCTCGGGTTGGGCAAACAATAAACCCCTGCATGCGCCTGCCCGACTGCCCGGGACGTTGTTGCGATGCACTGCCGATCGATTTGTTCTTCCTACAAAAACAACAGGGAGCAAGCGATGAACCGCCATTCAAGCAAGACCGCGTCCGGCGACCCCGGACAGGTCGCCAATACATCAAGCGAACGGGGCCACAGAGCCCGCAACGGTAACCATCCGGCTGCGCAACCAAGGCTGCGCCGGTTCGTGTACCGCTGACCAAGACTCGTCGTGCCTGGTGCTGTACCGCCCGTGAATACGGTCGCTTCCAGGCTCCTGCTGTGCAGGTTCGTGCGGGCGAGCCGGCTTTCTTGAGGAAGGGTTTCATGTCCAACACCTTGCGTTGCGGCGTTGCATTGTCGTGGCTTGTGCTATGTGCCGGGGCTTCGGCCCAGGCGCAGAACCTCACGGTCATTTCCTTTGGCGGGGCCACCAAGCAGGCCCAGGAAAAGGCCTATTTCCAGCCATTCAACCAGAGCGGGGCGGGCCGAGTGGTGGCCGGCGAGTACAACGGTGAACTGTCGAAGATCAAGGCCATGGTCGATGTCGGCAAGACCAGCTGGGACGTGGTCGAAGTGGAAAGCCCGGAACTGTTGCGCGGCTGCGACGAGGGCCTGTTCGAGCCTTTGGACCTGTCGCGTTTTGGTGATCCGGCGCAGTTCGTTCCAGGCACCCTGAGCGAGTGCGGTGTGGCGACCTATGTCTGGTCGATGGTCATGGCCTTTGCCCCGCAGAAATTGGCCAAGGCCCCGGGCTCCTGGGCGGACTTCTGGAACCTCAAGGACTTCCCTGGCAAGCGCGGCTTGCGCAAGAGCGCCAAGTACACCCTGGAGATCGCTCTGCTGGCGGACGGCGTCGCCCCCGAGCAGCTGTACCAGGTGCTCGGTACTGCGCAAGGGGTGACCCGGGCCTTCGCCAAACTGGATCAGATCAAGCCCTTTATCCAGTGGTGGGAAGCCGGGGCCCAGCCGCCCCAATGGCTGGTGGCCGGCGATGTGGTGATGAGCGCGGCCTATAACGGACGCATTGCCATGGCTCAGAAGGAGGGCATGCAGTTGAGCATTCTCTGGCCTCAGAGCCTGTACGACCCGGAGTACTGGGCCGTGGTCAAAGGTTCGCCGAACAAGGCCCTGGCCGAGGATTTCATCCTGTTCGCCAGTCAGCCCCAGGCGCAGAAGGTGTTCTCGCAGAACATTCCCTACGGCCCGGTCCACCGTCAGGCCTTGCCGCTGTTGCCTGAAACGGTGCAGCAGCAATTGCCGACCTATGAAGCCAACCTGAAAGGCGCGCGAGCGGTGGATGCGGCCTTCTGGGTCGACCATGGCGAGGAGTTGGAGCAGCGCTTCAACGCCTGGGCCGCGCGCTGACGGCATCCCCCCGCCGCCTTGAAAAACGCCGTGTTCACCCCGTGGACACGGCGTTCTTGTTGTGGGGCATCAGCAGCACACTCACTCCCGTGGCGCTTCAGCCGGCGGCGGGCTGGGTCAGCCAGTCGATAAACAGCGAAAACAGCTCGGCCTGGGAGCTGATGGCCAGTTTGGTGTAGAGATTCTTGCGGTGCATGCGCACGGTTTCCGGAGAGATCTGCAGCACCTTGGCGGTGGATTTCACCGAGTGGCCGCGCAGGATCAGGTGGGCAATCTCCCGCTCGCGGACCGTCAGCAGCGGATGGCCGAAACTCATGAAGGCAGCTTCGAGCTGCTGGTTGAGGTTGGCCGGTGCCCGGGTTGGCAAGCGATCGACCGGGGCCTGGCGCAGCAGTTGCTGCAGGCCGCCGGCAGTGCCGAAACGGCGCAACAGCTCGCGCACCAGCGGCTCCACGGCCCTTAGCAGGGCCAGGGGCGCGCTGGCGAATCGTGCGCCGCTCAGGCCCTGGAACATGCACAGGGAAATCTTGCTCTGGGGGTCGAGGTCGACGATGTAGTAGCTGTCCTCGGCACCTCCGGTCTTGAGGTAGTAGGTCTTGTAGTACTGGCTGCTGAAGAAGTCGTCCGGGGCGATTTCCGAGAGGTGGTAGAAGCCTTCCGCCAGGCCGTTTTCCACGGCTAGGCAAAAGGGATCCAGCAGGTAGCCCCGGGAGAAGTAGCGGTTGATGATCTCGTCGCGGTATTCGCCGACTATGCCTTGTTCGTGCAGCAACTGCGGCGGCAGGCCTTTGCGCTCCAGGCTGATCATCATGGATTCGATCGGGGTCAGGGCGTTCAGCGCTGCTGCCAGGCGGGGCAGGAATGTATCGTCGTCCACCGCCTGGAAAGCTTCGGCCAGGCCGGCATGCCAGGTCTGCAGGGCCTGGAGGGACGGAAGGGCGGAGGAGGTATCGGCAGGTGCGCTCATGCCCGGCAGTTTAACTGCCGGGCGCAGGCCGGGTAAGAGCCCGCGACAGGGCGCCGGGGGCATCGGTTGCAGGCGCGTCACCCCAGGTACTGACCGTCGCGACGCAGCTCGGCGGCGGCCTCCAGAATGCACTCGCGCAGGGTGTCGACGATCTGGTCGATCTGCTGGCGGTTGATGATCAGCGGCGGTGACATGACGTTGAGGTGGCCGATCGGGCGCACCAGCAAGCCCTTGGCCTGGGCCCGCAGGTGGATGCGCTCGGCGATGTTCAGGGCTTCCGGCAGCAGCGCCTTGCTCTGCTTGTCCGCAACGAATTCGACACAGGCCATCAGCCGCATGCAACGCACATTGCCCACCAGGGGCAATTCGGCCAGGGTCTGCAGGCGCTGCTCCATATAGCGCCCGACATCCTCGACATGGGCCAGCAGGTTCTCCCGCTCGATGATCTCGATGTTCTTCAGCGCTGCGACGCAGCTCACCGGGTGCCCGCTGTAGGTGAAGCCGTGGGTGAAGCAGCGCCCCTTGCCCGGCTCGCCGATCACCTGCCAGATGCGCTCGGAAAACAGGCAGGCCCCCAGGGGCAGGTAGCCCGACGTCAGGCCCTTGGCGGTGGTGATGATGTCCGGCTGCATGCCGAACACCTCCTGCGAGGCGAAGAAGGTGCCCAGACGTCCGAATGAGGTCACCACTTCGTCAGCCACATACAGCAGGTCGTAGCGCTGGCAGATTTCCCACATGCGCCGGTGATAACCCTCGGGCGGAATGATCACTCCGCCGGAGCCCATGATGGGTTCGGCGAAGAACGCTGCCACCTTGTCCGGGCCGATGGTGAGGATCTTGTCCTCGAACTCGGCCACCAGGAAATCGAGGAAATCCGCCTCGCTCATCCCGGCCGGGGCGCGGTAGTAGTTGGGGCAGGAGATGTGGTGGAACAGATCACTCATGAAGTCGAATTCGGGAGCGCGGTCGGCGGCCTTGTTACCGATGGACATGGTGAGGAAGGTGGAGCCGTGGTAGGCATTGATCCGTGAGATCACGTGCTTTTTCTCGTGCTTGCCGCGACTGTTCTGATAGAACTGCACCAGGCGGTAGGCCGTATCCACCGCGGTGGAGCCTCCGGTGGTGAGGAACACGTGATTCAGGTCGCCCGGCGCCAGGCTGGCGAGTTTTTCACAGAGCTGGATGGCGCTGACGTTGGCCATGTCGCAGAACGGATTGGAGTAGGCCAGTTGCCGCACCTGATCGGCGATGGCCTCGGCCATTTCCTCGCGTCCCAGGCCGATGTTGGTGCACCACATGCCACCGACCGCATCCAGGTAGCGCCGGCCGGCGGTGTCATAGATGTAGGCGCCTTCACCGGCGGCGATGTTCAGCGAACCCTGCTCGCGGTGTTCGTCGAACATGTGGAAACCGTGCATGTAATGCGCCTTGTCGGCGGCCACCAGCTTTGGCTCGTCTAACTGCTGGAAGAAGGTTGCGGATTGGATAGCCATGGGCTTCACCTCGGGTCAAAGCGTTGCGTGGACAGCGTGTGGGATCCGCACCGCCGGATCACTTGCCGATCTTCACCATGTTCCAGGTGCGAGTGATCAGGCGGGTACTGGCGGGTGACTGGATGGTCTGGGTAAACAGGCGCTCGCGGGTCTGGGCATCGGGGTAGATCGCCGGGTTGTCGCGCACTTCGGCGCTGAGCAGCGGTGTGGCCTTGAGGTTGGCATTGGCATAGCGGATGTAGTCGCTGACCTCGGCCATGACCTGGGGCTGCAACAGGTACTCGATAAAGGCGTGGGCATTGGCCGCATTCGGGGCGTCGGCGGGGATGTAGAAGTCGTCGAACCAGATCAGCGAACCTTCCCTGGGAATGAAGTAGTTAAGCTTGACCGGTGCTCCGGCTTCATTGGCGCGGGCCTGGGCCGTGGCGTAGTCGCCGGACCAGGTGGCACTCAGGCACAGCTCGCCATTGGCCAGGCCGTTGAGGTAGCTGGTGGAGTCGAACTTGCGGATGTAGGGGCGCACGGCCATCAAGGCGTCCTGCGCGGCCTTGAGATCGGCGGGCTCGGCGCTGTTGGGATTGCGCCCCAGCCAGGCCAGGACCAGCGGCAGGATATCGGTGGGCGAGTCCTGCAGAGTAACTCCGCAGTCGGCGAAGCGCGACACCACCTTGGGGTCGAACAGCATCGCCAGGGAACCGATGGGTGCATCCGGCATCCGCTCGCGGATCTTGTCGACGTTGTAGGTCACGCCATTGCTGCCCCAGGTGTAGGGCGCCGAATACTGCACGCCCGCGTCGTAGTTCTCCAGGCTCTTGAGTACCAGAGGGTCGAGATTGTGCCAGCTGGGTAGCAACTGCTTGTTCAACGGCTGGAACACCCGCGCCTTGATCAAGGGCGGCACCAGCGCGGCGTTGAGCACCACCAGGTCATAGCCGGAGCGCCCCGGAAGCAGCTTGCCCTGCACGGTCTCGTAGGAGTCGAAGGTGTCGTAGATCACCCTGATCCCGCTGGCCTTCTCGAAGCCGGCGAGGGTGTGCTCACCGATGTAGTCCGACCAGTTGTACAGGCGCAAGGTCTTGTCCGCGGACTCCTGGGCCTGCCCCCCGACTGCCGCCACCGCCAGAACCACGCCAAATACCGCAGGGAATGCTATGCGCATGCTGGAATTCCGCCTTGAACCTGATGGAAGGAGCCCGGGTCGAGCCGTTGGCGCTACTGTCCGCGAGCGGCCGGACACACGCCATAACCCGATCGGGTAGGTGGCAAGGTGCGGAAAGAGCAGCGAGCAATCCGCCGTCATCTGTGCAATCATCCAGCGCCGTTGCCCACTCCGACACGGATTTGCAGTTGCCCGGAAACCTGTAGAAACAGCCCGGCAGAAAAAATATCGAATAGGAGTTGCCAGGAATGGAAAACATGTCCATAATTGCGACCATTCCTCAGCGAGGAAACGGAAAAACTCTTTAAAAATCAAAGAGTTGCGAGATGAGGTTGATCTCGAAAGCCGTTCCAGTTTGTACGTGTTCAGTGTTGTTTTACGGTACTGGACACTTGGGGCCGAGTAGCAAAATGGTTATGCAGCGGATTGCAAATCCGCCTACGCCGGTTCGATTCCGACCTCGGCCTCCACCCTTGAAAACCCCGTAGATTAACGTCTACGGGGTTTTTTATTGCCTGCGTGAAAGTGCTGGCGAACCAAACTTTTCTATTTCGTCGGGTTCGCGATGGCTCCGATGCGAACGTAAGACGATTTCTCTGTTGGCTCTTGTTTTCGCAGACCGCTTATCGCGATAGGCCGCAATCATCGATGGTGCTATCGCATCAATCGGTATTTCTTCAAAAATCGGTTTTAGTTGTCGTAACTCGGCTTTGTTGTCCTGCCGTTCCAGCTGACAGCTGAGTAGGATTCACCGCGTGGAACGCCGCAATGTCGGCAGATCCGCGGGAGCGTGACGGTGATTGAGGCTTGGCCCGCTTGCTGCTCCCGGGCTGGGATGGTTACCGTTCTCTCTACAGGCATGACTTCGTCCTTGGCCCCTATAGCGGCTTGCTGGGGAGGGGTGGGTAGCCGCTGCTAAGGGGAATTAAGGGGGGGGGGGGAAAGAGTGCATGCTTCGACAAAAATCCACCCTGGAACTACTGTGATTGAAAGCGGCAAGGGTGGCCTCATCATGTTCAATCAATATCCAAATCAAAAATTTGCTCGGCGGCTGTTCTTTTCAGGGGGGTTATTGATGCTGGGCGTAGCGATCGCCGTCCTTGTTAGTACCGATTGGGTTGGATTTTTATTGACTGCTGTGGTCTCGAGTATCTTTTTCATACCCGCGTTCATCCTTAACGAAAAAGCCTTTGACCGCTTTGTAAAATCTGCGGACAAGATCAGCTTTCTAGCTCCCGTCATTCGATTTTTCAGCGGCTGAGATAGATGAGCGTTCGGTTTTTATGGGTGGAGTGCAAATGTACTCCTATCGGGATTTTTTGCCCTGGCGCTGCATCAGCGCATCAGTGACGTTGCCCAAGCCCAAGCCCAAGCCCATGTCCCGTGCCAACTGCCAGCCCTCGTCGTACAGCTCGGCCTTGTACTTGTCGCTTGTGGAACTGATGGGCGCTGCCGTCTTCATCGCACAAATCGGTGGCCTCGGGCATGGCGAACAGCACTTGGCCAGAGAACTCCATCTCTGAAACTCCTCCTTCAAGCAGCCATTCCAGGTACATCCCGTCATCGTTCTGGCAAGTTACGGCTACTGCCTGGATCAGGCTTGGTGACACTGGCCCAGCAGTCGGTATGGCAGGTTATTCACGCGGAAAAAGATCAAGAGGCGGTATAAATATATTGGCATGACGTCGTTTGGTGCGTGCTTTTCCCATAGTGCACAAGTAACGCGGAACGCACACGAAACCCTGAACCTGGCCACTGCGCCGGTTTTTTTATTGCATACGGAAGGACTACTCAGCAAAAGGAGTTTGCAGATGTTGAAAGAGTTCACTCCAGATCGTTCGAGTTAACGGCCTGATTGCGCGGCCGATGATATCAGTCGTTGAGGCGCTACAATCCGACCATTGCCGGATTGTAGGTCATAGCATGTTGGTAAGCTGTATTAATCGACAGCATCAACACAGTTGGTCGCTCCACGGCGCATGCATAGGCGATAACGCATTTTTTCCGCCCAGTACTTTCCTGCCGCCGTTACGTCGCTCCACTCGTCATAAGTACTGCTTTCGAACAGGCCGATAATTGGGCGACGCGAGCCTGTGCGGCGGTCGATTGCTGCGGCGACGATTTCACCTGTTTGTGAATCGTACATCTTGCCTTCGACGGTCACTTGACCGGTGGCGAGCGGTTGGCCGGTGGCTTGCGTCACTGCCTTCGTCGCTACTACTTTCGCTCCCGGAAGGCCTAGCGGAATGTACGAGGCGGCCTTGAGAGTGGTGTCGGCGGCTTCGGCATCGACGATCGCTACAGATATCTGCAGTGTATTCGGGCCGGGAGTCTGGACCATCTGATAATCCTTGCCAAACTGCTCATGCAACTGGTTATAGAAGCTTTGGGCGATCGCTTTGGCCTGGTCTTGAGGGACATCTTTCAATTTCGACTTGGAACCGACATACAGTTTGACCGGTTCGAGCAGCACTTTGGTGAAGCGAGTAAAGCTCGCTGTCGAGGCATATTTTGGATTGCGGTAAAGGCGCAGCGCTTCGCCGTCCTTGCCTTCTTTCATCAGCGGGTAGACGTCGGAAAGAAAGCCTGAACCATTGAGGTTATCTTCGCCCAGGGGGGTATTTCTGTCGGGTTGAGAAGTCGTTGAACAACCGGCCAGCGTGATGATTGCGACAGCGAGTGCCAATGAGCTCATGAGCGGCTTCATACAATTTTTCCTTTTTTAATGTATGGCGTGGGTGGACAAATTGAATCGTCCTGGGTCTTCCAGACACTTTCCAAGCTCGCAGCGTAGCGCGCTTCAGACTCTACCGGTGCCAGATTATGGTTGGAACTATGACGTCATGGAGGGTGGGTAAATTTGTGTAATTAGCACTGATTACTCATACGGTGTCAGATGCCCTGTATCTTTCGAATCACACGGGCAGAGCCGATTTCAGCGACTTCCCCATCCCCGGCTCTTCCATCTCCTATGTCCGACTGGTTGCGATCGATTTGCCGGGGATGATCTCTTTTTCGTACCGGTCGAATACGTAGCTCATCAGATGGTTGGGCTGGGGTGGCGTTCTGCGTTCCAGCCTGGCCCATTCCACTTTGGCCTGATCGAGGTAGGTGCCCAGTGGGATGTCCTTGCGTTTGCCGGCGGCGTGCCTGCCGTCGTAGTAGTACGCCGTCCAGATCTGGCCTTTCTTGCCCTTTTTGATACAACGCACCATGCGTGGCGGCAGGTCGCGGTTGGCTGTGGTTCTCTTGCGCAAGGGTCAGCTCACATTCGCGAGGTTGAGTGACCAAGTTTCAGTCTCGGCATTAGAGACCGAGGGTTTAACGCCAGCTACGTGACGAGATCTTCTAAGCAACTTCGAAGAGTGTGCAGCTCGGACACCGTCGATGTTGGTTAGAATGGCGTGTTGAAGTCTATTGCTCGCAAGGGAACCCCATGAGCACTGAAAAGCCAGAGCTTTTGTTCGTCCTTCAAAGGTTTCTAGATAATATTTATGAGAGGGCTTCGAGAAGCCAGAGTGTTCTACTCAAAAGAAATCATGGCCACTACACATATGCGAATGAAAGACTCTTCGTCTACGTGACGATCTTCCCTAAAGAGGTTGAGCTTGTTTTTGAGAGTCAGCAGGTAGGTGACGGAGTTTTTAGTATTGCTTTGGATATGTGCATGTCCAGTGGAGAAGTATTGGCTGGCGATCTGTTGTCTCTGAATGGGAGATGCGAGGAGATCAGCGCCGTATTGGCTTCGCAAGAAGACAGGGTGTTGGCCCAGTTGTTAAAGTGCTTGGACAACTGAGTCTCTTTTCAAAAGAGTGGACGCCGCAGGCGTTCCGGTTTGCCGGTTCGCGAGCGTCAAGTTTATGCAGTGGCTGCTCCTGGCCTGAAGCGCCGCTCATGACTGACCTCTTTTGAGCATTCGACGCCCCCAGGAAATCAGTTCCCCAATCAAATTCATGACCCGCATAGGCCGTGGGTTGCAGCCTTTCTAGGTGATGGCACTTGCGGAACGGATTTGTAACTAACTAGTTGAAATTATGAAGTGTTGTCTGGATTGCAAGTCCGCCTACGCTGGTTCGATTCCGACCTCGGCCTCCCCTTAAAAAACCCGTAGATTAACGTCTACGGGTTTTTTATTGCCTGGGATTTTTTTGGGGGGGGCTCCGCAGTTTTTCGAATCGCTTCCGCAACTCTGGGGGGCTTGCGACCGCCGTTTTCGTCAAAGGCATAGGACGGATGTGCTAGATAGCCCTTTGCTACATGTTCAGGGTGCGAAGCTATCGCCTTCAAAAATAACGGCAAAGGACCGCCCCCATGATCGCTTTTGCAAGGCAGCTTTTGCCTGCCGCATTACTGTGTAGTGCCCTCGCTGCCCAGGCGAGTGAAGTGCTGAAGGGCGACTACTGGGTCGTTCATTACCAGGGTGTCTTGGGCAAGAATCAGGTGTTCATCGCCGACGGCGACCCCACTCACATCGTCAATCGTCCAGGTGGCGCGAAATCATTGGGTGTCTATCAACTTTACGAAGAGCCCGGCAAACCCAACTTCACCGCTTACGATGTCGAAATCGATTGTGCGAAGAACCGCGTGCGCATCATGGGTGCGGCGGATTTTCGCAGCGTGTTCAATGATTTTCGCAATGTGAAGTATTCCAGCCAATGGCAGAGCAAACCTGACGCCTGGCTGGCACAAAGCCGTGACTTTGTCTGTAAGCCGACTGAACGCCAGGCCAAGAAGATGGAGCACTTGGGTGTGATGCCCGCGTCGCAAATGAGCAAGGCAGGGCCGCAGTTCTTCGAGATATTGAACCGGGAGGCAGCCAAGGCGGCCATCATGCAGAAGATAGATGAAGGGTTCGCGCAGATGTCTGCCAAGTAACGCGACCGTCAGGGAGAAGACCTTATGAACCGATTGTTTATGTTGGCCCTGCTCGCCACCTTGCTCAGTGGCTGCGCATCATTGTCGGCCAGCAGCGCCTGGAAAGATCGTCCGGTGGGCGAACTGATCGACTTCTTCGGCGTGCCAAGGCAGATCTTGGTGGCGCCGGAGGAAGATATGGTCGTGCTCAGATATGTACGTGACAGTAGCTATGTTTCACGTGAGGCAGCGGGTACTTACACGGGGCCGCAGAACGGGCAACTTGTGCACGCAGAATACTGGGAAGACGTGCAGCACTCAGGCAGTTGCGAAATCAATGTGTTCGTCAACAGAGCACGACTGGTGGAGAAGGTGAGAACTAAAGGGCGTTGTGTAGCGGTCCAGATGACGCCGGCAGGGTAGGAATGGCCACTGGCGAGGATGGATTCCGATTAGTATTTCAACTATTAGTGACGCCAATCAGGCTCAGCGGCTCGTACGAATAAGTACGCTGGCACCGTCCAAACCTCCGGACTCGCTGCACCAGCTCCGCCCTTAGACTTTCGGATGCAACTTGGGGCGCCAAACCATGCTGCGATGTGCTCCTCGGGGACATTTGGATCTCCCTCAATACCGACCACGACCGCAAGAAGGCCGTCTAGCTCGACTAAGTCACCACGTTGCCAATTTGTCATGCGCAGCCCCTTTGAAGTTTTTCGATTTTCAAGTCAGCTCGTTCGTCGGAATCGCGACACTCACCACAACTCAAGTCGGGAATGGCTGCCACCACCCTGCGATTCCGTCTTTTTCTTCTTCTGCTTAATTTTTGCTAAAGCAATGATATTTTTGCCTATAAAGCTATGAATTATAAGAATTATTTTTTGTGCGATCCATCAACTGCCGGGTTGGGTGGCTGAGTCTGCTACCCGTTGCTATAGATTGCGACTTGCATAGAAAAAAATAGCTTCACCCAGAAAGTCGACCATCTTTGGATGGTAGGCGTTATGAAATACCTTCATGTCGGGGTTGTCTCTATAGAACAAAGCCATCCCAATGTATGCCTTTTGAGAAGGAAGATAGAAGCGTGAGGCGATCGAATAGTGACGCGCTATGATTGCTTGAACTTCGGGCGATGCTGGAAACGAGCCATCTATCAGAGGGGTTAATTCCTTGTACAAGACATCCCAATCAATATGAGTTTGCGCTTTATCAACGTGTGACCAATTTTTCGTCTCGGCAAGGGACTTTGTTTGCTCTACCGTCAGTGCTTGTCGACATTGTTCGAGATATTCAGAGGCTGAATCTTGAAGAGTCATGGGGCTGCTCGTTTGGATAGAAAAATTGTTGTGTGCAACGGTGTAGGTTGATTATGACGCCCAACTACAAGTAGGTGACACATGTGGTGTAATTTTTTGCGCTGGTTGTGTCGCACAATGACCCTTGCCGCTCTGTAAGCGATTATCTAGCCTGCGCTTAATATCTAGATTGCGCCATGACTCAGGATGCAAAGCGATGCTGATGACAAAACTGCTTGGTTAAGTGCACGAGCAAATTTACTTCTCGTTTTATTGGGCTGGCATGGTGCTATCTGTCAGATAAAACCGATTTATCTTGGCGACCTTTCCTGCGTCACCCGGCTCCGGGACGCCTCCCTCCCCAGCGTTCCTGAGTGTATTTTCGGCTTTGCAACCAGTCTTCTGTCCGCATCAACATCGGCCAAATCAACGGTGGGTGGTCTTGCAGGCGCAGATTGATCTGGTGGTAGCGATACCGCACCTTGTGAGGGAGCCCATCAGGCTTATGCAGCAGGGCTAAGCGCTTCGGCTGCATTTTCATCGTTCGGTACGCGCTGCTGCTCTTCGAGCCATTGCCAGAGCAGCGGCCGGCGCTGCCTCAGCCACTCGGTGATACCTCGTTCGGGAAAGAGTGCTGCGGATGTAAACAGACCTTTTAGCCTATCGCGAGATCTGGCAAACAGCTGGTACGACCGAAGTAATGGAGATACAGCCTGACTCCCGCCTCTTGTTGATCTTGTGGATGATGCGGTGAAGTGCTCGCATCGCGATGATTGCAGGCAAGTGCCGCCTTCCGTGGCCGGTGGGTTTGGGGTGGGGGTTTAGATGCAGAGAATTAAAACAGTCGCAGGAGCCGGCCAGGTCTGTTCGGTCGCCTCCTGCTTTTCGCAACTCGCTCCGCTCCTAGCCTTGACCATGCAATGGGTCGCTCAGGCACGGAAAGCGAAGCGCCGTCCTTTGGGAAATTCCCTTGCCCGATGGACGAACATCGAGCAAAGGGTGCAATTACAGGTGGAAGTCGCCCGCAGCCTCCGGCTGGTAAAGCACTTTCCTGATCTCAATCCGGCGGGTCCGATCAGAAATTCGCCAGTCGATGGCGTCCCCCTCCTGATAACCAAGGATGGCGGCGCCTAGATCGGAATACACGGAATACTTCCCTGCGCTGCTGTCCGCGTCTTCTGGGTAGACCAAGGCCGCTTCGAACTCTTCGTCGTCCAGTTGCAGCAACGCCCTAGAGTTCATCGTGATGACATTGCGCGCCACCTGTTGCGGCTTGACGACAATGGCTCGCTCAAGCTCATGTTCGAGTTCAACAATCGCCGGGCCTTGCTCGAGCGCGATTAGGCTTTCGAGCCTGGCCTTGTCGATTTCAGTGATGTAGATCCTGGTGGAGTCGTCACCGGCTCCTTCGCGCAAGAACTGGAGATAGCGTCCCGCCGTCATGGACAATGACTTCAATGTCGGCGTTTCGCTCTCAAGCATAAAACCGCTACGCAGAAAGGCTTTCAGCGAGCGCGAGTTATCTGGGTGAATCTTGGCGATGAGCTTCTCGGCCAGCATGTCGAGGAAGGCCATTTTCATGCCTTCGCGAATCGTGCGGGTGCCAAGGTTTCGGCCCCATTTTTCGCAGTCTCCAATGGCCAGGACGATCTCGCAATTTGAGCCGGTCTTGATCAGGCGGACAAAGCCCACCGGGACGTCATGCCGGTCATAGGCCATGAAGAATCGGCCGCCCTGGTTGAATAGATGGGTCAGGATCGGCAACTGAGTCCGATCAATGGCTTGCTCAATGGAACGGGAGACATGAGGCGAGTCGCTCAGATAGCAGGTCACGCGCTCATCTTCCAACCAACTCATCAACTTCAGCGCGTGCGCCCGAGTTATTTCAGGGCACAGCGTAATGAAAGGCTTGTTCATCTTAACCACACTTCTCTGCAAAGGATGGAAGCCCTTCATGGCTATAGACATGACGGTTCTTCGGCAACCGGCCATTCTAAGATATATCGCGAGTAATGGCGAAGATCCCCGAGAATTTGCGCAAGCCTGCGTTTTGCTGAACCCGAACCAGTCAAGCGCTCAAGCCTCGACGAACTCGACGGTATTGAGAATGCTCGGCGCTGTATCGTTCTGGTCCTTGATCCGAGCCAGAGGTTCGTCACAAGCAGCTGCAGCAAATGTACGTGGAGGGCCTGGTAAAAAGTTTTAGTGTTTTGGGGGATTTGCCCAACCCCGCTTTTGGGGTGGTTACGAGAGTTTTGCGCGTTGTTCTCTGTGGGCCGTCGGCGCCTCCCCGAAGAGGGGAGGCGCTTCAGCTTGAGGAGCCTGTTGACCTATCAGGCGGATACCCGGTCCAGGCGGTCAACGCTTTACCATCAAACGGTGAATCGGCTGATCAGCACGCCAAATGAGGTCGCGAGTCGCGACAGTTCGGCGCTTGAAGCGCTGGTTTGATGGGCGCCTGTAGCGGTTTGTGCGGAAAGGTCCTGGATGTTGACCAGGTTACGGTCAACCTCACGTGCGACCTGAGCTTGTTCTTCAGCAGCACTTGCGATGACCAGGTTCTTTTCGTTGATGATGGAAACACCCTCGGTGATGCTGTCCAGGGCCTGGCCGGCCTCAATCGACTGGGCCCGTGTATCGGCGGCCAGTTCCTTGCTTTTGTTCATTGCAAGGACGGCTTCTTCAGCGCCCGAGCGGACCTGTTGCATCATCGATTCGATGTCCGCCGTCGAGGCCTGGGTCCGGTGGGCCAGCGCGCGCACTTCATCGGCCACCACGGCGAAGCCGCGACCCTGTTCACCCGCCCGGGCGGCTTCGATGGCCGCATTGAGGGCCAGGAGATTGGTCTGCTCGGCGATAGCCCTGATCACTTCAAGCACTTTTGTGATCTCGTTGACGCGGGTTGCAAGCACTTCAACCTTGCCGGTCGAGTTGGAAATCTCGTCCGCCATTGCTCCAACGGAGTCAACGGCTCTGCGCACTTGATCGCGGCCTTGCACGGCACTGCGACTGGTCTGCTCGGAGGCTTCTGAGGCGCCTGTGGCATTGCGGGCAACTTCTTCCACTGCCGCGGTCATTTCGTTGACTGCGGTTGCGGCTTGCTGAATCTCGTCATTCTGCCGCGTCATACCCCGTGAGCTTTCTTCCGTAACGGCGTTCAGCTCTTCGGATGCAGAGGCCAGCTGATCAGCAGCACTGCCGATCTCCTTGACCGTGGCCCGCAGGTTTTGCTGCATTTTATCCAGCGCGTTGAGCAGCGCACTGACCTCGTCCCGACCGCTGACCTGAATGCTCTTGGAAAGGTTTCCTTCCGCTACTTCCTCTGCGCTGTGTACAGCGATGGAAAGGGGGCGGGTGATCGAGCGGGTGATGATCATGCCCAGCGAGACGGCCGCGAGGAAAGCGATCAGCACCCCGATGCCCAATGTCCAGTAAGCGCTGGTAGTGGCGGTCTCGGCCGCGTCGGCGGCTTCACCGCTTTGGCGATAGTTGGAGGCAACTATGACTTGCAGCTGATCGATAATTCTCTTGGACGCCGGAGAAAGCTGCTGCTGGAAAATCTGCGTGGCGCTGTCAAGGTCGCCGGCTCTTGCCAGGGCGATGACCTTGTTCGCCCCCTGGACATAGGCCGGCCAGTCCTTTTCGAACTGATCGCCCGCCACGCGCTCGTCATCGGCGAGAGGCGTCTGACGGTACTCCTTGAAAAGCCGCTCAACTTCCCGCTGGTTTTCGGACATGGACTGTACGGCCGATTCGAACATCCCTGAATCTGCCTTGGTGTACTTAAGAAGCAGCGCCGCATGCAGATCCTTGGAGTATGCAAAAACACCGGCCCGAGCATTGCCCGTATTGTTAACGGACACCAGGTTATTGCTAACGATTGCGTTTATTGTTGTTTTTAGCGATGCAATACCCGAACGTCCCAAGAGCCCCACTCCCAGTGTGATGATGGCGCACACCACAAATGCAGAGATTAATCGCGTGGAAAGCTTGATGTTGCGTAATGCGTCCATAGGACCCTCGACGAACTCTTAGTTGGCTGGCCCAAGCTGGCTTGGGTTTACATGTATCCGCCGAGATCTCTATTAACTTTAACGACGAGCCGATTATTTTTTAGAGTATTCGTTAACTGGTTAAGTGTTTTTTCTGCAAGAGGATATAGGTTTAATTTGGAACTAGCGTGCAATATTAACGGTAAGTTTCCGTCAGGGCTCCTAGTTGGCGTCATGGACGATATCGATGTAGCGCCAATCAAGGGTTGGCGCCCAGGGCTGCGATGCTGCGGCCAGTGGCACCGATGCGAGACTTCTTGCCCGAAAAATCGGGGCTGTGTATCGGCAGGGTGCGTTCGCAGGCGGCCTAGGGGAGTCTGCGCAAGGCCTCGGCCATCGGAGGGCCGCCGATACCCAGGGCTTCGCGTGCACCGGCGGCATTGCGGCTGGTGCTGAAAATCTGTCGGCTTGCATCGCGGAGGAAGTCTCTATCTCGGTAAACTTGTTTTCCACGCAATTGAGTGCCGAGACCATTGCGAGTGATCCAGCGATTCGTCCACTGATTGTTTTTGCACTCGAAGCATTCAAGCACAAGATCGAGGGGCAAGAGGCGAACTAGCGTTGCCAGTACAGAGGTGCCACGGTGGGAGTACAGAGGTGCGTTGCGCAGTTGCGTTATTCTTGATGCCACGGTGGGTACGGTGACTTCTTCAGATGCTTATTAACGACCATCTATTTACCGCTAGTTGATCTGAAATGGACTTTTTACCCGCGGCGGCCAGTTTAAATTTTTACCTATCTATTACAATCGCTACACTAGAACTTGAACCGTACTATCCATAAGGTGGGAACGTGAAGCGTGACACACGCTTGGTTGTGCTGTTGCTGTTGGTCGTTGGTTGCTCCCTGGCGTCATTGACTGTCTGGAAAGTGTGGGCATCTCGAGAGCAGGTATTGAGGGATGTGAATGTCCATAGCTTGAATCTGACCCAGGCGCTGGCTACCTACTCCGAAGGCATTGTCCGCCAAAGCTCGGCGCTTTTGCTCGGGCTCGTCGAGCGCCTGGAAACCGAAGGGAGCGGCCCCACACAGATTCAGCGCCTGAGTAAGTTGATCCGCCGGCAAGAGTCGCTGATGCCACAGCTCAGTGGCGTCACCATCTACGATAATCAGGGCCGTTGGTTGATGTCTTCCAATCGGCCCATTCCTGCCGGGGCGAACAGCAGTGATCGGGCTTATTTCATTCATCATCGCGACGATCCATCCCGTGAGACCTTTATAGGGCCGCCCATCCAGAGCCGTACCAATCAGGAGTGGGTGATCACCCTCAGTCGGCGTTTCAATGATCCGCGCGGCGAGT
Organism: Pseudomonas sp. BC42; assembly: GCF_021560055.1. Taxonomy (NCBI): domain Bacteria; kingdom Pseudomonadati; phylum Pseudomonadota; class Gammaproteobacteria; order Pseudomonadales; family Pseudomonadaceae; genus Pseudomonas; species Pseudomonas sp. BC42. The sequence goes on from NZ_CP091067.1 coordinate 2,957,360, forward strand.
TTGCCGGAGTGGTGGCGGTGACCTTGGGGATCGAAAACTTCCTGCGGTTGTTCGGCAAGATCGATGTCGGGCAGGAGGGGGCCATCGGCTTGTCCAATACCGATGGTACGTTGCTGGTTCGCTATCCCTTCCGTGAGCAGGATATGGGGCGCAACTTTTCCAAGTCGCCGATCTATGCCAAGTACCTTGTGGATCGATCCGTCGGTACCGCGTCGTTTACCTCCAGCCTGGACGGTGTCGAACGCCTTTATGCCTTTCGCAAGAGTGACCGGCTGCCTCTGATCACGACCGTTGCACTCGGCAAGCGAGAGGCCCTTGCCGCGTGGCGTATGGAGGCGCTGTTGTCGACGGTCGTAGTGGCGGGGCTGCTGGGGCTTACCGCGCTGATCGGTTGCTTCTTGATCCTGGATATTCGCCGGCGAACCGAGGTTGAAGGCCAGTTGCGAGGCGCCCAGCAGCAGTTGCTCTCATCCAATCGCCAGCTGGAGTTGCTGGCCATGAAGGATCCCCTGACGGGGCTGGCCAATCGGCGCTGCTTCGACGAGAGCCTTGCCACTGAAGCGCGACGTGCACAACGTGCCAATGCCTCCTTGGCTTTGATGATGATTGATATCGACCATTTCAAACTGTTTAACGATTCGCTCGGGCACGTAGCCGGAGACGCCTGCTTGCAGGCGGTTGGCAGAGTCCTGGAGGAGTGTGTGCGACGGCCGTCGGATCTGGTGGCCCGTTATGGCGGCGAGGAGATGGGCGTCATCATGCCGGATACCGACAGCGACGGTGCCAGGATAGTGGCGCAACTTATTCTCAGTCGCTTGGAGCAGGAGAACATTGCGCACACCTCCAGCCCGTTGGGACGTGTGAGTGTCAGCATTGGCATTGCGGCCGCCACGGGCGCGGAACTGAATCACTTGCAAGGACTGATCGAGGCGGCAGATCAGGCGCTGTACATTGCCAAGGCATCGGGACGTAACCGCTTTGCCGAGGCGAAGGTGGAGTAGGCGCTGCCAGGCAGGTTCAGCTGTCGGAGACCATAGCCGGGTCTTGAGTGGCTTCAGCCGCCAGTTTCAATCGGTCGGCCTTGCTGATGTAGGTCGACTTCTTTTTCGGTGCCAGTTTGGCGCTGGCCTTCTTGGCGTTGGCCTTCAGCAGTTGGTTTATTTTCTTGCGGCGATTCATCGTTGTTACTCGGCGGATAAGTTGCCGGATGATATCAGCTAAGGGGATTGGGCCGTTCACCCGTGCCGAGTACGGGGCGCACCGGGTTGGCTGGCGGCCCAGGTCTGTTCGGCAGTTCTGGTCCTTGCCGTCGATCACGCAGGCCCAGGTGATGATGTCGCGACCTTGGGTGTTGAAGGTGACAAAGAGGGCCCCATGTCCCGGTCGGGGCAGATGGCCTGTGGCGTGACACTGTGCCGCACTGGCGCAATCGCAGGCTGTGGTCTTTGCTGTTTCGGGCCCGCTGGCGGGAGTGCTGGCGGGAGTTGCAGCGCGCCTTGCCAAGGGCGTGCATCCGCCCCCTGAAACAAGGGGAAAGCGCGGATCGTGATCATTGTCTCGACCAAGGAGGTCAGGTTGAAAAGAAAAATGCTGGCGGCGTCGTTGCTGCTGTGGATGTTCTCGCTGACAGCGCAGGCGGACTGCGCGGTGCTCGGGCCTGGGGAAGATCCCTGTGCCGGTCCGGTGCTCGGCCCGACGGTCTGCGAGTGCCCTTGATGACTGTCCGTGCCCTCGCCAGGGCACATGGACGATTGGATGACTGACCAGGAGGTCGCAAATGAAGAAAGTATTGTTGGCGGTATTGCTGCTGTGGGGTTTCTCCCTGACTGCCCAGGCCTCGTGCCCGGTGTTCGGCCCATCCAAGGATCCGTGCAGCGGTCCGGTATTCGGTCCATCGACCTGCGAATGCCCTTGAGATAGTGGCTACGGCAGGCCCGGCGCCGATCGGGTCTGCCTGCTCAGCTGGTAGACCGGCAGGTGCCGAAGCATCTCCGACAAGTGCTTTACAAGTGGGCAATCAATTGCTGGTGATAGCCACTTTCCTCGCTCGGGGCCGGGTAGCGGCTTTCATCGATCAGCGAGCGCAACTGCTGTGAGTGGCTGGATTGCCTGAAGGCGACCTGGCATTCGGCAGCGTCGAAAAACCCTCGCAGCAATGGCAGGGCCAGAGGCAGCAGCGCAGGCTCTATCTTCAACGAGACGCTGACGATATCCAGTTGGTCGGTGGGGTCTCGGTACAGATCGATGACCAACAGGCTCTGACTCCCAGTACTCGGATAGACATGCACATCACCCGTACCGACCGGGGTGTCATCGAAGTAGCGGGTGTATAGCTGGCCAATGTCGAGGGCGATGCCCAGGGTACTCAATGCTGCCGCCAGGTCGGCGTTGGGCAGGTGCCGGTCTTCGACCCAGGTGACGAAGTCGGGCATTGAGACGCAGATGTCGAACTCATTGGCGCAGATGATGGGCGTCACTGGAAAACCTTCCTGGTGGTGGAGGGCGGCTAGCCTACCACCTGGGCATGCAGCCTATGCAAACACCGCTTACGTGCGGCCTCCCGTTGCTGAACGATCGAGCGAAGCCGCTCAAGGTGTGGCGCGCAGCCACGGTTGTCCTGTAGTTTTCACCGGGGTCGGCGACAGTCTGCAACCCAGCCGGCCAGGCGCGGACGTTGGGAGTTCCGTGCATCTCAATCCAAGGAAAGTGGCCCCAGATGACTCAGCTCATTGATTTCAAATCCATCGTTGCAGCGGCGCAACGGATTGATGGATCGGTAACTCGCACGCCGACGGTCAACAGTTTGGTGCTCAGCGACAAGGCGCGGCGGCCGGTGTTTCTCAAGCTGGAAAACATGCAGGTCGGGGGTTCGTTCAAGGCCCGTGGCGTACTCAACAAGTTTTCGGCGTTTGCCGAGAATCTCGGCGACAACCATTTCGTTGCCGTCAGCGGCGGCAATTTCGGGATTGCCATCGGCGAGGCGGCCAGGAGCTTTGGCGCCAAGGTCACGGTCATCATGCCCGAGAGCGCGCCTTCCTCATCGGTCGAGCGAATTCGCGCCAGTGGCAGTTCGGTGCTGATCGAAAAAGACGTTCATGGCGCATTTGCCCGGGCCAAGGCGCTTGAGGAAGAGGGCTATGTGGTTATCGACGATTGCGCCGACACCCTGATCGCCGAGGGGCATGGAACCCTGGCCCTTGAGTTCATTGCCGACTGCCCGTCCCTGACCGACGTATTCGTCGCGGTGGGTGGCGGGGCGATGCTGGCGGGAGTGGCCACGGCGTTGAAGGCGATCAAGCCCGAGATCCGTGTCTGGGGTGTCGAGACCGCCGGCGCAAGCTCCATGCATCAGGCGTTGCAGGCAGGCAAACCGGTGGACGTGGACATCAGTTCTGTCGTCTCGACCCTGGGTGTTCCCATCATCGATGAGCTGATGTTTGCCCACGCTCGTCACTATCTGGAAGACGTGGTCGTGGTTTCTGACCATGACGCGATCAAGGGCATGGTTTGCTTCGCCCAGGACGCCAGGCAATGGGTTGAACTGGCTTGCGGAGCGCTGGTTCCGGCCATGCTGGCCACTGCGCCGACGCTGCCTGAGGACGCGGTCATCGGTCTGGTGGTCTGTGGCGGCAACATATCCCTGCAAGACATGACGAAGTGGGCTGCCTACGCGGGAATATCCTGAGCCTCCCCCAAGTATTTTTCCTTGCATCAGGAGCGGCGTTTCGGGCCATTTATGGCCCGTCGGGCCGATCCTGTGGCGTCAAGCTCATCCCGGCCAAAGAACTGAAAGCACAGAAGCATGGACAACCGAACCGACATGCAGCGCGTGATCGTTGCCTTCTTGTTCATCATCGTGGCGTTAGGCGGCATCGCCTTCGTGGGCTGTTTGGCTGTGCCCGCAGGGTCCTTCCCGGGCCTTGGTGCAGTCCTGGCGATCATGGCGCTGGGGATCACCTGCCTGCTGTGCTACCCGCTGGTCTTCGCTTATTGGCTGGTCAGCGGCAGGACAACTGGAATGCGCGACCTGTTGATTCTTCATAGCGTGGTGTCAGCAGGCTTTGTCATCTGGTACCTGATGATGGTATTCGGCTGAAGGGCGAGGGTGTCCCGACAGTGTGCCGGGGCTCTCCCCGCGTCGCGCTGTGGCGCCGAGAGGATGGCCAGAGCGGCCATCCACCACTGGTGACGAATCAGCAAAGGCTGTCGGTGGCACTGAGCATGGGCAGCGCCGGCAGGCTCGTGTCGCGAATGGCCGCTTCGAGCTTGTCCTGATAGAGGCTCAGGATGGAGTAGTCGAGTTTCTGGGTGATGCTGGCGCCGCCTGCGCAATTTTGCAGCAGCTCCTCCAGCGCGCCGGCCACCAGGTCGGCGGTGACTTGCAGGACATTCAAGCCAAACGGGCTATCGACAATGACCAGACTCGTTAAATCGTACATACAACCTCTGCGGTCACTGTGATCAACAATAATGGCTATGAGCCATCACTATTTTAACTAAACCGCCGCCGGGCTGTCACTGTGCGAGCGCGGTGGCGGCGGTTTTTGTGCGGTGAATTTCCTGCACCCGGAGGCCGCTGTGTGTACCATTCGGGCCCGCGTAACAATCAGGTTCGATCGGCATGCTGATACTGACAAAGGGCAACCACCAGGGCCTGAGGATAGGGCCGCGCTGGCCGTCCTCAAGGGTCATGGTGGACCACCGGGCCTTTGCACAACTACTTGAGGTTCAGTCCAGGCTGCCGTGCTCTGTGCAACTGCTGGTGACCCGTGGTTACGAGCACAAAAGCAGCTACCTGGGCGCTTTCAGGAGCCTGTCACGCTGGCTGGGCATCCGCCTGTTCTGCTGGTGTTATCCGCAACGCAAGCAGGAACTTGAGGACATCTTCGGCTCCAACGGCCACGATGTGGATGGCGCTCATGTCGATGTGTCGATCGTCCTCGACGGCAAGCGCTTGCGTTTCCTGCCACTGGGCGTCTTCACTTCGCCGGCGCGCCAGAACCGGCGCCAGGCGCGTTACGCGGCGGTGGTTGATGAAGTCAAGGAAACCCTGAGGCAATGTGGCTTCGAGATCCACCGCAACCCTACGGAAAGCCTGCAGATCCATTGCGACTACAAGGCTTGAGCGTGTTCAGTGCCGCCTCGGCCATGCAGCGCCGAGGGCGCTTGCCGATGCAATTAATAAGGATGTTACGTGTTGCGAAGTCTGTTGTTGCTGGTCCTGGCCCTGGGGCTCAATGGGTGCACGGCCTTGATTGCCCGTACCACTCCCTACACCTGTCCCTATATCGGCGTGCGCATAGACTGGGCCCTGGCGAAGGAAAACAACGGAGTGCTCTGGCCATTGCTGGCGCTGGATGCACCGTTTTCCGGCGTGGTGGATACGCTGATGTTTCCTTTTGAGCATCAGTACAGCTGCTCGCTTTGATACGTGAGGGCAGACAGTGTGCCGCTGTGAATGGGGAGCCGCTACTGTGTGAAAGCGCTTTGCCAACTGATCTGCGGGCTCCTTCGAGGTGCAATGCCGTCTACATTGGAGTGTGACAGAAGCCTTCTGAAGAGCATTGATATGCACAAGTCCAATCGGCTGGTTACCACTCTTGCCTGTCTTTTCCTGATCACGGCTTCTCCTCTGGTCTTGGCCGACCCGGGCGGTGGTAAGGGCCAGGGCCATTCCAGGTCTGACTCCGCCGATGAACACGGGCACGGCAACCAGAACGGACACGGCAAAGGTAAAAAGTCCGCGTCCGAGGATTGGCAGCACGGCCCCAGCATCGATCGTGGCGGTGTCGTGGGTATTCTCGGCGGGCATCGTGATTATTGGAGTCCTGGCCCGGCATTGCCTCCCGGCATCCAGAAGAACCTGGCCCGTGGCAAGCCTCTTCCTCCGGGAATCGCCAAGAAACTCGACAGCCGGCTGCTTGGCCAACTGCCTCGCTACGACGGTTACGAATGGCGACAGGCCGGAACAGACCTGATCCTGGTGGCCATTGCCAGCGGGATCATCTACGAAGTGCTGAATGACGTCTTGAACTGAGGAAGGCTGTCGAGGTTTCAGCCCATCGCGGCTGCAACCTCGACATGGGGCCCGCCGGTTCGACGGTTATTCCCAGCGCTTGAACAGCACGCTGGCATTGACCCCGCCAAAACCGAATCCATTGGACAAGGCGTATTGCATGGCCACCTGACGTGCCTGGCCGCTGACCAGGTCAAGTCCCGCAGCGTCGTGGTCGGGGGTTTCCAGGTTGAGCGTGGCCGGGGCGATCTGGTCGCGCAAGGCGAGAATGGTAAAGATCGCCTCGATCCCGCCGGCCGCGCCCAGCAAATGGCCAGTGGCGGATTTGGTGGCGCTGATGGCCGGGCCACGGCCGCTGCCAAATACGCTCCTGATCGCTGCCAGCTCGCCTTTGTCGCCCACGGGGGTGGAAGTGGCATGGGCATTCAGGTGCTGTACCTGGGCAGGCTGGACGCCGGCCTGACTCAGTGCCTGCTGCATGGCGCGCCGGGCGCCGTCGCCATCTTCCGGACCGGCAGTCATGTGGTAGGCGTCGGCGCTGGTGCCATAGCCCACCAGTTCGGCGATGGGTTGCGCGCCTCGGGCCAGGGCATGCTCCAGCTCCTCGATGACCAGCAGACCGGCGCCTTCGCCCATGACAAACCCGTCCCGGGCCTGATCGAAGGGGCGTGAGGCACGCTCCGGCGTGTCGTTGTAATCGCTGGACAAGGCACGTGCAGCGGCGAAGCCGGCCAGGCTGACCTGGTGAATCGCCGCTTCCGCTCCGCCACAGACGGCGATATCGATTTCTCCGGCGCGGATCATTCGTGCCGCGTCACCGATGGCCTGCACCCCGGCGGCGCAGGCAGTGACAGGCGCTCCCAGCGGTCCCTTGAGGCCGTGGCGGATCGAAACGTGGCCGGCGGCCATATTGCTCAGGAATGATGGAATGGTGAACGGCGACAGACGCCGCGGGCCTTTGCTGTCGCTGGTGCGCACGGCATCGGCAATGGCCGGGAAGCCTCCGACTCCCGAGGCAATGATGGTGGCGGTCCGTTCCTGGGCGGCGGCGTTATCGGGTTTCCACTGCGCCTGGGCCAGGGCTTCTTCCGCCGCGGCCAGGGCAAAGAGAATGAAGCGGTCCATCTTGCGCTGTTCCTTGGGCGTCAGCAGACGGTCCGGATCGAAGCCGGCCTGCGGATCCTGCAGCGAGTCGGGCACCTGGCCGCCAATGGTGGTGGACAGGCCCTGGATGAACTCCTCCGGCAGTTGACGGATGCCGGACTGCCCCGCCAGCAGGCGTTGCCAGACTTGCTCGACGCCACAGCCCAGGGGAGTGATTGCGCCCATGCCGGTGACTACGATGCGTTTACTCATACGGGTCCTGCTCCTTCGCTTGTTTGGGGGAACAACGAAACGTGGACGATACTATCATCATGAAAGTAACATTCGAATCCACAAAAACCGAGGTGCACTGCAGGAGCCCGTCATGCAACGAAAAAGTCTGATCGAAGCCGAATGTCCGATCGCCAGGAGCCTGGAGCGGGTTGGCGAGTGGTGGAGCATCTTGATCATGCGCGACGCGCTGCATGGCTTGAGGCGTTTCGACGAGTTCTCCCGCAGCCTGGACATTGCCCCGAACATGCTGACCCGGCGCCTGAACGCCCTGGTGGAGGCCGGGTTGCTGGAGCGCCGCGCCTACAGCGAGCGGCCCTTGCGCCATGAATATGTGCCGACCGCCAAGGGCGAGGACTTTCGCGTGGTGTTGCTGGCGTTCGTGGCATGGGGCAACCGCCACTTCGCTCCCGAAGGCGAGAGCGTGCAACTGATCGAGCGTGAAAGCGGACGACCTGTGCACCCGGTCATGGCGGATAGGGTCGACGGGCATCTGGTGGCGTTGCAGGATTGCACCGTGCAAGCCGGGCCCGCCGCCAGTGCCAGCATGCGCCAGCGCTTTGCGTCTATGACGGATTGAGCGCGCCGGGGGCGGGCTGATTCTGCGCCGCGCCCGCCTCAGCTTGGGGCGCCGGTTGCTGAGACTCGATGGCCGGCATGGGACCGCTCGCGGCAGGGTTCGGGCTCGTGGGGATCAGTTTGCCGACCACGTAGCCGCTGTGGCTGATCAGGGCCAGCAACAGCAGGGTGGTGTGCAGTTTCGGCAAGTCCTGCAGAACCCAGTAGCCGGACCCCAGGCTATGACCGACGGCTGCCCCATACACCAGGATCACCACCAGGGTGATCAGCAGCATCTGCAGGCGCGGCAGGTCGACGATGGTGCCGTTGCTCACGTCTTCACCGCGAATCAGATCGGCCAGTCGCGCATCCTGCGGATTACCCTTCATCAACACCTGGCCATTGGCCGATGGCATGGAAGCGAGGTTCTGGCTGTCGAGCAACTGCTGGCCGGTGCTGGCCAGCGCTCCGCTGTCGGTAGGTTGCTCGGCTTTACGGCTCAGGGCCATGGGCGCGCTGACAAAACTGGCCAGGCTGAACCCCATCAACGTGATCAGGTTGTAGTCCAGATCCACCATCAGCGCCGTGGTGGCATCGCCGCGGACAATGTTCGCGATGTACACCGTGTACAAGGTGGCCAGCACCAGCAGGGTCCACAGGCTCATCTGCAGACGCGACAGCGAGTAGCGATTGCGCTCGTCTATCAGTACCCCGAGGACGCGTCCGCGAATGCGCAGGCCGGCCAGCACGAACAGCGCGGCCAGGCCCAGCAGGCAGCAGCCCCAGGCGCCCAGTCGAGGCCAGTCGAGGTGGGGGGCAAACGGCGGGTAGGTGGTGGGGCGGGTATGACCGAGGAGGATCACCGCGGGGACGATGGCCGCCAGCAGCACGGCCAGGGTACGCAGCAGATAAGCATGAGCTTTCACGGTGGCAGGCCCTCTCCCTGTGTGGGCGGCTCATGTCCTGGTCTGCGTGAGCCGCTTTTGTACGGGCGGTGGGGCTTTTGGCGAGCGTCCCGGCGCCTGCTCTTGGGTATAGCGAATCCTGGTGCGGGCGACCGGCCGTTGGTCGGGTGCCGGGGGCGTCAGCGAGGAGGTTGCCCGCGGCGCCAGCTCGGGTGGAAGTGGCGCCAGTGAGGGTCCTGGGCCGCTGCCAGTAGCTCGTGGTCACCCCGGGTATCGCCCCAGGCCCGGACACGGTATTGGCTCAATGGGCCGTAGACGCTTTCCAGGCGCAGTACCTTGTTCTGGCAACGGCAATTGCCACCTGTGATATGCCCGGTCAGCACGCCGTCGACCACCTCCAGTTCGGTGCCGATCAGTTGGACCCCCAGGCGCGTGGCAAAAGGTTGCAGGACCAGGGCCGGCGAGGCCGAGCACAGGGTCACCCGCGCACCGGAGCGCAGTTCGTCGGCCACTGCCTGCAGACCGTTTGGACGCATCAGCCGGCTCCAGGATCGCCGGCAGAACGCTTCGGCCTGTTGTTGCACCCATGTCGCCTCGACACCGGTCAGAAAGGTGCGGATCAGTTGCGCCTTGAGCTGGTCGCGGTCCATCCGCCGGGCCAGATACTCCAGACTGGGCAAGGCCAGTCTGAGTATTTGCCGGTTGAAGCGCTGCTTGCCGAAGGCAAACCGCAGGAAGGGCACGAAGCTGTCATGGCGGGTGAGGGTGCCGTCAAAGTCGAATACCGAGAGCACCTGGGCGGCATCGGCGTCCACGGCCAGGGTGTCCAGGGTGGGCGCAGGCGTTTGACCGTCTGCCGTCGAGGGAATCATGGGCGTGGGCGCAGGGGAGTGGGGCGGCATGCTGTTCTCGGTGGTTGGGGCGGCCTGTTGGTGGGGCCGCCGGGAGTGCCAGGGTTGGCAGCAGTTTACGCCTTGCTGCCGGCCGGGTGCGGATCGCCGGTGATTCACCAGCGCAGCATGGGGAGGGGCTTCCAGGGGCGAGTCAGGCATTGCTTGGCGGACAATTGAACCAGCCGCAGATGAAAGCCCGCGTCAGGAAACGCCGAAAAGACCTGCCGCCGTGCGTCCCGCGGGATGCCGAAACTGATCAGCCCCAGGGAGACATCGATCCAGTCGGCCCGCCGGAAGCTCTCCACCAGGCTGCCTGGATGCGCCGTGGCGGCACCGATCTTGTGGTGCAGTTCGATCATCGCCAGCACTTCGCTTTTCCATTCGGGCCTGGCGATTTCATCCAGATGGGCCTCGGCCAGCTGTAGTGAGGGAGGCAGGTAGTCAAAGGTGCTGGCGGTCCAGATCCCCAGGTCGTGGAAGGCGCCGGCGATGGCCAGTTTTTCCAACTGCTGGGCGTTGGCGTCGATCAGCAGATTGCAGAAGTTGATGACTCGGTACACATGGTTGCGATAGCCGATGAAGTCCTTGCCCAGCGCCGGGCGATGGCGCTGGAGCAGTTCATCCAGAGGTTGCAGGCGGGTCAGAAGCATTGCCTCTTCCTTGTAGGACCGTCGCCTGAACGCGGTCGTCAATGTCCGGATAACCGTGTTAGTTCGCAGTGGCGGCGCGGCTGCGCGCTCTTTCAACCATGGCCACGATGGTGGCGCGCAGTTCTTCCTGGGCGTGTTCGGGGCTGATTTCTCCCAGCGCCGCCGCGTGAGAGAGCGCTTCGGCGGCACCGAGCATTGCCCGCAAGCCGGCCGTGGTCAGCCTGGCACCGGCGGCGAAGGGCTCCAGGTTGGCGCGGCATTTTTCCAAAAATAGCCGTTGGTAGTCGCGCTTGATGGCCTCCAGTTCCGGTGAGCTGGCCAGGGCCGCGATGACCCCCGGTATTTCCCGGCCCTGCAGCAGCACGCACTCCACATAAGAGCTGGCGATGACCGCGGCGCGGGCGGCCAGGGTCGGTTCGCAGGCTTCCAGGGCCTGATCCATCAGCGCGGTCTGGCGCTGGTCGAAATCCTCATAGAGCGTCGCCAGGAGCACTGCGCGGGTGGCGAAATGATCGTAGACCACCGGCTTGGTGACCTCGGCCTGTTCCGCCAGGTGGCCCAACGTCAGGGCTTCGGTGCCGTGCTCGCGGACAATTTGCCAGGCCACGGCCATCAACTGTTGCAGGCGCTGTTCCCGGGACAGGCGGCGTCGCGGTACCGAGGCCGGGGCGGATTTCTGGCGGCTTGACATGCTTATATACCAAAGGTAACTTAAAAGACGTAACTTACTAAAAGTATATAGATCCCGGTTCATCCTGCGCAATCCGTCCTTTGGAGTACTCGTCATGCACGCTCTCATCGTGGTCGCTCATCACGACCCCAAGTCCCTGACCCACAGTCTCGCGCGGAAGATTGCCGAGGGGCTGGGGCGCTCTTGCGAACATTCCTGCGAGATTGCCGATCTGTGGGCTGAAGGATTTGACCCGCGTTTCACCGCCGCCGATATCGCGGTGCATCGCACTCAGCTGCCGCCTCCTGCGGATGTGCTCGCCGAACAGGCGCGTATCGACCGTGCCGACGCACTGGTGCTGGTCTATCCGGTGTACTGGTGGTCCATGCCGGCGTTGCTCAAGGGGTGGATCGATCGGGTTTTCGCCAATGGCTGGGCCTTCGATTTTCGAGCTGACGCCAAACTGGTGAAGAAACTCGGGCAGTTGCAGGTGCACCTGTTGGGTGTGGCTGGGGCCGATGCCGGTACCTATGAGCGGCATGGTTATCGGCAGGCGATGCAGACCCAGATCGATCACGGCATCTTCGACTACTGCGGAGCCCGAGTGCTGAGCTCGCAATTGCTCTTTGATTCTGAGGGCGGCGAGGTGATCCCGGCTCTGGAACAGGCGCACGCGCTCGGACAGGCACTGTTCAGCGTCAGCCAGGCAAGCGAGTCGGCGTGAAGGTGAAAGGCGGCGTGGGAGGGGCAATGCAGGGGACGTGGTCGATGGGATTGAGGTCTTCAGCCCCAGCAGCACCAGGCAAAGGTGGTCAGGCAGAGCACCAGGGGCAGGGCGTCGAGAAAGTCATTCATACCAGCGCACACCATTGAGAACGGTGCCGGCAATTTATGATGGGCAGGCACGTCTGTCTGTTGCGATTCTGTGAATTTTCAGCGCACTTTTGTTTAAGCCTGGGGGCGCTTGCGCGGAGTCGCCTTTCACCAGGAAAAAGCATTGGAGAGCGGGCCTGAAAAAACCAAAGACTCAAAAAAAGTGTGGATATTTAATGACTTAGGTGATTATATTTGCGTTTTTTTTCTCAAAATATCTTGTTACAGAATGTACTGTTCCGTTACTATAGCCCTGCGTTCACCTACCACGGTTTATGCATTTTTAGTCCCAAGTGTCCATCAGCTACTTGGGCTTTTTTTTGCCTGAAATTTGACCTCGCCGCCCATTGTCACGGCACATTTCCTTTGCCGGACTGACAGTCGGGCCCCTTGCAGGGCCCGTTGGTCGAACATCAGGCCGCGGGGTGCAGGACGATATGCAGTCCTTCATCCGCCTGCGGAGGCACGAAGTAGCGGCAGATCAACGCGAACTGCTCCTCGCTGGTGCTGAAGGGGTGGTCGCCCCGCTCGTTGCGCTCACGCAGCCGGGTGCGACAGGTGTCTTCGTCCACCTCCAGAAAGTGCAATCGATGGGCGACTCCGGCCCGATCCGCCAGGGCCCGCAATCCGGCGCGCTGGGCAAGGGTGTTGGCCGGAAAATCCAGTACGACATCGGTTCCAGCCTGGAGCATGGCGATCACCAGCGGCTCCAGCACGTCTTTCAGGCGTTGGGCATGCTGCAGATAGTCCGCGAGCGAGTGAATCTGGCCTGGATACAGCCGTGCCAGCCACTGGTCTTCGCTGATCAATACACTGCCGCTAGCCTGTGCCAGATGACTGGCCAAGGTGGATTTGCCCGAGGCGATCTTGCCGCATAACAGGTGCAGCGTGGCGGGGGACGATGAGTTCATGTTGTGTCTCCTGGGGGGGGCGTGCCTCAGAAGAGCGGTCATGAACCCGCCTTCGAGGCGGGTTGGTTGCGGTTTGGACAGCCGCTAGCCCACCTGGCTGATGCAGGTGGTAATAATCGCGGTGCGCCGATGCCAAAGATTCCGGTTCATGGGCTGGAACTTACACAGTGGAGGGCCGAAAACCTAGAAAATATTCGTGCACATCCATCGATGACTGCAGGCTCGGTGGCAGGTGGCAATAGCATCGAGGAACTGTGAGTCAGTTATCATTTCTTGTGTGTTTTTCGACACACACGCTCAGATGCTGACCTATCCTCAACGGGAAAAACTCACCCCATCTCACACAGGCGAGACAGCCATGCTCTCCACCAGCGAGCTTTGTCACATACTGGAGTCCGGCTTTCTCCCCCTTTCCTGCACCTGCAGCCTGGCTGCCAATGGCGCCCTGACCATCAAGATCTACGATGCCGAAACGGGGCGAGTGGACCTGTTGCTACCCGGGGTTTCCACCGCGGGACTCACCAGCGTGCGAGACATTTCCAATCTGATCGGCGAGTTGCGCACCGAACTGCGGGCCGGGCGCAGGGCCTTTGCCGGTGGTTTCACCCATCATGCCGGCTGAATCCGCGCAGCCAGTGATTGCTGACAGTTGAACATGTTATTGAGAACGCATAGCGTTATGCCGTTCGCCCGGTATCTATGACTCTTTACCGGTTCATGGATGGCGAGGTCATGTGTACTGGGCGAACTCCATTGGTCAATCGGCGAGTTTTATCGGCGCCAAGGCCATGTTTCCTCCCCCCTGCCTTGTTCGCCGCATCGGACGCAGTGTCCGGGATATCCCATTTGCCAGCCATCGCAGGCACCACTGGATTGATTCGATATCAAGGACGGCCTTCATGAACGTCGGCAATACGCGCCCTGGTAATTACACCTGCGCCCAACTGTCCAAAGTGTTGGAACTCAATCGTGGCGTTGCGCAAGTCAAGGGTGCTGAAGTTCGCGATACGCCAGTGGTAAAGCAAGTATTTTCCACCCAACTGGAGCGCCAACAGGCCGCAACCAAGGACGAAGCGCTCAAGCTCAAGTTATCGCTGAGTTTTTCGGCCGAGGCCTGACCCTTGATTGCCCAGCCACGCCCCGTGCGCTCATCCGCGCAGCCCGACGCCCGCTTCAAATGCGCTGCCGCTTGATGATAAGTCGTTAAAAATCAGTTGGTTAGCTATGGATGCCATGTTAGTCTTGCCGCCGCCGACGCGGGGGCCGAGCTGCATGGCGGTCTTGTTGTCGGCAAATGAACGGATGCTGTAGATCCCTGATTTAGCGTGCTTTTTCACTGGGTTTTAGTGAGCGCAGAAGCGTTTTTTTTGCAGACTCCGTTCTTGCTTCACCTGGGCTGGATGTATATATTCCTCTCCCTGCTTCAAGCACTGGACGGGCTGATGCCTATTTACAGCTCCAGTGCCGCGTGATCGCGCTACCGCCCGAATGGCGAAACTGGTAGACGCATGGGACTTAAAATCCCCCGCTCGTAAGGGCGTGCCGGTTCGATTCCGGCTTCGGGCACCATCTATTTCAAGGGCTTGCATAACGTATGTTATGCAAGCCCTTAGTTATTTTTTCCGCAATCAAAAAACTTTTCCGTAATTCGCTTATTTCGTCGGCGTAACTTTGGCTCCGCGACGCCTGCGAATGTACTGCTCTGTCATGCTCACAGTGGTGTGTCCAAGTTGGTCGCGCGTCTCGCGAATGCTCCCTGTAGATTCTTCTTTGTCCGTGGCCGCATTGGCCAGCAGGTCTCGCATTTGGAACTCTGACTTCAAAATTTCGGCGGCTTCGCGAGCGTCGTCAAACCGCGTTCGCAGCATGCTCTTTGTCATAGGCTGTCCATCCTCCATCACTACAAGCCGAGTAGATCTCACTCTGTAGCCCGCTTTCCTGGCCGCAACCGGCGCGGTCTTTCCTCGTTCCCATAGATATTGCCGCACATGTTGCGGCTCAATATCCTCGAGCGGTGCCGGTGGGTCATTGAAGAAATCGAGTAGGTTTTTCAGCTCGCGCTGGTTGGACTTTTCTGGACCAGTCCTGTCGGAGTGTGACCAGTCCGCTGAGTTTTACAACTCAGCTGGCTTGGGCCGTGACGGTTTTGTTGAACTTAGGTAACTTGGCATTTTCCCTTCACGGATGACGGATTCATGCCAAGAACGAATCGTATTGCAAAAAATGCCCTGAGCATCTCGCTGCTGGGCCTACTAGTCACTAGCACATTGGCCTTGGCGGAAACTCAAAAGGTGACCGATCTGTTACGCAGTGGCTATGAGATCAAAGCCGCCTACCAGTCGCCAGCAAGAGTCGGCACGGTTCACTTTCTAATCTTGCAAAAAGGCTCGTCTGCGTTCCAATGTATGAGCTACGGCTCCGAATTAAGGCCGAAATTCTACGACTATTCCAACACCTACTCTTGCGCAGAAGTTCAGGATCTGATTCCCGTCCAGCCTAACCTTGGGCAATGAACCAACAGTGCATTTACGGTTACTGGACCAAAGCGTGGTGCTCGGCGCTGGCAGTCCGGGATGAACGCTTGCAACGTACTGGCTTTCTGATCGCTGAACAGGTGCAGCCACCCGGTTGTTGCTGCGATCAAGAACGACGAGCGCGCACTGTGAAGCAAGTGCCTGGTCAAACCACTCGCGGAAAACGGGTGCCTGATAGCGCATTGGGCTTGGATGCTGGGCCCAAACCAAGGGATCGGATGCGACGTTGTACAGCGACTCGAAGTCTGTGGCCAGCAGCGGGCGTAGTTCTAGCGACTCACCCACAATTGACCGTGGCACGGGTAGCGATTTCATCATTTGTCCTTTGGGTTGGACGGTGGTTGTTCCTTCCACCGTCATCAGGCCGTGGGACATGAGAATAGGCGGCCCGCAGTTGAGTGCGGTACTGAGTGATCGGCTTTGATAGGTAGAGGGCGCGCTGTCCTGGGCTGAAGTGGCGCGGCACTGGCAAAAGACCAACATTGATCAGCGTGGAGCAGGGCAATGACGCGTGAGCAGGTCCGCGTCGGCCCTGGGGCAAGGGGGCGGCCTTCAGGGCAACGTTGCGATGGCCAGGGCCAACTGTTGATCGGTCATGTGCGGCTGGCCGTAGGCCGAGTGGTAGTAGCGCACGGCTTGTTCAAATTGGGCGCCGCGAATCTGGCCATCCGAGCCGATGAATGCGAGCGCGTCGGCCTTGGCCGATTTCATGCTTCCCGGGCCGTAGACCGTTAGCGCAGTGGTTCCGCTAACAGTCAGGAGGGGGGCGACCGTCGTGATGAACATCGCTTTTTCGACGGGATCATTATTCTCGTGGGCTACCACTGAAGTGCTGGCCAATGCCAGCAAAACCACTGCCAGTGTTTTCGTTGAATCCATTCCCGATCGCTTCCTGCCATCTGGTTGAAGGGCGCAACCATAACAGGGAAAAGGGTGGGCGGGTACGAGAAGCCCGGCGCTGGACCGGGCCCGGAGGGGAGGCCGGCCAGCGCCCCGCCGTTGTTCACCGCATCACCACTCGCGGGCTTGAACATGGGCTCCATCTGTTGCGCTTGATGATTTTTGGCGTTGGCGAAGGCGCTGCGCCACTGGAGCCACGCGAAGGCTTCGGGCGCCTTTACCTGGACAACGACAGCGGTACGCCCCAGATGGGATCCTCCATGCCTTGCTTGCCCAGCGGCGTGATCTGCATGGGCTGGAGCCTGGACAAAAGGTGCCGGTGCTTCTCGCTCAGGCTGCGTTGCTCAATGAGATTCTGGGCAAAGCTCATCGGCGCCGGCCAGGTGTAGATGGTCAGGTTGTCGAGCGGACACTCGATCTTCCGCGGATCGACCGCCCGGCACTTGGACTGTTGGTACTTGTAGCCAGGGGTCTTCAGGTGCATGCGCGGGGCCAGCAGCAATTGCCCGCCTTGCAGGGTGAAGCTGGCGAGCGCCTTGTCCACCGGCAAGCGCGCCTGGACCTTGATCGCGGGAACGTCGCGCGAGTCGGTTTGTTGGTAATAGCCGGCCGGTGCGCCCGCGGTCGTCTGGGTATATTGCTGTTCACCCCAGCTCACGCAGGCTCCCGACGCCCTGAGCACGGCGGTACAGACCGTCTCGGTCTTGGTCTCGCTGCCGTAGGTGGCGTCCTTCCAGACCTCTTCTCGGTAGTACTCGCGATACAGCTCGGGGGACAGGTACGCCGTGCCGTTGGCGCCACGGCCGGAACCGGGCGGGCCGCTGCGGGCGCCGATCTGGTCGAGCAAGCCGCGGATCTGGTAGTCATCGCCGCCGGTCAGCAGGTATTTGCCGGGCGGCAGGATGTGCACTTCGAAGGCCTTGAACAGATAGGTTTCACCGGGTTTTCGCTGCAGTGCGTTGGTCTGGAACTTGCGGCCGAAGGTCACCTTTGGATCCTTCTCGTATTCCCAGATCGCCGTCGGCGTCCATTGCGTCATGGTCAGTGCATCGCTCAGCGACTTGTGTGGCATCACGTCGGCCACCAGCACCACCGCCATGTTCGCCTTGAGCGCTGCGTCCACCTGGTCCAACAGCTGCGCGTAGCGCGGATCGTCCATGCTGCCGTAGGCGCCCGAATCGAGATCGGACATGCAGCCGGAGAGGGAAAGGGTAAGCAGCAACGCGGCGGGGAGGGCAAAACGCGGCCGGAACAGTCTCATGTATCAATCCTTGATAAGCGTTGGCATGGGGGGCTGGAGCGGAAATATTACTGCGTTGAGGGACGAGCACAATATTCAGCAGCGTTTATCGGACAGCATGCAAACGTGCTGGAAAACGGCGCCAACTGCTGCAGACGTTGCACCCCGAGCGCGGATATCCACCGCGCCGCGCAGGCAATCGGCGGGGCGGGGGACTAGGACGACAAGGCCACAGACTCAATGGCGTGCTTGGCCTGGGCGATGCTGAAGGCGCCCGGCAAGCTGGCGCCGTTCTTGGCGGCAAGGATCTCGGCCATCACGCTGACGGCGATTTCCGCAGGTGTCTTGCTGCCGATGTAGATGCCGATCGGTCCGTGCAGGCGCTCGAGTGAGGCCGGGGTTTCACCAAAATGCTCGATCAGGCGTTCGCGGCGCAGTTGGCTGTTGCGCCGCGAGCCGATGGCGCCGATGTAGAACGCCGGGCCGTGGAGGGCTTCGAGGAGTGCGAGATCGTCGAGTTTGGGGTCATGGCTCAAGGCGACGATGCAGGTTCTCAGGTCGACGGCAAAGTCGCGGACCACGTCGTCGGGCATGCCGATGATGCGCTCCACGCCCTGTACCGCCCAGGTTTCGATGTATTCCGGACGAGGGTCGCAAACCGCGACCCTGAAGCCGTTGAACAAGGCCATGGTGGCCAGATACTCGGCCAGCGCGCCGGCGCCGATCATCAGCAGCCGATACGCCGGCCCCAGGGTATTGAACATCTGCCGGCCGTCGAAACTGAACTGCTCGGGTGTCGCCGTGGCGGTCAGCGTCACCTCATTGCTGGCCAGAGTCAGGCCCCGACGTATCAGGCGTCCGCTGTCGAGCGCAGCGAGCAGTTCATCCAGCGATGACCTCGACGGGTTGAATTCGAGAACCAGCTGCAGGGTGCCGCCGCAGGGCAAGCCGAAGCGATGGGCGTCGTCGGCGCTGACGCCATACTGCACCACCTCAGGCACGCCGTCCTTGAGCCCGGCGCCGCCATGGACGGTGCAATAGCGATGGATCAAGTCGTCCTCGATGCAGCCGCCGGACACGCTGCCTACCACCCGCCCATCCCCACGCAAGGCCATCATCGACCCCACCGGGCGCGGTGAGGAGCCCCAGGTGCGTGCCACCGTGACCAGCAACACCGGTTCCGCGGCGGCGCGCCAGTCTCGTGCGGTGCGCAGGACTTGCAAGTCGATGCTTTCCATCCGGCTCTCCTCTAGCGCATGTGCAGGATGATCGGGCTACTGCTGGCCGGATCGGTGTGCCGACGCAACTGGCTCACTGCCTGGGCCTGGACGGCGCTGCCGTGATTGCCCCAGGCGCTGCGCACGAAGGTCAGGACCTCGGCGATCTGCTGAACCGACAACTGTTCACGCAAGGCCGGCATGCGATAGGCGTCCGGCACTCCCGCGGCCACGACACGCTGCGAAGCGTTCAGGGTGATGTTGATCGCCGAGGCGCTTTCCCCGGCCAGGGCAGAGGTCGCCCCCGCCAGCGGCGGTATCCATTCGGCTTGCCCCTTGCCGTCCGGGCCGTGGCACGAGGCGCAGTGTGTCAGGTAGGTGTGGGCGCCAGGAGCGTCCAGCGCCGTCGCGGTCGACAGCTCTTGATACTGCCAGGGCGTGCCGTCGCGCTGGCGATCCCCGGGCAGCGACTTGAGGTAACGGGCAATGGCCATCAGGTCCTGATCGGTCATGAACTGCGTGGAATTGTTGAACGCTTCGGTCATCGAGCCATAGACCACTGCGTGCTCATTGCGGCCGGTCTTGAGGAACTGCACGATCTGCGCTTCGCTCCAGCGGCCCAGGCCCGTGTTGTGGTCGCCACGCAGGCTTGGCGCATACCAGCCATCGAGCAAGGCGCCGGCGAGAAACGGCGCTGCGGACTCATCCAGCGCCTTTTCATTGAACGCCAGGCCCCGAGGCGTATGACAACTGCCGCAATGTCCGGGGCCCTGGACGAGGTAAGCGCCGCGGTTCCACACATCGTCCTGCTTCGTTTTGGCCACGTAGGGCTCAGCGTCGACGAACACCGCGTTCCACAGTGCAATCGGCCAGCGCAGGTTCAGCGGCCAGGGAATGGCGCTGGGAATGTTCGCCTGTCTGACCGGCGCCACGCCCTTCATGAAGAACGCGTACAGCGCCCGCACGTCGTCGTCGCTGAGCTTGGCGTAGGACGGATAGGGCATCGCCGGGTACAAACGGCGGGCGCCGGGTGCCACGCCGTGGCGCAGCGCCCGGTCGAAGTCCGCCAGGCTGTAGTGGCCGATGCCGGTTTCGGTGTCCGGCGTGATATTGGTCGCATGGATCGCGCCCAGCGGCGTGGCCATTTCCAGGCCACCGGCGAACGGCGCGCCGCCCGGCACGCTGTGGCAAGCCACGCAATCGCTGAGCCTGGCGACGTATTCGCCGCGGGCGACCAGCGCCGGGTCGAGCTCGGCCGCAGTGATCGGGTGGCTGGCAAGAGGCGAGGCGGGCTGGCGAGTGACGTACCAGGCCAGCAGGCCGGCCACGACCAGGCATGACACCGTCAGCCAGCCAGCGGTTCTTGCGAATCGGCGGTTATTCATGGACGCTCCGGCGCTGATCAGGTGAAGGTGTGTCGGCTCATGGGCAGGCTGCGGACCCGCTGCCCGGTCAGTGCCGCCACCGCGTTCGCGACGGCCGGCGCAACCGCGGGCAACGGCGGTTCGCCGATACCGCCCATCTTTTCCCCGCTCTCGACGACTCGCACGTGCACCCGAGCCATCCGCGCAGGCGGCAGGATCGGATACAAGTCGTAGTTGCGAGCCCGAGGCTTGCCATCGACCCACACCGATTCTTCCACCAGGGTCTGCGACAGCCCCAGCGCCACGGCGCCGTTGACTTGAGCCTCGACAATCGCCGGGTTGACGATGCTGCCGGGGTCGATCGCCTGCCAGATGTCGTGCACCTTGACCTGCCCGTTCTCGATGGAGACTTCGGCGATCACCGCGGTCTGGGTGCCGAACGGCGACGCCATGGCCACGCCCCGCGCCCGCCGGGTGCCGTCCTCGGCGGTAAAGGGCCCGCGCTTCCAGCCCCCCGACAGTTCACCCACCGCCTGCAGCAGGGTGGTCAGGCGCTGGTTGTCGCGCAGCAAATGCAGGCGCAGTTCGAAGGGGTCCTTGCCACCCTTGTCAGCCAGCTCGTCAAGAAAGGCTTCGTAGAAGAAGTCGTTGAGGGAGTTACCCACCGAACGCCAGTAACCCAACATGGCCGGGCCCTTGACGTAGATCTGCGCTATCCGCTTGTGGGGGATCGCGTAGGACTTGCCCGACAAGCCTTCCAGCGCCGTGGGGTCGAGCTTCTCACCTTGGCGGCCGGCGAGGGCCTCGGTCGGCCCCTCGGTGGCGCTGATGGCTTCGATTGCCAGGGGCCAGCCGTCGTTATCCAGCGCGGCGCGGAAATTCACCGCCGCCACCGGACGCAGCACGTCACGCAGGAACTCTTCCTCCCGACTCCAGATCAGTTTCACCGGACGGCCAACCGCCTTGGACAGCTCGATCGCCTGGGGATAGGGGCTGGCTGAGTCGTAGAGGAAATGCCGCCCGAAGAATCCCCCCAGCAATGGCGAATGCAAGGTGATGCGCGACGGATCCAGCCCGGTGCGCTTGGCGATGTCCGCCAGGAACATGTCCGGCGCTTGGTTCGGCAGCCAGACCTCCAGCGAACCGTCGGGGTTGAATCTGGCCAGGGCAGAAGGCGGTTCCAGCTGCCCGTGGTTCAGGTATTGGTTGTGGTAGGTGGCGTCGATCCGGGTCTTGGCGGCGGCCAGAATCGAAGCCACGTCGCCCTGGTTTTCGTCGTCCCGGGCCGGGCCCTTTTCACTGGCAAGGCGCTGGATCCAGCCGTCGCTGGAAAAGTCCTTGGGCATCGGCCGCACCTTGCTGTCGGCCGATGGCTCCAGCCAGTCGACCTGAATCGCTTCCACCGCGCGCCTGGCGTGCCACCAGCGCTCGGCGACCACCGCCACGGCGCCCGGCAGACGATGCACGGAGTGCACGCCTTTCATCGCTTTGACCTGCTCTTCGTTGCGCAGGCCGCCCACGGTCATGCCCAGGCGGGGGGCATGCTGAACGGCGGCATGCAGCATGCCGTCGACCTGCAGATCGATGCTGTAGAGCGCCTTGCCCGTGGACTTGTCATAGGCATCGACGCGCTTGACCGGCTTGCCGATCCAGCGGAACCGGCTCGGGTCGCGCAGTTGCACCGAGGCAGGATCGGGAACCGGCAGGTCCATCGCCCGCTCGGCCAGTTCACCGTAGGTCAGCGAGCGGCCCGACGCGGCATGCAGCACCTTGCCAGGCTCGGTGCTCAACTCGCTCACCGCCACCCCCAACTGCAATGCACCCGCCTGCAGCAGCATGGCGCGGGCCAGGGCACCGAGGCGGCGCATCACCGGGTAACTCATGCGCACCGACATGCTGCCGCCGGTGATGCGCATGCCGTTGTCCATGACCACATAGGCCTCGCCGGGTGGCGCCGCCTCCACCAGGAAGCTCGCCGGATCGGCGTCCAATTCTTCACCGACGATCTGCGCCATCGCGGTGAACGTACCCTGGCCGCCTTCCATGAACGGGCACAGCAGGCGCACGCGGTTGTCCGGGCGGATTTCCAGAAACGCCGGAACCTGGGTGCCGCGCGCGGCAGTTGCCGCCGCTTGCACTCGGGGCGACCCCAGCGGCAGGCCGAACCCCAGCACCAGCGCGCCGACGGCGGTGCCGGTCAAAAAGCGTCTGCGCGACAGATTGACCGGATCCTGCAGGGCCAGCGCCGCTGCCTGGAGGGAAGGATCGATAGCGGGCTTCATGCCGGGGTCCTCCTGCCGGCCAGCTCACGCATGGCGGCATGAATGGCGTTGTAGGTTCCGCAGCGGCACAGATTGACCATCGCCGCCTGGATCTGCGCGTCGCTCGGCTCGGGGTTCTGCTTGAGCAGCGCCGTGGCCGCCATCACCTGTCCGGACTGGCAGTAGCCGCACTGGGCGACCTGCAGGTCGACCCAGGTGGCGACGACCCGCTTGCCCACGGCATCGGCTTCGATGGCCTCGATGGTGGTGACCTCGCGGCCGACCACCCCGGCCACCGGCGTCACGCACGAACGCACCACATTGCCGTCCACCAGCACAGAACAGGCGCCGCACTGCGCCAGCCCGCAACCGTACTTGGTGCCGGTCAGGCCCAGATCATCGCGGATCACCCACAGCAAGGGCGTATCGGCGTCGGCGTCGACCTGATAGGTCTTCTGGTTGATTCTCAGTTCCATGGCTCACCCGCTGGATCATCGGTTGAAGGTCATTGTTGTAGGGGCTGGCACGCAGCGAGGCGCATCAGCGGTATAACCGGCGCTCGGCTCAATGTGCCGCGTTGTCGAGCGCTTGTGCGGCAACGGGCTGTCCACGCAGCAGCCCGATGTCACGACTGGGTGCGGCGCCGAACAGGCGGCCATATTCGCGGCTGAACTGCGAGGGACTTTCATAGCCGACGGCGAACGCCGCCCGCGAAACGTCCAGGCGCTCCATCAACATTAGTCGACGGGCCTCGTTCAGCCGCAGCCACTTCTGGTAGCGCAGCGGACTCATGCCGGTGAGCTGACGGAAATGATGGTGAAAGGTCGGGGCGCTCATCTGGACCCGCGCCGCCAGTTCATCGATGCGCAGCGCTGCGGTGTAGTTGACCTTGAGCCAGTCGATGGCTTTGGCAATGCGGTAGCCCTGGCCATCGACGGCGGTGATCTGCCGCAGCCGTGATCCCTGGTCGGTATTGAGCAGCCGATAGTGGATCTCCCGCAGAATCAGCGGCGCCAGCACCGGGATCGCCTCGGGTTCATCGAGCAAGGCCAGCAGGCGACCGAGGGCACCCTCCAGGGGCGGCGACATCTGGCCAATGCCCGCACCAGCCGCCGCAGCCGGCTGGCGGTTTGCCGGCAAACCGCCCTGGGTGATGATCTCGGCGAGCAGGCTGACATCCAGCTTCAGCACCAGCCCGACGCAGGGTTGCCGGGGGCTGGCAAGCAGCACTTCGGAGTTGGCCGGCAGGTCCAGTGAGGTGACCAGAAACCGGGAAGGGTCGTAGCTGTAGCCCGCACCACCGACCCACAAACGTTTTTCCCCACGCCCCACCAGCACCAGGCTCGGCTCGATCATGCACACGGCAGGGGGCGCCGGCTGGTCGCGACGAAACAGCGACAGGCCGGGGATGGCGGTGGCGACGTCTCCGGGGGCGTTCACGCGCGGGTCGATGTGCAGCGCCAGAGGCGATTCGTGGCGCGGGGCGGTGTGGATCATGTCGGCTGGCTCCTGTTGAGCGAACTCTAATCCGCTCATCAGAGGTTTCCTATCCAGCTGCCTGCATCCTCATAGGATTAGGCAAGCATTCAAGCGGAATGCACTAGGGCAGGGGCGGATCGACCGGGAAAAATGTGCCGAACTGTCAAAGGAGAGCCTCCATGCAAGTCTTCGCTTATGGCGCCCACGCGGGCGACAAACCGCTTGAACCGCTGCGCATCACCCGTCGCGATCCCGGCCCGGACGATGTGCTGATCGAGATTGCCTATTGCGGCATCTGCCACTCCGACCTGCACCAGGTGCGCGGCGAATGGGCCGGGACCCGCTTTCCTTGCGTGCCCGGCCACGAGATCGTCGGCCGGGTCGCCGCGGTAGGTCAGAAGGTCACCGGCTTCGCCCCGGGTGACCGGGTGGGAGTGGGCTGCATTGTCGACAGCTGCAAGCATTGCCAGGAGTGCGCCGAGGGCCTGGAGAACTACTGCGACGGGATGATTGGCACCTACAACTTTGCCACGCCCGATGCGCCGGGCTGGACACTCGGTGGCTACTCCCAGGCGATCGTCGTGCACCAGCGCTACGTGCTCCGCATTCGCCACCCCGAGGCGCAGTTGGCGGCCGTCGCGCCGCTGCTGTGTGCCGGCATCACCACCTGGTCGCCGCTGCGTCACTGGAAGGCCGGGCCCGGGAAGAAAGTCGGCGTGGTGGGCATCGGCGGCCTGGGCCACATGGGCATCAAGCTGGCCCACGCGCTGGGCGCGCAGGTGGTGGCTTTCACCACGTCGGAGTCCAAGCGTGAGGCGGCCAGACGCCTCGGTGCCGATGAAGTGGTGATCTCAAGCGATGCCGGGCAAATGGCCGCGCACCTGCAAAGCTTCGACCTGATCATCAACACCGTTGCTGCGCCCCACGACCTGGATGCCCTGCTGGTGCTGCTCAAGCGCGATGGCGTGATGACCCTGGTGGGAGCGCCGGCCTCGCCGCACCCGGCGCCCAACGTGTTCAACCTGATCATGAAGCGCCGCACCCTGGCCGGATCGATGATCGGCGGCATTGCGCAAACCCAGGAGATGCTCGACTTCTGCGCCGAGCACGGCATCGTTTCGGACATCGAGCTGATCGCCGCGCAGCACATCAATCAGGCCTACGAGCGGATGCTCCGGGGCGACGTCAAATACCGTTTCGTGATCGACAACGCGACGCTGGCGAAGTGAAAGACCCCGCCGTTGGGGCGCAATCGACCGCGGCTGCGAGCGCCAGCCGCAGCGAGCGCCCCATGCAGCGTTTTCCTGCAGGCAACACCCACCCGCTTTTATCCGCACAGGTAGAGTCAATGACCTTTGGTTGCACAGAAAAAACCGGCTGGAGCGCCGTGCTGGCCATGTCCCTGGCCGCATTCGCCCTGGTCGCTTCGGAGTTCATGCCCGTCAGCTTGCTGACCCCCATCGCGGCAGACTTGCACATCACCGAAGGCCAGGCCGGGCAGGGCATTTCCGTGTCCGGGGCCTTTGCATTGGTCACCAGCCTGGTGATTGCGGCAGTTGCCGCCCGGGTCGAGCGCAAGAAGCTGCTGCTGTGCCTGACCCTGCTGATGATGGTGTCGGGCACCCTGGTCGCGCTCGCACCGGGCTACTCCTGGTTCATGTTCGGGCGTGCCTTGCTGGGTATCGCCATTGGCGGTTTCTGGTCACTGTCGGCGGCCACTGCAATGCGCCTGGTGCGGCCTGATCAGGTTTCCCGGGCGCTGGCCATGGTCAATGGGGGCAATGCTCTGGCCACGGTGATCGCCGCCCCCGCGGGCAGCTTCCTGGGCTCGCTGATAGGCTGGCGCGGCGCATTCTTCTGTGTGGTGCCTGTCGCGACGCTTGCCGCCGTGTGGCTGCTGATCAGCCTTCCGTCCTTCAAGGTCGAGCGCCGGGCCGCGAGCGGCAATGCCTTGCGACTGATGAAGCAGACGCCGGTCGCCCTGGGAATGGCCGCCGTCAGCGTGTTCTTCATGGGGCAGTTCATGCTGTTCACCTACCTGCGTCCATTTCTCGAGGTCGTCACCGGCGTCAGCGTTACCACCCTGTCTTTCATGCTGCTGGGGCTGGGAGTGGCCGGTTTCATCGGCACCTGCGTGATTGAGCGCTTCATGGGCAATGCTCTTTACCGCACGCTGACGCTCATACCTCTGGGCATGGCGGTCATCGCGCTGGCCCTGGTGAACTTCGGCAGCTCGCCGCTGCTGACCGCCGCGCTGCTCGGGGCATGGGGGCTGGTCGCCACGGCCGCTCCCGTTGGCTGGTGGACCTGGCTGGCGCAAACCCTGCCCGATGATGCCGAAGCCGGAGGCGGCTTGCTGGTGGCCATCGTACAACTGGCGATCGCCGGCGGGGCGATCATCGGTGGGCTGGCCTTTGATCTGCGCGGCTATCAAGCCACGTTCGCGCTCAGCGCGGTGGTGCTGGTCGCCGCTGCGGTGCTCGCTTGGCTTGCAGGTCGCAGCGCTGCGCAAGTGGGTATGGCGGAGGCGCACGCCAGGGCCTGACGAGAGCAGGAGCGGCTCAGGGCGTGGGGGCATGAACCCGTGCCGGCTGACAATGGCCTGTGGGCGAGCTTTGCGTGGCAAGCCTGGAACCGGGGCGTTCACGCATTTCCCTGGAAGATCGTTGCAAGCCTGGGTGTGCCGAAAGAGAATGGCCGGCTTTCAATCGGCGGCAGCAGGGGTTGCCCGGTGAAATCAATGCGTTGATTTCATGGGTGTGCTGCGCCGCCGTGTTCGCCCTCGCTACCGCCCAGGGTTTTCAACAAGGCCATATGGACATGAACATAAAAATACTGTGTATCGCGGCACTCGGGTTCTGGTCGCTTGCTCAAACCCCGCTGTCCCTGGCGGAGAACGCCAATGGAAAGACCCTCTATCTGCAGCGATGCGCCGTGTGTCACGGAGCGGACATCAAGGGCACGGGGCCCTTGGCGCATAAAAGCAAGCCGCCGACACCGGACCTGACCACTGCCGCGTTCAAGAAACGCCTCAAGGACTATCCGGGCGTGATCGTCTCTTCGGTCATTCTTCGTCCCAATGGCGACTTGATCCCAAGAATCTTGCGAGAGAACGGCGTAAAGATCGCGCCGCACCCTTGGAGCGTTAAGGATTTTCGCGACTTGAATCAGTACATGAGTGAGGTCATCGCCAAAAGTCGATGATGTCGCAGGGGCGGCTACAGCGCAGCCACTTGAGGTGAACAGCCCCTGGCCGGCGGTTGATCGGGACGGTGGCCCGCGTTATGCCTCAATGCAGCGTGACAATCCTGCGGCTCTCTCCAATCCGGATCCGATCCAGTGCCCGGTTTAATCCGTCCAGGGCATTGATCAGGGCCTGGGCTTCCGCTTCCCGGCCATCTCCCCACAGGCGCTCGGCCATCTTGTTGAGGGCCTGTATGGAGCGTTCGATATCGGCAGCAGTCACGGTGTTGCTCTCTGCCGGCTGTTTCTTGGTCATTGGATCGGTCTTCCACGGCGCTTGAGAATCAGCGCGAAGGCTACCACGCTCTTGATGGCGCAAGAGCACGAGCCCACGGGCTGATGGCTCAACCGAGGGCCCAGGAGCCGGTCGATCGGCTGTGCGGGGCCGGCTCCTGGGCGGCTGTTCACTCGGATCAGGGCTCGCAATTTTGTCGGTTGCCGTTGCAGGGTGGTTTCAGCGTTGTCCCGGATCCGGCTGCACCAGATGCCGCCAGGGAAATACGTGCCGGGCAAAATGCGTTACGTAGCCGCCGCCAGTGGCTTGGATCACCATGAACTGCAATGCAGGGCGCAGCTGTTGCAGGCGCTCGAGCTGTTCCAGGCTCAGGCAGGTGTTGCGCAGGCGTAGCGCCCTCAAAGGGTCGCAGGCAGCACTGGCCAATAGTTGTTCATAGTCGGCGAAGGAGGTGACGGACTGTTCTTCGCGCTGATCCGCCCAGTTGTTCTGCAGCGCGCTGGATTCGGTGAAGTCCAGGTTGCTCAGCCGCGGCAGATTGTCCGAGCCGGCCAGGTTGGCAATGAAGTGCTGGGTGTCCCAATGGCCGCCAATGCGTAGGTGGGTAAGGTGCGGCAGCTGGACCTGGAAGAAGCTCGAGTCGGGGGCATTGGGCAGGGTCAATTCGCTCAGATGCGGCGCCTTGGCGACAAAGCGGGCGATCTCTCCTGCTTCCTCCATCAGCGTGCCGGCTTTCTGGATCAGCGAGGCATTGTGGTCCTGGGGCTCGCTGGGGCGAACCGACAGCGACCTGAGAATGGGAAAGTTCACGTCGCTGTCCAACAAGGGTGTGAACTCCCATTCGCGGGTGCCGTTTGCCCCTTGGTCCGGGCCGGAAAAGGCCAGGGAACTGAGGGTATCGGCCACTGCCTGGTCGGCGAGGCATTCCAGGGTCCAGGCAAAGGGCTCCTCCCACAGGTCGCCATGAAACTCCAGATGCAGGCCACCACGTATCGGGGCCAGGGCCAGGTAGTTGTAATCGCTGACCCACAGCGGTCCCGTCAGGTCCTCGGGGTTGTCGTCGCGCTCGCTGGCCTGGTCCCGGGTGAAGTCATGGATGCGTTGCTGCAGGGCCAGCAGGCGCTGGTAGCCGGGCGAAGACAGAGGTGAGGACATGCTTGCAATCCGTTGCTGGGTGGGGGGAGCCGCTGGCGCGGGGCGCCCATGATAAATCCAGGGGCCTGCCTGAGTCTTGGTCAGGCACCGTGCGTTATACATCTTTTCAACAAATGGACCATGTCGCCGGTTGTGCAGGGAGCGCTAGGATCGCCTTTTCATGCACGGGTCTTGTGGCCCTCTCGGAGCGTTATCCCATGCAACAAGGCCCCTTGCCTCATTCATCCACTGGACTGTGGGCCAGGGAGATCACCCTGCTGGATGTCGAGCGGTTGCAGGCGTTCTTCGTTGAGAATCCGGACTACTTCCACAGGGTTCACGGCTGTGCGCCGCAGCCGGATGAAGCCCGCGATGAAATCGATGACCGCTTGCCAGAGGGCTGGTCCTTCACTCGCAAGTGGAAGATCGGTTACTTCGACGCCACAGGAGCCCTGGTGGCCATGGTCAGTATCGTCAGCGATCTGCTGGCGCCCGGGGTCTGGCACATTGGTCTGTTCATGCTGGCCGGCTCGCTGCAGGGCCAGGGCATTGCCCGGCAGTTGCATCGCGAGCTGGAAGATTGGGCCGCAGGTCTGGGGGCGCGCTGGCTGCGCCTGAGCGTGGTGGTCGAGAACGTCCGGGCCGAGGGCTTCTGGAGAGCCTGCGGCTACGTTGAGGCTCGTACCCGTGACGGGATCGAGCTAGGCCGGCTGCGGCACCGGGTGCGCATCATGATCAAGCCGCTGGCCTCGGATGCTCTCGAAGACTACCTGACCCTGATGCCCCGCGATCGGGTCGAGTCCCCGCTGGCAGTCTGAGAAAAAACGGTTGGCAGTGGCGCCGTGCGTCGGGTGGGGCGGGGCGTGCAAATCCGCCGCCGTGTGCGCCCGTCCAGCACCTGAGCAAGGGCGGTGCTGGCACGCCCGGCAGCCCAGGGTGAGGCCTTTCGGGCATGAACTAAAATCGCGGTCGGCAGTCCCATGGGGCATCTTTGACCGTCCGGGGGAAATACCGTGAAAACTCGTCTCGCAATGCTCTGCGCCGCGGCTTTGGCTTCGGCCCTGCCGATTCTCACCGAGGCTGCCCAGGCTCAGTCACCCACCCCTGAACCGACCTATCAGAGCCAGGTGGCGCGCTATCGGTGCGAGGGCAATGTCCGCATCGATGCGGCCTACCTGAACATCGACAATGGCACCTCGTTCGCCACGCTCTACTACAAGGACCAATTGATTCCCATGCACATTGCCCGTTCGGCTTCCGGTGCGCTGTATGTGGCGGACGACGAACAGAACAGCTTTCGCTGGCACACCAAAGGCAAGATGGCCATGTTGTCGTTCCTGGAGGCAGATCACACCGCCAAGGAGCAGCAACTGCTCAACGACTGCCAGGAGATCGACCCTCAGTGAGCCCTGGCCGGCGTGGCTTGCGGGCAAAAAAAAGCCCGCGGGAGAGGGCGGGCGAACGTAGTTGCTTGAATGAGCGAGGGGACTATACACAGACGCGGTCGGCCCTTGGGTGAAAGAAATTTCATCTTGACCGGCGGTGCTCCGGTCGACGGCACCGGGTGGTGGCCGGATCTGTTCTAACCTGAACAGGCGAGTCAAAAATCCCTTCAGGAAGAGAGGTGGGCATGACAACACCAGAGCAACGCCCTTACGAGCATGAACGCAGCGATGAAACGGAGCAGCACCCGGTCGAACACCGGGAGCCGCCACCGCAGACCTGGAAACACCCGGACGACGGCAAGAGCCTCTCCGAGCTGGATGAAGAGCGTCCCTTGAAGCCCTGAGCCCAAGCCCCGCCAAAGAGCGGGGCTTTTTGTGCCGGGTGCTCAACCGCACATGGCCGGCGCCGAATCTCCGGGCTCTGCTACCATCGCCGGCTTTGCCGTTCCAAGATCTCGGGACGGGCTGTTCGCTCAAGGGAGAAGTACATGATCGTCACCACCACCGCCCATATCGAAGGCCGGGAAATTGCCGGTTATCTGGATATCGTCAGCGCCGAATCGGTTCAGGGCATCAACGTGGTCCGCGACCTGTTCGCCGGGATGCGCGACTTCTTCGGTGGCCGTTCCCAGACTCTGGAACGGGCCCTGAGAGAGGCGCGGATCCAGGCCACCAGTGAAATCAAGGAGCGCGCCCGCGGGCTCAATGCCGACGCGGTGGTCGGCCTGGATTTCGAGATCAGCATGCCTTCGGGGCGTGGCGGCATGGTGGTGGTGTTTGCCACCGGGACCGCCGTCAAGCTCAAGTGACCCCCCGCACGGTGCCGAGGGCAATTCGGCGCCGCCCCCGGCTGCGCTAAGCGTCTGCAGGCCGACATCCGGGCCAGGGCGCCGCGCTTGCGGGCAGTGCTGCTTCATGGCCGGCACTCGCGCAGCTGCCAGCCGCGGGCAGACCATTGCCACTCATGGGTCGGTGCCAGGGCCTGGAGAAAGGCCTCATCGTGGGAGGCCACCAGCAACGCGCCGGGAAAGTCCCGCAGCGCTTGCTCGAAGGCCTGTACCGACTCCAGGTCCAGGTGGTTGGTGGGCTCGTCGAGCAGCAACAGCTGCGCCGGATTACCGGCCCACAACGCCAGCGCCAGGGCAGCTTTAAGGCGTTCGCCGCCGCTGAGCAAGGCGCAGGGTTGCTGGACCCGACGGGCATCGAGTTGCAGGCGCGCCAGCCGGGTGCGCAGGGTGCTTTCCTCCAGGGCCGTGGCGCCGCTTTGCAACTGCTCCAGCAGCGAGCGCTCGGCGGCCAATTGCAGCAGGTGCTGATCCAGATAGGCGCTGGCCACCGTTACCCGGCATTGACCACTGAGCGGCCGCAGATGCCCGGCCAGCATCTTCAGCAGGGTGGATTTGCCACACCCGTTGGGACCGACCAGGGCAATGCGCGCCGGGCCGCTGAGGTTGCCGGTGAGATAGGTCGCCGGCGACTCGCTGTCCAGCCAGGGCAGTTGCGCCCGCTGCAGATTGAACAGCGCCTGGCCGGCCGCCATGCGGGTCTCGGGCAGGGTGAGCAGGGTAGGTTGCTCCGGGGTGACCCGGGCGTAGGCATCGCGAACCTGTTGGTCGAGGGCGCTTTTGTGTTGCTGATGCTGGTGCCGCACCTGGCCCATGATGTTCCGGGCGCCGCCGAGCATGCTGGCCCGTTCCATGCTGGAGACATTGGCGGTCTTGGCGTGCTTGCGCGACGCCGCGGCGTGGCGCTGGATGGTGTCGTGCTCGCGCTGCAGGCGCTTGAGTTCGCGGCTGCGTTGGCTGCGGGCCTGTTCCAGTGTCGCCTGGGTGGCACCTTCAAGGGCCTGGCGCTGGGCCTGGAACAGCGCGTAATTGCCGCCATAGACCCGGGCGCCCAAGGGGCCAAGCTCGACGATGCGCTGCACCTGCATCAGCAACTGGCGGTCATGGCTGACCAGGATCAGCCCGCCGCGCCAGTGCCGCAACTGCTCCATCAGCCAGCGCCGGCCGGCCCGGTCCAGATGGTTGCTCGGCTCATCGAGCAGGAGCAGTGGCGCGTCGCCGAGCAGGGCGCCGATCAGCGCCACCCGGGCCAGCTGTCCGCCGCTCAGGGTGGCCGCCGGGTCCTCGGGCTGCAGCCACGCCAGGCCGGCCTGATCCAGGGCCTGACGCAGCCGCTCGGCCAGGTCCCAGCGGCCATCGACCTGCTGCCAATCCTCCGCGGCCGCGGTGCCGGCCGCCAGGCGTTGCAGGGCGTGCAGGGCTTCGGCCAGCCCGGCGACCTGGGCCACCGTCTGCTGCGGCGCCGGTCGCGGATCCTGGGGCACGTAGGTCAGGCGGGCAGGGCGCTGGATGCTGCCCGCAGAGGGTTGCAGTTCCCCGGCGATCAGGCGCAGCAGCAGGGATTTGCCCGCGCCATTGCGCCCGACTATGGCTGTGGGCAGGCCATCGAACGTCAGGTTCAGGGCATCGAACAGGGTGTCGCCATTGGCGAATTGATAAGACAGCCGGTTCAGTGAAACCAGCGCAGGCAGCCGTTTGACGTGAGTCATCAGCACCTCCGGAAAATGTGGCAACAGACCAACGAGCGCGGTTGAGGGGCTCGTCGCGGATACATTTTGGAAGGCTTAGTTGTTCACGTCGGCAATCGTCCTGGGACGGCAAGGAAGGCGCGAAGCCTAACGCCGGACCCGGGGCCCTGGCAAGGGCGGAGATGGATTCAGGCCAGTACCGCCACCGCCTTGATCTGGGCCCAGAGCTGCTGGCCGGGATGCAGCTCGAGCTGGTCCCGGGAGTAACGAGTGATACGTGCCAGCAGCGGGGTGCCCGCCGCGTCCAGGCGCACCAGGACGTGGGCGACGTTGTCCGCCGGGATCTCTTCGCACACGGTCACCGGCAGGCGGTTGAGGATGCTGCTGTGTTCGCTGGCCTGCAGGCTCAGGCTGACGTCGCGGGCCTGGACCTTGAAGCGCAGGGCCTTGCCCTGGGCCAGCGCACCGTGGGCCACGCGTACCTGCAGTGGGCTGTCGGGCAGTTGCAGGGTCAGCAATTGATAATTCGGGTCGTAGTGGCTGACCCGGCCCTCGACCACCACGCCGGCATCGTCACCCAGGGCCAGGGGCAAATCCAGGCGCGCCAGGGTCTGGCCGATGGGGCCGCTGGCCAGGGCGCGGCCATCGCTGAGCAGCACGATGTGGTCCGCCAGGCGTGCCACTTCGTCCTGGGAATGACTGACATAGAGCACCGGGATATCCAGCTCGTCGTGCAGGCGCTCCAGGTAGGGCAGGATTTCGCCCTTGCGTCTGGAGTCCAGGGCCGCCAGGGGCTCGTCCATCAGCAGCAGGCGTGGACTGGTGAGCAAGGCCCGGGCGATGCCGATGCGCTGGCGCTCGCCGCCCGAGAGGTGCTGCGGATGGCGCTGCAGCAAGTGGCCGATGCCCAGCAGTTCGGTGGCTTGGGCCATGTCCACCCGGCGCTGCGCCTTGGGGATGCGGCGCAGGCCGAACTCCAGGTTGGCCTGGACCGACAGGTGGGCAAACAGACTGGCCTCCTGAAACACATAACCCAGGGACCGCTTGTGCGGTGGCACGAACAGCCGTTGCCGGCTGTCCTGCCAGACCTCGTCGTTGATCTGGATGCGACCGCGCCCGGCCTTTTCCAGGCCGGCGATGCAGCGCAGGCAGGTGGTCTTGCCGGATCCGGAGTGGCCATAGAGCGCGGTGACCCCGCGGCCCGGCAGTTGCAGATCCAGGTCCAGGTCGAATGCCTGGTAATCCAGGTGCAGCTTGATGTGGAGGCTCATGGCTCAGCTCCAGCCGGCTTTGGTCTTGCGGCTGGAATACAGCGCCAGCAGCACCAGAAACGAGAACACCAGCATGGCGCCGGCCAGCCAGTGGGCTTGGGCATACTCCATGGCTTCGACGTGGTCGTAGATCTGCACCGAGACCACTCGGGTCTTGTCGGGAATGTTGCCGCCGATCATCAGCACCACGCCGAACTCGCCGACGGTGTGGGCAAAGCCGAGGATCGAGGCGGTGATGAAGCCCGGCCGCGCCAGGGGCAGGATCACCGTGAAAAAACTGTCCCAGGGGCCGGCGCGCAAGGTGGCGGCGACCTCCAGCGGGCGACTGCCGATGGCGGAAAAGGCGTTCTGCAGCGGTTGCACGACGAAAGGCATGGAATAGATCACCGAGCCCAGCACCAGGCCGCTGAAGCTGAAGGTCAGGGTGCCCAATCCCAGGGACTGGGTGAGCTGGCCCAGGAAACCCTGGGGCCCCAGGGCCAGCAGCAGGTAGAAACCTATCACCGTGGGTGGCAGCACCAGGGGCAGGGCCACCACGGCACCGACCGGCCCGCGCAGCCAGGAACGGGTGCGCGACAGCCACAGGGCAATCGGAGTGCCGACGACCAGCAGGATCAGCGTGGTCAGGGACGCCAGTTTCAGGGTCAGCCAGATGGCGGAAAAATCGGCACTCGAGAGGCTCATTTACAGTTGATAACCGTAGGACTGGATGATGGCAGCGGCTTTCGGGCCCTTGAGGTAGTCGACCAGCGCCCGGGCGGCCGGATTGTCCTTGCCCTTGTTGAGGATCACCGCATCCTGCTTGATCGGGTCATGCATCTGGGCGGGCACTATCCAGGCCGAACCGCTGCTGACTTTGCCGTCCTTGTAGATTTGGGACAAGGCGACAAAGCCCAATTCGGCGTTGCCGGTAGAGACGAACTGATAGGCCTGGGTGATGTTCTGGCCTTCGACGAGCTTGCCCTTGACCTTGTCGCTCAGGCCCAGCTTGGCCAGGACCTGGGTAGCGGCCAGGCCGTATGGCGCGGCCTTGGGATTGGCGATGGACAGGTGCTGGTACTGGTTGTCCTTGAGTACCTGGCCCTTGCCGTCGACATAGCCTTCCTTGGCCGACCACAGGGCCAGGGTGCCGATGGCATAGGTGAAGCGCGAGCCCTTGACGGTATCGCCTTCGCTTTCGAGCTTCTGCGGGGTGCTGTCGTCGGCGGAGAGAAAGACTTCGAAGGGCGCGCCATTCTTGATCTGGGTATAGAACTGCCCGGTGGCCCCGTAGGCGGCCACCAGCTTGTGGCCGGTGTCCTTCTCGAAGTCGGCGGCAATCGCCTGGATGGGCGCGGTGAAGTTGGCGGCCACCGCCACCTGGACTTCAGCGGCCTGGGCCGAATTCAAAGCGAAGACGGCGAGCAGGGCCGCAAGGCCGGTCGGGGCAAAGCCTGAGGCGCGAAAGTTCATCAAACAGCTCCATTGGGGGGAAGGAAGTCGGGGCGCAAGCGGTGATTGCAGGGCCTGTGCAGCCAGGCGAGGTCAAGCGCTGTATAGCGAAATATATAGCGTATCGCTCGCAAGCGGAACCGTGAGCCTGCCCCCAATGCACAGGGCCGCGATCGCCGTCGCGGCCCTGTTCCTCAGCGTCTGTTCAACTGGGCCAGCGTCCGTTCGGCCAGGCGCAGGGTCAACTCGTAGGCCGGCAGCTCGATGCCCAGGCGCAGGGCCTGGCCGGACCACAGATTGGCAAAGTCCGCATCGTCCTTGGCCTTGAGCGGCATCAAGGCGCCGCCAGCGCGGGGAAAGGCCGGAGCCAGCGGGCTGATGGGGCCGATCTCACGCATCACCCGGTTGACGATGCCGCGGGCCGGGCGGCCGGTGAACAGGTTGGTCAGGGCGGTCTGACTGTCCTTGGCGGTGCGCAGGGCCCGGTGATGGGCGGCGCTGATCCTGGCTTCCGGGGTGAACAGGTAGGCGGTGCCCAGTTGCACCGCCGAGGCGCCCAGGGCCAGGGCGGCGACGATACCCCGAGCGTCGCCGATACCGCCGGCGGCAATCACCGGCACCTGCACCGCATCGACGATCTGCGGCACCAGGGCCATGGTGCCGACCTGGGTGTTGAGGTCATCGCTGAGGAAGATCGCCCGATGGCCGCCGGCTTCGTAGCCCATGGCGATGATCGCGTCGCAGCCGCGGGCTTCCAGCCACAGCGCCTCGTCCACGGTGCTGGCCGAAGACAGCACCTTGGCCCCCGTGGCCTTGACCCGCGCCAGGAGCGCCGGTGCCGGCAGGCCGAAGTGAAAACTCACCACTTCGGGCCGCAGCTCTTCCACCAGTTGGCAACTGGTTTCATCGAAGGGCGCACGGTTGCTGACCGGCGTCGGGGCGTCGAAATCCGCCCCCAACTCCTGATAGTAGGGTTTCAGGGCGTCTTTCCAGCGTGCCTCCTGCTCGAGGTCGACGGCGGGCATCGAATGACAGAAGAAGTTCAGGTTCAGCGGATGACGGCAGGCGGCCCGGATGGTCTGCACCTCCAGGCGAATCTGTTCCGGCCCGAGCATGGCGCAGGGCAGCGAGCCCAGGGCGCCGGCGCGACTGGCGCCGATCACCATGGCGGCGTCGGTGGCCCCCGCCATGGGGGCTTGGATGATGGGCAGTTCGATGCCCAGCAGGTCGAGGAGGCGGCGATCGGTCCAGTGGCTCATGTGAAAGGGTTCTCCGTCGGCAGGATTGGGCGGGGCGCCCCGAGGTTTTTATCAGGCCAGGGCGCTGTGCGGCCAGCTGACTTTTCAACCCGGGCCCAAATAGACGCGTCGACCACCGATACAGCGACCGTGTCGGCGACTGTCGGCGGCGTCTATCCGACGCTAGACTGCGGCGGATATTTTTCCTCACCGCCCCATAAAGGAACGCCGACCATGGATGTAAAACTGCGCGAAGTACTGCCCTTTCGTGTTGCAGGCCTGCAAGTACGAACCTGCAACGCCGCGGAGCAACAGGCAGACAGCGCCCGGATCGGGCCGATGTGGCAATGTTTTTATGTCGAAGACCTGTTCAACAAGATCGCCTCGCGGCAACCGGACTCGTTCGTCTATGGCGTCTATTCCAACTACGAGTCCGATGCCTTGGGGGCGTTCGACGTGATGGCCGGGGTGGCGGTGAGCGACGCCGGCGCCGATTACCCCAGTGTGCAGATCCAGGGCGGTGACTACCTGGTGTTCAGCGCCCAGGGCGCGATGCCCGATTGCGTGATCCAGGCCTGGGGCCTGATCTGGGCCTACTTCCAGGACAACCCCCAGGTCCGTCGCGCCTTCGCCACGGATTTCGAGGTCTATACCAGCCCCGACTCGGTGGCCATCTACATCGGCATTCAGGATTCGGGCAGCGCCTCGCGTTCCAGCAACTGACGCTTGCGCTCCACGCCCCAGCGGTAGCCCGAAAGGCTGCCGTCGCTGCGCACCACCCGGTGGCAGGGGATCGCCACCGCCAGGCAGTTGGCGGCACAGGCCTGGGCCACCGCACGCATGGATTTGGGCGCGCCAATGCGCTGGGCGATCTCGGCGTAGCTGGCGGTGCTGCCGGCGGGAATGCTCTGCAGGGCCTGCCACACCCGTTCCTGGAACGCGGTGCCGCGCAGGTCCAGGGGCAGATCCAGGCCAATGGCCGGCGCTTCGATAAAGCCCACCACCCGGGCCACCAGACGCTCGAAATCAGCGTCGGCGCCCAACAGGTTGGCCCGAGGAAACTTGTCTTGCAGTTGCTCCACCAATTGGTTGGGGTCGTCCCCCAGGAGGATCGCGCAGACCCCGCGTTCGCTGCGGGCCACCAGGATCGCTCCCAGGGAGCACTGGCCCACGGCAAAGCGGATATCGGTGTTGGGGCCGCCGGCGCGGTAGTCGCTGGGCTTCATGCCCAGCAACTGGTCGGCGGCCTCATAGAAGCGGCTGTTGGAGTTGAAGCCGGCGTCGTACAAGGCGTCGGTCACCGAGTGGCCGTTCTCCAGGTGGTGGCGGACTTTGCGTGAGCGCTGCGCGTTGGCATAGCCCCGGGGCGTGAGTCCGGTGGCGGCCTTGAACACCCGGTGGAAGTGGTAGCTGCTCATGCCCGCGTGCTGCGCCAGTTGCTCCAGGCTGGGGGCCGATTCGGCGCGCTCGATCTGCCGACAGGCTTCGGCCACCATCGCCGCGTGGTGGGCGGCGACCTGGGTCTGGTCGCTGGCCTGGCGTTTGCTCGGCCGATAGCCTGCGGCTTCGGCCTGTTGGGCGTTATCGAAGAACTCGACGTTTTCCGCTTTCGGCAGTCGCGACAGGCTGCTGGGGCGGCAGTACACGCCGGTGGTGCGCACGGCGTAGACGAAGCTCGCATCGGCGCTGGCGTCGCGCTTGAGCACGGCCTGCCAGCGTGGGTCCTGTTCGATGCGCTGTTTGCGCGATGGGGCATTCATGATCGGTCCTCGGCCGGGAATGGCGGCCAGATTAATCCCTTGGGGCCTGCCCGGCACTCCGCGGCTTGCGCTTGAATTTTCGCGTTCAACCGGCGTGGCGAAAGGTCAGGTTGATCCGCTGTCGGCCAAGCTCCGGGTGAGTGCCGTCCTTGAGCGGCAGCACCCCGTGATAGCGCAGGCGGTCCACGCCGCCCCAGACCACCACGTCAGCGTGGAGCAGCGGCACCCGCTGGCTCTTGTCGCTGCGCTGCTGGCCGCCAAACAGGAAGATCGCCGGCAGCCCCAGTGACAGGGAGACAATGGGCGCGTTGAAGTCGCGTTCGTTCCGGTCCTGGTGCAGGGACATTTTGGCGCCGGGGCGGTAACAGTTGATCAGGCAGGAGTCGGGATTGAAGTCGTTGAAGCCGGCGGCTTGTGCCGCGCGCTCGGCCAGTTGCCGGAACACCTCGGGCATTGCCGGCCAGGGCCGCAGGCTTTGCGGGTCGATGGCGCTGTAACGGTAGCCGCTGCGGTCGGTGGTCCAGCCCAGCTGGCCGCAACTGCTCAAGCCGACGGACATGGTATGGCCGCCCGGCGTCATCATCTGGCGAAAGGGAGCCGCCGCCAGCACTTCGTGGAGCCTGGGCAGCAGGCGTTCGATCCAGGGCAGGGCAAAGCCCCGCAAGACCCGGGCCTGGGGGCCCAGCACCTCGGTACGTGCCGGCTGCAGCAGGTCGCTTTCGGCAAAGAGCCCGAGATTGACCGGGGCGTCAGGGTTACAAGGCATCGTGAAAGATCACTCCTAGGGTGTGGCGCTGGCCACTGTGCACGCGGCTGACCCCGTGACGCAGGGTCACCCGATAATGCCCGCGCGCGCCTTTTACCGGCCGATGATGCACGGCGAAAACCAGCCCATCACCTTGCTTCAGACCAATGACCTGTGGCCGGGACTGCATGCGCGGGCGCTGCTCGGTGAGCACCAGTTCGCCGCCGGTGAAGTCGGTCCCCGGCCGGGACAGCATGAACACCGCCTGCAAGGGAAACACCTGCTCGCCGTACAGGTCCTGATGCAGGCAGTTGTAGTCCCCAGGGCCGTATTGCAGCAACAGCGGCGTGGGGCGCCACTGGCCGGCGGCGTGACAGCGCTGGATGAACGCCGAATGTTCTGCCGGGTAGCGGACGTCGATGTGCATGTCCTGGTTCCAGCGGTTGGCCTGCTCCACCAGATGGGGATAGAGCTGCTGGCGCAGTTGGGCCACCGGCTCGGGCAGCGGATAGCCAAAGTACTGGTACTGACCGCGCCCGAAACCATGGCGGGCCATCAGTACTTTCGAGCGGAACAGTTCGGGCTGCGGATACAGGTCGCACAGGGCCTGGCACTGCTGGGCCGTCAACAGGCCTTCGAGGCGGGCGCAGCCGTCCTGGTCCAGGGCCTGCGCGATGCGGGCCCAGTCCAGTTGTTGCAGACGCTGGTGAAGCGAGGAAGCGGGCATGGCGCGAGTGTCCTGGGCCGGAGATATCCCGGGCAGTCTGGGGCTCGGCCGGCCAGTGCGCACTCCGCTGCTTGCGCTCGAATCCGTGGTGGGGGAATTACAGGGCCTTGCTGACGCTGACGTCGCTGATCACGTCGCCGGACTGACCATGCAGGGCTTCCAGGGTGGCCCGGGCCTCTTCCTGGGTGCCGTTTTCCAGCTGGGCGAATTCGAAGCGGCGCTCACCGTTGAGCTTGTATTTGATGACGTACTTGGTGGTCTGGGGCACGGGATTACCTGTTGTCGCAGAAGGGCTGTGGCTTAACGCAGTTTCGAGCTGGAACGGCGAATGATGCGGATCGAGTGGCTCAGGTTCGGCTTGCGGGTCACGCTGATCGGGCGCCGGTTGACGGTGTCGATGGTGATGTTCCAGAAGCCGGTGCTGGGGGCGGTGATCTTCGCCGGAAACTTGTCGAAAGCGCCGCCGTGATAGGTGTGGCGGCCGCCATTCTTGAAACTGCGGAAGTTGGCGTCGCTCATCAGGCGAATGTTGCAGACCTGGGAGCATTCGATGACGACGATATCGTCTTCGTTCAGGTGCTCGCGCTGGTGGATGAATTTCATGGGCGCCTCCAGAAGGGCTATAGCTACAAAAAAACAAAACAGGTGCGTGGGCGATGGCGCAGTTTATCAGGCCCAACGGGGTATTATTCGGCCCCCGCGTCGGGGTTTGACAATTTAAAACAGTTATTTGGATTTTTATCGGCGATAAAGCCGTGCCTCCGGAGAAAAACAGCGCCGTTGCTGTCGGAGGGGCATTTATTGGAGGTTTGTTATGAAACGCTGGGTGTGGATTGTGCTGTTGGCCATCAGTGGCTGCGCGAC
Source organism: Pseudomonas sp. BC42 (assembly GCF_021560055.1). Lineage (NCBI taxonomy): Bacteria > Pseudomonadati > Pseudomonadota > Gammaproteobacteria > Pseudomonadales > Pseudomonadaceae > Pseudomonas > Pseudomonas sp. BC42. Next base: position 2,997,831 of record NZ_CP091067.1, read on the forward strand.
GGTTTCGGACATCAACCAGACGCCGCCGACCCTGAGCGTCATCTCCGGCAAGAAGCCCCAGGAGTACGTCCAGTGCCTGAGCGGCAAGCTCTCCGGCAGTCGCGGTGCATTGCAGGTCGAGCCGCACAAGGACGGGTATCGGGTGATCGTGCCCCAGAGCCTGTCGTCGGCGCCGGCGGCGGTGTTCTACATCGATGAGCGCTCCGGGGGCAGCAGCATCAAGCTGCACGAACAGATGTCCAACAACCCCTTGCGTCCTCAGGACGTGCGCAAGGCGGGGGAGGCCTGCATCTCCGGTTGAGCGTCCAGGCCCAGGCGTGTCCTGGCCTGCCTTTCGCCGGTGCCTCAGGCGCTGGCCGGTTCAAACCTCCCTGCTGGGCCACGTCCGTTCGGCGCGACAGCGGCCTGCCTGCAGTGGCACAGGCAGCTGTTGCGCATTGTCGCTGTGGATCTATTGCCCTACTATTTGTGCGCTTATACCGGCTGGGTCTAAGCATATAACTAGAATAATGGAGTACATATGATCCCACTGGATCGGATGCTATTGAGTGGCCTGATGCTGCTGTTCATACAATCTGCCTCTGCCGCCGACGGCCAGAAGGTGTTCACCCAGGGTGGCGCCCAGCCAGGGGCCACGGCCTGTCTGGCTTGTCACGGTGCTGATGCAATGGGGCTGGCGCCTGCCGGCTTTCCGCGTCTGGCGGGGTTGCCGGCGGGCTACCTGGCCAAGCAGTTGCACGATTTTCGCAGCGGCGCCCGCAGCAACCCGGTGATGCAGCCCCTGGCCAAGGCTCTGAGCGAAGAGGAAATTGCCGCGGTCACCGCGACCCTGGCGGCCATGCCCGGACCACAGACCCCGCAGACCCACCGCAGCCAGAGCGCCAGCGGCGTTGGCGAGCGCCTGGCCCTGCGCGGTGCCTGGGAGCGTCAAGTACCCGAGTGCGTCAGCTGTCACGGACCGGGTGGTGTCGGTGTGGGCGTGGCATTTCCGCCGCTGGCCGGACAGCCCGCCAGTTACCTGGTGGCTCAGTTGAACGCCTGGCGCGACGGCACTCGTCACAACGATCCCAATGACCTGATGGGGCATGTCGCCAAATCCCTGACTGGCGACGAGGTCACGGCGGTGGCGGACTACTTTGCTCAATTGAAAACCCAGGAGGCGCGGCCATGAAACTATTGATTGCCGGGCCGTTGCTGGCGTTGCTCGCCGCCCAGGTACACGCCGCGGGCATTGCCATGGAAGATCAGTCGCAGATACCGGCGCCCAGCGCCTCGCCCCAGGCCGAGTATTTCAGGCCGCCCGCCGAAAGCGAGTTGCCGGACAATGCCTACGGCAAGCTGGTGCGCGAGGGCCATGCGCTGTTTGTCGACACCAAGCGCCGCGCGCCGCAATACGTGGGCAATGGACTCAATTGCAGCAACTGCCACCTCGATCAGGGGCGCCTGGCCAACTCCGCGCCGCTGTGGGGCGCGTATCCGATGTACCCCGCCTACCGCAAGAAGAACGACAAGGTGAACACCTTTGCCGAACGCTTGCAGGGCTGCTTTCAGTTCAGCATGAACGGTGGTCAGCCGCCGGCGGCCGACAGTCCGGAGATTACCGCGCTATCGGTGTATGCCTACTGGCTGGCGAGCAAGGCCCCGCTGGGTGTCGAACTGCCCGGCCGCGGCTATCCCGATGTGGCCCAGCCGGCCAAGGGGTATGACCTGAAGCAGGGGGCTGCGGTGTATCAGGCGCAATGCGCGGTCTGCCATGGTGAACAGGGGCAGGGGCAGAAGGTCGGGGCCGATTACGTCATGCCGCCGCTGTGGGGCAAGGACTCCTATAACTGGGGGGCGGGGATGCACCGGATCAATACGGCGGCGTCCTTCATCAAGCACAACATGCCCCTGGGCAAGGGCGGCAGCTTGAGCGATCAGCAGGCTTGGGACGTGGCGGCCTTCGTCAACAGTCATGAGCGACCTCAGGATCCGCGCCTGGTGGAGGGCTCGATCGAGAAGACCCGGGTCAAGTTTCACGCCAATGACGGGGTAAATTTGTACGGTCAGACCGTAGAAGGCGTGCTGATCGGCCAGGGCATCCGATAAACTAGCGCCTATCGTTACCGATGCCGCCTGGGCTCACGCCCTGGCGGCATCGTTTTTTTGGGAGAGAGCATGAAGCGGGAACACGTCAGGGAAAAGCATGCAGAGGGCTCGATCTCTGCCACCCATGTGATCCAGAACCCGGCCAATTCCGGGGAATGGATCGTGTTCTTCAAGAAAAGCGCCGGGCGCAGCTATTTTCTGGTGGATGACAGCGACGAGGTGGAGTCCTTTGCCCGCCTCGACGACTTGATCGAAACCATTCGTGGCCTGGGCATCAAGTTCGCCGAAATTCATATGTAGCGGGCGTCCGTGCGCTACTTGCAGACCACCACCACGCTGCGGCTCTTGTAGTTGCCGACATCGACGCCCAGGGTCTTGTCGCTTTCCTTGGGGGCCGGGGTGCCTTCGGTGCTGACGATCCGATAGCCGGTACCGGCGCAGGAAGCATCGGCTTTTTCATAGCAGCTGGCCCAGGAGCCGGCCTCTCCGGAGCAATCGATGCTCAGGCCCTGCTCGCCATTGGCCAGGTAAGTATTGGAGGCGGTGGCGCATCCGCTCAGAGCCAGTACCGCGGTAACTGCGAGAAGCTTGTTCATGGGGGTTTCGTCGTCTGCAGAGGAGGGGATCTTGGGGCTGTGCATCAGTGTGGCGATGCTATAGCCAATGGCCATTTCGGTACAGCGCATCCCTTTAGTCCGCCGCCGCTGCTGAAAAGTGCCGTTGCTCGATAGGCGGGATATTCCGCAAGCAGCCCAGGGAGTGGCTGATGGCGATTGACGGTGCCATCAGTCGCGCCTGGCATGGGCTTTAGGAGGGGGTTTCGGATCGCTGCGGCCGTGTGTTGCCCGGTGCCTGGGTGCGGCGTGCAGGCGCCGGATTTCAAGGCCTGCGGGGGGATGGACGTTTACCTTGAGCGCTAACTGATGGATGCTACGGAACTATCTGGCGCTTTATTTCTCTATGATGGCAGCGGTTAGCCAGCGCGGGGCATTGTAAGGTGCACGCCGCCTGATTAGACTGCGCCGAAACTCGCACGCACAGCCTTTTTAAGGACTCATATGATCAAGAAATGCTTGTTCCCAGCAGCCGGTTACGGTACTCGCTTCCTGCCAGCGACTAAAGCCATGCCTAAAGAAATGCTGCCGGTGGTGAACAAGCCACTGATCCAGTACGGCGTTGAAGAAGCGCTGGATGCCGGATTGAATGAAATCTCCATCGTGACCGGCCGTGGCAAGCGCGCCCTCGAAGACCACTTCGACATCAGTTACGAGTTGGAAAACCAGATCAAGGGCACCGACAAGGAGAAATACCTGGTCGGTATCCGCAAACTGCTGGACGAGTGCTCGTTCTCCTACACTCGCCAGACTGAAATGAAAGGCCTGGGCCACGCGATCCTGACCGGCCGCCCACTGATCGGTGACGAGCCCTTCGCCGTGGTGCTGGCGGACGACCTGTGCGTCAACCTCGAAGGCGACGGCGTCCTGACCCAGATGGTCAAACTGTACAAGCAGTTCCGCTGCTCGATCGTGGCCATTCAGGAAGTCGACCCGCAGGAAACCAACAAGTACGGCGTGATCGCCGGCGAGATGATCCGCGACGACATCTACCGCGTCCACAGCATGGTCGAGAAGCCAAAGCCGGAAGATGCGCCGTCGAACCTGGCGATCATCGGTCGTTACATCCTGACTCCGGACATCTTCGACCTGATCGAGCAGACCGAGCCGGGCAAGGGGGGTGAAATCCAGATCACCGACGCCCTGATGAAGCAGGCGCAGAACGGCTGTGTAATGGCCTACAAGTTCAAGGGCAAGCGTTTCGACTGCGGTGGCGCCGAGGGCTACATCGACGCGACCAACTTCTGCTTCGAGAACTTCTACAAGACCGGCAAGGCTTACTGATAGTCGCTGCATGGGTTTGTCGGAAAAAGCCACCTTCGGGTGGCTTTTTCATTGGGCGCCCTTATGTCAATCCACTGCGCTGACCCGATCGCCATCTGCGGTTATGCTTGTCAGCCTGCCTGGGAGAGTGAAATGGCCTACGATTTTGATCTTTATGTAATTGGCGCCGGTTCCGGCGGTGTGCGTTGTGCACGCTTTGCGGCGGGCTTCGGCGCGAAAGTTGCGGTGGCCGAAAGCCGCTATCTGGGCGGTACCTGCGTCAACGTCGGGTGTGTGCCGAAAAAGCTGCTGGTGTACGGCGCACACTTTGCCGAAGACTTCGAGCAAGCGTCGGGTTTCGGTTGGTCCCTCGGCGAGGCCCATTTCGATTGGGCGACCTTGATTGCCAACAAGGACCGCGAAATCAATCGTCTCAACGGCATCTACCGCAATCTGCTGGTCAACAGCGGCGTGACCCTGCACGAAGGCCACGCCAAGCTGATCGATCCGCATCAGGTGGAGGTCAATGGCCAGCGCTACACCGCCAAGCACATTCTGATTGCCACTGGCGGCTGGCCGCAGATTCCGGACATCCCGGGGCGCGAGCATGCCATCAGCTCCAATGAGGCCTTCTTCCTCAAGGCGTTGCCCAAGCGCGTGCTGGTGGTGGGCGGTGGTTACATCGCGGTGGAATTTGCCGGGATCTTCCACGGTCTGGGCGCCGACACCCAGCTGCTGTATCGCGGTGATCTGTTCCTGCGCGGCTTTGACGGTGCGGTGCGCAAGCACTTGCAGGAAGAGCTGACCAAGCGGGGCTTGGGGCTGCAGTTCAATGCGGACATCGAGCGTATCGACAAGCAGGCCGACGGCAGTCTTGAGGTCACGCTCAAGGATGGTCGCAAGCTGGTCGCCGACTGCGTGTTCTACGCCACCGGGCGTAGGCCGATGCTCGACAACCTGGGCCTGGAGAACACCGGGGTCAAACTCGACAAGCGTGGCTTTATCGAGGTGGATGAGCAGTACCAGAGCAGCGAGCCATCGATCCTGGCAATTGGCGATGTGATCGGCCGGGTGCAATTGACCCCGGTGGCCCTGGCCGAAGGCATGGCCGTGGCTCGGCGCCTGTTCAAGCCCGAGCAGTACCGCCCGGTGGATTACCGGATGATCCCTACGGCGGTGTTCAGCCTGCCGAATATCGGCACTGTCGGCCTGACCGAAGAGCAGGCGCGGGAAGCGGGGCACAAGGTGCAGATCTTCGAAAGCCGGTTCCGGCCGATGAAGCTGACCCTGACCGACTGCCAGGAACGCACCCTGATGAAGCTGGTGGTGGATGCCGACAGCGACAAAGTGCTGGGCTGCCACATGGTCGGTCCGGACGCCGGTGAAATCGTCCAGGGGCTGGCGATTGCTCTGAAGGCCGGTGCGACCAAGCGTGACTTCGACGAAACCATCGGCGTGCACCCGACCGCCGCCGAAGAGTTCGTCACCATGCGTACGCCTGTCGCCGACTGATCAGGAGTCGGCTTTCTTGCCTGCCTTCGCCTTGCTGGCGGAGGCCAGGCGCAGCGCCTCGAGGCCGGCCTCGGCCTTGGCGGCGCGCAATTCCATCTCCTTGCTCAGACGAGTCTGCTCATCGGCTCTTTCCCTGAGTGCCTGCATCTCCTCCGAAGCCACTCGCAGGCGTTCCTGCAGCAGGGTGCTGGCGCTGTCCAGGCGTGTCAGTTGCTCGCGCAATTGTGCCTGCTGGGTTGCACCCTTGCTGGCGGCTTCCTGGGCTTGCACAAGCTCCTTGTGGCTGGCCCGTTGCTCGCCGAGCAGGCGTTCGTTGTCGCGATGCAGTTGAGTGATTTCGTCCTGGCGAACCAGGGCGCTCTGCTGGGCTTGCCGCAGTTCGGCCTGCAGCTGCTGTAGCTGGCCCTCGTGGCGGCGATGCTCCTGCTCGCGCTGTTCCTTGCTGGCGGCGCGATAGTGTTCCAGGGCGTCCCGGGCGTGCAGGTGCTTGTCTTCCAGGGAGCGGATCTGCTGCTCCTTGTCTTCCAGGCGTAGGTCGTAGTCCTTCAGTGCCTGGTTGAGCTCGGCATTGCGGGTCTGTTCGCTCTGCAGCATCGAACGCGTGTCTTGCAGTGCGGCACTTTCAACGGCCAGGGCGCTGGCCTGGATCTGCAGTTGCTGTTGCAGCTGCTCCTCTGTGCGCCGGGCTTGCTCCAGCTGTTGCTCGAATGCCTGCTTCTGCTGTTCGGAGTGGGCGAGGGCCTGTTCCAGGGGTTCCCGGGCTTGCTCCTTAAGGCGCTGCGCCAGCCGCCCGACCAGTTCGCCAAGTTCCTCGTCCAGCGCTACCGGGCCGGCCTCCCGGCGAGTGCTGCCATCGTCGAGCTCCTTCAGGTAGCGGTGGATGGTGGTTTTTGAGCCGGTATTGCCCATTTCTATGCGTACTGCGTCGATGCTCGGGTGTTCGCCGCGGGCAAGAATCGCCTGGCGCGCCTTTTTCACCACCGCTTTGTTAATGCCTCCGCGAGCCATGTGTCCTCCGACGATTTAATACTGTGATACGTGGTATGTAATTATCGATAATTGTACAGGTAGAAAGACGCATCCGATAGCGTAAATTTGACATTGGATATTGTAGTATTACCCCGTGTGACAGGCGCGGCGGTCGGTTTTCGTCCCTGGTCGCCGTACATTTGCCTCAGTGGAGCTGCCATGAGTGAGCTGGATCGTTACCTGCAAGCCGCCACCCGCGATAACACCCGCCGCAGTTATCGGGCGGCCATCGAGCACTTCGAGGTGCAGTGGGGCGGATTCCTGCCGGCCACCGCGGACAGCGTGGCCCGCTACCTGGTGGCCTATGCCGGTGAACTGTCGATCAATACCTTGAAGTTGCGCCTCTCGGCCCTGGCCCAATGGCACAACAGCCAGGGCTTTGCCGACCCGACCAAGGCGCCGGTGGTGCGTCAGGTGTTCAAGGGGATTCGCGCGGTGCACCCGGTTCGCGAAAAACAGGCCGAGCCGTTGCAGTTGCGGCACCTGGAGCGGGTGATTGCCTGGCTCGATGGCGAGGCAGCGGCGGCCCGCGGCGACGGACGTCAGGCTGATCTGTTGCGGGCGCTGCGCGATCGGGCGTTGATCCTGCTGGGTTTCTGGCGAGGCTTTCGCAGTGATGAGCTGTGCCGCCTGCAGATCGAGCATGTGCAGGCCAGCGCCGGATCCGGCATCAGCCTTTATGTGCCGCGCAGCAAGAGCGACCGCGACAACCTTGGTCGCACCTATCACACGCCGGCCTTGCAGCGCCTGTGTCCGGTGCAGGCCTACATCGAATGGATCAATGCCGCGGCCCTGGTTCGCGGCCCGGTGTTTCGCGCGATCGATCGCTGGGGCCACCTGGGTGAGCAGGGCTTGCACGCCAATAGCGTGATTCCCCTGTTGCGCCAGGCCCTGGAGCGCGCCGGCATCGCCGCCGAGCATTACACCAGTCACTCCCTGCGCCGGGGCTTTGCCACCTGGGCGCATCGCAGCGGTTGGGACCTGAAGTCGCTGATGAGCTATGTCGGCTGGAAGGACATGAAGTCCGCCATGCGTTACCTGGAGGTCAATCCATTCATGGGCATGGCGCGCATCGACGAGAAACCTGTGCGCCAGTGATCAAAGGTTTCTTCTATCAATACGGTAGCCTTATAGCCAAAACCAATCGTTGGCATCAGGTTTGCCAATGAGCCAAGCGGCGACTGATTGGCTAGGATTCTCCCCATCAAGTTTTCACCCAACGTTTTCAACCACTGATGGAGAGTCAACGATGCCTATCATCAACAGCCAAGTTAAACCGTTCAAAGCCACCGCATTCAAAAACGGCGCATTCGTCGAAGTGTCGGACGCTGATCTGAAAGGCAAATGGTCCGTCGTATTCTTCTACCCGGCTGACTTCACCTTCGTCTGCCCGACCGAGCTGGAAGACCTGGCCGACAACTACGCCGAATTCCAGAAACTGGGCGTTGAGATCTACAGCGTTTCCACCGATACCCACTTTGCCCACGCTGCCTGGCACAACACTTCGCCAGCCATCGGCAAGATCCAGTACACCATGATCGGCGACCCGACCCTGGCCATCTCGCGCAACTTCGATGTGCTGATCGAAGAAGCCGGTCTGGCTGATCGTGGCACCTTCGTGATCAACCCTGAAGGCCAGATCAAGATCGTTGAAATCAACGATGGCGGCGTAGGTCGTGACGCTTCCGAGCTGCTGCGCAAGATCAAGGCCGCTCAGTACGTTGCCGCGCACCCGGGTGAAGTCTGCCCAGCCAAGTGGAAAGAAGGCGAGGCCACCCTGGCTCCGTCCCTGGACCTGGTCGGCAAGATCTAAATCCATGCTTCATTCAAGGGCGGTCATCCGCACTTAAGTCAGCCGCACCGCCCTCAAATAACGCCCGGGCGAGATTCGCTCGGGCGTTGTTTTTTATACCGAATCAATAGGAAATCGCCCGTATGTTGGACGCCAATCTTAAAGCTCAGTTGAAGTCATACCTGGAACGGGTCACCCAGCCGATCGAGATCGTCGCCTCCCTCGACGACGGTGCGAAATCCCAGGAAATGCTCGCGTTACTCAAAGACATTGTCAGTCTTTCCAACCAGATTACCTTGCTCGACAACGGCACCGATGCGCGCAAGCCATCGTTCTCGTTGAATCGCCCGGGGAGTGATATCAGCCTGCGTTTCGCCGGTATTCCCATGGGGCACGAATTCACTTCCCTGGTGCTGGCCCTGTTGCAAGTAGGCGGGCACCCCTCCAAAGCCAGCGCTGAAGTGATCGAGCAGATCCGCTCGCTCAAGGGCGAGTTCAACTTCGAGACCTATTTCTCGCTGTCCTGCCAGAACTGCCCGGACGTGGTCCAGGCGCTGAACCTGATGGCGGTGCTCAACCCCAACATCCGCCACGTGGCCATTGACGGCGCGCTGTTCCAGGCCGAAGTCGATGAGCGCAAGGTGATGGCGGTGCCGAGCATCTACCTCAACGGTGTGAACTTCGGCCAGGGACGCATGGGCCTGGAGGAAATCCTCGCCAAGCTCGACACCGGTGCGATGCAGAAGCAGGCGCAGAAGCTCAGCGCCAAAGAGGCCTTTGATGTACTGGTGGTCGGCGGTGGACCGGCCGGGGCGTCGGCCGCCATTTACGCCGCTCGCAAAGGCATACGTACCGGGGTTGCCGCCGAGCGTTTCGGCGGCCAGGTACTGGACACCATGGCCATCGAGAACTTTGTCTCGGTGCAAGAGACCGAAGGGCCGAAACTGGCGGCGGCGCTGGAGGAGCACGTCAAGCAGTACGACGTCGACATCATGAACCTGCAGCGTGCCAGCGCCCTGGTGCCGGCCAAGGAGGTCGGCGGCCTGCACGAGGTCCAGTTCGAAAGCGGTGCCAGCCTCAAGGCCAAGTCGGTGATCCTGGCCACCGGTGCCCGCTGGCGTGAAATGGGCGTGCCCGGCGAGCAGGAATACAAGGCCAAGGGCGTGTGCTTCTGCCCGCACTGCGACGGTCCGCTGTTTAAAGGTAAGCGCGTGGCGGTGATTGGTGGCGGCAACTCCGGCGTCGAAGCGGCCATCGATCTGGCGGGTATCGTCAGCCACGTGACCCTGCTTGAGTTCGACAGCAAACTGCGGGCCGATGCGGTGTTGCAGCGCAAGCTCTACAGCCTGCCCAACGTCAAGGTCATCACCAGCGCCCTGACCAGTGAAGTCAAGGGCGACGGGCAGAAGGTCACCGGCCTGGTGTACAAGGATCGCGATTCGGGCGAGTTCCACACGGTGGACCTGGAAGGCATCTTCGTGCAGATCGGCTTGCTGCCCAACACCGACTGGCTCAAGGGCACCGTCGAGTTGTCGCCCCGTGGCGAGATCATTGTCGATGCCCGTGGCGAGACTTCGCTGCCGGGGGTGTTCGCCGCCGGAGACGTGACCACCGTGCCGTACAAGCAGATCGTGATCGCGGTGGGCGAGGGCGCCAAGGCCTCTCTGAGTGCCTTCGATCACCTGATCCGCACTTCAGCCCCGGCATAAGCCCGCAGTGGAAACACAAAACCCCATGAGCCTTCGCTCATGGGGTTTTTTATTGGCGTTTTGCAGGGTGGGGCGCTTGCGTGTCACGGAGCAGGCCCTTGGGCCTGCTCCGTGCTCTACCAGGCCTTCGCTGGCGAGCCAGCGCCTGTGTAACCCGGGTTACAGCGGGGTGGGCTGGATGATCTCGACCCAGTAGCCGTCCGGGTCCTTGATGAAGGCCAGGCTCTTCATGCGGCCGTCGCTCAGGCGTTTTTGAAAGTCGCAGCCCAGGGCTTCGAAGCGTTCGCAGGCGGCAACGACGTCAGGGACCGAGATGCAGATGTGGCCAAAGCCCCGCGGGTCGCTGTTGCCGTTGTGGTAGACGAAGTCCGGATCGTTTTCGGTGCCATGGTTGTGGGTCAGTTCAAGGACGCCGGGGATGGCGTTCATCCACTGGGTACGGGCCGCGGCGTCCGCCGGGATCTGCGCCTTGTCCACCAGGGCGAGGAAGTACAGGCTGAACTCGGCTTCGGGAAAGTCGCGTTTCTCCAGCAGGGAGAAGCCCAGGACCCGGGTGTAGAAATCCAGGGAGCGGGTGATGTCCTTGACCCGCAACATGGTGTGGTTGAACACGAAGCGTGCGGTCGCCGCATCCGGTTGGGCGGTCACGCCGGGGAAAGTGTTGAGTTGTTCGAGGCTCATGGGCCCTCCAGGAAAAAGTGCGGCAAAGGTTGTGGGCGAAGGCGAACCGGCCCTTGGCTGGCAAGGGTTCAGGCGTCGTTGGGATCGGGCAATGATACGCAACCGGACGCCATGACGCCAAACCCAAAGCTCCTGATCTATTGCCCATTCCTGGCGTCGGGCTCAGACTTCCAGGCCCGTTTCCCTGGTGTGCAAATCCATGATCGAATCGTTCAACCCCCGGGTCGCGGCCCTGTTTGTGCTGGCGTTTGCCGGCTTTGTCCAGGCCGCGCCACAAGTCGCCTGGCCGCAAGGCTGGACGGTGGAGCCGGTGCCTGCGCAGGAGGGCGATCCGGCGGCCGAGGTTTCCCGTCAGCGGGCGGTGAAAAACGATGCCGCCGGCAATCCGCAGATGGTCATGGAGTTGACCATGACGCAAGTCGACAGCGGGCATGTAGTCAATCTTCAGGGGGTATTACTGGAGATGCGCAAATCCGTGCAGAAGGACTTTGCCCGAGGCGGTTATCAGAGTGTCTGTAACAAGATTCATGCGGCACAGTTGAGTCGGCTGCAAGCCCTGGAGACCACTTGCACCATTACCCAGAATGGCCGGCATGTGCTGTCGCAAACATTGGTGGCCGCTGTGGATGGGAATAAGGCTTATGTACTTTCATACGCCGGCCAGGCACAGGCTTATGCTGATAGTCGGGACGAAATATTAGCTGTACGAAATAGCCTTAAACTTTGAGGAAAATTCTGAAGCTGCCGGTTTGCTTTCTCAGGTCGAGGGTGGGTTAGCGGAAAGGTATTAAGTCTGAAGTTGTAGTGAGGCTGTTGTTGCAAGGCACAATCCCCGGCGGGCTTGCAGTCGTCGCGTGCGGTGAAAATGCCGGCCATCGGTGCTGAAGGCGGTCTTAGATGCAAGTCGTAATAAGAATATTCTTATCAATGTAAAAAGCCCTGCATATGCAGGGCCTTTTTCAGGTGGCGGCTTTGTTCAAGCGCGCAGCCAGGAATCCACAGTGGCGGCGCCATACTGTTCTTTCCAGGCTTTCAGGCCGCGATGGTTGCCGCCTTTGGTTTCAATCAGTTCGCCGGTGTGCGGGTTCTGATAAACCTTGACCACTCGTGCGCGCCGCTGTTTAGGGGCGTTGGCCGGAGGCAGGCCGGTTTTGCCCAGGTTTGGATCAAGGATTGCGATGATGTCACGCAGACTCTTGTCATAGGACTTCATCAGGGCCTGGAGCTTCTCTTCGAACTCGATTTCCTTTTTGAGTCCGGCGTCATTCTTCAGGGATTCAAGCTGCGCGAGCTGTTCTTGAAGTGCTTTTTCTGCAGCACGAAATTCAGCAAGTCTGGACAATATCTTCACTCCAATAGTCTATTTTGGCTGATACAAACCACAAACAAAGCTATAAGCCATGAGCCGATTAAGGTTCGATTAAGTGGCCTACCTGTGAATCATGAACAGGCGTGAAAAATTGTAGTAGTTAATGACGGCGGAGTAAATCAGGTTGTTCTTGTTTGCCTCGGTATTGGCTGAATGATTCAAATTGCTGCAGCTTGCGAGTTGTCAATTCGAGTACTTGTTGTTCTGGTATGGCTATTTAATGGCGCGCTAGAACGGCAACAAATTCACTACTGGGCATCGGTCGGCCAAATAAATAACCCTGTAGGAAATCTACCCCTTGGGCGACCAGATAGTCGCGCTGTTCGGTGGTTTCTACGCCTTCGGCGACTATACCCAGATCGAGTTTGGCCGAGAGTTGGATAATGCTGTCGAGTATATGCAGGGACAGGGCATCGGCACCGATCATGGCCACGAAGCTTTGATCAATCTTCAAGTAGTCGACATTGAACTGGCGCAGATAAGCCAGGCTGGAATGCCCGGTGCCGAAGTCGTCGATGGCGATCATCACGCCCAGTTCGTGCAGGGCGGCAAACAGCTGCTGGGTGATGGCCGTGGGTTTGATCAACTCGCGCTCGGTCAGCTCCAGCACCAGAATCACCTTGCCCGGCGCAAAGGCCGCGAGGAAATCCCGACAGTCGTCCAGCAACTGCAGATCGTTGCAATGACTGGCCGTGATGTTGATGCCGATATGAAAGCCGTCGCTGAAGTGCCTGGCGTGGGGAGCCAGGGCTTTCCGGGTCTGCTGCATCAGCGAGCGGGTCATGGGCACGATCAGCCCCGAATGCTCGGCGAAGGGAATGAACAGATCAGGACGCACCAGCCCTTCCTTGGGGTGTTGCCAGCGCATCAGCACTTCAATCCCGGCCCATTGCAGGCTGTCGCCGCGCACCACTGGCTGGAAATAGGCAATGAACTCCTGGGCGTCCAGCGCCCGGCGCAGCTCCTGGCTGGGGGAGGCGGAGCGCTTCTGCAGCCAGTGGGCGAGGACGCCGGTGGCGGCGCCGAGGAACACCAGCAGGCCAAATAGCGCCGGGTACTGGCTTTTCATGTAGTGCCAGACATCCCCTGGGGGAAAGCCGGCGCTGACGCTGTAGGGATAGCGCGCCGAGGTCAGGTGCTGGCTGGCCACCGCCGCCTGGGGCGCAGCACCCGCGTGGACCTGGCCGTCGCTGGACAGCCAGTGCGCCCCCACCTGCAACTGCAGGTCGGCAAAGCGGCTGATCAGGCGCAGGGCGTTGGCCAGGTGGTAGCCGTCGATGGTGGCCAGGACCGCGCGCTCGCCCTCGCTCCAGCGGTAGATCAGCAACGCCGTATTGGGCGTGATGGGGTTGCCGTCCATCAGCCAGAGTCGGCCATCCACATAATCCTGGGGATCGAGGGGCACCGCGTAACTGCCCAGCAACGAGCTGCAATAGTTGCTGTTGCGCCACACCAGATTGGTCGAGCGCACGAAGGGCCGGCGCGTGACCTGATCACGCAGGGCCAGTTGCCGTGCGGCGTCGCAATCCTGGCCCACCAGGGGCAGCAGCGCCTTGGCGGCGATATCGGTGTTGTCCAGCATCAGGTCGAATTGGCGAATGGCTTCTTCGGCGGTTTCCAGGCTGCTGCGCTCCAGGGTTCGCTCAGCCTGGGCATAGAGGATGACGGCGCCCAGCGCAATCGGCAGGACAATGGCCAGCAAGGTCCAGAGGGTACGGGTCGAGCGTTTCAGTGGACCTTTGGCGGTCAAGGGCATGGATCGGACCTGTGGCAGAGGAGGGGAGGCTTGAGAATCCGACCGTGGCCGCGGGCGCGACGCTCTTGTGGCGTGTTTCGATCACCGCAGGATAGACGGCTTTGTCTGACCATACAGGCGTTGCGCGTGACCAATGAAGGCCAGGGTCGCCGGCGACGACTGGCGCTGATCGAGCACGGCAATCCCCACCTGGCGCCGCACCGCTGGCGCCAGGGCCCGGCTGACATAACGGGCATCGATGGCCGCAGGCAGGGACAGCTCGGCCAGGATACTCACGGCCTCGCCCCGGGCCACGGTTTCCAGGGTGCTGAGCAACTGCGAGCTGCGGTAGCGGATGTTGGGGCGCAAGCCGGCACCGACGAACAAGCGTGACACCAGTTCCGCCGAACCGGCCTCGGTCAGCACGAAGGGGTCGTGACACAGCTGATCCAGGCGCACCTGCCGCTCCCGGGCCAGGGCATGGGCCGCGGGAATCAGCGCCACCAGTTGGTCCTCCAGCAGGGGGAAGGTGTCGAAACGCTCCTCGGGCAGCACCACGAAACCCAGGTCGATCCGCCGTTCTTCCAGCCATTGCAGGACCTGGCGGTCCGGCCCCTCGTCGATATGCACCTCGATTCCGGGATACGCCTTGCGGTACTCCCCAAGGATCTGCGGCAACAGGCGCGTGGAGGAGGTGGGACCGAACGAACCGATGCGCAGGGTGCCGCGCTTCATGCCTCGGGCATCGGCGGCCTCCTGTTCCAGGGTCACGGCCAGCCCCAGCATGGCCCGGGCCCGCAGCAGGAGCTGGCGCCCGATGTCGGTGAGTTCGACCTGGGCTTGATGGCGGCGGAACAGCTCCACCCCCAGTTCCTGCTCCAGGGACTTGATGGCGTGGGATACCGCCGACTGGCTGATGCCCAGGCGCGTGGCGGCGCTGGTGAAACCGGCAAGCTCGGCCACCCGGGAAAAGATTTCCAGTTGGGTCAGGGTCATGAGTAAAAGCTCATTTTACGATGATCGATCATTAGACAAAGAATTGCCCGGCGGCACAAATCCACCGGCACAGAGCGTCACGACCATGAGCGACAGCAGTATCAACGGCCCCTTGGCGGCCAACCACGGGGACCTGGCGGTCTATTGCAGACTGGCGGCGGTGACCATGATCTGGGGCGGCACCTTTGTCGCCGGCCGCTATCTGGCTGGCGCCCTTTCCCCCTTGCTCCTGGCCAGCCTGCGCTTCGCGCTCGCCAGCCTGGCCTTGCTCGGCTGCATGGCCGCGGCCGGCATTCCTCTGGTGCGTCCCAGCCTGCGCCAATTCGGCCAACTGGCGGTGCTGGGGTTTTGCGGCATCTTTTTCTGCAACCTGTGCTTCTTCGTCGGCCTGCAACAGGTCAGTGCCTCCCGCGCTTCGCTGATCGTGGCGCTGAATCCGGCGGTGATCGCCCTGGGCGCCTGGGCCCTGTTCAAGGAGCGCCTGAGCCGGCGCCAATTGCTGGGCATCCTGCTGTGCCTGAGTGGCACCGCGCTGGTGATCTGCAGCCGGGATCCGGCGGCCCTGGAGTCCCCGGCCGGCGGCTGGCAGGGCGACTTGCTGATCCTCGGCTGTGTTCTGGGCTGGGGCCTGTACTCGCTGCTGTCCCGGGACCTCAACCAGCGCCTGGGCCCCTTGCAGACCGTCACCTACTCGATCCTGCTGGGCACCCTGATGCTGTGCGGCGCGACCTGGCTGCGTGGCGAGTTCGACCTGACGGCCATCGCCCGGCTGAACTCGGTCCAGGGCCTGAGCCTGCTGTACCTGGGGGTGCTGGGCTCGGCGCTGGCCTACATCGGCTACTACGACGGGTTGCGGCGCATCGGCGCCACCCGTGCCGGGGTGTTCATCGCCCTCAACCCGCTGACCGCGGTGATGCTCGGTGCGCTGCTCTTGGGCGAGCCGTTGAGCCTGATGATGGGGCTGGGCGGGGTGCTGATTCTGGGCGGCATCTATCAGTGCAACAAACCCCTTGCGGGCCGGGCAAAAAAGGCGATTTTATAGAGAATGCGGACAAAGGCTTTTACGCTGTGTAGAATCCGGTTACGCATACAATAATAAAGTCTTCTGGCAGCAGAAGCCTCGCCCCCCAGCCTGTAAGACAGGGTCGAAATGAAGATTCTCGGGTTTCAACTGATCTACGGTGACTTCCTTGCCCGCAGCGTGCGAGGCATCTCCTGTGCGCCACCGGCCTTCCTCAGCATTGATAGCAACTAACGATCCGTTAATTCTAAAAATATGATGAGGCGCCAACCATGGCAGATATCTTCGAAAACCCAATGGGCCTGATGGGCTTTGAATTCATCGAATTCGCATCGCCCACCCCCAACACCCTCGAACCGATCTTCGAGATCATGGGTTTCACCAAAGTCGCGACCCATCGTTCAAAAGACGTGCATCTGTATCGCCAGGGTGCGATCAATCTGATCCTCAACAACGAACCCCACAGCGTCGCCTCGTACTTCGCCGCCGAACACGGCCCGTCGGTGTGCGGCATGGCGTTCCGGGTCAAGGATTCGCAGAAGGCCTACAAGCGTGCCCTGGAACTGGGCGCCCAGCCGATTCACATTGAAACCGGCCCGATGGAGCTGAACCTGCCGGCGATCAAGGGCATCGGCGGCGCGCCGCTGTACCTGATCGACCGTTTCGGCGAAGGCAGCTCGATCTATGACATCGACTTCGTGTTCCTCGAAGGCGTGGACCGCAACCCACAAGGCGCGGGCCTGAAGATCATCGACCACCTGACCCACAACGTGTACCGCGGCCGCATGGCCTACTGGGCCGGTTTCTACGAGAAGCTGTTCAACTTCCGCGAGATCCGCTACTTCGACATCAAGGGCGAATACACCGGCCTGACCTCCAAGGCCATGACCGCCCCGGACGGCATGATCCGCATCCCGCTGAACGAGGAATCGTCCAAGGGCGCCGGGCAGATCGAAGAGTTCCTGATGCAGTTCAACGGCGAGGGCATCCAGCACGTGGCCTTCCTCACCGACGACCTGGTCAAGACCTGGGACGCGCTGAAGAAGATCGGCATGCGCTTCATGACCGCGCCGCCGGACACCTACTACGAGATGCTCGAAGGCCGCCTGCCGAACCACGGCGAGCCGGTCAAGGAACTGCAAGCCCGAGGCATCCTGCTGGACGGTTCTTCGGAAGCCGGCGACAAGCGCCTGCTGCTGCAGATCTTCTCGGAAACCCTGATGGGGCCGGTGTTCTTCGAATTCATCCAGCGTAAAGGTGACGACGGTTTCGGTGAAGGCAACTTCAAGGCACTGTTCGAATCGATCGAACGCGACCAGGTGCGTCGCGGAGTACTGGCCACCGAGTAACCCTCGGCCGGCTTGAACTCAGAGCCCGATCAGGCCCCGCCTGATCGGGCTTTGTTTTGCCTGTCGGCTGGCGATTGTGAATGTGTTAATGTTCGCGCCTCTGTTTCCCAGCCCTCGACCGACGCCTTGATGAACACACCCAGACCTTCCCTGACCCTGACCCTGTTGCAGGCCCGTGAGGCCGCCATGGCGTTTTTCCGCCCCTCGCTGAACCAGCACGACCTGACCGAGCAGCAGTGGCGGGTGATCCGCATCCTGCGCCAGAACGGCGAGCTGGAGAGCCACCAGCTGGCGAAGATGGCCTGCATCCTGCCGCCGAGCATGACCGGGGTACTGACCCGCCTGGAGCGCGACCAGTACGTCAGCCGCCGCAAGTCGCCGGAAGACCAGCGCCGCTTGTTCATCACCCTGACCGACAAGGGCCAGGCCTGTTTCGAGTCCATGAGCGGCGACATGGAAATCAACTACCAGAAGATCCAGCAGCAATTTGGCGAAGACAAGATGCAGGCCTTGCTGGCCCTGCTCAATGAGCTCAAGCAGATCAAGCCCTGAACCCCGACGACGCCCGAAGGCCCGTTCGGGCCAACGCGGGCGCGTCCGTCAGATGCGGCGTTGGCGCATCAGGTGCTTGACCCCTTCAAGCACCAGCACCAGCACCGCCAGCCAGACCGGTATGTAGGTCAGCCATTCCCCGGCCTTGATGCTTTCCCCCAGCAGCAACGCGACAAACAGCAGCAACACCGGTTCCACGTAGCTGAGCAGGCCGAACAGGCTGAAGGCCAGCAAGCGGCTGGCAATGACATAACACGCCAGCGCCGAAGCGCTGATCACCCCCAGCAGGGGAATCAGCAGGTACAGGCCGGGGTGGCTGTCGACCACGGCAAATCCCTGTTCGCCGCCTTGCACAAACCACAGTGCCACCGGGATCAGCAGCGCCATGTCCAGCCACAGGCCGCCCAGATGATCGGTGCCCAGGCGCCGGCGCAGGACGAAATACACCGGGTAGCCCAAAGCCACCACCAGGGTCGCCCAGGAAAAACTGCCCACTTGATACAGCTCGTTGAGCACCCCGAAGCAGGCCAGCAGCGTGGCGACTTTCTGCAAGCGCGACAGACGCTCGCCATACACGATGCGTCCGGTCAGGACCATGGTCAGCGGCAGCAGGAAATAGCCCAGGGACACATCCAGGCTGTAGCCGTTGAGCGGCGCCCACATGAACAGCCAGAGCTGCACCCCCACCAGGACCGACGACAGCAGCAACACCAGGCTCAGCAGCGGTTTGCCTGCCACCTGGCGCAGCACTTGGCCGACCCGGTGCCACTCGCCACTGAAGATCATGAACAGGGTCATGCAGGGCAGGGTCAGCAGCATGCGCCAGCCGAAGATCTCCACCCCGGTCAGGGGCGCCAGCAGCGAGGTGTAGAAATACATGACGGCAAACAGCACCGACGCCAGGACCGATAACGCAATACCTTTAGACACACTGTCCTCGTAATACCCGAACGCTCGGGACACATAGAAATAAGGGCGCAGAAGCGAGGGGCAATATAGAGGGTCAGGCGCGAGTTTTTTGCTCTGATTGCGCCATCGTGGCGGGAATTTTTCTCGTTTATGGCCAAGGTGCAACACGGCCGGTCGAGCCCGAGGCCGGTGGCGCGCGCCTTTGCGTCGCCACCGGCGTCATTCAGCCCAAGTGCGGAAAACGACCCGAGACGAAGTGGCCGACGTCATTGAAGCCCGGGGTCGAGGCATGCCCCGGACTCACCAGGGAGTCGATGAAGGCTTCGTCCTCGGCGCTGATCTGCACCGCCAGGGCCCGGGTGTAGGCATCCCACTGGGCCTCGGTGCGCGGACCGACGATGGCCGAGCTCACCGCCTGGTTGTTCAAGACCCAGGCGATGGCGAATTCGACGATATCGACGCCGCGGCCCCGGGCGTGGGCCTGGATCTGCTGGGCGATGCGCAGGGACTCCACCCGCCATTCGGTTTCCAGGATGCGCTTGTCCTGACGCCCGGCGCGGCTGCCGCTGTCCGGGGCCACATCCGGGGCGTACTTGCCGCTGAGCACACCCCGCGCCAGCGGGCTGTAAGGCACCACGCCCAGGCCATAGGCCTTGGCCGCGGTGATCTGCTCGGCCTCGGCCTGACGGTTGACGATGTTGTACAGCGGCTGGCTGATCACCGGGCGGTCCACCCCCAGCTGGTCGGCGAGGCGAACCGCCTCGGCGATCCGCCAGCCCCGGTAGTTGGACAGGCCCCAGTAGCGGATCTTGCCCTGGCGCAGCAGGTCGCCGATGGCCGAGATGCTCACGTCCAGCGGGGTGTTGTGGTCCTCGCGGTGCAGGTAGTAGATGTCCAGGTAGTCGGTGCCCAGGCGGGTCAGGCTGGCCTCGATGCCGTTGAAGATGTGCTTGCGGCTCAAGCCGCTGCGGTTGGGCAGGCCGTCCACCGGGCCGAACCCCACCTTGGACGCCAGCACCCACTCATGGCGGTGGCGGGCGATGGCTTCACCGACGATCTCCTCGGAGCGGCCCTGGGTGTAGACGTCCGCGGTGTCGATGAAATTGATCCCCTGGTCCCACGCCTTGTCGATGATGCGCAGCGAGTCTTCGGTGCTGGTCTGCTCGCCGAACATCATGGTGCCCAGGGTCAGGGTGGAAACCTTGAGACCGGAATGGCCGAGGATGCGATAGCTCATGGGCGAAATCCTTGTGCTAGAGGGGTGGCCGGGGCATTTCCGGCCAGGCTGGGCGCCCATCAAATACCACAACACCGGCCTTGCGCAATGCCTGAATGGCGCCTCCTCGCCGGGGCCGGCTTTTCGGCAAAGAGGCCCGTGAGATCACCTGCGAGGACATTGCGTAGGAGCCGGCTTGCCGGCGAACCGCGCAGCCGCCAGCCGCCCCCGGACTGGCGCTCAACACGGGCACAGCGCCCGACAGCGCTGCAACACAAAGCCATGCAGCAGCCGCACCCGCTCCGATACCTGCAAGCGATGGGGGCACAGCAGGTTGAAGGGCGTCAGTTCCCCTTGCCAGTCGTCGAGCAGCGGCACTAGGCGCCCGGCGCGAATGTCCTCGGCCACATCCAGCCGGGCCTTGTAGACGATGCCGTGGCCGGCCAGGGCCCAGCGCCGGGCCACTTCGCCGTCGTCGCACAGGTAGTCGCCGCGCACCGGCACCTCGCGGGTGTCGGCGCCACGGCTGAAGCGCCAGCTGTCATAGGGCCGATCGTTGCGCAGGTAGAGCAGGGCGCTGTGGTGCGACAGATCCTCGGGCGACCGCGGGGTGCCGCAGCGGGCCAGATAGGCCGGGCTGGCGCAGGCCACGCGCCGATGCTCGGGAAGGATCGGCAGGGCCACCAGGCTCGAATCCTCGGGCACGCCAAAGCGCAGGGCCACATCCACGGCATCGCGGAACAGGTCGGCGCGGCGATCGTTGAGCCGCAGCTGCAGGCGCAGTTGCGGGTGTTCGGCCTTGAAGTCGTCAAGCCAGGGCAGCAGCGCGTTGCGCCCGAAATCCGAGGGCGCCGACAGTTGCAGCACCCCGCTCAGGCCCTGGCTCTGCTGCTTGAGCGCCTGCTCGCCGTCCTCCAGGGTGGCCAGGGCCAGGCGCACGCTGTCCAGATAGCGCCGGCCTTCCTCGGTCAGGCGCATGCTGCGGGTGGAACGGGCCAGCAAGCGGCTGCCGAGGCGGGTTTCCAGACGTTTGAGAGCGATGCTGGCGGCGGCCGCGGTCAGGCCCAGGGAGCGGGCGGCGGCGGAAAGGCTGCCGGAGTCGGCGGTGCGCACGAAGATTTCCAGGTCGAGGATCGAGCTCATTAATAAAAATCCTTTAAAGATCTTTGCGTTTTAGCGGTATTTTTCCTCGATTGGCAAGCTGGGAAGATGCAATCACTTTCAATCGCAACAGGTGATCGCAATGACTCTTTCCAACTCAAGCGTGGCCGGGCAGACCGTGGTGGTGATCGGCGCCGGCAGCGGCATTGGCGCCGCGGTGGCCCGTCAGGCCGCTGAACGGGGTGCCCGGGTGGTGCTGGCCGGGCGCAGCCTCGATGCCCTGCAGCGCCAGCAGGCGCAGTTGCCGGCATCGGCCCACAGCCTCGTCGTGGATATCACCGATGCCGCCAGCGTCCGCGATCTGTTCAGCAGCGTGGGGGCCTTTGACCATCTGGTGATCAGTGCCGGTCCGGCGATCACCGCCAAGCCCCTGGCCGACACCGATCTGCTGGAGGCCCAGCGGGCGTTCGAGGTGAAGTTCTGGGGCGTGTGGCGCGCGGTCCAGGCGGCGCTGCCCCATCTGGCGCCCCACGGCAGCATCAGCCTGACCTCGGGCCTGCTGTCGCGCAAAATGGTCCCCGGGCAGGTGCTCAAGACCACCCTCAATGCCGCCCTCGAAGCCCTGGGCAAGCACCTGGCCAAGGAGCTGGCGCCACGTCGGGTGAATGTCATCAGCCCCGGGGTCACCGCCACCGAAGCCTATGCCGGGATGTCCGAGGAGGCTCGTCAGGCGATGTTCGCGCGCACGGCCGCCAGCCTGCCGGTGGGCCGTGTCGGCCAGCCGGACGACATCGCCGCGGCCTTTATCCTGGCCATGGAAAACGGTTTTATCAGCGGCAGCCTGATCGACGTCGATGGCGGTGGCCTGCTGTGAACTGGCGCTTCGACCACCTGGCGTTCAACGTCGCCGAGGGCGAGGCGTTGCAGGCGGCGTTCGCCAACTTGCTGGGGCTGCAAAGGGGACGGCGCCCGCCGTTTCCCTTTCCCGGGCGCTGGCTGTATCAGGACCGGCAGGCGCTGGTCCACGTCATCGAGCAGGCCGATAGCCCCGAGCCGCAACTGAGCCATATCGCCTTCAGCACCCAGGAGGCGGCCGAAGCGGTATTGCGGCGGGTGCAAGCCAGTGGCCTGGAGCATCAAGTGGCGCAGGTGCCGGAAGACGGCATCTGGCAGATCTTCGTCCGTCTGCCCGGGGGGCTGGTGCTGGAGCTGGATGCTCCGGCGGCGGGGGCATTGACCATCAGTCACGATTACACCCGGCACGCCGGTGCGCCGGACTGACGCCGGCGCTGAAAAAAGCCCGTTCCAGCCTGGGCTCGAACGGGCTTTTGGCGTTGCCGCGGCTCAGCGGTTCAGGGTGCGGGTCATGCGCAGGGCCAGCAGGCTGCCGCCGACAATGACCGCCGCCAGCAGGTACAACGCGGCATCGGTGGAGCCGGTGCTGTCCTTGACCCAACCGACCAGGTAGGGGCTGAGAAAGCCGGCCATCTGGCCCATGGAGTTGATCAGCGCCAGGCCGCCGGCCGCCGCGCCGGCACTGAGCAGGGCCGTGGGCACCGGCCAGAACATCGGCAGGCCGGTGAGGGCGCCCATGGTGGCGAGGGTCAGGCCGAGGATGGCCAGGGCCGGGTTGGTGGCAAAATTCACCGCGATCAGCAGGCCCACGGCGCCCATCAGCATCGGTACGACAAGGTGCCAGCGGCGCTCCTTGCGCAGATCCGCCGAGCGCCCCACCAGCAGCATGAACACCGCCGCCAGCAGGTAGGGAATGGCGCTCAGCCAACCGATCACCAGGTTGTCGGCAAAGCCCAGGTTCTTGATGATCGACGGCAGCCAGAAGTTGATCGCGTAGACCCCGCTCTGGATGCAGAAATAGATCAGGCCGAAGGCCCAGATCGCCGGGTTATTGAACACCGCGGCCAGGGAGTCGCTGGCGGTTTTCGGCTGGTTGGCGGCGTCGCTGGCCTGGTCGGCGGCCAGCACTGCGCGTTCAGCGGGTGTCAGCCACTTGGCGTGGGTGAAGCTGTCGCTGAGCAGGAAGAACGCCAGGGCGCCCAGTACCACCGTGGGAATGCCCTGCAGCAGGAACATCCACTGCCAGCCGGCGAGGCCGCCTTGCCCGGCGGCGAAATGGTTGAGGATCCAGCCGGAGAACGGGCTGCCGAGCAAGCCGGACACCGGGATCGCCGACATGAACAGGGCCATGATCCGGCCCCGGCGAAAGGTCGGGAACCACTGCGAGAGGTACAGCACCACCCCGGGGAAGAACCCGGCTTCGGCGGCCCCGGTGAACAGGCGCAGGGTATAGAACTGGGTCGGCGTGGTGACGAACAGCAGGCAGGTGGACAGGGTGCCCCAGGTGATCATCATCAGCGCGATCCAGCGCCGCGGGCCGAACCGGTTCAGCGCCAGGTTGCTCGGCACGCCGCACAGCACGTAGCCGATGAAGAAGATCCCGGCCCCCAGGCCGTAGACCGTCTCGCTGAACTTCAGGGCGTCGAGCATCTGCAGCTTGGCAAAGCCGACGTTGACCCGGTCGAGGTAGTTGAACAGGTAGCAGACGAAAATGAAGGGGATCAGGCGCAGGGTGATGCGCTTGTAGACGGCGTTCTTGTCGTCAGCCTGGGCCAGTGGGACAGCGGCGCTCTGTGACATGGTGTGTCTCTCTTTATTATGATTTTTCGCGGTGCAAGGGTAACGTTGACCGCCCCGAGAGTCTCGGTCACGCCGCGGTCGCTGTCTTTGTGCCGGCGCACAGCGATTGGCCACGGCCCCTGTGCCACTGAACAATGTCCAAGGATCCTCTCCCTATGTTCGAACTCGATCATGACCTGGCGCAGGACATCGTCGACCGCGCGATGGCCATCCTGCCCTACAACGTCAACGTCATGGACAGCCAGGGCCTGATCCTCGGCAGTGGCGAGCCGGAGCGGATCAACACCCGGCATGAAGGCGCGCAACTGGTGCTGGCCAACGGTCGGGTGGTGGAGATCGACGCGCCCACCGCGCAGCGGCTCAAGGGCGTGCAACCGGGAATCAATCTGCCGCTGCTGCACGACCAGCGGCTGATCGGGGTGCTGGGCATCACCGGCGATCCGGCCTTGCTGCGTACCTACGCCGAACTGGTGCGCATGACCGCCGAGATGCTGGTGGGCCAGCGTCACCAGCAGGCCGAGCAGCAATGGCGGCGCCAGCGTTGCGACGATCTGCTGGCCCTGCTCCTGAGCGACGGCGGCGACTCCCCGCGCCTGGTGGACGAAGCCCGGCAGATGGGCCTCAAGCCGCAACTGGCGCGCACGCCCTACCTGTTCGAACTGGCGCCGGAACAGCCCGTGGGGCAGGGCGTCGAGACCCTCAGCGCCTGGCTGATGAGCCGCTACCCGGACAGCTGGTGCGTCAGTTCGTCGAAGACTTCCCTGCTCTGGTGTCGCCCGGCGAACCTCGGCCTGGACAACCCGCGGCTGCTGGAGAAACTCGACGGTCAGGGCTGGAACATCCTGCGGGTCGCCGTGGGCGGGCAGGCCGATGGCCTGGCCGGATTGCGCCGTTGCTATCGCCGGGTCAGCGACCTGCTGGCCTACGGCCGCGACCTGCTGCCGGACTCGCGCCTGCTGACCCTCAACCGCTACCGCCTGCCGGTGATGCTCTGGCGCCACCGCAACGACGACGCCCTGGACGAATTGCTGACCCCGTTGCGCAAGGTGCTGGCCAAGGACAGCAACGGCCAGTTGCTGGCGACCCTGCGCAGCTGGTGCGACCACGATGGCCAGAGCCAGGCCTGCGCCGACGCCCTGGGCATCCACCGCAACAGCCTGCGCTACCGCATGGAGCGCATCGCCGAACTCAGCGGCGTCGACCCCTTGCGCCTGGACGGCATGCTGGCCCTGTACCTGGGGGTGCAATTGCTGCCCCCCAACACGGCTCAACACAACCCCCTGTAGCCGCTGCCGAGCTTCAGCGAGGCTGCGCAAAGGCCCGCAGGGCCTTGCTTGGCAATCTCCAGTCAAACCTGCATCGCCTTCAAGACCCTCGCGAGCGCTACGCGCCCGTTCGCAGACTGCGGCAGCGGTTTCAACGCTAGGCGAGGTTGCGCCGTTGTAGCAATGAACAATAAAGCGCCCTCGGACTTGTGCAGCGGCCCGGGGTCAGCGCCTGCGCCAAGTGGCAGCATGGCGGCACAAGAACCGGAGAACGCCCCATGAAGATCATCATCGCCCCCGACTCGTTCAAGGACAGCCTGAGTGCCGCAGGCGTGGCCCAGGCCATTGCCCAGGGGCTGGCCGAGGTCTGGCCCGATGCCGAGCTGTGCCAATGCCCGATGGCCGACGGCGGTGAGGGCACGGTGGAGTCGATTCTTGCCGCCTGTGACGGGCAACTGCGCCATCATCGGGTCCAGGGGCCGCTGGGGGCGCCGGTCGAAGCCCGCTGGGGCTGGCTGCCCCAGAGCCACACGGCAATCATTGAAATGGCCGAGGCCAGTGGCCTGCAATTGCTGGCGCTGGACCAACGCGATGCCTGCAACAGCAGCACCTTCGGCACCGGGGAGCTGATCCTGGCCGCGCTGGATGCCGGGGCCCAACGCATCATCCTGGCCATCGGCGGCAGTGCCACCAACGATGGCGGCGCCGGCGCCCTGCAAGCTCTGGGTCTCAAATTGCTGGATCGCCAGGGCCAGGCACTGCCCCGTGGTGGTCTGGCCCTGGCTGATCTGGCCGCCATCGAACTGGACGGCATGGACCCGCGTCTGGCCCGGGTGCGCTTTGAAATCGCCGCCGACGTCAACAACCCGCTGTGTGGCGATCACGGTGCCTCGGCGATCTTCGGCCCGCAGAAAGGTGCCACGCCGCAACAGGTGCAAGCGCTGGACCGGGCCCTGGGGCACTTCGCCGACCTCTGTGCCGAGGTGTTGCCCAAGGACGTGCGTGACGAACCCGGCAGCGGCGCGGCTGGCGGCCTGGGGTTTGCCGCCAAGGCGTTCCTCGGCGCGCAATTTCGCCCGGGGGTGGAAGTGGTGGCGGAACTGGTGGGCCTGGAACAGGCCGTGCGCGGTGCCGATCTGGTGATTACCGGCGAAGGGCGTTTCGACGCCCAGACCCTGCGGGGCAAGACGCCGTTTGGCGTAGCGCGCATTGCCCGGGAGCAGGGCGTTCCGGTGATCGTCATTGCCGGCACCCTGGGCGAGGGTTACCAGCAGATGTATGCCCACGGCGTGGATGCAGCCTTCGCCCTGACCTCAGGCCCCATGAGCCTGGAACAGGCCTGCCGCGAAGCCCCGCGCCTGCTGCGCGAACGCGCTGCCGACATCGCCCGCGTCTGGCACCTGGCCCGCAACGCCTTGTAGGAGCTGGCTTGCCAGCGAAGAGTCCGCCAAGCCTTGCACCACACGCGAGAACGCCTTCGCCAGCAAGCCGGCTCCTACGGAAAAGCCCCGCGAACCTTGCCCCCCCGTGTAGGAGCTGGCTTGCCAGCGAAGAGCCCGCCAAGCCTTGCACCACCCGCGAGAACGCCTTCGCCGGCAAGCCGGCTCCTACGGCCATCGCCCGTCAGTAGACCCCGCCGTCGCGGGTGGGGGTGTCCAGGGTCTTGTACTGGCCGGCCAGACTCCGCAGGCCCTTCATCAGCACGGTGGTATCCACGCCTACCGCGACAAAATTCGCCCCCAGTTCGATGCTGCGCCGCGCCAGGCGCTGATCGGCACTGAGAATCCCTGCGGCCTTGCCCGCTCGACGAATCCGCACGATGGCGTCTTCAATCGCGGCCACCACGTCCGGGTGCCCGGGGTTGCCGCGATGGCCCATGGCCGCGGACAGGTCCGCCGGGCCGATGAACACGCCATCGACGCCGTCCACCGCGAGAATCTCATCCAGGTTGCGCAGGCCTTCGAGGTTCTCCACCTGCACCAGCAGGCACATCTGTTCATCGGCCCGGTCCAGGTAGTCGGCGATGCTGTTCCAGCGCGATGCCCGGGCCAGGGCGCTGCCCACGCCACGCACCCCCCGCGGCGGATAGTGCATGGCGCGCACCAGCTGGCGCGCCTGCTCGGCGCTTTCGACCATGGGGATCAGCAGGGTCTGGGCGCCGATGTCCAGCAATTGCTTGATCAGCGCGGTGTCGCCGATCGGTGGGCGGATGATGCCCTGGGCTGGGTAGGGGGCGATGGCCTGCAACTGCGCCAGCAGGCTGCGCAGGTCGTTGGGGGCGTGTTCGCCGTCCAGCAGCAGCCAGTCGAAACCGGCGTTGGCCGCCAGTTCGGCGCAGTAGCCGTCCGCCAGCCCCAGCCACAGGCCGATCTGCGGTTCGCTGTGTTGCAGGCGTTGTTTGAACAGGTTCAGTGGCATATCCATGGCCGTCTCCTCAGACAAAGCGGCAGGCAATGCTGCCCAACTGATCGTAGTCCACGTGGAAGACATCCCCGGGACGGGCCGCCACCGGGCGGGTAAAGGAGCCGCCGAGAATGATCTGCCCGGCTTCCAGGCCGACGTCATGGGCCGCCAGCTTGTTGGCCAGCCAGGCCACGCCCTTGGCCGGGTGGTTGAGCACCGCCGCGGACACCCCGGACTCCTCGATCACGCCATTGCGGTAGAGCACCGCCGGCACCTTGCGCAGGTCCACATCCCCGGGGCGCACGGCGCGGCCGCCCATCACCACCCCGGCGTTGGCGGCGTTGTCGGAGATGGTGTCGAACACCTTGCGCGTGGCCTGGGTCTGCGGGTCCACCTGCTGGATGCGGGCGTCGATGATCTCCAGGGCCGGGATCACCCAGTCGGTGGCGTCCAGCACATCGAACAGGGTGCAGTGAGGGCCTTTCAAGGGCTTGCCGAGGATGAACGCCAGCTCCACCTCGACCCGCGGCACGATAAAGCGCTGGAAGGGAATGTCCGTGCCTTCATCGAACAGCATGTCGTCCAGCAGGGCGCCGAAATCCGGCTCGGTGATGTTCGACGACACCTGCATCGCCCGCGATGTCAGGCCGATCTTGTGGCCCACCAGCTTGCGCCCGTCGCGGATCTTCTGTTGCACCCAGCTGCGCTGGATGGCGTAGGCCTCCTCGATGCTGATGTCGGGGTATTGCAGGGACAACTGGCCGATCTGTTCGCGGCTGCGTTCGGCGGCATTCAGGCGCGCGGCGGCTTCCTGGATATCCGAGGGGCTGAGCATGGTTATTTCTCCTGAGGGTTGACGATATGGGCCGGCACCTGGAGCACCAGCCAGGCGCCCAGGGCGATCAGCAGGGACAGGGCATAGAGGGCCAGGCTGGCGCTCTGGGTGGCGTCGCGCACCACGCCGATCAGGTAGGGCGCGAGGAAGGCGGCCACACTGCCGAAGGAACTGATCAGGGCGATGCCCGCGGCCTGGGTGTTGCTGGCCAGAAAGGCCGGCGGCAGTTGCCAGAACATCGGCAACGCGGCGCTGGCGCCCATGCCGGCCACCAGCAGGCCGAACATCACCAGCCACGGGTTGCCTGGGGCCAGCCCGGTGAGGATCAGGCCGAGGCTGGACATCAGCAGCGGTATCGCCAAATGCCAGCGGCGCTCGCGCAGGCGGTCCGAAGAGCGGCCGATGCCGAGCATGAACAGGCAGCCGGCCAGATAGGGCAGGGCACTGAGCAGGCCGACATTGCTGTCCCGGGCGATGCCGGCGTGATGGATCAGGGTCGGCATCCAGAAGGCGATGGTGTTCACCGCCAGCATCACCGCGAAGTAGATGCACACCAGCAGCCAGACGTGGCGATCCTTGAGGATGCCGCTGAAGCGGGTGATCGATTTGCGCTGTTCTTCCTGTTGCAGGGCCTGGCGCAGCCAGGTTTTCTGCGCCGGGGTCAGCCAGTCCACCTGCTCGATGCTTTCCGGCAGGGCCTTGAGCACCACCAGCCCCAACAGGACCACCGGCAGGCCTTCGATCAGGAACATCCATTGCCAGCCGCGCAGGCCACCAAAGCCGTGGAAGCTTTCCAGGATCCAGCCCGACAAGGGGCCACCGATGACCCCGGCCATGGGTACGGCGATGGCGAACAGCGCGGTGACCTGACCCCGGCGGCTGGCCGGGAACCAGCGGTTGAGCAGCACCAGGATGCCGGGGAAGAAGCCTGCTTCGGCAACCCCCAGCAGAAAGCGCAGCACATAGAAGCCCCAGGCGCTGTCCACCAGCATCAGGGCACTGGACAGCAGGCCCCAGACCAGCATCAGCAAGGCGATCCAGCGCCGTGGGCCGACCCGCTCCAGGGCCAGGTTGCTGGGCACCCCGAACAGCGCATAGGCCACGAAGAACAGCCCGGCGCCGAGGCCGTAGACGCTGTCGCTGAAGCCCAGGTCCTGGGTCATCTGCAACTTGGCGAAGCCGATATTGATGCGGTCCAGGTGGGCGAAGATGTAGCAGACGAACAACAGCGGCATCAGCCGCCAGGTGATCTTGCGATAGCAGTCGTTGACCTCGGCCACAGGAGCCTCGGCGATTGCGGGATGGGACATGGGGAGAGCTCGTTATTGTTCTTGTGTGGGTCGGCATGCCAGCGAAGTCTGCCTCGGGGCTGGCGCCTGGCTTGCGGGCCTGTTCGCTGGCAAGCCAGTTCCTACGGGTGGCATGGGCGTTGTGTAGGAGCCGGCTTGCCGGCGAAAGGGCCGGCACAATGCTCAGGCCTGTCCGCGCAGGAACTCATGCACGTTGTTGTGCTTGAAGTTCAGCTCGGCCTCCAGCTCGCTCATCTCGAACGACAGGGCCAGCAAACGCTGCGCCTGCAGCTCGGCGAAGTGCGCCTTGATGATCTCGAACAGCTCCTCGGCCACTTGGCGCCGGGTGGCCAAGTCACGACCGGCACCCACCTGCAGGCGCATATGGACAAAGGCGTAGTCGTGCTTGCCGTCGGCCATGCGCCAGGTGTCCAGGCGCACCCCGCGGCTGCGAATGCCGCCCAGGGGGAACACGCCCGTGGCGCCCAGGTAGTCATGAACCTTGGTGAACAGCCCTGGCAGATCGGCGGCCTGTTCGATGTTGTCGGTGTACTCAGCGATGAAATGCGGCACGGAGGCCTCCTTCGGAGGCAGCGGCAAGCGGCAAGCTACAAGCTGCAAGAGGGTTCTCTTGCGGCTGTAGATTGGCGACTTGCCGCTGCTGTCGATGTGGTCTTGCAGCTTGTGGCTGGAAGCTTGCTGCTGCTTCTAGAAAATGGCGTTGATCTGGCCGGTGCCGGAGCTGCCGAACAGCGGCGTGACGATCTCCGCCGGGCGGTTGTGTTCAGGCCCGCCCAAGAGCCCCAGGAGCATTGCCGTGTCGTGCATGCCGCCTTCGCCATGGCAACTGGTGGCGTAGTCCGGGAGCATGGCGCAGAACTCGCGAAAGCGACCCTGCTGCCACAGCTCCACCACCCGCTGGTCCACCTGCTTGTCGAATTCCCGGGTCCAGTTGTGGATGTTGGCCTCGGCTTCGCGGTCGTTGGAAAAACGGTGGGACAGCGAACCGGACGCCAGCACCAGGACCTTGCGCTCGCTCTTTTCGATCGCCCGGCGCACCGCGGCGCCGAAGGTGAAGCTGTCTTCGAGTTTGTGCCAGGCGCACCAGGCGGCGATCGACACCACCTTGAAGTGCTCGGCGGCGGGTACGTCCATGTGCATGTAGCGCATGGGCACCAGGGTGCCGTACTCCAGCTCCAGGCTGGGGATGTTGTGGGCCAGGGTGCGCACGTCGGCGGCGTTGGCCTCGGCGGCGATCAGCTCCCCCAGATCCGGGCAGCCCTGGTAGTCGTAGGTCATGTTCTTGATGAAGTGCGGCAGCTCGTTGCTGGTGTAGGTGCCGTTGAAGGCTTCACCACAGTTGATGTGGTAACCGCTGTTGACCAGCCAGTGCACATCGAACACCACCGCGGTGTCGGCCCCCAGCGCCCGGGCGCGGCGAGCAATTTCCTTGTGCCCGGCAATGGCCGCCTCACGGCAGCCGTGGTGCTTGCCCGGCAGTTCGGACAGGTACATCGATGGAACGTGGCAGACCTTGGCGGCCATGACGACTTCGCCCATGGTGCTTCTCCTGAAACATCTTCTTGTTGGCGTGATCCGGGACGGTTGTAAACCTTACACGCCCCAGCGCGGGATGTGATGGCTGCCCATGGAGAGGCAGACGTTCTTGATCTCGGCAAACACCTCGAAGCTGTATTCGCCGCCTTCGCGGCCGGTGCCCGAGCCCTTGACGCCACCGAAGGGCTGGCGCAGGTCGCGGACGTTCTGGCTGTTGATGAACACCATGCCGGCCTCGATGCCCCGGGCCAGGCGATGGGCCTTGCCGATGTCCTGGGTCCAGATGTAGGAGGCCAGGCCGTACTCGGTGTCGTTGGCCAGTTGCAGGGCCTGGGCCTCGTCCTTGAACGGGATCAGGCACACCACCGGGCCGAAGATCTCTTCCTGGGCGATGCGCATCCGGTTGTCGACGTCGGCGAATACCGTGGGCTGGATGAACTGCCCGCGGGCCAGGTGCGCCGGCAGGTTGGCCGGACGTTCCAGGCCGCCGGCCAGCAGGGTCGCGCCTTCTTCCAGGCCGATGCGGATGTAGCCGGTGACCTTGTCGTAGTGGGCCTGGGTGATCATCGAGCCGACCTGGGTCTTGGGGTCCTGCGGGTCACCGACGATCAGGCGCTTGGCCCGGGCGGCGAACTCCTTGACGAACTGCGGGTAGACGCTTTCCTGGATGAAGATCCGGCTGCCGGCGGTGCAGCGTTCGCCGTTCAGGGAAAAGATGGTGAACAGCGCGGCGTCCAGGGCCCGTTCCAGGTCGGCGTCCTCGAAGATCAGCACCGGCGACTTGCCCCCCAGTTCCATGGAGTACTTCTTCAGGCCGGCGGTCTGCATGATCTTCCTGCCGGTGGCGGTGCCGCCGGTGAAGGAAATCGCCCGCACGTCCGGGTGGCGCACCAGGGCATCGCCGGCGGTGGCGCCGTAACCCTGGACGATGTTCAGCACCCCGGCGGGAATCCCGGCTTCAACCGCCAGCCGGCCCAGCTCGTTGGCGGTCAGCGGCGACAGTTCGCTCATCTTCAGCACCGCGGTGTTGCCCAGGGCCAGGCAGGGCGCGGTCTTCCAGGTGGCGGTCATGAACGGCACGTTCCATGGCGACACCAGGGCGCAGACGCCCACCGGCTGGTACAGGGTGTAGTTGAGCATCTGGTCGTCCACCGGATAGCTGTGGCCATCCATGCGGGTGCAGACCTCGGCGAAGAAATCGAAGTTGTGCGAGGCCCGGGGAATCAGCACGTTGCGGGTCTGGTGGATCGGCAGACCGGTGTCCAGGGTTTCCAGCTCCGCCAGGTGCGGCACGTTCTCCTCGATCAGCGCACCCAGGCGGCGCATCAATCGCGCGCGCTCCTTGGCCGGGGTATTGGCCCATTTCGGGAAAGCGTCCTTGGCCGCGGCCACCGCCTGGGCGATCTCCTCGGCGCCGCCGCTGGCCACCTCGCCAATGGCTTCGCCGGTGGCGGGGTTGTAGTTGGTGAAGACTTCACGGCTTTCGACTTCGCGGCCGTTGATCCAGTGCTTGATCATTTATGCGTGCTCCTTGGCCACGGCGGTGGGCTCTGGGTGGGCGTGATGGGCGAAGAATTCGCTTTCGCTGACGATGCGGTTGACCAGCCGGCCAATGCCTTCGATCTCCACCACCACCTCATCGCCGGGCACTACATCGCTGAGGCCTTCGGGGGTGCCGGTGGCGATCATGTCCCCCGGTTGCAGGGTCATGAAGCTGGACAGGTATTCGATCAGGTAGGGGATGTCGAAGATCATGTCGGCGGTGCTGCCTTGCTGGCGCAGCTCGCCGTTGACCCAGGTGCGCAGGGTCAGCTTGTTGGGCTCGGGCACCTCGGCCACGTCGATGATCCACGGACCCACCGGGGTGGTGGCGTCGCGGTTCTTCACCCGCAGGTTGGGCCGGTAGTAGTTCTCCAGGTAATCGCGGATCGCGTAGTCGTTGCACAGGGTGTAGCCGGCCAGGTAGTCCAGGGCGTCCTCGCGCTTGACGTTGCGCGCGGTCTTGCCGATCACCGCCACCAGCTCGCACTCGTAGTGCATGTAGGCGACGTTGTCCGGGCGCCAGGTCACCTGCTTGTGGCCGGTGTAGGTGCCCGGCGACTTGATGAACACCAGGGGCTCGGTGGGCGGCTTGAAGGCCAGTTCGGCGGCGTGGTCGGCGTAGTTCAGGCCCAGGGCGAACAGGGTGCCGGTGGCCGGCGGCAGCCACTGCACCTGGTCTTCGGCCAGGACCCGGCCGTCCTCCAATTGCAGGGTGTTGGGGCCGGTGACCCGAGCGTCGTGGACCTGGCCCTGATAACGGATGCGCGCGTGTTTCATGTCGGTTCCTTATTCGGCAACGATGCGATTGGCCAGGCGGCCCAGGCCACTGATCTGTACTTCGACCCGGTCGCCGGGCCGCACATCGACCCGGCCCTCGGGGGTGCCGGTGATCAGCACGTCTCCGGCATGCAGGGTCATGAATTCGCTGATCTCGGCAATCAGCTGGGGGATGCTGCGTACCAGGTTGGCGGTGCTGTTGTGCTGCACCCGCTCGCCGTTGACGAACAGCTCCAGGCTCAGGTCGTGGGGATCGCTGATCCCGGCGGCCGGCACCAGCTCCGGGCCGATGGCGCAGAAGCCGTCGCGGCACTTGGCCTTGACCGCCGGGCGGTAGTAGCTGTCTTCCGGCAGGCTGAACTCGTTGACGATGGTGTAGCCGGCCACATGCTCCAGGGCGTCCTCCAGGCGCACCCGGCTGGCACGCTTGCCGATCACCACCCCCAGGGCCGGGCCCGGTTGCAGGCGCTCGACGTCCTTGGGAAACACCACCGGTGCTTCATGGCTGTTGCGGGTGTTGGGGGTCTTGATGAACAGCACCGGCTTCACCGGAGGCTTCTGGTAGGGCGGCTGGGTGAAGCTTTGCAGATGGCTCTGCAGCAAGCCCTGGTAGTTCAGCGCAACGCCGAACAGGGTGCCGCCGGCGTGATCGTTCAGTGCACGGCTCATCGAGCGTCTCCTGGTTCCTGGTGTCGGACCCCGCTGTGCGCTTGCCGCTGGCGGGGTGAATTCGTTAATGTGTTAACGTTATATTTAATATGTTAACAATCGTCAAGCGACGGCCCGAACTATTGCCTCATGCCCTGGCGGGCAAGCCGCGAATCGCGCAGGATGCCAACGCTTTGCGTGCTGAAAAATAAAAAACAGAAGGGTGCCATGAACCCACGTCAACCCATTCCCAACATCAACATCGGCCAGGTCTACGATCAGCGTTACGCCGATGCCCAGGTGCATTACGACAAGCTCAGCAACCTGGCCGGCTTCTTCGGCCGCAACATGCCGGTGCACCGCCATGACCGCTTCTTCCAGGTGCATTACGTGCAAAGCGGCGCGGTGCGGGTTTACCTCGATGACCAGCAGTACCTGGAGTCGGGACCGATGTTCTTTCTCACCCCGCCGACCATTCCCCATGCCTTTGTCACCGAGGCCGACAGCGAGGGCCACGTGCTCACCGTGCGCCAGCAGTTGGTGTGGGAGCTGATCGGCGCCGATCCGACGCTGGCCCCCGCGCCGCTGGTGCCACCGGCCTGCGTGGCCCTGGCGCGGCTGGGGCCGCAGTTCGTCGGCGAGGTGCGGCGCCTGGAGTGCCTGTTCCATGAGTTGCAGCAGGAAATCGCCGGGCAGGACGCGGGGCGCGAGCCGGCCCTGGAAGCCCTGACCCGGCTGCTGATGATCAGCCTGCTCAGGCTGTCGGCGAATTCCCTGACGGCGCGTCCGGCGCGCCACGAAGACCTGCAGAT
Source organism: Pseudomonas sp. BC42 (assembly GCF_021560055.1). NCBI lineage: Bacteria > Pseudomonadati > Pseudomonadota > Gammaproteobacteria > Pseudomonadales > Pseudomonadaceae > Pseudomonas > Pseudomonas sp. BC42. The sequence goes on from NZ_CP091067.1 coordinate 3,032,550, forward strand.
CTTCCATCGCTTCAACGAGCTGATCGAGGCCCGCTACCTGGAGCACTGGCCCCTGGCGCGTTACGCCAGCACCCTGGGGGTGACCGAGGCGAGGCTCAACGATGTCTGCCGACGCATTGCCGACCTGCCGTCCAAGCGCCTGGTGTACGAGCGCCTGATGCAGGAGTCCAAGCGCCTGCTGCTGTTCACCGCCAGTTCAGTGAATGAAATCTGCTACCAGTTGGGCTTCAAGGACCCGGCCTATTTCAGCCGCTTCTTCCAGCGTTACGCCAAGACCGCGCCGGGGGAATACCGCGCGCGCCAGGGCCAGACGAACCCGCCAGGGGCCGACGCGCCAGGCCCTTGAGCGCTGGCGCCAGGCCCTTGAGCGCTGGCGCCGGGCCGTTCGGCGCGGCGGCGATGCCTCGCCCCGGGGCGCTGGCGATAGCGGTATTCGAACCTGGGCGAGCGTGGCAGAATCCGCGCCTTTGTCTGACCAGGAGCGTCGTCATGCTGCGTCCCGCTGTGCTGTCTTCGCTGGTGCTTGGCGCCGCTCCCTGCCTGGCCCAGGAGCTGCCGGAACTGACCCCGCTGTGGGTGCAGCAGCAGGGCTGGATCAGCGCCTGCGACAACCGCCGCGACTGCCAGCTGCTCTACACGCCGAACATCGGGTTTGCCGAGCCGGTCAACCACCTGACCCTGATCATCCGCAGCCAGGCCGGTCCCGAAGGCCGGCTGCAGTTGCAACTGGAGCACCAGGGCGCGCCTATCGAGCCCAACGCGCTGCGCCTGGACGGCCGCCCGCTGGAGCCCGCCTTGCTGGCGGCGCTGGTGCAGGAAGTGGAAGCCCCCGACAGTACCCGGCAGCAGCAGTATTACCGGGTTGACGATCAGGCCCTGGCCCGGCAATGGCTGGCGCGGTTGCGCAGCGGGCAGGTGCTGGAACTGCCGGGGGCGCAACTGGCCCGGGTGCTTCTGACCGGGCTGGCCGAATTGCTGCAACAGGTCGATCAGGTGCAGCACCGCCAGGGCACGCTCAGCGCCCTGGCCACGCCCGGCGAACAACCGGCCAGCGCGGTGCCCAGGGTCCAGGCGGCCCCGGCGCTGCGTCCCTATCCCGGGGTGACGCCGCTCAGTGCCCGGGAGCGCAGCGGGCTGCGGGCGGCGGTGCAGAAAACACTGCCTCCGCCCAAGTCGGAAGAGGACGACGACTACGTCATGCCTGCGCGCATCGAGCTCTATCCGCTGACGGCGCAGCAGGCGCTGGTGTTCGAGTTCTCCGACTGCGGCGCCTATATCTGCCTGTTCGACATCAGCAGCCGCTCGCGCACCGCGCCCTATGCGCTACAGCCCCTGCAGATGCAGGCATTGCCGGACGGCAGCGTCGACCATACCGGCGGCATCAACTATGACCCCGAAACCGGGACGCTCAGCAGTTTCCTCATGGGCCGCGGGATCGGCGACTGCGGGGAAATGGCCAGCTGGCACTTCGACGGCCAGGCCTTCCAGCTCACCGACTACCGGCGCATGCCCAATTGCAGTGGCCTGGGCTATGACAACTGGCCGGTGCTCTGGAGTGCCGAGGCGCCGAAGCGCCCCTGAACCCTGGCCTCAGGCGCACGCGTGGCCCTGGGGCTCGGCGCTCGGCTGTGCCAGTGACGAGCCCAGCAGCAGGTCGGCGGCCTTTTCCCCGATCATGATCGCCGCCGCGTTGGTGTTGCCGGTGATCAGGCTTGGCATGATCGAGGCGTCCGCCACCCGCAGTCCCTGCAGGCCGTGGACCCGCAGTTGATCGTCGACCACCGCCAGTTCGTCATGGCCCATCTTGCAGCTGCCCACCGGGTGGAACACCGTGCCCAGGTGCTGGCGAATCCATTGCTCGATCTGCTCCTGGCTCTGCACCTGCGGACCGGGCAGCAGTTCGCCCTTGAGGCGCCGGGAGAAGGCCCGGGTCGCGGCCAGCTGACGCACCAGGCGCAAGCCGGCCACCAGTTTGCGCAAGTCCTCCGGGTGGCTGAGAAAGTTGGCCTCAATCAGCGGTTTGTCGTGGGGATCGGCGGAGTTCAGGCGCACCCGACCTCGGCTTTGCGGATGCATCACCGCCACATGCAGGCTGATGCCATGGCCCACGGGAATCAGGCGCCGGGGCTGGTTCTTCAGGGCCGGGGCGACGATCAGCCCCAGCTCCGGCACCGGGTCTTCGGGCGTAAGGCGCAGAAAGGCCCCGGACTCCACGGTGTTCGACGTCAGCGGGCCCTGGCGCCGGGTCAGGTATTGCCAGGGCGAACGGGCCAGGGGCAGCAGGCCCTTGGGCGAAAGGCCGTAGCCCAGCTCCGGGTCGCTGCGGTACATCAGCACGATGTCCTGGTGGTCCTGCAGGTTCAGGCCGACCCCCGGCAACGGGTGGCGCGGCAGGATGCCGTGGGGTTTGAGTTCCTCCGCCGGGCCGATGCCGGAGAGCAGCAGCAACTGCGGCGAGTTGATCGCCCCGGCGCAGAGAATCACTTCCCGGCGCGCCTGCAATTGCCGCACCTGGCCGTCCTGGCTGATCTCCACGCCGCTGGCGCGAGTGCCTTGCAGCAGCACCCTGTGGGTCAGGGTGTTGCTCAGGACGGTCAGGTTCGGCCGCTGCAGGATCGGGTGCAGGAAGGCCCGGGCCGAGCTGCAACGCTCGCCGTTGACCTGGGTGACATGGAAGGGCCCGAAGCCTTCCTGTTCCGGGCCGTTGAAATCCGGGTTGTAGCGCCAGCCCAGCTCCGTGGCCGCCTCATAGAACACCTGGTTGACCGGGCTCGGGCTGCGCTGTTCGGCGACGTTGAGCTCGCCGTGCCGGCCGTGCCAGGGCGAATCCCCCGGTTCGAAATGCTCCGAACGCTTGAAGTAGGGCAGCAGCTCGTCGTGGCTCCAGCCCTGGTTGCCGGCGGCGGCCCAGCGGTCGAAGTCCTGCCGGTGACCACGGATGTAGATCATGCCGTTGATGGCACTGGAGCCGCCCCAGACCCGGCCGCGGGGGCAGGGGATCGGCACGTCGCCGCTGGCGGCCTGGGGGCTGAATTGATGCATCCAGTTCCAGCGCGGGTTGGCGATCAGGCGGATGATCCCCGCCGGTGTGCGCACATAGGCCGCCGGCAGCAGGCTGCGGTCGCTGGGGCCAGCCTCGATCAGGCACACCTGAAGCTTGGGATCGGCGGACAACCGGTTGGCCAGCACGCAACCGGCGGAGCCGGCGCCGACCACGATGTAGTCGAAGGTTTGCGTGGTGTGTTCAGTCATGGGGATACCTCCTTGGGCAGTCACAAAGATCCAGCTCACAACCCCAGCAGCGAGCCAACGTCGAGGGTCACTTGCAGGCCGACGACAAAGCCGTTACCGCTCAGCTCGCGGGCTTCGGGGTTGTAGAAATTGTCCGGATTGATCAGGTACTGGACGCTGGGCTCCAGGGCCAGTTGCCGGGTCAGGGCGATGTGGGCGTTGGCTTCCAGGGCATAGACATTGCGCTCGCCCAGGCGCGGGTCGCCGCCGTTGGCGCTGCGTGCCTGTTGCTGGAAACGCAGTTGATGATCGTTGAGGCGCAGGTAGCTGGCCTTGAGGTTGAGCTTGTCCCGGGGCCGGTTGAAGGGCGCCAGATAGGTCAGCCCGGCTTCGGCGAACTGGCTGAAGGGCTGTTTGTCGTCGGCCGCCGCCGACAGCGAACCGAACAGCAGCAAGGCCTGGGGCGCGTTGCCGGTGCCAGCGTCGGCGCGCCACAGCGCCTGCTGGAACTTGAAGAAGGCGCCGCCGCTGCCGAATGCGGTGGCCCCGGTCAGCGGATCCACCTGTTTGGAGGTGTTGTAGTAGCCGTTGAGCTCGTAGTGGGCGCTGTAGGCCTCTTGGTTCTGGCGGCCGATGCCCAGCAGCAGGCTGGTGCCGCTGGCGTCGTCGGTGCTGAAATCCAGGCCCTTGCGCTCCTTCAGGTAGTCCACCGGGTTGGATTCGAAGGCGCCGCCGTGCACGTACCACTGGGGCGTCAGCTGGTACTTCAGGTAGCCGCCCCAACTGCCGTAGGGCGGCGGCAGGATGCCGGTGGAAGAGTCGATGATCGGGTCGTTGCAGGTGACGGTGCTTTCGCAGTTGTAGATATAGAAATAGCGCCGCGCGTTGGTCCGTCCCAGGCTCAGGTCGACCCGGCCGTCGAGCCAGGTCTGCTGGTAGGTCAACAGGCTCAACTGGTGGCTGGTGAGGTCGTTGTGGATCGGCGCGCCGCCAAAGTAGCTGCCGGCGGCGCCTTGCCAGTTGCGCGAAGTGGGCACGCCGGTCTGCTGGTCGAGGATGAACAGGGTCTGCTCGACGTGCAGCGCCGCGCCGTCCAGGCCGGCCAAGGTGCCCAGGTCGATATCGGCGCCGACGAACAGGTCGCCGCTGTTGCCGAAGCTGTGGGGCCGCGGGCCGGTGTCGAGGTTCTTCATCGCCAGGCTGAGAAACTGCACATGGGGCGTAATGCCCTGGTCGGCCAGGTAGTCGCCCAACCCGGACAGCGGTCCGCTGCGGGGCGCAGCCGGGGCATCGGCGAAGCCATCAAGGGGCAGCAGCAAGGCTGCCAACAGCGGGCACAGCGCATGGATAGGTTTCATGTCGGGTACTCGTTTCTTGTTGTTTTTGTCTTGAGTGTTGAAAGCGATGGGTCAGGCCTCGGCCAGGGCCGGCGTCGGGTTGACCAGCACCTTGATCTGACTCTTGTCGTGCAATAGCGCCTCGAAGCCCTGTTCCACCGCCTGCTCCAGGGCCAGGCAGCGGGTCACCAGCCGCGACAGGTCCAGGCGTCCGCTGGCCAGCAGCTCGATCAGTTCGGGGTACACATGGCGGTAGCCGACGCTGCTGAGCAGGCGCAGTTCGTGGTTCACCAGGTGGAAGGCGTCGACCTGCACTTGGCCCATCAGGCCCACCAGCACGGCCTCACCGCCCTTGCGCAGGCAGTGCAGGGCATGGCTCAGGGTCTGCTGGCTGCCGGCGGCCTCGAAGGCCGTGTCGAGGCCGCCGTCGCTCAGTTGCCGCAGGCGCTCCTGCAGCTGTGGGTCGGCGCCGTCCAGGGCGGCGCTGGCGCCCAGTTCCAGGGCCAGGCGCCGGCGCTCGGGGTCCAGGTCCACGGCGTAGATACGCTCCACGCCCCGCAGCCGTGCGAGCAGGACCAGCAGCAGGCCGATGGGTCCCAGCCCGAACACCACGCAACTGTCGCCGGCCAGCAGGCTGCTCTGGTTCAGGGCGTGGTAGGCCACCGCCGCCGGCTCCAGCACGGCGGCCTGTTTGAAGCTGACGTGCTCTGGCAGCCGGTGCAGCATGTAGGCGGGCACCAGGGCCTGCTCGGCAAAACCGCCGTCGCCCATCAGGCCGATAAAGCCCATGGATTCACAGAGGTTGTACTGGCCCATGCGGCAGTATTGGCATTCGCCGCAGCGGTACTCCGGCTCCACCGCCACCCGCTGCCCCAGCAGGCTCGGATCGACACCGGGGCCCAGGGCTACCACCTGACCGCAGAACTCATGGCCCAGGGTCAGTGGCGCCCGGCAGCCGGACAGCGGATGGGCCTCCTGATGGGGAATCGAGTGCGGCCCATCGGCGTATTCATGCAGGTCGCTGCCGCAAATACCGCAGTAGGCGACCTGCAGCAGGACTTCCCCGGGGCCGGGCTGGCGCAGTTGCACCTGGCTCAGGCGCAGGTCCCGGGCGGCGTGCCAACGCAGTGCGTTCATGGCTGGTTTCCTTGCAGGACAGAGGGGGTGTGCTGGCGCTGTTGACGGGCCAGCAGCGCCGGGGCGGTTTCCTTGAGGAACAGCGCCAGCAGCGCCGCCAGCAAGGCGCCGCCACAGGACATCCACATGACGATGGACAGGCCGAAGCGGTCGGCGGCGAAGCCGGCGAGGGTCGGGGCGACGAAGCCGCCCACCAGTTCGCCGATGCCCATGATCATGCCCAGGGCGGTGGCCATTACCTCCCGGGGCACGGTTTCCGCCGGGATGGTGGCCATGAACAGGGTGAAGCAGCCCAGGCCGGTGTAGGTCAGCAGCATCAGTGCGCCGAGCATCCAGGGTGAGGTGGCGTAGAGCAGGGCGATCGGGCAGCAGGCGGCGATCAGCGAGAACAGCACCAGGGTCGGTCGTCGGCCGATGCGGTCGGAGATCGCCGGCACGCCGAAGCCCCACACCACCCAGGCGCCGCCCAGGCAGCTCATCACCGTGCCCATGCTGGCCGGGCTGTAATCGCGGACCTTGACCAGAAAGGTCGGGGTAAAGGAAATCAGGATGATGAACCAGGTCAGGAACACGCAACTGATCAGGGTGCAGAGCACGATGTTGCGGCTTTGCAGCAGGGCCAGCCGCTGTCCGCCGCCCTGGCGCGGGTGCGCCTCGACCTGGGGCGCGCTCGGCGGCCGGTCGGGCTGCACGAAGCGCCAGATCAGCAGGGCGATCAGCAGCCCCGGAAGCAGCGAGACGATGAAGGCGTGGCGCCAGCCGTAGGCTTGGGCCAGGGTGATCAGCACCGGCGGGCCGATCACCGCCCCCAGCAGGCCCGCCGCCGAGCCTTGCAGCAGGCCCATGTTCAAGCCCCGGCGTTGGGGCGATGAAGCCTCCACCATCAAGGATTGCGACAAGGGCAGGATCGGCCCTTCCGCCAGGCCCATGATGGCGCGGAACAGCAGCAGGCTGAGGAAGCCGGTGACCAGCCCGGAAAGCGCCGAACACAGGGAAAACAGGAGCACCGCGACGATCAGCAGCGGCTTGCGCCTGCCGCTGCGGTCTGACCAGGCGCCCACCAGGGCCCCGGACACGGCCCAGGCCAGGGCCAGTACCGACGACAGCATGCCCAGGTGGCTGTTGCTCAATTGCAGTTCGTCGGCCATGAAGGGGAACAGGAAAGACAGCGCCAGACGATCGAAAAAGACGAAGCCGAAAGTCAGGAACAGCACCCCGAGCAAGGTGTTCTGGTAACCGGCCTTGTTGTTTTTATAAGCCATGGTGGTTCTCCAAAGGAGGCGTGAGCAACGTCGATCAGCGAAACAGGGTGTCGATATGGGCCGCGCCCAGGCCGATCTTTTCGTAGTGTTCGCGGCACAGGGCAATGTAGGAATGCACGTCGAAATAACCGTCGGGCTCGCCCTGTTGGTCGAGCCAGATCAGCGGGCCCTTGACGATGAAGAACACCCGCATCGGTTGTTCATGCTCGTAGGCCACCAGGGTGTGGCCTTCGCCCGGCGTCTCGTAGACGAAGTCGCCGGCGCTGGCGGTCCATTCGTGCTCCAGGTAGCCCCACTTGCCGGACAGGGTGTAGGCGAAGACTTCGTGGGGGTGGTAATGGCGGTTGACCAGCCCGGCGCTGCGGGCCATGAGGATGTCGCACCAGCGGTTCTCGCTGGGGGAAATCCATAGCGGCCGCGACGACACGGTTTCGGTGAAGGGCACGTACAGACTCAGGTCGTCGCTGGCGGCGTTCGGCAGGTAGACCTCGGGCTTGGCGTCGGGCTTGAAGCAGTGGGCGATGGGCTGCAGGTCTTTCCAGAATTCACGGGTGGCGGCTTCAGGCATGGTTGATCTCGATGCTGGTCATAGGGGGAACCCGGGCTGCCGCGAGGGCAGTCATGGCAGCTACAGCGCCGACTTTAGGGGGAGGCCGGGCAACGGGTTTGCTCGGATCGGACCCATTGTTTGCCTGTTTCGGACGAGATTTTTCCGACCGCAGCCAGCGATGCGCCAAGGGCGTCCAGGCGCTCGGCGGCGACAGCGGTTGAAGTTGACAGGCTATATAGTTCAGATGTTAATGAATGGCCGCGCCCCGCCGATCATGGGGTTCCAGGTGCCCGGGCCGAGCCTTGCCGTCCGGGGAACATCCCGCCGCCCATGAGAAGAACAACAATGTCTCCATGCGCCTTGCTCGAAACCCGGCACGCCAGCACCCAGGCGGTCGACCTGGACCAACGCCTGAGGTTCTGGGAGGACTACAACGCCACCACCCTGGTGGGACTCAAGTGCAATTCCTACGCCGAGAGCGGATTTCGCGCGCGCCAGGACAACCTGCAACTGAGCGCCATGCGCCTGGCCTGCATCGTCGGCAACCAGCATGTGGTGGAGCGCGACAGCTCGATGATCCGCGGCGTGCCCAAGGAATCGATCTTCGTCTCGCTGGTCAGCGGCAGCGGCTCGTTCTTCTACCAGGATGGCGCCTGCCAGGTCCTGGAACCGGGCGAGCTGGTGGTCTATCGCACCGACAAGCCCTACCTGTTCGGCTTCTCCGGGGCGATGCGCCAGTTCATCTTCGACATCCCCCAGGTGCAGTTCGCCGAGCGCTGCCTGAAACGCTTCGACCGGCCCCTCAAGATCGGCGTGCAGACCGGCGTCCAGCGCCTGCTGTTGCGCACCCTGGGCGAACGCACCCGGGAGTTCTTCCAGCAGCCGCTGTGCGGCGAGGCCGAGGCCTACCAGGAACAGGCTTTCGAACTGCTGGCCAGCCTGATTGCCGGGCAGGCGGGCGAGCGGCCGATCAACGCCCTGAGCGGGGCCTATCTGCTGGCGGCCAAGCAGTGCATCCAGGAACAACTGGCCGACCCGTCCCTGAGCTGCGAGCGGGTGGCGGCCCAGACCGGCATCTCTCCCCGGCACCTGGCCCGGCTGTTTGCCCTGGAGGGCACGGTGCCCAGTCGCTTCATCCTGGAAAAACGCCTGCATCTGGCCCGCCAACTGCTGGGCAGCCCCCAGGGCGCGGGCCTGGATATCAGCGAGATTGCCTATCGCCATGGCTTTGCCAGCCAGGCGCACTTTGCCCGGGCGTTCAAGGCCCGCTATCAGCTGACCCCCACTGAGGCCCGGGCCCGGGAGTCGTCCTAGCCGCCGTGCTGCCCACGCGGCTTCAGTCCGCCGGTTCCGTCGGCGGCGTGCTCCCGCCGGCCCCGTACCGGGATGGCGCAGCCTGTTCGGAGTCGCGACGCAGTGCGTCCAGGCCGCAGCGCTGCAACAGATCGTCCAGCGGTTCCTTGGCGGCATCGAGCACGGCGGCTTGCCCCGGGCCAGGGGGAGGCTCGCGCCATTGGGCCGCGTGCTGCAACAGGCGGGCGCGGGCCCGCTGCCAGAAGTCGATCTCGTCGAGGTAATGCTTGGTCTTGCGGTCCATGGACATCTCCTTTGTCTCAGCGGATAGGCAAGCCCCCGATCAGTGGCAAATCCTGGCAACCGGGGAGGGTGGGCAAGCAGACGGACAGGCCCCGGCGCGCGACACACCCGTCCCGAAGGCAAGGGCGCGTTGCTGCGGCACGCAAGGGTTGTTCTTTAGGGGAACGGCGAGGAATCGGACCTGCGGGTCAGGTGGTTGAGGAGAGAATAGAAAACCTTTGGCCTTTGTCGGGGCGAATGTGCCGGGTCAGCGCCCGCGGCGGCAGGCCGAGAAGCGCCGGCCGGGCATCGGTCCCGGGGCGCCGCTCAATGGGCTTTGCTGGCAACCCTTGGCCTGGGGCGCAAGGAGGCTGGGAGGGAGGGTAAGGCAGGCGGTGGCTGATGCCCGGCGTCTTGCCGCAGGACATCAGCCCCGGAAGGGAGCGGGGCGGATCAGCGAGTGGCGGCCACTATGGCCGCGGCCTGGCGGTCCAGCAGCTGGCGCTGAAAGGCCGCGAAGTCCGGTTTGGGCTGCTGCTGGCGCACGAATTCCAGCATCGGGTCCTGGACCGCGGTACGGATGCCCGATAGCGCCTCTAGGGTCGCCAGCCCGCAAAAAGGCACGTAGGCCTCGGAGTAGCCGCCTTCGTGCACCAGCACCAGGCGCCCATGGCACAGGCGCTCGGCGGCGTCGCGCAGGCACTGGGTCATCTCGCGGAACGAATCACTGTGCAGCAGCATCCGCGCCAGCGGGTCCACGGCGTTGGCGTCGTAGCCGCAGGCGACGATGATCAGCTCGGGTTCGAAGCGCTCCAGGGCCGGCACCACGATTTGCCGCATGGCGTACAGGTAGGCGTCATGGCCGCCACCGGGCAGCAGCGGGACATTGATGTTGCAGCCCAGGCCGGCGCCGCGTCCGCGCTCGTGTTCACCGCCATAACCCGGTGGAAAGCAGCCATCCTGGTGCAGGGACAGGGTCAGAACGTCGGCCCGTTCCTCGAAGATCGACTGGGTGCCGTTGCCGTGGTGCACGTCCCAGTCGATGACCGCCACCTTGCCCAGGCCGTGGCGGGCTTTGGCGGCTTCGATGGCGATGGCGATGTTGGCCAGAAAGCAGAACCCCATGGCCTGGTCGGCTTTGCAGTGGTGTCCCGGTGGCCGCGACAGGGCATAGGCATTGTCGGCTGCGCCGCTGAGCACGGCGTCGACCGCGGCCAGGGCCAGACCGGCAGACAGCTTGGCGATTTCATAGCTGCCCGGACCCACCGGTGCTTCATCCCCCAACTGGCCGCCGCCGGCATCGCTCAGGGCCTTGAAGCGTTGCAGGTAGTCGGCAGTGTGGACCCGCAGCAGGTCCGCCTCGCTGGCAGGTGGGGCGCTGTGCACCTGCAATTGTCGGGTCAGGCCGCAGACGTCCATCAGGCTTTTCAGGCGACGCTTGGTTTCCGGGGATTCGGCGTGTCCGGCGGCGGACGGCGGTTGCACCCAGCCGCCCACCGGCAGGGTCAGCACATGGGGGCCGCCGCTGTGCCACAGGCAGAGTTCATCGAAGAAGAACGCGGTTTTGCAGGTCATGGTGATGTCCATTTTTCAGGGGAAAGGGGCAGCGCAGCCCGGCTGCCGACCGGGGCGCTTGGCGGGTGGCTAGCGAGGAGGGCGGCAACCGAGCACCAGGGCCAGGGATGCCAGGGTGATCAGTGCGCCGCCCAGCAACAGTCCCTGGAAACCGCCGCTGCTTTCGATCAGGCGCCCGGCCAGGGACGGGCCTATGGCCAGACCGGCGCTGATCACCAGGTTGGAGGCATTCATCAGCCGGCCGCTGCGGTCCATCTCGGCCATGCGCGCCAGGATCAGCGGCAGGATGAAGGTCCAGGTGAACTTGAACACCAGCGCCGCCAGGGCGAAACGCGCCAGCTGCGGCTGGTCCAGAAGCAGCAGCACCGAGCCTGCCATCAGGCCGTAGCCCAGCAGGAGCAGGGCGCTGCGCGGCAGGCGATCGCCGAACAGGGTGGCGCACAGCGCCCCGACGATGCCCATCAGGGTGGCGATGGCCAGGATGTCGCCGCTGGTCTGGGCCGAGAGGCCGGACTGGCTGCCGATGGCGCCGATGAAAGTCCAGACCCCGCTGAGGCTGATGTAGAAGGTGAGGATGCCGAGAATCCCCAGGCCCGCCTTGAATCGGGAGATCGCCGATGCCGGCGGCGCGTCGGCGTCAGGGCGCGCTGCTCCCGATGGAAAGCAGCGGACCAGGGGCAGGCACAGGGTCATCAGCAGCGCCAGGATCAGGTAGCAGGCGCCCAGGCCGAAGCGTTGGAAGAGCATGGGCAGCAGGCTCAGGCCGATGGCCCCCAGCACCAGCTGGCCCATTACCCAGAAGCCGTAGGCACGGCTGGGCGTGGGGCTGGCGGCGGCGCTGGCCAGGCAGATGATCATCAGCGAGCCGCCGGCCAGGGCGCTGCACAAGCGCGCCATCAGCAACAGTGAGTAGTCGTGGGCCAGCATCGACAGCAGGTTGGCGACGATGAACAGCAGGGCGCTGCACAACGCCGCCCGTCGCCAGTCGATGTGTTTCAGCCACCAGATGGCCGGCAGCGTGGCAAGGCTCATGGCCCCCAGCTCGGCGGAAAACAGGTCGCCGATCCGGGTCGGACTCAGTTGCCATTGGCTGGCCAGTTGCGCGGCAATGGCCGGGGCCGTCAACAGCACCGCGGGGGTGATGGCGGCGAACAGCACGATGGCCGCCAGCAGGCCCAGAGGCGGGTGGCTGAGGTGTGAGGTGACGCTCAAGGTGGGGTTCCGGGTGGTCATGGACAGGCTCCGCAGGCAAGGGGTTCAGAACACGTGGACCAGGCGCAGCAAGGCATCGGTGCCGGCAAAGCCGTTCTCGGTGGCGACGTTTTGCGAGAGGCTGAACAGCAGCTGGTTCTGCTTGTCCAGCCAGTGCCCGAGCTCGAAGCCGACCTGGGTGTAGCGCTTGTGGGTGTCGTCGATGCGCCGGTCGTTGATCCGCAGTTCGCCGCCGTCGGCGTGGATCAGGCGCAGGGCGCCGTAGGTAGCGGGGGTGAAGTCGTAGGAGGCGAAGGCCTGCAGGCGATAGAGCGGGTCCTGCTTGAGGTCGCTGCCGAAATAATCGTTGTTGCTGCCATAGAGCTGGGCTTCGAGGTTGGCTTCCAGCACCCATTTTTCCCCCAGGCCCTGGGTGTAGTTGTAGACAAAGGTCGCGCCCCAGCGGTTGGCCCCGGGTGACACGTCCGGGTTGCGCCCGTGGTACTCGCCCAGGGGCAGCGTGACCAGGGTCAGCAGGCCGCTGTAGGTGCGGGTTTGCGGCTGGTTGATGAAGAACAGCGTGCCGCCGACCTGGGGATCGCCGAAGCCGCTTTCGCCGCTGCGGCGCTCGGCGCCGGGCAGGCGGGCGCTGATGTCGGCGAAGGGCACGATGAACTGTGGGGTGCACAGGGTGCCGCACAGGTCGCTGAAGAACACCTGGCGGTAGGCCATGGCGTTGATCCGCAGATCGGCCTTGCCGCTGCTGTCGGCCGGGCCGTGGAAATCGCCGGCGCGGGTGGCGGGCAGGTACAGCACGCCGAGGCTGGTGCCCGGGGGGGCGGCGAAGAAGTCGCGGGCGTTGAGGTCCGCGGCGTTGAGCGACAGGCTGGCCAGGGAGCCAGCCAGGGCCAGGGCGATACGGGTCGGAATCCTTGTCATGGGCGGTGCGTCTCTTGTCGGTGTTGTTATTCGGCGAATGGCTCGCCGGCACGCGGCAGTGGGGCAAAAAACAGGCAAAGGCTGCCCGTGGCCGTCAAACACGACGGCGCCAGTCAGTGCGGATCAGCGGTCTGGATCAGTCGGGCGGGGCGTGGAGCAACTGGGCGATGCGTGCCTTGTCCTTGACTCCGAGCTTGCTGTAGATGGCGCGGATGTGATGGCGCACGGTGTTGGGCGACATGCCCAGGTCCCGGGCCACTTCCTTGTAGGTCTTGCCGTCGCCGAAGCATTGGGCGACGGCGTTTTCCCGGGGGCTGAGCTTGGGCAGCAGGGCGCGGCTGCGGGCCGCCAGCAGGTAAAGGTCGCCCACGGCCGAGCAGTCGATCTGCAGGCGCTTGCCCTCGAAGCCGTTGCTGTCCAAAGCCATGGGCAGTTGCGGACCGTTCCACCGCGGCCATTCATTGAGCAGCAGGTCGACAAACCCCCGTTCGGCGCACTGCAGCACGCCGCGCTGGTCGCACACCGCCAGGGCCAGGTTGCGCGGGCGACTGAGCCTTTCGCGCATCGCCACCAGGGTGCGGATCTGATTGGCCGACACCGCCGCCACCAGATGCAGCATCAGGTTGTTCAGCAGCTGGCAGTCGTCCTGGTTGAAGCGCGTCGCTCCCGGGGCGCGGTACAGGGCCAGGTGGTTGTTCAGCTGGGTATGGGGGTCGATGTGCACCACGCACAGCAGTTCGCCGATGTGGTACTGGCGGCCCAGCCAGTTGAGGCCGGCGCCGTTGTCCGGGTCGGCCATGTCGACGATCACTGCCCGGCCCGGCACTTCGTGCACCCGGCGCACGGTGACATCGGTGTGGCGGATCGATTGCCAGTCCGGCAGGTAGCTCGGCGGCAGGCGGTGCAGGTAGCAGCTGTGCTCATCCGGCAGGCCGTCCACCAGGGCGGCGCGCCCCCACCAGGCGCTGTCGAAGGGCAAGAGTCTGCCGATGCGCGCCAGGGCATGGGAGTGAAGGCTTTCGATGTCCTTGTTCTGCGCCAGTTGCTGCAAGTCCAGGGTCAGCTCGCTGAAGGCCTGCAACAGGCTGGCCGGAGCGTGATCGGGTCGGTTCATGGGGCTGTACCTCTGTGCGACGTTGTTATTGTTTTCGTCACGGAAGTGGTTGAGGACCGTACGCCTGGGGGACGTGGGCAGGGCCTGGGACGAGTATCGATGGCTGGGGCGGCGGCCGCCATCCTACAGATGCAGGAGGTGGCCCATGGCCCAGTGGCGTTGTTCGCTTATGCTTGGGCGGGTCGATCCGTGATCAGCATTGGGAGTGAGTTCGATGCCCAGGCAGCCCTTGCCCGTTTCGCACTGCGTCAGCGGGTTTGATGCCCTCAGGCTGCGGCCCTGGGGCGCGCGCTTGTACGGCTTCAGCGAGACACTGCCGGGCACCGTGCAACGGCTTGAGATCGCGCAGCCCCAGGTCAAACTGGTGCTCGGGCTGGCGTCCCCCTACGGGCTCGCCGCCAATGGGCGCGAGCAGCGTTGCCAGGCGTTCGTGGTCAGCCGCCCGGCCGCTCCGCTGATCGTCGAGCAGAGCGGTGTGCATTCATGCATCGAGGTGGAGCTGCCGCCCTGGGCCGCGTACCGCCTGTTTCAGGGCGATGGCCAAGTGCTCGCCAGCCCTTGGCTGGATTTGCCGGAACTGTGGGGCCCGTCGGTCGGCTTGTTGGTCGAGGCCCTGGAAGAAACCCCTTGCTGGACGAGTCGATTGCAGCGAGTCGAAACCTTTCTTGTCGAGCGTTTGCGCAACTCGCACCGCGAGGTGCCCGAGAGGCTGCGCCGGGCCTGGGAGCAACTGCAGCGAAGCGCTGGCGGCACCTCGATCCGTGATCTGAGCCAGCAGGCCGGCTGCAGCGGCCGGCACTTCGCCAGTCGCTTCAAGGCCCATCTGGGACAAGGGCCCAAGGCCTGCGCCCGGCACCTTCGTTTTGCCCGCGCCCAGCAGTTGCTGGAAGCGCGCCCGGCGCCGGAGCTGGTGCAGGTGGCGGTGCTGTGCGGCTACAGCGACCAGAGCCACTTCACCCGGGAGTTCCAGGCCTTCGCCGGCTGTTCCCCGGGCGCCTATGCCCGGGGCGGCTGGGCCGATATTCCCGGCAAACCGGCATCCTTGCTCGAAGGCCGGGAGAATTGAGTGGTCCGGTCAGTTTTGTTCAAGACTCACGAAGCCGTTGCGGCGGACAGTGACGGCTCTGTCTCTTGAACGTGGAGGATGTATGTCCGGTAGCCTTTCTCATGTGGAAATAGGTGTGGTCGATGGCCCGCAGTCACGGGTGTTTTTCCAGGGGCTGTTCGGCTGGTCGCCGCAACCGATGGGAGCCACGCAGGACGCCTGGTTGCAGGCGCCCTCGGTGCGGGTCGGGGTGCACGGCGACGATCCGCAGTCGCGCATGGTCCTGTACTTCCGGGTCAGCGACATGACGGATAGCGTCGCCCGGGTTCTGGCCCTGGGGGGCCGCGCGGGGGACATCAGCCCCCCTGAGCCGGGCTTCGGGCGGTTCTGCCTGTGTCACGACCCCCAAGGTGTGTGCTTCGGCCTGCACCAGCCGGATTGCCCTGGGTCCTAGCCGCTGCAGCGGGGCGATCAGGCGGCCGGGCAGGGGTGCTGCAGGCGGTGGAAGCAGCGGCTGAAGTACACCAGCGAATCGCCCTGTTCGCGCACGCTGATTTCATCCAGCTCCACCAGCATCACCGAATGGGTGCCGATTTCCTGGACCTCGGTGATGCGCCCCTGGAGGCTGGCCAGGGCGCCATCCAGCACCGGCAGGGCTTGCAGGCCGTCGCGCCAGGGGTGCAGGCCAAAGCGCTGGTCCATGGCCACCCCGGTCATGCCGGCAAAATGCCGGGCCACGTCTTCGTGTTCGCCGCTAAGGACGTTGACGCACAGCTGGCCGTTGCCCTTGAACACCGGGTTCAGGGCACTGGTGCGGTTGACGCAGACCATCAGGGTCGGCGGGCTGTCGGTGACCGAGCAGACCGCGGTGGCGGTGATGCCGCAGCGGCCGGCGGGGCCGTTGCTGGTGATGACGTTGACCGCTGCGGTCATGTGCGCCATGGCGTTGCGAAAGGCGAGTTGCTTGGGATCGAGTACAGACATGACGAATTCCTCGTGGGCGCAGGGCGGCCGGACGTCTGGCTGCCAACGCGGGGCTGACGGCGGGCTCAAGCTGTAGGAGCCGGCTTGCCGGCGAAGCGGGCCTGGGGCTTGTGGTGCTCTGGCGGGCGTCTTCGCTGGCGAGCCAGCTCCTACGACAACAGGTGGACATTGGCCTTTTCGGTAGGAGCCGGCTCGCCGGCGAAGAGGGCGCTGAGCCTTGTGGTGCTCTGGCGGGCGCTTTCGCTGGCAAGCCAGCTCCTACACACGCCGGCCTCGCGGCTATTGGCGGATGCGGTCGAGCATGTTGATGTCGTCGGGGTTGCTCAGGTGCGGCACGGTCCAGCCGTCGAGGTCGTAGTCCCCCAGGCACTTGTCCACCAGGTCGGTCATGGCCTTCATCGAACCGCTGGCCTGGGCGTGGCGCAGGCACTGCATGCGGATCTCGTCCTGGCTGCCGGCGTAGTTGATCTCGTACAGCTCGTGGCGCCCGCCGAACTCGGTGCCGATGGCGTCCCAGAGCAGTTTGAGGATCTTGATCCGCTCTTCGTGGCCCATGCCGCCGGAACCCCGGCAGTAGGTGCCGAGGTACTGGTTGAGCAGCGGGTCCTTGAGGTCGCGGGAGCCGGAGGGCAGGTAGATCAGGCCGCTGGCCACCACCTGCTCGATGATCTTCTTGATGTCGGTGTAGGCCTGGGGCGCCAGTACCCGGTAGGCCTGCAGGGCCTGGGTGCTGGGCAGGTAGACGCCGTTCATCCATTCGCTGGCGTTGCCGTGCATGGCGTCGGTCAGCGACCAGAACAGGTTGCGCCAGGCCACCACTTCGCCCACTTGCGCCTGGACCCCGCGAAACTCCAGGGAGCCGGTGCATTGCAGGGCCTTGACCAGCAGCCCGGTGATGAAGTCCAGCTTGACCGCCAGCCGGGTGCAGCCCTGCATGGGGAACAGCCGACCGAAACCGCCTTGCGGGAACCACTGGCGGCAGCGCTCGAAGTCGCGGTAGATCAGCACGTTTTCCCAGGGGATGAACACCTTGTCCATGATCAGGATCGCGTCGTTCTCGTCGAAGCGGCTGGACAGCGGGTAATCGAAGGGCGAACCGGTCATGCCGGCCTGGAGTTCGTAGGACGGGCGGCAGATCAGCTTCATGCCGCGGGTGTTCATCGGGGCGATGAACATCAGGGCGAAGTCGGTGTTGTCCCCCAGCAGCTGGGCCGAGCCCTGGCCGACGAAGTTGTAGTGGGTCAGGGCCGAGTTGGTGGCCACCACCTTGGCGCCGCTGACGATGATCCCGCCGTCGACTTCCTCGTCCACCGAGATGAACACGTCCTTGACCTGATCCACCGGTTTGTCGCGGTCGATGGGCGGGTTGACGATGGCGTGGTTGAGGTAGAGGCAGGCTTCCTGGATGCGCTTGTACCAGGTGCGGGCGTTGTCCGCGAAGCGCCCGTAGAACTCCGGGTTGGCCCCCAGGGCGCTGCCGAAGGCGGCCTTGTAGTCGGGGCTGCGGCCCATCCAGCCGTAGGTCAGGCGCGACCAGTCGGCGATGGCGTCGCGCTGCTGGCGCAGTTCGTCGGGGCTTTTCGCCGAGCGGAAAAATTTATGGGTGTAGCCGCCGTTGCCGGTGTCGGTGTCCCAGCACAGTTGCTCCCGGGTGGCCGGGTCGTGCAGGGCGTCGTACAGGCGGGCCATGGAGGCCGCCGAATTGCGGAAGGCCGGGTGGGTGGTGACGTCCTTGACCCGGTCGCCATAGATGTAGATTTCACGGTCGTCGCGCAGGCTGGCCAGGTATTCGGCACCGGTCAGCGGGCGGTCGGTTGCGGCACGAAAGTCTTCAGGTTTCATATCCAGTCTCTGCGTTGTTTTTATGGACTGGGCCCATGATGGGCAGGCGCCGGCGCTGAAAAAATGGCTTTTCCGGCGAATGACTTGCACTTTCCATGGCGCCGGGGGCGGCAGGTGGCCGGCGCCGGATACTGGCATTTTGCCGCTTTATCGATTCACTTCGAATCGCGTTGTATCAGGCCTGAAACACTTGTCATATTCAGAAATATTTTTGCGAATCAGCCATATAAAAGCTCAAGTTCGGCCGATATCTCCTATAGGCCCACGAGCCTTGGTTCCGTGGTGTCCCTCGTCGGTGCAGCCCCTGATGCGCCTGACGGTCAATGGCATGGATGCCCGCCGCCCCGTTCTCCTTCGAGAGTCGCCCTATGTCTCTGCGTAACCTGAATATCGCCCCTCGTGCTTTTCTCGGTTTTGCCTTCATTGCCCTGCTGGTCGTGGTGCTGGGGGGGTTTGCAGTCAATCGCATGTCGATCATCCGCGAAGCGTCGATCGACATGGAAAGCAACCAGCTGCCCAGCGTCGGCTTTCTCGGCAACCTCACGGAGAACGTGCTGCGCCTGCGGATTCTCTCGTTCCGGGTGCTGGTCAACCGCGACCCGGCGGGGCTGGCCGAAGCCCAGACGCGCATCGGTGTGCTGGTGGACAAGGTCCGGCAGGCCCAGTCCGGTTATGCGGCGCTGCCCATGGTTGGGGAGGAGGCGGACCTCTACAAGGCCTTCGCCCTGACCCTGGAGAACTACCTGCAGGCGCAGAAGGAAATGATCGAACTGTCGCGCCAGGACAAGCTGGATGAGCTGCGCAACCTGATCAACACCCGGATCAAGGACGGCACCGACCAGATGGGCGAGCAGCTGAACAAGCTCATCGCAATCAACGCCGCCGGAGCCAGGAGCGCCTCCCAGGCCGCCGGCGAGCACTACAGCGGGGCCATTACCGGGATCGTCATCGTCGCGGTGATCGCCGCCGTGCTGACCATCGTCCTGGCGCTGTTGCTGACCCGCAGCATCGTCACCCCCCTGAACAAGGCGCTGAACGCCGCCGAGGTCATTGCCGGTGGCAACCTGCGTCAGGTCATCGAGGTCGACGGCAAGGACGAACCGGCGCGACTGCTGCGCGCCTTGTCCGAGATGCAGGCCAGCCTGCGCCGGACCATCGAACAGATCGCCGGTTCGGCAACCCAGCTGGCCTCGGCCTCGGAAGAACTCAGCGCGGTTACCGAAGAAGCCTCCCGCGGGGTGCAGCAGCAGAACACCGAGATCGAACAAGCGGCCACCGCGGTCAACGAAATGACCGCGGCGGTGGAGGAGGTGGCGCGCAACGCGGTGTCCACTTCCGAGGCCTCCCAGCAATCGACCCAGGCTGCCCGCGATGGCCGCGACCGGGTGGTGCAGACCGTCGAGGCGATCCAGACCATGGCCCAGGACGTGCAGAGCACTTCGCTGATGATCGAAGGGCTGGCGGCCCAGGGACGGGACATCGGCAAGGTGCTGGACGTGATCCGCGCCATCGCCGAGCAGACCAACCTGCTGGCGCTCAACGCCGCCATCGAGGCGGCCCGGGCCGGCGAGGCCGGGCGCGGCTTTGCCGTGGTGGCCGACGAGGTGCGGGCCCTGGCCCATCGCACCGCCCAGTCGACCCAGGAAATCGAGAAGATGGTGGCCGGCATCCAGAACGGCACCGGCGAAGCCGTGGAGTCCATGCAGCAGAGCAACCAGCGCACCCAGAGCACCCTGCAACTGGCCCGTGCCGCCGGCGAGTCTCTGGAGCAGATCGCCCAGTCCATCCATCAGATCAACGAGCGCAACCTGGTGATCGCCAGCGCCTCGGAAGAGCAGGCCCAGGTGTCCCGTGAAGTGGACCGCAATCTGGTCAACATCCGTGACCTGGCCACCCAGTCGGCGGCCGGCGCCGACCAGACCAGCGCCGCCAGCCACGAGCTGTCGCGCCTGGCGGTGGACCTCAACACCATGGTCGGGCGTTTCGTGATCTAGGGGCACGAACGGTGGGTCCGGGCGCTCGACGAGCGGCCCGGCAGCACCTAGGGTTTTGCCTGAGGCATCTTTCATGGAGAAAACGATGCGCTACTCAGCCCTGACCCAACGGATCGCCGGTGAAGGTTCCGCGGCCTGGAACATCCATTACCGGGCCCTGGCTTTGCGCGAGCAGGGCAGGGACGTGTTGCTGCTGACCATCGGCGACCCGGACTTCGACACCCCCAGGCCCGTGGTCCAGGCGGCGATCGACAGCCTGCTGGCCGGGGACACTCACTATTCGGACGTGCGCGGCAATCTGGCGCTGCGCAGCTGCATTGCCCGGCATCACCATCGGCGCAGCGGGCAGATCGTCGACGCCGAACACGTGGTGGTGCTGCCCGGGGCGCAATGCGCGGTGTTCTCCGTGGCCCAGTGCTTGCTCAATCCCGGGGACGAGGTGCTGGTGGCCGAGCCCATGTACGTCACCTACGAAGGCGTGTTCGGTGCCTGCGCAGCCCGCATCGTGCCGGTGCCGGTGCGCGCCGAGCAGGGGTTTCGCGTCGATCCGCGGGAAGTGGCGGCGCGGATCACCCCGCGTACCCGGGCCATGCTGCTCAACAGTCCCAACAACCCCTCGGGCGCCAGCCTGTCCCTGGACGACTGGCAAGCCCTGGCGCGGCTGTGCCTTGCCCACGATCTGTGGCTGATTTCCGATGAGGTCTATTGTGACCTGCTGTACGAGGGCCGGCACTTCAGTCCGGGCAGCCTGCCGCGCATGGGCGAGCGCACCGCCACCATCAACAGCCTGTCCAAGTCCCACGCCATGAGCGGTTGGCGGGTGGGCTGGGTGATTGCTCCGCCGACCCTGGCCGGGCACCTGAGCAACCTGTCCCTGTGCATGCTCTATGGCCTGCCGGATTTTGTGCAGAACGCCGCGGTGGTGGCCCTGGACCGCGACCTGCCGGAGGTGGCGCAGATGCGCGAAGAGTACCGGCGGCGCCGGGACCTGGTGTGTTCGCTGCTGAGCCAGTGCCCGGGCCTGGCGCCGATCCGCCCGGACGGCGGCATGTTCGTCATGGTGGACGTGCGCAGCACCGGGCTGGACGCCCAATCCTTCGCCGACTGCCTGCTGGAGGGCCATGGCGTCTCGGTGCTGGCCGGCGAAGCCTTCGGCCCCAGCGCCGCGGGGCACATCCGCATCGGCCTGGTGCTGGACTGCGAGCGCCTGGCCGAAGCCTGCCGGCGCATTGCCCGCTGCACCGGCGAACTCCTCGAACGCCGTCCCCCCACCCGCCACCCCTAGGCGCCAGACGTACCGCGTCGCCTCTTGCAGGAGCCGGCTTGCCGGCGAAGCGGCCATCAGGTCTTGCATCGCCCTGGCGAGCGCCTTCGCTGGCAAGCCAGCTCCTGCGGTCGCCCTGGCACTGCACGATATTTTCGTAGGAGCCGGCTTGCCGGCGAAGCGGCCATCAGGTCTTGCATCGCCCTGGTGAGCGCCTTCGCTGGCAAGCCAGCTCGTACGGCCGCCCTGGCACTGCACGATATTTTCGTAGGAGCCGGCTTGCCGGCGAAGCGGCCATCAGGTCTTGCATCGCCCTGGTGAGCGTCTTCGCTGGCAAGCCAGCTCCTACGGCCGCCCTGGCACTGCACGATATTTTCGTAGGAGCCGGCTTGCCGGCGAAGCGGCCATCAGGTCTTGCATCGCCCTGGCGAGCGCCTTCGCTGGCAAGCCAGCTCCTACGGCCGCCCTGGCACTGCACGATATTTTCGTAGGAGCCGGCTTGCCGGCGAAGCGGCCATCAGGTCTTGCATCGCCCTGGTGAGCGCCTTCGCCAGCAAGCCAGCTCCTACGGTCGCGAGGGGCGTGGTGGGGGCAATTCCTTAACCGGTCTGTCGTGTCCCGAGGCTCCACGCGGCGCTATTGACCAGGTTGGGCGGGCGCTGGCCGGACAGGGCCGCCAGCAGGTTGTCCACGGCGCAGCGGGCCATGGCTTCGCGGGTTTCGTGGGTGGCCGAGCCCATGTGCGGGGTGGCCACCACGTTGGGCAGTTGCAGCAGCGGTGAGTCCGGGTCCAGCGGTTCGCGCTCGAACACGTCCAGCCCGGCGCCGCGGATCCGCCGGGCCTGCAAGGCTTCGATCAGCGCCGCTTCGTCCACCACCTTGCCTCGGGAAATATTGATGAAGATGCTCTCCGGGCGCATCAGCGCCAGTTCGCGGCGGCCGATCAGCCCCTGGGTCTTCTCGGTCAAGGGCAGGGTCAGGCAGATGAAGTCGGCCTCTTGCAGCAGTTGCTCCAGGCTCCGGTAGCGGGCATTGAAGCGTTGTTCCACCGCCGGCTTGGGGCGGTTGCTGTGGTAGATCAGCGGCATGCCGAAGCCGAAATGCCCGCGCTGGGCCAACGCCTCGCCAATGCGGCCCATGCCGATGATGCCCAGGGTCTTGCCGTGCACGTCGCTGCCGAAATGCAGCGGACCGATGTTGCGCTTCCATTGCCCGGCGCGCACCAGGTTGGCCAGTTCCACCACCCGCCGGGCGGTGGCCAGGATCAGCGCGAAGCCGGTGTCGGCGGTGGTTTCGGTGAGCACGTCCGGGGTGTTGCTGAGCAGGATCCCGCGTTGGGTCAGGTAGTCGATGTCGTAGTTGTCGACCCCCACCGAGACACTGGCCACCGCCTGCAGGCGCGGTGCCAGGTCCAGCAGTTCGGCGTCCAGGCGCAGGCTGGCCCCCAGCAGCCCGTCGGCGCTGGGCAGGGCCTGGCGCAGAGCCTTGAGGCCGTTGGGGCCCAGGTCCTCGATCAGGGTGACCTCGGTCTGTTCCTGCAGGCGCGCCATCAGCGACGGCGAGAGTTTCTTGTACAGCACCAGGTGTTTTTTCATGACGGTTCTCTGTGGCAGTTCAGGAGTGGGCCAGGCGGCGCGGCAGGGGCAGGCCCTTGGCCCGAGGCGCTCCGGCGCCGGGCGTCAGCAGCAGGGTCAGCAGCACCGAGAGCAGCAGCGCGCCGCTCATCAGCAGGTAGGAGGCACCGGGGGAGCCGGTGGCGCTGTTCAGGTAGCCCACCAGGTAGGAGCCGCCGAAGGAGCCCAGGGCCCCCATGCTGTTGATCAGGGCCATGGCGCCGCCGGCCACGTTGGCCGGGAGAATCTCCGGAACGATGGCGAAGAACGGCCCATAGGGCGCGTACATGCAGGCTCCGGCGATCACCAGCAGGCCGTAGGACCACCAGAAGTGCTCGGCACCCAGCAGGTAGGAGGCGTAGAAGGCGATGGCGGCCACCAGCAGCGGCGGCCAGACGAAGCGCTTGCGCTTCTGGGTCCGGTCCGAACCCCAGGACACCGCAAGCATGGCGATCACCGCCGCCAGGTAGGGCAGGGCCGAGAGCCAGCCGGCTTCGACCATGTCCATTTGCGCGCCGTGCTTGAGGATCGACGGCAGCCACAGGACGAAACCGTAGACCCCGATGCTCCAGCAGAAAAACTGCAGGGCGAGGATGATCACCTTGGGCGAGCGGAAGGCTTCGGCGTAATTCTTCACTGCCTTGATGCCTTGCTGTTCGGCGGCCAGGGCGCTTTCCAGGTCCTGCTTCTCCTGGGGGCTGAGCCACTGGGCCTGGCTGGGCCGGTCATCGGCCAGGCGCCACCAGATAAAGGCCCAGAGCACCGCCGGCAAGCCTTCGACGATGAACATCCAGCGCCAGCTGAAGTGCTCCACCAGATAGCCCGAGACCACCGACATCCAGAGCATGGTCACCGGGTTGCCGAGGATCAGGAAGGTATTGGCCCGGGAACGTTCGGCCCGGGTGAACCAGTGGCACAGGTACACCAGCATCGCCGGCATCACCGCCGCTTCCACCACCCCGAGCATGAAGCGGATGGCGATCAGCATGTAGGCGTTGGACACGATCCCGGTGAGGGTGGCCAGGCCGCCCCAGAGGATCAGGCTGACGAAGATCAGCTTCTTCACGCTGCGTTTTTGCGCGTAGATCGCCCCCGGCACCTGGAAGAAGAAATAGCCGAGGAAGAACAGCGCCCCCAGGAGCGAGGACAGCCCCGGGGTGATCTGCAGGTCGTTGGCCATCCCGGAGGCGGCGGCGAAGCCATAGTTGGCGCGGTCCAGGTAGGCCAGGCTGTAGGTGATGAAGACAATCGGCATGATGTACCACCAGCGGCGGGCGGCGAGTTTGAGGCTGTCCATGAAAGTTCTCCTGAGCTTGTTGTTTTTGTCGCAACAGGTGGTTCTGGTTTTTTGTTCGCATGCGCACTGCTGTTGTGCAGGAGCCGGCTTGCCGGCGAAAAGGCCCTCGAGCCTTGCATCGCCCTGGCGGGCCCCTTCGCTGGCAAGCCAGCTCCTACAGGGCGCAGGCGGTTTTCAGGGGCGCTGCCTGGTCCGGCAGTTCGTGGCGTCGGGGCAGGCCTTCCATGTCGCCCCGGCTCTGTATCGCGCGGCTGCCGACCCAGTTGGCGCGCTGCACCGCTTCGATCACGCTGCGGCTTTCCAGCAGGGCGCTGATCAGGCCCACGGCGAAGGCATCGCCGGCGCCGACGGTGTCCACCACCTGGGGCACCGGCACGCCGTCGACGAAGCCGGCGTCCAGGTGGGTGCGGTAGTAGGCGCCATGGGCGCCGAGCTTGATCACCACGGCTTCGGCGCCCTGGTCCAGGTAGAACGCGGCAATGTCCGCCGGGTCGTCACGGCCGGTGAGCAGGCGACCCTCGCCGAGGCCCGGCAGCACCCAGTGGGCCAGGGCCGCGAGGCGGTTGATCTCACGGATCATCAGCGCTTCGCTGGCCCACAGGCCGGGACGCAGATTGGGATCGAACGACACGCTGCGGCCGCTGGCGCGCTGGGTCTGCATCAGGTGGCCGGACAGCTCCCGGGCCGAGTCCGAGAGGGCCGGGGGAATGCCGGTGGCGTGCAGGTGACGGGCCTGGAGCAGGGCCGGGGCCAGGTCGTCGAGGCTCAGGTGGCTGGCCGCTGAACCTCGGCGGAAGTACTCGACCCGCGGGTCGTCGCCGGTGTCTTCCCGGGACTTGAGCTGAAAGCCGGTAGGGTGCAGCGGGTCGCGGCGCACGAAGCGGCAGTCCAGGCCCTCGGCTTCGAGGGTGTCGAGCACGAAGCGTCCCAGGGAGTCATTGCCGACCCGGCTCAGCCAGGCCACCTTGAAGCCCAGGCGCGACAGGCCGATGGCGACGTTGCTGTCGGCCCCGGCGATGCGCTTGTGAAAGTGCTCGACCCGGGCCAGATCGCCGCTGTGTTCGGCGACGAACATCGCCATGGTTTCACCGAAGGACAGGATATCGATCTCAGACATGGGCAGGCTCCAGTCGCGACTGACCGAGGCCGGCCAGCAGGTTGACCTGCAGGGCGCTGACCTGCAGCAGGTCGGCGCCTTGCAGCGGGTATTCCACGGCCCGGGTAATACCTTGGGTCATGTGCCGCAGCAGGTGTTCCCACTGCTGCAGCTCCGGGGCGTCCGGCGCTACGGCCACCCGCTTGCCATCGGTTCGCAGGCGCACGGCCTTGCAGTGCACATAGGCCACGTGGCGGCCCAGCAGGCGCGCGGCGTCGAGCGCCGACTGCGCTTGCCATTGCCAGTTGCCGATATCGAAGGTCATGCGCAGCGGCAGGTTCAGCGCCTCCACGGCGCTGAAAAAGCGCTGGAAGGGTTCGATGCGGCCACCGTGCCCGGTCTGGTCGTTCTCCACCAACAGCCGCACCGGCTGATCCGCCAGCAGGCTGGCGAGGCTGTGCAGGTCGTGATGCTCGCTGAAGTGACCGAGGGACACCTTGAGGTCGCGGGCGCCGAACGCCCGGGCCCGCTGCAAGGCGGCGGCGAGTTCGAGGTTGGGCGCGCGGCGCTCGGCCTGCCACAGCTCCAGGGGTGAGGAAAACACGCTTTCCAGGCCATGTTGCTCGGCGCCTTGGGCCAGCTGCGCGGGGTTTTCGCCGCTCAGCAGCTCTTCGCGCCATTCAATGCAGGACGCGCCGGCGGCGGCCACCAGGGGGATGAAATGCGCCTGACCGTGCTCGCGCACAAGGTCCGCGCCGTAGCTGGACAGACTGATGGAAACGGGGGATCGCTGCATGTTCCTGACCTCTGAAACCGGTTTCATTTTTGTTCGAAAAAAGTCTTGTGGCGCGTGCCACCACCGTTACAACACGGTGGAGCCGCGCACGATCAATTGCGTCGGAAAATCCATCACCCGCGGCGCGGCATCGTCGCCCCGCAGACGCTTGAGCAGGCAGTCGAAGGCGCTGGCGCCGATGGCGGCGGTGGGCTGGGCCAGGGCGGTGATGCCGCTGCCCACCAGGGGGTACCAGTCCAGGTCGTCGAGGGCGATCAGGCCGATGCCCTCGAACAGCGGGCACTGCAGTTCGCGCAGGGCGCGGGTCGCCGCCAGGGTCGCCACGCCGTTGGCGCAGAACAGCGCCTTGGGCCCGGGCCCGGGCGTGTCGAGAAAGTCCTTCAGGTGGCGGGCCAGGGCCTCGCCGGTCTCCAGCGACTGGCCGCGCAAGGCCGGGCGCCGGGCGATCTCGGCCTGGAACGCGGCGCTGCGTTCGAGCCGTGAGCTGGTGCCGTCATGGGGTTCGCTGACCAGCAGCAGGTCGCGGTAGCCCTGGTGTTCCAGGTGCTCGATGGCGCTGTGCACCGCCGCCGGATTGTCCAGGCCCACCAGATCGGCGTGCAGGGGGTCGAGCTTGCGGTCCACCAGCACCAGGGGCATTTCCTGCTGCAATTCCAGCAACTGCTCCAGGTGGTGGCCCAGGGTGTTCACGATCAGGCCTTCGATGTTGTAGGCCCGCAGGTTGGCCAGGTGCCGGGCTTCCTGTTCGTCGTCACGGTCGGTGTTGCACACCACCAGGCTGTAGCCATGCTGGCGGCAGGCGGTTTCCACACCGTGCATCACGGCAATCGAATAGGGGTTGCGGATATCCGCCACCAGCATGCCGATCAGCCGCGTGCGCCCGCGCTTGAGGCCGCGGGCCATCTGGTTCGGGCGGTAGCCCAGGTCGTTGATGGCTTGCTCGATGCGCAAGGCGGTGGCGGTGGACAGCAGGGCGCGGTCGTCGCCGATGAAGCGCGACACGCTGGCCTTGGAGACCCCGGCATGACGGGCGACATCGAGCATGGTGACGCGATTGCGCTGGGCGGCGGAAAACGGATTCACGGGCGCGGACCTTATTCTTGGAATTATCGGTTTGCAGTCTTTCCGGAGATCAGGCTGAAACCGGTTTCAGGAAACCGCAAAATGCCGTTCGCCGTCAAGGGTGCCAAGACAGGAAATACCCCGTGCGGCCGTGGATGGCTGACCAACGGTCGCTCTCAGGGACGCTCCAGGTGCTGCTGCAGGTAGCGCAACAGGGCACTGTAGAGCGCGTCGACTTCGGCGGCCAGGCCCCTGGCGCGCAGGCAACCGTGCACCAGCCCGAGGCCGGGGTACAGCTGGCTGGCGACCCCGGCCCCGAGCAGGTGCCGGTGATAGCATTCGCCGTCGTCGCGCAGCGGGTCGAACTGCGCCAGGGCGATGAAGGCCGGCGGCAGGCCGCTGAACTGCTCCGCCAGCAGCGGCCGGGCATAGGCCGAGCGCTGTGGCCGGCCGGGCAGGTACAGGGCCTGGAAACAGTCCAGGTCGCTGCTGCTGAGCAGCGGGGCATCGGCGTACTGGCTGCGCGAGGGCAGGTCGGCCGCGCCACCCAGTCCGGGGTAGACCAGCACCTGGGCGGCGGGCAAGGGTTCGGCGGCGTCGCGCAGGGCCAGGCACAGGGCCGCGGCCAGATTGCCCCCGGCGCTGTCGCCCATCACCAGCCGTCGCCGGCTGTCCAGGGGCAGCGGGCTCAGGCCCTGCTCCAGGGCGCGCCAGATCCCCAGGCAATCGTCGAAAGCCGCCGGGAACGGATGTTCCGGAGCCCGTCGGTAGTCCACGGCGATCACCAGTATGTCCAGTTCGTCGGCCAGTGCGGCGCAGATGAAATCGTGGGAGTCCAGGCTGCCCAGCACCCAGCCGCCGCCGTGCAGGTACAGCAGCCAGGGCCAGCCGGACGCGGGGGCCGGGCGGTCCGGGTGATAGGCCCGCAGCGGCACCTTTGCCAGTTGCAGGTCATGCACGGCCAGCCCGGGGGGACGGGGCGGGGTGAAGTCCCGGCACATGCGTTCATAGCTGTCGCGCAGGCCTTTGAGGCTGTTGTCCGCGCTGGTGTAGCTCAGGGTGCGCCGGACGAAGGCCGTCAGCTCGGCGGAAAGCGGGTAATGGCTCATGGATAGCCTCGCTGGGGGTAGGCGCCGGCTTGCTGGCGAAGAGCTGCGTGAGGCGGCCTTCGCCGGCAAGCCGGCTGCTGCGACAGGCGGTTACAGGTGGGCTTTGACCGCCGCCACACCATCGCCGCCGTCGAAGGTGCTCACCCCCGTCAGCCAGCGCTGCAGGTCTTCGGGATGCTCGCGCAGCCACTGTCGGGCCACGTCCTGGGGCGTCTTGCGCTGCATGATCGGCACCATCAGCTGGCTTTCCTGGGCCGCGCTGAAGCTCAGGTTCTGCAGCAGCCGATACACGTTGGGGCAACGCTCGGCGTAGTTCGGCGCGGTGACCGTGGACACCGTGGCCGCCCCCTCGTTGGGGCCGTACACGTCCTCGCTGCCGGTGAGGTAGGTGATGGCCATGTTGATGTTCATCGGGTGCGGGGTCCAGCCGACGAACACCACGAATTCCTTGCGATTGATCGCCCGCTGCACCGCCGCCAGCATCCCGGCCTCGCCGGATTCGATCAGCTTGAAGCCCTTGAGGCCGAAATGGTCGGTGTCGATCATGGTCTTGATCGTGGTGTTGGCGCCGCTGCCGGGCTCGATGCCGTAGATCTTGCCCCCCAGCTGGTCCTTGAAACGGGCAATGTCGGCGAAGGTTTTCAGCCCCGCCTGGGCCACGTAATCCGGCACCGCCAGGGTCGCCTGGGCGTCCGTGAGGCTGGGCCGGTCCATGACCTTGACCTGCCCGGCCTCGAGGAAGGGCGCGATGTTCTGGTCCATGGCGGGCTTCCAGTAGCCGAGGAAGATGTCCAGGCGCTGGTCGCGAATGCCGGCAAAAATGATCTGCTGCACCGCGCTGGTCTGCTTGCTGTCATAGCCCAGCCCGGTGAGCAGGACATCGGCCACGGCGCTGGTGGCGATCACATCGGTCCAGTTGACCACTCCCATGCGCACGGTCTTGCAGGACGCGGGCTCGGCGGCCCAGGTGGAGGCACTCAGCAGTGCGCTGGCGCAGAGGACCAGGAAACAACGCTTGAACGGTGTTTTCATCAGAGGATCTCTTCCGGCAGGTGGCTTGTTGTTCTGAGCGGCGTCTTGTCGCGCCGTGCTGGCCACCTTACGTGGCCCCGATGGCCCGGGAAACGCTCTGTAGCGACCGGCTTTTGCACTGTGACGACTGCCCGGGCGCACTTCACGCCTACAGGCTTGTCCAGGTCGCGATCAGCAACAGCCCTGGCGGTGCGCCAGGGCTGGGGTCTTGACATGCAGTGCAGCCTCGACCGGGCTGATGTGGAGTACCGCGAGACAGGGCAGGAGCCGTTATCAGAACTGATAGGTAAAGGCGGTTTGAATACCGGTCGTGTCATTGCCGCCCGGCTCCTGTGTCCAGAACACACCGGCATGCACGGCGCTGTTCTCGTTCAAGGCATAGCTTGCCCCGGTGCCCGCGGCAAAACGGGTGTCGTGCTGTTTATCGGCCTGGTAGGTATAGCGACCCAGGTAGTCCATGCGCGCTTGAAAGGCGTCCTGGTCTTTGTCCAGGTCCTGGATCAGGCCCAGGCTGGCATTGAGCTCCAGCTGTTTTGTCAGGCGTTTGGCAGTCCGTACGCCGGCGTTCAGGCGGGTCACCGAGCGCTGCATTTTTGCGTAGCTGGCCGCCATGACGGCGCCGCTGTGCTCGCTATAGCCCTGGCGGCTGACTTGAGTCTGGCTGAGGCCGATGTAAGGCGTCACGGTCAGGCTATCGAGCCGCAGGCCATAGCCACCCTCGATGCTGAAGGCCTTGCCACGCAGGCTCGAACGCCCTTGACCGGCATCGGTATAAGCCAGTTGCTCACGGCGGATATCGACCTTGGAAGACAGATAGGCCGCAGCCAGACGCCCCTGCCAACCCAGGCCCTGGCCCGATTCGTCCATGGCAACGAACATCGCTACTGCGGGTGCGTTGGACCCTGCCTTGGTGTAGTTGTCCGGCAACTGTTGATCGAGGTTCTGGTCCAGGGTGATGCCTACGCGCAGATGGTCGCTGGGACGGGCGCCCAGGGTCAGACTCGTGGAGGTCTGGCGAGTCTCGCGGTTTCTGCTGTAGCTGGGGCCAACCCCAATACAGAACGAGCCGCTGTCGATCTGGCACTCCTGGCTCATCAACCGGTCCAGTTGCGCACTGCGCAGGTCCAGGACTCCCCATGCCCGGTTGGCGCTTTTGGCCATCGCGGTCCGGGTATTGTCCAGATCAAGCAGGTGAGTGCCGGTTTCCGTGATCTTCCACAGCGCGGCGTGTAGGTCACCACTCGCCGTGAGGCTCAGGCCGACAGCAATATTGCCGTCGGCGGACACGGCAGTCGCTGCCGAATGTTGGCCGCCTAACGTGCCCAGATCGATCATGCCGTCGGCATCGGTGTGTCTGAAGGCGTGGCTATCGCCCTCTGCGGTAATGGCAAAACCGACGACAACGCGGCCGTCGGCGGATGCCGCGCTAGCACTGGAGTCGCCCCCCCAGGAGCCGAGCTCGACCATGCCGTTGGCGTCAGTGTGTTTGAACGCTTGAGTAGCGCCGGTGATAGTTTCCGAACTGCCCACGACCACCTGGCCGTCGGCGGATATTCCCAGAGCCTGGGAAGATGTTCCGCCGAGGGTGCCCAGGTCGGTCATGCCGTTGGCATCGGTGTACTTGAACGCGTGTTGTACGTTCGGATCGGTATCGATGTCCGACTGCCCGACGACGACGCTACCGTCGCCGGACACCGCAGTTGCAAGGGAGTCGCCACTGTTGTCTGCCTTCAAGGTCCCCAGATCGATCATGCCGGTCGCCTCCGTGTGCTTGAAGGCACGAGTCCTCCCTTGGAGATTCAAGGAGTCGCCAACCACCACGGCGCCGTCAGCGGATACGCCATTGGCGCTGGATGATGCGCCGCCCAGTGTGCCCAGATCGATCATGCCGGTCGCATCGGAGTGCTTGAAGGCATGAGCCGAGGCCGGGGTAGCCGCTTTTCCCACGACCACGCTGCCGTCGGCGGATATTGCATAGGCAAAGGAATAGTCTCCACCCAAGGTGCCCAGATCGACCATGCCAGTCGCATCGCTGTATTTGAATGCGCGATCTTGGCCTGTGGGTAATGTTTTGTTTACCGCGATTAGACGACCGTCGGTAGAGACGCCGAAGGCCATAGAGTACTCGTTACTCAAAGAGCCTAAATCAATGCTGTCGATTGCAGTGATTGCATGGGACTGTACTGAATAAGTGACGCTGTATAGCAGGGTAATAGCTGTTATTACGGATGGGTATTTCAACGTTGTAACCTTTTGGCGAAGCAGAAAACACAACAGTCTGTGGAAGTTACAGGCTGCTTTGGGGGTGGCTGTTTGCTGTTGGGCCCATGGATTGGGTGCGCGGGCGCTCTATTGCAAGTACTTTCGTCATTTGGATATGGCGAGGTCGGCAAACTTCAGGTTCGGGGAAAAGGGGGGGATTAGTTGAAAGCGAGGGACTAACGTTAAGACGTTAGTTGGCTAAATCCAGGGCTGTAAAAGGCGGCTATTTTATTGTTAGTAAGAGGGCGGGTCTTTAAGATGATTCTTAAATTGCTCTTGAAGTGTTGGGGCGATTTGTTTGGAAGGTCGATCAGCACAACTGAATTTAGTTGCTTGGTATTGGCGGTCGTTCGAATAAGATCAACTAGGCTTACCCAGCCTGACACTCGCTATATGGCACCTCGGACGAAGCCGTCGCGATTCTCACGGACGATCCCGCGAAGCTGCCAGGACTGGGCTCAAGCCGTCTCGTACCGGTTCAGCTGAACAGCCCGGCGGCAATGTTGATGGAAAAACCGAGGATCGCGGTGTTGAACAGAAAGCCGATCAAGGACTGGGCGAGGACGATCTTGCGCAGCTCGCGGGTGGCGACACCGACGTCCGAGGTTTGCACCGCCACGCCGATGGTGAAGGAGAAGTACAGGAAGTCCCAGTAGTCCGGGTCGATCGGGCCTTCGGCAAAGCGCAGCGCCGGTTCCTGGCCGTCCCAGGTGTAGTACAGGCGCGCGTAGTGCAGGCTGAAGATCACCCCGACCAGCAGCCAGGAACCGATCACCGTCAACCCGGTAAAGGCGTAGTGGACCAGCCGCCGGGTGCTGTCCAGGTCCTTGCTGCCGACCAGTTCCAGGGTGATCGCCACCAGGCTGGCGATAGCGGCGATGCATACGATGAGCAACACCAGCCCGGCGTTTTCGTCCTCGGCTTCGGCGATGCGCTTCACCTGGTCGGCGCGAGCGCGCAGGGTCAGCCAGAACATCAGCAGCAGGTAAGTCCAGACGGCGGCGTTCCAGCCGATGAGGATCTTGCTGGTGAGGGTCGCGGCGGGGGCGAAGAGGCCGACGGCGCAGCCGATCAGTACGCCGATGGTTAAGCGAGGGTGGGTGCGGATTACGACGGACATGGGGGCTCGTGGCGTTGGGGCTGAAGGAGGGGAACATTAGCATGTGGGGCGGTGGGGGTTATGTTTTGGGCGTGTGCTGGGAGGGGGCATATCCGTTGCTGCGGGTGTGGCGGCTGGCGGTTTCGCCTTTACGGCGAGTTTTAGGGGGTACATATCCGTTGCTGTGGGTGTGGCCACTTACGGTTTCGCCCTTACGGCGAGTGGGACGGTGTGCATATCCGTTGCTGCGGTCACGGCTGCTTATGGTTTCGCCCTTACGGCGAGTCCCTTTTTACAATCGCCTAAAAAGGAACCAAAAACGCTTGCCCCTCCATGAGCCCCTCGCTGGGGCTCGGGGTTCCCTCTCTCTGGCATTGCTCCGGGGGCCCGCCGCCAACCGGCCATCCATGGCCGGGTGGCGGCTAGCTCGGCATCCCTGCCGAGCTGCCCCCTACGCAACGCCTGCGCTCGGCCTGCTGGGAAGGGGCCTGAAGATCAAAAGCCAAAGCCAAAGCCAAGGTGCGCAGGCTGGTTCCTTGTAGCCGCTGCCGCAGGCTGCGAACGAGCGCTCGCGCTCGCAAAACCAGGCGGCGCGGTGTCTCAGGAACATTGGGGAGGCAGGTTTAGCGTCTCCTGCGGAGCCGTTCGCAGCCTGCGGCAGCGGCTACATGTAACGCGAACGGCAATGAAACAGGTCGGCCGGTAGGCCGCCGTCAGATGTTGATCTTGATCTGGTTTTTGATCTTCCTGCCCCCTTAAACACGATGGCCGAACGCAGGCATTGAGCCGTGGGTAACCCGGCAGGACGCCGGGTTAGCCGCACTGGGCCATGGATGGCCCATTGCGGCGGCCCACGGATCAATGCCGGAGTTCGGGCATGCCGAGCCTAGGCGAGGCACCGAGTGGAGGGGCAAGAGCCTTTGGTTACTTTGGGCTCTTTCCAAAGTGACTCGCTGTAAGAGCGAAACCGCCAGTGGCCGTGACCGCAGGAATGGATATGTACCCCCTCCCACTCGCTGTAAGAGCGGAACCGCCGGCGGCCGCACCCGCAGAAACGGATATGTACCCAACCCCGCTGTAAAAGCGGAACCATAAGCCGCTACACCCGCAGCCCCGGATATGTACCCAACCCCACAACAAAAACTCACGCCAAAGTCTTGGCCATGACCCCCACAAACAACTTCGATTCAAGAAACACCTGCAACCACTCCTGCAACGCAGGATAAGGCGTCTGCGCAAACCACTCCCGGTCCACGTGAGCAAACTGGCGAACAAACGGCAGCAGGGCCATGTCCGCCAAGCTCGGATGCGCCGCCAGCAGATGGCGTCGCTTCTGCAGCAGGCGCTCCAACTGCGCCAGAAACACCTCGCCCTGGGCCCGGTAATGCTCCATGGGCGCTTCGGGATAACGCTCGGCGTACTTGTAGCGATTGAGGTGAACCTTGAACACCTGATCATTCTCGGCAATCAAGGCCGCCATCTGTGTCTGGGCCTCGGGGGCGCCGATGAGCCGCCAGTTGTCCGGATCATGCTGCGCCAGGGCCCAGTGCATGATCTCCAGGCTCTCATCGATCACCCGCCCATCCACCGCCAGCACCGGCACCGTGCCCTTGGGCGACAGCGCCAGCATCTCGGCCGGCTTGGCCTTGAGGCTGACCTCGACGATCCGCACGGGCACCTGGGCATAGCGCAGCGCCAGTCGCGCGCGCATGGCGTAAGGGCAGCGGCGGAACGAGTAGAGGGTCGCCTCGGGCATCGGCCGCGTGCTCATTTCACCTCCAGGGTGCTCAGGCCGTTGCCCTGGCGGCTGACCTGGATCTGCACCGGGATCCGTTCGTGCATTTCCTGCACGTGGGAAATCACCGCCACTTTGCGTCCCTGGGCCTGCAGGCCGTCGAGGGCGTCCATGGCCAGTTGCAGGGACTCGGGGTCGAGGCTGCCGAAACCTTCGTCGATGAACAGCGATTCGATCTTCAGGGTGCTGGAGGCCATGGACGCCAGCCCCAGGGCCAGGGCCAGGGACACCAGGAAGGTTTCGCCGCCGGACAGCGAGTGCACCGAGCGCAGTTCATCGCCCATTTCGGTGTCCAGCACCAGCAGACCGAGCATGCTGCCGCCGCGCTTGAGGCGGTAGCGTCGCACCAGTTGGCGCAGTTGGGCGTTGGCGTGGTGCACCAGCAGGTCGAGGTTGTAGGCCTGGGCGATCTTGCGGAAGGTGTCGCCGGTGGCCGAGCCGATCAGGGCATTCAGGCGGGCCCAGCGCTGCCATTGCTGGTAGGCGTCGTGGATCTGCTGGCCCAGGGCCTGATTGGCCTCCTGGCGGCGCTGGTCCTCGCTTTGCCGGGCGCGCAGTTCCGCCACCTGCTGTTCGCTGGCGAGGGCTTGTTGCTGCAGCTCTTCAAGGGCCTGGGCCAGTTGCCCGGCCTCCAGGTTGCCGTTGTGCTGGGCCTGGTGCTGTTGCAGGCGTTGCTGACGCTCCTGGAGCAGGACCTTGGCTTGTTCGATGGCCTTGTCGTTGGCCTGCAGGTGCTGGCGCAGTTGCTGGACCTGTTCCTCGTCCAGTTCCAGCAGCTGTTGCAGGCCGCTGTCGTCCAGCTCCGGATGCTGGGCGCGCCATTGTTCGATGCTGCCGGCCAGTTGCTGTCGTTCGCTGTCCAGGGCTTGCAGACGCTCTTGCCGGGCCTTGAGCTCGGCGCTCAGTTGGATCAGTTGCTGCTGCAGCTCCTGCTGCTCGTGCTGGGCCTTGGCCTGGGCGCTGCGGGCCTGTTCCACGGCTTGATCGAGCTGTTGCTGCCAGAGCTCGGCGCTAGGGTGCGACCCCAGCAGGGCGGCCAGCCGGTCCTGGCAGGCCTGGTGCTGTTGGCTCAGGGCGTCGAGCTGCTGCTGAGCGTCGCTCAGTTGCTGCTGGCGGGTCAGTTGGCGGTCCTGTTCCTTGTCCAGCAGCAGTTGGCGCTGCTGCTGTTCTTCGGCTTCGTCCTGGCGCTCGCGCAGTTGTTCGATGCGTTGCAGCACCTGCTGGTCCAGTTGCATGAAGGTGCTGGCCGGATCACGGCGCAGGCCTTCGAGCACCTCGGCCGGCAGCAGGTTGTTGAAGCTGGCCAGTTCTTCTTCGAGACGCTGTTGATCGGCGGCCAATTGCTCCTGCTGCTTGTGCAGATGCTGGGCCGCCTGCTGGCTGGCATCTTGTGCTTGCTGCAACTGCTGCTGGAGCCGCGTGGCGTCCTTTTGCAGGGTCAGCAAGGCATCCAGGCGGCTTTCATCCTGGGTGATGCTCTGTTGCAACTGTTCCAGTTGCTGGCGCAGCCAGGCATCGCGTCGCGCCGGGTCCTGGTCCAGCAGGCTGGCACTCTGCGGGTGGGCTTGCAGGCTGGGGGCCAGTGCCTGTTGCTGGCCGGCCAGTTGTTCCTGTTGCTGGAGGAATTCCTTCTGCTGGGCGATCAGGCCCTGGACCTGGGCCCGCAGTTCGTTGAGCTGTTCCTTGAGCCTGTCCACCGCCTGACGGGCGTTGGCTTCTTCGCTTTCGTCATGGCGCCCCAGGCTTTGCAGCAGGGCTTCGGGCTGGTGATAGGGGTGCTCGACGCTGCCGCACACCGGGCAGGGCTGGTCGTCCTGCAACTGCCCGCGTAGCTCCTCGACACTGGCACTGCGGGCCAGGCGCTGGCGCTCCAGCAAGGCCTGGGTGACGCTCAGGGTCTGCTCGGCGACGCTCAGTTCGGCCTTGGCTTGCAGGCCGGCCTGGTTCAGCGCCTCGCGCTGGGCGGCCACGGCTTGCTGCTTGTCTTGCAGGGCCCGGCCGCGCTGGTCCAGTTCCTGTTGCTGGGCCCAGAGCCGTGCCAGCTCTTCGGTGGCCCGTTGTTGCTTGCGGTTGTCCTTGAGCAGGCCGTCCAGCAATTGGATCTGCTCGGCCACGGCCTGGGGTTCGGCACCGGCTTCGCTGTAGAGCAATTCAAGGTGGGAACGTTGTTCGGCCAGTTGCTGAGCGGCGGTGCCGGCCCGCTGTTCCAGGGCTGGCAGTTCGCTCTGGCCCTGATTCAGGCGGTTGCCGATCAGCATCAGTTGCTGCAGGCGTTCGCGGTAGAGCGTCCAGGCTTCGCTCAAGGGGGCGAGGGCGGCGCTGTGCGCCAACTGCCCGGCAATCCGCTCCAGGCGCTCACCCACCAGACGCTGCTTCTCCAGCAGTTGGGCGATGCTTTGTTGGCCTTGGGCACTGACGCTTTGCGCGCGGTCACGGGTTTCGCCGGCCTCGCTCAGGCTCTGGCCAAGACGGCTCAGATTGGCCTGTTCGGCAAAGGCTTCGCGCAGCAGCGGGACGCTGTCGCTGTGCTGGCTCTGGGCCTGGGTCAGGGCGCTGTCGGCGTCGAGCACGTGCTGTTGCAGCTGTTGGTGACGTTGTTGCAGCTCAACCTGTTGCGCGGCCTGCTGCTCGATCTGTTGGCCCAGGGGCTCCAGGGCTTGGTGCAGCTCGATCTGGCGCAGGAACTGGTGGCGCTGCGGCGCCAGTTGTTCCAGACGCTGCAGGCGCAGGCGCTCTGGGGCCAGAGCCAGGGCCTGCTGCTCGGCCTGTTGCAACTGCTCGGCGGCGTCCTGTCGGGCCTGCTGCCACTGTCCCAGCTCCTTGAGCCAGCTGTGCTGGGCCTCCAGTTGCTTGAGCCGGGCCTGCTGTTCCTTGAGCTGCTGCCGGGCGGCGTCGAACTGTTGATCCAGCTCGGCCCGGGCTTCGGGGTCCAGCGGGGTGATGCCGCTGGCCTGGGCCTTGAGTTCCTTGTGGACCTCTTCGGCCTCCTTGCTCTTGCTGTAGGCGCGCCGCCCCAGCTGGCTGTAGATCGAGGTGTTGGTGAGCTTTTCCAGCAGCTCGCTGCGTTCCTTGTCATCGGCCTTGAGGAAGGCGCTGAACTCGCTCTGGGCCAGCATCACCGCGCGGGTGAATTGCTCGAAGTTGAGCCCCAGGCGGGCCTCGATCAACTGCTTGTATTCGCTCTTGCTCTGGTTGCTCAGCAGTTGTTCGCTGTCCAGGTCGGTGAGGTTCTGCCGGCTGGCCTGCAGCTTGCCGTTGGCCTTGTCGCGGGCGCGGTTGGCCTCCCAGCGGGCGCGGTAGCGGCGCCCGTCAATGCCGACAAAGTCCACCTCGGCATAGCCGCTGCCGCTGCCCCGGCGCAGCAGGGTGCGCGGGTCGCTGGTGAGGATCTCGCTGTCGACCTCGGGGACCTTGGTCTCGCGGCCGATGTTGTTCAGCCGCGGCACCGCGCCGAACAGCGCCAGGCACAGGGCGTCGAGCAGGGTGCTCTTGCCGGCGCCGGTCGGCCCGGTAATGGCAAACAGCCCGGCGCTGGCCAGGGGCTCGGCGGTGAAGTCGATCTCGAACGGGCCAGCCAGGGAGGCCAGGTTCTTCAGGCGGATGGCCAGGATCTTCATGGCTGTTCCCCTTCTTGCTGCACGTCCTGCAACAGCAGGGCGAAATCCTTGAGGGTGGTGTCGTCCACCTCGTTGCCGTAGGCGTCGCGCCAGGCCCGGCGGAACAGTTCTTCGGGGCTCAGTTGATCCAGTTCGATCAGCTCGGCGCCGCTGTCTTGCGCGTCGCGCCCGCCCTTGCCGGCGTATTCGGCGGCAATCCGTACCAGGCGCACGGCCTTGCCTTGCAGGGCGCTTTCCACTTGCTGGCGCAGGTCCGGCTGCGGTTCGTCCAGGCGCACCCGTACTTCCAGCCAGGGCTGGCGCTGTTCTTCGGCCAGAAGGTCAATGTCCGGCAGCTCGCCGAGCTGGTCGAGGATTTCTCCGAGGGGCGCCGGGCCCAGGCGTTGCAGGTTCACCGCCCGGGGAATCAGCCGCGGTTCGACGCTGACCAGGGTCTCGCCGTCCAGGCGCACATCGAGGATCTGGTGCTGATAGCCGATCTCGGAAAACGACAGCGGGATCGGCGAGCCGCTGTAGCGAATGCGCTCCTCGCCATTGACCTTTTGCGGCTGGTGCAGGTGCCCCAGGGCCACGTAGCTGATGTCCGGGCCGAACAGGCTGGCGGGCAGGGCCTCGGCGTTGCCGATGATCAGGCTGCGCTCGGAATCTTCCGAGATTGAGCCGCCGGCCATGTGGGCGTGGCTCACCGCCACCAGGGCCTGGCCCGGCTGGCGCTTGGCGTTGGCCGCGGCGATCAGCCATTCATGGACCTGGGCGATGCCCTTGAGGTAGTCGTCGCCCCGTTGCGGGCCGGTGACTTCCGCCGGCCGCAGAAACGGCAGCGCCAGGCACCAGGCGCGGACCGCGCCACTGGCGTCGGGCAGCGGCAGCAGCAGGCGTTCGACATCCAGCTGGCCGTCATCCAGCCACAGCACCCGGCCCAGGGCGTGGGTGCGCAGGCGCCGCATCAGGGGCGCCGGCAGTTCGATGCGCGAGCCGGAGTCGTGGTTGCCGGCGATCATCACCACGGTCAGGGCCGGCTGTTGTTCGTGGGCGCTGACGATGAAGTCGTAGAGCCGCTCCTGAGCTTTGACCGGCGGGTTGACGGTGTCGAAGATGTCGCCGGCGATCAGCAGCACATCCGGCTGCTCATGCTTGAGCTGACGCAGCAGCCACTCAAGGAAGCAGGCGTGTTCGAAGTCGCGTTCCTGGCCGTGGAGGTTCTGGCCCAGGTGCCAGTCGGAGGTGTGAAACAGACGCAAGGCAAACTCCAGGTAAAGCAGCGGCAAGTGGCAAGCGGCAAGCTACGAGCTGCTTGAGGCTTGCAGCTCGCCGCTTGCGGCTGCCGTTATTTGGGGTAGAGCGGTGGCAGGCTGGTGGTGTCCGTCAACGGGTCCTGGACCCGCTCGTTGATGGGAATGGCGCGGATTGCCCGCCACAGCTCCTCACCTTGCCAATACTGGCCGGTTTCGCTGTAGAGGGCGCCGTTGAGGCCGTCCAGGGCATCGGACAGCGGGATGAATCGCGCCGCCATGTCGGCCAGGGTTTCCGGTTGCTGGCGCGCCCAGGCGTCCAGGGCCTGGCGGGTGGTCTGCGGGTCGTTGGCCTGACAGGCACGCTTGAGGTCGTCCAGCAGCGAACGCGGGCTCGGGCCGGTCTGGGTGGCGCGCAGCACCGCCGGTTGCGAGCGCGCCCGCCACCACAGGCCGAAGCCCAGGAGGGTGGTGCAGGCCAGCAGCAGGGTGCTCAGTTGCCAGGGCCAGAGCGGACCATCGTTGCTGCCGGCCTGGGGCGTGCCGGCCGGGGTATCCACCACCAGGCTCGGGTTGTTCGCCACCTGCAGGCTGCGGGCCGGCAGGCGGGTGAGTTCCAGGCGTTCTTCCTGGGTGTTCCACCAGGTCACTTCCAGGCCCGGCAAATTCACTTCGCCGGTGCGGGTCGGCACCAGCGCCTGGCGCTCTTCGCGAATGCCCAGCAGGCCCTGCTCGACGTGCTGGTTGCTCAGCTGCGGCTGGTCGGGGTAGCTGCGCAGGCCGTTGACCTCGGGCTGGGGCAGGGGCGGCAGTTGGGTGCTGGACAGGCCTTCGGCGCGCAGGGTCAGGGTGCGGGTCAGGGAGTCGCCGACCTGCGGGTGATCGGGCTCCGGGTTCCAGCTTTCAGTCAACTCCAGGCGGCGCGCCGGCAGCCAGGGGACGTCGGCGGGATAGCCGGCGGGCTTGCCCAGCACGTCCAGGCTCATGGGCTCGGAGCTCACATGGATCAGCTTGCCGGGCTTGGGAGCCTGGGGCGCGGGTTCCTGGTCGTTGCCCGGGTTGGCCAGGGTGGCGCTGAAGGTCAGCGCCGGGATCTGCAACTGGCCGCTGCGCTGGGGGTACAGGGCGTAGCGCATCTCGATCACCCCGTGACGCACGCCATTGATGAGTTTTTCGTAGGTGCGCGGCTCGCCCAGTTGCTCGACCCGGGCATCGTCGAGTTGCAGGGGGCTGAGGTTGCTGTCGTCGAACAGCGGCACCGAATGGTAGATGTGCAGGGTCAGCAGGGCCTGGGCCTGGACGTAGACCTTGGGCCGGTCGAGTTCGGCCTTGATGAACACCGGCTCCAGCCGGGCGTCCTGGTCCTGGGCCGCCCCGGCGTTGACTTGCAGGCTCAGGGCCTGGCTGTGCAGATTGCCCAGTTGCAGCGGGGCGATCTCCAGGGTGCCGAGCTGGCGCGGCAGCAGGGTGATGATCCAGCGGGTGCTGGCGTGGTTGTCGCCCAGGCTGTTGAGCTGGTTGACCTGGCGTGTGCCGCGCACTTCGAACTGACTGTCCAGGGGCGTGAGATCGGGCTTGCCGAACTGGGTGACGTCGGTGGACTCCAGGGTCAGCTCGACGGTTTCCCCGGCGTTCACCTGGCTGCGGTCCAGGCTGGCGGACAGCCCGGCAGCCTGGGACGGGGCAGTCCAGAACGCGAGGGCTAGCAGAAGGGCGGCGGTGCAGCGGGTCATCGAGTTTTTCCCTGATCCTGATGTTGTTGCTGTTCGTACCAGAATTTACGCCTCAGCAGTTCGCCCGGATCGTCCGGGATCTTGCGCAGCCATTGTTCCAGCGCCTGCTGGTGTTCGGCGTCCAGGCTGTCCTGGGCCGGACGCAGCGGGGTGGTGGTGTGCTGGTCGTCCAGTTCGCTGCCGGGCACCTCGCTGTGGCCGTTGCCCGGTGGCGGCGGCGCCGTGGCCTCGCCGGTTTCGGTCGCGGTCTGCCCGGTGTTGTCCGGGGGTTCGCTGCCGCTGGTCGGCTGGGTTGCGGCGCCGCTGGGCCCGGCGTTGTTGCTCTCGTCGCTGTCGGGGTTCTGCGGCTTTTGCGGCGCGGTCGGCGGCGCAGCCTGCTGCTGTTGCAACAGGCTTTGCACCAGGGACTTGTTGTACAGGGCCGGTTGCAGGTCCGGCTGGCGTTCCAGGGCTTGCTCGTAGGCGTCCAGGGCCGCTTCCAGTTCGCCGCTGCGGGCCAGGGCATTGCCGCGATTGTAGTGGGCGCGGGCGTCGTTGCCTTCGGCAAAGCGCTCGGCGGCGGCATTGTAGTTGCCGGATTCGTACAGGGCCACGCCTTGCCATTGCGGGTCCTGGAAGCGCCGCGCAGCTTCGGCCGGGCGCTGCTGCTCCAGCAGGCGCCGGCCCTGTTGGTCGGGACGCAGCCACAGGTCTTGCAAGTCGAAGGCGTAGCTCGGTTGCGGCGCGGCCAACAGCAGCAGCGGCAGGCAGAACAGCCAGCCCCGGCGCCCGGCGCAGGCGGCCAGCAACAGCAGCGGCAGCAACAGCCAGTAGCCCTGGTCGGCCCAGGTGTCCAGGCGCAGGGTCTGGCCGTCGTTGCGCAATCCCTGGGGGCCGCCCAGCAGGCCCAGGCCCTTGAGGTCGCTGTCGTCCAGGCGCGCCTGACGGTAGCGGCCGCCGACCTCGCCGATGAACTGCTTGAGGTCCGGGCTGTCCAGGCGCGACACCAGGATCGCCCCCAGGTCGTCCTTGAGGTAGCTGCCGTCTTCCAGGGTCACCGGGGCGCCGTCGCGGCTGCCCAGGCCCAGCATCAGCAACTGCGGCGCGTCACCGCTCAGGGCCTGGCGGATGCCCTGGCGCTCCTGTTCGCTGAGGGACGCGGCCATCAGCAGCACCCGGCCCTGGCCCAGGGCACCCTGGTCCAGCAGCTTGAGGGCCTTGAGCAGGGCCAGGTCGGCGCGCTGGCCGGGCTGGGGCATGATCGACGGTTTCAGCGCGTCCAGCAGATTGCGGCTGGTGGCCAGGTCGTCGGACAGCGGCACCAGGGTGTGGGCGCTGCCGGCATAGACCACGATCGCGGTCTGGGCGTCGCTGCGCGCTTGCAGCAGGTCCAGCAACTTGTGCCGGGCCTGCTCCAGGCGGTTGGGCGGCACGTCGCTTGCGAGCATCTGCGGGGTCAGCTCCAGCAGCACCACCAGCGGGTCGGCGGGTTTCTGGCTGGTCTGTTCCACGCGCTGCCAGCCGGGGCCGAGCAGGGCCAGCACCGCCAGCAGCCAGGCCAGGCCCAGGGCCACCCAGGGCAGCTTGCTTTCGCGGCCGTTGCCGCCGCTGAGCAGGGCGGCGTGAAAGGCCGGCGGCAGGATCATCTGCCAGCGTCCGGCGCGCTTCTGCCGGTGCCACAGCTTCCACAGCAGCAGGGCCAGCAGCGGCAGCACCAGCAACCATCCGGGCCGGAACCAGTGGGGCCAGAGACTGATCATCGACGCCTCCGCAAGCGCAGGCGCTTGAGCCGCTGGCGCCAGTCATGGGCCGGCAGCAGGAAGTTCGACTCGCTGAAGAAACGCTGCAGCGGGTTGTGCGGCCAGCGCTCGCGCAGCACCAGCAGCACGCTGAGCAGCAGGGCGGCCGCCAGCGGCCAGTGGTACAGGGCCTGGGCCGGGCGGGCCTGGGTCGGTTGCTGGGCCACGGGCTCCAGTTGGTCGAGGGTTTCCTTGATGGCCTGCAGCTCCTGGCCGTCATGGGCGCGGAAGTAGCGCCCGCCGGTGACCTCGGCCAGCTCCTTGAGCGCCGGTTCGTCCAGGTCCAGGCTCGGGTTGAGCCCCAGTACCCCGAGCGTGGCGCTGTCCTGCGGGTCGGCGCCGATACCGATGGGGTAGATCTTCACCCCTTCCGCGGCGGCCAGCCGGGCGGCGGTGATCGGTGCGATCTCGCCGCCGTTGTTGGCGCCGTCGGTGACCAGGATCAGCACCCGGCTCTGCGCCGGACGCTGGCGCAGGCGCTTGAGGGCCAGACCGATGGCGTCGCCGATGGCGGTGTTCTTGCCGGCGATGCCGATCTTCGCCTCGTCGAGCCAGATGCGTACCGTGCGCCGGTCGAAGGTCAGGGGCGCCTGCAGATAGGCCTTGCTGCCGAACAGGATCAGGCCGACCCGGTCACCCTCGCGATGTTCGAGAAAGTCCCCCAACAGGTGCTTGACCAGGCTCAGGCGGCTGACGTCTTCGTCCTGCCACTGCATGTCGGGAAAGTCCATGGAGCCGGACACGTCCACCGCCACCAGCAGGTCGCGGCCACTGGCGGCCACCGGCAGCGGTTCCCCCAGCCATTGCGGGCGGGCCGCGGCCAGCAGCAACAAGACCCAGAGCAGGACGAAGCGGACCTGCTGGCGCCAGGCCGGCATGTGGGCCCGGGCCCGGCGCCGCGACAGACCTTCCAGATCACTGAGAAAACTCACCTTCAGCGCCGGTTCGCCGCTGTCGGCCACCGGCAGCACCAGGCGCAGCAGCCAGGGCAGCGGCAACAGGGCGAAGATCCACGGCCAGGCGAACTCAAACATGCTTGCGAATCCAGGTGTCCACCGCCTGGGTCAGGCCGGCGATGGCTTTGTCGTCGAGCTTGCACTCGGGTTTGTAGGCGCCTTCCACCAGCACCATCCAGCGGGTCAGGCCGGCGGCGGGGCAGCGGTTGTCGAGAAACGCCAGCCACTTGCGGCCATTGAGGGTATGGCTCTGGCTGTAGGGATAGTGGTTGCGGCACAGGCGCTTGAGCAGGGCATTGAGGGCCTGCAGCCAGGCGCCGGCCGGGGCGCCGTCATAGGGCTTGGGCAACAGCGCCAGTTCCGCCAGGGCGGCCAGGCGCACCGGGTCCAGGGGCTGTTCGCGGCGAGGACGGGTGGTCTTGCGCGGCCACAGGTGACGCCAGCGCCACAGGGCCAGGCCCAGCAGCGGCAGGACCACCGCCAGCACCCACCAGCCCGGGGCCGGTGGCCACAGGCCGATATCCGGCGGCGGCAGCAGCGGTTGCAGTTGTTCCAGGCTGCTCATCGGCCGGCTCCCGGGCGCTGCGGATTGAGGTACTCGCGCAGTTGCTCGACCATTTCGCTCTGGGTGCTCAGGGGCATCAGCAGCACCCGCAGTTTTTGCGCCAGGCGTTCCCAGCGGGCGATGCGCGCCTCGCTCTGGGCCCGGTAGGCCTGGCGCAGTTCGTAGTTCAGGGTGTCCAGTTCCAGCTGCGCGCCGCGTTCGGCAAAGCGCAGCAGGCCGGCGGCGGGCAGGGCGTGGTCGAGGGGATCGGACAACGGCATCAGCAGCAGGTCGCAATGGCGCGACAGCAGGCTCAGCTGTTGCTCGGCGGCGTCGCTTAAGGCGCGCTCGTCGCAGATCACGATCACCAGGCTGCCGGGACGCAGCACTTCGCGCCCGCGCAGCAGCGCGGTGCCCAGGGCATCGCGCTGGGGCTGGGCTTCGCTGTGCAGCGACTGGTTGACCCGCACCAGGCGGTTGAGCAGCTGCAGCAGGCTCTGCTTGCTGCGCCGGGGCTTGATCTCGTAGTGCTCGTCGTCGCCGTAGACCAGCCCGCCGACCCGGTCGTTATGGCCCAGGGCGGCCCAGCCGATCAGGCTCGCGGCCTGGGCGGCGAGCACCGACTTGAACATCAGCCCGGAGCCGAAGAACAGCTGGCGGCTCTGCTCGACCATGATGAAGATCGGCCGCTCGCGCTCCTCGTGGAACAGCTTGGTGTGGGGTTCCTGGGTGCGCGCGGTGACCCGCCAGTCGATGGTGCGCACGTCGTCGCCGGCCTGGTAGACCCGCACCTGGTCGAAGTCCACGCCGCGCCCGCGCAGCTTGGAGTGGTGCAGGCCGATCAGCGGGCTGCGCTGGCTCGGGGTGG
Source organism: Pseudomonas sp. BC42 (assembly GCF_021560055.1). NCBI lineage: Bacteria > Pseudomonadati > Pseudomonadota > Gammaproteobacteria > Pseudomonadales > Pseudomonadaceae > Pseudomonas > Pseudomonas sp. BC42. The sequence goes on from NZ_CP091067.1 coordinate 3,077,479, forward strand.
AGAACAGCTGCACCTCGCGCACGCGGTGGCGCATCTCGATCAGTTCACCGAGGGTGATGCGAATGCCGGGTTCGGCAACGGGCTGGGTCATGGGGGTCAGGCGACGGCAACGACGTCGAGGATGCGCTGTACCACACGGTCCTGGTCGATGCCTGCCGCTTCAGCCTCGAAGGACAGAATGATGCGGTGGCGCAGCACGTCGAACAGCACGGCCTGGATGTCTTCCGGACTGACGAAGTCGCGGCCGGCGAGCCAGGCGTGGGCCCGGGCGCAGCGGTCCAGGGCGATGGAGCCGCGGGGGCTGGCGCCGTAGGCGATCCACTCGGCCAGTTCCGGGTCGAACTTGGCCGGGGTGCGGGTGGCCATCACCAGTTGCACCAGGTATTCCTCCACCGCGTCGGCCATGTACAGGCCGAGGATTTCCTTGCGCGCGGCGAAGATCGCCTGCTGGCTGACCCGGCGCTCGGGCTTGGTTTCGCCGTTCAGGGCTTCGCCACGGGCCTGCTGCAGGATCCGGCGCTCGACGGCGGCGTCCGGGAAACCGATCTTGACGTGCATCAGGAAACGGTCGAGCTGGGCTTCGGGCAGCGGGTAGGTGCCTTCCTGCTCGATGGGGTTCTGGGTCGCCATCACCAGGAACAGCGGCGACAGTTCATAGGTGCTGCGCCCGACACTGACCTGCCGCTCGGCCATGGCCTCCAGCAGCGCCGACTGGACCTTGGCCGGGGCACGGTTGATTTCGTCGGCCAGCACCAGGTTGTGGAAGATCGGCCCTTGCTGGAACACGAAGCTGCCGGTTTCCGGGCGATAGATTTCGGTGCCGGTGATGTCGGCGGGCAGCAGGTCGGGGGTGAACTGAATCCGATGGAATTGCGCTTCAATGCCTTCGGCCAACTCTTTGATGGCCTTGGTCTTGGCCAGCCCCGGAGCGCCCTCGACCAGCATGTGGCCGTCGGCGAGCAGGGCGATGAGCAAGCGCTCGATGAGTTTTTCCTGGCCGAGAATCTGCGTTGAAAGAAAGGTTCGCAGCGCCAAAAGCGCTTCACGATGTTCCATCGGTGACTGTTCCTGGAGAGGGTGCACCCCGGGCGTCGAAATAACCTTGGGGCTGGGGGCGATACTTTAATCCATAGCGGGGTGCGGCGACTAACGGGGAACAGCTGATTTAGCGAATTAGTCGAAAAAAAACAGCGCCGCCCACCGATTCCCCCGGGCGGGTCCTGTAGCCGCTGCCCCAGGCTGCGAACGGCATGGGTGGCATGCCGGCGCAGGAGACGCGGGGATCTGGAGGCCGTCCAGGATCGGCGGGCGATCGTCAGGCAAGGTCCTGCGGACCTTTGCGCAGCTTCGCCGTGGCTCAGCAGCGGCTACAGGCCAATGCCGATCGGGGTTGTGTAGCCGCTGCCGCAGGCTGCGCACGGCTGCGCACGGCTGCGCAGGAGACGCGGTGATCTGGAGGCCGCCGCAGGTTCGACGGCGGCTCAGGACAGCTGGCTGATGTAGGTGCCGGTGCCCTTGAGGATGTTCTGCAGGGTCAGTTCCACTTCGGCCAGGTCCGAGGCGGCGGTGCTGTGGCGGATTTCCAGGTGGTCGGCGCCATTGAGGGCGTCGGCATCGGCCGCGGCGATTTCGATCAGCAGGGTGGTGGGGCTCAGGGTGACCTTCACGCCATCGAGGGTCGAGGGCTCGCCGTCGAGGGTGATTTCCAGCTCGTCCTCGTCCGGGTAGCGGCTCATCAGGAACATCTCGCCCTGGCTGCTGTGGCAGCAGAGCATGGCCATGTTGTCTTCTTCGTCGTCGCAGGGGTTGGCGATCAGGTGGGCGGTGGTCATCAGCATGGGGGCATTCCTGAGGCTGGGGCCGGCAGCGGCCGGGCGGTGCAAAAAAAAGAAGCAATTCTGCCAGCCCGGGGGAATTTCTGCTGGCCTGTCTGTCTGAGGACAGGTCGTGGACGCATCGGGTCCGGCAGTCGCTTTTGGTACGCAAGTACCCTGAAACCGGGGAAAAACCCTGGTTTTTTCCCGCTGCCTGCTAGTGTTGTTCAGGGCATGAGCGTCCGGATGCGTGCCGTTGACCGAATATGTCGCAGCATCGCAAGCAGCTGTCGCGTTTCACTCGTTAAGCTGCGCAGCGGACATTTTGTTCTCAAGTGCAATAGGTTGCGTCTGATTTGTGATGGTCACCTGTAAAGGCATTGCGCGGCATGCCGGCGCCAGTCGTTTTTGCAGATGCCCATCCCGGGAAGGTGAATGTGACCTGCACGTCTCGTCCAGCTTCATCCACCTGGCATCCTGCGACCTCTGCCCGAGACCAGGAGCAGGATGCACCAACGCCCCGCAAGGGGTTTGCACGCGACGCTACCATCAATAACAAGCCCAAGCGGAGTACCACAGATGGCGTTCTTCACCGCAGCCAGCAAAGCCGACTTCCAGCACCAACTGCAAGCGGCACTGGCGCAGCACATCAGTGAACAGGCACTGCCACAAGTGGCGCTGTTCGCTGAACAATTCTTCGGCATCATTTCCCTGGACGAACTCACCCAGCGTCGCATGTCCGACCTGGCGGGCTGCACCCTTTCTGCCTGGCGCCTGCTTGAGCGCTTCGACCACGCGCAACCGCAAGTGCGCGTCTACAACCCCGACTATGAACGTCACGGCTGGCAGTCGACCCACACCGCGGTGGAAGTGCTGCACCACGACCTGCCGTTCCTGGTGGACTCGGTACGCACCGAGCTCAACCGTCGCGGCTACAGCATCCACACCCTGCAGACCACCGTGCTCAGCGTGCGCCGTGGCAGCAAGGGCGAGCTGCTGGAAGTCCTGCCCAAGGGCACCCAGGGCGAAGGCGTGCTGCAAGAGTCGCTGATGTACCTGGAGATCGACCGTTGCGCCAATGCCGCCGAACTCAGCGTGCTGGGCAAGGAACTGGAGCAGGTGCTGGGCGAAGTGCGAGTGGCCGTGGCCGACTTCGAGCCGATGAAGGCCAAGGTCCAGGAACTGATCGAAAGCATCGACAACAGCCAGTTCGCCATCGCTGCCGATGAAAAGACCGAGATCAAGAGCTTCCTCGAATGGCTGGTGGGCAACCACTTCACCTTCCTCGGCTATGAAGAGTTCGTGGTCGGTACCGATCAGGACGGCGGGCATATCGACTATGACCCGAGCTCCTTCCTCGGCCTGGCCAAACTGCTGCGCGCCGGCCTGACCGCCGAAGATCTGCGCATCGAAGACTACGCCGTCAACTACCTGCGCGAACCGACGCCGCTGTCGTTCGCCAAGGCCGCGCACCCAAGCCGCGTGCACCGTCCGGCCTACCCGGACTTCGTCTCGATCCGCCAGATCGATGCCGACGGCAAGGTGATCAAGGAATGCCGCTTCATGGGCCTCTACACCTCGTCGGTGTACGGCGAAAGCGTGCGGGTGATTCCCTACATCCGCCGCAAGGTCGAAGTCATCGAACAGCGCTCGGGCTTCCAGGCCAAGGCGCACCTGGGCAAGGAACTGGCCCAGGTCCTGGAAGTGCTGCCTCGGGACGATCTGTTCCAGACCCCGGTGGACGAGCTGTTCAGCACCGTGATGTCCATCGTGCAGATCCAGGAACGCAACAAGATCCGCGTGTTCCTGCGCAAGGACCCCTACGGTCGCTTCTGCTACTGCCTGGCCTACGTGCCGCGCGACATCTATTCCACCGAAGTGCGGCAGAAGATCCAGCAAGTGCTGATGGATCGCCTGCAAGCCACCGACTGCGAATTCTGGACCTTCTTCTCCGAGTCGGTGCTGGCCCGCGTGCAGTTGATCCTGCGAGTGGACCCGAAACAGCGCATCGACATCGACCCGCTGCTGCTGGAAAAAGAAGTGGTGCAGGCCTGCCGCAGCTGGCAGGACGACTACGCCAGCCTGGTGGTGGAAAGCTTCGGCGAAGCCCACGGCACCAACGTGCTGGCGGACTTCCCGAAAGGTTTCCCGGCCGGTTACCGCGAGCGTTTCGCCGCGCACTCGGCGGTGGTGGACATGCAGCACCTGCTGAGCCTCACCGAAGCCAATCCGCTGGTGATGAGCTTCTACCAGCCCCTGGGCCAGGTGTCCGGCCAGCGCGAGCTGCATTGCAAGCTGTACCACGCCGACACCCCGCTGGCGCTGTCCGACGTATTGCCGATCCTGGAAAACCTCGGCCTGCGGGTGCTCGGTGAGTTCCCGTATCGCCTGCGCCACAACAACGGCCGCGAGTTCTGGATCCACGACTTCGCCTTCACCGCTGCCGAAGGCCTGAACCTGGATATCCAGCAGCTCAACGACACCCTGCAGGACGCCTTTGTCCATATCGTGCGCGGCGATGCCGAGAACGATGCGTTCAACCGCCTGGTACTGACCGCCGGCCTGCCATGGCGCGACGTGGCGCTGCTGCGTGCCTACGCCCGCTACTTGAAGCAGATCCGCCTGGGCTTCGACCTGGGCTACATCGCCAGCACCCTGAACAACCACACCGACATTGCCCGCGAGCTGACCCGGTTGTTCAAGACCCGCTTCTACCTGGCGCGCAAGCTCACCAGCGAAGACCTGGAAGACAAGCAGCAGCGTCTGGAGCAGGCGATCCTCACCGCCCTGGACGACGTTCAGGTGCTCAACGAAGACCGCATCCTGCGGCGCTACCTGGACCTGATCAAGGCCACCTTGCGGACCAACTTCTACCAGACCGACGCCAACGGCCAGAACAAGTCCTACTTCAGCTTCAAGTTCAACCCGCACCTGATCCCCGAGCTGCCCAAGCCGGTGCCCAAGTTCGAGATCTTCGTCTACTCGCCACGGGTCGAAGGCGTGCACCTGCGCTTTGGCAACGTGGCCCGCGGCGGCCTGCGCTGGTCCGACCGTGAAGAAGACTTCCGTACCGAAGTCCTGGGCCTGGTCAAAGCCCAGCAAGTGAAGAACTCGGTGATCGTGCCGGTGGGCGCCAAGGGCGGCTTCCTGCCCCGTCGCCTGCCATTGGGCGGCAGCCGGGACGAGATCGCGGCCGAAGGCATCGCCTGCTACCGCATCTTCATCTCCGGCCTGCTGGACATCACCGACAACCTGAAGGACGGCGTCCTGGTGCCGCCGGCCAACGTGGTGCGTCACGACAACGATGACCCGTACCTGGTGGTGGCGGCGGACAAGGGCACCGCGACCTTCTCCGACATCGCCAACGGCATCGCCATCGACTACGGCTTCTGGCTGGGCGACGCCTTCGCCTCCGGCGGTTCCGCCGGTTACGACCACAAGAAGATGGGCATCACCGCCAAGGGCGCGTGGGTCGGCGTGCAGCGCCACTTCCGCGAACGCGGGATCAATGTCCAGGAAGACAGCATCACCGTGGTCGGCATCGGCGACATGGCCGGCGACGTGTTCGGCAACGGCCTGCTGATGTCCGACAAGCTGCAACTGGTGGCGGCGTTCAACCACCTGCACATCTTCATCGACCCGAATCCGGATCCGGCCACCAGCTTCGTCGAGCGCAAGCGCATGTTCGAGCTGCCGCGTTCGGCCTGGAGCGACTACGACACCAGCATCATGTCCGAGGGCGGCGGCATCTTCTCGCGCAGCGCCAAAAGCATTGCCATCTCGCCGCAGATGAAAGAGCGCTTCGACATCCAGGCCGACAAGCTGACCCCGACCGAGCTGCTCAACGCCTTGCTCAAGGCGCCGGTGGACCTGTTGTGGAACGGCGGTATCGGCACCTACGTCAAGGCCAGCAGCGAAAGCCACGCCGACGTCGGCGACAAGGCCAACGACGCCCTGCGGGTCAACGGCAACGAGCTGCGCTGCAAGGTGGTGGGCGAGGGCGGTAACCTGGGCATGACCCAATTGGGTCGTGTGGAGTTCGGCCTCAATGGCGGCGGCTCCAACACCGACTTCATCGACAACGCCGGTGGCGTGGACTGCTCCGACCACGAAGTGAACATCAAGATCCTGCTCAACGAAGTGGTGCAGGCCGGCGACATGACCGACAAGCAGCGCAACCAGCTGCTGGCCAGCATGACCGACGAAGTCGGTGGCCTGGTGTTGGGCAACAACTACAAGCAGACCCAGGCCCTGTCCCTGGCGGCGCGCCGTGCCTACGAGCGTGCGGCCGAGTACAAGCGCCTGATGAGCGATCTGGAAGGCCGCGGCAAGCTGGACCGGGCCATCGAGTACCTGCCGACCGAGGAGCAGCTCACCGAGCGCGCCGCGACCGGCAAGGGCCTGACCCGTCCCGAGCTGTCGGTGCTGATTTCCTACAGCAAGATCGACCTCAAGGAAGCCCTGCTCAAGTCCCTGGTGCCGGATGACGACTACCTGACCCGTGACATGGAGACCGCGTTCCCGCCAAGCCTGGTGGCCAAGTTCTCCGAAGCCATGCGTCGCCACCGCCTGAAGCGCGAGATCGTCAGCACCCAGATCGCCAACGACCTGGTCAACCACATGGGCATCACCTTCGTGCAGCGCCTGAAGGAGTCCACCGGCATGAGCCCGGCCAACGTCGCCGGTGCCTACGTGATCGTGCGGGACATCTTCCACCTGCCGCACTGGTTCCGTCAGATCGAGGCCCTGGATCACCAGGTCTCGGCCCAGGTGCAACTGGAGCTGATGGACGAGCTGATGCGTCTGGGGCGTCGGGCCACTCGCTGGTTCCTGCGCAGCCGGCGCAACGAGCAGGATGCCGCGCGTGATGTCGCCCACTTCGGTCCGCACCTGGCGGCCCTGGGCCTGAAGCTCGACGAGCTGCTGGAAGGCCCGACCCGCGAAGGCTGGCAGAGCCGTTACACCGCCTACGTCGAAGCCGGCGTTCCGGAGCTGTTGGCGCGCATGGTGGCAGGCACTACCCACCTGTACACCTTGCTGCCGATCATCGAGGCCGCCGATGTCACCGGTCACGATGCCGCCGAAGTGGCCAAGGCCTACTTCGCCGTGGGCAGTGCCCTCGACCTGCCGTGGTACCTGCAGCAGATCAGCGATCTGCCGGTGGCCAACAACTGGCAGGCGGCGGCGCGCGAAGCCTTCCGCGACGACGTGGACTGGCAGCAGCGGGCGATCACCATCTCGGTTCTGCAAATGGCCGATGGCCCGCAAGACATGGAAGCCCGCGTGGCCCTGTGGCTTGAGCAGAACCAGAGCATGGTCGAGCGCTGGCGCTCGATGCTGGTGGAAATCCGTGCCGCCAGCGGCACCGACTACGCCATGTATGCGGTGGCCAACCGTGAACTGCTGGACCTGGCCATGAGCGGTCAGTCGGCGCTGTAACGGCCTGACCCCGCCCAGAGCAAAAAAAGCCCCGTATCGCAGGATACGGGGCTTTTTTATTGCCCGCCGCTGGTGAGCGATCGGGAGGTGTTGGCGCCGGTCAGTGGCCCTGGGCCGAGGCGTCCTGCTCGACCACCATGTCCAGCACGTAGACCGTGGACGGGGCGTCGGCGGGAGCATGCTTCCATTCGTATTGCTTCACCCGCAGCACGTTGCGCACGCCGTCCTGGTGCTCGTAGCCCTCGATGGACTGATACAGCGGGTGCCAGGTGTCCTGGGTCGGCAGTTGCAGGCCGGCGGCGTCGTAGCGTCGCTCACGCACTTGCAGGCACTGGTAGTCGGGGATCAGCGGGTGGCTGCACTTGACGGTCTTGGCCGCCACTTCCAGGAAGCGGGTCTGGCCCTGGCTGCCATAGCGGGTTTCTGCGGTTGGCTGGCCCTGGAACTTGAGCTGCGTGCCGTTCTGGGTGGTCAGTTGCAGGGTCGGAGTCGATTCGTCACCGCCGAAGGTGGTGCGCAGCTCGCCCTTGAACAGGCGCCCGACTTCGGCGTCCAGGGTCATCAGGCTGGGCTCGCAGGCCATCAGGGTCGAGGCCAGTGGCTGCACCTTGAGCAGGCCGTTTTCATGCTCGAAGCCGCCGAACTGGCGATTGCAGCCGCCGCTGATGCTCAGGTTCTGCTCGACGAAGGTCAGGCGCAGCGGGCGCTCGATGCCCTTGTCCAGGGCGGCGATGGGCTTGCCCGCCGCATCGCTGGCCGCGATCAGCTGCCAGTAGTAGGCGGACAGTGCAGGCTGGGCGCTGGCGGAGGCCGTGCTGGCGGGCATGGAGGGACGTCCTTCAGGAGTGGTGGAAACCGGGGTGCAGGCCTGGAGCAGGGCGGCACAGACGGATACGAGGAGGAGGTTTTGCTTCATGGTTCGCTCTTTCAGCCTTGAGGGAATAGGGCTTGCCGCGGGGGCAGCAGGCCAAGGCCGGTAACCTGTGGCAGTCAAGCACTCGTGCGTGCGCGGCGCCGCCACCTGGGCCGCCGGTCGCCGGACGAGCTGTGCCGTTACCGATTGCGATGTGACAGCACTGTGCCAGTTCCGTTGCATGCTCGGGGGTGCCCGGGAGTGTTACCAAATCTTGCACGATGCCGATCTACGGGGTTGCCCGCTTCCGGCCGGGCGCGGCGGGCCTGGATGCGGCCGCACTCGCGGTGCGGCGCTGATCCCGGGGGGACGCCCGCCTTACCAGAACCAGTAAGGCAGGAACTTGGGGGTTGGCTCGTTGGCCAGTTCCAGGTGATAGGTGATGGCGTTGAAGAAGAACCCATCCAGCAGCAGGAAGGCCGCCACGCCGAACGCCAGGACGATGACCTCGTAATGCCGGTGTGCGGCGTACTGCCGGGTGATCCAGTAGCGCACGCCGCTGAGCAGGGCAAAGCTTGCGAACACCCCGGCGAAGTTGGGTTGCAAGGGCCGCGGGGCAAAGCAGTTGTAGCCCAGCACCAGCAGCGCCAGGAGCGCGCCGATGGTCGGCAGGTTCAGGCACAGGCGCAGCAGGCGTCTGCGGGTGGCGCTGAACACGCCGTTGGGGTCGATGAAGATATAGGCCGCCAGCAGGGAAATGGCCGGGGTGATGGACAGCACATAGCGCGCCTTCTTCGAGTTGGGGATGGTGAAGAACAGGATCAGCACCACGAACCACGCCCCTAGGTGAAGCAGCAGGCGCGGCGCCGACAGCGGCGGAGCGCCGAGCCACTGGCGACCGCTCCTGGCCATGACGCAGAGGGCGTAGAACGCGGTGAAGCTGTAGGTGAGCAGCCCGACGCTGAAGTAGAAGTAATAGCGCGGCGAGTGATCGCTGGCGATCCGCCCCAGCCCCTGCATCTCCAGCACTTCCTGCATGAAGGCGTCGCCGCCCTGCACGTGGGCGGCCCAGGCCAGCAGGGCGACCCCGGCGGCGAACAGCAGGCCGCAAAGCAGCGAGAAGCCGACCAGGGTCCGCCATTGCCGGCTCAGCAGGTAGTAGGTGCCGACCACCAGCGCCGGGCCGATCATGCCGATGGGGCCGCGCAGGGAAAAGCCCAGGATCAGGCCGAGGAACACCAGCGCCAGGCGTCCCCGCTGCTGCTTGAAATCGGCGGAGTAGGCCAGGTAGAAGCAGCCCGCGGTAATCAGGGCGGGATAGATGTCCAGGGCCAGGGAGTTGACGCTGTCCAGAAAGGCCCAGGTGAACAGCGCAAAGAGCACGCCGCAGACGCCCCATTTCTGCTCATGCAGGGCCCCCAGCTTGTAGATGAACACCAGCATCAGCGCGGCGGCGATGCAGAAGGGCAGGCCCATCGACAGCACCGACAGCTGGCCGAACGGCAGCGAGGCCAGATAGACCAGCACCGTGTTGACAATGGTGTAGTCGGGGTAGGGCTGCAGATCGTCGGCGATGGGGAACAGCGTCATGCCGTGCTGCAGCATGTAGTCGGCAAAGTCGACGAAGCGCGTGGTGTAGTTGAGCACTGCCGGTTTGTACTGCAGCCCCATGAACAGCGCGAGGGCGATCAGGAAAATGCTCTGGCAGGGTCGTTGCAAGATCAGTTTTTTATAGCTTTCCATGCTTCCAACATGCAAAAAAAAACGCCAATGATACGGTGGCCGCTAGTCGAACGCCATCCACGTGCCGTGCTCGGAGCCCTTGTCGGCTCCGGGTTTCAAGGCGCGGCAATCTAGCGCGATCAAGGTTAACGCCCGGTATACGGAGCGTGGCCGATCAGGGGCTGGCGGCGCGGTGCGCGATGGCGCGCAGGGCGATCTTCGCCCGCTGCGTTTGTCGCTGCCCAGGCTCGCTGCCAGCCGCGGCAACGGGCCCGGTGGCGGTCAGTGGCCCGGGGGGCCACTCAGGGCCGTTGCGGCTTGACCGAGGTGCCGAAGGTGTTGCCCATGCGCACGCTGGTGGCCGCCGGAGTCGACAGTCCCACCTGGTTCGGCGGGCGCTTGTTCACCGGTTTGTCCATGGCCTGCTGGTTGGCCTGGGCGGCCTTCACCGCGTCCGGGTTGTTGCCCATCTGTTTGCTCAGGCAGTTGTAGTCGGGGGCCTTGTAGCCGCCGACACTGACTTCCACGCAGCCCTCGCTGGCGTCCTCGGCGTGCAGCGTCCAGGGCAGGGCGCTGAGCAACAGCAGGGCAGCGGTGTAGCAGCTTAAACGTTTCATCCTGGCCTCCTGGCTGGCCCGCGGAATCGGGCCTCGATGGCGGCCGAGTGTAGTGCAAAGCCCAGGCCTGAAAAGTGATGGTTTTTTTGCCGCGCTCGTAACACCAGATTCATAAATTGGCCTCAGGATGACGCTTTTCAGGGATTGGACGCTCGTGCAGCAACACAGCGCGCAGGTCGGGCGATGGACTTCATTGCACGGGGGCTTGGCGACCTGTGTGCTGGGCCTTGTGCTGCTGGCGCCACTGCCTCTGGCCTGGGCGCAGGCTGCGGTCGAAGGGCCGCCCCGGGTGGATTCCCAGGCGGTGCTGGAATTGGAGATTCCGGCCCAGGACCTGGCCCAGGCCCTGGAGCGGTTCAGTCGCTTGACCGGGATGGCCGTGCTGGTGGACCAGGAACTGGCCCGGGGCCGGCGCTCGGTGGGGATCAAGGGCCGCTACAGCGCTCGCGAGGGATTGAGTCGCCTGTTGGCGGGCACTGGCCTGATGGCGCGTTACGCCCGCAGCGACGCTTTCACCCTGCAGGTGCCGCCAGCCTCGGCGCCTGCGACGCCCCAGGGCGTCAGCAGCGCCCGCGCGACGCGGCTCAACAGCAGCTACGCCAGCGCCGTGCAGCAGGCGGTGGAGCGCAGCCTGTGTGCGTCGCGCTTGACCCGGCCCGGGGCGTTCCGTGCCTTGCTGCAACTGTGGATCGGCGCCGATGGCACGGTGCAGCACAGTCGCCTGGTGAGCTCCACCGGTGATCTGCAGCGGGACGAAGCCCTGGTGCAGCGCCTGGCGGCAACCCGGGTCGAACGCCCGGCCCCCAGCTCGCTGCGTCAGCCGCTGACCTTACTCTTGATACCGGACACAACAGGGAAACGCATGGACTGCAAGGAATGGGAAGGAGCTTCCGGGGTATGAAAAATACCGGACACAGTACGATGGTCAGGCTGTTCCTGACGTCCTACGAGGACTTTCGGGTGCGCTTGCGCAGGCGCCTGGGGTCCGAGGACCTGGCCAACGACGTCCTGCATGAAACCTACCTGCGGGTCGACCGCATGGAAGAGCCGCCGAACCTGCTGCAGCCCAATGCCTACCTGTACCGCATGGCCCTGAACATCGCTGCCGATCGGCGCCAGTCCGACGCGCGCCTGCTCACCGGCGAGGAGGTCGAGGAACTGCTGCAGATCGCCGATGACGCCCAGGACCCGTCCCGGGTGGTGGGCGGGCAGAAAGAAATCCAGACCCTGCTCAAGGCCCTCTACGAGTTGCCGGCACGGCGGCGCCAGATCTTTATCGCCGCGCGCCTGGAAGAGGCGCCGCACCTGGAAATCTCCCAACGCTTCGGCATTTCCACACGGATGGTGGAGAAGGAACTCAAGGCCGCCCTCGGGCATTGCGCCCTGCGCCTTGAAAGAAAAGTCATTCAGCGGTTCGGTCCCGGGGCCGGAAAACCGTCCTAGACAAGAGTCCCTGATCAATCCGTGAGTACCTGCGCGCTTGAACATTTTTAGCATCTCCCCACCCCAGGCCTCGGCGGACCAGCAACTGCTGAGCGAAGCCCGGGACTGGCTGGTCCTTCTGACGTCGGGCCGGGCCACCGCCGCCGACGCCCGTGCCCTGCGCCAGTGGTGCGCGCAGAGCCCGCAGCACGCGGCGGCCTTCGAGCAGACCAAGGCCCTGTGGCACTGCCTGCAACCGGCGGCGGTGCAGCTGGAGCAGCAATCGCGGCCGCGCCACTTCGGGCGGCGCGCCTTTCTGGGCGGTGCGCTGGCCGCCTCGGCGGCGCTGTTCATGGTCCGCTACACGGTGCCCGGAGGCCTGGCCGGGTTGACCGCGGATTTTTCCACGGCGGTCGGCGAACAGCGTCGGGTCGATCTGGCCGAGGGCCTGAGCCTGGAACTCAACACCCAGACCAGCATCAGCCGCCGTGATCCGGCCCCGGGGGAACAGGCCTTCGAACTGCTGGAGGGCGAGGTGGAAGTCTTCAGCCAGCGCCAGCAGCCGCTCCAGGTCCAGGCCGGTGACGGCAGGCTCAGTGCCCGTCAGGCCCGTTTCAACCTGCGCAACACTGACCATCAGGTCTGCGTGACCTGCATCGAAGGCAGCCTGCAGGTGGCCGTGGCCGGGCGCAGCATCCGCCTGGACAGCGGTCGGCAACTGACCTACGACGCCAAGACGGTGGGCGAGCCGACCGCCGTGGATCCCCGGAACGTCCTAGCCTGGCGCGAACAGGTGCTGGTGTTCGACAACGCCAGCCTCGACACGGTGATCAGCGAGATCAACCGTTACCGCCCGGGGATGCTGGTGCTGCTCAACGCCGAACTGGGCCGGCGCAAGGTCCAGGCGCGTTTCACCCTCAACCAGCTGGCGGGCGTGGCCCTGCTGATCCGCGACGCCTACGGCGCCAAATGCACCGAACTGCCGGGCGGCGTGGTGCTGCTCAGCTGAGCGCCCGGCCGCACCGCCCCAATGTCGCCGCTGCGTAGCCGCTGCCGAGCTTCCGGCGAGGCTGCGCAAAGGCCCGCAGGACCTTGCCTGGCGTCCTGCCGCCGAACCTCCAGCGCTTTCCAGCCCTCCACGTCGCCTGCGTCGGCCTGCCGCCCAAGCCGCTGGCAGCCTGCGGCAGCGGCTGCACCAAGCCGGTCAGGGCAGGGGGCCCAGCACTTGCCGGTAATGCTCCTGGCCCTGGGGCGTTTGCCGGGTCAGGCGGATCTCCAGGCCCTGGGGGTTGTCCCGGCGATTGCCGCTGAGCTGGCGCCAGCCCTTGCCGCTCTCCCAGACCCGCACCTGCAGATCACTGACCCGCCGCAACACCGCCACCCCGTCGCTTGGCGCGGGCAGGGGGTAGCGGTCCCGGGGCTCGGCCGCGGCGCGGTACAGGGTGTCGCCCTTGAGCCACCAGCGCACCCGTTGCAGGCCGTCGCCGGGGTTGGCGGCGCTGCGGATCACCTCCAGGCGAAAGCCCTTGCTGTCGGAGCTGCGCACGCTCAGCGGCACCGGGCTGTCGGGCTCGGCCTCTTCGCTGTCGCTCTGGATCGGTTCGCGCAGTTGCACGGCGGCTCGCAGGGCGACGTCGCGCTCCAGCTGGTTGAGGCTGCGCAGCAGTTCCTCGGTCTGTTCGGTGCTGGCCTTCAGGTGGGTGTCGGCCCGGGTGACGCTGTCTAGGCCGCGCCAGGCAATCAGGCTGACGATGGCCATGAGCATCACCGCCACCAGCACTTCGATCAGGGTGAAGCCGCTTTGCCCAGGCTTCATGGCTGGTTCACCACCCGCAGCTGGCCGGCGGCGCTGCGTTCCACGCCGAGGCTGTGGCGGCCGTCGGAGAGCACCAGCCGCAACGGCGGGGTGATCCATTCGGCGTTGAGGATCAGCCGTGGACCGGGTTCGATGCGCACTTGCAGCCCCGGGGTTTCCCAGGCGCGGGGGCGCAGCAGGGGATCGCCACGCAGGTCGTCGATACCGCTGCCGGATTCCGCCCGGCGGCTGAAGGCAAAGCCCTTGGCGGTGGCCCGCCAGGTGATCGGTCGACCATCGGCGCGGGCCTCGGCCTGGGCCACTTGCAGCAGCTGCGCCAGGCGTTCGGCGTCCTTGCGCACCTGTTGCAGCGGGTCGGGCTTGATGCTCAGGCCCACCGCCGCGCTGGCGATGCCGATGATCACCAGGACCACCATCAGTTCGATCAGGGTGAAGCCCCGTTGCTTGCCCGACGGCATCGGATTGCACTCCTTGGCGATAGGATCAGCCGGCCTGGGGCCGATGATCGCGGGGTGAAATAAAACCGTGAGAATTGCCCTGTAGGCTGCGGGAACGGACAAACAGGAGGTCCCGCCAATGCTTGCCACCATGCTGCGTGCCGCAGATTTTTCCGCCCCCCGACTGTTGCAATACACCGCGCTGCTGGCGGCCCTGGCCGGGGTGGCCACCTGGTCGTCGCTGCTGCTGACCCCGGCCGAATCCCAGACCCCGGCCGTGGCGCCCCAGGTGCTCGCCGCCCGTTCCGACAGCCCGGCCCTGCAGTGGTTTGCCAACCAGCCCAGCGCCGTGGAGATCAAGGTCTCCGGGGTCCTGGCCGGGGCCCGTGGCGCGGTGGCGATCCTGCGCCTGAACGACGGACCGCCCCGCAGCTTCCTGGCTGGCGAACAGTTGACCCCGGGTGTGCGCCTGGCGGCAGTGGAGGCCGATGGCGTGCTGATCGAGCGCGGCACCGAGCAGTCGCGGATCAAGGTCAGCAAGCTGCCGGACTCGCCGCTGTTGCCGCGGCTGACCCGCTGACGCTCACCGCCCTGGCTCCTGGGGGCGGCCGAGCAGGGTTTCCAGGCGGGCCAGGGGCGGTGCTTCGCGACCGCGTTCGCGCACCTGGACACTGACCCGCAGCAGCCCGGGCAGCGCTGTGGCGCCGATCGACTGTTCGCAGCGCAGCGCCAGGCGCCCCTGGTCGCAATCGACGCTCTTCAATCCGCTGGGCCAGCGACCTTCCAGGCGCAGCTCGGCGAGCCGGCTCTGGGCCGCCAGCAGGGCCAGGGACTTGTCCCGCAACAGGCCGTTGCTCTGGGTCATCAGCGCGGCCACGCGCACCGCCGCGGCCATGGCCACGGCAATGATGGCCAGGGCCACCAGCACTTCGATCAGGGTAAATCCAGCTTGTTTGCGCAGGGCTTGCATGGGCCGCTCGACACCGGGAAACAGCCTCGCAGCCTAGCCTGCAGGCTTGACCGAATGGCGACCGAAACTCCCGAGGTTTTTCAATACCACTGACATATCTTCTTGCAACACTGCGCGACGAATCGAACTCAAGCCAAGGAATGTCGAGATGGATATCGCGCCTGTAACGTCAACCGCCGCACCCCGAGGCCAGCGTGGCTTCACCCTGATCGAGATCATGGTGGTGGTGGTCATCCTCGGGATTCTCGCGGTCATGGTGGTGCCCAAGGTGCTCGACCGTCCCGACCAGGCGCGGGCCACCGCGGCCAAGCAGGACATCGCCGGACTGATGCAGGCCCTGAAGCTGTATCGCCTCGACCACGGCAGCTACCCGAGCATGAACCAGGGCCTCAAGGTGCTGGTGGAACGTCCGGCCAACGCCAAGGACAGCAACTGGCGCTCCTACCTGGAACGCCTGCCCAACGATCCCTGGGGACGCCCCTATCACTACCTCAACCCGGGGGCCAACGGCGAAGTGGACGTGTTCTCCCTGGGCGCCGACGGTCAGCCCGACGGCGAAGGCGTGAATGCCGATATCGGCTCCTGGCAGCTCTAGGGCCGCCCATGAACAGTCATTCGCCCTGTGCGGCGAAGCAGCGCGGCATGGCCATCATCAGCGCCTTGCTGATTGCCGCGGTGGTGGCGGTGCTCGCCGCCGGCATGCTCTCGCGGCAGACCGTCCTGACCCGCGCGGTGGAAGCCGAGCAGGCGCGGATCGTCGGCGGCGGGGCGTTGCAGGGCGGCCTGGAATTCAGCCGGCAACTGCTCTGGGAAGCCCGCCAGCGCGAGGTGCTGACCCGGCTCGACCAGCCCTGGGCGCGGCCCATCGGCGATCCGGCCCTCGGCGCATCCGGTGGCGGTTTCCAGGGCCGCCTGCAAGACCTGCAGGGCAAGTTCAACCTGCGCAACCTGGTGTTCAACCAGCAGGTGGACCCGGAGCAGGTGCAGAGTTTCCAACAGCTGTGCCAGCTGCTCGGCGTCGACGCCGCCCTGAGCCGGCGCATCAGCCAGCGGGTGATCGCCTCGTATCCCCAGCGCCTGTCCAGTCCGGCCGCCACCGCAGGCACCCCGGGTGCATTCAACAGCGGTCGCCTGACCTCGCCGGGGGCGGCGGTGCAGACCTTGCCGCCGCGCCAGCCAATGCTGCGCAGCCTGGACGACCTGCTGGGCGTTCAGGGCGTCGACGAGGCGCTGCTGGCGCGCCTCGAGCCCTACGTCAGCGTCCTGCCGGGCAACACCTGGATCAATGGCAACACCGCCAGCGCCGAAGTACTGGCGGTGGCGGTGCCGGGGCTGTCGTTGTCCCGGGCCCGGGCCCTGGTGGCAGAGCGCGACGCCGGGCACTGGTTCATCAACCGGGGCGACTTCGTCAATCGCCTGCGCATGCCCTTTGCCGCGCAGGAGCGGATCAAGGTCGGCATCACCAGCGAGTGGTTCCTGCTCCAGGGGCAGGTCCGTCGCGACCAGCGGCGGATCACCCTGCATGCCTTGCTGCACCGCCCCGAAGACCGCATGCCCCAGGTGATCTGGTCGCGGGTGGGAGCATGAGCCGCTTGCGCCTGGCCTTGCCGCCCCTGGCCGAGCTGTTGCACGCGCCCCGGCCCCTGGCCGTGCCCGTGGAATGCGCCCGGCTGGACCGCGCCGGGCGGGTGACCGCGCTCGGCCGCAGGGCGCTTGAGGCACTGGCCCAGGACGCCCGAGGGCTGGCCCTGGAGTGCTTTCTGCACCCGCAGGACAGCCTGCTGGCCTGCATCGAGCTGCCGCCGTTGCCGGCGGCGCGGACCAAGGCCGCGGTGGACTGCGCGGCCCAGGCGCTGATCCTCGGTTGCGGCGAGCAGATGCATGTCGCCCACGGCCCGCGGGATGCCCAGGGCCAGGTGACCTTGAGCTGGCTGCCCATCAGCCGCCTGCAGGCCCTGGGCGAGCTGCTGCAACAGGCCGGGCTGAAGCTTTCGGGCCTGTACCCGGCGCCATACGCCTTGGCGGTGCCGGCGCCGGGGCAGCACAACCTGTGCCTGCTGGACGGTCAGTTGCTGCTGCGCCACAGCGCCGCCCAGGCCAGCGTGGAGCCTCTGGTCGAGGAAACCCTGGAACAGTTGCGCGCCTCCGGCGCCGGGCTGGGCTGGATCGGTGACGACGCGCCGGAGGGCGCGCTGCAGCGCCTGCCGGTCGAACAGCGCTGGAGCGGCGCGGCGCCGGCCTGGGGCCTGCAGGCGGGGGCGATGGCGACCCGCGGCGCGGTCCAGGGCTGGGGCCGGGCCCTGGGTTGCTGCGCCCTGGCCGTGGCCGTGTGGGTCGTGGGCCTGAACCTGTATGCCGCCCGTGAGGCCGAGCAGGGCCTGCGCCTCAAGAACCAGATGAGCCAGCGGGTCCGGCAGGTGTTTCCGCAGTTGCCGGTGGTGCTCAATCCCCTGCAACAGGCCCGCCAGCAACTGGCGGCGCAGCAGAGCGGGGCGGCGGACCCGAGCCAGGGGTTCGTCAACCTGCTGCTGCAGGCCGGCAGCGCCATGCCGTTCATGGTGGGCAGTGTGCAGAGCCTGAGTTTTGCCGACCAGCGCTTGCAGTTGGAACTGCTGCCCGATACCCCGAAACGCACCGACAGCGGCTGGCAGGGCGCCTTGACCCAGGCCGGCTACAGCGTCCAGGCCGAGGGCAACGGCTGGACCCTGAGCCCGGCCGCGGGCGAGCCCGCTGACCTCGCCGCCGACGCCCCGGGAGCCGAAGATGAATAAGCCCGGGCTGGCCCAGTATCAGGCGCGCTGGTCGCGCCTGCGGACCCAGGCCCGGGGCCATTGGCAGGCTCTGGCGCTCCGGGAGAAACGTCTGCTGAGCGCCACCGCCCTGGGGGTGCTGGGGCTGTTGCTGTGGTGGCTGCTGATTCAGCCGCCGCTGAAGAAGATCGACTACTGGCAAGCCGAGACGCCGAAGCTGCGCTCCCAGGCCGAGGCCCTGGAAGTGCTGTTGCACGAGGCCGCGGGCACGGATCGCCGGGGCGTCGACCTTGAGCAGTCCCTGCGCCAGACCCTGGATCGGGCCGGGCTCAAGGACCGCTACCAGTTGCAACGCACCGATCAAGCCGGCCCCGAGAGCTGGCGCTTGACCTTTGAGCAGGCTCCGGCGGATGCCGTGGTCGGCTGGCTGCTGGGGACTCCCCGACAGCTTTCACTGCAGGTGGTGGAGGCCCGGCTGCAACGCGCCGCGCCGGCCACCGCCCAAGACTCGGCAGGCACACTGTCCGGGACCGTTCGCATGGATCAGGCGCAGGGCGCTAAGGAAGCTTCATGAAGGGGTCAGGCTCCAACTACGTGCGCCAGTGTCGCAAGGTCGCACCTTTTCTGCTGCTGGCGCTGGGGGCTTGCAGCAACACCACCTCCACCACGCCGCCGCCCTTGCTGGTGGACAGTGAACTGGGCCAGCCCCTGGCCGACACCCGGCGCAGCGGCGACGCCCTGGCGGACCGCGAACGCGTGCAGGCGCAACAGGCTACGCGACCCAAAGTCCTGCACCCGGTGACCGACAGCCGCCGTGGCCAGGGCACGCCACGCAGCACCAGCGTGCCGCGCAACCCCCTGGGGGACCAGCCGGTGCAATTGAACTTCGTCGAGGCCGATATCCAGGCGGTGGTGCGCGCCCTGGCCCGTTCCACTGGCCAGCAGTTCCTGGTGGACCCGCGGGTCAAGGGCAACCTGACCCTGGTCAGCGAGGGCCAGGTGCCGGCCCATCAGGCCTACGACATGCTGCTGGCGGCCCTGCGCATGCAGGGTTTTGCCGTGGTGGACGTGGGCGGGGTGGCCCAGGTGGTGCCCGAGGCCGATGCCAAGCTGCTGGGCGGGCCGATCTACAGCGGCGACAAACCGGCGGGCAACGGCATGCTGACCCGCACCTTCCGCCTGCAGTATGAAAACGCGGTGAACCTGATCCCGGTGCTGCGGCCCATCGTCTCGCCGAACAACCCGATCAACGCCTACCCGGGCAACAACAGCATCGTGGTCACCGACTACGCCGAGAACCTGCAGCGGGTGGCGCAGATCATCGACGGCATCGACACCCCCAGCGCCATCGACACCGATGTGGTGGCGGTGCACAACGGCATCGCCGTGGACATTGCCACCATGGTGGCCGAACTGCTGGAAACCCAGGGCGCCGACCCGACCCAGAAGATCAGCGTGATCGGCGATCCGCGTTCCAACTCCATCATCATTCGCGCCGGCAGCCCGGAGCGCACCGAGCTGGCGCGCAACCTGGTCTACAAACTGGACAATGCCCAGAGCAACCCGAGCAACCTGCACGTGGTCTACCTGCGCAACGCCCAGGCCGGCAAGCTGGCCCAGGCCCTGCGCGGCCTGCTCACCGGCGAGAGCGACAGCACCGGCAACGATGGCGCCCGAGCCATGCTCAGCGGCATGGGCGCCAGCACCCAGGGCACCCAGGGCAGCGCCCAGAACAGCAGCGGCACGCCCACCGCCAGCGGCAACCTCAACGGCAGCGCCAGCACCAGCGGCGCCTATGGCCAGGGCGCCAGCGCCAGCAGCCTGAGTGGCAACGGCCAGCAGAACGACCAGAACACCGCCTTCAGCGCCGGCGGCGTGACCATCCAGGCCGACGCCACCACCAACACCTTGCTGATCTCCGCGCCGGACCCGCTGTACCGCAACCTGCGGGAAGTCATCGACCAGCTCGACCAGCGCCGGGCCCAGGTGGTGATCGAAAGCCTGATCGTCGAAGTCGGCGAAGACGACGCCAGCGAGTTCGGCGTGCAGTGGCAGGCCGGCAACCTCGGCGGCCGCGGCGGCTTTGGCGGAGTCAACCTCGGCGGCAGCGGGCTGGTGGGGACCCCGGCCAGCAAGACCAGCATCGACGCACTGCCCAAGGGCCTGAACATCGGCGTGGTCAACGGCACCGTGGACATCCCCGGGATCGGCAAGGTGCTGGACCTCAAGGTCCTGGCCCGGGCCCTGAAGAGCAAGGGCGGGACCAACGTGCTGTCGACCCCGAACCTTTTGACCCTGGACAACGAAGCGGCGAGCATCTTCGTCGGCCAGACCATTCCCTTCGTCACCGGCAGCTACGTCACCGGCGGTGGCGGCACCAGCAACAACCCGTTCCAGACCGTGCAGCGCGAAGAAGTGGGGTTGAAGCTCAATGTGCGGCCGCAGATTTCCGAGGGCGGCACGGTCAAGCTGGACATCTACCAGGAGGTCAGCAGCGTTGACCCCCGGGCCTCGGTGGACGCCGGGACCGTGACCAACAAACGGGCGATCGACACCAGCATCCTGCTGGATGACGGGCAGATCATGGTCCTGGGCGGTTTGCTGCAGGACGGCTACAGCCAGAGCAACGACGCGGTGCCGTGGCTGTCGAGCATCCCGGGGATCGGCGCCTTGTTCCGCAACGAGAAGCGCAGCATCACCAAGACCAACCTGATGGTGTTTCTGCGGCCTTACATCATTCGCGACAGTGGCGCGGGGCGCAGCATCACCCTCAATCGCTATGACTTCATGCGCCGGGCCCAGGGGGAGTTGCAGCCGGAGCGCAGTTGGGCGATGCCGGATATGCAGGCGCCGCAGTTGCCGGCGGCGAGCAAGGCGATTCCCGGGGCGGTGCCGGTGTCGTTGCAGGGCGTGCCGCAGACGCCGCGGGCGCCGATTCGGGCGGTGCCGGTGCAATGAAGGGGGCGTTGATGGGTGATGGTGGGGTGGAGGGCATGGCGGCGGCTGCGGTGGCTGGCGGTTGCGCCTCTGGGGCACTGTGCTACGGGGTACCCATTTGTGGCTGTGGTCAGGGCTGCTCAGGGGTTCGCTCTGACAGCGGTGGGCTGTGTACATATCCGTTGCTGCGGTCACGGCCACTTAGGGTTTCGCCCTTACGGCGACTTACTTTTTTCAAACGCCAAAAAAGTAAGCAAAAACGCTTGCCCCTCCATACGGCCCCTCGCTGGGGCTCGGGGTGCCCTCCCTTCGGCATTGCTCCGGGGGCCCGCCGCCAACCGGCCATCCATGGCCGGGTGGCGGCTAGCTCGGCATCCCTGCCGAGCTGCCCCCTACGCAACGCCTGCGCTCGGCCTGCTGGGAAGGGGCCGGAAGATCAAGATCAAGATCAAGATCAAAAGCCAAGGTGCGCAGGCCGGCTCCTTGTAGCCGCTGCCGAAGGCTGCGAACGAGCGCTCGCGCTCGCAAAACCAGGCGGCGCGATAGGTCAGGAATATCGGGGAGGCAGGTTTAGCGTCTCCTGCGACGGAGTGCCGCCCAGAGCGTTCGCAGCCTGCGGCAGCGGCTACAGAGTACGTGCGTTCTGTAGCCGCTGCTGAGCCTGCGAAGCTGCGAAAAGGTCCGCAGGACCTTCGACCATCCCAAGAGCAGCATCGCCCTGTGAAGGACAAATGAAACAAGGCCGGCAGGCCGCCGTCAGATTTTGATCTTCCTGCCCCCTTAAACACGATGGCTCAATGCCTTCGTTCGGGCATGCCTCGCTAGGCGAGGCACCGAGTGGAGGGGCAGGAGCCTTTGGTTACTTTGGGCTGGCCGGCATTCCGGGTTTCAAAGTGACTCGCTGTAAGAGCGAAACCGCCAGCCGCCGTGACCGCAGCAACGGATATGTACCCCCAATCAGGAGCCCCAAACAATGCCCCCCCAATCCCCCCAGCTCCCCTACGCCTGGGCCAAATCCCACCGCATTCTCCTGCGCCACAGCGAGGAGGGCGCCACTCTGCTGGTCTGCCCCTCGACCCCCGGCTGGTCCATCGGCGAAGCCCGCCGCCAGTTCGGCCCCGCCCGCCTGGAGCGGATCCGTGACGAGGAACTCGACGGTCTGTTGGCCACGGCCTACGCCGACACCGGCAGCGCCGCGGCGGTGGTCGGCGCCGCGGAGAACGAGGTGGACCTGGACCGCCTGATGCAGGACATGCCGGAAATCACCGACCTGCTGGACACCCAGGACGGCGCGCCGGTGATCCGCATGATCAACGCCTTGCTCACCCAGGCCGCGCGGGACGAGGCCAGCGATATCCATATCGAACCCTTCGAGACGCACTCGGTGGTGCGCTACCGGGTCGATGGCACCCTGCGTGACGTGGTGTCGCCGCGCAAGGCGTTGCACGGCGCGCTGGTGTCGCGGATCAAGATCATGGCCCAGTTGGACATCGCCGAGAAACGCCTGCCCCAGGACGGTCGCATCGCCTTGCGCGTGGCCGGGCGGCCCATCGACATTCGGGTGTCCACGGTGCCCACCGGCCACGGTGAGCGGGTGGTGATGCGCCTGCTGGACAAGCAGGCCGGGCGCCTGCAGCTGGAAACCCTGGGCATGGACCCGGACTTGCTGGCGCGCCTGGATACCCTGATCCACCAGCCCCACGGCATCGTCCTGGTCACCGGGCCCACCGGCAGCGGCAAGACCACCAGCCTCTACGCCGCGCTGGCCCGGCTGGACGCCAGCACCAGCAATATCCTCACCGTCGAGGACCCGGTGGAATACGACCTGCCGGGCATCAGCCAGATCCAGGTCAATGCCAAGATCGACATGACCTTCGCCCTGGCCCTGCGGGCGATCCTGCGCCAGGACCCGGACGTGATCATGATCGGCGAGATCCGTGACCTGGAGACTGCGCAGATCGCGGTCCAGGCCTCGCTTACCGGGCACCTGGTGCTGGCGACCCTGCACACCAATGACGCGGTGTCGGCGGTCAACCGTCTGGTCGACATGGGGGTGGAGCCGTTCCTGCTGGCCTCGTCGATGCTCGGGGTGCTGGCCCAGCGTCTGGTGCGGCGCTTGTGCAACCAGTGCAAGGCGGCGGATCCGGCCAACCCCGGCACCTGGCGCCCGGTGGGCTGCCCGGCCTGCAATCACATCGGCTACAGCGGGCGGACCGGGATCCATGAGCTGTTCTGCATCGACGACGACATTCGCAGCCTGATTCATCAGGGCGCGGATGAGCAGGCCTTGCGCGCCGCCGCGCGCCGGGCCGGGATGCTCAGCATGCGCGAGGACGGTGAGCGCTGGGTACGCAGCGGCGCCACCGCCGCGGAAGAAATCCTACGTGTGACACGGGACGCCTGATGAATCGCTATCGCTACGAAGCCGCCGACGCCCTCGGCAAGATCGAATCCGGGCACCTGGAAGCCGACAGCCAGGGCGCGGCCTTCGCCAGCCTGCGCAGCCGTGGCCTGACCGCCTTGCAGGTGCAACTGGACAGCAACGGCGCCGCCACTGGCACCGGAGGCGTATTCAGCCCCAGGCTCTCGGACAACGACCTGGCCTGGGCCACCCGCCAGCTGGCCAGCCTGCTGGGGGCCAGCCTGCCGCTGGAGGCGGCGCTCAGCGCCACGGTGGAGCAGGCCGAGCGCAAGCACATCGCCCAGGCCCTGAGCGCGGTGCGCGCCGATGTGCGCAGCGGCATGCGCCTGGCCGAGGCCCTGGCGGCGCGACCGCGGGATTTTCCGGAAATCTACCGGGCGCTGATCGCCGCGGGCGAGGAGTCCGGCGATCTGGCCCAGGTCATGGAGCGGCTGGCGGATTACATCGAGGAGCGCAACGGCCTGCGGGGCAAGATCCTCACCGCCTTCATCTACCCCGGGGTGGTGGGGCTGGTGTCCATCGCTATCGTCATCTTCCTGCTCAGCTATGTGGTGCCCCAGGTGGTCAGCGCCTTTTCCCAGGCGCGCCAGGACCTGCCGGGGCTGACCCTGGCCATGCTCAACGCCAGCGACTTCATTCGTGCCTGGGGCCTTGAGTGTTTCGGCGCCATGGCGGCGGGGTTCTGGGGCTGGCGGCTGTACCTGCGCAACCCCCGGGCCCGCTTGAGCTGGCACAGTCGGATTCTGCGTCTGCCACTGTTCGGGCGTTTTGTCCTGGGGTTGAACACCGCGCGTTTTGCCTCGACGCTGGCGATTCTCAGTGGCGCCGGGGTGCCGCTGCTGCGGGCCCTGGACGCGGCGCGCCAGACCCTGTCCAACGACCGTCTGAGCCAGAGCGTCAGCGAGGCCACGGCCAAGGTGCGCGAGGGGGCCAACCTGGCGGCCGCGCTGCGGGTGGAGAAGGTCTTCCCGCCGGTGCTGATCCACCTGATCGCCAGCGGCGAAAAGACCGGCGCCTTGCCGCCGATGCTGGAGCGCGCGGCGCAGACCCTGTCCCGGGACATCGAACGCCGGGCCATGGGCATGACCGCCTTGCTCGAACCGCTGATGATCGTGGTCATGGGCGGCGTGGTGCTGGTGATCGTCATGGCGGTGATGTTGCCGATCATCGAGATCAACCAGCTGGTGACCTGAGCCACACAACCCGATTCGACCTGACCCCGTCCGGCCCGGTCTGGCCCGGTCCGTAGGAGCTGGCTTGCCAGCGAAGGCGTCGGCACCGGCGATGCAGGTCTCGCGGGCCCCTTCGCCGGCAAGCCGGCTCCTACGAGAGGCGTAGCGAAGGTGTGGTCCGAAGCGCAGGGCGGGACAGCCAGAAAATTTCACGCTGCCTACCTCACTCCCGCCCCGGCAATCGGCCAAGCTCGGGTTCCTTGTTCTGTCATGTTCCGGCGCTGTCTGCACCACCTTCGGCGCTTGCAGAGCGATGCCGGCGCCAGCTCGGGCAATCTTGCTGTCACCTTGCCGGCAAAGGCCGGAAAACCCTTGCTGAACACCCGAGAATCTTTTGCAAAAACAGTCGGTTTCTCCCGAGGTTTTTTCCTTTATCTGTCACCGGAAACTGCGAACTTCTCTTCCCATGGCCTCACCCATCAAGCCGTCTGGATCAAGGCTTCTGGCCCGAGTGCCATGGCGTCATGCAAGCGCTATTCACCCAACGTACGAACACGACGAAAGGAGATTCTTCATGTTTAAGCGCAACGTTCTCGCGGCATCCCTGACCCTGGCAGCCCTGTGCTCGGCACAGGCTGCCCTGGCTGATATCAACGGCGGTGGCGCCACCCTGCCACAACCGCTGTACCAGACCGCTGGCGTACTGACCGCCGGCTTCGCTCCCTACATCGGCGTAGGCAGCGGCAATGGCAAGGCTGCCTTCCTGAACAACGATTACACCAAGTTCGTGGCCGGCACTACCGGCAAGAACGTGCATTGGGCCGGTAGCGACTCCAAGCTCAGCAGCACCGAGCTGTCCAACTACGCCGCGGCTCACAACGCTGCCTGGGGCCCGCTGATCCAGGTGCCTTCGGTGGCCACTTCGGTGGCCATTCCGTTCAACAAGGCCGGTGCCACCGCCGTTGACCTTAGCGTCGATCAGCTGTGTGGCGTGTTCTCGGGGCGCTTGTCGAAGTGGGAAGATATCCCGTCTTCCGGCCGTACCGGCCCCCTCACCGTGGTTTACCGTAGCGAAAGCAGCGGCACCACCGAGCTGTTCACCCGCTTCCTCAACGCCAAGTGCGCCGAGACCGGCACCTTCAACGTCACCACCACCTTCGCCTCCAGCTACACCGGCGGTCTGCCTGCCGGTGCTGTGGCCGCGACCGGCAGCCAGGGCGTGATGACCGCGCTGAACGCCGCCGACAGCCGCATCACCTACATGAGCCCGGACTACGCCGCGCCGACCCTGGCCGGCCTGGACGATGCCACCAAGGTCGCCCGCGTCGCCGGTGTCTCGCCGGCTCCCGGCAACGTTTCCGCCGCCATCGGTGGGGTCGCGATCCCAGCCCTGGCGGACCGTGCCAATCCGGACAAGTGGGTTCCGGTCTTTGGCAAGGCCGGCGTTGCGGGCACCGTGCCTTACCCGGACAGCGGCTACCCGATCCTGGGTTTCACCAACCTGATCTTCAGCCAGTGCTACGCCGACGCCACTCAGACCAGCCAAGTGCGTGACTTCTTCGCCCGTCACTACGGCCAGAACACTTCGTCGAACAACGACGACGCCATCCAGGCCAACCGTTTCGTGCCACTGCCGGCGTCCTGGAAGGGCGTGATCCGCACCACCTTCCTGACCGCCTCCAACGGCCTGAGCATCGGCAACAGCAACGTCTGCAACAACATTGGTCGTCCGCAGTAAACCGGCCTTTGGGCTGTCTGCAACACCCGATCAGCAACGGCTCCGGCCGTTGCTGATTTTGTTTTTTGCGGCACTTACACCCCGCAGATGAATTTTCCGTGACATCCGTTCGGTCGCGCCCCGCGCCAACGGCCTATTCCCTGAAGCAGTGACGCGTGCCCTGGGCCATACAAGCGTCGCGCACCCCTGGGCGTCATCACAAAGGATGAGTAGTAATGGTTCGCTGCAAACCACCGGTCAAATCCCCAGCCATGCGCCATGACGGCGAACTGCCGATCCTGCGGCTCAAGCCCCTGGCCCATGCCATCGCCTTGTTGATGATGGCCGGCAGCGCCCATGGCGCCACGGCCTTCAGCTCCGGCTGGTTCGCCGACAAGGGCGCGTCCCAGGCCGCTACGGCCGCGCGCACCGGCGGCCAGGTGCCGGGGATTCCACCGCTGTCGCAGCAGACCCGGGCCAATCAGCAGTTGCAGCGTTCCTTGAGCAACCTCAATTCCACGGTCGCCGCCATCGCCGCCCAGCAGGCGGCCCAGGCCGCCGCGCGTCAGGCGGCGTTTGGCACGGTGAGCCAGATTCCCGATGGCCTCGGCCAGGGCGGGCTGAAGGTCGACAACAGCCTGACCCAGGGCTGGATCAACGCCAAGGGGCCGGTGCAGAGCCAGTCCGGTGGCAAGACCACGGTGACCATCGAGCAGACCGCCGACAAGGCCATCCTCAACTGGGAAACCTTCAACGTCGGGCGCAACACCACGGTCGACTTCCAGCAGCAGTCCAACTGGGCGCTGCTGAACAAGGTCAATGACCCCAACGGTCGGCCCAGCGAGATCCAGGGCCAGATCAAGGGCGCCGGCACGGTGATGATCATGAACCGCAACGGGGTGATCTTCAGCGGCACCAGCCAGGTCAACGTGCGCAACCTGGTGGCCGCCGCGGCCAGCATCAGCGACGAGCAGTTCACCCAGCGCGGGCTCTATGTCGACGCCAACGGCACCCAGCCGACCTTCACCGACGCCCTGGGCAAGGTCCAGGTGCAGCGCGGCGCGCTGATCCAGACCCACCCGGCGGCCAGCTCCACCGAATCCGGTGGCTACGCCTTGCTGCTGGGCGCGGAGGTGGAGAACGCCGGCACCATCGTCACCGCCAAGGGCCAGACCACCCTGGCCGCGGGTGACAGTTTCTACATCCGCCGTGGGGTCGGCACCAGTGGCAACCAGCATTCGACCACCCGCGGCAATGAAGTCGCCACCGCGCTCAAGCCCGGCAGCAGCGCCGGCAACGTCAGCAACAGCGGCCTGATCATGGCGTCGACCGGCGACATCACCCTCACCGGGCACCGGGTGCAGCAGAACGGCGTGGCCCTGGCCAGCACCTCGGTGGACACCCGCGGCACGATTCACTTGCTCAATGCCGCCAGCGACGGCACCGGCAGCGTGACCCTGGGGCAGGGCAGCACCACCGCGATCCTGCTGGACAGCAGTGGCAGCACCGCCCTGGACAGCCAGCGCAACAATGGCCAGATCAACCTCGACGGCACCCCGACCAACCTGATCACCGGCCAGTTCAACAACCTCAGCAGCGTCGCCGACCGCAGCGACCAGTCGCGAGTGGAGATCGTCAGCGGTGGCACCGTGGACTTCCAGAACGGCTCCATCACCCTGGCCACCGGTGGCCAGGTGGCGGTCAGCGCCGGGCAGCGCAGCCTGGTGCGCGACGGCGCGGTGATCGATGTCGCCGGCGCGGTCGGGGTCAAGGTGGCGATGGAGTCCAACACCATCAAGATCAACGTCCAGGGCAACGAGCAGCGCGACTCGGCGGGCAACCGCGACAGCGGCCAGTTGATCAACAACGATGTCTGGGTCGATTTGCGCGAGCTGGTGTTCGTCCCGGCCGGCACCAACGGCTACGCCACCGACCGCTGGTACACCGCCGGTGGCCTGCTGGAAGTGGGCGGCTACCTGGGCACCCAGGGCCACAATATCGGCGAGTGGATGGCCCAGGGCGGCACCCTGACCTTCACCGGCAAGGACGTGGTGACCCAGTCCGGCGCCCAGTTGAACCTCTCCGGTGGCACCGTCGACGTGCAGGCAGGTTACATCCAGCAGACCTGGCTCAAGGGCGTGGACGGGCGCCTGTACGAACTCTCCCGGTCCCCGGGGGACCTGCTCTACACCGGTATCTACAAGGGTTACGTGGACAGCAGCCCGCGCTGGGGCCGCACCGATTACTACTACAACCCGCTGATCGCCCAGCAGCGCCGCTACGAAGCCGGTTATACCGTGGGCCGCGACGCTGGCAAGCTGGTGATCGGCACCGGCAATGCGGTGCTCGAAGGCCAGTTGATCAGTGAGGTGTTGAAGGGCGAGCGCCAGACCCAGGCGCCCAACGTCAAGCTCGACGGCTACCAGCAGTCGCACAAGGCCGCGGCCCAGCGCGCGCAACTGATCATTGGCAACTACACGCCGATCTACAACAAGACCACCGGCACCTTGGGCCATGCCCTGGGGGCCAGCACCGATCAGGTGCTGATCGCCGGCAACCAGCAGAAGATCGCCGACGGCCTGGATCTCGCCACGGCCCTGCCGGCCAATCGCCAGGGCCAGTTGGTGCTCGACAGCGATCAGCTCAACGGTTTCCAGCTGGGGGCGATCAAGGTCGGCGCCAAGCAGCAGATCCAGGTCAACGGCGCGCTGAAGGTGGCCGACGGTGGCGACATCACCCTGTTCGGGCCCCAGGTGCAGCTCAATGCCAACCTGACCGCCCATGGCGGCAGCCTCAACGCCGGCAACGTGCTGAAGCAGGTGGATGTAAACCGCAACTTCGTGGTCGGCGACGTGATCCTCGCGCCCAGCGGCGGCGCCCAGGCCCGGGTCGATGTGGCCGCCGGGGTCAAGCTCGACGTGTCCGGGCGCTGGAGCAACCTGGCCCTGGACCCTGCGGACAACAGCGGCCTGGCCTTTATCAACGGCGGCAAGCTGTCGTTGCGCAGCAGCGGCGACCTCAACCTGGGCAACGGCACCCTGGTGGACGCCAGCTCCGGTGCCAACCTCGGCTACGACGGCAAGGCCACGGGCGGCAAGGGCGGCGACGTGACCCTGGCCGCCGACGGCAAGCTCGACCTGAACGGCGAGCTGCGCGGCTATGGGGTCAACGGCGGCGGCACCCTGGCCTTGCAGGCGCACAAGGTGCTGATCGGTGCCAAGGATGTCGCCGCGCAAGCCGGCACCCTGCAACTGGCCGAGGGCTTCTTCAACAAGGGCTTCGGCGCCTACGACATCACCGGCAACGAAGGCCTGACCGTTGCCGACGGCGCCAAGGTCGAGGTCAACCTGCCGGTCTACCGCATCGGGGCCCAGGCCGGCAGCAGTGCCACCGGCAGCGACCCGGCCACGGTGCTGGAACGCTGGCTGCCGGAGCTGTACCAGCAGGATCCGCTCAAGGGCGTGTTGACCCAGCGCCGTGGCGCCGGGCTGACCCTGAGCGCCGGCAATCAGTACGCCACGGCTGCCCAACTGGCCAGCACCGCGTTGAACGTGGGGCAGGGCGCGGTGATCAGCGTCGACCCGGGGCAGGCGATCAACCTGCGCAGCGTCGGCCAACTGACCATGAACGGCACCCTCAATGCCTGGGGCGGCAGCGTCAGCCTCGGTGGCCTGAGCCTGCCGCCGGCCAGCGCCGAAGCGGCCAATGCCGCCGGTCATGGGCGGTCGATCTGGGTTGGCGAACAGGCGCTGATCGACGTTGCGGCGCGGGCGGTGAGCGCGGTGGACAACCGCGGGCGCCATTACGGCCAGGTGCGCGATGGCGGCAAGATCGCCATCGGCGGCGAGATCGACCTGGCCACCGGCATCGCCAAGGCCAGCGACCTGTTCGTGGTGGTGCGCGAGGGCGCGCGCCTTGAGGCTTCCGGCGCCCAGGCGGCCCTGGACATTCCCGGCCAGGGTCGGGTGCAGGTGGTCAGCAACGGTGGCAGCATCAGCTTCGCCTCCAACAACGGCCTGTACCTGGACGGCAGCTTCGTCGCCCGGGCCGGCGGCGCCGGGGCGGCGGGGGGCAGCTTGTCCCTGGCCCTGGAAAGCCCGTACTACATCAAGAACGCGGTCAACGACCGGGTGCTCAAGGCGCGGGAACTGGTGCTCAGCCAGGTCCACCAGGGCAGCACGTTGCCGGACAGTGCCGAGGCGGCGGCCGCGGGCCTGGAATATGGTCATGGGCGCCTCGGGGTGGATCAGGTCCGCGCCGGCGGTTTCGACAATCTGGCGTTGCTGAGCAACGGCCTGCTGAGCTTTGACGGCGATGTGTCGCTGAACATGGGCCAGAGCCTGCGCCTGTACAGCGGCGCGCTGAACCTGAGCGAGGGCGCCGCGGCCAACTCCCGGGTCAACATGTCGGCGCCGTACCTGCTGCTGGCAGGCATCCTCGCGCCGCCGGAGGCCAAGGACCAGTACCTGCGCCCGGTCTCCACCGGCACGCCGTCGCAACGGGCCACCCAGGCCCGGTTCAATGCCAGCGCCCAGTTGATCGATGTGCGCGGCAACGTGGTGTTCGGCAGCAAGGGCAACCTGATCCAGGCGGACAGCAGCCTGGTCGGTGTCGAGCGTCGGGGCTTCGATGACGTGCAACTGACCAGCCAGGGCGATTTGCGTTTCCTCGCCGGTGCCGGCGCGGACGTCATCGCCAAGGGCATCAGCACCCAGTTGCTGACCCACGGCGACATGACCCTGCGGGCGGCGCAACTGTACCCGGCCACCGAGGTCGGGGCCCGGGTGCTGGCCGGCTACCTCAATGACGCCTCGGGCGTCAGCATCAACTTCGACCCTGCGCGGACCCTGACCATCGGCCGCACCGGCAACGGCCAGAGCGCGGTGCCCTATTCGGCTTTCGGGCGCCTGCAACTGGGCGCCGCCACCATCAAGCAGGGCGGGGTGGTGCGCGCGCCCCTGGGCCTGATCGAGATCGGCAACCAGGGCTCGAGCAAGGTCGAGCTGCTGCCCGGCAGCCTGACCTCGGTCAGCGGCAAGGGCCTGGTGCTGCCCTACGGCGGCACGGTCGACGGGCAAATCTACAAGTACAACGGCAAGACCGTGACCTTCCTCGGCCAGGGCTCCCTGGCGAATGAAAACAGCGACCTGAGCGTCGGGGTGATCCTCGGTGGCAAGTCGGTGCAGGTGCTGCCCGACGCCACCGTGGACCTGTCTGGCGGCGGCGAGCTGCTGGGCGCCGGGTTCGTCTCCGGGCGCGGCGGCTCCACCGATGCCCGCTACAGCCCGCTGGTGCAGATTGGCGCCAACGGCAGCTTTGTCCTCCCGGGCCTGGGCAGCAACCCGATCTACGCCATTGTCCCCGGGGTGCAGCCGGGCTATGCGCCCGTGGCGCCGGAGGGTGGCGCGGTGGACCCGCTGATCGGCCAGCAGATCAGCATCGGCGCCGGGGTGCCCGGGCTGGCGGCGGGCACCTACACCCTGATGCCGTCCACCTATGCACTGATGCCGGGAGCCTTCCGGGTCGAGATCAATGGCCTGGCCGGGCTGGGCAGCGAAGGCGCCA
This sequence comes from Pseudomonas sp. BC42, assembly GCF_021560055.1. NCBI lineage: Bacteria > Pseudomonadati > Pseudomonadota > Gammaproteobacteria > Pseudomonadales > Pseudomonadaceae > Pseudomonas > Pseudomonas sp. BC42. The sequence continues at coordinate 3,109,132 of NZ_CP091067.1, forward strand.
CACAGCAGTTGCGCAATGGCTCCTGGTCCACCGCCGGGCGTTTGTCGATCGCCCATACCGGAATCAGCAACAGCGTCGCCAGCCAGTTGATCCTGACCTCGGCCGACACCTTGCGCCGCTATTCGCAATACAACGAAACCGGCTACGCCCAATTTGCCCTGGCCGATGCGGCCAAGCTCGGGGTGCCGCGGCCGATGTTGCCGGTGGATGCCAAGACCCTCAAGCTGGCCCTGCAACCGGGGGCCGGTGCGCAGGCCTTCTCCTTCCAGGGCATCGGCCGCTTCGATGCCGCTGCCGGGGGCTACGGCGGCACCGTGGCGGTGCTGAACATGGGCAACGGCGATATCGAGGTGGTTGCGGCCGGCAAGTCGGCCACCAGCGGTTTCGCCGGCGTGACCCTGGAGGCCGAGAGCCTCAATGCTCTGGGCGCCGCGCACCTGATGCTCGGCGGCATGACCCTGATCAAGTATGGCCAGCCCGGCAACTTCATCACCCTGGCCGAGGGCCTGAATGCCGCCAAGGGCTCGATCACCCTGCGCGAGGGCGCGACCCTGGCCGCCCCTGAAGTGTTCCTGGTGAGCAATACCGGGGCGATCGTCGTGGAGCAGGGCGCCTCGATCAACAGCATCGGCCGGGGCAAGGCCAGCTACGACGCGCGTGACGGTTTCACCTACCAGATGGCCAACGTGCTGGCGGTGTCCAACGGCCTGCTGAATGTGATCAACAAGGGCAAGGCCTCAGGCACCAGCGGCGGCATCAAGCTGGGCAGCTGCGCCAGCCCGCCTTGCAGCGGGCAGACCGCCTTGTACTCCGAAGGCAGCATCGTTGCCTTGAGCGACAGGAACTTCGAGTTGGGTGACCAGCTGAGCTACGGCACCCGGCATCTGAACCTGGGCTTGAACACGATCAATGTCGGCAGCCCCGAAGCCTTGGCGGCCGCGGCGGCCGGCGGCCGGCTGCCCAGCGGCATGACCCTGACCCAGCAAGTGCTCGACCGCCTGCTGCACGGCGACACCCGGTTCGGCGCGCCGGCCCTGGAAACCTTGCAGCTCTCGGCCCGCGACGCGTTCAACTTCTATGGCAGCACCACCCTGGACACCTATGACCCGCTGACCGGCAAGTCGCTGCTGAGCAACCTGATGCTCTCCACCCCGGCGATCTATGGTGCCGGGGAGGCCAGCGACGTGGCGCGCATCCACACCGCCAACCTGATCTGGCAGGGGGGGCAGACGCCCGCCGGGGCGGTGGTGGCCGGAGGCGCCGGAACCGGCAGCGGGCGCCTGGAGGTCAACGCCGAGCGCATCGAGTTCGGCTATGGCGCCTTTGCCCAGCCCAGCTCGACCCAAACCTTCGACCGCCTGGCCCTGGGTTTTGCCAACGTCGACCTGAACGCCAGCCAGCGCATCACCGCCAACCACAAGGGCAGCCTCGCGGTCTACCAGAGCCAGGGCGCCTACGACCCGGTCAAGGGCTTTGCCTACAGCGGCGGCAACCTGAACATCCTCACCCCGCTGATGACCGGCGAGGCCGGCTCGGTGAACCGCATCACCGCCGGCGGCGCCATCGATATCAGCGCCTCGGCCGGGCCCCGTGGCACCGCCAATGGCCAGGGCGCGGAACTGTCCCTGCAGGGCGACAGCATCCGTCTGGCCAGCGCCGTGGTGCTGCCCAGCGGCAAGGTGACCCTGGGGGCTCGCGGGGATGTCAGCCTGACCGACGGCTCGCTGATCGACGTGGCGGGCCGGGCTATTGCCTTCAACGACCTGACCCGCTACGGCGCCGGTGGCGAAGTGCTGCTGGAAAGCCGCGCCGGCAATGTACTGCAGGCGGCCGGCGCGACCATCGATCTCTCGGCCAGCAACAACCAGGCCGGCAAGTTGCGGGCGGTGGCGCTGGACAGTGCTGCCGGGCAGGTGGACCTGGCCGGCAAGCTCCTCGGCGCCAGCAGCGGCTCTTACGATGCCGGCGGCACCCAGGTGCCGTACCTGGGGGGCGCGGTGGAAATCCAGGCGCAGCGCCTGGGCGGCAGCGGCACCCTGGACGAGCAGTTCGCCGCGCTCAACCAGCGCCTGAACCAGGGCCAGGTCTTTGGTGCGCGCAGCTTTCAGCTCAAGCAGGGCGACCTGAGCATCGGCAACGGGGTCAAGGCCAACAGCGTCAATGTCTCGGTGGACCACGGCAGCCTGCGGGTCAATGGCCTGATCGACGCCAGCGGCGAGCGGGTCGGGAGCATCAACCTGGCGGCGAGCAACGGCCTGACCCTGGAGGCCGGCGCGGTGCTCGATGCCCACGGCAGCCGGCTGCGGGTGGACAGCTACGGCAAGATCATCGACTCGCCCAACCGTGCCACGGTGGTGCTCGGCTCCGGCCTGGGCCGGCTGACCCTGGCCGATGGCGCGCGCATCGACCTGCGCCATGGCACCGACGTGGCCGTGGGCAGCGCCGCGGGGCAGAACGACGGCCGCAGCCGCGGCACCCTGGAGCTGAATGCGCCGCGGCTGTTCAAGCCGGACGGCAGCAGCAACGACATCGACATCGACGCCCGTGGCCGGCTGGATATCCGGGGCGCGCGTTCGATCGCGGTCAACGGCATGGTCAGTTATGACGATGCGCCGCAGAAGAACGACGCCGTCAGCGGTCGTCCCTACCAGGAAATCACCCAGGACTATCTGACAAAGAAACATGACTTGAGCACGGCGTTCATCAACGCCGCGCTGCAGAACAGCGACCTGCTGCAGAACAAGCTCGCCGGCCTGAACAACGCGACCTACGCCGATGCCTTGCACCTGCGGCCCGGGGTGGAGATCGTCAGCAAAACCGCGGATGGCGATCTGGTGGTGCAGGGCGATCTCGATCTGTCCGGTTATCGCTACGCCAGTCTCAATCCCCATACCCGCAAGGACGACAATGTCTACGGTTCGGGCGAGGTGGGCAGCCTGACCCTGCGCGCCGGCGGTGACCTGAATATCTACGGCAGCATCAACGACGGCTTTGCGCCACCGCCGCCGACCGACGATGACAACGGTTGGGTGCTGTTGGCCGGTATCGACTACACCGGCGGCGTCCAGGTGGTGCCGGGCACCGGCGTGACCCTGGCCGATGGCAGCCGCTTCCCGGCCGGCTCGATCCTCAATTTCGATCTGCCGATCAAGGCCCAGACCCTGCCGGCGGGCACCCGCCTGCCGGTGGCGGCGACCCTCAATCAGCCATTGGTGTTGCCGGCGGGGACCGTGCTGGCGGCAGCGGTGCGCGACGCTTCGGGCAATGTGCTGTTCGCCGCGGGCACGCTCTTGAGCCAGGGCCAGACCCTGGCTGCCGGCAGCACCCTGGATGCCGGTTACCTGCTGGGCAGCGACGCCAGCGTCGCGTCTCTGACCTGGCCCAAGGGCGTGCCACTGCCCGGGCGCCTGGGCAGCAGGGAGATGGTCACCCTCAGTGGCAACAAGCCGCTGCTGCGTGGCGCGCTGTTGCCCGCGGGCACCGACGTCAAGTTGCCGGGGGGCGCGACCTCGGTACAACTGCGGGCCCAGGACTCCGGCCGCCAGGGCAAGAACTGGGCGGTGGCGCCGATGCTCGCCGAAGGTGCCCAGTCCTGGTCGATACGCCTGGTGGCGGGGGCCGACACCGAGGCCGCCGACAGCCGCCTGCTGCAGCCCAAGCCCTTGAGCGGCCACCTGCGTCTGGCCGACAGCCACTACGGGATGTTCGGCCAGGGCACCCTGGTCTGGACCGAGGAGGGCTCCCTGGGATGGTTCGGCGACGACAGCCGGGTGGGCCAGCCGATCGATTTCGACGAAGCCTATCCCGGCATCTGCGAGGACTACCTGGGGTACTGCGCCTCGGGGGGCGATGAGTACACCCTGTTGGCGGGGGGCAGCACCCGCTTCAGCGTGATCCGTACCGGGGCGGCGGACCTCGACCTGCTGGCCGCGGGCAACCTGAGCATGGAGTCGCTGTTTGGTGTCTACACCGCGGGCAGTTCTTCCACCGGCACCGCGGCCAACGACCCTTACAACCGCCCACGGGCCCTGGGCAGCAACGACAAGGTGCTGGGCAACATCGCCGGAGGCAACGAGAAGCTGGTCAATGGCGGTCCCGACAGCCTGTACCGTGCCTGGTACCCGGACGGTGGCGGCAACCTGTTGCTGAAGGTGGGGGGCAACCTGACCGGCAACATCACCAGCCTGGCGACGAGCAACCAGCAGCGCCCGGTCAACAGCGACCTGGGGCAGGATTCGGCCAACGTCGGCAACTGGTTGTGGCGCCAGGGCAACGGCGTGAGCGGCAGCCAGGCGCAAGCCACCGCCTGGTGGATCAACTTCGGCTCCTACGCCCCCAACATGAACCAGGGCGCCGCCGACCAGCTGTTGGGGTTCACCGGGTTCGGCACCCTGGGCGGCGGCAACCTGAATGTCGAGGTCGGGGGCGACGGCGGGATCCTCCGGCCGCTGGCGGCGGACTCCATGGCGCAAAACATCAGCCCCCGCAGCCAGGGGCTGGTGCTGGCGGTAGGCAGCACCGGGCGGGTGGCGGCCGATGGCAGCCTGCAACTGACCGGGGGCGGCGATCTCAACCTGCGGGTCGGTGGGGTGCTCAATCCGGGCAGCCAGATCACCCAGGGCCATCTTAATGGCGCCCTGGTGGATGTGCGCGGCCATGCCCAACTGAGCGGCGGCGCCCTGGGCGCCCTGACCCTGCGTTATGGCAACCAGCGGGTGGATCAGAGCCCGAGCGAGGTCCGCGCCTACGAGCCACTTCGCGCCACCTCGGCCATCGCCACCGGGGGCTTGAGCCTGTTGCCGGGAGACGCCACCTTCAGCCTGGCCACCCGCGGCGACCTGGTGCTACAGGATGTGGCCGACCCGGGGCGTGCTCCGCAGATGAATGCCCAAGCCTTCAAGAGCGGGGCGGTCAACGGCATCGGGCAAAGCTGGTTCAGCCTGTGGAGCGAACGCACGGCGGTGGACCTGTTCTCCGCCGGGGGCAACCTCACGCCGCTGACCCAGACCACGGAAACCGATATGGCGGCGGTCTATCCCGCGACATTGCGCGCTGTCGCCGCCAGCGGCAGCCTGTATTACGGCCGGGCCTCGGTCATGGACGCGGGCAACCTGGGGCCTCTCAGGGCTCTGGTGCTGGCGCCTTCGAACCTGGGGCAGTTGCAACTGCTGGCGGGCAATTCGATCTACGGTGGCGACCTCAGCATCAGCCGCTCCAGCGCGGCGCCGGACAGCCTGGCGACGATCTGGAAGCCGGCATTCGTCGGCTTCCTCAACGGCGTCGAGGTCTTGGGCAGTGGCAACCTGTCCAGCGACGGCAGCCGGGTCAAGATCGGCGTTTCGCCGTTGTTCGCCTTTGGCCCCGACAGCGCCAGCCTGCAGTGGCGCAACCCCCAGGAGCCGGCGCGCTTCTATGCATTGAGCGGAGACCTGCTGGGGGTCAACAGCGGGCGCAGACTGACCATCACCACCATGGAAGATCCGCGTAACGGGCAGACCTACCATGCCGGCGCAGGCCCGGTGTGGATGATGGCCGGGCGCGATATCGTCAGCAGCGGCACGCCACTGGGCGGTGCCACGGGCGGCGAGAAGGAGTTCGGCGGCTACAGCTTTGCCGGCAACCTGTTCGTGCACGACAACCCCAACGATATCTCGGTGGTCAGTGCCGGCCGCGACATCCTCTACAGCAGCTTCAACGTCGCCGGCCCCGGTACCCTGGAGCTGACGGCGGGGCGCAACATCCTGATGGAGGACAAGGTCAGCGTCACCAGCCTCGGCGCCGTGGCGCCGGGGGACAGCCGACCCGGGGCGAGCATCGTGATGCAGGCCGGGTTCGGCGCCAACGGCCCGGACTTCCGCCGTTTCGTCGCGGCCTACCTGGAGCCGGCCAATCTGGCCCAGCCCGGCGAGAGCCTGTCGGCTGGCAAGGTGGCCAAGACCTATGACAGCGAACTGTTGGGCTGGCTGGGCGCGCGCTTCGGTTTCGTCGGCGACAGCGCCCAGGCCCGGGCCTATTACGCGGCGCTGCCGGCCGAGCAGCAGCGGGTGTTCGCCCGCGAGGTGTATTTCGCCGAGCTCAAGGCCGCCGGCCGCGAGTACAACCAGGAAGGCGGTGTGCGCCAGGGCAGCTACGCCCGGGGTCGGGCGGCGATTGCCGCGCTATTCCCGAGCAGCGACGTGGCCGGCAACCCCATCACCTACAAGGGTGACATCACCCTGTTCGGCGGTGCCGGGGTGCACACCAACTTTGGCGGCAATATCCAGATGCTGACCCCGGGCGGCAACCAGACCTTCGGCATCGAAGGCACCGCGCCACCGGCGTCGGCGGGGGTCATCACCCAGGGCGCGGGGGACATCCAGCTGTACTCCCTGGGCAGCATCCTCCTGGGCCAGAGCCGGATCATGACCACCTTCGGCGGCTCGATCATGGGCTGGTCGGCGGCCGGCGACATCAACGCCGGCCGGGGTTCCAAGACCACCGTGGTCTACACCCCGCCCAAACGGGTCTATGACAACTGGGGCAATGTCGGCCTGTCGCCGTCGGTGCCCAGCACCGGGGCGGGGATCGCTACCCTCAACCCGATTCCCGAGGTGCCGGCCGGCGACATCGACCTGATCGCGCCCCTGGGCACCATCGACGCCGGCGAGGCGGGGATTCGCGTGTCGGGCAACGTCAACATCGCCGCGCTGCGTGTGGTCAACGCGGCGAACATCCAGACCCAGGGCAAGTCCTCCGGAGTGCCGGTGAGCGCCACCGTCAACACCGGCGCCATGACCTCGGCCAGCGCCGCCGGCTCCGCCGCGTCCCAGGCCGCGGAAGATGCCGCCCGCAACCAGCAGGCGGCGGCCAAGCAGGGCCGGGCCTCGATCGTCACCGTGGAAGTGCTGGGCTTTGGCTCCGAGCCGGTGCAACGCCAGCGCGAAGAAGCCAGCCGCGGCCCGGGCTACAACCCCGACAGCCCGGTGCAGGTCCTGGGCGCTGGCCCCTTGAGCGACCAGGCCCGGGCGCGCCTGACCGATGAGGAGCGTGGGCAACTGACACTGTAGGAATTTCTCGTGGTAGCACGCTTGGGGGGCGATCGCTGATCGCCCCCTTTTTTTGGGCTGATGGGAAGGGGTTGTGGTGATGGTTGGCGGGGAGGGAAGAGCAGGGGGCGGCGTTCATGACGGTTTGCTTATAGTTCCGGCCTGCGGTCCGGGTGTTCTGCGTCGAAGCCTTGGGTCGGGTGTGGGGGGAGAGGGTGGTCTTTCATGAGGTTGGGGAAGAGTAGTCTGGGGTCTTCATCAAGTTGTTTGGATAAGCTTGAATAAAGCGCACAGAGCTTTTCGTCTGGTTTGTATCCAAAGTTATGGATGGGCCTGGGGATTGGTTTGAATACTCCTATCAGATAGTTGAATCCGATTGAGTTTCCTAAAGACGCTGCGCGTTGATAATAGAAAAGTGAGCGTGGCTTATTGTTCTTGGCCGTGTCGTAGAAACTTGCGGTTTTTAAGATTGCATCTGAGTCTTCCTGAGCACCTGCGCACCGATAGTAACGTTCGGCCATGTCGTCATCTTGTTTGTGTCTCGGCAGCGCATAAGCAAAATATTGACCTATTTGAACTTGTGCTAATGGGCTGCCTAATTGTGCCGCTTGAAAAAGATATGAAGCAGCCATTCGCTCAGGCTTTAACACTCCTTTTCCACGCTCGGTAATAACGGACCAGTTATAGTAACCCAGTGGCACTTTAAGCTTAACCATGCGCTCATAGAGATCGAGCATCTTGCCGGTGTCTTGTTCAACGCCAGGCCTTCCGGGCCAACCCGTACGATAAAGGCCGGCCAAGTTGTGCATGGCTTTCCAATGATCCTTGGCAATGGCTTGCTCATAAAGCCCCACTATTTTTTTCCAATCCTTAACCCCGCGCGTTTTTTCTAGAGTGCGCGCTTGTTGAAACCAAGACTCAGCCTGTGGATCCAGTGGCGGGTTGTTATCTAGTTCATAGGCGCAGGTAAAAATTGGGTATGCCACGGCAACTGCTCCGTTCAATAGAAGTAAGACAATACAGGCGCAAAAGCCTATGACTTTAATCAACTGCTTTGGCATAAGGTGTCTCCACATCCCAAAAACGTGTTAGATGAGCCATCAAAGGTTCATTTTTGTTTTTACTTTCCCAGTTTTTATCCATGACATGATTCCATTCTTTAAAATTTCTCGCCGAGTCACACCGTCCATTGCCACCACTAAACGATCTACCCACATGCAACTTCCACAACTCCTCCCGCCAAGTCTTCGCCAACTCCGCATCCGGCGCGGCCAGTCCCAGTTCAGAGTCGGTGTGCATACTGCGGGTATTGATATTGGCGGAGCTGAGCAGGCTGAACACGTCGTCCACCACCAGCAGTTTCGAGTGTACGTAGATGTCCCGGAAATACGCCTGTTCGCCTTCGGCCAGGGTGCTGCCGGGTTCGGGGCTGCAGGCGGTGATTACCACTTTAAGTCGGGTATATGTGTGAGGCTGTAGTATTTGCCCTCTTCGCCATCGCGCGCGAGATCACTTTGGATCGATTTAGTTGTACGCATTGCAGAAGCCGGCATGTATTTTCCAGACTTTTCTAGCCAATTAGAAGTAGCAAACTTTGTGCTGCTTGTTCACATAAACCGCTGATAGGGTGCGGGTAAGAGGATCACTTTAGTGGCCTACCGATCCCAGGATATCCTTTAGATTTAATATGTCGTCCTCATATAAAAAACTGCACTGTGAAACGGCTGTAAATACGTCGCTTGAATTATTTATGAAAGTGCTACAAACCACATCTGCCCCTTCCGTCCCATCTGATTTTCCGTATGTGAAATTTTTTATATCCAATAACTTCCATCCTTCTTTAACCAGCTTTACTCTTACGGCTTTGGATACTTCTGTAACACGAAGTATTGCACTAGGGTAAGGAAGCTTTATCAAGTTGTTATAAGGCTGATGTGTTCCTTTGCCGAGCACCCGCAGGACCTCGTTAAATGCTTTTCCCATGACAATAAATGTCGGCAAGTTTTCCAGGTTTGTGTCATAGGTCGGTTGGTCCCTGGGAGCTAGTTTGAGTATGGTTACACCACCCTCCTGAAAGCAGCCGAAAACTTCAAGCTTGGTTTTCGGCATGTTGGGTAAGCATTGCTGTTCGTTAGAGAAAGCCTGCAACGAACAAAAAGCAGAACAAAACAGTGCCAGCAACCTAAGAGAAAACTTATGCCTCATCATTTAATACACTCCAGATGGCTTCGAACGCCTGTCGCCTCTCATTGTTATGGCTGGGTATACCATTTGGATTTCCTCTGTTAATTATTGCCCCCACAACTCTAGAGGCTGTTTGGGTTGAACCTTCATCTGCACGCCTATTGATTTTCTCCCTGGCCCAATAAAATCCAGATGCATCGCAAGCATTATAATCATCTGTAGCAAGCAGGTTAGGATTTGGATCTATTGTAAAATTTCGAGCTCTATACTGTTCATAATTTTTATAGTTTCGTCGCCCAGTAATTTGTAGAAAACCTCGACCGTGAAATCGATCGCCATCTCCTACCATCCCTCCGGCCAGTGCGTTGGCAACGCCGTTATCCATGCCAGCCGCCTTTACTGCTATCTGATTTGGGCGACTCGCCATATAGTTTTCGCGAGTAATTGTTGGTCTAGGGTTAGGGCCCGGATTGGGCAGTTCAATCGGGCGACGCCCCGTTGGCAAGTTCCGCTCTCTAGCGATTGCTGTATCGTAATCTTCACCTGCTTCAGTTGGCGTGATGACCTCATACATTGTTCGAAAGTACCGTGGCCCACCAATTTCCTGCCTGTACTCCCACCACCCAGTTTCTATGCCTACTTGTGCGAGAAAATGAGATATTCGAATGCTTGAGGTGTTGATTATGTATTTAGAGAGCATTTTATTCATTGGCACTCTCAACTCTTCTGCCCTTTGCCTCCCAAGCTCAGGAGCCTTTACCAAAGCTCTTATTAACTCATTGCTACTGAGCCATCCACACTTTCTAAAAACCCGAACAAACTCCTTCGGTGGAAAATGCCAGTGCTCTGAATTAATATCTTTCAGATCCATATCTTCCCAAAAGGCCAACGCCTCATAGTGCAACTTCAATTTTTCTTGAGCCTGTGCGGAAATAATAGGCTCATTACCTTCACTCAACCAGTTGTACCTGTTGAAAAAGTTGGCTCTTTCCCATTCGCTGGGAAATTTACAAATCAGTCGTTTAAGTTTTTTCTGGTTTTCAGGTGTGTTGATCATCGCACTATGGGCAGTACGCTGTTGTGGCGTCACTGGAATCTCGGAAATACCCAGTAATTCCATAACCTGTTCAGACTGGCAACGACCATCGCCATCGGTGTCATCGTCAATCAATTTCCAACCCTGCCAATGGGGAAAGTCGGCGTCGCTATAGACAGTAACGGTAGGACTTTTCAGGTTGACCCAGCGACGCCTGCCGGATGGGCGCCGCTCGCCGGATAGGCTACTTGTCGCCAGTGCGCCGCATCATGGGGCTGTAGTAGATCTGGACCCAATATCCGGCCAAATCGCAATAACTCATAACCCGCACTCGGTGAGCGGGGATACAGCGTTTTGGCAGTCGTATAGAGGTTGTATTCGTAATCTTGCGTTTCCTGCCATTCTCCCAGTCGAGTGCCGGATTCATTGAAAGTGGTTAATGTGCACTGTCCTTGTTCATATTTCATGGAAACAAAATACGCATCGATATGCCGGTGAACAATGGCCGATTCATTAGTTGCGCTTGTTGGGTTGGTCGGCCGGGCGGCATAGAACAGTATTTCTGGAGGAATGTAGAAGTGAACATCGCCCCAACAACTATCGGTTCGCCCATTCCTGGTGGTGGTCAGGCGCCCGGTACTCCTGCCTAGAAAATGGCCAAGTTGCTCCTGAGAGCAGATGACTTCAAAGTGAATTTTATGGGGAGCACCATAAATCCTGCCCGCCGTACCTAATTCGTCCTTCCGGTAAATAGGCATATCAATTGCGATATCGACGGATTTAATAGCGGATAAGTGCATGTAGATTGAATAAAAAACAACCTTGCCGTGGGCGCCTTCGCCTATATCCGTTTCGTGTTTCAGAATCAGGCAGCCGTCATCGGTCCAGCCATTTCGATAATTCAAAGGATGGCTGGTATCCGTGTTGGTTGCCGTAGGCTGACGAACATAAGCCACGGCTCCATCGGCGATGGCGCGAACGGGCAGGTGAGTGTTCCCTTCCCTCGGTGCCGTGAGATGGATACCACCGTGCCAGATCATGTTCTGACCGAGAGGAAAGGCTCCTTCAGTACTGTTCATCGCCCGATTGATAAAGTCCTCATCGCTTTCGTTTGGGGCGGCTAACGGGAGAAAAGGCGGGCTGATCAACATAGTCGGACTCCATATCCATCAATCTGCATGTCCATGAAATCGAGGGTTACAGCGAGAACGGATAATCTTCTTCAGGTTTGGTTTTCTGCTTGGGATTCACCAAGGCCTTCTCCATCAAGCTCCCGGCCTTATCCTTGTCCGCCACACCGGGTAGCATCGGCGGCTCAATACCGACGCCGCTGCCTTGCCCCGCAGCGCCCCCCGCATTCACCTTGAGCAACGCCCCACTCACGCTGACGCCGCTGGCGTCGAGCTTGATAAAGCTGCCCCCGGCTTGCACCGTCAGTTCACTGGCCGCTTCGATCACCATCTTCTGGCCCGCTTGCAGATGAATCTCACGTCCGGCCTGGAGCAGTTGTGCGGTGCCCAGCTGGATGTGCTGGTCGTGCGCCACGTTCAGGTGGTCGTCGGCGCGGATTTCGGTTTTGCGTTCGCCGTGGATGGTGCGGTGTTCCTCGGCCTTGAGTTCGCTGTAGCTGTTGCCTTCAACTGTGTCGTGACGCTCGTGGCCGACGCGAATTTTCTGGTCGTGCTGGATGTTTTCATCCCAGTCGCGCTGGGCGTGGACGAAGATCTGTTCGGCGCCTTTTCTGTCTTCGAGGCGCACTTCGTTGAAACCGCCGCCGCCCGGCGAACTCAGGGTCTTGAAGGTGCTGCGGGTCTTGTTGATCGGCAGTGCGTAAGGCGTTGGATGTTCCTGGTGGTACAGGCAACCGCTGATCAGCGGCTGGTCGGGGTCGCCTTCGAGAAAGTCCACCAGCACTTCCATGCCGACGCGCGGGATGGCGAGGGCACCGTAGCGGTCGCCGGCCCAGCTGGAGGCGACCCGCAGCCAGCAACTGGTCTGGTCGTCGCCCTGGCCTTCGCGGTCCCAGTGGAACTGCACCTTGACCCGGCCGTATGGATCGGTGTGGATTTCCTCTCCTGCCGGGCCTGTAACCACTGCGGTCTGACTGCCCAGGACCCGGGGTTTGGGGTGCTCCAGCGGCGGGCGAAAGAACACATCCCAGGGGGTGGCGAGGAAGCGGTTGCGGTAACCCTGCTGGAAGCCGTCTGCGGTCTCGGTGTCGCTGGTGATCGATTCCTCCAGCACCTGGGGCTGCTTGCCTTCGTGAGTCACCCGGGTCAGCAGCCACAGGTCGTTCCACTCGCCACGCGGGTGATCAGTCAGCTCAAGAAAATGCCCGCTGACCAGTCGCGGCTCATCGCCCCAGCCTTCGGCCTGGCGGTAGTCGGCGCGGTGGCGTTCCAGGGCGCGCTGGCTGAGGAACTTGCCGCGCTGGCGATCGGTGAAGCGCCCGGGGTAGTCGTAGTCCTCCAGGTCCGGTTCCTGGGTCTTGGCGTCGGGCTTGTAGGCAGCCTCCATTTGCAGGCGCGGCTTTTCGAAGTCGTAGTCGCGCCGGGTGATGCGGTTGGTACGGGTTTCCAGGCGCACGTTGAAGCCCTTGATCACCGGCTCGTCCGCCACCAGCCCGCTGCCCTGCACGTAGGCGGTGGGTCGGCCGAGCTTGCGGAACACGCTCTGGTTGTCGCTGAACACCAGCAAATGCGCCTCGCGGCTGTGCTGGAAGTGGTAGTGCAGGCCTTCTTCTTCGCACAGGCGCTGGATGAAGTGCAGGTCGCTCTCGTCGTACTGCACGCAGTAGTTGCGCTCGGGGCAGGGCTGCTGGATCTGGAACTGGTAGGCATCGCCGAGAATGCCGTGCTCTTCAAGGATCTGGGCGATGATCTGCGGCGCCGAGAGCTGCTGGAAAATCCGCTGGTTGCTGCGATGGCGCAGGTAATCCAGGTGCGGCAGCAGCGACAGGCTGTAGCGGCTCAGGCGCTTGCCAGCGTCGCCCTGGGCGATGCGCTGGATCAGCCCATGGATGCCATGGCCCTGGGGATCGAAGGCGAGAAAGGCCGGTTGGTGCAGCAGGGGTTCGAGGTCGATGAAGGGTCGTTCGCTGACCAGTTGCAGGTCAAAGCGAAACGGTTGGCTGATGGCTTCGGTGCCCTGGAACGAGAGCACCTGGAAGTCGTGCTGGATGCCTTGGATGTCCAGGCTGAAGTGGGTCTGGTCGGCCGGGCTGAACATGGGTCGCTCCTTGACGTATTGCGGCTGATTCCATTGGCCGAAGCGCCGCTGATCAACGAGAAGATTGTCGATCAGCGGCGGACAGCTGAAAAACAGCGGACAACTTAACAAGGAGCGGGCGGCCACCGTCATCGGACTTATCTGAACGTTTTGGCGAAAAGATACTGCCGTCCGCTGATTCAAGCCGGCGGGTTGCCCCGGTCCCGCCTCAACGCCGGTCGCTAGTCGATGACCGTCTCCGGCGTGGACACCTGTTGCTCAAGACCGGGGGCCAATGCTGGCGACCAGATCGGGAAGGCGTCGGGCATGGCCTTGCCTCGGCGGGCCTGTTCAAACCGTGGCGATCATGCAGCCCAGGGCCCCGGACTCCTGATAGTTCACCCGTCCCTTGTGGGTGTTGGCAAAATCCCGCAGCCCGCGTTTGGCCACGTCGCTGTAGCCCAGGGCGACGGCCCAGCGCGCAGCCACCGGGTCGGTGTACTGGGTCAGCTTGTCGATGTCTTTCTGGGTTTCGGCCAAGAGTTTGTTGCCGGCATTGGTGGCGCTTTCGACTTTGAGTTCGATCGCGTAGTTCTCCACGTTATGTTGCGCCAGCACGTCCAGGCGCAAGGCCTGGTTGGGCGCCGGATAGGGCACCTCGCGGGCGGCGGCCACATGGACCGAGCGCAGCAGGATCAGGAACTCCACCTGAAACCACACTTCCCAGGCCGCGCCGGTGCTGATGGCGGCTTCGATGCGCGCGTGGTCGCTGAGGATCAGGTGGCTGAGATCGGTATTTTTCATGGTGCGTTGCTCTTTGTAGGGGAGGGTACAAAGGGGAACGAACCTTCAGGGGCGCTGTGAATGGCAGGTGAGGGCCCGGTTGGCCGGGCGGGGCCCTCAGGGCATGACGTCTGCCTGGGTTTCGTTCTCCGAGGGCCGTTGCAGATTGGCCGCGCCCAGCCAGTAGAACAGTCCGCCCAGGACAATGAACGCCCCCAGCATGTAGAAGATCCAGTGCGCCGGCTGGCTTGCCAGGACCATGCCGCAGAGTATCGGGCCCAGGGCCCCGCCGAGGTTGGAGAGGTTTTGCGCGCCGTAGTACAGGCCTCGCAGATGCTCGGGGGCGATCAGGTCGATGAACATGTATTCGGCAGGAAACACGATGATTTCCCCCAGGGTGAACACCACCATCGACAGCACCCACAGCGGCAGGCTGGTGGACAGGGCGAACCCGGCGACCCCCAGCAGGAACAGGCTCAGGCCTGCCGTCAGCCACTGCTTCAGGTGGTTGGGGGTGATCCTGCGGCCAATGGCGTACTGCAGGGCAATGACCAGCAACGCATTGGTCGCCACCAGGGTGCTGATGGTGGTGTAGGCGACTTGCGCGGACTCGGTGACCACCAGGTACTGGGACAGATAAGCCGAGAACTGGCCAAAGACCACCGCGCTGAGCAAGCCGCCCAGGGTGAAGCAGATCAGGCGGTAATCCCGCAGCAGCTGGCGGCCCAGCGCGAGAAAGGACAGGGGCTGATGGGGGCTGGCGCCGGACTGGAGCTGCCTGTCGCCCTGTGTCAGGTACAGGGCAAAGAATCCCGCCGCCAGGGCGCTCGACGCGACAAAGGGCAGGCTCATGCCTTGCTGGGCCAGCCAGGCGCCGAGCAACGGGCCGACGGCATAACCGATGTTGGTCAGGGTGTACTTGATCGAGAACACTTCACTGCGCTCGGTCACCGGTAACTGTTGGGCAAAACCGGCTTTGACCGCGATATCGAACACCGCGTAGGCGAGGTTGATCGATACCAGGCACAGGTAGAGCAGCCACAGGCCGGGGGCGGCAAAGGCGCCGACAAAGCCCAGGGTGAAGACCGCGACGCAGGCCAGGATCAGCCGGTAGGTGGCGATCCGATCCACCAGGTAACCGCCGTAGAGGCTCAGCAGCGAGCCGACGATCAGGCTGCTGCCGATCACCAGGCCGATGTCGGCGACGCTCAGGCCGTAGCTAGCGGACAGGTAGATCACCAGATAGGGCAGGGTGATCGCCCGCGCCAGGGTCAGGATCAGCGAACCCGACAGCAACAGCTTGATGGTGCCCGGGTAGTTTTTCAGGGTGTACAGCATCCATGCCTCTTCAAGTGGTGCAGGTTGAGTCGGGGGGATTGAGCTTACTGAGGAATTGGCTTCTGTTTTATGATGATTTTTCTTTAGTGAATGGAAACTGATTCATGAATAAGGACGTTGCATGTTTGCTTCCGAACGCCTGAAGGGCATCGATGTTTTTGTCTGTGTCGCCGACTCCGGCAGCTTCAAGGCCGCCGCCGAGCGCCTGAACCTGACGCCGTCCGCTGTCAGCAAGGCCATCGCCCGCCTGGAAGGCCGCCTGCAGGCCCGGCTGTTGCAGCGCACCACTCGCAGTCTGGCGCTGACCGATGCGGGGCAGGCCTTCTATCGCACCTGCACCGGGGTACTGGCCGATCTGCAAGAGGCCGAGTGGGCGTTGCAGGCGGAAAACACCGAACTGAGGGGCAAGGTGCGCCTCGATCTGCCGGGGGCCTTTGGTCGCACTCAAGTGCTGGAGCTGATCTTGCGCTTTGCCCGGGAACACCCCTTGCTGCAACCCCACGTGACCTTTGCCGATGCCTTTGCCGATCCCCTTGAGGCCGGTGTCGATATTGCCGTGCGACTCGGCGGACCCGCGCAGTGGCCCGTCGCCCTGGGGCATCGTCAGCTGGGCCACGAGCGGCACCTGTTCTGTGCCTCGCCGGCCTACCTGGAGCATCAGGGCACGCCCTTGACCGATGCCGATCTGCTGCGCCACCGCTGCATCGCCTACGGCTGGGTGGATGGACGGGTCAACCCCTGGACTTTTCCCGGCAGCCGGCGAGGGGAGATCGAGCGTCGGGTGATGCCGGCCGCTTGCGTGGTGGGGGATGGGCAGGGGTTGCTGATGACGGTGATGGCGGGCTACGGGATTGCCCAATTGCCGTCGTGGCTGGTCAAGCGTCAGCTGGATGAGGGCAGCCTGGTACAGGTGCTGCCGCACTGTGCAACCCAGGGACAGGCAATCCATCTGCTATGGATGAAGAATCGTCAGGCACTGCCCAAGGTCAGCGCCTTGCTGGAGCTGTTGGCAGAACACTTGATGGGATAGACAGAAAGAAAATGGCAGGGGCGGCTGGATTCGAACCAACGCATGGCAGGATCAAAACCTGCTGCCTTACCGCTTGGCGACGCCCCTGTAGCTGTTGCGACGTTACTTGCCTTGATTGCCGGTCCGGGGAGGTCCGCTGCAAGAACGGGCGCAAATTTACCAACTTATAGACGGGCTGTGAAGCCCCCCAATGCAAAAAAATGAGTTTGAAAACAGCTGCTTAGTCTTTTTCTGGGCGCTTTTATCCGCCCCGGGGTTCAGGGGACCAGGTAGTCGGGCTGTGAATCCTTCAGGGGCCGGGCCATGGCCAGCGCGCGGCGGATGGCCCGCAACTCCGCGCCTTGCAGGAGGCGCCGGCCAAAATCATAGTCGTCGCCCCCCGGGCCCAGGTGCACCGAAAGCAGCCCGAACAGTTGTCCGCCCAGGTCCTCGATGAACATTTCCATATAGGTTTCGTCGCGGCGGTAGGTGCTGAGGTAGATCAGCCCCTGGACCTCGGCGCGACTGCAGTTGTCGATGGCCTCCCAGGTCAGGCAACTGCCCTGTCCATTCTCGATCAGCGGCATGTGCCAGGCGTCCTGTGCCAGCGGTTGGGCGCGCAGGGCCGCCGGCAGTGGCTGGCAGGACAGGACCAGGAAGCGGTACCTCGGCCGGCCATGGTGGATGGCATTGCGTGGTGTCGGCGGCTCGGGCGCCGGGCCGGTGATCCGCACCCGCAGGAGCTGGCTCAGGGCAATTTCCGAAGGCTGCTCGTTCCAGCCATTGAGGTCGGCAACCGGCGGGCACCAGATCAGTTGCAGGGTTTCGCCGATCAGGATGCCGTCCCGGTTCTGGAAGAAGGCCGAGTGTTCCTCTCCCACCACGGGCAGCAAGTCGTGCAGGTGCAAGGTTGGCGCGCCGTAGTCGATGCCCAGGTCGGTGGACCAGAACAGCGGGGCGCAGGTTTTCAGGGTTGTCGGCATGGACGCGAGCCTGTGATGGGGAGGGTGCGGATTCTTCGGTAACTGGCGCCGGATGTCACCTGTGTCTGACTCAATCGGCTACATCCTCTGGCGCGATGCGACCGTGACAGCGTTCAGCCGCGCACTAGTATAGGGAGCCTGAAGCAAGACCTATAAGAACAGCACAAGGACACACGTATGCGACGCTGGAACGGCTGGGGGGATGCATCCACGGTGGTCGAATTGCCGGCCCAGGGCGCGGGGTTTCTCGCCGAACGCCTGGGGCCGGGGCACCGCTTGCCGGAGGCGACTCTGGAACAGGCGCTGGCCAAGGTACCGGCTTCACGCCTTGCTGCCCACCCGTTGTATTGCATCGATCCCCAGGAACGCCTGCTGCACGCCCGCGGCCAGAGTCTGGCGGACTGGCTGGCCCTGCGCGAAGGCGCGCTGGGGGTCTACCCCGACGCCGTGGCCTTTCCGGAAACCGCCGAACAGATCCGCCAATTGCTGGCCCTGGCCGAGGACCGCGACCTGTGCCTGATTCCCTACGGCGGCGGCACCTCGGTGGCCGGGCACATCAACCCGCCCTGGTCCGAACGCCCAGTGCTGACGGTGTCCCTGGCGCGCATGAGCCGCCTGCTGGAGCTGGACGAAGACAGCCTGCTGGCCACCTTCGGCCCCGGTGCCAGCGGCCCGCAAGTGGAAAGCCAGCTGCGCGCCCGGGGCTACACCCTGGGGCATTTCCCCCAGTCCTGGGAGCTGTCGACCCTGGGCGGTTGGGTTGCCAGCCGTTCCAGTGGCCAGCAGTCGCTGCGCTACGGGCGCATCGAGCAGTTGTTCGCCGGCGGCACCCTGGAAACCTTTGCCGGGCCGATGCCCATCGCCAGCTTTCCGGCGTCTGCCGCCGGGCCGGATATGCGGGAGGTGGTGCTGGGCAGTGAAGGGCGCTTCGGGATCATTTCCGAGGTCAAGGTACGGGTCAGCCGCCTGCCCGATGACGAGCGCTTCTATGGGGTGTTCCTGCCCGACTGGTCCCAGGCCCTGCAAGCGGTGCGCGCCCTGGCCCAGGCTCGGGTGCCGCTGTCGATGCTGCGCCTGTCCAATGCCGTGGAGACCGAGACCCAACTGGCCCTGGCCGGCCATCCGACGCAGATCGCCTGGCTGGAAAGATACCTGGCCCTGCGCGGCGCCGGGGCGGGCAAGTGCCTGCTGACCTTCGGCGTCACCGGCGACCGTCAGCAGAACGCCCTGTCGCTGCGTCATGCCCGGCGCCAGCTCAAGGCCTTCGGCGGGGTGTTCACCGGCACCTTGCTGGGCAAGAAGTGGGCGCAGAACCGCTTTCGTTTTCCCTACCTGCGCGAAAGCCTGTGGAACGCCGGCTACCTGGTGGACACCCTGGAAACCGCCACCGACTGGAGCAATGTCGACCGCCTGTTGCAGCGCATCGAGGGCAGCCTGCGCGATGGCCTGGCCGCCGAGGGCGAGCAGGTGCATGTGTTCACCCACCTGTCCCATGTCTATGGCGAAGGTTCGAGCATCTACACCACCTACGTGTTCCGCCCGGACGCCCAGTACCCGGCGACCCTGGCCCGCTGGCAGGCGCTCAAGCACGCCGCCAGCCAGACCATCGTCAATCACCATGGCACCATCAGCCACCAGCACGGGGTGGGCAAGGACCACGCGCCGTACCTGCTGCGGGAGAAGGGCCCGCTGGCGATCGACACCCTGCAGGCGCTGAGTCGCCACTTCGATCCCGCCGGGCGCCTGAACCCCGGCACGCTACTGGAGCAGTGAGGTCATGAGCCAGGACTGGAATGCCCAGTGGCGGCAACAGGTACTGCCGGAGCTGGCAGCGCAGCCGTGGGACCTGATCGTCATCGGCGGCGGTATCAGCGGCGCCGGCATTCTGCGCGAGGCGGCGCGGCGCGGTTGGCGCTGCCTGCTGCTGGAGCAGCGGGACTTTGCCTGGGGCACCTCCAGCCGTTCCTCGAAGATGGTCCACGGCGGGCTGCGCTATATCGCCAAGGGCCAGTGGCGCCTGACCCGGGACTCGGTGCGCGAGCGCCAGCGCCTGTTGCAGGAAGTCCCGGGGCTGGTGGAGCCCATGAGTTTCCTGATGCCCCATTACCGCGGTCAGTTTCCCGGGCCCACGCTGTTTGGCGGCCTGCTGAGCCTGTATGACGCCCTCGCCGGGCGGCGCAATCATCGCTTTCACGATGCCCGGCAACTGCAGTACCTGGCCCCCGGGGTCAAGGAACCGGGGTTGCTCGGCGGCACCAGCTTTCTCGATGCCCTGACCGACGATGCGCGGCTGGTGCTGCGGGTGCTGGCCGAGGCCCGGGCCGACGGCGCCGTGGCCATCAATGGCCTGCGGGTGACCCGCCTGCTGCGGGAGAACGGGCGAGTGTGCGGGGTGGCGATCGAGGACAGTGAAACCGGCGCCGTGCACACCCTTGGCTGCGCGGCCCTGGCGGTGGCCACCGGGGCCTGGGCCGAGCGCCTGCGCCCGGCGAGCAGCCGTCGGCAGTTGCGGCCGTTGCGCGGCAGTCACCTGCTGCTGCCGGGCTGGCGCCTGCCTGTGGCCCAGGCTTTGAGCTTCATGCATGGCGAGGATCGGCGGCCGGTGTTCGTCTTCCCCTGGGAAGGCGCCACCGTGGTGGGCACCACCGACCTCGACCACCGCGACGACCTGGACCAGAGCGCCAGCATCAGCCAGGAAGAACTGCGCTATCTGCTGGCCGCCTGCGCCCAGCAGTTTCCCCAGGCACAGATCGGTCCCGGGGACGTGCTGTCGACCTGGGCCGGGGTACGCCCGGTGGTGGCCGGTAGCGAGGGGCAGCAGGGCAAGCCGTCCAACGTCACCCGTGAACACGTGCTGTGGCAGGAGCCCGGCTGCGTGACCCTGGCCGGCGGCAAGCTCACCACCTTCCGCCCCCAGGCCATCGAAGTGCTGCAAGCCTGCGGTGCGATGCTCGGGCGGGACGTGGTGGATGACGGCGCCCCGGTGTTCGCGCCCGCGGCCGCGCTGGACATCCCCGGCCTGAGTCGCGCCCAGACTCGGCGCCTGGCCGGCCGCTATGGCCGCGACCTGCCGCGCCTGGCGCAACAGGTGGCGCGCCTCGGCGGCGACTGCATCGGTGCCAGCGACACCCTGTGGGCCGAGCTGGCGTTCGCCGCCGAGACGGAGATGGTCCTGCACCTGGACGACCTGCTGCTGCGCCGCACCCGCATCGGCCTGCTGCTGGCCGAGGGCGCCGCCCAGTACCTGCCGGCCATCCGCCGCCTGTGCCAGCCGCTGCTGGGTTGGGACGATAGCCGCTGGCAGGCCGAGGAACAGCGCTACCGGGCCTTGTGGCAACGCCACCACAGCCTGCCCGCCAATGCCTAACGATGCTCAACCAAGAGAGCCCCATGGATAACCACAACAACAAGAAGCAGGACTACCTGCTGGCCATCGACAATGGCACCCAGAGCGTTCGCGCACTGCTGTTCGACCTCCAAGGCAACCTGCTGGGCAAGGGCAAGGTGGAACTGGAGGCGTATTTTTCGACCCAGCCCGGCTGGGCCGAACAGCACCCGGACTACTACTGGGCCAAGCTCGGCGAAGCCTGCCAGCTCTTGTGGCAGCAGACCGGCATCGACCGCTCGCGGATCCGCGGCGTGTCCCTGACCACCCAGCGCGGCACCCTGATCAATGTCGACGCCCAGGGCCGCGCCCTGCGTCCGGCGATTCTCTGGCTCGACCAGCGCCAGGCCGCCGTCGAGGGCCGCATCAAGGGCCCCTGGGGCTGGCTGTTCAAGCTGATCGGCGCCGAGGCCACGGTGGACTATTTTCGCGCGCAGGCCGAAGCCAACTGGGTGGCCCAGCAGCAACCCGAGGTCTGGGCGGCCACTGACAAGTTCCTGCTGCTCTCGGGTTTTCTCACCCATCGCCTGACCGGCAACTTCGTCGACTCGGTGGGCTGCTCCGTGGCTTACCTGCCGTTCGACTACAAACGCCTGTGCTGGGCCGCTCCCAGCGACTGGAAGTGGCAGGCCCTGGCGGTGCGTCGCGAGCAGTTGCCGACCCTGCTCAAACCCGGCGAAACCCTGGGCCGGATCAGCGCCGAAGCCAGTCGCCACACCGGTATTCCCGAGGGCTTGGCGCTGATTGCCGCCGGTGCCGACAAGGCCTGTGAGGTGCTCGGTTCGGGCGTCCAGGATTCGACCACGGCCTGCCTGTCCTACGGCACTACGGCCACCATCACCACCACCCGTTCCCGCTACCTGGAAGTGGTGCCGCTGATTCCGCCTTACCCGGCGGCGGTGCCGGATCACTACAACTGCGAGGTGATGATCTTTCGCGGCTACTGGATGGTCAGCTGGTTCAAGCAGCAGTTCGGCCTGCGGGAAGTGCAGCAGGCGGCCGAGCAGGGGCTGGAACCGGAACAGCTGTTCGACGCCCTGGTCCAGGCGGTGCCGCCCGGGTCCATGGGCCTGACCCTGCAACCCTACTGGTCGCCGGGCATCCGCGAGCCGGGCATGGAGGCCAAGGGCGCGATGATCGGCTTTGGCGACGTGCACACCCGGGCCCACATCTACCGGGCGATTCTCGAAGGCCTGGCCTACGCCCTGCGCCAGGGCATGGAACGCATGGAACAACGCTCCAAGCTGAAGATCACCCGCTTGCGGGTGGCCGGCGGCGGCTCCCAGAGCGACGCGGCCATGCAGCTGACCGCAGACATCTTCGGCCTGCCGGTGGAACGCCCCCATGTCTATGAAGCCTCGGGGCTGGGGGCGGTGATTGCCTGTGCGGTGGGCCTGGGCCTGTACCCGGACTTCCCCACGGCGATCAGCGCCATGACCCGGGTCGGCGCGGTGTTCGAGCCCCAGCCGCAGGCGCAGCAGATGTACCAGCGGCTGTACCGCGAGGTCTACCTGCGCATGTATCGCCAGCTCAAGCCGCTGTACCAGAGCATTCGCGAGATCACCGGCTACCCGGCCTGAAGGCGCGGCCAGTAGGGCAAGGGTTCCCGGTCGAAAAAACACCCCCGCGCGGCACGGCTCAACTATCGTCATCCAGGTGGACGGAACCCCTACGACAACCTGAACCGGTGAGCCGAACATGAACCGCCAGGACGCGCTGAACATCCTCTGGAAGCGACTGTTCATCATCTTTGTGCTGCTGTTGGCGGCGTCCCTGGGGGCGGTTGCCATGGCCGACGGCTACACCATTCCCTCGGTGGTGTTCATCGTGGGCAACATCGGCGGCTACGTAGGCTTTCACCGGCAGCTGTCCCACCTCAGCGAGGAGGAAATCGTCAGCCTGTGCAGCTCCTGGTTCAACGTGCTGCTGCCGTCGTTCATCGGCGGCATCCTCGCGGGCCTGCTGTACATCCTGTTTATCTCCGGCGTGGTGCAAGGGGAGCTGTTTCCCGAGATCGTCGGTGACAGGAGCTGCAGGTACCCGGACAACAGTTTCTATGTGATTTTCTGCCAGCACGCCGACGGCTATGCCGCCTACGGCAAGTTGCTGTTCTGGTCCTTTGTCGCGGGCTTCAACCAGAACTACGTGGTCGACCTGATCGAGAACATCAAGAGCAGCAAAAAAGCACGGGGTGAAGCATGAGTGAAGACAGCAAGAGCAAAGCCAGCCAAGTCAAAGGCCCGGCGTCGTACTTTCCTTCCATTGAAAAAAACTACGGTCAGCCCATCAGCCACTGGCTGGAGCTTCTTGGCGCCGTCAGCGGCAAGAAGCACATGGAGCTGGTGGCCTGGCTCAAGTCCGAATACGGCATGGGCCATGGTCATGCCAATGCCTTGGTGGCGCACTTTCTGGCGGGGGCCAAGAACCCTTAGCGCTGAGTGCTGGACGCTGTGGCTTCGCCCGTGAAGGCGTGACTGCCGACATCCGCTTTCCTGGCGAAAAAAAGCCTGATTCCCCTGTGTTCTCTTGGTTCTTTCCTGCGTCGCAACTTGCATTGCCCCCTTTCTGCCTGTCGGAGTTTTCTCGATGTCTTCGCCAAAATCCTTGCCCACGGCCCTGTTGGGCCTGGCCCTTGCCTGCCCGGCAATCGCCGAGATCCGGAGCGTGGAACTGGCCCCGGCGCAGGTCCTGGGGCAGGAGCAGAGCGGCGAGGGACAGCGGGTGGAAGAGGCCGAGGCGCGGCTGGCCCAGGTGCCGGGCGCCAGCAATGTGGTGGACATGCGCCGGCCGCTGCAAGGCCGGGTCGCCAGCAACCAGGATGTGCTGGCCTATCAGCCCGGGGTGTACGCCCAATCGGCGGGCAACGAAGGGGTGAAGATCTCGATTCGCGGCTCGGGCATCAACCGCGCGCCGGGCGCCCATGCCTCGGGGCTGTACACGATGCTCGACGGCCTGCCGCTGACCGGCCCCGGCGGTACACCCTATGAGTTGCTGGAGCCGTTGTGGGTCGACCATGTGCAGGTGCTGCGCGGCGCCAACGGCTTTGACCGTGGCGCCCTGGCCCTGGGCGGGGCCATCGATTACGTCAGCCATACCGGCTACGACGCGCCGCTGTTGCAGGTGCGCTACGCCACCGGCAGTCACGGTTACCAGCAGCGTCAGGTCAGCTCCGGGCAAGTGCTGGGGGACTTCGACTATTACGTCTCGCTGACCGATGCCAACGCCGACGGTTACCAGGACCACACCCGCAGCCAGAGCCGCGGGGTGATCGGCAACTTCGGCTACCGCTTCAATCCGAACCTGGAAACCCGTTTCTACCTGCGCTACCGCGAGACCGACAACGATCTGGCCGGACGGGTCAGCAAGCGTTCCATCGAGCACGACCCGCGGGCGGCCAACCCGGCCTATGTCAGCCGCGACGACCGGCGCAAGCAGCCGGGCAGCACCTTTGTCGGCAACAAGACCACCTACTACATCGACGATGACTCGAGCATCCAGACCGGCCTGGTCTACCACGACTACCCGATGGACCTGCGCGAAGGCCCCAACCGCCTGAAGGTGGCCTACAGCGACGTCAGCGGCACCTTGGACTACAAGCGCCGCGACAGCCTCTGGGGCCGGGAAAGCCGCAGCACCCTGGGCCTGCGGGTGACCAAGCACCTGCCCAATGACGGTGCCAGTGAGTTCGTGCGGATTCCTGGCGGCAACACCGCCGGCTATGCGCCGGGCACGCGGATTCGCAACTTCACTTACCAGGGCTCGGACACGGTCCTGCATGTTGGCAATGACCTGGAGATCGCCGACGACCTGTGGCTGACCACCGGGCTGGCGGCCATCTACACCCGTCGCGAAAGCGCGGTGACCTACCCCGAGGGCGGCGGCAAGACCAGCCTTGGCGACTGGGACTACGCGCCGCGCCTGGGCCTGCGCTATCAGCTGACGCCGGATGTACAGCTGTTCGGCAACCTCAGCCGTTCGGTGGAAGCACCGCACCCCTGGTCGCTGATCTACAGCTCGAACCTGCGTTTTCCAGCCGGTAGCGGAGTGGCCAGCGGCGCCCAGCGTGATCCGATCACGCTGCGCAACCAGACCGCCACCACCCTGGAGCTGGGCGGCCGTGGCGACAGCGGCCTGGGTCAGTGGAGCCTGGCCTGGTACTACGCCCAGGTGCGCCACGAGCTGCTTTCGGTACTGCCCGATCCCAGCGCCACCACGCCCTATGAACTCAATGCCAGCCCCACGGTGCACCAGGGCGTGGAAGCCAGCCTGCACAGCGAGCTGTGGTCGCGCCCGGGTGTGGGCCGCCTGAGCCTGCGCCAGGCCTACACCTTCAGCGATTTCCACTACCGCGACGACGCGCGTTTCGGCGACAACCGCCTGCCGGGCCTGCCCATGCACTACTACCAGGGCGAGCTGCGTTACGACTGGCCCCTGGGCTTCTTTGCCGCGGTCAACACCCAGCTGGTGTCGAAGGTGGCGGTGGACTACGCCAACAGCTATTACGCCGACCCTTACGCACTGTTCGGCGCCACCCTGGGCTACAACGCGCCGAAGAACGACTGGCAGACCTGGATCGATCTGCGCAACCTCACCGACAAGCGCTACGCCGCCACCGTCACTCCAGGCTACGACGACAAGGGGCAGGATCTGGCGCGCTCGACGCCGGGGGAAGGGCTGGGGGTGTACCTGGGGGTGTCCTGGAGCTTGCGTTGACCCGCTAGCGCGGCAGGCCGCGCCTTAAAAAAAAGTGCCCGCGGCTGCGGGCGCCTGGGTCAGGCCCATCATTGACCGGCCAGGCCCAGGCCCAGGCTCAGTTGCGGAAATACAGCTCGTCCAGCTGCCGTCGGCGGATCGCCAGGTACTCGTCCCAGACCTTGGGGAAATCCTCGTCCCGGGTGAAGGGAAAGGTCAGGTAGACGGTGCGGCCGATGACACTGATGTACTCCCGCGTGCGCTTGTACGCCGGTTGCTCCAGCAGCGAAATGTACTCGTCATAGGCGTGGTGGTAGTGGCTGATCGTGACCCGGTGGGGCGCGATCATGCCGCGGGAAAAGTCGATCACCCAGCCGTGACTCATGCCGTTGCCCAGGTAGCCGTAGACCCCGTCCTCGGACAGGCTGATGTGATTTCGTGCCTGCTCGCCATCCTCGTCGTTGACCAGCACGATCTGGGTTTCGAAATAGCGGATGGCCTGTTGCTCGGGGCCGCGCAGGTGCAGGTTCCAGCTGATGGCGCCCATGCGGAATTCACCTTGTTCGGCAAATTCGGCAATCCAGCCATTGGCGAGGGTAATGCGGTGTGTGGTCATCGTTGTCCTGGTGCTGGCTGTCCCTGAAGGCTGGGGATTGTACGCCAGCCGCCGGCTGAAACAGTGCCTGAATTGCAGGCGCGACGACGCTGCCGCAAGCCGTGCATTTGCCTGCATAATGCGCGGCCGTTTGGCTCAACCGAAGAATTGATCAGGAGGATCAGGCTGGTATGTACAGACTTGGGCACATGATAGACAACCAGTGGGTGGAACACAGTTATCCGCCTGTATTCGTGGTCAAGCCCGTGGGTGAAGGGCAGCGCGTGGTGGCCGGGGCGCCTGGCTCGGACCCGCAGGTGCTGCTCAGTCTGGTGCGCTGCCTGGCCGAACCCCTGGTCCTGCTCTTCGTTCTGCATACGCCTCGGGACGAATCGCCAGCGGGCCGCTACTGCAGTCCGCCGCTGTCACGGGAAGAGGTCGAGGATTTCATCCATGACTTCAAGCCCTTTCTGTGTGGCGATAGCCGCTTCGATCTGTGGGTGTATTCGCCCGAGCAACAGGCCACCGTGGTCTGGGACCGGCACAATCTGATCTACGCCTACGGGCCCATCGAGGATTACGCCAGGGCCCTGCGCGCACTGGGATTCGGCCATGGCGAGCCGCAGCTGCCGGTGCCGCATACCCATCACTATCATCCGCAACTGGATGACCTGTGCCGCCAGTTGCTCAAGCACTTCGACTGGCAGCACTCGCCGTTGCAGCCCGAGGATGAGCAGTGATGGCCCTGGGCTGATCAGGCAGCGGCCTGCCCAGGCTTGCCTGGGCCGCCCCATGCAGCGCGGTTAACGCCTTGTCGTTGGGCGCCGCCGTTGCAGCCCTGGCGATCAGGCCCACTCATGCTTCAGTGCGGGCCTGACCAAGCGGCTCAGTTGGCGCGGTGCAAGGCCGGCGTCCGTGGCGGAATCAGCCTCTTGCTGCCGGTGGATTCGAAGGCCGACGCCAGGCGCAGCAGGCTCGAATCGTCATAGGCGCGGCCAGCGAAGGTCAGGCCGACCGGCATGCCGATGTCCGCCATCACCCCCATCGGCACGGTCACCGTGGGCACGCCCAGGTGGCGGATGGCGAGGTTGCCGTTGGCCACCCACACGCCGTTGCTCCAGGCGATGTCCGCCGACTCGGGATTGATGTCGGCATCCGCCGGGCCAACGTCGGCGACGGTGGGGAACAGCACCGCGTCCAGCCCCAGGCGGTCCATCCATTCTTCCAAGTCGATGCGCCGGGTCTGTTCCAGGCCGCGCAGGCCGTCGGCCAGGGAGGCGATCTGGTCCCAGCTCTTGAGTCCGCGCTTGGCCATGGTCACGTACTGGTCCATGCCGGCGGCCAGGTCGTCTTCGCGGTTGGGCAGGGTGCCGGGGTCGTGGGGGAAGATCTGCGGCCCGTCGACATCCGCCAGGCGGTTGAGCTTGGGATCGTCGTTGGCCCGCAGGAAGTCGTCGAAGGCCCAGCCCGAGAGTTCCCACAACTCGTCATGGAGAAATTCCTTGCTCACCAGGCCGCGGTTGTACACGGTCGGTGCGCCGGGGCGGTCGCCTTCGCAGTTGGACACCAGGGGGAAGTCCACTTCCAGCACCACGGCGCCGGCAGCTTCCAGGGCTTGGCGCGCCTGTTGCCAAAGGTCGATCACCGAGGGCCGGGTGTGGATGCGCTGGCCGGTGGGGCCGCCGATGCCGGGTTTGTCGCTGGTGCCGGCTTCGGGGTCGGCGTTGATGTACATGCGCGGTACGCCAAAGCGCTTGCCCTTGAGCGCCGAGGCGTCGGCTGCCAGTTGCGGGTAGGACGCCGGGCGCACCGAGGTCACGCTGGGGATCGGCACCCAGGGCTGCAGGCGCCACAGGTCACCGCGGGTGTCCGGGTCTTCGGCCACCACCACGTCCAGCACTTGCAGCAGGTCGGCCATGGTTCGGGCGAAGGGCACCACCACGTCCATGGTCGGGGTCAGCGGCCAGTTGCCGCGCACCGAGATCACCCCGCGCGACGGCGTGTAGGCGCACAGGCCATTGTTGGAGGCCGGGCCACGCCCGCTGGACCAGGTTTCCTCAGCCAGGCCGAAGGCGGCGAAGCTGGCGGCGGTGGCGGTGCCGGCGCCGTTGGACGAGCCGGAGGCGAAGGGCGCGGTCAGGTAGTTGGCGTTATAGGGGCTTTCTGCGCGGCCATAGACGCCGCGCTGCATGCCGCCGTTGGCCATGGGCGGCATGTTGGTCTTGCCCAGGCAGATGGCCCCGGCAGCCCGCAGGCGCTCGATGGTGAAGGCGTCGCGGTAGGCCACCAGCTCGGCAAAGGCCGGGCTGCCCGAGGCGGCGGTCAGGCCCTTGACCAGGTAACTGTCCTTGGCGGTGTAGGGAATGCCGTCCAATGGGCCCAGGGTCTGGCCCTTGGCGCGACGCTCATCGGACGCTTTGGCCTCCTTCAGGGCCTCGGGGTTGCGCACCACCACGGCGTTCAGCGCGGTGGCGGTCTGCGGGCCATCGTAGGCATCGATCCGCGCCAGATAGGCCTGGACCAGTTCCACGGCAGTGGTCCGGCCCGATTCCAGGGCGGCGCGCAGGTCGGCAATGGACACTTCAGTGACTTCGATCATGCTGCTACCGCCGCTGGCTGGTGGGTGAGGAGGTCAATAGGGCGCAACGGGGCGCGGGTCTTCGGGTATTGGCTGTGCATGGTGGTTCTCGTGATACGGCTTGGCACGACAGGGGTGGCCTGGAAAGCAGGGGGCCTTTTTAGCATTTAGCGCGGTGCAGAGGAATCGTTGAACTCGCCCAGGTAAACAAGCGTTGCCGTGTTTGCCGGTTTGCGCTGGTTGGGGCCGGGGGCGTCCGACTGTCGGTCGCCATGGATCGACTCACTGCCGATGAGGATGTAGTGGCTGTAGCCGGGGTCGATACGCGTGCGCAGTTGCTGCTGTTCGGCGTCGCTGCGGATCAGTGATTCCAGGTAGGGCGGGCCGTCTTCACGGTCGATCAGTTCGACGAAGTCGGCGTCCATGTAATAGCCCAGCTCCTGTTTGAGGCGCCAGCTGGGATTGCGGGCTTCCCAGGCGCTGAACTCGGCGGCGCTGGCATTCGCCGCAGGCTCGGCTTCCCACTGTTCGAAGGTGAACAGTTCGGCCTCGGCCTGGTTCGGGAAGCGCGCGGCGAACAGGTGAAAGGCAAAGTAGTCATCGGCGGCGTGCATCGGCTTCAGGGCTCCCACGTTCAGATCACGCTGGCGCGCTGCAGGTGGCTGACATGGCCCAGGCCTGCCGCGTTCAGCCGCGCGGCCAGGTCTTCCCGGGCCTGGGCACCGCCGTTGCGCACGTAGTCCAGCTCCGAGGCGGTGATCAGCACCACCGGCACCAGGGTCACCGGCGACAGGGGCATGTCGTCCAGGCGGGTCGGGAAGTCCGGGGCCGGGCCGCCGATCAGCACTCCAGCGCAGTCGTCGGTGCTGACGAAGTGCGCCGGCAGTTGCTCGCTCATGGCCCGGGACTGGCTGACCCCGGGCAGTTCCAGGGACAGCACGCCGTAGCGCTCCAGGCGCGAGCCATAGCCGCCGGCATCGGCCACGGTGCCGGCCACGCAGCGCAGCAGTTCGAAGGTCCAGCTGTCGGCAAAGGGCGAAACGTCGCCCGCCGCGCCCTGGGCGTGGGCCGGGATGTCCGGGGTTTCGATGAACAGCTCCATCTCGAAACCGTTGCCCAGGTCGTCGCCTTGCACACCATCGAACGGGTCGGACAGGCCCTCGGTGGCGAGGATGATGCGCTCGTTGCGGCGCACGATACGGTAGGCCTGGCGAGTGGAGGGCCAGTGGGGGCCGCCCATGAAGCTGGGGCTGATGGCGAAGCCGAGAACGTCTGCCTCGCAGGTGCCGACGGCTTGCCAGTGGCGCTCAAGGCAGGCGGCGCCGGCTTCGAGCAAGGCCAGGTTGGCGGCTTCGGCATCCGCCGTGGGCTCGACCGAGTCGAGCGCCGGGCTCGCCGTGTCGGCGGCATGCGTGGCGCCAATGGCCGACGGGGCCGGTTTTTTGAGGCGGTCGAACAACTGGCTGAAGAAGCTCATGGGCGGTCCTTGCGATCAGTGATACGGGCGCCAGGCTGGGGGGGGCTGGCTTGGGGCGAGGCATTGTGACGGGTTGCAGCGGGCGTGAAAACCGCGGACTGCGCGCGGCGCGAGGCAAGACTATTTTCCTAGTTGCCAATCGGATCAACCTCGGTAGACTGCGCGGCTCTAACGCCAGGCGTTCTTATAGCCAAGCGATGCAGGCGTTTTGACGATGTCCGACGCATGATGATCGGTGTGTCGAGGGTGCATGGACGCAAATGATCTGGTGTTGGCAGGCGGTGGCCGCCACATCGAATTTTTTGTCTGCTCGCTCACCCGGATGTCGTTCAATGCCTACCCGGCCCAAGCCCAAGCTCAATCTGCGTGTCCTGATTCTGGTCTTTGTGCTGTTTGCGGCACTGGCCACCCTGGCCAACAGCTTCTGGGTCATGTTCAAGATTCAGAAACAGGAACTGATTGACAGCGCCTTGCAAGTCAATCAGGCCTACGCCACGCGGATCGCCTCCGGTGTGGAGCAGGTGCTCAGCTCCGATCAGAAGCGCCTGGAATACGCTGCCGGCCTGCTGGGCGGGTCGTTCGGCGATGCCCGGCAACTGGAGGGCGAAGCCCGGCGCTTGCTCGGGCAGGACAACAGCTTCAACTCGGTGCTGGTCACCAATGCCGCCGGCACCATTATTGCTTCGGCGCCCGAACACCTGCATCTCAACGGCCGTTCCCTGCAAGACCCGGCGCCCCTGGAGCAGCGTCAGCCGATCATCAGCAAGGCCTTCAAGTCCATCGCCGGCAACCTGCTGGTCTTCGTTTCCCAGCCGGTGTTCGACAGCCAAGGCCAGTACCTGGGGCTGGTCGGTGGCAGCATTCGCCTGGAACACAAGAACGCCCTGCAAGACCTGATGGACCGCCAGGTGCGCCAGGATGGCGCCCATGTGTACCTGGTCGACGGCAACCGGCGAGTGCTCTATCACCCGTACCCCGAGCGCATTGGCGAGATCGTCGCCCGGGACCCGATCGTCGATGCGGCCTTGAGCCAGGGCGGTGGGGCGTTGCAGGCGCAGGATGCCCAGGGCGTGGAGATGCTTGCGGGGTTCGCCCGGGTGCCCAGCAGCGGTTGGGGGGTGATCTCCCAGCAGCCCCTGGGCAATATCCAGACCCTGCTGCAGGGAACCATGTCCAAAGTGGCCAAGGGCATACTGCCGCTGGGGTTGTTCGGGGTGGTGTTGATCTGGTGGCTGGGGGCGCGGATTTCGGCGCCGCTGTCCCGGCTGGCCGACAGTGCCAAGCGCCTGGACAGCCCGGACAGCTATGCGCGCATCAGCGCAATCCCGGCGCAGTATTTTGAAAGCTGGCAGATCCGCCGGGCGCTGCTGTTGGGCACCAGCCTGCTCCAGGAAAAAATCGGCCGGCTCAACCAGCAGGCGCAAAGTGATGCGCTGACCGGGCTGGCCAACCGACGCGCGATGCAGGACGCCCTGGCGCACTGGCAGCAGGTCCGCCAGCCGTTCGCCATTGTTTCCATGGACATCGATCACTTCAAACGGGTGAACGACACCTTCGGCCATGGCGTGGGGGATGAAACCCTGAGGGCGATTGCCGGCTTGATGAAGCAAAACTCCCGCGCCGACGACTTGCCGTGCCGGGCCGGTGGCGAGGAGTTCGTCCTGCTCCTGCCCAACAGTTCGCTGCGCACGGCCACCGAGGTGGCGGAGCGTCTGCGGGCCTCGATCGCCGCCGCGGACATCGACACCGTGGGTCACATCACGGTGTCCCTGGGCGTCAGTTTGTGGCAACCCGGAGAGGGCTCGATCACCGCCGCCCTGGAAAAGGCCGACCAGTTGCTGTACCTGGCCAAGCAGGGCGGGCGTAATCGCGTGGTTGCCGAACAGCGCTCATTGGCCGTCAGCTAACGGCGAGTGCCTGCGCACGCGCCGTGCGCCTTGCCTGCAAAGCGGCCGCTCATTGAGAATCCGCCCCCGCCCGACATCAATCAGAGACGATCAGCATGCTTTACCCGAAGAAGCTCAGTCCGGAATTTTCCGGGGCCCTGCGCACGTTCAGTTTCTGGGTCGCCAACGGCACCCTCGGTTACCCGCTGCTGGAGGGCGTCGACTATCGCAGTTGCCTTGGCGAAGAACCGAGCATGTTGGAGATGGTCTACGCGATCTTTGCCAATGTGCTGGAGCTGGACGAGGAGGGCGTGCCGGTGAATGCCAAGTACGCCGAGTACCGCGCGGCGCAGTACATCCGCCAGTATTGCGACGCGGATTACACCGCGGTGCCGGCATTCGAGGAGTGGGAGCAGGAGTTGTATGGCCCGCCGGAAAGAGAGGACCGCAAGCCCTGGCCGCCCGGGGCGCCCAAGGCCTGACGAGTCACTGTAGGAGCGAGCTTGCTCGCGATGGTCGTCAACGAAAACGCCGCGTTCACTGGGGAACGCGGGGTTCTTGAGGGCTTCGCGAGCAAGCTCGCTCCTACAGGTGCCGGGGAGGGCGGGGTGTCAGCGCTTGGCTGCGGTCCACTTGGCCCGTGCCGCGTGCAGCTTCTTGTAGCTGTCGATCAGGCGCAGGTGACGGTCCAGGCCTTCGAGCTGCAGGTTGGTCGGGGTCAGGCCGTAGAAGCGCACGCTACCGTCCACCGAGCCGATCACCGCGTCCATCCGCTCGTTGCCGAACATGCGTCGCAGGTTGGCCTCGTAGTCGCCCAGCTCCAGTTCGTCGTCCAGCTCCACTTCCAGCACCGCGTTCAGCGCCTGATAGAACAGCCCGCGCTCGACGGTGTTGTCGTTGTACTGCAGGAACATCTCCACCAGCTCCTTGGCCGGGTCGAACTGCCCCAGGGCCACGTGGAGCAGCAGCTTGAGTTCCAGAATGGTCAACTGGCCCCAGGCGGTGTTGTCGTCGAACTCGATGCCGATCAGGGTGGTGATGTCGGTGTAGTCATCCAGCTCGCTTTCTTCCAGGCGCTCCAGCAGTGAGCGCAGACCGTCTTCGTCCAGGCTGTGCAGGTTGAGGATGTCTTCGCGGAAGAACAGCGCCTTGTTGGTGTTGTCCCAGATCAGGTCGTCCACCGGGTAGATTTCCGAGTAGTCCGGCACCAGGATGCGGCAGGCCGTGGCGCCCAGGTGCTGGTACACCGCCATGTAGACTTCCTTGCCCAGGCTTTCGAGGATGCCGAACAGGGTCGCGGCTTCCTCGGCGCTGGCTTGTTCCCTTTCGCTGAAGCCGCCCTGGCTGGTGAAGTCCCACTCGACGAACTCGAAGTCCGCCTTGGCGCTGAAGAAGCGCCACGACACCACGCCGCTGGAGTCGATGAAGTGTTCGACGAAGTTGTTCGGCTCCATCAGCGCCTGGCTTTCAAAGGTCGGCTGCGGCAGGTCGTTCAAGCCTTCGAAGCTGCGGCCCTGGAGCAGTTCGGTGAGGCTGCGCTCCAGCGCCACCTCGAAGCTCGGGTGGGCGCCAAAGGAGGTGAACACCCCGCCGGTGCGCGGGTTCATCAGGGTCACGCACATCACCGGGAACTGCCCGCCCAGGGAGGCATCCTTGACCAGCACCGGAAAGCCCTGTTCCTCCAGGCCCTGGATGCCGGCCAGAATGCTCGGGTACTTGGCCAGCACCTCCTGCGGCACATCCGGCAGGGCCAGCTCGCCTTCGAGGATCTGGCGCTTGACTGCGCGCTCGAAGATCTCCGACAGGCACTGCACCTGGGCTTCGGCCAGGGTGTTGCCAGCGCTCATGCCGTTACTGAGGAACAGGTTCTCGATCAGGTTGGAAGGGAAGTACACCACCTCGCCGTCGGACTGGCGCACGTAGGGCAGGCAGCAGATGCCGCGCTCGATATTGCCCGAGTTGGTGTCGTACAGATGGGAGCCGCGCAGCTCGCCATCGGGGTTGTAGATGGCCAGGCAGTGCGCGTCGAGGATCTCCTTGGGCAACTCGTCCTTGCGCCCCGGCTGGAACCAGCGCTCGTCCGGGTAGTGCACGAACTCGGCGTTGGCGATGTCCTCGCCCCAGAACTGGTCGTTGTAGAAGAAGTTGCAGTTCAGGCGCTCGATGAACTCGCCCAGGGCCGAAGCCAGGGCGCTTTCCTTGGTCGCGCCCTTGCCGTTGGTGAAGCACATCGGCGACTGCGCATCGCGGATATGCAGCGACCAGACGTTGGGCACGATGTTGCGCCACGAGGCGATTTCGATCTTCATCCCCAGGCCCGCGAGGATCCCGGACATGTTGGCGATGGTCTGCTCCAGGGGCAGGTCCTTGCCGGCGATGTAGGTGCTCTGGGTCGCGCTCGATGGCGGCATCAGCAACGCCTGGGCGTCGGCGTCGAGGTTTTCCACTTCCTCGATGATGAACTCGGGACCGGTCTGCACCACCTTCTTCACCGTGCAGCGGTCGATGGAGCGCAGGATGCCCTGGCGGTCCTTGTCGGAGATGTCCGCCGGCAGCTCGACCTGGATCTTGAAGATCTGGTTGTAGCGGTTTTCCGGATCGACAATGTTGTTCTGCGACAGGCGGATATTGTCGGTGGGGATGTTGCGGGTCTGGCAGTACAGCTTGACGAAATACGCCGCGCACAGCGCCGAGGACGCGAGGAAATAGTCGAACGGCCCCGGCGCCGAGCCATCGCCCTTGTAGCGGATCGGTTGGTCGGCCACCACCGTGAAGTCGTCGAACTTGGCTTCAAGTCGAAGGTTGTCGAGAAAGTTGACCTTGATTTCCATGGGGGGCACCGGCGTGACGAGGCAAAAAATGGCGGGCATTATCCGGGATTTTGCGCGCCAGTGGGGCGGTTTTTGGCGATGGGGGACCGATGGGCCTTGATCGGTGGCCGCAAGTCAATGAACAGGGCGTTTGGCAGGTGCCAAGGTCGGCCATTCGGATAAAAGGTATGCGGGGCAATGACCACAGTGTTGAGTGAGGCTGATCTTCAGCGGGTGTTGGAAACCATCGAAAACGGCTCCAGCCAGGAGCTGAATCTTCTCCATGAGGGATTGCAGATCGAACGGTGCGAGCTTTTGAACCAGGTGGCCATTGCCGTGGCCCGGCTCTTTACCAGCGCTCGCCGCGACTTTCATGACTGCGATGCAATCGTGAACACCTTGTTCAGCGACATCATCGATGTGTCCTTGAGCGCGGACATGCCAGAGCCGGCCTTTTCCATCTATCTCGCGTTCGATGCGGGAGAGTATTGGCATCGAGGTGACGCGCAGGATGTCATGCCCTGGGAGAAGTGGACGCGGCCGGAGCTGGAAAGGATTTTGCGGGAGCTAGGTGCTGCAGAAGCGGGTGGTGCGCACTAGGCAAATGTCCGGGGGAAGAGGGCGGTATCGCCCTGTTTCCTCCTACTGCTCAAGCATCAGGCTGCGCCAAACGATCGCTCGCGGTTCAACAGGCACCACGTCCGGTTGCCGTGCCTGCCTGTTCCGCTCCGGCGCTGACGTCGCCGGATTCTGCTCTGGCGATGACTGGCAAGGCGCTGGAAGGTGCTCAGGCTCGGCCCGCTCTGTTGAGTCATCGGTCGATGGAGTCGTCATTTGATCCTGACCACGACCTTGCCCTTGGCCCGGCCCTGCTCGACGTACTCCAGTGCTTCTGCCGTGGCTGCAAAGGCGAAGCTGCGATCAAGCACCGGCTTGAGGACTCCCGCCTCAATCAGCGCGGTGATCTGTTGCAGTTGGGCGCCATCGGCCCGCATGAACACAAAGGCGTAGCGGATGCCCAGCTTGCGTGCCTTGCGCCGGATACCCCAGCTCAGCAGGCGCATGACCTGCTGCAACGGCCAGGACAAGCCTTGCTCCTGGGCGAACTGCACGGTGGGGGGACCGGAGATGGAGATCAGCTGGCCGCCGGGCTTGAGGACCTTGAGGGATTTTTCCAGGACGTCGCTGCCCAGGCTGTTCAACACCACGTCGTAGCCATGCAGGACGCTTTCGAAGTCCTGCTGCTTGTAGTCGATCACCTGATCGGCGCCCAGGGCTTTGACCCACTCGACATTCGCCGTGCTGGTGGTGGTAGCGACGAAGGCGCCGAGGTGTTTGGCAAGCTGGATGGCAAGGGTGCCGACCCCGCCCGCGCCTGCATGGATCAGCACTTTCTGGCCCTTTTTCAGTTGGGCGGTTTCCACCAGCACTTGCCAGGCAGTGAGTGCGACCAGAGGAATGGACGCGGCTTGGGTCATGTCGATATTGGCCGGTTTCAGGGCAATCGCGTCTTCGTGCACGGCGATCAGTTGGGCGAAGGTTCCGATCCGCTCCTGCGGCGGTCGCGCGTAGACTTCGTCTCCCGGCTTGAAGGCTTGCACCTGCGGGCCGACCGCAACCACGACGCCCGCCAGGTCATTGCCCAGTATCAGGGGCAATGCGTAGGGCAGGATCAGCTTGAATTCGCCGTTGCGGATCTTCGAGTCCAGCGCGTTGACGCCGCTGGCGTGCACCTCGATCAAGACGTCGTGGGCACCCACCTCGGGGGCGGGCACTTCGCGCATGTGCCCGGTGTTCTTGCCATAGCGATCAATTGAAAATGCCTTCATCGGTGTGCGGCTCGTGTCGGTTGTAATAGGGGGGCGGTGCTTGGGTGGCGTGGCGCTCATGGGGGCTCAGTCGTCAAGGAACGCCAGGGCCTTGGCCACGAAGTCAGCGTAGTACTGGAAAATGCCGCCGTGCCCGGCATCCTCGTACATCACCAGCTGTGCGTTGGGGATACGCTTGGCCAGGGCATGGGAGTTGACGCTGGGCACCATGATGTCGTTGTCGCCATTGACGATCAGCGTTGGCGCCTGCAAGCGCTCGAGAGACTGCGGCGCCTGTCTGCCCCACGCGGTGATGGCTTGCAGCTGCCGCAGGAAAGCGCCGGGCGTCGGGCCCTTGTCGCGATGCTTGCTGCGGGCTTTGAGGCGTTGCAGATACTCCGCGGCGGCTCGACGACCCTGGGGCGTCGAGGTAAAGAACAGGTAGAACTTGGGATCGCGCAAGGTCAGCAGGCCTTTGAGCATCAAGGGCCAGGTCACCGAGCCGACCTGGTCGATACCGCTGCCGCCGGCCGGCCCGGTGCCGGTGAGAATCAAGCGACGCACCGATTGCGGGGCCTTCAGGGCAATGTCCTGAGCGACGAAGCCGCCGAGTGAAAAGCCCAGCACATCGACGCGCTTGAACCCCAGGGCCTGTATCAGCTCGATGGCGTCTTGCGCCATTTCGCCGACCGTCATTGGCGCGCTGCCACCCGAGCCGCCGATGCCGCGATAGTCGGTGGTGATGACCCGCCGGGTCTGGGCCAGTCCATCGATGATGGCCGGGTCGAAGTGGTCCAGCACCGCGCCCCAATGGTTAAACAGCACCAGGGGCACGCCGCCCGCGGGACCGGTATCGCGGTAGGCGAAGGGAATGCCCCTGACCATGATCGACTGGTTCGCCGCGTTGATGAACGAGGTCTGCACAGCCGGGGTGCGAGTTGTCTGTATGGGATTCATTGCTACTCCGAACAGCGGAGCGGATTCGTCGCAGTGCCTGCCGCGAATCCGCCGCGAATGCTCGCTATCTGACGATCATTGTTGGGCCTGGTAACGCTGGGCAACCTCGGATTGACGGATCTGCCCCAGCAGGGCCTGACGCGCGTTCTGCAGGTCATCCCAGCGTTCGGCCTGTTGCAGCGGCGGGATGGTCACCGGTTCGCGCCGATCGAAACCGACCAGGGCGGCATCCACCAGATCGCCGACTTCCATGATGTCGCTCAGGGTGTTGATGTCGACGCCTGAGCGGTCCCAGATCTCCGTGCGGGTCGCCGCCGGCAGCACGGCCTGCACGTACACGCCCTGGGGCGCCAGCTCCAGGCTCAGGCCTTGGGAAAGGAACAGTACGAAAGCCTTGGTCGCGCCATACACCGTCATGCCGAACTCCGGCGCCAGGCCCACCACCGAACCGATGTTGATGATCGCGCCGTCGCCGGCCTTGGCCAGGCGCGGGGCAATGGCACTGGCCAGGCGCACCAGCGCGGTGGTGTTGAGGGCGACCAGTTGCGCAACGCTGTCGGTGCTTTGCTCGATGAAGCTGCCGGACAGGGCGGCGCCGGCGTTGTTGACCAGGATGCCGATTCGGGCGTCGTCGCGCAGGCGGGTTTCCACGGCGGTCAGATCGCCGGATTGGGTCAGGTCCGCCGCGATGACATCGATGGCGACCCGGTGTTCGCTGCGCAGTCGGGCGGCCAGTGCGTCCAGGCGTGCCTGATCGCGGGCGACCAGCACCAGATCGTGGCCGCGCTGCGCGAAGCGCTCGGCGTAGACGGCGCCAATGCCGGTGGAGGCGCCGGTGATGAGAACGGTAGGGCGAGTGCTCATGGATTCATCTCTCTTTCAGGGGTGGCAAAGGCAGGTTGTGCGATCAGGGAGGGCTCAGCTGGCGCTGGTGCCCGATTCAGCCAAGGTCGGGTAGTCGATATAGCCCGTCGCGCCGCCGCCATAGAGCGTGGCGGGATTGAAGGCGGACAGCGGCGCGCCGCTTTGCAGGCGCTCCACCAGATCCGGGTTGGCAATGAACGGGCGACCGAAGGCGATCAGATCGGCCTGGTCTTCGGCCAGCCTCGACGTCGCCAACTCCAGGTCATAGCCGTTGTTGGCGATGTAGGTGTTTTTGAAGCGCTGGCGCAGGGCGCTGAAGTCGAACGGCGCCACCTCGCGCGGACCGCCGGTCGCCCCTTCGACCACATGCAGGTACACCACGCCCAGGGCATCAAGTTGATCGACGAGGTAATTGAACTGCGCCTGCGGATCACTGCTGGAAACGTCGTTGGCCGGCGACACCGGTGACAGGCGTACCCCGGTGCGATCCGCGCCGATTTCGTCGATCACGGCTGCCGTCACCTCAAGCAACAGACGGGCGCGATTTTCAATCGAACCGCCGTAAGCGTCGGTGCGCGAGTTGGCGCTGTCCTTGAGGAACTGATCCAGCAAATAGCCGTTCGCGCCGTGTATTTCCACGCCATCGAACCCGGCAGCGACAGCGTTTGCTGCGGCCTGGCGGAAGTCGGCGACGATCCCCGGCAGCTCGTTGATATCCAGCGCGCGGGGCTCGGAGACGTCCTCAAAGCGGTTATTGACGAACACCTTGGTGGCCGCGCGCAGCGCGGAAGGAGCCACAGGGGCGGCGCCGTTTTCTTGCAGATCAACGTGGGATACGCGGCCGACATGCCACAGTTGCATAAAGATCTTGCCGCCCTTGGCATGCACCGCGTCGGTCACCGTGCGCCAGCCATCAATCTGCGCCTGGGTGTAGATCCCGGGGGTGTCCTGATAGCCCTGGCCCTGTTGGGAAATCTGCGTGGCTTCGCTGATCAGCAAGCCTGCGCTAGCGCGTTGGCTGTAATAGGTGGCCGCGAATTCGCTTGGAACAAAGCCTTCGCCCGCGCGGTTGCGTGTCAGTGGCGCAAGGACGATGCGGTTCGACAGCGCGAGGGTGCCAAGGGTGTAAGGGGTGAACAGATTCTGATCGGTCATCGGGTGTCTCTTCCGTGCCTGGTGGTGGAGGTCGGTGGTGCGTGCAATTAGGATGATGATCGAAATCTAAACTGTCAACGGTTTTGATTATGGTCGACATCTATGTATGATTGGGGCCATGATTTCCCAATGAACATGAGGTATTGCACGTGAGAGTGAGCAAGGCCCAGGCACAGGCCAATCGAGAGCACATCGTTGAAACGGCCTCTGAACTGTTCCGTGAGCGCGGCTTCGACGGGGTCGGCGTGTCGGATCTCATGGCGGCGGCCGGTTTCACCCACGGCGGCTTCTACAAGCATTTCGGCTCCAAGGCCGACCTGATGGCCGAAGCCTCGGCCTGCAGCCTGTCCAAATCCCTGGCCGCGGCGGCGGCGCTTGATGTACCGGGGTTCATTGAAGTCTATGTGTCGAGAGCGCACCGGGACCGGCGTGGCGATGGATGCACCATGGCCGCGTTGGGAGGCGATGCGGCGCGTCAGTCGGATGATCTGAAAGCGACGTTTGCCGAAGGGATCGAGCACACCCTGCAGACCCTGGGGGAGAAATACCCGACCGGACCGGACGCGCTGGCGGGCGAGGGCAGAAAGAAAATGATCGACCTGCTGTCACGTGCGGTCGGTGCGATCCTGTTGTCGCGAGCCTGCCCGGATGATTCCGCGCTGGCGGATGAGATTCTTGAGGTGTGCCGCGCTGAGATGTTGGCGTCGTTGCCGGTGGCGGATGGCGAGCCTGCTTGATGGGGGCGAAGCGCTTAAAACTGCCGGGATAGCGGGGCTGCTGCGGTTCTGCGCTGGGGGAGCGGCAAGATCATGCAGCAGCCGGCTGAATTCACTGCCCGTGACGGCCTCTGAGCCGGCGCTTATGCGCCATGCGCAGGGCTGCTCCACTGCCCGATAAAGTCGCCAATTCTCCGCTCAATGTCACTCTCAACGGTCCGCAACCGGAGAATAGGAATGCCACTTCTAGCCAAAATTTCATTTTTCATGGCGTCCCGAGCTGCCTGCACGGGGCGGTCGTGGTACCCGCCATCGACCTCGATCACCCCTATCGGTTTCTTGCCCACTTTGAAATAGATCACGAAATCGCAACTGGCACGCCTCATGAACGCCCGCTGGGGTTCCGTCCAGTCGAGGCTGCCCGGCGATGCAAGCTTATCCAGCTGGATCTGTGTGTGGTACTTCAATGCCTGGCACGCCGGAGCTGATAACGCTTCGCGCAGCAACTGCGCCACGATCTGCTCGGACTTGTAGCGTGAGTCCGCTGATCGCAGGCGGGCGTCCAAGCGTGCCAGAGACTGGTCGTACTCGCGATACAGCAAGTCGAATGCCGACACCACCGGCGCGCGCACGATCTGCTCGTCCTGCGCGTAATAGCTGATGTAGCGGATCAGCGCGGCGATATGGCCATTGTTGTCCGTGAACACCTCGTCGCCGGTCACCAGGGTGAAGCGATGTTTGGCCCGCGACACTGCCACGTTGATCATGCGCGGGTCGTCGACGAAATCCAGGCGTGTTTGCGTCTGGTTGTAGCGCTTCTTGTCCAGCACGGTAGAGAAGACGATCTCGTCGCATTCGCGCCCCTGAAACTTGTGCACGGTGTCCTTGACGAAATCCGTTGGCAAGTGGGTGTCGGA
Organism: Pseudomonas sp. BC42; assembly: GCF_021560055.1. NCBI lineage: Bacteria > Pseudomonadati > Pseudomonadota > Gammaproteobacteria > Pseudomonadales > Pseudomonadaceae > Pseudomonas > Pseudomonas sp. BC42. The sequence goes on from NZ_CP091067.1 coordinate 3,150,537, forward strand.
TAGGGTGACTTGCGCCCTGAACGGGGCGATGTAACCGCGGCCTTCGCTGTCCATTCCGACAGGCTGCCCCTCGTCCTCAAGCACCTTCAGCAGGGAGTCCAATTCCCGAAGATTGGTGTTCTTCCTGGCGTGGTTGCCCTTGGCGGTCACCACCAGGCGCAGGGGGGCTTTGCCCTTGTCCTCGGTCATCGGCACCAGTGCGTTGTCGTAGAACTGCTGGTTGCAGAACTGGATGATCCTGGGGTGGCAGCGGTAATGTTCTTTCAGCAGGGTTCTGGGCAGCGCGTCCTGGAACACGGCAATACACGAATCCAGCAAGCTGTAGCGCTCGCAATCGTAGACCTCGGCCGGCGCCTGAAGCCCCAGTGCCACAGGGATATGCGGCAACTGGCGGTTGTCTCCAACGACGATCAGGTTCTTTGCGCAGCCCAGTGGCAGGATGCCCGGCACGATGTCCTGCAAGGAGGCTTCATCGATGATCACGTAGTCGAGGACTGCGCCCGGCGCGATCGAGTTGACGATGGAGTGCGTGCCGCTGCCCAGAATAGGGAAACGCTGCACGAAGGCATCGAAATGCCTGCAGTAGGTTTTGACATCAAAGCTGTCCGACGGCGGTACCTGACGTTGCAGATGCTGCTTCAGATGGTGCATCGAAGCGGTTGTCAGTTCATTGAGCAGGGCTGTGAAATTCGCGCGTGCCAACGATTCACGGCACGCCCGCAGTTCAGCTTCCTTATCCCGTAGCGACTTGTCGTAGTAATGCAGCTGCAGGGCATGGAAAACGGCCATGCGCGCCTCGCCCTCGGCGAATGGCTTGGTGCGAAAGATTCTGAATTTGAACAGGAGCTCAATACGGTCCTTGAGGTGAATGCGCTGCTCGCCGAGGTAAGCCAGGTAGGCCATGAGGTCGGCAGTCTTGCGCGGTGTCAGGCCGTACTTGTCGAGCGGGCCTATGGCCTGTACCTCGTTTTCTGCCTGCCATTGCTGCAGGTAGCGCCGCTCGATGACCAGTTCGTCCAGCTCGATTTGCAGTTGTGCCGCCCTGTTGTGGTCTTGCAGGTGTTGCTTCAAGCGGGCCAGCAAGGCCTGGATCTCATCCAGGGACGGCGCCGGCTCGGGCGCGCTTGATGGCCAAGCAGGCAGGGCGGCGAAGAAGGCCTCACGTTTCTCCTGGTTGCCAAGCTTGGCGACCAAGTGGCCCAGGCCGTATTTCTCCAGTTTTTCGTAGACGTTCTCCACGGCCGCATTGTTGTTGGACAGCACCGCCACCGTCTGCCCACGTAACAGAATATTGGCGAGGATGTTGAGGATTGTCTGGGTCTTGCCGGTCCCTGGCGGGCCTTCGATCACGCTGATTTGTGCGCTGAACGCCCGCTCGACCGCCTGAAGCTGACTCTCGTTGAGTCCGAACGGATAGATAAGCCCCTGACCCGGCGGCAACGTGCCGTTGCGCGCCGTGCAATAGGCTTGCAAGGCCGTGTCAGCGATGGCAGGCAGTTTTCCGAGCTGGCGCACCACGTTGTCGGCAATTTCACGGTCAGTCTTCGACTCAGCGTGATCCCGTCGAGCATTCGCCACGCTCGTGAAATAGCGAAAGGCTGGCGTTTCCTTCACCGATGTCGGGGCGGAAAATCCGATACCGTCCATCTTGAAGACGTAAGGTTTTTGGGTCCCGGGGTAGTGCACGACAGCATATCGCTCGCCGTAAATCTTGGCTTTGGCAATGGGCTTGACGACTGTGCTGCCGGACTTGTGCAGCAATACGTTGCTCAACTCTCGGGTGGGCAAGACTTGGCATTCACTGAGCGGGCGGGTGTGTTTTTTCCTGGGAGGGTAGTGATAGGTCAGTTCCAGGGTTTCATTTTTATCGCTCCAGCGAATCGCCCAGTCGCTGATCTTTGCGGTCTTGTCCTCACCATCCACCTGAATCGAAGCCATATTCCATATCCTTATGCGCATGACATCCGGCTTCGTCTTGTGCCGAATGCGACCTTCTCCAAGAGGAGTCATATTGCCATCATTGTTTGCAGGGTCGATAGCCGGCTCATGCGTTTAGCCATTTTCCGTGCTTCCTGCCGATAGCTTTCCTTCGCGTAGGGCTACTCACGGCCCATGGCCGTTGTCCGAATTGCCCCCTGGATGCCTTAAATCATGTCGTGCTCGTGAACCGATACGCCTGTTCTTCCAGGCTGGTCTTGATCAGTGCGGCCAACAGTTGGGTGGCGGGTGTTGGATCGCTGCCATGGCTGTGCAGCACATAGCCGAGGCTTGGCACCGGGGGGAGGCCAGACACAACGGTGAGATGGTTCGGCAGGCCGATGCGGGTACGCAGCGTCAGGCCCAATCCGGCGGCGACGGCCGCCCAGATACCGCTGACGCTGGGGCTGGTGAGGGCGATTCGCCAGGGTAGGTGCGCGGCATCCAGCGCCTGGAGGGCGGCGCTGCGCAACAGGCAAGGTGCGTCGAACATGATCAGTGGCAGCGGTGAGTCGTCGGCTGCCATAAGCAGGGAGGTATCGCGGGGCCCGATCCAGTGCATCGGCGTTTCGCCCAGGCGTGTGGCATGGGGCGGCAGGTGCCCGGTGTCCCAGGTCAGGGCCAGGTCCAGATCGGCGCTTTCGACCAGCGCCAGCAGTTCGGCGTTACGGGCGATCCTGACTTCAAGCTTCACCCTCGGGTACGTCTGAACGAAGCGGCGCAGGATATCGCTCAGGAAATGTTCGCCGAAGTCCTCTTGAAGCCCGAGGCGTATGGTGCCGGCGGTTTGGCTTTCACGCAGAGTCTGGAAAATACCGTCGTTCAGCTCCAGCAACCGGCGGGCATGGCTGATCAGTGTTTCTCCCGCGGCGGTCAAGACCAGTCCGCGACCGGACTTGGTCAGCACCGGCGTACCTATCTGTTCCTCAAGTTTCTTCAATTGAGCGCTTACGGCAGACGTTGACCGACCGAGCCGAGTCGACGCCTTGGCAAAACTGTTGAGCTCCACGCCGGTGACGAAGGTGCGCAATACGTCAAGATCTAAAGTCGGGCGACGCATTCAATGGTCCACTTATTTGGGATGATTGGCGCTATTAAATCTGATATTCGGCACTGTCGCGACTTGATAGTTTGCCCCCGTCAATTGGGACGTCAGGGGAGGAACATCATGAATGCATCGACGGGCACGGAACGAGAACATCAGAGCCGCTACCCGCAGAAATTCGCCGAGCTGACCGACAGCGTATTGTTTGGCGACATGTGGACACGCACGCAATTGAATCCCCGTGAGCGCAGCCTGGTGACAGTGGCCGCGCTGGTGGCAATGTACCGTCTGGAACAACTGCCCTTTCATTTGAGGCGGGCCCTGGATAACGGCTTGGCTGTCGACGAGCTGGTCGAAGTCATGACCCACCTGGCGTTCTATTCAGGTTGGCCGACCGCCGCCTCGGCGCTGAATGTGCTCAGTGAGCTACAGGCCTGCCTTGCAGAACCTCAGGAGTGATCGTTGATGCCGTTTGCACGAATTTCACTGCACCGCGGCAAGTCGGCCGAGTATTTACGGGCGTTGTCCGAGGGCTTGCACGACGCCTTGGTCGAGAGCTTCGAGGTGCCGAAGTCTGATTGCTTCCAGGTCATTCACCAACATGAGCCCGGCGAGCTGATCTTTGATCCCCACTACCTGGGAGGGCCGCGCAGCCATGACTTTGTGCTGATCGCGATAACCGCGGGCCGCCCGCGAAGCGTGGCGACCAAACAGCGTTTTTACCGCGATCTGGTCGACAAGTTGCGGCGGGCGACGGGGCTCAACGCGGAGGACGTCATGGTGGTGATTTCCACGACGGCCAGTGATGAGTGGTCATTTGGAGGAGGGCGCGGTAACTAGCCGTCGGGTTTGTGCGGCGTCTGTATTGACGCCGTGCATCCGTTATCAGGTGGACAGGTAGGTCCATTAGTTGCCGTTCAGCCCGCTGTCGCGGGTCAGAAGGCGGCGTTTCCAATGAATTTCCTTCTGCATCATTTCGTCCTTGCCAGTGTGCTTGTCGGCAATTTCAAGGATGCTGAACCTGAAATTTTCCGCGAAATTCTCGCCACGCCGGGTGTGCAGGTCACGTAGGCGGATGTTTCCGCCATGTCCGTTATGGGCGTAGGTGACCCAGCGTTCCCATACACCGCCAGTGCCGGTCGCGGAGCCTACGTATAGCTGATGCTCGCCTTCGGTGCGGTCGGAGATGAGGTACACGCCCGCCACGCTGGAAAGCGCGGTCTGCCATGACTCCAGGCCTTGCTTGACGATGATGTTCAGTTCCCGATGGGAGATATCGACTTCCTTGAAGCCAGGAAACTTGCCGACCGTCATGGGCTTTTCCAGGATCGAGGACACCACCATGCTTTTCAGGCAGGTTTCCAGCCAGAGATAGTTCCCCCGCGGCTTGGCGTAGTCGAGTATCAAGCGACCCTCCAGCTCGGCAAATTCAGGCACGCGGCGGTAGTCATAGACAAAGTCATGCTTGTCTTTATTAGTCTCCGACTCGTTGAGTTTGAGTGAGTCGTAAACGCCAGCCAGCAGCCATTTCTTGGTGCCAGGCAGTTCCACCAGGCCGATCACGTATTCGCATTCGAAGTTCCTGCGCGACTGCCACGACTGCCATTTGTCGAACTCGCCGGCGAGGTAAACGTCCATCGGGTGGTCAATGCCGTTGTGTTGGGCCAGATGAACCTTGGTGTTCTGCATGCTGAGTGACGGCAGGAGGCTGGTCAGAAGCTGTATAAGCATGAGGGATTGGCTCTGTTGAGAAATCACGTAGCGAAGCCACAAATGTGCGCGGCCGCCTGAAACGGGGTGACGTTGCGCAACAAGCATATTTGCGCACCGCCGGTAAGCCTGGGTGGCTGTCAGGAAAATCGCTGGCGACGCTCAATCTTTCTGCGCGCCAGCGAACCTCCCGCTAGCACCGCCGGCATGATGGCCAGGCAGCAGGTGAAATGCACCCAGCCCATTTGGCTTCCCGAGAAGAACCCCACCGGTAGGCCCCAGACCAGCAGGATGATGACCCCGACCCAGATGGCGGGACGCAAGGTGCGGGTCGCCTGGGTCCGGGTGCTGACAAATCCGCCAATGCCTGCCGCGAGGGCCCAGCCAAGCACCGTCAGCCATTGAACGCTGTTGATGCTGACCAGTTGATCGTGCTGTTGTCTCCAACCCGGTTCGCCCAGGGCAACGAACGCAGGAGGGAGAAGCTGTGAAATGGCCAGACCGAAAACAGGCAGCACCAAAGCGCAGGAGAGCAGGCCGAAGACAATGGCTTTAAACATGGGGTGTTCGACATCCGTGTTGAGAGGGGCTTGGAGGGTGTTGCTGGTGGGATGCGGGGTTCGTGAGGCATCCAGGCTAAGCAGTGGTTTGTTTACGGCTTCCCGGGTAGGAGCGTCAGCGAGGTTGTTGGCGTCAAGAGAGCACCTCCTGTTTGGGCATGAAGAAGCGAGCGAAGAGTTCGGATTGTGACTTGATGTTCAGCTTGGCGTAGATGTTACGGCGATGAACCTTGACGGTTTCCGCGGAGAGGGAGAGCTTGCCGGCGATTTCCTTGTTGGAGAAGCCGCTGAGCAACAGCCGCAGTACATCGCTTTCCCGCGTGGTTATCTGGGTGCCCAGTTGGCCGATGGTTTCCGGCCATTGCGGCGGGGCGGCGAGGCTCTTCTCCAGATCGATCTCAAAGCACATGCGTTGATGCATCAGAGCCATCACCCAAGGCTTGATGAGGTCGAGCATGGTGATTTGTTCTTGATTGAAACGAACCCGGCTGCCGATGGAAATGCACAGGGTTCTATCGGCATCCAGTTGCACGTTGTATTGCACTTCATCCATGGAAATGTATTGGGCGAAGTACTGGTGGTAGTACTCGGTTTCAACGAAGTATTCCGGGGCAATGTCCAATAAGTGAAAGAAGCCGCTTTGCGGGTTTTCCCGGTTGGCGATGTAAAAGGGGTCCAGCAAGTAAAGTCCCTTTACATATAGATGAGTGAAGGCGTCCACCTCTTCCACATCGGCAATCTCGGGAAGACTGATCACTTGCACCTGTTGATTGCTGAAGATCAGTACAACCCAGTTATCGATCTGCACATATTCATTGAGCGTACGAATAAGCGAACTCCAGAAGTCTGGACGGTTCAACTGCATGATCAGTTTTCCAATCGATCGATGCCAGGCCAGGCTATGAAGGTCGAGTGGCATTTTCTACCCCTTTAGGGTTAGGGAATCGTGGGTCAAGGGTAAGTATTTGGAGGTATTTACTATTGGCTTGGGCTCGGTATATTCGCTTGCAGGATTTACGACAGCCATGAGGGCACGTCGTCTGGACAAGGATGTTGCATGAGAAAATCACCTTTGCGAACCGTTTTTTCAGCCGCGCTTCTCTGTGCCGGGATCAGCACATCGGCAGGGGCGGCAGAGCCCGGAATGTACTTGTACAACTGGTTCGGGCTGCTCGCGCCGGAAACCCCAAAAGAGTTCGAGCAGGCCACCGGCACCCGCATTCACATGGATGCCTTCGACAGCGCCGAGATCATGCAGAGCAAGGTCATGGCCGGGCGCACGGGGTATGACGTGGTGGTGGCGACCTCCAACGTGCTGCCCAGCCTGATCCAGGCCGGAGTGCTGCAGCCGCTGGACCCGGCGCAACTGAGCAATCTGTCCCACGTCGACCCGGACATCCTGGCCCAGCTCGCGGTCAATGATCCGGGCAATCGTTACGCGGTGCCCTATCTGTGGGGCACCACCGGGATCGGCTATGACGTGGACAAGGTCAAAGCGGCGCTGGGCGACGATGCGCCGGTCAATAGCTGGGACCTGATCTTCAAGGAAGAGAACATCAGCAAGCTGCAGTCCTGTGGCGTGGCCATGCTCGACTCGCCCAGCGAGATCATTTCCATCGCCCTGAACTACCTTGGGCTCCCGAGCAACAGCAAGAACCCGGATGACTACCAGAAAGCCCAAGCCCTGCTGTTGAAAATCCGTCCCTACATCCTTTATTTCGATTCGTCCCGCATCGACGCCGACTTGGCGGATGGCAACATCTGTGCGGTGGTGGGCTGGGCCAATGGTGCGCTTGCCGCCCAGGCCATCAATGAAAAGTCCAACACTGGGCGCCGGATTACCTACAGCCTTCCGCGTGAAGGCGCACTGGTCTGGTCGGAGAATCTGGTTCTGTTGAAAGACGCTCCGCATCCCAAGGCCGGCATGGCGTTCATCAACTACATGCTGCGCCCGGAAGTGATTGCCAAGACTTCAAATCACACCCTGTACCCCAATGCCAACAAGGATGCCACGGAGTTTGTCCAGCAGAAGTTGCGCGACAATCCCTGGATTTATCCAGACAAGCAAACGGTTGCCACACTGGTTCCACTTGAGCCGCTGCCATTGAAACTGGAGCGGATCCGAACTCGGGTCTGGACCAAGGTGAAGAGCAGCATCTGATTTCGTTGGACTCTTCATCTTCTGCCCTGTGCAAGTTTCATCGCCAGTGCGGGCTCATTATTTAAAACATTCGATGAAATGTACTGGCCATGCGGAGAACAACTTTTCCGCATGGCGGTTTGTGCCTGCGTCCATTCAACACCTCAAGCAACAGGAGAACAGTGGATGTTCAGCCCAGCCCATCAAACGCACTTCAGCTTGACACTCGACGCACTTGATCAGGAGGTTCAAGTGCTTGCCTTCACCGGCGAGGAGGCGATCGGCAAGCCTTACTTCTTCAAGGTGGAGTTTGTCTGCGAGCGACCAGAGCAGGAGCTGCAAAGCCTGGTCGACAGCGAGGCCTTTCTGGCCTTCGACCCCCAGGGCAACGGCGTTCATGGACGCATCTATCACATCGGCAAAGACACTGAGCATTCGCATCCGCAGCGCTACAACCTGGCCCTGGTCCCGCATCTGTCCTACCTGCGCCATCGCACCAACCAGCGCATCTATCAACAGTTTTCGGTGCCGGCCATCGTCGCCTTGATACTCGAAGAACACGGGATCCTGGGGGACGCCTACCGCTTCCAGCTGGGTTCCACCTACCCCAAGCGTGACTGCTGCACCCAGTTCGGTGAAACGGATCTGCATTTCATTCAGCGCTTGTGCGAGGAGGAGGGGATTCACTTTCACTTCCAGCACAGTGCTCAAGGACACGTGCTGGTGTTTGGCGATCATCAGGCGGTCTTCCCGCGGATCGAGCCCGCCACGGCGGTCATGCCCGAGCCCGCCAGAGCGATCAGCCCGCCGACCGGCGAGTACCGCCGCGCGGCTTATCGTCAGGTGGAGGGGCAGGGTTCGCGCACCGAACTGCACAGCGGCCATGTTGTGGACCTCTGTGGCGCCCCTGGCCAGGAGCGCAATGAGGCATGGCTGCTGACTCGGGTCATCCACGCAGGCGGCCAACCGCAGCTGTCGGACGAGCACGCCGTCGACAACCCGAGCGCCGGGGATGGCCGGCAGTCGGGTTACCGCAATCGTTTCACGCTGGTGCCCTGGGACCTGGCCTACCGTCCGCCTTCGGCGCACGAAAAACCCCAGGTGAGCAGCCAGACCGCAGTGGTCATCGCGGTGGACGACGAGGCACTGCGCGGTGATCGGCGCCTGGCAAGGCTCAAGGTCAAGTTTCCCTGGGACCGCGAAGGACGGTTCGATGACAAAAGCAGTTGCTGGCTTGGGGGCGCCGCCAACTGGCACTGCGCAACGACCCCGCTGCGAGCGGGCGTGGAAGTCAGAGTCACCTTTCTTGAAAGCGACCCCGATCAGCCCCTGATCAGCGGTTGCCTGTGCTGTGGCTAGCGCCCGGTCATTGCCCGGCGCTTCTGGCGGCGAAGGTTTCGCCGCTCAGGATGATGACGTTGTCTCTTGAGTGGATGCTGGTGATGCTGTTGATCACCACCTTGAGTGCGCTTGAGTTCGGCAACAGGAAAAAAAACAACTCGAAATGCAGGTAGTCCTGGATCAGGCGCGCCGCCAGGTCCGGATGGTCTTGCAGCAGCGCCCTGAAGCTTGGGTAGTCCAGCTCTGCCAGTTGCGGAATGTCGATAAAACCTTGGGCCAGATCGTCGGTTCTGCATTCGGCGTTGAAGGTGTCGGCGACATCAAGAAAGCCAGGCGGCAGATCGCTGTGGTTGATGCGCAGCTCATAGGGCGTTGCCGGGATCGACAGCGCCTCGCCGAAGCCCAGGCTGCGATAGCCGACGGTTCGCGGGTCGATGAGTTGGCCGGCTGAGGTGAACTTCATGATGGGCTCTCGGGTTGCTCGGGTGCTGAAGGGGTGGGGCTATCTTCGAGCCTGCCCGCTTGGGGTTTGGCGGTTGCGAGGTAGTAAAGGATATAGCCCGAATACACCAGCGAGCCGGCTGCCACTTCCTGCTCGAAGCACTGCTTGAGCTCATCCTCATCGGTAAAACCGTACTGCGCGAGCCGGTTCTCGGCAAAGCCGGCGAGCCTGGACAGGGTGACGCCGTCGATCTCTCCCTGCTCGCCAAAGTCAAAACTCACCGTTGCCGTTGGCAGGTGAACGGCGCAGCCATAGCCGTGCTTGAAGTAACCAATGCCGCCAGTCAGCTGCCCTTGCTCCGGAATGTCGAGCCCCGCCCAGTCGCTGTTGCTGGCGGGGAGGGGGATGGCGCATTGCTGCATCAACTCGACGGCGCAGCGGACGCTGGCCTGGTAGTCGCACACAAGCTGGGCGAGGCGTGGGTTCATGGGGATGGGGGGCGTGGTCAAAGGGGCAGACAATTCCAGAGTTTGCAGCGCGACACAAGCGGCGAGGCTGCAGGATGCGCGAAAGGATCGTGATGTCGGTATATTCGCCCGGACGAATTTTGGAGCCGAAAACATGGGGTTCTCCACCACTGTCTGGGAGTGGTACGGGCAGGATGAGTACAAGCGGGTGCTGGCGGTGGGCGAGGCGATCGATGCCCTGGGGTTTCTGGCACTGGATGCGCAGGCTCAGCAGGCCAGCATCCCTGATTGCCCCGCCTGTGAGGCCTGGTCCATGGCGATGTTGCCGTTGGAGGCGCTGCTAGCAACGTGCGCCAGTGCCTTGCCGGATGAAGTCCGGGCTGGGCTGCACAGCCTCTGGGGGCAATGCAATGGGTTGTCCGAGGCGGCCTTTCACTGTGGCGACCGGGAGATCTTCCAACATGGGCAGTGGCAGTTGCTGCGGGAGGCGGCTGGACAGTTGCTGGCGTTGATGGAGGAGGCGCAGTTGCGGCCCTTTCTGGAGGAATTGAGGGTGGATTGTCGAGGCAAGGTGTATGGCCTGAAGCCTTGACGCCGGTATTGGCCTGAGGTTGTTAACGAAGGCTGCAACCCATGACTGAGTGCAAAGAAACGCATGTTTGACGAGCTGATATTTACCGGTGAAACGCCTGCAAAAGATGATGCCTATGTCGGCGGCGGGGCCTGTCTGCCGACCGATCTGGCTTGGCCCCGTTCGCCTGATGGAGTCCCACTGACCCACCTCATGGCCTTTCCTGGACGTTGGTTTTCAGAGGCCTTGATCGATAGGAATTACTGGGTGTCGGTTTTTGTGCCGTACTGGCCGGGCGAGGTCGGCCACTATCGAAAGTTGCGTGCCGTCCAGGGGCGCTCGGAAGCGGTTGTCATGGGCTATTCGCGAGCCGGTTCCGAGCGGGATGAGGCGGCTCAGCCGATTTCAGATCGCGGGACGGTGCGGCTGGGGGTGAACGGCGACGCGGACGATGATGAAAACCTGGCGTCCAAGTTGGATGGTGTGGACGCCTGGCTGCAGTCGCCTGTTTTAGCGGGGGCAGGGCGCAGAAGAGTTTCTATATATGGGGGTGATCTGGATATAGCGCTGCCTGAGCATAAAGGCGTGCTTTCGGATGGCATGGGGTATCTGTTTCTGGATGAGGACTTTTCAGAGAGGGCAGGCGCGGGGATTGGTCGGTTCTTTTTGCAGTTGGGGTAGGGCGATACGGCGATACCGAAAAATGCGCCAGAACATCTCTTCCCCTACAGTGGCTGTTGGCACGGCGACGCGGTTAGCCGAGTCTGAGGGTGGTTTTTGTGTTGTATTTGCCGGGCGAAGTTGAGCAGGTGACAACGGGTTCAAGTCGTTCGCTTTGCTCACCGAAACGGCTTGAGCTCGTCTCTCAACCAAACGTCAAATGGCAAATTAAAGTCGGTAGCATGGTCGAGAATAAATGAAATTCAATGATGGTGACAGGGTAAAAGTTAAGCCCCACGTGTGGTGGCCGAATGGCGGAGTTGGAGTGGTTTCGTTACCTCCAGAATATGTAAAGGAAGCCTTGGGTGGTGAAGTGGAGTTATCTAGCACTCAACGAACTATGGCTGGAAAAGACAGGATTATTACCAGTGTATGGATTGATTTTGACGAGCCGGCAATGGATTGCAGTGATGACGGCCCTTACCTCGGTGGCGAGGTTCTCTTGGAATATTTGGAACATGTATAGGGTGAAAGTTGAAAAGTAAGTAAGTCTGGAAGATAGCACTTCGCTTGTTTTTCTGCGCAAAAATGCTTGTGCTTATCGACTCGGTTTTGATTCGTCCCATTGGCTGCAAAGAAAATTATGAAACTTTGTTCTCGCCATAGGGAAAATTGAAGGCGAGCGTTTCAAAGTAATAGGAGTGAATTTTTAGCATCGTAGGATCAGGTCACATTAAGCATTTGTCAGATTACCCAAGCAGTGCTGCGACTAGAAACGGAGTCGCAGCAGTTTATGCGTATGGAGTAGAAGGATATTTAACTCGCAAAAACTGACGGCCAAGAGCTGATGGTGGCTACAGGCAGAAATCGACCCGAAACGGCCCTTCGCGAAGGGCAGTAATCGGCCAAGAAGCGCGAAACCACACACGCGCCCTGCTTTTTTGCACCTCATTCAATGAACGGAGTTGCCACGCAACCCAAAAACTCGAAGCTGATAGCCTGTGACTGCTTTTGCAGCATCGACTTTGCGATCTGTCTCAATCGCTCTACCCCCAAAGCGGGTGCGTCGGCATCCTTTGGCTACGTGCCAGCGACGCATGGCTTCGACTCGCATCGATGTATTTGTTGGGCTTTTCGGAGGGTTCTTGTATATTTCCTGCCATAGGCGAAACGGTCAGCAAAAATACTTGATAAACAAAAGCTATTCCGCACTTCCCTCTCCACGCTATAGGTAATGAAAGGGCTCCATTATGAAGTTTGATCTGCCAAATAAAGCGTCCGGGTTCGTGCCAGTAGTTGCAAGAACCTTGGTAAAGGTTCAACCACATGAGAGCCAACATGATGTTTTAGGGCTGAACCATCCCGCTGATGTTTTTATATTTTCCTTCATGAATGCTATACATAGCCTAGACAGGCTTGCGAAGGCGGTAGAAAGAGGTGGCAGCAAAATAAAGGAGTCCGACGAAAGCTTTCTTGATGATCTTAATATTGATATATTCAACATGTTGTTTTATTCAAATAACTACATTGAATCATGCCAGTCCATAGTGAAATCATTGTTCCCTGCTGACGGAGAGACAAAATTTAAGACGGTCTCCAGAGAGTTTCTCGGCGCCATAAAGAGCTATCATAGTCGTACAGCGACTATCATTAACGATATAAAACACAAGCACAGAAGAATTAGAGCATTCACTTTCTCTTGGGCTGATAATGCGATCATCGGTTACTACATCGAAGGTATTGTAGATGAGGGAGTGATCGGCCCTGACTCCGCAATACATAAACCATTCAATGGGATGGGGACTGGCTTTTCGCTAAACACGGAAATCCCATATCATCTATTCCACCTCTACAAAACAGCAGAGTGCCTAGACTCCATCCTTCGAAAATACATCAAGGCTAAACCGGACGAATCATACGTGGCCGGAAGAATGGATGATATCGCTAAATGCCTAAAACAGATTTCTTTAATTCCAACTTTTCTGCTGCCAAACGAGTTTGAAAACGAATATGCTACCGTTGTCAGGAAAGATTCCGATAGCTACACTATCTCTCTGCCTGGAACTCGCAAGCCGCAAAATAATAAACCAGCTATTTGCGATGTAAAACTCGCATCTACTATAGGTCTTAAAGCGCGGACGTTTGCGCCTCCGTACTTCCGTGTACGATGAATATTGATTTCACTTCATAATCTGCAGCTATGACGAGCATGCTCAAGGAATCGAGAGACTTGGAGTGGATAGAGATGGCTTTATCCGCGTCGTTTGTGGGTGTGCTGGGGGGGGCGGCCCCCATGTTGAAGAGCCTATACAAGCCCTCGATGCTCGCCGAATCCAGCACTGCAACCGTCTCTAGTCTCAGCACAAAACCGGAAGCGCGATTACCAGCACGCCACAGTTCGTCTGCACTAAAGTTCCTGATTGATGCGGACTAAGAGTTAGATCGTTTGAACTTTAACTGCTGGTGGCAGGTTCAGCGTAGCTATTGCGTCCTTCATGCTCATGCCCGCTTCCAGCCATAAAGGTTTGCTGGCGGTTCAAGTGGCAACTCATCCGCCTCGATATTTTCAGGGGATTTGATAGCGTAGAAGAGTAAACGCTTGAATGGGAATAACGGGGAAGCTCTTGTTTAAGAGTTCCCTGTTCGCCAACAAATCATAGAATGCAAATTGTCCACGCAACTTACGTTTTACTATTGCCGTGAGCCGAATTAGTAAACAATATTCGCAATGTCTGCTGCAGCGTTTAATCCACCGCGATGATCACTAGCCGTTTTTGGAAGAACATAGGTATAGCGCTCATCGTCTTGATAAGTCACTTTCCAGTGTTTTCCATCTGCGGTTATCGAGAAACCAAGGTTTTCAAAAGTGTCCTTTACTCTTTTGTTCATATCGCGATAGTCACGAAGCACCTCTTTAAGCGTCTTTGTCTTCTGTTCGTGTAGGTCTTCAGTGCTGTTGCTGTTTAGTATAGCCGTGAGAATGTGTTCGCGTCGTGAATTAGGATGTACGCTTTTTCGAAGGTAGTCCTTGATTGCATGCAAAGCTAAAGCAAGTATTTCCTCATTGAAATAGTCTTCTTCATCCCCAGTATTAATAAGTATTCCTCCTTGGACAGGGGTCTTCGCTTCGCGAACTCTAAGCAGGGCGCTTAATCGATCGATTTCACGATTGAGGGTTTGGATGTTGTCAGTCTTCTCAGCCAGTTCCACTTCGTACAATGATACGATCTCATTAGCTTCGGTAGCGTTTAAACCTTCTCTCTTTAAATGTTCAATAGCGTTTCTATTTTTGACGTGTATAACTTCTTCCCAGCTGCATTTTTTTGGTGAGATTAGAACTGATAAAGCATCGCAAATAGTGTTGAAGATGTCTTTTTCGAAGGCCTTTATTTCAGTTGTATCTCTTCTGAAAAGTGTTACGCCACTTCCTTTAGGCCAATAGATACCTACTACCCCACCATAAACATTGCGAGAAGACACTTCTTTCCTAAGGCTGTGCGAAAAGGCTCTGTTTGGTTCGATGACTACATGAGCCATTCCACTTAAGGCTCTAGCGAGTCTATCGGGGATAATTGTGTGGCGATTGTTGTTAGTTGAACTCACATAAACAATAGGCAAGGTACAGCTATTGTTAGAGTTTATGACCGCCGCAGCAATTTCTTTACCATTTTTGCTTTCGTCCAATAGGATGGGATTTATGCTGATTGGTACGCCACCGTCATCGCCTCCACCAAAACGGCTAATTAACCGAATGATGATTAACGGTTTTTTGATTTCAGGTGGTTCTTTCGAAGCGGTGTTTGTAACTATGCTCGCAACTACGTTGATCCAGTGTTCTCCATTTTCAATTCTTGATGACACTTCCGTAATCCATTGCGCGACTTCAGTCGATTTTGTATAGCGTAATGAGGACACGAAAAGACTTGGGGTTTCAGAGCGGGAGAACTCAATAAGCTCGTTATTTCTTGAGTGACTGAAGTCATCAGCATTTGTTAGCTGAGTGAGTTCTTCTTGCGCAAACTCAGTGAACGGAGAGTCCAGAATCCAATTAATGCACTCTTGAAATACATCTTCACTGGTGACGTTATTATTCAGTGGAAAACATACTTTTATACTCACAGGCCCATCTCCATATTAGGAGCTGCGAAGCTATCATTCTGATATCGCGAATGTCTATAGGCCTATCGTGCCTTCTCGAGAGCAATGGCTCCCACTCGCATAGAATTCAGGCTGTGAGGAATATAGCGATCAAGCATTTCGCCCAGAAAATTTGCGCATGGCACGAAAAGCCCAGTTGAGTAACCGCTTTTGGCCGAAACCAGCCTTTTACGAACGGCTGTTATTGGCCGTTTTCAGCCACTTTTATATGAAACGCTCCGCGCCACCCAGTAGCGCGGAGCGCTCAGGGCTCAGGCTTGCAGTCGCCAGCCGACGACACCCAACAGGTCGCAACTATCACGCAGCAGAATGGCTGCTACGTTGGAGATATGTTGCAGATCGGTATCGTCGGCATTCTTCAGCTCTGCGCGGGAGAAGCTTTCCATCAGTTGAGTCACGGCCAGTAAACGTGCGGCACCGTTGGCATGCAGCACGTCCAATGGTGCGGTCTTGTCTATAAACAGGCAGGGAATAAGGCAGTCGACTCCGGTGATGGGGATGTATCGCTCTGTCATGGGTAAGGCTCCGTATTAACCAATATTGAACAGGCCGTCCTTTGAGGCTGTCCTGTTTAGCCGTGTTCAGAGGGCTGTCGTCAGCGGTGTTGCTGGGCGATGAGCGCTGTGAACGTGGTTGCTTGTTGGTTAATTCCAGGTCGCCAAACCTGATCACCGGTTGGGTGTGAAGGGAACCATAGTCTCTGTGGATTGGGGTGGATAGTCAGGTGATTCTGCAAGTTTTGTAGGATTGCGGAGGGGGACTTGGCGGCCTGAGAGCCGGCCAGTTTTTCTGGTGGGGGGGGGTACATATCCGTTGCTGCGGGTGCGGCGGCTGGCGGTTTCGCCCTTACGGCGAGTCCCTTTTTACAAACGCCGGAGTGCCGGCCCAGCAAAAAGGAACCAAAAACGCTTGCCCCTCCATGGGCCCCTCGCTGAGGCTCGGGGTTCCCTCTCTCCGGCATTGCTCCGGGGGCCGCCGCCAACCGGCCATCCATGGCCGGGTGGCGGCTAGCTCGGCATCCATGCCGAGCTGCCCCCTACGCAACGCCTACGCTCGGCCGGCTGGGAAGGGGCCTGAAGATCAAGATCAAAAGCCAGAGCCACGGCTAACGGCGCGCCCGTCCGGGCGGCGCATTTTTAAGCCTTCTTCAGCACAACAATTCCCTCTCGTAGGAGCCGGCTTGCCGGCGAAGAGGGCGGTCTGGTCGTGCGCGGAATAAAGACAGTTCAGCGTTGTCCGGCCGGCAGTCTTCGCCGGCAAGCCGGCTCCTACAACGTTCGCGCGTTCCTCTCGTGAATGAAGCTTTTATGACAAAAGTTCGGTAGCACATGGCCACGCACGTCTTGGGTATGTAACGCGCTTGAGGGGGCCGCCAGGCCACTTTTTTAAGCCGAGGCGGGACGCCGGGAGTGAGGCTATGGGGACTATGGAACGCTACTCGAAAGTGGGCATGCAGGAGCTGGATCAACGGCTGTCGAAGATTGTCGAGGCCGCGCGCAAGAAGCCGGTGTCGGTCTATCGCTACGGGGCGCCGTGGGTCTGGATCGTGTCCCAGGATGATTGGCAGGGCGCCTTGAAGGAGGTGGCCAGCTATATCCCGCCGGGGCATTCGCTGGTGCTGCTGCGTCCGCAGATCGATGAGTTGCTGGATCAGCACCGCGATCTGCTCCAGGGCCTCAATGCCGAGCCCGGCATGCTGATCGCGCCGCGTACGGTGATGCACATTCTGTTGCTGCAGTTGCTGTATTCGGTGCCCAGCGAACAGCAGCTCTATGAACAGCTCAGTTACAACCTGCTGTTCCGTTGGTTCGTCGGTCTGGATCTGAACCAGAAGGTCTGGGCCTTCAGTGTCCTGAGTCGCGACATCGCCACGCTGTTGAACAACCCGCGGGCGGTGCAGTTGATCCAGAAAATCATCGGTGAAGTGTTTTGCGGCGCGCTGCTGCAAATGCCCGAGTTCTCGCTGAATTTTGCGCTGTTGCACACCTGGCTGGCGCGCCACGAAAACACCTCGATCAGCAGCAATTGAAGCGGCCAAACGCTGTGCAGACGGCGACGGCGACAGCAATGCGCGTGCGCGCGCCAATTTTCAGTTTTTTAGGGGGCGGTGTGGAGCATCTGGGCAAATCAGGGCGACCCGGCAGTGGCGGGCGCTGGTGGCCGTTGTGCGGCTGGTTGACGGTGTTGGCGCTGGCGCCGGCGGTGCAGGCCGAGGAGGGTGAGCCGGTTGCGGTTGAAGCCACGGCGGCGCGGTTGGTGGACGTCAATGAGTACTTCGTGCGCGGCAATACCGTGCTCGATGCGCGGGCCATCGAGGAGGCGGTGTATCCGTTCCTCGGGCCGCAAAAAGCCCTGGCCGATATCGAAGGCGCCCGGGATGCGCTGCAGAAGGTCTATCAGGAGCGCGGCTACCAGTCGGTGTTCGTCGAGCTGCCGGAGCAGAAGGTCGAGGACGGCATCGTTTATCTGCAGGTCAGTGAAACCAAGGTCGGCCGGGTGCGGGTGGTGGGCGCCAAGCATTACTCGCCGGTGGAGATCCGCGATCAGGTGCCGGCGCTGCAAGAAGGTCAGGTGCCGGATTTTGCCACGGTGCAAAGCCAGCTGGCCGGGCTCAATCGTGGTGCCGGGCGCCAGGTCATGCCGCTGGTGCGCGAGGGCCAGCGCCCGGGGACCATGGACGTGGACCTGCAAGTGGAGGACCAGAACCCCTGGCACGCCAGCGTCGGCCTGAACAACGACTACAGCGCCGACACCGAGAAGCTGCGCACGGTGGTCAATGTCGGCTACGACAACCTCTGGCAGCTGGGCCACAGCATTTCCCTGACCTATTTCACCGCGCCCCAGGACACCGACAACGCCAAAGTCTGGTCCGGTTCCTACACCGCGCCTTTGAGCGAGCGCTGGGCCCTGCAGTTCTCCGGCTACCAGTCCGACAGCAACATCGCCACCATCGGCGGCAGCAACGTGCTGGGCAAGGGCCATTCCTACGGGGTGTCGGCGATCTACACCTTGCCCGCGGCCGGCAACTGGGCCAACTCGCTGTCGGTGGGGGTGGACTTCAAGGACTTCGAGGAAGAGATGCGCTTTGGCCGCAGCAGCGACCAGATTCCGCTCAAGTACGCCCCCGTGACCTTTGGCTACAACGGCTACCGCTACAGCGAAAAATCCCAGCTGGGCCTGGGCCTGAACCTGATCGTCGGCACCCGGCGCTTCTTCGGCTACGGCAGCGACGCCGAGGAATTCCACTACAAGCGCGACGAGGCCAGCGCCAGTTTCTCGGTGCTCAAGGGCGACCTGAATTTCACCTACACCTTCGCCAACGACTGGCAGTCGGCGTCCAAGACCGCCTTCCAGCTGGCCTCCGGGCCCCTGGTGTCCAACGAGCAGTATTCCGCCGGTGGCGCCACCTCGGTGCGCGGCTACCTGGCCGCCGAGCGCACCGGGGACGAGGGCTACCTGTTCTCCCAGGAACTGCGCACGCCATCGCTGGCCAAGTTCCTCGGCAGCTACGTGCAGGAGTGGCGTTTCTATGCCTTTGCCGAAGGCGCGCACCTGTCCCTGCACGAGCCGCTGCCGGAGCAGGAAGACCAGTACAGCCTGGCCAGCGTTGGCCTCGGCACCCGCGCCAGTTTGAGCAAGTGGCTGTCCGGCAGCCTCGACTGGGGCTACCCGCTCAAAGACGGCCCCAACACCCAGAAATACGACCCGCGCCTGCACTTCAGTGTGCAAGCGACGTTCTGACTTTACGGAGACCCTTCCCATGCAACGCTTATTCCTGAGCCTGTTGATCTGCCTGGGCTTCGTGCTCCCGGCCACGGCCCACGCCTGGTGGCAGGACGACTGGCATTACCGCAAGCAGATCAGCGTGGACACCACGCCCCAGGGCGCGGCCATCAACGAGGCCCTGGGCCGCACCGCGCTGCTGGTGCGCCTGCACACCGGCAATTTCACCTTCGACGGGGTCAAGGAAGACGGCGCCGACCTGCGCTTTGTCGCCGCCGATGACAAGACCGTGCTCAACCACCAGATCGAAAGCTTCGACCCGCTGATGGGCATGGCGCTGATCTGGGTCGATGTGCCCAAGGTCGAAGGCGGCCAGCGCCAGGACATCTGGATGTACTACGGCAACCAGAAGGCGCCGAGCACCGCCAACGGCCAGTTGACCTTCGACCCCAGCTACACCGCCATCTACCACTTCGACGGCAGCAACGGCACCCCGGCCAAAGACACCACCGCCTACGGCAACACCGCGCAGAACGCCACCGGCGCGGCGATTGACGGGGTCATCGGCCGTGCCTTGCAGTTCAGCGGCCAGCCGCTGCTACTGCCGGCCAGCCCGTCGCTGCAGCACAACGCCGGCGGCGCCTTCACCTTCAGCGCCTGGGTGCGCCTGGATCAGGCCAGCGGTGAGCAACTGCTGCTGGCCCGTCGCGAAGGCGCCGGCAGCCTGCTGATCGGCATCAACCAGGGCATGCCCTTCGTTGAAGTGGACGGCCAGCGCGCCGCCTCCACCCAGCCGCTGAACCCGGGGCAGTGGCAGCACCTGGCCCTGAGCGGCGAGGGCAGCCGCCTGGCGCTGTACGTCAACGGCCGCGAAACCGCGAGCCTGGCCCAGGCCATTCCCACCTTCAATTCGGTGCTGGCGATCGGTGCCGACCTGCCGCCGGCTGCCGGCGCCGAGGCCAGCCACTTCCTGCCGTTCACCGGGGCCCTGGACGAGCTGCGCCTGTCCAAGGTGGCGCGTCCGGCGGCGCTGATCCTGGCCGATGCCAGCGCCCAGGGCGCGGAGTCGAAGCTGGTGGCTTATGGCGTCGATGAAGAACAGTCGGGTTTTGGTTTCGGCAGCCTGGGCTTCTTGCTCAAGGCGGTGCCGGTGGATGCCTGGGTGATCATCCTGGTGCTGGTGGGGATGATGATCCAGTCCTGGGTGATCATGCTGCGCAAGAACCGCATGGTCGGCCGGGTCAGCGCCGCCAATGCGCTGTTTCGCGAGCAGTTCGCCAAGGTTGGTACCCGCCTGGAGATGTTCGCCGACGATCAGGTCCTGGCCAGCCGCCTGGAGCATTCCTCGCTGTGGCGCCTGTACCTGGTGGCGGTGAAAGAGATCCGCACCCGCCGCGAGCAGGGCGCCGATACCTCCTCGGTGTCGGCGGCCACCATCGAAGCCATCCGCTGCTCGATGGACGGGGTGCGCACCCGGGAAAACCAACAGCTGAGTTCCAAGCTCTCGACCCTGTCCAACGCCATTGCCGGCGGCCCCTACATCGGCCTGTTGGGCACGGTGCTGGGGATCATGGTGGTGTTCCTCGGCACCGCCATGGCCGGTGACGTCAACATCAACGCCATCGCCCCGGGCATGGCCGCGGCCTTGCTGGCCACCGCCATGGGCCTGTTCGTCGCGATCCCGGCGCTGTTTGGCTACAACCGCCTGATCACCCGCAACAAGGAAGTCGGCGCCGACATGCGAGTGTTCGTCGACGAGTTCATCACCCGGCTGGCGGAGCTGCATGGCGAGAGCCAGCACAGCGAGAACGCCCACTGGCGGGTCAGTCATAGCAACGCGTCGGTTCCGGCCTGAGGAGAACTGCCATGGCTTCCGTGAACGCCTCCCATGACGACGAAGACGACGCCGCCGTCGACAGCATCAACATCACGCCCCTGGTGGACGTGCTGATGGTGGTACTGGTGATGTTCATCCTCACCGCCACCGCCCAGGTATCGGGCATCCAGATCCACCTGCCCAAGGCCAGCGCCTCGGTGTCGCTGTCCGAGGCCAAGACCAAGGCCATTTCGGTGAACGACGGCGGCCAGGTGTTCCTCGACGCCTACCCGGTGACCCTGGGCGAGCTGGAAGAGCGCCTGCGCATCGAGAAGGCGCAGAACCCGGACTTCCCGATCATCGTCCGTGGCGATGCCACGGTGCAGTACCAGAAGGTCATCGAAGTCCTCGACCTGCTGCGCCGCCTGGAGTTGTCCCAGGTCGGCCTGGTCACCGGCAAACCGAGCCAGGGCTGAGCCATGACCGCACAACAACCGATCGAGCTGCCGCCGGTGCAGCACAAGCCGCGCGCCGTGCGCCTGCTGAAGTGGGGCGCCGGGCTGCTGCTGGGGGCCGTGGCCGCCTGGCTGCTGTGGCAGTGGGCCAATGACATGGCCGGGGTGCGTCGGGAAGCGCCGAAGGTGCCGACCATCATCCCGCTGCCGCCACCGCCGCCACCCCCACCGCCGCCTCCGGAGAAGCCCAAGGAGCCGGAGCCGGTGGAGGAGAAGGTGCCGGAACCCGAACCCACGCCCGCCCCCGAGGAGGTCAAGCCGGAGGAGGAAGCACCGCCCTCGCCGGCGGACGATCTGGCCAACCCGATGCAGATCGATGGCGACGCCCAGGCGGGCAACGACGGCTTCAACGTCGGTGCCGGCAAGGGCGGTGGCATGGCCGGCGCCGGTGGCGGCGGGCTGGGCACCGGCACCTACAAGCAGTACCTGGCGGCGACCTTTCAACGGGTGCTGCGCGAGGACCCGGAGCTGCGCAAGAAGGCCTATGCGCTGCAGGTGGACCTGTGGCTCGGCGCCGACGGCCAAGTGACCCGCGCCGAACTGGCCGGCTCCAGCGGCAACCCCGAGACCGACCAGCAGGTGCTGGCGGCGCTGCGGGCCACGCCGCGCCTGAAAGAACGTATGCCGGCGTCCCTGACCTTGCCGGTGCGCTTGTCCCTCAAGGGCCGGCGGCCGGAATGAGCGAACCCCTATTTGCAGTTTCTACAGGAGTTGTGTGCAGATGATTTCCACCGTGAATCGATTGACCCTGGCGCTCGGCATGGTCGCCCTGACCCTGGCCGGACAGGCCTCGGCCGCCGCGGCCGCGCCTTCGGAGAACGCCACGATCAACCTGATCCGTCTGTTGGTGCAGCAGGGGGTACTGCCGCAGGCCAAGGCCGAGGCACTGATTGCCCAGGCCGAAAAAGAGGCCCAGCAGGCTCGCCAGGCCAGCGCCGCCACCGCCGTGGCGGCCACCGGCCCCGCGGCGGCGCCGGGGGATGTGCGGGTGCAATACGTGCCGGCGATCGTCCGCGAGCAGATCCGCGATCAGGTCAAGGCCGA
This sequence comes from Pseudomonas sp. BC42, assembly GCF_021560055.1. Classification (NCBI taxonomy): domain Bacteria; kingdom Pseudomonadati; phylum Pseudomonadota; class Gammaproteobacteria; order Pseudomonadales; family Pseudomonadaceae; genus Pseudomonas; species Pseudomonas sp. BC42. The sequence goes on from NZ_CP091067.1 coordinate 3,172,706, forward strand.
GGTCATGGCCACCGCCAAGCAGGAAAACTGGGCCCAGCCCAACACCTTTCCGGACTGGGTGTCGCGCATCAGCTTTGACGGCGACATCCGCCTGCGCGAGGAGTCGCGTTTCTTTGCCGACAACAACAGCAACGAGATCGTCGACTACGCCAAGCTCAACGACAACGGCCCCTACGACGTCAACAAGGACACCAACAGCAAGCTGCCGCCGCTGCTCAACAGCCGTGAAGACCGCGACAACCTGTTCCGCCTGCGGGCGCGCCTGGGGATGAAGGCGGTGATCTCGCCGGAATGGACCGCCGGCATCCGCATCGGCACCGGTTCGGACAACAACCCGGTGTCCACCACCCAGACCCTGGGCGGCGGCTTCGGTAAGAAGGACATCTGGCTCGACCAGGGCTACCTGACTTGGAAGGCCAGCCAGGACCTGACCCTGACCGGCGGGCGTTTCGCCAACCCGTTCTATGCAACCGACATGCTGTATTCCAACGACCTGAACTTCGACGGTGTGGCGGCGCTGTTCAACCACAAGCTCAGCAGCGACTGGGGCCTGTTCGGCACCCTTGGCGTGTTCCCGGTGGAGTACACCAACGACACCGCCACCAGCAACGGCTTCGACAAGAACGAGAGCGACACCAAGTGGCTGTTCGGCGGGCAGATCGGCGCCAACTGGAAGATCAACCGCAGCAACAGCCTCAAGGGCGCCTTGGCCTACTACCGCTTCGACGACATCGAAGGCCAGCGCTCCAGCCCTTGTGCGCCTTGGGCCGGGGCCCCGGGCTGCGACACCGACGGCTCGCGGGTGGCCTTCATGCAGAAGGGCAACAGCGTGTTCCTGCTGCGCGACATCACCCCCAACCCGGCCACCCCGGGCCTGACCCCGCAGCCGCAGTTCGTCGGCCTGGCCTCGAAGTTCGACGTGCTCGACCTGAACCTGGCCTGGGACACCGAGCTGCCGGACGACCTGCGCCTGCGCAGCCAGACCAACTACATCCGCAACCTGGCCTACGACAAGGGCGAGATGCTCAAGCGCAGCGAAGGCGAGATCGTCAACAACATCAACCGCAACGGCCAGTTTGAAAGCGGCGGCAACGCGCTGCTGGTGCAGTTCACCCTGGGCAACGCCCTGGACATGAAGAAGTCCGGCGACTGGAACCTGCTGGCCGGCTACAAGTACATCCAGCCCGACGCCTTGCCCGACGGCTTCAACGACTCCTCGTTCCACCTGGGGGGCACCAACGCCAAGGGCTATTTCGTCGGCGGCAACTACGGCATCGACAAGAACATCTACGCCACGGCCCGCTACATGAGCGCCTCGGAAGTCTATGGGCCGCGTTACGAAGTCGACGTCATGCAGCTTGAACTCAACACGCGCTTCTAAGCGGGAGGAAGGTTATGAACAGCCGAGTGAGGGCAGGGGCGGTCAGCCTGTTGCTGGCCTGGGGCGTGCTGGCCAGTGCCGGCGCCAGCGCCGAAGGCATGGAGGAACGCCTGCGCACCCAGTTGCGCAGCACCACCCAACAGTTGCAGGCCCTGCAAAGCGAGCAGGCCCAGGCCGCGGCCGCGCGGATCGCCGCCGAGAACGCGGCCAGGGAGGCCCAGACCCAGGTCAAGCAACTGAGCGCCGAGCTGGCCAAGACCCGCGGCGTGGCCGAGCAACTGGCCGGCCAGCAGCAGAACCTGCAGAGCCAGGCCCAAGCCCAGGCGGCGGCCAGCAGCGAGCAGTTGGGCAAGTTCAAGAAAGCCTACGAAGACTTGCTGGTGCTGGCCCGGGGCAAGGAAGCCGAACGGGCGAAATTGCAGGCGCAATTGAGCGAACGTGACACACAAGTGCAGCAATGCGCGGTCAAGAATCAGCAGATGTACGGCATCGCCAAACAGATTCTGACGGCCTACGAAAAGATCGACGTGGCCGAGGTGGTGAACATCCGCCAGCCCTTCGCCGGCAAGGCCCGGGTCAAGTTCGAAGAACTGGCCCAGGGTTTTGGCGACGAGCTTTACCAGACCCAGTTCGACGCCCCGCGGGCGGCGAGCGCCCACTGATCACCAGGGAAGAGATGACCATGACTTTGATTACCAGCGTGACCACCGACAGCCTCACCGACCTGCTGCAAGGCGCCGGCTACCGGGTCAACCAGACCGAGCAGAACGGCATCGTGCAACTGCTCAGCGCCAGCCAGGGCATCGGCTATGCCGTGCGTTTCGGCAACCCGGGCAGCGAGGCCGGGCACTATGTGGACTTCACCTACAGCTGCGCCCTGCGGGTGCAGGGCGAGCTGCCGGCGGGGCTGGCGGAGCTGTGGAACGCCTCGCGGCGCTTTGCCCGGTTGTCGCTGCAGGGCGAGTTCCTGGTGATGGAGATGGACGTGGTGGTGGCCGGGGTCGGCGAGACTCACCTGCGCAGCCAACTGGAGCTGTGGGACCGGTTGCTGCAGGAGTTCATCGTCTACCTGCGCGAATACAGCCAGCAGGCGGCCCAGTTGCAGGCCCGGGGCGAACAGCCGCTGCCTGAGGAACAACCCCAGGAAGAGGCGGCCAGCCTGTGAAGAAGCCGACCCTGGTGGTCGGTGCCGGGGCACTGACCTTGCTCGGCCTGGCGCTGGGGCTGGCCCTGCGCCCGGGCAACGACCCGGTGGCGGCGCAGCAGCCGGCACCGGCCGTGCTGCAGCAGTCACTGGCGACCACACCGACCGTGGCGCGCCTGGGCAACCAGCAGGTGGCGGCCGAGGAACTCAAGACGCTGTTCGCCAGCCTGCCCGAGGACGCCCGCGCGCAATTGCGCGGCAACCGCCCGGCGCTGGAAGCCTGGATCCGTTCGCGGCTGGCGGAAAAGGCCGTGCTGGAACAGGCCGATGCCCAGGGCTGGCGCCAGCGCCCGGAGGTGGAGCAGCAGACCCGCGCCGCCACCGAACAGATCGTGTTTCGCGACTATTTGCAGTCGGTCAGCCAGGTGCCGGCGGACTACCCCAGCGCGACGGAATTGCAGCAGGCCTATGACAGCGGCAAGGCGGCCTGGATGACCCCGCCGCTGTACCGGGTCAGCCAGATCTTCCTTGGCGTCAGCGACCCCCAGGCCGTCGAGCCGGTACGGCGCCAGGCCCAGGAGCTGAGCCGCAAGGCCCAGGCCGCGCCGGCAGACTTCGCCGCCCTGGCGGCGCAGTACTCCCAGGACCGGGACAGCGCCCAGCGCGGCGGTGACTCGGGGCTGCAACCTTTGCAGCAACTGCTGCCGGAAGTGCGTAGCGCGGTGGCCCGGCTCAAGGTCGGTGGCGTTTCGGAGGTGGTGCAGAGCGCGGCGGGTTTCCATGTGCTCAAGCTCACCGAACAGCAACCGGCGCGCACCGCGACCCTGGACGAACTGCGTGATCGCCTGACCCAGGCCCTGCGCGCCCAGCGCCAGGAACAGATCGCCAAGGCCTACCTGGAAGGCATGCTCAACACCGCGACCCTGAGCATCGATGGCGCCGTACTGAACCAGGTCCTGGAGGACAAGCTGTAGGCGCGGGCCTGCCAGTGAAGGCGATCTTACGGGCCTCTTCGCCGGCAAGCCGGCTCCTACGGGGCAATACGCAGCATCGGCAACTGTAGGAGCTGGCTTGCCAGCGAAAGCGATCTCACGGTCCTCTTCGCCGGCAAGCCGGCTCCTACGAGGCAATACGCAGCATCGGACAAACGTAGGAGCTGGCTTGCCAGCGAAGGCGGTCTTAAGGGCCCCTTCGCCCGCAAGCCGGCTCCTACGAGGCAAGACGCAGCATCGGGCAAACGTAGGAGCTGGCTTGCCAGCGAAGGCGGTCTCACGGTCCTCTTCGCCGGCAGCAGGCACCCACGGGGCAATAGGCAGCATCGGACAAATGTAGGAGCTGGCTTGCCAGCGAAAGCGATCTCACGGTCCTCTTCGCCGGCAAGCCGGCTCCTACGGGGCAATACGCAGCATCGGGCAAACGTAGGCGCTGGCTTGCCAGCGAAGGCGATCTCACGGGCCTCTTCGCCGGCAAGCCGGCTCCTACGGGGCAACACGCAGCACCGGCAACTGTAGGAGCTGGCTTGCCAGTGAAGGCGATCTCACGGTCCTCTTCGCCGGCAAGCCGGCTCCTACGGGGCAACACGCAGCATCGGACAAATGTAGGAGCTGGCTTGCCAGCGAAGGCGGTCTCACGGGCCTCTTCGCCGGCAGCAGGCACCCACGGGGCAATACGCAGCATCGGACAAACGTAGGAGCTGGCTTGCCAGCGAAGGCGATCTCACCGGCCCCACCGCCCGCCAGTCAAGGAAGCAACAGTCAACAAGACAGGGAGTCACCGATGGCATTTCTCGAACCCGCCCCACTTCAGGGCGTAGCGCCGTACACCGCGCCCCAGGAACCTCGCGAGGCCTGGCTGGCCCTGGCCGCCGGGATCGATCCGGAGGTCGCCCAGTACTTTCTGGTCAGTGCCCGTTGCGGCTGCTTCATGCAGGCGGCACGCAGCCTGAACATCAAGGCCACCCTGTTGCGCAAGCAACTGGCGCTGCTGGAGGAACACCTGCGGCGTTCGCTGTTCTGCTATCAGGGCAATGTCCTGAGCCTGAGCCGCGAAGGCCTGCAACTGCAGGGCCAACTGCTGGCCCTGGCGCACCAGCGCCGGTTGCCGGTGGTGGAACAGCCGCTGATTCGCCTGGCCGTGGCAGAAACCATCCTCCACGACATCCTCGGCCGCGACCTGATCGCCTTGTTGCGGCGCAACGCCAGCGCTCGCCTGGAGATCATCTCCATCGACAGCGACCTGTCCCTGCAGGCCCTGAGCGCCGACCTGGTGCTGTGGCTGGCGGCCGAAGACTCGCCGCTGCCGGGCCCCAGCTTCGCCACTCGCGAACCCGTGCCCCTGGCGCGCATCGACTACCTGCCGCACATCGCCAAGCGCTACTCACGGGTGGCGGCGCGTCCCGACAGCCTCGACGACCTCAGCGACTACATGCTGGTGCAATGGCAGCACGACCGTCAGGTGGAGCCGTTCCGGCCCTGGAACAGCCTGGTGGAACAGCGCCTGGCCGGCGTGGTGCAGGTGCACTCCTATGAACTGATGCTGGAAATGATCCGCTGCAGCGCCTGCATCGGCCTGCTGCCGCAGTACATGAGCCACTTCGACCGCGGCCTGACCGCCTTGCCGGGACTGTTCAAGGACAGCATGCAGCGCCGCGCCTGGCTGGCGGTGAATGCCCGGGTGGAGCATGAGGAACAGGTGCAGCAACTGGTGGAGCTGATCCTCAATACCTTCAGCGAGCGTGAGGATTGGTTTGTCTGAACGAGCCTGCTTGCTATAGGGCGCCGGCTTGCCGGCGCAGGGTTCGCAAGCCTGGCCTCGGCCCGAGATTCGCCTGCGCTGGCAAGCCCGCTCCTGCACCGCGACTGATCTGCGCGTGGCCGTCGGGGAGGCGCGGGTGTCGGCTCAGGGCCGGCGAGCCTGGGCAACCATCCCCTCGTCAGCTCCAGGCTGATCGCCTTACACTCTTTGGCCATTTCCCCTTCAAGGAAGACCGGCCATGCCTAACGCCAATCCCACTATCGTTATCGAGCGTTGCACCGAAGCCCATATCGAGGGTCTGACGGCGCTGTACAGCGAACCCAGCGTGGCGGCCCAGACCCTGCAACTGCCTTATCAGTCCCGCGAGTTGTGGCGCAAGCGCGTCGGGCTGGGGCAGGAAAATGAAGGGCTGGTGGCCCTGGTGGCCCTGCACCAGGGCGCGGTGATCGGCAGTTGCAGCCTGAACCAGGTGGCGCGGGTGCGCCGCGCCCATTGCGCGGACGTGGCCATGGGGGTGTCCCCGGCCTGGCAGCGTCAGGGCGTCGGCAGCCGTCTGCTGGCGGCGGTGCTGGAGGTGGCGGATAACTGGATGAACCTGCGCCGGGTCGAACTCACGGTGTATGCCGATAACCAGCCGGCCATTGCGCTGTACCAGAAATTCGGCTTCGAAACCGAAGGCCGGCTGCGGGACTACGCCGTCCGTGGCGGGCAATTCGTTGACGTGCTGAGCATGGCGCGGCTGCGTGGTTGAGGCCGGGCTTGTGTAGCCGCTGCCGTAGGCTGCGAACGGCTCCGCAGGAGACGCAGGGATCTTGAGGCCGCCCAAGATTGACAGGCGATCGCCAAGCAAGGCCCTGCGGGCCTTTTCGCAGCCTCGCCAGGGCTCGGCAGCGGCTACAGGTCAGTGCCGAACCAGGCTTTGTAGCCGCTGCCGCAGGCTGCGCCCTGCGGGCCTTGAGGTTCACTCCAGCAAAGCAAAATCCACCGCTGCCCGGGCATGCAGTTCGGTGGTGTCGAGCAGGGGCAGGGGGCTGTGCTCGGGCTTGAGCAGCAGGCCGATTTCCGTGCAGCCGAGGATGATCGCCTGGGCGCCGCGGGCCCTGAGTGATTCGATCACTTGCTGGTACACCCGGCACGACGCGTCGCTGATGATCCCCACGCACAACTCTTCATAGATGATCCGGTGCACCGCCTGGCGCTCCTGCGCATCGGGCACCAGCACATTCAGTCCTTGTTGGCTCAGGCGGCTCTTGAGGAACTCCTGTTCCATGGTGAAGGCGGTGCCCAGCAGCCCGACGTTCAGGGTGCCGGCCGCCAGCGCGGCCTGGGCCGTGGGGTCGGCGATATGCAGGAAGGGCACGGCAGTGGCCGCCTGAATCTGCTCGGCCACCTTGTGCATGGTGTTGGTACAGAGCACCAGGCACTCGGCGCCGCCGTCCTGCAAGCGCTGGGCGGCGTCTATCAGGATCCGCGCCGCGTCATCCCAGCGCCCGGCATGCTGGGCCTGTTCGACAGGCCCGAAGTCGACGCTGTACATTAGCAACCGCGCGGAACGCAGCGGCCCCAATTGATCGCGAATCTGCTGATTGATCAGGCGGTAGTATTCGGCGCTGGACTCCCAACTCATGCCGCCAATCAGGCCGATGGTGCGCATGGGCAACTCCTCTGTGGTGTGGGTGAGTGAGCCGCAGTCTGGTCGCGCTAACGCTTGCGATCTATCAGGAAATTTCACATGCCCGAGGTGCTCGAACATCGCCTGCTGGACGGTCGCTTGCTGCTGCAACTGCTGCCGGCCGCGGCCTACAGCGCCCGTGACCCGGTGCAGTGGCAGACCCTGGGGGTGACCCTGGAGCGCCAGCGCGGGGTGCATGCCATCGACTCCGACCGGCGCGAGGATTTCGACACCTGGCCCGGCACCCTGGCCTTGACGCCCAAGGGCGTGGAAGTGTTCTCCGAATCTGCCTGTGGCGGTGAATACCTGCTGGCGCGCTGGCAGGAGCAGACGCCGCTGATCCCCGGCGAGCGCCGTCTGCAGAGTTCGGGGCATGCCCAGGCCCTGGCCCTGGGGCGTGAAGCCCGGCGCCTGCTGTTGGCGCCTGTCATCGATGAGTTGGCCCTGGAGCACTGTGCCCTGGCCTTTGTCGGTCTGTCCCAGTCCCGCCACATTGCCACGGCGCCGTTACCACGGCTGGGGCAGGTGCTGGAGCAGATGGCCGACCAGTACGCCCAGCCCTTGTCCCTGGCGCAATTGGCACTCACATACGGTCACAACGAACTGCGACTGCTGCGGGACTTTCGCCGCGCCGTCGGCATGACGCCCCATGCCTGGATCACCGAGGTGCGGCTGCAGGCAGCCCGGCGCTTGCTGGAGCGCACGGACCTGCCGCTGGCGGCCATTGCCCACGACAGCGGCTTTGCCCACCAATCGCACCTGGGCAGCGCCTTGCGCAAAAGCCTCGGCCTGACCCCGCGCCAGTACCGGCTGCGTTTTCACTCGTGTCTCCCTGCACCTGTCCGGTATCCCAGCCGCGGGCAGTAAACGGCCCGCAGCGACGTGGCGGGGCAAGGCCGGTGCCATGCCCGCCGACGCCAGCGGCTAGAGGAATGGGCCGGCCCTGGGGTAAACACCCCAACGCCCGGCACCGGCATCTGCCATGATCAAGACCGGCGACCTGCAGTTCCCAAGGGTCGATGCCAGGGACACACCGCAATGGACGATATCCAGCAATTGGGCGAGATGCTCCGGCACTATGCCGCCAGCGAAGCCCACAAGAAGCAGCTGTTCGACAGCCAGTCATTGGTCTGGGCCCGGCGTATTCATGAGCTGTTCGGGCAGATTGAAGAGTGGCTGGCACCGGTGCTGCAGCCGGACCTGCTGGAGCTGCATCGCGAGCCTTATGTGGCCTTCAGCGCGGCATTGCCGGTGCAAAGCTCCACCTTCAACAGCGAGAAACTGACCATCAGCATTGCGGGCAAGCCGGTGGAGTTCGTCCCGGATGTGATGGGGTCCAATGGACAGATATCCCTGGCGGTGATCGGCCTGACGGCGGCGCGCCTGGGCAGTGTTTCCCTGGTGGGCGAGGCCTCCGGCAGTTGGCAATGGCGCAAGACCAATGGCCTCAAGGACCCTGACACCTTCGTTTTCGACGGCAACTTCCTGGCCGCCCAATTGCAGAGCCTGATCCCCCGCGAGCGCGCCTGATGTAGGCGCCGGCTCGCCGGCGAAAGCGATCGCCGGCAAGCCGGCTCCTACGGGGCAACACGCAGCGCCGGCAACTGTAGGAGCTGGCTTGCCAGCGAAAGCGGCCGCCGGCCATGTGCACGTCTTGCGGGCCTCTTCGCCGGCAAGCCGGCTCCTACGGAGTGCGTTACATGTCCAGGTTGATCCAGCCCGGCTTGGCTTCCTCCGGCGCCACGGCGTTGACCTTCTTGCCCGTGGCCAGCTCGACCCGGCGGGCGACGTCGGGGTCGTCGGCGAAGGGAATCAGGCTGGCGTCGTCCAGGCTCTTGGCGCTCTGGTGGCGCAGGCAGTACTCGATGCAGAGGTAGAGAAACGCCACCCCCAGCAGGTTGAACAGAATATCCATCGGCCCAAGGCTCCCTGAAAAAAAAACGCCGGCCACTGGGGCCGGCGGGCAAGGTTCGGCTCAGGCGATCTGCGCGTCGCTCAGGGCCAGCTTTTCATCGGAGACGCGCACGGTGCGCCAGGTGTTGTAGGCCATCAGCAGCATGCCGCTGAGGAAGAACACGCCGCCGGCGAAACGCACCACGAACCCCGGATGGCTGGCCACCAGGGCCTCGACGAAGGAGTAGGTGAGGGTGCCGTCTTCGTTCACCGCGCGCCACATCAGGCCCTGGGTGATGCCGTTGACCCACATCGAGGCGATGTACAGCACGGTGCCGATGGTGGCGAGCCAGAAGTGCAGGTTGATCAGCGGCACGCTGTACATCTGCTCGCGGCCGAAGACCTTGGGCACCATGTGGTAGATCGCGCCGAAGGTGATCATGGCCACCCAGCCCAGGGCCCCGGCGTGCACGTGGCCGATGGTCCAGTCGGTGTAGTGCGAGAGGGCGTTGACGGTCTTGATCGCCATCATCGGGCCTTCGAAGGTCGACATGCCGTAGAACGCCAGGGACAGCACCAGAAAGCGCAGGATCGGGTCGGTGCGCAACTTATGCCAGGCGCCCGACAGGGTCATCATGCCGTTGATCATGCCGCCCCAGCTCGGGGCCAGGAGGATCAGCGACATGGCCATGCCCAGGGACTGGGCCCAGTCCGGCAGCGCGGTGTAGTGCAGGTGGTGCGGGCCGGCCCAGATGTACAGGGTGATCAGCGCCCAGAAGTGCACGATGGACAGGCGATAGGAGTACACCGGGCGTCCGACTTGCTTGGGCACGAAGTAGTACATCATCCCGAGAAAGCCGGTGGTCAGGAAGAAGCCCACGGCGTTGTGGCCGTACCACCACTGCACCATGGCGTCGGTGGCCCCGGAATACACCGGGTAGGACTTGAACCAGTCCACCGGGATCGACAGGTGGTTGACCACGTGGAGCATGGCGATCACCAGGATGAAGGCACCGAAGAACCAGTTGCCGACATAAATGTGCTGGCTCTTGCGCCGCACCACGGTGGTGAAGAAGACGATCGCGTAGGCCACCCAGACCACCGCCATCCACACCGCGCCGGCGAATTCGATCTCGGCGTATTCCTTGGTGGTGGTGTAGCCCAGGGGCAGGGTGATCAGCATGATCACGATCACCGACTGCCAGCCCCAGAAGGTGAAGGCGGCCAGGGTGTCGGAGTACAGCCGTACCTGGCAGGTGCGCTGTACCGCGTAGTAGCTGGCGGCGAACTGGGCGCTGCCGGCGAAACCGAAGATCACCAGGCTGGTGTGCAGCGGCCGCAGGCGGCCGAAGGTGCTCCAGGGCAGATCGAGGTTCATCTCCGGCCATACCAGTTGCGAGGCGATCCACACCCCCATGGCCATGCCGATCACGCCCCATACCACGGTTGCGACGACGAATTGGCGAACCACCTTGTAGTTGTAGGCCTGTCCGATTGTTGCTGAGTTCATGGTCAATGCTTCCACGGTTGCAAAGTCTTGCCAGGCCACCCGGTCTGGCACGGGGTGCACTGTAGGAATCAGCGAGGAAACAAAACAGGCTCAGAAAAACTGCATTAATACGGATCAGATTTATCTCGTGTCCACGGTGCTGCCGTCACGGCTGATATGGTTTTTTAGTTTTTACCTGAATCTGTAACGTTCTGCGCCGCACGCGCATAGTCGCCCCCTCACAGCACGCGCCGTTAGAGCACGACCAGTTTCGATGAGGTAGGGATATGTATCAGTACGACGAATATGACCGGGCCCTGGTCTTTGAGCGGGTGGCACAGTTTCGTGATCAGGTCGAGCGCTTCATGGGCGGCCAGCTCAGTGAAGAGGAGTTCCTGCCTCTGCGCCTGCAGAACGGTCTCTATATGCAGAAGCATGCGTTCATGCTGCGGGTGGCGATTCCCTACGGCACCCTGAGCGCCCGGCAGATGCGCACCCTGGCCAGCATCGCCCGGGACTTCGACCGCGGCTACGGTCACTTCACCACCCGGCAGAACCTGCAGTTCAACTGGATCGAGCTGGCCCAGGTGCCGGACATCCTGCAGCGTCTGGCCGAGGTGGAGATGCACGCCATCCAGACCTCCGGCAACTGCGTGCGCAACATCACCACCGAGGCCTTCGCCGGGGTCGCCGCCGATGAATACCTCGACCCGCGCCCGCTGGCGGAGATCCTTCGGCAGTGGTCCACCATCAACCCGGAATTCCTGTTCCTGCCGCGCAAGTTCAAGATCGCCATCTGCTCGGCCAAGCAGGACCGGGCGGCGATCATGATGCACGACATCGGTCTGTACCTGTACCGCGACCGCAGTGGCCAGATGCTGCTGCGGGTGATCGTCGGTGGCGGCCTGGGGCGCACCCCGATCCTGGGCCTGCAGATCCGCGACGGCTTGCCCTGGCAGCACCTGCTGTCCTATGTCGAGGCGGTGCTGCGGGTCTACAACCGCCACGGCCGGCGCGACAACAAGTACAAGGCGCGGATCAAGATCCTGGTCAAGGCCCTGGGCATCGAGGCCTTCGCCAAGGAAGTGGAAGAGGAGTGGCAGCACCTCAAGGACGGTCCGGCGCAGCTCACCGACGAGGAGTACCAGCGGGTGGCCAGCGCCTTTGTGCCGCCGATCTACGAGCACCTGGCGGACACCGACCTGGACTACGGCAGTCACCTGGCCGAGTCCCCGGCCTTCGCCCGCTGGGTGGCGCGCAATGTGCACCCGCACAAGGTGCCGGGCTACACCTGCGTGGTGCTGTCGACCAAGCCGGGCCCGGCGTCGCCGCCCGGGGATGTCACCGCCCAGCAGATGGAGGCGGTGGCCGATTGGTCCGAGGACTACGGTTTCGGTGAGATCCGCATTGCCCACGAACAGAACATCGTCCTGCCGGATGTGCCCAAGTCGCGGCTGTACGAGCTCTGGCAGCGGGCCTGCGAGCACGGCCTGGGCACCGCCAACGTCGGCCTGCTGACCGATATCATCGCCTGCCCGGGCGGCGACTTCTGCGCCCTGGCCAACGCCCGGTCGCTGCCGATTACCCTGGCCATCCAGCAGCGTTTCGACGACCTGGACTACCTCCACGACCTGGGGGACATCAGCCTGAACATTTCCGGCTGCATGAACGCCTGCGGTCACCACCACATCGGCAACATCGGCATCCTCGGGGTCGACAAGAACGGCAGCGAGTGGTTCCAGGTCACCCTGGGCGGGGCCAAGGGCACGGACAGCGCCCTGGGCAAGGTGATCGGCCCGTCCTTCAGCGCCGAGGAAATTCCCGAGGTGATCGAGCGCATCATCGCCACCTTCGTGCGTTACCGCGAAAGCGACGAGCCCTTCGTCGATACCCTGCAGCGCATCGGCCTGGAGCCGTTCAAGGAGCGGGTCTATCCCAAGGCTGCGGAGGCACTGGCATGAACAACCTGCTGCGTCTGCATGAAGGTGAAGCCCAGTTGGTGGAGGACGATGCCTGGAGCCTGGTGCGCGAAGTCGAAGGGGCGCTGCCCGAGGGGCCGCTGATCCTGCCCCTGGCGCTGTGGCTGATCCGCCGCATCGAGCATCACCCGGCCCGGGACGGGGTGTGGATCGGTCCGGACGACGAGGTGGAGAGCCTCAAGCCCTGGCTCAAGCTGATTCCGCTGATCGCCGTGGACTTCCCCAGCTTTCGTGATGGCCGGGGCTACAGCCAGGCTTACCTGCTGCGCACCCGCCTGGGCTGGATGGGCGAATTGCGCGCTGTCGGTGACGTGCTGCGCGACCAGCTCAGCCACATGCGCCAATGCGGCTTCGACAGCTTTGCCGTGCGTGAAGACAAATGCGCCCAGGACGCCCTCAAGGGCCTGGCGGGCATGAGCGTGCTCTACGGTCGCTCGGTGATCGAACCGCGCCCATTGTTCCGCCGCCGCTGACCTCCCTGATGTAGGAGCCGACTTGCCGGTGAAAGGACCGGCGAGTCATGCGCCTGGCTGATGGCCTCGAAGGCGCGAGGGTGCTCCAGGTCGCCCGGGGAGTGGGCGATAAAAAACACTCCTGGGCCGATCGGCCTTGGCTATACCTGTAACTCCCCCTCGCCAGTTCCTGGCTGCTTCACCTACAGGAGTGACCCATGAAGCTTGCACTGATGATTGGCACGGCGTGCCTGGCCTCCCTGGCTCTGGCCGGCTGCTCCAGCAACCTGACTCAGCCCGACGAGTATTCCGGGTTTCTCCAGGATTACAGCCGTCTCAAGGAGGCCAAGTCGCCCTCCGGGGTGGAGGTGATGCGCTGGATCGATCCCAAGCTGGATGTCAGCCGGTACCGGGCGATCTATATCGAACCCACCCAGTTTTACCCTCAGCCCCAAGCCACGGCGAAGATTCCCCAGGGCACCCTCAATGCGATCAATCAGTACTACGACCAGGCCCTCAGGCGCGAGGCGGCGCGCAGCCTGCCTCTGGCTCAGGGCCCCGGTCCGGGTGTGGTGGTGGTACGCGCGGCCATCACCGCGGTCAGCAGCAAGACCGAAGGCCTGAAGCCTTATGAAGTGATTCCCGTGGCGCTGGTGGCGGCGGCGGTGAGCACCGCCACCGGGATTCGCGACCAGCAGACCACCCTCGGCACTGAGGCGGTGTTTCTCGATGGCAGCAGCGGCAAGGTGATCGCCCAGGTGGTGCGCAAGGGCACCGGCAAGCCCCTGGCGAATGACAGCCAGGTGATGAAGGCCGATGACGTGAAAAACGTCATCGACGGCTGGGCCGCGGACTTCCATCAGTCGTTCGCCAAGCTCAAGGCGCGCTAGTCGCCGTCCATCCGGCGGCGGTCCAGCGAACCGCCGCCCCTTTTCAGTAATCCACCTGGGCCTGCTTGTTGTAGTAGCTGAGCAGCGAGTCGTAGGCCCGCACCACGGCGTGATAGTCCTCGCTCAGGCGCTCGGGCGCGACCCGCTCCTGCCAGTCCTCGTGCAAAGTGCGCAAGGCCTGCTGGTAGTTCAGGGCCGGTCGGGTGATCTGGCTCCACAGGTAATAGGCTGGCTGGCTGCGGCCGTTCTGCGGTCGGTTGCGCAGGGGTTGCCCGGCATCCCAGGCCTGCTGCAGATCCTGGCTGGCCTTGGCCAGCTGCACCGGGGTCAGGGTTTTCTCGCGCACGCCCTGACTGAGCTGCTCCACCGTGAGCCGCGCCTGGATCATGTAGTCCAGGAGGTGCCAATGGATGTCCCGCCCCAGGCGCTGTTCAAGCAGCCGCTGTTGTTCGCGTCGGGCGCCAATGTCTGCGCTGGCCAGGGCGGCGCGCAGGTCGGCGGAGGCTTGCAGGTAGCGGTCGAACCCGGGCTGGAGTCGGGCCACGGTGGCCGGATCTTCCTCGGCCGGCATGTAGGCGCCGGGCATCGCGCTGGAATGGGCGCGACGGGCCAGGTTGGCCTGGTGCAGCGCATCGATGTAGCGCTCGGCCAGGCCGATCAGCGGCGCATCGGGCTGCAGGAGGCGCAGGCGATAGAGCATGCGCGGCTCGCATTCGCGCGCGGGCAGGGTGTCCATGTTGGTTTTCGCGCTGTCGGCAAAGTCCCGGGCATTGTTCAGCAGGTCGTCGAACGCCATGCGCCAGGCCGATTGAGCGCCGTAGGTGTAGTAGCCCAGGCGCCACGGCATGTCGTACTGGTTGACGCAGTCGATCAGTGGCGCCCGGGCTGCGGCCTCGGCGCTGGCGCGGCTGTCCAGGCCCGCCAGCCAGAGTTCGAAGCGGGCGATTGGCGAGCCGGCTCCCAGGAGGGCAAACAAGCCGAAGATCAGCGCGCAACCGAAGATCAGCAACGGACGTTGGCTCATGGCCGGGCCTCCTTGGGATACCACTGGGCTTCGGTGGCGGGCGCCGCGCACTCGGCGACCTGGGCCGGCATGCGCGCGCACAGGCGTTCGGTCCATGGCTGCAGGCCCTGATAGCGCCCGGCGGTGTGGCGCTCGTCGAACCATTTGAGGGTGGCGATGGCGGCCACCAGCAGGATCAGCGCCGTGCCCAGCAGCAGGCGGCGTGGCCAGGGGTTGATGCGTTGCCAGGCGCTCAGCGGGTCGATCCGGCGTTGGCGGGCCAGGGCGACCAGCAACTGGACCCCGAGATAGGCCGGGGTGGCCAGCGGGTGGATCACCGCGCCCAGTAGGCCGCCGAGCAGCGCGACGGGCAACAGGTCGCGGATCAGTTGCATGGAGTGATAGGGCGCGTGGCGCCATGGCAGGCACCGGCTGAGGCGTTCGTCCCACTGCAGCAGGCGCTGGCTCAGGGGCTGCCAGAGCCGCTGCAGCCCTTCGCCCGCGGCGCAGAAGCACAAGGACCAGACCAGCGTCACCCCGACGATCTCCCAGGGGCTGGCGTCTTGTCCGCTGTACTGGGCCACGGCGCCGGCCAGGCAAGCCAGGACCACGCCCAGCAGCATCGGCCAGCTGTCGATGGCGTGCTCCCAGTCACGCCAGAAGTAGGGATTGCCGGCCGGCATGCCGGCGGCGATGTCCGGGTAGTCGGCGGCCAGACTCGCCGCCAGCTTGTGGCAGGCCTGCCAGTCCTGGCTGCCCAGGTGCCGGGCCCAGGCACGGCGCTGGCTGAAGCCCAGGGGCGCCAGCAACAGGCGTGCGGCGCGGTGTTGCGGGGTCATGGGCGGTTCGCTGGCCAGTTGTTGCTGGCGGGCCAGGAACAGCGGGGCCTGATGGCGTTTGAGCAGGCGCGGCCAGAACACCTCCGGGCAGTTGTTGTCGGCGGCGGATCGCCAACCCTGGCCGGCGCACAGCGCCTGGAAGATCGCCACCGACCAATAGGGACTGTCCGCCAGCAATTGCGCCAGCCAGTGGTTGAACCATTGGCGATGTTGCAAGTGCAGCAGCCAGGGGTGCGCCGAGCGCTGGGCGTAGGCCTGCAGGAACGCCGTTTCATCCCTGGCCTGCAGTGCCGCGGCCAGCGGCGCCTGAACCTGTTGATACAGCTGTTGCTGCAGCTCCAGCACCAGGTATTCCGGCAGGTCCAGGCGCTGCCAGGCGCTCATCCAGCGCAGATGCTCGAAGCCCCAGTGCAGGACCGCCTTGGCCTGGGCCGGGTGTTCGACGCAATGGCGCAGCAGGGCCAGTTCGAACTCATGGGCGCAGTCCTGTTCCTGGGCCTGCCGATAGCGCTGATCGAGCTGCTCGACGTGCAGTTCCTTGAGCAGGACGGCCACCCGCTGCACCGGCGACAGCGCCGACAGCATCGGCTCGCTGGCGGCCGGGCTGTGGTCGGTGTCGCTTTCCAGGGGCTGGTTCTGCTCCCAGTCCTTGTGGGCCAGGGCTTGTTCATAGGCCTCGCGCAAGCGCTGGAAACCTTGCGGATCTTCATCCGGGCGGGTCTGTTTCAGCAGCTTGGCGTAGTGGCGCTTGATGGTGCGAGTATCCGCGGTGACCGGCAGGCCGAGTAGGGTCCAGCAACTCATTGGGCGATAGAACTCCATGCAACCCTTGGCAACATCCAGACATGACTGGAGGAAATGGCGCACCCTACCGGTTTCCCGGGTAAAAGTCCCTCGACTCGAATCCGTCTAATCAACAGCGACAGGCGTCTGGCGATTCAGTCCGGGTGGCAGGGGCGCGCGGGTTCTGCTGTGCCGCGCTCAGTTGCGCCGGGCGGGCGCGGGGTAGGTCCGAGCGGATGGCCGTCAGTGGAAAAGGGCTGTTAAAGCGATTTGTGACTATTTCCATGCTTTATGTATGGCTTAGTTAATGTTGTTTCTAGATTATTAAAAAGCAAATAAAAACAATTAGTTATCATGTTTATGTGATGTTGATTGTAATTATTTTGTTGGCTGAGCAAGGAGCTATCAACTATGCCTGTAGTGGAACGCACGACTTTTCTGCCGGGCCGCAGCCCGGCCCAGGTCTTGGATTTCTGCCTCGAAGGGGCCAACTTTCCCAAGATCTTTCCCGAGCGCGTGACCCCCTTGGGGGGCATCGACATCAATGACCTGCGCATCAGTGTCGGACGCCAGTTCAGCTTCCTGCACTGGATGTTCGGTGTCATACCGGCGAAATGGACGGTGGTTATACGTGAGGTCAGCGATTGGCATTTTGTCGACGAGATGCTCAAGGGGCCGCTGCGTGCCTTTCGTCACGAACATCGGGTCGAGGCCGCCGAAGGGGGCACCCTGTACACCGACCGCGTGACTTATCGGGCCATCGGTGGCGCACCTTTGGAACGCTTGGTGGTCAACGCCTACATGGCGCGGATTTTCGATGCCCGGCACCGCAACATGTTGCGCTTGCTGGGGTGACGGCGCCGCGATGCCGTGTTTGCCCATTCCTATTCCAAGTTCAAGTTCAAGGAGCATGCCCATGAGCAAGAAGATACTGGTGGTCCTGACCAGCGTGGCCAAATACCCCAACCTGAACCGTGCCACCGGTCTGTGGCTGGGGGAGGCGGTGCATTTTGTGAAGAAGGTGCAAGCAGCCGGGTTCGAGGTGGATTACGTCAGTCCCAAGGGCGGCTACGTGCCGATCGATCCCCACAGCCTGGCCATGGCCGACGACATCGATTGGCAGTGGTACCAGGACAGCGCCTTCATGAGCCGCCTGGGCGCGACCTTGCAACCGTCGCAGGTCCAGGCCCGGGACTATGTGGCCATCTATTACGCCGGTGGACATGGCGTGCTCTGGGATTTCCCCGACAACCCCGAGTTGCAGGCCCTGAGTCGCGATATCTATGAGCAGGGTGGTTACGTCAGTTCGGTCTGTCATGGCGCGGTGGGCTTGCTGAACATCAGGCTCAGCGATGGTTCACTGTTGATCGCCGGCAAGCAGGTCACCGGGTTCTCCAATGAAGAGGAGAAGCTCGCCGAGCTGGACGCCTATGTGCCGTACCTGACCGAAACCGAACTGCTCAAGCGCGGCGCCCTGTACCAGAAGGCCGCCGAGCCCTGGGCGCCGTTTGCCGTGCAAGACCAGCGGGTGATCAGCGGACAGAACCCGGCCTCCGGTGGCCCCGTGGCGGACCTGCTGCTGGCGCACTTGTAGGAGCCGGCTTGCCGGCGAAGGGGACCTTGAGTCCTGCGGTGCTTTGGCGGACGCCTTCGCTGGCAAGCCAGCTCCTACGCAAGCAGGTGGTGCGCGGGTTGTTGTAGGAACCGGCTTGCCGGCGAAGGGGGCTTTGAGTCTTGCGGTGCTCTGGCGGACGCCTTCGCTGGCAAGCCAGCTCCTACGCCAGCAGGTGGTGCGCGGGTTGTTGTAGGAGCCGGCTTGCCGGCGAAGGGGGCCTTGAGTCTTGTGGTGCTCTGGCGGACGCCTTCGCTGGCAAGCCAGCTCCTACGTAAGCAGGTGGTGCGCGGGTTGTTGTAGGAGCCGGCTTGCCGGCGAAGGGGGGGCTTGAGTCTTGCGGTGCTCTGGCGGACGCCTTCGCTGGCAAGCCAGCTCCTACGCAAGCAGGTGGTGCGCGGGTTGTTGTAGGAGCCGGCTTGCCGGCGAAGGGGGCCTTGAGTCTTGTGGTGCTCTGGCGGACGCCTTCGCTGGCAAGCCAACTCCTACGCCAGCAGGTGGTGCGCGGGTTGTTGTAGGAATCGGCTTGCCGGCGAAGACGACCCTGACGGATGCCAGCTTCGAAACCGCCTTGGCTGGCAAGCCTGTCCCTGCAATCTGCCAGGTTGTTGGACGATTTATCCGCCTGGCAATAGGTGCTCGCGCCGTTTCATGCTTAACTTCGGCCTCTCAAGAATGCTCATTGCTGTTCCATCATCACTGTTCAATAAGGACTCCGTTCATGGCTCAAGTCACTCTCAAAGGCAATCCGGTGCAGGTTAATGGCCAACTGCCGCAAGTCGGTTCCAAAGCGCCTGCCTTCACCCTGGTGGGCGCCGGCCTGGCCGATGTTTCCCTGAGCAGCCTTGCCGGCAAGCGCAAGGTGCTGAACATCTTCCCAAGCGTCGACACCCCGACCTGCGCCACGTCGGTGCGCAAGTTCAACGCCCAGGCCAACGATCTGGCCAACACCGTGGTGCTGTGCATCTCCGCCGACCTGCCATTCGCCCAGGCGCGCTTCTGCGGTGCCGAAGGCCTGGAAAACGTGCAGAACCTGTCGACCCTGCGCGGCCGCGAGTTCATCGAGAACTACGGCGTGGCCATCGCCGACGGCCCGCTGGCTGGCCTGACCGCCCGCGCCGTGGTGGTGCTGGATGAAAACGACACCGTGCTGCACAGCGAGCTGGTCAAGGAAATCGCCGAAGAGCCGAACTACGACGCGGCCCTGGCTGTGCTCAAGTAAGCGCTTTTACAATTATTCACGGCCTGGCTCTGTCCAGGCCGTTTTTATTTGTGCTTCAGTGGCTTAGCGCCGCACCTTAAAACGTCAGTCAAAGGTAAATTGCCGGTAAAGGCGCTTTGCTAAACCCGCTCTAGTGCTTATCGTTCAGCCTTCCTCAAAGAAGACTCCCACGCGCCCAATGGTTGATCACTCCATGCAATCCTCTGCTCCCCGCAACTCTCGTCGCTGGCTGTTCGGCCTGTTTGTCCTGCTGTTGGTGGCCGGCCTGTGCTGGAAATTCTGGCCCGCCGGCAGCGCCCCCAAAGAGGGTGCACAGGCGAAGGCCGCGGCCGGGCATACCGGACGCAGCGGCAGCCTGCGCCCCGGTTTCGGCGGTGCCAGCGGGCCGATCCCGGTGCGCGTGGCGCCGGTGACCCAGGGTGATTTCGCGGTGTACTTCAAGGCCCTGGGCACGGTGACCGCGTTGAACACCATCAATGTGCGCAGCCGGGTGGCGGGGGAACTGGTCAAGGTCAACTTCGAGGAAGGGCAGATGGTCAAGGCCGGCGACCTGCTGGCGCAGATCGATCCGCGTCCGTACCAGAACGCCTTGCTCCAGGCCGAAGGCACCTTGCTGCAGAACCAGGCCCAGCTGAAGAACGCCCAGGTCGACCTTGAGCGCTACCGCGGCCTGTATGCCCAGGACAGCATCGCCAAGCAGACCCTGGACACCGCCGCGGCGCTGGTGGGCCAGTACCAGGGCACGGTCAAGACCAATCAGGCGGCGGTCAACGACGCCAAGCTCAACCTCGAATTCACCAATATCCGCGCACCGATCGCCGGACGCGTGGGCCTGCGCCAGCTGGACGTGGGCAACCTGGTGTCGGCCAACGACACCACGGCGCTGGTGATCATCACCCAGACCCAGCCGATCAGCGTGGCCTTCACCCTGCCGGAGAACAGCCTGGACACCGTGCTCAAGCGCTACCACAGCGGCGCCAAGCTGCCGGTGGAAGCCTGGGACCGGGGCGATGTGAAGCTGCAGGCCAGCGGCGTGCTGCAAAGCCTGGACAACCAGATCGACACCACCACCGGCACCCTGAAGTTCAAGGCGCGCTTCGATAACCGCGACCAGGGCCTGTTCCCCAACCAGTTCGTCAATGTGCGGCTGCTGGCCGACACCCTGAAGAATGTAGTGCTGGCGCCTTCGGCGGCGATCCAGTTCGGCACCAACGGCACCTTCGTCTACGCCCTGGATGGCGACAACAAGGTGAAGATCCGTCAGTTGCAGGTAGGCGACAGCAACGGCGAGTCGACGGTGATCAAGGACGGCCTCAAGGCCGGCGATCGCGTGGTGATGGAAGGCACCGACCGCCTCAAGGACGGCAGCGAGGTGGAAGTGGTCAACGACAGCTCGGCCGTGCCCACCACCCCCACCGAACACCTGCAGGGCAAGCCCGCCGGTGCGCCGGCCGCGGATGGCAAGTCGGCTGATGGCAAGGCGCAAAAGGTCGGCGCATGAATTTCTCGCGACTGTTCATCCTCCGTCCGGTAGCCACCACCCTGAGCATGCTGGCCATTGTCCTGGCCGGCCTGATCGCCTATCGCCTGTTGCCGGTGTCGGCCTTGCCCCAGGTGGATTATCCGACCATCCGGGTCATGACCCTGTACCCCGGGGCCAGCCCGGACGTGATGACCAGCGCGGTCACCGCGCCCCTGGAGCGCCAGTTCGGGCAGATGCCGGGCCTGACCCAGATGGCGTCCACCAGTTCCGGCGGCGCCTCGGTGCTGACCCTGCGTTTCAGCCTCGACATCAATATGGACGTGGCCGAGCAGCAGGTGCAGGCGGCGATCAACGCCGCCACCAACCTGCTGCCCAAGGACCTGCCGGCGCCGCCGGTGTACAACAAGGTCAACCCGGCGGACACCCCGGTGCTGACCCTGGCCATCACCTCCAAGACCATGCTGCTGCCCAAGCTCAATGACCTGGTGGACACGCGCATGGCGCAGAAGATCGCCCAGATCAGCGGCGTCGGCATGGTCAGCATTGCCGGCGGCCAGCGCCAGGCGGTGCGGATCAAGGTCAACCCCGAGGCCCTGGCGGCCAACGGCCTGAACCTGGCGGACGTGCGCACCCTGATCGGTGCATCCAACGTCAACCAGCCCAAGGGCAACTTCGATGGCCCGACCCGGGTCTCGATGCTCGATGCCAACGACCAGCTGACTTCGCCCAAGGACTACGCCGAGCTGATCCTGGCCTACAAGAATGGCGCGCCACTGCGCTTGAAGGATGTCGCCGAGATCGTCGACGGCGCCGAGAACGAGCGCCTGGCGGCCTGGGCCAACGAGAACCAGGCGGTGCTGCTCAATATCCAGCGCCAGCCCGGGGCCAACGTGATCGAGGTGGTGGACCGGATCAAGGCGCTGCTGCCGAGCATCACCGACAACCTGCCGGCTGGCCTGGACGTCACGGTGCTCACCGACCGCACCCAGACCATCCGCGCCTCGGTCAAGGATGTGCAGCACGAACTGCTGATCGCCATCGCCCTGGTGGTGATGGTGACCTTCCTCTTTCTGCGCCGGGCCAGCGCCACCATCATCCCCTCGATTGCCGTGCCGCTGTCGCTGATCGGCACCTTCGGGGTGATGTACCTGGCCGGTTTTTCGGTGAACAACCTGACCCTGATGGCCCTGACCATCGCCACCGGGTTCGTGGTGGACGACGCCATCGTCATGCTGGAGAACATCTCGCGCTTCATCGAGGAGGGCGACAGTCCGCTGCAGGCGGCGCTCAAGGGCGCCAAGCAGATCGGCTTCACCCTGATCTCCCTGACCCTGTCGCTGATCGCGGTGCTGATCCCGCTGCTGTTCATGGCCGACGTGGTCGGGCGGCTGTTTCGCGAGTTCGCCATCACCCTGGCGGTGGCGATCCTGATTTCCCTGGTGGTGTCCCTGACCCTGACCCCGATGATGTGCGCGCGGTTGCTCAAGCGTGAGCCCAAGCCTGAAGAGCAGGGGCGCTTCTACCGCGCCAGCGGCGCCTGGATCGACTGGTTGATCGAAAGCTACGGGCGCAAGTTGCAGTGGGTGCTCAAGCACCAGTTCCTGACCCTGATGGTGGCCGTCGGCACCCTGGGCCTGACCGTGCTGCTGTATCTGGTGGTGCCCAAGGGCTTCTTCCCGGTGCAGGACACCGGGGTCATCCAGGGCATTTCCGAGGCGCCGCAGTCGGTGTCCTTCGCCGCCATGAGCCAACGCCAGCAAGACCTGGCGAAGATCATCCTGCAGGACCCGGCCGTGGAAAGCCTGTCGTCCTACATCGGCGTCGACGGCGACAACGCCACCCTCAACAGTGGCCGCCTGCTGATCAACCTCAAGCCCCACGGCGAGCGTGACCTGAGCGCGGCCCAGGTGATCGCGCGGATCCAGCCCGAGGTCGACAAGCTGCTGGGCATCCGCCTGTTCATGCAACCGGTGCAGGACCTGACCATCGAAGACCGGGTCAGCCGTACCCAGTACCAGTTCAGCCTGTCGTCGCCGGATGCCGAGCTGCTGAGCCTGTGGAGCAATCGCCTGGTGGAAGCCCTGGCCCAGCGTGCGGAACTCACCGACGTGACCAGCGACCTGCAGGACAAGGGCTTGCAGGTGTACCTGGTGATCGACCGCGATGCGGCGTCCCGGGTCGGGGTTTCGGTGTCCAACATCACCGACGCCCTGTATGACGCCTTCGGTCAGCGGCAGATCTCCACCATCTATACCCAGGCCAGCCAGTACCGGGTGGTGCTCCAGGCCCAGGCCGGCGAGCGCATCGGGCCTCAGGCGCTGGAGCAGATCCACGTCAAGACCACCGACGGCGGGCAGGTGCGGCTGTCGAGCCTGGCCCATGTCGAGGAGCGCCAGGCGCAGTTGGCCATCGCCCATATCGGCCAGTTCCCGGCGGTGATGATGTCCTTCAACCTGGCCCCGGGCGTGGCCCTGGGCAAGGCGGTGAACGTCATCGAGCAGGTGCAGCAGGAGATCGGCATGCCGGTGGGGGTGCAGACCCGCTTCCAGGGCGCCGCCGAGGCCTTCCAGGCGTCGCTGTCGAGCACCTTGCTGCTGATCCTGGCGGCGGTGGTGACCATGTACATCGTGCTCGGCGTGCTCTACGAGAGCTACATCCACCCGATCACCATCCTGTCCACCTTGCCCTCGGCGGCGGTGGGGGCCTTGCTGGCGCTGATCCTCAGCGGCAACGACCTGGGCATGATCGCCATCATCGGCATCATCCTGCTGATCGGCATCGTCAAGAAGAACGCGATCATGATGATCGACTTCGCCCTCGACGCCGAACGCCACCAGGGCATGGCCCCGGAACAGGCGATCTACCAGGCGGCGCTGCTGCGCTTCCGGCCGATCCTGATGACCACCCTGGCGGCGCTGTTCGGCGCCGTGCCGCTGATGCTGGCCACCGGTTCCGGCGCCGAGTTGCGCCAGCCCCTGGGCCTGGTGATGGTCGGCGGCCTGCTGGTGAGCCAGATCCTCACCCTGTTCACGACGCCCGTTATCTACTTGTACTTCGACCGCTTGGGCCGCCGGTTTGCCAAGCCCGCCGTAGGAGACGTGGTGTGAGGGGCGTCAGCGGCAAGCTGCACGCCGCAAGCTGCAAGCTCGATCAAAAGCAGAAGCAAGAGCGTGCACCGATCCCGCTTTTCTCTTGCCGCTTGAGGCTTGAAGCTTGGAGCGGTCGCCCATGAACCTTTCGGGTCCTTTCATCAAGCGCCCGGTGGCGACCATGCTGCTGTCGCTGGCGATCATGCTGCTGGGCGGGGTGAGCTTCGGCCTGTTGCCGGTGGCGCCGCTGCCGCAGATGGATTTCCCGGTGATCGTGGTCCAGGCCAGCCTGCCGGGGGCCAGCCCCGAGGTCATGGCCTCCACCGTGGCCACGCCGCTGGAGCGCTCCTTCGGCGCGATCGCCGGGGTCAACACCATGAGCAGCCGCTCCAGCCAGGGTTCGACCCGGGTGATCCTGCAGTTCGACCTGGACCGCGACATCAATGGCGCGGCCCGGGAAGTGCAGGCGGCCATCAACGCCTCGCGCAACCTGTTGCCCAGCGGCATGCGCAGCATGCCCACCTACAAGAAGGTCAACCCGTCCCAGGCGCCGATCATGGTGCTGTCGCTGACCTCCGATGTGCTGGAAAAGGGCCAGCTGTACGACCTGGCCTCGACCATCCTGTCCCAGAGCCTGTCCCAGGTGCAGGGCGTGGGCGAGGTGCAGATTGGCGGCAGCTCCTTGCCGGCGGTGCGCATCGAGCTGGAGCCGCAGCTGCTCAACCAGTACGGCGTGGCCCTGGACGACGTGCGCAACGCCATTGCCAACGCCAACCAGCGCCGGCCCAAGGGCTCGGTGGAGGATGATCAGCGGCTGTGGCAGATCCAGGCCAACGATCAGCTGGAAAAAGCCCGTGATTACGAACCGCTGATCATCCATTACAACAACGGTGCGCCCCTGCGCCTGAAAGACGTGGCCAAGGTCAGTGACGGCGTGGAGGACCGCTACAACAGCGGCTTCTTCAACGACGATGCGGCGGTGCTGCTGGTGATCAACCGCCAGGCCGGGGCCAACATCATCGAGACGGTGAACGAGATCAAGGCCCAGTTGCCGGCGTTGCAGGCGGTGCTGCCGGCCAGCGTCAAGCTCAACCTGGCCATGGACCGCTCGCCGGTGATCAAGGCCACCTTGCACGAGGCCGAGATGACCCTGCTGATCGCCGTGGCCCTGGTGATCCTGGTGGTGTTCCTGTTCCTCGGCAATTTTCGCGCGTCGGTGATTCCGACCCTGGCGGTGCCGGTGTCGCTGGTGGGCACCTTCGCCGTGATGTACCTGTATGGCTTCTCCCTGAACAACCTGTCGCTGATGGCGCTGATCCTCGCCACCGGTCTGGTGGTGGACGACGCCATCGTGGTCCTGGAGAACATTTCCCGGCATATCGACGAAGGCATCGCGCCGATGAAGGCGGCGTACCTGGGGGCCAAGGAGGTGGGTTTCACCCTGCTGTCGATGAACGTGTCGCTGGTGGCGGTGTTCCTGTCGATCCTGTTCATGGGCGGGATCATCGAGAGCCTGTTCCGCGAGTTCTCCATCACCCTGGCGGCGGCCATCGTGGTGTCCCTGGTGGTGTCCCTGACCCTGACCCCGATGCTTTGCGCGCGCTGGCTCAAGCCGCATACCCCGGGCCAGGAAAACCGCCTGCAGCGCTGGAGCCGGCGCAGCAACGAGTGGATGGTGGACAAGTACGCCACCAGCCTGGACTGGGTGCTGCGGCACAAGCGCCTGACCCTGTTCAGCCTGCTGGTCACCATCGGCGTCAACGTGGCCCTGTACGTGGTGGTGCCCAAGACCTTCATGCCGCAGCAGGACACCGGCCAGTTGATCGGCTTCGTGCGTGGCGACGACGGCCTGTCCTTCAGCGTGATGCAGCCGAAGATGGAGATCTTCCGCCGCGCGGTGCTCAAGGACAGCGCGGTGGAAAGCGTGGCCGGCTTCATCGGCGGCAACAACGGCACCAACAACGCCTTCATGCTGGTGCGCCTCAAACCGATCAAGGAGCGCAATATTTCGGCGCAGAAGGTCATCGAGCGCCTGCGCAAGGAAATGCCCAAGGTGCCCGGCGCGCAACTGATGCTGATGGCCGACCAGGACCTGCAGTTCGGCGGCGGCCGCGAGCAGACCACCTCGCAGTATTCCTACATCCTGCAAAGCGGCGATCTGGGCGAATTGCGCCAGTGGTACCCGAAAGTGGTCACCGCGCTGCGCGCCTTGCCCGAGCTGACCGCCATCGACGCCCGCGAGGGCCGCGGCGCCCAGCAGGTGACCCTGGTGGTCGACCGCGACCAGGCCAAGCGCCTGGGGGTGGACATGGACATGGTCACCGCGGTGCTCAACAACGCCTACAGCCAGCGGCAGATCTCCACCATCTACGACAGCCTCAACCAGTACCAGGTGGTGATGGAGGTCAACCCGAAATACGCCCAGGACCCGATCACCCTGAATCAGGTGCAGGTGATCACCAGTGCCGGGGCGCGGATCCCGCTGTCGGCCATCGCCCACTATGAAAACAGCCTGGAAGACGACCGGGTCAGCCACGAAGGGCAGTTCGCTTCGGAGAGCATTTCCTTCGACATGGCCGAAGGCGTGACCGTGGAGCAGGGCACCGCCGCCATCGAACGGGCGATTGCCAAACTGGGCATGCCCGAGGACGTGATCGTCAAGATGGCCGGCACCGCCGACGCCTTCGCCGCCACCCAGAAGAGCCAGCCGTTCATGATTCTCGGTGCGCTGCTGGCGGTGTACCTGGTGCTCGGGGTGCTCTATGAAAGCTACATTCACCCGCTGACCATTCTCTCCACACTGCCGTCGGCCGGGGTCGGCGCCTTGCTCTCGATCTACGTGCTGGGCGGCGAGTTCAGCCTGATCTCGCTGCTGGGGCTGTTCCTGCTGATCGGCGTGGTGAAGAAGAACGCGATCCTGATGATCGACCTGGCGCTGCAACTGGAGCGCCACCAGGGCCTGGACCCGCTGCAATCGATCCGCAGTGCCTGCCTGCAGCGCCTGCGGCCGATCCTGATGACCACCCTGGCGGCGATCCTCGGCGCCTTGCCGTTGCTGCTGGGGGGCGCCGAGGGCTCGGAAATGCGCCAGCCCCTGGGCCTGACCATCATTGGCGGCCTGGTCTTCAGCCAGGTCCTGACCCTCTACACCACCCCGGTGGTCTACCTCTATCTCGATCGCCTGCGCCACAAGTTCAACCACTGGCGTGGGGTCCGTACCGATGCCGCTCTGGAAACGCCGCTATGACCGACCAATCGTCCCGTCCCGTTACTCTGCTGTCCGCCCAGCGCCTGGCCATGGCCCGGGGTTCGCGGGCCTTGAGCCTGGGCCTGTGCGTGGCGCTGCTCAGTGCCTGCGCCATCGGACCCGACTATCAGCGGCCCCAGGTGGCCGAACCGGTGCAGTACAAGGAGGCCCAGGGCTGGCGCCAGGCCAATCCCAGCGATGCCCTGGCCCGGGGCGCCTGGTGGGAGCTGTACGGTGACGCCCAGCTCAACGGCCTGATCGAGCGGCTCAACCGTTCCAACCAGAGCGTGGCCCAGTCAGAGGCCCAGTACCGTCAGGCCCAGGCCCTGGTGCGCAGCTCCCGTGGGGCGTTCTTTCCCAGTGTCGACCTCAGCGCCGGCAAGACCCGGGCCAGCCAGGGCACCGGCAGCAGCAGTTCGGGGCTGAGCAGCTCCAGCAGCGGCATTCGCGACACCTACAACACTCAGTTGGGCGTGAGCTGGGAGGCGGATGTCTGGGGCAAGCTGCGCCGTGGCCTGGAAGCCAATCAAGCCAGCGCCGAGGCGAGCTTCGCCGATCTGGCGGCGATGCGCCTGAGCCAGCAGTCGGAACTGGTGCAGAACTACCTGCAACTGCGGGTGATCGACGAACAGAAGCGCCTGCTGGAAGCCACGGTGGCGGCCTATCAGCGCTCCCTGACCATGACCCAGAACCAGTATCAGGCCGGGGTGTCCGGCAAGGACGCCGTGGCCCAGGCCCAGACCCAGCTCAAAAGCGCCCAGGCCGACCTGATCGACCTGATCTGGCAGCGGGCGCAGTTCGAAAACGCCATCGCGGTGCTGATGGGCGTACCGCCGGCCGAGTTCAACCTGGCAGAAACCCCGCGGATTCCGTTGCTGCCCCAGGTCCCCCTGGCGGTGCCCTCGCAGTTGCTGGAGCGGCGTCCGGACATCGCCTCGGCGGAGCGTTCGGTGATGGCCGCCAATGCCAATATCGGCGTGGCCAAGGCGGCCTATTACCCGGACCTGACCCTGAGCCTGGCCGGCGGCTACAGCAGCAGTACCTACGCCGACTGGATCAGCCTGCCGAACCGCTTCTGGTCGGTGGGCCCCAAGCTGGCCATGACCCTGTTCGACGGTGGCCAGCGCTCGGCGGAAGTGGATCGCACCCAGGCGGCCTATGACCAGACCGTGGCCAAGTACCGGCAGACCGTGCTCGACGGTTTCCGCGAGGTGGAAAACTACATGATCCAGCTCAAGGTCCTGGAGGACGAGGCGGGGGTGCGTCAGCAGGCCCTGGATTCGGCCCGCGAGGCCCTGCGCCTGACCGAGAACCAGTACAAGGCCGGACTCATCGGTTATCTGGACGTGGTCACCAGCCAGACCACCGCCCTGAGCAACGAGCGCAGCGTCCTCAGCCTGCTGCAGAGCCGGCTGATTGCCAGCGTGCAATTGATCGCCGCGCTGGGTGGCGGCTGGGACGGCCAGCTGCAGGTCGGCGAGCAGAAATAGGCCGCCATCAGGGCCTCGCGCAGGGGGGCGCGAGGGCCGCGGACATGGCCGCGCAACGGCCTTGCCCACAAGCCTTGTAGGGGCATCAAAGGCCCGGGGCAGACGTTCTGTCCGGCTACTGGCGGTTTGCTCACTTTGTAGATGCGTTCTTCTGCGCAATCAGTACAATCTGCGCTTTTGCCCGCCGGGCAAACATCGGCACAACGGCCAAGAGATGCCCCATGCTCATCGGTAGTTACTCCCCCGCGTTGGTCGTGATCTCCATTTTCGTGGCGATCCTCGCTTCCTACACCGCCCTCGATCTCACCGGACGCATCGCCACCACCAAAGGCCGTGCGGCCTACCTGTGGATGTGCGGCGGAGCCTTGGCCATGGGCATCGGTGTGTGGTCCATGCACTTTATCGGCATGCTCGCCTTCGAGCTGCCCATCGAGCTGGGCTACGACATCGCGCTGACCGCCTTGTCGCTGCTGATCTCGATCCTCTCCTGCGGCTTTGCCCTGTGGCTGGTGAGCCAGCCTCGCCTGCCGCTATGGCAACTGCTGTTCGGCGCCTTGATCATGGGCGCCGGCATCAGTGGCATGCACTACACCGGCATGGCGGCGATGCGCATGCAGCCGGGTATCGACTACGACCCGAGCCTGTTCAGCGCCTCGTTGCTGATTGCCTTCGGTGCTTCGCTGGCGGCGTTGTGGATCGCCTTCCGCCTGCGCCAGAACACGCCCCATGTGCGTCTGGCCCGCACCGGCGCGGCGGTGGTCATGGGGTTTGCCATCGTCGGCATGCATTTCACCGGCATGGCCGCTGCGCGTTTCAGTGACGGCAGTTTCTGCGGGGCCCTGGGCAATGGCCTGAGTGGCAAGGGCCTGGACAATCTGGTGCTGATCACCACCCTGGCGGTGCTGATCATCGCCTTGCTGACCTCGGTGCTGGACGCGCGCCTGGAAGCCCGCACCGCGGTGCTGGCGCAGTCCTTGACCGAGGCCAACAAGGAGCTGACCCAACTGGCTCTGCACGACACCCTGACCGGTCTGCCGAACCGCATTCTGCTGGCGGACCGCATCGATCAGGCGATGCACCGGGTAACCGCCCATGGCGGCTGCTTTGCGCTGATGTTCATCGATCTGGACGGCTTCAAGCCGGTCAACGACGCGTTTGGCCATCACATGGGCGACCAGTTGCTGCGGGAGGTGGCCCTGCGCCTGCGCGAGGACCTGCGCAGCGAAGACACCCTGGCACGGATCGGCGGCGACGAGTTCGTGCTGCTGGTGCAGCTCGGCGAGCCGGATGATGCCTTGCGCCTGGCGGCGCGGCAGGTGGGCCTGGTGTCCCGCTCGTTCCGCGTGGCCGACCACGAGCTGCAGATTTCCGCCAGCATCGGCATCGCGGTGTATCCCGGCAATGGCCTGACCGCCCAGGAACTGCTGATGAATGCCGACGCGGCCATGTATCACGCCAAGGCCACCGGCAAGAACGGCTACAGCTTTTTCGATGCGTCGATGAACAGCAACGCCCGGCGCCAGCTGCAGTTGCTCCAGGACCTGCGCAATGCCCTGGAACACAATCAGTTCCGCCTCTACTACCAGCCCAAGTTCGATGCCAGCGACGGGCGTCCGGTGGGGGCCGAGGCGCTGTTGCGCTGGGAGCATCCGCAACACGGCCTGCTGCTGCCGGACAAGTTCATCGAACTGGCGGAGAAGAGCGGGCTGATCATCGCCATCGGCGACTGGGTGCTGCACGAGGCCTGCCGGCAGATGCGCCAGTGGTATGTCCAGGGCTACACCGACTGGCGCATCGCGGTGAACCTCTCGGCCTTGCAGTTCTGCCATGTGGGGCTGGTCAAGAGTGTGGCCCAGGCCCTGGAGCGCAATCAGTTGCCGGCCAACAACCTGACCCTGGAAATCACCGAGACAACGGCGATGAACGACGCCGATGTCAGCATGATCGTGCTGCAGCAGCTGTCGGACATGGGGGTGGACCTGTCCATCGACGATTTCGGCACCGGCTATTCGAGCCTGATGTACCTCAAGCGCCTGCCGGCCAACGAGTTGAAGATCGACCGTGGTTTCGTCCGTGACCTGGAGCACGACAGCGACGACGCCGCCATCGTCTCGGCGATTGTCGCCCTGGGCCAGGCCCTGGGCCTGCGCATCGTCGCCGAGGGGGTGGAGAGCGGGGTGCAGCAGAGCTTCCTCACCCAGCTGGGCTGCGACTCGCTGCAAGGCTATTACCTGGGTCACCCGCTACCGCCCGAGAGCTTCATGCAGGGTATCCACCAGGCTGAACAACAGGCCCGGCACGACACCTGAGGCTGGCCTCGGCCGGCCATCGCCAGGGGCACGGTCCTGTGAGCCCGGAATAGAGGCTGTTTGATGTCACTGCGGTTTTCATCGCTGCCTGCGGGGTGTTTAATGGCGGGCGTTGAAATGATCAGTCAGGGAGTCGGCAGTATGGACAAAGTCATCGTCATCACCGGTGGCGGGCGGGGAATCGGTGCGGCCACGGCATTGCTGGCCGCACAGCAGGGTTTCAAGGTGTGCATCAATTACCAGGCCGACGAGCAGGCGGCTCATCAGGTGCTGGAGCAGGTTCGCGCCCTGGGCGTGCAGGCCATCACGGTGCGGGCCGACGTCAGTATCGAAGACGAAGTCATCGGTTTGTTCCAGCGGGTCGACAGCGAGCTGGGCCGGGTCACCGCCCTGGTCAACAACGCCGGGACCGTGGGGCACAAGTCCCGTCTCGATGAAATGTCCGAATTCCGCATCCAGAAGATCATGAAGACCAATGTCATGGGGCCGATCCTCTGCGCCAAGCACGCGGTGCTGCGCATGTCGCCGCGCCATGGCGGGCAGGGCGGCAGCATCGTCAACGTCTCGTCGGTGGCGGCGCGCCTGGGTTCTCCGGGCGAATACGTCGACTACGCCGCGTCCAAGGGTGCCCTGGACACCTTTACCATCGGCCTGTCCAAGGAAGTGGCGGGCGAGGGCATCCGCGTCAATGCGGTGCGTCCGGGCTACATCTACACCGACTTCCATGCCCTGAGCGGCGACGCCGACCGGGTCAGCAAACTGGAATCGGCGATTCCCATGGGCCGTGGCGGACGTCCCGACGAAGTGGCCGAAGCCATTCTCTGGCTGCTGTCGGACAAGGCCTCCTACACCACCGGCAGCTTCATTGACCTGGGCGGCGGCCGCTGAGCCCCCGCAAGTCTGCGGCCTATCCGCAGGAGCCGGCTTGCCGGCGAAGGGGCCCTCAAGCCTTGCGCCGACCTCGCCGACGCCTTCGCTGGCAAGCCAGCTCCTACAGCCCCCCCTGAGCTTGTGGTCTGCCATGTAGGAGCCGGATTGCCGGCGAAGAGGCCCTCAAGCCTTGTGCCGACCTCGCAGACGCCTTCGCTGGCAAGCCAGCTCCTACAGCCCAGTCTGAGCTTGTGGTCTGCCATGTAGGAGCCGGCTTGCCGGCGAAGGGGCCCTCAAGCCTTGCGCCGACCTCGCAGACGCCTTCGCTGGCAAGCCAGCTCCTACAGCCCCCCCTGAGCTTGTGGTCTGCCATGTAGGAGCCGGCTTGCCGGCGAAGAGGCCCTCAAGCCTTGTGCTGACCTCGCTGACGCTTTCGCTGGCAAGCCAGTTCCTGCGGTTTCCTTCAGTTGGCGCGGCGGCGACCGGGGCCGATCAGCAACGCCAGCAACAGCCCCAGCACGTTGATGACAAAACCCATCAACAACGGCGCCAGGTACCCCAGGGTTTCCCCCGGACGGGTGCAACTGTAGCCATATCCGTAGCCTTGTTCATGGGCCCAGACGTCTGGTGTGGCGCCCAGGTCCACGGGTGCCGAAGGCTCGGGCTGCTCCTCGGAGAACCCCAGGTTCGAATGGCTCGCGCTGCGCCTTTCCAACTGTTCGATGGCCTGCAACTGGGCATCGTTGCAGCGGCTCTGCGCCCAGCTGCCCACCACCACCAGGGTCGACAACAACAGCAGCAGAGGCACCGGGTAGTAGCGCCGGGTGCGCAGCAGGGGCGCCACCAGCAGCCCGGCGAAGAAACCGGCCAGCAGCAGATTGATCCAGTACCAGGGGGCGCCTTCCAAGCTTGGCGGTACCAGGAACGACAGCAGCAGTGGCAGGACAACGCGGGCAAACAGCAGGCACAAGGCCGCGGCAAGCAGAGTGATCAGCAGGGTCTTGATCCAGGATTTCATGGGCAGTGCATCACCTTTTTTAAGCAGGGGAGGTAAACGGGGCGTATCAGTCCGGTATCGCCCCTTGGGAAATTGGCGGGGTAAAGCGCCGGGCGTATTCGAGCATCTCCCGGGGGAAGATCATGTGCTTGACCGCGCTGTCGTCCAGGCCGAACAGGTAGGCCACGGCAGCGGCTTCAAAGGCCCAGTAGCCGAAGTAGGAACCCTCGTCGCCTTGCAGGTGGGAGTCGTGCCAGGGAGCCTGTTCGAACGCCTCGTACCACTGGTTGCAGTACTCCACCAGCAGTTCCCGAGGCTCGTCCGGGTCTTCGCTGTAGATCGCCCAGATCAGGGGCGAGTAGAGGCTGTGGTACCACTCATCGAGCTCGGCGCGATCCGGCAGGTAGGGCTTGAGCAGGTCCTCGATCAGGGTGTCCTGGCCGCCAAAGCCGGCGCGGTCCTGCAGCAGCACCAGACGCGGTAGCAGGTCGCTGCGTTGCAGGAGGATGCACAGGCTGATCACCTGGACATATTCCTCGTACTCGTCGGGGTAGTCTTCGATGTTCAGTGGCGCGATATCCGGCCGTTCTTCATAAACCTCCAGCTTGCGCTGGTAGTCCTCGTAACCTTCGATCACCCCGTCCAGCTCCCGGGCCAGTTGCTCCATGGGGGCACCGCCGGTGTAGCCCAGGATCAAATGGTGCAGGCGCGCGCTTCGCACCGTGGAGGCCTTGAGGGAGGCTTCCTGCTCGGGGCTGTCGGCCATCATCGAATGGGTCTGCCAATGGGCCTCTTCGCCGGCCAGGCTTTCGAGGAAGTCGTGGTACTGCTTGTGGCTGAGAAACACTTGTCTGCGGTTCATGTCGGTGCCTGGCTTCAGTAGACGGGAATCAGGGTGAAGGGCGCCTTGCGCTGCGAGGTTTCCAGCAGCAGGGTCGCCAGGTCGACTTCGGCGGGCTCCAGGTCGAGCTCTTCCAGCTCTTCTTCCAGTTGCTGCGCATCGGCCGCCAGGGCCTTGATCGGCTGGCGCAGGTAGGGACGCGGGTCTTCGCCGTAGTAGATCTTCACCGGGCCTTCAGGGATGCCTTCCAGGCGGGCAAAACCCTCTTCATCGAGGCTGCCCTCGGCTTGCGAGCCGTCACTGAACACCGCTCGGTAGGCGGCGCCGGATACCGGTTCCAGGTTGGGGTAGTGCAGGTTCAGCTCCAGCCAGTGACCTTCGCCGGTGAGGTGTTCCAGGCCCTGGTTGATGTCCTGGGCAAGGCTCGCGGCGTCCTGGCTTGCCGGCTGCGGCGCGGGGGTGAGGGTGGTTGCGCGCGGCTCCAGGGAAGACTGCGGCTTGGGCACCAGGGCCGGGCCGCGGCTGTGGGCGGCGGCCGAGTTGTTGCGCTGCTCGGCGATCCACGGGGCTATGCGCTCTTGCACCGAGGCCATGAGGAATTCGGTGTGTTCGCAGGCTTCGTTGAGGTTGTGCAGCACCAGGCGCTGCTGCTGGGGCGTCAGGCCGTTGAAGGTGCTGGAGGCGCTCACGCCGCGGATGATCTCAGGCAGTTCTTCGGCCAGGCGCATTGGGTCCAGGCACTTTTCCAGCAGCTGTTCGGGGCTGGTTTTCAGGCGGCAGGCCATCAGGGCGTAGCGGATCATGTCAAAGAGCTTTTCGGCGTGGAGCTGGGGGGCGTGGTTGATCAGGCGCAGGAGGATCTTCAGGCCTTGCCCCGGGCCGGGGATCCAGCCGATCAGGGCCAGGGCCAGGTCGAAGAAGGCGTCTTCCTCGTCCTTGGGGTTGTTGATGGCGTCCAGTTCGAAGATCGCCTGGATGCAGTCGTAGGCGTTGAGTTCCTGGGTCAGCAGGGGCAGGCGGCTGCGTTCGATGGCCTTGAGCAGTTCGGCCTTGGCCTCTGGGTAGTCGTCGTAATACAGGTCTTCGACCATGACGTGTTCCTTTCCCTGGAAAATTGGAGTGCGGATGCTGAAGGAAACGAGGGGGTGGGGCAAGGTAGTTTGGGTTCTTTCAGGGGCTGGAATGCCGACCCAGACAAACGACCATCGTGTTTAAAGGGGCAGGCAGATCAAAAGCCTAAGCAAGACGGCGGCCTATCGACCTGGTTTCATTTGACCTTTACAGGGCTACGTTACTCTTGGCAGGGCCGAAGGTCCTGCTGACCTTTTCGCAGCTTCGCCGTGGCTCAGCAGCGGCTACAGAACAATATAGGGCCCTGTAGCCGCTGCCGCAGGCTGCGAACGGCCGACGCAGCAGGCACTAAACCTGCCACCTCGATGCACCTGATACACCCCATCGCCCGACTCCCCCTGCGCCTGCAGCACTCAAAAGGAACGGATGATCCGTCCCAGGGTTTCCATGGCCTGTTCCGCGGCGTCGTTCCAGGGGCTGCCGTAGTTCAGGCGGATGCAGTTGCGAAAGCGCTGGGTCGGGGAAAAGATCGGTCCGGGGGCGATGCTGATGCCTTGCGCCAGGGCCATCTGGAACAGTTTCAGCGAGTCCATCTGCGGTGGCAGTTCCAGCCACAGGAAGTAACCGCCCGCCGGCTGGCTGACCCGGGTCTGCGCCGGGAAGTAGCGGGCAATCGCCGCCAGCATGGCGCTCTGCTGTTCTTCCAGGGCGTAGCGCAGTTTGCGCAGGTGGCGGTCGTAGCCGCCGTGCTGCAGGTAGTCGGCAATCGCCGCCTGGGCCGGCATCGAGGCGCACAGCGAGGTCATGAGTTTCAGCCGTTCGATTTTCTGTGCGTAACGCCCGGCGGCCACCCAGCCGATGCGGTAGCCCGGGGCCAGGCTCTTGGCGAAGGAGCCGCAGTGCATCACCAGGCCCTCGGTGTCGAAGGCCTTGGCCGGTTTCGGTGCCTGCTGGCCGTAGTACAGCTCGGCATAGACGTCGTCTTCGATCAGCGGCACCTGGTGCTGGCGCAGCAGCTCCACCAGTTCCTGCTTCTTGGCCTCGGGCATGCTCGCGCCCATGGGGTTCTGGAAGCTGGTCATGCACCAGCAGGCCTTGATCGGGTGCCGCTCCAGGGTCTGGGCCAGGACTCCAAGGTCGATGCCGTCCCGCGGGTGCACGGGAATCTCCACCGCCTTGAGCTTGAGCCGTTCCAGCACTTGCAGGCTGGCGTAGAAGGCCGGGGCCTCGATGGCCACCAGGTCGCCGGGCTCGGTCACCGCCTGCAGGCACAGGTTCAGGGCTTCCAGGGCGCCATTGGTGATCAGCAGCTCCTCCATGGGCAGCATCAGCCCGGCCACCATGTAGCGCAGGGCGATCTGCCGACGCAGTTGCGGGTTGCCCGGGGACATGTCGGTGACCACCACCCGCGGGTCCATCTCGCGGCTGGCGCTGGCCAGGGAGCGGGACAGGCGCTGCAGGGGGAACAGGGTCGGGCTGGGGAACGCCGAGCCGAAGGGCACGGTGCTCGGGTCCTTGATCGAGTCGAGCACCGAGAACACCAGTTCGCTGACATCGACTTCGGTGGATTCGTTGACTTCGCTGCTGATCACCGGCTCGGAGAACGGGCTCGGCGCGTGGGCGTTGACGAAGTAGCCGGAGCGCGGGCGGGCGCGGATCAGGCCGCGGCGCTCCAGCAGGTAGTAGGCCTGGAACACCGTCGACGGGCTGACCCCGTAGGTCTGGCTGGCGTAGCGCACCGAAGGCACGCGCTGGCCCGGACCCAGGACCCCGGAACGGATCAGTTCGGCGATGTCGTCGGCGAATTTTTCGTAGCGTTTCATCTGCGGGGCAAGATCCAGTCTGGTCATCGGGTCAAGGTGTTCGGTGGCGAGGGAGTCGGGGGACTCGACGGCCAGGGCGGGCCCATGGCGGCGTCGAGTACAGCGTTCCCGTGGTCCGGGGGAGTCAGCAGGCTCCCCGGCCACGGCATTCTAGAGGCTTAGCGGTTCATCGGCGCGACAAAACGGCTCTTGGCCACGGCGTAGACGCCAGGGTCATCGCTGTCGGCGACCTTGAAGCTGATGGCCTGGGAACTGCTTTGCGCACGGTCCTGGGTCATTGCCACCGACACCGGCAGGTCGGTGATTTCCCCCGGGGCCAGGCTCAGCTCGGTCTTGCCTTGCAGTTCGAAGCCATCGCCGTCCACCAGGGCCAGGCGGTAGTTCTGGCGTTCCTGGGTCTTGTTGATGATCTTCAGGCTGTAGATGTTCTCGATCTGCCCCATGGCGTTCTCGCGGAACAGGCCGCGGTCCTTGCTCACGTCCAGGGACACCATCGGCCGTTGCACCAGGGCCAGGACCAGGGCGCCGATCATCACCAGCAGCACCGCGCTGTAGCCCACCAGGCGCGGCCGCAGCAGGTGGGTCTTGCCCCCTTGCAGCTCGTGTTCGGAGGTGTAGGCGATCAGGCCCCGGGCATAGCCCATCTTGTCCATGATCGAGTCGCAGGCGTCGATACAGGCGGCGCAGCCGATGCACTCCATCTGCAGGCCGTCGCGGATGTCGATGCCGGTGGGGCAGACCTGCACGCACAGTTGGCAGTCGATGCAATCCCCCAGGCCGACGTCGGCAGGCTTCACATCGCGTTTGCGCGGGCCACGGCTTTCACCGCGCACCGGGTTGTAGGAGATGGTCAGGGTGTCTTTGTCGAACATCACGCTCTGGAAGCGGGCATAGGGGCACATGTGCATGCACACCGCTTCGCGCAGCCAGCCGGCGTTGATGTAGGTGGCCGCGGCGAAAAACAGCACCCAGAACAGGCTCAGGCCGCCGATCTGCAGGGTCAGCAGCTCGTGGGCCAGGGGGCGGATCGGGGTGAAGTAGCCGACGAAGGTCAGCCCGGTGAGCAGGCTGATGCCCAGCCACAGGGTGTGCTTCATGGCGCGGCGGGCCAGCTTGTTCAGGCCCCAGGGCGCGGCTTGCAGCTTGATGCGCTGGTTACGCTCGCCTTCGGTGACCTTTTCGCACCACATGAACAGCCAGGTCCACGAGCTTTGCGGGCAGGTGTAGCCGCACCAGACCCGGCCGGCGAACACCGTGATGGCGAACAGGCCGAAGGCGCAGATGATCAGCAGCGCCGAGAGGAGAATGAAGTCCTGGGGCCAGAAGGTCGCGCCGAAGATGTGGAACTTGCTTTCGGCCAGGTCCCAGAGCACCGCCTGGCGGCCGCCCCAGTTCAACCAGACCGTGCCGAAGAACAGCAGGAACAGAAAACCCGCGCCGGTCATGCGCAGGGTACGGAACAAACCGGTGAAGCTGCGGGTGTAAACGTGTTTGTCGGTGGTCTTCGACTTCATCTGTTTGGGTTGTGAAGGTTCGAAGGTCTCTACTAATCGGACGGGGATTCTTTCGCTCATGGTCGTTCGCTCATCAGCCTCCATCAGGCCGCGCAACTATGACCACGGATCTGTTTGCATAACAGACTCAGGTATTTGATAAAAAACCGTATCAGATGAGCTTTTCCGGGGCCCTGCGACAACTTGCTGCACCCCCTCCAGCACCCCTAGGGATGGCCGCAGGGGCCTCTGGCACAGGCCTGTGCGGACAGCCCTGATCCAGGTCAGTCAAATCACCGAATCACCCTCGGTGGCCTTCAGATGGCGCCGGCCGTCGGTAGCGCCCGCCACGGTCAAGGCGTCGGCTTGGGCCTCGGTGATGTAGACCCGTTCGCCTGTCAGATCCACCGCCGACATGGATTTGGCGCTGTCGGTGATGACGGTCACGGCGCTGGCGGGCAGGCGCAGGTGAAGGGTGTCGGTGTCGAAATAGCAGGTCTGGTTTTCTATGCGCAGGCTCATGGTGCGTTCCTCTTGGCGGTGGGCATACAGGTTAGGGGGCGGGGTGGAGCCCGGGTTCGACGGCGGCGATCAACGGTGCCTGGCGGCGGTTGCCGCCGCCGACCTGCCGGGACCGCTGGCTATGCTTGGAGCTCCACCGGTGGCTGGGTAGTGGGCGGATCGCCCTTGGGCGGTGCGGTGGTGCCGGGCGGATCCTGCTCGGGCACCGGTGGCGGTTCGCTGGGGGGCAAGGGCGGTTGGTCGAGGTTCGGGTCGGGGGTTTCTGCCGGGATCGGGATATTCATCGCTATGGCCTCCTTTGTGCTTGTCGATGCACAGGCTCTTGCGGTGGGCCCTGCGCACGCGGATTTGATTCCCGTCGCCTGGCCGAGCAATTGCGCTGAACTTTCGCCGCGGCCTGTGGCTCGGACACTAGGTGCATGGATTCACCGGGGTGCCGCCGGCTCCACAACCAGAGCGTCTTGGACGTGTTAGAGGGGTGATGCTCGATGACTGCAGAGAAACCGACACAACAGCACGACCATCCGTCGCAGCTGCCCTTGTCCCAGGCCTTGCTGCTGCCGCGCATCGCCATCGAGAACACCCGTCCGGTGCTCGAAGGCGGGCAGTTTGCGGTCAAGGCGGTGGAGGGCCAGGAGGTCGAGGTGACGTGCAAGGTGTTCGCCGACGGTCACGACCGGCTGGCGGTGCGCGTGCGCTGGCGCAACGAGGGCCAGGACAGCTGGTACAGCCAGGCTCTGGAGGATCAGGGCAACGATGGCTGGCTGGGGCGCTTCCCGGTGCCGGTGGTGGGTCGCTACCGCTTCTGCATCCAAGCCTGGATCGACCAGTTCGCCAGCTTCTGCCACGAGCTGGAGAAAAAGCACCAGGCCGGGGTGCCGGTGAGCCTGGAGCTGCAGGAGGGGCGCAATCAGGTGCAGCAGGCCGCCGAACGCAGCGAGGGGCCGTTGCGCGAGCAATTGCTTGCGTTGCGCGAGCAACTGGCCGGATTGCTGGAGACCGAGCAGGTGGCGTTGTTTCTCGCGGAGCGCAGCGCCCGGCTGATGGCCGAGGCCGATCACCGTCCCTACCTGAGCCTGAGCCCCGAGTACCCGGTGGATGTGGAGCGCAAGCGCGCGCAGTTCGCCAGCTGGTACGAGCTGTTTCCCCGTTCGATCACCGATGATCCCCGGCGCCACGGCACCTTCGACGATGTCCATGGGCGGCTGTCGATGATCCATGACATGGGCTTCGACGTGCTGTACTTCCCGCCGATCCATCCCATTGGCCGCCGCCATCGCAAGGGCCGCAACAATGCCCTCAGCGCCGCGCCGGACGACCCCGGCAGCCCTTACGCGATTGGCAGCGAGGAGGGCGGCCACGAGGCCATCCATCCGCAACTGGGCAGCCGGGAGGACTTTCGCCGGCTGGTGGCCGCCGCCGCCGACCACGGCCTGGAAATCGCCCTGGACTTTGCCATCCAGTGCTCCCAGGACCACCCCTGGCTCAAGCAGCATCCGGGCTGGTTCAACTGGCGACCGGACGGCACCATCAAATACGCCGAGAACCCGCCGAAGAAGTACCAGGACATCGTCAATGTCGACTTCTATGCCGCCGAGGCCATCCCCGGTCTGTGGCTGGAACTGCGGGACATCGTCCTCGGCTGGGTCGAGGAGGGGGTCAAGCTGTTTCGCGTGGACAACCCCCACACCAAGCCGCTGCCGTTCTGGCAGTGGCTGATCGCCGACGTGCGCGGCCGGCACCCGGAGGTGATCTTCCTGGCCGAAGCCTTCACCACCCCGGCGATGATGGCGCGCCTGGGCAAGGTCGGTTACTCCCAGAGCTACACCTACTTCACCTGGCGCAACACCAAGAGCGAACTGGCCAGCTACTTCAGCGAACTCAACCAGTCGCCATGGCGCGAGTGCTTCCGGCCGAACTTCTTCGTCAACACCCCGGACATCAATCCGGCGTTTCTGCATGAGTCGGGGCGCCCGGGGTTTCTGATCCGCGCGGTGCTGGCCAGCATGGGCTCGGGGCTGTGGGGCATGTACTCCGGGTTCGAACTCTGCGAGTCGGCGGCGCTGCCGGGCAAGGAGGAATACCTGGATTCGGAGAAGTACGAGATCCGCCCCCGGGATTTCAACGCCGCCGGCAACATCATTGCCGAGATCGCCCAGCTCAACCGCATCCGCCGGCAGAACCCGGCGCTGCACAGCCACCTGGGACTCAAGCTGTACAACGCCTGGAACGACCAGATCCTGTATTTCGGCAAGCGCAGCGCCGAGGGCGACAACTTCGTGCTGGTGGCGGTCAGCCTCGATCCGTTCAACCCGCAGGAGGCCCATTTCGAGCTGCCGCTGTGGGAAATGGGGCTGCCTGACGACGCCTCGACCCAGGGCGAAGACCTGATGAACGGCCACCGCTGGACCTGGTACGGCAAGACCCAATTCATGCGCCTGGAACCGGCGCAGCCCTTCGGCATCTGGCGCATCAGTCCCCTGTAGGAGCCGGCTTGCCGGCCAAGAGCCCCATGAGCCTTGCGCCGGCCTGGCCAACGCCTGCGCTGGCAAGCCAGCTCCTACCGCTGTCGTGGCGCATCGGCAGGTGCGTCGGCGCTCATTCATTTTTTCAAGGAGTCCGACATGGCCAAGAAACCCCGCACCGCGACCTTTATCAAGGACCCGCTCTGGTACAAGGACGCGGTGATCTACCAGGTGCATGTGAAGTCCTTTTTCGATTCCAACAACGATGGAATCGGCGACTTTCCCGGGCTGATCGCCAAGCTCGACTACATCAAGGACCTGGGGGTCAACACCCTCTGGCTGTTGCCGTTCTACCCCTCGCCACGGAGCGACGACGGCTACGACATCGCCGAATACCGCGGGGTCAGCCCCGACTACGGCACCCTGGCCGACGTGCGGCGCTTTATCGCCGAGGCCCATAAGCGCGAGCTGCGGGTGATCACCGAACTGGTGATCAACCACACCTCGGACCAGCACCCCTGGTTCCAGCGGGCGCGCAAGGCCAGGTCCGGTTCGGCGGCGCGCAATTTCTACGTGTGGTCCGACGACGACCAGAAGTACGCCGGCACCCGGATCATCTTTCTCGACACCGAGAAGTCCAACTGGACCTGGGACCCGGTGGCCGGCCAGTACTTCTGGCACCGCTTCTATTCCCACCAGCCGGACCTCAACTTCGACAACCCCCAGGTGATGAAGGCGGTGCTCTCGGTCATGCGCTACTGGCTGGACATGGGCATCGACGGCCTGCGCCTGGACGCCATTCCCTACCTGATCGAGCGCGATGGCACTCACAACGAAAACCTTCCCGAAACCCACGACGTGCTCAAGCGCATTCGCGCCGAGATCGATGCCCACTACCCGGACCGCATGCTCCTGGCCGAGGCCAACCAATGGCCGGAAGACACCCAGCTGTACTTCGGGCAGGCCGTCAACGGCACCGACGGCGACGAGTGCCACATGGCCTTTCACTTCCCGCTGATGCCACGCATGTACATGGCCCTGGCCCAGGAAGACCGCTTCCCGATCACCGATATCCTGCGCCAGACCCCGGAGATCCCGGCCCACTGCCAATGGGCGATCTTCCTGCGCAACCACGATGAGCTGACCCTGGAGATGGTCACCGACAAGGAGCGCGACTACCTGTGGAACTACTACGCCGCCGACCGCCGGGCGCGGATCAACCTGGGCATCCGCCGGCGCCTGGCGCCGCTGATGGAGCGCGACCGGCGGCGCATCGAGCTGCTCAACAGCCTGCTGCTGTCGATGCCCGGCACTCCGACCCTGTATTACGGCGACGAGATCGGCATGGGCGACAACATCTACCTGGGGGACCGCGACGGCGTGCGCACGCCGATGCAGTGGTCCATCGACCGCAATGGCGGCTTCTCCCGGGCCGACCCGGCCAGCCTGGTGCTGCCGCCGATCATGGACCCGCTGTATGGCTATCAGTCGGTCAATGTCGAGACTCAGTCCGGCGATCCTCACTCCCTGCTCAACTGGACCCGGCGCATGCTGGCGGTGCGCAAGCAGTCCAAGGCCTTTGGCCGTGGCAGCCTGAAGATGCTGTCGCCGAGCAACCGGCGGATCCTGGCCTACACCCGGGAATACACCGACGCCGACGGCCATCAGGAAATCATCCTGTGCGTGGCCAACGTCTCGCGCAGTGCCCAGGCCGCGGAGCTGGACCTGTCGGCGTTCGCCGGCAGGGTCCCGGTGGAAATGCTTGGCGGCAATGCCTTTCCGCCCATCGGCCAATTGCACTTTCTGCTGACCCTGGCGCCCTACGGTTTCTACTGGTTCGTCCTGGCCGCCGAGCAGCAGATGCCCAGCTGGCACGTGGAGCCGGCCCAGAGCCTGCCGGACTTCTGCACCCTGGTCCTGAAAAAGCGCCTCGAAGAATTGCTCGAAGCCCCGGCGCGCACCACCCTGGAGCACGAAGTGCTGCCCCTCTGGCTGCCCAAGCGCCGCTGGTTTGCCGGCAAGGACAGCGCCCCGCAAGCACTGCGCATCGCCTACGCCGTGCGCTTTGGCGACCCTCGGCATCCGGTGCTGCTCAGCGAGATCGAGGTCAGCGGCGACGGCCAGTCCGAGCGCTATCAGTTGCCCTTCGGCCTGCTCGGTGAAGAGCAGTTCGGCAGTGCCTTGCCCCAGCAACTGGCCATGGCCCGGGTGCGCCGCGGGCGCCAGGTGGGCCTGATCACCGATGCCTTCGCCCTCGACAGTTTCGTGCGCGACGTGCTCCAGGCCCTGCAGGCCCGCACCCGGCTGCAGAGCGAGGCCGGGTCGATCCGTTTCGAGGGCAGCCCGGCCCTGGACGGGCTGGGCCTGGGGGCCGAGTCCGAGGTGCGCTACCTGTCGGCGGAGCAGTCCAACAGTTCGGTGGTGGTGGGCGGCAGCCTGGTGCTCAAGCTGCTGCGCCGGGTGTCCGCCGGCGTGCATCCGGAGCTGGAAATGGGCGCCTTCCTCACG
This sequence comes from Pseudomonas sp. BC42, assembly GCF_021560055.1. NCBI lineage: Bacteria > Pseudomonadati > Pseudomonadota > Gammaproteobacteria > Pseudomonadales > Pseudomonadaceae > Pseudomonas > Pseudomonas sp. BC42. The sequence continues at coordinate 3,216,027 of NZ_CP091067.1, forward strand.
GCCGCGGGCTTTGCCCATATCTCGCCCCTGCTGGGTGCGGTGCTGCGTTGCGATGCCCAGGGCGAGGACCACCTGCTGATGATCGCCCAGGGCTACCTGAGCAATCAGGGCGACGCCTGGGAGTGGACGCAGAACACCCTGCAGCGGGCCATCCACGATGAGCTGGCGGATGCCATGTCCGAGCAGGAGCAGCATTACAACGCCCTTGGCGAACTGCGGGAGTTTGCCGGGCTGCTGGGCCGGCGCCTGGGGGAAATGCACCTGTTGCTGGCGGCCCCGGGCAGCGGCCCGGACTTTGCACCACAAGTGAGCACGCTCAAGGACACCCAGGCCTGGAATCGGCAGGTGGCCGGGCAAGTGGAACGAGGGTTGCAGGTGCTCAAGCAGCATCAAGGTGCACTGAGCACCCGGGACCGGCAGTGGGTGAGTCGATTGTTGCAGCACAAGGCGCAGATCCTCGGTCATATCCAGCAGCTGGCCAAACAGCTGGTGGGCGGCCTGCGCATCCGGGTCCACGGCGATCTGCACCTGGGCCAGGTGCTGGTGGTCAAGGGCGACGCCTACCTGATCGACTTCGAGGGCGAGCCGGCGCGGTCCCTGGCCGAGCGCCGGGGCAAGCACAGCCCGTACAAGGACGTCAGCGGGGTGTTGCGCTCCTTCGACTATGCCGCGGCCATGGCCCGCGAGGCGCCGGTGGTCGATGGCTCGCCGGCGGCCGCGGCGGCGCGGGAGCGGGTGCTGCGGCGTTACCTCGACCAGGCCCGGCAGGCCTTTGTCCAGGCGTATCGGCTGGCGACGGCTACGCTTGCCCATGGCTGGCAGGAGCCCGGCGCCGCGGATGCCGCCCTGGCCCTGTTCAGCCTGGAGAAGGCCGCCTATGAGTTGGCCTATGAAGCGCAAAACCGGCCCACCTGGCTCCACGTGCCCTTGCACGGCCTGGTCGGGCTGTTGAGTGAGCTGCAAGCTTTTTCCGAACTTGAGCGTGGTGGAGAGCAGTCATGAGTGTCTCGAACAAGGAACAGGGAAAGCCCACAGCGGCATTGCTGCCCTCGGCCAAGGCCATCGAAGCCCTGGTACGGGCGGAACATCAGGACCCGTTCGCCATTCTCGGCCCCCACGGCGACGGCGTGGGCGGTCAGTTCATCCGCGCCTTTGTGCCCGGGGCACTGAGCGTGCAAGTGCTGGACCGGGACCAGCAGCAGGTCCTGGGCAGCCTGCAGGCCGCCGAGGCGCCGGGGCTGTTTGTCGGGCATTTCGACGAGTGCCGGGCCTATCTGCTGCGGGTGCAGTGGGCCGGAGGCGAGCAGGTCAGCGAAGACCCCTACAGCTTCGGCCCGTTGCTGGGGGAGATGGACCTGTACCTGTTCGCCGAAGGCAATCACCGCGATCTGAGTGCATGCCTGGGCGCCCAGGTGATGTGCGTGGACGGCGTCGCCGGGGTGCGCTTCGCGGTCTGGGCGCCCAATGCCCGGCGCGTCTCGGTGGTGGGGGACTTCAATATCTGGGACGGGCGCCGCCATCCGATGCGCCTGCGCCATCCTTCCGGGGTCTGGGAGCTGTTCATCCCGCGGCTGCAGGCCGGCGAGGCCTACAAGTACGAGATTCTCGGGGCCCAGGGCATCCTGCCGCTCAAGGCCGATCCCATGGCCCTGGCCACGCAACTGCCGCCGGAGACCGCCTCGCGGGTCGCCGAACCGCTGGATTTCGACTGGCAGGACCAGTCGTGGATGGCGCAACGCAGCCAGCTGCAGCGGCCCGACGCGGCACTGTCGATCTACGAGCTGCACGCCGGCTCCTGGCAGTGCGAGGTGGACGACCTGGGGGAGGTGGCCCGCCAGTACAGCTGGGCCGAGCTGGCCGAGCGCCTGATTCCCTACGTCAAGGACCTGGGGTTCACCCATATCGAACTGATGCCGATCATGGAGCATCCCTTTGGCGGCTCCTGGGGCTACCAGCCGTTGTCGCAGTTCGCCCCCAGCGCCCGCTATGGCAGCCCGCGGGATTTCGCTGCCTTTGTCGACGCCTGCCACCGGGCGCAGCTCGGGGTGATCCTCGATTGGGTGCCGGCGCATTTTCCCACCGATGCCCACGGCCTGGCGCAATTTGACGGCACCGCGCTGTATGAATACGGCAATCCCCTGGAAGGCTTCCATCAGGACTGGGACACCCTGATCTACAACCTCGGGCGCAGCGAAGTGCACGGTTTCATGCTGGCTTCGGCGCTGCACTGGCTCAAGCATTTCCACGTCGATGGCCTGCGGGTGGACGCCGTGGCCTCGATGCTCTACCGCGACTATTCGCGCAAGGCCGGGGAGTGGGTGCCCAACCGCCATGGCGGTCGCGAGAACCTGGAAGCCATCGATTTTCTGCGCCACCTCAACGACGTGGTGGCCCTGGAAGCGCCAGGGGCCCTGGTGATCGCCGAAGAGTCCACGGCCTGGCCCGGGGTCAGCCGGCCCACCGACCAGGGCGGCCTGGGCTTTGCCTACAAATGGAACATGGGCTGGATGCACGACTCGCTGCATTACATCCAGCAGGACCCGGTGTACCGCGCCCATCACCACAACGAGCTGAGTTTCGGCCTGGTGTATGCCTGGTCCGAACGCTTCATCCTGCCGATCTCCCACGACGAGGTGGTGCACGGCAAGCATTCGCTGATCGACAAGATGCCCGGCGACCGCTGGCAGAAGTTCGCCAACCTGCGGGCCTACCTGAGCTTCATGTGGACCCATCCGGGCAAGAAGCTGCTGTTCATGGGCTGCGAGTTCGGCCAGTGGCGCGAGTGGAACCACGATCAGCAACTGGACTGGTACCTGCTGCAATACCCCGAGCACCGCGGGGTGCAAAAGCTGGTGACGGACCTCAACCAGCTGTATCGCCAGTACCCGGCACTGCATGACCAGGACGACGTGCCCCAGGGCTTCCAATGGCTGATCGGCGATGACGCGATCAACAGCGTGTACGCCTGGTTGCGCTGGAGCCGCAGCGGCGAGCCGTTGCTGGTGGTGGCCAACTTCACCCCGGTGCCGCGCCAGGCCTACCGGGTCGGCGTGCCCCTGGCCGGGCGCTGGAGCGAACTGCTCAACAGCGATTCGCAGCTGTATGCCGGCTCCAACTACGGCAACGGCGGCGAGGCGTTCAGCCAAGAGCAGGGCAGCCATGGCCAGGCCCTGTCCCTGGTGCTCAACCTGCCGCCCCTGGCGGTCCTGGTGCTGCGCCCTGACCGTGGCGATGCCCCGTAGAAGCCGGCTTGCCGGCGAACCGTGCGCGGCGCCCGGTGCGGCCACGGTGCACGCCGTCGCTGGCCGGCCCGCACCTGCGGCGGTTGCCCGCGCACCCCTGGCGGGCCGGGCAGCGAGCCTCGGCTAGAGGTGCACTTCCACCGCCAGGGGCAGGTGGTCGGAGAGGTGGGTCCAGGGTTTGTTGCCGAGAATCTGCGGTCGATGGCTGCTGGCGTTGCGCAGGTAGATGCGGTCCAGGCGCAGCAACGGCCAGCGGGCCGGGTAGGTCTTGGCCGGGCGGCCGTGATGGCGCTCGAAGGCTTCGTGCAGGTCGTCCCGTCGCCCCAGGGTGACATTGCCGTGCATCTGCCAGTCGTTGAAGTCGCCGGCGATGATCACCGGCGCCTCGGCGGGCAGGGATTCGAGCAACTGGCACAGCAGGGCCAGTTGCTGTTGCCGATGGCTCTCCAGCAGGCTCAGGTGCACGCAGATGGCGTGCACTTCGGCGTGGCCCGGCACATCCAGTACGCAGTGCAGCAGGCCCCGGCGTTCGGGACCGGTGATGGAGACATCAAGGTTGCGGTACTGGCGGATGGGAAACTTCGACAGCAGGGCGTTGCCGTGATGGCCGTCGGGGTACACCGCATTGCGCCCGTAGGCGTAATCGCTCCACATGCTGTCGGCGAGAAATTCGTATTGCGACTGCTCGGGCCAGTTGTTCAGGCGTGAGGCGTGGCGCTCATGCTCCCCCAGCACTTCCTGGAGAAACACCAGATCGGCCCGGGTGCTGCGTACCGCCTCGCGCAGCTCCGGAAGAATGAAGCGCCGGTTGAGGGCGGTGAAGCCCTTGTGAGTATTGACGGTCAGCACCCGCAGGCGGCGGATGCCTGGTGGGTCGGGCTGAGGGGGGCAATCGATGCTCACGCGGGCTCCTGTGTTTCCGTGGCGGTTACTGATGGGACTGACGGCAGGCGCTCGCGTTCAGCTGAATGTGCATCGGCCCCGGTCTACATCAGGATGATCTCGTAGGGCAGGCGCAAGCGCTCCAGCAGCACCGGAGACAGCGCCGGCTCCAGGCCGATCTCCGGCTCGCCCTGCAGCTGGCTGGCATAGGCGTGGGCGGCATGCCGCTTGCGGGCCACGGTCCAGGTGTCCAGGCGCAGCTTGCGGGCCCGCTGCCAGGGGATCTGATGCTCCTCCCGCGACGGCCAGTGCCAGGCCCACAGCGGAATTTCGTAGAAGCGTGCGCCCACCAGGGCCGTCGCCTTGGCCGTCGCCCGGCCCACCGCTTCGTGATCGAGGTTGCCGTCGGCGCGCCAGGTGCTGAACACCACGTCGCTGTCGCGCAGGTAGCGGCTGATGAAGGGCACCAGTTGCTGCTCGCGCTCGCTCAGGGCGTTGTCGGCAAAGCCGCCGCGAATCCACTTCAGGCTGTGCAGCGGCAAGCCCAGGCGACGCAGGGCCTCGGCGCTTTCCTGGGGGCGGAACACGCTGAGGCGGCGCTTGGGCCAGCGTTCCGAGCCCGGGTGGCTGGCACTGCCGTCGCTGATGGAGATCAACTGCAAAGGGTGGCCGTGGTGGGCCAGCACTTGCAGCAGTCCGCCGCTGGCGACCACCTCGTCACCGGGGTGGGGGGCGACGATCACCGCCCGTGAGCCTGGCGGAACCAGGCTGGCCAGGTTGATGGCCGGGACCTCGGCCAGTCGGCGGGCGGAGTTCCATATCTGGCTGGACCAGCTGTTGTCTACTGCGGGTATGGCTTTCATGAGGTGTCACGTCCCTGTTTGTCGGGTCGCGGCCTGGGCGGTGGAACCACCGTCGAGCCGCGCCCCTGGGTTTGTCCGCACGCTGATTCCGGCATCCGCCTCAGCGTGAAGTACCGGCGCTCCATCCCTTTGGGGCGCCGCGATGCGGGGCTCATCATACACAGCCTGGAACCCTCCACGCAGGGGCGGACCAAGCTTTGTTCGAGCATTACGAACCCTGTCACAGGGTAGACGGCAATTGCTTCCCCGGGGAGGCCACAAGACGAAAGTCGTGCGCTACTTCCTCGCCCTTCAAGGTTCGACCAGGCTTTGCAGGTAATCGCCAAAGCCGCCCCGGGCCCGGCTGTCCAGGCGCCCGCTGGTAATCACCTGCGGGTGCCGGCTCCAGGCGATGCTGGCGCCGCTGCGCTGCAGCTGTCGCACCAGTTGCACGTCCTCGTGACACGCCAGGGCTTCGAAACCGCCGGCGCGAACATAGGCCGCGGCGCTGATGCCCAGGTTGGCGCCATGGACATGCCGATGCTCATCGGCGCTCTGGTAGGCATCGTGGTAGCGGGCCTGGGCCTGGGGCGCGAAGCCTTCGCTCCAGCTGTCGACGGTGACCGTGCCGCAGACGGCGTCGGTGCCCTGGGCCAGCTGGGCCACCAGCCAGTCCGCGGGCACCCGGCTGTCGGCGTCGGTGCACGACAGCCAGCGTGCCCCGGCCTGCAGCAGCCATTGCGCGCCGGCGGCGCGCGCCCGTCCGACATTGCGCACCTGCAATTGCAGGTGCTGGACGGCGTACTGGCGGGCGATGCTCAGGGAGCGGTCGGAACAGCTGTCGAGCACCACCAGGATCAGCACGTCCTCCTTCAGCTCGGGGTGGCTGGCGGCTGTCAGGGCACATTGCAGGCAGTCGGCCAGCAGTTGCTCTTCGTTATGGGCGGGAATCACCACACCGATCATCGCAGGCCCTCCAGGGTCGCGACCGAATCCGCGTCGCGGCCCCAGAGGTCGAGGAGAAAATCCGCATCCTGATGTTCCAGCAGGCGTGGCAGCTGCAACTGCCGGTGGAGCATTGCATGCACTTGCCCGCCCTCCAGGGGACAGCCGGCGATGGGCGGACGCCAATGACAGGCCAGCAACTGACCGTCGGCGGCCAGGGAGTCCAGGGCCCGCGTCACCAGGCGCGCCAGATCCCCGGGGTCCAGGTAGTAGCCAAGCTCGCTGATGACAATCAGCTCGAAGGGGCCGTCGGGCCAGTCCTCGGGCAGGCGCGCGCATTCCACCCGGGCCTGGGGCATCGAACGCAGGCGTTGCCGGGCCAGGCCGACCGCAGTCTGTGCGGTGTCGCAGCACAGCAGGCTGTCGCAGCGGGTCGCCAGTTCGGCGCTGAGTTCGCCGTTGGCGCATCCGGGTTCGAAAATGCTCCGGTAATGGCGCCGCGGCAGGCTGGCCAGGGTGATGGCGCGCTTGCGCTGTTCGTACCAGCGTCGGCGAAAGGCCCAGGGATCCTGGTCCCGGGCGAACAGCCCTTCGAAATAGTGACTGTCGACGCTCATAGGAATACCACCTCGAAGGGTTGCAGCAGACGCTCGATGATGTGTGGCGCCAGTACCGGTGCCAGGCCAATGTCCGGGTCGCCTTCCAACTGGCTGGCGAAGGCCTGGATGGCGTGACGCTTGCGTGCCACCTGGGCGGGGCTGAGCAGCACCTTGCGGGCGCGCTCCCAGGGCAACTGGCGGCCCTCGGGATCGGCCCAGTGCCAGCCCCAGATGGGTAGCTCCCTGAGGCGCGCACCCGCGGCCCGGGGGGCCAGGGCGCTGGCCCGGCCCACGGCCTCGTGGTCGCAATGGCCGTCCTCGCACCAGGTGCTGAACAGCACATCGTCCGGCCGCAGGCGCGCCTGGATGTAGCGCGCCAGGGCCGCTTCGTCCCGGGCCACGCGGCTGTCCTCGAAGCCGCCGCGCAGCCATGTGATCCGCGCCAGTGGCAGGTCCAGGCGGCGCAGGCCTTCGGCGGACTCCTGGGGCCGCACCAGGCTCAGGCGCTCGATGGGCCAGCGCGGTGAGCCGGGATGGCTGGCGCTGCCATCGGTGACCGAAATCAGCAACAGTTCCCGTCCCGCGGCCGCCAGCAATTGCAGGAGGCCACCGCAGCCGAGGATTTCGTCGTCCGGGTGCGGGGCCACGATCACCGCCCGCGAACCGGGCGCAACCAGGGTCTGGATATCCACGCAGGCCATCGCCCGCAGGTGCGAGGAGGCCTGCCAGGCCTTCAGTGAAGTGCCGCGGCCGACAATCGGATTGGCTTTCACAGGTACCATCCTCCCTGGTCCCCCGCAGCGGCTTCGCCGGCCAGCTGTTGGCCGAGCTGGGCCAGGTCGCGTTCGGCATGGCTCTGGCGGATAAACACCGGCAGGTCGGCCAGCAGCCGGGCGAAGTGCCGGTCCAGGCAGTAGGGGCCCGCGCCCAGGGCCCGACCGACATGCCGCAGCAGGCTGTCGACGCTGGCTTCGGTCACGGCCCGGGTGCGCCGGGCCAGCAGTTGGCAATCGGCGTCGGGGGCCTGGTCCAGCTGCCGGGCACTGTGGCGCAGGACGCAGGCGGCCTGATGCAGGGCGCTGTCCACCGCCCCCAGATGCGCCTGGGCGTGGGGCTCGTCGCGCTTGGCGCAGTGTTCGCGCAGCGGCAGGGCGATGGCCTGGGCCGCGCCCAGCCAGCAGGCGGCGATGCCTATGGCGCCCTGCCAGAAACCCGGGCGCTGCAGGTAGTCGTCCGGCCCGCCGACCCAATGGCCCCGTGCCTGGTCGAACCGCACCTGCCGGCTGTCGGTATTGGCCATGCCCACCGCCTGCCAGCCGCCGCGCTCGACCTGCACCCCGGGCTGGTCCAGGGCCACCGCCACCAGGCGCTGGCGCCCCGCGCTGTCCCAGGCGGTGAGCAGGGCATGGCTGAGCACCGCGGCTCCCGAGCACCAGGCCTTGGTCCCGCGCAAGCGGCAGTGCGGGCCGTCGGCGTCGGCCTGAACCCGGGCCCGGGGCGGTTCGGCGGCCCAGGTGCCCCAGGTGGTGCCGGGGGCGACGGTGCAGTCCAGCTCTTGCATGATCGCCAGGGCATCGGTGTGTCCCTCGTAGAGCTTGCACAGGCCCAGGTCATGTCCGGCGATCCGGGCCAGGGCCTGCCAACGCTGCAGGGTGGCCCCGCCCGCCGGCCGCGGCAGGCGATCCAGGCCGGCGGCCACCAGAGCCTCCAGGCACAGGCCCAGCGCCGGGGCATCGGCGTGCCCCAGGTCGGGGTAATGGCGCAGGAAGGCTTGCAGGTCCATTTCAGTCTTCTTCCTCATGCTGCAACTCGAACAGCAGCAGCGAACGTCCGGTCACCGAGTAGCTGTGGCCGAAGGCGAAACGCTCCTGGCCGCGCACCGCCGGCTGGTTGGTGTCGAGCATGCAGCTCCAGAACTCGCCGGCCGGCACCTCGGGCAGGCGGAAATTGACGATGTCGTGATGGGCATTGACCACCAGCAGCACCGTGGCGTCGGCCCCGGGGCGCAGGATCCCGGTTTCCTGGGCGCGGCCGTCCAGCAGCATGCCCAGGCAACGGCCGTGGGGGTCTTGCCATTGTTCGGTGCTCATCTCGTTGCCGTCCGGGGCCAGCCAGGTGACGTCCTTGACCCCGAGGTCCTCGTTGTAGCTGCCGACCAGGAAGCGCCCACGCCGCAGGATCGGGTAGTTCAGGCGCAGCTTGATCAGGCGCTTGACGAACTTGAGCAGCGCCTTGCCGTCGGCGTCCAGCTCCCAGTTGACCCAGCCGATCTCGCTGTCCTGGCAGTAGGCGTTGTTGTTGCCGTGCTGGGTGCGGGCGAATTCGTCGCCGGCCACCAGCATCGGCGTGCCCTGGGCCAGCAGCAGGGTGGCGAAGAAGTTGCGCATCTGGCGCAGGCGCAGGGCGTTGATCTCGGGGTCGTCGGTGGGGCCTTCGACGCCATGGTTCCAGGACAGGTTGTTGTCGCTGCCGTCCTGGTTGTTCTCGTCGTTGGCCTGGTTGTGCTTGTCGTTGTAGGACACCAGGTCGCGCAGGGTGAAGCCGTCGTGGGCGGTGACGAAGTTGACCGACGCATAGGGCCGCCGGCCGCGCTGGTTGAACATCTCGCCGGAGGCGGTCATGCGCCCGGCGAAGTCCGCCAACTGGCCGTCGTCGCCTTTCCAGAAGGCCCGCACGGTATCGCGGAAACGGTCGTTCCATTCCACCCAGCCCGGCGGAAAGCGCCCCACCTGGTAGCCGCCGGGGCCGCAGTCCCAGGGTTCGGCGATCAGCTTCACCTGGCGCAGCACCGGGTCCTGGCGGCAGGCCACGAGGAAGCTGTGGCGCTCGTCGAAACCATCGTGGTAGCGGCCGAGGATGGTCGCCAGGTCGAAGCGGAAACCGTCCACGTGCATTTCCGTGGCCCAGTAGCGCAGGGAGTCGGTGACCATCTGCAGCACGCAGGGATGACTCAGGTCCAGGGTGTTGCCGGTGCCGGAATCGTTGATGTAGAAGCGCTTGTCGTCGGGCATCAGGCGGTAGTAGGAGGCGTTGTCGATGCCGCGCATGGACAGGGTAGGGCCTTGTTCATTGCCTTCGGCGGTGTGGTTGTAGACCACGTCCAGCAGCACCTCCAGTCCGGCTTCGTGCAGGTGCGCGACCATTTCCTTGAATTCGGCGATCTTGCCGCTGGCCAGGTAGCGCGGGTCCGGGGCGAAGAAGGCGATGCTGTTGTAGCCCCAGTAATTGGTCATGCCCTTGTGCAGCAGGTGCTGATCGTTGACGAAGGCGTGGATCGGCAACAGCTCCACCGACGACACCCCCAGCTTGCGAATGTGCTCCAGCACGTCGTCGACCATCAGCCCGGCAAAGCTGCCCCGTAGGTTTTCCGGCACCGCGGGATGGCGCATGGTGAAGCCGCGCACGTGGGTCTCGTAGATGACCGTCTTGTCCCAGGGCACTTTGATCTGCTGGTCGTGGCCCCAGGTGTGGGCCGGATCGATGACCTTGCACTTGGGCACGAAGGGCGCGCTGTCACGCTCATCGAAGCTCAGGTCGGCATCCGGGTGGCCGATGGTGTAGCCGAACAGCGCCTCGGACCATTTCAGTTCCCCCACCAGTTGCTTGGCATAGGGGTCGATCAGCAGTTTGTTGGGGTTGAAGCGGTGGCCGTTGGCCGGGTCGTAGGGGCCGTACACCCGGTAGCCGTAGATCAGCCCGGGGTGGGCATCGGGCAGGTAGCCGTGGAAGATCTCGTCGGTGTATTCCGGCAGTTCGATGCGCTCCAGTTCCACTTCACCGGTGGCGTCGAACAGGCACAGTTCGACCCGGGTGGCGTTGGCCGAGAACAGCGCGAAGTTGACGCCCAGGCCATCCCAGGTGGCGCCCAGCGGGAAGGGCAGGCCTTCACGGATGCGCGAGGGTTCGTGCTCGGGAGTCTGCTTGGATCGGCTCATGGTTGCTCCTGCAGGTCTGATGACAAGTGCTGATACCCGTGTTGCTCCGGTTTTTTCCGGGCGAGACAAACCCTTGTGGCGCCATGACGCGCCACGGGTCGGCGGTGATCAACGGGTGGGGAAGGGCGTCAGTGGGCGGGCGGCTTGCGCGGGGCCCGGGGTTTCTTCGGCGCCGGCTTCTCGCCCGGAGGCAGGACCACGGCGGCGGCCGGCTTGGCCTTGGGCTTGGCGGCGGCGGTGCGGGTCCTGGGCTTGGCGACCTTGGCCGGGGGCGGCGGCGCCAGGGCTTCGGCTTCGGCCAGCTTGCGCGCCATGTCCCAGTGCCGGGCTTCCTGGCCCTGGGGTTTGCCTTCCGATTCCCAGATCTGATAGGCGAATTCACGAATGCGTTTGTCGTCGGTACTCATCGCAATGCTCCTGGACTGGATTCAATGTTGAATCAAAAGATTGAGCGGAAAGTCTTGCAATACGGCACTGATCAGCAACTCCTTATGGGGTGTGACTGCTCCGGTTGAAAAAAGTCCATTCAGGTTGCGGCGCGAGGCGGTGAACGGTAGTTGCACCCGGGTATCGCCCCATCGTTGTGCATCGACCTTGGGCACTGCGCTGTCCTCCAGCAGCGCGGCGACCCGGATCGGCACTACCACCACCAACCGTTGCTCCCGGTATTCACGCATGAAGGCCAGAACTCGTCCCGCCTCCTGGCCGAGCACCGGCAAGGGCTGGTAGTGGCCGCGCCGGAACAGCTCCGGGTACTGGCTGCGCAGGCCCAGGGTCCGGGCGATCAGGCCTTGCTTGATGCGCCCGTCACGCCAACCGGTGAGCCACTCGCGGGGATCGCGCAGGCGGTTCAGCGCCTGTTGCCGGGCCCCGTAGTCCACCGGCCGGCGGTTGTCCGGATCCACCAGGCTGAAGTCCCAGAACTCGTTGCCCTGATACAGATCCGGCACCCCCGGCACTGTCATGCGCAGCAAAGTTTGCGCCAGGCTGTTGAGGGCGCCGGCGGGGGCGATGGCATTCACCGCATCGGCGATCGAGCGACGCAAGGGCAGGCCCTCGGGTGCGCACAGCAGGCGCTCGATAAACCCTTGCGCGGCCTCTTCGTACTCCGGGTTCGGCGCGGCCCAACTGCTGTGCAGCTTGGCCTCGCGCAGGGCCTTGAGTTGCCACTGCCCGATCCGCCGGGCGTAGTCGGCCAGGGCCGGTTGATCATCTGCCTGCAGGTCCAGGGGCCAACTGCCCAGTAGGGTCTGGTAGAGGATCAGCTCATCCGCCGCCGATGGCCCGTCGCGGCCTTGGCGCAACGGATCGGCCAGCGGCCGCCACGCCTGCACCTGGCGCACGTACCAGGCGGCGCGCTCGCTGAGCACCGCCAGGCGCGCGCGACTGTCCTCGCCGCGCTTGTGGTCGTGGGTGGCGCTGGTCAGCAGGTTGTCGGGGAACCGCTCCAGGCGCTGTTCGCAGGCGCTGTGGAAGGCCGCGGGCGGCGCGCTGAACTGCTCGGTGTCGAAGCCCACGTCATTGCGCGCCAGGAGCACCGCCGAGCGATAGAAGGCGGTGTCCTCCACCGCCTTGGCCGCCGCCGGCGAGGTCAGTTGCTGGAAGCGCACGCAGGCGTGGCGCAGCAGTTTGCGTGGGCGACCCGCTGGCTGTTGCCGCCAGCCCTGGCCGCCGAGCCAGCGCTCCAGGTAATCGAGCACCGGCCAGTCGGCTTCGCCCAGGCTGGCCCGGGCCCCCTGCATGGCCTGCTGGAAGAACCGCTGGTCCTGGGGGCCGCGGCCGCGGGCGCTGATGTAGGTGCGATACACCGGGAAGTGCACGATCAGTTCCTGCAGCGCCCGGCGAATGGCGCCCAGGGTCAGGTCGCGGCTCATCAGGTCCAGGCGCGCCACTTGCAGCAGGGCCTGGGCCACGCTTTCAAAGTCGCCGGCCAGAGAACCGTTGAGGATCTGCTGACGGGCCAGCAGTGCCTCCCGGGCAAACTGCGCCGGCCGCCGACTGTATCGGCTCCAGAGTTCGGCCAGCAGTGGCCGGCCCGTGGCGGCCTGTTGCAGCAGCGACATCTGGTTCATGAATTCGTAGCCGGTGCTGCCGTCCACCTGCCAGTCGCGGGCCAGGGTTTCTTCGGCGCCGAGGATCTTTTCGACATAGATCGGCAGGTGCTGGCCGGGGCGCAGGCGCTCGACCCGGCGCCGCAGCTTGCGGCAGTAGGCCCGGGGATCGGCCAGGCCGTCGATATGGTCGATGCGCAGGCCGTCCACCAGGCCTTCTTCGATCAGCTGGAAGATCTTGGCGTGAGTGGCCTCGAACACCGCCGGGCGCTCGACCCGCAGACCGCCCAGCTCGTTGACGTCGAAGAAGCGCCGCCAGTTGATGTCATCGGCGGCGGTGCGCCAGCTGGCCAGTCGGTAGCTCTGGCGCTCCAGCAATTGATGCAGACGGCTCAGACCTTCGGGCTGACGTCCGTCGTAGCCTTGCAAGTGCTCGGCGACCGCTTGGCGCAGCGCCGGCTGTTGCAGCAGGCGCGCCAGGGCCTGTTGCAGGGGCCGGGCCTGGGCCTGGGCATCACCGCGCAAGCGCAGGGCGTCGAAGGCGCCGGCCAGGGCCTTGAGTTCGGCCGCGGCCGCCAGCGCCAGGGGCGATTCGATCCGCAACAGCTCCCCGTAGTCGGCAGGGCAGATGGGAAAACGATGCTCGTGGTGCTGCACATGAAAGCCCGCCAGATCCTCGTCCAGCTGCAAGGGCAGGCTGCCTTGCTGCAGCGCTACGCCGTAGTCACTGGCCAGAAAGGGCACCAACAGCTGGCCTTGCATCAGCGGGTCGGGAGAGTGCCACTGGATATCGAAGAATTCGCCATAGGGGCTCAGGCGCCCCCACTGCAACAGGTCCAGCCACCAGGGGTTGTCACTGCCGCCCACCGCCATGTGGTTGGAGACGATGTCCAGGATCAGGCCCATGCCCTGGGCGCGCAAGGCGCTCACCAGGCGTCTGAGGGCCGCTTCGCCGCCCAGTTCCGGGTTGACCCGGGTCGGGTCCACCACGTCGTAGCCGTGCATCGATCCGGCCCGGGCGCACAGCAGCGGCGAGGCATAGAGGTGGCTGATGCCCAGGCGGGCGAAGTAGGGCACCAGAGGCACGGCGTCGTCGAGGCTGAACCCCCGGTGGAACTGCAGGCGCAGGCTGGCCCGCAACAGGGGCAGGGGCTGGGGCAGGGTGCTGGAGTTCATCGGTCACGCTCTAGGGCTTGCTGGCGGGCGCAGGCCAGCAGTTCCAGGCGCCGGGCGGCGTCGCTGTCCTCCAGCAGGCGGCGGCTCGCGCTGGCCAGGCGCCGGCGCCAATTGGGGTGGCTGTCGAGGGTGCCGGGCAGGTTGGCCTGTTCATCGATGCCCAGGGCGTCTTCCAGGGGTAGCAGCACCAGTGGCGCCCGGGTGTGGCCGAGAAAGCGCACGGCAGCGTCGATCACCTGCTCGGTTTCCTGGCAGTCCTGGCGAAAGTTCTGCGGGTCCCGGGCCAGGGCCTGGCGCAGGCCGTCACGCTCGCGCTGGCGGTGTTCGGCCCATTGCCGGGCGCCGTGTTCGTCCACCATGCCCAGGCGCAGGTTCCAGTCGATGTCGCGGCCCTGCCACCAGCCATTGAGGGTCGGCAGGTCGTGGGTGCTGGTGGTGGCCAGGGCGTTGTCCGGCCAGTCGAGGATCGGCCTGAAGTGGCAGCCGTGGTCCTGTTCGAACAGCAGCACGCGCATGCCGAGCATGGCCCGGGCGGCGAGCTTGTCCCGCAGGCCGTCGGGCACCGTGCCCAGGTCTTCGCCGAGAACGATGGCCTGATGGCGGTGGGACTCCAGGGTCAGCAGGCGCAGCAGGTCGTCCACCGGGTAATTGAGGTAGGCGCCGTCGCTGGGCGGCGCGCCCAGGGGAATCACCCACAGGCGTTGCAGGCCCATGACATGGTCGATGCGCAGGCCGCCGGCGTGGGCGAAGTTGGCCCGCAGCATTTCGATAAAGGCACGAAAGCCATGGCGCTGCAGACCCTCGGGGGAGAAGGCGCAGATGCCCCAGCCCTGGCCCTGGCGATTGAGCACGTCCGGTGGCGCGCCCACGGTCAGGGACGCCAGCAGTTGCTCCTGGCGGCTCCAGGCCTGGCTGCCGCCGCCGTCGGCGCCCACCGCCAGGTCGGCGATCAGGCCGATGCCCATGCCGCCGCTGCGGGCCGCGCTCTGGGCCCGTTCCAGGCCGCGGGCAATCAGCCACTGGCAGAAGGCATGAAAGCCGATTTCCTCAGCCTGCTCCTGGGCAAAGCGGGCCAGGGCTGGGCTGGCCGGGTTGCGCCACTGTTCTGGCCAGTGGCGCCAGTCCAGGTCTTCGCCACGGGCCGCCCGCTGGGCCTGGATGGCTTCGAAGCGGCAGTGGTTTTCCAGGGCTTCGCCGGCGGCCCGGCGATAGCTGGCGAAGTCCTCGTGCAGTGGGTGCTGGCCGTGACAGAAGCCCGCATACAGGGCCCGTAATGCCAACTGCTTGGCCTTGGCGGCCTGGGGCCAGTCGATCAGCGGCTCATGCTCCAGGGCCTGCAACTGTTCGCCGACCCCGCAGGACTGGATGGCGGTGCGCCAGGCCCGGTCCCCGAGAATGGCCGCCGGCGCGGCGTACAGACTGTTGAGAAACAGCCGGCTGGAGGGCGAGTAGGGGCTGTAGCGCTGGGGATCGGCGGCGAACATGGCGTGCAGCGGGCTGATGGCCAGGGCGTCGGCACCGCGCTCGGCGGCCTGGCGGGCCAGATCCTCCAGGGCCTGGGTATCGCCAAAGCCGCCATCCCCGGGACGCCGCAGGGCATACAGCTGCACCGTCAGGCCCCAGGCGCGGGGCGTGGCCTGGTCCACGGCGTCGGCCACGCTGTAGCAGCGTTCGGGGGCCACGGCGAGGACGAAGTGTTCGTCGTTCACCTGTATCCCGTGGTAGCCCACGGGCAGCACGCCGGGCAGCACGCTGGCCTGATCCAGGGACAGGGACAGCGGGTTGCCGTCTTCCAGCTGGATGGCGCAGACCGTGTGCGCCGGAAAGTAGCGGGCCAGATCCAGCCCCTGGCCGACGTCGACAGTGAGCAGCGGCGGCAGGTGGCGACTGTGTTGCAGTTCCTCCAGTTGCTGCAGGCTGTGCCGGATTTCCTGGTCGTTGTCGGCAGGGTGGCCCAGGCCCGCCAGCACTGCCCGCAGGACCCGGGGCTCGACCTTCTGCCCACGGCCGTTGGCATCGATCCAATCCACGGCCAGGCCGGCGCGGCTGGCCAGCAGTTCCAGTTGCGCATCGCTCATAGGCGTTCTCCATCAGGGGCTGTCGGGGCATGTATGTCGTCCAGCTGGACCACCACGCTGAAGGCCGGCAGCCAGCCTTGGCGCCAGTGGTCGAGGCTGTGGGGCGGGTGTTCGAACCAGAGTTGCCCCGGGGGCTCGGGCGCCAGCTCGACCCGGTGCGGGCTCAGGTTGAGGTCGATGCGCAGGCGGCTGCCATCCCCCAGGCGCCAGTGCGCGCTGAGGGCGCCCTCGGCCAGCACCCGCGTGCCCAGGGCCTGGGCGGCGGGCAGGCGCGGGAGCAACTGGCGGTGACGGATCTGCAGCAGGCTCTGGTACAGCGCCCGGGTCGCGGCGGCCTGGTCGGAGCGCGGCTGTGGCCGCGAGGCCTGGAAGGTCGAAAGGGCATTGGGGTCGGGGATGCCCTGGCGCTGCCGGGCATCGGCAAAGGCCCTGAAGGCGGCGAACTCGTTGCGCCGGCCCTCGCGCACCGCCTCGGCCAGTGGTCCCTGATGACTGGTGAAGAACAGGAAGGGTTCCTCGGCGGCGACCTCGTCGCCCATGAACAGCAGCGGAATCATCGGTGACAGCAGCAACAGCGCGGTTGCGGCGTGCAGGGCCTGGGGCGGTGCCAGCTGGTTGAGGCGCTCGCCGAAGGCCCGGTTGCCGATCTGGTCGTGGTTCTGCAGGAACAGCACGAAAGCGCTGGGGGGCAGGTGGCCGCTGGGTTCGCCCCGGGCCTTGCCGTGGCGGTCGACATGGCCCTGGAAGGCGAAGCCCTGGCTCAGGCAGCGGGCCAGTTGCGTGGTCGGGTCGTCGGCGAAGTCGGCGTAGTAGGCCTCGGTTTCGCCGGTCAGCAGCACGTGCAGGGCGTTGTGGCCATCATCGTTCCACTGGGCATCGAAGCCCTGTTGCAGCAGGCTGGCCTGATTGCGTTCGTTCTCCAGGTTGAGCCACACATGGCGCTCGGGAGGCACGGCCTGGCGCACCCGCCGGGCCAGTTCGAGGAGAAAGTCCGGGTCGTCGATGGCGTGCACCGCATCCAGGCGCAGGCCGTCGAAGCGGTATTCCAGGAGCCACATCAGCGCGTTGTCGATAAAGAAGTCGCGTACCGGGCGGCGGCGAAAGTCGATGGCCGCGCCCCAGGGCGTGTGCAGGTCCTGGCGAAAGAAGCCCTTGGCGTAGTGCGGCAGGTAGTTGCCGTCGGGGCCGAAGTGGTTGTAGACCACGTCGAGAATGACCGCCAGGCCCAGGCCGTGGGCGCAGTCGATCAGCGCCTTGAGCGCTTCGGGCGGGCCGTAGGAGGCTTCCGGCGCATAGGGCAGAACCCCGTCGTAACCCCAGTTGCGCGCACCGGGGAATTCCGCCAGGGGCATCAGCTCGATGGCGGTCACCCCCAGTTCCACCAGGCCCGGCAAGGCCTGTTGCACCGCCTGGTAGCCGCCCATGACGCCCACATGCAGCTCGTAGATCACCGCCTCGTGCCAGGGCCGGCCAGCCCAGGCCGGGTGCTGCCATGGATAGGCGTCGGCGGCGACCACCAGGCTCGGGCCGTGGATGTCGCCGTCCTGGGCCCGGGACGCCGGGTCCGGCACCAGCAGCTGTTGGTCGATCTTGAAGCGGTAGCGGCTGCCCGGAGGACAGGGCGCCTGGAGCACGAACCAGCCCTCGGCCTCGGCCTGCATGGGCAGCGACCGGCCCTGGTCGAGTTCGAGACTGACGCTGCGCGCATCCGGGGCCCAGAGGGCGAAGCGGGTGCGCGCAGCGTCCAGGACAACCGCGCCGTGGCTCGCGGGGGGGCTGAGTGACATGGGGCCGGCCCCTAAGGCCTCACGGCCTGCCCCAGGGCCTTGGCCACCAACTGCTCATAGAGCTCGGCGTAGGGTTCCACCGCCTTGCACCAGTTGAACGGCGCCGCCATGGCCCGGCAGCGCATGGCGTTGAGCAGCGCCGGGTAGGCAAACACCTTGAACGCCCGGGTCAGGGCCTCCTGGTAGCTGGGGACCGTGGATTCGTCGAAGAGGAACCCGGTGACGCCATTGTCGATGGTGTCCGCCAGGCCGCCGGTGTTGCGGGCCACCGGCAGCGAGCCGAAACGCTGGGCGTACATCTGGCTCAGGCCGCAGGGCTCGTAGCGCGAGGGCATGAGCAGGAAGTCGCTGCCGGCGAACATGCGCCGGGCGTCGGTTTCGTTGAAGCCGATATGCACCCCGATGCGCCCGGGGAAGCGCCGGGCCAGGGCGCGCATGGATTGCTCCTCTTCCGGTTCGCCGCGGCCGATGATGGCGATCTGGCCACCTGCTTGCACGATGAATTCGGCCACCGCCTCGGTGAGGTCCAGGCCCTTCTGGTAGACCAGCCGCGAGACCACCGCGAACAACGGGCCGTTGCTGGGGTCGAGGCCGAACATCTGCCGCACATAGGCGGCATTGGCCGCCTTGCCTTCCCAGTCGCCGATGCTGAAGGGGCGGAACAGATGGCTGTCGGTGGCGGCGTCCCAGCTCTCGTCGATGCCGTTGGGAATGCCGCTGAGCAGGCCCTGCTGGGTCTTGCTGGCAAGGAAGCCGTCCAGCCCGCAACCGAAGGCCGGGGTGGTGATTTCCTGGGCATAGGTGGCGCTGACCGTGGTGATGTGACTGGCGTAGGCCATGCCGGCCTTGAGGAACGACAGCTTGCCGTAGAACTCCATGCCTTCCTGTTGCAGGGCGTGTTCGGGAATGCCCAGCTCCGGGCAGGAGGCCAGGCTGACCACGCCCTGGTAGGCCAGGTTGTGGATGGTGAACAGGGTCGGCGTGCGTTGTCCGCGCCAGTGCATGTAGGCCGGGGCCAGGCCGGCGGGCCAGTCGTGGGCGTGCACCAGATCGGGGCACCAGTGGATCTGCGCCAGGTTGGCGGCGATATCGGCGGCGGCCAGTCCCAGGCGGGCGAAGCGAATATGGTTGTCGGGCCAGTCGCGGCCATTGTTGGCGCCGTAGGGCGTGCCTTCGCGCTCATAGAGCTCCGGGCAGATCAGCACGTAGATCACCAGGCCGTCGGGCATGTCCATGCGCCCGATCTTGCACGCCGGCAGCGCCGCGTGGCCGCCCAGCTCGCCGATGATGTGAATGGGGTTCTCGCTGTGCAGCACCTGGGGGTAGCCGGGGATCAGCACCCGCACATCGTGCAGGTGGGCCATGGCTCGGGGCAGGGCCGCGGAGACATCGCCCAGGCCGCCGGTCTTGACCAGATCGGCGATTTCCGAGGTGACGAACAGCACCCGCTTGCGGTTGGGATTGTGCCGGGCCAGCGGCAGCACCGTCTTGCTCCCCGAAGTCGGCTGGGCGGTGCGTTCACCGGCCTGCGGTTGAGGATGCTCTCCCTGAGTATTCAATACGGCGCTGATCATAGGTCTCTCCCGTTTTTATTGAAGTGCTGTCGGCCAATCCTGTGGCCGGGCGCAAACGCGCCACACATCGATCAGCCTGAGCTGCTCGAGCGCTGAAGCAGAAAGGGTGAATCAGCCGCTGCAAGGAATGCACCAGTGGCAGCGGCCCTACCTTTAACCTGACCCTGGGCCGAAGCGAAAAGTTTCGACTTTTTCAGTGTCAAAGTGACCGGCCGGTCACGGGGCGAAATTCAGTCTAGGACAGAACCTAGAGCGTCGCCGTGGGCCCCGGGTTTTTCCCCCGGAGGGCTGGCGGGAGCCAGGACATCTCCCGACGAAAGGTCGTGGCTGCACCGTCGGCGAGCGTGGCCGTGCAGCCCTCGGCGCGAAAACGGTGAGGCCCTGCCAGCCGCTGGTGCAGGGCCTGGGGCGCGCTGCCCGAAAATGGGCCGGGGAGGCGGCGGGTCAGTTGAGCAGACGGATCGGCCGGCCGGCGTGCCAGGCCTGCAGGTCCTCGATCATCTGGCTGAAGAACAGTCGGTAGTTCTGCTCAGTGACATACCCGATATGGGGCGTGGCCAGGACATTGGGCAGGTGCCGGAACGGATGCCCGGCGGGCAAGGGCTCTTGGGCGAACACGTCGAGGGCGGCTCCGGCCAGCCGGCCCTGTTCCAGGGCGGCGATCAACGCCGCCTCGTCGACGATCGGCCCCCGGGCGGTGTTGACCAGCAGGGCGTCGGGCTTCATCCAGGCCAGGGCTTGGGCGTCCACCAGGTGGCGGCTGCGTTCACTGAGCACCAGGTGCACCGAGAGCACATCGGCCTGTTCGAACAGGGCCTGCTTGCTGACGTGGATCACCCCCGCGGCGGCGGCGCGCTCGGCGCTGAGGTTCTCGCTCCAGGCAATCACCCGCATGCCGAACACCTGACCGAACTGCGCCACCCGCTGGCCGATGTTGCCCAGGCCGAGCAGGCCCAGGGTCTTGCCGTACAGATCGCCGCCCAGGCCCTGTTGCCAGTGGCCGGCACGCAGGGCATTGGCCTCGTTGAGCAGGTTGCGGGTCAGGGCCATGAGCAGGGCCCAGGTCAGTTCCGGGGCGGCCTGCCGGTAGCTGTCGCTGCCGCAGACCTGGATCCCCAGGGCCTTGGCGGCTTCAAGGTCGATGGCGGCGTTGCGCATGCCGCCGGTCAGCAGCAACTTGAGTTGGGGCAGGCGTTGCAGCAGATCGGCGTCGAACAGGGTGCGCTCGCGCATCACGCAGATCACCTGGTACGGCAGCAGGCGCTGCACCAGAAGCTCGCGCTCGCCAGGGTAGTCATGCAGGAAGCTGACCTGGCCGATGCTCTGCAGCACCGACCAGTCGACCACCTCGCGGGCCACGTCTTGCCAATCGTCGATTACCGCAATCTGCAGCGTCATGTACGGGCTCCTGATTCGGGGGGCGGATCAAGCGGCCCGGCGGGGCCTGCTGAGGCTGCCGATCATGGCGCAGATCCGCCGCCCCGCGCACGCAGATTTCGCCGGCGTCGGCTGCTCGGCGAGCAGGTCCCAGGAGGCGCATGGTCCTGGCCGTACCCTGGTTGGCCAGCCCGCTACGGGGTGTTAGTCAGGCGCCCGGGCCGGTCAGCCAGCCCAGGGTCAGCCACACCAATACGGCGTAGCGCGCGCCCTTGGCCAGACTGACCAGCAGCAGGAAACGCTTGAGGGGCTCGCCCATGACGCCGGCCACCAGGGTCAGCGGGTCGCCGATCAGAGGCATCCAGCTCAGCAGCAGCGACCAGTGGCCGTAGCGCTGGTAGTGCTGGCGGGCCCGCTCCAGATGCCGCGGGCCGACCGGGAACCAGCGGCGCTCCTTGTACTGCTCCAGGCGGCGTCCCAGCCACCAGTTGACCAGGGAGCCCAGGACATTGCCCAGGGTCGCCACCAGCCACAGCCCGAGCACGCTCAGTTGGTCGTTGTGCAGCAGGCCCACCAGCAGGGCTTCCGATTGCAGGGGCAGCAGGGTGGCGGCGGCGAAGGCCGCCAGGAACAGCCCGAGGTAGGCGCCGAGGATCAACGGGCCGGGTAGTCCGCCACCAGCACATCACGGCCGTCGCGGGTCAGGCCGATGATCTGGAAGGCTTCGGCGCCCATGCCGTCCATCTCCATGCCGGGGGAGCCCATGGGCATGCCGGGGGCCGCGATGCCCAGCAGGTCATCGCGCTTGCGCAGGGCCAGCACCTGCTCGGCCGGTACGTGGCCCTCGACGAACTTGCCGTCGATGACCGCGGTGTGGCAGGAGCTCAGGCGCGGTGCCACGCCCAGGCGCTGCTTGACCGGGCTCATGTCGGCCTCGACATGATCGCGGACGTTGAAGCCGTTGGCCTGCAAATGCTCGATCCACTTCTTGCAGCAGCCACAGTTGGCGTCCCGGTGGACATCGATGTCGATGCTGCCGGTGGCCTGGGCCAGGGAGGTGAGGAACAGGGCGGACAGGGCCGCCAGACGCAGTGTGTGTTTCATGGAATATCTCGTGTGGATGCGCGGGCCATTGCCGGGTGCCGCGCATTTTTGCGGTTTTTGCCGGTTTGTGGCGCCCGTGTATGTATCAAGGTGATACAAAGCCGCTGCCCGGGCACCACCGGCTGCGGACCTGATGCACCGATGGCTTGTTGCAGGGCCCTGCATGCCGATAGAGTCCTGCGGGTTTGGCACAGCCTAAGCGGCGCTGGCTGTCAGCAACCTGAGGCCTGGGTTACAGATTTGTCAGGTGGGCTGGCGGCCAGGGCGAACATTCTTATACAGGGCCGGGCGCACGGCCCGCGGCACACAAGCGAGGTTCCATGAAACCCTACCTAACGTTGTTGTTCCTGCTGTTGTTGGCCACTCCGGCGCTGGCCGGGTACAGCGCCCAGGAGCAGGAGAACCGGCGCAATGTGCTGGCGTTCTATCAACTGGCCCTGAACGACAAGGACTTCGCCGCTGCCCGACCCTACCTGGGCGCGCACTACATTCAGCACAATCCGGCCGTGGCGGACGGCATCGAGGGATTCAGGACCTTTATCGAATTTCTCAAGCAGCACTACCCGCAATCGCGCAGCGAGATCAAACGCCTGTTCGTCGATGGCGACTTCGTGATCGTGCATGTGCGCAACACCGGCCGCGAACCGGGGGTGGTCAAGTCGATCATCGATATCTATCGCCTGGAGCAGGGCAAGATCGTCGAGCATTGGGACACCAGCCAGGTGCTGCCGGACCAGGCCGCCAATGCCAACGGCGCCTTCTGATCAGCCGGTCGCGGCTTCCAGGCGCTGCTTGAGATTGCCCAGGGCCTGGGCCGACAGCTGCTCCATGCGCAGGCGCAGGCCGTTCAGATGCAGGTCGGTGGAGAACGCCAGGGTCCGGCGCAGCAGTGTGCCGTCCCCCTGTTTGCTCAACTGGTAGTGAATCGAGCCGTCCAGCGCGGCGGAGCTGAACACGGCCTTGAACTCCTTGGGAAACTGCGCGACCAGCACCCGGTAGCTCATGGGGATCTGCACCCCCAGCAGGTCCATGGTTTCGCTGAAGCGGTGGCCGGCCGGCAGCGAGCCGCCGAGCCCGGTGTCGGCCCGCAGGCTGCAAGGGTGCCATTCCGGCCAGCGGTCCGGCTGGGTCACGTAGTAGTAGACGGTGTCGATACCGGCATGGATGTACAGCTCGTGGCGGATCTGTTCCTGCAACAGATGTGATTGGCGCTGGCCCATGACGCACTCCACTTCCTTGTGACCGGAGCCACCAATATAGTCCCGCCGCCCTGGGCTGCCAGCGGCGGCGGGTGACCGTTCAGCGGACTTTGAAGCGGCTCATCAGGTGGCTGACCTGGGCGTTGGCCTGCAGCAGGCTCTGGGTATTGCTTTGGCCGGCCCGGGCGCTCTCCACCAGTTCCTCGACCATGTGTCGGATGCTCACCATGCTGCGGTTGATCTCCTCGGTCACCGCGCTCTGCTGTTCGGCGGCGGTGGCGATCTGGGTGCTGAGGCTGTTGATCTGGTTCACCGAATCGGCCATCTGGTCAAGGCCGGTGTTGACCCGCGCGGTGGCGTCCGCCGCCGACTGGCAACTGGCCTGGGTGTTTTCCATGGCGCTGACCGAGGAGCTGACGCCCTGGCTCAGGCGGCTGAGCATTTCGTTGATCTGCGAGGTGCTGTCCTGGGTCCGCGCCGCCAGTGCCCGGACTTCGTCGGCGACCACCGCGAAGCCGCGTCCCTGTTCTCCGGCCCGGGCCGCTTCGATGGCGGCGTTGAGGGCCAGCAGGTTGGTCTGTCCGGCGATGTCGCCGATCACCCCGAGGATTTCGGTGATGCGCTGGGCGTCGGCCTGCATGGCTTCGACCTTGTGGGTGGCATCGGCCACTTCGTCGATCAGGGCGATGACGCTGCCCGAGGCCTGGCCCACCACCACTCGCGAATGCTCGGCATGCTCGTTGGCGCGGCGGGTGAAGTCCGCGGTCTGCGCGGCGTTGGCCGCGACGCTGTCGGCGGTGCTGCTCATCTGCGTGATGGCGGTCACGGTCTGGTCGGTTTCCGAAGCGTGACGCAGCAGGATCTGCTGGCTGTGGGCCGAACTCTGTTGCAACTGCGCCAGGCTGCCGGCCATGGCGTCGGTGGCCTGGGTCACTTCGCCGATCATCGTCTGCAGGTACTGGATGAAGTGGTTGACCGAATGGCCGATGGCGCCGAGCTCGTCTTCGGCGCGGATCACGATGCGCCGGGTCAGGTCGGCGTCGCCGGTGGCCAGGGCATCGATGTTGCCCTTGAGGATTTTCATCCGTTGCACCAGCTGACGGATCGCATAGACCTGCAGCAGCACCAGCAGGATCACCATGGGGATCTGCAACAGGCTCAGGGTGCTCAGCACATCGTCGCGCTGGGCGGTGATCTGCTGGGTGGGCAGGGTGCTGGCGAGGAACCAGGGGGTGCCTTCGATGGCGCGCATGAAGAAGGTGCTGGGCACCCCGGCGTTATCGAATTCGACGCGCTGGCTGCCCTTGTCGCGTTGCTCCAGCGCGGCCTGGATCCGGGCGGCGAAGGGCGAGGCGGCGGCCAGTTCGCGAATGTTCTTGAGGACGATCGGGCCGCTGATGCGCGAGCTGTTGCTGATGATCTTGCCGTCGCCCTCGACGATCAGCATCTGCGCGTTGAGTTCCTTTTCCTGGCGGGCCACCAGGTCGTTGAAGAAGCCCAGGGTCACGTCGATGGTGGCCACGCCCCAGGGCTGGCCGTCACGGCGGATGGCCATGGCGCAGTTGGTCCGCGGTTCGGCGCTGGCGTCGTCCTTGTAGGCCGCGGCCCAGGCGCACTGGCCGGGAGCGGTCTGCATGCCGCCCTTGTACCAGGACTGGTCGTAGTAGTTGGGGGCCGGGTCGCTGTTCCAGAACGTGTTGACCACCAGCTTGCCGGAGGCGTCGCGGTGCCAGAAGGTGCTGTGCTTGTTGCGGCCCGGGGTGCGCTGGCCCGGAAGGGGCCAGATGCCGCCACCGAAGACTTTCTGTTCGCCGTACTGGTCCACCAGCCCCGGCAGGACCCGGTCGATGCTGTCGCTGTCGAGCAGGGGAATGGTCTGGGTGATGCTGCGCTGCTGGGCCTGGACCTTGTTCAGTTCGCCCTGGATGCGTTCCGCCACTTCGGCGATGCGATTGAGGGCCACCTGTTCTTCGGTGTGGCGCAGCTTGGGCGCGACCAGCTGACTGATGCCCACGACGGTGAGTATCAGCATCAAGACAATGAACAGGACCAGAAACAGCGTGTAGCGGGCTTGAATGGTGCGCAAAGCGGGCATGGGACCTGTCCTTACCGAGCGTTTTTTATTATTCGGGGGGATGAGCCGTGTCAGGGCATCCACAGGATGTCGGCGCGGTTTTTCAGCTCTTTAGTACGATCGTCCAATAAAATCGCGACGGGTTTGAAAACCGCCATGAGCGCGGCTCGGCCAAGGCCCCGGGCAGGGGCGCAAAGCCTCGATCAGACCAGGAAAAGATGACGGTTGGAGCAGGGGCGATCCTCTGTCCACCCTGTAAATCAAGCCTTTGGGCGAATTGTGTCGAGTTTGTACAAAAATTGTAAATTGTGGAAATAAAGCGTTGTTGCCGGGCTCCCCCGGCGTTGATACTGGCGCCCATTCAGATGATTCAACACGGCTTCCACCCAGTTTCAGGTCCCTTGTCAGAGCTTTCAGGGGCTGGCGCTAGCAAGCGCAACAGGGGGATCGGCAAGCCGGACTACAGGAGTGTCAGCATGGCAATCGGATACGTTGGAGGCTGGACCAGCAAGGCGGGTCTGTTGGTGCAGGACGGCGGTGGCAGTTCCTCCAAACCGGTTTCGCAGAGCGCCAAGGTGCGGCAGATGTTGAGCCTGGTGGGAAGCAACCCCACGGTGCTGGACATCCGCAAGATGGACCAGTTGAAACTGCACAAGCAGATCAAGGGCTTTGATCCGACCAACGTGACCACCAAGTCCCTGGGCGGCATGAGCACCTTCTTGAAGAACAACGGGCTGATTTCCGACGTCACCGCGCTGAATCTGCTCAACGCCGGCGACAAGTTCGACCGCTTCGGCATTCCGAAGAACCCGGACGAGCCCTTCAATGCTCTGGAATACTTCGCCATGAAGCTCGATGACATCCAGAACAACAACATCAAGGGCAACAAGTACGCCAACTACCTGGTGCCCGAGTACAAGAAGGCCATCTACGTGCTGCAGAGCCTGCAGAACTACGGCAAGGGCAACGGCACCACGGTGACCGACAAGAACGTCTCCACCAAAGCCTGATTGCGCGACGCTTGCGCGCTCGCCCGGCGAGCGCGCAAGCCGCTTGCTTCAACGCGTCAGCAGCGCCATGACCTCTTCGGGATAGCGATTGCCCGCCGTGTTGCCCGGGCTGAAGATCTGCTCCAGCGACGCCAGTTCCTGCGCACTCAAGCGCACCTCCAGTGCCCCCAGGTTTTCCTCCAGATAGCGCCGTTGCTTGGTTCCGGGAATCGGAATCAGGTAGTCGCCCTGTGCCAGCACCCAGGCCAGGGCCAGTTGCCCGGCACTGACCTGCTTGTCCGCCGCCAGTTGCTGCACCTGTTGCACCAGTTGCAGGTTGCGCTGGAAGTTCTGCCCCTGGAAACGCGGGCTCAGGCGCCGGTAGTCATCAGCGGCGAAATCGTCCGGGCTTTGCAGGGCGCCGGTGAGAAAACCCCGGCCCAGGGGGCTGTAGGGCACGAAGGCGATCCCCAGGCGCTGGCAGGCGGCGAGGCAGCCGTTGTCTTCCTGATCCCGGCTCCACAACGAATATTCGCTTTGCAGGGCGCTGATGGGATGCACCTTGTGCGCCCGCTCCAGGGTCGCGGCCGAGGCTTCGCTGAGGCCCAGGTAGCGCACCTTGCCGGCCTGGACCAGCTCGGCCATGGCGCCGACCGTTTCCTCGATGGCCACTTGCGGATCGACCCGGTGCAGGTAGTACAGGTCCAGGGTGTCCACGCCGAGGCGACGCAGGCTGCCGTCGATGGAGGCGCGCACGTATTCCGGGCGGCCATTGACGCCGCGGGCCGTGGCGTCGCCCGGATCGCGGACGATGCCGAACTTGCTGGCCAGGAACACCTGCTGGCGCTTGCCGCGAATCGCCTGGCCGATGAGTTCTTCGTTGCTGTGGGGGCCATACATGTCGGCGGTGTCCAACAGGTTGATCCCCAGTTCCAGGGCGCGGTGCAGGGTGGCGATGGCTTCCCGAGGATCGCTGTCGGGGGTGTAGAAGTCGCTCATGCCCATGCAGCCTAGGCCAATGGCGGAAACCTGCGGACCGTTGTGACCCAGTTGTCGAGTGTGCATCGGTGATTACTCCGGTGAGTGGGGAAGAGCGTGCAGTTTGCTACTCGACAAAAAACCGATAAACAGGCTAAAAACGCTATCACTATTGGTATTTTCTAAATAATCGCGAGCCTGTATTCCATGGACCGTTTCAACGCCATGCGCGTCTTCACCCGCATCGTCGAGCTTGGCGGCTTTGCCCGGGCCGCCGACGACCTGCAACTGCCCCGGGCTTCGGTGACCATCCTGATCAAGCAATTGGAAGCGCACCTGGGGGTGCAACTGCTGCATCGCACCACCCGCCAGGTCAGCCCGACCCTGGACGGCGCCGCCTATTACCGGCGCTGCGTGCAACTGCTGGCGGACCTGGAGGAAACCGAGGCGGCGTTTTCCCTGACCCGGCACCATCCCCGGGGGCTGTTGCGCATCGACATGCCGGTGGGCATCGGTCGCCTGATGGTGATTCCGGCATTGCCGGAGTTCTCCGCCCGCTACCCGTTGATCGAGCTGGAAATCGGCCTCAATGACCGTCCGGTGGACCTGATCCGCGAAGGCGTCGATTGCGCCCTGCGTGGCGGCCCGACGCTGGACGAGAGCCTGGTGGCGCGGCCGCTGGTGCAATTGCAGCAGGTGACGTGCGCCAGCCCCGGCTACCTGCGCCAGCGGGGGATTCCACGGTCCCCGGCGGAGCTGGAGGGGCATCAGATGGTGGAGTACTTCTCCAGCGTCAGCGGCAAGCGCTATGGCCTGGAGTTCTTCGTCGACGGCCAGTTGCGCCAGATGCAGTTGCCCAAGCAGGTGGCGGTCAACAGCGCCGACGGTTACCTGGCGGCCTGCGAGGCCGGTTACGGGCTGGTGCAGACCCCGTACTACAACGTTGCCCGGCAGTTGCAGGCCGGCCTCCTGCAGGAGGTGCTGCAGGACTGCCCGGCGCCGACGCTGCCCTTGACTGCGCTGTATCCGCCCCAGCGCCACCTGTCGACCCGGGTACGGGTGCTGGTCGACTGGTTGGTGGAGCTGTTCGCCCGTCCCGGCAACCTGACTTCGCGCCCCTGAAACCGCCACCCCTGGCAGCAAAACGCCCGCGACGGGGCGGGCGTTGGTGGTAGGCAATGCGCTGCGGCCGATGGATTGGCCGCACGTTTCAGCGGTGGTAGTAGCCGGGACCGCCGTCGTAGTAACGATGATGGCCGCCATCGCGGGGCATGATGATGCAGCCTGACAGGGTCAGGATGGCCAGCAGGGGAATCAGCAGCGTGATTCGACGAAACATTTATCAATCCTCAAAGGGCACGGAAAACGCAACAGGCCGTCAAGTAAGCAAAATCTCCTTGGTGCCTGTACCATGTGACCCCGATTTCCCCGGCTCATCCCCAAAACCTGGTAGGTGCTTGGCATCGACCTTGATACACAGCGGATACATTTTCAGCTTCAGGACCCCGCAATGACCCAGTCACAACGCTTGAAATACTCGATTCTGATTTCCCTGGTGGTACTGGGGATCATGCTTGGCCTTTCCTACCTGCAGAACCACGGTGTGATCAGCGAAAAACTGTTCCAGTACATCGCCATTGGCGTGGCGGTGGTCGTGGTGGTGATCAATGGCGTGATGCGTCGCAAGGTCAAGCCCTGAGCCGCCGGCGGCCTCAGGAGAGGCCGTCGAGTACCGCTGCGGCCCGCTGGTGCAGGCTGTAGCTCTTGTCCGCATTGAGGGTCAGCACGCCCTCGCTGCACAGGCGTTTCAACACTTCCCGGACACTGAGAAACGACAGCGGAATGTCCAGTTCCAGCAATTGGCTGTGGATTCCGCGCACGCCCAGGGAGCGTTCGCTCTGGGCGGCGGTGAGCAGGGCGTCGATGACTTTCAGGCGAATCAGGCTGGTGCGCAGGCCAAAGCTCTTCAGCAGCTGCTTGATGCGCTCGTTGCTGGTGCGCTCGGCGCTGCGGCCGAAGACGCCGGCGCCGGCATTCAGCGCAGGCGGATTGTTCATGGTGGTGCCATCCATTGGCAGTTGCGGGTTGTACATGCAAGAACTCCTTATCAGAGCCTGATCAGGAAAAGAATGATGGGTGCTCTAGTACTAGACGAGCGAGCGCGACCAATCATGAGGCCCGGGATGTAGAAAAATTGTCAGTATCGAGTCACTGACATGTCATGACCGCGGCGGCCGCGGCGATGGGAGTAAATTTTTTTCCCGCTCTTCGTCCTTATGGGCAGGCAGGCGCCGGTTGATCCGTGCGCGGCTGGATTCCCAGACTGGCGGCATCGCCGTACCCCGCCTGCGCACCAGTCCTGGTTGTGTTCTTTTGTATCAGGAGTCGGTGTGATCATTTCCAGGCAGTTCCCGCATTTTGCCCTTGCCGCCGTGTTGCTGAGCCTCGGTTGTGGGGGTCACGCACAGGCGCAGCCGGACTCGGTCCAGGCCGAGATCCGCCGCACCAGCTTTGGTGTCCCGCATATCCGTGCCGCCGATGAGCGCGGACTGGGCTACGGCATCGGTTACGCCTATGCCCAGGACAATCTGTGCCTGATGGCCAATGAAGTGCTGACGGTCAACGCCGAGCGCTCCAGGTATTTCGGTCCGGAGGGCCAGACCCTGGAGCAGCGCGACAATCTGGCCAGCGACCTGTTCTTCAGCTGGCTGAACTCGCCCCAGGCGGTGGCGGCGTTCTGGCAGGCGCAGACCCCGGCGCTGCGCGAGCGCATGCAGGGCTATGTCGAAGGCTTCAACCGGCAATTGCTCGAGCGCCGCGCCCAGGGCCTGCCGGAGCAGTGCCAGGGCGACTGGGTGCGGCCGCTGACCAGCGCCGACCTGGTGAAGCTGACCCGGCGCCTGCTGGTCGAAGGCGGTGCCGGCCAGTTCGTCGAGGCCCTGGCCCTGGCCGCGCCTCCGGGAGACGCCGCCCAGGCGGCCTTGAGCCCCAGGCAGTGGCAACTGGCGGCGAACCGGCAACAGGCTTTTGCCCTGGACCGGGGCAGCAACGCCGTGGCGGTGGGCGGCGAGCGTTCCTTCAATGGGCGCGGTCTGCTGCTGGCCAATCCGCACTTTCCCTGGGTCGGCGGCATGCGCTTCTACCAGATGCACCTGACCATTCCCGGTCAGTTGGATGTGATGGGCGCTGCCTTGCCCGGTCTGCCGCTGATCAATATCGGCTTCAACCAGCACCTGGCCTGGACCCACACCGTGGATACGTCCAAGCACTTCACCCTGTACCGCCTGCAACTGGACCCCAAGGACCCGACCCGCTACCTGCTGGATGGCCGCTCGCTGCCATTGCAGCGTCAGGTGGTGACGGTGCAGGGCAAGACCGCGGACGGTCGCTTGCAGCCCCAGTCGCGCACCCTCTACAGCTCGGTGTTCGGCCCCGTGGTGCAATGGCCGGGGGAGCTGGACTGGAACCGCCAGTACGCCTACAGCCTGCGTGACGCCAACCTCGACAACAGCCGCGTGCTGGCCCAGTGGTACGCGATGAATCAGGCCGGCAGCGTCAGCGACCTGCAAGACAGCGTGCACCGGTTGCAGGGCATTCCCTGGGTCAACACCCTGGCGGTGGATGACCAGGGCCGCGGCTTGTACATGAACCAGTCGGTGGTGCCCAACGTGACCCAGGCCAAGCTGGCGCAGTGCAGCGATCCGCGGGCCGGTACCCGGGTGATCGTTCTCGACGGATCGCGCAGCGCCTGCGCCTGGGATATCGATCCGGCCGCGGCGCAGCCGGGTATCTTCGCCGCCAGCCAGTTGCCGCAGCTGGCGCGCAACGACTACCTGCAGCACGCCAACGACTCGGCCTGGATGGTCAACCCGGCGGCGCCGCTGCAAGGCTTCTCGCCGGTGATCAGCCAGCAGGACGTACCGTTGAAGATGCGTGCGCGTTTCGCCCTGGAGCGCCTGGGCCGGATGCAGCAGATCAAGGCTGCCGATCTGCTGCACATGGTCAGCGACAACCAGGTGTACCTGGCCGGCCTGGTGATGCCGGACCTGCTGCAGTTCTGTGCACAGGACCTGGGCGCCGATGCCCGGCGCCTGGCGCGGCTGTGTGGCAGCCTCGGGTCCTGGGACCGCACTGCCGGCCTGCACAGCGGCCTGGGCCTGGTGTATTTCCAGGGCATCATGCAGCCGCTGCTGCAGGATCCGGACATCTGGCGGGTGGCGTTCGATGCCAGGGACCCGCAGCACACGCCGCGGGGCCTGGCCATCGGCCGCGAACCGGTGGCCCGGGCCCTGCGTGCGGCCATGCTGGCGGCGGCGCAGGTGGTGGACGAGGCCGGGTTGGCCGATGACGTGCGCTGGGGCGAGCTGCAGCAGGTGAGCCGGGGCGGCCGACCGACCCCGGTGCCCGGCGGCCCGGAAAGCCTGGGGGTGTACAACGCCATCCAGAGCGTGCCGGGGGACGGCGGCAAGCGGGAGGTGGTGAGCGGCACCAGCTACCTGAATGTGGTCAGTTTCGATGAGCAGGGGCCGCGGGCCCTGGGGTTGCTGGCGTTTTCCCTGTCCAGCGACCCGGCCTCGGCGCATTTTCGCGACCAGACCGAGGCGTTCGCCGCCAAGCAGTGGCAGGTGCTGCCCTTTACCGAGGCGCAGATCCGCGCCGATGGCCAGTATCAGGTGCAACGGATCCAGGAGCCGCGCCGGGAACCTTAGCCATTGGCGGCGCTGTGAAGGTCGGTGGGATCATCTGGGCCGCCCGGGCAACCGGGCGGCCTTCAGCTGTTTGGCGGGGACTGGGGCAGGGCGTTGATCACCGGGTTGCCCTGGCGATTGCGCGTCAGGTAGACCGGCAGCACCTTGGGCAGCGAGGTCAGCAGGCTCTTGATCTCCCGGGTGTTGTAGATGCCGCCGACGCGAATGCTGCCGGTCTGGCTGTCAGCCAGCTGTACCGGGCTATCCAGATAGCGATTGATCAGCGGCAGGGCCTCGTTGAGGGACAGGTTGTCCAGCACCAGCTTGCCGTTGCGCCAGGCCAGGGAACTGTCGTTGCTGTAGGTCTGGCTGATCTGGGGCGCGTAGTCGCCTTCCTGGTAGCGGGCCTGCATGCCGGGCTCCAGGCGGAAGCCTTCGCCAGGCTGGGCGGTATCGCTGTTGACCAGCACCGAGCCCTGCAGCAGGGTGACCCGCACCTGATCTTCATACATCCACACGTTGAACTGGGTGCCGGTGACCTTGACCTGGCCCCGGGCGGCCTTGACCACGAAAGGATGGGCGCTGTCATGGCTGACCTTGAAGAAGGCCTCGCCCTTGTTCAGGGTGACCCGGCGCTGGTCCTTGTAGTTGCTGTAGGTCAGGGCGCTGCCCAGGTTCAGCTCGACCTGGCTGCCGTCGGCCAGGGTCACGCTGCGCAGGCTGTCGCCGGCTTCGAAGCGTTCGTAGGATGAGGGCAGCCAACCCAGTTCCCAGCCGCTGTAGGCGGCCAGGGGCAGGGCGCACAGGGCAATGGCCGCCGCCACGCCGTAGCGTTGCCAGCTGCGCCGTGGCGCAGGCTGGGGCGCCGGGGTCGACAGGGCGGAGGGTGGCAGTTGGTCGGCCACTTCCCAGATTTCCCGCATGGCCTGGTATTCGAAGGCGTGCAGTGGGTCGGCATCGTGCCATTGCTGAAAGGCCAGGCGTTCGGCATCGCTGCAGTCTGCTTCGTGCAGGCGCATGCACCATTGCGCCGCAGCCTGGGTAATGGCGTCGTACTCGGCTTCTGAGAGGATCTGTTGGCTCATTGACTCTTCCTGATTTCGCGCATTCTACCCTTCGCGACAAGCCTTGGAGAACAACCATGATGGCGATTGCCCAGTAACCGGTGGTTATTTTCATCCGCGATGCCCCTTGGCAGGCGCTGGGGCAGGGTGGCGCATGCCGCCGCGAGGGGGATCCTGGCACCTTCCCTGCAAGCTTCAGGCAGTGGTTGACAGGGTTGCGGCTCGGCGTTGTTTAATCGCGGGTCACGCGCTGTTGCCCCCTCCAATAACTACTCTGGAGCTTCAGATGTCTGCCTCGTCCCCGGTTGTTGATACCCCCTCCGAATACCTGTCGTTCCCGGCTCTGGTGCAGTTGCTGGAGACGATCTTCCTGGGCCACGGCTGTCGCGCCGACGTCGCCCGGTGCCTGGCCGAGAACTGCGCCGGCGCCGAGCGTGACGGCGCCCACAGTCATGGCGTGTTCCGTATTCCAGGTTATGTCTCGACCCTGGCCAGTGGCTGGGTCAATGGCCAGGCGCAGCCGCGGGTGGAAGACGTGGCCGCCGCCTTTGTCCGGGTCGATGCCGACAACGGGTTTGCCCAGCCGGCCCTGGCGGCGGCCCGTGAGCTGCTGGTGCACAAGGCCCGCGAGGCCGGGATCGCCGTCCTGGCCATCCGCAACTCGCACCATTTCGCGGCACTCTGGCCGGATGTCGAACCCTTTGCCGAAGAAGGGCTGGTGGCCCTGAGCGTGGTCAACAGCATGACCTGCGTGGTGCCCCATGGGGCCGACCGGCCGTTGTTCGGCACCAACCCGATCGCCTTCGCCGCGCCCCAGGCCCAGGGCCAGCCGATTGTCTTCGACCTGGCCACCAGCGCCATTGCCCATGGCGATGTGCAGATTGCCGCACGGGAAGGCCAGCGCCTGCCCCTGGGCATGGGGGTCGACAGCCTGGGGCAGCCGACCCAGGACCCCAAGGCGATCCTCGAAGGCGGGGCGCTGCTGCCCTTTGGCGGGCACAAGGGCTCGGCGCTGTCGATGATGGTGGAGTTGCTGGCCGCGGCGCTGACTGGCGGGCATTTCTCTTTCGAATTCGACTGGTCCAATCATCCCGGGGCGAAGACGCCCTGGACCGGCCAGTTGCTGATCGTCATCGATCCGAGCAAGGCCGCCGGACAGAGTTTCGCCGAGCGCAGCCAGGAACTGGTGCGGCAGATGCACGCGGTGGGACTCAAGCGCCTGCCCGGGGAGCGCCGGCATCAGCAGCGCGAGCGTTCACTGCAACAAGGGATTGCCATCGGCGCTGCGCAACTGCAGCAGTTGCGGGATCTGGCGCGGGGCTGAGGGATGCACAGATGCAGGCCAGGCCCACCAGAGGCCCGGCCTGCAGGGGCGGTCAGGAACGACGGCCCAGCAACAGGCCGACCACCAGCCCGACACCGGCGGAGATGGCCACGGTCTGCCACGGATGGCCACCGATGTACTGTTCGGTGGCATCCACCACCGGCTTGCTGCGCTCGCGCACATGGCTCACCGAGTCCAGCGCCTGCTTGAGCTTGAGGCTCACCTGCCGGCGCAGGCTTTCACCTTCTTCGCCCACCAGGGTGGCGCTGCCCTTGAGCAGTTTTTCCGATTCTTCGATCAGCGCCTGCAACTCGCTGAAGGCCTGATCCTTGATTTGATCGTTTTCCGCTTGCGCGGCTGATTTACGAGCCATGAAGTTTTTCCTTGGACAATGTGAACGGTGGTGCATGAGCGCGCCTTCCGGAGCGGGAGGCCGGCTCAAGCCGATTGCAGTCTGCGGCAGCGGCTGCAGTGATCGGGTACCTGCAATGGAGTCCGCTGCCGGGGCAAAAGTTGCAGCCATTTTGCTCCTTGCTCGCCAGTCCGGGGTAAACCCGTCAGCCCCTACAGTGTAAGATGTCGCCTATTTTACGCAGCAGGAATTTCCCATGAGTTTCAATCTGGCTAACAAGCCCCTGGCCGAGCGCGCCGCCATCGAGGACGAGAAGTCCCGTCTGTTCGAACTGTGGCAGAGCAACCTGGGCAAGGCCAAGGGCGAGGCCGCGCGGTTGTTCGGCGAGCGCGGCAAGCGCAAGGGCAAGTGGGCCGAGTGGGTCCGCGCCGAGCTCGACGGCATGTCGCCGCCGGAGTTCTCCAACATGGTGCGCAGCGAAGTCAATCGCCTGATGGCGGCGAACAAGTAAGGGCGAAACTCTCGACGATCGCCTCGCGTACCTTCACCAACAGCGGATCGGTCTGCGGGCTGGTGCGCCAGCCCAGTTCGATCGGATAACGCGGCAGCGCCAGGGGGCAGGGCAGCAGTTGCAGGCCGGTGAGCTCGGCGATGCGCCGGGCGGCATGGTCGGGAATGGTTGCCACCGCCTGGCTGCCCTTGAGCAGAAAGGGCAGCGCGGCAAAGTGCGTGGTCGAGGCGCACACCCGGCGACTGAGGCCCAGGTTCGCCAATCCTTCATCGGTGATGCCGATAAAACCCTGGGACGACACCAGCAGGTGCTCCCGCTCGACGAACTCTTCAAGGCTGATGCGTTGCTGCCCGGGAGCCAGGCTGGCCGGGTCGGCCAGGCACAGGTAAGCCCCTTCTCCCAGCACCTGGCGGCTGAGCAGGCGTTCGGCAAAACCGCCGGCGCTGATGGCCAGGTCGACGCTGCGCTGCAACAGCGCCTCGGCGACGATCTGGCTGTGGGTCTGGCGGAAAATCAGCCGCAGCTTGGGCGCCCGCCGGGCCACGGCCTCGATCATCTGCCGGCCATAGGCAATCTCGAAATCATCCGACAGCCCGACCGTCACCGAGCGCCCCTGATAATCGCCGGTGTCCGGAGCGACCATGGCCAGGCTCTGCCGGCATTTGTTCAGGGCATCGCTGACCACCGGCTTCAACTGATTGGCCTTGAGGGTCGGTGCCAAGCCGCGCCCGGTGCGCACGAACAGCGGATCGCCATACAGCTCCCGCAGCCGGCGCAAGGCCGCGCTCATGGCCGATTGGGTGACCCCCAGGCGCAGGGCGGCGCGGCTGGCGCTGGACTCGTCATGCAAGGCTTCGAAGGCCTTGAGCAGGTTGAGATCGACGCTGGCGATATTCATCTGATTCATATCATTAAGCACTGAGTTGGGGTTTATCGATGATCGGCGGCGCCCGCAGAATGCGCAACACCTGATCGTCCGAGGAAACACGTCATGCCCAAGTCCATCGTCGCTGCCCTGCAAATCGGTGCCCTGCCTGAAGGCAAGGCGGCCACCCTGGAGCAGATCCTGTCCTACGAAGCCGCCATCATCGAGGCCGGTGCGCACCTGGTGGTGATGCCCGAAGCGCTGTTGGGGGGCTACCCCAAGGGTGAAGGCTTCGGCACTCAACTGGGCTATCGCCTGCCGGAAGGGCGCGAGGCCTTCGCCCGCTACTTTGCCAATGCCATCGATGTCCCCGGGGCCGAAACCGAGGCCCTGGCCGGGTTGTCGGCGCGGACCGGGGCCAATCTGGTCCTGGGGGTGATCGAGCGCAGCGGCAGCACCCTGTATTGCACGGCGCTGTATTTCGACCCGCAGGCGGGGCTTGTGGGCAAGCATCGCAAATTGATGCCCACCGGCACCGAGCGGCTGATCTGGGGCAAGGGGGACGGCTCGACCCTGCCGGTGCTGGACACCCAGGTCGGCCGGGTCGGCGCGGTGATCTGCTGGGAAAACATGATGCCGCTGCTGCGCACCGCGATGTATGCCCAGGGCATCGAAGTCTGGTGCGCGCCGACGGTGGACGAGCGGGAAATGTGGCAAGTGAGCATGCGTCATATCGCCCACGAGGGCCGCTGCTTCGTGGTCAGCGCCTGTCAGGTGCAGGCCTCGCCCGAGGAACTGGGGCTGGAGATTGCCAACTGGCCGGCGCAGCGGCCGTTGATTGCCGGCGGCAGCGTGATCGTCGGGCCCATGGGCGATGTGCTGGCCGGGCCGCTGGTGGGCCGCGCCGGGCTGATCAGCGCCGAGATCGACACCGCCGACCTGGTGCGTGCGCGTTATGACTACGACGTGGTCGGCCATTACGCCCGCCCGGATGTGTTTGAACTGACCGTGGACCAGCGCGCCCGCCCCGGAGTGCGCTTTACCTGAGCCGGCGCCACTCTTCGCGGGTGATTTCCCACAGCTCCACGGGGAACCGCCCGCTGACGAATTCGCCGTCCCGGGAGTCGATCAGGCGCATGCCGCCACGCTCGGAAATCCGCCGCGATCCCTGGTTCGGCGCCGCCTTGGGCACGCGCATCAAGGGCCGTTGCAGCACCTCGAACCAATAGTGGTCCACCGCCTTGCAGGCTTCGCTCATGTAGCCCTGGCCCTGCCATGGCGGGGCCAGCCAGAAGCCGCGGTTGTCGTCCACCTGGTCCATCAGGCTGATGCAGCCGATCATCTGGCCCGGGTCGCTGCGCCGGCGCAGGGTCCAGTGCCATTCCGTGCCTCGGGCCATGGCCGGCAGGGCCAGGTCGCGCACGTAGCTCAAGGCACCGTCGGCCGGGTAGGGCCAGGGCACCAGGGCGTTGAGGTAGCGCACCACTTCCCAATGTGGAAACAGCTGCTGGATGGCGTCGGCATCCGCCAGTTCCAGGGGTCGCAGCAACAGGCGCTCGGTGTGCAGGGTGGGCAGGTTGCCAATCATCGTCAGGACTCCTTGTGAGGTTTGCCGAGCAGCAGATGCTCGCCGAGAAAGTCGACGAACACCCGCAGCTTGGGCAGCAGGTGCCGGCTGCTGGGCCAGAGTATGGAGAACTTGCCGCGCTCTTGCTGGAAGTCGTCCAGCACCGACACCAGGCTGCCGTCGGCCAGGGCGCCACCGACCACGAAATCCGGCACGTAGGCGATGCCCAGGCCCTGGGTCGCGGCATGGATCAGCGACTCCAGGTTGTTGCTGGTCAGGGCGCTGCCCAGCACCAGCGGCGCGGCGCTGTCGGCCAGGTGCAGGCGCCACGGCTGCAGCTGGGTGCCACCGGGGAACTTGTAGCGCAGGCAGGCGTGGTGCTCCAGGTCCCTGGGCGTCTGGGGCGTTCCGCGGCGCGCGAAGTAGCCGGGCGCGCCGACCAGCACGAAGCCGAAGGGCCCGAGGTTGCGGGACCTGAGCTGGGAGTCCGGCAACTCGCCGCTGCGAATCACCGCATCCACCCCTTCGGCGATCACGTCGATCAGCCGGTCGTTGAAATCCAGGTCCAGTTCGATGTCCGGATAGCGCGCGGAGAACGCCGGAAGGATCGGCAGCAACATGCGATAGCCGATGGCCGGCAGGCTGACCCGCAAGCGCCCCCGTGGCGCATCACTGATCCGCGCCAGTTCGGCTTCCGCTTCCTGTACCTGATCGACGATGCGCTGGCCGCGTTCGTAGAACAGCGTGCCTTCGTCGGTCAGGCTGATGCGCCGGGTGCTGCGGTTGAGCAGGCGCACGCCGAGCCGTTGTTCCAGGCGTGACAGGGCCTTGCCCACCGCCGAGGCGGACAGCCCCAGGCGTTCACCGGCGGCCACCAGGCTGCCGCTCTGGACCACGCAGACAAACACTTGCAGGCCGTTCAGGTTGTCCATGGCGCTCCTCGATTGCAGCGTTTTTTTCCGTAAAGAGCGGAATAATGCCCTGTTTTTTACCAATTGCGGCCTGCCTATCCTGGGTTTTTCTTCCAAGAGCCCTGATGACCGGGGCGTAGAGGTGTCCGTGAATCCTGAACTCGACCTATCCCTTGGGCTGCCGGCTCGTACCCGCGAGCGGGGTGCCTACGGCGTATTGGCAGCGGTGTGCCTGGCGGCGCTGATGCTGCCCCTGACCTTTGTCGGGGTGGCCGTGGCGACCCCGGCCATCGCCCGCGAACTGGGGGGCAGCCCCCTGGCCCTGAGCTGGACCACCAACGCCTTCATGCTGACCTTTGGCAGTGTGTTGATGGCCGCCGGGACCCTGGCCGACGAGTACGGTCGCAAGCGCCTGTTCAGCCTGGGGGTGGCGCTGTTCGGCCTGAGCTCCCTGGCCCTGGTGTTCGTGCCGTCGCTGCTGTGGCTCAACCTGCTGCGCGGGGTCCAGGGACTGGCCGGGGCCGCCGCCCTGGCCGGTGGTTCGGCGGCCCTGGCCCAGGCCTTCGACGGCCCCGGGCGGACCCGGGCCTTCAGCCTGCTGGGCACCACCTTTGGCGTCGGCCTGGCCTTTGGCCCGATCCTCGCCGGGGTCCTGGTGGAACACAGCGGCTGGCGCGGGATCTTCGTCTCCGGAGCGCTGATCGGCGGCCTGTCCCTGGCCTTTGGCGTGCCGCGCATGCAGGAGTCCAGGGATCCCGAGGCCCGGGGCGTGGACTGGCCCGGGACCTTGAGCTTCACCCTGGCCCTGGTGCTGCTGACCTGGGGCATTCTGCAGGCGCCGCAAAGCGGCTGGGGCAGCCCCTGGGTTCTGGCGCTGCTGCTGGGAGCGCTGCTGGCGCTGGGGCTGTTTGTCGTCGTGGAGCGGCGGGCGGCACGGCCGATGCTCGACCTGTCGCTGTTTCGCTACCCGCGCTTTGTCGGGGTGCAGGTGCTGCCTATCGCTACCTGCTATTGCTACGTGGTGCTGCTGATCCTGCTACCGATCCGCTTTATCGGCGTCGAAGGCTACAGCGAGATCGACGCCGGGCTGCTGATGCTGGCCCTGTCCGCGCCGATGCTGGTGGTGCCGTTGGCTGCGGGCTGGCTCAACCGCTGGTTCAGCGCCGGCAATCTGTCGAGCCTGGGGCTGGTGGTGGCCGCCGGCGGACTCTGGTGGCTCAGTCGCCTGGCGCCGGGGCAGGGCAGCGGCGAACGGGTCTGGCCGTTGCTGGTGATCGGCCTGGGCAGCGGCCTGCCCTGGGGCTTGATGGACGGTCTGTCGGTGAGCGTGGTGCCCAAGGAGCGGGCCGGCATGGCCAGTGGCATCTTCAGCACCACCCGGGTGGCGGGCGAGGGCATTGCCCTGGCCCTGGTGGTGGCCTTGCTGGCGGCACTGCTGCAACAGGCCCTGGGCGCCCAGGGGGCCACGGGCGAGTCCCTGGTGCTGGCGGCCCGGCAACTGGCCGGGGGGGATCTGGCGGCCAGTGCCGGGACTTTGCCGAGCGGGTCCCGGGAGGCGTTGCTGCAGGGCTATGCCCAGGCCTTCAGCCAGCTGTTGCAGGTGCTGATGGTCATCACCCTGGTGGCGGCCCTGGTGGTGAAGGTGGCGTTGCATGAGCCGCGCCACCCGCGTCGCTTGCGGAGCTGATCAGCGGAACTCGAAGAACTCGTAGTGCAGGTTGGCTTCGGGAATCCGGTACTGGTGCATCAGCTCGCGGACCTGGGCCAGCAGACCCTTGGGGCCGCAGAAACTGATGCGTATCTGCTGCGGGTCGGTTTGCGCCGCGCTGCGTTGCAGGGTTTGCGCCAGGGACTCGGTGCCGCCGCTGTTGGCGACGAAGTCCACGCCGCGAGCCTGGGCCATGCCCTGCAGGGTGTCGACGCTGGGAAAGGCCCGGGACGGGTTGTAGCAATACACCAGGGTGGCCTTGTCGAACTCCCCGGCGGCCGCGTCCTGCAGCCAGGAAATGAACGGCGAGATGCCCACTCCGCCGCCGATCCAGATCTCCCGGGCCGCCGCCTCGGGCCGCTTGAAGCGGCCATAAGGCGCGTAGAGATCAGCACGCATGCCGACCTTGACCTGCTTGCGCAGCCGTTGGGTGTAGTCGCCCAGGGCGCGGATGACGAACTCGATGCGCCCGTCCTCGGCCTGGGCACTGGCGATGGTGAAGGGGTGCGGCTCGCGCAGGCCCTTTTCCTGCATCGACAGAAACGCGAACTGCCCGGCCTTGAAGGGAAAGCCGCGGCCCAGGGGGCGCAGTTCCAGGTGCAGGGAGTTCTTCTCCACCCTGACCGCGCTCACCTGATACTCGCCGGCCTTGGCCACCAAGGGGTAGAGCAGCAGTTTGTACAGGGCGCCCAGCACCCCGAGGATGCACAGCGCGCCAAGCCACAGGCCCGATGGCGAGTCCAGGGTGATCGGCGACTTGAAGCTCAAGCCGTGCAGGATGACGATCAGGAACAGCGGCCCGGACAGCTTGTGCCACCAGCGCCACTGGCTGTAGGGAATGTTGCGGTTCAGTGCCAGGAGCACGATCAGGCCCAGGGCCACGTAGCTCAACTGGCGCACCAGGCGCGTCCAGTACTTGGACAGTTCGAGGATCGGCACGCTGTTCCATTCGTCCAGGTTGGCCTTGAACACCAGGTGATAGCTGGCGAACGCCAGGGCCCAGATCCCCAGCCATTTATGCACCTCGTAGACCCGGTCAAGGCCGCCGAACAGGCGCTCGACAACGCCCCAGCGGGCGGCCAGCAGGCAGGACAGGGCCATGTAGGCCAGGGCGGTGCTGCCCAGGACCATGCTCAGGGTGGCGGAGGTCAGCCAGGTGGTGGAAGGGATCTCCAGCAGGAGGGTGAACGTGGTGATCAGCAGAACGCCGATTATCGTGTGCCAGGTTTTCAAGGGTGCATGACTCCGCTCAGGAAATGCCGTCATGGCATGAACATCGACTGCCGCAAAGGTCCCGTTGCAAGGGGGGCAAGGCCATAAGGCGCGATGCATGGAGTGGTGTGGCGCTGGGGTATAGCGGGATATGACAGCTTTGTTCGCGCGTAACCGGAGGCCATTCTAGCGCCTGAACCTTAATTCAAGCTGATGCGGGTCATCGACAGCGTGTTTTGTGATTGCTGGAAATGATCGAATCTCAATTGCATTTCGATTTCATGTGCCGGGCCTGCCGCGCTGTTGCTGGCCTCTCGGCACCTGCGCGATGGCGTGGGCCCTGCCGGCGAAGGGGGCCTGGAGACCGGTACAGGGCCTGGGCGTGCTTTCGCAGACCTGCCAGCGCCGGCAAAAGTGCCGGCGGATGTGCACTCGGGTGTGCTGCGCAGGGCCTGGCGTGCGTCTAGCAGCCATAGCCCCGCAGCCGTACCGGGGCCCGTGATGATGAGCCTGAACATGCAAGCCCTGTTGAACCAGATTCTCGATGAAGTCCGCCCCCTGATCGGCCAAGGCCGGGTCGCCAACTACATTCCGGCCCTGGCCGACGTGCCGGCCAACCAGCTGGGGATTGCCGTATATGGCAACGATGGCCAGGTATTCAGCGCCGGTGACGCCGACACGCCATTCTCGGTGCAAAGCATTTCCAAGGTCTTCAGCCTGGTGCAGGCCATCGGCCATTCCGGCGAAGCGATCTGGGAACGCCTGGGCCACGAGCCCTCGGGACAACCCTTCAACTCCCTGGTGCAACTGGAGTTCGAGCGCGGCCGCCCGCGCAATCCCTTCATCAATGCCGGCGCCCTGGTGATCTGCGACATCAATCAGTCGCGTTTCGCCGCACCGGCCTTGTCCATGCGCGATTTCGTCCGGCGCCTGTCGGGCAACCATCAGGTGCTGGTGGATGGCCGGGTGGCGGAGTCGGAATATCAGCACCGGGCGCGCAACGCGGCCATGGCCTACCTGATGCAGTCCTTCGGCAACTTCCATAACGATGTCGAGGCGGTGCTGCGCAACTATTTCAGCCATTGCGCGCTGCGCATGAGCTGCGTCGATCTGGCCCGGGCGTTCTGCTTTCTGGCCAACGACGGCTTCTGCAAGCACAGCGGCGAGCAGATTCTCACTCGGCGCCAGACCCAGCAGGTCAACTCGATCATGGCCACCAGCGGCCTGTACGACGAGGCTGGCAACTTCGCCTATCGAGTTGGCCTGCCGGGCAAGAGCGGGGTCGGTGGGGGGATTGTCGCCGTGGTGCCGGGGCAGTTCACGGTGTGCGTGTGGTCGCCGGAACTCAACGCCGCCGGCAACTCGCTGGTGGGCATGGCGGCCCTGGAACTGCTCAGCCAGCGCATAGGCTGGTCAGTGTTCTAGGCTTTGTACGAACAGCCTTGATACTCGGTGATGCTGCGTTGAATACGGTCTCGTGCGCGAGTCTGATCGGAATGCTCATTGACAACCCGTAAAGTCGAACGCGACCCCGGCCGTTCCTCGACCGTTTTCGCCTTGCTTGCCCTTCGTCGCAAAACCTTTGGTACAGAGCCCAGGGCTTACCAGGCGCCGGGGTTGTTCAGGCTGATCTGCCCGCGATCGATGAAGCGCTGGGTGCCGAACAGCCCGCCGGCCAGCTTGCCGCGCAGCACGTAGGGCAGGTTGTCCAGGCTCTGGGTCTGGCTCAGGCCCAGGGTCTGGCGCAGCACCGCAAAGGCCGAGACGCTGACCGGAATCACCAGGATGTCTTCCGAGTAGCGGCCGATGTGCCCCTGCTGGTCGCTGACCCCGGAGGCCAGCGGGCGGCCGTTGACCTCCAGGTCCAGGGCCACGCCGTTGTAGTCGATGGGGCTTTCGTTGGGGTTCTGCAGGCGCAGTTTCACCGCAAAGCGCATTTCCAGGTCCTGGCTCGGCAGCGGCTCGATGCCCACCACGTTGATCGCCAGCGGATCGCGGTTGGGCAACAGCGCGCAGGCGCCGAGGCTGAGCAGTACCAGGGTCAAGGCGATCAATCTACGCATGCAATACCTGTCAACAATGGAAATGAATGACGGACCGGCACCTTGTAGCCGCTGCCGAGCCTGCGAGGCTGCGACAAGGCCCCCAGGGCCTTGCAACATCCAAAGCCGAGAGCCCGACACCCGCGCACGCAGCATAGACGCCCGCCAGCCTCAGGAGTTCGCTTTAGCGCTCATGTCCGGGTCTTGCATGACCTTGAGGGTCGCCGCTTCCGGGTCGAACTCATCCTCTTCCAGTTCGAGGAATTCTTCCGGCAGGAAGAGGTTGAGCAAGATCGCGCAGAAAGCCCCCACGGTGATCGGCGACTCGAAGATGTTGTGCAGGGCCTTGGGCAGCTCGCGCAGCACCTCCGGCACCGCCGCCACCCCCAGGCCCATGCCCAGGGAAATGGCCACGATCAGCACGTTGCGCCGGTGCAGCCCGGCCTCGGCGAGAATCTTGATCCCGGCCACCGCCACGGTGCCGAACATGATCAGGGTGGCGCCGCCCAGCACCGGCTTGGGCATCAGTTGCAGCACCGCGCCGATCACCGGGAACAGGCCCAGCAGCACCAGCAGCCCGGCAATGAAGTAGGCCACGTAGCGGCTGGCCACGCCGGTCAGTTGGATCACCCCGTTGTTCTGGGCAAAGGTCACCATCGGCAGGCTGTTGAACACCGCCGCCACCGCCGAGTTGAAACCGTCCGCCAGCAGTCCGGACTTGATGCGCTTGATGTACAGCGGGCCCTTGACCGGCTGCTGGGAAATCATCGAGTTGGCGGTCAGATCGCCGGCCGCCTCCAGGGGCGAAATCAGGAAGATCACCGCCAGCGGGATAAAGGCAATCAGGTCGAAGGAAAAGCCGTACTTGAACGGCACCGGCACGCTCACCAGCGGCACCTCGGGCAGGGCCGCCAGGTCCACCCGGCCAAGCATCCAGGCCACCACGAAGCCCAGGGTCAGGCCGATGACGATCGAGCCCAGGCGCAGCATCGGGTGGTTGAAACGGTTGAGTATCACGATGGTCAGCAGCACCAATGCCGCCAGCCCCAGGTTGCTCGCCGCACCCAGGTCGCTGGCGCCGTAGCCGCCGGCCATGTCGGTGACCGCCACCTTGATCAGCGACAGGCCCATCAGGGTGATGATGGTGCCGGTCACCACCGGGGTGATCAGCTTGCGCAGCTTGCCGATGAACTGGCTGAGGAACATCTCGATAAAGGCCGCGACAAAACAGATGCCGAAGATGGTGGAGAGGATGTCGTCGGTGCTGCCGCCCCGGCCCTTGACCATGAAGCCGGCGCTGAGCAGCACGCTGATAAAGGAAAAGCTGGTGCCCTGCACGCACAGCAGGCCGGAACCGATCGGCCCCAGGC
This sequence comes from Pseudomonas sp. BC42, assembly GCF_021560055.1. NCBI lineage: Bacteria > Pseudomonadati > Pseudomonadota > Gammaproteobacteria > Pseudomonadales > Pseudomonadaceae > Pseudomonas > Pseudomonas sp. BC42. The sequence goes on from NZ_CP091067.1 coordinate 3,260,473, forward strand.
GCCGGGCCTGGACGAAGGTGCCCAGGCCCGAGACGAACAGCGCCATGCTGATCAGGTAGGGCAGCTCGCTTTCCAGGCCCAGCACGCCGCCGAAGATCAGGGTCGGGCTGATGATGCCGACAAAGCTGGCCAGCACATGCTGCAGGGCGGCGAAGATCGCCGCGCTGAAGTGCGGACGGTCGTCGAGGCCGTAGATCAGGTCGGACGTGTAGCGGGGCGGGGAACGATCAGGTGCGGTCATGGGAAAAGGCCTGCCAGTGGCGTGTGCAAACAACGGGAACACACGTCGGAAAGTGGACGGGACTTGGGCCGCACAGCCATGGCATGGACAAGACTTGCGCACCCGGTCAGAAAAAAGGAGGCGCAGGATGCCAGAAAGGCGCCGCTGTCAGAAGGGCAGGCCGGTGGATAAAGGCAATTTGCCAGGGATACGAAAGATACTGTTTCTCATTTGCCTTTGTGGAATAATCCGCCTCCCCGATCCGCGGACCGCCTTCCGATGCTGCCCACCCCCAGCCTGCTGCGCAGCTTTCAAGAGCATTACAACGACCTGCTGAAGTTTCTCACCCGGCGCATGAGCGATCGCCAGCGGGCGGCGGACGTGGCCCAGGAAACCTACCTCAAGCTGCTCAAGGTCGACCAGCAGACGCTGGAGGTGCACGACGATCGCCGCTTCATCTTCCGCGTGGCCGGCAACCTGGCCATCGACACCCTGCGCCGCGAGCAGCGCCTGGCGGCCAACCTCAGCGACGGCGAGCCACACAATGACGCGGTGGACCCGGCCCCGGCGCCGGAAGCGGTGCTGCTGGCCAAGGAGCGCCTGGCGCTGCTCGACCAGGCCCTGGCGCAGCTCTCGGACAACGCCCGCCAGGCCTTGCTGCTCAATCGTCTGGAAGGCCTGACCCAGGCGCAGATCGCCTTGCGCCTGGGTGTTTCCGAAAGCATGGTGGCAAAATACATCGGCCAGGCCCTGCGCCATTGCCGCGATTGGCTGAAGGTCCACCATGAATAATTCCCTGCCAGCGGCTGCCGACGCCATGACCGACCACCCCGAAAACCTGGAAGACGCCGCCATCGACTGGCTGGTGCTGCTGCATTCCGGCCACGCCACGCCAGCCCAGCGCCTGGCGTTCCAGCAGTGGCGCCAACGCAGCCCGGCGCACGCCGCGGCTGCTGCCGAGGCCCAGCAGTTGTGGGGCGATCTGGGGCACACCGAGGCTGCGCAGCAGCATCAGGCGCCGGTGGCCCGCCGGCCGCGGCGCTTCTGGCCGGCCCTGGCGGCTTCGCTGCTGCTGGCAGTGGGTGCTGGCATCGGCTGGCAGCAGTGGCCGGCCTTGAGCTCGGACTACCACACCGGGGTCGGCCAGCAACAGCGCATCACCCTGGCGGATGGCTCCCGGGTCACCCTCAACAGTGGCAGTGCGTTGTCGGTGGCCTATTCGCTGGACGAGCGCCGGGTGATCCTGCGCGCGGGCGAGGCGCTGTTCGAACCGCTGGCCGACCCGCAGCGACCGTTCGTGGTCCAGGCCCAGGCTCAGCAACTGCAAGGCGCTGCCGGTGCCTTCAGCGTGCGCCGCGAGGGCGAGCAACTGACGGTGGTGGTGCGCGAGGGCCAGGTGCAGTTCAGCGGCGACCACGCGCCGGTGCTGCTCCAGGCCGACCAGCGCCTGCAATACCGGGCCGGCCAGCCGCTGCTGGCCCAGCAGCGCGTGGATGCTGCCAGCCTGACCGCCTGGCAGCGCGGCAAGCTGATCTTCAACGGTCGGCCGCTGGGGGAGGTGATCGCTGAACTGGAGCGCTACCAGCATGGGCGCATCCTGATTTCCGATGGCCCATTGGCGGCCCTGCCGATCAGCGGGGTGTTCGACCTGAACGACCCGCGCGGCTCGCTCAACGCCTTGCAGCAGCGCTATCCGCTGCATGTCACCTACCTGCCTTGGCTGGCGCTGTTGCACTGAGGCAAATTTTTTTGCCCGGTGCACTGCAAGTTCCGCTGCGGGAAATCGTCGTAGTGAGACTGAGAAGAAAATCATTCTCATTGACGACATTTCAACCGGCTGGGAAGGAACACGTGAAAGCTATGTTCAAGCTGTCGACACTGGGGCGCGGTCAACACATCATGCGCCGCACATTACTGGCTCAGGCGCTGTTCGCCGGAGCCTTGAGCCCGGTTCTGGCGCTGGCCGACGAGGCCGCCACATTCACCCAGGCCAGCGCTGCCGAGGCGCGTCGGGTTTCGCTGAACCTGCCGGCCCAGCCACTGGATCAGGCGCTGACCCGCTTCGCCGACCAGGCCGATGTGCGCCTGCTGTACACCACCAGCGATGTCGCGGGCCTGCAATCCACCGCGCTCAACGGAGAACTGACCCTGGCCCAGGCCCTGCACAGCCTGCTGGCCGGCAGCGGCATGAGCTGGTCGTTCAGCGATGGCCGCACCGTGATCCTGCGCCGCGCGGCTGCTCCGGCTGCAAGCCTGGACCTAAAGCCGACCCAGGTCAGCGTGGCCTCGCGCACCAGCGCCGCGATCAGCGAGATCCCCGGCACGGTGTGGGTGGTGGAGCAGAGCCAGCTGCGCGAGCAGTTGAGCACTGGGGTCAGCCTCAAGGAAGCCATCGGCAAGCTGGTGCCGGGCCTCGATCTGGCGCCGGAAGGGCGCACCAACTATGGCCAGAACATGCGTGGGCGCAACGTCCTGGTGATGATCGACGGGGTCAGCCAGAACAGCTCCCGGGGCCTGTCCCGGCAGTTCGATAGCATTTCGCCGTTCAACGTCGAGCGGGTTGAAGTGCTGTCCGGGGCCAGCGCCATCTACGGCGGCGGTGCCACCGGCGGCATCATCAACATCGTCACCAAGAAAGGCGAGCCGGGCCCGGCGCGTTTCGAGACGCAACTGGGCGCCAGCAGCGGCTTCAACAACAGCGACGACCTGACCACCCGCATCGCTCAGTCGGTGAGTGGCGGCAACGACGCCATCAGCGGCCGGCTGGCGGTGGCGGGGGAGCAGAACCGGGCGTTCTATGACGGCGCCGGCCAGCAGATCTTCATCGACAACACCCAGACCGACCTGCAGTACAACCGCACCCTGGACCTGATGGGCAGCCTGGCCCTGCAGTTCAACGAGGAGCAGAGCCTGGACCTGCTGGCCCAGTACTACGACTCGGGCAACCACGGCAGCACCGGGATCTACTTCCCCAACCTCAGGTACAAGGCGCCGTCCAACCTGGAGGACGCCGAGCTGCGCAGCGGCTACTCCACGGACCTGGAACCGCGCACCAAGCGCCTGCTGCTCAACGCCAACTACCACCACAGCGACGTGCTGGGCCAGGACTTCTACCTGCAGGCCTCGTACCGCAAGGAAGACGACAACTTCTTCCCGTTTCCCTACTACAACAGCGGCAGCCCGGCAGGTTCCAAGGGCGTGTATTTCGCCGCTTCGCAGCAGAACTTCGAGGTCACCAGCCTCAAGGCGCTGTTCGCCAAGGAGTTCGAAGCGTTCAAGCTGACCTACGGCGTGGACCTGGACCGGGAGCGTTTCAACGCCGAACAGAGCACCTTCGACCAGGGCCTGTCCTCGGGCAGCGGCGGCCTCGACCTGGTGACCCAGAGCAAGGCGCCGCGCTATCCCAGCTACCGGGTCGACGGCCTGTCCGGCTACGCCCAGCTGGACTGGCACGCCACCGACAACCTGACGGTGTCCGGCGGCTACCGGCGCCAGCAAATGGACGTGGATGTCGACCAGTTCAAGAACGTGCCTGGGGGCAGCAACGACTATGCGGTCAACCTCTACAACCTGGGCAGCATCTACGACTTCAAGAACGGCCATCAGCTGTGGGTCAACTACGGCGAGGGCTTCGATCTGCCGGACCCGGCCAAGTTCTACGGCAAGCCGGGGCTGAGCGTCGACGACAACCCGCTGGCCGGGATCAAGAGCCGCCAGGTGGAAACCGGCTGGCGTTTTTCTGACAGCGACTGGGACGCCCAGGCAGCGCTGTACTACATATGGTCGGACAAGGTGATCACCACCGACCAGGCCACCCTGACCATCGACGTCAAGGATCAGAAGAGCCGCGACTACGGTTTCGAGAGCGCCCTGACCCGGCATTTGCAGAACGGCTGGGAGCTGGGAGGCACCCTGCACGCGGTGCGTTCCGAGGAGGAGGGCAAGAACGGCGGCTGGAAGAAGCGCGACGCCCGTTATGCATCCCTGTCCAAGTTGACCGCCTTCGTCGGCTGGAAGGACGACAGCAGCAGTGTGCGCCTGCAGGGCAACCACGCCTTCAGCCTCAAGGACGACGCGGTCAGGCAGATCGACGCCACCCACAGCGTCGATGCGCCCAACACCATCGACGGCTACACCACCTTCGACCTGCTGGGCAGCCACGACACAGCCTTCGGCACCTTCAGCGGCGGCATCCAGAACCTCCTGGACAAGCAATACAGCACGGTCTGGGGCCAGCGCGCCAAGCTGTTCTATTCGCCGACCTACGGCCCGGACTACCTCTATGACTACCAGGGCCGTGGCCGTACCTACACCCTGACCTGGACCATGGCCTACTGACGCTGCTGCGGTCGCCGCTGCCGGGCCCCGGCGAGGCAGCGCCTAGGCCCGCGGGGCCTTGTTTGGCGATCCCCGGCCGGACCTTGGAGGGCGGCCGGGATCCTGCGTCCCCGGGGCCGTTCGCAGCCTGCGGCAGCGGCAACACAATCCCCCGCCAGCACTCAGCCTCCTGACAGAAACTGTCAGGAGGCTTTGGTAATCTGCGCCGGTGTTTTTTTCCGGAGTCCGTCCAAGGTGTCGCGAGCCAGCCGTTTACTCACCCTGTTGCAGATGCTGCGAGGCAAGAGCCGTCCCGTTACCGCCGCTACCCTGGCGGCGGAGCTGGAGGTGTCCGAGCGCACCCTGTACCGCGATATTGCCGAGCTGACCTCCCTCGGCGCGCCGATCTACGGCGAGGCCGGCATCGGCTATGTGCTGCGCAGCGGGCTGTTCCTGCCGCCGTTGATGCTCAATGCCGATGAAACCGAGGCCGTGGTGTTGGGCCTGCGTTACGTCGATCAGCGTGGCGACGAGGTGTTGAGCAAGGTCGCCGCCGACGCCATGGCCAAGATCGCCGCGGTGCTGGCCCCGGCGGCCCAGGATGCCTTGCGCAACCCGACCCTGCTGCCGGGCCCGGCGGGCTGGGGCTTTCCGGACAACCCGGTGTCGCTCAACGTGTTCCGCCAGGCGATCCGTCATCAGGCCAAGCTGTTGATCGACTATGCCGACGTCAACCGCACCCCCAGCCAGCGGCTGATCTGGCCGCTGGCCCTGGGTTTTCTCAACGAGGCCCGGGTGATCGTGGCCTGGTGCGAGCTGCGGGGCGATTACCGGACCTTTCGCACCGACCGCATCGCCGCCGCCCAGGAGCAGGGCGAGCTGTATCCGGGGCGGCGCAGCGACTGGCTGCGAGCCTGGCGCAAACGCCTGCAGAGCGATGAGCAGGGTCGATTCACTGCTGACAGGAAATGACGCAAGGGGGCTTTAGCATGGCGTCCTCATTCAACAGCAAGGAGCTTTTGTCATGTCGGCCACAGACCCTTCCCTGGCCCCGGCCATCGTCGCTTATGTCGCGGCGGTCAACAGCGGCGACAGTACGCGGGTGGCGTCGATCTTCGCCGCCCGGGCGCAGATTTTCGATGAGCGTGAGCACTGCGTGGGGCCCCAGCAGATTGCCCGCTGGATGGGCGCAGGCGCGCGTCGCCTGGAAGTCCTCGGGGTTCAGCAGCGTACCGGAAAGATCTTGCTCGACAGTCGGGTGTGCGGTGATTTCCCCGGCAGCCCCCAGGCGTTGCGCCACACCTTCCGCCTGGACGACCAGGGCCGCATTGAGCGCCTGGACATCTCGCGCTGATGCAGCCGCGGCCGCAGGCCGCCAACGGCCGGCAGGGGCGCAAAGGGCCTGGGCGCGGCCCAGGCCCTGGCGCCGCTCGCGGGTTTGGCGGCGGCCACGGATCAGGCCCGGAGCGGCGGGTGATGGCATACTGCGGCTCTTTGCCAGGAGGCCAGCGGCCCATGCCATTCGATTCCCCCATGAGCGCTTACCGGCATGCCCTGGAGCAGGACGGCTTTGTCGCCGATCCCGCCCAGGCGCGTGCGGTGCAAGCCTTGCAGCAATGTCATGAGGCGCTGCATCAGGGGCGCAAGCCGGTGCAGGGGGTCTATCTGTGGGGCGCGGTCGGGCGCGGCAAGACCTGGCTCATGGATCAGTTCTACCAGAGCCTCAGGGTGCCGGCCCGGCGTCAGCATTTTCATCACTTCATGGGCTGGGTGCACCAGCGCTCGTTCCAGCTCACCGGCACCGCCGATCCCCTGCAGGCCCTGGCCCGGGAGCTTGCCGAAGAGGTGCGGGTGCTGTGTTTCGATGAGTTGTTCGTCAACGACATCGGCGATGCGATCATTCTCGGGCGCCTGTTCCAGGTGATGTTCGAACAGGGAGTGGTGATGGTCTGCACCTCCAACCAGCCCCCCGAACAGTTGTATGCCGATGGCTTCAATCGCGAGCGCTTCCTGCCGGCCATCGACGCCATCCGCCAGCACCTGCAGGTGCAGGCGGTGGACGGCGAGCAGGACCACCGCCTGCACCCCGGCGCCGCCACGCAGCGCTATTGGCTGAGCGTCGAGGGCCAGCCCAGTGCCCTGGAGCCGCTGTTTCGCGAGTTGAGTGCGGGGCAGGCGGTGTCCAGCGAGCCGCTGTTGATCGGCTATCGAACGGTATCGGTGGTCAAGGCGGCGACGACGGTGATCTGGTGCCGCTTTGCCGACCTTTGCGAGCAGCCGTTCTCGGCCATGGATTTCATGGCCCTGTGCGACCGCTACCGGGCGATCCTCCTCAGCGAGGTGCCCAATCTCAGTGCCCGGCAACGTCCGGGGCGCATTGCCCGGGGCACCGAGGATGGGGCCCAGCGGGTGGTGGCGGGCGATCGGGAACTGCCGCAACTGTCGATCCACGACGACAGCGTGCGGCGCTTCATCGCCCTGGTGGACGAATGCTACGACCGTGGAGTGCCGCTGTACCTGGAGGCCCGGGTGCCAATGGAGCAGCTGTACACCGAGGGCTACCTGGAGTTTGCCTTCCGCCGCACCCTCAGCCGCCTGCGGGAGATGCAGTTGCAGCGTTTTGCCCGGCAGCCGGGTGCTTGACTGGGAAGTGCTTGCCGCTGATGCGAGTCGTTTCCATTGCCTAGGATTTTTCTCTGGCAAGTGGCGGGAATATCTTCGTTTGGTCAAATCCACCGGCCTACAATCCAGGCTGCCCGAGCCCTGAGCGCTCTCTTCCAATGCGTTGATCGAGGATGAACATGGACGTTGCCGATGTCGTGGTGCTGCAAGCTAGCTACAGCAATCCGGTGCATGCCGAAGCCATAGGGGTACTGCTCAACCACTATGCCGAGGACCCCATGGGGGGTGGTCGGCCCCTGGAGCAGGACCTGCTCCGGCAACTGCCGGCGGAACTGGCCAAGCGGCCTCAGGCGTTCAGTGTGCTGGCCTTTGCCGGGGGCCAGCCGGTGGGGCTGGTGAACTGCTTCGAGGGTTTTTCCACCTTTGCCTGTCGGCCCCTGGTGAATGTCCACGATGTGCTGGTGCTCGACGGCTTTCGCGGTCAGGGCCTGAGCCGGCGGATGCTGCAGAAGGTCGAGGACATCGCCCGGCAACGGGGCTGCTGCAAGATCACCCTGGAGGTGCTGGAGGGCAATGCCCGGGCTCAGGCGGCCTACCAGGCCTGCGGTTTCGCCGACGCCAGGCTCGATCCGGCCCATGGCCGCATGCTGTTCTGGAGTAAAGCCTTGTAATGTCCGCTGTCAGCCCGGCGTCCGAGCCTTGCGCGTCCAGGGAAAGTCCCTGGCAGATTTTCCTGATGTTCCTGCGTCTGGGGCTGACGTCGTTCGGTGGGCCGGTGGCGCACCTGGGGTATTTCCGTCAGGAGTTCGTCCAGCGCCGCCGCTGGCTGGGGGAGGCGGCCTACGCCGAGCTGGTCGCCCTGTGCCAGTTTCTTCCGGGACCGGCCAGCAGCAAGGTCGGCATAGTCCTGGGGGTGTCACGTGCGGGCCTGCCCGGTGCCTTGTGCGCCTGGCTCGGTTTCACCTTGCCGTCGGCGCTGGCCCTGGCCTTGCTGGCGCTGGGAATCGGCAGTGGGGTGCCTCCCGGGGTGCTCAAGGGCTTGCAGATTGTGGCGGTCGCCGTGGTCGCCCTGGCGCTGTGGGGAATGGCCCGCAACCTGTGTCGTGGTGCCTTGCGTATCGCCATTGCCTTGCTCGCCGCGTGGCTGGTGCTGCGCTGGCCAGGCCTGAGCGGACAGTTGCTGGTGATGCTGCTGGCGGCACTGGTGGGGGGTGTGCTGATCACCCCGGCCGCCCGGACCGAGGTCGATGCGCTCGCCCCCTGGGGCAGTCGGCGCCTGGGTGCGCTGCTACTGGCGGTGGCTGCCTTGCTATTGCTAGTGCTGCCCTGGCTGTCGGCGCTGTGGCCACACACCTGGCTGCGCCTGTTCGACGCGTTCTATCGCATCGGCGCCCTGGTCTTTGGCGGCGGGCATGTGGTGTTGCCGCTGTTGCAGAGTCAGGTCGTGGAGTCCGGCTGGATCAGCGATCCCCTGTTCATGACCGGCTATGCCAGCGCCCAGGCGGTGCCGGGGCCGTTGTTCAGTGTCGCGGCGTTCATCGGGGCGGCCATCGACGGTTGGTCCGGGGCCCTGATCTGTCTGTTGGCGATCTTCTTGCCGGGTTTTTTGCTGGTGATCGGCGTGCTGCCTTTCTGGCAGACCTTGCGCCAACGTCGGCGCATCCAGGCGGCGCTGGCCGGGGTCAATGCCGCGGTGGTGGGGGTACTGGCGGCCGCGCTGTACCAGCCGCTGGGGACCAGCAGCGTGACCGGGCCCACAGAACTGCTGGCGGTGCTGCTGGCCCTGGTGATGCTGCGCAGCGGCCGGGTACCGCCCTGGGCCCTGGTGCTGCTGGGGGCGGCGCTGGGCGGCTGGCTGCTCTAGGCATCGTGCAAGGCCGGATCGGGCTTGGGGAACACCAGGCGGAACTCGGTGAGGTGCTGTGGATCGCTGGCGACCTCGGTGCGTCCTTGATGCAGGTTCATGATTGAGCGAACGATCGCCAGGCCCAGTCCGGTCCCGCCTTCGGCCCGGGTGCGGCTGCTGTCGACCCGGTAGAAGCGCTCGAACAGATGGGGCAAGTGGCAGGCGGCGATGCCCGGTCCCGGGTTGCCCACGGCCAGGCTGACGTCCTGCAGTTGGCGTTCGATCCGCAGGGTGATCCGTCCCTGTTCCGGGCAATGGCGAATGGCATTGGACAGCAGGTTGGAAATCGCCCGCTGGATCATCAGGCGATCGCCCTGCACCCAGGCGTCGCCGCTCAACTCAAGTGCCAGCTGCTTGTCCTCGGCACTGAGGGCGAACAGGTCCACGACCCGGCGTGCCTCCTCGGCCAGGGATACCCGGGTGAAGCGGGCCTGGGAGGCCGGCTGGCTGACCTGGGCCAGGAACAGCATGTCGGCGACGATCCGGGTGACCCGCTCCAGTTCCTCGATGCTCGATTCCAGCACGGCCTTGTATTCCTCCGGCGGGCGTTCCCGGGACAGGGTCACCTGGGCCTTGCCCATCAGGTTGCTGATGGGCGAGCGCAGTTCATGGGCCAGGTCGTCGGAGAACTGCGACAGGCGCTGCACCCCGCCATCCAGGCGGTGCAGCATGACGTTGAAGCCCTGGCCCAGTTCCGCCAGCTCCCGGGGCAACCGCTCCAGGTTCAAGCGATGGGTCAGGTCCTGGGTGGTGACCTTGGCGGCCACCCGGGTGAACTGCTGCAGGGGCAGCAGGCCGCGCTGCACCAGGCGCCAGGCGCCGATGCCGATCAGCAGCAGCAACAGCGGCAGGGCAATCACCGTGGAGCGCAGATAGGCGCTGAGCAGGGCCTGATCGTTGCTGCGGTCCAGGCTCAGGATCACCCGCACCTGTTCGCCGTTGCGCAGGCTCATCGCTCGGGCGGCGCCGAGTAACTGAGTGCCTCGGTGGTCGCGCCAGTCGAAGTAACCGCTGTCGGGCACCTTCTTCAGGGCCTCGGGCAGCGATTGCTGCAGATCGCCGCCGACATTGAGCAGGGGCTCGGCCAGCGGGTCGCTGCCCAGGATGCTCAATTGCAGGTTGTCGTGGCCCAGCACCAGGTCCAGCAGGGAGTGGGGGCGGGCGGCCAGGTCGCTGCTCTTGAGGTCGCTGGTCAGGCTGTGGCGGATCTGTTCCAGCTTGCTGTCCAGGCCCTTGCGCGCCAGGTTGTCCAGCTCGTGGCTCAGGGCCAGGTAGGCCAGGCTCGCCAGCAGCAGCACCAGCGCCGCCCCCATCAGGCTGACGGTCAGCCCCAGGCGCATGGACAGGCTGCTATTGCTGGCGGGGGCGGGCAGGGTTTTCATGGGCGCACTTCCAGGACATAACCGACACCGCGCAGGGTGTGGATCAACCGCACCTCGCGGGCTTCGTCGATCTTGGCCCGCAGGCGGCTGATGGACACTTCCACCACGTTGGTGTCGCAGTCGAAGTTCATGTCCCAGACCAGGGAAATGATTTGCGTGCGGGTCAGTACTTCTCCTGAATGACGCATCAATACATGTAGCAGGGTGAATTCCTTGGTGGTCAGGTCAATACGCCGATCGCCGCGATAAGCCCGATGACGTCGCGGATCAAGTTGCAGATCGGCCACTTGCAATACTTGCGAAGGGGCTGCAGGTTCAGCGCGCCGTATCAGGGTGCGCACCCGTGCCAACAACTCGGGAAACTGAAAGGGTTTGACCAGATAATCATCGGCGCCCATGTCCAATCCCTTGACCTTGTCTTCCAGACGACCGCGAGCGGTCAACATCATGACCCGTGCCTGAGATTGTCCGCGCATATCTTGCAACACTTGCCAGCCATCTTTGCCCGGCAGGTTTATATCCAGGATGACCAACTCGTAAGGCTGCTGTTGAATCAGGTGCAAACCGTCCACGCCATTGTTGGCGCGATCGACCACATAACCACTTTCACTCAGGCCTTGGTGCAAGTAGTCCGCTGTTTTGGGTTCGTCTTCAACCACCAGGATGCGCATTGCCGGATTCTCTTCAAAGTGCTTGGGAAGTATCGAATGAGGGAGAGGATGAAGCCTGTAGTAGCTACAGGGTCAACAGAAATAATCAATTAATTCAGATGATTAGCCGCTGAGTCGATGAATGGCGTGTGATCGGACGCAGGCATCCTAATTCAATCGGCACGCGCGCAGTGGCAAATGACAGAGTTGTAATGCAGGGGTCATTGTGGTGACAGAAAGTTGTTTTAAGCGGATATAAAAAAGGCGCCCAACAGGGCGCCAAACGTCCATCTCTGTCACAGGAGCACAATGTCCAGAGTGGGTATTGCGTTGAACATGGATCAAGCGTCGGGCTGTTGTTTCTTGGCGTCCGGCGCGGAATAGTGAGTACCGGCCTTGTCTTGCTCGGTCTTGGCGAGGTTCTGGTTCTTATCGCCGTGAATCTGTTGCTGATTGACCCGGAAGTTCTCGTAGAAGCGTTGCATATGCTCGGCTCCGCCTTCGGCAAAGGCTGCACTGGAAGTGGCTAGGATCAAACCGCTAAATACCAAAGTTGAAAGTTTCATACTGCGTTTCCTACTTAAGAGTGTTCGGTCACTTGTTTCGTCCCTGTACAAGAAGTGATGGGGCAAGTTTCAGCGAAGTGTATTAAGTGAGGGTTAACGTCAGCCTGAATGCACAATTGCATTCTTGACAACATGTGTCCGTTGCCAGGTGCAGGTCGCTATGAGCCGCTGTGCCGACAGAGGCATTGATCAGGCCGGGCGCTGGCGCTTTCGTCGACCAGCAGGCTTCTACGGGGCAGGGGGAAGGGGGAAGGGCTGTTGCGTATTGGCGGGGATGGGGGCCGTTGCGGCCCCCGGTGTGGATTCTTACTGCTGCACCACGGCGGCGTCGGTCGGCGGCTTGGGCTTCATCAGGCTGAAGTCGATCAGCGGCTTGCTCTGGCGCGAGTAGGGGTTGCCAATCAGCAGGGGACGAGGCTTGAAGCTGTCGCTGATCAGGCTGCGGCTAGGGTCCAGCTGATCGAAGCTCAGGCCGGCCAGTTCGGCCCAGGTATGCACCAGCTGGGAGCTGATGTAGGGCCGGCTGAGGTCGGAAGCAAAGTTCCAGTCATGGGTTTCGCGCCATTTCGGCGAGGCCCAGGCCATGAACGGAATGGTGTACATCGGCGCGGTGGGCTTGCCTTCGTTGCGTCCCAGGGTGTCGTGGCCGGCAGAGTCGAAGACGTCTTCGCCGTGGTCCGACAGGTACAGCAGGAAGCCGTTGGGGTCGGTCTTGGCGTAGTCCTTGATCAGGCTGGACACCACGAAGTCGTTGTACAGCACGGCGTTGTCATAGCTGTTGTAGGTCGGCACCTGGTCGTCGTGCACGCCGGCCGGCACGCCCTGGCGATCGGTGAATTTTTCAAAGGTCGGCGGGTAGCGGTACTGGTAGCTCATGTGGGTGCCCAGCAGGTGCACCACGATGAACTTGCGCGGGGCGCTGTCGGCCAGGGCCTTGGAGAAGGGCTCCAGGACGTCGCCATCGTACTGGCGGGCGTTCTGGTTGCGGTTGTTGTTCAGGTAAACCTGCTCGTCCGCCTGTTCAGAGAAGGTGGTGAGCATGGTGTTGCGCTTGGTCATGGTCTGCTGGTTGGTGATCCAGTAGGTCTTGTAGCCGGCCTGCTTCATCACGCTGACCAGGGAGGGGGTCTTGAGATACAGGTCGGGGTTTTCTTCATCGGCGAAGGTCAGTACCTGTTGCAAGGCCTCGATGGTATAGGGGCGCGGGGTGATGACGTTGTTGAACACCGCCAGCTGGTCCTTGAGCTTGTCCAGCTCCGGAGTGGTCTGGCGCGGGTAGCCGTACAGGCTCATGCGCTGGCGGTTGGTGGATTCACCGATCACCAGCACCAGGGTGGCCGGCTGGTTGGCCATGCTGTCCTTGAGGTTGGTCAGGGGCGGGATCTTGCTGACGCTGTCGAGCATGCCTTGCATGCCGTCCAGTTGCTGACGGTAGCGGCGATAGGCGACCACCATCTGCCATGGCACTGCCGGCTCGATGCGGGTTTCGAACTTTTCCAGGCCGTCGGCCAGGGTGTCCGCGCGCGAGATCTGCTTGACCAGGGGGTAGCCGACAATCGCCACCAGGATCGCCGCGGCGGCGACCAGTGCCTGGCCCCGGGGCAGGTAGACCGGGCGCAGGCGGGTCCAGAGGAAGATGGCAAAGGCCGTGTGGGCCAGGAAGGCCGCAACCATCCACCAGGCAAAGTACTGGGTCAGGTATTCACCGGCTTCCGAGGGGTTGGACTCGAACATGATGAAAATGACGCTTTGCGAGAACTCCTGCTGGTAGATGAAGAAGTAGCCCAGGCTGGCCATGGAACAGGCCCAGAGCACCACGCCGATCACCGCGGCCATGACTTTGGTGCGCGCCGGGAACAGCAGCATCGGCGCCAGCCAGATGGCACTCATGAAGAACGCCTGGCGGAAACCGGCGAAGCCGGAGGTGTCGGTCAGCTGGATCAGCAGTTGAGTGATGCCGGAGAAATACCAGAAGAACAGGAACAGCCAGAGCAGGCCCATCCAGTCGAAACCTGCCGCAGACGTCGTACTGCGTTTGAACAAAGCCATTCAGTGCTCCCCACAATTCCAAGATCATTGGGCGCAGGTGTCGCGCCGCAAATGAAGCCCGCCGTCGGTAACAAGACGGCCATAATGGCCTGGAGTATCGAATGCCAAGTGTGAAAAGTTCGTGAGGCCGACGTGGGATTTTTGTCTGGGAAGCCGTGGCAGTCACGGCTGTTCGGCGGATGCGCCGTTGGACAGATAACGCAGGCCGGGCCTGCGTCGAGGGGCGAGTTCAGCTCGCGGAGGGAAGGTGCAGCTCGGCGACAGGGCCTTGAGCCTGGGCCTGCAACATCCGACGCAGTTGTGCGACCTCTTGTTGCAACTGGTCGCGTTGCTCCTTGAGCTGACGCAGTTCGTCGCGACGAATGGTCACATAAAGGGTTTGTGCAGGTCGTGCCGGTTGTACTGTGCCCATTGCTTCACCTCGCAAATGGTGTGCCTCAACTATGCTGTGCTCTGCCCATGCCGGGCGTGGAGCGCTGTCGCAGGCGGCGATTTTATTTCTTTTTCGGATAATGGGAACTTTTTTATTTTTCGGGGTCGCTGTGTCTTGCCGTGGTTTTCTGTCGTTATTCCCCCGGGCTCTGCGAAACTTCGCCCCGGGTGCCTGGACTAATCTTCACTCGTTGCCCGCCCGCCGGGGCGGGAACCGGGCCCGGGCACGTCGCGTTGAGCGCAGGTGGCCGCAAAAACTGCGCTTTTGTCTGAAGATTGCGCTGTCTTGGAGCGTCTTGCCTTGTATAGTTGCGCCCCTTGAAGTGGGTACCGGCCCATTGGGCTATACATTTTTTGATCTGAATTTTTTGCAGTAGGAGCATCAGCACATGCAACTGGGGATTATTGGACTGGGCCGCATGGGCGGTAACATTGCACGGCGCCTGATGCTCAATGGGCACGAAACCGTAGTCTTTGACCGCAACACCGAGTTCGTCAGCACCCTGGCCGCCGAAGGCGCCAAGGGCGTCGCCGATCTGCCGGCCCTGGTGGCCGGCCTGGAAAAACCCCGCGCCGTCTGGGTCATGCTGCCCGCCGGCGAACCCACCGAAGACACCATCGATACCCTCAGCCAGTTGCTGGAACCGGGTGACGTCATCATCGACGGCGGCAACACCTACTATAAGGACGACATCCGTCGCGCCCGCGATCTGGCGCAAAAGGGCCTGAAGTACATCGACGTCGGCACCTCCGGCGGCGTCTGGGGCCTGGAGCGCGGCTACTGCATGATGATCGGCGGCGACGCCGATGAGGTGCTGCGCCTGGATCCGCTGTTCGCGGCCCTGGCCCCGGGCCTGGGTTCGATTCCACGGACCAAGGACCGGGTCGCCGCTGACGACCGTGCCGAGCGCGGCTACATCCACGCCGGTCCCGCCGGTGCCGGACACTTCGTCAAGATGATCCACAACGGCATCGAGTACGGGATGATGCAGGCCTTCGCCGAGGGCTTCGACATTCTCAAGACCAAGTCGTCGGACATCCTGCCGCAGGATCAGCGTTTTGACCTGAACGTGGCGGACATCGCCGAAGTCTGGCGTCGTGGCAGCGTGGTGTCGTCCTGGCTCCTGGACCTGACCGCCGATGCCCTGGCCGGCGATCCGAAACTCGAAGGCTTTTCCGGTTCCGTGGCCGACAGCGGCGAAGGGCGCTGGACCATCGAAGCGGCCATGGAGCAGGCGGTGCCGGTGCCGGTGCTGTCCAACTCGCTGTTCTCCCGCTACCGCTCCCGCGGCCAGGGCACCTACGGCGACAAACTGCTCTCGGCCATGCGCTTCGGCTTTGGCGGCCATGTGGAGAGCGGGAAGAAATGACCGCCACGCGAAAGAAGTCCAAGGCGTTGCCGGCGCCGCCGACCACGCTGTTCCTGTTCGGTGCCCGGGGCGATCTGGTCAAGCGCCTGTTGACCCCGGCGCTGTACAACCTGAGCCGCGACGGCTTGCTGGATGAGGGACTGCGGATTGTCGGCGTCGACCACAATGCGGTGAGCGACGCCGAGTTCGCCACGCTGCTGGAAGACTTCCTTCGCGATGAAGTGCTGAACAAACAAGGCCAGGGGGCGTCGGTGGACGCCGCCGTCTGGGCCCGCCTGACCCGGGGCATCCGCTACGTCCAGGGCGATTTCCTCGACGATTCCACCTATGTCGAGCTGGCAGCACGGATTGCCGCCAGCGGCACCGGCAATGCGGTGTTCTACCTGGCCACCGCTCCGCGCTTCTTCGGTGAAGTGGTGCAGCGGCTGGGGGCGGCGGGGCTGCTGGAGGAGCGGGAGGACGGCTTTCGCCGGGTGGTGATCGAGAAGCCCTTCGGCTCCGACCTGCAGACCGCCGAAGCCCTCAACGCCTGCCTGCTCAAGGTCATGAGCGAAAAGCAGATCTATCGCATCGACCATTACCTGGGCAAGGAAACCGTGCAGAACATTCTGGTCAGCCGGTTCTCCAACAGCCTGTTCGAAGCGTTTTGGAACAATCATTACATCGACCACGTGCAGATCACCGCGGCGGAAACCGTCGGGGTCGAAACCCGTGGCAGCTTTTATGAACACACCGGCGCCCTGCGGGACATGGTGCCCAATCACCTGTTCCAGCTGTTGGCGATGGTGGCGATGGAGCCCCCGGCGGCCTTTGGCGCCGACGCGGTGCGCGGCGAGAAGGCCAAGGTGGTGGGGGCGATCCGCCCCTGGTCCCTGGAAGAGGCCCGGGCCAACTCGGTGCGCGGTCAGTACAGTGCCGCCGTGGCGGACGGCAAGCCGGTGCCGGGTTATCGCGACGAGGCCAATGTGGCGCCGGACAGCAATACCGAAACCTATGTCGCGCTGAAGGTGATGATCGACAACTGGCGCTGGGTCGGGGTGCCGTTCTACCTGCGTACCGGCAAGCGCATGAGCGTGCGCGACACCGAGATCGTCATTTGCTTCAAGCCGGCGCCTTATGCGCAATTCCGTGACACCGAGGTCGAGCGCCTGTCGCCGACCTACCTGCTGATCCAGATCCAGCCCAATGAGGGCGTATGGTTCGATCTGCTGGCCAAGCGGCCCGGGCCGAGCCTGGACATGGCCAATATCGAGTTGGGCTTTGCCTACCGCGATTTCTTCGAAATGCAGCCGTCCACCGGCTACGAGACGCTGATCTATGACTGCCTGATCGGCGATCAGACCCTGTTTCAGCGCGCCGACAACATCGAGAACGGCTGGCGTGCGGTACAGCCCTTTCTCGATGCCTGGAAGCTGGACGCCAGTGTGCAGCCTTATCCCGCCTGCACCGATGGCCCGGCGGCCGGCGACGAGCTGCTGGCGCGGGACGGCCGGGTCTGGCGCCCCCTCGGATGAGTGTCTCCAAGGCGCCGTCGATCCAGTTCCTGCTCAGTGACATGGACGGCACCCTGTTGCGTCCCGACCACAGCATCAGCCCCCGCACCCTCGATGCCGTTCGCGCCTTGCGCGAGGCTGGGGTGGCGTTCAGCCTGGCCACCGGCCGACCGCCGCGGGCCATGCAGCAGCAGATCGAGGCCCTGGGCGTGGACCTGCCGACAGCGGGGTTCAATGGCGGCAGCATCGTCAGGCCCGATGGCTGCTTTCTGGTTCGCCATCATGTGCCGGTGCCAGCGGCGGTGAGCGCCTTGCTGCTGTTCGAAGCGTTCCCGCAGATCGAGACTTGGGTGTTCGCCGACAACCAATGGCTGCTGCGCCACCTCGATGGCGCCCTCATGCCCCTGGAGCGCCAGGCGCTGGGCTTTGGGCCGAAAGTGGTGGACAGTTTCGAGGAGTACCTGCCGCGCATCGACAAGATCGTGGCCGCCAGCAGCGACCATCGGTTGCTGGTGGAGCTGGAGGCTCGCTTGCATGCAAGCACCGCCGGGCAGGCCCAGGCGTCCCGTTCCCAACCCAGGTTCCTTGATGTCACCGCCCTGCAGGCGGACAAGGGACAGGCCCTGGTCACCCTGGCCGAGTACCTGGGCGTGCCGCTGCAGCGCACCGCGGCGCTGGGGGATGGCGGCAACGACCCGGCGATGTTCCAGCGTGCCGGCCTGTCGATTGCCATGGGCCAGGCGCAGGAGCAGGTCAAGCGCCAGGCGGATGTGATCACCGGCAGCAACCTGGAAGACGGCGCCGCCGAGGCCATCGAGCGCTACATCCTCCTGCGCTGAGGAGCATGGCCGGGCGTTGCGCCGGGCCACGGGCTTGCTGCTATCGATTCAAGCGCGCCGCAACGTCCAGCCCCGAGGCGGCGCGGCAATGCCTACAGCCAGTAGCTCACCGCGTACCAGCCCAGCAGGCCCATGACCACGGTGTAGGGCAGGGCCATCCACACCATGCGGCCGTAGGACAGGCGAACCAGCGGCGCAATCGCCGACGTCAGCAGGAACAGGAACGCCGCCTGGCCGTTGGGCGTGGCCACGCTGGGCAGGTTGGTGCCGGTGTTGATGGCGATCGCCAGGGTCTCGAAGTGTTCGCGGCTCATCTGTCCGGCGACGAAGGCCCGTTTCACTTCGGTGATGTAGATGGTGGCGACGAACACGTTGTCACTGATCGCCGACAGCAGGCCATTGGCGATGAACAGCATGCCCGGTTGCTGCTCCTGCGGCAGCGCCAGCACCCACTGGATCAGCGGCACGAACAGTTGCTGCTGGTGAATCACTGCGACCACGGCAAAGAACACCACCAGCAGGGCGGTGAAGGGCATGGCGTCCTTGAAGGCGTTGCCCAGCCGGTGCTCATCGGTAATCCCGGTGAAGGCGGTGATCAGCACGATCACCAACAGCCCGATCAGCCCGACTTCGGCCACATGCAGGGCCAGGCCGACAATCAGGATCAAGGCCGCCAGCCCCTGCACCACCAGGGCCGCCCGTTGCCGCGCGCTGCGCTGGGCATCGTCTTCGGCGGCGTAGTTGGCCAGCACCCGGCGCACATTGTCCGGCAGCAGGGTGCCGTAACCGAACCAGCGCAGTTTTTCCAGCAGCACGCAGGTCGCCAGCCCCGCCGCCAGCACCGGCAGGGACACCGGCGCCACCTTGCTGAAGAACTCGGCGAAGTGCCAGCCCATCTCGTGGCCGATCAACAGGTTCTGCGGTTCACCCACCAGGGTGCACACGCCGCCCAGGGCCGTGCCCACGGCGCCGTGCATCAACAGGCTGCGCAGAAAGGCACGGAACTGCTGCAGGTCGTCGTGATGCAGGGTCGGCAGGTGCTGGTCGTCGCCAAAGGCGCTGTCCTGGCGCGGGTCATTGCCGGAGGCCACACGGTGGTACACCGAGTAGAAGCCCACGGCGGCGCTGATGATCACCGCGGTGACGGTCAGGGCGTCGAGAAAGGCCGAGAGAAAGGCCGACAGAAAGCAGAACAGCAAGCCCAGCAGCGCCTTGGAACGCACCCCCAGCAGTAGCCGGGAGAACAGGAACAGCAGCAGTTCCTTCATGAAATAGATGCCGGCCACCATGAACATCAGCAGCAGGATCACCGGGAAGTTGTGCACCAGTTCGTCATACAGGGCCTGGGGCGTGGCCATGCCCAGCAGCAGCGCCTCCACCAGCAGCAGGCCGCCGGGCATCAAGGGGTAGCACTTGAGGGCCATGGCCAGGGTGAAGATGAACTCGATCACCAGGCACCATCCGGCCGCCGCCGGGCTGACCCAGAAGTACAGCAGGGGATTGAGCAGCAGGAAGGCGAGGATGCTGGCCTTGTACCAACGTGGGGACTGGCCGAGAAAATTGTGCGCAAACGCCTGGGCCATTGAGCCGGACATGGGCTGCTCCTTGTGTTGAGAAGCGCGCAACTTGCCGCATGGCGAATTGAGAATCAAGAATTGATGAAATCTTTTGCGACAATCGCCTCCACCCAAGCGATCCGGCCCCCACCCTCGTAGGCGCCGGCTTGCCGGCGAGCAGGCCCTTGGCTCCTGCGCAGTGCCGCTGGGCGCCTTCGCCGGCAAGCCAGCGCCTACGGTCGGCACACCATCGGGGGTGCTCTTGCAGGCGCCGGCTTGCCGACGAATGGGCCTGTGAGTCTTGCGCAGCGTTCAAGGACGCCTTCGCTGGCCCGCCAGCGCCTGCCTGGGGGTGGGGTTTAGTCGGGGCGCTTGGCGACCAGGGTCAGGATGTCGTAGCTGGCCACCAGTTCACCCAGTTGGTTGGTCACTTCCACGTCCCAGGCCACCACCCCTTGCGGCGTGCCCTGGGGGCTCTGCTTGCCCTGATCGATCTTGCGTTTGCAGGTCAGGCGCGCCTGCAGCGTGTCGCCAATGCCCACCGGGCTGATGAAGCGCAGTGTGTCCAGGCCATAGTTGGCCAGGACCGGGCCGGGCCCCGGGGAGACGAACAGACCGGCCGCCGCCGAGAGCACGAAATAGCCGTGGGCAATGCGCTTGCCGAACTGCGACTGCTTGGCGGCAATCTCGTCGAAGTGCATATAGAAGTGGTCCCCCGACAGGCAACCGAAATTCACCAGATCGGCTTCGGTCACGGTGCGCCGGTGGGTCAGCAGGGATTCACCGACCTGCAGGTCCTGGAAGTGCCGGCGGAACGGGTGGACCTCGGTTTCGATGACCTTGGCGCCGCGCACGTATTCACCGGTCACTGCCGCCAGCATGCTCGGGGAGCCCTGCACCGCGGCCCGCTGCAGGTAGTGCTTGACCGCCCGCAGGCCGCCCAGCTCTTCACCCCCACCGGCGCGACCCGGGCCGCCGTGCTTGAGTTGCGGCAGTGGCGAGCCGTGGCCGGTGGATTCGCCGGCGCACTCGCGGTCCAGCACCAGCAGCCGGCCGTGCCAGGCCGCGGCCAGGGGAATGACCTGGGCGGCGATGCCTGGGTCCTTGGTCACCAGGCTGGCCACCAGGCTGCCCTTGCCACGGGCGGCCAGTTCCAGGGCCTGGTCCAGGTCGTCATAGGCCATCAGGCTGCTGACCGGACCAAAGGCCTCGATATCGTGGGCGCCGCCCTGGGCCAGGGGATCGCGGGCCAGCAGCAGGGTCGGGGCAAAGAACGCGCCCTGGCTGACGTTTTCGCCCCGGGGCTCGAAGCCGTCCCGGGCACCGAACAACAGGTCGCTGCTGTGCAGCAGGCTTTCCAGGCGCTCGGCCACGTCCCGCTGTTGCGCGTGGGAGGCCAGGGCGCCCATGCGCACGCCTTCCAGCGACGGATCGCCGACCACCACCTTCGCCAGGCGCTCGCGCAAGCCCGTGGCCACGGCGTCCAACTGCCTGGCCGGAACGATGGCACGGCGGATGGCGGTGCATTTCTGCCCGGCCTTGACCGTCATTTCCCGCACCACTTCCTTGATGAACAGCTCGAACTCCGGGTCGTCCGGGGTCACGTCCGGCGCCAGGATCGCGCAGTTCAGCGAATCGGCCTCGGCGTTGAAGGGCACCGAGTGGCGGATCAGGTTGGGGTTGGCCCGCAGCGTGGCGGCGGTGACCGCCGAACCGGTGAAGGTCACCAGGTCCTGGCCTTGCAGGCGATCGAGCAGATCGCCGGTGCCGCCGATCACCAGTTGCAGGCTGCCTTCGGGCAACAGGCCGGACTCATGCATCAGGCGCACCGCCGCCTCGGTCAGGTAGCTGGTGGCACTGGCCGGTTTGACGATGCAGGGCATGCCGGCGAGAAAACAGGGGGCGAACTTTTCCAGCATGCCCCAGATGGGAAAGTTGAAGGCGTTGATGTGCACCGCCACGCCGCCACGGGGTACCAGGATATGGGTGCCGGCAAAACTGCCGAGCTTGCTCAGGGTCTGTGCCGGGCCTTCGTGCAGCAGGTTGCCCGAGGGCAGCTCGCGGGCGCCGAGCCCGGCATAGCTGAACAGGGTGCTGTTGCCGCCCTCGATGTCGATCCAGCTGTCTGCCCGGGTCGCGCCGCTGTGGTGGGACAGGGCGTACAGCTGTTCCTTGCGCTCGCCAAGGTACAGCGCCAGGGCCTTGAGGCGCCGGGCGCGCTCCTGGAAATCCAGGGCCAGCAGGGCTCGGGCGCCGTTCACGCGGCCATGTTGCAGCGCTTCGGCGAAGTCCAGGGGCTCTTCATGGGTGCGCGCCACTTCATGGCCGTCGATGGCGCTGCGCAAGGCCTGGGCCGGGTGCTGGCCGATCCAGCGGCCGCCGATAAAGCTTTGCAGGGTAGGAGACTGTGGCATGGGAGAAAGGCTCCGAAGGGTCAAGTGAGGGCCGGCGCACCGTACCGGGCGCCGGGAGACAACTCAGTGATGGCTGGCGCCGCCAGCGCCGATGCCGGTCATGGACCGGATGAACTGCGCCAGGTAGCGGCCGCGCTCCAGCTCGGCCCGGGGCGAGCGGTCGCTGACGGACAAGGCCCAGGCCGTAAGGAACGCCAGGCTCATGGAGAACAGCGCCGGGTTGGCGTAGGGAAACAGCGCCTGGGGGTGGTGCAGCACATTGACCCAGACCGCCGGGCTGAGGATCAGCAGGACAATCGCCGAGATCAGCCCGGCCAGGCTGCCGCCCACCGCGCCCCGGGTGGTCAGGCCTTTCCAGAACATGGAAAGAAACAGCACGGGGAAATTCACCGACGCGGCAATCGCCAGCACCAGCCCCGAGAGAAAGGCGATGTTCTGCGATTCGAACAGCAGCCCCAGCAGCACCGCCAGGACGCCGATGCACAGGGTGGCGATCTTCGAGACGCGCATTTCCTGCTGGGTGCTGGCCTGGCCTTGGCGCATCACGCAGGCATACAGGTCATGGGACACCGCCGAGGCGCCGGACAGCGCCAGCCCGGCCACCACCGCAAGGATGGTGGCGAAGGCCACGGCCGAGATGAAACCCAGGAACAGGTTGCCACCCACCGCCTGGGCCAGGTGCACCGCGATCATGTTGGCGCCGCCGATGATGGCGCCGCTGGCGTCGCGATACTCGGGCTCGGTGCCGACCATGACGATCGCGCCGAAGCCGACCACGATCAGCAACAGATAGAAGTAGCCGATGAAACCTGTGGCATAGAGCACGCTCTTGCGCGCTTCCCGGGCGTCGCTGACGGTGAAGAAGCGCATGAGGATATGGGGCAGCCCGGCGGTGCCGAACATCATCCCCAGCCCCAGGGAAATGGCGTCGATGGGGTTCGACAGCAGCCCGCCGGGGGCCATGATCGCGCTGCCCTTGGCGTGCACCTCGCTGGCGCGGGCGAACAGCGCCTCGCTGCTGAAACCGAAGTGCTTGAGCACCATGAAGGCCATGAAGCTGGTGCCCGAGAGCAGCATCACCGCCTTGATGATCTGCACCCAGGTGGTGGCCAGCATGCCGCCGAAGGTCACGTAGCAGACCATCAGCAGGCCCACCAGCATCACCGCGTGGAGGTAGCTGAGGCCGAACAGCAGTTCGATCAGCTTGCCGGCGCCGACCATCTGCGCCACCAGGTACATCAGGGCCACGGTCAGGGTGCCGAACGCCGAGGTCAGGCGCACCGGCGTCTGGGCCAGGCGATAGGACACCACGTCGGCGAAGGTGTAGGTGCCCAGGTTGCGCAGGCGTTCGGCGATCAGGAACAGGATGATCGGCCAGCCGGCCAACACCCCAAGGGCGTACAGCAGGCCGTCGTAGCCGTTGAGAAACATCATGGCCGAGATGCCCAGGAAGGACGCGGCGGAGATCATGTCACCGGCAATCGCCAGGCCGTTCTGCAGGCCGCTCATGCCGCCGCCGGCGGTGTAGAAGTCCTTGGCCGAGCGGGTGCGCAGGGCGGCCCAGCGGGTGATGCCCAGGGTCAGCAGGACGAACACCAGGAACATGCCGATGGCGTTCTCGTTCAGCGGGCGGGCGCTGTCGTCGGCGGCCAGGGCCAGGTCCCAGACCAGCAGGCAGGGCAGCAGGAAGGCTCCTGCACCGCGCTTCATGACCGGTACTCGCGCTTGAGTTTGTCGTTCAGCGGGTCCAGCAGCCGGTTGCTGCGATACACATAAAGACCGGTGAGGGCAAAGGCCAGGAGAATCATCGCCACGCCCACTGGCATGCCGACGCTGGTGGCCCCGCCGGACAGCGAGCGGCCCAGCAGGCCGGGATTGAAGGCCACCAGCAAAACGAAGCCGTAGTAGGCCAGGAGCATGACCAGGGTCAGGGACCAGTAGAGTCGCTGCTTGCGCCGGACCAGCTGGATAAAGTCCGGGTGGCGGGTGATGCGGTCTATTTCTTGCGGGCTCATGGGCGGTTCTCTCTTGTTGTTGTTCTGGGGCACGCGTACCGACGCTGGGTTCAGGGTTGGTCGAAGTCCAGGACCACCTTGTCGCTGAGGGGATAGGACTGGCAGGACAACACATAACCGGCCGCCACTTCGTAGTCTTCCAGGGCGTGGTTGCTGTCCATTTCCACCTCGCCTTCGATGACCTTGCACTTGCAGGTGGAGCAGACCCCGGCCTTGCACGAATAGGGCAGTTCGGCGCCCTGGGCGTTGCCGGCATCCAGCAGGCTCTGGCTGTTGCGCGGCAGGTCAAAGGCCAGGGCTCGACCGTCGCTGATCACGGTGATCCGGCTGACCTGCGGGTCCTGGGCGCGGGCGGCTTCCCGGGCCTGGCGCTTCTGGCCGTCGCCGGCGGCATGGAACAGCTCGAAGTGGATGCGCTCGGCCTTCATGCCGGCGGCCTTGAGGCTGTCGCGCACGGTTTCGGTCATGGCCTGGGGGCCGCAGATGAAGGCCGCGTCCAGTTGCCTGACATCGAGCCAGCGGGAAAACAGTTGCCGGCATTTGTCCTGGTTGATGCGGCCGTTGTAGAGGTCGATGTCCTGCTGTTCGCGACTGAACACGAACACCAGGTTCAGGCGCTGCAGATAACGGTTCTTCAAGTCCTCCAGCTGCTCGCGAAACAGCGCCGAGGCGCTGGAGCGGTTGCCGTAGAGCAGGGTGATGCGACTCAGCGGCTCGCCTTCCAGGGTGCTCTTGATGATCGACAGGATCGGCGTGATGCCGCTGCCCGCGGCCACCGCCAGGTAGTGGCCGCGACGGGTCGGCTCCAGCTCGACATGGAAGCGGCCGGCCGGAGGCATGACCTCCAGCGACTGCCCGGGCTTGAGCCGTTCGTTGGCGAAGGCCGAAAAGCGCCCGCCGCTGACGCGTTTCACCGCGATGCGCAGCTCGTCGTCATTCACCCCGCTGCAGATGGAGTAGGAGCGCCGGACTTCCTCGCCCTCCAGTTCGGTGCGCAGCACCAGATGCTGGCCCTGGGTGAAGTGGAACTGCGCTTGCAGGTGCCGGGGAATCTCGAAGGCGATGGACACCGCATCGCGGGTCTCGCTGCGTACATCCTTGATGGTCAAGCGGTGGAACTGGCTCATGGTGATTCTCCTCTGGGGCGCGGGCGGCTCAGATGCACTTGAAATAGTCGAAGGGTTCCAGGCAGTCGCGGCAGCGGTACAGGGCCTTGCAGGCGGTGGAGCCGAACTCGCTGAGGCGCTCGCTGTGGGCACTGCCGCATTGCGGGCAGAGCACCTGGGGCGCGTCCCCCAGCAGGCTGTGCTTGCTGCTGCCCGAGGGCGGCGCGATGCCGTAGGCCCGCAGGCGCTGGCGACCGCGCTCGGTGATCCAGTCGGTGGTCCAGGCCGGGGTCAGTTGGCGCACCAGGCGCGGAGCCTTGAAGCCGGCCTGTTCCAGGGCCTGGCGAATGTCGTTCTCGATCACCTCGGTGGCCGGGCAGCCGGAGTAGGTGGGGGTCAGCGCCACCTGCAGATGGCCGGCCTGCCAGTCCAGGTCGCGGACGATGCCCAGGTCGAGCACGCTGACCACCGGCACTTCCGGGTCCATGACCTGATCCAGGGTGCTCCAGGCCAGGTCCAGGTCGCCCCGTTGCAGGCTCCGCGCGCCCTGGTCGCTGCCGATCAGTTCACCAGACCGCATCGGGGTAGGCCCTCGGCAGGAATTGCATCTCGGCCAGCAGTGGGCCCAGGTGCTCGGTGTGCAGGCCCCGGCGTGCATCCAGGTAGAAGTGGCTCGGCGCCTCGGGCACGGGCAGGGTGGCCCGGGCGAAGTGGGTTTCGACGGTGGCGCGCCAGGCCTCGGCCACCTGGACCGGATCGGCCCACAGGCCGGCCCGGTGCAGCTCGATTTCCGTGGCGTGGTGCTCGACCAGCTCGCCGGTGAAGCGCCACAGCCGGGGGATCGCCTGCAGCATGCGCTGGTGGCTTTCCTCGGTGCCGTCTCCCAGGCGCTCGACCCATTCGCTGGAGCGCCGCAGGTGATAGGTGACTTCCTTGAGGGCCTTGGCGGCGATGCCGGCCATCCGCTCATCCGCCGACTGGCTCAGGCCCTTGAGGGTTTCCAGGTGCCAGGCGTCGTAGAAGAACTGCTTGAGCAGGGTCACCGCGAAATCGCCATTGGGCTGCTCCACCAGCAACAGGTTGCGGTAGGCCCGCTCGTCACGACGGAAGGCCAGGTGATCGGCGTCGCGGCCATCGGCCAGCCGTTCGGCGGCGTAGTCCAGCCAGTTGCGGGCCTGGCCCACCAGGTCGAGGCCGACGTTCATCAGCGCCAGTTCTTCTTCCAGGGCCGGGGCCCGGCCGCACCATTCGCACAGGCGCTGGCCCTGGATCAGGGCGCTGTCGCCCAGGCGCAGCAGGTGGTTGATCAGATCGTTTGCAGGGTTCATGGCCGGCCTCACATGTGTCCGACTTCAGGGGGCAGCTGGTAGAAGCTGGCGTGGCGGTAGACCTTGTCGTCGGCCGGATCGAACAGCGGGTCCTTGTCATCCGGGGAGGAGGCAACGATCTGCGCCGAGGGCACCACCCACAGGCTCACGCCTTCGCTGCGCCGGGTGTACAGGTCCCGGGCGTTGGTCATGGCCATGGCGGCGTCGGCGGCGTGCACGCTGCCCACATGCTTGTGATTGAGGCCGTGCTTGCTGCGCACGAAGACTTCGTAAAGGGTCCATTCAGACATGGGATTGACTCCGGATCAGGCAGGCGCGCTCAGGCGGCGTTCTTGTTGGCTTGTTTCTGGGCGTGGGCCACGGCGGCGGCCCGCACCCAGGCGCCGTCGTCGATGGCCCGGCGGCGGGTTTCCAGGCGCTCCTGGTTGCATGGGCCATTGCCCTTGAGCACCTCGTAGAATTCCTGCCACTGGATCTCGCCGAAGTCGTAGTGGCCGCGTTCGGCGTTCCACTTCAGGTCCGGGTCGGGGCAGGTGCAGCCCAACAGCTCCAGCTGCGGGATGGTCTGGTCGATGAAGCGCTGACGCAGTTCGTCGTTGCTCTGGCGCTTGATTTTCCAGGCCATGGACTGGGCGCTGTTGGGGGAGTGTTCGTCGCTGGGGCCGAACATCATCAGTGCCGGCCACCACAGGCGGTTGATGGCGTCCTGGACCATGTCTCGCTGCGCCTGGTTGCCCTCGCGCATCATGGTCAGGAGGATTTCGTAGCCCTGGCGCTGGTGGAAGCTCTCTTCCTTGCAGATGCGCACCATGGCCCGGGCATAGGGGCCGTAGGAGGTGCGCTGCAGCACCACCTGGTTGACGATGGCGGCACCGTCCACCAGCCAGCCCACCGCGCCCATGTCGGCCCAGTTCAGGGTCGGGTAGTTGAAGATGCTCGAGTACTTGGCGCGGCCGCTGTGGAGCTTGGCGATTTCCTCGTCGCGGTCGGCGCCCAGGGTTTCCATGGCGCTGTACAGGTACAGGCCGTGACCGGCTTCGTCCTGGATCTTGGCCATCAGTTGCAGCTTGCGCTTGAGGGTCGGGGCGCGGGTGACCCAGTTGCCTTCCGGCAGCATGCCGACGATTTCCGAGTGGGCGTGCTGGGAGATCTGCCGGATCAGCGTCTGGCGGTAGGCATCGGGCATCCAGTTCTTGGCCTCGATCTTGATCTCGCCGTCGATTTTTTCCTGGAAGGTGCGTTCCTGCTCGGACATTTCTGCCAGCGGCGTGATGCGCTTGACCCCCGTGTCTACCAGCTGTGCGTACATGCAGTGTCTCCCGGGTTGAAGGTGTGGATGAGGCTGTGATGTTTATATGTGATACACAAATAAATATCAAACATAAAATAGCGTGTCATGTTTTGTTTCTGTATCGCTTTGTCGGCAAGCTGTTTGTCCAGGCCAAAAAAAGCCCCGTCATCGCAGGGCTGTTGGTTTTTGTTGAGGACTACTTGCGCTTGTCGAGCACTCGACAAGCCTTGCCTTCGGAGCGTTTCAGGCTGAATGGCGGCTGCAAAACGATACGTGAGCTGATGCCGATATGGTTCTTTATGTGGCGACTCAACTCGCTGCAGATGGCCCGTTGTTGCGGGTCCCCCAGGTGCTGGTGCTCGCTCTTGAGCTCGACATGGATGTCGACACTGTCGAGATTGCCGTGGCGGTACAGGTGGATCTCGTAGCAGGGCGCCAGGTGCTCGGCCTTGAGCACCAGTTCCTCGACCTGGGTGGGGAACACGTTGACCCCGCGAATGATCAGCATGTCGTCGCTGCGTCCGGTGATCTTGTCGATGCGCCGCATGGGGCGTGCCGTTCCCGGTAGCAGGCGGGTCAGGTCGCGGGTGCGGTAGCGGATCATCGGCAGCGCCTCCTTGGTCAGGGAGGTGAGCACCAGTTCGCCCATTTCCCCGTCGGGCAGGACCTGGCCGGTCTGCGGATCGATGATCTCGGGATAGAAGTGGTCTTCCCACAGGGTCGGTCCGTCGCGGGTTTCGGCGCATTCCATGGCCACCCCGGGGCCAATGATCTCCGACAGTCCGTAGATGTCCAGGGCGCTGATGCCCAGGCGCCGCTCGATGGCGCCGCGCAGTTCATCGGTCCAGGGTTCGGCGCCGAAGATGCCCAGGCGCAGTGCCAGTTGCTGCGGGTCCAGGCCCTGGCGTTCGATCTCGTCGGCGATGTTGAGCATGTAGGAGGGCGTGACCATGATGATGTCCGGCTGGAAATCCTTGATCAGTTGCACCTGCTTTTCGGTCTGGCCGCCGGACATGGGGATCACCGTGCAGCCCAGGCGCTCAGCGCCGTAGTGCGCTCCCAGGCCGCCGGTGAACAGGCCGTAGCCGTAGGAGATGTGCACCTTGTCTCCCGGTCGGCCGCCGGCGGCGCGGATCGAGCGCGCCACCACCTGGGCCCAGGTGTCGATGTCGTTGCGGGTGTAGCCGACCACCGTGGGCTTGCCGGTGGTGCCGCTGGAAGCGTGCAGGCGCGCCACCTCCTGCATCGGCACCGCGAACATGCCGTAGGGATAGTGGTCCCGCAGGTCGGACTTGGTGGTGAAGGGCAGTTGCGCCAGATCTTCCAGGTGGTGGATGTCCTGGGGGTGCACGCCCTGGGCGTCGAAGCGCTGGCGATACAGGGGCACCCGCTCGTAGGCGTGGTTGAGGCTCCAGCGCAGGCGCTCCAGTTGATGCTGGCGCAACTGGTCGATGCTGGCGGTTTCCATCGGGTCCAGCGGGGTGTCGGGCACGGTTCGGGCAATCGGCATGTTCATGGTTTCACTCGAATTGTTGTTGTCTTGTCTCTCGCCGGCAGGCGGGGTCTGAGTGCATGCAGGGATGGAATCCTGAGGTTGTTACAGCCTCTCGATGATCAGGGCAATGCCTTGGCCGACCCCGATGCACATGGTGCACAGGGCATAACGTCCCTGACGCTGCTCCAGTTCGTGCAGGGCGGTGGTCACCAGTCGCGCGCCGCTCATGCCCAGGGGATGCCCCAGGGCAATGGCGCCGCCGTTGGGGTTGACCCGTGGGTCGTCGTCCGCCAGCCCCAGTTCGCGCAGCACCGCCAGGGCCTGGGCGGCAAAGGCCTCGTTGAGCTCGATCACGTCCAGGTCCGTCAGGCTGAGCTGGGCCAGGTCCAGCACCTTGTGGCAGGCCGGTACCGGGCCGATGCCCATGATCCTGGGCTCGACCCCGGCGGTGGCCATGGCCACCACCCGGCCCCGGGGCCGCAGGTCATGACGCTGGGCCAGGGCCGGGCTGGCCAGCAGCAGGGCGCAGGCGCCGTCGTTGAGTCCCGAGGCGTTGCCAGCGGTGACGCTGCCATCAGGGCGGAAGGGCGTCGGCAGTTTCTGCAGCTGTTCCAGGGTGGTTGCGGCCCGGGGGTGTTCATCGACGCTCACCTCCAGCGGCGGGCCTTTACGCTGGGCAATGCTTACCGGGACGATCTCCCGGGCCAGGCGGCCGCTGGCCTGGGCCGCGCTGGCGCGCAGTTGGCTGCGCAGGGCGAAGGCGTCCTGATCGGCGCGGGAGATGCTGAACTGTTCGGCGACGTTCTCCGCAGTCTCGGCCATCGAATCGATGCCGTACTGCTGCTGCATCAAGGGGTTGACGAAACGCCAGCCCAGGGTGGTGTCGTACAGCTCGGCCTGGCGCGAGAAGGCGCTTTCGGCCTTGGCCAGCACCATGGGTGCCCGGGACATGGACTCCACGCCGCCGGCCAGGACCAGTCCGGCCTCGCCACTGCGAATCGCTCGGGCGGCGCTGCCCACGGCATCCAGCCCGGAGCCGCACAGGCGGTTGAGGGTGACCGCCGATACGCGGGTCGGCAGCCCGGCCAGCAGTGCCGACATGCGGGCCACGTTGCGATTGTCCTCGCCGGCCTGGTTGGCGCAGCCGTAGATCAGGTCGTCCACCTCGCTCCAGTCGACCTGCGGATGGCGGCGCAGCAGTTCGCGCAGGGGGATCGCCCCCAGGTCGTCGGCGCGCACGCTGCTCAGCGCCCCGGCATAGCGCCCGATCGGGGTTCGGACGGCATCGATGATCAGTGCGTCATTCATGGTCTGTCTCCTGTGTCAGCACTGGGCCGCGCACTTTGTAGGATTTGCCTTGAAACAGGGCAATCAGCTGTCCCTGCTGGTTTTCGATGCGAACCGCATAGTGCCCTGTGCGCCCCCTGCGGTTCTGTTCATGGCAGTCGGCGGTCAGGGTGTCTCCCTGATGCGCCGGTGCGATGTATTCGATGCTGCAGCCCATGGCCACCGTGGCTTGGTCGTAGCTGTTGCAGGCGATGGCGAACGCCGAGTCGGCGAGGGCGAAGAGCACGCCGCCGTGGCAGGTGCCGTGGCCCTGGAGCATGTCCTGGCTGACGGTCATGCCCAGGCGCGCCGCGCCAGGGGCCACCGAGAGCAGGCGCATGCCCAGCGCCTGGCTGGCCCGGTCGCGCTGGAAAAGGCCCTGGGCGCAGCGTCGGGCCAGCTCCATGGCGGCTTGCTCAGTCATGGAAGGTCCTCCCTTCGGCCACGTGGCGCCGCAGCAGCAGGGAGGGCCGGTAGCGTTCCTCGCCATAGGCGCCCTGGAGGTGTTCCAGCACCTTGAGCAGGGGGTGCAGGCCCAGTTGGTCGGCCCAGGCCAGGGGCCCCAGGGGGTAGTTGACCCCGCTGCGCATGGCCAGATCGATATCCGCCGCCGAGGCCACGCCCTGCAGTACGGCATCGGCGGCTTCGTTGACGAGCATCGCCACGGTGCGCAATACGGCCAGGGCCGGGGTATCGCTGAGCCGACTGACCTGCAGCCCGGCCCGTTGCAGCAAGGCGACGGCCTGGTCCAGGGCCTGGGGCGCGATCGCCTGGGGGCAACTGATGGCCAGGCGGCTGGCTTGGCGATAGTCCAGGGCCAGGTCCAATAGCACCAGGTTGTTGCCCAGGCCTTCGTCCCGGGCCCGCTGGCCGGCCGGGCGGCCGTCGCTCGGCGCCAGGATCGCCTCGCCGACCCGCAGCAGGCCCCGACCGTCGCGGCGGATCACCTGGACGCCCCGGCTCTCCAGGCGCTGGACCAGGGGGGCAGCCCAGCCCAGGTCGCCTTCCACGACGCAGTGGTCGACGGTCGTGTCGCTGCTCAGGCCGACGGCGGGCGGGCGTGTCGCGTCTGCGGCGTAGCGATAGAAGCCCTGGCCGCTCTTGCGCCCCAGGTAGCCGGCATCCACCAGTTCCTTCTGGATCAGTGACGGCTGGTAGCGCGGATCACCGTAATAGGCCGCGTGCACCGAGCAGGTCACCGCGTAGTTGATGTCCTGACCGATCAGGTCGGTGAGTTCGAAGGCGCCCATGGCGAAGCCGCCGGCCTCGCGCAGCAGGGCGTCGAGGGTGGCGCAGTCGCCGGCCCCTTCCTGCAGCAGGCGCAGGCTTTCGCCGTAGAAGGGCCGGGCCACGCGATTGACGATAAAACCCGGGGTCGAGCGGCTGTGCACCGGATGCTTGCCCCAGCGGCTCATGGTTCGGTACAGGTCGTCCGCCAGCGCCGGATCGCTGGCCAGTCCGCGCACCACCTCCACCAGGGCCATCACTGGCGCGGGGTTGAAGAAGTGCAGGCCCAGCAGGCGCTGTGGGTGGCGCAGGCCGGCGGCAATGGCGGTGATCGACAGGGAAGAGGTGTTGCTGGCGAGGATGCAGTCGGCGCGACACAGGGCTTCCAGCTCGGCGAACAGTTGCTGCTTGGCCGGCAACTGTTCGGCGATGGCTTCGATGATCAGGTCGCTGTCCGCCAGTTGCTCCAGGCTCTGCGCCGCCTGCAGGCGGCAGCGGACGGCCTCCTGGGCACTCGGCGCAAGCTTGCCCTGGAGCACTCGCTGGCCGAGACGCTGGTCGATCGCGGCAATGGCCTGGGCCGCGGCGCCCGGCCGCTTGTCCAGCAGCAGCACCGGGTGCCCGGCCTGGGCCGCGACCTGGGCGATACCGGCGCCCATGGCCCCGGCGCCGACCACGGCGATACGGGCGTTATGGCTGAGTGGGTTCATGTTCAGCACCCCTTGAAGACGGGGCTGCGCTTTTCCAGGAAGGCGCTGACGCCCTCGCGGTAGTCTGCGCTGCGGCCCGCCAGGCGCTGCAGGTCGCGCTCCAGATCCAATTGCTGGTCGAAGCTGTTGTGCAGGCTGGCATTCAGGCTGCGCTTGATCAGGGCCAGGCCATAGGTGGGTTGGCTGGCCAGGTGGCGGGCCAGGCGCAGGGCTTCGTCCCGCAGCGCGTCGTCGTCTACGCATTGATGGATCAGCCCCCATTGTTCGGCCTGCTCGGCGCTCAGGCGGTTGCCGAGCATGGCCAGGGACTTGGCCCGGGCCATGCCCACCAGCCGGGGCAGCAGCCAGGTGCCGCCGGAATCGGGAATCAGCCCCAGCTTGCAGAACGCCTGGATAAAGCTCGCGGAGCGCGCCGCCAGCACCAGATCGCAAGCCAGGGGCAGGTTGGCTCCGGCGCCGGCGGCCACGCCGTTGACCGCGCAGATCACCGGCAACGGCAGGTCGCGCAACTCGCGCACCAGCGGGTTGTAGAAGGCTTCGATGGATTGCCCCAGATCTGGCGGCGCCTCGCCGGGGGCGACGTTACGCTCGCCCAGGTCCTGCCCGGCGCAGAAGCCGCGGCCTTCGCCGGTCAGCAGCAACACCCGCACCTCGGGGTTGTTGCGCACCTGCTTGAGGGCGCTGCGCAGCTCGCCGTGCATCTGCGGGGTGAAGCTGTTGAGCTGTTCGGGACGGTTGAGGCTGATGAGGGCGACGCCCTGGTCGATGGAGAACAGGAGGGTGGCGAAGTTCATGGTCGGGACACTCTGTGCAGGTCGAAAGGGACGGTGCGGGTTGTTCTCAGTGGCCCGAGAACTGCGCCGGGCGTTTTTCCTGGAATGCGGCGATGCCTTCCTCGCGGTCGCGGGTGCCGGCCAGCACGGTAAAGGCATGGCGTTCCAGGCGCAGGCCGCTGGCCAGGTCGGTGTCCATGGCCTTGAGCAATGCCTCCTTGGCCAGGCGCAGCGCCAGTGGCGCCTTGCCGGCGATCAGGCGGGCCAGTTGCAGGGCGCGCTCGACCACCAGCTCCGGCTGGGTGACTTCGCTCACCAGGCCGGCGCGCAGGGCATGCCGGGCATCTATGGCTTCGCCGGTGAGCACCATCTGCATGGCCAGGGACTTGCCGACGGTGCGCGGCAGGCGCTGGGTGCCGCCGGCGCCGGGCATGATCCCGAGGTTGATTTCCGGTTGGCCGAAGCGTGCGTCCTCGCCGGCGATGATGATGTCGGCGTGCATGGCCAGCTCGCAGCCACCACCGAGGGCGAAGCCGTTGACCGCGGCAATCAGCGGCTTGCTGAAGCGGCGGATCTGTTCCCAGCTGGACTGGCGCGGATCGTTGAGGATGCCGGTCAGGTCGCGTTCGGCCATTTCCTTGAGGTCGGCGCCGGCGGCGAAGGCCTTGCGGTTGCCGGTCAGGACCACGACTTGGGTATGCGGGTCGGCCTCGGCTGCAGCCAGGGCCTGCGCCAGCTCGGCCAACAGGGCTGTGGTCAGGGCGTTGAGGGCTTGCGGACGTTGCAGGGTGATCAGGCGAACGCCACCGCTCGGGGTGTCGACTGCAAGGTGTTGAGGCATGGTGAACCTCCTCGGGAGGTTGCGGCCGGTTGCCGGCTCGATTATTGGATCGGCTGGGGAGCCGGTTTTGGCCGAGTATATCGCCAAAGCGATACATAAAATCAATAGCGATATTGATTAATGTGTCTCATTGTTTGGCGCGTAAGAGGTCTGGCTGGAGAGTTTGATCCGGCTTGATCAAGCTGTTTATGGGCTTTTTCTGGGCGTGCAGGAGGGGCGGTGCGCTGCTCGACCAGGGTTTCTTGTGTGCCGAGAATAATCTGATACAAAATGCCGGCTTTGTTGGTTTTGTAATAGGCTTAAGTCGCGTCGCGCTGTTGCGGTGCTGCATTCGCCGGCAACGGTGGTCTATTGGTGTTTGGACAGGGGTAGAGCATGACGTGTTACAGCCTCGATGGATTGACTCCCGTGGTCGATCCCAGTGCTTATGTACATCCTTCGGCGGTGCTGATCGGTGATGTGATCGTCGGTCCGCACTGCTACGTCGGGCCGCTGGCCAGCCTGCGAGGGGACTTCGGGCGGATCATCCTCGAAGAGGGCGCCAATCTGCAGGACACCTGCGTCATGCACGGCTTTCCCGACAGCGATACGGTGGTCGAGCGCAACGGTCATATCGGCCATGGCGCGGTGTTGCATGGCTGCCGGATCGGCGCCGATGCGCTGGTGGGCATGAACGCGGTGGTGATGGACAACGCGGTCATCGCGGCGCGCTCCTTCGTTTCGGCGGCGGCGTTCGTCAAGGCCGGCTTCGCGTGTGAGCCGCAGTCGCTGGTGATGGGCGCGCCGGCTCGGGTCACGCGTACCTTGAGTGATCAGGAAGTGGCCTGGAAACAGGCCGGCACCCGCGAATATCAGCACCTGACCCGACGCTGCCTGGAACGGATGCAGGTCTGTGAGCCACTGGTGCAAGTGGAGGCCGACCGGCCAAGGTTTGCCGGCAGCCAGGTGCGCCCCAAGCACAGTCTTTGAGGCCAAGCGCGGCAATCAACGGCTCGGGCCGCTGCTTGCCCTTGAAACCCGCTATATTTCTTCCTTTTTTTCCGGTACGTCCATGTCGTCCCTCGCGCCACTGAATCATCTGATCAAACGCTTTCAGGAACAGACCCCGATCCGCGCCAGCTCGCTGATCATCACCTTGTACGGCGATGCCATCGAGCCCCATGGCGGCACGGTTTGGCTGGGTAGCCTGATTCAATTGCTGGAACCCATGGGGATCAACGAGCGGCTGATCCGCACTTCGATCTTCCGTTTGAGCAAGGAGGGCTGGCTGAGCGCTGAAAAGGTCGGGCGTCGCAGCTACTACAGCCTGACCCTCAGTGGCCGCCGGCGTTTCGACAAGGCCTTCAAGCGGGTGTACAGCGCCGCTGTGCCGGCTTGGGACGGCTCCTGGTGCCTGGTGATGCTCTCGCAGTTGCAACCGGAGCTGCGCAAGCAGGTGCGTGAGGAGCTGGAATGGCAAGGTTTTGCCGCGATGTCGCCGCTGTTGCTGGCCTGTCCGCGCAGTGATCGCGCCGACGTCAATGCCACCTTGCAGGAACTGGGCGCCCAGGAAGACACCATTGTCTTTTGCACCACGGCCGAGGATGTCCTGGGTTCCAGGGCCCTGCGCCTGCAAGTGCGCGAGAGCTGGAACATCGATGAGCTGGCGGCGCATTACAGTGAGTTCATCCAGTTGTTCCGCCCGCTGTGGCAGGCCTTGCGCGAGCAGGAGCAACTGCAGCCGGCCGACTGTTTCCTGGCCCGTCTGCTGCTGATCCATGAGTACCGCAAACTGTTGCTGCGTGATCCGCAGTTGCCGGACGAGCTGCTTCCCGGGGACTGGGAGGGCCGGGCGGCACGCCAGCTGTGCCGCAATATCTATCGCCTGATCCAGGCCAAGGCCGAGCAATGGCTGGCCAGCGCCCTGGAAAACGCCGACGGTCCGCTGCCGGATGTCGGCGAGAGTTACTACCGACGCTTTGGCGGACTGCTCTAGGCGCAAGCTTTGGTGACCGGGCCGGGCAGTTTCAGCGATCTGTTGATGGGGCTGGGGCGCGGTCACCTGGCAAAGGCCCACTAAGTGCGCTGGCTAGTTGCCAGAAACATTCTTCGTGGTGACTCGTTTATAACAACAGAAACAACCAGCGGCAGGGCGCGAAAGTTGTCGGAGGAGGGGAGATAGATAGCGTGCTTAGTTGTTTGTCTTGAATAACGGATCACCCCGTAGGGTGATCCGTTAACAGCATCCCTTACTTGGGCATGGCCCAAGACTGCAGGATATAACCTTCCTGGCTCAGTTCAGCCCGGGCCTGCTTGAGCAGGTCTTCGAGCTGGGCCGGATCGGAGTAGGCGCTGGTGGGAATACGGGTCTGGCCGATACGGGTGCTGGTACGGTCGATGACGGTCAGGCTCAGTTCGCCGTTCCCGTCCTGTGGGGCCCAGGCCACGCATTGAAAAGGCTTGAATGCGCGGTCGGCGATCAAAAGTGCTTCGTTTCTACGGAGCGGGGCGTTCATGGGGTCTTCTCTCTGTGTGCCCAATCAGATGATGTGCCGTCGGTTGGGCTTACCGTTCGGCTGGTTATGTGTACTGATGCACTGAGGTGGGGATCGGGTCACACCGAAAAACAAGTTTTTACAACTTTCGTGCTGCACGCTTGTGGGCGGGCCATTAATTGCGGCGCTTTTTAAAAACTACTGCGACAATCAGTCGCTCGCAGAGCCCGTTCGCCGACCGCTTAGTTCTTTTGGTAATCGACGCTATAAGCAATCGATACATTCGGCCGTCAAGTTCTTGCTAATGTTACAGCCAGGTTTGCCAAACCACTGTTTCTAATAACTTTTTCGAACTTTTGGCGTCAAGGAATACTCATGCTCGAAGCTCCTGTGCAGCGGCGCCTGCTGGTGGTCGATCCCTGTGACGACTGTCACCGCCTGTTACCCGGATTGCGCACCATAGGTTGGGATGTCGACAGCTGTGACCTGGAAGCGGCCCGCGAGCGTTCCTGCGATGTCGGCCTGCTGCGCCTGCAGCCCTTTCACCTGGAGCGCCCGGAGGCGGTCAAGGAGCTGATCAGCCACAGCGGCACCGAGTGGATTGCGGTGTTGAGTCCGGAAGTGCTGCGCCTGCAGAAGGTCGGTGACTTCGTCTGCGAATGGTTTTTCGATTTCCATACGCTGCCGTTCGACGTATCCCGGGTTCAGGTCACCCTGGGCCGGGCCTTTGGCATGGCTCGCCTGCGTGGCCAGGGCTCGATTCATGTGGACCAGCCCGAGCACGAGTTGCTCGGCGACAGCCGGCCGATCCGCGACTTGCGCAAGTTGCTGAGCAAACTGGCGCCCACCGAGTCGCCAGTACTGATCCGCGGTGAGAGCGGCACCGGCAAGGAACTGGTGGCGCGCACCCTGCATCGCCAGTCCCAGCGTCATGACAAGCCCTTTGTGGCGATCAACTGCGGGGCGATTCCCGAGCACCTGATCCAGTCCGAGCTCTTCGGCCATGAAAAGGGCGCCTTTACCGGGGCCCATCAGCGCAAGGTCGGGCGTATCGAGGCCGCCCATGGCGGCACCTTGTTTCTCGATGAGATCGGCGACTTGCCGTTGGAGCTGCAAGCCAATCTGTTGCGCTTTCTGCAGGAAAAACACATCGAGCGGGTTGGCGGCAGCCAGCCGATTCCAGTGGATGTGCGCGTCCTGGCGGCGACCCACGTCGATCTGGAGGCGGCGATCGCCGCTGGCCGTTTCCGTGAGGACCTGTACTACCGGCTGAATGTGTTGCAGGTGATCACCGCACCCTTGCGCGAGCGTCACGGCGACCTGGGCATGCTCGCCAGTCACTTTGCCCATTTCTACAGCCAGGAAACCGGGCGCCGGCCCCGCAGTTTCAGCGAGGATGCCCTGGTGGCCATGGGCAAGCACGATTGGCCGGGCAATGTCCGTGAACTGGCCAACCGGGTGCGCCGGGGCCTGGTGCTGGCCGAGGGGCGGCAGATTCAGGCCAGCGATCTGGGGCTGCAGAGCCTCCAGGCCCAGGATCTGCCCATGGGCACCCTGGAGGACTACAAACACCGCGCCGAGCGCGAGGCCCTGTGCGATGTGCTCAACCGGCACAGCGACAACCTCAGCGTTGCGGCGCGGGTGCTGGGCATCTCGCGCCCGACCTTCTACCGTTTACTGCACAAGCATCAGATCCGCTAGGGCGGGGAGAAACGCCAAGGCCCGCGGCGATTGGGGAATCGTCGCGGGCCTTGTTGTTTTGGGTGGATCAGAAGTAGTACGGGAATTTCAGGCTGAAGGTGAAGTCGGGCGCATCCTGGGTCATGCCCAGGGACAGGTTGGGCACGATGGTCAGGTGCTCGGTGGCGGCAATGGTCATGCCGACGTTGAAGTAGGCGGCGTTGGCGTCGCTGGACTCCACCGTTTGCCAGTCCTGGCCGGTGTACTTGATCTTGCTCTTCTTCTGGATCTGATCCGATACCGAGAACGCCATGCTCATTTTTTCGTTGAGGGCGAAGGCTACACCGGCGCCAATCTGGAAGCTGTCGCCCAATTGCACCTTGCCGGGGATCTTCTGCCCGGCATTGGAGCTGATGTCGCCGAACGATTCTTCCAGGTTGTGGGTGTAGGACAGGCTGCCGAACAGCACCGCCGGATCAAACGTCTTGACCAGCGAGATCCCGGGGGTCACCGACCAGACACCATTACCGGTGGGCAGGCTTTCAGGCACGACCAGGTTGTTGTTGCCAGGGTCCGGATTGATGAACTTGATACCGAAAGGGTCCTTGCCGGTGGGCGCCTTGACCCGCAGGCTGA
Source organism: Pseudomonas sp. BC42 (assembly GCF_021560055.1). Taxonomy (NCBI): domain Bacteria; kingdom Pseudomonadati; phylum Pseudomonadota; class Gammaproteobacteria; order Pseudomonadales; family Pseudomonadaceae; genus Pseudomonas; species Pseudomonas sp. BC42. Next base: position 3,299,191 of record NZ_CP091067.1, read on the forward strand.
CCACGGCGTCAGGCAGGGAGTCGGACTCGTCGAGGAACTTGTAGGCCACCCCGACGTTGACGTCACCCAGAGTCGGGTCGCGAGTGACGGTACTTTCCGAGATGGATTGGCTGCTGCCGCCGTTGGCGCCACCCGACTGGTAAGTCGACTCGCGATAGACAACCGGCGCGTTTATATCGAATTGCCAGCGGTTGTCCAGGTTGTAGCGGGCGGTCAGGTCCAGGGTCCAGGTGTCAGACTTGATCCGATCCAGGTTGACGGTGCCCAGCAGGATCGAGTCCAGGGCCAGAAAGCCGTTGAGGGTCAGTTGACGGGTGTCGTAGCGGGCGTAGCTGATGCCCGTTTCAACGCTGAACTTGCCGCCGCCGAAGAAGCCGCTGGCCTCGTCGTAGAGGTTGGTCACGCTTTGCGCCGGCGTCGAGTCATCCTTGAGTGACTGGCCATAGCTCGCGCCACCCGCAGCGCCCCCTGACGCTGCTGCGGCCCCTCTGCCGGCAACCTGCTGGTTGCCCTTGAGGTCGGCGGGTGATTTTGCCAGGCGCTTGGGAGGAGGCGCCGCAGGCTGGTCTTCGACCTGGCGTACCCGTTGTTCCAGCACTGCCAGCGCCTTCTGCTGCACTTCGTAACGTTGCTTCAGCTCCAGAAGTTCTTGTTTCAGGGTCTCTACGTCCGCATCAGGCGCCGCCTGCAAGGCCGCCGCCGGAAATAGAGTGCTCAAACATACAACCGCGCGCAGTGAAACCGATCGATACATGAAATAAACCGTCCCTTGTGAACCCCAATGGTCGAAAAAAGCGTAGTTCAGAATTTCAAATTGCGTAGTCCATTGAGGGTGGTCAGGTTGCAGTCCAGTGCCCCTTTGCTGGGACCGTTGTTTTGCAGGACTACGTTGAGCTGGGTCAGGTTGCTGACCAGGTTGCTGTTGCCCAGCAGCCGGGTGTTCTGCAGGACGTTGCCCTGGCCCACCTGCTGCAAGGTGCCGCCCTGGTTGGCGCTGGCCAGAATGGCCATCTGGATCCCGCCATTGAGCGCCGACACCGAGACACTGCCGGCGGCATTGCTGCCGGTGATGGTCTGGCCGCTGAGCAGGGCCTGGCCGGGGTTGCTGCTCAGGCCGGGCGCCTGATTGGCTTCGCTGACATTGATGCTGACGTTGTTGTAGGCGCTGTTGCCGTCGCCGGCGGCGCGCACCACCTGAGTCACGCCCTGGCCGGTGCCCAGGCCGGCGCCACCGATCACGTTGCCGGTGCCTTGAGAAGGCGTGCTGCCGTTGCCGGCCTGGTTGATGGTGGTGACGTAGAATTGCGGGGTGACGGTGGACTGTTGAATCTGCAGGGTGCTGGTGGCGCCGATCAGGTCGCCACTGGCGTTGCGCCAGGTACTGCTCATGACGATGCCGAAACTGATGATCCGTCCCGGCATCACGTAGCGGCCCCGCAATTGCGAGAGTTCCTGGTCCTGGACTTCGATGGGTTTGAAACCAGCATGGGCTGGAAGCGCTGCTGCCAGACAGGCCGCTGCCAGCCAGTATGTAGTCTTCATCTGCTGCTCCCGGAGCGTCCTGCCCCCCTTTTTTATCGTGGCGCGATCCCCTTAGAAGAAGTCGCTCTGGATGAAACCGAAATCCATCAGTTCCGCGTCTTTGACTGGGTAGAAGGTGTCGAGCTTGTTTTTCGCGGTCAGCGGGGCGGGCGGGTCGAGCAGGGCGTTGGCCTTGTCATAGCCCGGGCCGATGATGGCAAAGACGATGCCGTTCCAGCCCTTGACGAAGTCTTCATGGGTGTAGCGTTTGTGACCCAGCACCGGATCACCGATGTAGACCCAGTCTTTCTGGGCCCGCTGCATCACCACGAAGTGTTTGTAGCCGCGAATTTCCATCAGTACGACCACCGGGATGGTCACCGCCTCGAGCTTTTCCGGAGGAATCCGGTAACCCCTGGCGCGCATGCCGATGCTTTCTGCATAGCGTTTCATGTCAAGCATCGAGAAGCCCTGAGTCTGGACCAGCTTCTGGTCCGAATTCATCAGCATGCCCTTGATCACTTGTTCCTCGTTGACGTCCAGCCAGTAGGCCTGACGCAGGATGGTTGCCAGCGCCGCGGCGCCGCAACTGAAGTCGGTCTTCTGTTCGACGATGTCGCTGAATTTGCGCTCACGCACACTTTGCACTTGCTTGAAGATCAGGCCGCCGCCCGCGAGTCCGGCCACGGCCATCTGTGCCGAGTACACGGGGCCGCATAGGCTCAACAGTAGAATGATGATCGCAGTACGCATGATCGTTACGCCTGGTGAGACTGTGGAAAAGCCCCGTTTCCGGGGCTTTCGTTACGATTGCTACTACATGCAGGCTTTGCAGCCGGCGGCGATGGACAGCGAGTTGCTTTGTTGGTTGCCCACACCGGCCGAGACGTTGGCGCCGCCGTTGCCGGAGAAGCCGTTCATCGAGTTGGTCATGCTGGCGTTGTTGACCACTGGGTTTTTCCAGCCGTCTTTGGTCAGCACTTGCTGGGTCCAGTAGCCGGCCAGTTCGATGGTGCCTTGTTCCTTGAAGGTGAGTTTCTGATCGTCGTTGCCGTGGCCTTTGTTGTCGCCATAGCCATGACCGCTGTGATCGTCGCCGCCTTCGATCTTGCCGCTGCCGGTGCCTTTGTAGCTGCCGGAGGCCACGAAGCCGCCAGTGAGGGTGTCTTTTTTGTAGGCCTGGACACCTTTGTTATCCACCACCAGATTGGTGGAGGTTTGGTTGGCCGAGGCGGCGGCGGTGGCTACGCGACCACCGGACACGGCAATGGCCAGGTTGTTTTTCTGTTGGTTGAAGTCGCCGGCGGTGACGTTGACGCCGATGTTGCCGGAGCCGTTGTTGCCGGAGTTGTTCATCGTCGCGTTGTTTTGGGTCGACGAGTTTTTCACGTAGTTGTTGTTGTTGACCTGGGTGGCGCTGGAAGCGGCCACGGCGCTGCCGAAGATGAAGCTTTCATCAGCGGTTGCCAGGGCAGCGGCGTTGTCTTGTTGGTTGCCGTCGCCGGCGGCGACGTTGGCGCCCATGTTGCCGTTGGAGCTGTTCAGGGAGTTGTCCATCTTGGCGTTGTTGTTGGTGCCCTGATTTTTCACCACGTTGGTGTTGCTGTTCTGCACGTCGATCACTGCAGCACCGGCCCCAGCGGTGATTTGCAGCAGAGTGTTGAGATCCGGACCTTGGTTGTGATCGCCATGGCCGTTGCCATGACCGCCGTTGTGACCATGTTCGTTACCACCTGCCTGAGCGGCCATTGCCATGACTGCGGCCAGTGCGAAAACCAGTGGTTTGAGAGCCATTGTAGGTTTCATGGTGTTTCTCCGGTGCTTATTAGTTGGTTAAGTGTTGGTACTTTCTAATTGCACTACGACGGGTCAATCGGCGACCCGGATGCTCAGGGTGTTAGCCATGCGGTTCCCCACCCCGGCACTCTGGTTCACCTGAATCACCCCACGGCTGCCGGTGAAGGCCTGGTCGCTGGTAACGACCTGGCGGCTGCCTTGCTGAGGGTCAGATGCGCCCGAGCTTGGTAACAGCGCGACGTTCTGCTGCGAGAGCGCGCTGTCGTCGATGCTTTGCGGATTGGCGCTGATGCTGATCCGCAAGGCATTGACCATCTGGTTATTGGCCCCGGACGACTGGTTGACACCCAGTGCGCCGTTGCCGTTGCTGAAAGAGTGGCCGCCGATGGTGCTGCTGGCATTGACCGAGCGGTCGGCTGGCGTGGTGATCTTCTGGGTCACGCTGGTGCTGGCCTTGGCATTGGTGCCGATGGCGATGGCCCGCACGTTGGTCTGCTGTTGCTGGTCGCCGGCGGCCTGGTTGATGTTCAGGTTGCCGGTGTAACCCGAGCCGGAATTGTTCAGGGTCGCGGTGTCCTGGACCTGGGTGGCGCTGTCGGCCATGGCTGAAGTACAGGCCAGCAGGGCGATAAACAGCAGTGAGCGCTTCATCTCAGCGGCCTCCGATGTTGCTCAACGGCGCCATGCCGGAGCTGATGGAGCGGTTGATCGACCCGGAGATCGACGACCCGGAGCCGCCACCGTGGCCAGCGCTCATGCCGGGCAGGCCGTTGGGATTGGTCACCACGTTGAGGCCGGCGACCCCGCTGCCGTTGGGCATCACGGCGCCGCGAACCAGGGAACCGCTGTTGATGCCGGCGAACTCGCTGTCGCTCATTTCGTTGTTGAGTGTGCCGGTGACCGGCCCCGACGGATTGGCGTTGACCGTGGTCGGGTTGGGATCCAGATTCAGGGGACGACCGGCAGGGGTCGGATGCACCTGGCGTTCCAGAACGATCTGGCCATTGCCTGCTGCCAGGACCGGAAGGCTATGCACCGCGCTGACGGCACAGCCGATCAGCAGTAGGCGGGTGAAACGTTGCTTCAGAGTCCCCACGGCGGCATTCCTTCTTCTCAGTGCTGGCCCTAGTCAGCGTTGACAGGGAGAGAGCAGAAGCCGTGCCGCTTTTGATTTGTCTTGCAGATTCAAGGGCTTGCGAATGCAGTGCGGAAATGGGCCGCCTGACTGTTTCATGCTTGAGACAGTTCGCCATACCGGCCACTAGCCATGGCCTTGCAAATGCTCTGCAACAGGGGTTGCTGCAGGGGTGTATCAGTGACTTAACAGTTTCCCCCGCGCGTGACGCAGGCCCCGGAAATGGCGGCCTGATCGGCTGGGGAGTGTTTCAGAAATGGACACTCTGGTGCCGGGCCACCCGGCAGGATCAGTCCTGCAGCAGTTGCCGGACCTGGGCAAAGGCCTGTTGCCGGCGCGCCTGCCAATCCCCGCGAATGACCCGATAGGCTTGCCCATGGCGCTCCAGCCACTGCCGGGTGGCGGCAAAGAAGGCCAGGCGCTGTTCCAGTTGCGGCTGGCAGCGCTGACCGTCATCGCTCCAGTCCACATCCTCCGGCGATAGCAGCAGGTGCAGGTCGTAGTGGCGGGCCAGCAGTTGCGGCTCCAGCCAGGCCGGGCAATCGCCGAACAGGGCCTGGCTCCACAGCAGGTTGCTCAGCAGGTGGGTATCGAGGATCAGCAGGGCCGGCTGCTGCGAGCGCGCCTGATCCTCCCAGGCCAATTGGCCATGGGCGATCGCGGGGATGTCCGCCAGGCAGGTGTCGCGGCGTTCCTGCTCGATGAAGTGGCGCACGTACTCGCCCACCTGGATGCCGCCGAAGTGCGCTTGCAGCTCGGCCGCCAGCCAGCTCTTGCCGCTGGACTCGGGGCCGGTGAGGACCAGCACCTTCACGATTGCAGGGCCGGGTCGGCGCGCCAGGTGCGCCAGCCCTGGACCGCCAGCAGGGTGAACAGGGCGTAGAGCGCGGCGGTCAGGTACAGCGCCTTGTAGACGAACAGGCCGACGAAGATCACGTCCACGGCGATCCACAAAGGCCAGCATTGCACGCGTTTCTGCGCCATCCACCACTGCGCCACCAGACTGAAGGCGGTCAGGGCGGCATCGAGCCAGGGCTGGGCAGCGTCGGTCCAATGGGCCATGGCCGCGCCCAGCAACAGGCTGCCCAGCGCCCCCAGGGCCAGGCCCTGGAGCAGGCCGACGGTCTGCAACTGGCTGACCGGGCGCCCCTGATGCTGATCGCCACCCCGGGTCCATTGCCACCAGCCATAGAGCTGCAGCACGGCGTAGACCACCTGCAGGAGCATGTCGGAATAAAGTTTGACCTCGTAGAAGATCCAGCTGTAGAGCAGCACCATGACCAGGCCGATGGGCCAGCACCAGGGGTTCTGCCTGACCGTCAGCCAGACGGCGATCACGCCTAGCGCAGCGGCAAACAGTTCAAGCCCGGACATGGCGGTTCCTTTGGGAAATGGAGGAGGGGGCGGATTGTACCCAGAGTCGGCCCCGGACGTTAGCCCGGAGCCGCGCGCCCGTGGCGCCTAGACGCGGAATTGGCGCAGCAGGCCGTTGAGCTGTTCCGAGAGTTCCTTGAGGTGCCGGCTGGCGGCGCTGGAGTGCTGGGCGGCCAGTGCGGTGCCCTGGGACAGGCCCGCGGCCTGACCGACGTTGTGGTTGATGTCCTCCACCACGTGGGCCTGTTGCAGGGTGGCGCTGGCGATCGAGGCGTTCAGGCCGTTGAGGGTGCGCAAGGCCTGGCCGATGGCGTTGAGGCTGGTGCCGGCCAGCCCGGCCTGTTCGATGGTCGACTGCGAGGCCCGGCTGCTGTCGCCGATGACCTTGACCGCGGCTTCGGAGTGACTCTGCAGGCGTTCGATCATGCCCTGGATTTCCGCGGTGGACTGCTGGGTACGCTGAGCCAGCAGGCGCACTTCATCGGCCACCACGGCAAACCCCCGGCCCTGTTCCCCGGCCCGGGCGGCCTCGATGGCGGCGTTCAGGGCCAGCAGGTTGGTCTGCTCGGCAATGGCGCGGATCACCTCCAGCACGCTGCCGATCTGGGTGCTTTCCGTCGCCAGGGTGCGGATCACTTCCACGGCCTGGTCGATGGTCGCGGACAACTGGTCGATCTGCTGCAGACTGCCGTCGATGTTGAGCTGGCCCTGCTGGGCCTGGGCTTCGGCTTCGCGCACTTCGCTGGCCGCGTGTTCGGCATTCCTGGCCACATCCTGCACGCCGCTGGTGACCTGACTGATGGCCGCAGCCACCTGTTCCATCTGCTGGGACTGTTGCTGACTGCGTTCCTGGGCTTCGCTGGCGTTGCTGCCCAGCTCGCTGGATGACTGCTCCAGTGCGGCAGCGCTGGACTGCAACTGGGTGACCACCCCGCGCAACTTGGCGGTGAAGCCATTGAAATGCCGGGCCAGCTCGGTGACTTCGTCCTGGCCATGGGTATCCAGGCGCCGGGTCAGGTCGCTTTCACCGCTGGCGATGTTGGCCATGGCGTGCACCGTCTCGCGCAGCGGGTTGACGATGCTGCGCACGATCAGCACCACCAGCACGGTCATCAGCAGGGCGATCACCAGGCCGATGGAGGAGGCCTGCAGGACCTGGGCATAGAACTCCTGTTGCAGGTCATCGATGTAGACCCCGGAACCGATGATCCAGCCCCAGGGCTGGAACAGCTGTATATAGGAGGTCTTCTGTACCGGCTGCTCGGCCCCGGGCTTGGGCCAGCGGTAATCCACCATGCCGGCGCCCTTGGACTTGGCCAGGGCGACCATTTCATTGAACACCTCGAAGCCGTCCGGATCCTTGACCGCCGCCAGGTTCTGTCCGTCGAGCTTGGGGTTGGCCGGGTGCATGATCATCACCGGCCTCAGGTCGTTGATCCAGAAGTAGTCATTCTGGTTGTAGCGCAACCCGCGGATGGCTTGCAGCGCCTGTTGCTGCGCCTGTTCGCGGCTCAGGCTGCCGGCGGCTTCCAGGCCCTGGTAGTAAGTGAGCACACCGGCGGCGGTCTGCACCACATGCTGGGTTTTCTGCGCCTTGGCTTGGTACAGGTCACCGTGAATCTGTCCAAGCATCATCACGCCCAGAGTCACCAGGGTCAGCACTGCCACGATCAGGATCAGCCACAAACGCTGACTGATGGACATCTTGCGCAAGCTATTCATCATCCGGTCACTCCTGGTTTTTGTACTTGTCATAAAAGGCCGTGTGCATCCAAGCACGCCTGCCTTCGAGCGCCTACCCTACGGAAGTCCAATAACATCGCGGTGTATTTTGCGCCTGTCTGTTAGGATTTCGGCGCCTTCGCGCAAAACCTGAACCTTTCTGCCCTTTTCACAGAATTTTCATGGGCTTGTGTTGAACTTACGGCCGGAAAATTTCACCTGCGCCCAGCGCAGTGACTGAGTCGACTACTTAAAAAAGAGGCATGCCACGAGCATCGCCTTATGGGGGATTAATGGATCTTTGGAGCGCCGCACAGGCATTGATACTCGGGATTGTCGAAGGCCTGACCGAGTTTTTGCCCATCAGCAGTACCGGACACCAGATTATCGTCGCTGACCTGCTCGACTTCGGTGGCGAGCGGGCGATGGCCTTCAACATCATCATTCAGCTGGGGGCGATCCTGGCCGTGGTCTGGGAGTTTCGGCGCAAGATCCTGGAGGTGGTGATCGGTCTGCCGAACCAGCCCAAGGCCCAGCGCTTCACGGTCAACCTGCTGATCGCCTTTCTGCCGGCGGTGGTGCTGGGGGTGATCTTCGCCGACCTGATCCACGCCTATCTGTTCAATCCCATCACCGTGGCCACGGCCCTGGTGATCGGCGGGGTGATCATGCTCTGGGCCGAGCGGCGCCAGCACCGGGTGCACGCCGAAAGCGTGGACGAGATCACCTGGAAGGACGCACTGAAAGTCGGTTGTGCCCAGTGCCTGGCGATGATCCCCGGGACTTCGCGCTCCGGCTCGACCATCATCGGCGGGCTGCTGTTCGGCCTGTCGCGCAAGACCGCCACCGAGTTTTCGTTCTTCCTGGCCATGCCCACCATGGTCGGGGCCGCGGTGTATTCCGGCTACAAGTACCGGCACCTGTTCCAGCCTGACGATTTTCCGGTGTTCGCCATCGGCTTCGTCACGGCCTTCATCTTCGCCATGATCGCGGTCAAGGGGCTGCTGAAGTTCATTGCCAGCCACAGCTATGCGGCGTTTGCCTGGTACCGCATCGCCTTCGGCCTGCTGATCCTGGCGACCTGGCAGTTCGGTTGGGTCGACTGGACGGCGGTCAAGTCGTGAAGAGCGCCGGCCGCGCACCGCAGCCGGGCAGCGCTGCGCGAATCCGCCACCTGAGGTTCAAGCTGCTGGTGCTGGTGCTGGTCGTGCTGTGCGCCTTGCCGTTGTTCGGTTCGCTGTCCCTGTGGTGGCGCGGCATCTCGATCGTGCCCCTGGTGGCCTACGGCGCGGTCAGTCTGCTGACGTTTCTGTGTTACTGGCACGACAAGCGTCAGGCCCGGGCCGAGGGCCGGCGGATTCCGGAGAATGTGCTGCATGCCCTGGAACTGGCCGGCGGCTGGCCCGGGGCCCTGCTGGCCCAGCAACTGTTGCGGCACAAGACCCGCAAACTGTCCTATCAGACCTTGTTCTGGCTGATCGTGGCCTTGCATCAGGTCTACTGGATTGACCGGCTGTTCCTGGAAAACAGCCTGCTGAGCCTGTTCTAGAGCAGCAGCCCGACCTGCGCCCGCTTGGGCAACTTGCCCACCACCAGTTGATGGGAGCGTTGCAGCAGTGCCCGGAGTTCCTCGGCACCCAGCGGGTAGGGCGTTTGCATGATGATCCAGTGCGCCCGCGCCAGATAGGGCGCCGGGGCAATGCCCGGACGGTCGACATGGCCGAGAAACAGCTCCTGGTCGACCTTGAAGGCCAGGGAGCTGCCCCGCAGGTTCTGCAGGGCGAACATCTTGCTGCCGGCGATCGAGAACACGCGCACACCGCCCCATTTGTAGTCCTCGCGCGCCCCGGGCAGGTCCAGGCAGAACTGCGCCACTTGTTGTTCATTGAGGATTGCGTCTTTCACAGCAGTCTTTCTCCACAGCCTTCGAAGGATTCGCTCAGGTGCTCGATCCAGGCCCGCACCGCCGGCAACACACCGCGGCGGTGAGGATACACCGCTTGCAGCCAGCCGCCGGGCAATGACCATTGCGGCAGCATCTGCACCAGTTGGCCGCTGGCCAGTTCAGCCTCGCAATACAGCATCGGCAGGACAGTGCAGCCCAGGCCGGCGAGGGCACAGGCGCGCCGCACGATGAAGTCGTCGATGCCCAGGCGCGCTTCCAGGGCCAGGTCGCAGGCCAGGCCTTGCTGGTCCAGCAGGCGCAGGTGCACCAGCCGATCGGCCTCCAGGGCGCCGAGGATGGGCAGCTGCCGCAGGTCTTCCGGATGCAGCACCGGGTGCTCCTTCACAAAGTCGGGACTGGCGACGATTGCGGTTTGCGCCGGGCGCAGGCGGCGGGTCACCAGCAGCGGATCTTCATCGCCGTGTTCACGCACCCGCAGGGCCACGTCGATGCCTTCGGTCACCAGGTCGACGCGGCGGTTGAGCAAGAGCATTTCCAGTTGCACCTGGGGGTATTTCTGCAGGTAGCTGCTGACCAGCGGTGTCAGCAACTCATGGGCCAACCCCACCGGGCTCGACACCCGCAGGCGTCCCCTGGGTTCGCTGGCCATGCTGGCCACGGCTTCATCGGCCATTTCCGCTTCCAGCAACATCGCCTGGCAATGGCGCAAGTAACGCTCGCCCACGGCAGTGAGCTTGAGCTGGCGGGTGGTGCGTTGCAGCAAGCGGGCCTTGAGTCGCTCTTCCAGTTCGGCGATGCGCCGCGACAGCCGCGACTTGGGAATGCCCAGCAAACGCCCGGCGGCGGCGAAGCCACCGGCTTCCACCACCTTGGCGAAGTAATACAGATCGTTGAGGTCTTGCATGAGAGGAGGGCTCGATTGTCCTGCTGATGGGACGAACTATCGCATTTATGCCGTCTAATCAGCTATTGAATTCATCTGTAGGATTGCGCACATCCGATCGCCCAGTGGCGGTCCTCACTTGGAGATCCCAGATGAAACTCTTGCATATCGATTCCAGCATCCTTGGTGACAACTCGGCCTCCCGTCAGCTGAGCCAAAGCGTGGTCCAGGCCTGGAAAGCCGCCCAGCCTGAGGTAACCGTGACCTACCGCGACCTGGCCGGGGATGCCATCAGCCACTTCTCCGCAGCCACCCTGGTGGCCGCCGGCACCGCCGCTGAACTGCGGGACGCCGCACAGCAGCATGAGGCCGAGCTCAGCGCCCAGGCCCTGGCCGAATTCCAGGCCGCCGATGCGGTGGTGATTGCCGCGCCGATGTACAACTTCACCATTCCGACCCAGCTCAAGGCCTGGATCGACCGCATTGCCGTGGCCGGCCAGACTTTCCGCTACACCGAAGCCGGCCCGCAAGGCCTGTGCGCAGGCAAGAAAGTGATAGTGGTTTCCACCTCCGGCGGCTTGCATGTGGGCCAGGCCACTGGGGCTGCCCACGAGGATTACCTCAAGGTGCTGTTCGGTTTCCTCGGTATCACCGACATCGAGTTCGTTCGTGCCCACGGCCTGGCTTACGGTGAAGAAGTGCGCAGCAAAGCCCTGAGCGATGCCCAGGCGCAAATCAGCGAGCAACTCTTCGCCGCGGCGTAAGGCTTGTGTAAAGACGCTTTCCTGTACGGCAGGCAGCACTAGACTCTGTATTCTGATCACTGCTTGAAGTGATCAGGATGCGGAGTTTTTTTATTGGCGGTTTTCAGTATTTCTGGCCCAGGTTATGCACGTTTACCGATGAGCGCAGTGGTGCTTGCGCGCTGTGCATCCCAGGGGCTGGGCCGATCTCGCTACAAGGCCTTGGCGGCAAGGGATGGCAGGGGCAGGGGGCTTTCTCGATCCAGCGGCAAAGGTGGGCGTGTCATGAAACGTCTTGGTGCAGTGTTACTGATCTGCCTGCTCAGCAGCCTGATGACGGTGCAAGCCGCCCCCGGGCCACATCCACACTGGAGCGTGGGTTTCCATGAGATGAGCTTTCTCGATCCCCTGGACCTGCAGCCGATGCGCGCCATCGCCTTTTATCCGTCCACCGGCATCGAGCATGCCAGTGTGCTCGAGGGCTACACAATCGACGCCTCGCGGGATGCCAAGATCGCCATTGGCCGCTTTCCGATGCTGATGCTGTCCCACGGCAATACCGGTACGCCCCTGGCCCTGCACGACCTGGCCACCTCCCTGGCGCGCAAGGGGTTCGTGGTGGTGGCGGTGATTCATCCCGGTGACAACTCCAAGGACCACAGCCGCCTGGGCACCTTGAGCAATCTCTATGGACGGCCGATCCAGATTTCCGAAGCCATTACCGCGACCCTGGGCGATCCGATGCTGTCGCCCTTCGTCAATGCCGACCAGGTCGGGGTGATTGGCTATTCCGCCGGCGGCGAGACGGCCCTGATTCTTTCCGGCGCCACGCCCGACCTGGATCGCCTGCGGCGCTATTGCCAGGAGCGCCCCGATGACCGGGATGCCTGCAACACCCGGGGCGAGCTGATCGTCGACCGTGACGACCTGCAGCCCGTGGCCGATCCGCGGGTGCATGCGCTGATGCTGATGGCGCCCCTGAGCCTGAAATTCGGCCGCCATACCCTGGCCGGGGTGCACGTGCCCGTACTGCTCTACAGCGGCGATGGCGACCAGCTGGTGGCCCTGGACAAGAACGCCGCGGCCCTGGCACGCAAGCTGCCGGTGGCTCCGGACTTCAAGCTGCTGGCCGGCGCCGGGCACTTCGTGTTCATGGCGCCGTGCACCGCCGAGCAGTTGGCGGCCATGCCGGCCCTGTGCACCGACGCCGACGGTGTTGATCGCGAAGACATTCACCGCAACCTGATTGCCGAAGCCGGTCGCTTTTTCGCCCATACCCTGGGTCGCCCAAGCCGGGCCGGGATGCAGACCGCCGACCAGTAACTCAGGCGCCGGCCCGGCGCTTGAGCAGCAGCGTCAGTCCCAGGCCGGTGATCGAGAGCAGGGCGGCGCAGAAGAAAATCCACGAATACCCCAGGTTCAGGGCCACCGCGCCCATCAAGGGGCCGGCGATGGCCAGGGCCAGATCGAAAAACACCGCATAGGCACTCAAACCGGCACCACGGCTGCTGTTGGGCACCTGCTTGATGGCTTCCACCCCCAGCGCCGGGTACACCAGCGACAAGCCGAAGCCGGTGAGCCCGGCGCCGATCAGCGCCCAGGCCGTGGACGGCGCCAGCCAGAGCAGGGTCAGCCCCAGGGTCTCGACGCACATGCAGGCAATGGCCGAGCGAAAGCCGCCAAAGCGGCTGATGCTGGAGATGAACAGCAACCGCGAGCAGATGAAGCACACCCCGAACACCGTCAGGCAATAGGCGGCGCCGGTCCAGCCGCGGCTCAGGTAGAACAAGGTAATGAAGGTGGTCAGGGTGCCATAGCCGATGGAGGCCAGGCTGAGGCTGGCGCCGAAGGGGGCAATGCGCCCGAAGACCGCCCAGAACGGCAGGCGCTCGCCGCGAATCACCGGCACCGAGGGTTTGTTGCGAATCAGCAGCAGGGCCAGCACTGCCAGAACCGACAGGGCGATGCCCAGGCTGGTGAAACCGTATTGCTCAACCATCACCACCCCCAGCGGCGCGCCGATGGCAATGGCGCCGTAGGAGGCAATGCCGTTCCAGGAAATCGAGCGTGCCGTGTGTTCCGCGCCCACCTGGCCCATGCACCAGCTGATGGTGCCGACCCCGATCAAGCCTTGGGCCACGCCCAGCAGCAGGCGTGCGCCCAACAGCACGGCAAGGCTCAGCAGTGGCCAGTGTTCCAGCCACACTGAAATCAGGGTCAAAAGCCCGCTGAGGAGAATCCCCAGCAAGCCGTAGATGATCGAGCGCTTGGTGCCCACGGTGTCCGACATGCGCCCGGCCATGGGCCGGCTGAGCAGGGTGGCCAGGTATTGCGCGCCGATGGTCAGCCCGGCAATCACCGCGCTGAAGCCCAGCTGTTCATGGACGTAGCCCGGCAGCACGGCGATTGGCAGGCCGATGCAGAGGAAGGCGATAAAGGTATAGAAGACGATGGAGACGATCTGCAGGGTGATCGCCATGGAGCTTTGAGCGGAGGTCTGTGGCTCGGGCATGAAGGCTCGTTCGCGGGCGGCGGTTAGAGAGCCGCATCATCGCGTGCCGCGATGATAAAAGGAAGCAGGCTAACTATCTTGCCCCTCCGCCCCGTAGGAGCTGGCTTGCCAGCGAAGGCGTTCTCAGGGGTAATGCCGACTCAAGGGCCTTTTCGCCGGCAAGCCGGCTCCTACGAGAGGGGGTGGTGCATACGAAAAAGCCCCGTCACAACGGACGGGGCTTTTCTTGACGCTAGTGGCTTGAAACTGGCTGCTGCTTTAGAACATCACGCCCTGGCTGCGCAGGTAGTCGTCGTAGGTGCCGCTGAAGTCGGTCACGCCGCTTGGGCTCAACTCGATGATGCGAGTGGCCAGGGACGAGACGAATTCACGGTCGTGGCTGACGAAGATCAGGGTGCCCGGGTAGTTTTCCAGGGCCAGGTTCAAGGCCTCGATGGATTCCATGTCCAGGTGGTTGGTCGGTTCGTCCATCACCAGCACGTTGGGCTTTTGCAGGATCAGCTTGCCGAACAGCATGCGGCCTTGCTCACCACCGGAAATCACCTTCACCGACTTGAGGATCTCGTCGTTGGAGAACAGCATCCGGCCGAGGGTGCCGCGGATCATCTGCTCGCCCTGGGTCCATTGGCCCATCCAGTCGAACAGGCTGACATCGTCTTCGAAGTCATGGGCGTGGTCCTGGGCGTAGTAGCCGATTTCCGCGCTTTCGGTCCATTTCACCGAACCGGCGTCCGGGGTCAGCTCGCCCACCAGGGTGCGCAGCAGGGTGGTCTTGCCGATACCGTTGGGGCCGATGATCGCCACACGCTCGCCGGCTTCGACGGTGAAGCTGAAGTTCTGGAACAGGGTCTTGCCATCGAAGCCCTTGGACATGCGCTCCAGGGTCACCGCCTGGCGGTGCAGCTTCTTGGTCTGTTCGAAGCGGATGAACGGGCTGACCCGGCTCGACGGCTTGACTTCGGCCAGCTGGATCTTGTCGATCTGCTTGGCCCGGGACGTGGCCTGCTTGGCTTTCGAGGCGTTGGCCGAGAAGCGGCTGACGAAGGTCTGCAGTTCGGCGATCTGGGCTTTCTTCTTGGCGTTGTCCGACAGCAACTGCTCGCGGGACTGGGTCGCGGCGATCATGTACTCGTCGTAGTTGCCCGGGAACAGGCGCAGCTCGCCGTAGTCCAGGTCGGCCATGTGGGTGCAGACACTGTTAAGGAAGTGCCGGTCGTGGGAAATGATGATCATGGTGCTGTTACGCGCCGTGAGAATGTTTTCCAGCCAGCGGATGGTGTTGATGTCCAGGTGGTTGGTCGGTTCGTCCAGCAGCAGCACTTCCGGATCGGAGAACAGCGCCTGGGCCAGCAGCACCCGCAGTTTCCAGCCTGGAGCGACTTCGGTCATCGGGCCGAAATGCTGTTCCAGGGGAATGCCCAGGCCCAGCAGCAGTTCACCGGCGCGGGACTCAGCGGTGTAGCCGTCCATCTCGGCGAATTCGGTTTCCAGCTCGGCCACGGCCATGCCGTCTTCTTCGGTCATTTCCGGCAGCGAGTAGATGCGATCGCGCTCGGCCTTGACCTTCCACAGCTCTTCGTGACCCATGATCACGGTGTCGATCACGGTGAATTCTTCGTAGGCGAACTGGTCCTGGCGCAGTTTACCCAGGCGCACGTTGGGCTCCAGCATGACCTGGCCGCCGGACGGCTCGAGGTCGCCACCGAGGATTTTCATGAAGGTCGACTTGCCGCAACCGTTGGCGCCGATCAGACCGTAACGGTTGCCACCGTTGAACTTGACCGAAACGTTCTCGAACAGTGGCTTGGCGCCGAACTGCATGGTGATGTTAGCTGTGGAGATCAATTACTTACCTACCAATGATTTAGCGCCGACCTTGAATCCACAAAGCGCGATCTGGAGCCTTCCAGGTCGGGCCGGTCTGAGTGTGGAGCTGAGCCAGCGGGCGTACGTCGAGCGCAACATTCCGGCGCCAGGGCCGGGTTGCTGAGCAAAAAGTGCGGGGTGCGTGTTGGAATTTGTGCGCATTGTCGCATATGTAAACGAGCAGTTGTATGACGCTCGGGTAGGGAATTTAGCCAGGTGGTGCGATGTTCAGTGGTCACCGGCTCCGGTGCGGGCAGGAATCAGCGCTTGGATAAAGGCTTGCAACTGCGCGGCGGCCTCTCGCGGCGAGGCCTGGAGCAGGCAGTGTGGGCCGTCGATCTCCACCAGGCGCGCATCCGGGCGCAACTGCCTGACCAGGGCCGCCGCCGAGGCGGGCACCAGCCGATCGCGGGAGGCCCGCAGGTACAACACAGGCACCGAGGTTTCGCTCAGGGCCCGGCTCGCGTCCACCGCGATCACCTCTTGCAGCCGGGCCTGCAATACGGGTGGCGCCACCTGGGCAATGGCGGCCCCCAGCGCCTGGCGCA
This sequence comes from Pseudomonas sp. BC42, assembly GCF_021560055.1. NCBI lineage: Bacteria > Pseudomonadati > Pseudomonadota > Gammaproteobacteria > Pseudomonadales > Pseudomonadaceae > Pseudomonas > Pseudomonas sp. BC42. Next base: position 3,315,198 of record NZ_CP091067.1, read on the forward strand.
GCGATGGCGTGGAAAAACCGCCGAGCAGCAGGGCGTCCATCGGCCAGAAGGGCAAGCGCCCCATGGGCAACAGCCCGAACAGCGGCGCCAGGGGCGCCAGTGCCGGCCGTGGGTTGCGCACGAAACTGCAGCACAGCACCAGCCCCTGCAATCGCGCCGGACGCCGGGCGGCAATGCTCACCGCCACCGGGCCGGAAAACGACTCGCCCAGCAATACGAACGGGCGGTCCGTCGGCAGTTGTTGCCATACCCGTTGCACCAGGGCGGCGTAGTCCAGCACCTGATCGGCGGGGTAATCCAGCACCTGCACGGGCAGGCTCGGGTCCAGGGCCAGGCGCAGCGGTTCGAACAGGGTGCCGGTGCCATCCATCCCCGGCAGCAGGACCAGGGTTGGCAAAACAGTGGGGGCGATCAATGGCGCTGTCCTTGCGGGGCGGAAGGGAAGTGGGCGGCGCGCAGCATAGCGCAGCCACCTGTTCGACACAGCCCTCAGGGGCAGGCCAGAGGGCTGCAGAGGGTTTTGTTGCGCTGCATCAAAACCTCACCCGATACCGGCAATTTTCTACAGAAGTAGCGCAGCTTTTCACAAATTTGAGTTAACCCTTGGTTACAAACTGTGGCTAAAATGCCAGCCGACGGCCAGATGCCGAGGGTCGGATCGGCGATGGAAACCTTCGCCGATCACGCTTTTTTCAACTCAGACGCTGCCATTTGCCTTTGGCCCTCCGGGCTTTCAGGGGCGCAGCATGTTCTCTTCTGACGTGTGACGATTTCCGTGAAACTCATCATTGCCGCTGTATACGTTTTATCCATTGCGTACGTACACCTGCGGGGGCGCGTGCGCCATAAACTGGGACGCCAACTCAGCGATCACTCGACCTTCCTGGCCCCCATCAACTGCTTCCTTTATCTGTTCTCCAAGTTTCCCAACCGGCCCTACCTGGACCCGGCCGACTTCCCCGAGATGAACAAGTTGCAGGAACACTGGGAAGAGATCCGCGCCGAAGGTCAGCAACTGTTGCAGGCCGGGGAGATCAAGCGCTCGGACCAGTACAACGACGTGGGTTTCAATTCGTTCTTCAAGACCGGCTGGAAGCGCTTCTACCTGAAGTGGTACGGCGACAGCCACCCTTCGGCGATGAAACTGTGCCCGCGCACCACTGAACTGGTGCAGAGCATCGGTTCGATCAAGGCGGCCATGTTCGCCGAGTTGCCTCCGGGTTCGCGCCTGGTGCGCCACCGCGACCCCTACGCCGGGTCCTACCGCTATCACCTGGGGCTGTCCACGCCGAACAACGAGGGCTGCTTCATCGAAGTCGACGGCGAGCGCTATCACTGGCGCGACGGCGAAGCGGTGATGTTCGACGAGACTTACATCCACTACGCGGAAAACACCACCGAGCAGAACCGCATCATTCTGTTCTGCGACGTCGAGCGGCCGATGAAGTATCGCTGGGCCGCGGCGTTCAACCGCTGGTTCAGCCGCACCGTGATGTCCGCCGCCGGCTCGCCCAACGACGCCGGGGACAAGACCGGTGGCCTCAACCGCGCCTTCAACAAGCTGTACAAGATCCGCCTGCGGGGCAAGGAGCTGAAGAAGCGCAACCGCACCCGCTACTACCTGGAAAAGTGGGCGATCTTCGCTGCATTGCTGCTGCTGTTCATCTACATCTGATCGACCCGGCCGGCACTCGGCCGGCAGCGGTTTCCGGTCGCAGGCCGGTGCGGGAGCTGGCTTGCCAGCCAACGCCCCCTCAAGCCTGCGGCCGGGCTCGGCGGCCTCTTCGCCGGCAAGCCCGCGGACATCGGGTGTTACGTTCTGCAGGATTATTTAATTAACAAAGCCGAACCCTGGGCGTAGCGTGGAATCGTATTCGATACCTTGTCGCTCCTCAGGAGGCTTGTCATGAACAGTCTGGCTCGCGGCTTTGCCGCATTGATCACGCTGGCTTGGGCCAGCGGCACTGCCTGGGCCGCCAGCCCTGAAACGCCTTCTTTCAACGCCCTGCCAGGTTCCGTGCAGCTGGCGCAAAACCTGCCCAACAGCGGCAACAACGACCCCTACAGCAACCCCATTCGCCGGGCCAATCCCAACAGCATGCAGGGCACCCGCAGTGCCACTCCGCCGGTGCGCGGCCCCGGCACCGCGCCCATTGGCCGGCCGCCGACCCTGGAGAACGGCGGTATCGGCAACGGCTATCCCCGTGGCGGGGTGCAGCGGCCAAACCCCGACCCGCGGGTGCAAAGTCCTCGAAACATCGATAACGACAACAGCAACCGGCGCTGAGCTGTCTTGCTGGATGGGCGGCCGCTGCGGTGCGGCTCGCCAGGGATTCTCTTGAGCCATAGAAGGAAGCGAGCATGTTGCGTAAAACCCTATTCGCCACCTTGTGCGCCAGCGTTCTGCTGGGCAGTGCCTTGCCCGCTGCGGCGGCCAGTGCCCAGTCCTTTGCCAGTGAGCAGGGCCGTCTCAGCCTGACCCCGGTGGTGCAAGGTCTGCAGCATCCCTGGGCCCTGGCATTCCTGCCGGATCGCCAGGGCCTGCTGGTCACCGAACGTCCCGGCAACCTGCGGGTGGTGAGCCCGGACGGCAAGCTGTCGGCGCCGTTGAGCGGGGTGCCCAAGGTCTGGGCCAATGGCCAGGGCGGCTTGCTCGACGTGGCACTGTCGCCGGACTTCAAGCAGGACCGCCTGGTGTACCTGTCCTACGCCGAGGGCGGTGGCGAGGGCGGGACTGCCGGCACCGCCGTGGGGCGCGGGCGCTTGAGCGACGACCTGAGCGGGCTCAAGGATTTCCAGGTGATCTTCCGCCAGGAGCCCAAGCTGTCCACCGGCAATCACTTCGGTTCACGGCTGGTGTTCGACCGTGACGGCTACCTGTTCATCACCCTGGGGGAGAACAACAACCGGGCCACCGCGCAGGACCTGGACAAGCTTCAGGGCAAGATCGTGCGCCTGTATGCCGATGGCCGGGTGCCGGACGACAACCCCTTTGTCGGCCAGGCCGGGGTGCGGCCGGAGATCTGGAGTTTCGGCCACCGCAACCCCCAGGGCGCGGTGCTCAATCCCTGGAGCGGCACCCTGTGGGAGAACGAGCACGGGCCCAAGGGCGGCGACGAGATCAACCTGATCGAGCGCGGCAAGAATTACGGCTGGCCCCTGGCGACCCACGGGGTCAACTATTCCGGCCAGCCGATCCCAGAGGCCTCGGGCCAGACGGTCCCGGGCACCGTGGCCCCGCATCATGTCTGGGAAAAGTCTCCCGGCATCAGCGGCATGGCCTTCTACGACGCCGATCGCTTCAAGCCCTGGCAGCACAACCTGTTCATCGGCGCCCTGGCCGGCCGCGAACTGATCCGCCTGCAATTCGATGGCGACCGAGTCGTTCATGAAGAGCGTCTGCTGGGGGACCTCAAGGCGCGCATTCGCGACGTGCGCCAGGGGCCGGACGGTTATCTGTACATCCTCACCGACGAGGATCAGGGCGGCCTGTACAAGGTTGGCCTGGAATAATCCGCCCCAACACCTCCAAGCGCAGGAGCTGGCTTGCCAGCGAAAGCGTCGGCGAGCACAGCACCAGGCTCAAGGACCGCTTCGCCGGCCAGCCGGCTCCTGCGCCTGGGGGCGCGAGGAGAGGATCACCGCGGCCCGCAGCTTGCTGCTGCCGAAGCTGCACATCTTGTCGAACTCGCCGTGGCTCACCGGCAGGTGCTGGCAGTCCATGGGCTGGCGGTGCTGGCTGTGGTCCACATCCGGATCGTGCAGGTAGACGAAGTCGTCGTCGCAGTCGGTGACTATCACCCAGTGAGGGGCCTTGGAACGGGTCAGGCGGTAGCTGCTGATCAGCACCAGGGGCTGGCCGCCTTCACTGAGGCGCTTGGGCAGGTCCAGCGGTCCTCCCAGTACCTGCTGCACTTCGCTGGCGTCCAGTTCCCTGCAGAACTCGTCGTGGACCAGGCGCATGACGTCCTTTTTATGCTCGTCACGCACGCCATTGAGAAACAACGGCCCGGCGCTGTTGACCTGCAGGCGCACCGCAAAGCCCCGGCGCCAGGCAGCCAGCGCCAGGCCCTGGGGGCTGCAACCGCCGTGGCCCGAGGTCATGAACACCGTGGTGGCTTCACGCCAGATCTGCAGTTCCTCGCGCCGCTCCAGCGGGCGCGAGGGTTGCAGCGCGGCCATGGCCATCAACAGGCAGGCCGGGCCGCAGGTGAAGTCGGTGGTCTGCTGGTAGTAAGGCACGCGGATGCTGCGGGTTTCGCGGTGCTGGAGGATGCGCTTTTCCAGGCGCAGGGCATCGGCGTGGTCTTCGTAGTAGTCGTGGATCCGGGCAAAGCGCCGGTAGCCATGGCGTTCGTACAAGGCCAGCGCCGCCGGATTGTCGGTGCGGACCTCCAGGCGCAGATAGGCGCAGTCATGGGCCAGGGCGCAGGCCTCGATCCGTTGCAGCAGGCGTTTGCCCAGGCCCAGCCCCCGGGCGTCCTCGGCAATGGCGATAGAGTACAGGCGCGCCAGGGAGGTGCCGCGATGAAACAGCACCAGGGCATAGCCCAGCACGCGCGCCTGATGTTCGGCCACCAGCAGTTGCCCGTGGGCGCGGTTGATCATCCACTGGAAGCTGCGCGGGGTCAGCCGGTCGCTGGTGAAACATTGCTGTTCCAGGGCCACCAGCGCCGGCAGATCGTCGGGGGTTGCAGTGCGAAAGACAAGATCCATATAACCGCCGTAAAAGTTGCGTAACGAAACGAGACTTCAAAAAAAGTTCGTGCTTAATAGAAAGGGTCAGGTTCTTCAGCGAGAGCGAACTTTATGTCAGCGGTACAAGGTCATTGGCGAGAAGTATCCGAGCAAAGTTTGCCGGCGACAATCACTTCGACAAGTTATTTTTCCCCACTGGGCAGAACTTCAAGTCAAGTCATCATCATTGTCGAGCGCAAGGAAGACTGGGCCTCCTACTTTCCCAGCGAAGACATTCTCACGGCCCAGGAATACCTCGAACAAAGCCGCGAAAGTGTGCCGGGAAAACGGGTCCAGGTGATCAACCTGTGCCGCAGCTACAAGTACCTGGGGCACGGCTACTACTGCTCGTTGCTGGCCGAAGCCCGCGGCCACCGGGTGATTCCCTCGGTGCGCACGATCAGCGAACTGACCCGCAAGGCCCTTTACGGACTGGCTCTGGACGACCTGGACAAGACCCTGGAAAAGGCCCTGAGCAATCACCTTTACAGTGATACCGAAGGCTTCACCTTGACCCTTTACTTCGGCAGGACACATATCGAGCCATTGCAGGAGTTGGCCCGCCAGTTGTTTGAACTGTTTCCCTGTCCGATCCTGTTAGTTGATTTCAAAAGAACTGACAGTTGGCATATCGAAGGCGTGAAGTCCGGTGCCTTGCACAAGTTGCGCGACGATCAGGAAGATCAGTTTGCCAACTCGCTGGACAGTTTCAGCCGCAAAGTCTGGCGGGTGCCGCGATCCCGGCAACTGGCCCGTTATGACCTGGCGATACTCCACGATCTCCATGAAGCGCTGCCGCCTTCCAATGCCCGGGCGCTGGAGAGTTTTATCCGGGTTGGCAAGGGCCTGGGTATCGACGTGGAGCTGATCGAGAAGAAAGACTACTCGCGGCTGGCCGAATACGACGCGTTGCTGATCCGCGAAACCACCAGCGTCGACAACCACACCTACCGCTTTGCCAAGAAGGCCGAGAGCGAAGGGCTGGTGGTGATGGACGATCCGACCTCGATCCTGCGCTGCACCAACAAGGTCTATCTCACCGACCTGCTCAAGGGCCATCAACTGGGCATGCCCGCCACCGAGATTCTCTACAAGGAGCGACCGGAGGATTTCGAGCGAGTGGGCGAACGCCTGGGCTTTCCCCTGGTGCTGAAGATTCCCGACGGCTGCTTCTCCCGGGGGGTGATCAAGGTCGAGAGCCAGCAGGCGCTGCTGGCGGCCACCGCCGAACTGTTCGAGCACTCGGTGCTGCTGCTGGCCCAGGAGTTCTTCTACACCGAGTACGACTGGCGCATCGGCGTGCTCAACCGCAAGCCGATCTTTGCCTGCCAGTACTTCATGTCCAAGGGCCACTGGCAGATCTACAACCACAAGGCCAAGGGCCAGGACATCAACGGCGAGTGCCGCACCCTGGCGGTCCACGAAGCACCGCGGGCGGTGGTGGAGCTGGCAGTGAAGACTGCCAACCTGATCGGCGACGGGCTGTACGGGGTCGACCTCAAGCAGTCCGGGGACAAGGTGGTGGTGATCGAGGTCAACGACAACCCCAACCTCGATGCCGGCATCGAGGACGCCTACCTGCAGGACGACCTGTACTCCCTGGTGCTGGAGGAATTCGTCCGCCGCCTGGAACTCAAGCGTCGCGGCCAGGCCTGGTGAGGCGGCGATGCTCCACAGCTATCGGCTGGACCTGGGCAGATTGCAGGCGGCACCGGCAGGGGAGGCCCAGGTCATGCTGTTCAGCAACCCGGACCTGGCGGAGCGCGAGCTGTTGCACAGCGCCTTCAAGCTCGACGAGCACGCCCTGGCCTCGGCGCTGGACCCGGACGAAGTGTCGCGCATCGAATTCCATCCCGATTACCTGTTCCTGATCTGGAAGCGGCCGGAAAACTATTCCGGTGGCGGCAGCCTGTCCTTCGAAGTGTCGTCCTGCGGCCTGCTGTTCTGCCCCGACCGGCTGCTGGTGATCGCCCCCGACGACACGCCACTGCTGGGCCTGGGGGCGCGGCATCATCTGCACAGCCCGCTGGACGTGCTGCTGGACCTGTTGCTCAACAACATCCATCACTACCTGGGGCACCTCAAGGTGATCAAGCTGGTGGCCCGGGAGCTGCAGCACAAGTTCAACAGCTCGATGGAAAACCGCCACCTGATGCAGATGTTCAACCTGAGCGAGAGCCTGATCTATTACCTCAATGCCCTGCACAGCAACGGCGCGCTGCTGACCCGCCTGCGCAACCATGCCGAAAAGGAGCGTTTCGGCCCGCAGGCGGTTGGCCTGATCGACGACCTGATCATCGAGAACAACCAGTGTTACAAGCAGGCGGAAATCTACTCCACGGTGTTTGCCGGGCTGATGGACGCCCGGGGCAACCTGATGAACAACAGCACCAACAAGCTGCTGCGCAAGCTGACGCTGATCAATGTGGTGTTCCTGCCGCTGAACCTGATTGCCAGCATTGGCGGCATGTCCGAGTTCAGCATGATGACCGCCGGCACGCCGTGGTGGATCGCCTATTCGCTGTTGCTGCTGGCCATGCTGCTGGCGGCGGCCGGCATGTCCCTGGGGCTGCGTCGGCTCACCGGCCACAGTGACCGGGCCGGATGAGGCTTACTGCGGCTGCAGGGTCAGCACCTCAAAGCCGTCGCGGGTCACCGCCACCGTGTGCTCCCACTGGGCCGAGAGGCCGTTGTCGCGGGTCACCACGGTCCAGCCGTCCTTGAGCCCGCGGACCCGGGCGCTGCCCTGGTTGAGCATGGGTTCGATGGTGAAGACCATGCCTTCACGCAGTTCCAGGCCGGTGCCGGGACGACCGAAGTGCAGGATCTGCGGCTCCTCGTGCATCTGCCGGCCGATGCCGTGGCCGCAGTATTCGCGCACCACGCTGTAGCCCTTGGCCTCGGCGTGGGCCTGGATGGCATGGCCGATATCGCCGAGGCGAGCGCCGGGGCGCACCACCTTGATCGCCGCCCACATGGCCTCGAAGGTGGTGTCCACCAGGCGCCGGGCCTTGGGGCCGACCTCACCGATCAGGTACATCTTGCTGGAGTCGGCGATGTAGCCGTTCTTTTCCAGGGTGATGTCGATGTTGACGATGTCGCCGTCCTTGAGCACGGCCCTGGCGTCGGGCATGCCGTGGCACACCACCTCGTTGATCGAGGTGTTGATGCAATAGGGGTAGTTGTACTGGCCCTTGCTGGCCGGGCGCGCCTTGAGCTGGTGGCGGATGAAGTGCTCCACCGCGCTGTCCAGCTCCAGGGTGGACAGGCCGGCGCCGACAAAGCCGTCGAGGAAACTGAACACCTCGGCCAGCAGCCGCCCGGATTCGCGCATCAGCGCCAGTTGTTCCGGAGTCTTGATCAATGCCGGGGTCATGCCTGCCCCCTGAGCAGATCGGTCTTGTTGAGCAGCAACTTGTTGATCAGGTCGTTGTAGGCCAGGTGCGGGTTGAGCTCGGCCAGCAGGCCGATCTTGATCCAGAACTCGGCCTGGGCGTTGATCGAGCGATCCATGGCGGCGCTGGCCACGCGGATCTGCTGGTGCAGTTCATCGGAGATCTTGACGATGCCCATGTTTGGGGGCTCCCTTGAGCAAATATATGAATCGTATATGTTTCGTATAATCAGCTGCAAGCTGCAAGCTGCAAGCTGCAAGCTGCAAGCGGTAAGCAGGAGGGAGCAGGAGCTGTGGTGTTGGGTATCAGTCTCGGAGAAAAGCATTGACCGCCAGGGGCCGGCGCGGTTAGTTTCCGGTCCATGACTTTTTCTGCCTATCGTTCCCAGCCAAGCATTATTACCGCCATTCCTGATTGGCGGGCTTGCTGACGACTGCACCCAACCCGCCCTGGAGGCGGGTTTTTTCTCTCTGTCTCCCGGGCTCCGAACACAGCCAGGAGCACCCTCATGAATCACCCCAGCCGTCTTGCCAGTACCCCTTTGCCCAGCGCCGACATGGCCTTGCTGGAGCGCTACGTGAAGATGATCCTCGCCGCGCCGGTGTACGACCTGGCGATTTGCACGCCGCTGCAGGCCGCCCCCGCGCTGTCGCAGCGGCTGGGCAATCAGATCCTGCTCAAGCGCGAGGACCTGCAGCCGACCTTTTCCTTCAAGATCCGTGGTGCCTACAACCGCCTGGCGCAACTCACCCCGGAGCAGAAGCGGCGGGGGGTGATCACCGCGTCCGCCGGCAATCATGCCCAGGGCGTGGCCCTGGCCGCTCGGGAGCTGGGGATCAAGGCCACCATCGTAATGCCCGCCAGCACCCCGGAACTCAAGGTGCTCGGAGTGCGCAGCCGCGACGCCGAGGCGATTCTGCAGGGCGAGAGTTTTCCCTTTGCCCTGGCCCACGCCCTGAGCCTGGCCCAGCACACCGGGAGCACCTTCGTCTCGCCCTTTGACGACCCCCATGTGATTGCCGGTCAGGGCACCGTGGCCATGGAGATCCTGCGCCAGCACCCGGGGCCGCTGGATGCGATCTTCGTCCCGGTGGGCGGCGGCGGGTTGATCGCCGGGATCGCCGCCTACGTCAAGTACCTGCAGCCACAGATCCGCATCGTGGGCGTTGAGTCAGAACATTCCAACTGCCTGCAGCAGGCATTGGCGGCGGGGGAGCGGGTGGTCTTGCCCACGGTGGGCACCTTTGCCGACGGCGTCGCGGTGGCGCAGATCGGCGAGCACGGTTTTCAGATCTGCCGGCATCACGTGGACCAGGTGATCAGCGTCAGCAACGACCAGCTGTGCGCCGCCATCAAGGACATCTACGACGACACCCGCTCGATCACCGAGCCGTCCGGCGCGCTGGCGGTGGCCGGGATCAAGCAGTACGTGGCCCAGGGCGGCATCAGCGGCCAGACCCTGGTGGCCATCGACTCCGGCGCCAACATCAATTTCGACAGCCTGCGCCACGTCGCCGAACGCGCCGCCTTGAGCAGCATTCCGGCCTAGCCGCTGGCTTGCCAGCGCAGACGCCCGTCAGAGCGGCACCCGTCGTTGCGGCCTGTGCGCCGGCAAGCGGAAGGCCGCCCGGCCGTTTCCTATGAGAGCAGTGGACGCAGGAAGCTGCGCTCGTAACTGAGGATGAATTTCTTCTCCATCACCGACGCCACCAGGGCCACGCTGTCCGGATCGCTGAGGGCGTTCTGGCGATAGGCTTCGTAATCGGCCAGGGACGGGAAGCTGAACAGGCAATAGGCAATGTTGCTGGCCCCTTCCGAGGGCAGGAAATAGCCATGGTGGGTGCCGCCCAAACGCCTGACCACGGCGATCCAGGCTTTGGAATAGGCTTCGAACTCGGCCAGTTGGTAGGGATCGATCACGTATTTGACATGGCAGGTAATCAAGGCGGGAACTCCGGGCGAGGGCAAGGATCAGCGTTGTATCAGGTGTGACTCTTGGAGCGGGCGACGCTGTTGAGCAATACCCAGGCATTCTGCGGGGCGGCAAACCCGCCGCGCAACCGCCTGCCATGGCCGGCTTAAAGTCGAAACCCTCGGTACTGAGAGCGAAATCGAATTTAGCAAGGTCGCCAAAGCGGCCTACTCTGTAACCTGGCTTCGTCTGTTAGGACAAAACGGACCTGAGCCAGGATCGCTAACGAACACGGATGTCGCGACCAGCAGGGACTCGCCCATTGACTGGTCGTGTTGAATAGATGGAGAGCGTCAGCATGTTTTTATCTGCCCTGGAACTGCGCAACATCATTGAGAGCAGCTTTCTGCCCAAACGCTGCCAATGCACCCTGAGCCCGGACCTGTCGATGACGGTCAAGGTCTATGGCGACCATGAAACCGACCGGGTCGAGCTGGTGGTCAGCGGCATCGACGCTGCGCAGCTCAATGGCTGCCGGGAAATCAATGAACTGATCGCCGAATTGCGCTACGACCTGGCCAATGCCTCGGGCGGGCTGCCTGGTCTCAAGCGCAGGGCCCATTGAGCGCGGTCCCCTGACAACGCTCACCTTGGCGGGTCCCTTGGGCGGCACGCATCAGTTTTCGTACATGCAGGCGTGGGCGTGCTTCTGGTAGGAGATTTCCGCCAGTTCTCCCGCCTTGTTGATGTAGCGCATATTGGCGGTCACCACCTCGCAGCGACTGGTCGGCGGCTCGGTCATTGAGATGACCTTGGCGACGTCCAGGCGCATGCCGTACTGATAGGGCACGACTTCAACGTTGACATCCGAGGCCTGGGCCAGGCCGGTGAATCCGCACAGGGCCAAGGCGGCCAGGGCAAAGCGCTTGCGTGTGTTCATAGTGGTTCTCCATTACAGACAGTGACGGTTCAGCCCGAGGGCTGAACCCGCTGCACGAAGCCCTAAAAGCGTTCCGGGCCAGTGCGCTCCGAAATAGAGTGCTTATTTAGGATTAATCTATCATTAAGAGTCTGTTGATAGATTTTGAAATATTTCGTTCCCGTCCTATATACCGCCCGGCGATCGACGGCTTTCGCGCCACGCCCGATCCGGCTTCACAGTTCGCTGTAGGCGATCCGTTGATGCCGGGGCAGGGCGCGGTTCAGCAACTGCTCCAGGGATTGCCCGGCTGGCAGGTAGTCGTCGCCGAAATCACCGTCGGCCAAGCGGGTCGGGTGAGCCACCACCTCCACCACACCGGCCGGGCAAAAGCCCTCCAGCAAGTCCCTGGGCGTGCACACCCAACGCACCGTGCCTCCCGCCAGCCAGGCGATGCGCCGGTTCAAGGCGCTTTTGAACATCCGCTTGAGCGGACCGATACTGCCACCGACATTGCGCGCCAGGCGCACAGGCACCCCCTGCCGGGCGGCGAAGCGGGCGACGATCGGCGCCACTGGCCACAGGTTGTGCACATGCTGGTGCGAGTCGATATGGCTGGGCCGCAGGCCCTGGTCGAGGCAGCGTTGCCACTGCGCCTGCAGTTCCTGCCATACCGCGTCGGCCGCGGCCTTCGACAGGCGCAGGGCCGAGCGCGGCAGGCTCAGCTCGAATTGCCCCCGTGCATTGCACAACAGCGGCTGGCGGGCAATGTCCTGGCTCAGGGGCGCGCCGTAGGTCAGGTTGAAGTGCAGGCCGATGCGTCCCAGCAACCCGTGTTCATGGCTCAGGCGACAGGCGTCCTCGAAGGCCGGCATGTTGGCCATCAGGGTTGCCGAGCTGATCACCCCGCGCTTGAAGGCTTCCAGGGTCAGTTGGTTGTAGTCCGGATCGAGGCCGAAATCGTCGGCGTTGACGATGACCCGGTTTGCCCGGGTCGCACTGAGGGTCTGTTTCATCGACGGGTTCCTTGTGCGGTATCGGCCTTGCGGCGTTCGCGCCAGGCCTTGAGGCGCGGTTTGAGCAGCAGCCAGAGGCGTTCGGCGAGCCCCAGCAACAAGCCCCGGGGGCGCCAGGAATAGAAGCTCCAGCGCTGCTGCAACACCAGGCCGCTCATGCGTTCGTGCAGTTGATGGCTGGAGCGACTGAGGCTGACCCGGGAGGCGTCCACCCACTGCCAGCCGGCATCCAGCCCCCAGCGAATCCACTCGTCCAGCAGCAGCCGGCCACTGCCCAGATTGGCGTACTCGGCGAGGAAGGCGATGTTGTAGTCATACAGGCGCCCGCGCTCCAGCAGGCCCAGGCGATAGCTGATGCAGCGCCCCTGGTGCTCCAGCATCACCACCCGCACGCAGCCTTCGGTGGCCAGTCCGCGCAACGCGGTGCCCATCCATTGCTGGCGCTCAGGCCCGGAGAAGATCCCCAGGCCGTCGGCGCCTTTCCAGCTGGCTTGCTCCACTTCGCGCAGGCGCTCCAGCAGTGGATCGATGTCGTCGGCCCCGGGTTCCAGGCGAACCACCCGGGCGTCGATTTCCGCGCAGCGCTTGCGGCCCCGGCGCAGTTCGTAGCGCAGGGTGCCGCTGGGTTCTTCGCCGTCGGCGGCAACGATCAGGTGCTCCGGCACGCGACAGCTCAGTGACGACTGGCTGTAGCCGCTAGCCCGGCACCAGGGCGCCAGCAGGCGGTCGGCGTCCACCAGCTCATGCAGTTGCAGCAGGTCGTGGGGCAGTTGCCGGCGGATCTGCCTGAGTGCCTCGGCCATGGCCGGACGGCCGGCCTCGGCCACCAGCAGTGCCAGGCGGTCGCTCAGGGGATGACCCAGGTGGCGCACCACCTGCAGCCTCAGCCCGGCCCGGGATTCGCGGCCACGGATCAGCGGCAGGCACAGCAGCAACTGCTCGCCCTGCCAGCCCAGGAGAATCTGCAACTGCTGCTGTCGCAGGGCCTGTTCCGCGCCCCGCAGCCAGCTCAGGCGATTGAACGGCGTAGCGTCCTCGACCTGCTGGCGCAGTTGTTCATAGGCCCCGGCGGGGAAGTCTTGCGCGCCGAGGCTGGCGCACCATTGCCAACGCAGATTCACGAACGCTCCTTGTCATGGTCAGTGATGGCCGGGGCCTGGGCCAGGCGACCGCGGCGCAAGTGCTGCAGGCGGGGCTGGTGATAGGGCCGGCGGCGATGCCAGTGCAGGCAGCGCAACAGGCAATGCACATGCAGGGATTCCCCGACTTCCTGGAAGCCCAGGCGCATGTGCATCTTCAGCGCCGGCTCGTTGCGCACGTTGACCAGGGCCCGGGTGGCCTTGAAGCCCCGTTCGCGGTACTCGTCCCAGAGCATCTTCTGCGCCAGGATCACCACCCCGGAGCCGCGAAAGGGCGGCGCGCACTCACCGGCGAACTGGTACAGGCAGCCGGGGGGCATGCGCATCCAGCAGCGGTACAGCTGGTCGTCGTAGTAATCGCGCTCGCTGACCCAGACCATCATCATCACGTTGCCGTCTTCATCCAGGTGCGCGCTGCCGCGACTGCCCTTGTCCAGCAGGCCGCGAATCGCCGGCAACTGGGCCTTGAAGTACTTGTCGAAGGCCGGCAGCAGCTCCCGGGTGATGGGCACCTGGGGCCAGCGCTGGGGGCTGATGGGGCAGGGCACCGGCAGGGCCAGGGTCCGTTCCAGGGTCAGCAGCTCCCAGTGGTAATAGAAGAAGCGTTCACGCAATACCCGCAGGCTGCCCCGCAGGCCCTTGCGGCGGATTTTGGCCAGCAGGCCGGTCAAGCGACTCATAGGGTGTTCCAGGTCAAGGCAAACAGGGTTTCACCGGGCAGCTGGAAGCTGGCCCGGCCATCGCTGCAGTGCAGCTCGGTGTGACGGCTGCGGCCATCGGCGCCCAGCAGTTCGAGGGTGGGGCTCGCTTGGCAGATGGTGGCGTCGCCCAGTTCGACGTTTTGCGTGCGCGGCGTCTTGGCCACCCCCAGCAGGCTGTGGCGCTGACCGTCGCGCAGGGCCAGGGCATCCACCTCAAAGGAGGGGTTGTCCAGGGCCTGGACCTGGCCCAGCCAATGCTGCCGGATGAACTGCTGGGCCACGGCCACCGGCTTGAGGCTGAAGCGCTGGGCATCCTGCTGGGACAGCATGCCCTTGGGGTAGTCGGGTTCGTCGGCGGCCTGAAACCAGTTGAGCATGTCCAGCAGGCCGTCCTGGGAGGCGTTGATCACCACCGAGGTCCACCACAACGCGGCGTAGTGGGTGTCCTGCTGATAGGGGCTCAGGTCCGGGCCGCTGGAGATATTGGTTTGGCTCAGCAGCAGCGCCTTGCGCGGCCGGCCCTGCTCATCGAGCCCCACCAGATCGGCGGCGGCGCGCACGCTGGTGCGATAGCGACGGGTGGCCAGCAGGTCGCGGACCATCCATTCGTGCCAGGCCAGGGCATCGATGTCGGCACCGTGTTCGGCCAGCAATTGCCGGGCCCAGTCGATGCCCCGGCGCTGCCCGGCACCAATGCGAAAGGGACCGTCCAGCAGTCGTGAACTCACCGGCATGGCAATGCGCACTCCGGCGGCGCGGGCGTCGGAGTTGGCCTTGGTGTGTTCCAGCATCTGCGCAAAATAGGCGGCAAACGCTGCGTAGCTGGGGAAGTTGAGGTTGGGTTCGTCGGCAAAGGCCAGGTAATGCAGGCCCTGGTTGCCCAGGCGCACGCTGTCCGCCAGCCAGGCGTCGAGCCCGGCCAGGGTGGCGCTGTCGGCGTCCAGCACGGCCCGGCGGCCGGTGCCGGCCAGCAAGGTGATGTCGCGCTCGATCTTGAAGTCTTCGCGGTACAGCCGGCGAAAGGTGATTTCCCGCTGGGGTTCTTGCTGGATCACATCGACGAAGCTGTAGAAGTTGGCAGCCTGCGGCCCCAGGGCGCGCAGCAGCTCGAAGGTCGACGATGGCGGTTCGGCATAGGGCAGGGCGATCCCCAGGTGCGGGCTGGGACCACGCATCTGCGGCTTGAGGTCCAGTTCGACCCGCCCCGGGGTCCATTGCAGTGGGTGCAACTGGCGTAGGTCCTGGGCGAATAGGTTGGTCGTGCCGTCGAGCCAGAAAGCGGCCTTGCCGGAACCGCCCAGGGACAGGCGCCAGACCTCATCCTGTTGGGCCGATGGCAGGGCGATCTGGTCGAATTGGCCGTACTGCGAGTGTTCCTCCAGCTTCAGGTGCAGCACCTGGTTGTCACTCAGGCGCGTGGCCTGCAGCACGCTGACGCCGCCGTAATACTTGCCGGCCAGCACCGCCTGTGCCCCGGCGGGCACGCGAAAGTAAAGTTCCACGCCGCTTGGCACGTCGGCGCTGAAGTGCACCTTGGCCGGTTCGAACTGCGCCAGGGTTGCACTGTCGTGGCTGACCTTGAAGTTGCGAAAACTGTAGCCCGGTACTTGCAGGCGATAGTCGCCCGGCGCCGCCGGCAGCTGGATTTCCCGTTGGCCGTAGGGCTGGTCGGCGCGGATGTCCAGTTGTTGCAGCAGTTGGCCATCCGGGCGCAACAGGTACAGCTGCTCCTGGTTGGCGTCGCTTTGCCAGGCCGGGCTCCAGCGCAGGTTCAGGGTGTCGTCGGCGTTGGCTTGCAGGTAGAGGCTGCCATCGCGGATATCGCCCCATTGCAGGGGGGCCGCGTGCAGCGAGCCGGCTGCCGAGATCAGCAGCACGGCGAGCAGGGAGCAGGGTTTCATTGGGCCTTTTCCTTAGGGCGCAGTAACTGGCGCACGTAAACGATGTCTCCAGGTAACAGGATCAGGGTGCGGTACCAGGCCACACCACTGAGGCGGCAATACAGGCCGAGCATGGCCAGGCTGACCGCGAGATAGGCGATGGACGAGGCCAGCCCGGCGCCGACGATGCCCAATGGCGGGATCAGCAGCGCGTTGAGGGCCAGGTTCAGCAGGGCCCCACCGGCCAGCAGCAGCGACAGCGTGCCGGGGCGCTGTTTGCCCAACAGGTCCAGGCGCAGGATGCTCGCGTAGCACAGGCCGAACAGCCCCGGCAGCAGCGCCAGCAGGGCGTCATAGGCCGGGGCATAGGCGGCGCCGAACAGGGTGACGATCAGCCACTGGCCGATCAGCGCCATGCCCAGGCAGGCGCCGAGCATCACCGTGGCGGTCAGGCGCAAGGCCAGGGCCGTCAGTTCTTCGATGCCCGCACCTTGCTGCAGCAGGCGTTTCATCAGCGGCGTGGTCACCGCCTCGGGAATGATCAGCAGCAGCTCGGCAGCCGCGCTGGCCATGGCGTACCAGCCCAGCGCGGCGGGGTCCAGCAGGGCGCCGATGAACAGGTAGTCCGAGCGCAGCATCAACTGTTGCGACAACACCCCCGGGTGACTCTGGGCGCTGTAGCGCAGCAGCTTGCCTTGTTCACCGGCCTGCCAGCGCAGGCGCAGGTCATGCCAGCGGCGCAGCCAGCACCAGCCGACCACCACCACCAGCAGGGTGCCGCCCAACCAGCTGACCAGGGCCGCCGACAGGGGCTGGTCGCGCCAGATCCACCACAGGCCGACAAACAACAGCAACGGCACCAGGGATTCCAGCAGGCGCAGGGCATTGAAGGCCTCGACCCGACCGTCGGCGTTGTGCAGGGTCAAGAGACCGCTCTTGAGCACGGTGATCGGCACCGCCAGCAACAACAGCCACGCCAGGTCGCCCAGTTGCAGGCTCAGTTCCCAGCCGCTGCCCCAGGTGTTCAGCAGGGCCAGCCCGGCCAGGGTCAGCAGGCTGGCCAACAGGCAGCCGTAGACCAGCACCTGGGTCAGCAGCAGGCCCATGGGGCGCTGGCGCGCCGCTTCATAGCCGACGGCGGTGTTCAGGCCGCCGCTGGTCAGGGCCGCGATCAGGTCCGGCAGGGTGCTGAGCAGGGCGAACAGGCCACGATCGGCGGGGCCCAGCAGGCGCGCCAGCAACACGTTGCGCAGCAGGCGCAGGCCGATCATCGCCAGCCGCGTGCCCATGCTCAGGGCCAAGTGCCAGAGGTAGCCGCCGCGCTTCATGCCCGGGCCCCCTGCAGCAGGCGCCAGGCCAGCAACCCCGGGCGCGCGGCGCTGGCCTGGCTGACGTCGATGCGTGGCAGGGCCAGCCACGGATTGCCCTCGGCCTCGATCAGCCCCGGGCGGGTGCCCAGGGCGTAGCGGTAGCCCAGCTCGGCCACCGCGGCGCGCACCTCGGGGTTGTGATCGCCGTTGGGGTAGCAGTACACCCCCAGCGGTGCCCGGCAATGTTCCTGCAGGGCGGCGTGGGAGCGTTGCAGGTCGGCGCGCAGTGCCGGGCCGTCAAGCCGGGTGAGAATCCCGTGGCTGGCGCCGTGGGGACCGAAGCGCACCAGCGCCGAACGTTCCAGGTGCTTGACCTGGGCCCAGTCCAGGCTGTGGGGCGCATGGTCGTCCGGGCAGCTGTCGGCCAGGGCTTGCAGACTGTGCGGGGCCAGCCCCTTGAGGCGTTGCAGGTACTCGCCCAGGAGCCGGCTGCGGGCGTGGCCGGAGCCTGCTTGCAACAGTTCGGCGGGCGGCGTCAGGGCCAGCGCCCGCAATTGGGCCAGCAGCGGCCGGGCCGCGGCGCTGTCGGCCTGCTGCCACAGGGTTTCGCCGATGGACTCCCACCAGAAGCCCTGGCGGCTGCCGATGAAATCGGTGGACAGGAAAATGCTCGCCGGCATCTCGTAGCGCTCCAGCAGCGGGTAGGCGACCTCGGCGTTGTCGCGCCAGCCGTCGTCGAAGGTCAGGGCCAGCCGGGGCCGCGCGCCCCCTGGAAACTCCAGCAGGTGCTCCAGGGGCACGCAGTCGAAGTGCCGCCGCAGCCAGCGCAGCAACTGCTCGAAGTGCTGCTGGCCAACACACAGCGGGGCGCGATGGGGCAGGCTGGCGGCGCTGTCGTCGGCCAGCACCCGGTGCAGCATCAGCACCACCCCGGCGTCGCTCAGGCGCACCCGGGCCAGGCTGTGCAGGTAGGCGCTGCCGAGCAGGCGCTTGAGGGATTGTTTGAGGTTCATGTCAGCGATTCTGTTGTGGGTTCCACAGGGCATAGCGCCGCCCGCGGAGAAACTGCCAGAGGCCCACGCTCATGCCGGCCAGGGTCACCAGCACGAAGCCGGCGAGACGAAACACCTTGGGCAAGCGCCCGCGACGGTCCAGCAGCCCCAGCAGCCCGGCGCCGTAGCCGAGCAACTGGGCCAGCAGGCACAGGCTGTAGAAGGGGCCGGCGTTCCACAGCCACAGGTTGCTCAGCAGCAAGGGCAGCAACAGCACCGGGGCCAGGCGGCGGATCAGCTTGTGGCTGATCAGGGCGATGGCGTAGGCGCCGTGGCGCAGCGGGTTCATCAGCTCACGGCGCTGGGCCAGGCTCTGCAGGCCGCCGACCGTGACCCGCAGGCGCCGCCGATACTGCTTGCCGGCGTCGTCCACGCCCTGGTCCAGGACCTGGGCCTGCTCCACATAGACGATGCGCTTGCCCGCCACCGGGGCGCAGGTGCTGATGAAGAAGTCATCGTTGACCTCGGCGGGAATGCGCTGGAACAGCTCGCGGCGCAGGGCCAGCAGCGCGCCGTCGGCGGAAACCATGCAGCCGGTGCGGTTCTCGGCCTGACGCAACCAGGCTTCGTAGTGCCGGTACAGGCTGTCGCCCAGGCTCAGGTTGTGCCCCGGGTTGGGGATGATCATGTGCCCGCCGCAGGCGCCGACCTGGGGATCGGCCAGGGGCGCCAGGAGCTTGCCCAGGGTGTCGTCGGACCATTGGTTGTCGGCGTCGGTGAACACCAGGATGTCGTTGCGTGCCAGTTCCACCGCGGTGTTCAGGGCCCCGGCCTTGCCCACCCGCGGCAGGTCCAGGACCACGATCCGCGAATCGCGCACGCTCAACGCGGTGGCCACGGTGTCGTCGCTGGAGCCGTCGCTGGCGAGGATGAACTGCAGGTCGCTGGCCGGGTAGTCCTGCTGCAGCAGGGTGCGCAGCTTGTGTTCGATGTGCGGGCCTTCGTTGTGGGCGGCGATGATCACGCTGACCGACAGCGGCAGCGCCTCCTGCTGCGGCCGCGGTCGCACGAACAGGCTGAGCAGGCCCAGCAGCATCGGGTAACCGATCCAGGCATAGAAGGGCAGGAGCAGGCACAGCCAGAAAAGAGTCTTAGCCACGGTCAGGTCTCACGGCAGCACGGTTGAAAAGACCCTGCACCAGGGCCACGGCACCCAGGTGCAGGCGCACCCCGTGCAGCAGCCAGAGTTGCAGGACGAACAGCGGATCGCGGTGGCGCCAACCCTGGCGCAAGGCCAGCAGCAGCGGCGCCAGGGCGCCCAGCAGCAGGCACAGGGCGGCCGCAACCGGCCGACCTGCGACCAGGGCCAGCAGCGCCGCCCCGCTCAGCAGGGCGCAGGCCAGGCACAGCAAGGGAAAGCGCAGCAGGCGCGGATTGAACCCGGCGGCCTTGAGCAATTGCCCGTGACTGCCCTGGCGCCAGCGTTCCTTGCCGGCCCATTCGCCCCAGCTGCCTTCAAAGCCCCAGTGCAGTACCTGGGGCTCGGGCAGACTGATCTGCCGGGCACCGGCGGCGTGCAGGCGCAGGCCGAGGTCCTTGTCTTCGCCGGTGCGCAGGCGCTCGTCGAAACCGCCGACCCGTTCGAACCAGACCCGCCGCAGGCACAGGTTGGCGCTGGGCAACCATTGCCGTTGCCGGGCCTGGCGGCCGGCGGTCAGGCTGCGCCGTTGCCAGGCCCGGGCGAACCAGGGCGCGCAGCGCGGCGCGGCGCAATCCAGGGCCAGGACTTCGGCGCGGTTATCGGCCAGGACCTGGCGCCAGAGCTGCAGCCAGTTGGCGGGCACTTCGATATCGGCGTCGATGAACGCCAGGCAATCGCCGGTGGCCATGGCGGCGCCGCGATTGCGCAAGGCACCGATACCGATGCCCGGGCACAACAGCACCCGCGCGCCCAGTTCCCGGGCCCGTTGCGGCCCCTGATCGGTGGAACCGTTGTCCACCACGATCAGTTCGTAATCGACGGCAGCGACCCTGGCCGCCAGGATCACGCTGTCCAGGGTCCGGGTGATGTGACGCGCCTCGTTGTACATGGGCACGATCACGCTGATCCTTTGCATCTTTGCCTCCCTTGGCCAGATGGTGTTGTTGGGGCCCGGCCGGGCGCGTGCAGCGCTCTCAGGCCGGGTCGTGGGCCTCTTCGGCCTGCAGCCGCAGCACGCTGGACAGGGCCAGGAAGATCCACAGGTACTTGTGGTTGGGGGCGCTGAGAAACAGCAGGAACACCGCCATGGCCAACAGGCTCAGGCCCAGGTGGGTGGCAATGTCGGCCTGCTCGCGCCGCCCCCGGGCGAGAAAGCCCAGGCGCGCCCGCTCGAAGTTGCGCAGGCCCATGAGCATCAGCGCCACGAAGCTCAGGCCGCCGGGAATCCCCAGTTCGCTGAACAGCTCCAGGTAGGTGTTGTGGGCGCGGCGGAACAGGTCCGGCTCGTTCATGTTTTCCGAGAAGCTGCTGGCGAAGCCGGTCTGCGCGTAATGGATCGGGAAGGTGCCCAGGCCCGAGCCCAGCAACGGGTTCTCGCGGATCATCTGGCCGCCCACCACCAGGTAGGAGGTGCGTCGGCCCAGGGAGGTGTCCGCCGAGTGCGAACCGGACTTGAGCATGCTCAGGGACTGGATCCGCTCCACGTACTGCGCCGGCAGCACGGCGATCCCCAGGGGCACCAGGATCGCCACGGCGAACATGGCAAACCCCAGGTGCTTGGGCCGCAGGCCCTTGAGCCGGTCGCGGTAGTGCCAGACGCCGATGGCAATGGTGAACAGCACCACCAACAGCCCCGAGCGCGAGTCGGTCTTGGTCATCCCGGCCATCAGGGTCAGGCTGATGCCGACCCAGAACAGCCGCACCGGCCAGTAGGGCGAACGCAGCGCCAGGAGGATCGCCGGCGGCACCGCCATGGCAATCAGCAGGGCGAAGTAGTTGGCGTCCTGCAACAGGCCGATGGCCCGGCCGCCGACCTGGTACTTGGCCGACACCAGGGCGATCACGCAGGTGGTCGCCACGCTCAGCGCCAGCAGGCGGCAGAGCATCAGCAGGTGGGTTTCCCGGGCGATCAGCAGGGTGACGAAGAACAGCACCAGGCCCACCGCCAGCTCCCGCAGGCTGTCCAGGGACACCAGCAGGTTTTCGCTGTACATCAGGCTCAGCAGCAGGCACAGCAGGAAGGGGCCCAGGGCCCGCCACAGGTTGCTGCGCAGGCGGGTGTCGGGAATCTGCCGCAGCAACAGCTTGCACAGCATGATCAGGATCAGCGAGGCCCCCAGCAGCTTGGCCGCGGAGAACGGGCTGTCCTTGAACAAACCTTCGAACGGCACCAGGGCACAGATCCCCAGCAGGCCCCAGCCCGGACGGCGATAGAGCACGGCCACGCCCACCAGCCCGAGTACTGTCAGCGGTGCCAGAAACGGCCAGGGACTGGCCAGCAGCAACAGGCTGGCCAGGCCCAGCACAATGCCCAGAACAGGAGCGGCGATCATACCGTGGCGCTCTCCCTGGCCAGGCGGTACAGCTCATCCCAGCGGCGCGCCAGGGTCGGCAGGTGGTAGTGCTTGCGCTGGGTGACGCGAGCGGCCTCGGCCAGTTCTCCGGCCAGGGCCGGGTCATCCAGCAGGCGGCCGATGCAGCGGGCCAGATCGGCGCTGTCCAGGGGCTTGGCCAGCAGGCCGTTCTGCCGGTGCTGCAGCACATCGGGAATCCCGCCCACGGCGAAGGCCACCACCGGGGTGCCGGCCTGCATGGCTTCGAGCAGGATCATCGGCGTGCCTTCGGTGCGCGAGCTGAGCACCAGCACGTTGAGGCGCTTGAGCCAGGGCTGCATGTCGTTCTGGTAGCCCGGCAGCAGGATGCGCAGGGTCAGCCCGGCCTCGTCGATACGCTGGCGCAGCGCCTGGTTCTGTTCACCGTCGCCCAGCAGCACGGCCCTGAGCGCAGGGCGCTGCCGGCACAGGCCGATCAGCGCGTCGAGAAACAGGTCCGGGCCTTTTTCCGCACTCAGGCGACCGACGAACCCCACCAGCGGCGCCGCCTCGTCGCGGCGGATCAGGGCTTCCTGCAACGGCGGACCTTCCTTGCTCGCCGGCGCCGGACGCTGCGGCTCCGGCAGGCCGTTGGCGATCACCTGCAGTTTGCTCGCCGGCACCCCGGCCTGCAGGTGCAACTGGGCAATGCTCTGGGCCACGCAGGCCACCCGGCGCACCCGTGGGCTGCGGCACAGGCGCAGGCTGATCCAGGTGTAGAGCTTCTGTTTCAGGCTGCGCGGGGTGAAGCCGTGCTGGGTCAGCACCAGGGGCAGGCCCAGGCGCCGGGCGCAGATCCAGGCGAACACCTGGGCCTTGAAGTTGTGGGCGTTGAGCAGCCCCGGCTGCTGGCGCAGATGGCTCAGCAGTTGCTTGAGGCAGCGACAGTTGTGGCAAGTCACCCCGTCCTGGGCAAAACGCTGCAGCAGCGCTTCGGGAGCGTTGATGAACACCACCCGATGCCGTCCTGGGGTGACCCGGCAATGATCCAGCAGCATGCGTTCGGCGCCGTAGAAGCCGCCGCTGTGGATCAGGTGCACAACCGGTTGCGCCGCCATGCTCAGGTCGCTCATTGCTTGGCCCAATGCCAGGCCCAGCGCCAGGTCCAGCGCGGGAAGGGGTTGACCGGCTGTTCCTGGGGCGCGTTGAGCACCATCAGCACCGGCAGGCCGAGGTGGTCGCTGACCTGGGCCGGGTGCTTGAAGCGGTGATCGAAGAACTCGTAGACATACCCCAGGGCAATCGCCAGCAGCAGGCCGGTGAGCAGGCCCAGGGGAATGATCAGCATCGGCTTGGGAAACGCCGCTTCGCTGGGTTCGTAAGGCTGGCTGAGCACCCGGGCGTTGGACAGTTCGCCGCTGATCAGGCGCTCGCCACGGCTTTCTTCATAGCGCTGGGTGTAGGTGAAGAAGGCCTTGTGCAAGGCATCGATTTCGGTGTCCAGCTGGCGCAGCTTGCTCAGCACCTCTTGCAGGTCGCGGACCCGCGCCTTGTAGTCGTTGATCCGCGCGGTTTTCTGCGCGATCACCGACTGGGTGATCTGCAGGTCGCTGCTGCGCTCGCGCACCCGGTTTTCCACCACTTTGAGGAACTGCGCCCGGGCCCGCACGATCTGCTCGCGCTGCTGCTGCATCGGTACGCTGTCGGCGCGGTAGGTGTCGGCGGTGGTGCCGTACTGGCTCACCAGATTGGTCAGTTGTTCGCCCAGTTGCTTGATCTCGCGGTCTTCGTAGGCCACGTTGTCCACGGTGTTGGCGAAGGCGAAGGGGAAGGTGTAGTCGGTGAGGCCGGCCTTGCGTGCCGCCGCCAGGTTCTTCTGCAGGTAGTCCAGGCGGCGCTGGTTCTCCAGGGCCTGGTCGCGGTAGCCGTTGAGCGATTGCTCCTCGGTGTTGATGGCGTTCAGGCGGAAGGTGATCTCCTCCTTGGGATCGGAGGCGTGCGCGGCTTCCAGCAGCGCCTGGCGCTTGCCTTCCAGGTCATCCAGGCGCGACTGGTACTGGGCCTTCTTCTGTTCATAGAAGGCTTCGGGCAGTTCGTTGGATTGCAGGTCCTGGCGGTTTTTCAGGTAGTTGGCCAGCAGGCGCTCGACAAAGCGCGTGCCTTCGGCGGCATTGGGGCTGGCATAGACGATGGAGATCACGTTGGAGCCGGGCAGGGTGCCGATCTTCAGGTCCTTGACCGCCTGATCGGTGAAGGCATCCAGGCTGGTGTCGCGCACCGGGTCCACGGCCAGGCCGAAGAAGCCGCGCAGCGGGTTGATCACATGGTTGCGCAGCGGGTCGATCAGGCCATTGCGGATCGGCTTGACGATCAGCCGGGTCAACAGGCCCTCATTGCCGCCGAACTGACCTTCGCCGCGCAGCTGCTCGATGGTGGTGCGGATCAGGGTCGGCGAACGCAGGATATTGCTCTCGGTCTCCATGTCCGCCAGGGACGGCGGGATGAACTTGTCGCTGTCCGGGGTGAGCACGGTGTTGGCGTCGGTCTGCGACAGTTTCTTGGACTGCACTATGACCTCGGCGGTGATCTCGAAGCTCTGCTTGAGCACCAGCGGCAGCAACAGCGCAATCACCGCGAAACCCAGGAACACCCGCTTGATCAGGCGTCGATTGACAAAGAACACGAGGAGGAACTCGTGCAGGTAGTTTTCGATCTTGGTCATCAAGAGGGAACTCAGTTGTTGTTCGTTTCTTTGTTGTCGACGCGGTAGCCGAAGCTGAACCCGACACCCTGGAACATGATCACGTCCGCCAGCTGCTTGCTCAGGGCCCCGGCCTTGGCCAGGCGGGTCTTGGGCACGTAGAGCATGTCGTCCGGCTGCAGGTAGGCGAACTGCAGGGCCTTGCCGTCCAGCGCCGCATCGGCGTCATACACCCGGGCTTCGACCTGATTGCCCTTGCGCCGCATGATCACCACCGAATCCAGGCGCGCGGTGGGGCCGGCGCCCTTGGCCAGGGTCAGGGCTTCGAGCACCGAAATCGGCCGGCGCACCGGATAGGCCCCGGGCTGGCCGACTTCGCCCATGACGAACACTTCGTTGGCCGCGGTGGTCTTGAGCAGCACGTCGACGCTGACCTGGCCCACTTCCTTGGCGTAGCGCTGGTTGATCAGGGTCTGCAGCTCGCTGAGGCTCTTGCCCTGCAACGACAGGCTGCCCAGCAGCGGGAAGCTGGCGCGGCCGTCGGAGCCGACCACGATCTCCCGGCTCAGGCCGGTGGCCGGGTTGGTCAGGCTGGTGCGCAGGTTGTCCAGCTGGGCCATGGCGTGGGAGATCGAGAAGGTGATCTGCGGCTTCTTCAGCACCTTGGCGTACTGGGCTTCCAGGGCCTGGCGCGCCTGTTCGGCGGACAGCCCGGCGACCTGGATATTGCCCACGTAGGGCATGTCGATGCTGCCGTCGGGCAGTACCAGCTTGCTGCCGCCCAGCTCCGGCGCGGTGAGGAAGCTCACGTCCACCTGGTCGCCGGGCTGCACGAGGTAGCGCTGCTGGCTGGTGGTGCCGATGTGGAAGATCACGTCCAGCACGTCCTGCGGGCGCAGCACCTGTTCGATGGGCATGACCTCGGTGAGCTGGGCCTGGTCGGCCGGGGCGCTGAGGATCTGCACCGGCATCTGCTGCGGCTCGCGGTTGACGCAGCCGCCCAGGGCCGCCAGCAGCGACAGGCCCAGCAGGGAGAGTCTTGGCTTGTTCATGGTTACACGGTCCTTGTGCCGGTCAGAGACGGTCATAAACCCACTTGGGCATGTAGTACTTGCGAGCGTTGAACACGCTGCCGATCAGCTTCGCCTCGGCCTGGATCAGGCGCTGCGCCGCGGCCTGGGCCACTTCCCAGCGGGTTTCCTCGCTGCGCACCACCAGCACCACGCCGTCTACCTGGGTGCTCAGGGTGAGGATGTCGCCGCTGCTGTACACCGGGTCGCCGTCGATGATCACGAAGCGATAGTCCGCGGCCAGGGCCTGCAACAGTTCCTGCAGCAGTTCCGGGGTCAGGCGCTCGGCGTATTGCTGGCGGCGGCCCAGGGGCAGGAAATCGAAGCCCAGTTCATCGCTGCTTTCGATGCACTGCGCCAGGAGCGGCGGGGTATCGGCCAGGGCCAGGTCGAGAAAGCCGGGGCGTTCGCCCAGGTCCAGGCGCCGGGTCAGGCTGTTGTCCGAAAGGCTGGTGTCCACCAGCAGGACCCGGCCGCGGCTGGTGCGCGCCAGTTCGCTGGCCATGCTCAGGCTGCTGGTGGTGATGCCGCTGTTGCGGTTGGCCGCCGTCAGCAGGATCACCCGCAGCTCCTGGTCGAGCACGGTGACCGCCAGGTTGCTTTCGCTGGGACGCTGGATCTTCAGACTGGCTAGGGTTGCTGCCGCCATTTCAACTTGCTCCATGGCCATTGAGGACCTTGAAAGGGGTTTTGATCAGGATCTTCAGGTCGAGCCAGGGGCTCTGCTGGAAGATGTACGTCATGTCCAGGGTGACCCGGCCGTCGAAGTCCACATCGCTGCGGCCCGAGACCTGCCACAGGCCGGTGATCCCGGGGTAGATGCTCAGGCGCCCGAGGTGGTGTTCCTTGTAGGTCTGGGCGTGGAACGAGGTGGGGCGCGGTCCGACGATGCGCATCTGGCCCAGTACCACGTTGATCAGGTTCGGCAACTCGTCGAGGCTGGTGCGCCGCAGGAAGCCGCCGATCCCGGTGATCCGCGGGTCGCGGTCGATCTTGAAGTCCACCGAGTCCGGGCCGTGCTTGTTCAGGTGGCGCACCGAGTCCTTCAGGGCTTCGGCGTTGACCACCATGGTGCGGAACTTGTACATGCCGAAGCGCCGGCCGCGAAAACCGGTGCGCAGCTGCACGAAGAACACCGGTCCCGGGCTGGTGAGCTTGATCGCCAGCGCCACCACCAGCAGCAGCGGCGACAGCAGCACCAGCAGCAGGGCGGCCAGCAGTGCCGAGGTCAGGCGCTTGCTGCGCGACAGGGTCCAGGGCCGGCCACCTTCGCGGCCACTGATCCAGCCGTGATGCTGCAGATCGATGGCGGCCTGGACCTTGCGCCGAAACGGGTCGTTGCGCCGGTCGATGCGCGCCGGTGCCGGCACCTCGGTTGCGGGCGATGAGAAGGGTCTTTCCATATCCACCGGGAGTACTTCCATTGCAAGGGGTTGGTAAAGGGCGTCGCGGCACCGACTCAGGACCGGGGGCCGGTGTAGTAGCTGCGGTACCACTGGACGAAATGGCCCAGGCCTTCATCCAGGGGCACCTGGGGTCCGAAACCGGTGAGGTTTTCCAGGGCGCTGACATCGGCACAGGTGTTGAGCACGTCACCGGGCTGCAGGGGCAGGTACTCCACCTGGGCCTGGCGGCCGAGGAGCCGCTCCAGGGTGCTGACGTAGTCCTTGAGCTCCACCGGGCGCTGGCCACCGATGTTGAACAGGCGCCACGGCGCCATGCTGGTGGAGGGGTCCGGCTGTTCGCGATCCCACAGCGGGTCCCGCGCCGGTGGCTTGTCCAGCAGGCGCACCAGGGATTCGACGATGTCGTCGATGTAGGTGAAGTCGCGCTGGTGCATGCCGTAGTTGAACAGCTTCAGCGGACGCCCCTGGCTGATGGCGTCGGCAAACAGGATCGGCGACATGTCCGGCCGGCCCCAGGGCCCGTACACGGTAAAGAAGCGCAGGCCGGTGGCCGGCACGCCGAACAGGTGGCTGTAGCTGTGGGCCATCAGCTCGTTGGCTTTCTTGCTCGCCGCATACAGCGACAGCGGATGGTCGACGTTGTCGCTGACCTTGTACGGGGTCTGCTGGTTGGCCCCGTACACCGAACTGGAAGAGGCATAGATCAGGTGCTGCACCGGGAAGCGCCGGCACATTTCCAGCAGGTTGAGAAAACCGCTGAGGTTGCTGTCCAGGTAGGCCTTGGGGTTTTCCAGGGAGTAGCGCACCCCGGCCTGGGCGGCGAGGTTGATCACCACCTGGGGCCGGATCTCGGCAAACAGCCGCTCCAGCCCGGCGCTGTCGGCCAGGTCCAGGCGTTGCAGCGGGAAGTGCCCCACTTGCCGTTCCACCCAGCGCACCCGGTCGCGCTTGAGCTGGGGGTCGTAGTAGTCGTTGAAATTATCCAGCCCGGTGACCTGGTGCCCATCCTTGAGCAGACGCAGTGCGGTATGGGCGCCGATAAAACCGGCGGCTCCGGTGATCAGGATATTCATGCGCCAAGGGCCTCCGGGATGCGGTAGGGCAGGCCAATGCTCAGATAGTGCAGACCGGCGTCCGCTGCCTGTTGCGGGTTGTAGAGATTGCGCCCGTCGACGATCAGGCGGTCCTTGAGGGTGTCGCGCAGCAACTTGAAGTCCACCACGCGAAAGGCTTTCCATTCGGTGCAGATCACCAGCGCATCGGCGCCTTGCAGGGCGTCATCGCGGGTGGCGCACAGCTGCAGGTCGTCGCGGTAGCCGTACAGGCGCCGGCATTCGGTCATGGCTTCCGGGTCGTAGGCCTGGACCCTGGCCCCGGCATCCCACAGCGCCTGCATCAGGTAGCGGCTGGTGGCTTCGCGCATGTCGTCGGTGTTGGGCTTGAAGGCCAGGCCCCAGAGGGCAATGACCTTGCCCTGCAGGTCGTCGCCCAGGTGCGCCTTGAGCTTGCGAAACAGCACATGGCGCTGCTGCTCGTTGACGTCGCGCACGGTCTTGAGCATGTGCGGTTCCAGCCCGTGGCTTTCGGCGGTGTGGATCAGCGCCCGCAGGTCCTTGGGGAAGCACGAGCCGCCGAAGCCGGCGCCCGGGTAGATGAAGTGGTAGCCGATGCGCGGATCGGCGCCGATGCCCTTGCGCACCGCGTTGATGTCCACCCCCAGGCGTTCCGCCAGGTTGGCCATCTCGTTCATGAAGCTGATGCGGGTGGCGAGCATCGCGTTGGCCGCGTACTTGACCAGCTCGGCGCTGCGGTTGTCCATGAACATCAGGCGGTCATGGTTGTGGTTGAACGGCGCGTACAGTTCGCTCAACTGTTGGCGGGGCAGGTCATGGGCACAGCCGACGATGATCCGGTCCGGGCGCATGCAGTCGGCCACGGCCGAGCCTTCCTTGAGGAACTCCGGATTGGAGACCACATGCACCCGCAGCTGGGATTGGCCCAGGTCCGCCAGTTGCTCGGCGACGGTTTCGACCACCAGATCGGCAGTGCCCACCGGCACCGTGGATTTGATCACCAGGGTCTTGTCGCTGAGCATCAGGCTGGCAATCTTGCGGGCCACCGCCAGGACATGGTCGAGGTCCGCCGAGCCGTCTTCGTTGGAGGGCGTGCCGACCGCGATGAAGATCACCTGGGCATGGCCCACGGCGTCGCTGGCCTGGGTGGTGAAGTGCAGTCGGCCGGCCTTTTGATTCTCTTCGATCAGGGTCGCCAGACCCGGCTCGTGAATCGGCGGAATAGAACGTTGCAGCTGGGCGATTTTCTGGCTGTCGATATCGACACACACCACGTTATGCCCGACATCGGCGAGGGCAACTGCTTGCACCAGGCCGACATAACCAGTACCGAAAACGCTGACTTCCAAGGGAACGACCTCGTCCATGATGAGTGTTGGGTGAGGCTGTGGCTCACCTTCCGCAAAGGGCGTATGGCACATTGCCGCCATCGCGCTCTTTTTTTGACACTATCACAGTGGCAAGACGTTTAATTGACGTTTTGCGGTGCTGCATAAATGACACTGCCGTTTTTCATATTCTCCGTTATTGATAAAAATACATATAAAACAATGAGTTAAACGGTCTTATGAGGGTTGTAAGGTAAAGCGTCAAATAGTTGTTTCGGTATTTTCAAAAGACAAAAAATCCGACAGACGGTATGTCTAAGCGATAAAAAAATGATGCTTTTTTGCCAGCATTGACTACTGGCTATTCAGGCCGAGGGCATTTCTGATCGTTCGGACAGTTTTTACCCGGCTGCCGGCCTGATGAAAAATTGAAAAAAATGACAGGTTTATTCCTGTTTTTGCCGGTATTGGGTCGCTCGCCGCTGCGCGCTGTTTTTCGACCGGGGAGTCAGACTAAAGTCGGGTTGGGGCGGTTTTGGCCATCTGCCATCATGTGCGCCCCTCATTGATTCAATCAATTCAACCTGCAGTCTTTGATTTGCAGGATGAATGAGTCCTGGGTCTCTCCCTACCGACCTCGCGTCACTGATTTGTGCTGGAGCCTGTTCATGCGTCCCCCTTTTTCCCTGATCCATCCGTGCCCGCTGCTGGGCCTCGGAGCCGCCGTCCTGTGGGCTGGATTTGCCCCGTCGGTTCACGCCGACGGCTTTCTTGAGGACAGCAGCGCCAAGCTGGAATCACGCACGATCTACTTCAACCGGGATTTTCGTGACGGCCATACCAGCACCGAGCAGGGGGCTTCCAAGCGTGAGGAGTCGGCCCAGGGCTTCATCCTCAACCTGCAGTCGGGCTACACCGAAGGCACCGTGGGGTTCGGCCTGGATGCCCTGGGCATGCTGGGGATCAAGCTCGACTCCAGCCCCGACCGCAGCAACAGCGGCCTGCTGCCTTCCAGCGGGCACGACCCGCGGGGCTCGGCGGACCAGTACGCCAAGCTGGGCCTGACCGCCAAGGTCCGGGTCTCGCAGACCGTGTTCAAGTACGGCGCGCAACTG
Source organism: Pseudomonas sp. BC42 (assembly GCF_021560055.1). NCBI lineage: Bacteria > Pseudomonadati > Pseudomonadota > Gammaproteobacteria > Pseudomonadales > Pseudomonadaceae > Pseudomonas > Pseudomonas sp. BC42. The sequence goes on from NZ_CP091067.1 coordinate 3,345,405, forward strand.
CCGGACCTGCCGCTGCTCAAGTACAACGACGGGCGCCTGCTGCCGACGATGTTCAATGGCGCGGTGCTGACCTCCAGGGAGGTCAAGGACCTGACCCTGACTGCCGCACGGCTCAACCGCTACACCGCCCGGGATTCCACCGACGCCCAGGACATCCGCGTGCACTGCAAGAACAAGCGCTATGCCTGCAACACCACGGCGGATCACTTCGACACCTACGGCCTGGACTACAAGTTCAACGAGCGGCTGACCGGCCAGTACCACTACGCCGAGCTGGAAGACATCTACCGCCAGCATTTTGTCGGCCTGCTGGCCAACCAGCCCCTGGGCCCTGGCGTGCTCAAGGGCGACCTGCGCCTGCTCAAGAGTGCCGACACCGGCGCCGAGCGCGCCGGTGGCATCGACAACCGCGCCCTGAGCACCTTGCTCGGCTACAGCCTCAGCGGTCACACCCTGAGCGCCGGCTGGCAGCGCATGTACGGCGACAATTCGATGCCCTACCTGGATGGCAGCAACCCGTACCTGGTGAACTACGTGCAGGTCAACGACTTCGCAGCGATCCAGGAGCGTTCCTGGCAGCTGCGCTACGACTACGACTTCAAGGCCGTTGGCCTCAATGGCCTGAGTTTCCTGACCCGCTACGTCAGCGGTGACCACATCAAGGTTCCGGGCAGCCTGCGCGAAGGCCGCGAGTGGGAGCGCGACAGCGAACTCAAGTACGTGGTGCAGAGCGGCACCTTCAAGGACGTCAGCCTGCGCCTGCGCAACGCCACCTACCGCAGCAACTACCAGAAGATCGCTCGCGACATGGACGAAACCCGGCTGATCGTCAGCTACAACTTCTCCCTGCTCTGATCAGGGCCGAGGAAAAGCACCACGGCGGCGCTGAATGTTGCAGGAGCTGGCTTGCCAGCGAAGGTGTCGCCCGAATCGGCGCAAGGCTGACGGGCCCCTTCGCCGGCAAACCGGCGCCTACAGCGGCTGCAGTTGATGGCGGTAGGGCAGGTCCGGGCCGGTGCGGGTGCAGGTCAGGGCGGCGGCGTTGACGGCAAAGCGCAGCAGGGCGTCGGTCTGTTCGCGGGTCAGTTGCTCAAGGCCCTGGGGCGAGTCCAGCCCCTGCTCGGTCAGCCAGGCAATCAGCGCCGCCTGGAAGGTGTCGCCGGCGCCCACGGTGTCGGCCACTTGAACCTTGGGCGTCGCCACCGACCAGCTGCCATGCCGGGCGCTGAACACCGTCGCGCCCTGGCTGCCACGGGTCAGGAACACCAGTCGGGCATTGCCCTGCAGCCATCCCTGGATCAGCGTCTGCGGCGCTTGCCCGGGGTAGAGCAGGGTCAGGTCTTCGTCACTGACCTTGATCAGGTCGGCGTACCCGGCCAGTTCGCCGATGCGCTGGCGCCACAGTTGGATATCCGGCTGCGGGTTGAGCCGCACATTGGGGTCGAGGCTGATCAGGCGCCGCCCGCGCTCGCGGCGCACCAGGGCCAGCAGGGTGTCGGCAATCGGCTGCACCACCAGGGCAAACGAGCCGACATGCAGCCCGCGCACCCCGGCGTCCAGCTCCGGCAGGTGTTCTTCGAGCAATTGGCGATCGGCGCAGCCTTCGCCCCGGAAGCTGTAGTGCGGCGAGCCATCGGCGCCCACGGCGACCATGGCCAGGGTGGTCGGGGCGGCGAATTCCCGCAGGTAGTCGGTGTTCACGCCTTCCTCTTGCAGCACCCGCCGCAGGCGCTGGCCCAGGTAGTCCCGGGACAGTCCGGCCAGCAGCGCGGCGTCGATGCCCAGGCGACGCAGGCCCACCGCCACGTTGAACGGCGAACCACCGGCAATCGCCTGGAACGCCACTTTATTGGCCGGAGCACCGGCCTCATCCGCGCTGAAAAAGTCGAACAGCGCCTCGCCACACACCAGATACATAGTCATTCGCTCTTCAAAGGGTTGTCAGTCGTTGTCGGTAACCTTGGTACAACGGTTCGTAGGCCGCTACGTGTTCGGCCCGAGGCTGGGTGGCGCTGCCCGGGTCCAGGTGCACGCAGCGCTCACAGAGTGCTTGCAGATCCAGTGTCGGCTGCTGCTCCCGGCCGTGACACCAGGCGGCCTGGATCGCCGCGCCCAGGGCCGCGGCTTCGTGCTCCAGGGGGCAGATCACCGGGGTGTGCATGATATCGGCGACCATCTGCCGCCACAGCGGACTTTTTGCCCCGCCACCGATCAGGCGGATGCTCTGGCTGTGCAAGCCCGCCGCGCGCAACAGATCCAGGCCGTAGCGCAAGCCGAAGGTGGTGCCTTCGACCACGGCGCGGCACAGGTTGGCCTGGGTCAGGTTGTCCAGGGTCATGCCATGCAGGCTGCCTTGGGCATGGGGCAGGGCGGGCACCCGTTCACCGTTGAAAAACGGCAACAGGCACAAGCCACCGGCGCCGATCGGCGCTTGCGCCAGGCGCTGGTTGAAGCCGGCCAGATCCAGGCCCAGCAGCTCGCGCACCAGGGTGGTGGCGTTGGTCAGGTTCATGGTGCAGATCAGCGGCAGCCAGCCACCGCTGGAGGAGCAAAAGGTGGCCACCGCCGGCTCGGGGCTGACCCATGGCTGTTCGGCAAAGGCATACACGGTGCCGGAGGACCCCAGGCTCATGGTGATGATGCCGGGCTGGATGTTGCCGGTGCCGATCGCCCCGAGCATGTTGTCGCCACCGCCGCTGGCCACCAATGCCTCCGCGCTGATGCCCAGTTGCCGGGCGATCGCGGGCTGGATGCGGCCCACCGCCTGATGCGCTTCGAGCAGGTGCGGCAAGGCCCGCTCCAGGCGTCCGCTGGGGTCGATATGGGCCAGCAGGGCGCGGTCCCAATCACGTTTGCGCACATCGAAGTAGCCGCTGCCCGAGGCGTCGCCGTACTCGCTGCAACAGCGTCCGGTCAGGCAGAAATTCAGGTAGTCGTGGGGCAGCAGGATATGCGCGATACGCTGGAACACCTGAGGCTGCTGCTCCCGGGTCCAGAGCAGTTTTGACACCGTATAGCCCGGCGCGATGGCCAGCCCCAGGCGGTCCAGGGAACCCTGGGTGCCCCCCAGCCAGTCCAGCAGGCGCTGGTTCTCGGCGCTGCTTTCGGTGTCGCACCAGAGCTTGGCCGGGCGCAGCACCTGGCCCTGGTCATCGAGCAGCACCAGCCCGTGCTGCTGGCCGGAAATCCCGACGCCGAGCACCTGCCCGCCATCCACCCCGGTTGCCTGCAATGCCTGCCGGGTTGCGCCGATGCAGGCCTGCAGCCACTGCGCCGGGTCCTGCTCGCGGCGGCCATTGGCGCCGCTGATCAGGCGGTGGGGCGCGGCGCCGTGGCCCAGGACGGTGCCGCTGCGGCTGTCGAGAATCAGCGCCCTGGTGCCCTGGGTGCCGCAGTCGATGCCAAGAAAAAGCCTGGATTGAGTCATGAGGGTTCCCGGTTCCGGTGGTTGTTGGCGCTCTGGAGACTCTCCGCCTGGCCGCCCCGGCCGCTTATGGCCGGTGGCCGCTGCCGGGCCTTGGGCGAGGCGGCGAAAAGGCACGCAGGCCCTTGCCTGGCAAGCTGCCGCCCAGGGCACTTCATCGCGCCAGCAAGCGTTCCAGGGTCTGGCTTACGCCGTGTTCGCGCAAGCTGTTGAAGCAGCGTTCGAAGGCGGCGATGAACTCGGCGGAGCGCGCAATCGCCACACCGAAGATCTCTTCCACCCCCAGCAGGCGCTGGGTCAACAGGCTGTCGTCGGCCACCAGGGCCTGACAGAACTCGGCCCTGGGGTCGGGGATCGAGTAGTGCCTGCCGTTTTCGTCCACCCCCCGCAGGTACAGGGCCCAGGCCGCCACTACCAGGGCCGCGCGTTCGGTGTCGCGGCCATCGGCGATCAGGCGGTTGACCGTGGGCACGGTGAACTTGGGCAGCTTCGATGAACCGTCGCTGCACACCCGCTCCAGCTGGTCGGCAATCGCCCGATTGGAGAAGCGCTGGATCAGGGTGTCCTTGTACGCCGCCAGGTCGATGCCCGGCACCGGCGCCAGTTGCGGGGTCACGTCCAGGTCCATGTAGTCCCGCAGGTAGGCGACGAACAACGGGTCGTCCAGGGTTTCGTGGACGAAGCGGTAGCCCTTGAGAAAACCCAGGTAGGTCAGGGCCAGGTGGCTGCCATTGAGCAGCTTGATCTTCATCTCTTCATAGGGCGTGACGTCGTCGGTGAACTGCACGCCGACCTGCTCCCAGGCCGGGCGGCCGTTGCAGAAGCGGTCTTCCAGCACCCACTGGACAAAGGGTTCGCAGACCACCGGCCAGGCGTCGTCGATGCCGTGTTCATCGTGCAGTTGCAGGCGGTGAGCGTTGCTGGTCATGGGGGTGATGCGGTCGACCATGGCGTTGGGGAAGCTGACGTGACGGGCGATCCAGTCGTGCAGGTCGGCGTCGTGGCGGGCGGCGAAGGCCAGCAGCGCCTTGCGGGTCACCGCGCCGTTGTGCGGCAGGTTATCGCAGGACATCAGGGTGAAGGCCGGGATGCCCGCGGCCCGGCGTCGAGCCAGGGCGGCGCAGAGAAAACCGAACACCGTGCGCGGCTGCCGCGGGTGGGCCAGATCGTGCTGGATCTGCGGCAGATGGAGCATGAACTCGCCAGTGCTGTCGTCGATGCAGTAGCCGCCCTCGGTGATGGTCAGGGAGACGATGCGGATCTCTGGGCTGGCCAGCTTGTCGATCAGCGCCTGGGCGCCGTCCTCGGCCAGCAGCATCTGGCTGATGGCGCCGATTACCCGCACTTCGTGGCCGTCGCCGTCACCCAGTTCAAAGAGGCTGTAGAGGTAGTCCTGGCCGGCCAGATCGTCCCGGGCGCGGCGATCCTCGGGGCGCAGGCCGATGCCACAGATGCTCCAGTCCAGGCCCAGGCCCCGGTTCATCAGGGCGTCGGTGTAATAGGCCTGGTGGGCCCGGTGAAAGCCGCCGACGCCGATGTGGGCAATGCCCTGGCGGGTGTCGGCGGGCCCGTAGGCGGGCAGCCGCACCTGGGGCGGCAATTGGCTGAGGTTCAAGCGATTGAGTTTCATGCGGGGGCTCTCGGTCATCAGGGGATCAGGCGGCGGCGCGCAGCAAGCGGGGAACGGCCTGGCCTTGGTCATCGAACAGATGGCAGTGCTCGGGGTCCAGTTGCAGGTGCAGTTGCTCGCCGTAACGGCTGGCCAGGTCACCGCGGATGCGCAGGGTCAGGGCTTCGCCGCCGCTGCTGCGGACATGGCAGAAGGTGTCGCTGCCCAGGCGCTCGGCAACGTCGGCGGTCACCGGCAGGCTGGCGCGGCCGGGCTCGCCCAGCTCCAGGTGTTCGGGACGGATGCCCAGGGTCACCGCGCTGCCGACCTTGAGTTGCGTGCTGTGGCGGCCCAGGTGCAGGCGCGCCCCGGCCTGCAGGTGCACCTCGCACCCCTGGCTGTCGACCTGGCTGACGTGGCCCTTGAGAAAGCCCATTTTCGGCGTGCCGAGAAAGCCGGCGACAAACAGGTTGGCCGGGTTGTGATACAGCTCCAGGGGCGCGCCCACCTGTTCCACCCGGCCGCCGTTGAGCACCACCACCTTGTCCGCCAGGGTCATGGCTTCGACCTGATCGTGGGTGACGTAGATCATGGTGGCCTGCAGCTCCTGGTGCAGGCGCATCTGCACCCGCAGCGCGGCATCCAGGTTGGACAGCGGTTCGTCGAACAGGAAGATCTTCGGGTTGCGCACAATCGCCCGGCCGATGGCCACGCGCTGGCGCTGGCCGCCGGACAGTTGCTTGGGCTTGCGTTCGAGCATCGGCCCCAGTTCGAGGATGCGCGCCGCCTCATCGACCTTCTTCTGCACCAGGGCCTTGTCGACCCCGGCCAGGTCCAGGGCGAAGGACATGTTCTTGCGCACGCTCATGTGCGGGTACAGGGCGTAGGTCTGGAACACCATGGCCAGGTCGCGCCTGGCCGGGCTGACTTCGGTGATGTCGCGGCCGTCCAGCTCGATGCGACCGCCGCTGACTTCCTCCAGCCCGGCGATCAGCCGCAGCAGGGTGGATTTGCCGCAGCCCGAGGGGCCGACGAAGACCACGAATTCCTTGTCGTTCACCTCAAGGTCGATGCCCTTGATGATCTCGAAGCCTTCGAAGCCTTTTTGCAGGTTGCTGATTTTCAGGTGAGCCATGGGGTGTCTCCAACAATTCGAGGGTTACTTCACTGCGCCAAAGGACAGGCCGCGCACCAGCTGTTTCTGGCTGATCCAGCCGAAGATCAGGATCGGCGCGCAGGCCAGGGTCGAAACCGCCGAGAGCTTGGCCCAGAACAACCCTTCGGGACTGGAGTAGGAGGCGATCAGCGCGGTCAGCGGGGCGGCATTGGCAGAGGTCAGGTTCAGCGACCAGAAGGCTTCGTTCCAGCACAGGATCAGCGACAGCAGCACGGTGGAAGCCAGCCCGCCCTTGGCGATCGGCAGCAGCACCCGGAGCATCTCCTGGGCCAGTGTGGCGCCGTCCAGGCGGGCGGCTTCAAGGATGTCCCGGGGGATGTCCTTGAAGTAGGTGTAAACCATCCACACCACGATCGGCAGGTTGATCAGGGTGTAGATGACGATCAGCGCAATGCGCGTGTCCAGCAGGCCGAAACTCTTGGCCAGCAGGTAGATCGGCATCAGCACGCCCACCGGCGGCAGCATCTTGGTCGAGAGCATCCACAGCAGGGTGCGCTTGGTGTGGCGAGTCTCGTAGAAGGCCATGGAGTAGGCCGCCGGCACCGCGATCAGCAGGCACAGGGCGGTGGCGCTGAAGGAGATCAGCACCGAGTTCCAGGCGTAGGCGAAGTAGTTGCTGCGCTCGTTGATGTGCAGGTAGTTCTCAAGCGTCGGCGTGAAGATGAACTGCGGCGGCGTGGCAAAGGCATCGATTTCGCTCTTGAAGCTGGTCAGCACCATCCAGAAGATCGGAAAGAAGATCAGGATCGCGATGGCCCAGGCCAGGGTGCCCAGTAGCAGGCTTTGCAGGCGTCGGGATTGTTGCAGGGTCATGGCGGGCTCCTCAGCTCTGGTCGGTCAGGTTCTTGCCGAGCATCCGCACCAGGATGATCGCGGCGATATTGGCGATGACCACGGCGATCAGGCCGCCGGCCGACGCCATGCCCACGTCGAACTGCACCAGCGCCTGGTTGTAGATCAGGTAGGCCAGGTTGGTCGAGGCGTAGCCCGGGCCGCCGTTGGTGGTGGTGAAGATTTCGGCGAACACCGAGAGCAGGAAGATGGTCTCGATCATCACCACCACCGCGATCGGCCGCGCCAGGTGCGGCAGGGTCAGGTGCCAGAAGATCGCGATGGGGCCGGCGCCATCCAGGCGTGCGGCTTCTTTCTGTTCCTGGTCCAGGGACTGCATGGCGGTCATCAGGATCAGGATGGCGAACGGCAGCCACTGCCAGGAGACGATGATGATGATCGACAGCAGCGGGTAATGGGCCAGCCAGTCCACCGGCTGGGCGCCGAACAGCTTCCACACGGCGGCGAGGATGCCCGATACCGGGTGAAAGATCAGGTTCTTCCAGATCAGTGCGCCCACCGTGGGCATGATGAAGAACGGCGAGATCAGCAGCACCCGGACCAGGCCGCGGCCGAAGAACTCGCTGGCTTCCAGCAGGGCACTGATCAACACGCCGAACACCACGCTGATCAGCAGCACGCTGCCCACCAGCAACAGGGTGTTGGTGGCCCCGGGCACAAAGCCCGAGTCACTGAGGAAGTAGCTGAAGTTCTCCAGGCCCACGAACGGGTTTTCACCGGGGTACAGCAGGTTGTAGCGGATCAGCGAGAAGTACAGGGTCATGCCCAGGGGCACGATCATCCACAGCAGCAACAACGCCACTGAGGGGCTGACCAGAAACCAGCCGGGGCTGGCCAGGCGACGCTTGCGGGGAGCCGCCTGCGCTGGCAGATGGAGCTTGGCAGTCGAGGTATTCATGAGGATCACAACCAGTTGGGTATGAGGGGGCGCGACACTGCGCTGGCATGGCCGGGTTGCGCGTAGGAGCTGGCTTGCCAGCGAAGGCGTCCTTGAACACTGCGCAAGACTCAAGGGCCTCTTCGCCGGCCAGCCGGCTCCTACCAGGCGTGCCGGGTTATTTCGGGTAGCCGGCGCGCTTCATTTCCCGCTCGGTGCTCTGCTGCGCGGCGGCCAGGGCCTGGTCCACCGTGCTCTGGCCGATCAGCGCCGCGGAGAACAGCTTGCCGACCTGGGTGCCGATGGCCTGGAACTCGGGAATGGTCACCAGCTGGATGCCGATGTAAGGCACCGGCTTGAGGGTCGGTTTGCTGGGGTCCACCGCCTTCAGCGATTCCAGGGTGATCCGGGCGAACGGCGCGGCGTTCATGTAGGCCGCGCTGTAGGTCGAAGCCCGGGTCCCCGGCGGCACGTTGGCGATGCCGTCCTTCTCCGCCACCAGGGCTGCATATTCCTTGGAGGTGGCCCAGGTGGTGAAGGTCCTGGCGGCATCCTTGGCCTTGGAACTGGCGGGGATCGCCAAGGACCAGGAATACAGCCAGGCGCTACCCTTGTCGGTGACCTGATGCGGGGCAAAGGTGAAGCCCACCTGCTCGGCGACCTTGCTCTGGCTCTGGTCGGTGACAAAGGAGCCGGCGACGCTGGCGTCGACCCAGATCGCGCACTTGCCGCTGTTGAACAGCGCCAGGTTTTCATTGAAACCGTTGCTCGAAGCCCCCGGCGGGCCGGATTTCTTCATGTTGTCGACGTAGAAGGTCAGGGCGTTCTTCCACTCCGGCCCGGTGAATTCGGGCTGCCATTGCTCATTGAACCAGCGCGCGCCGTAGCTGTTGGCCAGGGTGGTGATCAGGGCCATGTTCTCGCCCCAGCCGGCCTTGCCCCGCAGGCACAGGCCGTATTGCTCCTGGCCGGGTTTGTTGAGCCTGGCGGCGAACTCGCCGATCTGCTCCCAGGTCGGCCGCTCCGGCATGCTCAGGCCGGCCTGCTGGAACAGGTCGGTGCGGTAGTAGGTCATGGAGCTTTCGGCGTAGAACGGCAGGGCATAGAGCGTGCCCTTGACCGACAGCCCCTCGCGCACCGAGGGGAAGACGTCATCCAGGTCATAGCTGGCGGGCAGGTCCTGCATCGGTTGCAGCCAGCCCTTGGCGCCCCAGAGCGCGGCCTCGTACATGCCGATGGTGAGTACGTCGAACTGCCCGCCCTGGGTGGCGATATCGGTGGTCAGGCGCTGGCGCAGGACGTTTTCTTCCAGCACCACCCAGTTGAGCTGGATGTCCGGGTGCTCGGCCTCGAAGGTTTTCGACAGCCGTTGCATGCGGATCATGTCGCTGTTGTTGACGGTGGCGATGGTCAGGGTCTGGGCGCCGAGGGTGACGCTGCTGAGGGTCATGCAGGTGGTGACGAGCAGGGCTTTGGTGCAAGGGTTCATCGGTCACTCCTGTTCTGCGCCGGTGCGGGCTGCAGAAGGACGGTTATTGTTGTTATGTCTTCTGCCGGACGAGGCAGAATGTGGGCTGATTACAGCCCGCCAACGCGGTGCTGACAAATCATCCCTGACACTTGAATCGATACTTTTTTGCACTGCCGGGATAGCGGGTCGTTGGCCGTGGTCGCGGGTTGCGCGGCTTGCCCGGGTGGCGGGGCGATGCAGGGGCGGACGAATCCGTATCGGTTTTCGCTGGTGCAAGGCTGTCAACTACGGCCAAAGCCCACTGGCTTTTTCCCGGTCACTGCCTAAGATGGCGATCCCGGGATCCTTAGGAAAACGTTGGTCACGATGGCGGAAAAAGACACCATCTCCATGCAACTGGTGCGCGAGGCGCTGCTGCAAAGCTGTGCGCCGGGGGCGGCCACCGCGGAAGTGCTGAACAAGGTCGGGATTGATCCGGCGCTCCTGCAGCAGGGCTGCGCGCGCGTCCCGGCCAGCGCCTATGCCCGGCTCTGGCGGCTGTTGGCCCGGCGTCTGGATGACGAGTTTTTCGGCATGGATCCGCGCCGGCTGAAGTCCGGCAGCCTGGCCTTTCTCTGCCGCTCGGCCATGGCCCAGCCGACCCTGGCGGCGGGGCTGGATTCGGTGCTGGGCTTTCTGTCGCTGATGTTCGAACGCCTGCCGGCGCAACTGGTGCGCCAGCAGAGCCTGGCGGAAATCGTCCTGCAGGACGACGAGCATGCGCCGGGCCGGGCCTTCACCTATTTCACCTACTGGATGATCGTCCATGGCGTAGCCTGCTGGCTGGCAGGGCGGCGGATTCCGATCCTGGCGATCGAGCTGCGCTGCCCGCAGCCGGACTTCTGCGACGACTACCGGGTGATGTTCTCCGACAACCTGCGCTTTGCCCGGTCGCGCACGCGGATGATCATCGCCGCCGATTGCCTGGACCTGCCGATCAAGCGCAGCGAGGAAGAGCTCAAGCGCTTCCTGGCCCAGGCCCCGGCCAACATCCTGGTGAAGTACCGCGACCCCGAGAGCCTGGCCAGCCGCATCAAGCAGCAGTTGCGGCAATTGCCCGGCGAGCAGTGGCCGGAAAGCGAAAGCCTGGCCCAGAGCCTGTGCATGTCCGCCTCGACCCTGCGCCGTCGCCTGGCCGAGGAGGGCCAGAGCTACCAGGCCCTCAAGGACAGCGTGCGCAAGGAACTGGCAATTGTCTGGCTGGCGGAGCCGCAACTGAGTTTCGCCGAGATAGCCGGGCGCCTGGGGTTTGCCGACACCAGCTCGTTCTACAAGGCGTTTCGCAAATGGTCCGGGTCCAACCCCGGGCATTACCGCAGCCTGATCCTCAACGACCCGGACCTCTCGTAGGAAGCGGCTTGCCGACAAAGGGGCGGCAAGCCCTGCGCCGCCCCGGCCGTCGCCTTCGCTGGCAAGCCAGCTCCTACAGCAGTCAGATACACCGTGCAGTTCCCTGTAGGAGCCGGCTTGCCGGCGAAGAGGCCCGCAAGCCGTGCACCACTGCGGTTGCGCCTGCGCCGGCAAGCCGGTTCCTGCAACGAGCGCGGGGCCTGCCGGTCGTCACGGCCAGGGTGGGTTCTTGGCCAAACCGGTCACGCAACTTGATAGCTTTGACCATTGTCGCGCGAGGGCTCTGGCGCCAGTATTTCCCTGCTTTTCATGAGGTTCCCATCCTAATAAGAACAGTGAGGGATTCAGGCAATGCGCAACTACCAGTCCGCCATCAAGGATTTCAATTATCAGCACTGTGTCGACGCCGCCCTGGCGGGTTCGCTGTCGGCGCTCAATGCCTGCGTCGAATGTTGTGACCGGCATGCGTTGCCCGGGCGCATCGCGCTGTTCTGGGAGGGCCGCGACGGTAGCAGCGCCACCTATACCTTCACTGAACTGCAGGACAAGGCCGCACGCCTGGCCAATTTCTTCCTGGCCCAGGGGGTCGGCAAGGGCGACAAGGTCGCCGGGCTGCTGCCGCGCAATGTCGAGTTGCTGATCACGGTGCTGGCCACCTGGCGCATCGGCGCGGTGTACCAGCCGCTGTTCACCGCCTTTGGCCCCAAGGCCATCGAGCACCGCCTCAACAGTTCAAAGGCCAAGCTGGTGATCTGCGACGCGGTGAACCGGCCGAAGCTGGCGGAAGTCGCCGAGTGCCCGACCATCGTCACGGTCGCGGCGGCCAAAGGGCAGGGCATCGTGCGCGGCGATTTCAGTTTCTGGGCCGAGCTGGAACAGTACCCGGCCCAGTGCGAGCCGGTGCTGCTGACCGGCGAAGACCCGTTCCTGCTGATGTTCACCTCGGGCACCACCGGCCCGTCGAAAGCCCTGGAAGTGCCGCTCAAGGCCATTGTCGCGTTCCAGAACTACACCCGCGACGCGGTGGACCTGCGCCCCGAGGATGCGTTCTGGAACGTCGCCGACCCGGGCTGGGCCTACGGCATCTATTTCGGCGTTACCGGGCCGCTGGGCCTGGGTCACCCGATCACCTTCTACGATGGCCCCTTCACCCTGGAAAGCACCTGCCGGGTGATCAACAAGTACGGCATCACCAACCTCACCGGCTCGCCTACGGCCTACCGCCTGCTGATCGCCGGCGGCGACCAGTTCGCTCGTTCGATCAAGGGGCGCCTGCGCATCGTCAGCAGCGCCGGTGAGCCGCTGAACCCGGAAGTCATCCGCTGGTTCGCCGAACAGCTGGACGTGGTGATCCACGACCATTACGGCCAGACCGAGCTGGGCATGGTGCTGTGCAACCACCACGGCCTGGACCACCCGGTGCATGTCGGCGCCGCCGGTTTCGCCTCGCCCGGCCACCGCATCGTGGTGCTGGACGAAGAGTACCGCGAGCTGGGGGTGGGCCAGCCGGGCATCCTGGCCATCGACCGCAGCCAGTCGCCAATGTGCTGGTTCGCCGGTTACGCCGGGGTGCCGACCAAGGCGTTCGTCGGTGACTACTACCTCAGCGGCGACACCGTCGAGCTGAACCAGGACGGCAGCATCAGCTTCGTCGGCCGCAGCGACGATGTGATCACCACGTCCGGCTACCGGGTCGGTCCCTTCGACGTGGAAAGTGCCCTGATCGAACACCCGGCGGTGGTGGAGGCGGCGGTGGTGGGCAAGCCCGATCCGGAGCGCACCGAGCTGGTCAAGGCCTTCGTGGTGCTCAGCGAGCAGTACCGCGCCACGCCGGAGTTGGCCGAGGAATTGCGCCAGCATGTGCGCAAGCGCCTGGCGGCCCATTCCTACCCCCGTGAAATCGAATTTGTCAGTGATTTGCCCAAGACCCCCAGCGGCAAATTGCAGCGCTTTATCTTGCGCAACCAGGAAATCGCCAAGGCTCAAGAGGCCGCGGCGTCAACAGCTACCGCGTAAACAGGATTGAAACGATGCAGATCGCAAACAAGGTTTTTCTCGTCAGTGGCGGCGCTTCCGGCCTCGGTGCGGCCAGCGCTGAAATGCTGGTGGCCGCCGGCGCCAAGGTGATGCTGGTGGACCTCAATGCCGAGGCCGTGGCGGCCCGGGCCCAGCAATTGGGCTGCCACAGCGTGGTGGCGGACATCAGCCAGGAGGCCGCGGCCGAAGCGGCGGTGCAGGCCACGGTCAAGGCCTTTGGCGGGCTCAACGGCCTGGTCAACTGCGCCGGCATCGTGCGCGGCGAGAAGGTCCTGGGCAAGAACGGCCCCCATGCCCTGGCCAGCTTCAGCCAGGTGATCAACGTCAACCTGATCGGCAGCTTCAACCTGCTGCGCCTGGCCGCGGCGGCCATTGCCGAAAGTGCGGCCGATGCCGATGGCGAGCGCGGGGTGATCATCAACACCGCCTCCATCGCCGCCTTCGACGGGCAGATCGGCCAGGCCGCCTATGCGGCGTCCAAGGGCGCCATCGCCAGCCTGACCCTGCCGGTGGCCCGCGAGCTGGCGCGTTTCGGCATTCGGGTGATGACCATCGCCCCGGGGATTTTCGAAACCCCGATGATGGCCGGCATGAGCGACGAAGTGCGCGCCGGTCTGGCCGCCGGGGTGCCGTTCCCACCGCGCCTGGGCAAACCCGCCGAGTACGCCGCGCTGGTGCGGCATATCATTGAAAACAGCATGCTCAACGGCGAGGTGATCCGTCTCGACGGCGCCTTGCGCATGGCCGCCAAGTAAGGAGGAATTCTCATGTCCATTGCCCACGATCCAATCGTCATTGTCAGCGCCGTCCGCACCCCGATGGGCGGTTTCCAGGGTGAACTCAAGGGCCTCAGCGCCCCGCAACTGGGGGCCGAGGCCATCCGCGCCGCGGTAGAGCGCGCAGGAATCGCCCCGCAAGCGGTGGAGGAAGTGCTGTTCGGTTGCGTGCTGTCCGCCGGCCTTGGCCAGGCCCCGGCGCGCCAGGCGGCCCTGGGCGCCGGCCTGGACAAGGGCACCCGCTGCACCACCCTGAACAAGATGTGCGGCTCAGGCATGGAGGCCACCATCCTGGCCCACGACATGCTGCTGGCCGGCAGCGCCGAGGTGGTGGTCACCGGGGGCATGGAAAGCATGTCCAACGCCCCGTACCTGCTGGACCGCGCCCGCAGCGGTTACCGCATGGGCCATGGCAAGGTGCTCGATCACATGTTCCTCGACGGCCTGGAAGATGCCTACGACAAGGGCCGCCTGATGGGCACCTTTGCCGAGGACTGCGCCGAGGCCAACGGCTTCACCCGCCAGGCCCAGGACGACTTCGCCGTGGCTTCCCTGACCCGCGCCCAGCAGGCGATCAAGGACGGCCTGTTCAAGGACGAGATCGTTCCCCTGCAGGTGATGATCGGCAAGGAGTCGAAGCTGATCAGCGATGACGAACAGCCGCCCAAGGCCAAGCTGGACAAGATCGCCACCTTGAGGCCGGCGTTCCGCGACGGTGGTACCGTGACCGCCGCCAACGCCAGCTCGATCTCCGACGGCGCCGCGGCCCTGGTGCTGATGCGCCGTTCCGAAGCCGACAAGCGCGGCCTCAAGCCGCTGGCGGTGATCCACGGGCACGCGGCCTTCGCCGACACCCCGAGCCTGTTCCCGGTGGCCCCGGTGGGCGCCATCGAGCGGCTGCTGAAAAAGACCGGCTGGGCCCTGGGCGATGTCGATCTGTTCGAAATCAACGAAGCCTTCGCCGTGGTCAGCCTGGTGACCATGAACAAGCTGGACATTCCCCACGCCAAGGTCAACGTGCACGGTGGCGCCTGCGCCCTGGGCCATCCGATCGGTGCCTCCGGCGCGCGGATCCTGGTGACCCTGCTCTCGGCCCTGCGCCAGAAGGGCCTCAAGCGTGGCGTGGCCGCGATCTGTATCGGCGGTGGCGAAGCCACGGCCATGGCCGTTGAATGCCTGTAACGAGGAATCCCGATGTTGCCCAATGACGAACAACTGCAGATCAGCGACGCCGCCCGGCAATTTGCCCAGGAGCGTCTGAAGCCCTTTGCCGCCGACTGGGACCGCGAGCACCGCTTTCCCAGGGAGGCCATCGCCGAGATGGCCGAGCTGGGCTTCTTCGGCATGCTGGTGCCCGAGCAGTGGGGCGGCTGCGACACCGGCTACCTGGCCTATGCCATGGCCCTGGAGGAGATCGCCGCCGGTGATGGCGCCTGTTCCACCATCATGAGCGTGCACAACTCGGTGGGCTGCGTGCCGATCCTCAAGTTCGGCAACGACAAGCAGAAAGAGCGTTTCCTCAAGCCCCTGGCCAGCGGCGCCATGCTTGGCGCCTTCGCCCTCACCGAGCCCCAGGCCGGCTCCGACGCCAGCAGCCTGAAAACCCGGGCCCGCCGCGACGGCGACCACTATGTGCTCAACGGCTGCAAGCAGTTCATCACCTCGGGGCAGAACGCCGGGGTGGTGATCGTGTTCGCGGTCACCGACCCGGCGGCCGGCAAGCGCGGCATCAGCGCCTTTATCGTGCCCACCGATGCGCCGGGCTATAAGGTCGCGCGCATCGAGGACAAGCTCGGCCAGCACGCCAGCGACACCTGCCAGATCCTTTTCGAGGATGTGAAGGTGCCGCTGGCCAACCGCCTGGGGGAGGAGGGCGAGGGCTACAAGATCGCCCTGGCCAACCTCGAAGGCGGCCGCGTGGGCATTGCCGCACAATCGGTGGGCATGGCCCGGGCCGCGTTCGAAGCGGCGCGAGACTACGCCCGCGAGCGCGAAACCTTCGGCAAGCCGATCATCGAGCACCAGGCCGTGGCGTTTCGCCTGGCGGACATGGCCACCCAGATCGCCGTGGCGCGGCAAATGGTGCATTACGCCGCGGCCCTGCGCGACAGCGGCAAGCCGGCCCTGGTGGAAGCCTCGATGGCCAAGCTGTTCGCCTCGGAAATGGCCGAGAAGGTCTGTTCGGCGGCGTTGCAAACCCTGGGCGGTTATGGCTATTTGAGCGACTTCCCGCTGGAGCGTATCTACCGCGACGTGCGCATCTGCCAGATCTACGAAGGCACCAGCGACATCCAGCGCATGGTCATTTCGCGCAATCTCTGACTTTTTAGCAGGAGCTGATACATGAGCTACGAAACCATCTTGTTGGACATCAAGGACCGGGTCGGTCTGATCACCCTCAACCGTCCCCAGGCGCTGAACGCCCTCAACGCGCAGATCGTCGGCGAGGTGAACCAGGCCCTGGACCGCCTGGAAGCCGACCCGCAGATCGGCTGCATCGTCATCACCGGCTCGAAGAAAGCCTTCGCCGCCGGTGCCGACATCAAGGAAATGGCCGAGCTGACCTACCCGCAGATCTACCTCGACGACCTGTTCAGCGACAGCGACCGCGTGGCCAACCGGCGCAAGCCGATCATCGCCGCGGTCAACGGCTTCGCCCTGGGTGGCGGCTGCGAACTGGCCTTGATGTGCGACTTCATCCTGGCCGGTGACAACGCCAAGTTCGGCCAGCCGGAAATCAACCTCGGCGTGCTGCCGGGCATGGGCGGCACCCAGCGCCTGACCCGCGCCGTGGGCAAGGCCAAGGCCATGGAAATATGCCTGAGCGGACGCTTTATCGACGCCGTGGAAGCCGAACGCTGCGGCTTGGTCGCGCGCATCGTGCCGGCGGACGAGCTGGTGGAAGAAGCCCTGAGGGTCGCCGCCGTGATCGCCGCAAAATCGATCCCGGTGAGCATGATGATCAAGGAAAGCGTGAACCGCGCCTTCGAAGTCAGCCTGTCCGAAGGCGTGCGCTTCGAACGCCGGGTGTTCCACGCCGCCTTCGCCACCCAGGACCAGAAAGAGGGCATGGCCGCCTTCATCGCCAAGCGTGATCCGCAGTTCAAGGATCAGTAACCGCACCGCCCCTGGCAGGACGCGGCGTTCATCCGGCGTCCCTGCATTCTCAACCGCAGCGCCTAGGGTCTGTTCCCGTTTGGTGACAGGCCGCGACGGTGGCCCACTGGGCACAGGGCAAGGCGCGAGGAGCGCAGTTTGGTTGTTCCCAATAAGCTCCGAGCAACGCCGCCCTGTGCCCAGTGAGCCCCGTCCCTTCGGGTTGCGTGCCAAACGGCGCAAGGCTGCGTTGCGGGATTTGCCAAGGGAACAACCATTGGCGGCATCCCGCGCCTTGCCTCGCACCGTTTGGCCCAGCAACGCGGCTCGTCACCAAACGGGAACAGACCCTAGCTGCGATTGATGGAAACTCCCCCCTCAACCAGCATCGCCGTCCCGCTGACGAAACTGGCGGCGTCCGACGCGAGAAACAGCGCCGCGCGGGCAATTTCCTCGGGACGGGCGAGGCGCTTGAGGGCATGCAGGTTTTCGACAAAGGCGCGTTTCTCTGGCGTGTCGGTGGCTGCACGGCCCATGGGCGTGTCGGTGCCTCCGGGCAGTAGCGCGTTGGCACGAATGCCGTGGGGGCCTTCTTCAGCGGCGATGACCTGGGTCAACCCGATCAGCGCGGCCTTGCTCGCGGCATACGCCGCCATACCGGGAAAACCGACGCGGTGCCCGACAAAGCTGGACGTGAAAATAATGGACCCTGCGCCGCGGCTGCGCAGAGCTGGCAACTGGTACTTGGCCCCGAGAAAGGCACTGGTCAAGTTGCAGTCGAGCACGGCTTGCCACTGGCCAAGGGTCAACTCGGAGACGGACTGGGCTTCACCTGTGATTCCGGCGTTATTGAAGGCGATATCCAACCCACCGAAACGCTCCAGCGCCAGCGCCACAAGGCGCTCGGCCAGTGCCTCGCTGCGAATGTCACCGGCAACCCCAAGTGCCTCGCCACCGGCTTGCTGGATCTGGGCGACCAACGCATCCAGTGCGTCGCCCCGACGGCCAGTCACTATCAGGCGCGCGCCTTCCTGGGCGAACAGCCGGGCGGCGGCCTGACCGATTCCCGACGTGGCCCCCGTGACAATCGCGACTTTGTCGTGCAGTTGTTTCATGATCGACCTCCTTTGCCTGAGCGTTGAGCCAACCTTAGGCCGCTGCGAACGGCGCGGAACTCCGGATCTTGCGTTGAATATCTTTTTGAACGCACTGCGGCCAACTACCGCCAGCCCTCCTGCTCGACAGCACCCAACAGGGCTTATGGGGCTCTTGCACTGCAGATCGCGCGTGACGAGGAGGGCGGCCATGGGAGCAAAAAAAATCGCAGCCTGGGCTGCGATTTTTTGTTTTCGGCGTCAATGCCTACAGCTGGTAATGCTTCAGCTCGCGGGCAATCAACAGGCGCTGGATCTCGCTGGAGCCTTCGTAGATCTGGGTGATCCGCGCATCGCGGTAGTAGCGCTCCACCGGGTAGTCCTCCAGGTACCCGTAGCCGCCATGGATCTGCATGGCCGAGGAGCAGACCTTCTCGGCCATCTCCGAAGCGAACAGCTTGGCCTGGGAGGCCTCCGACAGGCAGGGTTGGCCGGCGCTGCGCAGGCGCGCGGCGTGCAGGATCAGCAGGCGCGCGGCATTGAGCCGGGTGTGCATGTCGGCCAGCAGGTTGGCGATGCTCTGGTGTTCGATGATCGGCTTGTCGAACTGCACCCGTTCCCGGGCGTAGGCCAGGGCCGCTTCAAACGCGGCGCGGGCGATGCCCAGGGCCTGGGCGGCGATGCCGATGCGGCCGCCCTCAAGGTTGGACAGGGCAATGGCCAGGCCCTTGCCCCGTTCGCCCAGCAGGTTGGCTTCGGGGATGGTGCACTGGTTGAGGGTGACCGCGCAGGTGTCGGAGGCGCGAATGCCCATCTTGTGCTCGGTGCGGTCGACGATGAACCCCGGGGTGTCGGTGGGTACCAGGAACGCCGACAGGCCTTTCTTGCCCAGTTCCGGGTCGGTCACCGCAAAGACGATGGCCAGTTGGGCGCGCTTGCCGTTGCTGACGAACTGCTTGGCGCCGTTGATCACCCACTGGCCGTCGCGCAGCTCGGCGCGGGTGCGCAGGTTGTGGGCTTCGGAACCGGCCTGGGGTTCGGTCAGGCAGAAGCAGCCGATCGCTTCGCCGGCGGCCAGGCGCGGTAGCCATTGCTGTTTCTGCTCCTGGCTGCCGTAGTTGAGGATCGGCCCGCAGCCCACCGAGTTGTGGATGCTCATCAAGGCGCCGGTGGCGCCGTCGCCGGCGGAGATTTCCTCCACCGCCAGGGCGTAGGCCACGTAGTCCAGGTAGCTGCCGCCCCATTCCTCGGGGACCACCATGCCTAACAGGCCCAGCTCGCCCATCTTGCGCACCAGGGCGTCGTCGATCCAGCCGGCCTTTTCCCAGGCCTGGGCATGGGGCGCGATCTCGCCACGGGCAAAGTCCCGGGCCATGTCGCGGATCATCACTTGTTCTTCGCTCAGTTCAATGTCGTGCATGGGCTCAGCTCCCGCTGTCGTCGAAACCGCTGAAGAAGCTCGCCACCCGCTGCGCTTCGAGGGCGGCCAGGGTCGGTGGATTCCAGCGGGGGGTCTTGTCTTTGTCGATGATCAGGGCGCGCACGCCCTCCATCAGGTCGCCGCGCTCGAACCACTGGCGGTCCAGGTGCAGCTCCAGGGCGAAGCATTGCTCCAGGCTCAGGTGCCGGCCGCGGCGCAGCATCTCCAGGGTCACGGCCATGGCCAGGGGCGAGCGGCTGTCCAGCAGGTCGGCGGTGGTCGTGGCCCACTCGTGGCTGTCGGCAACCGTGACGCTGCGCAGTTGCTCGACGATGCTCGCCACGTCCGGCAGGGCGAAGAAGTGATCGATGGCCGGGCGCAGGGCTTGCAGCGGCGCGTCGGGCAGGCTCTGCACCGCCAGCTTGGCCAGCAGGCCCTGCAGGTCCTTGAGCGGCGAGTCGCTCCAGTGCAGGCGATCCAGGCGCTGGTGCAGCAGGTCCAGCTTGCCGCTGTCCAGGTGCCAGTCGGCCAGGCCGCAGTACAGGGCATCGGCGGCGCGGATCTGCACGCCGCTGACGCCCAGGTAGATGCCCAGCTCACCGGGTATCCGCGAGAGGAAGTAACTGCCGCCGACATCCGGGAAGTAACCGATGGCCACTTCCGGCATCGCCAGGCGACTGCGCTCGGTGACCACCCGCAGGTCGGCGCCTTGCACCAGGCCCATGCCGCCACCGAGAACGAAGCCGTCCATCAGGGCCAGCACCGGCTTGCGGTAATGGTGGATGGTCAGGTCCAGGGCGTATTCCTCGACGAAGAAATCCTCGTGCAGGGTATCGCCGCCCTGATAGCTGTCGTACAGCGAACGGATGTCGCCGCCGGCGCAGAAGGCCTTTTCCCCGGCGCCGCGCAGGACCACCGCGTGGATCAGCGGATCCTGGGCCCAGGCGTTGAGCTGGCGTTGCAAGGTGCGCACCATCGACAGGGTGATGGCGTTGAGTCCGGCGGGGCGGTTGAGGGTCAGGTGACCGATGTGGTTGCGCACCTCCACCAGCACCTCGTCCGAGGTGGCGTCGAGGTCCCGTGTCGTCTGGGATGAAACCTGAGCAGTCATCACTAACTCCCTGCTTTTATTGTTTTTTGTATGAGGCTCGCGCGCGAGCATCGGCGGATCGTAACAGTGCAAATTTGCCGATTACAACCCCGAAAGCTGCAGGTCGACTGTGCATTTTTGCATGACGATAAATACCTGCCGGGCCTTGCAAGACAGCTCTGGGTCAAGGTCTAGAGCCTTGGCGACAGAATCGGCTGTGAAATAGCCGTTATCAGCCGATCCAGGCTGTTTCAGGCGCCCCTTACGACACCAGGGAGGCTTTGGCTGTTGGCATTCTGGCGCTCCGTTGCAGCGTAGACCGCGGCAACCGGAGGTAGCTCGGGCATTGACCGCCGGGCCTGCCCACTCACAACAAGAACTCGACTGCGCTAACCCCGCACCCACTCTCTGCCCCTGTCACAAGTGGGGTCCGACGCCAGCGCCGGACCGCTATAAATCCAAATAATCCGGGACTCTGAAGATGACTAAAAAATGGCTGGCCGTGCCGCTTCTGGCAATCGCGTGCGTTTCCATGGGCGCCAGCGCCAAGGAATGGAAGGAACTGCGCTTTGGTGTCAATCCAAGCTATCCGCCCTTTGAATCCAGCACCGCCGACGGCGGCGTACAAGGCTTCGGCGTCGACCTGGGCAACGCCATCTGCGCCGAACTCAAGCTCAAGTGCGTGTGGATCAGCAACGACTTCGACGGCCTGATCCCGGCGCTCAAGGCCGGCAAGTTCGACGCCATCGAATCGTCGATGACCGTCACCGATGCGCGGCGCAAGCAGATCGACTTCAGCGACCGGCTGTATGCCGGGCCGACCGCCATCGTCACCCGCAAGGGCTCGGGTCTTGAGCCCACCGGCGAATCCCTCAAGGGCAAGACCCTGGGCTACATGCAGGGCACCATCCAGGAAACCTACGCCAAGGCCAAGCTAGGCCCGGCGGGGGTCAAGCTGCGGGCCTACCAGAACCAGGACCAGGTCTACGCCGACCTGGTCTACGGCCGCCTGGATGCCTCGATCCAGGACAAGCTGCAAGCGCAGATGAGCTTCCTGGCCTCGCCCCAGGGCGCCGATTTCGAGAACAGCGCCGGGATCAGCGATCCGCTGGTACCGGCGGAGATCGCCATCGGCCTGCGCAAGGACCAGGACGAACTCAAGGCCATGCTCAATGGCGCCATCAAGGCCCTGCATGAGAAGGGCATCTACGCCCAGATCCAGCGCAAGTACTTCGGCGACCTCGACCTCTACAACAACTGATCGCCCCTGGCCGGCCCCGGGACAGATGCGATCCGTCCCGGGGCCGGCCGCGGCGTCTGCAAGGTGATTGGCGTGAATACCTCGACGACTCTCTTCGGCCTCGACCTGACGGTCCTGCAAGGCTATGGCCCGCTGTTGCTGCACGGCACCTGGGTGACCCTGAAACTCTCGGCCCTGGCGCTGCTGGTGAGCATGGCCCTGGGCCTTTTGGGCGCGGCTGCCAAGCTCTCGCCCCTGCGCCTGCTGAACCTGCCGGCGACCTGCTACACCACCCTGATTCGCGGGGTGCCGGACCTGGTGCTGATGCTGCTGATCTTCTACAGCCTGCAAGGCTGGCTCACGGCCCTGACCGAGCTACTGGACTGGCCCTACATGGAAATCGACCCCTTCGTGGCCGGGATCATCACCCTGGGCTTCATCTATGGCGCCTATTTCACCGAAACCTTTCGCGGGGCGATGCTCAGCGTGCCCCGGGGCCAGCAGGAAGCGGCGGCGGCCTTCGGCCTCGGTCGCTGGCAGCGCTTTCGTTTCGTGGTGTTCCCGCAAATGATGCGCTACGCCTTGCCCAGCCTGGGCAACAACTGGCTGGTGCTGCTCAAGGCCACGGCCCTGGTGTCGATCATCGGTCTTTCGGATCTGGTCAAGGTGGCCCAGGAGGCCGGCAAGAGCACCTTCAACATGCTGGACTTCCTGCTCCTGGCGGCGGCCCTGTACCTGCTGATCACCAGCGCCTCGAACCAGCTGCTGCGCCTGCTGGAACGGCGCTACAACCAAGGCGTGCGAGGGCTGTCGCGATGATCGAGCTGATCCAGGAATACTGGCGTCCCTTTCTGTTCAGTGACGGCGAGAGCCTGACCGGCCTGGCCATGACCCTGTGGCTGCTGGTGGCCAGCCTGGCCATGGGTTTTGTCCTGTCGCTGCCCCTGGCGATCGTGCGCGCCTCCCACTGGGCCCTGTTGCGCTGGCCGGTGCAGCTGTTCACCTACGTGTTTCGCGGCACGCCTTTGTATATCCAGCTGCTGATCTGCTACAGCGGGCTGTACGGGATCGCCGCGATTCGTCAGCAACCATTGCTGGAAGCCTTCTTCCGCGATGCCATGAACTGCACCTTGCTGGCCTTCATCCTCAACACCTGCGCCTACACCGTGGAGATCTTCGCCGGCGCCATCCGCAGCATTCCCTATGGCGAGATCGAGGCGGCCCACGCCTATGGCCTCAGTGGCTGGCGCCTGTACCGGCGGCTGATCCTGCCCTCGGCGCTGCGTCGGGCACTGCCGTACTACAGCAACGAAGTGATCCTGATGCTGCACGCGACCTCGGTGGCCTTCACCGCCACCATCCCGGACATCCTCAAGGTGGCCCGGGATGCCAATGCGGCGACCTTCCTGACCTTCCAGGCGTTCGGCCTCGCCGGTCTTCTGTACCTGGGGCTGTCCTTCGGCCTGGTGGCGGCCTTCCGCCTGGCGGAGCGGCGCTGGCTGAGCTTTCTCGGCCCGGCCCATTGAGTGCCTGCCTTCCCATTTATCTGTCCAGAGCGTCGTCGTCCGCCACGGCGCTCCAGGAGTGTTTGATGTACAAGTTGAGCGTTGAAAATCTCTACAAGCGTTTTGGTGACAACGAAGTGCTCAAGGGCGTCTCGTTGAATGCCCGGGCCGGTGACGTGGTGAGCATGATCGGTGCCAGCGGCTCGGGTAAGAGCACCTTGCTGCGCTGTATCAATTTCCTCGAACGGGCCGACGCTGGAACCTTCGTCCTGGATGGCGAGGCCATCCTCACCCGGGATGCCCCCGGCGGCATGCAGGTGGCCAGCCCGGCCCAGTTGCAGCGCCTGCGCACGCGCCTGGCCATGGTGTTCCAGCACTTCAACCTGTGGAGCCACCTGAGCGTGCTGGACAACATCATGCTCGCGCCCTGTCAGGTGCTGGGCAGCAGCCGCAAGGCGGCCGAGGCCAGTGCCCGGGCCTACCTGGACAAGGTCGGCCTGCCACAACGCGTGGCCGAGCAGTACCCGGCGTTTCTTTCCGGTGGCCAGCAGCAGCGGGTGGCGATTGCCCGGGCCCTGGCGGTGGAACCGCAGATCCTGCTGTTCGACGAACCGACCTCGGCCCTGGATCCAGAGCTGGTGGGGGAGGTGCTCAAGGTGATCCAGGCGCTGGCGGAAGAGGGGCGGACCATGCTCATGGTCACCCACGAAATGGGCTTTGCCCGGCAGGTGTCGAGTCAGGTGATGTTCTTGCATCTAGGGCGGGTCGAGGAGCAGGGTGGCGCGAGCATCCTCGACCAGCCGCAAAGTGAACGTTTGCAGCAGTTTCTATCCGGCCGTTTGAAGTGAGGGAAGGCATCCATGGCGGACATCCGCGACTTGTCGATCGTGCTTGATCGAATCGACCAGGCGATCATCGAGGTTTTGCGCCACGAAGGGCGCATCACCTACCAGAAACTCTCCGAGCGCGTGCACCTGACCCCCAGGCCGTGCCTGGAGCGGGTACGCAAGCTGGAGCAGCTCGGGGTCATCCGTGGCTACGGGGCGATCCTCGATGAAAAGAAACTCACCCCGGGCCTGTCGCTGCTGGTGCTGGTGGCGCTGTCCAACCAGAGCGGGCGCGCGGCGCAGAAAGCCTTCGAAGCCAAGGTCCGTGCCTGTCCCCAGGTCCTGGAGTGCCGCCTGATCAGCGGCGCCTTCGACTACAGCCTGCGCATGCGCTGCCGCGACATGGAGCACTACCGGGTGCTGACCGAAGTCTGGTTCGACGACCCGGACCTGCACATCGACAAACTGGTCAGCCACCCCGAGCTGGCGATGGTCAAGACCGGCATGGAATAACCCCCGTCATCGCCCTGCGTAGGAGCCGGCTTGCCGGCGAATAGGCCTGCAAGCCTGGCCGCGCCGACAAGATCGCCTTCGCTGGCGAGCCAGCTCCTACGCGTCTGTCGCGACATCCACGAACCTTCTCGGCGAACAGGTCCGCAAGACGGTGCGGGCAGCAGGTCGATGTGTTCCGGGGCGCGAAATCGGCTGGAGCCGCCCGTGCTTTCAGCCATTTCCTGCTGTGCAGACCCGCCGATCAGCCGGGTTTTGTCCCTGCAAAAAATCACAATGAGGCCCTCTGAAAACTCATTGATTGCGTGCCCCATGCAGACCACTCACAGCGTTTTGATGATTCGCCCGACGCGCTTCTCCTTCAATCAGGACACCGCCGGCAACAACCGTTTTCAACGTCCGGCCGGGGTCGCCGAGGACGTCCAGGCCAAGGCCCTGGAGGAATTCGACGGCTATGTCGCGGCCTTGCGCGAGCAGGGGGTCAGGGTACTGGTGCATGAGGACGGCGCCGCGCCTCACACCCCGGATTCGATCTTTCCCAACAACTGCTGGAGCAGCCACCCCGACGGCACGCTGGTGCTGTACCCGATGCAGGGCCGCAACCGCCGCCTGGAACGCTTCAAGGGCGTGCTGGCCCACCTGCACGAGCAGTATGAGGTGGCCCGCACCCTCGACCTGACGCCTCTGGAGCGGCAGGAGCTGTTCCTCGAAGGCACCGGCAGCATGGTCCTGGATCGCCAGCAGCGGATCTGCTACGCCGGCTATTCGAGCCGTACCCATCACCAGGCCCTGGTGCAATGGGGGGAACAACTGGGCTACGAGCTCTGTGCCTTCCACGCCCGGGACCGCCACGGCGTGCCGATCTACCACACCAACGTGATGATGAGCGTCGGCAGCCGGCTGGCGTTGGCCTGCCTGCTGGCCCTGGACGACGGCGGCGAGCGCGCCGCCTTGCGCCAGCGCCTGGAAGGCAGTGGCAAGCAGCTGCTGCCCTTGACCTGGGCCCAGCTGGAGTCCTTCGCCGGCAATATGCTCGAAGTGCACAACAGTGCCGGCGAGCCGCTGCTGGTGATGTCCCGCAGTGCCTGGCGCTCCCTGGACGCCGAGCAACGCCGGTTGATCGAGCGCCATGTGCAGCCCCTGCCGGTGAACATCGACACCATCGAACGCATCGGCGGCGGCAGCGCCCGCTGCATGCTGGCGGAAATCTACCTGCCTGAACGTCAACCTCAACTGGAGCACTCGCGATGATCGTCCGTCCCGCCACCCCAGCCGACCTGCCGGCCCTGCTGGCCCTGGCCCACAGCGCCGGTGCCGGCCTGACCACCTTGCCGGCCGACGCCGGGCGCTTGCGCTCGCGCCTGCAATGGGCCGAGCGGACCTTCGCCGGGCAGGCCTCCCGGGCCGACGCCGACTACCTGTTCGTGCTGCAGAGCGGGCAGGGCGAAGTGGTCGGCATCTGCGCCCTGGCCGGGGCCGTGGGCCTGCGCGAGCCCTGGTACAACTATCGCCTGGGGCTGTTGGTCGCCGCCTCGAAGAACCTCGGCATCAACCAGCAGTTGCCGACCCTGTTCCTGGGCAACGACATGACCGGCCAATCGGAGCTGTGCTCGCTGTTCCTGCATGCCGATCATCGCCAGGGCCTCAACGGCCGCCTGCTGTCCAAGGCGCGCTTGTTGTTCCTGGCCGAGTTTCGCCAGCACTTTGGCGACAAGGTGATCGCCGAGATGCGCGGCTATTCCGACGAGCAGGGCGTGTCGCCGTTCTGGGAGGGGTTGGGCCGGCACTTCTTCAAGATGAATTTCGCCGAGGCCGACCACCTCACCGGCCTGGGCAACAAGACCTTCATCGCCGAGTTGATGCCCAAGTTCCCGCTGCCCACCTGCCTGTTGCCGGAAGCGGCGCGGGCGGCGATCGGCCGCGTGCACCCCAATACCGAGCCGGCCCTGGGCATGCTCAAGGCCGAAGGCTTTGCCTTCAAGGACTACATCGACATCTTCGATGGCGGGCCCTTGATCGAATGCGCCACCGACGAGATCCGCGCGGTACGCGACAGCCAGGTGCTGCAGCTGTGCATCGGCACGCCGGGGGAACAGGCCGAGCCCTACCTGATTCACAACCGCCAGTTCGCCGACTGCCGGATCAGCGCCGCGCCGGCGCGGGTGGCGGCCGGCGCCCTGATGGTCAGCGCCGAGAGCGCCAAGGCCCTGGGGCTGAGTGCCGGGGCTTCGGTGCGGGCGGTGAGCCTGGCGGTGCCGGCCCGGCAAATGTCCGCGGCCTAGCAGCGCGGTATGGCGAGCGCCGCTACAATGGCGCTCGAATTTTTTGCCGGCGAGGCACCATGGACATCGATCTGGCGCGCACCTTCCTGGAAATCGTCCGCAGCGGCAGCCTGATCGCCGCTGCCGAGCGCCTGCACCTGACCCAGACCGCCATCAGCGCCCGGGTGCAGAACCTGGAAGGCCAGCTCAACTGCAAACTGCTGGTGCGCAACCGCGCCGGGGCCCGGCCCACCGCCGACGGCGAGGCCTTCATCGCCTACGCCAACCAGCTGGTGCAGACCTGGGAGGCGGCCCAGCGCGACCTGCCGCTGCTCGACGGTTACCACAACGTGTTGCACATCGGCGGTGAGCCGAGCCTGTGCAACCCGCTGATGCTCAGCTGGGTGCGGCGCCTGCGCCAGGCGCTGCCCAACCACGCAGTGCGCACCC
Organism: Pseudomonas sp. BC42; assembly: GCF_021560055.1. Taxonomy (NCBI): domain Bacteria; kingdom Pseudomonadati; phylum Pseudomonadota; class Gammaproteobacteria; order Pseudomonadales; family Pseudomonadaceae; genus Pseudomonas; species Pseudomonas sp. BC42. The sequence continues at coordinate 3,372,510 of NZ_CP091067.1, forward strand.
AGATCGCCGAAGGCGCCAGCTTGCAGCGGCAACTGGAGCTGGGGGTGCTGGATGCGGCGCTGGTGTTCCAGCCGCTGTACTCGCCGGGCTTGCAGGTGGAGCAATTGCTCGAGGAAAAGCTGATCCAGGTGCGCCTGGCGGGGCGGCCGGAGCCCTATGTCTACATCGATTGGGGCGAGGACTTCCGTCGCCAGCATGACGCCGCCTTGCCGGAGCAGGCCAGGGCCGCGGTGGGCTTCAACCTGGGGCCGCTGGCCCTGCAGTTCATCCTCGACGCTGGCGGCAGCGGATATTTTCGTACCCGGGTGGTGCAGAGCTACCTGGACAGCGGCGTGCTGGAACGGGTGGAAAAGGCCCCGGAATTCAACTTTCCCACCTACCTGCTGTATGCCCGGGAGCGTGACTCGGCGCAGCTGCAGCAGGCTTTTGCGGTGTTGCGCGAGGTGATCGAACAAGACCACGACTGGTCCCAGCGCTGGTCGCCGATGATCTGAGCCCCCCCACTGGCAGGCACCTGCGCACAGGAATCGGGGGCTTAGCGGCGCGCTGAAAGGACTTGGCCGATGCTGCGGCGGCGGGCGTGGACTTGGCTGGCATGGATCAGCTGTTCGAGGTCTTCGGGGGTGACATCGAAAAACTCCTCCATCTCGGCCAGGGCCTGCTTCAGGTCTTCGGCGGTGATCGCCAGGCTGTCGCTCGGGGTCGCCGACGGCAGGATGGCCGGGGCATCGCTCGGGGCCTTGGGGTAGCGAATCCGCGTCAGGTTGTTGTAGACCAGGGCACTGGCCAGGAGACTGGCCGCCGCCAGCATCACCGGGCCCAGCTCGCGCCAGTCCAGCGCCACGCTGGCCGGATCGGCCAGGACCAGGGTCAGGGCCAGGGCGCCGGCCGGCGGATGCAGGCAACGCAACCAGCACATCAGCACCAGGGCCATGCCCGCTGCCAGGCAGGCGCTGCCCAGGCTGCGCCCCAGCACATGGGCCACCAGCAAGGCCACGACCCCGGCGCACAGGTAACCGCCCAGGATCGACCAGGGCTGGGCCAGGGCTCCGGACGACACGGCAAACAGCAGCACCGCCGAGGCTCCCAGCGGACCGATCAGGTGCAGTGCCACCGGCATGCCGAACACCTGGGCGCAGAGCCAGACACTGAACAGGGTGCCCAGGGCCATGCCGATGGCGGCGCGGCTCCATTCCAGGGGGCGGGTATTGATGGCGGCGGGTTTCCAGCGGGCAAGCATCGGCAATGGGGTCCATGACTAAACGGCGGGCAAAAAGAAGGGCTTGTCTGGATCACCAGAAAGCCCTTGAACGTTCCAACATTTGGGGGAGGAACGGGCACAGTGTGCCGAGCCTTCATGCAACTGACAAATTCATAATAATGCTGGTTTAGTGCATTTATTTTGCTGTTTGACGCCGATAAGCGTCGGCTGCCACGAGCGGCTTTTGCGGCCGGATAGGCCGCCAGGCTTCTACAGGGTCAGGCGCATGGCGCAGCGGCGTTCCGCAGGCAGGCCGTGCTGCGCTTCATCGGCCAGGACCTGACGCAGGCGCGGACTCAGTTGGGCCGGCTGCAGGGTGACAAAGCCCTGGCGCTGATAGAAAGGCTCGTTCCAGGCCAGTTCGCGGAAGGTGCTCAGGGTCAGGGCCGTGAGCTGCCGTTCCAGGGCGAACTCCCGGGCCGCTTGCAACAGGCGCTTGCCAATGCCCTGGCCCTGGTGGCCAGTGGCAACGGAGATTTCCCACACATGCAGCTCGTGGTCGCAGATCTGGGCGTTGAGAAAGGCGCAGCGGGTGCCGTCGGCGGTCACCGCGACCCACACCGGGTGCTGGCGGATGTTGTCTCGCTGGCTCTGGGCATCGGCGACCTCGGCGTCGGCCAGCCAGGCCAGTTGCGGATCACGGCGAAAGAGTTCGGCAGCCGAGGTTTCAATGGCGGGCAGGAAGGCGGCGTCGGCCACCCGCGCCCGGCGGATCTGAATGGTCATGGGCGCGAGTGTAAGGAGCCGCTGGGGGCCGCGCAACGCTTTCAGGGTTGCGTGGCGCCGCGCTTGGGCAGGTGCAGCAGGACGAAGTCGTTCTTGTCGAAACGCCCGCTCAGGGCCGGCGTCAGTCCGGCCAGGGGCGTGCCCTGCAGGCTGGCCAGGTCGCTCTGGTCAAGGATCACCCAGGCCGGGCCGGGGACCTGGGCCAGGGCGTCGGGGGTCTCGGTGAACTGCGGCTGCAGGTCCCGGTCCAGGTTGACCATGAACTTGATCGCCTTGGCGTCCTTGCCCATGCGGTGCAGGACCACCGGTGCCGGGTCGGCCTCGATCAGTTGCATGGCGCCGAGGCTGAAGGCGCGAGTGTCATAGAGACGGTGCTCCACCGGCTCGAAGACCCCGATGTAGCAGGCCCAGACCGCCAGCACCGCGCTGTAGGCCAGGCCCACGGCGCGCCACTGGCGCCGGCACAGCAGCCCCAGGGACAGCGCCTGCAACAGGCCGAGGATCAGCAGCATCGGCGTCAGCGAGTCGAGCTGCTCGGGGAATTTGCGCCGCAACACCAGCAGGCCGACGATCAGCAGCCCGGGCAGCAACAGCCAGATGCCCTGGATCGCTGCGCGCAGCCAGGCCATCAGCCGGCCGTGGCTGGCCTGGAACGGATAAGCGGCAATGATCGCCGCCATGGGCAGCATCGGCAGCAGGTAGCGGGCCTTTTTCGCCTGGGGAATCGACAGGCCGATCATCACGATCAGTCCGGCAGCGGTGCACAGGCGCAGCAGTTTCAGGGCCGGTCCCTGCTCCGCGGGGCGACTGAACAGCACCGCAATCCACGCCAGGATCGCCAGGGGGTAGGCCAGGGCGTAGTTGCCCAATGAACTGGTGAAGTAATAGAAGACGTCGCTGGAGCCTTCGCTGCCGTCCATGCGTCCCATGAATTGCATGCGGATCACATCGTCGACAAAGGCCTGGCCACCGCTGAGCTTGGCCAGCCACAGCAGCAGGCCGACGCAGGCCACCAGCAGCAACAGCGCGCTGAAACCGACGCCGAACAGCCGCCGCCACTGGCCATTGAGCAGGTAGTAGCTGCACAGCATGCCGGTGGGGATCACCAGGCCGATGGGCCCGCGAATGGCAAAGCCCAGTACCAGCAGCAGGAAGATCCAGCCCAGGTGCCGGCGGGCGCCGAAGTGGTCATGGGCATAGCCCAGGTAGAACACCGCCAGGGACACCGCGGCGAGCATCTGGTCCAGGGACACGGCGCGGGTTTCGCTGATAAAGGTGTTGCTGAGCAACAGCAGGGCGACGCTGAGCAGGGCCCAGGTCCGGGAATAGGGCGCCAACAGGCGATAGATCAGACTGACGATCACGGCCGAGGCGATGGCCGTCGGCAGCCAGGCACTCAGGCTGCTGACCTGCCCCGCAGGCAGCGAGAACAGCCAGACCAGCAGGGTCGAGGCACTGGAGTAGTCGGCATAGGGCTGGCCATAGGTGGTGGGGAAGAACCCCGGCCCATGGCGCAGCATTTCCTTGGCGAACAGCACGAAGCGCGAATCGAAGCCGATGGCCGAATCATGACCGGCGCCGGCGCAGAACAGCAGCAGGGCCAGCAGCCCCAGCCCCAACGATTGCCAGAGAAGTGTGTTCGAAGGGGAGCTGGAGTGCGGGTTCATTCAAGCCTCGGTGGACCACTGCTGATGAGGAATCGGCAGGTTGCGCGATTCACCGCGGCCGATCGGGAAGTAGGTGAAGCCATTGCGCGCCAGGCGTTCGGCGTCATACAGGTTGCGGCCGTCGAAGATCACCGGCGCCTTGAGGCGCTGTTGGATCAGGTCGAAATCCGGAGCCTTGAACTGCTGCCACTCGGTGCAGATGATCAGGGCGTCGGCGCCGGTGAGTACCGATTCCGGCGTGCCCATGAGCATCAGGCGCGATTCGTCCGGGTACAGACGCTGGGTTTCCTGCATCGCTTCCGGGTCGTAGGCGCGCACTTGCGCGCCAGCGGCGAACAGCGCGTCCAGCAGCACCCGGCTCGGGGCGTCGCGCATGTCGTCGGTGTTGGGTTTGAACGCCAGGCCCCAGAGGGCGAAGGTCTTGCCTTTCAGGTCGCCCTTGTAGAACGCCTTGATGCGCTCGAACAGCTTGTGCTTCTGGCGTTCGTTGATGGCTTCCACCGCTTGCAGCAGGTCGCTGGAGCAATGGGCTTCCTGGGCGCTGTGGATCAGGGCGCGCATGTCCTTGGGGAAGCACGAGCCGCCGTAGCCGCAGCCGGGGTAGATGAAGTGGTAGCCGATGCGGGTATCGGCACCGATCCCCAGGCGGACCGATTCGATGTCGGCGCCCAGGTGCTCGGCCAGCTCGGCGATCTGGTTGATGAAGCTGATCTTGGTCGCCAGCATGCAGTTGGCGGCGTACTTGGTCAGCTCGGCGCTGCGCAGGTCCATGAACATGATGCGGTCATGGTTGCGGTTGAACGGCGCGTACAGGTCGCGCATCACGTCACGCACTTCCTCGCGCTCGCAGCCGATGATGATCCGGTCCGGACGGCGGCAGTCGGTCACCGCCGAGCCTTCCTTGAGGAATTCCGGGTTGGAGACGATATCGAACTGCAGCGGGCGGCCATTGAGGACCTTTTCGATGTGCGCCTTCAAGGTGTCGCCCGTGCCCACCGGTACGGTGGATTTTTCCACCAGGATCACCGGTTGCTCACGGTGGCGTGCTACCGCATCGCCCACCGACAGCACATAGCGCAGGTCCGCCGAGCCGTCTTCGCTGGACGGCGTGCCCACGGCGATGAACAGCACCTGGCCGTGTTGCACCGCGAGTTTCTCGTCGCTGGTGAAGTGCAGGCGCTTGGCTTCGAGGTTTTCCTTGACCAGGCTGGCCAGCCCGGGCTCGAAGATGCTCACGTGTCCCTGTTGCAGCTGCTTGACCTTTTGCTCGTCGATGTCCATGCAGATGACATCGTGGCCGACTTCAGCCAACACGGCGGCTTGTACAAGACCGACGTAACCACTTCCAAATACACTGATTTTCATGGGGTATTCCTGGGACTTGTCGCGGGTGCAGATCGAGAGTTGATGGTGATGACCCCGAGGATGACCAAGGCCACCCCGAGGCTTTTGGATAGCGTGAACGGTTCGTTGAACAGCGGCAGGCTGGCGGCCAGCAGGTAGACCAGCGCGTAGCTGATGCTGAGCAGTGAATAGGCCCGGCCCAGCGGCAGGTCGCGCAGCGCCAAAAGCCAGCAGAGCATCGACAGCGCGTAGGCGCCGATGGCCGCGATCACGACTGCCAGGGCGGCCAGATCGACGTTGCCGGCGCTCAAAGCCGACAGCCACTGATCCGGGGCGGGCAGGCGGGTCATGCTCCAGCGCATGCCCAGCTGGGCGCCGCTGACCAGGGCCACGCTGCCCAGGGCGAAGGCAAATCCCTTGGCCCGGCTCATGCGTGGCGACTCAACAGCAGCACGCCGCCAATCACCAGGGCCACGCCGAGCCAGTGGCGACGGTCGATGGGCTCATGAAAGACGAAACGGGCGATCAGGGTAATGAACACGAAATTCAGGCTGAGCATCGGGTAGGCCACGCCGACTTCCATGCGCTGCAGCACCAGCAGCCAAACCAGTAGGCCCAGGCCGAGGCTGAACAGGGCCAGCCACAGCCAGCCCGAGCGCAGTTTGTGCAGGGCGCCGGAGGGCTGGTCGCGCCAGCTTTCCACGGCGAACTTTTGTGCCACCTGGCCCAGGCAGGTCAGCCCGCAGGCCAGGAGTAGCAGCATCAGGCTCATGGCTGGCTCTGGGGAATGATGAAGATCACGATATTGCCTTGTTCGTAGCGCTTGGCGTCCTTGGGCAGCAGTTCGACTTCATGCGCCTCGTCGCTGCTCTTGACCCGCATCACCACACCGATCGAGCCCTGCTTGCGGGCTTGTTCGATCCACGGCTGGACCTGGTTCAGGTCGACCTTGCGCGCGGCGCTGTCTTCGTAGCCCAGGCCGTACTTCACTTCGCCTTCGGTGTTGTACAGGGTCACGTCAGGGCGACCCAGGCGCCAGGCCAGCGCCGAGGCCGCGCCCAGGTCGTTGCTCAGCAGGGCCTTGGCCTGACTCAGTTCGGCCACGTGATCGATGATGAACTGGTTGGGAATCTTGTTGTAGACCACCGAATTGGGCAGCGCCGCCGGGGCCAGCGCCACCAGCAGGAAGCTGCCCAGGGCGGGTGCGGCCCACAGGCTCAGTGGACGCATGGCTTGCAGCAGGTTGCTGAGGATCCAGCCCAGCAGCAGGACATAGACCAGCACCAGGTGTTGCGGCTCGTCCACATACACCGGTTTCTTCATCTGGAAATACACCAGGGCCAGCAGCCCCAGCAGACCGGCCACCAGGTTGAGCACGCCGTTGAATGCCAGCAGCCGGGTCTTGCCGGCGGCCAGGCGGTCCACCAGGGTGTGGCCCATCAGCAAGGCCAGGGGCAGCAGGCACGGCAGGATGTAGGCCGGCAGCTTGCCCTTGCTCAGGCTGAAGAACGCCAGGGGCAGCACCAGCCACAGCAGCAGGAAGCCGCTGCTGTTCAGGCGCCGTTGTTCCCAGGCCTGCTTCAGGCTGGCCGGCAGCAGCAACACCCAAGGCACGCTGAAGCCCACCAGCAACGGCAGGTAATACCACCAGGGCGAGGCGTGCTGGGCGTCTTCGCCGGCAAAGCGCCGGATGTGCTCGTGCCAGAAGAAGAAGCGCCAGTAGTCCGGCTCCTGGGCATGCACCCTCAGGGCCCAGGGCAGGCTGATGAGAATCGCCACCAGCACGCCGAGGCCGCCATAGATCAGCAGCGCGCGCAGGCGCTTCTGCCACAGCGCGTAGGGCAGGGCCACCAGCACCGGCAGCAGCCAGGCGAGAAAGCCCTTGGTCATGAAGCCCATGCCGCAGGCCAGGCCCAGTACCACCCAGGCGCTGATCTGGCCGCGCACGCTGCGGCAGTCGAAGGTGAACCACAGCGCCACCAGGCTCAGGTTGACCCAGAAGGTGAACTGCGGATCGAGGTTGGCGTAGCCGGCCTGCAGCGCGACCACGGTAAAGCTCATGTAGAGCAGGGCGCTGGCCAGGCTCTTGCGCGGATCGTTCCACAGGCGCCGGGCCAGCAGATAGGCCAGGACCACACTGAGGCCGGTGCTCAGGGCCGAGGCCACGCGCACGCCGAACAGGTTGTCGCCAAACAGCGCCTGGCCGATGGCGATCATCCAGTAGCCGGCCACCGGTTTTTCGAAATAGCGAATGCCCATGAAATGCGGCGACGCCCATTTGCCGGTCAGGAGCATTTCCTGGCTGATCTGCGCGTAGCGGGTTTCATCGGGAATCCACAGGCCGTGGGTGGCCATGGGCAACAGGTAGAACAGACCGAAAGCGATCAACAGCAGCGGCAGGGCCCAACGTCTGATCATGCGCTTTGTACTCCCAGCCAGCCTTCGCGGCCTTCCAGCGCGCCGCGCACGACCTTGCCCGCGGGCAGGCTGGAAAGGTCCGCCGGGAGCATGTCGCCCAAGGGCTGGAAGTGGATGTCGCGCTGCTTGGCACTGGCCAGCAGCTGGCGGAAATCGTTGGCCATGAGAATCCCTTCTACTTCGGCATGCACGGTGTAGACGTTGAGCTTGTCCGGGCTGAACCGGTCGAGGATGTAGCGGTTGAAATCCTTGGCAGCCACCACCGGCCCGACCACTTCGTCGAAGGTCGGCAGGTCCACCGGAATCTGTGGGGCGCCCAGGCTGCCGTCCGTCAGGCGTGGCTGGAACAGGCTCTGGCCGCGGCAATCGCTGTTGTAGCGAAAGCCGAATTGTTGCTTGGCTTCGATGACGCGTTCATCGGCGCGCCAACCGGCGGACGCCGAGCAGCTCACCGCTTGCCCGAGAATATCGTTGAGGCTGTCGACGCCACGGCGGATCTGTTCGATCAGCTGCGCGTCGCTCCAGCGCCCGGTGTTGGCCTGCCAGCCGTGGTGATCCCAGGCGTGCAGGCCGACTTCGTGGCCGGCGGCCAGGGTCTGGCGCATCAAGTGCCCCAGGTCCCGGCCAATGGGTTTACCCGGCCAGGCAGTGCCGGCCAGGAGAATGTCCCAGCCGTACAGGCCCGCGGCATTGGACCGCAGCATTTTCCAGAGGAACTGCGGACGGATCAGGCGCCACAGGTGGCGCCCCATGTTGTCCGGCCCGACGCTGAAGAAGAAGGTGGCCTTGACCCCGGCTTCGTCCAGCGATTCGAGCAGCCGTGGCACCCCCTCCCGGGTGCCGCGGTAGGTATCGACATCAATGCGCAGACCTGCCTGCATCAGCGAGCTTCTTCTTTCGAACGGTCGGCGATTTCCAGCATGGCTTCACGCAGGAAGAAGTCCAGGGTGTTGCCGATGGTTTCGCTCATCTCCACGGTCGGCTCCCAGTTCAGCAGGCGCTTGGCGTTTTCGATGCTGGGCTTGCGGTGTTCCACGTCCTGGTAGCCAGCGCCGTAGAAGGCCTTGCTTTCGACGTCGCGGAAACCGGCGAACGGCGGGAAGTTGCCACGCAGCGGGTGGGCTTCGAACTGACGCAGCAGTTCTTCGCCCAGCTGGCGGATGCTGGCTTCGTTGTCCGGGTTGCCGATGTTGATGATCTGGCCGTTGCAGCAGTCGTTTTCGTTGTCGACGATGCGTGCCAGGGCTTCGATGCCGTCGGCGATGTCAGTGAAGCAGCGCTTCTGCTCGCCACCGTCGAACAGACGGATCGGCGTGCCTTCCACCAGGTTGAGGATCAGCTGGGTGATGGCGCGGGAGCTGCCGATACGGGCCGAGTCCAGGCGGTCCAGGCGCGGGCCCATCCAGTTGAACGGACGGAACAGGGTGAAGTTCAGGCCCTTGGCGCCGTAGGCCCAGATCACCCGGTCCAGCAGCTGCTTGGACACCGAGTAGATCCAGCGTTGCTTGTTGATCGGGCCGACGATCAGGTTGGAGCTGTCTTCGTCGAAGTTCTTGTCCTGGCACATGCCATAGACTTCCGAGGTCGACGGGAAGATCACGCGCTTGTTGTACTTGACGCAGTAGCGAACCAGTTTCAGGTTCTCTTCGAAGTCCAGTTCGAACACGCGCAGCGGGTTGCGGGTGTATTCGATCGGCGTGGCGATGGCCACCAGCGGCAGGACCACGTCGCACTTCTTGATGTGATATTCGATCCACTCGGAGTGGATGCTGATATCGCCTTCGACGAAGTGGAAGTTCGGATGGCTGCGCAGGCGCTCGATGGCGTCGGAGCCGATGTCCAGGCCGTAGACGTCGTACTTGTCGTCACGCAGCAGGCGCTCGGACAGGTGGTTGCCGATAAAGCCGTTGACGCCCAGGATCAGCACGCGGGTGCGGCGTGGCTTGCGGCCGGATTCGGCACCGCGCAGCAGGGAACCGTCCACCAGGCCCAGCTCATTGGCCAGTTGCGGGCCACCCAGGTACAGGCCGTTGGCGTTGCGCTGGCCTGAGGTGATCACCAGCGAGTCTTCGCCACAGGCGATGCGCAGCGGGTCGACGCTGATGACCCGGCCCGGGGCCTGGCCTTCATTGCCCTTGACCACTTCGGCGCTCCAGACGATCAGCTTGTGCTCGCCAACGGCGCAGAAGGCGCCCGGGTACGGTTGGGTCACCGCGCGTACCAGGTTGAACAGCTCTTCGGCAGGGCGCTTCCACTCGATCTTGCCGTCTGCGGCCGTGCGACGACCGTAGTAGCTGGCCTTGGACTCGTCCTGGGCGGTCTCGGTGATCTTGCCCTGGGCCAGTGCCGGCAGGGTGTCGCGCAGCAGGCTGGCGGCGGCGTCACGCAGTTTGTGGTGCAGGGTCAGGGCGGTGTCGCTGCGCTCGATGGCCACTCGTTCCTGGGCAATGATGGCGCCGGCGTCGGCGCGCTTGACCATGCGGTGCAGGGTCACGCCGGTTTCGGTTTCGCCCTTGACCAGCACCCAGTTGGCCGGTGCGCGGCCCCGGTAGCGCGGCAGCAGGGAACCGTGCAGGTTGAACGCGCCCTTGCTGGCGGTGGCCAAAAGCGGCTCGCTCAGCAGGTTGCGGTAATAGAAGGAGAACAGGTAGTCGGGGTTGAGCTTGGCGATGCGCTCGATCCACAGCGGGTGGTTGGCATCTTCCGGGGCGTGCACGGCAATGCCTTTGCGGGCGCAGAGCTGGGCCACCGAGCCGTAGAAGGTGTTTTCCTTGGGATCGTCGGCGTGGGTGAACACGGCGGCGATCTCGTAACCTGCGTTGAGCAGGGCTTCGATGCCAGCACAGCCAATATCGTGGTAGGCGAAGACAACAGCTTTATTGCTCATGGCGAAACCTGATCTGTATGAGTGGAAGTTAAACCGTCGACAGTCACAGCGGGGGCCGGGGCCGCGGGCTGGCTGCGCAAGACTTTTTCGATGAAGAAGCGCGGGCGGGCCCGCACGTCGCTGTACATGCGTCCCAGGTATTCACCCAGAAGACCCATGCCGATGAACTGGCCACCGGTGAACACGAACAGCACCGCGAACAGCACGAAGGTGCCGTCGCCGGCCCAGGTGGCGCCGAAGATCAGGCGCAGGACAATCAGCATCAGGGCGAACAGGGCGCCGACCCCGGCCATGCCGAAGCCGATGATGCTCAGCAGCCGCAGCGGCGTGGTGGTCATGCAGGTGATCAAGTCGAACATCAGGTTGATCAGGCGCATCGGGCTGTACTTGGAGTCGCCGTGCTCGCGCTCGGCGTGCTCCACCAGCACCTCGGTGGTGTGCCGGGCAAAGCTGTTGGCCAGGATCGGGATGAAGGTGCTGCGCTCGGTGCAGGCCAGCATCGCGTCGATGATGGTCCGGCGATAGGCCCGCAGCATGCAGCCGTAGTCGCTCATGGCCACGCCGGTGGAGCGTTGCACGGCGAGGTTGATCAGTTTCGACGGCCAGCGGCGGAACGCCGAATCCTGGCGGTTGTTGCGCACGGTGCCGACCACGTCGTAGCCGAGCTCGGCCTGGGCCACCAGGCGCGGAATCTCTTCCGGCGGGTTCTGCAGGTCGGCGTCGAGGGTGATCACCACGTCGCCGCGGCATTGCTCGAAACCGGCCATGATCGCCGCGTGCTGGCCGTAGTTGCGGTTGAGAATCACCGCCACCACCGGGCTGCCTTCGCGTTCGGCGGCTTCCTGCAGGATATTCGCCGACTGGTCGCGACTGCCGTCGTCCACCAGGACGATTTCAAACTCGTGCTTGAGTTGGCGGCAGGCCGCTTCGGTGCGGCGCAGCAGCTCGGGCAGGCTCTGTTCTTCGTTGTAGACCGGAATCACGATCGACACGAACTGGATTGGGTAAGGTTTCAAAGGCTTCAGTCCAGGAGGTTTTCAATGGCACCGGCAACCCGTTCGACATCGTCGAGGGTCATGTCCGGAAACAGTGGAATCGAGCATAGCCGCGCCGAATTCCATTCGGTATGGGGCAGGTGCACTTCAGGGAAGCGCTGTCGGTAATAGGTATGCAGGTGCGTCGCGATGAAATGGATGCCGGTGCCGATGTTCTGCTCCTGCAGGCCCTTCATGAAGGCGTCGCGGTCCAGGCCGCAGCGCTCGGCGTCGATGCGCAGGATGAACAGGTGCCAGGCATGCTGTTGCGGGTACTGGGGCAGGTGCAGAGGTTGCACCGGCAGGCCTGCGAGGCGCTCCAGGTAAGCCTTGGCCAGCACTTCGCGCTTGGCGTTGATCTCGTCCAGGCGCTGCAGCTGCACCAGGGCAATGGCGGCGTTCATGTCCGCCAGGTTGTACTTGAAGCCGGGCTCGATCACCTGGGCCTGGGGCTTGCGCCCGTGGGTCAGGCGGTCGTAGGCGTCCACCCCCAGGCCGTGGAACTTGAGCATGCGCACCCGGTTGGCCAGGGCTTCGTCATCGCTGACGAACATCGCGCCCTCGGCGCAGGTCATGTTCTTGATCGCGTGGAAGGAGAAGATCGCCGTGCCCCGGGCGCCGATGGCGCGTCCGCGGTAGGTGGTGCCGGCGGCGTGGGCGGCGTCTTCGATCACCGGGATGCCGTGCCTGTCCGCCAGGGCATACAGCGGATCCAGGTCGAAGGCGGCGCCGGCGTAATGCACCGGAATGATCGCCTTGGTCCGTGGGGTGATGGCCGCTTCGATGCGGGCCGCGTCGCTCATCAGGGTGTCGGGATCGACATCGACGAACACCGGGGTCGCCCCCAGCAGGCAGATCATGTTCGCGGTGGAAACCCAGGTCTGGGACGGGGTGATCACCTCGTCGCCAGGACCGATGCCCAAGGCCAGCAGGGTGATGTGCATGGCGCCGGTGGCCGAGGACAGGGCCACGGCATGTCGGGCGCCGACGCGTTCGGCGAACTGTTGTTCCAGTTCCTGGTTTTTCGGGCCGGTGGTGATCCAGCCGGAGCGCAGAACCTGCTCCACTGCAGCTATCTCTTCGTCGCCAATACTCGGACGCGAGAAGGGAAGGAAAGCCTGGTTCATGGTTACCTCGGGTTTAGCTGATGCCGGAAATACGGGGTCTTGCGAGTGAACGGACGGTTCATGGAAAGCGGGGAGGTCATGCAGTCATTGAGGCACATCCAGTCATTGAGCCAGCGGGGCATTCCATGCAGCACATGAGTAAAGACTATGTTTGTGAAAAGTAAATGTGGATCAAGGTGTTATCTTTGCAACCTGAGAAAAAGCTGCACTCGGAGGGCGAGCCGTCGGGGGCTGAGATTAAGCGGAAAAATGTGAAACGAATATGAAAAATAAGGTAAAAGTCCGTTTTTCTGCGAGCCAGACAGCCAGCGTTCAGTTTGTGTGCAAGGGCGGCAATCAACTGAGTGCGGGCCATTGTTTTAGCCGGTTTTCGGCGGCTGTTGAAGAGGGTAACCGCAGACTTTTTTCTCTTGGTTCAGGGTGCTACCCGGTGCAACCCGCTCCCTGGGGACGACCCTGATGTCGTCCGTACCTGGTGCTTGCAGCGCCAACCCCCTCAGCCTGTACCTGACCCGCCTGGCCCCCTCCAGCCAGGCCACCCTGCGCTACGTGCTGCAGGACGCCGCCGACCGCCTGGGCTATGAAGACCTCAACCTGGAGGACATCCCCTGGCACCAGCTGCAGCCCGAGCAGGTCACGGCCCTGGTGGCGACCTTGCGCCGCGACGGTTACGCCCCCAGCACGTCCTCGCTCTACGTCAACGCCCTGCGCGGGGTGTTGAACGAAGCCTGGCGCGCCAGCCTGATCAGCCACGACCACCTGCTCAAGATGCGCTCGGTGAAGGCCATGGGCGGCACGCGCCTGTCCCGGGGGCGCAACCTCAGGCGCGGGCTGATCCAGGAGCTGATGGCCGTCTGTGCCGCCGACCCGCGCCCCCAGGGCGTGCGCGACGCGGCGATCATCGCCGTGCTCTACGGCTCGGGCATGCGCAAGTCGGAGTCGGTGAACCTGGATCTGGCCCAGGTCGACTTCGCCCAGCGCAGCCTGCAGGTGCTGGCCAAGGGCAACAAGCAACTGATCAAGTACGCGCCGACCTGGGCCTTCGACAAGCTCCAGGCCTGGTTGGACCTGCGTCGCGCAGACTTGCCGGCGGGCCTTGAGGACGACGGCTTTCTATTCAACCGGATCCGCCGCGGCGGTCATATCACCCGCGAGCGCATCACCAAGCACGCCATCTACTACATCGCCCGGCAGCGCGGCGCCCAGGTCGGCGTGCAGATCATGCCCCACGATTTCCGCCGCTCATTCATCACCCGAGTGATCGAGGAACACGACCTGTCGATTGCCCAGAAGCTGGCTCACCACACCAACATCCAGACCACCGCCAGCTACGACATGCGCGACGACAATGAGCGGCGCCGGGCCATCGATCGCTTCGACCTGTGAGCCACATCCGGTCACGGCCCCGCCGGCGCCGGCCGCCGCCCGCAGAGGTCCCGGGAGTCCAGCACGTGGGCCTGGCCCTGGGTGGTGATCCAGACCCGGCTGCCGGGGGCCGGGGCCTGTAGACCGCCAGCCGGCACCGGCAGCAGCTGCTGGCTGCCGTCGGCGGTGGTGATGGCGACGCTCAAGGTGCAGTGGTTGCCGGCAAAATCCCAGTCCCTGACCACCCCGGCGCAGCCCGGTGTCGCGCCGCTGTTCGCGCCGCCGGCGGTCCATTGCAGTTGCTCGGGGCGCAGCATGATCTGCGCCGGACCCTGGCGCGCCGGGTCGGCAATCGGCACCGGCCCCAGGTCGCAGTGGGCCAGACCCTGCTCCAGGCGGGCCGGCAGCACCACCGCGTCGCCGAGGAACAGCGCGGTCTGGGCATCCCTGGGATGCCGGTACAGCTCCAGCGGCGGCCCGCTCTGCACCAGATGCCCCTGGCGCATCACCGCCAACTGGTCGGCAAAGGACAGCGCTTCGGCCTGGTCATGGGTCACCAGGATGGTGGTGATGCCGGCATCCGCCAGCAGGCGGGCCACGGTCTTGCGCATCGAGGCCCGCAGGCCGGTGTCCAGGGCCGAGAAAGGCTCGTCCAGCAGCATCAGCCGCGGGCGCTGGGCCAGGGCGCGGGCCAGGGCGACCCGTTGCTGCTGGCCGCCGGACAGTTCATGGGGCCAGCGCATGCCCATGGCCGGATCCAGGGCCACCATGTCGAGCAATTCGTCGATGCGCGTCTGTTTGGCCGCCATCTTGCCCGGCAGGCCGAAACCGATATTGGCCGCCACGTTCAGGTGCGGGAACAAGGCGCCGTCCTGGGGCACGTAACCGATCAGGCGCTGATGGGCCGGCAGGGCGCCCTCGTCATCCACCAGGACCTGGCCATTGAGGCTGATGCGGCCGCGGTCGGGAAATTCGAAACCGGCGATCATCCGCAGCAGGGTGGTCTTGCCCGAGCCGGAAGGCCCGACAATCGCCGTGCGACTGCCGGCGGGCAGGTTCAGGCTGACGTCGTGCACCGCCGTCACAGTGCCGTAGGACTTGTGCAGTTGCTGGAGTTCAAGGCTGTTCATCGGCCCGCCGTGCGTCTGGATTGATGGTAGAGAAGGCCGGTCAACGGCAGTGAGATCAGGATCATGAGCAAGGCATAGGGCGCGGCAGCGGCGTAGTCGATTTCGCTGGTCCGGGCCCAGAACGCGCTGGCCAGGGTCCGGGTGCCATTGGGGGCCAGCAACAGGGTGGCGGTCAGCTCATTGCTGATGGCCAGAAACACCAGGGCCGCACCGGCCGCAGCCCCGGGGGCCACCAGGCGCAGGGTGACCCGCCACAGGGCCTGCAATGGCGTGCGCCCCAGGCTGCGAGCGATATGCTCCAGCTCCACCGGTGCCTGGGCGATACCGGCCCGCAAGCTGACCAGGGCCCGGGGCAGGAACATCAACCCATAGGCCAGGAGCACCGTGAGGCTGGTCTGGTAGATCGGCCGGGCGTACCTCACCGTGACGGTCACCAGGGCCAGGGCGACGACGATTCCCGGCAGCGAACTGGCGATGTAATTGGCGCTTTCCAGCAGCCGCAGCAGGCGCCCCGGCGCCCGGATCGACAACCAGGCCAGGGGGAACGCCGCACAGGTGGTGAGCAGGGCGCCGAGACTGGCCAGAGCCAGGGTCTGCCCCAGGCTGGGCAGCAGTTCCGGGACTTGCCAGGCTTCGCTGCCGCCGGCCAGCAACCAGTTGCCCAGGGTCAGCAGCGGCACGCCCAGGGCCAGTGCGCTGCTCAAGCCCACCAGCAACAGACCGGCGCAGCGGCCGAGGCCGGACAGGCTCTGCAGCGGCTGGGTACGCGGGCTGCCCGAGCCGACCCGGGCGTAGCGCGCCTGCCCCCGACAGGCGGACTCGGCACTGAGCAACACCAGGCAGCACACCACCAGGACCCCCGCCAGCATGTTCGCCGCCGGCCCGTTGTAGGTGGACTGGAACTGGTCGTAGATGGCCGTGGTGAAGGTGTCGAAGCGGATCATCGCGTACAGGCCGTACTCCGCCAGCAGGTGCAGGCCCACCAGCAGCGCGCCACCGGCGATGGCCAGGCGCAATTGCGGCAGCACCACCCGCAAGAACTGCGCCCGAGGCCTGAGCCCAAGGGATTGGGCGACGTCTTCGAGGGCCGGATCGAGGCGGCGCAGGGTGGCGGCTACCGGCAGATAGACGAAGGGGCAATAGGCGATCACCGACACCAGCACCGCCGCGGGCAACCCGTGCAAGGCCGGCAGCAGGCTGACCCAGGCGTAGCTGTGGACGAACGCCGGCACCGCCATGGGCGCCACCGCCAGCGCCGCCCAGGCCCGCCTTCCGGGCAGATCGCTGCGCTCGGTGAGCCAGGCCAGGGCCACCCCCAGCAGCACGCACAGCGGCAGGGTCAGGAGCAGCAACAGCAGGGTGTTGAACAACAGCTCCGCGACCCGGGGCCGCAGCACCAGCTCGGCGATGCCGGCCCAACCGGTCTGGATCGACACCGCGACGACGAACCCCAGGGGCACCAGGGCCAGCAACGACACCAGCAGCGCAGCCCCCAGCAGCCAGGGCGCGCTGGCGCGGTCGCGGCGACGCTGGCGCAGTCGCACCGCGGGCAGGCGGGCGGCGCCGTCGATGCCCTCGACCTGTGACAGATGGTCAGCCATGGATTACAGCAGACCGGCCTGGGTCATCAGGTCCACCGCCTTTTTGCTGTTGAGCCTGGCGGCATCCACCTGGGGCGCCTCCAGTTCGGCCAGCGGCACCAGGGCCGGGTTGGAGGCCGCGCCCTTGCCCACGGCGTACTCGTATGAGTGACCGGTCCTGAGCACCGCCTGGCCGTGTTCGCCGGTGATCCACTTGAGGAACGCCTGGGCCTGTTGCGGATGCTTGCTGCTGGCCAGCACGGCGCCGCCGGAAAGGCTGACGAAGGCCCCCGGGTCCTGATGCTTGAAGTAGTGCAGGGCGGTGTTCTTGCTGTTCTCGCCGGTCTTGGACTGGTCGACGAAGCTGTAGTAGTGATAGATCACGCCGCTGTCCACCTGACCGGCATTGACCGCCTTGAGCACCGCGCTGTTGCCGCGATAGACGCTGGCATTGGCCTTGATGCCCTTGAGCCATTCCAGGGTCGCGGCTTCGCCCTTGAGTTCCAGTACCGCGCTGACAATGGCCTGGAAGTCGGCCCCGGCAGGAGACGCGGCCCAGCGGCCTTTCCAGGCGGGCGCTGCCAGATCCAGCAGGGATTTGGGCAGGTCGCCCGGGCCTAGCTTGGCCGGGTTGTAGACGAACACCGTGGAGCGCGCCGCAATTCCCACCCAGTTGCCATGGACCGGCTGATAGGCAGCGGCCACCTGTTCCAGGGTGCCCGGGGCCACTTTGGCGAGCAGCCCGGCGTTGTCCACCAAGGCCATGGCCGGGGAGTTCTCGGTGAGGAACACATCCGCCGCCGAAGCGTTGCCTTCCTGCACCAGCTGGTTGCCCATCTCGCTGTCATCGCCGTTGCGCAGGGTGACCTTGATCCCGGTTTCCCGGGTGAAGCCTTCCACCCAGGCCTTGGTCAGCCCCTCGTGCTGGGCGTTGTAGACCAGGATGCCGTCGGCGTCGGCGGCGCGGGCCTGCCCGATGGCCAGCAAGGCGGCGCTGAGCAGGGCGGTGTTGAACAGCGAAGAGGGCGTGAGGGTCATGCTGGGGGCAGCTCCTGGGGTGTTGTTTTTGTCGGGCGTCGAACCGGGCGGTTCGAGGCGCCAGAGAAGGCATCGCGAATCGGCTGAACAATAGGAATCATTTGCATATGAAGTCGCCGGCAATGTAGAGCGGCAAATCAGAAAAAAACGTCAAATTTATGGTGAATTCCCGTGATGACGGCATTTGCCCGCGGTCCGCGGTCGGCTGCCGCCGCCCAGTGTGTGATGACGCCCACAGACCTGGACCAGGCGCTGCAAGAAGTCCCGGGCAAGTGCCCGGGATTGATTTACAATCGGCGCCGCAGCACCTGCTGGAAATGGAATTGACCGGTCAACCGAGGGAAGCAATCTTGAGCGCCAAACTGTGCAACAACATCAATGCCGTCACCTTTGTCAGTAAATACAAGGCGGCCTGCCAGCCGATCGCCGACCAACTGGACCTGCCGGTGGAAAACATCCTCGGCCTGGCGGCTCAGGAGAGCCAGTACGGGGCGGGGCGGATCGCCCGGGAACTGAACAACTACTTCTCCATGCATGCACCGGCGCCCTTGCAGATCAGCGCCGAATCGGCCCAGGGCAGCGCCAGCGTCAAGGTGGCGAAGTTCGACTCCTTCCAGAAATCCGCCCAGTCCTTCGCCTTGCGCTATGGCGCCTCGGTGCGCGGCAAGCGCGAGCCCATGGAGTTCGCCCAGGCCCTGGTGCGCAGCGGCTACAACAGTGGCGATGCGGCGACCGGCGGGCGCAATGGTTTTGCCGACTACCTGGCAAAGATCATCCTCTCGGTCAGGGGGCGTCTGGCGTGCTGAACAACGATCGCCGTTCCTGGCTGCTGGGCCTGACCCTGGCGTGCACCACCCTGGTCGCCTGCGCCGGCGGCGCCCTGTCGCCGGCTCAGGTCAAGGCCACGGGCCTGACCCGCGAACAGGCTCAGGCAGTGCTACTGGTGGCCCTCAGGCATCAGGACTATCAACTGGACAAACCCGGGGTGTTCGTCGACGGCGATCTGCAGGATGAGCACGGCCAGCCGCCCCATCCGGGGTACTTCGACTTCAGCCTCGGCTACAACGACCCCAAGGCCGGCGCCACCGAGTACTGGGGGCTGTTCTCGGTGAGCATCGCCACCGGCGATGTCTGGGAGACGAACCTGTGCAAGCGCCTGGACGGTACTGAACTGCAAACCCTGCAAGGGCAGATCATGGCCCGCACCGGCAAGTCCCTGAAGGACGAGCAAGCGCAGCGTCAGGGGCTGGGCTGCGACGAAGGGCAATAGAACGACAGCGGCCGCCCCGGGGCGCGGCATGCGCTATCCGGGCAGTTGCAGCAGGGCCGCATACACCGCGGTGCCGATGGCCGCGGTGGCGATCAGGCCCAGGCTGCCACCCAGGGCGATGACCCCGACGATCAGCAGTGAGCCGGCCGCCGCCCAAGGCTCGCGGCCGATTTCGCCGTAGGCGATGTACACCGCGAAATTGATGAAAACCGCCACGGGCAGCTCCTCTTGCAGGCAGCGTTGCAGGTCCGGTCGCAGGCGAAGGGTGACGAAGGCCGGGATGATGCGCACCAGGCAACTGGTGGCGAACAGCGCGGCAATGGTGACCCAGCTCCCATGACTCATGATCGGGCCCAGGCCAGGAGCACGCTGGTGGCCAGTACGCTGGGGATCCAGAAGTACAGAGTGCCCAGCAGGCGGATCAGCGCCAGGCTCAGGGCCACACACAGCGCCAGGTGCACCAGGATTGCCAGACGCCGCCCGGGGAGCCCCGCCAGGCGCCGGCGCAGTTGGCTCAGCGCCAGGTACATCAACACCACACTGGCGGGGTAGCCGAGATTGAGCTCGGCGCCGACCCAATGCGCGGGCAGCGCGCGCCCCAAACAGGCCCCGAGTACCCCGGACAGGACCCAGGTGAGGAAAATCGTTGCCCGGATCATCAGCACCGCGGCCGGGCTGTCTCCCGGGGTCTCGGTGGCGTAGGCCTCGTCCCCCAGCAGATGGGCCGCCGCGGCCTTGGGCAGCCACCGGCGCGGCAGCCGCGCCGACGAGGCGAAGGCCATCGGCAGGTAGCGGCTGTTGAGCGAGGCGGTCAGCAGCAACAGGGTGAAGAACCCGGCGCCGGATTGGGCCAGGGGCAGGGCGGCAAACTGGCCGCTGCCGGTGAACCCCAGCAGGCCCACCAGGGCCACCTCCAGCAACGACCAGTCGGCGCGGGCCGCCAGTACGCCAAACAGCATGCTGACCGGAACAATGGCCAGGGCCGTCGGCGCGACCCGGCGCCAGAGCTCGGGCCGGCCGGTCAATAACTCTGGCTGTGATTGCTGCTGCATGAATACCTTGCCCTCTCGGATTGACGCCACGCCGGGCGCGTCAAGGCGCCGGCCATCAGGCTTCGAGATTCTGGGCAAGGGCTGGAGGAACGTCTTGAACGATTGTGCGACTTTACCGGGCCAATCCCTGGGCCCGGCGGGTGTCAGTAGCGGTAGCCGACGTTGACCATCACCGCCGCGGCTCCCAGTATCACCAGCTCGGTGCCTACCGGGCCGTAATGCATGCCGACTGCCGGAATCAGCACCGGCGCCACGCCGAAGTGGTTCAGCGGAATCTTGTCCTTGTAGTCGCCCTTGTAGCCCTGGATCAGGCCGCCGCTGAGCTTGGCGTAGACCGGCCAGTCGGCGCTCTCCCAGGCCTTGCCGACGTAGGCGTAGTAGGAGCGCTGGGAGAAGGAGTTGCGAAAGGTGCTCAGGCCCCAGAGTTTTCCGCTGGCGTAGTTGCGCTCCAGGCCGATCAGGTCCTGATGGTTGTTGTGGTCCGGATCGTTGCTCCAGTGGTTGGTGTAGACGCTGGTCTGCAAATACCAGAAGTCCCCTTGCTGATCGGCCTGCGCGCTCTGGGCGGCGACCAGCAGCGCCGCGCCGGCCATGGCCCGACGCAGCGCAAGGGAGAGGCCGGTCGCCCGGCTTTGAAACAGTGTCTTCATTGCGATTCCCTGCCATCGCGGCAGTTGTGCCCCCTCGGAAATCAAGGGGGCAGAGGACGGTGACGCTAACACCCGCCCATTCAGGGGATCAATGACGGAACTGTTGCTTGATCTATATCCGACTCGATGCGCCGGATCAGATAGGGGTAGAACGGGTTGGACGTCAGACGCATCAGCTCGTCCATGGGCACCACCAGCACGGCGCGTTCGCCCCGGGCCGCGAGGCTGCCCAGGTGCAGGCCGAAGTCTTCGCCGGGATCGGGTTGGCTGCCGTACAGGCTGTCGCTGACGGGGAATGGCAGGGCCACGTGGGACAGGGAAAACACCCCCGCCGGGAAGGCCAGGTCCAGGGGCCGGCGCTGGCTGTCCAGGCTCAGGGCCGCGGTGCCCAGTTCTTCCAGGTGGTGCGACGGGCTCTCGGCGTTGCTCAGGATCCGCGTGCTGTAGTTGCGCGGCGGCGCCGGCAGCAGGCTGGCCAGGGAGGTGAGGCTGGACGGGTCCAGCAGGCCGTCGAAGTCGCTGGTGCGGTTCAGATCGAAGATCACCAGTTCGCTGCCGTTGGCCGGGAGCCGGCGGAACAGGCCGTTCACCACCGCCGGCGTGCTGACCGTGGCGTCGGTCAGGGACTGGAAGGCGAGGATCGGCGGCAGTTGCTGGAACCGCGGATCGCCCGCCAGGGCTTGCAGCTGGCCTTGCAGGGCGTCGGTCAGCAGCCATGACTGACGCGCGCCATTGACCGGAAACGAGTTGTACTTGAACGGGTTGTATTCCGGGCGCAGGTTCAGCCAGGCGGCCTTGCTGAAGGCTGGAAACACCGCGGGCCAGGCGGCCAGCCCGGCAAAGCGCGCCGACGACGCCACGCCGATCATCGGTGAAATCAGCACCAGGCGCTGGGCCTGTGGCAGTTGCGGATCGCCGAGGGCGTCCAGGGCGTACTTGACCGCCAGGGCGCCACCGTTGGAGTAGCCGACGATGTGCAGGGGCGCAGGTGCCGGCACTTCGGCCCGCGCCGTGCGCAGGGCCAGGCGGGTCGCCGCCAGCCAGTCCTGCCACTGCACCTCGGTCAGGCCGGCGGGCACCGTGCCGTGACCGGGCAGGCGCAGGCCGATGGCCAGGTAGCCGTGGGCAACGTAGCGCCGGGCAATGTGCCGCAGGCTGTAGGGCGAGTCGGTCAGCCCGTGCAGCAGCACCACCACGCCCCGGGGCGGACCCTGGGGGCGCAGCAGGTAGGAGCGGTTCCAGTCGGTGGCGAAGTGTGGCGGGTAGACCCGGCTGTCCTTGCGGTAACGGTTGAAGGGCGGCACCTGGGATGGATCGAGGGTGTCGCTGACCTCGCGCTCGACTTCGGCGAACACCCGCCCCTCGGCCTGCAGCCAGGTTGCCCAGTCGGCCCGATCGATCTGCTCGACGCTCAATTCGTGGGGCACCCGCAGGTGCCAGGGTTGCAGCGCCGGACCCCGCTCGCTGTCGTAGGCGCGCCAGGCCAGCAGGGTGAATGCGGCAACGCCGAAGATCAGCGCGCCACGCTTGAGCAGGTGCGACAGGGTCGGGGCGATCACGGGCGGGGACTCGGTTGGAGGGCGCTGATGCGATAAACGCAGCGTCGACCGCCAGTGATCAGGTGCTCCACGCGCTGCACCTGGCCAAGGTCGCCAATGGCGGCCTGGAACACTTGCAGTTCGGAGCGGCAGAAGCCCTGGCACTGCTGGGCCGCGACACAGATCGGACAGTGACTCTCGATCAACAGCCAGCTCTCGCCGTCGGCCTCGACACTGGCCATGTAGCCGGCGACTTCACGGATCTGCGCCAGGGCCCGGACCCGTTCTTCCAGGGTCGGTAGCGGGGCGCAGACGTCGAGGTACTGCGCGGTGTTGACCCGCTCCATATCAGTGACGATGCGTTCCACACCGTCGGCCCCATAGACCGCGCGAATCGAATCGATCAGTTGTAGGGTCAGGTGGGCATGGGTGTCGGGAAAACGGGCCTGGGCCTGCTCGGTCAACACCCATTTCTGTGACGGACGCCCGGCGCCCTGGGCCGGCATCATCTGCCCGGCGATCAGTTCAGCGTCCAGCAGCTTCTGTAGCTGCTGGCGGGTGGCTTCCAGGGACACCTTGAGCAGCGGGGCCAGGTCGGCGGTTTTCAAGGGGCCGCGGGTTTTCAGCAGAAACAGAATTCGCTCGGCGGTGGCTCCGGGGTTCTTCTTCTCGGCAGGGGAGGATATCGAGGACATGCTGGGCCATTAACCAATGCGCAAGTGGGGTATCAAGGGTGTGCAGGACGCTGCCAACCGCGCAAGCATAACAGGCTCCGGTCAAGGAGCCCGGCGATTGTCGCGCTTTGAGCGGCGGATTGGGCAAGAAAGCGAGGCAATGAAAAATTAATTATCAAAGTAAAAGCTTGTGTAATACAGTGCGACCTTATCGAACACCCTAAGGGAGCAAGGCATGGCTTCGACAAGCGGATGGTCAGCACTGTTACTGGGCAAGAACGGACTGCGCTCGGCAGCCCTGGCCGGTGGCGTGGCGCTGCATGCAATCAATGTGTACCTGGTCACCACGCTGTTGCCTTCGGTGGTCAAGGATATCGGCGGCCTGGACTACTACGCCTGGAATACCACCTTGTTCGTGGTGGCCTCGATCATAGGTTCGGTGTTGTCCACCCGGGCCCTGGGGATACTGGGGCCGAAGCTCGCCTATGCCCTGGCCGGCCTGGTGTTCATGCTCGGTTGCGGCCTGTGTGCCCTGGCCCCGGACATGGGCTGGCTGATCTTCGGCCGCAGTGTCCAGGGCCTGGGCGGAGGGCTGCTGTTCGCCTTGCCCTACGCGATGATCCGCCTGGTGTTCGACGAGCCGCTATGGCCCCGGGCGATGGCGCTGATTTCCGCCATGTGGGGCGCGGCCACCCTGATCGGACCAGCCGTGGGCGGGGTCTTCGCCGAACACGGAGCCTGGCGTGCGGCGTTCTGGGTGCTTGTGCCCTGCACCTTGCTGTTCATGCTGCTGGCGATTGTCCTGTTACCGGGTAAAAGCCGCGATACGGCGCCTCGCAGTCCCATTCCCGGCCTGCAGTTGGTGTTGCTGACCGCGGTGGTGCTGGCGATCTCCATTGGCAGCATCACACCTTCACCCGGGTACAACGCTCTGGGCCTGGGCGTCGGTCTGGGCCTGTTGCTGCTGGTGGTGGTGCTGGAGAACCGCTCCGGCAAACGTCTCTTGCCCCGCGACAGCCTGAAATCCGGCAGCCCCTTGCTGGCGCTGTACCTCTCCATGGCGCTGCTGGTGGTGGGCATGACCAGCGAGGTCTTTGTGCCACTGTTCCTGCAAGAGCTGCATCAGCAGACGCCTTTGCTGGCGGGTTACATCGCCGCGCTGATGGCGGCCGGCTGGACCCTGGGGGCGATCTTCAGCTCTGGCCTGAGCCCCCAGGGCGCGGTCCGGGCTATTGCCAGCGGACCGTTTCTGGTGGTGGCCGGCCTGCTCCTGGCCTGCCTGTTCATGCCTGCCACAGCCACGCCGTTCCTGAGCCTGGGCGCGGTGTGCCTGGCCATGTTGCTGGTGGGCACAGGGATCGGCCTGGCGTGGCCCCATCTGTTGTCCCGAGTCCTGGAAAACGCGGCCGATGACCAAAAGGAGCTGGCGGGCGCTTCGATCACCACGGTGCAACTGGTGGCCACGGCCCTGGGCGCGGCGCTGGCGGGGATGATTGTCAATCTGGCCGGACTCAGTTCCACCGCCGGTGTTGCCGGTACGGCCCAGGCCGCAGCCTGGCTGTTCGGAATCTACGCCGGGGTATCGGCCCTGTTGTTTATCTGCATGCGTCAGGTCCGGCGCCACCATACCCGGGCGCTGGCCGAGGCCTGAGGCCCGCCTGACTCGTCACACTTCAAGGACATACAGATGAACAGCCTCAATACCGCTTGCCAGGAACAGGGCTTCCTTTTCGATCCGGGAGTCGCCCCATTGTTCGCGCACCTGGACCTTCGTCTGCTGGGGGGACGCGCCATCGGCATTGCCGACAATCAGTTCACCGATCTGCTCAGCGTCCTCGGCGGCCCCGGCTGCGGGGTGTGCAATGGCAACCCCCGGGACCTGCGCCGGGAGAACCTGCGCCAGTTCAGTTATCGCCTGGACGGTTCGGGCGAACTCGGGAGCGCAACGCCGGCGCCGCTGGAACTGCCCCGGCAGTTGCATCAGCGACTGGCGCCCGGAGGCGGCGAAACGCCGCTGGAGCCTGGCTTGCAACCCTGGCGCCTGGGGCCCCACAGCCCCTATGGATTCCTGCCCCTGGGCCAGACCCACAGACGGACCAATATCTCCCTGGATTCCATCGACAATCCGGCCACCGTGCTGACCTTGTCCCATTGGCCGGCCAACAAGACCCCCAGCGCCTACAAGGCCAACCTGTCCACCACCAGCGCCCTGATCTTTCTCCAACAAGGGCTGAGGGTGGAACAGGCGCAGGTGATCACCAGCGATCATTTCGATCTTGACGGGCTGGCCTCGGTCTACGCCTTCCTGGCCCCCGAGCAGGCCCTGCGGCACCGTCAATTGCTGATTGATATCGCACGACTCGGCGACTTCACCCGGGGCACTTCGCCCCAGGCCCTGCACTGCGCCTTTACCCTGCATGCCCTGGCCGCCCGGGTGCGCAGCCACAGCCAGGGGGGCAACGACCGGCGACTCATGACGCGTTTCACCACACTGTTGCCGCAACTGGCCGATGTGCTGGATAACACCCGGCGTTACGCCGAGCTGTACGACCCGGCCATGCAGGAGCTGCAGCGCAGTACGTTGCTGGTGGAGCATGCCGCCACACGGATCGAAGAGTACCCGGACATCGATCTGGCGATCTTTCGCCTGCCTGACGGGGCATGGCAGGGCGAGGGCGAGTACTTCGGCCTGTCGCCGGTGGCGTTGCACAATCGCAGTCGCTGTGGGGTGCTGGCCATCGTCAATCAGGGGCGTATCGAAATCCGCCAGCGTTATGAAAGCTGGGTCGAGCGCAGCAGCGGCATTCCCCGGGCCCGTCGGGACCTGGCGATCTTCGCCCGGGCCTTGCAGGAAACGGAGCGCACTCCTGGGCAGTGGCACTACGATGGGGTGCAGACAATCATGCCGGGCCTGAGGTTTGTCGCCGACCGGCCCAGCAGCCATTCCAGCGACAAGCTGCTGGCCGAACTGCGTCAGTTCCTCGGCCAGGCCCCGGTGGCCTGGGATGCCAACGGCCAGGCCACATAACGCCTTACCGCCAACTTCGCTTTGCCTGGCGCCCTTGTGCTGTAATCCGCGGCCACCAAACAGCACAAGGAAGCCTGTGGATGCACGAATCCGCCCGTCACATCGTCGATCTGTACCAGCGTCATGCCCAGGCTTGGGACCGGGCGCGCCGGGCCAACACCCAGGCATTTCACAGCGAACAGGCCTGGTTCGAACGCTTTCGCCAGGTCATGGGGTCTGGCCGGCAGGTACTGGACCTGGGGTGTGGCGGTGGCGAGCCGGTGGCGCGCTATCTGGTGGAACGTGGTTACGCGGTCACGGGCGTCGACAGCAGCGCCGCCTTGCTGGATCAGTGTCGCCAGCGCTTTCCCGAGCAGCAGTGGATCAACGCCGACATGCGCGGTCTGGCCCTGGATCAGGACTTTGCCGGCATCCTGGCGTGGAACAGCCTGTTCCACCTGAGCCCGGACGATCAGCGCGCCATGTTCGCCGTATTCGAACGCCATGCGGCTCCGGGCTGCGCCCTGATGTTCACCAGCGGACCTGCAGCAGGGGAGGCCATCGGCGAGTTCGAAGGCGAGGCCCTGTACCACGCGAGCCTGGACCCGGGGGAATACTGCACCTTGCTCGATACCCATGGTTTCGAAGTGGTGCAGCACATCAGTGAAGATCCACAGTGTTGCGGCTTCACCGTGTGGCTGGCCCGGGCGCTGGATTACTCATAAAAAAACCGGCCCGCAGGGGCCGGTTTTCATGTTTGCTGTCTCAGTGCTTCATCATGCTGTGGTCCGGCGCATCCAGCGCCCGGGCTTGGGCTTGGACCTTGATCGACTCCTTCTCGCCCTTGGCGTTTTCCACGATCAGGGTCAGCGGCACGGTGTCCCCGGCCTTGATCTGACCAGTGAGCTCCATGAGCATCACGTGGTAGCCGTGGGTGTCCAGGCTGACCTTCTTCCCGGCCGGCAGGGCGATGGCGTCCACTGGCTGCATGCTCATCACGTCGTTGTGCATGCTCGACTGATGGATCTGCACGTTCTTGGCCACAGGTGACTGCACTTCGACCAGCTTGCTGTCGCTGCTGGCGGTGAGGTCCATGAAGGCGCCGCTGGCGTGCTGGCCAGGGACGGTGGCGCGGACCCAGGCGTTGTCCACTTGGGTCGCGGCGCCGGCGGTGCCGGCCAGGCCCAGCAGAGAGATCAGCAGCAGGGCGGATTTAAGGCGCGACGGGCGCTGGTGGGCATTCATTAACAAACCTCCATGACGGTGAGCAGGTCTTCCGCGCACTCTTGGGCGTTGAGAGACTGGGACAGCCCCAGGCGCAAGGTGCCCCGGGAGTCGTAGACAAAGCTGGTGGCGGTATGGGACAGGGTGTAGGTCGAGCCGCTGGGGATCTTTTCGTAGAACACGCCAAATTCCTTGGCGGTGGCCGCGGTTTCTTCCAGGCTGCCGTACAGCGCTTCGAAGCTCGGATCGAAGGCCTTGACGTAGGCGTCCAGCACCTCGGGCGTGTCGCGCTCCGGGTCCAGGGTGATGAACACCACTTTCAGGCGCTCGCCATCGCGGCCCATCAGCTTCTTGGCCTGGGCGGCGCGGGCCAGGGTGGTGGGGCAGACGGCCGGGCACTGGGTGAAGCCGAAGAAGATCATCGGCATCAGGCCGCGGTAGCTGGACAGCGACTTGGTTTCGCCCTGGGAATCGGTGAGTTTGAAGGTGCGGCCGAGAATCTGATTGCTCAGGTCCTTGCCGTACTTGAAGGACAGTCGGGGACTGTTGTCGCAACCGGCAAGCAGGCCCAGGCCGAGCACCCCGGCGCTGGTGAGCAGGGTGCGGCGAGTCAGCAAAACACTCATGAAATAACGCCCTTTGAACAGCCAGACAGGCAAAAACCCGCGCATGGTAGCAAACAGACGAAAGCAGCGGCGGGCTAATTAGACCAATGCCTGCGGCCATCGGTCGCAGGTTCGGGGCGGGTCTGGGGCTTGAGCTTTTCGGCGTGGCCATCAGCGGCGCGGCAGGCCTGTGGCGGGACGCGGCCCAGAGCTTCAGTGCCGCCACAGCGTGGCGCCGATCACCAGCAACGCCAGGAGGATCAGCACCACCCCGGTGCCTCGTTCCAGCCAGGGCAGGGCCCGGGCAAAGCGCTCGCGCACCCGGCGATTGCCGATCGCCAGGGCCACCAGCACGTCCCACAGCAGCACCGCGCTGAACATCCACAGGCCGTAGACCAGTTTCCAGCCGGCGCTGGTCTGCGCGCCTACCAGGGAAGCCAGGCTGACATAGAACAGCGCGTTCTTCGGATTGAGGATGCCGGAGGCAAAGCCCATGCCCAGGCCGCGCCACCAGGTGGCACGGCCCAGCGTGCGGGTCTGGCCATTGCTGTCCACCGCGGCCAGGGAGCTGGCCCCGGCGTGGCGCAGAAACAGCCAGCCCATGTACAGCAGGTAGCCGCACCCGGCCAGCTGGATCGTCAGGAACAGCGGGCTGTCGGCCCGAAACACCGAAACCCCGGCGAAAGCCAGAACGATGAATACGCCGTTGGCCAGGGCGATGCCCAGGCAGGCGCCAGTGGCCGCGCGCCAGCCGGCGGCCATGGACATGCGCGCCACCAGGAAGAAATCCGGGCCGGGAGAGAGCAGGGCAAGAAAGTGTGCGGCGGCGACCAGCAGGAACTGTTGCAGCATCGGTAAAGACTTCCAGTGACGTGATAGCCCGGAAGTCTGCGGCGCCCCAGGGGCTGCGGTATTGAAGAAAATTGCGCGGCCTCAGGCCTTGTACAGCCCCGGGGTCACGCCGACATGGGCCTTGAACACCCGCTGGAAGTGCGCCTGATCGGCGAAACCCAGGCGCTGTGCCAGGTCGGCCGAGGGTTCCCCGGCCTGCAGCGAGGTCCGGGCCTGGATGATCCGCTGGTTCAGCTGATAGGCGTGGGGCGTCATTCCGGTGGCGCTGCGAAAGGCGCGGATCAGTTGGTAGCGACTGAGGCCGGCCAGTGCTGCCAGGCGTTCCAGGGGCTGGGCCTGTTGCGCATCGTCCCGCAGGAACTGCATGACCCGACGCACCCCGGCACCGGCCCTTGCCGGGTCGGCGGCCAGGGCAATCACCGGCTGGTCGTGGAGCGGGAAGTCGCCGATGAACTCGATCAGTGCGGCTTCCTTGTCCTGCCAGTTGGCGGCGGAAAACAGCAGGTCGTTGAGCCGGCAAACCCGCTGATACAGGTGCGGATCCTGGCTCAACAGCACCTGGCACAGCGCCGTCGGCCCGTCGTGCTGCGCTTCCTGGCGCACCGCTCCGACCCAGCGCGGGTCCAGGTGCAGCATCTGGTAGCTCCAGGCGGTATCGGGCCGTGGATTGCAGGCATGGGCGCAATGGGCCGGGACCCACACCACGCTGCCGGCCTGGATCAGGGTCGGGCCCTGGGCACCGCCGCTGAACAGGCTGACGCCACGGTCCACCACGCCGATGGACAGCGTCGGATGGCTGTGGGCCTTGTAGTTGGCGCGGCTGTCACAGGCCCGGCGGCTTTCGACGTAAGGCAGGTTTGCATCGCGCCAGAATTGCGCTGTAGAGGTCATGGCGGTTTCGCAGTGCAGGCAAAGCGGGCGGCTAGGCTAACAGGCCGGCCGGTGCGCCGGCCAGCGCCCCAGCCGCTGCTGGCTGTCCAGGCAGCGCCCAGGCATGTGTGCCACGCCACACCGGCCCGGGGCCGTGCCTGCCTATACTGCTGTTCGGGTTCGCTCAAGCGGGCCACGACCTGCAACAGGAGTTGCCATGAACTTCAAGGAAATCGCCTACGAGCAACAGGGCCCCATCGTGGTCATCCGCTTCAACCGTCCCGAGCAGCGCAACTGCATCGGCCCCGTGACCCACCGCGAACTGATCGAAGCCTGGAGCCGCTTTCGCGACGATGAAAGCGCCCTGGTCGCGATCATCACCGGCACCGGCGACCGGGCCTTTTGTGCCGGCGGCGACCTCAAGGCCGCCGCACAACTGGTGCCGTCGGACCCCGAGGAAATGGCCGCCCATGAGCGTGGCGAGCGCCCCGGCATCATTGGCCCCAGCCGCTGGGTCGATGTCTACAAGCCGGTGATCGCCGCGGTCAATGGCGTGGCCTATGCCGGGGGCCTGGAGTGGGCCTGTTTTGCCGACATGCGCATCGCCGAGGAACACGCATCCTTTGGCGTCACCTGCCGCCGCTGGAACATCGGCCTGGCGGACGGCGGCACCCAGCGCCTGCCGCGGATCATCGGCATGGGCCGGGCCATGGAGCTGATCCTCACCGGCAAGGTGATCGATGCCCAGGATGCCTATCGCATTGGCCTGGTCAACGAAATAGTGCCCAGCGGGCGCTCCCTCAAACGGGCCCTGGAGCTGGCCCGGATGCTCGCCGGGCTGCCGCAGCCGGCGATGCGCTCGGACAAGGAAGCCGCCATCCGCGGTTACGGACTGCCCCTGGCCGAAGGCCTGAAGATCGAGGCCCAGTGCTTCAACCGTTCGATCCACGCCCCTGAAACCCGGGAAGGACTGCGCCAGTTCATCGAGCGTGATCACCCCGATCGCCGGGTTCGCCCGGCGCCGGGCCTGCTCGGCGACTGAGCCCCGCCCGGACCCGGGCTTCAGGCCTGGCCGCGCAATGGCCGGCAGGCTTCTGCCAGGGTGGCGCGCAACGCCTGGCACAGGCGCTGGGGATCGCCGCCCTGGCGAAACCCCGCGACCTGGTGTTGCAGCTCGGCGAAACACCGACCCTCGGCACTGCGGGCCAGGCTCAGGCGCGGATCGGGCTGCACGTAGCGCGGATCGTCCGGCGCCAGGTACAGGCCGTTGAGGTTCTGGTAGTCGGCGTCGATCCAGGCGTACAGGTGATGGTCGAAGCGCTCGGCAAACCGATAGCGGCCAAAGTCCATCACCTGCAGTTGCAATGGCGCCACGCCGGGCACCCCCGCCAGTTGCACGTTGACCCCGTCGATCAGCAAGGGCGCACCCCGGTTGGCGCTCAGCAGGCGTTGCAGCGTCCCGGCCACCTGAGCACTGACCGCCAGCCTTTGCTCATCGCGCGTGACTTGCAGTTCGCCGTTCTCCCGGCACAGGTGAAAGCGCACCGCGCCGCAGCTGCTGGCGGTCAAGCCATAACGCCGCAGCAGAAGCTCGGCCTGCATCAGGGCCCCGGCCAGTTCGGGGCCCTGCCAGTAGCGCTGCCACTGGCAGCGCGGGCGGGTGCAGGCCCGGCGCAACAGCAGCACCGCCGGTTCCGCCGCACGCCCGTCATGCCACAAGGCATCGAAGCCCAGGTCGATCAGGGCATAGGCCGGCAATGGCGTGATCGCGGCGCCGGCGTGGTTCATGGCGGCGAACACCAGGTGCTCCATCAGCACTTCGTGCACCGCCTCGGCCAGGGTCAGCAGACCGTTGGAATGGGGCAACTGCGGGGCTTCGTCCGGCGGCACGCCAATGCCCTTGATGTCGAACAGCACCTGTTCGCTGGCCGGCGTGCACAGCACCGCGGCGCGCCCATAACGTGGCGGACGCCAGGCCGTTACCCGCCGGTCGTCCAGGGTAATCGGGGTGTTGATGCCCTGGGCCGCTGCCTGGCTGGTGGATATAAAAGCCGCGTGGTCCAGCAGCCAGCGATCGATGGCCGCCTCCGTGGCTCCCTCCCAGGGCGCGTCGAAGTCGGCGCGCAGCGCCGGGTAGTTGGCGAACAGCACTCGCGCACCGGCCACCCCGAGCAGTTGTTCCGTGCTCAGTGTCTGGCCGCTCTCGGCGTAGTCGGCCAGTCGTTGCACCCGTGGGCCTGGGGCGAAAGGCAGGTTCAGATCGTGCTGGGGTTGCCAGGCGGGACTGTTCATCGAGTGTCTCCGGCCCAGGCATCCAGGCGCCCGGGGTGGTCGAGGGCGGCGATCGGGTCCAGCAGGACCCAGTTGCGGCGCAGTTCCAGGCTGGCTTGCGGCCCCTGGGCCACCTCGCCACGGCCGCGCAGCATGGGCAGCTCCCGCAGCGCGCCGGCCGCCGGGGCGCAGACCCCCAGTGCCTCGGCATGGGGGCTGTGGCGCAGGCGTTCGAACAACTGCGGTTCGCGGGTGCGGATCGCCAGGTATTGACCGCTGGGCAGCGCCGATCCGGCCGCGGTCCAGGGTTCCAGGCCGGCATCGCGCAAGCGCGCCAGCAGCCCGGGCATCTGCTCCCGCAGCCGTCGGCTACGGGCCTGGGCCCGGGCGACTGCGGGCATCAGCGCCGGCAGGGCATGAATCGACAGGGCCGGGCTCAAGGCCGGGCAGGCGCGGGAACGCTGGCCCGGCGACCAGACGTCGATGTCGCCATCCACCGGCAGATCGCCGAATAGCGCGCCACCGCCGCCGATGTCCAGGGCCTTGCCGTGGCCCAGGGAGGTGACCACCAGCGATGCGCCGGGACAGCACAGGTCCCAGGCACCGGCGCTGTCCTCGATGATCGGCAGGCGCGGGCCCAGCAACTGGCGCAAGGCCGGGATGTCACAGGGCAAGCCGTATTGATGGACCGCGATCACCGCGTCCAGGCCATGGATATGGGGCGCCAGCGCCTCGCTGCTGAGCAGCAGGTCGGCGGCGTTTTCGATAATCACCGGTATCGCGCCGGCATTGAGGACGGCGGCCACCACTTGATGGCAGGTGGCGGCGGGAACCGCGACCCGCCAGGTGCCGCTGGCCCCCAGTTGGCGCAGCGCCAGTTCCAGCGCCGCGCTGCCGGAACCGACCAGGGCGCCGTGGCGCCGCTGATAAAACTGCGCAAGCCAGGACGAGCACGGCAGCCGATCGGCCTCCCGTGCCCGCCACTGGCCATCGGCAGGACCTGGAACTACTTGCACTTGTCCATGGCGCAAGCGGTGAGGGCTTCGACCTTGCATTTATCCATGGCACAGGCGGTGAGGGCTTCGACCTTGCACTTGTCCATGGCGCAGGCGGTGAGGGCTTCAACCTTGCACTTGTCCATGGCGCAGGCGGTCAAGGCCTCGACCTTACACTTGTCCATGGCGCAGGCAGTCAAGGCCTCGACCTTGCATTTATCCATGGCGCAAGCAGTCAGGGCCTCGGCCCGAGGGCCGCCGATGCGCCAACTGGTGAATTTGCTCTCCGGCAGCGCGCCGCGCTTGACCACATCCAGGTGCAGGGTGCGGGCTTCATGGTCGTTGCATTCGAGCAGGATCTCGTCCTCGGCGACCGCGAAGTGATCGTGCAGCAGGCAGAGTCCGAAGCGATCCAGGTTGCCGTGGCGCTCCAGTAGCTCATGCAGGTCATTGATGAATTGCGCATCAGACGCCCCCAGTGGCATGGCTTCGTCAAAGGAGGGATTGGTGTGTCCGTTCATGTGGTGTACTCCAATAGGTTTGATTTACAGCGGTCATCTTCATCAACAGTGCGCGGCAGTGGCGGTCTCATGCACCTCCTTGTTCCGGTGGAACCTTGTTGGCGGATACCCATAGAGTCTCGATGCTCAGCAGCGGTGGCTGGTTGTCCGCGGCCACCGCGCCCCGCGCCAGTTGCGCCGGATCGTCGGCGCTGAAGGCCCGCAGAGTCAGGTCGACCCGGGCGTTGCCCTGCACCGTGACCTGTTCGGCCAGGCGCCAGCGATCGATGGCCTGGCTGAAGGCGCTGGTGAAGGGCGGCGGACTGTTCAGCGAAGTCGCCACCGGCAACAGCAGCGCCGCCGGTAGCACGGTGCGCGCGACCACGCCGGGCGAGGCGACCTCGTAGCTGTAGCGGCCCTCCATGCCGACCTGCACCGTGGTGCCGTTACTGCCGGCGCCCAGGGCGGCGAAAAACACCTCCAGGTAGTCGTCCAGGCTGGCGTTCGGCACCTTCAGGTTGTCCAGGGAGAAGCTGCCTTGGCTGATGTGCGGGCTGATGCTTTCGACAAAGCGCACCACCGGCGTTGAGAAGCGGAACAGCGGGTTGGTCTGCAGGGTGCCGATGTCCGCGGCGGGGAACAGGATGCGGTTGCGTTCCACCGACAGCGAGGCCCAGGCGTTCTGGTGGTCGAACAGGTTGAGGGCCGGCAGGCTGGTGCGGCGCTCGTCGATCAGCAGTGCATCCGCGTAGGCGAGCCACACGGCTGGCTGGCTGCCCTTGAGTCGGTAGCGGTAGGCGATCAGCCCCGGGTTGCTCGGATCGACCACGCTCACCGCGTCGTACTGTTGCGGGGCGATCTGCACCAGCGGCAAGGGCAGGCTGACCTTGCCGAGCTGGGGCAGGGTGGCGCTGATCTGCCCGCTGGCCGCATCGTAGCTGGCCGCCACCTGATTGATGCTGACATCCAGCAGCAGGGTTTCGGCCCGCTCCTGGCCATCCACCGTCACCGGTGCCAGTACCTGGCTGAAGCTGCAGGTCAGGGCCTGGGGCGCGACAAACGCCGCCGCGCTGCGCAGCAGCGGCCGGGCCCAGGCATCGTAGGCCTCGGTGACCTCCTGGACGATGTAGACGAAGGCCTCCACCGCCTGTTGCGCCGCGGCAATCTGCACCGCGGTGGGCTCGCCGAAGTTGATCGCGCTGAGGTTGTCCTGCATCGCCACTTCAATGCTCGGGTACACGCTGACGAATTGCGCCAGGGCGGTGACCAGGCTCTTGTTGGCACTGCGCAGCGCGCCATCGACGGTTGGCGTGTTGAGGGCGATGGCCACGTTCAGGCTGTCCTGGGCCGTGCCGCGCACCAGCGAGTCGAAGGCGTAGGTCCATTTGCTCAGGTCCGAGACCTGCTGCGGCACCGGGGCCCAGGCCGTCGCGGTCTGCCCCTGAATGGTCGGCGGCTCGGGCAGGGCCCGCAGCAGCACCGGCAGGTTCAGGGTCTGGCCGTCGGCCAGGGGCACCCGCAAGGGGCCGGAGATCAGCGAGATCCAGTTCGACTGGGTGTAGCCGCTGATGCCCGGCACATTGCGCACGTCATGCTCCAGGTGGCTGATCTGCAGCTCCAGGTCCAGCGGCACGTAGCTTCTTGCCGCCTCGTTGCGCGAGTTGAAGACAAACGCCAGGGCGCTTTCCCCAGGGGTGTCGGGCAGGGCGATGCGCCCGCTGCCAAAGGCGTAGTTGTCGTTGCCGGCCACCGCTGGGTCGCTGGTGCGCGCCGCAGGTGCGGCGCTCGCCACCGTCGGCTGGCCGTACAGCGACAGGGGCTCGCCGGTGGCGCTGCCTTGCACCGAGAAGCCGACGATGGCGGTGGTGCTGTAGGCCGAATACAGCTGGTTGAGCAGGGTCTGGCGCAGCTTCTCGCCCGCGGCGGCCCGCGCCGGGCCATCCTGCGGGCCTGCCGAGAGCACCGGCTTGATGGTCGATGCAATGGCGTCGGCCAGGGTCTGCTTGGCGCTGAGGATTTTCCCCAGGTTGCCGTCCTTGAGCGGGTCCTTGCTGCCCAGCAGGGTGTCGAGCAGAAACACCGAGGGCGCGTAGGTCGGCGCGAGGAAGCCGTCGATGGCCTTGAGGGCGGTTTCGAACCACAGGTTCTGATCGACCCCGGTGAGGGTCAGGGTCACGGGATCGCCGCTCGGGAATGGCTGGTCCGGCTGGTAGTTGGGGTAGATCTGCACGCTGTCGGAGGTCAGGCTGCGGGCGATCGGCTGGGCGGCGAAGTAGCCCGGGGCCGGATCGATGCGGTAACGGATGCCGTCGGCGCCGTCGCTCAGGGCAAAACGCGCGGCCCATAGGGTCTGGCTGCGGCCGTCCGGGGTGCTGCCCGGGTCCGCGGTGCCGCTGCCGACCCGGGTCATCCAGGCCCCGGCCCGCTGGAACAGCGCCTCGAAGGTCCGGGCGAACTGGCTGTAGCCGCTGGTGCGGGCGCTCAGTGCATCGGGGACCGGCAGCAGGGTGCTGGTCACCGCCACACCACCTTCCAGGCCGGCGACATCCGGCTCCACCAGCGCCGCGACCCGGCGCAGGCTGAGGGTCAGGCTCAGGGGCAGGATCGAGCCCGGGGCCAGGGCGTCGATGTCCACCGCCAGCGTCAGTTGCACCGTGGCCGGCGCGGCAGGGCGGGTGCCCTGGACCACTTGGGCGAGGTACAGGATCACCCCGTTGACATAGTCCAGCAGTGGCTGCGCCTGGTTGTCATCAAGTCGGCTCAGGGGCTGGGCGAACAGGCTGTTGACCAGCTCCACGCTGACTGCGCGGCCCTGGCACCAGGGCAACTGCAGATCCTTGTAGGACTGGTTCAGCTGGTAGTAGATCAGGTTGAACATCGCCAGGTCCTTCTTGGCCTGCTCCTTGACCTTGTCACCGCCGGCCGGGTCATAGCTGGAAGTGTCGAGGCTCAGGCTGATCACCAGTTGCGCGCCGCCGGCAACGGCTTCGTAGGTATAGAAACTGCGGGTGTTGGGCCAGGCCGACAGGGCGATCAGCCGGTCGCAGTAACGCAGCGGCAGCGGCGGGTGATTGAGGCTGCCGGGATACCCGGGCGCGGGGGCCTGGAAGGGGGTGACGGTGATGTTGCCGAAGATGTCCAGCCAGGTCAGGTTGACCTGGGCGAAGCTGCCCACGCCACGGTAGGGGTTGTCCTCCGCGCTCGGCAGCCCGGGCCGGGCCGGCGTCGGTGCGGCATTGCTGGTGGCGCGCCGGGCCAGGCCAAGGGTCTGCTGGTAGCTGTACTGGCTGTCCTCGGCCAGGTCGTTGAGGGCCCGGGCGCGGCTTTGCGGATCGCGCATGGCCCGCCGGCGGGCCTGAGCCTCGGGCGAGTCGACGCCACTGTCCGGCCGCTGCGGGCCGAAGGGCAGGGCCAGCTCGCTGGCGCTGAACCAGGGCGAACCGTCGAGCCCGGCGGACAGCACCGAGTACAGGTTGTACAGGTAGGCGCTGGCGTAGCCGTCCGGGTCCTGGCTTGGCGAATCCACCGGCGGTGGGTTGTTGCGCAGCACACTGAAAGCTGCGTTGCCCTGTTTGAACACCGCCTGCAGATCGAAGGTCTGGGTGTCGATGCTCAGGCTGCTGCCGACACTGAACAGCCCGGTGACCTGCGCGGCGCCCACCGCCAGGGCATCCAGGTCAAGGCCGTAGTAGCTGGCCAGGGATTGCAGGCTGTTGCCCGGCGCCAGGCTGGCGTCGACGACATAGGTCAGGGCCGGGATGAACAGGGCCACGCCGCCGGCGGCGCTGACCCCGGGGTTGAGGTTGGCGATCTGCGTGGCGCTGATCGGTTGCAGCGCGCCCACCGAGTAGTAGCGCGCCAGGTTATCGAGAATGCTCGCGCTCTGGCCGTTGCCGGCGCTGGCCTCGGCCGGGGTCACCAGGTGGATGATGCCGTCCACCGGCACCTGCACTGCCTTGCTCAGCGTGACGCCGGCATTGAGCTCGGCGATGTGTCCAGTGCCGATGCCGTAGAAGGCCGCGAGGTTGTCCAGGCTGTCGCCGGCACCGGTGGGTTGGCTGTGGTCGGCGGTGGCGGCCGAGCGCAGGGTCATGTGGCTGCCTTG
Source organism: Pseudomonas sp. BC42 (assembly GCF_021560055.1). NCBI lineage: Bacteria > Pseudomonadati > Pseudomonadota > Gammaproteobacteria > Pseudomonadales > Pseudomonadaceae > Pseudomonas > Pseudomonas sp. BC42. The sequence continues at coordinate 3,409,700 of NZ_CP091067.1, forward strand.
CTGGATCACCGTGTCGGTGCTGACGAAGGCGTTGACGAAGTTGCCCAGGCGGCCGTCGAGGGCGGCGCGGGGGTAGGTCACCACCAGGGTCAGGGTGGCGGTGCCGCTGTCGTCGAAGATGCTGTCGGGCAGGCCGGCGGCGGCGATTGCATCGTAGTAGCTCAGGTAGTAGCCGCCGGAGCGCACGGTGGACAGCTCCCAGAGCAGCTTGACCACTTCCTCGGGCGGATTGAGGATGCCCCGCGGTCCGGCTTCTTCGGCCAGGCGCGCGGCCATCAGGGCCGGCGGCGGGTTGGTTTCGGTGGACAGGTTGGTCTGGGTCAGGAAGGCCAGGAAGTCGCTGGCGGCCTGGCTCAGCAGGTTGCTGGCCTTGGCGTTGCCCTGGGGCATCAGCAGGAACTGACCGCTGATGATCGCGCTGCCCAGCTCGCTGACCGCGATCAGCAGGCGTTCCAGCAACTGCGCGTCGGTGGCCGACGGACCGAGCAGTTCATAGGTGTAGGACAAGTTGCTGCCGCTGCCGGCGATGGCCCCGGGTTCGGCCTGGGGCAGGCGCTTGATGGTGAAATCGACCCGGGTCGCGTAGCTGTAGGCCGGGATCTCGCGGCTGGTGGTTTCCAGGGTCGCCGGGTCGGTGGATACCTCGCACGGGGTGAACGCCGGCAGGTAGGGTATTTGCTGCGCCAGCTGCGGCAACTGCCGGGTGAGGGTGCCGACTCGCTGGTTGATCAGCTGGATCAGGCCGTCGGGCAGGGACCAGAGCATGGGCTGCACGCTGGCGCCGCCCTCGGCGCTGGCCCGCAACCCCGGCTGGCAGAGGTCACGCAACTGCTGCAGGTCGGCGGTCGACCACAGGGACACGCTTTTTACCGCGTAGTCTTTCGGGCTGCGGGCCACGGTGGGCAGCAGGTCGATGCGCGGCGCCGGCTGGAACTTGCCTTGCCGGGCGTAGGCCAGCACCCCGCAGAGGTTGCTGTAGGCCTGGTTCAGGTTCATCGAGCCGCTGCTGGCTCCGGCGATCTGCACGAACGACAGGTCGACCCCGTGGCTGGTGGCGGCCCGGCTCAGGCTGATGGGAAAATCGCTGCCGGACAATTGGCCGGCCGGGGTCGGGAACTGCTGCCCGGTCAGCTGGTACAGGCCATAGGCGTTCTGCTGGGCGGGGTAGAGAAACTCCGGACTCAGGCTCAGGCCGCCCATGCCCGCCGGGTTCGCCGGCAGGCGCAGGCCGTAGGCCAGAAAGCGCGAGAGCATGCCCGCCAGTTGCGACAGCTGGTCGGTGGCCACCAGCAGATTCCACAGGTCCTCGGTGTACAGGCTGTTGAGCGAGGTGAGGGTGATCTGCGGCGTGGCGAACAGGGGCGCCACCCCGAAGTTGGCTGATGCCGGGTTGCTGAACAGGGTCATGGCACTGACGCCGAAGCGCGCGCCGGCGCTGTTGAGGCTGTCGCCGGCGGTGCGGTACGCCAGGTTCGGCAGCAGCAGCGGCTGGCCGGCAAGCAACAGCCCGGGCATGGCGTACAGCGCACTGTCCTGGGCCAGTTGCGCCAGCGTCACGCCCAGGGCCCGGGCCAGGCTGTTGAAGGTTTCCCCGGGGCCGGTGGTGTACTGATGGATGTCGTTGCCCACCGGCAGGCTGATCACCTGATTGGCGGCGATCACCAACGAATTGCCGTTGGCCAGGATCAGCCCCGAGGCGCTGGTGCTCCAGCGCGCCGGTACGCTGCTGTCGGACCAGGCCGCGGCGACCTTGGCCAGGGTGTCGCTGCTCTGCAGGGTGTAGGCCGGCAGCGGGATATCCAGGGTCAGGCCGTCGCTCAGGGCAACTTCGGCGTTGGGCCGGACGATATCGTCCAGGGTCAGGTAGTTGCCGCGCAGGTCGTTGGTCCAGCTCAGGATGGTGCTGATGGAGTTGCCGTTGGCCGTGGCATAGGCGTAGTCGTCAAAGGCATTCAACGCGACCTGCAACAGTTGCCGGCCGATGACCATGAAGGCGTCGGTGAAGATCACCGCGGCCATGGATTCGCTGTCGTCCGCCGTGGCCCGCAGTGTCGGTGTCGGGGTTTCCTCGTCGGTCACCAGCGCGGCCAGCTCCTTGAACATCTGCGCGACATTGCTGCGGTAGGTGCTGTTGGTGCCCACGTAGCGGGCGAAATCCACGGTCGCGCTGCCGGCATTGGCCAGGGGCACGCTCAGCGACAGACCGTCGAATACCGGGAACAGCACCGAACCGGCTTGCAGCACCTGCTGGATCTGCGCCTGGTTGGTGGCGTCGGGCAGGGTGATGCTGACCTCGAAGGACGACAGGAAGGTCAGCAGCTCGCTGATGCCGAACGGCGGGTTGGCCAGGTCGGCCAGGCGTCTGATGTCCTCCACAAGCATGGCCTTGTCCACCAGGGTGCCGAGGATGTCGGCCAGGGTGTCCTGGTCGCTGCTGGCCGAGCCCAGGCTGCCCACCAGCCAAGGCAGGTAGTCGGCGCACAGGCGTTCGAAGCTGCTGTTGCCGGCGCTGTCGGCCGAAGCCCGGGTCGGCGAGGGCGCGTCCATGGTCAGCAGGAACACGAAGGCTCCTTGCTGGTCGGCGTAGTCGCTGGCGCCCTCGTTGCACAGCACGGTGAATTGCGGCGTGGCGTAGAGGTTGAGCAGCGGTTTGCCGGCGGCGCGCAGCAGCGTCATCGGTTGCGGCGTGGTGGCCCGCCGCGCACTGGTCAGCTGGACATGGCGGGCCTGGCGCGCCAGCAGCAGGCCGGGTTCGGCCCAGGGCGCCGGGCCGCTCTCGATGGCGTTGATCTCGAAGCGCGCCGAGACGTCGGCATGGAAGGAAAAACTGATGCTGAAGCTGAACAGGCCGAGGTCGATCTTGACCTTGACGCTGACCTCCACCGTGGCCCGGGCGGCAATCGGAATCGGCTTGTAGCTCTCGTAGGTCAGGGACAGCGACAGGGTGATGCGCACGTTGACTGCGGCCGAGATGATGGCGAAGTCGATGCTGCCGTAGAGCAGGCCGATGACCCCGACCGTGCCCTGGATCTTGAAGTAGTAGTCGTCCTGCACGCTCTTGCCGGCCGGCACCAGGGCGGTGGACGGACGATAGGCGTGGAAGGCGGCGATGGTGCCTTCCAGGATGCCGAACACGGTCAGGGCGAAACCGGCCTTGAGCGGCCCCTTGACGAAGTTGTAGCCCAGGCCCAACTGCAGGCCCAGGCCGAAGACGATCACCGGGTCGAAGGTGCCCTGGGTGGTCTTCGGCACCTGGGTGGCGGTCACCGACGACAGCTTGCCCAGGTAGAAACCGCCGGCGCCGAGCACCGGCACGCCGTAGACGATCGCGGAAATCGAGAATGAGCGGGTGAAGTCCAGGTTGTAGGGAAAACCGATGTCGATGAGAAAGTCGCCGTTGGTGTAGATCTTCACCCCGATCTCCGGCAGCACCACGGACACCGCGCCGAAGTTGAGGTTGCGGATGCTGTCGGGGAAGGTCCATTCGATCTGGTACACGCCGACATCGTCGGTGATCTTTTTGTACAGGATGTCCAGCACCAGGTTGCCCAGGGCCTTGGCCTTCTCCCCGGCCAGGGCCAGGCGCAGGCCATAGAGGTTGGGGTCGTTGAACACCAGCATCAGGTCGACGGTCCAGTCCTTGCCGGTCTTGAGCAGCAACAGTTGCCCGGCGATCAGCCAGTCGCTGTTGCGGTTGTAGTAGGGCACGCCCTTGCTGCCGCTGTCGCTGGGGTTCAGGGTGTTGCTGGAACCGGTGGTCGACGGCACGCCCTTCAGGGCGTCGATCACCGCCTTGGTGTTGGCGAAGCTGTCGTAGCCGCTGATGGCCACCCGCTGGCCGAGCACCAGCAGCGGCAGGCTGAAGTAGTCCGTGCCCTGGCCCGGCACCGTAGGCAGCTTGTCCACCGGCTGGCCTTTGCTCGGGTCCAGCAGGTTGCTCCAGTCCTGCTGCTCCTGGGGGTTGTTGCCCTTGAACACCGAAGAGCCGTCGATGCCCAGGGTGATCTTGTCCACGCCATTGACCTTTTTGCGCTCGAACACCAGGCCGTCGATGCTCATGAAGCCCAGGTCGATCTTGCTCGCCAGGGTGTACTTGGCGCTGATGCTCGGCACGCTACTGCCGCTGCTGTTTTCCAGGTTGATGATCAGCGACAGGCCGTCGAGGGAAATCTGGTTGAGCACGTCCCAGGGCGAGCTCAGGGTGAAGTACGGGTCGTTCAGTGATTGCATGAGTTTCTGGATCAGCCGGCCCAGGCTCCAGTTCTTCAGGGTGAAAGTCAGGGTCTTCTTGTCGACCTGATAGATCGCCGTCAGGCCTTCCCAGGACAGGGTCAGCTGGGCGTTGCTGCCCTGATTGTCGGGGGCGAAGCTGTAGCCCAGCAGCACGCTGTCGTTGAGAAAGCTGAAATCCCACAGGGTGGTGGCGCTGCCGCTGTATTGCTGGTTCGCCGGCTTGCTGGCGTCGTAGCTCAGGCTCAGGGTGGCCAGGGTGTCGACGCTGAAGGCCTGGCCCAGGTTGAAGGTCCAGCGCAGGCTGCCGGCCACCGTGTAGCTGTCGAGCGGGGTGTTGCCGGTGCTCAGGCTGGCGTCCACCTGCAGGGTGTTGACCAGCAATTGGCCGGGCAGGAAATCCGGAAAGGCAAAGGCCCCACCGAAGCTGAGGAACTGGCTGACCAGCTGTTGCACGTCCACCGGCTGCGCCAGTTGCGCGGCGACTTGCCAGGTGGCCGGGGTCTTGCTGCCGTCGTAGTCGAGGCTGGCATTGGCGAAATACGGACCGATGCCCACCAGCCCACCAATCCCCGCCTGGTAGGTGGTTACCGCCGGGGCGTTGGTGCCGCTGGCGGCGGTGGGGGTGGTGGCCTTGATGTACAGCTGGCCGTCGGTGACCGAGAGAATCGGCTTGCCGGCCAAGGTGAACAGGTTCAGGTCGAGCTCGAAACCGGCGTTGAAGGCGTAGCTCTTGGCGCTGACGTCCAGGCTCAGGCCGACGTCGGACAGCGAGGCATCGACGAAACTCTTGGGGATGCGGATCAACTGAGCGGTCAGTGTGGCGATCAGGTCGTTGAGGTTGGCGGTGCCGTCGAAGCGTGCCAGCAGTTGCAGGTCGGAATTGAACTGGACGAAGAACAGGCCGTTTTCGCCCGCGGTCTTGCCCTTGAACACCTCGGGCAACAGCAGGAAGTGGGTCTGGAACAGAAAGCTCTGGGCGTTGCCCTCGGGCAGGAAGTTGATCCCCCACACCAGTTCGAAATCGGTGACGCCGAACACCAGCTGGTTGGTCGGGTCCTGCAGGGGCACCCAGGGATGCTCGACATTGATCACCGTGGGGTCGGCGCCCAGGGTCACGCTGGCGGTGCTCAGGGCCAGTTTCGGGCGGGTGACGCCACTCAGGGCGAGGCTGCGCAGGCCGATTCCGGAGAGGAACTGTTGCAGCACCGGCGGCGTGCCGCTGAAGAAGCTGCCGTTGTTGTCCAGCAGGCCGATGATGGTTGCCGGGGTCAGCAGGGCGCTGCCGTCATCGCTGTGGCCGAGGTAGAAATTGAAGGCGCTGCCGTTGTTGATCTGGGCCAGGGCGCGCATCTGGTAGTCGACGGACTGGCCGTTCTGGTCGGTGAGGCTCAGGTTGAGGCCGAAATACAGGCTGACCTGCTGGTCGTAGAAGGCTTCGGCCGGGTCTTCGCCGTCCTGCAGTTCCGGCGGGCCGATGATCAGGCCGAACACCGGGGTGTCGACATTCAGGTACAGCAGCTTCAGGCCGCCGCTGACGTTGAGGAATGGCGCCTGCAAGGTGGTGGTGGGCATGAACACCTCGACCCCGTCGACCTTGGCGAAGTCCATGCTGCCGGTGAAGGGCAGGGCCAGGGTCGGGAACCCCAGGTTCTGCACCACCGCGACCGCGGTGCTGAGCTGGGCCGGCGGCGTCAGCTGGGCGGCAAAGCCCTGGCGCGGGCCCTGGCTGGCCTTGAAGGTGAAGACCGCGTTGCTGATTGCGGTCCACTTGAAGGGCATGCCGGTGGCGAAGCTCGACAGGTCGGCCCAGGTCCAGCTGGCCGGGGTGGTGACGATTTCCAGGGTCAGGCTCTGGGCCCCGGCAGCGCCCGTGAGGCCGAAGGTCAGGACCAGCCCCTGCTGGATGTCCTGTTGCAGGAAGCGCGCGCTGACCCCGGTGACCTTGAAGCTCTGGGTGGCGGGGTTCAGCGGCTGCACGCTCTGCGCGGTGAGGTTGATCGTGAGCCCGGCGACCGGCGATTGGAAGGCCGCCTTGAGGTCGTTGTCCAGGGTGGCGGACACGCTGACCGTGGCGTCCGCCAGGCCGGCGATCAGGTAGTCGCGGGTGAGGACGATCGGCGCGCCGGCATCGCCGGTCAGGGCCGCGGCGAGGTTGCTCAGGGGACTGTTGGCCATCTGTCTTCTCCTTGTTCAGACCGTCACAAACAGGGCCAGGTGATCACTGGTGGAGCGGATGTGCCCCAGGTTGCGCCAGCCGCGGTAGCGTTGCCGGTCGCCTGCGGCGAATGCCGGGGCGGGGGCAGGGGGCGCGGGGATCCAGGCGGGCGGCGGTGCCTGAAAATCGCTGGCCATGGCCACCAGGCCCATGGGCGCGCCGCCGGGCGCGGGGTTGACCACGTTCAGCGGCACCCCGACCACGCTGTTGGCGATGGTGAAATTGCCCGCCGCGCCGCCGCGCACCAGGATGTTGTCGATGGAATACAGGCTGCTGCTGTTGGACGAGCCGATATAGCGGTACCCCGGATAGGGCACGGCCCCGGCGTTGGTCGACCAGAAGATGCTCGCGTTGCGACTGCGCAGGTGGGTGGCGAAGTAGCCGGTGTAGGCCTCCAGGGCCGGCGGCGGAGCCAGGGCCGGCGCTTGCAGTTGCAGGCCGTAGCCCAGGGCGGTGAGGGCGCCATAGCGCCCCGGATCGTTGCCGTTCTGGCTCAGCAGGTTGACGTTGAAATCGCCGGTGATGATCCGGGTTTCCAGCGCCCCCAGGGCGGCGCTGATGTCGCGCACATTGGCCAGGGCGTTGAGGTAGGCATTGGCCGCGACGTATTGCGGCGGCGAGTGGATGGCAAACAGCGTGAGGTTGCGCTGCACCACCACCGGCGGGCCGTCGACGGTTTCACAGAAGGTCACCATGTAGGGTTCGCGCAAGCCGCCGTAGTTGATCGCCGCGCCTAAATTGTCGACGAACGCGACCCGCGCCGCGCAGCGGCTTTCGTTGAGGTTGCCCGGGTTCAGCGCCGTGGCCGGAATGGCCCGGTTGGGCACGCTGAAGCAGGTTTGGGTCTGCAGCAGCGGGTAGTTGCCGGCAGCCGGCGGGGCCGCCGCGTGGGGGTTGAAGCTGATGCCATTGCCCGCCGGCGACCAGGCGTTGGGGCCGGTGAACAGGCGCTTGCCCGCCGCCACGCCGCCGCCCGCCGGGATCACCGGTTTGTAGAACACCGCCACCCCCTCGGCGCGCCCGGCCTGGCCGACCACCAGTGGCGGCACCAGGTTCCAGGGCACCCCCGTGAGGTTGCGGATGCGCAGCAGCAGTTCGGCGCAGCCCTGCCAGCCGCCGGTGGGGGAGATCAGCGATCCGGGGCCGTGGCTCGGACCGCTGGCCGTCTCCACCACGACGAAGATGTCCGGATTGAACGCGGTGATATGGGCCAGGATCAGGGCCAGGCGGTCGGCGGCGTCGAGGTCGGGAATGAAGGCGCCGTTGCGATCGCGCTTGGTGCTCAGCGGGCGGATCTTGTTGTAGCCGAAGCTCTCGATGTTCCAGTACAGGACCCGAGTCATGGCGTCACCTCCGATGGCCCGGTCAATGCCGGGGGTGTGGACCTGTCGGGTTCCAGGGCCAGGAGGCTGGCGGCCTGGCTCTGCGGGTCTTTGACGTAGGCGGCGTACCAGCCCAGGCTGCCGGAGGACTGCGGGTCGCCGAACAGGAAGAACTGCAGGGTGGCGCCGGGCGGCAACTTGGCGATGCCGAGGATCTTGATGCCGATGTCGGTCAGTTGCAGGTTGAAGAACCTGGCCTGGGTGTCGGGCTGATCGGGGATGGTCTGGTACAGCAGTTTGATCGGCCCGGTGGAGACCTTGATGATGCCCTGCAGGGAAAACACGCTGGCCGACGGCGCGGCGCCGGGCAGGCTGAGGCCGACAAACAGCATCGGGCTTGCGTCGCCGCTCTTGCTGCCGGGCGACCAGGCGATCAGCAGGTCGGACTCGAAACCGGTGCCCGACACCAGGGCCCCGGGGGAGCCCATGGTGACCTTGTAGACGATGCCCGACCAGGCACCCGACAGCGCCTTGAGCGCCAGGTTCTCCGGCAGCACCGGGAGAAAGCCGTAGTCCGCGGGCTTCTTCTGCGCCGGTGCCTGGATGAACTGCTTGAGCTGCAGGGTCAGGCCCTTGTACAGACTCTGTCCACGCACCTGGCTGGTGGCCGGGTCGAACCCGAGGTTGTCGGGGTTGAAGGCAAAGCCCACGGCATTGGGCGTGGCGCTGGGAAAGGCCATGGCAATTTCCAGGTTGGTGTAGGCCAGGCCCTGGTTGCTCGGGCTGCCGTCGACGCTGCCGAAGGACAGCAGATCGAATGGCCCGTCCGCGGTCTTGAGCAGGGTGAAATCCAGCTTGCCCCACAGCAGGAAGCGGCTGGCGGTGGTGACACCGCCAGCCGGGCTGCCCAGGGTGTTGAACTGAATGCGGTTGACCGAGGCGGCCGGCAGCACGTTGCTGTCGAGGTTGAACAGGTAGCTCTGGCTCTGCTCGAACACGTAGGTGGTGGTGTCGTTCTGTTGCAGGGCGCTGCCGTCCAGGACCATGGCGTTCACCGCGCTGGGCTGGCCGGCGCGCAGGGTGGCGCGGATCGGCGAGCCGAACAGCAGGTCCAGGCTCAGCTGGATGCGACTGTTGAAGGTCACCAGCCGGGATTGGCGGAACAGCGCCTGCAGTTGCAGGACACTGAAGGCATAACCGTTGCTGGTGCTCAGGGCCACCGGCATGTCCGGGGCCGCGCCGTTGGCCTGGGCCTGTTCGTAGGAGGGGTTCTGGTAGTCGATCAGGCCGAACAGGGTGGAGATGCCCTGGATATCCAGGGTGTCGCCCTGTTGGCTGATGCGGCTGACACTGGCGCCAAAGTGGTGGGCCAGGAAGCGGCTGTAGTCGATGCCGGCGGCGATGCCCGCCAGTTGCTCGGGCAGGCTGTCCAGGGGCAGGTCGGCGTTGAGCACCATGAAGCCGTTCCAGGCCGGGTCGCTGACCTGGGCCACGAAGTCGGCGTAGAGGCTGTCGGGGCTGGCCGCGGCCTTGGCCTCGGCGACAGCGATGAAGTCCTGCAGCCACTGGGACAGACCGGTGTAGGCCAGGGTTTCCAGGCCCGGCGCCAGGTCCGCGGTCTTGGAGAACGTCTCGGGCATGGTCCAGCGATTGGGGTTGTCGATGCGCTCCTTCAGGCTGCCGGCGCAGTACTTCAGGATCAGCACATTGCGGTAGCTGGTGGTTTGCACGCCGACGCCGATGTTGGCGATGAAGCGCCAGTCGGCGATGTCCATGCGGTTGCTGAAGCTGGCGCCCTGGGTGCAGAACGGCTGCGGATTGACCCCCACCAGAAACAGCTGGTTGGTCTGCAAGGCCTCGTGCAGGGCGTCGCTGGGCTGTACGAAGGCAAAGTCCAGCGGCCCCTGGGTGGATGGCGAGCGGGCCAGCAGCACCTTGGCGTAGCCGATGCCGTCGGCGTCCAGGTCCACCAGCAGGCCTTGCGGGGTGGTCGCCCGATTGGGTGGTGCCGCGTCGGCGGTGAGCAGCCGTTGCAGGCGCCGGGCCCGCGCGGCTTGTTTGCCCGGCAGGGTCGCGGCGCTGATCAGGCTCTTGCGCGAGGCGGCGAGGATCTCGCTTTCGAACTGGGTCAGGTTGAGGCTGGCATTGCTGCTCACACCCGCATAGGGCACCAGCGGGAAGGCAAACCCGGCGTCCTGGGGCAGCGGGGTGCTCGGCGCGGCCGGGGCCAGCAGCGCTGTGGCGCCGTTGCCGCGGCCCTGGCCATAGAGCGGGCTGCCGTCGGGCTGGGCGCTGTAGGCCGGGGTGGAGGCGCCGGCCACCAGGCTGCACCAGGAGGTACGGTGCTCACCGTTGAGCAGGGCGCTGACCGCGCCACTGGTGGGCGTGACCAGGCTGCTGGCCTGGAACGGAAACACCGGGGCATAGGCCGGTTGCGCGGCGAGCAGGCGCAAGCGGTCGTTGTCCTGCGGGCCCAAGGAGCTGTTGTAGGGGCTGAAGCTCAGCCATTCGGTGCCAAAGATCCCGCACAGCAGGGTCTGCCCGGCACTGGCGGCCGGCAGGCTCAAGCCAAAGTCGCCGGCCAGGGTCAGGCTGTAACTGCCGCCTTGGGCACAGAACACCAGGCTGGCGGCGTAGGGCCGGGGCCAACCGTTGGCGTCCAGGCCATTGAGCGGGATCAGGCTGATCGGGTTGCCGGCGGTGCTGCGCCACTGGCTGGGCAACGCCGTGGTGCCGGGGTTGGCGAAGCTGATGGCGGTGCGGATCAGCCCGGCGGCCAGTTGCGCCGCGGCGATGTTCTGATTGAGCGGGTCCAGCGGGTCGAGCACGCCGCCCATGGTCAGTCTGGCGGGCATGCCGTTGGGGTTGAACACCGGGTAATTGAGCACGCTCTTGCCGCCTGCGGTGTTGGCCACATAGGTAAAGCCGGTCGGGAAATACTTGAGGGCGGGCTGGCTGCTGTAAGTCAAGGCGTAGGTCAGGCTGCCGGCCTGATTGCCGTCCAGGGGCACGTAGGCCAGGGGCTGTTGCGGCGGTGTCAGCTGCAGGCCGCTGTCGGCCGCCAGCTTGTCGATCAAGCCTATGGTGATGCCGGCATTGGATTTCAGGCGCAGGGCGTTGAAGTCCGGGTCGTATTTGACGTAGGTGCCAAAGCTGATGAAGAACGTCAGGCGATCGCCAAGCTGCAGGTTGAGGTTGTTTTGCACCTGGCTGGGGGCCGCCACGCTGATGCGCAGGCCGTAGCTGTTGAAGGCCTGGGGCGCCGGCAGGCTGGACCCGGGCAGCCACAGCAGCGCGCGGCCGACGAAGTTGCGCTGGTCGACGGCGAACAGAAAGTCGTACAGGGCGTTGACGAAGGCCGTGGGGTCGCTGCGCAGGGCGGCCGGTTCACTGGGGGCGAACAGGTAATGGCCGGCATATTTGTCGAAGGCGTCAGCCGGGCTCAGGCTGGCCGGCAGGCTCCCGGGCGCGGTGCCTTTGGGCATGACATAACCGCGCCAGCCATAGCCGCTGGCATCCGGCAGGGCGTAGGCGGCGCTGTGGGCGATCTGCTGGTAGTCGGACGTGCTGGTCATGTCTATCCCCTGCAATTGTCGGCGCGGCCACGGATCCACGACCAGTCGGCGACGCTGCCGACGTAGTGGTTCGGTGGGTTGTGACCGGACTGGAAAGTGCCATCCAGGCTGAGCTGCCCTTGCTGCTCCTGGGTGGCGGGACGAAAGTCCAGGAGTCCGCCCTCGATGCGCACCGGTCCGACGCTGGACTGACGCAGGCTCACCGGGGTGGCGGTGGCCATGAGGGTGTAGCGGTCGATCAGATCGCTGGCGTAATAGAAGCTCACCTGGGCGGTCAGCGCGTTGCTGCTGTCGGCCTTGTAGGGATCCAGCAGTTCCACGGTCACCTGCAGGTCCGGCAGCAAGGGCTGGCGGTAGCGGGCCAGGACACTGGTGGTCGGGCTCTGCCAGCGGATCAGGTCGCCACGATAGGCCCGGGTCACGGGCTTGCTGCTGTCGCGCTGATTTTCAATGGTGAAGTCGGCCAGCAGGTGCGATGTGTTGGGCGGGGCGCAGAAAAAGGCGCCGAGGCTGCCCCAGACCCGCTGGCCATCCGCGTTGGCCAGATCGAAGTCGGCAGTGGGCGCGGCGGCGGTCATGTTCAAGCCGGTCATGCCAGCGTTGCCCAGGGAAACCTGGGCATTGACCCGGGCTTCATGGCTGTCCACCACCAGCACGAACATCACCGGACCGACCTGGCGATTGACCTGCATTCCGGGCAGCAGCACCGGTCCCGGTACGCAAGGTTCGCCGGGGGCGGCAGAGGAGGAGGGCGAGAGGTCGACGCAATCTGCGGCGGGCGAGCTGGCATCGGTGCTGGAAAGGACTTGCTCGTGGCCGCTGCTGGACACCACTGGCGCACGGCTGCCGGTGGTCATCAGCCACGCTGCAGTCGCCAGGATCGCGCCGAGGGTTGCCCAGAGAACCCGGGTGTAGAGCATCCGTTGCCTGGTCACGCGAGGGTACCGTCCATGTCCCGTATTGCATGAAGCGAAGCCGGCGCTGCCGGCCTCGCAAATGGGCTCCGTTCAGGGAGCCCGAGTCGATCACGACAGGGTGAAGGTCCCGATGTTGGTGTTGTTGAACGGTGTTTGCGAGCCGCTGTCGACGATCTCCCCGGTGAACAGGATGCTGAACGCCGAGCCCACGTTCTGCAGCTTGACCTGGGCACCCTTGCGCAGGATGACCGGACCGGCGGAGGAGTCGGCGCTGAGCGTCTGGACAGTTGCGGTGTTGTTGACCTGGGTGGCCCACAGCAGGTTGTTCTGATAGCTGAAGGTCACTTTGGTGGTCTGGTTGGGGTCGCCGTTGTAGGTCGCGGTGGACTGGCTGTTGATGGTCAGGGGGGTGGTGACGGTGTTTACCGAGGTGAAGGCGGTCATGTTGAATATCCTTTTCGTGTGTTGGGCATGATTCAGCGGGCTGAACCGGGTGAGAGTCTAGGTGTGCTTCCTAGTCTGTCGAGGTCGCTGACCCAGCGCTCGAAAGGCGTTTTTGACCCTCGTGGGATGCTCCAGACACACCTCGTTTAACGCTGCAGGCCGCGTAACTTAAAGGCTCTTGGACTGGGCAGGAGTTCGAGGCATGAGGCCTCTAATAGCGTTTTGTTATCACTGTTAAGACAAAATAGTTGGATACTCCGGGGTTCTGCGTTGGCGTCCCGGGCAGGGTAAAACCTCAACTAAGCAGAGCGTTGCGGGATGAGGGGGCGGGTGGAGAGAGGCGATATGATTAACTCAACTAAATGGTTGTTTAGTTGAGTTAATCCGTTTACAAACCTTCAACTTAGCAGGACAGGGCTCTTGCCCGTTTTAATAAAGCCATTTGCATCAGCATATAGGGGAGTCTTTCATGGTTGCAAACGCAGGCCTTTCCCTCACTGACACTGGTTGTTAGCTGAGCCAGGCTGATCTCGGATTTCAGGTCCAGATGGGCTTGTTCAACGATATAGAAGCTCCAATTGTCGAGTTCCAGTACCGAGCGAACAATTTCGTCCTGGCATTGCTTGAATATCTGTTTGTTCTTCTCAGTTTGCGTGACAAGGCTTTTGTTCCATTCAAAATGAAAACCCTTTACCAAGTCACACAACACCTCATCCAGTTGCAGATAAGCGAAGACATAGAAGTCTGACCAATGGGATGGCGTCTTGATTGGCGTATTGGTCGCATAGTTGAAGCCCTGAACCAGGGACGTCTTGAAAAATTGGTCTTGGCTATAGGAATCCTTGGATTTGACCTGGATGGTGTATTTCACATCGTCGAGGAAAAACACGAGATCGTGGACATCAGATTCGATTCGCGTAGCGAAATGCGAAATTGGCACCTGGAAGCGCTGACCATCCATTTTCAGTAGAGATCGATAAATCAGGAATTCAGCAAAGTACCCCCTGACCATAGGATTGTGCAGCGCCGAATTGTTCCATCCCCAGAAACTCCTGACGAAGTTCTCTTCCTTGATGGTGCCTCCAGAGGTCAGGGGTTCATCACCGCACAACGGATCGAGTTGGAACATTTGCAGTAGGTCCTTGGAAAGCGATAGGCATCGGCGAATAGCCCAGCCATACGGGCAACGCAAAATAGGGTAAGCAGATGCAGGTGTCCAATCCTTGAAATGTCCGGGGCTAGGCTCAAAGTGACGATCATATAATTACGCATAATGTATATTATGTTAAACCAGGTGCTATGTCAGATATGTTCATAAGCCACGTAAGTCACTGATTCGACCAATTCGTATTTGACGTCTACTTGAATCGCCCCGGATTCTCTAGACACCTTGCAAGCTCATTGCGTGACGCTTTTCAAACTCTACCGGTGACAGCTGATTGTTGAAACCATGTCGACGTTTTGAGTTGTAGAACATTTCGATGTAATCGAACACATCGCTACGAGCATCTTCCCGTCTGGTGTAAATTTTCCGCTTGATCCGTTCTCGTTTCAGAAGCTGGAAAAAGCTCTCGGCCACGGCGTTGTCATGACAGTTGCCTCGACGACTCATGCTGGCAACCAAATTGTTTGCCTTCAAAAAGCTGCGCCAATCGGAGCTGCTGTACGGCTGGTCTGGTCGGAATGAACCATCACCTCTTGCTTCGGTTTACGCCTCCAAACCGCCATCAACAACGCATCAATAGCCAAATCACTGGTCATCTGCGCCTTCATTGACCAGCCAACGACCTGACGAGAAAACAGATCCAGCACCACTGCCAAATACAGCCAGCCTTCATAGGTACGAATGTAGGTGATGTCGGTGACCCAAACCTTATTGGATTCTACGACATCGAACTGGCGCTTCAGCAAATTGGGTGAGGCGACCGCTGGCTTACCGCCGTACTTTCCAGGGCGGCGTCGATAACCTGTCTGAGAGCGCAGCCCTTCAAGACGCATCAGCCTTGCCACACGATGGCGCCCGCAAACTTCACCGACCTCGCGCAGATCGTCATGGATTTTGCGATAGCCATAAACGCCGCCGCTCTCCAGCCAGGAATGCTTGATCAAACCCAGCAGTCGCTGGTCGTCTTTAGCGCGTGCAGATTGCGGCTCAGACAACCAGGCGTAATAGCCGCTGGGATGGACTTTCAGCGTCAGGCAAAGCCGTCGAATGGAATAGTCGCCGGCTCGCTGCTTGATAAAGGCGTACTTCAACCGCACTCCTTGGCAAAGTACGCGGCGGCCTTTTTTAAGATGTCTCGCTCTTCAGTAACACGCTTTAGTTCGGCTCGCAGACGACGCAATTCAACGTGCTGATCATCGTCTTGCTGCCGTTCTTCTTGAGGTTTGCTGTAACGCTTTATCCAGGCATAGAGGCTGTGCGTCGACACGCCGAGACGGGCCGCCACATCAGCGACAGGCAGCTTCTTTTCGGTCACTTGATTGACCGCTTGTATTTTGAATTCTTCGGGGTAACGCGGGTTGCTCATGGCACCTCCTAATTGGCCTCAGTTTAAGGCAAAGAGGTGTCTAGGAAACCCGGGGCGATTCACTATAAGTAAAGCGGTCATGGCCACGAAGTTTTCATATAGCTACGGAGCAAGCTCTTGATTTACAGCGTCTATCTCTTTTAGCAGACCTTCCTTTCTGATAGTCTTCAAAATTAATTTATTTGTCCAGCCTGAGGTTGCAATCGTACAGCTTCCACCTATAGTTCCCGTGTCATTATTTATTATTCTCAGAACTTCTGATTTTATAGTTTTTTCCCGCTTGAGCCTTACAGAGTTTCTGTTTTTAGACGCAAGACATTCAGAGTCCCAGCCTGAACTTTCAACATGACAGTCAGGCTTTTCATATTCTTCACTTGATTCGATTAATGATAGGGCGCTTGGCGTGACGCTAGAATCACCCAGTAGTGTTAGAGCCCATGGTAACACTGAGTATCTTGCTATGACAGACTGCTGCTCTTTATATTCTTTGCATAGTAATACTTGGGCCCTATTGGGGTTTTTATGGGTTGGATTGTCGCATCCAAAAATCAACAATTCAATGTCGGGCGGACTCATTGAGTTAATTGCGAAATCGTTACATGCAGACATACATATCTCCTGAAGTATATTTGCGAGAAAATTTACAGTTACATCAATTATCTCTGAGTCTGAGAAATTATACTCATCAGTGTAACGCCCCTCCCTCATTCCTCTCCCTTCGTCGTCTCTCCAGTAAATGGCTGGGGAGCCATTATTACTCCTATTAAGTACAAGCTTTCTAGTTACACGCTCGATAAAATTTTTAATTATGGTTGAAATTAATGTGTAGTTTCCCGCATAGGCCAATCCAAACTCTCCGGCATTGTATAAACTAAAGTAGTTGAAACGTCCCATGGAGACTTTTGGAATCTTGTAGACAGGATTAAACAGCACTATCTTTTTGTCTTGCTCTATAACTCTATTTTCGCCTCTGCTAATTAGTCCGTCTGCGATGCATAGCAAGTCATCTTCTGTATGGTGAAAAGCAATAATAGTCATATAATTAACTCTTCTGATGGCATTGATGTATAGATGATTAGTTCAGATCTTTGAATAAAAAATTAATCTGGGCATGGCATAAAGCTACAACAAGCATACATTTTGCTAGTTTCACAGCCACCATCAGAATGATGGCTTGCAGCGAGGAAAATGAACTGCCCTTGATCCGCTAGCCACATCAAACTGCCTGCTTTTGGCCAACTCCGGCCTGTCGTGATCGACAAAAGTCGACCCTAAGCGGATCCTATGGTCACTCGTAATGAAGATTCGGCCTCATCGAAATGCATAGATCAGACCGAATCTTGTGGACATAGGCGCTACTATTTCGAACCTTGGGCGACAGTGCAAAGCTCCACGATCGCTGTAACAGAGAGTTTGTGGTGCAAGAGCTGCTTTTCCACTACCCTCGTATCGTTAAAGCCTCCGGTAGTGGCTAGCGACACCGAGTACGCACGAACTGCATCTCTAAGTCTCTTCAAACCTGCTCCATTCACGATCCGAATGTCCGCGTGAGGTGAGGCGGCATGTTCAAAGATAGTCTTCGGGTGAACCATGATAGGTGTCATAGCGCACGTCCGATCGTATTTCTCAGTGAACCAAACGATCGACCCATTTAGCTGATTCGTATCGCTTTTCGAGATTTTTGGTGCAGATACTGCCCCGCTCTTACATTCGATCACAAAGTATTTGAGTCCTCCAAGCGCCCAAAGATTGTCTGGACCGCGGCCGATCTGATCTTCAGGCCGCTGCGAGCCGAATCCCAAGAAACTACCTAAGTCAGCCATCGCGGCTTCAAACCGCTTAGAACCTTCCTCGCCCCACTCTAGATCGTCCAGCAAGCCGTTCACCCAGATTACTAGGTCGTTACCCTCTAGGAATTTGCCCATGAAATGCACCGCTGCGGCAGCTTGGCCGGCGACCGGCGCGCTGAGTTTTGTATACGTAGCGCCGGCAATGGGCTTTAAGAGGCGTGAGTTTTGGCTCAAGGCCGCCAATTGAATTTCCTGCGCCCCAGCGGGGTTAGTGAAGTTGGTGTACTCCGCAAGTTGCTGCTTCAGGTATCCCTTGAACTTGGACTCAGTAGTGCCGTTTACCGCTTTCTGTGTCTTGGCTGTGGCAACATCATGCCTGTCGATGCGTACAGCGTCGAATGCCTCCCGGAGCATTACTTGGTTCTCGTCGAGATGCCCCCCAATGGTTGGAGGTGCATTCACGACAGCGTTCCGACCGGCCTGTACCCATTCGTCATCTTGCTTTAGGCATAAATTCAAAATTGGTTTCAGTTCTTCGATTGGCTTCCCACGGATCTGTGCAGCGACCTCCTTGCCTAGGGCAATTTGAGCACGGGTCGCAGACGAAAACATTTCCTCCGCATCAGGTTGATGCAATCGTTGGGTTAACCTTCCGCCAAGCAGCAGCACAACGCAGTGGTCGTCGCTTGATCGCACACCGCGCCCCATACCTTGCTCGATTCGTTGAACTTGGCGAACCAGTTGCCTCTTAGTTCCATCAAGAAGCAGCATCTCAAGTCGCTCGCCCAAGCCGTACACCTCCGGTAGGCCATCTATGACAAGCAGCTCACATGCCGTTCCTGGTAGATCGATGCCGTCGTATTTATTTATCAACACCGTCAGACCGACGTGCCCACCCTTGAGACGCTCCACGCCATCCCGGATGCTGTCTTTGTCCAGGACTTGATCAGCGACATCTTCCCAGAAGTCGACTCGCTGCTTTGATGGCACAATGACGACCACATTCAATTCTTCCGCGATTTCCGATACCAGCGTCTTGATCTGTTCGACGGAATAGTCAGGATTGATCTCTTGCGGTGCAAGGATCATTCGATCTCCTATGTCTCCGCCTCCTTTTGGTCTGATCGGCTTAGCGACCTCGGACGCTTCGGCCTTGAAATGATTGACCAAAATGGTGTCGTCGGCGAGGGTCGCCGTCATGTAGATGCGTCTTTTCGCAGAATCGAAAGCGGGGATTCGGTCAATAGGAACAAAGCGGGGAGCGATTTCAAGCCGACCGCCCCCAAAAACACAAGTGCATAACGGGATGGAGTCGTTCAGCAACGGCCAGTTCCACTCAAGCTCTTTGCTATTCCGATGGGTGTGTAGGAGACCTAAAACTTCATCCTGATGAGCCTGCCAAGCCCAGTACGGTACGGTCATCACGACAGAGAAATCTTCAGCCTTGATGTCGAGCAGACCTGAAGGCGATTGCGTCTTCAAGTCTTCCTCAAAGAGCTCCAGTAGACCATCGTATACTGGGCTTCCAGCTTTTGACTTTATACAGAACTGGTCGTGTACAACGCCCAAGCAAGCATGAGCATCGTCGATCACGATGCACCCTATCGGGATCTTTTTTTCGCCAACCCCAAACACCGAACGGCCATTAAACAGCTTGTGGACGTTAGCCACCAAAATGGCGCGCCCGGCGATGAAGTCTGGATCTTTTTCGTCATCAGTAGCGGCGATTCCCAGTGCATCGGCTTCTGCTAGAACTTGCGCTACGAGGAAGCTATCGGGAGTTATGTAAACAGCGGGTTTAACGTTTTCGTTGAGTGAGCTCTGAAGACAGAGCAGTCCTACTACAGTCTTTCCGCCACCGGTATTCATTTTCAACGTCAGGTCCCGTGCGGACCTACGGGCATACCATGCGTCTAGAACGTCCGATTGTTCATCGAGCGGGCGCCTGAAGCGCCCGTCTCGTTTCAGAGTAGTGAAGATCTTTCGCGGATCCGTCTGCTTTGAAGCTGTCCCAGCGTTCAGCTTCCCGAAATCTAAAGCCATTTCCCCCTCCCTAGCGCTCATGGATCGAATCCGATCCACATTATTCGATGGATCTGATATTCGATAGTACGTATTGAAGCAATATGAATCGCCCCGGATTCTCTAGACACCTTACAAACTCATTGCGTAACGCTTTCAAACTCCCCCAGCGACAGATGATCGTTGAAGCCATACCGACGTTTTACGTTGTAGAACATCTCGATGTAGTTGCCTCGGCGACTCTTGCTGGCAATCAAATTTTCGCCAATCGGAGCTGCTGTACTGGCTGCCTTAGTCGGAATAAATCATCACCTCTTGCTTAGGTTTACGCCTCCAAACCGCCATCGCCACACGATGATGACCACAATCCTCACCGACCTCGCGCAGATCGTCATGGATTTTGCGATAGCCATAAACGCCGCCGCTCTCCAGCCAGGAATGCTTGATCAAACCCAGTAATCGCTGATCGTCTTTAGCGCGTGCAGATTGCGGATCAGACAACCAAGTACGCGGCGGCCTTCAGTGACTCGCTGGAGTTCTGCTCGCAGACGACGCAGTTCAGCGTGTTGATCATCGTCTTGCTGTCGTTCTTCTAGAGGAAGGCAAAGAGGTGTCTAGAGAATCCGGGGCGATTCAGTCTACCTCCCCTGCCAGGCCGCTCACTGGGAGAGATTCCACCTCAAACCAAACTGATGCGAGTGCACGATCTGCCCAACAGCTTCGGACTCTATGGTGGGGGATGCTGATCTCAAATCCGGCAATCCCTGTGTCGGCTTTCGAAATAACAGGCGAAGCCCGCCAGTCCGGCGCGAATTAGAGCGCGCCGAGGTTGTTACGGGGGATATCTGAAATGCGGATAACGCTGCCTTGAGTGGTGGCTTTTTACCTTCTACTCTCACCTCGCAGGGTTTCGCCGTTCCCTGAAACAGTCAAAACTATCTAAAGGAATAGCCAGCATGAGCATACCTGCGCGTATTTCCCTCGCTGTTTTACTTGCTGTAACAGCTGCTGGATGTACACCCTATAAAAACACAAGGGTTCTAGAGGCAGAAGAAAGACTTTTGGTTTACACCGAAAAAACAACGGAATTTAGTAACCACAAAGTTACAACCGGCGTGATGTGCCCAGAGCCAAGTCCTGACGCACTGAAAACATTGGCTGCATCCATGAATATTGAGAAGCAAGATGTTGCTGCAATGGCTGCTGCTTATTCTGAAGGCGGGGCAAATATTGGTTTGCGTACACATTCAATTCAACTGTTACGCGACCAATTATTTTCGATATGCCAGGGGTACGCAAATGGCGCGATCACCGCGCCAGCGTATCAGATGCTGCTGACGAGAAATCAGCGGAACACGGTGGCCCTAATGGCCGTGGAACAGCTGACCGGCGTGCTGCGTACACCGAATGTGACTCTCTCGGGAGCCTCCTCAGTTGGCACGAATAAAGAACTTATAGACTCGTTGGAAAAGAACAAAGAACAAGCTGTGAAAGCGTATGACACGCTTCCAGCTGACGAGAAAAAGAAGAAAGAAGAGGCGCACAAGGCAGAGCTGGCCGAGTACGACAAAAAAATCAAGGCTGCTAAAGAAAAAAATGTTGCCGCTGCGGTGGCTTCGTCCTCCACGCCAGGCTCAAGTGCTGGTTTAGATCCGGACTCTGTAGGTGAGATTGCCGATGCGGTTATTCGTATCACTGATCAAGTTAATGATGTGAATGATCTCTTTTATATTTGTCTGGATGTTATGCAAACCATTCCTGCCAACGGCCAAACTGTGCCGTCTGAGCTCGCTGCTACATGTAATATAGTGTTTAAGGATGCGGGTGCTGTCGTACAAAAAAATAGAGAAGCTGCTGATAGGGATAGTAGCGGCAGTCGTGATAGTAGCGGCAGTCGCTATGTGGTGCGCAAGTATCGGCGGTAAAAAGAGGAAGGTCCCGCTATGCGGGGCCTCGACTCTTAATGTGATGTCCGGCTCGATGATGGTCATGTCAGATGTCGCATCACTGCCATCTGCAAGACACTTAAAACCTCTACCATCAACTGCTGACTTGAGTAGCGCCTACAGTGCCACGGACTGAACGTTAACTTGGCGCCAAAGAAATTTCTCATCTTCATCGAACAGACGAGTTCTTTGCACTCAACAAGTCCTGGGAACAGCAAAGACCCTTACAATTTCCTCAGCGCAAACGGCGTCATGAAATCTACTTTCATAAAAATCAAAAGCAGTTTTTACCCCGCAGTTGGAAAAATACCTTTTTACTTCCTGCAACTCCCATGACTCAAGACCTCCATCATTTTCTCGTATTTTTTCCAAAAATCCGACTGAGGCCGGCTTTGGATAAATAAATACATTAGGTATGAGAATGCCTTGCTCCTCCAATCCCGCAAAGTCTGTAAAGGTCACGGCAAAAAACACACTTTCACTTCTAGATACTTCTAACAATCTTAAAGTATTCAAAAGAAATACAGCGAGCCCTGTCAGAAAGTTAGAAGCGCCGCTACCGCCCAGCTCATCCTTCAAGAGCTTTAAGCGACTGTATCTTGACACAAGTGGAATTTCTTCAAAGCTTTCATAGCTCTCGAAGAATACATCCATGTCGTTGTACGGTTCTTCGCTGATTATTTTACTGTAGATATCTGTAAGCTTCATTTTTAGGAGGGGCTCCATCCGTACTTGTTAAGTCATTAACTTATTTTCTTTTGCCCTGCTATAGAACTTTGAAAGCTTTTAATGAAGAACGGACTTATATTGGGAGCGTAAGTGCCACTCACCCCTCCACCGCCTGATAAACCACCCGATGCGCCTCGGTCGGCAGCGGTACTTCCCACTTGAACAACATGCGGCGGATATCTTCGTTGCGCAGTGAGGTGTCGCGCTTCTGGTTGCGCCGCATGATCTCGTCCTCGGGCCGCTCCAGGTAAAGAATTTCCACCTCGGCGCCGTAGCCGTAGAGCAAGTCCAGGGTCCGGTTGCGCATCTGCGCCGACAGGTGCGTGGAGTTCCACACAAAGGGTTTGTGCTCGCGCAACAAGGCCTTTGCCCGGTCGATGGCGTAATGCGCAGCGGCGCCTTCGTTCTGTCCGTGGCGCAGGCCCAGGGCCTGGCGCGCGTCGTCGAACGACACCACCGGTAGCTCCGGGTAATGGTGCGCGGTCCAGGTGTCCTTGCCGCTGGCCGGCAGGCCCGAGAGCATCACCACCGACGAGCCCTGCGGCGGGTGCAGCGGGTAGTCGGGATGTACCCGGGCGCCACGCAGGTACTGAATGCGTGTGTAGTCGTCGACAAAGGCCCGCGGCCCGTGCAGGCAGCCCTCCTCCCGCGCCAGTTCGCGCCACAGTTCGATGGCGTCCAGTACATCGGCCTTGCCGGCGTAGTCGCGACCCTGCATATCGGCCTCGGCCACGGCACAGAGCATCCACAGCGGCAGTTCCCAGGACAGTTTGTGCAACAGGAACTCAGCGCTGCGGCCGCTGCGATCACCCTGCAGGGCGAAGAACGGCACCTGGTGCACGGCGATGATGCGGCAGATCTGCTCGCGCAACTCGAACGGCACACCGGCGCGCCACAACAGCAGCCGCGCATCCACCGCGCCCCGGCGTGAATGACCGGGCTGACCGATACGCCCGGTATCCGGGTCGATCACCGTGGTGTCGGGCTTGGCGATATCGTGCAACAGGGCAGCGAAGAACAGCACAAAGCGCTGCTCGGCGCTGGCCTGCTGGTAGGCGGATTGCGCCAGCAAGGCTTCGACCACCAGACGGGTATGAATCCACACATCGCCCTCGGCGTGGTAGGTCGGGTCTTGCGGTGTATCGGCCAGGCGCGCCAGGGCGGGGATGGCCGCCAGGCAGGCGGCGGCGTCCATATCGCGCCCCGGCTCGGGGACCAGTTGTTGCAGTTGTCGAATATCCATATCGGGATGCTCCTTCAATAGCCGTGGCGTGGGCCCTGCCAGTCCATGGACAGGCGCGGGGCATAGAGGTCGACGCCGTCGGCCAGTTGATTGGGGATGAAGGGTTGGTTGGCATGGTGCTGGTCGGCATCGATGATGGCCTGGACGAAGTCCTGGCGTACCCACTTGAGTCGGCCGAGGGTCTGCTGCTCGTCCTCGAGCTTCAGATAAAGGCCTTCCATGCGGCTGGATCGGTCGCACTGGCGCCAGGCACGGGCCAGGTCGAGGCCTTCGCGGCGCACCACCTGCTCGAACACCTCGCGCCAGCGCTCGGTCTTGGCCAGCGAATCGCCCACCAGCGCCATCAGCTCGGCATGTCGGCGCGGCGCCGGGCCTTCGTACAGCACCGGCACCGACAGCACCGGCCCTCCCTCGAGCAGGCACCGGCGCGCCGCGGTGGAGAGGAACAGCCCTGTGGCGCGGTCCCACACATCGAACTCGCAGAAATAATGTGGCAAGCGGTCGTAGAACACCGAGTGCTTCTTGTGCAGCCATTCGCCATACAGCACGAAGCGATCTTCCAGGCGCTCCAGCAACCAGTGTTCGTGAGCCACGGCCCACTGCTTGAACAGATTGAACTGGCGCTCGCGCCCACCGCCGGTGAGGTAGTGACCGCGAGATTGCAGGCGCAACTCGCCGCTTGCGCTAAAGCTGATGCCGGCGTTGGCGCCATCGAGTTTTTCTTCCACCACCAGCCACTGCCCGGCTAGAGCGGCATAGCGCACCTGGCCAGTGTCAGTGTCGCCATCTTGCAGGCGCGAGCCTTGCAGATGGGGCGTGCGGGGGTATTTGAGCAGTTCCAGGTTGTGCGCGGTGGCACGAATATCCATGTGCATGGGTTTGTCCTCGAAAACAGAGAAAAACCAACGACAGGATCAGGCAGGCATGGCAATGAAGCGCCGCCGCGCATAGGCACGGGCAGCCATCAGGCAGGATGGACCGTCGTCGGTATCAGGCGTGTTGGCTGGCGTAGGGCACTGGCTTCACCACTTGGAGAAAAGGTTGCAGAGGCTTTAGGGCGCGCATTCAACAGCAGATAGCGGCATCAGGTCAAGTCCCGTAAGGACAAAACTCCCGCGGCCCTGTTTGCGCGCAACACCCGAGCTTTTGTCATGAAAAAAACCGCCTGGTGCTCATAGGGTGCAGCCAGTCATAACCTCGATAAGGAATCGATCATGAAACTTTCAAGCGTGCTGATGGCTGGAATCATTGGCCTGGCCCTTGCACCTTTGGCCCAGGCCTCGTCCACATCGGACAGCGAAGAAAAAGCCCAGTTACGCAAACTCTTCTGCGAGTCGAAGGGCGGCGCCGATATCACGGCGCTGGGTGAGTTGAACAAGTCCGACGACGTCGGCGCCGTGGTGGTGTGCAAGCTCCCGCCGTCGCCCACCACCGTGGTGGAAAACCAGGCGGCATCGAGCCTTGCCGCCCTGCCATTGACGCCCGTCACGGCAACGCTTGCGCCACCGTCCGGGGTCTACAAGCTCGCCCCGGGCGCCAGCAGCGTCAACACGTCCTGCTCGGCCAACCTGGCCATCGCCAAATGGGCGGGCTTTCCCAGTACCAGCAACGGCAACGCCACCTTGAACTGTCGCGGATACAACGCCGGCGCAGCAGGCGGCACGCTGGGGTGCAAGATCGAATGGACCGGGCCGACCCAGGTCGCCATCGGGGTCACCCCTTACGGCGGCCAGGTGGCGGTGAACTTCAATTGCCAGGCCCTGTACTTCGGCTCCGTCGGCACGGTGATGGATTTCAGCTACGCCGATCCGACTTATCCGCGCATCCGCTACGGCTCGGTCCAGGCCACCAGCAGCATGACCATCACCCAGTAAGGCCGTGCCGGCTCGGCTGAACTCCGATCCAGCGCCGGCAAGGCATGTTTGCCGGCGCGTTCAACTATCAAAACCAGGTTTCCATCTGTATGCCGTACTGCCATACACCTCCGGCGTTGAAGTCCGACTTGCCGAAGGCGTCCGAGGAGCTGTATCTGTCCAGATCGGACGACCAACTCATGTAGCTTGCGAACACTCGCAATTCGGGACGTGTGAGTAGGTCTCCAACGTCGAGTTTGAAGGTCGGGGCGACCGTGAATTTCCAGAAATTGCCGTCAACCGCATTACGTTGGAGATAGCCCTTGGGGTCGAGGCTCATGGTTTGCCAGCTCATTTCGTAGGCCATCTCGAAGTTGCTGTTGATTGTGTTGGCCAAGCGCACGTTCAGGGTCAGCCAGCGGTAGTCGTCTCCCTTGACGTATCTGTCGGTGCTCTGTTCGGCCAGCACGCTGGGCCCGATGCGCCAGTCGGGTGCTATGGGGGTCTCGCCGTAAAGGGCAAGACGCAGCGCCCGGGCCTCGTCGATCAGTTCGCCATCCGAGCCGACGTTCTTGACCTCCGCGCCCAGGCCTTGCCCATAGAGCAGCGCCGTTTTGAGGAAGCCTTCTCTGCCGAAGAAGTTCTTCTGGTGATTGGCCAGCATGCTGTGCAGGCCGGAATCCGCGGGGGTCAAACCGGCTTTATTGGTGCGGGTAGCGAAATCGTTTTTCTTCGCGCCGATGCCATTGAACATCCACTGCCACTGGCCATCCTCGAAGAACTGGTTGGACGTCAGGATGTAGCTCGCCACATCGGCGTTAAGGCCTGCTTGGCTGAAGTCCCCATAGCTACGCCCAATCAAGGAGTAATTCGAGCGCCAGTTCTTGTTCATCTGCACATCGTAGATTCCACCGCCGGTACCGGCCAGGTAGATGACGTCCGAGTCCAGCCAGTGAATATCGAAGTTGTCCCGATCAAATCGCTTGCCTGCCCATAGGGTGGCGTTCTCGAACACGGAATTGCCCTTGAACGCAGCGATATGGTCGAGCGCGGTGAATACCTGGCGCACGTTGAGTTTGCTTTCGTCGGCGGTCCAGTCATTGGAGCTTTCCACACCGTCGGCGATGGAAACGGTGAATTTGGAACGGGTGCCATTCTGCGCATAGATTTCTTTCGACAGGTCTATCCGCATGTAGGTGTCGTCCTCGTTACCGAGTCGCCCCACTGCCCCACCCACCGAGCCGGCCGGCGTCGTATAGGGTCCGCCACGGCCACCGCCCAGCCCCTCGTCGATCAGCAATCCGGAACGGGCATAGCCGTTGAAGCTGAAGCCATTGCTGAGGTTCGAAGTGCTGGCCTGTTTTTCCATGCTTTCCTGGCGGGCTTCGAGTTTGGCCAGTCGGGTGTCCACCACGGGATTGCTTGCCTGGGATGCGGTGGACGCAGCGGGCTGCGAGGCGGAGGTGGCGAGTTTGATCTGCTGCAACTCCCTGGCGAGTGCCTGGGTTTGCTGTTCGGCTGCCGCCGCGCGTTTTTCCGCGGCGCTGGCACGGGCCTCGAACGCGGCCATGCGCTCTTCCAGAGTCGCGGCCTGAGAGGCCGCCGCCGAGGTGCTGAGCACGCCTGCCAGTAGCCATCTTGATGCTTTCTGCATGTGGATTTCCCTGTTTTATTTTTATTGTCGTGTTCCTGGGACAGGCCGCTTTTTTCGCGAGTGGTGAACTGTCCAAACCCACAAAAAAGATGCCTTATCGAAAATACGCTGTTACATTTGCCGTGTTAACGTTAACTTCTCTAAAAACAAAAATAAAGAGGCCTATATGAAACAGCTGAAATCCCTCCTTCCAGCAGCGTTACTCACCCTCTGTGCCGGCCTTCCATCCGTCTCCAGCGCAGCCGATCTGACGATCTCCTGCGGCGCGGTGGGGGCCGAGTTGCAACTTTGCAAAGAGGCCGTCGAGGCGTGGTCGAAACAGACCGGCAACCACGTCGAGGTGGTTTCCACGCCCAACTCGGCGACCGAGCGGTTGTCGTTCTACCAACAGATCCTCAGTGCACAGTCCACCGACATCGACATCATCCAAATCGACATGGTGTGGCCGGGGATGCTGGCCAAACACCTGCTGGATCTGCGCGAGGTGCTTCCTGCCAACGCGACCCAGGGCTACTTCCAGGCACAGGTCGATAACGCCATGGTCAACGGACGGCTGGTGACGATGCCGTGGTTCACCGACTCGGGGCTGCTGTATTACCGCAAGGACTTGCTCGAGAAGTACAACAAGCCGGTGCCCCAGACGTGGGAGGAAATGACCGCGACCGCCAGGGATGTTCAACAGGCCGAACGCAGCGCCGGTCATCCCAATCTGTGGGGTTACATATTTCAGGGCCGTGCCTACGAGGGGCTGACCTGCAATGCGCTGGAGTGGATCAGCAGCCAAGCGCAAGGCGGCCTGGTCAATCCACAAGGCGACATCGTCGTTAACAGTCCAGCCTCAAGAGCGGCCCTGAACCTGGCAAAAAGCTGGGTCGGAGACATCTCCCCGCGTGGCGTGCTCAATTACACCGAGGAAGAAGGGCGTGGCGTATTCCAGTCGGGAAATGCGCTGTTCATGCGCAACTGGCCTTACGTCTGGGCCCTCGTGCAGAGCCAGGACAGTGCGGTGAAAGACCAGGTTGGCGTCGCTGCCCTGCCCCGCGGCGGCGAGACCGGCAACCATGCATCCACCCTCGGCGGGTGGGGCCTGGCGGTATCGCGTTACAGCGCCCATCCGCAACTGGCCGCGGAGCTGGTGAGCTACCTGACCAGCGCCCAGCAACAAAAGCACCGTGCCCTGATCGGCGCCTACAACCCGGTTATCGAGTCCCTGTATCAGGACCCCGAGCTGCTCGCGGCCATGCCTTACTACGCCCAGCTGCACAGCATTCTCAACGATGGGGTCATGCGCCCCGCCGCAATAACCGCCGATCGCTATCCACGGGTCTCCAATGCGTTCTTCGACCGAGTGCATGGCGTGCTGGCGGGCGAGTTGCCTGTCGATCAGGCACTGGCCGAACTGGAAAGCGAACTCACGCGCATCAAACGCCGGAACTGGTAAGCCCCAAGGAAGGAAATCACCATGTCTGTCTCTACTGCCCATGCCTCCTGTGACGAGCGCCTGCTCACCCGGGAAACACCCATGCAGCGTCGCCGAGTACGCGCCGCATGGCTGTTTCTGACGCCCATGCTGCTGTGCCTGGCCCTGGTGGCCGCCTGGCCGCTACTGCGCACATTCTGGTTCAGCCTGACCGACGCCAGCCTCGCGGACACCCGTGGCGGCGCCTTTGTCGGCTTGAGCAATTATCTGTTCCATGACGGTTCCCACTGGTCGGGGATCCTGGTCGATCCACAATGGTGGAACGCCGTGCACAACACGCTGTATTTCACCCTGGTCTCGGTGGGCCTGGAAGTCGTCCTGGGGCTGTTGCTGGCGTTGCTGCTGAACATCCAGTTCACCGGTCGCTCCCTGGTGCGTGCGCTGATTCTGATTCCGTGGGCGATTCCCACCATTGTCTCGGCGAAGATCTGGTCGTGGATGCTCAATGACCAGTTCGGCATCATCAACCACATGATGCTGAGCGTCGGCCTGATTGACGCGCCTCTGGCCTGGACGGCAGACGCGGATCTGTCGATGTGGGCGGTGATCATCGTCGACGTCTGGAAGACCTTGCCCTTTGTCACGCTGCTGATGCTGGCTGCCTTGCAGATGTTGCCGAGCGATTGCTACGAAGCCGCCAGGGTCGATGGCATTCATCCGCTGAAAGTGTTCTGGCGCGTCACGTTGCCGCTGTTGATGCCGGCATTGCTGGTGGCCACGATCTTCCGCCTCCTCGACTCCCTGCGGGTCTTCGACGTCATCTATGTGCTGACCTCGAATTCGTCCAGCACCATGAGCATGTCGGTCTATGCCCGCCAACACCTGGTGGAGTTCCAGGATGTCGGCTATGGCAGCGCAGCCTCGACCCTGCTGTTCCTGGTCGTTGCGCTGATCGCCATGCTTTACCTCTACCTCGGACGCCGTCAAATGGAGGTTCGAGCATGAGCCCGCGCCTCCTCAAGAAAGCCCTGTGGCGCTGTGGATTCTGGTGCCTGATCGGGATTGTGTTGCTGTATGCGGTCTTCCCTTTCTATTACGCCATCGTGACGTCGCTCAAGCCGTCCAGCGCCCTGTTCGACGTCAGCTACTGGATCGGCACTGCCGACTTCTCCAATTACGCGACGGTACTCCACCAAGCCTCATTCCTGCGGGCGATCGGCAACTCGCTGCTGGTCGCACTGTGCGTGGTGACGCTGGCGCTGTTCCTCAGTGTGACGGCCGCCTATGCCTTGGGAAGGGTGAAGTTCCGGGGGCGCGGCACGGTCTTGATGATGGTGCTCGGCGTGTCGATGTTTCCCCAGGTCGCGGTGCTGTCGGGGCTGTTCGAAGTGATCCGCGCT
The DNA here is from genome assembly GCF_021560055.1 of Pseudomonas sp. BC42. NCBI lineage: Bacteria > Pseudomonadati > Pseudomonadota > Gammaproteobacteria > Pseudomonadales > Pseudomonadaceae > Pseudomonas > Pseudomonas sp. BC42. The sequence continues at coordinate 3,438,994 of NZ_CP091067.1, forward strand.
CTGGGCCTGTACAACACCTCTTGGGCGCTGATCCTGAGCTACAGCATTTTCACCCTGCCCTTCACGGTCTGGGTGCTGACCACCTTCATGGGGCAACTGCCTCATGAACTGGAAGAAGCGGCAATCATGGATGGCGCTTCACCCTGGGTCACGCTGACCCGCGTGCTGTTGCCGCTGCTCTGGCCTGCCCTGGTCACCACTGGCTTGTTGGCCTTCATCGCCGCGTGGAACGAGTTCCTGTTTGCCCTGACCTTCACCCTCACCGACACGCAACGCACGGTGCCGGTCGCCATCGCCCTGATTTCCGGCGGGAGTCCCCATGAGCTGCCTTGGGGGCTGTTGATGGCGGCATCGGTGCTGGTCACCGTGCCCCTGGTGATCCTGGTGCTGATCTTCCAGCGCCGAATCGTTTCCGGTCTCACCGCCGGCGCCTTAAAGGGTTGATGCCCAACAACTACAAGGAACAGCATCGTGATCAAACTGAAGCTAGATAAGCTGAACAAACAATTGGGCGGCGCGCGGATTCTTCGCGACGTCAGCCTGGAGATCGCTGCGGGTGAGTTCGTGGTGTTCGTTGGCCCTTCGGGCTGCGGAAAGTCGACCCTGCTGCGACTGATCGCAGGACTGGATTCGATCTGCGCCGGCGACCTGTTGATTGATGGACGACGGGTCAATGACCTGGAGCCGCGCGAGCGCGGCGTCGGCATGGTGTTTCAGTCCTATGCGCTGTACCCACACATGAGCGTCTACGACAACATCGGTTTCGGTCTCAAGCTGGCCAAGACGGATAAAAGCAGCCTGCGCGAGCGGGTGCTGAAAACGGCGCAAATCCTGCAATTGGACAAACTGCTGCAACGCAAGCCAAAGGAACTCTCCGGAGGGCAGCGTCAGCGTGTGGCCATGGGCAGGGCCATGGCGCGGGAGCCGGACATCTTGTTGTTCGATGAGCCGCTGTCCAACCTGGACGCGTCCTTGCGGGTGCAGATGCGCAACGAAATCGCCCGGCTGCACGCTCGACTCAGCTCGACCATCATCTACGTCACCCACGATCAGGTGGAGGCCATGACCCTGGCCGACAAGATTGTCGTGCTCAATGGCGGTCACGTGGAGCAGGTCGGTTCGCCTCGCGAACTCTACGAACGCCCGGCCAGCCGCTTCGTCGGCGGTTTTCTCGGCTCGCCCAGAATGAACTTTCTGGCGGCGCGCCTGCACGCCCCCGGCGAAACCAGCCGGGTGGAGACCTCGGTGCTGGGCATGACCGCCCTGCCCTTCGACAGCTCGAACCTGACGGCCGGCACGCCCCTGAGCTTGGGGGTTCGCCCGGAGCACATGTCGCTCAAGGCCGCGCAAGGAACCGGCGGCCTTGTCGTGGCCGGGGTCGAGTACCTGGGGAGCGAAACCTACGTGCACCTCGAAGCCGATCAGGACGAGCCGCTGGTCTGTCGCTGCGAGGTCAACGCCGGATGGCAGGCAGGTGATCGAGTCGAGCTGCAGCTGGAAATCGACAACCTGCATCTGTTCGATGCCGACGGCACGGCCTTGAAGCGGCACCCGCAGGCCATTGAGAACCTGCCGAATGACCGCTCTCGACGCTCTGCCCAAGCACGCGCCCTATGACCTGGCGACCCGATGCCTGTTACTCCGGAGCTTGCGCGGCGCACTGAGTGACGGCCTCATCCAGGCTCATCCACCCGGCGATCATATTGCTCCACCGGCAGGCTGATCGCCTTGCGCTGCAGCGACCCCGGTCGTCAAGCCACCCTGCTTAGGTTGCCGGGGCGCTGCGGCCTCTGGTGCCTGATCCTGGTCGCCCGGGCTGCCGAGCGTCTAGCGGTCGGCCGCCTGGACTTGGTCCCGGCCCATTGCTTTTGCACGGTACATCGCGGTATCGGCACGCCGAATGAGGGCGTCGAACGACTCTGATGCAATCCATGTGGCAACGCCGAAGCTGCAAGTCACCCGGCCACTATCCTCAAAGGGCTGGGTGTTTATCAGCGCCCGAAGCTTTTCTGCCAGCAACCTTGTATGGTCCAGCTCGCTATCCGGGCAGATCAACGCAAACTCCTCTCCGCCTGTTCTGCACAGCAGATCGGTTTGCCGTGTTGCCGAACCTATTCGGGCGCACAAGGCCTGCAGAACCTTATCGCCACATTGATGGCCCCAGCGGTCGTTGATGTGCTTGAAGTGATCAACGTCAAACATGATCAGCGACAGCGGGCGGTGTTGCACGTTCGCCTCGACGAGCAGGCGCGCCATCAACTCTTCGAAGTATCGGCGGTTATAGACGCCGGTCAGGTGATCGGTGATGTTCAGCACGCGCAGGTCTTGCGTGCGTTCATCCACCAGCGACAGGGCGCGGGCGCGCTGGGTAATCAGCAAGTACACCATCAAGGTCAACAGCAGCGACAACCCTGTTCCGAACACGACTATCAGGCTGATGGACAGGGTATAGCTGTTGGCGGCGAGAAATGTAGCGCCGGGTCGAAACTGGACCAGGTAATCCTGGTCGGCGACTTTCAGCAGCCGCTGCGCGTACAGCGCCGAAGGGGCTGCGGGAGCCAGGCTCTGATAGATGTCTTCCCCTTGCTGCTGGTTGTCGATCAATGAAAGCGTCACGTTCAATCGTTGCAGGCTGGGTAATGGAATGCCCTGTTCCATCAGGGACGCCAAGCGCACGCTGGAGACAACGAAGCCCTGCAAATCAGCATCGTGCAATGGCACCTCAGGCGGCGTCTTGAACACCGGTGCGACAAAGAAAACCCCCGATTGCCCATTGGTCATTTTCAAGGGTTCCGACACCACGATTTCGCCTGTTTCCCGGGCCTTGTTCATCAAGGCCTGGCGACCCGGGCGAGCCAGAATATCCATGCCGGGCAAGACCTTCACGTCATCGCGCTTCAATAAATAGAGCAATATCCAGTGCTCCGGCCGGCTGCTAAGCGGGACTCTGTCACCGCTGACGGGATCAATTTCATGATATGAAAAATCACCGGTGCCGTTGAGCAGCGCCTTGGCACGAAACCCTTGCAGATCCTTCTCGGGAATCCTGGCCACCCAGCTATAGGCTTCGTCCTCGCCAACCAGAGGCGTGACAAATCCCAGAAACTCCTTTTCAGTGACATCGTCGGCGTTGACAAAGAAACGCCGCACCACGTCCAGTTTCAAGACCTGAATATTAAAGCGTCGTTGCAGGCGACTGAATCTTTCGTCGACCTCCAGTTGAAAGGCAACGCTGACGGTACGCTGCTCTGCCCCGACAAACAGGATCAACACCAATAGCGTGATGGCCACCCCGGCCAGGCACACCAGGGCGCAAAGGGTCACGTCCGATGCTTTGAGCACATTCCCACGAGTAGACATTCGTTTGTGTTCCTTGCTCATCGCCAAAAACAGCATGCCGTGACCTGAAGTACTGTCGAAGTATCGGCATGCTTGTCGTGATCTTTATCAATCTGGCGTGAGAGCAAGGGGCTTGTTCTTCGGCTGATGCTGGCCGGTGCGGTCGTTCGCGACGGCCAGCCACCCGCCATCAAGTGCTAGGCATCGTGCAACTTGAGCCAATCCAAGCTTGCCGCAGTCGTGCTGGAAGGCCGGTATTCACAGCCGATCCATCCCGCGTATCCACGGTGTTCCAGGGCGGCAAACAATGACGCAAAGTCAACCATGCCGGTCCCCGGCTCATGGCGACCTGGGCAGTCCGCAACCTGTACGTGGACCGTTCGCTCATAAAACTGATCCAGAACAGTTGCGGCGTCGCCGGTCAAAAGCTGTGCATGGTACAGATCGAGAATCAGCCCCACACTCGGGAAGGTTTCCAGCACCTGGAGCGCCTTGCCGAAATCCGACAGGTAGTACCCCGGGATTTCCCTTGGGCTAATCACTTCGATCAGAGGCTGCAACCCCTGATCCTGAAAATAGCCGACGGCATATTCCAAGTTGCTCATGAAACGCGGCGCAGCCGAAACCTGTTCAGTAATCCCGGACATGACGTGCACCTTCGAGCAGCCCAAGACCTTTGCATACCTGGCGGCCAAGGCCAGACCCTCACGAAACTCTTCTTCCTTGCCTTGCAACGCAGCCAAGCCCTTGGTGACTCCGGCCGGGGCCGCGAACTGGATCAGGGGCAGGGAATATTGAGTCAAATGTGCGGCCAGTTGACTGGCTTCAAATGCATAGGGTGAAGGAAACTCCACCGCCTTGAATCCGGCCGCCGCTGCCGCTTCGATCCGCTGGAGAAAGGGCAAATCGTTGAACTGGAAGCCGAGATGAGCGTTGAACTTGAGCATTGAGTAAAAATCCGTTTTGAAAGAGGCAAGTCATCGGCCTGGGCGCGAGCCTCGAAAAGGCGTCAACACCGTTAGCGCCGGCATATTAGTCAGGCCCATCCATCACGAAAAATATTATGTTGTGATTGTTTTCATCACTGATTGTTATGCTTCGGCTTTCGATCCGAGCATGACTGGCATGAATCTCAAAGCGTTGATGTGCTGCGTAGAAGTTGCGCGGCAAGGCAGTTTCACCAAAGCCGCGCAGAGCCTGCACATTGCCCAACCGGCATTGAGCATGGCCGTTACTCGATTGGAAGAGGAACTGGGCGTTACCCTTTTCAACCGCGCAGCACGAAAAATCACCGTCACCGCTGAAGGCAAAAGCTTTCTCGCCCGTGTCGAAGTCGCTTTGCTGGAACTCGACATGGCCCGCCAGGAGCTGCGGGATCTGTCGCATTTGCAGCGTGGCGAGATTCGTCTCGGCGTGCCTCCCATGTACGGGATCAACTACATTCCGCAGGTACTCAACGCCTTTGGCAAAAGTTATCCAGGTATCGTCATGACGGTGGTCGAAGGCAGTGCGGATGACATCAGCCAACGCCTGGAAAACCGTGACATCGATGTCGCTCTGCTGGAGTCCCGTCGAGTGGCGAGCGGATGGGACTCGGTTGTGTTGGGCACCGACGAGATGGTCATGTGCATGAACGAAGACCACCCACTTGCGCGCGAGGCCTTTATCGAGGCCTCGCGTCTGCAAGATGAAAAAATGGTGCTTTTTGACCAGACCTTCCTGCAACGCCATATGTTCGATGCCTTCTGCGAAGCCGCCGGCACCCGCTATCGAATAGCATTGCAGAGCAATTTCGTCTCGCTGGTCATCCAGGCAACACTGGATGGAATGGGCGCCTCTACCCTGCTGCGCTCCATTCAACACTCCGTACCCGGCTTGCAGGGGGTTCCCTTCAAACCGGCACAGGTCATGAGTTTCGGTCTGTGCTGGCGAGCGGACGAATACCTGTCCGTGGCAAACCGGCGATTCGTCGAGTTTGCCCAGACAACCGGTTTCTTCGGTAAGGATCCCGCCTGACAGTCAATGGAGTTGCAACGCACCACGCCACCGAGAGGGGGTGCCAGCCCTCAAGCGCCCAGCGGACGCCTTGAGCTTACAGGGCTTGTGCTGCCGTCTGCTTCCAGGCATCAAGCGCCTGGACTTGCATGAACCAGCGCTGGAGATTGGGCAGATGCGTCACCGGGAACTTGGCCCGGTGCTGATCAGCCAGCGGTGCGGCTATCGCCAGGTCGGCCAGCGAAAGACCGCTGTCGCAAATCCATTGGCGATGACTGAGGTGCGCCTCAAGAATGTTTGCAGCCTCAGTCACCCCTTGTTCTGCGCGAGCGACCTCAACGGGATCGGGCGCCCCCATTCCAGCCAAGGACTTGTTCGAGTTCTCCCAGTTAAGAATGCCGATGCCCGGCATGAAGGACTGCGCGCACCAGAACAGCCAGCGGTTGACGTCTGCGCGGCCACGGGGTTCGCCGGGATAAAGGGTCTGACCAGGCACCAGATCCGCCAGGTACTGCATGATGGCGCAAGACTCCCAGAGTACCCATCCATCATGTTCGAGAACCGGAACCCGATGATTCGGGTTCAGTTGCAGAAACTCGGGAGCGTTCTGCTCCCCTTTGAACAGATCCACCTGCACCAGGTCGAGCTCGATTTCGAGGTCATGGGCGGCCATCAGCACTCGGCGGCTGCAGGTCGACGCTGGATGGTAGTGAAGACGCATGGTTCTAGCTCCTTTGGGGTGATCAACGCTGCCATTGTCTTTCTGCGCACTGACAGAAAATGGCAGCAGTGATGCCGTGCCTGGATCGGCGCTCATCAGGCGGCCAGGAACGTTGCTCCTGAAAGGTCGCTGCCGTTGAGCATCACCCACCGCGCGATGCAAACAGTGCTTTGAGTCACTGCCGGATAATGGCAGGATCTCGCGCAAATCACGCCGCCAGCTAAGCCTCGCCATGTCCCGCACCGAAAGATTATTTGCTCTGATCCAGACCCTGCGCAGCCATCGTTTTCCGGTGACGGGCCGTCAGTTGGCCAAAGAACTGGGGATCAGCCTTCGTACGCTGTACAGGGATATCGCAACACTGCAGGCGCAAGGAGCCAACATCGAAGGAGAGCCTGGGCTCGGTTACGTGTTGCGCCCCGGCTTTATGCTCCCGCCGCTGATGTTCACCGAGGAGGAAATAGAGGCCCTGGTCCTGGGTTCTCGCTGGGTGTCCGAGCGTGCCGACCTGCAACTGAGCAGCGCCGCAAAGGGCGCATTGGCAAAAATAGCCTCGGTGTTGCCCCAGGATCTGCGCACCGCGCTGGACGCCAACTCTCTGGTGGTGGGCAAAGGCGATCAGACACAAACAGAGGCCATCGATCTGTCGCAGATCCGAAGGGCCATTCGAGTCGAGCACAAGGTACTGATCCATTACCTGGATCTGAAAGGAACGCGTTCAGAGAGAACGATCTGGCCCGTTGCCCTGGGCTATTTTGACCGTGCTCGAATGCTGGCCGGGTGGTGCGAACTGCGGCAAGAGTTCCGTCACTTCAGGACGGATCGCATATCGGCATTGCAGGTAACGGCCGAGCGCTACCCGCGGCGCAGGCAAGCCCTGCTCAAAGAATGGCGCGAGGTGGACAGGCTCGAGCGACAACAACGGCCGCCGCTGCAGCAGGTGCCTTAGGATCGGAACCTCGGCCAGGCTCCGACAACCGATCCGCATTTCACCGAAACTCACGGACTCGCGCCCAGCCCCACAGGCCTTCAGGTCCGCAATCGGTCGAGCTCATTGCGCCCCCTGCCACGCCCTCTGCCTGGGCCTCATGAACCTGAATCAATGCCTGTCCACGCCCACACCCCCTCATCAACCGCCAGCCTCTCCAGTAACCGGCAATAGTCGCCAAACATCGCCTCCACCCGTTCCGGTGCCAGTCGGTCGGCTGCAAGGTCCCAGTGGATCAACAAGGTTTCCCGGGTCTCGATACCGAGGTTGTCCAGCGCCACGCCATGGGTGCGGCTGGCGCCTTTGACCAGCCTCGCGCCCGCCGGCAGGTCCAGCGCTCCCTGTGGATTGAGCCGGGTAAACACCACCGGAAAATCCAGCTTGCGTGGTCGCTGCTTGTCCGTGGCCATCTTGCGCAGCGCCTGCAGGCCGCTGGTGCCGCTGCGTTGCTGGTCTTCGCTGAAGATCCGATCGCAACGTCGGGCCTGCTCCAGGAGTGTCAGGGGCTCGCTGTCGAAATCGATCCAGCTCAAGGTGGTGAAGTCGCCCACCAGGGTATCGATCTGCGGATGCACCGGTGGCCGCGTCCACCCCGGGGCCACCAGGGTAAAGCCTGGCGTGGCGCCGTGTTTTGCCAGGCTCCAGGCATAGGCGCTGATCAGCAAGGCGTCGGCCGAGACGGCGGCTCGCTGCAGGCGCTCGCGCAGCGCTGGCCAACTGTCCAGGAGGTACTCGTATTCCAGGTACGGGCCATGGCCGTCCTGGCGCTCATGCACCTGCGGCCCCTGGGGCAGCCGGCGGAACTTTTCCTGCCAGTAAAGCGCGGCGTCCCGCGCTGCGGGCGAACGCTGGTACTGCCCCAGCGCTTCGATGTAGTCGGCGAAATGCAGGGTCAGCGCTGGCAGTGACTGGCCGTGGTACAGCGCGAGCAGTTGCCGGATCAACAGGTCCCGGCTGGGCAGGTCGACCAGCAGCAGGTCCACCCCCAGGTGCACCAGGCTATGGGCTTCATCCAGCCGGCTGACCTTGAGTTCGGCATGGGGCCAGTCGCCCAGCGCCGTCACCCGGCCGAGCATCGCGTCGGCGATCCGGGCACAACTGACGCCCTGCTCCAGGGTTTCCAGTGGCACCTCGGGCACTGTTTCCAGGGTCTGCTGGGTGCCATTGGGCAGAATCCGCGTGCGCAGCATCGGATGCCGCGCCACCAACTGTTGCCAGGCCCGGGCCAGCCGCGAAACATCGAGGGCCTCGATGCTGACCGCCAGGTAGAGATGCGAGCTGCCCTGCCCCCGGTGCAGCGCTCGGCTGAAGGCGTAGGCCTGCTGTTGATCGGTCAAGGCGAAGGGCTGTGCCGGCGCAGCAGCGGGCGTCAGATGAAAAGGCGCCGCAGCTGGCAATCCGCAGGCGCTGACCCCTCGCCAGTCGGCGTCTGCGTCCGCCAGGCTGACCAGCAACCGGCAATAGTCGGCAAACAGCTGCTCGATCAGGCCGTCGGGATAGCAGTCGATGGCCACGTCCCAGCTGAAGTTCAGTGCACCGCCCTGCTCCCGCATCTGGTGATCGAGATTGACCTGCGGCGTCTGGGTCACGCAGTAGTGCTGGGCATCGCCAAAGCTCGGCGCGCTGTCGATCAGCGGGTTGTTGAGCATCGAGGTGAAGACCACCTCGCCGCTGCACAAAGGCACTGCCGGGGCACCACGGCGGCGGACTTCCCGCAGCGCGGCGACGCCGCCGACGCTGGCGTGGTCCAGGTCCTCCAGCAACTGGCGCTGCACCCCTTGCGTCCAGTCGGCGAGGTTCGCATCCCCCGCAGCGGCAAAGGCAAAGAACTGCGTCGAGATCAACGGCCCGACCAGGCGCTCAATCCCCGGGTGCAGGGGAAATCGGCCATAGCTGGTGCAGATCAGGGAAAACCCCTGACCGGCATTGGCCTGCTGCAGGATCAAGCCGAACAGGCCAAGCAGCAGCGCAGTGCCGGACACCTGCAAGGCGGCGCCCTGCTCCTTGAGTCGCTGCCAGCGGTGGCGCTCCAGGCTCCAGGCCAGCCGTCGACGCTCGCGGCCCGCAGGACGCGATGCCTTGGGCAGCAGCAGGCCCGCAGGGGCCCGCGCCAGTTTGTCGAGCCAGTACTGCAGGTCGCGCCGGTAGCGCGGCGAGTCCTTGAACGCTTCCAGCGCCTGCTGATAGTCGCGGAACGTCACCCCCAGGTCCGGCAAGCCGGCAGCCGGGTCCTGATAGATCATCAGCCACTGCTGCAGCAGCACCTCCAGCGAAGTGGCATCGACAATCAGCTCGTCGATGCTCAGGTGCACCCGGCTGACTTGCCGGTCCAGCAGCGACACCGCGACCTCAAAGAGTCGGTCCTGGCCGACGTGGTAGACCTTGAGCGACATCGCGGCGCGAAGATCGGCCAGGGTGCGTTCGCGCTCCTCGGCGGTGCTGCGTCGCAAATCACGGGTCTTGAAGCGATAGCCAGCCCCTGGCGTGACCTGTTGACGGCCATCTTCCAGCAGCCTGAGCCGCAGTGCGTCGTGGTGCAGCACCAGGCGATTCCACGCCTGATTGAGCCGGTACAGGTCCAGGTTCGGCCAGTCGAACTCCAGGTAGATATGACACCCCACCCGTTCCGCCTCGGGTAGCAACTGGCGCCCCGACAGGAACGATTGCTGGATGTCGTTGAGTGCAAAAGGCTCTTGGGCAGCCTCGGGGGCCGGTTGCAACAGCGGCCCCTGCGCAGCCTCGTCATGCCGTGGGAGTGCCGACAGGCTGGCTTCCACCTCGGCAAGGCTCAAGTAAGGGCTCAACTGCGCCAGGGAGAGCGACAGGTGCAACTCCTGCTCGAGCCTGGCCTTGAGGCCCAAAGCCCCCAGGGAATTCAGGCCCAGGCTGGCCAGGCTGCGGGACGCGCAACCGGCGAGCGTCTGCGGATCACAGCCCAACACCTCGGCGAGTACCTGGCGCGGGCTGTTCTGCGACGGGCTGGCCTGTTTCAGGGCCTGGGCCTGGGCCTGGCGCGGGGCCAGCCAATGACGTTCCTGCGCGAAGGAGTATCCCGGCAGGCTCACTCGCTGGGGTTGATCCAGGCGCCGCAGCGCACGCCAGTCCAGGTTCGCACCTTGGCGCCAGGCATCGGCCAGCGTCGGCCAGTCGCGGTCCGCCAGGGCCCGGGCCACCGCGGCAGCGTCCTCTGGCACCGGCTCCGCCACCGGCAACAGCTCGTCCCCCACGCCCAGGGCCAGTTCATCGAGCCGTTGTTGCAGGCAGGCCCTGCTGTCCACCACGCAGGCCCAGCGGCACTGAAGGGCCGTGCGCCCCACTTGCAAGGTATGGGCGATGTCGGCCAGCGACAGCTCTGGACGCTGGTCGATCGCCTGGCTCAGGCGCCTCGCCTGCGCCCGCAGCCGTTGCCCATCCAGCGCCGACAGCAGGATCAGTTGCGGCCCGACAGCCGCCACAGCCTCCCGGGGACGAGCGACAAACTCCTCCACCACCAGGTGGGCATTGACGCCGCCGAAGCCATAACTGTTGATGCTCGCCCGACGCGGCAAGGGTTCACCTTGTGCATCCCGAAGCGCCGGCCAGGGGCGGTTTTCAGGCTCGAACGCCAGTAGCTGCGGATCGACGCTGATGGTCGGGCTGAGCTGCCGATAGCCGGGGATGCCCGGCAGATGCTGGCGTTTCATGGCATCGATCACCTTGAACAACGCCGCCATGCCGGACGCCAGTTCACAGTGCCCGATCAGTGGTTTCAGGCTGCTGATGTTCCAGGGCGCACCGGCTGGCGCGTCGCCGCTCAACAGGCGGCGCGCGGCCTGGATCGCGTCGACTTCAATGGCATCGCCCATCGTCGACCCGGTGCCATGGGCTTCCACATGGCTGACGGTGTGTGGCGCCACTCCAGCGGCGCGGTAGGCGGCGACCATCGCCGCCTGCATGCCGTGGTGATCCGGCGCGGTCAACGAAAGCCCGCGTCCGCCATGGCCCACGCCACTGCCGATGATCTTCAGGTGAATCCGATCACCGTCGCGCAGGGCATCGGCCAGGGGCTTGAGCAACAGCACGCCCACCCCTTCGGAACGCACATAGCCGTCGGCCCCGGCCTGGAACGACCGGGTCTGTGCCTGTTCACTGAGCAAGCCCATTTGCCGGTAGCCGGCGGTTTCAGCAGGCGACAGCAGCAGGTTGACCGCGCCAACCAGTGCCTGCCGGCACTCGCCGGCCCTGATTGCCTGCATGGCCCGATGCAGCGCCACCAGCGTCGATGAGCAAGCGCTGTTGCAGTATTCGCTGGGACCGCGCAGATCGAGGAACCAGGAAATCCGGTTGGCGTACATGCACGGCGCCGACGAGGTCAGTCGAAACGGGCTGGCCTGGGGCGCCTCGACGAGGTCGCGGTACTCGCTCGGCGCGGCGGCGATAAACACCCCCGTAGGATGACGGGCAAACTCCGGGGCGCTGATCGCGGCATCTTCGAGTGCCCACCAGGCGTGCTGCAACAGCAACCGTTGCTGTGGGTCCATCAGCGCCGCTTCCGCCGGCGAAAGGCCAAAGAAGCCGTGATCGAAATACTCGATGCCATCGAGATAGCCGCCCGGCGGCCCGTCCATCGCGCGTTCGGGCGGTATCGGCCGCAGCTGGCTGACGCCGTCGCCAATGGCGGCCCAGAACCCCTCCAGGTCGCCACCGGGAAAGGCCCCGCTGATGCCGATCACCGCCAATGCATGCTCCGCGCTGGCAGGCGTCGGCTCAGACGTGGCCGCCGGGGTCGCCTGGACCGCGATGGGGGCCGCCCCCTGGGGCGTTGCGAGGCGTTCCTGCAGCGCGGCGACGATCTTTTCGAAGTGGTTGTAGCGAAAGAAGAAGCTCGGCTCCAGGGCCAGACCCAAGCTCATGGCCAGTTGTTCACTGAGCGCCAGCAGATCGGCGGAATCCAGCCCCAGCTCCATCAGGCTGTGGCGTGGCGAAACCCGGCTGTCCAGGGCCAGGCCCAGGCAACGATTGACGCCCTGGCGAACCGCTTCGTCGATGGCCAGCGTCGGTGTGGCAGCCAGGGTCGGGGGCGGCGTCAGTTCCTGACGCTGGCGGCTGGCCAGGTCATAGCGCACCAGGACCCCGTGCCCGTGGTTGTCGGCATCGGCGGGACGATAACCGGGCACCAGGCGCTCGATGCGTGCACCGTGCAACTCGTGGAAGCGCAACACCGGGTCCAGCAGCACGCCGCGCTCGTCACGGCCATGGAGGTAGTCCGCCTGGGCCAGGTGCCGGTGCTTGGGATAGTCCTTGCAACGGGTGACGCCGACCACCGTGTCGACACCGTTGCGCAGGGTGCAGTATTGCAGCATGAACTCCAGCAACTGATCGCCATAGCCGCTGTATTGATGTTCCGGCAGGATGTTCAGGCTCTGGATCTGCACGGTACTGCCCTGGCCGTGAAACAGCTGGTCGACCGTGGCGAAGTTCACCGCGAACAGCTCCTCGATGCGGGCGATGCGCTGGGAGTAGATCACCCCGACCAACGCCCCCTGGAACTCCAGCGCCAGTTGCCCGGCGGGGTCCTGGCTCAAGCGGCGGCGCAGGATGGCCGCGTCCACCCGCCCGCCTTCGGGCCAGCAGGCCTGCTCCAGCGCCAGCAGTGCCGGCATGTCCGCCAGCGTCACCGGGCGCACACGGTAATCACGGGCCCGGTAGCAGCCACTGCTGGCCTCGCAGTCGATGCCGTCCAGGGGCCGCGGGTGCAAGCTCCCCGGGTCGGCAAACAACCCGGCGCCTGCCAGCGCCATCAGGTACTGCGCCGCCTCCACCGGGTAGTCACGGGCAAAGTGATCGGCCCGGGGCCCGTTCGGGCGCCAGTGCCGCTCGCTGAGCAGGATCGGTTGATCGCCGATCAGGCTCGCCAGTGCGTGGGCCGAAGCATCGAGGCTGCCAAGCACCTGGGCGCCTGTCAGCGGCTGGCCGTCGGCCCCCAGGTAAAAGCGCGACGGGGCCTGGGCCGTTGCTGGCGGCGAGCTCGGTTGCGGCGCTCGGCGGTTGAGCTGGCCAATGCCCAGCCACAGGATGCGCGCATCGGCCCCTACACCCGCATCCCGCAGCCGCTGGCGCAGCGCCGACGGATCGCCGGGCACGGCGTGCTCAAGCGTCAGCCATTGCAGGGGGTAGCTGTCCAGCGCCCGGCCCCGGGCCGTGTGTTGGCGCAGCCACTGGCGTAGTTCGTTCAAGCAAGTGCCGTCCTGGTCGCCGAGCTGGACGATCCAGTCCGGCTGTGCCGACAGCGGCTGGGCATCGAAGACCTTGCCCAGCAACTGTTCCAGCGCCGGCCGATCCCCCGGCCAGAGCAGCGACGCCCCTGCCCCCTCAAGCCAGTGCAGCACCTCGGTCCACGGCTGGCCCTGGCTGAACAGCAGGTCGTCGAGGATGGCGGGCAAGCTGGCGTAATACTCCAGGAACGGCGCGCTCAACCGCTCGGCCAGCAGCGCCCGCCGTTCGGGGTTGAGCACCAGGTGCCGTTCTTCCCGACGCACCCACTGCTGGCTGCGCAGGAAATCACTCAGCCGCCGGCTACCTTCGGCGTCGCTCTGCTGAACGTCGATGCGGCGCGGGTCGACCCGGCCCGTGCCGAGGTCCAACCCGCCGTTGAGTTGCAGCCGGTGCAGCAGCACCAGGGCCAGCAACTGGTTCAGGCCCTGAACAAAGGCCGGACAGTGCAGGTTCCAATCCAGCGCCGCGCACTCCAGGCAACGCCACAGGCCGGGCATGTCCTCGGTGCGCGGTAGCTGCTGCGGCGCCAACCGGGAAAACAGCTCGGCCACTTCCATGGGCAGGGTGCCGATGGCCGATGCCCGGCCGCTGAAGAAATACTCGTCCTCGGCGGGCTGGCTCAGCCAGCCAAACGCCTTCAGGCCATCAAAGGCCACCCGCAACGGGCCGTCGTTGATCGAGGCGGCGGCGACAAAAGGCGCAAAGCCGAACGGTCGGTTGATGCCTCGGCGCGAGATCAGTTGCCGGCTTTCCAGGCTCAGCACCGTGGCGATGAAAAACAGCTGATCGGTGAAGCTGGGGTGCAGGGGCTTTTCCATGACAGGGCCTCCAGTGGCGTGTGCCGTCACGAAAAGGCCGCGGTGCTTTGCACGCTCTTGACCAGTTTGGTCAGCACCTCACCCGGTCCGAGCTCCTCGAACTCGAACCGGCCCTGGCGCATCAGGTACTGCACGGTATCGAGCCAGCGCACCGAGCCGCAGATTTGTTGGGTCAGGGTCTCCACCAGCGCCTGGTCCCGATAAGGCGCGGCGTTGATGTTGGCGATCACCGGGGTGTGCAGCGGCGCATAGTCGAACATCGCGAGGTAGTCGCCAAAGGCCTGCATCGCACCTTGCATGTAGCGCGAATGGAAAGGCGCGCTGACCGGCAGCACCACGAAGGTGATGTCCAGCGCCTGGAAGATTTCCCTGGCTTCGCTGAGCGCCTCCACCGGTCCGGCGAGCACCACCTGGGATGGCGAGTTGTAGTTGGCAACGTCCAGTGCATCGAGCCCGTGCTGCGCCAGCAGCGAATGGACCTCATCGGGGCTGCGGCCAATCACCGCGGCCATGCTGCCGCCGGTGGCGAGGGCCATCAGTTCGCCGCGCTTCTTCACCAGTTTCAATCCGGTTTCGAAGGAGAACGCCCCCGCGGCAAACAGCGCGCAATATTCCCCCAGGCTGTGGCCGGCGAGAAAGTCGGCTTTACGCGGATCCGCCTGCTGCTTGGCGAGAAACGCCAGGGCACCGACGGTGTAGAGCGCCGGTTGGGTGAAGCGGGTGTTGGACAACTGCTGGTCGGGGTCCTCCAGGCACAGGGTCTTGAGGGAGTACCCCAGAATGGCGTCGGCTTGCGCCACGTGCTCGGGGAACTGCTCGAACAGCTCGGCGCCCATGCCCAGCCGCTGCGAGCCCTGGCCCGGAAACACATACACCCGTTTCGGCCCGGCCGGTGCTGGCGTGGCGGGACGCTGGACCAGCCGCGGCGTCGGCACCTCAACCGCTGGCACCGCCGCTGCGGCGGGCACGGCCTGTGGCACAGGGTTGGCCGGCAAGGGCTGCAAGGCTCGGCCGAGGGTCAGCACCTCGTCGAATTTCTCCAGGTCGCGGCCGAACGGGCTCAGCACCGAGACAATCGTCGGCAAGGCCCGATCGCGAATATTCTGTTTGATCAGGTTGGCCAACGTGCCGCTGGGGCCGAGGTCGAGGTAGATCATCGCCTCGCCGCGCTCGGCGGCCTCGGCCTCGATCCGCGCCAGGGTCTGGGAGAAACGGATCGGCTGGCGGATGCTCTGCCAGTAGTGGTCGCTGTCGAAGCGGTGCATGTCCGGGGTGTCCAGGCAGGAGATCACCGGGATCTGTGCCGGGTTGAAGCGGGTCTGGCCGAGCAGCGCCTCGACCTGGGGCTTGAGAAACTCGATATGCCGCGAATGAAAGGCCTGATTGACCGGCAGGCGCTGGAACACCACATCCTGCGCACTGAGCTGGCGCTCGGCCTCGGCAATGGCGCTGGACGGGCCGGCCACCACCATCAGCGACGGCGCATTGTAGGCGGCGATATCACAGTGCTGGTGCAGCGCCGGCAGTTGCTGATACAGCGATTGCGCGGCCAGGATCGCCAGCATCGCGCCCTCCCCCGAGGGGGCCTGCTGCTGGTGGAACAATTGCCCCTGGCGTACCGCCAGGCGGATCGCCTCAGGCAGCGACACGACCCCGGCCAGCGCCGCGGCGGCCAGTTCGCCGAGGCTGGCGCCCAGCAGATAGTCCGGGGTGATCCCGTGCTCGATCAGGGTCTTGCCCAGGGCGTATTCGATCATGAAGATCGCCGGGTGGCTCAGGCGCACATCATCGAACACCTTCGAACGCGGATTGTTGTCGTGATAGATCCCGGCGATCAGCGATTGCCCCAGCTCGGCGTGAACCAGGCTGTCGAGCTCGTTCATCCAGTGGTGGAAGCGCGAATTGTTCTGATAGAGCTCGCGGCCCATTTGATAGAACTGGCAGCCCTGGCCGGGAAACATGAACACCACGCAAGACGTCTGTCCCTGAAAAAGATACGGCATAAATTTCGTCCTGAAATGGATGGCTGACGTGACGGCTCGCAGTATAGGAGCCGATCTGAAACGGCCTGCGACGTCGACAAAAAAAATCTTCGGGGGCCTTCGCCCGCGCCCGCTATGCTCCTCGGGCGGCCACATCTGCAGTTATTTTTGACACGGAGGTAGACATGACGACAGCAGGAACCGAAACCGTATCGCCGATCAGTCAGTGGTACGACATGATGACCCGGATGTTTCCCGACAAGCGCCTGACCTTCCTCAACTACGGCTACCTGGGCCAAGACAGCGACTTCGACTGGATCAACGACGAAGACCTTGAGCAGAAGTGCTCGGCGAACCTGATTCGCACCTTGCTGGGCGATAGCGACCTGAGGGGCAAGAAGGTTCTGGAGATCGGCTCCGGACGCGGCGGCAATTGCGCCTACCTCATCCGCTATACCGGCGCGGCGTCCGTGACCGGGCTGGACTTCTGCCCGGCGCACATCGAGCTGTGCCAGCGGGTGCATCCACTGCACGGGCTGACCTTCGTCGATGGCGACGCCATGGCACTGCCCTTTGCCGATAACCAGTTCGACGCGGTCATCAACATCGAGTCGTCCCACTGCTACCCCGACCTCAACACCTTTGGTGAAGAGGTGCGCCGTGTGTTGAAGCAGGACGGCCGGTTTTTCTACGCCGACACCATGAAGGGCGACAACACCAGCGCCCTGTCCGAGCGCGACAGCATTGGTGTCGACTTCTTCAGCAACGTGCTGGAGCAGCACCAGGCAATGATTGAACACGCCGGCTTCAAGGTGGAGGAACATGCCGACATTTCCGATGGCGTGATCAGGGCCTTCGAAAGCGACCAGGGCCATCTCAAGCACCTGCTCAAGCAACTGGTGGCCGAGAAGAAACAGCAGAGTGAACCGCTGCCGCCCGAGGTCTGGCACGCCTTCGACACCATGCTGCACTTCTTCGACGACAGCGGGGTCAAGGCCTACCGCAATGGCCATCTGGCGTACAAACTCTGGCGTTTGAAAAAAGCCGCCTGAGCCCTTCACCCCAAGGGTGGAGAGATCGCTCGCGGCCCTATCCAACGGCATTCTCCACCCGCTTCTCGGCATACAGGGCCGCGCAGAACCGAGCGATCACCCTGAACACGTCCGGCTGGGTCAGCAACGTCATGTGGTTGGCCGAAGCCACCTCGATCATTTCGAAGTTCGGCAGTTGCCGCTGCCACGTCTGCCAATAGTCGGCGTGGTTGAAGGCGGCGAACTCCTGGCTGTCGGTGGAGAAAAACGGCTCCAGTTCGCCCATCCACAAGCCACTGGCGTTGCGGAAGTAGTAACAGGCCACTTCCGATGCCCTGGGCAGGGGCTCGATCCGATAGTGCTCGACCTGATACGCCTGCTGCAGCCGGGTGACTTGCGCCATCAGCTGCTGCAAGCGCTCGTCGCTGGCCTTCAGGCCGCGCTGGCGGGCCAGCGTGGTCAATTGCTGCAGATAGTCTGCCGGCGGCAGCGACAGGTCGATCGCGTCACGGTGGATCAACACCTCGGCGAAGCGCTCGGGGGTCTGGCCGATGGTCATCTGCAAGGACATGTTGACCGTCTGCAGCAACCGGGTCTTGTCGGCCAGGCGCGCGGTACGCTCACCGGTCACGTCCGGCGAGTCGAGCATCACCAGGCTGCTGACGGTATCCCCCAGCTCCTGCAACTGGCGGGTCACTTCATAAGCCAGCATGCCCCCCAGGGAGTACCCGCCCAGGTCATAGGGCCCCTGCTGCTGGACCGACTGGATGACCTGAACGTAATAGGCCGCCATCGCCTGGATCCCCTGCAACGGCGCGCGGTCGGTCATCCAGCCCCTGGCCTGGAGGCCGTAGAACGGGCGCTGAACATGCTGGGCCAGGCCCTGGTAGATTTCACAGCCCCCCAGGGCGCCATGGAACCAGAACACCGGCCGCCCCCCAGGCGCCGCATTGAGCCGTTGCAGCTCCGGAAAGCGTGAGCTCGAACCGCTCAACAGATCGAGGATCTGCGCAGGCAGCGCCGGGTCTGGGGCGCTGGCCGGCGTGGCGTGCCGGCCGAGCAATTGCAGGGCCTCGCCCAGGGTCGAGCACTGCTGGAGGTCGGCCAGGGCCACCCGCGGATCAATCCGGGTCTGCACCTGCATGGCCCACTGCAGCATCACGATGGAATCGGCACCGTAGGCGCTGAGGGGCTTGCCCGGTGACAGCTCCTTGGGTTGCATCCCCAACAGCTCGGCGAGCAGGCGCCGGCCCTGTTCGGCGGCGGTCTCGGAGGGGGCTCCCGTAACGTGCAAGGGGGTATCGGCCTCGGGCAGCGCATCCTGCTGGGCCTCGGGCGCGCCGGGTGGCTCCAGCCAGTAGCGCTTTCTGTCAAAGGCATAGGTGGGCAGCGCGATCAGGCGTGCCCCGCTGTTCTGCGCGAGCCTGTGCCACGGCACCTCGCCGCCCTGGGTCCAGAACAGCGCCAGCTGTTGCAGGTCTTGGGCGACGATCAGCCCCTCGCCCAGGGCCTCGCCCCCCGGGCCGCACAACAAGCTGGCCAGCGCCGCCGGCACCGCCTCGACATCGCCATAGGCCAGGGGCCAATCGGTTGCGGACAGGGCGGTCATGGGTTGCCCCGGCTCCAGCGTCCCCAGGATCTCGGCCAGCAGCTTGCGCAATTCGGCGCAACTGCCGACACGCAACGCCAGGCGCAGCGGCATCGCTTCACGTCCGCTTTGCAGGGTATGGGCCAGGTCCTTGAGCCGGACCTGGGGATGCCCGTCCAGGTGCTCCGCCAGGCGGACCAGGGCCTGCTGCAACGAAGCACTGCTGACGGCCGACAGCGGCACGATATGCACAGCGCCCTCCTCCTGGGCTGGCGGCTCGGGCGGGCTCGGGTATTCCTCGATGATCAGGTGGGCATTGGAGCCCCCGGCGCCAAATGCGCTGAGGGAGGCCCGGCGCGGCACGCGTTGCCGCACGCCATCGATGTCCAGCTCCGGCTGCGGCCAGTCGGCCAGCGTGCGTTGCAGCACGAACGGCGACTGTGCAAAGTCCAGCTTGGGGTTCAGAGGGCCCAGCAGCAGCGACGGCACCCACTGCCGGTGCTGCAGCTGCAGCACCAGCTTGCTCAGCGCCGACATGCCCGAGGCGGCTTCGGCATGGCCGATGTTGGACTTGACCGAACCCATGGCGCAGCTGTGGGGCGCGACCCCCGCCTCGCTGAACACCCGGTTCAGCGCACTCAGCTCGATCGCGTCGCCCATGGCCGAGCCATTGGCCGCCGACTCGACATAACTGACGGTGCGCGGGTCGATCCCGGCGCGCTCGAAGTTGCTGGCGATCAGCGCAGCCTGGACCTTGGCGCTGGGCACCGAAAAACCATGGGTATGGCCACCATGGTTGGTCGCGGTGGACTTGATGAGCGCCAGAATCGGGTCGCCATCGCGCTCGGCGTCGGCCCGGGTCTTGAGCAGGACCGCGCCCACGCCTTCGGCCGGCAGATAGCCGTCGCCGTCGGCGAAGCTGCGGCTGCCGGCATGACTGCCCAGGACCTGGCCAACGCTCAGGCCAATGTACTTTTTCGGGTGCAGGGTCAGGTTGACGCCGCCGGCGATCGCCAGCCGGCAGTCGCCATTGCGCAGCGCCTCGCCGGCGGCATGGATCGCCGAGATCGACGATGAGCACATGGTATCGATCGCCAGGCTCGGCCCTTGAAAGTCGAAGAAATAGGACACCCGGTTGGCAATGGCGCTGTAGGACGTCACCGAGACCAGGGATTCGCGCACCAGATCGGCCTCGAATGCCTGGTATTGCTGGTACATCACCCCGACAAACACCCCGACCTGCTGCTGATAGCGCTGCTTGACCTGCTGCCGGGTGATCCCGGCGCTTTCCAGCAGGTTCCAGCAGGTTTCCAGGAACAGCCGGTCATTGGGGTTGATGATCGGGGCCTCTCGCGGCGAGAGGTTGAAAAACAGCGGATCGAAATCCTCGACCCCGTCGAGAAAGCCGCCCCACTTGCAGTAGGTCTTGTCCAAGCGCTCGCGGGACGGGTCGAAGTACGCCTGGTGATCCCAGCGCGAGGCCGGCACCTCGCCGATCAGGTCCTCACCCGCGGCCAGCTTGCGCCAGAACACTTCCAGGTTTTCAGCCCCCGGAAAACGCCCGCTGATGCCGATGATCGCCAGGTCGCGGTGGTTGGCCGCCGACGGCGCCTGGCGTTGCTGGCGGCTGCGCTGCCGCTGCACTGCCGGGGTTGGGGTTGGGGTTGGGGTTGGGGTTGGGGTTGGTGCATGACGCGACGCCAGGCTGGCGTCCTCGGGCGTGCGGGGCGTGGCCCGCTCGGGCACCAGCAACTGGCGCAGGGCCTGCGGGTGCTGGCGGCTGAAGTAGGCGCTCAGCTCGCCCACCGTCTGGTACTCGTACAGCAGGCTGCTGGGCAGGGAGCCGAAGGTGCGCTCCAGTTGGCTGGTCAGCTCGGCCAGCATGATCGAGTCGGCCCCGTAGCGTTCGAACGACGCGTCGCGGTCGATCTTCTCCAGGGGCCGCTTGAGGGTGTTGCACAGCAGTTGCTTGAAATAGCACACCGCCAGCGCCTCCAGCTCATCCGGCATGGCCTGCGCCGCCGCTGGTGCTGGTGCTGGCACAGGGGCCACGGCTGCGGCGGCGGGCTCATCGAACAGGAGCGCTTGCGGCTCGTGCCAGCGCTCGGCAATGAAGTGCCTGATCCGGGCGATATCCCCCTCCAGCACCATCCAGCGTTCGGCGCCGCTGGTGTCGGCCAGCACCCGCTGCAGCAGGTCCAGGCCGCCACGGTCACTCAAGGGCTGGATGCCGGTCTGCTGGATCATCAGTTGTTCGCGTTGCCCGTCGATCTGCAGGCCGCCGTTGCGCCACAGCGGCCAGTTGATCGCCAGCGTGCGGCCCTGGCGGCGGCCGGCCTGTACCTGAGCGTTGCGCCAGCCGGTCCACTCGTCCATGAACGCGTTGGCCAGGGCATAGTCGCCCTGCCCCGGATTGCCGATCAGCGCGCTCACCGATGAAAACAGCACGAAACAATCCAGCGGCAGATGGCTGCTGGAGCGGTCCAGGTTCAGCACCCCCGCCACCTTGGGCGCCAACACCGCCGCCAGATCGGCCGCGCTCTTGTTCTGCAGCAGGCTGTCGCGGGTAATACCGGCGCAATGGAAAATCCCGTTGAGGCCGCCCGATGCCTGCTCGCACCGAGCAATCAAGGCTTCGACCGCGGCGGGGTCGGCGACGTCCAGGGTCTCCAGGCGCACGTTGCTGCCCAAGGCCTCGATTGCGGCGATTCGTCCGGCGGCCTCGGCCGACAATTGTCCGGCCGAACGGCTGGCCAGGATCAAGCTGATGCCCAGGCCTTGCTGCGCCATATGCTCGGCCAGCAACAATCCCAGGCCACCGGTGCCGCCGGTCACCAGGTAAACCCCGCCAGCACGCCATGCCGGGGCGGTTCCCCGGGCCGGCGAGGCCTGTTGCCAGGACGCCACCTGACGTTGGCCGTTGCGGTAGCGAATCCGCTCATCGTCCTCCCCGGCGTTGTCCACCAGCCACTGCGGGCTGAGGCTGCCCTGCAGCTCGATGACCTGGGCGGCGGCGATCAGGCCTTCGTTCTTCGCCGTTCTCAACAACGCCAGCAGCGCGGTGTGGCTCGCGGTGGCCTGCTCAGGGTCGACCAGCACCAGTTGCACCAGGGTGTCCGCCGGGCCGGCGCGCAAGCGCTCCAGCAGCCACCCGGCCAGGACCGGCAGCGCCTGCGCGGGGTCCTGCGCGACCGCCGGCAAGCACTCGATGCGGACCTGCCGGTCCGTGCCCGCCAGGGCCTGGCATTGCTCGGCCAATGGCACAAGGTCAAGGGAGGGGGCGGCGGCCAGCACCACCAGTTGCCGAGCCAGGTGATGTTGGGTGGGATTGGCCAGGGCCTTGTCGCGCCACAGCGGCGTCATCACCAGTTGGGGCACGCTGGCCGGTTCCAGTGTCCGTGACGAGAAACCTTGCAGGCGCAACGCGACGCGGCCCTGTTCATCGCAGATGTCCAGGTCGAGCTTGCTGATGCGCCCCGGCTGATGACTGGCGCTGTAGCGCACCCAGGCCCGGCAGGGCTGCTCCAGCAGTTGCAGGTCGCCAAGGATCATCCTGTCCAGTGCAAAGGGGACCAGCGGCTGGTGTGCGGAGTGCGCTTGATCCGGCTCCAGCAACGCCAGCCCCAGTGCCGCCTGCAAGGCGCTGTCGAGCAGGCCGGGAGGCATGCGGCACGGATCCCTGGCCGCTTGCCACTGCAACCGGGCCAGGACCTGGCCATTGCCCGCCTGCAAGCTGCCGAGCCGGCGAAAGGCCTCGCCATAGGCCAGTCCCATCTGCTCAAAGTGCGTGTAGCACTGCTCCGGCGCGATCCGCTGCTCCTGGGTGGCGGCTTCGATGGCATGAAGGTCCAGCGGCGTCAGGTTCTCGGCGCTGCCAACCAGGGCGACACCGGTGCAATAGCTCGGGCCGTCGGCCGTGGCGCCCCGAATCTCGAAGCGGATTTCGCCGTTATCCTGCTCGGTCAGCTCGATATCGATGTCCAGGTCGGCGCCGGCATGCCCCATGGGCTGGCGCCAGGCGATGTTTTTCAGGCTCACCAGCGCGCCCTCGGCGGCCAGTGACTGCTCAACCGCCGCCCTGGCCATTTCCAGGTACGCCACCCCCGGCAGGACCCTCAGGCCGTTGACCCGGTGTTCGCTGAAAAACCATTCGTTGCCGCTGAACCGGCTGCTGAAGCGCTGCCCCGAAAGGTCCGAGGTGTTGCGCTGCAGCAACGGATGCAAGGCCGCCGGCCCCCTGTGCTGCAGTGCTGCAGATGCACTGATCCAGTAGTGCTCGCGGCTGAACGGGTACGTCGGCAGCGAGAGGCGCCGTGGCAGCGGCTGCGAATAGAGCGACCGCCAGTCCACGCTCGCGCCCTGCTGCCAGAGCTTCAGCAAGGTGACCAGGTCCTGGCGTTGCAGGGCGTCAAGCACTTGCTGCGGTGCGATCTGGCCGACGGGGCTGGCGCCCTCGCCCGGGCCGCTGGCCCGCAGCTGGCTCAACAGGCTGTCGCGGCTGTGGGCGATGATCGCCAGCCGATACTCCATCGCCTCGCGGCCCAGCTGCAGGCTGGCGGCCAGCTCGGCCAGGGGCAGTTGCGGCTGGCGCTGCATCAGCTCGATCAACTGTTGGACCCGCGCCTGCAGGGCTTCGGCGGTTCTGGCGGACAGCACGAATGCGGTTGCCGCCACGCCCGGCTCCACCCCCGTGGTCGGCGCCGGCACCGCCTCCAGCACCACGTGGGCATTGGCCCCGCCAAAACCGAACGAGCTGACCCCGGCCCGGCGTGGCAGCGGCTGCCCGCGCTGGTCGGTCGCTGGCGGCCATTCCCGCCCGGTCTGCAACACCTCGAAGGGGCTGGCGCTCAGATCGATATAGGGATTGAGCTGCTCGCTGTGCAGGCTCTTGGGCAGGTACCCCTGCTTGAGGGCCAGCAGGGTCTTGATCACCCCCGCGACGCCGGCCGCCGATTCCAGGTGGCCGATATTGGTTTTCACCGAGCCCAGGTAACAGCGCTGCTCAGGCGCGGCCCCCAGCTCGGCGAACGCCTGCTTGAGCCCGCTGATTTCGATCGGATCGCCCAGGCGCGTGCCGGTGCCGTGGACTTCGATGTAGCCGATGCTGCTGATATCGATGCCGCGGCAAGCCTGCTTGATCAGCTCGGCCTGGGCCCTGGGGTTGGGGGCGGTCAGCGAGTTGGCATGGCCGCCATGGTTTTCCGCCGAGCCGATGATGGTCGCGACAATGGCGTCGCCGTCGGCCAGGGCCTGCTGATAATCCTTGAGGATCAGGATCCCGACGCCTTCGCCCCGGACATAGCCGTCGGCGTCGGCGGCGAAGGCCTTGCAGCGCCCCGTGGGGCTGAGCATGCCGGCCTTGAGCGCGCCAATGAACACCATGGGCTCGAAGCACAGGTTGACCCCGCCGGCGACCGCCAGGCTGCAGTCGCCGTTGAGGATCGCCTGCGCCGCCCGGTGTATCGCCACCAGCGAACTGGAGCAGGCGGTATCGATGGGGGCGCTGGGGCCATGGAAATCGAACAGGAAGGAAATGCGGTTGGCGATGATCGAATGGGCGTTGCCCGTGGCGTCATGGGTGCCGGCCTCGGCACGGGCCAGCAGCCCGTTGTAGTCGGCGGACGACACACCGATGAACACCCCGGTGTTGCTGCCGCGCAAGGCGTGCGGGCAGAGGCCGGCGTCTTCGAACGCGGCCCAGGTCTGCTCCAGCACCAGCCGGTGCTGGGGGTCCATGGCCTCGGCTTCACGGGCGGAAATCTTGAAGAAGTCGGCATCGAAAGCGCTGGGATCGTTGATGAAACCGCCGGGGCAACTGAAGGTTTCGCGCAGGTGCGCGCGCTCGGCGATGCCCGGCAGGTGCCAGTACGGCAATTCGCTGATGGCGCAACGCTCCTCCATCAGCAACTGCCAGAATTGCTCGGCATTGTCGGCGCCGGGAAAGCGCCCGGAAAAGCCGACAATCGCTACTCGCGGCGTCTGTGCGGGCGCCGCGTCCCGGGGTCCGTCACCGATCTGTCGCCGCGGTCGTGGCGCCGACGTAGCCGATGCTCGCTGGGCCGGCCGCTGATTGGGCAGGCGGATGTCCTGTGTAGCCTTCGCTGGGGTGATATCCATTGTTCTGAATGTCCTTACCGTCCTGGTTTACCCGGCGGCGTGTCCCGCCGGGTCAATGTTTCAGATCAATGCAATGGCGCCTGGACGGCTTGCAGCTTGGCCGCCAGTTCGCCCAGGGGTTGCTGTTCATAAAACAGGTCGGGCATCAGCTTGGTGCCGAAGCGCTTGTTAATGCTGTCCGTCAGTTGCATCACCATGATCGAGTCCAGGCCCAGGTCGTGGACCTGGACCGAGTGGCCGATCTCCTGGGGTGCAAACCCCAGCTTGTGCTGCAACTCCTGCTGGATGAACGCCAGGATCCGTTGGCCGAGGGCGGCCTCGGTTGGGGCGTTCGGCTCCTGGGGTGTGGCGTCCAGCGGCTGGCCCATGGGCAAGGCCGTCCGGGGTACAGCGGGGGCGTCAGCCCCGGCCAGCCACGGGTGATGCCGATGGACAGCGGCCCGTTCCTGTTGGTCCAGGTACAGGCTGACCCGATCGGCCTTGAGGCACACCCGCGCTTGCGGGTCCAGCACCAGCAGGCAGAACGACAACCCGTCGTCGTCGAGGCCGATCCGGGTCAGGACCACCGAGAACACCCCCGCAGGCTGCTCGTAGCAACACAGCTGCTCGATATTGCGCACGATGACCTGTGCCTGGGGCAGCCCCAGCTCGGCGAGCAACAGGTAGATCGCCTTGTCCAGGGTGGTCGCCAGGTAAGGCGTCAGCAGCAGGTTGTCGGCGTGGTGATTGTGCCGGTTGATCGGTGGCCGGCCTTCGAGCAGCAAGCCATGGGCACTGATGACCCGCTGGCCCTGGTTGTCCAGGTAGGGCAGGAAATCGTAGCCGGCCTCGGCCAGTCGCTGGCTCACGGCGGCGGCGCCCAGGTGGCTGTCTCCCGGGCTGGATGCACGGTTCAGCAGCTCGCTGGCAGCGTCCAGCACCGACTGGGCCAGTACCGGCTCGTTGCCGGTCAGTGGGTTGACCAGGGCAAACCCCAGGTTCAGCGACGGCTGGCCCTGGCGCTGGACATCGAAGTCAAGCTCCAGTTGCCCCTCATCCACCTCCAGCAGGCGATACGCCAGGGCGCTGACCGTCGCCCAGTCGGCGATGAAGTGCTCGAACGCACAGGACACCGACAGCGTGCAGCCGGCGAACCGCGAGACCAACCCCGGCATCGCCAGTGCGACATCGGCCAGATTGAAGGCACTGATGCGTTGCCCGCCCGGCGCCCGGTACAGGTAATCGAGCAATTGCGCCGCCACGAAATCGGTGCGAAACAGCGCCCCCGCTTGCGTTGTCGAGCAGTTCTCGGCCACCAGCGGGTGCAGTTTGCCGGTGAACATCAGCGGGTTGATGATCGCCGACTCATAGCCCGGCGCGGTGTACCAGCAACGATTCTTTTCGAACCCGTAGGCCGGCAGGCTGATGCGCTGCGGCTGGCGCTCATACAGGCCGGCCCAGTCCGGCAGGTTCTCGCCCTGCAGCCACTGGTTCAGCAGGGACGCCACAGGATCATGCGCCGTGGGCAACTGCGCGGCATCGGTTTCCTGAAAGCGATAGAACGCCGCGTCGTGGTCTTGCCCGTTGATGCAAGCGGTCAGCGCCTCCAGCAGCGTCTGGCGGTTGGCACAGCGGATCGCCAGCCGATTGCGCAGGTTGTTCTTGCCCACCTGCAGGGTGTAGGCGATCTGTGCCAGCGACGCCTGGCTGGTGGCCAGCCAGTCGCGGAAACGGCTGAGGTTGTCCGCCAGCACCGACAGTTTGTGCACCGAGAACACAAACACCAGGCGTTCATCGGCAATCTGTCCGGCAGGGTCTTCGAGCTGCGGGTACTCCTCGACGATCAGGTGAGCGTTCATGCCACCGGCGGCGATCGAAGTCAGTCCGGCCCGCCGTGGAAAGTGCTGCATCCGGCCGTCGACCAGCCGCTGCGGGCGATGCCAGGGGGTCAACTGCTGCGGCACCTTGAAGGGGCTGTCGGCAAAGTCGATGTCCTGGTTGAGCTGGCCCGAGTGGATCGACGGCGCGATCTGCCCATGCTTGAGCTGCAACAGGGTCTTGGTCAGCCCGGCCACCCCCGAGGCGGCCAGCAGGTGGCCGATATTGGACTTGATCGAGCCCAGGTAGCAGAACTGCTTGTCGTCGGTGGCGCCGGCAAAGGCGTTCTTGAGCCCCAGCACCTCGATCGGGTCGCCCAGGCGGGTGCCGGACCCATGGCCTTCGACATAGGAAATCGACGCCGGGTGCACCTGGGCCTGCTCCATGGCCTGACGGATCGCCAGGGTCTGCAGGTCCGGGTTGGGCACGTTGAAGCCGTTGCGTTCGCCGGCATTGGTGATGGCCGAGCCCTTGATCACCCCGTAGATCTGATCGCGATCGGCAACCGCCCGGTCCAGGCGCTTGAGCAGCACCGCCCCGACGCCCTCGCCGATCACCGTACCGTCGGCGCCGATGCCATAGCTGTTGACCGATTCGGAGGTGATCGAGGTGAAGTTGCCCTGTGAGGTGTTGACCACCGTGTACGGGTGGTACATCAGGTTCAGGCCGCCGGCCAGCACCATCATGGTTTCGTCGTGGCGCAGCATGTGGAAGGCCGTGTGGATACAGGTCGAGGACGACGAGCACATGGTGTCGATAAACAGGCTCGGGCCGGTCAATCCGTAGAAATAGGACACCGTCATCGGGATGGTGGCCATGCCCGAACCCGAGGCGATGGCGCCTTCGGCCAGATTGTGTTCGAAACCGTAGTAGTGATAGTCGTTGCTCATGGCCCCCATCAAAACCCCGACATTGCCGCCATAGCGGCTCTGCAGGGTTTCCCGGGAATAGCCGGCGTCTTCGAAGGTGTGCACCGCCGCCTGCAGGAACAGCCGGACTTCCGGCGACATGTGGTCGGCGTAGACCTTGGGCATCTTGAAATAGCTGTAGTCGAACTTGTCCACGTCCTGGATGAAGGAGCCGTTGAGGCAGGTGGTCTTGCCCAGCACCTCACGATTCTTGTAGTACAGCTTGCTGTGGTCCCAGCGCTCGGCGGGGAAATCGCTCATGCAGTCGACGCCGTTGGCCAGGTTCTGCCACAGCTGGTCGATGCTTTGCGCACCGGGGTAATAGCCCCCCAGGCCGATCACCGCCACGTACTGCGCCAGGTCACTGTCCGGCTCCGGCTTCGGGGCAGCCTCCAGGACTGGCGGCGTGGGCGCAGCAACGGCCGCCTGAGCTGCGTCCGGCGCCGCGCTCCAGGGCGCCGCGGCCACGGCGGGCGCCGGCGGTTGCCCGTCCCCCGCCAGGATCGCCATGAAGCGTTGGCGATACTTCACCGCGAAGTGCTGCACCATGCCGGCAATGTTGACGTGTTCGAACAGCAGGGTCTTGGGCAGCGAGCCAAGGTGTTTTTCCAGCTCCTGGGTCACCCCCACCGCCATGATCGAATCAAAGCCGTAGGCTTCGAACTTTTCCGCCGGATGGATTTTCGCCGCATCGATCTGGGTCACCTTGGCAATGATCCGGGTGACGAACGCCTCGATGTGCTGCTTCAGGTCGCTGTCGCTGAGGCTGGCTGCCCCGGCGGTCTGCGGCGCTGGCGCGGTGTCCGGCCCGGGAACGGCGACGGGGGCCTGACCGATGCTCGCCAGCCGCGACCGCTCGCCATACACCACCCAGGCCTGCGCGCTGAGCGAATGACTCAACAGCTGGCACAAACTGGCCAGGCCCTCTTCCCGGGGCAGTGGCACGATGCCGAACTGTTCACGCATCTGCTGCTCGATCACCGGCGCCAGGCCCATGCCGCCGTCGCGCCACAACGGCCAGTTGATGCTCAGCGAACGGCCTTTGCGCTTGCCTTCGGCAGCCAGGTGCTGGCGGTAATGCATGTAGGCGTCCATCCAGGCATTGGCGCAGGCGTAGTCCGCCTGCCCCAGGTTGCCCAGCGCTGCCTGGGACGAGCAGCACACCAGGAAGTCCAGCGGCCGCTCGCCGATGGCCTGGTCCAGCGCCTCGATGCCGGCGACCTTCGCCGCCAGCACCTGGGCGAAGTCGTTGGCGGACTTGTGCATGATCAGGCTGTCGCGGATCACTCCAGCGCCGTGGATCACCCCGTGCAGTTCGCCCTGCTCGGCATAAATCCCATCGATCCACTGGCGGACGGCCCCCGCGTCGCTGACGTCCAGGGGCTGATAGAGCACCCGCGCGCCCAGGGCCTCCAGCGGCGCGAACAGCGCTGGCCCGGCGGCCCCCAGGACCGAGCGGCCGGCCAGATACAGCACCGGGTGACGGCAACGGCTGGCGATCTGTTGCGCGAACACCAGACCCAGGCCGCCGGCCCCTCCGGTGATGGCATAGACCCCGGCATCGCGAAATGGCTCGGGGCCGGGGCCGGGCGCCGGCGCCGCGGGCAGCTCGCGCCAGTGGCAGGCGTAAAGGCTGCCGCTGGCAAAGACCCGCACCCGCTGCCGATAGTGCAGGCGACTCTGCCGGGCAATCACCTGGCTCATCGCCGCGTCGCCCATCTCGGGGTCCAGCGCCACCAGCCGCGCCTGCAACTCGCAGTTCTCCAGCATGGCGCTGCTCAGCAAGGCATCCAGGGCACTCAGGCGCAGGTCATCCTGGCCCTGGCCGACATACAGCTGCAGATAGTCGCCGGCTTCGGGGTCCCGCTCCTGCAGGCACTGCAGCAGCGCCAGGGCCGCGCTCTGGTACAGCGCGGCGTCGGTCTGCCCGGGAGCTCCGGGCAACACCCGGACCTGGGCGCCGAACTCGCGGCGCACCTGGGCCACCACCGCCTCCGGCAGCCCCAACAACAGCAGTTGCGGCCGGGCATCGGCAGGCAACGCCTCACCGGGGCTGTCCAGGGGCTGCCAGAACGGGGTACGGATCAGGCGGCCGAGCGCTACACCCTCCGCCCGCGAGGGCGCTTCCGTTGCCGTAGCCGCTGCTGCGGTCCCTTGCGCGGCCGGAGCCGCTGCGGGGGCTTCGCCGACGGTACGCCGCGAGCTGAAGCCCTGCAGTTGCAACAGGCATTCACCGGCGCGGTTGTACACCTGCAGATCGACTTTCTCCAGGGCCGCGCCGCTCGCCCTTCCACGGCTGGCCACCACCGTCAGCGGGCCCTGGCGCAGGGCCTGTTGCAGCGAACCGTACAGACGCAGGCTGTCCAGGGCGAAGGGCAGTGCCGGGGCGGCGGTCTGTTGCCCGCCCCCCAGGGAGGCGGCGATGTGCAGCGCGCTGTCGAGAAGCCCCGGAGGCAGCGCCACGCCATCCATCTGCGGATCCGGTGCGGTGTCGGACAACTGCCCCAGCACCCGGTCGCGACCGATGAGGATCTGCCCGGCGGCGCGGAAGCTGCTGCCGTAATGCACCCCCATGGCCTCGAAATCTCGATACAGCGCGTCCTGGCTGCGCTCGCCCAGGTTGCACTCAGCCTCCAGCGGCGCCCGGTCAAGCACCGGCGGTGCGGGCTCGGCAGCATTTGCCAGGAGCGCGTCGCCCTGGGCGTGCAGGTGCTGCTTGGTGCCCTCGAGGCTGTAGATCTTGAATGACAGGCTGTCGCCCGCGTTGCCCGTCAGCTCACAGAACAGCTCGACCTCGCCGGCGTCTGCGGCCCGGGCAAAGGTCAGGGGCCGCAACCACACCATGTTGCGCAGCGTGACCTGCTGCATGGGCCGCTCGCTGGCCCGGACAATCGCTTCACGGGCCATTTCCAGGTAAGCGGTGGCGGGGAACACCCGTTGCTCGCCTATGCGGTGGTCGGCCAGGAACCGCTCCCGTCCGCTGAAGCGGCTGACAAAACACTGGCGTGCCAGGGTCGAGATATTGTCCTGCAGCAGCGGGTGGCGGTGCTGTGTGTGCGGCCCGGCAGCGGCCGCTGCAGACCGGCGGGCCTGGGGCCAATAGCGCTCGCGGGCGAACGGATAGCCCGGCAGCGAGACCCGGGCCGGGGGCTGGGCAAACAGCCGCCGGCCGTCGATGTCGTAGCCTTGGCGGTAGCAGTCCGCCAGCCCCGACAACAGTTCGCGAAGTTCGTCCTCATGCTCGCCCAGGCTGTCGTCCAGCAACTGCTCGATGTAGCGCAGCACGGTTTTGCGCGGGGCAAACTCGCGATCCACTTCACCGCCAAACAGGTTCGGCCGCTTCTCGCCGGCCAGGTACCGCTGCAAGCCGTAGCGCGCCTCCTCCAGGTCCGCCGCCACCAGTGCCAGACGATGGCGGAAGTGATGCCGGCCTTCGAGCAGCGTATGGCTGATCGCCGGCATCTGCTCGTCGCAGTACCCGCCCTGCTCCAGTGCCCGGTTCAGTTGTGCGGCTTTCTCCTGCAGGGCCTCGGCGGTCTTGGCCGATAGCACCAGCAGGTAGCAAGGGCGCCGCCGTCCAGTGCCTTCAGGCCGTTGGCTGTAGCTTTGCAGCACCACGTGGGCGTTGGTGCCGCTCATGCCAAAGGCGCTGACCGCGCCGATGCGTTGCTGTTCGCGCCCGGCCTGGGGCCAGGCCTTGTTGGCCTTGTTGACGTAGAACGGGCTCTGTTGCCACTGGATATAGTCGTTTTCCTGCTCGCAATGCAGGCTCGCCGGAATGGTTTCGTGGCGCATGGCCTGCAACAGGCTGATGACGCTGACCAGCCCCGAGGCGGCAAAGGTATGGCCCAGGTTGGTCTTGGTCGACGTCAGGGCGCAATGGCCGGCGCGGTTGCCGCGAAAGGCATCGTTGAGGGCATTGATCTCCACCGGGTCGCCCAGCTGGGTGCCGGTGCCGTGGGTGACGATGTAGTCCACCGCCTGGGTATCGATCCCGGCGCGGCGATAGACGTCTTCCAGCAAGCGTTGCTGGGCCAGCCCGCTGGGGGCGGTGATGCCGTTGGTCCGGCCGTCATAGTTCAGGCCGCTGGCGCGCAGGGTGCCGTAGATCCGGTCACCATCGGCCTCGGCCCGGGCCAGCGGCTTGAGCAGCACGCAGCACACCGCTTCCCCCGGCACCATGCCATTGGCCCGGTGATCGAAGGTGAAGCACTTGCCATCCGGCGAGAGCATCCCGGCCTGGGTCATGCCGATGAAGGCATCCGCCGAAAAGATCAGATTGACGCCGGCGGCGATGGCCATTTCGCATTCGTTGTTACGCAGGCTGGAGGCCGCCTGGTGCAGCGCCACCAGGGCCGACGAGCAGGCGGTGTTGATCGCCATGGTCGGCCCGGTGAGGTTGAGAAAGTACGCCAACCGTGAGGCCAGGATGCCGTTGTGGCTGGAGGTCAGGCTCTCGTCCCCGGCCAACCGCTGGAAGTCGCCCTCCTCGACCCCGACGAACATGCCGACCCGCTGGGTGGCCAGCTGACGGGGGCCAATCCCGGCGTCTTCCAGGACATTCCACGACTCCTGCAACAGCAGCCGCTGCCGGGGATCGAGGTGGGTCGCTTCACGGGGCGAAATCTCGAAGAACAGCGGGTCGAACTCGTCGATCCCCGGCAAGCTGGCCATCCAGATGCAGCGGGTCTTGGCCGGGTTCTCCCGGGGGTCGCCATAGTGCTCGCGCCAGTCATAGCGCTGGGCGGGAATCTCGTCCACCAGATCACGGCCCTCGGCTAGCACTTGCCACAGCTCATCCGGCGTGCGAGCGCCGGGAAAGCGCCCGCTGATGCCGATTATGGCGATGGTGTCCGTGGCCGGGCCCGCAGAGACGGCGTCGGTCGCTGCCGCTGGCTGCTCCTGCTCCTGCTCCTGCTCCTGCTCCGGCGCCGAGGTCACAGGCTGCAGGTAACAGGCTTCGACGGCCTGCCGGTGTTGGTCCAGCAGGTGCGTGGCGAGTTTTGCCAGGGTCGAATGGCTGAAAAACACCTCCGGGGTCAACTTCAGGCCAAAGTGCCGGCTCAGCAGCTCGGCATATTCCGCCAGGCTGATGGAGTCGAAACCGAAGTCGGCCAGGTTGCGCTGTTCGTCCAGGCTCTGCCGTTCGGCCTGCAGCGGCCGGCTCGCAAGCTCCCGCAGGTCCCATGCCAGCGCCTGTTCGAGGCTCAGGCCCTTGAGCTCGGGACGGCGATGGGCCGGCGCATGCGGGGCAACCGCCAAGGGCTGTACGGCCCTGGGGCGTGCGGTCGGTTGGTTGATCCCCGCGATGCACTGCTGCAGGCGCACCGGTTGCCCTGCCAGCACCAGCACCTGGGGGATATCACTGCTGACAATCCGGTCCAGCAAGGCCAGGCCCTCGGCACTTTCCAGCATCCGCTGGCCGCTGGACTTGAGGTAGAACTCGGTGGACTCGCGCTCGCCCAGCGCCATGCCGCCCTCGCGCCACAGTGGCCAGTTGATCGCCACCACGCGCCGGGCACGCCCGCCCTGGACATGGCGGGCATAGGCCTGCTGGAAGCGGTTGGCCATCGCATAGCTGCACGCGCCCATGTCCCCCAGCAGTGCCGAGCTGGAGGAAAAATGGCAGATCAGCGCCAGCGGTTGCTCCGCCAAGACCTCGTCCAACACCTGGGTCGCGGTGATCTTGGGCGCCAGCACCGCGGCAAATGCCTCGGGCGAGCTGGCCAGGACACTGCCGGCGGCCTTGAGGCCCGCGGCATGGATCAGGCCGTCGATGGGCCCGCTCTGCCCCAGGACGCGGGCCAATGCCGCCGTCAGTGCCTGACGATCGGCACAGTCGGCCTGCACGTGGAACACCCGGCAGCGCTCATGGTTCAGCGCAGCGACACGCGCCTGGGTGGCCGGTGACAAGGGGGACCGACCGTTGAGCAGCAGGTGCAACCGACCGCCGCGGCGCTGGCGTGCCCGCTCCGAGAGTTCGCCGGCCAGCAGCAGGCCCAGCTCGCCGAGCCCGCCAGTGATCAGCAAGGTGTCGAGCCGCTCCAGGGCCAGTGGCGCGACAGTGGCCTCGACCGGCACGGGCGCAAGGACGGGCCGCCGCACCTCGCGGTCCTGGTACAAGCGGCTGCCTGCCGGCTCACCGCTGAGCTGCAGCCATAAGCGCTGCAACCAGCGGTGCTGGTCGGCGGTGCCTTGGGGCACGTCGATCGCCACCTCGACGGGGCAGTCCAGCAGCGGGCCAAGGGAACGTTCGAAGCCGATCCACGACTCCAGGTGACAACGGGCCAGCCCATCCCCGGCGCGGCCCGCCAGCAGCAGTCGTTGCAGCGGCGCTGCCGTCACCGCCATGGCCTTGAGCAAGGCGACGATCGGGCCGCTGTCGCCGAGCCAGCGAGCGTCGTCCATGCTCCACAGATACAGGACCCGGGTGGTGGACTCGCCGGCCAGGACCTGTTGCAGCCCGGCCTGCAACTGCTGCGGATCATCGGCCGCAACCTGGTAATGGCCTTCCCGGTCGCGTTGGTTGGCCGCGCCCGCGGCGACAAACACCAGCTCGGTGTGCGGGCTCTGGGCGTGCACGGCACGGGCCCATTGCCGGCGCAGCTCGGGGTCGGCCAACAGGCAGACCACCCGCTGGGGGCCGCTGCCGCCGCGCGGTTCCTCGGCCTCCAGCCATCGTTCGGTGTAGGTGCCCAGTGCGCTGGCGGGCACCGCCTCTTCCGCCCCGACGGTGCCGCCTGGCGTCGGCGCCTCCAGCCAGTAGCGGTCCCTGGCAAAGGGGTACCCCGGCAAGCTGATGCGTGCGGGATGAGGCCCGCTGCCATAGAGCCCTGCCCAGTCGCTATCGGTTTCATCGTCCGTGGCGGCCAGCCACAGCGCCGCCAGTTGCTCCAGGTCGGCAGCGGCCAGGGCCTGTTCCCAGGTCATGCTCGGTGCGGCCAAGGCATCCATCCGCTGGCCATCGAGCCAGGCTTGCAGTTGCTGTTGCAGTTGCAGCTGGCTGTCGACGCGGAAAATCGCCCGGGCCGCCATGGCTTGCCGACCGGTCTGCAGGGTGTAGGCCAGTGCGGCAAGGTCCGGGCTGTGTTGCTTGATAAATTCCAGCAGGCGCAGCACCTGCTGTTGCAGGCGCTGCTCGTCGCGCGCGGACAAGGGCACCAGCAGCGGCTGGCCCTGGTGTGTGACGAACAGGCGCTGCTCGCGATACTCCTCCAGCACGGCGTGGGCGTTGGTGCCGGAAAAACCGAACGAGCTGACCCCGGCTCGGCGCGGTGCGCCGTGCTCCGGCCAGTCGCCGCCCTGTGTGTCGATCACCAGCGGCGAGTCTTCGAGCTTGATATGGGGGTTCTGCTGCGTGAAGTGCCCCAGTGCCGGCAGCTTTTTGTGTTTCATCTGCTGCAGCACCTTGAGCACCCCGGCAATGCCGGCTGCGCCCTCGGTATGGCCGATGTTGGCCTTGACCGAGCCGATATGGCAGAAGCCACGGTCGTCGGTATAGCGGGCAAAGGCGCGCTTGAGTGCATTGATCTCGATCGGATCGCCGAGCCGGGTGCCGGTGCCGTGGGCCTCGATGTAACTCAGGGTACGTGGATCGATCGCGGCGTTCTGCCAGGCCTGGACGATCACGTTCTCTTCCCCGGCCACGCTGGGCGCCGTCAGCGACGGTGTGTAACCGCCATGCAGCGCCGCCGACCCCTTGATCACGCCGTGGATCGGATCCCCCTCGGCCAACGCCTGGGCCAGGGGCTTGAGCAACAGCGTGGCCACGCATTCGCCCGGCACATAGCCGTCTGCACGGGCGTCGAAGCTGTGGCAGCGGCCCGTGGGCGACAGCGCCCGGATGGCCGAGAAATAGCGGTAGTGCCAGGACGACAGCAGCAAGTTGCTGCCGCCGACGAACGCCATCGCGCACTCGCCGTTGCGCAACGCCACGCAGGCCGCGTGCAACGCCACCAGCGACGAGGAACAGGCGGTGTTGAACATCAGGCTCGGACCTTTGAAGTCGAACCAGAAGGAAATCCGGTTGGCGGCGATGGTGCCGCTGCCGGTGGCGATGTAGGGGTCCATCGGCAGACCGAGTTCGCCGATCTTGTCGACGTACTCGTTGAAGCAGGAGCCGATGAACACCCCGGTGTCGCTGCCACGCAGGCGCGAGATCACCCCGGCATTCTCGGCACTCAGGTACGCGCTCTGCAGCAGCAGCCGCACTTGCGGGTCCATCCACTGGGCTTCGCGGCGGGACAGGTTGAAAAAACCGGCGTCGAACTTGTCGACATCGCTGATAAAGCTGCCCCAGCGGGAATAGGTCCGGTCCTTGGCTTGCGGGTCGGCGTCGAACCAGGGCGTGATGTCCCAGTGATCCGCCGGCACGGGCTTGATCAGTTCCAGGTCGTGCCAGATGTTGCGCCAGAACTGATCCAGGTCCTCGGCTTCAGCGAACTGCCCGTGCATACCGATGATGGCGATATCGCCCGGGGACTGCGGGTTCATCTGCAGCGTGGCCGGTACTTCGCGGCTCAATCCGGGCTCGGCCCGCGGGGCGGCTTCGGCCGGGCCCTGCTCTCCCAGCAACCGGGTGCACGCTGCGGGGTGCTCCTGCCAGAGGAAGGTCGCCAATTCGGCAAGGCTCGGGTACTCGAAAAACACCGTGGCTTCGAGCTCGATCTGCGCCGCACTGGCAATTTGCTTGGCCAGAGCGACCAGTTGCACGGACTCCAGCCCCAGGTCCATCAGGTTGCGCAGGCGTTGCTGGCTCCCCACTTGGAGGGCGCCAAGGGCGTGCAACTGGGCCAGCAGGAAGTCTTCCATTGCCGCGCTGCCGGCGGCGCGGATCACCGGCGACGCCGCCGCGGCCGTGAAGCGGGCGCCGCGCAGGCGCTTGAGCGAACAGCCCTGGAGCTGGGCAATCATGGCGCCGTCATCGTCGTACACGTCCGCGTCGAACAGCACCAGTTCGCCGGAGTTCTTCAGCAGTCGGGCATGGATCCAGGCGCTGGACGGCGCCTGGCGCCGATGCAAGGTCAGGGACTTGATGCCCATGGGAATGTAAGGGCTGGCCAGTCGCTCGGCGGCCAACAGCGGAACCAGGGTCAGAAAGGCGCTGTTGATCAGCAGCGGATGCACAGCGTAGTGGCGCTCATCATCCAGCACCACCCGCGACAACGTCTCGGCGCCACCGGCCTGCTGGTAGAGCGCCTGCAGGGTGCGATAGCTCGGGCCAATCTGCAGTTGCTCGCTGATCCGGTAGATCGACGCTGGCTCCAGCGCCGTCATGCCGGCAACAAGCCCGGCCGGCAGCGCCGGCGGGGGCTGGACCCGGACCGCCGACAATTCGCCGCTGGCCGCCACCTGCCAGGGCTCCAGCGGCGTGCGGCGGCACACGGCCTCGAAGCCGGGCGCGGCGGCACGGATCGCCACCTCAAGCTGCTCGCCTTCGGCCACGGCCACCGGTGCGGCAAAGGTCAGCGCGTTCAGGCGCAGCGCTTCGCCGTCGGCGAGCTGGCCCAGCCCCTGTTCCAGCGCCAGGCTGGCGTAGGTCAGGCCGAGGAGGATCTGCTGGTGATCGAACTGATGATCGCGCAGGCACGGCTCGTCGTAGCGATACACCGCGGCCGCCTCCAGCCCGGCGCTGGCCGCGGGCACCTCGATCCGACGCGTCGCGCTCGCCTGCAGCAGGCTGGCCCTGAGGGCCTCGAATTCCAGCGCCGCTTGTTCGAGGCTGATTTCCTGCCGTTGGATCTTGCCATGCAGAACCCTGATTTTACTGTCCACTGCTCTCTCCAATCCCTGGTTCCGTGTGTGCCTGCAACAGCCCGTCAGGCTGTGTTCCCTGCCCGCTCAGGCGCCGCTGAGGTCGAGGAAGGCCTTGCTCGAGGGCCGTAGAAACGGCAGGTAGGCCGGCGGCGGCATCTTGCCGACCAAGCGCGGCACGATGCCCTTGGGCCCCAGTTCCCGCGCCAGCATGGCGATGAACAGGGTGATTTCCAGGGCGGCCACGTGCCGCCCGAGGCAGGCATGGGGACCACCGCCGAACTGGCAGGTCTCCACCTGGTTCAGCGCCCGGTCCAGGCCCAGCCAGCGCTGCGGCCGCCAAGTGTCGGGATCCGGGTAGCGCTCGGGGTTGCGCGACACATGCAGCAGGCTGACCCCGGCCATCACACCGGCGGGAATCCTGCGCCCCATCAGCTCGAACTCGGTGTGCACCTTGCGCATCTCGAAGGGGGCCGGCGGGTACAGGCGCATGGTTTCGCGGAAGATCCCTTCCGCCAGCGGCACCTGCCTGATCAGTTCTTCGTGGGTCACGGGCATCTCATCGAGCCCCGCCGCCTGCTCGCACAACGCCTGCCAGATGTCCGGATGCTGCGACAGCATCAGCGCGGACCAGGCCATCACCGCCGCGGTGGTTTCCGAGCCGGCGAACCCCAGGCCAAGGATGTTGTGCACCAGTTCCACTTCGGACATGCCGTTGCCGTGCTCGTCGCGGCCGAAGATCATCGCCCCCACCAGGCTGTCGTGGTCATTGTTGGCCCGGGTGGTCGCGACAATCTGCGCCACCCGCTGCTCCAGCCAGCCCCGCGCCTTGCGACAGCGCCACGCCGGAAAGCCGGGCAGATTGACCTTCAGCGGAATCATGCCGAGGAAGAATTCTTCGTACTGGTGGCGCCACAGCGCCAGCTCGTGGGTCTGGATGCCGAGGATGCGAAACACCACTTCCAGGGCGATGTCCTTGGTTTGCGGAAAGATCGCCAGCTGGTTTTCCCGGCTCCAGTGCTTGAGCCGCTGCTCGATGGTCTCGATGATGAACTGGCCCACCTGGGCCCGCGTCAGCCCCTTGGGGGTAAAGGCATCGGTGCTGGCCTTGCGCGCATTGCGGTGGCGCGGGCCATCGAAGGCGTTCATCGCCTCGCCGGTAATCACCGGCATCTGTTCGCGCAGGTAGGAATTGTCGGTGTACTTGTTCTGCAGGATCGCCAGGCCGGCCTCGTCCATGATCTGCAGCACCGGCAACTGGGTGCCGAAATAGGTCCAGAAGATCGGCCCGCACGCCGCTTCGGCCCGACGCAGTTCGCCGAGGGCGTCCCTACCGATCCGGTGCACGTGCCCGAGCAAGGGGATCTTGCCGGGCATGACCGCAAAGCCATCCTTGAGCTTGACCCCGGCCGCCAACGGCCGGGGCGCCTTGATCGCGGGCGCGGTGGCGTCGACATGCTCCGGCGCGGGCACCCTGGTGTCTTGAATCTGGCTCATAACATTCCCTGTTCGTTGGTTGAGCGGGTGAGCAACTGGGCAAATTGCCCGACGTCCAGCTCGCCGCCGCTGATGCGCCGGTACAGATCGCTGGAAAACAGCGCAGAAGAGCTTGAACCGGACTTCGGCGGTGTCAGTGGATGCTCGAATTCATAACCAGGCAGCGTCATGCGATTGCCGCCCTGCGGATACAGCGTCGAACTCTGCAGATCGGCACCGCGACACCAGGCCTGGCCTCTTTGTGCCAATGACCCCGAGGCGATTTGCGGCGCGATCTCTTCAATCCCGGTCGGCGCAGATAGCCAACAGCCATCGCCCGCCACACCGGTCAGCAACTGCGCCAGCCGTGCCCGTACTTGCTCCCTGTCCGTGGCCACCAGCGCGGCGCGGTGGGCCAGACGCTGTTCACGCAGGGCTAAACTGTAGGCCAGATCTGATAAATCGATAGGACAATTCCTATCGATAAAGGCTTGGAGTTTTTTCAGATAAGCCAACAGGCTGCCCCGGCTGGCCGCGGCGACGATCAGCAACTGCTCGCCGGCACTCCCGCGCAACCTAGGTCGAGTGTCCTGGTACTCCTCCAGCACCAGGCTGGCGTAGGTGCCGCCCGCGCCAAAGGAGTTGATCAGGCAACGGCGCGGCTGGCCGCTGTCGTCCGCGGCCCAGGGCGCGGCCTGTTGTTGCAGGTGGAAGGCACTGCCATCGAGGCGGATATGCGGGTTCAGCGGCTCGGCATTGATCGAGGGAGCCAGCTGCCGATGCTGCAGTTGCAACAGCACCTTGGTCAGCTGGGATATCCCCGACGCGGCCTCCAGGTGACCGATGTTGGATTTCACCGTGCCCAGCGCGCAACTGCCCGGAGGCAGCTCGGCAAAGACTTTTTTCAACGCCGCCACTTCTATCGGGTCGCCCAGCTCCGAGCCGTTGGCCGCCGCCTCCACGTAGTGGATCTGTGCCGGCAGCAGGCCCGCGCGCTGGATGGTCTCGGCGATCAGCCGGGCTTGCTGGCGGGTGTTGGGTGCCGAGTACTGCAGTTGCCCGCCGCCATGGTTGAGCCCGGTGCTCTTGATCACCCCGTGGATCCGGTCGCCGTCGGCCAGCGCCGCGGCCAGGGGCTTGAGCAGCACGGCACCGGCGCCCTCGCCCGGCAACATGCCGTCGCTCAGGCCGAAGCCGCGACTCAAGGGCGAACTGCCGAGAAACTGAGCCAGCTTGAGGGTCTGGTAGCGGGACGGGTCGAGGATCAGGTTGACCCCGCCGGCCATGGCCATGGTGCATTCGCCCTGCAACAGGCTCTGGCAGGCCAGGTGAATCGCCGACATCGAGCTGGCGCAGGCGGTGTTCACCGCCAGGCTCGGGCCCTTGAGATCGAAACAGTGGGAAATCCGGTTGGGCAGTTGCCAGTCGGTGACATTGGCCCGGATCGCCGCGTGTTCGCCAGCGCTGTCGCGCAACGATGAGGCGTTGTACATCGACCCGATGAAGACCCCGATGGCGCTCGTTGCGTCCTGCTGGAAACGGGCCAGGGCATCGCGGTTGTAGCCGGCGCTCTCGAACGTCAGCCA
The DNA here is from genome assembly GCF_021560055.1 of Pseudomonas sp. BC42. Classification (NCBI taxonomy): domain Bacteria; kingdom Pseudomonadati; phylum Pseudomonadota; class Gammaproteobacteria; order Pseudomonadales; family Pseudomonadaceae; genus Pseudomonas; species Pseudomonas sp. BC42. The sequence goes on from NZ_CP091067.1 coordinate 3,479,408, forward strand.
CGCCACCTCGAGCATCTGCCGCAGCTCGGGCGAAAAGTGCCGGGCTTCGTCGTCGCTGATCCCGAACACCTGGTGATCAAAGGCCTCGACCTGTTCGAGGAAGCCGCCGTAATAGTCCGCATTTTCCTTCAAGGCACCTGACCAGCGCTGGCCGTCGGCCTGGGTGACGCAGTTGCGACCGCTGCGCAGGTTGTCCCAGAAGCGCTCCAGGTCCGCGGCCATCGGGTAACGGCCATTGACCCCGATGATCGCAATGTCTCGGTTCAGCGGCTGGGGCTGCGCCTCGACCCTGGCAGAGTGCGACGCTGTCGGCATGACCGGGTCCGGCCCCGCGGCGGCAGGCATGACCACGGGCGCCGGCGCCACCGGTGGCTGAGCCTGCACCGGGGCAAAATGGCCGACCAACGCCGCACGGTGTTCGGCCAGCAGGTAGCCGGTGAGCTGATTGACCGTGTTGTGTTCAAACAGAATGGTCCGCGACAGTTCGCCAATGCGTTGCTCCAGCGCCTGAATCAGGCTGATCTGCAAGATCGAATCGATGCCGTAGCGATCAAACGCGGTGTCGTGCTGCAACCGTTCGGGGGCCATGTTCAGCAGTTTCGACAGCACCTCGATGATCAACTGCCGGCATTGCCCGGCCAGCAGCTGATCGGCGCCCTCATCCGTGCCTTCGGCTTGCGCAACGGGGGCTGGGGCCTGGGGTTCAAGCGCCGTCGGCTCCTCGCTAGCCCTCCCGGGCAGGCAGACCACGCCGTCGCTGGCGGCGACGATGATCTGCTGCCCCAGCGAATGGCTGGCCGCCGCCGGGAAGGCAATGCCGTCGAAACCCTGGGCTTGCAGCAGCTGTCGCCAGCGCTCGGGGTACAGGCCGGGGCAGCCGGGAATGCGCAGGGCCGTGTCGTGGTGCAGCCACCAGCCTTCGAGCAGGCCGAAGGTCAAATGGGTGAACAGCGAGCGGTCGCTGATTTCATTGAGCAGTAACAGGCCGCCGTGGCGCAGCGCGGTCTTGGCGTTCTGCAGGGCGCGCCGCAGGTCGGGGGTGGCATGCAGCACATTGGTGGCGATCACCAGGTCATAGTGCTGCAGGGCAATGCCTTGCTCGGCGCAGGGTTTGCCGACATCGAAAATCGCCGTGCGCAGGTAAGGCGCCAGGGGCAGGAACTGCGTCTGGGCATGCTGCAGGAACGCCTGGGACAGGTCGGTGTAACAGTATTCGGCGATGTCCTGCTGCCACGGCCGCAGGCTCTCGATCAGCCCGGCAGTGGTGCCGCCGGTACCGGCGCCGATCTCCAGGATCCGCAGCGGCCTGCCGTTCTGCGCCTGGCGCCGGGCCACATCCACCACCACCTCGCCCAGCACCGCATTGAAGTAGTCGCTGACCCGGTTGTTCTTGTAGACGCCCTCCACCAGGGCCATCGAGCCGTTCGGGAACATCACCGCGGTGGCCGACTGCTCACCGCGCAGGATCGACGGCAGGGCCTGGACAAAGGTCTGCAGCAGTTGCACTTGCGCCTGCAGATCGGCGTCGCGGCGCCATTCTTCGCTGGCCTGCTGCCACTGTTGCGACAGCGCCGCCGGATCCGGCAGCGCCGACAGCACCCGGCCCTGTTCATCGATATCGGCGCTCTGCACCAGCAGCTCCAGGCTCGCGCGCAGCCAGCGGCGATAGAACGGCCGAGCCAGCAGATTGGCGGCCACCGCTGGGTCGGCGGCGATCCGCTGCTCCGTCAGCGGCCCGCCCGCCGCCAGTTCGCCGAGGCAGGCCAAGGTCTGCGCCAGCAACAGCCGGTTCATCTCGCCGGCCGCCGGGTGCTGCGCCGGCGCCGCACCAGCGCCCAGGGCCACCGGCGCCCAGCTGTCGCGGGCCAGTGACGGCTGCGCCGGGTAGCAATCGAGCTGCCACTGGCTGTGGATCCCGGCAATGGCCTGGGGCTCGCGCAACTTGATCAGCCCCAGCTGGGGCAAGGGGCTGGCCAGCAACCGGTCCAGCGCCGCCATGCCCTCCTCCGGTTCGATGGAACCCAGGCCCTGGGCCGCCATTCGCGCCCGGTAGCCAGGGTCGGCGACCACCCCCACCGAACCCCAGTAGCCCCAGTTGATGACCTTGACCGGGCAGCCGGTACGCTGATCGAGCGTGGCGGCCAGGGCGTCGGCAAAAGCGCAGCCGGCGGCGTAGTTGCCCTGGCCGGCAGCGCGGCTGAAGGCAATCATCGACGAGAAAAACAGCACGAAGTCCAGTGCCGGGTTGTCCGCCGCGGCACACACCTGCGCCAGGGCGATGCTGCTCAGGCGCTTGGCGTCGAAAACCGCGCTGAAGCGCGCCTCGTCCAGCTGCGCCAGCCGCCCATCGTCCAGCACCAGGGCCGAATGCACCCAGCCATTGATCGGCCCACAGGCCTCCTGCACCTGCTGCCGGGCCCGGGTCAGTTGCCCGATGTCCGTGGCGTCGGCCTGGATGTAGCGCGGCGGTGCGGCATGGTGCTGCCGGGCCAGCGAGGCCAGCTCCGCGAGGGCCTGATCGATCCGCTCGTCCGCGGCGCGGCGGCCGAGCCAGACCACCTGCGCACGCCAGTGGCGGATAAGGTGGCGTGTCCACACCTGGCCGATCCCTCCGGCGCCGCCGATCACCACGTACACCCCGCCTTCGCGGTAAGCCACCGCGCCAGGCGCTGCCGGTCCAGGCTCGGCCAGCGGCAACAGGCGTTGGCAGAACCACTCGCCGTCGCGCCAGGCCAGGCACTCGCCCGCCAGCTCCGGCTCGGGCAGGGCCTGGGGCAGCGCCGGTGCGCCCGGCGGCAGGTCCAGCAGTTCAACCCGCCACAGGGCCTGCTCTTTGGCCAGGGCACCGGCCAGCCCGTGGCAGGCGGCCTGCTCGGGGTCCAGGGGCTCATCGGCGCGCAGCGCGACGCTGGCGTTGAACAGCAGTTGCAGCTGCAAGGGCTGTTGGCCAAGCTCCCGTTGCAACAGCGCCTTGATCAAGCGCAACAGCGTCAGGCTGGCGTGTTCGGCCGGGGCCAGCCAGATCAGGCGCTGGAATGCGGCACAGGCGCCCAATTGGGCGGCGATGCCTGGCACGCTGCCAGCCAGCGGCTCCATGAACTCGATCTGCGGGTACAGCGCGGCCAGCCATTGGCGGTACTCGCCGGACGCGCCGATGGCCAGGGTCGGTACGTCTTCCAGCGTCCGCGGCGAACGCTCGGCAATCAGCCATTGCGCTGCCAGCAGGCTCAAGCCGGCGGGCAACCGCTGATCGTTGCCGGCCAGCAACGGCGCGGCGCGCCCCTCGCGCAGGGGCCGCGAGCTGAATCCATGCAGCGCCACGGCCACCTGGCCCTGGGCGTCGCACACCTGGATATCGATGCGCTGTACGGCGCTGCCCGGGTGACGGCTGTCGAGGCTGATCAGGGCCCACATCGACGGCTGGCAGCGCCCATGGATGTTCAGTTGCTCAAGGGCAAAGGGCAGCAGCGTCTCCCCCGTGGCCTCACGCTGCAGCAGCAGGCCGATGGAGGCCTGTACGGCGCAATCGAGCATGCCGGGATGCAACACCCAATCGCCCTCCAGCCGCTCTGGCGCCAGTTCCAACCGGGCCAGCACCCGGCCTTCGCCGAGCCACAGCTGGGACACACCGCGGTGGCCGGGACCGTAGTCGATGCCCAGCGCCTGGAACCGCGCGTACAGCTCGGCGGCGTCGACGCTGCGTTGCCAGGGCCCGGCGCACAGGGTGGCCAGGTCCAGCGCCGCCACAGCACTGGCCGCCCCCGCCTGGGCACTGCCCTTGCAGTGCTCAAGCTCCACGCCCTCGGCCCGGGAGTAGATCCTGAAGTCGAGCTGCGACGCCTGCAGCGTCAGGTCGATGTGCAGTTCGCCGTGGGGCGCTGTCGGTGTGTAAGGCGTCAACCAGACGATGTTGCGCAACTGCAGCAAGGCGCTGTCCGCCGCCTGCCCGGGCAGCGCCCGGGCGATCGCCGCCCGGGCCATTTCCAGGTACGCGACCCCGGGCAAGGTGCCCTGGCCCTTGACCCGATGGTCGGCAAACCAGCTCTCGTCGCCCTGCCAGCGACTGCTGAAACGCTGCTGATGCAAGTCCGAGGTGTTGCGTTCGAGCAGCGGGTGCAACCAGGCCGCCGCCGGGCCCTGGCTGGCTTGCGGCGCCGCGGCCAGGTCGGTGACCCAGTAACGCTCCTCGGCAAAGGGATAACCCGGCAGGCTGAGGCGGCGCATCGGACGCTCCACGGGGTAGAAGCGCCGCCATTCGATGTTCAACCCCCGGGCCCAGAGTTCGAGCAATTTGGGGTACTTGCGCTGCTCGATCCAGGCCGCCAGTACGGTGGCCATGTCCTCGTCCTGGCGAAACAGTGCCAGCGCCGGGTTGTCGCCCTCGCACGTACCGCGATAGAGCGCCTCGCCGCTGGTCGCGAACGCCTCGAGCTGGCGTTGCAGATCCCTCGGGGAGTCGCTCAGCAGCGCCAGTCGCTCCTGCATCGCCTCGCGGCCCACTTGCAGCGTGTAGGCCAGCTCATCGAGGTAGCGCTGGGCCTCCGGGCCGTGGGCGAGCGGCGCCGCAGCAAGGTGCCCGGCCAGGCGCCGGGCAGACTCTTGCAGTTGCTCCGGGGTCCTGGCCGACAGCAGGAACGCCCTGGCGCCCGGGGTCACGGGCGTCTGCGGCGCCTGGGGCGCGCGGTATTCCTCCAGCAGCACATGGGCATTGGCCCCGCCAAAGCCGAACGAGCTGACCCCGGCCCGGCGCGGCAACTCATTGCCCTGAGGGTCCTTGATGGCGGCCCATGGCCCCGTGTGCTGGACCACATAGAACGGGCTGTCGGCAAGTTCGATATAGGGATTGAGCTGCTCGCAATGCAGGCTCTTGAACAGGGTCTGGTGCTTGAGTTGCAGCAGCACCTTGACCACCCCGGCAATCCCCGCGGCCAGTTCCAGATGGCCCATGTTCGACTTCACCGAACCGACGCCGCAGTACCCCTGCCCCGGTGCCGCGCCGCCCAGCTCCTGGCTGAGTTCGGCGAAGGCCATTTTCAGGCCGTTGATTTCAATCGGGTCGCCCAACGCCGTACCGGTGCCATGGGCTTCGATGTAGCCAACGCTGCGCGGATCGACCCCTGCCTTGCGGTAGGCCGCCTTCAACAGCTCGGCCTGTGCCCGGGGGTTGGGCGCGGTCAGCGAGTTGGCCTTGCCGCCGTGGTTTTCCGCGGTGCTGCGCACCAGCGCGTAGATATGGTCGCCGTCGGCCTCGGCCTGGGCACGTTTCTTCAGCACGATCATGGCGACGCCTTCGCCCCGGGCGTAGCCGTTGGCCTGGGCCGAAAAGGTCTTGCTGCGCCCGTCCAGGGCCAGCATCCCGGCCTTGCTGAAGCTGATCTGCGCCTCGGGCGCGATCAGGGTGTTGACCCCGCCCACGACCGCCATGGCGCAATCACCGCTGCGCATCGCCTGAACCGCACGGTGGATCGCCACCAGTGACGACGAACAGGCGGTTTCCACCGGTTCGCTGGGGCCGTGGAAGTCCAGCAGGAAACTCATGCGATTGGGGCCGACCGAAGGCACCATCGCCGTGGCGCTGTAGCCTTCCACCGGTACTCCGGCCTTGGCGATCAGGCTGCTGTAGCCGGTCACTCCGGTGCCGACGAAAATCCCCGTGTCGCTGCCCGCCAGCTCAGAGGGGGCGTAGCCGGCGTCTTCGATGGCCAGCCAGACATAAGTCATCAGCAGGCGCTGCTGCGGGTCCATCAACTGCGCTTCCCGTGGCGAAATGGCGAAGAACAGCGGGTCGAAGTGATCGACGCCGTGGATGAACCCGCCCCACTTGACGTTGGTCTTGTCCACTTCGCGGTGCGGGTCGCCGTAGTACTCACGCCAGTCCCAGCGGTTGGCGGGAATCTCGCTGATGCAGTCGCGCCCGTCCTTTAGGTTGTGGAAAAACTGCTGGATGTCCTCGGCCATCGGAAAACGGCCACTGATGCCGATCACCGCGATCTCGTCATCCTCCAGGGTGGCGGGCGCTGTCGGCCGCGCCAGGGTGGCGTCGGGTTGCGGACGCGGGGCCGCCTGAGCCGATTGCGGCCGGGGCGGCGTGGTCGGCGTGGCGGTCGGCACAGCAAACCTGGCGGCCAGCGCCGCCGAGTGCTCGCGCTGCAGATAGGCCGCGAAACGCCCCAGCGTTGCGTGTTCAAAGAAGATCGTCGGCGCCAGGCTGAGCCGCCATTGCTGTTTCAGGGTGTTGGCCAGGGTGGTCAGGCTGATGGAGTCGAAACCGTACTGGCTGAACTCCACATCCGCACGGATATCGCCGGCAGGGATTTTCATCTGCGCCGACACCAGCTCGGTCAGTGCCCGCAACAGGGTGTCAGTCAAGGGCGCCGCCGGCGAGGCAGCGGCCACCGGCGCCAGCGAGGCCCGGGGAGCACCGGTCACCAGGGCGCTAATCGGCTCAGGCTGCCCGTGCATCACCAGCACCTGGGGCAATGCCAGCGCCACACATTGGCGCAAGGCATGAATCCCGGCGTTGCTGGGCATCGCCTGCAGGCCGGCGCTGTCAGCCATGTGCTGCGCGGTGGCGGCATCGACCTGCATGCCGCCGTCTTTCCACAGCGGCCAGTTGATCGCCAGGCTCAGGCCACGGCGCAGTCCCCGGGCGGTGAGCTGCTGGCGGTAAGCGGCGTAGCGGTCGATGAACCCGTTGGCGGCCGCGTAGTCCGCCTGGCCGACATTGCCGACCACGCCGGTGCCCGAGGAAAAGCCGATCCAGAAATCCAGTGCCAGGCCGGCGGTGGCGCGGTCGAGGTTGCAGGTCCCGGCCACCTTGGCGGCCATCACCTGCCGGAGTTCGTCGTCCTGCTTGTTGATCAGCAGGCTGTCGCGGATCACCCCGGCGCTGTGCAAGACGCCGTCAAGGCTCCGGTATTCGGCGACGATGGCGTCGATCAGGCGTTGGACCGCCGGTGCGTCGCTGACATCCAGTTGCCGGTACTCGATCCGGTTGCGCCCCGGATCCAGCCCGGCCAGGCTGTGCGCCGCCAGGGGCGAACGGCCGGTGAGGATCAAGGTGGCACCGCTGACACTGGCCGCGATGGCTTGGGCGAACAGCCGGCCGAGGCCGCCCAGGCCGCCGGTGATCAGGTACACCCCACGGTCCTTCCACGGCGCATCGATCGCCAGATCCACCGGCGGACAAGGCTGCCAGTGCTGCACCTGACGCCGGCCGTCCCGGTAGCGAATCCCCACCTCGGCGGCCGCGGCATTCTCCGTCAGGCGTTGCACCAGCGCCTGCTGGTCATCCAGTTCGAGCACCTGGCCCGTCACTTCCGGCAGCTCCAACTGCAGGCTGCGCAACATGGCCGCCAGGCCACCGACCAGCCGGTCACCGGCCGGGTCGTGCACCGCCAGCTGGAGCAAACGCCGGCCGCTGCCCGCCAGCAATGGACGGATGTGCTGCAACAGCAGCAGGGCCAGCTGTTGATAGTCCGCAGCGCAATCGGCCTCGACAGGCTCCAGCACCGTGCAACGGCACCTGGGGTCCTGGGCGGTCAGTTGCTGCTGCGCCTGGGCGGCGATCTGCGGGTCAAAGCCACTGAGCAGGATCAGGCGCTGGCCCACGTCCGCGGGCGCCCCCGCCGGTGCCGCCTGCTCCAGCCAGCGGGGCTGGAACAACAGGGTCTGCGGCGGCTCGGACGCGTTGTCGGCCGGGGCATCCACGGGGTTGAGCACCCGCGAGGTGAAGCCCTGCATCACCACGCAGGGGGTGCCGTGCTGATCCAGCAGCTCGATGTTCAAACGCTGCAAGCCGCTGTCGACCTGCTGGTCGGCGCGGCGCTCGGCATAGCTCACCCGCGCCCACATTCGTTCGCTGCAGCGCTCCAGGACCTGCAAGCCTTCCAGGGCAAACGGCAGGGTTGGCCGGGCCAGGGACGGCAAATGCTCGCGCTCGTCTTCGCTGAGCACCACCTCGGCGCCCAGGCTCAGGGCGATGGCGGCCTGCAGCGCCGAATCCATCAGCGCGGGGTGCAACACGTAGTCCGCCAGGCTGTCGCGCTGGCAGTCGGGCACTTGCAGTTGCGCCAGCACCTCGCCGTGGCCCAGGGCCACCGATTGCAGGCCCTGGTAGGCCGGACCGTGCTCAAAGGTCATCACCCGATAGGCGTCGTAGCACTGCCGGGCGCTGAGCTGGCCGCCGTTCATGCGTGCCTTGAGCGCCGCCAGATCGACCTGCGGCGGCTGCGGCGACGGGGCCAGACCGACCAGCCCCTGGCTGTGCAGCAAGGGCTCGCCGCTGGCCTGCCCGGAGAGCGGGTCCAACTCGCGGCTGGAGATTTCAAAACGCAGTTGCGCGTCCTCGTCCCGGATCAGCTCGATATCCACCTGCCGGGGCCGGGTGCCGATGATCAAGGGCCGCAGCCACACCACCTGGGTGAAGGACGCAGATTGCCCTCCCGTGGCCAACGCCACTGCCGCCCGGGCCATTTCCAGGTGGGCGACACCGGGGAAAATCCGTTGCCCGCCCACCACGTGCTGCTTGAGGAAAAACTCCTCGCCATCAAACACGCTGCTAAAGCGCTGGCAGCGGGAATCGGAAGTGTCGCGCCCGAGAAAGGGATGCAGGGGCCGGGGATCGGCCGTACTTGCGCTGCTGGCCGCGCCGCCTGCCGCGCCCCGTTGCGCCGGGGCGATCCAGAAGTTCTGCCGGGCAAACGGATAGACCGGCACATGCACTCGGCGGGCGTCGCCGGGGTGCTGACGATGCAACCCGGCCCAGTCGAGCGTGCCGCCCGCGGCCCAGGCCACAGCCAGCGATTGCAGGCTGTCCTGGTCGACGCTGGCCGGCAGCGCGATCTGCGCGCCGGGCCCCGCCTCCGCCTGCCCGACCCAGCAATGCCGGGAACTGCGGCCGTCCAGCCAATCATTCAGCAAGTGGCGCAGCTGGTCCTTGTCGGCACACAGGAATATCAGCCGCTGGGCCTGGGCCATTCGCCCGGTTTGCAGGGTGTAGGCCAGGTCCTTCAGGCGCAGCGCCGGATCCAGCAAGGCCTGGCGCACCCGCCGGGCATAGCGCTTGAGGCTCTCGGCGGTGCGGGCCGACAGGGGCACCAGGCAGGGTTGCGCGGCGTCGTCGAGCGCTGTCGCGACCGGGTCGGGGGCTTGGCGGATGACCATGTGCACATTGGTGCCGCTGTGGCCAAAGGAGTTCAGCGCGGCCATCTTCGGCGCGCTGGCGAGCCACGCCCGGGGCTCGCGATGGATATGGAACGCCGAGCCGGCCAGTTCGATCCGCGGGTTGAGCTGCTCGAAATTCAGCAGCCCCGGCAACTGCCCGTGCTTCATCGACAGCAGGATCTTGATCAGGCTGACCACCCCGGCCGCCGCCGACGCATGGCCGATGTGCGCCTTGGCGCTGCCCAGGGCGCAGAAGCCGGTGTCGCCGGTGAACTGGCGGAACGCCCGGACCAGGGCGTTGACTTCCACCGGATCGCCCAGTGGCGTGCCGGTGCCATGGGCCTCGACATAACTGATCTGCCGCGGGTCGATGGCGAAACGGCGGTACAGCTCGCTGATCAAGCGTTCCTGGGCCTGGCCGCTGGGGGCGGTGATGCCGTTGCTGGCACCGTCCTGGTTCATCCCCGAGGCGCAGATCACCCCGTGGATCGGATCGCCGTCGGCCAGGGCCCGGGACAGGCGCTTGAGGGTCAGCATGCCCACCGCTTCGGACAGCACAATGCCGTCACTGCGCTGATCGAAGGTATGGCAGCGGCCGCTGGGCGAGAGCATGTCCATTTGCGCCAGGCTGATCAGCCCGGGCTCGCCCAGGGTGGCGAACACCCCACCGGCCAGCGCCAGGTCGGCCTCCTGGTTGCGCAGGCTTTCACAGGCCAGGTGAATGGCCGTGGCCGAGGAGGAACAGCCGGTGTTGACCACCAGCGCCGGCCCCTTGAAGTCCAGGAAATAGGAGAGCCGCGAGGCAATGAGCGCGTCGGACGCGCCAATGAAAGTTTCGTGGAAATAACCGCTCGGCTCCGCCCCGACAAAGATTCCCACCGCCTGGTCGCGAAAGCTTTTCGGGTTGTAGCCGGCATCTTCCAGGGCTTTCCAGCTTTCCTGCAGGATCAGCCGCTGGTGGGGGTTCATCGACTCCGCATCCCGGGGCGAAATATTGAAGAACAGCGGATCGAAATCGTCGCGCTGCTCCAGGATGCCGCCCCACTTGCAGTAGGTCTTGCCGGGCTGGCGCTCGGCCGAATAGCTGCGTTGCAGGTCCAGATAGCGCTCGCCCAGCTCGCCCACGCCGTCGGCTCCGGTGCTCAGGTTGTGCCAGAAGCGCTCGACATTCTCGGCACCGGGAAATTGCCCCGACATGCCGATCACGGCAATGTCCTCGTGGGCCGGCGCGGTGGCGCTGGCCTGGGTCCGCGCCTTGAGCTGCTGCAGCAGCTGCCGAGCCTCGTCGGCGCTGATCTGGCCCTGTTGCAGCCGGGCAATGATGGATTGAAATGCTTGGCTGCTCATGAGTGTCCTTTCCTGGCTGTGGCCTGTGCGCTGCCGTGGCTGGCCGCGGTGCTGTGGTTGACGAGGGTCAGCAATTCTTCGATTGCCAGTTCGCCGCTGAGAAACGCGGCCTCCAGTTGCTGCCCGGATGGCACGGGCATGGCGGCCACCGGGGGCGCTGCACCTGCGCCCAGGCGTGCGCACTGCGCCGGGTACTGCTCCAGCAGATAGCCCACCAGGCTCTCCAGCGATGGATAGTCGAACAGCAAGGCGGTGTTCAGCGACGTCTCCAGCGCCTCGCCAATGTGGCTGACAAAGCTCACCCCGAGGATGGAATCGATGCCGTAGTCGGCAAAGGGCTGATCGGCCTGGATCCGTCCGGGCTCCAGCTGCAGTGTCTTGGCCAGGCCATCGAGCACCAGGGCGTTGAGCACCTCGCGCCCCTCGCCGCCAGCAACAACGGGCACCGGGCACGGGGCCTGGGGCATGGCCTGCGGCGCTTCGGCCGCAGCCGGCAGCATCAGGCCTGCGGAGCCATCGCGCTGGGCCACGACAATCTGCTGGCCCAGGCCGTGGGCGCATTGCGCCGGAAAGGTCACGCCGTGGAAGCCGCTCTCGCCCAGCACCCGGGCCCAGCTCTGCGGATACAGGGCCGGGGTGCCGGGGATGCGCAGCTCGGGGTCTTCATACAGCCACCAGCCCTTGAGCAGGCCGAATGTCAGGTGGGCGAACAGCGACCTGTCGCTGATTTCATTGAGCAGCAGCACCCCGCCGCTGCGCAGCAATGCCGCGGCATGGGCCAGGGTGCGCCGAATGCTGCTGGTGGCGTGCAGCACGTTGGCGGCAATCACGATGTCGTAGCTGCCCGGCTCCAGCCCCTGGGCCTGGGGCGACTGTTCGACGTTCCACAGCTGATAGCGCAGGAACGGATGGGCCGGGCCATAGGTTTTCCTGGCGTACATCAGGAACGCCTGGGAGATGTCGGTGTAGCAGTATTCGGCGATCCGCTCACGCCAGGGGTGCAGGGCCGGCAGCACGATGGAACTGGTGCCACCGGTGCCGGCGCCGATTTCCAGGATGCGGATCGGCCGCTGCGGCTCGCGGCCGGACAAGGCCGCCAGGTGTTGCTGCACCACACCGGCCAGCACTTGGTTGAAGTAGTCGGACAAGGCGTTGTGGCGATAGACGCCCTCGACCTTGTCCATCGAACCGTTGGGGAACATCACATCGGTGGCCTGGGTCCGCCCGCCGAGTATCGCCGGCAGCTGTTGCAGGCAGGCGTCGACCAGTTCCACCTGGGCCCGGCGTTGCGGCTCGGCGAGCAACCGATCCCTGAGCTCGCACCAGCATTGCTCCAGTGGCTCCAGGTCCGGCGTCTCGCTCACCGCCACCTGGGTGCCCTGGCGTTGCACCAGCCCCTGCTCGTGCAGGAGGTCCAGGCTGGTGGTCCACCAGCGACCATAGGCCTCGCCGATACCGGCCTGACGGCGCAGCGCCTGGCTGTCGGCAAACTGCCCGGGCTGGCTGAACAGGCCCATGCGCTGCAGTTGCACCAGGGTCATGGCCGCCAGGGCGCGGTCGAACGGCAACGGGTCGTGGGCCGCCAGCAGGGGCGCTGCCGCCTCGCGGTAGGCGGCACAACCGTCGTCGTCAGTGGCGGGCTCGCCGCTGCGGCCAAGGACCACGGGGCGGGGTTGCAGTTGCATCAGTTGCTGGACGGGCGCCGAGGCGGCCATGCACAGCACCTGATCGAGCTGGCCGTGGCGCAGGGCCTCGACAAAGCGCGCAAAGCACTCGAAGCCTTCGCGGTCCTCCAGCGCCCCGGCGTGGCGGCTCATGGGCTGCGCAGTCGGGTCCAGCGCCTGTTGCTCGGTCAGCGACGACAGCCAGAACCCCCAGTTGATCGCCCCTACCGGGAATGCCGCCTGCTGTCGCAGGCTGCGCACCAGGGTGTCGCCGAAGGTGATCCCGGCAGCATAGGCCCCCAGCCGTGCCGCGCCGGAGAAGGCAAAGCTCTGCCCGGACGAGAAGTAGCAGAGGAAATCCAGCGGCTCCCGGGCCAGGGCCCGGTAGAACTCGATGCCGCCGCGGCTTTTTACCTGCAGGATGGCGTCGAACTGCGCTTCGGGAATGCGGCTGATGGGGTCTTCATGGTTGAACACCACGGCGGAATAGATCGCCCCGCTGATCGCCCCGTGCTGCTGCTTGATCTCGGCCACCGCCCGTTGCAGCGACGCCGGATCGTTGGCGTCGGCCTGCAGGTAGTGCAACTGCCCCGCCCCGCCCTGGCCCTGCGGCAGGCAGCGGGCAAGCCGCTGCTGCACCTTGGGATCGGCGGCATCACTGCGCCCGAGCCAGATGACCCGGGCCTGATAGTCGGCCAGCAAATAGCGGCTGATGATGCTGCCCACCGTGCCGCCGCCCCCGAGAATCACATAGACACCGCCCTGCTTGAGCGCCGCAGTGACAAAGCGGCCGTCGGCCAGCGGCGGCTGGGGCTGCCAGTTCAACGGGAAAATGCGCTGGCGATAGCGCACGCCGTCACGCAGGCCCAGCACCTCGCCCCGGGCCAGCCCGCCCTCCTCCTGCAACTGTTGCAGCAGGCGCGGGCGACGGCGGTTGTCGGCCAGTTCAGCGCTGGCGACGTCCAGGTTGCGCACCCGGAAGCGGTGTTCGCCCTGGGCAAGCGCATAGGCCATGCCCGTCAGGCCGCCGCCCATGGCATTCACCGTTTCACCGCTGATGTCGAAGTTGTCCTGGCTGACGATGTAACTGTCGATGGCCTGGCATGTGCTGTGCGCCTTGAGCCACTTGATCAGGCGCAGCAGCAGGCGTTCATGGGTGATCGGGCTGTCGAGCTGGGCCTGCCAGTGATCGGCTGCGGCGTGATCGCCGAAGAAATACAGGCAGTCGATGGCCGTGCAGGCGCCCAGGCATTGCTCCAGCGCCTGTTCGTCAGAGGCGTCCAGTGACCAGTGATCCGGCGCCAGACGGAGCGTTTGCGTACCCGGTTCCAGGCGGATCACCCGGCCTGCGCCGGTGACAAAACCGGCGCTGAGCAGGTAGTGCGCGGTGAGCGCCTCGGCCACCGGGCTCAGCGCCGCGGCGCCGACGATCAGCACGCAGCGGTGCTCGCTGCCTGCAAGGGACGCGGCCGGGGTCTCGCCCGCCTGCCCTTCGGCCTGCCAGCGAGCCACATAGCTCAGGCGGTCACTGGCGCTGGTGCCCGGCGCCGGGGCGTGCTCAGGCGCAACCACCGCTGTCGCTGCCGGCGGGGCCAGCGGCAACCAGAACCGTTCCCGGGCAAAGGGGTAGACCGGCACGCTGATCCGGTACGGCAGCGCCCCGCTGCGCCGGGCCAGGAGCTGCGACCAGTCGATGGCCTCGCCTGTGACCCAGGCCTGCAGCAGCGCCTGCAGTTCGCCGTTGCGGGCCCACTGCTCGTGCTCTGCCGCGCGCTCTGCCGCGCGCTCGGCATCGGCCCGGACGGCCGGGCGCTTGCCCTGCAGGTCGCCGCTGTACAGGCCGGGCTGCGAGGCGTCGGGGGCGTCGATGAAGCCGCGCAACCGGCTGGCCAGCGCGGCGGGGGAATCAACGATCAGGCCGAGTCGCGCCGTCATCATTTCCCGGCCGTGCTGCAGGGTGTACGCCAGGTTCGCCAGATCGGCGCCCGACAGCGCCGGCCGCGCCTGCACATAGGCCAACAGCGCCCGGGCATAGTCGACCAGGCGCGCCATGTCCCGGGCCGACAGCAGAATCACTTCGGCATCGCCGGCATCCGGCGGCTCGCGGTATTCGTCGTGTTCCTGGAGCAGCACGTGGGCGTTGGCGCCGCCGGCACCAAAGGACGACACCCCGGCAATACGCGGCCCGGCGCCTGGCGGGCACCAGTCGCCCAGGGTCTGTTGCAGGTAGAACGGCGTGGCCTCCAGCCGCAGGTTGGGGTTGAGGGTGGCGGCATGCAGGCTGGGCACCAGCTGCTTGTGCTTGAGCTGCAGCACGACCTTGCTGACCCCGGCGATGCCGGCGGCACCTTCCAGGTGGCCGATATTGGCTTTGACCGAACCCAGTGCACAGTGGCCCAGGGCCACGCCGTCCTGGGCGAACGCCTGGGTCAGGCCGCTGACTTCAATGGGGTCCCCCAGCTCGGTGCCGGTGCCATGGGCCTCGATGTAGCTGATCTGGCTGGCATCGAGCCCGGCCTGGTCGATGGCCAGGCGAATCACCCTGGCCTGGGCCTGGGGATTGGGCACGGTATAGCCGTTGGTCTTGCCGCCGTGGTTGACCGCCACGGCGCGGATCAGCGCATGGATGTTGTCGCGGTCGGCCAGGGCCTGGGACAAGGGCTTGAGCAGCACCGAGCCGACCCCCTCGCCCGGTACGAAGCCGTTGCCGCCTTCACCGAAGCTGCGGCAGCGGCCGTCCTTGGAGAGCATCTGCCCGGCGCTCAATTCCACGTAGTTGGACGGATGCAGGTACAGGTTAACCCCGCCGGCGAAGGCCATCCGGCACTCGCCCCGGCGCAGGCTTTCGCAGGCCCGGTGCAGCGCAGTCAGGGACGACGAACACATGGTGTCCACCGGTTCGCTGGGCCCGTTGAGGTCCAGCACGTAGGAAACCCGGTTGGCCGTGGAACTGAACGAGGTGCGCGGAAAGACCTGTTGGCCCTGCTCACGCAAGGCCGGCCCATAGAGGCCGTAGCCGGTCTTGGTGATCCCGGCAAACACCCCGACCTGGCCCTGATACTGTCGAGCCAGATCGGCCTTGGTGATCCCGGCGTCCTCCAGGCACTGCCAGCAGGACTGCAGGAACAGCCGCTCCTGAGGGTCCATGTTGACCGCCTCACGGGGCGAGATATTGAAAAACAGCGGATCGAAATCGGCAAAGCCGTCGATGAAACCGCCCCACTTGCTGTAGCTGCGGGCCTGCTTCAGCGCCTCGGCGACCGAGTCCACGTAGAAACCTTCGAGCGGCCAGCGCTGGGGCGGGATCTCGGTGATGCTGTCGCGGCCTTCCTTGAGGTTGTGCCAGTACTGGTCGAGATCGGCCGCCTGCGGATAGCGCCCACTGATCCCGATAATGGCGATGGGCTCGGCGGCGGCTGGAGCGGCTGGGGCTGGCGGCTGGGCCGGGGCCGACACGGCTTTGGGCTCCTGGCCGAGCCCGCTCCACACCAGGCAGGCACGGTGATGCTCGGCCACCAGGTAGGTGCTCAGCGCTTCCAGGCTGTGGTACTCGAAAAACAGCGTTTTCGACAGCAGGCGCTCTGCCGGACGCAGCGCCGGCATGCCGGCGAACACCTCCTCCAGCGCCCGGTTGAGGCGGATGATCATGATCGAGTCGATGCCGTACTGCTCCAGCGGCGCGTCGCTCTCGACCCGCTCCGGCGGCAGTTTGGTGACGGCACAGAACTGCGCCTTGAGTCGTTGCACAATCGCCGCTTTGAGCTGCCCACGGTCGACTGCCTGCTCCGGCACATCCGGTGCGGCCGCGGCCGCCAGCGCCTCGGTGGCGCCAAAGTGACTGCGAATCTGCGCCAGATCGCCTTCGATCACCAACAGCCGTGACAGGCCGGCCCTCAGCCCCTGTTGCAACGCCTGCAGGCCATGTACCGATTGCATCGGCACCATGCCGGTGTGGCGGCGGATATGGGCCTGGTCGGCGGCACTGACCTGCATGCCGCCATCGCGCCAGAGCGGGTAGTTCAGCGACAGGGTCTGGCCAAAGCGCAGGCCCTGTTCGACGCGCTGGTTGCGCAGCTCGGCAAACTGATCGAGGAAACCGTTGGCCGCGGCGTAATCGGCCTGGCCAATGCTGCCCAGTACCGCCGAGCAGGAGGAAAACAGCACGAAGAAGTCCAGATACAGGTGACGGCAGGCGCGGTCCAGCAGGTCGGTGCCCAGCACCTTGGCGGCGAACACCTCGACCATGTCCTGCGGGGTCTTGAGGGCCAGCAACCGGTCGCGGTTGACGCCGGCGCCGTGGAACACGCCGTTGAGGCCACCGTGGGCCGTGCAGATGCCGGCGATCAGCTGTTCCAGCGCTTCGGCGTCGGTCAGGTCGAGCGGGTGATAGGCCACGCGGGCACCGGCGTCACGGATCGCCTGCAACTGCGCCTGCTGGCGCGCATCCAGCAGCGAGCGCCCCACCAGGATCAAGGTCGCCTCCCGGCATTGCTCGGCAATCGCCCGGGCCACGATCAGCCCCAGCCCCCCGGCGCCACCGGTGATCAGGTAGACCCCGCGGTCTTTGTACAGTGGGCGGGCGCCGGCATCGCCGGCGGCGACATCGTCCGCCAGTTCCTGCCATTGCAGCTCCTGGTGTTCCCCGAGCAGGCCGATGCGCTGCAATACCGAGCTGGCGCGCGAGTGGCGGGCCGCAAGGAGCGC
Organism: Pseudomonas sp. BC42; assembly: GCF_021560055.1. Classification (NCBI taxonomy): domain Bacteria; kingdom Pseudomonadati; phylum Pseudomonadota; class Gammaproteobacteria; order Pseudomonadales; family Pseudomonadaceae; genus Pseudomonas; species Pseudomonas sp. BC42. The sequence goes on from NZ_CP091067.1 coordinate 3,496,288, forward strand.
CGGCAGCAACGCCAGTTGCGCGGCGGACAACCCTTGGCCGGGCTCGGCCCTGACCAGCAGGCAACGGGCACTGAGCGCCGGTTGTTCCAGGCACGCCGTCTTCAGCAGGCCGTCGAGGCCGGCGTAGAGCCGATCCTGCGGTGTCTGTTCGGCGATCATCAGTTCCACGTGGACCCGGCCCTTGAGGGCCTGCACCCGCAGCATCAGCGCCAGTGCCAGCGCCTGATAGCAGGCCGCCGGGCCACTCCCGGCGCCGGCCAGCACTTCGCCGCTGATGCCGGCGGCAGCGCTCAAGGCTTGCAACTGCGCCACTTGCGCCGGGTTGAAGCCGACCCACAACAGCAACGACTGGCCCACGTCAGCCTCGGCATCGACGCAGGTGCCGAGCGGTTCCTGCCAGACCGGGCGGGCCAGGAACAGCCCACTGGCGGGCAGCTGCAGCGGTGCTGCTGCGGGCGCGTCAGGCTGCAACAGCGCATGGGGCGTCTGCTCGACCCAGTAGCGCTCCTTGGCAAACGAGTAGGCCGGCAGATGAATACGCCGGGCCGAACCGGCCGGCCACAGCGCCGCCCAGTCGATAGCGGCACCGTCCACCCATTGCCTGGCCCACTGCCCGCTGGCGTCGGTGACCTGCGTCGGCGCCTGGCCGTTGGCCAGACGCTGCAGTTCGCTGCGCAACTGCCCCAGGTCGCTGACCACCAGCGCCGCCCTCACCCGCATCGGCTCCCGGGCGGTCTGCAGGGTAAAGGCAATATGGCTCAGCGGGGCGTCGCCGCGCTCCAGCCACTGGGCCAGGGCCTGGGCGTTGTCGCGCAGGCTCTCGGCGGTCTTGGCCGACAGGGGAATAACCCGGCTGACGGCGTCCGGCGCCGTGCTCGCCTGGGTGATCGGCGGGTTCGAGTATTGGCCGATCACCAGGTGCGCATTGGTACCGCTGTGGCCAAAGGAATTGAGCGCGGCGAGCAGGCGCGCGCCGCCCGGGGCCTGCCAGGCTTGGGCCTGACGGTTGATGTAGAACGGCGAATGTTCGAGATCGATCAGCGGGTTGATCTGCTGGAACCCCGGCATGGCCGGCAAGGTGCGGTGGCGGATCGACAGCAGCACCTTGATCAGGCCGATGACCCCGGCCGCTGCGGCCGCGTGGCCGAGGTTGGCCTTGGCGCTGCCCAGCGCGCAGTAGCCCTGGGCGTCGGTCGAGTCGCGGAACGCGCGGATCAGGGCGTTGGCTTCGACCGGGTCCCCCAGCCGGGTGCCGGTGCCATGGGCCTCGACATAGCTGATCTGCGCGGGGTCGATGCCGTACCTGTGCCAGGTGTCGCGCAACAATTGCTCTTGCGCCTCGCCATTGGGCGCGGTGATGCCGTTGCTGACCCCGTCCTGGTTGATCCCCGAAGCCTCGATCAGCGCGTAGATCGGGTCGCCGTCGGCCTCGGCGTCTTCCAGGCGCTTGAGTACCACCATGGCCACCCCTTCGGAAATCACCGTGCCGTCGGCCGCCGCGTCGAAGGCATGGCATTGGCCGCTGGGGCTGAGCATGTCAATGGCGCACAGGCTGATCAGCCCGCGCTGGTCCAGCAGCGCATAGACCCCGCCCGCCAGGGCCATGCGGCTTTCACCGTGGCGCAGGCTTTCACAGGCCTGGTGGATGGCTACCGCGGACGACGAGCAACCGGTGTTGATCACCATCGCCGGGCCTTTGAGGTCGAGAAAGTAGGACAGCCGCGAGGCGATGATGGCCTCGGAGCTGCCGGTGAAGGAGTCGTGGTGATAACCGCCCGGCTCGGCACCGACGTACAGGCTGACCGCCTGCCCGGCCAGTGCCATGGGGTTGTACCCGGCATCCTCCAGGGCCTTCCAGCTTTCCTGCAGCACCAGGCGCTGATGCGGGGTCATCGACTCCGCTTCGTGGGGGGTGAGGTTGAAGAACAGCGGATCGAAGCAGTCGCGATCCTCGAGTATGCCGGCGCGGTTGCAATAGCTTGTGCCCGGCCGTCTGTCGGCGCTGTAGGCATCGGCCCGCAGGTAGTCCGGCCCCAGTGCCTGCACGCTGTTCTTCCCGGCCAGCAGGTTGTCCCAGAGTTGCTCGACGTTTTCGGCGCCGGGGAACTGCCCAGCCATGCCGATCACCGCAATCGGCCCGCCACCCGGCGGCGCCAGTGGGCTTGGGGTGTCGCCGCCGGCCAGTGCCGCGGCCATCACCGGGTTGTCCAGCGTCGCGCTCATCGCGGCCTGGGGCGGGCTCGCAACGCTCGCCAGTGCCTGGGCAATCTGCGGGCCATGGGCCTGTTGCAGGTAGCGGTGGAGCTTGCTCACGGTGGCCTGCTCGAACAGGATCGCGCTGTTGAGCTTGATCCCCAGCCGGTTGCCCAGTTGCTTGACGAAGCCGACTCCGAGAATCGAGTCCACGCCGTAATCGGAAAACGGCGTGCGTACCCCGATGCCCTGGGCATCGGCCTTGAGGGTCTTGGCCAGGGCCTCGATGATCACCTGCTGCAGTCGGTCTGCAACGTCTTCGGGGGCTGGGGTGCCGCTGGCAGGATGCTCGTTCACTCTGGACTCCTTGTCGGGTGCCGGCGCGGCGGGCCGGGGCGGCGCAAAAGCGGGCAGCGCCAGGGCGTCGCCGTGGGCGGTGATGATCTGTTGCCCCAGGGCGACTGACGCCGGGACATGCAGCTGGACCTGCTCGAAGCCGCTGCTCCACAGCAGCTCGAGCCAGGTCGGCTCGGCAATCAGCGGCGAACCGGGGATGCGCAGCGCCGGGTCCTCGTACAGCCACCAGCCATCGAGCAGGCCGAAGGTGACTGTGGCCGCGCAGGTCTTGCGATTCAGTTCGTTCAACGCCAGCAAGCCGCCGCTGCGCAACAGCGCGCGGACATGGGCCAGGGTGCTGCGCATGTTGGCGGTGGCGTGCAGCACGTTGGTGGCGACCACGATGTCATAGCCCTGGCCGCTGTCCGGGGGCTGGCTGATGTCCAGCAGCTGCGTGGTGAAGTAAGGCCGGCCGGCCGCGAAGCTGGCTTCGCCGTGCTGCAGGAAGGCCCGGGAGAGGTCGCTGTAGCAGTATTCGCCAAGGTGCGCGGCCCAGGGTTCCAGGGCGGCCAGCAATGGCGCCGTGGTGCCGCCGGTGCCGGCGCCGATTTCCAGCAGGCGCAGCGGGCGGTCGGGCTCGGCCGCCACCCACTGTTGAACCTGTGCGCTGACCTGGGCGGCCAGTTGCCGGTTGAAAAAGTCCGACAGGCTGTTGTGCCGGTAAATGCCCTCGACCTTTTCCATGGAACCGTCCGGAAACAGCAGGTCGGTGGCCTGGACCTGCCCAGTCAGGATTTCCGGCAGTTGCAGCAGGCACGTGTCGATCAGGGTCACTTGCGCCCGGCGCTCGGGGTCGGCGCAATACTGCTCGCGCTGGGTTTGCCAGGCCGCGAGGATCGCTCCATGGCGCGTGCGGGCAATGGTGGTTGCCACGGCAAAGTCTTCACCCTGCCGGCGCAGATAGCCGTGCTCCACCAGAATCGCCAGGCATTCCAGCCACCAGCGCCCAAAGCGCTCGCTGATACCGGCCTGCTGGCGCCAGTGTTCGGCGCTTTGCGCCTGGGGGGTCATGAAGATCCCCAGGGTCTGCAACTGGACCATCAGCAGCACGGCAATGGACTGGTCGAGTCGCTGCGGATCGAACAACTGCTGCAAGCGCTGGTGCTCGGCAGGGTCCAGCTCGATCCCCGGCAGCGCCGCGGGCGGCAGGGGCTGCGGCTGCAACTGCAAGGGCTGGCCCTCGGGCACGGCCATCAGTTGGCGCACGGCCGGCGAGGCCTGGAGGCACAGCAAGCGGCGCAGCGAACCGCTGGCCAGTTGCGCGACAAACCGGCTGAAACAGGCAAAGCCCTGTTCATCGTCGAGGGCGTCCAGGTGCTCGCTGACGGCCTGGGCCTGCAGCGAAGCGCGCCAGAACCCCCAGTTGATCACCCCGACCGGAAAGCGTGCCGCCGGGCCTATGGCCTCGGCAAAGGCATCGGCGAAGGTGATGCCGCAGGCATAGGCCGACAGCTTGGCCGCGCCGGAAAAGGCAAAGCCCTGTCCGGAGGAGAAATAGCAGAGGAAATCCAGCGGCTGCTCGGCCAGCGCCTGATAGAAGTTCAGGCTGCCACGGCTCTTGATGTCGAGAATCTGCTGAAACTGCGCCTCGCTGGTGTGCTGGATGCTGTTATCGAAATCAAAGACCATGGCCGAGAACACCGCGCCATTGATCCGCCCGTAGCGCTGATTGACCTGGGCCACGGCCTGCTGCAGTTGCGCCAGATCGGTGCCGTCCACCTGCAGGTAGTCGACCCGGCCGCGCAGGTGCCCGGCCTTCAGGCTCTGCTGCAGTTGCGGGTGGTCGGCAGGCTTGCGCCCCAGCCAGATCACCCGGGCCTGATAGTGCTCGATCAACTGGCGGCTGAGCACCTGCCCGATCACCCCGCTACCGCCGAGAATCAGGTAGACCCCCTGCTGTTGCAGCGCCGAGCGGCTGTTGCGAGGGTCCGCCAGTTGCAGCGGGCGTAGTTGCTGAACAAAGCGCCCGCCGCGGCTGAGCTTGACCGGCTCGCCGCGCTGCGAGGCCGGCTCGGCGAGGATCTGCGCCAGCAGGCGTTGCCGGCTTTCGGCGTTCTGCAGTTCGTCGAGGTTGAGGTCCAGTGTGCGCAGGTGCACCCGATGCTCGCTCTGGGCCATCGCATACCCCAGGCCGGTCATGCCTGCCCCCAGCGGGTTGCCCCGTTGCGGCGCGCCGGCAAAGGCGTAGCGGCCGAAGGACAACAGGAAACAGTCCAGGCCGCGGGCGTCGCTCGCTTGCGCGGACAATGCCTTGAACAGCCGCAGCAGCGGCAACTCATGGTGCTGCAGGCTGTCGGCCAGCGCCGAGGGCGCCAGTTCACCGGCCGTTGGCGCGCTGATCACCATCAGCTGCGCCAGCGTGCCCAGCGCCGGCAGAATCGACGAGAAGCCTGACGGATCGGCATCGCCGCAGTGCCAGTGGCCCGCCGCCAACAGCCGGGTCGGCCCCGGGCCGCAGTCGATCCGCAGCACCTGGCCAAGCTCCTGAGGATGCTCGGCCAAGGCTGCCAGCAGGCCCTCGGTCGCCTCGGCGGATTCGCCCAGGGTCACCAGCACCCGCGCTCCTGCCCCCGGCGGTGGAGCCGGTTCGTCGGCGGTCTGCGCCTGCCAGCCCGGCAGGTAGCAGCACTGGCTCAAGTCCTGCGCGGCGGGCACCTCGACCACGGCCGCATGGGGGGCTGGCGGATGGGCCAGGCCCGGCATCCAGTAGCTGTTCCTGGCAAAGGGATACCCGGGCAGGCTGATCCGCTGCGGCCGCCGATACGTGCCGTGCCCATAGAGCCGCTGCCAGTCGACGACTGCGCCCTGCACCCAGGCTTGCGCCAGTTCGCTCAGTTGCCGTTGCTCCAGCCACTGGTCGATCGGCAGCGAGTCGGCGCTCTCCAGGGCCGGGTCATAGGGGTCGCTATGGCCCTGAAACAGCGTCTGCGACTCTTCGCCAGCCAGCCAGCGCGCCAGCGACTCCTGCAACTGCGGCAGGGATTCAACCAGCAGCGCCAGCCGCTCGGCCATGGCGTCGCGCCCGGTCTGCAGGGTCCACGCCAGGTCGGCCATGGCGGTCCGGGCCGCCTCCTCGCCGGCCAGGAACCCCTGCAAGCGCAGCACCGACTCACTCAGGCGTTGCCGGTCGCGGGCCGAGAGCAGGATCAGCCAGGGGCCGGGCATGGCCATTCGCGGGTCGAGGCTGGGGCAATGCTCCTCGACGATCAGCGACGCATTGGCGCCACCGGCGCCAAAGGAGGACACCGCGGCCATGCGCGGCGCGCCCTCCACGACCCAGGGCGCCAGTTGCTGCTGCACGCGAAACGGCGTGCCCTGGAAATCGATCTTCGGATTGGGCTGCGCCGCGTGCAGCGACGGCACCAGCTGGCGGTGCTGCAGTTGCAGCAGCACCTTGCTCAAGCCCGCGATGCCGGCGGCACTTTCGCAGTGACCGATATTGCTCTTGATCGAGCCGATGGCGCAGTGGGCCGCACCGCCATGGGCAAAGACCCGGCTCAGGCCGCTGATCTCGATGGGATCGCCCAGCGCGGTGCCGGTGCCGTGGGCCTCGATGTAGCTGATCTGCCGCGGCTCGACGGCGGCCCGGGCCAGGGCTTTTTCCAGGACCCGCTGCTGGGCGCCGGCGCTGGGCACGGTGTAGCCGTTGGTCTTGCCACCGGCGTTGATCGCGCTGCCGCGAATCACCCCATAGATCCGGTCGCCATCGGCCAGGGCCTGGGACAGCGGCTTGAGCAGCACCGCGCCGACCCCTTCGGCGTCGACAAAGCCGTCGGCCTCGTCAGCAAAGGCGCGGCAGTGTTCGCCGGGCGACAGCATCATCATTTCGCACAGGCTCAGGTAGTGCCGGGGGTTGATGATCAGGTTGATGCCGCCGGCAATCGCCAGCCGGCAGCTGCCACTGTTGAGGCTCTCCACCGCCAGATGGATGGCCGTCAGCGATGACGAACAGGCGCTGTCGACCGCCAGGCTCGGGCCTTGCAGATCCAGCTGGTAGGACACCCGATTGGCAATCGACCAGTAGTTGCTGAGGGGGTTGTAGCTGCCGTTCATGACCCCGACAAACACCCCGACCTCGCCCTGTTGGTGCAGGGTCGCCGGGTTGTAGCCGGCGTCTTCGACACTGTGATAGGCCACTTGCAGGAACAGCCGCTCCTGCGGGTCCATCCGTTCGGCCTCGGTGCGCGAAAGGTTGAAAAACGCCGGATCGAACTGGTCGATGCCCTCGATAAAACCGCCCCAGCGCGTATAGAGGTGCCCGGGCAGCCCCTTCTCCTCGGCAAAATAGCGCCGCCAGTCCCAGCGCTCGCTGGGGATCTGCGCCACCGCGCACTGACCGCCCGCCAGGTTGTGCCACAGCTCGCCCATCGACTGCGCGCCCGGATAACGGCCGTCGAGGCCGATGATGGCGATGCGAGTGTCCGCGCCCGGCTCCGCTGCCTGCGCGGGCTGCCCAGGGGCGTCGGGGCTGACGCCGGTCTGCGGGCCTTGCGCCTCGGGCTGGCCCAACAGCCGCTCAAGCTCCGCCCCGCGGTGCTGGATAAAATGCTCGGTCAACGCCGCCAGGGTCGGCACTTCAAAGAACACCGCGCTGTCCACCGCGGCGAAATGCTCGCTGAAGGCGTGGGTCAGCCGCACCACCAGGATCGAGTCCAGGCCATAGTCTTCCAGCGGCCGGGTCAGGCTCATCCTGGCGGCGGGAATCTTCAGCGTGGTGCTGACCAGCTGGCGCAGGAACTCCGTGACCCGTTGTCGCCAGCCGTCCGCGGTGGTGCTCCGGGTCGGGCCCGCCAGCGGCGGCTGCGCAGAGTCGCGGAGCTCCTCGGCTGCCGCGCTGGGCGGCCGGCTCTCGGGCAGGGGCTGACGCACGATGCCGTCGCTCTCGGCCAGGATGATCTGCTGGCCCTGGGCATGGGCCTGCCGGGCAGGAAACAGCACCGGACCGAATCCCTCCTGCTCCAGCACCGCCTGCCACGCCGCCGGCGACAGCCCGGGGCACCCCGGCAGGCGCAGGGCGCCATCGCGATGCAGCCACCAGCCTTCGAGCAGGCCGAAGCTCAGGTGGGTGAACAGCGAGGCCTGGCTGATTTCATTGAGCATCAGCAAACCGCCCTTGCGCAGCACGGCCTTGGCGTTGCGCAGGGTCTGGCGGATCTGCGGGGTGGCGTGCAGCACGTTGGTCGCCAGCACCAGGTGATAGTGATCGGCGTCGATCCCCTGCTCGGCGCAAGGCCGCGAGACATCGAACAGCCGGGTGTGGAAAAACGGGTGATGGGCGGCGAACTGCTCGACGCCGTGTTGCAGGAAGGCCTGTGACAGATCGGTGTAGCAGTATTCGCCCAGCTGCGAGCACCAGGGCTCCAGCGCCGCCAGCAGGCCTGCCGTGGTGCCGCCGGTGCCCGCGCCGATCTCCAGGATGCGCAGCGGTTCGGCGTCTGCCGGGCGGCTTTCGAGGTGGGCCAGCACCGCCTCGATCAATACCTGATTGAAATAGTCGGAAATACGATTGTGCTTGTAGATCCCTTCCACCAGGCTCATCGAGCCACCAGGAAACAGCACGCCAGGGGCGCTCAGCTCACCGCGCAGCACCCCCGGCAAGCCCTTGAGGCAGGCGTCGAGCAACCCTGCCCGGGCCGCCAGATCGGGGTCCTGGCGCCATTCGGGCAAGCGCGCGTGCCACTGTTGCCACAGCGCCTCGGCGTCACCGCCGTCGACACCGGCCACATAGCGCAGGCTCTCGGCAAGCCATAGTTCCAGGTACCCCGGGGCGACCTGGCCGTGCCGGGCCGCCAGGGCTTGCAGGTCCTCGACGCGCCGTAGCTCGAGCCCCTGAAGCTGGCTCGCCAGCAGGCGACGGGCCAGTGCATCGAGTTCGCCCCAGGCGCTGGCGTTGGTCTGATGTGCGGCTGTTTGCATGCTTCAACTTCCCTGTGACGCGTCTGCTGTAGGTAATAAATGAGTGATGGGGCCGTCAGGTGATCGCGACCAGCGCCGCCAGCCGTTGCTCCAGCCGTTCCTGCAGCGCCGCCATGGCCCCGGAGCGGTGGCTGGACAGCCGGATCTGCTCGTGGCCCAGCAGTCCTGCCAGGCTGTCGATGGCGTCGATGTCGGAGCCCGGCAGCAGCGCGAGCAGCGCCAGTTGGTCCAGTCCGCCCACCAGCAACTGTTCGAGGGCGCGCAGGCCTTCCTCGGGCTCGATGGAGCCCAGGCCCAGGGCCTTCATGCGTTCCCGGTAGCGGGCGTCGCTCACCGAGCCCACGCCGCCCCAGTAGCCCCAGTTGATCACCTTGACCGGGCACGACCAGCGCGCCCGAAGCTGGTCGGCAAAGGCATCGGCGAAGGTGCAGCCGGCCGCGTAGTTGCCTTGGCCGGCGGCCGTGGTGAAGGACATCATCGAGGAGAAGAACAGCACGAAGTCCAGCTGCGCGGCGCTGTCGCCAAAGGCCCGGGCCAGGGCCACGCTGGTGGCGACCTTGGCCTCCAGGACCTGGCTGAAGGTCGACTCGTCCATGTTGGCCAGGCTGTAATCCTTGAGCACGATGGCCGAGTGCACCACGCCATTGATGGGGCCGAAGCGCTCGATGATCTGCTGCCGGGCCGCGGCCAACTGCAGGTGGTCCGTGGCATCGGCCTGCAGGTAGACCGGCGCGGGCCCTGCGTGCATCAGGCTGATGGCCGTCAGCTCGTCGAGCTTGGCGGCGATCTGCGCATCCAGCGCGCGCCGGCCGATCCACACCACCCGGGCGCGATGCTGGCGAATCAGGTGCTGGCTCCAGACCGCGCCAATCCCGCCGGCACCACCGATCACCAGGTACACCCCGCCGTCCCGATAGACCGGCAACCGGGCCGGCACGGAGGCCGCCTGCACCCGTGCCAGCTGGCGCTGCCGCCATTGGCCGTGACGCAGGGCCAGCAGCTCGCCGCTCGCCAGGGCGGCAAACGGCGCTGTCGCCAGGCGGTCCAACTGCTCGTCCGCGAGGTCCGCCAGGTGCACTGTCCAGTGCGGGTACTCCTTGGCCAGCGAGCCGGCCAGCCCATGCACCGCCGCATGCACCGCCTGGCAGGGGTCGCCCGGGCCGGTGCTCACCGCGCGGTCGGTGATCAGGCTCAGGCGCAGCGGCCGCCGACCGTAGCCCTGGTTCAGCAGTGCCTTGATCAGCCGGAACAGCGCCAGCACGCCCTGCTGTTGCCCGGCGACCGGATCCGCGTCGGCCTCCACCGCAGGCGCCAGCCACATCACCTCGGCCCATTCAGCGTCGGCCAGCAGTTCGGTCGCGGCGCTGTCCGGCCCGCCTGGCACCAGGCGCGCCCGGGGATAGAGCCCGGCCAGCGCCTGATGGCGCGAGGGGCTCACGCCGAAGATCAGCATCGCGCCCTGCTCGTCCGGCCGCGGCTGCTGTTGGGCCTCGACCACCGACCAGACCGGTGCCAGCAACTGCTGGACCGGCGTTGCCGGTGGTTGCTGCAGCAACGGGCCGAGGGATCGGGCACAGAACCCTTCCAGCCGGGCGCACAATTGCCCCTGCTGGTCACAGAGCTCGATGTCGATCCGGCCCGCGCTGTCGTGCCGGTCGCCACGCAACAGGGCCCACATCTGCCGCGTGCAAGGCGCAAGGATTTCCAGGCGCTGCAAGGCAAAGGGCATCAGCAGCGACAACGGCGCCGCCGGCCCGGCGTCCAGGGGCAGCAGCATGCCGATGGCGGCCTGCAGCGCGCTGTCGGTCATGCCGGGCTCCAGCCAGCAGTCGCCAACGGCCTGGATACCCTCAAGGTCCAGCTGTGCCAGCACCTCGCGCCGGCTGCCCTGCTGCGCGATCAGTAACTGGCGGATGCCGCGATGGCTGGCACCGTAGGCCAGGCCCATGGCGTCGAACAGCCGATAGACCTCGTCGCTGTCGAGGCGACGCTGCCAGGGGCGCTCGCGCCAGTGCGCCAGATCCAGGCGCTCGGCCGCAGGCGCGGCCTCGCCCGTCACCCGGGCCTGACAATGCAGCACCGGTTGCGCCCCCGCGTCATCGTCGCTGAGAAGGGTTACCACCCAGTGGCCGTCCAGCGCTTGCAGGTTGACCCGCAGGCACCGCGGCGCGGACCCGACGGTCAAGGGCGCCAGCCAGTTGAGCTGTTCGATGACCATGGCCCGTGCCTGGCCGTCCCCCCGTGCCTGGCTCACCGCGGCGCGGATGATTTCCAGGCAGGCCGCCCCGGGCAGGGTTTTGCTCGCGTTCACCACATGGTCAAGCAACCACGGCTCCTCGCCGTTGCAGAGGCAGGTGAACTGGTGCCCGTCGCCGGTGGCAGTGTGGCTGTGCAGCCAGGGATGGACCCTGGTCGCCGCCGGCAAGCCCTTGGCCGCCGTGGGCGCCCAATACCGCTCGGTGGCGAAGGGATAGGTCGGCAGGCTGATGCGTTGCGGCCGCTGGCGGTCCGGCGCGCGCAATGCGTTCCAGTCGATGCGCAGGCCGGCGCTCCACAACGCCAGCAGGGCTTGCAGTTCGCCATTGGCGTAGAGCTGGGCCAGATGCTCATGTTGCAGGGTGCGCGAACGGTTCTTGAAGGGTTCGAGGGCGGCGCTGCCGGTCTGGGTGTCACCGCAGATCCAGCCACGGTCGTCGCCGCCGGCCAGACCGCGCAAGGCGTCGAGCAGCTGTTGGGCGTCGGTCGCGATCAACGCGGCGCGATGCTCCATGGCCTCGCGCCCGACCTGCAAGGTCCAGGCAATCGCGTCCAGGCGCTGCGGCGCGTGCTGCAAGTGCTCTAGCAGGCGGCTGGCGATCTGGCGCAGCTGTCCGGGCTCGCGGGCCGACAACAGGATCATCTGCGGCCGGCCATCGGGCTCCGGCTGCGGCCGGGTGCCGGCGTATTGCGCCACGATCAAGTGGGCGTTGGATCCGCCCGCGCCAAACGAGGACAGCCCGGCAATCCGCGGCTGCAGCCGCCCCTCATCGGACGGCTGTGGCCAGTCGCGCAGGTGCTGGTTGACCTCGAACGGCGTGGCGGCAAAGTCGATAAAGGGGTTGAGGGTCCGGGAATGCAGCGACGGCGCGATTTTTCCGTGCTTGAGCTGCAACAGCACTTTGGTCAGGCCGGCGATACCGGCGGCGGCCTCGCAGTGGCCGATGTTGGATTTCACCGAGCCGATCCAGCAGGTCTGCCCCGCTGCCCGCGGTCCCAGAGCGTTGGCCAGGCCGGCGATTTCGATCGGGTCGCCCAGACGGGTGCCGGTGCCGTGGGCCTCGATGTAGCTGATGGCCGCCGGATCGACATTCGCGTCCTTGAGCGCGCCGCTGATGGCGGCCTGCTGCGCCCGTGGATCGGGCACGCTGTAGCCGGTGCTCTTGCCGCCGTGGTTGAGGTAGCTGCCCTTGATCAGCCCGTGGATCTGATCGCCATCGCGCTCGGCGTCCGCCAGGCGCTTGAGCACCACCACGCCCACGCCCTCGCCCGGTACATACCCGTCACCGCCCTCGCCGAAGCTGGCGCACTGGCCCTGGTTGGAAATGAACTGGCCGCTGCTGAGCATCAGGTACTTGTTGGGGTGCAGCGTCAGGTTGACACCACCGGCAATGGCCATGGCCGTGCGGCCGCTGTGCAGATCCTGGCAGGCCAGGTGCAGCGCGGTCAGCGAGCTGGAACACATCGAGTCCAGCGACAGGCTCGGGCCTTGCAGGTTGAGGCAGAACGACACCCGGTTGGCGATGCTCGCGCTGGAACCGGCAAAGCCCATGCGCTCGCCGCGCAGGCTGGCTTCGGCGCCCAACAGTTGATACTCGCTGTACATCACCCCGGCGTAGACGCCGACCTGCAGCATCGGCTCCGGTGTTCCGGCGCCGAGCTGACGGCTGTAGCCGGCGTCCTCCATGGCCGCCCAGGCGGTTTGCAGGAACAGCCGCTCCTGGGGGTCGATCAGCTCGGCTTCCAGGGGCGAGATATTGAAGAACAGCGGATCAAACTGATCGATGCCGTCGATAAAGCCGCCCCACTTGCTGTTGTGCACCCCGCTCTGCCCGCGGTCGCTGCTGTAGTAGTCGCGCCAGTCCCAACGCTCGGGCGGCACTTCGCCAATGCTGTTCCTGCCCTGGCTGAGGTTCTCCCAGAAGGCTTCGAGGGTCGGGGCGCCGGGGTAGCGCCCGGCAATGCCGATGATGGCGATGTCGTCCCGCGAGGCGGCGCTCGACGGCTGCGGCGACCACGGTTTGTCGAACAGCCGGCGTTGCGGCGCCGGGGCGCTGGGCAGCGGTTCGCCAGGCGCCTGGGCCGCAGTCGAGGCCAGGTAGCCGGCCAGGGCATGCAGGCTGGAGTACTCGAACAGCAGCCCCGGCGGCAACGCGCCAAAATGCCCTTCCAGGCGACGTGTGAGTTCAAGTACCTGCACCGAATCGATGCCGAAGTCCTCGAAGCAGCGCTGCTCGTCGATCTGCTCCGGCGGCGTGTGCAAGGCGCTGGCCAGCAAGGTGCGCAGTTGTGCGCTGGTCGAGGTCTGTGGCGCGCTGCGCATCGGCCGCGTGGCCAGGTGCTCAACCAGTGCCTGCAGGCTGGGGTATTGGAAGAACAGGGTCCTGGACAGCGCGCCGAAGCGTTTTTCCAGGACGGCAGTCATCTCCATGATCATCAGCGAGTCGATGCCGTACTGCTCGAACGGCACCTCGTTGTCCAGTCGCTCCGGGCGGATCTTCAGGGTCCGGGCCAGCAGCTGGCGCAGCCAGGGCAGCAGTGCCTCTCCCTCCAGCGGGGCTTGCTCCACCGCCACTGGCGCGGGCGGCCGGAGCAAGGCAAGGAGCTTTTCCCGGTCGCCGGCCAGCACCATCAGTTGGTCATCATCGCGCTGCAGGGCGTGATAGAAGGCCTGGACACCGGTGGCGCTGGCCATGGCCTCAATACCACTGCGCTGCGCCAGCAGGCGCCGCGCCGTATCGCTCATGTGCAAGCCGCCTTCCAGCCATAACGGCCAGTTGATCGCCAGGGTGCGGCCGTGCCGCGTGCCGGCCGCGACCTGCCGGTTGCGCAGGCTGGCGAAGGCGTCCAGATAGCCATTGGCGGCGGCGTAGTCGGTCTGCCCCGCGTTGCCCAGGACACTGGCGATCGAGGAGTACAACACGAAGAAATCCAGGGCCAGCCCGGCGCTGCTGCGATCCAGGTGCTGCACGCCGTCGACCTTGGCCGCGAACACCGCGGCAAAATCCGCCCTGGGCTTGTCCGCCAGCAAGGCGTCACGGGTGATGCCCGCGCAATGCAGGATGCCGTGCAAGGCGCCGTAGTCAGCGACCAGGTCGCTGATCAAGCGTTCAACCTGAGCGGCGTTGGCCAGGTCCACGGCGCGGTAGTCGACAGCCTCCCCCAGTTGCGCCAGCTTGGCCCGCACGGCGGGATCGCCGGCTGGCGTGCGGCCGCAGAGCACCACCCGGGCCTGGGGCGCCGCGGCCAGCAGCGCCTGCGCCATGACTGCTCCGACCCCGCCCAAGCCACCGCTGATCAGGTACACCCCGTCTGGCCGCCAAGGCGCGGGGGCCGCGTCCAGGGGTTGGGGTTGCCAGCTCAGCTGCTGGCGGCGCAGGGTGCCCGCCTGCGCCAGATAACGCAGGACGCACTCGTTGGGGGCGGCGGCCTCGGCGGCCAATGCGCTGAGCAGTTGCGGGGCCTCGAGCGCCGGTGCCACTTCGATCAATTGCCCGATCAACGCCGGCTGTTCACGGCTGACGCTGGACAACAGGCCGCCCAGGCCACGATAGCCCTGGGCATCGTCCGCCGGGACCAGCAGTTGAATCAGGCAGGGCTGCGCAGCGCCGAGCAAGGCTTGCAGCTGCTCGGCGAGCGCCAGCGCGGCTTGTGGGTAGTCAGTCGCGGGCAAGGCGCAATGGCCGATGCCCCGCGCCTGCAGGCCCTGGGCCAGGTCGGCAAAGGCGCGATGATGGCCCAGGCTCAGCACCCGGTGCGCCACCCCCGGCGTGGCTAACGCCGTGGCCGGCAGCGCGTCGTCCCATTGCTTGTGGCACAGCAGCGCGGTGCTGGCACCCTGGCGGTGATCGCTCAGGGTCCTGAACGCCAGTTGATGGAGGGTTGCACAGCACTGGCCATGCTCGTCGAACAGAGCCAGGTCGAACAGATGGCCGTCCGTGGTGCTGCCGCTGCGGCGTATCTGCACCTGCAGGGCGGCCGGGCAGTCGGCGAACAGCACGCACTGGCCCAGGGTCGCCGGCAGCAGCAAGGCCGGCGTGTCCCCCAGCTCTTCCAGCAGCAAGGCCATCACGCCTTGCATGGCACCATCCAGCAAGGCCGGATGCAGGGCAAAACCGTCAGTCAGCGCCGGGTCCTGCAGAGCGATCCGCGCCAGTACCTGATCGTCCTGGCGCTCCAGCGACAGCAGCCGCCGGTACCCCTGGCCATACTCGATGCCCATGGCGGCAAAGCGCTGGTAGCAGGCCTCGACCTCCACCACCCGGGCACCGAGGCCGTTGAACTCGAGCCCGGGGGCCACGACCACGGCATAGCGGGCGCGGGCCTGGGCATGCAGTTGCAACTGGGCATCAGGGTCGTAGGAGTAGATCCCGACCTGGTACTCGCCCTGCGCCGGCATGGTCAGTTCCAGGAACAGCTCGCCGTTGTTGGCCGCGTCGACGCTGAACGGCTGGCGCCAGGCCAGATCCTCTATCACCAGCGCCCTGCCCGCCGGCACCGGAGCGCCCAGGGCGTTGCTCAGCGCCGCCTGGATCAGGCTGACCAGCGCCGCGCCCGGGAGCACGCCCTGGCCATTGACCTGGTGCTCGGCCAACAGGCTTTCGCTGCCGCTGAACCGGCTCAGGTAACGCAAGCCGCGCAGGTCCGACACGTTGCGATGCAGCAGTGGATGCAGGCGTTCCTCGACGGCGCCGGGCACCCCAGCCGCGGCCAGCGGCGTCTGCCAGTAGCGCTCGCGGGCAAAGGGATAGCCCGGCAGGCTCAATGGCGCGGGCGTGCCCTGGGGGTACATCAGTTGCCAGTCCAGCACGGCGCCGTCGAGCCAGGCGTCGAGCAGGCGTTGCTGTGCCCCGGCGTCGAGTACCCGGCCGATGTCGAAGTCCGGCGCCTGAGCCTCGGGCTTCTGCCGGCCACGGCCCGACGTGACGCCGGCGCTGAGCAACTGCTCCAGGCCGGCCTTCAACTGGGCCAGGGAACTCACCCACCAGCCATGGCGATGCTCCATCGCCTCGCGCGCCACTTGCAGGGTGAAGGCCAGTGCCGGCAGATCGGCCTCGACCAGTGGCCCCTGGGCCAATTCGTCGAGCAACAGCCGGGCTTGCTGCAGCAGCTGCTCGGCGCTCTTGGCCGACAACAGCATCAGCACCGGGCGTTGCTCGTCGACCACCCTCGGTGGCCGTACCCGCAGGTCTTCGTATTCTTCGATCACCACATGGGCATTGGCGCCTCCGGCACCGAAGGAGGACACCGTGGCGATGCGCTTGAATGTCTGCGGCACCCCGTCGATCAGCACCTGCGGCCGCGGCCACTCGGCCAGCGTGCGCTGCACGGCAAACGGAGTGTTGGCGAAATCGATGTGCGGGTTGGCGGTATCGGCGTGCAGCGATGGCACCAGCTGGCGGTGCTGCAGTTGCAACAGCACCTTGGTGATACCGGCGATACCCGCTGCGCTTTCGCAATGGCCGATATTGCTCTTGATCGAGCCGATGGCGCAGTACTGCGTCCCGGGCGTTGCCCCGCTGCTGCTGAAGGCCCGGGCCAGGCCGGCGATCTCGATCGGATCGCCCAGCGCGGTGCCGGTGCCATGGGCCTCGACATAGCTCACGGCCCTGGCGTCGACCCCGGCCCGGGCCAGCGAATCCACCACCAGCCGGCTCTGGGCCAGGGGATTGGGCACGGTGTAGCCGTTGGTCTTGCCCCCGGCATTGATCATGCTGCCCTTGATCACGCCGTAGATCCGGTCGCCATCGGCCTCGGCCTGCGCCAGCGGCTTGAGCAGCAGTGCGCCCACGCCTTCACCGGCGACAAAGCCATCGGCATCGGCACCGAAAGCCTTGCAGTGCGGGCCTGGGGACAACATCTGCATTTCGCTCAGGCCCATGTAGTGCACCGGGTCCACCAGCAGGCTGACCCCACCCACCAGGGCGCAGTCGCTGTCGCCGCGCTCCAGGCTTTGCAGCGCCAGATGCAGTGCGGTGATCGACGAGGAACAGGCGGTGTCCACCGCCAGGCTCGGGCCCTGGAAGTTGAACTGGTATGACACTCGGTTGGCCACCGACCAGTAACTGGACTGGTGGCTGTAGGTACCGTTCATCACGCCGACAAACACCCCGACCCGCTGCCGCTCGGCCAGGCGTGCCGGGGTATAGCCGGCATCACTGATGCAGTGATAGGCCTCTTCCAGGAACAGCCGCTCCTGGGGGTCCATTTTCAGGGCTTCGCGGGGCGAAATGTGAAAGAACAGCGGATCGAACCGATCGATCTGGCCAATGAAACCGCCCCATGGCGTATAGATGCGACCTGCCGTTCCCGGGGTCCGGTCAAAGTACCGGCGCCAGTCCCAGCGTTCGGCCGGCACTTGGGCAATGCAGTGCTCCCCGGCCTTGAGGTGTTGCCACAGCTGGCGAACGTTGTCGGACCCGGCGTAGCGCCCTGACAGCCCGACAATGGCGACGTCGCTGTAGCGCTGCTGCGCCGCTGGCGGCTCGGGAGGACGCTTGGCAAAGCGCGACGGGACCGGCGTGAACAAGGGCTCGACCGGCGCCCTGGCCGGTGGCGCGCCGCTGGCTGGCGCCGGATCCAGTCCCAGCAGCTGTTGCAGCCGGTCTTTCTGGGTGGCGAGAAAATGCTCCGCCAATGCCTCGATGGTCTGGTATTCGAAGAACAGCGTGCTGCTGACCCCGGCCAATTGGTCCCGCAGCAGGTTGGTCAGTTGCACCACCAGGATCGAATCGATGCCATAGGTTTCCAGCGCCTCGCGGGCGTCGATCTGCTCGGGCTCGATCTTGAACAGCCCGCCAATCACCTGCTTGAGGTAGCGCACCGTCTCGGCTTTGAGCCGGCTGCTGCTCACCTCGCCCAGCGCCGCGGGGCTGATGCCCGGTTGCGGCGCCCGGGGTGCCAGGGGCGCCTGGGCCACCACCGTTTCACGCCGCACCGGCGCAATACGGGGCGCTTCGGCGCGCTCGGGGCGCTCCTGCCAGACCAGGCCGTTGCTCTGGGCGATGACGATCTGCTGCCCCAGGTCGTGCTCGGCCAGCGCCGGGAAATGCACCTGCCGATAGCCTTCGCTTTCCAGCACCTGCTTCCACTGCCGGGGGGCCAGTGCCGGGCCGCCCGGCAGGCGATGCTGCGGGTCGTCGAACAGCCACCAGCCCTTGAGCAGGCCGAAGGTCAGGTGAGTGAACAGGCCATTGCGGGCAATCTCGTTGATCAGCAGCAGGCCGTTGTGCTTGAGCGCGGCCTTGGCATTTTTCAGGGCGCGGCGCAGGTCCGGCGTGGCGTGCAGAACGTTGGTGGCGATCACCAGGTCATAGGCGCCGGCCTTGATGCCCTGGGCGGCCAGCGGCTGGTCGACGTCGAACAGTTGGTAGCTGAGGTACGGGGCATGCGGGCCATAGGCCTGCTGCGCGTGCATCAGGAACGCCTGGGAGACGTCGGTGTAGCAGTACTCGGCGATCTGCGCTTGCAGGGGCTGCAGTTTTTCAAAGGCGCGGGCACTGGTGCCGCCGGTGCCGGCGCCGATTTCCAGGATCCGGATCGAGGCCCGGGGATCCTGCTCCAGGCGGCCGCGGACAAATTCGAGCATGGCGTCGAGCAGCACTTCGTTGAAGAAGTCCGACACCGGGTTGTGTTTGTAGATGCCCTCGACCCTGGACATCGAGGCGTCGGGGAACAGCACGTCGGTGGCCGCGATCCGCCCGTCGAGGATCTGCGGCAAGACCCGCAGGGTCGCTTCGGCCAGCAGGGCCTCGGCCTTGAGGCTGGGGTGTTCGAGCCAGGCCGGCTGCTGCCGCGCCCATTCCTGCCACAGCGCCTCCAGGTCCAGGGGCTGCGGATTGGCGACCCGGCAGGTATCGCCTTCCAGCTGCACATAGCCGCGCTGCGCCAGTTCCTCAAGGCTCTTGGCGAACCAGCGTCGGTACAGCGGCAACACAGGGCTGTGCTGCTGCAACCGGGCAAGGGATTCGCACGCCTGGGTGAACAGGCCCAGTTGCTGCAACTGGGCATAGAGCAGGCGAACCTGCAGCTCATCCAGCGCCGCCCGTTGGGCCTGCACCTGCCCGACAACGCCGCGCACCTGCCGACTGTCCGGCCGCAGGCCGTGCAGGCGCCCGATCAACGATGGATAGGCCGGCGCCCGAACCTCGCCATATTCGCCGAACAGCCCGCCAGGATGACGGGCCAGCCCCAGGTGCTCGAAGGTTTCGCTCAAGCGCCCGCAGGTGCGCAGGAAGGTCAACTGGCTCAGCGGCGCGCCGTCGTCCGGGGCACCGAGCAGCGCGTCCAGGGCACGCATCGCCTGTTTGCCGTCGATGGAGCCCAGGCCGACCTCGGCCATGCGGCGCCGGTAGTCGTCGCTGGCCACCGAGCCGACGTCGCCCCAGTAGCCCCAGTTGATGACTTTCACCGGGTAGCCGCGTTGTTGCCCCAGGGCCTGCGCGAAGGCGTTCTTGAAGGTACAACCGGCCGCGTAATTGCTCTGGCCCGCCGACTTGGTATAGCTCTGCAACGAGGAGAAAAACAGCATGAAGTCCAGGGGCTGGTGCTCGAACACCTCGGCCAGACGGGCACAGACATCGACCTTGGCGGCCAGCCCCGCGGCGAATTTCTGCGGCTGCATGCGTGCCAGGCTTTGATCCTCCAGCTGGATCGCGGCGTGGATCACCCCATGAATCCGCCCATGCTCGGCCAGCACCTGGGTCACTGCCTGCTGCAGCGCGGCGTGGTTGCCGGCATCGGCGCTGATATAGCGTGGCGCCGGGCCCAACCGGGCCAGTTCACTGATGGCGGCGTCAATCCGCGCATCCTGCGGGCGGCGCCCGAGCCAGATGACCTGGGCGCCACGGGTACGGATCAGGTGTTCGCTCCACAACCGGCCAATGCCGCCGGCACCGCCGACGACCAGGTACACCCCGGCGTCGCGATACAGGCTTTCGCCCTCGCCGCCCCGCTCCAGCGGCACCAGGCAGGGCGCAAGATACGGGCGATACCAGACATCGTCGCGACAGGCCAGGGGCTCGCCCCGGGGATCGGCGGGCAGTGACAGGGGGTCCAGGCTCGGCCAACTGTCGCCGGCCGGCAGGTCCACCACGCACACCGGCCAATGGCTGTACTCCTTGGCCAGGCCCCCCATCAGCCCGTGAAGGCTGGCGTGAGCGGGCGCCACGGGTTCATCGGCGGCCTGTTGCAGCGGGCTCGCCGCGCCGAACACCGTCAGGGTGGCGCGGGTGATGAGCGTCCAGGCCAGCGGCTGCTGGTCCAGGCCCAGGAGCAGCAACGCCTTGATCAAGCGAAAACAGCTCAACACCCCGGACTGCTGCGCGTGGATCAGTTGCTCGGCGCTGGTGTGCGCCGCCATGGCGCTGGGTGCCAGCCACAGCAGGTGCTCCAGCGGGCCGGCCTCGCGCAGCCGCGCGGCGAGCGTTTCGATGGATTCGCTGCCGTCCAGCAACATCGACGCCCGCTGCGGATAGCGCGCCGTCAACTGTTGCAGGCCTTGCGGGTCATTGGCGATCAACAGCACCCGGGCGGCGCCGGACGGCAGGGGCTGAGGCTCGACCCGCTGCCATTTCTCCAGCAGGCAAGCGTCCGTCTGCCCGCGGTCGTCGAGCATCACCTCCAACGCCGACGGCGCTTTCATCTCCCGCAGGGCAAAGCCGTGCAGCGCAACGCAATGCTCGCCCTGCTGGTTGTAGATATCGATATCGAAAACCCAATGCCCGGCCGCGCTGGCCTGCGCCACAGGCCGCACCCAGGCCCAGACCTGCTCCCCCAGGGCCGCACCGCTGTGCTCTAGGCGGTCCAGGGCAAAGGGCACCCGGGTCTGCTGCCGTTGCACCGTTGCGCCTTGCGCAAGCGGGTCGGCGACCAGCAGGCCCAGGGTGCATTGCAAGGCGCCGTCCATCAGGCTTGGGTGCAGGACAAATTGCCGGTGATCGGCCTTCAGTGATGGCGGCAACTGGATCTGCGCCAGCAACTGTCCGCCGCTGCTGTGCAGTTCGCGGACCGTCCGGTGGCTGGGGCCGTAGTGGATGCCGACGCTGTCGAACTGGCGGTACAGCGCCTCGGCGTCCAGGCACGGGCCGTTGATCCTGGCCTGCAGCGATGCCAGTGACGCCAGGGGTTCCATGGGGTCCTGCCGCCATTGCGCCTCGCCCTGGCAGCACAGGGCCTGGGTCTGCTGTTGGAGAATCGCGAAGGTCAGGCGATGGGCGTCCACGGCATTGATCTGCACCTCAAGCGTGACGGGCGCCTGATCCTGCTCGCTGAGCGTCAGCGGTTGCGACCACACCAGGTGGCACAGGCTCACCGCTCCGGCGAGTGCCTGATCCCCCAGGGAGCGACTGACCGCCTCGCGGGCCATTTCCAGGTAGGCCACGCCAGGCAGGACTTTGTGCTCATGCACCCGATGATCGCGCAGGAAGAACTCTTGACCGCTGAATACCGAGGTGAACTTCTGCTGCGTCAGGTCGGAGACATTGCGTTGCAGCAAGGGGTGCAGCCGGGCTTCGCCGAGCCCCTGGACCGGCGGCGGCAACTGGAGGTCGCCGGACACCCAGATCCGCTCGCGGGCAAAGGGATACCCCGGCAGGCTGATGCGCCGGGCACTGCCCAGGGGCGCCCCCAGCAGCGCCCAATCGAACGTCAGCCCCCTGACCCACAATTCCAGCAGTTTTGCGTATTTGCCTTTGTCGGCCCAGGCCGCCAGGGTCGCTTGCATGTCCTCATCGTGGGCCAGCACGGCCATCGCGGCCTTGTTCTCCTGTACCCGACCCAGATGCACGCCGTCGAAGCAGCCGAAGTGCTCAGGCGCCTTGAGCCATTGCTCCAGGCCCTGGGCCAGGCGCTCCTGCAGCTCGCTGATGGACGCTGCGGTGAACGCCAGGCGATATTCCATGGCCTCCCGGCCCTGCTGCAGGGTCAGGGCCAGGTCCGCCAGACGCGGCAGCTGGCCTTCGCGCTCGCGCCGCAACAGGCACTGCTGCAAACGTTCGATTTGCTGTTGCAGCTGCAACGGGGTGCGGGCCGACAGCACGATGATCGCCGGTGGCCCGGCCACCGGCGCTTCCCGCTCCGGCGCCAGGTACTGGGCGATGATCACATGGCCATTGGAGCCGCCGGAACCAAAGGACGACACGGACGCGGCCAGCGGGTAGTCGCGCTCCTGGCCATCCAGATTGAGCCGCGGTTGACGCCACTCTTGCAGTTGCTGCGGGATATGGAACGGCGATTGGCCAAAGGCGATGCCCGGGTTGAGTCGGCTCGAATGCAGCGACGCCACCAGTTGGCGGTGCTTGAGTTGCAGCAGCACCTTGGCCACCCCGGCGATCCCGGCGGCCGATTCCAGATGGCCGATATTCGATTTGGCCGAGCCCAGCGCGCACTGCTGTGCCCCCGCCGGTTCCCTGCCAAGGGCCGCACTGCGCCGGGCAAAGCCCTGTTGCAGGCCGCTGATTTCGATTGGATCGCCGAGTGCGGTGCCGGTGCCGTGGGCCTCGATGTAACTCAGCTCGCGGGGGTCCATGCCGGCCTTTTCCAGTGACTCGGCGATCATTGCCCCCTGGGCATTGGGGCTGGGCACGGTGTAGCCATGGGTCTTGCCGTTATGGTTGAGCGACGTTGCGCGGATCACCCCGTAGATGTTGTCGCCATCGGCCTGTGCCTGTGACAGGGGCTTGAGCAACACCGCGCCGGCGCCTTCGCCGGGGACGAAACCGTCGCCGCCTTCACCGAAACTGCGGCAGCGGCCATCGCTGGAGGACATGGTCAACTGCGACTGGATGAAGTACTTGTTCGGGTGCAGCGACAGGTTGACGCCGCCGGCCAGCGCCACCCGGCACTCGCCCCGTTGCAGGCTCTGCACCGCCAGGTGCAGCGCGGTCAGCGAGGAGGAACAGATGGTGTCGACCGCCATGCTCGGGCCGGTGCAGTCGAAGACGTAGGACACCCGGTTGGCAATCGAGCCGAAGGAGGAATCCACCGCGTCATCGGTGCAGTCGGCGGCGGCAGAACGGGTATAGAGCAGGTACTCGCCGTGCATCACCCCGACAAACACGCCCATTTTCCCCTGGTAATGGCGTTGCAGGCCGGCCCGGTCGTAGCCCGCGTCTTCCAGGGTGTGCCAGGCGGTTTCGAGGAAGATCCGTTCCTGAGGGTCCATGCGCTCGGCGTCGCGCGGTGAAATATTGAAGAACAGCGGGTCGAAGCGGTCGACAGCGTCGATGAATCCGCCCCACTTGGTGTTGATCTTGCCTTTTTGGCTGCGGTCGGGGCTGTAGTAAGGCTGGTGCTGCCAGCGCTCGCCGGGGATTTCGCTGATGCTGTCGACTGCGTTCTTCAGGTTGTCCCAGAAGCTGTCGATGTCCGGGGCACCGGGAAAGCGTCCGGCCAGGCCGATGATTGCAATTGGCTCGGCGTGCTCGTGGCGTCGCTCGCTGTCGGGACGCGGTGCCGCACGGCTGGCCGGGGCCGCCTGTGCCGCCGCGGCCGCGGGCGCTTGAACCCCGAGCAACTGGCGACTGCGCGACGGGTGCCGGGCAGCGAACCAGTTGGCCAGTGCGCTGATGCTCTGGTGCTCGAAGAACAGCGTGCTTGGCAAGTCCCCGAAGGCTTGGGCCAGTCGCTGGTTGAGGGTGGTGATCATCAGCGAGGTCAGGCCGTAGCGGTCGAAGCTTTCCAGGCTGTCGATGCTGCTCTCGGGTATGGCCGAGACTTTCGAGAAGTGCTGCGTGAGGTAGCCCTCCAGCGCCGTTTGCAGGCGCGGGTCCGTCACCGGCGTCGCCGCCTCGTCCTCGGCGGCGCCGGTGGCGATATGGCAATCGAGGCCGGCAAAGGGGTACGCCGCCAAGGCCACGCGCCGCCAGTCATGGCGGGCAATCTGCGACAGGTCGGTGTCACCGGCCACCCAACGCTGGCCGATGGTGCTCAGGGCAGCCCGATCGAGGCCGCGCAGGTCCGCTTCGGTGGCCAGCGGTGGCGCCGCTCTGGCATCGCTGCCACAGCGGGTCGAGCACTCCGACGCGGCCTTGAGCAAGGTCAGCAGTTCGGACTCGCTGTCGGCCACCAGCGCCAGCCGCTGGCCCAGTGCAACCCTGCCGACGCACAGGGTGTAGCTGATGTCTCCAAGGCGCGCGTCGCCCAGGCGACCGGCTTGAAGGTCGTCGGCGAACGCCCCGAGCAATTGCTCGAGCTGCGCGGCGCTGGCGGCGGAAAAGGGAAACAGCCAGGGCCCGCGCTGCTCGGGCGCGGCGACCTCAGGCGGCGGCGCTTCGAGGATCAGGTGGCCGGCGGAACCACTGGCTCCGAAGGCATTGATCAAGGCCCGTCGAGGGCCTTGCCAGTCGCGCAAGGTGTCGGCAATGAGCAGCTGCTTGTGCTCCGGGCCGATCAGTGGGCTCAAGGGCACGCAGCCCAGGGTCGGGGCGATCTGGCGGTGCTCGAACTGCAGCAGGACCTTGGTGATCTGCGACAGCGCCGAGGCCGATTCAAGGTGGCCGATGTTGGCCTTGATCGAGCCGACTGGCAGTGGCGTATCGCCCTGGCGGTGGCCGAAGACCTTGGCCAGCGCCGCGAATTCGGCACCGTCCGCCAGGCTGGCGCCGGGCGCGGCAGCCTCCACGTAGCCAATCGCCTCGGCGGACAACCCCGCCTGCTCCAGGGCCCGGCGCATCGAGGCGGCCTGAATCTCGGCGTTCGGCATGCCGTAGCGAAAGGTCTTGCCGCTGTGGCTGATCGCCGTGGCGCGGATCACACCAAGGATCCGGTCACCGTCGCGGCGGGCGTCCTCCAGGGGGCGGATCAACAGCGCACCCACGCCCTCGCCCGCCACCCAACCGTTGGCGTGGAGACCGAACGGATGCGCCTGGCCCTCTGCGGACAACAGCTGCAAGGCGCTCAGCAGCTCCAGGTGCGACGGATGACTGATCAGGTTGACGCCACCGACGATCGCCGCCTGGCACTCGCCCTGGCGAAGGCTGGTGCAGGCAAAATGCAGGGCGGTCATTGCCGAGGAACACGAGGTGTCGAACACCACGCTGGAGCCGCTGAAGTCATTGAAGAACGACACCCGGTTGGCGATGGCCGAATGGAACGAGGTGGCGCGCTCGCCCTGGTCGCCGGGCCGATGGTGCTGGTAGTCGCCCCACATCGCGCCGACAAACACCCCCACCCGCTCGGCCCGACGCTGCAGACCGGCGGCGGTATAGCCGCTGTTTTCCAGGCAATGCCAGACCGCTTGCAGGAACAATCGCTCCTGGGGGTCCAGGGTTTTCGCCTCGGCGGGGGTGATCTTGAACAACAGCGGATCAAACAACTGCTTGTCGGCCAGGGCGCCCACTGCCCATTGCGGCGAATCCGCGGCGCCTGGCGCGTCATGCAGCAGCGCTTGGCGGCTGAGTGTCTGGATCGACGAACGTCCGGCGCGAAGGTTGTGCCACAGCTCCCGGGGGTCGGCGGCGCCGGGGTAGCGGCCGCTGAGGCCGATGATCGCCAGTGCACCCGCGTTCTCGGGCTCGCGGGCGGCCCAGGCTTCGTCCTCATTCCCAAGCTCAGGCTGCAGCTCCAGCCGTGGCCAGCCCGGCGGCAGCCCCTGGCTGACGGCGCCGCCGACAAAGCTGTGCAACAGCTCCTGGTGTTCATCCAGGTGGAAGGCGCTGCGAACCTTGTCGAAATACATCGAACCGATGGGGCACAGCCCGATGCCGAACTCGGTCTGTTGTTCCAGCAGCAACTGGCCGATGCGTCCGGCCTGGAGCAGGTGGCGATAACGCCGCTCGGGGTCGTTGCCTGCCGAGCGAGCGGACACCAGGAATATCCGTAAGCGCGCCTGTTGCGCGTGCTTGCGATTGAACGGCGTGTAGCTGCGGTTGAACGCCAGCGGGTCGCCTTCGCCCAAGGGGCTCAGGCTGTGGCTGTCGGCGTGGTAGCGATAGAGGCCGGGCGGCGGGCACTGCGCCTGGGCCTGATCGCTGCCGGCGGCCAGCTGCAGGTAGATCTCCAGGTCCTGCAGCGCGTCGGCGTGGTACAGGTGACGGGCATCCGGCCCGGCCCGCAACAGGCTCAACAATCGGCTCAACTGCGCCACGCTCAAGGCCTGGTCGCCGTATTGGCGCTTGGCGGCGCGCAGTTGCAGGGCGTCGGCGCTGATCGGTGCAGCGGGCAGATCGATGCCCACTGCCCCGTGCTGCAGCAGGTCACTGCGAATCTGCCGCTGTTGCTGGTGCAAGCGCTCCAGCGCGTCCTTGCCCGGCAGGTCGAAACCATTGTTGCTGGCGGCCAGGAAGTCGTCGAAGCGCAGGCCGGAGCGCCCACTTGCAGCGCCACCCGAATCGCCGGGAATCAGGCAATGCAGCACCCGGTGGCTGGGCTCCAGCTTGCACAGCTGGGCAACCGATGCCGCGTCCACGTCTTGGCTCGGGACCAGGGCCAGGTCGAAGCCGGCCTGGTGCGACAGCAGCAGTTGTTCGATATAGCCCGCCTCCAGCACCAGCAGCGCCGGGGCGGCGTGATTGTAGAGCGGCTCGATGGCGGCCATCTGGGCCACCAGAAACAGCGCAAAACCGGCTTCGGCCAGGGCTGGCGAGCCCGGATCGGCCGGCACGCGGATCGGCAACAGGCGATTGAGCCGCGGCTGGTAGTACCAGGTGCCTGAGGGCAAGCCCTCGACCTGCCCCGGGGCCACATACAGGTAGCACTGGATGGCGTTGAGGCCGCCGGCCGAGGAATAGAGGTACTTGCCCTGGCCTGCCAGCGTCACCTCACGC
The DNA here is from genome assembly GCF_021560055.1 of Pseudomonas sp. BC42. Classification (NCBI taxonomy): domain Bacteria; kingdom Pseudomonadati; phylum Pseudomonadota; class Gammaproteobacteria; order Pseudomonadales; family Pseudomonadaceae; genus Pseudomonas; species Pseudomonas sp. BC42. The sequence continues at coordinate 3,522,813 of NZ_CP091067.1, forward strand.
AACAGCGAGAGCAGGCCCCCCAGCCGTTCAAGGCTGGGCGGCGCAACCTGGACGAGGCGTTGATAGGCGCGAGGATCAAAGTCCACCCTCTGCAGCTGGATCGGCTCCGGGGCGTCGCTTGGTGGCGTCGGGCAGGTCGTTGCCACGCCGGGCCGGTCGACGCTTGCAGGGTTGCTGTCGAGGATAAAGGCGATGACGGCAGCGATGCTCGGCTGTTCGAGAAATATCTCCACCGGCAGCGTGACCTGGTACTGCTGATGAATGCTGTGCACCGCTTGCACCAGGGTGAATGAGGTGGCGCCCTGATCGAACAGATCGTCGTCGACCGCCAGTTCATCAATCCCCAGCGCCTCGATGAAGTACGCCTGCAGCCAGGCGCTCAGTGCCTGGGGATCCAGGGTGGCGGCCCGGCGGCTGTCGGGCGCCGGGCCATCGGTGGCCAGCAGCGCCTGGCGATCGGCCTTGCCGTGGGCCGTGACCGGAATCTGTTCGACGAACTGCACCCGATTGGGCGTCATGTACTCCGGCAGGCGCGACTTGACGAAATCGCGCACTGCCTTCTTGTCCAGCCCGTCGGCAACCACATAGGCCACCAGCTTCGGGTCTTCGCCGGCGGCATCCTGGACCAGCACCACCGCGTCGCTGATGGCCGGATGGCTGTTGAGGGTGCTTTCGATTTCGCCCAGTTCGATGCGAAACCCACGCAGCTTGACCTGGGAATCGAAACGCCCCAGCACTTCGATCTCGCCGTTGTCGAGGAAGCGCGCCTCGTCACCGGTGCGATACAGCCGGGCGTCGGGTGCTGCGCAGAACGGGTCGCGAATGAACTTCTCCGCCGTCAGTTGCGGCCGGTTGAGATAGCCCCGGGCCAGGCCGACACCGCCAATGCACAGCTCGCCGGTCTGGCCGATGGGCAGCGGATTGGCCTCGGCATCGAGGATGTGGATCTGGATATTGTCGATGGGCCGGCCAATCGGCACGCGCCGGTCCGGGCGCGGTTCGGCAGGCCACCAGGTGACGTCCACCGCCGCCTCGGTCGGGCCGTACAGGTTGTGCAGACGGGCCTGCAGCCGCGCACGAAACTGCAGCAGCAGCTCGTGGGTCAGGGCCTCGCCGCTGACGAAGACCTTGTCCAAAGAGCGACACTCGCCAACCGTCGGGTGCTTGAGGAAGAAGCGCAGCATGGACGGCACGAAATGGCAGATGGTGATCTGCCGCGCCTGGATGAGCTCCACCAGGTAGTGGGCGTCCTTGTGGCCTTCGGGCCTGGCCATGACCAGACAGGCGCCGCTGAGCAACGGCAAAAACAGCTCCCAGACCGAGACATCGAAGGTGAAGGGCGTCTTCTGCAGGATCCGGTCCTGTGGCCCCACCCCATAGTGACGCTGCATCCACAGCAGCCGGTTGCAGATGGCCTTGTGCGGCAGCATGCAGCCTTTGGGGCGCCCGGTGGAGCCCGAGGTGTAGATCACATAGGCCAGATCTTCAGGGCGGTTGACCGGCGCGGGATTATCCTCGCAGGCGTGCAGCTCCTCACTGGCGGGGTCGTCCAGGCAGAGCACTTCAATGCCATAGGCGGCGAGCCGGTGGGCAAAGCGTTGTTGTGTCAGCACCACGCCGACCGAGGCGTCTTCGATAAGCAGGGCCAGGCGCTCTTCGGGGTAGCCCGGGTCCAGCGGCAGGTAGGCGCCCCCCGCCTTGAGGATCGCCAGCAAGGCGATCATCAGCTCCAGTGAACGCTCCATCTGCACGCCCACCAGGCTGTCGGGCCCGACGCCGAGCTCGCGCAGGTAGTGCGCCAACCGATTGGCCCGACGATTCAACTGGCTGAAACTCAGGCGCTGCTCGTCGAAGCACAGGGCCACGGCATCGGGGCTGCGCTCCACCTGTTGCTCGATCAACTGCTGCAGGCACAGGTCCAGCGGATACTCGTGGTGGGTGTCGTTCCAGCCGGCAATCGTCGCACTTTCCCGGGCTTGATCAGCCTCCGGGGCTGCGGACGAAGGGCTCTGTGGACCCGCTTGGGTTGGGTTGTTGTCAGACACTGCGCGACTTCCCTGTCAGGTTGGGCCGATGTCATCGGCGACTGTTGATCCGTGTCATCCCGTCAGCGCGGCACGCGGCGACCAGCGCGTTGCCATGCCGTGTTGCGGATTACCTGGGAGCGTTCGGATTCTTCGTGCAGCTAATGCTTGATGGGCGCCCTGCAGCGCGACCCCAGCGGCCGCTCAACGGCACTGGCGACAAGCCTTCGGGGGCCTGCCTGGGAGAAGAAAAGCGCAAAGCAGCCGCCGGCCCTGGCGCAATAGCCAGGGTTGGGGCTGTTCAACGTGGATTCAGTGGAGAGCAAGGCCAACACATCCGTGTACCTGAACACAGTAATTCCCTATTGCCAGTGAGTGTCTGAGGCTGGTCAGCAACAACGATGCCTGCCTGGCGTCATTGTTGTTTCACACCACTTGGGGCGTATTTATCGCCTGCTTGCGCCTGCAGGTTCAGGTTGCTTCCTGCAGGACAACGGTACGAGCGTAGTAGCCGCCGATGAGCTGTCAAACCCGAATGCAAACACTTTACACATCGAGGCCCCATGGCCTGCCCGAACCTCACCCGACAGACTGCCGCCACCCCCGGCGCAGCTCTGTTTCAAGGGTTGCGAGCCGTCGCGGAAGGCTCTTCGACGCCACAAAAAAATTCACAATTGAAAATTTTCGGATCGGTATTAGGCTAACGGCCTGGGTGCCAATCGAGCCTTGGCACACTGCCATCATGAAAGAGGATGACCTTCATGAGCACTCCCAACACGGATCGTTTTCACATCTTTGGCGTCTGCCCGGCAAACGACTACTGCCTGTTCGTCGACTATGTACTCGACGACATCAAGGATCACGAAAACCGCCTGTTGCAGCGGATCCAGGACACCCCCGACCCGGCGCTGCGGCTCTGGCGCGAGACCCGGCCACTGCAAGGCACCGACATCTTTGAAATCGAATGCCTCAATGACCGGGAAGCGGCGCAGGAAGCGGTGCAATTCTGGCGGGCCTACTTCCACTCCCTGGGCGAAACCATCATCGAAGCCGAACATCTGTGCGATCACCTGGAATAACGCCCCGGGCCGGTCGCGGCGCGGCCGGTGAGGCGGCCACGGCCGTGACCTTGCCGGCGGCGCGCTAGGCCTGGATCGGCCAAATACGCTAGACTGCCGGCCTCTTTTTTCCAGGCCCCTCGTCATGCCCGCAGAGCATGCTCCCAAGCCCTATACCCTCCTGGCGATCGACGACGATCCGCAATCGTTGATCCTGCTGTCCAATGCCTTGACCAGTGAATACGAGGTGCTGCTGGCCAAGGACAGCCAGCGCGGCCTGGCCCTGGCGCGCAGTGCCAGCCCCGACCTGATCATCCTCGATATCCTGATGCCCGAAATGGACGGTTTCCAGGTGCTCAGCGAGCTCAAGAGCCACCCGGCGACCGCCGCCATCCCGGTGATTTTCCTGACCTCGCGCAGCAGTGTCGAAGACGAGCGCCTGGGCCTGCTGCTGGGGGCCGCCGACTACATTGCCAAGCCGATTTCGCCGCCGGTGGTGCTGGCCCGGGTCGCCACGCAACTGGGATACCGCAACAAGCCCCTGCATGGCCCGCAAGCGGGCAGCGGCCCCTCGGCCGGCACCGACATGCGCGACGGGTTCATCGGCGCGCTGGCCCTGCAATTGGCCGACAACCGGCAGATCCACCTTGAGGCGCTGCTTGAGACCCTGGCGATCGTGCTGGACAGCAGTGTGACCCAGAGCGACCCCGCGGCCTTTCGCAGCGCTGCCTGCCTGGCGCTGATGGGCCTCAACCCGCCCGGCAGCGCGATCGATCAGGCCCTGGTGCGCAGCCGCTTGCTGATCGAGGAGATTCTCGCCCACGCCGAGCCCGAGGACCCGATCCTCAACCTGGCCTGGCAACTCACCCACGCCGATGCCCTGCTGCGCGGCTCCGCCAGCCTGGACAGCGCGGAGCCGCTGCCCCTGGCGGCCCGGCTGTTCGCCCTGGCGCTGGACTACCACCTGAGCCTGCTCCAGGCCAGTGCCGAAGCCCTCCCCGCGCGGCACGCCCGGGCCATGGCGCGGATGCTCCGGCAACCCGGGTTCGAGCCGTGCATCGCCGGTGACCCGCAAGCGCTTTCGGCGGCCTTGCTGAATGCGGCACAGACCTTTCATGCCCCTTGAACGGACTGTGACCCTCGCCCATGCCTAACTTCGCAGACCTGGAGCTGTTCATTCTGATTGCCGAGCTGGAGGGCCTGTCCCCCGCCGCTCGCGTCCTGTCGATCACTCCGGCGGCCGCCAGCCTGGGGCTCAAGCGCCTGGAGAACCGACTCGGCGTGCGCCTGTTCACCCGCTCGACCCGGACCATGAAGCTCACCCCCGAAGGCGCCCGCTACCTGGAAAGCGCCCAGCACGCCCTGAAGATTCTCGCCGCCGGCAAGCGCTCCCTGAGCCACGACGACGGCATGCTGGAACTCACGGTGTCCTCCGACCTGGGGCGCAACCTGCTGCTGGAGATGCTGGCCCGGCTCAAGCAGGAGCGGCCGCAGATGTACATCAAGCTGGCGCTGAGCGACAAGGAAGAAGACCTGCTCAAGGGCCGTTTCGACGCCGCGTTGCGCTACGGCAAGAGCCTGGCGCTGGACCTGGTGGAGTTGCCGGTGCTCAAGCAGCACTCGTTCATCGCCTGCGCCGCGCCCGCCTACCTGGCGGAACATGGCGCGCCCACCTCGCCGCAACAGCTGAGCGAACACGAATGCATCATCTGCCACAGCATCGGCCGGCCGGAAAGTCGTTGGCGCTTCCATGCCCACGGCAGCGTCGAGGACGTCCCGGTGCAGGGACACTTCTGCTGTGATGACGGCGACGTGGCGCGGCGCTGGGCGCTGGCCGGCCAGGGCGTGGTCAACCTGCCGCTGCTCAATGTGGTCGAAGACCTGCTCGCCGGTCGCCTGCGCCCGCTGTTGCCCGGCTGGCAGTCCGATGCCGCGCCGCTGAGCCTGGTGGTTTCGCACCGCTCGCACATCACCGCGTCGCTGCGCGCCTTGCATCAGTGCCTGGTCGAGCACTGCAGCGACCGCATGGCCCGCTATCAGGCCCTGACCCGGGACGCGGGCTAGGCCCGGGCAGCGCGCCAGTCCAGCAGCAGGTCATGGGCCTGCTGGAACTCCAGCCGGTAGATCTGCTCCTGAATCGCCTGCAAGCCGCTGCCCGGGTGCTGCGCGCACAGCGCATCGATCAGCGCCAGGGCCTGGGCATTGTGCTCGCGCAGCACGCTGGCCAGCCGCTCCACCTGCAGAAGTTGCTCGGCGCTCAGCGCCTGATGGGGCGGTGCCGGCTGACCGTCGGAAACCGGCGGCAGCTCCTGCAAGTCGGCCAGTAGCGGTGCCAGGCACTGCGCCAGGTGCTCGATCGGCGGTCGAAGGTCGGCCCGTGCCGCGCACTGCTCCTCCAGTTGCCGGGCGGCGTGCCTGACCGCCGTGGCGCCGATGCTGCCGGCCGACCCTTGCAGGCTGTGGGCCAAAAAGCCGATGGCCTGCCAGTCCCCGGCCGCCTCGGCAAGCCGCAGGCGTTCGATGATCGACTGCTGGCTGTGGCGAAAACCGGCCAGCAGCTTGTGCTGCAGCGCCAGGTCCTGGTTCACCAGCGCCAGTCCCAGCACCGGGTCGACGCCTCGGTAGACCCGCCCCGGGCCGTTGTCGGGCAGGCGGGCCGGGGGGGGCGCCGGCGGCAGGTCCAGCTGCCTGATCCAGCGCACCAGCGTGCGATAGAGTTCGTCGACGTCCAGCGGCTTGCTCAGCAGGTCATTCATTCCCGCCGCCAGCGCCCTGCCCTGCACATCGGCCGGACTGCAGGCGGTCACGGCAATGATCGGCAGCGCCTGCCAGTGCGGACAAGCGCGGATCTGCTGCGCAGTGCCGAAGCCGTCCATGACCGGCATCTGGCAGTCCATCAGCACCGCGTCGAAGTGCGGCGCGGCGCGCAACAGGCGCAAGGCCTCGGCGCCGTTGGCTGCCAGCACCGCCTGCACCCCCACCTGCCGCAGCAGGCCCTGCAACACATCCCGGTTCAACGGGTTGTCCTCCACCACCAGCACCCGGCTGCCCGCCAGCAGCCGGGCATGTTCGCTGACCGGGCGCGCTCCCGGTGCGCGGCTGGGCGCGCCATTGCTACCGGCCAGCGGTGCCTGGGGCAGTTGCAACTGCACGGTGAAGTGGAACGCCGCGCCCTGCCCCAGCTGGCTCTTGACCTCGATATCGCCCTGCATCATCTGCACGATTTTCTTCGCGATGTTCAGCCCCAGGCCGCTGCCGCCGTAGCGTCGGCTGATGGAGCGGTCAGCCTGGACAAAGGCATTGAACAGCCGGGCCTGCTGCTCGTCGCTCAAGCCCACCCCGGTGTCGGTAACGCTCAGGCGCAGCAGCACCTGGTCGTCCCACTGGCGCATCAGGCACACGCCGATGCAGACCTGGCCTGCCTCGGTGAACTTGATCGCGTTGTCCACCAGGTTGGTCAGCACCTGGGCCAGGCGCAGCGGGTCACCAAGGTAATGGCTGGGCAGCGCCGGGGGGATCTCCAGCAGCAAGCGCAGGCCCTTGTCCGCGGCGCGCTGGCGCACCAGCAGCAGCACGTCATCCACCAGTTCCCGCAGGTTGAAGCCGACTTGCTCCAGGCTCAGCTTGCCGGCTTCGATCTTCGACAGGTCGAGCACGCCGTTGATGGTGCCCACCAGCTTTTTGGCCGCCCGGTCGATCTTCTCCAGGTAGTCCCGGGGCTGGCGTTCCAGCGGCAGGTCCAGGGCCAGATGGGCCATGCCGATGATGGCGTTCAGCGGGGTGCGGATCTCGTGGGACATGCAGTCGAGAAACTCCGACTTGGCCTGGGTCGCCAGCTCGGCGTCGCGCCGGGACTGCTGGATCTGGGTTTCCACGGCCTTGCGCTCGCTGATGTCGTGCAGCACCCCGGTGACCCGCGCCGGGGCACCGTGGGCGTCACGCTGCATGATCTTGCCGATGTCCAGCACCCACAGCCATTGGCCGTTCTTGTGGCGCATGCGGTATTCGGCGCGGTACTCGCCGACTTCATCGTTGAGGTGGGCCTGGAGCCGGGCCATGACCGGCCCATAGTCGTCCGGATGCACCAGGCACACCCAGCGCTCCAGGCCATGGCCGAAGGTCTGCTGCATTTCCTGCTTGCTGTAGCCGAGAATCTGCAGCCACACATCGTTGTTGATCACCGTCCCCTGGCTGATGTTCCAGTCCCACAGCCCCAGCGCGCCGCTTTGCAGGGCCATGTCCAGGCGCTGTTCGCTCTCTTCGATCTGCGCCACGTCGCGCTTGTGTCGCCGGGCATCGGCCAGCCGCCGCAGGCCGCCCCAGAGCAACAGCAGGAACACCAGGGTGCTCAAGGCTTCGAGCAGCAGCACCTGTTCCACCGGCAACAGCGCATCCAGGTCGCCCAGGGAGATCAGGCTCCAGGGGCCGCTGGGGTCGTTCCAGTCGAACTCCACCCGGGACAGGCCGTAGCGCCGGCCGTCCAGCGTGACCACGCGCTGTCGGGCATCGAAGGGCAGCCGTTCGGGCACGCCGTTGGCAAACGGATAGTCGCTGAACTGGCGGCGGATCTCGCCGGTGAAGCGGTTCCACGGCCAGGCCCGGTCGGACTTGAGCACCAGGGCCGGGGCGCTGGCGGCCAGCACCACGCCGCTGGGCGAGAGGATCATCTTCAGGTCGTCGCTGTGGGGCTTGCCCAGGCTGTCATCGAGCATTTCGCCGTCAAAGCGCGCCACCAGCACGCCGATCACCTGGTCCTGTCGGGTGCGCGACTCGAAGATCGGCACCGCCATGTAGAACATGCGGGTGCCGGTGGTCACGCTGATTGCCCCGTAGACACTGGTGCCGCCCTTGAGGGCCACCTTGAAGTAGGGTCGGAAGGCCACGTTCTGCCCCAGCGGCAGGCGCCCCTGATGATCATGGGCCGCCACCACCACCCCGTCCCGGTTGAGCACGAACGCGTGGTTGGCCCCCACCACCATGGACAGGGTCTTGAGGGGAATGCTGGCCCGCTCCATCAGCTCGGCCGAGGGCCGGGGCTCCAGCACCACCCGCTTCAGCGCCGGGTTGTGACGGCCCAGGATCGACAGCGCGCCAATGGCAAAACCGCTGGATTTCCATTGCTCCAGGTCCTGGGCGCGCTCCCTTGTCTGCAACTGCAGGCTGGCCTGGTAGACGTCCTCGACCTGCAGCCGGTAGTAGTTGCCCAGCGCCACTGCCGCAGCCACCGCGAGCACGACGCCCAGGGCGTAGCAGCACCGTCGGTGGCCGTCGAAGAACTCCAATAACCTGTACAACCGCTTGCCCCTTTGAATGCTGAATCCCTGTGCGTCGACGCTGGCCCGGCCTGCTGCCCTGCCCCTTCAGCGTCTTGCCAGCCGGCGTGGAAACTCCGGCGGCAGAAAATCGCGGTCCGGATCGTAGTCGGCCTTGAGGTAATCACCAAGCGCCTTGAGGTCCTGGGGCGACAGGGTGCCCACCGCTTGCTTGAGCCGCAGGGTGTCGAGGATGTAGTCATAGCGGCTGTCGTTGTACTGGCGCACGGCGTTGTACAGCTGGCGCTGCGCCTCCAGCACGTCGACGATGTTGCGGGTGCCGACCTGAAAGCCCAGCTGCGAGGCCAGCACCGCGCCCTGGTTGGAGATGATCGACTGGCGCCGCGCCTGGACCTGATCCACCGCGCTGTTGAGGCCGCGATGCAGGTTGCGGGTCTGCTCCACCACCTGACGCTGCAAGTTGTCGTTGAGGTACTCGCGCTGATTCATCCGCTGGTGGGCTTCGCGTACCTGGGAGCGGGTCTGGCCGCCACTGAACAACGGAATATTCAACTGCAGCCCGACACTGCGCTGCTGCACCGTGCCGCCATAGCCGTTACCGCGAATGTCGCTGTTGCCGTAGCCCAGGCCGTCGTTGTCGCCGGTCTGGTAGCGCACCACCGCGTCCAGGGTCGGGGCGTGCCCGGCCTTGCGCGCGCGCAGGGTCTGCAGGGTCGCGTCCAGGGCGTGCTGGCTGGCCAGCAGGGTCAGGTTCTGGCGCACCGCGGTGTCGACCCAGCGCCGCGCCTCGTTGGGCTCGGGCAAGAGCACCGGCATGTCGTGCCGCACGCCCTGGATCGCCTGGTACTGCTGGTGCGTCAGGGTGTCCAGGGCTTCGAAGGCATCGTCGGTGTGCTTTTGCGCGACGATCCGATTGGCCCGCGCCGTGTCATGCCCGGCCTGGGCCTGGAGCACGTCGGTACGGTCCGACAGGCCCAGTTGCAGGCCCCGCTCGGCCAGTTGCTGCTGGCGCTTGAGCGCTGCTTCCTCGGCCTTGGCCGCCGCCAGGGCGTCCTGGGCCTTGAGCAGGCCGAAATAGGCCTGGGCGCTGTCGAGCATGAGTTTCTGCTCGGCCGCGGCCAGCTCCAGCCGGGCCTGCCGGTCTTCGGCTTGGGCCGCCTTGAAGGTGAACCAGCGATCGACGCGAAACACCGGCTGGTTGAGCACCGCCTGATAGCTGGTGCTGCTGCGCTGGGTGTCCTGCCGCGGTTGTTGCAGGGAGGTGCTGGTGCTGTTGAGGTCGGCGCTGGCCGACAGCGTCGGCAGCAGCCCGGCCCGGGCCTGGGGCAGCGCCTCGGCGCGGGCGGCCTGGTCGGCCCGGGCCGCCGCCAGTTCGCTGTTGTTCTGCCGGGCATCCAGGTACACCCGCCACAGGTCGCTGGGCAGCGCCTGGGGCGGCGGTTGAACGGCCTGGGCCGGGGCAACGGCCAGCAGCACCAAGACAGGCAGCCAGCCGGCAAGGGCGCGCTGCCGCGAAATCATCGGGTTGATCATGGTGGGTTCTACATAGGGAAGTGATTCGGAGGCCGGGAGACAGGAGAGGCTGGGCGCCCCTCCTGTGGTAACTCCCCTGCGGTCAGCTCAACGGTGGCACCAGCACCGCCTGCGCCGCCTGGCGATCATGCGGCAGCGGCTCACGGGCACCGCCGGTGTCGGCAAAGGCCGCCATGGCCCCGCTCAGCTTGGCCAGGCGGGGGCCTTCGACAGCCGCCAGCGCGGCGTTTGCAGCCTTGTCCGGCACGGGCTGGCGCTCGCGCGAGGACAGCTCGAACACAGCGTCCTGGGACAGCCCCGCCAGGGCAAAGCCCTTCAACAGATAATCGACACTGATCACCGATGAATCGCCTTGCAGCTCGATCTGCAGGTGCCGGTGCGCCGCGCCCTGCTCGCCCAGCACCTGACGCAGCACCAGGGCATTGCCGTTGTCGACGTCGGTCAGCAGCACATCCTGGCCCCGGCGGCTGACCAGGACTTTGCCGGCGTCGGCCACCGGCAGGATCAGGCGGTCCAGGGCCTGGCCGGGGTCCTCGTTGTCGATCACCACCGTGCGGTAGTGCGCCCACATCGCCGGGCTCAGGCGATAGGTGTCGTCAGCGCCGCCGCCGTGCAGCACCAGGCTGTCGACCCCGGCCAGCAATGGCGGCGCCAGTTCATCCCGGCGAGCACCGCCCCCGCCCTGCAGCAGCAGCGAGCTGCCGATACGCTGGACATTGCCGTAATGGCCGAGCTTCTGCGCCGCCCCGCCCTTGACCTTGTACAGCGCCTGTTCCGTGGGACTGAAGACGTAGGCCGAGCGCGACGACTCAGCGGCAACGCCGATAAACCGCAGCTCGCTGGCGTTGGCAATGCCGCTGCTGGCGAACACCTGGCCGCTGGCGATATCGAACCAGCCCTGGACGCCGCGGTCCTGCAAGGTCAACACGCCCTGGGCCCCCCAGTGCCCGGCGACTGCCGCCAGCGCCTGGGGCAGCGTGGCCAGGTGCGCCTGCTGCCAGCCCTTGTCGAGCGCCACCAGTTGCACCTTGCCGTCGGGGCCGCGCAAGAGGATTTCCCCCTGCACCGTGGTCAGGCGCAAGCCGGCATCCACCTGCACCGCCGAGCGCAGCGGCACCTCGGGCATCAGCCGCGTGGCCGCCGGCAGTTGCGCCGCGGCCTCCAGCACCTGGTCACCGGCAAAGGCCGACGCCAGCGCTTGCGGACTCATCGGCGCCTGCAGGTACAGCGAGCCGCTCTCGGGCTCGAACAGCCGCGCACTGCCACTTGTGCTGTCGAAGCCGAGGAACTGCAGCGGCTTGCCTTGCAGCGCGGCCTCGGCCACCACCACCTGGCCGTTGTGGTACCACACCGCCAATGCCGTCTTGCCGTCCGCGGCCTTGACCCCGAACACCGCCAGGGTGGCGTTGCGGCCGTTGACAGTGGCCAGCTCCTGCCACCAGTTGGCGTGGTTCTTGAGCCAATGCTCGTTGACCGCTTCATAGCTCAGGCGTCCCGTGGCCTCGATCCGCGCCACCCGCCCATCCTCGGTCACGGCCAGCAGATGGCCGTTGAGCTGCAGCACATTGGCCAGGGTCGGCGTGGCCAGGCGCAAGGCGCTCGGCTGGCTGGCGTCGAGGACCTTCTGCCCCGGCCCTTCCTGGCGGAACAGTGCCTTGTGCTGCTGGCTGTAGAAGAAGAACACTTCCTGGCCAGCGCTCTGCATCAGGCTGCCGGCGAACACCAGGTCCGCCGGGATCGGCCAGGCGCTCCGGGGTTTGCCCTGGGCATCCAGCAGCGGCTCCTGAGCGGACGGCGGTGCCAGGTTCGGCTTGATCAGGGTGCCGTCGCTGGTGCGGACCCAGTAGCGGTGCGCGACCTTGTCCTGGTCGAGGCCAAACAGCGTCACCAGCGCCGCGGGGCTCGGGTCCATCAGTGGCGCACCAAGGCTGTACACCGGGGTGTCGCGCTCCGTGGCCTGTGCCTTGTAGCCCTGCAACAGGGTCGTGAGAGGGTCGCCATGCTGGTCGGTGCGGGCCGAGAGCTGCAGCAGCGCTTCATCGCCCACCACCCCCACCAGTTCCATGCGGTCGCCGAGGATGCGGAAGTTCAGCTCGGCCTCGCGCTCCTTGAGCTGATAACGCCGGGCCAGATAGACCGCGTCGCCCTCCTGCCAGAAGCGGCTGATCCGCCCGGCGCTGTGGTTGAACGGCGGGTTGAACTGGACATCGACCTTGCCCGTGGCGATCTCCACCCGCCAGGCCGCGGCGTTCTCGGCGTCGACGAAGTAGGCGTGCTCGCCGATCACCGCGCCCAACTGGGCGTTGCGGGCCTGTTCCAGCGCCGTGTCGGTGAACAGCATGCGGTCCTTGGCCACGTCGTAGTAGGCCCGGCCGACGTTGCGCCCGGCATGGCTGTAGTTATCCACGACCACGTACTGGCCGTGCAGTTGATGGGCCTTGGCCAGCTCGCTCAGGTGCTGCTCGATGCGCTGGCCGGGCAACTGCCAGTGCTTCGCGTCTTCTTCCACTACCTGGGCCGTCATGCCGACGAAGTCCACCTCGCGCACTTCGCCCCTGGCGTTGACCACCAGCACCTGGCCATTGCTCGCCGGGTCGAGCTTGACCACCACCCCGCCGACCGTCAGTTGGCCCTTGGACACGCTGATGGTTTCGCTCTGTAGCTGGCTGCTGTCGATGATCCAGCGCGACGGCGTGCTGCCGGCCTCGCTGGCAAGCTCGACCCGGGTGCCCTCGTTGAGCCCCACCAGATAGCGCCCGCCAGCGCCCTTGATCTGGTAGTTGAGGTAGCCGTACAGCTCCTTGGGCAGCTCCGGGATCACCAGTTGCCGGTCATGGCCATCGAGCAGTACCTGGATCGGGGTGTCGACGTATTCCTGGTGAATGCGCCGGATCGTCTCCTCGCTGGGGAAGATGTAGAAGTCGTAGTCGAAGCGCCGGTCGTTCTCCAGCCGGCGGATCACGTCGAAGCCGGTGTCATGCCGGGTGGTGGCCCCCGGCAGGATCATGTACTCGTAGCTGATGTAGGACTTGGGCGTGCCCGGCAGAATCACCGCCGAGCTTTCGCCATGGGCCAGGGCCTGCGACGCCTGGGGGTAGCCGATGCCGCTGCGCACCTCGATCGCCTGGCTGCGGTCGTGGATCATCCGCGGGAAATCCCCGGCCCAGAAGAAGTAGTTGATCGCCCCGGAACCGGTGGAACCGTGGTGGGTACGGTAGATGTACTGGCTGTCAAAAGCGATCTGGTTGTTGCGCAGGTCCAGGGTCTTGACCACCGCGCCGGCCAGGGGCACCAGCACCTGTTTGTCGGCGTCGTAACGGTAGCCGTTGCCCTTGTAGGCCTGATCCAGCGTGTCGAAGTAGCGCCCCACCGCCTTGGCGTCTTCGGCCACCGCGCCAAAGGCCTGGGCCAGCGCGGTGAAACCCACCGCCAGGCCGCCGAGGATCACCCCCGCGCCGCCCAGCACCGCGGCCGCCGTCGAGGCCCCGAGCAGGCCGGCGCCGACCCCGGCCGCGCCGGTGACGAAACTGGCCGAGTCGAACGCCAGCTGGGTGCCGAACACGGCCTTTTGCACGTCGTTCTCGGCATGGGCCAGTTCATAGGCGTCCAGGCCCACCATGGCCCCGCCAAACAGCAGGCCGGCGCCTTCGTTGACCGTATGCCCCAGGGTCGAGGCAAAGTCCTTGAGGGAGGTTTCGGCGGCCAGGGCCTCGCCGCGCAACGCGGTCTGCACCAGCTCGGTGACCTTGGCCACATCCTGCACGGTGCCATGGCCGATCTGCACCAGGCCCAGGTAGCTGTGGATCTTCAATGCCGTGGCCAAATCCGCCGAAGTGCTGCCCTGGGCCGCGTCCTGGCGGTGCTTGTCGGCAAACCACTGGATCAGCGTCTGCACCGCGAAGCCGGCGTTCAGGCCGTCCACCGCCGGCGCTTCGCCGACCCCGGCCCGCGGCCGGATCTGGCCGTGCTCCAGGGTGAAGTGTTCGGTGAATACGCGCATGTGCTCATCGACGAAACGGCGGAACTCGACAAAGGTGCCGTCGTCGGTGCTCAGCCAGCGGGTGTGTTCGGGCTGGTCGCGGTTGATGAACTGCACCCGATAGCCGCCCTCCTTCCGCTCCTCGGTAGTGGCGATGATCGGTATCCACTGGCTGCCCAGCTGGTGCTCCCGGGCCAGCCGGCTGCTGGCGGCGTCGAAGCGCGCGCCCCACTGCTCGGCGTCGAAGGTGGTGAGTGCCGCGCCCAGGCGCAGGTCGTCACTGATGCGCTGCCGGGCGTCCAGCGCCTGCTCGACCTGACGGCGCTGGCCGATGACCCCGGCCAGTTCCTCGGGACGGGACAGGTCGGCGACGTTCAGGCCGTTGCCCACCGGCACTTCGGCCATCTTGCCGGTGTCGATCTCGATGAGGTTGAAGGCCGGCAGCGACTGGCTGCCGAACGCGCCGTAGTGGGCGGCCAGCTTGCGCTTGACCAGGTGCTGTTGCATGGCCTGGGACAGGCCCTGGGTGGAATCGAAGGCAAAGATCCCCACGTTGGGGTCATAGAAGTAGTAGCGCTGGCCCTCGGCGGTGGAGGTGCTGCCGACCATCATCGAGTGGTTCTGGGTATTGAGGGCGAACATCGCCGGGCCCTTGCTGGCGGCCAGCCGCGCCACCACCTCGGTCAGCTTGAGCTGCCCCAGCGGCGTCGACGCCTGCACCGCCTCGACGTTGGAGTGCAGCCGGATCAGGCTGTTCTTGAGCAGGGTCGAGCTGCCCGCCTGCGGGTCGGCGGAGGCCAGGAACAGCTTCTGCACCAGGCTGTTGACCCCCGCCTCGCCGCCATTGGCCAGGGCCACGGCCAGGGCCACGGCCATGGCCCGCACCAGCGGGTAGCAACGGCCGCCGGAGCGGTCCCCCACCAGGGACAGGTAGAAGTCCTGGGGCGCCAGCTGGCCGAAGACGCTGCCGGCGCTCTGGAAGTCTTCGCTGAACACCGCGGTCTGGCGCAGCACCTTGTCGATGTACTCGGCCTGGGCGGTCTCGCTGATGCGGCCACTCAGGGCACCCCGTTGCTGGGGCGTGAGCGAGCCGTCGAGGAACAGCCGCTTCATGTCCAGGGAGGACATCTTGTCGTCCACCCCGGGAATCTTGATCTGGCGATAATCCCGCAGGCCGTCGCTGAAGGCCGTGCCCCGCGCGCCGCGCTGGTAGGCCTCGGCCGTGGCATAGCGCTCGCCGATGCTGCTGGCTCGCTCCTCGCCACCGCCCTGGATGGCCGTGTCGTCGGTGCGCACCACGGCGGCGCTGCCCTCCTTGGCCCTGATCTGCTGCCAGAGCCAGGTCTTTTCCACCGAGCCGGCTTCGCGCAGCACCGGCTCGTACTGCGCCCGGTAGTAGTCCTGGGTCAGGTTGATCTGCCGGATCTGCTGGTCGATCAGCGCCTTGTCGCCGGCGGTGCGTCGCTGCTCCTGCAACTGGTAGCGCCGGTCGCTCAGGTGCTGGATATCGGCGTTGACCCGATCCTGCACGGCTTCACGCAGCTGATTCCAGGCGGCGATCGCCGGATGCTCGGGAGAGAAGGCGCCACTGTCGTAGACACCGTCAGCCACCCCGTCGACCGGCACCCCGAACTGGGCCGCGACCTTTTTCAGGTTCTGCTGCACCTGCTCGCGGTAGGCGGCGAACTCGGCCCGGTTGCGTTCCATCACCCGGGTGTCGGCGGTCTGGATCGCCAGGGGCTCGGCGCCATCGCGCAACTTCGGCCAGACCATCGGCCCTTGGCGCTGGTACTCCTGGCGCTGGAACACCAGCTGCCACTGGCCATCGACGTACTGCATGTAGGCCGCGGCCAGGCCCTCGGCGGTGCCGGCGACCTGATAGTCCTTGTAGTCCACCGCCATCACCACGTTGTCGTACAGCAACGAGCTGTTGACCCGGCCGTCGTGATAGACCCGGTAGGTGTTGGCGTCCAGGCTGGTCACCACCAGCGAGCAGCCCGACAGGGTGCCGGTGAACAGGAAGCTACCCTCGGCCCCGTGCTTGGGAATGTCCACGTAGGCCGGCGCGGCATTGGCCTGGTTGGGGCCGTTGTAGCCGAGGAAATACGCCGGCGCGCTGTTGCCGGCCACCTCATTGGCGCCGTGCTCGGTGTATTCGAGCTCGTACAGGTCCGGCGCGACCTTGACCAGTTGCACACGGCCCTGGGCCGGCAGGCGTCCCGACTTGACCAGGGCCTCGGCACTCAGGGTGTGGCTGCGGGCGAACTGCACCGGGTCGGCGACGAACTGGCGGATGTCGGCGCTGCCCTGGCGCGCTTCGAAACCGGCCCCCTGCAACGCCAGCCCCCCCTTGAGCTGCCGATCCTGCAGCGCCTGACCCTGCAGTGCGGGCAGCGGGCCGACGCTGGTGAAGCGTGGCGGATGGAACTCCTCGCTCGCCGCCCGGCCCTGATTGACGATGGGCAGGACCCGGGCCATCACCCCGTCGTACAGCTTGCCGTGCAATGCCTCCCGGCTGCCCTCGGCGCGGTAGCGGTCGAACATCTGCAGCAGCTGCGGGCCGATGCTGCCCGGGCCCTGGGGTTCATAGCGGGCGGCGACATACAGGGTCTCGAAGAACGAGTGATAGCCGTTGCGGATCATGAACGCCGCATTGGCCATCTGGAACTGCCAGTACTGCTTGACGCTCAGCCCTTGGCCGAACAGTTCCGGCAAGGCATTGCTGACGGTCTGGGTGGTTCCGGAAATGCCGCCCACGAACGGCGTGTCCAGGTCATTCATGTAGCGCGTGGCGGGATTGTCCGGGTCGGGACGGAACTGGCTGTAGCTGCGGTACTTGTCGTCCGCGATCAGCAACGGCGCATCGGCCTGGGCCCGCTCCGGCTGGGTGTTGAGGATCAGGTAGGGGTCGGGCTGATTCAGCCGATTGTTGATCACCAGCTTGTTGGCGCCATCGGGCGATGCCAGTGCGGCGTGGCCATTGACCGGCACCGCGGCCTTGGAAAGGCTGTCGGCCACCGGGCGCAGGGCATGGAACAGCGCCTGCTTGCGCAGGCTGCGGCCCTGGTCGCTGGACAGCTGCGCCTCGACGCTGGGGCGCAGGGCGGCATCGCCCGGCTGCAGCCCCGCGGGGCCGCGCAGCAGCAGGTTCAGCAGCTGGCTGTCCAGGGAGCGCTCCACGGCCACGTGATCGAAGGTGTGCCGCTTCGGGTTGCTCGAATGCAGGGCGGCGTTGGCGTTGGCGACCCGCTGGTTTTCCGCCGTGACCGCCTGCTCCCGCCATTGCTCGTAGAGCGGCGCCAGCAGCAGCTTGGCCTGGGCAATGTCGCTCTGCA
The DNA here is from genome assembly GCF_021560055.1 of Pseudomonas sp. BC42. Classification (NCBI taxonomy): domain Bacteria; kingdom Pseudomonadati; phylum Pseudomonadota; class Gammaproteobacteria; order Pseudomonadales; family Pseudomonadaceae; genus Pseudomonas; species Pseudomonas sp. BC42. The sequence goes on from NZ_CP091067.1 coordinate 3,540,015, forward strand.
CGTAACCGCCCTGCAGGACCCTGGCCAGCGCCGGGCTGTGCGCCAGCTGGTCGGCCAGGCCGAACAGCAAGGCATCGTTGTCCCGGCTCTGCCACACCGACGCGGCAAAGGCCTGCTCCCAGAGCACCTTGTTCAGGTTGTTGCCCTTGATATCCCGCAGGCTGTCGCGGCTGTGCTGTGGCAGCAGTATCCCGGCCGGGGTCAGGTGGTTGCGTTGCAGCAGGCGGGTCAGTTGCTGCACGAAGGTGGCGCGCTCGCGGCTGCCTTCGAACAGGCGGCTGGCTTTGATGCCGTCGTTGCGCAGCTGTTCCAGGGTGTCGAAGAACGCCGCGTTGTACTGGTACAAGGCGGCGGTCTGGGCCTTGCTCAGGTGGCTGCTGCTGACCTTGTCGCCCTCGACGGTCATCAGCGCAAACGGCGTGGCCGCGCGGAACTCCCCGCCCTGGGGCATCTCCAGCAGGTACTGGCGCTCGGCAAAGCCCACTGCCCGCTCCAGTTCGTGGATGTTGACGAACACTCCGTCGCGGTCCGGCTGGTAGCTGTTGTGCCGGAAGTCTTCCAGGCCGATGGTCTGGAAGCTGGTGATGTCGGCGTTCTGGTTGATCAGTTCGCCCAAGGCGCTGCCCAGGGGCACTTCGCGGGGCACGCTGGTGCTGGGCGACTGGCCCGAGACCTGGATCCCGATCTGGTTGGGCACCTTGCGATCGACGTTGGTCAGCAGCAGCCGGTGGCCGTCATTCAGCAACTGGGCCTTGAAGCCTTCGCGCAGGTCGCTTTCCGACACCAGGTGGTGGGCGAAGTACTGTTCGACGAAGCCGGTCTTGACCAGCACCGAGCGGATCGGCGCATAGGTCGGCGAGCGCATGGACGGCGGCTCGCTCTTGAGCCGGTACTGCTGCTGCCAGGCCAGGGAACGGGCCGCGGTGCCGAAGGAGAAGTTCAGCACGCCGTCGGTGGGCACCACCAGCCGGCCGTGGTCCAGGTAGAAGTCCTTGAAGCGCCCGTCGGTGCTGGCATTGACCAGCGCCACGTTCATGCGGATGTAGCCGGGACGCTCCTCCATCATCAACAGGGAAATGTTCAGCGGCAGGTCGTCGGAGGCCCGGGGTGCCTTGGCCAGTGCACCCAGGCTCGCGGCCTGCTGCTTGGGCCCGGCCTTGAGCAAGGCGTCGTAGCGGCTGCTGACCTCCTTGTAGGCCTGCAACTCGGCGAACAGCGTGACGTAGGCCTGGTTGAAGGTGGAGTCGGCCACCTGGGCGCTCAGTTGCTGCTCCAGACGCTTGATCCGCCCGCCAAGCTTGTCCTGCTTGGCCAGCGCATCGGCCTTCAGGCCCTTGACGTCCAACGGCTGGGCGCCATTGGGGCTGAGCATGTTCAGCGCCTTGCTCCAGGTCTTGTCATAGTGGCTGAGCGCCGCGTCCTGGCGCCTGTACAACAGGATGTCCCGGTCCAGTTGCTGCTTGTAGGCGCTGGTGGCCGGGGTGTCGGGGACGGCGTCCATTTCTTTGCGCCGCTGTTGCAGGGTCTGCAACTGGTCGGCGACCGACACCGGGTTGTCCTGCATCTGGAAGTGCTGGGCGGCCAGCACGCTCAGGGTGCTCTGCTGCATCTCCAGCAGGCGGTCGCCGACCTGGGCGAGGTAGGAGGCGCGCTCGTCGGCGCTCATGTTGAACCATTCGGATTGCCGGCCTGAAGCCTGGATCTGTTGATCGATCAGGGAGTTGAGCAGGCGCGTGAAATCCTTGGACAGGAAAGCCATTGCAGTGATCCTTTGTCTGTGTTGCGCGAAGCCCTTCGCGTTGCGAAAGGCCGCCTGGGGGAATGCGGGGTGGGAGACGTGACGGGTGGGCGGGTCCTCCTGCCGTGGGTGGGGTCAATCCTTCATCTGCAGGGCCCACTGCCGGGCATACAGCCCGTCGAGGTCGAGCAGCTGTTGGTGTGTGCCTTGTTCCAGCACCCGCCCCTGGTCGATGACCAGGATCCGGTCGGCATGGCGCAGGGTGTTGAGGCGATGGGCGACGCTGATCACCGTGCGGCCCCGAGCGATGTCCTGCAGGTTGGCCATCACCGCCGCCTCCGACTCGTAGTCCAGGGCGCTGGTGGCCTCATCCAGCAGGAGGATTCCGGGGTTGCAGAGCAGCGCCCGGGCCAGGGCAATGCGCTGGCGCTGGCCGCCGGAAAGCTGGCCGCCGCGCTCGCCGACCTGGGTTTCGTAGCCCTGGGCCAGGGCCTCGATAAAGGACGCCGCCCCCGCCAGGCGGGCGGCGTCCTGCACCTCGGCATCGCTGGCCTGGGGCCGGCACAGGCGGATGTTCTGCGCCACGCTGCCGGCGAACAGCACGCTTTCCTGCAGCACCACGCTCATGTTGCGGCGCAGGGCCACCGGGTCGGCGATGGCCAGGTCGATGCCGTCCACCATGACCCGGCCGTGCTGCGGTACGTAGAGGCGCTGCAGCAGGCGGGTCAGGGTCGACTTGCCGGAACCGGAGGGCCCGGTAATGCCGACGAACTCCCCCGGGCGGATCTCCAGGTCAAGCTGGCGCAGCACCTCCTGGCCGTCTTCGGCGTAGCGAAAGCGCACCCCCTGGAAGCTCACCCCGCCCTGCAGCGCCGGCACCGAGGCCAGGCCGCCGCTGCCGCTTTCACACTCGGTGTCGAGGATGTCGCCCAGGCGCCGCAGGGAAATCAGGGTGTGCTGGAAGTCCTGCCAGACCTGGGCCAGACGCAGGATCGGCTCCACCACATGCCCGGCCAGCATGTTGAAGGCCACCAGCTGGCCGGGGCTCAACTGGCCGTCCAGCACCAGCATCACCCCCCACCACAGCAGCAGCGCCGCGGTGAGTTTCTGGATCAGGCCGATGCCCTGCCCGGCCCAGATGCCGACGATGCGGGTGTGGAACGCCGCGCGCACATAGGCCGCCAGCTGGCGCTGCCACTGCTGCTGAAAGCCGTTTTCGATGGCCCCGGTCTTGATCGTCTCGATGCCGGTCACCGCCTCGGTGAGAAAAGCGGTGTTGGCCGCGTTCAACTCGTACTCGCGCAGGGCGCGGCTGCGCAGCAAGGGCCCCACACAGAGCCAGAACAGGAAGTACAGGGCCAGGGAGCCCACCACCACCCAGGTCAGCAACGGCGCGTAGCTGTACATCACGGCGATGAACAGCCCGCAGAAGGCCAGGTCCAGCACCAGGGTCAGGGCCGAGCCGGTGAGGAACTGGCGGATCTGCTGCATCTCGCCGACCCGGGCGATGATCTCGCCGGTCTGGCGCCCCTGGAAATACCCCAGGGGCAGCTGGATCAGGTGCTGGTACAGGCGGGCCGACAACTCGGCGTTGATCTTGCTCGCCACGTTGCTGAACAACCAGGAACGCACCAGGCCGAACAGCGGTTCGAACAGGGCCAGGGCCAGCATGGCCATGCCCAGCACCTGCAGGCTCGACAGGCCGCGGCTGACCAGCACCCGGTCGATGATGTTCTCGAACAGCAACGGGGTCACCAGGGCCACCCCTTGCAGCATCAGCGACACCAGCAGCACGCTGCGAAACTGCCGCCCGTGCTTGAGGATCGACGGCAGGAACCAGCCCACCCCGAAGCCCCGGGCCTTGGGCTGCACATGCTGCTCGGCCAGCAACAGCACCTGGCCCCGGGCCGGCCAGCACAAGGCCAGTTCCGCGCGGGTCAGGGTCTGGCATTGGCCCTGCAGCGGCCAGTAGATGCGCAACTGGTCGCCGTCCACCGCGTCCAGCACCGCCCAGCCCTGGGTGGTCTCCAGCAGGGCCGGCAACGGCAGGTGCTGCAGGCGCTGCACCTGGCTGCGCACGGCCCGGGCGCGCAGGCCGATCCAGCCGGCGCAGCGGCGCAGGTCCAGGCTGTCGGCCAGGCCCTCGACCCGCCCCAGGCGGTGCGCCAGCTGCGCCACGCTGATGCTCAGGTCAAAGCGCCGGGCGGCCCAGGCCAGGGCGTGCAGGCCGCTGTCGAGCAGGGTCGGCGAGGGTTCGCCGGTCAGCTGGCAGGCTGTGGTCATGCTCAACGCTCCCGCAACGCTTCGGACTGATACTCACGGATCGGGCTCAGCAGGTAATTGATCACCCGCCGCTCGCCGGTGCGGATCTCGCCGGTCACGCTCATGCCGGCCTGCAAGGGCATCCAGCCCTGCCCCGCGGCGATCGCCGCCCGTTCCAGGCGGATGCGGGTGGGGAACACCAGCCCCAACTGCTCATCCTTGATGGCATCCCCGGAGACATGGGCCACCGTGCCGCGCAAGGTGCCGTAGCGGGTATAGGGAAAGGCATCCACCTTGATCTCCACGGGCTGGCCGGCGCGAACGAAGCCCACGTCCTTGTTCAGCACCATGACCTCGGCATCCAGCTCGGCGCCCTCGGGGACGATCACCAGCAACTGCTGCGCCGCCTGCACAGCGCCGCCCAGGGTGTGCACCGCCAGTTGCTGGACCACCCCGTCCACCGGTGCCAGCAGGGTCTGCAGGCGCTGGCGATCACGGCCGCGAATCAGTTGCTGCTCCAGCACGGCGATGTCCTGCTGGCTGCGGTTGAGCACTTCATGCTGTTCACGCTGGGTGCGGGCCAGGAAGCTGTCGCGCTGCTCGCGGCGGTTGTTGGCCTGGGCCTTGAGCACTTGCAGCTCGGCCTGTTGCTGGGCCAGTGAACGCTCCACCTCCAGTTGCTCCTTTTCCTGCTCAAGCAATTCGACCAGGGGCATCAATTGCTCGGCGGCCATTGCCCGGCGCGCATGCAGCCGTTTGCGCACGTTGCTGGCCAGCTTGCCCAGGGCACTGATCTCGCTGCCCCGGGCACGCTGGCTGGCCTGATTGATGGCGATTTCGGCGTTGAGGCTGTCGAGGTTGGCGCTGATTTCCTTCCAGGTGCTGCGCAGCTGTTCCAGGGCCGCCTCGGCCTGCTCGGCGTCCAGGCCCGGCGGCGCCTGGTAGCTGAGCAGCGGCTGCGGGGTCAGCAGCGCCCGGGCCCGGGCCAGTTCCAGGCGCTTGAAGGCCAACTGCGCCCGCAGCTCGCTCAACTCGGCCTCGATGCCGATCGGGTTCAGCGCCACCAGCACCTCGCCGGCCTTGACCCGCTGGCCGTCGCGCACATGGATCGCCCGCACTTCGCCCGCCTCGTGAGCCTGGATCACCTTGGTGTAGCTGGAGACCATCAGGCGCCCGGCGGCGCTGGCATGGATGTCGAGAAAACCGAGGGTGGCCCAGCCCAGGGCCAGCACGATGCTGCAGATCAGCAGCAGCGCGGTGGCCCGGGCCCAGGGCGCCGGTGGACGCTCGACAATCTCCAGGTAGCCGGGCTGGAACTCGTATTCGTCGCGATTGCGCTTGAGCCGTGCCGGGGCTTCGCCCAGGCGCTGGCGGGCACGACGCAAGGCGGACAGCAATGAACCGAACATCATGCGTCCTCCTTGCGCAGCGCCTGTTGCAAGGCCCACAGCCGCGCGTAGCAACCGCCGTTGGCCAACAGTTGCTGATGGCTGCCCGATTCGCTGATGCGCCCCTGCTCCAGGGCGATGATCCGCTGGCAATGGCGCACCGCCGACAGGCGATGGGCAATGATGATCACCGTGCGGCCCAGGGCGATGCGCGCCATGTTGTCCTGGATCAGCGCCTGGGATTCGTCATCCAGGGCGCTGGTGGCTTCGTCGAAGATCAGCAGGCGCGGGTCGCCCATCAGCGCCCGGGCGATGGCGATGCGTTGTCGCTGGCCACCGGACAGCGAGCTGCCGGCTTCGGCCAATACCGTGTCGTAGCCCAGGGGCAGACGCAGGATGAAGTCGTGGGCCCCGGCCAGGCGCGCCGCATCGATCACGCTTTCCAGGGACGCCGTGGGATGGCGCAAGGCGATGTTGTGCCGCACGCTGCGGTTGAACAGGTAGTTTTCCTGCAGCACCACGCCGATCTGGCTGCGCAACCAGGCCGGCGGCAACTGCGCCAGGGGCACGCCATCGATCAGGATGCGCCCGGCATCCGGGGTGTAGAGCTTCTGCAACAGGCGGGTCAGGGTGCTCTTGCCCGAGCCGGACGGCCCGACGATGCCCAGGGTCTGCCCGGCGCCGATGTGCAGGTCCAGGCCGCGCAGCACCAGCGCCAGCTCCGGGCGGTAGCGGAAGGCCAACCGCTCGATGCGCACCTCGCCGCGCAACGGCTGCTGCGGGCGCTGATCGTCCTCGGCCTGTTCCACCGGCAGGTTGAGCATGTCCCCCAGCTTGTCCACCGACACTCGCACCCGCACGAACTGCTGCCAGACCTCGATCAGCTTGGCGATGGGCTGGCTGACGTGGGACAGCATCATGTTGAAGGCGATCAATTGGCCGATGGTCATCTGCAGCTCGATGACACGGCTCGCGCCCCAGCAGATCACCGCCACCGCGGTGACTTTCTGCAGCAGCGTCACGCTCTGGCTGATGGCGCTGCCCAGGGTCTGGCTGGCAAACCCGGCCTCGACCATTTCCGCGGTCTGGGATTCCCAGCGCCGCTGCATGCGTGGCTCCACCGCCAGGCTCTTGATGGTTTCGCTGCTGCTCACGCTTTCATTGAGAAAGGCGGTGTTGCGCGCCGCGCTCTGGAACTGGCGCTCGATGCGCTGCTCCAGCGGCCCGCTGCTGCACCAGGCCAGCAGCCCGTAGAGCGGCAGGGTCAGCAGCACCAGCAGGGTCAGGGGCCAGGAGATCCAGGCCATGACCGCGAAGAACACCAGGGTGAAGGCCACGTCCACGCACAGGGTCAGCAGGGAACCGGTGAGGAACTCGCGGATGCTGTCCAGCTCCTGGACCCGGGTGATGATCGCCCCCACCTGCCGCTGCTTGAAGTACAGCAGCGGCAGGCCCAGCAGATGGCGGAACAGCTTGACCCCCAGGCCAATGTCGATGCGGTTGGCGGTGTGCGCCGAGAGGTATTCGCGCAGGCCCTTGAGCAGCACCTCGAACAGCCCTACCAGCACCAGGGTCATCACCAGCACATCCAGGGTCGACAGCGCCCGGTGGACCATGACCTTGTCCATCACCGCCTGGAAGAACAGCGGCGTCGCCAGGGCCAGCACCTGCAGCAACAGCGAGCACAGCAGCACCTCGCCGAGGATCCGCCGGTGGCGCAGCAGCTCCGGAATGAACCAGGACAGGTCGAAGCGCAGGCCGCCCTGGCGCAGGCGGATCACCTCCCCGCTCCACTGTTCGGCCAACTGCCGGCGATCGAGCATGTCCGGGGTCGGCATTGAGGGGCGCTGCACCAGCGCCTGGGTGTCCGAGAGCCGCGCCAGCAGCCTGAAATCGCCGCACTGGCTGCGCCAGACCAGGGGCAGCATCTTCGGGGTCAGTCGGGCCAAGGCCAGGCGCTCCAGGCGCAGATCAACGCCGGCGTTGCGCCCATAGTCCCTGAGGGCCTGGCGCAGGTCCTGCGAGGGGGACGGGTCCCGGGATGGCGGCTGCGCCGTTGGCGCAACGCGCTCCCCGGTCAGTTGCAGCAGCAGATGGCAACAGGCCAAGGCCGAGTGAACGGCCGTACCGGCCGGGGATGAGGTGGCAGACAGCGTCGTCATAGCGGCGCGTCCGCTGAAGACAGGCTGCGGGAGGGTGCAATATTGACTGGCATAGACCGCTCGTTGCTGGCTCCGGGGAGCATGGAGGCACGAACGCAGTCTGAGCCAGCCAATTGCGAATGATAATCAGCAGTTTGATTAAAGCGTTTTAACTAAAACTTAAGGCTGTCGCGCAAATGCCCCGCAGGCCCGGGCCGCGCGTGCAGCGGGAACGGGGCCCGGGCAGGACAAGCCGGGGGGCGATGGATGTGACGCTGCCCACAACTGTGCAACCCGAGTGTCAGCGCCTGCCCGTCGCGGCCCTCACCGCTGGCGTCGGCCCTGAACGGTGATGGCGATCAGCGGTCAAAATAATCCGGCAAATCCGTCCATCTCTGCACATAACCCTCTAATCTTGGCGGCACGTTTTGCAGGTCGTTGCGGGTCGGTCTTTGCAGGTGTCGAATACGCAGCGTTAATCCGAGAGCATGAAATGCCACTGTTTGTTGAGTTACTGCCATGACTCAAGTGAGTCAATCGTTGCGCCAGTGGGGGGCGCTGATCCTGACGACGCTGCTCGCGGCGGTGGTCTGGATGCCCTCGGTGTCTGGCGCAGAGCCCCGTAGCGTCGACCTGTACTTTGCCGAAGCGCCGCCTTTATCGATGCTGGACCAGTCCGGCCTGCATGGCATCGTCGGCGACGTGACACTGAAAGCGGCGACCCGGGCCGGATATGCGCTGAACTTTGTGCAAGTGCCTTGGGCACGGGCCCAGCAAAGCGTGCGCAAGGGCGTCGACAAGCTGATCATTCCCCTGACCCGCACGCCGGAAAGAGAGGCCGATTACACCTGGATCGCGCCCATCATGACCATGGACCGAGCCTTCTTCAGCCTCCACAAGCGCGTGGAAACCCTGCAGCAGGCGCGGGAAACCTATGCCCGGATCGCCGTTGGCCGAGGCAGCGCCCAAGAGCAGAAGCTCCGGGCCGAAGGCTTCAGCGACAACCAGATCTATCCGTTTGAAATTGGCGAGAACCCGGCGCAATTGCTGCTGATGGGACGGGTCGACGCCTGGTTCAACGGCATTCCCGAAACCCAAAGCATCTGGCGCAAGGTGTCAACTCAACCGCTGCAGGTCAGTCCGGCCTTCATGAGCAGCGATCTGTACCTGGCCTGCTCCCGAGACTGCGACGCGGCCTTGGTGCGCAAGCTGAGCGCGGCGGTCGAGGCGCTGCGCAAGGACGGCTCGCTGGAGAGAATACGAAAATCCTACTTTGACGCGCCCTGACCCACGGCCGCCCTCTTCTCCCTTGAACCTGGCGCATGCCCGCAGAGTCGGTTTCCCAGTCCTGCCCGCTTCTGGCAACCGCCGCAGCGGGTGGTACGCCGGGGTGCAGCAGCGAATGGGCCGGGCCGACCCGGGTCGCCATCGGTGGGCACTTACGGCGCCCAGGTGGCGCTGAGCGTCAATTGCCAGGCCCTGCGCTTCGGTGCCATCGGCGCGCCGGCGCTGGCCTGCGTGCCGCTCAGCTTCCTCTGCTTCATTGCTTGCCGCGCATGCTGTTGCGCCATATGCGGTAGGTCCTGATCCCCGAACGCACCGAACCGAACAGCAACTGGCTGTCCATTTCCCGGGTCATCCCCGAGCGTTCCAGCATCGCCAGGAAAGTGCCGCGAGCACGGGCGATCGCGAAGTAGATGCCCTGGGCGGCCAGGGTCTCGCGGATTTCCCGCAGCACCGCGATGCCGCTGACATCGATATCGGTCACCGCCTCGGCATCGAACAGCACCACCTCGGCTTCACTCTCGCGCTGCACGGTGTCGAGCAGGCGCATCTTGAAGTAGTCGGCGTTGAAGAACAGGATCGCGTCGTCGAAGCGATACACCACCAGGCCGGGCACCGTGCGCGCTTGCGGGTATTGCCTGATATCCACCTGGCCTTCGATGCCCGGCATCCAGCCCAGCACCGCGTCGGTGGGTTGGTAGATGCTGTACAGCAGGCGCAGGATGGCCAGGGTCACGGCGAACATGATGCCCGGCAGCACGCCCAGCCCCAGCACGCTGACGGTGGTCAGCAGGCACAGCCAGAACTCGAAGCGGCTGAGCCGGTAGATTTGCTTCAGGGACTTGACGTCGAGCAAGCCCCAGCCCGCCATCAACAGCACCGCGCCCAGGGCCGGCTGCGGAATCCACGCCATGGGCGCGGTGAAAAACAGCAGAATCAGCGCGATCGCCAGGGCGGCGATGATGCCCACCAACTGGCTCTTGCCTCCGGCCATGTCATTGACCGCGGTACGCGAATCCGCGCCGCTGATGGCAAAGCCCTGGGAGGCGCCGGCCGCCAGGTTGCTCAGGCCCAGGGCGATGAACTCATGATTGGCGTTGATCGCGTAGCCATGGCGCGCGGCGAAGCTGCGGGCAGTGAGCATGGCGCTGCAAAAGCTCACGGTGGCGATGCCCAGCGCGTCGCGCAGCAGGCTCTTGCTTTCCTCCAGACTGGTCTTGGGCCAGGACAACTCGGGAATCCCGGCCGGCACATGCCCGAGGATCGCCACTCCGAGGCGGTCGAAGCCCAATAGCCCGGCCAGCAAGGTGAACAGCGCCACCGTCAGCAGCGCCGCCGGCAGCCGCGGGTAGCGTCGCGGCAGCCAGATCAGAAGGCCCAGGCTGGCCAGGCCAACGGCCAGGGTCAGGCCGTGGATCTCCCCCAGACGCTGGAGAAAGTCCGCCAGCCCGAGAATGAAGCCGTCGCCTTCGATCTTGAAGCCCACCACCTTGCCCATTTGCCCGGCGATCAGGCTCAGACCGATGCCGTTGAGGTAGCCGATGAGGATCGGCCGCGAGAAGAAGCTGGCGATAAAGCCCGCCCGGGCGATCCCGGCGGCGATCAGCATCAGGCCCACCAGCACGGTGACGATCATCGACAATTCGACGGTTCGCTGCAGATCGCCCATGGCCAAAGGCGCCACGGCCCCGCCGAGCATGGCGCAGGTGGCGGCATCGGGACCGACCATCAGTTGCCGCGAGCTGCCGATCAAGGCATAGACGACCATCGGCAGCACACAGGCGTACAGCCCGTACTGCGGCGGCAGGCCGACAATCTGTGCATAGGCGATGGCGATCGGGATCTGGATTGCCGCCACGGACAACCCGGCCCGCAGGTCGGCGCGGAACCATTCGCGGCGGTAGTGCAACAAGTTGGACAGGCCAGATAGACAGCGCGATAACGACATGCCGAGTCCTTTCGAAATAGTGCGTTGTATGTTTGGGCCGCGCTCTGGCGCCCCTCTATTGTTTGGCCAGGCGACGCGAGGGCGCGTATTCAAGCGAATCGAGCCGCTGATCGCCATGAGCTGGAGCAGCTTTTGCGTCGATCGAAGGGGTTATGTGCTTTCGCCAGTCATTTCACCCCCCCTAGGCAGGCTCCGTTTTTTATTGCCGACCACTGATACCGGGGTGCCAGCCCACGCCTCTGCTGCGCAGGCGCGGGCATGGGGTGCAGGAATACCTCGGACGCTCGCCGTTGCGCTGCGACCTGGCGATCAGTGAGGCCAATGGCGAACAGTTCAGCCTCGGCGCGCTGCTGGACGGTGACGCGGCGGCCGTGGCCAATGTGGGTGAGCCTTGGCAGATAGATCCTTGTTCATCACCCTTGCCCAGCGCCCCGCTGGCAGGTCGCGGGCTCTCCAGCCCGTGAAAGCACCGGGTGAGACGCTAGCGCTGGCCAGGGATCCAGGCCGGTGACTCAAAGGCCTCACGCCGCGGTGGGGAGTGGCGCCGGCCCTGCTCTGCCGAGCCTCAACGCGAGAGCATGAAGGTCTCGTACTCCAGGTCATCCAGCGCCGTCGACAACCGCGCCAGTCCCAGCAGCACGCAGACCAGCAGCGACAAGGTGAAGCCATAGCCGAAGTAGCTCGGCCCCAGGTGCAGGCTGAGCAGGGTCAACCCGGCGTTGAGGGCGACGAAGAACAGGCACAGTTCCAGCACGATCGCCCGTTTGTCGAGGTAGAAGAACACGTTGAGGATCGCCATGAACACCACCTGGATGCTCACCCCGATCAGGTCGATGTAGAACAGCGGCAGGTAGTAGCTGGACATCCCCAGCCACTCCAGCAGGCGCGGCCCGAAGAGAAACAGCAGGACCACGGTCAGGCCCTGGACCTTGCAGATTTCCAGCAGGCCCTGGCGGATCGAGAAGGTCATCTCGGCTTTCAGCGAACCGATGTGCTGCAGGGTTTCGCCGTCGCGCACGGCGCGAAACAGCCGGTCGTACCACTCGGCGAAGTCGGTTTCGATCCGCACCAGGAACACCGCCATGCCGGGAATGATCGCCAGGTAGGCGAGGAAGATCGGCAGGTCATACAGGATCGACGCCCGCAGCGGCCCGATCACCTGGCTGGAGGTGTCCGGGTTGAACCAGAAGATGAACTTGTCGATCCAGATCCCCAGGTTGTAGCAAAGCCCGGTCAGCAGCAGGCTGACAAACACCTGGCGGCGGTCGAGGAAGTCGAAGGCCACCAGCTTTTCCGCGCGGTACTCGCGCAGGATGTCGTACAGGAACAGGAACAGCAGCGAGCTGTGCCCCAGTAACAGCGCCAGCAGCAGCCCTTCCATGCCCATGTGCCGCAGGAAGAACGCGCTGCCCACCATCAGTGCGTAGCCCGCCAGCATCACCAGCAGGATGCGGTTATAGGCCTTCATCCCCGAGAGGAAGATGATCACCAGCCACAGATTGCACAGCACCACGAAGTTGGCCAGGGTCATCAGGCGGTAGATCAGCGGCTGGTCGAACAGGGTGACCAGCAGCAGGATGCCCAGCACGCCGGAGCCCAGGGTCACCAGCAACAGCACACCGATCAGGTTCGGCAGGATCTGCTCGTACTTGCGCTCGAACAGGCGGTCGGAGACGAAACGGGTGAAAAACAGCTGCAAGCCGCCGGTGAGGATCAGCGAGGTGGCCATCAGGTAGGTCACGGTGATCAGAAACTGGCGGATCAGCACCTCCGGCACCACCAGCCCGAGGCTGATCACCCCCACCAGCATCACGCTGAGAATCGACAGCACCCAGGGCCCGGAACTGATCAGGCCGGCGTAGACATAGGCATGCAGGGTCGCGGTGTAGGAGTCGCGGGAGAGAATCTTGCGCAGTTCGAAACCGATGCCGGCCATTTACCCAGCCTCCTTGTGTGTGGCGCCCATGGCGTTGTCATACAGCGTGCGATAGCGCTCGATCATCAGGGTTTCGCTGTAGTAGCGGTGCACCCGTGCCAGGCCGGCGGCCTGGGCCGACTGCCAGCGCTCGGGGCTGCGCAGCAGATCGATGATCGCCTGGGACGTGGCCTGGGGATCGGCGATCGCCACCACCTCCCCGGCCAGTCCCAGATCGCGGTCGGCCGCTGCGCCGCCCTCGATCAGCTCCCGGCAGGAGCCGACGTCGCTGCTGACCACCGGCGTGCCGGCGGCCCAGGCTTCGAGAATCACCAGCGGCTGGGCCTCGCTGATGGAGGTCAGGACCATCAGGCCCAGTTGCGGCAGGATGTCCTGGATTTTCTGGAAGCCGAGGAACAGCACCTTCTGCTCCAGGCCGAGACTGGCCACCAGGCTGCGACACTCGGCGACGTACTCCGGGTCTTCCTCTTCCGGGCCGACGATCCAGCCCTCCACCTGGGGCATGACGCTGACCACGCCGCGCATGGCCCGCAGGAAGGTCTTCACGTCCTTGATCGGCACCACCCGGCCGATCAGCCCGACCACCGGCGCGATGCCGGCGGCACGGGACTCAAGGGCCTGGGTCCAGAGCTGCAGGTTGATGCCGTTGGGAATCACCTGGGTGCGCTCCGGCGGCGCGCCGTCCTTGATCTGCCGTTGGCGATTGCCGTCGTACAGGGCAATGATCTGGTCGGCGCTCTCGTAGACCAGATGACCGATGCGCTCGAAAAAGCGCACCCAGAGCATGCGGATATAGCCCGAACCGCTGTCCATGCTGTCGTTGAGCGCCTGGTTGCTGCTTTCGGCGATCCAGCTGGCCTGGGCCAGGTCGATCTTGCGTTCCTTGGTGTAGATGCCGTGCTCGCTGAGCAGGAACTGGCAGCCCCACAGCTGCTTGAGCAGGCAGCCCACCAGCCCGGCGTAGCCGGTGGAAATCGAGTGCAGGACCCGGGCCCGCGGCATGCGCCGGGCCGCGGCGGCCAGCATCAGCAGCGGCGACTGCATGGTGCGCAGGGTCCAGAAGTAATTGACGAAGGACGGATCGGCGCAATGCTGCTCGTAGCCTTCGGTCAGCGCTTCCCAGCTGGGGCGGCTGTAGAGCACGTCGTCCAGGGTGATCCGCGCCTGGGCCAGGGAATCGAGCACGCGGATACCCAGCTCGGCGGGCGGTTTCTCCGGGTTGTGCAGGTATCGGTAAAGGTTGCTCAGTTCTTCCAGCGAGGCACTGTGGGCCACGCGCTTGTGCCTGGGGTTGCGCCACGCCTCCTCCAGGTAGACCTCCTCGATGTGCACCACGTTGGCCGGAATCTCATAGCGGCGCTGGCCATAGGCTTCACGCTGCCCCCCGATGAACAGCACGGAAAAGGTCAACTGCGGCAGGCCGAGGATCATCTGGTGGATCCAGCTGGAGACGCCACCGCGCACATAGGGCCAGGTGCCTTCGAGGAGCAGGCAGACATCGGCAATGGGGGTCGGGTCGACGGCGCTTTTCATGTCCAGGTCCTTACCAGCCCGGCAAAGGGCGGACGTTGCTGCATTTGCGGCGGCAGGCTCTTCAACAGCCCGGGAATCTCGGCATAGTTGCCACTTTCAAAGGCGATCTCGGCCTGGAACGGCAAGACCTTGCCCGGGTCCATGCCCGCCTCCTGGGCCTGGTGCATGTGCAGCCGGGCCTTGCCGATATCGCCGCGTTCAAGGGCGATGCGTCCGGCCAGCAACAGCAGTTCGCCGCCCTCGCCCGCCTGCAGCGCCAGTTCGGCATGTTCACCGGCCTGGCCCAGCACGTGCTGCTGCACGCTGCCCTGGGCCAGCCCCAGGTAAGCCAGCTCCCAGTACCAGCGCGCCAGGGTCGCGTGCAAGGCGCCGGCCTTCTTCGGCGCCGCACCGGGCAACTGCGCAAGCGACGCCTGGATCCGCTGGTTGATGTCGGTTTCCTGTTTGTCGAGCATCGAATACGCCAGCAGGCGCACATCGTCGCTGGGGTCGCCCAGGGCCAGCTTGAGAATCGGCACCGCTTCCTTGCCCGGCATCCTGCGGGTGGCGAGCAACGCCGCCAGGCGCTGGTCGGGGTCCGGGGCGTGGCGCAGCACATCCTGCAAGCCGCTGTCGCCAAAGGTCGGCGAATGCAACTGGGTCTGGGCGCGAAACGGCAGGTCGGGAATGCCCACCGCCTGCCACATCTGCACCTCGCGCTTGCGCGGCAGGTACAACGCCGGAAAGATCGCCGCGATCACCCCGACCGAACCCAGCAGCGGAACAAAGAACGCCAGGCTGAAAATGAACAGCGGGCTCCAGGGCAACGGCCGCCGATAACGCGCCGGCAGCAGCAGCCAGACCGCCGCGGTAAGCAGCGCGCAGGCGATGGCGTGACTCATTGCATACAGCAGCGCGACCTGCAGGTCGGGCAACTGCGCCGTCAGGCTGGCCCAGCTCCCGACCTCGAAAAACAGCGCTCCGCTAAACAGCCACTTGCTGATCATTCAGGCCACACTCGTTGTACAGAAAGTTACGCAGTCCATCCCGTTGCCGGGCCGACTCCAGGTCATAAGGCAACACCTTGACCCCCAGGCTCGCCAGTTCCACGCTCATGCCGAAGTGCTCGTGCACCAGCTTGCCCAGGCGCGCCAGATAACCCTGGGCACCCTCGCTGCTGGTCAGGGGCAGGAGCACCAGCAGCAGCCCGTGCCCGCGGTCGTTGACCAGGCTCAGGTGCAGGTCCAGTCCGCGCTGACTGCGTTCGAACAGCCGCGTCAGTTCGTCGTTGGGCTGGGTCAGTTCGAAGGCATAGAGGCAGCCGGACAGGCCGTGGCGCTCGACATCCACCAGCGAACGCTTGAGCTGGCGCGTGAACTGCTGACTGTCGGCGTCCTGCAGTTGCAACACCTGGGAATCGGCGTGCAGCAAGTCGGCGATGTGCCCGGCCAGCAGGGCCAGCAGGCTGAGGGTGCGTTCCTGGAAGGCGAAGAACGGCATCTGCCGCACCGCCAGTACCGCCAGCACCTGCCCCTGGGTGTCCACCAGCGGGATGCAGGCTTGCAACGACGACACCGAGGCTTGTCCGCCGCTGTCGAGCAGCTCTTCGCGCACGCTCACCAGCTCCTCGCGCTCCAGGCACAGGCGCACCAACAGGTCCTTGTCGTCCAGGGCGGGCATGGTGCCGATGGAGGCCAGCAGGCTCAGCTGGGGAGCCGCGCTGGCGCCCTGTTGCACCCGGTACAGCCCGGCGACCCGCAACGAACCGTACTGGCCCAGCAGGGTCAGCACCGGCTCGGCCAGCAGGGTCAGGGCATCGTCGCCATTGGGCGCCGCCCGCAGCCGCTCACGCAGCCCCAGCAACGAGCTGCGCAGGCTCTGGTCGCTGCCGGCCAGGCGCTGCTCCAGGCGATCGTGGGACACCCGCAGAATCTGATGGGCCCGGGTGAAGTCGTCGAGCCGGTACTGGCGATACTCGTTGGCCATCTGCAAGCGCAGCAGCCGCCGCTCCCACAGGTCGCGCACCTCGCCCACCAGCATGCCGCAGACCAGCACGCCGACGATGTAGGACGGTGCGATCTGGGCGTAGCCCGGCAGTCCGTTCTGACGCAGGACGAAAAATGCCGCCACCAGCAGGCTGGCGCTGATCAGACCGCGGACAAAGCCGTAGCGCACCCCCAGCAACAGCGGCGCCAGCACCGACCAGGGAAACTCGCCCTGCACCTGCAGCGGGTCCTGGGGCGCCAGCCACAGGCCGACGCCGATGACCAGGGCGGTCACCAGGAAGGTTTCCAGCCATGACGCCGGACCGCTGGCCCGGGGCGCCAGCGCGTAGTCCATGTGTGGAGAGTTCATGGCCGTCACTCGATCCGCAGGCCGCCGACCAGTTTGTCGAGGACCTTCTGCGCCGCACCGGCCAGGCTCTCGCGCGACCAGCCGGCACGGGCGCCGCTGTTGCTCCACAGCACCTTGCCCGTGCCCGCCTCGACGACCCGCAGGCTGATGCCCACTGCCGGTTCGCCGTCCAGGCCGTTCTTGTACTGCCACTCTTCGACACTGCCGGACACCACATAGTCGAGCTTCTGCTCGCGGGCCCAGTCCATGGCCCCGGCCAGACGTTCGCTATCGTCCAGCAGGGCCGGCTCGCCCTGCCCCGGCGCGCCGCTGTAGACCTGGGGTTGCAGGCCACGGCTGCTGAGCACGCTGAGCAGGATCTGCTCACTGCGCTCGCCGGCCTGGGGCGTCTGCGAATAGTTGACCAGCGGCAACACGCCCCAGCGGGCATTTTTCGACAGTTCCGGGCTGCTTTGACCGGTAAAGCTGGTGCACCCGGCCATCAGCAAGGCGGCCATCGCCAAACTCACGCAACGAAGGGATTGCATAAGGTTCACTCCTCTTTGAATTCCATGATCAGCGTCCAAAACGCACGCTGTAGCTGACACCTGCAGTGCCGCCGGATTTGCCGGTTCCGCCTTGCGGCGCCGACTGGTAACCGAAGGTCACTGCCAATTCGTCATCCCCTATCACCTCGGTGCCGATACCGGTACTGATGGCGTAGTTGATGGTGTTGTCGGTCCACTGCCAGCCGGAGCTGACGTCCACCAGCCAGGTGTACTGCCCGCGCGTGCGGTTCAGCGCCCCCGGGAAGCCGCGGCGCCAGGCGCTGCCGAAGAACAGCTGGCCATAGCGTTTTTGCAGCAGGGTCTGGCTGTTGATCTGGTTCGGGTCGTCGAGCTGGATGCCGGCCAGATCGATGCCTCCGCCCAGGGTATTGGCCAGGTTGGGCAGCGCCCGATTGTTCAGGCTGTTCTGCTGGTAGTCGATGCCGCTGCGCAGTTCCCAGTTCGGACCTTCGAACTGCAGGGTGTGGTCGAACTCGATCTTCAGTGCCTGACCGCTGCCCAGGTCATCGCCGCCGCGGGTCGAGAACCAGCGCTGGGCCAGGTTCCAGGACAGCTGGTCGCGGGCCGAGTAGCGATGCCGACCACCGACCCAGAGATCGTCCTGCTGGCCGAAGGCACGCATCAGGCCGCTGTCTTCGTTCTTGCGGTGCCAGTCGGCGCCCAGGTCCAGTTCGTTGCCGCTGTCCACCTGCCAGCTGCGACTGATGCCCAGGCCGTTGCGGTCATCGTCCTTGCGCAGGCTGCTGTCGAAAATCAGCTTGTAGTTGCCGTTCTCCACCTGACGCTGCAGGGTCAGCTCGGTATTGGTCTCGTTGCCCAGGCGCGCGGTATCGAGGGTGTCGCCGCTGTAGCGGCCCTGCTCCAGCACCAGCTTGGCGTACCAGTTGTCGTTGAGGTAACGCGCGGCGGTCAGCCGCGGGCCGTTGAACACCAGTCCGCCGTAGTCCTGGCGCTCCCAGGCCAGTTGCACGCCCTGGGGCGTGCGCTCGGTCATCTCGATGGTCTGGCGCCGCAGTTGCTCACGCAGGGATGCCGGTTGGTCGTCACCCAGCGCCGACAGCCCGGTGGCCAACGCTTCGCCGCCGCGCCCGAGGCTGTTCAGGGCCTCGACCTGCTGCGCCGGATCAAGGCTGCCGCCGGCCACCAGACGCTCCAGGGCCTGGCGGTTACTGCCGCGCAAGGCTTCCTGGATCTGTTCGTAGCTGCTGATCTTCAGGCCCCGGCTGCGGGCCCAGGCCAGCCACTCGTCCTTCTGCGCCGACTGATTGAGGTCATCCAGGCGCGCAAGGAACTGATCGAACCACAGCTGCAGCATCGGCTTGGAACCGTCCTGCCATTGCATGGCCTTGTTCTGCGCCTTGCGCGACGAATAGCTGCTGGCCAGCAGGCGCAGCCAGGTGGCATAGCCCTGTGGCGTGGCGCGGATCTGCTCCGCGGTCACCTGGCGATCGAGCTTGAGCCGCAGGCGCTGGGCCGAGTCGGCGTAACCTGCACTTTCCAGGGCATCGGCATAGGCAGCCTGGACCATCCAGTCCTGCGAGTTGCCCTGCAGGTACAGGCGATACCAGGCCAGGGCCTCGGTATTGCGCCCCACCAGCTGGCTGGCGGCGGCAAATGGCAGCCACAAGGTGCTGTCGCTGCGGGCCAGGGAGCGCCATTGCTGCAACAGCGGCTTGATCTCGGCACTGCGCCCCAGGTCGACATACAGCCACAGCAGGCGTTCGCGGAAGGTGTTGTCATCCGGGAACCGGCTCAAGCCCAGGCGATACAGGCGCAACGCCTCGTCGCTGTTGCCCTGCTGCACCGCCAGGGCGCCGCGGGCGGCCAGCACCTGGGACTGATCGGCAGCGTCCGGGTACTGCTCGGCTTCCTTGAGCAGGTCGACCACCAGCGGCCAGTCCTGAAGCTCCTGGGCCAGTTGCAGGGCGGCCACCAGACGCTGGGGATTGTGCCCCTGGCGCCAGCTGTCGACGGTCAACTGCAGGGCCTTGCGTGGATCGCGGGTGCGATACAGGGCGATCAGCTGACTCTCGTCACCGCTGTTGAGCGAGCCCTTGATCGCCAGCATCCTCTCCAGCGCCAGCTGCAGCTCATCGTCCAGCTCCAGGTCCCAAGCCAGGGAGGCGCGGGACTGCCAGTAGTTGAGGTCGTCGATCTTGTTGCCATCGACCGCGGTGATCACCTTCCACGCCGACTGGCTGTCAAACAGCTTGAGGTAGTTGTTGGCCCAGTCCACCCGTTCGGTGCTGGTCAGCGGATACCGCTTGGCGAAGTTCTTCCAGACAGCCAGGCGCTCCGGGTACTGCTCGGTGTTTTCCAGGTTCTGCAACAGACGTACCCAGGCCAGCCGGTGCTTGGGGTACTTGGCGACGTAGCGGCGCAGCCATGCTTCCGCCCGCTCGGGGGTGCCGCGGGACTCTTCGGCGTACACCAGGGCGTCGAGCTCGACGTTACTCAGGGCCCGGGTGTCCATGATCCCGGCCAGCAACGGAATGCCACGGTCGAAGTCGTAGGTCTGCATGGCCAGGCGCCAGGTGTGTTCGAACTGCGCCGGGTCGTGACGCAGCTTGCTCAGGCTGATCCAGTAGCCCAGCGCCGAGGCCGAATCGCCCTGCCACTCGGCGAGATGGGCCATCTGCTCCAGCAGTGCCGGATCCTCCGGGCGCAGTTCCAGCAGTTGCACGCCTACCGCATGGGCGCCGTTGAGGTCGCCGAAGGCCAGGCGCTGCTTGAACTCCTTGGCCAGGACCTCCGGGCTGTCGGGCTGCAACTTGCGCCAGGCGCTGAAGAACTGCTCGGCCAGGTCCGCACGGTTGTGGGCAATCGCCACATCGACGCCCTGGTCCAGCAGTCCGGCATCGAATTCAGCCTCGGGCTGGGCCGCCAGTTCCCGGGCCAGCAGCTCGGCGGCCTGATCGCCACGATCCGCCGCCACCAGGGTGGTGAAGGCTTGCTGCAGGAGCTGGCGGCGCACGTCGGGGGCCTGGCTGGCATCGAGCAGTTGCACATAAAGGTCGGCGGCGCGTCCGGGCTGTTCGCTGGCCTGGTACCAGCGCGCCGCCTCGGGCAGCCAGTGCTGACCCTGCTTGGGATCGCGACGCGCCAGCTCGGCGTAGGCATCCGCTGCCAGCCCCGGGGCCTGGGCCGCCAGGGCCAGGGAAGCCAGGCGCTCCAGCTGCGGGCTGGGCAAGGAACGGTAATCGAAGGCCTTGAAGCGCTCGGCCAGGGCCTGCAACGCGGCGCTGTCGGTGCTGTTGTTCAGCGCCAGGGCATCGAGCTGCAAACGGTAGTAGGCCTTGAGCGCCGGGTCGGGTTGCGGCCGCTCGGCCAGGTGTTTTTCCGCCTTGGGGTAGTCGCCCAGCTGGATCAGCAGATCCAGCAGCTGGGTGCGCAATTCGCTGTTTTCCGGGTGCGCGGCCAGCAGCACTTCGGCATAGCTGGCGGACACCTCGTCCGGTTGCCCGCCCTTGGGCCGGAAGGCGTCTTCGTTGCGATAGGTCGCCCACAGCAGCACGCCGACGGCAATCGCCACCAGCAGCAAGGCCCAGGGATTGAGCAGCCGCGCCCGCGGGGCCTTGTCAGTTGCAGAAGAGTTGGCCATCACTCACCTGCTTCAAAGGAAGTTGGAAATGCCACAGGCCCTGTTCGGACTTGCCGGCGTAACGTTGCCCCTGGACCTCGACCCGGCAGGCGCTGGCCGACCGCACCGAGAACTCCAGGTTGAACTGGCCGGCAAAGGAGAACGTCACTTGCCGGTCATTCACATAACGCCAGTCGCGCAGGGGAATGTTCGCCAGCTCCAGGGCCGGACGCGGATCACGCTCGGGACGCAGGGCCAGCAACGGATGATCGCTGCTCAAGGCCACATAGCGCCCCTGGGGCAGATCACGGACCCCGGCCACGCCTCGGGAGCGACCCAGATCCGGCCAGCCGAGCTCAGGGTCCAGGCGCAGGGTGCGCAAGCCATCCAGGCCGCGCACCTGCCAGTCGCCTTCGGCGGTACGGGCCAGGCTGGCCTGGTACAGACCGTGGACCCGGTCCAGGTAGTCGCTCATCCACAAGGACAGCGGCTGCTGGCCACGCATGAACCGGTAGATGTCGGTCATGGCCTTGATCGAGGCCTGCTTGGTGCCCGAATAGAAGTGGTAGTACAGGTGAATGCCGCGCAGGCGCCGCGGGCTGTCGGTCAGCTCGAAGGTGTCGATCACATCGCGGAAACCGTAGTACGGGCCCTTCCAGAGGTTGGTGTACATGTTCTCGTTGATCACCGGCGCGTAGTACTGCAGGCCGCCTTCAGTGGGACGCAGCAAGGGATAGAGGCCGGTCAGCGACGGGTTGGCCTTGGTCAGGATGGTCTGTCCGCCGTTGACGTTTTTCAGCCCGGCGGCGTAGGCCATCTTGATGGTGTCGGCGCTGGGCAGCGCGTCCCCCGGCCAGAAGATCAGCTTCACCGGCTTCTGCGCGGTGGTCAGGCGGCTGTTGATGTAGTCCCGCGAGCCGTAGATCTCGCGCTTGTAGTCCAGGGTCTTGTACCCCGGGATGTTCAGGCGCAGGCCGTATTCGGCGTGGAAGTCCTCGTCCTTCTTGGCCTTGTCCGGCTGCATGTAGAACGGGTGGCTGTAGGTGTGGGTGGCCACCTCGACCTTGGGATCGGCAAAGATCTCCTGGGCGATCGGCTCCAGTTCCCGGGCGAGGAACGGCGACATGCCCTTGGGCCCGATCTCCCCTTCGATGATCGACACCGAGGTCAGGTACGGGTTGGGCCGGATGTAGTCATCCAGCACCTGGCGCCCGGAATACGGGGTGCCGCGCACTTCGGCGTGGGACGGAAAGCCGTCGCCGTCGATGTGCACCGTGGCGATCCGCCGGCCGTTCTCGGTGGTGGTGTCCGGGCGCGGTTGCGCCGGCAGGCGCAGGGCCTTCTGGATAAAGGCGAACGGGTCGAGCATCCAGCGGCTGCGCTCGACATTGGCCTCCACCACATAAGGGGCCAGGGCCATGCCGCCCCAGGTGCCGATGACCACGGGGGCATATTTGCCGCCCTTGTCGTCCCCCAGCAGCAAGGCCGGTTTCGGTCCGTCGGGCAGCAGCGTGACCCGGGTCAGTTCACGGGTCCGCGCCACCACCGGTGCTTCAAAGGCACCGATCAGGCTCTTGTCCTGGCTCAGCACCTGCAGGTTTCCACGGGTTCCCGGCGCCGCCAGGCCCAGTCCCAGGCGCTTGAGCAGTGCACGGTCTTCGATCGGCAGGCCGGCCATGATGGCCAGCGGCACCTGTTCGTCCAGGCGCTGGCCGATCCAGTGGCTGAAGGCGCGGCTGTCCTGGGGCGGGCCGCTGGTCATCCACACCACCACCCCGGCGTACAGCCCGGCGAAGCTGTAGGACGGCAGGCTGTCGTCGGCCGGCAGGTAGTCCACGCGGTAACCCAGGTATTCCAGCAGGCCGCCGAGCATCCGATGCCCGGCGTGATCGTAGAGTTCGCCTTCACGCGGGTCGTAGAGCATGGCGATGCGCCGCGGCTGCACTTCCACGGTGCTCAGGCCGATGGCGTTGAGGTCCGGGGTGGTGACCACCGGGATAAAGCCTTCCTGACTCAGTTGGCGGGCCAGCTTGCGCGCTTCTTCGCGGCGGTTGGGTGGCAAGTAGTCGATGGCCACCAGGGGAATGTTTTTGGCCCGCAGTGGCTTGAGTTCACCTTCGAGCCAGTTGCGATCGGACTCGGAAACCGGCCGATAACGCTTGGCCGCGGCATCCCAGCCGGCATGGATCGATTCGACGGCCACGGCCGCGGCCACGCCGTCCAGCTCCCCCAGCACCTCGAAGCCACGGTTGAAGAACAGCTTGAGGTTGGGCAGACGGCTGTGCAGCTCCCGCAGGAACGAGGCCAGGGCCTGGCGTTGCGCTTCGCGCTGGGCTTCAGGCAGCAGCTGGAAACTGTCCAGGGTATCGAGGAACAGGCCGGCATAGCCCTGGTCCTGCAAGGCCTTGGCGCGCTTGAACAGGTGTTCGCGCCAGGCCGGGGTGGCGATGTCCATCACCTGGCTGTCCCAGGCCTTGTTGCGGATGGCGCTGGCGCCCTGGGTCAGGGCCTGCTTGTCCAGTGCCGCGCGGTCACCGTCGAACTCGCCCACCGACAGGTAGGCGAACGGCTGGCTGCCCAGCTTGCGCAAGGTGGCGACATCCGCAGTGCTCATATGACCGGGCTCGACCACCGCCCACTCGTACTGCGCCAACTCCTCCAGCGGAGGTCGTTCGGCGTACCAGAAGCCGACGCTGGCAGGCGCCGCCGGCGCGGCCTGTACCAGCGAAGGGGTTGCACACAAGGCCAATGCGGTAAACAGGCGCCGAACCATGTTGAAGACACGCCCCCTGCGAAACTCGATGTCCATAACTCACTCTTCAGTAGATCAATCGGCACACCATCAGGCTGTCGAGCTCCGGCTCGCCGGAACGCTCAAGGCCAGGAAGCTAGAGACTGCGGTACAGCTGCGCCAGGCCCTCCCCGAGGCGGGTCGGCGTCCCCAGATCGAAGCGCTCGCGCAAACGTCGGTTGTCGGCCTTCGAATGGCGGATATCACCGGATCGCGCCGCGGCATGATTCACCTTCAGCGGCTGGCCGCTGATCTGTTGCAGGGTCGCGATCAGGTCGTTGAGGCTGGTCACGCCACCCAGGCCGACGTTGGTGGCATCGATCGCGGGCGCAGGTTGCTCCAGGCCCTGGACCAGGATCTTCACCAGGTCGGCGACATAGACGAAATCCCGGGTCTGCCCGCCATCGCCGAACAGGGTGATCGGCTGCTGGCTCCTGGCCCGTTCGCTGAAGATGCTGATCACCCCGGAGTACGGCGAGGAAGGATCCTGGCGCGGCCCGAAGATGTTGAAAAAGCGCAGGATCACCGGCTCCAGGCCATGCTGGCGGCGGTAGAAATCCAGGTAGTACTCGCTGGCGAGCTTGTCCGCTGCGTAGGGCGTGAGGGGCGACTTGGGCGTGTCCTCGCCAATCGCGGTGCCCTCGCCGTTGTTGCCGTACACCGCCGCGCTGGAAGCGAACACCACCCGGCGGATGCCCGCCGCGGCCATGGCCTCGCAGACCCGCAGCGTGCCGATGAAGTTGCTCTGGTGGGTGCGTACCGGGTCTTCGACCGAGGCCTGCACCGAAGCCACCGCCGCCAAGTGCACCACCGCGTCGCAGCCGCTCATGGCCGTGGCCAGGAGCGTGGCATCGGCGACATCACCGACCGTGAGTTTCAGGCCGTGATGGGTCAGCGGCAGATTGCTGGTCTTGCCGGTGGACAGATCATCCAGAACATGAACGGCATAGCCTTTGGCCAACAACGCATCGACCAAGTGGGAACCAATGAAACCGGCGCCACCCGTAACCAGTATCCGTTCAGAAGACATAGATCATCCCAAGGAAAATTTCGTCGCTACGCCGATTCAAGCTAGCACACCGGTTGAAAACACCCTGGCTAATAGCTGCCATGGGCGTCATTTTCCGGGGGGCTGTGGTTTGCCGAAGGCTCTAGCGCCTTGGCCCGAGCCGATCCGATGATGTTGGCGTCAAAAAAACATCAATAAAATCAATTGCTCAGCGAGCGCATACTGGGGTGAAAAAGCCATTACGTCAATATTACGTCTAGTTCTGGCCGTTTCTAAAAAACAATGAACTTTTAGCCAATATGTTGACGTAGAGCCTCGGCAGCCCTCCCCGACCACTGAGCGCGGAAAACCATGTCTGCGACATTCCGCCGCAGCACCAATAACCCGGGTCCGCGGGCAGGAACGACCACCCCTCCTGCGGCAAGCGATGGGAAAACCCTGATCATCCCCACGCAACAGCCAATGGCGCCCTTGGCTGCGGTCACCGATGGCCCAGCGCGCCGCCGAGGCCAGCATCAACTGGTCGTGCAAGGTCGGGAGCACTTGCCGGGCAAAGCGCGATGGCTACAGCCCGACATCCAGCCACAGGTGACAGGTCCCGTTCGGTGACAGCCGCTGCTGCGCACAGCTCATGAACGGGCCAAAGATCGCCAGCCCGCCCGGGCCCGGGAGCTGGAGCTGTTGAAGGGGGAACTGGCAAGGGGGTGGCTGGCGACGGGGAACGCCGTGGCCAAGGGTGACGGCGGGCATCGAGATGCTGGCTCGCCCCGTGAAATCTGCAAAAGAGTGCCGGGCTCCTCGCGAAACACCGGCACTCAGTGACGTGATGTAACCCTGCCTGGAGAAAGCATCCCGTCGGCCGGCAATCTAGCACGCAGGCTTTGCCGGCCTGATGTGCGACAACCTGCCACAGATTGCCCGCCGCCGGCCGGTGGATCGCCTAACTCAGCGCTGGCGGGCGGCACCTGCGGCGGGCGGTCGCAGTGGGGGTGTAAAAACCCCCTCCCTACACTGCGTCGATCGCGTCCGTGCGCGACAACCTGATGATAAGAACACGATGAGGACCATCATGAAGACGCTACTGGCTGCCGCCTGTTTACTCGCATTCACCAGCGCCCACGCCGCCCAGGACCCGGAGGCGGTGTTCAACCGCGCCTGCACCGCCTGCCACAGCGGGCAGTTGCCCATGGCGCCGAAAAAGGGCGATCAGCAGGCCTGGAAACCGCGCCTGGCGCAAGGCACAGACGTATTGGTCAAGCACGTGACCGAAGGCTTCAATGCCATGCCGCCCCGGGGCCTGTGCATGGATTGCAGCGCCGAGGACTACAAGGCGGTGATCGATTGGATGTCGAAGTAAGGCGCCGCGCGCCCTGCCCTGTTCTGCCCTTGCAGTGCAGGCCGGGCAGCCACTGCCGAGTCGCTTGAGCGAGCGCTGCCGAGAAAAATCGGCCAGCGCCGCATCCGTTTGCCGATGGGCACCGTACATTCAGCACCCTCATCAGGAGGGCCGAATAATCGAGGAGCTGCATCATGCACACGTTTAGCAAGCGCCTGGCCGCTGTCTGCTTTGCCGTATTCTCCGTCACTGCCCCGCTCAGCGGATTCGCCGCTGATTCGGTGATGGTCGGCGGCGCTGCGATGTACCCGAGCAAAACCATCGTGGAGAACGCGGTCAACTCCAAGGACCACACCACCCTGGTCGCGGCGGTCAAGGCCGCGGGGCTGGTGGACACCCTCAACAGCAAAGGCCCGTTCACCGTGTTTGCCCCCACCAACGAGGCGTTCGCCAAGCTGCCGGCCGGCACCGTCGACACCCTGCTCAAGCCTGAGCACAAGGCCGATCTGAGCAAGGTCCTGACCTACCATGTGGTGCCCGGAACCCACACCGCCGGGCAACTGCTGATCGAGGCCAAGCAACATGGCGGACAGGTCATGCTCAAGACCGTCCAGGGTGAAGCCCTGACGGTCAAACCCTATGAAGGCAAGCTCTGGGTCATCGACGCCAAAGGCGGCAAATCCGCGATCAGCATCGCCGATGTCATGCAGTCCAATGGGGTGATTCACGTGGTGGACAGCGTGCTGCTGCCGCAGTAACCCAAGGTGCCCGGCAGACCCGGGGTCTGCCGGGCATCAACCCTGGGCGGATAGCCGTCTCAGGGAATCGGCAACCAACGACGAAAGCCCGCGCCGCCCTTGGCGCTCAACGGGCACCAGGCAAAGTCCCAGGGCACCGGCGGGTACTCCTCCGGCCCGCCCTCGGCCTGCGGCACCAGGCGCGGCGCCACCTTCCAGTCGAACACCCAGTCCGCAGATTCGCGCCAGGCCAGTACCAGCCCACGGGCCTGACTGTCGTCGGTGTTGATCCAGCGCGCGGCCGCGGCGCTCATGAACGCCTCGATATGCTCCGCATTGATCCGCGCTGCGTAGCGCGACCCCAGCAGCCAGCGGCACAGGCTCAGGTAATAGGTCCAGTTCAGCGGCGGATGATTGCGGTAGGCCCAGGTCATGAAGCCACGAAAGATGTTCAAGCCGTCCGGCGGATCGAGCTTGAGCAGCCCCGGGCAGACATCGAACAGGGTGTGCCAGTACGGCAGCAGGCGCGCATCCAGGTGCACGAAGCTGCGAGCGTTGCTCGGGTAATCGGGAAACGGCAGCAGAAAGTCGCCGTGGTTGGGGCCCCGCGTGCTTTTACTCAGCAGACGGCTGACGCCAGAGGGGATCGCTAGTGCGCGCATGCCAGCCTCCGGCGACCCTTGTCCAGATTGGCGGCCACGGGCCGTGGCGGCTGTCGCCGGCCGTGAATGATTCGAGCCATGTGGTGCTCCTTTGCATCTTTGCAATAACCATGAACACGTCCTCGGCCACCGGCCGTGGGGACGCGCGAATGACAACGGTCATGCATCAGCGTGGGGAGAAGCCCGGGGATTGATCGACGGCCAGCGTTGGCGAGGCGTCAGCCTCAGCGGCCGGCCGCTCGGCAGGCGCGGTGCCAGGCCGAGGAAGACCGGCAAGACCGGGGAAGACGCCCCCAGCGGCGCAGCGCCGATCGACTGTGAGCAGCAGCAATGGCCCGAATCGCCCTGCACCGCCGAACTGGCCGGCTCTTTGTCCAGGGCCACGGCAAGCCGCACGCCGCCGGACGAACAGAAACTGCCCGCCAGCAGTTGCTCCAGGCTCAGGGTGCCCATGGCACTGGCCATGGGCAGCGCCGTGATCTTCAGCACAATGGCCAGGAACGCCGCGACCCAGGCGTTCTGCCGGCTGGCATTGCGCAGCCCGCACCCGAACATCAGCGGCGCGCGCCCAGGTCAGGGAGCCCGCGTTGAAAAGCGTTCATGCCACGTCCTCCACATCTTGAGAATCGAACGGCCTGCATTCAGCCACGCAGCCACGGCCGCGAACGGCAGCCAGAGGCAGGAGGGAGACAGGCCTACCGGCGGTCAGCGGCGAAGGCGGCTGTCCGCTTGCGAGCTCAGATCAGCGGGGAGGCTCGGGGATTGGCCGAGGGCCAGGAGTAGCGCGGGGGCGCCTTGCAGCGCGGTTCAAGGCTATGGCGCCGGAACTGGCCGATACGCAGCAGCCAGCTCAGGCAGAACAGCAGGACCAGACTCAGGGCCGCTCCCGAACAGACCGGGCAGGAGAAGCTGCCGGCCCAGGTGCTGGCGCTCTGGTCGCTGAAGTCGGACTGCTGCAGCGGGGCCTTGCTGACCAGGGAGGAGCAGAACTGCCCGCCCACACCGTTGAGGGCCAGGCCCATCATCTGGCCGTGCCCCAAGCCGCAGGCGAACACATTGAACAGGACGCAAAAATACAGGGTCCAGGCAATCAGCGAGCGGTCGGGGCGGGACAATTTCATGGGGCGCGACTTTAACACCGAACAACCCGGCGGATGAAGCGTGACCTGGCTGCTGGCAGCGGGCCCTGCGCCCGGGTCAAGGACCTCGGGCGCAGCGCACTCAGGTGTCGCTGTACGCTGGCCCCCTGAGCTGCCCTTGGGCCAGCGGCGGCGGGCTGTGCCGCTCGCTGAAATCCGCGGTCCAGCTCCAGTTGCGGATTTCCGGCAGGTCTTCGAAATGCTCGCGGATCCACAGCTGGTGGCGGCGCAGCTGGCTCTGGAAATGCTCCACCGCCGGCCGCGCCTGCTCCTGCAGGCGCGGCACATGGGTCAAGGCGTCCAGCGCCAGTTGATAGCGGCTCATGTTGTTCAGCACCACCATGTCGAAAGGCGTGGTGGTGCTGCCGCGATCGCTGAAGCCGCGCACATGGAAGCGCGCTTCGTTGGCCCGGCCATGGACCATGGAGTGGATCACCCAGGTCGAACCATGAAAGGCGAACATCACCGGCACATCGCCGGTGAACAGCGCTTCGAACGCCAGATGGTCCATGCCGTGGGGCCGGTCCTGGGGCGCGGCGAGAATGCCCAGGTCCACCACATTGACCAGCCTGACGCGGATGCCCGGGACATGCTTCTGCAGCAGCCAGCTGGCCGCCACCGCTTCCGCCGTGGGCACATCGCCGGCGCAGGCCAGGACCACATCGGGCCGCTGCCCGTGGTCGTTGCTGGCGAACGCCCAGATCGAAGCGCCCTGGGAGCAGTGCTGCAGCGCCGTCGCGAAATCCAGCCACTGAAAATCCGGCTGTTTGCCGCAGGTCACCACGTTGATGCAGTCGCGGCTGCGCAGGCAGTGATCAAACACATTCAGCAGGCAATTGGCGTCCGGCGGGTAGTACACCCGTACCACGTCGGATCGGCGCTGCAGCACATTGTCGACAAACCCGGTGGACTGATGGCTGAAGCCGTTGTGGTCGTTGCGCCAGGCATGACTGGTGATCAGGATGTTCAGCGACGCCAAGGGGCGCCGCCAGGCAAACTCCTTGCTCTGCTGCAGCCATTTGGCGTGCTGGGTGACCATTGAATCCACCACCTGGGCGAAGGCCTCGTAGGTCGACCACATGCCGTGGCGACCGGTCAGCAGATAGCCCTCCAGCCAGCCTTCGCACAGGTGCTCGCTGAGCACCTCCATGACCCGGCCGTCCGGCGCCAGCCGATCGTCGATCGACAGGCACGGGCCGCAGGCGGTGCGCCGGTCGGCTTCGAACACCGCATTGAGGCGGTTGGAGTTGGTTTCATCGGGGCCGAACACACGAAAGTTGCGCGGGTTGTTGCGCATCACGTCCCGCAGGTACTCGCCGAGCTTGCGCGGTGCCTCGGCAATCACCTGCCCGGGGCCTGGGACCTGCAGCCCGTAGTGCGCAAAATCCGGCAGCTCCAGGGCGATCAGCCGCCGGCCGCCATTCACATGGGGCACCGCGCCCATGCGCAACTCGGCCGCTGGCGTCAGGGCCTGGAGTTCGGGCAGCAACGCCCCGCTGTCACTGAACAAGGTGGCCGGCGCATAGCTGCGCATCCAGCTCTCCAGCTGCTGCAGGTGCTCGGGATTGTCGCGGACATTGGCCAGGGGCACCTGATGCGCGCGGAAGGTGCCCTCCACGGGCAGGCCGTCCACCACTTTCGGACCGGTCCAGCCCTTGGGGCTGCGCAGGATGATCAGCGGCCAGCGCGCCCGTACCGGCGAGCCGAGGGTCCTGGCCTGCGCCTGGATCGACAGGATCTGGTCGTGACAGTCATTGAGCGCCGCGGCGAAGCGTTGATGCATCCCGGGCAAATCGTCACCGGCGACGATCTGCGGCTGATAACCGCGCCCGCGATACAGCTCCAGCAAATCTTCATCGGCCAGGCGCGCCTCCACCGTCGGCCCGGAAATCTTGTAGCCGTTGAGGTGCAGGATCGGCAGCACCGCGCCGTCACGCCGCGGGTCCAGAAAGTGCACGCTCTTCCAACTGCCCTCCAGCGGGCAGGTCTCGGCTTCGCCGTCACCGACGACACAGGCCACCAGCAAGTCCGGGTTGTCGAACACCGCACCGAAGGCGTGCAACAGCGAATAGCCCAGCTCGCCGCCTTCGTGCAGTGAATTGGGGGTATGCGGCCCGCAGTGGCTGGGTATGCCGCCGGGGGTGGAGAAGCTGCGAAACAGCCGCAGCATGCCGGCTTCGTCCTGAGTGACGTCGGCGTGCACCTCACTGTAGGTGCCCTCCAGCCAGGCGCAGGCGTTGAGCGTGGGGCCGCCATGGCCCGGCCCGGAAATGAAGACGGTCTGCACGCCGCGCTCGCTGATCAGCCGGTTCAGGTGCACGTAGATGAAACTCTGCCCGACCGATGTCCCCCAGTGCCCCAGCAGCCGCGGCTTGATGTGCTCGGGGCGCAAGGGTTCACGCAGCAAGGCGTTGGCCTGCAGGTAGATCTGGCCGACGCACAGGTAGTTGGCCGCGTCCCAGTAGCGCTGCAGGCGTAGCAGCAGTTCGGGCGCCAGCGGCCCGGCTGACTCGGCAGCGCCGGCCTGGATCGGCAACGGGGTATCGACCAGCTCAGCGCTGGAAAGCCGTGCATTGAAGCGATACATAGCGACTCCACTGAATGCGTTGCCAGCCAGGTGGTGGCTGGCGAAACGGGGCTTGAGGCGCGGGACACCCGCAACAGAAGGAGCCGCGCGGCCTCTTCCCTATGCCCTTATGCGCCCGGTAT
Source organism: Pseudomonas sp. BC42 (assembly GCF_021560055.1). NCBI lineage: Bacteria > Pseudomonadati > Pseudomonadota > Gammaproteobacteria > Pseudomonadales > Pseudomonadaceae > Pseudomonas > Pseudomonas sp. BC42. The sequence goes on from NZ_CP091067.1 coordinate 3,571,090, forward strand.
TGACAGATTTGAGTCCGGCGCCCGTCAGTCTGGGCGTCGCTGAGTCGAATGTGCTGATCTGGATCAGAAAGTACCGACCTGGATGGCGGAAAAGACCGGCGCTACCCGGCGGCTCTTTAGGACATTTCTTAAAAAAGCCGGTTTCCAGCCGCGCCTGTCCCACTGTTAATCCGTGCTTAACGCTGTGGCGCTGAACTCCGCGCTTCATTGCCGGGGTGAAATACCCGGTGAATCAACGGTTTGAACACGACCCACGCAAAGCACCAAAGCTCCGGCCGGCGACAACGCGACCGCAGCGACCCCCAAGCATTGCCGCTCATGACGCCGATCCGCCGCTCCGGCCCGATCGGTCGGCACCGGGCAATGCGCGCAAATCATGCTTGAGGCAGGCAAGCCAGTGACGGCCGCCCTTGCCCCCTAATCCATCGGGTTGAGGCTTCTCAACCCAATCCGTCGACGCCGCAGGCAGGCAGCGCGTCCGGGAACCCAGACCGAGGAGTGTGCGAATGGTCCAACTGGACTTCTATGGAACCCTGGTGGCCGCGTCATTGGTGCTGTTGCTGGGACGGGGCCTTGTCACCCGGGTCGGTTTCCTGCGGGCCTACAACATCCCCGAACCGGTGGCGGGCGGCCTGGTGGTGGCCGTGCTGCTTCTGGCGCTTCGAGTTTTTGCAGACATTGAGGTCAGCATCAACAAATCACTGCAGGCGCCCTTGATGCTGGCCTTCTTCGCCACCATCGGCCTGAGCGCGGACTTTGCCAGCCTGAAAAAGGGCGGACGCAAACTGGCGATCTTCCTGCTGGTGGTGACCGCTTTTCTGTTGGTGCAGAACGCCATGGGCATCGGCCTGGCCAAGGCATTGGGGCTTGATCCGTTGATGGGACTGCTGGCCGGCTCGGTGACCCTGTCCGGCGGTCACGGTACGGGCGGCGCCTGGGGGGCGGTATTCAAGGAGCAGTACGGCCTGGCCTCGGCTCCGGAAATTGCCATGGCCTCGGCCACCTTCGGCCTGGTACTGGGCGGTTTGATCGGCGGACCGGTCGCCCGCCTGCTGGTCAAGCGGGTGCAGACTCCCGGCCTTGCCCAGGCCGAGCCGCGCCTGCCCAGGGGCTATGAGCAGCCGTACAAGGAGCGGCAGATCACCGCGTTGAGCTTCATCGAAACCCTGGCCCTGGTTGCCATCAGCCTGCAGGCCGGGAGCTTTCTCGGTGACTTGATCCAGGGCACGGCGCTGGAGTTGCCGACCTTCGTCTGCGTGCTGTTCGTCGGGGTGGTGTTGCGCAACGGCCTGTCGGCACTGGGCTGGCACCAGGTCGTCGATCAGGAGGTGTCGCTGCTGGGCAATGTCAGCCTGTCGCTGTTCCTGGCGATTGCCTTGATGTCGCTGCGGCTGTGGGACCTGGCCACCCTGGCCCTGCCGATCCTGACGCTGCTGGCCGTGCAGACCCTGGTGATGGCGCTGTTTGCGATCTTCGTCACCTTCCGCGTCATGGGCCGCAACTATGACGCCGCGGTTCTGGCGGCCGGCCATTGCGGCTTCGGCCTCGGCGCGACCCCGACCGCCATCGCCAACATGCAGGCGGTGACCCAGCGCTACGGGCCGTCGCAGATGGCGTTTCTGGTGGTGCCCATGGTCGGCGCCTTCTTCATCGACATCAGCAACGCCATCGTGATCAAGCTGTACCTGGCGCTGCCCTGGCTCGGCGTGGCCGCTTGATCGAGCGCTCCGCCCGCCCCTGACCCGGGCCGGCGGGCAGCTCATGCCCAGCCCAGCCCCAGGGCAAAGCTGTACAGCAGACTCACAACGTACAACCTAATCCCCCGGGTACGACTCTTCGCCGCCCAGACAGGCACTGGCCCTGTGCCGCTGGCCCGTCCCCCTGGGCTGGCGTCGGCGTAGGCACAGGAACAGCGCCATGACCGCAACCAGGCTCAACAGCAGGTAGATCCCCCACATGGCACTCTCCTGGGTTCGCAGAAGCCGGCAATGGCTTGTGCCGGAAGATTTTTAGCAGGCAATTCTGCAAATAACCTGTACAAAATCAAATTTTATGTACAAATATTACCCATGGATTTTCACGGTGTGAGCAGGGAGTCAGGCTCGCTGCCACGTCAATCGGTGGGTAACACACAATGAGCAATACCTTGAACATGCAGTCCCTGGGCGCGGGCTACCGTGCGCTGGTGATTGGCGCCAGCGGCGCCCTGGGTTCGGCCTTTTGCCAATGGCTCGAAGAGGACCCGCACTGTGCGGGGGTCCGCGCCCTGTCCCGCGGCACGCTTCCCGGGCTCGACCTCGAACGGCCCGAGAGCATTGCCGCGGCCGCCGCCGCATTGGCGGATGAGGCGCCCTACCAACTGATCGTGCATGCCGCCGGCCTGCTGCATCGCGCCGACGTCAAGCCGGAAAAAACCTACGCCGCCCTTGAGGACGAGACACTCAAGGCAGTGTTCCAGGTCAATGCGGTGGGCCCGGCCCTGGTCATGCGTCACTTCCTGCCCCTGCTGGCCCCCCAGGGCGCGATGGCGCTGCTGTCGGCCAAGGTCGGCAGCATCGGCGACAACCGCCTGGGCGGCTGGTACGCCTATCGTGCCTCCAAGGCCGCGCTGAACATGCTGGTCAAGACCGCGGCCATCGAACTGGCGCGAACCCGGCCCGGCGCCCGCCTGCTCAGCCTGCATCCCGGCACCGTGGTTTCGCAGTTGTCGCAGCCGTTCCGCGGCTCCGCGGCGGCGCGTCCGGCCAGCGTGGCGGCCCGGGAGCTGCTGGCGCTGATCGACCGCCTGAGCGCAGCCGACAGCGGCCAGTTCTTTGCCTACGACGGCGAGCGTCTGCCATGGTAAGCGCCGCTACTGGCGGTCGACTGGGGCTGGTGCTGGGCGACCAGCTGTCGTTCGACCTGGAGTTGCTCAAGGTCCTGGACCCGGCCCACGACACGCTGCTGATGGCCGAAGTCGACAGCGAAGCGCGTTATGTCCGGCATCATCCACAGAAAATCCTGCTGATCTTCAGCGCCATGCGCCACTTTGCCGCGCGCCTGCGCGAGCAAGGCTGGCAGGTGATCTACGTCACCCTGGACGACCCCGACAACAGCGGCAGCCTGCCCGGTGAGCTGCGGCGCTGGCAGGCGGCCCTCGGCGCGACGCAGCTGCATGTCACCGAGTGCGGAGAATGGCGACTGGAACAGGCGCTGCGCGATGCGGGCCTGCCCCTGACCTTTCATGTGGACCGGCGGTTCCTGTGCTCCCGCGAAGCCTTCGGCCGGTGGGCGGCCGGGCGGACGTCGTTGCGCATGGAATATTTCTACCGCGAGATGCGCAAGCAAAGCGGCCTGCTGCTGGAGCCCGACGGGCGCCCCTGCGGCGGCACCTGGAACCTCGATGCCGACAACCGCAAGGCCCTGCCCCGGGGTCTGCGCGGGCCCTTTGCGGCGCGCTTCGGCCACGACGCCATCACCCGCGACGTGATGCAGCTGGTGGGCCAGCGCTTCAGCGATCACTACGGTGACCTGGAGCGCTTCGACTATCCGGTGACCCACGAGCAGGCGCAGCAGCTGTGGCAGCACTTCCTGGACTTTTCCCTGGCCGCCTTCGGCGACTACCAGGACGCCATGGCCGAGGGCGAGCCCTTTCTGTTTCACGCGCGGATCAGTGCCGCGCTGAATATCGGCCTGCTGGATGTGCGCCAGCTCTGCGCCGATGTCGAGCGTGCCTACCGTGAAAACCGGGTGGCGCTGAATGCCGCGGAGGGTTTCATCCGCCAACTGATCGGCTGGCGTGAATATGTCCGCGGCATCTACTGGCTGCGCATGCCCGACTACGCCGAGCTTAACGGCCTGGGCAATAGCCGGGCCCTGCCGGAGTTCTACTGGAACGGCGCCACCGACATGCGCTGCATGGCCCAGGCCATCGGCCAGACCCTGGAGCTGGGCTATGCCCACCATATCCAGCGGTTGATGGTCACCGGCAACTTCGCCCTGCTGGCCGGCATCGCCCCCAAGGCCATCTGCGACTGGTACCTGGCGGTCTACCTGGATGCCTTCGACTGGGTCGAGTTGCCCAACACCCTGGGCATGGTGATGCACGCCGACGGCGGCTACCTGGGCTCCAAGCCCTATTGCGCCAGCGGCCGCTATATCCAGCGGATGTCCGACTACTGCGGCGGCTGCCGTTACCGGGTGGACCAGGCCACGGGCAACGATGCCTGCCCGTTCAATGCCCTGTACTGGCATTTCCTGATCCGCCACCAGGAGCAACTGGGCGGCAATCCGCGGCTAGCCCTCACCTATCGCAACCTGCAACGCATGGACGCCCCGCGCCGGGACGCCATCTGGCAACGGGGCGAGGAGTTACTCGCGCGCCTGGACGCCGGAGAGGCCCTGTGAAGAAGTCCGAACTGCCGCGCAAGGACTGCGCCGCCTGCGGCCGGCCCTTCACCTGGCGCAAGCGCTGGGCGCGTTGCTGGGATGAGGTGCGCTGGTGCTCCGAACGCTGTCGCCGCAGCGCCCGCGCCAGGCAGCCATGAGCCCTGGGCAGGCTACAGGCAGTCTTGCGCGGCCTTTTCGAAATGGGACGGGGCAAAGCTGGAGGCCAGCAGATGCCGCTCATAGAGGAACACCTTGCCGCCATTGGGGGCCTTGTAGGCTTCCAGTACGTTGTCCGCGGCCACCTTGCTGGTGACCACGATCCGGTAGCCGCGCTGCGACTGCGAAACGGTAGCGGTCTGGTCGCTGCTCTGCAGCTTGGGGATCACGCAATCGGCGTACTGGGCAGGTGTTTTGCGGGTCTGCATGACCAGGCTCGGGTCGTTCGGCGCGGAGGCACAGCCGGCCAGCACGAGAGCGGCAGAAGTCATGGCAAACAGGGGTAAAAGGCGCATCGGACAAATCCTGGAGTCAAGAACGCGGGTACAGGGCGCCACGGATCGAATCTGGCGGGCGCTATCGAGGGCGGCGATTTTCCACGGTTAGTGCGCCGAGCAAAATAGCTGTTTTTTGATTGTCACTATTACTTGAACCAATAGTTGCCCTCCGGGCAGACTGCCCGGCAGTCCAACTACAACTAAAAGGGATTCTTGCGTGCGAACTTTTGACCTGATCCGTGATGCCGTCCTGCCCGAGTTCCGCGACCGCGTCGCCGACTACCTGATCGAGTACGAAAGCGTGCTCGGCGACCCCAGCGCCGACCCGCAGCTGCTGCTGGCCGTGGCCTACCAGCTGCGCGGCTACCTGCGCGGCCTGAACACCACCCGGGTACTGGGCATGGCCGATTGGGAGGAGCTGGACCGGCGGGTGCTGGCGACCTGGTTGAGCCCTGTCCAGGACGCAGCCGACGCCGATTGAGCGCCGCTACGCCGCCCCGTCCAGCCCTCAGCGCCCCGAGACATCCAGCACAAAGACCTTGATGTACGCCCGCTGCGGCTCGGGGACGCTGGCCTCGAGCAGGCTCAGCATCTGCTCCGCACTCTGCGGCACCACGCCCCCGGGGCCGGCCCGGACCTTGGCTCGCGGTCCATGCCAGAACACACCGTAGATGCCGTAGCCACGGGCTCCGGGATCGGGGGTATAGAGCGCAATCAACTGATCCTGGATCGCGCTCCAGACGTCCTTGTGTGAACTGCGCTTGAGCTCGATCACCAGCTTGATGGGCCCGCTTTGCACCGCGATATCCACGCGTTTTTCATCGGCCATGTGCGCCTCGGGCTCGGCCGTGATCTGGCGTGCCTCCAGTCGCGGACGCAACAGGCTCAGCAGCACGTCGCGGCAGCTTTCCTCCCATTTGGGAGTGCTGATCCGGCCCTTGACCTCGTTCCAGAAGAACTTGTGCACGTCGAGGTTGCTGCGCAGCAGGCCGGCAATCCCTTGCAGCTCATCCAGCACCAGCGCCTGCATCTGCTCGATAGTGCCGGGCACGCCGTTATTCAGGACCTGCGCCACCTGCTCCCAGCCATGCCGGGTGTGCCGGGCATCACGCCGCCGGGCGTCGTTGAGCAGCAGCGCGTGGTTCAGGTAGGGGTGCCACGAGGCCAGACGCGGATGACCTTGCAAGCTGAGCAGATGACGCCGGGAGTCGTCGCAGGTCTTGCTCGCCAGATAGCTGATCAGTCCGGCCAGGAACTCATCGGCGTCCTCGGCCCCGGTGTTACTGAGAGCAAACCAATCGAAAGCCTGCGGCGTGGCCGGGTATTGGTCGGCGACCAGGCGGCAGAAACAGAACGCCTGCTCGGCGGACAGGTGCATGGGGCCGTCGAATCCGCGCACCAGCCCGGTCAGGTCGCGCAGGTACCAGACCACCTCATTGCGGGTGGCGGTATCGCTGGCTTGCAGCACAGGAGCGAACGACTCCAGCGACAGCAACAGCCCCAGGGTGATGATGAAGGCCTGATGTTCCAGGCCTGCACCGCTGCTCAGCAGTTGACTGATGCAGGGGCCAAAGCGTGGCAGGTCGAGGTGCCGGCAGAACGGTCGCACCACATCGTACAAGGCCGTCTTGTCCAGCGACGCGGCGCTATTGAGGACCTGGAACACCACATCGAGCTTGTCCGCCAAGGCGATTTGCCGGGTGGCTTTCCACGACAGGCAACTGCGCTGCCTGAAATGGTCCGGCAGCACCAGAAAGTGCAGGACGATGCAATCGATATAGTCCGCGTACTGCGCTTGGCGAAAGGCTGAGAACCAGGCCTCCCCGGCCAGGGTCTCGCGTTCGATACAGTCGAAGATCACGAACCCCAGCAGGAAAGCGTCACAGGTGAGCGGCGCCTCAGTGGCTTGCAGTTGCTGGTGCAACGCTGCAACCGCAGGTTGATATTCCTCGGGGCACGGATAGCCGCTCTCCTGCGGCTCGTCCGCGCTTGGCAGCTCTTGCTCAAGAAACTCGCAGCCCGCCAGCCCAGGATGGCTGGCGGCCCTGTCCAACAGGCCTTGGGCCGTCTCCGGACGTCGCTGCAGCGCCGCGCGCAGCCCATTGAACAGCCACGGATGCGGGTCGACCACGCCGGCATTGATAAACGCCAGCCATTGAAAGACTCGGGGCTCGTCCAGCACGGCCACGGTGTTGAGATACCGCACCAGCAAGTGCAGGACGAACCTGAGCACCTCGCCCCTGGGGTTGTCCTCAGCGATTTGCGGCCACAACTCGACCATGCCGTCCAGGCAAGCGGTCATCTCGGGATCGGCCACCACCTCATGCAAGCTCCAGCGCGCCAGCGAAGCGTAGGCGGCACCCTGGGCATCGGCGCCTTGGCGGTAGAGCTCCAGCAGCTGGTCATAGTGGACCTGGCCTGCCAGGCGGTGACTGAGGATGTAGCCACACAGGCTCCTGGCGTGCTTGTCGCCCACCAGGTCTTGGTAGGCCCGGCGCACCACCTGAGTTCCCTCCTCGCCCCAGCGCGCCAAGGCCTGCGCGGCGTAGGCACGCTCGTTCAGGTGAGTGCCCGCAGCGGCCAGCAATTGGGTCAAGGGTTGCAACATCGCCGGCAGTGGCTGGCCGGCGCGCAACAAGTCCAAGAGCAGCAAGCGCAGCTCGTGGGGCAGGCCCGGGTCGGACAACAAGCGTTGAAAACAGGGCTCCAGCCCAGGCTCGGTGAAGCCCGCCAGGTTCAATGCCGGAGGCTCCTGGCCACGGAACCAGGGATCGGCCAACGCCAGCGTGGCCAGTGCCTGCAGCAACTGGATCTTGCTCTGCACGCTCAGCGAGGCAGCGTCGCCATAGACCAGGATTCCATAAGGGTCCGCCTCGATGAACGGGCTGGCCTGCGCCCCGAGAAATACCGCCAGCCAGGCATGCACGCCGCGCAGGTACGAAGCCGGCTTGCCCTCGACACAGAGCAACAGGCGGATTCTGCTCAGCGGCAACCCGGCATGGAACTGCCCGGCAAGGTAGCGCGCCGCCAGGTACTCGGCGCTGGCCTTGTGGCCGTAGTCGAACACCCCGGGCTCGCGGGTCGAGGTAAAGACCCGGCTGGCCAGGGCCGCACGCAGCGCGGCAGTGCCAAATGCATGCAACTTGCGCAGGGGCGGATAGCGCCGGTCGTAGCGCTCGTCCGTGCTGAACCCGTCGATATCGGCCAGCAGGCGCAAGGCGCACAACAGGCCTGCCGCCTCCAGCATCTGCTGTTCCGAGAGTTGCGCATGGGGCTGACGATCATCGCGGTGCGCCGCATTGAGCTCGTCCAGCAACAGCACGCTGGAACGCTCGAACAGCTCCCTGCGGGTCAGGGGCCAGTGATCCTGGGCAACCACCTGGGCCAGCATCAGCAAGGTCAGCGGGTTGCCGAGCATTTCGCCCAGGCCGCGCTGGCGCGCCTGCTGCAGAAAGTCCTTAGGCGTGCCGCCATGCTGCTCCAGCACCTGCTGCTGTTCCTCTTCGCTGAGCGCCAGCAAGTGCAGCTCTTGCACCTGGTCCTTTCCCGGAAAGCAGCTGGACAACAGCTTCAGGTCATTGAGCCCCGCCCAATCGGCACTGCGACAGGCAATGCGCACCCGGCAAGGCGGCAAGCGCCCGAGGTGGCGAATCAGGTCGTCGAAGGCGGGCCGCTCGCCATACTGCGCACGGTGCTCATCCAGGGCATCGATGAACAAGGTGCTGCCCGCGGCGATCAGCGCGGGATCGCGCAACAGGAAGCCGCGCAGCGACATGGCCCGGCCGCCCGCCTGCTCGGCCCAGTGCTCGAACAGATGACTCTTGCCGGCTCCGGGATCACCCAACAGCACCAGGCAGGTCACGGATTCAAAGGTGGAAAACGCGCTAACGCTGCCATCAGCCGTTAACACCATGCGATCAGTCAAAGCCTGTTCCTTACCTGGATAGATGAATCGTCAAGCGCCGCACTGGCCAGCCTGCGGCGCGGCTGCAAAGAGTAGCGGCAAGTCGCTGGAATGTAACCCGCAGCAGCCCACGGCGTTCAGCGCCGCCGTCGCCACAGGCCACGCATCGGCGCTGACAAGGGCGCAGGGCCGCCCCTATACTCCATGGCTTTTTGAACCCTTGGACACCAGAGCCCCCCATGACCCAGCCAGACCTGATCTTCACCCCCGACCCGGACGCCGATTCCATTTCCTCCGACGTTGCCGCGTTCAACGGCATCCTGGTGTCGACCCAGATCCCCACGCGCGCCGACGGCAGCCTGGAACTGGGGGACATCACCCTGCAGAGCGAATGCACCCTGCAGGCGCTGAAAGTCGCCCTGGAGCGCGCCGGCAGCTCCATGGAGCGGGTCATGCACCTGACCATCTACCTCACCGACATGGCCGACCGCGCCGCGTTCAACGAGGTCTACCAGCGTTTCTTCGCCAAGCCCTGGCCGGTGCGCGCCGCGGTTGGCGTGGCCGCCCTGGCGGTGGAAGGCATGCGCGTGGAAGTCACCGCCATGGCCGCCAAGGCCTGACGCAGCGGCTGTAACCGGCGGCTGCGCGCAAGGCGTGGCCGCCACCGGGCAGCACACGGGTGCCGGGCACGCGTTTCGCCGCTACAATGCGCGCCTTGACCCTGATAAGCCTGACTAAAAAAACATGTCCTTGCCCAAACATCACCTGGAACTGCTCAGCCCTGCCCGCGATGTGGCCATCGCCCGCGAAGCCATCCTGCACGGCGCCGACGCGGTGTACATCGGTGGCCCGAGCTTCGGTGCCCGCCACAACGCCAGCAACGAGGTGGGCGAGATCGCCCAGCTGGTGGAGTTCGCCCGCCGCTACCACGCCCGGGTGTTCACCACCCTCAACACCATCCTCCACGACAACGAACTGGAGCCGGCGCGCCAGCTGATCCACCAGTTGTACGACGCCGGTGTCGATGCGTTGATCGTCCAGGACCTGGGGGTGATGGAGCTGGATATTCCGCCCATCGAGCTGCACGCCAGCACCCAAACCGATATCCGTACCCTGGAGCGGGCCAAGTTCCTCGACCAGGCCGGTTTCTCCCAGCTGGTACTGGCCCGCGAGCTGAACCTCAAGGAAATCAGCGCCATCGCCGCCGAAACCGACGCGGCCATCGAGTTCTTCATTCACGGCGCGCTGTGCGTGGCGTTTTCCGGGCAGTGCAACATCTCCCACGCCCAGACCGGGCGCAGTGCCAACCGCGGTGACTGCTCCCAGGCCTGCCGCCTGCCCTACACCCTGAAAGACGAGCACGGCGGGGTGATCGCCTACGAGAAGCACCTGCTGTCGATGAAGGACAACAACCAGAGCGCCAACATCCGCGCCCTGGTGGAAGCCGGCGTGCGCTCGTTCAAGATCGAGGGGCGCTACAAGGACATGGCCTACGTGAAGAACATCACGGCCTACTACCGCCAGCGCCTGGACGCCGTGCTCGAAGACCGTCCGGATCTGGCCCGCGCTTCCAGCGGCCGCACCGCGCACTTCTTCGTCCCCGATCCGGACAAGACCTTCCACCGTGGTAGCACCGATTACTTCGTCAGCGAGCGCAAGATCGACATCGGCGCCTTCGATTCGCCGACCTTCACCGGGCTGCCAGTGGGCACCGTGGAAAAAGTCGGCAAGCGCGACCTGCAAGTGGTGACCTTCGAGCCGCTGTCCAATGGCGACGGCCTCAACCTGCTGGTCAAACGCGAAGTGGTGGGTTTTCGCGCCAACATCGCCGAAGCCCGCGGCGAGTTCGAAGAAGACGGCGAGAAGCGCTACCGCTATCGGGTCGAGCCCAACGAGATGCCCGAAGCCCTGAGCCGCCTGCGGCCCAACCATCCGCTGAGCCGCAACCTCGATCACAACTGGCAACAGGCTCTGACCCGCACCTCCGCCGAACGGCGCATCGGCCTGTCGTGGCTGGCCCGCCTGCGGGAAGAACACTTGGAACTGACCGCCACCAGCGAAGAAGGCATCAGCGCCAGCGTCGCCCTGGACGGTCCGTTCGGCGTGGCCAACAAGCCGGAACAGGCCCTGGGGCAACTGCAGGACCTGCTCGGGCAACTGGGCACCACCCTCTACCACGCCACTGACATCAAGCTGGATGCGCCCCAGGCCTACTTCATCCCCAACTCCCAGCTCAAGGCGTTGCGCCGGGAAGTCATCGAAGCCCTGGACGCCGCACGCATCGCCGCCCATCCGCGAGGCACGCGCAAGGCCGAGAGCAACCCGCCGCCGGTGTACCCGGAGTCGCACCTGTCGTTCCTGGCCAACGTCTACAACCAGAAGGCCCGGGACTTCTACCACCGCCACGGCGTGCAACTGATCGATGCTGCCTTCGAGGCCCACGAAGAGCACGGCGACGTGCCGGTGATGATCACCAAGCACTGCCTGCGCTTCTCCTTCAACCTGTGCCCCAAGCAGGCCAAGGGCGTGACCGGAGTGCGCACCAAGGTGGCGCCGATGCAACTGGTGCACGGTGACGAAGTGCTGACCCTGAAGTTCGATTGCAAGCCCTGCGAGATGCACGTGGTGGGCAAGATCAAGGGCCACATTCTCGACCTGCCGCTGCCCGGCAGCGCCGCCGCCGAAGCCGTCGTCGGCCATATCAGCCCCGAAGACCTGCTCAAGACCATCCCCCGCGCACCGCATTGAGTGCCGGGCCGGCGCAACCCTAAGCGGTTGCGCCGGTTGCAGCAGCCGACAGCCGCTCACCCAGCACCTGCTCCAGCACCGCGAAAAACTGCTTGATGTGCGGCTGCTTCAAGGCTTGCGGCCGGGTCACCAGGTAGACCTCCAGCGGCGCAAATGCCATGGGCGCAAACACCTCCAGCAGATCCCCGGCCAAAATCCGCGGCATCACCGCAACCCCCATCCCCTGACGCACCGCCTCGACCTGCGCACTGAACGAGTTGACCCGGATCTGCTTGCCGTCAAGGCCTGCGGCCTTGGCCGTGCGCATCGGCGGCAAGTTGTCCAGGGGCGGCAGCAGGCCGATGGTGGGTGCGGTGGCCGGGGTGATGCCCGGGTAGCCGCGCAGCAGGTCCGGGCTGGCGAACACCCCGTATTCAAGCTTGCCCAGGGCTCGATAGATCAGCGACGGCTCTCCCAGGTGCGCGGTTCGCACGGCGATGTCCGTCACACCGCGAGCCAGCTTGTGAAACTCGGCACTGACCTGCAATTCCACCGAGCATCCAGGGTGGGCCGATGTCAGGCGCCGGGCCGCCTCGAGCACACTGGAGGCAAAGCCCTCCCCGGCGCTGACCAGGATGCTGCCCTGCAGTTCGCTCGGTCGCGGCGGGTTGCCCAGGGCCCGCTGTCGCCTGAGCCCGGCCTCCGCCGCCAGGGCCACGTCCACCAGCGCCTGGCCCCGAGGGGTCAACCAGCAGCCTTCGACGCCCCGCTCCAGCAACGGCTCGCCCAGGGCCGCCTCCAGCTGGCTCAAGCGCCGGGACACCGTCGACGGCGCCACCTGCAGCAACTGCCCGGCCTGTAGCAAGCTGCCCCGTCGCCAGACCGCCAGCAACAGGCGCAGATCATCCCAATTGGCTTCCAAAGTGCTACTCCCTGCCGTCAGCTGTGCAAATTCGCAAAGCCATTATGCAGGACTCGCCATTTTTCCGGGGTCTCGTCCAAGGTATATCTAGCGCCCTCGCCTCCCCATGGAACGGATTGAATGAGCAACGCCCCCGAACACCCTGTACCCACTGACACCGATAGCGGCTATTGCCCTGAAATGCACTGCACCTTTGTCACCGGTGCCACCGGCCTGCTGGGCAACAACCTGGTACGCGAGCTGCTGGCCCGAGGCTGCAAGGTCAAGGCCCTGGTGCGCTCCAGGGCCAAGGGCGAACAGCAGTTCGGCCCCCTGCACGGCCTGGAACTGGTGGTCGGCGACCTGGCCGATGTCGACGGGTTCGCCGCCGCGTTGCAGGGCTGCGACACGCTGTTTCATGCCGCGGCGTTCTTTCGCGACAATTACAAGGGCGGCAGCCACTGGCAGCAGTTGCACAAGATCAACGTCCTGGGCACGCAGCACTTGCTGGAGCGGGCCTACGGCGCCGGCATCCGCCGCGTCGTGCAGACCTCGTCGATTGCCGTACTCAACGGCGCGCCCGGCAGCCTGATCGATGAAACCTGCCTGCGCGACCCGGCAGGCGCGGACCACTACTACCGCAGCAAGATCCTCGCCGATCGCGTCCTGCTGGCCTTTCTCGACAACCATCCACAGATGCAGGGGTGCATGGTCCTGCCCGGCTGGATGTGGGGCCCCGGCGATATCGGGCCGACCTCCTCCGGGCAATTGCTCATGGACGTGGTGCGCGGCCGCCTGCCGGGACTGGTTCCCGGCAGCTTCTCCCTGGTCGACGCCCGGGATGTGGCCCTGGCGCAGATTGCCGCTGCCCGCTACGGACGCCGCGGCCAACGCTACCTGGCGGCGGGCCGGCACATGACCATGGCCCAGTTGGTGCCCATCATCGGGCGTATCGCCGGGGTCGCCACGCCGACACGCCCGCTGCCGGTGCCCTTGCTCTATACCCTGGCCGCCGTGCAGGAGGTCTATGCGCGCCTGACCGGCAAGCCGGTGTTGCTGAGCCTGGCGACCGTGCGCCTGATGCTCCGGGAAGCGGACCGCAGCCACTTCGACCCCCGCAAGAGCGAACAGGAACTCGAGCTGAATTTTCGCACCCTGGAACGCACCATTGGCGATACCCTGGCCTGGTACCGGGATCACGGCTGGATCGCCCAGGCTGCCCCCGCCTCCTCAAGCAGCACCAACAAGGACGTAGAAAGCCGTTGAACAACACCATCATTCTCATGCGTCACGGTCAGCCCCAAGGTATCGCCACCCGGAAAGTTTCCGCCCTCGACATGCAGGGCTGGATACAGGACTACGAACGTTCCGACATCGGCGGGCAACCGGCCCCGCCCTCCAGCCTGCAACTGGCCGCCAGCGCCGGGGTGATTGTCTCCAGCAACGCTCCGCGGGCCCTGGCGTCCGTCCAGGCGCTCAGGAGGGAGCCAACCCTGGTGGACCCGGTGTTCGGCGAGGCGCAACTGCCCTACGCACGCTGGAGACGACCACGCCTGTCGCCCTTTACCTGGGCCGCGATCCTGAGAATCCTCTGGGTGTGTGGTTACTCAAGGCAGGTCGAATCGGCCGCTGCGGCCCGCCAGCGCGCCGCTGTCGCCGCCCGTCGATTGCAGTCCCTGGCCGGACAACAGCCGGTGCTGTTGCTCGGTCATGGCTGGATGAACCGCCTGATCGGCAAGCAGTTGGCCGCGGCCGGCTGGAAACGCCAGCACAGCGACGGCAGTCGCTACTGGAGTGCGACAGTCTATCGACGGCAATAGCCCGCCCGGGGCGGCCCGGGAAATCCGCCATGCCCTGAGTCCTGATGGAATTTAACGGCACCGAACACTGTCTATTGCGCGCCGGTTGTCCGGCAAACGGGTATAGTTGCCGGCTTGCCCGGCGCGCTACAGGCAGCTTGGGCTACAGGACTTGGTCAGGACTTAATGGTTGCCGCGTGTTGGTAAGACTTCTATTGATTGCACTGCTGCTGGCGGTATCGGCCTGCAGCTCCCATTCCACCGATCCTGGCGGCAATGCGCCGCTCAAGGCCGGTGAATATCGGGTCAAGCGGGGTGACACCCTGTACTCGATTGCCAGCCGCAACGGCACCAGCTGGAAGGAAGTGGCGCGGCTCAACGGCCTCAAGGCGCCCTATACCGTGGAAGTCGGCCAGGTGCTGCGGGTAGGCGGTGCGGCCAAGAGCACCCGGGTGGCCAGCAGCTCGCGCAGCAGCGCCAGCAAGAGCAAGGCCAAGGCCGCCCCGCCTGCCCCGCCCATGCCCAAGGTCACCCTGCAGGGCTGGAGCTGGCCGCTGCGCGGGGTGCTGATCGGCCGTTTCTCCCCTACCGGCAAACTCAACCAGGGCATCCGCATCGCCACCACCGAAGGCCAGCCCATCCACGCCACCCTGGGCGGCAAGGTGGCGTTCGCCGGTTACATGCGCGGCTACGGCAACCTGATGATTCTCCAGCACGGCCCTTCCTACACCAGCACCTATGCCTACAACAGCAAGCTGCTGGTCAAGGAAGGCCAGATGGTGATCAAGGGCCAGAAGATCGCCGAAGCCGGCTCCCAGGACACCGACCGCGCCCAGCTGTACTTCGAGATCCGCGCCAATGGCGTACCGGTAGACCCGTTGCGGTTGCTGCCGCCGGGGTGAGTGCAGCAAGACCGCTGTGCTCAGGGCCAAGGCACGTCAACGAAACCCGAGGCGATGGCCTCTCGCGCTATTGAGCGGAGGCCGCGCGGAGTCAAATGCCTCGCAGTTCGTGCTCGATGGCATAGGGATCGCCCTCCCACCAGGTGGGAGTCTCCAGTAACTCCGGGATCGCCACCTGCCGTTCAAGCTGCGACTTCAACTTCTTCAGATACACCCGGGTCTGGATGGTCGGTTCCAGCTGGCAGAGGGCTTGCCAAGCCAGCTGGATATATTCCAGGTAGCGCGTGGCCTGCTCTGCACAGGTAGAGGAAGACTCCCATCGATCAGTAAACGCACCAAGGTAGGACAAGGCGTTCTTCGCCAATATTTCCCTGGCGCCCAGCTCCTGGGTGCTGCCGATCAGTTGCTTCAAGGCTGCGCATCCCAGGTCTTTGCTGGCCTCCGCGTACAGAGGGGAGCGCCCTTCAGTCAGAACCCACTTGAGCCGCGCATCATCCTGAATCAGTGCCTTCATGACGCCATCGGGTAGGGCGAACACATGAATGGCACGGCGTATCAAACGAGGCGCGAGCACCTCCTGTAGCGCCGCCACATAGTCCTCGCGCGCACGAGAAAATTCCCAGGAAGGGACACGCAGGGTGCCCTGAAAAGGTTCGGCATCCAGATAGAGGCGCTGCGGATCATCGCACTGAGCGGCAATGATCGCCGCCAGTCGCAGCTCGCGCTCACGGAGCGCCCTTTCAGGTGCGCTAGCGTCTTTGGCAACGCTTGCAAAAAAGCTCCTGATAAAACCGATGCACACTTCATAGTCGCCGCGCGCCGTGGACATGGCCCCTTCAATCTCGGTCGAGTAACAGAACTCGATCAATCTCAGGAGCTCTGCGGCGCTGCGCATCGCTCGTTCGAACGCCTCCCGTGAGTAGAGGGACGCGGTTCTGCCCAACTGCTCGCCATACTGGAAATTCGCCATATTGAGCATGGCGCAGGCCACTGCGGCCTCACCTTCATCGCTACGACTGGCCGCCTCGCGAATGAAGTCGTTGAGGGTCTGGGCACTCGGGTATTCCCCCCAGGATTTCACCAACCGGGAAAACTCGGGAATGGTGAACTCCACCTCGCGGACCGCCAGGCTCATCTCATATTGAATGTTTGCCAAAGACAGTTTGCTTCTGGCACGGCCCAGCTCTTCGATCAACTTCCACAGGCGCTTGTTATTGACTTCGTCCTTGGGACATTGCGCGGCGTTGAGCGCTGCTTGCTTGTGCTGCTCCTGTTTGGCGTTATTGGCATTGCCGAACATGCTGGCACCGAAGTCCGAGTGGACACCCAGCATGTGCTCTTCTACCACCTGGGCCACCTTGGGTTCGGTCTCACGCAAGAGGGTCTGCAGGATGATTCCGCGCCAGTCCAGTTGGCCCTCGGCATGCCGATCAGCCGCCGCGCCAAACACCGACAAACTGCGGCAGATGCGCTTGGCCTGGCGCGGATTGGTGGGAAACCACTCAGCGGTCTGCGCGATGGCCGTGTCCGGCAGGAATGGGCAGCAGTCTTTCAGGTTCCTGGCGACCATTCGCTGCACCTGCTTCGGGCTTGGCTCGGGCAACGTCACCGGCACATCGATGATCTTGTCCAGGAAGTGCTGGGCCGACTCGCCGAAGGCTTCGGAATAGGAGCGAAGTGCCTTGCCCACCACGTCCTTGTCGAAGGCCAGGACAAAGACGAATCCCGGCCAGTCCAGAAGTTCGCGCAGCGTCAACAGGGTCGCCGGGAGCATCCGCGGATCGGCACGGTCGAGGTCGTCGACAAAGACAATGATGCGTCTATCGCCCAGTTGCCCGCGCAGGGCATCCAGGTCGCTTTTTTCCAGTTGCAGTATTTCGCTCAGTTTCTCGAAGACCAGCCCTGCCGCACCGGCGGCCAAGGTTACGATTTCGCTGTAGCTGGCCGATTCGGGAAGCTTGAGGTCAGCGGTTTTCCTGGCGGCTTTTTCCAGGATATCGGCGATCTTTTTCGACTGGCGCTTGGTCCAGTGCTTGAAGGGTTCACCAACGCCTGAACGTTGCAATGCTTCTGCCAGCGCCAGATAGAACTGCACGATGAACTCCTGCTCGCCGCTGGTTCGCCACGCCGGAAGCCGCACTATGATGTCGCCCTTCTCCTCGGCTATAAGCTGCAAAAAATTCAGCACGCTGGTCTTGCCGCTGCCCCACGGGCCATACAGACCGAGCCGGGTCGACCAGCCCAGGGGCGTCGCGGTGATCATGCGATAGACCAGCTTGGCCACCGGCCAGCGATCCAGAAGGTCGTCGTCGCGCCGGGTCAGCGCCGCATCGTGTCCGCCCGGGGCGGTAAAAGCCTGTGTCACCGACATCTGCTGGGGTCCTTATTGCTGCTGCGGCTTGATCAGGTCGATGGAGATCATCTTGTACATGCCGCTGAGCGGCACCATGCGCTTGATGTCCATCTGGTAGAAACCGGCCACCGGGCTGATCGAAGCCGGCATGGCCGGGGTGCAGCCGGTCAGGCTGTAGAGGTTCATGTAGTCGGCATTGGGGTCGCCCACAGTGCCCTGGCGCATGGACAGGCTGCAACGCAGGCTGCCCTTGAGCCCGGGGCCGCCATCCCCCTGGACTTCCAGGCGCAACGGGCAGACACCCATGCGCCGCCCACCCATCCAGGGGTCCTGGGCCTGCGGGCATTCCTGGTCGCCGACGGTGGCCATGACCTGGCCCACCAGCTGGCGCAGGTCCTTGTTCTGGTCGGGCCAGACTTCGCCGTTGTCGACCATGCGGTCCTTGATGAACAGGGTGTAGCGCACCGGGAAGCCGACCTTGTTGCTGAGCATGAAAGCGCCCTGGGAATAGGCCAGCTTGTCACCGGCCTTGCATCCGGCGCGATCGGTGACGGCGAACTCGGTGGTGTTGAGGTTCTTGATCTCGGTGCCGCCGTTGAGCCTGATCAGGCACTGGGCCTGCCGGCCGTCGCGGCAGCCGTTTTCCACCAGGCGCAGCCCCTGGCTGACCACCGCACTGTCATCGATGACAAAACCGTTGAAGTTGACCATGTCGCTGGGCAGCACGCGGTTGATCCGCAAGTCGACGAGAAAGTCGCCGTTGGGCGCCAGCGAGGGCTCCAGGCTCATCGAAAAGCGTGCATTACATTGCTGCTTCAGAGTCACCTTGAAGTTCTGCGCATCCGGCAGGCCACCGATCATCCCGCCCGCACCGATCGGCAGGCCGAGAACGCTGCCCAGGGTACTCAGAATGCCCGAGATCACGACCTTGGTCTTGGCATAGGCCTCCAGCTCGTCGTTGGTCATGTCGTGCACTTGCGCGTCGCTGAAGTTGTTCGACTGCTTCCAGTTGAAGCTGGTGGTGGAGCTGATGGTCCCGCTGAGCCGGGCTTCGTCACAGGCCCCACGCTCCTGGCAGAACTTGAGGTTGAAACCCCAATCCTTGTGGAAGATATCGAAGATGTTAAACATCGGTTTGCTCAAGGCCATCACCAACATGCCCTGCTGGCGCGCGCCGATCATCACGGGACCGGACTCCAGGCCCTTGGCGGTGGCGTATTTGGGCACGCTTACCGGGTATTTGCGCTCGAAATCCGAAGAATCGACGTGGAACGGCGGCTCGAACGTGATGGGATAGTCGCCTTCGTTCTCGATCACCAGGGTGATGAAATCAGGCTCCGCTGCCTGAGTCTCAAGGCTGAGAACGGCCAGCGGCAGGCCGAGCAGGCAACTGGTCAGTACGGCGGTTTGGCAGCGGGTCCAGAATCCGGTCGGGCGCATCGTCAATCCTTGAACGAGGGTGGGGGACGCTCACTTTAATGACTTTATGGCCCATTGCCATCCCCTTGCTGAAGACTTCCGATCGACATCAAGCAGCACCGATCGCCTCGGTCTACAGTTAATCGTCAGGCTTGCCCTCCTCCCTTGCCGAGTCGGCTCAACCGTCGAGAGCCCCCCCATGCCGCCATTCGAAGCACGCCCGATTCAGGTACAGCACCTCAAGACCGCCTGCTCAAGTTGCAGCGTGCAGGAGTTGTGCCTGCCCATCGGCCTCAGCCACCAGGAAGTGGAGTGCCTGGACACCTTGATCCTGCAACGGTTGAAGGTGAAGAAAGGCCATGCGCTGTATCACGCCGGCGACCCCTTGCATTCGCTGTACGCTGTGCGCCTGGGGTTCTTCAAGACCTGCGTGCTGTCGGTGGATGGCCGCGAGCAGGTCACCGGGTTCCAGATGGCCGGCGAGATTCTCGGGCTGGATGCCATCAGCACCAACCAGCATGCCTGCAGCGCCTTTGCCCTGGAGGATTGCGAGGTCTGCCCGATTCCCTTTGCCCAGCTGGAGCACTTGTCCCAGGCCCTGCCTTCGCTGCAGCACAACCTGAACAAGATCCTCAGCCGGGAGATCGTGCGTGACCACGGCATGTTGCTGCTGATGGGCAACATGAACTCCGACGAGCGCCTGGCGGCATTCCTGCTCAATCTGTCCCAGCGCCTGAGCCTGCGGGGCTATTCGTCCCGAGCCTTTATCCTGCGCATGCGCCGCGAGGAAATCGGCTCCTACCTGGGGCTGCGCCTGGAAACCGTTTGTCGGGGCATAGCCCATCTGCGGGACCAGGGCCTGGTGACCATCAACGGCAAGCAGGTGGAGATCCTCGATCTGGAGGGCCTGAAGCAGCGGGTCGCGGGTTGCCAGAACGCGGCCAGGGACTAGGTCGCCGGGCCCGACTGCAACTCCACGCTGTCCCGGTATTCCGGCACCGACACCGACCAGCCCAGTTCCAGGCTGATGCGCCGGCGCAAGGTGTCGGCGGCGTTGGCCTCGCCGTGGACCACATACGTGTGTTTCGGCGGGCGCTTGAAGCCTCGCAGCCATTGCATGATCTCGTCGGCATCGGCATGGGCCGAGAGGTTCTGCATGGCCGTGACTTCGGCGCGGATCGGCACCTCCCGGCCATGGATGCGCACCGACTCGGCGCCGGCGATGATCTGCGCGCCGCGGGTGCCGCCGGCCTGAAACCCGGGAAACAGCAGGCTGTTGGCCGGATCGGGCGCCAGCACCTTGAGGTGGTAGAGCACCCGGCCACCGGTGGCCATGCCGCTGGCCGCAATGATCACCGCCGGGCTCTTGAGCTGGTCCAGGGCCATGGACTCCTGGGTGCTGCGCACGATGAGCGCCACATGGCACATGCCTTCGCACTCCTCCCGGGACAGTCGATGGTCACTGCGAAAGCGCTGGTACAGATGGGTGGTGTCGGTGGCCATGGGGCTGTTGAGGTAGATCGGCAGGTCGGGGATCACCTGGCGCTGGCGCAGGCGATACAGGTGGTACATCAGCAGTTGCGCGCGTCCCACGGCAAAGGACGGCACCAGGGTGATGCCGCCACGCTCGGCGGTGCGGTTGATGACATCGGCCAGTTGCTGCTCGGGGTCGTCCCGGGGATGCAGGCGGTCGCCGTAGGTCGACTCCACCAGCAGATAATCGGCTTGCTCGATGCTTTCGGGGGCGAACATCAGCGGGTCCTGCATGCGGCCCAGGTCACCGGAAAACACCAGGCTCATGCCCGCGGCGTCGACCTGGACCGTGGCGGCGCCGAGAATGTGCCCGGCGCCGCGCAACTGGATGTGCAGCCCCGGCAGCACTTCCACCCGATGGTGCAATTGCAGCGGATGCAGGAGTTTCAGGGCCTGCTCGGCATCGCGCTCGGTGTACAGCGGCAATGCCGGAGAGTGCTTGGAGAAGCCATGGCGGTTGGCATAGGCCGCCTCCTCTTCCTGCAGGCGCGCACTGTCGCGCAGCAGAATCCTGGCCAGCTCGCAGGTGGCCGCCGTGGCATACACCGGCCCGCGATAGCCATTGCGCACCAGCAGCGGCAGGTAGCCGCTGTGATCCAGGTGAGCATGGGTCAGCACGATGGCGTCCAGCTCGCGCAGCGGCAGGCCGAAGGCTTCCCAGTTGTGCTGGCGCAGCTGCTTGTAGCCCTGGAACAGCCCGCAGTCCACCAGCACATGCCGGTCCTCATGCTGCAACAGGTATTTGCTGCCGGTGACGGTGCCGGCGGCACCGAGAAAGCTCAGGCGCATCTCCATCTCCTTCGTGTCGGGCGAGGTTGCGGGGCATGGCCGGGCCTCACTCCTGGGGCTCCACCAGCATCAGGCTGCAGGGCGTGTGATACAGCAGTTGCTCGGCGCTGCCGCCGACAAAGCGTTGCAGGCCCCGGCGATGCGCGCGCCCGAGGATCATCAGGTCGAAGTCGTTGTCGGCGGCAAAGCGCGCGATGACCTGATGCGGCACGCCCTCCAGGCGATGACAGTGCTCCGGGGCTATGGCGTAGCGCTCGGCCAGAGTCTCGAACGCTTCCTGCTGCGCGTCGTTCACCGCATCGCGCATGCTGAGGTCGTTGTCGGGACTGTAGATGGGCAGGCCGGTGGCGTTTTCCGTGGCCCAGTCCACCACGCTCAGCAGGTGCACCCGGGCGCCGCAGTATCTGGCCAGGGTCGCGCCCATCTCCAGAATCCGCTGGTTCAGGCTCTGGGTCAGGTATTCCAGGTGGGACAGATCCAGGGCCGCCAGCACCTTCAACGGCAAGGGATGGCGGCTGTCGGTCACCAGGTGCAGCGGCTGGCGCAGGTCGCGCAGCAGCAACCAGTCCAGGGGCTTGTAGAAAATGCGCCGCAGGGCCGGTACTGGCTGGGCGTCCTTGATCACCAGGTCCGGGTGGTAGTCGGTCACATAGTCGAGGATGTCCTGCAGCCGGGCCTTGGCCCACAGCACTTCGGTGGTCACCCGCAGGCCATTGGCCCGTTCGAAGCGAGCCTGTTGCTCCAGCCACTGCCGATGCACCTGCAGGTAGCCTTCCCGGGCCTGGGCCATGGCCTGGTGATCGAACAGCCCGGCGACCTCCAGCACTTCGATGAAGTCGAAGGCGACGATGTGCAGGCTGGCGCCCATGGCCCGGGCCAGGGCACTGGCCCGGTCGAAAGCCGGCGTACGAGACAGCGCCGTGGGGGCGATCAACAACACGCGTTGCAGTGTGGACATGGGCACCTCCCGGGCGGCGCACTGGACAACGGCCCGGGAGTCCCGAGCCGATGCGCCGATGATGCGCGCCGCTCGGGCCGCCGATTTGACAAAAGTCACAAAGCCTCGGGTTAAGCCCGCGCCGACAGTCAATATCCGCGGCGGTGGGCCGCATCTGATCCAGATCAGATCCTGCCCCGGGCAACAGGGGTAAAGGATAGTCAGCACGCGGCCGCGGGTCGCGGGCCCACCTTCATCGTCCCCAGAGGATCGCCCCATGTTCAGCATCAAGGAACACAACGATCAGGCCGCCGCTGCCTACGGCACCGTGACCGGCCTGCACTGGATCGAGGCGCTTAATGACGGCCGCCATGTGCTGATACGGCCCTTGGCCGAGAAAGACCGCGAGCGCGAGTACAACTTCATCAAGCGCCTGTCCCCGCAATCGCGACACATGCGCTTTCTGGCGCAGATCAAGGAGCCCGACGCCGCCATGCTCGAGCAGTTGATGGACGTCGACGGCAAGCAGCGTCTGGCCTACATCGCCCTGGTGCATGAACAGGGCCAGTTGATCGAGATCGGTGTCAGCCGCTATGCCGCCACGTCCCACGATGAATGCGAGTGCGCCGTAACCGTGGCCGATCAATGGCAGCATCTGGGTCTGGGGTCATTGCTGATGACCCATCTGATCCGCGCCGCCCGCCAGCATGGGTTTGTGCAGATGTATTCGGTGGACAGCGTGAACAACCAGGCCATGCGCGAGCTGGCCGCGCACCTGGGTTTCACCACCCACACCGACCCGGACGACGCCCATCAGGTGGTGCATCGTTTGCTCCTGTGACCGGCGGTGCCACGCCGGTGCGGCACCGGCGTGGCCTGGTGCGGCTCATGGCAAGGGGTCACGCGGCGGCTTGACCGCCCAGATACTGCAGGGTGCCTGCAACAGCAGATGTTCGGCGGTGCTGCCCAGGCGCTTGTGCAGGCCGCGGTGCTGGGTGGTGCCCATGACGATCACATCGCTCTGGTGCTCCTCGGCGAAACGGCAGATTTGCTGCAGCGGCATGCCCTCGATGAAGTGGCTGCGTTGCGGGGGCACGCCGTGGCGCTCCGCCACGGCGCGATACACGTCGCGTTGCGCCTCCCCCAGGGCTTCGTACAAGCCGCTGGCCAGGGACAGCGCGCCGACCCCGGCGTCCTTGGCGTAGACCGCCACCCAGTCATACACATGCAACAGGTCCAGCTCGGCGTCGCATTGCTCGGCCAGTTTCACCGCCGCGTCGACGATCTGATCGTTGAACTGCAGGTCCTGCACTTCGCTGCGCAGTACATCGATGATGGCCAGCACCCGGCGTGGCCGTGGGTGCCGGGCCTCGGTCACCAGATGCACCGGCAGCGCGCAATCGCGCAGCAACTGCCAGTCCAGCGGGGTATAGAAGATCCGCCGCATCGCCGACTCGGCATGGGCGTCCTTGATGATCAGGGCCAGGGGCATCTCGCTGGCGAACAGCTGGATCTCCTGATACGGCTGGCTGGCCCAGCGCGCTTCGCAGGTCACCAACAGGCCACGCTCGCGCATGCCTTGCGCCTGCAGCTCCAGCCATTGCCCGTGCTGTTCCAGGTAGGCCGCCTGCAACTGCTCGGCCTCACGGCTCTCGAACAGCCCGGCCAGCGTCAGGGCCTGCAGATGATCCAGGGCGACGATATGCACCGGCAATTGCATGGCCAGGGCCAGTTGCTCCGTGCGTTCGAACGCCGGCGTGCGTTGCATCTGCTGGGGCGCGATCAAGAGTAAACGCGGGGTTTGCGACATGGTTCACCTCGGCACTGGAGCTTGAAGAAACCGCTAGGGGGTCATTCAAGACTGAGCGCAATGGCCAGGCACGAGTTGATCTTTATCAGGCGGCGCGGCATTTTTTCGACCTGGCAGCCGCTTATTGCAGCCAGACACCGACCCACATCGCCAGGGTTAGCAGTGCCTGCCCGGGCACGACGTACAGCGCAAAGCGCCATCCACCGCTGAGGGCCGCCAGCATGCACTTGCTCAGGGAGTTGCTGCTGACCGCCAGCATCACCGCGCTGCCGATGGCGCTGCCGGGCAGTTGCCCGGACTTGACCAGCGAAGCAATGGACGCCGTGGACGCATGGGCATCGGCAAAGCCGCTGATCAAGGCGCTCAACATCAGGCCCAACTGCCCGAAGTAATTGAGCATCAGCGAACAGGCGAAGGTAATGGCGCTCATGGTCAGGGCCACGATCAAGGCCAGCTTGGGATTGAACGCGCCCTTGTCGCTGACCGGTTCGACGCTGCTGGGCTGGCTGCGGGGAAACACCAGGCAAGCGGCATACAGCGCGGTGCAGAGCCCACCCAGCACCAGGGGCAGCCACATGGTTTGCAGCAGTGCGCTGTCGACCGTTACCAGGATCAGAGCGATCTGGGTCACCGTGGCCAGGTTGGACAGCAGCGCCGCGGCGGCCAGAACCCTGACCTGCCCGGGCGCCTTGGCGACCCGCTGGCCCATGGAGGCGATGGTCAAGGTGCTGGAAACGAATCCCGACGCCACGGCGCTGAGGGCATAACCGTAATGGGCGCCCAGGGTCCGCACCGCGACGTGGCCCAGGGCCCCAACCGCCATCAGCAACACGGTCAGGGTGCCGATGGTGCGCAGGTTGAACGCCTCGTAGGGGCCGATGAAACGATCCGGCGCCAGGGGCAGGATCACCAGCGCCGCCACCAGCAGCGTCAGACCGTCGGCGATTTCCCGGTCGCTCAACTGACTGCGCACAAAGTGATGGAGTGTCTGTCGATAGGCCAGCAAGGCGGTCATGACCACGGCGATGGCCAGCGCCAGCTCCGGGGCCGTGCCACACAAGGCCCCGAGGATCAGCACCGCCAGCAGCGCCACTTCGCTGGTGACTCCCGGGTCCTCTTGCTCGTTGCGCCAATAGGCCACCGTCACCAACCCGGCCACAGCAATGGCCAGCGAGGCCAACAGCAGCGGACCGCCGACTCGCTGGCCGATGAACCCCAACAGCGCGGTAATGGCGAAGGTACGCAACCCGGCGCTGCCACGCTGAGGCCCCTGCCCTTTGCGCCGCTCGCGCTCCAGGCCCACCAGCATGCCGATCCCCAGGGCCGCGGCGGCGTTGGTCAGGTCGATGGTTTCAAGCATTGCACGCCCCAGGAAGACAGCCCACACCGAGAATAGAGCGCTGCCGGCGCTTTCGCGAATCGGCAGCCCAGCGCCTTGCAGGAGCCGGCTTGCCGACGAAGGCTGAGAGTGATGCAGGGCTTGCGGGCCTCTTCGCTGGCAAACCAGTTTCTGCGGCCAGTGCTGCCGATCAGCTCGGGCGACGTTTCAGGGTCTGGCTGGGCAACTCCTTGAATAGCGCCCGATAGCTGCTGGAAAACCGTCCCAGGTGCCAGAACGACCAGTGCATCGCCACCTCGGCCACGGTGGTCTCGCTGGGCCCGCGGCTGAGCAGTTCGCGGTGCGCGCTGTTGAGCCGGCGCAGGCGCAGCCACTGGCTGGGGGCCATGCCGGTAAAGGCCTTGAACGCGCTTTGCAACTGACGCAGGGAAACCCCGGCCACCTGGGACAGCTCCAGCAGATTGAGGGTTTCCTCAGGGACGTCGGCCGCCCATTGCGCCACCCGCTGCATGATCACCCGCTCTTCGCTGCGCCGTTGCAGGCTGCCCGGGTCCAGGCGCACGCAGGCGTTGTCGAGGATGTACAGGCAGTCGTCCAGCAGTTGCTGGGTCAGGGCTTCGCGGCTGGGGGGATCGAGGGTCTGGGACAGGCGGGTCAAGGTGGCGCTCAGCCAGCGGCAAAACAGCGCATTCTGCTGGCTGCCCAGCGGCGCCATGAACAGGCCGTCCAGGCGTTCCAGCCCCAGGCCCTGGCGCTGGACGAACTCGGGGCCGAACACCACCGCCACTTCCTGGTAGTTCTCCGGGGTGATCCAGATATTGCGACTCTCGCCATTTAGCAGGTACAGGGCGTTGTCACTGCGGTCGAAACAGAACGCCAGGGCGCCTTGCGGGGCGCTGAAATTCTGCTCGACCCGGGTGTTCATGCACTCCTCGTAGATCTCCACGCCCTGCAGGTCGAGGTAGCGCACCAGGCCGTTGAAATGCCCGGGGGACATCTGCTGGTAGTGCTGCACCCAACCCGGGGTGGCACGAATCTGATCGGCGACATCGAAGGTGTTGAACGCTTGAACCTGAAGCGGATTGGACGCTGTCATCGGGGGACCTTGCGCACTCTTTTGGTGCGCTTTGGTGCTGCTTAAAGTGGATAGATGGAACAACAAGGCTCGCCCAAGATAGTCGCCAATGCGCCGCAGGGGAAGCCTTGCCGGGATACTCCCGCTCACCTCGGAGCAGACAAGAACAATCATCGAGGTCTTTATGAACGCCCCTTTCGATCAGCTGTCCTCCTGGCTGAAAGATCACAAGATTACCGAAGTCGAATGCGTGGTCAGCGACCTGACCGGCATTGCCCGCGGCAAAATCGCGCCCACCAACAAGTTCCTGCACGAGCGCGGCATGCGCCTGCCGGAAAGTGTCCTGCTGCAAACGGTAACCGGGGATTTTGTCGACGACGACCTGTACTACGAACTGCTGGACCCGGCGGACATCGACATGGTCTGCCGCCCGGATTCGTCGTCGATCTACCTGGTGCCCTGGGCCATCGAACCCACCGCCATCGTCATCCACGACACCTTCGACAAGTTCGGCAACCCCATCGAGCTGTCGCCGCGCAACGTGCTGAAAAAGGTTCTGCAGCTGTACACCGACAAGGGCTGGCAGCCGATCGTCGCCCCGGAAATGGAGTTCTACCTGACCCAGCGCTGCGAGGACCCGGACCTGCCGCTCAAGGCCCCGCTGGGCCGTTCCGGTCGCGCGGAAAGCGGCCGCCAGTCGTTCTCCATCGACGCCGCCAACGAGTTCGATCCGCTGTTCGAAGACGTCTATGACTGGTGCGAAGCCCAGGGCCTGGACCTGGACACGCTGATCCACGAAGACGGCCCGGCGCAGATGGAAATCAACTTCCGCCACGGCGACGCCCTGGACCTGGCGGACCAGATCACCGTGTTCAAGCGCACCCTGCGCGAGGCGGCGCTCAAGCACAACGTCACCGCCACCTTCATGGCCAAGCCGGTGGCCGACGAACCCGGCAGCGCCATGCACCTGCACCAGAGCGTGGTGGACATCGCCACCGGCAAGCCGATCTTCGTCGATGCCGACGGCCAGAAGAGCCAGCTGTTCCTGCACCACATCGGCGGCCTGCAGAAGTACATCCCCAAGGTGCTGCCGATGTTCGCCCCCAACGTCAACTCGTTCCGCCGCTTCCTGCCGGACACCTCGGCCCCGGTGAACGTCGAATGGGGCGAGGAAAACCGCACCGTCGGCCTGCGCGTGCCCACCGCCAGCCCGGAAGCCATGCGCGTGGAAAACCGCCTGCCCGGCGCCGACGCCAACCCCTACCTGGCGATCGCCGCCAGCCTGCTGTGCGGCTACCTGGGTATGGTCGAAGGCATCGAACCCAGCGCCCCGGTGGAAGGCCGGGCCTATGAGCGCCGCAACCTGCGCCTGCCGATCACCATCGAGGACGCCCTGGCGCACATGGAGGATTGCCCGACCATCGAGCAGTACCTGGGGCGCAAGTTCGTCCGTGGCTACGTGGCGGTCAAGCGCGCCGAACACGAGAACTTCAAGCGCGTGATCAGCTCCTGGGAACGCGAGTTCCTGCTGCTCAGCGTCTGATTCCCCAGCGTCTGCAACCCATAAAAACAACCCGAAGAGGTGTCGATATGCGTCTTTTGCAAGCAGTGATCCCGGCAGCACTGGCGGCCTTGATGAGCGCCGCCGTCCAGGCACAACCCAGTGTCAGCGTGTACAACTGGACCGACTACATCGGCCAGACCACCCTCGCCGACTTCCAGGGCAAGACCGGGATCAAGGTGATCTACGACGTCTTCGACTCCAACGAAACCCTGGAGGGCAAGTTGCTGGCCGGGCGCACCGGCTACGACGTGGTGGTGCCCTCCAACCATTTCCTGGCGCGCCAGGTGAAGGCCGGCGCGTTCCTCAAGCTGGACCGCTCGCAGTTGCCCAACTGGCAGAACCTGGACCCCAAGCTGCTGGCCCTGCTGGAGCAGAACGACCCCGGCAACCAGTACTCGGTGCCCTACCTGTGGGGCACCAATGGCATCGGCTACAACGTCGACAAGGTCAAGCAGGTGCTGGGCATCGACCACATCGACTCCTGGGCGGTGCTGCTGGAGCCAGAAAACCTGAAGAAGCTCCAGCAATGCGGGGTGTCGATGATGGACTCGCCGGATGAAGTGTTCCCGGCGGTGCTCAACTACCTGGGCCTGGACCCGCGCAGCGAAAAGCCCGAGGACTACCAGAAGGCCGAGGCCAAGCTGCTGACCCTGCGTCCATACATCACCTACTTCCACTCCTCCAAGTACGTCTCGGACCTGGCCAACGGTGATATCTGCATCGCCTTCGGCTACTCCGGGGACGTGTTCCAGGCCGCCAACCGGGCCAAGGAAGCCAAGAACGGGGTGAACATCGCCTACTCGATTCCCAAGGAAGGCAGCAACCTGTGGTTCGACCTGCTGGCGATTCCCGCCGATGCCGGCAACGTCAAGGAAGCCCACGCCTTCATCAACTACCTGCTGGACCCGCAGGTGATCGCCAAGGTCAGCGCCTACGTCGGCTACGCCAACCCCAACCCGGGTTCACAGCCGTACATGGACGCTGAGCTGGTGAACAACCCCGAGGTGTATCCGCCGCAGGCCGTACTCGACAAGCTGTACATCTCCAGCACCCAGTCGCCGGCCATCATGCGCTTGATGACCCGTTCCTGGAGCAAAGTGAAGTCCAACAAATGAATCAGCCACGACACTCGGGCAGCGCCAGCGAGCATGCCCGCTCCTACTACGCCGCCTCCGCCGGGCCCCTGCCCGGCTACCCGGCCCTCAGTGGCGACCTGCAGGCCAATGTGTGTGTCATCGGCGGTGGTTTCACCGGGGTCAACGCCGCCATCGAACTGGCCCAGCGCGGGCTGTCGGTAATCCTCCTGGAAGCCCGGCGCATCGGCTGGGGCGCCAGCGGGCGCAACGGCGGCCAGCTGATTCGCGGCATTGGCCATGACGTCACGGGCTTTGCCCGCTACGTCGGCCAGGATGGGGTGAAATACCTTGAGCGCGCCGGGATCGACTCGGTGGAACTGGTGCGCGAGCGCATCGCCACGCACGGCATCGATTGCGACCTGCGCTGGGGTTTCTGCGAACTGGCCAATACCCGGGCCCAGTTCGCGGCGTTCCAGGCTGAACAGGATCACCTGGCGAGCCTGGGCTATCGCCACCCGACCCGCCTGGTGGAGCCCCAGGACATGGCGCAGGTGGTGGCCTCCTCGGTGTATGCCGGGGGCCTGGTGGACCTGGGCTCGGGGCATCTGCATCCCCTCAAGCTGGTGCTGGGGGAAGCGCGGGTTGCGGCGTCGCTGGGGGTGCGGGTGTTCGAGCAGAGCCCGGTGCTGGAGTTGACCCACGGCGACAGCGTCACCGTGCGCTGCGCGACCGGCACGGTCAGCGCCGGGCACCTGGTGCTGGCCTGCAATGCCCACCTGGAGGATCTGGAGCCGCGGCTCAGTGGCAAGGTGCTGCCGGCCGGCAGCTACATCATCACCACCGAGCCCCTGAGCGAAGAGCGCGCCCGCGCGCTGATCCCGCAGAATCTGGCGCTGTGCGACCAGAAGGTCGGCCTGGACTACTACCGGCTGACCGCCGACCGGCGCCTGCTGTTTGGCGGTGCCTGCCACTATTCGGGACGCGACCCGGCGGACATCGCCGGCTACATGCGGCCGAAGCTGCTCAAGGTGTTCCCGCAGTTGC
This sequence comes from Pseudomonas sp. BC42, assembly GCF_021560055.1. NCBI lineage: Bacteria > Pseudomonadati > Pseudomonadota > Gammaproteobacteria > Pseudomonadales > Pseudomonadaceae > Pseudomonas > Pseudomonas sp. BC42. The sequence continues at coordinate 3,601,124 of NZ_CP091067.1, forward strand.
AGGATGTGGCCATCGACTTCCAGTGGGGCGGCAAGATCGGTATCACCGCCAACCGCTTCCCCCAGGTCGGACGTCTGCGCCAGTACCCCAACGTGTATTACGCCCAGGGGTATTCCGGGCATGGCCTGAACGTCACCCACTGGACCGCCCGGCTGCTGGCCGAGGCGATCGAGGCCGGCCACAGCCAGGGCCTGGACGTGTTCAGCGGCGTGCCGCACATGACCTTTCCCGGTGGTCCTGCGCTACGCGCACCGCTGCTGGCCCTGGGCATGCTCTGGCACCGGATGCGCGAAATGCTCGGTTGAGCGACCTCCTTCGCCGGCCGCATCCGCCGCCGGGGGAGCCGGCTTGCCGAACAGGGATCGCCGCCTTGCGCCGCCCCTGCCGAGGCCTTCGCTGGCAAGCCAGCGTCCGAGGAACCGGCGGGTGCTCTAGGTGAACCGTCGCTGCAGAAAATCCAGCAACAGGGCATTGACCCGCTGCGGCTGCTCATTCTGGATCCAGTGTCCGCAGTCCGTCAGCAGGTGCTGTTCCAGGTCGGCCACCTGACCGGGCATGCGCTTGAGGGTATGGGCTTCGAGCACGCCCACCGGATCACGGTCGCCCAGCAGGAACAGGGTCGGCTGCTGCACCCGGGGCTGGGCCAGGAACTCGGTGCGCTGCCAGGTGCGCTCGAAGTTGCGGTACCAGTTCAGGGCACCGCGAAAGCCGCGCCCGGCAAAGGTCTGGCGATAGGCCTGGAAGTCCTCCTCGCTGCACCACGGCGGCAATTCTCGTGGCACCCTCACCCCGTCGAACAGCCGGGCATCGGCCGGTTTGGGCTCGAGCAAGGCCTGCACATTGCCCATGAACAGCCGCAGGCTGGCGTCGATATCGGCGTCCAGTTCCGCCTCGGCCACCCCGGGCTGCTGAAAGTAGAGGATGTAGTTGAAATGCCCGCCATGCACCTCGCGCATGATCTCGCTGGCCGGCCGTTTCGGACGCCCGGCAAAGGGCACGGAAAGGGTCGCCAGTGCCGCCACCCGCCGCGGCTCCAGCAATGCCAGGTGCCAGGCGACCGGGGCGCCCCAGTCGTGGCCGACCATGCACACCCGCTGATGACCAAAGGCATCCATGGCCTGCTGGACGTCCGCGCACAGGGTCAGAAGATCGTAGGCCTCCACCGCTTCCGGCGCCGAACTGCGGCCGTAACCGCGCATCTCCGGCACGAATACGCGAAACCCGCCGCGCACCAGGGCCGGCACCTGATGGCGCCAGGAGTGCCAGCACTCGGGAAAACCATGCAGCAGCCATACCGGGACTCCGTGCTCCGGTCCGGCGACCTGGACACTGAGTTCGATTCCATTGACGGCCAGAAGATGCTGTTGATAGGCAGGCATGCCGGGCGCTCCAGGGCAGATGCGAGGAGCAGAACCTAGCAGATGGTGGCCGCAGCCTTGAGCAATATTGATGGTTTGAATGAGGGTGCCACGCCTGCCGGCACCCTGAGGTGCGGGCAGGCGTGGCGTCCGCTCAGGCAGGAATCATGCCGGCCAGGGACTGGCTGTGCTGACGAATCAGGCGCTGGGTGTTCAAGACCTTTTCCAGGGCCTGCTCGGAATCGGGATCTTGCATGGGGGCGCGAATCGCTGCCGACACCAGGCTGATCAGCTTGGCCATGACTTCGGCATCGGTGGCCGGACGCCCCAGGCTCATGGCCTGCATCAGCAGGCGCAGTTCGGTGCCGGCCATGACCCCGGAAATCGCCTTGAGGGCGAACTGCAGACGCACCCCCAGTTCGTTGCGCGGCAGGTCCGGCAGCGCCAGGGCAAAGGCCTTGAAGAAGCGCTCGAACACCGGTTGATAGTGTTCCTTGAGGTATTCCTGAATGAATGGCGAGGTATCGCTGTATACCCGGCCGAGGAAACGAATGAACGACCGGCCTTCCAGGCCACCGCTTTCATCACTGCGCTCCAGGCCCATGGCGGGAGCGAAAAGCACCCCCAGCAGGGTCTCGCAATCCAGCGGTCCGTCGGCCTGCTCTTCGCACTTGGCCAAGAGTTCCAGACGTTGATCGTTGAGCGGCCCCAGGCGTTGCATCAGCAGGGCCTTCATCAACGAATCCTTGTCGCCGAAGTGGTAGTTCACCGCCGCCAGGTTGACCTTGGCGCGCTCGGTGATCTGACGCAGCAGCACGGCGTCGTAGCCGTACTTGATGAACAATGCCTCGGTCGCTTCCAGCAGTCGGGTCTTGGTGACATTGGGGGCACTGAGTTTCTTGGCGACCATGGAGGACTAACCTTTGCTGGGTGAAAAACTGACCGTTCGAACAGTGTTTTAAAAAAAAATTTGATTTTTTATACCCGCGAGAAGCCCTAAAAGCAAGCGCCCCAAGGACCCACGCCGGCCTGCAAGTACCTTTTATGACCCACGGGTCCCCGTGTTTCGGCCGCCGCGAAAAAACCTCGAAAAGCCCCCAATTAGCCGGTTCAGACGGCTGGCGCACCAGGATGAACGCAGTTACTATTCAAACAATTTTTTAAAACAATAAATAAAAACCAGAGCTTGGCCTTGCCCCTGGACCCCGCGCAACGCGACGCCTGCGCACCGTGGATATTCAAGCAAGCAGTCGAGCCAGCCGGCGCGGTAAGCGATGACAGCGACGATAATCGACTCAGGTTTTATCTCCCTGCAAGGCATAGGCAAGAGCTATCGGCTGGCGGAGCAACCGCTCCACATTCTCAAGAACGTCTCCCTGTCCATCGACTCCGGCGAGAGCTGCGCCATCCTCGGTGCCTCGGGTTCCGGCAAAAGCACCCTGCTCAATATCCTCGGCCTGCTGGACCTGCCCGACAGCGGCGAGTACCGCTTCGCCGGCCACGATATCTTCCGCGCCAGCCCCGACCAACTGGCGGCCATCCGCAACCGGCAGATCGGCTTCGTATTCCAGAGCTTCAACCTGCTGCCGCGCCTCAGCGCCCTGGACAACGTCGCCCTGCCCCTGAGCTACCGCGGCGTGGCCCGGCGTGAATCCCTGGAACGTGCCCAGCACATGCTCGATCAGGTGGGCCTGGGGCAACGGGCTCAGCACCGCCCCGCCGACCTCTCCGGCGGCCAGCGCCAGCGCGTGGCGATCGCCCGGGCCCTGGTGGGCGAGCCATCGGTGATTCTCGCCGACGAACCCACCGGCAACCTCGACAGCCACACCGCCCGGGACATCATGGACCTGCTGCTGGCGCTGAACCGCGAACGCCAGGTGACCCTGATCATCGTCACCCACGACCCGGGCATCGCCCAGCGGCTGGAGCGGCAGATCCGCGTGACCAACGGCGTGGTCCAGGAGGTCTGCCCGGCATGAGCCTCAAGGTCGAGCAGAGCGCCAGCCAGCTGCTGCACGAAGCCTTCGTCAGCCTGCGCACCCTGGGCAAGCGTTCGATCCTGGCCCTGCTGGGCATCGTCATCGGCAGCTCATCGGTGGTGGCCCTGATCAACATCGGCCACAACGCCGCCCAGGACGCCGCGGCGATCTTCCAGGACATGGGCACCGACACCCTGGCGGTGCAATTTCCCGATTCCTCGGCCAGCCGCGCGCCCATGCCGCCGCTCCTCGACCTGGCGGCCCTGCACCTGGCCCTGCCGCAGTTGCTGGACATCGCCCCGGTGGCGCTGTTCAGCGGGCCGGTGGTGTACCGCGGACGCTCCAGCAACGCCAACCTGGTGGGCAGCACCCCGTCCCTGGCCAGCGCCATGCGCCTGCAGGTGCAGCAAGGGCGCTTTCTCTCGGCGTTCGACAGCGGGCAAACCTACGCGGTGGTCGGCGCCCAGGTCGCCGAAGCCCTGAGCACGCCCCACGACCCGCTGCGCCTGGGGGAACGGATTCGCATCAACGACTACCTGTTCCAGGTGATCGGCATCCTCGCCAGGCAACCGGCGGCGGTGCTGATCCCGGTGCAGACCAACGAATCCCTGTTCATCCCCCTGGAAGGCATGCGGCGGATTTCCTCGAGCCCGCAGATCAGCAACCTGATCGCCCGCGCGGCACCGGCCCAGGACATGAACCGGCTGGCCGCGGCCCTGGGCGACACCTTGAAGCAGCACCTGCCCGGGCGCAGCGTCGAGGTGCAGGTGCCGCAGAAGATCATCGACGGCATGACCCGGCAAAGCCGCACCTTCGGCTACCTGCTGATGGCCCTGGGGGGCATCTCCCTGGTGGGCGGTGGCGTCGGGGTGATGAACGTGATGCTGATGAACGTCTCGGAGCGGCGCCGGGAGATCGGCATCCGCATGGCCCTGGGCGCGCGGCGCCGGGACATCCGCAACCTGTTCCTGCTCGAAGCGGTGACCCTGACCGCCGTGGGCGCACTGTCCGGTGCGGTGCTGGGCATGAGCGCCGCCTACCTCTATGCCCGCCTCTCCGGCTGGCAGTTTTCCCTGGCCGGCGCCTCCCTGCCCCTGGGGATCGGCAGCACCCTGCTGATCGGGCTGTTCTTCGGCCTGTACCCGGCCGTCTCGGCCTCGCGCCTGCAACCGGTGGAGGCGCTGCGGGATGAATGATCGCCAACGCGCCGCGCTCTTGCTGCTGTGCCTGCTCAGCCCCCTGGGCCAGGCCGGCTCCCGGGACATGGACGTGGCCCGCCAGGCGTCGGCCCCGACCCTGCGCAGCGCCTACGAACGCAGCGTGCTGCTGAGCCAGCAGCAGACCGAGCTGACCCTGGCCGATGCGGTCTACCTGGGCCTGCGCAACAACCGTGGCATCCGCAGCGCCTACCTGCAGCGGGTGGCACAGAAGTTCGACCTGCGGGTGTCGGAGGACACCTTCAACCCCAAGCTGCTGCTCAGCGGCACCTACCGGGCCAACAAGGGCAGCAACGACGGGGTGCGCAACACCACCCTCAATCCCAGCTCCAGCCTGCTGGGGGAATACGGCACACGCCTGAACATGGCCTGGCACCAGGAACTGAGCCAGGCCAACCGGGCCGGCTACTACCGCCGCGACGGCCTGGACCTGTCGATCATCCAGCCGCTGCTCAAGGGCGCCGGCTGGGACGTGACCACCGCGCCGCTGCGCCTGGCGCGGATCAACGAACAGGCCTACCGCCTCAACCTCAAGGCCAACGTGGCGCAGACCATCAGCGACATCATTGGCGCCTACCGCGAACTGCTGCGGGCCCAGGAACAGCTGGCGATCGTCGAGGACGCCCTCAAGCGCGCCAATGCCCTGCTCCAGGTGAACAAGGCGCTGATCGCCGCCGGGCGCATGGCCGAGTTCGAGATCGTGCAGACCGAAGCCGACATCGCCAGCCAGGAGCTGGGGGTGGAAGAGGCACGCAATCAGGTGGACATCAACCGCCTGTCGCTGCTGCGCCTGCTGGCCCTGGACCTGTCGACCCGGATCCGCGCCAGCGACGGCCTGCAAGCGGCGAAAGTCAGCATCGACCAGCAGGACGCCCTGCGCCTGGCGCAGATCCAGCAACCCACCTACCTGGCGACATTGCTGGGCAGCCAGCAGGCCGACCTCAACCTGATCATCGCCAAGGACCAGAGCCGCTGGGATGTGTCCCTGGTGGCCGGCGCCAATCAGGTGCGCAACCGTTACGACAACGACGGCGGCAACGGCGCGGGACGGACCTGGGACAGCTATGCCGGCGTGCAGGTGCAGATTCCCATCGGCGACTTGAGTACCCGTCAGGCCGAGGTGCATGCCCGGGTCGACGTGGAAAACCAGGCCCTGGTGCTGGCCGATGCCCGCCAGGCCCTGGAGCGCAGCGTCAGTGACGTGGTGCGCGACCTGGGCACCCGCTGGCGCCAGTACGAGATCGCCCAGCGCGCCGTGGAACTGTCCAGGCGCAAGCTGGATATCGAACGGGAAAAACTCAGCGCCGGGCGCTCCAGCAACTTCCAGGTGCTGAGTTACGAAAGCGATTTGCGCACCAGTGAAAACGCCCGCCTCAATGCACTGATTGCCTACCTCAACGCCCAGACCCAGCTGGATCTGACCCTGGGCACGACCTTGGAGACCTGGGACATTGCGCTCAACGACTTCTGAGCAGAAAAACTGGCGCAAGCGCGGCCTCCTCGGCGGCACCGCCCTGATCGTGCTGGCCGTGGCCGGCGTCGCCCTCACCCACTACCGCGCCGTGGACGATCCGGCGCTGCAACAGGGTCACTGGATCGAGGTCAGCACTACGCCGCTGATTCATCAGATCGGCCTGGTGGGCAAGATCGAGCCCCAGCGCACCATCAGCCTGACGGCGCCGTTCGACGGCAACGTTCTGGCCAATCTGGTGGAACAGGGCCAGCGGGTGGAGGCCGGTCAAACGCTGCTGAAGATGGACCCCAGCCTGATCGAGATCCAGGTGCGCGAAGCCTTGTCAGCCCAGCTCAAGGCCCGGCGCAGCGTTCAGGAACTGCAGAACTGGGACAGCAGCGCCCTGGTGACCCGGGCCCGGCGCACCTTGCGCGCCTCGCAGATGGCGGTGAGCAATTCCGAACGCAAGCTCAGTGAAAGCCAGAGCCTGTTTGCCCGGGGCATCATTCCCCGCAACGAACTGGACGATCTCAAGCAACTGCTGCAGAGCCAGCGCCTGGACCTGACGGCGGCCCAGGGCGAACTGCAACAGGCGCTGGATCAGGGCAAGGGTGAATTCCGCCAGATTGCCGAGATGGAGCTGACCAATGCCACGGTCAAGTACGAAGCCCTGCGCGCGCTGCTGGCGGGTAAGGACGTGGTCGCCCCCTTTGCCGGAATCGTGGTCCCGGCGCCGGGGCTCAACCTGACACCCATCGCGTCGGCGGCGGCCTCGGGGCCGGTGCAGACCGGCAGCAAGGTCGGCCAGGGCCAGGCCCTGTTCGGCCTGGCCAACATCGAGCAACTGAAGATCGTCAGCAAGGTGTCGGAGCTGGACATCAACCAGCTGCGCGAGGGCCAGAGCGTGGAAATTCTCGGTGACGGCTTTGACGGCGAGCGCCTCCAGGGCCAGGTGGACATCGTCAGCAGTCTGGCGCTGCCGGGGGACGCCAGCGGTGCCAGCGCGCAGTTCCCGGTGACCCTGTCGGTGCCCAAGCTGACCCGCGAACAACAGCAGCGCGTCCGCCTGGGCATGAGCGCGCGATTGAGCATCATTACCTACCGCAACGATCAGGCCATAGTGCTGCCGCCAGCGGCGATCCAGCGCGAGGCCGACGGCATGAGCGTGGAATACCGGGCAACGGCCGATCAACCAGGCCGGCGGGTACCGGTGAGCGTGGGCCAATCGACCCCGGAGGGCGTGGAAGTGTTCGGCCTGCAGCCGGGCCAGGTCCGCCTGCCCAACGCCTTGTAGGTTCAGGCTTGCCCGGCTATCACCCGAAGAACCTCTAGCGCCCTCGGGACGCTTGCGTCCCTGCGGGCCGTTCGCAGCCTTCGGCAGCGGCTACAGTGATCGCCGTGGAGGTAGCCGCTGCCGAGCCCCGGCGAGGCTGCGAAAAGGCCCGCAGGGCCTTGCTTGACGATCTTCAGAAGAACCTCGGACGCCCTCGAAACTAACGCAGGGCGCGGCGCAGGACCTTGCCGACGGTGGTCTTGGGCAACTCTTCGGTACGGAACTCGACGTAGCGCGGCACCTTGTAGCCGGTCAGGTACTCGCGGCAGTGGGCCAGCAACTGCTCCTGGGTCAGGTTCGGGTCCTTGCGCACCACGAAGATCTTCACCTTCTCCCCGGTCACCCCATCCTCGACGCCAATCGCCGCCACCTCGGCGACGCCCGGATGCAGGGCCACCACGTCCTCGATCTCGTTGGGGTACACGTTGAAACCCGAGACCAGGATCATGTCCTTCTTGCGGTCCACCAGACGGATGAAGCCCTGCTCGTTCATCACCCCGATATCCCCGGTGGACAGCCAGCCGTGGCGGTCCAGGACCTTGGCGGTCTCTTCCGGACGCTGCCAGTAGCCCTTCATCACCTGGGGCCCGCGCACCTGTAGCTCGCCCTCCTCGCCCAGTTCTGCCAGCTCGCCGTCCTCGCGCACGAAGCGCACCCAGGTCGACGGCAGCGGCACGCCGATGGTCCCGGTGAAATCGCCCTCACGCATGCGCGCGATGTCGATCGGGCTGATGCTCACCACCGGCGAGCACTCGGTGAGGCCGTAGCCTTCGATGATCGGCACCCCGGTGACCTCCTTCCAGCGCCGGGCCACAGCGGTGTGGGTGGCCATGCCTCCGGCGATGGCCAGTTTCAGGTCGGAGAAGTCCCGGCCGCGAAACTCCTCGTTTTCCAGCAGGCCGTTGAACAGGGTGTTGACCCCGACGATGCCGCTGAACTTCTCCTTGCGCAGGATCATCTGCACCCGCTTCACGTCCCGCGGGTTGGCGATGAGGATGTTGCGCCCGCCCAGGCACATGAACATCAGGCAGTTCACCGTCAGCGACAGCACGTGATACAGCGGCAGCAGGGTGACGTTGGTTTCCTGCTGGTTCTCGTCCAATTGATCGCCGACCCAGGCCTTGGCCTGCATCAGGTTGGCGAGGATGTTGCGGTGGCTGAGCATCGCGCCCTTGGCATCGCCGGTGGTGCCGCCGGTGTATTGCAGGAAGGCGATGTCATCCTGCTTGAGCTCCACCGGCCGGTGCTCCAGCACACTGGCCAGTTTCATCATCGCCGGGAAGCGGATCGAGCCCGGCAGGTTGAACTTGGGCACTTGCTTCTGCACGTGGCGCAGGGCGAAGTTCAGCGCCGCGCCCTTGAAGGTCCCCAGCAGGTCGCCGATGGCGGCCACCACGATGTTCTTCAGGCGGCTGCCCGGCATCGCCTGCTCCAGGGTGTGGGCGAAGTTCTCGAAGATCACCACGGTTTCGGCGCCGCTGTCCTTGAGCAGGTGCCGCAGTTCATGGGCGGTGTACAGCGGGTTGACGTTGACCACCACCGCCCCCACCAGCAGGGTGCCGAACAGGCAGATCGGGTATTGCAGGCAGTTGGGCATCATCAGGGCCACCCGGTCGCCCTTCTTCACCCCTTTGGATTGCAACCAGGCGGCGAAGGCGAACACCCGCTTCTCCCACAGGTCGTAGCCCATCTCGGTGCCAATGCTGACGTAGGCCACCCGGTGGCGGTACTTGTCCACGTGTTCGAGGAACACTTCCCGCAGTGACGGGTAGCGGTCGATGTCGGCTTCGATATCGCTGGGCACCCCCGGCAGGTAGGCGTTCAGCCAGATACGCTCGGCGGGTTGCAGGCTCACGACACTCATTGGCAGTCTCCTTGTTATTTTATTTTTCGACGATGGCGGTGACACCCAGCCCGCCTGCGGCACAGACGGAAATCAGTCCCCGACCGGAGCCGCGCTGGTGGATCGCCTTGGCCAGGGTCGCCAGCAGGCGTCCGCCGGTGGCGGCAAACGGATGCCCACAGCCCAGGGAGCCGCCGTTGACGTTGAGCTTGCTGCGCTCGATGCTGCCCAGCGGCCCTTCAAGGCCGAGTTTTTCCCGGCAGTAATCGGCGTCTTCCCAGGCCTTGAGGGTGCACAGCACCTGAGCGGCGAAGGCTTCGTGAATCTCGTAGAAATCGAAATCCCCCAGGCCCAGCCCTTCCCGGGCCAGCATGCGCGGCACAGCGTAGGCCGGGGCCATCAGCAGCCCTTCGCTGCCGTCGACAAAATTCACCGCGGCGGTTTCCCCGGTGCGCAGGTAGGCCAGCACCGGCAGGTTGTTGGCCGCGGCCCAGTCTTCGCTGGCCAGCAGCACCACCGAGGCACCGTCGGTGAGCGGGGTCGAGTTGCCGGCGGTCAGCGTGCCGTTGTGGCGGTCATAGGCCGGGCCCAGGCCGGCGAGCTTCTCCAGGCTGGCATCGGCTCGCAGGTTGTTGTCACGGGTCAGGCCGCGATACGGGGTGATCAGGTCGTCGAAGAAGCCGCGCTGATAGGCGGCATGCAACTGCTGGTGGCTGGCCAGCGCCAGTTCATCCTGGGCCAGGCGCTTGATGTGCCAGCGCTTGGCCATTTCTTCACAGTGCTCACCCATGGACAGCCCGGTGCGTGGCTCGCCGTTGCGCGGCAGCAGCGGCTTGAAGAACATCCCCGGGCGCACCTTAAGCAGGCTGCGCAGCTTGTTGCCGGTGCCCTTGGCCCGGTTGGCCTGGAGCAGGATCCGGCGCAGTCCTTCATTGATGCCGATCGGCGCGTCGGAGGTGGTGTCGGCACCGCCGGCAATCCCCACCTCGATCTGCCCCAGGGCGATCTTGTTGGCCACCAGCAACGCCGCCTCAAGCCCAGTGCCACAGGCCTGCTGCACGTCATAGGCCGGGGTCTGGGGCGCCAGGGTGGTGGACAGCAGGCTCTCCCGGGCCAGGTTGAAATCCCGGGAATGCTTGATCACCGCCCCCGCGGCGAACTCCCCCAGGCGCTGGCCGGACAGGCCGTAGCGATCCACCAGCCCCTGCAACGCCGCCACCAGCAGGTCCTGGTTGCTGTCGTTGGCATAGACCGTGTTGGAGCGGGCGAAGGGAATCCGGTTGCCGCCGATGATCGCCACCCGGCGCACCGGCGCCGGATTGAAACTGTACTCAGTCATTGCCCAGCTCCCCAGATAAATAGGCCGCGCATGTGGGGCTTGTCCCCCGCGTTGTTGCGCACTTCGAACTCATGGCGCGGACCGTCCGGCAGACGGTTCCACAAGGTCACCGCCGCCGGCAGCAGGATCGGCAGCTTGAACTCGCAGTCCAGCTCCGCCGCCGCCAGCGCATGAGGCGGTTGCTGGGCCGCCAGGGCCCGGCCCAGGGTCCACATGCCGTGGGCGATGGGGCGGCGGAAACCGAACAGCCGGGCGCCGAGCCAGGAGGTGTGAATCGGGTTGAAGTCGCCGCTGACCTGGGCGAAACGCCGTCCCAGGTCGCCCGCCAGGTTCCAGCGCTGGGTGCGAATCAGCGGCGCTTCATCCTGCTTCAGCGCGCCTTCCCAGGGCTCGCCGATGGGGCTGGACACGCCACGGCGCAGGTACAGGCTGTGGCTTTCCCAGACCAGGCTGCCACCGCTGTGGGCCCGGGTGGCGATGGACAGCGCCTGGCCCTTGGGATGGGCCAGCCAGCGTTCGGCGAACACTTCCAGGCGCAGGGCCTGGCCCTCCTCCAGCTTCTGGTACTGGCGAATGCGATTGGCCAGGTGAACCATGCCGCTGGCCGGATAGGGAAACCTGCGGTCGGTCAGCAACAACAGGTGCAAGGGAAACGCCAGGGTATGGGGAAAGGCCAGCGGCACCCCGTGTTCCCGGCGAAAGCCGCAGGCCTGGGCGTAGCGGGCGATCCCGGCGGCCTGCAACTCCACCGCCGGACGCACCAGGCGCTCGGCGGGCAGCGCCGGCGCGGCGTCCGGCTTGGGCTTGCGCAGGCTGCGGATGCCGTCATAGAGCAGTTGGCCCCGGGACGGTGGCGGTTCGATGATGCGAATGGCGCTGTCGCTATTCATGGCTCAGGCCCCCAGCAGGCTTTGCCCGCAGACGCGGACCACCTGCCCATTGATCCCGCCGGAACCCGGATGGGCCAGCCAGGCGATGGTTTCCGCCACGTCCACGGCCTGCCCGCCCTGGTTCATGGAGTTCATGCGCCGTCCCGCCTCGCGGATCAGCAGCGGGATCTTCGCGGTCATCTGGGTTTCGATGAACCCCGGGGCCACGCCGTTGACGGTGATCTGCTGGCGCGCCGCCAGGGGCGCCAGGTTCTGCACCAGGCCAATGACCCCGGCCTTGGAGGTGGCGTAGTTGCTTTGCCCGAGGTTGCCGGCGATTCCGGAAATCGACGACACACAGACGATCCGCCCACCGGGGTTCAGGCCCTGGCCCGCGAGCAACGCCTGACTGAGCAGCAGCGGCGCTTCCAGGTTGACCGCCATGACCTTGCGCCACGCCGCCTCGGTCATCTTGGCCAGGGTCTTGTCCTGGGTGATGCCGGCGTTGTGCACGACGATATCGAATGCGCCGTGCTCACCGACGAACTCCAGCAAGCGTTGCCCGGCCCCGGCGGCAGTGATGTCCAGGGCCAGGGCATCGCCCTTGAGGCCGGCTGCGGCCTGCTGCAACTCGCCCTCGACCTGGGGAATGTCCAGGCACACCACCTGGGCGCCGTCCCGGGCCAGGACCTTGGCAATCGCCAGGCCGATGCCGCGGCAGGCACCGGTGACCAGGGCTCGCCGTCCGCTCAAGGGCCGCTCCCAATCGATGTGCCGGGGCACGTCCACCGGCTCGCCGATGCGCACCACCTGGCCCGAGACATAGGCCGAGCGCCGGGACAGGAAGAAGCGCAGGCTGCTGTCCAGTTCGGCTTCGGCACCGGGCTCGACATACAGCAACTGGACGGTGATGGCCCGACGCAGTTCCTTGCCCAGGGAGCGCACGAAACCTTCCAGGGCCCGCTGCGCCACCGCCTGCTCCAGCGCCTTGCAGTGTTCCGGCGGCGTGCCCAGCACCAGCACCCGAGCATGGGCGCCCAGGCGCCGGACATTGGCGTGAAAGCAGCGGTACAGCTCATCGAGCTGGGCGATATCCGCCAGCCCGCTGGCGTCGAACACCAGGCCCTGGACCTTCACCGTCGAGGGTGCATTGATACTCGCGGCCTGGGCCGCCACGGTGTCGGTGGCGGCGAAGATCCGTTGCAGCTCGCCCAGCAGGCGGCCTTCGGGCGCCGCGGCGAGGATCACCGGGTTGATCAGGTTGCCGCCCTGCCCCTCGCGGTGGCGCTGGAGCGGCACCGGTTGCGGCAAGCCGGTACGCTGGGCCAGCCAGCGGCCCCACCCGGAATTGACGAACGAAAGATAACCGTCAGACATAAAGAGATCCCGATCCAATCCAGTAGAGGGTCAATAGGCCGAATCGCTGGCGACCACCGCGTCTTCGCTGCTGGCCGCACGTTTGCGCGAGGCCGGCCTGGCGCCTTGCTCGAAGTGCGCCTGACGCTGCTGCAGGGCTTCCAGCAGACCGAAGTCCTGAGGGAAGTCGTCGACCTGGATCGCGTGATCGCCGTATTCCACGTAGCGCCCCAGCAGCTCGTCCTCGTCCGCGCTGATCAGTTGCAGTTCCAGGGCCTTGACCCGCCAGATCACGAAGGCCTCGCGGGAGATCGGCAGCAGCGCCAGGACGCCCTGCTTGATCGCCGGCTTGAGCCGCGCCTCGATCAGGTCCACCTGCGGCTGCAGACGGAACGCCAGTTCGCCATAGGCCAGCTTGTCGATGTCCGGCTGCGGGATGTAGGAGTCGGCCAGCAGGCGGTCGCGGGTCGGGCCCGGGGTCTGCACCAGCTCGGCCACTTGCGCCAGCAGGCGATCCGAGGGTTTGCGCTGGGCAATGCCCAGGGGAAAGCTCAGGCCGCGAATGATCCGCGCAGCCGCCTTGGACGGGTAGTTGTCCAGCACTTCGGCCAGGGCTTCATGGGCCCGCAGCAGGGAGTCTTGAGCGGCCCAGTGCACCAGGGGCAGATCGGCCTGGGGCCGGCCGTCGTCCTCGAAACGCTTCAACACGCAGGACAGGATGTACAGCTGGGACAGAATGTCCCCCAGGCGCCCGGTGATGCTTTCCTTGCGCTTGAGGGCACCGCCCAGCACGCCCATGGAAATGTCCGACGCCAGGGCCAGCACCACCGACAGGCGCTGGATCTGCCGGTAATAGCCGGCCAGGGCCTTGTCGGTATTGGCCGGGGCCTTGATCAGACGGCCGCCGGTCAGCGCATGCACGGCGGCACGCACGGTGTTGGCGAAGACAAAGCTGATATGACCGAACATCGCGCTGTCGAACTCTTCCAGGCCCTTGCGTCCGGTGTCCCGCGCCGCTTCCATTTCGCGGAACACGTAGGGATGGCAACGGATCAGCCCCTGACCGTAGATGATCAGGCAGCGGGTCATGATGTTCGCGCCTTCCACGGTGATAGCGATCGGGCTTTGCTGGTAGGCCCGGGCCAGGAAGTTGTTGGGGCCCATGCAGATGCCCTTGCCGGCGACGATGTCCATGCCGTCGTTGACGATGGCCCGTGCGCGCTCGGTGACGTGGTACTTGGCGATGGCCGAGATCACCGACGGCTTCTCGCCAGCATCCAGGGACGCCACCGAGACCTTGCGCACCGCGTCACAGGCATACAGATGCCCGGCCATGCGCGCCAGGGGCGCCTGCACCCCTTCGAACTTGCCGATGGGCAGGCCGAACTGCTTGCGCATCGCCGCATACGCCGTGGTGCCGCGCACCGCCACCTTGCCCAGGCCGACGTTGGCCGACGGCAGGGAAATGGCGCGCCCGGCGGCCAGGCATTCCATCAGCATGCGCCAGCCATTGCCCACCTGGGCGCCACCGCCGATCACCCATTCAAGGGGAATGAACACATCCTTGCCGGTGGTCGGGCCGTTCTGGAACACCGCGTTCAGCGGCCAGTGGCGACGCCCGGTATTGACCCCTGGATGGGTGGTAGGAATCAGCGCGCAGGTGATCCCCAGGCTGCCCTTGCTGCCCAGCAGGCCGTCCGGGTCTTCGGCGCGAAACGCCAGCCCCAACACCGTGGCGATCGGGCCCAGGGTGATGTAGCGCTTGTCCCAGGTGACGCGAAAGCCGAGCACTTCCTGGCCTTCGAACTGGCCCTTGCACACCACCCCGACATCGGGGATGGCCCCGGCGTCGGAACCGGCATAGGGGCTGGTCAGGGCAAAGCAGGGAATGTCTTCGCCGCGAGCCAGGCGCGGCAGGTAATGCTGGCGCTGGGCCTCGGTGCCGTAGTGCAGCAGCAGCTCGGCTGGGCCCAGGGAGTTGGGCACCATCACCGAGATCGCCGCCGCCGAGCAGCGGGTCGAGAGCTTCATCACCACTTGGGAATGGGCGTAATGGGAGAAACCTTTGCCGCCGTACTGCTTGGGAATGATCATCCCCAGGAACCCGGCGTCCTTGGTGTATTGCCAGGCCTTGGGCGACAGGTCCTGCCAGATCTGGGTGGTCTCCCAGTCGTTGGCCATGTCGCACAGGGTTTCCACTTCGTTGTCCATGAACGCCTGTTCCTCGGCGCTCAAGCTGGCCGGAGCGCTCTGCAACAGACGCGGCCAATCCGGCTTGCCGCTGAACAGCTCGGCGTCCCACCAGACCGTGCCGGACTCGATGGCCGCACGCTCGGTGTCGGACATGGCCGGCATGATCTTGCGGAACATCGCCAGGGCGCGGCGGGTAAGCAAGGCGCGGCGCAAGGGCTTGATGCACAGCAGCGCGGCCGGCGCCAGCACCAGCAACACGCCGAGGGTCAATCCCAGGGTGCCCACCAGGCTGAACAGATACGCGACCGCCAGCCACACCACTGCGGCACCCAGCCACAGGGCGGCTGTCGCCTGTCGATAAGCCAGCGCGAGCGCTGCGGCAAGTCCCACCAATAACCAGACAATCATGGAATACCTCTCTTGTTCTAACGAGACGACCACCAGGGCCCTGGGCGTTGTGCCGGCCCCCTGCAGATCACCCTACAAAGGAAAGAAGCATGTTTCAAATTTTATTTTTAAATATTGTTTTGAGTGAATTCGCCAATGCATAACGGCTGAACAGCGTCAGCCCGGGGTTGAAAAAAACAGGTTGAAGACGGGTCTGGAGCCGACCCGTGCAGCCAACGGCAGTAGCGCAATCCCTTTGTACTGCCGTCGTATCAGCGCCCGGATAAGGCCTGGGGCCTCAGAAGTGATAGGTCGCGGAGAGACTTACCACTTCACCTTTGGCGTCGACCTTGCCATCGATGCTGGAACCACCGAGGCGATCCTGGTTGACGGTCTTGAGCTTGGCCTCCTTGACGAACTGCCGCGAGTACGCGCCGTCGATGGTCAACCCTGGAATGGCCTTGATGTCATAGCCGAATCCCAAAGAGGTGAACCAGCGATCGTTGTCCGGGATCCGTGGGTCACGTGTGGAATTACGGGTTGGGGTTTCATCGAAGGCCACACCGGCGCGCAGGGTCAGTTGGTCGGTGAACTTGTAGTCGCCTCCTAACGAGTACATCACCGCGTCCTTGTACTTGTAGGGAATGGCGACCAGGACATTGCCGTCGGACTTGAGCGTCAGGTCCTTGAACGACGACCACTGGGTCCAGAGCACACTGGCGCCGAGGGTGAAGCGGTCATTGAACACGTGCACCCAATCCAGCCCGGCGGTGGCGGGAATATCCAGTTGGGTACTGGCGTTGGCACCATCGGGGAAGAGCTTGAGGCCTGGATACGCCAGTTCCGTAAGGGTCTCGCCATTGGGGCCTGCCGGCAGAGTGGTGAAGTTTCGACCCAAGGCATCGACGCGAATGTTGTACTTGCCCTCCATCTTGTTCTTGATCTTGGCGTGATAGTTCAGGCCCACGGTGTCCTGTTCGGTGGGTTTCCAGGTGACGCCGGTGAACCAGCCGACCGAGGTGTTATCCACCTTGACTCGCATCAGGTCCGAACCGGCGCCGGAAGGCGCTCCAGGCAGTACGGACATGCCAGCTGCGCCGCTGAGGTTGAGGTTCTGGCTGACGAAGCCCTTGCTGTGCTGCACGATTAGACCAGCACCGATGGAGAAATCTTCGCGAACCTTGAACGAAAGAGCCCCGGTCAGACCAACCGTTTCGATCTTGGTATCTACAGCGAAGTCGCGGCCCTTCCAGCCCTCATCCCAGGTGCTGCGCATGCCCAACGGCACCACCTGACTGAGGCCGAAGGCGAAGCGGTCGTTGATCGGCAATACCATGAAGCCGGTAGGTAGCCAGGCAGTGAAACCACCCTCCCCGCCATTTCCGGTCAGCGGCACGGGGTCTCCACTGATGCTGCCAAACTCGTCCACGGGAACGGTGGAGGCCGGATTGCCCTGATAGTCGTTGACATTGCCTTTGAATTTCATCTTGATCCGTGCGTAATCCACGGTCATCTGTGCCACGTTCTGATCGATGAACGCCATGGCCGCCGGGTTGTTGAAGGCCGCACTGGGATCATTCTTGAACAGCGACCCCCCACCGAACGCCCGGCCCCAGCCGGGAGCACCGTACGTTGGAGTAGAGAAACCACCCGCTTGAACCGACCCGGAACTGATCAAGCCACCCAGCACGGCCAGGCCGATGACTGTCTGGATCTTGTGTTTCTTATTATTCATGCCCCACTCCTTATTATTATCGACCGCGGTCGGTCACCACCGATCCGGGGGACTGCAACAGGCGCCTCTGACGAGGCGCCTGTTTTTTTCAGCAAGTGATCAACAGGCTGAAGTCAGATCAACTTCATGGAGTGACAGTGAACGCCGGGCTTGGGTTGACGCTCAGAGCCGTGATCTTGCAGCTGCCGACGGTTTGCGCCGAAGGAATGCTCAGGGTGTTGGTGGCGTTGTTCCAGGTGACGTTGATGGTCACTGGAGCGCTGCTGCAGTTGGAGAGGATCTTGAAGTTGACCCCGGTCACGGTACCCGCAGTGGCGCTGGACGCGGTCAGGGTCCAAGGCAGGCCCAGCAGCGACGGCACGCCGCACAGCGAGTTGCTGCCACTGACAGTGGCGCCGGTGATCGAAGCATTGGAGCCGTTGGCGGCCACGGTACCGGTGAAATTGATGTTGCAGTTGACCGGCACACCGAACGACGCCGGCGAAGACACCGAAATGGTGCCTGGTGCCGAGAAGGTCGCCCCGGCAGGCGCGATGGTTGCGGCGTTGGCCATCGACGCGGCGCCGAGGCAGATGGCGAAGGAAGCTACGGATACCAGAGTCTTGATGCTTTGCATTGTTGTTTTCCTCAAGATTTAGGCAACAGGCAGTTGCCAGGGGGTTATCAGCCTTGCCAGGGGGTCGATGACGCCATCGGCTCTCGGGCTCGACCGAATTCGGTACTGGAGCGCGCTAGGGCGATACCGACCCGGCTTGAACAACCGGTACTTCCGGACTCAATCGCAGTGTCATCAGCGTCCCTCCATGGATGGTGTGCTGGCTTCAGGGCGCCACCCGGAACGTGGGCGGCATCTGGATCGATACGGTCTTGATGGTGCAGCCGCCGTCGAGGCTGACCTGGGCCGCCTCGAGTTTTCCGGTGCTGTTGTTCCAGCTGCCCTCGGCGGTGCTCGGCCCGCATTCGCCGCCCACCAGGGGCGCGTGCACCGTGACCCGGATGCCGGACATGGCGCCGCTGGTTTCGTCCTTGGCGACCAGCTTCCAGGGCAGGTGCGTGGCCTCCACCTGGCCGCACTTGAGGCCACCGCTGAAGTCGACCTTGTCGACGCTGGCGAAGCTGCCGTCGGGGCTGACCTTGCCGCTGACCTGGATGGTGCAGTCGGCATTGATGATGCTTTTGGCAAAGCTGATGGGGCCCTTGGCACTGAACTCGGTATTGGCCGGCTCGATGCGCGCGGCTTCGGCGGCGTTCAGCAGTGACACGCCCACCAGGACCACGAACAGACGGGCAGCGAACAGAGGTGAAATAGACATCCGTGACTTCCTTGCAGTTGCTTATTGTTGTTGTCGGTCAACTTGGCGTAAGGACTTCGGTGTTGCCTCGCTGGCCCTTCAAGCGGATGCCCCGGACAGGCCACCGGCGCTTGAAGGCGAGCGGAACAGCTAAACGGCGGTGCCTGGATCGGTGTCGGTAAAACCGTATTGCCGCAGCAGTTCGGCACGCTTGGCCGGATGCAGATTGGCCAGCCGCACGTCCCCGGCGTAATGCGCCAGGACCCGGTGGTCCATCAGCCGCCGCCAGAGCACTGGCACATAGGCCCAGACGATCATGGTGGCGTAGCCATAAGGCAGCTGCGGCGACTCGTCGAAGTGGCGCAGGGCCTGGTAGGAGCGGGTCGGGTTGGCGTGGTGGTCGGAGTGCCGTTGCAGTTGGAACAGGAAGATGTTGGTGACGATACGGTTGCTGTTCCAGGAGTGGCGTGGCGAGCAGCGTTCGTAGCGGCCGTTGGGCTGCTTCTGGCGCAGCAGGCCGTAGTGCTCGACGTAGTTCACCACCTCCAGCAGGGAGAAACCGTAGATGCCCTGGATCACCAGGAAGGGAATCACCGCCGCCCCCAGCCAGACGATCAGCACGCCCCAGAGCACCACGCTGTAGAGCCAGGCGCTGAGCACGCCGTTCTTCCAGTGCAGGGTCGGCAGCCCGAGCTTGTGCAGGCGCTCGCTTTCCAGATGCCAGGCCGAACGCAGGCTGAACCACACGGTGCGCGGCAGGAAACTCCAGAACGACTCGCCAAGGCGCGAGCTGGCCGGATCTTCAGGGGTCGCCACGCGAACGTGGTGGCCACGGTTGTGCTCGACGAAGAAGTGCCCGTAGAAGGTCGAGGCCAGGGCCAGTTTGGCCAGGAACTTGGCCATACCGCGGTTCTTGTGCCCCAGTTCATGGGCGATGTTGATGGCGATGCCGGTGGCGGCACCGGTGGACATGGCCATGCCCAGGTAGGTGAACCAGCCGACGCTGCCGTGCAGTTGCGCACGCTCGGTAAGGAATGTGGCGAAGTTCGCCAGGCCGCCCTGCAGGTGTAGCTGCTGGCTCAACTGCAGCAGGCCGCCGGCGATGATCCAGTCCACCCCGCTGACCGCCATCCAGGCAGTGACCACCAGGGACAACACCGAGAGCACGGCGCAGCTGTAGACGATAAAGCGGTAGTAAGGCTGTTTCTCCAGATCGGGAACCGCGGATTCCGGCGGGTTGCTGGCGTCTTCCCCCAGCAGGCCGTCAATCAGTGGAATCAGGCCAAATATCACCACCACGCCGCTCCACCAGAACACCTGGACACCGGTGGTGAGGGCAAACAGCCCGGCCAGCAAAGGGGTGATCATCGGCAAGGTGCCAAGCCACCAGAGGTGGCGCTTGCCATCGGTCCAGACGCCGGGTGCCGCCACGGAAACAGTCATGGCAGCCTCCGCACAGAGGCAGTGGACAGGGATGCTATAAAGGACAGCGCGATGACGCTGCATGGCGCGTGATTGGATGAAAAAACAAAAGCGTGAAATGGCGTTATTTTCATTATTTTAATCGCTCAATTGCACTTTCAAAAAAAACATTCAAAACATTTTTTTAAAAAAATAGCTCGGGTTCGTTAGCTCGTCAACTATTTTTTCGGCTTGTCCTGAATGTCGCCCGTGACGCATTTACAGCGGCTTGCAGAGGGGTTGGGGGGAGGCTCGAAACCGTCCCCGACCTCCCCTCTAGCTTGCTCGTGATGCCGCGAACGGCGGGCGCAGCACCGTGGCGCTGCGGTGCGGCGTCGCCCGGGAGGCGACCTCCTCAACCAGGGCCACCACCCGTTCGACGGCGCTGATCGGCAGCATGTGCCCCCTGCCCTGAACAATCTCCAGGGACAGCCCCGGCACCTTGCCGACCATCGCTTGCCCATGCTTGCGGTCATTGAGTACCGAGTCCGCCGAGCCATAGATCAAGCCGACCGGCAGCTTCAGGCTGGGGTAGCGCTTGACCATCTCCGGCAAGGAACGGTTGACCACGGCGATCTCGCTGGAAGCGTTGTAGAAGTTCTGCGAACGCATGCCCAGCAAGCCCCCGCCGCGCTCGGCGAAGTCCTCGGGGACCGGGTCCGGGGCGAATATCGCCTTGACCAGCCCACGGCGGCCGAGCATGGCCATGGGCGCCGCCAGGGTCAGGGCCATCCAGCGGCGCAGCCAGGCCGGGCGCACGCCCAGGGACAGGAACACCAGCGGCAGCATGCGCTGCGGATGAGTCAGGGGCGCCACGAGGATCAGCCCGGACACCGATTGCGGATGATCCAGAGCCAACGACAGCGCCACCGCGCCCCCCAGGGAATGCCCCAGTACCAGCGGCTGCCCCAGATCCAGGGTACGTATGAATCTGGCCACCAGGGCGGCCTGGGCCGGCAGGTCCGCCGCCGCCCCGCGGGCCCGGGTGGAATAGCCGGACCCGGGTCGGTCCAGGGTGATGACCCGGAACCGCTCGCGCAATGAAGGAGCCAGGGAGTGGGTCAGGTTGCGCCCGCAGCCGGACAGGCCATGGATCATCAGCAATGCCGGACCGCGGCCTTCGTCGGTGTAGTGAATACGCTCGCCGCCGATCTCCAGAAAACGCCCGTTGATCGGAACCTGGCGTTCGATCCTGCGATTGATGCGCACGCTCACGCCCCAGAGCAGCGCACTGACCACCAGGAAGACTGCCGCCGCCACTAGCCATTCCATAACCCGCCCCCTCAGCTTCCCTGCGCCGCACGCCAGGACCAGGATGATCCGGCTGCATGGCTGTCGCCTTGGCCTGGTGCCGCCTGTGGCGTCGCCGGCGCAGTGCGCAGGCGCCCGGTCAAAATCCACAAGCCGATGGCGTAGGTGACATTTCCAGGTGATTTATTTAAATTAATTTTTAAAACATTATTTTAAATTGTGCAATCCTGAGATTTCACTCACCGACGAAAGTCACCCCAAGCGTCACCCTACAATCGAGGTACACACCATGAATGCGTACTCGCCACCCGACGACCCCGAGGTCGTGGACATCGCCATCATCGGCGCCGGCTTTGCCGGGCTGTGCATGGCGATCAAGCTCAAGGAAGCCGGGCTAGTGGATTTCTTTGTCGCCGAACAAGCCGCGTCCCTGGGGGGCACCTGGCGCGACAATCACTACCCCGGCTGCGCCTGCGACGTGCAATCCCATGTCTATTCCTATTCCTTTGCGCCCAATCCGCACTGGACCCGGCAGTTCGCGCCCCAGGCGGAAATCCGCGAATACCTGGAAAACTGCGCCCGGGATTTCGCCCTGGCCCCCTGGCTGCGCTTCAACATGGGTTTGGAACAGGCGCGGTTCGATGAGGCCAGCGCGCGCTGGCAACTGCGCTTTGGCAACGGCCGCCAGGTCAGTGCCCGGGTGCTGGTGTCCGGCATGGGCGGTCTGTCGCGCCCCGCGCTACCGGAGATTGACGGGCTGGAAAGCTTCACCGGCAAGCGCTTCCACTCCCAGCAGTGGGACCATCGCTATGCCCTGCAAGGCAAGCGCGTGGCGGTGATCGGCACCGGCGCCAGTGCCATCCAGTTCGTGCCGAAAATCGCTCCGCGGGTGGCCCAGCTCAAACTGTTCCAGCGCACCCCGCCCTGGATCATGCCCAAGCCCGACCGCGAACTCAGCGCCCTGGAGCGCTGGGCCTTCAAGCACCTGCCATTCACCCAGCATCTGGTGCGTTCGGCACTGTACTGGGCCCTGGAAAGCCGGGTCATTGCCTTTGCCCGGCGGCCGCAACTGATGAAGCTGGTGCAGCGCGTGGCCCTGCGTCACCTGCGCAAGCAAGTGCCCGACCCGCTGTTGCGCCAGAAACTGACCCCTGACTACAGCATCGGCTGCAAGCGCATCCTGATCTCCAACGACTACTATCCGGCCCTGTCCCGGGGCAATGTCGGGGTCATCAGCGAGCCGATCCTGCGCATCGACGGCGACGCCGTGATCACCGCCGACGGCAACCGCCATGCGGTGGACTGCATCATCTTCGGCACCGGCTTCCAGGCCACCGACCCGTTGCCCCACGGCCTGCTGTTCGGCCGCCAGGGCCAGGACCTGGTGGACAGCTGGTCACAGGGCGCCCATGCCTACCTCGGCACCTGCCTGCCGGGCTTTCCCAACCTGTTCATGATCGTCGGCCCCAACACCGGCCTGGGCCACAACTCGATGATCCTGATGATCGAGGCCCAGGTGGACTACATCCTCAAGGCCCTGGACCGGATGCGCCAGGACGGCCTGGCCAGTATCGAGGTGCGCCCCGAGGTCGAGCGCCAGTACAACCAGCGCCTGCAGCAGCGCCTGGCCGGCGCCATCTGGAGCGTCGGCGGATGTCGCAGCTGGTACCTGGACCCGCGCAGCGGCAAGAACACCACCCTGTGGCCCGGGTCCACCTGGAGCTTTCGCAGGACCGTGCAGCACTTTCGCCTCCAGGACTACCTGAGCACCCAGCTGCCCCCGCCCGGAACCGCAGCCGCCGCCGAAGCCGCAGCGCGCCCACTGAACCTCGAAGAGGCCGTCCGATGAAAAACTTTAACGGTAAAGTCGCCGCCATCACCGGCGCCGCCTCCGGCATGGGCCGGGCCCTGGCCGTCGCCCTGGCCCGCGAGGGCTGCCACCTGGCCCTGGCCGACAAGAACCCCCAGGGGCTGGCCCAGACCGTGGCCCAGGCCCGGGCCGCCACGCTGTTGCCGCTGCGCATCAGCAGCCAGGAGCTGGACGTCGGCGATCGCGAGGCGATGTTCGCCTGGGCCGCCGCCAGCGCCGCCGAACACGGCCAGATCAACCTGATCTTCAACAACGCCGGAGTCGCCCTGTCCAGCACCGTGGAAGGCTCCAGCCTGGCGGACCTGGAGTGGATCGTCGACGTCAACTTCTGGGGCGTGGTCCATGGCACCCAGGCCTTCCTGCCCTACCTCAAGCAGGCCGGCGAGGGGCACATCATCAACACCTCCAGCGTGTTCGGGCTGTTCTCCCAACCGGGCATGAGCGGCTACAACGCCACCAAGTTCGCGGTGCGCGGCTTCACCGAGTCCCTGCGCCAGGAACTGGACATGCAAGGCCACGGGGTCTCCGCCACCTGCGTGCACCCGGGGGGCATCCGCACCGACATCGCCCGCACCAGCCGCATCAGCGACAACGTCAAAGGCTTTTTGATCGACAACGAACAGCAGGCCCGGGACGACTTCGAAAAACTCTTCATCACCAGCGCCGAAACCGCCGCCAAGGTGATCCTGCACGGGGTGCGCAAGAACAAGCGACGGGTGCTGATCGGTCGCGACGCGCACCTGCTCGACCTGTTCGTGCGCCTGCTGCCCAGTGCCTACCAGGGACTGGTGGTGTGGCTCAGCCGGCGCCTGGCGCCCAAGCCGGGCCGGGAGCGGCCGCCGCTCTACAAGCCCCAGGACGAACGCGGCCTCTGAGGCCCCCACCTTCACCGCCAAGTGTCTAGAGGAGCGCCAGCCATGCTGCCCATCCGCCGTGACATCAAGGTTGAACTGCCTGCCGAACGTGCCTGCGACTGGCACGAACAAGGCAGTCACGTCAGCCACTTCTTCAATGCTCTGTCCCTGCTGTTTCCCGCCGGCGAACTGTTCTTCATGGACAGCGTGCGCCACTACCGCGAGCAGATTCACGACCCCGAGCTCAAGCGCCAGATCCAGGGCTTCATCGGCCAGGAAGCCATGCACAGCCGCGAGCACCAGCACTACAACGACCTGTTGCAGAACGCCGGACTGCCGGCCCATCTGCTGGATCGGCGACTGCGGATCATCCTCGACTTCCAGAAGAAACACTTTCCGCCGGCCTTCAACCTGGCGATCACCGTGGCCCTGGAACACTACACTGCGATCCTCGCCGACCTGCTGCTGCGCGACCCCAGCCGCTTCGGCCACTCGGTGGAAGGCTACCGGCAGATGTGGCTGTGGCATGCCCTGGAGGAAACCGAACACAAGGCGGTGTCCTTCGACGTCTTCAACCAGGTGATCCGCCCCGGACCCAAACGCTACCTGCTGCGCAGCGCGACCATGCTCTTCACCACCCTGACCTTCTGGCTGGTGGTGTTCGACTTCCATGTGCGCATGCTGATCGCCGACCGCCGTCGCGGCGGCCACTGGCGCGGCCTGTGGCGGGTGCTCAAGTACCTCTATGGCAGCCAGGGCGTATTCCCGCGCATTGCCCTGCCCTGGCTGCAGTTCTTCAAACCCGGCTTTCATCCCTGGGACCACGACAACCGCGAGCAACTGCAACGCATCGAGGGCCTGGTGCAGGACATCCAGCGCACCCGCGCCGCCGCGGCCAAGTGACGGGGCAGCCGCCAGCCAGGCCGGCGCGGGCTCAGTCCCGCGCCACCTGGCTCCGCACATAGGCCGCCGGCGGCTGGCCCACCATGCGCTGGAAATCCCTGACGAAATGCGCCTGGTCGAAGTAACCCAGGCGCAGGGCCAGTTCGGCATCCGGCTGGGCCTCGCCGCGCTGCAGCAAAGCCAGGGCCTCGTGCAGGCGATAGCGGGCAATGACCCATTTCGGGCTCACCCCCACGTAATGGGCAAACAGCCGCTGCAACTGGCGCGGGCTCACGCCGGCCCGTTGCGCCAGGTCCTGCACGCGGGTCAGGTGCGGGTCGGCGGCGGCCCGCTCCACCAGTTGGTTGAGCCGCTCCACGCGCTCATCGACCGCAGGCAGGTGGGCCAGCAGCCAGGCCGTGGCCCGCTCGCACATCGACGCCATGCCCGGCCAGGGGCCGGCCTCAAGCAGGCTGTCGGCCGTTCCCAAGACCTCGGCCGCAGCGAGCGAACGGTCGCGCAACAGTTCCATGGAGCGCCCCCAGAACGGCTGGAACGCCGCCGCACGAAACTTGATGCCGAACACCCAGCCGTGACCGGCCAGGGTCTTGCAAAAGCGTTGCCGGTGCGGCCCCCAGATCCGCGCCTGATTGCCCTCCAGCACCAGATGCACGTTGGGGTGGGGCAAGGTTTGCTGGTGCTCGACCCGCGATTCGGGCAACGCCCAGCCCACGTACCAGAAGTGCTCCACCCAGGGCGCCAGGGCGGGCGGCGGTGCCTGCCGCAAGTGTTCGACGTGCCGGGCCGCCAGACGCTGATTGAGCACGCCCCGAGCCGGCCCGGGAGCGGTGGCGGCTGGCGGTCGCGTTTTTCCAATGCACTGCATGATGCGTGTGTTTTCATCCTTGTCCCCGAACCGGGGCCCAACGCCCCAAGGTTCGCCGCGCATTATCACCCAGCCGATACCGGAGAACAGCATGCTCGCCACAGGACAATTCAGCGTCAAACTGCCCGCCCACCCCGTAGCCCCGGGCACCGAAGCGGCCCAACTGGGGCGCATGGCCATTCACAAGACCTTCGAAGGCGACCTGCAGGGAACCAGCCTCGGCGAAATGCTCAACAGCCTCGGCACCGTGGCGGGCTCGGCAGGCTA
Source organism: Pseudomonas sp. BC42 (assembly GCF_021560055.1). NCBI lineage: Bacteria > Pseudomonadati > Pseudomonadota > Gammaproteobacteria > Pseudomonadales > Pseudomonadaceae > Pseudomonas > Pseudomonas sp. BC42. Next base: position 3,626,949 of record NZ_CP091067.1, read on the forward strand.
TGTAGCCCTGGAACGCGTCGAGGGCAGCCTGGCCGGCCGACACGGCAGCTTCGTGCTGATGCACTACGGGGTCATGGACCGGGGCCAGGCGACCCAGCATATCCAGGTGCTGCCCGACTCCGCCGGGGGTGAACTGCTGGGTCTGGCGGGCCGGATGCAGATCCGCATCCAGGATGGCCAGCACCACTACGAGTTCGACTACAGCCTGCCCGGCGACTGCTAATCTGCAGCGCACCTTTTGTGCTGCGAGCCCGCGCTATGTTCCTGATCCTGCTGCCCCACGCCGACTACGACCCCACTGAAAGCAGCCTGCCCTGGCAGGCCGCCCGGGACGCCGGGTTCCAAGCGCAATTCGCCACGCCGCAAGGGATGCCGGCCTACGCCGATTCGCGCCTGGTGAGCCTGGGCTTCGGCCCGCTCAATCCGCTGTTGATGACCCCGGCGGCGGATCTGCAGCGCTACCACAGCATGACCCGGGACCCGGAATTTCGCCGTCCGTTGAAGTACACCGAGGTCGATCCGCAGGCCTTCGAGGGCCTGCTGATTCCCGGCGGCCATGCCCGGGGCATGCGCAGCCTGCTGGAGTCCGAGGACGTGAGGCGGATCATCCTGGCCTTCTTCAAGGCCGACAAGCCGGTGGCCGCGGTGTGCCATGGCCCCCTGGCCCTGGCCCGCTGCATCGATCCCGACACCGGGCGCTCCGTGCTCTATGGGCGCAAGGTCACCGCGCTGCTGGCCGGCCCCATGGAACTGGCGGCCTGGATCGTCACCGCGCCCTGGCTGGGGCGCTACTACCGCACCTACGACTGCAGCGTCGAGGCAGAGATCAAGCAGGCCCTGGCCAGCCCGGCGGATTTTCTGTCCGGACCCTGGCTCCCGCGCCGGGACTCGGCCGCCCATCCCGAACGCGGTTTTGTGGTACGCGACCGCAATCTGCTGACCGCCCGCTGGCCGGGAGACTGTCACCGCTTCGCCAACGAATGGGTGACCCTGCTGCAACAGGCGCGGCAGGCTCAGCCGGAACAGAGCGCCCGCTGACCCGGCTTGAAGGCATGGGCCCGCGCGCTCCACACCAGACTCAGCCCCGCCAGGGCCAGCGCCAGCATCGCCCAGGGCAAGGACACCGCGCCAAAGCGTTGCAGCAGCAGGCCACCGGCCATGCCCCCGGCGGCCACCCCCAGATTGAAGACCGTCACCAGCATCGACTGGGCAACATCCGCCCCCTCCCCGGCCGCATCCGCCACCGCCGTCTGCAGCAGGGTCGGGGCACCGCCGAACGTCAGGCCCCAGGCCGCGATGCCAAGCCACACCAGCCACTCGCGGCCGCCACCGATGCCCAGCAGCAGTGACGCCAGGGCAAAGCCAGCCAGGCTGCACAGGGTCAGGTTGCGCAACCAGCGATCGACTTTCAGCCCGGTGAAGCCGATGCCCAGCAGCGAAGTCAGGCCGAACAGCAACAGCGCCCGATCCAGGGAGTCCGCCATTGCCAGGGACGCCAGGTAGGGCGCGATGAAGGTATAGAGCAGGTTGTGGGCCAGGATCCAGACAAAGATCACCAGCAATGCCTGGCCAATCCCCGGGGTCAGGAAGATCTGGCCGATCGATTGGCGCTGGTGCACCTGCTGTCCCGGGTAATCCGGCACGGCGAACCGCACCCAGACCCACAACCACGCCGCCAGCAGCGTCAATCCCCAAAAAATCGTCGGCCAGGCCATCTGCGTGCCCAGCCAGGCCCCCAGCGGCACGCCGAGGCACAAGGCAATCGGTTGCCCCACCCCAACCACGGCCAGCGCCCGCCCTTGCAACTCGGGCACCACCAGGCGCCGCGCGTAGCCGGCCAACAGCCCCCAGACCAGGCCGGCGGCCATCCCCGCGGCAAACCGCGCCGCCAGGGTCAGCAGGTAGTGGGTCGACAGCGCGGTCAGACTGTTGAACAGCACCAGCCCGCCAATGGCCAGCAACAGCAAGGGCCGCCGGCGCCAGCTGCGGGTCGCGGCAATCAGGGGAATGGCCGCCGCTACCGAGCCCAGCGCATACAGACTGATCAACTGCCCGGCCATGGCCTGACTGATGCCAAGTCCCTGGCTGATCTGCGGCAACAGCCCGGCGGGCAGGGTTTCGGTGACGATGGCGACAAAGCCCGCCAGGGTAAAGGCCAGCAGTCGCCAGACCGGCAGCCTGCTGGAGGCGGCCGATGAAGGTACAGAAATGCTCATAAGAAAACGCTCACGCAAGAAAACCAGACACCCATCGCAGGAACCCGTTTGCCGGCGAAGAAGCCCTCAAGCCCCAAGCCCGACTCACGGACGCCGGCAACGAAAAATGCGATCTGCCGCCGCAGGAACCGGCTCGCCGGCGCACGAGCCCTCAAGTCCTGCACCCGAGTGACGGACGCAGGGACTGGCAGGCCCGCGCCTGCAGCGGCGGTAACGGCCAGCTCAACCGAGGTAGGACGCGGCCATGTCCTTGTCGCCATGGCCTTGCTCCATTGCGCGCTGGAAGCGCTGGAGGCCGGCTTCGGCCAGATCGACCCGAACCCCGGCCGAGTGGGCGGCGGCCACCACCAGTTGCGCGTCTTTCAAGGCATTGGCCAGGGTGAAGCTGGGCTGGTAATCAGCGCTGAGCATGGCCCGGGTCTTGGCCTGGAAGTAACCACTGTCCAGCGGCCCGCCCGTGACCAGTTCCACCACCAGCGCCGGATCCAGCCCCAGGCCTTTGGCCAGGGCCAGGCTTTCGGCGGCGCCATGGTTCAGTGCCAGCACCCAACTGTTGAGCGCCAGTTTCAGGCGGCTGGCATCCCCTGGCCGCTCACTGACCCAGAGCACCCGTTTGGAAATCGCCGCGAACAGCGGCTGCAACGCCTCACGGTGACTGCCGGAACCGGCCCCCAATACCACCAACTGGCCCTGCTCCGCCGGTTGCCGGGTGCCCAGCAGCGGTACGTCGTAGAACACCAGCCCGCGCGCCCGGGCAAAGGCCTGCAGCTCATCGCAGGCCTCCACCCCCACCGTGGCCATCTGCAACCACAGCGCCGCCGGTTGGAAGCCGTCCTGCGCCTGCTGCATGGCCTGGAGCACCGCCGGGCCATCCTTGCCCAGCGTGATGATCACCTGGGCGCCGCGCACCGCCTGTTCGGCTTCGGCATGCACCTGGATGCCCTCGGCCTCCAGGGCCTGGGCCGCCTGCGGCGTGCGATTCCAGGCATGCACGACAAACCGCTGGCGGTGCAGATTGCGCGCGACGGCGGCGCCCATGATGCCGATGCCTAATACCGCGATGGGTCCTGATTGCTTGGACATCTGTGTTTCTCCGGTGTTGAATCAATAATGGAATGATCATTCCAGTACAAGGCAAAAAAACGCTCTCACGGCCGGACACTGGCTGGCCGGCGTCATCGCCGCCCCGCCGGATAGCGCCTTGAGAGCCGCTTCGTCGGCAAGCCGCTGCTACGCCACGGGCTGGGCCTGAAACAGACTGGCCAGCGTCACCTCGACCACATCCAGCAGGCGCTGGCGCCGCTCGCCGGGCAAGCTGCCCTTGCCCAGCACCCGCAAGCCCTGCACCGTGCACACCACAAAGCTGGCCAGGGCCCGGGGCTGTTTCCCCGGGTCGACCTCGCCCAGTTCCTGGCCGCGGCGCAGCACCCGCTCCAGGGCCGCTTCAATCCGTTGAAAGTTTTGCGCGACAAGCTGCGCCACCGCCGGGTCCTGGCCGGCCATTTCCAGCGAAGCATTGGCCGCCAGGCAGCCCAGGCGCCGGTCATCCTCCAGCTCGTTGTCGACAATCCGCATCAACAAGCGCCGCACCAACTCCCTGGCCGGCGCGTCCTGGGCCAGCAATTCGACGTTGGCGGCAGTCAGTTGCTGGTAGCGCTTGAGGGCACAGGTGTACAAGCCATGCTTGCTGTCGAAGGCGTTGTACAGGCTGCTGCGGCTCAGGCCCGTCCCCTCCACCAGATCCTGGATGGACGTGGCGGCATAACCGCGCTGCCAGAACACCTGCATGGCCGCATCGGCAATCTGGTCGGGGTCGAACTCCTTGGGACGCATGGCAACTACCTTTCTGGAATGATCATTCCACAAAGTAAAGAGCAACGCCGCGAAGGTCAACCCGCCCGGCGAAAAATGTCGCCGGGGTGCTGCCTCGCGCTTCAGGAAGCCAGGGGTTTGTTCAGCTCGCCGATCTTTTCCAGCCGCGCCCGCACGATGTTGCGGCTGATGTTCAACAGGCGCCCGGTCTGCAGCTGATTGCCGTGGCAGTAGCGGTAGGCCTCGCGAAAGATCGTCTCTTCGATGTGCTCGTACAGATCCGGGATGTTTTGCTCGAACAGCGCCTGCAATGCCTGCCCCAGATCCGCCGGGGCGCTGGGGAGCGAGGCCGACGGCGCCGCCGATTCCTGATGGATGCCCGTGGAGCGCATGTCCACCAGATGCAGATCCCCCGGAGCCACCCGCTGCTGGCGGCATACCAGCAAGGCGTGGTGGATGGCGTTTTCCAGCTCGCGGATGTTGCCCGGCCAACTGTGCTCCAGCAGCTTGCGCTCGGCCTCCTCGGTCAGCGAGGCACGGTTGTAGCCCAGCCGCTGGCAGTGCTCCTCCAGGAAGAACTCGGCCAGGGGCAGGATGTCCCCCGGACGCTCACGCAGCGGCGGCAGGCGGATGGTGGCCACGTGCAGGCGATAGAACAGGTCCTCACGAAAATGCCCGGCCACCACCGCGTCGGCCAGGTTGACGTTGGTCGCCGCCACCAGCCGCACATTGATCGGGATCGGGGTGCGCGAGCCCAGGCGCACCACCTCGCGCTCCTGCAACACCCGCAGCAGCTTGACCTGCATGTTCAGCGGCAGATCACCAATCTCGTCGAGAAACAGCGTGCCGCCGTTGGCCGCCTCGAACCAGCCGGCCTTATGGGTGGTGGCACCGGTAAAGGCGCCTTTTTCATGGCCGAAAAGCTCGCTTTCCACCAGGGTTTCGGCGAAGGCCCCGCAGTTCACCGCAACGAAGGGCTCGCGCCCGCGGCGACTCAGGTGATGGATATGCCGGGCCACCAGTTCCTTGCCGGTGCCGGTCTCGCCAATGATCAGGGTATTGGCCTCACTGGGGGCCAGACGCTCGATGCGGCTGAGCAACTCCTGGGAGCGCGGGTCCTTGAACACCAGAACGGTAGCCCGTACCGACTTGGTCAATTCGCGGGCGTGTGGATGAGTGATCAGCGACATGGTGCATTCCTGGCAGTAAAAGCGCGGGTTCAATAATGCACGAAGATATTTAGACTAAATAATTATTAATTAATCTTTAGATATTCCATTTATGCATATGTGCCATCACTGCTCCCGCCCTGCTGCTGGAGCAGCAATCGGCCAGCACCCGCCTGTTCGCAGATCAGCAGCGGTGGCCTGCGACGAACCGGGCCGACTCTCCTGAAACCCACGGCCAGCAAGGCTTGCAGGGATTTTTTCGGGTCCTGGCATGCAATCTGCTCTCTCTGCCAACACCAGCGCCAGCAGGGAAACGCCGCAGCATTCGCCGTAGGAGCTGGCTTGCCAGCGAAAGCACCCGCCGGGACGACACAAGGCTCAAGGCCCTCTTCGCCGGCAAGCCGGCTCCTACAGGAAACGCCGCGGCATCCGCCGTAGGAGCTGGCTTGCCAGCGAAAGCACCCGCCGGGACGACACAAGGCTCAAGTGCCTCTTCGCCGGCAGCCGGCTCCTACAGGAAACGCCGCAGCATTCGCCGTAGGAGCTGGCTTGCCAGCGAAAGCACCCGCCGGGACGACACAAGGCTCAAGGCCCTCTTCGCCGGCAAGCCGGCTCCTACAGGAAACGCCGCGGCATCCGCCGTAGGAGCTGGCTTGCCAGCGAAAGCACCCGCCGGGACGACACAAGGCTCAAGTGCCTCTTCGCCGGCAGCCGGCTCCTACAGGAAACGCCGCGGCATCCGCCGTAGGAGCTGGCTTGCCAGCGAAAGCACCCGCCAGGGCGATGCGGCGGAATCGGCGGTTGGCGAACTGAGGATTTTTTTCTAGGGAGAACGCAATGCAAGCTCTATGGCACAAGACCCTGGCCGCTCTGGCCGGGCTGCTGATCAGCCTCACCGCTGCCGCCGAGCCGGCGCCCGCCTCGGTGAAGATCGCCATCGTCGCCTTTACCCAGGGCGGCAAGCCGGTGTTCGGCGGGATCGCCGGGCGGGTCATCGAAGACGGCTGGCTGGAGCAGCAGCTCAAGCAGCGCGGGATCCAGCTGCAGTGGATCGCCCTGCCCCACGCCGGCGCCGGGCCGCAGATCAACGAAGGCTTCAGCAACAACAGCATCGACTTCGCCGTGCGCGGCGACCTGCCCTCGGTGATCGCCGGTGCCGGCGGCGTGCCGGGCAAGCTGATCGTGCCCGGCGGCAGCGGCAACAACATCTATCTGGTGGTGCCGGCGAACTCCACGGCCAAGAGCATCGACGACCTCAAGGGCCAGCGCCTGGCCCTGCATCGCGGCCGGCCCTGGGAGTTCGCCTTCAGCAACTTCCTGGCCAGCAAGGGCCTGAAGCTCGACGACTTCAAGATCGCCAACCTCAACCCTCAGGTCGGTGCGGCGGCGGTCGCCGCCGGCAAGGTCGACGCCGCGGTACTGCTCAACGAAGCCTATGCCCTGGAGGACAAGGGCGTGGCGCGCATCCTCTGGTCGAGCAAACAGGGGGCCAATGACTGGCGCCTGGTGTCCGACCTGTGGGGCACCGACAGCTTCATCGAACAGCACCCGGACATCACCCAACTGCTGGCCACCGCCTGGGTCAAGGCCGCCTGGTGGATTTCCCAGGAACCCAACCAGGACGCCTACTACCAGCTGTCCTCCCGCGCCGGCACCGCCGAGAGCGTGCTGCGCCGCGACGACCAGGGCGACCCGGTGGCCTGGAAGGAGCGCTGGGCGCCGAAAAGCGACCAGCAGCTCAAGGCCCACTACCAGGCGCTGAGCGCCTACGCCCTGGCCAATCAGCTGATCCGCACGCCCTACGACATCGCACCCGCCCTGGCCACCGGTTTCACCCGCCAGGCCCTGATCGATCTGCAGCTCACTGACTACTGGCCCGCCCTGCGCGGCCAGGTCACCACCCATCCCTGAACCCTGAGCACGAGTCCTCTTGATGAAACTGTCCGCGAAATTCGTCTTCGGTCTGAGCGTCCTGGCCGTCTCCCTGTCGGCCCTGGCCGGCCCGACCTACGCACCCAAGCCCGATCCCTTGCAGGGCGACGGCCGGGTATCGGCCTTCTACACCTGGCAGGACGCGATCCCCGCCACCCCGGGCAAGCTGCTGCGCAGCGAACCCCTGGAAGCCACCCTGAGCCTGCCCAACGCCGCCAGTGCGCAACGGATTCTCTACACCTCCACCGACGGCATCGACGGCAAGACCCCGGTGGTGGTTTCCGGCACCCTGTTCCTGCCCAAGGGCAAGGCTCCGGCCGGCGGCTGGCCGGTGGCCTCCTGGGGCCACGGCACGGTGGGCGTGGCCGATGTCTGCGCACCGTCCTGGCAGGGCCGCTCCTACCGCGACGTGCAGTACCTGAGCCGCTGGCTGGACGAAGGCTTCGCCATTGTCGCCAGCGACTACCAGGGCCTGGGCGTGCCCGGCGGCCATCCGCTGCTGAACAACCGCATGGCCGCCTACGGCATTCTCGACGCCGCCCGGGCGGTGGTCGCCGGGGTGCCCGGGCTGGCCAACAAGGTGCTGATCGTCGGCCAGTCCCAGGGCGGCGCCGGCGCCTTCGCCTCGGCCGCCTACGCCGCCACCTACGCCCCGGACCTGGGAGTCAAGGGCAGCATCGGCACCGGGGTGATCTACACCATCGGCGCGAAGAACGTCGGCGAGCAGGACCCGAACAAGGTCGATGCCTCCCTGGCCTACGGCTTCTACACCCTGCTGGCGGCCCAGCAGTACGACCCGAGCATCAACCCCAAGGATTTCTACACCGACAAGGCCCTGCCGCTGTTCGAACAGGCGCGCACCAGTTGCCTGGCCTCCCTGGTCAGCGACGTGGTGGGGGTCGGCCTGACCCCGGCCAACGCCAAGAAGGACTACCAGGGCTCGCAACTGGCGGCCTGGCAGAAACAAGTGTCCTACCCGACCCTGAAAACCGCGCAGCCGGTGTTCATCGGCACCGGCGCCGAGGACAAGACCCCGGCCGCCGCCACCCAGGTGGCCCTGATGCAGGACGCCTGCCAGGCCGGCTCGGTGGTCGAGGGCCATCTGTACAAGGGCCTGGGCCACAGCGAAACGGTCAACGCCTCGCTCAAGGACTCGGTGCCCTTCGCCCACAAAGTGATCAAGGGCCAAACCATCACCCCCATCTGCAACCCCAGCGTGCAATAGCCAGGAGGCCTTTCCATGAGCATCGAATTCTTCACCCGCCTGCCCCTGCACGGCGAAACCCAGTTCCTCCCCGGCGACCCACGCAACCGCGGCGACTGGCACCGCGGCGGTCCCAGCACCGGCGCCGTTTCCAGCTTCAGTGTCGGTGATCACTTCACCTACATCGACTACCTCGGGCAGATCGCCCGGGCCGCCGAGATCAACGGTTTCGGTGGTGCACTGATGGTCAACGCGCCCTCCGGCGAAGAGCCCTGGACCGTGTGCTCGCTGCTGGCCCGAGAAACCCGCACCCTGAAGTTCGTCACCGCCTTCCAGCCCTACCACTACACCCCCTGGGTCGCGGTGCAGCAGGCCGCCACCTACCAGCGCGCCACCGGCAACCGCCTGGTGTGGAACATCATCAACGGTGGCTCGGACGCGATTCAGCGCCAGGTCGGTGACTTCAGCGACCACGATGAGCGCTATGCCCGCGCCACCGAGTTCATGGATGTGGTCAAGGGCTTCTGGCACCACGAGAACTTCCACTACGAAGGTCGCTTCTATCGCGCCGAAGGCGGCGGCCTGCGCGGCCCGCTGAAGAAGGCCGAATTGCCGCTGATCTGCACCGCCGGCTCCTCCATCGTCGCCCGCGAGTTCGCCGCCAAGCATGCCGACTTCTACCTGATGCGGGCCGAGCACCCGGAGGAAATCGCCGCGCTGATCGCCGACATCCGCGAGCGGGCCCTCAAGTACGGGCGCAGCGACATTCGCTTCGGCCTGTCGATCGACGTCATCACCCGGGAAACCGAGGAGCTGGCGCGCACCGAAGCCAAGCGCTTCTTCGACGAAGGCATCGCCAAGGGTGCGGTCAAGGCCGTGGCCGCCCATGCCGGGCTGCGCACGGCGCGCAAGCTCAGCTACGAAAACCAATTCGCGCAGAAAACCGAAACCCAGGGCTTCGACGACTTCTTCATCCACCCCAATGTCTGGACCGGTTTCGGCTACATCGGCATCCCGCCGGGCTGCGCGCTGGTGGGCAGCTACGAAAACGTGGTGGCGCGGATCCGCGAATACCACGCCATCGGCATCGACCTGTTCTTCCTCGCCGGCTACCCGCACCTGGAAGAGGCCTATCGCCTGGGCGAGCACATCCTGCCGCACTTTCGCGGCGAACGCGCAACCCTCGGCCGCCACCCCGAAGCGCCGCTGGAGCTGCGCAGCGCCAACGGCCCGGCCGGAGCCTGATGCCATGAGCCAGGACTTCGGGTCTTTGAGCCGCCGCCGCTTCCTCGGCCACAGCGCACTGTTCGGCGGCGGCTTGCTGCTGGGCAGCAGCCTGCTGGCCGGCTGCGATGCGGACCACACCAGCACCCCGGGCGCGGCCTCCGACGCCGGCAATCAACCGCGCTACGGCGGGCGCCTGCGCCTGGGCATTCTCGACGGCAACCAGAGCGGCAACCTGGATGCCCACAAGCCCATCGGCAGCGGCATCGTCCGAGGCTTTGCGCTGTACAGCAAACTCTGGGAATGGGACGAGCAGATGCAGCCGCGCCTGGCCCTGGCCGAGTTCGCCGAACCCAATGCCGATGCCAGCAGCTGGACCCTGCGCCTGCGCCAGGGCCTGGAATTCCACCACGGCAAGAGCATCGACGCCGATGACCTGATCTTCTCCATCCGCCGCCTCACCGACCCGCAACTGGCCTCGCCCTACGCCGCGCTGCTGCACTGGGTCGATCGCGACCACCTGCAAAAGCTCGACGAGCGCACCGTGCGCCTGCGCTTTCGCGAGGGCCGCAGCTACATGCCCCTGGCGGAAACCTGGGTCAACTTCGGTGGCATCGTCCCGGTGGACTACCACCCGGTGACCAACCCGGTGGGCGCCGGCCCCTATAAGCTGAAAAGCTTCACCCCGGGCCAGCGCTCGCTGTTCACCCGCTTCGCCAACTACTACAAGGACGGCCAGCCCTACGCCGACGAACTGGAGATCATCGACTTCAAGGACCAGGTGGCACGCCTGGCGGCCCTGCGTTCCGGGCAGATCGACATGGCCAACGTGATGCCCACCGAACAGCTGCCAGTGCTGCAACGGGACCCGCGGGTGCGCCTGCTCAAATCGGTGACCGGCAACTGGCTGTCCTTCGACATGAACCTGGACAAGCCGCCGTTCAACGATCCCCGGGTGCGTGAGGCGTTCCGCCTGCTGGCCGACCGCGAGGAGCTGGTACGCCGCGCCCTCAATGGCCAGGGCCGGGTGGCCAACGACCTCTACGCCCCCAGCGACCCGACCTTCAACCACAGCCTGGGCCCGCGCCCCCACGACCCGCAGCGCGCCGCGCAACTGCTCAAGGAGGCCGGGCAGGAGAACCTCGAACTGGAACTGGTGACCACCCCGGGCCCGGGCCTGACCTCGGCTCTGGTCCTGGCGGAGCAGGCCAAGCGCATCGGCGTGACCCTCAAGGTCAGGCAGGTGGACCTGGCGACCTTCCAGGGCCCGCAGCGCAACGACTGGACCCTGAGCACCGGTGGCAGCATCGGTGCACCCTTCCTGGCCAGCGCGATCCACACCGACGCGCCCTTTGCCGTGTCCAACAAGACCCACTTCAACGACCCGCAATTCAACGAAGTGTTTCTGGCGGCCATGGCCCAGCCCGACCTGGAACGCCGCAAGGCCCTGGTGCACCAGGCCCAGCAGATCCAGTACGAACGGGGCGGGATGCTGATCTGGGGCTACGCCGATTTGCTCGACAGCGTCTCCAGCCGCGTGGGCGGTGCCCGGGAAGAACAGTCGCTGTTCAGCACCTGGCGTTTCGAAAGGTTGTGGCTCAACGACAGCGCCTGACCCACCGCCCACCGTAGGAGCTGGCTTGCCAGCGAAGACGCCCGCAAGAGCACCGCCAACCTCCAGGCCCTCTTCGCCGGCAAGCCGGCTCCTACAAGGAACCACCGCAACCGCCACACAACCCGTAGGAGCTGGCTTGCCAGCGAAGGCGCCCACAAGAGCACCGCCAACCTCCAGGCCCTTTCGCCGGCAAGCCGGCTCCTACAAGGAACCACCGCAACCGCCACACAACCCGTAGGAGCTGGCTTGCCAGCGAAGACGCCCACAAGAGCACCGCCAACCTCCAGGCCCTCTTCGCCGGCAAGCCGGCTCCTACAAGGAACCACCGCAACCGCCACACAACCCGTAGGAGCTGGCTTGCCAGCGAAGGCGCCCACAAGAGCACCGCGAGCCTCCAGGCCCCTTTCGCCGGCAAGCCCGCTCCTGCAGAACACCCATGCGATTCAATATGAGGCTCATGCGCCATGCCCTCCAACGCCTTCGCTCGCCCCGCATTCGGCCCGGCCCTGGCCGTAGTGATGTTTTCTCCCCTGGCCTCGCCGCTGTACGCCGCCGATACCCAGCTGCAAACCGTCACCGTCCAGGCCAGCAGCAGCCAGTCCGACGACGATGCCCTGCCCACCCGACCGCCGACTTCGGTGTATGGCGGCACCGAAACCAAGGTGCTCGATACGCCACGCTCGGTGACCCAGATCAACGCCGAGCAACTGGCCAACGACCCGATCCGCAGCGCCGACGACCTGGTCAAGTACGCCCCGGGCATCACCCGCGGCGGCGGGCAGAACGCCGGCATCGCCCCGCAGTTCCGCGCCCAGGGCTCCGAAGTGTTCCAGGACGGGCAGCGCGCCTACGGTGTGCGCCATCCGGCCAACTTCAATGCCTACGAGGGGGCGGACATCGTCGCCGGCCCGTCCTCGGTAACCTACGGTTCGGTGTCCGGCAGTGGCGGCTACGTCAACTACCTGAGCAAGAAACCCGATTTCAGCGGTTTCAAGACCCGCCTTGGCGGCGAACTCGGCGCCTGGGTGCCGGACGGCCAATCCCGGGATTCGCGCAAGTTCAGCATCGACAACACCGGTCCCCTGAGCGACCAGCTGGCCTACCGGGTCAGCATCACCCAGCAGCGCCAGCAGGACTACTACGACAACGTCGACAACAACTTCGACGCCTTCTACGGAGCCCTGGCCTGGCGCAACGACAACCTGCGGGTGGACTGGAACGCCAGCTACGACAACTACTACGACTACAACATCACCCACGGCTGGAACCGCGCCACCCAGCCACTGGTGAACAGCGGCCAGTACTACGCCGGACGCGCCACGCCGATCATCCAGAACGGCAACACCCTGTGGTCGCCGGTGCTGGCCTCCGGCGCCGCCGATGCCCCGACCCTGGGCTGGGTGCAGCGCCAGCGCAACGCCCAGGGCCAGTACAGCGTGGTCGACGGCAGCTTCCAGGCCGCCTCGCCCAACACCCAGGCCAGCCCCGGCAGCCTGCGCGGCTGGGTCTACGACCCGAACCTGGCGGGCAATGGCCTGACCTCGCTGTCGCCCCAGGCCGGTCAGCGCAGCGAGGACCAGAACAGCTCGCGGCGCTTCACCACCCAGTTGCGCATCGAGGGCGACCTGTCCCCCGGCGTGACCCTGGCCAACAGCACCTTCTACCAGCGCTCCAGGGACCTGACCGATGCCGTCGGCGCCTTCCAGGTGCAATCCAAGGACAACCTGCTGGACAACCGTTTCGAACTGCGCTCGCGCAATGAAACCGGGCTCGGCGGCCTGACCCTGCGGGACGACAGCAACAGCGGGCTGATCTACCGCCGCGAGTTCAACCAGTCGATCGCCGCCAACAACAGCTTCGGTTCCACCATCAATGCCTATGACCTGACCCTGGACCCTTCGGGCAAGAACCCCGGCGACCTGCTGGGGCTGAGCGCCAGCAACCCCGCCGGCGGCAACGGCGCCTGGATCGGCCAGCCCGGGGTGCCCCAATACTCCAGGTACTACGGCTGGCTCAACCTGGCGGCCATGTACCCCGCCGGCCACGGCCTGTACGCCGAGTCCGTGGCGCCCTATACCGCCGAAAGCACCTGGACCACCAAGACCCTGTTCAGCCAGCACAACCTGCGTCTGGGTGAACGCCTGGGCCTGAACATCGGCGCCAGCCGCAGCTGGATCGACGCCCGGATCGACAACCCCTTCGTCCTTGCCGGTGGCCACTCGCGGCGCGACAGCGACAACTATCGATTATTCGCCTTCCAGGTCAGCCCCTACATCAAGCCCACCGAGAACAGCACCCTGTACTACACCTTCGACCGCTCCCTGGCGGTCAACACCGGGTTCTTCTCCAACGGCCTGGGCTGGGGCAGCGGCAGCGGCGCCAACCAGCTCAACCCCCTGGCCTTCCAGAGCCTTAGCGTGCTGCATGAAGTGGGGCTCAAGGTCGAGGCCATACCCGACCAGCTGTTCATGACCCTGGCCACCTTCAAGCAGGCCCGCGACCAGTCACCGGACAGCAACAACAACATCGCCCGGCTGATCATCAAGGGCACCGAGGCGACCCTGCGCTACCAGCCGGACAACCACCTGCGCAGTGGTCTGAACCTGTCCCGGCTCAGCGCCTACAACGAGTTCACCTCCCAGGCCGGCTTCGCGTCCGCCGGTTTCATCGCCGACAACGGCACCGTGTTCGGCGACAACAACAGCCTCAACCAACGACCCTCCGGGCGCTTCGATGCCGTGCAGATTCCCGAGTACACCGCCAGCGGCTACCTCGACTACCGCTTCGACTCGGGCTTTGGCGCCGAGCTCTCGGGCTGGTGGACCAGCAGCTGGTACCTGAACCTGAGCAAGACCGTGAAGATCCCCGACGAATACAACCTCGACCTGGCCCTGTACTACCGCCAGCCGCAGTGGAGCACCACCTTGCGCGTGCTCAACCTGACCAACGAGTTGAACTTCGTCAGCGGCCTGGCCGGTTCCACCAACACCTTCCTGCAACCCATGCCCGGACGCACCGTGCTGGCCCAGGTGGACTACCGCTTCTAAGCAGCCCCTTGTCTCTCACCCCCAGGAAATCCCTCTATGAGCATCGAATTCGTCGGCATGATCTTCCCCCGTCAATGGTCCGAAACCCGCGGCATACGCAGCCCGGACTTCGACCTGGAGTTCATCCGCCAGCACGCCCGCGCCCATGAACACGCCGGCTTCGACCGGGTGCTGATCGCCAGCGGCCCGGGCAGCGCCGACAGCCTGCAGATCGCCGCCTACGCCGCGGCCCACACCGAGCGCCTGGGCTTCATGATTGCCCACCGCCCGGCCCTCAGCGCCCCCACGGTGGCCGCCCGGGCCTTCGCCACCCTGGACCACACCACCGGCGGCGGGCGCATCCGCCTGAATGCGATTACCGGCATCACCGCCGAACCCCAGGAAGGCGACACCTTGCTGGACAAGACCGAACGCTATAAACGCACCGACGAATACCTGGAGATCGTGCGACGCACCTGGACCGCCGAGGAGCCCTTCGACTTCGAAGGCCGCTACTTCACGCTCAAGGGCGCCTTCTCTCCGGTGAAACCACTGCAACAGCCGCACATACCGATCTCCTTCGGCGGCTCGTCGGACATCGCCTACCAAATCGCGGTCAAGCACGCCGATCTCTATGCCCTGTGGGGCGAGCCGCTGGACGGCGTGGCGGAACAGATCGGCAAGCTCAAGGCCGCCGCCCGCGCCGCAGGGGTGACCGCGCCCAGGGTCAGCCTGTCGGTGCGCTTGATCCTGGGCGCCACCGAAGAACTGGCCTGGCAACGGGCCGAGCGGATCCTCGCGCAGATCCAGGCTAACCCGCAGTTCGCCGCCGGCAGCCCGTGGCAGAAGCGCCTCAAGGGCACCGGCTCCGAACGCCTGCTGGCGGCCGCGGCCCGCGGCGACCGCCACGACCGCGCGCTGTGGATGCCCACCGCCACCGCGGTCGGTGCCTACGGCGACACCACCGCCCTGGTGGGCACCCCGGAAACCGTGGCCCAGGCCCTGCTGGACTACGTCGACCTGGGCGTGACCACCTTCCTCAATCGCGGTTACGACCCCTACTACGACACCATCGACTACGGCCGCTGGATCATCCCCGCGGTCCGCGAAGCCGCCGCCCGCCGATCCCCCTCCCCCCACCCTGCCGTGTAGGAGCTGGCTTGCCAGCGAAGGCGTCCGCAAGAGCAACACCCGACTCACGGGCCTCTTCGCCGGCAAGCCGGCTCCTACATGCAAAACCACACGCGGCACAGACCCGGTAGGAGCTGGCTTGCCAGCGAAGACATCCGCAAGAGCAACACCCGGCTCACGGGCCTCTTCGCCGGCAAGCCGGCTCCTACATGCAAAACCACACGCGGCACAGACCCGGTAGGAGCTGGCTTGCCAGCGAAGACGTCCGCAAGAGCAACACCCGGCTCACGGGCCTCTTCGCCGGCAAGCCGGCTCCTACATGCAAAACCACACGCGGCGCAGACCCGGTAGGAGCTGGCTTGCCAGCGAAGACGTCCGCAAGAGCAACACCCGGCTCACGGGCCTCTTCGCCGGCAAGCCGGCTCCTACATGCAAAACCACGCACGGCGCAGACTCGGTAGGAGCTGGCTTGCCAGCGAAGACGTCCGCAAGAGCAACACCCGACTCAGGAATCCTTCAGCCACACGGCGTCCCACAGGGGGTAGTCGTGCAGGCGGGTGACAAGGCCGGCGCGAATCGGGTTGGCGATGAGGTAGCGGGCCACCACGCGCAGGTCCTCGTCACGACGCAGGGCGCGATCGTGGTAGCCCTTTTGCCAAAGCCGACCGCTGCGTTGCAGGTGGGCGTTGATCTCCCGTGCGCTGCAGGACTTGATCCGGCGCATCAGGGCCGCCAATAAGCAACCGCCCAGTTCCAGCAGCCAGTGAAGATGATCCGGCATCACCACCCAGGCCAGGGAATGGGCCAACCCTTGCCGCTGGGCCTGACGCAGTTGCCACACCAGCAGGCGGCCGATGCGCCAATCGTCGAAGCACCGCTCACGGCAGTGGGTCACCGCGGTGAGCAGGTAGATCTGGCCGGTTTGCGAGTAGCGTGCGGTACGCAGTCGGTTGCCGTGAAAACGCTGGAGCATGGTGTTGCCCTCCGAATGCTCGGTTCACAGGGGAAGGCTAATGCGTGGGGACGCTTGCGGCGGGGAGTTGTGGATCGGGGTGTTTCTGTGAGGGCCCATTCGCCGGCAAGCGGGCTCCTACGGGTGCGCGCAGGCCTTGTAGGAGCTGGCTGGCCAGCAAAAACGGCGCAATTGCCGCAGAAGATGTCGCCGTCAGCCCAGCCGCGGCGAGTTGTCCAGCAGGCTCTGGGTGTAGGCCGCTTCGGGCCGGTCCAGCACCTGCTCCAGCGTGCCCTGCTCCACCACTCGCCCGTGCTGGAGCACCAGCACCCGGTCGGCGATGGCGCGCACCACCCCCAGGTCATGGGTGACGAACAGCAAGGTCAGCCCCTCCTCCTGCAGTTGCCGCAGCAAGGCCAGGATCGAGGCCTGTACCGAGACGTCCAGGGCCGAGGTGACCTCATCGCAGATCAACAGCGTCGGCTCGCACACCAGCGCCCGGGCAATCGCCACCCGTTGGCGTTCCCCGCCGGACAGGCTGTGGGGGTACTGGTCGGCCAGGGCCGGCGACAGCGATACCCGTTGCAGCACCGCGTTCACCCGGGCCCGGGCCTGGTCGCCCTTGATGCCGAAAAAATGCGCCAGCGGCGCGCTCAGGGTCTGGTACAGGGTGTGACGCGGGTTCAGCGCCCGGTAGGGGTTCTGGAAGATGTACTGGATCTGGTGCCGCCGCCCCTTGTCGCGCTGCCGGGCAGACAGGCTCAGGGGCTGGCCGGCATAGCGCACCCGGCCTTCGGCGTTCTCCCCCAGCCCGGCCAGGGCCCGGGCCAGGCTGGTCTTGCCGGAGCCGGATTCGCCCACCAGGGCCAGGCACTCGCCCGGCGCCACCTGCAGCGAGACGTCAAACAGCACCTGGCGATCGTAGGCGACGCTCAGCCCTTGCACCTCCAGCAACGGCGGCGCACCGTCCGGCTGCCGCGGCCGGTCGGACAACAGCGGCTGCGGCTCAGTCAGCGGGTGCCGGTGCGGGTCGATGCAGGCTACCTGAACCTCGCCGGACAACGGCTGCAGGGCCGGTTCCGCCAGGGTGCATGGCGCGCTGCGCCGAGGGCAGCGGGCCGCAAAGGCACAACCGCTGGGCCGCTGCCCGGGTGCCGGGGCCTGCCCGGGAATCGCCAGCAGCGGCCGGCGCCGGCCGACATCGGGAATCGCCGCCAGCAGCCCCCGGGTATAGGGATGGGCCGGCTGGCGAAACAGCGCCTCGCGGCTGGCGCTTTCAACGATGCGCCCGGCGTACATCACCAGCACCCGATCCACCAGGTCCTTGATCACCGCCAGATCGTGGGACACGTAGATCGCCGCCACCCCCAGGCTTTTGCACAGGCGGCGCAAGGTGGCGAGGATGTGCGCCTGGGTGGTCACGTCCAGGGCCGTGGTCGGCTCGTCGAGCACGATCAGTTGCGGACGCAGAACGAAGGCCAGGGCCAGCATCACCCGCTGCTGCTGGCCTCCGGACAGTTGGTGAGGGAAGCGCCGCAAAAACTCGGGGTCGCTCGGCAGCCCCACCTCCTGCAAGGTGTCGTGAATGCGCTGGCGCTGCGCGTCGCGGTCCAGATGCAACTGATGCACCGCCAGGGTTTCCCCTAGCAACTCGGCGATGCGCAGCGCCGGGTTGAGGGCGGTTGCCGGGTCCTGGGCGACATAGCCGATCAGGCTGCCCCGGGCGCGGCGCAGGGTATCGCCGCCCAGTTCCAGCAACGACTGCCCGGCCACCTCGACCCGACCGCCGACAATCCGCGCACCCTGTCGGGCATGGGCCAGCAGGGCCGTGGCCAGGGTGGTCTTGCCCGAACCCGACTCTCCCACCAGGCCGAGGATCTCCCCGGCAGCAACCTTGAACGACACCCCCGACAACACATCGGCGCCGCTATCCAGCTCCACCCGCAAGGCCTGGACCTGCAGCACCCCGGCTTCCCGGGCAACCTGTACCACGGCGTTCATGGGCGCTTCTCCCCGATCCGCGCCCGGCTGCGGCCAATGCCCTCGGCGAGGATATTGGTGCCATAGGCGAAGACCCCGATCAGCAAGGCCGGCGCCAGCACCGCCCAGGGCTGGACCAGCAGGCCGGCCTGGTTTTCATTGATCATCAGCCCCCAGTCGGCGGCCGGCGGCGCCACCCCGTAACCGAGAAAGCTCAGGCCCGAAAGCATGCCCACGCCCCAGGTCAGCAGGTTGCCGAAGTGCACCAGCAAGGGCGTGAGGATGTTCGGCAGGATCTCGCCAAACACGATCCGCCAGCGCGAGTACCCCATCATCTGCGCCGCCTCGACAAACTCCTGCCCGGCCACCGCCACCGCACTGCCCCGGGCCAGACGCACCACCCCGGGGGTGAAGGCAATGGCCACGGTGAGCACGATCAGCCAGGGCGCGCGGCCCAGCATGGAGACGATCAGCAGCACCAGGATCAGATCGGGAAAGGCCAGGGACACATCCGCCAGCCAACTGATCGCCTGATCCAGGCGCCGCCGCGACAGGCCGGCCAGCAGGCCCAGGGTGGTGCCCACCAGCAAGGCGATGCCGGCCGCAGCCAGGGACATCCACAACACCGACAGGCCGCCGCTGAGCAGCCGTGACAGCACGTCATGGCCCAGAAAGTCGTAGCCCAGCCAGGCCCCGGCGCCGGGGGCGCCATACACCGGGCCAAGCATCTCGGTGCTGCCCCGGGGCGCGAGCCAGGGCCCCAGCAGGGCCAGCAGCACCACCAGCAGGGTGATCAGGGCGCCCTTGCGGGTTTGCGGCTCGGTGGGCCATGGACGGGAAATCGTCGGGAAATCGCTCATGCATCAGTTCTCATGCTGCAGGTTCAGGGGGCCTTGGGCGCCGAACGGCGCCACCAGGGCTGGATGCCGCGCCGGTTGCGGCGAATCAGGCTGACCCGCCTCGCCGTGCGCAACTTGGGGGTCAACAGCACGGTCGCCAGGTCCGCCAGCAGGTTGATCAGCACCACCGCCAGGGTGATCACCAGGACGATGCCCTGGATCATCGGCAGGTCGCGCATCTGGATCGCCGAATTGAGCGAGGTGCCGATGCCCGGGTAGCTGAACACCACCTCCGCCAGCAGTGCCCCGCCGATCAGGGTGCGCAGGGTCAGGGCCACGCCCTGGATCGCCGGCACCAGGGCATTGGGCAAGGTGTGGCGCCAGACGATGCGCCTCTCGGGAATGCCCCGCAGCCGCGCGGCGATCACGTAGTCCGACTCCAGGGCCTCGATCATCGCCGCGCGCACCATGCGCGTCAGGTAGGGCAACGCCGACAGGCCAAGGGCCAGCACCGGCAGCACCAGGAACGGCAACTGGCGCCACAGCGACAACTGCGGATCGAGGATCGACACCGCCGGCAGCAGGTCCATGTGCGGCATGGAGAACAGCAGTACCAGGGCGATGGCCAGGAGAAAGCCCGGAGTCGCCTTGAGCAGGATCAGCAGCGACAGGCTCCAGCGATCCAGGCGGCTGTCGCGGCGCAGGGCCAGGGTCACCCCCAGCAGCAGCGCCGCCGGCACCACCAGCGCCATGACCCCGGCCAGCAGCGCCAGGGTATAGCCCAGGCGTGCGAAGACAATCCCGGCCACGGGGGCATCGGAGTCCAGGGATCGTCCCAGGTCGCCGCGAAGGGTCTGCCCCAGCCAGTGCAGGTATTGCTCCAGCAGCGGCCGGTCCAGCCCCAGTTGCCGTTGCAGGGTGAGGATACTGTCCAGCGGCGCGTCGGGGCCGAGGATCACCCGCGCCGGGTCCGAGGGCAGCGCCTGGGTGGCGATGAACACCACCAGGCTGATGACCCAGGCCGTGAGCAGGCCGTAGCCCAGGCGGCCGATGAACCAGGACAGCCAGGCCGGGGTGCGGGGAGTCTTGCGGCAAGCATCAGGCATGGTTCAACCACATGTCGTCAAAGCGCCAGGAGGCGAAGGTTGTCTGTTCCGGCACCAGGCCGCCGACCCGCACCGAGGCGGCGTCCAGCACGTCGTTGAAGCCCCAGATCAGCAGGCCGCCGCGCTGGTGCTGGATGAGCTGGGCTTCGTGCACCAGTAGCCGACGCTGTTCCAGGTCGGGCTGGGCCAGGGCCTGGCGGTACAGCTCGGCAAAGCGCGGGTCGTGGAAGTTGCTGCGGTTGTAGATGGCCTGGGGGGCATCGTTGTGCAGCGCCGAAGCGAGAAAGCCCCGGGCCGGCGTGCTCCCCGGCGACAGCGACCAGTTTTCCCGCTGCGGGCCGTTGAACAGCGATCCGTCGACCTGGGTCACCTTGATCTCGACCCCGGCCTTCTTCGCCTGCTGGGCGAACACCAGGGCCGCGTTGACCCCCGGCCCCGGGGGCGTGGTCAGCTCCACCCGCAGATCGCTCTGCCCGGCCTGACGCAGCAGCGAGCGGGCCTGCTCCAGGTCATGGGGGCGCTGGGCAATGCCGTGGTTGTAGGTGGGGTCGTGGGGCGAATACAGGTCGTTGGCGATCCGCCCGAAGCCATTGAGGCCACGGTCCAGCAGTTCCTGACGGTCGGCCAGCAGGCGGAACGCCTGGCGCACCCGCACATCCTGGAACGGCGCCTTGGCCAGATTCAGGTTGAAGCCGGTAAAGGAGGTGCTTGGCGAGGCATAGAAGCGCAGCCGTGGATCGGCCCGGAACAAGGCACTGTGCTCGGCCTGCACGCCACTGGCCACGTCGATCTGCCCGGCGCGCAGGGCCGCCGCCCGCGACACCTGGTCCTTGAACTCGATGATCTCCAACTCGTCGGCATAGGGCTGCCCGGGCTTGTAGTAATTCTCGAAGCGGCTGTACAGCGAGCGCTGGCCGGGAATGAAGCGCTTGAGCCTGTAGGGCCCGGCGCCCACCGGGTTGGTCTGCGGGTGGTAGTCGGTGGGCACGATGCCGCCGAAACTGATCAGGGTTTCGTCCAGGGGAAAGAAGCTCTGGCCCTCCTTGAAGCGGATCTCGATGGTGCGCTCATCGCGCTTGCGCAGGGCCTGGCGGTCGATGGCCGCCACCAGCCCGGCAAACGGCGAGGCCAGTTGCGGATCGGTCAGGCGCAGGATGGAAAACAGCATGTCGTCGGCGCCGATGCTCTTGCCGTGGTGAAACTCCAGCCCCGGCTTGATGCGGATGGTCCAGGCGCTGGCGTCGGCGTTGGGCTCGGCGAACTCCGCCAGGGCCAGCCGGGTGCTGACGTCCGGGTTCCATTCCCAGAACTTGCTGTACAGCGCCCAGCCGCGAATGATCCCGCCGCCCACCGGCTTGTGGGCGTCGAGGTTGCCGGACTGGTCGCCATCGATGATCCCCACCCGCAGGCGTCCGCCGCGCTGCGGCGTGCTGGCAAGCAGCGCCGCATCAAGCGGCGCCGCGCCGCCATCGCAGCCGCTGAGCAGGCTGCCGCCCAGCAGCAGGCCGCCACCGACGGCCAGGGAATGGCCGAGAAACTCCCGACGGGAGAAGACTTCGCTCATGGCGCGCTCCTCAGGCCGGCTCGGCGGCTGGTGCGGGCTGCCGGGGCGCCGGGCTGACACCCAGGCGCGGCACCTCGAAGCCGTGGTCCAGGTCCAGCAGCGGGAACAGCAGGTCCGCCACCCGGTGAGCTTCATCGATCAACGGGAAGCCCGACAGGATGAAGGCCGAGGTGCCCTGCTCTTCGTACTCGCGAATGCGTTCGGCCACTTGCTTGGCGCTGCCCACCAGGTAGGTACCAGCGGCCGGTCCGAGGATGTTGAAACCGAACAGGCTGGGACCGAGCCAGACATTGGGGTAGATCTCCAGGTCCCGGGCCTTGGGCAGGCGCCCGGCGCGGATCGTTTCCAGGTTGCGCTGAATCTGCGGGTCGTCGCTGTGGAAGCTGTCCAGGGTTTGCCCGGGGGGCAACTGGCGTTCGATGGAGGCCCGGGCGGTCTGCAACGAAGTGCGCTGCAACAGCGCCTCGGCGTGGGCCCAGGCCTCCTCCTCGGTGTCCCTGACGATGATCTGCAGGCGCGTGCCGAAGGTCAGCTCACGGCCGATCTTCGCCGCCTCGGCGGCCACCTTGCGGAACTTCTCGCCGAGCTTGGGCGGGGTGTTGGCGAAGCTCAGGTACACGTCGAGCAACTGCACCGAATGGGCCACCCCCGGGCCGGAGGTGCCGGCGCCCCACAGCGGAATGCCGGGGCGTTGCCGGGGCGCATGCCAGCCGCCCAGGGGATGATCGGCCGCCGCCGGGGCGCGCGGCGCCAGCTTGACGTAGCGGCCGTCGTAGCCCTCGGTGTCGCCGGCGTAAAAGCCCTGGAAGGCCCGCCAGTACTCCAGGCTGAAGTCGTAGCGCTCATCGTGGGGATAGTGCACCCCCAGGGTGGCCAGCCCGGCGTCACTGCCATTGACCACGTTGAACAGCAGACGGCCGTTGGAGAACTGATCGAAGGTCAGCGCCCACTTGGCCAGCACCGCCGGCGACAACTCACCCGGATGCTGCGCCACCAGAAAGCGCAGACGCTGGGTGGCATCGATCAACGCCGCCGAGACGGCCAGGCTTTCATTGGGGCTGGAGCCCAGCAACGAGCCGTAGTAACCCAGGCGGTCGCTGGCCACCGCCAGTTGCTTGAGGTGCTGGAAATCGGTGTTCCAGCGCCCTTGTGGTTCCCAGGGATAGGGGCCGTCGGGGGTGGTGAGGTACCAGAGAATCTTGACTGCCATGCGCTTGCTCCTTGAATGATTGAATCCTGTCCTGCCTGCGCTGCCCTGTAGGAGCCGGCTTGCCGGCGAACAGGCCCTTGAGCCTGGCGCCGCTCCTCGCGACGCCTTCGCTGGCAAGCCAGCTCCTACGCAAGCCGAGGCCCGCGCCGTGGCGCTGTGGGTTGCGGGTCAGCGACGGTCGATGCCGGGCACCAGGCCCAGTTCGGTGGCGCGCTCGTACAGGCCGCTCATCTTCCATTGCTGGGTCAGTACCCCCGGGCCGTAGGGCCGGGAACCGCCCAGGGCATCGGCCAGCAGTTGCAGTTGCGCGCCCTCTTCCAACAGCAGGATGAATTCCGCCGTGGCCCGCAGGCCCTGTTTGCCCCACACCGTGGAGCCGCCATTGGCTTCGAGGATCGCCAGGTTGAAGGGGTTCTGGGCAATGCTGTCGAGGATGAAATCCACCTCGGGCTGGCGCCGATCGATGTACACCGGCAACTCCCGGGCCAGCTGGTAGCGCTGCACCGGCACGTAATGAAACGGCAGGGTCCGGTGGGTCTGGGCCCAGGCCCCCAGGTACGGCGAGTGCACGTGGGACACGGTGGTGATGTCGGCATGCTCCTGGAACAGCTTGGTGTAGCGCCCCAGGCCGCCCTTGCCCTGGCCGAGGATGACCTGGCCGGCAAAGTCGGTGACCGTGGCCTGCAGTGGCTTGCGGTAGTTCCACGGGCCACCGTAGTTCACCGACACCAGCAATTCCTGGCCCGGCACCCGCTCGATGAAGCCCACGGTGCCGTTGGCGGTGATGGTCCGGGTTTCGCGGAACACGGTGAACGCCTGTTCGGCCTCCAGCAGCACCTGATCGACGAAGGCCTGCAGTTCCTGGGTGATGGGTTGTGGGTTGAGCAATGCGGTCATGGCGAGTCTCCGGGTTCAGGCGCGGCGCTGGGCCAGCAGTTCATGGGCGGCTTGCAAGGGGCGTGGGTCGACCCAGTCGGCGATGGCGAAATCCCGTTCCAGGAAGCCGTGCCGATAGAGGAAGTTTTTCTGGATATCGAGGAACTCCAGGCGCTGTGGCGACAGATCCGGTGCCAGGGTGGTGTGGAAGTCGCCGCGGTAGGCCTCATTCACCCCGGCGCTGCCGGCCCGGGTTTCTTCTTCGAGGATGGCGTTCAGTGCAGGACGGTTGTGCGCCGCCCAATCGGCGGCCCGCAGGGTCTGGGCGAGAAAGCGCACCACCAGGTCGAAGTGGTCGTCCAGCAGGCTCTGGTGCACGGTGATCGGCCGTGGCGTGCCATTGTTGATGCGATAGCGCGGCTCGGCGATCAGATCCAGGTCGATGCCCACCACCAGCCCCAGGCGCCGCGCCGCGTCGGCCGCGGCGGCGCCCTTGACGTAGACCGCATCCACTTCGCCGCGCACCAGATAGTCCAGGCCCGACCACAAGCGCTGCAGACCTTCCTGCGGGGTCGCGGCCCGTTCCTGGTCCTGCAGCGCCACTTCAACCAGTTCGACGTCGTCGAACCCCAGGCCCGCCAGACTCAGCGCGCCTTTATAGCCGTGCAGGCTCATGGCCCGGGCGATGCTGCCCGGACGGTTGTCGCCCCAGGCCGGCAGCGCCAGGCGCTTGCCCTTGAGGTGTTCGGGCCGGCTGATACCGGAATCCGGGCGCACCAGCAGGGTTTGCCATTCCTCGATCCAGGTCAGGCCGATCAGTCGGCTCGGCGAACCGGCGGCGCGGGCGGCCAGTGCCGGGACGTTGCCGCCCTCGCGAAACAGCCCGGGCAACTGGTGATCGTAATGGTGATGACCCAGTTGCCGGGTTTCCTGCAGGGTCGCGACCGGCAGGCCGTCGGCGGCGAACTCTTCGCCGAGCCAGCCCAGCTTGTAGGCGATCCCGGAAGCGGTGGGCACCGGGCAGCGGGTGAACCAGATCTGTTCCAGTCCGGAGCGGGCAGCGGATGAACGTAACGGAGCAGCGAGTGTCATGGGCCAGTTCCTGTGCAATGGCGGTTGCCAGAGCCTTTGCAGCGCCCGTGCCAACCGCGCAAAGCCACGGATTACGCGGCCTGGGCCAATACCCGGGATAAAACCGCGGCCATGATTGCTGCCCGGCCAGCAAGGTTGCATGACGACTGCTGCCAGCGCAGCAGCCCGGCGGCGGACGGTGCTGCCCCAGCAACAACCGCACATGAACAAGGCCTTGGCCACCCCGCCCCGGGCCTTGCCGGACAAGGCCCACCACAAATTTTCAGCACCTGAAAAAGACCCTGGCGCAGAACTTGCTCAAGCCCTCTCAAACAGCCCCTGTGCTGTAGGAGCGGGCTTGCCAGCGAAGACGTCCGCAAGGGCGATGCCAGGCTCAAGAGCCTCTTCGCCGGCAAGCCGACTCCTACACAGACAGATGCACCGCGAAACCCTGTAGGAGCTGGCTTGCCAGCGAAGACGTCCGCAAGGGCGATGCCAGGCTCAAGGGCCTCTTCGCCGGCAAGCCGGCTCCTACACAGACAGATGCACCGCGAAACCCTGTAGGAGCTGGCTTGCCAGCGAAGGCGCCGGCAAAAGCCGGCGTCCTGTCAGGAACGGATTTCTTAGATAGAGGTACCAGCATGAGTAGCGTCCAAACCCTTTCCGAAACGCCGATCCGCGTCCTGGGCAGCGAGGCCGAGGCCATCGCCGCGGCCCGGGAAATCGCCACGGAAATTGCCGCCATCGCCGCCGACAGCCAGGCCAACGGTCAGTTGCCGCGGCGGCAGGCCCAGCTGTTGTCCGAGAGCGGCCTGACCGCCATCGGCGTGCCCAAGGCCTTCGGTGGCCTGGGAGCCTCGGTGGCGACCATTGTCGAGACGGTGCGCCTGATCTCGGTGGCCGACGGCGGCGTCGGGCAGTTGCTGCAGATTCACAACGTGATGCTGCGCGGCCTCTTCAACGGCTATCCGGAGGCGGTGCGCGACCGCCTGGTCAGCGACGTGCTGGCCGGCAAACGCCTGGGCAACGCCCTGGCGGAAGTCGGCGGCAAGAACAAGTTCGCCCTCAAGACCCGCATCGAACGCCGGGCCGATGGCAAGCTGATCCTCAATGGCAGCAAGTTCTACTCCACCGGCTCCTACCTGGCCGAATGGATCTCCCTGACCGCCGCCAGCGAGGACGGCGGCGCCGGGGTGCTGCTCAACCGCAACGCGCCGGGGCTAACCCTGGTGGACGACTGGCACGCTTTCGGCCAGCAGAACTCAGTCAGCGGCACGGTGATCTTCGACAACATCGAACTGGACGAAGACTTCGTCTCGCCGCGCAAGGGCCCGATGAAGCGCACCGGCCTGACCTTCCCGCAGATCCTGCATGCGGCCATCGACACCGGGATCGCCGCCGGGGCCCTGGGGGCCGCAGTGGACTACCTCAAGCAACACGCCCGGCCCTGGGTCGAAAGCGGCGTCGACCACGCCAGCCAGGAGCCGCACATCATCAAGCAGATCGGTGAATACGCCGTGGCCCTGCGCGCCGCCGAATCCTTGCTGCGCGATGCCGCCCGGGTGTTCGACGAACACGAACAGGACCCGGACAACAAGGAGCTGCAGGACCAGCTGATCCTCAGTGTGGCCACCGCCCGTGCCCATTCCGACAGCGCCTCGCTGAAGATCTCCAGCGATATCTTCTCGCTGCTGGGGGCCAGCTCTTCCCTAAGCAAATGGAACCTCGACCGCTTCTGGCGCAACGCCCGGGTGCACACCACCCACGACCCGATCCGCTGGCGCCTGCACCACGTCGGCAACTACTACCTCAACGGCGTCGACCCGGGCGAATACACCGCGATCCTCAACGCCAAGGAGCAACAGGGCGCGACCCGCCCGACCCCATAACCCCAACCACCACCGCCACCCCTCGTAGGAGCTGGCTTGCCAGCGAAGGCGCCCTCAAGACCGACACCAGGCTCGGGGGCCTATTGCCGGCGAGCCGGCTCCTACGGGGGGTGGCCGATTTTTTGAACGAGCCCTGCATGATCGAAAAACACCCTCTTCTGCGCGCGCTGGCGATCTACCGGGAAATGCCCTGGCGCTTCGCCCTGGTGGCCGCCTTGTATATCGCGGTCAACCTCGGGCTGGTCTGGCAGCAGTGGCTGATCGGCCACGCGGTCAACGATGTCAGCAGCGGACGCGCCGTACAAAGACTGGCCGACGGCAGCCTGGACGCCAGCCGTGGCTGGTACTGGCTGTGGCTGCTGCTGGCGGTGGCCCTGGCCCGCGGCGTGTTGCAGTACGCCGCCGGCGTCCTGTCCCTGGTGCTCAGCCAGGAGCTGCTGACCCGCCTGCGCGAACGCATCCTGCAGCAGGTCCAGGGGCTGCACCTGGGCTACCACTGGCAGCACGGCATGGGCGAGATGATCACCCGCACCACCCGCGATGCCGACAAGGTCCGCGATGCCTTGATCAGCTTCTGGCGCCAGGTGGTGGAAACGCCCCTGGTGGTGCTGGCCACGGTGGGCCTGCTGGCCTGGTACAGCCCCTGGCTGGCGCTGGTGCCGCTGCTGCTGACCGCTTGCGGCCTGTGGATCTTCGTGCGCCAGACCGAACACCTGGTGAGCCTGGATCGCGCCGTGGGCGCGGCCTACGACCGGGTCAACCAGGACCTCAGCGAGGGCATCGGCGGAGTGCGGGTGATCAAGTCCTTCGCCCTGGAGCAGAGCCGCATACAGGGCTTTGCCAGCCAGGTAGCCCTGTTCGCCGGCCACGCGCGCCGCGCCCTGGCCTATTCCAGCTCGCGAATTCCCCTGCCCCAGGCGGTGGTCGCCATGAGCCACGTGTGGGTCCTGGTCTATGGCGCCCATCGGGTGGCCGCCGGGCAACTGGGGATCGGCGAGCTGGTCAGCGCCCTGCTGATCGTCACCACCCTGGTGTTTCGCATCGAAGGCATCGGCCGGGTCATGCAGACCTTCGCCGACGCCCGTTCCAGCGCCGAGCGCATCTGGCACCTGCTGGACGAACCCATCGCCATTGGCAGCGGCAACGCCCGGCTGCCGGACACGCCCCTGGGGCTGAAGCTGGAGGCGGTCAGCGTTCGCGCCCCCGGTGGCGGACGGCAGATTCTCGATGACTGCTCACTGACCCTGCAGCCCGGCGAAGTGGTCGCCCTGGTGGGTGCCACCGGCACCGGCAAGAGTCTGCTGGCCAGCCTCGTGCCGCGCCTGTGCGAGGTTTCTGGCGGGCGCCTGCTGCTGGGCTCCGAGCAACACGGCTGGCAGGACGTGCGCGACCTGGACCTGGAGCAACTGCGCCGCCGGGTGCATGTGGTGCCGCAGGAGAGCTTTCTGTTTTCCGACACCCTGGCCGCCAACCTGCGTCTGACCGCGCCCCATGCCAGCGACCAGGCGCTGCGCCGTGGGCTGGCCCTGGCCGCGGCCGAAGATGTGCTGGAGCGCCTGCCCCACGGCCTGGACAGCCGCCTGGGGGATCGCGGAGTGACCCTCTCCGGCGGCCAGCGCCAGCGCTTGAGCCTGGCCCGGGCCCTGCTCGGCGCGCCGGACATCCTGTGCCTGGACGACGCCACCAGCGCCCTGGACGCCATCAGCGAACGCCGGGTGCTGGACAACATCCGCCAGTTGCGCCGCGAACAGGGTCGGGCCACCACCCTGCTGGTGATCAGCAGCAAGCTCTCGACCCTGCTTCTGGCGGATCGGGTGCTGCTGCTCGAAGACGGGCGCATCAGCGCCAGCGGCCGCCACGCCGAACTGGCGCAGAGCAACGCCCATTACCGCGACCTGCTGGGAATCGACCATGACTAAGCCCACCGCCGGCAAAGCCCTGAGTGATATCGAAATTGAAGAAATGCTCGCCCGCAAGGCCCTGGACCGTCGCATGTTCACCCGCCTGCTGCCACTGTTGCGGCCGATCCGCGGGTCCATCCTGGCGGTGATCGGCATCGAGCTGCTGCTGGTGTTCACGGTGTTCCTGCGGCCCTGGTTCGTGCGTGAACTGCTGGACCACGGACTAGTGCCGGAACAGGGCCACTGGCTGCTGGACTCATCGCTGTTGCTGTGGCTGGGCCTGGGCCTGGGCCTGGCAGCCAGCTGGCTGGGGCGTTTCCTCCTGGCCGGGGTTTCGCAGTTCATCGCCGGCAGCGCGGCGATCCGCGTGCTCAACGCGCTGCGGGTCCAGGTGTTCGCCCATATCCAGGCCCTGAGTGTCAGCTACTTCGACCAGACCCGTGCCGGACGGATCATTTCCCGCGCCGACCGCGACGTCGACAGCCTGGAACCCCTGGTGATCCAGGGCCCTCCGGAACTGTTGGGGGCCCTGCTGCGCTGCGGGCTGGCCGCGGTGATGCTGTGGCGCATCGAGCCGCGCTTCTTCCTCAGTCTGGCGGCGACCGTGCCGCTGCTGGTGCTGGCGACCTGGAGCTTCAAGCGCATCTCCCAGCGCAACTGGGCCAGGGTCGCGGAGAACCGCAGCCGCTTCACCGCCCATCTGGTGGAAAGCGTCAGCGGCGTGCGCATGCTCCAGCAATGTGGCCAGCAAGCGGCCAACCTGCAGCGCTATCGCGGCCTGCTGGACGACTTCAATCAGGCGCTGATCCGCGGCAGCCTGCGCTCCGGCTGGTTCGCCCCCTTCACCGCCCTGCTCAGCAGCGCCGGCATGGCCGCCCTGTTGCTGGTGGGCGGCTACGGGCTGGCCGACCATCAGGTGAGCGTCGGCCAAGTGGCCGAGAGCCTGTTCTACGTGTTCCTGTTCCTCGGTCCGCTGCAGGAGCTGTCCGATCTGTTCGAGCGCTACGCCACCGGTTCGGCCTCGGCCCAGCGCATATTCCTGCTGCTCGACACTCGGCCCCAGGTGCAGGACTGCCAGACCCCGCAGCCTCTGCCGCAGCTGCGGGGCGAGGTGCACTTCGAGCAGGTGCGCTTTGCCTACGACCCCCACAGCGCCACGCCGGTGATCAACGACCTGGAGCTGAAGATCCAGGCCGGGGAAGTGCTGGCCATCGTCGGGCCCTCGGGTCATGGCAAGAGCACCCTGGTGCAACTGCTGACGCGTTTCTACGACGTACAGGGCGGCGCGGTGAAACTCGACGGCGTGGACATCCGCCATCTGGCCCAGCATGAGCTGCGCCGGGCGGTGGCTGTGGTGCTGCAAGACAACGTGCTGTTCAGCGGCAGCATCCTCGACAACCTGCGCCTGGCCGCCCCCGGCGCCGATGACGCAACCCTGATCGCGGCGGCCCGGGAGCTGGGCGCCGATGAAGTACTGGAGCGCCTGCCGCACCAGTACCACAGCGAAGTCGGGCCCCTGGGTGGGCACCTGAGCCATGGCCAGCGCCAGCTGGTGTGCCTGGTGCGGGCCTATCTGGCCAACCCGGCGGTGCTGGTGCTGGACGAAGCCACCTCGGCGGTGGACATCCACACCGAGCGGCGCATTCAACGCGCCCTGCGTCGGCTGTGCCAAGGGCGCACGGCAATCATCATTGCCCACCGCCTGGCGACCATCCGCGATGCCCAGCGAATTGCCGTGATCCGCCACGGCCGGTTGGTGGAACAAGGCGCGCATCAGCAACTGATCCGGCAGAACGGCGCCTACGCGGCGCTGTACCAGGCCTACCTGCGCAGCGCCGAAACCCCCAGCGCCGAACCCAGCCTCGCCTGACCAGCCCCTGTGGGGATATCGCCGATGTTGCGCCAGTCGTAGGAGCTGGCTTGCCAGCGAAGGCGTCTTCAAGGCCGGTGCATGGCTGGTGGGCCCCTTCGCCGGCAAGCCGGCTCCTACACAAAACCACGGCATCACGCACACCGTAGGAGCTGGCTTGCCAGCGAAGGCGTTTTCAAGGCCGGTGCACGGCTCGCGGGCCTTTTCGCCGGCAAGCCGGCTCCTACACGTAACCACGGCATCACGCACACCGTAGGAGCTGGCTTGCCAGCGAAGGCGTTTTCAAGGCCGGTGCATGGCTGGTGGGCCCCTTCGCCGGCAAGCCGGCTCCTACACAGAACCACGGCATCGCGCACACCGTAGGAGCTGGCTTGCCAGCGAAGGCATCTTCAAGGCCGGTGCATGGCTCGCGGGCCCCTTCGCCGGCAAGCCGGCTCCTACACAGAACCACAGCATCACGCACACCGTAGGAGCTGGCTTGCCAGCGAAGGCGTCTTCAAGGCCGGTGCATGGCTCGCGGGCCCCTTCGCCGGCAAGCCGGCTCCTACACGTAACCACGGCATCTCGCACACCGTAGGAGCTGGCTTGCCAGCGAAGGCGTTTTCAAGGCCGGTGCATGGCTGGTGGGCCTTTTCGCCGGCAAGCCGGCTCCTACACAGAACCACGGCATCACGCACACCGTAGGAGCTGGCTTGCCAGCGAAGGCGTCTTCAAGGCCGGTGCATGGCTCGCGGGCCTTTTCGCCGGCAAGCCGGCTCCTACACAGAGCCACGGCATCACGCATACCGTAGGAGCTGCCTCTGTTGCGCGCTCAGCAACGGTTGCTGACAGGGTGCTGCTACAGCAGCACTCACCCTCGCCGCAGTCTCTGGCATAGCACCGCAACCCCCGGGCCTGAGGCCTTGGCGGTCCATGGCATGGCCGTTGCAATCGCCCCTGGCAGGCGTCTTCGCACCCGCGCGGCGCAACGCGTTACTGCATCAGGAGCACCCATGAGCACTGAATTTTTCTGGCGCCTGCCGCTGGGCACCGACGGTCCGCAGTTGAGCACCGACAAGCACAATCGCGGCAATCCCCAGCCCCGTCCGGGGCATATCGCCCCCGGGCGCCTGGCCAACGGCGAACCCGACGGTTTCACCTACATCGACTACATCGCCCAGGTGGCCAAGGCCGCCGAACTGGCGGGCTTCGAAGGCGCGCTGCTGCCCACCGGCCCCGAGCCCTGGGTCGTGGCGGCGGCCCTGGCCCGGGAAACCCGCCGCATCCGCTTCCTGATCGCCTTCCAGGCCACCTGGACCCTGCCGGCCTACGCCGCGCAGCAGGCGGCGATCCTGCAGAACCTCAGCCACGGCCGCCTGGACTGGAACATCATCACCGGCGGCAACCCGGTCAGCCAGCGGGCCAACGGCGACTACCTGGACCACGACCGCCGCTACCAGCGCACCGGCGAGTTCCTCGACGTGATCCAGGGCCTGTGGCAGAACGAGCGCTTTTCCTACCAAGGCGACATCTACCAGCTGGAGAACGGCGCCCTGCCCCCCGGTTTGCAGCAGGAACGCAAGCCCGGGGTGTACTTTTCCGGCTTCTCCGATGCCGCCCTGGACGTGGCCGCGCGGCATGCCGACGTCTACCTCAACTGGGCCGAGCCCATCGACCAGCTCAAGCCGCACATCGAGCGGGTCCGCGAGCTGGCGGACAAGCAAGGGCGCACGGTGCGCTTCGGCCTGCGGGTCGACCTGTTCGCCCGGGAAACCGAAGAGCTGGCCTGGGCCGACCTGCGTCGCCAGTTCGACAAGCTCGAAGGCAAGAGCAGCCTGATCGCCAAGCACTTCACCAGCGGCTCGGATTCGGTGGGCGGCGCGCGGCAGACCGCCTATCACCAGCACATCGACCGCTTTGACGACCTGATCCTGGGCCCCAACCTCTGGGCCGGTTTCGCCAAGGCCAAGCCGGGGCCCACCGTGGGCCTGGTGGGCAGCCACGAGAACATCGCCGAGCGCCTGGCGGAATACCGCGATGCCGGGTTTTCCACCTTCATCCTGGCCGGCAACCCGCACCTGGAAGAAGCCCTGCGCATCGGCCAGGAGGTCCTGCCCCTGGTGCAGCAACGCCCCGTCGCCGAGGCGACGCCCCTGCAGGCCCGCGCCTGAGCCCACACAAGGAGCCCGTTCATGTCCCATCCTCTGGACACCCTCTGGTACACCCGCTGCCCGGTTCCCACCGGCCTGGGCATCGCCGTGCAACAAGGCTGGCTGCAAGAAAGCCTCGGTGCCCTGGGCACCCGGGTGCAATCGCTGCGCGAATCCGACGACCAGGCCGTGCGCGAGTCGCATTTCGACCACAGCCTGCGCAACTCGGTGCGCCACGGCGGCAGCATCCCGGCGCTGTGGGCCCGGGCCCAGGGCCGCGAAACCCGGCTGATCGGCCTGTCCTGGGCCGACGAGGTGCAATTGATCCTGACCCGCGCCGACAGCGGCATCCACAGCATCAGGCAGCTCAAGGGCCGACGCTTCGGACTGCCGGACTGGGCCGGCGCGCAGATCGACTTCACCCGGGCCCAGGCCCTGCGCGGCCTGGAAAACGCCTTGCTCCTGGACGGCCTGCAAGTGGGTGACCTGCAACTGGTGAATTACCGCTACGGCGGCACCTTCAGCGACCCGCAGGTGCAGACCCTGGCCGACACCCCGGTCAGCACCCAGCCGGCCGGCGGCCGCAATCTGGAGCTGCAGGGCCTGCTACGAGGCGAGGTCGACGCGATCTTTCTCAAGGGCGCCAGCGCCGCGCGCCATGCCCATGAATTCGGCCTGCGCACGCTGCTCGACACCGGCGCCCACCCCGACCCGCTGATCCGCTGCAACAACGGCACGCCGCGCACCCTGACCGTGGACAGCCATTTGCTGGAGCAGCACTTCGAGGTCGTCCGCAGCATTCTCGGCGCGGTGCTGCGGGCCGAGGACTGGGCCCGCAGCCACCCGCAAGACACCCGTCGCTACCTGGCCAGGGAAACCAACAGCAGCGAGTACTGGGTCAGCGCCGCCTATGGCGAGGACGCCCACCTGCGCCTGCGCACCGGCCTGGATGAGCAGGCCATCGACGCGCTGCAGGACTTCAGCGCCTTCCTGCGGCGCTGGCGCTTCATCCCGCAGCCGGTCGATGTGCGCCCATGGATCGACCGCCAGCCGCTGGATGCGCTGCTGGCCCACCCCACCGCTCTGGCCGGCTGACCGTGCCAGGTTTCATGGATTGGAATTGAAGACCCTTATGAGCAAACCACTCGATACCCTCTGGTACACCCACAGCCCGGTGCCCACCGGGCTCGGCATTGCCGTGCAGTCCGGGCGCCTGGCGGAGGCCTTCCTGCCGTTCGGCACCAATATCCAGTCCCTGCGCGAATCCAGCGAACGCGAAGTGCGCGAGGCCCACTACGACCATCACCTGCAGAACTCGGTGCGCCACGGCGGCAACATCCCGGCCATCTGGGCCTATTCCAGCGGCGTGCAGACCCGGGTCCTGGGGCTGTCCTGGAGCGACGAGGTGCAGTTGATCCTGACCACCGCGGAAAGCGGCGTGAAGAGCATCCGCGACCTGAAGAACCGGCGTTTCGGCCTGCCCAAATGGGCCAACGTGCAGATCGACTTCACCCGCGCCCAGGCCCTGCGCGGGCTGGAGAACGCCCTCAAGCTCGAAGGCCTGGAGGTCAGCGATGTCGAACTGGTGGACTACCCCTATGGCGGCACCTACAGCGATGAGCAGAAACAGCACCTGTACGGCTCCGAAGTCAGCCTCGGGGTGAGCCGTTTCAGCCGGCGCAACAACGAACTGATCGGCCTGCTGCGCGGCGACATCGACGCGATCTTCCTCAAGGGCGCCCACGCCGTGCACCTGGCCAACGAGTTCGGTCTGCAGGTGGTGGTGGACACCGGCTCGCACCCTGATCCGCTGATCCGCTCCAACAACGGCACGCCGCGGACCCTGACCGTGGACACCCACCTGTTGCGCGAACATTTCGATGCCAGCGTGAAGATCGTCGACACCGTACTGCGCACCGAGCAATGGGCCTGGGCCAACCCCGAGGAAACCCGGCGTTTTCTGGCCCGGGAGCTCAACACCAGCGAGTACTGGGTGGCCGCGGCCTACGGCGAAGACGCCCACCGGCGCCTGCGCACCACCCTGGATGCGCGTTCCATCGAGGCGCTGCAGGACTTCACCGACTTCCTCCACCGCTGGCAGTTCATTCCCCGGCGATTCGATGTACGGGAATGGATCGACTTCAGCGTGCTGGAGACGGTCATCGGCTCCACTTCCCGAGTGGCTGTGTAACCCCGCCCCAGCGAAACTGACGGCGCACCCGTAGGAGCTGGCTTGCCAGCGAAGACGTCAGCCCAGGCGATGCATGTCTTACGGGCCTCTTCGCCGGCAAGCCGGCTCCTACAAGGGCATCGCCGATGCTGTGCCGACCGTAGGAGCTGGCTTGCCAGCGAAGGCGCCAGCCCAGGCGATGCATGTCTTACGGGCCTCTTCGCCGGCAAGCCGGCTCCTACAAGGGCATCGCCGATGCTGTGCCGACCGTAGGAGCTGGCTTGCCAGCGAAGGCGCCAGCCCAGGCGATGCATGTCTTGCGGGCCTCTTCCCCGGCAAGCCGGCTCCTACAAGGGCATCACCGATGCTGTGCCGACCGTAGGAGCTGGGTTGCCAGCGAAGGCGCCAGCCCAGGCGATGCATGTCTTACGGGCCTCTTCGCCGGCAAGCCGGCTCCTACAAGGGCATCGCCGATGCTGTGCCGACCGTAGGAGCTGGCTTGCCAGCGAAGGCGCCAGCACAGGCGATGCATGTCTTGCGGGCCTCTTCGCCGGCAAGCCGGCTCCTACACCCAACCACGGTTTCTGCGGGCCGGGGTGCTGGTCTGGCAACAGCCGAACCGGCCACCGCTGCTGCTCCAGCAGCACTCGCCAAGCATCTTCTGCTGAATACTGCGCAAGTGGTTTTAAAGCGCTTGATGCGCCGCTCTAAAACGCCGTCCAAGACG
The DNA here is from genome assembly GCF_021560055.1 of Pseudomonas sp. BC42. Lineage (NCBI taxonomy): Bacteria > Pseudomonadati > Pseudomonadota > Gammaproteobacteria > Pseudomonadales > Pseudomonadaceae > Pseudomonas > Pseudomonas sp. BC42. The sequence continues at coordinate 3,662,562 of NZ_CP091067.1, forward strand.
TGGCCAACCCTCCTCAATCAATAACAATTAGTCCTTATTTATCAATTCCTTAATCAAACTAACGGCGCACTCTAAAAGCCGCCAATCCTGTTGGCACGTTCTCTGCTCTAGCCCTCTTAGCGAAACTTTTAACGGGGGAGTTCAACATGCATAAGCTAAATCCAATCACCAAGGGGCTGTGGCTGGCTCTGGCCCTGGCCGGCGGTACGTTCAGCCAGCCTCTGCTGGCCGCCGACACCACGGAAGCCGACAGCCGCAAAAACACCACGAACACCACGGAACCGGCCCTGAAGACCGTGACCGTCACCGCCCAGCACCGGGAACAAACCCTGCAAGAGGTTCCGGTGGCGGTGTCGGCGGTCCAGGGCACCAGCCTGGTGGCCGACGGGGTGCGCAACATGGGCGACATCACCACCTTCATTCCCAATGCCTCGGCGAAGAACCCGGACGGCGACGGCCGCCCACGCTGGTACATCCGCGGCCTGGGCACCGGCGATACCGGGGCGGCCACGGTGTATCCGGTGGGTATCTATGCCGATGACGTCTACCTCAACGCACCGATCGCCGGCGGCGGACCGCTGTTCGACCTGGAGCGCATCGAGATCCTGCGCGGCCCGCAAGGCACCTTGTATGGCAAGAACACCACCGCCGGGGCGGTCAATGTGATTTCCAAGAAACCGACCTTCGACACCGACGGCTACGGCACCCTGGGCATCGGCAGCAAGAACGAGCGCATTCTCAACGGCGCCATCGGCGGCACCCTGGTGGATGAGCGGCTGGCCGCACGGCTGTCGCTGTACTCCGAGGAGCGCGACGGCTTCCAGAAGAACCTCACCGACGATCACAGCTACGGTGATGTCGACAAGAAGGCCGTACGCCTGCAGTTCCTGGCCAAGCTCAACCCCGACCTGGACGCCCTGCTGAAGATCCACGCCCGTGAATACAAGGGCGATGGCAGCAACGGCTCGCTGCCGGTGGGGCGCTACTACAACGTCGGCTACCAACGGCCCAACGGACGCAACATCGCCCTGAACGTCGACGAGGACGCCAAGCTCGATCACGACGGCACCTCGCTGACCCTGAACTGGCACCTGGGGGACTACACCCTGACCTCGATCAGCGCCTACGACTACATTCGCGGCCAGTCCACCAGCGACGCCGACTACACCCCCTACGAAGTCAATGGCGCGGCCATCAGCGACAACCGCTACAACCAGTACTCCCAGGAACTGCGCCTGGCCTCGCCGCAGCAGGAAACCCTGCGCTGGCTGGCAGGATTGCATTACTTCCATGAAGACCTGGACAGCTCGGCCAAGCGCCTGATCACCCCTGGCCCCACGCCCAACGGCACCGGCTCCAACCAGACCGGCGGCGCCACCGACTTTCGTGACCTCAACTACCAGCACACCACCGACAGCTACGCGCTGTTCGGCAACCTGACCTACGACTTCACCGACGACTTCAGCGTCACCGGCGGCCTGCGCTGGACCCAGGAAAAGAAAGACATCGACCTCAACCTGACCCAGCTGACCCGCGCCACCGCCAATGGCCCGCTGATACCCCTGAGTGCCAGTGGCAGCAACGGCAGCCGCGACGAGAGCAAGACCTGGGAGGCCTGGACCTACGACCTGACCCCGGAATACCGGATCAACGACAACCTGCGGGTGTTCGCGCGCTATGCCCACGGCTTCCGCTCCGGGGGGTTCAATACCGGGCTGTCCACCAGCCTGGCGCAGCTGACCACGGTGGACCCGGAACAGCTGGACGCCTACGAGATCGGCCTCAAGTCGGAATGGTTCAACCGCCGCCTGACCGCCAACGCCAACGTCTTCTACTACGACTATTCCGACATCCAGGTGAACCTGCTGACGGTCAACAACGGCGTGCTCACCACCGCCCTGACCAACGGCGCCAAGGGCAAGGTCAAGGGCGCCGAGCTGGAGCTGGAAGGCCAGCCCACCGATTACCTGCACCTGCGGGCGGCGATCTCGTTCCTCGACACCCAGTACACCGACTTCAAGAACACCAACCCCAACACCGGCGCGGTCACGGGCGACTACAGCGGCAACAGCTTCGTGCGTTCGCCGCGCAACGTGGTGTCCCTGGGGGCCGACTACACCATTCCCCTGGAGATCGGCGGCAAGCTGGTGGCCGGCGGCGACCTGAGCTTCCGTGACAAGGAGTACTTCCTCGCCGACCGCCAGAGCAGTGCCGACAAGACCCTGAGCCAGCCCCACTACACCCTGGCCAACAGCCGCCTGACCTGGTTCAGCCCAGATGAAAAGCTCAGTGTCACCGGCTTCGTCAACAACCTCACCGATCGCCGCTACCAGGTCCATGGCCGGCCCAACGGCACCCTGGGGCAGTACGTCGTCACCTACGGCGACCCGCGCACCATGGGCCTGAGCGTCACCAGCCGCTTCTGAGCCCCGGGGCGAGCCCCCTAACCCTGATTTCCGGGCCGCCGGTATCGCCAACTACCGCCCGCACCTACCGTGCAGGAGCCGGCTTGCCGGCGAAGAGGCCCGCAAGCCTTGCGCCGTCCATGACGACGCCTTCGCTGGCAAGCCAGCTCCTACGGGGCGGTCGGGCGTCATCCATTTCAAAAGGAATCCGCAGATGTTCCATCGCAATCCGTTGGCCGGCGCCGTGGCGCTGGTCGTCGGCAGCCTTGCCGTGCCCGCGTTCGCTGCCCAGACCTCAAGCAATGCCCCCGGCGCCAGTGCCGATCACCTGGACACCGTGGTGGTGCTGGGCACCCGCCGCAGTGACGTCACGGCCCTGGAAAGCGCCGCGCCGGTGGACGTGTTGTCCGCCGAACAGTTGCAGCAGACCGGGGCCAGCGACCTGTCCGGCGCCCTCACCGCCCTCTCGCCTTCGTTCAGCTACCCGCAGTCGCCCCAGGGCGCCTTTGCCGGGTCCATTGCCCAGGGCGCCTCCTTGCGTGGCCTGGCCTCGGACCAGGTGCTGGTGCTGGTCAACGGCAAGCGTCGTCACACCAGCGCCAACGTCACCCGCCAGAGCCTGGTCAACGGCCGCGGCGCGGCGGCGGTGGACCTGAGCCTGATCCCCCTGAGCGCCATCCAGCGGGTGGAGATCCTGCGCGATGGCGCCGCCGCCCAGTACGGCTCCGACGCCATCGCCGGGGTGATCAATATCGTGCTCAAGGAAAAGGACGACGGCGGCAGCGTCGGCTACCGCTTCGGCGGCTATGACAAGGGCGACGGCCTGCAGCGCAAGCTCAGTGGCTGGAAAGGTTTCAGCCTGCCCAACGACGGCTTCCTGACCCTGAGTTTCGACGCCGGCAGCCAGGACCCGGCCAGTGACACCAACCCCGACAACCGGATCTTCTACCCCGGTTCCACCAGCACCCAGACCCCGCGGGAGCAGAACAACCGCTACCGCACCTGGCGCTGGGGCTCGGGCAATGTCTCGGACCAGTACAACTTCGCCGCCAACAGCGAGTTCGGCCTGGGCGAAGGCCTGACTGCCTACGGTTTTGCCACCTACTCGCACAAGAACACCGACGCCGAAGGCTTCTTCGACCCGCCCACCACCCTGCGCAACAACTACGCCAGCACCGCCCTGCAACGCTACCCCGATGGCCGCCTGCCGATTACCCGCTACGCCCTGGAGGACTATGCCCTGACCGGCGGCCTGCGCTATGAGGACGAGCGCCTGGGCAAGTTCGACCTGGCCCTGAACCACGGTGACAACAGCCTCGAATCCACCGACCGCAACGCCATCAACCCCAGCTGGGGTAACGCCAGTCCGGAGAAGATCTACACCGGCCGGCGCGAGGCCGATCAGACCAACCTGACCCTGGACTGGGTACGGGACTTCCCCACCGACCTGCTGTTCAAGCCCCTGACCCTGTCGGCGGGCCTGGCCTGGCGCCAGGAACGCTATGAGCTCAGCGCCGGCGAGGCCGCGGGCTGGCAGAACGGGCCGCTGTTCAATACCGTCGACCCGGTCACCGGGCGGCGCGTTCCCGGCTACTACTCGGGCATTACCCAGGTCGATGCCGCGTCCCTGGAGCGCAAGGTCTGGGGCGCCTACATCGACGTCGAAGGCCAGATCACCGAGAAGTTCCAGGCCGGGGTGGCGGTACGCACCGAGCATTACTCGGACTTTGGTGACACCACCAACGGCAAGCTGTCGCTGCGCTACGACTTCACTCCGCAACTGGCGGCCCGGGCCACTGCCAGCACCGGCTATCGGGCGCCGTCCCTGGTGCAGAGCGGCTTGTCGTCCTTCAGCGTGCAGGTGGTCGAACAACCGCCCGGCAGCGGCAATTACGTCGAGGTGCAGCAACGTACCCTGCGCGCTGACAGCCCGGAAGCCCGGCTGCTCGGCGGCAAGGCGCTCAAGCCCGAGGAGTCCACCAACTACTCCCTGGGCCTGGTCTGGCGCCCACTGGCCAACGCCTCGGTGACCCTGGATGCGTACCGGATCAACATCGACAACCGCATCACCCTGTCCGACCAGTTGCCGGCCTCGGTGGTCTCGCCGATTTTCGCCGGCACGCCCTACGCCAATATTCAGAGCGCGGCGTTCTACACCAACATCGCCGACACCCGCACCGACGGCGTCGAGCTGACCGGCAACTACCAGCTGGACCTGCAGCAATGGGGGCGGCTGAACCTGTCCAGCGGCTACAGCCAGAACGACACCCGGATCACCGCCCTGCGGGACGTGGGCCACATCGCCGGTTCGCAGATTGTCGGCCGCACCACCCAGGGCCTGATCGAGGACGGCACGCCGAAGAACAAGCTGACCCTGAGCGCCAACTGGCTGTATGACAGCTGGGGCGTGACCCTGGCCCAGCGCCGTTACGGGCAATGGAAAAGCCTCAACGCCAGCAACCCGACCCTGGACCAGACCTACAGCGCGCAATGGGTCACCGACCTGGACATCTCCTACAGCTTCGACAAGGCGCTAAAGCTCTCGGTGGGCGCCATCAACCTGTTCGACACCCACCCGGACAAGGCTGCGGGAGCGCAGTTGTACGGCGTGCCCAAATATTCCATCACCAGCCCCGAGGGAGCCCAGGGCGCGTTCTACTACACCAGCCTCAGTTACGACTTCTGAGGTTGCACTGCTGCCGGGGTGTTGCCCTGGCAGCAGTGACTGCTGCCCAGGCATCAGTGTCGCGGGCACGCCCCACCCACACGCCGCACCTCCCGTAGGAGCCGGCTTGCCGGCGAAGAGGCCCGCAAGCCCTGCATCGCCCTTGCGGGCGCCTTCGCTGGCCAGCCAGCTCCTACCACAATCAGATACATCCCGCAGGCACGCCCGCCCCCGTAGGAGCCGGCTTGCCGGCGAAGAGGCCCGCAACACCTGCATCACCCTTGCGGACGCCTTCGCTGGCCAGCCAGCTCCTACCACAATCAGATGCATCCCGCAGGCACGCCCGCCCCCGTAGGAGCCGGCTTGCCGGCGAAGAGGCCCGCAAGCCCTGCATCGCCCTTGCGGGCGCCTTCGCTGGCCAGCCAGCGCCTGCGAGGTCGCTCTGGCACAGGTCTTGCGATGGGCATCGGGTCCTTCGCCGATATAAGAACCGCCATGGCTCATTCCTTGCGCTGCACCCTCACTTCCCTGACGTGGCTGATCTCGCCCCTGGCGCTGTTGCTGCTGTGGACCCTGGTGGCCGAGGCCGGGGTCTTTCCGCGCAATCTGCTGGTGCCACCGGCCCAGGTGCTGCAAACCTTCGAAACCCTGCTGGCCAGTGGTGAGTTGCTGGAGCACTTGCACAACAGCCTGTCGCGCCTGGGCCTGGGCTTCGCCCTGGGGGCGCTGGGCGGTCTGGGGTTCGGGGTGCTGATGGCCCTGTCGAAAACCGTGGCGGCCTACTGCGCGCCGCTGTTCCATACCCTGCGGCAGATCCCCAGCATCGCGTTGATCCCGATGTTCGTGCTGCTGCTGGGCATCGATGAAACCTTCAAGATCGTCATCGTCGCCAAGACCGCGTTCTTCCCGGTGGCCCTGGCCGCCAGCGAAGGGGTCAAGGCGATTCCCCGCAGTTACTTCGAGGTGGCCGACGTCTACCGCCTGCGCTGGCCGACCCTGGTACGCCAGATCGCCCTGCCCGCCGCGGCGCCGCCGATCATCACCGGGCTGCGCATCGCCCTGACCCGCTGCTGGGTGGTGCTGGTGGCCACCGAACTGTTGGCGGCCGACAGCGGCCTGGGGCAGATGATCGAGATGGCCCGGCAGATGCTGCGCATCGATGTGGTGATGGTGGGAATCCTGGTCACCGGCGTGATTGGCTTTGCCCTGGACTTTTCCTTCCGTCGCCTAGAGCTGCGTGTACTGCGCTGGCAGACCCGCTAGGAGCACCGAACATGACTGACTTGTTGAACAGATTCCGTGGCCTGTTGCTGCCCTTGCTGCTGATCGGCGCCTGGGAATGGCTGTCCCGGCAGGACGCCGCCGGGGCCTATGCCTTCGTCCCGCTATCGACCATCGGCAGCGCCCTGCTGGAGCTGCTGGGCAACGGCGAGTTGCGGGTCAACCTGCTGGCCAGCCTGGGCCGGGCCAGCGGCGGCCTGCTGCTGGGCTCACTGGCCGGGGTGCTGCTGGGAGCGCTGATGGCGCAATCGGTCCTGGCCAATCGGCTGATCGGCCCGTTGTTCCATGCCGTGCGCCAGGTGCCGATGCTCGGCTGGATCCCGCTGATCGCCATGTGGTTCGGCAATGGCGAATTTTCCAAGATGCTGATCGTCAGCCTGGCGGCCTTCTATCCGATGGTGCTCAACACCTACCAGGGCTTTTGCCAGGTCGAGCGGCGCTACCGCGAGGTGGGCCAGGTGCTGGTGCTCGGCCCGGCCCAGCGACTGCGGCATATCCTGCTGCCGGCGGCGCTGCCGAGCATGGCCACCGGCCTGTTGCAGGCCCTGGCCTTTGCCTGGGTCACGGCGGTGGGCAGTGAGCTGTTCCTGTCCTCCGGCGCCGGCCTGGGCAACCTGATGATGAACGCCGAGGCCGGCTCGCGCATGGAGGTGATCGTGCTCTGCGTGCTGTGCATCGGCCTGTGCGGTTACCTGATGACCCTGTTGCTGACCCTTCTGAGCCGCCGCCTGCTGCGCTGGCGCCCTACCCGTTAAGGCCCAATCCATGAATGCCATTGCCCAATATGCCCCGCTCCACCCGCACCTTCTCCAGCCGTCCGGGGCCCTGCAGATCCGTGGCCTGAGCAAGCGCTACCGGATTCAGGGCCGCGACCTGCCGGTCTTGCAAGGCATCGACCTTGACGTGCGCCCCGGCGAGTTCGTCAGCATTGTCGGCGCCAGCGGCTGCGGCAAATCCACCCTGCTGCGGCTGATCGTCGGCCTGGAGGGCGACTATCAGGGGCAGATGCTGCTGGACGGCCAACCGGTGACCGGTACCAGCCTGGAGCGCGGCATCGTGTTCCAGGATCACCGGCTGTTTCCCTGGATGACCCTGACCCAGAACATCGCCCTGGCCCTGAAGAACCACCCCTTGTCCGACGCCGAGAAGCAGCGCCGGGTGGCCGAGCACATTGCCCTGGTCAACCTGCAGGGCTTCGAGCAGGCCTACCCGCACCAGCTGTCCGGTGGCATGGCGCAACGAGGGGCGATTGCCCGGGCGCTGATCAACCAGCCCAAGGTGCTGTTGCTGGACGAACCCCTGGGGGCCCTGGACGCCCTGACCCGGGTGCGCCTGCAGCACGAACTGCAACGCATCTGGGTGCAGCAGCGCTGCACGGTGATCATGGTCACCCACGACATTGAAGAAGCGCTGTACCTGGGGGATCGGGTGATTGTCATGGACGCGCATCCGGGGCGGATCAAGCACGAGATTCGCGTCGACCTGCCCCACCCGCGGGACCGCTCCTCGCCCCTGTTGCAGGGCTACAAGGAGCAGCTGCTGGAGGAACTGGTGGGGCATTGAGCTCCACCGGCCGTAGGAGCTGGCTTGCCAGCGATGGCGTCAGCCTGGGCGATGCAAGGTTTGCGGGCCCCTTCGCCGGCAAGCCGGCTCCTACAAGGCTCAGGCGTGGGACCAGCGACGGTGCAGGCCGCGGGCCAGGGCGTCGAGGGCAAAGCCCAGCACGCCGATCAGCAGGACCATGGCCATCAGTTCCGAGTAGGCCAGGCGGTCCCGGGTGTCGAGGATGAAGTAGCCCAGGCCGGCGCTGACCCCGAGCATTTCGCAGGGCACCAGGACGATCCACAGGATGCCGATGGACAGGCGCACCCCGGTCAGCACGTGCCCCAGGATCCCCGGCAGGATGATCTTGCGCAGGGTTTCCCAGCGGGTGGCGCTGAGGCTGCGGCTCAATTGCAGCCAGCGCGGGTCCAGTTGGCGCACGCCGGCCGCGGTGTTGAGCAGGATCGGCCACAGCGCGGCGAACGCCAGGAGGAAGTAGATCGGCTGGTCGCCCACGCCCATCAGCATCACCACCACCGGCATCCAGGACAGCGGCGAGATCATCCGCAGAAACTGGAACGCCGGGGTGGTGGCCGCTTCCAGGTGCCGGTAGCTGCCCACCAAGAGGCCCAGGGGCACGCCGATCAGCAGCGCCAGCAGCAGGCCCACCAGGATGCGCTTGAGGCTCACCAGCACGTGCTCATACAGCTCGCCACGCCCCAGCAGTTCCACCAGGCTGGCGAAGGTGGCCTCGGGCGAGAAACGCGCCGCCAGGCCGTTGCCGCCGCCCAGCAGGTGCACCCCCAGCCACCAGGCCAGCAGCAGGCTCGCCAGCCCCGCCAGGCCCAGGACCCAGTGGTTCAAGGAGGAAGGTTGCTTGCCCATCAGAGACCGAACTCCTCGCTACGCTCGAAACTGTCCGCCAGGCCGAAGGCCTTGAGCCCGCCGACGGCGGCGATGGCGTTGCGCACGAAGCGCTCGTCCACCAGGTCCTGGGCGGTGTGCGCCGGATCGAGGCCGGCGAGAAAACCCTTGTCGCCCTCGATCAGGGTGTCCTTGAGGCGCTTGACCAGCTCTTGGGTGTAGCTGGGGAACGGGTACGGCTGGAAGTCGATGCGCTGCTCGTCCCAGTGGCTGTGCCGGATCGCGCCGCTGGCCAGGTAGGCCTCGCGGTCCGTGGCCGCCGGAGCCAGCACCCGGTTGAGCACCTGGGGCGCATGGGGCGTGTAGCGGTTGGCACCGTCCTTGGACAGCAACTGGGCGGCCTCGGCGCGGTGGTCGCGGGTCCACAGCTGGGCCTTGACGATGGCGTTGACCACCTTCTGCGACCACTCAGGGCGGTTGTTCAGGTCGTGCTCGTGCATGAACACCACGCAGCAGGCGTGATTGCGCCAGACATCCCCGGTGAAGCGCTGCACCCGGCCGACCTTGAGTTCCTCGGCCAGGGCATTGAACGGCTCGGCGACGATGTAGCCGGCGATCCGCTGGCTGGCCAGGGCCGGCGGCATGTCCGACGGCGGCAGCACCAGCAGGTTGACCTCGTTGGCCCCCAGGGCACTGCCGGCGGCCTTGCTCACCGGCACCAGGCCGTTGTCACGGAACAGTTGCTGCACCACCACGTTGTGGATCGAGTACCAGAACGGAATCGCCACCGACTGCCCCGCCAATTGCTTGATCTCGGTAATGCCCGGGGCCACGGTCAGGCCGGAGCCGCCGACGTGGTTCCAGGCCACCACCTTGGCCGGCACCCGGCTGCCGTAGCGAGCCCAGACGGTCATCGGCGACAGCAGGTGGATCACGTTGACCTGGCCGGAAATGAACGCCTCGATCACCTGGGCCCAGCTGCGCAGCAGCACCGGCCGCTCGGCCTTGATGCCTTCGGCCTCGAACAGGCCGTTGTTGTGGGCCACCAGCAACGGCGTGGCGTCGGTGATCGGCAGGTAGCCGATGCGCACCGGCGCGTCCGGCTCCTGGGCGGCGCGGGCCTGCAGGCTGTTGAGCAGCGGCATGGCGCCGCCGGCGGTCAGCAGCGCGCTGAGTTTGAGAAAATCACGCCGAGTGTGAGTGAAGTCGTCCAGGCACATGGTCAATCTCCGACGGTGCAGGCAATGGGGAAGTTGAGGGATTGCGGCTCGCCCGCCGAAGGGTCTTGAGAATCTCGATACGCAGGGCGCCCAGCTCCTCGATCCGCTCGGCGCGCGGCGCCGGCAGGTCGATGGACCACTGGCCGAGGGTGCGCGCCGGGCTGTGACCCAGTAGCAGGACCCGATCGGACAGCAGCAGGGCTTCGTCGATGTCGTGGGTGATCAGCAACGCCGCGGTGCGCTGCCGACCGATGATCTGCAGCAGCAGTTGCTGCATGTCGGCCCGGGTCACCTCGTCCAGGGCGCCGAAGGGCTCGTCCAGCAGCAACACCTGGGGCTGCCGCGCCAGGCAGCGGGCCAGTGCGGTGCGCTGGGCCATGCCGCCGGACAGCTGCGCCGGGTAGCGCCGGCGGGCGTGCTCCAGGCCGACCGCGGCAATCGCCTGATCGACGCGTTGCTGGCGCTGCGCCGGGCTCAGGTGCGGCTGGCGGGCAAAATCCAGGCCGAAGGCGACGTTGTGTTCCAGGTTCAGCCAGGGCAGCAGGCTGGGGTCCTGAAAGGCCACCGCAACCCGTGGATGGGGCCCGCTGAGCTCCTCGCCCAGCAGGCTGACCCGGCCCTTGTGCGGTTGCTGCAAGCCGGCCAGGACCCGCAGCAGGCTGGACTTGCCCACCCCGCTGGGGCCGAGGATCGACACCACTTCGCCGGCGTGCAATTGCAGGTCGAAGTCTTCCAGCACCGCGTGCCAGCCGTCGGCCCCGGGGTAGCCCAGGCTGATCTGTCGGGCATCAAGCACGCCACTCATGCCGCGCTCCGCCCTTGGCGTTGCAGTTCGGCGCGCAGTTGCACCAGGCTCGGGGTGACGATGGGCACGAAGGCCGATTCGCGCCAGCGCCGGGCGAAACCGCTGCCGAACTCGCTCAGGTAGGCCTTGCCGCCACTGGCCTGCAACTCCAGCTGCACGGCGTTGGCGGCGGCTTCGGCCAGGGCGATGCGCACCCGGAACAGCGCCGCCGGTTGGCTCAGGAAACGCCCGTCGAGCAAGCCGCTCTTGAGCTCGTCGACGCTGTGTTCCAACTGCTGGCGTTGCTCCTGCAACGGCTCCTGGAGCACCGAGCGGGAGCCACCGAGGTGCTGCTGCACCTCGCTCAGGGCGCGACGCGCCAGACCGATGGCCAGGGCGCATTGCAGGCCGAGGAAGGCCGGGCGCACGGCTGGCAGGAAGACTCGGGCGTCGTCGTGCAGCAGCCAGTCTCGCGGAACCTGCACCTGACTCAAGTCCAGGGCCGCGGTGTTGCTCGACTGCAGCCCCATCAGTTGCAGGTCGTCGGAGCGCTGCAGCCCGGGCAAGGTATCGGGAAGCGCCAGGATAAAGGGCGCACCGCCCTCCTTGTGTTCGATGGCTGCTGCCACCACGAAGCCGCTCTTGCGCAGGTTGGTGACCCAGTGCAGGCGACCGTCGAGCCTCCAGCCCTGGTCCTGGTCGCGCGCCTTGACTTGCAGCTCTTCGATGCCGGAGAGGTACTTCATGGCGTTGGACAGCCCGGTGGCCCCGGCCAGCTCGCCGTCGAGCAGCGACGGCAGCAGGCGTTGGCGCAAGGCCTCATTGGGGCTGTGCAGCAGGTATTCGATGAAGGCCCGCTGGCCCCAGCAGACGAAAGCGGCGGCCAGGGAATGCCCGGCCACGGCGGCCATGACTTCCAGGGCCTCGGCGAGGTCGCCACCGCTGCCGCCCTGGTCCTGTGCGATACCAACCCGCAGCACTCCGGCCTCGGCCAGGCGGCCGAGCACCTGTTGGGGGTCGCACTGGCCCTGGTCGAGCGCCTGGGCCTGGGCATCCAGCCATTGACTCAATGGCGCATGGAGCATGTGATTTTCTCCTTGATGGGGGCGCCGCCACGATGGCCGGCGCCTCTGAATCATTGACCCTGGGCCGACCAGCGATACTGGGCCAGCTCGGGGTTCAGTTCGGTCCCGGCGAACACGTTGGCGAAGTTGCACAGGGTCGCCAGACTGATGCCCAGGATCACTTCCAGGGCATTGCCCTCGCTGTAGCCTGCGGCCTTGAACCGGGCATAGCCCTGGTCGCTGACCTTGCCGCGGGTGGCGATCACTTCCCGGGCGAAGGCCGCCAGGGCTTCCAGACGGGCCTCGGGCAAACTGCTCTGCTCACGCAGGGCGCTGACCACCGGGTCCGGGAGTTTGGCCTTGTTCAGGGCCACCGCGGTATGACCTGCGACACAGAAATCGCAACCGTGGGTGGTGGCGGCGATCAACTGCACCACTTCCCGCTCCGCCAGGCTCAGGTCGGCCTTGGCGTTGAGGCCCGAGACGGTGACGTAGGTTTCCAGGGCCGCCGGGGCATTGGCCAGGATGCCCAGCAGGTTGGGGATGTAGCCGGAATTCTTCTGGGCGTTTTCAAGAAATGGCCGGGCCGCTTCTGGGGCAGTGTGCAAGGTGTGTAGAGTGACGCGGGACATGGAGTGGACTCCTAGTATGTAGGTGTGCGTCAAGTCTGTTGGTTATAAGAATTCCGATCCATATTCTAAAGTAGCGATTACTTGCTCCTGAGTGTTTCCCTTAGATGATTTCATCAAGCCCCTTGGTCGATTGGTTATTAGAAAGCCTGGAACTGGACGCCAGCCTGTTTCATGTCGGGCGCTACTGCGGTGGCTGGCACGCCAGCACCCAGGGGCTGGCCCGGGCCAGTTTCCACCTGATCGTGCAGGGCCATTGCTGGCTGCATATCGACGGCGTGCCCGAGCCCCTGCGCCTGAACGCCGGAGATGCGGTGTTCCTGCTGCGGGATCTGGGCTATCGACTGTCCAGCGCCCCGCAGCCTGAAGTGGCGCAGCAACTGCCACGCATCGCCATGAGCGCCCTGGATGCCGGCGCCCAGGATGGGGTCGGGCTGGTGTGCGGTTTCTTTCATTTCAAACCCGGGTTGTCGTCGCTGATCATCGAGGGTCTGCCGGGCTGGCTGGTGCTGCGGGCCGGCGATCCGTCGCTGAGCGCTGCCCGGGCGCTGTTCCAGCTGATTCTCGATGAGTGCCAGCGCGCCCCCGCGCCCTCGTCGGCACTGCTGGAGCGCCTCAGCCACCTGCTGTTTCTCTATGTGTTGCGCCAGCAGGTCAGTGACAACCAGGACCTCGGCGGCCTGGTGGCCCTGGCCCGGCATCCGGGGTTCGCCCCGTTGCTGGAGCAGTTGATCCAGCACCCTGGCCAGGCCTGGCCCCTGGAAAGCATGGCGGCGTTCACCGGGCTGTCGCGCTCGGCGTTTTTCAAGCGTTTCAATGAACTGGCCGGGCAATCGCCGGGACAGGTGCTGCTGGCCCTGCGCATGCGCCATGCCTGCCAGCTGCTCAAGGCCAACCAGACGGTGGAACAAGTGGGGGCCGCGGTGGGCTATCAGTCGATTGCCGCGTTCACCCGGGCCTTCACCAAGGCGGTGGGGCTGCAGCCGGGGGCCTATCGCAAGCAGCATGAAGGACGCTGAAGCGCCCTTTCGCGCCGGACTCAGCGCCGATGGGCCAGGGCCCGCACCAGCCGGTCGCCGACGCTCTGCACCCCCTGGACCAGCAGCACCAGGATCAGCACCGTGGCCACCATGATCTGGTTGTTGAAGCGCTGATAGCCGTAGCGGATCGCCAGATCCCCCAGGCCTCCGCCGCCGATCACACCGGCCATGGAGGAGAAGCCGATCAGCATCACCAGGGTCAGGGTCAATCCGGCCAACAGCGCCGGCAAGGCTTCCGGCAGCAGGGCCTTGAAGATCACGTGGCCGATATGCCCGCCCATGGCCAGGATCGCCTCGATCCGGCCCTTGTCCACTTCATCCAGGGCGTTCTCGACGATCCGTGCAAAAAACGGAAAGGCGCCGATGGTGATCGGCACCACCGCCGCGGTGCTGCCCAGGGTCGTGCCCACCACCAGCCGGGTCAGGGGGATCAGGGCAATCAGCAGCACCACGAAAGGCAGGGAGCGTCCCAGATTGACCAGGGCGCCCAGCAGGCGATTGAGCCGGGGCATGGGCCGCAGGCCGCCCGGGCGGCTGACGAACAGCAACACCCCCAGGGGCAGGCCGATCAACAGGGTGAACAGCGAGGCCAGGAACACCATGTACAGGGTTTCGCCGGTGGCGGTGAGCAGCAGTTGCGCCAGCTCCGGCCAATCGAGGCTGCGGTTCACAGGCGTTCACTCCGAATCCCTCGCTGGGCCAGGGCCGTCAGCAGTTGTTGGAATTTGCCGGCATCGGCGGGGGCGGCGGCGATGCGCAGGCGCCCTACCCGCTGGCCGCCCACGGACTCGACACCAGCGGCCAGCACCTTGAGTGGCAGCCCCTGCTGGCGACTCAGTTGCTGCAACAGCGGCGCGGCGCGCTGGTTATCGAAAAAGGTCAGTTCGGCTTCGGGCTGGCTACCGTTGAACGGCAGGTTGTAGCCCGGCAGCAAGGCACGGCCCAGTGCCGATTGCGGGTCCGCGAGCAATTGGCCGATCGGGCCGCTCTCCAGCAACCGGCCCTGGGCCAGGGAAGCGGCGTGGCTACAGATGGCCTTGACCACCGCCAGTTCGTGGGTGATCAGCACGATGGTCAGCCCCAGCTCGCGGTTGATGTGGGTCAGCAGTTGCAGGATCGAGGCGGTGGTTTCCGGGTCCAGGGCGCTGGTGGCTTCATCCGACAGCAGATAGCGAGGCCGCGCCGCCAGGGCCCTGGCAATCCCGACCCGCTGCTTCTGGCCGCCGGACAGTTGGGAAGGAAAGGCCCGGGCCTTGTCGCTCAACCCCACCAGGTCCAGCAGTTCCAGGACCCGGGCCTGGCGTTGCGGCCTGGCCAGGCCGGCGATTTCCAGGGGCACCGCGACGTTGTCCTCGACCGTGCGCGAATGCAGCAGGTTGAAGCCCTGGAAGATCATGCCGATGCCCTGGCGCTGCCGGCGCAACGAGCCCTCGGACAATGCGCCGAGGTCCTGGCCATCGATCAGGATGCGCCCGCTGCTGGGACGCTCCAGCAGGTTCAGGCAACGCAGCAGGGTCGACTTGCCGGCACCGCTGCGGCCGAGAATGCCGTACACCGCGCCGTCGGGAACCGTCAGTGAAACCCGATCCAGGGCCGGAGGCTGGCCCTTGCCATAGACTTTGCTGACCTGCTCCACCTGGATCATGGCTGGCGGCCCGCGACCGGGATCACCGAGCCCGAGTAGGTTTCACTGATGTATCGGGCCACTTCCGGTGAATTGAGGTCCTTGGCCAACTGGCGGATGCGCGGGTCGTCCTGCAGGTTGGGGGTGGTCACCAGGATGTTGGCGTAAGGGTTGTGCTCGGCCTTCTCCAGCCCCAGGGCGTCCTTGGCCGGCACCAGTCCGGCTTCAAGGGCGTAGTTGCCGTTGATCACGGCCAGGTCCACGTCCTCCAGGGCCCGGGGTATCTGCGGTGATTCGATTTCGAGGATTTTCAGCTGCTTCGGGTTGTCGGCGATGTCCTTGGGGGTGGCCTGGTCCCGGGCCGGGTCGCTGAAACCGGGCTTGAGGCGGATCAGCTGGTAACTCTGCAACAGGTACAGGGCGCGGCTGAGGTTGGTGACATTGTTGGGCACCGCCACGCTGCCGCCCTGAGGCACCTGGTCGAAGTTCTGGTGCCGCCGGGAGTAGATGCCCAGAGGCTCGATATGCACGCTGGCGGCCACCGCGAACGGCTGGCCCAGCGCCTGTTCCTGGGACTTGAGATACGGCAGGTGCTGGAAGTAGTTGGCGTCCACGTCGCCGTGGGCCAGCAGTTCGTTGGAATTCACGCCGTTGGGGATCTCGATGATCTTCAGTTGCAGTTGCGGGTCGAGCTTCTGCACATAGGCGAGGATCTGCGCGTGGGGCACCGGATCGGCGGCCACCCGCAACGGTTGCGCGGCGCTGGCCGGCAGGGTGTGTCCCAGGCTGGCCAGCAGCGCCAGGGCAAACAGGGGGGTCTTCAGCATGGCAATCATCCTTGGTTCGACGAATGAGGGTCAGGCGCTCAGGGCCTTGGGTATCAGGACATCGGCGTAGTAACGCTGGGCCACGTCGGGGTGCGAGCGCAGGCGGCCCTTGAGGTAGTTCCAGCCGACGTCGCGAAACAGCGGGTTGTGGGGGTCGCTGGCCGGGCCCCGGGCCTCCTGTCGCAGCGCCTCGGGCAAGGGGTACAGCGGCACCCGGGCATCGAGTTGGGCCCCCAGAAAGAAGGCGATGGACAGCCGCTCGCGGTCCGCCGGCGGCGACAGCACCCGGTGCACCGTGGCGCGCAGGTAGCCGTGGGTGGCCAGTTCCAGCAGTTCGCCGATGTTCACCACCAGGGTGTTGTCCCGGGGCGGCGCATCGATCCAGCGGCCCTCTTCCACCTCCACCTGCAGGCCGGCCTGCTGGTCCTGCAGCAGAAAGCTGAGAAACCCGGAGTCCTTGTGCGCGCCGACACCCTGGTTGCTTTGCCCCGCAGCGCGGCCGGGGTAGCGGATCAGCTTGATGTGTTCATTGGGCCGTGCACCGTACAGAGGGTCGAACGCCTGCTCCGGCAGGGACAGGGCCTGGGCGAAAGCGCGCAGCAGCCGCAGGGACATGCGGGTCATTGCCTGCTGCCACTCCAGCAGCAGCGGCTTGAGTTGCGGCAGCTGCGCCGGCCACTGGTTGGGCCCTTGCAGGCGCGCCCAGGGTGGGCTGTCGGGGTCCAGCGGCAGGGCCTGGCGTTCGGCCCCCAGATCGAACTGCTCGCGCAGGTCCGGCTGGCCGCGGGTAATCTCCGAAGCCGCGCGGTTGTAGCCGCGAAAATGCGGCGAGTGGATCATTCCCACGGCGGCCTTGTCGGCCTCGGGCAAGGCGAAGAATGCCCGGGCCTGCTCCTGCACCCGGCGCAGCAGATCGCTGTCGATGCCATGCCCGGTGAGGTAGAAGAAGCCGACGTCCCGCGCGGCCTGGCGCAGGTTGAGCAAAAACGCCTGGCGCTGTTCCTGGCTCGCCTCCAGTTGGCTCAGGTCCAGAATCGGTAGTGCGGTGATATCCAGCGAGTGCGGCATGGTTCACTCCCCTGTGAGTTGACGATGTCCGGTGGTCGGGCTCAGAGCTTGGCGATGGACACTTCGGTGGATTTGACGAAGGCGATCACTTCGCTGCCGACCTTCAGTTCCAGGTCGCGCACCGAGCGGGTGGTGATCACCGAGGTCACGATGCCCGAAGCGGTCTGCACGTCGATTTCCGACACCACCTGGCCTTCGTGGATCTCCTTGATCACGCCTTTGAACTGGTTGCGTACGTTGATGGCTTGAATGGTCATGCTGGCAAATCCTCTGCGGGCACCGGACTCAGGAATTGAGCGGCTGGTGACAAACATGCACCTTTGGCCAAAGCCTTCAAAGGAATAAATAATTAGTATTTTATGCCTTTTAGATATATTGAATTGCCGCCCTCGCCCCGGGGTTTGCCGGTCTGGAGTCCGTACAGCGGAACTTGACCGCCGCCCACGGCTTTGTTTCCCTGTGCCCTTCCCATCCGACTCGCCACAGATCCCAGGAGGCAGCATGCGCACGCTCGAGCTCGCGGACACCCAGGTTCCGGTCATTGGCCAGGGCACCTGGCGCATGGGGGAGGATCGTCGACTGCGGGATCGGGAAATCGCCGCGCTGCGCAGCGGGATCGAGCTGGGCATGACCCTGATCGACACCGCTGAGATGTACGGCGAAGGCGGCGCCGAGGAAGTGGTCGGCCAGGCCATTGCCGGGCGCCGCGATCAGGTGTTCCTGGTGAGCAAGGTCTATCCCCACAATGCCGGTCGCCAAGGCCTGCCCCTGGCCTGCGAGCGCAGCCTGCGGCGCCTGGGCACCGAGGTCATCGACCTGTACCTGCTGCATTGGCGCGGACACTACCCTCTGGCGGAGACCGTGGAGGCATTCGAGCGCCTGCGGGAGGCCGGCAAGATTCGCCGCTGGGGAGTGTCCAACTTCGATCTGGCGGACCTCGATGAACTCGGCGCGCCAGCCTGCGCCACCAATCAGGTGCTGTACAACCTGGAGTCCCGGGGCATCGAGTTCGACCTGCTGCCCGCCTGCCAGCAGCGCCGGATGCCGATCATGGCCTATTGCCCGATCGGCCAGGCCGGCGCCCTGCTGGCCGAACCGCAGTTGCAGCGGATTGCCCGGGAACATGGCGCGACCCCGGCGCAGGTGGCCCTGGCCTGGCTGTTGCGTCAGGACGCAGTGCTGGTGATTCCCAAGGCCGTGAATCCGGAACACGTGCGCCTCAATGCCCGGGCCGGCGAACTACAATTGCGGCCCCAGGACCTGCAGGCACTGGATCAGGTGTTTACCCCGCCTCGCCGCAAGCAGCC
This sequence comes from Pseudomonas sp. BC42, assembly GCF_021560055.1. Lineage (NCBI taxonomy): Bacteria > Pseudomonadati > Pseudomonadota > Gammaproteobacteria > Pseudomonadales > Pseudomonadaceae > Pseudomonas > Pseudomonas sp. BC42. The sequence continues at coordinate 3,680,882 of NZ_CP091067.1, forward strand.
TCTGGAGATGGTTTAAACGTTATAGCGGAATCAGACATGTTCGATTGCAAGCGAAGTTACAAGAGATTAATTGCAAGAAAGTGACTACCCGCAAAGTTGCTCTTTCAGACAATTAACTTAGTGTCCGGAAAAGTTTCAACAGTATAAAAATCCTTTGCTTCCGGTTATTTAAGAATTGTCTGATCCCTGCTTGTCATGCCCCCAATTACAGTTGGCGGATGAGATTAAAAAGCTACCTGCATCAGATCAATCCCCTTTTTTCCAGTCCTGAAGCAGCCCGTCGGCTGCTTCGTGTCGTCGCGCTGATTTTCCTGATCGGCCTGCTCGGCGCCGTCTACAACTTCCTGCGTTCGAGCATCAACAATGAACTGTCGCAACGGCGCAGCTACATGAGCAGCGCCATCGCCGAAGCGCAGACGTTCTTCACCAGCCGCGAAGCCTTGCTGGAAAGCCTGAGCCTGTCGGCCGTGCACAAATCCCGGCAAAACCCCAACTATGAATCCAGCAGCGACCCCGAGGAGGAAATCCACCTGCAACTGGGCGCCCCCGGGGAGCATCAATGGGGGGTCTGGCTCACCCAGCGCATGCGCGACTACCTGAAAAGCAAACAGCTGAACCTGCTCTACGTCCACGACGGCGAACAACCGCCTGTCCAACGTCTGTTCAGTACCCAGCCCGAAGCCGCCTACCTGCCCGCACTGATGCTGGCCAAGCTGGCCAGCCTGAACTCCTCGCAGATCCCGACGGGGCAACAGCTCTGGCTGATGGATCACTCCTCGAGCAGCGCCCGCCTGTACATCTTCACCCGGCTCGACGAGCGCTACCCCAACTCCGGCTGGCTGGGCCTGGAGATGGAAGGCAACAGCGTATCCGCCGCCCTCAGCGATCAAAGCGCCGGGGACTTCATGATGTTCAACTCCCAGGGTGGACTGATCTTCAGCAGCACCCCCAGCGCCCAGTTGAGCGAGGAGGTCCGGCAAGTCCAGGGCGGCAGCTTCTTCGGGTTTCTCGGCGGCCGCTGGTGGCCCGATCACCTGGTGATCCGCAAACAGCTGGGGTCGTCGGACTGGCAACTGGTCTACGCCTTCGACCTGCACAATCTGCTCAAGAGCCTTTGGCCGCAATTGCTTGCGGCCTTGCTGATCAGCCTGTTCGGCATGGCCTTGATCGGCTTCCTGAGCCACTGGATCGAGGTGCGCCTGATCGCTCCGGCGCTGCACCGGATCCAGGCCCTGATCGAAAGCGAGGCATTCAGCCGCGACGTGATCCAGATCGCCCCGGTGGCGCTCTGCGTGCTGCGCCGCAGCGACGGCCAGGTGGTGCTGGAAAACACCTTGTCCCAGCAGTGGCTGGGCAACGGCACCGAGCGCGACCAGCTGTGTGCCGGCTGGATCGAGCAGGCTTTCGACCCCAATCGCCCCAACAGCTCGGACTACTTCGAAACCGCCGACGGACGCCATCTGTACCTCAGTTCGGCGCCGACCCGCTACAACGGCGAAGACGTGCTGTTCTGCGCCTTCAGCGACATCAGCGCGCGCAAGCAGATCGAAGCGGCGCTGGAGGAAGCCAAGCGCCTGGCCGATACCGCCAACGAAGCCAAGACCCTGTTCCTGGCCACCATGAGCCACGAAATCCGCACACCGCTGTACGGCGTGCTCGGCACCCTGGAGCTGCTCTCGCGCACCCAGCTGGACAACCAGCAGAAAGACTACCTGCGGGCCATCGAGGGCTCGTCCGGCACCCTGCTGCAGTTGATTTGCGACGTGCTGGATGTGTCCAAGATCGAGGCGGGTCAACTGGCCCTGGAACTCAGCGAGTTCTCCTCCCTGGATCTGGTGCACGAGATCATCCAGGGTTATGCCGCCGCGGCCCAGGCCAAGGGCTTGCAGTTCTACGCCTGCGTGGATCCGCATTTGCCCGAAGTGCTGCTCGGCGACGTCACGCGCATCCGCCAGATCCTCAGCAACCTGCTGAACAACGCGGTCAAGTTCACCGACTCCGGGCGCATCGTCCTGCGGGTCCGGGTGGACAGCCGCGACGGTGAGCGCAGCAATATCCTCTGGCAGGTTTCCGACACCGGCCGCGGTATCGCCCAGGACGACCAGACCCTGATCTTCGAGCCCTTCTACCAGACCGAGGGCAACACCAACGTGATCGCCGGCACCGGGCTGGGCCTGCCGATCTGCCAGCGCCTGACGCAGTTGATGAACGGCAACATCCGCATGGTCAGCGAACTCGGCCTGGGCAGCAGTTTCACCCTGACCCTGCCTCTGGAAGCCTCCTCCCTGGGGGCCAGTGCGCCACTGATCAGCCCGTTGCTGCCGGAGATGATCTACGTGGTGTCGCCGGTGCGCGAACTGGCGGAGTCCGTGGCCGGCTGGTTGCGCCGCTGGGGGGCCCGGGCCCAGTTCAGCCTGCCGACCCAGTCGGATCGCAACCGCGGCCATGTGCTGATCGAACTGCATCCCGGCACCGTGGAGCAGCGCCTGGAGCCGGACTGGCAGGGCCCTCTGGTGCTGGCCAGCGGCGACGGCCACAACGAACCGCGGATTCGGGGCGGCTGCTGGCATGTCAACACCAACAACCTGCGGGCCATCCACCAGGCGGTCAGCCAGGCCCAGGGCGTCTGGGTGGTTGCGAGCGAGGAGCACCCCGACAGCCGAGAACTGAAAAAACTCAGCCTGCATGTCCTGGTGGCCGAGGACAACGTGATCAACCAGCTGATTCTCAAGGATCAGCTGGAAGAGCTCGGTTGCAGCGTGGAATTGGCGTCAAACGGCGAAGAGGCGCTCTGCATCTGGAGAGCCGGGCACTTCGACGTGATCCTGACCGATGTGAACATGCCCAAGCTCAACGGCTACGAACTGGCCAAAGAGCTTCGGCGTCAGGGCTGTTCGATCCCGATCATCGGGGCGACGGCCAATGCAATGCGCGGAGAAGAAGAGCTCTGTCTTGCAGCCGGGATGAACCACTGCCTGGTCAAGCCGTTTGCATTAAGAGCGTTGTTCAACTATCTGGCGCCCTATGAAAGAGCCCCTCATGAAGTCCTGTAGCATTTTGATCGTCGAAGATCAGCCGTTTCAGTACATGTACCTGCAACACTTGTTCAACGAGCTGGGCCCGTATCAGCTGGAGGTCGCAAGCAACGGCAGGGAGGCCCTGGAGCGTCTCAAGCAGCGGCACTTCGATCTGGTTCTGACGGACCTGCTGATGCCCGGCATGGACGGTGTGCAGTTCATCCAGGGCCTGGCCACCCATCGTGTGCGCCCGGCCCTGGCAATCATGAGCGCCTCTTCGCGGCGCATGCTCATGGGCGCCAGCCTGGTGGCCCGCAACCTGGGCCTGCGGGTGATTGGCCTGATCTCCAAACCGGTCAACCTGGCCGCCCTGCGCAGCATCACGGCACAACTGCCGGGGCTTACCAGCAACGAACCGACGCCGGCGGTGTGGGTCGAGTGCAGCCGTGAAACCCTCCAGCACGCCCTGCGCGACGCGCAGATCCAAGCCTGGTTTCAACCCAAGAAGGCCCTGAACAACGGGCGCATCGTTGCCGCCGAGGCCCTGGTGCGCTGGATGCACCCGCAGCACGGCATGTTGCTGCCCTGCGACTTTCTTCCGGAGCTCACCGAGGCCGGCCTGGAGGAAGAACTGCTGTGGCTGATCCTCGATCAGGCCCTGGCGGCCCAGGTGTGCTGGCGCGAGGAAGGTTATGACATCCCGGTCTCGATCAATCTGCCGACCCACCTGCTCAACAGCGCCGACCTGGCCGACCGCCTGTATGACTTTGTCATCCAGCGCAACGGCATACCGGGGAAGATCTGCTTCGAACTCATGGAATGCTCGACCCCGGAACACATCAGCAACTTCTACGCGGGCGCCTGCCGCCTGCGCATCAAGGGTTTCGGCTTGTCCCAGGACGATTTCGGCAAAGGCTATAGCTCCTACATGAACCTGGTGTCCACGCCCTTCACCGAACTGAAGATCGACCGGGCCCTGGTCCAGGGCTGCCACGCCAACGAAGAGCTGGCCCAGGCCCTGACCAGCATCATCGCCCTGGGTCGGCAGTTGGGCCTGACGGTGGTCGCCGAGGGCGTGGAAAGCGCCCAGGAGCTGGCCTTGCTGAGAAAGATCGACTGCACCCAGGTGCAGGGCTTCCTCATATCCCACGCGGTGTCCTCGCAACAGTTTCAGCAACTGCTGGCCCAAGATGGACCGGCAACGGTGTACTAGCCGATGAACCCATTGCCCTGCTCCGCACCAGCCACTCATCGCTGACCGCCTTGCTTCAGAGAGAGGAATCTCGAACGCGGGGCCCTTCTACGTATCTGGGAATTCAGTGATGAAATACCGCAATACCTTGATGGAGAATCTGACTCGCAGTTCGATTCGCCTGAACAAGGGCCTGCTGACCCTGGCGGGCCTTGCGCTGCTGCTGTTCGCCCTACTGTTCTGGACCACCCAGCGCCTGATCGATGAACAGCACAACAGCGTCAGGCTGCATTTCGCGCGGTTGATGGAAAACATCCAGGAACAGGAACTGTTTCTGCAGAAGCTGGCTTCCCGTCAAGCGAGCGCAGCGCCGCTGGCTGCCGAGCAGCCCCTGCCCCATGACGCCAATGACCTCTCCCAGGCCCAGCCGCCGTTGCTGACGCCCTTCGACCCGAGCTTCGACTCTCAACCGCAGGCCGCCAACGAACTGCCCAAGGCCTTCGCCCTGGGCCTGCAGCTGTCGACCTTCTACAACGCCTTCTGGTCCACGTCGCCCTATCACGCGCCCCGCACCTTTCTGTTCAACAGCTTCGGCAACTACGACATCAGCCTGCCGGCGGCGCGCCAGGCGCGCGGCAATCCGTGGCAGGGCAACGGCTCCCATGACGGCGAAATGGAACAGGTGCTGCGGCAACTGAAGGTCAAGCACAACGACCCGCGGGATCAACAGGTGCATTGGCAAACCTACAGGCTCCCGGAGTCACTGAACGTCGCCCCCAAGCTGCTGGCCTACGTCAATCTGCACCTCGGACCGCAGCCGTTGCAGCTGCATGGCGCCAACAGCTGGATGATGGTGGCGTCGCTGCTCAATCTGGACAAGATCAATGACATCGAGCGCCTCATGGACTGGTCGATCTACGACGACTTCACCCTCATCGAACCTTCCGGCAGCGTCCTCAGCGGCTCTCTGCCTGCGGCCAGGGCATTGCGCGAAGGCCCGAACTTCGGCTTGCGGGGCATGGTCTTCAAAGTCACCAGCCCGACTCCGGCGCTCTGGACCGGGCTCTACAGCATCAGCTACAAAAGTTATCTCGGTTATGCCCTGTGGCTGCTGCTGGGCCTCCCGGCGCTGGCCCTGGGCGCGATCGTCTGTGGCTGGATCGCCAGCCGCTGGTACCGCGACCGGGTGGTGGCTCCGGCGCAACTGGCGCACCAGACCCTTGCCGAGAGCGAGGCCTTCAGCCGCGTGGTGCTCGATACCGCGCCCACCGGCCTGTGCGTGGTGCGCCGTGAGGACTTCAAGGTGCTGATGGAGAATCGCCAGGCCGTGCAGTGGCAAGGCACGACCCAGTTGCTGAGCATGCTGCAGCGCGACCCGCCCTTGAGCGACAGCGGCGAAACCTGCCTCGAGATCGAAGGCCGGCACTTGCAGGTGGGGCTGGTCGCCACCCGCTACCAGGGGCAGGACGTTCTGCTGTGCACCTTCTATGACATCACCGCGCATGTGCAGGACGCGCAACTGCTGGAACAGGCCCGGCTCGCGGCGGACGCGGCCAACCAGGCCAAGACTCTGTTCCTGGCCACCATGAGCCACGAGATCCGCACCCCGCTGTACGGCGTGCTCGGCACCCTGGAGCTGCTGGGCCTGACCCCGCTCGACGCGCGCCAGAGTGAATACCTGCAAACCATCCAGCGCTCTTCCAGCAACCTGTTCCAACTGATCAGCGACGTGCTCGACGTGTCCAAGATCGAGTCCGACCAGATGAGCATCGAACCCGTGGAGTTCTGTCCACTGGACCTGGTGGAAGACGCGCTGCGTAGCTATGCGGCCTTCGCCGAACGCCGCGGACTGCTGCTCTACGCGTGCATCGACCCGAGCCTGCCGAACCTGATGCGCGGGGATGCCGGGCGCATCCGGCAGATTCTCAACAACCTGTTGAGCAACGCCATCAAGTTCACCGACAGCGGCCGGGTGGTGCTGCGCGTCCGGGTGCTGGCGCAGCAGGACAGCATGGCCAGCATCGAATGGCAAGTCACCGACACCGGGATCGGCATCTCGCCGTCGCAGCAGCCGCAGTTGTTCGACCCCTTCTACCAGGTCCGCGACGCCTCCAATGAGGCCGGTGCCGGGCTTGGGCTGGCGATCTGTCAGCGTCTCAGCGAGATGATGGGTGGACACATACAGGTGATCAGCGAACCGGGGCTGGGCAGCAGTTTCTCCCTGCGCCTGAGCCTGCCGTGCCTGGCAGGCGCCCTGCCCGGCGCCGCGCCGCTGCCCGAGGGGCCACCGGTGTATGTCCGGGCGCCGGTGCCGGAGCTGCAGAAAAGCACCTGCGAATGGCTCAACCGTCTCGGCCTGCAAGCCTTTCCGGTGCCCCTGTGCGCGGACGACAAACCGCGCAATACGGTGCTGATCGACATGTTGCCCCGTGACAGTCAGCCCGGCTGGCCCGGTCCCTGTGTCACCGCCGGAGCGGCGGGTCACCGGGACCACCCGCAAGCGCAATGGGCGGTCGACGCCCACGATATCCGCGCCATCGCCCAGGCCGCGGCGCTGGCCCGCCAGGGACAACCCCTGGACCTGCTGCAACGCGCCCCCGGCACCTTGCGCCACCTGGCGCTCAATGTCCTGGTGGCGGAAGACAATCCGCTCAATCAGACGATCATCAAGGAACAACTCGAAGCCCTGGGTTGCCAGGTGACCCTGGCGTCCAACGGCGAACAGGCCCTGGAACAATGGCAGCACCAGCTGTTCGACATTGCCGTCACCGACGTCAACATGCCGCTCATGAATGGCTACGATCTGGCCCGGGAGCTGCGCCGACGCGAGCCGAAGCTGCCGATCATCGGCGTCACCGCCAACGCCCTGCGCGAGGAAGGCAGCCGTTGCCTGGCCGCCGGCATGAGTGCCTGGATCGTCAAGCCCATGACCCTGCAGACCCTGCGCGGGCAACTGGAAAAACTCTGCCCGGTGCCTGACAGCAACACCGCAGCGCCCGCGACCATCAGGCCGGTGGAGCCGCTGCAGCCCCGGGAACCGGCTCCGGCCGAGCAGCGGATACAGGTGTCGGAGAAAATGCGACCGCTGTTCCTGAGCACCATGCGTGACGATCTGCAACGCCTGGCCAAGGCCCTGGAAACCGGCTCGGGCCGGACCGCCGCCGAGCGCCTGCACAGCATCGCCGGGGCCATGGGCGCGGTGCAGGCCGGCATCCTGGCCAAGGCCTGCGCCGAGCTGGAGTGCCAATTGCTGGAAAACACTTTGAATCCGATTCTGGAGGGCCAAGTCAGGCAACTGATGCAGCACTTGTCGGAACTTCTGCTGCCCCTTGAATAATGGGTGGCAGGGTTTAATGTACCGTCAGTCTTATGTTTCTTTACTAAATTGCGTATTACACGGGTGTGTTTGCCATGGAAAAACTGAAAGTAGTCATTGCTGACGATCACCCTATTGTTTTGCTCGGCGTGCGCGAGCTCATGGAGCGCGACGACCGCTTCGAAATTGTCGGTGAAGCGGTATGTTCCAAAGGCCTGATCCAGCAGCTGGAATCCCGGCCGGTGGACATTGTGATTACCGACTACAACATGCCCGGAGACTCGCCTTACGGCGATGGCCTGAAGCTGGTGGAGTACCTCAAGCGCAACTTCCCGCACTTGCAGATCCTGATCCTGACCATGATTTCCAATCAATTGATCCTCACCCGCCTGCGCGAGTTGGGGGTGGTGGGCGTGATCCAGAAAAGCCAGTTGCACGAGGAGATCCAGACCGCCCTCAAGGCCATCGCACAAAAAGGCGTGTACCGCAGCCTGGAGCCGGCCTCCCATTCGGTGATGGAATCCAATGTGGCGATCGACGAGCGAATTTCCACCCTGTCGCCCAAGGAATTTGAGATCCTGCGGCTGTTCGTTTCCGGCAAGAGCGTCAGCGACATCGCCCGCAGCCAGAACCGCAGCTCCAAAACCATCAGTGCCCAGAAGATCTCCGCCATGCGCAAGCTGGACGTGCAGAGCGACCAGGACCTGCTGACCTACTGCATTGGCCGCAACATCTTCAACTGATCGTCATAAGGAAGCCCCCGAAAATGGATGGTTCGTCCCCCCTGAAGCACGCCGACCTGCTGCAGCTCGAGGCGCTGCAAGGCGCCTGGGAACAGATCTCGATGGAAGACAGCGGCGTACTCGACCCACCGGACGAGCACAGCGCGCCAGGCGCCCTGACCCTGATCGAAGGCAACCGCTTTCGCGTGGTGACGGTGGCCGGGGACACCCTGCTGGCGGGGAGCTTCAGCCTCGACAGCAGCACCCGGCCCAAGTCCATCACCTGGGTCGATTCCATCGGAGCCGACGCCGGCAAGCCCTTGCCGGCCAGCTACCAACTGAGCGCCGATGAGTTCGTGTTCATCGCCGCCGACGAGGGGCAACCGCGGCCCACCCGTTTCAGCACCGGGCCGGGCCAGACCCTGCGCCGCTTTGTCCGCGTCCACCGGGGCCAGTGACAGCGCCATCCCCTCGCCGCTGATCATCAATCCCCGCCAAACCCTGCCGCCGGCTCCACCTCAGCCGGCCCCGCACCCTCGGCCTGGATCGCCCACCACCCCGGCAACAACTGCCGCACCCGGGACTCGGCGAAACGGTCGTCAATCAGCATCAGCACGCCACGATCGGTCTGGCTGCGAATCACCCGCCCCGCCGCCTGCACCACCTTCTGCAAGCCCGGATAGAGGTAGGTGTAGTCGTAGCCGGAACCGAACAACGCCGCCATGCGCTGTTTCATCTGCTCGTTCAGCGGATTGAGCTGGGGCAGCCCCAGGGTGGCGACAAAGGCACCGATCAGCTTCGTCCCCGGCAGATCGATGCCTTCGCCGAACGCCCCGCCCAGAACGGCAAAGCCTATGCCCTGCCCCTCGGCGCGAAACTGCTGGAGAAAGTCCTGGCGCGAGGCTTCATCCATGCCCCGGGACTGCAACCACAGGGGGATGTGCCGGTGTTCCCGGGCCAGCAGCTCGGCCACCTGCTGCAGGTAATCGAAGCTGCTGAAGAACGCCAGGTAGTTGCCCGGCCGCGCGGCGAACTGGCGGGCCAGCAACTCGACGATCGGCGCCAGCGACGCCTGCCGGTGCACATAGCGGGTGGAGATGCGGCTGACGATCTGCACCTGCAACTGGGCGGCGGCAAAGGGCGACTCCACCTCCAGCCACACCGTGCTGTCCGGCAGGCCCAGCAGGTCACGGTAATAACGCTCGGGATTGAGGGTGGCAGAAAACAGCACGGTGCTGCGGGCCGCGCTCAGTCGCGGGCCCAGCAACGCCGCCGGCACCACATTACGCAGGCACAAGCGCGACAGACTGCGCTTGGCGCTCAGGGCGCGCTTGCTGATGTCGAAGATGAACTGCCGCTCATCGAACAGCTCCGCCACCCGGGCAAACTGCAGCAACTCGAAGTACAGCCCCTGCAGGCCGGCGTCCAGGCCCTGGGGCTGCTCGTTGAAGTAGTCACCCAGGGCCGTGACGCACAGGGCCAGGGCCCTGAGCAGCGCCGTGGGCAACTGGCTATAAGCCTGATACGGCGCGAGCTGTTCCTTGTGCAGGGCATTCCATTCTCGGTTCAGGCGTTGCAAGGCGCCTTTGAGCACCTGGGGCGCAGTGTGGCGCACGGCGGCCAGCTGTTGCTGATCCAGGCTTGCGCTGTACATGCCGCGCCCGCGCTCCACCAGGTTGTGCGCCTCGTCCACCAGCACCGCCAACTGCCACTGATTGGCCTGGGCCAGGCCGAACAGCAAGGCGCTGAAGTCGAAGTAGTAGTTGTAGTCGGCCACCAGCAGATCGCTCCAGCGGGCCATTTCCTGACTCAGGTAGTACGGACAGACCTGATGCTCCAGGGCCACCTGGCGCAGCGCCTGGCGGTCGAGCATCGGCACCTGGCTGGCCGCCTGGCGCGCCGCCGGCAGGCGTTGGTAGAAGTCCCTGGCCAAGGGACAGGACTCACCATGACAGGCTTTGTCCGGGTGTTCGCAGGCCTTGTCCCGGGCCACCAGCTCCAGGACCCGCAACGGCAGCCCGGCCTGCCCGGCGAACAGCACCCGCGCCGCATCCAGGGCCAACTGCCGTCCCGGGGTCTTGGCGGTGAGAAACAGCAGCTTGTCCAACTGCTGCGGGGCCATGGCCTTGAGCATGGGGAAAATCGTGCCCAGGGTCTTGCCTATGCCGGTGGGGGCCTGGGCCAGCAGGCAGCGGCCGGTGCTGACCGCCTTGTACACCGATTCGGCCAGGTGCCGCTGGCCCTGGCGAAACGTCGCGTGGGGAAAGTTCAGGGCGCGGGTCGCCTGGTCCCGGGCTTGACGGTGGGCCAGTTCCTGCTGCGCCCACTGCAGAAACACCGCGCATTGGCGCTGGAAGAACGCCTCCAGTGCCGCGGCACTGTGTTCCTCCACCAGGGCGGTTTCCTGTTCGCTGGCCACGTCGAAATACACCAGCGACACCCGCAGGCTCGGCAACTGCAGGCTCTGGCACAACAGCCAGCCATAGACCCTGGCCTGGGCCCAATGCAACTGCCGGTGGTTGTCCGGCATGCGCGCCAGGTCGCCACGGTAGGTCTTGATCTCTTCCAGCAGGTTCTGCGCCGGGTCGTAGCCGTCCGCCCGTCCCCTGACCAGCAGCTCACCGTATCGGCCCTCCAGGGGCACTTCGCTCTGGTAGTCGGGATTGCGCCGGGCCGCCACGGTGCGGTGCCCGAGCATGCCCTCCAGCGCACTGGGCGACGGGGTGAAGCGCAGATCCAGGTCGCCGGTCTTGGCACTGAACTCACACAGGGCTCGCACCGCGACGCGATAGCTCACGAGGACGGGTCCTGCCACTGCACGTAACACACCACCACCGGCATCTGGTGCTCCTGGCAGAAGTCCAGCCAGCGCAGCTGGTTGTCCTGCAGGCGATCCCCCGGGCCCTTGACCTCGATCATCCGGTAGCGCTTTTCCTCGGGCCAGAACTGGATCAGGTCCGGCATGCCGGCGCGGTTGGCCCGGATGTCCAGCAGCAGCCGCTGGAACCAGTGTTTCAGGTGTTCGGCCGGCAGGCAGTCCAGGGCCAGTTCCAGCAGTTCCTGGCTCAAGACGCTCCAAAACACGAAAGGCGATTGCAGGCCCCATTTGGCGACAAAGCGCTGACGGATGCTGTCCCGGTAACGGCCATCCTCCAGCTCCTCCAGGCACGCCTGGAACAGCTCGCTGCGCCGCGGGTGAAAGTCCTCGCTCAACAGATCCACCGGCCCACGCTGGAACGGGTGGAAGAACGCCCCCGGCAAGGGCGCGAAGATCGCCGGCCAGCACAGCAGCCCGAACAGCGAGTTGATCAGGCTGTTCTCCACGTAATGCACCGGTGCCTGGGGCTGATGCAGATGAGCCTGGACCTGCAGCTCCACCGTCAGCCCGGCGGGGTCCCGGGGCAGGCTCAGGTCCAGCCGCGCCACCTCGCGGCTGACCACCCGGGACGCCGGTGGCCCTCCCAGCTTGCGCCGCAAGCGCGGCATCACCCGCAGCAACTGCTGGGCCTCGGCGGCGCTCTGGGGCGCTGCCGCGGCCTGTTCGGCCAGGGTCAGGGCCGCTCGATACTCGGCGCTGAGCTCCAGAACCCGGATCAGCCGCAAGCGCGCCCCGGGGTAGCTGCACTGCTGATAGATCTGCCGGGCCAGCGGCCAGTCGGCCTGGCGTTCGCAATGCTGCCCCAACAGGAACAGCAGCTTGGCGCGACGCTTCTCCAGCCAGGCGTTGGCGCTGCTGAACGCAACGATACGCGGCAGCACCGCCGGCAGCGGCTCGCCGGCCTCGCAGGCCTCCTGGCATTGCTGCAGGTAGATGAAACCGTCGACGTCGTCGCGACTGCGCAGGCCCCGGGCATCGGCGCTGATCTCGACTTTCTCGTAGCTGTAGATCCCCAGGTCCGCGAGCACAAACTCCGACCAGTCCTGATAGAGGTTGCCGAAGAACATCAGCCGCAACCGATCGCACAAGGGCATGACCGTCAGGCTCAGCAGCCGGTCGGCCAGTGCAGGACACCATTGGCCGAAAGCCCGAGGCTGCGGAGACAGCGCCTGCAGCGCTTCCAGCCACTGGCTCTTCTTGGCCTTGGCCGACAATCCCCGGTCGCTGAAGCACTGCAGGATCTCGGCCTTTTGCAACAGGCCGAACAGCTCATCCAGGGTCAGCGGCGCTTGCTCGTCGACCCAGCCCAGCGCCAGCAACGGCAGCAGGGCCCCGGCGCTGTCGGCGATTTCCGGGTAGCTCAGCTTGCTCAGGCGAAAATGCCGGCCCTTGCGCATCACCATGCGCACCAGCAAGGCCTGGGACGGCTCGGCCAAGGCAGCGAAATCCGTGATGAAGCGCTGCTCCTCGGGGGTCAGTACATCGGCATAGCGCTGCTCCAGCCAGTTCAGCACTTGCTGGAAGTTGCACAGGTAATAGAGGGGGTTTTCGAGGGGGTTGGAAGTCACTGAACAAACACGCCACGGCTGGATCGATACTGGTTATGCGTACAGATAACAGCCGGCGCCCCGCTCTGGCAAACACTATTGGATAAATGGCGGGACGAAGATTTTTCCAATGACCCGGCGAACTTTCGTCGTCTTCACTACACCAAGGGGCCATGACTATAGTGTCCGCCGTAACGGGGACACCCCCTGATGAGAGGTCTGTATGAATGTGAAGAACCTGGGACTGCTGTTGACCGCCTTCGGCGCCCTGACCCTGGCCGGCTGCGCCTCGCCCACGGTGGTGACCTTGCAGAACGGCACCCAGTATTTGACCCGGGACCAGCCCAAGACCAGGACCGCGGATGGTTTCTATGAATTCCAGGACATTTCCGGCAAGACCGTACGGGTCAAGGCGGACGATGTGGCCACGGTCCGCCAGGAAAAATGATGCAGCTCCCGCGCTTCAGGGCGACCAGGGCAACGGGCCCTGCCCTGGCGTGCAGGAAATCCCCAGAGGCTTGCCTCGCTTGGACAACTGGTCACGCACTTGCTGGCAGCGCTCGCGCTCGCGCGCCTCGGCGTTGTCGATGCTGATGTTGCCGGTGCTCGGCGGCGCCGTGCCGTCCCCCAGGCGCAGATTGACCAGCGGTGGCTCGGGCTGCAGGTTGAAGCGGCTGGCAGGCGCCGGCTGCGACTGGGCAGGCGCCGGCTGACCGGCCGGCAACTGATCCACGCTCACCCCGTAACGTTGCAAAATCGAGCTGCGAGGCAACTCCTCGGCGGCGACCAGCCCCGTCCACAGGGCCATCAGCACCCCGGCACTCGCCCATCTCTTGGTGTTGCTCACAGTCAAAACTCTCCTGCCATTACCTTGAATCCGTTGCTGTCCGGCCCCCACAGAACCCTGGGTTGCTGTAATAACGGGTCAACCGGCGGCGGCTTTAAGGATATTGGAGTCGTCACTTGACCTGCAGGTCACTTTTTCCCGTCCGGACAGCGCGGGGCCCGTGCCGGCCCCCGCGCCGCGGATGCATCAGGCGATGGTGATGCCCGAGCCGTTGAGCTGCTCAAGACTGACGCCCACCAGGGTCACCGTGTCCTGGCCAAAGGTCAGCAGCGTGTCATGGCCGCTGCTGCTGGCGTGGGCACGGTAGTCCTGGCCCGGCAGCACCCCGCTCACCCCCATGAACACCAGTTTGTCGCCGCTCTGGTAGCCGAGGATGCGGTCCTGGCCGAAATGACCGGTGAACAGGAAGGTGTCGTTGCCCCCTCCCGACTCCATCAGGTCATTGCCGGCGCCACCGACAAACACGTCATTGCCCCGGCCACCGATCAGGTGATCGTTGCCGTCCAGGCCGAACAGCCAATCGCCGCCGGCACCGGCCTTGAGCAGGTTGTCCCCGGCATCGCCTTTTACCGACGAGGCGTAGTGGGTCAGTTGGGCGCCCACCTGCAAGCCCTGGTCGGTCACCTGATGCAGCACGTCGTCCTTGAACAGGCCCCAGAGAAACCCCGGCTCCTTGCTCTGGATCGCGCCGATGTCACGGGTGATGCTGATCCCGCCGTTGGCATCGCGCACGTACAGGGTGCCGGCGCCGTCGCTGGCAAAGCTGTAGTCGCCGATGGAGTGCTGCAGGTCCAGGGTGTTGCTGCCCTTGCCCCCGAGAATGATGTTGTAGCCGCCATCGTCGCGGAAGGTGTCATTGCCGTCGCGGCCCTCCAGGTAGTCGTTGCCGCGGCCGCCCTGAATCAGGTCGTTGCCGTCGCTGCCGATGATGAAGGTGCTGCCCTTGTGGGTTTCGGCGTTGCGGTTCAGGTCCTGGACCCAGGTGCTGCCCCGGGCCGGGTCCGACAGGTTGGCCACGACAATGGTCGAGTCCTTGCTGGTGAAGTCGTAGAACTTCGATTGCAGGACCCGGGTCAGGCCATCGCCGTAGCCGGTGGGCAGGTGGGAGATCCAGGTGGGGATGTTGAGGATCGAGAACGGCAGCACGTTCCACAGCGACGAGGCGTAGTGGTCGTTGAAGTTGACGATGTTGTTGGTGGCCGAATCCTGATGGGCGTCGTGCACGCCAAGGGACGACAGGTTGAAACTGGAGCCGTCCAGGGCGCGGAACACCGGGTCGTTCTCATAGCCGATGTTCAGCACCTTGTCGCTGGCGCTCTGGGTCGGCGAGGCATAGGCGATGTAGTTGGCATCCTTGTAGAACCCGGACCAGCGTTCGCCGCTCAGGTCCGCCAGGCTGTTGACCCCCAGCCCGCCGAGGCTGTGACCGCTGACCAGGATGTCCTTGCCCGACAGGCCATTGGCCTGGGCAAAAGCCGCCACATCGGCGAACAGTTTGCCGAAGGCCTCACCGGCGTAGTTCTTCGCATAGTCCTTGGGTCCCAGGGCGGCCAGCAGGTCACTGATGACATCACCGATGGTGTCGCCGATCACCGACTCCCGTGGCCCGCTGGTGCCGCGAAAGGCGATGCCGATGGAACTCAGGTGACCCTGGGCATCGTACTTGCCGAGGATCTCCACCTGGGCCGTGCCGTAGCCGTCCTTCTCGCCGAAGAAGGTGCCCCGGGCATCCACCTTGCCGCTGTAGCCCAGTTGCTGGGCACTGAGGGTGGACCACCCGGCCTGGTGCAACGCGTCCTTGGCGGCCTGCTCCGAATCCGGGTTCCAGGGAATGCCAGGGATCACGCCCTGGGAATCGCTACTGCCGATCAATGCGCTGACCAGGGTTGCCGGCAGGCCCAGGCCGAAGCCGTTGTGCTGGTAACCCACGGCGAAGCCGTTGTCGAGGTTGTGATAGGAGTACAGCGTGATCGCCAGCGCATCGGAAAACAGCGCCTTGGAATCGGCTGCGGTGAAGTTCTTGTAGTCAAAGACACCCATGGTATTGCCTCTCTTTTGTTGGAATTGTCAGAGAAAGCTCAGGCCCTCCAAGCCCGTTTCCGGGTCCGCAGGACCTGTACAACACCTTGCACATCCGTTGCCTGGGTCTTAGAAAGTCCAGTCCAGGGTCAAGCCGACCCCATGGTTCCGGTCACGGCTGCCCAGCAACCCGTTGTAATCCAGATTGACCCGGGTCTGTCGACCCAGGGCAATGCCCGCCCGTGCACCGACGACCGCTGCATCCCGGTCCAGTGACAGGCTCTGTACCTTGTAGCTTTGTCCACCGTCGGCAAACGCCAGATGCTGATCGGCGCCGGTGGCGCTCAGATTGTGCTGCCAGCCGAGGGTAGCGGACAGTTCCACAGTCTGCCCGGAAGACAACTGCAACTGCTTGCCGGCACGCATGCCCAGGGTCGAGAGCCAGGCCTCGCGATTGTCGCTATCGCCCTTGAGTGCCGTGGCGCCGCCGTGTTCCTTGAAGCGCTCGCTGTCCACCTGCACATAGGCCAGGCTGGCAAAGGGTTCCAGGGCCATGGGCTGCAGATCCAGGTGCCACGCCGCCTCGCCGAACAACTGCAGGCTGCGGGCATCACGCTTGCTCTTCTGGCGATCGGCAACCTCGTCGTATTGCAGCTCGCGCCGAGTGGCGATGCGGTGCCAGCTGTAGGAACCGCCCAGGCTCAGGCGCAGTTGTGCAAGCTCGCGTCCGGCGTAGGCACCCAGGTGGTAGCTGTCGATGCTGGCCGAAGAATGCCGGCCATCGCCCATGCTCAGCGAGCTGTCGCTGTAGCCGGTGAACACGCCCAGACGGGTGCTCGGGTCCACTTGCCCGTCGACACCGGCCAGCAGGCCGCCGATGGAGCGGGTATAGCCGGCTCGATCCTGGCCGCCGTCGGCCTTGCCCCAGGCGCCGAGGGTCTTGAACCACAGCCCCTGCTCGCCGCCCTCGACAGTAGGCACCGCGTCCCCGCCCTGCAGGCGCAGCCGCTCACCCATCGCGTCACGCAGGTAGCGGCTGTCATTGAGCAACTGGCTGCCAACGGCCGGATGAATTTCCCCGGACAGTTGCTCGAAGGCCTGCTGTGCACTGGCCGCGCTGGCGGCCAGCAGCAGGCTTTCATACACCGGGTTGCCCGCCCCCAGTTGCTCGGCAGCATCGGCCACCGAACGCTGGTTGGGGCTCAGGCCGATGCTGCTGAACGAGGTGGCATTGCGCGCCACCGCCAGCTGCACACCGCCGGCGCTGTAATTGAGGTTGCCCCCCAGAAACAGCGAGTTGGACAGCACCGGGCCAAAGCTGCCCTGCACGCCATTGGCGGCCTGCAGGATATCCAGCTGCCGCCCCACCAGGCTCGGGACCCGCTGTGCATTGAGGGACAACCCCGGGTTTTCCAGTTCCAGTGCCAGGCTGGCCCCGCCGAGGGTTGCCTGGCCGTCGCTGACGATCCGGTCGCTGCCGCTGGGGGACACCTCCACCGCGTAGGTCGAACCCGGGAGGAAGTTCACATCGGCGCTGACATGCAAGGTGCCGATGGAGTTGCCCGGGGCCACAATCGCGCCCGGGTTGGCGGTCAGTGCGCCCACGCGGCCCGTGCCGCCGAGGATGCCACCAGCGTTCACCGTCACCGCCGACAGCAGCGAGCCGTTGACCGCCAGCCGCCCCTGGTTGACCAGGGTCGGCCCGGCGTAGGTGTTGGCGCCGCTGAGCACCAGGGTGCCGACGCCCTGCTTGGTCAGGCCACCGTGGCCACTGATGTCGTTGTTCCAGATATCCAGCACACAGCTGATGTCATTGCAGCGCCGCTGGGTCGGCTTGCCGGCATCCAGCAACGCGCCATAGCCCGGCAGGTCAGCGACGAACTGGGACGAGCCGTAGCCGCCCTGGACCCGCAGCGCCTCGGGGATGTCCGCCTCGGTCACCAGCATCCCCGGCCCGCGAATGCCCTTGTCCAGATTGATCATCCCCCAGCCGTACAGCTCATCGACACCCGGGGCCCCCAGGTCGGTGGCCGTGGTGCGCAGGACGCTGGCGACCTGGGCCGCGCTCATGTAGGGGAAACGCTCCATCAGCACCGCCGCGGCACCGGCCGCATGGGGCGCGGCCATGGAGGTGCCGTTCTTGTTGGCGTAGCCCAGGGTCATGTTCGCAAGGCTGGTGCCACCGATCACCGAGCTGTAGATCCGGGTGCCGGGGGCCGACACGCAAAAGCTCGCGGTGTAGCCGCAACGCGAGGAAAAGGTGCTGATGACGTAGGGATCGGCGCTGCTGGTGTCGGGGTTCTGCTGCAAGGCTGCAACGGTCAGCCAGTTGGGGGCGATCTCCGGTACGAAGTAGGCCAGCCCGGCGATAGCGTCGGGGTTGTTCAGGTTGTAATCGTTGCCGGCGGCGAAAATCGTCAGCACCCCGCTGCGGGCTGCGGCGATGGCCCCGTCGTAGGCGCCCCCCGGCAAGCTGCCCAGCAGCGGCTGGATCTGCGCGAACTGTGCCCGGGCGTCATCCAGGGTGAAGTGCGGGAACGCCGGATCGCGCCCGCCTTTGCTGAAGCGATCGGTGATGCCGATGCCCCAGCTGTTGTTGATGATCCGCGCGCCGCTGGCCACCAGGCCGTCCCAGCCGGCCTTGTACACCGCGCCATCGTTGCCGAGGATGATGCCGTCCTCGGGCCCCGGGTCGCCGTTGTCGGCACTGATGATCTGGGCGTCGAAGGCCACCCCGTGCATCGCCCCACCGTCGCGGTTACCGGCGGCAATCCCGCCGACGTGAGTACCGTGAGAACCCAGCTTGCCGTCCGAGCCCACCGATGGGCGACCGTCATAGACGAAGGCATCGCCGGCCCGCACCGGAATATAGGGATCGGTGTACTGGCGAATGCCGCTGGTGACCAGGGTCAGCACCTTGCCCGGGCTGGCGAACTCCGGATGCTGGGCATACACCGGCTGGTCGAAGATCCCCAGCTTGACGCCCTTGCCGCTGTAACCGGCGGCATAGGCACTGTCGGCATGAATCGCCCCCAGGCCCCAATCGGCCTTGAACTCGGCGCTGCGCCAGCTGCCAGCGTCGCCCCGACGGCCGTTCTCCACATAGGGCGCCGCCTGGGCCGTGCCCAGCAGCGCCACCCAACCCAACAGTGCCGGAGCCAGGGTCAACCATCCCCGTTCCTGCCCAAGCACAGCGCCATCCTTGCGTTTGACTTGCTTCACTTCGACCTTCCTTAGTTGTGTTGCGAAATGGCCCTGGCAGGCTCCCTGCCCGCCGCTCGAATGACGTCGTGGAAACGCCATTGCAGATTGACTCCGACACCCTTGTGTCGCTCACCAACACCCCAGGCGCGCCAATGCCGCAGCACAGGCGCACGGGACTGGGCAGCACCTGCTGGGCTTGCTGGTTGTTCGAATAAAGGGAAGGTTGCATGGCCAGCGCCAGAGCGCCGATGGCATGGGGAGCGGGAACGCCCCGCTGGCCGGTGTTCCGAACGGCGTTGGGCGGCCGTCAACGGCAGGCCTGCGGTAAACGCCAGGCACACCGTGCCCGCCAGCCTGTTGAACTGATGACATCTGACATCCATGTTGATGACTTCTCGTTTTTTGTTGTTGTTCGATCGTCCATCCAGGACGGATCAGGATGTTGCCGGCGACTTCAGGGGAGCCACCCCGACGTTCTCTGGGTTCAAGGTCCGCAAAGCCCGGGGGAGCGAATCCTGCGCTCCCCCGGCCGAGGCTGAATCAGGCGAACACGATGCCTGAACCGTTGAGCCCCTCAATACCGACCCCCACCAGGGTCACCGAGTGCTCGCCCACCTTGAGCAAGGTGTCGTTGCCGCTCTGGGACAGGTGCTGGCGATAGTCGTACTGGCTGTCGATGCCCGGCACGCCCATGAACACCAGCTTGTCGCTGTACTGGTAGCCCTGGATCAGGTCGAGCCCGAAGTGACCACTGAACAGAAAGGTGTTGGCCCCGCCCCCGGTGGAATGCATGACGTCGTTGCCGGCACCGCCGACGAAGGTCACGTTGGCCTTGTCGCTGCTGAGCAGGTCGTCGCCGCCATGGCCGAACAGCCAGTCGCCGTCGACGCTGGCCACCAGCGCGTTGCCATAGGCATCGCCGTTGAGGGAGTGGTTATAGGCGGTCCACTGGTTGCCGTGCTGCAGGCCGTCGGCGGTCACGCTGTAGCTGACATCCTTGCCGAACAGTTGCCACCAGCTCCCGGCCTCGTGGCTGACCAGGGCCCCCACGTCGCGGGTCATGCTGATGCCGCCATAAGCATCGCGGATATACAGGGTGCCGTCGCCGTCGTTGGCGATGGAGAAATTCTGCAGCGGCTGTTGCAGCTCCAGGACGTTGTGCCCCTGGCCGCCATGGATGATGTTGTAGCCGCCGTCGTCGCGGAAACGGTCATCCCCGGCACCGCCGTCCAGGTAGTCATTGCCCTTGCCGCCGTGCAGCAGGTCGTTGCTCTGGGTGCCGATGATCAGGGTGCTGCCGGTGTGTTTCTGCGCGTACAGATTGAGGTCCTTGACCCACACCTGATCACGCTGGCCCTCGGACAGGTTGGAGATCACCACCGTCGAGTCGCGGCTGGTCAGGTCATAGAAGTCCGAGCCGATCAGGCGGTTGAGGCCCGCGGCGTAATCCACCGCGCTGTGGGCCGACCAGGACTTGGGGTTGAGGATGCTCTGGGGAATCCACTGGCCAAGGAACGATGAGTAGTGATCGGTGAAACTGACGAGGTTGTTGGTCGCCGACTCCTGGGGCTTGTCGTGAGTGCCCAGGGACGACGCGTTGAAGTGGGTGCCGTCCAGAACGCGGAACACCGGGTCGTTTTCATAGCCGATGTTCAGCACCTTGTCGCCGGCGCTCTGGGTCGGCGAGGCGAAGGCCAGGTAGCTGGCGTCCTGATAGAAGCCGCCCCAGTGATCGGTACTCAGGCTCGCCAGGCTGTTGACCCCCAGCCCGCCCAGGCTATGGCCGGTGACCAGCACGTCGCTGCCGCTCAGGCCCTGGGCCGTGGCGAAGGCGGCGACCTTGCCCAGCAGGTTGTCGAAGGCCAGGCGGCTGTAGTTGTCGGCAAACCCCGAGACGAAGGCCGCCTGCAGGTCGTTGAGGCCGTCCTTGAGGCTGTCGGTGCCGCGAAAACTGATGCCGATGGACAGCAACTGCCCGGCGCCGTCGTACTTGCCCAGGATCTCGACCTGGGCATCGCTGACCACGGCCTGTTCGCCGGAAATGGTGCCCTGGGCGCTGACATGGCCCTGATAGCCCAGCTGCGAGGCGCTGATGGGCCGCCAGGACGTCCCCGGCAAGGCCTCGCCAGTGGGGTTCGATGCATACAGGGCCAGGGTGATGGCCTCGCTGTACTGGGCCTTGCCGGCACTGCCCAGCGCACTTTTGTAGTCGAAGATGCTCATGTGCGTTGCTCCTTTTTATCCTGCGGCCCGTCAGGGCCCGGTGCGCTGACCGAAGGCCTCATCGACCCGGGCCAGATCTTCTTCACGCAAGGTTCCCGCGTAGTAGTGCAACTTGGTCCAGGCCATCAGGTAGTCATAACGGGCCTGGGCCAGGTCCCGCCGGGTGGTGTAGAGCTGCTGCTCGGCATTGAGCGCATCCAGGTTGACCCGTTCACCACCAAGAATGCTCTGCCTGGTGGACACCACCAGGGCCTCGGCCGACGTCAGGGCTTTCTGGTAGGCGCGCAATTTGCTCACCCCCGATAGACAGGCACTGAATTGCCGCCGCAGTTCAATCAGGGTTTCCCGGGTCTTGCCGTCCAGTTCGTATTCGGCCTGCTCCATGGCGCGGCTGGCCTGGCGAGTGGAGGCCGACACCCCGCCACCGGCGTACAGCGGCAAGCTGACTTCGATGCCGATGGTATTGGTGTCGTAGCGCTGGTTGTAGGTGTTGCCGCTTTCCGATTCGTTCTGCCGCACGCTGGCGTAGGCGCTGAGCTTGGGCAGGTGCCCGGCGCGGTTGCGCTCCACTTCATAGCGCGCCACCTCGACCCGCTGCCGCTGGGACGCCAGCACCGGGTTGTTGCTCAGGGCCATCTCGTGCCAGGTGTCGTAATTGGCCGGGCTCAGGGCGAAGGACTGGAAGTTTTCCTGCAGCGGATCGAGGTCGCGCACGTCGATGTCGGGCACGCCGATCAACGCCCCCAGCTCACGCAAGGCCGCGTCCTGTTCGTCCCGGGCCTCGATCTCTTCGGCGGTGGCCAGCTCGTAGCGCGACTCGGCCTCGAGGATGTCGGTGCGGGTGCCCTCGCCCTGCTGGAACATGTGCCGGTTTTGCTGGAACTGTTGCTCGAAGGCCTTCTTCTTGGCCTGGGCGATCTCGATCTGATCCTGGGCGAACAGGGCCTTGGTGTAGTAACTGAGCACCCGCACCAGCAACTCCTGGCTCTTGCCGCGAAAGTTCTCGTCGGCGAACAGGGCCTGGGCCACGCCCTTGCGGTAGTTGGCGTAGGCCTCGTAGTCGATCAGCGGCTGCTGCAGGGTCAGGGACGAGCCGTAGCTGTCGTAGTTGCGTTTTTCGCTGACGCTGCCGCGCACGGTGTCCAGGTAGGTGACCTTGGAGTTGTTGTGGCCCTTGTTGTAGCTGTAGCCCACCTTGGGCAGCAGACCGGCGCGGCCGATGGCGCGGTTCTCCAGGCCGGCGTCGCGCTCCTTGATGGCGCCGAGGAACACCGGGTCGTTGCGCAGCGCCTGTTCGTAGATCTGGAACGGGCCCATGGCCCGGGCCCCCTGGCACACCAGCAAGGACAAGGCGGCGGCGAGGATGGAAAGCTTACTCATACGACGCGACATCCTTATTCTTCGGTCAGTGCGGAGCCGGCCCGGTCGAGCAGAGGCTTGAACAGGTAATTGAGCAGTGAGCGCTCGCCGGTGCGCACGAACATCTCCGCCGGCATCCCAGGCTTGATCACCAGTCCGTTGAGCTTCTCCATGGCCTGGTCGCTGACGCTGCTGCGCAGCACGTAGTACGGCATGCCGGTTTTCTCGTCGACCATCTGGTCGGCGGAAACCAGGCTGACCTCACCGGACACCCTTGGCGTGCGGCTCTGGTTGAAGGCCGTGAAGAGGATGTCCACCGGCAGATGGGGGCCGACCTTGTCCACCAGGTTCACCGGCAGCCGCCCTTCCACTTCCAGGTGCGTGCCCTGGGGCACGATCTCCAGCAGGGTTTCGCCCTGGCGCACCACCGCGCCTTCGGTGTGCACCCCGAGGTTGACCGCGATGCCGTCGGCGGTGGCGATGATCTCGCTGTGCTGCAAGTCGAAACCGGCCGAGGTCAGTTGCTGCTCCAGGGTCTGGGTCTTGAGCTGGGCCTCGGCCAACTGGCTACGCACCTCTTTCTGATATTCCTCGCTGTGCTGCTGCAGCTTGAGCCGGGATTCGAGAATGCCCTGCTCGATACGGCCGCTTTCGCCGGTGTTCTGCGCCAGTTCCTGCTGCACCTGGGACAGTTGGCGCTGGTATTCCAGCAGGCGGTTGCGCGGGATATAGCCGTTGTCCGCCAAGGGCTGCAGGTTGCTCAGTTGCTGGCGCAGGGACTCGGCCTGATTGCCCAGGTCGGTGCGTGCGCGACGCATGCCCGCCAGTTGCGCGGTGGCGCCTTCGATGTTGGCGCGGATGCCCGCCTGCTCGCGCAGGAATGCCTCGCGCCGACTGCTGAACAGCTGACGCTGGCCTTCCAGCACCAGGGCCAGGCGCGGGTCGTCACTGCTGCTCAGTTGCGCTGGAAAGTCCACCTGCTTGAGGTTGTCGCGCTCGCTGCGCCAGCGCGCCAGGCTGGCCACCGCCATGCGGTACTGGGCCTGCAGGGATTGCACATCCGCGGCGACCTGGGTCTGGTCCAGGCGAAACAGCGGCTGGCCCTGCTTCACGCTTTCGCCCTCGCGCACCAGGATGCGGCTGACCACCCCACTGCTCATGGACTGCACCGCCTTGCGCTTGCCGGACACCACCACCGTGCCTTGCACCGGGATACCCTGGTCCAGGGGCGCCAGCGCGGCCCAGACAAAGAAACTGCCGGCCCCCACCAGGGCCAGAATCCAGCCCAGGCGAGCGAAAAAGCCAGCGTCGCGCTCCACGCGTTCGGGCGCGTAATCCTGTTCGATCATCATCTCGCGGTCCTTGCTCATGCGCCTTTATTCCGTGTCGGAGCCTGATACTGGCGGCTCATGCTCAAGCCGCCGGGAGCAGCCGCCACCGGCTTGGGGCTTTCCTGGGCGGCTGGCGACTGACCGCCGGACAGCGCCTTGAGCACCTCCTGGCTGGGGCCGAAGGCCTGCAAGCGCCCTTCGTTGAGCACCAGCAGCTTGTCGGCCAGGGCCAGCACCGATGAGCGATGGGTCACCAGCACCACGCTGGCGCCCCGGGCCTTGAGCTGGGCAATGGCCGCCGCCAGGGCGCTTTCGCCCACGGTGTCGAGGTTGGAGTTGGGTTCGTCGAGCACCACCAGACTCGGGTTGCCGTACAGCGCCCGGGCCAGGGCCACCCGCTGTTTCTGCCCGCCGGACAGGCCGCTGCCGTCGTCCCCGAGCACGGTGTCGTAGCCCTGGGGCAGGCGCAGGATCAGTTCGTGCACCCCGGCCAGTTGGGCGGCCTGGACCACCCGCTCCGGGTCGGCCTCGCGGAAACGCGCGATGTTCTCGGCGATGCTGCCGCTGAACAGTTCGATGTCCTGGGGCAAGTAACCGATGTAGGGCCCCAGCTCATCGCGATTCCAGCGGTGAATGTCGGCACCATCCAGGCGCACCGTGCCACCCAGGGTCGGCCAGACCCCCACCAGGACTCGGGCCAGGGTCGACTTGCCGGAACCGGAAGCCCCCAGTACACCCAGCACTTCACCGGCGTTGAGGTTGAAGGTCACTTGCTGCAGGGTGGCCATCCGCCGCCCGGGCGGCCCGGCGCTGACTTGCTCGAAGCTCACCTGGCCCTTGGGCGCTGGCAGCGACATGGCGCTGTCGCCCGGGGCGAACTCGCGCAACAGCGCATCCAGGCGGCGGTAGGCCAGCTTGGCCGAACTCCACTGCTTCCACACCGCGATCAACTGGTCGATGGGGCTCAGCACCCGGCCCATGAGGATCGAACCGGCGATCATCATCCCGGCGGTCATGTCGCCCTTGATCACCAGCAAGGCGCCCAGGCCCAGCACCAGCGATTGCAGGCACAGGCGCAGGGTCTTGCTCAGGGAGCTGATCACCGAGCCGGTGTCGCTGGCCTGGTTCTGCATGCCGAGAAACCGCGAATGCACCACGAACCAGCGCTTGCGCAGGGCTCCGAGCATGCCCATGGCCTGGATGGTTTCTGCGTTGTGCAGATGACTGGTGGCCAGTTGGGTGGATTTCTGCGAAAACCCGCTGGCCTCGGCCAGGGGCTTTTTGGTCATGGCCTCGTTGAAGCAGGCCAGCCCGATCAGCAACAAGGCACCGGCGGTGGCGAACACGCCGAGCCAGACGTTGAAGGCGTAGATCACCAAGAGATAGATGGGAAACCAGGGAGCATCGAAGAAGGCGAACAGTGCCGGTCCGGTGAGGAACTGGCGAATATGGGTCAGGTCCCCCAGGGACTGCCCGGCATGGCCTTCGCCACGGGCCAGGTTGCGTTCGAAGGCGGCCTGATAGACCCGCAGGTTGAAACGCCGCTCCAGCTGGCTGCCGATGCGAATGACGATAAAGCTGCGCACCACTTCCAGCAGCCCGATAAACACGAAGAAGCCCACTACCATCAGCGACAGCATCACCAGGGTGGTTTCATTCTGCGAAGACAGCACCCGGTCGTAGACCTGCAACATATAGATGGAAGGCACCAGCATCAGCACATTAATCAAGGCGGTGAAACAGCCAACACTGATCAGAATGCCCTTGTATTCGCCCAATGCCTTAAACAGTGGTGCAGGATGACTATTGTTCAGCATCTTCAACATTTTCCCTGAGTCGACCCTGCGCGCCGAACGCGAGCACCTCATATACGGCGCAACTAAAGATGTGCGCCCCTTAGTCTCGAAGTCTGCGGACACACCCGAACCGGACAACTGGGTTAATAGCTATCCGGTTATAAACCTGTCGATTAAAAGAGTGGCAAGTTAAAGCCATCCAAGAATAAACGAACAACCTGCCGCATTAATTAGTCAGCACGCTGCAATATGATCAAACCGTCGCCTTTGAGGCGCGCTTCGTACAGGCCTTCTCTCTGTCGACTGAAAAAGATAATTCTTGAACCTTCGCGTCCGGTGATGGCAATACCGTCGGGCTCCGGAAACCAGCCCACCGCCGCCTCGCCGATCCACGTCGACAGGCACTCGGCGCCGTCTCCCAGGGCTGCGTTTTGCAACAGGTCCAGGGCACAGGCGCCGCCAGGTTCGCTCTGTTGCTGCAACTGCCAGTGTCCAACCAGTTCCGAGGGGTCCGCCAAGCGCAGGCTGCTTGCCATGGTTATTGCTCCGTAGAAGATCATCAGCGTCGCCAGCAGCCAGGTGGCCGCCTTGCGATGCAAGGTGTGTGGGGTCATGGGGGTGCTCCGTCCGCCCGGTAGACTGGCTCAGCCCCGGGGCCAATGCAACAGCGCAAGGCAGCGCCTGGACGCTGCCTTGCGCCTGTTTCAATCAGGCAATGATGTCGCTGACCGCTGCCTGGCCCACGGTGCTGACCAGGAAGTCCGCCACGCCATGCCCGGAGAAGTCCACGGACAAGGTGCTGACCCCACCGGAAGTGCTGAGGATCGCGTCACCCGCCGCGCCGGTGAAGGCATTGACGAAGTGCAGGCCCGCGCCCTTGGTGATCCCGGTCAGGTCGATCTTGTCCAGGCCGCTGACAAAATCCATGATCTGATCGGCCGCGCCCGGCTTGGAATCGCTGCTGGCACCGAACACGAAGGTGTCCGCGCCCGCACCGCCCCACAGCTGGTCCGCACCACCGGCGCCGTAGATGATGTCGTTGCCGGCACCGCCCTTGAGCACGTTGGCCGCCTCGTTACCGATCAGCAGATCGTTGCCCGAGCCACCGAAGGCGTTTTCCACGGTCACGCCCTGAGCGATGGAAACGTTGCCTACCATGCCGCCAACGTCGGAGAACGAACCGGCATTGAGGTTGATCTTCTGGTTCTGGGTGAAGCCGGAGAAATCCAGGGTGTCGTTGCCGCCACCGTCCCACACCGAGAACACCAGCTTGTCGGCGGAGGAACTGGCGCTGTAGAAATCGCGCCCGGTATTGGAGTTGAAACCGTAGGTGGTATCACCGGCACGGGTGCTGTAGTTGGCCCCGTAGAGTTTCTGGATGGCGGCGATATCGTCCATCAGCGGACCGGACGAATAGGCTTCGACCCCGCCCTTGCTGAAGTTCTGGCCGGTGTTGCTTTCACTCCAGTAGCTCATGACGCTGTAGCCACGGGTGTCCTGGCCGTAGCTGGCGTCTTTATAGCTGGGGTTGCCTTCGCCGGCGTTGTAGTCGCCAGGGTGAGCCAGGCCCAGGGTGTGACCGATCTCATGGGTCAGGGTCTGACGGCCATAGTTGTTCAGGTCGGGGTTCTTGTTCTGGGTGTAGCCACTGTTGATCAGGTACCACGAGGTGCCGTCGTAGCCGGCACCGGTGCCCGGCAGGTAGGCGAAGGCCGCCGCGCCGTCCTGGCCGCCGCTGTAGTTGCCGAAGGTCATGTGACCATCGCCACCCGAGGCTTTTTCGGTAAACACCACGTTGGCCACATCGGCCCACGACTGCATGGCCAGCACCGCCTGGGCCTTCTGTTGAGCGCTGAACTGGCTGAACCCGGTGATGCCATGCTTGTTCATGGTGCTCGAGGAGGCCGAGGTCAGGAAGGTATAGGTCAGGTCGATCTTGCCGTTACCGTTCAGGTCCTTGTAGGCAGCGCCGTCACGCAGCAGTTGCGTGGCGGCCTGATCGACCGAAAACGACGCTTTGCCATTGAGCGTGAGATTGCCGCCACGATCGTATTGATGACTGAAGCTATTGATCTGGTTATACGCCGAACTTGCTGCGGCCAAAGGCACCAGTTGCTGTTCAGCAGATGCAATAGCGTTCTCTGTTACTTTCGACATAAACACACTTCCTTGTAATCAATGGAACAGTTTTTGTCAGATAGCGACAATCCCTGGCGAGATCGTCCTATCACTCGCCCTAAGCAGGCGAAAGAAAGCTGACACAATTTGAAATCAGACGTCCACTATTTTTTTGGCGTCAAATTCCACTGTTCCGAGAAACTCCAGCAAACAATGACCGCGCAGTCGAAAGATTATTTTTAAACCGATTAACGGCTGATATTGTCAGACAATCTACAATTTAATTATTAAATATCCATTGGACTCAATATGCCGACCAGGTCGCACTTTCAAGTCGGTCAACTTATGTTCCAACCAGTTAGTTCCAATGCTTGCAGCAATACTTGCGGGGTCAGCGCCGGCACCTGCGCGCCGTCGTCACCGGTCATCGGTTCACCTGCCAGCAGGGCGTTGATGATGGCCTCCTCCACGGCCTCAGCGGCCGCGCTGAACAGCGGCGAGATGTGATCGTTGTTGAGCATCGCCAGCGGCGAGGTCAGTCCCAGGTCCTTGCGCGCGTAATCCGCAGTGGGCAGGTCCCGGTTTCCCGTGGCAAAGGCCAGGAAGATATCGCCACTGGAATCCTCGGTGCCGCCACCGGTGCGGGCGATGCCAATCGAGGCCCGTTGCGCCAGGCGCTGGCATTGATGAGGCAAGAGGGGCGCATCGGTGGCCAGGATCACCACGATCGAGCCCATGCCCGGAGTCCCGCGTTCGGCAAAGGGCGAGACGATGCCCCCCAGCCGACGCCCCACCGGGTAACCGTCCACCCGCAACTCTTCACGCTTGCCGTGGTTGGCCTGGACCAGGGCGCCGACGGTATAGCCGCCCTGCTCCGCCGTCAGCCGCCGCGACGCCGTGCCGATACCGCCCTTGAACTCGTGGCAGATCATCCCGGTGCCGCCGCCCACCGCGCCCTCGGCCACCGGCCCGGATTCGGCGCTGGCCAGGGCCTGGCGCACCTGTTGCGGCCCCACATGCTGCCCCCAGATGTCGTTGAGCAGACCGTCGTAGGTTTCCATCACCACCGGCATGCACCAGTACACCGCCGGGTCCGCCAGGGCTTCGCGCTCCAGGGCGATCAGGGTGTCGCGGACCACGCCGACGCTGTGGGTATTGGTGATGGCCAGCGGCGTGGTCAGGGTGCCCGCTTCGCGAATCCACTCCAGGCCCGTGGCATCGCCGTTGCCGTTGAGCACATGGCAGCCGGCGAAACAGGGCTGCAACCGCGCATGCCCGTCCCGGGGCTGGACCAGGGTCACCCCGGTGCGCACCTGCTTGCCGCCCACGGTGGTTTTCAGGGTGCTGTGCCCTACCCGTACCCCGGGTACGTCGGTGATCGCATTGAACGGTCCCGGCGCCCCCAACCCCAGCTTGATGCCCAACTCACGTGCTCGCATATCCACTCCTTACAATTTCTGGAACGCCGGGCTGTACCGGCCATTAGTGCCATAGAGAATCACCGACAGCGCCAGCAGCCCGATGATCACCATGAGGTCCCGCACGGAAGCCTCAAGCAACAGTGTGATCAGCAAGTACCCGGCACCGAGCACCGCCAGCAGCGCCGGCAGCGGCCACAACGGCATGCGGTAGGGATGCTCGCGATCGCGCAGCCGCACCCGGCTCACCAATGCGCTGAGGGCGACGATCAGGTACACCAGCATGATCAACAGCACGCTGAAGGACGTGAGGTCCGCCAGATTCGAGCTAAAACTGAGTACTGCCGAAGGAATCGCCAGGAATAGCGTAGCCAGCCATGGCGAGTCCCAGCGCGGGTGGATCCGTGTGAACAGGCGGTTGATGCCGGGCGTCCACAGGGCGTCCCGGCCGCTGCTGAACACCACGCGGCCGATCTGGATAACGATGGCGACGATGGCGTTGAACACCGACAGGAAGATCCCGCCACTGACAACCCTGGCGAGGGTTTCGTTGCCATGGCTGGTGAGTAGGTAGCCGATGGGATCGGGGCTGGCCAGCAGGGTGCTCAGGGACGGCGCGCCAATCAGCAAGGCGGTGAGCGGCACCAACTCGATGATCACCACCAGCACCAGGGACCAGAGCACCGCCTTGTGCACGCCGCGTCCCTTGCATTTCATGTCTTCGGCCAGCAGCACCGCCGGTCCATAGCCGTTGTAGGAAAACAGGCCGATGCCCACCGCCCCGATCACCAGGGCCCAGGGCGCCATCTGCAGCACGCCATGGTCGACGATCTGCGGTTGCAGGAGGATGCCGAGGGGCTGCGAGGCGTTGCCAAAGCCCAGCCAGACGATGACCAGCAAGGCCGCCACTTCCAGCAGCAGGCACGTGCCGGTAATCCAGGCATTGAGCTTGATGTTGAGAATGCCCAGCAGATAACTGCAGACCACGATCACCAGGGCCACGGTCTGGGAATCGAAGTTCGTGCCCAGGGCGTTGTTCAGGTACGTGGCGGCCCCCGTGGCCAGTACCGGCGGGATGAACAGCAGCATCACCAGCACCGTGAGGAAGGTGGCATAGCCGGCCATGCCGCCAAACACCCGCTTGGCATACACGTACTCGCCCCCCGCGCTGTTATGGGCGCGGCCCAGCTCGGCGTAGCAGAAGGCAAACATCAGCGCCAGCAACCCGGCCATGACGAACGCCAGGAACACCCCGCTGCCGGCCTGATGGATGGCAAAGGGCGCAATCACGAACACTGAACTGGCGGGCGTCACACCGGACACGGTGATGGCCACCACATCGAACACACTCAAGGTTGGTTTCAGCGCGCCGTCAGGCGCTGCGGGAGAGCTCATATCGTTATCCTCGTGTTTATTGTTGGTCTGAGGCAGAAACGAAATCCATCGGGCGGGCGCATTCTGGGACGCGCTTGGTGGGAGCTACTCTAGGCAGTTGCAGCATTTCGCCCAATTCCCCTATTGGAGTACTCCCCTTGACGGCGACCGGCAAATCGACGAAACCGTGCCACGACACTTTCGCCGAATCAGTGGAGCAAGGCCTTTGAGTAATCTGTTCAGGGAAGTCGGCCTGCATGCCGGCCTGGGTCGCACCCTCACGCTGATCGGCAACCCGCGCTTCTGGAAACAGCTGGTGTTGCTGCTGCACCAGGCCACGCCGTTCGACAACGCCCTGGCGATCTTCTACCCGCGCGAAGGCCCGCCCCAGGCACTGGAGGAATATGACGCCGAACCCAGCAGCAAGCCGGCCTCGATGCTCACCTACCTGAACGGCCTGTACCTGCTCGACCCGTTCTTCCAGGCCTGCCGCGAGGGCTATCCCAGCGGCCTGTATCGCCTGGAGGAAGTGGCCCCGGACCACTTTCGCCAGAGCGAGTACTTTCTCAGCTACTTCCACGACAACGTTCTGGAAGACGAAGTGCAGTTCATCCTGCAACTGCCCGATACCGGCACCCTGTCCCTGTCACTGGGCAGTCAGCGCGTGTTCAACAGCGAGGAAATCGGCCAGCTCACCACCTTTGCCGCCTGGGTGCTGCCGCTGATGCAGCAGCATTGGCAGCACAGCCAGCTCCGCCCTCAACTTCCGGTCGCCGAAGAAATGGCCAGCCAGATTCGTGACGCCCTGAGTCATTTCGGCAGCGCCGTGCTGTCGGATCGCGAACTGGAGATCGCCCGCCTGATCCTGCGCGGTTTTTCCTCCAAGGCCATGGCCGAGCGCCTGAAGATTTCGCCGGACACCATCAAGGTCCACCGCCGCCACCTGTACGCCAAGCTGGATATCTCCAGCCAGCCGGAACTGTTTTCCCTGTTCATCCAGTCCCTGGGCCACGACCTGGAAAATCCCTGAAGCCCGTTCAGGGGATGCTATTGCCAGTGTTCTCGGGGGCTGTATTGCTGCCTGCTTGCTTGCCTTCCGTAGGAGCTGGCTTGCCAGCGAAGGCGTCCGCCGGGCAACGCAACATCCAAGGGCCCCTTCGCCGGCAAGCCGGCTCCTCCATGGCCGGCGCAGGCGTCAGACTCAGGTTGCTACGCGTTGAGGGAGCGGGCGCGGAAGTCACGGGGCGATTGTTCGAAATGCTTCTTGAAGGTCCGGCTGAAATGCGCCGAATCGGTGAAGCCCCACTTGAAGGCAATGTCGGTGATCGACTCATTGCGCAATTGCGGATTGCTCAGATCGGCGGCGCTGCGCTTGAGTCGCGAGCGCTGGATGAATCGGCATACGCTGTCGCCCTGCTCTTCAAACAGTCGGTACAGCTGGCGCACCGAGATGTTCAACTGCGCCGCCAGGGAGACCGGGGTCAGCCCCGGCTCGTTGAGGGATTGATTGATCAGTTGCCGGGCCTGGTCACGCAGGCAGTGGCCATGCAGGCCGTGGTCAAAGCCATCCAGGGTGCTGGCGGTCTGGCGCAAGGTCGGCCCGAGCAAGGCAATCAGGGCTTCCTGCAAGGCCTGCCCCTCCTGTTGCGCGGCACACCCCTGCAGATCACCGGCGCAGATCTGCTCCACCAGCAAGCGCATCAAGCGACCACTGGCGCAGTTCTGTGACAGCTTGCCGAACTTGCGTTGCTGCTGCGGCAGATGCCGGTAGACCTCTTCCCGGCACAGGTGGAACGAAGCGTGTTCGATCAAACCGTGGGGCACGATCTCGCAGGCACCGGCGGAATCCAGCAGGGCCATGTCGCCGGGGCCAAGCTCGACACTCTCGCCGCCCTGGCTCAGGCGGGCGTGACCACTGCGCTGGATGATCAGGAAACAATGACGGTCGTCCTCCTGGTCGACCTTGGTGCTCTGCCGGGAAATCAGCCCGGCGTTGGTGCGGATCTGCGCCACTTCCAGGCCGGCGTAATCCTGCAGACCCACTTCACCGATGAACAGAGCGGGGTTGCGTGCCGGGCGGGCCTCGAATCGGCCGCAGACACCCTGCAAGGCGCCTACCCAGGAACTGAAACTATGCGAAGCAAGCACTGTGCACCTCCATAAGCCGGTTTCAGACCGCCTTTGTTGTTATGGCGATATCATTAACATGTTATCTATTTGCCAGGCAAGGCGCCTGACAGCATGGATAGTCTGTTATGGCTTAAGCAGGGTGTATGCCAGTACTTGCGGTTATGTCGGTCAGAATTCTCGCAGAAGCTTGTACAACTCGGTGAAGCTGCCCAACAGCGCCTGCCGCTGTTCGGCGCTCAAGCGAATATAGCGCCGGAACCCGGGCAGACGATTGACCACCTCGCTGGCGGCGAAATGCTCCAGGCGCACTTGCCATCCCTGGTCATCCCGCCACAGTTCCAGGCGCTTGAAGTCCAACGGCAGCAAGCTCTCCAGTAACTTGCGGTCGCTGCTCAGCCGCTGCAGCAAGGGCGTCCATGGCCCAGCCTCTGCGGCCAGCAAACGGGCGGCGACACCCCGACGGCGGATCGCCCCGGTGTGGTGCAAATTGATTCGCACCTGCCCCGCCCCCGCGGCGGGTATTCGCAAGCGCCATTCACAGACCACGATATGCATCAGAAACTGCGCCAGCGGACGCTCATGCACCGTGAACTCCAGCCCTGTTTGCGGACAGCGAAAGACAGCCCCGGCTGCGCCGCAAGGGGTGCAGTCGAACCCCGCCAGATCCCTTCGCAAGTGCCCCAGGGTCACTCCGGGGCAATAGCCCGAAGGCGCCTGGCGCCACCAGTCAAAGAGGTTTTGTCGCCAGCTTGAAAGACTCATCGGCCAGATGCTCCCGAGGACGGTTGTCGGTATCCGCTGCAAGGCCCAGGGCCTGCTCCAGCACCTCCTCCACCGGCACGGGCCGGAACGGATTGACCTTCTGCACCAGCAGGGTCCAGACCAGGGCATAGAGGGCGGTCAGGCCGAGCATGCTGCCGAAGGGTACATAGATGTCCCGTGGGTTCATCCCCGGTGGCGTGATGAACCACATGCCCAGCAGGATCCCCACTGAAGACAGGACCTGCGGCAGGGGGAACCAGGGCGATTTGTAGGCACGGGGCAGATCCGGCCGGCGAATGCGCAGCACCACCACCGACAGGGTCACCAGCAGGTAGGCGGTGCTCCAGGCACAGACCGCCGCCAGCACCAGGTGCATGATGCTGTCCGTGCTGCCGCCCAGCCACCAGGCATGCAGGCAGGGAATCAGCACCGCCACGGCGATGCACAGCAAGGGAGTCTTGAAACGCGGGTGCAGGTAGGTGAAGACCTTGGGCAAGGCGCCGTCCAGCGCCATGCCGTAGAGGATTCGCGGCAGGCCGGCCATCAGGGTGTTGATGGTGGCGGCGCCGGCAAACAACAGGCCAATGCCCAGCCAGATGCGGCCGAACGGCCCCATGATCTGTTCGGCGAAATGCGGAATGGCCATGGGCGTGTCCAGCAGGTGCACGCTGCCGTCCTCGCTCAGGGCGATGTTCTCCACCTGGCGCTTCATGGCCGCGCCATAGATGAACATGCACAGCGCCACCCCCACCAGCCCCAGGGCCATGGCCCGGGGAATGGTCCTGGCAGCCTTGCGGACATCCGGGGTCAGGGGCGTGACGAACTCGCAACCGACGAACATGAACATGGCCATGCCCACCAGGGACAGGATGGTCGGCAGGTCGGTCCCCACCATCGACGCGCCGAACCAGCCGTCGAGCGCCACCGCTGGCGCCTTGATCACCCCCAGCACGCCAAAGACCATGAGGGTGGTCCACATGCCGAAGGTCAGGATCACTTCGGCACGACTGAAGGCGGTGATCCCCACTGCGTTGAGCAGGCCAAAGAACAGCACCAGCCCCACGCCCACCAGCCAGGCGCTGCCACTCTGCTCCAGCAAGGTGTTGAGGGATTCGAAGTTCACCAGGGCCATGATGCCGCTGAGAATGGTTTCCGCGGTGCCGGCGAACACATGCACGATCAGGTAGGCGGACAAGGTGCCGGTGATGGCGAAGAAACGCCCCAGTCCGCAGGCCAGGTAGTCATAGACCGAACCGTTGGTGGGCAGCAGACAGGCCGCTTCGGCGAAGGTGGTGGACTGCGCCAGCATCATCAGCAAGGCGATCAGCATCGCCGCGGCAAACGCGCCACCGCCGATCCCGAATCCGGTGGTGGCCGTGAGGATCACCGGGCTGGCCATGATCAGCCCCACGGCGCTGGCCAGTGCCGTGGGAAAACCGACTACCCCCTGGTCCAGGTGGCGCTTGAGTCTGTCGTTGAGCGACATGATGGTAAACCTCGAAAGCATGGGTTGATGATTGTTGTTCTAGGCATTTCAAGGACACGCCTGATGGCGCAGTGCTTGGCTGTCTGACGCAGCTGTCGGCACATGTTCGGCCTGGTCCGCAGGAGCGGGCTTGTCAGCGAAGGTGTCCTCAAGGGCAACGCAAAACTCGAGGGCCTGCTCGCCGGCAAGCCGGCTCCTGCGGGGGCGATTTCAATAGGCGATGCACACCGACTTGTTCTCGGTATAGGCCTCGATGGCCGCATGGCCCATCTCACGGCCGATGCCCGACTGCTTGTAGCCACCGAAAGGCATCGACGGATCCAGCATGTTGTGGGTGTTGACCCACACCGTGCCGGCCTTGATCTGTGGAATCAGTTGCATGACCCGCCCCAGATCGTTGGACCAGATGCTCGCCCCCAGCCCGTACTGGTTGTCGTTGGCCAGCCCCACCACGTCATCCAGGGTGTCGAACGGCGTGGCCACCACCACCGGGCCGAAGATCTCCTCGCGCACCAGTTGCTGGTCGGCACGCACATCCGCGACCACCGTGGGACGGACATAGAAACCCTGCTCGCCATGGGCGACACCGCCACACAGCAGCCGGGCCCCTTCTTCGACTCCGCGCCGGACCATCTGCAGCACGCGCTTCTGCTGCTTGGCGGAGATCAGCGGGTTGATCTGCGCCTGCTCGTCGAGCCCGGGCCCGATGCTCAGGGAGTCGGCGATGCCCACCAGCCGCTCCAGCACCTCGTGATAGATCCCGCGCTGGATGTACAGGCGCGACCCCGCGGTGCAGACCTGCCCCTGATTGAAGAAGATCGCCGCGGCAGCACCGGCAGCGGCGGTCTGCGGATCGCAGTCGTCGAGGACGATCACCGGCGACTTGCCCCCCAGCTCCAGGGAGAAGCGTGTCATGTTGTCCACCGCGGCATGGCCGATCAGCTTGCCGACCTGGGTCGAGCCGGTGAACGCCAGCTTGTCGATACCCGGATGGGCGGCCAGCGCCGCACCGGCCTGGGCGCCGCTGCCGGTCACCACATTGACCACGCCGGGCGCGATCCCCGCCTCCATGCACAGCTGGCCCAGACGCAGCGCGGTCAGCGGGGTTTCGTCCGCAGGCTTGAGCACCACGGTGCAACCGCAGGCCAGGGCGGGAACGATTTTCCAGATGGCCATCAGCAACGGAAAATTCCACGGCACTATGGCACCGACCACCCCCACCGGCTCCGGCACCGTGTAGGCGCGGTACTGCGCCCCCGGCACCGCGGCGATGGAAACGTCCAGGCTCTTGCCTTCGATCTTGGTGGCCCACCCGGCCATGTAGCGGGTGAACTCCGCAGCGGCCCCTACCTCCAGGGCCCGAGCCAGGTGAATCGACTGACCGTTGTTGAGGGTTTCCAGCTGGGCCAGTTCCTCGCCATGGCTCTCCAGCAGGTCCGCCAGCTTCAACAGCAGGCGTTCGCGATCCGCCGGGCGCAGCGCCTTCCAGCTGCCCTCGAACGCCCGGCGCGCGGCACCCACCGCCAGATCGATGTCGGCCTGGTCGGCGGCGGCAACCTGGGTCAACTGCTCGCCGCTTGCGGGGTTGTACACCGGCATCCGCGCCCCGGAGAGCGCCGGCTGGCTGTGACCGTCAATCAGCAGACCGTGCTGACTGTCTATGAATGCAGCGACACGTGGGTCGATGGCAACGCTCATCTTCAATCCTCGCAATTGGACCTTGTTCGACCTGGACTTTGAGCCCAAAGCCGCATGCCGTCTTGATCCTGGCTGCCGCAAAACTTGGCCCTGGCTGCCAGTCGCGCCGGCTGCAGCGCCGCTGGCAGCCTGGGTCAAATGCCCTGGCACACAGAGGCAAGCCAGCCGCCGGCAAATGACGCACTAATAGCTCCACGCTGTCCGTGCGATTTCAGGAGACTCAACGTGAGCGAAGCAAGCCGTTTCTGGCACCCCATGCTGCACCCCAACGAAATGAAGCAACGCGAGCCGATCCGTATCGTTCGCGGTGATGGCTGCTATGTCTATGACGACCAGGGCCACCAGCTGGTGGATGGCGTTGCCGGGCTGTGGAACGTCAACGTCGGCCACAACCGCAAGGAAGTGAAAGCCGCCATCACCGCGCAGCTCGATGAGCTGGAGTACTTCCAGCTGTTCGACGGGGTCAGCCACCCACGGGCCGAGGAATTGTCCCGGGTGGTGATGAACCTGCTGGAGCCCGAGGACATGACCCGGGTGTCCTTCAGTTCCGGCGGCTCGGACGCCATCGAGAGCGCGCTGAAACTGGCCCGCCAGTACTGGAAGCTCGAAGGCCAGGCCGATCGCACCAAGTTCATTTCCCTGCGCCAGGGCTATCACGGCACTCATTTCGGGGGGGCCTCGGTCAACGGCAACACCGTGTTCCGGCGCAACTACGAGCCTTTGCTGCCCGGTTGCTACCACATCGACACGCCCTGGCTGTACCGCAACCCCTACAGCCAGGATCCAGAGGAGCTGGGCAAGATCTGCGCCGACCTGCTGGAGCGGGAAATCCAGTTCCAGAGCCCGGACACCGTGGCGGCGTTCATTGCCGAGCCGATCCAGGGCGCTGGCGGCGTCATAGTGCCTCCGGCCAACTACTGGCCATTGATCCGCGAAGTCTGCGACAAGTACGGGGTCCTGCTGATCGCCGATGAGGTGGTCACCGGCTTCGGGCGCAGCGGCTCGATGTTCGGCAGCCGCCTGTGGGGCGTCAAACCCGACATCATGTGCCTGGCCAAGGGCATCACCTCGGGCTACATCCCCCTGGGCGCCACCGTGGTCAATCGCCGGATCGAGGCGGCCTTCGAAAAGAACACCAACTTCACGGGCGCCATCATGCACGGCTACACCTACTCCGGGCACCCCGTGGCCTGCGCCGCCGCCCTGGCCTGCCTGGACATCGTGGTCAAGGAAGACCTGCCGGCCAACGCGGCGAAAATGGGCGACTACATGCTCGGCAAGCTGCGGCCCTTCGTTGATCGCTTCGAAAGCGTCGGCGAAGTGCGCGGTCAGGGTCTGATGCTGGCCCTGGACCTGGTGGCGAACAAGACCACCCGCGAGCCCATCGATCCCATGAGCGGCTACGCCAATCAGGTGGCGCAGATTGCCCGGGACAACGGCGTCATGGTGCGCCCGGTGGGCACCAAGATCATTCTCTCGCCGCCTTTGGTGATCCAGCAGGCCCAGGTGGACGCCATAGTCGACGCCCTGGCCGAGGGGCTGAGCCGGGCTCGCCGCTAACCCCGTCGCAGGCTGCGATCCATGAAGCACGGATCGCAGCCTGAATGGACCGGATACCTGCCAGGGAGACCACTTCCGTTTTTCATTGGTGGCGTGCATAAAGCACAGGCACAGATAACCAGCCCCATTCCCGAAGCCGCTGCCTCCACGGGCAGCCAGGAGACATCCATGACCGCGTCCGCTTCACTGCCCGGGGTCCATGAGCTGGGACAGCGTTGCATTGCCGCCTTCACCCGGGTAGTGCCCGCCACCCTCTGCGCCTTCTACCGCATCGACCCGCAATTGCAGGCCCGGGACTTTTCGCTGTACTGCATGCCCGAGCCGATGCACCAGGCCTACCTGCAACGCTACCGCCACTATGACCCGCTGCAACCGCGCCACTGCGCCGTCGCGGGGCGCCCGGTGCTGTCGCTGCACATGGGCATGGCCCACCAGGGCCGCCACGCTTCCGAGGTCTACCAGGGGTTTCTGCAACGCCACGGCGTGCTCGACGTGGTGGAAATCCTGGCCTGCGACGGCGAGCGCCCCATCGCCGGCCTGTCACTGCTGCGGAACCACGCCCTGGGACATTTCCGCGTTGACGAACTGCAGACCCTGCATGCCTTGCAGGGGCTGCTGGAAATCGCCGCCCTGGCACCCTACTCCCAGGTCGACCAGCGCCTGTCCACCCTCACGCCCCGGGAGCGGGAAATCGCCTGGCTGCTCCGGGACGGCGCCGACAACAAGACCATCGCCAGGCGCCTGGAGCTGGGCCTGCCCACGGTCAAGACCCACCTGATCAACCTGTTCCGCAAGGTCGGCGTCGGCAATCGCACCGAACTGGTGAGTTCGCTGTTCCTTTGAGCGCCACACCTCAACCATGTGGTTGATGGGCAGCGCCGCTGCACGGATCGAACATGGGGCTCTCCTTCGGCAGACAAGAGCCTTGCCATGAATCA
This sequence comes from Pseudomonas sp. BC42, assembly GCF_021560055.1. Taxonomy (NCBI): domain Bacteria; kingdom Pseudomonadati; phylum Pseudomonadota; class Gammaproteobacteria; order Pseudomonadales; family Pseudomonadaceae; genus Pseudomonas; species Pseudomonas sp. BC42. Next base: position 3,719,817 of record NZ_CP091067.1, read on the forward strand.
GCAACCTGAATGGATCACCGTCGGCGCCCTGGCGGACGGTTTTGCCAGCGACAACCACATCCTTCCCGCGATCGATGATCTGGCCGGTCGCACCCTGACCCTGTACTTCGATAATGGCTGGCAGATCGAACACCGGTTCGACACCCAGACCCTCAGCTGGAACGCCCCTGGCGAACCGGCGAGCGCCGCACGGCCCTATCGCGCCACCTCGGTGCGCCCGGGCATCTACCTGGTGGACTTCCTCAAGCAGGAGCAAGGCCGGACCCACTCGGTGAGCCTGGTCCTGGACCTGCAACAACAGTGCTTCACCGCCGTCATCGGCCAGATGCCGACGCAGGCCGAGTGCAGCGTGGACCTGTTCAGCCGCGCCCTGTCCGGTGGCGAGCTGACCTCGGTCAAAGCCCACTTCCTGCATGGCAGCGTTGATGTGCCCGCCCGAGCCGAGACGCCGCGGCACTCGCCCAGCGATGAACTGATCGGCCTGCGCAACCAGTACATCTACAGCACCAGCGAGGCCTATGAGCATGTCTACCTCAACGCCAACTTCTACAGCTGGCAATGCCTCAAGGGCGTGGAACAAGGCCTGGCGGACACCGATCGCTGTCATTACTACAAGGTCGCCGAGCAGCTGTACCTGTTCGTCTGGCGCGAGAAGATCGTCCCGACCCTGGGCCTGGTGCTGATCGACCTGCAGGCCGGACGCAGCGACGGCAAGATCTTCGGCTATCAGGGCACGGACTTCAGCCATGCCGCCAACTTCCCGGTGGGGGCTCTGGCTCGGGTGCTCAATCGCACCCTTCACGGCTGATTCCAGCGCCATGCAGGCCCAGCGCCGACTCCACCGCCAGCAACGGCCCGCCCACTTATCGCACAGGACACACTCATGACTCTGGGTCTCGATCTGCAACGCGTCGCCAACAGCTACCAGGGCGAACTGCAACGGTTCGCCGAACAACACCCGCGCTCCGGCGCCTTCTACCAGCAAAACCTCCAGCATTGGTTGTACGGCGCGCCATTGCACTGGATGCAGCAATGGCCCGGCGCCTACCCGATCATGGTGGCCGATGCCCGGGGCGCCACCCTTACCGACTGCGACGGCCATGAATACGTGGACTTTGCCCTGGGCGACACCGGCGCCATGTTCGGTCACGCCCAGCCGGCCGTGGCCGCAGCCATCGCCGAACAGGCGCTGCATGGCTCGACCCTGATGCTGCCCACTGCCGACAGCCTGTGGGTCGGCAAGGAGCTGAGCCGGCGCTTTGGCCTGCCTTACTGGCAGGTCACCACCTCGGCCACCGACGCCAACCGCTTTGTCCTGCGCCTGTGCCGGATGATCACCGGGCGGCAGAAGGTCCTGGTGTTCAACTGCAACTACCACGGCAGCGTCGACGAATCCCAGGTGGAATTCGACGCCCAGGGTCGGATGATTCCCCGCGACGGCGTGCACGCCAACGGCCTGCAGCACCAGGCCACCACCCGGCTGGTGGAGTTCAACGACCTGCCGGCCCTGGAGGCGGCCCTGGCCCACGGCGACGTGGCCGCGGTCCTCACCGAACCCTTCATGACCAACGTCGGCATGGTGCCGCCGGCAGCGGGCTTTCATCAGGGCCTGCGGGAACTGACCCGGCGCTTCGACGTGCCGCTGATCATCGACGAAACCCATACCCTGTCCTGCGGACCGGGAGGCTATTGCGGCGAACAGGGGTTGGAGCCGGACTTCTTCGTCCTCGGCAAATCCATCGCCGGGGGCATTCCCACGGCCGTGTGGGGCAGCAGCCGGGCCATGGCCGAGCGGATCTGGCAGGTGCTGCCGCATTTTCAGCCGGGTCAGGCCATCAATCACTTCGGCTTCGGCGGCACCCTGGCCGGCAACGCCCTGCAGATGGCCGCCATGCGCGCCACCTTCAGCGAGGTGATGACCCCGGAGAACTACGCGCGCATGTTCCGGCTGGCCGAACGCCTGCGGGCCGGGGTCGAAGCCATCATCAGCAAGCATCGCCTGCCCTGGCACGTGACCCGCATCGGCGCCCGGGTCGAGTACCTGTTCATGCAGCAGGCCCCGCGCAACGGCGGCGAAGCCCACCACGCCCGGCACGGGCTGATCGAGGCCTATCTGCACCTGTACCTGCTCAATCGCGGGGTCTTGCTGACCCCGTTCCACAACATGGCCCTGCTCTGCCCGGACGCCAGCGAGGAGCAGGTCGACCTGCACAATCGGCTGCTGGATCAATGCCTGAGCCAGGTCCTGCAAGGCCTGCCGTCATGAGCCTGGAACAGCGCGGACGCATTGCCCTGGTCACCGGCTCGGGCCAGGGTATTGGCCGGGCGATCGCCCAGGTGTTCGCCGCCGGGGGCGCCAAGGTCATGCTGGCCACCCGCAGCGCTGCGTCAGGCGCCGAAACCCAACGCCTGATTCGTCAGGCTGGCGGAACAGCGGAGCTGCTGCCCCTGGACCTCGGCACCCGGGCAGCCGCCGAACAGGCGGTAGCGGCAACCTTGGACGCCTTTGGCGGCCTGGACCTGCTGCTGCACAACGCCGGGATCTTTCCGATGCAGAAGCTGGCCGAGCTTGAGGAGCAGACCCTCGACAGCACCTTGGCGGTGAACCTGAAAAGCTGCTTCTGGCTGACCCAGGCAGCCTTGCCGGCGCTACGCCGGGCCCGAGCACCGCGGATCGTCGTCACCTCATCGGTGACCGGCCCACGCACGGCAATTCCCGGACTGGCCCACTACGCGGCGTCCAAGGCGGGGGTCAATGGCTTCATTCGCGCAGCGGCACTGGAACTGGCGGAGTATGGAATCACCGTCAACGGCGTTGAGCCGGGGCTTATCGCCACCCAAGCCATGGACAACCTCGGCGACGCCGCGACCCTGGCCAAGGGCATTCCCCTAGGGCGCCTGGGAACGCCTGAGGACATTGCCTACGCCATGTTGTTCCTGGCCTCGCCACAGGCCGGCTACATCACCGGCCAGACCCTGATAGTGGACGGCGGCGCCCTGCTCCCGGAAAACAGCCAATTGTAGGCGTAGCCCTGCCAGCGAAGGCGCCCTCAAGGGCAGTGCTTGTCTCTGAGGCCTCTTCGCCGGCAAGCCGGCTCCTACAAAAATCGGCGGGGCTGATTCGTTGATACATCCCGTTCTCGTAGGAGCTGGCTTGCCAGCGAAGGCGTCCTCAAGGGCGGTGCTTGTCTCTAAGGCCTCTTCGCCGGCAAGCCGGCTCCTACAAAAATCGGCGGGGCTGATTCGTTGATACATCCCGTTCTCGTAGGAGCTGGCTTGCCAGCGAAGGCGCCCTCAAGGGCGGTGCTTGTCTCTGAGGCCTCTTCGCCGGCAAGCCGGCTCCTACGCAGCTTGTGGGTATGGGGATCAGTTGCCGCTGCGGATCTTGTTCCACAAGCGGGTGCGGATACGGTCGATGTCCAGCGGCATGGCTTGCAGGGCGAACAATGTGCCCATCATGGCCGGGCTCGGGTAAACCTTGGTGTCGTTCTTGATCGCTGGATCGACCAGAGCATCGGCTTGCTGGTTGCCATTGGCGTAATGCACGTAGTTGCTGATGTTGGCCATTACGTCCGGGCGCAGCAGGTAGTTCATAAAGGCATACCCGGCCTTCTCATCCGGTGCGTCCACAGGCATGGCCACCATGTCGAACCAGATCGGCGAGCCTTCCTTGGGAATCGAATAGCCGATCTCCACCCCGTTCTTCGCTTCCCTGGCCCGGCTTTCCGCTTGCAGGATGTCCCCGGAGAACCCCACCGCCACGCAAATATTGCCGTTGGCCAGGTCGCTGGTGTACTTCGACGAATGGAAGTAGCTGACATAAGGCCGGACCGTCATCAGCAGCGCCTCGGCTTTCTTGTAGTCCGCCGGGTTCTTGCTGTGGTGTGGCAGCCCCAGGTAATTCAAGGCTGTGGGAATCAGTTCGGGGCCGTTGTCGAGAATCGCCACGCCGCACTTCTGCAGCTTCTGCATGTACTCGGGCTTGAAGATCAGGTCCCAGGAGTCCAGCGGTGCGTCATCCCCCAGCACTTCCTTGATCTTGGCCACGTTGTAGCCAATCCCGGTGCTGCCCCACAGGTACGGAAAACCGTGCTGGTTGCCCGGGTCATTGACCTCCAGCGCTTTGAGCAGCGCCGGGTTAAGGTTTTTCCAGTTGGGCAACTGGCTCTTGTCGAGCTTCTTCAACGCCCCGCCCTGGATCTGCCGCGCCATGAAATGGTTGGAGGGGAACACCACGTCGTAACCGGATTTACCGGTCATCAGCTTGCCGTCCAGGGTCTCGTTGCTGTCGTAGACGTCATAGGTGAAACCTGTCACGGTTTCCTTCTGGAACTGCTTGGTGGTGTCGGGGGCGATGTAGTCCGACCAGTTGTAGATCTTCACCGTCTCGGCGGCCTGGGCCAGGGAGGCGCCGAACAACAGTGCATTGAATAACAGCAAAGCGGAGTTCTTGCGGATCATGGATCGTTACCTGTGGCTGGTTTTGTTATTGGCAGGCAATCAAGGGGATCAGTAAATCAGGACGTAGGTCTTGCGCACCGTTTCCTGGATGTCCCAGATCCCGGTGCTGTTGGCCGGCAACATCAGTGCATCGCCGGCTTCTATGTGCAGTGGCTCGCCATCGTCGGGGGTGAAGGTGCAACGCCCCTGGATGAAGTGACAGAACTCCTGGGCGACGATCTGTCGCCGCCAGCGCCCCGGAGTGCACTCCCAGATCCCGGTCTCGACCCCGTCGTCGCGCTCGACGGCGGTCACTGAGGTCATCGCCACCGGGGTGCCCAGGGGCACGGCGACCGGCGTCGAGGGGTCCAGGGTGACACTGGCGGTGTTCTTGAATTGCGTGATGCTCATGGGCTCTACCTTTCACTGGACATTCAAACGGACATTGTTCGCTACAAAAAACCGATTCAGTGCATCAAGCCTTCCATGAACCCGGCGACCCGGCTGGCCATGCGCCGCCGCCACGGGGCCGACGCGGGGTTGGCCAGGGTCTGGTCTTCATGGACGAAGCTGCGAATAATTGCGTTGTAACCCAGCCATCGACAGGGCTCCGGCTCCCAGGCACGCAGGGCTTCCAGGCGGCTTTGCGGCAGCACCCAGGGTTGGCGGACCAGCGCGCTGTCGCGCTCGAGAATCAGGTCGGCCAGGGTCCGCCCCCCCAGGTTGCTGGCACCGACCCCCTCTCCGCCGTAGCCGCCGGACAGCGCGATGCCCTTGTGCCGGTCGCACAGCATGTGCGGCTTGAAGTGCCGGGACATGCCCAGGTTGCCGCCCCAGGAATGAGTGATGCGCACGTTCTTGAGTTGCGGGAACAGTTCACCGAACAGGTAGCGGCGCAGCTCCACTTCGTCCCGGGTCAGGTCGAAGTCATGGCGCAGCTTGCCGGCGAACTGATAGCCACCACGGGCGCCGAACACCAGGCGATTGTCCCGGGACCGCTGGCCGTAGGTGACCTGGCGACTGCTCTCGCTGAAGGCCTGGCCCTGGCTCAGGCCGATCTCGTCCCAGACCGACTCCGCCAGCGGCTCGGTGGCCACCAGCAGGCTTTGCACCGGCAGTTGATACCGGCCCAGGGGTGGCAGGGTCACCGAATAACCCTCCACCGCCGGCACTATCCAGTGACTGCGCACGGCGGCCCTGGCGGTCTTGAGGCTGCCGGACTGCCAGTGGCTCACCGGACTGTTCTCGTAGATGCTCACCCCCAGGCGTTCCACCGCCCGGGCCAGGCCTCGCACCAGCCTGGCCGGCTGGATGGTCGCGCAATGCTTGGCGTAGATGCCGCCATAGGGCTTGGCCACGCGGATCTGCTGGGCCAGTTGTTGCGGGTCCAGCCAGTGGTAGTCGTCCGGCTCCAGGCCCTGGGCGTAGAGCTTGTCCAGGTACTGGCGCAGGCTGGTTTCCTGCTCGGGATAGCGGGCCGCGCAGTACAGCACTCCGCCCTTGCGATAGTCACAATCGATGCCTTCGCGCTGGAGGACGCTGGCCACTTCATCGGGAATGCCATGCAGCAGCTTGTAGGAAGCCCGGCGCTGCTGCGGCGACAGCCCGGCCAGCAACCGGTCCTCCCCCAGCAGATTGCCCATCAGCCAGCCGCCATTGCGGCCCGAGGCGCCAAAACCCGCGGTCTGGGCCTCGATCACTGCGATCTTGAGCTGCGGTGCCTGGCGCTTGAGGTAGTAGGCGGTCCACAGGCCGGTGTAACCGGCACCGATGATCGCCACGTCCAGGTCCAGGTCCTGCTCGAGCGCCGGCCGCGGCAACAGCGGCTCGTCGAGCTGGTCCATCCACAAACTGATACTGCGCCACGCTGGCATGCAAGCACTCCGCAACCCGAATTTCGAATGCGGCGATCCTAGTGCCTGTATTCAGGGGTTGTCTTGCGCGCGGGCACGCAAAGAAATTTGCCTGACGTAGGCCTTGGGCGACTGCCCGGTGTGCTGGCGGAAACAGCTGTAGAACGCCGAGAGTGAATTGAACCCGGCAGCAAAGGCCAACTCGTCGACCCGCAGCGGCGGTGTCGCCTGGTCGAGGGCGCTCAGCACATGCTGCAGGCGCGCCTGATTGACATAGCGGTAGAAACTCTGCCCCAGCACCTGATTGAGCAGATAGGAAATCTGATTGCGGCTATAGCCGCATTCGCGGGCCACCCGCTGCAGGTCCAGTTCCGGGTCGAGGTACGGCTGCTGACGCTGAAAATACTGCTGCAGGTCCTCGGCCATGAACCCCAACTGGCGCGGCGACAGGCCCAGGCGGCTGACGGCCGGGCGCTGGCTGCCGGAAGCCTTGCCCGCCCCGGGCGCATGCACCAGGGAGGCGTACTCATTGACCCGCCAGATCAGCCCGTCACGCACGGTGATGGCTTCGCTGGAGCGGAACGACACCAGCCCCTGGCCGCCACGCAAGGTCACCTGGTACTGGATGAAGGCCGTGTCGCCATCCAGGCGAATCCGGTCGCAATGCTCCAGGGCCTCGTCCGGGGCCCGGGGCATGCTGGCCTGCACATACTCGCGCAGCTCGTCGAGGCCCAGGGTGCGATTCTGGAAAAAGTCGTTGTACTGAATCTCGGGGTGATACAGCGCCATCACGCCATCAAGGTCGCGGTGCTTCCAGCACAGGTGATAACGCATCACGGTTTCACCGGTGGCCTGGGTCAGCAGCGGCCCGTCATCAGGGACAGACATAGGTTTCTCGAACAGGAAAAGGCGCAGCTTGCCGAACTTGCGCAGCGGCTTCAACGACCACCCGCGCGATGCGGATCGTGGCACGACGATGGCACTGCCCGCCAAGACATGACCTGCATCATGAATCCGACAGACAACTGCCGGACGGTGGGCAAAAAAACGCCGAGCTGTCATCAGCCGGTGCTACTTTTATAGCCTCAAGCGAGCAGATCAATGACGATCCGCTCGTCCCTACCGCGAGCACAAGGAAGCGCTCAATGAATCAGGGTGGGCCACCGATGAACAGAGTCTGGGCCAGTAAAGTCACCTTTCCCAACGCCTGCCAGCTGATGCGCTGGCATTTCCATCCCCTGGGCTTCGAAGCCAGCATGGATGCACCCGGCAGCATGATCGCCCGGCTGTTCGACCGTGCCAGCGGCGAAACCATGATTGCCATCGCCGGCATTCCCTGTGCCACGGTGATGAGCGCAGCGGATGTCGAACGAATAATCGAGGCCGTAGAGGACGAACTGGAGGCCTTTGCCCCCTCTCTGGCACTCAAGGCCTGATACGCGGCCGCCTCGACTGAAGCCCGCCTGACCGGCGGGCTTTTTCATGCTCGCTGCCGCAGGTCGGAAAAATATGGCTTGTCGCCCGGCACCCGGTCCGAAGCCTTGGGCGCATTGCCCGCCGTCGACTCCTGGGGATCGACGTACCAGTAGCAATGCTTGACCGCGCGGGTGATGCCCACGTAGGCCAGGCGCAGGATCTCGTCCTTCTGCGCATTGTCGTAAGGCTCGGCGTCGCCATCCTTGCCCAGCCCGGCCTGCCGATAGACCTGGTTCTTGTAGGGTGAACTGCTCAGGTGCTGGCAATCGCCCAGCAGGAACACGGCATCCGCCTGCAGGCCTTTGGCGCTGTGATAGGTCAGTTGCTTGAGCCGGCGGGCCGCCGGCGGCAAGCTAGAATCAACATTAACTATTTGAGAAATATGCTGTTCAATCAACAACTTATCGCTTGTTTTTCGAAACAGAATCAAGATTGAGTCACCCTGACGGTAATGCTCTGCCAGGCGCCGAGCCAAGTCCTGGTCGTCCCGATCCAGCACCTGCACCGGCCACAGCTCCCTGTCCTGGCCAACAGCCTTGGCCTTCTTGCCGGCAATGGCCGGGGCAGCGCGGACAATGTGCTCGGCAGCGTCGATCACGTGCTGGTGACTGCGGTAGTTCTCGCTGAGCATCACCCGCGTGGTGCCCGGCGACGGGAACTCCTTGTTGAATTCGATGAAGTACTTCGGCGAGCTGCCGCGCCAGCCGTAGATCGACTGCCAGTCGTCACCGACACAGAGCAAGGATGAATGCTGGGCCCCGCGCCCCAGGTTCAAGGCCGCGCCACGGCGGCGGATCTCGCCAAGGCTGGCCTTGATCCAGGAGACGATCTGCGGCGACACATCCTGAAATTCGTCGATCATCAGGTGCGACATCGGCCGCAGGCAGGCATCGCTGAGCAGCTTGAAGTTTTCCGGCGAGCGCTCGCTGAACAGGGCGAACATCCGGTTGTAGCTCATGATGGGCGGCGACTGGTCTAGCAGGTGGTCCTCCAGGGCCCGCCAGAACAGGCTCAAGGCCTCGAAGAAAAAACGATCCGGGTCGTCCTGGGCAAAGCTCATGCCGGCTACGGCGTCCCCGACCTCCAGTCCCAGGTTCTCGATAAAGCCGGCCGCCGCCACAAAGCAGTCCAGCAAGGGGGCCGAGGCCAGCTCGCCCTTGACCCGATAATCGAAACCCGGCCCCGCACTGACCTGGGCAGAAAAGGCCCCTGAGACGCGCTTTGCTCCTTCATAACTATCAAGCCAAATCAAAGGCTTACGGCAGAAAGCTTGAAACAGGGTGCGCTTTACAGCGCACTCGGCGCGCACCGTCAGCTTGGCCCCGGGCCGGGTGATCTGCGGGCTCTCCCGAGGATCGAAGCCGAGCACGACCCAGGCATCCAGCTCGGCGGCATAACCATGGCAATAGAAGGTCGAACCGTTGATCAAGAAACTCTGGCGCCGAGGCTCGATCCCCTGAATCGGCCAGGCACCGGCACGCAGCCATAGGTCTTCCACGGTGTCGCACAGCTCTTCGTCACGCTTGGCCGCCAACTCGGTGACCGCCACGCGCTTTTGCACATCGGGGTGATCGCGCTCCAGCTCCCTGAGTTGCAGAGCGTGGCGCGCCAAGGGTTGCAAAGCCCGGCGGAAGCGCTCGTCACTGCGATACAGCGCCTGATAGCAGGCATTGAGGTGCTGGCGCTGGGCATCGTTGATGCGCAGATCGAAGGGATTGCTGTCCACCTCGTCCTCGGCACCTGGCTGGCGCTCGCTGAGGTTCTCGAAGGCCTGCAAGCGCTCCAGCCCCGGCAGGCTGCGCACCATGGGCAGGATCCGCGAATGGAAGGTGCGCACCAGGTCCCGGGCTTCGCGGGGAGCCAGTACCCGTCCCCACAGGGCGAAGACTTCCACCAGCTTGCCGATGAAGTCCTTGCGCGACTCCCGGGTGAAGGTCACCACGGTCATCGAATCCAGCTCGAATCCCAGGTAGTGGCTGAGCAGCAACAGACGCAGCACCAGCGACGTCGACTTGCCGGCCCCGGCCCCGGCAATCACCGCTGTGGCCGGTGTGTCGCTGAAGATCATCTTCCACTGGGCGGCACTGGGCTGGGCCCGGGCCGGCAGCAAGCGGGCGACATCGGCCTTGAAGCGCTTCTTCAGCTCGGCACTCAGCGGCAGGCGCCAGTCGTCGAACAACCGGTCATCCACCCCTGGCGGCCGGTGCTCGGTGTTGCGGCTGTCGCGGATCAACAACACCTGACGGCCTTCTTCCAGCCCCTCAAGCCGGCCCTCCTTGTAGCCGTACTCCACTCCCGCCGTGTGACCGCTGCGAAAGCCGTCGGCCTGACCGTGCAGCCAGGAGGCCCGATGCTGGGCCCGCAGGCGGTTCAGGCCATGACCGAAGAAGCGCGCAGCCAGGCGCTTCAACAGGGGCATCTGGGCCAGGGGCAAAAGCTCGGGGGGCAGATCGGGATTGTGTTGCGACACGCGGACTCCAAGGGGGTGAGACTGAGCGGTAATGGTCGCCGGATTTATTCCTGGTATCCAGCGAATTGCTTGCAGGTCATTAACTTAAGCGATGAACCGAAGGTTTAACACCAAGATTCCGACAAAATAATCATCTAATTTTACGATTGGATTACGGCATTTTTTGCGCTTTTTATCGATCTATGACTGATAGAAGATGCACGCCATCAACCAACGGTTATCGTTTTTGGCCCGGGTACAAGGCGCCATGGCGAAGCCTAATGAGGAGACGATCATGCTTGAACTCAGACCCTTCAGCTCCCTAGGCGGCGCACACCACGGCTGGCTGGATGCTCATCACCACTTTTCCTTCGCCGAGTACTACGACCCCAAGCGCATGCACTGGGGCAACCTGCGGGTCTGGAACGATGACGTGATCGCTCCCGGCACCGGTTTTCCCCAGCACCCGCACCGGGACATGGAAATCATTACCTACGTCCGCGAAGGCGCCATCAGCCATCAGGACAACTTGGGCAACAAGGGCCGCACCGAGGCCGGCGATGTGCAGGTCATGAGCGCCGGGACCGGGATCGCCCACAGCGAATACAACCTGGAAGCCACGCCGACCAAGATCTTCCAGATCTGGATCGTTCCCAACCAGGCCGGTTCTGCGCCGTCCTGGGGCGCCAAGCCTTTTCCCAAGGGGCTGCGCGAGGGTTTTGTGACCCTGGCCAGCGGCAAGGACGGCGACGAGGAAAGCTTGCGCATTCGAGCCGACGCACGGCTGGTGGCGGCCAACCTGAAGGCTGGGGAAACCGCCGAGTACCATCTGGACGCTGGACGCCGGGCTTATCTGGTGCCGGCTACCGGAACGATCGAGATCAACGGCTTGCGCGCCGAAGCTCGAGATGGGGTTGCGGTCGAGGACGAACGAGTGCTGCGAGTGAGCGCGCTGCAGGACAGTGAGATCGTGCTGGTGGATCTGGCGTGAAGCGCTGCGGCCAATAAAAGCGCTGTGGTAAAAAAAGGGGCGGCCGTGAAGGTCGCCCCTTTTTTATTGGCCGGCGAGCCGGCTTTGGGGTGAATCAGTTGCCGCTGATGGCGGCGTCCACCAGGGCCTGGGCTTCCTGCACCAGCTGCTTGAGGTGATCGTCACCGATGAAGCTCTCGGCGTAGATCTTGTAGATGTCCTCGGTGCCCGATGGCCGTGCGGCAAACCAGCCGTTCTCGGTCATGACTTTCAGGCCACCAATGGCCTGATCGTTGCCCGGGGCCTGACTGAGGATCTGCTGGATCGGTTCGCCGGCCAGCTGGGTCGAGGTCACCTGTTGCGGCGAAAGCTTGCTGAGCAAGGCTTTTTGCTGCGGGTTGGCCTTGGCATCGACCCGTACCGAGAAAGGTTCGCCCAGCTCGTCGCACAGGGCGCGGTAGGCCTGGCTCGGATCACGGCCGGTACGAGCGGTCATTTCAGCGGCCAGCAGCGACGGGATCAGGCCGTCCTTGTCGGTGCACCAGACACCACCGTCCTTGCGCAGGAACGAGGCACCGGCACTTTCTTCCCCACCAAAGCCCAGGGAGCCGTCGAACAGGCCGTCGGCAAACCACTTGAAGCCCACGGGCACTTCGTACAGGCGACGGCCCAGACGCGCCGCCACCCGATCGATCAGGCCACTGCTGACCACGGTCTTGCCCACGGCGGCGTCGGCGCGCCATTGCGGACGGTTCTGGAACAGGTAATCGATGGACACCGCCAGGTAGTTGTTCGGTGCCAGCAGGCCGCCGCTAGGGGTGACGATGCCGTGGCGGTCGTGATCGGGGTCACAGGCAAAAGCCACGTCGAAGCGCTCTTTCAGGCCGATCAATCCTTGCATGGCGTAGCTGGAGGATGGGTCCATGCGGATCTGTCCGTCCCAGTCCACCGACATGAAGCGGAAGGTGGCATCCACTTGCTGGTTCACCACGTCCAGATCAAGACGGTAGTGCTCGGCGATGGCCGACCAGTAGCGCACCCCTGCTCCACCCAGCGGATCCACGCCCAGGCGCAGCTTGGCGTTGCGGATGGCGTCGAGGTCGATGACGTTGATCAGGTCGGCGACGTAGGTATTGAGGTAGTCATGGCGATGTGTGGTATCAGCCTTCAGCGCTTGCTCGTAGCTGATGCGCTTGACTCCGGCGAGCTTGGCCGCCAGCAGTTCGTTGGCCTTGGCCTCGATCCACTTGGTGATATGGGTGTCGGCCGGGCCGCCATTGGTGGGGTTGTACTTGTAGCCACCGCTTTGTGGCGGGTTGTGGGAAGGCGTGATGACGATCCCGTCCGCCAGGCCCGAGGTCCGGCCGCGGTTGTAGCAGAGAATGGCATGGGACACCGCCGGGGTCGGGGTGTACTCGTCACCGGCAGCGATCATCACGGTCACGCCGTTGGCCGCCAGGACTTCCAGAGCGCTGGCCCCGGCCGGGGTCGACAGGGCGTGGGTGTCGATGCCCACGAACAACGGGCCATTGATGCCCTGGGATTCACGGTACAGGCAAATGGCCTGACTGATGGCCAGGACGTGCCATTCATTGAAACTCAGATCGAACGAACTGCCGCGATGCCCGGAGGTGCCGAAAGCCACGCGCTGGGTAGGCACCGAGGCATCGGGTTGACCGGTGTAATACGACGTAACCAGTCGCGGGATGTCGACCAGCAATTCAACCGGTGCCGGTTTACCCGCAAAAGGACTGAGAGTCATGCAAAACCTCTGGAAAAGGATGGTTCGGGAATGGAGCGCAGTTTACTGGCAGTTTGACCGCAGCGCGACGGAATCTATCCCGCAGCGCCGCGCTTTTCTGTAGTCGTCGACTGGCCGGCAAAAGGGGCCGTGAGCCCCGTGCAGTTTTCCAGAGGGTCTTCGCCAACCGGCCGCGAGCCCAGGGCGCAGAAACAAAAACGCCAGGCTAGGCCTGGCGTTGGAGTCATCAGGCCGGTTCGACCTGGAGCGCCACCCGTTCGCGGCATGGACACTCGTCCATGTAACGGTGCGCTTCGACAAACTCGCTGAAAGGAAAGACCCGGGTCTTCAAGGGCAACAGCACCCGGTCCGCGGTCAGCTGGTTGATGTCGCGCAGCGCACGCTGCAACGCCACCTGGTCCTGAATGATCCCCAGCTCCGGCTTGCCGGTGAAGTTGCCGATGCAGTGGACGAAGAACTGAATGTTCTTCTGGAACGCCGCACAGGCCGGGAACGGCGTCTGGTTGCCGCCTTGCAAGCCGTACAGCACCAGGCTGCCTCGGGGTGCCAGGACGTCACCAAGCATCGACATCTGTGGACCGCCCAGACCATCGAATACCACGTCGACCCCACGGTTGTCGGTGAGCTTGTTGATCTGCATTAGCAGGTCCTGCTCCTCGGTGACTATGACTTTCTCGGCTCCCAGGGACAACAGGTACTCACGCTCTTCTGCGGTCTTGGTGGCGGCAATCACCCGCACACCCAAGGCCTTGCCCAACTGCACGAAGGACGGACCGGCGCAGTGACTGGCGTCGGTCACCAGGGCGAACTGCCCGGGCTTGACCCGCGCTAGATCAACGTAGGCGAAATAGGCGATCAACAGCGGCGTGTAATGCACGGCCGCCTCGATGGGGCTCAGCACATCCGGGTAGCGGGTCAGGGCCGAGCGCGGCAGGACGATCAGCTCGCCGTAGACCGGATAATCATTGGGACTTTCGGCAGGAAAGCTGGCGACCTTGTCACCGACCGCGAGGTCGTCGACGCCCTCGCCCACTGCGGTGACCACGCCGGCCATTTCATGCCCCAGGCCCGATGGCAGGCGGGCATGGGACGACGCCAGGTTCTGCCGCCAGAGCACGTCGTACCAACTGATACCAATGGCTTCGACTCGTACCTGCACTTCGCCTGGCGCAGGCAACGAGGCCGCATGCTCTTCGCATTTGAGCACCTCGGCCGGTCCAAACTTGTGAAAACGAATCGTGCGGGACATCGCAAACCTCGTCAAATTAACCTCTAATGCCGCGAACTTTATCCGGGCTTTGAAAGCAAGACTATCAGTGCCTATTAATAGTCGACATGTCTGTCATTGATTCCGTGCCCTTGATAATCGGGGCGGACAGCGCTTCCCGTGCGCGGCCTGACTACAAACAAACAACATTTAGCCGGTGCAGAGTACCAGCCTTTACCCGTAAGATTCACGCCGACCTTTTTACCCCGAGGGTCGCTTCCGTCAAGTTCGCTGACTCTGCCAGGACTCCAGATGAATCGTAATGACCTGCGTCGTGTCGACCTGAACCTGTTGATCGTGTTCGAAACCCTGATGCACGAACGCAGCGTGACCCGTGCCGCCGAGAAGCTGTTTCTTGGCCAGCCGGCCATCAGCGCCGCCTTGTCGCGCCTGCGCAATCTGTTCGACGACCCCCTGTTCGTGCGCACTGGCCGCAGCATGGAGCCTTCGGCCCGGGCAGTGGAAATCTTCGCCCTGCTCTCGCCGGCCCTGGATTCGATTTCCACCGCCGTCAGCCGCGCCGCCGAGTTCGATCCCGCCACCAGCACCACCGTATTTCGCATCGGTCTTTCCGATGACGTGGAATTTGCCCTGCTGCCGATGCTGCTCAAGCGCTTACGCGCCGAAGCCCCGGGCATCGTCCTGGTGGTGCGTCGGGCCAACTACCTGCTGATGCCGTCGCTGCTGGCCTCCGGCGAAATCTCCATTGGCGTCAGCTACACCGCCGACCTGCCGGCCAACGCCAAGCGCAAGGTCTTGCGCCGCAGCCTGCCCAAACTGCTGCGGGCCGACACCGTGCCCGGCGCCCTCAGCCTGGACGATTTCTGCGCCCGCCCCCACGCCCTGGTGTCGTTCGCCGGGGACCTGAGCGGCTTTATCGATGAAGAACTGGAGAAACTCGGACGCAAGCGCCACGTGGTACTCGCCGTGCCGCAGTTCAACGGCCTGAGCACCCTGCTGGCCGGCACCGACATCCTCGCCACCGTTCCGGACTACACCGCCGAAGCCCTGACTGCCGCCGGCGGAGTACGTGCTGAAGATCCGCCCCTGCCGGTGCGCAGTTTCGAACTGCACATGGCCTGGCGCGGCTCACAAGATAACGATCCGGGAGAACGCTGGTTGCGTTCGCGGATTCAGATGTTCTTTGGCGATCCGGACAGTCTTTGATCGAAGCGGCTTGAGCGCATCAAGCAACGCTGTGGCGGGCCAAGGCGAAATGGGTGCCTGAGCGCCGCGCCGACGGATTGAGCAATCGGCGCCGTCGGACGCCCCGGCAACCGACTCAGTTGGCGCGAATCATCCAGCAGATCACCTTTGGCTGCGGCGGCGTCAGAGTCCGCGAGCAACCCCGCAAGTCTCGCTGACAAGCCCATGCCAAGCGGTGCCGCTATGTATTGCTCGGGTATCTGCCAGCGCCTGCCCGGTGCCTCGGTGTTCGACTGCCAGGCCCACGCGCCGTCAGCGCGCGGGCGCCGGGTCAGCGTCCTATCCCTGGTTTTTTCGAGGTGGCTGTGCAGGTCGCCGTAACATCAGGCCAAGCTCGGCCCCCGCCGGCAAAACAAACTCGCTACAAGGTGTAGGCAATGCCCAATTGCAGCGTCCGCGGCGCCCCTGGGTAGGCGTAAACGTTGCCGAACGCGCCCTCTTCATATTCACGATCAAACAGGTTTTTCAGGTCAAGATTGAGCCGCACCTTGTCATTGACCTTGTAGAAACTGAGCAAGTCGACAACGGTGTAGCTGCCCATCGAAAACCCGGTGTTGGCGGTTTGCCCGGCGCGCTCGTCGACGTACTTGAGTCCGCCACCCAGGCCCAGGCCCTTGAGGATGCCGTCCTGGAACTCGTACATGTTCAGCAGGCTGAAGCTGTTTTTCGGGATGTTCAACAGCCGCGTGCCAGAGCGCAGCACGTTGTCCTTGGTGACTTCGGCATCGACATAGGCGTAGCCGCCGATCACGCGCCATTCGGGACTGAGGTTGCCGGCAACGTTGACATCGAAACCACGACTTCGCACTTCACCGGCCGCAACGCTGAAGGTCGAATCAACAGGGTCGGTGGTCAAGACGTTGCGCTTTTCGATCTGATAGATCGCCGCGTCGACACTCAACTGCTGGTCCAGTGCTTCCCACTTGATACCCATTTCATAAGACTTGCCCTTCTCCGGCGCAAATCCGCCACCGAGGCGGCTGGCGCCGGTGTTGGGCTTGAACGAGCGAGCGGTATCGGCGTAGATCGCAAAGGTTTCGGTCAAGTCGTAGCTCACCCCCATGCGCGGTGTGACGGCATTGTCACTGGCCTGCCAACTCCTGCCGCCGGGTACATAGGTTTCGTAGTCATGTTCGAAGCGTTCGAAACGCGCCCCCGCCAGCACTTTCAGTTTGTCGGTCAGTGCCACTTGGTCTTGCACGAACGCGGCATAAGTCTTGAGGTTTTCCTGGTCATGAGTCGGCGTGCGGGTCAGGGCCGGACGCGGCTGGCCGTACACCGGATCGAAGAGGTCGATGGGGTACGCACCCGCAGCGCCGCTGGAGCGTTGAATGATCGACTGGTAGTCGTAGTCTTCGTACTCGATGCCGGTCAGCAACGTGTGCTGCACACCGGCGGTATCGAAACGACCGGTCAGGTTGAGCTGAACATCCTGGTCGGTCCACTCCAGCTTGCGATAGTTGAAATTGCGCCCCAAGGTGCGGCCGTCGGCGGCAATACCGTTGGCCTCGACCGCGTTGCCCTTGAGCGAACCATCAAGCCACTGCACGCCACCGCCCAGGGTCCAGTCGTCGTTGAGCAGGTGGTCGAAACGCAGTTGCGCCATGTTGTTGTCGTTGTGCAACTTGCCCACGTCTTTTTCACCGAAAAAACTGTCGCGAGATGCGCTGCCAACCTGCTTCGCGTAACGGGTCATGCCTCGATCCAGAGGCGCGTTGTTACGCATGAAATCACCTTCGAACATCAGCCGGGTCGCATCGCTGACCTGCCAGGTGAGCACCGGCGCAATGCCGTAGCGCTCGGTGTCGACATGATCGCGGAAGGTGTCGCCGCCCTCGCCCACCACGTTCAGTCGATAGGCCAGGCGCCCTTCTTCGTCGAGCGGCCCGGAAGCATCCAGCGTGCCGCGCTTCATGCCCTGGTCGTTGAATTGACTGCCCAGGGTGACCGTGCGCTCGGGCAACGGCTGTTTGGAAACCACGTTGAAAGTACCGCCAGGATCACCCCGACCGTAAAGCATGGTTGCCGGGCCGCGCAGCACTTCAAGGCGCTCAATGGTGTTGGCATCCGGCATGTTCGGATAGCCGCGGTTGATCGGAAAACCGTTGCGGTAAAACTCGCCCGTGGTGAAGCCACGAACGGTAAAGGTGGTCAGCCCCTGCCCGCCAAAGTTGTTCGCCCGCCCCACGCCCCCGGCGTAGTCCAGCGCGTCCTGCAAACGAGTGGCTCCGAGATCCTCGACCGCATCCTTCGCGACCACGCTGATCGACTGCGGGGTTTCATGGATCGAGGTATCGGTACGCGTGGCGCTGGCCGAGCGCGTCGCGCGGTAACCCTGCACCGGGCCGTCCGCCCGTTCATAAGTCGCGGTGCCGATGACATCGGCCGTGTCCAACTCAAGGCTTGAAGGTTTTACCTGCGCTTGTTCAGCCCATGAAGTAGACGACAACGCTTGCAGCACACAAATGGAAAGCAGGGTTCGACGCATGGAGAGGAAAACCTTTACGAATAGGCCAATACAAGCGGTGAAACCGCCAAAAAACGCCCGCGAATGCTATACAAAACTATTCGCAATTAATACAAATTCCCATTAGCTCACAAATCGCCATTTCTCCGCCGTGCGAAATCCGCACCTGCGCGCATTGACAAGGCCATGGCAAAAATTCAACATGCCAGCACTTGTTGGACAACCTACAACCAACAACCAACAAGTACCGCTTTTCAGCCGCCAAGGCGTGCGAAGAGCTGTCGAGGAGATGAAATCCATGTCTCACCCCAAATCCGCCACAGCATGGCCGCCCTCCTGTGCCGCCCCGAGAGAAAAGATCCGAGCGCCCAGCTTCGTGCTACCGGCAGGTGCGTGCGACACCCATGCGCATGTGATCTGCGCCGATTTCGCGCGCTATCCCCTGGTATCCGACCGCAGTTACACCCCGCCTCCCGCACCTGAGGCGTTGTATCTGGACATGTTGCGGGCGACGGGAATGCAGCGAGGGGTGTTGGTGCAGCCCAGCGTCTATGGCACCGACAACCGCTACATGCTCGAGGTGTTGCAACGCCATCCCGATCAACTGAGGGGGGTCGCGGTCGTCGACGAACGAATCTGCGATGACGAACTGGCGCACATGCACGCCTTGGGTGTGCGTGGAGTGCGCATCAACGTTCTGTTTCGCGGCGGAGTGAATCTGGACTTGATGGAGCGTCTGGCCCATCGAGTTGCCGACCTTGGCTGGCACATGCAGTTTTTGATTGATGTCCGGCTTTTAAGCGAGCTGCAGGCGCGGATAGCCAAGCTGCCCTGCCCTGTAGTGATCGATCACTTCGGACACTTCCCGGCCCACTTGGGCGTCAAGGAGCCGGGCTTCAAGCTGCTGCTGAGAAACGTGGCGGAACAGGGTTGGTGGGTCAAATTGTCGGGCGCTTATCGCCTGAGTGAGCAGCCTCCGGACTATGCCGACACGGATGCCCTGGCCCATGCCTTGCTGGGCGCCGCACCCGAACGCATGGTTTGGGGCAGCGACTGGCCTCACGTCGCCCTCCAAAGCACGCCCGACACCGGTTCATTACTGGATCGCTTGCACTCATGGGCGCCCGGTGCACGCCAACGACAGAGCATCCTGGTCGATAACCCAGCCGTTCTGTACGACTTCAAATAACAAAAACAATAACCCAGCAGCACCGAGGTGCTGCACGGAGAACAATAATGAGTTGGTTTAGCGAACTTAATACCGTTGAAAAACGCACCTTCTATTCGGCATTTGGCGGCTGGGCTTTGGACGCCCTGGACTTCATGGTGTTCACCTTTGTCATCGCCTCGCTGATGACCCTCTGGCACATCGATAAGGGATCAGTGGGACTGCTGAGCACCGTGACACTGCTTTTTTCGTCCATTGGCGGATGGGGAGCGGGGATTCTGGCGGACCGCTACGGTCGGGTGCGGCTGCTGCAGATCAGCATTCTGTGGTTCTCGATCTGCACGGTGCTGATCGGCTTCGCGCAAAACTTCGAACAGCTGTTTGTTCTTCGCGCGCTGCAGGGCCTCGGGTTTGGAGGCGAGTGGGCCGTGGGCTCGGTACTGATCGGCGAAATGGTCCGAGCGGAGCATCGCGGCAAGGCCGTGGGTATCGTGCAGAGTGGATGGGCCGTCGGCTGGGGCGCGGCCGCGCTGCTTTACACAGTGGCCTTCAGCTACCTTCCGGAAGACCTTGCCTGGCGCTCGCTGTTTTGGATCGGCATCGCACCTGCACTCCTGGTCCTCTACATTCGTAAATACGTGCCAGAGCCCGAGGTGTTCCTGCAGACCAAAAAGCACCAGAGCGAAACAGGCGACACGGTGGCTTTCTGGCATATTTTCTCCCCTTCGCTGCTGCGCACCACCCTGTTGTCGGCTCTGCTGTGCATGGGTGTGCAAGGTGGCTACTACGCGATCACCACATGGCTGCCGGCCTATCTGAAGCTGGAGAAGGGCCTGTCGGTCTTCGGCACCGGGAGTTATCTGCTGGTCGTCATCATGGGGTCGTTCTTCGGTTACGTCTGCGGCGCCTTCCTGTCCGACCGGCTGGGGCGTCGCGCCAACTTCATCATCTTCGCCGTTCTGTCGGCCGTCAGCGTGATCTGCTACATGCAGTTGAACCTGACCAATACCCAGATGCTGATTCTCGGCTTTCCCTTGGGTTTCGCCGCTTCCGGTATCTACAGCGGCATGGGGGCCTTTCTGACAGAGCTCTACCCTTCGGCAGTGAGGGCCAACGGCCAGGCGTTCTCCTATAACTTCGGGCGGGCGGTGGGTGCTCTGTTTCCAGGGCTCGTCGGTTTCATAAGTGCCCAATACAGCCTGGGCACCGCGATCGCGATGTTCGCCGGAGGTGCCTACTGCCTTGTCCTGGTGGTGACCTGCTTCCTCCCGGAAACCAAGGGCAAGCAATTGCACTGAGCGAGCCATCATTTGTTAGAGTAACGCCCGCGTATCGTTCGTTACGTGGGCGTTCTACGTTTCAAGCTTTTGAAACTGACATTCGATGACTGAGTAAAATGACTATAAAAGCAATTGGCCGACGTGATCACTTCTCGGTTGAAATCTTTCGTTATCTGGAAAGTGAAATACGTGAAGGCCGACTCCGTCCCGGTGATCGCATCCCCACCGAAAGTCGCTTGGCCGAAGCCTTCGCTGTCAGCCGAAATGTAGTGCGTGAAGCCGTGGCCCGGCTCAATTCGGCCGGTCTCGTCATCAGTCGCCAAGGGCTTGGGGTGTTTGTTGCCACCGAAGCCAACCAGAGCAGCTTCCGCATCACTCAAGAGGAACTGACCGACAGCAACAAGCTGCGTCAGCTGTACGAACTGCGCCTGGACCTCGAAGTCGCCGCCGCCGCCATGGCCGCCCGACGCCGCTCGCGCAATCAGTTGAACAAGATCGCAGCGGCCCTGGACACCCTGCGCACCGGCCTACAAAACCGTCAGGACATGCTGGAGCACAGCCTGCAGTTCAAGCGGGCAATTGCCGACGCCACAGGCAATGACTACTTTCGCAACTTCATCATCTTTCTCTGCAGCCACGTCTACGAAGCGGCCTTGCTGGAGAACCGCCTGGTTCGTTCGAGCGACCTCGGCGAAACGCTGCTGGCCGAACACCAGGCGATCTTCGATGCCATCAAACTCGGCGACCCCGACCTCGCCAGACGCGCCACCTGGCAACAAATCATCAACTCCGCCGAGCGCAATGGATTGCGCGGATTGCAAGGCTGGGAAATCACGCGGATGAGTTCGCTGGGCGAAACCTATGCGCCGCAATGCGCAGGCCCGGATCCCGAGCCTCGCCAACTGCAACGCACCTTGCCGGAGGGCGCATGCGACTGCCACTTCCACGTCTTTGGTGACGAGCATGGGCAACCGTTCTCCCCTCACCGCTCCTACACGCCGCCACCCGCTCCCCTGGAGGCCTTTCAGCGTGTCCAGAAAACCCTCGGGTTGAGTCGCGCAGTCATCGTCCAACCCAGTGTCTATGGGGCCGATAACAGCACCACCCTGGCGGCGCTGAAAGAAGGGGGCAGTGCATTGCGCGGCGTGGTGGTGATCGATACCGACACCGATCCACACACCCTGTCGGCGATGCATCGCCTCGGGGTCCGCGGCGTGCGCGTCAACCTGATCTTCAAAAGTGGCGTTGAGGTATCGGATGTTGCGGCGCTGGCGGAAAAAGTCGCACCCCTTGGCTGGCACCTTCAGTTGCTGATCGATATCACCGAATTCGCCGACTTGTATGAAACCGTGGCCAGCCTGCCCGTGCCGGTCGTCATCGACCATATGGGGCACATGCCCACCAGTTGCGGGCTGAACCACCCTGGCTTCATCGACCTGCTGCGGCTGCTGAAAGAAGGCCGTGCGTGGGTCAAGCTTTCCGGCGCCTATCGCTTTACCGCGTCGAAGGACTTCCCTTACGACGACGTAACGCCCTACGCCCGGGCGCTGATCGAGGCCAACCCGAACCGCCTGCTATGGGCAAGCGATTGGCCACATCCGTGCATACCGGTGCCGATGCCCAACGACGCCAGCCTGCTGGAGATGCTGTTCGACTGGGTTGAAAACGATGACGCGCTGATCAAGCAGATCCTGGTGGATAACCCGGCACAGCTCTACGGCTTCTGATGCCCCCCTGACGCCCCGGCCACCCACCGATACACGCCAGTCCACAGCGACAGACACCCGAGGCCGTCACAGCGCCTCGGGCCCGTGCCACTCAAATTCCTGAAGATTGGGCGGCGCCGCGCATCAGCTTCAGCAACGCCTGCAGCGGATGCTCAACCGTCTGTCCGTCCTTGCGCTTGACCTGGCTTCGACACGAATAGCCATCCGCCAGCAGGCGCCCTGCCCCATTGAGACGGGCCACCAGCGGCCCCCAGGACTGACTGTAAATGACGTCGGACGTCTCGGCGTTCCGGGCTTCGTGGCCGTAGGTTCCGGACATCCCGCAGCAGCCGCTGGCTTGCACCTGCAACGTCAGGCCGACTCGTGCGAAGATCGTCTGCCACAGGGCCACGCTGCCCGGTTCGTTGGTTTTTTCGGTGCAGTGCGGCAGAAAGTAGTAAGTCCCCTGATCGGCGCCCAGCGCCGATGGCGCCAGTACCTGCGCCAGCCACTCCTGCGGCAGCAGCACCGTCGGCGCTTGATCCTGCCCCAGGGTCTTGGCGTACTCCTGCCGATACACCAGGGTCATCGCCGGATCCAGCCCCACCAGGGGAATCTGATATCGGTGCAGCTGGCGAAGGGACCGGCCGTTGAAATGGGCGGCCTTTTCGAAGGCTTTCAAGAAGCCCTGGACCTGCAGCGGCTTGCCATTGGCCGCGAACGGCGCGATGTACACCTCGAACCCCAGCCTGGAAATCAATTCGATCCAGTCAGCCAGCAGCGGTGTTTCGAAGTAACGGGTAAAGGCGTCCTGCACGAGAATCACGCTGCGAGCACGTTGCGCCTCGTCCAGCCCCTCAAGCCGTGCGGGCGACGCCACGCGTACGTTCCACCGGCGGCAAACCTCATCGAAATTCAGCAAGCTCAGCAGCGGACTGTCGATCATCCCGGCCACCCGCCGCAGCAACGCCCCCACCATCCGCGAGCCGAGGATGCCGTTGTACAAGCGCGGCACGCGGGCGAAGTAGGGAATCGTGTACTCCAGGGAGCCGATGAGGTAATCCTTCAGCGGGCGCAGATAGCGACTGTGGTACAGCTCCAGGAATCGCGAACGAAAGTCCGGCACATTGACTTTCACCGGGCACTGCCCCGCACAGGACTTGCAGGCCAGGCACCCGGCCATTGCATCGTAGACCTCATGGGAAAAGTCTTTCTGGCCCATCTTCTGCGCAAGCGTATTGACCGCACGTCGCGGCAGGCCCAGAAGCGCGGCCCCGGACGAGAGCCCCCCTTGGCAAGCCAGCACATCGACACCTTGCTGCCCCTGCAAGCGCAGCCATTCACGCACCAGGGAAGCCCGCCCCTTGGGCGAGTGCACTCGGTTGCGGGTGCCTTTCCAGGAAGGACACATGGCGTCATCGGGATCGAAGTTGTAGCAGGCGCCGTTGCCGTTGCAATGCACGGCGGCGTCATAGTGCGACCAGACCCGCTCATCAATGGTGCGATCCAGCTCGCCCCGCAACTGGACTTCATCCACCCGGGTCAACCGGGCGCCGGGCAGCGTCTTTGGCGTGGCGATCTTGCCCGGGTTGAGCTGGTTGTTCGGGTCAAAAGCCGCCTTGAGTTCCTGCAGGGCCGGATAGAGTTCGCCGAAGTAGTCGGGCACGTATTGCGAGCGCAGTCCTTTGCCGTGCTCGCCCCAGAGCAAGCCGCCGTGTCGTTGCGTCAGCTCGGCGACGGCGTCCGAAATGGGCCGGATCAGCGCCGCCTGAGCCGGGTCTTTCATGTCCAGGATCGGCCGCACATGCAGGACCCCGGCGTCCACGTGGCCGAACATGCCATATTCCAGGCCATGGCTATCGAGCAGCTCGCGAAATTGCCCGATGAAATCGGCCAGGTGCTCGGGAGGAACAGCGGTATCTTCAACGAACGGCTGGGGCCTGGCGGAACCCTTGACGTTGCCCAGCAGCCCCACCGCCCGCTTGCGCATCGCGTAGACCCGCTTCACTGCCTCGGCGCCGACGGCCAAGGTGTGCCCCAATCGCACCACGCGGGTGTCACGCTGCAGGTGCAGGACAAATTCATGCACCCGTTGCAGCAGGGCCGCCTCGTCGTCGCCACTGAATTCAATCAGGTTGATGCCCAGGGTCGGCACATCGAGGTCTTGGGGAAAGTATTCGGCGACGCCGTGCCAGACGATGTCGTTCATGGCCAGTCCGAGGACCTTGGAGTCCACCGTCTCGATGGACAGGGGCTTGAGCTCCATCAACGCCTTGGCGTCGCGCAGTGCGTCCATGAAGCCGGCATAACGCACATTGACCAGGATCGAATACTGGGGAATGGGCAGCACATTCAGCGTGGCTTCGACAATGAAACCCAGCGAGCCTTCGGAGCCGCACAGGACACTGCTCAGATTGAGGCGCTCATCGGGCTCCTGCAGATGCGCCAGGTCGTACCCCGTCAGGCACCGGTTCAGCTTGGGAAACGTGTGTTCGATGAGCTCGGCATACTGCTGCACGATCTGCGACGCGCATCGATAGACCGCGCCAACCTTGTCTTCGCGACGGGCCTGCGCCTGCCACTGTTCAGGCTCCAGGGGCGCACTGTCGAGCCGCTCGCCACCGATGAGAATGGTGGACAGCGCCAGGACATGATCACGGGTTTTCCCATAGGTGCAGCTTCCCTGACCGCTTGCGTCGGTGTTGATCATGCCGCCGATCGTGGCCCGATTCGAGGTCGACAGCTCGGGCGCGAAAAACAGCCCGTGGGCTTTCAACGCCGCGTTGAGCTGGTCTTTGACCACGCCGCTTTGCACCCGCACCCAACGTTCCTCGACGTTGATCTCGAGGATGCCGTTCATATGCCGTGACAGGTCGACCACAACCCCACTGGTCAACGATTGACCATTGGTGCCGGTTCCTCCGCCCCGCGGCGTGAGCACCACCGAGCTGAATGGCGCCAGCGCCACGAGACGGGCCAACAGCTCGACATCCTGCACATTGCGCGGAAACACCGCGGCTTGCGGCAGGCGCTGATAGATCGAGTTGTCGGTTGCCAGCACGGTCCTGAGTCCATGATCGCGAGCGATTTCGCCCTGGAAACCCTCCTGTTCCAGGCGAGCCAGGAACAACTCACAGGCTGGGTTTTTGACTTCATGGGGAGACAACCGGGCAATCATGCTGGAATTCCTACTGGCGATACCGCTAATCTGAGCATTCTCGTTATGTATGCTTACCCCCCGACAGCTGCTTCATGGCGAGGGGCACACCCCAGATTCTGTGGGGCCAAGACGTTTCACACAAACGTAAAACCTGCAGCATTTGCATGAGCTTTATGAATGAATCCACGCCGACTGACCCCCTCGATGTCCCTGCTGGTCGCTTTCGAGGCCGCCGCCCGCCATTGCAGCTTCACCAAAGCCGCGGACGAACTTGCCCTGACGCAAAGCGCAGTCAGCCGGCAAGTGCAGGCCCTGGAGTCGCAACTGGAGATCTCGCTGTTCAAGCGCGAGGGAAGAAAAATCGAGCTCACCGCCGCCGGCGCCCTTTACCAGCATGAGCTCACAGCCGCATTGGGCCGCATTCGCAGCGCCACCCTGCAGACCATCGCCTTCAAGGAAGACGATGGCCCGTTGAACCTGGCGGTGCTTCCAACGTTCGGCTCAAAATGGCTGCTGCCGAAAATGCATGAGTTTTATGCCCGTCATCCCAGGAACCTGGTGCATATCCACTCAAGGATCATTCATGCCGACAACCCCTCCAGCGTGGGCGACATGCAAGCCATCATCTGCGCGGGGAAAGGGGATTGGCCGGGCTACGTGTCGCACCTGTTGCTGCGAGAAAAGCTGATCGTGATCGCCAGCCCCAAAGCCCTGGCAGACACCCCCGAGCTGTCCCTCGACGACATCACCCATCATTTGCTGCTCAATGTGGTTTCGCGGCCCAACGGCTGGTCTGACTGGTTCGACTGCAACAACCTGGATCACCAGAAGATGCGCACGGGCCCCAGCTTCGAGCTCACCGCCCACCTGATCCAGGCGGTGGCCGCAGGCATAGGTATCGGGCTGGTTCCGGATATTCTGGTGCAGGATGAAATCGAGTCTGGGGCCGTGGTCAAGCTGTTCGGCCCCATGGAAAGCGGCCGCAACTATTACCTGACCTGCGCCGCGCGCTATCAGCATTTTCCGGCATTCAAGACATTCAGCGCCTGGCTGCTGTCCCTGCCCTCCTGAAGCGCCCGCTACAAGCAGCGGGCTCAGCGGCAGCAATGACCGAGCGATCGGCGCAACGCATCACCAGCGCATGATCATCGGCAGCAGCGGACGAAAATCCCGGTGCTGGCCGCTGGCTCCATGATCGATTTCCACTTCGATCAGGTGCTCATCGCCCTGGACCATCGCAAATCCCTGCAGCTGGTTTGCGCAGTGGGCAGCGGCTGAAAAAGCGTCGCGGGCGGGCGTGGTGATGCGCACCGCGCGTCATCTCGCGAAAACCATTGGGATGCTCAAACGGCTGGGCGCGCTCAATCGGCGCCTCATCGGGTCTGTTGGCAAACGCCAGAAAAAACCACATCGGCTCGCTGACCGGCGCTTGCCCCACGTCGACTTTCAGGGCCGCGGGCAAATACTGGGGGCGATATTCCCAGACCGGAAACAGCGGCGCCTCGCCCTCGCTGGAGGGCCTGAAGCAAACGCCAAAGGGCGCGGCGTGTGCATCGTCACCCTTGAGGCGGTCATAGAGTCGTGTCGGCGCGGTCAACTGACTTTGCGCCTCGGCCTCATCGGTGAGATACAAAAGCTCGATGAACGCATTGCGCAAGAAGAACCGTCTGTTGGCAGTGCCTTGGCCCGGGTGGGTGTTCGGCGTCCCTTCAACCAATCCGAGGGCTTTCAATGCCTCAGCGCCTTGCCGGTGATCATTCACGCCAATAAAGATGTGGTCTGTTTGCATCGTCAATTCCCTTTGATCCCGATCGCCAGTAGCGGCCCTTTTGCCTGGGGCAAAAAAGCCGGCAAGCAGTCTGACATGGCCCCTTGCGGCCATCCACCAGCCATGCTCGAACGCACGTTGGCCAGCGATCCGTGGCACGCAGATGCCCCCAACCGAGGCCGACTTCGATAGCGCCGACAGGTCAGCTCTTGGCGGGGGAAAGATCTTCCGCGATCAGAGGGAGCGAGTCGGTTCAGGGCTCAGGGCAGTGATAGACATTGCCCGAAAGCGTCACGTTGGTTTGCTCCAAGCGATTGTCCGAACCGGTCTGTCCGGCGCGCTGAGTGAGCAGATAAACCCGGTTGCCCCCCATCGCCGCGGCCTTGTTTTTCAGGTCGTTGCGGGCGCCGGTTTCGAGGTTGGCGTTGCCCGTGATACTGCCCAATAGAAAGTCGCCCTGACTGCCGGTGACATCGCCAAGAAACTTGCATTCACGTCCCGGTTCATTGTGGGTGATGCGCACATTGTTGGCCCCGGGTCCGGCGATTGAAGTGGGCGCGCAACCTGCCAGGACAAACAACGCGGCACACAGACCGATCCCCGTGAGCCTATGAGAGAGATACATCCGGATGATTCCTTTCGTGCATTTGGAGCGATACCCCGAGCGGAAAATCCTCCAGGGCGGTAGAGCGCGCAGTATCGAACTTTGCCAAAGCCGGAGTTGTATTAATCAGTGAATTTACAGTCAAAAAATGTAAAGGCTGGCCGACGATTGACCAGCCCCAGGATCATGGGCGCCCGTCGGCTGGCGCATTGTCCCGCCAGCCATGGCGTTCAGCAGGACTCGCGTTCCACCAGCGGGCATGCCACCCGGTGAATCATCGGCTGTTCCCTGCGTTCAATGAGGTATTGAGCAGCCCGCCGCCCCATCTCGTAATACGGCAATTGCACGGTACTGAGCGGCGGATAGAACAGCTCGGCAACACCGATCATGTTGTCGTACCCCAGGACCGCCACCTGATCCGGAATGCGCAGGCCGCGACTGAGCAAGTACTGGTAGGCGACCAAAGCGATCCGATCGTTACCGCACACCAGGAGATCGAACGCCGGCCGGCCTTGCAGCTCGCGCAACCGGCTCTCCAGCACGGCAATGGTTTCCTGATAGGCGTCGTCCTGGGACAGGTGGTATTGAGGCACATCGGCCACCGCTATCCCGGCTTCGGCGAAGGCGCGAGCCAATCCCAGCTGTCGCTGCTCCCAGGCCAGGCTGCTCTGCGGCAGGTTGATGCACAGCGGACTGCGGTAGCCCCGCTTGAGGGCGTAGCGCACCGCCTGATACTGACCGTCTGCGTCATCCGGCACGTAGCAGGCCACGCCGGGCTCCAGGCTCACGCAATTGCTCAGTACCAGCGGCAGGCTGCGCAGTACCGGGGGGATCTCGACGGTGCGCAGCTGCATGGCGCTGAAGATGATCCCGTCAGGCTGATGGGACAGCATCAGATCGATGGTCTGCTGGTTCGGCGGCACTTCAAAGACGTTGACGATGAACAGGTTCCAGCCGCTTTCGCGGGCGGTGCGCTCCATGGACAGGAGCATTTCCACAGCGAAGGGCGTGGTGGCGGTATCCAGGGCGAAGACGCCGATCGTCTTGCCACCCGAGGAGCCGCCGCGGATCTTTCGCGCAGAAAGGCTGGGGACATACCCCAGGGTCTCCACCGCTTGCAGAACTTTCGCCAGGGTTTCCTGATTGACCTTTTCCGGGGTATTGAGCGCCCTGGACACCGTCATGAAGGAAACCCCTGCCAGGCGCGCGACATCTTTAACTGAAGCCATTCGCAGGTGCCAATGCTGATAGGGCCGGGCATCATGTCATGCCTGGCAAAAGCATGACAACACGCCGCCGCAAGTCGTGCCAGGCGCGTCCCACCCGCGCCTCAGAGGCGCAGATCGGCCAGGTGCCAGAGCGAAACGTCGCCGAAAGCACCGCGCCCATTGATGGCAAACGCCGTGACCGCCTGACTGTCGGGACCAGGATAGATACGGCTGCTCAAGCTGTAGGCGCCATCGTCGACAAACACCTCGATAGAGGAACGATCCAGAAAAATCCGCAGGGCGATCCGGGTTTGCCCCCAGGCAATCGGCACGCTGCGTACCCCGCTCACACCGGCGCCCGAATGCTGCCGGTCAAGCACCAGACGGCGCGCCATGGCATCGAAATACACCAGGGTCCGCTCCTGCCGGTCCTCGCTGCAACGCAGGGCCAGACCGAAGCGCTCGGCGGTACTGCCAGCCAGGTCCAGGGTCAGTTCGAACTCCAGCAGCGTGCCTCGCTCATCGAGCAGGCAATCGGCGGATTCCACCGCGCCAATCGGCAAGGTCCGCAGCGACCGGCGCAAGGCCGTCAACTCGCGGGCCGGCCGCATGCGCAGCCGCTCGCCGTCGCGGCTCAACTCCCGAGGCAGCGACAGCGCTCCACACCAGTGATGCGCCTGACTCGGCATCGGGCTGTCCCACATGTCCATCCAGGCCCACAGCAGGCGGCGCCCGTCCGGCGCCAGCAGGGTCTGCGCAGCATAAAAGTCATGACCGTGATCCAGCTCGCGCAGCGTGCCGCACTCGCTGAAAAAACCCCGGTCGTCCAGCAGGCCCATTCGGTAGCTGTTCTGGAACTTGTTCCAGTTGTCATAGCCGCTGGGTTTCAGGCCCTGGGGCGAATAGAGAAACACGTCGCAGCCATCGAGTTCGAACAGGTCCGGACACTCCCACATGTAGCCGTCCGGCTGACGCTGCCCTTGCAGGGCGCAGCTCAGGTACTCCCAGTGCTGCAGATCGTGCGAACGATAGAGCAGCAGCTGCGGGTCGTCGCCGCAACGCGCGCCAAGGGCCATCCACCACTGCCCTGCCCGTCGCCACACCTTGGGATCGCGAAAATGCATGATGCCCGGCTCCGGCGCCGTCTCGATCACCACCCCGTGCTTGTGAAACGACACGCCATCGGTGCTGCTGGCCAGGCACTGGACCTGACGGATGTTCTGGTCGTCGCCCGGCGCGCCCAGCCACAAATGCCCGGTGTAGATCAGGTACAGCCTGTCGTCCGCGACCACTGCAGACCCCGAGAAGCAGCCGTCGCGGTCATAGGCAGCGCCAGGCGCCAGCGCGATGGGCAGATGCTCCCAATGCACCAGGTCACGGCTCCTGGCATGTCCCCAGTGCATCGGCCCCCATTGCGCCGAATAGGGATGATGCTGGTAGAACACGTGATATTCACCGCGAAAAAACACCAGGCCGTTGGGGTCGTTCATCCATCCCGCCGGCGGCGCAAGATGATAGGCGGGGCGAAAGTCGTTGCCCCGCTCAGCCAAGGTTTTTTCGATAGCGCGGTGCGCTTGGTCCAACAGTGCCGCGTGCATGGCTGGTTCCTGTCTAGGGTTCATAACGAAGGGCGGATTGAGAGATGGCGGGCAGCTCCGGCGAATCGCCAGGCCCGTCTTGGGAGGTGCCGCGCGCGGGGTCCTTGCGCAACAAGGTCCATGACAGCAGCAGGCAAGCGCCGACCAGGGCTGCCATGAGCACGTAGACGTTGGCGAAGCCGAAGCGGTCGTAGCCGTAGCCCACCAGCGGCGACAGCAGCATGGCGGTCAATTGCTGGGCGAACTGAAAGCCCACCAGGTAGATCGAGGCAGACAGCCGGGAGTCGAAATTGAGGGAAATGTATTTGAATATCGAGACCAGCAAGAGGGGCACTTCCAGGGCATGCAACATCTTGCAGGTGGCGATGGTCCAGGCCTGCGTTGCCAGCCCGGAACCGAGGATGCGCACGAACATGATGCCGCCCGCCAGGATCAGCCCGTATTTGGCGCCTGTGCGGCTGACCACCCAGGGGGCAAACAGCATCAGGACCGCCTCGACCAGCACCTGGGACGAGTTCAGGTAGCCATAGGCGCGGGTGCCCTCCTCCGGGGTCGGGAAAAACGAGGAGAAATACACCGGGAACTGTTGCTCGTAGATCATGTAGATCCCGCACACCCCCGTCAGGTAAAGGCTGAAGGCCCAGAATCGCGGGAGGACCAGCAACTTCCCGAGATCGTTCAACTGCACCGGCCGGGCCGCCATGCCCGCCTGCGCCGCCGGTTGGTTCAAGCGGCTCAGGTCCAGGCGCGACAGGATCAGCAGGAACACGATGCCGGCGGCGCTGCTCATGTAGAACGTGATGTCCGGATTGATGTTGAACACCACGCCGACCGCGCCCGTTGCACTGGCCCAGCCCAGCGATCCCCACATCCGGGTGGTTCCAAACTCGAAACCGGCATGCCGCGACAGGCGCTCGGTGTACGACTCGATCACCCCCACGCCGGCCAGCATCGCCAGTGCCAGGAACGCGGCACCGACCAGCGCCCCGAGCACCACGTTCTGCGCCAACAGGCCGGCATAGACATGAATCGCAAAGGGCGCGGCGGCACACAGCAGGATGCCAATCCACACCAGGAGCTTTTTGGACAGCCCGAGGCGGTCCTGAAGCGCGCCATAAAATGGCTGGACCAGCAACGCCGCAATGGCGTTGGCGGCAAAGATGAAGCCGGTTTCCGTGCCATTCAGGCCGATGACTCGATGCAGCCAGATAGAGAACAGCGAATAGCTGGACGACCACGAAAAGAAGAAGAAAAACAACAGACCACTGATAAGCCAGTACTCGCGTTTGGCGGCAAGCTGCATGTGACGATCCTTTTGTTCTTATTTAGGTTAACGTTAACATAGCAACACATTACGCGTCTTCAAAGGCTTTGCTGTCAAGTGGGAGCCGCTGCAAAAAGTCTCCGAAGCGCCCTGCCTGGCCCGCTCAAGGTTCCTCCCCGAGCGCAGCTCAACCACCTCGCTGCCGATGGCGACCTGCGCCGACCAATGTTGCGTGGCGAGCAACAATGAATTGCGCGCGAGGGGATTGATAGCAGCCTAACGACAGGCGCAGGCTAGAGGGCTCGCTCGGGGCTTATATCATTCCGAATGATAGTTACCTTCGCTTCATTCGATTCGTGAGATACAGACCTGCCGAGCATCATCCGCCCATCTCAAATTACCTTGGCGGATGAACCATGGACCAGTCAGTCAAATTCTTGCGTTACCCCTTAGCCGCCCTCGCCGTTCTGGTCATGAGTGCCTGCGGCAAGGCCCCGGAAACCGCCTCCGCTCCGCCCGCCGCCAAAGTCAGCGTGGCCAAGGTACTGGAGCAGCCGGTCAACGAGTGGGACGAGTTCACCGGGCGCCTGGAAGCCCCGGAAACCGTGGAAGTCCGTCCACGGGTATCGGGCCAGATCGATCAGGTGGCCTTCACCGAAGGCGCCCTGGTGAAGAAAGGCGACCTGCTGTTCCAGATCGACCCGCGTCCGTTCCAGGCTGAAGTCCGCCGTCTCGAAGCCCAACTGCAGCAAGCCCGGGCCACCGCCACCCGCAGCGCCAACGAAGCCCAGCGTGGCCAGCGCCTGCTGACCAGCAACGCGATTTCCGCCGAGCTGGCCGACACCCGCAGCAGCGCCGCCCAGGAAGCCCGGGCCGGGGTCGATGCGATCCAGGCCCAGCTCGACCTGGCCAAGCTCAACCTGAGCTTCACCCGGGTGGTGGCGCCCATCAGCGGTCGCGTCAGCCGTGCGCAGATCACTGCCGGCAACCTGGTGACCGCCGATGTCACCCCGCTCACCAGCCTGGTGTCCACCGACAAGGTCTACGCCTACTTCGACGCCGACGAACGTGTATACCTCAAGTACACCCAACTCGCCCGCCAGGGCCAGCGCGGCCAGACCACCCCGGTGTACCTGGGCCTGTCCAATGAAGAAGGCCACCCGCACCTGGGCCAGATGAACTTCGTCGACAACCAGGTCAACCCCAAGACCGGCACCATCCGCGGCCGCGCGGTGTTCGACAACCGTGACGGCAGCTACACCCCGGGCCTGTATGCGCGCCTGAAACTGGTGGGCAGCGGCACCTACTCGGCGATGCTGATCAACGACGAGGCCGTGGGCACCGACCTGGGCAAGAAATTCGTGCTGGTGATGGACGCCGACAACAAGCCGGCCTACCGCGCCGTGGAACTGGGGCCGAAGATCGAAGGCCTGCGCATCGTGCGCAGCGGCCTGAGCAAGGACGACACCATCATCGTCAAGGGTCTGCAGCGGGCACGTCCCGGCGCCCCGGTGACGCCTGAGGTGATCCCCATGGCCAGCCAGGAAACCCTCGCCGCCCTGGCCCAACAACGCCAAGCACTGGAAGCCAGCAACCTGCCGCAGGTCACCCCTGCCAAGGTGGCTCCGGCTGTGAAACTCGCCGCTGCGACTCCGCGCGGTTAAGGGACGACTCTCAAGATGAA
Organism: Pseudomonas sp. BC42; assembly: GCF_021560055.1. NCBI lineage: Bacteria > Pseudomonadati > Pseudomonadota > Gammaproteobacteria > Pseudomonadales > Pseudomonadaceae > Pseudomonas > Pseudomonas sp. BC42. The sequence continues at coordinate 3,753,147 of NZ_CP091067.1, forward strand.
TTTTTCCCAGTTCTTCATTTCAAGGCCGATCTTCGCCGCGGTGCTGTCGCTGCTGATCCTGATCGCCGGCGCCATCTCGCTGTTCCAGCTGCCCATCAGCGAATACCCGGAAGTGGTGCCGCCCACCGTGGTGGTACGCGCCAACTTCCCCGGGGCCAACCCGAAGGTCATCGGTGAAACCGTGGCAGCGCCGCTGGAACAGGCGATCACCGGGGTCGAGAACATGCTCTACATGTCCTCGCAATCCACCGCCGACGGCAAGATCACCCTGACCATCACCTTCGCCCTGGGCACCGACCTGGACAACGCCCAGGTGCAGGTGCAGAACCGCGTGACCCGCACCCAGCCCAAGCTGCCGGAAGAAGTGACGCGCATCGGCATCACCGTGGACAAGGCCTCTCCGGACCTGACCATGGTGGTCCACCTGACCTCGCCGGACAAACGCTACGACATGCTCTACCTGTCCAACTACGCCCTGCTCAACATCAAGGATGAGCTGGCGCGCCTGGGCGGCGTGGGGGATGTGCAGCTGTTCGGCATGGGCGACTACTCGCTGCGGGTCTGGCTCGATCCGAACAAGACCGCCTCGCGCAACCTGACCGCCACCGACGTGGTCACCGCCATCCGCGAACAGAACCGCCAGGTCGCCGCCGGTGCCCTGGGCGCGCCGCCTGCGCCCAGCGCCACCAGCTTCCAGCTGTCGGTCAACACCCAGGGCCGCCTGGTCACCGAGGAAGAGTTCGAGAACATCATCATTCGCTCAGGCGAAGACGGTGAGATCACTCGCCTGAAAGACATCGCCCGCATCGAGCTGGGATCGAGCCAGTACGCCCTGCGTTCGCTGCTCAACAACCAGCCGGCAGTGGCGATCCCGATCTTCCAGCGCCCGGGCTCCAACGCCATCGAGATCTCCAACGAAGTGCGGGCCAAGATGGCCGAACTCAAGCAGAGCTTCCCGCAGGGCATGGACTTCAGCATCGTCTACGACCCGACCATCTTCGTCCGCGGCTCCATCGAAGCGGTGGTGCACACCCTGTTCGAAGCGCTGATCCTGGTGGTGCTGGTGGTGATCCTGTTCCTGCAGACCTGGCGCGCCTCGATCATCCCGCTGGTGGCCGTACCGGTGTCGCTGATCGGTACCTTCGCGGTCATGCACCTGTTCGGTTTCTCCCTCAATGCCCTGTCGCTGTTCGGCCTGGTGCTGGCCATCGGCATCGTGGTGGACGACGCCATCGTGGTGGTGGAGAACGTCGAACGGAACATCGGCCTGGGCCTCAACCCGGTAGAGGCCACCAAACGCGCCATGCGTGAAGTGACCGGCCCGATCATCGCCACCGCCCTGGTGCTGTGCGCGGTGTTCGTACCGGCGGCCTTCATCAGCGGCCTGACCGGACAGTTCTACAAGCAGTTCGCCCTGACCATCGCCATCTCCACGGTGATCTCGGCCTTCAACTCCCTGACCCTGTCGCCGGCCCTGGCCGCGGTACTGCTCAAGGAACACCATGCGCCCAAGGACCGCTTCTCGAAGATCCTCGACACGCTGCTGGGGGGCTGGCTGTTCAAGCCGTTCAACCGCTTCTTCGACCGGGCCAGCCATGGCTACGTCGGCACCGTGCGCCGGGTCATCCGCGGCAGCGGCATCGCCCTGTTCCTCTATGCCGGGCTGATGGTGCTGACCTGGTTCGGCTTCGCCCACACCCCGACCGGTTTCGTGCCGGCCCAGGACAAGCAATACCTGGTGGCCTTCGCCCAACTGCCGGACGCTGCCAGCCTGGACCGCACCGAAGACGTGATCAAGCGCATGTCCGACATCGCCCTCAAGCAACCCGGCGTGGAAAGCGCGGTGGCCTTCCCAGGCCTGTCGATCAACGGCTTCACCAACAGCCCGAACAACGGCATCGTCTTCGTCACCTTGAAGCCCTTCGATGAGCGCAAGGACCCGAGCATGTCCGCCGGCGCCATCGCCGGTGCCCTCAACGGCAAGTACGCGGACATCCAGGACGCCTACATGGCGATCTTCCCACCGCCGCCGGTACAGGGCCTGGGGACCATTGGCGGCTTCCGCCTGCAGGTGGAGGACCGCAGCGGCCTGGGTTACGACGAGCTGTATAAAGAAGTGCAGAACGTCATCACCAAGAGCCGCAGCGTGCCGGAACTGGCCGGGCTGTTCACCAGCTACCAGGTCAACGTGCCCCAGGTCGATGCCGCCATCGACCGGGAAAAGGCCAAGACCCACGGCGTGGCGATCTCCGACATCTTCGACACCCTGCAGGTCTACCTGGGTTCGCTGTATGCCAACGACTTCAACCGCTTTGGCCGCACCTACCAGGTCAACGTCCAGGCCGAGCAGCAGTTCCGTCTCGAACCCGAGCAGATCGGCCAGCTGAAAGTGCGCAACAACAAGGGCGAGATGATCCCCCTGGCGACCTTCATCAAGGTCAGCGACACCGCCGGTCCCGACCGCGTGATGCACTACAACGGTTTCGTTACCGCGGAAATCAACGGCGCGGCGGCCCCGGGCTACAGCTCCGGGCAGGCAGAAGCGGCGATCGAGAAACTGCTCAAGGAAGAACTGCCCAACGGCATGACCTACGAATGGACCGAGTTGACCTACCAGCAGATCCTGGCCGGTAACACCGCCCTGTTCGTCTTCCCGCTCTGCGTGCTGCTGGCCTTCCTGGTACTGGCCGCGCAATACGAGAGCTGGAGCCTGCCCCTGGCGGTGATCCTGATCGTGCCGATGACCCTGCTGTCGGCGATTACCGGGGTGATCGTTTCCGGTGGCGATAACAACATCTTCACCCAGATCGGCCTGATCGTACTGGTGGGCCTGGCCTGCAAGAACGCGATCCTGATCGTCGAGTTCGCCAAGGACAAGCAAGAGGAAGGCCTCGATCCGCTGGCTGCGGTGCTGGAAGCCTGCCGCCTGCGTCTGCGGCCGATCCTGATGACCTCCTTCGCCTTCATCATGGGTGTGGTGCCCCTGGTGATCTCCAGCGGTGCCGGCGCGGAAATGCGTCATGCCATGGGCGTCGCGGTGTTCTCCGGGATGCTCGGGGTGACCTTCTTCGGCCTGCTGCTGACCCCGGTGTTCTATGTCCTGATCCGCAATTACGTGGAGCGCAGCGAGGCCCGCAAAGCCGCCCGCGCCCTGCAACTGGAGGCGCAACAATGAGTGCCAAAGTCTTCCTGCCCAGCCTGCTGGTACTGGCCCTCGGCGCCTGCGCCGTCGGCCCGGACTACCAGGCCCCGACCACCGAGGCGGCGCACATCAGCGCCGCCACCGACGGCGCCGCAGGCCAGAAGAACTTCGACCGCGCGCGTTTCGAAGGCATCTGGTGGCAGCAATTCGATGACCCGACCCTCAACCAGCTGGTGAGCCAGTCCTTGCAGGGCAACCGCGAACTGCGGGTGGCCTTCGCCCGCCTGCGGGCCGCCCGGGCAATTCGCGATGACGCCAGCAATGACGCCATGCCCACCATCACCAGCCGCGCCAGCAGCGACCTGGCCAAGGGCCAGATCCCCGGCCAGACCACCAAGCGGGTCAACAGCGAGCGCTACGACCTGGGCCTGGACATGGCCTGGGAACTGGACCTGTTCGGGCGCATCCAGCGCAACCTGGAAGCCACCGACGCCGACCAGCAGGCCGCCGAGGCCGACCTCTACCAACTGCAGGTGACCATGATCGCCGAGCTGGTGGACGCCTACGGCCAGCTGCGCGGCGCGCAACTGCGGGAAAAGATCGCCCTGGCCAACCTGGACAACCAGCAGGCCTCGCGCAAGATCACCGAAAGCCTGCGCGACGCAGGCGTCGGCGACCAGCTCGACGTGGTGCGTGCCGACGCCCGCCTGGCTTCGGTGGAAGCCAGCGTGCCGCAGCTGCAGGCCGAGCAGACCCGCCAGCGCAACCGCATCGCCACCCTGCTGGGGGAACGGCCGGACAAGCTCAGCGTCGACCTGTCCCCGGCGCAACTGCCAGCGATTGCCAAGGCCCTGCCGATCGGCGACCCGGGCGAGCTGCTGCAGCGCCGTCCGGACATTCTCAGCGCCGAGCGCAAACTGGCCGCCGCCACCGCGCGCATCGGCGTGGCCAAGGCCGACCTGTTCCCGCGGGTCAGCCTCAGCGGCTTCCTCGGCTTCACCGCCGGGCGCGGCTCGCAGATCGGCTCCTCGGCGGCCAATGCCTGGGCCCTGGGCCCGAGCATCACCTGGGCGGCCTTTGACCTGGGCAGCGTGCGGGCCCGCCTACGGGGTGCCGACGCCAACGCCGACGGCGCCCTGGCCAACTATGAGCAGCAGGTGCTGCTGGCCCTGGAAGAGTCGGAAAACGCCTTCAGCGACTACGGCAAGCGCCAGCAACGGCTGATCTCGCTGATTCGCCAGAGCGAGTCCAGCCGCGCCGCGGCGGACCTGGCCGAGATCCGCTACCGCGAAGGCACCGTGGACTTCCTGGTGCTGCTGGACGCCCAGCGTGAACGCCTGGCGGCCGAAGACGCCCAGGCCCAGGCCGAAGTCGACCTGTACCGCGGCATCGTCGCCATCTACAAGGCCCTGGGCGGTGGCTGGCAGCCAGCGACGGTGGCCAGCCGCTAAGGCATAGCAACGAGCTCCTTTGGTTGGCCGCAACCAACCAATGTTTGGCCCCGCGACGCATTCGGTCGCGGGGCTTTTTTTTGCCACGACATCGCCAAGCAAGCTCCTGCGAACCTTCGCGCAGCCTCGCCGCAGGCTCGACAGCGGCTACAGGGTCGTTGGCCGATAGAGGCAGTCGATCATTCGGTCGATCGTTGCGATTGGACAGCCCTGCGGCGCGCTCCTACTCTTCACTCGCCGCGTAATCGCCCTGGCCTCAGCCCTCATGATCGTCCGCCCCAAGCCGAACCTGATCAGCATCCTCTTCGCCCTCAAGGGCTCGATCGCCAAGCGCATTGCCTTGCGCTGCGTGCTGATCACCCTGCTGGCCTCGGTCATCGTGCTGGTGGAAACCCTGCAACCCACTTACTTTTCCAAGGTCAACGCCACGCCCTTCACCCTGCTGGGGCTGTCGCTGTCGATCTTCATGAGCTTTCGCAACAACGCCTGCTACGACCGCTGGTGGGAAGGCCGCAAGCAGTTGGGCCAACTGATCATCGAGGTGCGCTCGCTGATCCGTGAAAGCCTGGTCATCGACGGCCACCCCGAACGCGAGGGCCTGCTGCGCGACCTGTGCGGCTTCGCCCACAGCCTGATTGCCCGCCTGCGCCATGAAGACGAAGCCCGCGCCCTGCAACCCTGGGCCCAGGCCGGCCTCGACCCGCAGCACCCGAACCTCACCGATGCGCAGTTGCAACGCATCGGCCAGCGCTGCTCGCAGTGGGCGCAGCAGGGACTGATCAGCGAATGGCGCTACACCCAGATGGAAACCCGGCTGGTCAGCCTGAGCCTGGTCCAGGCCGCCTGCGAGCGGATCCAGAACACCCCACTGCCCTTCCCCTACACCTTGCTGCTGCACCGCACCATCTACCTGTTCTGCATCCTCCTGCCGTTCGCCATGGCCGAGCCCCTGGGCTGGCTGACGCCGATCTTCACCGCCATCGTCAGCTACACCTTCCTGGGCCTCGACGAGATCGGCAACGACCTGGAAGACCCCTTCGGCTACGACGACAACGATCTGCCCTGCAACGCTCTATTGCGCGGCCTGGAGCGCGAAGTCCTGGCAGCCCTGGGGCAGCGCGAACTGCCGCCGCCGCTGGAACCGGTGGAATACGTGCTCAGCTGATTGCGGGTTTGACTCGGGCCGACTCCTGACCGAAGCTTGCGCCTTGCAAAAGTCGCCAGCTTCCGGATTCCCCCATGTCACTGCCCCGTCGCTACCTGCTGATCAGCCTGTCGCTCGTCATTGCCCTGGCCCTGGCCTGGAACTTCCTGCGCAGCAGTCCGCCGGTGATCCCCGAGGCCATCAAGCACGGCTATGGCCCGGCCCTGGAAAAAGCCCGCAACGGCCAGCCCGGCGCGGCCCGGGTGCTGTACCAGCAATTGGCGCGCCCCGACCTCAGCGACTCGCAGCGCATCCGTCTGCTGGCGGTGCTGCCCAACTACCCCAGCCCGCAAGCCCTGAAACTGGCGGACGCCGATCTGCACCACCCCTCGCCGCCCGTGCGCAAGGCCGCGATCAACAGCGTGCTGGGCCTGGTGCCCAGTGGCCAGCGCAGCCTGTTGCTGGGGCCGCTGCTGGATGATCACGAGCAAAGCGTGCGCTTTACCGCGGTGGACGCTCTGCTGGGCCTGTCCCCGGATGATCAGGGCCTGTACTTCGGCCCGCTGCAGCAGGTGATCGACGAATACACCCAGGTGCTCAAGACCCAGGGGGACAATGTCGAAGCCCAGTACCAGCTGGCGCGCCTGTACCTGCACAACGCCGATCTGGTCAAGGCCCAGCAGACCCTGGAACAGGCCCTGCGCCTGGCGCCGGACAACCTGCAGGCGGTGGTGCTGCAGATCGAGGTGCTGGACAAGCAGGGCCAGAGCGACGCCGCCCGCCAGTTGCTGGCCAAGCAATTGCAGGCCCAGCAGGACTCGGCCTACCTGCAACACGCCCTGGGCCTCTGGCTGCTGCACCATGGCCAGGGCGAATTCGCCCTGCTGGGCCTGTCTCGGGCCGTGGAACTGGAGCCCAACAACGCCGCCTATCGCTACGACCTGGCCACCACCCTGCACGGCCAGCAGGAGCAGGAGGCGGCGCAGAAGCAGCTGGAAGAAATCGTCCAGCGCCAGCCTTACAACCGCAAGGCGCGGGTGCTGCTGATCAATTACTGGAAAGAAAGCGGCCAGTTGCAGAACGTCCAGGTGCTGCTGGCCCAGCTGGAGCAGCAGAACCCCGACGACCCGGCCCTGCAACAGGGCCTGTAGCCGCTGCCGAGCCTGCGAGGCTGCGAAAAGCCCCGCAGGGCCTTCTGGCGATCCCCAACCGAACCTTTGCCGCCCTTGAGCCCCCTGCGTCTGCTGCGTCGGAATGCCGCCCAAGCCGTTCGCAGCCTGCGGCAGCGGCTACACAACAAAAGGTTGAACCGTGCCGACGGCAGGCGGTCAAGTGATTTATCGGCGATATCAAGGCGTTCGACGCCATCGCCGATCACCTTGACCCATTGTGCGAGGGCATTGTTTGTCGACCTCATGTGCGTTGCTCAGCGAAAAAGCCGCCACCGGCATCGAAGGCCTGGATGACATCCTCAACGGCGGATTGTCACGCGGCCATTTGTTTCTCCTGGAAGGCCAACCCGGCACCGGCAAGACCACCGTGGCCTTGCATTTCCTGCGCGCCGGCGCCGCAGCCGGTGAGCGCTGCCTCTACATCACCCTCTCGGAAACCGAACGTGAATTGCGCCAGGGCGCAGCCTCCCATGGCTGGCAGCTCGACGAGCACATTCACATCTTCGAGCTGATCCCGCCGGAAAGCCTGCTCAATGCCGAGCACCAGCAAAGCCTGCTGTACGCCTCGGACCTGGAGCTGGGGGAAGCCACCCGGCAGATCTTCGAAGTGGTGGAACGGGTCAAGCCGACCCGGGTGGTGCTCGACAGCCTCTCGGAAATCCGCCTGCTGGCCCAGAGCTCGCTGCGCTACCGGCGGCAGATCCTGGCGATCAAGCACTACTTCGTCCGCTATGACGCCACCGTGCTGCTCCTGGACGACCTGACCACCGAAGCCCTGGACAAGACCGTGCACAGCGTGGCCCACGGGGTGGTCCGCCTGGAGGAACTGACCCCCAGCTACGGCGCTGAACGTCGGCGCATCCGGGTGGTGAAGTACCGCGGCCAGAAGTACCGCGGCGGCTTCCACGACTTCACCATCATGGGCGACGGCGTGCATGTGTTCCCGCGCCTGGTGGCCGCCGAGCACCGCGCCCGCTACCCGCGCCAGACCCTGTCCAGCGGCATCGACGAGATGGACGCGCTGCTGGGGGGCGGCATCGAAACCGGCTCCAGCACCCTGATCCTCGGTCCGGCCGGCACCGGCAAATCGCTGATCTCGCTGATCTTCGCCGCCGCCGCGGTGGCCCGGGGGGAAAAGGCCGCACTGTTCATCTTCGACGAAGAGCTGGGGCTGCTGTTTGAGCGCATGCGCAACATGGGCATCGACCTGCAGGCCCTGCAGGCCGGGGGCGATCTGGTGATCGAACAGGTGGACGCCGCCGAACTGTCGCCGGGCGAGCTGTCCCACCGGGTCCGGCGCTGCGTCGATCAGCAACGGATCAAGACCGTGGTGATCGACAGCATCAACGGCTATCAGGCGGCGATGCCCGAGGAAAACGCCCTGGTGCTGCACATGCACGAGTTGCTGCTGTACCTCAACCGCCAGGGAGCGGCGACCTTCATGACCGTGGCCCAGCATGGCCTGGTGGGCGACATGCAGACCCCGGTGGACATCACCTACCTGGCCGATACCGTGGTCCTGCTGCGCTACTTCGAGGCCTTGGGCAAGGTGCGCCGGGCCATTTCCATCATCAAGAAACGCACCGGCCGCCACGAGTCGACCATCCGCGAATACCGCATCGGCGAGCGCGGCCTGACCATCGGCGCCCCTCTGGAAGCCTTCCAGGGCGTGTTGCGCGGCGTGCCCAGCTACCAGGGCGAGAGCGCACCGCTGCTGCAGGATGAGGACACATGAGCCGGCCTCCGGCATTTTCCGAGCGCGCCCTGGTGCTGACGCCCTACGGCCGCGACGGCCAGCTGGCGCAGATGATGCTCAACGAAGCCGGATTCAGCAGCCTGATCACCCCGCACCTGGCGGCCCTGTGCGACGAGCTGGATCAGGGCGCCGGGCTGGCGATCATCGCCGCCGAAGCCTTGCGCGGGGCCGATCTGCAGCCCTTGCTGCGTTATCTGGAGCAGCAACCGGCCTGGTCCGACCTGCCCATCGTGCTGCTGACCCAGCACGGTGGCCCGGAGCAGAACCCGGCCTCGCGCCTGGGCGCGCCCCTGGGCAATGTCAGCTTTCTCGAAAGGCCCTTTCATCCGGCGACCCTGATCAGCCTGGTCAGCGCCGCCCTGCGCGGACGCCGCCGGCAATACGAAGCCCGGGACCGGCTGATCGACCTGAGCCAGAGCGAACTGCGCCTGCAGCGCACCCTGGAAACCCTGGAGCAGCAGGTGCAAGAACGCACCGCGCAACTGCGGCACAACGAAGAGGCCCTGCGTCAGTCGCAGAAAATGGAAGCCGTGGGCCAGCTCACCGGCGGCATCGCCCATGACTTCAACAACATGCTCACCGGCATCATCGGCAGCCTGGAGCTGCTGCGCCGGCGCCTGGCCCGGGGCCGCACCGAGGACCTGGACAGCCTGATCGACCTCGGGGTGACTTCGGCCAACCGCGCTGCCGGCCTGACCCATCGCCTGCTGGCCTTTTCCCGGCGCCAGTCGCTGGATTCCAAGCCGGTGGAAATGAACGCCCTGGTGACCTCCATGGGCGAACTGCTGCAACGCAGCCTGAGCGAAAGCATCCAGCTGGACATGCGCCTGGACCCGCAGCTGTGGGTGGCCGAAGCCGACCCCAATCAACTGGAAAGCGCCCTGCTCAACCTGGTGCTCAATGCCCGGGACGCCATGCCCAACGGCGGCCGGCTGCTGGTGGAAACCCTCAACCAGCGCCTGGAAGCGGACTTTACCCAGGCCCACGACAACCTGGCGCCCGGGGAATATGTGCTGCTGCGGGTCAGTGACAATGGCTGCGGCATGCCCGAGGCGATCATCAACCGGGTGTTCGACCCTTTCTTCACCACCAAGCCCATCGGCCAGGGCACCGGGCTCGGGCTGTCGATGATCTATGGCTTCAGCAAGCAGTCAGGCGGCCACGTCACCCTCAACAGCACCCTGGGCCGCGGCACCGAGGTCAGCCTGTACCTGCCGCGCTTTCGGGGCGGCCTGGCGCAGGACGAACCGCCACCGGCGCAACAATCGGCGAGCGCGCAACAGGGCGAGACGGTGCTCATCGTCGAGGATGATCCGGCGGTGCGCGTGCTGGTCAGCGCGGTGCTTGGCGAACTGGGCTACGCCTATCTCGAAGCCGGCGATGCCCGCAGCGCCATGCCGATTCTCGATTCGGCGCAACGTATCGACCTGCTGATCAGCGACGTGGGCCTGCCGGGCATGAACGGCCGGCAACTGGCGGAGATCGGGCGGCAGATCCGCCCGCAATTGAAGGTGCTGTTCATCACCGGCTACGCCGAGCACGCCGCCGCCCGTGGCGGCTTCCTCGATCCCGGCATGCAACTGATCACCAAGCCATTCACCTTCGACCTGCTGACCGCCAAGGTGCGGGAAATGATCGGCGACTGAGGCCCGGTTCAGGCCAGCAGTTGCTGGATCTGTTCCTGCAGGCTGTTGAGGTCGAACGGCTTGGCCAGAATCGGCGCCTTGCGGGTGATGGGGCTGGCGCATTCAAGGATTTCGTTGGGGTAGCCGCTGATGAAAATCACCTTGAGGTCCGGGCGCAGCTTCACCGCCGGCTCGGCGATCATCACCCCGGTAATCCCGCCCGGCAGACGATAATCGGTGATCATCACGTCCAGGTGCGGCTTGCTGGCGAGGATCTCGAACGCCTGCTCGCCATTCTCGGCCTGCAGAACCCGGTAGCCCAGGCCCGACAGGTAGTCGGCCAGAAGCATCAGGATCACCGGTTCATCTTCGACGATCAGTACGACGTCTTGTGCATCTTCACTCATGGAAAACCTTTGCTGGGTCAATTGCTGCAAGGGGCTGTTGATGTTTGGTGACCGACTGCGTTGCCGGGCCGCGTTTCTCGGAGCGTATCTGGAACAACCAAACCGCGCTCCTCGCGCCCTGCCCTGTGCTCAGTGGGTCACCGTCGTGGCAGGTCACCAAACGTCAGCAGCCCCTTCGACCATTGGGTCACACAGAGGTTGCGTAAGCATTACGCTTTTAGTCACTCGCCGCTCGTCCGACCGTCTACAAGGGCAGGCTGACGCGAAACCGCGCGCCCTGGCCCAAGCGACTCTCGACCGTGATGGTGCCGCCGTGGGCGGTGACGATCTGTTCGGAAATAAACAGCCCAAGCCCGAGGCCCGCCGCCACATGGCTGGCGCTGACCCGCTCGAACTGCTGAAAAATGCGTTTCTGGTTGTCCTCGCTGATGCCGATGCCATGGTCCCGCACCTCGACCCGGGCCTCGCCGTCCTCGGCATAGACCCTGACTTCGATGGGGCTCTTGGCCCCGTAACGCAGGGCGTTGGTCAGCAGGTTGGAGATCACCTGCTCGATACGGAACTCGTCCCATTGGCCTTCCAGGGGCTGCTCGGCCTGCAGCGTCAGGGACGACTGCGCCGCTTCCACCTGAGGCGCGAAATTCTCCACCAGCCCGCGCACCAGTTGCGCCAGGTCGAACCGGGATGGCCGGATCGACAGCTTGCCGGTACGAATCCGCGAAATGTCCAGCATGTCCTCGATCAGGCGGATCAGGCTTTTGATCTGCCGCTCGTCGCGATCGACCATGGCGTGCATCTTGTCCAGGCTGAAGGCCGCGGCGTTCTCCCGGGCCAGGTGCATCTTGCGCAGCTGGGTTTCCAGGATCAGGCCATTGAGGGGCGTACGCACCTCGTGGGCGACGATGGACATGAAGTCATCGCGCATGCGCACCGCCTGCTCCAGCTCGTTCTGGGTGGCCTGGAGCTTGTTGAGCAGCGCCTCCTGTTCGCGCCGGCTCTGCTCCAGGGCCTCGACCTGCTGCTTCATGGCCTTGCTCTGGCGGTACAGGTCGACGAAGACATTGACCTTGCTCTTGACCGCATGGATGTCCAGGGGCTTGTGCAGGAAGTCCACCGCCCCGCTCTCGTACCCCTTGAACGCATAGTTGAGTTCACGCCCGGCGGCGCTGACGAAAACGATGGGAATGTTCTTGGTCTTCTCGGTGCCGCGCATCAGTTCGGCCAGCTCGAAGCCATTCATGCCGGGCATCTGCACATCGAGAATGGCCATGGCGAATTCGTGCTGGAGCAGCAATGACAAGGCTTCGTCGGCCGACAGCGCCTTGTACACCGTGCGGTCCTCGCGCTTGATCAGCGCTTCCAGGGCCAGCAGGTTCTCCGGCAGATCGTCGACGATCAGCAGCTTGGCTTGAATATTACTTAACATGCGATTCGTTCCAGCTCGGCGAGCAGATGGCTGATGCCGCGCAAAGGGAGGATGTGGTCCGGTTGCTGCAGGGCCAGGGCTGCTTCCGGCATGGTGGGGACACGGGCTTCGCCGGGGTCCTGGACGATGGTCAGCCCGCCCTGGCGCTTGACCTCGACCAGGCCCTGGGCGCCGTCCTGGTTGGCCCCGGTCAGCAGCACCGCCACGAGGTGCTCGCCGTAGGCGTCGGCGGCGGACTCGAACAGATAATCGATGGCCGGCCGCGAGTGATGCAGGCGCTCCTCCTGGCTCAGGGACAGGGTGCGGTCCTGCTCCACCGACAGGTGATAACCGGGGGCGGCGAAGTACAGGGTGCCCGCAACGATCGCTTCCTTGTCGTCGGCCTCCTTCACCCTCAGCGCCAGGCGCCGGTCGAAGACGTCGGCCAATTGGCTGCGACGCTCGTCGGGCAGGTGCAGGACCACGATCACCGGCAGGCTGAAGCTGGCGCTGAACTCATTGAACAGGCTCAACAAGGCCTCGACGCCCCCCGCGGAGGCGCCTACCACGACAGCCTCGATCCGAGGCCGGCGATGCGGCGCGACACTTTCCTGGCTCATGTCTTGCGGTAGATCCGTTCTTGTTTGACCAAGGGTTCGAAATGCTTGCCATAGGCGGAAAATTCCAGGGTTTCCTTGCTGCCCAGCACCAGGAAACCACGGTGGCAGAGCGACTCATGGAACAGCCCAAAGGTCCGATCCTGCAACTTTTTATTGAAGTAAATCAATACGTTACGGCACGAAATTAATTGAGTTTCGGAGAAGACGCTGTCCGTCGCCAGGCTGTGATCGGCAAAGGTCACGTTCTCGCGCAGGGTCTTGTCGAAGATCGCGTAGTCGTAGGCGGCGGTGTAGTAGTCGGCAAAGGAGCGCTGGCCACCGGCCTGCTGGTAGTTGTGGGTGTAGGCCCGCACGTTCTCCAGGGAGAAGATGCCCTGCTTGGCCTTCTCCAGGGAGCTGGGGTTGATGTCGGTGGCGTAGATGATGGTGCGTTCCAACAGCCCCTCTTCGCGCAGCAGGATGGCCATGGAGTAGACCTCCTCGCCGGTGCTGCAGCCGGCAATCCAGATCTTGATCGACGGGTAGGTCTTGAGCAGCGGCACCACCTCCTGGCGGATCGCCAGGAAGTGCGACGGATCGCGAAACATCTCGCTCACCGGAATGGTCAGGAACTGCAGCAGTTGCATGAACGCGGTCGGGTCGTGCAGCACCCGTTCCTGCAACGCGGAAATGGTCTTGCACTCGAACTGACGCAGGGCATGGTTGACCCGGCGCTTGATCGAAGCGCCGGAATAGTCGCGGAAGTCGTAGCTGTATTTCAGGTAGATAGCTTCGATCAGCAAACGCAGTTCGATCTCGGTATTACGCTCCACTAAATTCTTTCCATCTTCGGTAGCCACACGCGGATAAGGGAAAACAGCCGGTCAAGGTCGATGGGCTTGGCCAGGTAATCGTTGGAACCGGCCTGCAGGCAGCGCTCCTGGTCGTCCTTCATGGCCTTGGCGGTCACGGCGATGATCGGCAGCTTGCGCCAGCGCGGGTCCTTGCGGATCTGCACCGTGGCTTCAAAACCGTCCATCTCCGGCATCATCACGTCCATCAGCACCAGGTCGATATCCTCCACCTCGTTGAGGCGGGCAATGGCTTCATGGCCGTTGCGCCCGATCACCACCACCGCGCCCTTGTGTTCCAGGGCGCTGGTCAGGGCGAAGATGTTGCGCACGTCATCGTCCACCAGAAGAATCTTGCGCCCCTCGAACACCTTGTCGCGGCTGCGGGCGGTCTTGAGCATCTTTTGCCGCTCATGGGACAACTGGGATTCGACTTTGTGCAGAAAAAGCGTCACTTCATCCAGCAGGCGCTCCGGCGAGCGGGCGCCCTTGATGATGATCGAGCGCGAATACTTGCGCAGCTCGGCCTCTTCGTCCCGGGTCAGGTTGCGCCCGGTATAGACGATCACCGGCGGGAAGGAGCAGATGTCCTCGGTGGACATGCGCTTGAGCAGGTCGTTGCCGAGCATGTCCGGCAACTTGAGGTCGATGACCATGCAGTCGTAGACGTTCTCGCGCAGCAGGTCCAGGGCATCCTGGGCCAGGCCCACGGCGGTGATCTCGATGTCGTCGTCACCGATCAGGCGGGCAATGCTGTCGCGCTGCAGATCGTCGTCCTCCACCAGCAGCACGCGCTTGACCTTCTGGGTCAGCTTGGCTTCGAGGCGGGCGAACACGTCCTTGAGCTCCTCGCGGGTGGTGGGTTTCACCGCGTAGCCCACGGCGCCCATGTGCATGGCCGCTTCCACCCGGTCCTCCACCGAAATCACGTGCACCGGGATGTGCCGGGTCTGGGGGTGCTCCTTGAGCCGCTGCAGCACCGTGAGCCCGGAATGGTCGGGCAGGCGCATGTCCAGCAGGATCGCATCGGGGACGAACTGCTCCGCCAGGCTGAAGCCTTCGTCGGCGCCGTGGGCCACCAGGCAGTGATACCCCAGCTCGTGAGCCAGATCGAAGAGGATGTGCGCGAATTCGAGCTCGTCCTCCACCACCAGGATGCAGCGGCCGCTGAACGGTGCCTTGTCCCGATCATCGGCGAACCGCGGGATCTCGGCCGCCGGTGCCTCTACCGGCGTCGGCGCCATGCTCGCCGGCTGCACCGGTGCTGCCGGCAACAGCGCCGGCGGGGCCACGATCAACGGCTGCGCCGCCTCGTTGTAGTGCTCCGGCAGCACCAGGGTGAAGATGCTGCCACGCCCCGGCTCGCTGCTGACGCTGATGGAGCCGCCCAGCAAGGTGGCCAGATCCCGGGAGATCGACAGCCCCAGGCCGGTGCCGCCATAGCGCCGGCTGGTGGTGCCGTCGGCCTGGCGAAAGGCTTCGAAGATGCTCTCCTGCTGATCCCGGGCAATGCCGATGCCGGAATCCTGCACGGCAAAGGCGATGCCCGTGCCGGGCTGTGCGTAAACGCTCAGGCTGACCTGGCCCTGCTCGGTGAACTTGATCGCATTGGACAGCAGGTTCTTGAGAATCTGCTCGACCCGCTGGCGGTCGGTGAACAGCATCTGCGGCACCCCGGGCTGCAGTTGCACCCGGAATTCCAGGCCCTTGTCCACGGTCAACGGCTGGAACAGGTTACGCAAACCGTCCACCAGGCGCGGCACGCTGGCGTTTTCCGGACGCACTTCCAGCTTGCCGGCCTCGACCTTGGAAATGTCGAGGATGTCGTTGATCAGGTTCAGCAGGTCATTGCCGGCGGAGTAGATCGATTCGGCGAACTTGACCTGCTCGGCACTGAGGTTCTCCTGGGGGTTTTCCGCCAGCAGCTTGGCCAGGATCAACGAGCTGTTGAGGGGCGTGCGCAACTCGTGGGACATGTTGGCGAGGAATTCGGACTTGTAGCGGCTGGAACGCTGCAACTCCTCGGCGCGCTCTTCGAGCTGGGTCTGCGCCTCGTTCAACTCGTTGTTCTTGCGGTCCATGGCGTCGCGCTGCTCAGCGAGGATCTGCGCCTGTTCGGCCAGGCGTTCGTTGGTCTGCTCCAGCTCCACCTGCTGGGTTTCCAGGTGCACCTGGGATTCCTTGAGAATCCGCGACTGCTCCTCCAGCTCTTCGTTGGCGGTCTTCAACTCTTCCTGCTGCACCTGCAGCTCTTCGTTGAGCTGCTGGGTTTCGGCCAGCACTTCCTGCAGGCGCTGGCGATAGCGCGCGGCCTCGATGGAGGTGCCGATATTGCCGGCAATCA
This sequence comes from Pseudomonas sp. BC42, assembly GCF_021560055.1. Taxonomy (NCBI): domain Bacteria; kingdom Pseudomonadati; phylum Pseudomonadota; class Gammaproteobacteria; order Pseudomonadales; family Pseudomonadaceae; genus Pseudomonas; species Pseudomonas sp. BC42. The sequence goes on from NZ_CP091067.1 coordinate 3,769,043, forward strand.
GCTCCAGCAACTCGACATCGCGTTCGCTCAAGGCCCGCAGGAAGCCCAGCTCGATCACGCCGTTGACCCGATCGTCATCCCGGGTCGGCACCACCAGCACGCTGTGCGGCGCGCCTTCGCCCAGGCCGGAACTGACCTTGAAATAATCCGCCGGCACGTTGTCCAGGCGGATCAGGCGCTTGTGCTGCGCGGCCTGCCCCACCAGGCCTTCATCGCCATACAGCGACTGCTCCTGCTGCTCCTGCTCCCGGGAGAAGCCGTAGGACGCCACGCGCTTGAGGCCGCCGTGGTCTTCGCGCACATACAGCGCCGCTACCGGCGTCCCCAGGTACTGGGCACAGAAGTGCAGGATGTTGCGCCCCAACAGGTTCAGGCTCAGTTGCCCGAGCATCTGTTCGGCCAGCTCGGTCTGGCCGTTGCGCAGCCAGGCTTGCTGCTCCAGGCGACGCGCGCTCTGGTCCTGGGCCTCGAGGTTGTCGCTGTAGCTTTTCGAAAGCGCCAGCAGGTCGCGGCGGCCGATGTAGGCCAGCAGGCCACTGATGCCCACCACGAACAGCAGGTACAGGATCACGCTGAAAATGGTCGTGCGACTGACGTCTTCATTGCGCTCCAGGCGCAGTTGCTGCTCCATGGTCACCGCGTCGTCGTATTCCTTGCGGATCTCGTCGGTCAGGCGCTTGCCGCGGCCAGCCTGTACCGCGCCACGGTAGTCGCCGTTCTGCCGACGCAGCTCGATCATGCCCTGGGCGAAGTTGTTCCACTCGGTCTGCAGGGCTTCCAGGCGCTTGAGCCGATCCACCTGCTGCGGGTTGTCCTTCACCAGTTCCTGGAGGCTGCGCAGCTCGCTGACGATGCGCGGCTTGGCCACTTCGTAGGGATCGAGAAAGTGCTCGTCGCCGGTGATCAGAAAACCGCGCATGCCGGTTTCCAGGTCAATGGTCAGGCGCGCCGCCTCGTTGATGTTATTGATCACCCGGTCAGTGTGCTGCACCCACTGGATCACCGAGAGCAGGTAGGTGATCAGGGACACGAAAAAAACCGCGCTGAGCACGCCCACACCCAGGGGCAGGCTGATGTTGCGGGTCAGCAGCTTGCGAAAACTCTGTTCATCAATCGAGGTCGGACGAATCATTTGATGGACCTGGACGCCGGTAAAAAAAACGAAGTTTGCCCCACATTCGGCCATTGCAGCTATTTTTTATAACCTGTGGGTTCACAACTGCAATTGAAGCTGCGCTGGGACAAAGGAAGCGGTTATTCTTGCCGACGCTTGTACAAGAGCATTTTTTTGTACAGCTTCGGGAACTTGTGGCCAGCTGCCACTTACTGATGCACAGGGCCGCCTGTCACGCCGCCCCACCGAATTCATTTCTTGAGAGTGTCCCTATGCCCGCCAGCGCTACCACCATCCTAGTCGTCGAAGACGATGCCATCGTGCGCATGTTGATTGTCGATGTTCTCGAAGAGCTCGAATTCAATGTCCTGGAAGCCGATGGCAGCGACGCCGCGCTGCACCTGCTGGAAGAGACGGGGCAAGGCATCGACCTGCTGATGACCGATGTCGGCCTGCCTGGCATGAACGGCCGCGAACTGGCCGAACGGGCCCGGCAGTTGCGCCCGCAATTGCCGGTACTGTTCGCCAGCGGTTACGCCGAATCCATCGAGGTGCCGGCCGGCATGGCGGTGATCGGCAAGCCCTTCTCCATCGATCAGTTGCGGGACAAGGTGCGCAGCATCCTCGGCTGATCCGGTGGCGGCCGGCTGTGGTTTAATGGCGACCTTTTTTTGCCCCCGCCTGCCAGGAATACCCGCTCATGAGTCCCACCGCCGCAACCAAAGTCCTGATCATTGGTTACGTCTGGCCAGAACCCCGCTCCTCCGCTGCCGGCGGGCACATGATGCAGATCCTCCAGAGCTTTCTCGATCAGGGTTGGGAGCTGACCTTCAGCAGCCCGGCCAACGAGGGCGAGCACAAGGAGGACCTGGCGGCGCTGGGCATCCGCGAGTGCCCGATCGAACTCAACAACAGCAGTTTCGACCGCTTCGTCGCCGAACTGGCGCCGGATATCGTGCTGTTCGACCAGTTCATGATGGAAGAGCAGTTCGGCTGGCGCGTCGAGCAGCACTGCCCGAATGCCCTGCGGGTCCTGGAAACCTCGGACCTGCAATGCCTGCGCCACGCCCGCCACCAGCGACTCAAGGATCAGCTCAAGGCCGGCGCCGACGAGGATGACTTCAGCGCCCTGTTCCGCCGGGCGCCGCTGGAAGAATTCCGCCACATGGCCGACACCGACCTGGCCAAGCGCGAGATCGCCGCCATCTACCGCTGCGACCTGAGCCTGATGATCTCCGAAGTGGAGATCGACCTGCTGGTGCAGCAGTTCCGCCTGCCCCCGGCCTTGCTGCACTGGTGCCCACTGATGCTGGACCGGTTGCCGGACCAGTTCCCGCCCTTTGAACAGCGGGCGCACTTCCTCAGCATCGGCAATTTCCGTCACGCGCCGAACTGGGACGCCGTGCTGTGGATGAAGAACCGCGTGTGGCCGCTGATCCGCCAGCAACTGCCCGGCGCGCAACTGCACCTGTATGGCGCCTACACCCCGCCCAAGGCCGCGGCTCTGCACAACCCGGCCCAGGGCTTTCACATCATGAACTGGGCCGAAGACGCGCTGCAGGTGATGAGCGCGGCGCGGATCTGCCTGGCGCCCCTGCGTTTCGGCGCCGGGATCAAGGGCAAACTGCTGGACGCCATGCTCTGCGGCACCCCCAGCGTGACCACCCCAGTGGGCAGCGAATCCATGTCCCAGGACGACCTGCCGTGGCCCGGGGCGGTGGCCGAATCCGCCAGCGCCCTGGCCTCGGCGGCGGTGCGCCTGTATCAGGATCAGGCCTTGTGGAACCAGGCCCAGGCCGCGGGCGCGCGCCTGCTGGAGGCGCGCTACCGCCGGCAGATTCACGGCCCGGCGCTGATCCAGCGCCTGCAGCAGTGCCGCCAGCACCTGGAACAGCTGCGCCGCGACAACTTCACCGGCGCCATGCTGCGCCACCATCATCACAAGAGCACCCAATACATGGCGCAGTGGATCGAGGCGAAGAACCGCCCCGCCTCCTGACCCCGGCGCCCTCGCAGGAGCCGCGGGTGGTTGCAGGGGCCGGCGAATAGGGTCGCAAAGGCGTTGAATGGGTGGGCGCCTTCGCTGGCCAGCCAGTTCCTGCTGGTGCACGGGAAGGCCGCGAGGCATTATCGGGCGGGCCAACAACAAGAACTGTCTCCCGCCATGAGCCGACCCGGCAAGATCACCGACCCTTCCTATGAATTGATGGACGACCACAACGGTCTGTCGATCATCTATCGCCAGCACGGCTTCCCCAGCCCACTGGTGCGCTGGCATTTCCACAAGGAGTACGAGCTGCACCTGATCGTCGCCAGCGCCGGCAAGGTGTTCATCGGTGACTACATCGGCAACTTCTATCCGCACACCCTGTTCCTCACCGGCCCCAACCTGCCCCACAACTGGATCAGCCAGGTGGCCGAGGACGAAGTGGTACCCAAGCGCGACATGCTGGTGAACTTCACCGACGAACTCTTCGACAGCGGCAGCCAGATCTTCAGCGAACTGAAGAACCTCAGTCCCCTGCTGGAGCGGGCCCAGTACGGCATCGAGTTCCGCTGCCCGCAGACCATCGCCCAGGCCATGCCGCTGATGCAGCGTATCGCCGACTCCAGCGGCATCACCCGGCTCGGCCACTTCTTCATCCTCATGGAACTGCTGGCGGCCTGCGACGACTACCAGTTGCTGTCCAGCGCCACCCGCGGGCAACTGGCGGATGAACACAGCGTCGACCGCACCAACCGCGCGGTGGACTACATCTTTGCCCACTACGCCCGGGAGCTGCCCCTGGAGGAAGTCGCCGAGTACCTGGGGATGAAAGCCAGCTACTTCTCCCGAGTGTTCAAGCAAGCCACCGGCCGCTGCTTCATCGAGTTCGTCAATCGCCTGCGCATCAGCAAGTCCTGCGAACTGCTGGCCGCTGGCGACAAACCGGTGACCGACGTGTGCTTCGAATCGGGCTTCAACAACATCTCCAACTTCAACCGACGCTTCCAGCAGCTCAAGGGCATGACCCCTTCCCATTACCGGCGCCTGGCGGTGCAACGCCTGACCGAACAGAACCGCGGCTGAGCCGCCCGCGCCAAAACCTGCATCTCCCTCCCCCGTAGGCGCTGGCTGGCCAGCGATTGCGCCAGCCTATTCAACCCATCTCTCGCGCCTCTCTGCGCCGCCCAGCCGGCCCATGCCGGGTGGGGGATGGGCGCCAAACCCCGCCGTAGAAGTAAACAAATCTCGTTCAGCTCAGGTTCAGCGGATGCCAATCATCTTCATTTAGCAATGAGTATCATTATGTTACAAATTAGCTCCCTACCCATTGCCCCGCCGGTGCTGAATGCTCGTTCCATTTCTGATCATGCTGCGCGAAGGGATTGAAGCCGCGCTTATCGTTGGCATCATCGCCAGTTACCTGAAACAGACCGGCCGCGGCCAGTGGATGCCCGCGGTGTGGATCGGGGTGTTTCTCGCCGCGGCCCTGGCCCTGCTGGTGGGCGGCGGCCTGGAGCTGATGAGCGCCGAGTTCCCGCAGAAACAGCAGGAACTGTTCGAAGGCATCGTCGGCCTGGTGGCCGTGGGCATCCTCAGCTCCATGGTGTTCTGGATGCGCAAGGTGGCCCGCTCCATCAAGCACTCCCTGCAGGTGTCCCTGGACCAGGCCCTGGCCGGCTCCCGGCATCAGGTCATGGCCCTGATCGCCATGGTGTTCTTCGCCGTTGCCCGGGAAGGCCTGGAAACCGTGTTCTTCCTGCTGGCGGTGTTCCAGCAGAGCGAAGGACCTGGCGCGCCCATCGGCGCCCTGCTGGGCCTGATCGGGGCAATCATCGTCGGTTGGCTGATCTACACCGGCAGCATGCGCCTGAACCTCGGGGCGTTCTTCCGCTGGACCGGGCTGTTCATCCTGGTGGTGGCCGCCGGCATCCTCGCCAACTCGGTACAGGCCCTGCACGAAGCCGGAATCTGGAACCACTGGCAGACCGTGCTCTTCGACTTCAGCGCCAGCCTGCCCATGGACAGCCCGCTGGGCTCGGTGCTGGCCGGCATGTTCGGTTACCAGGACGCGCCCACCCTCAGCACCCTCGGCGCCTATGGGCTGTACCTGGCGGTGACCCTGGTGCTGTTCTTCCTGCCCGCCGGCAGCGCGGCCAAGGCGCCCGCCCCGACCTCTTCCGTTTCCCGTCAGTAAGGCTCCCCCATGACCCAGCAAGCCTCTCCCCAGGCCTCGCCCCCCCGCGCCTTGCGCTGGGCGGTTGCCGGCTCGGTGATCGTGATGATCGCCGCCGGCGGGCTGTTCTATTACGCCGCGCAACTGGCCGCCGACAAGCGTCAGGCGCACCAGGGCGAAATCACCGTGACCATCCACCCCAAGGGCTGTGAGCCCAACGCCCTGACCGTTGCGGCCGGGCGTGCCAGCTTCCGCATCGTCAACCGCTCCGAGCGCGCCGTGGAATGGGAAATCCTCGACGGCGTGCTGGTGGTCGAGGAGCGGGAGAACATCGCTCCGGGCCTGAGCCAGGTGATCAACGCCAACCTGCAACCGGGTGACTACGCCATGACCTGCGGACTGTTGAGCAACCCGCGGGGCACCTTGCACGTGACGGCCACTGCCGAGTCCGACGCCCAGGCCAAGGCCGGCCCCTCGCTGCTGGCCTTTGTCGGGCCGCTGTCGGAGTTCCGGGTCTACCTCAGTGTTTCCGGCAGCGCCCTGGTCAAGGCGGTGAGCGCCTTGCAGCAAGCCATCGACGCCGGCGACCTGAAGCAGGCCCAGGCCCTGTACCTGCCGGCCCGTGCCGCCTATCAGCGTCTGGCGCCGGCGGCCCAGCGCCTGGCCGAGCTGGACAACGCCATCAATGCCCGCGCCGACTACTTCGAGCAGCGCGAACAGGACCCGGGCTTTCGCGGCTTCCATCGCCTGGAATACGGCCTGTTCGAGCAACGCGACCTGGCCGGCCTGGCCCCGGTGGCGCAAGGCCTGTCCAGCGATGTGGCCCGTCTCAAGGAACAGTTGCTGGCCCAGACCCTGGCGCCGCAACAGCTGGTCGGCGTGGTGGCGCGCAACATTCGCAGCCTGGCCGAGCAGCGAGCCGGCAGCGGTGAAGAGGAGCGCTACAGCCACAGCGACCTCAACGGTTTTGCCGCCAACCTGGACACCACGCGCAAGGTCGTCGACCTGCTGCGCCCCTTGCTGAGCAAGTCCGCCGCCCCCTTGCTGAACCAGGTGGACGGCGCCACCCAGGCCCTGGCGGCCCGCCTCGACAGCCTGCGCCAAGGGTTTGGCTATGTGGACTACGACCAGGTCAGCGCTGCACAACGCCAAGAGATCGCCGACAAGGCCAAGGCCCTGGCCGACGCCCTCGACGCCATCGACCCCGCACTCGGCCTTTCCGGCCTGTAACCAGACGAGCCTTCCATGAACGATTCAGATCAAGCCAACCCCTCCTTCAGCGCCCAACGCCGGCGCGTACTGCTGGGCATGGGCGCCGCCGGCGTGGCCCTGGCCGGCAGCAGCCTGAGCTGCCCGGCCATGGCCGCCGCGCCGGCCCAGGTCGCCGAAGCCCCGAGCAGCGACCGGACCCTGGACCGTCACGATTTCCACGGCCGGCACCAGAGCGGCATCGTCACCCCACGTCCGGCAGCCGGCATGCTGGTGTCCTTCGATGTCCTGGCCCGCGACCGCGACGAGCTGGAGCGGCTGTTCCGCACCCTCAACGAGCGCATCGCCTTTCTCATGAGCGGCGGCCCGGTGACCCAGGTCGACCCGAAACTGCCGCCCCTGGACTCCGGCATCCTCGGCCCGGTGGTGACCCCGGACAACCTGACCATCACCGTCTCGGTGGGTGCCTCGCTGTTCGACGAGCGCTTCGGCCTGGCCGCCGCCAAGCCCAAGCGCCTGATACGCATGGCGGGATTCCCCAACGACGCCCTGGAGCCGGCCTGCTGCCACGGCGACCTGAGCCTGCAGTTCTGCGCCAACACCGCCGACACCAACATCCACGCCCTGCGCGACATCGTGAAGAACCTGCCCGACCTGCTGCTGGTGCGCTGGAAACAGGAAGGCAGCGTGCCGCCCCAGGCCCCGGCCAAACCCGGCGAGCCGGCGCAGAGCGCGCGCAATTTCCTGGGCTTTCGCGATGGTTCGGCCAACCCCGATTCCAATGACCCACAGGCCATGCAGCAGATCGTCTGGGTTCAGCCCGGCAGCGACGAACCGGCCTGGGCGGCCCATGGCAGCTACCAGGCGGTGCGGATCATCCGCAACTTCGTCGAGCGCTGGGACCGCACCCCGCTGCAAGAGCAGCAAAGCATCATCGGCCGGGTCAAGACCACGGGCGCGCCCATGGACGGCCAGAAGGAAAGCCAGGTGCCTGACTACGACAAGGATCCCCACGGCAAGCTCACCAAGCTCGACGCCCACATCCGCCTGGCCAACCCGCGTACCGCGCAGACCCGGCAGAACCTGATCCTGCGCCGGCCGTTCAACTACTCCAACGGCGTCAACAAGAACGGTCAGCTGGACATGGGCCTGCTGTTCATCTGCTACCAGGCCGACCTGGAGAAAGGCTTCATCGCGGTACAGACCCGCCTCAACGGCGAACCTCTGGAGGAGTACCTCAAGCCCACCGGCGGCGGTTACTTCTTCACCCTGCCGGGGGTCACCGGCGCCGAGGATTTCATCGGCCGCTCGCTGCTCGATGCCACCCGAACGACAGCCACGGCCTGACACCCCAACACCACCACCCCCACGGAAACGTCCCATGAAAAAGTCGCCTCTCGCTGTGTTGCTGACCCTTGGCTTGCTCCACGCTCCCCTGTCGGCGTTCGCCGCCACCGCGCCCCTGGAACTGGTGGGGCCAATCTCCGACTACAAGATCTACGTCACCGCACAGCTCGACGAGCTGGCCAGCCATACTCAGCAGTTCACCGACGCGGTGAAACAGGGCGACCTGGCCACCGCCCGCAAGCTCTACGCGCCGACCCGGGTCTACTACGAATCGATCGAACCGATCGCCGAACTCTTCAGTGACCTCGACGCCGCCATCGACTCCCGGGTCGACGACCACGAGCAAGGCGTCAAGGCCGAAGACTTCACCGGCTTCCACCGCCTGGAATACTCGCTGTTCGCGGAAAACAGCACCGCCGGCCTGGGCGCGCTGGCCGAGCGCCTGAACAAGGACGTCAAGGACCTGCAGACCCGCGTCGCCGGCCTGACCTTCCCGCCGGAAAAGGTCGTGGGAGGCGCCGCCGCGCTGTTGGAAGAAGTGGCCGCGACCAAGATCTCCGGCGAGGAAGACCGCTACAGCCATACCGACCTCTACGACTTCCAGGGCAACATCGACGGCGCGAAGAAAATCGTCGATCTGTTCCGCGGCCAGATCGCCAGGCAGGACCAGGCCTTTGTCGCCAAGGTGGACAAGAACTTCGCCACGGTGAACAGCATCCTGGCCAAGTACAAAACCGCCGACGGCGGCTTCATGACCTACGACAAGGTCAAGGAAAGCGACCGCAAGGCCCTGGTGGGCCCGGTCAACACCCTGGCCGAAGACCTCTCGACCCTGCGCGGCAAACTGGGCCTGAACTGAGCTCGACGCCCAGGCGCCAACACCGGTGGCTCATCGCAACACTCGTAGCAGTGGGCTTGCCGGCGAAAGCGACCTTGAGTCCAACCCCCGTCTCAAGGCCCTCTTCGCCAGCCGATCCCGGGCCAACCACAGCATCGCTGTGCAGATAAGGCTGGGCTGTGACGCGTTATCCCGCTAACGTTCACGGCCCAATCGCTTTCATGGAAGACCCCGCATGTCTCGCCCCTTAGCTGCCGGCGCGCCGCTGACTGCCACGCCCTTCTCGCTGCTGCCGCTGATGGCCGCCTACATGGCCTGCACCATGGCGATGATGGCGTTCGTCTCGCTGATCGGTCCAATCACCCGGGCGCTGGGCCTGGAGACCTGGCACGCCGGCGCCGCGGTGACCGTTTCCGGCGTGATCTGGATGCTCCTGGCGCGCCCCTGGGGCCAGGCCAGCGACCGCTTCGGCCGGCGCCAGGTACTGCTGCTGGGCACCGCCGGCTTCACCCTCGCCTACTGGGCCCTGTGCCTGTTCATCGATCTGTCGCTGCAAAGCGTGCCCAGCGTTGCCATGGCCTTTTTCGGCCTGATGCTCGGCCGCGGCCTGATCGGTGCCTTTTATGCGGCGATTCCAGTGGGCGGCTTCGCCCTGATCGCCGACAACGTCGAACCCGAGCATCGCGCCCGGGCCATGGCCACCCTCGGCGCGGCCAACGCCGTGGGCCTGGTGGTCGGTCCGGCGATTGCCGCGCTGCTGGCCCGCTACAGCCTGAGCCTGCCGTTCTACGCCATGGCGGTGCTGCCGTTGCTGGCGCTCCTGGTGCTGCGCTACAAGCTGCCGCGCCAGGAACTGCACCTCAGGCACACCCCCAGCCAGGTCCGCTTGAACGACCCACGGTTGGTGCGCGCAATGACGGTGGCCTTTGTCGCCATGCTGTGTGTATCCATCGCCCAGATCACCGTCAGCTTTTATGCCCTGGATCGCCTGCAACTGGACCCGGCCGCCGCGGCACAGACCGCCGGGGTGGCCCTGGCCATGGTCGGCGTGGCGTTGATCTGCGCCCAACTGCTGGTGCGCAAGCTGGAATGGCCGCCCTTGCGGATGATCCGCTACGGCGCGCTGCTCTCGGCCCTGGGGTATGCCGGCAGCATGCTGGTGGACAGCGCCTGGGGCCTGTGGCTGGCGTTCTTTGTGTCGGCGGCGGGCATGGGCGGGGTGTTTCCGTCGTTCTCGGCCCTGGCGGCGAATGCCGTGGAAGCCTCGGAACAAGGCGCGGCCGCCGGCAGCATCGGCGCCGCCCAGGGCCTGGGCGTGGTCATCGGCCCCATGGCCGCCAGCCTGATCTACGCCATCGAACCGCGCCTGCCCTACCTGCTGGCAGCGATCCTGCTGGTACTGATCGCCATCTGGCCACAGCCCCGATCCCTGTAACCGCGGCCGCAGGCTGCGAACGGCTTGGGCGGCATGCCAACGCAGGCAATGGCGCCCCTCTGATCGCTGCAGGTCCTGCGGGCCCTTGCGCAGCCCCGCAGGCTCGGCAGCAACGCCGAGTTACAGCATGCGGTAAAGCAGACGCTCGATACGCACGCGGCTGACCCGACGCAGGAACTTGCTCACGGCCTCGGGATAGTCCACCAGGCTTTCCAGGTATTGGAAGTGCTCAATGCGCCGGGTGTGGCGATAGATCAACGCCTGCTCGGCGCTGCGCGCTGGCAGCAACTGGCCCTTGGGGTCGTCCAGCAACAGGGCGTTTTCCAGGTCCAGGCGAAACGCCCGGGGGTTGAGGTTGTTGCCGGTGAGCAAGGTGTAGCGCTCATCGACCCACATGCCCTTGAGGTGATAGGTGTTGTCGCCGTCACGCCACAGGTGCAGGTTCAACTGGCCGCTGTCGATCACCTTCTGATGCCGCTTGGCGAAGCGCCGCAGGCTGATCTCGTACAGGTACGGCAGCGCCGCGATCACCTTGAACGGCTCGCTGGGGGGGATATAGAAGTCGTTGGCGGTCTTGTCGCCGACGATGATGTCGATCTTCACCCCACGCTCCAGGGCCCGGTTGATTTCCCGGGTCACCGGCAGTGGCAGGTTGAAATACGGGGTGCAGATGGTCAGCTGGCGCTGGGCGCCGGCGATCAGCTCGCAGATCACCCGGTTCAGCGGGTTGCCCTTGCCGACCCCGAGCAATGGACTGACCGAGAGCTCGCTCTTGTCCAGGCTGCCGGCGGTGGTGTCGTAGGTGGCGTGCTTGAGACGGCTGCGCAGATCGCCGATGTCGTTGCGCAGGCTGCGGGTGCTGGGCAGGTTCGGCAGGTCCAGGCGATGCACCGCCCGCGAGGCCACCAGGCCGTGCTGCACCAGGTGCTGCATGGAATCGGCCAGGGCCTGGTTGTGCAGCAGGTGGTAACGGTCGAAGCGGTATTTGTCGAACTTGTGCAGGTAGACGTTATTCAGGCTGGCGCCGCTGTAGAGCACGCAGTCGTCGATGACGAACCCCTTGAGGTGCAGCACCCCGAACAGCTCCCGGGTCTGCACCGGCACGCCGTAGATCGGCACTTCGCTGGCGTGGGTGCGGGTCATGTGCTGGTACCAGGCCGAATTGCCCGGCTGCTTGCCGGCACCGATCAGGCCGCGCTGGGCGCGCAACCAGTCGACCACGACCACCACGTCCAGCTCCGGGCGGGCGGCCTTGGCGGCGTGCAGGGCATCAAGGATCTCCTGGCCGGCTTCGTCCTGTTGCAGGTACAGGGCAACGATGTAGATACGCCGGGTGGCCTGGGCGATTTGCTCCAGCAGCGTGCGGCGAAATTGTGCAGCACCGGTCAGCGTGGTGAAGGCCTCGGCAGCCAGCGGAAAGCTGCGCAGCTTGGGCAGCAGGGAACGTTTGAAAAGCGACGGCATAGGGCTCGCAGTGGCTCAAATCCAAAGAGCGCAAGAGCTTACACCATGGAACAGGCTGAGTCCCCTGCCCGACCTGTACAAGACCATTCCCCGCCCTGAACGGCGAGATACTGCGCAGCCTTCACTGGCAGCCAGCGCCTGCATAGGCAACCGCAGCACCTGATTCGGTAGGAGCCGGCTTGCCGGCGAAGAGGCCTGCGGATGCTGCGCAAGACCCGGTGACGCCTTCGTTGGCAAGCCAGCTCCTACATGGCAGGGGAACTTTGATGGCCAACGAAATAATTATTTGACCAAGGAGAACGATCGTTCTACTCTTTGCTCCATGAACGAAATCACTCCCTCTGAAACACGCGACATTATCCTCGACGTCACCGAGAAGCTGATCTACAAGAGCGGCATTGCCGCCACTGGCATGGATCTGTTGGTGAAGACCGCCGGGGTGTCGAGAAAGAGCGTCTATCGCTATTTCAGCAACAAGGACGAACTGGTGGTGGCCGCCCTGGAGCGTCGCGACCAGCGCTGGATGCACTGGTACAGGACCGAAGTGAACCGGGCCGAAGGCTCTGCGCAGCGGCTGCTGGCGCTGTTCAGCGTGCTCAAGGGCTGGTTCGAATCCGAAGGTTTCCGCGGCTGCGCCTTTATCAACACCAGCGGTGAGACTGGCGATCCACAAGACCCGGTGCGCCAGGTGGCGAAACAACATAAACAGAAACTGCTCGATTACGTGACCGAGCTTTGCCAGGAACATGGCGTGCAACATCCCGAGGGACTGGCAGCGCAACTGCTGATCCTGATCGATGGCGCCATTACCGTTGCCCTTGTCATGGGCGATCACAGTGCTGCTGATAATGCGCAATGCATGGCGCGAAAGTTATTGGACCTCTGATTGTTTTAAACAAGAGCAACTTCTTTGTTTGAACAGCAACTTTCATTGGAGACAGATCATGTCGTCTAACGCTCAAGTGCGCCCGCCCCTTCCGCCTTTCACTCGCGAGTCGGCGATTGAAAAGGTCCGTCTGGCCGAAGATGGCTGGAACTCCCGGGACCCGGAGCGGGTATCCCTGGCCTACACCCTGGATACCCAATGGCGCAACCGCGCCGAGTTCGCCCACAACCGCGAAGAGGCCAAGGCCTTCCTCACCCGCAAATGGGCCAAGGAGCTGGATTACCGTCTGATCAAGGAACTCTGGGCCTTTACCGACAACCGCATCGCCGTGCGTTACGCCTATGAATGGCACGACGATTCCGGCAACTGGTTCCGCTCCTACGGCAACGAGAACTGGGAGTTCGACGAACAAGGCCTGATGGCCCGGCGTTTCGCCTGCGTCAACGACCTGCCGATCAAAGCCAGCGAACGCAAGTTCCACTGGCCCCTGGGCCGGCGCCCGGATGACCATCCAGGCCTTAGCGACCTGGGCCTGTAACCCGGCCCAAGGTTCTTTTACCTAGCGCACCCGTAGGAGCTGGCTTGCCAGCGAAGGCATCCTCAAGCCTTGCACCAGACCCAAAGGCCCTTTCGCCGGCAAGCCGGCTCCTACACAGCAACCTCGCGCAACACCTTCCCGTAGGAGCTGGCTTGCCAGCGAAAGCGTCCTCAAGCCTTGCACCAGACCCAGAGGCCCTTTCGCCGGCAAGCCGGCTCCTACACAGCAACCTCGCGCAACACCTTCCCGTAGGAGCTGGCTTGCCAGCGAAAGCGTCCGCAAGCCTTGCATCAGGCTGTTGAACCGCTTCGCCGGCAAGCAAGACACCGTTCAAGCCGCCGCTTCTTGCTCCTTGAGCCGGGCCTGGGCTTCCAGCTCCCGCACCAGGGGCAATACCCGCTTGCCGAAGTATTCGACCTCTTCCTGGAAATGCAGGAAACCCGCCAGCACCAGGTCCACCCCCACCGCCTTCAGGTCGACGATGCGCTGGGCAATCTGTTGCGGGGTGCCGATCAGGTTGGTCTTGAAGCCGTCGTTGTATTGCACCAGGTCCTCGAAACTGGACTTGGCCCAGTTACCCTCGCCTTCGGGCGAGGCCTTGCCGGCCTGCCTGGCGGCATCGCCAAAGGCATTCACCGCCTCCGGATCGGCCTTGTCGATAATCTCCGCCAGCACCGCCCGGGCTTCTTCCTCGGTGTCCCGGGCGATCACAAAGGCATTCACCCCGACTTTCACCGAGTGCTGGTTGGCCGCCGCCTTGCTGCGGATGTCGTCCACCTGGGCCTTGATGCCTTCAACGCTGTTGCCATTGGTGAAGTACCAGTCCGACACCCTGGCCGCCATGTCCCGCGCCGCCCGCGAGCTGCCGCCCTGGAAGATCTCCGGCCGGCCCAGAGGCTTGGGCTTGAGGCTGTAGTTGTCAAAGCGATAGAAGTCGCCTTTGAAGGTGAAGTGGTCCTGGCTCCAGATGCCCCGTAGGGAACGGATGAATTCCTCGGACCGGCGATAGCGCTCGTCGTGCTCCAGCCAGTGTTCGCCGATGGCCTGGAACTCGCCCTTGAACCAGCCGCTGACGATGTTCACCGCGATCCGGCCGTTGGTCAGCTGATCGATGGTGGCCAGCTGCTTGGCCGCCAGCGCCGGTTGCCAGGGGCCGGGCAGAATCGCCGCGATCACCTTGAGCTTGTTGGTGGCGGCCAGCAGCGCGTGGCTGAAGGCCACCGACTCGTGCTGGTACTCGGCGCCGTACCCGGCAGTGAAGCGGATCTGGGTCAGGGCGTATTCGAAGCCGGCCTCCTCGGCGATCTGCGCCAGTTTGCGGTTGTAGTCGATGCCCCAGTGGGTGCGTTGCTCGATCTTGCTCACCACCAGACCACCGCTGACGTTGGGCACCCAATAGGCAAATTTGACGGCTTGCTGACTCATGGCTCGGTCCTCGGGACAGGTAAAGGTGCAAGGACCAGAGCAGCAAGCGTGCCAGTCACCGTCGGGGCCCCGGCTCGACCGGGTCCCGACGCTTCGCGGCCCCCGACCAAAGCGCGCCGGGCCGGGCTCCGGTCCCCTGGCAGGCGACGCCGGCGCCCTGGCTGCAGCGGGTCGGCCACGGCCCCTGCCCGCGGCGAGCGGGCCGTCGAAACACCGCGCAAACAGACGATTTGTTGATCAAGTGTTGTCCCGGCAACAGTTGACTGACCCTCCCCTGGGCCCATCCCCAGGCAGACCGGGCTGCGGGATGTCGGCATGCTGTGTGCAAAGACCCGCCCAGACACCCATTGTTTTTTCTGCCGAACCCAGGAGCTACGCCATGACTGAACACCAGGTAATCAATCCATTGTCCTTGGGGGTCGATTACGAGCCTCTGGCCGAGCGCTTCCGACCGATCTTCCAGCGCATCGCCGCCGGAGCCGTGGAGCGCGAGCACAGTCGCACCTTGCCTTATGAACCCATCCAATGGCTCAAGGAGGCCGGCTTCGGTGCCCTGCGAGTGCCCGTGGAATATGGCGGCGGCGGTGCCTCCCTGCCCCAGCTGTTCCAGCTGCTGATCGAGCTGGCCGAAGCCGACGCCAATGTGCCCCAGGCCCTGCGCGGCCACTTCGCCTTTGCCGAGGACCGCCTCAATGCTCCGCCCGGGCCGGGTCGGGACCTGTGGTTCAAGCGCTTTGTCGAGGGCGATATCGTCGGCTGCGCCTGGACCGAAATCGGCGCGGTGGAGATTGGCCAGGTGATAACCAAGGTGACGCCGGACGGCGAAAAATGGCGCCTCAACGGCGAGAAGTTCTACAGCACCGGAAGCATTTTCTCCGACTGGATCGACGTCTATGCCCAGCGCAGCGACACCGGCGGCGATGTGATCGCGGCGGTGCGCACCCGCCAGCCGGGCATCCAGCAGAGCGATGACTGGGACGGTTTCGGCCAGCGCACCACCGGCAGTGGCACCTCGCGCTTCAACGACGCCGAAGTCGAGGCCGAGAACATCATCGACTTCGCCACCCGCTTCAAATACCAGACGGCCTTCTACCAACTGGTGCTGCTGGCGACCCTGGCCGGGATCGGCCGCGCCGCGCTGCGCGATGTGGCCCACGAAGTGCGGGTGCGCAAGCGCATCTACAGCCACGGTAACGCGCCTCAGGTCAGCGCCGACGCCCAGGTGCAGCAAGTGGTGGGCGAGATTGCCGCCCTGGTGTATGCGGCCGAGGCCGCGGCGGTCCGCGCGGCGGCACCGGCCCAGCAGGCCTACCTGGCGCGCTTTGCCGGGGATGAGGTGAAGGAACGAGCGGCCAATGTGGCGGCGGAAATCGAATCGGCCACGGCCCAGGTGGTGGTCACCGAACTGATCCAGCGCGCCACCAGCGAACTGTTCAACGCCCTCGGGGCCTCGGACATTCGCCAGGGCAAGGCCCTGGACCGGCACTGGCGCAACGCGCGGACCGTGTCTTCGCACAACCCGGTGATCTACAAGGCGCGGATTATCGGTGACTGGCAGATCAACGGCACCGAGCCGCCCTTTGTCTGGCAGATCGGCAACGGCCCGCAACGCTGACCCTTCCCTGCACCGTCCGTAGGAGCTGGCTTGCCAGCGAGGGCGTCCTCTGATCATGCGCAAGGCTCAAAGGCCCATTCGCCGGCAAGCCGGCTCCTACGCTTTCCGGGCCCTGCGCCGTCCTTAGGAGCTGGCTTGCCAGCGAGGGCGTCCTCCGATCGTGCGCAAGGCTCAAAGGCCCATTCGCCGGCAAGCCGGCTCCTACGCTTTCCGGGCCTGCGCCGTCCGTAGGAGCTGGCTTGCCAGCGAGGGCGTCCTCCGATCGTGCGCAAGGCTCAAAGGCCCATTCGCCGGCAAGCCGGCTCCTACGCTTTCCGGGCCCTGCGCCGTCCGTAGGAGCTGGCTTGCCAGTGAGGGCGTCCTCCGATCGTGCGCAAGGCTCAAGGACCCATTCGCCGGCAAGCCGGCTCCTACGATAGGGGTACCAGACCAAGGTCGAGGCGGTCGCGCAGCGGGCGGGGTTGCAGGTAAGATGGCGATCTTTCGCGCAGCCCCCTTTGCGCTTCCCGCCGAACAATAAGCCGAATCCATGCCCTTCGAACTCAGCGTAGACCTGACCACCCTCGCCATCCTTGCCCTCGTGGCCTTCATCGCCGGTTTCATCGACGCCATTGCCGGCGGTGGTGGCCTGCTGACCACGCCCGCCCTGCTGACCGCGGGCTTGCCGCCGCATCTGGTACTGGGCACCAACAAGCTCAGCTCGACCTTCGGCTCGGCCACCGCCAGTTTCACCTTCTATCGGCGCAAGCTGTTCCACCCGCGGCAGTGGATGCACGCCATCATCGGCACCCTGGTGGGGGCGCTGACCGGAGCCATCGTCGCCCATTACCTGCCGGCCGAGTGGCTGAACAAGATGCTGCCGGTGATCGTCTTCGCCTGTGGCCTGTACCTGCTGTTCGGCGGCACGCCCAAGGCGCCGCTGGACAGCGATGCACCGATCAAGAAGAAGTGGCAGTCGAGCCAGGGCTTCAGCCTGGGCTTCTATGACGGCGTGGCCGGGCCCGGCACCGGGGCGTTCTGGACCGTGAGCAGCCTGCTGCTCTACCCCATCGATCTGGTCAAGGCCAGCGGTGTGGCCCGCAGCATGAACTTCGTCAGCAACATCGCGGCGCTGTCGGTGTTCGTGTTCTCCGGGCAGGTGGACTGGATCATCGGCCTGTGCATGGGCCTGTCGGTGATGGTCGGGGCCTTCTTCGGGGCACGCACCGCGATCAGCGGTGGTGCCAAGTTCATTCGCCCGGTGTTCATCACCGTGGTTCTCGGGTTGACCGTGCGCCTAGCCTGGCAGCACTGGTTCAGCGTGGCCTAGGCGACGCGCCACGTAGAGGTCGATCAGGTAGCGGGCAATCGAGCGCGAGGCCGGCAACGGCGGTAGCGCATGGACGCTGAACCACTGGGCGTCCTCGATCTCGTCTTCCTGGGGCACGATCTCGCCGCCGGCGTATTCGGCATGGAAGCCCAGCATCATCGAGTGCGGGAACGGCCAGCACTGGCTGCCCACGTACTGGATGTTCTTGACCTCGATGCTCACCTCCTCGCGCACCTCGCGAATCAGGCAGTCCTCCGCCGACTCGCCGGGCTCGGCAAAGCCGGCCAGGGTGCTGTAGACCCCGGTGACGAAACGCGGCGAACGGGCCAGCAGCACTTCATCGCCACGGGTGACCAGCACGATCATGCTCGGTGAAATGCGCGGGTAGGCCCGCAGATCGCAGGACTCGCAGTACATCGCCCGCTCCCCGGGCACCTGCACATTGGGCCGGCCGCAACTGCCGCAGAAACGATGTTCCCGGGCCCAAGTGCCAATCTGGGCGGCGTAGCCCAGGACCTTGTACAGGGTGTGATCGCCCTCCAGCATGAAGGCCCGCAGGCCTTTCCAGCCGCAGCCGGGCACCTCGGCGCGGCCACTGAGCTCCAGCAGGTACACCGGCTCGCCATCGAGGTGGCCGATGCCGTGCTCGGCCAGCAGCGGCAGGTCCTGGCCCTTGAGCCAGTGCCGGGGAAACAGCGCGCCGTTGTCGTCATAGAGAAAGCCGTCCGGGCCACGGGCCACGGCCCAGCCGCCGGGAAGTTCGGTATCCAGTACTGCGGTGGTCCAGCGTTCAATCATCGTCTATCAATCCAGAAATTCGGGTTTCTGTTTGCTCATGTGGGCGGCAATGGCCACACGCAAGTCGGTGGATTGCAACATGGCGGCGTTCCAGGTGGCGACATATTCCAGGCCGTCGTCGATCCGGTGGTCACGCATGTAGCTGAGCATTTCCTTGGTGCCGCTGACGGCGATCGGCGACTTGGCGGCAATCTCCCGGGCAATCTCCATGACCCCGTCCAGCAAGCTTGAAGCATCGCTGTAGGTGCGATTGACCAGGCCGATGCGGCGCGCCTCCTCGGCACCGAAGGTGCGCCCAGTGTAGGCCAGCTCGCGCAGCATGCCGTCGCCGATGATACGCGGCAAACGTTGCAGTGTGCCGACATCCGCCGCCATGCCGATGTCGATTTCCTTGATCGAGAACTGCGCGTCATCGGCGGCATACCGCATGTCGCAGGCGCTGATCAGGTCGATGGCGCCGCCCAGGCAGTAGCCCTGGATCGCTGCCAGCACCGGCTTGCGGCAGTTGTCCACGGCATTGAAGGAGGATTGCAGCTGGAGAATCTTGCGCCGCAGCAGGCGCGCATTGCGGCCCACGTCCTTGCCCAGTTCGTTGGCCACCCCGGCCAGCATCATCAGATCGATGCCCGAGGAAAAATGCTTGCCGGCGCCGCTGAGCACCACCACCCGCACCGCGTCGGTGTCGTCGATCCAGCGGAAGATTTCGACGATTTCGCTCCAGAACGCGGCGTTCATCGCGTTGATCTTCTCCGGGCGATTGATCTGCACATGGGCGATGTTGTCAGCGAGTTCGACGCGAAAGGCTTGGTATTCGGACATGGCAGTGATCCTTTACTGGGCGGAAAATGAGGCCCGAACTATAGCAAGCGACGGTGACGAGCCGTAAGGCAGCGCATTGGCCAAAAGCGGGACTGGCCGCAGGCTGGCGCGCGCCCTTGAAGGCACACCGGTTTGTGTAGCCGCTGCCGCAGGCTGCGAACGGGCCCTAAGGGCACGCTGGAGCAGACGCCGCGTTGTTGCAGCTTTGCGCCGACTGCGTCGGCGATCGCAGCCGCGCAGGTTCGGCAGCGGCTACAAGGCGGTGGGCGCCGTTCAGCGAGTGGTCGGGGGCGGCAGGCTCAGGCGAAAACGCGCGCCCCCCAGGGGCGAGGCCTCGACGGTCAGGGTGCCGTCCTGGGCTTCCAGGGCGCGGCGGCTGATGGCCAGCCCCAGGCCAAAACCGCCGGTGGAGCGGTCGCGGCTGCGATCCAGGCGATAGAACGGCTCGAACACTCGTTCGCGCTCATCGTCGGGAATGCCAATGCCGTCATCGTCGACCCAGATTTCGCAGCGCTCGTCGCTCACCAGCACCCCGACCTGGATGCGTTTTTCACAGTAGCGGGTGGCGTTGCGCAGCAGGTTCTGCAGGGCCCGGGCGGTGAGCCGCGGGTCCAGGGTGAAGCGCTCCAGGGTGCCGTGCAGCAGCACATCGATGACCAGCTCCGACTCCAGCTCGTCATCGACGCTGCCGAGGATGCTGTCGATGAACTCGTCCAGGGACACCTCGACCTGCTCCGGCAGGCAGGCCGGGTTCTGCAGGCGGCTGTAGGACAGCAGCTCCAGCACCAGTTCATCCAGCTCGCGAATATGCGCCACCAGCCCCTGCAGGCGCTCGCGGCTGGCTGCGGGCAGATCGTCGGAGAGCACCAGGGCCAGGCCGAAATCCAGTCGGGTCAAGGGGGTGCGCAGCTCATGGGACACCGCGTTGAGCAGGTCCCGCTGCTGATTGAGCAACTGCTCGATGTCCCCGGCCATGGTGTCGAAGACATGGGCCAGGCTGCCGATATTGGAACTGCCGGGCAGCTGCGTGCGCTCGCTCAGGTGCCCCTTGCCGAAACGCTCGGCGGTGCGTTTCAGGCGTTCCAGGTCGCGCCAATGCGGCCTGACCCAGAGCAGCAGGCAAGCCAGCAGCACCGCGACGATCAGTACGTTGATGCTCCAGTACAGCAGGTTGACGTCCAGCGGATCCGGCGGCACCACCAGCTTGACCGCCAGTTGCTCGTCCAGCGGCGACACCGCCAGGGTGCGCCAGCCCCAGTCTCCCAGGCGGACCACCTTTTCGCCGCGGGCCAGGCGTTCGCGCTCATACAGGCTGAAGTCCGGGTCGTCGATGCGCACCAGGGCCACTTGCAGCGGATGGAATTCCTGGTCCATTTCCTTGACCAGATCCGGCCACTGCGCGGCGGGAACCGCGCGGAACTGCTTGACGATCAGGCCTTGCAGGCCTCGGGACTGTTCCAGGTTGTAATCCACGAAGCGCTCGTGGAAGACCTTGATCACCAGGTCCGGAATCAGGTAGATCGCCGCGCTGAAGGCGACGATGGTAATCAGGTACAGCCGGACCAGGATGCGCAGCATGGAATCAGCATTCCCACTCGGAACGGCTGAACAGGTAGCCCTTGCCCCACACGGTCTTGATCTTGCGCGCTTCGCCGGCGTGGTCGTCGAACTTGCGCCGCAGCTTGGAAATGGCCACGTCCACCGAGCGGTCGGTGCCGTTGAACTCGATGCCCCGCAGCCGCTGGAGGATCTGGTCGCGGCTCAGCACTTCGCCGGCATGCCGGGCCAGCACCACCAGCAGGTTGTACTCGCCACTGGACAGCTCCACCAACTGCTCGCGCCAGGTCACGGTGCGCTCGCACAGGTCGATGCACAGGTTGCCCATGAGGATCTGGTCGCTGGCCGCCTGCGGCTCGCCGAGGCTGCTGCGGCGCAGCAAGGTGCGCACCCGGGCCAGAAGCACTCGCGGTTCGCAAGGTTTTGTCACATAGTCGTCGGCGCCCATTTCCAGACCCAGCACTTGATCATGGCTATCATCGCGGGCGGTCAGCATCAGGATCGGCAAGGTGGCCGAGTCGGCACGCAACAAGCGACAGACCTGCAGGCCATCCAGGCCCGGCAGCATCAGGTCGAGGATCACCAGATCCGGCGGGCTGGCCTTGGCCCGTTCGCGCACCTGATCGCCGCGACTGATCACACTGACCTGATAGCCATTGCGCTCCAGGTAGCTGGCAATCAGCTCCGAGAGCGCGGTGTCGTCTTCGACAAGAAGAATATTGGGCATGACAAGAGGTCTTTATTGAAGAAATACAGAGTAGCGGCGTTCCTTATAGAGCACCGGGCCACCGCAGCAAGGCTGCCAAGGATATACAACACTCATCGCGCAAGCGCGCCCGCTTCACACTTTTTCACACAGCACCTACACAGCTTCACAGCGGGCCTTGACCCATGCCCTTAGCATGCCGAGGTCATTATTGGGGTATCAGCATGTCGAATAAACTCCTCGCGCCACTCTGCCTGCTGGTTCTGGCGACGGCGTTGAGCGCCTGCAGCAAGACCGAAGGCGAACAGGCGCCGCCAACCGCCACCGTGCGGATCGAGACGGTGCAGAGCCAGGCCCTGTCCATCACCAGCGAACTGAGCGGACGCATCGCCGCGCCGCGCAGCGCCGAAGTGCGCGCCCGGGTGGCCGGCGTGGTGTTGCAGCAGACCTTCCGCGAGGGCTCGGACGTCAAGCAGGGCGATGTGCTGTTCCGCATCGATCCGGCGCCCTTCCAGGCCGACCTGGACAGCGCCCGGGCCAACCTGCGCAAGGCCGAGGCCAGTGCCTTCCAGGCGCGCCTGCAGGAACAGCGCTTTGCCAAGCTGATCGCCGACCAGGCCATCAGCGGCCAGGAATACGACAACGCCCGGGCGACCCGGCGCCAGGCCGACGCCGAGGTGGCGGCCAATCAGGCCGCGGTCAAGCGCGCCAAGCTCAACCTGGACTTCGCCACCGTCACCGCACCGATTTCCGGACGGGTCGGCCGGGCCCTGGTCACCGAAGGCGCCCTGGTGGGCCAGAACGAATCCACCCCCATGGCGCTGATCCAGCAGTTGAACCCGATCCACGCCGACCTGACCCAATCCACCCGCGAGCTCAACGAGCTGCGCCGGGCCTTGCGCGCCGGGCAGTTGCAGCAGGTTGGCAAGGACCAGGCCAAGGCCACCCTGATCCAGGACGACGGCAGCCTCTACCCGTTGTCGGGCAAGCTGCTGTTCGCCGATATCAGCGTCGACCCGGGCACCGGGCAGATCATCCTGCGCAGCGAGTTCCCCAATCCGGACCTCGACCTGCTGCCGGGCAGCTTCGTGCGCGTGCGCCTGGAACAGGCCGTCAACCAGCAAGGCATCAGCGTGCCGCAACGGGCCATCCAGCGTGACAGTGCCGGTATCGCCCAGGTGCTGCTGGTAGATGCCGAGAACCGCGTGGTACAGCACCCGGTGCAACTGGGTGGGGTGCAGAAAGACCGCTGGATCGTCACCGAGGGCCTCAAGCCCGGTGACCGAGTCATTGTCGAAGGCTTGCAGCACGCCCGTCCCGGCGAGCCGGTGCAGATCGACACCACTCCCCTTGCACTCGCCCAGCCCGCTGGCCAGTAGGTAGTACGACATGCCGCAATTCTTTATTGACCGCCCGGTCTTTGCCTGGGTGGTCGCCTTTTTCATCCTCCTGGGTGGCGCCCTGGCAATTCCCCAGTTGCCGGTGGCGCAGTACCCCAACGTGGCGCCGCCGCAGATCGAGATCTACGCCGTCTATCCCGGCGCCTCGGCGCAGACCCTGGACGAATCGGTGGTCAGCCTGATCGAGCAGGAGCTCAACGGCGCCGATCACCTGCTGTACTTCTCCTCCCAGAGCAGCCTGGGCAGCGCCACCATCACCGCGACCTTCCAGCCCGGCACCAATCCGGAGCTGGCCCAGGTCGATGTGCAGAACCGCCTCAAGGCGGTGGAGCCACGTCTGCCCCAGGCCGTGACCCAGCAAGGCCTGCAGGTGGAGAAGGTGTCCGCCGGCTTCCTGCTGCTGATCACCCTGACCTCCAACGACGGGCGCCTGAGCAATGTCGGCCTCAGCGACTACCTGGCGCGCAACGTGATGAATGAGATCCGTCGCGTGGACGGCGTCGGCAAGGCCCAGTTGTACGGCGCCGAACGGGCCATGCGCATCTGGGTCGACCCGCAGAAACTGGTCGGTTTCAACCTCACCCCGGCGGACGTCAATGCCGCGGTCGCGGCGCAGAACGCCCAGGTCCCGGCCGGCAGCATCGGCGACCTGCCCAACCCGTCCAGCCAGGAAATCACCGCGACCATTCTGGTCAAGGGCCAGCTGACCACCCCCGAGGAGTTCGCCGACATCGTGCTGCGGGCCAACCCGGACGGCTCCACGGTGCGCATCGGCGATGTGGCGCGGGTGGAAGTGGGCAGCCAGGAATACCAGTTCGGCACACGCCTGAACGGCAAGCCGTCCACCGCGGTCGGTGTGCAGCTGTCGCCCGGGGCCAACGCCCTGAGCACCGCGACCCTGATCCGCGCCAAGATGGACGAGCTGTCGCGCTACTTCCCGGCGGGAGTGGAATACAAGATCCCCTACGACACCTCGCCGTTCGTCAAGGTTTCGATCACCAAGGTGATCTACACCCTGCTCGAAGCCATGGCCCTGGTGTTCCTGGTGATGTTCCTGTTCCTGCAGAACATCCGCTACACCCTGATCCCGACCCTGGTGGTGCCGGTGGCGCTGATGGGCACCTTCGCCACCATGCTGGCCCTGGGGTTCTCCATCAACGTGCTGACCATGTTCGGCATGGTGCTGGCCATCGGCATCCTGGTGGACGACGCCATCGTGGTGGTGGAGAACGTCGAGCGGATCATGGCCACCGAGGGCCTGTCGCCCAAGGACGCCACGCGCAAGGCGATGAAGCAGATCACCGGAGCCATCATCGGCATCACCCTGGTGCTGGTGGCGGTGTTCATTCCCATGGCCTTCATGCCGGGCTCGGTGGGGGTGATCTATCAGCAGTTCTCCCTGTCCATGGCCACCTCGATCCTGTTCTCGGCGTTCCTCGCCCTGACCCTGACTCCGGCCCTGTGCGCCACCCTGCTCAAGCCCATCGCCGCCGGCGAGCACCATGAGCGCAAGGGCTTCTTCGGCTGGTTCAACCGGCGCTTCGAACGCCTGAGCAACAGCTACGAGGGCGGCGTGAGCTACGCCCTAAAGCGCACTGGCCGCTACCTGCTGATCTACGTCGCGCTGCTGGCGATCATGGCGCTGCTGTTCAGTCGCCTGCCCTCCTCCTTCCTGCCGGTGGAGGATCAGGGCTACACCATCACCGACATCCAGCTGCCGCCCGGCGCCAGCCAGAACCGCACGGTCAAGGTGGTGGAGCAGATCGAAACGCACAACGCCGGCGAGCCGGGCGTGGGCGACAGCACCGTTATCCTCGGCTTCAGCTTCTCCGGTAGCGGACAGAACGCGGCGTTGGCCTTCACTACCCTCAAGGACTGGTCGCAACGGGGCAGCGACGACTCGGCCATGGCCATCGCCGACCGGGCCAACGCGGCGCTGAGCGCGGTCAAGGACGCCGTGGTCTACGCCGTGCTGCCGCCACCGATCGACGGCCTGGGCACCTCCAGCGGCTTCGAGTTCCGTCTGCAGGATCGGGGTGGCGTCGGCCATGCCGCGCTGATGCAGGCCCGGACCGAGCTGCTGGCGGCCACGGAAAAGAGCCCGATCCTGGCCAACGTCCGCGAAAGCGCCCTGGCCGAAGCGCCCCAGGTGCAACTGGAAGTGGACCGCAAGCAGGCCAATGCCCTGGGCGTGTCCTTCGCCGATATCGGCAACCTGCTGTCCACCGCCCTGGGCTCGGCCTACATCAACGACTTCCCCAACCAGGGACGGATGCAGCGGGTGGTGGTCCAGGCCGAAGGCGACCAGCGCAGCCAGGTCGAGGACCTGCTGCGGATGCAGGTGCGCAACAGCGCCGGCAAGATGGTGCCGCTGTCAGCCTTCGTCCGCGCCAGCTGGACCCTGGGCCCGGCCCAGCTGACCCGCTACAACGGCTACCCGGCCATCGCCATCTCCGGCGAGCCGGCTCCGGGCCACAGCACCGGTGAAGCCATGCAGGAAATCGAGCGACTGGTGAGCCAGTTGCCCGCCGGCCTGGGCCTGGAGTGGACCGGCCTGTCGCTGCAGGAACGCCTCTCGGGCAGCCAGGCGCCGCTGTTGCTGGGGCTGTCGCTGCTGATCGTGTTCCTGTGCCTGGCGGCGCTGTATGAAAGCTGGTCGATTCCGACCTCGGTGCTGCTGGTGGTGCCCCTGGGGGTGCTGGGCGCGGTGCTGGCGGTGAGCGTGCGCGGGATGCCCAACGACGTGTTCTTCAAGGTCGGCCTGATCACCATCATCGGCCTGTCGGCGAAGAACGCGATCCTGATCATCGAGTTCGCCAAGAGCCTGTACGACGAAGGCCACGACCTGATCGACGCCACGGTGCAAGCCGCGCGCCTGCGCCTGCGGCCGATCGTCATGACCTCCCTGGCCTTCATCCTCGGCGTGGTGCCCCTGGCCATCGCCACCGGCGCCAGCTCCGCCAGCCAGCAAGCCATCGGCACCGGGGTGATCGGCGGCATGATCACCGCGACCCTGGCGGTGATCTTCGTCCCGGTGTTCTTCGTGGTGGTGATGAAGCTGGTCAAGCGCGGTTCGACCAAGGGCTGAAGCCCTCACGGCGGGCCCCATCACGGGGCCCGCACCTTCTACCCTGAGAGCCCCTGCTAAAAAGCGCTTCAGTCCTGCAACAAGCTGGCCAGGCGCTCGCGGGAAGTTTCCGGCTCACCTTCGACAGGCTGCGCAGAAGACAGGATGGGAGTGGAATAGAGCAACAGCAGCACCACAGCCAGACGCATTACCATGCTATCGATCCTTGCTCGGGAAAGAGTCAATAATTCAGCGTCAAATTTAAACATATGGCTATGTGATACTACCAAGCAAAATTTGCCACGCATGCGGATTGCGTCGCAAACGCACCACCCATTTGCGTCATCACTGGCGGCACATGCCTTGGGGGCCTGTTTGCCGGCAAGTGGAACACCGCCCAACAAGCCCCCTGGGGGAGAAGGCCCCGAGCGAAAGGTCGTCGACCCCGGCTCTGGCTCTAACGAACGGAGCCGCTATAGGGAAACGCCCTCCTCACCGTCCACTTGGCCATCCACCAAGGCCTGGATCTCTGCGAAGACATCTGCCCCCAGGCTCGCCGGGACGCCCCAATAATCAAAGATCCCGCCCTCCTCTCGATGCTGGCCACAGGTCACAAAAACACCGGTCCCAAACCTCTGCTTCAGGCGCATTGCCAACCAGCCAACAAACCCGCTGTTGTCGGCGCCGTCGGGAAAATGGAACCGGAAGACCGCGAACAGCTCTTGCTCGACGTCCGCACAGGGGACTAGCTGACTCCATACCTTGTCATCTCTTACGAGCGCCAGTGCATCAGGGCGTGCGGTACCAGGAAACAACGACAAAGGAAACTCCAGAAACGCGTAAGTGCCGGGGAAGAACCGGACACGCGCCTCGGTCATTACGTGCAACAGTCTGCGCTGCGTATCCTCTGCCGTTTCGTGGGAAATGTTCACCATTGCATACCCTCCATTGCGTGAAGCGCGCTGCGCTTCTTTTTATTGACCCACGAAATGCTAAGCATGAAGATCTTGAAGATAAATGTTCAATATCAAATAACATTGACAACCAAAGGTTGTAGATATGGATAAGCTGAAAAGCATGGCGGCGTTCGTTGCAGCAGCGGAGGCAGACTCCTTCTCGGCAGCGGCTGCGATGTTAGGCGTGACGCCACAGCTGATAGCCAAGCAGGTCGGCAATCTGGAATCTCAGCTAGGAATCAAGCTGATCACCCGAACCACCCGCCGCCAAAGCTTGACCGCCGTGGGCAGGGAATATTACTCGCGCTGCAAGGCTATCCTCAGTGACGTTGAAGACGCCGATGAACTGGCGCAGTCAGCAAACTCGACTCCCCGCGGCAAAATCAGAATCAGCGCGCCCTACAATTATGGTTCCCACAGACTCATCCCGTTCCTGACCCAATTCCTGACGCGTTACCCGGAAACGGAAATCGAGCTGGAGTTGACGGACAGGTTCGTGAACATCGTGGAAGAGGGATACGAAGTCGTGTTCCGGCTGGGCAAACCCCAGCTGGCCGACAGCGCGACCTTGGTTCAACGCGGCTTGAGACCTTTCAGGATGTTTGCTTGCGCATCCCCCGCTTATCTGTCGCGCAAAGGGACCCCGCTCCATCCCGAACAACTCGTGGACCATGATTGCCTGGGCTATCTCTTCTCCGATCGAATGACGGACAAACTCTGGCGATTCACCCAAAACAGGCAGACGTTCACCATCCCCATCACGAGTCGACTGAAGGTCAATAACACCCAGGCCAAGGTGAACGCCGCACTGTCGGATTTCGGCATCACGCTCTGCGTCGAGGATGTCCTGATGCCCTACGTGCAACGGGGTGAACTGGTCGTACTCTTCGAGGAGTTCGAAGGGCCCACGTATCCCGTCAATCTGATCTACCCCTTCGACCGTCGCCCCTGCGCCAAGCTCAGGCACTTCATAGACGAAGTCGTCGAAGCCTTGGGTGCACCGCAGGCCTGATAGAGCAAGGGCCGCTTACGGCCGGTCGTGCTGGCCGTCCGTGGTTGACCGAGGTCAGCATTGACGTAGAATCGCCCGCCCCAAAAAACAGCGTGCATAGCGAGAAGGAGCTTCGATGCAACGGGTGATGATTATTGGTCAACCTGGGTCAGGCAAAAGCACCTTGGCGCGAGAGCTGGGTCGGCGCACGGGCTTGCCGGTCGTGCACATCGACACCATCCACTGGCAGCCAGGGTGGATCGAACGCAGCCCGGACGAGAAGACGCGGCTTTGTCTCGATGCAGAGGCTCAAGATCGCTGGATTTTCGAAGGTGGCCATTCGGTCACCTGGCACAACCGGGTGGCCCGTGCAGATCTTTTGATATGGATTGATCGTTCGGCGACGCTTCGATTCTTGCGCGTACTGCGCAGAACGCTGCTGCAACGCGGTCAGTCTCGGCCCGACCTGCCGGAAAACTGCCCCGAACTGCTGGCGAACCTGCCGGCGTTTTTTAGATTCATGTGGCGGACGAAAAAATCGGCGCGAGAAAAGATGCAGCAACTTGTGGCAACAGCGCCATCGGCTTGCCGCGTGGTTTGTCTGCGGTCCAATCGGGATATCGGCATTTTTCTCGCCCGTATTGGACGTTCGACTGTCCAGGCTCCGCGAGATTGATCGACGGCTGACCGACTGCAGGAACTGCCGGTTACAAGGGGCGGCTCCCGGCAGAAAGCAACCGGTCACAAACCAGCGCTTTCATCCCAAAGCCAGCGTTCTCCCCAAAACACCCACAAGACAAGTCGCTCTGCGCTTTCCACTCAGTCAGCCAGTGACCAACACCGGACCAACCTTTCCCCTTGCGCCTTCGCCTATGACCTGGAGCAGACCCTGTCACTCATAAGGTCGGCCAACCAGTCAGGCTTGGGCGCAAAGGCTATGAGGAACTCAGTGGCTAAGGGGCACGCTGGACCTGCCAGCCGGCTCGCCCGCATAGGCGTGAAGCGACCCGATCAGCCGTGGCTCTTGTGGTCCAGGGCGGCGTAGAAGTGGGCGCTTTGTTGCAGGTACTTCTGGGTGTAGGTGTTGGTGCCGGATTTCTTCTGGCTGATTTCCACGTTGGCGCTGGCTGGCAGGGCCACGCTGGCGGAAATGGCGGAGGCGGCGATCACGGAGAAGAGATTGAAGTTCATCGGTTTAACCCTCGGATTCAGTTGGCTGACTGGCCCTTGTGGGCCGTGGAGCAAACTTACTCCCGAGGGTTGGCGGGAAAAAATGCTTTGCAGCAGTAGCGATTATCAGCGTCATTGATAGAAGCAGTCAGGCCCCGGAACACGGGGCCTGCGGCTTATTGACGCACCAGGAACTTGATGTCGCTGGGGGCTTCGAAAGGCAGTTTCTGCACGGTCTTGCCAAGGAAACCGGTCTTGGCGTCACGTTCGATCACCACGATTTCGTTGCTCTTCTGGTTGCCGATCAGCACGTAGCGATTGCTCGGATCGAGGCTGAACTCACGTGGGTGATCGCCTTCCACGGAGCGGCGCTGGATCTCCTTGAGCTGGCCATTGCTCTGATCGATGGCGAACACCAGCAACTGGTTGGCGGTGCCACGGTTGCTGACATAGAGGTACTGACCGTCCTTGGAAGCGTGCAAGGCCGCCGCGGACTTTTTCTCCTTGTTGCCACTGGCCGTCAGGTCGACCAGCTGACGCTGGGTCAGCTTGCCGTCCTGATAGTCGAAGACCGCCACCTGGGCGCTCATCTCCAGGGTCAGGTAGGCACGCTTGCCATCGGCACTGAACAGCAGATGGCGCGGGCCGCTGCCCGGGGGCAGCTGGACAAAGGCCGGTTCGGCGGGCGTCAGCGGATGTTCCGGGTTGGCCTTGGGGTCATAGCGGTAGACGAAGATCCTGTCCGCGCCCAGGTCGTTGGCGAACACAAACCGGCCATCCGGGGATGACACCGAGGAATGCACGTGGGCCGACTGCTGGCGTTCGGGGTCGACCCGGCTGGCCGGATGGCTGGTGAGTTGCACCACCGGCGACAGATGACCGTCGGCACTGACCGGCACCACCGCCAGGCTGCCGCCCGGGTCCACGTCCACCGAGTAGTTGCTGACGAACAGGTAGTTGCCGTCAGCGCTCAGGCTGGAGTGCGTAGGCTCGTTGCCCTGGCTCTGCACCTGGTTGATCAGGCTCAGTTGATGGGTCTTGGGCGCCAGGCTGTAGCTGCTGACACGGCCGATGGGGTCGGTCTGTCCCGGGCTGTTTTCATTCACCGCGAAGACGAATTTCAGGTCCTTGGACAGGGTCAGCCAGGACGGGTTGGAGCTCTTCACCACTTGCAGCGGCTTGGCATCGATCTGCCCGGTGCGCTCGTTGAAATGCAGGCGATACAGGCCCTGGCTCTGGCCCTGGGTGTAGGAGCCCACGAGCAACTCCTGGCTGTCCGCGGGAGCCGCCTGGACCGCCATGGCGCCAACACTGCCGGCCATCAGCAGCGGCCAGAAATTACGCATCTTCATGTTCACCCTCCTCTTCGTCGCGGGCACTGAACGCACTCATGCACACCAGGCGGTGCTCGCCGGCATCGTCGGCCAGGGTCCAGCTCTGCAGTTCCTGGTCGAAGGTCGCGGCCTGCACCTGGGCCAGGGTGAAGCTCCAGCGCTTGGCGGCGCGACCATCCATGCACTCGATCAGCAGGCGCTGCTCGTCGAGGGTGAAGTCGAAGGCGTGCAGGCCGTCGATTTCCAGCATGTCGCAGGCTTCAAGGGCGGTGAGCAAGGTGTCGGTAGCAGCGGTCATAGCGATCAATCATCAATTGGAAAGGCGCAATCATAGCTGATCGGCGCCCAGGGATCGGGCCCGTATTGCGCGCAATCATCGCTTGCCGTCGGTGCGGCAAGCGGGCACTGGCGCAAGGACTTGAAAATGCTGTGCGGCGCCAGCCTGTCGATGCCCTGGAGCGGGCATGAAAAAGCCGCACCCGAGGGCGCGGCTTGGTGTTCAAAACGCCTGGATCAGTGAGCGAACAGTGAGTTGCCCTTCTGCCCGGCGAGCTTTTCCGGCTTGATCAGGAACCGCGCCAGGGCCGGCAGCAGCCACAGGGCGCCGAACATGTTCCACAGCAGCATGAAGGTCAGCATCAGGCCCATGTCGGCCTGGAACTTGATGGCCGAGAAGATCCAGGTGCACACGCCGATGGCCAGGCACAGACCGGTGAACAGCACCGCCTTGCCGGTGGAGCGCAGGGTCTGGTAGTAGGCCTCCTGCAACGGCAGGCCGGCGCGCAGGAAGCTTTCCAGGCGACTGTAGATATAGATGCCGTAGTCGACACCGATGCCCACCCCCAGCGCCACCACCGGCAAGGTCGCCACCTTGACCCCGATGCCCATGAAGGCCATCAGCGCATTGCCCAGCACCGAGGTCAGCACCAGCGGCAGGACGATGCACAGGGTCGCCGCCCAGGAGCGGAAAGTGATCATGCACATGCCGGCCACACAGATGTACACCAGGATCAGGATGGTCAGCTCGGACTCCTTGATCACCTCGTTGGTGGCCGCCTCGATCCCGGCGTTGCCGGCGGCGAGAATGAACTCCAGGCCGTCCCTGTTGTGCTGCGCGGCGAACTCCTGCACGGCATGCACCGCACGATCCAGGGTCGCGGCCTTGTGGTCGTTGAGGAACACCAGCACCGGCGCCAGGGAACAGTTGTTGTTGTACAGGCCGTCGGCCCGGGCAATGGAGTTGTTCAGCACGTCAGGGTTGCGCGACAGGGTTTCCCATTTCAGGTTGCCCTCGTTCATGCCCTTGATCATCTGCTTGGACACGGTCACCAGGGAGATCGCCGACTGCACGCCCTCGGTGTTCTGCATCTTCCACATCAGCTCGTCGATCGGCGCCATGGCCTCATAGCGCGAACAGCCTTCGGCCGCGGTCTTGACCATCACCACCAGCACGTCTGAACTGGTGGAGTAGTTGCTGATGATGAAGTTGTTGTCCTTGTTGTAGCGCGAGTCGGGACGCAGCTCCGGAGCGCCCTGGTCGAGGTCGCCGATCTTCAGGTTCTGGCTGTACCAGAGGCCGCCGCCAAAGGCCACCAGGGCCAGGGCCACGGAGATCGGCGCAACCTTGGGGCTGGCGAAGTTCGACAGCAGGCGCCAGAACGGATGCTCGCGAGAAGCGTCCTTCTTGCTGCGCTCGATCGCGCGCTTGCTGATGCCGACGTAGGAAATCGCCACTGGCAGCAGGATCAGGTTGGTGAACACGATCACCGCCACACCGATGGAGGCACCGATGGCCAGCTCGCGGATCACCCCGATGTCGATGATCAGCAGGGTGATGAAGCCCACGGCGTCGGCGAGGATCGCGATCATCCCCGGCAGGAACAGTTGGCGGAAGGTCCGCCGGGCCGCGGTCAGGGCGTTGTCGGCATCACTGGACTGCAGGGCGATGCCGTTGATCTTCTGCACCCCGTGGGAAATGCCGATGGCGAAGATCAGGAACGGCACCAGCATCGAGTAAGGGTCCAGACCGAAGCCGAAGGCGTGCATCAGCCCCAGCTGCCAGACCACCGCCACCAGGGTGGTGATCAACACCGCGATGGTGCTGCGGATGCACCAGGTGAACCAGTACAGCAGCACCAGGGTGATGATGAAGGCCACGCCGAAGAACATCACCACCATGATCAGGCCATCGATCAGGTCGCCGACCTTCTTGGCGAAGCCGACAATGTGGATCTTCACATTGGGGTTCTGCGCCTCGAACTTGTCGCGGATCTTCTCTTCCAGCTGGTGGGAGAACTTCTGATAGTCCAGGGCCAGCAGCTTGCCCTGGTCCTGTGGGTCCGGGTAGGACTCCAGCAACGGGATGTCGACGATGCTGGATTTGAAATCGTTGGCCACCAAACGCCCGACCTGGCCGGACTTGAGGACGTTGTTGCGCAATTTGTCGAGGCTCTCGGCCGAGCCGTTGTAGCTCTGGGGGATCACCTCGCCGCCGGCAAAGCCCTCTTCGGTCACCTCGGTCCAGCGCACGCTGGGGCTCCACAGCGACTTGAGCCCGGAGCGGTCGACGCCGGAGATGTAGAACACCTCGTCGTTGATCTGCCTCAGCGTCTCCATGTAGTCCTTGGTGAAGATGTCGCCGTCGCGGGCTTCCACCGAGATGCGCACGGTGTTGCCCAGGTTGGCCAGGTCGTTGCGGTGCTCCATCATCCGTTCGATGAACGGGTGCTTGAGCGGGATCATCTTTTCGAAACTGGTGGACGGGCGGATCAGGGTCGCCTGCCAGAACAGGAAAGCGCTGACCAAGAGGCAGATAAAGATCACTGCCGGGCGGTTGTTGAAAATCAGGCGTTCGAGAAAGTTCGCCTTGTCCTGGTGATGACTGCTCATGGAATTCCCCACCTTCTTATTATGTGCCCGGCCTACTTGCCGAGTTCAGCGCCGCTTGCCGCAGAAACCCGCACCCCGCCCTGCCCGGCCAGGATCAGGTTGCCATTGCCGGCGGCGGTCACCGCCGACAACGAGAGGCGGTCCTGGCGGTTGAACACGCTGAACGTCTGGCCGTGATCGGTGCTGCGGATCACGCTGCCGCCGTTGCCGACGATCACCAACGAGCCGTCGTCCAGCAAGGTGGCGCCCGAGAGACCGAACTCCAGGGCGCCACGGGCCGCCTTCAACTCCACCTGCTCCCAGGTGCCGCCGAAATCCGTGGAGCGATAGAGATTGCCGCGCAGGCCATAGACCAGCAGCGTCGCCGGCTGGCCGGTGCCGATCACGCCGAACAGCGAGCCTTCATAGGGGCCTTCGAGGCGTTCCCAGGTCTGCCCGCCATCGGCCGAGCGGAACATGCTGCCCTGCTCGCCGACGATGAACAGGCCGGCGTCCTTGACCTCGGCGATGGCGTTGAGGTGGTACTGATCTTCGTTGTCCAGGCGATCGCTGGCGTCCTCCCAGTGCTGGCCGCCGTCGGTGGTTTCCAGCAAGGCGCCGTAGGCCCCCACGGCAAAGCCGTTGCGGGTGTCCTTGAACCAGACATCGAGCAACGGCGCTTCACGCTTGAGGTCCTGGAACTGCTGGGTCCAGGTGACACCGCCGTCGGTGCTGGCCAGGACCTGGGCATCGTGGCCCACCGCCCAACCATGCTGGTCGTCGACGAAGTACACCGCCGTCAGCAGCTGCCGGGTTGGCACCTTGGCCTGGACCCAGGACGCCCCCTGATCGTCGGAATAGAGAATGTGCCCGCGATCCCCCACGGCCACCAGGCGCTTGCCGGCGTGGACCACATCGAGCATCAGGCTTTTCGCCGCTTTGGGCGATTCGATGGAAAAGACCGTATCCGCTGCGGAGGCAGCGGCCAGGACCGGTGTCGACAGCGTCACGACACCCAACAGCGAGAGCGCTGTAGCCAGCAGTGCGAACGTGCGCAGCGCCGGCGGGCGGCCAACAACCACGCCCATGACAGGCTCACTCATAGACCATTCCCCCATTTATTATTGTCAGGTCACTTGACCTCTCAGGGCGCCTTCCGGGGTTTGCCTGGCCTGGATCGACCCTGACGATCGTCCTGAAACCTGCAATCTAGAGCCCCTTTGGCTGCGAGCTATCCTATCGGGCTTTGGAAAGGTCTGACAATCAACGCCACGTTATCTTTTGTTAATCAACGCGCCTGGTCAGGCCCCTGAATACTCGGGCATTCGCTGGGCTGATCGATGCCGCTGGGTGCCACGGATCGAGGCCACGGACCGCGACGAAGCTTTCGCTGCTGCGACTGACGGCTTGGCCCGGGCCAGCCGTCACTCGACCAAAGACTGATCCAGCGCATGCATCCCCCGCTCCCGCCGTTGACTATGATGAGCGGCATGGGGCGCCAGCCGGACGAGCTTGAGGAGTGCAGCATGATTGCCATACGCGAGGCGTGGAAAGCCGGGCTGCTGGGCCGCGCCCACTGGGCCCGCAACCTGGTGTCCGGGGTGATAGTCGGCGTGGTGGCCCTGCCCCTGGCCATGGCCTTCGCCATCGCCTCCGGGGTCAAGCCCGAACAGGGGATCTACACCGCCATCGTCGGCGGCCTGCTGGTGTCGCTGTTCGGTGGCAGCCGCTTGCAGATCGCCGGTCCCACCGGGGCCTTTATCGTGATTCTCGCCGGGGTCACCGCCCAGTACGGGGTCGACGGCCTGCAACTGGCGACCATGATGGCCGGCATCATCCTGTTCCTGCTGGGCATCAGCCGCCTCGGCGCCCTGATCAAATTCATCCCCGACCCGGTGATTCTCGGTTTCACCGCCGGCATCGGGGTGATCATCTGGGTCAGCCAGTGGAAGGACTTCTTCGGCTTGCCCGCGGCCCAGGGCGAGCATTTTCACCAAAAGCTCTGGCACCTGTTGCAGTCACTGCCCGGGCTGCACCCGGCCACCACCCTGCTGGCCCTGCTCAGCCTCGGACTGTTGCTGTGGGTACCGAAGATCCCCTGGCTCAAGCGCCTGCCCGCGCCCCTGGTGGCCATGACCCTGGCCACCGCCCTGCAGTCGCTGTTCCAGTTCGACGGCGTGGCCACCATCGGCAGCGCCTTTGGCGGCATTCCCCAGGGCTTGCCGAGCCTGCAACTGCCACAGATCAGCCTGCCGCGGGTGCTGGACCTGATTGGCCCGGCCTTCGCCATCGCCATGCTCGGGGCCATCGAGTCGCTGCTGTCGGCGGTAGTGGCCGACGGCATGGCCGGCACCCGGCACGATTCCAACCAGGAACTGATCGGCCAGGGCATTGCCAACCTGGCCACGCCGCTGTTTGGCGGTTTTGCTGCCACCGGTGCCATCGCCCGCACCGCCACCAACATCCGCAACGGCGCCACCAGCCCCCTGGCCGGCATCGTCCATGCCGGGGTGCTGACGCTGATCATCCTGTTTCTCGCCCCGCTGGCGGCCAATATCCCGCTGTGCGCCCTGGCCGCGATCCTGTTCGTGGTGGCCTACAACATGAGCGAACTGCACCACTTCAAGCGCATGCTGCAGCGCGCGCCGCGAGCGGACGTGGCGATCCTGCTGTGCACCTTTGTGCTCACGGTGTTCAGCGACCTGGTGATCGCGGTGAATATCGGGGTGATCCTGGCGATGCTGCATTTCCTGCGGCGCATGGCCTCCTCGGTGGAGGTGCAGCAGGTCGTGGGAGAGGATCTGGAGAACGAATTGCGCGGCAAAGGACGCGGGCACCTGCCTGCCGGGGTGCTGATCTATACCATCGAAGGCCCCCTGTTCTTTGGCGCTGCCGAAACCTTTGAACGGGCCCTGGCCCAGACCCACAGCGATCCCAGGCTGCTGATCATCCGCCTCAAGCATGTGCCGTTCATGGATATCACCGGGCTGCAGACCCTGGAGGAAGTGATAGGTCAGCTGCACAAGCGCGGGATCGTGGTGAAACTGTGCGAAGCCAACCTGAAGGTGCATGCCAAGCTTGAGCGAGTGGGCATCCTGCACGCCATTGGCGCGCAGAACTATCACCGCGACTTGAGTAGCGCGCTGCCCCCCCTGTAGCCGCTGCCGCAGGTTGCGAACGGTCTGGACGGCTCTGCGTCCGATATCAAGACCGACAGAGGTTTGACAGCGATCGCCAAGCAAGGTCCTGCGGACCTTTGCGCAGCTTCGCAGGCTCAGCAGCGGCTACAGGTGTAGCCGCTGCCACCGTCAGGCGAGGCTTTTGCTGACCACTTCGAACACGTCGCTGGACAGCTCGCCGGAGGCGCGGATGCGCTCCAGTTCGCCTTTCATCAGCGCCTGGCGGGCGCTGTCGTACTTGCGCCAGCGGGTCAGCGGCGCCAGTTGCCGCGAGGCGATCTGCGGGTTGAAGCCGTTGAGCTGGATCACCAGATCCGCGAGGAAGCGATAGCCGGAACCGTCGGCCGCGTGGAAGTTGATCAGGTTCTGCCCGGCAAAGGCACCCACCAACGCCCGCACCTTGTTCGGGTTCTTGAGATTGAACGCCGGGTGCTGCATCAGCGCCTTGACCCGCTCCAGGCCGCCCGGCAACGGGCTGCCGGCCTGCACGCTGAACCACTGGTCCATGACCAGGGCGTTGTCCTTGAAGTGCTCGGCGAACACCGCCAGGGCCTTGGCCTTCTCGGCCTCGAACGGCGAGTTGACCAGCACCGCCAGGGCGGTCAGGCGCTCGGTCATGTTGTCGGCGCTGTCGAACTGTTCGATGGCCGCCGCCAGCACTTCGGGCTTGTGGGTGAGCATCAGGTACGACAGGGCAATGTTCTGCAGCGCGCGACGGGCGAAATGCTCGGACTCGGCCACGTAGGCCGTGGCCTTGGACACTGCCCGGTTGGCCTGATAACGCTTCCACAGCGCATCGAACAGGCTGTCAGCCAGTTGCTGGCGAGCAAACTCGCGCGCCGCATGGATCGCCTCGACATCCGCCACTTCGCTGATTTCGGTGAGGTAGGCCTCGCCCGGCAGGGACAGCATTTCCGCGACCATGGCCTGGTCCAGGCTGTCATCCGCCAGCACGGTGCCCAGGGCGGTCACCAGACGTTCGTCCATCACCAGCGCCTGACCCTGCTGATGCTGGGCAATCAGTTCTTGCAGCACTTGCACGGCCAACTGCTGGCCGGCGTCCCAACGGTTGAAACCGTCGCTGTCATGCTGCATGAGGAACATCAGTTGGTCGCGGCTGTAGGGGAAGCTCAGCTTCACTGGCGCCGAGAAGCCACGCAGCAACGAAGGCAGCGGCTGTTCGGTGATGTCGACGAAGGTGAAGGTCTGCTCGGCCTCGGTCACCGAAATCACCCGGGACGTGCCCTGGGCTGCGCTTTCGCCGGACAGGCGCAAGGCCATGCCTGCCCCTTTGGAATCCAGCAGGCCCAGCTCCACCGGGATCACGAACGGCAGCTTTTCTACCTTGTCCGGGGTCTGCGGGCAGCTCTGGCGGAAGGTCAGGCTGTAGGTTTTCGCCGCCGCGTCGTAGGCCTCGCTGACCGCCAGCCGTGGCGTACCGGCCTGGCTGTACCAGCGCTTGAACTGGCTCAGGTCGACGCCGTTGGCGTCTTCCATGGCCTTGACGAAGTCGTCGCAGGTCACCGCCTGGCCATCATGACGCTCGAAGTACAGGTCGCTGCCCTTACGGAAGCCTTCGGCGCCGAGCAAGGTGTGGATCATGCCCACCACTTCCGAACCTTTTTCGTACACGGTCAGGGTGTAGAAGTTGGAAATCTCGATAAAGCTTTCCGGGCGCACCGCATGGGCCATGGGGCCGGCGTCTTCGGCGAACTGGTGGGTACGCAGGTAGGCCACGTCCTGAATGCGCTTGACGGTGCGCGAGTTCATGTCGGCGGAGAAACCGGCATCGCGGAACACGGTGAAGCCTTCCTTGAGCGACAGCTGGAACCAGTCGCGGCAGGTCACGCGGTTGCCCGACCAGTTGT
Source organism: Pseudomonas sp. BC42 (assembly GCF_021560055.1). Classification (NCBI taxonomy): domain Bacteria; kingdom Pseudomonadati; phylum Pseudomonadota; class Gammaproteobacteria; order Pseudomonadales; family Pseudomonadaceae; genus Pseudomonas; species Pseudomonas sp. BC42. The sequence continues at coordinate 3,807,096 of NZ_CP091067.1, forward strand.
GGAAGTATTCGTGGGCAACGATCGCCTCGACCCGCTGGTGCGCGGCATCGGTGGCGGTTTCGGCGCGGGCCAGCACGGCGCTGGAGTTGAAGATGTTCAGGCCCTTGTTTTCCATGGCACCCATGTTGAAGTCGTTGACCGCAACGATCATGAAGATGTCCAGGTCGTATTCGCGACCGTAGGTTTCTTCGTCCCAGCGCATGGACTTCTTCAGGCTGTTCATCGCGTGCTGGCACTTGTCGATGTTTTCCGGCTCGACATAGATGCGCAGCGCCACGTCGCGCCCGCTCTGGGTGCGGAAGCTGTCTTCCACGCACCACAGGTCGCCGGCCACCAGGGCGAACAGGTAGGCCGGCTTCATGAACGGGTCTTCCCAGGTCGCCCAGTGCCGGCCGTCTTCACCAGGACCGCTGGCGATCGGGTTGCCGTTGGAGAGCAATACCGGGTAGCGGTGCTGCTCGGCCACCACGGTGGTGGTGAACTTGCTCATCACATCCGGGCGATCGAGGTAATAGGTGATCTTGCGAAAGCCCTCGGCCTCGCACTGGGTGCAGAACATGCCGCTGGACTTGTACAGGCCTTCCAGGGCGGTGTTGCTTTCCGGGTGGATCTTCACGCTGGTGTCCAGGGTGAAGCTGGCGCTGGTCGGGTGCAGGGTCAGGTGGCTGTCATCGAGCTGGTAGTCGCTGGCGCTCAGCAGCTGATCGGACAGGCTCACCGACAGCAGCTCCAGCTGCTGGCCGTCCAGCACCAGCGGCGGCAGGCCGGCGCCGCGTGCGGGGTTGCGACGCATCACCAGCTGCGCATGGACCAGGCTGTGGTCCTCGAACAACTCGAAGGTCAGGTGGGTCTCGTCGATCAGGTACTCGGGGGCCTGATAGTCCTTCAGGTAGATCATCTTCGGTTGTTCGGTGCGCATGGCGAATTCCTTCTACTGATGCACGGCGAGCTGATAAGCCGTGTATTTGCGAATGTTGATCACGCCGGTATCAAAGATCAGGTACTGGCCCTTGATGCCCAGCAGCGTGCCTTCGGCGATCGGATTCTTGTCCAGGTTGAAACTGACGATCTTGCTCGGGTACTGCTCGACCGGATAACGGATTTCCAGGGGTTCGATGTCACTCACCGGCTGGATCGCCTGCAGGCCGAAACGCTGTTGCAGCGCCAGCAGGCCCTCGGCGCAGGATGCGAACAGCTGGTCGCGTACCGCCACCAGGTCCACGGCCTGGGCATCGCCCTTGAGCAGCGCGCGCCAGTTGGTCTTGTCGGCCACCTGGGAACGGAACAGGTCCTCGACGAAGCCCGATTGCTGGCGGGTCGCCACGCGCATGATCGGCAGCGCCTGGCTGGCGCCCTGGTCGAGCCAGCGGGTCGGCAACTGGGTGGCGCGGGTGATGCCGACCTTGATCCCCGAGGAGTTGGCCAGGTAGACCACGTGATCGGTCATGCAGAACTGCTCGCCCCAGGACGGCTCGCGGCAGGTGCCGGCGTCGTAGTGGCAGCGTTCGGGGCTCATGATGCACACATCGCACTGGGCCAGCTTGGTCATGCAGGGGTAGCAATAGCCCTGGCTGAAGCTGGTCTTGGTCTTGCGTCCGCAATGGGTGCAATGGATCGCCCCCAGGTACTCCAGGCGCACCTGAGTGCCGATCAGGGGGTTGACCGGCACCTCGCTGTCACCCAGGCGAAAGGCGTACTGAACATTCGGCCCGTCCAGGCGTGCCGACATTTTGCTGATGGAACCGCGGCCAATCTCGATCAATGGATGGCATCCGACTTGAACAGGATGTTCGGCACCGGTGCCGACTTCGAGGCGCATTCCTGCGGCCCCATGTAGCCGGTGCGCTGTTCCTCAGGCAGGTTCTGCATCTCCCAGGCGATCATGGCCTGCAGGGACAGCTCACGCTGCTCGGCGGTGAGCTTGCGGCCATCGGCCCATTTGCCGATCTCTACCGCCAGCTTCAGGCTCTGGTAGATCTCGGGGGTGATGTTTTCGATCATTTCGACAAAGGACGACATACACGACTCCAGCGTTTAAAGGGCCAGTTTATGGCGGCTGTAGAGGCCACCCAACAAGCCGGTGAGGCAACCGATGAGCAGCCCGCCGACATGGGCGGCGTTGGCGATTTCGCCGAAGCCGATCATCGACACCAGCCCGGACAGGCACAGCAGCAGCCACACCAGCATCATCACCAGCACGCCCCGGGGCAGGCGGTAGATGGGGTTGGGGGACAGTAATTGATAGATCCAGCAATGCCCGAGCAGGCCGTAGAGCACCCCGGACAGACCACCGAACAGGGTTGGGCCGCTGAAATAGTATTGCGCGAAGTTGGAAACCAGGCTGAACAGCAGGGTCAGCCCCAGCAGGTTGATGCTGCCCTGGCGCAGTTCGATGCGCCGCCCCAGTTCCCAGTACCACATGCCGTTCATGGCGATGTGCAGGATGCCGAAGTGAATCAGCATCGGCGTCACCAGGCGCCACCACTGCCCCGCCGCCAGGCTGTCGGCCAGGGAGCTGAACTGGATGTAGTCGCCCACCACGCGAAACTCGAGGAAGGTGAACCAGCCGAGGGTCTGCAGGTTGTCACCGAGCAAGGTGATGCCGCACACCGCCAGGCTCAGCAGCAGGATCAGCGCGGTGACCGGGCTGCGGCGCAACTGCTGCACCAGGCCAACCCGCGCCGGCGAGGCCGCCTGCGGGATGTCCAATTGCTGCTCGGGATCGCCCTGGGGAAAGCGCTGATACAGGCCCCGTACATCCTCACTGATGGATTCGGGCACCCAGAGCACTTGCTCGCCGGCCTCTTCACTGACCCGGTGGGGCACCTGCATGCGCTGCAGCAGCTTGACGAAGCCACTCAGGTCGGTGGCCAGTGGCAGACGCAAAACCGCTACTGCGCTCATCGCAACACCTCGGGCCGCTCGACGTCGACCCAGACAAATTTATTCGGATCCAGGCGGGTTTCCTGGTCCAGGCGATAGGCGGCAAGCTTGCCGTAGAGCACGGCGCTGTAGTCCAGGCACGCCAGGTTGGGACGGATCGGCGCCGGCTTGCCGCTGCGCCAGTAGTGGCCGACAAACAGCATCGGTTCGTCAGGGCCGTAGCGCAGCAGGCTGTTTTTCTCGGCCGGGGACAACGGCGTGCGCGCCACCGGATCGGGCAAGGCATCGGGCTGAAAGACGATGTCGCCGTAGGTCTGCGGGTCGTCTTCCCAGAACTTGGTGCGGAAGAACGCCCGGGTCAGGCCGTCGCCGCTGGTCATGGTCAGGCCGTGGGGCAGGCGCATGTCGGTGCCGCGCAGCAGGCGATCGAAGGCGGTGCTGGCAAAACTGTCGGGCAGCGCCGAGGCCTGGAGGAACTCGCGGTCGATGCAGCCGTTGGGGTACTGCTGGCGCAGCGGGGCGATCAGGCCCGCATCCCAGCAGGCGTGCACCACGCGAAAGCGCCCGGCGTCGACGAACAGCGGCAGTTCATAGAACCACTCGAGGAAGTCGTGCCAGTCGCCCGGGTGGTGTTCGAACTGGGTCAGGGTCTCGTGGATCAGCCGGGCATGGCGCGGCGTGTGTTCACGCACGAACTGCTTGCCACTGCCGGCCGCCGCCGGAGTGCTCCAGCCCAGGGCGTTGAACTCATGGTTGCCCATGATGCACAGCGCCTGACCGGCTTCGACCATGTCGTGGACGATATGCAGGGATTCACGGATTCGCGGGCCGCGGTCGATGATGTCACCGAGGAACACCGCCATGCGCGACGGATGCCGCCAGACGCCACCCTGCTTGTGGTACCCGAGCCGATCCAGCAAGTGCTCCAGGGTCAGGGCGCAACCGTGCACGTCACCGATCAGGTCGTAGCTACGCGCGGGATCGAGCATCAGTCGCCTCCACCGCCCAGTCGGCTGCCCCAGCCAAGCTTGGTCCGGCAGACCTCGTAGTAGTTGTGGTCCAGCGGGTGAATCAGGCGCAGTTTCTGCGCCTTCTTGCTGACCGTGATGGTGTCGCCCGGTGCGCAGGTGAAATGGTTCTGCCCGTCACAGGAGACTTGCGGATAGATCTGCATATCTTTGGACACGACGATTTTCAGCTCACTGTTGCCGTCGACCACAATCGGCCTTCCGGACAAGGTATGGGGGTACATCGGCACAATCACAATGGCATCCAGCTTGGGATGCATGATCGGGCCGCCGGCGGACAGCGCATAGGCCGTGGAACCGGTGGGCGTGGCGACGATCAGGCCGTCGGCCTTCTGACTGCAGACGAACTGGCCGTCGATGTAGATTTCGAACTCGATCATCCGCGTCGACTTGCCCGGGTGCAGCACCACGTCGTTCAGCGCATCGCCCTGACCAATGGCCTCGGCGTGACGGCGGACTTCGGCCTGCAGCAGGAAGCGGTTTTCCACCAGGTAATGGCCGTCCAGCACTTCGGCGACCTTGACCTCCAGCTCATCGGGGCGAATGTCGGTGAGAAACCCCAGGCTGCCACGGTTGATCCCCAGCACCGGAATATTGTGCCGCGCCAGGGCCCGGGCGGCGCCCAGCAGGCTGCCGTCGCCGCCGACCACGATGACCATGTCGCAGACCTCGCCCAACAGCTTGCGCGAGGAGGTCTGCAGGCCGTGGCCCGGCAGCACTTCGGCGATGGTGTCTTCGAGGATCACGTGCAGGTGGCGTGCCAGCAGAAACTTCTTCAGTCGGCGAACTGTGTCCAGCACCTGGGAGCTGCCCAGGCGACCGATAATGCCGATATTGCGAAATTGCTCCATGGGGCTCCTGCGGGGTTCGGGTACGGGCGAAACGGAGGATTATGGGCGAAACCCGGCGTTAGACAAAATCCTTTCAGCCACGCGGGCTTAGGAACCGCGGCGAGAGCACCGAGCGACACGCATTTATCGCGAAGCGCAAGGGTTTGCGTCTATGCTCGCAGCATGCTCCTGTTCCCGGATCTGCTCAGCCTTCCACGCCAGTTGCGTCAACCTGAAGTCCGCGACCTCGCCTGGGTCATCCTCGCGCCGCCGATGCTCAGCCACACGCCCTGGCCGCAGCGCCATCCCCTGTCCGGCAGCGACTGGGTGCAGGCGCCGCAATTGCTGGCGCACTGGCTGCAGCGCCTGGACCTGGACCCCAGCGCGCTGCGCCACTGGCTCGACCGCAGCCAGACACGGCGCCTGGGCCTGTACTACGAACGCCTCTGGCAGTTTGCCGTGCAGCACGCCCCCGGCGTCGAACTGCTGGCGGCCAACCTGCCGATCCGCCGTGGCGGCCAGACCCTGGGCGAGCTGGACATGCTGCTGCGTGACCGCGAAGGCGTGCATCACCTGGAACTGGCGATCAAGCTCTACCTGGGCCCGCAACGGGGCAACGGCAGCGACAGCGCGCAATGGCTGGGGCCGGGCTGCCACGATCGCCTGGACCGCAAGCTGGCGCACCTGGACGAACACCAACTGCCGATTTCCGCCCGCGATGAAAGCCGCGAGGCCCTGGCGGCGCTGGATATCCAGCAGTTTCGCGCCCACCTGTGGCTGGGGGGCTACCTGCTCTATCCCTGGCCGGGCCAAGCCGAACCGCCCGAGGGCGCCCATCCGCAGCACCTGCGGGGGCGCTGGCTGCATCAACGGGACTGGCCGGCCTACCTGGCCCAGGGCGCCCCGGGGCGCTGGCAGCCCCTGCCCCGCCACGCCTGGCTGGCCCCGGCTCACTATCCGGCGGAACAGGTCTGGACCGCCGTTGAACTGGGGCAATGGCTGAGCGTCCTCTCCCCCCACGCCCCGGCGCAATTGCTGGTGCGACTGGAGGAAACGGCCGAAGGGGGCTGGGAAGAAGCCGAGCGCCTGTTCCTGGTGGCCGACCTGTGGCCCAACCTCCCCGTAACCCAGCCCTTCCCGCCCAGAGACCAACCTGCGTAGCCGCTGGCTGGCCAGCGAAAGCCTCTCCACGAATGGCGCAGGGCTTGCGGGCCTTTTGGCCGACAAGCCGGCTCCAGCCGTGGGGTTTCGCTATGCCAGGGAAAGCCGCAACGCCAGGGCCGCCAGGGTCACCAGCAGCACCGGCACGGTGAGCACGACGCCGACCCGGAAGTAATAACCCCAGCCGATATGAATGCCCTTGCGCTCCAGCACATGCAGCCAGAGCAAGGTGGCCAGGCTGCCGATGGGGGTGATCTTCGGCCCCAGGTCGCTGCCGATGACGTTGGCGTAGATCATTGCCTCCTTGACCACCCCGGTGGCTTGGCTGGCATCGATGGACAAGGCACCGATCAGCACCGTCGGCAGGTTGTTCATCACCGACGACAACCCGGCGGTCAACAAGCCGGTGCCCAGGGCCGCCCCCCAGATTCCGCCGCCGGCAAAGGCGTCGAGCCAGGCGGCCAGGTGCCCGGTCAGCCCGGCATTGCGCAAGCCGTACACCACCAGGTACATGCCCAGGGAAAAAATCACGATCTGCCAGGGTGCTTCCTTGAGCACCTTGCGGGTGGAGATCTTGTGTCCACGCGCCGCGATCACCAGCAGCAAGGTGGCGCAGACCGCGGAAATCGCGCTGATGGGAATCCCCAGCGGCTCCAGGGCAAAGCAGCCCAGCAGCAGGATCAGCAGCACCCACCAGCCGGCCATGAAGGTCGCCCGGTCATGGATGGCACTGGCCGGCTCGGCCAGTTGCCGCGGATCGTACTGCTCAGGGATGTCCCGGCGGAAAAACCACAGCAGCACCGCCAGGGTCGCGGCAACGCTGACCAGGTTGACCGGTAGCATCACGGCCGCATAGCGGTTGAAGCCGATCTTGAAAAAATCCGCAGAGACGATGTTCACCAGGTTCGACACCACCAGCGGCAGACTCGCGGTGTCGGCGATGAAGCCGGCCCCCATGACGAATGCCAGGGTGGTGGCGGCAGAAAAGCGCAAGGCCAGCAGCATGGAAATGACGATGGGGGTCAGGATCAGCGCCGCACCGTCGTTGGCGAACAGCGCCGACACCAGGGCGCCGAGCAACACCATGAAGGCGAACAGGCGTCGCCCCCTGCCCCGTCCCCAGCGCGCCACGTGCAGGGCGGCCCAGGCGAAGAATCCGGCCTCGTCCAGCAGCAGGCTGATGATGATCAGCGCGACGAAGGTGCCGGTGGCGTTCCAGATGATCTGCCACACCACCGGGATGTCGGCCAGTTGCACCACGCCGCAGAACAGCGCCAGGAGCGCGCCGAACACCGCGCTCCAGCCCACGCCCAGGCCTTTGGGCTGCCAGATCACCAGGGTGATGGTCAGCAGGAAGATCAATACTGCAATCAACATGATTTAAGGAATCTTGAATAAAGAGCTGACCGGCAAAGGAACCGGCTTGCCAGCGAAGCTGCCCCCGAGGCCTCCATGAGCCTCAGGAACCCGCTCGCCGGCAAGCCGGCTCCTGCAACAGCAGGGGAATGTGGAGGGAGGAAGGCGTTCAGGCTTTCTTCTGTTGCTCGACCCATTGGCCGTAGGCGTTGATGAAGCCCTGCAGGAACGGCCGGGTGGCCTCCGACAGCTTGCCCGAATCATCGAACGCCGCACCGGCGCCGCCCAGGTAGGCTTCCGGCTGCTGCATGCACGGCACATTGAGAAACACCAGGGACTGGCGCAGGTGGTGGTTGGCCCCGAAGCCGCCGATGGCCCCCGGGGACACGCTGATCACCGCACCCGGCTTGCCGCTCCAGGCACTCTTGCCATAAGGACGCGAACCGACGTCGATGGCGTTCTTCAACGGTGCAGGCACCGAGCGGTTGTATTCAGGGGTCACGAACAGCACGGCATCGGCGGCCGCGATCTGTTCGCGAAAGCGGGTGTAGGTCGCCGGCGGCGTCACATCGATGTCTTCGTTGTAGAGCGGCAGGTCGCCGATCTCGACGATGCCCAACTGCAGGTTCGCCGGGGCCAGCTCGGCCAGCGCCAGGGCGACCTTACGGTTCAGGGACTGCGCTCTCAGACTGCCGACCAGCACTGCAACCTTGTAGACATTGCTCATTGGAGTTTCCAACCCTTGGCGTGAAGAAGGTGTTAGTTATAGATGAGCCCGGGGGGTGCCTGCTACCCCGCGAGCGCCATTTACTCAGATAAATCCTGCCGCACCCCACGGCCGGCGGCGGCCGTGGATTATTTTTTCCAGGCGGCAAAACTTACCCGGCACCCACCGGGTCTACAGCAGCGAAATTTGCGTGTTTTATCTCCAGAGGCTCTAAAGATGGCAGCAGTACTTGTCGGACAATTCCATGCAAGAGATGCCGAAGGACGGGTGTATTCAGTGCACGAGTTCCAGGAATCCATGCCCGCGCAGGACGGTACGACCGGCTCGGAACCCGTCACCACCTACCGCCTGGCGATTGGCGACCGGGTGCGCAAGCTCGACGACAATCAGTTCCTGCTGGTGCAATCGGATGTGACCATCGTCCGCGAGCCCGAGACCTACGTCACCGAATAGGCGCACCCGGCCCCGGCGGTCCGGTCCGGCCAAGGGTGGCGACTACAGATTCCGGACCTGCAGTTGGGGTAGGATTCGATGCTTGACCGCCCAACGGCTGGAGATGGACTTCAAGCATGCGTCTACGTCATATCGAAGTGATTCAGGCCCTCCTGCAAACCGCCCACCTGGGCACCGCCGCCGAGCTGCTGCAGCTCTCGGTGGCCGAGGTCGAGGCCTTGCTGCGCGATGCCGAAAGCCACTTGGGGTTCATGCTGTTCGCCAGCGTGCGCGGACGCTTGCAGGCCACCCGCGAAGCCCGGGAACTGCAACCGGCGATCACCCGGGTCTACGACGCCTTCGAGCCGCTGCAACGCCTGGCCGACAGCTTGCGCTTTCACCAGGCACCGCCGTTGCGCATCATCGGCACCCCGCCACTGGTCCAGCAACTGCTGCCCCAGTGCATCGCCGCCCTGCGGCGGCGCTTTCCCGATACCCCTTGCAGTCTCCTCAGCCACGGCACCCGGGACATGGTCGAGCGCCTGCTGCTGCGCGATTGCGACCTGGGCCTGAGCCTGCATGACCCCGAACACCCGGACATCCACAGCCAGGCTCTGGCCCAGGGCAAGCTGTTCCTGCTGGCACCCCACGGCTGGCTGCAACCCCGGCAGAAATACGCCGCCCTGCAGGATCTGGCCGGCCAGGCCATGCTCGGCCTGGAAGGCCAGGACCCGCTGAGCGTGATGCTCGCCAGTAAATTGCAGAATCTGCGGCCAAGCCCGGTGATCCAGACCCGGGTGCAGACCTATCAGATGATGCGCAGCCTGGTGGAAGCCGGTGAAGGGCTGGCCATTGTCGACCCCTTCACCGCCGTCGGCGCCCGCAGTGCCGGGCTCGACGCATGCCCGCTGTCGCCGCCGATCGGCGTCACCCTGTACGCCCTGCGCCGCCAGGGCAGCGAAGTCTCGCCCCTGCTCAATGCCCTGCTGGAACTGCTGACGCAACAGGCCGAGGCCCTGCTGGCGGGCTAAGGCTGGCGGGCCTGGGGTTCATCGGCAAACAGGCAATACCAGAAGATCGCCACTTCGCGGGTCTGCGGATCGATGCCGCGATAACGCAGTTGATCCACCCCGCCCACCACATAGCCGCACTGCTCGTACAGGCGACAGGCCCCCAGGTTGTTGTTCTGGGTTTCCAGCATCACCCCCGGCAGTTGCTTCTTGCGACTCCAGAACTGCGCCACCTCCAGCAGTGCCCGGGCCACGCCGTGGCGTCGGGCCGGTGCATGCACCGCCAGTTCGTCGACATGCCCGTAGCCGTTCCAGTTGGTGCTGACCACCACATGCCCCACGGGCTGGTCATCGAGATAGGCCATGAAGATCTCGCTGTCCGCGGCATTGCGGTAGCTGCCGAATTCCTCCGGATCGATGCCATAGCACTTGCGATACGGCACCACCTTGCGCAGCGGCCAGTCCGCCACCGCCTGGCCTGGCGCAGGCTCGGCGTAGGCGCTGACCTCGAAGCTGAAGTCGCTGCCCCAGACATAGGCGGCGAACCCCTGGTCGGCCACACGGATCGCCAGCCCCGGGTGCACGGGGTTCACAACAGGCTGCATAGCGGGAAAACTCCTCATGCCTTGATGCAATCGACGGTGTAGTGGCGCCCGTCGCCCAGATCCTCATGCTGCAGACCGTGCACATCGGCGACAAAGCCCGGGAAGCTGCTGTCGAAGGCCCGGGCGAAAGCCAGGTAATCGATGATCGAGCGGGTCGACTCGGTGAAGCGCTCGCCGGGCATGATCAACGGAATGCCCGGCGGATACGGCACCAGCATCACCGCGGCGATACGGCCCTGCAACTGATCGATGGACACCGCCTCGACTTCGCCGCGCACCAGTTGGTCGTAAGCATCGGCAGGCTTCATCGCCACCTCCGGCAGCACGGTGTACATGCGCTTGAGGTGCTTGGCCGTGGCGTTGCTGCGGTAACAGGCATGCAACTGGTCGCACAGGTCCTGCAAACCCATGCCCTGATAGCGCTGCGGGTCCTGGCTGGCGACGCTGGGCAGGCAACTGGCGAGGCTGACATTGGCGTCGTAGTTGCGCTTGAACTCCAGCAGCTCGGTCAGCAGCGTGCTCCACTTGCCCTTGGTGATGCCCATGGAGAACAGCACCAGGAACGAATAGAGCCCGGTCTTTTCCACCACCAGCCCGCGCTCCCAGAGAAACTTGCTGACCACCGCCGCCGGAATCCCGTGCTCGCTCAGGGCCCCGCCTGCGGTCAGGCCGGGCATTACCAGGGTCACCTTGATCGGGTCCAGCAGCACATAGTCGTCGGTGACGCCGGCAAAGCCGTGCCACTCGCCTTCGGGTTCCAGCAGCCAGTCCCCGGTGCGCACCTGATCGATGCCTTCGACCCGTTCCGGCTGCCAGATCGAGAACCACCAGTCATCGGCGGCGATGTGCTGCCGCAGGTTGGCCAGGGCCCGGCGGAAGCTCAGGGCCTCATCGAACATTTCCTGCAGCAGCGAGCGCCCCGCCGGCCCTTCCATCATCGCCGAGGCCACATCCAGCGAGGCGATGATGCTGTATTGCGGCGACGTGGAGATATGCATCATGAAGGCTTCGTTGAAACGGTCCCGGTCCAACTGCCGGGCGCCGCCGTCCTGGACATGGATCATCGACGCCTGGCTGAAGGCCGCCAGCAGCTTGTGGGTGGAATGGGTGGTGAACACCAGCGGGCTGTCGGCGCTGCGCGAGGTGCCCATGCCATAGCGCCCGGAAAAGAATTCGTGGAAAGCGGCGTAGGCATACCAGGCCTCGTCGAAGTGCAGCACCTCGACGCTGTTGCCCAGGCTTTGCTTGATCAGTTCGGCGTTGTAGCACAGGCCGTCGTAGGTGGAGTTGGTGACCACCGCCAGCTTGACCTTGGGCGGCCGGCCACGGGTCAGCGGACTGGCGTCGATCTTGGCCTGGATCGACTCGGGGCTGAACTCGCTCAAGGGAATCGGCCCGATAATCCCCAGTTCATTGCGTTCGGGACACAGGTACAGGGGGATGGCCCCGGTCATGATGATCGAGTGCAACACCGATTTATGGCAGTTGCGATCCACCAGCACCAGGTCATCGCGCCCCACCATGGAATGCCAGACGATCTTGTTGGCGGTGGATGTGCCGTTGATCACGAAAAAGGTGTGATCGGCGCCGAAATTGCGTGCCGCCCGCGCCTCGGCCTCCGCCAGGGGCCCGGTGTGGTCCAGCAGCGAACCCAGCTCCGGCACTGACACCGACAGGTCCGAACGCAAGGTGTTCTCGCCGAAGAACTGGTGGAACGCCTGGCCCACCGGGCTCTTGCGATAAGCCACGCCACCGCCGTGCCCCGGGGTGTGCCAGGAATAGTTGGAGTCGGCGGTGTGCTGCACCAGGGCCTTGAAGAACGGCGGCAGCAGGCCATCGAGATAATTGCGCGCGGCCCGGGCCACTTGCCGGGCCAGGAACGGCACCGTGTCCTCGAACAGGTAGAGAATGCCCCGCAGCTGGTTGAGCTCGCTCATGGCATCGGCCGGAGCGTTCTCCAGGGTCATCTGCTCTCCCAGGGCGAAGATCGGCAACAGGGGCGCGCGCACCCGGGCCAGGCGGATCAGCTCCACCATGTTTTGCAGCAGATGGGTGTTTTCCCCGGCGCCCTCGGCGGCGATCAACATGCAGGCCAGGCCGTGGTGGGTCGCGGCCACCAGGCGCCCTTCGGCGTAATTGACCGCCGAGAAGATGCTGAAGCCGTCCTTCTCCAGCTCCCGGGCGATGCCCCGCACCCGGTCCCCGGCCACCGTATCGGCCTTGATATCGCGGTGCACGATCAGGATCGGAAACTGCAGGTCTTTGTACATGGGGCAGGCTGTCCTGAGGCGGCGGGGATGCCCCGCCAATGGACTCAGGGTAGAAGCTCCTGGCGTCGCCTGTCACCCCGAGCACAGACTGGATGTAACAAAAGGTCGCACAGGCACAATTGCCGGCCCACGCCCCACACAGCTGTAACCGCTGCTGAGCCATGGCGAAGCTGCGTGAAGGCCCACAGGGCCTTGCTTGGCGATCTCCCGGCAAACCCCTGTCGCCTTCGGAGCCGTTCGCAGCCTGCGGCAGCGGCTACAGGGCCACGGACGACAACGGCTTAGTGTTGGTTTTCGAGCAACTGGGTCCACAGGGCCGGGCCGCCGGCAGACTTGGCGATGATTTCCAGGCGCGTCTGGTGCTCGGCCAATTCGGCTTCGCTGGCCTGGATGATCCGCCCCCGTGGACGATCGGCCGGCAGACGGCGGATTTCCGTGGCGCGGTTGCCCGAGCCTTCGCCGGAACCGTTGCCGTCCGAAGCGTTGCCCGCCAGGGACAGGCTGGTCTGGCCACCGGTCATGGTCAGGTAGACGTCGGCCAGGATCTCCGAGTCGAGCAAGGCGCCGTGCAGTTCACGACCGGAGTTGTCGACGCCATAGCGCTTGCACAGGGCATCGAGGCTGTTGCGCTGGCCCGGGTGACGCTCACGGGCCATCAACAGGGTGTCGAGGATGCTGCAGTGCTGGGTGATGTCCGCGCGGTCGTGGCGCCCCATCAGGGCGAATTCGTTGTTGATGAAGCCAACGTCGAACGCCGCGTTGTGGATGATCAGCTGAGCACCCTGGATAAAGTCGAAGAACTCATCGGCGACTTCGGCAAAGCGCGGCTTGCCCACCAGGAACTCGTTGGTGATGCCGTGGACGCCGATGGCGCCCTCATCGCTCTCGCGATCCGGTTGCAGGTAAACGTGGAAGTGCCGCCCGGTCAGGCGCCGACCGATCAACTCGACGCAGCCGATTTCAATGATCCGGTGGCCGTCGGTCACCGGCATACCGGTGGTTTCGGTATCGAGTACAACAGATCTGTTGGCCATCAGTGGTCCGTTCTCAATCTGGCAAAGGGCGGGATTTTAGCATGCCCGGCCCAGGGACAGCGCGCCGCAGGGAACAGGCCGCTGCCGCGCACTTTTTAACAGTTATTCGCAAAGCTGATGAGGTTCGCCCAAGGCCCGGCTGCTAGGGTGCCGCCGATCTTTTCCAGGGAAACTCGCGGTCATGAAGACTCTCCGGCGCCGTCTGCAAAACCTGCTGTTCATCGCCCTGCTCATTGCAATGTTCAGCAGTTCCAGCCTTGCCACCAGCCTGGTGATCAGCACCGACCTGAGCATGAGCGGACTGCTGAGCAGCAGCCAAGGCACGGCCAAGATCAGCAGTTCGTTCAGGGATGACAAGCTTGTCCTGGAAGCCCGCAGCGACGCCGCGGCCTTCGTCGCCAGCGACGGCGCGATTCGCGGGGCGCGACTGGAATCGGCGTTGCAGCACATTCGCCGGACACTGCACAACCTGCCCTACAGCGACGAACAACTGGCGGCGGCGATTCTCACCCTGTAACGCCCTCAGCCCTTGTAGCCGCGAACCTCATCCACGCCACGGTTGGCCAACTGGTCGGCCCGCTCGTTGCCGTGGTGACCGGTGTGGCCACGGACCCATTTCCAGGTGACCTTGTGCCGGTTGACCTGCTCGTCCAGCTGCTGCCACAGGTCGGCGTTCTTCACCGGCTCCTTGGCCGCGGTCTTCCAGCCGCGCTTCTTCCAGTTGGCCATCCACTCGTTGATGCCCTTCATCACGTACTGCGAGTCGGTAACCAGCAGCACGTCGCACTCGCGCTTGAGTTCTTCCAGGCCGCGAATCGCCGCCATCAGCTCCATGCGGTTGTTGGTGGTGTTGGCCTCGCCTCCCCAGAGCTCCTTCTCGACGCCCTTGAACACCAGCAACGCACCCCAGCCACCCGGGCCGGGATTGCCCTTGCAGGCACCGTCGGTAAAGATTTCTACGCTATCGCTCATCCACGCCTTCCATCAGAAAATTGCCAGTGGCCTGCCGATTGCGGTCGACAGCGCCCAAGGCCGAGGTCACTCGGCCGGTCTATATAAAAAGAAGGTTGCTGCAGGTCATCAGGGTTCGCTGTTACGGCGATTGACCTTGGCCATGGGCAGCGGCACCAGCTTGCCCATGGGTTCGCGTCGCACCTGGCGCACCGGGCGCAGGCCGACGGCGATCTTGCGCGCCACCAGCAGGTAAAAGCCGCCGCCGGCCAGTTGCCACTGCCCGGCCTTGCGCTCCCAGCCGGCCAGTCGCGCCTGCCATGCCTGTGAGGCAAGCGGCGGACGATAGCACCCGAAGCGGCGTTTCTCCAGCGCGAAGCCCAGCAGGTTGAGCCAGTCGCCAACCCGCGAAGGCGAGATGCAACGGGCCTGGCGCAAGGCGTCGTGGGCGAACACATGGCGCAGGCCCCAGGTGCTCCAGGGGTTGATGCCGACAATCAGCAGATGACCACCGGGGCGCACGCTACTGGCGGCCTCGCGCAACAGGCCGTGGGGCGACAGGCAGAAATCCAGGCCATGCTGCAGCACCACCACATCGGCGGCATGCTCGCTCAGGGGCCAGGCCTGTTCCTCGCAGACGATCTCCACCCCCGGCAGCGGTGCTCCCAGGCGCACGTTGCGCTGCACCTGAGGCGCCACCGGCGGGTTTTGCGCCGAAGGCCCGTAATGCACCAGGTAACCGCCGAAGAAACGCCCCAGTTCCTCTTCGAGCATGCGCCGCTCTTCGTCCAGCAAAAATTGCCCCAGGGGACCGGACAGCCAGTCCCGGGCCGCACTGATCAGGGCCAGCCAGTCGGGATCTGCCTGAGCGAAGGCTTTATCGGTCATTGCATTCTCCAACACGCCAAGAAGCTCTAAGATGCGCCATTGTTTTCCGCTTGGCGAATCCGAAGATGATACAGATCAGTGCCCTGCCCGCCTTCACCGACAACTACATCTGGTTGTTACAAGATCATCGCAGCCAGCGCTGCGCGGTCGTCGATCCGGGCGATGCGGCGCCGGTCCTGGCCTGGCTGGAACAGCACCCGGGCTGGGTCCTGAGCGACATCCTGGTGACCCATCACCACCACGACCACGTCGGTGGTGTCGAGCGTCTGAAGCAGCACAGCGGCGCCACCGTGTATGGCCCGGCGCAGGAAAAGATCCCCGGTCGCGATGTGGCCCTGGACGACGCCCAGCGCATCAGCGTCCTCGGCTGGGAATTCCAGGTGCTGGCCGTCCCCGGCCATACCCTGGGGCATATCGCCTATTACCACCACGGCCTGCTGTTCTGCGGCGACACCCTGTTCGCCGCCGGATGCGGGCGCCTGTTCGAAGGCACCCCGGAACAGATGCACCAGTCCCTCGGCCGTCTCGCCGCGCTGCCGGAGGACACCCTGGTCTACTGCACCCACGAATACACCCTGAGCAACCTGCGCTTCGCCCAGGCGGTGGAGCCGGCCAACCCGGAGATCGCCCAGCGCCTGGAAAAGGTCACGCAATTGCGCGAGCACGGGCGCATGACCCTGCCTTCGACCCTGGCCCTGGAGAAACTGACCAACCCGTTCCTGCGGACTGGCGAAACATCCGTTAAACAAAAAGTGGACGAACGGACCGGCTCGGATAACCCGTCGCAGAGTGCGGTCTTTGCGGCCCTGAGGGCTTGGAAAGATAAATTCTAAGCAAGCTATCTATTGGTACAAAAATTCTGAATGGTTGACCGCACCCCGGGTGCTTTCTAGAATCGCCCGACATTTTTGCCCGGAACTTACTTCCAGCCAATGTCGTCATCTATTCGTTATTCCATCAGTTCAGACGCATTGACGCGCTTGGCCCAGGCCATCGCGGTAGCTGTGTCAGCGACTCTTGCGGGCTGCCAAAGCACCGGCCATGCCCCGCAGAGCGACGCGACACACACCCAGAATTTCAACGCCCGCATCAAGCAAAAACCCATCTGGCTGAGCAACAAGCCAAGTCCGCAAGTGCCCCAGGACGTCTGGGAACGCATGCGCCAGGGGTTCCAATTGCAAGAAGGCCTGGGCGTCAACCCGCGTATTGAACAGCAGCGCCTGTGGTTCGCCAGCAACCCTTCCTTCCTGGAAAACGCCGGCGAACGCGGCAGTCTCTATATCCACTACATCGTCGAGCGTCTCGAAGAGCGCAACATGCCGCTGGAGCTGGCCCTGTTGCCGGTGATCGAAAGCGCCTACAACCCGCTGGCCTATTCCCGGGCCGATGCCGTGGGCCTGTGGCAGTTCGTCCCGGCCACCGGACGCTACTTCAACCTGCGCCAGACCCGCTTCTACGATGGCCGGCGCGACATCACCGCCTCCACCACCGCCGCCCTGGACTACCTGACCCGCCTGCACGACATGTTCAACGGTGACTGGTTGCTGGCCCTGGCCGCCTACAACGCCGGCGAAGGCACCGTGAGCCGGGCCATCGAGCGCAATGACAAGCTCGGCCTGCCCACCGACTACTGGAACCTGCCGCTGCCGGCCGAGACTCAAGCCTACGTGCCCAAGCTGTTGGCCCTGTCCCAGGTGGTACTGGCCCCGCAGGCCTACGGCGTGAACCTCAACCCGATCGCCAACGAGCCGTACTTCCAGGTAGTGGAAATCAACCAGCGCATGGACCTGTCCAAGGTCGCGGCGGTGGCCAACATCGACGAAGACGAGCTGTTCCAGCTCAACCCGGCGTTCAAGCAGCGCACCACCGTCGACGGCCCCCAGCACCTGCTGGTGCCCACGTCCAAGGCCCAGCTGCTGACCACCAGCCTGTCCACCATGAAACCCGAAGAGCTGATCAGCAAGCGCTCCCTCAAGCCGGTCTTCGACCGCGACGATGGCCGCGACTCGCTGCGGCCCAAGCGTATCTACCGGGTCAAGAACGGCGACAACCTGACGCTGATCGCCAAGGCCAACAAGGTGGATGTGCAGGACCTGCAACGCTGGAACAAGCTCAGCGGCAAGGACCTCAAGGTCGGCCAGACCCTGGTGATGCAGGACACCCGCAAAAGCGCCGGCAAGAAAACCACCGTGGCCAGCAGCGGCAAACAGAAGTCGACCCGCTACAAGGTCAAGCAAGGCGACTCGCTGTACATCGTGGCCAAGCGCTTCAATGTCGAGATGCAGCACCTCAAGCGCTGGAACCCTCGGGCGGCCCAGGCCCTCAAGCCCGGCCAGATGCTCACGGTCTACCTGCCGCACTGAAATCCGCCCCTGTAGAAGCCGGCTCGCCAGCCAACAACCTTCGCCGGCAAGCCGGCTTCTACAGCAGGTTTCAATTGCACGAAGCTCGCGCCAGCGAGCTTTTTCCTGCTGATACAAGCTGTTACTGTACGGAGCATTAAGCCCAAGCCGTCTGGAACGGATCTCTGACTCGATGCGTCCCCTCCTTCTGCTCTTCTTCAGTCTGGCCTTGAGCTTTCCCGCAAGCGCGACGATCACCGAAAGTCATGGTTATGCGCAGTTTGGCACGCTCAAGTACCCGGCCAAGTTCACCCACTTCGACTGGGTCAATCCCGCTGCGCCCAAAGGCGGCACCTTGCGGGTCATGGCCTTTGGCACCTTCGACACCCTCAACCCCTACACCTTCAAGGGCACCAGCCCGGTCGCCACGCCGAACTTCCTGCAATACGGGGTCAATGAACTCAACGAACCCCTGATGGTAGGCACCGGCCTCTACGCGCCCTCCGGCGACGAGCCCACCTCCAGCTACGGCCTGATCGCCCGCTCCGTGGAATACAGCGAGGACCGCAGCTGGGTGGTGTTCAACCTGCGGCCCGAGGCACGCTTTCACGACGGCCAGCCGATCACCGCCTATGACGTGGCGTTTTCCTACCGCCTGCTGCTCAAGGAAGGCCACCCGCAATACCGCACCAACCTGCAGGAAGTGCAACGGGTGGACATCCTCGGCCCGCAGCGCATCCGCTTCGTGTTCAAGCGCGCCGGCAACCCGCTGCTGATCCTGCGCCTGGGCGAGCTGCCGGTACTGCCCCAGCACTACTGGAAAGACCGCGACTTCAAGGCCACCACCTTCACCCCGCCCCTGGGCAGCGGCCCCTATCGCATCACCCAGGTCCAGCCCGGACGCCAACTGGTGTTCGAACGGGTCCAGGACTACTGGGGCAAGGACTTGCCGGTCAACCGCGGCTTCAACAACTTCGACCGGGTCGAGGTGGAGTTCTACCGCGACAGCGACGTGGCCTTCGAAGCCTTCAAGGCCGGCGAGTTCGACATCTACATCGAGCACCAGGCCAAGAACTGGGCCAACGGCTACAACTTCCCCGCGGTCAATCGCGGCGAGGTGATCAAGGCCCAGGTGGCGCACCAGATCCCCACCCAGACCCAGGGCCTGTTCATGAACACCCGGCGCAGCCTCTTCGCCGACGTGCGAGTGCGTGAAGCCCTGGGCCTGATGTTCGACTTCGAATGGACCAACCGCACCCTGTTCAGCGGTGCCTACCAGCGCGCCCTGAGCTACTACCCCAACAGCGAATTCTCCGCCACGGGCCTGCCGGTGGGACACGAATGGCTGCTGCTGTCGCCTTACCGCGACCAATTGCCGGCCAGCCTGTTCACCCAGGCCTTCGGCCTGCCCCGCACCGAGGGCCGCGGCATTCCCCGGGAAACCCTGCGCCGCGCCCTGGGGCTTTTGGCCGACGCCGGCTGGAAGCTCAACGGCCAGCGCCTGCAGAACAGCACCGGGCAGCCGCTGCGTTTCGAGCTGATGCTGGTCAATCCCAACCTGGAACGGATTCTCCAGCCCTATGTGGAGAACCTGGCCAGCATCGGCATCGATGCACGCCTGCGCACCGTGGACCGGGCGCAATACAAGCAGCGCCTGGACCAGTTCGACTACGACATGATCCTCATGACCCTCAACCAGACCCTGAGCCCGGGCCTGGAGCAATGGCAGTACTTCCACTCCAGCCAGGTTTCGGTCAAGGGCAGCAAGAACTATGCAGGCATCAACAACCCGATCGTCGATCACCTGCTGGAGCAACTGCTGGCCGCCCAGAGCCGCGACGACCAACTGGCCGCCGGCCGCGCCCTGGACCGGGTGCTGCTGTGGCAGCACTACATGATTCCCAACTGGTACCTCAACTATCACCGACTGGCCTACCGAAACCGGTTCGCCTTCGTCACCACGCCGCCCTACAACCTGGGCCTGAACGCCTGGTGGCTGAAGTCCCTGGAGACTCCCCAATGATGCCTCTGCGAGCCCTGCTCCTGCGCACCGGCGGCCTGTTGTTCGGCGTCATCGCCTGCTGTGCCCAGGCTGCGCCGCAACATGCCCTGACCCTGTACAACGAAGCGCCGAAATACCCGGCGAGCTTCCAGCACTTCGACTTCGTCGATCCCCAGGCCCCCAAGGGCGGCACCTTCCGCATGGCCGGCTTCGGCAGCTTCGACAGCCTCAACCCCTTCATCAGCAAGGGCGTGCCCGAGCAGAACATCGGCCTGATCTACGACACCCTGATGACCCAGAGCCTGGACGAACCCTTCACCGAATACGGACTGGTGGCGGGCAAGATCGAGAAAGCCCCGGACAACAGCTGGGTGCGTTTCTACCTGCGTCCGGAAGCACGCTTCAATGACGGCCAGCCGATTCGCGCCGAGGACGTGGTGTTCAGCTTCCAGACCCTGATGAGCGCCGGCTCGCCGCTGTACCGCGGCTACTACGCCGACGTCGACCAGGTGATCGCCGAAGATCCGCTGCGGGTGCTGTTCAAGTTCAAGCACAACAACAACCGCGAGTTGCCGCTGATCCTCGGCCAGCTGACGGTCCTGCCCAAGCACTGGTGGGAACACCGCGACTTTGCCAAGAGCAACCTGGAAGTGCCCCTGGGCAGCGGCCCCTACCGGGTGACTGCGGTCAAGGCCGGACGCTCGATTCGCTACGAGCGGGTCAAGGACTACTGGGGCCGCGACCTGCCGGTGAACCGCGGCTTCTACAATTTCGACGTGATCACCAGCGACTACTACCGCGACAACACCGTGGCCCTGGAAGCGCTCAAGGCCGGCCAGTTCGACTACTGGCTGGAAATCAGCGCGAAGAACTGGGCCAACGCCTACAACACCCCGGCCGTGGCCCAGGGCCGCTTGATCAAGGAACAGATCGCCAACGGCAACCCCACCGGCATGCAGGGCTTTGTCTTCAACACCCGCCGGCCGATGTTCCAGGATGTGCGGGTGCGCCATGCCCTGAGCCTGCTGCTGGACTTCGAGTGGAGCAACAAGCAGCTGTTCAACGGGGCCTACACCCGCACCCGCAGCTACTTCGAGAACTCGGAGATGGCCGCCACCGGCCTGCCGGGCCCGGAGGAGCTGGCGATCCTCGAACCGCTGCGGGGCAAAATCCCGCCACAGGTGTTCGACCAGGCCTTCTCGCCTTCAGTGTGCGACGGCAGCGGCATGATCCGCGCCCAGCAGCGCCAGGCCTACCAACTGCTGCAGGAGGCCGGCTGGCGCATCGTCGACGACAAGATGGTCGACGCCCAGGGCAAGCCGGTGGTGATCGAGTTCCTCCTGGCCCAGACCGAGTTCGAGCGGGTGCTGCTGCCGTTCAAGCGCAACCTGGCCGACCTGGGCATCGACCTGGTGATTCGCCGGGTCGACGTGTCCCAGTACATCACCCGGGTGCGTTCGCGGGACTTCGACATGATCGTCGGCAGCTTTCCCCAATCCAACTCCCCGGGCAACGAGCAGCGCGAGTTCTGGATGTCCTCCAGCGCCGACAAGCCCGGCAGCCGCAACTACATCGGCCTCAAGGACCCGGCCATCGACAGCCTGGTGGAAAGCCTGATCAACGCCGATTCGCGCAGCAGCCTGGTGGCCCACGCCAAGGCCCTGGACCGGGTCCTGCAATGGGGCTACTACGTGATCCCCAACTGGCACATCAAGACCTGGCGCGTGGCCTATTGGGACCACATCGGCCACCCGCAAGTCGCGCCCAAGTACGACATCGGCATCAACACCTGGTGGATCAAGCCCGATGCCAAGCCCGCCGTAGAACCGGCCCCGGCCGACAGGGAGCAATGACATGCTGGCCTATATCTTTCGCCGACTGCTGCTGATCATCCCCACCCTGCTGGGCATCCTGCTGATCAACTTCGTGATCATCCAGGCCGCCCCCGGCGGCCCGGTGGAGCAGATGATCGCCAAGCTCGAAGGCTTCGACGGCGCCACCAGCCGCATCGCCGGCGGCGGCGCCGAAGTCTCGGTGGCCGGTTCCAGCTACCGTGGCGCCCAGGGCCTGGACCCGGCGCTGATCAAGGAAATCGAGCACATGTACGGCTTCGACAAGTCGGCGCCGGAACGCCTGTGGATCATGATCAAGAACTACGCCACCCTGGATTTCGGCAACAGCTTCTTCCGTGACGCCAAGGTGGTGGACCTGATCAAGGAGAAGATGCCGGTGTCCATCTCCCTCGGGCTGTGGAGCACCCTGATCATGTACCTGGTGTCGATCCCTCTGGGGATCGCCAAGGCCACTCGCCACGGCAGCCACTTCGATGTCTGGACCAGCTCGGCGATCATCGTCGGCTACGCGATCCCGGCCTTCCTGTTCGCCATCCTGCTGATCGTGGTGTTCGCCGGCGGCAGCTATTTCAACTGGTTCCCGTTGCGCGGCCTGACCTCCAACGACTTCGACCAGCTGAGCTGGGGGCGCAAGATCCTCGACTACTTCTGGCACCTGGCGCTGCCGGTCACCGCCCTGGTGATCGGCCACTTCGCCACCATGACCCTGCTGACCAAGAACAGCTTCCTCGACGAGATCAACAAGCAGTACGTGGTCACCGCCAAGGCCAAGGGCCTGACCCAGCGCCGGGTGCTCTACGGCCACGTGTTCCGCAACGCCATGCTGCTGGTGATCGCCGGCTTCCCCTCGGCCTTCATCGGCATCTTCTTCACCGGCTCCCTGCTGGTGGAAGTGATCTTCTCCCTCGACGGCCTGGGCCTGATGAGCTTCGAGGCGGCGATCAACCGCGACTACCCGGTGGTGTTCGGCACCCTGTTCATCTTCACCCTGCTGGGGCTGGTGGTGAAACTGATCGGCGACCTGACCTACACCCTGGTCGACCCACGCATCGACTTCGACAGCCGGGAGCATTGAGATGAACCTGTCCCCCCTCAATCGCCGGCGCTTCGAACGCTTCAAGGCCAACAAGCGCGGCTGGTGGTCGCTGTGGCTGTTCCTGGTGCTGTTCATCCTCAGCCTGGGCGCCGAGCTGATCGCCAACGACAAGCCGCTGGTGGTGCACTACGAAGGCGGCTGGTACTTCCCGGCCCTCAAGCGCTACCCGGAAACCACCTTCGGCGGCGAATTCCCCCTGGAAGCCAACTACAAGAGCCCGTACATCCGCGAGCTTTTGGCACAGAAGGACGCCTGGGTGCTCTGGGCGCCGATCCCCTACAGCTACCAGAGCATCAACTACGACCTGCGGGTGCCGGCCCCGGCGCCGCCTTCGGCGGACAACCTGCTGGGCACCGACGACCAGGGCCGCGATGTGCTGGCCCGGGTCATCTACGGCTTTCGCATCTCGGTGCTGTTCGCCCTGACCCTGACCATCCTGAGTTCCATCATCGGGGTCATCGCCGGAGCCCTGCAGGGCTTCTACGGCGGCTGGGTGGACCTGGCCGGGCAGCGCTTCCTGGAAATCTGGTCCGGGCTGCCGGTGCTCTACCTGCTGATCATCCTCGCCAGTTTCGTGCAACCGAACTTCTGGTGGCTGCTGGGGATCATGCTGCTGTTTTCCTGGATGAGCCTGGTGGACGTGGTGCGCGCCGAGTTCCTGCGCGGGCGCAACCTGGAATACGTGCGCGCGGCCCGGGCCCTGGGCATGCAGAACGGCGCCATCATGTTCCGCCACATCCTGCCCAACGCCATGGTCTCCACCATGACCTTCATGCCCTTCATCCTCACCGGGGCCATCGGCACCCTCACCGCCCTGGACTTCCTCGGCTTCGGCCTGCCGCCGGGGGCGCCGTCCCTGGGCGAGCTGGTGGCCCAGGGCAAGTCCAACCTGCAGGCGCCGTGGCTGGGCATCAGTGCCTTTGCCGTGCTGGCGATCATGCTCAGCCTGCTGGTGTTTATCGGCGAATCCGCCCGCGATGCCTTCGACCCGAGGAAATGACATGACCCAGGACACTCTGATCGAAGTCCGCGACCTGGCGGTGGAATTCGTCGCCGGCGCCCAGTGCCAGCGCGTGGTGGAAGGCATCAGCTTCGACATCAAGCGCGGCGAAACCCTGGCCCTGGTAGGGGAAAGCGGCTCCGGCAAATCGGTGACCGCCCACTCGATCCTGCGCCTGTTGCCCTACCCCCTGGCCCAGCACCCGTCCGGCAGCATCCAGTACGCCGGGCACGACCTGCTGACCCTGAAGGAAAAGACCATTCGCCACATTCGCGGCAACCGCATCGCCATGATCTTCCAGGAGCCCATGACCTCGCTGAACCCGCTGCACAGCATCGAAAAGCAGATCAACGAGGTGCTGGGCATCCACAAAGGCCTGACCGGCAAGGTCGCCAGCAGGCGCACCCTGGAACTGCTGGAACTGGTGGGCATTCCCGAGCCACACAAGCGCCTCAAGGCCCTGCCCCACGAACTGTCCGGCGGCCAGCGGCAACGGGTGATGATCGCCATGGCCCTGGCCAACGAGCCGGAGCTGCTGATCGCCGACGAGCCGACCACCGCCCTGGACGTCACCGTGCAGTTGAAGATCCTCGAACTGCTCAAGGAACTGCAGGCGCGCCTGGGCATGGCCTTGCTGCTGATCAGCCACGATCTGAACCTGGTGCGGCGCATTGCCCACCGGGTCTGTGTCATGCAGAAAGGCCGCATCGTCGAGCAGGCGTCCTGCGAGGAGCTGTTCCGCGCGCCGCAGCACCCCTACACCCGGGAACTGCTGGCCGCGGAGCCCAGCGGCTTGCCGGCGAGCAATGAAGTCGGCCCGCCGTTGCTGCAAGTGGACAACCTCAAGGTCTGGTTCCCGATCAAGAAGGGCCTGCTGCGCCGCACCGTGGATCACGTCAAGGCGGTGGACGGCATCCACTTCAGCCTGCCCCAGGGCCAGACCCTGGGCATCGTCGGCGAGAGCGGCTCGGGCAAGTCGACCCTAGGCCTGGCGATCCTGCGCCTGATCGCCAGCCAGGGCGGCATTCGTTTCGAAGGCCAGCAGCTCGACGCCCTGAGCCAGCAACAGGTACGGCCGCTACGGCGGGAAATGCAGGTGGTGTTCCAGGACCCCTTCGGCAGCCTCAGCCCGCGCATGAGCGTGAGCCAGATCGTGGGCGAAGGCTTGCGCATCCACAGGATCGGCAGCGAACAGGAGCAGGAACAGGCGATCATCGAAGCGCTCAAGGAAGTGGGCCTGGACCCGGACACCCGACACCGCTACCCCCACGAATTCTCCGGCGGGCAACGCCAGCGCATCGCCATCGCCCGGGCCCTGGTGCTCAAGCCGCGGCTGATCCTGCTGGACGAGCCGACCTCGGCCCTGGACCGCACCGTGCAGCGCCAGGTGGTGGAACTGCTGCGCAACCTGCAACGCAAGTACAACCTGACCTACCTGTTCATCAGCCACGACCTGGCGGTGGTCAAGGCCTTGAGCCACCAGTTGATGGTGATCAAGCACGGCCAGGTGGTGGAACAAGGGGACGCCCAGGCAATCTTCGGCGCCCCGCAACACCCTTACACACAGCAACTGCTGGAAGCCGCCTTCCTGGCTCCGGCACACACCCAATAACCTGCAACAGGAGTAGCCACTTATGGGTTTTCTCGCTGGGAAGCGTGTCCTGATCGTCGGTGTCGCCAGCAAGCTGTCGATCGCCTCCGGCATTGCCGCCGCCATGCACCGTGAAGGCGCCGAGCTGGCCTTCACCTATCAGAACGAAAAACTCAAGGGCCGGGTCGAGGAGTTCGCCGCCGGCTGGGGCTCCAGCGCCGAGCTGTGCTTCCCCTGCGATGTGGCCAGCGACGAGCAGATCGCCCAGGTGTTCAGCGAGCTGGGCAAGCACTGGGACGGCCTGGACTGCATCGTCCACTCCGTGGGCTTCGCCCCGGGCGATCAGCTCGAAGGCGACTTCACCGACGCCACCACCCGCGAAGGCTTTCGCATCGCCCACGACATCAGCGCCTACAGCTTCGTGGCCCTGGCCAAGGCCGGCCGCGACATGATGAAGGGCCGCAACGGCAGCCTGTTGACCCTGTCCTACCTGGGCGCCGAGCGCACCATGCCCAACTACAACGTGATGGGCATGGCCAAGGCCTCGCTGGAAGCCGGCGTGCGCTACCTGGCCGGTTCCCTGGGCCCGGAAGGCACCCGGGTCAACGCGGTCTCCGCCGGGCCGATCCGCACCCTGGCCGCCTCGGGCATCAAGAACTTCCGCAAGATGCTGGCGGCCAACGAAGCCCAGACCCCGCTGCGGCGCAACGTCACCATCGAGGAAGTCGGCAACGCCGGGGCTTTCCTCTGCTCGGACCTGGCCTCGGGCATCAGCGGCGAGATCATGTACGTCGACGGCGGCTTCAACACCACCGCCATGGGCAACCTCGACGAATGACTCCCGGCTGTGGCGAGGGCCCTCAGGCCCTCGTCGCAGCGCCGCGACACCGGCTGATCGCCGATCCAGGCTCACCGGCCGCAGTGCAGATACCTGCCCCTCACGGATGCCCGATGCAAAGAACCCCATGGAAAACCCGGCCGTCTGCTCGCCCGCCGAAACCGCCCGGCATCAAGCTGCCGTGCCTGCTGCTGGTGATCTTTCTCGCCGGCTGCGACAAGCCTCAAGACACCCAGCCCAATCGCCTGACCGACACAGTCGCTAGCCTGCACATCCCGTTGGCCGCAACGGTTGACGAGGTCATTGCAAACAGCCCGGTACGCTTTGGCGCCGACTGCCTGGAGGCGGTGGACATGTGCTGGTATGAAGCCGATCGCCAAGGCGCGCTCCTTGACCTGAGCCTTTCCCAGCCCGAGGGCACGCTGGAGCTGGATCAGGTGTCCGGGCTGAGCATGGCCGTGGATGGCCGGGTTTCGAACAACATCCAGGCATTGAACATCGACCTGCGCGGCCTGCCGGACAACAGCACGCACAAGCAGAACAAGGACCTGATCTATCGCCTCATCGGGAACTTGAAGAGCGCCGGCTGGCAAACCTACTACTTCCCTTCAGACCCGCGGATACCCGGCGCGCAATGGTACAAGCTCAACGGGCAGGAGAGCCTCCTGGGCATGACCCCGCTCAGCCATCCCCTGTTCGATGCCAAGCGTGAAATGAGCCTGGAAGAATGGCTCGGCGTCGGCACCTTCTATGACTGGTATCTCTACCAGGGCAACTTCATCGCCCATGTCCGGGCCCTGCGCTACGACTCGAAAAGCGCGCCCCTGGAAACCGCTGTCTACCTGATCAGCGTCAACCTGATGTCCCTGGACAGGTTCTGGGCGAGCCATTTTGCCGAGCACCAGCGAGCACACTGGAAAACCCTGCTCCCGGCTCAATTGCAAGCCCTGCTGCAGCGGCGCTCGCAAGCGGAAACCCGCGCCAGGGCCGCCGGGGTGACCCTCGAGGAAGGCTATGCGCCACCGGCCATCGAGCGCGGCCCGTAGCGGCCGGCCAGCGCCTTGGGTTGCAGCCCCGCTCCACGCTGCCGGCCTTGCCGGCAGCAGATTCAGTGGCTGCGCTTGCCGGCCTGCTTGTGCAGGTACATGGCCTGGTCGGCATCGGCCAGCAGCGCTTCGATACCGGCGTGGCGCTCGGGGTCGTATGCGATCTGGCCGACGCTGAAGCGGATGTCGTAGCCGCGTTTCAGGGAAGCGTTGCGCTCATCGAGGATCTCCCGCAGGCGCGCCATGATCGCCGACGTCTCGACGTCATCGGTCCCGGTCAGCAGGGCCACGAACTCATCGCCGCCCAGGCGGCCGATCACATCACTCTCGCGAAAGGCAATACGCAGCACATCGGCAAAGGTTTTCAAGGCACCGTCCCCTTCGGCATGACCGTAGCTGTCGTTGATCCGCTTGAACTCGTTGAGATCGAAAAACAGCAGGGTCGCCGACTTGTCCAGACGCGTGCACGCCGCCAGGGCATGTCGGGCCAGGGCTTCGAAGCCGCGCCGATTGGACAGCAGGGTCATCTCGTCCATGCTGGCCATCTGCACGGCCGCCAGTTCCTGCTCGGCCATGCGGGCCAGGTCTCGCAGCAGGGCACGCTCTTCGTCGTCCAGGTCCCGGGGCCGGGTATCGATCAGGCACAGGGTGCCCAGCTTGCTGCCATTGGGCACGCTCAGGGGACAACCGGCGTAGAAGCGGATCCGCGGTTCGCCGGTGACCAGTGGGTTGTCCTGGAAACGTTCGTCGCACTCGGCGTCGCGGACCATGAAGATCTGGTCATCCAGGATCGCGTGGCCGCAAAACGAAATGTCCCGGGAGGTCTGGCTGGCCTCCAGCCCCGCGGCGGACTTGAACCACTGGCGATCGCTGTCCACCAGGCTGATCAGGGCAATGGGCACATTGAACAGGCGCTTGGCCAGTCGGGTCACCCGGTCGAAACGCTCCTCCGGCAAGGTGTCGAGCACATTCAGTTCGCGCAGGGTCTGGACTCGCCGGGCCTCATCACTGGGTTTGCGGGGATACAACATCGCGGACTCCATTCGCGGCTAAGACCGCAAGCGTAGTCCAGTTTCACCGCCAGCCCCTGGCGAGGCGGCTGGCGGTCCTCGATCGCGGCCTGTCACAGCCGCGCGGTCAACAGGATCCGCGCGTAGCCGCCGACGAACAGGGCAAAGGCCAAGGCGCCCAACAGCGCCGAAATCCCCAGGCCCAGGGCGCTGAACGGCACCAGCAGCACCCGGCACAGGGCCGCCAGGAACAGCAAGGCAAAGGCCCCGACCATGGCCCGGGTCACCTGCAGCGGCCGGCCGCTATGGCCCAGGCTGACCCGGGCGATCATGCCCAGCACCAGCCCGCCGAGGCCGCCTAGCGCCAGGGCGTGGGTCACCAGACTCTGCGACGACAGACCGCCCAGGTGCCACAGCGCCATGCCCAGGGTGGCCAGCGCCAGCCACAGGTAGCCCAGGTACAGCGACCACAGCAGCGGCAGCCGCCACAGCCCCGGCTGGTGCCAGCGCCACAGGCGCCACAGATGCAGGGCCGCCAGCACTGCGAACAACGCTGCCAGCCAGGGCCGTGGCGCGTCACCGCCGCCCAGGGCCATGGAGATTGCCGCCAGCAGGCTGCCCAGCAGCAACACCCGGGTGGGCCAGGGCGAAGCCGGTGGCGCCGGCGGCCGATTGAGCCCGCGCTGGATGAAGAACGGAATGACCCGACCGCCGATCACCGTCATCAGGGCCGCCACCAGCCACAGCGCCCCCAGCTCGCCGTGGCGCTGCCAGAGTTCCTGCGCCGCCAGCAGGCCCAGCAGGGTCTGCCCCTGAAACAGCGTCAACAGGCCCAGGATCAGCACCATGGGGTAGTTGTCGCGCTTGCCCGCACGCCACAGTTCATGCCCCACCACCGCGGCCAGCGCCGGCATGAAGGCCAGTTGCAGCACCAGGAACAACGGCAGCGGCAGCGCCAGCCACCAGGCCAGCCGCGCCAGCAGCCAGAGCAGCCACAACAGGATCAACGGCGTGCGACTCAGTGCCGGGCGCCCGGTCCAGTTGGCCACCGCCGTCAGCAGAAACCCGGCGATGATCGCCACGGCGAAGCCGAACAGCATCTCGTGCCGATGCCACGCCAGCATGCCGCCCAGCGGCTGGCGGCCGCTCCAGCCGCCGTGCAGCCACAGGCCCCAGCCCACCAGGGCGAGGCAGGCAAACGCCGCTCCGGCGAGGAAAAACGGCCGGAAGCCCAGGCTCCACAGCGGCTGCGCGGCCCATTGCCGCCAACGTTCAGGCAGCGACACAGGCATCCCTCCCCTGGCTCGGGACAGGCAACGGCGAATTGCAGCGACGAATCATGCTCGGAACTCCTTGGCCAATCAGCGATGCATCAGCCCCATCAGGTTTCATGCCAAGACCGCCGCCCGGCAAAACCGCGGCCGCCAGCCACACCGAGTCTTTATGACCCGAAAAAATCAGGTCATAACGACCACGCAACAGGTCAATTCGACTCGGTTTTGCGAGCTGCGTTTTTCCGCCCAAGGGCGTAGATTGGCAGCCCTTGCCATCCCCCTACGCCACAAGGATGTCCCCGGTGCCCTCCCGTCCCAGCGCCCCGTCCGAAAAAAGCCTGTCGCGCCTGTTGCTGGAACTGCTCTGGCAGTTGAGCGCCCTGCTGATCCCGATCTTCCTGGTCACCGTGCTGCCGCCGCCCCTGGCCCTGGCCGTGGTGCTGGGCTGCGCCGCCGGCATGGTCCTGGCGGCTCGCCTGGGCTGGCCCCGCACCGGCCGCGCCATGGCCCGCCTGATGATCAGTGCGGTGTTCGGCCTGGGCTTCAGCCTGGGGCGGGCATTGCCGGCGTACTGGGACATCGCCGCGGCCTTCGCCAGCATCCTGGTTGGCATGGGCACCATCAGCCACCTGGAGCGCCGCCTGGGCCTGGTCCAGGCCCCCGCGGCCAGCACCAGCGCCTGGGGCGGCAGCGAACCGCAGAGCACCCCGGAAGGCCTGCCGATCCGGGTGTTCAACCAGGGCGAGATCGCCATGGGCGGCCCCACCTATTGCGACTACCTGTTTCCGGACGGCGTGTTGCTGCAAGGACTGGGGTCGTCGGCGCGCTTCTCCAGCGACGGACGCTACTTCGCGGCGCCCTTGCCATCGCGGCAACGCTGGGGCCTGGCGATCCTCGATCGCTCGCTGCGCCGGCTGTACCGCTGCGACCACAGCGAGTTCTGGGAGCTGGACGCCTTCAGCGAAGAGCGCCTGATCGGGCGGCACAGTCCCCTGGTGGACAACGGCTCGCGCCACGCCAGCCTGGCCACGCTGCTGGAGGGCGCCGAAGCGATCGACCTGCTGGCGGTGGCCGATCTGTGGCTGGAGCCCGGTGCCTGGGTCGACAGCCTGGCCCGGCAGAGCTTCGAGGAACAGTCCCCGGACGGACGTCACCGGCTCCAGGCGCGGATGCTCCTGCCCCGTTGCTTGCGAGACTTGCCCCAACCCCTGGAACCCTTGCGGGCGCCGCCTTACCAACTGAGCCTGGACGGCCAGCCCACTGGCCTGCTGATCGGCGCCGACAGCCCCCGCTGCTGGAGCCGCGACAGCCGCTCCCTGGCCTGCAGCGCCCGCGAGGAACAACAACCCGATCTGGCCGCGACCTGGCTGTGGCAGGCAGACCACGGCTGGCGCCCGCTGCCGGCGCCCTGGGTTGCCAGTCCGGCGGAACCCTCCTTTTACCCCGGCCCCCTGCTGGAGCTGGACAGCCACTACCTGCGCCACGCGGCCTACCTGGACTGCGCCGAAGCCGACCGGGGCCGCTACGGCTATCGCCTGCACAGCATCCACAGCGACACCGAGACCGGCGTCGGCCACGACCCCGAAGGTTGCCTGCAGGTCGCGCCGCTGCCCCTGGTGCGGACCCGAGTGCGCCAGCCCCTGGACAGCGGCGGCCAGCGCGGTGACAGCCAGATCGAGTCGGAGCCGCTGCTGGACGGCCAGCGGGCGCTGTTCAGCTGGCTGGCCGACGATGAACACGGCCTGGGCGCCTACGCCTGCCGGATCGGCGACTGGCAACTGCCCGGGCACTGGCGGTTGGACCATCGGGTTTCCGACTGCCGGCGCTACCTGGCCCTGCTGCCTGTTGCCCGGCTTCCCCTGGTCAGCGACCGGGCGGTGGTGGCCGACCTGCAACAGCGACGCCTGCTGCACAGCCCGCCGCTGCTGGCGGCGCGCCTGCTGGACCTGCGCCATGGCCAGTTGAGCCTGGCGGTGATCGTCGGCCGCCTCGATCAGGACCTGCCAAGCAGCCCCCTGCAACGCTTCAATCAGCCCGCGCCGGCACCCGACGACGCTGCCGCGTTCTGCGCCGAGCAAGACGGCTCCCAGCTGTGCTACCAACGCCAGCGCTTGCAGATCACCGAGCAGCAGCTGCTGCCGCTGGCCGACTGGCGCCTGGTGGACCGGCCCCAGGCCGCGGTGGCTGAAGGTGACTTCATCCAGCCGGCCCCCGACGGCCGGGATGCCGCGTGGCTGTTCGGCAGCGAAACCGAATACGCCGACAGCTGGCTGCGGGAAGGCAGCCCGCGCCTGGGCGGCCACTTGCTCACCGCCAGCGGCTGCGCCCTGACGGACCTGGCACCGTCGCTGATCTGGTCCGCCGATGGCCATTACCTGGCCCTGACCCGGCTGCGCCTCGACGTCGAGGACGGCCACCGCGCCTGGCAGCTGTTGCTGCTGGACGTGCACCAGCGCAGCCTGCGCATCGCACCGCAATGGCTGCGCCACCGGCCGCTGTTGCGGCACTTCGACCACCAGGACCTGGAGTTGCGCCTGTTCGAACGGGATTGGCAGGCCGCGGACGACGCCGATCCGGGCCGCAGCCTGCGCCTGCCCCTGGCCGAGCTGCTCGCCCTGCCCGCCCAGGCCCTGGAGCCCCATCAGGGCCTGTGGCTGCTCGCCGCCGACGCGCACCTGGCCGGCGCCTGGCAGGCCCTGGCGCGCCCGGAACATCCGGCGTTTGGTCCCGCAGCCTGAAGCGCCGCCTCAGTCCTCGCGGGCGGCCAGGGCACTGTGCGCCCGCTGGCTGACAAAACCGGGGATCTGCTCCCCGGGCAGGGACTTGCTGTAGTACCAGCCCTGGATGATCAGCTCCGAGCTCGACTGCAGAAAGTCCAGTTGCTCCCGGGTTTCCACCCCTTCCACCACCACCTTGAGCTTGAGCGTCTCGCAAAAGCGCAACAGACCGTTGAGCACCTGGGCGCCCCTGGGCTCGCGCTGGGCCAGGACGAAGCTGCGGTCGATCTTGATCCCGTCCACCGGAAACTGGTGCAGGTAGCTCAAGGCGGAAAAACCGGTGCCGAAGTCATCGATGTAGACCCGCGCCCCCAGGGCATGCAGCTTGCCGATCCATTGCTGGGTCAGCAGGGCATCGCCCACCAGCGCGTCCTCGGTGATCTCCACCGACACCTGCCCCTGGGCCCAGGCGAGAATTTCCAGCAGGCGCCGACCATGCTCCGCCGAGGCCAGGGTGGCACTGGAGATATTGATGGTGATGGGCAGTTGGAAGCCGCTCTTGCTCCAGGCCAGGTGCTGGCGCACCGCCTGGGAGGCGACCCAGAAATCCACCTCGGGCATCAGCCCGGCCTGCCCCAGCCATTGCAACAGCTCCCAGGGCGACTGCACCTTGCCCTCGCCGTCCCGGGCGCGGATCAGCGCCTCGCAGCCGGTGCACAGGCCACTGCCCTTAGCCACCTGGGGCTGGTACTCCAGGTGAAAGTCGTAGCCGCTCAGTTGCTGGATCCGCGCCAATTGCAGGGACTGCTGCGCGGCCTGCCGGTAGGCCGCCACCATCGGGTCCAGCTCGAACAGCCTGCCGCGCTCCTCCAGGCCGCGGAAGGTGGTGTCGAAGGTTTTCAGGTAGACCTGCCCGGCGCCTTCGCCCTGGCGCTGGATGCTGCGCACATAAGGCAGGTAGATCAGGGTGCCGATCCCCAGCAACAGCAGTTGCAGAAGCACCGCGCCCCAGTCGCCCTGGGTGCTCAGGTAGGCATTGAGCAGCACCGGCGAGGTAAAGGGCAGGCTGACCAGCGCCGGGCTGACCCAGCCCAGTTGCACCACCAGCAGGGCCAGGCAGGCGTTGACCATGGGCACCAGCATGAAGGGCACCAGCAGGCGCGGGTTGAGGATGATCGGCAGGCCGAACAGCAGCAGTTCGTTGACGTTGAACAGCGACAGCGCCAGGCTCGCCATGGCCAGCAGGCGCATGGAACGGTTGCGGGAAAATCCGAGGATCGCCAGCACCAGGGCCAGGGATCCGCCGGAACCACCGATAAAGGCGAAACAGCCCAGCAGCCCGCTGTTGAGGGCAAAGCGCAGGGGTTGCCCGGCGGCATGATCGGCGGCATTGAGGGCCACCGCCTGATCCATCACCTCCATCAACGGCTGCATGGCGTAGGTGCCGTGAATGCCGAAGAACCACAGCAGGGAATTGGTCGAGGTCAGGAGAATCGCGTTGAGGTAGGGGTGATCCAGGCTGTCGATGTCAAGCGGGCGCTGGATGTAGGCAAAGTCGTGGACCTGCAACAGCAGCTGCAGCACCGCCACCAGCGCCAGGCAGGTCAGCCCTCCCGGCAGCACCATGTTGATGGTGCCCTTGAGGTTGTGCCCCACCAGGCCTTCGTCCACCAGCCGGGTCCAGCGTCGGCGGTGCAGCCAGGCCATGACCGGGACATTGACCAGGGGCGAGGCGATGGCGATGAACAGCACGAAGGTCGCCGACGCCAGCGGATAGTCCCGCAGCAGGTAGATGGCGATCACCACATGGGCCAGGCAGAGAAAGGCCACCGGCAGCTGGGGCAAGCGGTGCTGGATCGCCAGCATGTAGCCGATGGACGCCGCCACCAGCAGGGGAATGATCGAACTGATGCGGTTGTGCAGCCCGGTCAGCAGGTCCACCAGGGAGCCGGGGGCGCCCAGGGCCTGGGCGCATTGCGCGAGGATCAGAAACAGTGCCGACACCAGCAGGCAAGGCAATAGCCAGAGCAGGCCTTCGCGAATCGAGCGCAACGACTCGGCACCCGCCAGCAACGCCAGGCGGTGGGTGAAAAACAGCTTGAACCCCAGTTGCCGCATCGGCCTCTCCCCTCTGCCAGCACACGTCCGTCCCCCGCAGACGGCCCCCGCCACGGCCGCCCGGCGTCTGGCGGCGCCGTGGGGCAAACAGGGGGTGCAGGCGAAGATACCACTGTAGAAACCCTGGTCGGCAAGCACTCGATGGCACTGCCTTGAGTGTTTTATCGCCCCGGTGGCGCCAGACTTGACCCCGACGCCGCGCCTCCGGCCCGGCTGCACCCCGGTATAACGGCGAATCAATATCATTTGCAGCGTATCAGGGGTTTTGCTTTAATCGCGAGCAATTCCCATTTGCAACGCCACCCGCCACCGGACCACGCCCTTGTCTTCCATGCCGCCCGCCAGCCCCGCTCTGGTCCACAACCTCTATGACGCCCATCACCCCTGGCTCTATGAACTGTTGCGGCGCCGCCTGAACCACGCCTGGGATGCCGCCGATCTGGCCCACGAAATCTTCGTCCGGGTACTCAAGCGCCCGCCGCAGCTGGACGGCGAGGTGCAGCAGCGCTCCTACCTGGCCACCATCGCCCGGGGCCTGTGCATCGATCACTGGCGCCGCCGCCAGCTGGAACAGGCCTGGCTGCAGGCCCTGGCGGCGCGTCCGCCGGCGTTGCAACCGTCTCCGGAGCAGCGGGCGATCATCGTCGAGACCCTACACGAAGTGGACGCCATGCTCGGCCGCCTGCCCCAGCGGGTGCGCGAGGCCTTTCTCCTGGCGCAGTTGCATGGCCGTCCCTACAAGGCCATTGCCGAAGAACTGGGGGTCTCGGAGCGCATGGTGAAGAAATACCTGGCCCAGGCCCTGGTGCATTGCGCGCTGCTGGAGGCCGAACTCGACGGCCTGCTGATCGAGTAGAGACCCATGAGCGAACACGGCGCCCAGCGCTTGAGCCACGCCAGCCTGCAACAGGCCGCACACTGGTACGTGCAATTGCAGGACGAGGCCGTCAGCGACGAACAACGCCGCCACTGGCAGGCCTGGCTCGAACAGCACCCGGAACACCGTCGGGCCTGGGGCTACGTCGAGCGGGTCAGCCAGTGCCTGCTGCCGCTGCAGGAGGCCGGCGCCCAGCAAGCCGCCGGCCAGGCCCTGCGCGGTGGCCGGCGAGCGCCACTGGGGCGACGCCAGGTGCTCGGCGCCTTGCTGTTGCTCGGCCTGGGCTGGGGCACCTGGCGCGGTACGCCGCTGCCCCAGGCTCTGGGTCGCTGGCGAGCCGACTACGCCACCGGCACCGGGGAGATCCGTGAGGTCCGGCTCAGCGACGGCACCCACCTCTGGCTCAATGCCCTGAGCGCGCTGGATGTGCGCTACAGCGCCCGGGAGCGACTGTTGCAACTGCACCAGGGCGAAATCCTCATCGACACCGCCAGGGATCCGCAGCGACCGCTGCGGGTGGACACCGAACACGGACGGCTGCAGGCCCTGGGCACGCGCTTCAGCGTGCGCCGGGAGGGCGCCCGCACCCTGCTCAACGTCTACGCCGGCGCGGTGCAAGTGCACAGCGCCAAGAGCGGCCGGCAGCAGCGGGTCGACGCCGGCCAGCAGCTGGCCTTCGACGCCGTCGCGCTGGGTCCGCTGCAAGGCGCCAGCGCCGCTCGCGAAGCCTGGAGTCGCGGGCTGCTGCTGGCCGACAACCTGCCCCTGGCGCAACTGCTCGAAGAGTTGGGGCGCTATCGCCCGGGGCATCTGGGCTGCGACCCGGCCCTGGGTCGTTTGCCGGTCATGGGCGCCTTCCCCTTGCACGATTCCGACCAGGCCCTGGCCCTGCTGGAAGCCGCCCTGCCGGTGCGGGTCCAGCGCCTGACCGCCTGGTGGGTGACCCTTGAGCCTCGGGCCTGAACCCCGCGCCTGAACATCCGGCGAACATTTTTTTAAGGTTGCGGTTCCCTTTTGCCTGTCTGGTTCGGTTAACCGGGTAACAGCACTCACATTGCCGATCCACAAGGGAACTCCATGCCAACCCCCAACCGTCCCCGCTTGCGCCCGTCCCTGCGTCCCCTGACCCTGTGCAGCGCCCTGCTGTGCCTGCCCGCCCCCTGGGCCCAGGCCACCGAAAACCCCGCCAGCCAGCAGGCGGACAGCCAGCGCCGGAGCTACGACATCGGCCCCGGCCCACTGGTCAGCGTGCTCAATCGCTTCGCCGAACAGAGCGCGGTCTTTGTCGCCGGGCACAACGACCTCGCCGCCGGCAAGCAGAGCCCGGGGCTGCGGGGCCGCTACAGCGTCGAACAAGCCCTGCAGCAGCTGCTCAAGGACAGCGGCCTGCAAGTCCAGGCCGTCAGCGGCGGGTATGTGCTGCAAGCGCTGCCGACCGCCAGCGGCCCGTTGCAGCTGGGCACCACCCAGGTGTCCGCCCAGGGCCTGGGCAGCGTCACCGAGGACAGCCGCAGCTACACCACCGGGGCCAGCGCCTCGGCCACCGGCCTCAACCTGTCGCTACGGGAAACCCCGCAATCGGTGACGGTAATCACCCGCCAGCAATTGGACGACCAGGGCAGCAACAGCATCGCCGATGCCCTGCGCCGGGCCCCGGGGGTCAGCGTGCAGAACTACGACAGCGAACGCTGGGAGTTTTCCAGCCGCGGCCTGCCGATCACCAACTTCCAGTACGACGGGGTCAACGTCACCTACGACGGGGTCTACGACTACGGCACCACCAGCACCGACATGGCGACCTTCGACCGGGTGGAAATCATCAAGGGCGCTACCGGCCTGATGACCGGCTCCGGCGACCCCGCGGCCACCGTCAACCTGATCCGCAAGCGGCCGACCAAGGACTTCAAGGCCTCGGTCACCGGCACCCTCGGCTCCTGGGACAACTACCGCAGCGAAGGCGATATCTCCGGGCCACTGACCGAGACCGGCAACCTGCGCGGGCGCTTCGTCGGGGTCTACCAGGACCGCAGCTCGTACCTGGACCACTACCAGAACAGCAAGGACATCGCCTACGGCGTGCTGGAGGCCGACCTGACCCCCGACACCCTGCTGACGGTGGGCCTGGACCAGCAGAACACCCGCTCCCGGGGCGCCACCTGGACCGGCTTCCCGATGTACTTCAGCAACGGCTCGCGCACACACTTTTCCCGCTCGTTCAACCCGGCCACCGACTGGAGCCGTCGCGACTTCAAGAACCAGACCCTGTTCACCTCCCTGGAACAGCAACTGGCCCATGACTGGACCCTCAAGGTCAGCTACGACCACCTGCGCCGCGAGCACGACACCCTGCTGGGCTCGGCCAGCGGCGGCAACCCGGACCAGGCCAGCGGCGACGGCATGTTCATGTACATGGGCAAGTTCAAGGGCGAGCAGACCCAGGACAACCTCGACATCAACCTGCACGGCCCCTTCAGCCTGCTGGGCCGCGAACACGAGCTGATCGCCGGCTTCATGCTGATGAACGCCAAGCAAGACATCCCGGTCCACGGTTCGGTGTACCCGCCGGTGGGCGGCAGCATCTATCAGTGGCGCGGCGAATTCGCCAAGCCGGACATCCCGCAGATCGGCGACAACGACATCCTCCAGCGCCAGACCGGTGCCTACCTGGCCACCCGGCTCAAGCCCAGCGACGACCTGGCGGTGATCCTCGGCACCCGGGTCAGCGACTTCAAGGGCATCGACAACACCCGCTACTTCGAGCCCGGCCGCGCCGACGCGCGCCAGCGCTACCAGCAGACCGGAGTGGTCACGCCCTATGCCGGGCTGGTCTATGACCTCAACGACCGCTACTCGCTGTACACCAGCTACACCAGCATCTATCAGCCGCAGATGAGCAAGGACGCCGACGGCAAGATCCTCGACCCGGTGCAGGGCGACAGCTACGAAGCCGGGATCAAGGCCGAATACCTGGACGGCCGGGTCAATGCCAGCTTCGCGGTGTTTCATGTGCAGCAGGACAATGTCGCGCAACTGGTGGACGGCTGGGGCACCGATGCCGTCTACCGCCCGACCAAGGGCGCGACCACCAAGGGCTTCGAGGTCGAGGTGGCCGGCGAGCTGCTGGACGGCTGGAACCTGTCCGCCGGCTACAGCTACAACCACACCCGCGACGCCAATCACGACTACGTCTACGGCTCGGTCCTGCAAACCACCGAGCCGCAGCAGGTGGCGCGGCTGTTCAGCAGCTACCGCCTGCCCGGCGCCTGGGACCGCCTGACCCTGGGCGGCGGGGTCAACTGGCAGAGCCAATTCTTCGGCAAGGTCTACCAGCCCGACCCGAGCGACGCGGTCAACGGCGGGCATGACTCGCGCATCACCCAGGACGGCTACTTCCTGGTGGACGCCATGGCCCGCTACCAGTTCAGCCAGCACCTGAGCTCGACCCTGAACGTGAAGAACCTCTTCGACAAGAAGTACTACACCGGTATCGGCAACTTCGGCACCGGTTTCTACGGCGAGCCACGCAGCCTGCAACTGGCGACCCGCTGGGACTTCTGAGCGCGCCGATCCACGGTCGCGCTGCGCGGCAGCGGGTTGACTACGCTTGAGCCAGCGTGATCAACCCGCAGAGGACCGACACCATGCCACGTATCCAGACCATCACTCCGTGCCTGTGGTTCGACCACCAGGCACACGAGGCGGCACAGTTCTACTGCTCGGTCTTCGAACAGTCGCACATCACCCACATCAGCCACTACGGCAAGGCCGGCTTCGACATTCACGGACGCCCCGAGGGCTCGGTGATGAGCGTGGCGTTCGAACTCGACGGCCAGGGTTTCACCGCCCTCAACGGTGGCCCGCTGTTCTGCTTCAACGAAGCCATCTCCCTGCAAGTGCATTGCCGCAGCCAGGCCGAGCTGGATCACTACTGGAACGCCCTGGGTTTTGGCGGCCCGCCACAGGCGCAGCGCTGCGGCTGGCTCAAGGACCGCTTCGGGCTGTCCTGGCAGATCGTGCCGCAGTGCCTCACGCCGATGATCTGCGACCCCGACCCGGCCCGTTCGCAACGGGTGATGCAGGCCCTGCTGGGGATGAAAAAACTCGATATCGCGACGCTGCAACGCGCCTTCGACGGCCAGAGCTAATACAATCGCGCCAGCTTTCGCAGACGGACAACCTCAATGAAGCCTGCCCTCACCGCCGACCAGGAACCGCAGTTCTGGCGCGACCCTGCCCTGCCGTTCATCGAAGCCCGCTCCATCGCCGATGGCCGCAAGGTCTGCTACAGCCGCCATGCCCACCAACAGTTCTCCATCGGCAGCATCACCGCGGGTGTCAGCACTTACCTCAGCGGCCACTCGCAGTGGCGGGTCAGCCGCGGCACCGTGGTGCTGATGAACCCGGGGGTGGTGCACGCCTGCAACCCGATCGACGATCAGCCCTGGTCCTATCGCATGCTGTATGTCGACACGCCCTGGCTGACCGCCCTGCAGCACGACCTGGGCTTTTGCGCCGAGCTGGGCTTTCGGCCGTTTCGCGAGACTCACAGCCGCGACCCGCAGCTGTTCGCCGAGCTGGAGCAGCTGTACCGGACCCTGGTGGCCGCCGAGGCCGAGCCCCTGCTCAAGCACAGCGCCGTGGTGAGCTTTTTCAGCGACCTGCAGCAGCGCCTGAACCCCGCCGAGGCGCCGCCCCGGGGCGACAACCGCAAACTGCAGGAAGCCGCCGACTACATCCGCCGGCATTGCACCCAGGCCCTGAGCCTGGACGACCTGTGCCAGGCGGCGCAGCTGTCACCGTCCTACCTGATCCGCGCTTTCAAGCAGCAGTTCGGCATGCCGCCCCACGCCTACCTGGTGAACCAGCGGGTGCAGTTCGCCCAGGCCCGCCTGCGCAGCGGCGCGCCGATCGCCGAGGTGGCGCTGGAGGCCGGCTTTGCCGATCAGGCGCATTTCCAGCGCGCCTTCAAACAGCACCTGGCGGCCACTCCCGGCCAGTACCGCGGCCAGCGCTAGAACAGCAGATAAGCCGCGCTGGCAGCCAGCAACGCCGCCATGCTGCGGTTGAACAGACGCACCCCCGGCGGATGACTCAGGTAGTGGCGCAGGCAGCTGCCGACATAGGCCCAGCAGGCAATCGACAGGTAGCAGATCACCAGGTACACCGCGGTAAACAGCCACACCTGGCGCAGCTCGCCGTCGGCGGCAAAAGCCCCCATGCCGGCCACGCAGGCCAGCCAGGCCTTGGGATTGAGCCACTGCATCAGCGCGCCATACCAGGCCGAAGGCGCCCGCGCCTGGTCCTGGGTGTCGAGCCGGCCATCGTCGCTGGCCAGTTTCCAGGCCATGAACAGCAGGAAGGCCACGCCAAACAGGCGAATGCCCTGGGTCAGGATCGGCCATTGGCGCAGCAGTTCGTGCAGCCCCAGGCCGATCAGCACCAGCAGCCCGACGAAGCCCAAGGTGGCTCCGGTCACATGGCGCATGCTGCTGCGCAAGCCAAAACGCGCGCCGCTGCTGAGGGCGACGATGTTCACCGGCCCCGGGGTGATGGAAGCGGCCAGGGCAAAGGCCGCCATGGAAAACACCAGGCTCATGTCTTGTTTCTCCAATCTGGGTCGGATTGACCGCCGCCCAGATTAGGGAGCCAGGATCGCGGCGTATTGAAGAAAACTGCCCTCGTCGGCCTCTAGCAGTGCAAGTGATTGAGCTGGCAATACTGGTCCCACTCCATGTCCACCATCTCGGCGATTTCCCGATGTGCCTCGAGGGTCATCCGCTTCAGTTCCTGGGGCGTGCGGGCAATGAACGACAGCGCCAGCTCCCAGTTGCCCATGCCGCGCAAGCGGGCTTCTTCGTCAAACAGCCGACTGGCGTGCTGGATCTGCAACTCGCTCAAGTCCCCGGGTTGCCAGGGGCGTCCCGAGGATGGGCCAAGCCCCAGCTGGGCCGCGAGCTCCGGACGTTCGGCGAGGTAACGCAGCAAGGCTTGCTGATAGTCGAGTTCAGACATTTGCATGACGCTCACTCCCACCATGAAGTCAATCCCGGGCACTGCCTCACTGCCCCGGGGGGCCGGCTCACGCCGGCGTCAGGCTGGCGATCCGGTCCACCACCCGCCCGGCCAGATCGTCGGGGCGGAACTTGGCGAGAAAATCATCGGCACCGACCTTCTTCACCATGGCCTGGTTGAAGGCCCCGGACAGCGAGGTATGGAGCACGATGTAGAGTTGCCTCATGCGCGGGTCGTTGCGCACTTGCGCGGTGAGGGTGTAGCCGTCCATTTCCGGCATTTCGATATCGGAGATCATCATCAGGAACTCCTCGTCCGGGCGCTTGCCCGCGTCGAGCAGGGCCTGCAGGTACTCCAGCGCCTCGCGGCCGTCCTTCAACGACACCACTTGCACCCCGACGCTCTCCAGGCAGCGGGTCACCTGCTTGCGTGCCACCGCCGAGTCGTCCACCGTCAGCACCCGCCAATGGGCCGCAGCGACCTGGGTCTGCGGCGGGATCACCCCCTGGGAGATGTCCTCGCAGACCGGCGACACCTCGGCCAGGACCTTCTCCACGTCGATGATCTCCACCATGCGCTCGCCGACCCGGGTCACCGCCGTCAGGTAGTTGTCCAGGCCGCTGCCTTTGGGTGGCGGGTGAATTTCCTCCCAGTTCAGGTTGACGATGTGCTCCACCGCACTGACGAGGAAACCCTGGGTCTTGTTGTTGTACTCGGTAATGATCACGTAAGCGTTGTCGATATCCTCGACTCCGGGCAAACCGGTGGCCAGTGCCAGGTCAAGTATCGGAATGGATACACCGCGAACATTGGCCACGCCACACACCACCGAATGTGACATGGGCAGTACATTCAACTTGGGGCACTTGAGAACTTCTCTGACTTTAAAGACGTTGATGCCGTACAACTGTGACTCATTAAAACGAAACAACAATAGTTCCAGACGATTCTGCCCGGCCAACTGAGTACGGCTATTCACCGCTTCCATCACACTGGACATATGAACCCCCTGCCCTGATCTAGTTGATCAATCGGCGATTAAATGAAAGTTGCTGACTGCTGTTGGCGTTCAACTATTGAAACGGGTCACCAAGGCGTTCAGTTCGTGAGCGGTAGACTCCAGATCGCCGCCCACGGTGGACGAATGCACGGCAATCTCGGCGTTCTGGTCCGAAACCCGGGCAATCTTGGTGATCTGCTCGGAGATTTCCTCAGCGACATGGGCCTGCTGCTCCGAAGCGGCGGCCATTTGCTGGCTCATCTGGTGAATGCGTTCCACCGCCGAGTTGATGCCATTCAGGGCTTCCTGGGTGCTGATCACCTGGGCTACGCCGGAACGCGCTTCGACACTGCCCTGGCGCGCCACTTCCACCGCCTGGGTGGCCACTTCCTGCAGGGTGACGATGATGCGCTGGATGCTCTGGGTCGACTCCTGGGTCTTGGAGGCCAGGGCCCGGACCTCGTCGGCCACCACCGCGAAACCGCGGCCCTGCTCACCGGCCCGGGCGGCCTCGATCGCCGCGTTGAGGGCCAGCAGATTGGTCTGCTCGGCAATGGAGCGGATCATGTTGGCCGCCTGCTGGATCGACTGGGTTTCCGCGGCCAGGCCCTCCACGGACTGGCTGACCGCGTCCACGGTGTCCGCCAGCTTCTCGATCACCACCCGGGTTTTCTGGGCTTCCTCGGAGCCCACCTGGGTCAGGTTGTTGACCTGATCGGCGGCCGAGGCGGTGTCGTGGATATGCACCGACACCTCGGAAATCGACGAGGCCATCTGGTTCATCGCGGTGGCCGCCATGTCCGCTTCGTCGCGCTGCTTGCCCAGGGCGGTTTCCGCCTGCTTGGACAGACTCTGGCTGGTGGATGCCAGGGACGCCGCCTGGTTGGCGTAGTCGCCAAGCCGGCTGAGGGCGGTGCGGATTTTCGCCGATTCGCTGATCAGGATCATCTGCAACTGGGCCACCGGGCCGTGTTCGTCGGTGTAGGTACGGGCGATCAGCTCGCTGTCGAAACTACCCAGAGACACCGAGCTGATGCGCTGCAACATCTGCCGCGCGCGATAGAAGGCATACCCCTGTACCGCG
This sequence comes from Pseudomonas sp. BC42, assembly GCF_021560055.1. Lineage (NCBI taxonomy): Bacteria > Pseudomonadati > Pseudomonadota > Gammaproteobacteria > Pseudomonadales > Pseudomonadaceae > Pseudomonas > Pseudomonas sp. BC42. The sequence continues at coordinate 3,850,131 of NZ_CP091067.1, forward strand.
AAATAACCGGGAACCGCCGCCCCCAGTGCCGCCCAGGCGCCCCCCAACCAATAGGCCCCGGCCGTGGCCGCGAGGGCCAGCAGCGGCGGCAAGGCAAAGCCGCAGACGCTGGCCACCCGGTAGCTCCAGGGCAAGGCCAGGTTGTCGCTGCGCATGCGTTGATACAGTGCGCCGGCGCGTTCCACCTGTTCGCGCTCGGGCTTGACCCGCACCGACTCGTAGCCGGCAATCACGCCCTTGCTGAAGATCGGCGTGACGTAGGCGTTGACCCAGTAGTGGTCACCGTTGCTGCTGCGGTTCTTGACGATGCCCATCCAGCTCTTGCCGTCCTTGAGGTAGGACCACATGTGCGCGAACACCGCTTCGGGCATGTCCGGATGGCGCACTATATTGTGCGGGCTGCCGATCAGTTCTTCGCGGCTGAAACCACTGACCGCAACAAACTCGTCATTGCAGTAAGTGATCTTGCCGTGAACATCAGTGGCGGAAATCAGCCGTTGTTCTGCAGGAAACACCAGCTCGCGCTGGGTCACAGGAAGATTGTTTCTCATCTAAAGAGCCTCGCAGGAAAGTGTTCATTTTCCATTCGGTATCAAATAAAGATTTCCGCATCCTGCGATGACTCGAAGACTTCCTCTGCCGACTTGCAGAACTTTTCAGAGCCAAGTGGATTATTGCAAATGGCCATTATCAATCCAGTCGAGGCAAGTCTAGATTCCGGCGTCAAAAAAAGTGTGAAAATTTCATAAAGCCATTCAACTTAGAGGGCAAAAAATCAAAGATTTTCTGATGTAAATCAACAATTGAAGCCAGAATAGAAAGCTAGCTTTCTAGTTGTTGAGAAGCATTCTTTCCAAAACACTTTGCGCCCGCACAAACTCCATCCGCTGAACATGGGCCACGAACTCGTCGAACGTCGTTCTATCGACCGGCAACGCATGTTGCGCCAGGGCTTCAGTGAGCGTCAGGGCCTGCAAGTTGCTCTGCCGCAACAGCGGCAGAATCTCCTGCAGGGCGCTCTGGAAAAGCGCCAGGTGCAAAATGTCTTGAGAGGCGCGGGCCATCTCCGGTGAAGCACGGCCGAACTCCACCTGCAAGCTCGCCAACGTGCTGGCCAGCAACCGTTGCAGTTCATCCAGATGGCCCTCGGTGAGGGTCAGCTGCAGCGCCGCGCCGTCTCGCAGGGGCTGTTCCAGCTCTGCGCAGTAGAGCGCGAACCCGCGTCCCCCGAGGTTGCCGGCAGCGCCCTTGAGGGTATGCAGCAGGTAGCAGGCGTCCTTGGCGTTGTCCTGGGCAAGACTCTGGCGCAGCCGCTCGAGCAGTTCTCCCAGCGTGGCCTCCGAGCCCTCGAGCACCTGCTTGAGCAAGTCACGGTTCCCGCCGAAGCGTTCGAGAATCAGCGTCGGATCCTCGAGCAGGCCGGTGTCCGTGGAGGGCTCGGCAACCTGCGCGGCCCGCACCGCACCACCGGTCCAGAACAACAGGCTGTTGACCAACTGCGGTAGGTTGATCGGTTTGCCGACGTGGTCATCCATGCCCGCGGCCAGGCAGCTCTGGCGGTCGGCCTGGGAGGCATTGGCGGTCATGGCAATGATCGGCAGGCGGGCAAAGCGCGCATCGGCGCGGATCCGCCGCGTGGCCTCATAACCATCGATATCAGGCATCTGGATGTCCATCAGCACCGCCGAAAAGGGCTCTTGGGCATCAAGGGCCATCTGCACCCCCTGCAGCCCGCCGTCGGCCAACTGCACCTGCGCCCCTTCCAGGGTCAGCAGTTCCCGGGCGATCTGCCGGTTCAGGGCGTTGTCTTCCACCACCAGCAACCGCAGGCCACTGAGGGTCGAGCGCCGTACGGGCGTCTTGGCCGGCGGGTCATCGAGGGCGGCAGTGCGCTCGGCCAGCAGCGCCTGCGCCAGTTGCCGGGGGGTAAAGGGCTTGCTCAGGTAGTGGGCAAAGGGCGCCTCGGCGCAGTCCAGCCGGACCAGCAGCGCCGTGGCATCGTGGTGACTGAGCATCACCACTGTCGGCGGTGCTTCAAGTCTCATGTCCTTGATCAGTTGGGCGGCGTGTAGGCCGTCCATGCCCGGCATCAGCCAATCCAGCAGGACCAGATCGAACGCCTCGCCCCGGGCCGCGGCGGCATCCACGACGAGCAAGGCCTGAGCGCCGCTGGCGGCGTGTTCGACGCTCCAGCCGAAGTTGCGCAAGGTGCGCACATTCAGCGCCAGCGCCAGGGGGTGGTCATCCACCACCAGTACCCGCAGGGCCTTGCCGCCCAAGGGCAGGGTTTCGGCGACACAGGCGCCGTCCAGCCCCAGCTCCAGTTCGAAGCTGAAACAGCTGCCGGCGCCAAGCTCGCTGCGCACCTGCAACTGCCCGCCCATCAGCCGCACCAGGTGCTTGCAGATCGCCAGCCCCAGGCCGGTGCCGCCAAAACGCCGGGTGGTCGAGGCCTCGGCCTGATGGAAGCCTTCGAAAATCACCTGCAGGTGTTCGGCGCTGATGCCTATGCCGCTGTCACTCACCGCCACTTGCAAACGCACGCTGTGCTCGCGCTGTTCAAGCAGCTTCAGGGCCACCACCACCTGGCCCTGGGCGGTGAACTTCAGGGCATTGCCCGCCAGGTTGATCAGCACCTGCTGCAGGCGCAGGCTGTCGCCCACCAGGTTCAGCGGCAACTGCGGGTCGAGATCGAAGATCAGCTCGATATCGCCCACGCCCTGGTTGCCGGCCAGCACCACCGCCAGATCGCGCAGCAGCTGGTCGAGGTCGAAGGCGTGTTCCTCCAGCTGCAACTTGCCGGCCTCGATCTTCGAGTAGTCGAGAATGTCGTTGAGCAGCCCCAGCAGCGACTTGGCGGCGGTCTGCGCCTTGGTCGCGTAGTCCAGCTGGCGCGGCTCCAGGCCGGCCAGCTGCAGCAGTTGCAGCATGCCCAGCACGGCGTTCATCGGCGTACGGATCTCATGGCTCATGTTGGCCAGGAACGAAGACTTGGCCTGGCTCGCGGCATCCGCCTGCTCCTTGGCGTAGAGCAACTGGGACTGCAGTTCGCGCTGGGCGGTGATGTCCAGGTTGATCCCGGTCACCCGCAGCGCCTTGCCATCGGCGTTGCGCTCCACATAGGCCCCGGACTGGATGAAACGCACCTGCCCGCCGGGACTGACCACGCGAAAGATCGGATCGTAGATACCCTGGCCCGCCACCGCCTCTTCCAGCTTGCGTTGGGTCAGCTCCCGGTCCTCCGGGTGCACCCGGGCCAGCCAGTGCTCATAGTTCAAACCGTTGCCCCGCAGTTCCAGCGGCTGCTCGTAGAGCTCGAACATGCGCTCGTTCCAGTCCAGCGAGTGGTCATCCAGGTTCCAGGACCAGATCCCCAGCCTGGCCACTTCGGCGGCCATCAACAGTTGGTCGCGGGCGGCAGCCAGGGTCTTTTCCGCGGCCTTGCGCTCGGTGATGTCCACGGCGATGCCCAGGTAGCCGGTCAGTTGCCCGCCTTCATCACGCAAGGCACTGACCACCAGGGTCGCGGCGAAGTGCGAACCGTCCTTGCGCACCATGGTCCATTCGCGGGTTTGCGCCCCTTCGGTTTCCGACTGCTGGACGAACACACGAAAGCCTTCGATGGGACGCTGATGCTGGGCACTGAGTTCGATGCCGCGCTGGCGGACCTCTTCCGGCAGGTGGATCACCTCCGGGGTGTGCAGCCCCACCAGCTCCTCGGCCAGGTAGCCCGACAGGCGCTCGGCGCCGCGATTGAACACACGGATGATGCCGTCGCGGTCGGTGGCGATGATCGCCACCTCCGAGGCCGAGCGCAGCACGCTGGAGAGCAGCAGGTTGATCTGCCCCAGTTCGGCGGTGCGCGCCGCCACCTGGTCCTCCAGGCTGGCGTTGAGCTCCAGAATCCGCGCCTCGGCGGCTTTCTGCGCGGTGATGTCACGGACCGTCTTCGAGGCGCCGATGACCTGACCGCGCTCATTGAGAATCGGCGAAGCGTTGATCGATACCTCCACCCGGCTGCCGTCCCGACGCAGGCGTTGGGTATCGAAGCTGTGCACCCGTTCGCCATTGCGCAGCTTGCGCAGGATCTGCTGTTCTTCCTGCGCCAGCTCCGGCGGCACGATCAGTTCCAGGATCAAGCGCCCCCGCGCCTGTTCGGCGCTATAGCCGAAAATCTCTTCGGCGCCGCGGTTCCAGCTGGTGACGCGCCCTTCCAGGGTCTTGCCGATGATGCCGTCGGTGGAGCTCTCGACGATGGCCGCGAGCCGGGTCTGGTCACGGCGCAAGCGGTTCTGCCGGTTGACCCCCAGGGCGATGATGGTGCCCACCACCACGAGAAACAGGGTCAACAGGCCACCGACCCACAGGACCCAGGCCAACGAGGTCTGATGCAGCGGCTCGACGAACCCCGGCCCCACGCTGAACTCGAAGGCCCAGCGCCGCCCGAACACCTGTTCCTCACGGGTCCGCAAGGCCAGCGTGTCCTGCAACGGCTGGGTCGAGCTGGCAAAAAAACTGCCGGCGTCGGCGTCATCGGTGATGTCGCGCAACACCAGGCGCTGGCTGGCAGGATCGAACGACAGATCCTTGAGCACCTGGTTCATCACCAGGGGCGCAAAGGTCCAGCCAAGGAGCTGGGCCTCACGCTCCTGCGGCGAGGGCGGCACTTCGGCGCTGCGGTATACCGGCAACAGGAACAGCAACGAGCCCATCACCACGCCGGGCTCCTGGCGCAGCGACAAGGGCCCGGTCAGCCGCGGCTCGCCACTGCGCATCGCGGCCACCGCGGCCGCCCGGCGCACCGGCTCCGACGCCAGGTCCAGGCCCAGGGCCGACTGGTTCGGCGCCAGCGGTTCGATGTACTGCACCACGTAACGATCACCGTGGTGGGGCTGCCATTGCTGCAGGTGAAAGCCTGGCGCGCCGTCGAGTTGCGCCGCGGCCAGGAACGAGCTCTCCTGCGCCTCGGGCACACGCCGGACAAAGCCGAAACCGTGGGCGCCGAAAAACTCCCTGTGCAGGTCCCGACCCTGGCTATAGCGATAGAAGATCTCCCGGCTCACGCCATCTGCACCGGCCGTGACAATCACCCCGCGGGCGCCGCGCAAGCCGTACTGATACAAGGTCATGCGCTCCAGCACATGGTGCGCGGCGTCCTCGGCGGCCCGCGACACCGCCTGTTCCAGCTGATGGGCGTTGACCCGTGCCACCAGCCAGTAAACCGCGGCGGTGGCGCTGCTACCCAGGACACTGATCAGCGCCAGGTAGACAAATCCCATTTGAACAGTGCGTCCAGGCTTCACGGGCGATCCTCGTCGGGGCCGGCAGGGTTCAGGGCAGCGCCGGCAGGCGGCCCGCGGCCAGGTACTCACTCATGTTGGGGTACGACAGCGGACGGCAGTACAGAAAGCCCTGCATCACGTGGCAGCCCTGGGCGGACAGGGCCCGGGCCTGTTCCTCGGTCTCCACGCCCTCGGCGACCAGCTGCAGGCCCAGGGCCAGCCCCAGCTGGATGATGGCCCGGGTAATGGCCCCGTCACTGGGATCGCTGACCATGTCCCGCACGAAACTCTGGTCGATCTTCAGCACATCGATGGGCAAGCGCTTGAGGTAGGCCAGGCTGGAATAGCCCGTGCCGAAATCATCGATGGCGATGCTCACCCCCAGGGCCTTCAGGTCGCTGAGCAAGTCGCAGCTGTGCTCGCCGTCCACCAGCGCCAGCACCCCTTCGGTGATTTCCAGTTCCAGGGTCCGGGGTTCGATGGCGCTTTCCGCGAGCGCCTGCTTGACCAGATCGAGAAACTGCGGATCGGAAAACTGCAGCGGCGAGATGTTCACGCTGACGCTGATGGCATGCCCCTGTTCGTTCCATTGGCGGATCGCCCGACACGCCTGGCGCAACACCCAGCGCCCCAGGGGCACGATCAGCCCGCAATCCTCGGCCAGGGGAATGAACTCGGCGGGAGAGATCATCCTGCCGTGCTCGTCGCGCAAACGCAGCAGGGCTTCGACGCCGACCACCCGCTGCAGGCGCAGATCGACCTTGGCCTGATAGAACACCTCGAAGCGCTCCTGCTCCAGCGCGGTGCGCATCTCCTGTTCCAACTGATGCCGGGCACGGACCCGCTGATGGGTCGGGTGGTCGAAGAAGCGGTACTGCCCGCGCCCCGCCTGCTTGGCCTGATGCGCTGCGGCGTCGGCGTGCTGCAGCAGGGACTCGGCGTCCAGGCTGTCATCGGGATAGACACTGATGCCGATGCTGGCGGTCAGGTCATAGCGCGACGGGCCGATCACCAGCGGCTGGGCGATGGTCTGCATGACCCGCTCGGCGCATTCGCTCAAGTCGTCCACGGTGTTCAGCTCGGGCACCAACAGCATGAACTCATCGCCGCCCTGGCGGCTCAGGGTGTCGGTCAGGCGGCAGCAATGGCGCAGGCGCAGGGCGATTTCCTGCAGCACCGCGTCGCCTTCGCGATGGCTGCTGGTGTCATTGATGACCTTGAAGTGGTCGATATCGATCGACAGCAAGCCGACCAGCCCCTGGCCCGCGGCGGCCTGGCGAATGGCCTGTTCCGTGCGGTCGTGCAGCAATTGACGGTTGGGCAACTGGGTCAGGGGGTCGTAGTTGGCCAGGCGCCGGGACTCTTCGCCCAGCTTGATATGGGCTTCGACCCGCGCCCGGGCAATGGGCACATTGATCGGTTTTTGCAGAAAATCGGCGCCGCCCAGGCGCAATGCGCGCAATTCGTGCTCGGTCTGGCGGTGCGAGGTGACGAAGATCACCGAGGCCTGGCACAGCCGCGGGTCGGACTTGATCAGCTCGCACACCGAGTAGCCGTCCATGTCGGGCATTTCGATGTCCAGCAGGACAATGTCCGGGTGGCATTGGCGGGCCACTTCCAGGGCCTGGCTCCCCTGGGTGGCGACATAGACCTCGCCCAGGTCCTGAAGCGCCTGACCGAGTATCCGCAGGTCATTGACCTGATCGTCCACGATCAGAATGATCGGCTTGTGATTGAGCATCGCGCTGGTCCCTCTGCCCGATTCTCCGAGATGAATATCCTCCCCCGGCCAGAGAATCCTAGACCAAGATCCATGAGCACAATGCCACTACCTTGGTATAGGCCTGCAAGCCAGCATTTTTAACGGTTCAAGCCAATGGGACGCAGTTGCACATACCCTGTCCACGCCCCGGACCCCGGCGCTGCCGGCGTCCCACAATGCCCCGGACCGACCGGAGCTGGAGTGACCGTTGATGGAACACCTCGAACTGCGCCCGGCCGCTCGCGACGACTGGCCCTGCCTGGAAAACCTCATGCAGTTCTATCTCTATGAGCTGAGCCGGTGGCTGCCCATCAAACTGGCGGCCCAGGGGCTGTATGCCCTGCAGTCCCTGGACGACTATTGGCGCCACCCGGCCACCCATCCCTGGCTGATCCTGGTGGCGGGAGAGCTGGCGGGCTTTGCCGTCGTCGACCAGCAACGCTGCGACAGCGATGCCCGCCACAATCTCGGCTACCTGTTCATTGCCCGACGGTTCCGGCGCCTGGGCGTCGGCCGGCAGGTGGCGCAACAGCTGTTCGAGCAGCACAAGGGACCCTGGCAGGTGATGCACTTCGAGGCCAACCTGCCCGCCCGGGATTTCTGGCAGGCCATGCTGGCGGGGCAAACCCCGACCTCGATCGTCGCCCAGGGCTATCCCGCCAGCCTGTACCGTTGGCCGGGCTGACGCTGCACCGGCACCCGCGCCGGGTTGCCCAGGCTGCGCCGGCGCGCGGCTTCCTGCACCGCACCCTGACGACATTGGCAACGTCCGCGCCGATCGCCTACCTTCTCCGGGACCACCCGCACAGGCCTGACCACCACCTGCCACCCGGCGCTCCATCTCATCTGAAGCACAGAGCCTCGCCCATGTTGTCGTCCACCACCCGCACCACACGCCTGCTGTTACGTCCACCGACCCTGGCCGACCTGCCGCAGGCCTGCGCCATCCACGGCGACCCGCAGACCCACCGCTTCAACCCCAGCGGCCCCGACAGCGCCGAAGCCACCAGCGACCGGCTGCACAGCTGGATTGCCCATTGGCAGCAGTACGGCTTTGGCTACTGGGCCATCGCCCGGCTGGACGCTCCGCAACAGCTCATCGGCTTTGGCGGGCTCATGCGGGCGCACTTCGGGCAGGAGGCCGGGCTGAACCTGTACTTTCGCTTCACCCCCCAAGCCTGGGGCCAGGGTTTCGCCAACGAGATGGCCCAGGCGGCCCTGCAACTGGCCTTCGGCGAACTGCTGGCGCCCCGGGTCACCGGCTTGGTGCGGCCCGACAACCTGCCGTCCCGGCGGGCCCTGGAACGCCTGGGGATGACGCTGGACGGCGAGCTGGAGGATTTTCCCGGGCAGCCACCGAGCCTGCTGTACCGGCTCAACGCCGAGGATCACCGGATGATCCGCAGCGGATGATATGCCGCTGCACTGAATATTTTTTCTCGGCGCTGCATCCAGATACGTCGCTCAGGGGTAGTACCCATAGCAGTCCTGAAAACTGCCAAACCGATCCCCAATGGAGAGCCACCATGCACGCCAGACAACGTCTTCTCTGCCTCAGCGCAACCCTGACCATCGCCTGCCTCGGCGCCCTGCCCGCCGCCCAGGCGCAGAGCGCATTGCCCGACAGCATCAAGGTGCCAGAGGGCCACAAAGTTGCCCTGGAAACCGTGGGCACCGGTGAAATCACCTACGAATGCCGGGACAAGGCCAACGCACCGGGCGAGACCGAGTGGTTCTTCGTCGGTCCCAAGGCGGTGCTCAGCGATCGCGGCGGCAAAGTGCTGGGTGACTACTTCGGCCCACCGGCCACCTGGCAGGCCAAGGACGGTTCGAAGATCACCGGGACCCAGGTCGCCGTGGCGCCGTCCAGCCCCGGCAACCTGCCCTATCAACTGGTCAAGGCCAATCCGGCCGAAGGCAAGGGGCTGATGAGTGGCGTCAGCTACATTCAGCGAGTGGCCCTCAAGGGCGGCGTGGCCCCCGGCAGCGCTTGCACCGCAGCCAACAAGGGCACCCGCGAAACAGTGAAATACCAGGCGGACTACATCTTCTGGGCGGCCCGCTGACTCGCCCCGCAAGATACCAGTACCGGCACCGGCAACTGGTCTACGCTGCTGACAGCCACCGCGCCGCCAGGGTGGCGGTGGCTGTCATCTGTCGCAGGTAAACGCCCTTGTCTCTACCCGAATCCCTGTTTGACCACGCAGGCTGTATCGCCGCTTGTGCCCGAGGCGAGCGCCAGGCCCTGGAGGCCCTCTATCACGAGGAAGGGCCACGCCTGCTTGGCGTCGCCAGACGCCTGGTACGCGACACGGCCCTGGCTGAAGACATCCTGCACGACGCCTTCATTCGAATCTGGCAAGGCGCAAGCGGTTTCGACCCGGAACGGGGCAGTGCCCGCGGCTGGATGTTCAGCATCACCCGGCATCTGGCGCTGAATTTCCTGCGGCGCCATGGCCGTGAGGTGCCCATTGATGAACCCTATCCCGAATACCCCCAAGCCCTTGATGTGCTGGCCATGAACACGGCGCCAGCCACCGCGCTGGCTGATGCCGGACGTCTTGAGCATTGCCTGGGGCAACTGCCCTCGCAACGCCGCGAGTGTCTCCTGCAGGCCTATGTGGACGGTTATTCACACGGGGAGATTGCCGCCAGGATGGCCACCCCGCTAGGGACGGTCAAAGCCTGGATCAAACGCAGCCTCAGTGCTTTACGGGAGTGCCTGGGATGAAGATCGCGCCACGGGACGACAGCGATCCCGCGCTCCAGGCCCTGGCCAGTGAATATGTCCTGGGCACCCTGGACGCCGAACAACGGCGCCTGCTCGAACAGCGCCTGCCCCATGAGCCCGCCTTGCGTAACGCCGTGCACAGCTGGGAACAACGCCTGCATCCACTCACCGCTTTGGCCGCTCCCGTCACGCCGTCGCCCCGGCTCTGGCGGCGTATAGAACGCAGCCTGGAGCAACTGGCTGAACCTGGGCCGGTTTCGGCTTCCGGCAACCCCGGGCGCTTCAACTCCCTGGCGCTGTGGCGCGGACTGGCCGCTGCCGGCCTGGCCGCCAGTGTCCTGTTGGCCAGCCTGCTGATGCTGCGCCCCCCTGCCCCGCCCGGTTACCTGGTGGTGCTGGTCGCCCCTCAGGACAAATCACCCGGTTGGGTGGTGCAGGCCAATGACACCCGGGAGTTGCAGTTGATTCCACTGGGCAGCATCGAGGTTCCGGCGGACAAGGCCCTGGAGTTCTGGACCAAGGCCGACGATTGGCAGGGTCCGGTGTCTCTAGGACTGGTCAAGCCCGGCCAGCCGCTGCGTGTGCCGCTTGATCACCTGCCGCCCCTGCAAACCAATCAGTTGTTCGAATTGACCCTGGAGGACCGCCAAGGCTCGGCGCTAGGCAGGCCCAGCGGCCCGGTGCAGTTCATTGGGCGCGCGGTAAAAACCCTGTAGCCAGGGTCAATCCCGTCTCGCCCCGGCGTGGCCACACCCTGGCAAGCGAGTCGGGTTCGAGGATTGACAAAGCCCGCGCCGGCTTTTACAACTGTGCACCTGATTTCAGAGTCTGCCGAACCATGTCCCAAGCCCCGACCCTCGATTCTCGCGCCATTGGCCTGCTGGCCAAGGCCGGAGCCTGGGTGGCTTGCAACTCTAAATCGAAGAAACAGTCGCTCATGTGACCGGGGCGCTGTGTCCCGTCAGATGAGCTGACAGGACATCAAGCGCGACGGACCTCCCCCCTGCTTACCGCCCTTCTACTCTTCTGACGACGACCCGACGGTCAACCTTCAGGAGAACACGCATGTCATCGTTTCAAGGAATCTGGGTCCCCATCGTCACGCCCTTTCACAATGGCGCCATCGACTTTGCCGCCCTGCGCCGGCTCAGCGCCCATCTGCTGGAAAGCGGCGTGGCCGGGCTGGTGGTCTGCGGCACCACCGGCGAGGCCGCGGCCCTGGACAAGGACGAGCAACTGGCGGTGCTCGACGCCGTGCTCGAACAGGCCCCCGCCGGGCGCGTCATCATGGGCCTGGCGGGCAACAACCTGAAATCGCTGCTGAGCCTGCAGCAGGAAATCCTCAAGCGCCCGGTGGCGGCCCTGCTGGTGCCCGCGCCCTATTACATCCGCCCCTCCCAGGCGGCCCTGGAAAGCTTCTTCCACAGCGTCGCCGATGCCTCCAGCGTGCCGCTGATCGTCTACGACATTCCCTACCGCACCGGGGTCAACCTGGACAAGGACACCCTGCTCAACATCGTGCGCCATCCGCGGATCGCCGCCGTCAAGGACTGTGGCGGCAACCTGGACAAGACCCTGGCGCTGCTGGCCAGCGGCGCGGTAGAGGTGCTGTGCGGCGAGGACCTGCAACTGTTCAATGCCCTGTGCCTGGGGGCCAGCGGCGCCATTGCGGCGGCGGCGCACATTCGTCCGGAGTTGTTCGTGCAGTTGCAGCGCCAGGTCATGGACCAGCAGCTGAATGCGGCCAGGGCCAGCTTCCGGCAACTGGTGCCCTTGATCCAGGCGCTGTTCGCCGAACCCAACCCGGCGCCGGTGAAGGCCCTGCTGGCCCATCAGGGTCTGATCGAGCCACACCTGCGGGCCCCGATGCAGGATTGCAGCGCTGCCACCGCCGCCCACCTGCAACACCTGCTGGCCGGCCTGCCCTGAAGGGCTTGCCCTACGGATCATCGGCATTGCCGTGCCTGCGGCCCGTAGGAGCTGGCTTGCCAGCGAAAGCGTCCTCAAGCCCGATGCAAGGTGCGAGGGCCTCTTCGCCGGCAAGCCGGCTCCTACAGAGGCGGGGGGGCACAGTGGCGCGGCAATCCCGATGCCCGCAAACGCCGATCGCTGCGGCGCGCGGGCGCTCTCAGCGGATCGGCGGGATGCGGATGTCGCCGGCCCGACACTGGGTCTTCACCCCTTTGCCGCACGGGCCGAACTCCAGGTCCCGGGTCAAGCACACGCGCACCTCGGACAGCTCGGGACCGCTGCAGAGAATGGCCACGCCGTTTTCCCCGATGCCCGGGTTGCTCTGGCGCAACTGCCGGGCAATTTCAGTGGCAGGCAAGTAGCGCACCGTGGTCGAAGGCTGCAGGACCTCGGGAATCTTGACCGAGCCCAGGGCCCTGTCCGCCGCGTCCAGGTAACCCATGCCCCCCAGGCCGCTGCAGGTGCCGTGCTTGGTCCACTCATGGTTCATCAGCTTGGCGGTGGGAAACAGGGTCAGGCCCTTGGCCCGCTCTTGCGGGGTCAACGGGGTCAGGGGTGGACAGGATTCGGGCCAGCCGCCCTTGGCGTACTGCGGCCACAGGCCGTGGAGGACCAGGCCGTAGCCCTTGCCCGAGCATTGCTCGTTTTCCGGGTGCATCAGGCAGAAGGTCGGCGACCAGGACAGGGTCAGCAGGTAGTAGTCGAAGGTCCCCGCCACCGAGTCCCGCTGCTGTTTGGGCTGACGTGCGTCGCTGATGCCCACCAGCCCCAGGGTCAGCACCAGGGCCGCCATCAGGGCAAAAAACTTTCTCATCGTGACCTCTCCTTGTGGAATCGAATCGTCCTGGCCCCGCCATCGGGGTGGAGCCGCCGGCACACCGCTCCACCTTCTTGGCATGCCGGGGTTGCAGGAACATGACATGCGCCGCGCCTGTCCCGGCAAAGCCGGCCAGGCGCGGCGGCGACAATACAACAGGCAGGCGCTCAGGCGCGATCAGTGACCAACATCCAGTGCCGCGACCTGCTCGGGCACGCTGACAAAGACGCTGTAGCGGGCCCCTTCCATGGCCTCGAAGGCGATCAGCTTGTGCACCAGCGGCTCGCTGAGCACCTTGCCGGCATTGAGCAGCAACATGCCATTGTCGGCATTGAGGTTGCGACGCAGGACCATCCCGGCCTGCAACTCCCGGGTGCCCAAGACCCTGACGCTTGGATCATCGACGGTCACGTCACTCAGATAGGCCGCGCAGACCTGGACGAAGCTTTCCACCAGATTGGGGTCGTACAGGCGACCGGCGTACTTGCGAATGAACAGCAGGGCTTCGTCGCTGTTCATGTGGCGCTCCAGGATCAGCCCGCACTGCAACTCGATGAAATCCACCGCCAGCTTGAGCAGGCGCGAGCCCCAGGGAATCGCCTCGCCCTTGAGGTGCCGGGGAAAACCGCTGCCGTCCCAGCGTTCCTGGTGATGCAGGATCAGGCGTGCCGCGTCCTGCATCGGCTCCAGGGCCATCAGCACCGACTCGCTCTGCTCGGGATAGGCCCGGTAGCGCTCCTGTTCGGTATGGCGCAACAGGTCCGCGGGGGCGACCAGCATGGCATCGCTCCAGCTCAGCTTGCCGATGTTGTACAGGGCGGCGGCCATGGCCAGGTCGCGGCTGGCGCTCTCGTCCAGGCCATGGGCTGTGCAGCAGGCGCGCACCAGCTCGATGATCTTGCGGTTGGTCTGCTTGTCCGCCGGCAGGCGCAGGTTGGCCAGCAGCGAGAACACCTCGGTGGCGGTGACGTAACTGTGCTTGAGCTCCTCATAGGCCAGGTCCAGCATGTCGGCGGTCTGCTGCAGCTCCGCGGTGCGTGACGCCACCCGCTGTTCCAGCCCGGCATTGCTGGCCTTGAGCTGGCGGTTCTGCTCCAGCACCAGTTGCTGCAGGCGCTTGAGTTCACGTTCGGCCTGCTGGTGCTCCAGCCCCTGACGCAGGATCAGCAGCAGTTCTTCGTCATTCCAGGGTTTGCTCAGGTACTGGTGGATCTGCCCCTGGTTGACCGCCTTGATGATGGTGCTCACGTCGGCGTAGCCGGTCAGCAGAATGCGCCGGGTGCCCGGATAGCTCTCGCGCACCCGGGCCAGCAAGGTGGCGCCGTCCATGTTGGGCATGCGCGCGTCGCTCATCACCAGGTCAACCGGACGCTCGGCGAGCATCTCCAGGGCCCTGGCGCCGCTGTCGGCCAGTAGCACGTCATAAGGTTGGCCGCGCAGCAGGCGCCGCAGGCTGTTGAGAATCGATTCTTCGTCATCCACCAGCAACAGGCAGGGACGCCGGCCAGGTTCGACGGACTGCGGCTCTTCCATGTGATGCATCTCCCGGTGATCCCTTGGATTGGCCGGACACCCCTGACAGGCCACCGGCCAGTTGCTCGATTGCCTTGGCAATCCTAGTCATATTTTGCTTTTGCGCTCTGGCCCGACGTTAAAAAAACCTCCGCAGGTCCAGAACACAGTGACTATGCTCACAGCGTTGAACGCAGGCTCAGGGCACTAGGGACGGTCTATGGATACTGGCTGCGACCCGCAGACAACAGCGCAAGACACTCCGGGCCCGCCCTCTGCGCGGGTCAATCGGCGAGTGCTGATCGTCGATGACAGCCCGGAGATCCACGAAGACTTCTACAAGATTCTCGCCCCGCGGCAGGCACCGGACCTGGGGCCGCTTGAGGAGCAACTGTTCGGTCAAGCGGCGCCTGGCCCCGCGCCGACCTTCAGCCTGGACTCGGCATTCCAGGGCCGCGAAGCCCTGGCCAAGGTCGAGGCGGCACTGGCCCAGGGCACGCCTTATGCCATGGCCTTCATCGACATGCGCATGCCGCCGGGCTGGGACGGCCTGCAAACCATCGAACAGCTGTGGCTGGCCGACCCCGAGCTGCAGATCGCCCTGTGCACCGCCTACTCCGACTACTCCTGGGAGGCCCTGGCCGAGCGCCTGGACTTCGGCGATCGCCTGCTGATTCTGAAAAAACCCTTCGACAGCCTGGAAATCCGCCAGATGGCCAGCGCCCTGACCTGGAAATGGCAGATGGCCCAGGACGCACGGAACAAGCTCGACGACCTGCAGCGGACCATCGAGGAGCGGGTCGCCGAACTGCTCAAGGTCTCGCACCTGCTGCACTACGATGCGCTCACCGGGCTGCCCTCCAGCACCCTGCTGGGCGACCGCCTGAGCCAGGCCATGGCCCGGGCCCGGCGCTATGGGCAACAGCTGGCGGTGCTGTTCCTGGGCCTGGACCGTTTCAAGCGGATCAACCAGGCCCTGGGCTACCCGGCCGGCGATGAACTGCTCAAGCGTATCGCCCAGGGCCTGCAGCAAAGCATGCGCGAGTCGGACTCGGTCTTCCGCTACGGCTCCGACGAGTTCGTGGTGCTGGTGCATGACCAGCAGCCGCCGCCCCAGGTGCGCAGCGTCGCGCAAAAACTCCTGGCCACGGTGAACCAGGTGCACGACATCGCCGGGCACGAACTGCAGGTCACCGCCAGCCTGGGGATCAGCCTGTATCCCGAGGATGGCCAGGACGCCCTGACCCTGATCAAGAAGGCCGAGATGGCCATGCGCAACAGCAAGGACCAGGCACCGGGCCGCTACGGTTTCTTTACCGAGGACATGACCCATCGGGCCCGGGAACAGCAACACCTGGAGTCGGGCATTCGCCAGGCCCTGGAGCATCGGGAGTTTGTTTTGCACTACCAGCCAAAAATCCACCTGGCCTCGGGCCAGGTGGTCGGGGCCGAAGCGCTGATCCGCTGGTTCAGCCCGCAACGGGGCTGGGTCAGCCCGGCCCAGTTCATCCCGGTGGCCGAGGACAGCGGCCTGATCAACGCCGTCAGTCGGTGGGTGCTGGGCGAGGCCACCCGCCAGTCCCGCGCCTGGCAACAGGCCGGGCTCGCACCGATCCGCCTGTCGGTCAACCTGTCGCCCAGCGATTTCCGCCAGCCGCAGTTGCTCGCCCAGTTGCAGAGCGCTCTGCAGGACAGCGGCCTGGACCCGACCCTGCTGGAGCTGGAAATCACCGAAGGGGTGCTGATGCAGAACGTCGAGGCGACCCTGGTCACCCTGCTGGCCATCAAGACCCTGGGGGTGCGCCTGGCGGTGGACGACTTCGGCACCGGTTACTCCAGCCTCAGCTACCTGCGCAAGTTTCCGCTGGACGTGCTGAAGATCGACCAGTCCTTCGTCCACGGCCTGAGCCACGACCCCAAGGATGCGACCCTGGTCAGCGCCATCATCCAGCTGGGGCGCAACCTCAACCTGAACGTGATTGCCGAAGGGGTGGAGACGGCGCAGCAGCTGGCCTTCCTGACCCAGCAAGGCTGTGAGGAAGGCCAGGGCTACTACTTCAGCAAGGCCCTGCCGGCGGCAGACTTCGCCCGGTTCCTGCAAGGGCGGGCCGCACCCGCCGGGCAGGGCCAGCCATGAACCGCGCAGCACCTGCGGGCCGGCCGCGGCGGCGCCACCTGGGCGTGGCGCTCTGGTTGCTGCTCGGCATCGCCCTGCCCGCCGTCCCGGCGCCCCTGGACGAACCGCTCAAACCCCTGCCCGCGGCCCCCGACCTCGACCCGGGGCGGGTGGAACTGGGGCGCCGGCTGTTCAACGAGCCGCGCCTGTCCCAGGACCACAGCCGCTCCTGCGCCAGCTGTCACCGGCTGGACCACGGCGGCGCCGACACTCAGGCCAAGTCCCTGGGCATCAAGGGCCAACCGACCCTGGTCAACGCTCCCAGCGTATTCAACGCCGCGCTGAACTTTCGGCAGTTCTGGGACGCCCGCGCCGACAGCCTCGAAGCGCAGATCGACCAGGTGGTGCAAAGCCCGATCGAGATGGGCAACAACTGGCCCGACCTGCTCCGCACCCTGAGTGACGACCCCGACTACCGCCAGCGCTTCGCCGAGCTGTACCCGGATGCGCTGACCGCGGCCAACGTGCAGGACGCCCTGGCCAGCTACGAACGCACCCTGCTCAGCAGCGGCTCGCGCTTCGACCAGTACCTGCAAGGCAACACCGAGATCCTCAGCCTGGACGAGAAATACGGCTACCAGCGCTTCAAGGACTACGGCTGCATCGCCTGTCATCAAGGGGTCAACATCGGCGGCAACATGCTGCAGAAATTCGGCGTGATGGGCGACTACTTCGCCGCCCGGGGCAACCCCACCCAGGCCGACCTGGGCCGCTTCCTGATCACCGGCGACGAGCAGGACCGCAACGTCTTCAAGGTGCCGAGCCTGCGCAATGTGGCGGTCACCGGGCCCTACTTCCACGATGGCTCGGCGCAGACCCTGGAACAGGCGGTCGAGGTGATGTTCAAGTACCAGCTGGGCCGGACCCCAAGCCCCCAGGACACCGGCCTGATCGTCAAGTTTCTCAAGACCCTGACCGGGCAATGGCAGGACAAGCCCCTATGAAGCTGCCCCGCCTGCCCGTCACCCTGTTCACCCTGCTGATCCTGGGCCTGGTCCTGGCGCTGGCGTTCCTCTACGTGAAGACGGTCATCGGCCAGACGGCGAACTACACCCTGTCCCGGGACCTGATCGGTCACATCAAGCAACTGAATGCCCAGTGGGAAACCGAGGTGCTCAAGGCCCGCATCGCCATCACCCATGACTACGATCCACTGGTGCTGCCGGTGCAGCAGATCAATCAGCTGTGGAGTCGCTTCGATCAGGTGTCGCAGCAGGAGCACATCGACCCCGAGGCGTGGCAGGCCAGTCATCAGGCCTTCCTCGCCGCGTTCAAGGAAAAGGCCGACCTGGTGGAGCGCTTCAAGTCCCACAACTCGGTGCTGCGCAACTCCCTGGCCTTCCTGCCCACCGCCGAGGACGACATCCAGAGCCGCCTGGCCGGGCTGGATGACAGCCAGCGCCTGTCGCAGCAGAGCATCGCCATCGACACCTACGACCTGCTGCTCAGCAGCCTGGAGTTCGCCCAGGTATCCAGCGACGACAAGGCCGCCGACATTCTGGTGGGGCTGAACAAGCTGGAGGTGAACAAGGAGCGCCTGCCCGAGGCCATGCACGAACCGGTGGCCATCCTCAGCAACCACGTCTCGGTGATCCTACGCGAACAGCCAGTGGTCAACCAACTGCTGGAGAAAATCACCTCGATCCCGGTGGCCCAGCGCCTGGACGAGATCAACGCCCTGCTCAACCGCGACCAGCTCCAGGCCGACCTGCAGGACCAGAAGGCCCATCAGTACCTGCTGCTGTTTTCGACGCTGCTGGTGCTGTTGATCCTCTATCTGGTGATCCATCTGGTGCGCAGCTACGGGGTGATCCGCCGGGTCAACACCGCCCTGCAGAGCGCCAACGAACACCTGGAGCAACGGGTCGAGGAACGCACCCACGAGCTCAAGGAAGCCCAGAGCGAACTGCTGCACGCCGCGCGCCAGGCGGGCATGGCGGAAATCGCCACCAATGTGCTGCACAACGTCGGCAACGTGCTCAACAGCGTGAACATCTCCAGCGAACTGCTGAGCCGTACCCTGCGCTCCAGCAAGGCTCAGGGCCTGGGCAAGGCGATGCAACTGATCAACCAGCACCAGGACAACCTGGGGCAGTTCTTCACTGAAGACGAAAAGGGCAAGCTGCTCCCCGGCTACCTCAACCAACTGGTCGCGGCCATCGCCAGCGAGCAACAGGGCATGAGCGACGAGCTGGCCCAGCTCGGGCGCAGTATCGATCACATCAAGGAGATCGTCGCCACCCAGCAGTCCTATGCCGGCGCCTCACGGCTGATCGAACCCCTGCGGGTCAACGAACTGATCGACGACGCCCTGCGCATGAACGCCGGGGCCCTGGTCCGGCACCAGGTCACGGTGGTCAAGGACTACGTCGAAGTGCCCGCGGTGATGGGCGACAAGCACCGCATGCTGCTGATCCTGATCAACCTGATCAGCAATGCCAAATACGCCATGTCCGACCTCGACGAGCAGTCCCGCACCCTGACCATTCGCGCCCGGGTGCTGGAGGGCCGGACCCTGCGCATCCAGGTTCAGGACCAGGGCGAAGGCATCGCCGCCGAAAACCTCACGCGGATCTTTGCCCACGGCTTCACCACCCGCAAGGAGGGCCACGGCTTCGGCCTGCACAGTTGCGCCCTGGCCGCCATGGAGATGGACGGCCAGCTCAGCGTGCACAGCGACGGGCCGGGACTGGGCGCCACCTTCACTCTTGACATCCCGCTGATCGACGCCGAGAACCCCACATGGACTCACTGATCAACCGCCGGATTCTGCTGATCGACGACACCCCCGCGATCCACGAAGACTTTCGCAAGATCCTCATGCCGCAGAGCCAGGACGCCGGCCTCGACGATCTGGAGGCGCAGTTGTTCGGCGCCCCGACCCGCACCCGCCAGCAGCCCTTCGAACTGGACTCGGCCTACGGCGGCGAGGAAGGCCTGAACAAGGTCACCCAGGCCCTGGCGCAGCAGCGCCCCTATGCCCTGGCGTTCGTCGACATGCGCATGCCCCAGGGCTGGGACGGGGTGCAGACCATCGAACGGCTGTGGCAAGAGGACCCGCGCCTGCAGGTGGTGGTGTGCACCGCCTACTCCGACTATTCCTGGGAAGACCTGCTGGAGCGTCTGCAGGGCCACAACCGCCTGCTGATCCTGAAGAAGCCCTTCGACAATATCGAAGTCCAGCAGATGGCCAGCACCCTCACCAGCAAGTGGGAGATGACCGCCCGTGCCCTGCTGCAGATGCATCACCTGGAGAACCTGGTGGCCCGGCGTACCGCGGACCTGGAACGTGCCGGAACCGCCCTGCAACAGGAGATCGACGAGCGCAAGCAACTGGAGAACCAGCTGGTGCAGTCGGAAAAGCTCGCCTCCCTCGGGCAACTGGCCGCGGGCGTGGCCCACGAGATCAACAACCCCATCGGCTTCGTCGCCTCCAACCTCGGCAGCCTGGCCGGCTACCTGCAACAGATCGGCCAGATGCTCAGCGCCTACCGCCAGAGCGAAGAAGCCATCACCGCACCGCAAGTGCGCGAGCACCTGCAAAGCCTGCGCGAAAGCATCGACCTGGACTTTCTCCAGGAGGACATCCCGCTCTTGATCAAGGAATCCAAGGAAGGCATCGGCCGGGTCGAGCAGATCGTCAAGGACCTGAAGAACTTCTCCCGGGTCGACAGCGATCAGCAATGGCAACTGGCGGACCTGCAACAGGGCATCGACTCGACCCTGAACATCGTCGCCAACGAGATCAAGTACAAGGCCGACCTGGTCAAGGACTACCACGAGCTGCCGCAGATCGAGTGCCTGCCCTCCCAGCTCAATCAGGTGGTGATGAACCTGGTGGTCAACGCCGCCCAGGCCATCGGGCCGGAACGCGGCACCATCACCCTGCGCAACGGGGTGGACGGCGAGCATGTCTGGCTGGAGGTGAGCGACACCGGCTGCGGCATCGATGCACAGCACCTGCAGAAGATTTTCGACCCCTTCTTCACCACCAAGCCGGTGGGCAAGGGCACCGGCCTGGGCCTGTCGCTGTCCTACGGGATCGTCAAGAAGCACGGCGGGCAGATCAGCGTCCGCAGCCAACCGGGGGTCGGCAGCACCTTTCGCGTGGAGCTGCCGATCCGCCAGGCGCCCCGGACAGCGACCGAGCAAGCGCACTGAAGCACCGCGCCCCTCCCCGGCCAAACACCCGCAACCCTTGCCCTCAGCTCATCGAGCTTCCGGCCCGGGGCGCCTGGGCGCAGAGGTGCAACAGGGCGTCGCCATCCAGGGGCGGGCTCAGGTACCGCCCCTGAACCTCATCGCAGCGAATGTCCCGCAACGCGGCAAACTGCTCCGGGGTATCCACCCCTTCGGCCAGCACTTTCAGGCTCAGGGCATGCCCCAGGTCGACGATCGCCTGGACGATCGAACGGCCGGCCGGACTGCGACCCAGACCGGCCACCAGACCGCTGTCGATCTTCAGGCCGTCCAGGGGATAGGTCCGCAGGTCCTGCAACGCCGAACAGCCGCTGCCGAAATCGTCCAGCACCAGCTGCACCCCGAGGGCCTTGAGCCCGCCCATGATGTCCTGCACCGGGCGCCCGTCGTCCAGCAGCGCCTTGTCGGCCACCTCCAGCAGCAGACGCGAGGGAGCCAGCCCGCTCTGAGCGAGCACCGAGCGGATCCTGGCCACCAGCTGGCCGCGCTGGAACTCGCAGGCCGACAGATGCACAGCCAGCTGCAGGTGTTCGGGCCAGGCCCGGGCCGCGCGGCAGGCCGCCTGCAGCACCCAGTTGCTCAGCGGCAGGATCAGTCCGGTGTCCTCGGCGATGGGCATGAACACCTCGGGCCCCAGCAGCCCGCGCTGCGGGTGCTGCCAGCGCACCAGCACCTCGGCGCCCTGCCATTGGCCGTCGCCCAGCCGATAGCGCGGCAGGAACTGCAGGCTCAACTGGTCCTGGTCGATGGCGTGACGCAGGTCGCGCTCCAGGCCGCGGCGCTCGATGATCCGCGCATTCATGTCGGCGGCGTAGAAACGCCAGGTGCTGCGTCCCGCCGCCTTGGCCTCGTACAGGGCCATGTCGGCAAAGCGCAGCAGTTCTTCGGCCTGGCTGGCATCGGCCGGGGCCCGGGCGACTCCGATGCTGGCGCTGATGAAGACTTCATGCTCGCCAATGTAGAACGGCTCCTCGATACGCTGGATCAAGCGCCGGCACAGGCCGTCGATTTCCGACTGGGCCATCTGCCCGGGCACCACCAGCACGAATTCGTCGCCACCGACCCGGGCCACCAGGTCCTCGCTGCGCAGGCAGTGGGACAGGCGCTGGGACACCTCGTGCAGCACCTGGTCGCCGGCGGCATGCCCCAGCAGATCGTTCACCGGCTTGAAGCGGTCGAGGTCGACGCTGAGCATCAACAGCGGCTCGCGCAGCACCCGCGGGGCCGACAGCCGATCTTCAAGGTATTCGCGCATGCGCATGCGATTGGCCAGGCCGGTGAGTGCATCGTGCTGGGACAGGTATTCGATGCGCCGCCGGGCCGCGACCTCCTCGGTGATATCGCTGGCGGTGCCACGGTAACCGCCGCCGTCCATGGCCCGTACCGAGAGGCGGCAGATCCGCGGACGGCGCTGACCGTCCAGGTAGGCGCATTGCAGCAGGCTCTGGGAACGCCGCTGCGAGGCGCTCAGCCAGTGGCGCAGCGATCCCTGCTCGGCGCTCAGCAGCTCATGCATCGGCCGCCCCAGGGCCGCCTCCCGGGACAGGCCGGTAACCGCCTCGAAGCGCTCGGACAGGTAGGTGAAGCGCAACTGCGGATCCACTTCCCAGATCCAGTCGGAAGCCGCTTCGGCAACATCGCGAAAACGCTCCTCGCTGGCCTCCAGCGCGCCCCGACTGCTGCGCAGGGCCTGGACCTGATCATCGATGAGCCGCGCCGCCACCGCAGAGCGCCGCAGCAGCAGGATCGCCATCAGGCCCACCAGCAGTCCGGCCAGCAGCAACAGCGGGATCACCAGCACCAGCAACTGGTGCCCCGGTCGCGTCGGCTGCCAGTGCAGGGTTCCGGCACCGTCGGGCAGGCTCAGGGTCGGCTGCGGGCTCGGCGCCCCGGCGTCGACCCGCTGCAAGCGCTCGATGCCCGCCTCACGGCCCAGCACCAGCAAACGGCTCGGGTCCAGCCACACCACGAACACCAGCACCGACTGCGGGCCGTCATCGACCGGCACTTGCGGATCGTTGCCCGGGCTCAGCACGCTGGTGAACACCAGCGCCGGTGTCCCGCCGATCGCGTGATAACGGCTGAAGACCTTGCCATCGGGCGCCTGGCGCACCTGCGCCAGCCAGGGTTGCAGCGCATCGCCGAACCAGTCCCGGGCCTCCATCGCCTCCAGGCGACCGGACACCATCGCGTAGGCCGTGCGATCGGCCGGGTCGATGACGAACACCCCGTCAAAACCCAGGTCGCGGTACAGGGACGAACCGAAGTTGTGCCGGGTGTAGGCCCAGTCCGGATCGACCTTCAGGTGCAGGTGCTGATAGGCATCGCCCCACTGCGCATAGTCCTTGACGGTGCTACGGGCATGGTTTTTCAGCGATTGCAGGGCCTTTTCGATTTCCAGGCGGTTGTGCTGCTCGGCAGCCAGGTTCTGGTCGAGGGCGATGTACACCAGCAACACGCCGGTGAAGAGGAACAGCGCCAACAGCAATCCCGAGCATCCGAGCAAGGTGGCGCGGGCCAGCGCCTGATTCGAGATGCTGCGCACCGGCGTCAGATCAAGACCTAGGTTTTCCATAGTGCTCCAAGCGCCATAGCGAAAAACCGACCGGTGTGCTCCAAGCTCACGCGGCCCGAGATGAAGCTCCTGCTTGCCTATTAGACGATAGACAGTATTTCCCCCCCGGGCCTGAAGAAACGCCGGGGGCGAAAGCCGTGCAGCCATGGCGATGGGGTCAGGGCAGGACGCCGGCGACCGGGCAACGGGCCGGCGGCGTCCGACCAGAGGCGACCGGGGTCAGTCCCGGCCTGGGCGGGGAGTCACTTTGGGCAGCTGCTGCACCTGGTGATAGATGCTCAGGCCCAGCCTCTGGGCGATCTGCACCATGGCGTCGCAGCCGGCCGAGGCACCGCCGATGCGCAGCAGCGCGTCACAGCGCTGCAGCAGGCGCTCGGCATAGGCGTGGAAGCGCTGGTTGTAGACCTCATCGCCCACCGCCCGGGACCCGGCCAGACGGGTCATGGGCAAGGCCACCCACTCCCCCAAGAGCGGGAAATGCCCGGCCTCCAGCACCTGGGCGGCGCACTGCTCCATGGCCTCGACATTGCGCGCCAGCAACAGCGGATCGTCACCGGTGCCGGAACGGTAGGGGCCGGCCACCAGCACCGTCAGGCTGCGAGGCTTGAGCACATGCAACTGCAGGTACTGCAGGAGCATGATGGTCTTGCCGTCGGCGATCTCGCCGCTCTTGATCATGTCCAGGGCCTGGTCGATATCCAGCTCCAGGACTTCGATGTCCTCGCCTTCGTGCTCCAGCCCGCCGCCCTCATCGATGCGGTCTTCGGCCTGGTAATGGCCGATGAAGAAATGCACCCGTTCGGTCACCGAGCCCGGACTCATGAACGCGTCGAAGACCTTCTGCACCTCGCCCACCCGGCAACCGGTTTCCTCTTGCGCTTCCTGGCGGATGCGCACTTCCGGGCTGGCGTTGTCCAGCAGCCCGGCGGCCGTCTCGATCAGGTAACCGCTGTGGTCGTTGACGAAGGCCGGCATGCGGAACTGCCGGGTCAGCAGCACCGTGCGCCGTTCCAGGTTGTACAGCAGGATCGTCGCACCATTGCCGCGGTCGTAGACCTCACGCTCCTGGGCCTGCCAGCTGCCGTCGCGGCGGCGCAGTTCGAAGCTGTATTTCTTCAGCACGTACCAGTTGTCGGAGAGGGTCTTCTCGGCGGTGATGCGGATGGTTTCCTCGCTCATGGCTGCTCCTGAGTGTGTGGGCCGGCGGGGCGAAACCCCGACAATTGTTCCAGCAACTGCACGCGGTAGGCCGGGGTCAGGGCGAACCCGCCCGCCACCTGGTGCAGATGACCGTCCGCCAGCCGCGCGCGGAACCAGTCGCGGATGAAATCCGGGGCGTAGCCGCCGGTGCTGAAGCCCTTGGCGAAGGCGATCATGTCCTGATAGACCTCCAGGTAGGCCTCTTGGCTGGGGACCGGGTAGCGGTTCTGGTACAGCCAGAACTGCAGGTCGTACAGCAGGTACGACAGCGGGTCGGCGTGCAACGCAAAGTAGCGTTTGTCCTGGACGATGCGCAGGGCGATCTGGCGGATCAGCGGCCCCAGGTCAGGCACGTGCGGGCAGTGTTCAAGCAGCTCCTGCAGCAGTGGCGAGAACGGCGCGCTGGCGACCGTGTCCAGGTCGTCGAGGTAATCCTGCTCGGAGGTGTCATACACCTCCCAGGACACCAGACTGCGGACAAAGGCCTCGAAGTTCGGCGCCAGGACAGTCACCTCGTAGTCGCCCTCCTGGTCCACGTGCACCACCCGGGGTTCACCCTCGGGGCCGCACTCGCGGTAGTCCAGCGCGATCATGTCATGCCCGGCGGAGGGGCAATTGCAGATGTACACCCCCAGGTCCGGGTAGCCCCACTCCTCGATCATGAAGCGGCTGCCCAGGTCGCCGCCCAGGGAGTAGCGGCTGTCGCGACCGATGCTCAGGAAACTGTCGATCGCGCAGTGGTCCTCGGCCCAGGAGGTGCCCTGCTCCGTGGGGCAACAGCACAGGTGCGGGTAGCCACCGTTGTAACGCTGCATGAACGCCACATAGGACGGCGGCAGCCGATAGCCCAGCTGGGCTTGCAGCTCGGCGATCAGGGCGGCGCTCGCCGGTGGCTGGTTGATCTTGCGGCTGCTGTCGTGGTCCCAGAACGCGTCCAGGTCGATATCGTGGGGGAAGTTGCTCATCCGATGCATCCGTTGCGGTTGAAGGTCGGCCTGTGCCAAAAGCTGCACAGGCTACCGCAATCCTGCCTCAGAGCCACCAGCGCAGAAGGAAAAAGAACCCCATGCTCAGCAGCATGCTGACCAGGGTATTGCGGGTGTAGATCACCAGCACGATGGCCACCAGGGAGCTCGAAAGGTAGGGATTGTCCCAGTGCAGGTTCAACTGCTGATCGGGCATGAACACGATCGGCCCGCAGATCGCCGTGAGCATGCCCGGCACGGCAAAACCGAGGAACTGCCGCGCGTTGCTGCTCAGGCGCAGCGGCAGGCGCGGTTCGAGAAACACGTAGCGATTGAGAAAGACCAGCAGGCCCATGCCGAAAATCACTGCCCAGACCATCATGCGCGCCCCCGATACAGCTTGTTGCAGACAAAACCCGCACTCATCCCCGCCAGCCCCGACAGCACCAGGGCCGAGCCCCAGTGCCAGTAGCTGAACAGCACCGAGCAGAACAGCGACACCGCCACACAGACCACGGTGGGCACATTGCGCACCAGCGGCGTGATCAGGGCGATGAAGGTGGCGGCGATGGAAAAATCCAGGCCCAGGTGTTCCAGGCCGGGAATGCTCTTGCCCAGCACGATGCCCAGCAGGGTGAACAGGTTCCAGGCCACGTAGAAGGTCAGGCCCACGCCCAGGGCGTACCAGCGGTCGAACTGCTGCTTGTCGTGGGCGCTGGTCAAGGCGAACAGCTCGTCGGTGAGCAGAAAGCCCAGGCCCACTCGCCAGCGCCCGGGCAAGGGCGAGATCACCGAGCGCATGCTCATGCCGTAGAGCAGGTGCTGGGAGGTCAGCAGCAGCGTGGTCAACAGGATCGAGAAGATCCCCGCCCCGCCCTTGAGCATGCCGATGGCCACCAGTTGCGCGGCACCGGCGAAGACGATGCTCGACAGCCCCTGGCCCTGCAGCGGCGTGAGATTGGCCTCGATGGCCATGGAACCGGCCAGCAGCCCCCAGGGCGCGGTGGCCAGGGACAGCGGCATGATGGCAATGGCACCGCGGATAAACGCGGCGCGGGGCAGAAGAACGCTGGACATAACACCCTGCACACAGATGACGGACGCTGACTGTGCCAGCTGGCACGGCGCCTGGCTTGAACGATCTTGCGCAATTGCCCACCGCCGCGCTTTTTTTGCAACCACCAAACGCCGTAGGAGCGAGCTTGCTCGCGATGCACTCAAGAACGCCGCGTTGCCCCCGTGAACGCGGCGTTTTCGTTGACCACCATCGCGAGCAAGCTCGCTCCCACCCTTGATCAAGCGCCCGGACTGATCATGCTGGCGGCGCGAACCGCAGCGGCCACTGGCTTGCCAGCGAAGGCGTCTCCAAGACCAGCACAAGACCTGCGGGCCTCTTCGCCAGCAAGCTGGCTCCTACGGGAAACAGGGGGATGCAAACGACAACGCCCCTCACGAGGGAGGGGCGCTGGCTGATGCTACGAGCGGATTACAGCTGGATCAGGTTGCTGATCTTCACGTCCGGATCGACGTCGGCTTCGTAGTCGACCCCTTCGATCTCGAAACCGAACAGGCGCAGGAACTCATGCTTGTAACCGACGAAATCGGTCATTTCGTAGAGGTTCTCGCTGGTGACCTGGTCCCACAGCTGCTTGACCCGATCCTGGACTTCGGGTTGCAGTTCCTTGTAGTCGGCACGCAGGCGGCCTTCCTGGTCGATCACCGGCTCGCTGTTGTACAGGCTGTCCTTGTACAGGCCGTAGACCTGCTCGATGCAACCTTCGTGGCTGCCCTGCTCCTTCATCACCTTGAACAGCAGCGACAGGTACAGCGGCATGATCGGGATCGCCGAGCTGGCCTGGGTGACCACGGCCTTGAGCACCGACACCCGAGCGTCGCCGCCCAGGTCGGCCAGTTGCTGGCGCATGCCGATGACTTTCTGGTCCAGGTCCTTCTTGGCTTCGCCAATCGAACCGTTCCAGTAGATGTCGTGGGTCAGCTTCTCGCCCAGGTAGGTAAAGGCGGTGGTTTTCGCGCCTTCGGCCAGGACACCGGCGTCGTGCAGGGCGTCGATCCACATCTGCCAGTCTTCGCCGCCCATCACCGCCACGGTGCCGTCGATCTCTTCCTGGGTCGCCGGTTGCAGGGTGGTTTCCTTGACGATTTCCTTGTCGGTGTCGACACCGCGCAGGGTCACGGACTTGCCCAGGGGCTTGAGGGTCGAGCTCAGCACTTCACCGGTCTTGGGGTGGGTGCGGCGCGGCGCGGCCAGGCTGTAGACCACCAGGTCGATCTTGCCCAGGTCGCGCTTGATGGTTTCGATGGTTTCGGCCTTGACCGCGTCGGAGAAGGCGTCACCGTTGATGCTCTTGGCGTACAGGCCCTTTTCTTCGGCGAACTTGTGGAACGCCGCGGTGTTGTACCAGCCGGCGGTGCCCAGCTTGCCGTCAACGCTGCCGCGCTCGAAGAACACGCCCAGGGTGTTGGCACCGCAGCCAAAGGCGGCGGTGATCCGCGCGGCCAGGCCGTAGCCGGTGGAGGCGCCGAGTACCAGTACGTTCTTCGGCCCTGCGTCGATGGCGCCCTGCTGGGTGACGTAATCGATCTGCTGCTTGACGTTGGCTTCGCAACCCACCGGATGGGTCGTCACACAGATAAAGCCGCGAACGCGGGGTTTGATGACCATTCACAATCTCCCAATTTCAATGTGCCAGGCGCCGGTAACGGCGGCGGCAGTGTCACTTGCTAAGGTCGTAGACGCTCACAATGGCTTCGCGTCACCAACTGATGGAATTTGCCCGGCTGGCCGAGGCTTGGCGCCCCCGTGCCGGCACCCTCGGGGCGACATCCAGGCGGCCAGGGCCGAGACTCTAGCAGCTGCACCGGCAGGCTTGTGCATCCACTCGGCGAAATTTCTGCGGCCACGTTCATCAACAGGTGATGAAGTCCGGCCGGCCTGTGCTTCAGGGCATCCTGTCCAGCGGCAGTTGCTGGCCCTGGCTGCGCGCCTCGTACCAGCGCTGTACCACGTCCGGCAGGCGCTGCTTCCACGCAGGCTCGGTGGTGTAGTAGCGCACCCGCACTTCATCGGCGGGGCCCACCACTGCCAGCAGCGCGACCCACAACTCACCCTGGGCACCGCGCACGAAAATCGCCGCATGGGTGGTAGCCAGCCCCTGCAGCCACATATCGGTGACCTCGGCGCCCGGAAGCTCGGCCGAGGTGTCCTGGGAGAACACCGAGCCGCTGTCGAGCAGGGTCTGGTAATCCTGTTGCAGCAGCTTGCGGGCTCGCTGGTCTTCTGCCTCGGTACGCACCAGCGCGGTGGACAGCAAATCGTACTGGTTCTCCAGGATTTGCCGGGAGGCCACATAGAGTCCGTCGTAATACACCCCCGAACCGGCGCCGCAGGCATAGGCATCGCCCTCCTGGGTCACCTGCAACAGACCGTTGCGCGGGGTGAAGCGCAGCTTGCAGCCCTCGACGCCGTAGCGGGCTTCACCGTCCTTGAGCTGCAGCTTGCCCGCCAGCGCACCGGAATTGGCGCCGCCCATGGCCGACAGGTCGAAGCTCAGACGATCCTCGCCGCTGCGCCGGATCACCAGCTCACCGCCGTAGAACGGGCTGACCGAGACCCGCTGCCAGGTGCCCTGCCAGCTGAACGGGATGTTCACATAGCGCAGCACCGTCAGCCGGCTCAGGTATTGGCTGCGCAGACAGCCCAGATCGGCCTGGCACTGGTCGCGCTGCTTGAGCCATTCACGCTGGCCCAGGCGCAGCGCCTTGGGGTCCTTGGCCTCGGCCAGGGCGGCCGTCCAGGTCTTGCCCAACCGGCTGTCCAGCCCGGCGGTATAGGGGTCGGCGCAGATGGCCTTTTCACTGGCACTGGCGGCCTTGGCGCAGTCGAAACTGCTGGCCTGGGCGCCCTGGCCACAGGCCAGCAGCGCCAGCAGCAAGCCACTGGCTCGCAGGGGATGAACAAGGGGGGCGAACATGGGTCGATTCCATTCAACGAAGGCCGCGCCAGGATACCTGCAGCAGAGCCATCTGCCGACGACAATATCGCCCCGGCATGGCCCGCCAAGGCACGCGGCAGGCCCGCAGTTTTAACGCGACAGGCGGCAACCAGTCGTACTAAGCTCTGGTTTTTATCCCCCAAGGGCACTGCATGAAATGGATGCTGCAGGCACTGTTGCCGCTGTTGAGCCTCACCGCTCAAGCCGGTGAGTTGCGCATGCTGACCGACAACCACCCGCCGCTGCACTTTCAGCAGGGCCCGCACATGACGGGCTTCGCAGTGGAGGTGGTGCAAGCCCTGGCGCAACGCACCGGCGACCCGGTGCAGGTGCAGCAACGCCCGATGCTGCGCGCCCTGCGCGATGCCAGCGAGGACGCCGACACCGCGGTGTTTACCATCCTGCGCACCCAGGAGCGTGAATCCCGCTACCAATGGGTCGGCCCGCTGATGCGCACCGAAACCGCGCTGTACACCCGCAGCGGCGACACTCCGCCGATCAGCGACCTGAGCCAGGCCCAGGGCCAGATCGCCGTACCGCGCAAATGGCTGGTCTACAGCTACCTCAAGCAGCAGGGCCTGGACAACCTGTGGGGCGTCGACAGCCCGGAAATCATGATGCGCCTGCTGCAGATCGGCCGCGTGCAGTACGTGGTCGCCGACACCATGAGCGTCAGTACCTTCGCCAGCAATGTGGGCCTGCCCTTCGAACAGTTGCGCTACCAGATGCCGCTGATGCACCAGGACGCCTACATCGCCTTCTCGCCCAAGGTCGATGCAGCCCAGGTGGCCCGCTGGCAGCGGGCCCTGGACGCGATGAAAGACGATGGCAGCCTGCAAGCGCTCATGCAGCGCTGGCATATCGATCGCACGCCCCCACAGGTGGGTGAATTCAAGCCATGACCCGCCTTGTCCAATGGAGCGCCATGCCCCATCAACTGGCACTCAACTGCCCGCAATGCGGGGCCCAGGCGCGCTTCGACTTCGTCGTCTCCAGGCCCATCGCGCGCAAGGTCGATGTGCCGTTCTTCGCCGACCATCCACTGCTGGACTATCGGCAAGAGCAGGACAGCTGCGGGCACTACCGTCACTACGCCCTGTACTTTCCCGGCCTGCACGGCGACCCGACTCACAGCCTGGGTCCGCTGCCCGAAGGCTACCTGGCCAGCCACTGGCAGTGTTCACCCTACTGGTATCGCGATCACGGCCTGGACCTGGGCTCGCTGGCCTGCGAACACTGCCGGTACTCAGCGCGTCACACGCTCAACTGGCCGAGCGAGGCCTATTTTTCCGTGGCCTACAAAGGCCAGATGCTCTGGGCCTTCAACCGCGAGTCGGCGCTGGCCCTGCACGACTACCTGGAGTCAGCGCAACGCGATCCCGGCGGCTATCCCTGGCGCAGCTTCCTGCTGCACATCCCGGGGGCCTTCAAGCACCGCAAGGCGCGCCAACCGCTGACCCGCCTGCTCAAACGACTGCTGATGCCGGGCTGAGCCCCGCGCCAAGGAATGTTCCATGCCGACCTTTACCCCTGCCCGCCCGCTGCATCGCCTCCATTGCGCCGGCTGCGGCTGGCACCTGGCGATACTCGGCCAGAGCGAGGCCAGCGTGCGCAAATGCCCCTGGTGCGGCAGCCATGAATTCAGCGACCAGCCCCCCAGCCGCAGCGGCGCCGGGCAGGTCCTGCAATGCAAACACCATGGCCCGGTGGTGGTGCAGGTGCTTGACGACAACATCGACAGCCAGGACTTTCTCGACAATCTGTATTGCCCGTTCTGCCCCTGACCCGTAACGAACTGGCTCGCTGATTCTGCGAAGCGTTTTCTGACGCGCGCACGGCACTAAATCTCGTCCACGGCAGCTACATTCGCTACTATGGCGTGCCGATTTCTGCCTTTGCCGACCCGCCAAACCGGAGCTTCAATGCCTACCCCCAAGGACCTTGCCAGCGACAGCGGCGCGCCGATGATTCCCGAGCAGCGCCGCGAGCAGATCCTGCGCCAGTTGCGCAAGCATCAGGTGCTCAGCGTGCATCAGTTGATGGAGATGTTCGACTGCTCGCACATGACCGTGCGCCGGGATATCGCCCTGCTGGAACAGGAAGGCCGCGCCCACTCGGTGACCGGCGGCGTGCGCATCGCCAGCCAGTTGCACAGCGAGCCCAGCCACCAGTCCAAGGCGGTGGTGGAACTGCCGCAGAAGCAGGCCATGGCCAAGCTCGCGGCGGGCCTGTTGCACGCGGACATGACGGTGTACCTGGACGCCGGCACCAGCACCCTGGAGATCGTGCCCTACATCAAGGCGCTGTCGGGGATGACCGTGATCACCAACGATTTCGGCGTGGCCCAGGCCTTGATGGAGGCGCCCCAGGTCACGGTGATTCACACCGGTGGCCAGTTGGATCACTCCAACCATTCCTGTGTCGGCGGGCTGGCGGTGGCCACCCTGCGTCAGGTGGTGACGGACATCGCCTTTATCTCCACCAGTTCCTGGGACCTGCGCCGGGGCATCACCACGCCCTCGGCATTGAAGGTCGAGGTCAAGCAGGTGGCGATGCAGTCGGCGACCCAGGCGGTGCTGGTGGCCAGCAGCTCCAAGTACGGCACCTTCGGCATGTACAAGATCGCCGAGCTGGAGCAGTTCGACATCATCATCAGCGACGCCGCCCTGGCCCCGGCGGCAGCGGACGGGATTCGCAAGCACGGGGTGGAGTTGCTCCTGCCGGCACAATCCTGAGTCAGCGGTAACCCCCAACACGTGCAATCCGTGGCGACGGCGCGTGCTCCCGCGCGTCTGCGCAGCAGACGCAATGCCTGATGCCCCTCAACGTCTGAAAGGTTGCGCCGTCCGGGTTTGGGGCGGCTGCGCCGCCCAGCGGGAGCAAGCTCCCTCGCCACCCAGAGCGTGCATGGCCGCTAGCGGGGTTTCTCGGTTTCGGCCATGAACTGCCCCAGCTCGCGGGCGTAGAACCGGGCCATGCCGGTGGTGCCATGCCCGCGGGTTTCGGCGCTGGCGGGAATCAGCAGCAGGCGAGCATCTTTCACTTGCTTGAGCGCCGCTTGCAGGGTGCCGGTTTCCGGCGGGTTGCGCTCATCGTCCGCCGAGTTGATCACCAGCACCGGGGCCTGGATCCGGCCCAGGCCCGGCGCGGCGTTGTAGTCCGCCGAGGACTGCCACTGGTAGATAAAGTCGTTGGCATCGGCGCTCTGTGGCGCCTTGAGGCGCTCATCCACCAGCTTGTCGGCCTGGGCCCGGGTCGGCGCCAGCGCCTGATAGGCCAGGGTGCCGCCGCTGGTGCCGGTGGCGAACAGGGCGTTGGCCAGGCGCAGGGACGGCGGCTGGACCCGATAGTTGCCGTTGTCCCAGGCCGGATCCTGCTTGATCGACTCCACCAGCAGGCGGCGCATCATCCAGTTGCGCGACGCCATCTCGGTGGGCTGAGAGGCCATGGGCACCAGGGCGTCCATCATCTGCGGCCAGTTCTGGCCCCAGAGCCAGGTCTGCATGCCGCCCATGGAATTGCCGATGATCAGCCGCAGGTGCTTGATCCCCAGCCCCTCGGTGACCAAGCGGTACTGGGCCTGGACCATGTCGTCGTAGTTGTACTGGGGAAAGCGCGCACGCAGGCCATCGGAAGGCTTGCTCGACTGGCCGACACCAATGCCGTCGGTGGCAATGATGTAGTACTTGCTCGCGTCCAGAGGCTGCCCCGGGCCGAACAGTTCACCGCCAAAATCCTTGCTCAGCAGGTCGCTGGCCGGCCGGTAGGTGCCGTGCAAGTAGAGGATCGCCGGGTGCTGGGGGTTGCCCAGGGTGATGTAGTGCAGTTTCAGGTTGGCCAGCTGTTCGCCGTTGTGAAAGGTGAATTGCGGGGCGACCCAATCGCCCTCGGTGGCCGGCGGCAAGCTCGCGGCCGCGGCCAGGGACATACCACCCAGGGACAGAATCAGGCCGAACGCGGCCCGGCAGACAAGACGCTGCATGAAAAAACTCCTGTGTTTATCGCTACGAATCATCGCAAGCCGTTCGTGGCCTGCGTACCCTCTGTAGCCGCTGCCGCAGGCTGCGCAAGGCACCGCAGGGGCCTCGGTGGCCGGGGAGTCGCTGCGAGCCTGCGGCTCGTTCGCAGCCTTCGGCAGCGGCTACATAAAGCGATGCGCGAAGGCCCGTAGGGGCCTCGGCGGTCGCGGAATCGCTGCGAGCCTGCGGCTCGTTCGCAGCCTTCGGCAACGGCTACATAAAGCGATGCGCGAAGGCCCGCAGGGGCCTCGGCGGCCGGGGAGTCGCTGCGAGCCTGCGGCTCGTTCGCAGCCTTCGGCAGCGGCTACATAAAGCGATGCCCGCAGGGCCTTGCGCGACGTTCCCCAGATGCCTTTTCCTGCACAACCTGCAGCAGCGGCTACACCGCCGAGCCTTGGCGCGCCTGCCAGTCGCGCAGCCATTGCAGGCCGGCGGAGGTGTCGCCACGCGGGCGGTATTCGCAACCGACCCAGCCGTCATAGCCGAGCTCGTCCATCAATTGGAACAGGTAGGGATAGTTCAGCTCGCCAAGGTCCGGCTCGTGACGATCCGGCACTCCGGCGATCTGGATATGGCCGATGCCCGGCAGATCCCGCCGCAGCTTCACCGCCAGGTCGCCTTCGACGATCTGGCAGTGGTAGCAGTCGAACTGCACCTTGAGGTTGGCCGCACCGACTTCCTTGCAGAGGGCCTGGGCCTGGGCCTGGCGATTGAGGAAGAACCCCGGCATGTCCCGGGTGTTGATCGGCTCCAGCAGCACGGTGACTCCGACCTTGGCCGCCTGGGTCGCGGCGTGGGCCAGGTTCTCCAGGTACACCCCGTGATGCCGGGCGCGGTCGCTTTCCGACGGCAGCAGGCCGGCCATCACGTGGATCCGTGAATTGCCCAGCACCGCGGCGTACTCCAGGGCCTTGTCGAAGCCCTGGCGGAACTCCTGCTCGCGTCCGGGCAGGGAGACGATGCCCCGCTCCCCCGCCGCCCAGTCACCGGGCGGCGCGTTGAACAGGGCCTGCTGCAGGCCATTATCGTCCAGGCGCTGTTTCAGTTGCGCGGGGCTGTAGTCGTAGGGAAACAGGTATTCCACCGCGCTGAAACCATCGGCCGCCGCAGCGGAAAACCGCTCAAGGAAGTCATGTTGCGGGTAGAGCATGCTGAGGTTGGCAGCAAAACGAGGCATGGGAACTCCTGGGACAAAGGGTCAGACAAACGGCCAGATCAGCAGGGTAATACAGAACCCCAAGGTGCCGAGCAAGGTGGTAATCACGGTCCAGGTGCGCAGGCCATCGGCGACGTTGAGCCCGGCCAGCTTGGTGAAGATCCAGTACCCGGCGTCGTTGATATGGGACATGGCCAGCCCGCCACCGCCCATGGCCAGGCACAGCAGGGCCATGTGGTTGGGGCTCAGGTTAAGGGTGGCGATCAGCGGCGCGATGATGCCCGCCGTGGTCACCAGGGCCACGGTGGTGGAGCCTTGCACAGCGCGCAGCAGCATGGTCAGCAAGAAGCCCAGGGCCAGGACCGGCAGCCCGGTGGTGCGCAACAAGTCGGAGACCACCGCGCCGATCCCGGTGTCCACCAGGACCTTGCCGAACACCCCGCCGGCCCCGGCAATCAGGATCACCATGGCCACCCCGGGCAGCGCCGAGCCGATCACATCGGACACCTGGCTGCGGCTCCAGCCACGGCGCGAGCCCAGCAGCCAGGCACACAGCAAGGTGTCCAGCAGCAGCGCCACCAGCGGCGCACCCAGTACCGTGAGCACTCCGCGCAGGGCGGACTCCACCGGCAGCAACGAGGTGGCCAGGGTGCCCAGCAGGATCAACACGATAGGCAGCAGGATCAGGCCGACGATCAGGCCGAAACCCGGTGGCGGCGCCGGCGGCAGCTTCGCCGCCAGAGTGCCGGTGGACTCCTCCAGGCCCATATGGGCCACGGCCGCCACCGCTTGCGGGCTGGCCGGCTGTGCGGCGCCGTTGTTCCAGGCCGCGAGGTCTTCATTGGTAACGTGCGGGCCATAGACTTCGGCGCGGATATCGTCGGTCATCGGGTAGTTGCGCCGGGTCATGCGCCCCGCCACGCGGTAGCCGACATAGCACAGCAGCGCGGTCAGCGGCAGGCCGAACATCAGCACCCGGCCCAGGTCCGCCCCCAGCTGGCTGGCCGCCGCCACCGCGCCCGGATGGGGCGGCAGGAAGGCGTGCACGGTGAGCAGCGCGGCGCACATCGGCAAGGCGAACACCAGCAGCGGCTTGCGCGCACTGCGGGCCACGCCGTAGGCCAGCGGCATGAGGATGATCACCCCGACTTCGAAGAACACCGGCACGCCGATGATGAAGCCGGCCATGGTCAGGGCCAGGGGCGTGCGGCGGTTGCCGAAGCGCTCGATCAGGGTCTTGGCCAGGGCCTCGGCACCGCCGGACAGCTCGATGATGCGGCCGATCATGGCGCCCAGGGCAATGATGATGGCGATGTGGCCAAGGGTCTTGCCCATGCCGCCTTCGATGGTGGCCACCAGTTCCGCCGGTTTCACCCCGGCCACCAGCGCCACCAGGATGCTCACCAGCATCAGCGCGACAAAGGGCTGGAACTTGTACTTGAGCACCAGAAACAGCAGCAGGGCGATACCGGCCCCGGCGGTGATCATCAGAATCAGCGGGCTCATTGGCCAAGCCCTCCACACAGTGGCTGGCAGGTGTGGCAGGTGACGCTGGAACCCGTAAAGCACATGCAGTCATTCATCTCGGGAAGTCCTGTTGTTATTGTTTTTACCGGCAAGCCGCTCCCCACGGGAGTCCTGTCAAGGCTCCCGGGGACAGGCTTGCATCAAGCGTTGGCAGTCGTGCTGCGTTTACCAGGCGGCGCCGAAGGCGTCCCGCAGTTCATCCAGCGCGGTCTGGTCCAGAGGCGCCGGGCGCGGCTGGGTGAGCAACCACAGGCGCGCGGTTTCCTCCAGCTCCTCCAGGGCGTAGCTGGCCTTGGACACGCTGCTTTCCCAGACCACCGGGCCCAGGCGTTCGAGCATCACCCCACGCACCCGGTTGGCCAGTTGCGCCACCTGCTCGGCAACCTTGGGCGAACCCGGACGCTGGTAGCCGATCAGTGGAATGTGCCCGACCTTCATCACCTGGTACGGGGTCAGCGGCGGCAGGATGTCGTCGTCGCGCCAGACCCCGGCCAGGGTCAGTGCCACCAGATGGGTGGAATGGGTGTGCACCACCCCGCCCACCCCCGGATTGCGGTCATACACCTGACGATGCAGGGCCAGGGTCTTGGACGGCTTGTCGCCGCTGACCCACTCCCCCGCCAGGTTGACCTTGGCAATCGCCGCCGGATCGAGGCGCCCCAGGCAGACGTCGGTGGGGGTGATCAGCCAGCCATCGTCGAGCCGCGCGCTGATGTTGCCGGCGCTGCCCACGGTGTAGCCGCGCTGATAGAGGCTGCGGCCGACGTCGCAGATTTCTTCGCGCAGAGCGTTTTCCCGGCTCATGGCTGACCTCCGGCCAGTTGGCCCAGGGCCTTGCTGAAAAAGTCGCGACCGCCGAAGTTGCCGGACTTCAGGGCCAGGGCCAGGGGCTCGCCGCCGCTGCTGACCGTGGCCGGCACCCCGGGGTCGATCTGCGCGCCGATCTGCAACAGGCGCACGCCCAGGGCCTTGACCACCGCTCCGGAGGTTTCGCCGCCGGCCACCACGAAGCGCCGCACGCCGTTATCCCGCAGGCCCCGGGCGATCTCGCCCAGGGCGTTCTCCACCAGGGCCCCGGCGCGCTCCACGCCCAATTGCCGCTGCACCGCCTTGACCTGCTCGGGGGTGCTGGTGGCGTAGATCAGCACGGTGTCCTGCTGGGCCTGGACAAAGGCCAGCGCCTGGGCCACCACCGGTTCACCGGCCGCCAGGGCCAGGGGGTCGATGCGTAGGGCTGGGCGCTCGGCTTCCAGCCAGGCGTCCACCTGGGCATTGGTGGCTGCCGAGGCACTGCCGGCCAGCACCACTTCGCCACCGGCCACCGGCGGCAGGCTCGCGGCGTCCAGGTCCCGCAGCTTGCCGGCGCGGCGGAAGTTCTCCGGCAGGCCCAGGGCCAGCCCGGATCCGCCGGTCAACAGCGGCAGGTCGGCGCAGGCCGCGCCGAGGGTATAGAGGTCGGCATCGGACAGTGCATCGGCAATCGCCATGGCGACGCCCTTGCCCCGCAGTTCGGCGATCTTCGCCCGCACCGCGTCCACGCCCTGGGCGACGCTGTCGTAACGCAGCAGGCCCACCGGCAGCACAGTCTGCGCTTGCAGCACCCGCACCAGGTTGGCGTCGGTCATCGGCGTCAGCGGGTGATGCTGCATGCCGGACTCGTTGAGCAACTGGTCCTGGACGAACAGGTGGCCACGGAAAATCGTCCGGCCGTTCTCCGGAAACGCCGGGCAAGCCAGGGTGAAATCGCTGCCCAGGGCCTTGAGCAAGGCCTCGCTGACCTGACCGATATTGCCCGCCGCGGTGGAGTCGAAGGTCGAGCAGTACTTGAAGAAGATCTGTTCGCAGCCCTGCTCGCGCAGCCAGTGCAGGGCCGCCAGGGATTCGGCCACCGCCTCGCCCACCGGCGTGGTGCGGGACTTCAGCGCAATCACCACGGCGTCGGCGTCCAGGCCGGCGGCCACTTCGGCGCTGGGAATGCCAATGCTCTGCACCGTGCGCATGCCGCCGCGCACCAGCATGTTGGCCAGGTCGGTGGCGCCGGTGAAGTCATCGGCGATGCAACCCAGCAACGGGCGTGGAGTGGAAGTCGTCATCACAGGCTCCTCAAACGGCATCGGGCTTGGCCACGGGCAGCTCAATGCCCGGGAAGATCTTGATCACCGCCGAGTCATCCTCGCGGCCGAAACCGGCGCTGGAGGCCTGCATGAACATCTGGTGCGCGGTGGCCGACAGCGGCAGCGGGAACTTGCTGGCCCGAGCGGTATCCAGCACCAGGCCCAGGTCCTTGACGAAGATGTCCACTGCGGACAACGGCGTGTAGTCGGCCTTGAGGATATGCGGCACGCGGTTCTCGAACATCCACGAGTTGCCGGCGCTGTGGGTGATCACCTCGTACAGGGCATCGGCGTCCACCCCTTCGCGCAGGCCCAGGGCCATGGCTTCGGCGGAGGCGGCAATGTGCACCCCGGCCAGCAACTGGTTGATGATCTTGACCTTGGAGCCCAGCCCGTGGGCATCCCCCAGGCGGTAGACCTTGCCCGCCATGCCGGCGAGGATCGCCTCGGCCTTGGCGTAAGCGGCCGCCGGGCCGGAGGTCATCATGGTCATCTCGCCGGCGGCGGCCTTGGCCGCGCCCCCGGAGATCGGTGCATCCAGATAGAGCAAGCCCAGGGCCTCCAGGCGCTGGCCCAGGTCCACGGCGTAGGTCGGGGCCACGGTGGCGCAACCGATCACCAGGCTGCCAGGGCGCAATGCCGCCACCGCCCCGCCCTCGCCGAACAGCACGCTCTCGGTCTGCTCGGCATTGACCACCACGGTGATGATCACCTCGCACTGTTCCGCCAGCTGGGCGGCCGAGGCACAGGCCACGCCGCCTTCAGCGGCGAATTGCTCGGTGACGGCGGCACGCACGTCACAGGCATGCACCTTGAAACCGCTGCGCAGCAACGACCGGGCGATGCCCAGGCCCATGGCGCCAAGACCGATGACACCGACATTGTTGTTATTCATGGGGGACTCCAGTGAAAGACCACGGCCGGACCACGCCAGACAGGCGACGGCCAGCAACCGGGGAAGGCAGGGAAACCCGGGCAGCGGGCCCGGCAGACGAAGGTGAACAGGCAGCAACAGGCACTGCGCCCGAATGGGCAGCGTGGCGGCACAGGGCACCCTGGGCGGGTGCGCTGGAAGGCAGGAGCGAATCGATCATCGTGGCCATCCTGTTGCTGTTGTTATCAGGTTGAACGTTGGCTGTGAACGATCATCCACCAATGAACGGATTATGTGAAGATATTTTTCAATCTAACATTTTTTAACATCGCCATTCCCCGCCTCCCCGCCCCGGCTGCGTGACCGCCACTGGTCGGAACGACGCGGTCCGGGCGCCGCGGACTGCTACAACCATTCACAGCCCTGATCTGGATCAGCATTGAGCGCAGGATCCTGGCCGAGGCTCAGGACAGGTGAAGGCGGACTGGTGGTAGCACCCTTCATCGCAACCCCGTTGACGCCCCCCATGACCAGGGGCTCAATGGCCCATCTGGTTATGCTTGGACAAGGATGATTCAACATGGCAAAGATCGAAGTTCTATCGGGCGATTTTCTGCAAGGCGCCGGCGAGTACCGGCACGGCACCTTCAGGCTCAAGACGGTATTCAACAGCTCCGGTGTCGAGGTCAAGGCGTCGGCGTTCAAGAGCCTGGAGATCGCCACTGAAAGCCCCGTCGCCAACAAGGACGCCTTCGGTTACGGCGTGGCCGGCGCCATGCTGCTGGGGCCGGTAGGCGCCATTGCCGGTTACCTGATGGCGGGGACGGAAAACGAAGTGACCTTCATCGGCACCCTCAAGGATGGCCGGCAACTGATGGCCGCCACCGACAGCGACACGTACAAGGACATCTCCCGGCACGTGTTGAATTGATCATCGGCAAAGTTATATCAAGTGCTCATGTCATCCGGTCTCTGGCATGAGCACTTTTTCATTACCCCTCGTTATATAAGCTCGGCTGTTGCAGCACTGAACTTAGTCTCTTAGCTGAACCTCACCTGAAACTTCATCGCCAAATACTCTTTCAAGACAATTTGACCTTGACTCCCGGGACCCTCCTGAGTAAATTGCGCGGGCCGGTCAAACCGGCCTTTTTTCAACTCACTAAAGAAGCCAATGGACACAGTATCTAGACGCTGTCTGGTCACTGCCGCTGCGCAGCGCCAGGCACCCCTGAACAATGACGGGACTCGACTCCGCGGTCGGGTAAGCTGCGCTAGGGCTTGACGCTCCAACGTAACTTGCCTCCCCGGAACCAGTCCGGTCACGAGGCAAAAGTTATGCACTTCACATCTTCCGTACTGCCAGGCGTACGCGCCTTCGCTGCGACCATGCGGGTCCGGCTGTGCCGTGAGCCCAAGGCTCTGGCGCGCTCCCCCTTCTCCTCTTGCGTGCCCACCGCCAGCACCGCTCTGCGGGCCAATTGGCGCGTCTGCCCGATGACCGGCCAGCTCCAGCAACGCTGGAGCCTGGACGACAGCCAGGACCCGCAGAGTCGGGGCGCAGCCCTGCTGCGGCAGGCCGGACTGATCTTCGGCCTGTACCTCGGGGCGCGCACTTCCGCCTGATTCGACGGTCATTCACCGTTGTTTACCCACGAACTTTCAAGTTTGAAGTTCGACGGTTTCTTATTGCCTGTCAGTTAACTAATTCTGTTGGAGAAAGTTATGGAAGAGGCCAGTAGTAGGTTCGCTGTCCATTCAACTTCACTGTTTGGACAGCGAACGTTAAAACCTGAAAAACGCCAAGATCCTAATCGATCGCCAACCTGCGATTCGACATACTTTCGCTCGTCTTTAATTAGTTGAGTTGTCGGTGTGTCGTGTCGCAGTCAGGCGGCAGGAGCACACGCAATGACTGTAAAAACCGCAACTTCCCGCAACACCAGCGCCAGCCGCGACAGCAACAAACTGTCGATGCGCGCCGCCCGCGAAGCCCAGAACGGCCTGGCCGTGACCCTGGCCAACGTCAACTCCAGCACCGCCGGCCTGACTGAACTGGACGCCGAAGGCCGCCTGCAACGCGACGGCCACAACGAAGTCGCCCACGACCGTCCGCCCCACGCCCTGGTGCAATTGCTGCAAGCCTTCAACAACCCCTTCATCTATGTGCTGATGACCCTGACCGGTATCAGTTTCTTCACCGACTTCTGGCTGCCGCTGCAAGCCGGCGAAGAAACTGATCTGACCGGCGTGATCATCGTCCTGGTGATGGTGCTGGCCAGCGGCCTTATGCGCTTCTGGCAGGAACACCGCTCGGCCAAGGCCGCCGAAGCCCTCAAGGCCATGGTCCGCACCACCGCTGCGGTGCTGCGCCGCGAGCAGATGGGCATGCAGGCCCGAGTTCGCGAAGTGCCGATGCGCGAGCTGGTGGTGGGCGACATCATCCAGTTGTCGGCCGGCGACATGATCCCGGCGGACATCCGCCTGATCGAATCCCGCGACCTGTTCATCAGCCAGGCGGTGCTCACCGGCGAAGCCCTGCCGGTGGAGAAATACGACACCCTGGGCGCCGTGCAGGAAAAATCCGCCCAGGCCCTGGCCGCCGACCAGCAAGACCTGCTGGACCTGCCGAACATCTGCTTCATGGGCACCAACGTGGTCAGCGGCACCGCCACCGCGGTGGTGGTGGCCACCGGCGAGCGCACCTACTTCGGTTCCCTGGCCCGTTCCATCGTCGGCTCGCGCTCGCAGACCGCCTTCGACCGTGGGGTCAACAGCGTCAGCTGGCTGCTGATCCGCTTCATGCTGGTGATGGTGCCCATCGTCCTGCTGATCAACGGCTTCACCAAGGGCGACTGGGCCGATGCCTTCATGTTCGCCCTGGCGGTGGCGGTCGGCCTGACCCCGGAAATGCTGCCAATGATCGTCAGCGCCAACCTGGCCAAGGGCGCCGCGGCCATGGCCAAGCGCAAGGTGGTGGTCAAGCGCCTCAACGCGATCCAGAACTTCGGCGCCATGGACGTGCTGTGCACCGACAAGACCGGCACCCTGACCCAGGACCGGATCATCCTCGAACACCACGTCGACATCAGCGGCAGCCGCTGCGATGCGGTGCTGCAACTGGCCTGGCTCAACAGCCACCACCAGAGCGGCATGAAGAACCTGATGGACCGCGCCGTGGTCGCCTTCGCCGAGGGCAATCCGCACTTCACCCCGCCCGCCGCCTGGCGCAAGGTCGATGAACTGCCCTTCGACTTCGTCCGTCGGCGCCTGTCGGTGATCCTCGCCGATGCCCGTGGCGACCACCTTTTGGTGTGCAAGGGCGCGGTGGAAGAAATGCTCGAAACCGCCACCCGGGTCCGCCAGGACGGCATCGTCGTGAGCCTCGACGCCGAGCGCCGCGCCGCCCTGCTGCAACTGGCCGAGGACTACAACCGCGACGGCTTCCGCGTGCTGCTGCTGGGCACCCGGGACCTGCCCAAGGGCCAGACCCGCAACCAGTACAGCGCCAGCGACGAGCGCGAGCTGGTGATCGAAGGCTTCCTGACCTTCCTCGATCCGCCCAAGGAAACCGCCGGCCCGGCCATCGCCGCCCTGCGTGACAACGGCGTGACGGTCAAGGTGCTGACCGGCGACAACCCCATCGTCACCGCGAAGATCTGCCGCGAGGTGGGCCTGGAAGCGGGCGAGCCGCTGCTGGGTCGCGACATCGAGCACATGGATGACCAGGTGCTCGGGCGCCTGGTGGAAGAACGCACGGTGTTCGCCAAGCTCACCCCGCTGCAGAAGTCCCGGGTGCTCAAGGCCCTGCAGGCCAACGGCCACACCGTGGGCTTCCTCGGCGACGGCATCAACGACGCCCCGGCCCTGCGCGATGCCGACGTCGGCATCTCGGTGGACAGCGGCACCGACATCGCCAAGGAATCGGCGGACATCATCCTCCTGGAAAAGAGCCTGATGGTGCTGGAAGAAGGGGTGATCAAGGGCCGCGAGACCTTCGGCAACATCATGAAGTACCTGAACATGACCGCCAGCTCCAACTTCGGCAACGTGTTCTCGGTGCTGGTGGCCAGTGCCTTCATCCCCTTCCTGCCGATGCTGGCGATCCACCTGCTGCTGCAGAACCTGATGTACGACTTCTCCCAGCTGGCCCTGCCCTGGGACAAGATGGACAAGGAATACCTGGCCAAGCCGCGCAAGTGGGACGCCAACAACATCGGGCGCTTCATGCTGTGGATCGGGCCGACCTCGTCGATCTTCGACATCACCACCTTCGCCCTGATGTGGTACGTGTTCGCCGCCAACAGCGTGGAAATGGCCGCCCTGTTCCAGTCCGGCTGGTTCATCGAGGGGCTGCTGTCCCAGACCCTGGTGGTGCACATGCTGCGCACCCGCAAGATCCCGTTCATCCAGAGCACCGCGGCCCTGCCGGTGATGCTGGCCACGGGACTGGTGATGGCCCTGGGGATCTACGTGCCCTTCTCGCCCCTGGGCAGCATGGTTGGCCTGGTGCCGCTGCCGTGGGAATACTTCCCGTGGCTGGTGGGCACCCTGCTCAGCTACTGCGTGGTCGCCCAGACCATGAAGACCCTGTACATCCGCCGCTTCAAGCAGTGGTTCTAAGGGCCTGGTTCTAAGGGCGTGAGCCCGGCGCGGCCGCCCTCGGACGGCCGCGCCCGATACACCTGACCAACGATGCCACCGTCGGCGCGGCCAGCGCCCTGCCGACGGCGACGCTGTTCGCCCGAAAGGAGCATCGCCATGTATCTCAAGCCTTTTTCCATGGTGCAACGCGGCCTCCAGGCCCTGCTGGTCTGCTGCCTGTGCACCAGCGCCCGCCTGCTCACCCGCGTGAGCATCCGGCTGTATGTCCGCGGCCTGCTGAGCGCGGTCGAAATTCGTTTTCTGCTGGGTTTCAGCGCCACCCTCACCCGCGCCTCGCTGCGGGTGGCGATCGCCTGAACCCGTCACCGACCCGGGAGCACACTCATGTCGGGCACCACACTTCTGATCAACCTGGCCGGGGCCATCGCCCTGCTGCTCTGGGGCTCGCAGATGATTTCCGGATCCCTGCTGCGCGGCTTCGGCAGCCCGCTGCGGCACTGGCTCGGACAACACCTGAACAACCGCTGGCTGGCGCTGCTGTGCGGCGTCGGCATCACCGGCGTGCTGCAAAGCAGCACCGCGGTGAGCCTGATGGCCAGCTCCTTTACCGCCGCCGGCACCCTGGGCCTGGCCCCGGCGCTGGCGGTCATGCTCGGGGCCAATATCGGCTCGACCCTGGTGGTCCAGCTGCTCAGCCTCGACCTGTCGCTGCTGGCCCCGGTGCTGTTGCTGACGGGTTTCCTGACCTTGCGCCTGCGGGACGACTCGCGCTTTGAAAGCATCGGCTGCGCCCTGATCGGCCTGGGCCTGATGCTGCTGGCCCTGGGCATGCTCGGCGCCACCCTCGGCGCGGTGGAAAGCACCCCGGTGTTCCA
Organism: Pseudomonas sp. BC42; assembly: GCF_021560055.1. NCBI lineage: Bacteria > Pseudomonadati > Pseudomonadota > Gammaproteobacteria > Pseudomonadales > Pseudomonadaceae > Pseudomonas > Pseudomonas sp. BC42. The sequence continues at coordinate 3,894,505 of NZ_CP091067.1, forward strand.
GCTGGTGATGACCAGCCTCGACGGCGACCTGCTGCTGGCGCTGCTGGTGGCCATGCTGCTGACCTGGATGTGCCACTCCAGCGTCGCGGTGGTGCTGCTGATCGCCTCCCTGGCCGGCACCGGCCTGCTGTCGCCGGCCACCAGCATGGCCCTGGTGCTGGGGGTCAACCTCGGCGGCACCCTGCCATCCCTGCTCAGCGCCAGCGGCAACGTGGCCCGGCGCCTGCCCCTGGGCAACCTGCTGGTGCGCCTGCTGGGCGTGGCCCTGGTGCTGCCGTGGATCACCGCCCTGGCCCGCCTGGAGGCGGTGCAGACCCTGGCACCGGAGTTGCTGGTGGTCTACCTGCACAGCGCCTTCAGCCTGGTCCTGGCCCTGCTGTTCATCGGCTTCACCCAGCCCCTGGGCAAACTGCTGACCCGGCTGCTGCCGGCCCCCGCCCCGGTCACCGACCCGGGCATGCCGCTGTACCTGGATCAGGCCGGCCTGGAAGTGGCCAACATCGGCCTGGCCAACGCCGCCCGCGAAGCCCTGCGCATGGCCGACATGCTTTCGAGCATGCTCGACCGGGTGCTGCAGCTGTTTCGCACCTCAAGCATCACCCATGCCGAGCAGGTGCGGCACATCGACCAGTCCCTGGACCTGCTCAGCGCGGCCATCCGCGCCTATCTGGCGGACGTCGGCAAGGAAGGCATCAGCGACCAGGATGCTGACCGCTCCCAGGAGATCCTGCTGCTGGTGATCAACCTGGAGCACGCCGGCGACATCCTCGCCACCAGCCTGGCGCAACTGGCGGTGCGCCGCCTGCGCCGTGGCGAAGCCTTCTCCGAGTTCGAGCTGGGCACCCTGTACCCGCTGCACCAGGAGCTGCTGGACAGCCTGAGCCTGGCCATCACCGTGTTCCTGCGCGAAGACCTGCCCACCGCCCACCAGTTGCTGGCACGCAAGGAAAACGTGCGGCGCCTGGAAGCCGCCGCCGGCCGCGAGCACTTTCGCCAACTGCGCGAAGACCAGAGCGCCTGGGCCGAGTCCGGGGACATCTTCCAGCGCCTGCTGCGGGACTACCGCCGGGTCCACCACCACATCGCCGCCCTGGCCTACCCGGCCCTGGAGCGCGCCGGCGAGCGCGACATCGAGCACGGCTACCTCAGCGAGCCCCTGGCCGAAGCGCCGGGCGCCGAGCACCCCGTGGCCGGGCTCAAGGAGGACAGCCCATGCGCGTCCTGATCTGCGCCGGCCGCTACTACGCCGACAGCCGCCTGTGCCGCCGGGTCCTGGAAGCCTTCCAGCGCCTGCACGAAGTGCGGGTGGTGATCCACGGCGGCAGCCAGTTCCTCGGTGCCCACATCGAGGACTGGGCCCGGGAAACCGGGGCCCACATCGTCCGCTACCCGCCCAACTGGCAACTGCACGGCAAACACGCCGAGCGCCTGCGCAACAGCTTCATGCTGGCCGACAGCCGCCCGGACATCGTCCTCGCCCTGCCCGGCGGGGAAGACACCGAAGAGCTGCTGGCCCAGGCCCGGGTCCGCGGCATCCAGACCCTATCGGTGGACGCCCAGTAAACACCCCACGCAGCACACACCCGCGCCGGCTCCCCAACCAAACGGTCCGGCGCCCCAACAGAACGAGACCTGCCATGTCCAAGCACCGCCCACATCGCTCCTCGCGTTGCGCCTCCTGGGGCCACACCCTGCCTGCCGCGAAAAGCCGCATGCTCAAACGCAACCTGCTGTTCCTCGCCCTCACCGCCGGGGCCACCGCGACCCTGGCCCTGTGCTCCAAGGCCCAGGCCGCCGGCGGCGCCTACGTGGTGGATGACGGCGCCATCAACGCCCCCGGGGAATGCAACGTCGATGCCTGGTACCAGAGCACCCGGCACCAGGGCTCCAGCCACAACAGCGTGATTGCCCCGGCCTGCACCTTCAGCCAACTGCCCTGGGTACAAGTGGGAGCCGCGGTACAGCGCCAGCAGGCCGACGATCACGGCGAAACCCAGCTCAGTCCACAGATCAAGGTCCAACTGCTGAACCGCGAAGACCTGGGCCTGCAACTGGCCCTGGCCGGCTCCGCCCACTGGGCCCTGAACCGCAACCACAGCTTCGACGGCGGCGACCTCACCCTGCCCCTGACCTTCAGCGCCAGCGACCGCCTACGGCTGAACCTCAATGCCGGTTGGACCCACGCCTACGACGATGGCGAGCAGAACCACCGCTGGACCTGGGGCAGCGGAGTCGAATACGACCTGATGCCGAGCCTGACCCTGATTGCCGAGCGCTACGGCCAGCGCGGCGGCGAACAAGGCTGGCAGGCTGGCCCACGCCTGCACGTGGGCCAGCACCTGGACCTGGACCTGATCCTGGGCCAGCACCTGACCGAAGCCCGCGACCGCTGGCTGACCACCGGCGCAACCCTGCGCTTCTGAGCGCCCCTAGAATCACCACCCCTGTAGCCGCTGCTGAGCCTGCGAAGCTGCGCAAAGGCCCAAAGGGCCTTGCCTGACGATCTTGGGCAGCCTCAAGATCCCCGCGTCTCCTGCGGAGCCGTTCGCAGCCTGCGGCAGCGGCTACACGAAACGCGGCGAATCCTGTAGCCGCTGCTGAGCCTTAGCGAAGCTGCGAAAAGGTCCGCAGGACCTTGCCTGACGATCGCCTGCCAAACCTCTATCGTTCTTGAGAACCCTGCGTCTCCTGCGGAGCCGTTCGCAGCCTGCGGCAGCGGCTACACGAAACGCAGCGAATCCTGTAGCCGCTGCCGAGCCTTAGCGAGGCTGCGAAAAGGCCCGCAGGGCCTTGCCTGACGATCGCCTGCCAAACCTCTATCGTTCTTGAGAACCCTGCGTCCCTACGGGCCGTTCGCAGCCTGCGGCAGCGGCTACACGAAACGCGGCGAATCCTGTAGCCGCTGCTGAGCCACGGCGAAGCTGCGCAAAGGTCCGCAGGACCTTGCCTGAGGATCGCCTGCCAAACCTCCATCGCTGTTGAGAACCCTGCGTCCCTGCGGGCCGTTCGCAGCCTGCGGCAGCGGCTACACGAAACGCGGCGAATCCTGTAGCCGCTGCCGAGCTTTAGCGAGGCTGCGAAAAGGCCCGCAAGACCTTGCCTGACGATCGCCTGCCAAACCTCTATCGTTCTTGAGAACCCTGCGTCCCTGCGAGCCGTTCGCAGCCTGCGGCAGCGGCTACAGGGGCAGTGGATGCAGGGCGTCGTCGAATTGGTCCAGACGCGGGAAGACCAGGGGTTGGTCGTTCGCCAGGTGCTGCAGGCGTTGACGGTAGCTGTGCAGGAAATCTTCTCGGGCTTCCTGGCTGATGTAGGGCACATGCCAGGCCACGAACGGTTCCAGCACCTCGCACCCGACATAGGCCAAGGTGCCCCGCAGCAGCGGGCGCAGCATGTCCTGCAGCGGTCCATGGATCGCGCCTTCGCCAAACATGTGTTCGCGTCCGCCCAGGGTCAGGGTCACCAGGGCTTTCTTGCCCGCCAGCCCGCCCTGGTCATAGAAGCGCTTGCCGCCATAACACACCCCCGACACCAGCACCCGGTCGATCCAGCCCTTGAGCATGGCCGGCACCGAGAACCAGAACACCGGGAAGTTGAGGATCAACAGGTCGGCCCACAGCAGCTTGTCCAGCTCGCCCTGGATGTCGGCGGCGATGCTCTGGTTCTTCACCCCCAGACGTTGCTCCAGGGCGTACACCAGGTACTCCGGATTATCCCGGGCGGCAAAGTCGGCGGCGCTGGCCACCGGGTTCCAGTTCATGGCGTACAGGTCGCTGACCTGCACCTGGTGCCCCTGGGCCTCCAGGGTGCTGCGGGCCTGGTCGCGCAAGGCGGCGGTGAAGGATTGCGGTTCGGGGTGGGCGTGAACGATCAGTACCTTCATGAAGACTCCTCAAACAGTAGGCAAAGTGGCGGGGGCAACGCGGCGGCTCAGGCAGTGTTCGGCGCACAGGGCAATGCGCCGGCAGGCTTCGCGCAAGTCATCCGGCTGCAGCACCAGCCCCAGGCGGATATGCCCGGCGGCGCTGGGGCCGAAGGCTTCGCCGGCCAGTACCGAGACGCCCTGTTCGTCCAGCAGGCGCTGGCTGAAGGCCTGGGCGCTGAGCCCGGTGGCGCGGATGTCGACCATGACGAACATGCCGCCATCCGGCTTCAGCGGCCGGGCACCGGGGCAATCGGCCAGACAGTCGCAGACCAGATCCCGGCGCTGGCGATAGGCCTCGGCCATCTCCCGCAACTGCGGCAAGGGTTGCTCCAGGGCCACGATGGCCGCGTCCTGGATGAATTCCGGCGAGCCGTAGAGCATGCACAGGGCGAGGTTTTCCAGGTGCGCGGCCAGGGCCGTCGGCGCCACCACCCAGCCCAGGCGCCAGCCGGTCATGGCGTGGGACTTGGACAGACTGTTGAGGGTCGCGGTGCGCTCGGCCATGCCCGGCAAGCTGGCCGGGCTGACATGTTCGCCCTCGTACAGCAGCTCGCTGTAGACCTCGTCGCAGATCAGCCACAGGTCATGCTCGATGCACAGCGCCGCCAGGGCTTCCCAGGTGGCCCGGGGGATGCTGGCCCCCGTGGGGTTGTGCGGGCTGTTGAGCACCAGGGCCCGGGTCTTGCCGGTGATGCGTGCGGCCACCGCCTCGGGCTGCACCCGAAAACCGTCCTCGGCCCGCACCGGCAGCGGCACCACCTGGGCATTGCAGGCGCCGAACACCGCTTCATAGGTGACGTACATCGGCTCGGCCACGATCACCTCGTCGCCCGGGTCCAGCAGGCACTGGGCCACGCTGTACAGCGCGCACTGGGCACCGGCCAGCACCACCACCTGCTCGGCCTCCACTAGTTGCCCGCTGCGCTGCTGATGGCGCCGGGCAATGGCCTCGCGCAAGGCGCGCTTGCCGCGCACATCGGCGTAATGGGTGTGGCCGGCCTGCAGGCTGTCGATGGCCGCCTGGACGATGGGTTGCGGCGTGTCGAAATCCGGGTCGCCCACCGACAACAACCAGACCTCTTCGCCACGTTCGCGTTTGGCCAGGGCCCGGTAATGAATGTCCCAGGCGGCCGCGCCGTCTCCGGCAATACGTTGGGTCAGTTGAGAAAAGCGCATGCTCAGGCTCCAGGCAAAAAGGGATGGTCAGCGCGCACAGGCGTGCTTGAGTTCGATCAGGCTCAGGCCATTGCGGGCAAAGCCGTCGCGCAGTGCCTGCTGCAACTCGTCGAGGCTGGCGGGTTGGCTGACGCTGCAACCGAAGGCTCGGGCCAGGGCGGCAAAATCCGGGTTGCGCGGCAGCACGCCAATGGGCTCGATGTTCAGATCCAGCATGTCGTCGCGGATCTGCCCCAGGGCATCGTTGTTCCACAGCAAGACCACCAGCGGGCTGTCCAGCTCCTCCACCGCCGTGGCCAGCTCCTGCACCGTGTAGAGAAAACCGCCGTCGCCCACCAGCACCAGCCCCGGACGCTCGGGGGCGCCGAGCTTGGCGCCGATCCCCGCCGGCAAGCCGTAGCCGAGGGTGCCGTAGCCGGTGGGGTGCAGCCAGCTGCGGGTGGCCCGGCTCGGGTACAGGTAGTTGCCGCTGTAGGCCAGCTGGGTCATGTCGCTGGCGATAAAGCCGTGTTCCGGCAGCTCGGCGGCAATGCGTTGCAGGATCGAACGGTGGATCTGTTGCAAGGGCCCCTGCCCGTTCTGCACCGCCTGACGCAGATCGGCCACCGCGTGAATCGCCGCCCCGGCTTCGGCCGGTGTGGGGGGCAAGGCCTGGAGCAAGGCGTCCAGGGTGGCGCGGGCATCGCCGTGCAAGGCCACCGCGCACGGATAGAAGTCATTGAACTTGCGCGGGTCGATGTCCAGGCGCAGCAGCTCGCCGTTCAGTGGCAAGCGTTCGCGCCAGTAGTCGGTGTCGGCCATCTCGGTGCCCACCGCCAGCACCACGTCGGCCTGGCTGATCAGCTGCCAGCCGGGCTCCACGCACAGGGTCGCCCCGGCATTGAGCGGCGCTTCGTCCGGCAGCAGGCCCTTGCCGGCGACGCTGCTGAAAAACACCGCGCCCAGGCGTGTGCTCAAGGCCCGCAACTGCTCGGCCGCATGCAGCGCGCCGCCGCCGGCAATGATCATCGGCCGCTTGGCGCGGCGCAGCTTGTCCGCCGCCTGCTGGATATCTGCCGCCGCGGCCGGGCCACGGGCGGGACGCCGGCGCACCTCGCCGGTCCAGTCCCGGGCGACCCTGGCCGCCAGCACATCCAGGGGCACGCTGATGTGCACCGGGCGCGGGCGCTCGCTGTCGAACACGGCAAAGGCCTGGGCGATCAGCTCCGGCAGGTCTTCCGGGCTCAGGGCCAGGGCCGAGAAGGCGGTGATAGGCGCGGTGATGGCGCGCTGGTCCTGGGTTTCATGCAGCGAGCCCCAGCCCTTGCCCAGGCTGGCGCTGTGGTTGACGCTGGAAATCACCAGCAGCGGGATCGAGTCGGCATAAGCCTGGCCAACCGGCGTGGCGACGTTGGTCACCCCCGGGCCGCTGATGACGAAACACACCCCGGGCTTGCCACTGACCCGGGCGTAACCGTCGGCCATGAAGCCCGCGCCCTGCTCATGCCGGGTCAGCACATGGCGAATGCCGCTGCCGGGCAGGCCGCGATACAGCTCCAGGGTGTGCACCCCGGGAATGCCGAACACCGTGTCGACGCCGTAGCCGGCCAGCAGGCGAACCAGGGCCTGGCCACCGGTCAAGGTCTGATCGTGCATGTCTCTTTCCTCAAGCCTGGCCAAGGCGAATCAACGCATCGACCGCGACGGTGCCCTGGGCACCGACCAACAATGGGTTCACATCCAGTTCCAGCAATTGCCCGGCGTGTTCGCAGGCGTAGTCCGCCACCGCGCCGATGGCCGCCACCAGGGCATCGAGATCGGCCAGCGGGCGCCCGCGAAAGCCCTGCAGCAAGGCGGCGCTGCGCAGGCTGAGCACGGCCTGGCGGATCGCCCCTTCGGTGGTGGGCAGCAGCAGGCTGCGGCTGTCCTTGAGCAATTCCACCAGCACTCCGCCAGCACCGATCACCAGGGCCAGAGCGAAGTCGTTCTCGCGCTTGATGCCAACAATCAGCTCCGCCAGGGGCGGCGCGGCCATGGGCTCCAGCAGCACCCGCTCAAAGGCCACGCCCGGCGCATGCCCGGCCACCCGCGTGCGCATCAGGCGCAGGGCCGCGCCCAGGGCTTCAGGGTCCTTGAGATTGAGGGCCACCGCCCCGGCCTCGGTCTTGTGCGGCAACTGCGCGCTGACCGCCTTGAGCACCAGCGGATAACCGACCGCAGCCGCCGCGCTCAGGGCCTGCTCGGGGCTGCTCAGCACCCCGTCCGGGATGCTCAGGCCGAAGCCGCGCAAGGCCTGCTTGGACTGCCACTCGTCCAGCAGCACCCCGGCACCGTGCAGGGCCTGCGGGCACAGCGGTACCAGGGCCGATTCGCCCAGGGCCAGCAACGCTGGACGCCGCTGTTGATAGGCGACGATCCGGCCCCAGGCCGCCAGGCCATCCTCCACCCCTTGCAAGGCGGGAATGCCATGGGCATGCAGACGCTCGCGGGCGCTGGCCGGCAGCAGCTCGGGAAAGGCCGAGGTGACAAAACCGCGCAGGCCGTGGCGTTGCAGCGCAGCGCAGAACAGCTCCAGCAGCAGGTCGCACTCCTTGCGCTCGCCGGTGAACTCGGCCGGGTAATCCAGCACCAGCATGGCGCTGTCGGCCTCGGTACGCAGGGCCGTGTCGAGCATGGCTTGCAGGGCCTGGGCATCGCCCCAGATCGCCGTGGTGAAATCCAGCGGGTTGACCAGATTGGCGTAGCCGGGCAGTACCTGGGCCAGCTCGGCGCATTGCCCGGCCGCAAGCTTGGGCAACTGCAGGCCGTTGCGTTCGGCGTAGTCGGCGATCAGCCCGGCATCGCCCCCGGAACAGGCCAGGGCCATCAGCTGCGGGCCGGCCGGCAACTGCCCGCAGGAGGCGGCCTTCAAGGTCTCGACAAAACTCACCGGGCCGCTGACCCGGATCACCCCCAGGCGCTGGAACAGTGCGTCGTACAGCGCGTCCGATCCCGACAGCGAACTGGTGTGACTCAAGGCCAGCTCGGCGCCGATCTGCGACACCCCGGTCTTCAGGGCGATGATCGGAATGCCCTTCTCCAGGGCCTTGTGCGCCGCCCGGGCAAACCCTGGCACATTCTTCAGCCCTTCCAGGTGCAGGCCGATGGCGGTGACCCGTGGCTCGTCCAGCAGCACGTCCATCAGCTCGGCGATGCCCAGCTGCGCCTGATTGCCCACCGAAGCCATGTAGGCCACCGGCAGCGAGCGATCGCTCATGGACAGGTTGTAGGCAAAGTTGCCGCTCTGGGTCAGCACCGCCACGCCCCGCTCCACCGGCTTGCCACCATGGGCCACCGGCCACAGCGCGGCGCTGTGCAGGTAGTCCAGCAGGCCGTAGCAGTTGGGGCCCAGCAGCGCCATGTCGCCGGCGGCCGCAAGCAGTTGCTGTTGCAGGGCCTGGCCCTGGGCGCCGGTTTCGGCAAAGCCCGAGGCGTAGCAGATCGCCCCGCCCGCGCCCTTGGCCGCCAGTTCCCCGACGCAAGTCAGGGTCAGCTCACGGTTGGTGGCGACGAACACCGCGTCCGGGCCGCAGGGCAGTTGGTCGATGCTGGCCACGCAGGGCACGCCATCGAGCTCGGCATGCTGCGGGTTGACCAGCCACATGGGCCCGGCAAACCCGCCTTCGGCGCAGCGCTTGAGGGCCCGGGCCATGCTGCGCCCGCCGACAAAGGCCAGATGCCGGGGCGCCAGCAGGCGCTTGAGGTTGTCACGAAGAGTCTGGGACATGACGGCAGTTCTCCAGGGCGCTCAGCGCATCAGCGGCCGCAGCAGTTCACGGGAAATGATGTGGCGCTGGATCTCCGACGTGCCTTCCCAGATGCGCTCGATCCGAGCGTTGCGCCAGATGCGTTCCACCGGGCCTTCGTCCATCAGTCCCATGCCGCCGTAGATCTGCACCGCCTCGTCGGCCACCCGGCCCAGCACTTCACTGGCGAACAGCTTGGCCATCCCGGCCTCGCCGTCGGTCATGCTGCCCTGGTCCATCTTCCACGCGGTGTGCAGGGTCAGCAGCTCAGCGGCGCGGATCTGCGTGGCCATGTCCGCCAGCTTGAACGACACCCCCTGGTAACTGCCGATGGCCTGGCCGAACTGCTTGCGATCCGCCGCCCATTGCAGGGAGGCATCCAGGGCGCGCTGGGCCTGCCCGACGCAGTTGGCCGCCACCATCACCCGCCCGGCGGTGAGCCAGGCGTTGGCCACGTCCCAGCCCTTGCCCACCTCCCCCAGCACCTTGTTGGCCGGCACCCGGCAGTCGTCGAAGAACATCTCGAAGGTGTGGTAGCCCCGGTTGCTCACGCACTTGGGGCCACGGCGGATGGTCAGGCCCGGGGTGTCGCGATCCACCAGGAACGCGGTCACCGCGTTGCGCTGGCGGCCGTTGTGCTCATAGGTGCCGGTGACCGCAAAGACAATGGCGAAATCCGCATGCCCGGCGTGGCTGATGAAGTGCTTGCTGCCGTTGAGCACGAAGTCGCCAGCGTCACGCACGGCGCGGGTCTTGATCGCATTGGCATCGGAACCGGCGCCGGGCTCGGTCAGCGCAAAGCAGTCAACCTTGCGCCCCTGTACGCAAGGCAGCAGGTAGTCGCCGATCTGCGAGCCGGTACAGGCCATGAGGATTTTCGACGGCCGGGCAACGAACACATGCAAGGCCCAGGAACACTTGGCCAGCTCGCGCTCTATCAGCGCCTGGGACAGGTAATCCAGGCCACCGCCGCCCACCTCCTCTGGCATGTTGAAGGCATAGAAACCGGCGGCGATGGCCTTGCTACGGATCTCCCCGGCGAGGTCGGCGCTGACCTCATCGGCGCGGTCCACCGCCTCTTCGTGGGGCAGCAACTCCTTGCTGACAAAACTGCGAACCGCGTCCACCAACATTTCTTGTTCTTGGCTGAGTTGGAAATTCATGGCGCTACCTGTGAGTGAGTGACGGTACAAAAAAACCAGTGATCGGGCAGGACGGCCTGCCGAAAAACTCCTTCCCGTAGGAGCCAGCTTGCTGGCGAACAGGCCCTTGAATAAGGCGCTGTTCTTGCGGCGCCTTCGCCGGCAAGCCGGCTCCTACAAAATGGGCGCATGGCCCAGGGGCCCTTTGGCCGGCAAACGGAGCGCCGCCCGGCCGCTCCTACATGCCCTGGAAACGTGGCGGGCGTTTTTCCGTGGCGGCGCGCAGGGCTTCGGCGCCATCGGCACTGCGCCCGCACAGCAGGCCGGCGGCCAGCTCGGCCGCCAACTGCTGCGGCAAACTGCGCTCGGCCCCCTGGCGGATCAGCTTCTTGGTCTGGGCAAAGGCAAAGGTCGGGCCCGCCGCCAAGCGCGCCGCCAACTCGCCGACGTTGCCGATCAGTTGCTCGTCGGCGCACACCTCACCGACCAACCCGGCGGCCAGGGCCCGTTCGGCGCTCCACAACTCATCGAGAAACAGCAGGCGCTTGGCCTGTTCACTGCCGATCAGGCGCGGCAAGTGCCAACTGGCCCCGGCATCCGGCGAGTAGGCCATGCTGGTGTAGCCGGCCTTGAACCGCGCCGACTGCGCCGCCACCCGCAGATCGCAGCACAGACTCAAGTCCATGCCCGCGCCCACCGCAGTGCCGTTGATGGCGGCGATGGTGGGTTTGTCCAGGCTGTGCAGGCGGGTCATCAAGGCGTGGGCGGTTTCGGTCCAGCCGTAGCTTTCCAGGGCGCCGCGGGCTTCGGCTTCGGCCCACTCCGCCAGATCGGCCCCGGCGCAGAAACTGCGGCCGCTGCCGGTGAGTACCACGGCTCGGACGCTGGGGTCGCTGTTGCAGGTGTCCAGCAGGCTGTGCAGCGCTTTGAGGGTCGGGATGTCCAGGGCGTTGCGTTGCGCCGGCCGGTTGAGGGTGATCCAGGCTACGCCGGCTTCGATCCGGCTGAGCAGCGACGATGAAAGGGTCATGGGCGTCCTCGAATTATTGTGGTTGGCGTGAGGGGGTGGCTTGAGGGTGATACTAAACGAGTGTTCAACAAGGCGGCAATTGGGGGGCTTGGGGGGAGTTTTGGTCGATTTTTTGAAGTATCCCTTTGTTTTTATTGGGTAAAAATCTGGGCATTGGGGGTTGTTGCGTGGGGGTTGTTACAACTTCGAACAAGCCTCGACAAAAGTGCGAGCGGGGAGGTTTTTGTGGTGAGGGAGCTTGCTCCCGCTCGGGCGCGTCGCGGCCGTAGAACCTGAGGGTGCGGTCTGGTTGGTGGGCATATCCGTTGCTGCGGGTGCGACGGCTTATGGTTTCGCTTTTACAGCGGGGGTTGGGTACATATCCGTTCCTGCGGGTGCGGCCACTTACGGTTCCGCTCTTACAGCGGCTCACTTTTGAAGAGCGCAAAAGTAAGCAAAACGCTCTGCCCCTCCACTCGGTGCCTCGCTTAGGCTCGGCATGCCCTCACTCCGGCATTGATCCGTGGGCCGCCGCCACCGGCCATCCATGGCCGGGTGGCGGCTAACCCGGCATCCCTGCCGGGTTACCCACGGATCAATGCCTGCGTTCGGCCATCGTGTCTAAGGGGGCAGGAAGATCAAAAACCAGATCAAAAACAAAAGCCAAAGCCAAAGCCAAAGCCAAAGCCAAAGCAAAATCTGACGGCGGCCTGCCGGCCGGCCTGTTTCATCGCCGTTCGCGTTACATGTAGCCGCTGCCGAAGGCTGCGACCGGCTCCGCAGGAGACGCTAAACCTGCATCCCCGATATTCCTGACCTATCGCGCCGCCTGGTTTTGCGAGCGCGAGCGCTCGTTCGCAGCCTTCGGTAGCGGCTACAAGGAGCCGGCCTGCGCACCTTGGCTTTGGCTTTTGATCTTGATCTTCAGGCCCCTTCCCAGCAGGCCGAGCGCAGGCGTTGCGTAGGGGGCAGCTCGGCAGGGATGCCGGGTTAGCCGCCACCCGGCCATGGATGGCTGGTTGGCGGCGGGCCCCCGGAGCAATGCCGGAGAGAGGGAACCCCGAGCCCCAGCGAGGGGCCGTATGGAGGGGCAAGCGTTTTTGCTTATTTTTTTGGCGTTTGAAAAAAGTAAGTCGCCGTAAGGGCGAAACCCTAAGTGGCCGCACCCGCAGCAACGGATATGTACACAGCCCACCGCTGTAAGAGCGAAACCCTAAGCAGCCATAACCGCAGCAACGGATATGCCCCCACTCCCCGCCATAAAAGCAAAACCACCAACGGCCACACCCGCAGGAATGGATATGTACCCCGCCTCTCTAGCCGCAAAGGCCAGCAAAGGCATCCGCCCAGGCGCCGCATGTCTCCCGCCCCCCTTCGCCGGCAAGCCGGCTCCTACACGGCGGCGGCAGGTTGCAGTTGGCGTTTACGCTGCATCAGGTAATAGGCGCCATAGCACAGAGCAATAAACCCCGACCCCCAATACAACGACGGCCGCTGGGTTTCATCCAGCGCCAAAAACACAAACAACGAGCTGCACAGCACGATGCACAACAACGGCACCAGCGGAAACCACGGCGCGCGGTACTTGAGCTGCTCCAGTTGCCCCCCGTCACGCAGGAACTGGCGACGAAAGCGGTACTGGGCCAGGGCAATCACGATCCAGGTCACAGTGCCAGCCATGCCACTCACAGCCATCAGCACCATGAACAGGGTGTCGGCAGCAATAAAGCTGGTCATCAGCGAGATCAGGGCAAAGCACAGGGTGATGAACAGGGCCCGCAGGGGCACGCCCTGTTTGCTCAGGGGCGACAGGGCCTTGGGCGCCATGCCGGATTTGGACATGGCCCAGAGGATGCGCGTGGAGGCATACAACCCGGAGTTGCCCACCGAAAGAATCGCCGTGAGGATCACGAAGTTCATCAGGTCGGCGGCATAGGGAATGCCCACCATGTCGAACACCTGGACGAAGGGGCTTTCCACCAGCCCGGCTTGCTGCCAGGGGATGATCGCCGCCAGCACCATCACCGCCAGGACGTAGAAGATCAGCACCCGGAACACCACGTTGCGCACGGCCCGCGGGATGCTTTTTTCCGGCTGGTCGGTTTCGCCAGCGGCCACGCCCATGATCTCGCAGCCCTGGAAGGCGTAGACCACGGTCATCATCACCGCGAACACCGCTGGCAAGCCGTTGGGGAACAGGGAGTCGCCCTTGAGGTTGTCGAACATCGGCGCCGGGGCGCCGCTGGGCAGGTCGATAACACCGAAGATCACCAGCGCGCCGACCACAATGAAGCTCAGGATCGCCAGCACCTTGACCCCGGCGAACCAGTATTCGGCCTCGCCAAAGGCGCGGGTGGCCAGGGCGTTGATGCCGAACAGCAAGGCCACGAACAGCGCCGACCAGTACCAGATCGGCACGTCGGGAAACCAGCGCTGCATCAGCATGCCGGCGGCGGTGAATTCCAGGCCCACGGTGGTGGCCCAGCTCATCCAGTAGACCCAGCCGATCATGAAGCCGGTGGCCGGGCCGATGTATTTGGTGGCGTGGGCCTGGAACGAACCGGACACCGGCATCTGCACCGACAACTCGCCGAGGCAGACCATCACCAGGTACATCAGGAACCCGGCCACCAGATACGAGAGGATCGCCCCCCAGGGGCCGCCCTGGTTGATGGTGACCCCGGAGCCCATGAACAGCCCGGTGCCGATCACCCCGCCCAGGGACAGCATGAAAATGTGCCGGCTCTTCAGCGAGCGCGTCAGGTGTATGCCTTTACGTTCAGTGGTGGTTGTCATGGCGCACCTCAGCAGTCAGTGAGGCGCAGGGCGCGGGTCGAGGGGGTGCAGCGGGAGGCGGAAGCAGCTTGCAGGCGTTTCATTATTATTATCTCCAATAAGCTTCGAAGACCGCGGCGGGCGCGGCTCAAGCGATTATTGGAAAGCCATGTAAGTTCGGATTGAACGCCAGGATCGAAGATGTAAAAAGTCGTAAGGATTTTGTACGTCAGGCCGCCAACAGCTGTTGCAGCAAGGTCCGGGACTGCTGCCAGGACGTTTGCAAATTCGCCCCCAGGGCCGCCAACGTCGGGCGATCGGCCTGCTCTGCCGCACTTTCCAACTCCCGCAGCACTCGGGCCAGGGCGCAGAAACCCAGGGAGTCGGCGCTGCCCGCCAGGCGATGGGCCAGGTGCAGGACTTCGGTGCAGTCTTCGGCGGCCAGGGCGTCGACCAGCCGTGGCCGTTGCTGATCCAGGGCATCGGCCAGGACCTGGAGCAGGCTGTGCAATTTCTGCTCGCCCAGCAGGCTGCGATGGGTGTCCAGCACGCTCTGATCGAGCAAGCCTTGCCGGGTGTCGGTCGGCGGCACCTGGACCTGCCCGGCCAGCACCTGCCGCAGGCTGGCCAGTTGCAACGGCTTGCCGAGAATGCCCTGCATGCCGGCCTGCAGATAACCGCGCACCAGCGACGGCTGCACGCTGGCAGTGAGGGCGAAGATTCGCGCCTGCCGATTGGGCCCGGGGCGGCGGCGGATTTCCCGGCACAGCTCGACCCCGCTGATGCCGGGCAGGTGCACATCCAGCAGCAACAGGTCGAAGGCCTGCTGCTGACACAGGGCCAGGGCGCTTTCACCGTCTTGCGCCAGCCACACCTGATGGCCGTCACGCTCAAGCAGGCCGCTGGCCACTTCGCGGTTCAGGGCCACGTCTTCCACCACCAGGATGTTCAAAGCCTGCATCGGCAACTCAAGCGCGGGCACCGACAAGGGTTCCTGGCCGATGCCCAACGCCAGCTCGAACCAGAAACAACTGCCCTGCCCCAGCTCGCTGTCCACACCGATGCGCCCGTCCAGTTGCTGCAGCAGGTGCTTGCAGATGGCCAGTCCCAGGCCGGTGCCGCCATAGCGCCGGGTCACCTCGTCACTGGCCTGGACGAAACGCTCGAAGATCTTCTCGCGCATCGACGCGGCAATGCCGATGCCGTTGTCGCGCACGCAGCAGCGCAGGCGCTGGCCCTCGGCGCTGCTGTGCAGCACTTGCACCTCGACCCGCACCCAGCCGTCTTCGGTAAAGCGAATGGCGTTGGCCAGCAGGTTGCTCAGCACCTGGCGCAAGTACTGCTCGGCGCCCTGCTGACGCGGCGCCAGTTGCTCATCGATATGCAGTTCCAGGCGGGTGCGGTTGGCCTCGGCCCGGGGCTGCAACAGGGTGGTGACTTCTTCCAGCAACTGACGCAGGGAGAAGTCCCGCACTTCCGGGCGGCTTTCGCCCTCTTCCAACCGGGCAAAGGACAGCACTTGGTTGAGGATGCTCAGCAGGCCCTCCCCGGCTTGATGCAAAGCCTGCAAGCGCTGGCGGTCCTGCTGATCCAAAGGCGCCTGGCGCAGCAGTTCGGCCATGCCGAGGATGCCGTTCAACGGGGTGCGCAGTTCATGGCTCATGGTCGCCAGAAAGCGCGACTTGGCCAGGTTCGCGGCTTCGGCCTCGTCCTTGGCGTGCATCAGGCTGGCGGTGCGGCGCTGGACCATTTTCTGCAATTCGTCGCGTTTGTCCTGCAAGGCCAATCGGTCGGCTTCGCGGCGCTGCACATCGTCGAGCACCGCCCGGCGCATGTCGTCCAGGGCCCGGGCCACGGTGTCGATCTCGTCGCCGCCGGGGCGCTGGCGCTTGTCCAGGTGCAGGGGCTCATGCAGCTCGCCGGCGGCCACGCGCCGGGCGAAGTCGGCCATCACTTGCAGGTGCCGGGTCACCAGCCGGTAGAACAAGCCGGACAAGGCCACCGCCAACCCGCAGAGAAACACGCTCATCCACAACAGACTGGCCAGCCCGGTGGCGTACAGACGCCGGTACACCGCCCCCAGATCGGTGCTGACCTGCAATTCGCCGAGCTGACGCAAGGGCCCGGACGGCGGTTGATAGCTCAAGGGAAAACGCTCCACCCGTAACGGCCCGATCAGCTCGGCGCTGCCTTGCTGCAAGTCGAAATCGTTGCTGATCAGGTGCACCCGGGCCACGTCGGAAAAGTCCACCAGCCCCTGCAACTGAACGGTCAGCTGTTCCTGGTTGAGGTCCCACAGGTTGCGTTCCAGGCTGCCCAGGTAACCGGCGCGGATCAGCTCCATGCGGCTGTCGATCTCGCGCATTTCCCGGCGGTATTCGAAGTACAGCTGCACGCTGCTGGCGAGCACGGTGAAGCACAGGCTGAACAGCAAAATAAACAGCAGCAGGCGGCGCAACAGGCCGGCGGAACGCAGGGGGATCATGGCGCCGTTCCCCGTTGCGCCTTGAGCATGGCGCGGTAGTCGTCCTGGCTTTGCGCCAGCCAGCGCTGCACCGCGCCGCTGTCCACCTGCTGCTGCAACCGCGCGTTGATCTCGGCCATGCGCGGCGCCAGGGGCGAGTGGCGCGACACCGCCAGGCGCAGGTAGTCGACGCTCACCGCCTGGGGCAAGGCGACTATGTCCTCGGCCCCCGGCAGTTGCTCGATGAACAGCTGCCCGGTGCGGCGTTCATGGGGGATGAAATCGATGCGCTGGCGGATCAGCTTGCCGAAGTTCTGCAGGCTGCTGGAGACCCATTCGATGTTGCCGTGCTGCACCACTTCGCGGTCGAAATCCTGGCCGTAGCTCTCGCCGAACAGCAGGCCGCCGCGGTAGGCGCGCAAGTCCTGCAAGTGGTTGAAACGCGGCAGCTGGCGGCGGTTGACGAACAGCGCGACTTCTTCGCGCAGCACCGGCACCCGGGAAAACAGCAGGTCCTGCTGGCGCTGGCTGGTGCTGTAGGCCAGCACCACATCCACCCGGCCGGCGGCGGCGTCCAGCAGGCAGCGCTTCCAGTTGCCCAGCACCACCACCTGCACCTGATACCCCAACTCCCCCAGCACCTGCCGCACCAGGGTCGGCGCCAGCCCGCGCACCTGCTGACCGTCGCTCCAGGAAATCGGCGGGTACACCGGGTAGTCGCAATAGCGCAGCGCGGGTTGGGGTTCAGCGAACGTCGGGCCGGCCAGCAGGATCAAGCACAGGCTCAGGCACAGGTTCAGTGCGCGACGCGGCAATTCAGGCGGCCACGCTGGCGGTGAACAGGTAACCGGCACCGTGGATGGTGATGATCAGCTCCGGCTCGGCCGGGTCGTCGTGCAGCTTGCGCCGCAGGCGGCCCACCAGCACGTCGATGGAACGGTCGCTGGGCACCCATTCGCGGTTGCGGATCTGATCCATCAACTGGTCGCGGCTCAGGGTGTGGCCGCTGTTGCGCAGGAACACGCTGAGCAACTGGTACTCACCGTGGGTCAGCAGGGTTTCGCCGCCGCGCGGGTCGATCAGCCGGCGGCGGTCGGTGTCCAGGGCCCAGTCGGCGAACTGCTTGACCGGGCTCGGGCAGCCGGCCTGGGGCTGGGACTGGCGCGCATGGCGCACCCTGCGCACCAGGTTCTTGGCCCGGGACACCAGCTCGCGCGGATTGAGGGGTTTGATCACGTAGTCATCGGCGCCGCATTCCAGGCCGACGATGCGGTCGATGTCGTCATTGCGCCCGGTGATCAGGATGATCCCCACTTCCGAGCGCACCCGCAGCTCACGGGTCAGGGTAAGGCCGTCCTTGCCCGGCAGGCGGATGTCCAGCATCAGCAGGTCCACCGTGTGCTGGCCGAGAAAGCTCTCCGCCTGCTCCGCGGTGGCGGCGCAATGCACGTCGTAGCCTTCCTGAGAGAGATAAGCCTGAAGCAGTTCGCGAATCAGCGGATCGTCGTCGACGATCAAAACCCGAGGAGTCATCGCCTGTTTCCTGATTATTTTTATTGGAAAAGGAACCCTGTGCGCAGCAGCCTAGCCATTACTGAACAACCGATCAACAGCCCTATGTCGGCCTGACGAAACCGCGCCCCCGGCTGGCCAGCAGCCCCTCGACCCAGGCTTCGCAGATCTGCACGCCCTGCTGCGGGCTGAAGGTCCCGGGGTTGAGCCCGGACTCCAGCCACAGGCCGTCGAGCAAGGCGCTGAGGCTGATGGCCGCCAGGTCGGCGTCGAAGCGTTCCCAGCCCTGCTCCCCGGCCAGCCGGGTCAGCAGGCTGGCCAGCTCGTTGCGGTATTCGCCGTAGGAATGTTCATGGGCCAGATTGATCGCCTCGGCGGTCTTCACCGCGCCCCAGAACGCCAGCCAGGCGTCCAGCAGCTTGGGGTCCAACAGTTCGGCGCAGAACGAGGCGCGAAAGAACGCCGACAGCCGCTCCCGGGGATCGGGGGCGGCCTGCTCCATGGCCTCGCGCAGCAGGTTCATGACCCGCCCGGTGACCGCCCGATAGGCCTGGGCCACCAACTCGTCCTTGCCGGCGTAGTGGTGACTGATCAGCCCCACCGAGACCCCGGCCTCGGCGGAAATCTTGCGGATCGACGCCCCCTGAAAACCGTGGCGCTTGAGGCACGTCAGGGTCGCCTCGATCAGCTCGGCCTTGCGCAGGTCGGGTTCCAGACGGGAAAAGCGCGCTTCCTGGCTCATGGGGCGGGTTCCTTGGACAGTGGCGGGAAATTGAAACTGAACGACTGTACAACAGGCCTTTCGTGGCGATCCAGCGTTTGTGTGACCGCCCAAGCCGCATCGCTTCCTGTGGCCGCTGCCGAAGGCTGCGCACGGCCCGTAGGGACGCAACGATCTTGAAGACGACACAGGTTCGGCTGGAGATCGCCAAGCAAGGCCCTGCGGGCCTTTTCGCAGCTTCGCCAGGGCTCAGCAGCGGCTACACATGACAAAGCCGGGAGCACCGTGACAAAAACAACAAACGGCGCGGTCCCTGTAGCCGCTGCCGCAGGCTGCGCACGGCCCGCAGGGACGCAACGATCGTGAAGACGACACAAGTTCGGCTGGAGATCGCCAAGCAAGGCCCTGCGGGCCTTTTCGCAGCTTCGCCATGGCTCAGCAGCGGCTACACATGACAAAGCCGGGAGCACCGTGACAAAAAAAGCAACAAACGGCGCGGTCCCTGTAGCCGCTGCCGCAGGCTGCGCACGGCCCGCAGGGACGCAACGATCGTGAAGACGACACAAGTTCGGCTGGAGATCGCCAAGCAAGGCCCTGCGGGCCTTTTCGCAGCTTCGCCAGGGCTCAGCAGCGGCTACACATGACAAAGCCGGGAGCACCGTGACAAAAACAACAAACGGCGCGGTCCCTGTAGCCGCTGCCGCAGGCTGCGCACGGCCCGCAGGGACGCAACGATCGTGAAGACGACACAAGTTCGGCTGGCGATCGTCAAGCAAGGCCCTGCGGGCCTTTTCGCAGCTTCGCCAGGGCTCAGCAGCGGCTACACATGACAAAGCCGGGAGCACCGTGACAAAAACAACAAACGGCACGGTCCCTGTAGCCGCTGCCGCAGGCTGCGCACGGCCCGCAGGGACGCAACGATCGTGAAGACGACACAAGTTCGGCTGGAGATCGTCAAGCAAGGCCCTGCGGGCCTTTTCGCAGCTTCGCCAGGGCTCAGCAGCGGCTACAGGCAGATACAAACCCAGGTGTGGTCAGGCGCGGTAGTCGGGGGCGATGCGCTCCAGCAGGCGCAGCAGCGCCGCCCAGGCCAGTTGCATGGCGTCCGGGTCGTTGAGTTCGCCTTCCTGCAGTGGCCGGCCCGGGTCGTTGAATTGGCGTTCGGTGTGGGCGCAGACCGCGTCCGGCGGCAGGACGATCTCCCCCGCCGCCTGGGCTGCCAGCTGGATCTCGCAGGCTTTCTCCAGGTAGTACATGCGCAAAAACGCCTGGCTCACGGTTTCGCCCACGGTGAGCAGGCCATGGTTGCGTAGCATCAGCACGCTCTTGTCCCCCAGGTCGGCCACCAGTCGTTGCTGTTCGCCCAGGTCCAGGGCCACACCTTCGTAATCGTGGTAGGCCACGCGGCCATAGAACTCCATGGAGATCTGATTCACCGGCAGCAAGCCGCATTTGAGCGCCGCCACCGCGCAACCAGCCTTGGTGTGGGTGTGCAGCACGCATTGGGCGTCTTCGCGGGCGCCATGAATCGCGCTGTGAATCACGAAACCCGCCGGGTTCACCGGGTACGGCGACGGCTCCACGGCCTCGCCGTTGAGGTCGATCTTCACCAGGTTGGAGGCGGTGATTTCCTCGAACATCAGGCCGTAGGGGTTGATCAGGAAGTGATGCTCGGGCCCGGGCAGGCGCACCGAGATGTGGGTGAAGATCAGGTCGGTCATGCGAAAGTGCGCGATCAGCCGGTAGCAGGCCGCCAACTCTTGCCGCAGGCGCTGTTCGGTGGCGCTGCGCTCGGCGTTGGCGTGGGGGCTGGGAGCGATATTGTTCATTGTTGGAGTCCTCCAGGCGGATGGGTGGGGCAATCTGGGCGGGCAAACAATAGGACCGGACGCCCGCAGGCGTCCAGCCCGGTGCGCTTACTTGCTGGCCCAGGCGTTGAAGCGTTCTTCCAGCTCTTCGCCATGATCGACCCAGAACTCCACGTTCATCGCCAGGGCGTCCTTGAGGTTCTGTTCCGAGGTCGGCACCCACTGCGCCAGGGCCGGGTCGAGCTTGGCCGCGGCCAGGGTGTTGGTCGGGCCATAGGGGATCTGCTTGACGTAGTCGACCTGGACCTCGGGGCGGTTGGCGAAGGCGATGAAACGCTTGGCCTGATCCACGTGTTTCGAGCCCTTGATGATCGCCCAGTAGTCCATGCCGTACAGGCTGCCGGGCCAGACCACCGCCAGCGGGGCACCGGCCTGGGCGGCCACGGCGATGCGGCCGCTGTAGGTGGAGGTCATCACCACATCACCGGCGGCCAGCCACTGCCCCGGCTGGGCCCCGGCTTCCCACCACTGGATGTAGGGCTTGAGTTCGGTCAGCTTGGCGAAGGCCCGTTCCACCCCTTGGGGCGTGGCCAGGACCTTGTACACGTCCTCGACCTTGACCCCATCGGCCATCAGCGCGAACTCCAGGTTGTACACCGCGCGCTTGCGCAGGCCGCGCTTGCCGGGGAACTGCTTGACGTCCCAGAAATCCGCCCAGGACGCCGGGGCCTTGGCCAGTTTGTTGCGGTCGTAGGCGATAGCCACGCTCCACACCAGCACCGCCGAACCGCAGGGCTGGGCGGCGTCGGCAATCAACTGCTCGGCACGGCCCAGGGCCTTCCAGTCCAGGGGCTCGTACATGCCCTCCTCGCAGCCGCGCATCAGGTCCGGGCCTTCGATCTGCACCAGGTCCCAGTCGACGTTGCCGGTGTCGACCATGACCTTGATCCGGGCCATTTCGCCGTTGTATTCGCTCTGGATCAGCTTGCTGCCATCGGCCTTGCTGAAGGGTTGGAACAACGCCACATCCTGGGCTTTTTGTCCGGCTCCGCCGTACGCCACGACCACCATGTCGGGGGCTGCCTGGGCAGTGCCCTGGCCCAGGGACAAACCCAGGGCCAGGCTCAGGGCCAGGAAAGAACAACCGTGCTTGCGGGTGAGCGCTTTCATCTGTGAATCCTCGTCGCGGTGCCACACCGGCAGGCGCCGGCACGGCCCTTTTTTATTGTTGTGAGGTTCGCGCCAAAAGCGGGCGCAGATCGAAACTACTGCAAGCATCAGTAAAAAAACAAGTTGATTTTTTACTGGCGGTAAATTTTGATAGGCCAACAATAACAACGCCAAGGCTGTGCTCCCCTGCCCTTGGCCCGCCTGGAGTCACCGCAATGACCAGCGCCTTCCCGCACCTGTTCGCACCCTTGCAGATCCGTGGCAAACGCCTGAAGAACCGCATCATGTCCAGCGGCCACGACACCTCGATGCCCACCGACAACCTGGTCAACGAACAGCTGATTGCCTACCACCGCGCCCGGGCCGAAGGCGGCGTCGGCCTGATCGTGCTGCAGGTGGCCGGGGTCCACGACAGTGCGCGCTACACCAGCCACGTGCTGATGGCCACCGACGACGCCTGCATCGACGGCTACCGGCGCCTGGCCGAAACCTGCCACGCCCACGACACCGTGGTGCTGTCGCAGATCTTCCACCCGGGGCGGGAAATCATGGAGTCCGCCGACGGCCTGCTGGCCGTGGCCTACGCCCCTTCGGCGGTGCCCAACGAACGCTTCCGGGTCATGCCCCGGGCCCTGGACCAGGACATGATCGACGAGATCATCCAGGGCTACGCCGACGCCGCCCGGCGCCTGCATCAGGCCGGGCTGGACGGCGTGGAACTGGTGGCCAGCCACGGCTACCTGCCGGCGCAGTTCATCAACCCGCGGGTCAACCGCCGCAGCGACGGCTACAACGGCGAACTGGAACAGCGCCTGCGCTTTATCCGGGAAATCCTTGACGCCATGCGCGCCAGCACCGATGCCGAGTTCATCATCGGCCTGCGCATTTCCGCCGATGAACGCGATCCCGAAGGCCTCACCGAAGACGAATCCCTGGCCGCCGTGCAATTGCTGCAAGGGCAACTGGACTACGTGCACATCGTCGCCGGCACCTCCGCCTCCCTCGGCGGCGCCGTGCACATAGTCCCCCCCATGGCGGTGGAAGCGGCCTATCTGGCCCGGGAAGCCGGCACCTTCAAGGCCAAACTGTCGATCCCGCTGTTCGTCACCGGGCGCATCAACCAGCCCCAGGAAGCCGAAGCGATCATCGCCAAGGGCCAGGCCGACGTGTGCGGCATGACCCGCGCGCTGATCTGCGACCCGCAGATGCCCAACAAGAGCGACAGCGGCCGAGCCGAAGACGTGCGCGCCTGCATCGCCTGCAATCAGGCGTGCATCGGCCACTTCCACAAGGGCCTGCCGATCTCCTGCATCCAGCACCCGGAAACCGGCCGCGAACTGCTCTACGGCCAGCCCAAGCCCAGCGCCCGCGGCAAACGCATCCTGGTGGTGGGCGGCGGCCCGGCCGGGATGAAAGCCGCCGCCGTCGCCGCGCAACGCGGCCACCAGGTCACCCTCTACGAAGCCAGCGCGCAACTGGGCGGCCAGATCCAACTGGCACAACTGCTGCCCCGGCGCAGCGAATTCGGCGGCGCCAGCACCAACCTGCAACGGGAAATGCAACTGGCCGGTGTGGAAGTGGTGCGCAACACCCGGGTCGACCGCACCCTGATCGAGCGCGAAAACCCCGACCACGTAATCATCGCCACCGGCGCCCAGCCCTACTGGCCGAACTTCGAACGCGGCGGCGACCTGCAAGTGGTGGACGCCTGGCAAGTACTGCGGGACGAAGTGCAACTGGGCCGCAGCGTAGTGGTGGCCGACTGGCGCTGCGACTGGATCGGCCCCGGCATCGCCGAGCGCCTGGTGCGCGCCGGGCACCAAGTGCAACTGGCGGTCAACGGCACCCACTGCGGCGAAAGCCTGCCACTGTACGTGCGCGACCAAATGGCCGGCGAACTGCACAAACTGGCGATCCCGATCATCCCCTACGCCCGCCTCTACGGCTGCGACGACAGCACCGTCTACCTGCAACACACCGCCAGCGGCGAACCCATGCTGCTGGAAAACGTCGACAGCCTCGTCCTGTGCCAAGGCCACCAATCCGTGGACGACCTCGGCCAACAACTCAAAGGCCTGGTGCCCTTCCAACGCATCGGCGACTGCCTGGCACCGCGCACCGTCGAAGAAGCCATCCATGAAGGCTTGAAAGTCGCCTGGGCGCTTTGAGGCTGCTTTATACTCCAGGGCTTTTGCAGGACGGGCGCCCGGATGCGCCCGTCTTCCAGGCCTGGAGCCCGCCATGAACCCAAGCAGCAAGACGCCGCCCGTGAGCACCCCGCCCGAGCCCGGCAGCGACAACCAAGCCCCTGGCGGCCCACAGTTTCTTGGCACCCGCATCCGTGGCCTGCGCAAACGCCGCGGCCTGACCCTGAGCGAACTGGCGCAACAGAGCGAACTCACCGCCGGCTACATCAGCCAACTGGAACGCAACCTCGCCTACCCCTCCATCCCCGCCCTGTTCAACATCGCCCGCAGCCTGGGCGTGACCATCCAATGGTTCTTCGCCAGCGAAACCCAGACCGCACCCGAGGATCAGGGCTATGTAGTACGCAAGAAACAGCGGCTGCAGGTGAATTATGAGAACGGGATTATCGATCAGCTGTTGACCCCGCAACCGACCCGGCAGCTGGAGTTTTTGCACTCACGGTTTCCGCCGGGGACGTACAGCAAGGAGAGTTATAGCCACGAGGGCGAGGAAGCCGGGTATGTGCTGTCGGGGAGCTTTGAGCTGTGGGTGGGGGAACGGTATTTTCAGTTGAGTGAGGGGGATAGCTTTAGCTTTTCCAGCCAGGAACCGCATAAGTATGGGAATCCTGGGGAGGAGGATGCGGTGGTGTTGTGGGTGATAACGCCGCCGACGTTTTGAGGGGGGGAAAGACGGGGAGAGATGGCCAGTTTGGCTGATGCAGAGGGAGACATAACTACTCAGCACTGTATGAAGGTCAAATAGTTCTCCGAACAGAAATCAGCCTGATCTGCCGCGAAGTGAATGGTCGAATTCCTATTTGGCAATAGGGAACTAGAAAGCACGGATAGCTTCTTGACTAGCGAAGATTGAGACCGGTAATTCAGATAACTTCACTCCAACGAGATCGGCACAAACCAAGAGGAACCACCACTCAAAGCTGTTAGAAGTCATGACTTACTCGTCATCGTGACCAGTGAAGTAGGACCTTGATCTGAAGACATCTCAACCAATCAGCATGCCAGCAGCTCTGAAAGTCTGACTATTTCAGAGGCGCTGGCTAGCAGCGCGAGGACATGCGGGTTGAGGTCAGTGAGGCCCCTGACAGCGAGACAAAAGCTAGTTTTTTCTTTTTTTGAGCTCCTAGCATCATCGCAATTTGCTGCTATACCGATGTAGCGCGATGGCAAAAAGCTATCGAGATACTTGGAGCAGGGAGTGATGGATAAAAGCTCTACGATCCTTAGATCAGACCGCTTGCGCCTGGTTAGCCTAGGACTGACAGTATCTTTAGCGGTGATAATTTCAGCTTGTTCAAATCGTCCCTTACACCTCACACCGCCTAATCGAGCAGATAGTATTGTCGATGTTTCAACTACAAAAATAGAGGACTCAGAAACAATCATCAGCAGAATAAAAGATGAAGCGACACGCAACAAAGAACAATTCAAGCTAATTTCAACCTCCGATATCTATTGTGGAGATTTCATCTCATCAATATATGGACGAAGGGCTGTTACAAACGTTTGGTATAGCGCCATTACCACTGCTACAGCTGCAGCTGCAGCTGTTGTAGGCGGTAGGGCTGCGCAGAATCTTGCTGGCACCTCCGCAGTGACTAACGAAGTGCGATCTTCAATAAACAACGAGATGTACGGAGGCGAATTAATCCCAACAGTCGCCAAGGAAATTGGCGGTTTGAGAAAGACTGAGCTCGTTCGAATAACGCCATTACAGGAGAAACCATTAAATATCTACAGTGGCGCAGCAGCTATCGCAGATGCAATTAAGTACCATGAGTTATGCTCAATCCCAATAGCGATATCGAGTATTTTAAACCGTGCCAATCAACGTTATGGTGTGAGTACACTTGATCTAGATGGATCTATACAACGACTAGATGCTGCAATTGCGAACAACCAAAAGCTCCTTGCCGACCAAGCCATCGCCAGTGACGCGATCAAAAAAAAGGAGTTAGCTGATGGGATCCTGGATTTAACCCAACGCCGGAATACGTTAATTAAAACCTTTTCTATTCCAGGATTTCAGACGATTGACTCACAGAAAGCTTCAGGGGGTGGAGCAGCTACACCATAGCCAGTTCAATTGCGGCTCATAGATTTGTACTTAGAAAATCAGAAACCGCGGCCCACAGTTCCTGAACATCCACATCCGCGGCCTGGGCATAACCATCCAATGGTTCTTCGCCATCGAAAGCCAGACCGCGCCCGAAGATCAGGGCTATGTCGTGCGCAAGAAACAGCGACCGCAGGTGAATTATGAGAACGGGATTATCGATCAACTGCTGGCCCCACAACCGACCCGGCAACTGGTGTTTCTGCACTCACGGTTTCCACCGGGGACGTACAGCAAGGAGAGTTATAGCCATGAGGGCGAGGAAGCCGGGTATGTGCTGTCGGGGAGCTTTGAGCTGTGGGTGGGGGAACGGTATTTCCAGTTGAGTGAAGGGGATAGTTTTAGCTTTTCCAGCCAGGAGCCACATAAGTATGGGAATCCTGGGGAGGAGGATGCGGTGGTGTTGTGGGTGATTACGCCGCCGACGTTTTGAGGGTTGGGTGAGGTTGAGCGGTAGCGCCCTGCACCGCTCTTTTGCTTGCTGATGATCAGCCATCACGGGTTGGGAAGTAGAACTGCTGCCGTAACCACTCTCTGAACTGGACCTCGGTCAGTAGAGCGGGTTGCTCGTCCATCTCATTCCAGGCGCGGTTAATCATGTGCTCCCAGTTACGGGTGAGCTCCATTAGTGGCGCTGCTGAGCTTTAGCCTTTCTATTGCCCTGGTGCATCCATGCTCGGCGGCTTTATTGAGAAACCGCACCTGCTCTTGCTTAAGGTTTTGCGTCAACATTTGAGTCGCCATACTCATATAAAGGTTGGCGCGAAAACTTTTTTCGTCGAGCAACACGATTGGATTGCTGTCAGAGCGGCTATTTCTATCGCAACTCGGCATCATCGTTGGCTGGGGGTAGTACCTGCTATACAGGGTTTGATCATTAGGCAACGCCTCGACAAGTGACCGATACCCAGGTGTTTTAACCTCATCGAAGCAATAGAAAAGCATCTGCAAACCCGCTGGAGTAAATCCGTTACTGAAACTGGATTTTAGGAGAATGCAGACCTTTTCGGCGACTTGATCGCGAGATTCAAAAGTCGACAACATCAACGCTAGACGGTACTGCGCTGCTGGGTTGCCTTCTTCAGCTGAACGCTTGAGCAAAGGCATTCCTTCTTTTACAAGCGGAAGCATTTCGTCTCTATATTGTTCATTTTTTTGGTCGGGCACCTTTTCGTTGACTGCTAACTGCTTTCGAAAAGTGAACATATCGTTTTGTACTTCATCGATTTTTTCCAGGTAAGGCAGCGCTTTGAAGTACAGCGCTTCACTTTCTGCGGATACTTTTAGATTGCGTTCATTCGCGCATGCGAATGTAGCTAAAAAAACAGAAACAATAGCCAAAAAACTCTTAAGAGAAGCTTTTTTCACTGGGAACGTCCTTTGTGTTTTAGCTGTGATTATGACCACAGCTGAATTGCTCATCCATTGGTAAAACAGAATAATCGTTTCCAACCGCCTCAGCTCTTCAGCCCTACTATGCTGAAAAACAATCTTCGTATTTTAATACTTCAAACGGAGGAACTCGCCCATTTAGCATAACCGGCACGTTTATTGAGCTCTGGTCGCCGCAATCGGGAGGGTAAACAATCCAGCCGATATCGTAGCACCCACAACCGCAGTCAGAATCGTTGACTTTTTGAATGCATAAGAATTAAATTTTTGCTCGGCATATGGGTAAGCCCTAAGCGTGCGGAGGAAAGCAAGCTTGGAAACCGCGATTGCTACTCAAGGTCACATATGTCTGTCAGTTGTTTTTCGGGATGCACACAGCTGCACATTCGTAAATGTCGACACAATAATGTCACTCCGATATCATTCTCGACTACCGTTTACAATGGATGTAATTACCAATGTTAAAGCCTCCATCGTCTGGCATTCGCTGGAAAGCGTTTAAAATAGACACTCCCACCTTCAAAATCACGTCAGTCGAAAAGCCAGACATGTCGCCATTTCTATTTCACATGACTGGGGGTGAAGCTCTTACTTCTATACTGACAGGCGCAGGAGTGACATTACCTGAAAACACAGGCTTTTTGAGATCATGTATTCCTGAATCATCAGGAACCTATAACGCACCGGTTGTGTGCTTTACTGAGTCCCCAACTTTTGCGCTAGACTTCTTCCGTTACAGAAGCTATATGCGCTGGAGTAACGACCAGCGCTTCGGCATCGGCTTCGATAAAAGTGAGTTGGTTAAATATAATGTGCGCCCCTGCGTGTATGCCGATAGCCAACTTACATCAGACATTAACAAAATCAAAAACCATTTCGACCGACTGCCGATAGCTGACCAACAAGTTTATTCGCTCTTTAAATCGCTTATCGACAAAATCTATCCTTTGACGACTCCTTTGCTCGAAGAAGAGCCTTTTCAAGGCTATATGTGGGAGAGAGAGTGGCGTTACACCGATCCTAATGGGCTCGCTTTCCCTTACCATACAATAAAAATAATCTGTTGCCCCGAAAGTGAAGAGAACGCCATCAGAAAAATTCTTGGTAGATACTCAGCCAGTATAAAGTTTGTGAGATCATGGAAAGAGTATAATGAAGTGACGTCTTTTTTAAAAAGCCGAAGCGAAAGCCTCCATATTCCTCCTGATGCTGGTTATCCAGACGAAAAAGAATTCCTCTCTGTGTTAAAGGATCAACTGGTCAACCACGTAGCCTTATTAAATAAAGTAAAAGCTTATGAAATGTTTATTGACTCTATAGCCGACAAGAAAGAGTCTGTCAGCGCTGGAATTACCGACTTAGAGAGTGGAATCGAAAATCTGGAAAGACAGATCGAAAGATTAAATAACAAACGAAGATAAAGTCATTTTTTCGCAACCATTCTATTCTGGCTGTTTTCTGCCCGTTACCACCGGCAAGCTTCTGGCTACATCTGCCTGTCACGACAGATAGAAAACGGTCAGGAGTATTCTTTTTTTGACCATTACGCTATGACTGATCAAAACCTCACCAACAGATCACGGCGTCTTACAAACATGAAATCACCAATCACACATGCAAGAATACATGGAAGGTTTGGAGATTTTCATTGAGTTACTGGAATTTTTCTCATCCTATGCTAAGAACATTAGACAGAAACTCTGTACATCTCCGAGAGCTAGCCCACTAATCACAGCTACTCAGATAAGACCCCTTATAAAAAATGCAACAAAAAATAAATACCACCAGATCCACACACCTTCCCTTACTACAACAGACTCACGGAAAAGAGCATGCCATTAATAAAGAAAGACACTTTTAGACTAGCAGTTAAAAACATCGCAAAATTTGGCGACACCGACATTTTTCCCTACCCAATAGAAAACCATATCTTTAATGACAAAGCAGATGACGTTATCACCGTTTTAGAAAAAATTGATAAAGACTTTGATGTCGCGGTAAAAGAAATCCCCATTCTGACAGCCAAAAACCTATCTGTGGTTGGATATAGCGGATTCAGATGGGGCACTCAAATAGATCCAATTTGGAACGTATATTTACTTTCCCTCGTTCTAACAATTGCAGAGCAGATCGAGAACAAAAGATTAGGCTCGGACATAGTTTTTTCTTATAGATTCAAGCCGGACAACACAACCGGATCATTATTTGACAAAGAAGTCGGCTGGCAAAACTTTCAACACGCATCGATTGAGCACGCACAAAACAACAGCTACGTACTTCGATGCGACATATCCGATTTTTATCCAAGAATATATCATCACCGTTTAGAGAACGCACTTAAGAAAGCCACTAGCAATGGAGATATAATCAACCGAATTATGACGATACTCCAATCAATCTCTGACAACGTTTCATATGGCTTACCTGTGGGTGGAGCTGCCGCAAGGATACTCAGCGAGATCCTTTTAAATAGAGTTGACCGTCTCTTAGTAAGTGAATCCATAACTTTCTGCCGTTTTGTTGATGACTTCGTTATTTTCGCAAAAAACAAGGAAGAAGCATATTCCGCACTAATATCAATCAACGACTTACTATTAACCAATGAAGGGCTATCATTACAAAAAACAAAAACAAGAATAATGACTTCAAACGAGTTTCTATCAACTTCCGAATTTTCAGCCCCGGAGGAACATGAAGCTGAGCGCGACACAGAAGAACGAGCATTCAGACGTCTTCGCGTCTACTTTGACCCTTACTCTCAAACTGCTGAAAGCGATTATGAAAAACTCAAGGCCGAGCTATCAAAATTCGATATTGTTGGCATGCTTGGTCGAGAACTATCTAAGAGCCGTATTGATGAGGGATTATCCAGGAGACTGATATCTGCATTAAAGCACTTGAAGCCAGCAGTACAGAATGACGCAATCAAGTCCCTTATAAATAGCCTAGATCTTTTATACCCCATATATCCAGCAGTCATGCTTTTATGCCGCGGATTACTTGACACTCTCGACCGCAACGTAAAAGAGGAACTTTTCTTAAAGCTAAGAGGACTTATTTCTTCCGGATCTTACATAACACAAGTACCAACAAACTTATCGTACACACTGAGAGTACTTTCCGCAGATTTATCCGAAGAATCAGAAAGACTATTATCACTACTTTACAAACAGCCTCTGAGCATGATGATAAAAAGGGATATCATACTAATGATGGCCCATCGAGGCGCAGATCACTGGATATCTAATTGCCGAAAAAGCTACTCTACGCTAACAGTTTGGGAGCGTAGAGCCATGTTAATTAGCTCTTATATTCTTGAAGACGAGGGAAAGCATTGGCGTGACTCGGTAAAGCATGAGCTAAATGATTTTGAGAAACTAATACTAACTTGGGCAGCAGACTCTAAACAAAAAAACCCTCAAGGCTGGAGAGTTCCAGTATGATATCGGAACAGCATTTCTCTTCCAGTTTTACATCGTTATGGCACGAAATCATTCCTCTCGCTGACACTTACTGGCGCAGGGAAAACTTAAAAATTGCTCGCCAAGTATCACCCATTGATAATGTAGCTCCTATAAACTTAAGAGGCTTTCTAAATGAGCTAGCATTTGAGACTTTCAGTCGCGCGCGAGCGGCCGGACTACAACCTAAAAGAGAGGTTATATTATCAATCACTCAAGAGTGCATAGAAAGCGTTAACAAATACATATTAAGAATAACAAGAGACAAAAATTCGGCCACACTAGAGCTTGACAATTTATGCAAGCAAGAAGTACTCGGAATGACGCGCAATTTAATGCTGTCATTTCCCGCCAAGAACAATATTCAGATCAGGCCAAAATTCTCTGGTTGCGGCGTGGTATCTGCATGTGAAGGGGATTTAATATATGAAGACTGCCTTTATGAAATCAAAGCTGGCGATAGAGGCTTCAGAGTCAGCGACATAAAGCAACTTTTAATCTATTCAAGCCTAGCGTTTTCAAAAGGAGAATTAAACTTTTCTAAAGTTGGCTTATTTAACCCTCGAAACGGATATTACTGGGAGCGAACTTTAGACAGACTATGCATAGAACTGAGCGGCATGCGTGAGAGCGATGTTTTATCGAATCTTGCAGGCAGCATGACTCAGCTTGCAATTTCTAGATAACTTATCGAAATAGTGAAAAACGACAAGCTTTTTTCGATCCCACAATAAAACTTAACTTAACAAACAAATTAACATTCAACCAGACTCACATCTCAAACTATACAGAGGCCGCTTATTTAGTACTAATAAGCGGCCTCTATATATTTATCCAAGCTCCCCTTAATTTAGATCCCTTTCCCCCAGCCCCAGCCCCACATCATCAATAACCGCCTTCCCCATCTCCGCCAAAAAATACGCAGCCCAAGCATACCGTTCCCCCTGCTCTTCCATAGCGGCATCAAGTGCAAGTTTCTTGGCGTAGTACAGCAATGTAGAGGCGTACTCCAACGCAAGCTCCAAAGGCACGTCAGCATTCACGCGAAACAGCTCTAGTTCAGGATCGGCACAACTGCCAAAGGTGACGAAACCCAGTGTCTTGACTGATGCTGAACTGCTCATCGGACACCTCCTACAACAGCCAGAAGACGGGTACTACGAAGGGAAAGTCCACACAGATTACGG
Organism: Pseudomonas sp. BC42; assembly: GCF_021560055.1. Taxonomy (NCBI): domain Bacteria; kingdom Pseudomonadati; phylum Pseudomonadota; class Gammaproteobacteria; order Pseudomonadales; family Pseudomonadaceae; genus Pseudomonas; species Pseudomonas sp. BC42. Next base: position 3,926,334 of record NZ_CP091067.1, read on the forward strand.
GCGTACATGATTGAAACTCCCATATCAGTAATGAGAGCTGCCACCTTCGTTCTCAGGCGAGTGGGTGGCAGCTGTGCGCGGGCTGAGAAACCGGAGATACAGGAACCCGGCAGACCCGAAGGTCTCCCACGCACAGCCGCCATAACACGAACAGACGGGCACAAAAATGCGCCTGCATTCATGGGCGGGCGCTTGTGCGCCTGCATCTTACCGGGTTCTCAGGCCCGGTCGCTGATTTTGCAGCGACCGCAGCAGACTAGGCGGCTGTTCGCGTTGGTGCAATGGCTAAACCGTCGCCGGTTATGTCCAGGGCTTTTGCCCACAGGTATGCTCGGCACGTTATTGCAGATAAGGATATCCAGCTCCCCATGACCGCCCGTGAACAACTCCATCGCAATGGCTATACCCTGCTACGCCAAGCCATCCCGCTCGACTGGCTGGCGGACCTGCGCGCCACCTTCGATGCCGGGGTAAAGCCGTCGGATCAATGGCCCGTGCCCCGTGGCTGGGACTGGCGCCATTCGCAGTTGGATACGGATGCACAGGTGCAGGCCCTGTGCCGCTTGCCACAGGTGCTGGCGGTGGTGGGCGAGTTGATCGGCGAGCGTTTCTATCTGTCCCAGGTGGAGGGCCGTGAGCCCGTGGCCGGGGGCGGTCATCAGGTGTTGCACCGTGACTTGTCGGTGCAGCGGCCGGGGGATGTGGTCAATGCCATCGCCTATCTCGACGACTATGGGCCGCACAACGGGGCGACGCGTCTGGTTCCCGGCAGTCATCGCCCCGGTGCGCATGAGCCGCCGTTCGACTTCGCCGATGAATCCCGCGCGGTGCAGCTGTCCGGTGCTGCGGGGGACATTCTGCTGTTCGATGTCGATCTGGTGCACGGGGCCTGCCGCAATCCCAGTGGCGCGCGCCGGCGTTCGCTGCTGATCAGTTACTTTGCCGAGCCGCTGTACGCCAGCCAGCAGCAAACCGCGAGCCAGCGCAATGTTCAGATGGACACCCGCGAGCGCTTCGATCCCAAGAATTTGCCCTCGTGGGCTGAGGGCCCGCCCCCTGTCTTATGAACTCTGGATGATCAGGGCCCCGGCCATCAGGTCTTCGTCATCAATGCCTTGCTTCAATAGCAGATAGCCGGTTCCGCCGACCAAAATGCCCTTGTGCCCTGGAGCGGCCCTGTTCAGCCGGGAGTTGTTGATCTGCAGCACATAGTTCAAGCCTGGGCGTGTCTCTTGCCCCTGAATCCAGGCGGGTATTCCGGCGATCTTGGCCAGGCCGTTTTCGTCGCTGTCCTGCCCCGGATTTTCAACCACTGCGATTCGCCGCGCCGGGGTGATGGGCTGTCCGTAACCATCCACCTGTCGCGCCGCGGGCCTGTAGGCCAGCACCTTGCCGCCCTCTTGCATGGCTTGCTCGATGTAGGCATCGCTGACGATTGAGTAAGGCGTAAACAGCGAAACCACCAGCTCCTCATTCAATTGCATGCCGGCAAGGTATCGATTGATAACGCTGGCCGGCAGGCTGGCAAGATGCAGCAAGGGGACGCCCATCGAGTCGGTGGGCCACGGGATGGACTCAGGCAGGTAGGGGTTGCCGCCGAGGTAGGCGGAGCCCTGGTCGGGGCCTTCGGGCAAAAACACTAGTTCGTTAAACAGGGGCTGTTCCTCTCAGGTGTGCCGTTGCCCAGATGGTTGCGTGGGCGCACGGCGCCCTCGCTGCTCTCGACATAATCCGTTGTGCGCTCAGCCGGCAGGTTCATTCACCTTGTGCGTGGGCGGTGGCCAGTTCCAGCAGGCGGGTAAAATCAGCGATGGCGAAGTACAGGTCATCCCGGGTGTCGCCGTCCCAGTCTTCCACCGCTTCGCGGGCGGCCTTGAGTGAGGCGATGCGGGTTTTGATTTCGGCGATTTCCTCGGCGCCGCACTGGGTGGCGATGGCCTCCCAGCGTTCCTGGGGAATGTCTTGCTGGACCGATAGCCCGGCTTTGGCTTGGGCAATCAGTGCTGTCAATTGGCTCATGGGGGTTGTTCCTCAAGGGGCTGGGGTGCGCCTGCGCTAGCCTTCCGCGCCGGGCGGATGGCCAAAGTGGGCCTTGTAGGCGTGGTTGAAATTGGCCGGGTTGGCGTAGCCCAGGCGGTAGGCGATCTGCGCCACGTGCCATTTGCGCTGGCGCAACAGGGTGCGCGCCAGCTCCATGCGTTGGCGCCGCACATACTGCAGCATCGACTGGCCGAATACCTGGGCAAAGGCGCGGCGCAGGGTGGTCTCCCCTACCCCCAGTTGCTGGGCCAACGCCTGGCTGCCGGGCGGGTCCAGCAGGTGGGCGTCGAGCTGGCGGCGGGCTTCGTGGGCCAGGTCCAGTTGCCCGCGCACCGTGGGCGCCGCAGGGCGCTGGCCCTGGAGGTGCACCGCCAGTTCCACCAGCACCGCCAGGCTCAGGCTTTCCTGGTGCAGGCGTTGCAGGGCGCCCTGGTACGGCGCTTGGTAGAGCCGCTCCAGCAAGCTGCCCAGCGCCCGGCAGCGTTGAAACTGGCGAAAGCGGATGCCGTCGTCCAGCAGGCCAAGCAAGGGCTGCAGCGTCGGGTCTTCCTCGGCCAGTTCCCGCAAATAGCTGCCGGCGATGCGCAGGCCGGCCATGCGGGCGTGGCTGCCGGCGGGCATCTGGTCCAGCGCTTCCATGGTCTCGCTCAGGCCCAGGGCCTGAGGCGCGCCGGGGGTGTAGTGGTGGAGCTGGCCGTCGATCCGGTGCTGCCATTGCCCGGCCAGCACCTGGACGATGCACAGGCTGTCGGGCAACACCTTGTGGATGCGCAGCGGATCGGGGAATTGCAGGTTGCAGTCGAAGTACTGCAAGTGCGGGCGCACGGTACGGGCGCGATAGTGGCCGACGGCGCTGCCCATCACCCGCCGGGCACTGGGGTCGAACACCCCGGCGCGGGCCAGGCCAACCGGCCGGTCGAAGCAGAATTGTGTATCGAGGTAGGGGTTCCAGCATTCCATCGGCAAAGCGGGTCCATGGGTGGGGTTGCTACGGCGGCCAATGGTAACTCACTCACACTTTGCGCAGCGGTGGTTGTGAGCGTCGGAATTTTTCTTGTGAATGACGGCCAAAGCGCTTGGCAGGGCCGCAGGTGCCGACTTCAATGAGCGGCTTTTTCAGATGTTAGGAGTTTGAACCATGCAGTTTTATTGCAAATGGACGGCCGTGTGGGCCATGGCGCTGGCCCTGGGAAGCGGTCTGGTCCAGGCCGATGAGCGGCCCCCGGTGGCGGATAAACTGGCGGCCTATGTCGGCCAGCAGGGGGTGAAGGTCTGGACCTTGCGCATCGGTGAGCGCAGTGAGCATCAGGCCCTGGTGCAGGTGGCGGACGTGGATCACGACTGGAACTTGCGCATCCAGAAAATGGCCGTGGAAAAGACCGCAAAGGATACCCGCTACGCCACGACCGTCGACGGGCAGAAATTCGTGGTGCTGGTGCTCCAGGAGGGTTGGGGCGAGCTGTACCTGCCGGGTGAAGCCGCGCCGGTGCGGGTGCGCTATGACGAGAACCTGTCGAGCCAGGGTGATGCCCAGGCGTTCCTTACCGACTACCTCAAGGCCCGGTGAGCCCTGGGGGAGCGCCGGCACCCAGGCGCTCGACCGCTTTGTTTTCTGTGAATCAAGGACTTGTTTATGACTTCATCGCTGCAACCCGATGCATCTCGCGACGCTCAGCGCGAACAGGTGATCACCCAGCTCCAGCAGGTGATCCAGCGTGTGCCCGAGCAGAGCGAATTCACCAATACGCGCCGTTATCAGGTGCTGGGGCCGCTGTTCACCCTGATTTCCCTGGCGATGCTGGCCTGGGGCATCCACCAGGGCAAGACCGGCATGCTGCTGTGCGGGCTGTTTCTGACCGCCTTGTTCGCCCTGGTGACCTGGCAGCATCGCCACGCTGGCCAGCATGCCTTCATGCGCTTGACCCGACGCCAGCTGTTCGTGGATTCCCTGAGTGCACCGGTCAACCTGACGGACGTGGTGGATGTCCATGTCAAGGATGAGGGGCTGCTGACCCTGCAGCAGCTGACCCTGCGCCCGGGCTGCCCACTGCCGACCCACAGGCCCGTGCGCCAGGTGTTCGGCAACCAGGCCATGGCGTTCCACAGCCCCGAACCCCACATTCGCATTCATTCCGCCGGCTTGATGAGCGCGGGGCGCAAACTGGCCATCGATGACATCGCCGCGCTTCTGGATGCCTACTGCCAGGCGGCTAATGCACAACAGCAGCTGGATGAGTTGCAAGGCCGTGGATAACGCCGAAAAAGAAGCCTTGCTGCTGCAACTGCAGGCCGATGCAGATGGCCCCCAGCGCCGTTGCGAGATTCGTGAGCGCTCTCTTGGGCAAGCAGTCATGCTGGCCCTGCTTTCCCTGCTGCTGGTGCTGGTGGGCGGTTGGCTGGCCAGCCTGCCTTCGGCCTGGCAGTTGCGCTCTGCCCAGCTGTGGTTCTGGCTGCCCGGGGCGCTGATGCTGGGCGCCGGGCTTGTGGGCCTGGCGGCGGCCGAAGCCCTGCGTCGGCGGCATGGCCAGCAGGTGCTGGCGCTGACCCCCGACACCCTGCAGTTCGCCAATGCGCCCGAACCCACTCCCTGGGTATGTTTCGATGGTTTCGAACTGGAGCAGCGCCACCTGAGCCTGGGGCTGGTGTTCTCGGTGATGGCCGGTAGCCGTGCACCGACCCTGGCGCCGGCCTGCTTCAAATCCCTGGCCGCGCCCCACGCCTGGCCGGTGGCCGCCGGCATGCGCGTGCGCTTGTGGCTGTTCAACCCGATGCTCGATGGCCAGCGCCTGGATTTCCAAGCCCTGACCGACCTGCTCTACGCCTACCTGAATGCGGCCCAGGCCCGCAGCACCCTGGGCCAGCTGTTCCCGGAGGTGCAACGGGTGGGTGCCGGGCAGTAGCCGGGCCATGAAAAACGCCTCCCTAGGGAGGCGTTGTCGTATTACCCGGTTTGCTCCCCTTTTAGCGCAGATCGAACCGATCCAGGTTCATCACCTTGTCCCAGGCGGCGACAAAGTCCTTCACGAACTTCTCTCCCGCATCCGCCGCTGCATACACCTCGGCCAAAGCCCGCAGTTGCGAGTTGGAGCCCAACAGCAGGTCGACCCGAGTACCGCTCCATTTGTATTGCCCAGTGGTGCGGTCGCTGCCTTCGTACAGCTCGCGGGCCTCGGACAGGGGTTTCCATTGGGTGCCCATGTCCAGCAGGTTGACGAAGAAGTCGTTGCTCAGGGTGCCCGGGCGCGCGGTGAACACGCCGTGGGGCGCTTGCCCGACGTTGGCCCCCAGCACCCGCAGGCCGCCCAGCAGCACGGTCAGTTGCGGGGCGGTGAGGGTCAGCAGTTGCGCTCTGTCCACCAGCAGGGCTTCGGCGGTGACGCCGCTGACCGGCTTGAGGTAATTGCGAAAGCCATCGGCCACGGGCTCCAGCACGGCGAAGGAGTCGACGTCGGTCTGTTCCTGGCTGGCGTCCATGCGCCCCGGGGCGAAGGGCACGCTGATGCTGTAGCCGGCATTGTTTGCCGCCAACTCCACCGCCGCGCAGCCGCCGAGGACGATCAGGTCCGCCAGGGACACGCGCTTGCCACCCGTCTGCGCGCTGTTGAAGGCGCTCTGGATGGCTTCCAGGCTTTGCAGCACCTGGGCCAGTTGCTGCGGTTGGTTGACCTCCCAGTCTTTTTGCGGGGCCAGGCGAATCCGTGCGCCGTTGGCGCCGCCGCGCTTGTCCGAGCCGCGGAAGGTCGAGGCCGAGGCCCAGGCGGTGGACACCAGTTGCGCCACGGACAGGCCGGAATTGAGGATCTGGCCCTTGAGCTGCTGGATGTCCTGGGCGTCGATCAGCGGATGGTTCAGCGCCGGAATCGGGTCTTGCCAGATCAGTTCTTCGGCCGGCACTTCCGGGCCCAGGTAACGGGCGCGCGGGCCCATGTCGCGGTGGGTGAGTTTGAACCAGGCGCGGGAGAAGGCGTCGGCCAGTTGCTCGGGGTGCTGGTGGAAGCGTCGGGAGATGGCCTCGTAAGCCGGGTCGAAACGCAGCGCCAGATCGGTGGTGAGCATCGACGGCGTGCGGCGTTTACTCGGGTCGTGGGGGTCGGGCACGCTGTCGGCCCCGGCGCCGGCCTTGGGTTGCCATTGGTGGGCGCCGGCGGGGCTGGTGGTCAGCTCCCATTCGTAGCCGAACAGGTGGTCGAAGAAGTCGTTGCTCCAGCGGGTCGGGGTGGTGGTCCAGATCACTTCCAGGCCGCTGGTGATGGCGTCGCCGCCAACGCCCGTGCCGAAGCTGCTTTTCCAGCCCAGGCCCTGTTCTTCCAGGCCGGCGGCTTCCGGTTCCGGGCCGACGTGGGTCGCAGGGCCGGCGCCGTGGGTCTTGCCGAAGGTGTGGCCGCCGGCGATCAGGGCCACGGTTTCTTCGTCGTTCATGGCCATGCGGGCGAAGGTTTCGCGGATGTCCCGGGCCGCGGCCAGGGGGTCGGGGTTGCCGTTGGGGCCTTCCGGGTTGACGTAGATCAGGCCCATCTGCACCGCCCCCAGGGGGTTCTCCAGCTCGCGGTCGCCGCTGTAGCGCTGGTCGTCGAGCCAGGTGGTTTCGCTGCCCCAGTAGACGTGGTCGTCCGGCTCCCAGACGTCCTGGCGGCCACCGCCGAAGCCGAAGGTTTTAAAGCCCATGGATTCCAGGGCGACGTTGCCGGTGAGGATGATCAGGTCGGCCCAGGAGAGCTTGCGTCCGTATTTCTGCTTGATCGGCCAGATCAGCCGCCGCGCCTTGTCCAGGCTGACGTTGTCCGGCCAGCTGTTGAGCGGGGCGAAGCGCTGCTGCCCACCCCCGGCGCCGCCGCGGCCATCGGCGATGCGGTAGGTGCCGGCGCTGTGCCAGGCCATGCGGATGAACAGCGGGCCGTAGTGGCCGAAATCCGCCGGCCACCAGGGTTGGGAATCGGTCATCAAGGCCAGCAGGTCGCGCTTCACGGCGGCCAGGTCCAGGGTCTTGAATTCGGCGGCGTAGTCGAAGTCCTCGGCCATCGGGTCGGACAGCTGCGAGTGCTGGTGGAGGATCTTCAGGTTCAGTTGGCCGGGCCACCAGTCACGGTTGCTGGTGCCTTCGCCGGCGGTGTGTTTGAACGGGCACTTGGATTCATTGGACATGGATCACTCCTTCGGTCATCGAAAACCTGCCGCTCGACGTTGGCCCCGGGTTGGACAACCGTGTGAAAAGCGTAGTGAAGGACAAGCGAAGGTAAAAATAGCTTCGCTTGATGACCCTGCCAGAAAAAAACCATGACCCGTGCCAGGCCCCAAGCGGGCGCCCTGCCCCCTGTCGGAGCCTGTTCATCCTTTTGCGAGTGCTGCCCGGGCATGCTCAGCGGTGCCTGAGCCAGGCACCGCCGATCGTGAACCGCCGCTCAGCCCTGGGCCTCGAGGCGGCGCCGGGTGTCGGCATCGATCTGCTGGCGCAGGGCCTGGAACAACGGGCTGGCGTCGGTGTAGCGGCGGCCGTAATCGAGGTTGAAGCCGTAGTCGAAATCCGCCGGGTTCTGGCCCTGGGTGTGTTGCAGCAGGGTTTCCAGCTTGTCCAGGGCCTTGACCGCGCGCGCCTCGGCGCTGGCGGCGCCTTCGTATTCATCCCACAGCTCCAGCAGGCGCTGGCGGGCCGGGGCGTCCAGGGCCCGGGCGAGGTATTGCAGGTCGTCGCGTTCCTGTTGGCTCTTGTCCGGGTGGGCGGCCTGGGCCACCGCCGGGATGTCGCCATGAATGGCTTCCCCCAGGTCGTGGACGATGCACAGTTTCAGCACCCGCAGCAGGTCCAGGTCCCCCAGTTGGTCTTCGAACAGCAGCGCCATCAGGCACAGGCGCCAGCTGTGCTCGGCGGTGCTTTCCTGGCGGCCGCTGGAGGTGTGGGCGCTGCGCAGCACGTCCTTGAGCTTTTCCGCTTCACGGAGAAAGTCGAGACGGCCGCTGAGGAGTTCGGGGGTCATGGACAAGCCTGCTGCACGTGAATGAGGCCCGCGCCGTGGGGCGGCGGACGAAGGCTTGCCAGACTAGCCAGCGGGCAGCAACCGGTCCACGGATAAAATATGCGTGGCGTGCCTCGACAAGCGCGTCAGAGGGTTTCCACCAGCCGCACGGCGTTGCCGTCGGACAGGTTGAGGCGGGTCCAGCGGCACTGGCTGGGGGCGATGGGCACGATGGCCGAATCGTTGTGGCCGCTGAAGAACTCCAGGGACGGCGGCGCCAGCACTGCGCGCCAGCCCAGGTCATCCAGGGCGGCTTCCTTGCGCACGATTTCCTCGGTGCAAAAGCCCCACAGCGATTGGCCCAGCAGCTCACTCAAGGGCACGCCGAATTGTGCGGCGCGGGTCGGCGAACAGGCCAGCAGGCGGTGGGTCAGGTCGCACACCAAGTGCACGGCGCGCGGGCTGTCGTTCACCAGCCGCGCCAGGGCCTGATCGGCGGCGGCGCTGAGGTTGGCCGCCAGCAGTTGCTCCAGGCGCGCACGCTCTGCCGGCTCCATGGCTTGCCGGCCGTTTTCCCAGCGGGAAATGCTCGACTGCGCCACACCGAACAGCTCGGCGGCGTGCTGCTGCTTGACCCGGTGCAACAGGCGCCAGCGCCTGAGGGCCAGGCCCAGATGGGGTGAGGTGAACAGGGCTGCGGACATGGCGTGAGCGATGCAAGTCAAGGGGCTGGCAGTTTCGCAGCCACAGCCCTTGGCGGGCAACCGGGGCTGACCAACGCCATCCGCCCGGCGCGTCACAAGTTGCTGGACAGCGCGGCCAAAGCCCCGAAAAATCAGCGCCTTTGCCCTGCCCTTTACGGGCCGGGCGTCTGTGCCAAGGAGTTCGGCCCAATGCTCAATGTCTTGTTTGTCTGCAGCCAGAACAAACTGCGCAGCCCCACCGCCGAGCAGGTGTTTGCCGACTGGCCGGGGATCCAGACCGCCTCCGCCGGGCTCAATCACGATGCCGAAGTGCCCCTGGGCCCGGAGCTGGTGCAATGGGCCGGGTTGATTGTGGTGATGGAAACCCGCCACCGGGGAAAACTGCGCAAGCGCTTCAAGGCGCAGTTGAACAACCAGCAGATTGTGTGCCTGAACATTCCCGATGATTACGACTTCATGGACCCGGAGTTGATCCAGTTGCTGCGGCAGAAGGTGCCGCAGTTTCTTCCCGATGGTGACGCGGCTCGCTGATATGCCTTTGGCATTCAGGGCCCCGCCTGAGGTGCGGGTGGAGCTGCGCAAGGCACCGCAGGGGCCTCGGCGGTTGCGAGAGCGCTGGCGAGCCTGCGGCTCGTTCGCAGCCTTCGGCAGCGGCTACACGAGGCGGATGCAGGCGCTGGCGTCACGGGCACTCCTGTAGCCGCTGCCGCAGGCTGCGCAAGGCACCGCAGGGGCCTCGGCGGTAGTGAGATCGCCGCGAGCCTGCGGCTCGTTCGCAGCCTTCGGCAGCGGCTACACGAAGCGGATGCTAGCGCTGGCGTCACGGGCTCCTCTGTAGCCGCTGCCGCAGGCTGCGCAAGGCACCGCAGGGGCCTCGGCGGTTGGGGGATCGCCGCGAGCCTGCGGCTCGTTCGCAGCCTTCGGCAGCGGCTACACGAAGCGGATGCAGACGCTAGCATCACGGCCCCCCCTGTAGCCGCTGCCGCAGGCTGCGCAAGGCACCGCAGGGGCCTCGGCGGTAGTGAGATCGCTGGCGAGCCTGCGGCTCGTTCGCAGCCTTCGGCAGCGGCTACACGAGGCGGATGCAGGCGCTGGCGTCACGGGCACTCCTGTAGCCGCTGCCGCAGGCTGCGCAAGGCACCGCAGGGGCCTCGGCGGTAGTGAGATCGCCGCGAGCCTGCGGCTCGTTCGCAGCCTTCGGCAGCGGCTACACGAAGCGGATGCTGGCGCTGGCGTCACGGGCTCCTCTGTAGCCGCTGCCGCAGGCTGCGCAAGGCACCGCAGGGGCCTCGGCGGTAGTGAGATCGCTGGCGAGCCTGTGGCTCGTTCGCAGCCTTCGGCAGCGGCTACATGAGGCGGATGCGGGGCGGGGTCAGGCGCGGTGTGCGGCGCCAAGGGCGGCGGTCAGTTCGGGGGAGGCGTTGTACAGCGGGGTGCTGCCTTGCAACAGAATCTGCGCGCTGCGCCGGTAGGCGGCGCCGTCGATCAGTAGCTCCCCGGCCACCTGTCGGGCATTGATCAGGGTCTCCAGCACTCCGGCGGGGTTTTCAATCGCCAGCGGGTATTCGCCCTTCCCTTCGCCTATTGCCGGTGCCCGCGCCAATAGGGCATGGGCCACGGTGCCTTCGGCCAGGCAGGCCGCGGCCAGGCAGCAGCCGCCGGACACCGCCAGGGACGGGTGGGCGTTCTGTGGGGTGAAGTAGCGGGTGGCGATATCACCGCCCTCGCGCGCCGGGCTGACGATGCAGATCTTGGGAATGGTTTCGCTGCGCCGCAGGTCGTCGGCGCTCATCAGGCGGCCGTCGCGCTGGCGCAGGCCCATGCGCAGCCCGCCCAGCACCATCAGCTCCAGCAGGCGCGCCTTGAACTGTGGGTCGGCGTCCAGTTCAGCCGGGCTTTCCTGTCCGGTCTTGCCCAGGTCCGCCGCGCGCAGGATGACCATGGGCACCGCCACATCGATGCAGGTGGCGGCAATCCCATCCAGCAGGTCGACCCGTTGCCCGCTGGGAAACAGCGCGCCGGTCTTGGCTCCCACCGGCTTGTCGAGAAACAGGTCGACCCCGGGAAACACCCCGTTGACCCCGGGAATCCGCGTGTCGCTGAGCAGCCGACCGTCGCGCAGGCTCAGGCGCGCATACATCGTGGTCTGGGTGTTGCTGTTGTAGATCTCGATCTGCCCGCCGCCCTCCCCGAGCTGCAGCCAGCCGCGTTGCAGGGCGTACAGCGGCAGGGCCGCGGACATGTTGCCGCAGTTGACGCTCCAGTCGATGGCGCTTTTGCCCGCCGCCAGTTGCGCCAGGGTGCTGATCATCCGCGTCTCGCCGGGGCGGCGTTCGACGATGAACACTTTGTTGCTGGTGGGCCCGCCGCGGCCCAGGCCGGTGATCTGGGTATTGCCCGGCCACTCGCCGTGCAGGGGCACGCCCATCAGGTGGCGCAGCAGTTCTTCCACCAGGGCTTCGTCCCGGGGCAGCGCTTCGCGGGCCAGGATCAGCCCGGTGGAGGTGCCACCCCGGGCGTGGCACACGGGGAACTCAGGGATAGCAGCAGGCTTTTGCAGATCGGGCATGGCGGGCGCCTCCACGGTGGGCGAAAGGGACGGCCCCCGCTCGGGCGGGCAACGGGCCGCAGCGCCGCATGATAAACCCTGGCGGCGGGTCCCGGGGCGCCAGCTTGGCGCGCGGCGCTCGCCTGATGCGGCGCTTGCTCACCGCCCCCGAGCACCGTATTTTCTAGCGCCGCCCGGTGGCCCCTGTCCGCGCGAGGGTTCAACCCACCGCCCATGGACCCGGAGCGATGCCATGCCCCAAGCCCCCCAACAACTGCTGTTTCTGCCCGGCGCCTCGGGCAATCGTCAATTCTGGCACCCCCTGGCCGCGCAGTTGCGCCATCCGGCGCGGCAGGTGCACCTGGGCTGGCCGGGCTTCGGCGACACCCCGCCACAGCCAGACGTGCAGGGCATGGACGATCTGCTGGACCTGGTGCTGCAGCGCATCGACCGGCCCACCGCGCTGGTGGCCCAGTCCATGGGCGGCATCCTCGCGGTGCGGGCGGCCCTGGCGCGGCCGGAGCTGATCACCCATCTGGTGTTGAGCGTCACCTCCGGTGGCGTGGACATGGGCGAGCTGGGCGCCACGGACTGGCGCGGCGACTATGCCGCGGCCTACCCGCAGCTGCCCCGCTGGTTCATCGATGACCACAGCGATCTCGGTCCGCGCCTGGGGGAGCTGGGCATGCCGGTGTTGCTGCTGTGGGGCGACTGCGACCCCATCAGCCCGTTGGCGGTGGGCCAGCGTCTGGCCAGCCTGCTGCCACAGGCCTGCCTGCGCATCGTGCCCGGGGCCGACCATGACCTGGGCCTGAGCCACGCGGCCCAGGTCGCCCCCTGGCTCGATCGGCACTTGAACGGCGAGTCGATCGGCGCCGCCTAGCGGCGGCCGGCACCGCTCGTCTTGCGCCGCGTTTTTTTGCCAGGAGCCATTTGACTAAGCGTATCGAGGATCTAGATTCCACTCGCGACTGCATGCAAGTGCACCGCGCTCGCTGCCCGTTCGTCCAGGCCCCGAGCGCCGATGCCCAGCAGCCGCGCCATGGAAAACCGATGCAGGCTTGCCTGGGCATTCCAGGCGTCTAACGCGACAGCAGGGAGCTGGACATGAACGACAACATTGTGGACATCCTCATCACCATCGATGTGGACACCATCCTTGAAAGTGCCGAAAAGGGACTCTTCAAACTCAGCCAGGACGCTTCCAACCCTTCCCAGCTTTACAACATCTACGACGGCAACGACCGACTCTCGGACCTGGTGGTCTACATGGTGGTGCGGCGCAGCAATGCCGATGGCGCCGACGGCGGATCCGAGCTGGCGGTCAACCTGCGTCAGGGCGACCAGTTGCGCTGGCGCGCCACCAGCCTGTCCAAGGGCCTGTACTACTCGGTGATCCTCTACCAGTACACCCAGACCCACCCGCCGCTGAGCGAGGACCCCAACCCCTACCTGACCAACGTGGTGCCGACGGTGCTGCCGAGCACACCACTGCCCATCATCAACCGGGACAACCCCGCCGGTCAGCCGATCCCGCAGAACGTCAAGACCTTCTACTGGCAGGCCGACGCCACCCGCGTCTGCACCCGGGTCACCTACACCTGGTCCTTCATGATCGTCGACCGTGACAACAAGGTGCTGGGCTACTGCTCCTGGGACCCGTACTTCTCGATCCGCTAAGTCCGCCGCGAAGCACCCTCTCCCTGCCCGGCCAGGGAGAGGATGCACGGGCCCTCTTGCCCTACCCCCGGCCCTGCCACTATTTTTGTCCGTCCCGCCCCAGCAGCGTTCCGGTCATTTGCGCGACTCCCGATGCAGTGGGCCCCACCCCCATGCCCTATTGGAGAGTTTATGGATCTCGCCACCCTGAGCCTGTTCATCCCCGCCTGCTTTGCCCTGAACATGGCCCCCGGCCCGAACAACCTGCTGTCGGTGAGCAACGCCACCCGCTACGGCTATCGCCACTCCTGCCTGGCGGGTGCCGGCCGGCTGCTGGCGTTCGCCGCCATGATCGCCCTGGCCGCCGCCGGCCTGGCGGTGGTCCTGCAAACCTCGGAGCTGTTGTTCCATGGGATCAAGATCCTCGGCGCAGGCTATCTGCTGTACCTGGCCTGGCAACTGTGGCGGGCCCATCCCGGCACTGAAGCGAGCGAGGACAGCGCCCGCGTCGGCCTCTGGGCCCTGGCCCGCCAGGAGTTCCTGGTGGCGGCGGGCAACCCCAAGGCGATCCTGATCTTCACCGCCTTCCTGCCGCAATTCGTCGATCCGGCGCAGTCGATGGGCCCGCAGTTCCTGATCCTGGGGGCGCTGTTCCTGGGGCTGGAGTGGATCGCCATCTGCGCCTACGCCTACATGGGCCTGCACATGCGCCGCTGGCTCGCCGCCCCCCGGGGCAAGCGCCTGTTCAATCGCGGCTGTGCGCTGCTGTTGTCAGGGGCGGCGTCGGTGCTGCTGATGGCGCGTCGCGGCTAGAGGATCGTCCCTTCAGTCGGACGGGTACAGCCCATGGATGAGGGGTTCTAGGCATTTTGCTCGGTGCGAGGGCAGGATTAAATCCTATCCAGCCGGAGAAAGTCCCCATGCGTAGCACTCAGCAATTGAGCATCACGCTGCCAAACCAGAGGGCCAACGCGGTGAAGGCCAAAGTCGCGACTGGTGAATATGCCAGCGAAAGTGAAGTCATACGCGATGGCCTGCGGGCATTGATGGCCCGTGATCGAGCCGTGGAAAGCTGGCTCACCGACCAGGTGGCAACCGCCTACGATGCCTTGAAAGCGGACGCTTCACACACACTCAGTGCCGATCAGGTCCGTGCTCGGTTGTCAGCAGAGCACCAGAACGCCCGCAACAAACTGGAATGACGCACACCGTCGAATTTGCTCCAGAAGCTCTGGAGCAGCTAACCGCGCTTTATCGCTATATGGCCACGGCAGCCTCGCCAGACATTGCCCAACGCTATACCGACGCCATCGTGAGCCGCGGCTCCCGTAGGCGAATGAACACGCCCCGCACTCAAAACACCCGGAACGTCGGCGTCTTGATGGCGGTCGAGGCCCGCCGCCGATGCCCGCCCGCGACAGGATCGAAGGCGCCCATCTGATGGCGCTTGAGGGCGGCAAATAGCTGCAAGCGGGCGCGATGCAACAGCACGCGAACATGACTGCGCGAAATACCCAACTGCCCGCCGATGGCCTCAAGCGCGTGGCCCTGGCGCTCACGGGACAACAAGACCCGGCGTTGCAACAGCGGCAGGCTGTTCAGCGTCTGCTCCAGGCAGCCACGCAGTTGCTCGGCGCACAGCAAGGCTTCCGGGCTGTCTTCGTGCCACTCCAGCGGCGGCGCCCAGTCACCCTCCTCGGCGAAGCGCTGCTCGCCCGCCTGGGCCGGCCGCACGAAGCGACCCGCCTCGCGACGGTTCTGCACGTAGCAGCCCTTGGCCGCGTTGGCGGTGATGGTCAGCATCCAGGTCTTGAGGCTGGAGCGGCACTGGAAGCCGCCAAGGTTGTGCACAATCGCCAGCCAGGCGTCCTGCACCACGTCATCGACGTGCCGCTGCCCGACAATCGCCAGGGCCACCGAGCGCATGGCGCCCTGATGCTGTCTGACCAGTTCGCGAAAGGCCTGCTGCTCGCCGGCCAGCAGGCGCGGCAATAACTGCAAGTCGTCGCTGACGGCGGTCAGCGGCAGGTGCTGCAAAGATTCCATGTCGAGGATCTCCATGCTCATCAGCTCGCCCCCTTTACCGCCGAGGCAACAATCCTACGAACAAGCCTAGGAAACGGATGCACACTCGTGCATATATTTCTCTGCGCGCCGCGTCCGGCTCGCTATGATGGTTTCCCATGAACCCCAGCCCCGCCCTTCGCCAACCCTGTCCGCCCGGCGCCTGCATCTGCGAGCGCGAGCAGTTGCTGGACACCCCCGGAGCCGACCTGCGCATCCTCTTGCTCACACGCCAGGAGGAAAAGCGCCTGCTCCAACGCCTGGAGAACCTCAAGGACCTGGCGGACCTGGAACACATGCAACGCCAGATGCTGGAGAAACTCGGCATCCGGGTGCAGATCACTCCCAGCGACAACGAAGTGCGCAGCATGCGCGGCATCGCCATTTCCCTGGGCGAGTTGCCCGGGCTGTGCCGCAAGACCCGGCAAGCGATTCCGGCCGCCATTCGCCGGGCCATGGAGAACCGCCCGGAAATCGCCTACCGCCTGCTGGACGCCCAGGACCTGCTGCGCGACACCTGACCCCCGCTCGTTCAGGCCTCGCGCTGGCCGCTTGAGGCTTGCAGCCTGGCCCGTGAACCCGGAAACTTGCCGCTGCTTTTTCCAGGACTCCCCTCATGCAAAACACCCCACTGAACGCCGCCGACTTCGAACTGATCGAAGACACCCTGCTCAAGTACGGCGACGACCACTCGGTGCTCAATCCCTGCGAGCTGGACGGTTACTTCACCGCGCTGGTGTCGGGCCCGGCTCAAGTCGATATCGCCGAATGGTTCCCGGGTATCTGGGGCGGCGAAAACCCGGCCTGGGAAACCCCGGAGGAATGCCGGCAGTTCATCGACCTGTGCGTGCGCCACATCAACACCCTGGCCGTGCAATTGACCCAGGCCCCGCAAGCCTTCAAGGCGCGCTTCGAACACACCGAGCACCAGGGCCAGGACCTGCTGCTGGCCGAAGAATGGTGCTTCGGCTACCTGCGCGGCGTGGCCGTGGGCAACTGGCCGGAGATGCCGGCGCCGCAGGTCCAGGCGCTGCAGTTGATCATCGACTGCGCCGAACAGGACAACTTCGAACTGCCGGCCGACCTGAACCTGGAGCAGCATCGCCAGCAAGTGGCGGCCATCGAACCGGCCGCGCGCACGCTGCATGCCTACTGGGCGGCGCAGCGCTGAAATAAACCGCGCCCCATGAAAAACGCCGCGGGCTCCGATCGGAGCCCGCGGCGTTTTTGTCTGCGCCCGGCAAGCGGCGCGAGGTCTACAGCAATTTGCGCTGCACCGCCTCATCCAGGGTGCTGCGGGCCAGTTGCTGGACCACGTCGCGGGTGTCTGCCTGGAAAGGAATGGCGACGATCAGCAGCAATTGCATCCAGGTGCGCACCGATTCGCTCTTGCGAATCCGCCCCAGCTCCTTGCCGTCCTTGTCCTTGAACACCGTCTCCAGGGTGAAGGTGTTCTTCGCCGTGGACGGAATCACGAAGAAGGTGGCGCCGGTGATGATGGCCGAGGCCATGCTGAACTGTTCGTTGTTGTACAGGGTGGCTTCGGCGTACAGGTCCGATTCGACCTTGTCGGTGCTGACCCGGGCAAAGCGCCCGGACTGGCGGTAGGCATCGGCCACCACGGTTTCCCAGGCGGCTGCCGGAGCGCCGGCGGCGGCATTGGCCGGGCCGCCGTTGACCTGGTTCATGGCGGTGGTGCGGACAAAGACGCTGGGCTTTTGTTCGGCGGTCTGTGCCGCCGGCGGCCAGCTGCCGACAGCGCTCAGTTCGTGTTGCGAGTAGGACACGCAGCCGCTCAGCAGCAGCGCCGCGAGCACCAGGGTGTGCTTGATGAAACCCGACATGGGACTCTCCTTAGTGTTGCGCCAAGCGGGCAGTGGCGTTGTCCAGCAACTTGGCAACCAGTTCGTTCAGCTGTTTGGCGCCCTGGGTCGGGGCCCAGTACTCGCGGCCATACAGGCCGACGTTGCGCTCGAACTTGAGCTGCTCCTTGGCACTGGCCAGTTCCTTGCCGTTGCGGTCGACGATCGACAGGTCGCCGGCCAGGTCGAAGGTATCGACGTAGATCGGACCGTTGACCCAGATCCACACGGTCAGGGTCAGCAAGGCCCCGGGCAGGTAGCCCGGATGGGGCGCGCGGTGGCCCTTGAGGGAGGTCATGTTGAATTTCAGCACCACGTCTTCCTCGCCCAGGCGGGTGGGGAATTCGCTGAGCTGGCGGAAGTAGCCGGCGCTCTTGACGTAGGGGGTCAGCTGGGCCGTGAGGGAACGGCTGATGGCGGTGCGCGTGGCGTCGTCGATACCGCTGGCGGTAACTTGCACATCGGCAATTTGCGCAGTGCGCGGGCTGCTGATGGGTGCGGGATGCAACGGCGCGCCCAGCGGGCCGGTGACGTTGTAGGAGACACAGCCGGTCAGCGCCAGGGTGGCGATGAGGGCGGCGGCCCCGAGCAGGGTTCTGAACACGAAATATCCTTATTGAAAGACGAACAGCACCAACGTCTCGACCCCGGCGCCCAGAACTTTAGGAAAACCGCGCATTGCGTCGGGCGGCACTGGTCCGCTTCCGGCCCCTATTGATAGCCCTCTTCATGGGCCTGGAGCAGATTGAACAAGTGCTCCTGGGGCATCGTGCAGTCCTGCAACGGTTCGGGCGCAACCCCGTTCCATTCCTCATCGGGGTCGGTCTCCACAATCAGCAGCGGCACCTGGGCGCTGTTGAAGAAGGCGAGGATGTCGCGCAGTTCCTGCTCGCGCTGCACATGGTCGTTGTGAAACAGCTTGGCGCTGTAGAACAAGCCCTCGGCGCCACGGCGCAGATAGCCCTGGGCAGCGCTCAGGGACAGGCCCAGGCGCTGATGGAGAAACTTGACCAGCGCCAGGCTGGTGGTGGGCGTCGCCGTGGCGAGGCTGATGCGGGACATGACAAGCTCCTTGAAAAACCGCGGGCAATGACAGCGTGTCTACTCGGGGCGCCACAGGTCGAGCCCTTGCACATGACGCTCGATGTCGTCCATGTCGTCCTCCCCCAGGGTGTGGTCGAAGGGTTCGCTGAGGATCCTGCGCACCCGGGCCAGACGCTGGGTGACCTGCTGGTTGTCGATGAAATCGGTGGTCGCGCGCTGGTAGTCAGCCACGGGCTTGTCCCTGTAGTAGGCGCCCATCTTGTGCAGCGAGATCAACACGAACTCCAGTTCCGCCAGGGCCTCCAGGGCCTGCTCGCCCGAAAGGCTGAGGGTGCGGTTGCTTTCCAGCATCGAATACTTCCTTGGTTCTCAATCATTGGACAGACCGCCGCCACCTGGGTAGCGTGCGGCGCACACTTGAATCCGACAGGCCCCCAAACATGCTGATCAGGGACTTTCAAAACAGCGATATGCAAGCGTTGCTGGCGCTCTGGCTGGACGCCTCGATCCAGGCCCATCACTTTATCGATCCCGACTTCTGGCGCTCCAAGGTCGAGGACATGCGCCAGCTCTACCTGCCCCATGCCCAGACCCGAGTGGCCGAACGCGACGGCCAGCTCCTGGGCTTCTACTGCCTGCATGAGGATCAGCTGGCGGCGATTTTCGTCGCGGTGCCGCACCAGGGCCAGGGCGTGGGCACACAGCTGCTGGCCGATGCCCGCCAGCGGCGCTCACGCCTTGAGCTGGCGGTGTATGCCGCCAACCTGCCGAGCATCGGCTTTTACCGCCAGCAGGGTTTCCAGGTGATCGGCGATGGCATCGATCCCCACACCGCACAGGCCGAACTGATCATGGCCTGGCCGCAATGAAGGACCTGGCTCACGGCGCCTTGGCCGGAGCCAGCTTGAGCCGTGTCGGGTCGATGGCGCAGACCATGTTGCGCAACTCGCCCAGCAATGACTGGCGGGGAAACGCCGCCCATTGCGCCTGATCGGCCTTGCGCGTGACCTCCACGCCCTGGGCGAACGGCTCGGAGAAGTACACGCGGCCGAACTGCGCCGACTCATCCTTCTCGCAGTTGATCACCCGGGTCGCCCGCGAGCTGTGGATCGGCGGCTTGCCAGCGCCCAGCTCGGTAGGCTTGGCGTAGTTGTTGACCAGATAGAACTGCCGCAGGTTCGGGTTGTTCTGGTAGAGGGCCAGCGAGTTGGCGGCAAAGTAGGTGGCCAGTTCCGGGCTTTCCAGCACCTTGAACATGCCGTCCGGACGCTGCGGCGCCGGGGCCTGGCTGCCCGAATGCGCGCAACCGGCAAGCACGAGCGCCGCGCTCAAGCCCAGCAGCTTGTTCATCGGCCCGCTCCCTGGGCCAGGTCCGGCCGCTCCTGGTCGAGCAATGCCTGATCGACCGTGCCCTGCAGCGAGCAGAGCAGGCGGGTCTTGCCGTCTTCGTCGCTGAGCATGAGGATCTTTTCCGCGGAACCCGGCGCCGGGGCGATGCCCGAGGCGGCGGCCGGGTTGTCCTGCCAGGGCGCCGTGGCGTTGAGTTTGATCTGTGGCCGGGAGATGAAGTACTCACCAGCTTCCTGCCAGCCGGCCTGGGGCAGCGCGGCCATCACCGCGGCGCGGCTGGCATCGATGTCGAAGCCCCAGAAGTGGAAATTGCCCTGCTCGCCCAGGTCGAACTGACGATCGTAGTAGCCGGTCAGGCGCAGGCCGCCATCGCTCAACGGACGGGAAAACGCCTGCGCTGCCGTGGCGCTGTTCAGGCGGTCGGTGACCGGCACCCAGGCGATGCCCTGGCGCTGATTCTCGGCCAGCTTGACCACCTGCCCGAGTTCGCCGCGCTGCTGATACAGGGCCTTGAAGAAGCCCGGCTGGCAGTCCAGCAGGCTCTCGCTGAGGCTGGCGGCCTGGGCAGTGCCGGCACTCAGGCCCAGGAGCAGGGCCAGCAGCGGTGAGGTGGCAAGGCGGGGCAAGGGGCGCGTCCGGTGCATGGTCTGGAACATCCTGAGCAGGCGAAAAAAACGCGACTCTACCTGCGCAGGCCGTGCCGAGACAAATCCGCTTGCAGGCGCCCGGCCTGCGCCGCAGAGCGGCGGCGCCGCGTCAGAGGAAAATGCTGCCCTTTAGGTACAAGGCGCCGTAGCCGCTGATGATCACCCGCCCGTTATCCAGCACCTGACACTCCAGCTGGCCCTTGCGCGCCCCGCCCTGCTGCGCCCGCAACTGGCGCTTGCCCAGGCGCGCGGCCCAGTAAGGCGCCAGGGAGGTATGGGCGGAACCGGTGACCGGGTCTTCATTGACCCCGACCCGCGGGCCGAACCAGCGCGAGACGAAATCGAACGCCCGGGACGGTGCCGTCACGGCGATGCCGCGCACATCGAACGCGGCCAGTGCGGCGAAATCGGGCTTGAGCGCCTCCACCAGAGCTTCGTCGTCCACCACCAGCAGATAGTCGTCGGTGCGGTACAGGGCCTCGGCCGCGGACAGGCCCAGGGCTTGCAGCAGGGCCGCAGGAATCGCCACGGCCTCGGGCTGCTTGGCGGGAAAGTCCATGGACAGCAGGCCGCCCTCGCGGCTCACCCGCAACTCGCCGCTGCGGGTGGCAAAGCGCAGCACGTCGCGGCGCTCGCCCAGTTGCTCGAACAGCACCCAGGCCGCCGCCAGGGTGGCGTGCCCGCACAGGTCGACTTCCACCGTGGGGGTGAACCAGCGCAGTTCGAAGACCTCGCCCCGGGGCACGAAATAGGCGGTTTCCGACAGGTTGTTCTCCAGGGCGATGCGCTGCAGCACCGCGTCCGGCAACCAGGCGTCCAGGGGGCACACCGCCGCCGGGTTGCCACCAAAGACATGGGAGGTAAAGGCATCCACTTGAAAGATATCGAGCTGCATCGCGGTCATTCCTCGGCGCCTTCGGCGCGGATCTGTTCCAGGTAGTTGTAGACGGTGTAGCGGGTCACCCCGAGGGCCGCGGCGGCCTTCTCGATCCCGCCCTTGACGATGAACACCCCGCGCTCCTGCATCTGGCGCACAGCCTCCAGCTTGTGCGACTTGCTCATGCGCGTCGCGCTTGCAGGACAGGCGCCCTGGATGATCTGCGCCAGCAACTGCTCCATGTCGGGGGCTTCGTCGCGGCGCGGCGCAGGGGCGCTGCCCAGGCCCAGCAACTGGCCCAGGCAGGCGTGGGCGGCGGCGATGCCGCTCAGGTCGCTGTTGCTGCACAGGCTGGCGAAGGGCTGCCCGCTGCGGTCGCGAAAGATCACCGTGGAGCTGCGTAGCTCGCGGCCGTCGGGGGCCAGGGTCGGGTAGTTCTCCAGTACCAGCGGGGTGCTCGCCGAGCGGTCCTGCAGGGCGCGCAGCACGGCGGCAAAGCCCAGGTCCCGGCGCGGCCCGCCCAGCACCGGATCACCCACCCGGCGCCCGGTGACATGGCCGTTGGCGATGGCGACGATCGACGACTCCGGGCGATCAAGGTCATGCAGGACGATTTCCACATGCTGGCCCACCACGCCGGCGAGCATCTGCAAGGTGCTGCCCAGCACCTGCAGGACCAGCTGGCGCTCGGCAAGAAGGGTATCGGAAGGCACGTTCATCGGTGTTTACCAAACTGGGCGGCCGGGAAAAATATCAACATACTGTTGAATATTCAACTTTTAGTTGATTGTACTGCCCTGCCCGGTCAGCCGATTACGGCAATTGCAGCGCCCGGGACATTGCGGCAATATTCGCAAATGTAAAACATTCTCATTAAATACTTTCCTTCAAGTGCCCCCCCATGACCCCCACCCTGCTCCTCGTGGAAGACGACGCCCGACTGCGCGACGATCTGCACCGGCATTTCCACCAGCGCGGCTTTGCCGTCACCCCTTGCAGCGATGGCCGCCAGGGCTTGGCCGCGGTGCGTGCCGGCCACTTCGACCTGGTGCTGCTGGACATCATGCTGCCGGGCATGGACGGCCTGGCCCTGCTGGAAACCCTGCGCCGGGAACAGGGCACGCCGGTGATGCTGATGTCGGCCCTGGGCGCCGAGCAGGACCGCATCACCGGCTTTACCCGGGGCGCCGACGACTACCTGCCCAAGCCTTTCAGCCTGGCCGAGCTGGATGCCCGCGCCGACGCCCTGCTGCGGCGCATGGCCCGGGTACAACAACCGTCGGCCACCCATCTGGACCGGCTGCTGAGCTTCGACGAACACGCCCAGGACGTGCTGCTCCAGGGCCGCGCCGCGGGCCTCACCGGTTCCGAATACCGGCTGCTGGTGACCCTGCGCGAGCACCCCGGGGAAACCCTGAGCAAGCCCTTTCTCTATCAGCACGTACTGCACCGCCTCTATACCCGCCTGGATCGCGGCCTGGATGTGCACGTGTGCAACCTGCGGCGCAAGCTCGCCGAGCTCGGGGTGCAGCACCTGCAGATCCAGGCGGTGCGCGGCGCCGGCTACATCCTGGTGGAAGCGGAGCGCCATTGATGCGCCGTCATCCCCTGCTGTGGAAACTGGCCGGCCTGCAGATCGGCTTCTGCCTGCTGCTGACCTGGATCATCTGGACCTGGGGCCTGTCGGCCGAGCGCAGCACCTACTTCCTCGACCCCGCCGATCGCCAGTACCTGGCCCGCTACGCGCAGCAGGCCGAGGCCGCCTGGCAACAGGGTGGCGCGGCGGCGGTGGATGCCTTCGAACAACGCCTGGCGGCCGAGGAGCACACCTGGGTCGCGGTGCTTGGCGCGCGCCTGCAACGCCTGGGCAGCACCCCGCTGAGCGCCGAGGACGCCAGCCACCTGACCTTCATGCGCAAGCTCGACTGGCCCATGAGCCGGCGCCTGCAGGACGAGCTGCCCTACGTCAGCATCGAATTTCCCGAGCACCCGGAACAGGGCCGGCTGGTGCTGCAATTGCCCGAGCGCCTGCTGCCCGGCGGCCTGACGCCCTGGACCCACCTCTTCAGCCATGGCGTGGTGCCGACCCTGCTGGCCGCCCTGCTCGGCCTGTTGCTCTATCGCCACCTGGTGCTGCCCCTGAACCGCCTGCGCGACCGCGCCGATGCCTTGCGCGCCGACCACCTGGACAGCCAGGGGCTGGGCACGCCGCTGGTGAAGCGCCACGACGAGTTGGGGGAGCTGGCGCTGGCCTTCGAGCACATGGCCGAGCGCCTGCGCCAGAGCCTGGCCCAGCAGCGCCTGCTGCTGCGCACCTTGTCCCACGAGTTGCGCACGCCCCTGGCGCGGCTGCGCATCGCCCATGACAGCCGCTTGCCGCCGGAGCAGTTGCGCCAGCGCCTGGACCGGGAAATCGCCGACATGCAGCGCCTGCTGGAAGACACCCTGGACCTGGCCTGGCTCGACACCGAACGCCCGCAACTGCCCACCGAAGCGGTGCAGGTGCTGTCGATCTGGGAAGCCCTGCGCGAGGACGCCTGCTTCGAAAGCGGCTGGCAGGCCGAGCGCCTGCCCTGTCTGCTGGGCCCCGACTGCCGGGTCCAGGTGCACCTGGACAGCATCGCCCAGGCCCTGGAAAACCTGCTGCGCAATGCCATTCGCTATTCCCCCGCCGATGGCCGGGTGAGCCTGCGCGGCTGGCGCGAAGGCGCCTGCTGGCACCTGTGCCTGGAAGACCAGGGGCCGGGGGTCGCCGAGCAGGACCTGCAACGGATGTTCCAGCCCTACCAGCGCCTGGACTCGGCCCAGGGCGAAGGGTTCGGCCTGGGCCTGGCCATCGCCCGGCGCGCCGTGGAGCTGCACCAGGGGCGGATCTGGGCCAGCAATGGCAACCCCGGGTTGTGCCTGCACCTGCTGCTGCCCGCCGCCTAGGCCCGCGACCTGGAAGTGTTTAGAAAGTTAATGCGCTTTACTCGCAAATAGCAGTCATTATCATTCGTGTTCTTCTGTTTCTGCCTCTGTCCCGGAGATCACCGATGTCCATGCCTTCGCTGCGTCCTTTCGCCCCTTTCCTGCTGTCCGGCTGCTGCCTGCTCAGCCATGCCGTGCAGGCCGCCAATGCAGGCGCTACCCAGCCGGTCCTGGAGCTGGAACCGCAGAATGTCATCGCCACCGCCAAGGAAGAAACCAAGCAGGCTCCCGGGGTCTCGGTGATCACCGCCGAGGACATCCAGAAACGTCCGCCGGCCAACGACCTGTCGCAGATCATCCGCACCATGCCCGGGGTCAACCTCACCGGTAACTCCACCAGCGGCCAGCGCGGCAACAACCGGCAGATCGACATCCGTGGCATGGGCCCGGAAAACACCCTGATCCTGGTGGACGGCAAGCCGGTGGGCAGCCGCAACTCGGTGCGCTACGGCTGGCGTGGCGAGCGCGACAGCCGCGGCGACACCAACTGGGTGCCGGCCGATCAGGTGGAACGCGTCGAAGTGATCCGTGGCCCGGCGGCGGCCCGCTACGGCAACGGCGCCGCCGGCGGGGTGATCAACATCATCACCAAGCAGGCCGGCGCCCAGCCCCACGGCAACGTCACGCTCTACAGCTCGTTCCCCAGCCACAAGGACGAAGGCGCGACCCAGCGCGCCAGCTTCGGCCTCAACGGCCCGCTGACCGACACCTTGAGCTATCGGCTCTACGGCAATGTGGCCAAGACTGATGCCGACGACGCCGACATCAACGCCGGCCATGAATCCCTGCGCACCGGCAACCAGGTCGGCACCCTGCCCGCCGGCCGCGAAGGCGTGCGCAACAAGGACCTCAACGGCCTCTTGAGCTGGCAACTGACCCCGGACCAGAGCCTGGACTTCGAAGCCGGCTTCAGCCGCCAGGGCAACCTCTACACCGGCGATACCCAGAACACCAACAGCAACAGCACGGTGAAAAACCTGCTGGGCCACGAGACCAACCGCAGCTACCGCCAGACCTATGCCCTGACCCATCGCGGCGAATGGGACTTCGGCAGCTCCATGGCCTACCTGCAATACGAGAAGACCCGCAACACGCGGATCAACGAAGGCCTGGCCGGCGGCACCGAAGGCATCTTCAGCAACAGCGAGTTCTACACCGCGGTGCTGCGCGACCTGACCGCCCACGGCGAAGTCAACCTGCCGCTGCACACAGGCTTCGAGCAGACCCTGACCCTGGGCAGCGAATGGTCGCAGCAAAAACTCGACGACCCCAGCGCCAACACCCAGAGCACCAGCGAAGGCGGCGCGGTCAGCGGCCTGAGCAGCAGCAACCGCAGTACCCAATCCAGCGCGCAGATCTTCTCGCTGTTCGCCGAGGACAACATCGAACTGCGCCCGGGGACCATGCTCACCCCGGGCCTGCGTTTGGACCATCACAGCATCGTCGGCGACAACTGGAGCCCATCGCTCAACCTGTCCCACGCCCTGAGCGACACCCTGACCCTCAAGGCCGGCATCGCCCGGGCCTACAAGGCGCCGAACCTGTACCAGCTCAACGCCGACTACCTGCTCTACAGCCGCGGCCAGGGCTGCTACGGCCAGAGCACCAGCTGCTACCTGCAGGGCAACGACCGGCTCAAGGCGGAAACCAGCGTCAACAAGGAACTGGGCCTGGAGTACAAGGCCGACGGCTGGGTCGCCGGCCTGACCTACTTTCGCAACGACTACAAGAACAAGGTCGAATCCGGCCTGGCCCCGGTGAGCCGGGCCAGCGGCGGCAGCGGCGCCTACCGCAACGCGGCGATCTACCAGTGGGAAAACGTGCCCAAGGCCCTGGTGGAAGGCCTGGAAGGCACCCTGACCATTCCCCTGGCCAGCCAGCTGACCTGGAACAACAACTTCACCTACATGCTGCAATCGAAGAACAAGCAGACCGGCGACTACCTCTCGGTGACCCCGCGCTACACCCTCAACTCGATGCTCGACTGGCAGGCCGCCCAGGACCTGTCGCTGCAGGCCAGCGTGGCCTGGTACGGCCAGCAGACGCCGAAGAAGTACGACTACCACGGCGACCGGGTCACCGGCAGCGCCACCCAGCAACTGGCGCCCTACGCCATTGCCGGGGTCAGCGGCACCTACGCCCTGACCCGCCACCTGAGCGTCACCGCCGGGGTCGACAACCTGTTTGACAAACGCCTGTTCCGTGAAGGCAATGCCCAGGGCGTGAACAACATCGCCGGGGCCGGCGCCGCCACCTACAACGAACCCGGGCGCACCTTGTACACCAGCCTGAGCGCATCGTTCTGAACCAATAACGAGAAAGCCTGATGAGCACTTTTTTTCTGCCCCTGGCCCTGGCCCTAACCCTGGCCTGGAACCTGGCGGGAGCGGCGCTGGCCGCCCCCGCCCCGGACCAGCCCATGGACCGCAGCCTGCTACAGCGCCAGGACCTGCCCTATCGCTTCAGCAGCCTGCAACTGGATTCCGCCGACGGCCAGCGCCACTACCAGCTGTGGATCGGCCAGCCGCTGCAGGCGCCGCCGCCCCAGGGTTACCCGGTGCTGTGGATGCTCGATGGCAACGCCGCCCTCGGCGCTCTGGACCCCGAGCAGCTCAAGCGCCTGGACCGGGGCCCGGCGCCGCTGCTGGTGGCGGTGGGGTACCAGACCCCACTGCGCATCGAGCGCAACGCCCGCACCTACGATTACACCCCGCAGCAGCCGGGCCTGGCGCAGCAGCAAGACCCGCTGACCGGGAAGCCTAGCGGCGGTGCCGAGGCCTTCCTGCAGGTGTTGCGTGAGCGCATGCGCCCGGCCGTGGCGGCGAAGGCGCCGATCGACCCGGCGCAGCAGACCCTGTGGGGCCATTCCTATGGCGGCCTGCTGGTGTTGCAGGCGTTGTTCGCCCGGCCCCAGGAGTTTCGTCACTACGCCGCCGCGAGTCCTTCGCTGTGGTGGGGCGACGGCCTGATCCTGACTCAGGCCCAGGGCCTGGCCGGGCGCCTTCACGGCCAGCGTGCACAACTGTTGCTGATGCGTGGCGGCGCCGAGCCGGGCAACCCGCGTCAGCCAGCGGGGCCCGAGGCCGACCAGCGCGCCCGCCAGTTGCAGGCGCAACTGGCCCAGGTGCCGGGATTGACCCTGGACTACCACAGCTTCGAAAAACTCGGCCATGGCGAAACCCTGGCGGCGTCGCTGCACTACGTGCTGCAGCGGCTCTATCTGCCGGCGACCAAGGACTGAAAACACTGCGCCCGGGTGCAAGGCCCGGGCGCCGAGTTCCAGCGCAAGAGACGGGGTGCAAGCCTTGGGACGGCGGGCTAATCTGCCGCTCGCCCCCCCTTGCCCCGGATCGCCAATGCCCACCTGCCCCGCCACTCGTTTTCTTGCCGCACTGGATGCCGACTGGGCCGCACTGATCGCCGTCGTCGGTCCCTGCCTGCACCAGCCCCGCCCGGAGCGCGCGCCTTATCAGGCGCTGGTGCGCGCGGTGGCCTACCAGCAACTGCATGCCCGCGCCGGCGACGCGATACTCGGCCGCCTGCGCGCGTTGTTTCCCGGGCAGGCCTTCCCCACGCCCCGGCAACTGGCCGATGCCAGCCTGGAGAGCCTGCGCGGCTGCGGCTTCTCCGCACGCAAGGTGGCGACCCTGCACGGCATCGCCCAGGCCACCCTCGACGGCCGCGTCCCCGATGCCGCCAGCGCCCGCGGCCTGGACGATGAACAGCTGATAGAGCGCCTGACCCAACTGCCCGGCATTGGCCGCTGGACCGTGGAGATGCTGTTGATCTACAGCCTTGAGCGCGAGGACATCTTGCCGGTGGACGACTTTGGCGTACGCGAAGGCTACCGCCGCCTCAAGGGCCTGGAGCAACCGCCCAGCCCCCGCCAGCTGCGCCAGATCGGCCAGGCCTGGAGCCCCTGGCGCACCACCGCCGCCTGGTACCTGTGGCGCGTGCCGCCCCGCCAACCGTAACCCTGTAGCCGCTGCCGCAGGCTGCGAAAAGCCCCGAAGGGGCTTCAGGGGCCTCAAGAACGGCGCCTGCTTCGCAGTCGTTCGCAGCCTGCAGCAGCGGCTACAGATAGCCAGTGCCTTGTTGACCTGCCTAGCCAGTTGGGCAAGGCCAGGGAGATCAGGGGGACGTAGGTCACCAGGATCAGGAACAGCAGCAGGATCGACAGTCGGCCCGACTCCAGCAGCACCTTGGCGCGGTCGCGCAGCCTCATGTCGCGGTACACGAACAGCGCGACTCAGGCCGAGTACACCAGCATGACGATCGACGGCGGAATCAGGATGCCCCGGGGCCCGGCGTTGCAGATGATCTCGGCGCCGAATCCCGTGGGGTAGCATGAGCGCACCCTGCCCGCCACGGCAATCGAGCCCACCGTCGCCACCGTGGCCAGCGACGAACCGGACAACGCAGCGCACAGCATGCAGGCCGGCACCGCGACAATCGCCAAGCCGCCACGGATGTACCCGACGCCAGCGCCGGCGAGGGGGCAATTGAACCGCAGGCGCGGAACCCCTAAAGTCACGCCCCTCGATATCAATCCGAGGTCAACGATGACCGCACTGCGCCTGACGACCCTGCACACCACCCAAGCGGTGCTGGACGCCTTCCGCGGCAGCGAGGTGTCCGCCGAGGTGCTGCTGGAAGGCAGCGGCATCCAGTTGGCGGACCTGGAGCTGCCCAACAGCCTGATCAACATCAGCCAGGAAATGCGCGTGTTCAGCAACGCCGTGGCCTTTCGCCAGGACCTGGGGCTGGTGCTGGGACGCAACCTGCACATCAGTGCCTACGGCATGTTCGGCCTGACCCTGCTGACCAGCGCCACCCTGCGTGAGGGCTGGTCCCTGGCGCTGCGCTACCCCTTGCTGCTGGGCACCTTCTTCCACCTCGACCTGCAGATCCGCGACGGCCTGGCCTGGCTCACCGCCGACCAGTACAGCGAAACCGAGCTTGAGGTGTTCAACACCGACTTCTGCATGTCGTCCTACCGGGTCACCTGCCAGGACCTGCTGGGCTGCAAGCTGCCGCTGCGCGAGGTGCACCTCAAGCACCCGCCGCAACCCTATCTGGACAGCTACGAGCAGGCGTTCAATTGCCCGGTGCAGTTCAATGCCGGACACAACGCCATCGGTTTCGACCTGGAATGGCTGGACCGGCGCCTGCCCCTGGCGGACCTGGTGACCCAGAACGACATGCTGCAACGCTGCATCCGCCTCAACGAGGAGCTCAGCGCGCGGCCGACCTGGATCGATCAGGTGCGGCGCATCCTCAATGAACAGCTGCACGCGGTGCCGGACTTCGACAGCCTGGCGCGCCAGGTGCATTGCTCCCCGAGCACCCTGCGCCGGCGCCTGCGGGCCCAGGACACCAGCTATCAGCAGTTGCTCGATGAGCTGCGCTATGCCCGGGCGCAACAGTTGCTGGGCCAGCACAGCCTGCCCATCTACCGCATCGCCGAAGCCCTGGGCTTCAAGGAGACGGCCAGTTTCCGCCATGCCTTCCAGCGCTGGAGCGGCGTCGCGCCCGGACGCTTCCGGCAACTGGCCGGCCAGCTCGGTCCGCTCTCGGACCAGGCGCAAGATTGACGCTAAATATCCCCTATTGACCGTTGCCAACATTCTCTCAGGGGCCCATCCGGCCAAGAATGACTCCCCCGGAAGGTCCCGCTTATTTCAGACATGGAGTTGTCAGATGAAATTGCTGCATACCGCCCTCACCCGCCTGGCCCTGAGCTGCTCCCTGAGCGCCCTGGCCCTGAGCGCCAGCTTCAGCGCCCACGCCGCCCCCGAGCGCACGGTGAACATCTTCAACTGGTCGGAGTACATCGCTCCCAACACCATCAAGGATTTCCAGGCCAGCACCGGGATCAAGGTCAAGTACGACATCTTCGAAAGCAACGAAGTGCTGGAAGCCAAGCTGCTGACCGGCAACAGCGGCTATGACGTGGTGGTGCCTTCCAGCGGTTTCGTCAGCAAGCAGATCGCCGCGGGGGCGTTCCAGCCCCTGGACCGCGCGCAACTGCCGAACTGGAAGAACCTCGACCCGGCGGTGATGAAGCTGCTGGCCCAGAGCGATCCGGGCAACCGCTACGTGATTCCCTACATGTGGGGCACCAACCTGATCGGCTACAACCGCGACAAGGTCCAGGAACTGCTGGGCAGCGAGGCGCCAGTCAACAGCTGGGACCTGGTGTTCAAGGAAGAGAACCTGAAGAAGCTCAGCCAGTGCGGCGTGACCTTCCTCGACTCGCCAGCCGAAATGCTGCCTCTGGCCCTGCACTACCTGGGCCTGGACCCCAACAGCCAGAACCCCGAGGACTACCGCAAGGCCGAGGCCCTGCTGCTCAAGCTGCGTCCTTACGTGCGCTACTTCCACAGCGCCAAGTGGATGGGCGACATCGCCAACGGCAACATCTGCGTGGCCGTGGGCTACTCCGGCGGCTTCCTGCAGGCGGCCAACCGCTCCAACGAGGCCAAGAACGGCGTGCACATCGAAATGCGCATTCCCAAGGAAGGCACCCTGGTGTGGTTCGACACCGTGGCCATTCCCGCCGGCGCCAAGCACGTGGACACCGCCCACGCGGTCCTCAATTACCTGATGGAGCCCAAGGTCATCGCCTCCATCAGCAACTATGTCGGCTACCCCAATGGCATCACCGACTCCAAACCCTTCATCCAGCAGTCGCTGCTGGACAACCCGGACCTGTTCCCCAGCGCCGCGACCATGACCCGCCTGTTTCCCCTGGCACCGCTGCCGGCCAAGGCCGAACGCGTCCGCACCCGCACCTGGGTCAAGGTCACCAGTGGCCGCTGAGTCACTCACCGCGAAGGCTTGCCGGAGCCCCGCGCAGCGCGTTCCTGCAGCCCTTCCATGCCGTGGCGCAGCCTGCGCCCGGCGTGCCTGAACCCAGAGTCGAATATGTCGTTACCCAATTCCCGTCACGTGGCCCTGCACCAGCTGTCGATCGAGGCGCTGCTGCAAGGCTTCGCCAGCTTGCAGTTCACCCCGGTGGACCTGCTGCAGGCCGTCCTGGCACAGATCGAGCGCCACGAGCCGCAGCTCAACGCCCTGTGTGAACGCCAGGATCAGGCCGCGCTGCTGGCCGCCCAGGCGTCCACCGCGCGCTGGGCCGCCGGGCAGCCGCTGGGCCGGCTCGACGGCATTCCGATTCTGGTCAAGGACAACCACGACATTCGCGGCTGGCGCACCCGCAACGGCTCCAGAGCCCTGGCCGAGCGTGCGGCGCTGCCCCACGACTCATCCCTGGTGGCGCGCCTGCGCGAGGCCGGGGCGATCTTCATCGCCAAGACCACCCTGCCCGAGCTGGGCAGCACGCCGCTGACCGACAGCCCCCTGACCGGGGTCACCCGCAACCCGTGGAACCTGGCCCTGCATGCCGGTGGCAGCAGTGGCGGCAGCACCGCGGGGGTCGCCGCCGGTTATGCCCCGGCGGCCACCGGCAACGATGCCGCCGGATCGATCCGCACCCCGTCGAGCTTCTGCGGGGTCATAGGTTTCAAGCCCAGCCACGGGCTGGTGTCCGCCTGCCCGAGCATCGACCCCGGCGGCATGCCGGCCGAAGGGCCGATTGCCCGCCACGTGCGCGACATCGCCTTGCTGATGGAGTTCATGAGCCAGCATGAACCCGGCGAACCCTTTGCCTGGTCCCATGGCCCGACGGATTTTCTCGCTGCCATCGAGGACGGTGTCAGCGGCCTGCGCATCGCCTTCAGCGCCGACCTGGGCTACGCCGCCCATGTCGACCCGCAGATCGCCACGGCCTGCCTGAGCGCCGCCCAGCTGCTGCAACAGGCCGGCGCGACCCTGGTCCTGGCCTCGCCGGACATCGGCAACCCGGCGCCGAACTACCTGCGGGCCTGGCCGGTGGAAGTGGCCTGCGCGGTGACCCAGGAAATACCCGGTGAAAACCGCCACCTGGTCGGCGACTTTCTGCAGCAGGCTCAGGTCCGGGCACGCCAGCTCAACGCCCTGGACTACGCCTGCGCGGTGCAGGAACGGCATCAGGTGGCCCAGCGACTGCACGGGTTTCTCGGTGAATACGACCTGCTGCTAACCCCCACCGCGGTGGTCGAGCCGTTCGCCGCGGAACGCCAGATGCCGCCGGACTGGCCGGAACACGTCAGCGCCATGTGGCAGCCGACCACCTTTCCCTTCAATTTCAGCCGCCAGCCGGCGCTGAGCATGCCCTGCGGCCTGAGCGCCGCCGGCCTGCCCATAGGCCTGCAGATCGTCGCCCGCTTCGGCCGCGACGCTCTGGTCCTGCGGGCCGCCCGGGCCCTGGAAAAACTGCTGCCTGCGGGAGTGTTCAGCCACCCCGCCGGGCTGCTCGACGCCCCCGGGCGCGAATTGCACTGAACAACCCGCTGACGCAGCAACAGCGCGTCGCTTTACGGACAAGGAGGTGGACCATGGACTCTTCAAGCAGTTGGTATCAAGACACCCAATTCGACCATGACATTTACGTGATGATCATCCGCGAGCCCAGCTCACCGAGCCTGTATGCCCACCAGTCCGGCCCCAGCTTCAGCTACGTGGGACGCCTCACCGGCCATGGCCAGCACCCGTGCTTTTCCGTGCACTTTGCCTGCCCGCCCTACGGCAACGACTACACCAGCACCGAAGCCGCGCTGCAGGCCGGCCTGGCCCATGGCCGCGCGCTGATCGAACACTGGCGCACCCGGGGCAGCAAACCGCCGGCGCGCAACGCCGAAGTGGCCCTCTCCAGCTACAACAGTTGAATGCCTTGCAGGCCCCCGGCTGAGGGGCCGGGCCTGTCAGTCCGCCGCCAGTGAGTTCAGGTAGTGCATGGCCTGGCGGTACTTTTCCAGGCGCCGGAGGTCTTCGGCGCCCGGTTCGGGAATTCGCGACAGGTCGCTGTTATCCGCCAGGTCCGCAAGCTTGACCCGGCGAGCCAGGGGATTGGCCGCCGCGCGCCGGATGAAGGCCGGGTAATCCTCCCCCTCGACCTTGGTCAAGGCCGACAGCGCCGCCAGCACCGCCGCGGAAAAACCTTCGCCGCGCAGTTGCTCCAGGGTCACCGCGCTGTCCTCCAGCACATCGTGCAGCACCGCGACAATGCGCTCCTCGGGCCGCTGCAGACCCAGCATGACCCGCAGCGGATGCAGGATGTAGGGCGCACCGCCCTTGTCGACCTGCCCGGCATGGGCCTGGGCGGCGATGGCGATCGCCCGCTCCAGGCTGCTCATGAGCCGGTACCGCGGCAGGGAGAACGCACAAAGACCTGGGGCATGGCGGACCTCGAACGAAAAAATCGACCGCGCCATGATACCCCCCGGGCCGCGTACCAGGGCGAGCCCGCTCGGGTATCCGCGCAACCGGCCATTGATGCCGGGCCATGACCGATGATCGCCGGCCACCGCGCGACTGCAGCAGACATTGATGTCGATCAAGCGCCCGGATCGGCGCCGGGTTAAAGCTTGGGGCAATTGCTTGTCCTTTGCCTTTCCGGAGACTTGATCATGTCCAGCACTGCTCTCGATATCCTCGCCCAACCGCCCTTTCCGGCCCAGCAAGGCCAATACTGGATCGACGCCCTGAGTGACGGCAGCCATGTGCTGATCCGCCCGCTGCGCCGCCAGGACCGGGATCGGGAAAAGGCCTTTATCGAAAACCTCTCTCCCGTCACCCGGCACCAGCGCTTTCTCGGTGAGGTCAAGGAAGTCGGCGATCAGTTGCTGGATCAGCTGATGGACGTCGGCACCCCGCAACGGGTGGCCTACGTGGCCCTGGTCCACGACAACGGCGAACTGCGGGAAATCGGCATCAGTCGCTATGCCCAGGTCGACGACCAGCCCTGGCGCTGCGAGTTCGCCGTGACCATTGCCGACCAATGGCAAGGCAAGGGCCTCGGCGCGCTGCTGATGCAGCACCTGATCGACGAAGCCCGCGCCAATGGCTTCCAGCAACTGTATTCGGTGGACAGCGCCGCCAACTACAGCATGCGCCGCCTGGCCAAACAGCTGGGCATGCGCAGCAGCATCGACCCTGACGATGCGACCCAGGTGATCCACAGCCTGGCCCTGTAACCGCCCACGCACCGCACCGCGCCGCGCCTCGGCTTGAGGCGCGGTTGCAGCGGCCAACGCCCCAAGATGCCATGACTCGCGCGTACCGCGCTCAGCCCATACGGAACTCGTTCCCCTCGCGGTATCAGACCCGATGTTCAATACAGGCTCAGGTTACGCAACAGGCCAGTATCGACATCAACGTGAGCCAGCCTGCCGCGCCGATCGAACAGCAACCAGTCGCCCCCCAGGCAACGCACACCGACTGCACAGGACTCAGGCCAGATCAGGCTCGCCGCCAACTGTGCCCGAGGACGGTGAATGAAGTGCCACATCTGCTCACCCGATGCAGTGAAGTAGCCGGCAACCAGCCATTGTTCACTGAGCTGTGCTCGCGGTGACTGGTAGAGATCGTCCCCCAGGCCAGGCACGCGCCAGCCCTGTCGATTGTTTGCCAACTCCAGTATCAGCACCGGTTCGGCCGCTTCGGAGGCCTTTACCCAGACACTGAATACGGCACCGTCTTGGCTCAAGCGACGCTGGGGCAACGGACCATCAACGTCCTTTGCAACCGCCTGCAAGCGGTCGCGGGCACACAGGCGTCGTTCCGGCAGCCGGTAGTGCCAGCATTCACTCTCACCTGACTCGCTACCGATCCACCACCATTCATTCTGCGCATCAGCCTGCAGTTGCAAGACCTGGCCCGGCAAATCGCCGACGTGCCACAGGGTCCTGAAACCATGGTCCACATCCACCACCCGTACCTCCTGTTCCAGGCCAATGGTCCAGGCCACACCATCGAACTCACGGGCAAACTGCTGCAGCATCAGCGTTCCCAGGTCCCTAGCCTGACGCTGCACCAGATCCAGCTTGCTGACACGCCAGACCTTGTCACGCCGGGCCAGCACCAGCGCTACCTGCCGCCCATGTGCCAGGACAATCTGCCAGGCTGGCAGCGCAAAATTGAACAGCACCCGCCCTTGCGCGTCGACCACCGCCGCACCGGCCTCCCCGAGCGCCAGCAGATAACGCCCGTCGTCCAGGGGCACGGCATCGAGGATCGGACGAGCGCCGGCATCGCCCGCACGCCACTCAAGCGGCTCATTGCGCTCGGCCAGGGCCACAGGCCGGTGGCGCGGCAACAGCCTGGCGGGCAGGTCCTGCTGCAACAGCTTGTTCTGACTCAGTTTGACCAGCGACAGCAACTGGGCCGTCTGCATCTGCCCCACGCCTTGAGCGGCGTCGGCCAGCAGCGCGTGCACCAGGGCGTTTGCCAGCCAGGCCAGCGGCTTGCTCTGCGACTTGTGCTGCAACAACGCCTCGGCCAGCGCCGCACGTTCGGTGCTGCGCTGCGGCTCGTCACGCAGTTGCATCAGATAGTCGGCATAGGCATCCAGGGTGTCCGGCAGCAGGATGGCACGCTTGACCAGGGCTGCCGCCGCCAGTCGTCCTCCAGCGGCCTCGGCGGCGAGCAGCCATTGAGCCGCCCGCTCACGCTCGGCTGGCAGGCTCCAGATCATATCCACCGCCTGCAGCCACAAACCTTGACGCGTCAGGTGATATGCCCATTCCAGGCGCAACTGCTCGGCCTGCTCTGGCCAGCGCTCTTGCAGCAGCACCACCGCATCGGCGAACGCGTCGTCACGCCGCGCGACATGCAGGGCTTGCTGCCAATCCCCGGCCAGGCACAGCAAGCGGACAATCACCGACGCCGGAGAGTCCCAGGCCAGGGCCAGGCCGGCCGCCTGTTCGAAGCGCCCATGACGCTCCAGGTAGTCCAGGGCTTCCTGATGGGCGTTGAGCAGCTCGGCGAGGACAAACACGGCCTCCTCGATACGCCCCTCACGGTCCAGCCGGTTGAAGCTCTGCCGATAGACCTGGCGCAGGTGCTCGCGAATCTCATCGTTGAGCATCAGGTTGCGCGATACCGATTCCCCGCGGTTCAGGTCAAGGTCCTTGCGTGGTTGCGGGGTAGCAAAAGAAGGATCGCTCGGCATGCCGTCCTTCATCAGCGGAATCGCGTGGCGCAGGGCCTCGTCTAACTGGCCACGCTCGAACATGTCGAGCATGCGCTGCAGATAGGCCGCCTGGCGCCGACCATACAGGTCTTGCCAGACCACTCCCTGAACCAGACGCTGCAGCCAGTTGCGCCAGACTGACGGCTTGAAGCGCCGTGCCTGGGCCCGGGGCTTGATCGCTGGCGCCTGCTGACAGGCCGACTCCGCCGCCCAGGCCCCGCCCTCGGCACTATTACCCGGCGTCCCCCCCTGGTCCTGGACAAGGCCTTGAGCAGCACGCTTGGTCGCCGAGTGCTGGGAGCCCTTGCCGCTCACGCCGGGCTGAACCCGCAACTGGCGGCCCAGCCATGCCAGAAACAGAGTAAACAGCACGGCACTGAGCAGTATCGATGCAATCCACAGCAGCAGATCCTCGGGCCCGGCTTGCGCGTCGATCTGCCGGGGCTTGAGCAGGCTGTGGCCCAGGTTGAAGAACAGCATCAGGCCCAACAACGCCAGGCCGCCATGCAGCAGCCAGCGCTGCTTGCCAGGCGCCGACATGGCTTGGACTGCCTGCCCCATGGAGAACTTGCGCGCCTTGCCGGTCGTCGATTGACGCGACTGCCGCTCGGCCAAAGCCCGCATGACCACCTCACGCTCCGGGTCCGGCGCGGCCACACAGTGACCCAGGATCTGACGGATGTCGCTCTGTAGCGGCTCTGGCTCAGGGAGCTGGGACGGTAGGCTCATCTGGCAGTCGAAGGTATCGAATAACGGGTAGTCGCCGAGCTCTAGCCAGCTTCCAGGCGCCAGCAAACGGGAAGATGCCAATTGCAGGGCCTGTACCTGACCACCACGGACCAACCAGAGATCGGCCTGTGGCAAGGCCTGACGCTCTTGCGGGTCCAGCGCTGCCGAGCACAAGACCGGCCCGAGACGTATCAACGGCCACCCCTCAAGCTGCTCACACACCCGCCACTGAGGCTGGGCGAACGACAATAGGTCACCGTCG
This sequence comes from Pseudomonas sp. BC42, assembly GCF_021560055.1. Classification (NCBI taxonomy): domain Bacteria; kingdom Pseudomonadati; phylum Pseudomonadota; class Gammaproteobacteria; order Pseudomonadales; family Pseudomonadaceae; genus Pseudomonas; species Pseudomonas sp. BC42. Next base: position 3,963,114 of record NZ_CP091067.1, read on the forward strand.
GCAAAACGCCGGGCGCTGGCGCCGGGTTGCCATTGCTCAAGGATCATTCGCTGGCGCTGCGCTTCACTGAAGCGCTCATGGGCAAACCACAGAGCCGCCACCGGCTGCCTGCCCTGCAACAACGGACGACGGATCACCCAGGCGGTCGACTCAGGCATGGGATAGCTCCTCGCTGGGTTTCAGGTTGCAGTGGATCTGCAGGCGCATCCGCTCCTGCGCCAGGGAATAGACCAGCAGCTCGCGCGTTCCGGTGAGCACTGCAATCAATCCGCTGATGGAGCAGAAGCTGCTCTTGACGACTTCATCGCTGCAACTGAACAAGACCCGCTGCTCGCCCGAGTGATAAAGCGCAACGGTGCGTCTATCGGGTCCCAGTAAAACCAGTGAGTTGCCCTCGCGCACGGGGTCATGCCACAGGCCGAAGCCACGCCACCTCGGTGCCAGGCGCAGTTCCTGACTGCCGCTGCGCGTCAGCAGTTGCCAGCGCTCGCCCGCGGCGCCTGGTGTCAGCAAAGCGCAGGCACCGAAGTCCTTTTGCCAATGCCCTCCGGCCGCCACCAGTATCTGTGTAACCCCGGCGGCGGCCCCTAAACGGTAGGTCTGGCGAATTTCGCCTCCTGCACAAGCGGTGCGTGCCAGTAATTGCCCGGCCTCTTCACGCACATACACCAAGGTCTGGGAATCGACCTTGGACAGGCCCAGAACATGGTCTGCCAGCAGCAGACAAGTGCCGGGGGGCTCATCGGGGGAGGCATGACGCAGCACTGACCATCTGGCCAGCCGCCCCTCACTGTCGAGAACAAAATAGCGCCCATGATTCTCATCGTGCAGCCAGGCGCAGGCCAGCAGCGTCGCGGTGCCCGACGGCAGCTTGAGCACATCTGGACTGGGACGCAAGACATCTGGCAGGCCGCCTACGTTCCAGAACGACAGGCGATCGTCATAGCTGAGCAACGCCCCCGGCTTGCGCCTCACGAAGCTCATGGCCAAGGGCCGGCAGCTGGATTTCCAGAGCTGCTGGTGAATCGTCGCAGGCCTCTTGTGCGCCGCACTCGGCAACCTGAGGATCAGGCATCCGGGCTGGTCCAGCAGCACCATGGCAATGTGGGTTCCGGCATCGGAGATGACCGGCGCCAGCGTCAGCAGCACCCGTGGAGCAGCAATCGCAGAGCGCCCTTCTACAGCCGCAGGCGTCTGGAACTCGCCCTTGAGCAAGCGCAGGCCGGCATTGACCGGGGGAATTGGCAAGCACGTCCTGGCCCGCCTGGCGCCGCTGATCTCGACCTCCAGGGAGCCACCGTCGAGGCTTTGCTGCACCTGCACCTGATAGCGACCGGCCAGGCCCATGTCGTCGATCGGCAGCCGCTGCCCGATCACCCAGCATTCAGCCCAAGGTTCGGACTGCGCGCTCAGCCATTCACTCCAGCGCTGCCCATGCTCCGGCTCCACGCACTGGAAGGTCCGTTGCCCCAGCAGGTGCCGTAACTGCACCGCCGTCTCCAGTTTGTGCAGCTGGTTGTCGGCATCCTGCAGGACGCCCCAGCGAAACTCCGCGCCTGCCGCACGCGCACGCTGCGCCAGGATGATCATCAGCGCCAGGTGAACCAGCCTTGGCGCGCCCAGCTGCAAGGGCCCGGCATCAAACAGCGCAATCAGCGTGCCGCTGGCCTGGTGGGTCCGGTATTGAGGCGCAACGAACAGATGCTCCGCGCTAACAGCACGCCGCAGAAATTCCTCCGGCAGCTCCTCGGCCAGCAGCCATTCGCTGGCAAGCAAACGCTCATAGGAGCCTCGTTGGTGCAGATCGCCCAGGCCATCGGGCTCCGGATCACCGCCCTGCAGTCGCCCGCTGAGCGGCCCCAGCAGCGGATGCAGGCGCCGCAGACAATCGCCCAGCACGGTTTGCAACTCGAGATCGAGCCAATGCAGCCAATCGCTCCAGGGTTGAAGGCTTTGCGGTAACTGCATATCAGCTCTGCGCCCAGTAGTCGGCAATACGTGCCAAATGCTCCTCGGTGACCGGCAATTGCCGATCCAGAGGAATCACTGCGGCGGGCTCTGGCCACAACAACAAGAGGGAACGCGCCTCTTTGTCGAGCAGTGCCTGCGCCAACAGGTCGATGGCGACCTCAGGTTCGTAACGGGTCGGCAGCCATAACGCGGGAGCCTGTTCATGACTGGCGGCATACTGGACGCCTTCGACCCAGGGCAAGTCGGATTCAGCTCCCAGCACCACCAGCACCCGAGCATTGGCGGTGGCCTGCAAACGCTCGGCCTGCGTGGCAGGCAACTGCTGCAAGCGCTGATGCAAACGCCGGGCAACCGCATCCCAGGCGACCGCCGCCCGCGGCGGCTGCGCCACCGCTCGTTCACGCCAGGCCCAAGTCAACGCCGGTACGCCACTCATGGCAGCACAGCCAGCAGGCCCACCAGTTGTGCCCGCACGATTTGCAGCGGCTCCGGGAGGTTCTGCGCGTCGAAGTTGGCGTCGATCTCGCGCAGCATGCTCTCTACGGAGGTGCCATCGAGCTCCGTTCGCTGCAACAGTTCCCGAGCGCTTTCCAGCAAGCGGTGGAGCCGGGACAGCGGTTGCAGGGTGGCCTCCTCGACCGCGCCGAACAGATGGCTGTTGCCTGACTTCGCCAGCAGCTCTCGCAACACCTCACGCCCCCGCTGTTGGCTGTCCTGGGTGGGCAGTGCATAAATCAGTGGCCAGAGATCCGCCTCCGTGGCCTGCACCCTGCCGCACAACAAGGTGGCCGCAGCGATCAGCCGCTGGGACTTGACGATGCGTCGATCGGATAGGCTGATTCCCGCCTCGCGCAAGCACCTGATCGCATGGGCCAACACTGGCCGCACGCCCTCCAGATCGACATCCTTCAAAGCGCGATTGAGACCCTCGAGCTGACTCAAGTCGAGCATCTGCGCCACGGCCTGGCGCTCCACCTGCCAGCCACCGCTGAGCAGGGCTTCGAGTTGATTGTCCGGCACCGCATCGACAAACAGGTGCAGCAGGAATCGATCCCCGAATGCAGCCAGGGCCGGGTCTTCAGGCAAGGCGTTGGCGGCGCCGACACACACCCGCAAAGGGCATTGGATCTGAGTGTGGCCACGTCTGAAGCGACGCTCGTTGAGCACCCCGAGCAAGGTATTGAGGATGGCCGTGGAGCCTAGAAAGACCTCATCGAGAAAGACGATATCGGCTTCTGGAAGCATGCCGCTGACATCGGTTTCCACCGTTCCTTCGCGCAACTTCTTCAGATCGACCGTACCAAACAGCTCCGAAGGCTCGGTAAAACGCCCTAGCAGGTATTCGAAGTAGCGCCCGCCCATGGACTGGGCCACGCGACGCACCACCGCACTTTTTGCTGTGCCCGGTGGCCCGATCACCAGCAAGTGTTCTTGAGCCACAGCCGCCAGGACAATCAGTTCAGCCAATTGCTCGCGACCGACCAGCCCCTGGGTAGCGACGCGAACCACACTACGAATCTGTGCAGCAGCACTTTGCAATGAGGTGGTCATCTTCGTCATCCCTGAATAAAAGCCGTGGATTCTGCCTGAGTCCCTGACTCGAGCAAAGACTCGCCTCGGCAGCCTGGCACTTAACACTCTTTGACAGTTTCCCGACAAAGCTGCCAAAGACTCCGCAAACGCCCTTCCCTAGCATCCGCCCATCGAATTTCCGGTCGGTTGCGGTATGTCTCCCAAACTTCTTCACCTGCCATTGCTGGGCGTGCTCCTGGGCAGCCTGGGCTGCAATGGCCAACCCCCTGCGCCGCCGACCATCGGCCGCGGCGACTACGCCAGCATCATCGGTTACCTGAAGCAGTACATCCCCCGGGAAATGGCCGAGCATCGGGTGCCGGGGCTGTCCATCGCCCTGGTGGACGGTCAGGAGCTGATCTGGGCGCGGGGTTTCGGTTTTGCCGACCAGGCCCGCGGCCTGCAAGTGACGGAAAACACCGCGTTTCGGGCCGGGGCCCTGTCGCAGTTGCTGACCGCCACCGCCGTCATGCAACTGGTGGAACAGGGCCGCCTGCAACTGGACGCGCCCCTGCAGGACAGCCTGCGGGAATTCTACGTCCGCTCGCGCTTTCACCAGGACCAGAACGTCGCCGACCAGGCCGTGACCCTGCGCCGTCTGCTCAGCCACCAGTCCGGCCTGCCCACCGAATACCTGCGCGACCGTTACACCACCCAGCCCCTGGGCGAGCTGCCGGGCAAGGTCAGCGGCGTCTGGCTGACCCATTGCCCCGGCACCCAGACCGCCTACTCCAACCTGGGCTACGCCCTGTTGGGTGCGGCGATCGAGCGCAGCAGCGGTCTGGACTTCGAGCGCCAGTTGCAGAAAAGCCTGCTGCGCCCGCTGGGCATGAGCCAGTCGAGCTTCCTCGGCACCAGCCAGGCCCAGCCCTACCGCGCCCGGGGCTATGTCGACGGGGTCGGCAGCGCCGACGAACCGCTGCGCGACCTGTCCGCCACAGGCCTGTGGAGTAGCCCGCGGGACCTGAGCCGCTTTGTGCGGATGCTGTTTGCCCAGGGCCACTACAAGGACCGCCAGGTGCTGTCCCCGGCCTCGATCAGGGAAATGGGGCGGACGCAGAACAACGGCAACCCGCTGGATTTCGATTGCCAGGTGGGCCTGGGCTGGTACCTCTCGCCCTGTGGCGAGGAGTGGGTCCGCCCGGGGATCCGCACCTGGCAGCACAGCGCGGTGGGCAGCGACTTCCAGGCCCGGGTCAGTGTGCTGCCGGAGCAGCAGCTGGCAGTGATCGTGATGAGCAATTCCGGCTCCGGTGAGGCCGTGGCCAAGCCGCTGGTGCCCAAGGTGCTGCGCATGCTGCTGCAGGCCCACGGTGCCCCCGCGGGCCAGAAGCGCGGCGGCGCCCAGCCCCAGGAGCGGGTCACCGCGCGGCGCCGGGTTCCGGAAGCCGCCGACCGCCAGCACCTGGCGGGTTTCTATGCCACCGCCTGGGGCGTATTGCGCATTCGTGATCAGGACCAGCGGCTGTTCGGCGAACTGGCCGGCAAGCGCTTCGAACTGCTGCGCGACGAACAAGGCTGGCTGCGGGCCCAGAAAAAATTCCTCGGCGTATGGCTGCAGGACCTGGGTGACCTCGGCCGGGTGCAGCTGGACCTGGTGAACGTCCAGGGGCGCCGGGTGTTCACCGCCCGGCGTCACGGCCAGCTGCTGGCCATGGGCGAACGCGTCGATCCGGTTCCCCTGCCCGACAACTGGCTGGCCACGGTGGGCACCTACCAGGCCCTCAACGAGGACTCGGCCGCCCCCATCAGCGACATCAGCATCGCCGTGGAAGACGGCTTCCTGATGATCCGCAGCCTGCAACAGGGCCGCGTGCTCACCGATTACATCCTGGCCCCGCTGGACAACGCCCACGCCGTCATCGCCGGCCAGGGCCCGGGCCTGGGCGATACGGTGCGCCGCCAGATCAATGGAATCAGCGTCCTGGGCTACTCATTCAAGCGTTCCTACACCCACCACTACCTGAGGTTCTAAAGCCGTATGAAAACCCTGAAACGCACCAGCTCCGTCACCCTCCTGGCCGGCACCCTGGGTTTGATCGGGGCGTCCCCCGCCTTGCACGCCGAGGACTGGAAGTTCAGCGTGCGCGGTGGTGCGGCCAGCGTGCCGCGCTACAGCGGCAGTGACGAACGCAGCATCGCGCCGATTCTCGGCGGCGAGATCGTCAGCCCCTACGGCTTCTTCCTGAGTACCGAAACGGGCCTGGGCTGGGGCAACGAATGGGGCGGCCTGTCCTTCAGCACCTGGGTCGGCGCCAGTGACGAGCGACGCGACAAGAACCACATGGGCCAGGGCTCCAAGCGCCTCAAGGGCATGGGCGAAATCAAGTCCCGGGCCCAGTTCGGCGCTCACCTGGGCTACGACCTGGGGCCGTTCGAGCTGGGGGCCACCGTGACTCACGCGCAGAAGAAAAATGACGATCGCGACACCGGCTCGGCCTACAGCCTGCTGCAACTGAGCATCGCCAGCACCCTGTACGAGGGCAGCCTGGGCAGCCTCGACGCCAGCCTCAGCAGCCTGTACGGCAACGCCGACTACATGCAGACCTGGTATGGCGTGAGCAGCACCCAGGCGGCCAACAGCCGCTTCAGCACCTACCGCGCCAAGGGCGGCCTGGTGAGCAGCGGCGGCGACCTGACCTGGAGCCTGCCGCTCAATGAGCAGACCAAGCTCTCGACCCAGCTGTCGATGCAGTACCTGAGCAAGGAAGCCGGCAACAGCCCGATCGTCGACCGACGCCTGCAGACGGTGCTGGGCACCCAGATCGAATACAGCTTTTGAGCTTCAAGCGGCAAGCTGCAAGCTGCAAGCGGTGGCGTTTGGCTTGCCGCTTGTAGCTTGCCGCTTGCAGCTGCCTTCAATCCACATGCGCCCAGGTCATGCGGAACGAAGCCCCGCCCCATTCCGAATCCAGCACCTCGACCTTGCCGCCATGCCACTGACAGACCCGGCGCACCAGCGCCAGGCCCAGGCCGAAACCGCCGGTGCGCCGGTCACGACTGGCATCGAGGCGGGAAAACGGTTCGAAGATCTTTTCCCGCCCGTCCACCGGCACTCCGGGACCGTCATCGTTGACCCGCACTTCGTAGCCCTGCTCCAGGCGCACCAGGGACACCTCCACTCGCCGGTCGGCGTAGCGGATGGCATTGCGCAGCAGGTTGATCACCGCCCGGGCCATGAAGCGCGGCTCGATGCGCACGTAGTCCACCTGGCAGCAGCGGATCAGCAGCTGCACCCCGGCGGCCTCGGCCTCCAGGGCCACGCTGCCGACCACGCTGTCGAGCCAGTTCTGGGCCTGGATGTCTTCGCGACTGATGGAGGCCGCGCCGTGTTCCAGGCTGGCATAGGACAGCAGCTCGGAGACCATTTCCTCCAGTTCGCCAAGGTCGGCGTACATGTCGGCGATCAGTTCGCGGTTCTCATCCGGATCGGGCTGCTGCTGCAACTGGTCCAGCTCGAAGGACAACCGGGCAATGGGCGTGCGCAACTCGTGGGACACCGCATTGGTCAACTCGCGCTGATTGGCGATCAGGCCCTCGATGCGCGCCGCCATGCGGTTGAAGTGCTGGGCCAGGTCGCGGATGTTCGAGCGCCGTGACAGGTGCAGACGGGTGCTCAGGTCATTGCCGCCAAAGCGCTCGGCGGCCAGGCGCAAGCGTTCCAGGTCGCGCCAGTGCGGACGAACCCAGAAGTACAGGACGATGGCCAGCAAGGTACCGAGCAAGGCATAGGCAGCGATGTTGTAGAGCAGGGTCAGCGGCGGGTCTTCCGGCAGCTTGATGCTCAGCAGCTGGGAGCCGCCGTCGATGCTGGAGATGAACTGGTTGAAATCATCCCGGACCACCAGCTGGTTGGAGCTCAGCAGCGCCCGCTCGCGCTCGTTGAGGTCCAGCTCGCCGGCCTGCACCAGCTTGAGCGCCAGTCCGTAATGGGGCTTGAGCAACTCCAACTGGTGCTTGCGTCCGGCCTCGTCGAAGGGCCGCAGTTGCTCACTGAGGCTGTAGGCCGGCCCGCGCACCGCGTCGCGGTTGTAGGCCTCGATCAGGTCGACCGCCAGGTAATTGAGGAAGATGTGTTGCACCGCGGTCATGGCCCCGGCAAAGCCAAGGGCCAGAAACAGGTAAAGCCCCAGAAACAGCCGCAGCATTCAAGCCTCCCAGGCGAATGGATTGAACAGGTAGCCCTTGCCCCACACCGTCTTGATGCACACCGGCTCGCGCGGATTGTCCTTGAGCTTGCCGCGCAACTTGCTGATGTAGACGTCGACGCTGCGGTTCAGGCCGTCGAACTCGATGCCGCGCATGCGATTGAGAATGTCATCCCGGGACAGGGTCTTGCCCGCCGCGCTGGCCAGCAGCCACAGCAGCTCGAACTCCATGGTGGTCAGTTCGATCGGATCGCCGGACAGGCGCACCTCGCGACTGCTGCGGTCGATGCTCAGCACGCCGAACTCCAGGGCGCCGCGCGAGGCGCTCGACTCCGGCACCTGGCGCCGTTGCAGGGCTCGCAGGCGCGCCAGCAGCACCGCCGGCTTGATGGGTTTGATCACGTAATCGTCGGCGCCGGATTCCAGGCCGAGGATGTGGTCCAGATCGTCTTCCTTGGCGGTGAGGATGACGATCGGGGTATCGGCCATGGCGCGGATTTCCCGGCACACGTGCAGGCCGCTCTGACCCGGCAACATCAGGTCGAGCACCACCAGTTTCGGTTTGAATTCGAGATACGCCGCCAGGGCCACATCGCCCCGGTGCACCGTCAACACTTCAAAGCCATGCTGGGACAGGAAATTGGCAATCAGCCCGGCGAGCTTCTCGTCATCTTCCACCAGCAGGACCTTGCCAAGCCCCAGGTTATCCATACCTACCCGTTCGCGAACGCAGAGTTTTGAGTGCGCGCATTATAGAGGGGCCAAGGTTAAAAAAAGGCTAAGGCCGCAGCAAAACCGGGGGCTTATCGCGGTTTTGCGCAAAGTTTCATTCTTTTAAGAGTTTTTAACAATTTGCCCCTGCTTTTACACAAGGGCAGTGCCTTACCAGGCCGGCACGCCACTGTGGAAGCGGAACTCCGGGTCCGGGGACTCGATCAGTTCCTGCTCGGCGGCCCGCACCTTGTCGATCACCTGGGCGATATCCTTGGCGTCGCCGTACTGATAGGCCAGCTTCAGGTAGCCCTGGTAGTGCCGGGCCTCGCTTTTGAGCAGGCCGAAGTAGAACTTGCCCAGTTCTTCGTCCAGGTGCGGCACCAGGGCTTCGAAGCGCTCACAACTGCGGGCTTCGATGAAGGCGCCGACCACCAGGGTGTCCACCAGCTTCACCGGCTCGTGGCTGCGCACCACCTTGCGCAGGCCGGAGGCATAGCGCCCGGCGTGCAACTGACGCAGTTCGACCTTGCGTCTCTTCATCAGGCGCATGACCTGCTCGTGGTGCACCAGCTCTTCCCGGGCCAGGCGCGACATCATGTTGATCAGGTCGACATGGGAGTGGTACTTGGCGATCAGGCTCAGGGCGGTGCTGGCGGCCTTGAACTCGCAGTTCTTGTGGTCGATCAGCAGGGTTTCCTGATCGGCCAGGGCCGCCTGGACCCAGGCGTCGGGGGTCCGACAGCCGAGGAAGTCATGAATTTCCGGGAGGTTCATCGGCGCATTTCCGAACAATCCGCCAGCGCAAGGCGAGCAATGGCGGCACTATCAGTGATCGATAACATGAGGCTCACGAGACAAATAAGGCTTCACAGCGAAAGGCTGGCGATTATACCGGCCACGCCGCAGACCACCAGCGGCCGCGCTTGATATGCATCAACATGCAGCGCGGGCCCCAGCATCTATAGTTGTGCACGCCAGGGTCTGTTCCCGCTTGGTGACGAGCCGCGTTGCCGGGCCAAACGGGAACAGACCCTAGCCGTTCATCCCTCTCCTGGAGACCCGATCATGCAAAGTATCCGCAGCATCCTGGTGGTCATCGATCCCACGCCTGGCGAAAGTCTCGCCCTCAAGCGCGCCAAGCTGATTGCCGGGGTCACCCAGGCCCATCTGCACCTGCTGGTCTGCGACAGGAAGCACGAGCATTCGGCGCTGCTCAGCGTGCTCAAGAGCAGCCTGATCAGCGAAGGCTACAGCGTCACCACCGAACAAGCGTGGAACGAGAGCCTGCATGAAACCATCATCGACGTGCAGCAAGCCGAAGGCTGCGGCCTGGTGATCAAGCAGCACGTTCATGAAAACCCGCTGAAGAAGGTCCTGCTGACCCCGGCGGACTGGAAGCTGCTGCGCTACTGCCCGACCCCGGTGCTGCTGGTCAAGACCACCACCCCCTGGGCCGGCGGCGTGGTCATGGCGGCCATCGACGTTGGCAACATGGACGGCGAGCACCGCACGCTGCATGCCAGCATCGTCGACCATGGCTTCGACATCGCCAGCCTGGCCAAGGCCCATCTGCACGTGATCAGCGCCCACCCGTCACCGATGCTCTCGGCCGCCGATCCGGTGTTCCAGCTCAAGGAAACCATCGAGAAGCGCTATCGCGAAGCGTGCAAGGCGTTCCAGGCCGAGTTCGAGATCGACGACGCCCACCTGCACATCGAGGAAGGTCCGGCGGATGTGTTGATTCCCCATATGGCCCACAAGCTGGGGGCCGTGCTGACCATCATCGGCACCGTGGCCCGCACCGGGCTGTCGGGGGCCTTGATCGGCAACACCGCCGAGGTGGTGCTCGACTCCCTGGACAGCGACGTGCTGGTGCTCAAGCCGGCGGACATCATGGATCACCTGGAAGAAATGGCGGCCAAGGCCTGAGCCCTCCTCCCACCTGCAGCAGCCCGCTTGCTGGCGAACAGGCCCACGGCCTTCGCTGGCAAGCCAACCCCTACAGAACCATTGGCGAGTGACTCAGCCCAGTGCGTCCTTGAGAAAACCGGGGGCGATGTAGCGCTGGTAATGGGCTTCTGACAGGAGGAAGAATTCCCGATCGATGGCGTCGCGCAACTCCGGCAGGCCCCAGTCGCGGAACTCCGGCAACAGCACCATGCCGTAGGCGTCGAGCTGGTTGATCACCCGCGCGCCCCGGGCAATCAGCTGATAGGCCCAGCAGTATTCGGACTGGTGCGGCACGAAACGGATCTTGCGCTGTTCCAGTTGCCCGCGCAGGCGCGCCGGGTCGAAGACTTCCAGCTTGGCCGCCATCACCTGCACCAGCAGTTGCTCAAGACGCAGCCAGACCGCGCGTTTTTCCTCTTCGTTGTAACCATTCCAGTTGATCACTTCGTGGTGGAAACGCTTGCAGCCACGGCACACCAGATCGCCGTAGACAGTGGAGCAGAGGCCGACGCAGGGGGTCTTGATGGTCTGATTGGGCATAGATAGACAGCACGCGCAAAAGCAAAACAGGCCGGCATGTTAGCCCTTTGTCTAAGATTGATCACCCCTCAAACTTTAATACGCCAACTTACGTTGAGACTTTTTTTGCCGTAGAATCAGCCAGCCTTTTTAGGCGCCAATGTCCGTTTGAAGCTGTTTTCAAAGCGTCACGAGCACAGTCGTTCCTTCAGAGCGGTGTTGGCGAGGGGTTTTTCCAGCGGGGAAAAATCCAGCGCCAACCCTCATCAGCTCCCCGTTCTGCAGGCGTAAAACTTTGAAAGCAGCTTCTGTAAGGAATTGTCGGTAATTCTGGCTAAGTGGCCCACAACGCCACGCAGCGCATGAGTACGGCAATTTCGGGATGAGCGTCCCGGACACCCATTTGGGACCACTGATGAGGGTAATAACTGTGCTTGAAGCCTACCGCAAACATATCGAAGAGCGCGCAGCACTGGGTATCGTTCCCCAGCCGCTTAACGCCGAACAAACTGCAGGCCTGGTCGAGCTGCTGAAGAATCCCCCGGCTGGCGAAGAAGCTTTCCTCGTTGACCTGATCACCAATCGCGTTCCACCAGGAGTCGACGAAGCCGCCTACGTCAAGGCCGGTTTCCTCTCCGCTCTGGCCAAAGGTGAAGCCACCTCTCCCCTGATCGACAAGAAGCGCGCCGTTGAACTGCTGGGCACCATGCAGGGCGGCTACAACATCGTGACCCTAGTGGACCTGCTGGACAACGCCGAGCTGGCGCCAGTGGCTGCCGCTCAACTCAAGCACACCCTGTTGATGTTCGACGCTTTCCACGATGTCGCGGAAAAAGCCAAGAACGGCAACGTTCACGCCCAGGCCGTGCTGCAATCCTGGGCCGACGGCGAGTGGTTCAAGAACCGCCCGGTACTGGCCGACAAGATCAGCCTGCGGGTGTTCAAGGTCACCGGCGAAACCAACACCGACGACCTCTCCCCTGCACCTGACGCCTGGTCCCGCCCGGACATCCCGCTGCACGCCCTGGCCATGCTGAAAATGGCCCGTGACGGCATCGTGCCGGACGTGCAAGGCTCCATCGGCCCGATGAAACAGATCGAGCAGATGCGCAACGACGGCTTCCCGATCGCCTACGTCGGCGACGTGGTCGGCACCGGTTCGTCGCGTAAATCGGCCACCAACTCGGTTCTGTGGTTCTTCGGCGACGACGTTCCTTACGTGCCGAACAAGCGTGCCGGCGGCTTCTGCTTCGGCAGCAAGATCGCTCCAATCTTCTACAACACCATGGAAGACGCCGGCGCCCTGCCGATCGAATTCGACGTGTCGAAGATGAACATGGGCGACGTGATCGACCTGTACCCGCACGCTGGCAAAGTCACCAAGCACAACAGCGACGAAGTCCTGGCCACCTTCGAAATGAAGACCCCAGTGCTGCTGGACGAAGTTCGTGCCGGCGGCCGTATCCCGCTGATCATCGGCCGTGGCCTGACCGAGAAGGCCCGCGCCGAGCTGGGTCTGCCACCGTCCGACCTGTTCAAGAAGCCTGAAGCCCCCGCTGAAAGCACCAAGGGTTTCACCCTGGCGCAGAAAATGGTCGGCAAGGCTTGCGGCGTGACTGGCGTGCGTCCAGGCACCTACTGCGAACCGAAGATGACCACCGTCGGCTCCCAGGACACCACCGGTCCAATGACCCGTGACGAACTGAAGGACCTGGCTTGCCTGGGCTTCTCCACCGACCTGGTGATGCAGTCGTTCTGCCACACCGCGGCCTATCCGAAGCCGATCGACGTCACCACTCACCACACCCTGCCCGACTTCATCATGACCCGTGGCGGCGTGTCCCTGCGTCCGGGCGACGGCATCATCCACAGCTGGCTGAACCGCATGCTGCTGCCGGACACCGTCGGCACCGGTGGTGACTCCCACACCCGCTTCCCGATCGGCATCTCGTTCCCGGCCGGTTCCGGCCTGGTGGCCTTCGCCGCCGCCACTGGCGTCATGCCACTGGACATGCCGGAATCGATCCTGGTTCGCTTCAAGGGCAAGCTGCAGCCTGGCGTCACCCTGCGTGACCTGGTCCACGCCATCCCTTACTACGCGATCCAGAAAGGCCTGCTGACCGTCGAGAAGAAAGGCAAGAAGAACGCCTTCTCCGGCCGCATCCTGGAGATCGAAGGTCTGGAAACCCTGACCGTCGAGCAAGCCTTCGAACTGTCCGACGCCTCGGCCGAACGTTCGGCTGCCGGTTGCACCATCAAGCTGTCCAAAGAGTCGATCGCCGAGTACCTGAAGTCCAACATCACCCTGCTGCGCTGGATGATCGGCGAAGGCTACGGCGATGCCCGTACCCTGGAGCGTCGCGCTCAAGCGATGGAAGCCTGGCTGGCCAACCCAGAACTGCTGGAAGCCGACAAGGACGCCGAGTACGCCGAAGTCATCGAGATCGACCTGGCCGACGTCAAGGAGCCTGTGCTCTGCGCGCCGAACGACCCGGACGACGCTCGCCTGCTGTCCAGCGTCGCTGGCCAGAAGATCGACGAAGTGTTCATCGGTTCCTGCATGACCAACATCGGTCACTTCCGCGCGGCCGGTAAGCTGCTGGATCAGGTCAAGGGCCAGCTGCCAACCCGTCTGTGGCTGTCGCCGCCGACCAAGATGGACGCTCACCAACTGACCGAAGAAGGCTACTACGGCATCTACGGCAAGGCCGGCGCGCGCATGGAAATGCCGGGCTGCTCGCTGTGCATGGGTAACCAGGCACGTGTAGAGCCGAACTCGACCGTGGTGTCGACTTCGACCCGTAACTTCCCGAACCGTCTGGGCGATGGCGCCAACGTCTACCTGGCTTCGGCCGAGCTGGCGTCGGTGGCTTCGATCCTGGGTCGCCTGCCGACCGTCGAGGAGTACATGGAATACGCCGGCAAGATCGACAGCATGGCAGCGGACGTGTACCGCTACCTGAGCTTCGACCAGATCGCCGAGTTCCGTGAAGCGGCCGCCAACGCCAAGATCCCGGTGGTGCAAGCCTAAGGCTGTAGCGTTGTAAAAAAGAACGCCGCGTATTCCACGATACGCGGCGTTTTTTTATGCCCCTGGCCGGTGCTGACGCCCCTGCCGGCTATTGCGCCCTGCGCTCCGGCGCCACAGGCCGGACACGATACGCGAAAGCGCCAAGACTCAATGCCAGAGTCCCGCCTGGGCCTGACCGCTCCAGCCCTGCAGGCTTTCCTGCAGGGTGTCGTCGACACTGGTGCCACTGAGCAACACCTGATACCCGACACTCGATGGCAAGGCCGCCAGGGCATCCTTGGCCCTGTGCTTGAGCCGGGCCAGGGCCAGATGCTTGTGCTCCAGGCTGACCTGGCGGAAGAACGCGTCCAGGGCTTCGATGCTGGTCCCGTCCAGGTCCGGCGACTCTTCCAGGCTGAGGATGACGGTGTGAATCGGCGCCTGCACCTGGCGGATCAGGCGCAAGGCACCGCCCAGGATGCGCTCGGCGTTGGCGAAGAACAGCGCCTCCCCCGGTCGCAGGATCAGCACGCCCGGCACTTGCCGCGCCTGGGGATGGCGGTTCAGGTCGACAAAGTCATGACCGCTGCCCAGTTGGCCGAGGATCTGGATATCCGCCGCCGACAGCTGGCGCAGCATCAGCAGAATGCTCACCCCCACCGACAGCAACAGACCGTCCAGCACCCCCAGCACCAGCACCGCGGCGACCGCGCAGATCACCAGGAAGCGATCCCGGCGCCAGATGAAGTAGCGCCCCAGAGGCTGCAGGCTCAGGCCATGGCCCAGGGCATACATGACGATCGCCGCCAGCACCGGCTCCGGAGTCAGCGCGATGTAGGGCAATACCGTCAGCACGATCAGCAGCATCACCGCCGCCGCGGTCAGCCCCGCCAACCGCGAGCGCGCCCCGGCCGCCTCGTTGGCGGAAGTCGCCGAGTAGCCGGCACCGGCCGGCATGCCGTGAAACAGCCCCGACACCAGGTTGGCGGCGCCCAGGGCCAGCAGGTCACGGTTGGACGACACCCGGTCGCCATGCTTGAGGGCCAGGGCACTGATGGAGCCGTAGGATTCGGCGTAGAGGATCATCACCAGGGCAAAGGCCAGCTCCCCCAGGCGCAGCCAGTCGGCAAAGGGCAGGTCCGGCAGGCTCGGCACCTCCAGCTTGAGCTCGATGACACCGATCAGCGCCACCCCGTGGGACGGCAGGTCGAGCCATTGTCCGGCGCCAATGCCAATCACCACCGCCACCAGCCCGCCGGGCACGTAGGGAATCCGCGAACAGATCGCCAGCACCAGCAAGGCCAGGGCCGCCACCGCCACGCCCGCCCAGTTCCACTGCGGCCATTGCTCGAGCAACTGCGGCAGGAAGCGCACCAGGTTGCCGGTGCTCAAGTGCACCCCGACCACGGTGGCGAACTGCTTGAGGATGATGGTCACCGCCAGGCCGAAGGCAAAACCGCGCAACACCGGCTTGGCAATGAACGCGGTGACGCCGCCCAGGCGAAACAGCCCCGCCAGGATAAAGAACGCCCCGGTGAGCAGCACCAGGGCGAACCCCAGGCTCAGGCGCAGTTGCGCATCGCCGTCGGACAGCGACAGGGTCGCCGCTGCCAGCACCGCCGCCGACGACGAGGTGGCCGATACGATGGCAAAGCGGCTGGTGCCGAACAGGCCGTAGCACAACAACCCGGCGAACAGGGCAATGACCCCGGCCTGGGGCGGCAAGGCGGCGATGCTGGAATAGGCCACCGCTTCGGGCAGCAACAGGCCGGCGATGGACAAGCCGGCCAGCAGGTCGCGGCTGCGCCGCGGTGCGAGAGTGGCAGCGAGCTGCCCTGGATCAGTCGACAATCTGGCCCACCCATCCTGGCAAGTAACGTGCGTCCTGGCTGCGCGCCAGTTTCAGGGCCCGGGCCTGAACCTTGGCCCCCAGCTTGCCCAGCGCCTCGCGGTCGAGGCGCCGGCGAAAAAAGTCCGCCCAGAGAAATTCGCTGAACGGCGTGGTGTCCTTGGCAAAACCGCCGGCGCGCCGCAACAGGCCGGCCAGGCTGCGATAGGGATCATCCTGCAGGTCGAGGAGGCGCGCGGGAATCTGCTCGAAAGCACGCCGCACGCCCTGGGCATCATAAGGATGAGCCCATTGGTTGAACGCCATCACCTCCCAGAAACTGCCCGCGTCGACAAAGGACAGGTCCTTGAGCACCAGCAACGGCACCTCCTTTACCTGTTCCTGCAGCAGGGCCATGCCGAAGTGATGATGGTCGACGATGTAATAGCGCTGCCGAGGGCCCAGCACGCAGGGGAACCAGTGATCCTCCAGGGCTGCCGCCCGCGCCTTGCGCTTGAGCTGCTGCCACATCCGGCGCTTGGCCTCGACTTCGGCCAGGCCCACCGTGAGTTGGGTCGGGTGCAGCGTATCCAGGCGGGCGCGAATCAACTGCGGGTGAGCACGGGCCATGCAATGACTCCAGACAGGCACAAAATCGTCAGCTTAGACCTTTATTCAAGGCCGCAGACGATCACGATCAATGCCTTGAACGACAACGCCGCCGATGCTGTGAAGCACCGGCGGCGTTGTCTGTCGAAGCGGGCTTGAGCCCTCCCTTTCGCCGGCACGCCGGCTCCTATTGGGAGGGCGCCGCGGCACTCAGGAGAGCAGCGAGTACACCAGGGCGGTAATCGCCACCAGGCCCACCAGGGTCACGAACACGTTGGACGCCTGGCCGCGATAGCGGGCCATGGCCGGCACCTTGCGGATGGCGTACATCGGCATCAGGAACAGGATCGCCGCGATGACCGGGCCGCCGAGGGTTTCGATCATCCCCAGGATGCTCGGGTTGAGGGTCGCCACCGCCCAGCAGATCACCAGCATGAACGCCGCGGTCACGCGGTCCAGGGCCTTGGCCCCGGGACGCCGGCCGCTCTTGACGATCAGCCCCTTGAGGCCTTCGCTGGCACCGATGTAGTGCCCCAGGAACGACTTGGCAATGGCCACGAAGGCAATCAGCGGCGCGGCGAAGGCGATGGTCGGGTTGCTGAAGTGGTTGGCCAGGTAGGACAGGATCGACAGGTTCTGCGCCTTGGCTTCCGCCAGTTGCGCCGGCGACAGGGTCAGCACGCAGCTGAAGACGAAGAACAGCACCATGGCCACCATCAGCAGGTGGGCGCGGGACAGGATCTGCGAACTGCGCTCTTCGGCGTGCAGGCCGTAGCGACGCTTCTGGTCCACGGCAAAGGCCGAGATGATCGGCGAATGGTTGAACGAGAACACCATGACCGGGATCGCCAGCCACAGGGTGTGCAGGAAGGCCGAAGGTGCCGGCACGTCACTGGCGGTGGCGAGGATGCCGCCGTTCCAGTGGGGAATCAGGAACACCGCGAGGAACCCCAGGGCGACGATGAACGGGTAGACCATCAGGCTCATGGCCTTGACGATCACCTGCTCGCCGCAGCGCACCACGGCCAACAGGCCGAGGATCAGCACCAGGGACAGGATCGCCCGCGGCGGCGGCGCGATGTGCAGCTGGTGCTCCATGAAGCTGCCGACGGTATTGGTCAGGGCCACGCTGTAGATCAGCAGGATGGGGAAGATGGCAAAGAAGTACAGCAAGGTGATCAGGGCACCGGCCTTGATCCCGAAATGCTCCTCCACCACCTCGGTGATGTCCGCGCCATCGCGACCGGACAGCACGAAGCGGGTCAGGCCGCGGTGTGCAAAGAAGGTCATGGGGAACGCCAGCAGCGCCAGGATCAGCAGCGGCCAGAAGCCGCCGAGGCCGGCATTGATGGGCAGAAACAGGGTACCGGCACCGATGGCGGTACCAAACAGGCCCAGCATCCAGGTGGTGTCTTGGCGGTTCCAGCTGCTCAGGGTCGCTGGGGCCGCCGTTTCAAAGCGTTGATCAACGCTGTTGGCCTGATCATTCATCCGGTGGGATCTCCACATTCCGGTCATTTGCCATTCGGTCAGGGCGCGTCGGAGTACCCGACAGACAGAACCCCGACCGAAACAGAGGGGGCGCGATTGTCCGGGATTCCGCAGGCGCTGCATAGACTCAGCTGAGGAACGGTTTGTGCGCTGCAGATATTTTTTTACTGGATGGCGAAGCGTCTGGCCCGGCCCTCTCGCGCCCCCACCCGGGTCCCGAAAGAGCGCTTTTGCCAGCGCCGGGGTCCGCCGGGGCGATGCAGGTCCGATGAATCCGCTCGCCGACGAGGCGGCCCCCGCGGGGTTGCGTTGACAGGGCTCACGGACAGACGGCATGATCGGACCCCATGAATATCTACGCGCTCAACCCTACCGCTACCACCACGACTGCTTCCGGCGGGTCGTGTGGTGGCTGTGCAGGGTAAGGCAAGCACAGTAAAACCAAGGCCCCGCCAGCAATGGACGGGGCCTTTTGTTTCTCCGTCCAACTGGCACTACAAGGAGAGACAAGATGCCTTTATCCAACGCCAAGCGTGCCCTGCTGGTCATCGACATGCAGGTCGGCCTGTTCAACGGACCGGACAAGCCCTACAAGCGCGAACAGACCCTGGAAAACATCAATCAGCTGATCCGCCGCGCCCGCCAGGCCGGGGCGCCGATCTTCGCCGTGCGCCATACCGGCCCCGCCGACTCGCCGATCGCCGCCGGCAGCCCGTTCTGGCAACTGCTGCCGACCCTGGAAGTGGATGAAGAGCTGGACTGCGTGCTGGACAAGACCCGCCCCAGCTGCTTTGTCGGCACCGGGCTGGCCGAGCGCCTGCAGGAGGCCCAGGTCCAGGAGCTGGTGATCGTCGGCATGAAGACCCAGTACTGCGTCGACGCCACTTGCCGCGCCGCCGGCGACCTGGGGTTTGCCGCGCTGCTGGTGGAAGACGCCCACACCTGCATGGACACCCCCGTGCTGGGGGCGAAAAAAATCATCGCCCACCACAACGCCACCCTGAATGGCCCCTTCGTGCGCCTGATCAAGACCCCTGACGTGAGCTTCTGATTCAAAGCGCTTCCGCCACTGCCCCGGGGACGCCGATGTGCGCGTTCGGCCCCGGGAACAGTGCCGGCCGATTGCCAAAATCCCCTGCAACCCCCACCCTTGAGCCCTCGCCCCTGCCCGTATGAAACCCTCCATGAGCGCCACGACGATCGCCAGCTGCCTGCTCTACAGCCTTGATCCACCTGCCCTCGCCCGCTTCTATGCCGAACTGCTGAGCTGGCCCATCACCGAACAGCAAACCGATGACCAGCAACTGGCCCACCAGGGCTTTGAGCTGACCCTGGTCCAGGTGCCGCCAGCGATTGCTGCGCGCATCGTCCTCCAGGAACCACCGCTGCCCCGCAGCGATTGCGCCTGCAAGCCGCTGTTCCAGGTGGACGACCTGGCCCGGGCCCGGCAACGCGCAGCCAAGGCCGGTGGTTGGGTGTACGAGGCCGAGCGCGAATGGCAATTCAAGGACGCCCGGGCCTGCGACGGCATCGACCCGGAAGGCAACCTCTTTCAATTGCGCCAACCCCTGCCCCACTAACCCACGAGGAGTACGCCATGCGCGCCACCGTCCTGGTCCTGGTTGAAAACGTCAACGCCTACCTGCCGCACCTCGAAGACCTGGGTTTCAAGCTGATCCTGGCGCCCACTGCGCAAGCCCGGGCCCAGGCGATCCGGGACCACGCCGGGCAGATCGACGCCGTGCTGACCCGCGGCCCCCTGGGCCTGACCGGGGCGGAGATCGCCGCCCTGCCCCGGTTGCAGATCATCTGCGTGATCGGCGCCGGCTATGAACAGGTCGACCTGCAAGCGGCGAGCAACCGCGGGATCGCCGTGACCAATGGCGCCGGGGTCAACGCGCCCTCGGTGGCCGATCATGCCCTGGCCCTGCTGCTGGCCCTGGTGCGCGGCATTCCCCAGGCCGATGCCGCGGTGCGCCAGGGCCAGTGGCCAAAAGTCATGCGCCCGTCCCTGGCCGGCATGCGCCTGGGTATCCTCGGCCTGGGGGCCGTGGGTCAGGCCATTGCCCGGCGCTGCGCCCTGGGGTTCGACATGCCGGTGAGTTATCACAGCCGCCAGCCCCGCGCGGACCAGCCTTATCGCTTCTGCCCGACCCTGGTGGAACTGGCCCGCGACGTGGATGTGCTGGTGATCGCCACCCCCGGCGGCGCCGAGACCCGGCACCTGGTGGACCATCAGGTGCTGGAGGCACTGGGCCCCGAGGGCTTTGTGGTGAACATCGCCCGGGCCAGCGTGGTGGATACCCACGCCTTGCTCCAGGCCCTGCAGCAGCGGCGGATTGCCGGGGCCGCCTTGGATGTGTTCGACGACGAGCCCCAGGTCCCGGACGCCTTCAAGGTTCTCGACAACGTCGTCCTCACGCCCCACGTCGCCGGCCTGTCGCCCCAGGCCAGCCGCGACACCGTGGAGAGGGTCGGCCACAACCTGCAGGCCCACTTCGCAGGCCGGCCGCTGCTGACCCCACTGGTCCTGCCGCCCGCGAACTGACACCGCCCCGAGCAGCGCCTATGCTCCCCCGCTGGCGGGTGTGGGAGCTGGACGCGATCTACCCGCCCGCCTCGACCGCCCTTGCTCCTGCGGGATTGGCGGCCGGGCGAGGCAAATTCAAACGCTTGTATCAAAAGCAATGATTGTCCGGCAACACGCGCACCTATAAAGGCCCGCGGCGATTGTGAGCGGCCGGTAGGCGCATTAGATTAGCCAATAATCTCTGGCCTCCAGAATAAGCAGAAGGGATAAGCATGGCGCTTACAGACCAGTCCACCCGTACTCGCTCCGGCGAGGAACTTGACGCCAACCTGATCGATCCGTACCTCAAGGCCCACATCCCCGGCCTCAGCGGCACGCCGCGGATCAGCCAGTTCCCGGGCGGGGCTTCGAACCTCACTTACCTGCTGGAATACCCTGACCAGGAGTTCGTCCTGCGGCGCCCGCCGTTCGGCCACAAGGCCAAGTCGGCCCACGACATGGGCCGCGAGTTCCGCATTCTCAACCAGCTCAGGGACGGCTTCCCCTACTGCCCCAAGGCGTACGTGCATTGCACCGACGAGTCGCTGATCGGCGCCGAGTTCTATGTCATGGAACGGGTCAAGGGCATCATCCTGCGCTCCGACCTGCCGGCGGAGCTGGGCCTGGACGCCGGCCAGACCGAGGCCCTGTGCAAGAGCTTCATCGACCGCTTCGTCGAACTGCACCGGGTCGACTACAACGCCTGCGGCCTCGGCGACCTGGGCCGCCCCGAAGGCTATGTGCAGCGCCAGATCAAGGGCTGGAGCGAGCGCTACGAGAAGGCCCTGACCCCGGATGCGCCGCACTGGGACACCGTCAAGGCCTGGCTCAACGAGAAGATGCCCGCCGACCACCCGACCTCGAGCATCGTCCATAACGACTACCGCTTCGACAACGTGATCCTCGACCCCAACAACCCGATGCAGATCATCGGCGTGCTGGACTGGGAGCTGACCACCCTGGGCGATCCGCTGATGGACCTGGGCAACAGCCTGGCCTACTGGATCGAAGCCGCCGACCCGGCGCCGGTGCAACTGATGCGGCGCCAGCCGAGCAACGCCCCGGGCATGCTCACCCGCCGGCAATTCGTCGACTACTACGCCGAGCGCTCGGGCATCGAGATCGGCAATTTCGACTTCTACTACACCTACGGCCTGTTCCGCCTGGCCGGCATCGTGCAGCAGATCTACTACCGCTTCTACCACGGCCAGACCCAGGACAAACGCTTCGCGCAGTTCATTCACATGAACAAGCTGCTGGAGCAGATGAGCCTGCAGGTCATCGACAAATCCAGCCTCTGACCGCGCCCCGGCGCTCGACAACCCAACCAGGGAAAAACCATGTCCAAGACTCAGTTGTTCGACCTCGACGGCAAGATCGCTTTCGTTTCCGGCGCCAGCCGCGGCATCGGTGAGGCCATTGCCAAGTTGCTGGCCCAGCAAGGGGCCCATGTGATCGTGTCGAGCCGCAAGCTCGACGGTTGCCAACACGTCGCCGACGCGATCATCGCCGCCGGCGGCAAGGCCACCGCGATCGCCTGCCACATCGGTGAAATGGAGCAGATCAGCCAGGTCTTCGCCGGCATCCGCGAACAGTTCGGGCGCCTGGACATCCTGGTCAACAACGCCGCCACCAACCCGCAGTTCTGCAACGTCCTGGACACGGACCTCGGGGCTTTCCAGAAGACCGTCGACGTCAACATCCGCGGCTACTTCTTCATGTCGGTGGAAGCCGGCAAGCTGATGCGCGAGAACGGCGGCGGCAGCATCATCAACGTGGCCTCGATCAACGGCATCTCGCCGGGGATCTTCCAGGGCATCTACTCGGTGACCAAGGCCGCGGTGATCAACATGACCAAGGTCTTCGCCAAGGAATGCGCGCCGTTCGGCATCCGCTGCAACGCCCTGCTGCCGGGCCTGACCGACACCAAGTTCGCCTCGGCGCTGGTGAAGAACGACGCCATCCTCAAGACCGCCCTGGCGCAGATCCCCCTCAAGCGCGTGGCCGACCCCAGCGAAATGGCCGGCGCGGTGCTGTACCTGGCCAGCGACGCCTCCAGCTACACCACCGGTGTTGCGCTGAACGTGGACGGCGGCTTCCTCTCCTGAGGCCTGCTTGCACCTCCAGACAGGCAGCCCCCGGGCTGCCTTTTTCTTGTCCTGCGGGCGCTGACTGGCCAGCGAACAGCCGCTTGAACCCGGCGCTCGCCTCACGACGCCTTTTGCCGGCCAGCCGGCGCCTGCAGGGCCGCCTCGAAATTTTAATTCCAGCAATTGCAATTAAAGAATATTTATTCCATAACTAGCACTCCCTAGAACAATAATTCTGCAGGAGCGGTTATGGACGAACTTGGCATTGGCTTGATCGGCACCGGCTTCATGGGCCGGGCCCACGCCCTGGCGTTTCGCAGCGTCGGCGCGGTGTTCGAACTGCCGGTGCGCCTGCACCTGGCCGCCCTGGCCGATGCTGATGCGCAGCGGGCCGAACACTGCGCCGGGGCCTGGGGCTTCGCCCGGGCCCATAGCGACTGGCAAGGATTGATCGCCGATCCCCGGGTCAATCTGGTGGCCATCACCACCCCCAACCATTTGCACTTCCCCATGGCCATGGCGGCACTGGCGGCGGGCAAGGCGGTGTACTGCGAAAAACCCCTGGCGGTCAGCGTCGAACAGGCCCGGCAGATGCACCACGCGGCCCAGGCCGCCGCAGTGGTGACCCGGGTCGGCTACAACTACCAGCACAACCCGATGATCGTCCTCGCCCGGCAACTGATCGGCCAGGGTGAGCTGGGGCAGTTGGTGAGCTTCCAGGGCGAGTTCAGCGAAGACTTCATGGCCGACCCGGATTCGCCCTGGTCCTGGCGCTGCGACCCGCAGCACGCCGGTGGTGCCCTGGCGGACCTGGGCAGCCACCTGCTGGCCATGGCGCGCTTTCTCATGGGGCCGGTGCAGGCGGTGTGCGCCGACACCCAGACCGTGCACCGGCAACGCCCTGTTCACAGCGCCAGCCAGCAACGTCGCGGCATAGAAGTCGACGATCAGGCCCACGCCCTGCTGCGCTTTGCCAATGGCGCCCGAGGCTGCGTGAGCAGCAGTTGGATCAAGCACGGCTACAAGAACCACCTGAGCTTCGAGATCAGCGGCACCCTGGGCACCCTGGCCTTCGACCAGGAACGGCTCAACGAACTGCGCCTGTACCGGGTCGGACAGAAAGGCTTCCAGCGCCTGCTGGCCGGGCCCGACCTGCCCGGCTACGCCGCCTTCAGCCCGGCCCCCGGGCATCAACTGGGCTACAACGAACTCAAGACCCTGGAGGTTCACGAACTGATCATGGCCCTGTGCGGCCAGGGCCGAGACGGCACGGATTTCGCTGAAGCCTGGGAAATTGAACGCCTGGCCGCGGCAATCCGCACCGCCGCCCAGGAACAGCGCTGGGTCCCCCTCCTGTAGCCGCTGCTGAGCCCGCGAAGCTGCGCACAGGCCCAAAGGGCCTTGCCTGACGATCGCCCGCAGATCTTGGACAGCCTCAAGATCCCCGCGTCTCCTGCGGAGCCGTGCGCAGCCTGCGGCAGCGGCTACACAACCCCGATCGGCATTGCCTGTAGCCGCTGCTGAGCCCGCGAAGCTGCGCAAAGGTCCGCAGGACCTTGCTTGGCGGTCGCCCGTAGCACCCGCAGCGGCCTTTAGTGCGCCGCGGCCCTGCGGGCCGTTCGCAGCCTGCGGCAGCGGCTACAAGGGCAATGCGGCCAGGCGCGCGGCCAGGGCCTTGGCTTGCAGGGCGACGTCGGTGACGGCGGTGCTTTCCCACCACAGGCCGCGCAACGGCGGGCCCAGGGCAAACAGGCGCGCGGATGCCTGGCCCCGGGCATCGTGCACGGCGCCGTCCGCCGTGGCGCTGATGCCCAGGGCCAGCGGACCGGGGGTGACCAGGCCGCGAGCCAGCAGTTGCTGCGGCAAGGGCCGCGCCACCCGGCGCCAGTCGTATTCGATGCCGCTGGAGTTGATCAGGGCATCGCCCGGCACGCGCACGCTGTCCGGGCTGCCGCGATAGCGCAGGCGGATCGCCAGGCGGCCGTCGGCGCCCGCCTCCAGCCCCTGGTAGCACGCGGCATGCACCCGCAACCGGCCTTGCTCCTGCAGGCGCGCCACCAGCGCCGCGCTCAAGGGCGGCGAGCGATGGTGATGGCTTTCCCACCAGGGCCGCACATGACGTACGAACTGGCGTTTCTGCGCCTCGCTGGCCTGGCTCCACAAGCGCCCGATATGGGCCCGCACCGTGTCCAGCGGCGCTTGCCAGTCGATGCCCCGGGCCTGCGCCGCCTGGCACTGGCGCCGCAGCGCCCGGAACAACTGCCGGGGGCTGCGCAGGCTCGGGTCGGCGGCGAGAAAATCCTCCCAGGCCGGCGGCTGGCGACGCACGTGCGGCAGCAGCCCATGGCGGGAGAACACTTCGATCGGCCCGCGATGCCCGGCCTGCTCCAGGGACACCACGGCGTCGACCATGGTCAGCCCGGAGCCAATGATCAGCACCGTCGCCTGCGGGTCGAGGCGGGCCATGGCGGCCACGTCCCAGGGGTCCAGCGCGGCGGCGTTGAGGCCGCTGGACCGGGTCTGTGGCGTGCGCGCCGCGGGGAACATGCCCGTGGCCAGCACCGCCCGCGCGCCCCGCAGTTGCCGGCCATCGGCCAGGGTCAGGAGCACGCCGTCAGGTTCGATTTCCAGGTCCACCGCTTCGCCCTGCACATGGCTCACCGAGGAGCCCTGCCCCCGGCCCTGCGCTTGCGCCTCGGCCAGCCGCTGCTGGGCATAGACGCCAAACAGCCCGCGGGGCGGAAACAGTTCGCTGACCGGCACATGCTGGCGATCCGACTCGGGCCAGCCGCCCTCGGCAATGTGCCGGGTCAGCCACTGGGTCAGGTCGTCGGCGTTGTCCGGGTCGACGCTCATGCGCGCGGCGTTGCCGTTCAGGGTGTGCCCCAGCTCCACGGCGCTGTAGGCCTCGCCACGCCCCAGTTCGTTGCGCGGCTCGATCACCAGGATCCGCCGCCGGCCCGGCCGGCGCAGCAATTGCGCGGCCAGCAAGGCGCCACTCAGGCCACCGCCGACAATCAGAATGTCCGCATCAGGGTCGGCCGGGATGGTCGGTGGGGTGTGGTTCTGGCTCATGGCATGCTCGCGGTCAGTGTTTGCCCAGGTAGAAATCCTGCAGATCGCCCCGGGCCAGCAACTGCTCGGCGGTGCCGGACAGGGCCACCCGTCCGTTGTCCAGCAGGCAGGCGTGGGACGCGTACTTGAGCGCCAGATTAATGCTTTGCTCGGCGATCAGAAAACTCACCCCCGCCTCGCGATTGAGCTGGGCGACGATCTGAAAAATCTCCTGGACGATAATAGGCGCCAAGCCCATGGAAGGTTCGTCCAGCAGTACCAAAGTAGGATGGGTCATCAACGCCCGGCCGATGGCCAGCATCTGCTGCTCACCACCCGAGGTCAGGCCGGCACGCACCCGGCGCTTGGTCAGCAGCCGCGGAAACCAGTGGTAGATGCGCTCCAGATCCTCGGCCAGCTGCCGACTGCCGAGGCCGCGGACAAAGCCGCCGCTGCGCAGGTTGTCCTCCACGGTCAGCTGGCCGAACACGTGTCGCCCCTCCAGCACATGGACCATGCCCTGGCGCACTCGGCGACTGGGGTCGACCCCGGCCAGGTCCTGCCCGGCGAAGCGGATGCTGCCCCGCCCCAGCTGGGCCCGCTCGGCCCGGCCCAGGCCGGAGATGGCCTTGAGGGTGGTGCTCTTGCCGGCGCCATTGGCCCCCAGCAAGGCGACGATCGCCCCCCGGGGCACGTCCAGGGACACCCCGGCCACCCCGAGGATGGCGCCGTCGTAGATCACCTCGATGTCCTGCACCTGCAACAGGTGCTCGGCCGCGGTGGCCGTGGCGCTGTGGCTCATGCTTCAGTCATCCCCGTTGCAGGTGCGTGGCGTCAGTTGCTTTTCCTTGGCGAAGGCCGCGGCCTTCTCGTCGATCAGCGGCCGCAGCAGCGCGCGGTCGGCGGCGATCCAGTCGCTGATCAGGGTCCAGTTGGCCCCGTCCCATTGCTGCACCCGGGCCGCGCCGCCGCCTTCGTGATCGCGGCACGACAGCTTGAGGTTCTGCATCAGCCCCAGGTAACCCATGTCCTTGAGCCGGGCGTCGTCGATGTTCAGGTGCTCCAGGCCCCAGCGCCCTTCTTCACCGTTGAGCGGGCGCTTGCCGAACTTGCCCTGGGCGGTGCGGATCGCCTCCACCGCCACCGCGGCGTTCACCAGCCCGGAGTTGTAGTACACGCTGCCGAAGTTCTTCAGGTCCTTGAGGTCGCTCTTGCCGGTATCGAGGATGTACTGCTTCAGGCGCTTGTGGATCTCGAAGTCGCTGCCCGCCGGGTAGGGTGTCAGCGCCAGGTAGCCCTTGGCGGCGACCCCGGCCGGCAGCACGTCCTCGCTGGAACTGGCCCAGATGTCGCCGATGATGTGATCCACCGGGAAGCCGAAGCGCGCCGCGGTCTTGACCGCCACCGGGGTCGACACGCCCCAGGTGCGCAGGAACACCCAGTCCGGGTTCTGCTGGCGGATCTGCCGCCATTGCGCCGATTGCTCGTTGCCCGGGTCGGCCACCGGGATCTGGATGTTCTCGAAGCCGTATTTTTCCGCCAGCAGCTTGAGCGGCCCGAGGGTTTCCCGGCCATAGGCGGAGTCGTGATAGACCGTGGCGATCTTCTTGCCCTTGAGCTTGTCGAACCCGCCCTCGCGCTGGGCGATGTAGTTCACCAGGGTCGAGGCCTCGCTGTAGAAGGTCAGCATCACCGGGAAGTTGTAGGGGAACACCGTGCCATCGGTGGCTTCGGTACGCCCGTAGCCCAGGGTAATGAGCGGGATCTTGTCCACCTCGGCTCGCTCGCTCAGGGCATAGGCCGCCGGCGCTCCGTTGGGCTGATAGACCGCCACCGGCGCGCCGTCCAGGCCCTTCTTGAAGCGCTCGTAGCACTCGATGCCCTTCTCCGCGGTCCATTCGGTCTCGCATTCCTGCCACACCAGCTTGACCCCGTTGATCCCGCCTTCCACCTGATTGATGTAGTTCAGGTAGTCGATCATCCCGGCCCACACCTGCACCCCGCTGGAGGCATAGGCCCCGACCCGGTAGGTGGCCAGGGGGAAGAACTGCTGGTCCGGCGCGGCCTGGGCCTGCGGGGTCAGCGCCGCGGACAGCAGCAAGGCCGCACTGGCCAGGGAAGCTTTCAAGGATGCACGCATGTTGTCTCTCTAGGTCTTGAGTGGAATTTCAGAAGCGCAGCGGCCAGTGCCGCAGGCGCTCGCGCAGGTTGCTCAGCAGGCGGATCAGGCCCTCGGGCTCCTTGATCAGGAACAGGATGATCAGCACGCCAAAGATGATTTTCTGCAGGTTCTGCAATTGCCCGGCGTCCACCGCCCCGCCCAGCAGCCACTGCCCGGCGTGGCTGAGGAAGATCGGCAGCAGGCTGATGAAGGCCGCGCCGACGAAGTTGCCGGCCACGCTGCCCATGCCGCCGATAATGATGATGAAGAGGATCTGGAACGACCGATTGATATCGAAGCTGCTGGCGCTGGCGGTGCCCAGGTAGGCGAAGGCCCACAGCGCCCCGGCGATGCCCAGGTAGAACGAGCTGACGGCAAAGGCCTGGCGCTTGTAGCGGGCCACCGGGATGCCGATCACCGCGGCCGCGGTGTCCATGTCGCGGATCGCCATCCAGTTGCGCCCGACCTGGCTTTGCACCAGGTTCTGCGCCACCCGGGTCAGCAGCAGGACCACCACCAGGGTCAACAGGTAGCGCCCGGTCGGGGTATTGAGGTCATGCCCCCACAGGCTCAACTGCGGAGCCGAGATGGTGCCCGAGGAGCCGTAGTTGTAGAACCAGGGAAACTTGACGAACAGCCACTCCAGGAAGAACTGCGCCGCCAGGGTGGTGACCATCAGGTAGAAGCCCTTGATCCGCGAGCTGGGCAGGCCGAACAGCCAGCCCACCAGGGCACTGATCAGGCCACCGCCGAGCAGCGCCACGGGCAGCCCCAGCTCTGGCAGGCGCAGCACGAAGCCGTAGGTGGCAAAGGCTCCGACCGCCATGAAGCCGGCGGCGCCCACCGAGGTCTGGCCGGTGTAGCCGGTCAGCAGGTTGAGCCCGAGCCCGGCCAGGGACAGCACCAGGAAGGGAATCAGGATCGCGTTGAGCCAATAGTCGTTGGCAACCAGGGGCACCACGCCGCAGGTCAACAGCAACAGGCCGCTCAGGCCCAGGGGCAGACGGCGCTGGACCAGCAGCAGCGGCGCGGTTTGCCGGGTCAGGGGGATGGACATCAATTCACACTCGCTCGATGGCCCGCTCGCCGAACAGGCCGGCGGGACGGATGTAGAGGAAGGCCAGGGCCAGGACATAGGCGAACCAGGGGGTGATGCCGCCGCCGATCAGCGGGCCGATATAGACCTCCGCCAGGTTCTCGGCGGCACCGACGATCAGGCCCCCGGCAATCGCCCCGCCGATGGAGGTGAAGCCGCCGATGATCAGCACCGGCAGCGCCTTGAGCACCACCAGCGACAGCGAGAACTGCACCCCCTGGCGCGCGCCCCAGAGCAGCCCGGCCACCAGCCCCACGACCCCGGCCACGGCCCAGACGATCTGCCAGATGCGGTTGAGGTTGATGCCGATGGACAGCGCCGCCGTGGTGTCGTCGGCCACCGCCCGCAGGGAAATGCCGATGCGGGTCTTGTTGAACAGCAGCGCCAGCACCGTCACCAGCACCAGGGCGGCCGCGGCGGCGATCAGGTCGAACTGGCTGACCATCAGCGGCCCGAGGAACAGCGGCACGTCGTCGATGCCCAGGTCCAGGGCGCGCACCTGGGAGCCCATCAGTCCCTGGGCCAGGCCCTCGATGATGAACGACAGGCCCAGGGTGGCCATGAACAGGGTGATCTGCGAGCGATTGACCAGGGGCCGCAGCACCAGGCGCTCGATCAGCCAGGCACCGATGATCATCACCAGCACCGTCAGCAGCAGCGCCAGGGCGAAGGGCACACCCTGGTCGTGCAGGCTGACGAAGGTCAGGGCGGCGAACAGCAGCATCGCGCCCTGGGCGAAATTGAACACGCCGCTGGCCTTGTAGATCAGCACGAAGCCGATGGCCACCAGGGAGTACAGGGTGCCGGCCAGCAGGCCGCCGAGCAGGGTTTCGAGGAAGAAGTTCATCAGTGCACCACCCCCAGGTAGGCGGCGATCACGTCGGGATTGGCCTGGACCTCGGCCGGCGTGCCATCGCCCACCTTGCGCCCGTAGTCCAGGACCACCACGTGGTGGCACAGCTCCATGACCACCCCCATGTCGTGCTCGATCAACACCACGGTGGTGCCCAGGTCACGATTGATGTCAGCGATGAAGCCGGCCATTTCCTGCTTTTCCTCGGCGTTCATGCCCGCCAGGGGTTCGTCCAGCAACAGCAGGCTGGGCCCGGCGATCAGCGCCCGCCCCAGCTCCACGCGCTTTTGCAGGCCGTAGGACAGGTTGCCCACCGGGACATCCCGCAGTGCCTGCAAATCGAGAAACTGCAGGATGCCCTGGGCCAGTTGGCGGAAGGTCGCAGCCTCGCGCCGGGCCCGGGGCAAGCCCAGGGCCTGCTCGATCAGGTAGGTGCGCGACTGCCGCGACAGGCCGGTGAGCAGGTTGTCGATCACGCTCATCTTCTTGAACAGCGCATTGTTCTGGAACGTCCGGCCAATGCCACGGCGAGCGGCGCTCAGCGGGTCGATGCGCGAATAGCTCTGGCGGTCGAAGACAATCGCCCCGCTGTCGAAGCGATAGACCCCGTTGAGCAGGTTGAGCAACGAGCTCTTGCCGGCGCCGTTGGGTCCGATCAGGCCGCAGATTTCGCCACGGCGCACGTCGAACGACAGCTGGTTGATGGCCTTGACCCCCTTGAACGACAGGGACACGGCACGCACTTGCAGGATGGGTTCGCTGGGGCTCATGCAATGTTCCGTTTGAATTCGGCGATCCAGGCCGGGGTTGAGGGGTGAGCATGCGACGGCGCCGGCTGCCAGATGAACTGCAAGCGGGCAAAGCCCAGCAACCGGCGCACCCGTTGCTTGAGCAGCCGGGGCAGTGGCCGGCGAGGATGGGCAATGACCCACTCGCACAGGCGCCGGCGCCAGCTGCCGGGAGGCGCCAGGCGGCTTTCGATTTCGTCCGCCAGCTGCTGCAGGCGCGGCGGCGACAGCAGCAGGCCGCTGGGCACCACGTCGCGGCGGTCGCGACTGGCGGATGCCGCGGTTTCGGGGAAGGCCAGGCTGTGGCCGCTGTTCAGCCAGTGCTCCAGCAACACCTGCAGACCCGCCGCCCATTGCGTGCCCTCTTCGCTCCACAGTTGCTCGGCAGTGGCCGGATGGCGCCAATAGAGCTGGCGCTGGGGCGCTTCGCTGGGGCCGAGCAAGTCGGCAAAGCACAGCAGCGGCTGGCGCACACCGGCGGGCAGGCGCGGCAAGGCTTGCCCGGCGATCAAAAGCCCCGGGGCCGGGCCCTGGTCCCCGGCGGCCACCCAGGCCAGGACCTGGCGCCGCGAGTGGACGAAGGCGTGGCTCGGCTGCAGGCGCCAAAGCGCCTGGCGCAGGGCCTCGGGCGCCAGCTCCGGGTCGAGGCTGAGCACTTCGGCGCCCAGGCTCCGGGCAGCCAGGGCCAGCAGCAACAGGTCCGGCTCGAACGGCCCGCTCAGGGCCAGCCGGGACTGCGAGTCGAGGCCTTGCTGGCGCAGGCCGTCGGCCAGACGCTCGACATCGCGCAGGGCATCGATCCAGCGCCAGGCGTACCAATGGCCGTGGCGCTTGTGGCGCAGGGCATTGTCCAACGGCCGGGCCTGGGCCCAGTGCCGCAACTGTTCCAGGGCACCGCTCAACTGCAAGCGGTCCTCGGGGGCTGGCGCATCCGTGGTGGGCGGACGCTTGAGTTCATGCACGCTCATGAATTGACCTCGACAACTTGGCAAACGCGTGCGGTGGTCCGCTGGCTGGCAATAAACGGGGCTGGCCCTGGGACGCAGGTCGTGCGGGCCTCTTCGCTGGCAAGCCAGCTCCTACCGGAATTGGACGGCTCCCTGGTAGGAGCCGGCTTGCCGGCGAAGGCGTTGCTGAATCCGACGCCTGTCTTGCGGGCCCTTTCGCTGGCAAGCCAGCTCCTACCGGAATTGGGCGGCTCCCTGGTAGGAGCCGGCTTGCCGGCGAAGGCGTTGCTGAATCCGACGCCTGTCTTGCGGGCCCTTTCGCTGGCAAGCCAGCTCCTACCGGAATTGGGCGGCTCCCTGGTAGGAGCCGGCTTGCCGGCGAAGGCGTTGCTGAATCCGACGCCTGTCTTGCGGGCCCTTTCGCTGGCAAGCCAGCTCCTACCGGAATTGGACGGCTCCCTGGTAGGAGCCGGCTTGCCGGCGAAGGCGTTGCTGAATCCGGCGCCTGTCGTGCGGGCCCTTTCGCTGGCAAGCCAGCTCCTACAGGGGTTGGGTCAGGCGCGGGCGCGTTGCGCGGGTGTTTGGCGTTGCTCGCCCAGGTTGCGCCAGGCGTTGCCCGGGTGGCTTTCGGGCAGGCGCGGGCCGGCGCCGAAGAGTTTTTCCCGCAGGGTGCCGGGGGCGTATTCGGTCTTGTACACCCCGCGTTTCTGCAGTTCCGGGACCAGCAGCTCAACCGCGTCGATAAAGGTTTCGTGGGTCAGGGCGTAGGCCAGGTTGAAGCCGTCGACATCCGTCTCCTCGACCCACTCCTGGAGCAGGTCGGCCACGGTTTCCGGGCTGCCGACGAACAACGGGCCAAAGCCGCCGATGCCGACCCAGTCGGCCAGTTCGTGGGGGGTCCAGACCTTGTTCGGGTCCGCCGTGGAGAAGGCCTCCACCGCCGACTGGATGGCATTGGTATGCACGTGCTTGAGGGGCTCGTCAGGCTTGAAGCGGCTGAAGTCGATGCCGGTCCAGCCGGAAATCAGCGCCATGGCGCCCTCATAGCTGACCCAGGACTTGTATTCCTCGAACTTGGCCTTGGCCAGGGCGTCGGTCTCGCCGAGGATCACCGTCTGCAGGTTGAAGATCAGGATCTTCGACGGGTCGCGCCCGGCTTCGGCCGCGCGGCGGCGGATGTCGGCCACGGTCTTTTTCAGCAGCACCTTGGACGGCGCGGCGACGAACACGCATTCGGCGTGCTCAGCGGCGAACTGCTTGCCGCGGCTGGACGCCCCGGCCTGGTACAGCACCGGGGTGCGCTGCGGCGACGGCTCGCACAGGTGGATGCCCGGCACCTGGAAGTGTTTGCCGACGTGGTGGATCTCGTGGATCTTGCTCGGGTCGCTGAAGATCCGCCGCTCGCGGTCACGCAACACCGCGCCCTCCTCCCAACTGCCCTCCCAGAGCTTGTAGCAGACCTCCAGGTATTCCTCGGCGTAGTCGTAGCGGGCGTCGTGTTCGGTCTGGGCCTGCTGGCCGAGGTTCTTGGCGCCGCTCTCCAGGTAGGAGGTGACGATGTTCCAGCCGGCACGGCCCTTCGTCAGGTGATCGAGGGTCGAAAGGCGCCGGGCAAAGGGGTACGGATGCTCGAACGACAGCGAGGCGGTGAGGCCGAAGCCCAGGTGCTCGGTGACCAGGGCCATGGGCGGGATCAGTTGCAGCGGATCATTGACCGGCACCTGGGCCGCCTGGCGGATCGCCGCCTCGCCATTGCCGTTGTAGACGTCGTAGATGCCCAGCACATCGGCGATGAACAGCCCGTCGAACTTGCCCTTTTCGAGGATCCTGGCCAGGTCGGTCCAGTACTCCAGGTCCTTGTACTGCCAGGAGCGATCCCGGGGGTGGGCCCAGAGTCCCGGCGACTGGTGGCCGACGCAGTTCATGTCGAAGGCATTGAGGCGGATTTCACGGGACATCACACAGCACTCCTGAAACCTTGGGGCAGCACGCCGTTGAGGCGGTAGTTGCCGACCAATTGATACTTCCAGCGCAACGGGTCATGCAGGGCCGGGGGCTGGGGGCTGCGCTGGCCGGTGAGTTCGAACTCGGCGTTGCTCGCCGCCAGCAGGGCTTCGCCGGCGGCGATCGCCGCCTCGGCCAGGGCGATGGTGACTTCGGCCGGTTCCAGGCCTTGTTGCAGGCGCTGCCGGGCCCGCTCGTGCAGGGCCGCGGCCACCTCGATGCGGATCTGCAGGTCGCCGAAGCGGCTGATGACATAGGGGTCGTCACTGGCCTTGCTCAGGCCGCTGCCGGACCAGGGCCGGGCCTGCTGGCGAACGAACTCCAGGGTCCGCTGCAACAGGTCGCGGGCCCGTTGCAGCTGCTCGCCGCTGGCGGCCAGGGCAGCCTGGGGGCTGTCGGGTTGGGTCAATGCGTTCATGGCGGTGTCCTTTCAGTTCCAGGCGTGACGGGGCGGCTTGACGCCGTTGAGCAGGAAGTTGCCGATCAGGTGGTATTTCCAGCGCGCCGGATCGTGCAGGGTGTGGGTGCGGGCGTTGCGCCAGTGGCGGTCGAGGTTGTACTTGGCCGACACCGAGCGGGTGCCGGCCAGCTCGAACAGTTTGCTGGCGGCGAGCAAGGCGTTTTCCGCCGACAGCACCTTGGCCTGGGCCACCACCAGGGAGGCCTGGGCGACGCTGTCTTCGCTGGGGCTGGCCAGGGCCTGATCAACCGCCTCGGCGGCCTTGACCAGGATCGCCTCGGTGCCATGCACCCGCCATTCCAGGTCGCCGATGGCGGCGATGGTGAACGGGTCCTGCCAGCCGTGATCCAGGCCGCTGTCGATCCACGGCCGCGATTGCCGGGCGTAATGCTTGGCGTCTTCCAGGGCGGCGACGGCGATGCCGGTGTCCACCGCGGCCTGGATGATCTGCGAGATCGGGCCGTCGGCGGTGGGTTGGTCGAAGGCCCGGTGGGCCGGGATCACCGCGCTGCGCGGCACCTGCACCGCCTTGAGGCTGACCCCGCCGCTGGCGGTGGTGCGCTGGCCGAAGCCGTCCCAGCTGTCGATCACCGTGAGGCCGGGGTTGTCGCGCTCGATAAAGGCAATGTGCGCCTGGTTGTGCTCGTCCACCGCCACCGTCGGCACGATGTGGGCGAACAAGGCGCCGGTGCAGTAGAACTTCTCGCCGTCGATCTGCGCCTGCTCGCCGCTGAAGTGGATCCGGGTTTCAAAGGCGCCGACATGCTTGCTGCCGGCTTCGGAAAAGGCATTGCCGAAACGGTAGCCCTGCAACACCTTGGCGAAGTAGTGCTGCTTCTGCTCTTCGCTGGCGGTCTGCAACAGGATGTCCACCACCCCGAGGTGGTTCTGCGGCAGCTGGCCCAGGGACGGATCGGCGGCGGAGATGATCTTGATCACTTCGGTCAAGGTCACATAGGACACCCCGGCGCCGCCGTAGGCCCGGGGAATGGTAATGCCCCACAGGCCGCTGGCGGAGAACTGGTCCAGCTCGGCCCGCGGCAGGCGCCGTTCGCGGTCGCGCACCGCGGCCTCCACGGCAAAGCGCTGGGCCAGGTCCCTGGCGACACTGATGGCCTCGGCGTCGCTGCGGATCAGGTGGGCATTGGGTAAGGGTTGGGCTGGGGCTGTCATGGGCCGACTCCACGTCCTGAAGATCAAGATGAACACCGCTCGGGCGCTCGCTATCAGGACAATTGCAGGAGTCGTGCCTAAATATAAAAACCTTTTATTTCAATGACTTGATGACGATTCCGAAGAAAAGGCATCAACTGAAAACAGGCAAAATGTCCAACCGCTGTTGGCTGGCCAACAGTGGCCGGCACGCCAGGGCGATCAGTACACCACGTTGCGCACGAAGCGCGTGGCCAGGGGGCCGTCGTTGCGATAGCCGTGGGGCACGTGACTGGCGAACATGAAGAAATCACCGCTTTCCAGGCGCCGCTCGGCGTCGCCGAAGAACAGCGTCAGGCAGCCCTGGAAGACATAGATCTGCTCGCTCCAGCCGACGGTGTCGCACTCGGAGTGATAGACCTCGCCGGGCTCCAGTTGCCACTCCCAGAGTTCCACTTCACGGCTGGCCTCGGCCTTGGCCAGGAGCAGCGCCTTGCTCCCGGGGATGACGCCGGCCCAGGCCAGCTCGTTGATGCGGCTCGGGTCCCGGGAATCCGGGGCCTGGATCAGGTCGCTGAACGCCACGTTCAAGGCCTCGGCGACCCGGTCCAGGGTGCCGAGACTGACGTTCTTCTCCCCGGCCTCGATGGCCACCAGCATCCGCCGGCTGACGGCGGATTTTTCTGCCAGGGCGCTCTGGCTCAGGCCTGCGGCATGGCGCAGGCGTCGCACGTTGAGGCTGACATGTTGCAGGACCGAAGCCCGTTGGACGTTATCTTTGTGCACTATATTGCTCGCTCTCCGGGCCTGCGCAGTATACTGCCCAGCTTCCGGCGCATTGTGCGTCCCCCCTCAGGTAGCACGCAAGGCCATGACTTCAACGCCCTCCCGCGCAATGCGCTTCCCACTCAGCAGGGCCGAAGCGGTGCTGGTGCTGATCACCATGATCTGGGGCGGCACCTTCCTGCTGGTGCAGCACGCCATGAGCGTCAGCGGACCGATGTTTTTCGTCGGCCTGCGCTTTGCCGCGGCGGCGTGCATCGTCGCCCTGTTTTCACTGCGCCACCTGCGCGGGCTGAGCCTGTTCGAACTGCGCGCCGGGACCTTCATCGGCACCGCCATCATGCTCGGCTACGGCCTGCAGACGGTGGGCCTGCAAAGCATTCCCAGCAGCCAGTCAGCATTTATCACGGCCCTGTATGTGCCCTTCGTACCGCTGCTGCAGTGGCTGTTCATGGGCAAGCGCCCGGGGTTGCTGCCGAGCCTGGGCATCATGCTGGCCTTTACCGGCCTGATGCTGCTGTCCGGCCCCAATGGCGCGTCGCTGGACTTCAGCCCCGGGGAGATCGCCACCCTGATCAGCACCGTGGCGATTGCCGCGGAAATCATCCTAATCAGCAGCTTCGCCGGGCGGGTGGATGTGCGCCGGGTGACGGTGGTGCAACTGGCGGTCACCTCGCTGCTGGCCTTTGCCATGGTGCTGCCGACCGGCGAGGCGCTGCCGGAGTTTTCCTGGCTGCTGCTGGCCAGCGCCCTGGGGCTGGGGGCGGCCAGCGCGGCGATCCAGGTGGCGATGAACTGGGCGCAGAAAAGCGTCTCGCCGACCCGCGCCACCCTGATCTATGCCGGTGAGCCGGTGTGGGCCGGGATTGTCGGGCGGATCGCCGGGGAACGTTTGCCGGGGCTGGCGCTGCTGGGGGGCGCCTTGATCGTGCTGGCGGTGATCATCAGCGAATTCAAGCCCAAGGGCCGGGCCACGCCGGCATTGACCGACCAGACAGCGGACGGTGTGTAGGAGACGGCTTGCCGGCGAAAACGGTCTTGCGGGCCTCTTCGCTGGCAAGCCAGCGCCTACGATTGGCAGGGATATCGCAGGGACATGTAGGAGCCGGCTGCCGGCGAAAGCGATCCGGCAGGTTCCCTCGCTGGCAAGCCAGCGCCTAGAACACGGGGTCGCCGGGGGCGTAGAGCCAGGTCGGGGCGGTCAGCGAACCCCGGTGCTTGGGCTCAAGCCGTACCGGGTCATGCTCGGGCGTACCGTGAAAGTAGAAATAGGCGTGGTAGAGCGCATGACCCTCGGCCAGCGCGCGGTCGAAGTAAAGCACCGTGCCCGGCGGCAGCCGGTAGCTGGACTCATCGCCCAACGGCCCTTCGATGATCAGCGCCTGGCGGGTCTGGAGCATGTCGGGACGCTGGAGATAATGCTCCAGGCCAATGCCCAGCGCCGCGCCGAAGGCGGTGAACAGTAAAGCGAAACATCCGCGTCGAATCATCCGACCCATGGTCGTTCCTTGTATGAGGTGCACCGTTATCCATCCTTGCTGCAGGTTGACCTGGGCAGGGCGTTGGCCTTGCAGCACCCGGTGAGCGGGCGCATCCGGCATTTGTCTCCTACCTTTGAAAGCGCATGTAACATTTCTTAGGGGGGCCGAGCCGCCCATGGCGGTTGGTGATCGGGGGCCTGGCACGTATTATGCGTCATACTTTTCCGCAGATTAGAAGCCTATGTCCCTGATAGTTCTACTGCTTCTGCCATTCATTGGCAGCTGTCTGGCGGCCCTGCTGCCGCACAACGCACGTAACACGGAATCTCTGCTGGCTGGCCTGGTGGCACTCATTGGCACCATCCAGGTGGCGTTGCTGTACCCGCAGATCGCCGACGGCGGGATTATCCGTGAGGAATATACCTGGCTGCCAAGCCTGGGCCTGAACTTCGTGCTGCGCCTGGACGGCTTCGCCTGGCTGTTCTCGTTGCTGGTGCTGGGCATCGGCAGCCTGGTGGCGCTGTATGCGCGCTACTACATGTCGCCGGAAGATCCGGTGCCGCGCTTCTTTGCCTTCTTCCTGGCGTTCATGGGGGCCATGCTGGGCCTGGTGATCTCCGGCAACCTGATCCAGATGGTGTTCTTCTGGGAGCTCACCAGCCTGTTCTCGTTCCTGCTGATCGGCTACTGGCACCACCGCTCCGACGCCCGCCGCGGCGCCTACATGGCCTTGATGGTCACCGGTGCCGGGGGCTTGTGCCTGCTGGCGGGGGTCATGCTGCTCGGCCATGTGGTCGGCAGCTACGACCTGGATCAGGTGCTAGCTGCCGGAGACAAGATCCGCGCCCACGCGCTCTACCCGATCCTGTTGCCATTGATCCTGCTGGGCGCCCTGAGCAAGAGCGCGCAGTTTCCCTTCCACTTCTGGCTGCCCCACGCCATGGCGGCGCCAACACCGGTTTCGGCCTACCTGCACTCGGCGACCATGGTCAAGGCCGGGGTGTTTCTCCTGGCCCGCCTGTGGCCGTCGTTGTCCGGCACCGAAGAATGGTTCTACATCGTCAGCGGCGCCGGGGCCTGCACCCTGGTGCTGGGCGCCTACTGCGCGATGTTCCAGAACGACCTCAAGGGCCTGCTGGCCTACTCCACCATCAGCCACCTGGGGCTGATCACCCTGCTGCTGGGCCTCAACAGCCCCCTGGCGGCGGTGGCCGCGGTGTTCCACATTCTCAACCACGCCACCTTCAAGGCGTCCTTGTTCATGGCCGCCGGGATCATCGACCACGAGAGCGGCAGCCGCGACATCCGCAAGCTCAACGGCCTGATCAAGCTGATGCCCTACACCGCGACCCTGGCCATGGTCGCCAGTGCCTCGATGGCCGGGGTGCCGCTGCTCAACGGCTTCCTGTCCAAGGAGATGTTCTTCGCCGAGACGGTGTTCATCAATTCCAGCGCCTGGGTGGAAATCGCCCTGCCGGTGATTGCCACCATCGCCGGCACCTTCAGCGTCGCCTACGCCCTGCGCTTTACCGTGGACGTGTTCTTCGGCGAGCCGGCCACCGACCTGCCGCACACGCCCCATGAGCCACCCCGCTGGATGCGCGCACCGGTGGAGCTGCTGGTGTTCACCTGCCTGCTGGTGGGCATGTTCCCGGCGCAGATCATCGGGCCGCTGCTGGCCGCCGCCGCGCGGCCGGTGGTGGGCGGCACCCTGCCCGAGTACAGCCTGGCCATCTGGCACGGCCTCAATGCGCCGATGATCATGAGCCTGATCGCCATGTCCTGCGGCATCGTGCTCTACCTGCTGCTGCACAAACCTTTGGTGGCGGGGCGTTTCCCCTACCCGCCGGTGGTGGGCCGTCTCAACGGCAAGCTGTTGTTCGAACGCAGCCTGGTGGGCATGACCCGCCTGGCCCGGCGTCTGGAGCGGCGGCTGAGCACCAAGCGCCTGCAGACCCAGCTGTTCCTGCTGATTCTGGCGGCGGTGATCACCGGTATGATTCCCATGCTCTACAGCCAGCTGACCTGGGGCGACCGGCCGAAGATCCCCGGCTCCATCGTCTTCGTGACCTTCTGGCTGCTGGCCATCGCCTGTGCCCTGGGCGCCGCCTGGCAGGCCAAGTATCACCGTCTCGCGGCCCTGACCATGGTCAGCGTCTGCGGGCTGATGACCTGCGTGACCTTCGTCTGGTTCTCGGCACCGGACCTGGCCCTGACCCAGCTGGTGGTGGAAGTGGTGACCACGGTGCTGATCCTCCTTGGCCTGCGCTGGCTGCCGCGGCGGATCGAAGAAGTCTCGCCGCTGCCCAGCAGCCTGCCCAAGGCGCGCATCCGCCGCCTGCGCGACCTGAGCCTGTCGATCGCCGTCGGCCTGGGCATGGCGGTGCTGTCCTACGCCATGCTGACCCGCCCCACGCCCAACGATATTTCCTCGTTCTACCTCAGCCGCGCCCTGCCTGAAGGCGGCGGCACCAACGTGGTCAACGTGACCCTGGTGGACTTCCGCAGCTTCGACACCCTGGGCGAGATCACCGTGCTGGCCGCGGTGGCCCTGACCGTGTTCGCCCTGCTGCGGCGCTTCCGCCCGCCCAAGGAGAGCATGCAGTTGCCGGCGCAACAGCGCCTGCTGGCCCCGGACGTGGTCACCGATCTGGTCAACCCGCGCCAGGCCAGCGACACCGCCCTGGGCTTCATGATGGTGCCGGCGGTGCTGGTGCGCCTGCTGCTGCCGATCGCCCTGGTGGTGTCCTTCTACCTGTTCATGCGCGGGCACAACCTGCCGGGTGGCGGTTTCGTCGCCGGGCTGGTGATGTCGGTGGCCTTCATCCTCCAGTACATGGTGGCCGGCACCCAGTGGGTCGAGGCGCAGATGAGCCTGCGGCCGCTGCGCTGGATGGGCACCGGCCTGCTGTTCGCCCTGGCCACCGGCCTCGGCGCCCTGGCCTGGGGCTACCCGTTCCTCACCACCCACACGGTGCACGTGGACCTGCCGCTGTTCGGTGACATCCATGTCGCCAGCGCCCTGTTCTTCGACATTGGCGTGTACGCGGTGGTGCTGGGCGCGACCCTGCTGATCCTCACCGCCCTGGCGCACCAGTCGGTGCGGGCCCACAAGCCGGCCAGCCAGTCCAAATCCCTGATCAAGAGCGGAGCCGCCTGATGGAAGAAGTCATCGCAATCGCCATTGGGGTCCTCGCCGCTTCCGGAGTCTGGCTGGTCCTGCGCCCGCGGACCTTCCAGGTGGTGATGGGCCTGTGCCTGCTGTCCTACGCGGTCAACCTGTTCATCTTCAGCATGGGCAGCCTGTTCATCGGCAAGGAGCCGATCGTCAAGGACGGCGTGCCCCAGGACCTGCTGCACTACACCGACCCGCTGCCCCAGGCCCTGGTGCTCACCGCCATCGTCATCAGCTTCGCCATGACCGCGCTGTTTCTGGTGGTGCTCCTGGCGTCCCGGGGCCTGACCGGCACTGACCACGTCGACGGCCGGGAGCCCAAGGAATGAGTTCGTTGTCGCACCTGATCGTCGCTCCCATCCTGCTGCCGCTGCTGACCGCGGCCATCATGTTGCTGCTGGGGGAAAAACACCGTCCGCTCAAGGCCCGGATCAACCTGCTCTCCAGCCTGCTGGGCCTGGGCCTGGCCTGCTACCTGCTGTACTGGACCCAGGCCCAGGGCGCCACCGGTTCCTTCGGCGTGTACCTGCCCAGCAACTGGCAGGTGCCGTTCGGCATCGCCCTGGTGGTGGATCGCCTGTCGGCGCTGATGATGGTGCTCACCGGGATCATCGGGGTCAGCGCGCTGCTGTTCGCCATGGCCCGCTGGGACGGCGCCGGGGCCAGCTTTCATGCGTTGTTCCAGATCCAGCTGATGGGCCTGTACGGCGCCTTCCTCACCGCCGACCTGTTCAACCTGTTCGTGTTCTTCGAAGTGCTGCTGGCGGCCTCCTACGGCCTGATGCTGCACGGCTCGGGCCGGGCGCGGGTGTCCTCGGGGCTGCACTACATCACCATCAACCTGCTGGCCTCGTCGCTGTTCCTGATCGGCACGGCGATGATCTACGGGGTCACCGGGACCCTGAACATGGCCGACCTGGCGATGAAGATCCCGCTGGTGCCGGAAGCCGACCGCGGCCTGCTGCACGCCGGCACGGCGATCCTGGCCATCGCCTTCCTGGCCAAGGCCGGGATGTGGCCGCTGAACTTCTGGCTGGTGCCGGCCTATTCCTCGGCCAGCGCCCCGGTGGCGGCACTGTTCGCCATCATGACCAAGGTCGGGATCTACACCGTGCTGCGCCTGTGGACCCTGCTGTTTTCCGGGCAGGCCGGGGCCTCGGCCTACTTCGGCAACCAGTGGCTGATCTACGGCGGCATGGCGACGATCTTCTGCGCGGCCCTGGCGATTCTTCCGGCCCAGCGCCTGGAGCGCATGGCCAGCCTGAGCATCCTGGTGTCGGCAGGCATCCTGATCGCGGTGATCGGCTTCGCCCAGCCGGCCCTCACCGGCGCGGCGCTGTTCTACCTGTTCAGCTCGACCCTGGCGCTGTGCGCGCTGTTCCTCCTGGCGGAACTGATCGAGCGCTCGCGTTCGGCGGTGGAAGTGCCCCTGGAAGACGAAGGCGAAATCCTCCCCCGGCCCATGGAAGGCCTCCCCCCTCCCCGGGGCAGCAACCTCGACGACGAACAGCAAGTGGTGGTCGGCCAGGTGATCCCATGGACCATGGCCTTCCTCGGCCTGAGCTTCATTGCCTGCGCCCTGCTGATCATCGGCATGCCGCCGCTGTCGGGCTTTATCGGCAAGCTCAACCTGATCGCCGCCCTGCTCAACCCCACGGGTCTGGGAAGCAGCGACACGTCGATTCCGCTGGCGGGCTGGTGTTTCCTGGCGTTGCTGATCCTCTCCGGCCTGGCCTCGCTGATCGCCTTTGCGCGCCTGGGCATCCAGCGCTTCTGGAGCCCGGAGGAGCGGCCTTCGCCGGTGTTGCGGCGTCTGGAATGCGTGCCGATCGTGGCGTTGCTGGGGCTCTGCGTGCTGCTCAGCTTCAAGGCCGAGCCGCTGCTGCGCTTCACCCAGGCCACGGCCGACAGCCTCAATCATCCGGAGCACTATGTGATGGCGGTACTGGGCACCCGCACCGTGCTCAGCCCCGAGTCCAAGGCCGCGGCAGCGACGGAGGTGCAACCATGAAGCGCCTGTTCCCCGCTCCCTTCCTGTCCCTGGCGCTGTGGCTGCTGTGGCTGGTGCTGAACCTATCCGTCAGCCCCGGCAATCTGCTGCTGGGGGCCATCCTGGGCTTTCTCGCGCCGCTGCTGATGCGCCCGCTGCGACCGTTGCCGATCCGTATCCGCCGCCCCGGCACCATCCTGCGCCTGCTGCTGCGGGTTGGCTGCGACGTGGTGGTGTCGAACCTGATCGTGGCCTGGGGCGTGC
The DNA here is from genome assembly GCF_021560055.1 of Pseudomonas sp. BC42. NCBI lineage: Bacteria > Pseudomonadati > Pseudomonadota > Gammaproteobacteria > Pseudomonadales > Pseudomonadaceae > Pseudomonas > Pseudomonas sp. BC42. Next base: position 4,005,793 of record NZ_CP091067.1, read on the forward strand.
TCAACGAAGGGCGCCGCCCGGTGCGTTCGGCCTTCGTCAAGATTCCCCTGGACCTGCGGGACGCCAATGGCCTGGCGGCGCTGTCCACCATTACCACGGTGGTGCCGGGCACGGTCTGGTCCGAGCTGTCGCTGGACCGCAGCATTCTCTTGCTGCACGTCTTCGATCTGCAGGATGAAGCGCAATTCATCCAGCACTTCAAGGTGACCTACGAGCGCCCGCTGATGGAGATTTTCGAATGAGCGTGCTGTTGACCAACGCGATCCTGCTGAGCCTGTTCCTGTTTTCCCTGGCCATGGTCCTGACCCTGGTGCGCCTGTTCAAGGGGCCCTCGGCCCAGGATCGGGTTCTGGCCCTGGACTACCTGTACATCCTGGCGATGCTGATGATGCTGGTGCTGGGCATTCGCTACGCCAGCGACACCTACTTCGAGGCGGCGCTGCTGATCGCCCTGTTCGGCTTTGTCGGCTCCTTCGCCCTGGCCAAATTCCTTCTGCGCGGCGAGGTGATCGAATGAACAGCCTGGAACAACTGCCCCTCTGGGTGGAAGTGCTGGTGGCCCTGCTGCTGGTGATCAGCAGCCTGTTCGCCTTGATCGGCGCCCTGGGCATCCTGCGCATGAAAAGCTACTTCCAGCGCATGCATCCACCGGCGCTGGCCTCGACCATGGGCTCCTGGACCGTGGCCCTGGCCTCGATCCTGTACTTTTCGGCGCTCAAGTCCGGGCCGGTGCTACACGCCTGGCTGATCCCGATCCTGCTGGCGATCACGGTGCCGGTGACCACCCTGCTGCTGGCCCGGGCGGCGCTGTTCCGCAAGCGCATGGCCGGCGATGACGTACCGGCGGAAGTCAGCAGCAAACGCAACGAAAGCGGCAACTGAGCACACCACCCCATGTAGGAGCCGGCTTGCCGGCGAAGAGGCCGTTGAGCCTTGCAGCGAATCGGCTGGCGCCTTCGCTGGCAAGCCAGCTCCTACACAAGCCAGCTCCCACAGTGGGCTGGCTGGCCCTTCAGGCCCAGGCCAGCACCAGCAGCCCGGCCCCCAGCACCACGCACAGGGGCGAGTAGAACAGGGTGTCGAGACGGGCGAACTTCGAGTCACGCACTTGCTTGAAGAACCCCACCAGTTCGGAGTCGCCAATGGCCCGGGCGAACATCAGCAGGGCAATGGCGCTGATCACCCATTGCAGGGACGGATGGGTCACGCTGGGCAGGTAGAGCCCGACCCGCAGGCACACCAGCATGGCCACCAGCAGCAGCCCCACCGCCACCAGCAACGTGGCCAGCGCCGGAGGGCGGAAGGCCGGCTGGCTCTGCCCGGGAAGCGGCCCCGGGACTTCGGGGATCACCGCGCCGCTGCCACGCTTGCCGCCGGCGGCCCAGTACAGATGGATCAGGCTGATGAACAGGAAAGTCCCGGACATTCCCTGTGCGAGCAGAAGATTCATGTTCAGACGTCCTTGTAAAAAATTCGTAAAGAGAATGGACTCGATTTCAGGTTTTTGTAAGTACGTTCGTCGCCTGCGATGGTAAAGTGCCGCCCCATGAAATTGACCCGCGCCGACCGCTCGCTCGTTGCCTGGATGCTTTATTGCTGCGTCCTGTTCAACGTGTTCGCCTGCAGCATCGGTCACGGCCAGATGCTCGGCATGCAGCTCAACGGCATCGGCGGGCAGTTCTGCAGCATCGACTCCGAAACCCGAGCGCCGTCGCAGCAACCGGCCGACCAGGACTCCCTGCCGACCCTGTCCAAGGCCTTCGGCTGCCCGCTGTGCTCCAGCGGCGGCATGGGCCCGGCGCTCAACTCCAGCCTCAGTCTGGCGCTGTTGCCGCAACCCCAGGCGCCGCCGCTGGCCCGCCAGCTCCAGCCCCCTCTCCCGACCCGCTTCACCTGGCCCGCCGCCCATCCCCGGGCGCCGCCCTACGCCTGATTCCTGCTGGTGCTCAACCCGCCCACTGCGCTGCTGCGTGGCGCGTTCTGCTGGGCTTTTTTCCTAGTCAAGAATTCAGGATTCACCCATGAAACAGCTTCCTTTGCTGGCGAGCCTGCTGGCCTGCCTGTCCGTCAACGCCTGGGGCCAATCCGCCCTGGAACTGGCCCCCACCACCGTCAACGCCGAGGGCTCGGACGTCGAGCCCGGCCTGAACCTGGAGCAGTCCAGCGGCATGGCCTCGCGCCTGGGCCTGAGCCTGCGGGAAACCCCGGCCTCGGTGGCCGTGGCCAGCCGCCAGGACCTGGAGCGCCGCGGCGCCCGGACCTTCCAGGACGCCGCCAATGCCCTGCCCGGGGTCAACGCCAGCGCGCCGCCGGGGTTCGGCGGTTTTGTCTCCTACCGCGGCTTCACCAGCAGTCAGATCACCCAGATGTTCAACGGCATCAATGTCGCCACCGGCCTGGCGCGGCCGGTGGACGCTTGGATCTATGACCGGGTGGAACTGGTGGGCGGGCCCTCGTCGCTGATCAATGGCGCCGGCTCCGTGGGCGGCTCGCTGAACTACGTGACCAAGCTGGCGGACCGCCGCGAACAGGCGGCCGAGGGCCTGCTCGGCTACGGCAGCTACGACACCACGCAAACCGCTTTCGGGGTCAATCACGCCCTGAGCCCGGCGGGTGCAGAGGTGCAGCACTACGCACGCCTGGATGTCAGCCACAACACCAGCAACGGCTACATCGACCGCCAGGAGCGGGACGCATGGAGCCTGGCCTTTTCGCTGCTCAGCGACCTGACCCCGGACCTGTCCCACACCCTGGCCGTGGAATACCAGGACGAACACGAAGACAGCCCCTACTGGGGCACCCCGGTGCGCAACCCCAAGGCCGGCGAGCTGAAGATCGACAAGCACAACCGCTTCAACAACTACAACGTCGCCGACGGCCTGTATGAGCAGCGCACCGTGTGGCTGCGCTCGATCATCGACTACCGGATCAACCCCAGTACCTCCCTGCGCAACACCCTCTATCACCTGGACAGCCAGCGCGACTACCGCAACCTGGAAACCTACCAGTACAACGCCGACAACAGCCGGGTGAACCGTTCCACCGCCTACCTGGTGCGGCACCAGGGCCAGCAGGACGGCAACCAGTTCGAACTGCGCCATGACGATCAGTTGTTCGGCCTCGACACCACCTGGTCCGGGGGCTTCGAATACAAGGTCAACAGCACCACCAACTCACCGTGGAACGTGCCGGCCAGCAACAGCGTCGACCCGGACAACTTCCAGCCGGGGTACTTCTATGACCTCAAGGGCACCCGCCAGGGCTGGGCCAAGGACAAGACCAACCAGGTCACCACCCGCGCCCTGTTCATCGAGAACCGCCTGGCCCTGACCGATGAACTGTCCCTGCTCAGCGGCCTGCGCTATGACGCCATCGACCTGGACGTGACCAACCACCGGGCGCTCACCGCCAGCAACCCGCGCCACCTCAAGCGCAACTGGGAGCCGGTCACCGGGCGCCTGGGGCTGACCTGGCAGTTCCTGCCCAGCGCCAACGTCTACGTGCAATACAGCACCGCCGCCGAACAGCCCAGCGGCACCCAGAACTTCGAGGTATCCACCGGCAAGCAATGGGAAGTGGGCAGCAAGTTCGACTACCTGGACGGACGCGGCTCCGCGACCCTGGCCGCGTACCGCATCGAACGCAAGGACTTTGCCGTCACCGATCCCCTGGACCCGGCCAACAGCATTCCCGTGGGCCAGCAGACCTCCAGGGGCATCGAACTGGCCAACTCGCTGCGGGTCACGCCCAAGCTGCTGGCGGAAGCCAACTTCGCCTGGGTCAAGGCCGAATATGACGAGTTCAACGAGAAGATTGCCAGCGGCGCGGTGGTCTCGCGCCAGGGCAACACCCCGACCAACGTCCCGGCGCGGGTAGCCAACCTGTGGTTGACCTATGACCTGGCCCCGAGCTGGCAGACCGGTGTCGACGCGCGCTACGTGGCCTCGGTGTACGCCGACAACGCCAACACCTTGCGGATGCCCGCCTACACCCTGTACGGCAGCTTCCTGCGCTATCGGGTCGACAGCCACACCACGGTCACCGGCCGGGTCCGCAACCTGACCAACGAGGTCTACGGCCAGTTCGCCCACGTCTCCCCGGCTTACTACCTGGGCACCCCGCGCACCTTCGAACTGGCGGTGCAGACCCGCTTCTGACCCGCCTTGGGGGCCTCTTCGCCGGCAAGCGGCGCCTACGGGAACATCGCGCGGTGTCAGGGCGAGCGTAGGTGCTGGCTTGCCAGGAAGGCGTCGCCATGGACGGTGCAAGGCCTGCGGGCCCTTTCGCCGGCAAGGCGGCGCCTACAACAGGGCAGCGGTGACTTTGGCGGCGACGTCCTGGGGCACCCAGTTGCGCCACAGATCAGGATGCTGCTTGAGGAAGGCCCGGGCCGCGTCCCGGGGCGTGCTGTGGTTTTCGCTCATCTGCGCCAGGGCCTGGTTGAGGGGCTCGATGGGCAGCTCGACCTGGCTGAAGAAGCTCACCAACTGCGGGTACCGCTTGTGGAATGGCGCAGACACGCCGATGGACAGTTTCGAGGCCAGGGAACGGCTCGGACGCGGGTTGGGGTTGCTGGCGTCGGTCAGGGTCTTCCAGGCTTCGGCATCAAAGGGCGGCTCTTGCAGCTGGACCAGTTTGAAGCGCCCCAGCAGCGGCGTCGGTGACCAGTAGTAGAACAGCACCGGCCGGCCCCGGCGGATCGAGGAGGTGATCTCCGCATCCAGGGCCGCTCCGGAGCCGCTGCGGAAGTTCACGTAGCTGTCCTCCAGACCATAGGCCTTGAGCTTCTGCTGGTTGACGATCTCCGAGGTCCAGCCGATCGGGCTGTTGAGGAAGCGGCCCTTGCCCGGCGTTTCCGGATCCTTGAACACGTCCTTGTAGCGGGCCAGATCCGCGACGCTGCGCAACTCCGGCGCCAGCGGCTTGAGGCCTCTGGCCGGATCGCCCTTGATCACGTACTCCGGCACCCACCAGCCTTCGGTGGCGCCCTTGACCGTATCCCCCAGGGCAATCACCTTGCCCTCGGCCTCAGCCTTGACCCACACCGGGCTGCGCCCGGCCCACTCTTCGCCGATCACCTGGATATCGTTGCTGGCCAGGGCGGTTTCCAGGGTGATGGTGGTGCCCGGCAGGGTGTCGGTGGGCAAGCCGTAACCGCTCTCCACCACGATGCGCAGGATCTCGGTGATCAGGCTGCCGCTTTCCCAGTTCAGGTCGGCGAAGTGAATCGGCTCGGCGGCCACGGCCGACTGCAACGGGTTCAAGCCGGCCAGGATCAGCAGGCCGCTGGCCAGCAGCGCTCGGAAGCCTTTCATGGGTTACACCTCTCGGAGTCGGGACCAGGGCCAAAAGGGACAAGCTGCACGAATGCGCGCGGCCCCTGAAGCATTGAGTCAACTGACTGTAGTAGAGGTTCCGTATTTTCCACCGGAGGCGATGCCGGGATCGGCCATCAAGGGTCCGCCGGCTCCTGCAAGCGCTGCAACTCGCGGCGCACCATGCTGGCGTAGGCCGCCGGACGCAGGTGATACAGCTCGCCGGCCACCCAGTTCAGCCAGGCGCCCTGCAAGCGGGGCTTTTCGGCGAACAGGCGCCGTGCCTCTTCGGCGGCGGCCTGTTGATGCTGGCGATGAAACTCGGCGCGGCCCTGGCTCATCACTCGCTGGCCTTGAAACTCACCAACTCGCCCTTGCGGAATTTGGCGGCCTTGGCGGTGACGGCCTTGAGGGTCTTGGTCAGGCCTTCCTGCAATTGCTCGTTGGCGGCAAAGAGCGTCACCACCGAATGCCCTTCCTTGAAGACGATTCCCTGCCCCAGGGGACTGCTGACAAAGGCATAGTCGCCCAGGCCATAGACGGTGAGCTTGATCTCGCGAAAGCGGATCTCCAGCTTGCCGCCTTCCCGGCTGGGCAGCACGGCGGCGCGAAAATGATCGCCGACCTTGAGTTCCAGGCGTGGCTTGTCGTCCACCACCAGCGCCGTCTCGGTATCGATCTCGGCGACGTAGAAGCCTTCAGCGGATTGTTCGGTGATGTAGACAAAACGAGACTGGAACTGCTTGACCAACTTTGCGCGCAAATCACCCAACACGAACAACGCATGCATTTCAAGATTACTTACTGCCAAGGAACACTCCCCGATACTCAAAAGGGTGCCGCCCGAGAAAAAAGGACAGCACAAAAAACCGCCATGACGGCGTGATCACCCCAATCAGTTACCCAAAAAACACTCAAATGCAGCGGGTACTCCAGGCCACGGCGTTGGCGCCGGCGCTGAGCAACGGGCATTTCGCCGAAGCATCAGGCACAGGTCGAAGGCTGTAGGAGTAGGCTCTGACACCCCGAAAAGTGTGGCGGCGAATTATCTGGGGCGGGTACTGAAACAGGCCGGAAAGCCGGATATACCCTGAGATTGAATCCCCGGATCGGCAGCCACTTCGGGTTGCAGAGGCAATTCTAGAGCAACTTTGTGCATTTCGACCATTTAAAGCGAGCAATCCATGGCTGCCCGGCCGTTCATTAGTACAAAGACTAATGTTGCACACCAGTCGGTAATCTTGCCCGGAGTCGTCCACGCAGGCCCGGCATTCTAACCAGTAATACTCTGGTGCAGTGACGCGGATTGGCAGATTTAAGCGTCAGAAAGTTCAGTTAAGAGCTTCAGAACATTCGTTACCTAAAACCGCAATGACATAACTCAGCCCGTCACAACCCAACAACTGCCATACTCCGCCGCTGGTTGAGCGACCGCGGTACGGGCGCTCAAGCACTCACTCATCTCCAAGGGAAGGCTAGAAGTGACCGAACTAGATATTGGCGAGTTTTTCATTCGTGGCGAGTGCAGAGAAGTCGAAGGCGAATTCCAGGCCGTGATTGCCATGCGCGCCAAACCTCCACTGACTCAGGTCACCTTCCACCAGGTGGAACGGGACCGCTGGTTCAAGACCTCGGAAGAAGCCCTGGCCGCTGCCAAGGCCTCGGCCAAGGCCCTCAAGCTGGCCATTGACCAGGGCGCCCTGAACGCCTGATCCCCCCTCTTCGCGCGAACCCACCCGCCGCCCTCGCCGCCCAGGCTCAGGGCGGCGACGGGAGCCCAACGACCCCGCCTCGAACCCCGGCGCCCGGCCAAGCTTCAGGCCGAGTGCCTGAACCCCTGGCGCGCCCCCTGGACCGCCCCCTGGACCGCCGCCAGTTGCGCCTGCCATGCCTGCCGGCACTCCTCGGCCTCGGCCCGACTGGCAAACGCGGTGCCTCGCTGCTCGCCGTTGACCAGCACCACCCAGCACGCCTTGCGCCCCTGGGCCCGCAGCGAAGCGGGAACGCCACTGCCAATCATCACTGCCACATCGACTTTGCTGTGCATGGAGCACCTCGCGGAATTAGTTAGCTCCCTAACGATGTCAAGATACTAATCACTTCCTGGTCTCTGTAACAGCCCCAATCTGCACAGCAGCGTTACCCCACGAGTAACAATCAGCCCCTCAAGGCGTGCGCCGGGGGGTTGTCTGCTCGGGTTTGTAGCCCAGGCGCAGGCCGCCCCAATGCCGCCCCTGAACCAAGATCGGCACCGACAGGTCATGCATCAGCTCGCCGGTATCGCGGGTGTAGGTCTGCAGCAACAACGGCTGCTGGTGACTGCCGCAACGGATGCCGGTGCGGTCGGCAAACTTGCGCTTGCTGCGGTTGTGCAGGTTGTCCACCTGGGGATCGCCGGTCAGCGGCTGGGAGAAAATCTTGTTGTGGGTCGGTACGTAGCCTTCCTGGGTGCAGGCGATGGCGAACACCAGGCCGTCGTGGCGCGGCAGCAGGGATTCCTGGATCGGCGGCAGCACCTGGTCGGTGTAGCGGTCGAAGCGGGTCTGGTACTTGGGTGGGTGGGTATTGGCGATCAACTGATAATGGCGGTCGAACAAGTCATCGAGGCTGATGCGGTTCTGCGCCAGGTCGGTCTCGAACTGCTCGGCGATGCGCCGCGCCCCCTCGCGAGCCAGGTCGTAGATACGCTGGTGGTAGTCGTCCAGGCCCACCGCCGCCAGACGCTCGCTGATGGTCTCCGCCTGCCCTTCCATCTGCACCGCGGCCTCGGCCAGGCTACGGGTCTGCTGGTCGCTGATGGCCAGGTCGCTGCGCATCTGCTCCACGGCGTGAAACAGGCTGTCGAGCTGTTCGCGATTGGTTTCGGCGCCCCGGGCGATCTCGCTGACCTGCTCCTCCACTCCCGCCGCCAGCCGCGCGATGTTGTCCAGATGCCGACCGGTGTGTTCCACCTGCTCCACCCCCAGGTTCAGGTCGTCGGACAGCTGGCGGATCTGCTCCACCACATCGCTGGTGCGCTGCTGGATATCGGCCACCATCACCCCGACCTCGTCGGTGGCCGTGGCGGTACGCCCGGCCAGCCCGCGCACCTCGTCGGCGACCACGGCAAAGCCCCGCCCGTGCTCGCCGGCCCGGGCCGCTTCGATGGCCGCGTTGAGGGCCAGCAGATTGGTCTGGCTGGCGATGGACTGGATTACCAGGGTCACCCGCTGGATCTCTTCGCTGCGCTGGCTCAAGGCCTCGATCAGCTCGCGGCTGCCGTTGGCCCGCTGGCTCAGGGAGTGCATGCGGCTGATGGACTCGCCCAGCACCGTGCGCCCTTCGGCACTGCTGGCGTGGGCTTCGCTGGCGGCGCCCAGGGCCTGCTGGCTGAGCTGCGAGGTGACCTGTTCGGTCTTGATCATCACCTCGGCATTGCCGACGATGCGCGCCGCCGCATCGAGCTGGGACTGCAGCCGGCCTGCCAACTGGGTCACCGAATAGGCCACGCCCGCAGCGGACAGCGCGTTATGGGTGGTGCTGTAGGACAGATCGCGGGTCAGCGCCGACAGCTCATTGTCCGTTGCCACCGGCACCTCGGAGGCCTTGCGCGAGCGCAGCCGGGGCATCCAGATCACCAGCACCGCCAGCGGCAGGCACAGGTACAGCGGCCAGTCGCCCAGGGCCTGACCGGCGAACAGGCCCATCAGCGCTGCACTCTGCAACGATGGAAGCCACCAGCGGGCCGCGGTTTCGGGTGTTGCCAGCGACTGCGCGCCCGGCGCCGCTAGAGATCCATCTCTTGACATCTTGATCACCCCACATCGTTCTAATTGTTTGCGGCATTAGACGCCACTATAAGGCCATTAACCATGGTCCCTTAGTAGGAAGAAGAGCAGCGGCAAGCGGCAAGCAGCAAGCTTCAAGCCGCAAGCGGCATGTGCGAGGCATTATTCAGAGTCTGCAGAGGCGGATGTTGCAGTAGATCAAGGGAAGTGGAGGCTGGGACATTGTGGCGGGGGCGCTGGCTCGCGCCCCAGTGCGCAGCGCTGGCTAGGCTGCGCACCCGGAGGCAAGGATGCACTTGAAACGCTTGCGGCTTGAAGCTGCAAGCTTGCAGCTGTTTTCAAGCCTGACGCTGATGCTTGTCGATCTGCTCGTGGCGTTCTTGGGCTTCGATGCAGTATTTGGTGGTCGGGCTGATCAGCAGGCGCTTGAGGCCGATGGGCTCGCCGCTGTCGTCGCACCAGCCGAAGGTGTCGTCACTGATCCGGCCCAGGGCCTGCTCCAGTTGCGGCAGCATGCGCTGATCGCGATCAATGGCGTTGACCAGCCAGGTGCGCTCTTCTTCGACGGAAGCGGCGTCGGCCGGGTCAGCCGGGGTGTCCAGGCTTTCAATGGCGATCCGGTTCTGTTCGATGCGCTCGTGGGTTTCCACCTTCATGGCTTGCAACAGGTCGCTGAAAAAAGCGTGCTGCTCGGCATTCATGTAGTCATCCGCCGGCATGGCCAGCAACTTTTCCTTGGTCATTGATTTCTCTATAAAAAATACGTGCATTAAGGCGAATTCAAACTGTTTCCGGTTGACCCGTCAGGTCATCAGAAAGGCGCCATACCTTCCAAGCGCCACCCGGCACTCAATTTACGAGGGGCGGCAGTCTAAGGCCGGTTTGAGGGCGCAGCAACTGAAATGACAGCGAATCTGTCCGACAAAGCGAACAAAGCCCGTAATCACGGGCTTTGCTGGCGCTTATCGGAGTGTGTTTATAACAAAAAATTCCATAAGCACTGCCCTTTTAGAAGACAAACGGCAGTACCGGACGGCGGATTCAAGCTTTTTACCCCTCCTTTCTTCCCCCCCGCAGGAGCCGGCTTGCCGGCGAACAGGCCGGCAAGCGTTGCATCGGAGTGTGGGCACCTGCGCTGGCCGGCCAGCGCCGACAACGGGCGCTGGATCAGCGCTTGAGCTTGCGCTTGTTGCGGTACTGGTCGATGACCACCGCCACCACGATGATCAGGCCCTTGATGATGTCCTGGATGTAGGCATCCACGCCGACAAAGGTGAAGCCGCTGGCCATGACCCCGAGGATCAGCGCACCGATCACCGTACCGGTGATGCGCCCCACCCCGCCGGCCAGGCTGGTGCCGCCGATCACCGCCGCGGCGATCGCATCCAGCTCGTAGGACATGCCCATCCCCGCCTGCCCGGTGGCGGCCCGCGCCGAGGCCACCACCCCGGCCAGCCCGGCCAGCAGCCCGGCGATGCTGTAGACGATCACCAGATGCCGCTTGACGTTGATTCCCGAGGTGCGCGCCGCCTGCATGTTGCCGCCGATGGCGTAGGTGTACTTGCCGTACTTGGTGTAGCGCAGGGCGATGTGGAAGATCACCGCCACCACCAGGAAGATGATCACCGGCATGGCCCCGTGACCGATGGCGGTGTAGGAGTCCGAGAGCATGCTCACCGGCTGGCCTTCGGTGTAGTAGCGGGCCAGGCCACGGGCCGACACCATCATGCCCAGGGTGGCGATAAAGGGCGGAATGCCGGTGATGGCGATGATGCTGCCGTTGATCGCCCCCGCCAGCAGGCCCACCCCCAGCCCGGCCACCACCGGTATCCACACCGGCAGGTCGGTCAGGGACGGGAACACCGCCCGGGCAAAGTCCGAGGTCTGCGCCAGGCTGGCGGCGATCATCGCCGACAGCGCCAGCACCGAGCCCGAGGACAGGTCGATACCGGTGGTGATGATCACCTGGGTCACGCCGATGGCCAGCAGGCCGATGATCGACACCTGCAGGATCATCAGCACCAGGCGCTGGGAGTTCAGCAGGAAGCTCTGGTCACGAACGATCCAGCCGAACAGCTCGAACACCAGGCCGATGCCGATCAGCACCAAAAAAATACTCAGTTCGGTGGGAAAGCGCCGGCGCGTTCTGGCGGGCGCCACGGCCGGTTTGTTTTCAGACATCACGTTCATAACCACTCACCTTTGTTATCGCCTGACCGTGGCGCCTCAGCGCGCCGCCGGTTGCCATCGATTGAAGAATCAGTGCACCAGCGACATTCCGGACGCCAGTTGCATCACCCGTTCCTGGGTCGCTTCGCTGCGGTCGAGAATGCCCATCAGCTCACCTTCGTGCATGACCATGACCCGGTCGCTCATGCCCAGGACTTCCGGCAGTTCCGAAGAAATCATGATCACCGCCATACCCTCGCTGGCGAGGAAGGCGATCAGGCGGTAGATCTCGGCCTTGGCCCCGACGTCGATGCCCCGGGTCGGCTCGTCGAGAATCAAAATCCGCGGGTTGGTCATCAGCCAGCGCGCCAGCAGCGCCTTCTGCTGATTGCCCCCGGACAAGGTGTCGATGCATTGCTCCAGGGACGGGGTCTTGACCCGCAGCTTCCTGCACATGTCCTCGCACAGGGCGCGCAGGGCCTTCTGCTGGACAAATCCGCCGCCGGCGTAGTGCGGCAGTACCGCCACTTCCATGTTTTCCAGGACCGACAGGCAGGGGAACAGGCCGCTGAGCTTGCGATCCTCGGTGAGCAGGGCAAAGCCCTTCTCGATCGCCCGGTGCGGGTCGCTGATGCGCAGGGGCTGGCCGTCGAGGTGAATCTCGCCGGCGTCACTGGGGGTGATGCCGAACAGGGTTTCGGCGACATTGGTCCGGCCCGAGCCCATCAGCCCGGCGATACCGAGGATCTCCCCGGCGTGCAGGTCGAAGGACACGCCGTCGAACACCCCGTCCAGGCGCAGGTCGCGGACCTTGAGCAGCAGGTCGCCAATGGGTTTCTCGCGTTGGGGAAACAGCTGGCTCAGCTCGCGCCCCACCATCATCGAGATCAGGCTGTCGCCGTCCAGGCTGTCGGCCCGTTGCAGGCCGATGTAGGCGCCATCGCGGAACACCGCCACCTCATCGGCGATGGCGAACACTTCGTTCATCTTGTGGGTGATGTAGATGATGCCCTTACCCTGGGCCTTGAGGTCGGCAATGATCGAGAACAGGTGCGCCACCTCCTTGTCGGTGATGGCCGAGGTCGGCTCATCCATGATCAGCACGTCGGAGTCGTAGGACACTGCCTTGGCGATCTCCACCATCTGCCGCTCGGCGATGCTCAGGTTGCCCACCTGTTCCTCCGGGTCCAGGTCGATGCGCAGGCGCGCCAGCAAGGCGGCGGTGCAGCGGTGCATTTCGCGGTGATCGATCAGGCGCAGGCCGTTGAGCTGCTCGCGGCCGATCCAGATGTTCTCGGCGATGCTCATGTGCGGCATCAGGTTGAGTTCCTGGTGGATCATGGCGATGCCCGATTGCAGGGCCTGCAGGGGCGTGTCGAAGACCACCGGCCGGCCCTTGAGGCGCAGTTCGCCGGCATCCGGCTGATAGATGCCGGCGATGATCTTCATCAGGGTCGACTTGCCGGCGCCGTTCTCGCCCATCAGCGCCAGCACCGTTCCCGGGCGTACCCGCAGTTGCACATCGGACAGGGCCACCACACCGGGAAAGCCCTTGCTGACGTTGATCACCTCCAGCAGGTAAGGCTCCCGGGTCGCCGGGGTGGCAGGCTGGACGGCGGCCAGCGGGGTGCTTGAGGCAGTCGCGCAAGAGAACATGATCAGCTACTCCATCGGCGCGGCGGCCCGGGGCCGCCCCGCTACTTTATTGTTGTGATGTAACAGCCCTTGGCAAAGGCGCGGCGTTACTTGAACTGGTCGACGTTTTGCGGGGTGATCAGGCGATAGGGAATCCACACGGCCGGCTCCACCGGCTCATGCTTGATCATCTTCACCGCCGTATCGATGGAGCCGTCCGCCTGGCCCTTGGCGTCCTGGAACACCGAGATCGCCAGGTCGCCCTTCTTCACCGCACGCAGGCCGTCGGGGGTGCCGTCGACCCCGGCGATCAGCACACTGCCCTTCTCGACCCCGGCCTGCTTCAGCGCCATGGCGGCACCAATGGCCATTTCATCGTTGTTGGACACCACCGCATCGAACTTGCGGCCCTGGGTCAGCCAGTCGTTGACCAGGGTCATGCCCTTGTCCCGCAGCCAGACCCCGGTCTGTTCCTGATCGACCTTGATCCCCGGGTAGCGGGTCAGCACCTCCTTGACCCCCTTGGTGCGGTTGGCGGTGGAGTTGTTCGCCAGATCGCCCAGCAGGATCACGATGTCGCCCTTGCCGCCCATTTTTTCGGCCAGGTACTGCATCTGCATCTTGCCGGCCTCCAGGTCGTCGGAGGCCACGGTGACCACGCCCTTGGGCAGGTTCAGGTCATCCGGGCGACGGTTGACGTACACCAGGGGGATGCCGGCCTTGACCACGGCCTCGGTGATTTTGCGGGTGGCCGCGGTGTCCACCGGGTTGACCACGATGGCGTCGACTTTCTGGCTGATGAAGTTCTCGACCTGGCTCAACTGCTTGACCACGTCGCTGCGGGCGTCCTCGAACTGCAGCTTGACCCCGTCGGGCAGGGACTTGGCTTTCTGGTCCATGGACTCGCGCAGGTAGGTCAGCCAGGTGTCATCGAACTGCGACATGCTCACGCCGATCTTGATGTCGGCCAGCGCCGCCCCGCTGGTCAGCAGCAGCGACAGCGCGAGCGAGGCAAAACGGATCTTGGTGTTCATAACAGGTCTTTCTCCACATTCTTGTAGGTTTTATGGATAAAGCGCAGAACGACTCAGAGCGGCAGGCGCACCACCGGCGCGCCGGGAACGCAGCACAGCAGCGCACCGTTGCGCTCTACGCAGAGAAAGCCGAGGCAGGTCAGGACAAGGGCGCAGCGGCGGGCCCGAGGAGTCACAGCGGCGGGCGCAGAGGAGAAGCGGAACGCTGAAGCGACAGCGAGGACAGCGGATTTGAAGGTTTTCATCGACGGTACCTGTTTGTTTTTGTGGGTCGGTGCACACCGCGCTCAAAGCCTGTTCGAGGGGTTTGCAACCTAGCTAGTCGGCAACCTGGAAATGACTTTATTGGAAAATAATTTCTATATCAACTCATTTTAGAATTTTATTCTAAATCGGTTTTCCCCCCGGAAAACCGCTGCTGCACGACGGCTGCTGGCCCAAGACCTGCGCTTGATGCAAGGCCTCCTTGGCCGGCCAGCCGGCTTGCCAGCGAAAGCGCCCTGCAAGGGTTGCTCCGCCGGCAAGGCTGCAGCTCAGGCGTAGAAGCCGGGACGCTCTGGCAGCTCGATCTTGACGATCTGGCCGCTGTTCTGCGCTTCGATACAGGCGTCGGCCGCCACGGCGGCAGCAAAGCCGTCCCAGGCCGAAGGCCCGCCCACCCGACCGCCGCGCACGCCGTCGATAAAGGCCTGCAGCTCGACGTCATAGGCGGCGATAAAACGCTCCTTCCAGTCCATCAGGATGGCGTTGGACAGCTTGGCTTGGCTGCGCAACTGCACCTGGGACGGCTCCGGCAATCTGGCGATGCCGCTCTCCCCCACCACTTCGCACTGGATGTCGTAGCCGTACTGGCAGTTGACGAAGACCTCGACGTCGATCCGCGTGCCACGGGCGGTTTCCAGCAGCACGATCTGCGGGTCGCGCAAATGGGCCAGGGCCTTGCTGGTCTTGCGCGGGAACACCACCTGCACCGACACATAGTCGTCGGCCAGCAGCCAACGCAGCACGTCCAGCTCATGGATCAGGGTGTCAGTGATGGCCATGTCGGTCTTGTAGTTCTCCCCCACCCGCGGGTTGCGGTGGGCGCAGTGCAGCATCAGCGGCTCGCCGATCTGCCCGCTGTCGATCACCGCCTTCAAGGCCTGGTAGCCGGCATCGTAGGGGCGCATGAAGCCCACCTGCACCAGGCGCTTGCCGTGGGCGATTTCGGCCTCGACGATGCGCCGGCAACCGGCGGCGGTCACCGCCAGGGGCTTTTCACAGAACACCGGCTTGCCCGCGGCAATCGCCGCCAGCACGAACTCCTCGTGGCTCGGGCCCCAGGAGGTGACCAGCACTGCCTCGACATCCGCAGCCTTGATCAGCGCGTGGCCATCCGGGTAGACCTCGGCAGTGAGCTTGAGGTCGCTGGCCACCTTGGCCGCCGACGCCAGGTTGATGTCGGTGACCGCCACCACCTGGCTGCCCAGCAGGGTCTGGCTGCACCGACGGATGTGATCCTGGCCGATGGCCCCGGTGCCGATAACGCCAAGTTTCAAAGACATGCAGATACTCCTGTTGTTGTTCGTTGCAGAGCGATCAGTACTGCCGGGCCTGGGCCAGGCGTTCATTGAGGGTCTTGGCCGCGGCATCGGTGCGCGCGCTGGTGGACACCTGGGCCACGCCCACCCGCCACCAGGACAGGTAGCCGTGGATCATGGTCTTGGGCAGGACCTTGATGTCGATCAGGGTCGATACTGTCTGGGTCCGGGCATCGGCCAGGGCCGCCAGCAACTGCTCCTCGTTGCTGACCTTGTAGGTCTTGCAGCCGTAGGCCGCGGCGCTCATGGCGAAGTCCACCGGCACAAAGCCGCCGTCGAGCTTGCCGCTCGAAGGGTTGCGGTAGCGGAACTCGGTGCCGAAGCTGTCCATGCCGTGGCCCATCTGCAGGTTGTTGATGCAGCCGAAGGTCATGTTGTCCAGCAGCACCACGTTGATCTTGCGCCGCTCCTGGATCGAGGTGACTAGCTCCGAATGCAGCATCAGGTAGGAACCGTCGCCCACCAGGGCGTACACCTCGCGATCCGGCTCGGCGAGCTTGACCCCCAGCGCCGCGTTGACCTCGTAGCCCATGCACGAATAGCCGTATTCCACGTGGTAGCTGTTGACCGCCCTGCTGCGCCAGCTGCGCTGCAGGTCGCCGGGCAGGCTGCCGGCGGCGGCAACGATGATGCCGTCCTCGGGCAAGGCCTGGTTGAGCAGCCCGAGCACCCGGCTCTGGGTCAGGCAGGAGCCGGTCAGTTCGATGAATTCGCGCAGCACCGCCGGGTCCAGGTGGTCGTTGATTTCCGGCACGAAGCCCTGGTCCTGGTATTGCAGCTGGTAGAGCCGGTCGACCTCGGCCTCCAGCTGCGCCCGGGCCTCGCCGATCTGCCCGCCCCAGGCTGCCCGGTAACCGCTGCGGCCCAGGGTTTCGCCCAGGGCCTGCAAACCGGCCTGGGCATCGGCCAGCAGTTGCACGCCCTCCATCTTCAGGCTGTCGCCAGGGCAGACATTGAGGTTGAGAAATTGCACCTCCGGGTGCTGGAACAGCCATTTCGACGAGGTGGTGAAGTCGCTGTAGCGGGTGCCGACGCCAATGATCAGGTCGGCTTCCCGGGCCAGCAGGTTGGCCGCCAGGCAACCGGTTTCGCCGATCCCGCCGACGTTCAGCGGGTGCTCGGAAACCACCGCGCTCTTGCCCGCCTGGGTTTCGGCAAAAGGAATGCCGAAGCGTTCGGCAAAGGCCTGCAACGCCCGGTTGGCCCCGGAGTACTTGACCCCGCCGCCGCAGATGATCAGCGGCTTGCGCTTGCCCTCGAACAGCGCCAGGGCATCGCCAAGCATGGCCTCGGTGGCCGGGCGGCGGTCGATGCGGTGCACCCGCCGGGCGAGGAAGGAGTCCGGGTAATCGTAGGCCTCGCCCTGCACATCCTGGGGCAGCGCCAGGGTCACGGCGCCGGTCTGCGCCGGGTCGGTGAGCACGCGCATGGCGTGGAGCGCCGCGCTCATCAGTTGCTCGGGCCGGTTGATCCGGTCCCAGTATTGGCTCACGGCCTTGAAGGCATCGTTGGTGCTGATGCTCAGGTCATGGAACTGCTCGATCTGCTGCAGCACCGGGTCCGGCTGGCGGCTGGCGTAGACGTCCCCTGGCAGCAGCAGCAACGGAATGCGGTTGGCGCTGGCGGTGGCCGCCGCGGTCAGCATGTTGGCCGCGCCGGGGCCCACCGAGGAGGTGCAGGCGTAGATCTTGCGCCGCAGGTGCTGCTTGGCGAAACCGATGGCGGCGTGGGCCATGCCCTGCTCGTTGCGGCCCTGGTGCACCAGCAGCTCGCCACTGTCCTGTTCCAGGGCCTGGCCCAGGCCGAGCACGTTGCCGTGGCCGAAAATGGTGAAGACCCCGGCGATGAACTTGCTCTGGACCCCATCCACCTCGACGTATTGGTTATCGAGGAATTTCACCAGGGCCTGGGCCATGGTCAAGCGTGTCGTACTCATGGTTTGCACCTTATTCATCATGTGAAGCCAACGGCCCTGCCAATACTCCCGTAGGAGCTGGCTTGCCAGCGAAAGCACCTTCGAGACTTGCCCCCCTGTGGGGCCCCTTCGCCGGCAAGCCGGCTCCTACATGAGGGCGGCGTCAAGTCAGGGATTGCTGCAGGTGGGCCATGCTCGCCCCAATCGCCTGCTGGATATCCGCCAGCCCGTGCACGCTCTCGGCAAAGGGTTCGAAGGACAGGTAGCCGCTGTAGCCATTGCTGCGCAGGGTATCGATCTGCGCCGCATTGCCAAGGATGTCCGCCTCGCCCACCAGCACCCGATGGCCGTCGCGAATGCGGTTGAGCGGCGCCTGGCGATCCTCGACCCCGGAGATGTGCACCAGCCCGGTCAGCTCGGGGAAGAACTCATGCTCGCCGGCCAGGTGGTGGTGGAAGGTGTCGTGCACCAGGCGCAACACATCCAGGCCGCCGATGGCGCGGATCGCCTCCACCGCCGTGCGCTTGTGGCGCAGCGCGCATTCCTCAAAGCCCAGGGGCTCGATCAACCCCAGCAGGCCGTGCTCCCGCAGGATCGGCGCCAGTTCGCTCAGGGCCGTGCGCAACGCGCTGCTGCGCTGGGCC
This sequence comes from Pseudomonas sp. BC42, assembly GCF_021560055.1. Taxonomy (NCBI): domain Bacteria; kingdom Pseudomonadati; phylum Pseudomonadota; class Gammaproteobacteria; order Pseudomonadales; family Pseudomonadaceae; genus Pseudomonas; species Pseudomonas sp. BC42. The sequence continues at coordinate 4,023,852 of NZ_CP091067.1, forward strand.
TCGCCGCGCGGGTCGGCAGGGTCATTGAGCGGGCACAGCACCAGCCCCTCGGCGCCGCAGTCACGGGCATAGGCGGCCAGTTTCAGGGCCTGCCGGCGACGCTCGTCGTTCCACACATCGAAGGGGTACAGGGCGTTGATCGACAACACCTTGAGCCCCTGGGCCGCGCACAACTGGCGGACCCGTTCGGGCGGCGTGCCGTCCTCGATTTCCACGCCCGCAAGGTCATTGCGGATCTCAATGGCATCGACCTTCAGCGTGCGCGCCAGGTCGATGAACTGCGGCAGTGACAAACCCGGTGCAACCATACGATTCAGGGCGAAACGCAGGGGCTGGCTCATTCTTCTTGTTCTCCCAAATCCATCCCGTCGAGGCAGTTACTTGGCGGTCGGCATGCTGAATTCCGGGCCCTTGGCGATGCTCTCGGGCCAGCGCTGCATCACGCTCTTGTAGCGGCTGTAGAAACGCAGGCCTTCCTCGCCGTAGGCATGGTGATCGCCGAACAGCGAACGCTTCCAGCCACCGAAGGAATGCCAGGCCATGGGCACCGGAATCGGCACGTTGATGCCCACCATGCCCACCTTGATGCTGCGGGCAAAGGCCCGGGCCACGCCGCCGTCGCGGGTGAAGCAGGACACGCCGTTGCCGAATTCATGGGCGTTGATCAGCGCCACCGCGCTGGCAAAGTCGGGCACCCGCACAATGCCCAGCACCGGCCCGAAGATTTCCTGCTGGTAGATGCTCATCTCGGGAGTGACCTGGTCGAACAGGGTGGCGCCGACAAAAAAGCCCTGCTCCGCCCCCGGCACCTTGAAGCCGCGTCCGTCCACCAGCAGCTGTGCGCCCTGGGCCACGCCCTGGTCGATGAAACCTTCAACCCGGGCCTTGTGCTCGGCGGTCACCAGCGGCCCCATGTCGCTGTCGCCCTGCAAGCCGTTGCCGACCTTGAGCTGGTCGATGCGCGGCAGCAGCCTGGCGATCAATTCGTCGGCCACCTCGCCCACCGCCACGGCGATGGAGATGGCCATGCAGCGCTCGCCGGCCGAGCCGTAGGCCGCGCCGATCAGCGCGTCGGCGGCCTGCTCCAGGTCGGCGTCAGGCATCACGATCATGTGGTTCTTGGCCCCACCCAGGGCCTGCACGCGTTTGCCTCGGGCGCTGGCCTGCTGGTGGATGTACTCGGCAATCGGCGTCGAACCGACAAAGGAAATCGCCTCGATGTCCGGGTGCTGGAGCAAGCCGTCCACCGCGCTCTTGTCGCCCTGGACCACGTTGAACACCCCTTCGGGCAAGCCGGCTTCGGTCAACAGGCGCGCCAGCAGCAGGCTGGCGGACGGGTCGCGCTCGGACGGCTTGAGGATGAAGCAGTTACCGGCGATCAGGGCGAGGGGGATCATCCACAGCGGCACCATCACCGGGAAGTTGAACGGCGTCACCCCGGCGCACACACCCAGGGGCTGGCGCAGGTTCCAGTTGTCGATGCCGCCGCCGATGTTGTCGCTGAAATCGGTTTTCAGCAGGCTCGGCGCGCCACAGGCGTACTCGACGATCTCGATGCCGCGGGTCACTTCGCCCATGGCGTCGGCCAGCACCTTGCCGTGCTCGCGGGTGATGATCTGCGCCAGCTCCTGGTGGTGCCGATCCAGCAGTTCCTTGAACTTGAACATCACCCGCGCACGGCGCAGGGAGGACTGTTCGGACCAGGCCGGGAACGCCTTCAGCGCCGACGCCACCGCCGCGTCCACGGTCTGCTGGGCGGCCAGCGCCACGCGGGCCTGGACCGCGCCCGTGGCCGGGTTGAACACCGGGCTGAAACGCTCGCCGGCGTCCTGCACCTGGCCGTCGATGTAATGGCCGATTACCGGGGTGTCGCTCATTGTTCTTGTTCTCCGTGATGGGTTCGGTCGAGGCTCAAGGTTCGAGCGGCTTACAGATCCAGCAGCCAGCTGTGCTGCGGGTCGTTATGGAACTGCCAGACCCGCTTGGGCCCGGCCATGACGTTCAGGTAATAGGACTCGTAGCCGTAAGGCACGCTGACCGGGTGATAGCCCTTGGGCACCACCACCAGATCGTTGTTTTCCACGGCCATGGCCTGGTCAATGCTGCGGTCGTCGGTGTAGACCCGCTGGAACACGAAGCCCTGGGGCGGGTTGACCTGGTGGTAATAGGTCTCTTCCAGAAAGCTCTGGTGCGGCAGGTCATCGGTGTCGTGCTTGTGCGGCGGGTAGCTGGAGGAATGCCCGGACGGTGTGCGCACCTCCACCACCAGCAGGGAATGGGCCGGCTCGCTGTCGGGCAGGATGTCGCACACATAGCGGGTATTGGCGCCCTTGCCGCGCACGCTGCGCTTGCACTGCTCAGGGCGAATCAGCCGCGGGCCGGGGCTGCCCTCAAGGGCGCCCGGGGCGGCGCAGACCGCGATCTGCACGTCGCTCAAGGCACTGACCCGGGCCTGGCTGCCCGGCGGCAGGTAGACGGCAAAGGGCGACTTGTCCTCGAACACCGATTGCCGGTCGCCCAGGTTGGACCACTGGAAGGCGCCCTGGGGCGACTCGCCCTGCACGTCGATGCGGCCGCTGAGCAGCACCAGGCACAGCTCCTGGTCTCCGGCCCTGAGCGGCAGGCTGTCCCCCAGGCTCAGGCGGTAGGCACTGAACCCCACGTACGCCAGGGCGCCCTCCGGCAGCTGGACCAGGGTCCGGCCCTGGGTCGCGCTTTTAACCAGCAGATTCATTGGCCTGTCCTCGTAGATGGCACTGCGGCGTCCAGCAGCGCCCGCAGGGTGTCATAGCCTTTTTTCGCGTAGACGTAGCTCGGCGCCACGGCCGGGTCCTGCTCGGCTTCCACCACCAGCCAGCCTTGGTAGCCCGCCTGCAGCAGCACGTCGAGCAAGGCGGCGAAGTCGATGTCGCCATCGCCGGGCACGGTGAAGGTGCCGTTGACGATGCAGTCCGGAAAGCTCCACAGGTTGTTGCGCGCCAGTTGCACCACCGGCTTGCGCACGTCCTTGAAATGCACGTGGCAGACCCGGCGCACATGTTTGCGCAGCACCTCCAGGGGCTCGCCGCCGCCCATGTAGCAATGGCCCGAATCGAACAGCAGGCCGACTTCCTCGCCGCTCAGGCGCATCAGCTGGTCGATGTCCGCCGGCGATTCGACATAGGCGCCCATGTGGTGGTGATAAGCCAGGCGCACGCCCTGGGACAGGGTGAAACGCGCCAGCGTCGTGAGTTTGTCGGCGTAGTCCTGCCAGGCCTGGGCGCTGTGGAAGCGCGGGCGCTCGACCAGACGCACCGGCGAGCCCTGGATCGAGTCGGCCACTTCGCCGTAGACCAGCACCGAGGCGCCGTTGTGCTTGAGCAGCTCGACGTGGCCGGCGATGGCGTCGATTTCCTCGGCCGCCGAGCGCCGGGCCAGGCGCCCGGAATACCAGCCCGACACCAGCGCCAGATCATAGGGGCGCAACACCGCGGCCACGCCCTGGGCGTCCTTGGGGAATTTGCCGTTGAGTTCAAAGCCTTGGTAACCGATGTCGCGGCCTTCGCTGAGGGCGGTGCTCAGGGGCGTTTCACCGCCCAGGGCCGGCAGGTCGTCGTTGCTCCAGGAGATCGGGTTGATGCCAATTCGGATCGCGGGCATGGCTGCACCTTTTGTTGTTGTTCATGAAAGCGTGGAGAACGGCCTCGCACTCGTAGGAGCTGGCTTGCCAGCGAAGGCTCCGGCGAGCCTGGCACCAGGCTCAAGACCCTCTTCGCCGGCAAGCCGGCTGCTAAAGTGAGCGGGCGCTGCGCCAGGCGTTGATCAGTTGTTCGAAGGTGCCCTGCACTTGGTGGATCAGGGTGGCGTCGTCGATCTCCCCCGCCAGCCACGCACGGCTGGGCTCCTGGAAGATCGTGCGGCCCACGGCAAAACCGCGGCAGGTGCGGCTGTCGGCGGCTTGGCGAAAGCCCTCGGCGAGGGCTTCGGCCGAGGCATTCAGGCCCAGCAGCACCACGCCATGGCAATACGGGTCGCGTTCCTGGATCAGCTCGTCGAGCTTTTTCCATTCTTCGGCCGACTGCGCCTCGATCTTCCACCACGCGGGGTAGATGCCCAGGTTGTACAGGCGCTTGAGGCTGCGGTAGAGCACCTCGGGATGGGCGCCGGGCAGGTCCTTGGGCGGGATGATTTCCAGCAGCAGTTCATGCCCGCTGACCTGGGACGCCTGGTACAGCCCACGGATCTGCGCTTCCTGCTCCAGGCGCAGCAGGGGTTCGTCGTCCGGGTGAAATTGCACCAGGCACTTGATGATCTGCTCCTGGGGCCAGGCGATCAGGTTGCTGCCCACCGAGCGCCCGTGCTCGAAGGCCAGGGGCCGCGAGCCCTGGACTTCCACCGGCCGTGCCACCCACCAGCCGCGCCCGGTGGCGGCGTTCAGCGCCTCCTGGCCGAAACGCTGGTCGGCCAGCAGGCCGACATCGGCCTCGATGCCCCGGCGCCGCAGCTCGGCTTCGACCCGTTGCACCGCCTCTATGAAGAGCTGCTTGAGCTGAGCGATGGCCTTGAGCTCGCGACCGCTGTGCTGCGCCAGTTCCACCAGTTGTCCACGGTGGTCGAAGGCGAAGACGAACAATTGCTTCCAGGCCTTGCGCGGCACGCTGACCTGATGCAGGCGTTGCAGGATCGGATCCTGGTCGGGACGGGTAATCGGCACCGGGCTGCTGAACAGGTAGTCCAGTTCGGCCCGGGTCGGCATCGCCGGGGCGCAGGCATGGCGCGACACCACCAGGCCGCCGCAGGCGTTGGCCAACTGGCAGCAGCGCTCATCGCTGGCCTCTTCCAGCCAGCCACTGAGGAAGCCGGACATGAAGGCATCGCCGGCGCCCAACACGTTGAGCACCTCCACCCGCACACCGGGATAGATCGCCCCGTCCTCCAGGCGCGGCGGAATCTCGCCGTGGATCACCGTGCAGCCTTGCGGGCCGAGCTTGACCACCAGGGTCGCGGCGCTCAGGGAGCGCACGGTGCGCAGGGCCGTCAGCAGGTCGTCGCTGCCACCGGCAATCAGGAACTCCTCCTCGGTGCCGACGATCAGGTCGAAACGCCCCAGGATGCCCTGCACATGCTGGCTGACCTGCTGGTCGGCAACGAACCGGGTCTCGCCGTCGGCCTTGCCCGCCAGGCCCCAGAGCACCGGCCGGTAGTCGATGTCCAGGACCCGCCGGACCCCGTGCTTCTCGGCGTAGTCCAGGGCCTGGAGGCTGGCCCGGTAGACGCCGTCGGTGGAGAAATGGGTGCCGGTGATCAGCAGGGCCTTGCTGGAGGCAATGAAGGTTTCGTCGATGTCGGCGGCGCACAGCGCCATGTCCGCGCAGTTCTCGCGGTAGAACACCAGGGGGAAGGTTTCGCGGTCCTTGAGGCCCAGCAGGACCAGGGCGGTGAGGCGCTGCGGATCGACCTTGACCGCGCTGACGTCGCAGCCTTCGCGCGCCAGCGACTCCAGCAGGAAGCGCCCCATGTGATCGTCGCCGACCCGGCTCAGCATCGCCGACTTGAGGCCCAGGCGCGCGGTGCCGAAGGCGATGTTCGCCGACGAGCCGCCCAGGTACTTGGCAAAGCTGCTGACGTCCTCCAGCCGCGCCCCGACCTGCTGCGCATAAAGGTCGACGCCCAGGCGTCCGAGGCAGATCAGATCCAATTGACGCCCACTGGCAAAACGAGTCTGGCCCATGCTGGCTCCTGTTATTTTTATCAGCCTGCGCTCGCCGCCGTGACCGGTCGGCGAGCACTCTTGGTGGATGCAGACTAAAACGTCTCCGGGCCTCAATCAATATTTTTTCTATATATTTTTTACATGGAATATATTTTCCATTAAACTTTTTCAAGCCTGAGCCAGACGCCCTGCATCGTTTCAGCAAAGCCCCGGCCGGCACCGGCCCGAAGATTTTATGGGGCCCTACCCTGTAGACTGCCGGCTGCCCACCTATTGTCAGGGGACGGCTCTCCAGCCTGCCCATCAGTACACGCCAGAAGGATTTTCTATGTCCCGCACCGATCAGCCGGCCCTGGCCGAGAGCACGCCCGAGAGCGACCTCGTCAGCCCCCCGATCAATGCCGAGCGCCTGCTGCAACTGATCACCGAGGAATACGAGAGCCTGCCCCGCCAGCTCAAGCGCATTGCCAGCTACATGAGCCAGCAGAGCGACCGGATCATGGTCGACCGCATCAGCGACATTGCCCGGGAGTGCGAGGTCCATCCTTCGGCCATCGTGCGCTTTTCCCAGCGTTTCGGTTTCAGCGGTTTCAGTGAAATGCAGGCGCTGTTTCGCGAGGCCTACACCCACAAGGCCACGCCGGTGCAGAACTACCAGCAGCGCATCCGCAGCATGATCGCCAACAAGTCGCAGAAGGCCAGCGGCGGCGATCTGGCCCGGGAGTGCGTCAACGCCACGCTCTCGGGAATCGAGCGCCTGGGCCTGGAGCTGGACGACGCGGCCTTCGAGCAGGCGGTGGAGCTGGTGGTCAATGCCGACAACATCTACGTGGTGGGGGTACGCCGCTCCTTCGCCGTGGCCGACTACCTGGTGTACAACCTGCAGCACACCAACAAGCGCATCCACCTGGTGTCGGGCCTGGGCGGCAGCTACCGCGAGCAGATGCGCAGCATCCGTCCCAACGACCTGGTGATCGCCATCAGCTTCACCCCCTACGCCAAGGAAACCCAGCACTGCCTGCGCATTGCCCAGCACAACCAGGCCCAGACCCTGATCATCACCGACAGCACCCTGTCACCCCTGGCCAAGCGCGCCAACAGCGTGCTGCTGGTCAACGAAGGCAGCTCCTTCGCCTTCCGCTCGCTGAGCGCCACCCTGTGCCTGTGCCAGGCGCTGTTCATCGCCGTGGCCTATCGCCTGGAACTGAAGATGGACGAGATTCACGAACAGGGCGGCTTCGACGACTAGCCCGAAGCCGGCCCATGGCTATGGGCTTGCAGGGCATCGGGCACGCCCCGGCGTTGCAGGCCGCCCTGCTCGACCCAGCCCAGGGTCTGGCGGTATGCCCGCTGCAGCAGCGCCTCGGTCTGGTTGAAGTCGAACACCGATACCCCCAGCGGGCACAGGGGGTCGACCACATGGATCGCCACCCGCGGCGCATAGAGTTCGATGTCGCGCACCAGCTGGCGCATGCTCAACAGGTTCAAGGTGTGCAGGGCCAGGGCCAGCATCCCCGCCGGCGGCGCCGGGCAGGCGCAACCGAAACCGGTGGGCAGGACAATCACCCGAGTGGCCCCCAGGCCCACCGCAGCGGCAATCGGCGTATTGCTCGCGACCCCGCCATCCACCAGCAGCTTGTCGCCGATGCGCACCCAGGGAAACACCAGGGGAATCGCCGCGCTGGCCAGCAGCGCCTGCTCGGTGTCGCCACTGGAGAGCACTTCCTGGGCCCCCGTCAGCAGGTTGGTGGTGACGATATGCAACGCCAGCCGGCTGTCTTCGATACGCGCGACCGGCAACGCCCGACGCACCAGCCGAGACAGGGCCGTGGACGGCAGCAGGCAGCCGCGATGGCGTAGCAGGCCCACCAGGCTGTCGAACCAGGAAAACGGAAACACGTCGCCCGTGCGCAAGCCGCGCCAGAAGTCCGCCAGCTCGGCCACGCCCCGGGCATCGGGCCGCGCGGCGAAGTAGGCGCCATTGATGGCGCCCACCGAGGCCCCCACCACCAGATCGAACTCCAGCCCCAGCTCCACCAGGGCTTGCAGCATGCCGACCTGGACCGCCCCGAGGCTGCCGCCCCCGGAAAGCACCAGCGCGGTTCTGTCCTGACCCATGACCGACCTCCCGCGCCGTTGTCGACGCCCTAGAAGCTCAGCATAGTCGCCCGCCAACCACCGGCAGCAACCGCCCCAGCGGCCCTACTCGTAGATCTTGCCGCAGTACAGGAACACCGCGAAACGCCGCCAGGGCGAGGCCTGCGCCAACCCCTGGGTGGCGCCCATGCCGGTGGCTTCGGCCCAGGCCTGGGCGCCATCGAGAAAGTCCTCGATGGAATGATTCTGCCAACTGTCGCGGTGCTGCAGCTGACGGCGGTCGTCAAGCAGCGTCTGGACGAAGTCGAGGAAGCTCTGCTCGTCATTCACCTGCTGCAAGCGTTGTTCAAGGTCCATGGCCTGCTCCGTTGATTCAGGACAGCGCCTGCAAAGCCAGGCCCTTGCGCAGCAGCTCCTTGCGCAGGATCGGCCGGGCCAGGCAATGCACGCCGTCCTGGGCGCTGCACTCTAGCAGCCGCTCAAGCTTGCGGGCACTGCCCGGGCTGCCGGTCAGCAGGTAGCTTTTGCCTTCGCTGAGGCTGATCAGGTTCAGCAGCCAGTCATCGCCCCACTGCCCCAGCACCTGCTCGATCAGGTGGCGCTGGCGCGCCAGCAGGCCCTCGCCCTGCCACAGCGTCAGTTGGGCAAAGCGCCGCGGCAGGTTGCTGGACGCTTCGAGCACCTTCAAATCCTTGAGCAGGGCCTGGGGCAACTGCGCTTCGATCTGCTGCTGGCATTGCTGGAAATACGCTTCGGGCCACTGGGGCCCCAGGCCGGCATGGGCAGCCAGGGCGGCATAGGCCTGGCGGTCGGCCGCAGTACAGCTGCCGCCGCTGAAGTTCAGGGTGTTGTCGAGGATGCCCGCCGCCAGCAATTGCGCGCTGTCGCGGCTGATCCGCGGCAGCAGGCCGGCGTCGCGCCAGCGCTCATAGACCTGGGTGCAGGCGGCGCCGATCGGGCGGATATCCGCGTATTTGCCCAGGCGCTCGTCCCAGAACGCCTCGAACCCCGGGTGATGGTCGATGACCTCCACCACCCGCGCGAGGTCCACCAGCGGGTCCAGGTGCAGGTGGTTGGAAATGTCCACCAGCACGAACTGGTCGGCGCCCTCGGGGACGTGGCTGTCCAGGCCCTTGAGGCGGTCTCTGAAGCCTTGGGGAATGCTCTCGTTGAGCGGCGCGCTGCTCAGGGCCCGGGCCGGGCGCCCGCTGAGATTGAGCAGTTCGGCGTAGGCGATGCAACCGGCGTAGGCGTCGATATCCAGATAGGCCGCGCCGGCGGTGACAATGATCATGACGTCCGTGTAATCCACAAAGGCCCGAGGCCGGGGCGCCGAGGGTGCCCGAGCCACATGACAGGCAGATGACAGCCCAGGCTCAGCGTGCTTGCGCTTGCCGCGCCGCGGCCACCAGCAGCGCCGCCAGCCGCGATCCGCTGAAACGGATCTGCGCCAGGCTCAGGGCCGCGTAGCCGATGATCACCGCCGCCGGCCGGCGCGCCACCTGACAGTGCTCGGCCAGCCCCTGCAGCAGCAGGCCCTGCTCGGCGGCGCGCTGGCGAAAGCGCGTCTCGTCGCTGCCCGGTGGCAGCTCCAGGAGCAGGTGCAGCCCGGCCTGCTGGCCGCTGATGCGGTAGCAGCCCGGCGCCTCCCGAGCGAGGATCGCCAGCAGCAGGTCGCGGCGTTCCTGATAGGCCTGACGCGCCGCCCGCAGGTTACGCAGGAAGGCGCCGCTGGCGATGTAGTCGGCCAGGGCCATCTGCTCGATCACCCCGACCGAGCGCCCGGTGCTCTGCAAGGTCGCCAACAAGCGCGGGCGCAGGCTGTCGGGCAGCAGCATGAAGCCCACCCGCAAGCCGGCGAACAGGGTCTTGTTGAAGCTGCCGCAATAGATCACCCGGTCGTCCCGGTCCAGCGACTTGAGGGCCGCCAGCGGCGCGCTCTGGTAGTTGAACTCGCTGTCGTAGTCATCCTCCACCACCCAGGCCTGGCTATGCCGCGCCCATTCCAGCAGGGCCAGGCGCCGCGACACCGGCAGGGTCATGCCCAGGGGCGCCTGGTGAGCCGGGGTCACGTAGACCAGGCGTGCATCGCGATGCTCTTGCAGGCGCGCGGTGTCGATGCCCTCCTCCTGCAGCGGGATCGGCACCAGGCGCGCCCCGGCCAGGGCAAACAGATCCTTGGCCGAGAGGTAGCCGGGGTCTTCCAGGCACACCTTGTCACCCGGGCGCAGCAGGCTGCGGGCCAGCAGGTCGAGGCCATGGCGGATGCCGGTGGTGATCATCACCTGCCCGGCATGGCAGGCGATGCCCCGGTGCTGCCCCAGGTACTCGGCGATCTGCTGGCGCAGCGCCGGCAGCCCGCCGGGGTCGGCGTCGCACAGCGACTGCGCCGAGGCACTGCCCAGGGCCCGGGTCAGGGAACGGGTCCAGTGCGGCAGGGGAAACAGCGCCGGGTCGGCCAGCCGCGCAACAAAGGGCTGGCCGGCACGCACGCCCAGCGGCGGGTACGGCGGTTCAAGGTCACCGGCGGCGGGCGCGGCAACCGCCGCCGGGGCGCTCAGGTAAAGATCCGGCACCACCGCGCAGACCCGGGTCCCGGAACCGCTGGCGCGGCTCACGTAGCCTTCGCTGCGCAGGCGATCGAAAACCACTTCCAGGGTGCCCCGGGACAGGCCCCAGCGCTGGGCCAGGGTGCGCGTGGAGGGCAAGCGGCAGCCGGCCGGCAGGCGTTTTTCCAGGATCGCCTGGCGTAACGCGGCGTAGGCACTGTCCTGCTTGCCCTGAGCGCCCTCCATGGGCAGCGGCAGGTCGAGGGGCACGGGGTGTTTTCCACGGCTCATAGTGGTCCAGTCGAATGGGCTCTAAACGGTGCTCGGCATTAAACCATAAAGACCTTAATTTCAGCGCCGTACCCACTTGCCCCGAGCCCGCCATGCCCCTGCTTGCCGACGCCCCGCCCCGCTCCATTGCTGTTGCACGCCCCCTCGCCCCCTGGCTCTGGACCCTGTTGCTGCTGGTGGTGGTCTGCCTGCCGCGGATCAGCATCGACCTGTACCTGCCGGCGCTGCCGGCCATGGCCGACCAACTGCGGGCCAGCGATGCGCAACTGCAACTGACCCTGAGCCTGTACATGCTCGGCTATGCCCTGTCGATGCTGCTGGGCGGGCCGCTGTGCGACCGCTATGGCCGGCGCCCGGTGCTGCTGGCGGGCACCGCGCTGTTCCTGCTGGCCAGCCTGGCCTGCATGCTCGCCGCCAGCGTCGAGGTGCTGATGGTCGCCCGCCTGCTGCAAGCGTTGGGCGGTTGCTGCGGCACCCTGATCGGCCGGGTCATGGTCCGCGACCGCTGCGCCCCCGAAGAGCAGCCGCGCCTGCTCGGGCTGCTGTCCATGGGCATTGCCCTGTCGCCGATGCTGGCGCCGCCGCTGGGCAGCCTGATCGACCACCTGCTGGGCTGGCGCGGGCTGTTCCTGTGCCTGAGCCTGGTGGCCGCGGCGGCCTGGCTGCTGATGTACAAACGGCTTGCCGAAACCCGCCCGGCGCAGCTCGCCCCGGTGCCTGGCAAACACCTGCCGCGCCTGTACCTGCGCCTGCTGGGCGAGCGCTATTTCATGCGCTATTCCCTGGCCATCGGCTGCCTGTACTGCACCTATTTCCCTTTCATCCTGCAATCGTCGGCACTGTTGCAGCGCCAGCTGGGGCTGTCGCCCACGGCCTACGCCCTGGTATTCGCCGCCACCGTGGCCGGCTACCTGCTGGGTTCGCGGCTGTTCCAGCGCCTGGGCGCGCGCCACGGCGCCGACCGTCTGATAGCCCGGGCCTGCCTGTTGAACCTGGCGGGCGCCGGCCTGTTGCTGTTCGCTCGCAGCCTGTGGCCCGACAGCCTGTGGGCGATCGTCCTGCCGATGCTGCCGCTGATGTTCTCGGTGGGCCTGGCGATACCCGCCTGCCAGCTGGCGATCCTGCAACCCTATGCGGCGGTGGCGGGCACCGCTTCGGGGCTGTTCTTCTTTATCCAGATGGCCCTGACCGCCGGCTGCGGTTTGCTTGCCAGCCTGCTGGCGAACCACCCGGCCGGCTCGCTGCAGGCCCTGACCGGCCTGTCCAGCCTCGCCCTGGGCCTGGTCTGGTGGTGCCTGCGACCACGGCAGCCCTAGCACCTGTGGTAACGCGACGCGCAACCTGCCGGTCGCCGATTACCTGCCTGGCTGTAGCCGCTGCTGAGCCCGCGAAGCTGCGCAAAGGTCCGCAGGACCTTGCTTGACGATCTCCAGCCAAACTCGCAGCGGCCTCAAGAGCGCTGCGGCCCTTCGTGCCGTTCGCAGCCTGCGGCAGCGGCTACACACCCTCCCGATCGGCATTGGCCTGTAGCCGCTGCTGAGCCCGCGAAGCTGCGCAAAGGTCCGCAGGACCTTGCTTGACGATCTCCAGCCAAACTCGCAGCGGCCTCAAGGGCACCGCGGCCCTTCGTGCCGTTCGCAGCCTGCGGCAGCGGCTACACTCCCCCCCCGATCGGCATTGGCCTGTAGCCGCTGCTGAGCCCGCGAAGCTGCGCAAAGGTCCGCAGGACCTTGCCTGACGATCGCCCGCCAAACTCGCAGCGGCCTCAAGAGCACCGCGGCCCTTCGACGGAGTGCCGCCCAGCCCGTTCGCAGCCTGCGGCAGCGGCTACACCCCCCCGATCGGCATTGGCCCGTAGCCGCTGCTGAGCCATGACAAGGAGCTGGGCAAGGCCGATTCAATGCCGCTACATTAGCCGCGCCGTTCCCATCCGTTGTGCCGTTCAAGACAAGGAAATACGCGATGAAACTCATTGGAATGCTCGATTCACCCTATGTGCGCCGCGTCGCCATCAGCCTCAAGAGCCTGGGCCTGCCCTTCGAGCATCACTCGATCTCGGTGTTCAGCACCTTCGAGCAGTTCAAGGCCATCAACCCGGTGGTCAAGGCGCCAAGCCTGGTCTGCGACGGGGGTGAAGTGCTGATGGATTCGAGCCTGATCCTCGACTACCTGGAAACCCTGGCCGGCCCGAAACGAAGCCTGATGCCCGCGACCCAGCCGGAGCGTTTGCATGAGTTGCGCCTGATCGGCCTGGCCCTGGCGGCCTGTGAGAAGTCGGTGCAGATCGTCTACGAACGAAAGCTGCGTCCGGCGGAGAAACAACACGGCCCCTGGCTGGAGCGGATCGGCGGCCAATTGCAGGCCGCCTATGCCGAGTTGGAGCACGAGTTGCAGAAACAGCCCCTGCCCCGGGATGGAACCCTGAGCCAGGCCGGCATCAGCCTGGCGGTGGCCTGGAGTTTCAGCCAGATGATGCTGGCGGACCAGTTCGGTCCCGAGCAATTCCCGGCGGTGCGCAGTTTTGCCGAATACGCCGAACAGCTGCCGGTGTTCCTCGACACCCCCGCCACCTGACCCACACAGCGCCATCACCGTAGCCGGCTTGCTGGTGAAGAGCCCCCTGAGCCGTGCAGCGCTCCTGGAAACGCTTTCGCTGGCAAGCCAGCTCCTACGCAAGTCCAACAGACCCTGCCGACCGTAGGAGCCGGCTTGCCGGCGAAGAGGCCCGCGAGCCGTGCAGCGCTCCTGAAACGCTTTCGCTGGCAAGCCAGCTCCTACGCAAGTCCAACAGACCCTGCCGACCGTAGGAGCCGGCTTGCCGGCGAAGAAGCCCGCGAGCCGTGCAGCGCTCTTGGAAACGCTTTCGCTGGCAAGCCAGCTCCTACGCAAGTCCAACAGATCCTCGTGGGGATCTGTCAGGCCGGTTCGGGCTGTTTTTTCACCGGGGCGGTGGCGAAACGCCGGGCCAGGAACGGGGTGATGTCCAGCGGCAGGGTTTCGTCGTTCACCAGTTTGTCCAGCAGCACGCCGGTGATCGCCGACGTCAGGATGCCGGTGCGGAAGTGCCCGCAGGCATTGAGGTAACCCTCGACCCCGTCCATCGGCCCAAGAATCGGCAGTTCATCCGGCGAGCCCGGGCGCAGGCCGGCCCAGCAGCGCTTGAGGTTGACCTGGGCCAGCTCGGGAATGCAGCGCACCGCCCCCTGCACCAGACCGTTGATTTCCGGGTAGGTGGTGCTGACGTCGAAGCCCTTGTCCTCGGTGGTGCTGCCAATCAGGATCTCGCCGTTGTCCTTCTGCGCCATGTAGCAGTCGCTGGTGGTCAGGCAGCCATTGAGCAGCTTGGGCATGCGCTCGGTGAGGAGGATCTGGCCCTTCACCGGCTTCACCGGAATCTCCACCCCGGTGGCCTGCAGGCTCAGCTCGGCGGCCCAGGCACCGGCGGCGTTGATCAGGGTCGAGCAATGGAACAGCCCGGCCTCGGCGGTCTGCACCCCGCTGACCCGGTTGCCGTGGTGCAGGACGCCGGTGACGTTGGTGTTGAAGTACACATCCACGCCGTTCTGCCGTGCACCTTCGGTGTAGGCATCGGTCAGGCGGAACGGGTTGACCTGGTGATCGCAGAGGAACTCCAGGGCGCCCTGGGCTTCGTGGCTGACATTGGGTTCCGCAGCGCGCAGGGCCGCCTGGTCGAGCCAGCGCACCTGATCGGACAGGTGCGGGATGCAACCGACAATGTGTTCGGCGTACAGCCGGTCTTCATCGTCATAGATGACGAACTTGAGCCCGGTCTGTTCGAACTTGAAGTCCATGCCGTGCAGGCCGATCAGCTCGCGGTGCAGGCGCGGGTAGATCTCGTTGGACTGCAGGGCGAAGTCGAAGAACGACTGCGGCAGGATATGCGGGGTGCTGGAATCCACCACCACCGCCGAGCCCTGGGCCTCGCGTTTGCGGTTGGCCGACATCATGCGAAAGAAGATCACCCCGCAGCCCAGGCCCACCGACTCGCCGATGGCCCACAGGCCGCCGGCCGAGGCACGACTGGCGTTGCCCGGACGCTTGGCGTCGATCAGCGCCACCTTGAGGTTCTTGCGCTTGGACAGCTGGTAGGCGCAGGACGCCCCAATCACGCCGCCACCGGCGATCACCACGTCGTAGTACTTACTCATGTTCGGGGACCTCCTGGTCGGGTGCGGCAAAGGCGGAAAACGGAATCGGGTCCAGCGGGAAGCGCGGGCGAATCCAGCCCACGTCCTTGCGTCCGGTGGCCTGGCGCAGGCGGTCGCTGCAGTAGCCGACGCACATCCGCCCCTGGCAGTCGCCCATGCTCACGCGAGTGCGCATTTTCAGGCTGGCCATGTCCTGTACCCCCTGGGCCAGGGCACGCTCGATATCGTTGCGGGTGGTGTGCTCGCAACGGCAGATCACCGTGTCGCCCTTGGGCAGTTCTATCTGCCCGGTGCCACGCGCGGTATAGCGGTCCACCGCACCGCGAAAGCGCAGGATCGAGGCCAGTTTGCGCTCGTAGCCCTGGCGCCGCTGCAGGGCCGCTTCGTTATCCAGGACATTGCGCTGCATGAGGATCGACAGCGCGGCGATGCGACCGCTGAGCATGGCCGCTTCACCGCCGCGGATCCCGCCCATGTCGCCCGCCAGATGAATGTGCGGCTCGCTGCTCTGCTGCCAGGCATTGGCGTGGGCCCGCAGGTAGCCGTCGTCGCTGAAGCCGTGGTCCAGGCCCATCTGCTGGCTCAGCTGGGTGCGTGGGATGAAGCCGTAGCCCACCGCCAGGGTCTGGGCCGCGATGCGCTGGGCCTTGGACAGGTCCGGCTGCCAATCGGCGGAATAAGGGGCAACCGTGACCACGCTCAGGGCGTCCTGCCCCTGGGCCTCCACCACGCCCCAGCCATAGCGCAGGCTGATGCCGTGGAGCTTGAGGTAGGCCAGCATGCTCAGGCCGTCGAGGAACAGTTGCGGCTTGTTCAGCATGGCCAGGCTCTGCTTGGCGATCTTGCTCAAGGCACTGGCCTCGTAGACCCCGGCCACCCGCACGCCCGAGGCATGCAGCTGGCAGGCCACCAGTGGCAGCAGCGGCCCGGTGCCGGCGATCACCACCGGCCCCTGCGGCTTGACCACCCCGCTCTTGATCTGCAATTGCAGGCCGCCCAGCAACTTGACCCCCGGCAGGGTCCAGCCGGGAAACGGCACGCTGCGCTCATGGCAACCGGCGGCCAGGAGCAGTTGCGAGTAGTCCACCTGCTGCACCTGCTCTTCGGCGTCCAGCAGCATCAGGCTGTTATGGCCTTCGGCGCCGATCACCCGGCTGTTGAGGCGCACCTCGATCATTTGTTCGTGGTCGGAAAAATCACCGTGCAGCTTGGCCAGCATTTCGCAGTAGCGCGGCCCCAGGTAATCCAGTTGCACGCCATCGCGTAGCGGCCCGCGATAGACCACCCCGCCCAGGCGCGAGGCCTCTTCGATCAGGGTGCTGCGCACCCCGTGCTCGGCCAGTTCGATGGCCGCTGCCATGCCCGCCGGCCCGCCGCCGACGATCACCGGGTTCAGGCTCATAGGCTGGGCTCCGTTTCAGTGATGCGGTTGCTCAGGGTCTGCACCTGCATCCCCGGCTTGACCAGGGTCTGGCAGGCGCGGCGCTTGTGGCGGCCGTCGATCTGCACCAGGCAGCAATGGCACACGCCCATGCCGCAGTAGGCACCGACCAACTGCCCGTGATCGTTGCGCGCCACCTGGCGCAGACCGGTGGCCTGGATCACGCTGAGGACTGTTTCACCCAGGGCGGCAGTGACCGGCTGGCCATTGAGACTGATGGTCATGTCCGCATGCTGCAGCGGCTGAATATCAAAGTTGCGGTCTATCTGACGCATTGCGGTTCATCCGTGAGAAGTGAGTGGAGTTGCCGGCATCCTGCCGCTCAGAGTCCTGGCGCGAGGACGTGGCAACACCGCGGTTCCGATAACGCTGTCAGAACCGAGCGCGGGCCAATCTAGTACTTTTGTCCGACAGGAATATTGATCTGGGCCAAGCAAACTGCCGCAGCGCCCCAACACGTCGCGCCTGCGCTTGCGCGGTGGGGCCCGGGGCACAAAAAAGCCGCTGCCGGTACAAGCCGGCAGCGGCGCGTGAACAACGGGTCACCCCGCGTCGCGGGGGGCGCTTAGTGCATGAAGAGGGCGATCAGAATGATCACCGGGATCGGTACACCGAGAAACCACAACAGTAATGAGCGCATGACGAGTCTCCTGGATCAGTGAACGGGGGTGGGAGCCACGGTGCGCGGTTGCACAGGGCTTTCAAGCCAGAGCACCGCATCCCGGCGCCGGCCGCCGAAGGTGGCGGCCAGACTGGCGAAGAACGCCCCACATAGCAGGGCAACGAACATCCACAACGACGACCAGGCGGCTATCCTGGCGGCGCTGTCGGCGGCTTCCCGGGCCGCCTGCTTGGCTTCATGCAGCGCCTGCTGGGTCTTGGCGAACACCTCGTCCACCCGGCGCTCGGCCTCGGCCCGCGTCAGGTTGGTGCGCTGGGCCACCAGTTGCGCCAGGTAGCTGCGGTCGTCGGATGACAACTGGCCATCGTTGCTCAAGGTGCGCACGAAGATCCGCGACACCGTGCCCCGGGCCGCATCCTCAGTGACCGCCACCGGGCGATCGTCACGCAACAGGCTGTCGACGAAATAGCCGTACTCGTCCGGGGAACCCTGGGCAGCGGCATGGCCGGCCACCTGGGTGGCGGCACCGGCGGCCGCGGAAGCAACCTGGGCCCCGGCCTGCACGCCACCGCCAATGACGCTGGTGACCGAGCCCACCACCAGGGTCGCGGTGACCAGGGTCGCCACCGCCCAGGCCAGGAAGCCGTGGGCGGTGTCACGGAAATACACTTCATCGCCATGCAGGTTGGCCCACTTCACCCGCAGGCGTCCGGCGATATAGCCGCCCAACCCGGCGGCGAGAATCTGCGTCAGGGCCAGCCAGACAATGCTGGAAATGCCCAAGCCCTTGGCACTGATGCCGTTGCCGGCCCAGGGCGAAACCGCGGAGAAGCCCAGGCCGAAGCCCAGCAGCAAGAGGATCAGGGACAAGGCCGCGGCCGCCGCCGCGCCGGCGAAGATCGCCGCCCAGGACACGCCCGAGTGATGACTCGAAGCGTCCTCGGTGGCCAGCAGGTGTTCAGAGGGTCTGTTCATTGTTGTTCTGCTCCAGGCAGGAAAGAGGCTGTTACACGTCACGAAGGCACAGAAAGGACAGGTGCAGTCAGCGTGCCAGCAGCAGGAGTCTTATAAACACATGTATTTCAATAACTTGCGATTAGTCATCGGGCCTGGATCGTGCAATTTGCCGCTCCGGGGGTTTTATGGCGGGCGTTCTGCACGGCGTGCGCCTCAGCCGCGCTTGCTCAGGTAGAACACCCGGCCGCGGCTGTAGCACCAGTGCACCAGCAGCCCAAGGCCCCATAGCGCCAGCAGCAGGTTGGCCGCCAGGGTCAATTGCGCGATGCCCTGCCCCCACAGGATAAAGAGCGGCAATGCCAGCCAGGCTGAACGGCGAAAACCCAGCAGGCGCATGATGCCCGGCACGATCACCGCCATCAGGGCAATGACCAGCACGTCCAGGCCGCGATACCCCAGCATCCAGCGCGCATAACGGGGATCGGCGGCATAGGCCTCCAGGTAGCCCGGCAGGCGCAACGCCAGGTCCACGGCCAGACTCAACAGCAGGCTAGCCACCAACAGCCACAGCAGCCCTTTGAAACGTGATGCGTATTTCATTGCATGACACCTTGATACGAAGAAGCTCAATCGGGGCTTCAATGCCGCTTGTAGCTTTTATTGCCACTGGGGGTCAGGCAATAGACCCCGCCCCGTGGCCCGGTGCAGAAACTACCGCTGCCGCAGGTGCAACCCTGGGTATCACGCAGCAGTGGCTCGGCACGAGGGGTGGAGGAACGCTGGCCGAACATCAGCGCGCAGTTTTTCTTCGAGGCGCTGATGGAGCCGTCATTGCACAGGAACAGCTCGCCATCGCAGCGGGCGATGCCGCCTTTCTTTCCAGAACAGGGCTGATTGGCCGCCTGCGCCACCGCGCTGCACAGCAGCATCAGGCACACCGCGAAAAAGGGCTTCCAGCCGCCCCGGGTCAGGGCTCTCATGGTGACGCCTCCTGGCAAAAAGTGGCCGGATAATATCAACCTTCAGCGCCCCTGACCCGTAGGACACCGACGAGCCCCGCGCCTGGATGAAAGTTTTTTTAGAATCCCGCCAGCGGTTTCTTGGCAAAATGCCCGCCTGTGTCACGAACCGCCAAGCAGGTAACGCCTATGACCCGCATTCTGACCATCGAAGACGACGCCGTGACGGCCCGGGAGATCGTCGCCGAACTGAGCAGCCACGGCCTCGACGTGGACTGGGTGGACAATGGCCGCGAAGGCCTGGTACGCGCCGTGAGCGGCGACTACGACCTGATCACCCTGGACCGCATGCTGCCGGAGCTGGACGGCCTGGCCATCGTCACCACCCTGCGCACCATCGGTGTGTCGACGCCGATCCTGATGATCAGCGCCCTCTCCGACGTCGACGAACGGGTGCGCGGCCTGCGGGCCGGCGGCGACGACTACCTGACCAAGCCCTTCGCCTCCGACGAGATGGCGGCCCGGGTCGAGGTGCTGCTGCGGCGCAAGAACACGGTCAAGGATTTCGCCACCAGCCTGCGGGTGGCCGACCTGGAGCTGAACCTGATCAGCCGCGAGGCGACCCGTGCCGACCAGTTGCTGAGCCTGCTGCCCACCGAGTACAAGCTGCTGGAATTCCTCATGCGCAACACCGGGCAGATCCTCTCGCGGATGATGATTTTCGAAGAGGTCTGGGGCTATCACTTCGACCCGGGGACCAACCTGATCGACGTGCACATCGGCCGCCTGCGCAAGAAGATCGACCCGCCTGGCATGACTCCGTTGATCCGCACCGTGCGAGGCTCGGGTTATGTCATTGCTGAACCCCTCTAAGGGCTGGCGCTCCTCCAGCAGCCGCCTGCTGGCCCTGTACAGCACGCTGTTCGTGGCCTGGAGCTGCATCCTCATGGGGGTGCTGTACTACGAGGTGTCCACCTACCTGGACAGCCTGGCCAAGCACTCGCTGATGCAGCGCCAGCACCTGTTCGCCCGCTTCGAAGGCGAGCAGCTGGTGGAAGCCCTGGCCACCAGCATGACCTTCGACATGCGCGCCATCGACGCCTATGGCCTGTTCGACGAGCAGCGCCGGCCCTTGAGCGGACCGATCCGCCAGATCCCCGACGACCTGCCCCTGGACGGCCAGATCCACGAGTTGAAGAACTGCATCGACTCCGACGACACGAGCCTGCCCCGGGACAGCTGCGACGCGGTGGCCACCCACACCCGCGACGGCCGCTGGCTGGTGCTGGTGCGCGACAACGGCTCGCTGTTCGCGGTGACCCGGATCATTCTTCACGCGCTGCTGTGGGGCATCTCCCTGACCATCATTCCCGGCGCCGCCGGCTGGCACCTGCTGCGCCGCCGTCCACTGCGGCGCATCCGCCAGATCCAGGCCAGCGCCGAAGCCATCGTCGCTGGCGACCTGACCCGGCGCCTGCCGCTGTCGGACCGGCGCGACGAACTGGACATGCTGGCGGCCATCGTCAACGCCATGCTCGAACGCATCGAGCGGCTGATGCATGAGGTCAAGGGCGTGTGCGACAACATCGCCCACGACCTGCGCACCCCGCTGACCCGCCTGCGGGCCCAGCTCTACCGCCTGCAGCAACAGGCCGAGGAAGGCTCGCCCCAGGCCCTGCAGATGGACCAGTTGCTGGCCGAGGCCGACACCTTGATGGCGCGCTTTCGCGGGTTGCTGCGCATCTCCGAACTGGAGGACCAGCAACGGCGTTCGGGCTTCCTCGAACTCGATCCGCTGCCGCTGCTTCAGGAGCTGTACGACTTCTACCTGCCCCTGGCCGAGGAAGGCCGCCTGACCCTGCAGCTCGACGTGCCGGCCAGCCTGCCCCGGCTGATCGGCGACCGCGCCCTGCTGTTCGAGGCCCTGGCCAACCTGCTGAGCAACTCGATCAAGTTCACCCCGCCGGGCGGCGAAGTGATACTGCGCGGCCTCGACGACGGCGGCAGCCCGCGCCTGGAAGTGCTGGACTCAGGCCCCGGCATTCCCCCGGCGGAACGGGCGGCGGTGTTCCGGCGCTTCTACCGGGTCGACGAAAGCAACGCCCAGGGCGGCTTTGGCCTGGGCCTGTCGATCGTTGCGGCGATTGTCAGCCTGCACGGCTTCAAGCTCGAAGTGGGCAGCAGCGAACGCGGCGGCGCGCGCCTGAGCCTGGATTGCCGGCCAAGCCTGATCGCCGACCACTGACCCACCCCATCCCTGTAGCCGCCGCTGAGCCCGCGAAGCTGCGAAAAGGTCCGCAGGACCTTGCCTGGCGATTTCCCGACGAACCTCCAGCGGGCTTCAACTCCCCGCGTCTCCTGAGGCAGAGTGCCGACCAAAGCGTTCGCAGCCTTCGGCAGCGGCTACAGGTGGCCCAGGGAGTTGCTGTCCAGCTCGTAGAGCAACTCGTCAATGAGCCGCAATACGTCGGCCTCGCTCTGCAGGGACTTGATGCGCAACCCGCTGACCACCAGATCGACCCGGCCACTGTCGGGCTCGAACACCCGCAGGGTCAGGGTGCCGTCGCCGGCATGGCTGAAACTGCAGGCCAGGGGCGCCAGGCGCTGTTCGATACAGGCGCGCCATTGGGCCTGGGTGAGCACCGCCGGTGCCTGATCGGTCACGGTGCCCTTGCTCTGTTCATCACCCATGCGGGCTGTCCTTGTGCTGTGGTTGTGCTCTGCCACAACCCCATTGACCGGACCTGTGGCGGCTCCAAGGGTAGAAAACACCCACCACGCAAAGAAGGCGCATTTGCACGGGTTGCCCTGGTGCATATGCACCAGTTCAGCGTCCCCGACTGCCGACCGTTCCGACGAACAGCCCGCGCTCCCGGGCCCAGACGATGGCTTCGCCCCGGCTGTGCACCCCGAGCTTGGAATACAGGGTGGCGACGTGGTTGCGCACGGTGTTGGGCGCCAGCTTCAACTGGGCGGCAATCTCTTTGTCTGCCAATCCCTGATAGATCAACCCCAGCACTTCCCGCTCGCGGGCCGTCAGGTCGGCAGAGGACACCCCAGGCGTGTCCCGGGCCTTGGGGCTTCTCACGTTGGCCAGCTTTTCGATCAGGGTTCGGCTGAACCAGGAGGCGTCGCGCATCACTTCCTCGATGGCGCCCACCAGCTCCAGTTCGGAGCGCTTGCGCTCGGTGATGTCCATCAGCACCAGCAGGTAACAGGGGCTGTCCTGGATAAGCACGGTGTCGGCGTAGGCCACGCAATCGATCAGCCCGGCGTTCTTCTGGCGCACCTTGAGGTCCAGGCCATCGACGTTGCCGGCCTTCTCCAGTTGACTGAACAGCTGGCTGGCCGCCGCGGCTTCGGCGATGAAGCCGATGGCCTCGACCTTCTTGCCCAGCAGTTCTTCGCTGCTGTAGCCGCAAGTGTTGAGAAAGGCCTCGTTGACGTCGACGATCTGCTGCTCGGCGCTGCACACCAGGGTCGGCACCGGGCTCAGTCGAAACGACTTGGCAAAACGCTCCTCGCTCTGGCGCAGGGCAATCTCGATCCTGCGCCGTGGCTCCAGGTCCATGAAGGAAAACAGCATGCAGTCTTCATCGTTGATGTCCAGGGGCTGGCCGGCGACGATCACCAGCTTGCTGCCGCCGTCCGGCAGGCGCAGCTCGGCCTGCATCTGCGGGATGGTCGCGCCCTGGCCCAGGCGCTCGATGGCCAGGTCCTTGTGCTCGGCGGCCTCCAGCACATCCAGCTCGTACACCGAACGGCCGATCACCTGGTCCCGGGCATAGCCGGTCATTTCCAGGAAGCCCTGGTTGACCTTGATGTAGCGCAAGTCGCCGAGGCGGCAGATCACCGCTGGCGCCGGGTTGGCGTTGAAGGTCTTCTCGAAGCGCTGCTCGGCGCCAGCCCAATCGCTGGCATCGCTGAGGATCAGCACCAGGGATTCCGGCGCGCCGCTGCGATCAGTGAGGATCATACTGCGCACCCGGTGCACCCAGTGCCGGGGTTCGCCGTCGATCTCGGCCTGTACCTCGACCACCACGTCGCTGAAGGTTTCCCCGGCGGCCACCCGGTTGATCGGGTAGGCCTCCAGGGCCAGGGGGTGATTGTTGCGGTAGCGCAAGGCATAGCGCCGGGCGTACTCGCGGACATTGGCCCCCAGCTCGCCGACCTCGCTCACTCCATGCATGGCCAGCGCCGCCTCATTGGCCCAGAGCAGGCTGCGGGCCTGGTCGGTTTCGATCAGGATCACCCCGTCGGACAGACCGGCGATGATCTGCTGCAACTGGCGGCGATTGGTTTCGGTAGCAAGGACGGCCTGGCTCATGGCATCTCCGGAAAAAGGGCGATGAAGCTACGACCACGCTCGTTCGCCATCGTGCCCCGGGCGCACTGGAGCACCCGGGCACCAGGCGTTAAGCTGCTGCGCCCGGTTCCGCCCATTCATCTGGAGTCAAGCATGATCACCATCCGTGAAGCCGACAGCCGCGATATCCAGGCGCTCAAGGCCATAGGTTGTGCCACCTACCGCGAGCACTTCGCGGCGATCTGGAGCGCTGCCGGCATGCAGCAGTTTCTCGACCAGGACTTCTCCGACGCCCACCTGCAAGCGTCCCTGGCCGCCCGGGACCGGCACCTGTGGCTGCTGGCCCTGGACCCGCAGCAGCAGCCCATGGGCTTTGCCAAGCTCAACTGGGGGCGGCCGGTTCCGGGCAGCGACCGCTGCGGGGCCGAGTTGCAGAAGATCTACCTGCTCAAGTCCCAGGCCGGCCAGGGCCATGGCCGGCGCCTGCTGGAGCAGGTGCTGCAACGGGCCAGCGCCGCCGGGGAATCCTGCCTGTGGCTGGACGTGCTCAAGAGCAACAGCGGCGCCCGGCGCTTTTATGAAAGCGCCGGACTGCGGCAGATCGGTGAAGTGCCCTTCAGCACCGACCTGGAACAGATCGGCATGTGGGTGATGGCCTGCGACCTGCCGCTGCCGCTGCCCCGGCCACCGGCCGAGGCTTGAACCCGGCTGCGGCCGTCCGCCCGGCGGCTACAGGCCCAGGGCCTTGAGGCGCCGGTACAGCGTGCGTTCGCTCAGGCCCAGGGCCTTGGCCAGTTCGCTGCGCGAGCCGTCGAAGACTTCCAGGGCATGGGCCAGTTGCTCCAGGTCCTTGCCGGCCCGGCGCCGGGTCACCGGGACCGGGGCCTGGGGACGGCGCAGTTCCGCCGGCAGGTCCTGCAGGCGGATCACCCCGTCATCGCTGAACAAGCGCGCCCGTTCGAGGATGTTGCGCAGCTCGCGGATATTGCCCGGGTAGGTGTACAGCTGCAGCTGTTCCAGGGCCTGGGGATCGACCCGCGGCACCACCCCGGGATCGAGGCGGCGCAGCAGGCTGTCGATCAGCAGCGGCAGGTCGTCGCTGCGTTCGCGCAGCGCCGGCAGGCGGATCGGGAAGGCGCTGATGCGGTAGTACAGGTCCTGGCGGAAGCTGCCGGCGGCGACCATTTCCTTGAGCGGCTTGTGGGTGGCCGCCACCAGGCGAAAATCCGAGTGCACGGTGCGCAGGCTGCCCACTGGGCGGAAGCTGCCGGACTCGATCAGGCGCAGCAGCTTGACCTGCATGGCCAGGGGCACCTCGCCGATTTCATCGAGAAACAGGGTGCCGCCGTGGGCCGCTTCCGCCAGGCCGATCTTGCGTTGCAGGGCGCCGGTAAAGGCGCCCTTTTCATAGCCGAACAGTTCGCTTTCCAGCAGGGTTTCGGTGAGCCCGGTGCAGTCCACCACCACCAGCGGCCCGCTGGCCCTGGGGCTGCCGTCGTGCAGGGCCCGGGCGAACAGCTCCTTGCCGGTGCCGGACTCGCCCTGCAACAACACCGGGATCGGCGCCGGAGCCGCCCGCTGCAAGGCGCTCAGGGCTTCATTGAAGGCCGGCGAGCGTCCCACCAGGCCTTTCTGCTGGGGCTGCACCGAAGCCACCGCCACCGAACTCAAGCGCTCGACGTAGGCCACCACGGTGCCGGCCTCGCCGATGATCGGCCGCAGTTCCACGTCCACGTGCTCCGGGCCGCGAGGCGTGTGATGGATGTGCAGCATGCGCTCCGGCACCCGGCTGTCATGGGCCTTGCGCATCGGGCAATGCTCGCCGGCCTGATCGCAGGGCACGGCGAACTGGTGGGAGACGCGGTAGCACTTGGCGCCGACGTGGGGCTTGCCGGCCACGCCGAACTGACGCTGGTAGGCGGTGTTGGCGGCGATGATGTTGTAGTCGGTGTCGAGCACGATGGTCGGTTGCGGATCGTGTTCGAGGTAGGACACCAGGGCAGACATGGACGGCTGGGCAAGGTCGGTGGCGATCAGGGACATGGGCAACTCCGGGGCAGTGGCGGCAGCTTAAAGCACGCCGCGGCTTTCTGCCATTTTCTGCCACAAACTGCCAAACAACTGCCAAATGACGTTGGCAGTCGCGGCGCAAAACGCCTGATGGCAGCCTCTGCGGCCTTCTACTTCAATGAACAGGTGGCCAATCCGGGTGTTTGAGGTTGGCACGTTTATTGACAGTCCAAGGGACGAGCGACAGCGCAGACTGTCCTCACCTTCATTGCCTGGAGTGCCCCATGATCATCAGCGACACGCTGCGTGTAGAAGCCTTTTTCGACAGTCAGACCTGGACCATCAGCTACCTGGTGATGGACCAGGCCAGCCGCCGCTGCGCGCTGATCGACAGCGTGCTGGACTACGACCCGAAATCCGGCCGCACCCGCACCGAGTCCGCCGACCGCCTGATCGCCCGGGTGCGCGAGCTGGACGCCCGTGTCGACTGGATCCTGGAAACCCACGTGCACGCCGATCACCTGTCCGCCGCGGCCTACCTCAAGGACCAGCTGGGGGCCCGGGTGGCCATCGGCAATCAGATCACCCGGGTGCAGAAAGTCTTCGGCGCGCTGTTCAACGAGGCCCCGAGCTTTGCCCGCGACGGCAGCCAGTTCGACGTGCTGCTGGAAGACGGCGCCGAATTCGCCATCGGCGGCCTCGGCGCCCGCGCCCTGCACACCCCGGGGCACACCCCGGCCTGCATGACCTACCTGGTGCAGGTCGGCGATGAGTGCGTGGCCTTTGTCGGCGATACCCTGTTCATGCCCGACTACGGCACCGCCCGCTGCGACTTCCCCGGGGCCGATGCGCGGACCCTGTACCGCTCCATCGGCAAGATCCTCGCCCTGCCCCCACAGACCCGGCTGTTCATGTGCCACGACTACCTGCCCAACGGCCGCGAGCTGCAATACATGACCACCGTCGCCGAGCAGCGCGCCAACAACATCCACATCCATCAGGGCGTCGACGAAGACAGCTTCGTGAAGATGCGCGAAGCCCGTGACGCGACCCTGGACATGCCGGTGCTGATCCTGCCTTCGGTGCAGGTCAACATGCGCAGCGGGCAGTTTCCCGAGCCCGAAGACAACGGCGTGAGCTACCTGAAGATTCCCCTGAACACCCTATAACGATTAACGACTCCACACGGAGACCTTGCCATGCGTCCCTTCAACCCGGCCCTGCGCCCCGTCGACGGCAGCCACCAGGTGCTGATCGTCGGTGGCGGTGCCGCCGGCATCGCCGTTGCCGCCAGCCTCTTGACCCGCGATCCGCACCTGGACGTGGCCCTTATCGACCCCGCCCAGCACCACTATTACCAACCCGGCTGGACCCTGGTGGGCGCCGGGGTGTTCAGCGCCGCGTCCACCGAACGGACCATGGCCGAGCTGATTCCCCAGGGCGTCAAGTGGATCCAGCGCGCGGTCAGCCAGTTCGAACCGCAACACAATGCCCTGGTGCTGGACAACGGCCACGTGCTGGCCTACGACCAGTTGATCGTCTGCCCCGGGCTCAAGCTCGACTGGGCGGCCATCGACGGCCTGCCCCAGGCCCTGGGCAACCACGGCGTGACCTCCAACTACCGCTACGACCTGGCACCCTACACCTGGCAACAGGTGCAGCAGCTGCAACAGGGCGAGGCGCTGTTCAGCCAACCGCCGATGCCGATCAAGTGCGCCGGCGCGCCGCAGAAAGCCATGTACCTGTCCTGCGACCACTGGCGGCGCCACGGTCGCCTGGGGGCGATCAAGCCGCGCTTCCTGAATGCCGGCGGCGTGCTGTTCGGCGTGGCCGACTATGTGCCGGCGCTGATGGAATACGTGAAGAAATACGCCATCGAGCTGGATTTCGGCCACAACCTGGTGGCGGTGAACGGCCCGGCGCAGCGCGCGACCTTCGTCCGCACCCTGGCCGACGGCCGCCAGGAAACCCTGGAGCGCGCCTTCGACCTGCTGCACGTGGTGCCGCCGCAATGCGCCCCGGATTTCATCCGCCACAGCCCGCTGGCGGACGCCGCCGGCTGGATCGACGTCGATCCCCACAGCCTGCGCCACAGGCGTTTCGTCAACATCCACGGCCTGGGCGACGCCACCAATACCAGCAACGCCAAGACCGCCGCCGCGGCGCGCAAGCAGGCGCCGGTGGTGGCCAACAACGTGCTGGTGGCCCTCAAGCGCCTGACCCGGCTGGCCGCCTATGACGGCTACGGCTCCTGCCCGCTGACCGTGGAACGGGGCAAGATCGTCCTCGCCGAATTCACCTACGGCGGCAAGCTGGCGCCGAGCTTTCCGCGCTGGCTGCTGGACGGCCGCCAGCCGACCCGCCGCGCCTGGTGGCTGAAGGAACGGATTCTGCCGCCGCTGTACTGGCGCGGCATGCTCAAGGGCCATGAATGGCTGGCGCAACCGACCCAGGCCACGGACACCCCGAAGACATGAATGAACACAGTCTTTTGGGCGCTGGGCTGGGGGCGGTCATTGGCGCGATCCTGGCGCTGACCGGAGCCGGCGGCGGCATCCTCGCGGTGCCATTGCTGGTGTTCGGCCTGGGCTTGAGCATGGTCGAGGCCGCCCCTATCGGCCTGCTGGCGGTGGGTCTGGCCGCCAGCGTCGGCGCGGTGCTGGGCCTGCGCCAGGGCATCGTGCGCTACCGTGCGGCGGGGTTTGTCGCCAGCATCGGCATCCTCATGGCGCCGCTGGGGCTGTGGCTGGCCCACCGCCTGCCCAACCTGCCCCTGGCCCTGCTGTTTTCCCTGGTGCTGCTGTATGCCTGCGGACGTATCCTGCGCAAGGCCAGCCTGGAATTGAAACAGGGCCGGGCGGCGCCGCGCCCGGCGTTCCTGCCCTGCGTGCTCAACCCGGCCCAGGGCCGCCTGCGCTGGACCCTGCCCTGCGCCCGGGCACTGACCTTCACCGGCATGCTCTCGGGGCTACTGTCGGGGTTGCTCGGCGTGGGCGGCGGCTTCGTGATCATCCCGGCCCTGAGCCGCTACACCAACCTGGACAGCAAGAGTATCGTCGCCACCTCCTTGGCGGTGATTGCCCTGGTGTCCCTGGGCAGCGTGGTGACCGCCAGCCTCAGCGGGGTGATGCACTGGGCGGTGGGCGCACCCTTTGCCCTGGGCGCGGTAGTGGGCCTGGTGCTGGGCCGTCAGGTGGCCAGCCACCTGGCCGGGCCGCGCCTGCAACAACTGTTCGCCGTCACCGGCATGCTGGCGGCGCTGCTGCTGGCGGGCGGGGCCCTGGGCTGGCTGTCCCATTGAGGTCCTTGCGCCGGCCAGCCGGCTCCCACAACAACAGTTACACGGCAGCTGTCGCCGCTGACTTGCCAGCGAAGGCGTCACCACCGACGCCGCGCTTCCAAGGTGGAACAACAGGGCCATGCAGAGGAAATCCCCATGCTCTTTGATGCCGTACATTTCACCCCGGGCTCGGCCCTGGCCGGAGGCGCGCTGATCGGCCTGGCGGCCGGGCTGTTGATCGTCGCCAACGGGCGCATCGCCGGAATCAGCGGCCTGCTCGGCAGCCTGCTGCAACCGGGCAGCGACGGCTGGGGCGAAAAGGCCCTGTTCATCCTCGGGCTGTTGCTGGCGCCCCTGCTCTGGGGCCTGTTTCACGCCCTGCCGGTCGCCGAGTTCCAGGGCGGTCCGCTCGGCCTGATCGGCGCCGGCCTGCTGGTGGGCATCGGCACCCGCTATGGCGCCGGTTGCACCAGCGGCCACGGGGTCTGCGGCATTTCCCGGCTGTCGCCACGCTCGCTCGTCGCCACCCTGTGCTTCATGGGCACCGGCTTCGCCACGGTCTGGGTGTTGCGCCACGGACTGGGGCTGCTGCCATGAGAAAACTCAGCGCATTTTTTGCCGGCCTGCTGTTCGGCATCGGCCTGCTGCTGGCAGGCATGGCCAATCCGGCCAAGGTCCTGGGCTTTCTCGACCTGGCCGGCCGCTGGGATCCGTCCCTGGCGCTGGTGATGCTCGGCGCCATCGCCGTGGCCTGGTGGCCTTTCCATTGGGCCATGGGCCGCTCGCGCTCGCTGCTCGGGGCGCCCATGCAGATCCCCGCCAAGCGCAATGTCGATCGACGCCTGATCGGCGGCAGCCTGCTGTTCGGCATCGGCTGGGGCATCGCCGGGATCTGCCCGGGACCGGCCCTGGTGCTGTTGCCGGGGGGCCACTGGCAAGCCTGGGTATTCGTCCTGGCCATGCTCCTGGGCATGCTGCTGTTCCAGCGCCTGGAGGCCCGTCGGCAGCCCTGAACAGCACTGCTACGAGGGAAACCACCAGGGAAATATTGGCCTCTGCCGAACCAGCGCTTAGGTGGCGACCATGACCTGGACCCATGCCCCACCAGGAGTGCGCCATGTCCACCGCCCAGTCCCTTGAACTCTGTTTCTGGCACAAGATCGGCCGCTACGCCTCGCGCATCGGCCGGGCCCTGATCCAGAAAGCCCTGTGGCTCTACTACGCCGCGCAACGACCGCAAACCCCGATCTGGGCCAAGACCACCATCTACGCCGCCCTGGGTTACTTCGTGCTGCCGCTGGACCTGATCCCCGACCTGATTCCCGGGGCCGGGTACGTGGATGACCTCGGCCTGTTGACCGGCTCGGTGGTGACGGTGGCCGCCCACATCAACGCCGAGGTCCGGGAGCAAGCCAGCGCACGCCTGGCCGACTGGTTCGGCAGTGAGCCGCAATGAACCGGAGGGCGGCGCCTGGGTGCGCACTCGACTCACCAGGGCGCTGCGGCAGCCCGGCCAGAGTCGCCGCCCGGCTCACCGCGCCTGCGTGTCCAGGGCATAGAACTCCTGCAGCTTGGCCTGCAGCAGTTGCTTGTCCGGCAACTGGGTCCGGTACTCGGCGATCAACGCCGGAGACAGCGAACGGTTGAGGGCATATTCCACCACCTCGTCTTCCTTGCTGGCACACAGCAGCACGCCCAGGGCCGGTTTTTCGTGGGGTTTGCGCACCTGACGATCCAGGGCCTTCAGGTAGAAGCCCAGCTTGCCCAGGTACTCCGGTTCGAAGCGCCCGACCTTGAGTTCAACGGCCACCAGGCAATTCAACCCACGATGGAACAGCAGCAGATCCAGGACGAAATCGCGCCCGCCAACCTGCAAGGGGTAGCCCGAAGCGACAAAGCAGAAGTCGCGGCCCATCTCGATCAGAAAATCCTTGAGTTGACGCACCAGCCCCTGATGCAGATCGGCCTCGTCATGCCCCGGGGGCAGGTCGAGAAACTCCACCATGTAGGCATCCTTGAAGACCTTCAGGGCCTCGGGACGGGCCTGTTTCAAGGTGGCCGTGGCATTGGCCGGGTGGCTCAGCGTGCGTTCGAACAGCGCGGATTTGATCTGCCGTTCCAACTCGCGCCTCGACCAGTGCTCCTGGATCGCCAAGCGCAGGTAGAACTCACGCTCACGTGGCCCTTTGCTCTGCCCCATCACCACCAGATGGTGGCTCCAGGACAATTGTCGCACCAGTGGTGCGACTTTCTCGTCATCGCGATAGGCCTCATAAAACTGCCGCATGCGAAACAGGTTGGCCCGGGTAAACCCCCGCAGCCCCGGCTGCTGCCGCGCCAGGTAATCGGCCAATTGCTGGACCACGCCATCACCCCATTCCGCCGCCTCGAGCTTGCGGCTGATATAGGCCCCAACCTGCCAATACAGTTCCACCAGTTCAGTGTTCACCGCCCGCACCGCCCGTTGCCGCGCGGCGCTGATCATATGCGCCACTTCGCCAAATGCCACATCGGTGGGGTTAATTGCCGCTTCAGCCTTTTGCTTCATAACGCACGCCCGCTTGCTGGGAGACAGGCCCCCATGATCCCGTGGCTCGCCATGGGCCTGAAGTCAGGCCTGTCTCTTTGTGTTGAGCGAAACGTCCTGATTTGCGCGCGTTAAACAGCCCCGTCAGCCGGGCATGCAACTGAAGTCGTGGGTGCTGGCCACCTGCTTGCCCTGGGCGTCATACAAGCGCGCCGACACCTCGCTGCCCAGGCTCGACTCCACCAGTTTGTAATGCTCGCCGGCCTTGAAGCCGCTGTAGCTGAGGTGGCCGTTGCAGTCTTGCTGGTTGGAATCACCGACGCTCTCTTCAAACAGGGTCACGTCCAGGCGATGAGTGCCGGGCTTGACCTGAAAATAACGCCCGTCGTCGACCTTGTGCCCATCCACCCGTTCGGCCATCAGGTCGTTGGAACCCTCTTCCTGCAAGCCGATCCAGGCCTCGCTGGGGTCGGGCTGGGGCATGGGGCCAGCGCAGGCAGAAAGCAGGCACACCAGGCCCAGGGCAGGAATCAGCAGCAGCGGTTTAAATGTCATGACGCAGTACCTCGACAGTCGAAAAAAGGCGTTTACAGGCAACTGAACGGCTGGCTCCGGGCCACTGGCCGGCCCTGGGCATCCACCAGGGCGACGCTCACGTCCTGGCCCTGGCTCGACTCCAGCAGTTGGTAATGCCCACCCGCCTTGAACCCTGCGTAGTCCAGGCGTCCCAGGCACTCGGGCTGCGCCGAGTTGCCGTTGGCCCCTTGCAACAGGGCCATCTGCAAGCGGTGCTGGCCCGGGCTGACCTGAAAGTAGCGGCCATCGTTCAGGCGCTTGCCGTCGACGCTGTCGGCCAGCAAATCGTTGGGCGACTCCGCGGAAAGATCGATCCAGGCCTGCTGCGGATCGGCCTTGGGCACGGGCCCGGCACAGGCCG
This sequence comes from Pseudomonas sp. BC42, assembly GCF_021560055.1. Classification (NCBI taxonomy): domain Bacteria; kingdom Pseudomonadati; phylum Pseudomonadota; class Gammaproteobacteria; order Pseudomonadales; family Pseudomonadaceae; genus Pseudomonas; species Pseudomonas sp. BC42. Next base: position 4,055,689 of record NZ_CP091067.1, read on the forward strand.
AGAGCAGGCACGCCAGGCCCAGGCCCGGCAGCAGCAACAGCGGTTTGAGGGACATGAAAAAACCTCGCAAGTGACAGAAACAGGTGCGACGCCGGCCGGAAAAAATCGGCTGCGTCGATGGCCATCAAGCTTGTCGAGGCCCGGGCGCGAGAACAAATGAATCCACATGAAAGGAAATTCAGGCCTTACCTAAAACTTCCTTCACCTGGCTGAAAGCCGCGTGTTAGGTGGGTCGCTGCAGGCTGCCGAGGTTTGCAATCCCACTCCCTCGGAGGTTTTCGGCATGCTCGGGCTGGTCAAGACCGCACTGCTCAAGCCCTACACGTTCATCGTGCTGGCGATATTCATCTGCATCATCGGGCCCCTGGCGGCCCTGCGTACCCCCACCGACGTGTTTCCCGACATCGGCATCCCGGTGGTGGCGGTGGTCTGGCAGTACAACGGCCTGTCGCCGGACGCCATGGCCGGCCGGGTGATCTACACCTACGAGCGCTCCCTGAGCACCACGGTCAACGACATCGAGCACATCGAATCGCAGTCGCTGCCGGGCATGGGCATCGTCAAGATCTTCTTCCAGCCCGGGGTCGATATCCGCACCGCCAACGCCCAGGTGACCGCGGTGTCACAAACCGTGCTCAAGCAGATGCCGCCGGGCATCACCCCGCCGCTGATCCTCAACTACAGCGCCTCGACGGTGCCGATCCTGCAGCTGGCGTTTTCCAGCCCGACCCTGTCGGAGGCGAAGATCCGCGACCTGGTGCAGAACAACATCCGCCTGCCCCTGAGCTCGCTGCCGGGGCTGGCCATGCCCACGCCCATGGGCGGCAAGCAGCGGCAGATCACCCTCGACCTGGACCCGCAAGCCCTGGCCGCCAAGGGCCTGTCGGCCCAGGACGTGGGCAATGCCCTGGCGGCGCAGAACCAGATCATCCCGGTGGGCACCGCCAAGCTCGGCGGCGATGAATACACGGTGCTGCTGAACAACAGCCCGACCGCCATCGACGAGCTCAACGACCTGCCGATCAAGACCGTGGACGGTGCGCTGATCACCATCGGCCAGGTGGCCCACGTGCGCGACGGCTCGCCGCCGCAGACCAATATCGTGCGGGTCGACGGACGCCGCGCGGTGCTGATGCCAGCGCTGAAGAACGGCAACATCTCCACCCTGTCGATCGTCGACGGCATCCGCCAGATGCTGCCGCGGATCAACGAAACCCTGCCGCCGGCCCTGAAGACTTCGCTGCTGGGGGACGCCTCGGTGTTCGTCAAGCAATCGGTGGGCAGCGTGGCCCGGGAAGGCATCATCGCCGCCCTGCTGACCAGCGCGATGATCCTGCTGTTCCTCGGTAGCTGGCGCTCGACATTGATCATCGCCGCCTCGATTCCCCTGGCGGTGCTTTCCGCGATTGCCCTGCTGGCGCTCAGCGGCCAGACCCTCAACGTCATGACCCTGGGCGGCCTGGCCCTGGCGGTGGGGATCCTGGTGGACGACGCCACGGTGACCATCGAGAACATCAACTGGCACCTGGAACAGGGCAAGGCGGTGAAGCAGGCGATCCTCGACGGCGCCAAGCAGATCGTCGGCCCGGCCTTCGTCTCGCTGCTGTGCATCTGCATCGTCTTCGTGCCGATGTTCCTGCTGCAGGGCATCGCCGGTTACCTGTTCCGGCCCATGGCCCTGGCGGTGATCTTCGCCATGGCCAGCTCGTTCATCCTTTCGCGGACCCTGGTGCCCACACTGGCCCTGTACCTGCTCAAGCCCCACGCGCCGGAAGCCGGGCCCGGGCATCACCCGGAAGACGCCTTCATCAACCACCACGAAGGCGAACAGCACGCCAAGCCGCGCAGCGCCCTGGTGCGCGGGCTGCTGGCCTTGCAGCAGGGTTTCGAGGCGCGCTTCTCCAACGTGCGCGACACCTACCACGGCCTGCTGCACCTGGCCCTGGGCCGGCGCAAGACCTTCATCCTCGGTTTCCTGGCCTGCGTGCTGGCCTCCTTCGCCCTGCTGCCGAGCCTGGGCCAGGACTTCTTCCCCGCCACCGACGCCGGGGCCCTGGCCCTGCACGTGCGCCTGCCCCTGGGTACGCGGATCGAGGAAAGCGCGGCGGCCTTCGACCGCATCGAAGCGCGCATCCGCGAAGTGATCCCGGCCGAGCAACTGGACAGCATCATCGACAACATCGGCATCCCCCTGAGCGGCATCGACATGGCCTACAGCAACAGCGGCACCATCGGCCCCCAGGACGGTGATATCCAGGTCACCCTCAAACCGGGCCACGCACCCAGCGCCGACTACGTGAAACAGCTGCGCGAAGCACTGCCGGAAAGCTTCCCCGGCAGTCAGTTCGCCTTCCTGCCGGCGGACATCAGCAGCCAGATTCTCAACTTCGGCGCCCCGGCCCCGCTGGACGTGAAAATCTCCGGGCCCAACGCCGAAGCCAACCGCGCCTTCGCCCTGGAACTGCAACGGCGCCTGCAACATGTACCGGGCATCGCCGACCTGCGCATCCAGCAGTCCACCGGCTACCCGTCCTTGCAGGTCAAGGTCGACCGCCTGCGGGCCAACGGCCTGGGCATCACCGAGCGCGACGTGACCAACAGCATGGTGGCCTCGCTCGCCGGCAGCTCCCAGGTGGCGCCGACCTTCTGGCTCAACCCGAAGAACGGCGTGTCCTACTCCATCGTCGCCGCCACCCCGCAGTACCGCTTGGACAGCCTGCCGGCCCTGGAGGCGCTGCCGGTCACCGGCAGCAACGGCCAGTCGCAGATCCTCGGCGGCCTGGCGGACATCTCCCGGGTCGAGAGCCCGGCGGTGGTCAGCCACTACAACATCCAGCCGACCCTGGACCTGTACGCCAACGTGCAGGGGCGCGACCTCGGCGCCGTGGCCCACGACATGCAAAAGGTCCTGGACGACGCCGCGGCCCTGCGGCCCAAGGGCGCCACGGTCAGCCTGCACGGGCAGATCGACACCCTGCACGAAGCCTTCAGCGGCCTGAGCCTGGGCCTGCTGGGGGCGGTGGTGCTGATCTACCTGCTGATCGTGGTCAACTTCCAGTCCTGGGTCGATCCGTTCGTGATCATCACCGCCCTGCCGGCGGCCCTGGCCGGGATCGTCTGGATGCTGTTCCTGAGCGGCACCTCGCTGTCGGTGCCGGCGCTGACCGGGGCCATCCTGTGCATGGGGGTGGCTACCGCCAACTCGATCCTGGTGGTGAGCTTCTGCCGCGAGCGCCTGGCGGCACATGGCGACGCCCTCAAGGCCGCCCTGGAAGCCGGCTACACGCGCTTTCGCCCGGTGTGCATGACCGCCCTGGCGATGATCATCGGCATGCTGCCCCTGGCCCTGTCCGAGGAACAGAACGCGCCCCTGGGCCGCGCGGTAATCGGCGGGCTGCTGCTCGCCACCGTCGCCACCCTGATCTTTGTCCCCGTGGTCTTCAGCCTGGTCCACGGCCGTCACCCCCAATCCGCTGTCGTTGGAGAAAACACCCATGTCGCCTGATCACACCCCTTCGCGCAAACGCCTGATGCTCCTGGGCATCGGCGGCCTGAGCCTGGCCGCGCTGCTGGTCGCCAGCGGCCTGGCGGCGCGCACCCGACATGAACGGGCCGTGGTCGCCTGGACCGAAACCGCCGCCGTGCCGCAGGTGCTGGTGTTCCAGCCGCAGCACAACCTGCTGGGCGACACCCTGCGCCTGCCGGCGCACCTGGAAGCCTGGAGCAAGGCGCCGATCCACGCCCGGGTCAGCGGCTACCTCAAGGACTGGAGCCAGGACATCGGCGCCAAGGTGGCCGCCGGGCAGGTACTGGCCCATATCGACAGCCCCGACCTGGACCAGCAAGTGGCCCAGGCCCGGGCGCGGATGATCCAGCAGCAGGCCAATGCAAGGCTGGCGCAGACCACCGCCGAGCGCTGGCAGCACCTTTTGGCCAGCCACTCGGTGTCGCGCCAGGAGGCCGATGAAAAAAGCTCCAACGCCGCCGCGGCCAAGGCCAATGCCCAGGCAGCCGCCGCCGACTACGCACGGCTCACGGCGCTGGAAGACTACAAGACCATTCGCGCGCCCTTCGCCGGCACCATCACCGCCCGCCACACCGACATCGGCCAGTTGATCAAGGCCGACAACGACAGCGACCCGGAGCTGTTCGACCTGGCGGACACCCACAAGCTGCGGCTCTACGTGCCGATTCCGCAGAACTACGCCAGCGTGATCCGCCCCGGCCTGCAAGCGCAACTGACCGTGCCCGAGCACCCGGGCCAGCACTTCAGCGCGCAACTGGTGGGCGACTCCACCGCCATCGACCCGCGCTCCGGCACCCTGCTGGCGCAGTTCGTCGCCGCCAACCCCGACGGCGCATTGCTGCCCGGCGACTATGCCGAAGCCACCCTGGCGATCCCTGCCGACACCCACGGCGTGAGCATCCCCGCCAGCGCGCTGATCTTCCGTGCCCAGGGCACCCAAGTGGCGGTGATCGACAGTGCCAAGCGCGTGCACCTGCGCAGCATCCATATTGGCCTGGACCTGGGCGAGCGACTGGTGATCGATCAGGGCCTGCAAGCCAGCGATCACGTCATCGACAACCCGCCGGACGCCCTGCGCGAAGGTGACCTGGTGCAACTGGCCGACGCCGGAGGTGAGCATGCGCCCAAGGCTTAAGCCCCTCGCCGCCCTGCTGGTGCTGGCCCTGCACGGCTGCTCCCTGGCGCCCCATTACCAGGTGCCGGCCATCGACCTGCCGGCGCACTACCGCGAACAGAGCAGCGACGGCCCCTGGCACCCGGCCGCCGCGCCCCAGGGCCTCGCCGAGCACTGGTGGCGGCTGTACCAGGACCCGCAGCTGGATGACCTGCAACAACGCCTGCTCCGAGCCAACCCGGATCTGGCGGCGGCCCTGGCCCACTACGACGGCGCCCAGGCCTACGCCAGCCAACTGCATGCTGGGCTGTTCCCGCAGATCAGCGCCAGCGCCCAACCGCTGCGCCAGCGCCAGTCGGACAGCCGCCCCCTGCGCGGCAGCACGCAACCGTCGATCTACAACAGCAACAGCGCCGGTTTTGCCCTGAGCTTCGACCTCGACCTCTGGGGCCGAATCCGCAATCAAGCCGCAGCCGGCGATGCCCAGGCCCAGGCCTCCGGCGACGACCTGGCGGCGGCGCGCCTGAGCCTGCAAAAACAGCTGGCGAGCCTGTATGTGCAACTCAACGGCCTGGATGCCCAGAGCCGGATCCTGAGCCGTTCCCTGGAGGATTACGCCCAGGCCCTGCAACTGACCCGCGACCGCTATCAGGGGCAGATCGCCTCGGAACTGGACCTGACCCGGGCCCAGAGCCAACTGGCCAGCGCCGAGGCGGAACTGGACGAAGTGCGCGCCCAGCGCAACCTCACCGAACATGCGATTGGCGAACTGGTGGGCGAACCGGCCAGCCGCTTCAGCCTGGCGCCCTCTTCGCGGCTGCTGAGCCTGCCGAGTATTCCCCAGCAACTGCCCAGCACCCTGCTGCAACGCCGACCCGACATTGCCGCCGCCGAACGCCGGGTGTACGCCGCCAATGCCGGCATCGGCATCGCCCGCGCCGCCTGGTACCCGGATTTCAGCCTGACCGGCATGCTCGGCGGGCAGACCCAGGGCGTGGGCAACCTGCTGTCGGCGGGCAATCGCTATTGGGCCCTGGGCCCCCTGATGAACCTGCCGATCTTTGATGGCGGGCGGCTGAGCGCCAATGAACGCCAGGCCCATGCCGAGTTCGAAGAAGCCGCCGCCCATTACCGCGGGCAAGTGCTGCGAGCGGTTCGGGAGGTGGAGGATAACCTCGGGCAACTGCGGGACTTGCACCAGGAGGCGCTGGACCAACAGGCAGCGGTGAATGCGGCGCTGCATACCCAGACCTTGGCCATGAACAGCTATCAGGCCGGGGCGGTGAGTTACCTGGATGTGGTGACGGCGCAGACTGCAGCCTTGCAGGCACAACGGGGGTTGCAGGCGCTGCAGACCCGGGAGTTGCAGGCCAGTGTGGGGTTGGTGGTGGCGTTAGGCGGAGGGTGGAACGGTGGGGCTTGAAACCTGAAGCGCAAACCTTGTGGCGAGGGAGCTTGCTCCCGCTCGACTGCGTAGCGGTCGTGAAATCTGTGTTCGCTATTTGTCGGGAGTCCATATCCGTTGCTGCGGTAACGGCGGCTTATGGTTTCGCTCTTACAGCGAGTCACTTTGGAAAAGCCGGAATCTCGACCCAGCCCAAAGTCACCAAAGGCTTCTGCCCCTCCACTCGGAGCCTCGCCTAGCGAGGCATGCTCGAGCTCCGGCCATCGTGTCTCAGGGGGCAGGAAGATCAACATCTGACGGCGGCCTACCGGCCGACCTTGTTTCATTTGTCCTTCACAGGGCGATGCTGCTCTTGGGATGGTCGAAGGTCCTGCGGACCTTGTCGCAGCTTCGCAGGCTCAGCAGCGGCTACAGAACGCACATACTCTGTAGCCGCTGCCGCAGGCTGCGAACGGCTCAGCAGGAGACGCTAAACCTGCATCCCCAATGCTCCTGGCATACCGCGCCGCCTGGTTTTGCGAGCGCGAGCGCTCGTTCGCAGCCTTCGGCAGCGGCTACAAGGAGCCGGCCTGCGCACCTTGGCTTTGGCTTTTGATCTTGATCTTGATCTTCCGGCCCCTTCCCAGCAGGCCGAGCGTAGGCGTTGCATAGGGGGCAGCTCGGCATGGATGCCGAGCTAGCCGCCACCCGGCCAGGGCCCCCGGAGCAATTCCGAAGCGAGGGAACCCCGAGCCCCAGCGAGGGGCCGTATGGAGGGGCAAGCCCTTTTGGTTCCTTTTTGCTGGGCCGGCACTCCGGCGTTTGACAAAAGGGACTCGCCGTAAGGGCGAAACCCTAAGTGGCCATGACCGCAGCAACGAATATGTACCCCGTCAACCTCGCCACAAAGACAAAACCGCCAGCCGCTACACCCGCAGCAACGGATATGCCCCCCAGCAAAACCAGCCACCAACACCACGAAACAAGCGCTCAAACATCTCCCCAACCACCCTGTTGCAGCGCTATGACGTCGCTCCTATAGTCCCCACTCGCAACCCAATCCGCGAGCGACCTTGGCCGGTCGAATATAGGAACGCATCGACTATCAAACCATCATTGCAGTCGCTTTTTGCGCCAGTGATCGAGGGACATGACGGTGATGCGCGGGACACCTTCTGGTGCACTGCTGTCCTGTCTCCGGCCAGTCTTTCCGCGTACTACCGCCCTACTCCTCCCAATCGGCGAAAAAGGTGACTGCTCTGAAAAAGGAGCCGCAGCTATGACTGACCATCACCTCCCTCGCTTCACCCCCATCGACACCCACGACACCGAACACCCGGTGTTCTACCTCGACACCCAAGCCCCCTTGAGCGACCTGGCCAGCAGCGCCGCTCACCGTTTCACCGTGGTCCGCGACCTGATGGACAGCCTCTCCACCCTGGAACTGAAAGACATCAGCGATTGCGACCTGACCCGCATCACCCGTGGCGTGCACCTGCTGACACGAGAAGGCTGCGCAGTGCTGGAAGTGATTCAGTGGCGAGTCGCGTAGCAACCCTATTCGCGGACCTGTGGCGAGGGAGCTTGCTCCCGATTGGGCCTCAACCCCATACATCCTGATGCACCGCGTCATCAGGGTTTGGGGCCGCTGCGCAGCCCAGCGGGAGCAAGCTCCCTCGCCACGAAGAGCAGGCAGCAACTAAGACTCCGAGCTCCAAGCTGCAAGCTCCAAGCTGCAAGCTCCAAGCTCCAAGCTCCAAGCTCCAAGCTCCAAGCTTGCGGCTTGCAGCTTGCAGCTTGCAGCTTCTAGATATGGCAACTGCTCAAGCCATTCTTCTCCAGGTAACGCTGGTGCGCTTCATCCGCCAACTCGAAGCGGCCCAGGGGCACGATCACAGTGGCCACGGGTTTATTGAGGCGTCCGGAGTCTTGCAGGGCGGTCTTGGCCGCCCTCGCCTGTGCGGCCTGCACAGCGTTGGTGTGGAAGATCGCCGAGCGATATTTCACCCCGCCATGTTCGCCCTGGCGATCCACCGAAGTGGGATCGTGCAGGCCCCAGAAGTGTTCGATCAGGCTGGTATAGGTCAGCACCTGCGGGTCGAAATCCACCTGCACCACTTCTATCTGCAAGGCTTCGTCCGCCGCTTCCACGGCGTAGCCGACGCGGCTGTCGATAACGCCCGGCAGCGCCCGGAACGCGGCTTCCGCGCCCCAGAAGCAGCCGGCGCCGAAGGTCGCTTGCTCGAGGCTGTTCACCGGCGCCCCACTCATTGCGCCACTCCCACTTTTTCACCGCTGGCACCCAGCCAGCCATCAACGATCTGCGGGTGCGCGGCGACCCATTCCTTGGCCGCCTGCGCCGCCGGTTGCTGTTCCTTTTCGATCTTGAGGATCAGGTCGTTCAAGGCCTGGGGTTCGATGCTGAAGTTCTCCAGGAACGCGGCGATCCGTGGTGCGCGTTTTTGCAAAGCGCTGGACGCCAGGACATACACCCGGGCATCCGGGTAGGCGCAGGTGATCTTGCTCTTGCTCAGCCAGTCGGCGTCCACCGTGGGGCTGATGAATTTCCAGCAGCCGTCGGCCTTGTACAGCGGGTCGCCCTTCTTGTTGTCCTGGGCGTAGCCGTCGAACGCCGGTTCATCCAGGCGGCGCAGGTCGAAGGCGGAGAAGATCCAGTCCGGGGTGTAGGCGTAGAACACCACGCCGCGCTGGGCCTTGTAGGCCGCGGCGAGCTTGGCGTAGGTCACCGAGGCTTCGGTGGACACCGATTCGAATTTATCGGCAAAGCCAAAATCCTTGGCCTTGATCTGGCCGATGTAGGTGGACTCCCAGCCCGCCGGGCCCACCAGCAGTTGGGCCTTGCCGCCGCCCAGGGGTTCGAAGAGTTTCGCCACTTCGGGCTTTTGCAGGTCGTAGACCGACTTCACGCCGTATTTATCTTGCAGGTAACCGGGAATGTAGAAGCCTTGCACCCCCAGGTACGGCTGCTTGTTGGGCACCAGGGAGCGGGTGCCGCCGGTGACGTACTTGGCCCAGGCGGCGGACTGGTTGGGCAGCCAGATGTCGGTCAGCACGTCCACCGAGCCGTCGCCCTTGGCGGCAGCAGCAAACAGCACCGGTACGTCACCGGCGAGGTAGGAAACGTCGCCGTCGAGGCGGCTCTTGATCACTTCGCCAAGGATGTTCTGGATGGCGATGGCGCCGGTCCAGTTCTGTTCGCCAATGACGATCTTGTCCTTGGCCAGCACCGGCAGGGACAGACCCAACAACAGCGCGGCGGCGCCAAGGGTACGGGTAAACGACTTGTTCAAGGGACACCTCATGATTGATGCAATGTGCGATCCCGCTGGCGCAGGGTCGCTTGAATGATTCGATCGGGAATCAGCGCGCAGAACACGATCGCGGCGCCGGCCAACATGCCCTCGCCGCCCTTGATGTTGCGCAGCGCGGTCATCACGTCGTAGCCCAGGCCACCGGCGCCGATCAGCGCCGCCACCACCACCATCGACAAGCTCATCACCAGGGTCTGGTTGATCCCCAGCAGCAGCGAGCCGGCCGCCAGGGGCAGCTCGACCTTGGTCAGGATCTGCCACGGCGTGGCGCCGTGGGCCAGGGCCGCTTCGACGGCGGTCTTGGGCACTTCCTGAATCCCCAGGGCGGTGAGGCGGATCATCGGCGCCAGGGCGAAGATCACCGTGGCGATCACCGCCGGGGTCTTGCCCACCGAGAAGAACGCCACCGCCGGGATCAGGTACACGAAGGTCGGCAGGGTCTGCATCACGTCCAGCAAGGGAGTGATCAGGCGCCGGGCCAGGGCGCGCTTGGCCAGGAGGATGCCGGCGGGCACGCCGATCAACAGCGAGATCAGCACCGAGGAACCCACCAGGGCCAGGGTGGCGATGGTCCGTTCCCAGAAGCCGAACAGGCCGATGTAGAGCAAGGCCGCGGCGCTGGTCAGGGCCAGGGCGGCGCCGGCGCTGCGCCAGGCCAGCAGCACCAGGGCCAGGGCCGGCACCGGCCAGGGCAGCCAGCCCAGCAGGCTTTCGATGCTTTCGATCACCGTGCGCACGGCGACTATCACGCCGACAAAGCTGCTTTCAAAGGTGACCTGGGACCAGCCGATCAACTGGTCGATGGCTGCCGCGGTGCCCAGCAGCACTTGGCGGTCGGCGGGAAACTGCAGCCAGGGGCCCGAGGCATCGGCGGCCAGTACCCGCCACAGCACCAGGGCCTGGGACAGCAGCAACACCAGCCACGGCAGGCGCCAGTCGGAACGGCCCAAGCGGCTGGGGCGACGGGCCAGGGTCACACTCAACAGGCGGCTGGACAGCAAACCGATGAGCGCCAAGGCGACCCAGGCGAAACCGGCCGTGGCCAGCCCCTGCCCCAAGGCTGCGGCGGCGCCCAGCTCCAGGGCAAAGCCCAGCCAGTACAGGCTACCGCGACCGCTGGCGGCCAGGGCCGCGGGCCCCAGCAGCAGGGCCTGGGCCAGGGACAGCCCGGGGCTGACCGGGGCCGGAGCCGGGGTCGTCGCGCGCGGGTGCGGGGCAATCGCCGCCACCGCAGGCGCAGCGCTGCGGGCACCGTGCTCCTGGAAGAAGTCCGCCACTTCGGCATCCGCCGGCTGCTCCAGCAGTTCGGCGGGGGTGCCCAGTTGAATCAGCTGGCCGTGGCGCAATACGGCAATGCGGTCCGCCAGGCGCAGGGCTTCGGCCGGGTCGTGGGTCACCAGCAAGGTGGTGATGCCGCGCTCGCGTACCACCCGCAGAAAGTGGCTTTGCAGGTCGCGGCGAATGGTCGGGTCCAGGGCGCTGAAGGGTTCGTCCATCAGCAGGATGTCCGGCTCGCTGACCAGCGCCCGGGCCAGCCCGACCCGCTGCTGCATGCCTCCGGACAGTTCATGGGGATAGTGCTCGCCCCAGCCGTCCAGGCCCATGGCCTGCAACTGCACATCCGCTGCGGCGTGACGCAGGGCCTCGGGCTCGCCGCGCAGCTCCAGGGGCAAGGCGACGTTGTCGCGCACGCTGCGATGGGGCAGCAGGCCGAAGTGCTGGAAGACCATGCCGATGCGCCGGGAACGCAGGGTACGCAGTTCCTGGGCCGAGAGTTGGCTGATGGCCGAACCGTCGATCAGCACCTCGCCACTGCTGGGCTCGATCAGCCGGTTGATATGCCGCAGCAAGGTGGACTTGCCGCTGCCGGAGGTGCCCATCAGGCACAGCACTTCGCCACGGCGCACCTGCAGGCTGACCTGCTGCACCGCTGGCGGCGCGCTCTGGCCACGGCGGCGGGTGTAGTGCTTGGTCAGGTTGCGCAACTCCAGCACCACGTCGGCGGGGCTCGGTGGCGTGGCGGCTGAGGCTGAGACGGCGAAAGCCTCTTGGGGGTGAACGGCAGACACGGGAACTCCTGACGCCGGGCGCGGGATGGCGTAACCGGCGGTGAACAAGAAAAAAGGGGGGGACCTGTTCGCCGGCAAGCCGGCTCCTACAACGGCATCGCGTGGTGCATGTAGGAGCTGGCTTGCCAGCGAAGGCAATCTAACCAGCGATCACAACTTCTTGGGGCTCCACAACTGCACGGCCCGGGCATCCACCGGCTTGGGCAAGAGCTTTTCCTGGTAGAAGGCATCGGCGATTTTCTGCTGCTCGCCCAGGGCGTCGGGCTTGACCGCTTCCACCTGGTAGGTGCGGCGGCTGTTGGCCAGCTCTACCGTCGGCACGTCCAGGTTGCCCCACAGCGGGCCCAGCAGTTTGGCCGCCTCGCTCGGGTGTGCCTTGACCCAGGCGCCGGTCTTCTGCAACTCGGCGAACACCTGGTTCAGCACCTCGGGATGGGCCTTGGCGTAGTCATTGGAGGCCAGGTAATAGCGGCGGTAACTGGCCAGCCCCTGGCCGTCGTGCAGCACCCGCGCGCCCTGCTGGCGCTGGGCGCTGGCGACGAAGGGCTCCCAGGTGACCCAGGCATCGACCTTGGCGGTTTCCAGGGCCGCGCGGCCATCGGCCGGGGTCAGGTACACCGGCTGGATATCAGCGAAGCTCAAACCCGCTTCGCGCAAGGCGGCGATCAGCAGGTAATGGCTGCCGGCGGCCTTGGTCACGGCAATGCGCTTGCCCTTGAGGTCGGCCAGGGATTTGAGCGGTGAATCCTTGGGGATGACGATGGACTGAGCCGCCGGCGATGGGGTTTCCGTGGCGAAATAGGTCAGCTGAGCCCCGGCGGCCTGGGCGAAGACCGGCACCGTGTCGGCGACATCGGCACTGATGTCGACATTGCCCACGTTCAGCGACTCCGCCAACGGCAGGCCGCTGGTGAACTCGTGCCAGGTGATGTTGACGCCCTGCCCCGCCAGTTGTTTTTCCAGGGTGCCCTGGGCCTTGAGCAGCGCCAGCAGGGTCGAGGATTTCTGGTAGCCGATGCGCAGGTCGGTATCGGCCTGGGCATTGAGGGCCATGCCCAGCGCCAGACCGGCCAGGGCGGTAATCGACAAGCTACGACGCAAAGCAAAGGGCAGGCGCATGGGGGCGAACCTTCTCGGAGACAGGACAGTCGCTAAAAGCTAATCGATCTAATAAATCGAAAATAAATACTTTTTAGGAATTAGCTTAGGTTCGTGCGACCGACCCCCCCTAACGGTCACAAGGCTTGGAACCGCCGAACTCGGTTTTGCGCAGGCAGAAGAAGCCGTTTTTCTTCAAGGTCAGCGGTGCCACGGCGCAAGGCAGCACGGCCTGATTGACTTCGATCGACACCCGCTCGCCCTGCAACTCGCGCTCGTCCAGCCGCAGCTCGCAACTGCCCGCCTGGTCACCTGCCGCGTAGCCGATATGGCTGATCACCCGGTTGTCCAGTTTGATCACCAGGGGGTTCTGCGCTGCCGAACAGGCCGAGAGGCTGGGGTGGCGGGCGTTGATGCTCAGATGGTTGTCATCGCCGGTGGCCGCCGGGACCAGGGGGATGAACAGCAGCGACATCAGGTGGTGGGACGGCGCGGAGGTCAGCTTCACATACAGCGGCTCGGGGCCGCAGGCCAGCTTGAACGAGGTGCCCTGGTCATAGCTTCCCTTGCTGGCGTCCTGCCAACCGCCGAGGCTGTCGGCCTTCCAGTCGTGGCCCCATTTGTAATCGATACACCCCCCCAGGCTCAGAGCCAGGGCCAGACAAAGCGCCATCCTGTGCATAGTCGACATCCCGTGCGAAAAGTTCGCCAGTGTACGCCAGCCAAGCACCTGACGATGCCCCTTGCCGGCGAAGGCGTCGGCGGCCCACCTCTAGCGGGCCCCTTCGCCGGCAGGCCGACTCCTAAGGTTGGCGCTGGGCGATGGATTGGGAGGCGGCGAGCATGGCCCGCAGCAGCACGGCGCAGCCGGCGGCCAGGTCGTCGGGGTCGGCGTTTTCGATTTCGTTGTGGCTGATGCCGCCTTCGCAGGGCACGAAGATCATCCCCGCCGGGCCCAGCTCGGCGACGAAGATCGCGTCGTGCCCGGCGCCGCTGACGATGTCCATGTGGGACAACCCCAAGCCCTGCGCGGCTCCGCGCACGGCTTCGACACAGACGGGGTCGAAGTACAGCGGCGGGAAGTCCGCGGTGGGGGTCAGTTCGAAGCTCAGGCCGTGCTCTTCGCAGGTGTTGTCGATCACCTGGCGCACCTCGGCAATCATCGAATCCAGGCGCTCCGGCTCCAGGTGGCGGAAGTCCAGGGTCATGCGCACCTCCCCCGGAATCACGTTGCGCGAGCCCGGGTAGGCTTGCAGGCAGCCGACGGTGCCGCAGGCGTGGGGCTGGTGCCCCAGGGCCGCACGGTTGACCGCGGCCACCACCGCGGCAGCGCCCACCAGGGCGTCCTTGCGCAGGTGCATGGGGGTCGGGCCGGCGTGGGCTTCGACACCCCGCAGCTTGAGGTCGAACCACTTCTGGCCGAGGGCGCCCAGCACCACACCGATGGTCTTGCGCTCGTCTTCCAGGATCGGGCCTTGCTCGATGTGCGCCTCGAAATAGGCACCCACCGGGTGCCCGCTGACCGGGCGCGTACCGGCGTAGCCGATGGCGTTCAGCGCCTCGCCGACGCTGATGCCCTCGGCGTCGGTCTTGGCCAGGGTGTCCTCTAGGGTGAATTTCTCGGCGAACACCCCGGAGCCCATCATGCACGGCGGGAAGCGCGAGCCTTCTTCGTTGGTCCACACCACCACTTCCAGGGGCGCCTCGGTCTCCAGCTTGAGGTCATTGAGGGTGCGCAGCACTTCCACCCCAGCCAGCACGCCAAAGCAGCCGTCGAACTTGCCGCCGGTGGGCTGGGTGTCGATATGGCTGCCGGTCATCACCGGTGGCAACTGCGGATTGCGCCCGGGGCGGCGGGCGAAGATGTTGCCGATGCCGTCCACCGTGACCGTGCAACCGGCCTCCTCGCACCACTTCACGAACAGGTCGCGGGCCTGGCGATCGAGGTCGGTCAGGGCCAGACGGCAGACCCCGCCCTTGACCGTGGCACCGAGCTGGGCCAGTTGCATGAGCGACTGCCACAGGCGGTCGCGGTTGATGTGCAGGTGACTGGATTGCAGAACCTCGACAGCAGCGTTCATGGTGATCCCCTCAGGCTTTATCTGGTTGTGGTTGACGAGATCGGGCTCGTCTTGAGTCTCGCGGTTTTCGGTGCTCACCTGCAGGAGCGAGCTTGCTCGCGATTAGCCAGCAGACGTTACGCAATCCCCAGAGAGACAGGGTTGTTTGTACGTTCATCGCGAGCAAGCTCGCTCCTACAGGGTCGGGGTCTTGACGGTCGCCACCTGCGGGCTGCGCAGGCTGCACAGGCCGTAGTAGATCAAGCCGCCCAGGGCCGAGCCGGTGAACCAGCCGTAGCTGTAGAACCAGTTGAAGGCGCTGCTGCCCAGGGACATCAGGGTCAGGGCCACCGGCACGCCAAAGGCGATGAAACCGTGCCAGTTCCACGCCGGGTAGACGTCGTCGCGGTACAGGCCGGCCAGGTCCAGGCGCTGTTTCTTGATGATGAAATAGTCCACCACCATGATCCCGGCGATCGGCCCCAGCAGGCTGGAGTAGCCCAGCAGCCAGTTGGAGTACACGGTCTCCAGGCTGACGTCGGAAATCAGCAGGCCGAGCTTTTTCAGCAGTTCGTGGCCCATCAGCGCCAGCCCCACCAGGCCGGTGAGGATCACCGCGGTGGTGCGACCGATCAGCTTGGGCGCCAGGTTCTGGAAGTCGTTGGTGGGCGAGACGATGTTGGCCGCGGTGTTGGTGGACAAGGTGGCGATGATGATCAGCGCCATGGCCAGGGCCACCCAGCCCGGGCTCTGGATATGACCGATCAGGCTCACCGGATCGGAGACGGTGACCCCCACCAGCTTCACCGAGGCGGCGGTCATCACCACCCCCAGGGCGGCGAACAGGAACATGGTCAGTGGCAGGCCGAAGATCTGCCCGAGGATCTGGTCCTTCTGGCTCTTCGCGTAGCGGCTGAAGTCGGGAATGTTCAGCGACAGGGTGGCCCAGAAGCCGACCATCGCCGTGAGCCCGGCCATGAAGTAACCCGTGACGCTGGCGCCCTCGGGACGCTTGGGCGCGATTGCCAGCAACTCAGTCAGCGACACGCTGGGCAAGGCCCACACCAGCAGGCCGATGCCCACTGCCACCAGCAGTGGCGCAGACAATGTTTCCAGCCACTTGATCGACTCGGCGCCGCGCAGCACCACCCACAGGTTGAGGGTCCAGAAGATCATGAAGCCGATCACCTCGCCGGTGCCGCTCAGGGCCTTCCAACCCTCGAAGATCGAGCCCAGGAACAGGTGGATCGCCAACCCGCCGAACATCGTCTGGATGCCGAACCAGCCGCAGGCCACCAGGGCGCGGATCAGGCACGGCACGTTGGAGCCGATGATGCCGAACGACGAGCGCAGCAGCACCGGGAAGGGAATGCCGTACTTGGTGCCGGCAAAGGCGTTGAGGGTCAGGGGAATCAGCACCACGATGTTGGCCAGGAGGATCGCCAGCAGCGCCTCGCCGACGCTGAGGCCGAAGTAGGCGGTGAGCACCCCGCCCAGGGTGTAGGTGGGCACGCAGATCGACATACCGATCCACAGCGCGGTGATGTGCCATTTGTTCCAGGTGCGCTCCTGGACCTTGGTCGGTGCGATGTCGTGGTTGTAACGGGGGCTGTCGAGTACGTCGCTGCCGGCGTCCAGCTCGTACAAGCCGGCGCGCTCGGTCACCTGGGATCTGATCTGTTGCATGGCCGCTCCACTGTTCTTTTGATTATTTTGCTCATCAGGCCAGCGCACCCAGGAACAGTGCGCCGGACGATGGCCGGAGAACTTACGACTTCCGCCCTCCTGGCCAGCGATCTGCGGCGGCACTCAATAACGATGCCAACTACTGCCGGGTACGCGACTGCACAGTGTGCGGAATCCATGTAAACAACTGATGTGATTCAGTTTTATTCAGTCAACTTTGAAGCCTTCGGTTAGTTGCCGGTTCACTCAGGCCGGGTGTTTGGCAAGTTGTCCGTTCGATCAGGACCCAAAGCAGTGCACGGTTATTTTCTTAGTTGTCTTCTGCTCTTCGCAGCGCCTCCTCAAACGGCTGATTTGACATAGGAAATCTCGACTATTTTTCGATCCTGTCAAGTGCGTCAAAATGGTGATGGCGCGCACCATTTTGCGGATTTTGATTTTTATTCGTTTACTTTCAATAACTTATAACTAATATAAGCTTATAAAAAATAATCTTGCTGTTTCTTTGAACTGCGACTAGCTTCTAATCCTGACACCGCTGACAGGATTGTTAAGTTGTCAGCGCGTTCAATAAAAAAGTTAGAACCGGCACCAGCCGGCCATGCCTGCGAGGAACTCGGAATGTCTCTGTTGATCCGTGGCGCCACCGTTATTACCCATGATGAAAGTTACAAGGCCGATGTGTTCTGCGCAGACGGCGTGATTCGCGCCATCGGCCAAAATCTGGATATTCCCGCCGGCTGTGAAGTACTCGACGGCAGCGGCCAGTACTTGATGCCCGGCGGCATCGATCCCCATACCCACATGCAACTGCCCTTCATGGGCACCGTGGCCAGCGAAGACTTCTTCAGCGGCACCGCAGCGGGTCTTGCAGGCGGCACCACCTCGATCATCGACTTCGTGATTCCCAACCCCCAGCAGTCGCTGCTGGAAGCCTTCCACCAGTGGCGCGGCTGGGCCGAGAAATCCGCCAGCGACTACGGCTTCCACGTGGCCATCACCTGGTGGAGCGAACAGGTGCGCGAGGAAATGGCCGAGCTGGTGCAGCATCACGGCATCAACAGCTTCAAGCACTTCATGGCCTACAAGAACGCCATCATGGCCGCCGACGACACCCTGGTGGCCAGCTTCGAGCGCTGCCTGGAGCTGGGGGCGGTGCCCACGGTACACGCGGAAAACGGCGAGCTGGTGTACCACCTGCAACGCAAGCTGCTGGCCCAGGGCATCACCGGGCCGGAAGCCCACCCGCTGTCACGGCCCTCGCAAGTGGAAGGTGAAGCTGCCAGCCGGGCGATCCGTATTGCCGAGACCCTGGGCACGCCGCTGTACCTGGTGCACGTCTCGACCAAAGAGGCGCTGGACGAAATCACCTACGCCCGCAGCAAGGGCCAACCGGTCTACGGTGAAGTGCTGGCCGGCCACCTGCTGCTGGACGACAGCGTGTACCGCGACCCGGACTGGCAGACCGCCGCCGGTTACGTGATGAGCCCACCCTTCCGCCCTCGTGGCCACCAGGAAGCGCTGTGGCACGGCCTGCAATCGGGCAACCTGCACACCACCGCCACCGACCACTGCTGCTTCTGCGCCGAGCAGAAAGCCGCCGGCCGCGACGACTTCAGCAAGATCCCCAACGGCACCGCCGGCATCGAGGACCGCATGGCCGTGCTCTGGGATGAGGGGGTCAACAGCGGACGCCTGTCGATGCAGGAATTTGTGGCCCTGACCTCCACCCACACCGCGAAGATCTTCAACCTCTACCCGCGCAAGGGCGCGATCCGCGTCGGCGCCGATGCCGACCTGGTGCTCTGGGACCCGCAAGGCACGCGGACCATCTCCGCCAAGACCCACCACCAGCAGGTGGACTTCAACATCTTCGAAGGCAAGACCGTGCGCGGCGTGCCCAGCCACACCATCAGCCAGGGCAAGCTGGTCTGGGCCGACGGCGACCTGCGAGCCGAACGCGGCGCCGGGCGCTACATCGAACGCCCGGCCTACCCGGCGGTGTTCGACCTGTTGAGCAAGCGCGCCGAGCGGCACAAACCGACCGCCGTCAAACGCTGACCCCGGAATGCCCCAATGCCAATCCACGCTCTGTCACGCTCTGTGTAGCCGCTGCCGCAGGCTGCGAACGAGCGGCACGCTCGCGGCGCTCTTGAGGCCAGCAGAGGGTTGGCGGGAGACCGTCAAGCAAGGCCCTGCGGGCCTTTTCGCAGCCTCGCAGGCTCGGCAGCGGCTACAGGGATTGCGGGGATCGGAGGGCTTCGTGTAGCCGCTGCCGTAGGCTGCGAACGAGCGGCACGCTCGCGGCGTTCTTGAGGCCAGCAGAGGGTTGGCAAGAGATCGCCAGGCAAGGCCCTGCGGGCCTTTTCGCAGCCTCGCAGGCTCGGCAGCGGCTACAGGGATTGCAGGGATCGGAGGGCTTCGTGTAGCCGCTGCCGCAGGCTGCGAACGAGCGGTACGCTCGCGGCGCTCTTGAGGCCACCAGAGGGTTGGCAAGAGATCGCCAGGCAAGGCCCTGCGGGCCTTTTCGCAGCCTCGCAGGCTCGGCAGCGGCTACAAGACAGCAGGACGGCAGGACAGCTAGCAGTTTCGTGAACACCCATGCCCGTCAGAGGCAGATGAAAAACCGTGAGGCCAAAACCGTGATCAAGACCTTGAACCACTTGCCCCACCCGACCCTGGACGGCGCCACCCTCGCCGGTCATTTCAGCGATCTGGCGCCACCGCTCAACGCCCGCCAGGCCCATCTGGAAGCCTCGCGCTGCCTGTATTGCTACGACGCGCCCTGCGTCAACGCCTGCCCCAGCGAGATCGACATTCCTTCGTTCATCCGCAATATCCACACCGACAACGTCCAGGGCGCGGCGCAGAAGATTCTCTCGGCCAACATCCTCGGCGGCAGTTGCGCCCGGGTCTGCCCCACCGAGATCCTCTGCCAGCAGGCCTGCGTGCGCAACAACGCCCAGGAATGCGCGCCGGTGCTGATCGGCCTGCTGCAGCGCTATGCCCTGGACAACGCGCACTTCACCGAGCACCCGTTCCAGCGCGCCGCGCCCACCGGCAAGCGCATCGCCGTGGTCGGCGCCGGCCCGGCGGGCTTGTCCTGCGCCCACCGCTGCGCCCTGCACGGTCATGAGGTGGTGGTGTTCGAAGCCCGGGAAAAAGCCGGTGGCCTCAACGAATACGGGATCGCCAAGTACAAGCTGGTGGATGACTTCGCTCAGCAGGAGTTGGAGTTCCTGCTGGGCATTGGCGGCATCGAGATCCGCCACGGGCACAAACTCGGCGACAACCTGAGCCTGACCCAACTGCATCAGGAGTTCGATGCGGTGTTCCTCGGCCTCGGGCTGGCCGCCAGCAAGCAGCTGGGGCTGGAGCATGAAGACGCCCCCGGGCTGCTGGCCGCCACCGACTACATCCGCGAGCTGCGCCAGGCCGACGACCTCGGCCAACTGCCCCTGGCCGACCGCTGCATCGTCCTCGGCGCCGGCAACACCGCCATCGACATGGCGGTGCAGATGGCCCGCCTCGGCGCCCGGGACGTCAACCTGGTGTACCGCCGGGGCGTCGAGGACATGGGCGCCACCGGGCACGAACAAGAGATCGCCAAGGCCAATCAGGTGCGCCTGCTGACCTGGGCCGCGCCGCAACAGGTGCTGCTGGATGATCAGGGCCGGGTGCGCGGCATGCGCTTCGCTCGCACCCGAATGCTGGAGGGACGTTTGCAACACACCGGGGAAACCTTCGAGCTGGCGGCCGACGCGATCTTCAAGGCCATCGGCCAGTCGTTCGACGACGGCGCCCTGGCCGATCCTCTGGCGCGGGAACTGCAGCGTTGCGGGGAACGTATCCAGGTGGACGAACAGCTGCGCACCAGCATTCCCGGGGTCTACGCCGGCGGCGATTGCGTCAGCCTCGGCCAGGACCTGACGGTGCAGGCGGTACAACACGGCAAGCTGGCCGCAGAAGCCATGCATGCCCAACTCATGCTCAATGTGGAGGCTGCGTAAATGGCCGATCTATCGATTGTCTTTGCCGGTATCAAGGCGCCCAACCCGTTCTGGCTGGCCTCCGCACCGCCCACCGACAAGGCCTACAACGTGGTTCGTGCGTTCGAGGCCGGCTGGGGCGGTGTGGTCTGGAAAACCCTGGGTGAGGACCCGGCGGCGGTCAACGTGTCGTCGCGTTATTCGGCGCATTTCGGACCGAACCGCGAGGTCATGGGCATCAACAACATCGAGCTGATCACCGACCGCTCCCTGGAGATCAACCTCAAGGAAATCACCCAGGTGAAGAAGGACTGGCCAGACCGGGCGCTGATCGTGTCGCTGATGGTGCCCTGCGTCGAGGAATCCTGGAAAGCCATCCTGCCCCTGGTGGAAGCCACCGGCGCCGACGGCATCGAGCTGAACTTCGGCTGCCCCCACGGCATGCCGGAACGCGGCATGGGCGCGGCGGTGGGCCAGGTGCCGGAGTACGTCGAGCAGGTGACCCGCTGGTGCAAGACCTACTGCTCGCTGCCGGTGATCGTCAAGCTGACGCCCAACATCACCGACATCCGCATGGCCGCCCGCGCCGCCCACCGCGGCGGAGCGGATGCGGTGTCGTTGATCAACACCATCAACTCCATCACCAGCGTCGACCTGGAGCGCATGGTGGCCCATCCGATGGTGGGCAGCCAGAGCACCCACGGCGGCTACTGCGGCTCGGCGGTCAAGCCGATTGCCCTGAACATGGTGGCCGAGATTGCCCGCGACCCGCAGACTCGCGGCCTGCCGATCTGCGGTATTGGCGGCATCGGCAGCTGGCGCGATGCGGCGGAGTTCGTGGCCCTGGGCTGCGGCGCAGTGCAGGTGTGTACGGCGGCGATGCTGCATGGCTTTCGCATCGTCGACGAGATGAAGGACGGCCTGTCGCGGTGGATGGACAGCCAGGGCTACCACAGCCTGCAGGACTTCTCCGGGCGCGCGGTAGGCAACACCACCGACTGGAAGTACCTGGACATCAACTATCAGGTGATCGCAAAAATTGACCAGGAGGCGTGCATTGGTTGCGGCCGTTGTCATATCGCCTGCGAAGACACCTCACACCAGGCAATTGCCAGCATCCGCCAGGCCGACGGCACCCACACCTATCAAGTGATCGACGACGAATGCGTGGGCTGCAACCTGTGCCAGATCACCTGCCCGGTGCAGGACTGCATCGAAATGGTGCCCCAGGACACCGGCAAACCCTTCCTCGACTGGCAGCACGACCCGCGCAACCCCTACCGCGAAGCCGTGTAACACCGCACCACTTGTAGCCGCTGCCGCAGGCTGCGAACGAGCGGTACGCTCGCGGCGTTCTTGAGGCCAACAGAGGATTGGCGGACGATCGCCAAGCAAGGCCCTGCGGGCCTTTTCGCAGCCTCGCAGGCTCGGCAGCGGCTACAGGAATTGCGGAGGGCCGGGGGGGTCGTGTGGCCGCTGCTGTTGCTCAGGGCTCCAGGCCAATGCCGCGCAGGATGACGCTGGTGACGGTCTGTACCGCCCGTTCGAATTGCAGGTCCGACAGCGGCTGGTGGTCGTTGAGGATCATCACCTGGTGGTCGAAGTCGGCGTAATGCTGGGTCGAGGCCCAGATCATGTACAGCAGGCTCGACGGTTCCACGGGCATGATTCGTCCAGCCTCGACCCATTGGCGGATCTTGGCTTCCTTCATCTTCGCCCAGTCGTACAGGCTGGCATCCAGCGCCGCGCCCAGGGTCGGCGCGCCATGGATGATTTCGTTGGCCCAGACCTTGGAGCCATAGGGCCGGCTGCGCGAGTGCTGCATCTTGGCGCGGATGTAGCTGCTGAGCACCACCCGCGGGTCGTCGAACATCTCGAAGCACAGGGCGTCCTGTTTCCACACGTCCAGCAGGTCCATGAGCACGGCGCTGTACAGCTCGTTCTTGGTGCTGAAGTAGTAATGCAGGTTGGAACGCGGCAGTTGCACTTCTTCGGCGATGTCGGCCATGGCGGTCCCGGCATAGCCTTTTTCAGCGAAGATTTTCTCGGCCGCCAGGAGGATCTTTTCCACGTTGCTGCGACGAATCTCGATCTTGTGATTGCCCATGAGGGCTCCTACGAAAACAGTCTGCGGCAAGACTAGCATTCGCCCGAGTCTTGCGGGGGCTGTCAGGGCCGCGACATTGCGCGCCGCCGATGGGTCTTTCGCCGCCCGGCCGGATTGAGTAGGATCGGCCTCCCGCTCATTTGCAGCAGCCACTGCGGTGCTCCGTCCAGGCGTTAACTCGCGACACGGGCATACAGGTCTCTGCCCGAATGCCGGCCCTGCCCCACCGCCGGCCATCTGTCCTGTTACTGATGGAACACACTCATGACGATTCGCCCTCGCGTCGCTGCGGACGACGCCCTGCTGACCGCGCTCTGGGAGCGTTCGGTCCGCGCCACCCATGACTTCATTGCTGAAGACGACATCCAGCGCCTGTACCCGCTGGTCCGCGACAGCTACCTGCCGGCCCTTGAGACCTGGGTCTTCGAAAACCCCGACGCCAGCCCCGCAGGCTTTATCGCCACCAGCGACAACACCGTACAGATGCTGTTCATCGAACCGGCCCAACGCGGCCAGGGCATCGGTCGAACGCTTCTGGATCACGTTCGCCGTCCCGGCCTCAAGGTCGACGTCAATGAACAGAACCCACCGGCCCACGGTTTCTATCGTCACTACGGCTTCGTCGACTGCGGCCGCTCGGAAACCGATGGCGAAGGCCGGCCTTTTCCGATCATCCATATGCAGCTGCAAGCTCGTTGAGCGGCTGCCCTTTCTTCAAGGTAACCCTGTTATGTCCCTGAAAAACCTGTTCACCACCACCGCCCTGCTCGCCTCCCTGCTGGGCGCCTCCTCAGTATTCGCCCACGCCCATCTGAAAAGCTCGAACCCGGCGGCCGACAGCAGCGTGGTTGCGCCCAACGAACTGCGCCTGGTGTTCACCGAAGGCGTGGAAGCGGCCTTCACTCAAGTGACGATCAGCAAGGACGGTGCGCCCCTCGAATTGAAAAGCCTGGCCACCGAAGGCGCGGACAAGAAGACCCTGGTGGTCACCCCGGCCGCCACGCCGCTGCGTGCCGGCAAGTACCAGGTGCAATGGCACGCGGTGTCGGTGGACACCCACAAGAGCGAAGGCAGCTACAGCTTCAAGGTGAGCCCGTAAGCCGTGGCGTCATGGCTGGTGCTGTGCCGCTTCGTGCACTTTGTGGTGGTGCTGATCCTGGTGGGTGCCTGGGTGTTTCGCCCGCTGTTGCTGGGCCGTGATTCAGCACAGAACGGCCATGGCGCCGTGCATCGACAGCTCGATCGGCTCAGCCGCTGGTTGACGCTGATCGGTCTTTGCAGCGGCCTGTGCTGGCTGTTGCTGATCACCGCCAGCATGGCCGGTTCCTGGTCGGCGGCGCTGGACCCGGCGACCGTGCAATTGGTGCTGGGCAAGACCTTCTTCGGTCAGGTCTGGACCTGGCATCTGCTGCTCAATCTGCTGTTGCTGGGGCTGCTACTGACGCCGCTGGGTCGGCGCCTGCCGCTGCAACTGGGGCTCGGTGCCCTGCTCCTGGCCACCCTGGCTCCGGTGGGTCACGGCGCCATGCTCGATGGGCTGCAGGGGCAGATGCTGATCCTCAATCAGATCGTGCATTTAAGCTGTGTCGCCATCTGGTTGGGGGGCTTGCTGGTGTTGTTGCTGGTGTTGCGCCAACCCGCGGGGCTGTCTGTCGAGCCCTTGTTGAGGCGCTTCAGCGGCGTGGGTTATGGCCTGGTCAGCGGCTTGCTGCTAACCGGCCTGATCAACGTGCGAGTGCTCACCGGACAGTGGTGGCCGACGCCATTGTTCAGCGGCTTTGCCCTGATCCTGCTGATCAAGGTGCTGCTGGTGGCGGGCATGCTCGGGCTGGCGCTGTTCAACCGCCTGCGCATCCGCGGCTGCGACCTGCGCCTGTCGAGCCTGCGCAGCAGCGTGCAGCTGGAATGGCTGCTGGGTGTGGCCGCCGTGGCCGCCGTCTCGTTACTGGGCACCTTGCCGCCGATGCAGGCGGCATGACCTCCCGCGCACCGCGCCCCTGTAGCCGCTGCCGCAGGCTGCGAAAAGGTCCGCAGGACCTTCAGCGATCTCAAGGCCTTCCCCTCCTGGTCTGGAGCATTGCGGTGGAGCGCCATCCTTGGCGCCTGCTGCGCAGCCGGTCGCAGCCTGCGGCAGCGGCTACAGAGGATCCGCGGCAAGAGGGGTCAAGGCGTGACGGAGGTGTCGATGCTGACCACCACCGATAACCCTGGCCGCAACCGCTCCAACTCCGGCTGATCCGGGTCGACGCTGATGCGCACCGGGACGCGCTGGGCAATCTTGACGAAGTTGCCGGTGGCGTTGTCGGCCTGCAACAAGGCGAATTCGGAACCGGTGGCCGGGGAAATCCGCTGCACCTTGCCGGTGAATCTGCGGTGGTTCAGGGCGTCCACGGTGAAGCTCACCGGCTGCCCGACCCGGACGTTGTCCATCTGGGTTTCCTTCATGTTGGCAATCACCCACAACTGGTTCGGCACCAGGGCCATCAGTTGCGCGCCGGAGTTGACGTAGGCCCCCAGGCGCACGCCGATCTGCCCCAGCTGGCCATCCCGCGGGGCGAGGATGCGGGTGTTGGACAGGTCGATGCGCGCCAGTTCCACCGCGGCCTCGGCGCTGGCCACCGCCGCTTCCAGGGAGCCGCGGTTGACGACCACGCTCTGCAGGTCCTGGCGGGCGATGTCCAGTTGCGCCTGGGCCTGAGCCACGGCGGCCAGGGTCTGGGCATGGGCGGCGCGGGTCACGTCCAGCTCACGCTGGGACACCGAACCGTCGGCGATCAGCGCCTGGTTGCGTTGCAGGTCGGCTGTGCTCTTGCGCGCCTGGGCCTGGCTGTCGACCAGGGCGGCCTGGCGCAGCTTGATCGTGGCTTCGGCGCTGTTGCGCTGCTGCAGGGCGTTGGCCAGGGCGGCCTTCTGCACCGCCAGTTGCGCCAGGGACTGGTCCAGGCGCTGGCGGTAGATGCGGTCGTCGAGGCGCACCAGCAGATCGCCGGCCTTGACCTGCTGGAAGTCCTGCACCGGCACCTCGAACACATAGCCGCTGAGCTGCGGGCCGATGATGGTCACCTGCCCCCGCACTAGGGCGTTCTCGGTGCTTTCGATGGCGCTGGAGAACGGCGGCAACTGCCAGGCGTAGAGCACGATCAGCACGCCGACGATGGCAATGGCGGCAAAGCCCAGGGACGAGAGGACGCGCACCGCCAGCGGGCGCGGCTCGGTGGCGGGCATGCTCGGCGGGCCGCCGGACTCCGGAGTCGAGGCGATGGCGTTGGTGGTGGGGTTGACGGTTTCGCTCATGAACTTGGGGCACCACTTTGTTGAACGGGAGCCGTGGGCGCGACCGCTCGGGTCGTGCTCATCAGCCACAGGCTGCGGATGAAGATCCAGAGCATGGTCAGCACGGCAATCACCGCGATCAGCATGAATACATCGTTATAGGCCAGCACGTTGGCCTCGCGGGTAGCGGCGCTGGCCAGGCTGCGAATGCCTTGCAGGGTGCGCAGGTCCGGGTCGGCGATGACCTTGCCGTAGGCCACGCCGCCGCTCTGCACCCGGGCCAGGACCTGGGGATCGAGCAGGGTCAACTGATCGACGATATGGCTGGAATGGTACTTCTCGCGCACGATCTGGAAGGTCCCGAGCAAGGCCGAGCCGATCAGCCCGCCGAGGTTCTGGCAGATGCCGAACAGCACCGAGAAACTCACCAGGTTGCGCGGATTGGTCAGCACGTTGCGGGTGCCCAGGACCATGGTCGGGCCGAGAAAGAAGGTGCCGCCGAAGGCCAGCAGGAACTGGCTCAGGTACATGTTGGCCGGGCGCGTGAGGTTGCTGGAGAAGCTGTCCATCACCGAGCCCACGGCCATCAGCGCCAGGGAAATCACCAGCGGCATCAGCAGGTGCGCCGGGTTGATGGTCAGGGCGCTGGTGGCCAGCCCGGCGACGCTGCCCAGCAGCATCACCCCGTAGAGCAGGCGCATCTGCTCGCTGCTCATGTTCAGCGCCTGGAGAAAACCCACGGCGCCGGTGGACTGCTCGGACAACACCATGCGAATCAGGATCACCGCCAGCCCCAGGCGGATCATCGCCCCGCTGCCCAGCCAGCGGGTCATCAGCATCGGGTTGCTGCGGTTATGTTCGATGCACAGCCCGGCCAGGATCAGCACGATGGAGCCGGCGCTGGCGTAGCCGATCCACGGCGCTTCCAGCCACCAGTCGATGCGCCCCAGCGATAGCACCGCGCACAGCAGGGCAACGCCTGTGGCCAGCAAAGCGAAGGTCAGGAAGTCGAGTTTCTCGAAGGTGCGAAAACGATCCCCCGGCGGCAGCTTGAGCAGGAACACGCAGCCCAGGGAGGTCAGCGCCAGGCCCAGTTCGAACAGGTACAGGCCGCGCCATTCGGCGATCTGCAGCAGGTCCTCGGAAAACAGCCGGGCCAGGGGCAAGGCCAGCTGCGAAGTGCCGAGCCCCAGCACCAGGGCCTTGAGCCGCCATTTCGCCGGAAAGGCCTGGACCATGTAGTACAGGCCCAGGGAACTGAGCGCCGCGCCGACCATGCCGTGGGCCGCGCGCACGGCGATGGCCGAACTCAGGTCGTTGACGAACAGGTGGCCGAAGGTCACCAGGGCGTAGAGCACCAGGAACACTTCGGTGAAGGCACGCAGGCCGAACTGCTGGCGAAACTTCACCAGCAGTAGGTTCATCGACACGTTGGTCATCACGTAGGCGGCCGGCAGCCAGGCCATTTCCGCGGTGGTCGCCCCCAGCGCCCCTTGCAGGTACGGCAGGTTGGCGATCACCAGCGAGTTGCCCAGGCCGCCGGTAATCGCCACCAGCAAACCCACCAGGGCGTAGGCCAGGCGCTTGTGGCGGGGGTGCAGCGGTGTCGAGGGCGAGCCGGGCAGGCTGGGCTTTTCGTGGGGCTGCCAGTTGCGCGGGGCGTAGTGATCCATGCCGTGACCTTGTGCTGTGCCGAGCGCTGTTGCAGCGCCGGACGATGTTCCCGGTGGTCCGGCAGTGTGCCGGAAAATCCCGCGATCCAGGCAGCAGCGCTGCCCGCCGGATGAATTTTATTTTATGGCGCTGGCGCCGGTGGTCTTTTTTCGCAATCCTGCACTCGCCGGCGCCGCTCCAACCTGGCGCCGCCTGCACTCGCCCACCGGAGCCCGCATGCCGCTGAACCTTCTCAACATGCCGCTGAACTTTCTAAACATGCCGCTGAACTTTCTCAAGATGCACGCCAATGGCGACGACTTCGTGCTGATCGATGCCCGTGGCCGCGACAACCCGATCAGCGCCGAACGGGCCCGGGCCCTGGGGGATCGTCGGCGCGGCATCGGTTTCAATCAATTGGTGGTGCTGGGCGATTGCCAGGAGAGCGCGGCGCAACTGACCTTCTTCAACGCCGATGGTTCCAGCCTGGCTACCTGCGGCAGCGCGACTCGCGGCGCCGCCGACCTGCTGCTGAACGAAAGCGGGGCCACCTCGGTGCTGGTGAAAACCGCCCGCGGTCTGCAGCACTGCCTGCGCCTTGAGGATCAGTCGGTGTCCGTGGAAATGGGCCGACCATCGTTCGACTGGCGGGACGTCCCCCTGGCCCGAGAGCTGGACAGCCTGCACCTGCCGCTGCCAGGAACACCGGCGGCATGCAGCATGGGCAACCCCCATTGCAGTTTTTTCGTCGACGATCTGGAGCAACTGGACGTGGCCGCCCTGGGTCCCACGATCGAGAGCGACCCGCTGTTTCCACACAAGACCAATGTGCACTTCATCCAGGTGATCGACCGCCAGACCATCCGCCTGCGCATCTGGGAGCGCCATGGCGCCATCCCCCTGGGCTCCGGTTCCTGTTCCTGCGCGGCGGCGGTCAATGGCATCCGTCGCGGCTTGCTCGACAGCCCGGTGCGGGTGCTGTGCGACGGCGGGCCGGTGACGGTGAGCTGGGACGGCCAGGGCAAGGTGCGCCTGGCCGGCAGCGTGACCCGGGTGTTCAGCGGGTCACTGTGAAGGGCTCTACATCCAGCCCAGCCACTTCCACCAGGTCAGGGCGAACACCAGCATCAGCAGGTAGCCGATCAGCGTCACCAGCAGCCCGACCTTGGCGAACTGCCGGGCATTGAAGGTCTCGGTACCCAGGCAGACCATGTTCTGCGGCGCGTTGATCGGCAGGATGAAACCGTAGCTGACGACAAAGCCCAGGAGCATGGTCATGCCCAGGCGGCTGAACTCGCCCGGCAGGGTTTGCAGCACGGCGATCAGGATCGGCAGCAGCGCCGAAGTCAGTGCCGTGGCACTGGCGAACCCCAGGTGAATGAGGATCAGGAACGCCGCGAGAATCGCGAACACCGCCAACGGCCCGACCTGGTCCAGCCCGGTATGGGCCACCACCTGCCCGCCCAGCCATTGCCCGGCCTGAGTGCTGAGCAACGCCGACCCCAGGCTGATGCCGACCCCGAAGACAATCACCGTGCCCCAGGGAATGCGCGACTGCACGTCCTTCCAGGTCATGATGCCGACTCGCGGCAACAGCAGGATTACCAGCCCGGCGTAGGTGGTGGTCGTGGTGTCGAAGGGGTGCAGCTTGCCTTCGGTGGACCAGGCCAAAAGCAGCAGCAGCGACACCGCCAGCAGGCGCTTCTGCGGCCCGGTCATGGGCCCGATGTCCACCAGGGACTGGGCCACCGCCTCCTTGCCGCCAGGAATGCTGTCGGTTTCCGGCGGCAGCAGTTTGAGCACCAGCCACAGCAGCACCAGGGACATGATCAGCGCCCAGGGCGCGCCGGCGATCAGCCAGTCGAGCCAGGCCACGCGCTGGCCGAGCATCTTGTCCATGAAGCCCACGGTCAGCAGGTTCTGCGCCGCGGCGGTCTGGATCCCGACGTTCCAGATGCTGGTGCCCTGGGCCACGACGATCATCAGCCCGGCGGCGATATTGGAGCGCTTGTCGACGCCGAAGGCGGCAATCACCCCCATCATGATCGGCACCACGCAGGCACTGCGCGCCGTGGCGCTGGGCACCAGCAGGCTGAGGAGGATGGTCACGGCGATGGCGCCGAGGAGGATGCGTCGGGTGCTGGTGCCGACCCGGGTCAGGGTCACCAGGGCGATGCGCCGGTCGAGGCCGGTGTGGGTCATGGCGGCGGCGATGAACAAAGCGCCGGCCACCAGGGCCAGGGCCGAGTTGGAAAACCCGGTGAGGGCCAGGCTGATGGCCGCCGAGCTGCCATAGAGTTGGGTCGGGTCCTGCAGGGTCGGCGCGGTGCCGATCAGGAAGGCCATCAGCGCGGTGATCATGATGGCGCTGGCCTCGTAGGACACCGCCTCGCTGATCCACACCACCACGGCAAATGCCAGGATCGCCAGCATCCGCTGGCCGGCCACCGGCAGGTCGGCGGGCAACGGCAACAGCAGCACGGCGACCAGCGCCAGTACGCCGATCAACAGCCCGACGGGCAAGCGCGCCCGAGCCTCGGAGGTTTGACTGACAGGGGAGTTCATGTGCGGGGTATTCCTTCTCCGGTTGGGCCTGTGCAGCATGCCGGTTTCTGCGGCAAACGGCCTTGATAGAGGTCAAGTCGGGCGGCCCGCGAGCCCTCTAGACTGCCGCAAAGACGCCTGCACAAGCACCTCGCCCGCACTGATCGAATGCCTGAGAAATCCAAAAAAAAAAGAAGCACTCTTTTACATTTCTACAGATTTTTCACTTCAATGAGATCAGATTGGCATCAGGGCGACAGGGAGTCGAAGTATCAGTCGTATCACTCCAAAAAAGCAGGTGCCTTATGGTGACAAGAAACATGAAACTGACCTTGCGAGCGCTGCTCAGCTTCGGCTCGATCTGCGTTTTACTGGTAGGCCTGGGAGGGTTGTCCCTGTGGAAGATGGGACAGATCCATGATGCCGCGATCGACCTGCAAACCAACTGGCTGCCCAGCGTGCGACAAGCCACGCTGATCGAATCCAGCACCCTGCGCCTGCGTCTGGAAACGCTGCATTTCATCACCGAGAACAACGGCGAGAAAACCGCTTCGCGGGCACGTCTCGATGCCCTCAAGGACAACCTGAACCAGGCCATCAAGGACTATGCCGTGCTGGTTTCCAGCCCTCAGGAACAAGACATCTACGAGCGCGTGCGCAGTGGCGCCCAAGCCTATCTGGACAAGTTCGCGGTGCTGATGGAGAGCAGCAAGACCAGCACTTCGGAGGAAGCGGTCAACTATGCCAACCAGGTCACGGTGCCCCTGGCCAACACCCTGCAGACCAGCATCGATGAGCTGATCAAGCTCAACGAACGTGGCGCCGCCCAATCAGGCACCGACGCCGGAGCCCAGTTCAGCACCGGGCTGACCGTGACCAGCGTGATCATCGTCCTGGCCATCGTGCTCACCGCCCTGATCGCCCTGTTCTTCACCCGCAGCATCATCCTGCCGGTGCAGACCCTGCTGGCGACCACGCGAAAAATCGCCGAGGGCGATCTGCGCACCCAGGTGGAAGTCAGCGGCCAGGACGAACTCACCGAGCTGCAGACCGCCACCCGGGCCATGCTCGACAGCCTGAAGTCGACCATCCGCCACATTGCCGATTCCTCCACTCAACTGGCCTCGGCCGCCGAGGAAATGAGCGCCATCACCCGCGAGTCCAACGCTGGTATCCAGCAACAGAGCATGGAGACCGAACAGGCCGCCACCGCGGTCAACGAGATGACCGCCGCCGTTGAGGAAGTGGCGCGCAACGCGGTGTCCGCCTCGCAATCGACCCAGGAATCCGAGCGCTCCGCCGGGCTGGGCAAGGAGCGGGTCGAGCAGACCATCCACTCCATCGAGAAGCTCACCGGCACGGTGGAAAACACCCGGGTGGAAATGGCCGGCCTGGCGCAACAGGCCCAGGACATCACCAAGGTCCTGGACGTGATCCGCGCCATTGCCGAGCAGACCAACCTGCTGGCCCTGAACGCCGCCATCGAGGCCGCCCGGGCCGGCGAGCAAGGCCGCGGCTTTGCCGTGGTGGCCGATGAAGTGCGCGCCCTGGCCCACCGCACCCAGCTTTCGACCCAGGAAATCGAGCAGATGATCCAGGGCATCCAGAGCGGGTCGAACAAGGCCATGCTGTCCATGCAACAGAGCAGCGAGGACGCCAGCCAGACCCTGGCCATCGCCCATGAAGCCGGCTCGGCCATCGGCCACATCACCCAGGCCATCAGCCACATCAACGAACGCAACCTGATGATCGCCACCGCCTCGGAGGAACAGGCCCAGGTGGCGCGCTCGGTGGATCAGAACCTGATGAGCATCCGCGACCTGTCGGTGCAGAGCTCGTCCGCCGCCAGCCAGACCTCCATCGCCAGCAGTGAACTGTCGAACCTGGCGATGGGTCTGAACAAGCTGGTGGCACGCTTCTCCCTGTGAGACGGGCCCAAGCCCGTATAGAAGTCAGGTAGAACAAGCGCTGGCGTGCTTCGCCGCTGATCGGTTCGGCAGGAACCTTTCAGCGGCGACCAGCCGGTGCCCTGAAATGGAGTGCTGGTCATGCTGAAACAAATCTCCATCCACCAGCTGCAAATGGGCATGTACATCCATCAATTCTGTGGTTCCTGGCTGGACCACTCGTTCTGGAAAGCCGGCTTCGTCCTCGACAACCGTGACGACCTGCAACGCCTGCAACGCTCCAACCTGAGCAGCCTGTGGATCGACACCGCCAAGGGTCGCGACCTGCCCGAAGCCAGTTCGACGCCAGCGCCAGGCGCCCCGCCACTGCCACCGCTACAACCGGCCAGCACGAGCACACCCCGGGTGAGCATGGACGAGGAAGTCCAACGCGCGATCAAGCTCTGCGCCGAATCGCGCAAGGCGGTGATGGCGATGTTCCAGGAAGTGCGCATGGGCCAGGCCCTGGAGATGCAGCAAGCCGAGGAACTGGTGGTGCAGTTGGGCGAGTCGCTGCTGCGCCATCCCGATGCGCTGATCAGCCTGGCGCGCCTGAAGAGCGCCGATGACTACACCTACATGCATTCAGTGGCGGTGTGCGCGTTGATGCTGGCCACCGCCCGCCAGCTGGGCCTGTCGGAGGACTACATCCGCCTGGCGGGGATTGCCGGGCTGCTGCATGACGTGGGCAAGCTGACCATCCCCGACAGCATCCTCAACAAGCCGCAAAAACTCTCGGACAGCGAATTCGAACAGGTCAAGCTGCACCCCGAAGCCGGTGGCGCGATCCTGCGGCAAAGTCCTGACGTGGATGCGCTGGTGCTCGATGTGTGCCTGCATCACCACGAGAAAGCCGACGGCTCCGGCTATCCGCACCGGCTGGCGGGCAACCAGATCAGCCTGTTCGCGCAGATGGGCGCGGTGTGCGATGTGTACGACGCGGTGACCTCCAATCGCCCCTACAACCGAGGCTGGGACCCGGCCGAGGCGATCCAGCGCATGTCCACCTGGAAAGGCCACTTCGACCAGCGGGTGTTCCAGGCCTTCGTCAAGAGCGTGGGCATCTATCCGGTGGGCGCCCTGGTGCGCCTGGAAAGCGGACGCCTGGCGGTGGTGATCGAACAGAACCCCAAGTCGTTGCTCACGCCCAAGGTCCGGGTGTTCTTCTCCACCCGCTCCAACCTGCCCCTGGAGCAGAGCGTGGTCGACCTGGCCAAGGTCCAGGGCCAGGAGCGCATCCTGGCCCGCGAAGCCCCGCAAGACTGGGAGTTCAAGAACCTGGAGCGGCTCTGGAACCCGCTCCCGGCCTGAACCTCAGGTACCCAGGGTCAGGCCGTTGGCCGGCAGCGGCAGCGCGGTCTTGTAGCGCACCTGCTTGAGGGCGAAGCTGGAGCGGATGTTGGCCACCCCGGGCACCTTGGTCAGAAAGTCCATCATGAAGCGTTCCAGGGACTGGATGGTCGGCACCAGCACCCGGATCAGGTAATCCGGGTCGCCGGCCATCAGGTAGCACTCCATGACTTCCGGGCGATCGGCAATGGCTTCTTCGAAGTGCTGCAAGGCCTCCTCCACCTGCTTCTCCAGGCTGACGTGAATGAACACGTTGACGTGCAGCCCCAAGAGGTCGGCATCCAGCAGGGTCACCTGCTCGCGGATCAGTCCCAACTCCTCCATGGCCTTGACCCGGTTGAAGCACGGCGTGGGCGAAAGATTCACCGAACGGGCCAGGTCGGCGTTGGTGATGCGGGCATTCTCCTGAAGACTGTTGAGAATGCCGATGTCGGTACGGTCCAGTTTACGCATGAGATAAAACAACCTTTTTTTTATGTTTATGCAGATTTTTTATCTGCAAATAATCTCAAGCGCAATGAAACAGAGATAAATATTCTCCTTCGCCCGGCCTATGATGTTTGTAGGACAAGATTTCTTTTACCCAGAGAATGACTGTCAGCTAGCGCGCCCAATTACAAGAAATCCACAAGATCGAGCGTAGAAAGCCATGACCACCGCGTATGAACCGCTACGCCTGCACGTTCCCGAACCCTCGGGCCGTCCCGGCTGCAAGACCGACTTCACCTACCTGCGTCTGAACGATGCCGGCCTGGCCCGCAAACCCCCTATCGATATCGAACCTGCCGAATGCGCCGACCTGGCCCGCGGCCTGATTCGCGTGCTCGACGACCAGGGCAACGCCCTGGGCGACTGGGCCGCGGACATGCCGCTGGAGATCCTGCGCAAGGGCATGCGCGCCATGCTCAAGACGCGGATCTTCGACAACCGCATGGTGGTCGCCCAACGGCAGAAGAAGATGTCCTTCTACATGCAGAGCCTGGGCGAGGAAGCCATTGGCAGCGCCCAGGCCCTGGCCCTGAACATCGACGACATGTGCTTCCCCACCTACCGCCAGCAGAGCATCCTGATGGCCCGGGAAGTGCCGCTGGTGGAAATGATCTGCCAACTGTTGTCCAACGAGCGCGATCCGCTCAAGGGGCGCCAGCTGCCGATCATGTACTCGGTGAAGGAATCCGGCTTTTTCACCATCTCCGGCAACCTGGCGACCCAGTTCGTGCAGGGCGTGGGCTGGGGCATGGCCTCGGCGATCAAGGGCGATACCAAGATCGCCTCGGCCTGGATCGGCGACGGCGCCACCGCCGAGTCGGACTTCCACACCGCCCTGACCTTCGCCCACGTGTACCGCGCGCCGGTGATCCTCAACGTGGTCAACAACCAGTGGGCCATCTCCACCTTCCAGGCGATTGCCGGCGGTGAAGCCACCACCTTCGCCGGACGCGGCGTGGGCTGCGGCATCGCCTCCCTGCGGGTCGACGGCAACGACTTCCTCGCGGTCTACGCCGCCTCGCGCTGGGCCGCCGAACGCGCCCGGCGCAACCTCGGGCCGACCCTGATCGAGTGGGTCACCTACCGCGCCGGCCCGCACTCCACCTCCGACGACCCGTCGAAATACCGTCCGGCCGACGACTGGAGCCACTTCCCCCTGGGCGACCCGATTGCCCGCCTCAAGCAGCACCTGATCAAGATCGGCCAGTGGTCCGAAGAGGAACACGCCGCGGTCAGCGCCGAGCTCGAAGCCCAGGTGATTGCCGCGCAGAAGGAAGCCGAGCAGTACGGCACCCTCGCCGGCGGCCAGATCCCCAGCGCCGCGACCATGTTCGAGGACGTCTACAAGGACATGCCCGAGCACCTGAAACGTCAACGCCAGGAACTGGGGGTCTGACATGAACGATCACAACAACAATATCCAGCTGGAAACCGCCATGACCACCACCACCATGACCATGATCCAGGCCCTGCGCTCGGCCATGGATGTGATGCTCGAGCGTGACGACAACGTGGTGGTGTTCGGCCAGGACGTCGGCTACTTCGGCGGCGTGTTCCGCTGCACCGAGGGCCTGCAGGCCAAGTACGGCACCTCGCGGGTGTTCGACGCACCGATCTCGGAAAGCGGCATCGTCGGCGCGGCCATCGGCATGGGCGCCTACGGCCTGCGTCCGGTGGCGGAAATCCAGTTCGCCGACTACGTCTACCCCGCCTCGGACCAGATCATTTCCGAAGCCGCGCGCCTGCGCTATCGCTCCGCCGGCCAGTTCACCGCGCCGATGACCCTGCGCATGCCCTGCGGCGGCGGCATCTATGGCGGCCAGACCCACAGCCAGAGCATCGAGGCGATGTTCACCCAGGTCTGCGGCCTGCGCACCGTGATGCCCTCCAACCCCTACGACGCCAAGGGCCTGCTGATCGCCTCCATCGAAAACGATGACCCGGTGATCTTTCTCGAACCCAAGCGCCTGTACAACGGCCCGTTCGATGGCCACCACGACCGCCCGGTAACGCCGTGGTCGAAACACCCGGCGGCCCAGGTGCCGGACGGCTACTACAAGGTGCCGCTGGACGTGGCGGCCATCGCCCGTCCGGGCAAGGACGTCACCGTCCTCACCTACGGCACCACCGTCTATGTGTCGCAAGTGGCGGCCGAGGAAACCGGCATTGACGCCGAGGTCATCGACCTGCGCAGCCTGTGGCCCCTGGACCTGGACACCATCGTCAAGTCGGTGAAAAAGACCGGCCGTTGCGTGGTGGTGCACGAAGCCACCCGTACCTGCGGCTTCGGCGCCGAGCTGGTGTCGCTGGTGCAGGAACACTGCTTCCACCACCTGGAAGCCCCGATCGAGCGCGTCACCGGTTGGGATACGCCGTATCCCCACGCGCAGGAGTGGGCATATTTCCCAGGGCCGTCCCGAGTGGGCGCGGCACTGCAACGGGTCATGGAGGTCTGAATGGGCACGCACGTTATCAAGATGCCGGACATCGGCGAAGGCATCGCGGAAGTGGAACTGGCGCAATGGCACGTAAAAGTCGGCGACCAGGTGGTGGAAGATCAGGTCCTGGCGGACGTGATGACCGACAAGGCCATGGTGGACATCCCCTCCCCGGTGCACGGCACGGTCATTTCCCTGGGGGGCGAACCCGGTGAAGTGATGGCGGTGGGCAGCATCCTCATCAGCATCGAAGTCGAAGGCGCGGGCAACCTCAAGGAATCCGCCCAGGCCGCCGCGCCGGTGCAACAAGCGCCGGCCGCTATTAATAAGCCGGCTGCCGCGCCAGTGGCCGAAGCCCCCAAGGCGGAACAAGCCGTCGTCAGCCAAACAGCCGCCTGCCGCCCTGCGCCCCAGGCGCCGGTGGCGCGCCAGGCCGACGAACGCCCCCTGGCCTCGCCCGCGGTGCGCAAGCACGCCCTGGACCTGGGCATCCAGCTACGCCTGGTCCAAGGCAGCGGCCCAGCCGGGCGCATCCTGCACGAAGACCTGGAGGCCTACCTGGCCCAGGACAGCCAGCCGCTCAAGGGCTATTCGGCCCCAGGCGCCGGCTATGCCGAACGCCACGACGAAGAGCAGATCCAGGTGATCGGCATGCGCCGCAAGATCGCCCAGCGCATGCAGGAATCCAAGCACCGCGCCGCGCACTTCAGCTATGTCGAGGAAGTGGACGTCACCGCCCTGGAAGAGCTGCGCATCCACCTCAATGAAAAACACGGCGCCAGCCGCGGCAAGCTGACCCTACTGCCGTTCCTGGTACGGGCCATGGTCGTCGCCCTGCGCGACTTCCCGCAGATCAACGCGCGCTACGACGATGAAGCCCAGGTCATCACCCGCCACGGCGCGGTGCATGTCGGGGTCGCCACCCAGAGCGACGTCGGCCTGATGGTGCCGGTGGTACGTCACGCCGAAGCCCGCAGCCTGTGGGGCAACGCCGAGGAAATCTCGCGCCTGGCCAAGGCGGCCCGCAGCGGCAAGGCGGCCCGGGATGAACTGTCCGGCTCCACCATCACCCTCACCAGCCTCGGCGCCCTGGGCGGGATCGTCAGCACCCCGGTGCTGAACCTGCCGGAAGTGGCGATTGTCGGGGTCAACCGCATCGTCGAGCGGCCGATGGTGATCAAGGGCCAGATCGTGATCCGCAAGATGATGAACCTTTCCAGCTCCTTCGATCACCGGGTGGTCGACGGCATGGACGCTGCGCAATTCATCCAGGCCATTCGCGGCCTGCTCGAACAACCCGCCACGCTGTTTGTGGACTGACTTTCAGAGGAGCAGGCATGCAACAGACTCTCAACACCCAACTGCTGATCATCGGCGGCGGGCCTGGCGGTTACGTGGCGGCGATCCGTGCCGGCCAGCTGGGCATTTCCACCATCCTGGTGGAAGGCCAGGCCCTGGGCGGCACCTGCCTGAACATCGGCTGCATCCCGTCCAAGGCGCTGATTCATGTGGCCGAGCAGTTCCACCAGACCCGCCACCACAGCCAGGGCTCGGCCCTGGGCATCGAAGTGGCGGCGCCAACCCTGAACATCGGCAAGAGCGTGGAATGGAAGGACGGCATCGTCGACCGCCTGACCACCGGGGTCGCCGCGCTGCTGAAGAAAAACAAGGTCCAGGTGATTCACGGCTGGGCCAGGGTCATCGACGGCAAGACCGTGGAGATCGAAGGCGCCGAGACTCGCATCCACTGCGAGCACCTGTTGCTAGCCACCGGTTCGAAGAGCGTCAACCTGCCGATGCTGCCCATCGGCGGGCCGATCATCTCCTCCACCGAGGCCCTGGCGCCCAAGACCCTGCCCAAGCGCCTGACCGTGGTCGGCGGCGGCTACATCGGCCTGGAGCTGGGCATCGCCTATCGCAAGCTCGGGGTCGAGGTCAGCGTGGTCGAGGCCCAGGAGCGCATCCTGCCGGCCTACGACGCCGAGTTGACCCAGCCGGTGCTGGAGTCGGTGAAGCAGTTGGGGATCAAGCTCTACCTCAAGCACAGCGTGCTGGGCTTCGATGCCGCCAGCAGCAGCCTGCAGGTGCGCGAGCCCAACGGCGACACCCTGAACCTGGCCACCGACCAGGTACTAGTGGCGGTGGGTCGCAAACCCAACACCCAGGGCTGGAACCTGGAAAGCCTGAACCTGGACATGAACGGCGCGGCGATCAAGATCGACCACCGCTGCCAGACCAGCATGCGCAACGTCTGGGCCATCGGTGACCTCAGCGGCGAACCCATGCTCGCGCACCGGGCCATGGCCCAGGGCGAGATGGTCGCCGAGCTGATCGCCGGCAAGCACCGCGAGTTCAACCCGGCGGCGATCCCGGCGGTGTGTTTCACCGACCCGGAACTGGTGGTGGTGGGCAAGACTCCGGACGAGGCCCGCGCTGCCGGGCTGGATTGCATCGTCAGCAGCTTCCCGTTCGCGGCCAATGGCCGGGCCATGACCCTGGAAGCCAAAAGCGGTTTCGTGCGGGTGGTGGCCCGAAGTGACAATCACCTGATTGTCGGCTGGCAGGCGGTGGGGGTCGGGGTGTCCGAATTGTCCACGGCGTTTGGCCAATCCCTGGAAATGGGCGCGCGCCTGGAAGACATCGGCGGCACCATCCACGCCCACCCGACCCTGGGTGAAGCGGTCCAGGAAGCGGCGCTGCGGGCCTTGGGCCACGCCCTGCACCTGTAACCATTCAAGGGGCACACAGGACAGCGCCCAGGTAGGAGCGAGCTTGCTCGCGAAAGAGCTGGCGGGGATAGCCAAGCGTTCGCGCCGGGACCTTCGCGAGCAAGCTCGCTCCTACAGGGGGTATGGGGCTGTTATGGAGGAAGCTTCATGAGCAGGCCAAGTTTTTTGCGCACCCTCCCATCGTCCGGGATGCGGTGCGCCCCCGGAATGCAGTATTGTTGTGCCCATCCAAAAAAACGTCAGAAGCCTTGAGCCGTTCCGACGGTTGTTAAGCGATAGAGGGTGTCATGGGTAACGAAAGCATCAATTGGGACAAGCTGGGTTTTGACTACATCAAGACAGACAAGCGCTATCTGTCGCACTGGCGTAACGGCGAGTGGGACGCAGGCACCCTGACCGAAGACAACGTGCTGCACATCAGCGAGGGCTCCACCGCCCTGCACTACGGTCAGCAATGCTTCGAAGGCCTCAAGGCCTACCGCTGCAAGGACGGCTCGATCAACCTGTTCCGTCCCGACCAGAAC
Source organism: Pseudomonas sp. BC42 (assembly GCF_021560055.1). Taxonomy (NCBI): domain Bacteria; kingdom Pseudomonadati; phylum Pseudomonadota; class Gammaproteobacteria; order Pseudomonadales; family Pseudomonadaceae; genus Pseudomonas; species Pseudomonas sp. BC42. Next base: position 4,095,000 of record NZ_CP091067.1, read on the forward strand.
GCCGCGCGCATGCAGCGCAGCTGCGCCCGCCTGCTGATGCCGCAGGTGTCCACCGAACAGTTCATCGAAGCCTGCAAGGCCGTGGTCAAGGCCAACGAGCGCTTCATTCCGCCGTACGGCACCGGCGGCGCGCTGTACCTGCGTCCGTTCGTGATCGGCGTGGGTGACAACATCGGCGTGCGCACCGCGCCCGAGTTCATCTTCTCGATCTTCGCCATCCCGGTCGGCGCCTACTTCAAGGGCGGCCTGACTCCGCACAACTTCCTGATCTCCAGCTACGACCGCGCGGCCCCGCAAGGCACCGGCGCGGCCAAGGTCGGTGGCAACTACGCCGCCAGCCTGATGCCCGGCTCCCAGGCCAAGAAAGCCAGCTTCGCCGACTGCATCTACCTCGACCCGCTGACCCACAGCAAGATCGAGGAAGTCGGTTCGGCGAACTTCTTCGGCATCACCCACGATGACAAATTCGTCACCCCCAACTCGCCGTCGGTGCTGCCGGGTATCACCCGCCTGTCGCTGATCGAGCTGGCCAAGACCCGCCTGGGCCTGGAAGTGGTCGAAGGCGACGTGTTCATCGACAAGCTCTCGGACTTCAAGGAAGCCGGCGCCTGCGGCACCGCCGCGGTGATCACGCCGATCGGCGGCATCCAGTACCAGGACAAGCTGCACGTGTTCTACAGCGAAAAAGACGTCGGCCCGATCACCCAGAAGCTCTACAAAGAGCTGACCGGCGTGCAGACCGGCGACGTTGAAGCGCCAGCGGGCTGGATCGTCAAGGTCTGATTCGTCCCCTGCTGCACCCCAGCCCGCCCCTGCTTGCCAGGGGCGGGCTTTTTCATGCCTGGAGCCTGCTGGGGCTCCCCCCTCAGAGGCTGATACCGAACGACATCAGCACCTGTTGCGTTCCATCCACCACCAGCAGTGCAGCCCGGGACGCCATCAAGGTGTAGAGAAAACTCGTGATCAGCACAAAGAGTTCGAACCAGACGAACATCGGCCAGTTGCTGGCTCGCAGCGGTCGGCCCTGCATGAGCCACTCCATTCGATTGCGTGGCAGGTGATAAACAAGTTCGAAAATCTTCAGCTCGCGAAACTGCTTGATCACCGCGTGTATCACCCCCATCGCAGTGACTATCGCGATACACCAGAACACAACGAACTCAACCCCTTTGTTCCCGTACCCGCCAAGACTGACTGCCTGTTGAAAAAAGGCGAGGCCGACCCCCGATACCACAGGCCCAACTACCCAGGCGTAAATCACCAACCCCAGGCTGGCCATGGCCACACCACTGGCAAAGACACTGATGCGAACCACCCAGGCCAGGAACCCGGGGGAAAACTTCGAATAGGCCCTCTGGGTCTCGATCACCAGCAAGGGGATCAGCATGGTCAGCACTCCAACCGCGATGTCCACGACCTTGAACCCGGTCTTGGGCAGCAGCAGCGCCGCCAGGAAGGTCACGCCGCGGCTGCCCACCCGCCACATCATCTTGGCGTCGTTAGTCACTGCCTTCGACCAGAACTCCTCGGTAATGCCCTTGCCGTCATCCACACCGTCATCCATTGACTGCCTGCCTCATTGTTCAAAGCCGCGCATTGTCAGGGAAGGCCCTGGCGTCTGCCCAGCGCTATCACTGCGCACCTGACCGATCCGCTTGCCTGGCCGCGCTGCCACCTGGCTGGCCTGGCCGTCGCGCTGCTTGCCGTGGCGCGCTTCGCTGATCAGCGCCGGAATCAGCGGCCCCTCCGGCAGGTGCTTCCAGAACCGGGTCGGCAAATGCCCCTGCATGACCTTGGGGTTGAGCCGCGCCGGGTTGAAGATGTGGCTGTAATAGGCCAGCCACAGCTCGCTGCCGGGGTCGTCGCCGGCCTGGGCCAGTTGCTGCCAGCCACGGGGGCACTGGCGCTGGTGGTGCAGTTGCTCGCCGTCGAAGTACACCCCGTCCCGGGGCGTGGCAATCATCCAGCGGTGGCGCCCCATGCGCCCGATGAAGTGCCGGCTGGCGTGGGCCAGGATGTCGTGGGCCGGCTCGTGCCAGGCCACGTATTCGGGTTGCTCGGCCAGGCGCGAGCGGCCCTCGGGCAGCCGGACAAATCGCACGAAGGCATGCAGGTGATGGGCCTCGCGGTCCACCTGCTTGATCCGCCGCTGCAACTCGCTGCCCAGTTGATCGCCGCTGAGCATGGCCGTGCGGTCGCCATGGCTGACCCGCCACAGCACCTCGTAGAGCAGGCTCCAGCGCTGCTCGCCGCGGTAGCAGGCGGCTCGCTGCAACAGCTCCAGCAGGGCCTGGGGAATGCGCGCGCGAAAGGGCCCCGGCTGTTCGGGGCAACTCTCGTCGCTGGCGAACAGGTCGGCCTCCCGGGTCCCGGCCCAGCTGACCCGGCTCGGGTCGATGGAGTGGCTGAGCAGCCAGCGTGCCTGCTGGCGCCAGGTGTCGAACAGGTCGTCGCAATCCAGGCTGATCATCCCCAGAGCCCCATCTGCTGTGGTTGCGGCCGGTCCCGCAGTTGCTGATAGAGCAGCGCGCTGCTGGTTTCCGCCTGCTGCGGGTGATAGTCGCTGGTGATGAAGAACGGCTTGGCCTTGCTCAGCACGCAGCGCATGCGCGCCAGGTCCTCGAAGCGGATGCGCCGCTCGCGGCGCAGTTCCACCAGGCGCTGGGTGGTGCGCAGGCCGATCCCCGGAATACGCGATATCAGCGCCGGTTCGGCGCGGTTCAGGTCCAGGGGAAACAGGCTGCGGTTGTCCAGGGCCCAGGCCAGCTTGGGGTCGATATCCAGGGCCAGGTGCCCCGGTCCCTTGAAGAGTTCGTTGGCGCTGAAGCCATAGCCGCGCAGCAGGAAGTCGGCCTGGTACAGGCGGTGCTCGCGCATCAGCGGCGGCGCGGCCAGGGGCACGCTTTTCGGGCTGTCGGGAATCGGGCTGAACGCCGAGTAATAGACCCGGCGCAGGCGGAAGTTGCCGTACAGCGACTCGGCGCTGTGGAGGATGGTGCTGTCATCGGTGTCGTCGGCACCGACGATCATCTGGGTGCTCTGCCCGGCGGGGGCGAAACGCGGCGCCCGGGGTTCGTTGAGCACGGTCTGCTCGCCGGTATAGATGGTGCCCATGGCCTGCTTGATCGAACCCAGGTGTTTTTCCGGGGCCAGGGCCTTGAGGCCCTGGTCGGTGGGCAATTCGACATTGACGCTGAGGCGGTCGGCATAGCGCCCGGCTTGCTCGATCAGCAGCGGGTCGGCGTCGGGGATGGTCTTGAGGTGGATATAGCCGCGAAACTCGTGCTCCTCGCGCAGCAGCCGGGCCACCCGCACCAGTTGCTCCATGGTGTAGTCCGCCGAGCGGATGATGCCGGAGCTGAGGAACAGCCCGCTGACGCAATTGCGCCGGTAGAAATCCAGGGTCAGGCGCACCACTTCCTCGGGGCTGAAGCGTGCCCGGGGCACATCGCTGGAGCGGCGGTTGACGCAGTACTGGCAGTCATACAGGCAGAAGTTGGTCAGCAGCACCTTGAGCAGCGAGACGCAACGCCCGTCCGGCGTGTAGCTGTGGCAGATGCCCATGCCATTGCTCGAGCCCAACCCGCTTCGGCCTTCCGAGCTGCGCTTGGGCGCGCCGCTGCTGGCGCAGGAAGCGTCGTACTTGGCGGCGTCGGCGAGGATGCTCAGCTTGTCGATCAATTGCATGGCAAGGCCCTGATACTGTTTTTATATACAGTACAGAGTACAACCCCGGGCCCACAAGGGACTTGGCAGGTAGACGTCGAAAAAAATCTCGGCACAGCCCGCCGGCCACCAGCAACCAGGGCAGAAAGCCCCTAAGATACGCCCCCGCCTCCCCCTCCCTTTGGAAAGGACCCCGTCCATGCACCGTTTCTATCGTTTCTGCCTGCTTGGCGCCGTATGGCTGTCGACCTTCGCGGCCAGCGCCGCGCCAGGGGACCCGGCCCTGGTCGAGGGGATTTCCGCCAAGGTCCAGGCCCGGCAAGACTGGCAAGCCCAGGCCAGGCAATGCCCCAGCGACAACATGCCGGCCAGGACCGCGACACGGGCCACGCAGGCCAACCGCTGCGAAACCCCGGAGCAGCTGGGCGCCTGCCTGCAGCGCTGCGAAGCCGGCGACGGCAACGATTGCTACTGGCTGGCCACCACCCTGCAACAGGCCAAAGGCCCCGCCGCAGGCTATGAACCGCTGTACCAGCGCGCCTGCAGCCTGGGGCTGGTTTCCGGGTGTACCAACCGCGCCGCCGGCATGCTCACCGCCGACGCCGACAACCAGGCCACCCGGCACTGTGCGGTGCAGACTTTCAACAAGGCCTGTGAGCTGAATGATCCCTGGGCCTGCACCATGTACGGCTTCCACCTGAGCCGGGGCATCGGCGTAGCGCCCGACGCCGACCTGGCGCTGAAGGTGCTGGATAAATCCTGCAAGTACGGCCCCGCCGACCCGGCCTGCAGCGGCGCTCGCCAGTTGCAGGAAGAAATCCGCGAGGCCATTCGCGCGGCGCGGCCCTGACAGCGTTCGGGGGATGCTTTCGCCGGCCAGCCGGCTGCTGCGCAACGCGTGCCGGCGAACCCTCCCTCAAAAGTACTTCAGCCACCCCAGGTCGCGACGCCGTGCCTTGAGCCGGGCAAAGGCCCGCACCGGCGGGTAGAGCAGCACCGCCAACAGCGGCGTGATCAGCCACAGCCAGCCCAGCGAGTCGAAGCCGAAGTAGGCCCCCTGGTTGCGCCCCAGCAGCGCCACGGCCAGCAGGTACAGGCCCTTGAGCACATACAGGTGCAGCAGGTAGAAGAACATCGGCGCGCCGCCAAACACCCCGAGCAGCGCGACCCAGCGGCGTGCCTGGCAGCGCTCCAGGGCGCGCAGCACCAGCAACCCCACACCCAGGGTCAGGGCGATGAACAGCAGCGACGGTGGGTACTTGGTGATGTTGAAAAAGCTCATCAGCGTTTGCAGGCCGCTGTCGCCACTGCCCCAGGGCCGCTCGCCATAACCATTGAGCAGGCGCAGCAGGACAAACCCCGCCAGCGCCGCCAGCCCGCCCAGCAGCAACCGCCGCTGACGCCGCGCGCTATCGGCCTCGGCGGCAAACCACGGCCCCAGCCCATAGCCCAGGCCAATCACGCCGATCCACGGCAACAGCGGATAGGAGGTGCGCACGCGCAAGGCATCGCCGAACTCGATCCAGCCCCGGTCGTGCAGGATCGCCCAAGGCACGTGCAGCGCCTCGCCCGCGGCGAAATGCACGCCATCGAGCAGGTTGTGCCCGCCGATCAGCAACAGGCTCAGTACCAGCAGCACCGCGCGCGGCAACCACAGCAGCGCCGACAGCGCCAGCATGCTCAGGCCGATGACCCAGATCACCTGCAGGTAGATCACGCTCGGCGGCACCTGCCCGGTCCAGGCGAAGTTCACCAGGGTCAGTTCCAGCAGCACCAGGAACAAGCCGCGCTTGAACAGGAAGGCACTGGCCTCGGCCCGATTGCCGTGCTTGTGGGCGAACAGGCTGGCCGAGAGCCCGGTCAGCAGCACGAAGACCGGCGCACACAGGTGCGCCAGGGTGCGGCTGAAAAACAGCCCGGGCTCGGTGGTGGCCACGTCCATGGGATCGCTGACCTGCCGGTGCAGGAAGAAGGTTTCGCGGACGTGGTCCAGGAGCATGAACAGCATCACCAGGCCGCGCAGCGCGTCGATGCTCAACAAGCGCGCGCCGAGGCGCACGGGAGGATGGGCTGAAGAAGTCATAGGGAGGGATCGCAGCGTCAGGTTCAGAGAGTGGGCGTCAGCTTGGCTAAGCGGGACAATCGGCCGTTACTTTATAACATCAACGATTGATCCGAAACCTTGTCCGCAACCGCTGCTGCGGGCACGACACGCTCAAGACCGCGGGCGAGCCGACGCCAGCCGCGGCCAGTGGGCCTAGCCTCAGGCGCGTGGCCCGCTCCCGGGCAGGCTCGCCGGCGCGGCAGCGACCTGGGGGTTGCGCTTGAGCCGCTGGCGCAGCCACTCGTAGCCGCTGACCGTGACGATGCCCGCCAGCACCAGCAGCGCGCCAACGATGAAGTTGGCCTCCAGGGGTTCATGCAGCAGCCAGACGCCGAAGCCGATGCCGAACAGCGGGGTCATGAACGACAGCACCCCGAGCCGCGAGGCCTGGTAGCGACGCAACAGGGTGAACCAGATCAGGAAGCTGGCAAACGACACCACCAGCACCTGGAACCCCAGGCTGGCGATCACCAGCGGGGTGAAACGGATACTGGTCTGGCCGAACAGCAACGCCGCCAGGCCGAGCCAGACAAAAGCCCCCAGCAGCTGATATTGCAGGGTCCGGGTGGTGGGGCTGGAGGCCAGCCGCGAACAGCGCACCACCACCGTGGTGGCGCCCCAGGCAACCCCGCCGAGCACCCCGAGAAAATCCCCCAGCAGCACATGGCTGCCGCCGCCGTGGCCGGCCGGGGATGGACCGCTGAAGGCCACGACGATGCCGCCAAAGGCCACGCCAATACCCAGCCATTGCGCGGGCTTGAGGCGCTCGGAAGGCATCAGCCAGTGCAGCCCGAGGGCGGCGAAGATCGGCGCGGTGTAGAGGAAGATCGCCATGTGCGAGGCCGTGGTGTGACGCAGGCCCTCGCCCACCAGAAGAAACTCCAGGGCAAACAGCCCGCCCACCAGCAGGCCCGGGCGCCAGTGACCATCGCCCAGCCCCAGGCGTTCGCCGCGCCAGCGCATCAGCAGGCCCACCAGCAACGCGGCGCCGCCGGAGCGCAGGGCGATCTGCAGGATCGGCGCGATGTCCGCGGCGGTGGCCTTGAGCGCCACCTGCTGCAGGCCCCAGATCGCGCACAGGCCGAGCATCAGGCCAGCGGCGGTGGCGTCCAGGGGTTGGCGAGTGGCCATGGCGAATCCTTCATCGAGCAAAAGTGATGAAGGATTGTCCGCCTGACAGTTTTCCTAGATATAGTTCTATTCCGCCAGCTCATAACACTTATCCGCCAACCGGTGCCCGCCGTGAACAAAGCTGCGCAACAACTGCACCTGCCGCCGTTCAGCGAAGCCCTGCCGGCGCCGATCTTCTTTCGTGCGGCCAACCTGCCGGCCCATGCCACCTACCCGCGCCACCGCCACCCCTGGGGCGAGTTCGTCTATGCCTACAGCGGGGTGATGGAAATCGAGCTGGGCGACCACCATTACCTGGCGCCGCCGCAGTACGGCATCTGGCTGCCACCGAATGTCGAGCACATGGGCTTCAACCGCCACGAGGCCTGCCACTGCTCGCTGTACCTGGCGCCCGAGCTGTGCACCGCCCTGCCCGCCCGACACTGCGCCCTGAGCCTCAGCCCGCTGGTCCTGGCCTTGCTCGACGACCTGCGCCAGGCGCCGCCGGGGCTGCCCCAGAGCGCCGAACAACAGCGCCTGCTGCAAGTGCTGGTGGACAAGCTGGGGCACGCCTCCTGCGCCGGCAGCTACCTGCCCTCTTCCGACGACCCGTTGCTGGGACCGGTGCTGCGTACCCTCAAGGCCAACCCCGGCGACCCGCGCTCATTGCCGCAACTGGCCCACGCCGCCAACACCAGCGAACGCACGCTGATGCGCCGCAGCCAGCGCGAGCTGGGCATGTCGCTGATCGAGTGGCGCCAGCGGCTCAAGGTGGTGCAGGCCCTGGCCCTGCTGGAACAGGGCCAGACCGTGGAAAGCATCGGCCTGGACCTGGGCTACAGCAGCGCCTCGGCCTTCATCAGCATGTTCCGGCGCATGATGGGCACCACCCCGGACGAATACCGTCGCCAGTGCATGGGCCGCGACTGACCCCGGACAGCCGCCTATTGATGCTGGACCTGCACCATGGAACTGACCTGCACCTGCGCGTGCATCTGTTCCGCCCCGCCGCCGCGGCGCATGCCGCGCACCGGGCAGGCATCCAGGTAATCCAGGCCCACCGCCAGTTTCAGGTGGCGCTCGGGGCGGGTCAGGCGGTTGGTCACGTCGAAGCTGTACCAGCCGTCGTCGAGCCAGGCTTCGGCCCAGGCATGACTGGCCAGATGGCTGGCGTCCTCGGTGCACAGGTAGCCGGACACATAGCGCGCGGGAATCCCCAGGCTGCGGGCGCAGGCCAGGAACGCGTGGGTATGGTCCTGGCAGACCCCGGCGCCGCCGGCAAAGGCCTGGGCGGCGGTACTGCCGACCCCGGTGGCGCCGGGACGGTAAGGCATGTGCTCGGCCAGGGCGTGCATCAGCTCGGTCAGCGCGGCGCGGTCGCGGCCTGCGCCGCAGTGCTGCCGGGCAAAGTCGCAGAGGGCCGCGTCGGCCGCGCTCAAGTGGCTTGTGCGCAGGAACGGCAGCGGCGACTGGCTGTCGCCTTCCACCTCGCGACTCTCGTCGATCTGCACTTCGCCGAAGGCGGTGAGGATGATCGCCCCGTGGGGCTCGTCGAGGGTCATGACGTGCAGGATGTTGCCGTAGGGATCGCGCTGGGCGCGGACCCGGCGTGGCAGTTCCAGCTGCCACTGCAGGACCTGCTGGCGCTGGCTGTCCTGGGGCGTCAGGCGCAGGAACTGGATGCTGGTGCAGACTTCGTCGGCGTAGCTGTAGGTCGTGTCGTGGCGAATGGACAGTTTCATACCACCTCCAGATAGGATTCGTGCACGGTCTGCCCCAGGTGACGGATCTGCCCGATGCAATCGGTCAGCCACTGGTGCAGGCCGGAGTCGAGAATCTCGTCGATCCCGGTGTAGCGCAGGCGCGCATTGAGTTCGGCGGCCAGGCGCTGGGCCGGGCGGCCGTTGTCCCCCGGCAAGGTGGCCAGGAGCTGGTCCAGCTCCTCGACACAGGCCAGCAGGGAGCGCGGCACATCGGCGCGCAGCAGCAACATCTCGGACACCTGCTCGGCCCCCGGGGCATTGCGGTAGATCTCGTTGAACGCCTCGAACGACGACAGGGCGCGGAGCAAGGCGCTCCACTGGTAGTAGCCCCGGGCCGAATCGTCGCTGACCTCCTCGGACTCCTCGCCGAACATTTCGTAGCGCGCATCCAGCAGGCGCAGGGTGTTGTCGGCGCGCTCGATGAAGGTCCCAAGGCGAATGAAACGGTAGGCATCGTTGCGCATGATGGTGCCGGCAGTGGCGCCGCGGAACAGGTGCGAACGCTCCTTGACCCAGTCACAGAACTGGCTGATGCCGTAGCGCCCCAGGCCGTTGGCGGCGATGTTGCGCATCTCCAGCCAGGTGGCGTTCATGTTCTCCCACATGTCGGCGGTGATCCGCCCGCGCACCGCGTGAGCATTGCTGCGCGCCGCCCGCAGGCAGCAGTAGATGCTGCCGGGGTTGGTTTCGTCGAGGGCAAAGAAGTGCAGCATGCGCTCGCTGTTGAGTTCACCGTAGCGCTGGTTGTAGTCGTCCAGGGTGCCGGCGGCGAGCAGCGACATGGACAGTTCGGCATGGCCGTCGCCACGCCCAGCCTGGGGCATCAGCGACAGCGAGTAACTGACTTCGAGCATGCGCGCCAGGTTCTCGGCACGCTCCAGGTAGCGGGACATCCAGTACAGGTCCGCAGCGGTTCTTGAGAGCATGGTTCAGTCCTCCACTACCCAGGTGTCTTTGGTGCCGCCGCCCTGGGACGAGTTCACCACCAGCGAGCCCTCGCGCAGGGCGACGCGGGTCAGGCCGCCGGGCACCAGGCGGGTTTCCCGGCCGGACAGGACGAACGGCCGCAGGTCGATGTGCCGCGGCGCGATGCCGTTTTCGACGAAGGTCGGACAGGTGGACAGCGACAGGGTCGGCTGGGCGATGTAGGCCTCGGGACGGGCCTTGAGCCGGGTGCGGAATTCCTCGATCTGGGCCGCGGTGGCCGCCGGGCCCACGAGCATGCCGTAGCCGCCGGAACCCTGGGTTTCCTTGACCACCAGATCCGGCAGGTTGGCCAGCACATGGGACAGTTCGGCGGGGTTGCGGCACTGCCAGGTGGGCACGTTCTTGAGGATCGGCTCCTCGCTCAGGTAGAAGCGGATCATCTCGTCCACGTAGGGGTAGATCGATTTGTCGTCGGCGACCCCGGTGCCCACGGCGTTGGCCAGCACCACATTGCCGCAGCGGTAGGCGGCGATCAGCCCGGGCACGCCGAGCATGGAGTCGGGGTTGAACGACAGCGGATCGAGAAAGGCGTCGTCCAGCCGGCGATAGATCACATCCACCGCCTGGGCCCCGGCCGTGGTGCGCATGAACACCCGGTCGTCACGCACGAACAGGTCGGCCCCTTCCACCAGTTCCACGCCCATCTCCCGGGCCAGGAACGCATGTTCGAAATAGGCGCTGTTGAAGCGTCCCGGGGTCAGCACCACCACCGTGGGATTGTCCAGGGGGCTGGCGCTTTTCAGGGTTTCGAGCAGCAGGTTGGGGTAATGGTCGATGGGCGCGATGCGCTGGGCGGCGAACAGCTCGGGAAACAGGCGCATCATCATCTTGCGGTCTTCGAGCATGTAGCTCACGCCGCTGGGGGTGCGCAGGTTGTCTTCCAGCACGTAGTAGCTGCCGTCGCCGTCGCGCACCAGGTCCACCCCGGCGATATGGGCGTAGATGCCGCGGTGCAGGTTCAGGCCCTGCATGGCCACCTGATAGCCCTCGTTGGCCAGCACCTGTTCGGCGGGAATGATGCCCTCCTTGATGATCCGCTGGCCCTGATAGATATCGGCCAGGAACAGGTTCAGCGCCTGGACCCGCTGCACGCAGCCGCGTTCCACGGTGCGCCACTCGCTGGCCTTGATGCTGCGGGGAATGATGTCGAAGGGAATCAGGCGCTCGGTGCCCTGCTCGTCGCCGTACAGGGTGAACGTGATGCCGGCGCGATGGAACAGCAGATCGGCTTCGCGCCGCCGCTGGTCCAGAAGCTCCAGGGGGGTGTCCGCCAGCCAACGGGCGAACGCTGCGTAATGGGGTCGACACGTGCCGCTGGCAGCGTACATTTCATCGAAAAAAGCGCGGGACATAGCCAACTCCTTGCCGTGATGCAAACGGCTTCTTATCTGAACCCTGTGTGTACCTAACCCGGCTTTGCCCTGGCAGGGAGCAGCGCTCCCTGACCGTGAAAACACCTCCTGAGTGCTGTGCGGGGCGGCCCTTGCCGCCCTGGTAAGACAGCGGTAGCAATCGCTATGCCGCAAATGCGCAAACGGCGGGCAAAGCGCCGCCCCAGGCCATAAATGCACTCAATGCGACATTTAATTTCATAAAAGTGACTTGTCCGCCCTGAGCAGGCCGGCCTTGAACCTGTTCAAGACCGATCGGGCGGCACCAGGGGTGACGGATGCGGGCAGAATCGGTGCAGAAAGCCCGACAGCGGAATTTTTTGCCCCGTTATCGGGAGTTTTTCACCCAGTGCTGCTCACAGCGGCCAGTAGCGCCCCCTGAGCAATGACTGTAGCTGCACCAATGAGGTTCACAGACAAAAATCGGCACGGCGCAGCCGGGCCTCAGGAGCGCGCTGCCACCTTGGCCAGAATCACCGCCACCGCCTGCTCCGGCGACAGCCGCGAGCTGTCCAGGCGCAGGGGCGGCGAAGCCCAGGCCTGATACTCGTGGCTCTGCACCGACTGCCAGTCGGGCGCTTGCAGGCCCGGCACATCCAGCTGCCGGGTTTCGACCCGCCGGCGATGCTCCAGCGGATCGCTGCAGAACACCTCGATGTCCAGCAGCTCGACGCCCAGCCTGTCCGCCAGCCGACGCCAGGCTTGACGGCTTTCGGCCAGCGGATTGACGCAGTCCGCCAGCACGCGGTTGCCCAGGGCCAGATTGGCCTCGGCCAGTTGCAGGGCGATCTGGTAGCCGCCCTTGCCCACCTCGGGCAGGCCGGCGTCGCGCAGGCCCTGCTCGATGCTGTCGATGCGCAGGTAGGTGGCGCCCAGGTGCGGCACCAGGGTACGGGCGATGGTGGTCTTGCCGGAGCCCGGCAAGCCGCTGAAGACGATAAGCATGCAAGCACCTGCCTGAATCAAGGGACCCACAGCTTCGACACAAAGGCCGTCCGCGTCCAGCGCCGTTTCCACAGGCGCCAGCCGGCAGCCTCAGGGCGTCTGTTGCGACACCGACACCGGCGCCCTGCGCGGCCAGGCCAGCAACTGGGCTTGCGCCATCGGCCGGGCATACCAGTAGCCCTGGCCCAGCAGGCAGCCCATTTCCAGCAGCAGGCGCCGTTCGAGCTGGGTTTCCACCCCTTCCACCACCAGGCACATCTCCAGGCTGCTGGCCAACGCCAGGGACGCCCCCACCACCGCACGGCAGCGCGGCTGACGCACCAGTTCGCGGACGAAATGCGCGTCGAGCTTGATCTGGTTGAACGGCAGCTCGCACAGGCGCTGCAAGGAGGAATAGCCGGCGCCGAAGTCGTCGATGGCCAGGTTGCACTTCATCATGCGCAGACGCACCAGGTTCTCCAGGCTGATGGCCGGAGCCTGCACCAGGCCGACCTCGGTGATTTCAAAGCTCAGCAAATGCGGCGGCACCTGGTGCCGTTCGATGGCCTGGCGGATATGCCCGACAATGTCGCTGCTGGCCAGTTGCCGGGGCATCAGGTTGAACGCCAGCTCCAGCTCCTCTCCCTGATCCAGCAGCCGGCGCTGCAACGCCATGCTCTGGTCGAGCTGCTGATGAAACACCCGGTCCAGCAGGCCTTCGGCCTCCAGTTCAGCGAGAAACGCCGCCGGCGCCAGCACGCCGCGCTGCGGATGAAGCCAGCGCACCAGCACCTCGGCACCACTGCAGGTGGCCTGTTGCAGATCGAACTTGGGCTGGTAGTAGGACACGAACTGCCCCTGCTCCACGCCCCGGAGCAGCTCTTCGCGATTCACCGGCTCGAAGTGCCGGGGCGGCGGCGCGGGCAGCGGTGACTGGTGGCGCTGTTGATAGAGTTCGAGCATCGCCTGCAGGGCCGCCAGTTCCGCCGGCTTGCCCACATCACCCAGCACGATCAGCCCCTGCAGGCTGATCATCTGCAACACCGCGCGCCGCAGGTCGGGTTCGATCAGGCTGTAGAGAATCACCGCCCGCACCAATTGTTCCGCGCTGGCCCGGCGCAGGAATTCCAGGCCGTCCATGCCCGCCATCTGCAGGTCGCAGAGAACGATGTCCGCCGCGCCGCGTGCGCGCAACAGCTCCAGGGCACCGGTTCCGTCGGACGCCGCCAGGGGAGCCACCACCCCCAGGCGCTGCAACTGCTCCAGGACCAGCAACTGCTGCACTGGATGATCTTCCAGAACCAATATCTTCAGGGTATTCAAGCGCGGCTCCAGGCTCAGCGGCGACGACCGGGGTGCTGCCGATGGTGCGGCCGCCGGCACCATTCAGGCCACCCGGCGGCCTGCCCACGGGAAACGTACGGATAGCAACAAGCGTATCGCTAACCGCAAGCCGGTCAAGGCGCCGACCAGACCTTCGGTCCGCCCGTATCAGCGCGCTTGCCCGAGCCTGCGCAACCCGGGAAAATAGCCGCGTTTGCCGCCGTTCCTTGATCTATATTTACGTCCAGCATTGGCGCTCAGCTGTTGTCCGGCTGATGACGCAGCCTGCCGCTTCCCTCTTCGATCCACCCTTGTGCCGTTCCTCGATCAGGAGCCCCGATGCTTCGTTTTATCCTGCCCATGCTGATGGCGCTGACATGCCTGCCGGCCATGAGCGACACCACGCCCCTTTTGCAGTTGCTCAATTATGAATCCCCCCATCACCACCAACTGTCCCTGACCAGCGATGACTGGCAATGGCTGCGCAACAAGCGCGAACTGGTGCTGGGCACCGCACAGCAAAACCTGCCGCCTTTGGAAATGGTCAACGAAGCCAAGGAGTACGAAGGCGTTACCGCCGACTACATCGGCCTGCTGGCCGACGCTCTGGGGGTGAAGATCAGCATCCGCGCCTATGAAACCCGCGAGCAGGTGTTCAATGCCCTGGCCAGGGGCGAGATCGACTTGATGGGCAGCGTCACCCAGGACGAGGCGCGGCAACGGCAACTGCTGCTCAGCCAGAGCTATCTGGTCAATCGCCCGACCCTGGTCGCCCGCCAAGGCGACTCGCCGTCGCTCAAGGGCGGCTTGCAGGGACGCCGCCTGGCCATCTCCCAGGACACCATCAGCCTGCCCTCGGCCCAGGCGATGTACCCCCAGGCGCGGATCGAAACCTATGGCACTGCGGATGCGGCCATGGCCGCCGTGGCCTTCGGCGATGCCGACGTGCTGCTCAGCGATGCCGTCTCGGCGCAGTTCCTGATCTCGCGCAACTACAGCGACTACCTGCGGATCATCTACAGCGGCCCGGCCAGCATCTCCGGCTTCGCCTTCGCGGTGAACCCGGACAACCGGCAACTGCAGCATTTGCTCGACGCTGCCCTGCGCGCGATCCACAGGGAGCAGGACATCAGCATCCGCAATCGCTGGGGCGACCGCCTGCTGCTGAGCATGGAAAAAACCAGCCTCACCCCCGAGGAACAGCGCTGGATCGAAAAGAACCCGGTGGTGCGCATCGGCATCCACCGCTACCTGCCGCCGATGTCCTACTTCGACGCCGACGGCAATTACCTGGGGATTACCGCCGACCTGCTGGCGATGCTGGAGGCCAAGACCGGGCTGACCTTCGAAATCACCACGCTGCCCAGCTTCAAGGACCTCAACGACGCCGTGCGCGAGGGCCGGGTGCAGATGGTCGCCGATCGGGCCCGCAACCCCGAGCGCGAAACCTACCTGCGATTCTCCCGCCCCTACCTGGTCGGGCCCTACATGCTGATCACCCGCGACGCCGCCGACGCGCCGAAAAGCCTGGAAGACATGGCCGGCAAGACCCTGCTGATCGGCAGCGGTCACGCCCTGGTGGCCCTGCTGCGCCAGCGCTACCCACAGATCCGCATCAAGGAAGTGCAGACCAACTTCGAAGCCCTGTCCCTGCTTCGGGACCACAAGGCCGACGCCGCCGTGCAGGCGGAAATCGCCGTCAGCTTCAACCTGCCGCGAATCAGGGAAGACCAGCTCAAGGTCCGCTCGGCCCTCAACCTGCCCCTGCTCAACGAGTCCCTTGCGGTGCGCCGCGACCAGCCGGAACTGTTCAGCATCATCGACAAGTCCCTGCGCAGCATTTCTCCGGACGCCATCACCGAGCTCAACAATCGCTGGCGCTCCAAGGCGGCCGTCGCGCCCCCTTCCTGGCGCGACTATCGCTCGACCCTCTACCTGGCCGGCGCCGCGTCGATCGTGCTGCTGCTGATTGCCCTGGCCTGGGGCTACGCCATGCGCCGCCAGGTCAGCCAGCGCGAACGGGCCGAGCATGCCCTCAACGACCAGTTGCGCTTCATGGACGCGCTGATCAACGGCACGCCCAACCCGATCTACGTGCGCGACCGTGAACGGCGCCTGGTGATCTGCAACGACAGCTACCTCAAGACCATGGGCACCGATCGCCAGAGCGTGCTGGGCAGCAACCTCGAACAGCTGGCGGTGCCCGAAGCCGGGCTGTTCGCCACCGACTTCCAGAGCATCCTCGATGGCGGCCCGCCGCTGCTGATCGACCGCACGGTGCACATCCGCGGCCAGCAGATGCAGATCTACCACTGGATGCTGCCCTACCGCGATGCCCAGGGCGAAATCCTCGGCATCATCGGCGGCTGGCTGGACATCAGCGAACGCCAGCAACTGTTGAGTGAACTGACCCAGGCCAAGAACGACGCCGACAAGGCCAACCGGGCCAAGACCACCTTCCTGGCCACCATGAGCCACGAGATCCGCACCCCCATGAGCGCGGTGATCGGCATGCTCGAACTGGCCCTCAAGCGCGCCGACCAGGGGCAGCTCGACCGCCCTTCGATCGAGGTGGCCTACAGTTCGGCCCTGGGCCTGCTGGAACTGATCGGCGACATCCTGGACATCGCCCGGATCGAAAGCGGGCGCCTGAGCCTGAGCCCCGAGCGGGCCAATCTGCGGGACCTGGTGGAATCGGTGTTCCGGGTCTTCGATGGCCTGGCCCGACAGAAGGGCCTGCGCCTGGAACTGGACCTGGACGGCGGCGCCAGCGGCGACGTGCTGGTCGACCCGCTGCGCTTCAAGCAGATCCTCTCGAACCTGGTGAGCAACGCCATCAAGTTCACCGAGCGCGGCACCGTGCAGATCCGCCTGCAGGCCGAGCGCGACGACCCGCAGACCCTGCCCCTGCTGCTGACGGTCCGGGACACCGGCATCGGCATCGAACCCGAGGACCAGCAACTGCTGTTCCAGCCCTTCAGCCAGGTGCCCGGACAGCATCAGAACGCCCGTTCGGGCACCGGCCTGGGGCTGGTGATCTGCCGCACCCTGTGCGAGATGATGGGCGGCCAGTTGAGCCTGCAAAGCCAGCCCGGGGTCGGCACCCTGGCCCGGGTCCAGCTGCAGTTGAGCCGACTCGAGCCGCTGCCGGATACCCCGCCGCCGCTGACGCCGGACACCCAGCCGCTGGCCGCCAGGGCCGCGCTGCACATCCTGGTGGTGGACGACAGCCAGGCCAACCGCCAACTGCTCTGCGAACAACTGCGCTTTCTCGACTACAGCCTGAGCCAGGCGCAAAACGGCGCCGACGCCTACAAGCTGTGGCTGCGGGAAACCTTCGATGTGGTGATCACCGACTGCAACATGCCGGTGATGAACGGCTACGACCTGACCCGGCAGATTCGCCTTGCCGAGCAGATCCAGGGACGGCCGCCGGTGCAGATCTTCGGATTCACCGCCAATGTCCAACCCGAAGAACAGCAACGCTGCCTGGACGCCGGCATGAACGGCTGCATCTTCAAGCCCATCGCCCTGCCCGAACTGGATCGGCGCCTGCGCCAGTTGCAGGCCCTGCCGCGCACCCAGCTGAAAAGCACCAGCCAGCGTTTCGACATCCAGCAACTGGACCACCTCACCGGCGGCAACCCCGCCTCCATCCAGCGAGTGCTCAAGGGCCTGCAGCAGAGCAACCGGCAGGACCTGAAACAGATCCGCGAACAGCTCGCCGGTTCCGACAGCAAGGGGGTGGCCGATCTGGCCCACCGCATCCATGGCGCGGCGCGGATCATCAAGGCCCAGGCCCTGATCGATGAATGCGAATACCTGGAAAAGGCCTGCCGCGAAGGCGCCAATGCCGATCAGATCAAGGCGGCCTTGACGCGCTTGGAGCAGGCCATGCTCGGGCTCGACGGCGACCTGCTGGAGGCCCTGGAACCCGATTGAACGGCCCATGCGGCGCCCGGGCGAGCCCCGGCCGCCGCATCCTCATGGGGCTCAGCCCCCCAGTTGCTGCAGCTCCCGGCTGGCCGAGGCCGACAGTGGCCGCGACGGCTGGATCAGCGGCATGCCAAAACGCTTGCTGATGTAGCGTCCGCCGGTGCCGGTCAGGGTCAGGGCACGGCTGTCCAGGTCGCGGATCAGCCATTTGCGCTCCAGCAATACCCGCAGCACGGCAGCGCCCAGGGCGCCCCCCAGGTGCGGACGGCGCATGCTCCAGTCCAGGCACGAGCAGGCAACGCGCCGACGCAGGGCGCGAAGCTCGGCCACCTCGATGCCCAGGCCGCGGAAGAACTCAACGCCGCTGTCGCTGACCTGGTACTCCTCGCCCTCCCCGGCCGCCAGCAACCAGCCGGCTTCGAGCATCCGGTCGTGCAGCTGCACCCCCAGGGTGCCCGCCAGGTGGTCGTAGCAGGTGCGGGCGAACTGCAGGCGGTCCGGGGTGCGTGGGGTGAAGGTGCTGCCCTGGCCGATCACCATCAGCGCCTCCAGGGCCTGGGCCACCAGGGGATCGCCCAGGTCGTAGTATCGGTGCCGCCCCTGGACCTGCACCCGAAGCAAACCGGCGTCCTTGAGCTTGGCCAGGTGGGCGCTGGCGGTGGAGGTACTGACCTGGGCGATTGCCGCCAGTTCGGTGCTGGTGCGGGCGTGGCCGTCCATCAGGGCACAGAGCATCCGGGTCCGGGCCGGCTCGGCGATGGCCGCCGCCACGTTGGATAGCCCAAGGTCGTTCTGCACTACATTCATATTTCGCTCCATGACGAATCGTGTCTTCGAAAGGCAGAGGATAGTAGCAACCTGGATATCTGCCCAACAAAGAGAAAAATCATGGACCCGATCAGCGCCGCTACCCATTTCGACCCCTACGACTTTTACTACGCCCGCCTGCGTGCCCGGGGCGGCCTGACCTACGATTCGGCCCTCGGACTGTGGGTGGCCAGCAGTGCCGCGGCGGTCGCCGCGGTGCTCAACCACCCGGCCTGCCGGGTCCGACCGCTGCAGGAGCCGGTGCCCCGGGCCATCGCCGGACGGCCCGCCGGGCAAGTGTTTGCCCGCCTGATGCGCATGAACGACGGCCCGCGCCACGGCTGTCCGCGACAGGCCATGGCCCCTGGGCTGCAGGCACTGGGCGGGATCGACCTGATGCCCTGGCTGGCCCAATGGCGCCCGGCCCTTCGCGCCCCGCAGTGCGCCGCCGACCTGCAACGCTGGCAGTGGTGCCTGCCGGTGGCCCTGCTGGCAGCCCTGCTGGGGGTGCCCGCCGCGCAATGCGAAGAACTGGCCCGACGCACCGGCGAGTTCGTCGCCTGCTTCTCGCCCCTGAGCACGGAACCACAGTTGCAGGCCGCCGACTCGGCGGCGCAAGCCTTGCTCCGACAGATGCAGGCCGTGCTCGACAACCCGCAACCCGGCCCGCTGCTGAGAACGATCCTTGAGCGCAGCAACGGGCTGGCCCCCGAGGACCTGCAGGCCAACCTGGTGGGCCTGCTGGCGCAAACCCACGACGCCTGCGCCGGGCTGCTCGGCAACAGCCTGCTGGCCTTGCTGGCGGACCCGGCCCTGGCCCGGCGCCTGCAGCACGACCCCCGGCAGTTGCAGGACTGGCTGCTGCAACTGCAGCGCCTGGACCCGCCGGTGCAGAACACCCGCCGCTTCGTGGCCGAGCCTTGCACCCTGCTCGGTGTCGACCTGCAAGCCGGGGATAGCGTGCTGGTGCTGCTGGCCGCGGCCAACCACGACCCGGCCCTGTGCGCGATCACCGGCAGCGATCCGGCGCAGCAAGGCTTCAGCTTCGGCGCCGGCGCCCACCGCTGCCCGGGGCGGGACCTGGCCTTGAACATCGTCCACAGCCTGCTGCGCACCCTGCTGCAACCACCGGGCCTGGACGCGCTGGCCCTGCAGTGGCAGTACCGGGCCTCGGTCAATGGCCGCCTGCCCCAGTTCAGCGACGCACCGGGCAGCCGGCCAAGGGACTGGCAGCAAGCGGACGCTTGAGGTAAAAAGTGCCCCCTCTGCCGACGCCGCTATTGGAAAAAGGAAGGATCATGCTGTTTGTGGTGATGCTCGGGGGCAAGCACCCCAAAGCGACAATCGAAGTCCACGACGTCCAATTCGTGGTCGCCGACCGCCTTGAGTCGGCCTACGCGCAACTGCGCGAGGCCTGGTTCGGCAGCCCGGCGGGCCTGCATATCGATTCGTGGATGCAGGTCGACGGCGTCGATGAATACAAGGTCGAGTTCAGCCCCCTGGCCCCCGGGCCGGGCGCGCCGCGCCTGTACTTCCTCAACCTGGGCGGCTACGAGGCGGCAACCTTCGGCGAGGCCCACCGCTACCTGCTGGTGGTGGCCAGAGACAAGACCGAAGCCAAGGCCAAGGGCAAGCGGCAGATGCTGGCCCACTGGCACAAATCCCACACCGACGCCCTGCTCGACGTCGACGACTGCCTGCCGATCGACCTGCTGCAAGGGCGCTATGTGCACCTGGTGCCAGGGCCGCACCAGGGCATCGAACAACGCAACGACTACATCATCCTCAACTGACGTCATGCCGGCCGGTCAGCGCTGCCCGGGGCCCGGTAGTGCACGCCTAGATCGCTGATATCCGTGACCTGGCTCAGCAGGAATGTGCGCAACCGGGCAATGCGCTCCTGGCTCGGGCTGTCGCGCAGCCACACCAGGTAGTAGCCGTCTCCTGACGCCACCGCGCTGGGGAACGGCAGGCTGATCCGCCCGCCGCGTATGTCCTGCGCCACCAGGTGCAGGTCACCGATCGACAGACCGTGCCCGGCCATGGCGGCGCTGATCGCCTGGTCCAGGGTGTCGAAGACCGTGCCGCGCTCCAGCCGCAGCGGCTCCAGCAGTGCCCGCTCCTCAAGCGCCTGGGCCTGCAGCCAGCGGCGCCAGTCGCGGCGGTCCGCCGACGGGTGGATCAGTTCCGCGTCCCTGAGCCGCTCAAGGGGCCAGGGCGCGCCGTCCGCAGCCTGCGGCGGGCCGATGGGAATCAACCACTCATCGAACAGCTTGCAGGCCTCGACCCCGTCGCCGAAGTGGCCGTTGCCCAGCAGAATCGCGCAGTCGTAGGGCTCGGCGTAGAAGTCCACGTGATCGAAATCCATCCACACACTGGCCAGTTGCACCGCCAGCTCCGGCTGCTCGCCCTTGAGCGTCTGCAGAACCCGCAGCAGCCAGCGCATGGTCAGGGTCGAGGGCGCCTTGAGACGCAACTGGCCGCGACTGGCCCGCAGCGGCAGGCAGGCATCCTCGATGATCCGGAAACCGACCTTGAGCTCCCGGGCCAGGCGCTCCCCGGCCTCGGTGAGCTGCAGCCGCGGGCCGTGGCGCTGGAACAGACGGCAACCGAACTGGCTTTCCAGGGTACGGATATGCCGGCTGATGGCGCTCTGGGTCAGGGACAGCGCCTCGGCGGCACGGGTGAAGGAGCAGGAACGGGCGGCCACTTCAAAGGCACGCAAGGCGTAGAGCGGCGGCAGGGGCTCGACCATCGACAGGCACTCATGATGATAAAAAATCATAGTAGCTCACAGCTTTTTGCGTTTTTCAACGCCGGGCAAAGGCGCCAAGCTGCGCGCTCTCGAATTGAGCAGGAGGCCTGCACCGTGGATCTTAACCTGTCGTTATTGTTGGCCTATGCCCTCAGCGTGCTGATGCTGGTGGCCACCCCGGGACCGGTGGTGGCGCTGATTGTCACCACCAGCCTGCACGCCGGACCGCGCCAGGCGCTGCTCACCGCCCTGGGCACCCATGCCGCCTCATTGCTCCTGGCGCTGCTGGCGGTGCTGATGCTGACCACCGGCCTGGCGCTGGATCCGCGCCTGATCAGCGGGTTCAGCCTGCTGGGTTGCGGCTTTATCGGCTGGCTGGCGTTGCAAGGCCTGCGGGAGGCCGCAGGCCCGCAAACTGCAGCGGCCACAGCGCCGACCGCCCCGGGCCGGCGCGGCCTGGCCAATGGGTTCCTGCTGGGCATCAGCAACCCCAAGGACATCATTTTCTTTGTCTCGTTCTTCCCCCAGTTCATCCAGGTCAGTCGCTCCTTCGAGCGCAGCGCGCTGCTGCTGACGCTGGTCTGGGTGGTGATCGACTTTGCCGTGCTGGGGGCCTATATCCTGATGGCGCGCCAGGGGTTCTCACTCAAGTACAAGCGCCAGGTGACCGGCCTGTCGAGCCTGATGCTGCTGGCGGTGGCCGTGGTGGGACTGGTGTATTCGGTGCTGGAACTGTACCGCTGAGGCGCCCGGCCCGCGGCCTCGGAGGCTACGCAGTTCGAAGGGCAAGTGCGCCAGCCCGGACACCGCGGCCAGGCGTTCATCACGGGTGTCGAGCAACACCGCCGCGCTGGAGTTGATCAGCGCATGGGACCTGCGGGCAATCAGCAGCGCGCCGATCATTCCCATCACCGGGTCGAGCCCGACCCAGCCCCGGTAGCGCCCGCCCAGCAGCGCGACAATGGCCAGCACCGAGGTCAGGGCCTCGGCAAAGGCCACCGTGGTGGGCTGCAACAGCCGCACCAGCGACTCGCCAGCAATCCCCAGGGTTGCCCCCCCCCCGGCAGCCGCCGAATGAGCGGACGCCACAGAAAAAACTGCTCTGCAGCCGATAGCGTGGATTAACATAGCCCCGTGCCATCAACCCTCAGGACTCCCCCTTCCATGCTGTCCAGAATCTCATGATTGCTGTCTGGTCCCTGCTGTGCCTGACCCTGTTGCTGGCCCTGCTGACACTGTGGTTGCTGCGCCGTGAGCGCCGCGCCCAGGCCCAGTTGCGGGCCTATCGCCAACGGGTCGAGGGCCTGCCCGACGATGCCGAGCGCTTCAAGCGCAGCCAGTACTTCGCACGCATCGGCACCTGGGACTGGGAAGTCGACACCCAGCGCCTGTACTGGTCGGAAGCCATCTACGGCATGTTCGGCTTCAAGGTCGGCGAAGTGGTGCCCTCCTACGAACTGTTCTGCTCCTGTGTGCACCCCGAGGACCGGGAACGGGTGCGCGCCGGCGAATTGCGCTGCCTGGAAACCGGCGAGAACCATGACGAGGAATACCGCGTGGTGTGGCCCGACGGCAGCATCCACTGGCTGCGCGAGACCGGCAACGTGGTGAAGAACGTGCACGACACCACCATCAAGATGCTCGGCGTGGTGCGCGACATCACCGATGAAAAGGTTTCCACCCGCCAGCTGCAGCAACTGGCCCACTTCGATCCGCTGACCGGCCTGCCCAATCGCCTGATGCTGGAACAGCGCCTGTCCCGGGCCCTGGAGCAGGCGCGGCACAATCAGACCCGGGTGGCCCTGGTGTTCGTCGACCTCAACGGCTTCAAGGCCATCAACGACCAGTACGGCCACGCCGCCGGGGACCGGGTGCTGAGCGCCACGGCCCAGCGCCTGCAAGGCATCCTGCGCAGCAGCGACACCGTGGCGCGGATCGGCGGTGACGAATTCGTGGTGATTCTGGAGGGACTGTCCCCGGGGCTCGACCTGACGGAAGAAGCCCGGCGCATCGGCGAAAAGATCTTCAGCCAGCTATCGCCCCCGGTGGAGGTGGACAGCCAGCGCCACAGCATCGGCAGCAGCCTGGGGGTGGCGGTGTTTCCCGACCATGCCGGGCGCATGGACCAGTTGCTGCACATCGCCGACCTGGCGATGTACGAAGCCAAGCGCAGCGGCAACAACCAGTACCGCCTGGGGCAGTGATACCCACCAACCCGGCCTAGGCGTCGGCGTCGAGCAGGCGCTCGCGCAAAAACACCAGGGCCGCCTGGAACAGCGGGTGCCATTGGGCCGACGGCGGGCTGGCCAGGGGGTGCCAGAAGAATTCGAAGTGATGGCCGCCGTCATCCGCGGTGAAGTGAGTCCAGCTCTCGGGCAGCGGCGCCGGCACCCGGCACTCATGGAAAGCCCACACCTGGCCGGCAAACCCCGAGTGCCAGAGGCCAAGAAAACGGCTTTCCTCGGCCTCGACGCCCGCTTCTTCCGCCAGCTCGCGGACCGCCGCAGCGGCCGTCGACTCTCCCGCCTCCACCGTGCCCTTGACCAGTTGCAGGCCGGCCAGCGGATGGCGAAAGGCCAAGACCTCAAGCTCGGTGGTGTAGCGCAGCAGCACCGGGCAAGCCTTGTTGGCGGGTGTCGAGGGTGCGGCTGAGGTGTGCGCCGGCCCCTCAGTCGTCACGGGTCAGCACTTCGAGCAACTCGATCTCGAAGATCAGGTTCGAGTTGGGCGGGATCGCGCCCATGCTGCGCTCGCCGTACCCCAGGTGCGCCGGCACCAGCAGCTTGCGCTTGCCGCCCACCTGCATGCCCATCAGGCCCTGGTCCCACCCCTTGATCACCCGCCCGGTGCCGATCACGCACTGGAACGGCTTGCCGCGATCGTAGGAGGAATCGAAGCTGCTGCCGTCCTCCAGAAAGCCCCGGTACTGGGTGGTGATCAAAGCGCCCTTGACCACCGCCTTGCCGTCGCCCAGCTGGATATCGATCACCTGTAATTGGTCACTCATGCTTCACTCCCGTTCAAACATTGCCCCGACACGGGACCGCGGCGCGCTTTTTCGCAGAATTGCCGCGCCTTGGCAATCACTGCAGCGCCCCCGGCCCGGGCTGCAGCTGAATGCGCGTGTCGGTGCCGAGCAGCATTTCGCCGAGCGCCGCCCGGACCTCCTCGACGCTGGCCAGCCCGGCGTCCCAGCTGATGTCCAGGCCGGGCAGGCCCCGGCACCAGTCCAGGGTGCTGGAGAACTGCAGGGTCAAGCGCCCCGGGGCCAATTGCAGCTGCTCGATGCCGCCATAGCCGGCCACGCCCTGCCCGCCCAGCTCGACGTAATAGGTGTCCATGCCCAGTTGCCGATCCTGCTCGTCGAAGCATTCGGCACGCTGCAACAGCAGGTAGTGCTCGGGCTGCTGCCCATCGTCGGCAAAACCCAGGATCTGCACGTCGTCCTCGGTATAGGCACTGTAGGTGTTGGCATGAAATTTCAAGTTCATCGGTCCTTGCTCCCTGGCGCGGTCACTGGCGCAACAGCCCGCTTTCATAATCCAGCCAATCCTGGTCAACGCACGCCTGCAGGTACTCCAGCACGCTGTCCAACGGCACCGAGGCCGGTACGTTGACCGCGAAGAAGGCCTGGCTCATGCCCTCCCAGCGACAACCCAGGGCGTTGATCCGCTCCAGCACCTCCGGGATCCGCTCCCGGCCGGCCTTGAAGAACACCACGCGCAAGGTGCTGTTGCCACTGCTGCGCCCCACCTGCCTGAACCATTTCAGGCCATCGGCCTCGACCTGGACGGCCACCTCGTCGTCATAACAGACGTCCTGGGAATAGAAAGGAAGATTGGCGATCCGGTACAGGCCGTCCGGCTGCTGCTCAGCCCAGACCCCTTCGCTGGCAACCGGTGGGTAATCGTCGACCACCGTCAACCTGAGCATGATCTTGTCCATCGCCTGTCCCTGGTTCATCGAATGAAAGGCGCCCCCTCGACCTTGAAGCCGGAGCGCCGCGCGCTTTTTCGCAGAATTGCCGGCCCGGGGCAATCCCTGATTGGCTACTTGAGCAAAGCGCTGTCACGGCCCGGGACGTTTCCGTTACCATGGCCGCCCCCACGCCTCACCCCGATAAGGACATCCCATGGCCACCGCCGATATCGTCGCCCTGGTGCTGCTCGCCGTTCTGGCGCTGTACCTGGTCAGTCTCTACAACCGTCTGACGACCCGGCGCAATCGCCTGCGCAATGCCTTCGCCCAGATCGAAGTGCAACTCAAGCGCCGCTACGACCTGATCCCCAACCTGCTGGAAACCGTCAAGGGCTACCTGCAGCACGAGCGCCAGACCCTGACCGCCCTGGCCGAGGCCCGCAACAGCGCCCGGGACAGCCTGCAAGCGGCCGCCGCGCAACCCGGCGATAGCGCGCGCATTGCCCGCCTGGGCCAGGACCAGGGTGCCCTGGACCAGGTCCTCGACCGCCTGCACCTGAGCCTGGAGGCCTACCCGGAACTCAAGGCCTCGCAGAACATGGCGCAGCTCAGCGAAGAACTGACCAGCACCGAGAACAAGGTCGCCTACGCGCGCCAGGCCTTCAACGACGCCGTGACCGACTACAACCTGTGCAAGCAGCAAGTGCCGGCGCTGTTTTTCGCCGGGCTGTTCGGCCATCGCGCCGATGCCGCGCTGCTGCAATTCGCCGACAGCGCGCAGATCCAGGACGCCAGCAAAGTGTCGTTCCAATAACCCCGCCGCCTGCCCCCGGAAGCTTGCATGAAGTTCTTTCAACACCAGGCCCGTGCCCGGCGCCACACCCTCAAACTGCTGTTGTTGATGACCCTGGCGGTGACCACCCTGGTCAGCCTCAGCAGCCTGGGGCTGGGCCTGTTATGGCGCGAGCTGAGCCAGGAGTACGGCCAGCCCAAGGTGCTGAACTGGGCCGTGGTCGCGGTCATAGCACTGCTCATGCTGCTGGTGGTGGTGCTGGGCAGTTGGTACAAGACCTGGCGCCTGCGGGCCGGCGGCAAGGTGATCGCCGAGCACCTGGGCGGACGCCTGATCAACGACTCGCCTCGGGGTAGCGAAGAACAGCGCCTGCTCAATATCGTCGAGGAAATGGCCCTGGCCTCCGGCGCCACCCTGCCGGCGGTGTATGTACTGCCGGAAGACGCGATCAATGCCTTCGCCGCCGGGCTGACCCCGGAGCAGGCGGTGCTCGGAATCACCCGTGGCGCCCTCGTCCATCTGGACCGCGACGAATTGCAGGGCTTGGTCGCCCATGAGTTCAGCCACATTTACAACGGTGACATGCGCCTCAACACCCGGCTGCTGGCGGTGATCCACGGCCTGCTGGTGTTCAGCCTGGCGGGCATCGCGGTGCTGCGCCAGGCTGAAAAGCAGCACCTGGGCAGCGACCGCCACCGTTTCTTCTGGCAGATCGTGTTTGCCGTGCTGGGCCTGGCCCTGCTGATCTTCGGCTCCCTGGGCAGCCTGCTGGGCAACCTGATCAAGGCCGCCATCTGCCGCCAGCGCGAGTTTCTCGCCGACGCCTCGGCGGTGCAGTTCACCCGCAACCCCCAGGGCATTGCCGGGGCCCTGAAAAAGATCGGCGGCAGCAGCGCCGGCTCACGCCTGCGAGCCTTCGCCGCCGCCCAGTACAGCCACCTGTATTTCCATCAGGGGGTGAAACTGCGCCTGGAACGCCTGTTCGCCACCCACCCGCCGCTGGCCGCACGCATCCAGCGCCTGGACCCGCAGTGGGATGGGCGCTTCAAGCCGTTGTAGATGCGCTACCAGAGGGCGATGTCGTAAGTGATGTAGAGGCGGTTGCTGTCGCGTCCACGGGAGTAGTCGGAGCGATACACGTAGTTGCGCAGCTTCACCCCCAGCCCCTTGAACGAGCCCTGCTGGAGCACGTAGGCCAGTTCGCTGTCGCGCTCCCACTCATCGACGCGGGTATTGGACTTGCCGTCATTGCCGCTCAGGTAGCGCGAGCTGAAGGTCAGGCCGGGGACACCCAGGCTGGCGAAGTTGTAGCCATAGCCGAGCATCCAGGTCTTCTCGCCCTCCTCGATGAACTTGCCGATGCCGGCGTTACTGAAGGAGTAGACCGTGGCGCCGCTGATATAGGGCAAGCCGGCATCGCCGCTCAGGCGCTGATAGCCGCCGCCCAGGGAATGCCCGGCAATCGCGTAGGTCAGCTGGCCGCTGAACATGCGGTTGGCGATCTTGCCGTCGAACGCAGCGCCTGAATCGGCGCTGCGGAAGTAGCGCAGATCGCTGGTCAAGGTCCCCTGCCCCAGCGCCAGGTCATGTTGCAGGCCGACAAAATCCTGCCGATAGAAGTTTTCGAGCTCGCCATGGAAATAGCTCAGGCGCAGGGTCTTGCTCCATTTGTATTCGCCCCCGCCGTAGCGGAAGTCCCCGGACTGGCCGCCGCTGTAGCCGTCGGGCACCAGCCCCACGCTGTCGGTGGAATCCCGCAGTTTGAAGCGCTGCAGATAACCGCCGGTCAAGCTCAGGCCGTCGATATCGGTGCTGGTGAGCTGGGTGCCCTGATAGGTCTGCGGCAACAGACGGGCATCGTTGTAGACCAGCACCGGGGTCTTGGGCAGCAAGGTGCCGTACTTGAGGGTGGTCTTGGCCAGCCGCACCTTGGCCGTGGCGCCGGCACTGGCAAATTCGCTCGCGGCGCGACCGTCGTCGTGCACCGGCAGCAGCCCCGTGCCACTGCGGCCCTTGCCGGAATCGAGCCGAACCCCCAGCAGCCCCAGGGCATCGACCCCGAACCCCAGGGTGCCCGGGGTGAATCCGGACTGATAGTCCAGCAGGAAGCCTTGAGCCCACTCGGTGCGCTCGCTCTTGGCCGTGCGCGCGGCCTTGGCGCTGAGGCCGTGTTCGTCGCGGAAGTTCTCGTTGAAATAGACGTTGCGCAGTTGCAGCTTGAGGCTGCTGTCGTCGATGAAGTCAGCGGCCTGGAGCCCGGCCACGGGTGGCAGGCTCAAGCAGGAAAATACCGTTGCGCGAATCAGCAAATGGCTCATGTCGTACTTCTCGTTGTTGTTATTCAAGGCGCAGTTCGCCAAGCGCCCCGCCAGCAGGCGCGCCCGGCTACAAAAGAGGGTTTCGAGGCAATCAGACGAACAGGGTCAGGGCCCCGGTCAGCAAGGCCAGGGCGGTAATGACCAGGGAGGTCAGCACGGCCCACTTCACCGTGGCTTTCTGGAAGTCGCCGATGTCGCGGTCCACCATGCCCACCAGCAGCAAGGTCGAGGCCACCAGCGGGCTCATCAGGTGCACCGGCTGGCCGAGGATCGAGGCGCGGGCGATTTCCAGGGGAGAAATGCCATAGGCCGCCGCCGCGTTGGCCAGGATCGGCACCACGCCGAAGTAGTAGGCGTCGTTGGACAGGACGAAGGTCAACGGCATGCTGGTCAGCGCCACCACCAGCGGGAACAGGTGGCCCCAGGACGGCGGGATCCAGTCCACCAGGGTCTGAGCCAGGGCATCGACCATCTTGGTGCCGGAGAAAATGCCGGCGAAGATCCCAGCGGCGAATACCAGCAGCACCACAGTCATGGCGTTGCCTGAATGGGCAAGAATGCGCTCCTTCTGAATATCCAACTGCGGGTAGTTGATCATCAAGGCCAGGACAAAACCGATCAGGAACAGCACCGCCGAGTGCATCAGGCCCAGCACCAGCGCGGTCATCACCGCCATCACCAGCAGCAGGTTGACGTAGGCCAGCTTGGGCCGCTTGTGCGGGGTGTCTTCGAGAATCGCCTTGATGTAGCAGTCGCCACCGCCGCTTTGCAGCTGGGTATTGCCGATGCGCTTGCGTTCGGCCCGGCCCAGCAGGTAGGCGGTGAACACCACCCAGGCGGCGCCACCGATCATGGTCGGCAGCAGCGGCACGAAGTACTCGCCGGCATCCAGGCCCAGGGCGGCGATGGCGCGCGTGGCCGGCCCGCCCCAGGGGGTCATGCCGCTCATGATGCTCAAGGACAGCATGGAGATGGTGGCGAGGATCATCGGGTTCATGCCGATGCGCTTGTACAGCGGCAGCATGGCCGCGCAAGTGATCATGTAGGTGGTGGTGCCGTCACCGTCCAGGGCCACCACCAGCGACAGCAGCGCGGTGCCCATGGCGATCTTGGTCGGATCGCCATTGACCCGCTTGAGAATCTTGCGGATCAGCGGGTCGAACAGCCCCGAATCGATCATCAAGCCGAAGAACAGAATGGCGAACAGCAACAGCGCCGCCGACGGCGCGACCATTTTCAGGCCGTCGAGCATCATCTTGCCGGTGGTGCCGGCAAACCCGCCGAGCACCGCGAAGACGATGGGCACCAGCGTCAACGCCACGATGGGCGACAGGCGCTTGGTCATGATCAGGAAGGTGAAGACCACCACCATGGCGAGGCCGAGTAAAGCGAGCATAAGTCGATTCTCTTGTTTTTATGATGAGCGTGGCCGACGCGCGGGCGCACGGCCACCCGAGCACCGGACGCCCCGATCAAGGGCGCCCGGCACAGGTGTTGAGTCGGTACTTGGGGTGAAGCGGTGCGGCCTGGCGGGTCTAGCCGAGCTTGTTCGCCAGCGCGCTCGCCGGGGTGTCGGCAGCAGCGGCCTGGGCCGCAAGGGGCTGGCCATCGAGCGTGCGCAACAGCACCTGGCGGTCGCAGGCCTGCTCCGAAATGGCGATCACCACGGTTGCCACGGCGTTGCTGGCCAGGCTGGTCAAGGCCCGGGCCTCGGACATGAAGCGATCGATGCCGATCAGCAACGCCAGGCCGGCCAGGGGGATGTCATGAATCACCGTCAGGGTCGAGGCCAGGGCCACGAAACCGCTGCCGGTCACTCCGGCGGCGCCCTTGGACGACAGCAGCATGATCGCCAGCATGGTGACCACCTGCCCGGCGCTCAGGTCGATGTTGCACGCCTGGGCAATGAAGATCGCCGCCAGGGACAGGTAGATCGCCGTGCCATCGAGGTTGAACGAATAGCCGGTGGGCAGCACCAGCCCCACCACGCTCTTGCGGCAGCCCAGGGCCTGGAGTTTTTCCAGCATGCGCGGCATCACCGGCTCAGTCGACGAGGTGCCAAGCACCACCAGGAACTCTTCGCGCAGGTAGCGCAGCAGCTTCCACAGGCTGAAGCCGTTGGCCCGGCAAATGCCCCCCAGGACCACGCAGACAAAGAAGCCGCAGGCGACATACAGGGTCATGATCAGTTTGGCCAGGGCGCCCAGGGAGGTGATGCCGTACTGGCCCACGGTAAAGGCCAGGGCCCCGAAGGCGCCGACGGGGGCAAAACGCATCAGGTAGGAAAAAATCTTGAACACCATCTGCGAGGCCGACTCCAGCACCTCCAGCACCGGCTTGCCACGCTCGCCCAGGGACGACAGGGCAAACCCGCACAGCACCGCGATAAACAGCACCGGCAGGACCTCGCCCTTGTTGAAGGCGCCGATGAAGGTCTCGGGGATGATGTGCATGAAGAATTCCACCACCCCCAGCTTGGCCGCCGACTCGGTGTACTGGGACAGGCCCTGGGTGTTCAGCCGGGTGGGGTCGATGTTCATCCCCGCGCCGGGCTGGAACAGGTAGACCGCCGCCAGGCCGATGAACAGGCTGATCAGCGTCAGGCCCAGGAACAGCAGCATGGTCTTGCTCAGCAGCCGCCCCAGGGAACGCTTGTCGCTCATGCCGGCGATGCCGGTGACGATGGTGCAGAACACCACGGGAGCGATCATCATTTTGATCAGCTTGATGAAGGCGTCGCCCAGCGGCTTCAAGGCAATGGCTTGCTGGGCCCAGAAGTGCCCCACCAGTACCCCGAGGCACACCGCGCAGAGGATCTGGAAGTAGAGCGATTTAACAACTTTCATGGCATCACCCATTTTTAGAATTGTTCTGATGCAACCAGGATCGACAGCGCGTCGACTAACCGGCTAGACGTTGTGCAGCAGGCGCGTAGACATACCCGGAAAACAACCGGCGAGCGGTGCGGACCACCGAGGCGCGGATGGTCTCGGGGCTGGTTCCGCTGTAGGACAATACGACATCTATCGCCCCGCTGGGGTGTTCGATTCGAACCTGATGCAGACGCGGTTCACTGATCCCGCCGAGCATCTCGGCCACCACGCTGCCGGCGGTGACACAGGCGGTAGCCAGGCCGATGGAGCCGGTGATGGCCAGGGCCCGATGGCAGTTGTGGGGCATGAAATAGCGCACCGCCAGGGTGCCCCCCGCCCGGGCCGGGGACACCAGCACCGGCTTGGGAATCACCTTGTCGCTGACATCCCCCAGGCCCATGGCCAGGCCGGCCTTGAGCCGCAGGCTCTCCAGGCGCTGGAGAAAGTCCGTATCGGCGTCCAGTTCGGCGGGGCTTTCATCGCCGCGCTTGCCCAGGCAGGCCGCCTGCACCAGCACCATGGGCATGGCCATGTCGATGCAGGTCACGGCAATGCCGTCGATCAGGTCCTGAGGCTGGCCAGTGGGGAACAACTGGCCGGTCTTGCTCCCGGCGGCATCGAGAAAGGTCAGGGCCACCGGCGCCGCGCTGCCCGGCACGCCGTCAATCGTGGTGTCGCCTTCGTAGCTGACCTTGCCATCGGGGGTCTGGACCTGGGCATGGACCAGGGTGCCGGTGTTGAGGTTGCGGATCCGCACCTGCGTCTGAGCACCCGTGGCCTTGACCAGCCCCTGCTCGATGGCGAAAGGCCCGACAGCGCACAGCATGTTGCCGCAGTTGGGCGCGGTATCGACCCGCCGCTGGGACACCATGACCTGGACGAACAGGTAATCGACATCCGCCTCCGGGTGCAGCGACGGACTGACGATCGCCACCTTGCTGGTTTGCGGGCTGCCACCGCCGATGCCGTCGATTTCCAGCTCATGGCCGGAGCCCATCAGGTTGAGCAACAGCTCATCACGCTCGGACACGGCCACCGGCAGATCCCAGGCCAGAAAAAACGGCCCTTTGGAGGTGCCGCCGCGCATCAACACACAAGGAATTCGTTGCATGAACACTGACTCTTGTTGATCAATCGAGGTAATTGATGTTCTGGGCACAAGAGTGTCAGGGATTAAAATGTGTTTCCAATGCAAAGATCAGAGAGATTATTGCGTTTCGCGCATGAGTTAAATATCGTGTCCGCCAGCGCCCCACCCGCCTCCCGCCTTGAGTAGCCCCCATGGAATATGAGCTCCAGGACATAAGATCTTTCGTGAAAATCGCCGAACTGGGGAGTTTTCACGAAGCAGCCGACGCCTTGCACCTGTCCCAACCGGCCCTGAGCCGGCGCATGAAAAAGCTCGAAGAGGGGCTGGGCACCGCCCTCCTCGATCGCACCACGCGCAAGGTCAGCCTGACCAGCGTCGGTCGCGATTTTCTGCCCAAGGCCCGCCGCCTGCTGGACGACTTCGACGATTCGATCCTCAACATCCGTGAGCTGGCGGAACGGCAGATCGGTCAGGTGACCCTGGCCTGCATCCCCACGGCGGCGTTCTATTTCCTGCCGTCGGTGATCCGCCTGTACAACCAGCGCTACCCGAAAATCCGCATCCGTCTGCTCGACCTCAGCGCCAACGAGGGCCTTGAAGCGGTGCTGCGCGGCGAAGCGGACTTCGGCATCAACATGATGAGCGGCCAGCACCCGGACATCGAGTTCGTGCCACTGGTCAACGAACCCTTTGTCCTGGCCTGCCGGCGCGACCACGAACTGGCCGGACGCCCTTCGGTGACCTGGTCGGAACTGAGCGACTATCGCTTGATCGGCGTCGGCCGCCTGAGCGGCAACCGCATGCTGCTGGACCATGCCCTGTCCGGCTTGAGCTGGCGGCCCCAGTGGTTCTACGAGGTGCAGCACCTGTCCACGTCACTGGGCATGGTGGAAGCCGGGCTCGGGGTGTCGGCCATGCCCAGCCTGGCCATGCCGGCCGCCGATCACCCGACCCTGGTCAGCGTTCCGCTGACCGAGCCGGTGGTCAACCGCACCCTGGGCCTGGTGTACCGCCGCGGCGCATCGCTGTCGCCGGCGGCGGAAAAATTTGTGGCGATCCTGCTGGAGCAGTGGCCACATTGACCGGCACGCCCCGGCAACGCCCCCCATACTCCAACGTGCCTTGAAGGGCGCACCGCCAGTCTCAGGACATCCACGCCGTTTTTATTCGGGCGCAGACTGGCGACACCCGTGCGCTCATCGTCACCGGTGAGCCCTTGTCATCACCTGTGCCCCGTTTTCCCTGGAGTCCCCCCGATGCCCCATGAAGGCAACCTGCTACAAGCCGCCGTCGTGTTCCTCTGCGCCGCCGTGCTCATCGTGCCCCTGGCCAAGCGCCTGCAACTGGGGGCCGTGCTCGGCTACCTGCTGGCCGGGGTGCTGATCGGCCCGTCGGTGCTGGGGCTGGTGGGCAACCCGCAAAGCGTCAGTCACATCTCCGAGCTGGGGGTGGTGCTGTTGCTGTTCATCATCGGCCTGGAGCTGTCGCCCAAGCGCCTGTGGGTGATGCGCAAGGCGGTGTTCGGCGTCGGCCTGGCCCAGGTGCTGTTGACCGGCACGGTGATCGGCGTGGTGGCCCTGTTTCTGTTCGGCCAATCGCTGAACAGCGCCATCGTGCTGGGCCTGGGGCTGGCCCTGTCATCCACTGCCCTGGGCCTGCAGAGCCTGGCCGAGCGCAAGGAGCTGAACAGCCCCCACGGGCGCATGGCCTTCGCCATCCTGCTGTTCCAGGACATCGCCGCCATTCCGCTGATTGCCATGGTCCCGGTGCTGGCCGGCAACGATCACCACACCAGCAGCGCCGAGGACCTGCGCCACGGCCTGCAAGTGCTGGGCAGCATCGCCGTGGTGGTGGTGGGCGGACGTTACCTGCTGCGTCCGGTGTTTCGCATCGTGGCGCGCACCCGCTTGCCGGAAGTGTCCACCGCCACCGCCCTGCTGGTGGTGATCGGCACCGCCTGGCTGATGGATCTGGTGGGGGTGTCCATGGCCCTGGGCGCCTTCCTCGCCGGCCTGCTGCTGGCCGACTCCGAGTACCGCCACGAGCTGGAAGCGCAGATCGAACCCTTCAAGGGCCTGCTGCTGGGGCTGTTCTTCATCAGCGTCGGCATGGGCGCCAATATCGGCCTGCTGCTCAGCGCGCCCATCGCGGTGCTGGGCCTGACCCTGCTGTTGATCGGCCTCAAGCTGCCGCTGCTGTACGTGGTCGGGCGGCTGGCCGGCGAGCTCAATCGCGAGAGCGCGCTGCGCCTGGGCGTGGTGCTGGCGGCCGGCGGTGAATTCGCCTTCGTGGTGTTCAAGATCGGCCGCGACCAGGGCCTGTTCGAGGCCCGCCTGCACGACCTGCTGGTGCTCACCATCACCCTGTCCATGGCCCTCACGCCCCTGCTGTTGCTGGCCTGTTCGCGCTGGCTCAAGCCCAAGGCCAAGCCGCTGGAGATGCCCGCCGAATACCGTCAGATCGAAGCGGATAGCCCCCGGGTGGTGATCGCCGGCATGGGCCGCATGGGGCAGATCGTGGCGCGGATCCTGCGGGCACAGAAGATCCCCTTCGTGGCCCTGGACACCTCGGTGGACACCATCGAACTGATCCGCAGTTTTGGCGGCATGCCGGTGTTCTACGGCGACCCCATGCGCCCGGAAATCCTCAGTGCGGCCAAGGTCGGCACCGCGGAGTACTTCGTGATTGCCACCGACGACCCGGAAACCAACATCAAGACCGCCGAACAGGTGCGCAAGCTCTACCCGCACCTGAAGATCATCGCCCGGGCGCGCAACCGTCAGCACGTGCACCGGCTGGTGGACCTGGAGGCCCAGGCCGTGCGGGAAACCTACTACTCGAGCCTGGAAATGAGCCGTCGCACCCTGGTGGGCCTGGGGCTGAGCCAGGCCCAGGCCGACTCGCGGATCCAGCGTTTCACCCAGCACGACGAACAGCTGCTGGCGGCCCAGCACGCGGTCTACGACGACGCCGCCAAAG
The DNA here is from genome assembly GCF_021560055.1 of Pseudomonas sp. BC42. Lineage (NCBI taxonomy): Bacteria > Pseudomonadati > Pseudomonadota > Gammaproteobacteria > Pseudomonadales > Pseudomonadaceae > Pseudomonas > Pseudomonas sp. BC42. The sequence goes on from NZ_CP091067.1 coordinate 4,129,737, forward strand.
TGCTGCAGAGCGCCCAGGAAGCCCGCGCCGAACTGGCCCGGCTGTTCGAGGCCGACGAGCAGGAAGAACAGCTCGAAAGCCCGCTGCCGCCGATGCGCTGACGCAGCGCTCCCTTCGCTGGCAAGCCAGCTCCTACACCTGCGGCACGCACACTCCGTAGGAGCCGGCTTGCCGGCGAAGGCGGCCTCGAGGACGCCGGCAAATGCTCTGAAGGACGCAAGGACACACCATTCCCTCCAGCGACTACCGTCAGGTTCTGTCAGGAGGGGTTGTGTACAGTGAGCGCCGCCTCGCCTTTGAATGGATACGCCCCATGAGCTCCACCCAAGAGAACGCCCCGGCCCTCAAGGAAATCTTCAACCTGCAGCGCCTGGAGCACATCGCCGACGCCATGTTCGCGGTGTACCCGGCCTTCGAGCGCCAGCGCTTCCTGCAACTGGCCGGCCACAACCTCGCCGAGCTGTCGTTGATGCAGCGCCTGGCCCGGGTCAGCGACAGCCTGCATCAGGTGCTGGAGCTGGACTACCCCACCAGCCTGGCATTGCTGCGGGCCCTGGCGCCGCGCCTGAACAGCCGCTTCGTGTGCATCTTCCTGCCGCATTACGTGGCCAGCCATGGCCTGCATGACTTCGAGCTGTCGATGGCGGCATTGAAGTACTTCACCGGCTTCGGCTCCTCGGAATTCGCCGTGCGGCATTTCCTGCGCCAGGATTGCACCCGCACCCTGGCCCAGATGCAGGAATGGGCCGGCGACCCGGATGAACACGTGCGCCGCCTGGCCAGCGAGGGCAGTCGCCCGCGGCTGCCCTGGTCGTTTCGCCTGGAACAGCTGCAGGCCGACCCGCAGCTGGCGGCGCCGATTCTCGAACGCCTGAGGAGCGACCCCAGCCTGTACGTGCGCAAGTCGGTGGCCAACCACCTCAACGACATCACCAAGGACCATCCGCAGTGGGTCATGCAGTGCCTGGAAGGCTGGCCCCTGGATAATCCCCGCAGCGCCTGGATCGCCCGCCATGCCCTGCGCAGCCTGATCAAGCAGGGCGAGCGCCGGGCCCTGGCGATCATCGGCGCCGGGGCCCGGGCCGAAGTCGACGTCAGGCGCTTTCAGGTCACTCCCGGGCAGTTGCGCCTGGGCGAGCGCCTCAATCTGTCCCTGACCCTGGCTTCCACCAGCCCCCGCGACCAGCGCCTGGTGGTGGATTACGCCATCGACTACGTCAAGGCCTCCGGCGCCACGGCAAGCAAGGTGTTCAAGCTCAAGACCTTCACCCTGCCCGCCCTGGCCCAGGTGGACCTGGGCCGCAGCCAGCCGATCCGTGAGCTGACCACCCGGCGCCATTATCCGGGGCGCCATGGCGTGCAGTTGCGGGTCAACGGCGAACCCGTGGCCAGCGCGCATTTCGAGCTGTCGATCCCCTGAGGGTCTCCGCCGACTAGCGGCCCGGCAGCATGCGCTTGAGGGTGTTGTCGCCCACCCAGTAGTGGTGGAACAGCCCGGCCGCGGCGTGCAGGCCGATCAGCCAGTAGCCGGCGTTGCCCAGTTGCTCGTGCCAGTGCTTGAAGAAACGCGCCTGGTCCGGGTCCACGGGCACCGGCGCGGCCGGCAGGAAGAACTCGAAGTAAGGCACCGGCTTACCCGCCGCCGAGAGCATCAGCCAGGCCAGCAGCGGCGTGACGATCATCAGGCCATACAGGATCAGGTGCATCAGGTGCGACAGCCCGGTCTGCCAGGCCGCCGGCGCCGGGGAGATCGCCGGCCGTGGTTGCAGACGCGCCAGCAGGCGAATCCACACCAGGGCAAAGATGCTGATGCCGAACAGGCTGTGCAGTCCGAGAAACAGGCCCCGGGCCGTGCTGCCCCGGGGCATCAGGCCCTTGAGTTCGATACAGGCGTAGACGCCGACGAACAGCGCCAGCATCAGCCAGTGCATCAGGATCGACAGTCGCGCGTAACGCAGCGGTGCGGTTTCAGCAGTCATACACAGTCCTCACGGTGGTTCGGGACGCCCGAGTCGTTCAGGTCGTCGCAGGGCCCGTGCAACGCCTTTGGCTGCCCGGGTGCGCCACCTTGCCGGGCCAGCCTTAAGGCAACCTGAAGAGCGCAGAACTGTCTCTTTGCCATCTTCAGATTGGCTTAAGAAAGCCTGCCGATACTCCTCCCCAACACGCCCCGGGAGGCTCTATATCAATGCCTGGCTTCGACTGGAACATCCATCTGCCGCTGCGCTTCGGGCGCGACTGCGCCCCACCCCTGACCCTGGACCGCAGCCTGCCCGGGGACGGGCAGCGAGCACTTTTCGAAACCTACGTCAGCCAGCGCTTTCGCCAGGTTCACGGCGCCGATATCCGTCAATTCATGCCCGAGCTGTTCGGCCTCAGCGATCCCCAGGGCGCGCTGTGCGCCGTGGCCGGGGTGCGCCTGGCCAAGGCTGGCCCGCTGTTTCTGGAACGCTACCTGGACGAGCCCATCGAGGACCTGATCAACCTCGCCGCACAACGCCCGGTGCAAGGCCCGGTGGAACGCCAGGGCGTGGTGGAAGTGGGCAACCTGGCGGCCAGCGACACCGGCAGCGCGCGGCTGTCGATCATCGCCATCACCTGGCTGCTGGCCATGGGTGACCTGGAATGGGTGGCGTTCACCGGCAACGTCGGCCTGGTCAACAGTTTCCATCGCCTGGGCCTGCGCCCCCTGACCCTGTGCGCGGCCGACCCCGAGCGCCTGGGTGAAGACCGTCATCACTGGGGCAGCTATTACCAGAGCCAGCCAGCCGTGCATGTGGGCAGTATCCGGGCGGGGTTCATCCATTTGCGCAACATGGGGATGTTCAACCGCCTGGGCCTGCCGCTGTCGTTCGAGGAGAGCAGTCATGTCGCTTGAAGTGCAGCGTTTCAAGGAAGCGCTTCGCCAACACGCCGAACAAAAGACCGTGCATATCGCGCTGTGGGGCGACCGCCTGCGCCTGGACTACGCCACCCTCTACGCCGAGGTGATCTACCGCCAGCAACGCCTGCGCGATGAACAGGTGCAGGTCGTGGCGCTGGCCCTGGACAACGGCCCGGAACTGCTGCTGTGGGATCTGGCCGCGCTGTTCGAGGGCCTGGCCTGCCTGACCCTGCCACCGTTCTTCACCGACGCCCAGCGCCTGCATTGCCTGGAACACAGCCGCGCCGAACTGCTGGTGGCCGAAGACGGCCAGGACGCAGCGCTGCAAGCCGCCGGCTACCAGCGCCAGGGCGAGTTCTGGCGTCGGCACTTCGACGGGCCGTCGATCATGCCCCCGGGCACCGCGAAACTGACCTTCACCTCCGGCACCACCGGCACCCCCAAGGGCGTATGCCTGGGCGCCGACAGCCTGCTGCGGGTGGCCCGGGAGCTGGAGCAGGCCAGTCATTCCAGCAATCCGCGCCATCACCTGGCGCTGCTGCCGCTGGGGATTCTTCTGGAAAACCTGGGCTGCTACGCCGCGCTCTACGCCGGGGCCACCCTCAGTCTGCCCAGCCAGAAGACCCTGGGCATCCAGGGCGCCAGCGGCGTCGACGCGCCGACCCTGCTCGGCTGCCTGGCCCAGCGCCAGGCCGAGAGCCTGATCCTGGTGCCACAGTTGCTGCTGTTGCTGGTGGCCGCCGCCGAGCAGCGCCAGTTCAACCCCGCCCACCTGCGTTTCGCCGCGGTCGGCGGGGCCAAGGTGTCCCTGGAGCTGCTGCAACGGGCCCAACGCCTGGGCCTGCCGGTCTACGAAGGCTACGGGCTGTCGGAATGCGCCTCGGTGGTGTGCCTCAATCGTCCCGGGGCACATCGTCCGGGCAGCGTCGGCCAGCCCTTGCCCCATGTCCGGGTGCATCTGGCGGCCGATGGCGAGGTACTGATCGAGGGCTCGGTGCTGCTGGGCTACCTGGGGCAGACCGCGACGACCGATGGCTGGTGGCACAGCGGTGATATCGGCGAGTTCGACAGCGACGGCTACCTCTACCTCAAGGGCCGCAAGAAGCATCAGTTCGTCACCAGCTACGGGCGCAACGTCAACCCCGAATGGGTCGAGGCCGAACTGACCCAGCGCAGCCACATTGCCCAGGCCTTCGTCTACGGCGAGGCCCAGCCCCGCAACCACGCCCTGCTCTGGCCCCACCGCGCGGACTGCAGCGACAGCCAGCTGGCCGCCGCCGTGGCCCAGGCCAACGAGGCCTTGCCCGACTACGCCCAGGTCCATCACTGGACCCGCCTGCAACAGCCCTTCACCCCGGCCAACGGCCTGCTGACCGCCAACGGCCGGCCTCGTCGCGAGGCCATCGTCGAACACTATCGCGACCTGCTCTGCCCGACTGTTCACTCCGAGGAATCATCGTCATGAGTTTTTTTGACCAACTGCAAGCGGCCACCGCCCAGGAGCGGGAGCAACTGTTCAACCTGCCGATCATTCGTGAAGCCCTGGCGGGCCAGGTCAGCCTTGAGGGCTACCGGGCCTTCCTGGTCCAGGCCTACTACCACGTGCGCCACACCGTGCCGCTGATGATGGCTTGCGGCGCCCGCCTGCCCGAGCGCCTGGAATGGCTGCGCGGCGCGGTGTGCGAGTACATCGAGGACGAGTACGGCCACGAACAGTGGGTGCTCAACGACATCGTCGCCTGCGGCGGCCAGCGCCTGGCGGTGCGCGACGGTCAGCCCTGCCTGGCCATCGAACTGATGGTGAGCTTTCTCTACGACCTGATCGCCCGCGGCAACCCGGTGGGCCTGTTCGGCATGGTCAACGTGCTGGAAGGCACCAGCATCGCCCTGGCCACCCTGGCCGCCGGCAGCATTCGGGAGACGCTGCAACTGCCGCAGAGCGCGTTCAGCTACCTGGCGTCCCACGGCGCCCTGGACATCGAACACATGCAGACCTACCGGCGCCTGATGGATCGTCTCGACGATCCCGCCGACCAGGCCGCAGTGATCCATGCCTCGAAGGTGGTCTACCACCTGTACAGCGAGATGTTCCGTGGTCTGCCACGTGTCGGGGAGAGCGCCCATGCGTCTGTCTGAAACCCGCGCGGTGCTCACCGGCGCCAGTGGTGGCATCGGCCTGGCCATCACCGAGGCCCTGTGCGCCAGTGGTGCCCGGGTGCTGGCCGTGGCCCGGCACAAGGAGCCCCTGGCCCACCTGCTGGCGCGCTACCCCGACCAGCTGTGCTGGGTCTCGGCGGACCTGACCTTCCTCAGCGACCGGCGCAAGGTGCTGCTGGCCGCCGAGGCCATCGGCGGGGTCAACCTGTTGATCAACGCCGCCGGAATCAACCACTTCGCCATGCTCGAACAGCTCGACGATGCCGAGATCAACGCCATGCTGGCGGTCAACATCGGCGCGCCGATGTGCCTGACCCGCCTGCTGCTGCCCCTGCTGCAACAGGCTCCCAGCGCCATGGTGGTCAACGTCGGCTCCACCTACGGCTCCATCGGCTACCCCGGCTACGCCGCCTACTGCGCCAGCAAGTTCGCCCTGCGGGGTTTTTCCGAGGCCCTGCGCCGGGAGCTGGCGGACACCCGGGTCAACGTGCTCTATGTGGCGCCGCGCGCCACCCGCACCAGCATGAACAGCCCCGCGGCCCAGGCCTTGAACGATGCCTTGAAAAGCAACGTCGACGATCCGCAGACCGTGGCCAACGCGGTGCTGCACGCCATCGCCGGCGACCACCGCGAGTTGTACCTGGGCTGGCCGGAACGTTTCTTTGTCCGCCTCAACAGCCTGCTGCCGAATCTGGTGGATCGCGGCCTGCGCAAACACCTGCCGCTGATCCGGCGGCTGAGCATCCGTTCCGAACGGGAGCACGAGGAACCATGAAAACCCTGATCAGTGCTTTGTTGCTGGGCTGTCTGAGCCTGCCCGCCTGGGCCCTGGATGCCGCCGACCAGCAGCGTCTGAACGGTATCCAGCAAGGCTGGGCGCACATTCAGTACCAACTGCCGGCCGAGCAGCGGGCGGCGGCCTTTGAACAACTGGCCACGCAAACCCGGGCCTTTACCCAGGAGCGTCCCGCGCTGGCGGAGGCCTGGATCTGGTCGGGCATCGTCACCAGCAGTTGGGCCGGCGCCCAGGGCGGACTCGGCGCCCTGAGCAAGGCCAAGGCGGCCAAGGCCGACCTGGAACTGGCCCTGGGCCTGGACCCCAAGGCCCTGCAAGGTTCCGCCTACACCAGCCTCGCCGCGCTGTATGATCGCGTTCCCGGCTGGCCCATCGGTTTCGGCGACGCCGACAAGGCCGAGGAGTTGCTCCGGCAAGCCTTGCAGCAGAACCCCGAGGGCCTGGATAGTCTGTACTTCTGGGGTGACCACCTGTATCGCCAGGGCCGCTACGGCGAAGCCCGGGTCGCCTTGCTCAAGGCCCTGCAGGCGCCGCCGCGCCCAGGTCGGGAAGTGGCCGACCAGGGCCGGCGCGAAGAGATCCGGGCCTTGCTGGCCGAGGTGGGCAAGAAAATCAGATGACCGGAACAGGACAGGAGTCGATGTGCGCTTACTACTGATCGAGGACGACCAGCCCCTGGGCGAAGGTATCCACCAGGCCTTGACCCGCGAAGGCTACACCGTGGACTGGCTCAGGGACGGCAACAGCGCGCTGCATGCGCTGCTCAGCGAAACCTTCGACCTGGCCCTGCTCGATCTGGGCCTGCCGCGCCTGGACGGCCTGCAAGTGCTCAAGCGCCTGCGCGACAGCGGCTCGACCCTGCCGGTGCTGATTCTCACCGCCCGGGATGCCACCGAGGATCGCATCGCCGGCCTCGACGCCGGAGCCGACGACTACCTGATCAAGCCCTTCGACCTGGACGAACTCAAGGCCCGGCTGCGGGCCCTGCTGCGACGCAGCGCCGGCCGCGCCCGGGTGCTGATCGAGCATGCCGGCATCAGCCTCGATCCGGGCACCCAGCAGGTGCATTACCACGGCGAGCCGGTGGCCCTGACGCCCAAGGAATACCAGCTGCTCTACGAACTGCTCTCGCCGCCGGGCCGGGTGATGACCCGCGACCGCCTGCTGCAACTGCTCTACGGCTGGAATGAAGAGGCCGAGAGCAACACCCTGGAAGTGCACATCCACCACTTGCGCAAGAAGTTTTCCGCCGACCTGATCCGCACCATTCGCGGGGTGGGTTACCTGGTGGAGGAGCGTCGATGAATTCGATCCGCCAGCGCACCCTGACCCTGATCATCGGTCTGCTGTTCGCCGGCCTGCTGATTCTGACCAGCTTCAACCTGCACGACAGCAACCATGAGATCGACGAAGTCTACGACGCTCAGCTGGCGCAACATGCCCGGCTGCTTTTGGGGATCATGCGCATGCCCAGCAGCAGCATCGATCAGGCCCAGCTGTATCACGCCTTCAACCTGGCCCTGAGCCAGGCCATGCCCCAGGTCGACGGTCACCCTTACGAAAGCAAGATCGCCTTCCAGGTATGGAACCGCAAAGGCAACCTGCTGGTGCGCACCACCAGCGCCCCGGTCCTGGCGCTACAGCCGCTGGCGCCAGGGTTCGGCAATGAACAGGACGGCAACGACCATCAGTGGCGCACCTTCACCCTGGACGATCCGGATTCGGGCCTGCGGATCTGGGTCGGCGAGCGGGTCGATGTGCGCAGCGACCTGGTCAGCCGCATCATGCGCCACACCCTGTGGCCCAACGTCCTGGGCAGCCTGTTGCTGGCCGTGATCATCTGGCTGGCCATCGGCTGGGGCCTGCGCCCCCTGGCCAATATGGCCGCGACCCTGCGGGCGCGCCCCAGCGGTTCCCTGGAACCCTTGCACCTGGAACCCCTGCCCAGGGAGCTGGAACCCATGCAGGCCGCCCTCAACCGCATGCTGACGCAGATTCAGGAGCTGCTGGGGCGCGAGCGACGCTTCATTGCCGACGCCGCCCATGAGCTGCGCACGCCCCTGGCGGTGTTGCGGGTGCACGCGCAGAACCTGCTGCAAGCCGGCACCGAGCAGGAGCGCCGGGCCTCCCTGGAATCGCTGATCCTCGGCGTCGACCGCGCCGGGCGCCTGGTCAACCAGCTGCTGACCATGGCCCGCCTGGAACCCAAGGCGCAGGTGCCCAGCGAACAGCTCATCGACCTGGCCCACACCGTGCGCGACAGCCTGGTGCAGTTGACGCCATGGTTGCTGAACCAGGGCCTGGAACTGTCGTTCGACGTGGACGAACGCGCCTACCCGATCCGCGCGGAAGCGGCCTCCATCGATATCGCCCTGAACAACCTGATCAGCAACGCGGTGAACTTTTCGCCGGCCAATGGCGTGATCAACGTGCGCCTGGCCCAGGTCGGCGAGCACTTCGAACTCAGCGTCGAGGACCAGGGCCCGGGTATCGACGAAAGCCAGCGCGAGCGCTTGTTCGAGCGTTTCTACAGTCGCGGCAACGTCAACGGCGCCGGCCTTGGGCTGACCATCGTCAGCGTCATCGCCCGCCACCTGGGCGGCCGGATCAGCCTCGACAACCTGCCCCAGGGCGGCCTGCGCGCGACCTTGTCGATTCCCTGCCATCAACCGCTGCGGCTAGGCAGTGCCTGGACGGCGCGCCGCGAGCCATAGCCCATGGGCGGGCGCCAGGACTGAACGCTCAGTCCGGCGTGGCCTTCGCGGACAGCGCGATCAAGTGCTCGCTGCAGCCGAAGCCGCCTACCGCATCGTCGTACCAGGACACTTCCACCACCGCAATGCAGCCGTCATAGGACTGCCCCACCAGCGTGCCGTCGGCCTTGAACACTCGCAGGTAGCCGCCAACGCTGTACCGCGAGCTGTCGCCATCACCGGGCATGGTCATGATGGGAATCCAGGTGCGCCAGCTGAACAGGCGGTACTTCTGGTAGTAGAAGGCCTGATCGGGGGTGTAGTTGCGGCCCTGATACGGCGTGCCGTAGTAGAACCAGCCGTAGGCCTGGTACGCCAGGAACACCGCCAGTGCGGTGCCGAGCATGAGCTTGATCCTGTTCATCGGGGGGCGTTCCTTTTACCCGTAGAGACGTTACGCAACAGGCAGGCCCAGCAGGCGCAGGCAGGCCTGGACAATTGCCTCGGACAGCGCCCGGCCATCTTCTTCACCAGCGGCAATCACGTCGTCGGTGGCGCCGTGCACACCGGCGTAGATCAGCGAGGCAATCACGCCCGGCTGCGCCAGGGACCAGCAGCCGGCGCGCTGGCCGCCGTCGAGGATGCCCAGCAACTGGGTCAGGATCGCGCTCTTTTCCGGGTTGCCGCGGTCATGGTGATGGTGGTTGGGGTAGACGATGTCGTGCAGGCGGTAAGTGTCGAGGTAGGCCTGCACGCTGGTGCCGATCCAGCAGGAAACCTTGGCCACCCAGTCGTCTTCCGGGCAGGCAGCCACGGCCGTCTCCAGGCGCTGCAGGTAGTTCTGGGTATAGCGCTGCCCCAGGGCCACCAGCAGCTCGTTCTTGGATGGAAAGTAGTGGTAGAAGGTGCCCTTGGCCACGTCGGCGCGCTGGACGATCTCGCTGATGGTGGTGGCTTCCACGCCCTGGCTGAGAAACAGGCTCTCGGCGGCGGCCATCAGCTCTTCCAGGCGCACCTCGGCCGGCTTGGTGCGCGGCCGTGGCTGGGCGGCGCCAGGCGGGGAAACCGGGGAGGACTTCACGCTCATTGATGCATCCGGGCTGCTCGACAAAGGTCGACATTCTAGGGCAACGGCGACGGAAAAGAGAGTTGAGAATCGATATCATTTTCCATTGACCGACGGTCAGTCGAAATACTATGCTCGCCGCGAATGCCCATTCCAGCCCCTGCGGGAGACTCTTCATGGACCGCTATCGCCGCCCTGCCCTGGTAGCCGCCGCCTACCTCGGGACCTTCCTCGCGTCCCTTGACATCAGCATCGTCAACGTCGCCCTGCCGACCTTGCAGCACGCCCTGGCCACCGGCCTGGGCGGCCTGCAATGGGTGATCAATGCCTACGCCATCTGCCTTTCGGCGTGCATGCTGTCGGCCGGGCCGCTGGGCGACCGCTTCGGCCACAAGCGCTGCTGGCTGATCGGCGTGCTGCTGTTCTGCCTCGGCTCGTTGCTCTGTGCCCTGGCCCAGGAACTCGCGCTGCTGCTGGCCGGGCGCGCGGTGCAGGGGCTGGCCGGGGCCCTGCTGATTCCTGGGGCGATGCCGATCCTCAGCCACGCCTTTCCCGAACCACGGCAACGGGCCCACGTGATCGGCGGCTGGTCGGCGTTCAGCGCCCTGGCACTGATCCTCGGCCCGTTGCTGGGTGGCCTGCTGCTGGAACACCTGGGCTGGCAGAGCATTTTCCTGATCAACCTGCCCATCGGCCTGCTAGCCCTGCTGCTCGGCGGCTGGGGCATCAGCGAGCGCAAGCATCCCCAGCACGCTGCGCTCGATCCGCTGGGCCAGGTCCTTAGCATGCTCTGCCTCGGGGCCCTGACCTACGGGCTGATCGTCGCCGGCGAGAGCGGCTTCGCCAGCCGCGCAGCCCTCGCTTCCTGGCTGCTGGCGAGCCTGGCCCTGCTGGGCCTGATCCTGGTGGAGCGTCGAGTGCAGCGGCCGCTGGTGCCGCTCGTGCTGTTGCGCCAGCGGCCCTTCGCGGTGGCCAACCTGGCTTCGTTCATCCTCGGGTTTTCCTGCTACAGCAGCCTGTTTTTCTTCTCGATCTTCCTTCAGCAGATCCAGGGCTGGTCTGCCGCCGACAGCGGCCTGCGCATGCTCCCGCAGTTCGCGGTCACCGGCGTGGTATCGATGCTTTTCGGTCGCCTGCACCGGCGCATCCCCCTGCCCTGGCTGATGATCGGCGGCTATGGCCTGGTGGGCCTGGCCATGAGCGCCATGGCCGGCTTCGACGCTCATACGCCCTATTGGCTGGTGGGTTCGCTGTTCGCGCTGCTGGGGCTGGGCATGGGCCTGGCGGTGCCGGCCACCGGGCTGGTGGTCATGGCCTGCGCACCGGCGGAGCGCGCCGGGATCGCCTCGGCCAGCATGAACGCCCTGCGCCAGACCGGCATGAGCGTCGGCATCGCCCTGCTCGGTAGCCTGATGAGCGCCCGGGCGGTGCAGGTGCTCAGCGAGTCCGGCGCCGCGGCCGGGTTCCACGGCGCCGCCGAACTGGCCCGGCAAGCGGTGACCGAGCACCGCCTGCCGCTGCACGCCCCGCTGTTCGGCGAACTCTATGGCGCCGCCATGACCAGCGGTTTCCGCCTGGCCATGGCCCTGGCCGGCTGCGCCAGCCTGTTGGCCATGGGGCTGTTGCTGCTGACCCGCCAGCACGCGGCCCGCGCCCCGGTCGTCGAAGCCTGCCAGTAGCGCCGGCGGCGGGGCCGCTCGTTGACAAGCGCCGTGGCGCCGCCGACCATCTGCCGCCGCCCGCACCGGCCGGGGTCCCTATCGAGGAGTGACAAGGGTGAACAGGATGAGCGCATGGCTGTTGTCGCTGACCGCTGTCTGCAGCGCGGCCCAGGCCACGAGCGCGGTCGACGCGGCCCGCCAGTCGCTGAAGAACTACGGCCTGGCCCACTGCCTGGCCGAGCGTTTCACCGAGCCCTCGGCCATGCGCCAGGACGTCGGCCACGCGCTCGGCATGTACGGCGTGCTGGGCGCAGGCCGGTACGACGTGCAGCAGAACGAAGACACCCTGGAAATCCTGCACAACCCCTACACCGCCACCACCGACTACGTGGCACAAGCCTATGAGCAGGCCTCGGGGAGCAGCAAATACAGCCGCGACAAGGTGGTGCTGCATGCTTGCCTTGAGGTCTACAACTCCCGGGCCTTCGATGAGTTCATCCAGACCCAGGACCGCTACATCCGGCCTGACGGCTAAGGCAGCGAGCGAGCCTGGTGCATGTCGCAAAGACGTTGTTCGAGGTCGAATCCAGCCTGTCGCCCCGGCGCCAGCTGTCCATACTCAAGGGCCCATTCCCCGGTAATGGAAGACCCCCGTGAACCTGCCATCGGTCCTGTCTGAGAACACCCCGCTCCTGGTCAACCCGCTGCGTCTGGAGCAGGACGACTTGCGGCACTTTCAAGAGCGCGGCTTCATCAAGCTGCGCCAACTGCTGACCCCGACAGCCATCGAGCACCTGGGTGAACTGGTCGACAGCCAACTGCGCCCCTGCCGCACCAGCGCCCCCGCCCATGGCGACGGCTTCAGTCGCCTGACCCACCAGCTGGGGCAGATCGGCATCCTCGAACGCCTCTACCGGCAACCGGCCTTCACCCAGGTGCTGACCCGCCTCACGGGCTGCCGGCTGATCGTCAGCGAGGCCCAGAGCTTCGAGCTGCAGACCGGTCGCTCGGGCTTTGCCTGGCACTACGACTCGCTGAACTTTCGCTACATCCGCCCCCAGGACCCGGCCTTCAGCCTGTGGCTGCCGTTGCAGCCGATCCGCCCCGAGCAGCAGGGTGGCGGCATGGCCTGGGTGCCGCTGTCGCGGTGCTCGGCCCAGGCGAACTTCCAGTTCTCGCGCCTGCTGGCCGAAAAGCTGGCCCGGGGCGAGGCGATCGAGGATTTTTCCGCACACCTGCGCCAGACCTACTGCACCCCGGGACTGCTCACCGACAGTTTCGAACAGCAGCGCATCGAAGACAGCTTCGATCCCGGCGACGCCCTGCTGTTCAGCAAATACCTCTGGCACCGCTCCAGCCCCCTGCTGCCCGGCGACCTGCAACGGCGCCAGGCGGTGAGCCTGCGCCTGCTGGACTGGCGCGCGCGCCTCGACCCGCTGCTGCAGGAAGGCGAAACCCGCAGCGCCGGCGGCCTTGGCATGGGTCGTGAAGGCGGCCCGCTGAACCCGGTGTCCTATGGCTCGCGTTTCGTCGATATCCAGCCCGGGGCGCCGATCCGCAGCTCGGCCCATTGCGGGCCGATTCTCTGAGCCTGGCTAGGACTGGGGCCCCAGCAACACCTGCTGTTGGGCCGCGCACAACTCCATCAGGTAGTCCCAGACCACCCGCAGCCGCACCGACTTGTGCAGCTCGCGGCGAGTGCTGATCCAGTAGGCACGCTGGATGCTCTCGGCCGGCAACAGCGGCACCAGCTGCGGGTCGGCGGCGGCCATGTAGCACGGCAGCACGGCGATCCCCAGGCCGGAACGGGCCGCCTCTTGCTGGGCGATGACGCTGGTGCTGTGGAACACCACTTGCGGGTTGCGGCAGAACTGGTTGAGGAACATCAGCTCCTGGCTGAACAGCAGGTCGTCGACGTAGCCGATCCAGGCGTGGCGCCCCAGGTCTTCGCGGCTGCGCAGCGGCGGCGCGCGGTCCAGGTAGCTCGGGCTGGCGTACAGCGCCAGGCGGTAGTCGGTGAGCTTGCGGGTCACCAGCATGTCGGCGCTGGGGCGTTCCAGGTGAATGCTGATCTCCGCCTCGCGGTTGAGAATGCTGACAAAGCGCGGCACCGCCACCAGTTCCACCTCCAGCCCCGGATAGCGCTCGAACAGCGCGGACATGCGCCCGGCGAGAAACTTCACCCCCAGGCCTTCGGTGACCCCCACGCGGATCTTGCCCAGGGGCGCGCTGGACTGGGTGATTTCTTCCTGCACCAGCAAGGCGACGTTTTCCATGGCCTCGGCGTGCTTGAGCAGCGCCTCGCCGGCCGGGGTCAGTTCATAGCCCTGGGCGTGCTGGACGAACAGCGCGGTGCCCAGGGCCTTCTCCACCGCCTCGATATGCCGGGCCACCGTGGCGTGGGTGGTGTTCAGCCGCCGCGCCGCGGTGAGCAGGCGCCCGCTGCGTTGCAGTTCGAGAAAGTAGCGCAGGTCGTTCCAGTCGAACATGGAAAATCCTTATCGATGTCGAGGTTGGCGGCTGTTAGAAAACGCACAGCGGGTGGGCAAAAACTAACATTCTTTTGACGAAAGCTAACAACTAGGATGAGGCAACAAGAATCAGAACAAGAAGAGGTCATGGATGCTTCCCGCCTTTGACGCCTACGACTACATCGTGGTCGGCGCCGGTCCCGCCGGCTGTCTGCTGGCCAATCGCCTGTCGGCCAATCCCCAGCACCGGGTGCTGCTGCTGGAAGCCGGCGGCCGCGACAACTATCCCTGGATCCACATTCCCGTGGGCTACCTGTTCTGCATCGGCAACCCGCGTACCGACTGGTGCTTCAAGACCGAGGCCGAACCGGGCCTGCAGGGCCGCAGCCTGAGCTACCCGCGGGGCAAGGTGCTGGGCGGCTGCTCATCGATCAACGGCATGATCTACATGCGCGGCCAGGCCGCCGACTACGACGGCTAGGCCGCCGCAGGCAACCCGGGCTGGAGCTGGCAGGATGTGCTGCCGCTGTTCAAGAAAAGCGAAAACCACTTTGCCGGGGGCAGCGAGTTGCACGGCGCCGCCGGCGAATGGCGGGTCGAGCGCCAGCGCCTGTCGTGGCCGATCCTCGATGCCTTCCGCACTGCTGCGCAGCAGAGCGGCATCGGCAACATCGACGACTTCAACGGCGGCGACAACGAAGGCTGCGGCTACTTCCAGGTCAACCAGAAAGCCGGGGTGCGCTGGAACGCCGCCAAGGCCTTTCTCAAGCCGATCGCCCAGCGCCCCAACCTGGTGGTGCTGACCGGGGTCGAGGTGCAGCGGCTGATCCTCGAGGACGGCCGCGCCACGGCGGTACACGCCAGCTGCCAGGGGCGCCTGGAGCAGTTCAAGGCGCGCCGCGAGATCATTCTCTGCGCCGGCGCCATCGGCTCGCCAAGCATCCTGCAGCGCTCGGGCATTGGTCCGGCGCCGCTCCTGCAACGCTTGGGGGTAGGCGTCAGCCATGCCCTGCCCGGGGTCGGCGACAACCTTCAGGACCACCTGCAACTGCGCTTGATCTACCAGCTGGAAAACGCCCGCACCCTGAACCAGATCGCCGGCAGCCTGTGGGGCAAGATGGGCATGGGCCTGCGTTACCTGTATGACCGCAGCGGCCCGCTGTCCATGGCCCCGAGCCAGCTGGGCGCCTTTGCCCGCTCGGGCCCGGAGCAGACTCGGGCCAACCTCGAATACCACGTGCAGCCGCTGTCCCTGGAGCGCTTCGGCGAGCCCTTGCACAGCTTCCCGGCCTTTACCGCCTCGGTCTGCGACCTGCGTCCGCAGAGCCGGGGCCGGGTCGAGATCCGCTCGGTGGACGCTGGCGCTGCGCCGTTGATCCAGCCCAACTACCTGAGCCACCCGGAGGACCTGCGGGTCGCCGCCGACGCCATCCGCCTGACCCGGCGCATCGTCGGCGCCCCGGCCCTGCAGCCGTTCAAACCCTGCGAATACCTGCCGGGGCCGCAACTGCAAACCGAAGAGCAACTGCATGAAGCGGCGGCGCGGATCGGCACCACCATCTTCCACCCGGTGGGCACCTGCCGCATGGGCAGCGACGCCCACGCCGTGGTGGACGCGCAACTGCGGGTGCACGGCATTCCCGGGCTGCGCATTGCCGATGCCTCGATCATGCCGCGCATCACCTCGGGCAATACCTGCTCGCCGACCCTGATGATCGCCGAGAAGGCCGCCGAACTGATCCTCGCCAGCGTCCCCAGGAGTACCGTCCAGCACAAGCAACCCGCCACCCCGGCATGACCGTAGGAACAGATGCACCTGAGTAGGAGCTGGCTTGCCGGCGAAGGCGCCTCCAAGGCCGGCACCGGGTTCAAGGGCCTCTTCGCTGGCAAGCCAGCTCCTACGCAATAGCGGTAACAGTTGCACCCGATGTAGGGGCCGCTTCGCTGGCAAGCCAGCTCCTACGGTCGGCAGGGAAACGAAGGCTTAACGCGCGCGCGATAAGCCCGCAACAACGGCGCCGGTCACGGCGTCGGCAGTGGAACAACAACAATAATCACTGTAAGGAAGCCCCCCATGTCAGAACACGTACAGCCCCTGACCCCCACCCTGCAGGACACCACCGCCCAAGGCGGGCAGAAGGTCATCTTCGCCTCGTCCCTCGGCACGGTGTTCGAGTGGTACGACTTCTTTCTCTATGGCGCCCTGGCGGCGGTGATCAGCAAGCAGTTCTTCGCCGGGGTCAATGACACCACGGCGTTCATCTTCGCCTTGATGGCCTTCGCCGCCGGCTTCGTCGTGCGACCGTTCGGTGCCCTGGTGTTCGGGCGCCTGGGGGACATGATCGGGCGCAAGTACACCTTCCTCGCCACCATCGTCCTCATGGGCATGGCGACCTTCGCCGTGGGCCTGCTGCCCAACTACGCCAGCATCGGCATCGCCGCGCCGATCATCCTGGTGGCCCTGCGCATGCTCCAGGGCCTGGCCCTGGGCGGTGAGTACGGCGGCGCCGCGACCTATGTCGCCGAGCACGCGCCCCAGGGCAAGCGCGGCTTGCACACCAGCTGGATCCAGTCCACCGCGACCCTGGGCCTGCTGCTGTCGCTGCTGGTGGTGCTGGCCTGCCGTTACTTCACTGGCGATCAGTTCGAGGTCTGGGGCTGGCGCTTGCCGTTCCTGCTGTCCATCGTCCTGCTGGGCATCTCCACCTGGATCCGCATGAGCCTGCACGAGTCCCCGGCCTTCCTGAAAATGAAAGAGGAAGGCCGGGCCAGCAAGGCGCCGATCCGCGAGTCCTTCGGCAAATGGGAGAACCTCAAGGTGGTGCTGATCGCCCTGTTCAGCATCAATGCCGGGCAGGCGGTGACCTTCTATGCCGCGCAGTTCTACGTTCTGTTCTTCCTGACCCAGTTCCTCAAGATGGACCCGGCCCTGGCCAACAGCCTGCTGATCATCAGCGTGGTGATCGGCGCACCGATGTTCATCTTCTTCGGCTGGCTCTCGGACAAGGTCGGCCGCAAGCCGGTGCTGATGCTCGGCCTGTTGCTGGCCACGCTGCTGTACTTCCCGATCTTCAAGGCCCTGGCCCACTACGCCAACCCGGCCATCGACCAGGCCAGCCGCCAGGCGCCGATCAGCGTCAGCGCCGACCCGGCCACCTGCACCTTCCAGTTCGACCCGGTGGGCAAGGCGCGCTTCGACAGCCCCTGCGACAAGGTCAAGACCTTCCTGGTGAAACAGGGCCTGCCCTACAGCAGCGTCGCCGCCCCGGCCGGTAGCCCGGTGCAGGTCAGCTTCGGCGAGGTGAAGATCGACGGCTTCGACGAAGCGGCCCTGCGCGGCGCGGTGACCCTGGCCGGCTATCCGCAGCAGGCCGATACCCAGAACGTCAACAAGCCCATGGTGGTGGTGCTGATCGTGGCGCTGATCCTGATTGCCGCCATGTGCTACGGGCCGCTGGCGGCGCTGATGGTGGAACTGTTTCCGACGCGGATCCGCTACACCTCGATGTCCCTGCCCTACCACATCGGCAACGGCTGGTTCGGTGGTTTCCTGCCGACCGTGTCCTTTGCCCTGGTGGTCTACACCGGCGATATCTTCTATGGCCTGTGGTACCCGGTGCTGATTACCGGGGTCAGCCTGGTGGTGGGGTTGTTGTGCCTGCGGGAAACCCGCGATGTGGACATCAACCATGGCTGATGGCCAAGCCAACTCCGCCGCCGGCCTGGCTTTCGGGCTGATGCTGAGGAACTGATGGTCGGTGCACGGCCAGGCGGCCCGGAACAGCACCCCGGAGCACAGGAATGCGGGCTTCGACGGGCCGCCGCAATCCTGCCGGGTGTCGCTGTCCAGCGGGTTGAGGCGGGCCAGCGTGTCACTGCCCCGGTCGGCCCGCGCCCTGGGCAACAGGCACAGGTGTAGAGCGGCTTGAATAAAGCCCCGGGTTGCGCCACTGTCTCGGCACTTTTTCCGGCGGAGTCCGAACATGCTGTTGATCTTTCCCACGGTGCTGGCCCTGGCCTTGATCCTGATGTTGTGGCGCCGTCAGAACGCCCTCCGGGCCTTGCGCCGGGAAGCCCATATCCGCAATTTCACCCTGCCGCCCAGGCTGTTCGAACCGCTGCGCACCCAGCATCCGCACCTGAGCCTCAAGGACTGCCAACTGGTGGCCCAGGGCTTGCGCCAGTTCTTCCTGGCCTACCTCAAGGGCGGCCAGCACTACGTGTCGATGCCATCCCAGGTGGTGGACGACCTGTGGCACGAGTTCATCCTGCATACCCGGGATTACCAGCAGTTCTGCGACAAGGCCTTCGGCCAGTTCCTCCATCACACGCCCGCCGCAGTGCTCGGCCAGAACGCTGCGCGCAAAAGCGACAACGGCCTGCGTCGGGTCTGGCGTCTGGCCTGCCTGGAAGAAAACATCAACCCTGCCCAGCCCAGCCGCCTGCCGCTGCTGTTCGCCCTGGATGCCAAGCTGAAAATCGCTCGGGGCTTTCACTACGTCGCTGACTGCCAGTCCCTGCGGCGTCTGACGGACAACGCCACCACGGCTGCCGTGGTGCACTGCGGCAGCGAGCTGTACAGCAGTTCCTTCGACAGCGACTCCTCCAGCAGTGGCAGCGACAGTGACGGCTCGCGTTTCGGCGGCGACGGGGACAGTGGCGGCAGCGATGGCGGCGGGGGCGACAGCAGCGGTTGCGGGGGCGGCGGTTGTGGCGGCGGGGGCGGCGACTGATCACCCGTGGGCCAGCGCCACCGACAGCCAGGTGGCCGAGGCAATGTCCTGGCGCTGTGATTTGCCTGGCGCGGGCGCAGACCAGGAGGCTTGCCTGAGCGTTGAGCGAAACCGACACAGGCACACGGGCTGGGCGCGATGCCCAGCACCCACATCAGAGCGCGCGGGCGTGAAAAAAACCGGGCGTTAGAACAAGCGGATCGCCAGTCCGAAAACGCTCGCCCCATACCATGACTTCTTCTTGCGACGGCAACAGCATGGGGCGTAATCGATACCCTTTGAGCAGGGCCTCGACGCCTTGAGCAAAATCATGCCCAACAAAAAGCATTATGGGCGCGACCAATCCGTTCGAGAACAAACGGCCTTGGCTATCCAGCCAGAGCTGTGCATGACCATGATGTACATCACCCAGGCAAACAAAGTGGGTGTGCAGCGCTTCTTGCCAGCCATGTACTTGTTCATCGGGGCACGCAGGACACCCAAACTCTATGTCACTAGAGGCACACTCCGCCCCCGCGCCGGTATGCCCTACGGTCAATTCGCCAAATGCTTGCAGGATGCGAAATGCCGGATGTGCGCGGGGTACGTGACTATCAACCACAACGGCCCTGCCAGGGGCCCACCCGGCATCTCTGAAAAACGGCTCTATGTTCGGAGTAAGGAGGTTCATGCGGCGAAGATAATCAAAGTGCAGGAAAACCGCAAAAGCCCTGTATACGGCCCCTGCCGGAAGGCTATCAGCTGCTCTGCGCGTCAAGTCGACATCCACGACTATCGACGGCCAGCCAATGCCTGCCTCGATCAAACCTGCCCAGGACCGGGGAAAACAAGGGGAAGAGTGATGTGGAAGCGGCGCATCGCGCGCCGCTCCACTGTTTCCGATCAATCAGGCGATGATGTCGGTGACAGCCGCCTGGCCCACGGTGCCCAAGGCGAAGTCCACCGCGCCATGACCGGTCAGGTCGATCATCAGGCTGGTCTGGTTGGTTTCGACAAAGTAGGTGAGGATCGCATCGCCGGCGTGGCCAGTGAAGCCGCTGACGAAGTTCAGGGTGGCGCCGGTGGAGGCAAACAGGCCGCTGAGGTCGATCTTGTCCTCGCCACTGGCGAAATCCATGATCCAGTCCGGGGCGTCGAAGGTCGAATCTGAAGCTGCGCCGAACACGAAGGTGTCGGCCCCTGCCCCGCCCCACAGCGTATCGCCACCGCCACCGCCGTAGAGGATGTCGTTGCCGGCACCGCCTTCGAGGATGTTCGCCGCAGCGTTGCCGATCAGCAGGTCATTGCCCGAACCGCCGATGGCGTTTTCCACGGTCACGCCGTGGGCGATGGAGACGTTGCCCACCAGGCCGCCGACATCGGAGAAACCACCCTCGTTGAGGTTGATCTTCTGGTCCTGGGTGAAGCCGGAGAAGTCCAGGGTGTCATTGCCGCCGCCGTCCCACACCGCGAACACCAGTTTATCGGCATTGGAGTGGGCACTGTAGAAATCCCGCCCGGTGTTGGAGTTGAAGCCGTACACCGTGTCGTCGGCGCGGGTTTCAAGGTTGGCGCCATAGAGCTTCTGCACCGCGACGATATCGTCGAGCAACGGTGCCGAAGCATAGGCGCCGCTGCCGTCCTTGCTGAAGTTCTGCCCGGTGTTGCCCTCGCTCCAGTAGCTCATCAGGCTGTAGCCGCGGGTGTCCTGGGCGTAGGTGACATCGTTGTAGGTGGGGTTGCCGTTGCCGGCGTTGTACACACCCGGGTGGGACAGGCCCAGGGTGTGGCCGATCTCGTGGGTCAGGGTCTGACGACCGTAGTTGCCGTTGCCCGGGGTTTCGTTGACCCGATACTGGTCGTTGATCAGGTACCAGGACTGGCCGTCGTAGCTGCCGCCGGACGGCAGGTAGGCGAAGGCTGCGCCGCCGGTGCTGACGTTGTAGTTGCCGAAGGTCATGTGACCATCGCCACCCTTGGCGGCCTCGCTGAAGGTGACGTTGGCCACGTCCGACCAGGACTGCAGGGACAACAGCGCCTGGGCCTTCTGCAAGGCGCTGAACTCGCTGAAGCTGCCCAGGGCCGGGTTGTAGTTGGCCGGCTTTTCAGTGAGGAAACTGTAGGTCAGGTCGATCTTGCCGTCGCCATTCTGGTCGTGCCAGGACAGGCCCTTGCGCAGGATCGAATCCGCCGCCTGGTCGGCGGTGAAGGATGGCTTGCCGTTCACCAGCGCGCTGCCACCGCGGTCATACAGGTGGCTGAAGGTCTGGACCTGCAGGTAGGCACTGCTGGCCGCTGCACCGGGAATGATCGCGTTTTCGTTGATTTGCGAGAGTGTCTTCGACATTGCTACGTCCTTGTTCAAGACAAAAATTTTCCGATAGAACAGCCACGACCCCGCCCGCGAGATCGTCCTATCACTCGCCCGTTGAGGCGCAGAAAAACTGACACAATCGTCAACTTCCAGTCCACGATTTTCTTTGTCCGACAATCGTCCGAAAGCGCTCTGGCCCGGGGTCGATTTTCCACTCGCGCGCCGCTCCGGCAGCGGATAGGCTAAGCAGCGATCGGAGGCAGAAAATGCTCACACCAAGCGCTGCCCCGCCGCTGTTCCATGAGGAGTCCGCTATGCGCAAAATCCTGCTGCTGGGCACTTTGATGATCTTCGCCGGCGCTGCCCACGCCGAAGGCATTCCGCTGTTCAACGTCTCCTGCCCGGGCAATCTGGCGGTCAGCGCCGACCAGGGCGGACCGATTTACATCAACGGCAAGGCGGTCAAGAACAGCGCCGTGGATGACCGGCATTTCCAGGTCAAGACCGCTGAAATCACCCTGGCCATCAGCGTCGAAGACGACGATTCGGTGACCGTGAAGTACACCGACAAGCATGGCGCCAGTGGCCTGTGCGAAGCGGTGGACGATTGAGCCGCCCTTAGTCTTTTCTCCCTCAACCTCAAGAGCCGAGCATGCACATCAGCGCACTCCCCTTCGCCACCACCGACTGGTCGACCATCGAACCCACCGAGCATCGCGGCGAAACCGGCAGCGCGTTCTGGCGCACCCGGCAGTTCGGCGCGATCCGCGTGCGCATGGTCGAATACACCCCGGGCTACCTGGCCGACCACTGGTGCTCCAAGGGCCACATCCTGCTGTGCCTGGAAGGCGAACTGCACACCGAACTGGAGGACGGCCGGCGCTTCGTGCTGACCCCGGGCATGAGCTATCAGGTGGCGGACAACGCCGAGCCGCACCGCTCATCTACTGCGCGGGGGGCCAAGTTGTTCGTGGTGGATTGAGGCGCTTCAGAACAGCCCCATCTGGCCACCCACCAGGGTGCTGAAATCGTCCTGGACAAAGGGCAGGATGGCGTCTGCCACCGGTTGCAATTGCCGGGTCAGGTAGTGCTCGTAGTCGATGCCGGCGCGGCGGTTTTCCAGGGGCTCAGGGCCGGCCAGGGTGATCACGTAGCTGATCCAGCCGCCGTTCTGGTACTGCAACGGCCGGCCCTGCTCGCGGTTGTAGTCATCGGCCAGGCGCGCGGCGCGGACATGGGGCGGCACGTTGCGCTCGTAGTCATCCAGCGGCCGGCGCAGGCGCTTGCGGTAAATCAGCAAATCATCCAGTTGCCCGGCCAGGGTGCGGTGCACGTAGTCGCGCACATAGTCCTGATAGGGCTGGCGGTGGAAGATCCGCCGGTACAGCTCCTGCTGGAATTCCCGGGCCAGGGGCGACCAGTCGGTGCGCACGGTTTCCAGGCCCTTGTAGACCATCTCCTGGCGGCCATCGGCGCGCTGCACCAGCCCGGCGTAACGCTTCTTGCTGCCCTCCTCGGCGCCGCGGATGGTGGGCATCAGAAAGCGCTTGTAGTGGGTTTCGAACTGCAACTCCAGGGCGCTTTCCAGGCCGTACTCTTGCTGCAGGTGCTCGCGCCACCACTGGTTGACGTGGGCCACCAGGGCACGGCCGATCGACGCCGCCTGCTCCTCGTCATGCAGGCTGCCGAGCCAGACGAAAGTCGAGTCGGTATCGCCATAAATCACCTGATGCCCCTGGGCTTCGATCAACTGCCGGGTGCGGGCCATGATCTCGTGGCCGCGCAGGGTGATGGAGGACGCCAGGCGCGGGTCGAAGAAGCGACAACCGCTGGAACCCAGCACCCCGTAGAAGGCGTTCATGATGATCTTCAACGCCTGGGACAGCGGCGCATTGTGCTCGCGCTTGGCCACCTCGCGGCCCTCGGCGACCCGGGTCACGATCGAGGGCAGGCAATGCCGGGTGCGGGAAAAACGCGCGCCGCGAAAGCCCGCCACCGAATGCTGCTCGTCCGGTTGGCGCAGGCCTTCCACCAGGCCCACCGGGTCGATCAGGAAGCTGCGGATGATCGACGGGTACAGGCTCTTGTAGTCCAGCACCAGCACCGACTCGTAGAACCCGGGCCGCGAATCCATGACAAAGCCGCCGGGGCTGGCCTGGGGCGGCAGTTCGCCGAGGTTGGGCGCGACGAAGCCCTGGCGATGCATCAGCGGCATGTACAGGTGGGTGAAAGCGGCCACCGAACCGCCACTGCGGTCGGCGGGTAGCCCGGTGACGGTGGCCCGCTCCAGCAGGAAGGTCAGCAGCTCGGTCTTGGCGAAGATCCGCGTCACCAGTTCGCAGTCCTTGAGGTTGTAGCGGGCCAGGGCCGGCTTGTCCTCGGCGAACATGCGGTTGATTTCGTCCATGCGCTGGTAGGGGTTGTCGATCGACTTGCCCTCCCCCAGCAGCGTCTGGGCGACGTTTTCCAGGCTGAAGGACGGGAAGCTCCAGGTCGCCGAACGCAACGCTTCGATGCCGTCGATGATCAAGCGGCCGGCGGCCGAGGCGAAATAGTGGGTACGGCTGCCGTGCTCGCGCCACTGCATTTCCTCGCCGCCACGTCCCAGGCGCAGCGGTACCGCCAGGCGCCGGGCATGCTCGTGGAGCACCCGCAGGTCGAACTGCACCAGGTTCCAGCCAATGATCGCGTCCGGGTCGTGCTCGGCCAGCCATTGGTTGAGTTTCTCCAGCAACTGCTCGCGGCTGGCGCAGAACTCCAGGTCGAAATCCACCGCGCTGTCGTCTTCCCGGGCCTTGCCGAGCATGTACACCTGGCGCTGGCCGCAGCCTTCCAGGGCGATGGAATAGAGCTCGCCGCGTTCGCTGGTCTCGATGTCCAGGGACACCAGCTTGAGGGTTGGGCGGTAGTCCGGCGCCGGCTTCATCTGCGCTTCCAGCAACAGGCCGTCGGGCCCTGGCAGGCCGCCGAAAGACACCGGCGCGGTGATGAAACGCTCCATCAGGTAGCGCTCGGGCGGCCGCACATCGGCCTCGAACACCTCGACGCCGGCGCGGCGCAGGGTCTTGTCCAGGCGCATCAGCTGATTGTGTTGCGGGCAGTACAGGCCCAGAACCGGGCGCTGATGGAAGTCCCGCAGTTGCAGGGGGCGCAGTTCGACATCCGGGTCGTCCGCCAGCAAGCGTTCGGCCTGAGGACGCTGCACCGCCGGGATAAAGGCTACGGAAGTCTGCAACGGCAAGCGGAGCCGCCGCGGCCCCTGATCGGTGGCCAGCCAGAATTCGACTTCCGTGCCTGCCGGCGTATCGCGCCAGTGCCGGGTCAGGACGAAGCCTTGTTGTACATCCACCGCTGCGACCTCAGAGCCGTTTCAAGGCGCCGATTCTACCTGTCCCGGGCGGCGATAGGGTGTCTGGATGATGGCTTTGACGCTTTTGTCAGACAATATGTAGTGCTTGAAAATTTTCACTACAAAACCGTTGACGCGAAGATTTCGCCCTTGCATGATGCAGACGTCTCCCCGATCGGGGGACGAGGCAAAGGTGTTATGAGCAAGCTCGTCTGACCGCCGAGCTGTGACCCGGATGTGTACTGCCCACAAGGCAGATTGATGAAACTGACCTGGCATTGATCGTCCAGTACAAGGACCGGAAGCCGGCGAAAACTCTTCAAGATGCTTGTGGCCGATGGTGGGAATGTCGGCAGCTTCATCCAGGTTTACGCTGCTTCTCTTCGTTGTGACGCTATTGCGTAGCAGTTAATCAAGGCAACTACACGCATCAGGCTCTGGGCCTTATCTGTATTCGACAGACACCCTCTGTCGCCCTGTTTCCGGTATCAGGGTTCAACTTACCGACGTAGCAAGATGAATTAGCGAATCAACTTAGATAGATCGATAAATGGTCAAGGGGGCTACAAATGAATCTTAATAATCAACCCACTATTGATGAATTGGCACGCATGTTCGCCGCACAGAAAGACAGCCACGACAGCCACATCCTGTGGATTGCCAAGTCGGGCCAAGTGCACATCGACTGCCTGTCGCCCCATAGCCATGAAGCAGAGTTCGATCAGAACAACCGGGAGCTGGCAGCCCGCCTGAAGATGTACCGCCGCGGCCAGGGCTACGTCGGCAAGAAAGCCGCCGCCGACAAGGACTTCATCGGCCGGGTACTGGAGACCCTGAAAGCCGAATGGCAATCGCTGCGGGACAAATCGGAAGTTCGGGTTATTGATCGGTTTTGTTGAGACAAGTTAACACTGGATATAAGCCAACAAGGGGCGCTGAACTTTCAGCGCCCCTTTTTATTGCCTTGAATAAACTTGAGTTGCCTTTTCCGGACACCGAAATCAGTTCAAGAGCACCATCTGCTAACGGTTGGACACAATAATGGCCAATTAGTATTATGCGGCCGCTCAAGCCGACCTGGAGGTTGGAATACGGTTTTTCAGAATCATACTGAGACTCAGTACAACCACCAGGAGGTCTACCCGATAGCTAAGCTAAATCTGGAAAAAGGAATTTTTGTGACTGATCGCTGCGGTGTTTTGCGTTACATCATTGAACAGTATTACTCGGGAGATATAGAAACGGCCTGTTCCTATACCGGGTACAGCAGCAAGCAGATCGAGGACTGGTGTTCTGGCCAATGTCAGCCACAGCACCTCACAGTTGAGCACTTCATACACTGTGCTTTTACGCCTGAATTCCAATCAGTGGTGGAATTCGCCGAATTCAAGCAGGACCAGCCGGTGATGGCTCAGTTGCGAACCCTGTTCAAGGGCCACGAAGAGCGGGCGGGAATCTATGCCTTTTATGACTCGATGGCCAACCTCATCTACCTCGGCAAAGCCACCAATCTGTTGAAAGAAACCTACTCGGCCATTCGCCGGGATGTAGACATCCAGTTCCCAGCAGGGATCAAGAAAAAGCCCGAGAAACGCTACGAAATCGTTCGCTATATCTCAGCCTACGACGTCGGCAGCTCCGATTGGTTGGATTTCCCCAAACACGTTGAGTCGCTGATCCTCAGAATTTCCAAGCCTATCTTGAACAAGAACATCGGCCATATCGAACAGGCGTATACGCCTCCTGGCATCGACTGACACGCGTTCTATCCCTCCAGCTGCTGGAAGATCCTCAAAAAAAGCGACAGGACAGTCTCCCGTCCTGTCGCCTTTTTACAGGCTTACCTCAGAACGCAAAACACGAACACCCAAACGCCCCCCAGAACCCCTGGAAGTCACTCACCGGCACATTGGACATACGCGCCTTCTGGTGCCCGTGGGCATGCACCGCGCAGGGTCCGCTGCACTGGTGCACCTGGTTCTGCAGTGGTGCGTTGGGCTTCCAATGCCCCGGCACCTTGGCCACCGGCGACCAGTCCGGGGTCACCGGCAGGCTCGGCGGGGCCAGTTTGGCGAAGTCGCCGGCCGCGTGGACCACCTTGCCGTCCACCACGGTCAGCAGGGATTCGATCCACTTGATCGCCTCTTCCTCGACGCTGAAGTAGTCCGCCGACAGGGCCACCAGGTCCGCCAGTTGCCCGACCTTGATCTGGCCTTTCTTGCCCTGTTCCGAAGAGAACCAGGCGCTGCCGTGGGTATACAGTTCCAGCGCGGTGTCGCGGCTCAAGCCCTGGGGATACAGCTCCAGGCCACCAACCGTGCGACCGCTGACCATCCAGTACAACGAGGTCCAGGGGTTGTAGCTGGACACCCGGGTGGCGTCGGTGCCGGCACCCACCGGAATGCCTTCGGCGAGCATGCGCTGGATCGGCGGGGTCATCTCGGCGGCCTTGGCGCCGTAGCGTTCGACGAAGTACTCGCCCTGGAAGGCCATGCGGTCCTGGATCGCGATGCCGCCGCCCAGGGCCCGTACCCGCTCGATGTTTTTCGCGCTGATGGTTTCCGCATGATCGAAGAACCACGGCAAGCCGTTGAAGGGGATGTCGCGGTCGACCTTTTCGAAGACGTCGAGCATCCGCGAGATGGATTCGTCGTAGGTGGCGTGCAGGCGAAACGGCCAGCGCTGCTCCACCAGGTGGCGCACCACCGGTTCCAGCTCCTGCTCCATGGTCTGCGGCAGATCGGGGCGCGGTTCGAGGAAGTCCTCGAAGTCGGCGGCGGAGAACACCAGCATCTCCCCTGCCCCGTTGTGCCGCAGGAAGTCGTCGCCCTGACCGTAGGTGACACTGGACGTCCAGTGCTTGAAGTCGGCCAGTTCTTCCTTGGGCTTCTGGGTGAACAGGTTGTAGGCGATGCGCACGGTCAGTTGCTGCTCAGCCGCCAGCTGGTTGATCACCTGATAGTCGTCCGGGTAGTTCTGGAAGCCGCCGCCGGCATCGATGGCACTGGTGACCCCCAGGCGGTTGAGCTCGCGCATGAACTGGCGGGTCGAGTTGACCTGATATTCCAGGGGCAACTTGGGCCCCTTGGCCAGGGTCGCATACAGAATCATCGCGTTGGGCCGGGCGATCAGCATGCCGGTGGGGTTGCCATTGCCATCGCGGACAATCTCGCCGCCGGGCGGGTTCGGCGTGTTGCGGTCGTAGCCCACCACCCGCAGCGCGGCACGGTTGAGCAAGGCGCGGTCATACAGGTGCAGGACGAACACCGGGGTGTCCGGTGCCGCCTGGTTCAGTTCCTCCAGGGTCGGCATGCGCTTCTCGGCGAACTGGAATTCGTTCCAGCCGCCCACCACCCGTACCCACTGCGGCGCCGGGGTGCGCACGGCCTGTTCCTTGAGCAGGCGCAGGGCATCGGCCAGGGACGGCACGCCCTCCCAGCGCAGTTCCAGGTTGTAGTTGAGTCCGCCGCGGATCAGGTGCAAGTGCGAGTCGTTGAGCCCGGGGATCACCGTGCGCCCCATCAGGTCAATGACCTGGGTGCTGGCACCGCGCAGGGCCATGGCCTGGGCGTCATTGCCCACGGCAATGAAGCGCCCGTCCTTGATCGCCACCGCGCTGGCCCGGGGCCGGGCCCGGTCCACGGTGTGCAGGCGGCCGTTGAACAGAATCAGATCCGCAATTGCATCGGGTTTCATGGCATTGCTCCAAACGAAGGTCGGGAAGGAATCAGGCCGCGCTGCGCGGTTGCAGCCAGCGGCGGAACAGGCGCGTGACCCGGGGCATGAAGACGTAGACCACCAGCAGCACGATGCTCAGGGTGATCAGCACCGTGGCCGGCACATAGCCACCAAGCCAGGGCAGCAGGGCAAACACCGGCTTCCACAACTGCGGCACCAGGAAGCTCAGCGGCAGGATCACCAGGAAGGTCACGCAGGCCTGCTTCCAGCGTGGCGGTGGCGTTGGCGCCGCGCTGTCCTGGGGGGTGAACCAGAATTCGCGATCGGCGTTGATTTCGGTCTGGTCGCCATCGGCCAGCAGGTGCTGGGCCTGCTCTACCAGCTCGCGGCGGTCGGCGGAATCCAGCCAGTTCTGCAACTGCTCGGTGCTGGCAAAGCGCAGCACGCTGGTGAACAGCCCGAGACCGCCGCTGTGGCCGCGGACCACGTCGATGCCCAGGTGTCCCGGGTAGCTGCGGGCCTTGGCGATGATCTGCCGCAGCCAGGTTTCATAGGCCTGTTCCTGGCCCTGCTTGATCCGGTGGCGCACCAGCAGGGTCACGACACCATCGGTGAGTTCGATGTTCATCAGAAGGCTCCAGGGTCCGGGAGGAGATGGCATCGGGGGCAGCCCGGCTGCCCCCGCGCTTCACAGTTAAGCTCAAGATTGCTGGATGAACGTCAGCAAATCGTGGTTGAGACGCTCCTTGTGGGTGTCGGTCAAGCCGTGGGGCGCGCCGGGATAGACCAGCAGTCGGGCGTTGGCGATCAGCTTGGCCGACGCCCGGCCCGCAGCGTCGATGGGCACGATCTGATCATCGTCGCCATGCACCACCAGGGTCGGGATATCGAAGCGCTTCAGGTCTTCGGTGAAGTCGGTTTCGGAGAACGCCTTGATGCAGTCATAGGCATTCTTGTGCCCGGCCTGCATGCCCTGCAGCCAAAAACTGTCGATCATGCCCTGGGACACCTTGGCCCCCGGACGGTTGAAGCCGAAGAACGGACCACTGGCAATGTCCTTGTACAGCTGCGAACGGTCGGCCACGGCGCCGGCGCGGATGCCGTCGAACACCTCCAGCGGCAGGCCCCCGGGGTTGGTTGCGGTCTTGAGCATCAGCGGCGGCACCGCCGAGATCAGCCCGGCCTTGGCCAGGCGCCCGGTGCCATGGCGGCCGATGTAGCGCGCCACTTCGCCACCGCCGGTGGAGAACCCCAGGAGCACCGCATCCTGCAGGTCCAGATGCTCGATCAACTGCGCCAGGTCGTCGGCGTAGGTGTCCATGTCATTGCCGTCCCAGGGCTGGCTGGAACGTCCATGACCGCGCCGGTCGTGGGCGATGACGCGGTAGCCATGCTCGGCCAGGAACAGCATCTGCGACTCCCAGCTGTCGGCGCTCAGGGGCCAGCCGTGGCTGAAGACCACGGGCTGACCGCTGCCCCAGTCCTTGTAATAGAGTTCGGTGCCGTCGCGAGTGATGAAGGTGCTCATGTCAAATGTCCTTATGTTCGAGAGATCAACACCGGACACCGACGGCATCCGGTACATCAGGTCCTGGCCTTTTCTCCGGCAAGCCGGCTCCTACAGCTGACGTTGCGGGGCCTTGTGCACCATGCTGTAGGCGTAGTCCACGCCCATACCGTAGGCGCCGCTGTGCTCCAGCACCAGGCCCATTACCGCGTCGTAGGTGTCCTTGTGCGCCCAGTCGCGCTGGTATTCCAGCAGCACCTGTTGCCAGGTCACCGGCACCGCGCCGGCCTGGATCATCCGCTGCACGGCCATGTCGTGGGCTTCCTGGCTGGTGCCGCCGGAGGCATCGGTGACGATGTACACCTCATAACCTTCGGCCAGGGCTTCCAGGGCCGGGAAGGTCAGGCAGACCTCGGTCCACAGCGCCGCCATCACCAGTTTCTTGCGCCCGGTGGCCTTCACCGCCTCCACCAGCTTGCGGTCTTCCCAGGAGTTCATCGAGGTGCGTTCGATGGGCTGCTGACCGGGGAACACCGCCAGCAGTTCCGGCCAGATGTAGCCGCTGAAGCTTTCGGTTTCCACCGAGGTGAGGATGCTCGGCACGTTGAAGATCTTGGCCGCCTTGGCCAGGGCCACGGTGTTGTTCTTCAGGGTCTGGCGATCGATCGATTGCACGCCGAAGGCCATCTGCGGCTGGTGGTCGATGAGGATCAGGGCGGAGTTGGCGGGGTTGAGCAATTCACGAATGGACATGGCGCGTTCCTTTTGCAGTCAGAGAGTGAGGGTCGAACATGACCGGCTGATGGCGCTGCTTGCGCCCCGTTGCGTCCGGCTTGGTGGCTAATTTAGGCCTTGTCCGAAATCGGAACAATTCCCTAAAATCGGGAATCATTGATTCCAAATAAGGGACAATCATGGACCGCATCCAATGCATGCGCGCTTTCGTCGTCACCGTTGATGAGAATGGCTTTGCCGCCGCCGCCCGAGCCATGGACGTGCCCCGCTCCAAGGTCAGCAAACAGATCCAGGCCCTGGAAGAGGCCATTGGCGTGCAACTGCTGCAGCGCACCACCCGCAGCCTGCACCTGACCGAAGCCGGCGCCGAGTACTACGAAAACGCCCGGGAGGTGCTGGCGGCCCTGGACGAGGCCGAACAACGGGCCCGGGACGGCGTTGCCGAACTGCGCGGCGTGTTGCGGGTCAATGCGCCGATGTCCTTCGGCCTGCGCCGGCTCGGGCCGCTGGTGCCGCTGTTCCATGAACAGCACCCGCTGATCGAGTTGCAGCTGGTGCTCAGCGACCAGCAGGTGGATCCGGTGCGCGGCGGTTTCGACGTCACCCTGCGCATCGCCAGCCTGCCGGATTCGTCGATGGTGGCCCGGCAGCTGGCGCCGGCGCCGCGGATCATGGTGGCCGCGCCCAGCTACCTGGCCCGGGCCGGAGTGCCCGGCCATCCCAAGGACCTGAGCAGCCACCAGTGCCTGAACTACGGCTACCTGCAAAGCGGCGTCAGCCTGCAATTGAACAACGGCAGCGACACCCAGCGGGTGCACGTCACCGGGCCGCTGCACGCCAACAACGGCGACCTGCTGGCCCAGGCCGCCGAGGCCGGCATGGGCATCGCCCTGCTGCCGGACTTCATCGTCGAAGACGCCCTGGCGGCCGGACGCCTGGTGCCGGTGCTGTGTGAATGGCAGGCGCCGCCCATCAGCATCAACGTGGTCTACCCCTCGGCGCGGCGGGTGCCGCAGAAGACTCGGGTGTTTATCGACTTTCTGGTGGGGCACCTGACGGAAAAAACCGTGGCCTGAGCCAGCTGACAGACGTGCGCCTTCGCCCGCAAGCGGGCTCCTACACTCAGAGAAGTGTTCCCGGAATAGGCGCAGCTCATCATGAAAATCCCCCCCAGGCTGGCCGTCTCCAGCCTTCTCGGCGCCCTCGCCTACCTGGGCCTGGCGATCTGGGGCATTGGCGGTTTCGCCACCTTCTTCGGCCATCCACAGTTGACCCTGATCACCCTCGCCACCCTGCTGATGGTGGTCGCTTCGCTGTCCAGCGAGGTCAACCTGAGCAGCGGCGTGCGGGAAGATCAGGGCAACCGTTGGGTGCTGCCGGTGTTCGGGGTGATCGGCCTGTTGAGCGGCTTTGTCCCGGCTTACAGCGACCGCATGGATTTCTGCACTTTCGGCGGCGAAGGCCTGCGCTGGCTCGGCGCCTTGCTGTTCATCCTCGGCGGTGTGCTGCGCCTGTGGCCGGTGTTCATCCTCGGCCGGCGCTTCAGCGGCTTGGTGGCGATCCAGCCCGGTCACCAGTTGGTGGTAGACGGCCTCTATCGCCACCTGCGCAACCCCAGTTACCTGGGTTTGCTGGTGAACGCCGTGGGCTGGGCCCTGGCGTTTCGCTCGGGGCTGGGGCTGCTGCTGGCGGCGCTGACCCTGATTCCGCTGATCGCGCGGATTCATGCCGAGGAAGCCCTGTTGCTGGAGCATTTCGGCCAGGCGTATGAAGATTATTGCGCCCGTAGCTGGCGCCTGCTGCCCGGTGTCTACTGAAGCGCTGTAAAAAAAATCAGACACTTCTGCCGACAAGGACGCACCGCTCTAGCACGCGCCTCTGCCCATGGTTGAGAGGCGCTCGCCAGGGGCCTTGGGCCCTTTACCCCCCTTACATTGGCTGGCGGATTCTTGCAGTATTGAACCGCCCTGAGCCTGCGGCGCCCTGTATTCGCCCTGCCAGTGCCCGGTTCCTATCAAGAATAATCACCACGAACTCGACAGCGAGATCACCCGGCGATGTGCCCCCTGAGCCCGTATCACGGATTCGACAGATCAGCTCCCGCGCCCCTGCACTGTGGCCGCGGTGGTGACGTCGACGCTCGGCTCTCGCTGCCCCGCTCACGCCCCGTCACGCCTCATGAGGTTCATGAGGACCGCGCCGCCGATATCGGCGTGTACTTGCTGGACAGGTCCTGCCCATGAAGCTTCTGGTCAACCTGCCCATGGCCCTGTGCCGCTCCCGTCTGCGCCACTCCTCACGTCCTCCGGATCGCTCGCCTGCGGCCTGATCGCGCGCCCCTGCGCGTAACGCCCCAGAACTGATTTCTGCCCTTGCAACCGAGCCGTGCGCGGCATCGTTGCAGGACCTGAAAACCTGCGCGCCCCAATGGCGCAAGCGAGAATCCGATGAAATTTGCCGCCCTCGATGAAGCCCGTGACTTCCTGGCCGCCCACCCCGATATCGACATGATCGAGCTGTTCATCCTCGACGCCAACGGCGTGCCCCGAGGCAAACTGCTGCACCGCGAAGAACTGCTGGCGGTGTATGAAAGCGGCCGGCCGCTGCCCAGCACCATCCTCGGTCTGACCCTCAATGGCGACGACGTCGAGAACTCCGGCCTGGTGTGGGACGTCGGCGATATCGACTGCCGCGCCTACCCGCTGGCCGGCAGCCTGGTACGCCTGCCCTGGCGGCAGATCCCCACTGCCGCGGTGCAGGTCAGCATGCACCCGCAAGAGGGCATGCCCGCCAGCATCGCCGACCCGCGCCACCTGCTGATCAAGGTCATCGACGGGCTCAAGGCCGAGGGTTACCACCCGGTAATGGCCTGCGAACTGGAGTTCTACCTGCTGGACGCCAAGCGCGACGGCAACGGCCGGCCGCAACCGGCCCTGGACGCCGACGGCGGGCGCCCGCGCAGCACCCAGGTCTATGGCCTGCGCGAGCTGGAGCAGATCGAACCGTTCCTCGCCGACCTCTACGCCGCCTGCAAACTGCAAGGCATACCAGCGCGCACGGCGATCTCCGAATACGCCCCGGGGCAGGTGGAAATCACCCTGGAGCACGGCGATGCCCTGCAGGCCATGGACCAGGCCGTGCGCTACAAGCGCCTGGTCAAGGCCGTGGCCCACAAGCACGGGATGCAGGCCACCTTCATGGCCAAGCCGTTCGATCACCTGGCCGGCACCGGCATGCACATGCACGTGAGCATTGCCGATGCGGCGGGCCGCAACCTGTTCGCCTCCGAGAATCCGGCCGGCACCCCGCTGCTGCGGGAGGCCGTGGGCGGCATGCTCGCGTCCCTGCTCGACTCCCTGCTGCTGTTCTGCCCCAACGCCAACTCCTACCGGCGCTTCCAGGCCAACAGCTACGCGCCCCTGGCCCCCACCTGGGGCGTCGACAACCGCACCGTGAGCCTGCGGGTGCCCGGCGGCCCGGCCAACAGCCGGCACATCGAACACCGCATCTGCGGTGCCGACGCCAACCCCTATCTCGCGGCAGCGGCGATTCTCGCCGGGGTGCATCGCGGCCTGCGGGAACACCTCGATCCGGGGGATCCGGTAGAGGGCAACGGCTATGCCCAGGCCACCGAGTTGCTGCCCACCGACTGGCTGACCTCGCTGACCGCCCTGGAGCAATCGGCCTGGGCCCGAGATGCCCTGGGCAGTGAGTTCCTCGGGGTGTACCTGGCGGTCAAGCGCGCCGAATACCGCCAGTTCATGGCCGAAGTCGGCGAACAGGACTGGCGCTGGTACCTGACCCAGGCCTGAGCCCCCAGTGACGATCTGCGCGCCTGGCCAGGCAGGCGGCCTTGCCGAACCTGAGCCGGGCCCGCCAGATCACCGTCCCCTACCCCTCCCGGTCGCCGCCAGGCCACCCGGTTGATTGTCTACGAGGAATTGCCCATGAACGCCGCCTTCGACCCGCGGACCCCGGCAGCCGAGCGCTGCCCCAGCTACTACAGCGCCACCCTGAACCAGGAAACCCACTACCCGACCCTGCAAGGCACCCATCAAGCGGATGTGGTGATCATCGGCGGCGGCTTCACCGGCGTCGCCAGCGCGGTGGAACTGGCCGAACGTGGCCTCAAGGTGGCCATCGTCGAAAGCCACAAGATCGGCTGGGGCGCCAGTGGGCGCAACGGCGGACAGGTCACCGGCAGCCTTTCCGGCGACGAGGCCATGCGCAAGCAGATGGGCCGCAGCCTCGGCAAGGAAGTCGACGACTTCATCTGGAACCTGCGCTGGCGCGGGCACCGGATCATCCAGCAGCGGGTGCAAAAGTACGCCATCGCCTGCGACCTCAAGCACGGTCATCTGCACGCCGCCTACAAGCCCAGCCACCTGCCGGGGCTGCGCGCCGACTACGAAGAAGCGCTGCGCCGAGGCATGGGCGACGAAGTCAGCCTGCTGGACCGGGCCCAGGTCCGCGGACTGCTGGAAAGCGACCTCTATCACGGCGCGATCAAGAACACCCGCAACCTGCACCTGCACCCGCTGAACCTGTGCCTCGGCGAAGCCCGGGCTGCCGAAAGCCTGGGAGCGCTGATCTTCGAACACAGCCAGGTGCTGGAAATCGTCCACGGTGAGCGCCCGGCAGTCATCACCGCCCAGGGCCGCATCGACGCCAAGCAGGTGCTGCTGGCCGGCGACGTCTACCACAAGCTGGAGCCGAAAAAACTCAAGGGCAAGATCTTCCCGGCCATGGGCGGCATCGTCACCACCGAGCCGTTGGGCGACCTGGCCAAGCGCCTGAACCCGGAGGACCTGGCGGTCTACGACTGCCGCTTCGTGCTCGACTACTACCGCATGACCGCCGATGGCCGCCTGCTGTTCGGTGGCGGCGCCAACTACAGCGGCAAGGACTCGCGGGACATCGCCGGCGAACTGCGCCCGTGCATCGAACGCACCTTCCCGGCGCTCAAGGGCGTGGGGATCGATTTCCAGTGGAGCTGCGCCATGGGCATCGTGATCAACCGCATCCCCCAGTTGGGCAAGCTTTCGGACAACGTCTGGTACTGCCAGGGCTACTCCGGGCATGGCGTGGCCACCAGCCACATCATGGGCGAGATCATGGCCGAAGCCCTGACCGGCCACCTCGGCCACTACGACACCTTCGCCGCCTGCCAACACATCCGCGTGCCCCTCGGCGACCAGTTGGGCAACCCGATGCTCGCGGCGGGCATGTGGTACTACCAGATGCTGGAGAAACTGCGCTGAGGGTTCGGTCAATAGGCCCCCCCTCTGGTCATTGTCAGTGGCCGCAACTACCCAAAGCCCAACCGATTCCGTACCATCGCGCCGCTCACGAGCGGCGCCAGGGAAGGCCATGTACAGACACTCATGCCTCCCTCCCTGCCTGCGCCTTGTCCAAAGTCACTTTCAGGGTTCCCCATGTTCCGCGTACTCAAGGCTTCGTCCTTACTGCTGGCCACCAGCATAGTTTCTGGCTGCATCAGCCAACCCGCCGCCATCGTCAGCGCCCCTCTGCAACCCGCAGCCAACGAACCCACGACCTATCTGGTGGGCGCTATTGGCCCGCAGTACCTGGGCGGCGGCGGTGCCGCCACCAACCTGCGCCTGCTGATTCGCAAGCGCGGCTCAATCAATGGCGCCGCGGCACTCTGGGAGGGCGACCCACGGCCAACGCCTGAGGACATCCATGAACCCCGCGCAGCCGGCAGTGTATTTGTCATGCCGCTCAAACCGGGTGATTACGAGTTCTACAACTTCCAATTCTGGTCCATGGTCTACACCCCGGGGCTCGGCTCACGACTGCAATCCCAGGAAGCGCGCGAAGAGTTCGTACTGCCGCTGCGCCTGGAGGCGGGCAAGGCGTATTACATCGGCGAGTTTCGCTCGGTCTGCAGCCAAGTGACCCAGTGCTTCTTTGCCTGGAGCAATCAGATGCCCCGTGACGCCGTGATTGCCCAGCGCCAGGTGCCGGGGCTGCCGGAGCTGCAATGGATGCCGCTGGATCTGGACAAGGCCAAGCCCTTCATCCTTCCCGTCGACAAGCAAACCAGCCCAGCCAACGCCACTGCGGAGATTCATCCATGAAATCCTGCCTGACCCTTTGCGCCCTTCTGCTGCTCGCGGGCTGCACAGCAACCGACACCTTGCCGGACCGTCCGCTGACGGATGGCCAAGCCTATTTGATGCCCCTGCATGTGATGGTCGATGACCCATTACGCGCCGCTGAGTTACGTAACGCCTTGCGTGCCACCGGGGTGTTCGCGGATGTCCAGACCGGCGCCGGACAAGCTGGCGACTACAGCGCCCGTATTCAGTTCAAGTCCGAGCGGGACATGCCGCCAATGCCGTTGATCTTCCTCAGTGCAGCCACTCTGTTCCTGATGCCGCTCTCCAATGGCATCGACACCCACACCGACATCAGCCTGCTGCACGAGGGCAAGCTCCTCAAGCGCTACAGCTATCGCAACCTGACGCATAAATACACCTGGTTGCTGGATCAAGGCGGTGAAATGCAAGAACAGAATATCCAGCGCATCGCCCGCGCCTTTGCTGGCGATCTGCGTCAGGATCAACTGTTGCCAACCGCGAGTCAGGCCCAATGAACCCCATAGGTTTGACCACCCTGCTGTGCAGCGCACTGATCATCACCGGTTGTGGCACCCGAATGGCACCGCTGGACTACCGCAGTCAACATCCCTATGTACCGCTGACCCTGGACCTGGGCCCGGTGAAAAGTCGCTTCGACGAACAGGAGCAACGGGAAACCATCGCCGCCCTGCGTCAAACCGGAGCCTTCTCCTTTCTCGATGGTGGCTACAGCCGCAGCGGCTACCGCCTGCTGATCAGCGAGCCAGGCGGCAAGAGCGCGGGGTTGCTTGGCGCGTTGAATGCCATCACCCTGCTGACCTTCCCCATGCCCTACTCCTACCAGAGCAACTTGCGCGGCAGCCTGCTCAAGGACGGCCAACTGCTCAAGACCTACGACTACCGTCGTGAAGGCTATAGCGTAGCGGCCTGGTATGTTCCGCCGGTGCAGGTCGAAAGCCGCAGACAGATGCTCGATGAACTGCTGCATGACTTGGAAAAGGACCGTTTGATTCCTCAGGAGAACCCACGCTGATGACTGCCAGCCTGTACCGGGGCGGCTGCCTGTGCGGGCAGATTCGCTTCGAGGCCCGAGGGCCTGCCGCCAATCCCCACACCTGCTCGTGCCAACTGTGCCAGCGCCACAGCGGTGCCTTGACCCTGGCCTGGGTCGAGTTCCCCCGGGAACGGGTGACCTGGACCGGCCCCGGCGGCGCACCGGCGACCTTCAGGTCGTCGGACTATTCGAGCCGGACCTTTTGCCGGGCATGCGGCAGCACCCTGGGGGCTGTCGATGACGAGCCGACCCTTGCCCTGCTGCTGGGCTGCTTCGACGACAACCGCGACCCGGCCCTGATGCCAACCCACCATTCGTTCAGCGATCGCTGGCCAGACGGCTGGCAGCCTACGTCGCAACCACCGCTCAACGCCGGGCAACAACCCGTTGCTCCAGAAGCTGAACAGGCTCGGGATAGCGCTGCGCCAACCCAATACAAAGGCCCACCGCATGAGTGAAACACCCCTGCACCGTGACAGCCCCCTCGCCTCGAACGTCTGGACCTGGTACGGCCAGGACGAGTACCGAAAGATCATCCTGCTGGGAGAGTTGGGCCCGGCCCTGGAGTTCCTGGCCTCGGAGGCCGACCGCCAACGCACGGAGGTCGGCTGCTGCGCCGAGTGTGGCCTGTGGTCCAACCACCTGGATTATCTCGAGGGCTTCGTGAAGCACTTTCCGGCGTACCTGGCGCCCACTCTGCACCCGCGCCTGCAAGCCCTATTGAGCGGCTGTGAAGCGCTGTGCCGAGAGGCCTACGGGGTAACGCTGGAGGACAACGGCTTCAAACACCCGCAATGGCTGCCCCTGCGCCAGGAAGCGCGTGAGTTGCTGGGCATGCTGGGTTGGCAGGACGTGCGCGAGCATATGCCCGAGCTGATTGAAGAATGCCGGGCGAGCTTGAGGAAATGGCCGGATTGAAGGGCGGGTGGCCGCGCTTGGCTGGCGCGGTTGTTCGCTGGCAAGCCAGCTCCTACGGCCGGGGGTGATGGAGTAGGAGCCGGCTTGCCGGCGAAGGCGTCGGCTCAGGTGGGACTGCGGGGCAAGGCGCGTTTGTGAGCGGTGCGCCGGTAGGCGCTTTCAATCAGTTGGCGCACGCTATCGGGCACCGGTTGGCCCATCAGGTAGGCATCGATTTCTTCGTAGCTGCAACCGTAAGCCGTTTCGTCCAGCTTGCCCGGAGCCAGTTCCTCCAGGTCCGCGGTGGGCGCCTTGTGCACCAGATGGCCTGGCGCGCCGAGGGCATCGGCCAGCAGCCGCACCTGGGTCTTGGTCAGGCCCGACAACGGGGCCAGGTCGCAGGCGCCGTCGCCGTACTTGGTGAAGAAGCCCATCAGGGCCTCGGCAGCGTGGTCGGTGCCCACCACCAGGCCATTGCTGAAGTTGGCCACGGCGTACTGCGCGATCATCCGCGCCCGGGCCTTGACGTTGCCCTTGGCAAAGTCCGTGAGGGCCGCTGAAGGCTGCAAGCCGTCGATCCGCACCTGGCTCATCAGGCCGTCGACGCTGTCGGCAATGTTGCAGGTACTGACGGCATCGGCACCGATGAAGTCCAGGGACGCCTGGGCAT
The DNA here is from genome assembly GCF_021560055.1 of Pseudomonas sp. BC42. Classification (NCBI taxonomy): domain Bacteria; kingdom Pseudomonadati; phylum Pseudomonadota; class Gammaproteobacteria; order Pseudomonadales; family Pseudomonadaceae; genus Pseudomonas; species Pseudomonas sp. BC42. Next base: position 4,168,485 of record NZ_CP091067.1, read on the forward strand.
CGCTTTCGTCCGCCTGGTTCTTGTAGGGCAGGCGCATGGCGATGAAGCGGGCCTCATGCCCTGCCCCGCGCAGTTGCTCCACCGCCAGTTGGCACAGGCGGCCGGCGGTCAGGGAGTCCACCCCGCCGCTGATGCCCAGCACCAGGCTGCCGCACCCGGACTCGCGCAGCACCTGCTGGATAAAGTCCACGCGCCGGGCGATCTCGGCGGCCTCGCCACCGCGCACCAGTTGCCGGTCGACGCCCAGTTCCCGGGCGATACGTTCTTGGGTTGGGTTGCTCATGTCAGGCCTCCAGGGGCGAGTGGGCAAGATCGACGTTGAACACCTGGGCCGCGTAGCGCAGGAACGACGGGTCTTCGCAGACGTTCTTGATCGGGTCGTCGGAGAACTTCACCACCGGCTCGCCATGCACCCGCACCAGCTTCATCACGATGCTCAGCGGCTCGACGCCTTCGACGTCGCAAGCCAGGCTGGTGCCCATGCCGAAACCGAACCGGGCCTGGCCGCGCACGTGGCGCAGGATCGGCAGGCATTTCTCGAAGTTCAGGCCGTCGGAGAACATCAGGTCCTTGGTCCGTGGATCGATGCCCAGTTCGCGGTAGCGGGCCAGGACCTTGTCGGCCCAGAGCAGCGGGTCGCCGGAATCCTGGCGCAGGCCGTCGTAGAGCTTGGCGAAGTACAGGTCGAAATCCTTGAGGAAGAAGTCGGTGCTGATGCAGTCGGTCAAGGCGATGCCCAGGCGCCCGCGGTACTCGTGCACCCAATTCTCCAGGGCCGCATTCTGGCTCTCCCGCAGCCGTCCCAGTTGCTGGTGCACCATCAGCCACTGGTGGGCCATGGTGCCGATCAGCGGCAGGTCGAACTCATAGGCCAGGTGAGCATTGCTGGTGCCGACGAAGACCCCGGGAAAGTCGCTGCGCATGATCTTCACCACTTCGCGCTGGGCCTTGAACGACAGGCGCCGGCGGGTGGAGAAATCCGAGACGCGGAACTCGGCGAGTTCGTCGCGGCTGGCGTTTTTCTCCAGCCATTCGAACTTCTGATAGAGCCGGCGGGTGACGTCCTCCAGCTCCACCTCGGGGTATTTATCGCGGTTGCGCAGCTCGCTGACCATGGCCAGTACCGGCTGTTCGAACATGATGCAGTGCAGCATCGGGCCACGGACGCGGATGCTCAGCTGGCCATCGACGGCGGCCACGTGGATGTAGCGCAGGTTGAAGCGGAACAGGCCGAGAAACTGCTCGAAATCCGGGGTCAGGTATTCGCGGAAGCGCTTGTTGAACAGAAAGCGCTGTTCGCCTTCGCGCATCTGCAGGCCGGCGAGCTTTTCCAGCTCCTGGCGGATCTCGGGGATCAGGTGCACCAGGGACTCTTTGGAGCGCACGATGAACTGGTATTCCACGTCGACATTGGGGTGCTGGTGCAGCACCGCCTGCATCATGGTGAAGGTGTAGTAGTCGGTGTCCAGCAGGCTCTGAATCACGCCGTTGTTACGGTCGAATGCACTTTCCATGATGACTCCTCAAGCCTTGGCCAGTCTGGCGGTTTCTTCGCGGGTCGCGGCAACCGTGATGCCCGCTTGTTGCATGTCGGCGATGGCCCGGGTGGCGCCCTCGGCGCTGATGGCCCGGCACGCCGGCAGGTGGATGATCACCCTGAAGCCGGCGGCGGCCAGCTGCAGCGCGGTGGTCTTGACGCAGAAATCCAGGGCCAGGCCGCCGACGATGACCTGTTGCACGCCCTGGCTGTTGAGGTACTCGATGACCCCGGTGGACAACTTGCCGTGCAGGTCGTGGTAGCAGGCACCGTAGGGGTGCAGGTCCGGCTCCACGCCCTTCCACACGAAGTAGTCGTAGTCATAGGGCGTGGGCAATTCATCCAGCAGGGTGAAGCCTGCGGTGCCCGGCACGCAGTGGCTGACCCAGGTCAGGTCGGCATGTTCCAGTCCGGTGGGCTGAAGCATCTGTTGATGCCCGGCCACCACCCAGGGCGCCTGGGGGCTGTGGGCATCCTTGCTGCCAATGCGCAGGCTGGCCAGGGTCGCCATGAAATTCAGTTCGCCACCGATGCGGTCGCCTTCGGCCACGGGCAGCTCGTCCGGGCACAGCGGGGTGAAGCTCTTTTGCGCATCGACATCGAAGGAAGCGGTCTTCATCGTTTGGCTGTTCATGCTGGGTCTCTCCTCTGCATGGAGCACAAAGTATATGTCATGTACTTTCATGGCAAGCCCCAACGCATTTTATTTTTATCCTTCTGCTAAAACGCACTGATAAAGCCAGCTGAAAAAGAAGATGTTCCACAGGCAAAAGCGATGATAAGGTACACGTCATGTACCAAACGAGGAAAAGCAGATGTTTGAACTGGCCCTCTATGGCGGCGCCTTCAACCCGCCCCACGCCGGACACGCCCAGGTGATGCTCGAAGCCGCGCGCCATGCCCGCCGGGTACTGGTAGTCCCGAGCTTTCGCCACCCGGATGGCAAGCGCATGGCCGATTTCGAGCAACGGGCCAACTGGTTGCAGGCGATCACCACGCACTTGCAGCCCGAGTGCCAGGCCGAGCTGGCGGTCAGCCGCCTGGAGCGCCAGCTGGCCCTGGCCGACCCGGGTCCGGTCTACAGCTTCACCCTGCTGCAACGCCTGGCCGACGACCTGGCCCTGGATGGCAAGCGCATCGCCCTGGTGGTGGGTGAAGACGTGGCGCGGCAGTTGCCCAGGTTCCATCGCGGCGAAGAATTGCTGCAACGCTTTTCCATCCTCTGCATCGAGGAACAGCCCGGAGTGCGCAGCAGCGTGTTGCGCCAGTGCCTGGCCCGGGGCGAAACACCGCCCAAGCAGTGGCTGGCACCGGGCCTGAATCCGCTAAACTACGGCCTCTACGCCGTCCACGGAAGTTGATATGCAAGACCGCCCCCCCCTCCCCAGCGCCTACCTGCACACCATCGACCTGTGCCTGCTGCGCTACAACCGCGAGCGCTGCGAGCTGGAAATCCTCCTTCACCAACGGGACAGCGAGCCATTTGCCGGACACTGGGCGCTGCCGGGCATCGTGGTCAACGGCGATGTCGAGGACCGCAGCCTGAATGACGCCGTGGAACGCCTGCGCCGTTCGAGCAAGGTCGACATGCCCCTGGCCTGGCTGGAACAGGTGGGCACCGTGGGTGACGCCTTCCGCGACCCGCGCTGCTGGTCGTCCTCGACCTTCTACCTGGGGATTGTCAGCGACCCGGTGCAGCCGGGCCCGCAGCAGGGTTTCTTCGCCCTCGGCGAGGTGGCCAGCGGCGCCTTCAAACTGCCGTTCGACCACAACAGCCTGGTGGCCCAGACCAGGGAGCGGCTGTTTTCCAAATCCCTGTACAGCAGCCTGCCGCTGATGTTTCTCGGCCAGGAGTTCAGCGCCCCCGAGGCGGTGAGCATCTTCTCCCGGGTACTGCAACGGCCGGTGCTCAAGACCAGCATCCGCCAGCGCCTGCTGAAGATGAGCGAAGCCGGTTACCTGCAGGAAACCGGGCGCAAAAAAAGCGGCGATGGTGGCCGCCCGCAAGCCACGGTGGAAAGCCTCAAGCCCACCGAGCTGTACCTGTTCGATCGTTGTTTCCTGGAGTAATAACGCCCATGAGTTCCACCCCCGACAACCAATGCCTGCTGCAAACCCCCTACTTCAAGGTGGTCCGCGAAAACGGCTACTTCATCATCAAGGAAGCCCAGGCGATCAACGGCGTGGTGGCCGTGCCGACCCTGGCCGATGGCCGGCTGATGCTGGTCGAGCTCAAGCGCCGGGCCATTGGCGGCCAGTCCATCGAGTTTCCCCGGGGCGCCATCGATGCCGGGGAAAGCGCCTGTGACGCCGCGGTCCGGGAGCTGCTGGAAGAAACCGGCCGGCAGGCTTCGTCCGTGCGCCAGCTGGGCTTGCTGCACAGCAATACCTCACTGATCGCCAGCGCGGTGGCGGTGTGTCAGGTACAGGTCACCGAGCAGCAGAGCGCCGCCACCGACGGCGAGGTGGACCATGTGCTGTGGGTCAGCCGCCAGGAGCTGCTGGCCATGATCGCCGCCGGCCGGATCACCGACGCTCATACCTTGTCCGCAGCGATGATGCTGCTGGCCGCCGAATCGGCCTGACGCCCCCATTTTTCCAGGGCGAAATCGACGAAGCTGCGCAGCTTGGGCAGGCGGTAGCGGTCCTGGGCATACAGCAGGTGCATGGTCCGAAACGGCAACTGATAGTCCTGCAGCACCGGCACCAGCCGGCCCTGCTGCAGGTCCTCCTCCACCAGCGCGTCGGGCATCATCACCAGCCCCAGGCCGCCCCGGGCCGCGCGGTGCAGGCCGGACGAGGTATTGGTCAGCAACGAGCCGGACACCGGAATCAGCACATCGCCCTCGGGCCCGCGCAAGGGCCAGCGGGTGGCGGTGGAACTCCACTCGTCACCGGCCGGGTAGGCGAACGCCAGGCAGTTGTGATGCTGCAGGTCTTCCGGGACTTGCGGGGTGCCGCAGCGCTCCAGGTACTCCGGCGCGGCGCAGATGGTCAGGGTGTAATCCTGCAGCCGCCGGGCGATCAGCGCCGAGGTGTCCAGATTGCCCAGGCGCACGGCCACGTCAAAAGCGCCATCACTCAGATCGAAGCGCTGGTTGGCCAGGGTCAGTTCCACCTTGACCTGCGGGCAGCGCTGCTGGAACTCGCTCAAGGCCGGCGCCAGGCGCTCGGTGCCAAAGGTCAGCGGCGCGGTGATGCGCAAGGTCCCGGAAGGCTCGCCCTGGGCCTGCTCCGCCAGGCGCTCGGAGTCCGCCACCAACCCCAGCACCGCCAGACAGCGCTGGTAGTAATCAGTGCCGAACTCGGTCAGGCGCTGGCGTCGCGTGGTGCGGTTGAGCAGGCGCACCCCAAGGCGCTGCTCCAAAGCCCGCAGATGATTGCCGACCATGGTGGTGGACAAACCGCACTCACGGGCCGCAGCGGTCATGTTCCCCGCCTCCACCACCTTGACGTACACCGACATCGCCTGGAACAGATCCATTATCAACCCTGACTTCAAGATGATTAAAGAATTGCCGAGTTTATCTAGCCTGAGTGACTAACGATACTGGCCGCACACCCCAACAAGATGGAGTCGCCCGCCATGACCGCCGCCTGCCTGATGAGCACCTACCAGCCCCTGGCCCTGAGCTTCTGCAAGGGGTTGGGCAGTCGACTTTGGGACCAGGCCGGTCGCGAGTACCTGGACGCCATCGCCGGGGTCGCGGTAACGGCCATCGGCCACGCACACCCCAAACTGGTCAAGGCCATCAGCGAACAGGCCGGCCTGTTGCTGCACAGTTCCAACCTGTACGACATCCACTGGCAGCAACAGCTGGCCACCCGACTGACCGCGCTGGCCGGGATGGACCGGGCCTTTTTCAACAACTCGGGCGCCGAAGCCAACGAAACCGCGCTCAAGCTGGCGCGGCTGCACGGCTGGCACAGGGGCATCGAACAGCCCCTGGTGGTGGTCATGGAGGACGCCTTCCATGGCCGCACCCTGGGTACCCTGGCGGCCAGCGACGGGCCCGCCGTGCGCCTGAACTATGGCCAGTTGCCAGGGGATTTTCTCCGGGTGCCCTTCGCTGACCTCAAGGCGCTGCAGGCCGTCGTTGCCGAGCACGGCCCACGCATCTGCGCAGTGTTGCTGGAGCCGATCCAGGGCGAGAGCGGCATCCGGCTGGCGCCCGCCGGCTACCTCAAGGCCCTGCGCGAGCTGTGCACCCGGCGCAACTGGCTGCTGATGCTGGACGAGATCCAGAGCGGTGTCGGCCGTACCGGACGCTGGTTCGCCTGTCAGCACGAAGGCGTGGTGCCGGATGTGATGACCCTGGCCAAGGGCCTGGGCAACGGCATTCCCATCGGCGCCTGCCTGGCCCGGGGCAAGGCCGCGCAACTCTTCACCCCCGGCAGCCACGGCAGCACCTTTGGCGGCAACCCCCTGGCCTGTCGGGCGGCGTGCACCGTGCTGGAGATCATTGAGGAGCAAAATCTGCTGGCCAATGCCGAGCGCCAGGGCGCGCTGCTGTTGCGGCGCCTGCGGGAGGAGTTGCAGGGCCATGCCCAGGTCCTGGAGATTCGCGGGCAGGGCCTGATGGTTGGCATCGAGTTGCGCAACACACCGCGGGACCTGGTGCAGATCGCCGCGAGGGATCACGCTTTGCTGATCAATGTCACCCGCGGCAAGACCATTCGCCTGCTGCCGCCGCTGGTGATCGATGAAGCTGAAGTGGAGCAGATCGTTCAGGGCCTGCGGCAGCTCCTCAACGCTGCTTGAACGACACCGGAGCGCGGCCCGGGCCCGCCCCGGTGCCCCGGATCAATCGTCCAGGGCCTTGGGAGCGGCGGCGGGCTTGGCCGCTTTACCGGCTTTGGCGTTGGCCGGCTTGGCTTCGGGCTCGGGAGCCGGGGCCGGTGCAGCGGCCTGTTTCTCCGCGGCGGGCAACTGATCGACGGCCGTGAAGACCTCCTTGAGTTCAATCGCCCCGGAGTGCTCCAGCTTCTTCTCGCCGTCCTTGCCCACCAGGATCACCTTGGTCTGCGCCCCGGCTCCGAGCTTGAGGCTGCGGATCAGGGCCATGGTGGATTGCGGGTCGATGTCCTTGCCATCGCGCTGGCCGATGGTGTTGATCACGGTGTACAGGACCATGTTGCGTTCGTTAAAGGCTTGACGGGTTGCCGGCTCTTCCAGGGACTTTTTCAGGCTGACCAGGGTCGGGTCGACGGTGCTGGGGGCGATCACGATCAATGGCCGTGATTTGCCCAGGTCCTGAGTCAGTGGGCCATCGTTGTCGGCAGCCAGGACAGGGCCGGCGACAGCGAGCAGAGTAGCGAGGGTCAATGACCGAATGAACATGCGTCTCTCCTTATGTTTTCCACGCAGTAATGATTGCGCATTGCGGGAAAAGGTCCAGGCCGGGACTCAAAATCTGACATTTTTCTGCGCCGCGGCCCAGGCGTGCGCCGCCATCGCCGCCAGACGGCGCAGAATCCGGGCTGCGGCGTTTTTGACGTCGAACCGGACGGCCTGGCGCGTAAGGTTTTGTTGCATATACAGGGCCGCGACCGGGCTGCCCGCGCAATGGCGCGGGCAAACGTCGAGCGCCTTGGAGCAAGGCGCGGATCCAGTACCCTTCATGCCCACCCCCTATGGCGAGCGCCCAGGCCTGGCTGCCACATGGTGCTTGAATCCACCGAACAATGACCTGGAACAAACAACTCAATTAGCCGCCACTTGTTCTGCCGACGCTCGGCGAACTATAGTGCGGCGCGGCACGGACAGCCCTGCGACACACTGGTTAAAGCGACAACTCACCACATTCCCGAACACTATCCCGCCACGGATTTTTTCGAATGAGTGTCCGACCCCGATGATTCCCCTCCTCGTCTGCGATGACTCGAGCATGGCCCGAAACCAGGTGCTGCGGACCCTGCCCAGCGAGTGGCAGGTTTCCGTGACCCAGGCCTGCAACGGTCGCGAGGGCCTGGAGGCGCTGCGCCGGGGCTTGGGCAAGGTGGCACTGCTGGACCTGACCATGCCGGTCATGGACGGTTATCAGGTCCTGAGCGCCGTGCAGGAAGAAGGCATCGACGCGCAGATCATCGTCATCTCCGGCGATGTCCAGGAAGAAGCGGTGCGCCGCACCCGCGAGCTGGGCGCCCTGGCCTTTCTCAAGAAACCCTTCGATCCCCAGCAGTTGCGCGCCCTGCTCAAGCAACTGCAACTGCTGGACAGTCCGCCTCTCAAGCATCCGATAGCGCCCTCGCCGGCTCCTGTGGTGACCTTTCGCGACGCCTTCCGGGAAACCGTCAACGTCTCCATGGGCTACGCCGCGGCGCTGATCGCCAAGGTGCTGGATGTGTTCGTGCACCTGCCGATTCCCCACGTCAACGTGCTGGAAGCCGGGGAGCTGCAGATGCTCCTGGCGGACGCCAATCGTGCCCGGCAATTGACCGCCATCTGCCAGGGCTACATCGGCAGCGGCATCGCCGGCGAAGCCTTGCTGATGTTCTACGACTCGGAAGTGGCGGACATCGCCCAGCTGATGGAACAAGGCACCGATCCCTACCAGGAAATGGAAGTGCTGATCGACCTCTCCAGCGTGTTGATCGGCGCGTGCCTGAGCAGCATCGCCGAACAGCTGGACGTGTTCTTTTCCGTGGGCCACCCCCAGGTGCTGGGGGAACACACCACCATCGACGAATTGATCGTGCTCAATCAGCAGCGCTGGAAAAAGACCCAGGCGGTGGAAATCAGCTACAGCCTGGAGGAGCAGAACATCCACTTCGACCTGTTGCTGCTGTTCACCGAGGACTCCATGCCCCTGCTGGAACAGAAACTCGCCTACCTGATGAGTTGAGCCATGCCCAAACGAATGGATTTCAGTGAGCTGCACTGGTTGCTGGCGGTGGTCCAGAGCATTGACGTGGGGATCGTGGTGCTCGACCTCCAATGCCAGGTCCAGGTGTGGAACAGCTTTATGGAGAATCGTTCCGGCGTGCCCTCCAAACAGGCCATCGACCAGTCGTTCTTCGCGCTGTTCCCCGAGGTCGAACGGCCCTGGTTCCGCCGCAAGCTGAGTCGCGTGGTGGCCCTGGGCACCCCGGCCTTCACCATCTGGAAACAACGGCCGTACCTGGTGCACTTCAAGAACTACCAACCGATCACCGGCCAGGGCGAGTTCATGTACCAGAACACCACCCTGCTGCCGCTGCGTTCGTCCAACAGCGAGATCCACCACGTCTGCCTGGTGATCTACGACGTCACCGACGTGGCGATCAACAGCCTGGCGCTGCAGCAGGCCAACCGGCAGTTGCAGCACCTGTCGCGCATCGATCACCTGACCCAGCTGTTCAACCGCGGTCACTGGGAACAGCGCCTGGCGTTCGAGTACAGCCGCCACGGCAGCGCCATCGCCCTGCTGATGCTGGACATCGACCACTTCAAGTCGATCAACGATCGTCATGGGCACCAGGCCGGGGACGCGGTGATCCAGCGTGTCTCGCAACTGATCCACGCGCACGTGCGCGACAGCGATGTGGCCGGGCGTTACGGCGGCGAAGAGTTCGCCATCCTCCTGCCCCACACCGACCTGACCGGGGCCCAGACCCTGGCGGAGCGCCTGCGCCAGTCGGTGGAGCAGCAGGAGGTGATCCACAACGGCCAGGCCATCGCCTTCACCATCAGCCTGGGCATCGCCTGCCTCGACCGACCGGCCCGCGATCACCGCTGCCTGATCGAATGGGCAGACCAGGCGCTGTACGCCTCCAAGCACGCCGGGCGCAATCGGGTCAGCACCTACGCACCTTGAACAGCGGCACTCGGGCGCCTTGAACAGGGGCACTCAGGCCCCTTGAAAAAAAAACCGCCACCAAGGGATAAACTGCGCGCTTTTCCGGTCAATCCCCCGGTCTGCTACGCCTTTTCCAGCGCCACAAGGAGTCCCGTGCGCATGTCCCAGTCGAATTCGAACCTCTCCCCGCAAGAGCAATGGCAGAAAGCCGTGCTGAGCTATGCCCGCGACATCAACCACTATGTCGAAACCGGCACCCGCGAGGGCTGGAAGGGCTTGAAGGAGCCGAACATGCCCGATACCGAGCACCTGTTGCAGGACTGGCAAGCGGCCCTGGAAGCGAGCAATCAGCGCCCCCATGATGAGGCCGCGCGCCAGGCCTTCCGCCAGGACTGGCCGCCGGCACACTTCCCACTGACGCCGCGCCTGGAAAGCCAGGGGCGGATGATCCCGACCCTGGCCCTGTTGCCGGACGGCAGCCTGCTGGCCCGCATCGGTGCGCCCTACGAGGCCGGCTTTGTGGTGCATATCGACGATGCAAGGATCGAGACCCTGGAGCAGGTGGAATGCTTCGGCATGTGCCCGCAACGGCGTTATTTCGCCTGGGGCCGGGCTGACGGCATCCAGCTCACCGATGGCTGGAATGGCCCGCAGGTGGCGAGCTTCCCCTGGCCCGATCCCCACGCGAACCTGCCTGCGGGCGTGGAGCTTGAAGACACCGGACGCCCCGCTCCCTCCAGCCTGATTCCCTTCCCCGACGGGCGCCGGGTGCTGCTGGTGAGCGCCGACGGTATCTTCGTCCTGGCTGCCGAGGGCGCCACCCGCCTGCTGCGCAGCCTTGAGGATATCCAGCAGGACCTGGCCGAAGGCGTCGCCTCCGAGGACCTGAGCATTGGCCTGAGCATGGAACATGGCGCGGTGTCGCCCGACGGCCAATGGATCGCCGTGGGCGAACAATGCGGCATGCACCTGGTGTTCGATGCCCAGTTGCAACGGGTCGCGCAGATCGGCCCCGCCAGCGAGTACCCGCACTTCGCGCACTTCAACTCACGCGGCGATCGCCTGCTGCTCAATGCCTGCCACTTCTATGGCGGCGCCAGCCTCGGGGTGGCGGTGGCCGACCTGCCGGGGCTGAGCACCGACTTCTACAGCGACGACCCGCGCACCCCGGTGCTGGAGGAAGGCGCCCGGGTGTATGCCGCGGCTTCACGGGGCGACGAGTTCATCATCGGCGACGCCTACGGCTACCTGCGGGCCTTCAGTGAAACCGGCGAGCAGCGCTGGCAGCACTACATCGGCTCGACCCTCACCGCCATGGACATCAGCCCCGATGGCAAGACCCTGGTGGCCGCGACCTATGCCGGAATCATCGTCAAGATCGCCCTGGAGGGCGGGCGCCCGGACTGGCAGATCGGCACTGGCGAACACCATGAACTGCGGCGCTGGCTGTTCTGGAAGGACTTCGCCAAGCCCCTGCTGTGGTAAGGCGGCGTTAAACCGGCGGGCGCGAGAAACTCACCTGCATCTGCAGGTGATCCGCGTCGTCGATTGCCCGCAGGTACTCCTCCACGCTGACCTCGCCGGCACTGGACCGGGCGCCCGCTGCCGGTACATGGCCGGCCAGCAGCTTGTGCACTACCGCCACTGCCGCGCAGCTGGGGATCTCCGGGCCGTGGTCGTGGGTCGCGGTCAGCTGGGCGTTCATCGTCAAGGGCTGGCCATCCAGCCCCAGGCCATGGACGTCGACATACAGGGCGCTGAGGCCGTCGCCAAAACCTTCGAACCAGGTGCCGCAGCGATGCAGGCGCGCCGCCCAGGGCGCCGGGTCGCGCACCAGCCCGAGCTTCACGGCCTGAGCCAGCAAGGCGTTGGCCAGCCCGGCGACCTTCAGCCCGGCACCGGCCTTGAAGCTCAGGGTGTGGGCGCCGTAGCGCTCGGCGAACAGGTCCAGGTCCGGCACATCGACGTTGGCCACCAGGCGCCTGCCCAGCCCCGGCAACTTGCGCAGGGTCAGGCCCTGCCAGCCGATCACCGGGTGCGGCCGGCCATCCTTGAGTTGCAGGATCGGCCGACCGGCATAGGCCAGCACGCCCTGGATGGTGGACAGGCCGGGCATTTTCGCCGAGGAGGAAATGCCGTGCTCGATGCGCTCGATGCGGGAAAAATGCCCGCGATGCTCATCGATGATCGCCGCCGACAGGGTCGGCACCGAGCTGCAACCGCTGAGCACCGTCACCCCGGCGGCCCGGGCCGCCTCATCCAGCGTGCCAATGCCGCGCACGAACTGGCGGCAGTCGGCCAGGTCGCAGTAGTTGACCCCGGCCTCGATGCAGCCCTGGGCCACCGCGTAGGACTGGCCCTGGAACGGCCCTCCGGTGTGGATCACCCAATGCACGTCCAGGGCCTTGAGCGCCGGCGCCCACTGCGGGCCCATGGCATCGCCGCACCAACCTTCACAGGGCTGTCCACCCTCGGCTTGCAGCGCCTGAACCTTGGCCGCGAGCTTGCGTGGGTCGCGCCCGGAAATCAGCAGATGCACCCCGGGCGTACGGATCAGATAGCGGCAGACGATGCTGCCGAAATTGCCATAACCACCGACCACCAACACCCTGAGCGTCATTACCTGCATCCTTGAACCAAGCCATTGCGCAGCTGCCAAGCTGCCATTCGAGGCGCGGCAGCTTGGTTGATTTGCCAGCGCTCGACAAGTACCCGAACAACGCCAATCCGCGCCTGAAGTCCCCTCGGCAGGCATCCGTAATATTCAGTTAGAAAAAAATTGCCAATGCCGGTCCGGCATAATGCTATGCAAATTCCTCATCAACTACGGCCTTGCAGCGTGATAGCCTCGTCCTGCTATGTCGGCCTCGCATAACAAACCTGCCGGTTCGCGCAACCGAGCGGGATAAAGACGCCTTGCTACCCACCTTGTTTCATCTTCATCTGCCCAACTAACGTTTCGCTGCGAGCCGCTCTTTCCCCGGCTCGCCAAGGGAACTGATTGCAAAATTTGACTCGACCCCAAGGTCGATCTCTCGATCCTATCTCGGAGCTGTTATGTCCAGGCTTTCCCATCAAGATTTGCGCCGCGGTTTCCGTGAACTGATCGCCTCCTCGTCCTGCTACCACACCGCTTCCGTGTTTGACCCGATGTCCGCCCGCATCGCCGCCGACCTGGGTTTTGAAGTGGGCATCCTCGGAGGCTCCGTGGCCTCGCTGCAGGTTCTGGCGGCCCCCGACTTCGCCCTGATCACCCTCAGCGAATTCGCCGAGCAGGCCACCCGCATCGGCCGCGTGGCCCAATTGCCGGTGATCGCCGACGCCGACCACGGCTACGGCAACGCACTGAACGTGATGCGCACCGTGGTGGAACTGGAACGGGCCGGCATCGCCGCGCTGACCATCGAAGACACCCTGCTGCCGGCGCAGTTCGGGCGCAAATCCACCGACCTGATTTCCGTGGCCGAAGGCGTCGGCAAGATCCGCGCCGCCCTGGAAGCCCGGGTCGACACCGAGCTGGCGATCATCGCCCGGACCAACGCCGGCATCCTCCCGGTGCAGGAAATCATCAGCCGTACCCAGCAGTACCAGCGCGCGGGCGCCGACGCCATCTGCATGGTCGGCATCCGTGATTTCGAGCAACTGGAACAGATCTCCGAGCACCTGAGCGTACCGCTGATGCTGGTGACCTACGGCAACCCGGCCCTGCGCGACGATGCACGCCTGGCCGAGCTGGGGGTGAAAATCGCGGTGGACGGCCACGCCGCCTACTTCGCCGCGATCAAGGCCACCTACGACTGCTTGCGCGAGCAGCGGCAGATCTTCACCCAGGCCTCGGACCTGAGTGCCACCGAGCTGGCCCATACCTACACCCAGCCGGAGGACTACATCGTCTGGGCCAAGGAGTTCATGAGCGTCAAGGAGTAACACCGGCGATTGGCCGGGGTGAGGCGCAACGCCTCAACCCTGGGCCGATTTCAACGCGCCCTCCACGCAGTCGAGGATTTGCCCGATGGTCCAGGGCTTGCGGATGAAGGTCACCGGATAGCGCACCCCGGAACTCTCGGGGGTCTCGAAACCCGACATCACCACGATCGGCAGCGACGGCCAGCGTTCAGCGCACAGGTTGCTCAGGCTGGCGCCATTGAGCGTGCCGGGCATGCTGATATCGGTCAGCAACAGGGTCACGTGCGCAGCATGCGCCTGCAGAAAGTCCCAGGCTCGATCGGCGCTGTCCATGGCCTGGGTGGCAAATCCCTCGTCCTGCAGAATCTCGCACAGGAACTCCAGCACCGTCGGTTCGTCCTCCACCACCAGGATCAAGCGAGAGGTGGCGTCGGGGCTGACGGACGAGGCTGGGCACATGGGGCTGACACTCCTTGGAAGGTTGAGAATTGCGCGGACAGGACCGCTGACAAGAGTTATGAGCGGCGGTGCGAGGATAAATTCACTCCTGATGCGTGCGCCGTGATTTTTTCGGACAGGTCCGAGCGGGACCGCGATAATGCAGGCCCGATAGCAACGCAACCACAAAGAGCAGTCACCCATGGAGTTCGATCCCCAATACCTGGCCCGGGCCCGGCATCTGGTGGTGTTCACCGGCGCCGGAGTCTCGGCGGAAAGTGGCATCCCGACCTTTCGCGACGCCCTGAGCGGCCTCTGGGAGCAGTTCGACCCGGCACAGCTGGCCACGCCACAGGCCTTCCGTGCCGACCCGGCGCTGGTCTGGGGCTGGTATGAAGGGCGGCGCCTGAAAGTGCTCGAAGCCCAGCCCAACCCGGCGCACCTGGCCATAGCCGAACTGGCGCGACGGGTGCCGCGCCTGACCCTGATCACCCAGAACGTCGACGACCTGCACGAGCGCGCCGGCAGCCCTTCGGTGCTGCACCTGCATGGCAGCCTGCATACGCCGATCTGCTTTGCCTGCCAGCGCCCGTGGCGCGGCGAACCGGCCGCCCCGGTGCTCGCGGAACACGGCAGCCGCCTGGAGCCACCGCGCTGCAGCGGCTGCAACGGCAAGATCCGCCCTGGCGTGGTGTGGTTCGGCGAAGCGCTGCCGCCCGCCGTGCTCAAGGCCGCATTCAAGGCCGCCGGGGACTGCGATCTGCTGTTGTCGGTGGGGACTTCGGGGCTGGTGCAGCCGGCGGCGCAGATCCCCCAACTGGCCCTGCAACAGGGGGCCAGGGTGGTGCACATCAATCCCCAGCCCCAGGAGTGCCGCGCGCCCCAGGAGTACAGCCTGACGGGCCCGGCCGGCCAGCTTCTGCCGCAACTCGTGCAGCGGGCCTTCGCCTGATTCACCGGGCGTGGCCGGGCGGATCGTCATTTTTCCCGCCAAAACGGCCCGGCATGAGGTAGATTCAAGCAGCGACCAACCTCGCAACGACGTTTGCTTTCTTGCCCTGCCGCTGGAAACCAAGCCCCGTACCGGTGGCTCGTTCACTGCCCCGCCGTTTTTTCGCCACTGACCGCACCTGGCGCGGTGGCGCCGATTTCAGGAAATGGATTAATGCCGCAAAGACACGTGATCAATGCTTCGGTAAGCCCGAAAGGCAGCCTGGAGACCCTCTCGCAACGTGAAGTGCAACAACTCAGCGCCGCCGGCTCCGGCAGCATCTACACCCTGTTCCGCCAGTGCGCCCTGGCCATTCTCAATACCGGCGCCCACGTCGACAACGCCAAGACCATCCTCGACGCCTACCACGACTTCGAAGTGCGCATTCACCAGCAGGACCGCGGTGTGCGCCTGGAACTGCTCAATGCTCCGGCCGACGCCTTCGTCGACGGCGAGATGATCGCCAGCACCCGGGAAATGCTCTTCAGCGCCCTGCGCGACATCGTCTACACCGAGAACGAACTGGACAGCCAGCGCATCGACCTGGAGAGCTCCCAGGGCATCACCGACTACGTCTTCCACCTGCTGCGCAACGCCCGCACCCTGCGCCCCGGCGTCGAGCCGAAAATGGTGGTGTGCTGGGGCGGTCACTCGATCAACACCGAGGAATACAAGTACACCAAGAAGGTCGGCCATGAGCTGGGCCTGCGCAAACTGGACATCTGCACCGGCTGCGGCCCGGGCGTGATGAAAGGCCCGATGAAAGGCGCCACCATCGCCCATGCCAAGCAGCGCATGAGCGGCAGCCGCTACCTGGGCCTGACCGAACCGGGGATCATCGCCGCCGAGGCCCCCAACCCGATCGTCAACGAGCTGGTGATTCTGCCGGACATCGAGAAGCGCCTGGAGGCCTTCGTCCGCGTCGGCCACGGCATCATCATCTTCCCGGGGGGCGCCGGCACCGCCGAGGAGTTCCTCTACCTGCTGGGCATCCTCATGCACCCGGACAACCGCGACCTGCCGTTCCCGGTGATCCTCACCGGCCCGCGCAGCGCCGCGCCGTATCTGGAACAGCTCAACGCCTTTGTCCTGGCCACCCTGGGCGAAGCGGCGCAGCAGCACTACCAGATCATCATCGACAACCCGGCTGAGGTCGCCCGGCAGATGACCGAGGGGCTCAAGACCGTCAAGCAGTTCCGCCGCGAACGCAACGACGCCTTCCATTTCAACTGGCTGCTGAAAATCGACGAGGGCTTCCAGCGCCCCTTCGATCCGACCCACGAGAACATGGCCAACCTGCAACTGAACCACGCCCTGCCACCCCACGAACTGGCGGCCAACCTGCGCCGCGCGTTCTCCGGCATCGTCGCCGGCAACGTCAAGGACCAGGGCATCCGCCTGATCGAACAGAAAGGCCCGTACAGCATCCACGGTGACCCGGCGATCATGCAGCCCCTGGACCAACTGCTCAAAGCCTTCGTCGAGCAGCACCGCATGAAGCTGCCCGGCGGCGCCGCCTATGTGCCGTGCTACCGCGTGGTGAGCTGATCCGGCGACGCCTTTGACGGCCCCACGACGCCGCGCTCCTTTCCCGGGAGCGCGGCGTTTTTTTTGCCCCGCTGGAGCCCGTGCCCTCAGCCATGGCCGTACCGCGCGGCCTCCCTCCCTGCCCGTAACACCGTTGGCCGAAAACAACGCGCCGGTTTGACAGCCTCCCTGGCGCTATGGAATAGTTTTTCAACAAAACGGAACAGCATTCCATTTTTTATAATTCTTGCTAAAAAAGGCCTGTCATCTTGAGTGAAGCCCCTGCTGCCCTCCTTTCCCCCCTGGACTGTGACCTGCTGGTAATCGGCTCCGGCGCAGCCGGCCTGGCCTGCGCGGTGACCGCCGCCTGGCACGGCCTGCAAGTGATAGTGGTGGAAAAAGATTCCACTTTCGGCGGTGCCAGTGCCTGGTCCGGTGGCTGGATGTGGGTGCCCGGCAACCCCCTGGCCCGCCGCGCCGGCATTGATGAAGACCCGCAGCAACCGCGCACCTACCTCAGGCATGAGCTGGGCGAACGCTATGACGCCGCGCGCATCGATGCCTTGCTGGATAACGGGCCGCAGATGGTGGCCTTCTTCGAGCAGCACACGGCCCTGCAATTCGTCGATGGCAATGGCATCCCCGACATCCACGGCCAGGTGCCCGGCGCCGGGATCGAGGGCCACCAGGTGATTGCCGCGCCCTATGACGCGCGGGCCATCGGCCCCTTGCTGAAACGCCTGCGCAAGACCCTGCGGGAAACCTCGTTCATGGGCATGCCGATCATGGCCGGGGCCGATCTCGGGGCCTTTCTCAGCATGACCCGTTCGTTCAAGTCGCTGCTGCATGTCGCCAAGCGTTTCAGCCGTCACCTGCGGGACCTGGCGCTGCACGGCCGGGCCATGCACCTGGTGAACGGCGTGGCGCTGATCGGCCGGCTGGCCAAGTCCGCCGAGCAATTGGGGGTCACCCTCATGGAATCCGCGCCGGCCCGCTCGCTCCTGCAGGATCGACACGGGGTGCACGGCGCCCTGGTGGACACGCCCCAAGGCCGGCGGGAGATCCGCGCCCGGCGTGGCGTGGTGCTGGCCGCCGGCGGGTTTGCCAATGACCCGGCCCGGCGCCAGGCGCTGTTTCCCCGGGCACCAGGCGCCGATCAGCATCTGGCGCTGCCCCCGTTGAGTTGTTCCGGGGATGGCATCCGCCTCGGTGAAGCCGCCGGCGCGGTGCTGGCCACAGACCTCGCCAGCCCGGTGGCCTGGGCCCCGGTATCGCGGGTGCGCCATGCCGACGGCAGTGTCGGACACTTTCCCCACATCATCGACCGGGCCAAGCCCGGATTGATCGGCGTGCTGGCCAACGGCAAGCGCTTCGTCAACGAGGCCGACGGTTACTACGACTACACCGCCGCCATGGTCGAGAAGGTGCCGGCCGGCGAGGAAGTGGCCTCCTGGCTGATCTGCGACCATCGCTTCCAGCGCCGCTACGGCCTGGGTTATGCCCGCCCCTTCCCGCTCCCCGTTGGCCCACTGGTGCGCAGCGGCTACCTGCGGCGGGCCGACTCCATCGCGGCCCTGGCCGGCCAATGCGGCATCGACCCACAAGCGCTGGAGGCCACGGTGCAGCACTTCAACCAGCACGCCCGCCACGGCCAGGACCCCGAGTTCGGCCGCGGCTCGACCCCCTACAACCGCAAGCAGGGCGACGCCCTGTACCCCGGCCCCAACCCTTGCGTGGCGCCCATCGAACAGGGGCCGTTCTACGCGGTGAAGGTGCTGCCCGGCAGCTTCGGCACCTTTGCCGGGCTCAAGACCAATGCCCAGGCCCAGGTGCTGGATCAGGTCGGCGCGGCGATCCCCGGGCTGTATGCGGCGGGCACCGACATGGCCAGCGTGATGGGCGGGTTCTATCCCTCCGGCGGCATCAACCTGGGCCCGGCCATGACCTTCGGCTACATCGCCGGGCGCCATGCGGCCGGGGTCGATGCCTATGAAGCGGCACTGCCTCCGGTCGCCGTGGCCAGTCCGCGCTGAGCCACCACGGCGCGCTCAGGGCAAGCGGCCGCCAGCCGGGTCCTCACCCGCCACGGGGGCCTGCAACTGGCTTTCGATCTGCCGGCCGAGGTAATACACACCGGCCATGACCCCATGCTCGGGGTCATGCAGTTGCCGGGACCAGGCCTGGTCGAAGGCCGCCCCCAGGTCCCGCCGGGTCTGGGCCTGCAAGCCTTCCCGGTCATGGTCCTGGACCAGAGCCCGGACTCCGGCCACCCCCACCGAGATCAACGCACCGGCCACCCGCCCCACCGCCGCCGCCACCGCACCGGCGACCCCGCGGGTGGCGAACTGGGCCTGGAGTTTGTCGCTGGTCACCTGTGCCACCTGGGCCACCCCAGGGGCCGGCGAGTCGCGCTCGACCGCCGCTGCTCCGCGAAGCTGCTGCAACAGCGGTCCGTAGGCGGGCAAGCGGGCGATGGGCTCGACCCGCAGCAGCTGGGTCAAGGAGGCGCGCTGTTCGGCGGCCGGCCCCAGGTCGATGGCCAGGACCTGCCCCAGGTGCTGGTCCAGCTGCGGCGCCGGCAGCTGGTAGCGGTGGCCGATCTGCGCCAGTTGCTGGCGCAGCAACTGCACATAGAACTCCATGGCCTCGCCGGCGATCTCGTCGGCATCGATCTCCAGCGCCACTGGTGCCAGCACCCGCTCCTGGTACTGCTCCTGCAGGTAGGCGGCCAGGCGCCTGGAGGCTTGCCCGGTATCGCCCCGATTGTTCAGTGAATACCAGCCCACCTTCAGCGACAGCCATTCCTGGGTCCAGTACCCGCTGAACCAGGGAATGAACTGTTCGTCGGTCTGCTGGTAGACCCGGGTGCGCCAGTGCTCCATGGAGCCCTGGGCGTAGACTTCGGCCTGGGCGGTGGCGCTACGGGAAGCCTCAAGCAGCTCGCTGTTGACCGAACGCCAAGTGGCCGGGCTGACCGCGGTCGGCACCGCAGGCGCGGGCGGGCGCTGGGCGCAGCCGGCGAGCGCCAGCAACAGCGCCAGCAGCCAATGGCGCCAGCAGAGCATCGATCGCCGCAAGGCAAGTTCCTCCCGCATTAGCCGCGCCAGCCTCCACAGAGCGCCATGGCGTTCCCGCAGTATAGGTAGCCTCGCGACAGTGGCCGCAAGCCGTGCCCCTCACCTCGCACCGGGCTTTTTCCTGCCCTGTGAAGAAACACTGCCAGCCCCCGCTCTCCCCCGGTATATTGCCCCCCCGGCGCTCGCGCCACGGACCTGCTCCTCGCCAAGGAACCCTCATGCTCTACCGCATCGCCGCCGACAGCCTGGTGCTGTTTCACCTGTCATTTATCGTCTTCGTACTCCTGGGCGGCCTGCTGGTGCTGCGTTATCCGCGGCTGATGCTGCTGCACCTGCCGGCCGCGGCCTGGGGCGTGGCGGTGGAAGTGCTGCACCTGGAATGCCCGCTGACCCGCTGGGAAAACCTGCTGCGCCATGCCGCCGGCCAGGACGGCTACGGCGCCGGGTTCATCGAGCACTACCTGATACCGCTGATCTACCCCGCCGGCCTGACCCCCGGCATCCAGCTGTGGCTGGGCAGCCTGGTGCTGCTGGTCAACCTTTCGGTCTATGTCTATCTGAGCCGGCGCTGGGCTCGCAGCCGCCACGCCTGAACCGGCGCTGCCGGCCTGCGGCAAGGCGCAAGTGCGCGGCCCGTTTGCGCCCCTGGGCCGCCCGCGAGCTGATCCACCCAATGGCGGCGCAGCACCTGCTGCTGTTGTTTGACGCAACGGGCACGAGCCCTGGCGACCTAGCCCGGCTCAAGCTCGGCCAGGCGTGCGCAAGCCCGGGTCAGGACCTGCCAGGTGCTGTCGTCGGCGGGGATCAGGTGCTCGATGCGCAATGAAGCCACGGTGATGTCCTGAGGCATGCCGAAGGTGGTGAAGGTGGAAAGAAAACGCAGCTCGCCCTGGGGCCCGCGGACCCGGGTCAGCAGCAACGGCGCGGCCAGTTGCGAAGCGGGGGTTGATTGCCCCGGACACGGCAGACTCGCCAGCAAGGTCGCGAGCCCCGGCTCCCCCGCGGCCTCCCGCGCGGCCCGTTGCCAGGCCACCTGGCGGATCTCCTCGGCGTTGATCAGGCAGTCGCCGAATCCGCCGGGCGCCAACAGGGTCGTCAACAGATTGAAACCCTCCTCGAGCGCCTGTAATGGCAACCCCAACAGCTGAAAAAGGGCCGTGGTGGCGTGGTTCGCCGCCCGCACCTGCCAGAGGCTGTCGATGACAATGGCCGGCGCCGGGTTGTTGGCCTTGAGCAGGTGCATCAGGGCCATGCGCACCGGCTCCAGCCCTGGATCGTCCAACGCCAGGGCGGCGTAGCGTGGTGCGTAGCCGGCGGCGAGCAACACCCGGTTGCGGGTGTGCAACGGGGTGTCCAGGGTGCTCAGCAGGCTGTGCAGCAGCTGCGCGCTGGGTTGCGCGCGACCGGTCTCGACGCAGCTCAGGTGGCGCTGCGACATGCCGGCCTGCAAGGCCAGCTCCAGCTGGCTCAAGCGCGCCTGCAGACGCAACTGGCGCAACCACTGGCCCACGGACAGCGAGTCGACGGCGGCGGGTGCAAGGGTTTCGAACATGCTTCGGGTCATCCTGTACGGGGCAGTCAGCGCAGCGGCTTGAAATAGATCAGCTCGGGATCCCCCGGATCGAGGTTCTCCACCACCCCGCTGGGCTGGAAACCGGCCTTGGCAATCAGTGCCTGAGCCGCGCGGTTGGAGCGGTTGGTGGAGATGAACAGTTTGTCGCTCAGGCAGGCCTGCTGCGCCGCCGCCAGCAACCGCAGGGCCACGCCCTGGCGCTGCTGATCGGCGGCCACCACCACCAGCGAGACGAAACCGTGGTCGAAAAAATCATGGCTCAGCAGCACGTAGCCCAGCACCCGGGCGCCCTGCACCTCGACCCAGCACTGGCCCTGCTCGACGGCCCACTGCAGCGCCCGGCCCCGCTCGGGATGGGCACTGGCATAGGCATCGAAGCCGAGCATGGCCGGCACATCCTCGGGCCGGGCCTTGCGGATCATCCGCTGTGCAGTCGGGTCGGGGGACTGTTCGCTCATCACTGCTCGCTCCTTGAAGGTGATCGTCATACGGGCGCATCTGACAGGATCGGCCGCCCTGCTGTCTATGACCTGTGAGGTCATTGAGTGACGACGGGCCTGCCACTTAGCCTGTTGGCCTGTCGCCGTTCAAGGAGTTTCACCGTGAAAAACACCCTCTGGACGCTCTGTCTGGCCCTGTTCGCCGGGCATGAGCTGGATGCCGTGGCCCAGTCCGAGTGGCGCCTGCTGTATGGCTTGCGCCACCTCGATCCGGCGCTGGGGCAGGCGTTGTTCATCGCCCTGCACGTCCCCCTGGTGGTTGCGCTGATCGGGCTCACCGGGCATTCGCGTCCCGCCGTGCGCCGCAGCAGCCGGCGACTGCTGGCCGGATTCGCCGTGGTCCACGCCGGGCTGCACTTCAACCTGCGCGAGCATCCGCTGTATCGGTTCGACTCGCCGCTGTCCCAGGCGCTGATCTTCGCCTGCGCTGGCGCCGGGCTGCTCTACCTGCTGGTCGACCTGGGCCGGCGCGACCGCCAGGCCGCCCTCCCGCTCACGGACTGATCGAGGACTTCAGCATGCACCGCCCCTACCCGGCACTCCTGGCCCTGCTGGCCTTCAGCGGCTACACCCTGTTCACCCTGCTCCAGGCCGAACAGTCGCTGCTGCAATTCGGTGTGCAACTGCTGTCGCGGCCCGACACCGCGCAAGTGGTGATCGACCTGTACCTGATGGCGCTGCTGGCCTCGGCCTGGATGCTCAACGACGCCCGCCGCCGCGGCCGCTCCGTCCGCTCGGTGCTGCCCTATCTGCTGCTGACCGCCGTGTTCGTTTCCATCGGACCGCTGCTGTACCTCGTGGTCCAGGGTTGGCGTCGCCCTTCAGCGCTGCCGGGCCGGACACGCTGAAGCCCCGGCCACCCGCGGATCGGTATCCAGGCCGGGTGACGAATGATCCTGTGGGTCCTCCGAACCGACCCAGCGCCTGGCCCGTGCCGGCGGGATTGGACGGCACCCCCCATCGGCGGCGCGAGGATGGCCCATGATTCATGGACAGCCCTCGAGAGGACAGCCGCGGCCGCCCCAGGCTCCGATCGCTCCAGCGCGGCCATGCACTGCAAGAGCGGTTGCCGAACCCCGGCACGGCCAGGCCTGAGATCCAGGGCGTTCAGAGCCGTTGCCCTCAGACCAGGAGGCCGTTCGAAGTGTGGCGACTTGCTCGCCAAGCGTCGTCCAGGTCAACCACTCGGTTGACTAAGTATTGATGCAAGTCATGAATCAAGTCCGTTCAAAGATACAGTATCGGGCCCTTTATTTTTTGCACTACTTAAACATCACCCGCACTAAACCCTCAACTAAGCAACATTAAAAATAAATTCAATAGACGGCCTTGCGCTGCAAACTTTCTGTGCTAGAAATATGTGCTTCCTCCAACTAGTGCAACTGAGGAAGGCTTGCCAGCCATTGACAACGAGCGTCTTTCAACAACAGAAGTTCGCTCTTGGCATGCAATTAACGAGTGTTTTCGCTCACCCCGTCATCGTTACGGATGAACATTTCAAACAAGGATGTTGTATGAAAATTGTAGGACTTTCAGGAATTCTTCCTTCGCGAATCGTTACTAACCAGGATGTTCTTGATCTGGTTGAAGAACACTCGAAAAACACCTTTCAGGATGACTTGCCCAAGACCCTGAAGACCATCGGAAAACTGCTCGACAAGAGCGGCATCGAAACCCGGCATTGGTTGGCCGCCGGAGAAAAACCGATGGATCTGATGACCGCAGCCTTTGACTCGGCATTGGCCCAGGCCAATATCAACAAGGCCGACCTGGACTTGTTGATCTATCCCAACGTTACCCGGGGCTTCATCGAGCCGGCCAACAGCACCTTCATGGCCAAGGCCCTGGGCCTGAACTGCAGGAACTTCGACGTGGTCGACGCCTGCAACGGCTGGGTGACCGCCATGGATGTGATCAACAGCAAGATGGAAGCCGGAGAGATACGCTACGCGGCCATTATCAACATGGAATTCGGCATGTCTGACGGCGGGCCGGTGATGCCGAAGAACTTCTCTTTGCAGTCTCCGTCGGAACTGGCGTACAAGTTCCCAAGTTTCACCATCGGTGAAGCGGCAACAGTCACCATTCTCAGCAATGAGTCGCCTGGAAACTTCAAGTTCTCTTATATCAACCGCCCCGATCTCAGCGACTTGTCGACCATTTCCCTGCCGGACTGGAAGCTGTTTTGCAATGAAGAAGATACTCCGCGCATTGCACCGACCGGCGGGCAGTATCAGTTCAACTCCTACGCGGCTGCCTTGCATGAAGATGGTCGCAATGAAGCCATAAAAGTGTTCAACCTGCATAAGGTCAGCGGCGCGGACATCCATAAAGTGTTCATTCATACCGGCTCGCCAAAAATGTGGGAACACATTGGTGAACTGATCGGCATTGATCACAAGTTGCATCATGTCGGGCATAAAACCGGCAATATCATTACGGCGTCCATTCCCTATGGAATTTACGACGCCATCAGCCGGGGCAACGCTGAAAAAGACCAGTTCTGCATGGGCTGGGCGGGAAGTGGCGGAATGGTCTTTTCTGCCCTTTCGTTCCGGTTGTAAGGCGCCACGGCCAGTATCTCGATCGGGGGGTGACGCGGCTGAACCTCGCTGCCCCCCTGATCAGTTCGCCAGATACGCCTCGCGCGACGTGCCGCTGCCCTGCGGCACGTCGCGCATTGCATCCCGCCCGCCGCGCTTGCCTGTCAGATCAGGCGCTGGATCTGCTTGTGGCGCCAGACCAGCTTGAAGTAGCAGACCTGCAGCACCAGCATGCTCAGGTAGGCCACCGGGAAGGCCATCCACACCCCTTGCAGGCCGAAGTGCGCATCCAGCAGATAGGCCGCCGGCACCTGCACCCCGAGGATGCAGAAGATCGAGATCGCCACCGGCATCAGCACCGTGCCGCTGGCACGCATGATGCCGCCCACCACCGCCTGGAAGCCGAACACCAGGATGCTCCAGAGCATGATGTGCAACAGATGCTCGGCCTGTACCAGGGCCGTCGGATCGATGATGAACAACCCCAGCAGCCAGTGGGAAATCAGGTAGCCGAGCAACACCAGGGCACCGGTCAGGCACAGGTTGATCGCCAGCCCGGTGCGCAGGATTGGACTGATGCGCTCCAGGCGTCCGGCACCGATGGCCTGGGCCCCGAGGATCGACGCGGTGATGGCGATCGACAGCGCCGGAAACTGCACATAGTTGACGATCTGGGTCACCGCGCCATAGGCCGCCGTGGCCTGGGAGCCGTGGCGGTTGACCAGGGCCAGGATCACCAGTTCGGACAGCGAGATCACCACCATCTGCACCCCGGTGGGCAGGCCGATGCGCAGCACTTTGCCGAGGATCGCCCGGTCCAGCTTCATCGCCGCGAACAGCGCCCGGTCCGGCGCCAGCGGGTGTGCCCGGCCGCTCAGGCGCCAGACCAGAAAGCCCATGGCCAGGATATTGCCCACCAGCCCGGCGAACGCCGCGCTCTGGATGCCCATCGGTGGCAACCCCAGCCAGCCGCGAATCAGCGCCGGGGTCAGCAGCAGGCCCACCAGGGTCGAGACGATCAGCGCCAGCAATGGCGACAGGGTGTCACTGACACCGCGCAGCAACTGAGTGAAGAGCACGAACACCAGCAGCAACGGCATGATCAGCATCATCACCCGGGCGTAGCCCACCGCATCGTCCAGCACATCCACCGGTGTCCCCAGGCCCTGCAAGGCCGGTCGGGCGAACAGCATGCCCAGCACCGCCCCCAACAGCCCGATCAGCGCGCCGAGCAACAGCGTGCTGCCGGCCACCGCCTTGACCGTGCCCGGCTCCCGGGCGCCCCAGGCCTGGCCGATCAGCACCGAGGCTCCCGCCCCCAGGCCGATCACCAGGGCAATGAAGAAGAACACGATGGGAAACATCCCCGATACCGCGGCCAGCGCCTGGGTCCCCAGCATCTGACCGATGTAGATGCCGTTGAGGGTGCCGGAAAACGACTGCAGGAAGTTCGACAGCACCATGGGCAAGAGGAAGATCAGGTACACCTGCCAGAGCGGGCGCTGAGCGGGAATGGACATGGAACAGGCAACCTCGGATCAAGACGACAAAGGGCCGCGAAGAACCTCCGCAGCGCGGAGCTTGCGTCGGTCATGGACAGTGCTGCGAAGAAGGCCGCGCGGGGTATTCCGGCAGTGCGGCGGCCTGAGGTTTATATCAGCGGTTGACCTCGACTACCACCCGCCCGCGCACCTGGCCCTCAAGCGGCTCGGGGCCGGGCGCTCCCCGGCATCGACCCGCCCCAGGGTGCAGGCGTGGCAGCCCCTGCCCTTCGGCGTTACCATTGCCCGCCGTTCCCCCTCACCGAATGGATTCCCGACCGTGTCCCACCTCCTGGAAAAAGCTGCCGCACGTGGCGATCTCATTGCACTCAACCGCCTGCTGGACGCTGGCGCGGACCTTGAATGGCAGCACAAGAGCACCGGGCGCACGGCCCTGCTGGCCGCCACTATCGCCGGCCACTCGGCCGCCGTGGCACTGCTGCTGGAGCGCCGCGCGAATGTGCAGCAGCCGTGCAAGGCCCTGGGCTACAGCCCGCTGGCCTGGGCCGCGAGCCAGGGCGACCTGGCCTGTGCCGAGCTGCTGATTGCCCATGGCGCCGCACTCGAACAAGCCTCCCCCGAGCTGCGACGCACGGCCCTGATGAACGCCGCCCAGGCCGGCCACGAAGCGATGGTGGCCTTGCTGCTGAACGCCGGCGCCGATCCCCGGCCGCTGGACTTTCAGCAGCGCAACGCCTGGTCCCTGGCCCAAGAAAAGTCCCATGCCCGGATCATGCAACTGCTCGAACAGGCCGGCGCTGGAGCGCCACCGCCCCCCACGCCCGCCCCTCACCTGACCTGGCCGGAGCCGCCGGAGGATGGCGACTGCAGTGTCGACCCGGTCACTCAGGTGCGCGCCTATACCCTGGCCGTGGCCGCCTGGGAACAACGTGGCAATGCCGCGGGCCACGAAGCGCTCGATGCCGGCTTCTGGGCCGAACCGCAACAGCTCATCGAACGCTTCTGCACCCAGCGCCCGCGGGCCTATCCGCGTGCGTCCTACGGTTTTCCCACGACCTATTCGCCCGCCGATGAACTGCTCGGCTGCGAACGGCTCAAGCCCGCTCAGGCTGAAGTGCTGATCCGCGACCCGGCCATTCGGGCGCTGTGCTACGAACACCGTTTCCTGCTCAAGCAGGTCGCCGGGCAATGGCGGATCGACAGCGTCAAACGCCGCCTGGCCGGCACCCAGAAATGGGCAAACGCCCTTCTCTGATGAAAAACTCGGCGACGAGGACTTCAACGACGAAGGCCACCCCTTTGCCCTGGCCTGCTAGCAGGCCCGGGACAACAGCCGCTTTGCCTGCGAGCAGCGTCTACCGGGTGGAAAACAGCTGGCACAACCATGACCGGCCGACCGCGGTGATGGACCGGCGGCTGGCCGCAGTCCATCCACCGCGCACAGCGGGCCAGGCTCGTGGTTGGCGGATATCGCCCCGCCCGTGGTTAAATGCCGCCCCCGAAAAATGACCGGCCCTGCTGATGACACCTCTCGCCCTCGCCACCCTCAACCAGCACTTGCTGACCGCCCTGGCCGCCGCGCCCACCGAGACCCGGCGCCTGTTCCATGGCCGCGGCCGCTGCTGGCCGGGGCTGGAGCAACTGACCGTGGACTGGTTGCAGGGCGTGCTGCTGGTGTCGCTGTTCAAGGAGCCCGAGGCCGGGCAACTGGCCGCCTTGCAGCAACTGCTGACCGACCTGGGCTCGACCCCACAATGGGCCGCCAGCGGCGCCCGCAGCCTGATGCTGCAACACCGCTACCTGCCCGACAGCCGTGGCGAATGGCTGCTGGGCGAGGCGATTGACAGCTGCACCATCACCGAGGAAGGCCTGCGCTACCAGGTGGACCTGGGCAGCAAGCAGAACAACGGGCTGTTTCTCGACATGCGCTATGGACGCAACTGGGTGCGGGCCAACGCCCAGGGCAAGAACGTCCTGAACCTGTTTGCCTACACCTGCGGCTTTTCCGTGGCGGCGATTGCCGGTGGTGCCGAGCGAGTGGTGAACCTCGACATGTCCCGGGCGGCCCTGAGCCGTGGTCGCGACAACCATAGGCTCAACGGCCACGACACTGGCCGGGTGAGTTTCCTCGGGCATGACCTGTTCAAGTCCTGGAGCAAGGTCAAGCAAGGGGGGCCCTATGACCTGGTGATCATTGACCCGCCGTCGTTCCAGAAAGGCAGCTTTGTCCTCGGCAAGGACTATGCGCGGGTGCTGCGGCGCTTGCCGGAACTGCTGACGGCCAATGGCTGCGTATTGGCGTGCATGAATGACCCGGCGTTCAGCGTGGACTTTCTTTTGGAAGGGGTGATGCAGGAGGCGCCGGGGTTGCGCTTTGAACAGCGACTGGAGAATCCGCCGGAGTTTCCGGATGCCGATCCGCAGTGCGGGCTCAAGGCGCTGGTGTTTCGTCAGGGGCAATAGGGAGGTATTGGGCGGCAGGGGGTTTTGTCTTTGTGGCTCGGTTGATCGGGTACATATCCGTTGCTGCGGTCACGGCCACTTAGGGTTTCGCTCTTACAGCGAGTCACTTTGGAAAGAGCCCAAAGTAACCAAAGGCTCTTGCCCCTCCACTCGGTGCCTCGCCTAGGCTCGGCATGCCCGAACTCCGGCATTGATCCGTGGGCCGCCGCAATGGGCCATCCATGGCCCAGTGCGGCTAACCCGGCGTCCTGCCGGGTTACCCACGGCTCAATGCCTGCGTTCGGCCATCGTGTTTAAGGGGGCAGGAAGATCAAAAACCAGATCAAGATCAACATCTGACGGCGGCCTACCGGCCGACCTGTTTCATTGCCGTTCGCGTTACATGTAGCCGCTGCCGCAGGCTGCGACCGGCTCCGCAGGAGACGCTAAACCTGCCTCCCCAATGTTCCTGAACCACCGCGCCGCCTGGTTTTGCGAGCGCGAGCGCTCGTTCGCAGCCTTCGGCAGCGGCTACAAGGAGCCGGCCTGCGCACCTTGGCTTTTGATCTTGATCTTGATCTTCAGGCCCCTTCCCAGCAGGCCGAGCGCAGGCGTTGCGTAGGGGGCAGCTCGGCAGGGATGCCGAGCTAGCCGCCACCCGGCCATGGATGGCCGGTTGGCGGCGGGCCCCCGGAGCAATGCCGAAGCGAGGGAACCCCGAGCCCCAGCGAGGGGCCGTATGGAGGGGCAAGCGTTTTTGCTTACTTTTTTGGCGTTTGAAAAAAGTAAGTCGCCGTAAGGGCGAAACCCTAAGTGGCCGTGACCGCAGCAACGGATATGTACCCGTCCCACCCGCTGTAAAAGCGAAACCGCCAGCCGCCGTTACTGCAGCAACGGATATGTACCCCCCTAGCACCACCCACCAGCCCCCCCGCCTTACAACTCCATCCGATACTCAATAACCCCCGGCTTGTACGCCACCCAGTCATACAACCGCTGCGCCCGCTCGTTGCTTTCCTGGGTATGCCAATACAACCGCCCACACTGCCGTTCCCGGGCCAACGCCTGCACCCACTCGATCAGCAGTTTCCCCGCCCCGCTGCCACGAATCGACGGGGCCACGTACAGGTCTTCCAGGTAGCAGAAGTCGCTGACAGCCCAGGTCGAGCGATGCACCACCAGGTTGACGAAGCCAATCACTTCATCGCCCTGTACCGCCACAGCCGAATACATCGGTTCCTGCGTATCAAGGAAACGCTCGAACGTGGTGCGACTGACCTCTTCGCTCAGCGTCACCTGATAGAAATCCTGATAGGCCAGCCACAGCGGCAGCCATTGCTGGTAATCCCCTGGCTGAATCGCCCGTACCGTCACCGCAGGTTGTTGATCGCTCATTGCGCGCTCCTCTTGATCATCCACACCGGGATCGGCCCCGGTCATTGAAGAGCGCGCAGGTTAATGCCTGAGTGGCGGGTTTGATCAGGCCAATTCACTGACCATTGCCAGACCACTTCATGGACTGCCTCAAACCTCGGGCAGTTGATGGGTCACGCAGTGGATCCCGCCTCCGCCTGCCGCGATGGCGTCGATGTCCAGTGCGATGATCTGTCGCCCGGGGTACAGGCTGGCGAGCAGGCTGTGGGCCTTGGCGTCGGCTGCCCGGTCGCCGAACTGTGGGGCGA
Organism: Pseudomonas sp. BC42; assembly: GCF_021560055.1. Classification (NCBI taxonomy): domain Bacteria; kingdom Pseudomonadati; phylum Pseudomonadota; class Gammaproteobacteria; order Pseudomonadales; family Pseudomonadaceae; genus Pseudomonas; species Pseudomonas sp. BC42. Next base: position 4,197,981 of record NZ_CP091067.1, read on the forward strand.
TCACCGCGCCGTTGATCACGAAGTAGTTGATGTAGCCCGCGGCGAAATCCGGGTTATCGCGGCTGAAGCGGTTCTGTCGCGGGTTCAGTGGTGGCGACAGGGTGTGCACCTGCAGCGCGCGGCCGTCGGCGTCGCGGGCGGATCGGAGGATCTCCAGGTGCTTGAGGGTCACCTGGTGGTCGTAGGATTCGCGGTCGTTGTCCAGGTTGGTCACCACCACCCCCGGTTTGACGAAGCGGGCGTAGAAGTCGACGTGGGCGTCGGTGATGTCGTGGCCCTTGATCCCCGGCAGCCAGATGATCTTGCGCAGGCCGAGGCAAGCCTTGAGTTCCTCTTCGACCTCGGCCTTGCTCCAGCCAGGGTTGCGGTTGTCATTGATCCAGCTGCTTTCGGTCATGATCCCGGTGCCGTGCCCGTCCACTTCGATGCCGCCGCCCTCGCCCACCAGTTCGCTGCGCCAGTAGCGGGCACCGGCGGCGTCGGCCATCTGCCGCGCCAGTCGGGCGTCCTTGGCGTGGCGCTGTTTGTTGCCCCAGCCATTGAAGTTGAAATCCACCGCGCCCAATCCGCCTTGGGCATCAACGACGAAGTTGGCGCCGATGTCGCGCATCCAGATGTCGTCCAGCTCGGTGCTGACAAAGGTGATGTTGTGCGAGCCGCAGAGTTGCTCCGCCAGGCCGCGTTCCTGCGCGCGGCAGAACAGGGTCAGCGGTTGATAGGCGGCAATCGCCCGGGCAATGCGCCCCTGGGCTTGCTGCACGTCGCCGGTGAAATCCTCCCAGATGGCGTCCTGGGCGCCGAAGGCCATGAAGGCCCGCTGCTGGGGCTCGCCTTCATCGGGCAGGTAGGCGTTGTCCTGCTCGCGGGCCCGGGCACTGCGCGGCCCCAGGCCGAGGGTGGTCATGGCGGCGACACCGGCCAGCAGCGAGGCCTGTTTGATCAGTTGACGTCGGGTGGGCATTGGGCAGTTCTCTTGTCGAAGGTTCTGCAGGAAAGGGTTCGGGGGCGACGCGGGCCTTCGCCGACAGAGCGGCTCCTACCAGGCAGTGTAGGAGCCGGCTTGTCGGCGAAGCGCATGGCGCCCGGTTAGTGGCGGGCAGCGGTGGCCGTCTTGAACTGGGTCCAGGTGCGCATGCGCGCCCGCATGTCGGCCTGAGGGATGTCGCGGCCGGGAATCAAGCGTTCGAAAGTGGCGTCATCCGGGTAGATATCCGGGTTGTTGCGCATCTGCGGATCCACCGCCGGCCGCGCCTTGGCATTGGCCGTGGGGTAGCCCGTGAAGTTGCTGATGGCCGCCATGTTCTCTGGCCGCGTGACAAAGTTGATGAAGGCATAGGCGTACTCCGGGTGCCGGGCATCCTTGGGGATCGCCAGGGTGTCCATCCACACCGTGGTGCCCTCCCGGGGGATGCGGTACTGGAATTCGACCGGCTTGCCTGCGGCGTCAGCCGCGCGCTGGGCCTGGGTCATGTCGCCGCTGTAACCCAGGGACAGGCACAGGTTGCCGTTGACCAGGTCGGTCACCGGCTGCGACTGAAACTTGCGGATATACGGTCGCAGCTTGCCCAGCAGTTCGCTGGCCGCCTGCAGATCCTCCGGCCGGGCACTGCGCGGGTCGCGCCCCAGGTAGTTGAGCGCCACCGCCAGCACTTCGTCCGGCGAATCGATCAGCGAGATCCCGCAATCGGCAAAGCGCGCCGCCAGCTCCGGCTTGAACAGCAGGTCCAGGCTGTTGACCGGCGCATCGGGCAGGCGCTGGGCGATCTGCCGGGCGTTGTAGGTCAGGCCGATGGTGCCCCAGGTATAGGGCACCGTGGCCTGGCTGGCGCGGGGGTACTGGGCCCGCAGGCGCTTGAGGCCGGGCTCGATGTCGTCCTGCCCGGTCAGCTTGCTCGGGTCCAGCTGCTGCAGGCTGCCAGCGCGCATCAGGCGCTCGGCCACGGTATCACCGGGGAAGATCAAGTCGTAGCCGCTGCCGCCGGTCATCAGCTTGGCCTCCAGCACCTCGCTGCCTTCCATCACGTCGTAGATCACCTTGATTCCGGTTTCGGCGGTGAAGCGCGCCAGGGTGTCCGCGGCGAAATAGTCGGCCCAGTTGTACAGGCGCAGGGTCTTGTCCTCGGGGTCGGCCTGGGCCTGGAGCGCGGCCAGGGTCAGGGCCAGCACGATGGCGCAATGGCGTTTGCCGCGCTTGCCTATGGTTCGCATGTCATGCCTCCCGGCCGTTCCAGCGTGAATGAAGGTGTTGCCCGTCAAGACTCAGCAGCGGCCCGTACATCTCGGGCCGGCGGTCGCGGAAGATGCCCCAGGTGCGGCGTTCCTCGGCCATGGCCGCCAGGTCCAGGGGCTGCAACAGGACCCCGCTGCTGTCGCGGTCGGCCTCGGCCAGGAGCCGGCCCTTGTGGTCGCAGATGAACGACGAGCCGTAGAAATCCATGTGCAAGGTCGGGTCGCTGGTTGCCACTTCATGGCCGACGCGGTTGGCCGCCACCACCGGCAGCAGGTTGGCCGCGGCATGCCCGCGCATGGTCATCTGCCAGTGGTCCCGCGAGTCCAGGCCGGCGCTGCCCGGCTCACTGCCGATGGCAGTGGGAAACAGCAACACTTCGGCGCCCTGCAAGGCCAGGCAGCGGGCGGTCTCGGGGAACCACTGGTCCCAGCAGATGCCGATGCCCAGTCGGCCGAAGGCCGTGTCCCAGACCCGGAAACCACTGTCGCCGGGGCTGAAGTACTCCTTCTCCTGATACCCCACGGCGTTGGGAATATGGGTCTTGCGGTACACCCCCAGCAGGCGGCCGTCGGCATCGGCGACGCTCAGGGAATTGAAATAGGCGGTGCCGGCCCGCTCGAACCAGCTCAGGGGCAACACCACCCCCAGCTCCCCGGCCAGGGCGGCGAAACGCTGGAGCACCTGGCTCTGGGCATATTCCTCGGCCAGCGCCAGGTGGCGGTGCTGCTGCTCGATGCAGAAGTACGGGGTGGCGAACAGCTCTTGCAGGAGGATCACCTGGGCACCGCGGGCCGCCGCCTCGCGCACCAGCTGTTCGGCGCGTTCGAGGTTGCCCAGCAGGTCCCAGGTGCAGGGCATCTGGGTGGTGGCGACGATCAACCGGCTCATGCCTGCACCTCCAGCGGCCACTGCGGCTGCTGCTGGGTGATGCAATGCACGCCACCGCCGCCATGGGCCAGGTGGTTGATCCGCACCGGCACCACTTGCCGCCCGGGGAAGGCCCGGGCCAGCACCTGGGCCGCTTCCTCGTCGGCGGCGATGCCATAGGCCGGCATGATCACCGCGCCATTGGCCAGGTAGAAGTTGGTGTAGGAGGCGCAGAACACCTCGGCCTGGCTGTTGACCGCGGCACTGGCCTCGAACAGCTCGATCAGTTCGAAACGGCGGCCCCGGGCATCCCGGGCCAGCTCCAGCGCGCGGCGGTTCTCGCGCACCACTTCGGCGTAGACCGAGCCCTGATCGAGGGTCGCGTCCACCAGCAAGACGCCCGGGCGAGCGAAGGCACAGATCCCGTCGACATGGCCGTCCGTCATGTCGCCGGTGACATGGTCCGGGTCCCCCGGCAGCCAGATGGTCTTCTGCACCCCCAGCAGGCGCTGGAAGATCGCCTCGATCTCGGCCTTGCCCAGGCCCGGGTTGCGATTGCGGTTGAGCAGCACCGATTCGGTGGTGATCAGGGTGCCCTCGCCGTCCACGTGGATGGCCCCGCCTTCATTGGCCAGGGGCGTACCGAAACAGTCCAGCCCCAGATCGTCGAGCAGGCGCCGGGCCAGGCTGCGGTCCAGGTCGTGGGCCGATTTGTCGCCCCAGGCATTGAAGCGCCAGCTGACGCCGGCCAGCCCCTGCTGCGGATGGACGATGAAGGTCGGGCCGGAGTCGCGGCACCAGCTGTCGTTCACCGGTTGCACGACCAGTTGGATATTGCCGGTGCACAGCGCCCGGGCGCTGTCCAGGGCGGCCGGGTCCACCACCAGCTTCACCGGTTCGAAGCGCGCAATGGCATTGGCCACCCGGGCGAAATCCGCTTGCACCTCGGCCAGGGTCACGCCCCAGACCGACTCCCACAAACCCTGATTGTGTGGCCAGACCATCCAGGTCGCGGCGTGGGTAACCCACTCGGCCGGCATCCTCCAGACGGGGTATTGAGTGTCATTGCTGAGCATGAGCCTTGCACCTCTCAAGTAAGGTTTTGTTATCAATCGAACAACGCTGTCGATCCTTGGCGCCCATGCTATGGCTTTGAAAAAACGGCAACAAACGATAGATTTAGCCCATTTCTGATTAGCAGGGCTTATCAATCATGTTGAAACACTGGCCTCCACTGAACGCCCTGCGCGGCTTCGAAGCCGCTGCGCGCCTGGGCAGTTTTCACCAGGCAGCGCAGGAGCTGCACCTCACTCAATCGGCCATCAGCCAACAGATCCGCAGCCTGGAAAGCTATCTCGAACAACCGCTGTTCTACCGCAGCGGGCGCAGCGTCACCCTCACCGACGCCGGGCACGACCTGCGCAGCACCACCCAGTCGCTGCTGCAACAGCTGGCGGTGGGCATCCGCCGCCTGGAGCAGTACCGCAAGCCCAACCAACTGGTGGTCAACACCAGCCCGGCCTTCGCCCGCCACTGGCTGCTGCCGCGCCTGGGGGAATTCCATCGCCTGCACCCGGAAGTCGACCTGTGGCTGTTCACCAGCTTCGAACCGCCGGACATGAGCACCCAGACCATCGACCTGACCCTGCGCGACGACCTGAGCGCCCAGGCCGAATGCAGCTACCTGGAGCTGTACAGCGATCGCCTGTACCCGGCCTGCCACCCCAGCCTGCTGGCACAGCCCGAGGCGCTGCGCACCACCTTGCATGGCGAGCGGGAGATGGACTGGAGCCATTGGCTGGTGGAAGGCGGCGCCGACATTGGCCAGCGCAGCAACGGCCTGAATTTCTCCGACCCGGGCCTGTTGCTGGACGCCGCTTGCGCAGGCCACGGCATTGCCCTGGTCAGCCAGCTGCTGACCCAGCAGGCCCGGGCCCAGGGCTTGCTGGCGCCGTTGTGCGAACAGAGCGTACGCGGCCCGACCTGGGCCTGGCTGATTCACCGCGACAGCGAAGGCAGCCCGCTGACCCGCAGCTTCTGCGAGTGGCTGCTGGGCGCCTTGCAAGCCCCGACCGAGCCATGAGCGGCGGCTGCAAAACCGCTTTGCATTTCTGCCGCTAACCCCACGCGTGGCAGCGCCTTAAGCTGGCGCCGGTGCAATCCGCATCGCCTTCCCGGAGCCGCCCGTGCCCCCGATCCACGACATCAACTGGCCGTTGTGGCTGTCCACCATGCTGCCCATGGCCCTGAGCGCCGGGCCCGGCAACTTGATGGTGGCCAGCTCCGGCGCCCGCAGCGGCGTGCGCCGCTCGCTGCGCTTTATCCTCGGCCTCGACCTGACTTACTGGCTGCTGGCCCTGCTGGTGGGGCTGGGGCTGTATCACAGCCTGGCGGCGCAGCCGCAATGGCTGTGGGGCCTGCGGGTGGCCGGCAGCCTGTACATTTTCTGGCGCGGCCTGCGCCTGTTGCTGCGCTCGCGGGGCTTGTCCGTCGCGCCGGACGCGCCCCTGGGCTTTCGCGATGGCGTGCTGCTGCAACTGGGCAATGTGCAGGGCCTGGTGATGCTGCTGGTGATGTTCTCGACCTTCAGTCCCGGCACCGACGCCGGCAGCGCCGTGGTGCTGGTGCTCAGCGCCGCGCTGATCGCGGTCAATCTGTTCGGCCACCTGCTCTGGGCCAGCCTGGGCTCCAGCCTGCAAGTGCTGCTACGGGACCGACCGAGCTTGCTGGTGGCGCAGAATGCCCTGTTCGGCTTGCTGCTGATGGCGGTGGCCATATGGATCTTCCTGCGCGGCGCCTAGTGCCCCAGCAGCCCTTCAGCCGGCCTGCAGCCCGTGACGCAGCAGCAGCTCGCAGAGAAACCTCGCCACCTGCTCGACCCGCTCCTGGCCCTGGGTCGCCTGGTTGCGCAACAGCCAGATGTCCGCGCGGTGAACCGGGGTCTGGGGCAGCACCCGACGCAGGCCCAAGGGCTCTGCGATATAGGCCGGCAAGGCGGCAATCCCCAGCCCTGCCTGCACGGCCTTGAGCTGCGCCTCCAGGTTGCCGGTGCGCATCCACAGCGGCTGGCCGCCGCTGAGCTGGTCCAGCCAGCGGGCCAGGGGCAGGTGTTCCAGGGCCTGGTTCCAGCCGATCAGCGAATGCTGGCCCAGGTCCGCCGGCTTCTCGGGGCAGCCATGGACCGAGGCATAACCCGGGGAACAGAACAACGCCTGGGTCAGCTCGCCGACCCGGCGCAGGGTGAAGTTGCCGGCCTCCGGCCGCTGCAGGCGCAGCAGCAGATCGCTGTGGCTCTGGGTGAGCTTGACCGAGCGCGCGGCATTGACGAAGTCGAAGCTGATCTGCGGGTGCTGCACGCGAAACTGCGCCAGCGCGGGAATGATCAGGTGGCTGCCCATCAGCTCCGGGCAGTCGATGCGCACCACCCCCGCCATGCGCGCACCGGGCTGGGACATCTGCCGCGTCATCAGCTGGAAGCGCTCTTCGGCCTCCAGGGCCATGGGCAGCAAGGCCTGGCCGGCCTCGGTGAGGAAATAGCCCTGGGTGGTCTTCATGAACAACAGGGTGTTCAAGGCCTGCTCCAGCACCAGGATCTTGCGTGAAACCGTCGAGGCGGACACCTTCAGCGCCTGCCCGGCGTCGGTGATGTTGTTGGCATTGGCCACAGCGATGAAAAACCGCAGATCGTCCCAGTTCACGTTTACCTGCCCTATCCCTGAAAACCCAGGCCCGGGATCTTATGCGATATCGCCAACGCGGCGGTCAGACTTTTCTCAGGTAAAGTGCCCCAGATCTTTACTGCCCACGGATCGGGAACCTCTCATGCTGGAACTGCACACCCCCCGCCTTCACCTGCGCCCCTTGGCTCCCCATGACTGGGCGTTGTTCCTGAACCTGCACAGCGACCCGGACAACCTGCGCTATGTCTGCGATCCGCTGTCCCGGGCCCAGATCGAGGAGCGCTTCACCTCGCGCCTGCCCCGCTGGGACCTCGACTCGACACACTGGCTGTGCCTGGTGATCCGTGATCGCGAGAGCGGCGAGGAGCTGGGCCTCACCGGCCTGCGCATCAGCGACAGGGACGCCGCCGAAGCCGAGGTCGGCTACCTGCTGGCGCGCCATCACCAAGGCCGGGGCGTGGCCGCAGAGTCGCTGCGCGGGCTGATGGAGTACGCCCGCCAGGGCCTGGGCATCAAGCGCCTGGTGGCCACCGTCACCGACGGCAATGCGGCCTCCTGCCAGGTCCTGGAAAAGTGCGGCTTCGTCTTCCTGCGCCGCGACGAAGGCGCGTTCCGCCAGGGCGGCGAAGACTTCGACGACCTGATATTCAGCTGCCCGCTGACAGCCTGAACCCGGATTTGCCAGCGCGGCCCCACCCTCGCAGCGTGGTTTTTTCTTGACAGTGAAAAATCTCAACGGCTATTGTCTGACAACCTGACTGCCACGGTTTTTCCTTCCCATGCTCGAACTCCAGCGACCTGACTCCCTCGTTGTCCGCGTGGTCAATGCGATCCGCAGCGAGATCGACTCCGGCCGCCTGGCGCCCGAATCGCGCCTGCCGACCGAGCAGCAGTTGGCCGAGCAGTTGAACGTCAGCCGTTCGGTGATTCGCGAAGCCATCGCCCAGCTCAAGGCCGACGGCGTGCTGATCGCCCGGCGTGGCCTGGGTTCGTATATTTCCAAGACCCCGGCCGGCACCGTGTTCCGTTTCCCCCAGGGCAACGGGCGCTTGCCGGACCTGGCGCAGATGTTCGAGATGCGCCTGTGGATCGAAACCCAGGCGGCGTCGATCGCCGCCCAGCGCCGGGACGCCACCGACCTGCAACGGATGCAGCAGGCGCTGCAGGAAATGCACGACAAGCGCAGTGATTTCGAAGCCGCAGGGTTGGCCGACGTGGAGTTCCACCGGGCCATCGCCGAGGCCAGCAAGAACGACTACTTCGTGGCCTTCCATGATTTTCTGCGCAGCCAGCTGACCAGTGCCCGCAAGGCCGCCTGGGAGAACTCGGCGCGGCGCCAGGTCGGCGGTTCCGCCGATGCCACCCAGGAACACCAGGCGCTGTACCAGGCGATTGCCGCCGGTGACCGCCAGGCCGCGGCCGGTTGCGCCGACGCCCACTTGCGCGCCGCGGCCAAGCGCCTCGGCCTGGAGTTGCCCACTACGGATTAAGCACAGCGGCACGCTTGAGGCTTCAAGCGTCGCGCCGCGAGGTTTTGTCGGATTAGTTAGTCTGACAACCTGATAACCAGACCAAAACAGATTAGAGCCAAGGTATCCAAGAACAATGACTTACGACTTTTGCATCATCGGCGGCGGCATCGTCGGCCTGGCCACGGCCATGGAGATCCTCAAGCGCCAGCCCGGCGCTTCGCTGGTGATCCTGGAAAAGGAGAACGTCCTGGCCAAGCACCAGACCGGGCACAACAGCGGGGTGATCCACGCCGGCATCTACTACGCGCCGGGCAGCCTCAAGGCCGACCTGTGCAAGCGCGGGGCCGAGGCCACCAAGCAGTTCTGCCGCGAGCACGGGATCAAGTTCGAGGTCTGCGGCAAGGTGCTGGTGGCGTCCAATGCCCTGGAGATGGAACGCATGGAGGCCCTGTACCAGCGCTCGCAACAGAACGGCCTGAAGGTCGAGCGCCTGGATGCCGAGCAACTGCGCCAGCGCGAACCGAACATCGTCGGCCTCGGCGGGCTGTTCCTCGACGCCACCGGCATCGTCGACTACCGCGAAGTCTGCGAAACCATGGCCCGGGTGATCCGCCGCGAGGGCGGCGAGATTTGCCTCAGCCAGACCGTCACCGCGATCCAGGAAAGCGCCGACAGCGTCACCGTCAGCAGCCACGGCGGCAGTTGGCGGGCGAAGAAGCTGGTGGCCTGCGCCGGCCTGCAATCGGACCGCCTGGCGGTGATGGCCGGGGTGAAGATCGACCACCAGATCATCCCCTTCCGTGGCGAGTACTTCCGCCTGCCGGCGGCGAAGAACAACATCGTCAATCACCTGATCTACCCGATTCCCGACCCGGAGCTGCCGTTCCTCGGCGTGCACCTGACCCGCATGATCGATGGCAGTGTCACCGTCGGCCCCAACGCGGTACTGGGCCTGGGCCGGGAGAACTACCGGAAGTTCTCCATCAACTGGCGCGACGTGGCGCAGTACGCCAGCTTCCCCGGGTTCTGGAAAACCATCTGGCAGAATCTGGGCTCCGGCACCACCGAAATGAAGAACTCGCTGTTCAAGTCCGGTTACCTGGAGCAGTGCCGCAAGTACTGCCCGTCCCTGCAAGTGGAGGACCTGCTGCCCTATGAAGCGGGGATCCGCGCCCAGGCGGTGATGCGTGACGGCAGCCTGGTGCACGACTTCCTGTTCGCCGAAACCCCGCGCATGTTGCACGTGTGCAACGCGCCCTCGCCCGCCGCCACCTCGGCGATTCCCATTGGTTCGATGATTGCCGACCGGATTTTCCAGGCCACCTGAAACACAGCGCGTCACGCCTTTGCGGTGCAGCGCCCAGGCCCTGCCCAGCGCGTCACGTGTCGCCGAAACAGCCCGCGGCCGCCCTTGGGGCGCGTCGCGCAAGGCTCGCGTCAACTCGACAATAAATACAATGATTCATGAGGAAGTACGGAAATGAGCGCAGTTGAAACCAGCAGTACTGCAGCGGAAACCCCACAACAGACCCAGAAACGCCTGCGCAAGGTCGCGGCGGCCACCATCTTCGGCTCGATGCTGGAGTGGTACGACTTCTACCTCTACGCGACCATGGCGGCCATCGTCTTCTCGAAGATCTTCTTCGATAACAGCAACCCGAAAAGCGCCACGCTGATGGCCTTCTCGACCTTTGCCATCGGTTTTATCGCCCGGCCCTTCGGCGGCATCCTGTTCGGCTACCTGGGGGACAAGTTCGGCCGCAAGCAGGTGCTGGTGCTGACCTTCTGCCTGATGGGCGTGTGCACCGCGCTGATCGGCCTGATTCCCAGCTACGCCTCGATCGGCATCTGGGCGCCGATCCTGCTGGTGGCGATCCGCATCATCCAGGGCCTGGGCGCCGGTGCCGAACTGTCCGGCGCGGCGGTTACCTCCTATGAACACGCCAGCGAAGGCAAGCGCGGCAGCCAGGGCGCCTGGCCGGCACTGGGGCTGAACCTGGGCCTGCTGCTGTCGTCGCTGACCATCTACCTGCTGACCATCAACGGCAACGAGTTCCTGCTGGCCGGCGGCTGGCGCATTCCGTTCGTCTGCAGCATCGTCCTGGTGGCGGTGGGCCTGTGGGTGCGCAACAGCATTCCGGAAACCCCGGAGTTCAAGGAACTGAGCAAGGAAAGCCAGAAGGCCAAGCCCTCGCCGCTCAAGGCGCTGTTCAAGAACGACCTCAAGGGCCTGGCAGTGGTGTTCTTCGTCGCCATTGGCTACAACGCCCTGAGCTACATCTTCAAGACCTTCTCCCTGGCCTACCTGACCCAGTACAAGAACGTCGATGTGCATGTCACCTCGCTGTCGGTGACCATCGCCAGCCTGATCGCCATCGTCGCCGTGCCGTTCTTCGGCTGGCTGTGCGACAAGTGGAGCAGCAAGGCGGTGCTGATCCTCGGCGGGGTGTTCTCGGTGCTGTTCGCCTACCCGTTCCTGGCCCTGCTCAACACCGGTGAAAGCCTGATGATCTACATCGCCATCGGCGTCGGCACCGGCATCCTGGCGCCGATGATGTTCGCGCCCCAGGGCTCGTTCCTCAGCCGCCAGTTCCCGACTGCCACCCGCTCCTCGGGCTTTGGCACCGGGCGCGAAATCGGCACCGCGATTGCCGGCGGCCTGGCGCCGCTGGGGGCTCTGTCCCTGGTCACCGCCTCGGCCACCCACTCCACCGACGGCGTGGTGATCATCCTCGCGGTTGCCGCCGTGCTGGTGGTGGTGTTTGCCCTGTGCGACCAGGGCCGCAAGCACTCGGCATTCAAGAACTGACGCAGTGTTGAACCTCCACAGCGCCCCTGGCGGCCTGTGGAGACTCTGCTAAGGTGGCCGCTGCATTCGAATCACGGGCCACCCCATGCAATCTTGCAGCGCATTCGGCGTCGATGCCGATGGCTTGATCACCCTCCCTGCCGAACCCCCTCTGCAGCCCGAATACCTCGGTGTGCTCGACGACCTCTGCGCCAGCTTGCACACCCCGGCCAACCCGCCGCTGCACAGCCTCTACCTGTATGGCAGCGTCGCCCGGGGCACAGCCAGGCCCGGGGTTTCCGACCTGGACCTGTGCCTCATCCTGCAACACCCCGCCACCCCGCAGCAGCTGCGCCACCTGGAGCAGCTGCGCCAGGCGCTGCAAGCGCGGCACCCGCGGGTGTCGAAGATCGACTTCGACATCGGCCACCTGGCCCAGGTCCTGGCCGCGGAAAACCTCGACAGCTGGGGCTATTGGCTCAAGCATCATTGCCGCTGCCTGTCCGGCGAGGACCTGCGCCGGCGCTTTGCGCCCTTCAGGCCCAGCCGGGAGATTGCCCTGGCAGTGAACGGCGACTTCCAGAGGGTGCTCGACGACTACGCCGAGCGCATCGAGGGCGAGCGCCAGCCCGCGCAAATCCTGCGCCTGCAACGCGAGGCATCCCGCAAACTGATTCGCGCCACCCACCTGTTGCGCGCAGAACAGGAGCCGAGCTGGCCTCACAGCCTGGATGAACATGTGCGGTTGTTCGTGCAGCGTTACCCCGACATGGCCGCGCCCATTGCCGAGTTCCGCCAGACCGCCGAAGCCGGGGCCGCCGCCAGTGCCGGTTTCAGCCGCCGCCTGCGGCAGATGGTGCAGTGGATGGCCGCAGAGCACATCCGGCCGCGAGCCAGGAACTAGCACGGGGACCGACCACGCCCCGGCCATTGCTGCATGCCGCGAACAGGCCCGCGCCGCCCTGCCTGCCCTGTTGCCGGCCACCCTGGAACGGGTCAGGCCAGCAGCACCTCGATCCCCAGCTGCCGATAGCCCTGGATATCCGCCTCAGGCACTTCCTGCTCGGTGACCAGCCGCTGCAAGCGCTGGCACGGCACCACCACAAAGGGCTCCATGGCGCCCAGCTTGTCGGCGGTGGTCACGGCGATGACTTCGGCGGCGCTGTCGAACATCGCCTGCTTGATCGGCACTTCATCGAAATGCAGGGAGCTGATACCGATCTCCGGGTGAATCGCACAGACCCCGGTGAACATCAGGTCGGCCTTGATCCCCTGGATCATCCGCAGTGCTTCATGACCGCTGGCGGACAGGGTGGCCGGGTTGAGCTGGCCGCCCACGAGAATCACCTTGACCCCGGGGTATTCGGCCAGGGCCACGGCAATCATTGGCGAAGCAGTGACCGCGGTCAGGCGGATGTCGGCCGGCAGGGACTGGGCGATGTGCAAGGTGGTGGAACCGGAATCGAACAGCACCGTCTGGCCGTCTTTCACCCATTGCACGGCAAACTGCGCCAGACGCAGTTTCGCCTCGCTGGTTTCGCCGACCCGCGTGAAGTAGTCCTTGCCGCTGTCCTTGGGCCGCGGCAGCGCGCCGCCGTGGACCCGCTGCACCAGGCCGGCCGCATCCAGCTCGGCAAGATCGCGGCGGATGGTGTCTTCGGACACCGCGAAGTGCCGGCTCAGCTCGGCGGCCAGGACCTTGCCGTCGCGCTCCAGGAGCAGGAGGATTTTCTGCCGGCGCACCGAAGGCAGTTCGGCATGATGCTGCTGACCTTGCATGTTATTGCCCGCTTTTGCGTGTTTTTGCGAGATTAGCCAAGCCCTCTGCCGAACACAAGCGGGCGCGATCAGGGAATCAGTTGAGGCGGCCGTGCGTTGTACAGCGCGGCCTCGCCCAAGCGCTCGCGTACCAGCGCCTGGGCTTGCCGGGTCATCTGGTCCAGATGCCGGTCGCGCTTTTTCTCCGCTTCCAGCATGGCCTTGCGCCCGTGCTGGGCCAGCAGGTAGGTGTGGATCTGCCGCACTTCCAGCGATTGGTAGATCGGCGCCACGTCCAGCACCGCCAGCAGGCCGTCGCTGCCATGGTCTTGGGTATTCATCAGCACCTGCGGGCCGCGAGCACTCAGCAGTTGAAAGCCCAGGGCCTCGAAGCACGCCACTTTGGCCACGTGGCAGGCCAGCTCGGCATGGGGGTAACGCGCGCGCATGGCCTCCAGCATCTGCCGGGCAATGCCCTGGCGCCGATGGCTTTGCAGCACCGCCATGTAGGCCACGGCACAGGCCCGGGGGTCGTCCTTGAGCGGCAGGTACAGGGTGAAACCCAGTACCTTTTCAGGGGCCTGAGTGTCGGTGGCCACCACCAGCTCTACCGCGATCCCCCGGGAGCCGTCCATGGCCTGCAGGTACAGGTGCACCTCGTAGCCAACGCCGTACTGGTACAGGTTGTACAGCGGGTTGCTGGGGGCGATGGCCACCGCGCTGATGTCGCTGATGTAGTCCACCACCATCTGCTGGATCTGGCTCTGGATGGCTTCGGGCGGCGGGGCTTGGAACAGGGTGATGCTGGACATCGAGGCGGTGACTCCGAGGATGGGGGCATGCCCGGGCATGGCGGGCGGCGCCATGATAACCCGCTGCGGGCCGCTCAGGCGCACAGCCACGCCGGTGCGGCGGGCACGCGGGGTCGTCGAACAGGCAGGCAATGGATTGAGGACGCTGCGGATGCCGGCCGGGCCGGCAGGTTGCGCGCCCCTCTTGGGGGGCGGCGCAACCGGCACAGGAGACGGCGGCACGCTGGCCGCCGCAGTGCCCCGCCCGACGAACGCGGGCGGGGCCGAGGCTTACAGCGCCATGTCGGCCGCTGGGTTGCTCTCGGGCTTGGCCATGCTGGCCGGAGCCTGAGGCGCTGCACCTTTCACCGCAGGTGGCGGGGTCAGTTGCAGCACTTCGGCGGTGTAGGCCCACTCTTTGGCCACACGCTCGGGGCTGTCGTTCAGGGCGGTGCCGTAGCTCGGTACGATCTGCTTCAGCTTCTCTTGCCAGGCTGGCGTCGCGACCTGGTCCTTGAAGACTTTCTGCAGCACGCTGAGCATGATCGGCGCGGCGGTCGAGGCACCTGGGGAGGCGCCCAGCAGGCCGGCGATGCTGCCGTCCTGGGAAGCGACGATCTCGGTGCCCAGTTTCAGCACGCCGCCCTTCTCTTCGTCACGCTTGATGATCTGCACGCGCTGACCGGCCTGCCACAGGCGCCAGTCTTCTTTCTTGGCGTTGGGGAAGTATTCCTTCAGGGCGTTGAAGCGGTCGTCATCCGAGAGCATCAGCTGGCCGGCCAGGTATTCCACCAACGGGTACTGTTCGATGCCGACTTTGGTCATCGGCCAGAAGTTGTGGGTGGTGGTGCTGGTCAGCAGGTCGAAGTACGAACCTTCCTTGAGGAACTTGGTGGAGAAGGTGGCGAATGGGCCAAACAGGATCACTCGCTTGCCGTCCAGCACGCGGGTGTCCAGGTGCGGAACCGACATCGGCGGTGCGCCCACCGAAGCCTTGCCGTAGGCCTTGGCCAGATGCTGCTCGGCCACCGTGGCGTTGTCGGTCACCAGGAACGAGCCACCCACCGGGAAGCCGGCGTATTCGTTGGCTTCAGGAATGCCCGACTTCTGCAGCAGGTGCAGGGCACCGCCGCCGGCACCGATGAACACGAACTTGGCGTCGGTCTCGGTTTTCGAACCGTCCTTGAGGTTCTTGTAGGTCACGCGCCACGAGCCGTCTTCATTGCGCTCGATGTCCTGCACTTCGCTGGACAGCTTGAGGGCAAAGTTCGGCTGGGCCTGCAGGTGGGCAACGAACTGGCGAGTGATCTCGCCGAAGTTGACGTCGGTGCCGATCGGGGTCCAGGTCGCAGCGATCTTCTGCGCCGGATCACGACCTTCCATCATCAGTGGCACCCACTTCTTGATCTGCTCGGCGTCTTCGGAGTACTGCATGCCGCTGAACAGCGGGCTGGCCTGCAGGGCCTCGTAGCGAGCCTTGAGGAACTTGATGTTGTCATCGCCCCAGACAAAGCTCATGTGCGGCGTGGAGTTGATGAACGAACGCGGGTTCTTCAGCACGCCGTTCTTGACCTGCCAGGACCAGAACTGCCGGGAAATCTGGAACGCTTCGTTGATCTCGATGGCCTTGGCGATCTCGATCTTGCCGTCCTTGCCTTCCGGGGTGTAGTTCAGCTCGGCCAAAGCGGAGTGACCCGTACCGGCGTTGTTCCAGCCGTTGGAGCTTTCTTCAGCCACGCCATCCAGGCGCTCGACCATCTCCATCGACCAATCCGGCTGCAGCTCATTGAGCCAGACCCCAAGGGTCGAACTCATGATGCCACCACCGATCAGCAGCACATCCACTTTCTTCGGCTCAGCCGCGTGCGCGGTCGTGAGGCCTATCGACATCGCCAGCCCGATCAGGGCCGTGTTCACTTTCTTCAACATTCTGTAGTACCTACGATAGAACGCCATCCGCCGCCCCATCCTCGATCCTGCGCACTCGGCACCTGGCGAAACAGGCATTTCGCAGGCCCTGGACACACGCATTCATAAAGAACTGGAGGGTGGGCACACAAGGCCGACGAGACTGGCTCGACCTCAGTTTTATATCGCTCGGGCGCTGACTTCTTGTCGTTTTTGGCTTCAGCTACTTGAGTGACACTTGTTTCTCAGGACACATCACGGGACATCGCCTGCCGGCTGCGAAGCCCCACTCCTTTCACCGGCACCGGCCTCGGCACGACGCACAATGCCGGCGCCCGTCACACGGGGCCAGCAGGAAAAGAAGGGTCGGGTTCAACCAAAGGAGGTAAACGAACACTGCCTGACATTGCATTCGGCAGGTTTGCCCGGACACTCCCGCCCGCTTGCAAGGACCCGATCAGGCCACTTGAAGCAAAGCATGGGGGAGGTATTTCCGCACAAACGATGAACCGATTCAGCGCAAGAATATCATTACGGCATCAGCCTGTCTTGGCCGGAGCGGCTGCCCTGGGCCCCGGACAAACCGCGACCCACTACGACACCCGCCGCAATCAATGCGTCACAACGACGCTGGCCGATCAGCGCGCCACAGCACTGCGCTGCGCCTTGGCGAGCAGCGATGGGGCGGGCATCATGAGCCCCCGCACCACCTGCCAGACCATCGTCAAGGACAAGAAGAACAACCATGCACGAGACATCCCTGCAAGACACCACCGCCCCCGAGGGCGTGTGCTTCGGCTGCGGCAGCCGCAACCACCACGGCCTGCACATCAAGAGCCACTGGCACGCAGACGGCGTGCATGTGATCGCCGAGCACCTGCCGCAATCCCAGTACTGCGGCTGGCCGGACCTGGTCTATGGCGGTCTGATCGCCATGCTGGTGGACTGCCATTCCAACTGGACCGCCATGGCCTATCACTACCGCCAAGAGCAGCGTGAACCGGGCAGCCTGCCACGCATCGACTGCGTGACCGGCAACCTGGGCATCAAGTTCATCAAGCCCACGCCCATGGGCGTGCCGCTGACCCTGCGGGCCCGGGTCGACGGCGAGGTGGGCCGCAAGAGCCGGGTGATCTGCGAGGTGTACGCCGACGATGTGCTGACCGCCATCGGCGATTCGATCTTCGTCAGGGTCGATACCTCGCAGCTCGCGGCGGCGGCCCACGGCCGCGACGCCTGAGACCGGGAACCTGAACTACTGGCCGTTGCCCGGGGACAGGTGCCGGTACCCCGCCGCCCGGGTGAAATCCGCCAGATGCCACAAGGTACCGTTGGCGCCCCAGGTGCCATCGGGCACCTCGTCCAACAGGATCGAGGTCATCAGCACCCGCCCGTCCTCTGCCGACCGGCACGCCGCCAGGGCCTGATGCAAGCCGGCGACATAGGCCTGGCGCCGGGCGCTATCGAGCACGCCGACGGGCACCTTGACCTGAATCAGGCAAGGCAGCGCCTGGGCCCCGAGATCGGCGCCGCCACAACGCCAGGTGCCCGGGGCCAGCTCCTCCAGCAAGACCCAGCACAAAGCCCGCTGACGCGGGTCCTCGCCGATCTGCTCGACGTCCAGCGCCACTTGCGTCACCTCATGCAGGATCCGCTCGCGCTGCTGGGCATTGAAGGCGCCCTGGGGAATCTTGATCAGGATGTTGGGCATCGCTATCACCACTCGAAGAAAAAATGAGCCGCTATTGAGCCCCCTGCCCGGCTTGGCCAACAGCGACCGATTCGACATCTTTCGTGCATAATCGGCCAATGAACGATTTCACTGTCCTGCTGCTTCCCGGTGCCTTTGCCTCCAGCGTCGCCCTGACCTTGGACATGCTGTCCTGCGCCGCCCTGCTGGCTCCGCGCCTGGGATTGGGCGCGCCGCGCTGGCGGGTCTGTGCACTGCAGGCAGGCCAGGTGCGCCTGGGGCAAGGCTTGCTGCTGGACGTCGAGGCCCTGGACGCCACGGCCGACGACCGCTCCTGCTGGATTCTGCCGGGGCTGGGCCTCGACACCCCGGAGGCCATCGCCCAGCGCCTGCAGCATGCGGAGGTGGCCCCCGTGCTCCAGGCCCTGCGCCAACACGTGCACAGCGGTGCGGAAGTCGCGGCCTCCTGTTCCGCGGTGTTCCTGCTGCAAGCCGCCGGGCTGTTGCACGGGCGCCGGGTGACCACCTCCTGGTGGCTGGCGCCGCTGCTGCAGGAGTGGGTCGCCGACTGCCGCGTGGACCCGGATCAGATGGTCATCGTCGATCCGCCGCTGACCACCGCCGGTGCAGCCATCGGCCAGTCCGACCTGATGTTGCACTTGTTGCGCAGGCGCTTCTCCCCGGCCCTGGCGGACGCCGTGGGACAGGTGCTGCTGATTGATCGGCGCCAGTTGCAAGCGCCTTGTCCGGTCCCGGCGATGATGGCTCAGGGCAACGCCCTGATCGCTCGTCTCACCGCCCATATCGAATCCTGTCTGCCCAGGCTGCCCAGCGTCGGCGAACTGGCGGCGCAGTTCGGCATGTCCGAACGCACCCTGGGCCGTCAGGTGCGCAAGGCCACCGGCCACAGCAGCTTGCGCTTGATCCAGCGCGTGCAATTGAACCGCGCCCGGGCGCTGCTGCAGAACAGCAAGTACTCGGTGGAAAGCGTCGCCGAACAGGTGGGCTATCAGGACGCCACCGCCCTGCGCCGGCTGATGCGCAAGCTGCTCAACGCCACGCCGCGACAACTGCGCTGAACACACCGAGCTACTGCCTCCCCGCAACCTTTGTTACATTGCCCGCCCCCTTCCCCTGACAGGAAATCAGCCCTGACCATGGACATTCAGGAAATCCAGCGCCAGTTGGCCAAGCCGGCACTGCAATTGATCCCCGGCGGCTTTCGCCCGACCCACAGCGACGAGGAAAGCTGGCTGGGCCGGGTCTTTCTGTTTCGCGAGGATGAAGAGCTGCCGCGCAACAGTGCCGGAGAAACCCTGCTGCCGTTCGCCCAGTTCTATCTGCCGGCCCTGCCCTGGCACAGCCCGCTGCTGGACGGCGTGCGGGTGCTCACGGTGTTCGTCGCCAACCCCTTCCCCGAGCCCCTAGAACCCATGGGCGAGCGCTGGCTGATTCGCGAATACCGTGCCGAGGATGTCCTGGTGCGCAAGGAGCTGTCGGCCCCGGGAGCCTTTCTCAAACCCTTCCCGGTCAAGGCCCAGGCCGTGCCCGAGGACTATCCGCTGTGGGACGGCGGTGGCGTGCCGGAAGACCTGGAGCGGGAAATCCTCGAACTGGAGCGTTCCGGGCAGATCGAGTGCTACTACGACTTGGTGAGCCATTGCTATCAGCACAAGCTCGGGGGCTACCCATCGTTCTGCCAGTCGGGGATCGATGCCGGGGACGGTTTCGGGTTCGTGATGCAGATTTCCTCCGACGCCAAGATCAACCTCAACGTGGTGGACAGCGGCAGCCTGATGTTCTGGAAGCACCCCGGCAGCGGCGAATGGGCGCTGTACTACGACTTCCATTGAGGCCCCCCGGCTAACACCGATTTCATCCACCGGCGGATGAAATGCCCCGGCGCCGGGTGCATCATGGGCGCTGTCCATTTTCCGGGAGACTTGCATGCCCATGCGCTCATTGCTCTTGCCCGCCGCCGTCCTGTCGTTGGGCGTGCTGGCGGCCACTGGCGCCGCCGCCGACGACCAGTCGCAACTGATCGAGTCGATCAACGCCTACCGCAGCCAGCCACAACGCTGCGCCAACCAGGCCTCCTCGGAGCTGCCGCCACTGACCGGCGACCCGCGGTTGATCCTGCCGGTGGAAAATGTCGGCGACCTGCAGCAGGCCCTGGCACGGGCGGCCTACCCCATGGTCAACGTGCAGGCCATCAGCCTCTCCGGACCACGAAACGCCCAGGCGGCGATGCAGGCGGTGCGCGAGAGCTTCTGCCAGGTAGTGCTGGACCCGCAGTTCGTCGACATCGGCGTCAATCGCCAGGCCAACCAGTGGCGCATCGTGCTTGCCCGGCCGCTGCTGTCCGCGCGTCTCGGGGACTGGCAAGCCGAAGGCCAGCAATTGCTGGCCCAGATCAACACGGCCCGCAGCCAGCCGCGGCAATGCGGCGAGCAGCACTTCACCGCAACCGCGCCGCTGGCCTGGAACGCCACCCTGGGCAGCACCGCCGAAGCCCACAGCCGGGCCATGGCCAACCAGAACTACTTCGACCACAAGGACCACGACGGCCGCACCCCGGGCGACCGCGCAGAACTGGCAGGCTATGCCGGCCAGCAGGTGGGCGAGAACATCGCCGCCGGCCAGGACACGGTGCGCAAGGTGCTGGACGGCTGGCTGGCCAGCCCCGGGCATTGCGCCAACCTGATGAACCCGGCCTACCGCGAACTGGGCGCGGCCTACGCGGTGGACCCGAAAAGCGACGCCGGGATCTACTGGACCGCGATGTTCGGCGCGCCCTGAGGCCTCGGGCGCGGCGCCCGGCCGGCAGACACTGGCCGTCGACCGCGCTCACACCGGCCCCAAAATGCAAACGCCCCGATCAATCGGGGCGTTTTAGCTGGCGACAAGCACCTGGCTAGCGATTGGTCGCCACCTGACCGGCTTCCCCCTGGCTCACCAGGGCCTTGAGCGATGCATCGAATTGCTTCAGCGCGTCGACCTGCAGTTCGGTCTGCTGATTGATCTGCGCGGCAATCTCCGGCGCCGCCTTGCCGCGAACCCAGACCGACGGCAGCACCTTGGCCTGGATGCCTTCGGCCTGCCCGATGTATTGCAGGTTGGCGTCATAGAACTTGGCGATAAACCGCGCTTCCACCTTGCTGTTGCCCTTGGTCACCAGCTGGTTGTAGGTGTCGAGCATCACCACCGCATCGGGGCGAGCCTGGACCAGCGCATCGAGGCTGTCATACAGCGTCACGCTGGCGAAGTGTTTCTGCAACGACGCCATCAACCAGTTGATCGCCCGTTGCGGATCGGAGCTGTCGACAAAGGCGGCACTGATGCGCGGGTCGAGCCCGGCATTTTTCGCCCCATTCAGCGCCACCGAGTGGTAGTGCTCCAGGTATTCCAGGGTATTGAGGGTGTTTTCGCTGTACAGCACCCCGACCGACTGGGCGTGCCGCAGATCGGCCCCGCTGTCGGCCATGGGCAGGAAGTGGCAGGAGGCGTCGTCAGCGCCCTGGCTGGCCGCAGAAGCCCCGGTTCCCGCGATCAAAAGCACCACAAGGGTCACTAAAGTCGAGATTCTCATCGGGTATTTCCTTCTGCAGCAAGCACGGTGTAAGCGCTATCTTCCTCCTTTGCCAGAAAAACGGAACCTGCACTTTTTGATGATAACTATCGATTGCAGCAATGATTGACAATCGGCCCGGACGCGCCGCCACAACTGCCCAGCCGATCGCGAGCGAAGATCGCAAAACCCTGTTTTTTTGGCTTACAGCTCGCCACCACCCCGATAGAATCAAGCCCCCTTTTTCTGCAAGACGAGTCCGTTCCATGGATGCTCACTCGATACTGACCTACACCCTGGTGGCGGCAATCGCCATTGCCAGCCCCGGCCCCGCCACCCTGGTGGCGCTGCACAACAGCGTGGCCTACGGCGCCAAGTCCACCCTCTGGTCATCCCTGGGCAATATCAGCGGGCTGTTCTGCATGTCCGCCGCTGCCATGCTTGGCCTCGGCGCGCTGATCGCCAGTTCCGAGTGGGTCTTCAATGCGGTGAAAATCGTCGGCGCCGGCTATCTGTTCTACCTCGGTGCCAAGCAGCTGTTCAGCAAAAGCCAGCTGCTGAGCGCAAGCAGCGCTGGCGACGGCAAGCTCGCCCCGCCACCCCGCCTCAAGCTGTTCAAGTCGGCCTTCCTGACCGCCGCCACCAACCCCAAGGCGACGATCTTCTTCACCGCGCTGTTCCCGCAGTTCATCGATCAGCACGCCGCGCTGTTGCCGCAGTTCTTCATCCTGACCCTGATCTTCATGGCCCTGTCGCTGATCTCTCTCAGCGTCTACGCCGTGCTCGCGTCTCGAGCCAAGGGCGTGCTGACCCGGCCGGCCCTGTCCAAGTGGGTCAATCGCGTGGTGGGTTCGACCTTCATCTTCTTCGGCACCACCATCCTGGCCATGCGTCGGCAAACGGCTTAGGCAACCAGACGCCATGCACATCGACCTGCTGAATGAGGCGATGCTCGGTCACTGGGAAAGCGCTGTCGGCGTGATGCAATGTGAATTGCAGTTCGGCAGCCGCCTGATCTACGTCCAGCATCCGGGCAACGAGCCGCCCCGGCGTCGGCTCGCGATGGCGCAGCAACAGGTACAGGCCGCCTGGGACGACATCCCCCAGGCCCTGGCCTTTGCCGAGCAATGGTGTGAACCGGCCATACGCCAGGTCTGGCAGCTGTATCGGCAAGGCTCCCTGGGATGCCCGCCGCTGGAGGTCTACTCGATTCATTTCGAGCTCGACAGCCCCTGTCCGTCCTACAGCATCTCCCTGAACCCGGATTTCGACTGGGACGCCAGCGTGATGGTGGTAGACGAACTGGGACAGGAGCAGCGGGTGCCTCTGGCCGAATATGAGCCTGAGGCCGAGTTCTGGCTGAGTGTCAGGTGTCTTGGCGCCGGGCACTTCCAGCACCTGGCCTGAGCCCTGCGCCTCAGCCCTTCTTTTTCTGTAAGGCCTTGAGCCGCGCACTGGCCCGCTGCACCGCGGCCATCTTTTCCGGGCGCTTCATGCGCTTCCATTTGCGGATGTCGTCCTTGGTCCGCCCACAACTCAGGCACAGGTCGCCACTGAGCTGGCACAAGGCGATGCAGGGATTGTCGATTTCCTTGGCCATGGCTCAACCCCGTCCCGGGCGCAGGCGCTTCAGGCGTTGCGCCCAGTCGCCGCCATTGATCCGCCGGCATTGTTCCTCGCTGTCGAAGAACACATGGGCCGCCAACGACTCAAGGTGCACATCGGCCTCGCCCAGGGCGCGGGCTGTCAGTTCGATCATCCGTGAGCCCTGGCCCGCCGCCAGGGCCTGCTCCTTGTGGGCCTTGGTATCGAAGATCCAGGCCACCACCAGGCTCGCCGGAAAGGCGGCGTAATTCACGTCGTGGGTCAACCAGGAAAAACCGACGATCTCTGCCTTGGCGGCCTCGCAGGCTTCGGTCAGGGTGGCGGCCAGCTGGCGTTCCATGGCGGCTTGCCGGCGTTTGTCGAGTGGCATGAAGGACCTTGAGCAAGGGAAAAAAGGCCGCACAAGATACCTCAAACCCGCCATCCGCGGCGGCGCGTCGCACTTGGGCTAGCGCCTACAGAACCTTGCTGCCCAGGGCACTGGACAGCACCTCGTCATGCCCGTAGATGTCCGGCGCATACAGCAACTGCCCATGGCTGTCGGCCTGCACCGTCCAGTAGCTGAGCAGGATCGGCACCGGCTTGGCCAGGCGGAACTCATGGGTCAGGCCGGTGGCCAACAGGTCGTTGGTGCGCAGCCGTTCCGCCGGGCTCAGCAGCCAGTCGCGCAGTTGCAGGGCCTGTTCGACCCGCACGCAGCCTGAGCTGAAGGCCCGCGGTCCCTTGTTGAACAGGGCCTGACTCGGGGTGTCATGCAGGTACACCGAGAACGGGTTGGGGAAACGGATGGCGATGCGGCCCAGGGGGTTGCGCGGCCCCGCCCCCTGGCGCAGGAGAATATTGCCCGGGCGCTCCCAGTCGATGTCCTCGGCGGCCAGGGGCTGGCCATTGGCGTCCAGCACCTGCAGGTTCTGGCGGTTGAGGAAGCCCTGGTCACGGCGGATCTCTGGCAGCTTGTCTTCCTTGAGGATGGTCGGCGGCACGGTCCAGGTGGGGTTCAGGGTCAGGCGCGTGACCTGGGATTTCAACAGCGGGGTCTGGCGCTCGGCGCGGCCGACCTGGGTGCGGGTCTGCCAGACCACCGCGTCGTCCTTGTAGAAGGTCAACTGCGCCGCGGCGACATTGACCAGCACGATGTTCGGTTCGAAATCCTGGGCCAGCCAGCGCAGGCGTTCAAGGTTGATGCGCAGTTGCTCGCGGCGCTGGGACGGGCTGACGTTGAGCTCCTTGAGGGTGCCCGCGCCGATCACCCCATCGGCCTGCAGCGAGTGACTGAGCTGGAAGTTTTTCACTGCGCTCACCAGCTCACTGCTGTAGGTATTATCCGCACTGACCTGCGGGCTCGGCAGCAGGCCGCCGCGGTACAGGCGCAGGGCCAGGTCGGGGACGCGCTTGTCCTGCATGTCCGGACGCAGCAACGGGCCACCGGCCACCGCCTGCCATTGCGGCAAGGGTTGCTGGCGGCGCTGGGCATAGGCCTGGCGCAGGTTGCGGTACTGCTCAAGGTTGGGCCGCGCCTGTTCAAAGGCCGTGGCCAGATGCTCGACGCCCGGCACGGCCATCACCAGCAACGCCGCCTGGCGATCCTCCGGCAGCGGCTGGGCTCGCCACAACGGCTCGAAGCGGGCTTGGGACAGGCGTCCGTAATGCAGGTCCTGCAAGGCTTGCAGGTACTGCTGGCTGATCTCGATGTCGTGACACGGGTCGGCCGCCGGGCTGCTCGACGGCAGGTGGTAACGGCCAGGGTCCAGGCCGTCGTCCACCAGTTGCGCCAGCTGTGCCTGCAGGTCGGACACACGTCCTTCGACGCTCCACACCGGCTGCTCGCCCTGCTGCTGGTAGAAACCCAGCAACAGCTGTTGCTGGGCCGGATTCACCCGCGTGGCCAGGGCCGGACAAGCCACCGCCAGTTGCGTCAGTGCCAGTTGCATCGGGCTCGCCGGCAGCGGCGCCTGCTCCCCGGCCAGCGCGACCAATGGCGCAGCGAGCAAGCACAGGCTCAAGTAACATGCGTGTTTTTTGAACAACTGCTTTACTCCAATCCGTGGCCGCCAGCTTGACGGCCAATCGTTACGGCAGATGGGGAAGTCAATCAGGCCAGGGCCTTGAATATATAGACCAGCCTGCCGGGGGAACGACAGGACGTCAGGAGCCAAAGTGACCATGGGGATGCACTATACATGTTGACCTTCTTGTGCCGATTCTGCCTGGCGGCCATTACCCTGGGCGCCATTTGCAGTCCTTCCTTCGCCGCCAACAAACCCCGCCCCGCTGCCAGCCCCGCGCTGTACGCCAGCCTCGCCCACGCCGCACCGGAACTCAATCCCCAGGCCCTGAAAAGTGCCCTCAGCGCCATGCAATGCGCAGTCGCCAGCGGTGCTCGCCAGGCCCGGCACCTGGCGGTGATCGACTACTCGCAACCGTCCACCGCACGACGCCTGTGGATCTTCGACCTGCGCAGCAAGAAACTGGTGCTGCGCGACCTGGTGGCCCACGGGCAGAAGTCCGGGGAAAACTTCGCCACCCAGTTCTCCAACCGCCTGGGCAGCTACCAGTCCAGCCTGGGCCTGTTCCGCACCCAGGAGAGCTACGAAGGCAGCCACGGCTACTCCCTGCGCATGGACGGCCTGGAGCCCGGTTTCAACGACCGCGCCCGCGACCGCGACATCGTGATCCATGCCGCCGACTACGTGAACCCCCTGTGGAGCCAGCGCCAGGGCCGCATCGGCCGCAGCCAGGGCTGCCCGGCGGTACGCCCGCAAGTGGCGCGCCAGGTGATAGACAAGCTCAAGGATGGCCAGTTCATGTTCTCCTGGTACCCGGACCAGCGCTGGCTGAAATCCTCGGCCTACCTCAACTGCCAGCCGCGCCAGGTGGCGAGCATCCTCAGTGCCAATGGCGGCTGAACAAAGGCGCTGAGCGCGGCGGCCAGCCCGCTGCCGGGTTGCGCCGAGCGCCGGCGACGAGATACCGTTGCCGACCTGGAACGCCACCTCGCCCGAGCCGGACCTCATGCCTTCAGCGCCCTCCCTGCTTCTCCATCATCCCGGACCACGCCCGGCCTTCTACCGAGTCGCCGAACACCTGTGGGGCGCCGGTTGCAATGTGGACTCCGATGGCGACAGCAGAACCCCCGACGACGAGCAGTGGACCGAGCTGACCCTGATACTGCGCGCCTCCCCCGAGCAACGCCTGGACATCGACCCGCTGTCCCGGGAGCCCCTGGTCTTGCTGATCCGCGCTTCTGCGGCGGACCTGGGCGCCAGGGCCGCGCACTTCATCCAGTCGGTGGCAGGCGGCACCCTCCGGGCACACATCACGGACCGATAAGGACCGGGCCCTGCCCTCCGGCAATGGCCCTCCTTCCCCCACAGGCAGCGCTTTTATGAATCCACCCGAGATCGACTTTTTCCCCGACTTCATCGCCGACCCGCAGCGGTTGTTCAACCACCTCAAGCAGGACGTGCAATGGGACGAGCGCATGCGTGCCCGCAAGACCGCCAGCTTCGGCGCGCCCTATGACTACTCGCAGATCACCTACCCGGCAGTGCCGATGCCCGAGGCCCTGGCACAGCTGTGCGAGCCGATCGAGCAACGACTGGGCTTTCGTCCCAACAATTGCCTGCTCAACTTCTACCCGGACGGGCAGTCCTCCATGGGCTTTCATTCCGACGCCAACGAACAGCTGGTGGAAGGCACCGGGGTGGTGATCGTCTCCCTGGGCCACCCGCGGGCCATGGTGTTCCGACACAAGGAAAGCGCTGCCACCTTCGACTACACACTGGCCAGCGGCTCGCTGCTGCACATGTCCGACGAGTTGCAAAAACACTGGCTGCACGCGATCCCCAAGGCGCCGGGTGCAGGCGAACGCATCAGCCTGTCGTTTCGCCTGCTCAAGGTGCAATAGTGCTGGACGCGGTCAGGATCGACCCTTGACTCGCGCCCGCCCCCATCGACAATGCCCGCCTGTGCCCACCGCTCTCCAAGAGGCCCCATGCAGTTGCTTCCCTGGTCCTATCCGTGTCCCGAAGGCTTCACCCTGCGCGGCCTGCGCTCCGAACCTTCGGGCAAACCCTTGCTGCACTTTCTCCACGGCAACGGCTTCTGCTCCATGGCCTATCGTCCGCTGCTGGCCTTGCTGGCCGAGTCCTTCGACTTGTGGCTCAGCGATGTCCAGGGCCATGGCGACAGTGACCATGGCGGCCCGTTTCGCGGCTGGAACCGCACTGCGCAGCTGGCCGCCGAGGCGTTCGAGGCCGGGCGCGGGGCCTACGCCGACGTGCCGTGCTACGCCGTCGGCCACAGTTTTGGCGGGGTGCTCACCAGCCTGATCCTGGCCGAACGCCCCCAGCTGTTTCGCAAGGCCGTGCTGCTGGATCCGGTGATCTTCAGCCCGTCGATGATCAGTTCCCTGAGGCTGCTGTCGGCCCTGGGCCTCAATCGCCGCCACAGCCTGGCGCGCAAGGCCGCCGCTCGACGCCAGCACTGGCCGGACCGCGCCGCGGCCAGGGCCAGCCTGGCCAACCGGGGAATCTTCAAGGGCTGGAGCGAAGACGCCCTGAACGCCTATGTCGAGCACGCGCTGAAGGACGACGGCCAGGGCGTGGCACTCAAATGCGCTCCCGAGCGCGAGGTGGACATCTTCAGCAGCTTCCCCCGGCACCTGTGGCGCTCCCTGCGCCAGGTGCAGACCCCGAGCCTGGTGATCCACGGTCGCGACAGCTACCCCTACGTGGCCCGTTCGGTGAAGCGCTGGGCAACCCTCAATCGCCACCTGAGCACGCAGGTCATCGAGGGCCAGCACTGCTTCATGCAAGTCGACCCGGCAGCCAGCGCACGAGCCATCCTGGGGTTTGTGCACCACGAAGGCCGCTGAAAACCCCGCCGCAGCCCCCCAGAATAGATGTCACCGTGATATCATTGCCCGGTTTCCCAGACCGGGCCGTGCATCCCGATCACCCCGGAACCCCTGGACAAGGCGCCGCCCAGACGCGCCTGCCACCCCGCCTTGTGTGCAAAAGACCGACGGCGCCATGGAGCCTGCTCCAACGCGCGCCGCATTGATGCAAACCGCGATGCCTGTCGCCGGTTGTACTTTTTGCCGCCACAAGGAACACAGTCATGCTCTTGAGAACGATGAACATTTCCCGCCGTGCAGGGTTCAGCTTCGCCCTGATCGCCCTGCTGGCACTGGGCCTGGGGGGGTTCTCATTGCTGGAAATGCAGCGCATGAACCAGCAATCCCTTGAGGTCGACCAGAACTGGCAGCCATCCATCGTTGCCGCCAACGCCCTGGCCCTGACCAGCACCCAGATCCGCACCATCACCCTGCGCATGCTGGTGGTCCGTGACAACAACGATGTCCAGGCGCTGCTCAAGCGCGTCGGCGAGCTCGACGAGCAGCTCGCCCACCAGCAAGGCGTCTACGAAAAACTGATCACCGAGGCCGAGGAGCGCAGCGCCTATGAACGCTTTCTCGGCGCCAAGGCGGCCTACAGCAAGGACCAGCACCGGGTGGTGGAACTGGTGCGCCAGGGGCAGAAGGAAGCCGCCATCGATGTCGTCGACGCCGGCCCGTACCTGGCCAACGCCGACACCATGCTCAAAGAGCTGCTCCAGATCATCGACACCAACACCCGGGGGGGCGTCGCCGCGGCCGAACACACCAGTGAGGTGTTCCATGGCGCCATCGGCATGGTCGCGCTGATCATGCTGGTCGTGGTGACCCTGACCATCGCCCTGGCCCTGCTGCTGACCCGCAGCATCGTGCGGCCCCTGGGCCAGGCCGTGGCCGTGGCGGAAACCATCGCCAACGGCGACCTCGGCCAGAGCATCACGGTCAGTGGCAAGGACGAACCGGCGCGCCTGCTGCAAGCCCTGCAGACCATGCAGGCCAGCCTGCGCGGCACCCTGCAACGCATTGCCGACTCCTCCAACCAGCTGGCGTCGGCCGCTGAAGAACTGCACGCGGTCACCGAGCACTCCAGCCAGACCCTGCACCAGCAGAGCAATGAAGTGGAACAGGCCGCCACCGCCGTCAACGAAATGACCGCGGCGGTGGAAGAAGTGGCGCGCAACGCCGTGAGCACCTCGCAAGCCTCCCAGGAAACCGACCGCACCGCCCACCACGGCCGCGAGCAGGTGCAGCACACCGTGGACTCCATCGGCCAACTGGCGACGGACGTGACCCAGACCTGTGAACAGGTCGAGCACCTGGCGGTGGATGTGCGCAATATCGGTCAGGTCCTGGAAGTGATCCGTTCGATCGCCGAGCAGACCAACCTGCTGGCCCTCAATGCCGCCATCGAAGCTGCCCGGGCCGGGGACGCCGGACGCGGCTTTGCCGTGGTCGCCGACGAAGTGCGGGCCCTGGCCCATCGCACCCAGCAGTCGACCCAGGAAATCGAAAGCATGATCAACACCATCGAGGAAGGCACCGAGGGCGCGGTCAGCGCCATGCGCAACAGCAACGAGCGGGCACACCTGACCCTGGAGGCGGCCCGCGCCTCGGGGCTGGCCCTGGACCAGATCACCCAGGCCATCACCATGATCAACGAGCGCAATCTGGTGATCGCCAGCGCCAGCGAAGAACAGGCCCAGGTGGCCCGGGAAGTGGACCGCAACCTGATCAATATCCGCGACCTCTCGACCCAGACCTCGGCCGGGGCCAACCAGAGCAACGCCGCCAGCCAGGAGCTGTCGCGCCTGGCAGTGGACCTCAACGCCCTGGTGAATCAGTTCAAGCTCTGAAAAGGCCGCTGCAAGCTTCGAGCGGCAAGCTTCAAGTTCAAAGCTTGCCGCTTCAGAACGCGTAGCGGCCAATCACTTGTCGGACCTTGGCCAGGGCCAGGCCCAGATCGGCCATGTCCACCGAGCCCAACGCCAGGCGAATGGCGTGGGGCACCGGCCCGGCGCCGACGAAGGGCTCGGCGGTGGACACCGAGACGTTCTCCCGCAGCAGTGCCATGACCACCTGATCGGCCCGGACCTCCTCGGGCAACGGCAGCCAGAGGAAGTAGGCGTTCGGATGGCTGACATAGGCCAGCCCGGTCATGGCCTCCCGAGCCAGGGCCTGACGGGCCCTGGCATCCTCGCGTTTTTCCTGCTCCAGCCGCGCCACGGTGCCATCCTCGATCCAGGCGCAGGCCAGGGCAGTCATCACCCCCGGAGTGTTCCAGGTGGTGGCACGGATCGCGCGCTCGATCGGCGGCACCCACTGCAGGGGCGCCACCACGTAACCGACCCGCAGGCCGGTGGCCACGTTCTTCGAAAACCCCGAGACGTAAACCGTGAGATCCGGCGCCAGGGCGGCCAGGGGCGGCGGCGGACTGGGCGCCAGGAAGGCGTAGGCGGCGTCTTCGATGATCAGCAGCCCATGGGCCCGGGCAATCGCCACCAGCCGCTGGCGCCAGGCCAGGTCCAGCACCCAGCCCATGGGGTTGTGCAGGGTTGGCATGGCATACACCGCGCGCACCCGCCGCCGTCGGCACAGCGCTTGGAGACCGTCGAGGTCCGGGCCCTGGTTGCCCAGGGGAATGGCCACCAGCTCCAGCCCATGGGCCTCGGCCACCACCTTGAACCCGGGGTAGGTCAAGGCATCCACCGCCACCACATCGCCGGGCTTGAGCAGCGCCATCACCGTGATCGCCAGGCCGTGCTGGGCGCCACTGACCGTCAACACCTGCTCGCCCGCAACCGTCAGCCCGCAACCGGCCAGGTAGCGAGCCAGCGTCGCCCGTTCATGGGCGCGCCCGGCGTGCGGCTGGTAGCGCAGCAAGGCTTCCAGATCGCCAGCCAAGGCCAACTGGCGCAAGGCGTTGCGCAGCAACTCCGCCTGCCCGGGCAGCGCCGGGTAGTTGAAGTTCAGGTCCAGCGTGCCCGGCGTGGCGACCGGCTGATCCACCCCCTGCCCCGGAGGCAGGGCGGTTTCCCGAACATAGGTGCCGCGTCCGGCTTCGCCGCTGACCAGGCCCATGGCTTCCAGCTCGGCATAGACCCGGGACGCGGTGACCAGCGCCAGCCCCTCCCGCGCCGCCAGTTGGCGATGGGTGGGCAGGCGAGTGCCCGGGGCCAGTACCCCGGCGCGGATGTCGGCGGCAAAGGCATCCACCAGTTGCTTGTAGCGAGCACGGGCCATAGGGCGCTGTATCCATGACAATTTTTTGATTGTGCTGATCTTCGATCCTAGGATGCCTTCGACACAAGCTCCGCCGCCGCGGCCCCTCATCTGATGAGCACTCCCTCAATGGCACGAACATCGAACCTGCAATCACCCGCCCTGCAATCCTCCGCCAGTGGCTGGCTCAACGGCTTTATCGGGGTGCTGATCTTCAGCGGCTCGCTGCCGGCAACCCGGGTCGCGGTGCTGGAGTTCGAGCCGTTGTTCCTCACCGTGGTCCGCGCCAGCCTCGCCGGGGTTCTGGCCCTGTGTCTCCTGCTGCTGTTCAAGGAAAGACGCCCGAGTCCGGGGCAACTGCTGCCCCTGGGTATCGTCGCCCTGGGGGTGGTCCTGGGCTTTCCGCTGCTGACCGCCCTGGCCCTGCAATACGTGACCTCGGCCCACTCCATCGTGTTTCTTGGCCTGCTGCCTCTGGCCACCGCCGTGTTTGGAGTGTTGCGTGGCGGCGAGCGACCGCGCCCGGTGTTCTGGCTGTTTTCCCTGCTGGGCAGCCTGCTGGTGGTGGGCTACGCCCTGTCCCAGGGCCTCACGGCCTCGCCGCGGGGCGATGCGCTGATGCTCCTGGCGGTGCTGGTCTGCGGCCTGGGCTATGCCGAAGGCGCCAAGCTATCGCGGACCCTGGGCGGCTGGCAGGTGATCTGCTGGGCCCTGGTGCTGTCATTGCCGATCATGACCGCGCTGACCCTGTTCAGCGCCCCGCCCGACTTCGGCGGCATCAGCCTGCCGGCCTGGTTCAGCCTGGGCTACGTCTCGCTGTTCAGCATGCTGATCGGGTTTGTCTTCTGGTACCGCGGCCTGGCTCAAGGCGGGATCGCCGCCGTCGGCCAGCTGCAGTTGCTGCAGCCGTTCTTCGGTCTGGCCCTGGCCGCCGGCCTGCTGCACGAACAGGTCAGCCTGGGCATGCTCGGGGTCACTCTGGCGGTGATCCTCTGCGTGGCCGGGGCAAAGCGTTGGGCCAAGTGACAGAAACGACAGTGGCAGGCTCAAGAGGCCTGCCACTGCTTGCGCCTTACCTGGCGACGGGTGCTGCAAACGGCTTGGGGTCTAGGTCGGAGAGATAGTGGCAAGCGCACCGATTGCGATGGTCAAGGCTAAAAATCCAAACAAGAAAAACGCCATCTTAGTCATCAGGCCTCCTGAACAGTAGGTGTGCGGTGCAGCGGGCCCGGTTTCCAGCCGGGAGGCCGGACGGGCGCGTCATTTTCAAACCTCGGCTGTTCTGATAACAGACGCAGATACGCGAGAAAAATACGGATCAGAAGCATCTGCCGGCTCTCGCTCGCCCATCCCCGAGCGCCTGCGTGACCCTAGCGCCGAGCCAGCTTGTAGCGCACGCAATCCTCGTAGAAGCTTTTGCGCAGGGCCTCGGGCCTGATCCGCGAGGCACTGTCGTAGGTCTGTTCGGTGATCCCCAGGGCCATCATGCGCATCCAGCCCTTGCTGAACTTGTAGGTCTGGATCTTCTGCCGCGCCGCGTACAGCGACACCCCGGACAACTTCAGCTCCTGAGCCCGGGCAGCAGTGCCAGCGCCCCAACTGCAAACATAACGGTCATTGGCCTGCAGCTCTCTGGCCTGGGCCATCCCGGCCCCGCCCAGCAGGGCGCAGGAAGTCAGCGTTATCAACACATGGCGCATTTATCGGTCACCTAACCACCTGAAAATAAAGTGATTTTGCCGATACCTCAGCCAGTGCGGGGCCAGCAGATTGCCTTATCGATCAAGGCAAAGTGCCTGCCACTGCTGGCCAGTCATGCGGTACAGGCGCACCGGTCGTTGATGAAACTCGATCTCGCGGAACGCGCTGAAGCCGGCCTTCTGCGCTACCCGCAGGGAGGCGCCGTGGTCCGGCTCGATGATCACCACGACGGATGCCAAAGGCCACTGGCAAAAGACCCACCGTAGCACGCCCCGGGCCGCCTCCACCGCCAGCCCCCGATTCCAGAAGCGCGTGGCCAGGCGATACCCCAGGTTGAGCTCTTGCACCTCGCCCACCTGTTCCGGACTGACGCCGCAGAACCCTACCAACTCGCCACTGGACTTCTCCACCAGGGCCCAGGGGCCCGTGCCCCGTTCGGCATAGCACTCCAGACACCAGTCGATGAACTGGCCGGTGGCCTGCTCGTCGCAGACCCCGCGCAGGGAGTACTGCATCACCAGGGGATCACTGAGAATCGCGGTCAGTGCGGGTAAATCGTCCCGGGTCAGAGGACGCCCGATCAGGCGTGGGGTTTCGAATAAAGGCATCCTGTGCTCCCTGGATTGTGCTTGGCCGGCTCAGTATTCCAGAAGGGAATGCACGGATAAAAATCGCGCATTTTATTTATCGCCCGGGATCTCTTAGCGTGTCCGTTCCCCCATTGGAGATCCCGCCGTGACCGACGCCCGTCCACGCCTGTACGTCGATGCCCAGTTCACCAGCCCCTATGCCCTGTCAGTGTTCGTGGCGTTGCGGGAAAAAGGCATCGACTTCGAACTCATCCCCCTTGACCTCGATGCCGGTGAGAATCGCGCCCTGGACTATGCCCGGCTGTCCCAGACCCAGCGGGTGCCGACCCTGGTGCATGACGGCTTTGCCCTGTCCGAATCCTCGGCCATCACCGAATACCTGGAGGAGCTGTTCCCCGAAATACCCGTCTATCCCCAAGACCGACAACAGCGAGCCAAGGCCCGCCAGGTCCAGGCCTGGCTGCGTAGCGATTTGCTGCCGATCCGCCAGGAGCGCTCGACCCTGGTGGTGTTCTATGGCTGCAAGGGCGAACCTCTGTCGCCACCCGCCGAAGCGGCGGTGGCCAAGCTGATCGATACGGCGCAAGCGCTGTTGGCGCACGGTCGTGACTGTCTGTTCGGCCAGTGGTCGATTGCCGATGTCGACCTGGCGCTGATGCTCAACCGGCTGATTCTCAACGGTGACCCGATGCCGGCGCGCCTGGTGGACTATGCCCGCCGCCAATGGCAGCACCCGGCGGTGCAGGAATGGCTGCAACTGCCACGCCCGGCGCTGTAGCCGCCAGCGGCTGAAGGTGTCGGCAACGCGGTAGACGGCAAACACCCTCCCGGCCAGCCGGGAGGGTGCATGGAACGACGGGACAGGCGCCTCAGGAGGCCAGCAACGGCCGCTGGTCATAGTTCTTGGCATAGGCGTTCTCTACGCCGGGAAGAATTTCCACTATCGAGAAGTAGCGATCCCAGAACGGCGTTTCCCGCAGTTCTTCCACCAACAGCTCATAGGCGTGATGGCTGCTGGCCTGCCACCACCAGAGATCGGTGACCCGGGCCGAATAGAACTCGATATCGAAAAAGCGCATGGACACCTCTGCCGAGTGCTTCTGCAGAATCGGCTCCATCTGGGTACGCATCAGATGAAAGCGCTCCTCGACGGAGAATCCCAGCCACTCCGGGGTGGTCTTGACCAGCATGAATACGCTGAGCACGGCGACAGACATAGTGTTGACTCCTGACGAACAAAGGGTTGAGAGATAGGATTTGCCCCAGCAGAATACGAGTCATCACTCACCTTTCAAACTCGCATTGGCGCCATGTCAAAACACCCTGTCGCTCCCCCCTTGAACCCGCGTAAAGCCCCGAGTCAGCGTCGTTCGGCGCACACCGTCGAGGCCATTCTGGAAGCCGCTGCTCGCATTCTGGAAACCCAGGGGCTCACTGCCTGCTCCACCAATGCCGTGGCGCAACGGGCCGGGGTCAGCATCGGCTCGCTGTATCAGTACTTTCCCAATCGTGATGCCCTGACCGTGGCTCTGATCGAGCGCGAGACCGCGCAACTGCTGCGCGACATCCAGGCGGCCAGCGATCTCAGCGGCGCCCTGGAGCGCATCCGCGCCATGGTCCAGGCCGCGGTGGCCCACCAGTTGCGCCGGCCGGAACTGGCCCGGGTCATCGATTTCGAGGAACGGCGGCTGCCGTTGCAGGAGCGCCATCAGCGAGTGGCCCAGGTCATTCATCAAGCCCTGGTCGAGGCCTTGCAACTGGCCGATGCGCCATGGGTGCTCGATGACGTGACCACGGTGGCCCATGACCTGTTCGCCCTGACCCACGGCATGATTGACGCCGCGGGTGAGCGAGGTGAAACCGATGCCCTGAACCTGGAGCACCGGGTCATGCGCGCCATCCGCGGCTACCTGGCGCTGAGCGGGGAATGATCCGCCGGTGCGGCGCAGGCCTCTTCGGCCGACCTGGACCGACCAACAGATGCCGGGCAAAGCCGGTGCCGGCCAGGGACAGGCATGCCAGGAACGCAGGCAATCCCGGTCGATCGCAGCCTCGCCAGCGGCAACGGACAACGCCAGAAAAGTACCCGTGCGCCGATCCGGCTGGTATGGTGCGCCCCTTGGAAATACACCGCCCGACCCTGAGGAACCTGACCTTGAGCAGTGAAGCAAAAATGACCGGTGACCTGTTCGAAGTCGACAAGCGCCTGGCCCTCAAGCCCATCGTCGACTTCAACAGCTACCTGCGCGCCGCCTTCGCCGACGGCCCCTGCACCTGTGGCCGCTGCGTCGCCAGCCAGGGTGACGAAACAGGCTACGAGCACCCGCACAGCTTCAACTTTGCCGGCAAGGTAGCCAACCGCCGCTTCGCCACCACCGCCGGCAGCGACGTGCTGCTGGCCCTGAAGAAGGCCTGGCTGTCCTTCACCAAGGCCGAACTGCCCAGCAGCGGCGACCTCGACCTGACGACCGTGAAAGAGTTCGTCGAACCCGAGCTGCACAAACGGCTGCTCCCCTTGTTCGTCGCCAGTGGCCTGGTTCAAGACGTGGATGGCCAGTTGCAGATTCAGGCGCAAGTGGCGGCTTGATACGGACCAGTACTGTGCCGGGCCGCTCCACGGTGCAAAGCGGCGTAAGATGATGCACCAATAGGACTGCCCAGCGTCATCAGGAGCGAGGAATGGATTCCAACCTGCCAATCGCCGATCAAGAGGCCCTGGTTCCCCACTATCAGGGCTGTCTGTACTTCCTGCCCCTGACCACCGTCTTCGACCTGCTCCACATGTCGACCTTGCAACGGAATCTGTATGAACAGGCGCATCGGCCTGGCTGGCTGACCTGGAAAACCTTCAGTAAATGGTTTACTGGCTGTCAGCTCATAAGGGACATGCGCCCAACCCAGAAGCTCAAACTGGAAAAGATGCTGCAAGGCCGTCCCGCGCTGACACAACTGCAGCAAGAGATTCGGCACAAGGATGCGCTATGGCGCCCCTACGCTGAATGGTCGGGTTTGATGGGAAGCCCGCTCTTCAACAGCAAACAATGTGTGGACTATTGGAAAGACAAACTCGAGACAGAGTGGCACCTGGCGTGCAAGCTGCTGCCTTGCGCCTCAAGCGGCGCGGCAAAACTGGCACTGCTGGCCGACTCCACCTTGGCCGAAGACCTGGGCACGCCGAGTTCAAGGGCGCGGATCAAGGCATTGCTGGCAAGCAAACTCGACGATCAGGCGCTGACCAGTCATGCCGACTTTATGCATACGAGACTGGCGGATTGCGTCGCCACATTGCTGCGTTTTGCAGCCTGGCTGACCGCCGATGCCGTGGTGTTGAACGGGGATCTGATGCAGTTGAGCAGCATGGAGGATTCCCAGCCACTGGTACGCTGGCTGCCAAGACTGACGTCTACCCCATCGGAGTGGAGCAACCCCCTCGACGACTGTATTAAACATTTCGGCCGGCTAGCGGGATGTTCTGACACAGCAGCCCTTGGCGAACTCTGGGCACAGCATGAGTACCATCAGGGCAAAGTCCGGGACATCACCTCCAAACAGCGCCTGCTGCGTGATTGGATCAACGGCGGCAAAGGCCGGCCTAACCTCACCAGCGTGCGCTCACTCGCCGAGGCAGTCGCGATAAGGGCTGCCGCCTTGCAAGGCATAGCCGATTACCAGGGAGGGAGTGAAATCGATGCCCTGCGGCAAATGCTGCACTTCGCCGAGACAACACGTTTTCTGCAGAAAGAGATGCTACGGCTGGGGCTGCCTGCGCAACTGATCGGCGAAGTATTCTCCACCTATCCGCAGGAGTACCGCAAAGCGCTCATGGTTCTGGGTCATCCCCTGCCCTGAAGAAAAGGGCCGGCATAACTCCGGCCCCAAAGCCTTGGTCATTGAGGTTTCGACGGTGACTGGTTGGGATTCAGTTGCTTGCCACGATTGCCCTGGCCTTTGTCATAGATGGGGTTGGTACCTGGGGTGCCATTGTTGGCGTTCTGGATATCCCCTCGGGCATCCCGGGGGCGTTTCCCACTGCCCGTAACCGCACTGCCTTCCCCCCGTGAACTCCGGTAGGCAGGGTTGTTAGGGTTCAGTTGATTGGCCCGGTTGTCGCGGTTTTGCTGATTCATGATGTATGTCCTTGAGTGAGTTGCCTGGCTGATCTTGAAGATCGAGCACAGGATCAACCCCAAGCCTGAAAACACCGAGGAATTGGCGAGGAAGAAAGTCGCCACCGCCATTCGGTCCCAGCCGAGGCTCACAGCCAGCGCCGCACGCGCTGTCGATAGTCCGCAAAATCAGCGCCAAACAACTGCTCGAGCGCCCGTTCTTCGGGAGCGATCTGCAAACGGTTCATGTACAGGACAAAGCCCAGGACGCCCGGCAGCACCAGGGGCGACGCCAGGTACAGCCCCCAGGCCAGCAACCACAGGGCAAAGCCGACATACATCGGGTTGCGGGTGTAGCGGTAGATGCCCGACGTGACCAACGCTGAGGCCGCTTCGGGTTTCAAGGGGTTGACCGTGGTCCGGGCACGCCGGAACGAGATCCCGCCCGCCAGGACGAACAGCAGCCCCGCCCCGACCACAGGCAGCGCCAACAACAGGCGTGTGCTCCAGGCCAGGTCAAGTCCCGGCAGCCCTAGCGATGCGCCGCCCATCAGCCCGCCGAACGCCAGCGCGACCAGCGGTGGCGGAACCCTGTTTTCCAGTGCCTGCATCATGCTTCTTCCCTCGAAATGCTGCGCAATCGCCAAGCGGCGGATCCCTGGCCTCAGGGGTTGTCCATCGCCCGGCACCTCCTACCGTCGCTCAATGATGCAACAGCAAATGCCTTGCAAACCGGCACTGCCCACTTGAGCATCAGCGCGCAGTTGTACATCCTCCGGGCTTCGACTTGATAGCCCGGCGCGAGCTTGAGCCCCCGACCGAACAGGTTGTAGCAGCGCCGGCCCCGACACTCTGGAAATCCTCAGCATGCAAATCCCCCATCAAGGCAGCTGCCTGTGCGGCGCGGTGACTTATCAAGTATCCGGCGCGTTGAAAGCCGTCGCCCACTGCCACTGCCGCAAGTGCCAGAAAGGCCACGGCGCGGCCTTTGCCTCCTACGCCAGCACGCCGCGCGCGAATCTGCACGTCAGCGACTCCGGCGCCGCCCTCAAGGGCTATGAGTCCTCCCCTGGCGTGCTGCGCCAGTTCTGCTGCCACTGTGGCTCATCACTGTTCTGGCAAGATGCCCGGGGCGAATACGCCGAGTGGATTTCAATCGCCATCGCCACCCTGGATACGCCCTTCACGGCCCCCAAGCAGAAGCACCACTGCGTGGCAATGAAGGCCAGCTGGCATGCCATCACCGATCACTACCCGCAACTGCCCTGACCCCGGGCGCAGCCGTGTCCCTGACCTGAAGGATTGCCCAACAGATGAGCCAGCACTGGTGCTACGTATGGCTACTGCCGCTGCTGGAAAGCCCCTATGAGTCGGTAGCGGCCAACCTGCCCGGCGCCCTGGCCGAGCTGGATATCAAGCACCCGCTGCCCCAGGCGGTCGAGCTGCGCCAGTTGCTGCTGACCGCCCTGGAGTCCGACTCGGAATACTGGGCGCAACGTGCCGTGACATGGCTGGAGGCAGGCTTTCCACTGGATCGCGAGCTGTGCGAAACCCTGCTGCATCAGGTTTCTCGAAAACGCTTCAGCCAATCCATCCGGCACCGGCTGACGCCCCTGGGCAAGCGCTGGCTGCGTCAGCACCGTCCGACAAACTGAATACCACCGCGCCCGGCGCCGCTAGCGCGCCGCCAGGTCCTTGGGTTTGTAGAACAGGAAATTGCCGATTTCAGTGGTCTTGATGTAGCTCTTGGCCCACTGCGGTGAAACGCTGCGGTCGTGAAAGTACAGGGCGCCGCCGGTGCGGTCCTTGAGCTGCTGATTCAGCGCCTTGCGCGCAATCTCCTTGGCCAGGCTATAACGCCCCTCCTCCTGCACCTGGTCGGGACGGCCATCGCACCACCAGGAGAACTGGCAGGGACTTTTTTCCGAGCCCTGCTTGACCACTTCGCACAGGGTAGACGGAAAACCCTCATGGCCCAGGCGGTTCAGGACCACATCGGCCACCGCTTCCATATCGGCAGACTCCCCTCCTTTGGCTTCCCAATACAGGGTCCGCGACAGGCAGGTGATGGCATCGTCCACCGGTGCCTGTCCGGCGGGGTCCACGGCCTGGACTTCCGTCTTGGTGATGGGGGCCGCCTGGGGCTCGGCCTTGGGACTCTCTTTGTCCGCGACCTTCTGCTCCAGGACCTGGGCCTTGTCCTTGGCGACTTCCTGGACCGCAGGTTGCGGCTCGGCGGCCAGGAGCTGGGCGATGTAGAGCATCAAACCGTAGCAGGTAAGCCTTGCAATGAAGTGCATGATCGACTCTTCCAACAAGTCATGGACCCTGGGTCAACGCCAGCCCTGAGCCTTCAAGCGACAGAGCCGTGCACCGAGGCCGGCGCATGGGCACGTCGGCGACAAGCGACGGGTCATGAGAGGGCCATATCGAGTCGACCATGGCGCCACAAAAACATTCCCTCGAAAAACGCTCACCGGGCCAGGGACGCTGGACCTCGACGCAGCGCCCCGGCTGATCACCTAGAACTTGTAGCCCAACCCCACCATGTACACGAACGGGTCGACATCCACGTTGACCTTGGAGCGCACCCCGAGCTGGCTGTTGTTCACATAGGCATCGGTGTTGATGTCGATGTAGCGCAGCTGCGCATTGAGCATCAGTCGGTCGCTGAGCATGTAGTCCATGCCCACTTGTGCCGCCCAACCCCAGGAATTGCCGGCGCGGAAGTTGTCGAAACCGGCGGCGGAAGCCCGGCTGCCGACCTTTTCATCGTAGATCCAGGTGTAGTTGAGCCCCGCCCCCACATAGGGCTGGAACGCCGATTTGCTGTGCATCGGGTAGTACAGCAGGCTCAGGGTCGGTGGCAGGTGCTTGAGGGAGCCAAGCTTGCCATCGGCGATACCGCCGGCGGTGCCACTGAGGCTCACGTTGTGTTCAAAGGGGGTCGCCGCCAGCAACTCCACCGCCAGATGGTTGGTCAGCATGTAGGCGAAGTTCAGGCCCAATTGGGTATCGCTGCCCAGGCTCGCCTTGCCGCCCAGGCTGGTGCCGGCCAGGGCGCCGCGATCGACCTTGACGCTGGAGCTGCTCTCGCGCGGGTCCACCGTCACCGCGCCGGCACGGACAATAATGTCGCCGGCCTCGAAGGCCTGGGCCGTGGAAACGGCCAGGGCAGACAACAGCAGGCTGGTACTCAGAAGGGTCAATTTACGCATGCATCACTCCACTACTCGAACAACGGCCAACCCGCCAGTCGTGAGCACGGCGGGCTGTGCCAGGGAGGCTCGAGTATCGAGAAGCGGGTACGCGCGCACATCTGCCGAATGACATAGGCCGTGGCCGATCAGCCCGGGGATGCATTGCGAGGTGTTTCGTGGTGCCAGGCCAGGAGCAGGCGCCACGGGGCAAGCGAG
Organism: Pseudomonas sp. BC42; assembly: GCF_021560055.1. Lineage (NCBI taxonomy): Bacteria > Pseudomonadati > Pseudomonadota > Gammaproteobacteria > Pseudomonadales > Pseudomonadaceae > Pseudomonas > Pseudomonas sp. BC42. The sequence goes on from NZ_CP091067.1 coordinate 4,238,267, forward strand.
CCTGTTGTTGCTCAGTCGAGCAACCCGGCGTTCTTCAGCAACTCGCCCAGCCCCTGGGGAACCAGCGGCGAGCCTTCGCTAAAGCTGCGGCTGTCATGCCAGCGGGCAACGAACGGGGCGCCGTCGCTTTCCCGGGCATCGAGATGGGCGCGCTGGTAAACCCTCGGATCGTCGAAGCGGGCGTCATAGACCTGGACGATTTCATGGCCGGGTTTGCCGGCGAACGTGAACAGGCTTTCCAGGGTGCCGATCAGGCGCAGGTTGCTGATCGACTGTCCCAATTCCTCCTGCACCTCGCGGACAATCGCCCGGGCACTGTGCTCACCGAAATCGATACCGCCGCCCAGCGGCCGGAACAGCGTCTGTTGCGTGTCGGCATCAACGAACTGATTGACCAGGATCTTGCCCTGGTGGTGGAAGACACACAGCGCGAGCGCGCGAATACGGGGTTCAGACACGGGATAAAGTCCATTTGCCGGTACGAGGCGCGGCATTAGAACACAGCGCAGCGAGCATCAACCAAGGTAAAAATACTTCACCGCCAACGCCGGCACCTCCTCCATCGCCGACCACAGCTGCTCGTCCAGCTCGCCGCTGATCAACTCATGCTGCTCGTCGCTCAGCAGCTCGGGAAGGTCCCACAACCGCTGCAGTGGCGGGTGATGTTCAAGAGGTCCGAGCAACTGCCGCTGGCGGCTGACCAGCCTGCGGGTGTTGCGCGCACCGATGGCCGCCAGGGTGTCCAGCGCCAGCTCACAGGTCTGCTCGCCCCAGTTGCAGAAGAACTGCAGGAAGCCGCCGTTGTAACCGTCCGCCTCCAGGCGCCAGAGCGCGACGATGGCTTGATCGTCCGCCGGCAACCGGTCGAGCTGCCACTCCACGGCCTGCAAGCGCGCCATGGACTCATTGCACAGGTGCTCCCAGATCCAATCGATGGCCTCGACGCTGACACCCGACTCTCCCAACTGCGGCCAGGACACCCGACGCCCTCGGTGCTCGATCTGAAAGTCCACCCGCTGCTCGGGCGTGGCCTCTTGCAGGATTCGGTAGCGACTCAACGGCTGCCGCAGGTGCAGGCCATCGGCCCAGCCGAGGCAGAGCATTTCGGCGTCGAAGCTGACATGGGTGATGGGGCTGAGGTTCATCGAGCAGATCCTTGCATAAAGAGGGTCAATGGCGCTGCGCCGGCGGATTACTCGCCAGCGGCCACGGGGCGCCGCGGGCCCATGCCATTGAGCAGCGAGAACAGCACCCCGGCCAGCAGCCCGAGCAGCAGGAACGGAAAGATCCCCCGGTTGAACAAGGGGACCCAGTAGTCCAGCCCCGAGGCCCCCTTCAGTGATCCGGCGAACAATCCCGGGGCCCCGGACAGCAGCCAGATCAACAGGCCACTGAGCCCGCCACCGATTACATGGCGCCAGCCGGTGGCGAGGAAACGGTCCACCAGCCATAGCATCGGCCAGCTGACCAGCATCGAGAGCCACGCGCCGATCAGCGCCCCGAGCGAGAAAACCGCCAGGCTTTGCTCCCCCTTCGGATAGAGCGTCACCGCCACCCCGCCCAGGGTCAGCGCCCCTGACAGCGGCACAGCCAGAACCCGCCACCCTTGCCGCGCCCGCCCATGAAGCGGCACCGCCAGCTGCTCGATACCGCGGATCAGCAGGCTGTACAGACCGCCCAGGAGCAACCCGCCGGCCAGCGGCAACAGCAACAACTGCGTCCACGAGGTGCGCACCAGCAAGGTAGCGACCAGACTCAGGATCAGGCCGAGCCACAGGTAGCGCGTCCTGGCTTGCGGCCAGCGCCGGTCCATCCACAGCAACAGGGGAATGCCCAGGACCATGGCAATCACGCTGCCAAACAGAAACCCGGAAAACAGCTGCGTACCATTCCAGCCCTTGATCAGGCCCTTGGTCACGGCATAGACCAGGCCGGCGCATGCCGGCAGTGCAAACAATCGGAGTTCGGCATTGGGCCGCATTGGGTTCCACCTGGGTTGGCAGCGGGTGCCGGATTGAATAATGGAGCGTTTCTACACAACTGCGGCGGACTAATCCACTGCTGGAAAAAACCTGCGCCACCTTGAGCGGGGTAATGGCTTCTTACGCACTATCGGGTTATACAACGGGTCGAAAATTCATCCGCCCCCTCAACGTAAAGCCCCCAGCGATGCTTTCAGCCCAACAAGCCTGTGCCCTGGTGCTCGCCATGCATGACGGCATGATCAACGATGGAAAGCCCGAGCGCTTTGTCATTCAGTCCTGCGAGCTCTGTCCCCAGGGGGCTTAGTGGGTGATCCGCTGCCGCGCTCCTGCTAGCGCTCCGGCGCAGGTTGCAATGAGCAGGCGTTGACCGACGCGATCATGTCATCGCGAACGACGCCGATGCTTGAACTGCATTTGAAAGAGTAAACAGGCCCATGAAAATCTACCTCGACGACGAACGCCAGACCCCGCCCGGCTGGATTCGCACCTACTGGCCGGACGAAGTCATCGCGCTGCTCAAAGACGGCGGCGTCGAACAGATCAGCCTCGACCACGACCTCGGAGATGACGCGCGCGGCACCGGTTACGACGTGATCCTGTGGATCGAAGAGGCGGTGGCGCTGCAGGGGTTCTGTCCACCACAGATTCATATCCACTCGGCCAATGCCTCCGCCGTGGAAAAGATGCGCGCGGGGGTGCAAGCGATCAATCGGCTGGCCCGCGACAACGGATGCCGCCAACCCACCGACAACAGAGGCCACTGACCCCATGAGCGGCAACCTGTACGGATACATCCACTGCCTTGACCCTTCGCCGGCCGCCGAAGCGCACAATCGCGCGGTTCTGCACAGCCTGCCAGTGACCGGGGCGCAGATCACCAGGGCGCTTTTCAGCCTCCTGCCCCACAGCAGGGGGCATTGCTACTACGGGCATATGCTGCACTTCGCCTGCGCCCCCAAAGGCAGTTATGACTTCGAGGATTCGTGGCTGGCCGAATACGAAGCCCTGCTGGAGCGCTTGTTCTGGGACAGCTCGGAAGTGGTGCATACCTATTGCGGCGAACGTCGGACCTGGGGCTCCAGTAAAACCCAAGGGCTCGCACCACCAACAGGCTTGCAGATCAGCCAGCGGAAGGTCTTTCCCTCCTACCACCACCTGGAGCCCGTCGAGGACAGCGATGTAGCGACGCCAGCACCGGCTTGATTGTCACGCCACGCAGTTACACAACATGAGCGGCGAGCGGCGCCGGGCTGGACCAATCGGCCCTCAACAAGCCGTACTGCACCAGATCATGATGAGCCCCCAGCCAATACCCCGCCTGGCGGGAAAGCCCTTCGCGGACAAACCCCAGCCGCTCCAGCAACCTGAGGCTCGCCAGGTTCTGCGGGTGCACCTGGGCCTCGATACGGTTCAGCGCCATCTGCTCGAAGCCCCAGCCCACCGCGGCGTGCAACGCCTCGCTCATCAGCCCCTGCCCTTGTGCCGGTTTTGCCAGCTCGAAACCGATGGCGCAGCTGCGCCACTGGCGGTTCCATTTGAACAGGCCACAGGTGCCCAGCAGGCCGGGATCGGACTGGCGCTCGATGCCCCAGCGAACGCCCGGGTTGGGCAAGCTCCGCCAACCGGCGAACAGTGCCAGCAATTGCTCGGCCTGCCGGTCATCCGTGATGGGGTCGGTGCCGAACCACTGCATGGCCTCGGCATCGCTGTGAATCGCGAACAACGCCGGGACATCGGCCGGGCACAGTTCCCTGAGGATCAGGCGTGGGGTACGGATAACCGGAAAGTCGCTCATATCGACACCCGCCCTAGCCTGCCAAGCGCTTGCCCAGGATGAGCGCATACTCGCCCTTGATCGGCTCAAAGCCGTACTTGTGCTCCAGGCGCTTGACGATGAAGTGCCCGCGGGCCATGTCCTGATAGAAGTCGGTGAACAGCGCATTGATGGTGGCGCCGGTAAAAGCGCCGATCACCGGCACCGCCTGGGCCGCGAACTTGCTGGAGATGGTCACGCCGTAACGGCTGGCGACCTTCTCGATCAACAGCGCCAGCCACTTGCCCACCTGCCCCGGAGACAGCCTGCCGGCCGCCCCGGCGCCTTGCCTGGCGGCAATGGCCGCCAGCTCCTTGGACAATTGCTGCATGGCCTGGGTGGTGAAACTGCGGGTGATGTAATAGCCGGTCTCGGTGGCGTCGTCGGCCTGGCTGTTGCCACCCATGGCGAACACTTCGATGCACGCCTGCTTGGTGGCGAAGTCCTCCAGGTCGAAGCCTTCGCTGCGGGCCACATCGGCCACCGAGCGCATCATGATGGTGGTGGAAATGGGCAGCTCGACGAACAGCGCGGCAAACCCGAAAGCGCCGCCCACCGCGCCGGAAGTGGCGGCATAGACTTTGTGCAAGAGCGTCGAGGCCTGTTTTTTCGGGGTGTTCTCCAGGCTCCACAGCGCGGCATCGGCCGAGGTATGCAGCGCAGCCACCACCGCGCCGTTGATCTTTGCGGACACCCAATTGGGCAAGGCCTTGACCGCACTTTCAATCGGCGAGCCGAGCAGGCCGGACAGACGCGCGGTCAATGAAGGGGATTCCAGCAGGCTGACCGCCCGCTTCAGGTCCTGATAATCCTCGGGACTGTCTTTGATGCTCACCGGCTTCTCCATGGGCTGCGACCTACTGCGCCCGGGAAGCATAAACCGCTTGCCGCTCAGATCACGACAAGATTCATCCTGCCGGGGCGCCCCCACGCAGCTGACGCTTCATGGGGGCGCCGAGGTGGCAGCAGGTCAATCCTGCAACCAGACCCGCACCTGAGGCTGCGCGCCTTCGATGAACACCAGGCTGGCCACCTGCCCCGCCTCGATCAGGTCCTGACGGGCCCATTGCAGGGACTCCAGCAGCGGCGCGTGCTGCACCAGCTCAACGCGCGCCACTGCGGCCTTCATCGACTGCCGGGCATCGGACTTGGCCTTGCGAATGGCCGCCAGCGCGGCACTGACCGCCTCCAGCAACGGCTCGACATAGTCCTCGGCCACCTGCGCCTCGGGCCACGGGGCCCGGTGCACCGAACCCGGCTGCCAGCAACGCCAGACCTCCTCACAGACAAAGGGCAGAAACGGTGCAAACAAGCGTTGCAGCACACTCAAGGCCGCCGCCAGGGCGTTGCGCGCCGAATGCCCCTCGGGCCGATAGGCGCGGCGCTTGACCAGCTCGACATAGTCATCGCAGAACCACCAGAAGAAGTCCTCGATGCCGATCAGCGCGCTGCTGTAGTCGTAGCCCTCCAGCGCTGCCTCGGCGGCGGCGGTGACCGCTCCCAGGCGTTGCAGCATGGCCTGGTCCAGCCTCTGCTCGACCGGCCCCTGCGGGTCGCCTGGCACGCCGAATACCAGCTTCGACAGGTTGAACAACTTCAGCGCCAGGCGCCGGCCGATCTTCATCTGCTGCTCTTCGAAGGCGGTGTCGCTGCCCGGGCGCCCGAGGGCTGCCCAATAGCGCACGGCATCGCTGCCGTATTGCTCCAGCAAGCCCTGGGGCGTGACCACATTGCCCCGCGACTTGGACATCTTCTTGCGGTCCGGATCGAGGATCCAGCCCGACAGCGCCACATGCTTCCAGGGCACCGCAGCCGCCTCGAAGTGGCTGCGCACCAGGGTCGAGAACAGCCAGGTGCGGATGATGTCGTGGCCCTGGGGGCGCAGGTCCATGGGGTAGACCCGGGCAAACAGGTCGTGGTCCTCCTCCCAGCCGGCGGCGATCTGCGGGGTCAGGGAGCTGGTGGCCCAGGTGTCCATGATGTCCCGCTCGCCGATAAAGCCATGGGGCTGGCCGCGTTGCTCGGGGCGGTAGCCCGCTGGCGTGTCCAGGGTCGGGTCCACCGGCAGCGAGGCTTCGTCGGCCAGGATCGGCCTGTCGTAGTCCGCTTCGCCCTGGGCATCCAGGGGATACCAGAACGGAAGCGGCACGCCGAACACCCGCTGGCGGCTGATCAGCCAGTCGCCATTGAGGCCGCCGACCCAGTGCTCGTAGCGGCTGCGCATGAACGGCGGATGCCACTCCAGGGCCTGGCCGCGACCGAGCAACTGCTGGCGCAGTTCAGCGCTGCGCCCACCGTTGCGCAGGTACCACTGGCGCGTGGCGACGATCTCCAGGGGCTGGTCGCCCTTCTCGAAAAACTTCACCCCGTGACGGATCGGCCGTGGCTCGCCCAGCAAGGCGCCGCATTCGCGCAACAACGCCAGCAACGTCTTGCGCGCCTGGGGCAGGCTGCGCCCGGCCAGCGCTTGATAGGCCTGGCGCGCGGCCGGAGTGGCCAGCCAGTCGGGAACCTGGGCCAGCAGCCGACCGTCCACGCCGATGATCGAGCGGGTCGGCAGTTGCAGTTCGCGCCACCAGAGCACATCGGTCAGGTCGCCAAAGGTACAGACCATCGCCAGCCCGCTGCCCTTCTGCGGGTCGGCCAGGGCGTGGGCCAGCAACGGCACCTCGACCTCGAACAGCGGCGAGCGCAGGTGCTGGCCGAAGCGCCCCTGATAACGCGGATCGTCCGGATGCGCCACCAGCGCCACACAGGCCGCGAGCAATTCGGGACGGGTGGTGGCAATGCTCAGGTCCGGTCCCTCGATGCCTTCAAAGCGCAGGTCGTGATAGGCCCCGGCCACCTCCCGCTCCTCCAGCTCGGCCTGGGCCACGGCGGTCTGGAAGGTCAGGTCCCACAGGCAGGGCGCCTGCTGGCTGTAGAGCTCGCCGCGCCGGTAGTTGCGCAGCAAGGCGCGCTGGCTGACCCGTTGCGCACGCTCATCGATGGTGGCGTAGGTCAGGCCCCAGTCCACCGACAGGCCCAGTTGCATGAACAAGCGGCGAAAGGCCTGCTCGTCGACGGCGGTCAACTGGTGGCACAGCTCGACAAAGTTGCGCCGGCTGACCGGCGCATAGTCGGCGCGGCGCTCGGCGACCCGGGCCGGTGGCTGCAACTGTGGCTGGTAAGGCGCCAGGGGCTCGCAGCGCACGCCGTAGTAGTTCTCGACCCGGCGTTCGGTGGGCAAGCCGTTGTCGTCCCAGCCCATGGGATAGAACACGGCCTTGCCGCGCATGCGTTGGAAGCGCGCGATGATATCGGTGTGGGTGTAGCTGAACACATGGCCGACGTGCAACGAGCCCGAGGCCGTGGGTGGCGGTGTGTCGATGGAGTAGACCGCGTCCCGGGTGGCACTGCGATCGAAGGCGTAGGTGCCCTCTTCCAGCCAGCGCTGGGACCAGCGTGTTTCGAGGTGTTCAAGCGAGGGTGTGGCGATGGGGCAAAGCGTTGCGGTTACACGTTTAACGGTGACATAGCATCCTCCTGTTATCACCCGGTGGCGCCGCAAAGGTCGGCGCCGAGGGGAAAATTTATAGAGGATTGCGCGGCATTAGTAAATCGCCCGGGCGCGGCTTTTTGCATTGCGCCTCAATCGAACTGCAGTTGCGCAGCCCATGCCGGGTACTGGGTCTGCAGGCGCCGCAGGCATTGTTCCATCAGCCGCGCATCGTCCGGCAAGCGTCGGGAGAGGCTGTGCCAGCCGCTGATGCGCAACTGCAGCGGCATCTCCACCAGCCCGGAAATGGCATCCCAGAAGGCATCCCAGTTGCAGCCATACCACTGGGGCAAGCCCAAGGCATCGCGCAAGGCCAGGTGCAGCTCACGGGCCGTGACCAGGTCGCGTACATCGATTTCCAGCAACTGCGGGCGAGTCATGTTGCGTGCCTCTGCTCAGGTTCATCGGCCGCCAGCATACCCGATGCCAGGGCCCATCCTGGCAGGCGTTGATGCAGCGCAGGCAGCAGCGGCCAATCGCTGGCACACTCCGGGCTTTCGCCGCACAGGAACAACGATCATGGCGATTCCCCAGGACAAGGAACAACTGCTCAGGGCCATCGACAGCCACTTCAATGCCTTGAGCCGGGTGCTGGATCAAGTGCCCCCGGCGCGGGTCGACGAACGCAGCCTGGAAGGCCACGTCAAGGGCACGCAGATCAGTGTCTCCGAGCTGGTGGCCTACCTGCTGGGCTGGAACGAGCGGGTACTGGACTGGCTGGAAAAGGACCTGGCCGGCCTGCCCATGGCCTTTCCGGCTGTCGGCTTCAAGTGGAACCAGCTGGGCCCGCTCGCGCAGAAGTTCTACCGCGACTATGCCGCCATGGCCTACCCGCAAAAGCGCCAACGCCTCGACGCGGCCAAGCAACGAATCGTCAGCCTGATCCGGCAGCGTGACAATGCCGCGCTCTATCAATGCCCCTGGTACGCAAAGTGGACCCTGGGCCGGATGATCCAGCTCAACACCGCCGCGCCCTACGCCAACGCCCGCGGACGCTTGCGCCGCTGGCTCAAGCAGCACAGCGCCCCATGACCGCAGCGGCGCCACCGGGCGCGCTGACTGCGCGCGCCCCTGTGCAACACGGGTTCGACCGTCAGCATCGGCATCTGCCGCCGGTGCCGTCCCCGGCGGAGCAAAGGCCTGGGCACGCCCCGCGCCGAGGCCCGGCGGCGGCTCATGCCGCCGGCGGATTCATGGCTGCCGCACCGCCAGTTCCTGGCTGGTGTACTGCTGGGTCTTGCTGTCGTAGACATAGGTCAGGTTATCGGCCGCGGCCAGCGAGCGGATTTTACCCGGGCCCTGGAAGGTGGTGCCGCTGACCTTGACCTGCACCTGCGGCAACGGCCCCTGGCCGGCAACAAAATTCAACTCGCCGTCGCTGCCGATACAGGGCATTACCGCGCCCTCGTCACAAGCGGCGGAGTTGTCCTCGCCGGTGCGCACCTGCCCCAGATAGGACCAGACCCAGCCATCGTCTTCCGGCTTCTTGTTCGGGTTGAACAGCAACATCGTGTAGCCCTTGGTCACCACGCTGTCGTCGAACGTGGCGGTGGGCACTGCCAGCAACAGCCGGCCATCGGCGGTGCGGTGCTGCACGGCCTGGCGCTTGCTGTCCACTTCCTCGGGTTTTTCCCGGCCACCGAAGAAACCGATCTTGCGTTCGATGCTGCGGATGGAATAGGCCGGCGTCTGGCCCGGGTGGGTGAGTTCGAAGGTCGCATCCGCCAGCCGGACCTGGACCTCGGGCGCGGCAAAGTCCTCGCCCTGGCGGGCCGCGCTGTCCCGGGTGTGCCAGACAAAGGTGGCGTAGTAGTGCTTGCCGTCCAAGTCCAGCTCCTGGCCGTACCAGAAGGTCGCGGTGACGCCGTCCTGGAGTTCCACTTCCTCATCCTGATCGGGCACCTCGACGTTCTGCATCACCGCCAGCACCGCACCGGGGGGAATCGGCGCCGGCCCGGCCTGGGCCAGCAACGGTAACGCAAGGGCCAAGCCGGCCACGCCCCAACCCGCCAACGTCTTGCCCAGGCTATCGCCCAGACCTTTCCCGAATCTGCATTTCATCAATCGCACGTCCCTGTAGAGTCCGAAAATACCGCCGGCCAGACCGGCCGCGGATGGCACAACGTGGCGATCATATAGACCCGGTTTCGCCAGCCACAAGTGTCGACCGCCTGAACGGTCAGCCCCTGATCCCGGCCGCAACCCAACAGCCGTCCCCGCGACGCTTGCACAACACATATGATTTTCCATATATTTGCGCCTCCATATATACGAGCTTCGTTCCATGATCACGCCCTCGGAGGTCTTCAAGAGCCTTGCCGACGAAACCCGCGCCCGCGCCACCCTGCTGATCGCCAACCAGGGTGAGCTGTGTGTCTGCGAGTTGATGTGCGCCCTCGACGACAGCCAGCCAAAGATCAGCCGTCATCTCGCCCAATTGCGCAGCAGCGGCCTGCTGCTCGACCGGCGCCAGGGGCAATGGGTCTATTACCGCCTCAACCCGCAGTTGCCGGCCTGGGTCGGGGAAATCCTGCAAGTGACCTTCCGGGCCAACAGCGACTGGCTGCGCGACAACGCCTTGCGCCTGCAGCACATGGAGGGACGCCCGGTCCGCGCCGCCTGCTGCTGATAGCGCAACCCCGTGAGTCTTGAGCCTTTGACATCCGCCCACAGCGCAAGGAATACCCCATGCGAGTCCTGTTCATGTGCACAGCCAATAGTTGCCGCAGCATCCTCTGCGAAGCCCTGTTCAACCACCTGGCACCCCAGGGTTTCCAGGCCCTGAGTTCCGGCAGTTTTCCCAGGGGGCAGGTGCTGCCCCGCACCCTGCATGCCCTGGAGCAGGCCGGTATCGCCACCGACGGCCTGTACAGCAAGGGCAACGACGCCTTCGCCGACAACCCGCCTGACATCGTGATCACCGTCTGCGACAAGGCCGCGGGCGAAGCCTGCCCGGTGTTCTTCGGCCCGGCGCTCAAGGCCCACTGGAACCTGGAAGATCCGTCCGCGATCAGCGCCGACGAAGCCACCGTCGAGGCGGCCTTCCGCGCCACCCTGGCGCACATCGAGCGACGCTGCAAAGCCTTCCTCGACCTGCCCCTGAACCGCCTCGGCCGTGAGCAACTGCAGCACGAGCTGGACCGCATCGGCACCCTGTGAGTCGGAGGACACATGTCAGAACAACTGCCCAACCTTGACCTCTCGCTGCTGGATGGCGAACTCGCCAGGCCCGAGCACAAGCCCCGCATCCTGCTGCTGTATGGCTCGACCCGCGCACGCTCGTTCAGTCGCCTGCTGGTCGAAGAAGCCGCGCGCCTGCTGCAGCACCTGGGTGCCGAGACCCGGCTCTTCAATCCATCCGGACTGCCACTGCCCGACGACGCCTCGGTGGAGCACCCCAAGGTCCAGGAACTGCGGGAGCTGGTGCAATGGTCCGAAGGCCAGGTCTGGTGCTCGCCGGAACGCCATGGCGCGATGTCGGCGGTGTTCAAGGCACAGATCGACTGGATCCCCCTGGAACTCGGCGCCGTGCGCCCGACCCAGGGCAAGACCCTGGCGGTGATGCAGGTGTGCGGCGGCTCACAGTCGTTCAACGTGGTCAACCAGTTGCGGGTACTGGGCCGCTGGATGCGCATGTTCACCATCCCCAATCAATCCTCGGTGGCGAAGGCCTACATGGAGTTCGACGAGGACGGCCGGATGAAACCCTCGGCCTACTACGACCGGGTCGTGGACGTGATGGAGGAGCTGGTGAAATTCACTCTCCTGCTACGCAACCAGCAGGCCTTCCTGGTGGATCGCTACTCCGAGCGCAAGGAAAGTGCCGAGCAACTGATGGCCCGGGTCAACCAGCCCTCGCTCTGAGGGCACGGTCCACGCGCCAGCTCGCGTGTCTCGCAAGCCGCGGGCCAGGTGAAGAATCGGGTCAAGCCAGCAGTTCGCTGATCCAGCGCACCTGGCGGCCCAGGTCCTGCACTTTCGCATCAGGTACGGCCTGCGCCCGGGTAAAGCTCTCCAGGGTGCGCTGTTTTAGGCGCAATAGACGCTGCCACTTGGCCAGGAATGCCGGGCTGCGGGTCTGCATCTGCAACGGGCCGAAGTACAGTTCCCGGGCGCTGTACTGCACCGGCGTGGCGCGTTCGGCGACGATGATCTCGTAGTCGAAGCGGTTCTCGCGCAACACTTCTTCGGCCAGGATCCGGTAGCCATGCTCCATCAGCCATTGACGCAGCGGCTGCTCGCCGCCGTTGGGCTGCAGGATCAGGCGCTCCGCGCCGCTCAAACGCGCCTGGCCGCGATCCAGGATGTCCCGGATGGTTTCGCCGCCCATGCCGCAGAGGCTGATCGCGGTGATCCCGTCCGCGGCCTCGATCGCCGCCAGACCATCGGCCAGGCGCACGCTGATCTGCTGCTCCCTGCCACTCTCGAGCACCGCGCGCCGGGCCGAACGGAATGGCGTCAACGCCACCTCGCCGGCCACCGCCGCGACGATGGTGCCGCGGCTGATCAACGCCAATGGCAAGTAACCGTGATCCGAGCCGATGTCGGCCAGGCGCGCCCCGTTCGGCACATGCGCCGCCACACGCGCCAGGCGCATGGACAATGTCTGTTGCTTCAACTGCTGCCCCTTTTCACCACCAAGGTCCGGCACTCGGGCCGGATCGGGGGGCGATTCTGGCGGGCAATGCCAGGCATTTCAAATTTATGCGACCAGGGCCGGCGGGCGGGCCCTACTGCGCTTGCGCAAATGGCCCAAGGGTGCAAGCCGCGCCGATCACAATCCCCTGGCGCGAATGCGCCAAGGCGTGGCCCAGGGCGTGGGCGACGGCCCGGCCGAACGCTAGGTCGTGGCGCCGTGCCGCATGATCCGTCCGTCATAGCCGCAGCTGATCCAGCGACCGCGGCCGCTGGGCAGCACATCGGTGGCAAAGTTGTCGTGCGAGCCGATGACCACCCCCTGCCGCGATGGCAGCTGCCAGCGCCTGACCAAGCCATCCTCGCCACAGCTCAGCAGCACCTGCCGCGCCTCGAAGCGCACGCGCCGCACCGCCCCGTCATGGGCGGCAAAGCGCTCCGTGAGCGTCAATGTCTGGCCGGACGCCAGCAGGTGCAGCGCGCCGTCAAGGTCACCCGCGGCCAAGGTGACGCGGCCATCGGCGTCGATCCAGCTGGCCAGCGTCCGCAGGGGACGGCCCAGATCGATCACTTGCACGCAGTCCCGCTGTTCGGCTTGCCACAGCTTGACCGTTCCGTCTTCCGAGGCGGTGGCGAAAGCGCCGTTGCCCAACGGCGCGATCGCCCAGACCCAAGAGGCGTGGGCCTGATGCTCGTTTGCCGCGCCGGATGCCAGGTTCCACAGCGTCACGCGGCCGTCGGCGGCGCCGCTGACCAGACGGCCACAGGCCAGCCGCGCACAGCACAACACCGCCGAAGCCGAGGTGCCGATCAGCGTCGAGGTTCCGGTCGCCAACGACCAGCGCCGAATCGTCCGGTCCCGCGAATGCGACACCAGTTCGCCAGGCGCCGTCTCCAGCAAGCCGAGGATGGATTGGCTGTGGCCGTCGAGCCGGCCCTGGTACTCGCCCTCGCGGGTCCACAGACGGATGCTGGCGTCGCGCCCGGCGCTTGCAAAACCCCGTTCGCCAAGGCTGGCAAGCGCCCAGACGTATCCTTGGTGACCGGGCTGGAAGGGACCGTCGATCGACTCAGGATGCTGCGGCTCGTACATCAGGTCACTGCGCATGAGGTATTTCCGGCCCGAGTCCACTGGGGCCCCCGCGTGCCAGAGCCCGTGTTCAAACAGAATCAGGCTGCCCTTGCGGGGTTGCAGGCGCAGCGTGGCATCGCGGCCCGACATGGCCGCGGAGCGTCCCTGGAAGAACAGCGTCTCACCGCCACTGAAGGCATCGTCGTTGAGATAGACCATGAAGGTCAGGCGCGACTGGGCGCACTGGCGATGGTGGACACCGTCCTGGTGAGCGCGGAACTGGGTGCCGGGCCGGTAGCGGCAAAAGCGCAGCCGTTCATTGACGCCGACCATGCGCCAGCCCTCTTCGTCCATCACCGCTCCAAGTCCCGTCGCCGGGGACAAGCACTGGCGCAGGCGCGCGAACAGCCGCCGGGCCAGGGCCGGATCGTCCGCCACGATGCGGTCGTTGTCGCGGTAGGAGGACGGATAGTCGGACACCGCGCTGGCGAACCCGAGCTTCTCCGTGGCGGCCACCAGGGCATCGCACTCGCTTGCCGAAAGAAACCCGTGCATCAGGACGCACCGCACGGCCTCACCCAGAGGTCGCTCGACCACAACCGAGGACGCCTCGGGGCTCGCCACCAGTATTTCAGCCAGGGAATTCATCGTGATTCTCCAAAGTTGGTCCAGCAACCAATATTTGCAACGCTAGGGTGCGACGCCGTCGATGTCAATGCTAAGCTGGTCGCACGACCAATATTGGAGGATCACATGGCACGCCGCTCGAACACCGATGAAAGACGCGGCCAGATCGTGGCGGCACTCCAGGCCGTCATGGCCAGGGCCGGCTACGCCGGGGCCACCATCGCCGCCATCGCCCGGCACGCGGAACTCACCCCCGGCCTCGTGCACTACCACTTCCGGGACAAGCGCGAAATCCTGGTGGCCCTGGTCGACTCGCTGGCCGGCTACGCCCAGCAGCGCTACGAGACCCGGGCCGCGGCAGCCGAAACAGCCGGGCAACGGCTCCAGGCCTACATCGCAGCACACCTTGCCTACGGCTCCGACGCCCAGCCCGACGCAGTTGCCGCCTGGGTGATGATCGGCGAGCAGTCGGTGCACGATCCTGATGTGCGCGAGGTCTATCAGGCGGCGCTAGCGGCACAGATGAAGTTGCTCAAAGGCCTGCTCCGGCAGTGCTACGCCGAACGCGGACGCCGCGTCCGCCAACTCGATGCCCTGGTGGCAGGCATCACCTGCTTCATCCAGGGAGCGTTCACCCTGTCCACCACGGCGCGGCCGCTGCTGCCGACGGCCTTCGCCGCACCGACGCTGATCGACTGGGTGGAACGCTACATGGATGGGCAAGAGCAACGATGACGACCACGCCAGCAAGGAAGGGAAAGAATGCAGTGTCCAGATTGTGAACAAGGTGTCGTGACCAAGGTTCAAGTACGGGCAACGCAGGAGGTCCTGCACGTTTGCCAAGAGTGCGAGTCGCTCTGGCTCACCGCCGAGGACATGGGCACCGAGCCTTTCAACAGTTTCACTTCCTACATGGAGGAGCTGGGTTTACCGCCGCTCTGGAGCTCGCTGTATGTCCTTGAGCCAGAAAAGATCAGCAGTCCTCAGGCACGGAAATACCTGCGCTCGGTCGGGGCGATCCAATCAAGACGGCCATAGCGCAACCGCCACACTCAGAAACCCCGGGGGCAGAAGGCCAACGGGCGCACCCAAGCCAAAAACATCGGAGCTAAAGATGATTTACCAACTCTGGATGGAGCCGGATGACGGCCAGGCATTCTGCCCGAGCGGCCCGCAGGGAAACAGCGCACGCCAACTGCTTCACCCGGACGCCAAGCTTGTGTGGGAAGTTGAAGCCCACAACCACTTCGACGCCATGACCCGGTACTACGCGTACATGGAGTGGGGCGAATACAAGAGCGACCTTGCCGAACCGGAGCAAAAGTAGTGAGCGGCATCGAACAGAGCGTCGGCC
Source organism: Pseudomonas sp. BC42 (assembly GCF_021560055.1). Classification (NCBI taxonomy): domain Bacteria; kingdom Pseudomonadati; phylum Pseudomonadota; class Gammaproteobacteria; order Pseudomonadales; family Pseudomonadaceae; genus Pseudomonas; species Pseudomonas sp. BC42. The sequence continues at coordinate 4,253,291 of NZ_CP091067.1, forward strand.
CAGGCGGCGCGCTGCACCACAGGCCGCAAAGCCGCCCTGGGCAACAGCGGTGCCCAGGGGCGGATAATCCGCAGCGTTCCTGCTTGTTTTCAAAGAGCGCAGGTTGCTCGGCAATGAGTGACTGTTAGGCTTGGCGGTCTTGATATTCAGCGGACGGATCAGCTCTGAGTGACAACCGCAGCGTCGTCATTGGACCCGGTGGCCAGCTTCGCCCGATCAGCCTTGCTGATGTACTTGGACTTTTTTGCGGAACCCGTTTGGCGCTGGCCTTCTTGGCGTGAGCCTTCAATAGCTGCTGGATCTTTTTACGGCGATTCATGTGGGGCTACCCGGCTTTTTAAGTACAGGAATGATTTCAGCCGCCACTCGCCGGGGCTGGTAACTCTTTGCCGATCCCGCGAATGATCCTTTGCGCCCTTGCTCAGCGATGCCCGTTGCGTCAACCACCGCCCCTTCGGTGGGAGGCGGCAGCTGAACGTCACGCTTAACTCCCGATGGCCATCGCGAGCACACCCAGCAGTAGGCAGGCGCTGGCCACGATGGTCAGTCGCAAACGCATCGGCAGGTACCAGGCCGGTAGGTGCATGACCTGCGAGAGCTGCCGGTCATGCCACCCGTGCGCCAAGAATCCGCCAATCAATAACAGCCCGCCCCATGACAGCGGTAGCAAGGTGGCGACCCACCCCATCAGCGCAGGGACGATGCTCCAAACAAAGCGTGTGTGACGCTGCTGCGCGTTCATGCCGGGAGCGATCATGGCAAAGCCCCAATGCAGGGCTCCGACAAAACTCAGGATCACCGCCCCGTAACTGACCAGCGCCTGGCACCACAACAGCCGCTGTCCGTGCGCAACCACGGCCAGCAACGCCAGCCCGAGAAACGGCAGCAAACCGCCATAACCCAGGAGGGCAACAGGCTTGGGTGGCGATACAGAAGACAAAAGGTTCATCTGGATTCCTCTCAATCAGGGCACTGAAAACTGTAGCCGCAAAAGCGCCCTCTGAATGGCCATCGCGTTGACTCACCGCAACCGGCAGGCCACTGCCGGCCCCTCAGAACTTCGCCTGCATCCCCACCCGCAGCGTGCGCCCCGGCGCCGGCATGAAGCTCTGCGCCAGCGGGTCCAGGTAGTAGCGGTCGGTGAGGTTTTGCAGCGATACGTTGAGGCTGGCGTGTTCCTGCAGCTTGTAGTTGAGGAACAGATCGACCAGCGCCACTTCGCGGTAGTTCAGCTGCGGCGTGGTGGCGCCGGTCTGCCAGGGCTTGTCGGCGGTGACGGTGGGCCCCGAGGTGTAGGTGATGCGGGTGCCGAGGGTCAGGCTCTGGTCGAAGAAGCGCAGGCCGGTGGTCAGGTTGCCGGCAAAGCGCGGCGGGTTCTGGGTGTTGGTGTAGGACCCCATGAAGCTGCCCGGGGTGCAGTCCGGGGTGTCGGCGGTTTTCCGATAGGGGTTGCTGGTGGCGCGCAGGGTGGCGGCGAAGGCCGCGTCGCAGGTTTCGGTCTTCAGGTAGTAGGTGGACGACAGGTCGGCAAACACCCGCCCGGCATCGTAGTGGGTCTGCAGTTCCAGGCCGCGGGTGGTGTAGCTGTCGGTGTTGCTGAAGCGCATCAGGCCCCACAGGCCCGGGCTCGGGTCGTAGTAGCGGGTGATGTAGTTTTTGATGCTGTTGTTGAAGTAGGCGAGCTTGATCGCCGCCGCATCGTCATCCACCAACAGCCCCTTGTGCAAGGTGCTGGCGCCGATCTCCCAGTTGCTTGAGCGCTCGGGCTTCAGGCCCTTGCCCGGCGTGGTCTGCTGCACGCCGTAGCCGGTTTCGAACAGCGAAGGCATGCGAAAGCCCTGGGTGTAGGAGGCATAGACAAAGGTGTCTGGCAGCACTTCGAGATTGATGCCGAACGCCGGGGCAAAGGCGCCACCGCTGTTGCTGTCCTTGCCCGAATAGTTGTAGCCGGTGACCACCCGATCCACTTGCGAATCCCCCACCTCGGTATCGGTGGCCCCGTACTGGTTATAGGGCGTGCCCTCGAACGGGTAGTTGGTGTTGTTGAAGACAATGCCATTGTTCAAGCGTGGATCGGTGGCATCGGTGTAGCGCCCGTTCTGGTCCGGGAACCACATCAGGTAGCCATAGTCGCCGGGCCTGGAGACGGTCACGTACCTGTGTTCGCGTTCCTCTCTGCGCGCCGTGGCATTGGCCACATGGTCCTTGCTGCGATAGTGGGTGTAACGACCGCCGCCCCACAGCGTCAGGCGCTCCACCGGCTGGTATTCCAGCTTGCCGTTGAAGCTGAACTCCTGCCGCGAGCCCTCGCGCAAGCTGCGGTTGGCATTGATGTCGTCCTGGGTGGTGACCACGCCTTTCTGCGGACGCAGTTCCTCCAGCTGGAACGAGCCGCCCAGGTCCAGCTTCAAGTCGCCGTAGTCGGTGCTAAAGCGCGAAGTATTGGCCAGACCGCCGCCCGTGCGGCGGTTGGCCTGGCGGGCCCAGGAACGGTCCGTGCGATAGGCCTGGGACGCCGGTGCCGACCAGGCGCTCAGTTGGCTGGTCTGCGCATCGGTCAGCCACAGGTCGGCAGTCAGGTCCAGCAGCGGGTTGTCCGCGGGCAGGTAGTTGTAGCGTGCGGTGTAGGTGTCGATCTGGGTGTGGCCCAGGGGGTACTGGTAGATGCCGCCGGTGCCGAACCGGAAGATGTCCGAGGGCATGATCTCGCCGATGCGCCCGTCATAGCGTCGGTAGCCGAGGTCGAAGCGGTGGCCGTCCGCTGGGCGCAGGGTGGTCTTGAGCAGCCACGATTGGGTCTTCGACGAGGAGTTCAGCACCTCTTCCCCGGCGTTGTAGGTGGTGGCGACACTGGTCTGTTCATCGCCGTAGCGGTCAAAGGTGCGGTAGCGATCCTGGCCCTTCTTGCCGGCGAAATAGTTGCCCTGGTTGCGCTGGGCGTAGGCCGCCACCACATCGAACACGTCATGGCGGTAGGCAAACGCGGCACTGCCGGACTCCGCGTCCGAGCCGAACAGCCCGCCACGGCTCTGGTGCGGTTCCGTGTACAGGTCCTCGGTCCTGGAATGGGGGTCGCGACGGGCCGGTGCCACGCCGTTGTTCCACAGGTCGCCCTTGAGCCGCAGGCCGACCTGCTGACCGTCCTTGAGGATGTCGTCGACGCCAAGGGTGCGCATCTTGACCGTGCCGCCGATGGCGCTAGAGGTCAGGCTCGGGCCCTTGTCGATGGCGATGTCGCTGATCATGTCCGGGTCGATGTAGCTGCGTTGCTGGGTGCCGGCATAACCGCGATAGACATCCAGCGCCTGTTGCGAGCCGTCCACCGTCACCGCCACCCGGCTCTGGCCCTGGATGCCGCGAATGTTCACATCCAGGCCGCCGCCATTGCGGCTGTCGCCGACCTGCACCCCGGGCTGGCCCTTGAGCACGTCGCCCACCGACACCACGCCAAAGCGCTGCAGGTCGTCGGCGGAGATGTACACCGACGAACGCGGCGCCCGGTACACCTCCTCCTCGTCAGGGTTCTCGCCCTTGATCTTCTGCGTCGGCAGCGACACCGCATCAGAGCGCAGGCGCAAGGCATAGCCGCCGTCGGCCTGGCGCACGTAGCCCAGGCCGGTGCCCGCCAGCAGGCGGTTGAGGCCCGCTTCGGCATTGAAATCACCTTGCAGGCCCTGGCTGGTCTTGCCCGCCGTAAGCAGTGCACTGCCGGCCAGGCTGATCCCCGCCTCGGCGCCAAAACGCGACAGCACCTGGTCCAGGGGACCGGCGCCGATGCTGTAGTGGCGTTCGCCAGCCGCCAGCGCCAACTCGCTGTAGAGCGGTTGCAGGCTGAGCAACAGCAGGCCGAAGGTTTGGGTACGCAAGACACGAGCGGGGAAAATCATGCAAGGCTCCTAGGGATCGAAACCCACCGGTGCCGGTGGGCAATACCTGAAGGCCAAGCCAGATCGAAAAAACTATCGCGTCGCTGAAAAAAAATCTTCAGGCCGGCACCACCGTCACCCAATAACGGGTCCTGCGCTCGATGCGCACCGGCAGGGTATTGGCCACCAGGGCCAGGGCGGCATCGGTGTCGTCGAGCTGAAAACTGCCGGTCACGCGCAAAGCGGCAACCGCTTCGCTGCAACGTAAAAAGCCCGGGCGATAGCGTGAAAGCTCTGCCAGCAACTGATCCAGGCGCATGCGCTCGGCGGGCAGGATGCCGCGCATCCAGGCCTGGGCCAGCAACACATCAATGGCACTCGGCTGCCCGACTCCCCGGCCATCGACCCGGGTTTGCCATCCGGCCTGCAACGCCAGCGGCGTCGGCTGCTGCCGGGCGCTGATCTGCACCAGGCCGCGCAACACCGTCACCAGAGTGCCCTGGCGATCATGGCGCACCAGCAGATGGGCGCCGCGGCTGTACAACACGGCATCCGGCGTTTGCAGTTGCAGCGACGCCGATGCCGGCGGGGTATCCAGGGCCAGCTCGCCCTCGATCAACTGCACGCTGCGCTGTCCTGCACTCAAGTCCAGATTCACCGCACTGGCGGTGTTCAGCCACAGCGAACCGCCGTCCGCCAGGGCCCAACGCCGGCGCTCGCCGATGCCGGTGCGATAACGGGCCAGGGCCGAACGCACCAGGGTGGAATCCGCCCCCTGCCAGGAGAGGCCACCCAACAGCCCCAGCGCCAACAGGCACTTGAGCACCTGCCGCCGTTGCGGATCGGCACCGGCCGCCTGCAAGGCCCGACGCGCCGTGGCATCGGCCAACAGATCGGCCCCCGGCTGCAACATCAGCGGCAGGCGGCTGACCCGCTGCCAGGCGTGCTCATGCTCGGCACTGGCCTCGCGCCACTGCTGCAAGGCCTGATGGTCCGCGGCGCTCATCAGCCCGGACTGCACTCGCACCAGCCAATCAATGGCGCTGTCCCGCACCCGGGGATCGACCGCGACGCCACTCATTCAAACAGGCTCGCATAGCAGACGCTGAACGCCTTGCCCATGGCCCGCTGCACCTGGGCCACGGTCAGGCCCAACTGCGCGGCGATCTGCGGATAGGTCAAGCCATCGAGCTGGGACAGAAAGAAGATCTGCCGCACCCGCGACGACAGCCCCACCAGCAGCGAATCCAGCTGCAACAGGGTCTCGATCATCAGATGCCGCTCCTCCGGCGAAGGCTCCTCCCCCACCGGCCGTGCCGCCAGCGCCTCCAGGTAAGCCCGCTCGATGGCCTGACGACGCCAGCGGTTGATCAACAGACCATTGGCGATGGCGGCCAGAAACGCCATGGGCTGGCGCAGCTCACGCACATCTTCCTGGGAGCGCAGCACGCGGATGAAGGTGTCGTGGGCCAAATCCTCGGCATCGGCGCTGTGCCCCAGGCGCCGATGCAACCAGCCGCGCAGCCAGCCGTGGTGGTTCGCATACAGCTGGGCGACGGGCGAGGAAAGGCTGTGGTTGGGCATGAGAGATTCGCACTAATGATAATGCTTCTCATTTTATGATCCGCCGACACCCCTTGTACAGCGCGGCAAACTCACAACGGCGGCAACGCCACAGGCTCTGCGCCAGGGTCAAGGCACGCGGAGTCGGGCGCCAGGCCTGCGCTTGAGCGCGTTGGCCGGGTGGCCCGTCAGCTCTTTCGGCTGGGCACGCCGAGTCAGGAAGTCTGGCGGTCGATGTCGCGGCGAAGCACCACGGCGGTGGTGATGTCCTCCACCGATTCGTGACTGGCCACGGCATCCCGGACACGGTTCAGATCATCGATGGTGCGTGATTCGATCTCGATCACCAGGTCCAGCTGGCCACTGACCGAAGAAATGCGGCGCACCTGCGAATGCTGGGCCAAAAGGTCCAGCAGGCTGATGGCCGGTGTGCGTTTCAGGCACACCAGGAACATGGCGCGAATCACGTTGGCGTCGATTTCGCCAATGTCCGCCCGGTAGCCTCTGATCACGCCATTGCGCTCAAGGTTGCTGACGCGTTCGCTGGTGGCACTCCTGGACAGCCCGATTCTCGCGGCCAGAGCCTTCAGGGCGATCCGCGCCTCTTTAGAAAGAATGTCGAGTATTTCCCGATCTTTCACGTCCAGGTCGCGCATTGAAACTCCTCACATTGACTGCCGATTTTGTGCCGGTCGATTCCGACAATATGCAGGTCAAAGCCGACCGCATACCTACTGCCCTTGAAGATTTCGCATGCCAAGCTAACTGAAAAAAATAACTTGGAAAACCACTACCATGACTGACCTTTCCCACCCCGCCCCGCAGTTTTCGCCCCGCGATGCCGAACACCTGGCCGAACAGCTTTTCAATGTCAGCGCGAGCGCCTCGCCTCTGGATGGCGAGCGAGACTGCAACTACCGGTTGAAGACCGCCAGCGATGCGGGATGGATCCTGAAGGTCGTCAACGCCAGCGAGCCGCGCATTGAAAGCGAGCTGCAGGCCGCCCTCCTCAGCCACCTGGCCAGCACCTGCCCCGAGCTGGCCGTACCACAGCTGAAAAAGACCCTTGCCGGTGATTGCCTCGCCTCGGCCGTGGCGCCCTGCGGCGCAACCCACGCGGTGCGCCTGGTGAGCTGGCTGCCCGGCACACCGCTGGCCGAGGTTCCGCGCACCTTCGAACTGATGCGCCACCTGGGCCAGTCGTTCGCCGACATGGACCTTGCCCTGCAGGGCTTCATGCATCCCGGCGCGGTGCGCGACCTGGACTGGGACCTGCGGCACGCCGGGCGTTCGCGAGCCCGCCTGCACTTCATCAAGGACCCCGGCAGACGAGGGATTGCGCAGCGCTTCATTGAGACGTTCGAACAACAGGTGGCACCGACGCTGGCGCGGCTGCGCGCCCAGGTCATTCACAACGACGGCAATGACTGGAACATCCTCGTCGACCCACAGAACCACCAGCAGGTCTCGGGCATCATCGATTTTGGCGATGCCGTGCACACGGTGCTGATTGCCGAAGTCGCCATCACCTGCGCCTACGCCATTCTCGACACGCCAGACCCCATCGGCGCGGCGGCCGCCCTCACCGGCGCTTTCCACGAGCGCTACCCGTTGCAGCCGCAAGAGCTGGATGTGCTGTTCAATCTGATCGCCATGCGCCTGGTGATCAGCGTCACCTTGTCGGCCTCGCGCCACGAACAGACCCAGGACAACCCCTACCTGGCCATCAGCGAAGCCCCGGCCTGGCGCCTGCTGGAAAAGATGGATCGCATGAACCCGCGCCTGGCCACGGCAATCCTGCGCAAAGCCTGCGGTTATGACGCCATAGAAGGTGCCGGGGCGATTCGCCGCTGGGTGGATGAAAACCGCCAGTCCTTCGCAGAGATCGTGCATCCATCGGCGGCGACCCTGAACAAGGCCATTGTGCCGTTCGCCGACGCTGCCCACGAAATGACCATCGCTTCTGCCGCGCAGCGCCCGGCAGAAGCGACGAAATGGTGGAACGATTTCTCCGCCGAGCATCAAGTGCCGCTGGGCATCGGTCCCTGGGGCGAAGCCAGGACCATCTACACCGACAGCGCCTTTGAATCGCGCTTCATTGAAGGGCAGCGCCGGATCATCCACCTGGGTGTCGACTTGATCATGCCGGCCGGAACGCCGCTGTACACGCCGCTTGCCGGTGTGGTGCAGAGCGTCGAGGTCGAACCTGAACCGCTGGGCTATGGCGGTTTGATCATGCTCAAGCACTCGCCTGAAGGCTGCCCGCCCTTCCTGACCCTGTGGGGGCACATGGCCCACGAAGCGCTGACCCGCCTCAAGCCCGGGGACCACCTTGAAGCGGGCGCGCTGGTGGGCTACATGGGCGCGGACACGGAAAATGGCGGCTGGCTGCCCCATGTGCATTTCCAGATGTCCACCGACACCCAGTTGCAAGCCAGCGAGTTCATCGGCGTCGGTGAGTGCGCCTATCTTGAGGTGTGGGCCGACCTGTTCCCGGATGCTTCGACCCTGGCCGGAATTCCTCCGGAAACCTATAGCCAGGAAGGCAGGAGCAAAGCGCAGATCGTGGCCAAGCGTAAGCAACTGCTGCTGCCCAACTTGTCGATTTCCTACTCGGACCCGATCAAGTTCGTGCGCGGCGATGGGGTCTGGTTGATCGACAACTTTGGCCGGGCCTATCTGGACTGCTTCAACAACGTCTGCCATCTCGGCCACTGCCATCCCGATGTGGTGCAGGCCCTTGCGCGCCAGGCTTCACGCCTGAACACCAACACCCGTTACCTGCACGACAACATCGTCGAGTATGCCGAGCGACTCACGGCGACCCTGCCCAAGGGCCTGGCCGTCGCCTCCTTCGGCTGTTCCGGCAGTGAAGCCAACAGCCTGATGCTGCGCATGGCGCGCAATCACACCGGGCGCAACGACGCCATCGTGCTGGATTGGGCCTACCACGGCACCACCCAGGAGCTGATTGACCTGAGCCCCTACAAGTACAAGCGCAAGGCCGGTAAGGGCCGTGCAGAGCACGTATTCGAGGCGGCCGTGCCGGACGTTTATCGCGCAGCGGATGACTGGCCATTCGAAGAGTTGGGCAAGCGTTTCGCGCAGAGTGTCGCCGAGCAGATCGACAGCATGCGCCAGCAGGGCCGGGCCCCGGCGTTCTTTTTGGCGGAGTCGATTCCCAGTGTCGCCGGGCAGCTGTTTTTCCCGGAAAACTACTTGCAGGAGGTCTATGCCATGGTTCGCGCCGAGGGCGGGCTGTGCCTGGCCGATGAGGTCCAGGTCGGCTTTGGCCGGGTGGGCAGTCACTGGTGGGCCTTTGAAACCCAGGGCGTGGTGCCCGATGCGGTGTCCATGGGCAAGCCCATTGGCAACGGCCACCCGATGTCGGCGGTGGTGACCACCCGCGAAATAGCCGACAGCTTCAACAACGGCATGGAGTACTTCAATACCTTCGCCGGCAGCCCGGTTTCATGTGCCGTGGGGCTCAGCGTTCTCGATGTGATCGAGCGCGACAACCTGAAACTCAACGCACTGACGGTGGGCAACTACCTGCTGGACGGCTTTCGCACACTGCAGCAACGCTACGCGGTCATTGGCGATGTACGCGGGCTGGGGCTGTTTCTCGGGATCGAATTGGTCACCGATCGCCAGAGCAAGGCTCCGGCCACGCAACTGGCGAAAAAGGTTGCCGATGGCGCCCGGGAACGCGGCGTTCTGATCGGCACCGAAGGCCCCCATGACAACGTGTTGAAAATGCGCCCGTCGATGATTTTCAGCCACAAGAACGCCGACTTGCTGCTGGAGGTGCTGGACGACAGCTTCAAGGCAGCCCTGCAGTAGAGTGCCGGGATCGGCGCACGAATGACAGCCTGCGTGCCTGGCCGACATAGTGTCGGCCAACTCCGGCAATGTGTCCGGCTGGCGGACACCTTGCCGGGTGCTTTCCAGAACGGCCTATGCAAAGCTTTTCCCGAGGCCTGGGTGAAGAGCCCAAAAAACAATAATTAATAATTCTTCAAAGGTGCCATCCAATGCTAACCAGAACGCTCAAGTGTCTGTTTGCTGCATCCACCGTCGCGGCCGCGGCGCTCCTGTGCCCTTTAGCCGCTCAGGCTGATGACTTGCAATCGATCCAGGCATCCAAAGAGATTCGCATCGCCATGAGCGGGCAGTACTCGCCCTTCAGCTTTGCCAACGAGCAGAACCAGATCGTCGGCTTCGACGCCTCCATCAGCGAAGCCCTGGCCCAACGGCTCGGGGTGAAAGTCAGCATCGTCACCACCCCCTTCGACGGGATCATTGCCGGGCTCCTGGCAAAAAAATACGACGCCATCATCGCCTCCATGACCATTACCCCGGAGCGCCAAAAGGCCGTGGACTTCGTCGGCCCCTACTACCACGCCGGCCGCACCATCGTGGTGAAAGAAGACTCCCCGATCAACAGCCTGGATGACCTGAAGGATGTGAAGGTCGGCGTCACCCTGGGCGATGCCCACGACAAATGGGCCAGGGCGCGGGGCAACCTGAAGGTGAAAACCTATAAAGGGCTTCCCGAGATGCTGGTCGACCTGGACGCCGGGCGCCTCGACGCGCTGGTGATGGACAGCGTTCCGGTGCTGGTGGCCGTCAAGGAAACCGGGCAGAAAGTCCGCATCATCACCCCACCCCAACAGGATGGCGGCATCGAAGGCATGGGCATTGCGCTGCGCAAGAACAACCCCGAACTCAAGGCCGCGATGCAGCAGGCGCTGAACGACATGCTGGCCGATGGCAGCTACGAAAAGATCTCGATGCAGTGGATTGGCAAGGACATTCGCTGACTCATCTGCAGCCTGGCTCGACCTGGGGTCGGGCCAGTCAATCCGACTTTTCCGAGCCTTCCCATGGATCTGACACTTATACAGCGCACCCTGCCGTTTTTTCTGGAGGCGGCCTGGGTCACGGTGCACGTTTCGCTGCTGGCGCTGCTGCTGGGCTTGCTGGTGGCGGTGGTGCTGGTGGCGGCCCGGCTGTCCGGCTTCTTCATGCTTCGCTGCCTGGCCCGGGTCTACATCAGCGTTTTTCGTGGCACGCCCTGCCTGGTCCAGCTGTTCCTCATCTACTTTGGCGGCCCGCAGATCGGCCTCGAGCTGGAACCATTCACCGCAGGCGTCATCGGCCTGGGCCTGAACATCGCGGCCTACATGGCCGAATCCATTCGTGGCGCAATCAGCAACGTGGACCCCGGCCAGGTCGAGGCGGCGCGTTCAATCGGTTTCGGCAAGGGCCAGACCCTGTGGCTGATCACCCTCCCGCAAACCGCCAAGTTGATGATCAGGCCACTGGGGGTCAATGCGGTGGCGCTGATCAAGGGCTCGGCCCTGGTATCGACCATCTCCGTGGTCGAGCTTTCCTATACCGCGCAGCGTTTCATCAGCTCCACGTACAAGCCATTCGAGATCTTCACGGTGTCGGCCATTTTGTACATCGCCATGGTCTACACGGTCAGGCTGATGGTGGACCTCCTCGATAAACGCTTCGCGGCCAAGTGAGACGCCCCCATGCCAATCCTCGACCTGAGTATCGTGACACCCTATTCCGAACTGCTGGCCACCGGGCTCTGGTGGACCCTCGTCCTGTTCCTCAGCGCCAGTGTGTTGAGCCTGATGGCCGGCATCGCCTTTGCCCTGATCGTGCTCTACACCCCGAAACTGGTCTCCCTGCCCATACGTTTCCTGACCTGGCTACTGATGGGCACGCCCCTACTGCTGCAGCTGTACGTGATCTATTACGGCCTGGTGCAAGTGGGGATCGATATCCCGGCCCTGGTGGCCGGCATCATCGGCCTGAGCCTGCATTTTGCGGTCTACAACGCCGACGTGATTCGTGCCGGAGTCCTGTCGGTCGACCCCGGGCAGATTGAAGGTGCGCGCTCCATTGGCCTGAGCCGCAGCCAGGCGCAACGCTACGTGGTGGTGCCACAGGCACTGCGCAATACCCTGGCCCCGCTGGGCAACAACCTGATCGTCCTGCTCAAGGACACCTCCCTGGTGTCGATCATCGGCATTGCCGAGCTGGTCTACAGCGCCCAGCGCGCCGTGAGCGAAACCTACAGCCCGTTCGAATTCTATCTGGCCGTCGCGGTGATCTATTACGCGGTCAATCTTGTTCTGGAAGCCAGCCTGCACCTGCTTGAAACCAAGGTAGAGATGTCACGATGACCACAGAAAAGTTCATGGTTGAAGTCAAGGGCGCGCGCAAGGCGTATGGCGCCCTAGAAGTGCTCAAAGGCATCGATCTGTCTGTCTCGCGCGGACAGATCATCGCCATCATCGGGCCCAGCGGTTCGGGTAAAAGCACCCTGCTGCGCTCCATCAACCACCTGGAAGTGCTGAACGAGGGGGAGATCTGGCTGGAGGGCGAACACGTCAACCGGCCCTTGAAAGGTCGCGCATTCGAACAGCACATCAACAGCGTGCGCCAGCAGATGGGCATGGTGTTCCAGCACTTCAATCTGTTCCCGCACCTGACCGTGCATGAAAACATCGCCCTCGGACCGATCAAACTCAAAGGGCTGAACAAAGCCGCGGCCCGTGAGCTGGCCATGGAGTACTTGTCAAAAGTCGGCTTGGCCAACAAGTTCGACGAGTACCCTTCCCGCCTGTCCGGCGGACAGAAACAGCGCGTGGCCATTGCCCGGGCCCTGGCGATGCGCCCCAAGGTCATGCTGTTCGATGAAGCCACCTCGGCGCTGGACCCGGAGCTGGTGGAAGAGGTCAACCAGGTCATGAAGCAACTGGCCGCCGAGCACATGACCATGTTGATCGTCACCCACGAAATGCGCTTTGCCGGTGAAGTGGCGGACCGGATCATCTTCATGGACGGCGGCGTGGTGGTCGAGGAAGGCACGCCACGGGAGATCCTGCAAAACCCGACCCACGAACGCACCCGGTCGTTCCTGAAAAAGCATTTGCACGCCTAGCAAGGCTGCGCTCGCGCGGGCCGCAGGTGCTGTTGCATCACACGCAGCAGTGCTGCCTTGGCAGCCAGGGGGCCCCGCCCCCTACGCGCCATCATTCGTAGCTCAGGGTGAAGGTCAATGAAGCCGCCAACTGCCCCTTGCCGATGCTGCGTTCGCTCAGGGCATCGGGAAGCGCCTTGAGGTAGGCAAGAAAGGTGACCGACTGCTTGCCGTCCTGGCTGACCCGGCCAATGGAATGCGTGCGTCCCAGGGGCAAGGGCTGCGTCGCTGCATCCTCCAGGCCAATCACCAGGCCTTGCGGACTGCCGCTGTCGAGCTCCAGAAAGCCCGGTATCTGCGCACTTTCATGGCCGCTCAAGGTCGCCTTGACCTCGGTCCTGCCGGCGCTGGCATCACAGTCGATCAGGTTCAGGACAACGGCCTTGCTCGCGGTTCTGCCGTCGCGATAGAGCTCCTGAAGGCTCACATCCTCGAAGTCCAGCGTCCGGGTTTCCGAGCCAGGCTCCAGGGTACAGGTCTGATCCATCAGCTGGCCGCTGAAAAAGACGTTGTCCGCCGCCACTGCCGGGGCGCTGAAACCATCCGCCAGCCAGGCACAACACAGGCACAGACAGCCGTTGAGCAATTGCTTCATGACTTCACCTAATACAGCTCGACCAGCAACAGTCCGGAAGCATTGAACTCGCTCAACGCAAGCTGCGCTCCCACCTTCTTCACCGGCACCGCCTCGAATGCCGGAGGTTTCTGCAAACTGTCGAGGCTGATCTGCCGAGGTTCGTTGAGGACCAGTTCCCGCTCCCCCAGCAACAGCTTGATGGCCAAGCCATTGACCGAGGTGCGCAGCAACGCCGGGTTGAAATCCGCCACCGAGCCCTTGAAGGTCAGGCGCATCTTCCAGGTCGAGTCTTGCGATACCAGCCCCGGACACTTGATCTGATAGGGAATCGGCTGACGATAGTGCTCGCCATCGATCTTGCGCAGCTGCACGTTGCCGAACGACACCCTGATCGGCGCGTCCTTGTCGCTGACCGTGCATTGAGGAGGCGCGATCAATACCCCGAAGAACGCCATATCCGCCGCCGCCCGGCCCAAACCCGGCAACCCGAGCAGCAAGAGGCCGCAGACCAGAGCCTGGCACCCGCCTTTCCTTCGCCACCAGCGTTCCATGAACACCTCCGCCCCCCTGCCCTTGCCGGCCCCCAGCTGCGCTCCCGTCCCGGGCTGCGCTGCCAACCTTGCGCCCAGCCACCGAGCCAGGGGCACAACGACCCCGAGCGCGCCCGATGGTCTCAAGCCAGCCTCAGCTCGCATCGGCCACCGGCCTGGCCACGCACTGCCCCGCCGTGCAGCGGAATTCCAGTTGCGGCCGACCGCCGAAATCGTTGACATACGTCAGCACTGGCGCGTTGCCCAGGGTCCGGGCGCTGACGCTCAGCGCCTGGCGCCCCCAGGGCGCCAGCATCACCGGCTGGAAGTCTGGAACGGATGCGCCGCCCACGCGGACCTGAGCATCAACCAGGGTCACGTAGTAGGCCGTCGGGTTATGGGCTACGTAGCGCTCCCCTTCGCGGGACAGCGTCAGTTGCTCCTGCCAGGGAAGCTGATTCTGTCCGCTGTCCCTGACGATGGCCTCGGGACGATAGAACAGCTTGATCCGCGTCTGCAGGGCAATCTGCAAGGCGTTGGGCTTGTCGGTGCGCGGCGGGATCTCACGCAAGTTGAAGTAGAACAGCGACTCCCGGTCCTGGGGCAACTGCCCTGCCTGTGCCAGCTTCCGGATCCTCACCTGACTCCGGGATCCGGCTTCGAGCCGTTGCACTGGAGGCAGCACGGCCAAGGGGCCGCTGATCTTCTCCTCCTTGTCGTTTTCGAGCCAGGCCTGGGCCAGGTACGGTAGTTGGGGATTCTGGTTGCTGATGCCCACGCTCACCGATTTCTCACTGCCATTGAAGATGATTCGGGTACGGTCCAGGGCGATGGCAGCGTGTACCGACTCCAGAGCCAACAGGCTCAGGCCGATGACAAGCAGGCTTTTTTTCAGGTCGAACCATGGCATGGAGGCCACTCCTTATAACTTGTTGCTGGGGGATCGGGTTTCGCGGACCGCTACAGGCCCGCAGACAAATTGCACTTGCTGGTCATCCGCACTGACCTGCTCCGTCAGGATGAAATCGCATTGGGCCTTGCCGTCCCACTGCACCGACATCAGGTCACCGACCTGCATGCCACTGAGGTAAACCAGGCCATCCTCGCCAATGATTCCGGTTTCCTGGCCCCGCGCGTTGTACACGCCGCTGCCAAAGGGCGGCGTGGTCGCGTCGGGCAGGACGATGCGGACCATGCCCTTGCTCCCGGAAACAATGTCGAAACGGCGATAGCCAATCGCACCCTCGGTCAGCGTGGCCTGGGCCACCGAGCGCCCGGCTTCCACATCGTCAGCCAGTTGATCCAGGTTGATGCTTGCCTGATTGCGGTAGTAGCTGTTCATGTCAGCCACCACCGCCTTGCCGAAGCGATTGGAATAGGTGCTGGCGCCATTGCCCCGCACCGGCACCCCGGCCACGCCATTGGTATCGAGCAGCAGGCGGGTGCCGCCCAGGGTGGTGATCCGGTGCAGCGCCGCCCCTTCGGCGGTCAGGGTCGCCCCGCCCTGCACTGACAGACCGGCGGAACGATAGCGTCCGGCCTGATAGCTGGCGCTGGCGGTGACATCGGCCAGGCTGCCCTCGTGGTTCAGGTAGCCGCTGGCCGTGTTGCCCTCGCTGGCGGTGCCGGCGCTGAGCATGTAGCTGTTGCGCTCATCCGGACGGTCGTAATAGCTCAAGTTGTGACCGCTGCTGCCACGGTTGAGCGTGGCGTTGTAACTGAGAGAGCCGCTGTCGCCCCAGGGAAGGCTCAGCGAGACATAGGCGCCTTCATCGACCGCGCCATGGCTCTGGCTGCGATAGGCGGTCAGCGACAGGCCCAGGTTCTTCAGCCCGCCCAGGTTGAAATAACGAGACAGCGACAGGCTGTAGCGGTCGCTCGGCGCATTGTTCCAGTAGGTCTGGTGGTTGTAGTTGAGGTACAGGCTCAGGTTCTGGTCACGAAAACTCTTGCTCAGTGTCGCGGTGTACATTTCCTTGCTCTGATTGTTCAGCCGGCCACGGCGACGAGCCTCGATAAAGTCGTTCATGGTCATGAAGTCTTCCTCGGAGAAGCGATAACCGGCGAACGTCACCTGGCTGTCGTAATCCTCGAAGCGCTTCGAATAGCTGGCGCGATAGGACTTGCCCTGGCGCTGGCCGATTTCAGCCAGGCGGGCATTGGATTGAGTCACGTCAACCGCCAGGGCGCCGAAGGCCATCAGGTCACGACCCACGCCCACGGCCAGCGCGCGATAGTCCCGCGCCCCCAGGCCTCCGCCGTACAGCGACCAGCCATTGCTCACGCCCCAGGAAAATTCGCCGCTGGCGAATTCCGGACCATCGGGCTCGTGCTCCCAGTCCGAAGGCCGGCCGGCGGACACTTTGTAGCGCACCGTGCCGGGGCGGCTGAGGTAGGGAATGCTCGCCGTGTCCAGCTGGAATTCCTGAACGCTGCCGTCCTGCTCCTCAATGCGCACATCCAGCTTGCCGCTCACCGCATCGCTCAGGTCCTGGATGCGAAAGGGCCCCGCCGGCACTTGGGTGTCATACAGAATGCGCCCCTGCTGCGTGACCAGCACCCGCGCATTGGTCCGCGCCACGCCACTGACTTCCGGCGCATAGCCACGCAGGTTGGGGGGCAGCATGTTGTCGCTGGTGGCCAGACTGGCACCGGTGTAGCGCACGCTGCCGAACAGGTTGGAGTCCAGGTAGTTTTCTCCCAGGCTGAGGTGGGCGCGCAACTCGGGAATCGCCCGCGACGCGTAGTAGCGGCTCCAGGCGAATTGCCGCTGGCCAGGCTTGCCGGAGGTCTTGTGCATCTGCCCTTGCCAATCGGCCCGCAGGCGCCAGGCGCCGAGGTTGAAACCGGTCGTGCCGTTACCCGTCAACTGCTTGTCGCTGGCCTGAGGCCCGGCGTAATCCGTGGTCTGGGCATTGAGGTTGTAGTCAAATAAAAATCCGCCAATGCCCTCATCCCAGCGCGAAGGCGGGTCCCAGTTGCTTGCGCTGTATTCAAGGGCGTCCTGGGGAATGTTCAGGTACAAGGCAGAGGCGCCCAGGTCGCCACGCACCGTCATGCCGGGAATGCTGCTGATATCCAGACAATTGCCTTGGTGCCACCAGGCAAGTTGCTTGATCCGTTGTTTTTTCAGACCCAACTGCGCCACCAGTTCGGGAGAGATGCAGGCCACACTGCCCTTGGGGTCATCTTCCGGCGCCAAGTAGTTCACGACCGTTTCCGGCAACGAATCGCGATTCACATGAACGACCAGGCTGTATTGCCCCGGCAAAATGAAGTTAGCCTTGGCAAACAAGCCGAGATCGAGATTCTGTTGATCCTTGAGATCAAGCACGTCCGTATTGAACTGAAACTCTTCGGCGGCACTGGCCAAGCTGGCCATGCACCACAATGTAGTGAAGACCCATACCCGGTGTTGAACCACGTGATTAACTTCCCTTACAACGACAACAACTTCTTTCGTCCGCTTCCTCAAGCCAGCAAACAGCATCGGTCGACCACTGTGCCCAACACTGTCACGAACGAAATCTGAGAGGTCTGAAGGCAACATGAGAGTGCTGAGTACGGATTAACAAGCGTCATGTTCGAGCGCCACGGCAGTGCATGGCCTATCACGTCGAAACAATGAAAATCCGAGAGGACTGGCGGCGACCCCATCGAGAGAAGATCGGCAGTGCGCCTGGAATACGCACACTTGCGTATCCAGGCCGCACCTCACGCAACGTTACTGATAAGCCAGGGTAAAGTTGGCGACGGTATCAAAGGTACCGGCTACCACAGTGGCTGGTTTCGGCTCCCCACCCTCGGTTTCAGGGGCCAGCATGTCGCCTTGCAGGTAGGCGGTGAAGTTCAGTGCGCTTTCACCGTCGGACAGGTTCTGCGGATCGGAAGCGGCACCCAGCTTGATCAGCGAGCCGTTGCGATCAGCGATCGCCAGGCTCGCACCCTTCGCAGTGCCACCCTGGAAGCCCAGGAGATCAGGGTTGGCGGCCGAAGGCGCGCCGGTGAAGGTCACGGTGGCACTTTTCAGCGAGCCCAGGTCGCAGCCGTTGAGCTTGATGGAAAACGGCTTCAAAGCGGACTTCCCGCCATTTTTCAGAGCGCTGTTGGAGATGGAGTCGAACTCCACGACTTGCTCCAAAGAACCGCTGGAAATCGAGCATGGAGAGTCATTGATATTGCCCTTGAAGTTGACCTTTCCACCGCCCTGGCCCGCCGCCATGGCCAAAACCGAAGTACCACCGAGTACAACTGCCGCTATAGCTGCCGCCATTTTGCTGAATTTCATTTTAGAATCCCTACTAGTACACATTTGATATATCGGCACTATGCATCACCTGGACAAACTACAAGGTAATATCCATGACATGCCACTTGTCGACCAGACCGCAGCCAACTAGCAAGTGCCGAGAACAAGTATATTTACCAAGCAAAAAAATTAAGATAAGAAAGGTTCGATAAGGGCGTAGGAAAATTCCCAACCAACTTATAGCTTGTCTTAGCACATGTAACGACTGACTCGAAACACACTAAAAGAACACGCGACGTCCTGGCAAACATCAGCCCGAACAGCGTTTGAAAAGTATTGTTTCAAATAGAAATCAATATTCCGTAAGCGTCAGAACGCCAAACCCGGAGTGAAGACCGGTCAACATGGGTTTCGAGGTTTTCTGTACTGTCACCTGGATTTCAATCTGTCCAGCCGTTGCCAGTCCATTCAACGGTGTTTGCTGGAATGGCGTTAGTTCGACATAGCTGCCACTGCCTGTACGCGCAAAGAACACCAGATCGATCCCTGGATTTGATGTAGCCAACGCGTTGCTCTGTGCTCCGGGGCTGCCTATCAGACCAAGAGACAGTTTTGCCGGATCAAGCTGACCGGAGTCACAACGAAGAGTCAACTTTCCACCTGCGTTATAGCCATATGCAAAGTTATAGACCCCGATATCTTGAACCTTGCTGCTATCAATGGGTTGTTTCAGCTTCAGAGTCCAAAAGTTATTACCATTGTCATTGAGTTCACAGGTAGCGGGAACGGATAGGATGGTCGGTGCTTTCAACGACAGTGTGTATAACGGTTGAGGGCTCCACTGCCCCGGTCGCGAATAGCGAAAGAACGAAAAAAGCTCGCTGGGCGGAAGATACACTGCCCCGCCGAGGGCCTTGCGTCGAAGACGGAAAGTGACTTTGCCCTGGTTGCCGGCATTTGCCCAGCGCAACGGCGTGACGCCATTACCGGAAGGCCCGGCAGTGGCGCCCGCATTGAATGCGTCCTTGAAGGGGATGAAGCTTTCCGGCGCACTATTGCCGGTGACGAATATTTTCATATCGATGTCTTCGGTCAGTCTGAAGAACTCATTATCGACCCGGGACAAGGTCTGACTCAGCTCAGCCTTGAAATAGCTGGCGTTCTGCGAGCCGCTTTCCGAATAGCACCAACCGTCGTAGTTGCTGGGAATGGTTTGATAGGTGGTTTCATACAGCGCGCCCTTTTCATTGGACGTGAAAGCGCCGTTCTTTATTTCAATGCTCAGCTGATTATGGCCCCAGCAGGCACCGTCCGGCGTTCCAGGGGGAACAGGCTCAGCCCAGGCCTTGAGCGAAAGAAATGTTGCCGCAAGAGCCCATCGCAACATCGACGGACAAAGGCTGATCTTGCTTCTTTTATCCAGAGTGGAAATAGCCACAGGGCGCTTACTCCTGAGTAATAACTAGCACGGCACCGGTAGCAAAGGCGCCTGCTTTCAAAACGCTGCCAGGCTTCGCATCCAGCACAGCCTCCAGCGTCGGAGGAGAGGCGTAGTTCACCGAGAACTCTCTGTTGAGGGGGTGTTGCTTGCCATCTACCAGAAAGCGCACGCCAAGATTGCTGAGATTGGTCCACAACACGTCAGAGCTGAAACCGGAAGTACCGACAAACTTCAACTTGAGTGCGGGTGACTGGGAGGAATTCCTGCAACTGATCCGATAAGGAATTTTTCTCGCCCCCTCACGACCATTGACAGCGTCAGTCTTGACCTCGGCAAAATCTATTCTTGTTTGAAGAATATTGACGCTGCAGTTGGCGGGCTCGAAAACTTCAAAGTGTACAAGTACATACAGCCCACCTGGAGTTGCGGCCTGTACGTTTCCCGTCATCGACAGAGCAGACAGACCGATCAGCGCCCCTCCAATCAGACTGACCCGTCTCATGGACGAGTAGCGTTTTTCATGACGGTGCACGAGTCCTCCCGGCAGTCGAAACTGAGTTGCCCACGCCCACCAAAATCATTGATGTAGACCAATGCTGGCTGCTGAACGCCCGGCGCGATCCTGCCTTCAAGGCGATGCGCGCTATAGGGCGGTATTTCCATGGGCTTGAAGTCCGCAACAGGCGATGCCCCGGACGCATCATTGAAGGCCTCGATGATGGTCACATGATAGGGAGTGGCATTGTTAAGCTGAAAACGCCCGCTCTCTTGCCTGGACAAGGTCAAGGCGGACAGCCAGGGACTGGTGATGCCGACGTTGAGCGGGCGTATTCTTTGCGGCCGATAAATGACTTTTATCCGCCGTTGCAGAGCGATCTGAATGCCTTCTTGGCCTTCACTGCGCGGCGGGACTTCACGCACATTGAGATAAAACAATGTTTCGCGGTCCTGGGGCAGATCGGCCACCCGTGGCAGCACCCGTATGTTCAACTGATTGCCCTGCATCGCCTCCAATCGCTGAATTGGCGGCAAGGCAACCACTGGCGAGCGTTCAGGCTTGTGCCCTTGCGCATCCTCGATCCAGGACTGGGCCAGATAAGGGCTATGGGGGGAACGGTTATGCACCATCACCACGGCACGGGTCTGCGGCGCCTGAATGATGACCCGCGAACTGCCGAGCGCCAGAGCTGCGATCGCCTGCGCCTGAAAAAGAGCAAAAAATAACGCAATGAACGTGCGTGGTTTAATCATGATAAAAGTTGCAGTCAAGTTTCTTGATACCGACAAAGTCTATTAAACAGGCAAGGCCTTTATCATTGCGAAATTTCCTACACAACTAAGGAAAGTCTCTGCAACAACTCGGTAACTTGCTTAACAAGATGCACAGCCACCCGGCCGTTCAAACTGAGCGGCCAAGTATCAGCATTGCCGCTTTGCCATCTTTCAGGGAATCAGCCCATGGCGCTTGGCGAACTCCGCCAGGCCGACTTGCGAGCCCAGACCGAGCTTCTGCAACAAGCGAGCCTTGTAGGTACTGACGGTCTTGTTGCTGAGAAACAGCTTTTCGCTGATGGCCTTGTTGGAATATCCCTGAGCCAGATACTGCAGCACGATCATTTCCCGATCGGTCAGCGAGCCAATCAGCTCGGTCTCGGACAACTGCTCGGCCGCCGACCTGGACACATCGGTCACCTGGGAAGGATAAAAGGTGTAGCCGGCCAGCACCGCGTTCAGGGCCACCACCAGATTGCTCAGGTCTTCTTCCTTGTTGACGAAGCCTCGAGCGCCAAGCTGGATGCAGCGTTTGCAAAAGCTCTCGACAGACTGCGATGTCAGCACCAATACCTCGGTGGGCAAACCCAGTGCCTTGATCCGGGACAGCACCTTGAGACCATCGAGTTTGGGAATGCCGATATCCAGAATCACCACATCCGGAACATGCTCACGCACCAGCTCTAGCGCATCCAGCCCGTTATCGGTTTCGCCCACCACCTGCATCTCGTGCTTTTCCAGCAGAACCTTCACCGCCAGCCGAACGACGGGATGATCATCCACTATTAATACGCTGTGCATAAATGTCATTTCACCTTAGAACTTGCCGCCGGGCAGCCATTGCGAGCGGGGCAAATTCCCCGGAATCGACCCGAGTTACAAGTGCTGATTGATGATCATTGAAAAAATCAGATGCTCTGATTTTTCAGTAGGAAATTTCCCACAAGCCATGAAGATGCATCTAATAGACCCACCCCAAATGGCTTAAGCAAGATACCCAACGGATAAACGACGCGAGCCAGCAATGCAGCACCTGAACGTTCTAGTTGTGGAAGATGAACCCCTGCAACGCCTGGTCACCCTCACCGCATTAAGGAAAGTGATACCGGGACAGATTCATGAAGCCAGCAGTGGCAGTCAGGCACTGGCGCTGCTGGAAAGTTGTGAAGCCATGGACATTGCCATCTGCGACTTGAAGATGCCCGGCATGGACGGCCTGGCCTTCCTTCGTCTCGCCAGTCACAGCGGCAAACTGCGCTCGGTCATCCTTTGCAGCCAGATTGATCTGGCGCTGCGCAACACCGCCGTGGCCATGATCAAGCGCCTGGGCCTGGATTATCTTGGAAGCCTGGGCAAACCCTTCAACCTGGAGCGTCTGACCACGTTGCTGAACCGATACCAGTCCCTACGCCATGATCTGGCCAGCCCGCTCAAGCGCATTGCGCTGCCGAGCCGGAGTGATGTGGTGCGCGGCCTGGACAACGGTGAGTTCGAGCCCTACTACCAACCCAAGGTCACCCTCGATACCGCAATCCTGCAAGGCGCCGAAACCCTGGCGCGCTGGAACCACCCTCAACTGGGCGTGCTGCCGCCGTCACACTTCCTGAACATCATGGAAGAGCACAACCTGCTGGATCGACTGTTCTGGCAATTGTTCGATCAAGGCCTGGCCCTGCGTCGCAAACTGGCGAGAAAGAACCTTGCGCTGAACTTTTCCTTCAACTTGCACCCTTCGCAACTGTCCTCCCCGACGCTGACTGAGTCGGTCACTTCCTTGTTGACGCTCTGCCAGGTGCCTTCAAGTTGCATCACCTTTGAAATCAGCGAAACCTGCGTGATGGAGGCGTCTGCCTACAGCCTGGAAAACCTGGTGCGCCTACGGCTGATGGGCTGCGGTCTGGCCATGGACGACTTCGGCGCCGGCTTCGCTTCCCTGCAGCGCCTCTGCGAACTGCCCGTCAACCAAATCAAGCTGGACGGCAACTTCGTGCGCAAGATGAATCATCACCCGGCAAGCCACGCCATCATCCGCCATACCCTGGCCCTGGGGAGCGCCCTGGGAATGAAAGTGATCATCGAAGGAGTGGAAACCCACGAACAGCAAGAGCAACTGGTGAAGTTGGGGGGCTCGCTTGCCCAGGGTTTTCTATTTGCCCGTCCCATGCCGGAAAGCCACTTCATCGCCTATTGCAACAAGCACTCGAATACCCCGCCAACGACTTAAATTGATAGGCCAAAGCAAGCAGTGCCAGCTACTATTTTCACCCTGTGCCTCCAGAGCTTTCGCCTCAACCAAGCCTCCCCCATTGTTTGAAGACACCATGCCCTTACGACTTATATGGCTACTTATCTGCTGGGTGAGCATCGCGCCTCAGACGGCAGCGGCCCAAGCCCCGCTATTGCCCAATACTCTGTACAGCGCGGTGCGTCTCGATCACCGCGAGCTGGTACTTGAACAAGAGGACTGGCACTGGCTGCGTCAAAAGTCGGAGTTGAAAATCGGCGTGGTCGTACAAGAGTCGCCCCCCTTCAATGTCGACTACAACGACAGTCACTACGAAGGCATTACGGCGGACGTCAGTTCATTGATCGGGCAGATGCTCGGAGTCGGCATCACGGTGGTTCCCTTCGCCACCCGCGAACAGGCCCTACAGGCGCTGCAGGCCTCCTCGATCGACTTGATGGGCAGCTACAACGGCCCCGGGCAATCCAGCGATGCGCTCAGGTTCACCCAACCGTTCGCCGATGGGCGGCTGGCCTTGTTCAAGCGCAACGACGAGTTGCGCCAGTCCCCGGCAAACCTGGCCGGGCTGCGAGTCTCCGTGGTCAAGGAACACAGCGACGAAGCGCAGTCGCGCTTTCCTCGTGCCCACCTGATGATCTATCCCACCCACAACGAAGCCCTGGCCGCTGCTGCATTCGGTCACGCCGACATGTACCTGGACGATGTACTCAGCGCCTACTTCCAGATCAATCGCTCTTACTACGGTTTTCTCAAGTTCGAGCGCTTCGTTGACCTGGCGACGGGTGGCTATGGCTATGCGATCAACAAGGACAACGCCCGTCTTCAGCGCATCCTTGACCGCAGCATCGAGGCCATCGGCAAGGAAAAACTGAACAATCTGAGTCAGCGCTGGGTTGGCAGCGGTTTCGTGCCCACCGGCGAAAAGATTGTGCTGACCCCAGAAGAATCACGCTGGATCGAGCGTCACCCGGTGATACGCCTGATCATCAACGATGACCTGGCCCCCGCGGCATTCTTCGACGCCAACGGGGTGTTCTCCGGAGTCGCGGCCGAACTGCTGGAGATCATCTCGCAGCGCACCGGCCTGCATTTCCAGGTGACGGTGCGCAACGGCAGCTATCCGCAACAGATTGAAGCCATGAGCAACGGCGAGGCGGACATGGCCATCATGACGGCCAGCCCGCAACGCGAGGACAAGCTACGTTTCACCCGGCCCTTCTTGACCAGTCCCTTTGTCCTGATCACCCCCAGCGGCATGCAGGACCAGGTGCTGACAGCAGAAGATCTGGCAGGCAAGCGTATTGCCGTGCCATCAGGTCACGTGACCCTGCAACATCTGCGCGACCTCTATCCGCGCACGCAACTGATCGAGGCCAGCGCCTCCCTGGATGCCATGAACAAGGTCTATGACGGCAGCGCCGATGCCGCCGTGGTGTCGTTGCCGGCCGCTCGCTACTACATTGTCCGCCTGTTTCACAATCGCCTGAGCATCGCCGACCTGATCCACACCAATCGGGCAACCGCCAGCTTTGCCCTGCGCCGCAGCGACTCGGAGCTGCAGTCCATACTCGACAAGGCCCTGCTCAGTCTTCCGGCGGACGATCTGAACGCCATCGCCAACCACTGGCGCTCACCACCGGGCATGAGTGGCGAAACCTGGCGCGACTATGCGTTGCTGATCGCCGAAATCATCGCCGCCGCGGCACTCCTGCTGGTGCTGACCCTGACCTGGGCCTTCTATCTGCGACGTCGGGTCAAGGCCGAGAAAACCCTGAACGACCAGTTGCGCTTCATCGAGGCCCTGGCCGAAAACATGCCTCCGGTTCTCTACATACGTGACATGGACGGCAACATGCTCTCGTGCAACCGCAGCTACCTGCAGAGTGTCGGCCTGAGCGCCGACCAGGTTCTGCACAAATCCGTGCAACAGCTGCCCGAGGAGCATTTCTCGGCCCAATCCGACCTGCATCACAGCTACCTGCAAGCGGTGCGCGACGGCCAGACCATCAGCTCGGTGTACCAGGTCAAATTGCAGGGCAAGGAGGTCTGGATCGATCACTGGATCCAACCCTTCCAGGACAGCAATGGCGTCACCAAAGGCGTTATCTGCGGCTGGCTGGACATCACCAAGCATCGCCATCTGGTCCAGGAGTTGAAAGAGGCGAAGAACCTGGCCGACCAGGCCAGTCGCACCAAGACCACGTTCCTGGCCACCATGAGTCATGAAATCCGCACCCCCATGAACGCGATCATCGGCATTCTGGAACTGGCGCTCAAACGGGCCGACAGCGACCGGATTGAGCGCTCCAGCATCGAAATTGCCTACAGCTCTGCCAAGAGCCTGCTGGACCTGATCGGCGATATTCTCGACATCGCCCGCATCGAGTCGGGGCGCCTGAGCCTTTCACCCAAACGCGCCAACCTGCGCGAGCTGGTGGAATCAACAGCCCGAGTGTTCGAAGGCCTGGCGCGACAGAAATGCCTGAGCCTGATCCTCGAAATCGACTCCAGCATCAATTGCGATGTGCTGGTAGACGGCATGCGCTTCAAGCAAATTCTTTCCAACCTGTTGAGCAACGCCATCAAGTTCACCGAGGCCGGTTTCATCAAGGTGAGCATCACCGGCGATCTGCTGGAGCAGTCGTTGTTGCAGGTCAAACTGCGGGTCGAAGACTCGGGAATAGGCATCTCTGCGAGCAACCAGCAGCGCCTGTTCCAACCTTTTGCCCAGGTCGAGCGCAATGTGCTCAATACCGAAGGCACCGGCCTGGGACTGGTGATCTGTCGCTCCCTGTGCGAAATGATGGGCGGCACTGTGACGATGAACAGCACCCTGGGCCAGGGCACCCAGGTGGAAGTGGATCTTCGCCTTCAAGCGCTGGAGCGCCTGGCCGCCGCCGAACCTGTGCCTAACCTTCAGCGACGGCAGATGTACCGCCTGCAGATTCTGGTGGTGGACGATCACCCGGTGAACCGTCAGGTCCTGGGACAGCAACTGGCGTTTCTCGGGCACGACGTAATCGAAGCGAAGAATGGACAGGAGGCACTCAAGCTCTGGCGCGAGCACGACTTTGACCTGATCATCACCGACTGCCACATGCCCGTCATGAACGGTGCCGAACTGGCCCGCTCGATTCGTCAGGATGAACGCGACAGCCACCACGAACCGATCGTGATCATCGGCCTGACCGCCGACGCCCAGCCCGAGGAAGTGGAGCGTTGCATACTGGCCGGAATGAATGACTGCCTGATCAAGCCCATCAGCCTGGATGAACTGGAAGCGCGCCTGTTGGCCCTGGGTCAGGTCGAGGAAGAGGAACGCGCGCCCCTGCCGCCGGAAGAACGCGTCAGCAGCCAATCCCCACAGGTATTCGACCTGGAGTCCCTGCATACCCTGGTGGGCAGCGAGCCGACCATGCTGCAACACATCCTCAGTGAACTGCTCAGCAACAATCGCACCGACCTGCAGACCCTGGAGACACTGCTCCGCGACCAAGCAACAGCGGAGCTGTCCGAGTTGGCGCATCGCATCAAGGGGGCTGCGCGAGTCGTCAAGGGCGAGCAACTGGTGGAGAGCTGCCGGCAATTGGAAGATGCCTGTCAGAGCCCCGACCTGAACATGCCCCTGGTGAGCGACTGTGTTGAGCAGGTTAAACAGGCCATCGTGACCCTTGAACAGCAGCTGCTTGAGCAGTACGACGGATCGGCACCACTTGCCGGGTGATATCGAGGAGAACGCACGGACTGCCCCGCTTCAGCGGGGCCAAGGTGATTTTCAAAGGCGCTGAACGGTGCTGACCGCGCCAGTGAGTCGACCGCTGCAATGGCAGCAGGCTCGGCCGGCTTGGTGGCCAGGTTTGACTCATTGATCGCGGATTACAAGATGCCCGGTAGCCCCTCAAGAACATAAGCCGCCCCCACTATTGTCCAACCTGCATTGTGTATTAGTCCGGGGTTGTGTTTTGAGCCTTGCGATTAAAACTTCTTATGAACCGATTGCACTATCTTTGTAGTTCTGGCCTAAGTAATGCTGGAGAGATTCTCTCCAGCCATTATTATCTGAGCCCGACAAAAAAACAGAGAATGGCTTAGCTGCGCCCTCCAAGGAATCGATTAAAACTACTAATAAAATCTTTCCTCAGACCCGGCAATATTTTTTTCAGGATCAAAAAGTAAAGATAGATAGGGGTTGGACAATCGCCCTCCTCTTCCCAAACCTCCTCTGTACCATAGCAATAGAGCACACCTCGGATGAAATTTGCAAAATCTTCATCTTCCTTGCGACTTTGCTGCTCCATTTTCCAGAGATCGACAGTGAGCTTCTTTCGAAGTACCTCATCACTTTCGATACGCTCGCGCAAGATGGCCTCTTTCAAAAACGGCACCAACTTTTCCAACTTGCTGGCAGCAATAGATTTTAATTCACCTCTTTGGATAAGACCCATTAGATAACTAGCGTACTCACGCGTCATCTCGCCATAAGAAACATTCGCATCAAGCAACTGCCCCTCCAGATCATCAAACTCTTTAACTTCTATACTATCAATCATTGTGTGGCTCCATCTTCCATTTCTAGCCTACTCATAACTTGTTTACATGACTTACAGAATGCTTCAAAACGCCATCATTCCTGTGCGTCGTTGATCTGCCACCTTTAGTTAGAGCCTTCAACTCATCGACTGTCTTAACGTTGTATTTTTTCGTAATATTGCTAAGGGCAATTCAGCCCAGCAGCCGGAAGTGGACAACGACCGGCTGCGACACTGCCGTCTCCACTCTCAACCCACGCCCCCCCAAAAAAATACGCCCAAAGGATGGAGATGAAACTCTGGCCCCTCCATGCAGGCACGCGCCGGCCATGGTACGTAAAGCTGCTCTGGATACCGCTGCTGTTTGGGCTGGTCACGCATTGGGACTTCGCGTTGCCAAGGGTGAATGTTCACTACTCCCAAGCCGGCCGGGATGAGCTCAGGTACATCTGGAATGTCCAGGATCGGATTGATAAAGGAGGAATGCTTCCCGGAGGCGGCGCAACCGATCATGGCGTGCTCTTCCCCGACGACGAGTTCTTCATGGAATTTTCCTGGTGGAGCAAGAACACGGGGCGTAATCACTGCATCAGCATCACCCCGCAATGGCCCCATACCCATATCTACCTGAACGCCGACGGCGACATCGACAGGCGAGAAAAGAGCGGAACCGATGTGCAGCGGTTGGCGGAGTGTCGATGGGATCGGGCCAAACCTTAGGTCTCCACTACGGCCAGAGCCCTGTGGTAACCAGCACGACCTCCGCTTCCGGCTTGAGCACACAGGAAAGGTGCTGGTTCGGCAGGCCTGTTGCTGTCGACCGCGCATGACGCACTGCTGCGGGGCGACGCCGATGGCTGGATGCGGGCCGTTCAGCTGGAAGCGTCGTTCAACCGCTGCAGCGCAAGTTGCTCGGCAGCACTGGCTTCGAGCTTTGCACGCTCTTCGTCCAGATACCGATAGATGCTTTGGAAGTTGGCGATTTTCTGTTTGATTTCGGCCATCTTTTTTTCAATGAGCTTGGCGCCCTCGGCACAGTCGATCAGCTTGTTGCGCTGCGCGTCGAGAATCTCGCCTATTTCCCCCAGGGAAAACCCCATGCTTTGCGCGCGCTGGATAAAGTCCAGGTCCTGCAGCGTTTGCGCGGTGTAAACACGATAGTTGTTCGTTCGTCGCTGCGGTGCGATCAGGCCGATTTGCTCGTAGTAACGCAGCGTATGGCGGCTGGCGCCGCTGCGGGCCTCGATTTCACCAATTTTCATGAAAACACCACTTGACCATAGAGTTGGGTCGATAGTTTACGCTTGGTTTCTCACCTTCAACAAGGAACAGGGAAATGAGCGTGGAGTGCTTTGTCACCGGGGGTACCGGCTTCATCGGTCAACATTTGCTGGCACACCTGAGTGCAAAAGGTCACACCGTTCGGGTGTTGATGCGTCGCCCGGAGCGACTCGCGGCACTGCGGGAGCAAGTCGACCATTTGGGCGGCTGCGCCTCCCGGGTATTGGCCGTGGCCGGCGATCTGGAACGGGATCAGCTCGGGCTGAGTCCTGCCGACCGAGAAGCGCTGAGGCACGCCAGAGTCGTCTTCCACCTGGGTGCCCACTTCGCCTGGGGGCTGACCTTGGAACAGTCTCGTGCGGTGAACGTGGAAGGAGCCAAGCGCGTGGCGCTGCTGGCGGCTGAGCAAAACAGCCGGTTGGTGATGATCGGCGGCTACATGCTGCAAAATCATGAACACCTGCGACGCATCGGCATCGATCCTCACCATCCGCAGCGGACCGATTGGCCTGCGCTTTACCGGCATGTCGGTGGTTACGAGGCGAGCAAGCTGGAAGCGCATTTTGTGACCCTGGAGACCATGTCCGCCAAGGGCGGAGAGCTGACCGTTGTCCACCCCGCGACAGTGTGTGGCCACAGCCGCACGGGGCATATCCTCGACGGCCAGCCGCTGGTGGCGCTGATACGCAACCTGGTGCAGGGAAAGCTCACGGCCGTGCCCGGTACCGCCAGGCACTGGCTGCCACTGGTCACCGTGGACTACCTGGTGGAGCTGATGACGGCGAGTGCTTTTGATCCGGCCATGGCGGGCCAGGAACTGCTGGCGCTGGATGCGCAAACGCCCAACTTGCGAGAAATGTTGGTGCAGGTGGCACAACCTTTGGGCTTGAAGTCTCCCAAGCATCACGTTTCGCTCCGACTGCTGAAGTGGCTACTGAGCATTCCTCCCGTCGCGCGATTCATGAATACCCAACCCGAAGCCTTGGACTTCATCCAGACCACTCGTTTTGATACCGCAGCCGTCGAGCAATTTGCTAGCAGGCATGGCATAGCCAAACCGGATATACGTCAGTCATTGCAGCACACTGCAACCTTCGTCAACGCTCATTGCCTCGCCAAGGGCCAGGCCGGCTGACTGTCCCTTCGGGGCCACACCGGTTGGAGGAGCTTTCCTCGGCTCAGTGATGGGGGCTGATCAACTGGCGAGCGCAACCAGGGTGCTTGCATTCGGCTCTTGTCGGGGCGTGTGGATCCCGTAGAGGGAGTACTCAGTGCATAATCGCCTGCGGCGTGGAGAGCTCGTTTGCCGGACAGCCCATTGCCTCGGCCATCCACTTGGGCAGGACTTTACCGCGCTGCCCGGAAGTGAACGTCCACCTGATCCAGCCACGTTCTCCAGCCTTGCTTGCGGGCATTTCAAGAAGCTCGACAACCTCCAGCTGGGGGATCGAGCTTATGCCCCGATCACGGCTGGGATGGCTGGGATCTTCGTCCACTCAAACTGTGCGCCGTCGATGCGGGCGGCATTCTATCGAACAACCATTCAGCGACAGGGATCGTCATCGATGCAATCCACTTTCAGCAAAGGCGTCATGTTTGCACTCTGTGCTGCGGCACTGAACGCAACGATCGGTGTACTCAGCAAAGTCCTCATGAATAATGGTTTCACCGCGAGCAGTGTCGCTGTCATCAAGACCCTACTGGGTTGCGTGCTGCTGTCGATCTTGCTGTTTTTCCTCAAGCGCCCGACGAAATCGAGCCAATGGGTCCAAGCGGCAATCTGCGCCTTCCTTGGCATCTTTGTGCTGTTCCATTTCGAAACCTCCGCCTATCGACACTACGCGGCGGCAGGTGTGGTGGTGGTTCTGATGGCCAGTGCGTCCATTTCCTCGATCATTCTGGGGCGCATTTTTCTCAGGGATCCCATCACCGCGAATGCCACCGTTGGCGCTGCACTGGCCATCGCCGGGATCTCGGTGATATTCGGCGGCGACCTGCAGCAGGGCTTTACCCTGGAAGGTGCGGCGCTTGCCTCCATGGCCGGCTGCGGCTATGGGGCCTTTTCGGTTGCCATGAAGCGCATGGGGGTGTCGGGAGGACTGCATTTCACCCGCCAATTGTTGTTCTTCGGCGGCCTGTACCTGCTGATGCCGGCGGCGGCCGACGGCTTCACGCTGGGCGAACTGTCGCCACTGGCGATCGCCGCCTTGCTGGCGCTGGCCACGCTGCCGACAATCCTGGGCTTCTTCTGCACCACCAAGGCCATCGAGTACCTCAAGCCATCCCAAGTGCAAGCGCTGGAGTTGACCGAGCCACTGTTCGCCGCGCTGCTGGCGTTTGTGGCGCTCAATGAAGTTCCCCGTGAAAGCCTGTATGCAGGCGCGGCACTGATCATCCTCGGCCTGTGCTTCTCCAATGAACTGATTCGCTTGGGCAGCAAAGCCTCGGTGCCTTCTGTCGAATGAGCTATTTGCGGGCCCTGATTGCTTTGGCGGTCGGTGACCTTGAACGGATGGGTCGCGGCTTGCCGGATACCCGGTATTCCCTCGAGAAAATGCACCAGGCCACAACTCTTTCTCCATGGCCGGTACACAGAGAAATCAGCAAGCCACCCAAGGAACACAGCAGCAACGCCTGCTAAACTCCCGTCCCCCAACCCACTTGAAGATGACCAAAGACTCTGGTCGCCGATTGAAAGGACTCTCCCATGAACAAGCTGATCCTTAGCCTTTTTGCCTCAACACTGGCCCTGTCCGTTGACGTTGCCCATGCCGCCTCCGTGGCCGAAGTCTTCACCGGCGAGATGCTGGGCACCAATCAGCGGTACTTTGAATCCGTCGCCGGAATCCCTCGAGAGTCCTTCGGCGATGAGCACAGCTTCAAAGTCCAGGGCTGCAACATCACCGCCACCATAGAAGGCGGCAAAGTCAGCAAACTGCGCATGGAACTGACGCCCAAATGCCAGGCCGACCTGACCCAGTTCGTCGACACCTTCGCTCCTGCTCCCGGCAAGCCGCTCACCGTCGGCGCGTTCACCGAATCGTCCGGTGGTGGGCTGAGCTACAGCGCCAGTTGCCTGAGCATGTGCGGCAACGCCGCCGACCCTTCCGTCTATGCCCACTGGGAAGGCCCCCGTGCCATAGGTTTCAGAGAGGTGCTGCTGGAGGTGGTCCTGGCCTCGGATCCCGCGCTCGACGCCGCCAACCAGTGGGAAGCGCAGATGCGCAAAGCTGAGGGCGAAGACTACGTGATGGAGACTCGCTTCAACTGCGACCAGAAATACGACGCCGTCGCGCAGAAGGCCTTTGAGAAGGTGCAGGTCAACGCGGTCACCATCGGCACCGGGCTCAAGGCTTCCGGCTGCTGAGATCGACGATAGAGGCAAAACAGCGGGCACCGCGCGTTTTTTTGCAAGCGCCCCGCTCAAGTAAAAAGGCGACGCAGTGCGTCGCCTTTTTTCGTATCGGCACAACTCAGTCGCGGTGACTCAGGATCAACCTGACGTAGCCAATGAATAGCCCACAATAAATATCGGACAGCTCACAGCCAGGGAAAGCTCAGGATGCGTCATTTGATAATTAACAGCTTGGTTGTTATCTGCTTTGCCATGGTGGGCTTCGGCTGTACAACATATACGTCCACGCCGCCAATCAATGAACACCTCGAACCCAAAACAAAAGAAACCATCTCCCACTTCACTTATGAAACCAACTCTCCATGGAAAAACAGTCGTTTAGGAAAGAGCGCATACGAGGCGACGCGAAAAATCATTCCAAATGCACAAGACAATAGTTCAAAGCTCACACCCTCACTCACCCCTGAATTAGAAATAAAAGTCTCAGAGCATTCATTCGGAGGAGCTTGCACACAAGATTACTTAACAGGCTTAAGTCTTGGCCTGATTCCTAGCTGGTGTACCAGACCAGGTCTATTCACCTTCGACTTCACACTGAATAACAACCACGGCGTTTGCAGACAGAAAACCTACTCAATAAGTGCAACGTCATTTTCACACCTGACAGCAATTCCATTCGCCCTGCTCAGCACCGAGAATCAACCATTAACTATTTATCAGGCTGCGTTAAAAGATTTCCTTCAGGAAGGTCAATGTACAACGCGCTAACGAATTCTGTTCGATCAGGGACTAAAATTTTCATACCAGCAACCAAAACGCACATCATTACAAGCAGTCCTATCACGCACCACTGCAGTACAGCCAACTTCCTTTTAAGCTGAACAGGAAATTTTTTAAATTCTCGACACTAACCCCGCCATGCTTAAGGTATATACTTGGAAAAGTAACAATCCCCGATATACCACCTATAAGTAACAACTTCCCCCAAGGCCCTCCGTACCTGAGAGGGGCACGATTCATAACCGCCTAGCAGTTTTTCAGAAGCTCCAATATCTCATCCGTGCGTGTGTATGCCAGATGAAGGCTCACGCCTATCCAGATAACCATCCCGATCAGGACGATGGCGAAGCCAATAAAGAATGTGTAACAGGCCACCTCAATCCAATTCATCTGCTGCTCTCATAAATTACTTCCCCCAGCACTTCTCCCCCCTCCCCGGCAATAATGCCTGCGGTGTAAGAACCGGTACCCACCACTATAAGACCGCAAGCGAAAGTAGCGACCCACCCGCTCCCCCTGCGCCAGCCAAAACCAGATGAAATGCCATCAACCACTCACTTAACCCAGCCCATGTATTGACCGACAGACCACAGCAAAAGAAGAACCCCCAATAGAACTGCACCTGCTCGGTACCAGACCACCAGCTTCCTTCCAAGGCGTCGTGGAAAGTTATTGATATCTTCGATGCTTGCGCCCCCATCACGTATGTACATCGCAGGCCAGGCAATCACTCCAACAACACTCCCCATTAGAAACAGCCTCCCCGCTGGCCCAGCGCGCTTGAGCGAAGCTCTATTCATGATTGCGGGGCAGTTTTTAAGTCGCTCAAGCATCTCATCCATATCGGTATATGCGATATACAAACCAACTCCGAGCCAGACAATTAGCGCCCCAAACTCCGTCAACCCCAGATAGAGGAATATCGTGCGCAATACCTCATTACTCATCGACTGCTCTCATAAACTATCTCTCCCACACCTTCACCCAACGCGCCCCCCAAGCTACCCGCAACCCAAGACCCGACTCCCACCACGCCAAGCCCGCATATCAAAGTCCCTGTTCCAGCACTTGGTACACCCAATGCCAAGCAAATGGGTCCAGCCACCGGTGTCAATAATGTGCCAGCTGTCGCGCCTCCCAACACCGTCCCAATAAAGCTTCCTCCCTCTGTCAATCTCACATGTTCACAAGCCCCAACATTACCGGCCTTACATACCTCCTGAGCCTTCATGTATGAAGCCCCTCCCCCAAGTCCAATCCCCATCCATCCTCCGTACTTCACGTACTTCGCAGCCCTCGCCACCCCCTGCATATGGGTCGCATACCCCGGTATCTGCCCCGGCGCACCTGCCAGCTTCCAGTGATGCACCAGGCTGCGACTGGAAATCCCCAGTGCCGTTTTCAACTTGGGATGCTCGGGAAAGCCGATCCCCTTGCGGGTAAAGGCAGTCAGCCGAGTATCCAACTGCGACAGCAACCTTTTGCGCTCGGCAAAAAACTCGACAGAACGCAAATGCCCATGCCGCTCAAAGGTACGTTTATGTAGGCTCTCGATATCCCGCAGCGAGGCTTTCACGTCCTCCAGGTTCTTGGCGAAGATCGCGGCGCCGACGCCCAACGCGGTCGATCCCTGGGAGGCAAAGGACTCCAGCAGATCACGATGGCGCGCCAGGAAACTGGCCTCTTCATCGCTCATGGGCTCCAGTGCCGTGTTCACCTTTTCCGCCGCCTCCATCAGCCAAGCCTCTTCACGGGTGCACTGGACGTTGGCCGGATCACTGAGAACGATCAACTGCCCCGGCTTGGCGTAATTGCCGAGCTGCGGATTGAGACGGCGAAACTTCTCCAGCACCGCGCTATCGGGCGTGGCGAAGAGTATGGACTCCAGTGCCGAGCGGGACATGGGCTGCTCGACGATATGAAACCCCGGCTCGACGCCCTCCTGCAGGGCCGCCGTGGAGGCAGCCAACGGGCTGACCAGCGCATTGGCCGCCTGGGCTTTTTCCGTCAGCACCGGATCGGCCAGCAGCGTGGCCATGCGCGACTCATCCACCGAGCCATCGGCGCGGATGGCGCCCAGCGTGGCGAAGTTGACGATGGCGGCGCCCTCGGCAGGCGCGAAAAGCGAGCCGCCGAAGGTATCGCCAGAGCCGCGGACGATGCTGCCGCCATGGCTGGTGAGGCTGCCCACATGGGCCAGGGGCCGGCCATTGACCAGCACAGACGGAAATCCTGTGGTAATCACCGCGCCGCAGCCACAGACATCACCGACCCGGGCCGCGCCCATGCCGTTGATGATGACGTTGCTGGAAGCGGTAACGATGGGCGTGGTGCCGTGCCCCGGCAATGGGCAGACATGGCTGTCGCCCAGGCGAGAAGAAGCGATCATTTGGCATCCTGCGCTATGAGTGAAAAAGCCTCCCATCCGGGAGACAGGGGACCGTAGCGCAGGAGTTCGGGCAGGGCCTTAAGGAGATTCTCAAAACGCGGTGAGTGGCGCTGAGGGGCGGCGGCTGAGGCAAGATAACGAACCCAGAGCCGAGCCCTTGAAAGTGCCCCCGCAGACCAAGACGCTTGGGTGGCGTAAGACGCAGAAAGCTTGAAGATCAAAGACCCACGAAACCACATTGACCTTCACGAGAGAAAACAGGCACTACATGGAAGATATTTCTGATTTTACCGAAGCCGAATTCATTTCCTTCGTGAAAAACATACGAACCGTCAACAAGAGCGGGACGGACGATGAGCTAGGCGAGTTGCTTGAAAGGTTCAGCAAGCTCGCCGGCCATCCAGATGGCTACGACCTGATTTTCCACCCTGAGCCCGGCGCGGATAACTCCGCCGAGGGGGTGACCAGAGCCGTGAAGGAATGGCGCAAAGCTCAGGGACTGCCGGGACTCAAGAACGGTTGATTGAATTCACCGCCAGAACCTGTGGCGGCTCAACGAGTATCTTCGCCACATTGAAAAACGGCGATTAACTCTTTGAAATTGATAGATAAAATCAATTTTTTGGGTCTCTTGAAGTTTTGCTTCTGGCACATACCTAGGTTCTTGCGCGGTGCCGAATGCGGGCCGCGCCTCAAATCACTTGGAGAAACCTCAGGAGATTTTGCAATGGCTACTACCCTTTCGTTGGCCCCACTTTTCCGCCACTCGGTCGGCTTTGACCGTTTCAACGACCTTTTTGAATCGGCGCTTCGCAGTGAGGCCGGTACTTCCTATCCTCCGCACAACGTCGAAAAGCACGGTGATGACCACTACCGGATCGTGATCGCGGTAGCAGGCCTGGCCGAAGAGGATTTGGACATTCAGGTTGAAAAAGGTGTGTTGACCGTCACCGGTGACAAGCGAGAAAGCGACGGAGCTGTCACTTACCTGCATCAAGGTATCGCACAGCGGGCATTCCGGCTGTCGTTCCGCTTGATGGATCACATCGAGGTGGAGGGTGCGAAGCTCACCAACGGTCTGCTGAGCATTGACCTGCTCAGGGTTGTACCGGAGGAAGCGAAGCCTAAACGCATCATGATCGGGGGAGCTGAGGCTGCTGATTCGAAGCCGGTCAGCGAACAGTAACCGGCATGGAGAGGCGCTCTACGGAGCGCCTCTTTTTTTGTCGGGTACCGAGTGCCGCCATTATTGCGAGCGCCCCTTTATGAGGAGGCGAATCCCCCCCTGCAAGTCCGCCGATGCCCTGATGAATGTCTTCAGCCGAAAGGCCCGTTATAGCCCAGGATCAAGGCTGCGCCTCTTGCGGATTTCCCCGATGTGGCACCTGCATGCAACGGGTACGACGGATATACCCCTACGCCGCGCTACAGAGCCGTTGCTTGCACTTTCGCCTCATCCTCGGCACGAAGCCCCGGCAGCCCCAGCACACCGTGCATGCCCGCCGCTGGCGCCAGGCGTGGCGAAGTTGAAGATGGCGGCGCCCTCTGCGGGCGTAAAGAGCGAGCCGCCAAAGGTATCGCCAGAGGCGCTGACGATGCTGCCGCCATGGCTGGTGAGGCTGCCCACATGGGCCAGGGGCCGGCCATTGAGCAGAACAGAAGGGAATCCTGTGGTAATCACCGCGCTGCAGCCACAGACATCACCAACCCGGGCCGCGCCCATGCCGTTGATGATGACGTTGCTGGAATCGGTCACCATGGGCGTGGTGCCGTGCCCCGGCAGCGGACAGACATGGCTGTCGCCCAGACGAGAGAAAGAGATCATCTGGCATCTCCTGCGCTTTGGGTGAAAGGGCCTCTCGCCGGGAGACAGGAGACGCTAACGCAGGAGTTTGGGCAGGGCCCTAAGGTCATGCCTAAAAGTCAGTAAGCGGGCTGACGCCGACGGCAAAAGCAGGACAGCGATACAGAGTCGATCTCTTGAAAGTGCTCCGCTCAAGCAAAAAGGCGACGCAATACGTCGCCTTTTCTGTTTCTCAAGAATCAACCGGGGTTACGCCGGATCAGCCTGCCTCAAGGTTCTATCACCCAAGGTACGCAACAGATCAAAGCCATCACTGAGCAACAGGCCGATGGCAAAGCGGATCTGTGAGAGGTCCTGCGGACCAGAAGCACAGTCAAGGATTTCCAGCAGGTTGCGGGCTGCGCCGATGCGTTGCTGAGCGCAGGTATACAGATCGGACAAAGAGGCGTTGGCGTCCAGGTAGAGGACGGGATGGTCGGTGTCGTTGTGGGTGAGAGGGATGGGATTGCAGACGTGTGAACGAGTCATTGAGTCGTACCTTCCTTAGTTTGATTGACCGCCACTTTTCGCCGCGAAACGAAAAAGGGTGGCAGCTGTGCGCGGGTTCGCGGACCGGAAACTAAGAAACCGGCACACCCGAAGGTGTCCCACACACAGCCGCCATAGCACGATGCCAGGCAGCAAAAAGCGCCTACATAGTGATGGGCGCTTTGTGCGCTTAGTTTTTCCAGACCGCGACGTCCGGTCGCCGATTGGCGGCGACGGGGTGAACTATAGAGGAATTGACTTAAATATTTCAAGCAACTAAATTCAAAAAATCAATTCTCATAATTTCAAGAATAAACCCTAAGCAATTGTTAACAGAACTAAAAACCCACAACAAACACATACAATTACGACAAAAATCAAGCACTAAAAACCACTTATCAAAACACATAGTTATTAAACTGCCAACCAAGGAAGAAAAATGTCAACAAATGCAGGCGGAT
This sequence comes from Pseudomonas sp. BC42, assembly GCF_021560055.1. Lineage (NCBI taxonomy): Bacteria > Pseudomonadati > Pseudomonadota > Gammaproteobacteria > Pseudomonadales > Pseudomonadaceae > Pseudomonas > Pseudomonas sp. BC42. Next base: position 4,291,164 of record NZ_CP091067.1, read on the forward strand.
CGGCCACAAACTCTGGAATTGACTATCAGCAAAGGGTAGCGGCCCTCGCAATGGTTCACTCATTGACAGGCATAGGCTTTCTTGAAGACTTTGGATTAAATGAAGAAGCCAAGATTGAGGAAATCCACTTCGAAAGTAAGACTGCAATTGATGACATCGTACTTATCACAAGCAATGGAAAAATATTTATTCAGGCCAAAAGATCAATTAGTTTGAGCCATCGTTTCAATTCTGAGTTCTCCAGTGTTTTAGGTCAATTTTGCGAACAACATATCAAGGAACGGATCCCAAACCAAAAATATGTTCTAGCCGTTTCTCCATCCAGCTCATCAAAAATAGTAAGAGATTTACGAAAGCTCTCTGAAAGCGCTCGCCTCAATGGATTGCAATCACTATCAAACCCGCTATCAAAATCAGAACAAGATGTACTGAAAGCAACAAAAGATCTATCTACGAAACACTTTCTAAAGCTTGGAGTCAATCTTTCAGACCAAGAATTCATCAATTATTTTTCCAACATCCACATTGCCGTTCTAGACCTTGAAAAAGGCGGAACATTAGAGCGCGCAGTGATAACTCTACTTGCAGCCGAAGCTTCCATCCCTCCTTCAACCTTATGGGACACATTGATATCCTTAGGATTAACACTCAGTAAAAACAGACAATCGATAAGCAAAGATCGGCTAAAAAACAAGCTAGACCGCTTTATCGAATCAACCAAAACAACTCCCCTCCCTGAGAACAGCAATTTTTTTGAGGTAATACCTGAAGGAAACTACTTCTCCGGAAGAGAGTTCATACTAGTCGATTCATTCATCAATGGATATGACTACTTACTAATTGAATCCATAAGATTCAATGACGACGGCTCAAAAAATATTAGATTCAAAAAAAATAAAGTACTTTTCAACAATGGTACAAGCCATACAGTTATAGCCAGAGCCTCAACCTCTATAGGAATAGAGCGATATATATTAAATAACAAAGAAATTTTTCAAAACAAAACTATCGGCAGCACCTGTAAAGAAATAGACATAAACATAGAAAATATGCCATTCCCACTAGCACACAGTAAGCTCTGCCAAAAAATCCTTTCTGAGATCGGAAGTGATTTATTTTGTGTCCATTGCGGGGAGCCAATATCGAATGACATGACACCTACGGTGGAGATTGACGAGGAAGGCGTCAAACATCAGGTCGGCTATTCCCATGAGTATTGCCTTCGACCAACGGACAGAATAATCGGACAACTAAGCTCGGAATTATTTAAAACCAACCCTAAACTAAAAAACTTCGACTACTCTGGTTGGTATCGATCATTAGTATCTGGCCAGGGGCTCTTATCTGGACTCCAAAATGGAATTCCCGGCATTTACCCAATTGCCTGGAATCCAGACCACAACCCATACTCAAAAGGGAAATGGTGCATAAAATTCAACCTAGAAGATGGAAGCACTCGCTATGCACATCAACGAGGCCAAGTACAAAAAATGAGCGAACAAAGCGCTATAGATTGGGCTGAAAAATTCAACACCATGTTTTCTGAAAAAAAGGAAAACGACCCCATATGCTACTCATCCAATGGCGACTCTTTCAGCACATACTCTCAACTAGTAAAAATCTTATCTAGTGATGAATACTGCGTACCATGCGTAAATGCAGAACCTGAAAAACTAGACCGCTCAATAGAAAACGCATATTCAAACATAAAGCAATTCCACGCACCTTTATTCTTATTCCTCGATCAAGATTCAGGCCTACCAATAATTCATGGGAATTTCGCTTTTCTATTAAGCGACCCATTAAAAATTAATAACTATATAGACAATTGGAAAAGAGCCGGCATCGAACTCCCTGACTATTCAATCTCTATAATACATACAGACCATGAGTTCGACAAAACCATCGAAGAATACAAATCAGATGGACTAGAAGTTTTAATAGATCCAATATTGAAACCCAATGGAGAACTTGCAAAAGGATTAGTTATTAAAAATATCAACGAAGTCACTCCAAGCTAACACCTCAAATAGCCCATACTGTAGCTGTATGGGCTAACTACCCTGCTCAGCAAGAACAATCTGAAACTCATACACTGATAAAATCAATAACACCTTATACAGACCTATCACTCAAACAAACTAGCCTTTGAAACAAAATAATCATTACACCCTACCTCTACACTACCCAATACCAGACGGTCTCCCTCTCAAACCCAGGCATCTCTTCCCCCTCTTCAAAGCAGCTCCGCGACTCCGGCTCCGCCGGCGTAAACCAATAGCTGGCCTTGCTACACGACTGCCCTGCCGCAACAGGCGCCACCTGTTGCGGATGGCTTGGCCGCAAATGTCTTGCTTAGGTCACCAGGTCTTGGGGTAAACCCTGTGCTCTACCTCGCTGTCGTCGAGGCCGTATAAAAAGACAATGGCAGCCGCCTCGAACGCCCAGTATCCGCAGTAGCTATCCTCGTCCCCTTGCAGGTGCTGTCGTGCCAGGGTGCCTGCTCGAATGCGGGATACCAGTTGTCACAGTACCGCTATAGGAGTTCGCTGGCCTCGGCCGGGTCGTCCGCGTGGATGGCCTGTATCAGCGGCGTGTAGAGCTCGTGGTACCAGTCATCACATCGGTGCGGTCGGGAACAGTTTGCTCAGCAGGTCATCGTAGAGGGTGTCGCCCCCTGCGTAGCCCGCCGGGTCGATCAGGAATACTTGTCTTCCGTCCTTGATCACCGGCTTTCTTGCTTTGACGCTGTAACGGTATTCGCCTGGCTACTTGGGCAGGGCACAAAAAACAAAGCCTGCACACAAGGCGCAGGCTGGATAGGGTTGCAGCAGGTCGTACTGGATCAATCACCCAACCACTTAGAAGTTCGCCGGGGTATTGGCGCTGATGATCTCCGCCTCATCCTGCCCAATATTCCTAAAGCTATGAGGCAAGGTGGTCGGAAAGTAATACCCATCCCCCGGATTCAACACACTCACCTGCCCATCCACCGTCAACTCCACAGTTCCACGAACAACCAGCCCGCACTCTTCGCCTTCGCTGTGCACGATGGCCTCTTCGCCGGAGCTGGCGCCGGGGGCGTATTGCTCGCGCAGAAAGCGCATCTGCCGGTTGGCCACCGGGGCGCCGATCATCAGCAGGCGCAGGCCGTCGCGGCCCAGGTCCGGCTGTTCGTTGGCGCGGAACACGTATTGGTGCTCGCGGGGCGGTTGGTCGAAGGTGAAGAAGTCGGCCAGGGACATGGGGATGCCTTCCAGCAGCTTTTTCAGGGAGCTGACGGAGGGGCTGACGCGGTTCTGTTCGATCAGGGAGATGGTGGCATTGGTGACGCCACTGCGACGTGCCAGCTCGCGCTGGGAGAGTTTGTAGCTTTCGCGAACGAGTTTGAGTCGGGTGCCCGTGTCCATAACAGCCTTATGCGAGAAGTACTTAAGGGTATTTTTGCGGCGGTTGGGTCGCGAATGTCGCGATTTGGCTGCCCTGGAGCCTGAAAAGGCGGCTATTTAAACATGTTTGACAGGCAAGCTGTAAAGACTGGCGATGAGGGGTGCCGCGGGGGAAATGTGGGCGCTGTCGGGGGCGTCGGGAGGTCCTGCGGACCTCGTCGCAGCTTGCGGCAGCGGCTACAGAGTGGGGCTGTAGCCGCTACGTGCATTTAGATGCCGAAGCGGTCGCGCAGGGCGTAGTACGCGGCGCCCATGGCGGTCAGCGGGGCCTGGAAGGTGCGCCCGCCGATCATCGGCATGTGTGGCAGGGAGGCGAAGGCGTTGAAGCGTTCGGCGTCGCCGCGGATCATTTCGGCAATCAGCTTGCCGGCCAGGTGCGAACAGGTGACGCCGTGGCCGCTGTAGCCCTGCATGTAGTAGGCGTTCTTTTCGATCCGGCCAAATTGCGGCATGCGCGACATGGTCAGCAGGAAGTTGCCGGTCCAGCGGTAGTCGATCTTCACGTCCTTGAGCTGGGGGAAGGTCTTGAGGATCTTCGGCCGGATCAACTGGTCGATGTCGTCCGGTTCCCGGGCGCCATAGACCACGCCACCGCCGTACAGCAGGCGGTTGTCGCCGGTGAGGCGGAAGTAGTCCAAGAGGTAGTTGCAGTCTTCCACGCAGTAGTTGTTGGCGATCAGGCTGCGGGCCAGTTGCTCCGGCAGTGGCTCGGTGACCACGATCTGCGAGCCGCAGGGCATGCTCTTGCGGGTCACTCGTGGATCGAGGTCTTGCTGCAGGTAGGCGTTGCCGGCGATCAGCAGGTACTTGGCGCGCACCACGCCCTTGGCGGTGCGCACCACGTTGGGTTCGCCGTAGGTGATTTCCACCGCCGCCGACTGTTCGAAGATCTTGCCGCCCAGGCCGATGATGGCGCTGGCTTCGCCCAGGGCCAGGTTCAGCGGGTGGATGTGGCCGCCCTGCATGTCCAGCAGGCCGCCGATGTAGTTCCTGGTGCCGACTTCGCGGTCGATCTGCGCCTTGTCGAGCAGCTTCAGGTTGTGGTTGCCCAGGCGTTCCCAGTTGCGTTTCTGTTCAGCCAGGCCCTTGAGCTGCTTGTTGTTCAGGGCGGCGAAGATGCCGCCGGGGCGGTAGTCGCACTGGATGTCGTAATGCTGGATGCGCTGGCGAATGATGTCGGCGCCTTCGAAGATCATGCTGCCGAGCACTTCGGCGCTTTTTTCGCCGTAGCGTTCTTCGATCACGTCCACGTCGCGGCTGTAGGAGTTGACCAGTTGCCCGCCGTTGCGCCCGCTGGCGCCGAAGCCGACCTTGGCCGCTTCGAGCACGGTGACGCTGTAGCCCGCTTCCGCCAGGAACAAGGCCGAGGACAGGCCGGTGTAGCCGGCGCCGATCACGCAGACGTCGCACTCCACCAACTCTTCCAGTTGCGGGTAGTCGGTGGTCTGGTTGCGGGTCGCCGCGTAGTAGCTGTTCACGTAGGTTTGCATGAGAAATTCCCCAGCGGGTACGGGCCCAGGCCCGCCGCCGCCGTTGTTATAAGAGTTAGAGCTTGATCCAGGTCGCTTTGAGCTCGGTGTATTTGTCGAAGGCGTGCAACGACTTGTCGCGGCCGTTGCCGGACTGCTTGAAGCCGCCGAACGGCGCGGTCATGTCGCCGCCGTCGTACTGGTTGACCCACACGCTGCCGGCCCGCAGGCCACGGGCAAAGCGGTGGGCGCGGCTGAGGTCGGCGGTCCAGACCCCGGCCGCCAGGCCGAAGATGCTGTCGTTGGCGATCTGCAACGCTTCTTCTTCGGTATCGAAGCTGATCACCGACAGCACCGGGCCGAAGATCTCTTCCCGGGCGATGGTCATGGCGTTGGTCACGCCGTCGAAGATCGTCGGCTCGACATACAGGCCGCCGCTGCTTTCCAGGGCGCGGACGCCGCCGGCCAGCAGTTGCCCGCCCTGCTCCTTGCCGATGTCGATATAGCGCAGCACGTTGTCCAGCTGGCGCTGGTCCACCACCGCGCCAACCCGGGTTTGCGGGTCGAGGGCATGGCCCGGTTTCCAGCCCTTGAGGGCCTCCACCAGCAGCGGGATGAACTGCTCGCGGATCGAGCGCTGCACCAGCAGGCGCGAGCCGGCGGTGCAGACTTCGCCCTGGTTGAAGGCGATGGCCGCGGCCGCCGCTTCAGCCGCGGCGCGCAGGTCCGGGGCGTCGGCGAACACCACGTTGGGGCTCTTGCCACCAGCCTCCAGCCACACCCGCTTCATGTTGCTTTCGCCGGAATACACCAGCAGTTGCTTGCCCACGGCGGTGGAGCCGGTGAAGGCCAGCACGTCCACGTCCATGTGCAGGGCCAGGGCCTTGCCGACGGTGTGACCGTAACCCGGCAGGACGTTGAACACCCCCTTGGGGATGCCGGCGTCCAGGGCCAGCTGGGCGATGCGGATCGCGGTCAGCGGCGACTTTTCCGACGGTTTGAGGATGAACGAGTTGCCCATCGCCAGGGCCGGGGCGAACTTCCAGCTGGCCATGATCAGCGGGAAGTTCCACGGCACGATGGCCGCCACCACGCCTGCCGGCTCCCGGGTCACCAGGCCCAGCTGGTCGTGGGGCGTGGCCGCCACTTCGTCGTAGAGTTTGTCGATGGCTTCGGCGTTCCAGCGAATGGCGTTGGCCGTGGCCGGAATGTCGATGGCCATGGAGTCGCCAATCGGCTTGCCCATGTCCAGGGTTTCCAGGAGCGCCAGTTCTTCCTGGTGCGCCAGGATCAGCTCGGCGAAGCGAATCAGGATGCGCTTGCGCTCGGCCGGGGCCTTGCCCGACCAGACGCCACTGTTGAACGCCTGGCGCGCCACCGCCACCGCACGATCGGCATCGGCCTGATCGGTGCTGGCGACGTTGGCCAGGAAGCGCCCGTCCACCGGGCTCAGGCATTCAAAGGTCGCGCCACTGGCGGCGGCGCAGTACTGGCCGTCGATAAAGGCACGGCCTTCGAGGCTGAGGGACTGGAAGTGCTGCTCCCAGTCGCTGCGGGATTTAGTCATGGCAAATACTCAAGGCAGGACGTGACACGGCCATCAGACCGTGTGCAGGTACCAGTTGTATTCCAAGTCGGAGATGGAGTTTTCGAACTCCGCCAACTCGCTTTCCTTACAGGCGACAAAGACGTCGATGTACATCGGGTCGATGTACTTGGCCATCACTTCGCTGTCGTCCAGTACGCGCAGGGCGTCCCGCAGGTTGGTCGGCAGGCTCGGCTCGCTCTGTTCGTAGGCGTTGCCTTCCATCGCCGGGCCGGGCTCGATCTTGTTGGTCAGGCCGTGATGGATGCCTGACAGCACCGAGGCCATCAGCAGGTAGGGGTTGGCGTCGGCACCGGCGACCCGGTGTTCGATGCGCACCGAGTCCGCCGAACCGGTCGGCACGCGCACAGCCACGGTGCGGTTGTCGACGCCCCAGGTCGGCGAGTTGGGCACGTAGAACTGCGCGCCGAAACGCCGGTAGGAGTTGACGTTGGGGCACAGGAAGGCCATCTGCTCGGGCAGGGTTTGCAACACGCCGCCGATGGCGTGACGCAGGGCTTCGTTGGTTTCCGGGTCTTCGCTGGCGAAGATGTTGTTGCCCTGCTTGTCGAGGATCGAAATGTGCACGTGCAGGCCGTTGCCCGCCTGGCCCGGGTAGGGCTTGGCCATGAAGGTGGTGTCCATTTCATGGTCGTAGGCGATGTTCTTCACCAGGCGCTTGAGCAGCACCGCGTAGTCGCAGGCTTTGATCGGGTCGCTGACGTGGTGCAGGTTGACCTCGAACTGCGCCGGGGCGCTTTCCTTGACGATGGCGTCGGCCGGGATGCCCTGCTCTTTCGCGCCCTCGAGGATGTCCTGCAGGCAGTCGACGTATTCGTCCAGATCGTCGATCAGGTAGACCTGGGTCGACTGCGGACGCTTGCCGGAAATCGGCGAGCGCGGCGACTGCGGACGGCCGTTCACGTTGTCCTGGTCGATCAGGTAGAACTCCAGCTCGAAGGCGGCGCAGATGGTCAGGCCCAGCGCGTCGAACTTGCTCACCACCTGGCGCAGCACTTCGCGCGGGTCGGCGAAGAATGGCTGGCCCTCGATCTCGTGCATGGTCATCAGCAGTTGCGCGGTGGGGCGCTTCTGCCAGGGTTCGACGCTCAGGGTGCCGGGGATCGGGTAGCAGATGCGGTCGGCGTCGCCGATGTCCAGGCCCAGGCCGGTGCTTTCCACCGTGGAGCCGTTGATATCCAGGGCAAACAGCGAGGCTGGCAGGTTGATGCCCTTCTCGTAGACCTTGTGCAGCGCGGTGCGCTCGATGCGCTTGCCGCGCACCACACCGTTCATGTCTGCAATCAGCAGATCGACGTAGAGAACCTCGGGGTGTTTTTTCAGGAAGGCGTTGGCTTCATTGAGCTGAATGGCACGCGGGGGGACCGACATGATGCACCTATTGTGTTAATTATTATGTTCACTGCTGTGACACGCCAGCAGTCAACCCGAAAGAAAAACCGGAGTCAATAGCCAACAGCGGCGGCTTTTCGTCAATTATTTTGCTCCACTGGAGACAAATAACCGGCGCAATCCGCGCCGCCTGCGGGTTTCGGACGAGTAACGTTTAGAATTTTTTACATGGAAGTTGTTAATTAAAATCAACGAGGATAAGCTCTGGAAAAACTCGTTCCAGCGTGAATTTCGAGGTGATAAAAATGGCATTCAAGCCATTGATCGGCGTTACTGCGTGCGTCAAAGAGATCGGCCTGCACCCCTACCACGTCAGCGGCGACAAGTACTTGCGTGCTGTCAGCGTCGCGGCCGAGGGCCTGCCCCTGATCATTCCTTCCCTGGCGGATCTGATCGATATCGACGATCTGCTGCACAACATGGACGGGCTGCTGTTCACCGGCTCGCCGTCCAATGTCGAACCCTTCCATTACCAGGGCACGCCCAGCGAGCCGGGCACCGCCCATGACCCGCAGCGCGATGCCACCACCCTGCCCCTGCTACGCGCGGCGATTGCCGCCGGCGTGCCGGTGCTCGGCATCTGCCGCGGCTTCCAGGAAATGAACGTGGCCTTCGGTGGCAGCCTGCACCAGAAGGTGCATGAACTGCCGGGCTACATGGACCACCGCGAAGCTGACGACCCGCGCATCGAAGTGCAGTACGCCCCGGCGCACCCGGTGGCGATCCAGCCCGGCGGCGTGTTCGAGGCCATGGGCCTGGCCGGCGAGATCCAGGTCAACTCGATCCACAGCCAGGGCGTCGACCGCCTGGCCCCCGGCCTGCGGGTCGAGGCCGTGGCCCCGGATGGCCTGATCGAGGCGCTGTCGGTGGAACACAGCGCAGCCTTTGCCTTCGGCGTGCAGTGGCACCCGGAATGGCAGGTGCTGTCGAACCCGGCCTACCTGCGGATCTTCCAGGCCTTTGGCGACGCCTGCCGGCAACGGGCCGCGCAACGCCGCTAACCGGCAAACCCCGGCCGCTGCGGCGGCCTTCCAGGCATTCAACGAGATTCACCACGCCCTGCCCCGCGGCGAGCGCGCCTGTGCGCGCCCGACGTCCGGCGTGAGCAACAAACGGCAAGACCACAACAACAAATAGCGTCAGGCCGCCAGGAAGGCAGCGCCGAATCAGCCCGCACCCCTTGCGGGCTGGCAATCAACCTTTAGGCCCGGCCGAATTGGCCAGGCTGCTGACACCTGTTGGGAGTTTCACATGGCAAACGCCTCCAGCACTTACCGCAAGGCCCTCGAAGGCACCCCGAGCCCGCAGAAGGTCCTGGTCAAGATCGACCGGGTGACCAAGAAGTTCGATGAAACCGTGGCCGTGGACGATGTGTCCCTGGAGATCCACCAGGGCGAGATCTTTGCCCTGCTGGGCGGTTCCGGCTCCGGCAAATCCACCCTGCTGCGCATGCTCGCCGGCTTCGAACGCCCCACCGAAGGCCGCATCCTGCTGGATGGCGTGGACATCACCGACATGCCGCCCTATGAGCGGCCGATCAACATGATGTTCCAGTCCTACGCCCTGTTCCCGCACATGACCGTTGCCCAGAACATCGCCTTCGGCCTCAAGCAGGACCGCCTGCCGCCCGCCGAGATCGAGGCCCGGGTCGAGGAAATGCTCAAGCTGGTGCACATGACCCAGTACGCCCGGCGCAAGCCGCACCAGCTGTCCGGTGGCCAGCGCCAGCGGGTGGCCCTGGCCCGCTCCCTGGCCAAGCGCCCCAAGCTGCTCTTGCTGGACGAACCCATGGGCGCCCTGGACAAGAAGCTGCGCTCGCAGATGCAACTGGAACTGGTGGAAATCATCGAACGCGTGGGCGTGACCTGCGTGATGGTGACCCACGACCAGGAAGAGGCCATGACCATGGCCCAGCGCATCGCCATCATGCACCTGGGCTGGATCGCCCAGACCGGCAGCCCGGTGGACATCTACGAGGCGCCGGTGAGCCGCCTGGTGTGCGAATTCATCGGCAACGTCAACGCCTTCGACGGCACCGTCACCGAAGACCTGGAAGGCTACGCCATCATCGACTGCCCGGACCTTGAGCAGCAGATCTATGTCGGCCACGGGGTCAGTACCTCGGTACAGGACAAGTCGGTGACCTACGCAATTCGCCCGGAAAAGATGCTGGTCACCACCCTCAAGCCCGACGCCCGCTACAACTGGTCCAAAGGCAAGGTGCACGACATCGCCTACCTGGGCGGCCACTCGGTGTTCTACGTCGAGCTGCCCGGCGGCAAGATCGTCCAGTCGTTCATGGCCAACGCCGAGCGCCGTGGCGCGCGGCCGACCTGGGACGACCAGGTCTACGTCTGGTGGGAAGACGACAGCGGCGTGGTGCTGCGGGCATGAGGACTTCGAGCATGAGCACTGTCAATCAGAAACTGTTCCGCATGCTGCCCAGCGGTCGCAAGCTGGTGATCGGCGTTCCTTTCCTCTGGCTGTTCCTGTTCTTCATGCTGCCGTTCTTTTTGGTGATGAAGATCAGCTTCTCGGAAGCGGCCCTGGCGATTCCGCCCTACTCGGAGATCTACAGCTACGCCGAACAGAAATTCCAGCTGCTGCTGAACCTGGGCAACTACGCCATGCTGGCCGGCGACGAGCTGTACTTCTCGGCCTACCTGGGGTCGCTAAAGGTGGCGCTGCTGAGCACCCTGATGTGCCTGGTGGTGGGTTTCCCCATGGCCTACGCCATCTCCAAGGCCAGCAAGGAAGCGCAGAACGTCTTGCTGCTGCTGATCATGATGCCGACCTGGACCGCGATCCTGATCCGCGTCTATGCCTGGATGGGCATCCTCAGCAACAACGGCCTGCTCAACAGCTTCCTGCTGTGGACCGGGCTGATCAGCCAGCCGCTGGAAATCCTCAACACCAACACCGCCGTCTATATCGGCGTGGTCTACGCCTACCTGCCGTTCATGGTGCTGCCGCTGTACGCCAACCTGGTCAAGCATGACCAGAGCCTGCTGGAAGCCGCGTCGGACTTGGGGTCGAGCAACTTCAACAACTTCTGGAAGATCACCGTGCCCCTGGCCAAGAACGGCATCATTGCCGGTTGCATGCTGGTGTTCATTCCCGTGGTCGGCGAGTTCGTGATTCCGGAACTCCTGGGCGGCCCGGAAACCCTGATGATCGGCCGCGTGCTGTGGCAGGAATTCTTCAACAACCGTGACTGGCCGGTGGCCTCCGCCCTGGCGGTGGTGATGCTGGCGATCCTGATTATTCCGATCCTGCTGTTCAACCGCAGCCAGGCCAAAGAGATGGAGGCACGGGCATGAAACGCTTCGAATTTTCCAAACTGATGCTGGTGCTGGGCCTGCTGTTCATCTACCTGCCGATGCTGATCCTGGTGATCTACTCGTTCAACGCCTCCAAGCTGGTGACGGTGTGGGGCGGCTGGTCAATCAAGTGGTACGTCGGCCTGCTGGACAACCAGCAGTTGATGGGCTCGGTGGCCCGCTCCCTGGAGATCGCCTGCTACACCGCCGTGGCGGCGGTGGCCCTGGGCACCCTGGCGGCCTTCGTGCTGACCCGGGTCACCCGCTTCAAGGGCCGCACCCTGTTCGGCGGCCTGGTCACCGCACCGCTGGTGATGCCCGAGGTGATCACCGGCCTGTCGCTGTTGCTGCTGTTCGTGGCCATGGCGCAATTGATCGGCTGGCCCATGGAACGCGGCATCGTCACCATCTGGATCGCCCACACCACATTCTGCGCCGCCTACGTGGCCGTGGTAGTCTCCGCGCGCCTGCGGGAGCTGGACCTGTCCATCGAAGAAGCGGCCATGGACCTGGGAGCGCGACCGTTCAAGGTGTTCTTCCTGATCACCATCCCGATGATCGCGCCCTCACTGGCGGCCGGCGGCATGATGTCCTTTGCCCTGTCCCTGGATGACCTGGTGCTGGCCAGCTTCGTTTCCGGCCCGGGTTCCACCACCTTGCCGATGGAAGTGTTCTCGGCGGTGCGCCTGGGGGTCAAACCCGAGATCAACGCCGTGGCCAGCCTGATCCTGCTGGCGGTATCGCTGGTGACCTTCCTGGTCTGGTACTTCGGCCGTCGCGCCGAAGCGGCCCGCAAGCGGGCGATCCAGGAAGCCATGGACTTCACCGCCAACGAATCCTGGCAGCCACCGGCGGCGAAAAAACCTGCGGTACCCGCGCCGGCGACGGCCTGACGGCCTCTTCGCCAGCCAGCTGGCTCCTACAGGGTTTGTATGGTCCCTGTAGGAGCGAGCTTGCTCGCGAAAGCCTCCACCCCGATATCCACCTTGCACACGCAGCAATCTGCACAATAAGAAATGGAGTTGTAGTAATGAAAATGCCTGGCAGGACACTGTTCGCCAAAACCCTGCTCTCAGTGTCCTTGATGGGCGCACTGTTGACCGGCGCTCAAGCCAACGACAAAGTGCTGCGCGTCTACAACTGGTCGGACTACATCGCCCCGGACACCCTGAAAAAGTTCGAGGCCGAAACCGGCATCCATGTCACCTACGACGTCTTCGACAGCAACGAAACCCTGGAAGCCCGCCTGCTCACCGGCAAGTCCGGCTACGACATCGTGGTGCCGTCCAACAGCTTCCTGGCCAAGCAGATCAAGGCCGGGGTCTACCAGGAACTGGACAAGTCCAAGCTGCCCAACTGGAAGAACCTCAACCCGGTGCTGCTCAAGAACGCCTCCGCCAGCGACCCGGGCAACGCCCACGCCTTCCCCTACATGTGGGGCTCGATCGGCATCGGCTACAACCCGGACAAGGTCAAGGCGGCCCTGGGCACTGATGCCCCGATCAACTCCTGGGACCTGCTGTTCAAGCCGGAGAACGCCGAGAAGCTCAAGGCCTGCGGCATCAGCTTCCTCGACTCGCCCACCGAAATGCTCCCCGCCGCCCTGCACTACCTGGGCTACCCGGTGACCAGCAAGGACAAGGCGCAGATCCTCGAAGCCCAGGAACTGTTCATGAAGATCCGGCCTTCGGTGACCTACTTCCATTCCTCCAAGTACATCTCGGACCTGGCCAACGGCAACATCTGCGTGGCCGTGGGTTACTCCGGCGACGTGCTGCAAGCCCGTTCCCGCGCCGAAGAGGCCGGCAACAAGGAGAAGGTCGCCTTCAGCATTCCCAAGGAAGGCGCCGGCAGCTTCTACGACATGATGGCCATCCCCAAGGACGCCACCAACGTCGACAACGCCTACCTGTTCATGAACTTCCTGATGCGCGCAGACATCATCGCCGAGGTCACCAACAGCCTCGGCTACAGCAACGCCAACGCGGCGGCCACGCCACTGGTGGACGAAGCGATCCGCAACGACCCGGCGTCCTACCCGCCACAAGAGGTACTGGCCACCCTCTACGCGGTGCCGGACCAGCCGATTGCCATCCAGCGCGTGATGAACCGCGGCTGGACCAGGATCAAGCTGGGCAAATGATCCAAGGTGCCCGCCGCGGGCGGGCACGGCTGCCCTTTTTCCGTTCATGTCGCGCCTTACCACCGCGACACTCCTGCGAACGGCTTCACCCGGCTCCCTCGGTTGGGGTGAATCCTTGGCGCCTTCGGGCGCCTTTTTTGCGTTCTCTGTAGCCGCTGCCGCAGGCTGCGAACGGCTTGGGCGGCAGACCGATGCAGCAGACGCAGCGATCCTGAAGGCAGCAGAGGGGCCTGCGGCCCCTGTCGCTGCCACAGGCTGTTCCCCGCTCCTGGAAGTGGTATTTTTTGCCGCTTCTGGCGTGGCTGATCGGCATATAGCCCCAGCCGCCAGTTCTACAGGGAGCCGTATCGATGAAAACCGCTGTTCACCCTTGCCCACTGCCCAGTGACTCCAGCATCGCTGCCCTGGCCCCGGGGGCGAGCTTCATCGACTGTCGCCGCACCCTGGCCGAGGACCCCGAGCGCAGCGCCATGCGCCACCTGCTGTGCCTGATGAGCCAGACCCCGGCCTGGATCGACCGCATGATGGGCCTGCGCAACCGCGTGGTGCAGCTGTTCGGTCTCAAGGACCTGGGGCGCCTGACCCGCATCGACCTGGCGCGCCCTGACGAGGATTACCAGCCCGGCGACCGGGTCGGCATCTTCACCCTGATCTCCCAAAGCCCCGACGAAGTGCTGGTGGTGGACCGCGACAAGCACCTGGACGTGCACCTGTCGCTCAACCTCCAGCCCCTGACCGCCGAGGGCCTGCGCCCGGTGGTGCTGAGCACCGTGGTGCATCCGCACAACCGCCTGGGGCGCCTGTACATGCTGCCGGTGGCGCCGTTCCACCGGATCATCGCGCCCATGACCCTGGCCACGATCAACCGTCGCTGAGCCGCCACCCTTCAAGGATCTTGCCGTGCAGACACCCGAATTCGATGTTGTCGTCGTAGGCCTGGGCGCCATGGGCGCCGCCACCCTCTATCAACTGGCCAAGCGCGGGGTCAAGGTGGCGGGCATCGACCGCTTCGCCCCGCCCCATGATCAGGGCTCCAGCCACGGCGACACGCGCATCACCCGCCAGGCGGTGGGCGAAGGCGCGGCCTACGTGCCCCTGGCGATCCGTTCGCAAGAGATCTGGCGCGAGCTGGAGGCCGAACTGGACGTGGCGCTGTTCGAGCAGTGCGGGGTGCTGGTGATGACCGCCAGCACCGACCCACAGCGCCCGGCGCAGGACCGGGACTTCACCGACAACAGCATCGCGCTGGCCCGGCACTACGGCATCGAGCACCAGGTACTCGATGCCGCCGAGATCCGCCGGCGCTTTCCGCAGTTCGCCCCGTTGGCCGACAGTGCCCGGGGCTACTTCGAACCCGGCGGCGGTTTTGTCCGCCCGGAACGCTGCATCGACGCGCAACTGACCCGGGCCCGGCAACTGGGGGCGACCCTGATCACAGGCCAGACCGTGCAGGAGCTCAAGTCCGACGCCGAGGGTGTGGACGTCATCAGCGCCGGTTCGCGAATTCGCGCCCGGCAGGTGATCGTCAGCGCCGGCATGTGGTCGGCGCAGCTGCTCGGCGCGCCCTTCGACGCCCTGCTGCAGGTCTGCCGCCAGCAGCTTTACTGGTTCCGCCTCGATGAGCCGCAACACTACCCGGCCCGCTCGCCGAGCTTCATCCTCCACAGCGCCGACGACGTCGACACCTGCTATGGCTTCCCGCCGATTCCCGGCGAAGGCAGCGTGAAAATCGCCACCGAGCAATACAGCGTCAGCAGCCAGCCGGACAGCCTCGACCGCCAGCCCAGCCTCGCCGATGCCCAGCGCCTGTTCCGCGAGCTGGTAGCCCCGCATATCGCCGGGCTCGCCCCGGAGCTGGTGAAGGCCAGCGTCTGCGCCTACACCGTGACCCCGGATTCGGGCTTCATCATCGACCGTCACCCGCGCCTGGCCAACGTCACCGTGGTCAGCGCCTGCTCCGGCCATGGCTTCAAGCACTCGGCGGCGATTGGCGAAGCCTTGGCCCAGTTGCAGGTGGACGGCCGCAGCGAAATCGACCTGCAGAGTTTCTCCCTGCAACGCTTCCACTGACAGCCACGGCCCCGTTATCGGGGCCGCGATGAAAAAAAATCCCCGGGCTGACGTTTTTCGCCGTTTATCTGCCGTTTTCAGCCTTGCCGGTTGGTCGAGTCTCTACGATTCTTTAGAAACCCCTCAGGGCGGCACATCGCCGCCCCACGTAGAACCCTCGGAGCGCCCCATGAAGAGCGTCGCAGAACTGCTGAAACTCAAGGCCAAGCACAACCAGCAAGTGCACACCATCGCCCCGCACCAGATGGTCCTGGAAGCGCTGATGCTGATGGCCGAAAAAAACGTCGGTGCCCTGCCGGTGATGGAGAACGGTGCAGTGGTCGGGGTCATCAGCGAACGAGACTACGCGCGCAAGCTGGTACTGCACGGGCGCTCATCGGTGGGCACCCCGGTCAGCGCCATCATGAGCTCGCCGGTGATCACCGTGGACTCGCACCAGAACGTGGAAACCTGCATGAGCATCATGACCGACCACCACCTGCGCCACCTGCCGGTGGTGGAGAACGGTCAGTTGCTGGGGTTGCTGTCGATCGGCGACCTGGTCAAGGAAGCGATTGCCGAACAGGCCGACCTGATCCGCCAGCTGGAGCAATACATTCGCGGCGAGTAAGCCCGCAAACCTTGCACCGCCCCAAACGGCCCCTTCGCTGGCCAGCCAGCGCCTACAGACGCCCGCTCAGCGGCAGCACATTGCGTAGGAGCCGGCTTGCCGGCGAACAGCCCCCACAAGCCTTGCACCAATCCAACCCGCATCTTCGTTGGCCAGCCAGCGCCTACAGACGCCCGCTCAGCGGCAGCACATTGCGTAGGAGCCGGCTTGCCGGCGAACAGACCCCACAAGCCTTGCACCAATCCAACCCGCATCTTCGTTGGCCAGCCAACGCCTACAGACGCCCGCTCAGCGGCAGCACATTACGTAGGAGCCGGCTTGCCGGCGAACAGACCCACAAGCCTTGCACCGATCCAACCGACGCCTTCGCCGACCAGCCAGCGCCTACAGACGCCCGCTCAGCGGCAGCACACTGCGTAGGAGCCGGCTTGCCGGCGAACAGACCCGCAAGCCTTGCACCGATCCAACCGACGCCTTCGCCGGCCAGCCAACGCCTACAGACGCCCGCTCAGCGGCAGCACATTGCGTAGGAGCCGGCTTGCCGGCGAACAGACCCGCAAGCCTTGCACCGATCCAACCGGCGTCTTCGTTGGCAAGCCAGCTACTACGATTGGCTCGGCCTCTCCAGGGGAAAGTGCACGCGCACTTCGAAGCCGTCGTCGCGGCCGCTGGCCGGTGAGGCCAGGTGCAGCTGGCCGCCGACTCCGTGGACGATGCTCTGGGCAATCGCCAGGCCCAGGCCCGAGCCGCTGGTTTCGCTGTTGCCACGCACAAAGCGCTCGGTCAGGCGCTGCAGTACCTCCGCCGGCACCCGCGGCCCGCCATTGATCACCCGCAAGCAACCGTCGGCGCCGAGGCTGACGTCCACCGGTTGCGCCGGATCGCCGTATTTCAGGGCGTTCTCGATCAGGTTGCGCAGCAGGATGCCAAAGGCGTCCGGATCGATGGCCGTGCACACCCGGGCCGCCTCCGGCAACTGCAGGTTGATCCGCGCCGCCGCGCCGCGGTTCCACTCCTCCACGCCATGGGCCAGCAACGGAATCAGGTCCTCGGGGGTTTGCGAGAGCAGCCCGCCGCCTTCGGCCTTGGCCAATTGCATGAGCTTTTCCGAGAGCCTGGCCAGTTCCCGCAGGGCGTTCTCGATCTTCGCCGCCCGCACCTGCAAGGGTCCCTGCGGCGCTTCCTGGCGCAGGCGCTGGATCTGCGCCAGGGTCGCGGCCAGGGGCGTGCGCAGTTCATGGGCGCTGTTGGCGGTGAAGCTGCGTTCCGCTTCCAGGGCTTTGCGCAGGCGCTCCAGCAGATGATTGACCGCTTCGGCCAACGGGTCGATTTCCGCCGGCAGGCGCGCCACCTGGATCGGCGACAGATCGCCCACGCCGCGCGACTCCACCGCGCGCCGGTAAGCCAGCACGCTGCGCAGGCTGATGCGCACGAACAGCCAGGTGCCCAGCAGGCTGATGGGAATCAGCCCGAGCAGGGGCAGCAACAGGGCCAGCAACGCCTCCCGCGATGCCTCGCGGCGGTGGGCCAGGGGCTCGGCGATTTCGATGACGATCGAGCCGTTCTCGATGCTGGCGCTGTACAGGCGGTATTTGTCCGTGGTGCTGAAGCCGGGGCTTGGGCGGTGGCTGAAGATCTTCAGTTTGGCGTCATGGGAGCGCATGAGGATCCGCCCGTCGGCATCGCGCACCAGGTAGGTCAGGTACTCGCTGTCCATCTTCAGGGTCGCCACGTGCCGCGCCCGGCGCGGCCCGCGACGGTTGCCGATCTCCAGCGCGGCCAGGGGCAGGATGCGCTGGGCAGTGGCTTCCAGGGCGCTGTCGAAGGTTTCGTCCAGCTCGTGCTGGACCACCAGCCAGGTGCCGGCGGTGGCCCCGAGCCAGAGCAGGGTCATGCCCAGGGTCAGGCCCAGGCTCAGGCGTTTCTGCAGGCTGATGGGACGCTTCATGCGGGCATCAGCCGATAGCCCATGCCGCGCACGGTTTCAATCAGCTCGCGGCCGAGCTTCTTGCGCAGGCGGCTGACGTAGACCTCGATGGTGTTGCTCTCGATTTCCGCGCCGAAGGCATACAGCCGCTCCTCCAGCTGGGACTTGGAGAGCAAGGCGCTGGGACGCTGGACAAAGGCCTCGAACACCGCCCATTCGCGGGCGGTGAGGTCGATGATGCTGCCGTCGCGCTGCACGGTACGGGCGTTCAGGTCCACCTGCAGCTCGCCGAGGCGGATCTGCGGGTTGGGGTTGCCGCTGTAGCGCCGGGCCACCGCGGCGACCCGCGCCGACAGCTCGAACAGGTCGAAGGGCTTGACCAGGTAGTCGTCGGCGCCGGCATTGAGCCCGGCGATGCGCTCGGATATCTGGTCCTGGGCGGTGAGGATGATCACCGGGGTCACGTCGCCGGCGCCGCGACGCTGGCGCAGGAACTCCAGGCCGCGCCCGTCGGGCAGCATCAGGTCCAGCAGGATCAGGTCGTAGGGCGTGCTGGCGACGCTGGCCCGGGCCTGCTCCAGGCGCTGCACCCAATCCACGGCGTGGCCATCGTCGGCAATCTGCTCGCGCACCGCGTCCCCCAGCCCTGCCGCATCCTCGACCAATAACACCCGCATCGACGCTCTCCTGTACCTGTGTGGTGCTGCACCTTAACCGCTGAACCTGACGCGAATCTGAAGACGCCGCCGGCCTGATCAGGGTAGCCAGTGTCGCGCCCGCGGGATGCGAGGCAGATCAGCAAAAGCCCGAGTCGCCGAGAGCACCACGACCTGAAGTTTTTTCCCGGCCTTCAGGTTGCTGTCAGCTAGACGGCCCAGGCTGCGGCCACATTCAGCAAAAAGGACAGCCTCATGAACAAGCTTGTGATCGCCGGTTGCCTCACCGCGGCCCTGGCCCTGCCGACACTGGCCCAGGCCCGTGAAGTGACCCTGACCACCCAGCTCAAGCCCTACAGCGGCAACGGCGCGTACCTGGCGGTCTACCTCACCGACGCCAGCGGCACCTACCAGAAGACCCTGTGGGTGGCCGGCAAGAAGGCCAAGTACTACAAGCACCTGTCAGGGTGGGCCCGCAGTGGCGGCGCGGCGGCCGGCCAGTACGACGGCGTCACCGGCGCCAGCGTCGGCAGCGGCGAGACCCTGACGGTCAGCGCCGACCTGGCGGACAGCCTGATCGACGCCGGGTATCAGATCCGCATCGACAGCGCCGTGGAAGACCAGCGCGATGTCCGCGCCGACGTGGTCCTGCCCCTGACCCTCAAGGGCAGCGGGCAACCCGCCAGTGGCAGCACCTACCTGCAGTCCCTGCGCTACGACCTGTAGCCCCTGCGCCCCGAGGAGGCCCGACCATGTTGCGCTCGTTGCACTCAATCCCCGGACTGCTGGCCGCCCTGCTGGTGATGCTGCTGGCCATCAGCGGCGCGACCCTGGCGCTGAACCCGGCCCTGGAACGCCTGCAGGCGCCACCGGCGGCGGCTGAAGTCAGCGTCGCGCAGCTGGCCGGGCGCGTGGCCGGCCAGCTCAGTGGGATCGAGCAGATCCGCCGCACGCCCTCCGGCACGCTGATCGTCTACCACCGCGAGCATGGCCAGACCCTGGCCAGCCGCGTCGATCCGGGGACCGGCGCGGTACTGGCGCCCTACACACCCTCGGCCTTTGCCCGCTGGGTCAAGGAGCTGCACCGTTCGCTGTTGCTCGACACCCCGGGGCATGTGGTGGCGGCCCTGGGCGCCCTGGCGATGCTGTTGCTGGCGGCGTCCGGCGCGCTGCTGCTGGCCCGCCGCGCCGGTGGCTGGAGCAAGCTGCTGCGGCCGTTGCGCGGCAGTTTCAGCCAGCGCTGGCACGCCGAGGTGGGACGCCTGACGATCCTTGGCCTGCTGCTGTCGGCCCTGAGCGGGCTGTACCTGTCGGCCGGCACCTTGGGCCTGATCGCCGACGACGCCCAGAACCAGCCCGCCCTGCCGGCCGCGATCAGCGCCGGCCCGGCCTTGCCGGTGGCGAGTCTCTCGGCGTTGCACGCCGTGGACCTCAAGGATCTGCGCGAGCTGGTCTACCCCGACCCTGACAGCCCTGGGGATCTGTTCAGCCTGCACACCCGCAGCGGCCAAGGTTATGTCGATCCGGCCAGCGGTGCCCTGCTGGCCTTCCAGCCCGAGGGCGCAATGCAGCAGGTTTCCGGGTTCATCTATCAACTGCACACCGGCGAAGGCCTGTGGTGGCTGGGCCTGCTGCTGGGCGTCAGCGCCCTGGGGGTGCCGCTGATGAGCCTCACCGGCCTGTGGCTGTGGTGGCGCCGGCGTCGCGACGCGGTGGCGATCGACGACAACTGCCCGGCCGACGCCGCCGACTGCGTGATCCTGGTGGGCAGCGAAAGCAACGGCACCTGGGGCTTTGCCCGGACCCTGCAGCAGGCCCTGGTGGCGGCGGGACGCCGGGTCCACAGCGCGCCCATGAACCAGCTGCGCAACGACTACCCCAAGGCCCGCCAGTTGCTGATCCTCACCGCCACCCACGGCGACGGCGATGCCCCGGCCTCGGCCCAAGGCTTTCTCGCACGCCTGCAACAGCGGCCGCTGGCGCCCGACCTGGCGTATGCCGTGCTGGGCTTTGGCGACCGGCAGTTCCCGCGTTTCTGCGGCTTTGCCGAACAGGTGCAGAACGCCCTGGACGCCGGCGCGGCGCAGTGCCTGCTGCCCCTGGAAACCATCGATCGCCAGTCGCCCCAGGCGTTCCAGCGCTGGGGCCAAGCCCTGGGCCGGGCCTTGGGCCTGCCCCTGGACCTGCAGCATCAGGCCCACGCCCTGCCCTGCCACCAGTGGCAACTGGTGGAGTCGGTGGCCTATGGCGATCAGGTCCAGGCGCCGACGCGGATCCTGCGCTTCAAGGCCGCCGACGGCAGCGGACAGCCGTTGCCCGAGTTCCAGGCCGGCGACCTGGTGGGCATCTTGCCCCCCGGCACGGCCCAGCCACGCTTCTATTCCCTGGCCAGCAGCCGTGCCGACGGGGTGCTGGAGATCTGCGTGCGCAAGCACCCGGGGGGCCTGTGCTCGGGCTTTCTCCATGAGCTGCACGCAGGCGCGCGAATCCAAGGTTTCATCCAGCCCAATCCGCAGTTTCGTCCGCTCAAGGGCGCGCAGCCGGTGATCCTGATCGGTGCCGGCACCGGCATCGGCCCCCTGGCGGGGTTCATCCGCGGCAACCGGGCCCGGCAGCCGATGCACCTGTATTGGGGCGGGCGTCACCCGGCCTCGGATTTTCTCTACGAGCCGGAACTCAAGGGCTATCTGGCCGACCGGCGCCTGACCGCCCTGCGCGCGGCCTTCTCCCAGGTCCAGGAGCGCGGCTACGTGCAGGACCGGCTGCTGGCCGATGCCCTGGCGCTGCGCCGGCTGGTGGAAAAAGGCGCCCAGGTGCTGGTCTGCGGCAGCCGGGAGATGGCCAAGGGCGTGATGCAGGCCCTGGACGAAGTGCTGGCCCCGCTCAACCTCAGCGTACTGACCCTCAAGGCCCAAGGACGTTACCGTGAAGATGTCTACTGAATCCGCCGCACTGCAGCGCTACAGCCTCAATGGCCCGACCATGGGCAGCCGCTACAGCGCGCTGTTCTACGCCGCCCCGGGCTTCGCCACCCAGGACCTCGGCGAGCGCC
Source organism: Pseudomonas sp. BC42 (assembly GCF_021560055.1). Taxonomy (NCBI): domain Bacteria; kingdom Pseudomonadati; phylum Pseudomonadota; class Gammaproteobacteria; order Pseudomonadales; family Pseudomonadaceae; genus Pseudomonas; species Pseudomonas sp. BC42. Next base: position 4,312,858 of record NZ_CP091067.1, read on the forward strand.
TGGCCCAGGCCGTGGCCAGGGTCGAGCAGCAGATGTCGGGCTGGAACCCCCAGTCCGATCTCAACCGCCTCAACGCCGCGCCCCGGCACCGCTGGATCAGCGTGCCGCGGGAGCTGATGCAGGTCATCAGCACCGCGCTGCGGGTCAGCGAGCAATCGCGCGGCGCCTTCGAGATTGGCGTGGGGGAGCTGGTGCGCAACTGGGGCTTTGGCCCCGCGCCGCGGACCCTGGAACCTGCGGCCTTGTGTGAACTGGGCCGGCAGCGCCGCCACTGTGCCGGCAGCGCCCTGGTGCTGGAACCCAGGCGCCACCGCCTGCGCAAGCGCGGCCCACTGCGCCTGGACCTCAACGGCATTGCCAAGGGCTTTGGCGTCGACGAACTGGCCCGGGCCCTGGACGCCTCGGGCATCCGCGACTACCTGGTGGGGATCGACGGCGAAATGCGCGCCCGGGGCCGCAAGCCCGGGGGCCAGCCCTGGAGAGTGGCCGTGGAGAAACCCCTGCGCGGGGAACGCCAGGTCATGGGGGTGATGGAGCTGGAAGATGCAGCCATCGCCACCTCCGGCGACTACCGTCAGTGGGTGGACATCGCCGGACAGTCCTACGCTCATACCCTGGACCCGACGACTGGCGAACCCCTGCGCAATCGTCTGGCCTCGGTCAGCGTGGTGGCCGGCAGTTGCATGCTGGCCGATGCCTGGGCCACCGCGCTGCTGGTGCTGGGCGAAATCGAAGGGCCACGGCTGGCCCAGGAGCGCGGTATGGATGCCTTGTTTGTGATCCGCGACGCGGGGCAGTTGCGGGAAGTGTCTATTGTGGGTGGGCAGTTGCAGGCCGACATCGAGGCCCGTTGAAGCCCGGGCCCACCCGACAAATTGTTCAGTGCCCTCCACCTGAGTCCATCGCCGATGAAATTCATGCACCGACACCGCGAACTGCACCGTAACGACCGTATTGGCTGGCTGCGCGCCGCCGTCCTGGGGGCCAACGATGGCATTGTCTCCACCGCCAGCCTGCTGATCGGCGTGGCCGCGGCCAGCGCCAGCCACGGCACGCTGCTGGTCACCGGCATGGCCGGGCTGGTGGCGGGGGCCATGTCGATGGCCGCCGGAGAATACGTGTCCGTGCACTCCCAGGCCGATACCGAACAGGCCGACCTGGCCCGGGAACGCGCCGAACTGGCCAGCGATCACCAGGCCGAACTCAACGAACTGGCCCACATCTACCAGAGCCGCGGCGTCAACCCGGAACTGTCCCGCCAGGTGGCGGTGCAACTGATGGCCCACGATGCCCTGGGGGCTCACGCCCGCGACGAACTGGGTATCAGCGAGGCCCTGGCGGCCAAACCGCTGCAGGCGGCCCTGGCCTCGGCGGCCAGCTTCGTGGTGGGCGCGGCGCTGCCGCTGGCGGTGACCTTCATCGCCCCGACCCACAGCGTGGTGCCGTGGATTGCCGGCATGTCCCTGGTGTTCCTCGGTGGCCTGGGAGCCGTGGCGGCCAACGCCGGCGGCGCCAGGGTGCTGGCGGGGGCCTGGCGCGTGACCCTCTGGGGCGCCCTGGCCATGGGCCTCACCGCCGCCGTGGGCAGCGTGTTCGGCACTGTGGTCTGACCGTGGGCGAACGGGTCCGAACGCCATGCACCGCCCGTGGGGCCGCCTTCGCTGGCAAGCCAGCTCCTACGGTCGCCCTGACACCGTGCGATATTCCCGTGGGAGCCGGCTTGCCGGCGAAAGGGCCCGCAAGCCTTGCACCGTCCATGGCAACGCCCTCGCTGGCAAGCCAGCTCCTACGGTCGCCCTGACACCGTGCGATATTCCCGTGGGAGCCGGCTTGCCGGCGAAAGGGCCCGCAAGCCTTGCACCGTCCATGGCAACGCCTTCGCTGGCAAGCCAGCTCCTACGGTCGCCCTGACACCGCGCGATATTCCCGTAGGAGCCGGCTTGCCGGCGAACAGGCCCGCAAACCTTGCATCGCCCATACGGTCACCTGCGCTTCTGAGCTGATCCGTAGACGGCGGCTTTTTAACACCCTGAAATAGTAAATCCCGCCACCATCAGACTCGGCCGCAGCCGCAATAAGACACCTGAATACGGGCCTTCAGCCCGGTCTTGAGCCTATCCAGGCCAATTCTCAGGCCGCCTGGAAATAAATTCCCCCCACTAATAAGAAACGTCTGAGCTGTCGCTCTTGTTACCATTGCGCACATTTGCGTGAAGCTTTGATGACAGGCAGGTTATTTGTGAAGTTGATCCGTCGTTGCCTACAACACCCTCTTGCTCCCCTGTGCACCTTATTCGGCCTGCTGTTGCTGGTGCCGATGGGCGCGCGCCTGGCCCTGGGCTGGTCCCACCCGCTGGGCTATCTGTCGGACCTGGCCAGCGCCAGCCTGCTGACCCTGCTGCTGTATCGCCGCCGCTGGTGGCTGGCGCTGCCGGTGCTGCTGGTCTGGGCACTCCTGACCCTGGTCAGCGCCGAGCTGGTGAGCGCCGTGGGGCGCATGCCCAACCTCGCCGACCTGCATTACCTGGTGGACCCGCAATTTGTCGGCAACTCCACCGGCGGCGGCCTGACCCACCCCGAGCTGGGGCTGACCCTGCTGCTGGGGCTGGTGCTGTGGCTGGTGGTCCAGCGCAGCAGTCGCGGGGTGCGACGCCCGGCCCTGCCACGGGCGCTGTGGGCCCTGCCGCTGGGGCTGCTCCTGGTCCATGGCACCACCCAGTACCTGAAACCCAGCGAAGCCGACCAGTGGCAGCTGTTCAACCTGCCCCACCAGGCCCTGGCCACCGCTACCGGCCAGGCGCAGATGCGCATCGAAGACTGGCTGCAAGGCGATGTCGCCGACGTGCCGCCGGTGATGACCGGCCTGACCCGGCTGGACCTTGAAGGCCAACCCCTGCTGCCCAGCGCCGGTCGCGCGCGCAACGTGCTGCTGATCACCCTGGAAGGCATTCCCGGGGCCTATATCCGCACCAACCGCGAGGCCCTGAACAGCCGCTACCAGGAAGACCTGATGCCCAAGCTCAGCGCCTGGGCCGAGCGCGGCATGAACACCCCGGACTACGTGCTGCACAGCCACCAGACCATCCGCGGCCTGTACGCCATGCTTTGCGGCGACTACGACAAGCTCGACAACGGCACCCCCAAGGGCGTCGAGATGCTCACCCAGAGCCAGCGCAACCAGGCCTGCCTGCCGGCGCAGATGCACAAGTTCGGTTTCAACACCCACTACCTGCAGGGCGCCGGCCTGCGCTTCATGGCCAAGGACAAGATCATGCCGCACATCGGCTTTGATTCGACCCATGGCCTGGAGTGGTTCAAGAACGACAACTACCTGGAATTCCCATGGGGCAAGGACGACAAGGCCTTCTTCGAAGGCGCCCTGAGCTACGTGGATCAGTTGAAGAAGAAAAAACAGCCATGGATGCTCACCCTGCTGACCGTCGGCACCCACCAACCCTACTCCGCGCCCGAGGACTACCTGGAGCGCTATGACACGCCCAAGCAGGCGGCGGTCGGTTACCTGGACGACGCCATCGACCAGTTCCTCACGGGGCTGGAGCGCAAGGGCGTGCTCAAGGACACCCTGGTGATCATCACCTCCGACGAGTCCCACGGCATCGACGGTGTGCGCCTGGCCTCGTCCTGGGGCTTCAACCTGATGCTGGCCCCGGACCAGGAGCTGCTGCCCCATCTCAAGTCCGGGACCTACGGCCACGTCGACCTCAGCGCCTCGGTGCTCGACTACTTCGGCCTGCCGGTGCCCGCCAGCCTCAGCGGTCGCTCGTTGTTCCGCGACTATGCCCAGGGCCGGGAAATCATGTCCTACACCAACGGCAAGCTGCGTTACCACGACGGCCAGGGTACCTTCACCGAGTGCGACTTCCAGCAGCGCTGCCGCTACTACTCAAGCACCGGCTTCATCGCCGACAGCGCCAGCCTTCAGGGCCAGTACGGCGGTCAGCGGGCGCGGCAGATCAGCGCCCGGGCCACGCACCTGGACCGCAGCCTGCTGCAGTCGCCGCTGAACCAGCACTATCAGTTCGGCAGCCCGGCAATCATCCCGCTCAAGGCGCAGATCAAGGATGACTGGGCCGACAACCTGATCGGCGCCCAGTACCTGGAAATGCCCAAGGGCTCGCAGACCCGGGTGCGCTTCACCGTGCGCTCCGCCGACCCGCAGCAGAACGCCTACATCCTGCTCAAGGGCAAGGAGCTGGAGCAGGATGTGCCCCTGGGCCTGCCTGAAGAAATGCTGGTGACGCCCGACCAGCCACTGCAGATGGACTTCAGCTTCGACAACCCGCAAACCCGCAAGGCCTTCTCCTTCCACCTGCTGGGCTATGGCCTGGGCGCAGTGGAAGTCAGCGATTTCAGCGTGATCACCGAGTTGCCGGGGCAGACCGAGAGCGTCGAGCCCGAGGACGACAGCAACGCCCACTCCAGCTGAGCCCCGCCGAGCATCGAGCGGCGCCCTTTCGGGTGACGCTCGATGCCCCCTTCTACACGCCCCGCAAAAATATTTTCTTGTACATGAAACTTTTTTTGTACAGGAAAAGTCGGACCGTTGATGTCATTTGAGCATCATTGAGCTATCACGCTGCCTCGTCGAGACACAGCCCTGTGAAGCATTCAGTCAACGGTTTAGGAGCGGTCCTTCCTATGTTTTCCAATCTGAGCATTTCGCAAAAGCTCTATGCCGGTTTCGGCGTCGTCCTGCTGATCCTCCTGCTGCTGGTGCTGGCGGCCCTGCGCGGCTTCGATCAAGTCAGCAGCAGTGTCAAAAGCAACATCCACAGCTACGAGGTCCTGAGCCAGTCCGACGCCTTGCTGCGCAGCCTGATCAATGTCGAGACCGGCATGCGCGGTTATGCCCTGACCGGCCGCGACAGCTTCCTCGAACCCCTGGAGCAAGGCGAGAAAGCCTTTGCCGAGGACTACGCGCGGATCAAGGACAGCACCGCCGACAATCCCGAGCAGCAGGCGCGCCTGGAACGACTCAAGGCCCTGCATGATCAATGGCTGCGCGACGACGTCCAGGGCAACCTGGCCCTGCGCCGGGCGATCAACGCCGGCAGCCAGCCGGCCACCGCCATGGCCGAACAGATCAGCGCCGGTCGCGACAAGGCCAAGATGGACGCCATGCGCCAGCTCACCAGTGAATTGCGCGACGCGGAAAAAAGCCTGCAGGACGCCCGCAGCCAGGCCATGGACGACGCCAAGGCCTCGGCCCTGGCGATCCTGATCGGCGGTGGCTTGCTGGCGGCGGTGCTGGCCATGCTGGTGGCCTGGTCGCTGTCCAGCAATCTGGTGGGCCGTATCCGCCAGGCCGTGGACGTGGCCAAGGCCATCGCCGCCGGCCGTCTGGACAGCAGCATCAGCGCCACCGGCCGTGATGAGGTGAGCAACCTGCTGCACGCTTTCGCCGCCATGCAGGAGCGCCTGCGGAGCATGATCAGCCAGATCAAGCAGGGGGCCGACCAGTTGGTCAGCGCCTCCCAGAGCATTTCCAGCGCCTCGTTGCAGCTCTCGGCCTCGGCCCAGGAGCAGTCCCACTCGGCCTCCTCCATGGCGGCCACGGTGGAAGAACTGACCGTGAGCATCAATCACGTGGCGGACAACGCCGGGGATGCCCACGCCCTGTCCAGCGAGTCCGGGCGCCAGTCCGAGGAAGGCGGCAGCGTGATCCAGGACACCCTGGGCAGCATGCGCCTGATCGCCGAGACCGTGCAGGCCTCGGCTTCCCAGATCGGTGAACTGGGCCAGCACGCCGAGCAGATCTCCAGCATCGTCGGGGTGATCAAGGGCATTGCCGAGCAGACCAACCTGCTGGCCCTGAACGCGGCCATCGAAGCCGCCCGGGCCGGGGAACAGGGTCGCGGCTTCGCCGTGGTCGCCGATGAGGTGCGCCTGCTGGCCCAGCGCACCGCCAATTCGACCCAGGAAATCACCGAGATGGTTGGCAAGATCCAGCTGGGCACCCGAGAGGCGGTGAGCAGCATGGACGTGGGGGTCAATCAGGTGAAAAGCGGCGTCGAACTGGCCCAGCAGGCCGGTGAGGCCATCGTCAATATCCGCACCTCGTCCGGCAACGTGGTGCGAGTGGTGGACCAGATTTCCCTGGCCCTGCGGGAGCAGACCGCTGCCAGCCAGGATGTGGCGCGCAATGTCGAGCGCATCGCCCAGATGTCCCAGCAGAACAGCCAGGCGGTGGAGGAAACCAGCGAAACCGCCCGTTCCCTGCAGCAACTGGCGCAGAACCTGGAACAGCAGGTGAGTGTGTTCAGGCTCTAGGACTGGCACTGGCACTGCCCGACTCAAGCGCTCGGGCACGCACCAGCATCAGACTCAGACCCGCACCCAGCAGCAGGACCGCGATCAGCATCAGCCAGGCGCTGGCAAAATCCGCCGCGCCTTGCTGCACGGCGCCGAACAGCACCGGACCCAGGGCGAACCCGGCGAAGAAGCCTGCCGAGAGCAGACCCGAGGCGCAGGCCGGGCTGCCAAAGGCCGGATCGCGCAGCAGCATGCTCATGGCGATGGCGTTGGTGGCCACGGCGCTCAGGCCCATGCCCAGAGCGCCGAACCACAAGGGCCAGTGCGCCTGAGGCGTGGCCTGGGCAGTCACCGCCAGGGCCAGGCTGGCCAGGAGCATCAGCGTCAGCAGCAGCCAGGACTCCTCGGCCATGCGGGCCGCCAATGGCGTCAGCAGGGTTCGGGCCAGGATGCCCATGACCCCGAACCCGGCGACCATGGCCCCGGTCTCGCCGACCGTCACTCCTTGGCGGGCCGCGAATACCCCAAGAAAGGTCACGAAGGACGAAAGCACCAGGCCGACACACAGCTGCACGCTGAGCAGCAGCGTCAGCCGTGAATTGGGCCGGGGAATCGTCAGGCTCACGGCCTTGCCCACGGCGCGGCCCGGCGCCACCCTGGGCCCCCACAGGGCCAGCAGCAATGTCGGCACAAGCAGGCAGGCCAGGGCAGCGCGCCAGCCCAGGGACCCGGCCAGAGGCGGCAGCAACAGGCCGGCGATCAGCGCGGACAACTGCACCCCGGACTGTTTCAGCCCCACCACCGCGGCCTTGTTGCGGGCCTCGACACACTCGGCCACCAGCAGTTGGGTCACCGGGTTGGCCAGGGCCTGGGCCACTCCGCAGATCGCCAGGGCCAGCAGCGCCCCGGCAAAGCCCGGCAAGCTGACCAGCAGGCCATACTCCGCCAGGGTCGCCCAGAACAGCAAGGCCAGGCCCCGGCGGATGCCGAGTCGGCTGGCCAGCGGCCCCGCCCACAGGGACAGCAATGCCGCCAGGCCAAAGGCGCTGGTCAGCAGCCAGCCCAGCCAGTGGGGCGCAATCCCAAGATCGGCGATCAGCAAGGGCCCGAGGGCGCCGATGGCATAGAAGATCAGCATCGGCAGGCCCATGGCACACACCAGCACCGTACGCAGCCAGAGCCCCCGGGGACTGGCGTTTTTCAAGCTCTGAGGGTTCATCCCTTGCTCCGTGACAGGTGGCGCGCCGCCAGGTGACGACGCTCACCCCTGCTTGGGAAACAGCTTACCTTCCATCGAGAATGCTTATCATGCGTGTTCATATGGGAAACGGATCCATTCCCATGGCAAACGCAGAACATCCATTGCAGGAGCGCGAACATGGCCGTTGCACCCGGTTCTTCCCAGTCCTATCGCTTGCCGTGCCACGCACCACGCGAGCACCGCCAGGCCCCGGGCGGCGGGTCACGCCAGCAGTTGCCCCAGGCCCTGGGCGATTGCTACAGCGACAGCCTGCCCCTGGCCCAGGACCTGACCCTGGTGCGCTCGCGCTACCACCCCAATCGCCCCTTGATCGAAGAGGCCAGCAGTTGCCACGCCGGCCGTCTACTGGTGATCACCTGCGCCCTGCAAGGCACCTCGGGCTACCTCGACGCCAAGGGTTCGAGCCTGGTGTTTCGCGCCGGGCACACCAGCGTCAGCGCCTTCCAGGCCAACCGCGGCGAACGCCGTTATGGCGCCAATGAAACGGTGGAGCAACTGCGCCTGCTGGTGGGCGAAACCCTGCTCCAGCAGTACCTGGGCCCCACCCGGGCTCGCCAGTTGCTGGGCCAGGACGCCGTGCAATTGCTGGCCTGCGGGCCCACCTCCCGGGCCAGCGCCGGCCATCTCAGTGCCCTGGCCCAACCCTGGGGCCGGCAGCAGCCAGCGACGCTGGAGTTGCACACTCACGCCCTGAGCCTGCTGTCCCTGCAATTGCAGGCCCTGGCCCCCGCCCCTGTCGCCCCGGGCCGGCGCCTGAAGGCCGCCGATCTTGAACGGCTGCAGCGGGTACGCGACCTGATGTTCGAGCAGATGCACCAGCCCTTGAGCGTGGCCTATCTGTGCGCCGCTGTGGGGCTGAACGAGTTCAAGCTCAAGCAGGGCCTGCGCGAGCACTACCACACCACGCCGCAGCGCATGCTCCTGGAAATCCGCATGGGCCATGCCCACCGCCTGTTGGAAGGCGGCTGCCAGGTGGCCCAGGCGGCCTATCAGGTGGGCTACCGCTTTCCCGGCAACTTCAGCGCGGCCTTTACCCGGTTCTATGGCAAGTCACCCAAGTCGGTGTTCGGCCCCCGGCGCTGAACCACGGGTAAGACACTGGCGCCGCGAAGGCTTTGCGTCTATTTCTGGTAGGCGTCCCTGGTCACTGGAAACGAGTGCAGCCCATGATCGACCGCCCTACTGCCCCACCGCTCGAACAACTCGCCGCCGCCATGCACGGCAAGCCGTTCATGGTCCTTACCGGCGCCGGCATCAGCACCCCGTCGGGCATCCCCGACTACCGCGACAACGACGGCGTGCGCCGCGGCAAGCAGCCGATGATGTACCAGGAGTTCCTCGGCCAGGCCGAAGCCCGGCGCCGCTACTGGGCCCGGGCCATGCTCGGCTGGCCGCGCATCCGCCAGGCCCGGCCGAATGCTGCGCACCAGGCGTTGGCGCAATTGCAGGCGGCAGGAAGCATCGCCGGGGTGATCACCCAGAATGTCGACACCCTGCACGATCAGGCCGGCAGCCTGGACGTCATCGAGCTGCACGGCAGCCTGCACCGGGTGCTGTGCCTGGACTGCGGCCAACGCAGCCAGCGCGATGCCATCCAGCAGCAGTTGCAGGCACTCAATCCGTACCTGGCCGGGGTCGACGCGGTGCAGGCACCGGATGGCGACACCCTGCTGGACCCGGCCTTCGAGGAACGCTTCCAGGTGCCCCGCTGCCCCTACTGCGACGGCGACCGCTTGAAGCCCGACGTGGTGTTCTTCGGCGAGAACGTGGCCCAGATCACCGCCGCCCGGGCCTTGAATGCGGTGCACGAGGCCGCCGGCCTGCTGGTGGTGGGCTCATCGCTGATGGCCTACTCGGCGTTTCGCCTGTGCCGCGCCGTGGCGGACCAGGGCAAGCCGCTGCTGGCCATCAACTTCGGCAAGACCCGCGCCGACGAGTTGCTGGACCTCAAGTTCGGCGAGCCCTGTGACCAGCTCCTGCCGCTCCTGGCCGAGCGCCTGCTGGGTTGAATCAGGCAGCGCCCAGGCGCTCACCGAGGTTCTCCTGGCGCAGGATGTCGAACAGCGCCTGGGCCGCGGTGGACAGCTCTTCCCCAGGCTTGGTCAGGATACCGATGGCACGCTCCACCACCGGGTCGTCCAGGGTCAGGCAGTGTCCGCCCAACTCGCGCATGTGCTGGGCACACAGGGCCGGCACGGCACTGACGCCCAGGCCGCTGGCGACCATGCGCCCCACGGTCGCCAACTGATGGCTTTCGAATTCCACCGGCAACTGCACGCCCCGGGCCCGCAGGTGGTCTTCGAGCATCACCCGCACCGTGGACGGCCGCTGCAGGGTGATAAAGGGCTCCTGCAGCAAGGTCCGCCAGTCGATGCGGCTGCGCTGCGCCAGGGGCGAATCCTGGGGCACCACGGCCACGAAACGGTCGACGTACAGCGGGGTGAACAGCAGGGAGCTGCTGTCCTGAGGCTCGAAGGCCACCCCCAGCTCCACCTCGCGGTCGCGGACCATCTCCAGCACCTGCTCGTTGACCACGTCGTTGACCGTGACGTTGACCTGGGGGTAACGGGCGCGAAAGTGCTTGAGGATCGGCGGCAGCAGGTTGCCGGCAAAGGACGGCATGGCCGCCACCGTGACCCGCCCGCGCTGCAGGGTGAAACGCTGGCGCAGCTCGTCCTCGGCGTTGTCCCAATCGGCGATCAGCCGTCGCGCCAGGGGCAGCAGCGCCTCGCCTTCCGGGGTCAGGGCCACATTGCGCGTATTGCGCGTGAACAGGCGCCCGCCCAGCCCTTCTTCCAGGGCCTTGATGGTCAGGCTCAGGGCCGACTGCGACAAGTGCAGGCGCTCACAGGCCAGGGCAAAGCTCAAACTGTGGGCCACCGCCAGAAAGGCCCGTATCTGTTTAACCGTCATCTCTCATCCTCGGGAGGGCAGCGGCAAGCTATAAGCTTCAAGCCGCAAGCTTGTAGCCTGGAGCTTGCAGCTTGCAGCTTGCAGCTTGCAGCTTGCAGCTTGCAGCTGATTATGCTGCTTTTAAAATCAATCAACCTTAAAAATCAACTTAACAAATCAATCCCGCAGCGCAACACTGATCCGCAAACGGCTGGCCAGCCGCCAACGAACAAGAAAGAGGATGGTGCAAATGGCAGGTTTCGATAAGCGTGTGGCGTCCTACGAGGAAGCCCTGGAAGGTCTGCAAGACGGCATGACCGTGATCGCCGGCGGCTTCGGCCTGTGCGGTATCCCCGAGAACCTGATCGCCGAGATCAAGCGCCGCGGCACCCGCGACCTGACGGTGGTGTCGAACAACTGCGGGGTCGACGGTTTCGGCCTGGGGGTGCTGCTGGAAGACCGCCAGATCAGCAAGGTGGTCGCTTCCTATGTGGGTGAAAACGCCCTGTTCGAGAAACAGCTGCTCAGCGGCGAGATCGAAGTGGTGCTGACCCCCCAAGGCACCCTGGCGGAAAAAATGCGCGCTGGCGGCGCCGGCATCCCGGCCTTCTTCACCGCCACCGGCGTCGGCACCCCGGTGGCCGAAGGCAAGGAAACCCGCGAATTCAAGGGCCGCACCTACCTGATGGAAGAGTCCATCACCGGTGACTTCGCCATCGTCAAGGGCTGGAAGGCCGACCATTTCGGCAACGTGATCTATCGCCACACCGCACAGAACTTCAACCCCCTGGCGGCCACCGCCGGTAAGATCACCGTGGTCGAAGTGGAAGAAATCGTCGAGCCGGGCGAGCTGGACCCGACGCAGATCCACACCCCCGGCATCTACGTCGACCGGGTCATCTGCGGCACCTTCGAGAAGCGCATCGAACAGCGCACCGTGCGCAAGTGATCGCCCTTCCCCAGCCCGACTAACAAGGACAACCAACATGGCTCTTACCCGCGAACAAATGGCTCAGCGCGTCGCCCGCGAACTGCAGGACGGCTTCTACGTCAACCTCGGCATCGGCATCCCGACCCTGGTGGCCAACTACATCCCCGAAGGCATGGAAGTCATGCTGCAGTCGGAAAACGGCCTGCTCGGCATGGGCGCCTTCCCTACCGAAGACCAGGTCGACGCCGACATGATCAACGCCGGCAAGCAGACGGTCACCGCACGCATCGGCGCCTCGATCTTCTCCTCCGCCGAATCCTTCGCGATGATCCGCGGCGGGCATATCGACCTCACCGTGCTCGGCGCCTTCGAGGTGGACGTGCAGGGCAACATCGCCTCGTGGATGATCCCCGGCAAGCTGGTCAAGGGCATGGGCGGCGCCATGGACCTGGTGGCCGGTGCCGAGAACATCATCGTGACCATGACCCACGCCTCGAAAGACGGCGAATCCAAGCTGCTGAACCGCTGCAGCCTGCCGCTGACCGGCGCCCAGTGCATCAAGCGCGTGCTCACCGACCTGGCCTACCTGGAGATCGAGAACGGCGCCTTCATCCTCAAGGAGCGCGCCCCCGGGGTCAGCGTCGAGGAAATCGTCAGCAAGACCGCCGGCAAGCTGATCGTGCCGGACCACGTGCCTGAAATGCAGTTCGCCTGAGGAGCCCCAACATGCAAGACGTCGTCATCGTTGCCGCCACCCGTACCGCCGTGGGCAGTTTCCAGGGCTCCCTGGCGGGCATTCCCGCCGTTGACCTGGGCGCCGCGGTGATCCGCCAGCTGCTGGCCCAGACCGGCATCGACCCGGCCCAGGTCGACGAAGTGATCATGGGCCAGGTGCTCACCGCCGGCGCCGGGCAGAACCCCGCGCGCCAGGCCGCGATCAAGGCCGGCCTGCCCCACGCCGTGCCCGCCATGACCCTGAACAAGGTCTGCGGCTCCGGCCTCAAGGCCCTGCACCTGGCCGCCCAGGCCATCCGCTGCGGCGATGCCGAGGTGATGATCGCCGGCGGCCAGGAAAACATGAGCCTGTCCAACTACGTGCTGCCCGGCGCCCGCACCGGCCTGCGCATGGGCCACAGCCCGATGATCGATACCATGATCAGCGACGGCCTGTGGGACGCCTTCAACGACTACCACATGGGCATCACCGCCGAGAACCTGGTGGACAAATACGCCATCAGCCGTGAAGCCCAGGACGCCTTCGCCGCCGCGTCCCAGCAAAAAGCCGTGGCCGCCATCGAGGCCGGGCGTTTTGTCGACGAGATCACCCCGATCCTGATTCCCCAGCGCAAGGGCGAGCCGCTAAGCTTCGCCACCGACGAACAACCGCGCCCCGGCACCACCGCCGAGGCCCTGGCCAAGCTCAAGCCGGCGTTCAAGAAAGACGGCACGGTGACCGCCGGCAACGCCTCGTCGCTGAACGATGGCGCCGCCGCAGTGCTGCTGATGAGCGCCAGCAAGGCTCGGGCCCTGGGCCTGCCGGTACTGGCCCGGATCGCCGCCTACGCCAACGCCGGGGTCGACCCGGCGATCATGGGCATCGGCCCGGTGTCGGCCACCCGCCGCTGCCTGGACAAGGCCGGCTGGACCCTGGACCAGCTGGACCTGATCGAAGCCAACGAAGCCTTTGCCGCGCAATCGCTGTCGGTCGGCAAGGAGCTGGAATGGGATGCGAGCAAGGTCAACGTCAACGGCGGCGCGATTGCCATCGGCCACCCGATTGGCGCGTCGGGCTGCCGGGTGCTGGTGACCCTGCTGCATGAAATGCTCAAGCGCGATGCCAAGAAAGGCCTGGCGACCCTGTGCATCGGCGGCGGTCAGGGCGTGGCACTGGCCATCGAACGCTAACGCTTCCTCCGTGGCGAGGGAGCTTGCTCCCTCCCACACCAGAGGCGCTGTTGCAGTTACAGCGCTTGCACCAGCCTGCTCAACTGCTCATCCAGACGCCCCGCCTCGCCCCGCAACGACTCGCAGAACCCCTCGACAAAACTCGATGACGGCCGGTAATCCGGGCGGATCAGCATCACCCGGTACGGCACCGAAAACTCCAGCGGCCGGATCGCCAGACCGCGCCCGACCTCCTCCATGGCGCTCAAGGGGTTGATGATCGATACCCCGAGTGTCTGCCGCACCATGGCGCACACCGAGGCGGCGTTGGTGGTTTCCACCACCACCCGGCGATCGACCCCGGCCTGGCGAAAGTGCTCGTCCAGGGTCTGCCGGTAGATATCCAGGCCCGAGAGGTTGATGAAGTCCTGGCCGCGAAAGTCCTCCAGCGCCAGCCGTGGCTTGGCCAGCAGCGGATGGTGGTCGGCGAGGATGCAGACCATGTCGGCGCAGAACAGCAACTCGCCCTGGGTGCCCCGGGGCAGGTGCTCGCTTTCGGTCAGGCCCAGGTCATGGCGCTGGGCGCTTAGGGACTCTTCCAGCAGCGGCGACTCCTGGGCGGTGATGCTCAGGCCGATCCCCGGATGCTGTTGCAAAAAGCGCTTGCACACTCGGGGCAGTAGGGTCTGGGAGAACAGCGGCAGGCAGCTCAGGCTCAACTGGCCGTGTTCGAAACGGCGGATCGACTGGGCCACGCTGTTGATCCGCTCCAGCCCCACATAGGCCCGCTCCACTTCTTCCAGCAACAGCAGGGCCTGGGCCGTGGGCAGCAGGCGCCCGCCTTCGCGGTCGAACAGGCGCAGCCCGGAAAGGCTTTCCAGCCGCGCCAGTTCGCGGCTGACCGTGGGTTGCGAGGTAAACAGCAAGCGTGCAGCACCGGTGACGCTGCCGGCCTGCATGATGGCGCGGAAGACTTCGATATGGCGCAGGGAGATGTCCATCAACAGAGGCTCGTTCGATCAACCAGTCCATATCAAATATGAATCGACCAACAAAGAATAGATATTTTATTGAATAGCCAATCATCGGCATGCTGCAACCACTCTCACTGACCACAGATTGCAATCGCCATGGCCATACCCTTCGCCCCCGCTCAACTCGCTGCCGCCGCCCGTCAATATGGCACTCCGCTGTGGTGCTACGACGCCGCCACCATCCAGGCGCGCATCGCCCAATTGCAGGCCTTCGACGTGGTGCGCTACGCCCAGAAGGCCTCGTCCAACCTGCACCTGCTGCGCCTGATCCGCGAAGCCGGGGTGCGGGTCGATGCCGTCTCCCTGGGGGAAATCGAGCGTGCCCTGCTGGCCGGCTTCAGCCCGGTGGAGGCCGGTATCGTCTTCACCTGCGACCTGTTCGACGAAGCCACCCTCAAGCGTGTGGTGGAGCTGCAAGTGGAAGTCAACGCCGGCTCGATCGACATGCTGCGCCAGCTCGGGGAGCAGTCCCCGGGGCATCGGGTGTGGCTGCGGATCAACCCGGGCTTCGGCCACGGTCACAGCCGCAAGACCAACACCGGCGGCGAGAACAGCAAGCACGGCATCTGGCACGACCAGGTCGGCGAGGCCCTGGCGGTGATCCGCCAACACGGCCTGCACCTGGTGGGCCTGCACATGCACATCGGCTCCGGGGTCGATTACGACCACCTGGAGCAAGTGGGCGCGGCCATGGTGACGGCGGTGAAATCCCTGGACCACGACATCGAGGCCTTTTCCATCGGCGGCGGCCTGTCTACCCCCTACCGCGACGGTGACACCCCGGTGGACGTGCAGCGCTACGCCAATGCCTGGAAAGTCGCGCGCCAGGAGATCGAGGCCTACCTGGGCCACGGCGTGCGCATGGAGATCGAACCCGGGCGCTTCCTGGTGGCCGAGGCCGGCTGCCTGGTCAGCGAAGTGCGGGTGGTGAAAACCGCCGGCCAGCACCACTTCGTGCTGGTGGACACTGGTTTCAACGACCTGATGCGCCCGGCCATGTACGGCGCCTACCACGGCATGAGCCTGCTGGACGCCGCCGGCCAGGCGGTGGACCGCCCGCAGCAACTGACCGTGGTCGGCGGTCCGCTGTGCGAGTCCGGCGACATCTTCACCCAGGACGACGAATGCCTGACCCCGCGCCTGCTGCCCCAGGCCCGGGTCGGCGACCTGCTGGTGCTGCACGACACCGGCGCCTACGGCGCCAGCATGTCCTCCAACTACAACAGCCGGCCGCTGCTGCCGGAAGTGCTGTTCAGCAACGGCCAGCCACGGCTGATTCGCCGGCGCCAGCCCCTGGCGGACCTGCTGGCGCTGGAACTGGGGTTGTAACGCCCCGCTACCAGGGCTCCAGCTGCAGCCGTTGCGGCTGGTTGTCCACGCTGTCGTCCTGCTTGCGGGTCACCAGTGGCTCGCCGTCGGCACCGTAGAACTGCACCACCAGTTGAGCGTGATCGGGCTTCACGTCCAGGCGGGCAAAGTTGTCCGCCTGGGTGAAGGCCCAGGTGTGGTAGTCCATGGTCTGCGTACCGTCGAAGAGCGCAAAGCTGTCCGGCGTCTGCGGTGCCGTCGAGTCGTGCACGTACCCGGCCGGATCGCCGTCGGCAAAGGGAAAGGGCCAGTAGAACGCCGACGAGGTGACCGCGAAGCACTTCAACCCCTGCCCCGCGGCGCTGAACTGCAAGCGGGAAATGTTCGAGCAGTGAATGTCCCCGGAAAGGAACACCACGTTCTGCACCTGGTGCTTGATCATGGTTTCCAGCACGGCGCGCCGCGTGGAGGGGAAAGCCGACCAGGCGTCACTGTCGTTCTTGTGGCGCACGGCATCAGGGTCTGTGCCCACGGTATCCACACCGTTTGGCACAAAGACGCTGGAAGTGACCACGAACTTGGGCACGTTGCCCCGATCCTCCTGCATGTGCCGCAGCCAGGCACACAGCCGGTCGAGCTGACCCGGTTCGCTGGGGTGCAGCGAGGGGCGGCCCAGCAGGTGGTTGTCGTCCAGGGCGTCCGGCACATCGTCGAGAAAGCGCTGGGTCCGGGTGTCGAGGACGAAGAACGGGTAATGGCCACAGGAGAAGTCATAGAACAGCTGGTTGGTCTGCAACTGCTGCAGGTACTTGTCGTCGCCGGTCATGGCCCGGCCATGGACATAGCTGTCGGCGAAGCGTGGCCCATGACTCCACTGGTAGCTCATGTAGGCGCCCATGGCGAGGTTGAACAGCAGGCGCTTGTCACGATCCTTGCGGATCCGGTCCTGGGTCCAGTTGTCCTCGATCTCGTGGTCGTCAAGGATCATGTAGGTGGGCATGTGGGCCAGCAGTTGGCGGATGTTCGGTGAGCCAAAGGCGCTGTGGTAGCGCTCCTCGAACTCCTCGAAGGTGTCCGCCAGCCCCACCGGCACCAGGCGGTTGAACAGGTCGGCGTAGATCTGGTCGCCGACCATCAGCACCATCTGCGCATCGGCGTGTTCGCTCTGCATCGGCCCGAAGATCGTGTCGGAGTTCTTGCGTTTCCACAGCAGCCCCGGGTAGCGACAGGAGCCCAGCAGGAAGCTCAGGGCCGATGCCTGGCCGGGCACCGCACTGGCCCGAGTGGTGAACTCGGCCTCGACGTACATCTTGTCGGCCCCGCTGCGGTTCAAGTCATTGGCCCAGGCCCCGGGATCGGGCAGGCGCTGCACCACCGACTCGCTGGACACGTCGTCATCGTTGTTGCCGGCGTCATCGACGTTGAGCGAGGCCATGCGCACCCGGTAACGGGTGCCCGGCGTCAGCACAAAGGGCTTGAGCTGCTTGCGCGCGGCCTCGTTGCCCCACAGGCTGGTGTCGACCCCGAGATTGAAGGTGCCGGTGCGGTGGTACTCACGCCGCAAGCGAAAGTAGAAAATGTTGTCCGCCGCGACCCGGCCGTTGCTGCTCACCACGCCAATGACGCCGATGGTGCGGATGTCCTCCGCCACGCCCTTCTCGTCCAGGGCATCGGACGCGGCGATCCATAAACGGCAGGAAGTCTCGGTGGTGTGCCCGACGATCGGGCCTAAGGAAGGAGTGCGAAGGGTGCTCACGATGACCTGCTCCTTGGTGGGGGTGTGCAGGCAAAGCCTAGCTCGGGCGCGGCGCCCGACAAGCGTCGTCGAGCCGCCCTGACAGCCGGTCGGAGCAGGCGATGGCCAGGGCCGGCAGGATCAGCAGCGCCGCCACGCCGTAGGTCCAGTGCATGCCACTGACGACCGCCTCGACGCTGGCCCCAGCAGCGGTTGGCGCTCGCGCCACCCAGGCGAACAACGCCCCCATGGCGGCCACGCCGCTGATCAGCCCGAGATGGCGCGACAGGCTCAGCAAGCCTGCCGTCAATCCCCGCTGCGCAGGCGCTGCATCGAGCATCACCAGGCTGTTGTTGGCCGCCTGGAACAGCGCATAGCCGGCGGTGACCAGGACGATGGGCAGCAGGTAACCCGCCAGCCCCAGATGGCTGGGCAACAGGGCCAGCAGGCTGCAGCCGGCGAACAGTCCCAGCAACCCCAGGCGGCACAGTGGGCGAGCGCCGTAGCGATCCACCAGGCGCCCGGCGGGCACCCCGGCGAGGGCCGCCACCAGCGGTCCCAGGGACAGGCACAGCCCCACCCGGGCGGCGTCCAGACCCAGCCCGCGGGACAGATAGAAAGGCCCGACCACCAGGGTGGTCATGATCACCGTGGACACCAGCAGGCTGCCGATCAGGCCGCTGCGCAAGACCGGTCGGCGCAGCAGGGCCGGCTGCAACAGCGGCGCAGCGGCCCGGCGCTCGACCCGCATCAGCAGCCCGCCTCCCAGCGCCGCCACCAGCAGCAGCCCCAGGTTCTGCACAGCCCAGGGCCGTTCGCCCAAGGTCAGGGCCAGGGCATAGGCCCCCAGGCTCAGGGCCAGGAGCACAGTGCCGGACAGGTCGAAGCCGGCGACCGAGGCTGACCGGCGATCCCGCGGCAGACTGCGCCAGGCCAGCCCCAGCGCCAGCAGTCCCAACGGCACATTGACCAGAAACATCCAGCGCCAGCCGCCACCGGCCAGCAACAGACCGCCCAGGGACGGGCCCAGGGTGGTGCCCAGGGCCGACAGGCTGCCCAACAGGCCCATGGCCGCACCGGTGCGCGCCTTGGGCAAGGCATCCCCCACCAGGGCCATGCTCAAGGCCAGCATCAGCGCCGCCCCCAGCCCCTGCAGGGCTCGGCCCGCCAGCAGCCAACCCAGGCCGGGGGCCAGCGCGCAGCCCAGGGAAGCCAGGGTGAACAGGACGATCCCGCCCAGCAGCAGGCGCCGTCGCCCCAGCAGGTCGCCCAGGCGCCCGGCGCCGGCAATCAGGCTGGTCATCACCAACAGGTAGGCGAGGACGATCCACTGCACCTGCTGGAAGGAGGCGGCGAACACCTCGGCCAGCGCCGGCAGCGCGGCATTGGCAATGCTGCTGTCCAGCGACGGCATCAGCATCGTCAGCGACAGGCTGGCCAGGGCCAGGCGCGCCCGGGGCTCAAGCGCGGGAAGATTGGATTCGGGACGGGACATTGCACGGACTCCTTCAAGGCATTGCCCGGCAGCCTATGCCCCGGCCCGAGCAGGCGGAAGACGCAGCAATTGCACTGAATGAATGCAGGTAACGCCATGCCAGCGAGCGCCCTGTGCTAGATTCCGCCCATGTCGACACCCGATCTGAATCTGCTCGTCACCCTGGATGCGCTCCTCAGCGAAGGCAGCGTGGCGCGCGCTGCCCAGCGCCTGCAACTGAGCCCTTCGGCCATGAGCCGGGCCCTGTCGCGCCTGCGCCAGGTCACCGGCGATCCCTTGCTGGTGCGCGCCGGACGCGGGCTGGTGCCCACGCCCCGGGCCCTGGAACTGCGCCAGCAGGTCGGGCCGCTGGTGGAGCAGGCCCTGATGGCGCTGCGCCCGGCCCGGCAGATCGACCTCGGGCAGCTGCAACGCACCTTCACCCTGCGCAGCCGCGACGGCTTCGTCGAGAACTTCGGCCCGGCGCTGATCTGCCGCCT
This sequence comes from Pseudomonas sp. BC42, assembly GCF_021560055.1. Classification (NCBI taxonomy): domain Bacteria; kingdom Pseudomonadati; phylum Pseudomonadota; class Gammaproteobacteria; order Pseudomonadales; family Pseudomonadaceae; genus Pseudomonas; species Pseudomonas sp. BC42. Next base: position 4,332,150 of record NZ_CP091067.1, read on the forward strand.
GCAGCAGCAGGCACCCGGCGTGCGGGTGCATTTCGTGCCCAAGCTCGATCGCGACAGCCAGCCCCTGCGCGAGGCCAGCGTCGATCTGGAAACCGCGGTGATCGCCAGCGACACCAGCCCCGAGTTGCGCACCCGGGCGCTGTTCCGCGATCGCTTTATCGGCGTGGTGCGCAGCGGTCATCCCCTGAGCCGCGGCCCGGTGAGCCTGGACCGCTACCTGGCCGGCCAGCACATCCTGGTGTCCCATCAGGGCCATGACCACGGCCGCCTGGACGAAGCCCTGCAGGCCCTGGGCCGGCAGCGGCAGATCATCACCCTGGTCAGCGGTTTTTCCGCGGCCCTGGCCCTGGCCCGGGGTTCGGACCTGATCGCCATGGTGCCCGAGCACCACACCCGTCATCTGCGAGCCGGCCTGCACAGTTTCAGCCTGCCGGTGGCGCTGCCGGAGATGACGGTGTCCCTGCTCTGGCACCCGCGCATGGAGGCCGACCCGGCCCATCGTTGGCTGCGCCAGTGCGTGCACGAAATCTGCAGCGCTGCCGCGACCACTCTCGGCGACACCCAGTAGCGCTGACCCACCCTGAACTGCGAGCCCCTGCAATGCCTTCCTCCTCACCCGCTGTACCGGCTGCTCCCCTCAAATACCTGCCGGCCATCGCCGCCCTGCTCTGGGGCCTGTCGCTGGCAGCCGGCCGGGCGCTGCCGCAGTGGGACTATTTCCTGGAGAACTTCGCCGCCTACTGGCTGCCCCAGGGGCTGATTCTCGGACTGCTGCTGGCCACCCGCCCTACCCCGGCGCTGTTCACCGGCGTGGCGCTGGCCCTGGCGGCGCACCTGCAGCTGTTCTGCCTGTGGATCACCTCCCCGATCGACAGCATGGGCTGGCTGTTCTACCTGTTCGATTTTCCGGGTGCGCTGATCGGCGCCGCCATTGCCCGCTTCCTGGCCGCGCACAGGGCCGCGGGCAAACCGCTGGTAAGCGGGCTGCTGGGGTTTGGCGGGGTGGCCTTGGGGCTGTTGCTGAACTTTCAGCTGGTGCTGTTCAGCCAACACTGAATCGGGGCGACGACAGCGCCCCGCAGAGGGAGTTGAAACTCACCCGGACCGCCGGCGGCCCGGGTGAGTGAGTCTTCAGCTGTGGCCCTGGCTCAGGTGCGACAAGCGCCCGGACAGGGCCTGCATGGCCTCGCTGACCTTGTCCAGGGCCTGGGCGTCCCGGGCGTTGTCCTCGCTGATGCCGTGGATGCGCACCGCCAGTTCGTTGATCTCCTGGGTCACATGGCTCTGCTGCTGCGCGGCCACGGCGATCTGCTGCGCGCGCTGGGAAATATCGTCGAAGCTGGTGACCGTGCTCGACAGGGCATCCGAGGCTCCGGACGCCTCGCCCACCGCTTCGCGGGTACGCGATTCACCGGCCTGGATCGCCTGCACCGCCTGGCGTGAGGCCTGCTGCAGGTCGCTGATCATGCCGCTGATCTCGTTGGCCGAGGTCTGGGTCCGACCGGCCAGGGTCCGCACTTCATCCGCCACCACGGCAAAGCCGCGGCCCTGCTCGCCGGCCCGGGCCGCCTCGATGGCGGCGTTGAGGGCCAGCAGGTTGGTCTGCTCGGAGATGGCCTTGATCACGTCCAGCACCGCGCCGACCTGCTGGCTGTCCTGCTCCAGGCGCTGGATCACCGCCGCCGCCTCGGCCATTTCCGTGGATAACTGCTGGATCGACTGACTGTTGGCCGCGACCCGCTGCTGGCCATCCTGCACCACCACCAGGGACTGGCGGGCGGTGTCGGCGCAGTTGTTGGTGTTCTGCGCCACTTCCAGGGCACTGGAGGACATCTGGGTAATGGCCGTGGCCAACTGGGTGTTTTCCTGGCGCTGCTGCTCGGCGCGCTGGGCCAGGGTGCCGCTCAACTCGCCCAGGCGCCCGGCCTCGTTCTGCAGCTGCCGGGCTTCGCTGGCGATCTTCTGCAGCATCTGCCGCAACTGTCCGGCGTAGCGGTTGACCGCGCCGCGCAAGGCGCCGATCTCATCGGCCCGCGCCACGTGCAGTTCGGCGTTGTCGCTGGCCTGGCCACTGCCCAGGGCATCGATCTGCCGGGTGGTTTCTTCCAGCTGGGCAATCAACCGGTGGCCGCCCAGCCAGGCGAAGAACAACAGCAGGGCCAGCAATGGCAGGAGAAACACCAGGATCTCGGTGGTCATGGCCCGGGCCAGGCCGGTGACCTTCTGCTCCGGGGTCACCAGGCCGATGGTCCAGCCACTGCCGGGCATGCTGAACAGACTGACCCGCGCCGCTTCCTGCAGCCGACCATCCTGCTCAAGGTCCAGGCTGCGCACCTGGCCGGGGCTGCCCGCGGCCCTGCCCAGGGCCTCGGCCACCGGACGGAGCCAGGGCTGCTGTTTGCTCAGGGCCTCGAAGCTGAGCATCTGCCCGTCGGCACCGGCCTGGGCCTCGGGGAAATACAGCACGTTGCCGGCCTGATCCAGGGCGAAGGCATAACCGCCGGTGACCGCGCCCTGCTCCTTGAGGAAACGCGCCAGGTCATCCAGGCGCAGGTCGACGGTGGCAACCCCGGCAAAGCGGCCATCCTGGCGATACGGCACGCTGCAGGTGGTCATCGGCACCCGGGTCACCGGGTCCTGATAGGCCTCGGACCACAGGCAGCGCCCGGGCGCGCTGTTGCGGGCGCCGGTGTACCAGGCTTCATGGTGATAGCCGGCGCTGCCGGCGGCGTTGTAGTCATCGGAGAACGCCAGGGGCCCGGCGTCGCTGCGAGCCCAGAAGAAGCTGCGGCGCTCGACGCCCGCCGCGAAGGCATCGGGCTCCGGCCAGATGCCGCCGCCGGCAATCGCCTTGTCGCCTTCATGGTCGATCACCTTGGGCAAGGTGGCCATGAACAACGCCTGCTCCTTGGGCAGCCCTTCCACCAGGTGGGCCATGCTGGCGGTCACGCCCTCGATCCCCGCCAACTGCAAGGCCAGTTGGCGGACGATGGCGCTGCCGGTCTGTTCGATCAATGCCGAGCTCGCCTCCACCACTCTGGGCTGCCCCCGCAGGGTCATCACGGCAAAAACCGCCAACGCCGTGAACAGCAACAGCAACACACTGCCGAGGGTCAAACGATGAGACAGACGAACCGGTAGCAAGGCCATGACGAACTCCATATCAATAGGCATTCAGAGCTTATCGACCAGGAGCATGGATCACTTGAGCAAAGAGTGACGCAGGTCACACAATCCGCCGCTGACTCAGCGACGGCGCTCGACCTTTCAGTCCTGCTTGCCGCTCATGTAGCGCGGGAAGTTCTCGATGTAATCGTTGAGGTTCTCTTCGAGCATCAGGCGGAACTCCTCCAGGAAATAGTCCACTGCCTGCTGCTTGGCCGCTGTCAGTTCCTCGGCATTGCGGCAACCGCAGGCGCTGACCCAGGCACTGAAGCGCGCGTTGGCGTACATCAGCGACGCACTGGCCTTGCCGCGGCTGCTGTCGGCGATATGGGAGTTGGTCAACTCGATGATGGCGTCGGCGCGGTTGTAGAAATCCTGATCCGGTTCGTTGGCCACGGGGCGTTCCTCTTGCTGGCTAGGGAAAATAAGGCGCCGGAGTATAAGAGTTTTACGCTCGTATACCGATGACTTTCACTCTCGCCGGCAAAGCGGCCCAAGAGCCCGGCCTCGTCTCCGGGGCGCCTCACCGGACAAGCGCTGCGAAGAACTGCGCCCGGCGCAGCGGCGCGCTACGGCTGCGCCAGGGCCCGCAGGTGTGCGGCCAGCAAGGCTTCGCTGCGCCCCTGGGAGCGCACCACGCAGTTATCCGCCGCCTGCAGCGCTTGCTGCACATAGGCCTCGCCCTGCCGATGATCACCTGCAAGGATGGCCGCCAATGCCTGGCAGCGCGGCCGCAACCAGGGCGTAAACCAGTCGACATCGGCACTCATCGACAGGCCCTTGAGCAGCCCGGCGTCGCGCTGCAGGTAGGCCCGGCTGAAACCCAGCTCGCCACGCAACAGCTCGATCAGGCCGCTCATGCCGGTCAACTCCCCGGCCCGGGCGGCAAGCAGCTGGTCCAGCTCCTGCTCCATCTGCAGAACCCCGGACCAGTCGCCCTGGTCCTGCCTTGCATTGAGCCGGTAGCCGAAGGCAACCAGAGGGCCGGGCATGGCGCCCTGGGCCAGCAGGTCGAGGTCCCGGGCCGGCAGTTGCGCGCTGGGCACCCCGGCCACGGTCAGGGCCAGCAGACGCGCCTGGGCCAGCTCCGGACGTTGATCGTCGCGGTGCAGGTACCACCCCAGCGCCAACATGCCGTCGCTGGGCAATACCTGCCAGGCCGGCAGCAGATTACCCACCCCCAGCACCAGATTGATGATGGCAAAGGCCAAAGCCAGGGCCCCGGGCACCCCTTGCCAGTACAGCCCGAGCGCCAGGGCCATGCCCGCCACCAGCAGATTCAGCAGCGGCCCGCCGAGGGCCATCAGCATCCATTGCCGACGCAACGGCCGTTGCAGGTTGCTCGCCGCCATCACATAGCCCCCCAGGCGATTGCGCTTGAGCTGCGGCGACCAGCGCAGGCGCCAGCCGCGGCGCAACACCTGCACCTCCACCGCGGCGATCCGCGCCTGCAACACCGGCATCCCGCAGCAGCGGGCTCCCAGGTAGTGCCCGCCTTCATGCACCATCACGCCGATGATCATCAGCAGCGAGGCCAGGAAGACCGCCAGAAAGGGCTGCCACTCGGACTTGATGGTGAACCCCAGTAACAGCGCGGCGAGAAAAAAGCCGCCGAGCACCACCAGGTGCTGCACCAGCGTCAGCAGTTTGTTCAAGGCCTTGAGCCAGCTGTTGCGATCCATTGCGTACTTCTCCGAACGTGAAGCCGGGCATTATCCGGCAACGCCGCCCCCCGTGGGAGACGGTGTGCCAGCGAAGCAGCCCTTGAGTCCTGCGGCGATGTCAGGGCCGCTTCCACGGGCAAGCCAGCTCCTGAGGGATGAGGAGCGCCGGGCAATGCCGGCCCCGATGGCGATCAGGTGGCGGACTCATTGCCGTGGCGGGCCAGACACTCGACCCGCAGCGCCTGCGCATTGCCCGTCTGTGTCTGGATGCGCACCGGCAGGAACGCCTCGATCACGCGGATATTGCTTTCCAGGTGCTCGGTCATGCGCGGCGTGGTGAAGCTGCCGCCGCCGGCCAGGGCCATGGGCAGCAACAGTTGATCGGCCAGGTGCTCGGCCACCGCGGCGCCGGAATCCAACCAGTCCCGGGCCTGATCGATGGCAAGGTCAGCAACCTTCTCCGCCCGCAGGCTGTTCTGACCGAAGCCGCAAAACAGCTCGGTCAGGTGTTCAAAGGCGTACTCCAGCAACAGCACATTGCCCGGGCCGTATTGTTCATCCAGCTGCACCGGGGTGAGGTGCTCCCGTGGCAGTTCCAGGCGATTGTGCACCCGACGCAACTCGCGCTCCGCCACATGCTCGGGCAGGCCCGCGCTCAGCGCCCAGGCCCGGCTGCCCAGCAGTGCGCCACGCTCTTGCAGGTGCAGGGGCTGCAGCACCGACGGTTGGACAAAGGCCTCCAGCTCGCCACCGCCGGCCGGGACAAAACCGTGGCGCAGCAGTTGCAGCTCGACCCGCCCGCCCATGCGCCGCAGTAACGGCAACCAAGCCTGCTGGAGGAAATCCACTGGTGGCGCCAGGGGGTTATGGGTGCCGCCGCTGATGCTCACGCGGCTGGGTTGCGGTGCATGCAACAACGCGGGCAGCAGGGTCTGCAGCACCAGGGTGCAACTGCCCGCCGTACCGATGGCGAAGCGGTAATCACCGCCACGGATCGGCCCCGGTTCGAAGGTCAGGGCCTGGGAGCCGAGTTCGACCCCCGAGGTCTTGGCGCCACAGACCTGGGCCGCGGCCTGCACCGCCGTCAAATGCTGACGCAGCAGCCCCGGGCGGCTGCGCCGGGCACGAATATTATGGATACGCAGGGTCTTGCCGCTGAGCATCGACAAGCTCAAGGCGCTGCGCAGTACCTGGCCGCCGCCGATGGCGCCGTCCAGTTCGATGACTTCCTGTTTCATTTCATTCCTCAGGCGTAGTGCCGGACCGTTTCCCGCAGGTAGGCGTCCAGCAACGCATTGTCTTCATGGGTGCGCGCCAGTTTCGGCACCGGGCGTTCCAGCTCGGCGGCGATAAAGGCGTGCAGTGCCGGGCGTCGCGGCCCGTAGGCGGACTCCTCGGCGCTGCGTTTCAAGGCCAGCAGCTCGGCCACTTCATCCAGCAGCGGTGGGTGGTCGACCGTGGTCAGCAGGTCGGCGAAGGTCATCGGCGGTCGGCCGCGGCCTTGATCGATCCAGCGCACCGCGAGCAAGGGCCGCAGTACGTAGAAGTACTTCTTGAAACGCACGCTGTCGCCTTGCAGGTAACCGCGAAAGTTCTTCTTGGCCATCGACAGATAATGATTGCGCGCCGCCGGCGGGCTGTAGAACGCCTCCGCCAGCTCCCGCAAGCGCGCGGTGGCGGCCGCTTCGCTGCGATACACCAGGGGCGAATCCAGCCATTCCAGCAGGGTCGGGTTGGACTTGCGCAACAGCCCGAGGGTCTTGCGCAGTTCCCAGCCGCTGATGTCCAGCTCGTCGTCCAGGGGCCGCTCGATCACGTCGCGCCCGGCATCCACCTGGATGAACCATTCGGGCTTTTCCACGTAGACGAAACGCACGTCGTAATCACTGTCGGTGGAAGCAAAACCCCAGGCCCGACTGCCGGATTCGCAGGCGTACAGCACCTGCACATTGCGCTCGCGCTCGATCCGCGCCAGCTCGGCCAATACCCGCTCGCGCATGGCGCTGCTCAAGGGATGACGCTCCAGGTGTTCCATGATCCTTTTTCCTTGTTCAATCGGTGGCGCTGGCAGCCAGCACACTCAGGGTCCGGCGCACGGGGTTCCACACCGTCAGGCACCAGACGCCCCACCACTCCAGGCCTTCGTCGAAATAGTCACTCCAGGGCTGCAGGTGCGGGCCCATGTCCGGCGCCTGACAGTCCAGTTCCAGGTTGCCTACCCAGTCGATCACCTGGGGCTGCTGTTCGGGGTCCAGCCCCAGCACGTCCAGCCACTGGCCGTACACCTGCCGCGCCTGTTCGGCGCCGCCGGGGAAATGCAGTCCGTATGGCGGCTGGCGAAACGCCCGGCACAAGGCCAGCTCCTGCTGCTCCAGGTTTTCGCAAACCAGCTGCCGGACCTGTTCCTGACTGAGCGCCTCGGGCACCGCCCGCTCCTGCTCCCAGCGCATCGACGTCAGGCCGACGTCGGCATAGCGCGGGTCCTGGCGCAGTTGCTCCCAGCGCTCGCGGCGTTCGGCCATCAAGTGCTGGTAGAGGTGCTGCAAGCCCTGGCGATGCAGGGCTTGATCCACCACCGCCTCGGGTTCGACCGCCAGCAGCACAAAATCGAAGACGCAATACACCTCCTTCAGTTGCTGGCGTAGCGCGCGACAGTGTTCATCTTCTATTCGGGTCAACAGTGGCCGCGGCTGCATAAAGGCGCTCTCCATTCTTCAAAGCAGGCGCTGGGCTGTACCTGCGGGCAATTCACCGGCTGCCTCCATGGCCTGCAAGCGCTGCAGCATGGCTTCGCGCAGCGGCTTGGGGGTGACCGGGTCGAACATCCCGTAGCGGCTATCGCACCAGTGCGCCAGGGTCTGGCGCCAATAGGCGGCTTCGCTGCCGCCCTGCCCCAGGCGCCACAGCAGGTACTCCAGCTGGCGCCAGCCCGGCTTGAGGGCCAGCAGGGCCCAGCGCCGCGCCTTCGGCAGGTCGTGCCAGTGCTGGTCCAGACGCTGTTCCAGGGCTTCGTCGAACACCGCCCAGGGTTGCTCGTGCAACAGGCCCAGGGCGCAGTTGAAGACCTTGTCCGAGGCGTCGTCCAGGGCCGCCAGTTGCTCGGCCATGCCACGCTCGCCCAGGGTCTGCAGGGCCTGCAGGCGCACACTCGGCGCCGGCGACGCCAGGGCCTGGCGCACCATGGCATCGGCCATGGGCTCCTGCAGCTCCTTGACCAGCCCCAACAGCCCCAGCCAAGCGCGCTTGTTCCGTGGTGCCGGCTGTTGCAGCCGTTGCAGCAATACCTCGCGCGGGTCCAGCCCATGACGGGGCGCGGCCCAATGGGCCAGGCAACGCAAGGCCCCCGAAGGGTCCAGCAATGCCTGACTCAGATACTCGCGAGGATCGGCCAGCAACGGCAGCAGCAAGCGCAGCGCCTTGACCCGCACACTGGCACCGCAGCTGTGCATCACCTCTTCCAGCAGGGGCACGGCCTGCCCCGCAGGCAGCTCGGCGCAGGCATCCACGGCCATCTGCCGCACGCTGACTTCGCTGTGGCGCAAAGCCCGGGCCAGCAGCGCTGCCCGATCCTGCGCCCCTTCGAGCAACAGTTCGAAGACAAAGCGCGCGGCCTTGCCCCGGCAATCACCAAAGGCGTCTTCAACTACTTCGCGTACCTGGGCCAGTTGCAACACCGAACGCGCCCGTTCCAGGGTCGCACCGTGGTCGGCGCGCTGTTTGCCGGCCAGGGACAGCAGCGGCTTCAGGCTCTGCAACAGCAGCTCGGCGCGCTCTGGCGCCAGATACCCCTCGACCGCCGCGGCGGCCTCTTGGCGCACCTGGGGCACCCAATCGTTGAGGCGCTCCAGCAAGGCCGCCAAGGCCTCGGCCGAAGGCAGCGCGGCCAGGTGGCGCACCGCCGCCTGACGCACGAAACCGTTGCCGAAGCGGCTCAGTTCCAGCCAGGCGCTGTGCCGGTCCAATTCGTCCATCACCTCCCGCACGCGGCGGGCTTCATAGTCGCTCAGCTGGTAATGCCAGCCGGGCGGCGCCGCTATCAAGGCGTCCATGTCGTCCATTGTTCTACCCCTTAACGCACACCACCTGACGCAGGGTGTGCAGCACTTCCACCAGCTCGCGCTGGGCGTGCATCACTTGGTCGATGTCCTTGTAGGCCATCGGGATTTCGTCGATCACCGCTTCGTCCTTACGGCACTCCACATGGGCGGTCGCGCGGATCTGGTCGGCCAGGGTGAAGGTGTTCTTGGCCTTGGTGCGGCTCATGGTACGCCCCGCGCCGTGGCTGCAGGAGCAGAACGCCTCCTCGTTACCCAGCCCGCGAACGATGAAGCTCTTGGCCCCCATCGAACCCGGAATGATCCCCAGCTCGCCCTTCTTCGCCGACACCGCGCCCTTGCGGGTCACCAGCACCTCTTCACCGAAGTGGCGCTCCTTCTGCACGTAGTTGTGGTGGCAGTTGACCGCCTCCAGCGCCACCTCGAAGGGCTTGCTGATCACCTTGCGGGTGGCCTGGATCACCAGTTGCATCATCAGCTCACGGTTCTGCCGGGCGAAATCCTGGGCCCAGGCCACGGCTTCCACGTAATCGTCGAAGTGTTGGCTGCCTTCCTCGAAGTAGGCCAGGTCACGGTCCGGCAGGTTGGCGATATGTTGACGCATATCAGCCTGTGCCAGATGAATGAACAGGTTACCGATGGCGTTACCTACGCCACGGGAACCGCTGTGCAGCATGAACCAGACCCGGTTGGCTTCATCCAGGCAAACCTCGATGAAGTGGTTACCGCCGCCGAGGGTTCCCAGGTGCTGGCGGTTGTTGCTGTTGGCCAGGGCCGGGTACTTATCGGTGATCGCCTTGAAGCGCGGGTGCAGCGCAGCCCATGCCTGGTCGGTCTGCTGCGGCACATCGCCCCAGGCGCCCTTATCGCGACCGCTACGGGGCGAGGTACGACCGTGAGGCACCGCCGCCTCGATGGCGCTGCGCAATCCGGCCAGGTTATCCGGCAGGTCGGAGGCGGTCAGCGAAGTACGGGCGGCGATCATTCCGCAACCGATATCCACCCCGACCGCGGCCGGGATGATCGCGCCTACGGTGGGGATCACGCTACCGATGGTCGACCCCTTACCCAGGTGCACGTCGGGCATCACCGCCAGGTGCTTGAAGATGAACGGCATCTTCGCGGTGTTCATCAATTGCTGGCGGGCTTCGTTTTCCACCGGCACGCCCTGGGTCCACATCTTGATCGGCTTGCCGTTGGCCACTTCCAGCAGTTGGTAGGTTTTTTGTTCCATGTCGTTGACTCTTTTTCCTGTGGCCGCTGATCCGGCCTTGTTCATTAGGGTGTGTAGGAACCGGGGGCGCAGAAGACGATCTCAAGGGTCTCTTCGCTGGCAAGCCAGCTCCTACGGAATTGCGGTGTTCGGTACAGACGGCGACAAGTGAAGGTGGAACATGCAGCGCGCTCTGCCTCTGAGCTAGCACCTTGCGGTGAACGGGACTCGAACCCGCGACCTCGCTGTCCTGTAGTTCCACCGGCATTCGCCGGGTCAATCGGTGCAGGCCGGGCCTGCGGGCAGCGACAAGGGAACAGGCACATTTGCTCTACCGACTGAGCTACAGCCTTGCGGCTGGCGGGGCTCGAACCCGCGACAAAATGTAGTACCCGTGGCATTCGCTGCCATCCCGCCGAGGCGGGAAAAAAGATGCGACGACAAGAGTCGATGGAACAATGCGTTCGTGTTCTGACCATTGAACCACGGCGCCGTTTTCCAGCACCGGCGGGAATCGAACCCGCATCCCGAACCTGGGATGTAGTTCCACCAGCATTCGTCGCAAAAACTGCAAAAAAGGTGGCACGACAAAAGTAGTGACTGATGGCCGGATTCGAACCGGCTTGACCAGGATGTACAGCCACTGGCATTCGTGCCCTCACCGGCCCTGACAAAATTTGCTGAGACGCCTTTGGATGTAGTCACAGCGGCATTCAGGGCCAATGATCAAAAAATCTGTGGTGTGCGCCGGCTGGCCGGCGCACGGTTTATCTCATGTTCCAGCGATCAGAGCGGCATCGCCTCGATTGCCTTGACCCAGTGCTGCGCACCGTAGTTGCCCGCAGTGAACTGCTCGATCACATCGAACACCGCATCACTGAAGCCGCCGACGTTGAGGATGTCCTCGCGGTCTGGCGCCTGGGTCGTGGCGCCGGGTTGCATGTCGATGCACACCAGCTTCGCCTGCGGGTTGATGGCCCGGATCCGCTCCCACTGGCGCATCGTCTCCGTGGCGCCATGACGCCGCGCATCGATCCACGACTCGTTATCCGAGACCAGGATCAGGGTGTCCACGCGGCTCTTGGCGTTGGCCAGTTGAGCCAGGGGCGCCGAGCAGTTGGTCCCGCCTCCGCCGATGTTGGCCAGCTTCTGTGCATTGCTCATCACGCTGTCCCGCGGGTTGAGGTGGATGTTCACCACACCCCGCTCGAACGGCATGACCCGCGCCGCCGGCTGCTTGCGCAACACCGCCGCCGCCACCAGTGCCGCCACATCGATGCAACGCACCGCGGTGGTGGCGCCCTGGCGATAGCCGGTGACCGGGCTGTGCATCGAGCCCGAGACATCCGGGCAGACCACCACGTGGCCCGCCAGCGCCGGCACGTTGGCCAGGGACAGCTCCAGGGCATCCTGCAGCGCCTCGCGGACCGCTTGCGGCACGTCCTCGCCCGCCATGCGGTAGGCCGCCAGCAACTGGTACGGGTAGACCCGGGCCTTGGCCACCTCCCCCGCATCCGCCAGCCGCGCCGCCACGTACTCGGTGCAACCCGGCACCTGGAACGCGCCGTGGCGCGCCAGGGTGTTGAGGTTCATGCGCAGCCCCTGCCAGCCCATGTTGCGGGCCTGTGCCGCCCATTGTCCGGCGCTCAGTGTCTCGTTGCCGAGCAGCTGGAACGGCACCTGCGGCACTTCCTGTGTCGCCCCGCTGCGAAACGCCAGCAGGTCCCGGGTCAGCTCAGGCAGCGCCTGGGCATCCACCGGCTTGCCGATCACCCAGGCAAAGAAGGCTTCGCGCCAGGCATCGCTTGGCTTGGGGTGAACCATCTTCAGCACGTCCGCCAGGGAGGGCTTGGTGCCGATCGAAGCCTGCAACAGCTGACGCTCGCTGGCCGTGTTCAACCAGTTCTGCACCAGGCGCTTGGGCTGCGACCCCAGGGATTTGCGCCCGGTCACGCCGCTGCGCAGGATCTGCACGAAGTTGCGCAGCATCTTGCCGTTGTCCACCACCTGGGCGAACAGCTCCGGCACCAGGGCCGAGCGTTGCGCGGTCAGCGCCGCCAGCAGCAGCGCCGGCATGTCCTTCATATGGCCTTGCTGCCGAGCGTAACGGGCGGCCTGGGCGACGAAGCGGCTGTCCAGCTCGCTCACCAGTTGCAGCACCGCGTCCAGCTGGCCTTCAGGCGAGGTGTAGAAGGTCGAGTTCAGGCAACCGGTGACCGCCAGCTGGGCCAGGCGATGCTTGGCGTTGTAGGCATAGGCCGGTGCCTTGGAAGCGTTCAGGGTGGTGCTCGCTGGCGCTTTTGCCTGTTGGGTGTTGAACAGCTGGAAGTTGGCCATCTTGGCGTCTCGCTCTGTTGTCTCGTTCGTTGCCAGATACATTGCAGCCGCTGTGCCAGGTTTTATTTTTCCAGCAAATTATTTTTTAACTTATTGATTTATAAAGGTTTTATTTTTATTCGCTTTTTCACTGGCCATTCGACAAGACAAACGACTCGATATTTTTATATCTTTACCTATCGCTTTTTATCTTCAGGTATAAACATGTCGAGCAAGCCCACGGTCGCCATCGGTTTTATCGGTTCCACCCTCGATCGCGTCGGCAAGGGCGCCAATCGCTGGAGCCATTGGCGGCCCACGGTCGGTCTGTGCCAGCAGCAGGACGTGCTGATCCAGCGCCTGGAACTGATCCACGGCCTGGACGCCCGGGATGTCAGCCTGGCCGAACGGGTGGCCAACGATGTGCGCCAGGTGTCGCCGGAAACCGAAGTACGCCTGCACCCCATGGGCCTGAACAACCCCTGGGACTTCGAGGAGGTCTACGCCGCCCTGCACGACTTCACCAGCGCCTACCCGTTCGACACCGAGCGCGAGGACTACCTGGTGCACATCACCACTGGCACCCACGTGGCGCAGATCTGCTGGTTCCTGCTGACCGAGGCGCGCTACCTCCCTGCCCGGCTGATCCAGACCTCGCCGGCCCGGCGCCGCGACCCCAGCGAACACGCTACCGGCACCCACGCGCTGATCGACCTCGACTTGTCGCGCTACGACCGCATCGCCTCGCGTTTTGCCCACAGGCGCCTGGAAGGCCTGGCCTTCCTCAAGTCCGGGATCGCCACCCGCAACCCGGCGTTCAACCGCTCCATCGAGCAGATCGAGCGGGTCGCGGTGCGCTCCAAGGCGCCGATGCTGCTGATCGGCCCCACCGGTGCCGGCAAGTCGTTCCTGGCCCGGCGCATCTATGAACTCAAGCGTGGGCGGCATCAGGTGCAGGGGCGTTTTGTCGAGGTCAACTGCGCCACCCTGCGTGGCGACGGTGCCATGTCGGCGCTGTTCGGGCATATCAAGGGCGCCTTCACCGGCGCCCAGAACGCCCGGGAGGGCCTGCTGCGGGCGGCCGATGGCGGCATGCTGTTTCTCGACGAAATCGGCGAGCTGGGGCTGGACGAACAAGCGATGCTGCTCAAGGCCATCGAGGAAAAACGCTTCTTCCCCATGGGCGCGGACCAGGAGGTGCAGAGCGACTTCCTGATCATCGCCGGCACCCACCGCGACCTGCGCGACCGGGTGGCCCAGGGCCTGTTCCGCGAAGACCTGTATGCGCGGATCAACCTCTGGACCTTCAACCTGCCGGGGCTGGCCGGGCGCCGCGAAGACATCGAGCCGAACATCGACTTCGAACTGGAACGCCACGCCCGGGAGCAAGGGCAACTGGTGCGTTTCAACCTGGAGGCGCGGCGCCGCTACCTGGCCTTCGCCAGCTCCAGCGAAGCGGCGTGGCTGGGCAACTTCCGCGAGCTGTCGGCATCCATCACCCGCATGGCCACCCTGGCCGACAGCGGACGCATCGACCAGGCCCAGGTCGAGGAGGAAATCCAGCGCCTGCGCCACGCCTGGGGCCTGGAAAATGCCGAAGATGAACTGCAGCAACTGTTGGGCGCCGAGGTAGAGCTGGACCTGTTCGACCGCCTGCAACTCAAGGCGGTGATTGCCGAATGCCGCCGCGCCGACAGCCTGTCGGACGCCGGGCGTCGGCTGTTCGGCGTATCGCGCCAGGGCAAGGCCAACCCCAACGACGCCGACCGCCTGCGCAAATACCTGGCGCGCTTCGGCCTGGACTGGAAGCAGCTGTAGCCGCTGCCGCAGGCTGCGCACGGCCCGCAGGGACGCAGGGTTCTCAAGATCGATAGCGGTTTGGCTGGCGATCGCCAGGCAAGGTCCTGCGGACCGTTGCGCAGCTTCGCCATGGCTCAGCAGCGGCTACAGGCCCATGCCTATCCGGGATTTGTGTAGCCGCTGCCGCAGGCTGCGAACGGCCCGTAGGGACGCGGGGTTCTCAAGATCGATAGCGGTTTGGCAGGCGATCGCCAAGCAAGGTCCTGCGGACCTTTACGCAGCTTCGCAAGCTCAGCAGCGGCTACAGGGCTGCGGTTGGGACGGCGAAGACGCCACTGGCCCGGGCCACTTCACGCTCGCCGACTCGCAGCACCACGGTGGCAAAGGCCATCTGCCGGCCGCGTTTGGCATGCTCCAGGCGCACCTCGATCCATTCCCCGACCTGCACCGCCCCCAGGTAGTCGAGGGTCATGCTGGCGGTGATCAGCGGCAACGGCGGCTCGCTGGAGAACGCCATGGCGTAGCCCATGCCGATGTCCGCCAGGGTGGCGATGATGCCGCCATGCACCGTGCCCCGGCCGTTGGCATGGCGGGTGTCGGCGCGCAGGCCGAGGCACAGTTCACGGCCACTGCCACGCCCATAGACCGGGCCGATCAGCTCCAGCAGCGGGCTGCTGCGAGGCCAGGGACTGAAGCCCGGGGGGATGTCCGATTCGCTCATGAGGTTCTCCTTGAACCGCTGGGTAACGAGGGTTGCACAGGGCGACAGGTGTAGCCCTGATTGACCAAGGTGCCCATGAGCATCAGCCAGGCAAATGGATGAAAATAAGTTGCGCCGCGATCGTGGTGATCCCGGGAACAGCGGTAAGATGCGCGCCTGCGCCCTAGCCGCAGTTTCAAGTACTCAAGGAGCCTCCATGCAACATCAGGACGATCACCCTGCCATCCGCCGCCGACTGGCCTTTGCCTTCTTCGGTGCCCTGGCCCTCAGCGCCTGCTCCCCCAGTGATCACAACAGCTCCGCGGTGGCCCTCGGCGGCGCCCAGGGCAAGGCCGGCGCCCTGCTGGCCTACGAGCACGAACTGACCCTGTCCCTGCCTGCCGAACAGATCGGCCCGCACCTGGAACAAACCCGCGAGTCCTGCGAAAAAGCCCAGTTCGGCCCTTGCAACATCCTGCTTCTGGAGCAGAGCAAGTACCGCGCTCGGGTGGTGTTGCGAATCGCCCCGGACGGTGTCGAACCCATCGTCAAGCAGGCGTCCGAAGGGGCCGAACTGGGCGAGCGGGTCACCAGCGCCGAAGACCTGGCCGACGCCGTGGCCGATGTGCAACGCCAGCAACAGCGACTCAAGGCCCAGCAACAGCGCCTGGATGAACTGGCGGCGCGCAAGGACATCACCGTCAGCGACCTGATCGCCCTGAGCAAGGAGCAGGCAGGCATCGAGAATGACCTGCAAGCGCTGGCCCAGACAGCTGCCGGACACCAGCGTCGCCTGGACACCAACCGCCTGACCCTGAACTTCCTGCCCAGTGACGGCGCAGAACGCGGTTCAAGCCTCAAGCGCGCCCTGCGCGACCTGCCGGACAACCTGGCCGAGGGCACTGCCGCAGCCCTGGAGAAAGGCAGCCAGGCCCTGCCCTTCGTGATCCTGGCCTTCCCGCTGGCACTGCTGTGGGTCTGGCTGTGGCGCAAGTTCGTGCGTCGCCGCCCCTGAGTTTTGCGGCACCCTTGCGGGCGCCTTCGCTGGCAAGCCAGCTCCTACGGTTAGCCCACACACCGCGTAAGGCCCCGTATGAGCCGGCTCTCCGGCAAAGAGGCCGGCGAATCCTGCAGCGCTCCCAACGGTGCCTTCGCTGGCCAGCCAGCGCCTACGACTGGGGTTGCAGCGCCAGTTGCAGGCGCTCCAGGCCGATGCCGAATCCGGCACCTTCGCGGTAGGCGCCGGCACCTACCACTTGCTGTTGCGCACCCAACTGCGGGCAACGCACCTCGAAACCTTCGCCATTGAGGTAGTAGGTCAGGCCGCGCTTGACCCCGAGGTTGAGCTCGTACTCCAGGCCCAGGGCATCCAGAAAGCCAACGCACAGTTCCCGCGCGCGCTCCAGCGCCTGCAAGGGTTTGGGCCCCAGTATCTCCAGGCCCAACTGGGTGAATTCTCGATACCGCCCGGCTTGCGGCCGTTCATAGCGATAACAGCGAGCGACGTAGAAAAAGATCGCCTGCTCCCGTCCTGCCAACAGCTCGCGGGCGGTTTCCTGGAACAGTGCAGTGGCTTCCGGAATCAGGCAGCACGGCCGTCCGGCCTTGTCGTTGAAGGCCCACATCTGGCCGATGACTTCACTGCCGCCGGCCTTTTCGATAAAGGTGTCCTGGCCCCACAGCGCCGGGACTATGACTTCTTCAGCACCCGCTTCGATGAAGCCAGCTCCGGAAGCGCTCCTCCAGCGTGCGTAGGGCGGCAGCTTGCGGGCCGGTGATCATTCGAGTGCCACGGAGCATGGTCATGGGTGTTTCCTCTTGGTTTTTGACAGGCAATAAAAAAGGCGCCTTGTCGGGCGCCTTTGGTTTTTTTCATCGTTGGTCAGTGATCGCAGTGTCTGGATGACTGACCGCTCGACGCGCACACGCGACCACGGCCCCGAAGCTGAGGTCGATGGTGATGCAGGCGGGAGTCGAGGCGGAAAAAATTCATGGCGCATCCTGCCACGCGACCCAAGTGCCTGACAAGCCGCCCAATCATCCGGCACTCGCCGACGAAGAGGCCTGTGGGTCCTGCTGCGCTCTCAAGGACGCCTTCGCTGGCAAGCCAGCGCCTACGGCAGCCAGGAACACCTCAGCGCCCAATCGTAGGAGCCGGCTGGCCGGCGAACAGGACCGCAAGCCTTGCATCGTCCTGACGGACGCCTTCGCTGGCAAGCCAGCTCCTACGGCAGGCAGGAACACCTCAGCACCCAACCGTAGGAGCCGGCTGGCCGGCGAACAGGACCGCAAGCCTTGCATCGCCCTGACGGACGCCTTCGCTGGCAAGCCAGCTCCTACAACGGGCAGGCCCTTGGGGTTACAGCGGCCTTTTCAGGCAGCGCTGGTAGCGTTCATCCACGCGCTTGGCGAACCAGGCGGTGGTCAACTGGCGGGTGATCTTCGGGCTCTTGAGTTCGATGCCCGGCAACTGCTGGCGTGGCACGGGCCGGCCGGCGGCTCGATCGGCCAGGGCAAACACCTGGCGGTACAGCTCGGTCTGGGCGAAGTCCTGGCGGTCGCCCTGTTCCAACTGCTCACGGATCTGCGGGTTACGCAGCCCCAGTTGCTTGCCCAGGGTGCGCACCGCCAGTTCGGTACTGCCGGGCAGGAGCGAGTCGTAACGGATCAGGTCGCCGTCCAGGGCCAACTTGATCCCGCTGAGGCGGCTGACCGCAGCCTGGAAGGCAGCGTTGCGGCTGGCGTACCAGCCGGCGTTGAAGTCGGCGAAGCGGTACAGCGGTTGCGGGTAGTCCACCGGGTAGCCCAAAAGGTGGGCGATGCCGAAGTACAGGCCGCCACGGCGACTGAAGACTTCCTGGCGAATGGTGCCCTGCACCGGGTAGGGATAGCCCTGGGCATGCTGCTGGGCAAACTCGATGCTGACCTGCATCGGCCCGCCGGTGTGCACCGGGTTGAAACGGCCGAACAGGGTCTGGCCCAGGGGCACCTGGCCGATGAAGTCGTCGAAGATCGCGCTCAGCTCCTTCTCGCTGCGGGCCCGGGCCAGGCGCTGGCTGTAGGACTGGCCGTCCGCGCCGCGCACTTGCAGGGCGGCGCTGACCAGCAACGCCGGCACATGCACCTTGGCCGCGCGGCGGTCGATTTCCTCTCGGGCAATGCGCCCCAGGCCCGGCACCGTCGGGTCGACCTGGAAGGTCGATTCCTGCTCGGTCACCGCCAGCACCGCGCACAGGTTGCTCGGGCTCGGTTCCAACCCCTGGGCGCTGAAGGCCACCTGGATGTCCCGGGCCCAGCCCTGGCGGTCGCCGACCTGGGCCGGCAGCAGGCGCATGATCCGCGCTTGGGTCTGCTCCGGGGTCAGCGTCGGTGCCTGGGGGCCACGTGGGCTGGCGCAACCGGCCAGCAGCGACAGGCCCAGGCAGCAACTGAGAAGACGAGAGGAAATCATGGGACTCCGCAAGATGGCTGGACGAGGGCCGTGCAAGTAAAGCAGCGGCTGGGGCCTTCGACCAAAGAATGCGAGCGCTGTTCCCGCCACGCCCTGTAGCCGCTGCCGCAGGCTGCGAAAGGCTGCGGACCCTGAGGCCTCTGCGTGATCGACGGGAGTTCGCCAGGCAAGGTCCTGCGGACCTTCGCGCAGCTTCGCAGGCTCAGCAGCGGCTACGGCCAATGCCGATCCGGGATTTGTGTCACCGCTGCCGGAGGCTGCGAAAGGCTGCGGACCCTGAGGCCTCTGCGCGATCGACGGGAGTTCGCCAGGCAAGGTCCTGCGGACCTTCGCGCAGCTTCGCAGGCTCAGCAGCGGCTACAGGCTAAAATCCTTCTATTGGCGGTGTGGCTGGGTGTACTTTGATGACCCCGCCCTCAATGGAGTGACACCCGGATGTTGACCCTGGATTTTCTGCTTACCAGCCTGATTGTCGTGCTGATTCCCGGCAGCGGCGTGATCCTGACCATTTCCACCGCCCTGGTGGCCGGCAAGCGCGCCAGCCTGTTCACCGCCATCGGCTGCACCGCCGGGATCGTCCCGCACCTGCTGGCCTCGATCCTCGGCCTGTCGGCGATCCTGCACACCAGCGCCCTGGCCTTCCAGGGCCTGAAGTTCGCCGGGGTCGCCTATCTGCTGTACCTGGCCTACGCCACCTGGCGTGATCGCTCGGCCTTTGCGGTGGACAGCAAGGCGGTGAGCCACGGCGCCGGCGCGCTGATGCTCAAGGCCTGCCTGCTGAACATCCTCAACCCCAAGCTGACCATTTTCTTCCTGGCCTTCCTGCCCCAGTTCATCGCCCATGACGGCAGCGACCCGATCCCGCAGATGCTGCTCCTGAGCGGCGTGTTCATGGCCATGACCTTCTTCGTGTTCGTGCTCTACGGGCTGCTGGCCAATCTGTTCCGTACTGCGGTGATCGAGTCGCCCAAAGTCCAGAACTGGTTGCGCCGCAGCTTTGCCGCAAGCTTCGCGGGGCTGGGCCTGAACCTGGCCTTCGCCCAGCGTTGACCCCGCGGCAGGCGCCGTCCGCAGTCCGATGCATAACGTTGATCTCTTAGCGAGGGCAAACACATGAACTGCAGCGACGTACTGATCATCGGCGCCGGCCCCACCGGCCTGGTGCTGGCGCTCTGGCTGCGCCGGCAGGGGATCAAGGTACGGATCATCGACAAGACCCTCGGCCCGGGCACCACCTCCCGGGCTCTGGCGGTGCAGGCCCGGACCCTGGAGCTGTACCGCCAGCTGGACCTGACCCAGGCCATCGTCGAACGCGGCCACCACGTGCCGGCGGTCAACCTCTGGGTCCGCGGCGAACGGGCCGCGCAACTGCCGTTCAACGCCATCGGCGAAGACCTGACGCCCTACCCCTTCCTGCAGATCTTTCCCCAGGACGAACACGAGCAGCTGCTGATCGAGCGCCTGGCGCTGCTGGGGGTGGAGGTCGAGCGGGGCACCGAACTGCTGGCCTTCACCGACCACGGCCACCTGATCAACGCTCGCCTGCGCGGCCCCGACGGCCGCGAGGAACACTGCCAGGCCTTCTACCTGGCCGGCTGCGACGGCGCCCGCTCCACGGTGCGCAAGACCCTGGGCAGCGGCTTTCCCGGCGGCACCTACCAGCAGGTGTTCTATGTCGCCGATGTCGAGGCCAGCGGCCCGAGCATCGACGGCCAGTTGCACGTGGACCTGGACGACGCCGACTTTCTCGCGGTGTTTCCCCTGGCCCACAGCGGCCGCGCGCGGCTGATCGGCACGGTGCGCGACGAACGGGCCGAACACCCGGAAAACCTGCGTTTCGAAGACGTCAGCCAGCGCGCCATGCGCCAGCTCAAGGTCGAGGTGAACCAGGTCAACTGGTTCTCCACCTACAAGGTGCATCACCGGGTGGCCGAGCAGTTTCGCTGCGGCCGGGTGTTCCTGCTGGGGGACGCCGCCCATGTGCACAGCCCGGCCGGCGGCCAGGGCATGAACACCGGGATCGGCGACGCCATCAACCTGGCCTGGAAACTGGCGGCGGTGCTCAGCGGCCGGAGCGCCGAAAGCCTGCTGGACAGCTATGAGATCGAACGCATGGAGTTTGCCCGGCGCCTGGTGGCCACCACCGATCGGGTGTTCAGCTTCGCCACCGCCGATGGCCCGGTCGCCTACCTGGTACGCACCCGCCTGGCGCCCCTGCTGCTGCCGAAGATCGCCGCCTTCGACAGTGCCCGGGAATTTCTCTTTCGCACCGTGTCGCAGATCACCCTCAACTACCGGGGCATGCCCCTGAGCGCCGGTGGCGTCGGCCCGGTGCACGGCGGCGACCGCCTGCCCTGGGTCCGCGACGGCGAGCACGACAACTTCGACAGCCTCGATCATCTGGGCTGGCAGGTGCACGTCTACGGCGTCACCAGCAACGCGGTACAGGACTGGTGCGCCGAACACCGGGTGCCGTTGCGCCTCTTCGACTGGCGCCCGGCCCACGCCCACGCGGGGCTGGCGCGCAACGCCCTGTACCTGCTGCGCCCGGACACCTACGTGGCCCTGGCCGAACGTTCGGCCGATCCGCGGGTGCTGGAGCGTTATTTCCGCGAACGCGAGATCTCCCCGCAGAACAGCCCGGCCGCCCTCAAACCGCGCTGATCCGCGCTCGGCGCACTGCGCAGCCGGGGCCGGGCATCGGGTTGCACATGCATGGGCGCCGCCCTCCCCCCTAGCCGCGGTTACGACGCGTCATGGCTCCGCTCGACGCCGCACCGCCCAAGGCCTGAAGCGAGCGCGCAGAAAGCCTGCCCGAGCGCCAGGGCCCTTAGAAATCGGCCTTGACCGACAGGGTGAAGTTGCGCGGGTCGCCGTAGAAGTTGCCGAAGCCTTCGGTGCCGATGGTGGTGTAGTAGCGCTTGTCCAGCAGGTTGTTGCCGTTGAGCGCCAGGGACCAGGTGTCGTCGATGCGATAGCCGATGCGCCCGTTCCAGATCGCATAGCCGGCCTGGCTGATGTGCTTGCCGCTGGTGGGCGAGACCCGGTAGTTGTCGCTTTGCGCGTTGACCCCAGCCCCCACATTGAAGCGCTCCAGGGCACCGCCCAGTTGGTAATCGCCCCAGACCCGTAGCAGGTGCCGCGGCACGTAGGAGTTGAACGACTGGCCGTTCTTGCTGCTGTCGGCATCCTCCAGGGTCTTGGTCTGGGTGTAGGTGTAGCCGGCCAGCAGTTGCAGGCGTTCGATCACCTCACCGCTGACTTCGGCCTCAAAGCCCTGGGCGCGGACCTTGCCCGAATTCAGCGAGCAGGTGCTGTCCGGGCAGGCCGGATCGTCCTGCTGCGCATCCTCCTGAATCGTGCGGAACAGGCTGAAGGCGCTGTTCAGGCGACCGTCAAACCACTCGCCCTTGATCCCCGCTTCGTAGCTCTTGCCCACCAGCGGCTTGAGAGACGCACCGTCCAGGGTCCGATAGCTGCCCTGGGGGGTGAAGATGCTGGAGTAGCTGGCGTAGGCCGTGAGGTTGTCGTTGAGGTCGTACAGCACCCCGGCGAACGGCGTGACCTCGCCGGTTTCCTTGGAACGGGCGCTGCTGGGGGTGCGGGTGTCGCGCCAGTAGGCCACGGCATCGTTCTGCGACTTGTACCAACTGACCCGGCTGCCCATGACCAGGGTCAGCGGGTCGGCCAGTTTCAGGCGCAGGGTGGAATACAGCCCCTGCTGCTGGATCCGCAGATCAGAGGGGCCGCCCCGGGTGGAATTGCTTTCGTAGTAGCTGGCATCGGGCTTGGGCAGGTGGTGATCGGGGTCCAGCACGTTCTGCCGCTGCGGCAAGCCGGCCACGGCGTAGAAGTCGTCCTTGATCGAGCGGCTGGCGTTGGCACCGACGACCAGTTCGTGCTCCCGGCCAAAGGCCTGGAAGCGGCCGTCGACATAGGCGTCAAAGCCGTAGTCCACCTGATCGTAGTCATAGGTGCTGCCCAGCATCAGGGTGCTGGAACGGTTGGCCCCCACCGGCACCGAACCGCTGGGGAAGGCGTACTCGATGTCCTGGGTGTTGCGGCTGTAGACCCCGGCCACCTTCAGCGCCCAGTCGTCGTTGAGCTGTTGCTTGAGGTCGGCGAAATAGGTCGCGCGCTTGCTGCGCGAGTTGTTCCAGGCGGTGTTCAGGCAGGTGGAACGGCCGAGCTTGAGGTCGCTGCCGTCGCTGTAGCGCGGCAGGCCGCCCCAGCACGGGCGCGAGTCGACGTCTTCATAGGCCATGCCCAGGCCCAGGGTGGTGGCGTCGCTGAGGTCGAAGTCCAGGGCGCCGTAGTAGACCTGATCCTTGCGCTCGCCCAGGTCGTAGAAATACTGCCGGGTCTGCTGGGTGACCACCGCCCGGCCACGGACGGTGCCGGCATCGTTCAACGGCCCGCCAGTGTCCACCTGGGCCCGGTAGTTGTCCCAACTGCCAGCGGACATCGTCAGCTCGGTGTGGGGCGTGGCCTGGCCGCGCTTGCGCACGAAGTTCACCGAGCCGGCGGTGCCGCCCGCACCCTTGAGCATGCCGGCGGCGCCGCGCAGGATCTCCACCCGGTCATAGAAGGCCATGTCGCTGCTGAAGCTGTCGGCCTGCACGTAGCTGCTGCCCATGTCCAGGGGCACGCCGTCGTACTGGTACTGGCCGGTCATGCGAAAGCCCCGGGAATAGAAATACTTGCCGCCCATGGGCGAGTCGTAGAGGGTGATGCCCGGGGTCTTCTCCATCACCTGGTCGATGGTGTTGAGGTTCTGGTCATCGAGCATCTTGCGAGTGATCACGGTCACCGACTGCGGGGTGTCCTTCAGCGAGTGCTGGCCCTTGCCGATGGTCACCGCGCCGGTGGTGTAGGAACCGGAGTACTCGGTGGTAGCCCCCAGCTCCTGGCCTTGCACCTGGGTGGTGCCCAGCTCCAGGGTGCCATTGCCCTTGGGCACGGGGCGCAGCACATAGCTGCCGTTACTCTGCGGTTCGGCCTGCCAGCCACTGCCGGCGAGAATCCGCGCAAAGCCTTCCTGCACCCCGTAATCCCCCTGGAGCCCCGCCGAACGCTGGCCGGCGGTCTGTCGCGCGTCGAAGGAAATCGCCGCCCCAGCAGCGCTGGCGTAACGGCTCAGCACCTCGGTCAGATTCCCTGGGGCAATGTCGAAGCGGCGCACGGCGCTCTGCTCGCTGGCCGCCAGCGCGGTCAACGGCAACAGCGTCGCCCCGTAAACCGCCAGTGCACCCCAGAGCCCGAGCTTGATTGCCCGGGCCAACGTCGACTTGTGAACATCAGACATGCTTTGCCTTCCCCGCTAACGAAAATGAATCCACTGGGGGATAAGCCGGACCAGGGCTGGCCAACCTGCAAGGATCACGAAATTTTTTTCCGACGCTTCAGCCCAGGTGGCTGTCGGAGACTCGCACCCAGTAACGGGTATAGCGCTTGATCTGCAGCGAGAAACCGCTTTCCAACGCCGCCAGGGCACGGTCGGTGTCGTCGATGGGGAAGGCCCCGGAGATCTTCAGCCCGGCGATCTGCGGATCGCACTGCAGCACCCCGCGCCGGTAGCGCGACAGGTCGGCCAGCAAGTCCCCCAGGGGCCGGTCGATGGCGATGATGCTGCCCTGGCGCCAGGCGCCCACCGAAGCATCGTTGGGCCGCAGCGCGGCAAAGCCCCGGCCGCTGAACGCCAGTTGCTGGCCGGCCTCGACCCGACGCGGCGCGCTGCCATCGCCCAGGCTGACCTGCACCGCGTGCTCCAGCACCGCCACCTGCTCCTCGCGCTCGTCGCTGCGCAGCACGAAGCGCGTCCCCAGGGCCAGCACCTCGGCGTGTCGGGTCCGCACCCGGAACGGCCGCTGCAGCGGGTCGGCACCGGTGCTCACCAGCATCTCGCCCCACAGCAGCTGGACCTTGCGCTGCTGGCCGTCGAACTGCACGTTGATCGAGGTGTTGGTATTGAGCAGCAGCGAACTGCCATCCGCCAGGCGCACTTGTCGGCGCTCGCCGATCTGCGTCCGGTAGTCCGCCAGCAACTGCTGGGCGCTGTCGCTGCGCCAGCCCAGCCAGCCCAGGGAACCGGCCGAGGCCAGCACCACCAGATTGCGCATCAGCTCGCGACGCGAGCGCCCGGCCCCGCGCAAGGTCGAACCGGCCAGGCCGCCGGGCAGCGCCGAGATCTGCTCGCCCAACTGCTGCATGCGCTCCCAGGCCTGGCGGTGCAAGGGGTCGGCGGCCAGCCACTCGCGCCAGGCCGCCTGCTCCTGCTCGGAGGCGCTGCCGGAACGCAATTGCGCGTACCAGCGCGCCGCGCCGCTGATGGCCTGACGCTCGGCGACGCTCAGTTGCAGGCCGGCAAAGCTCATGACAGCTGCATCCGCATCTGCATCAGGCAGCAGTGCTCCATGGCCTTGGCCATGTAGTTGCTCACACTGCGCACGGAAATCTGCAGGCGCTCGGCGATCTGCTCGTAGGTCAAGCCGTCGCACTGGGACAGCAGGAAGGCCTGCTTGACCTTGGGCCCCAGGCCATCCAGCAGACGGTCGATTTCCATCAGCGCCTGGAACAATACGCTCTGCTCCTCCGGCGACGGGTGCTCGCCCTCGGGCACCCGGGCCAGGGCTTCGAGGTAGGCCTGCTCCAGGGAGCGGCGGCGAAACAGATCGATCAGCAGGCCCCGGGCAATGCGCGACAGGTAGGGCCGCGGCTCACGGATGTCCTGTGCGTTGCGGGCCTTGAGCACCCGCACGAAGGTGTCCTGGGCCAGGTCGGCGGCATCGAAGCCATTGCCCAGGCGCTGGCGCAACCAGCCCTGCAACCAGCCATGGTGATGGGTGTAGAGATCGGTGACGGCGCAGCGCAGGGATAAGTCGTCGGCGGGCATGACAGTAGGGATTCATATTTGATAATGAATCGCATTGTCATGTAGAGGCGGAAGTCTTGGCAATAGCCACGAACGCCGGGCGGCGTTCGTGGAGGGACGGTTTGGCCCGGTGCGGGATCAGATCCCGGCCAGGGCCAGGTCCATGGCGAAGTAGGTGAAGATCAGGTCGGCGCCGGCGCGCTTGATCGAACCCAGGCTTTCACGCACCACCCGCTGCTCGTCGATGGCCCCGGCCTGGGCGCCGAACTTGATCATCGCGTACTCACCGCTGACCTGGTACGCCGCCACCGGCAGGCGCGAGGCCTCGCGGATGTCGCGGATGATGTCCAGGTAGGCCCCGGCGGGCTTGACCATCAGCGAGTCGGCGCCTTCCTGCTCGTCCAGCAGGGATTCGCGCACCGCTTCGCGGCGGTTCATCGGGTTCATCTGGTAGCTCTTGCGGTCGCCCTTGAGCGCACTGCCGCCCGCTTCGCGGAACGGGCCGTAGAGCGCCGAAGCGAACTTGGTGGAATAGGCCATGATCGGCGTCTGGGTGAAACCGGCGGCGTCCAGGGCGCGGCGGATGGCCTGGACCTGACCGTCCATGGCCGCCGACGGCGCGATCACGTCGGCGCCGGCACGGGCCGCAGCCACTGCCTGCTTGCCGAGGTTGATCAGGGTCTGGTCGTTGTCCACTTCATGGCCGTGCATCACGCCACAGTGGCCGTGCTCGGTGTATTCGCAGAAGCAGGTGTCGGACATCACGATCATCTCCGGCACCGCGTCCTTGGCGATGCGCGACATGCGCGACACCAGGCCGTTTTCCTTCCAGGTATCGCTGCCGTCGCAGTCCAGGTGGTGCGACACACCGAAAGTCATCACCGACTTGATCCCGGCGCGGGCGTAACGCTCGATCTCGCCGGCCAGCTTGGATTCGGGAATGCGCATCACCCCGGGCATGCTCTTGATCGGCACGAAGTCGTCGATTTCCTCCTCGACGAAAATCGGCAGCACCAGGTCATTGAGGGTGAATTCGGTTTCCTGGAACAGACTGCGCAGTTGTTCGGAGCGACGCAGGCGACGGGGACGGGCTTCTGGGAACTGGCTGGACATGATTTTTCCTAAGGCTGAGCGCGGGACAACACGAGCGATGGCGAAAAAAGGCTGAAAGCTTATGCCCAGAGCCGCCGTGGTACAAACCCGCACGGCTCAAGAGAGTCTTGCGAATCTGCTAACAATCAGCGCCAGGCCCGCTATTCATGGGCTTGGCGAGGGCCCGCGCAGGCCGGCCTGCGACCATCTGACGCAAGACAGAGGAGCAGCAACAAGCAACAAGCAACAAGCAACAAGCAACAAGCTTCGAGCGGCAAGCGGCAAGCGGCAAGCGGCAAGCTTCGAGTGGCAAGCGGCAAGCGGCAACAGCGCCGGGCTGGGCTTGGAGCTGGAAACTTGCCGCGGCTTTACCCCGCGAGAAACTTGCCTTCAATACAGGTGACGGCAGAGCCGCCGATCCACACCTCATCGCCCACCTGCTCCACATCGATGGACCCAGCGCGGCCCATGCTCAGGCCCTGGCTGACCCGATAGCGCGACGGCGCCTGCCCGGCCCCCAGCAGCCACTGGGCGATCCCGGCATTGAGGCTGCCGGTGGCCGGGTCTTCGGGCATGCCATCACCGGCGATAAAGGCCCGCACCTCGAACTGCGCATCGGTGTCATCGCGCTCGGGGTCACAGGGCGCGATCACCCCTACGGCCAGACCGATCAGTGCCGGGTAGTCCGGTTGCAGATCCAGCACCTGCTGGCGCTCGGCGAGCATCACCGCCAGCCAGCCGGCGCCGTTGTCGACCCACTGCGCCTGGACGATATCCCCGGCTTTCAGGCCCAGGCCACGGCGTACCTGCTCCAGCACCTCGGGCTCCACCGGGCCGGACTTGAGCAACGGCGGCGCGAGAAAGGCCAACTTTTCGCCCTGACGACGAATGCGCACCAGACCGACTTCACACTCCTGAATGATCTCCTCGCCCCGGGGCACCCCACCGGCTTCAAGCCAGGCGTGGCAACTGCCCAGGGTCGGGTGACCGGCAAACGGCAGCTCCTGGAGGGTGGTGAAGATCCGCAGACGGTAGTCGGCGCGGGGGTCGCGGGGCTTGAGCAGGAAGGTGGTTTCGCTGAGGTTGGTCCAGGTGGCGAACGCGGCCATGCGTTCGTCGCTGAGATTGTCGGCGTCGAACACCACGGCCAGGGGGTTGCCCTTGAGGGGGGTGGCGCTGAAGACGTCGATTTGTTTGAAGTTCAGGGCGGGCATTTAGAGGGAGCCTGGGGTCGGTGGGGGGCTGGGGGTGAAGTGTACATATTCGTTGCTGCGGGTGTGGCGGTTGGTGGTTTCGCTCTTACAGCGGTGGGTTGGGTACATCTCCGGTGCTGCGGTCAGGGCTACTTGGGGTTCCGCTCTTACAGCGAGTGGGAGGGGGTACATATCCATTCCTGCGGGTGCGGCCGCTGGCGGTTTCGCTCTTACAGCGAGTCACTTTGAAAAGCCCAAAGTAACCAAAGGCTCCTGCCCCTCCACTCGGTGCCTCGCTGGGGCTCGGCATGCCCGAACTCCGGCATTGATCCGTGGGCCGCCGCAATGGGCCATCCATGGCCCAGTGCGGCTAACCCGGCATCCCTGCCGGGTTACCCACGGCTCAATGCCTGCGTTCGGCCATCGTGTCTAAGGGGGCAGGAAGATCAAAAGCAAGATCAAAAGCAGAATCTGACGGCGGCCTGTTTCATTGCCGTTCGCGTTAATGTAGCCGCTGCCGAAGGCTGCGACCGGCTCCGCAGGAGACGCTAAACCTGCCTCCCCGATATTCCTGACCTATCGCGCCGCCTGGTTTTGCGAGCGCGAGCGCTCGTTCGCAGCCTGCGGCAGCGGCTACAGGGAACCAGCCTGCGCACCTTGGTTTTGGCTTTTGATCTTGATCTTCCGGCCCCTTCCCAGCAGGCCGAGCGTAGGCGTTGCGTAGGGGGCAGCTCGGCATGGATGCCGAGCTAGCCGCCGCCCGGCCATGGATGGCCGGTTGGCGGCGGGCCCCCGGAGCAATGCCGGAGCTCGGGCACCCCGAGCCTCAGCGAGGGGCCGTATGGAGGGGCAAGACTTTTTGCTTACTTTTGTGTCGTTTGACAAAAGTGAGTCGCCGTAAGGGCGAAACCCTAAGTGGCCGTGACCGCAGCACCGGATATGTACCCCGTCCCACTCGCTACAAGAGCAAACCCCTAAGTAGCCACACCCGCAACACCGAAGATGCCCCCCTTCGCCCCCCCCTAGAAAAACACCTCAAACCACCTTGGGAATCTCCAACCCACGAATCACCGCCGGCCGCGCCACAAACTTGGCCAGCACCCGCTGCACATCGGGGAAACTGTCGATCCCCACCAACCCACCCGCCTCATAAAACCCGATCAAATTGCGAATCCACGGAAAGGTCGCAATATCGGCAATGGTGTAGCGCTCGCCCATGATCCACTCGCGCCCTTTCAGGTGCTTGTCCAGCACCCCCAGCAAACGCTTGGCCTCATTCACGTAACGCTCCAGCGGCCGCTTGTCCTCGTAGTCCTTGCCGGCGAATTTGTGGAAGAACCCCACCTGCCCGAACATCGGCCCGATGCCGCCCATCTGGAACATCAGCCACTGGATGGTTTCATAACGCGCCGCCGATTCCTGGGCCAGCAGTTGCCCGCTCTTGTCAGCCAGGTAGATCAGGATCGCCCCCGACTCGAACAGCGCCAGGGGCCGGTCGCCCGGGCCGTGGGGGTCGAGAATCGCCGGGATCTTGTTGTTCGGGCTGACGCTGAGGAACTCAGGGGTCATCTGGTCCTGGGTCTCGAAGCTGACCCGATGCGCTTCGTACGGCAGGCCGATCTCTTCGAGCATGATCGAGACCTTGACCCCGTTGGGGGTCGGCAACGAGTACAGCTGAATCCACTCGGGGAATTGCGCAGGCCATTTCTGGGTAACGGCAAAGGCGGAAAGATCGCTCATGACAGGCTTCCAGTCTCAATCAAAGGGGGCGACGCCACAGAGGGGCAACGGCGGGAGATTATCCGCCGGGCTTTCTTAAATCGGCAACATGCGGCGCTTAAGCTGCGGGCAATCGAACCAAATGCCGTTCAGGGACTCAGAAACCACGGCCGCGACAGGCCACGTTCGATGACAGGGAACACCGGTTTGTCAGCCGCGCCCCATTGCCCCGAAGAATCGCCACGCCATGAAACTGCTCCGCCGCCTTGCCCGCTCCTTCAAGCACCGCCGCTACCTGCCGCTGCCCGCCCTGTTGCTGGGCAGCGCCCTGTGCCTGTCGCTGGAGTCCAGCGTCAGCCGCGCGCAACCGGTGGACGGCACCCAGACCCTGGTGTTCCTGCGCCATGCGGAAAAGCCCGCCGGCGGCCTCGGCCAGCTCAACTGCCAGGGCCTGAACCGGGCCCTGGACCTCGCCACGTTGCTGCCGGAAAAATTCGGCAAGGCGCAGTACGTGTTCGCCGCCGACCCGACGCGCAATGTCGAGGAAGGCGAGCTGGACAACTCCTACAGCTACATCCGCCCCCTGATGACCATCAGCCCCAGCGCCATCAAGCTCGGCCTGCCGGTGAACATCGATTTTGCCGCCAACGACACCAGCGACCTGGCGGACGAGCTGCTGCACGACCGCTACCACAACTCGATCATCTACACCGCCTGGTCCCACGGTTACCTGCCGGAGCTGATCAACAAGGTCGCCGAAGAGGCCGTGGGCCAGAAGCGCCCGATCACTGAGGACTGGGCCTCCAGCGACTTCGACTCGCTGTACGTGCTGACCCTGACCTGGCGCAACGGCAAGGCCAGCCTGCACAGCCAGAGCTACAAGCAGGGCCTGGACGGCGGCGAGCAGGATTGCCCGAGCTGATCAGCCCAGGGCGTCGAGCAACCGGTACCAGGCAATCCCCGCCCCCAGGTAGAGGCGTTGCAGGCCATGCAGCGGAATCGGCCGCACGGGCGTGAGCGGAAACGGAAAGGCCTGCCCCGCTCCCGTCAGCCGCGCCGCCAGGTGCTTGCCCAGCAGGGTCGACAAGGCAATGCCGCGCCCGTTGTAGCCCAGCAGGATCGACAGCCCCGGCGCCGGTTCGTGCAACTGCGGCAGAAAGCTCGGGGTCAGGGCCACGCGCCCGCTCCAGCGGTACTCGATGGGGGTGCCCGCCAACTGGGGAAACAGGTTCAGCAACGAGCGCTCCAGATGGTTCCAATCGGCATCCCGACGCGGCTCGGAAAACGGTCCGCGCCCGCCCAGCAGCAGGCGTCCCTGGGCGTCCTGCTTGAAATACAGCAGCAGGCGCCGGGCATCGGAACACACCTCGCCGCCCGGCAGGATGCTCTGGCGCAGCTCGGCGGGCAGTGGCCGGGTGGCGATGATGAAACTGTTGGCGGCGATCACCGTCTGGCGCAGCCCCGGCCACAAGCCGTCGGTGTAGCCATTGGTGGCCAGCAGCACCTTCGGGGCGCGCACCCGCGCGCCACAGTCGGTTTCCAGGGTCCAGCGCCCGCCGTCGCGCTGCAGTTGCCGGACCCGGCTCTGGCCGTGAATGCTCACCCCCAGCCCCATCGCCACCCGGGCCAGGCCCCGGGCGTAGTTCAGCGGGTGCAGGCTGCCGGCCCGTGGGTCGACCCAGCCGCCCAGGTACTGCGGGCTGCCGATGCGCTGGCTTACCGCCGCCTTGTCCAGCAACTCCACGGCCACGCCGCGCTGGCGCCACTGCTCGGCGCGCTGCTCCAGGGTGCGCATCGCCGCGCCGGAAAACGCCGGCTGGATCCAGCCCTTGCGCGTGGCGTCGCAGCGGATGCGGTGTTCCTTGATCAGCTCGAACACTTCATCGGCCGCCGAGCCCACGGCTTCGATCAGTGCCTCTCCCCGCACCTGGCCGAATTTGGCCAGCAGTTGCTCGGGGTCGAACTTGAGCCCGGGGATCACCTGCCCGCCATTGCGCCCGGAGGCGCCCCAGCCGGGTTCGCCGGCATCCAGCACACACACACGAGCACCGCTCTGGGCCAGGCGCAGGGCACTCACCAGCCCGGTGTAGCCGGCACCGACAATCGCCACATCGACCTCCCGGTCCTCGGTCAGCGCCGGGGTGTGCTCGGCCGGCATGGCCGTGGCCGCCCACAGCGAGGGCGGCATGCGCAGAGGCTGGGACGCACTCATGCCTGCACCTCCGCGCCCTGGTTGAGCAGACGCCGCAGGAAGTCCTGGGTGCGCGGGTGGCTCGGGGTGCTGAGCACGGTGCGCGCCGGCCCGGCCTCGACGATGCGCCCGCTGTGAAGGAAGCACACCTGGTCCGCCACGTCCTGGGCAAAACCCATTTCATGGGTGACCACGATCATGGTCATGCCCTCGTCGGCCAGCTTGCGCATCACCGCCAGCACCTCGCCCACCAGCTCCGGGTCCAGCGCTGAAGTGGGCTCGTCGAAGAGAATCGCCTCCGGGTCCATGGCCAGTGCCCGGGCAATCGCCACCCGTTGCTGCTGTCCGCCAGAGAGCTCGTCCGGGTAGGCGTGCATGCGATGGGCCAGGCCGACCTTTTCCAGCAGGGCCTCGGCCCGCAGGCGTGCTTGCCGGGGGTCCTGCTTCTTGACGTAGATCGGCCCCTCGGTGACGTTCTGCAACGCCGTGCGATGGGGGAACAGGTTGAAGCGCTGGAACACCATGGCCACCCGGGTACGCAGCTCGTGGATGCTCTTGGCCTGCCGCTCGACCCGCGCCCCGCTCACCAAGATGTCGCCCTGCTCGTAGCTTTCCAGGCCGTTGATACAGCGCAGCAGGGTCGACTTGCCGGACCCCGAGGGGCCGATCAGGCACACCACCTCGCCGCTGCGCACCTCAAGGTCGATGCCTTCGAGCACCGCCACGTTGCCAAAGCTCTTGTGTACGCCCTTGATCTGGATCATGGCTTTCTCCGGGTGCTGATGCGCGCTTCCAGGCGGCGCAGGGCAAAGGACAGCGGCAGGCTCAGGGCCAGGTAGAGCAAGGCCACCAGGGTGTAGACGGTCATGTTCTCGAAGGTCGAGGACGCAATCAGCTGCCCGGCCCGGGTCATCTCGGCCACGGTGATGGTGGACACCAGGGACGAGTCCTTGAGCATCATCACCAGGGTGTTGCCGTAGGGCGGCAAGGCGATGCGCAGGGCCTGAGGCAGCACCACCCGACGCATGATCATCGGCCCGCGCATGCCGATGGATTCGGCGGCCTCGATCTGCCCCTGGTGAATGGCCTGGATGCCGGCGCGGAAGTTTTCCGCCTGGTACGCCGAGTAGGCGATGCCCAGGCCGATCACCCCGGCCTGCATGGCGGTGAGCTGGATGCCGAAATCCGGCAGCACGAAGTAGATGTAAAACAGCTGGACGATGATCGGCAGTCCGCGAATGACGTTGACCACGCCGATGGCGAACAACGCCACCGAGCGCACCTTGGACACCATCATCAAGGCGAAGACCAGGCCGATCAGCGAACTGAGCACGAATGAGCCAACAGTGACCTGCAGGGTGACCACTGCGCCTTTCAATAGAATGGGCAGGAAGTCCAGAGCGTTCTGGAGAAACATGGAGAGACCCGTTTAATCAGCAAGAAAGGGACCCGGGCCAGGTGCCGGGCCGCGACTGGATCAGTTGAGCTTCCAGCGCTCGATGATGCGCTCCAGGGTGCCGTCGGCCTTGATCGCGGCGATCCCGCGATTGACCTCGGCCAGGGTCTGGGCATCGCCCTTGCGCACGATCAGGCACACATCGCCCATGACCACCGGCTGGTAGCCCTTGACCAGCCGCACCTTGTTCTGGGTGCCCTGGGCCAGTTGGTAGGCGAGGATCGGCCGGTCGGCGAAACCGGCCTTGATCCGCCCCAGGGCCAGGTCGCGCATCAGGTCGGGAATCGAGTCGTAGCCGCGTACTTCCTTGAAGATCCCGCGCTTGTTCAGCTCGTCGATAAACACCGTTCCGACCTGGGCGCCGACGGTTTCCCCGGCCAGGTCCTCCATGCGGCGGTAGTCGCCGGTGTCGTCGGCCTTGACGATCAGGCCCTCGCCGTAGCTGAACACCGGGTCGGAGTACTGCACCACTTTCTCGCGCACCGGGGTGCGCAGCATGGCGGCGGAGATGATGTCGATCTTGTTCGAGGTCAGGGACGGGATCAGCGCGGCGAAGGTGGTCTGCTGGATGTCCACGGCGAAACCGCCAGCCTTGCCCACGGCCCGGGCGGCATCGATCATCATGCCCTCGATGCTCTGGCTCTTGACGTCAAGAAAGGTGAAGGGAATGCCGGTGGCGGTGGCCCCGACCTTGTACAGCGGCTCGGCCTGGGCCGACAGCGAGAGGCCCAGGGCACAACAGAGTGCGAATACAGCGGGCGCAAGGACACGAGTGCGGGTATGCATGGCGAATCTCCCATTGGACGGTTTTATTGTTTGAAGTCCGTGATGGATAGCCTCTGGTGTGGAAGGCAGGAGGCATGGACCCGACTATAAACAATTTACAAAAATCGTAAAGAGATTTATAAATATCGAATATCGATATTCAAAACATGAAATAGCCAGACAGGACTGTCATGAGCGATAACAACAATTCCCTATTCAACCAGTCGCTGGAGAAAGGCCTGGCAGTGCTGCGGGCCTTCAACGCCGCGCAACGAACCATGAACCTGGCGGAAATCGCCGCGGCCGCCGACATCAACAAGAGCTCGGCGCAGCGCATGATTCACACCCTGGAACAGCTGGGCTACGTGCGTAAGCACCCGCAGACCAAACGCTTCCAGCTGACTCCGCGGGTGATGGAGATCGGCTACAACTACCTGGCTGCCGACACCCTGGTGGACGTGGCCAACCCGTTCCTCGCCGAACTGGCGCAGATCACCGGAGAAACCACCAACCTCACCGAGCCCGATGGCCTGGACATGGTCTATGTGGCGCGCTTCGTGGCGCCCAAGTTCATCCCCATCCACATGCCCATCGGCAGCCGCATCCCCATGTACTGCACCGGCTCCGGGCGCGCCTACCTCAGCGCCCTGCCCGCCGCCGAGGCCACACAGATCCTCGAAGCCAGCGAGCGCAAGGCTCATACCCGGCACACCCTGACCGAGCTTGCGGATATCCAGCGCGAGATCGAGCTCACCCAGCGCCGCGGCTACGCCCTGAACCCGGAGGAACTGTTCCTGGGTGACATGAGCATTGCCGCACCGATCCTCGGCAGCCAGGGCCTGCCGGTGGCCGCCGTGCACGTGGTGGTGCCCAGCAGCCGCTGGACCCTGGAGGAAGCCGAACGCAAGCTCGCGCCTTCAGTGATCGAATGCGCCCGGGCCATCCGCACCTCGATTCGCACCCTCTGAAAATCGCTCCCCTGTGGCCGCTGCCACAGGCTGCGAACGGCCCGCAGGGACGCGGCCTTCTCAAAACCGATGAACTCCGACGGGGGATCGCCAAGCAAGGCCCTGCGGGCCTTCGCGCAGCCTCGCTGACGCTCGGCAGCGGCTACAGTCCAATGCCGATCCGAGATGGGTGTAGCCGCTGCCGCAGGCTGCGAACGGCCCGCAGGGACGCGGCGCTCTCAAGACCGACAGAGCTCCGACACGAGATCGCCAAGCAAGGCCCTGCGGGCCTTCGCGCAGCCTCGCTGACGCTCGGCAGCGGCTACAGTCCAATGCCGGGCGAGATCGGTTCGCGGCGCACCGGCGCCAGCGGCTACAATTCGCGCTTATTGTCTTGTGCGGAATTCCCTTCATGTCCAACCTCGCCTCCACCCAGCCCACCCGCGGCTGGGCGTTCTGGTGCAAACCCCTGCTGTTCCTGCTGGTGGCCGCCATTGGCCTGTATTACGTGAAGTGGTCGCCCTACTACCTCAAGGCCTTTGTCGCCGCCGACAGCCACAGCATCGGCGCGTCGATCCTCAACGATCAGCAAAGCTCGCCCTGGAGCGCCGCCCTGGCCTATTCCCAGGTGTACTTCCTGGCCATCTGGAAAGCCGCGGTGCTGGCGGTGATCTTGGGCTCGCTGTTGCAGGTGCTGATTCCAAGGGACTGGCTGCTGCGCCTGTTCGGCCGCGCCGGTTTCGGCTCGACCCTGCGCGGCGGGCTGTTCGCCCTGCCGGGCATGATGTGTTCCTGCTGCGCCGCACCGGTGGCCGCTGGCCTGCGGCGGCAGAAGGTTTCGGTGGGCGCGGCCCTGGCGTTCTGGATCGCCAACCCGGTGC
Source organism: Pseudomonas sp. BC42 (assembly GCF_021560055.1). Taxonomy (NCBI): domain Bacteria; kingdom Pseudomonadati; phylum Pseudomonadota; class Gammaproteobacteria; order Pseudomonadales; family Pseudomonadaceae; genus Pseudomonas; species Pseudomonas sp. BC42. Next base: position 4,367,629 of record NZ_CP091067.1, read on the forward strand.
TCAACCCGGCGACCCTGGTGTTCATGGGCTTTGTTTTGGGCTGGGGGTTTTCCGCCCTGCGCCTGGTGGCGGGCATCGTCCTGGTGCTGGGCGTGTCGCTGGTGGCGCAGCGGGTCGCCGGCCCCGAGCAACTGCCGGAAGCCGCGGTGGATGCGGTGGTGGAAGCCAGCACGGTGAACGAGCAGTCGTTCCTCAGCCGCTGGGGCAAGACCCTGTGGCAACTGTTCTGGAGCACCATTCCGATCTATGTGCTGGCAGTACTGGTGTTGGGCGCGGCGCGGGTCTGGCTGTTCCCGCACATTGACGGTGCCATGAGCGACAGCCTGTGGTGGCTGGTGCCCCTGGCGATTGCCGGGACCCTGTTCGTGATCCCTACGGCGGCAGAGATTCCCATCGTCCAGACCATGATGACCCTGGGTTTGGGCACCGGTCCGGCGGTGGCGCTGTTAATGACTCTGCCGAGCATCAGCCTGCCTTCGCTGCTGATGTTGCGTAAGGATTTCGATGCCCGGGTGCTGGTGACCGTGGCCGTGCTGACCATGCTGGTGGGGATTGTCTGCGGATTGATTGGTGCGGTGTTGTTGTAGAACCCTGGTGGTCGCTGCCTCCGTTTCGGGCCCGCCCCGGATAGGCAGCGACACATCGACTCCTGGCATTGGCATCGACTGGATCTCGGCGCAATGTGCAACCTGCACAAAGCGCACCCCGGTCCTGAGCTAAAGACCGCGATACGTCGCCACGTCATCGAACAACGCAGACTCGGAGGCCTTGCTACCGTGAACAACTTGCTGCAACACAAGGGCGTCTAGAGCTCTATCGAAGTCAGCCCCGAGGATCACTGCCTCTTTGGCAGGCTCCAGTTCATCAAAGCCCTGGTGAGCTATGAAGGGCAAACCCTGGCTGAGCTGGAGGTCGCGTTCAAAGAGGCGGTCGATGACTATTTGAGCACCTGCAAACACTCGGCTGTCCCCGCTCAACTCCGTTGAGCACAGGTTTCCAATCGAAGCACCACCCCTCCGCCACAGCATCGTCTTGAAACACATTGATCAGGGAATGCCGCTCCCGAAACCAGAGTTTTCGCTTTGTTTTGTAAGGCTTGTCCGAGAGAATCGCCAACGCCTTTGAGCGGCTTGTGCCCTGGGTGTTCGTCAGGCAGTCTCCCCCGGTCGCTGCACCATCAGCGACTCGGATGTGGAAGTCCGGACATGAAGAACGTGCAACTTGCCTCAATGGGAACACCTGTATTTTTCAATATGGGTGACCTCGCTCTATGGCGGCTGTACGTGGGGCACTCTCGGGTGCGCCGGATCCTTCAGTCCCGGTCTTCCACACCTGCGTACAGCTGCCACCCTCTCATGTGGAAGTGAGTTCCGGCAGTTCTTGAACGACTGGAGGACCCAACTCATGAAAAAGCTCGTCCCCGATCCACCCCGCCCCCTGCGCGATCCCGAGCTGGATCGCGCCAACGCCAACCTGCTCGCCGCGCTGAAACCTACCCAGGCACGCCCGTTCGGCCTGCGCGATGCCCAGGGCAATGCCCTGTTCAGCGTGCAAGCCGGGGTCAACGCCGAACAGGCCTTGAGGCACGTCGCCCTGCTGCTCAAGTGCGCCGAGGAGGTGTCCGATGAAATCACCGAGCGCGCCAGCGGCATCGAGCGTGGCCTGATCTGGTCCATGGTGCATTCCGTGGAAATGGCCCGGGCCGTGGTCGAGGCCTTGCTCGACCGTCCACGCCCTGCCGGCTGAGGCCCGCGCACACCGCGCGCTCAGGTGCTGTGAGCGCGCGGATCATTGAGCGCTAGCGCGAGGGCGACTGGCGCTGGCGCAGGTAATCGAGCACCGCGCCGTGCTCGCCGCTGAACTCGATCCGCGCGCCCTTGCTCTCGCGTTGGTAGGCGTACATCGGATCGTAGTACTCGCCGAGCAAGCCTTCGATCCAGGCCCGGTGCCGTTCCACATCGCCGCTGCGGGCCTGTTCCGCCAGCGCCGCTTCCATCAGCAGGAACAGGCGCTGGTGACGCTCGCCCCCCAGGCGCTTGTGGATCTTGTTCAGGCTCTCCAGCAGGCGTTCGGCAAACAGGGCAAACCCTTCCTCGCCATGCACGGCCACGAACTCGGCGCTGAGGTTGACCACGTAATCGTCAAGGATGCGCTGTACCCGGCTGTCGAGGCGGTCTTCCAGCCAGACCATGGGCAGGCCCTGCATGCTCTGGTACAGCGGCAGCGGCAAGGCGCAGCTGCCGATCATGCGGTTTTCGTCTTCCAGGACAAAGCTCTGCACGCCGCGCTCACGCTTTTTCAGCAGGTCCACCGCCAGGCGGTTTTCGAAGTCGATGTTGCTCGGCTGCCCGGTGGCGCGGCGGCCGAAGCTGGAGCCGCGGTGGTTGGCGTGGCCTTCCAGGTCCAGGGCGTTGTCCAGCTGGCCCAGCACTTCGGTCTTGCCGGTGCCGGTCATGCCCCCCAACAGGACGAAATCACACTGCTGCAACGCCTGCTCGGTAGTGTCCAAAAGGAAGGTCCGCATGGCCTTGTAGCCGCCGCCGACCCGCGGGTAGTCGATGCCCGCTTCCCTGAGCCACTGCTGGACGATCTGCGAGCGCAGGCCGCCACGGAAGCAGTACAGCAGGCCGTTGGGGTGAGCCCGGGCGAAATCGGCCCAGGCCTGGACGCGCTGTTGCTTGATATCGCCGGACACCAGCTGATGACCCAGGACAATCGCCGCCTGCTGGCCCTGCTGCTTGTAGCAGGTGCCGACCCGCTGGCGTTCCTGGTCGGTCATCAGCGGCAGGTTGAGCACCCCGGGAAAGGCGCCCTTGGTGAATTCGATCGGCGCCCGGGTGTCCATCATCGGCCGGTCGTTGAGGAAGATCTCGCGGTAGTCGGTGCAGTCCAGAGGCATCAGAACACCTCGACCGCGTGGCTCTGTCGCTCCACCAGTTCACCGATGGGCGCCAGTTCCAGGCCCAGCTCCGCCGCCAGGGCGAGGAACTCGGCATTGCCTTCAGGCGTCACCGCCACCAGCAGGCCGCCGCTGGTCTGCGGGTCGCAGAGCACGCGCTTGTGCAGCTCCTGGACCCGGCCAATCTTCTCGGCGTAGCTGCTGTAGTTGCGCAAGGTGCCGCCGGGCACGCAGCCCTGATCCAGGTAGTACTCAACCCCTGGCAGGCGTGGCACGCGGTCGTAATGGATCTGTGCGGTGAGGCCGCTGCCATCGGCCATTTCCACCAGGTGCCCGAGCAGGCCGAAACCGGTGACGTCGGTCATCGCGGTCACCCCTTCGAGCTTGCCGAAACGGCTGCCGGGCTTGTTCAGGGTGCACATCCAGTCGCGGGCCAGGCCGATGTCCTCGCTGCGCAGCTTGCCCTTTTTCTCGGCGGTGGTGAGCACGCCGATCCCCAGGGGCTTGGTCAGGTACAGCAGGCAACCGGCGGTGGCGGTGTCGTTGCGTTTCATGAAGCGTTTTTCCACCAGCCCGGTCACCGCCAGGCCGAAGATCGGCTCCGGTGCGTCGATGGAATGGCCGCCCGCCAGGGGAATGCCCGCCGCGTCGCACACGGCGCGGCCGCCGCGGATCACTTCCCGGGCGATTTCCGGGGCCAGCACGTTCACCGGCCAGCCAAGAATGGCGATGGCCATCAGCGGGTCGCCGCCCATGGCGTAGATGTCGCTGATGGCGTTGGTGGCGGCGATGCGGCCGAAGTCGAAGGGGTCGTCAACGATGGGCATGAAAAAGTCGGTGGTGGAGACCACGCCGCGCTCTTCATCGATGGCGTAGACCGCCGCGTCATCGCGCGAAGCGTTGCCGACCCACAGCTTGGGGTCGAGGTTCTGCGCCCCGCTGCCGGCCAGGATCACCTCCAGTACCTGGGGGGAAATCTTGCAGCCGCAGCCGGCTCCGTGGCTGTACTGGGTCAGGCGAATCGGCTCGCTCATGGGGCACCTCGTCAAGTTCGGGACGCAGGATTCTAGCAGAGGGGGTCAGGCCCCGGGCCGGGGCGTGCCCTGGTGGAACAGCATCTGCCAGCGCCCTTCGCGGCAGCGCCACAGCGAACTGCGCCAGGCGCTGCCGGCCGCGCGCCCGCCGGCTGCGGCGTTATGGCACAGGTAAGTGACCTGGGCCAGGTCGGCCGCGAGAAGCTGCAACGAGAACTCGCTGATGCTGCGCTCGATGAAGTCCTGCTGGGGCAGGCTTTGCAGCACCTGGGCCTTGTTCCAGCGTCCGCCGCTGGCGCCGAACTCGAGAAAGTCGTCGGCCAGCAAGGCCTCCAGCGCCTGGCGATCGGCGCGCACTTCGGCTTGTTGCAACTGGCGTTCGAGCATCAGCAGGTGGTCGGACAATTCCATGGTCACTCCCGAGGCGGCGGATCAGTGGCGCACTCTAGCATCCGCGCCCAGCCTCTCAAGACCGGACACCTGCGGTAGCGCATGAACCAAGCAAATGGGCCGGGCTTTGGTTAGGCTTGCAGCGCCCTGCCCGGGGCACGCTTGTCCTCACCCCAACAAAAGCGCCACCCCGCCCCTCAGCCGAGGCCCGGGCAAGACGCTGAAGGAGTCCGCCATGAAATTCACCACCCAGTCCATCGCCCGCAAGCTCAAGTTCCACCAGTTGGTGGTGTTCGAGCAGGTGCTGCAAAGCGGCTCGCTGGTGCGCGCCTCCCAGGCGCTGAACCTGACTCAGCCGGCGGTGACCAAGATCATTCACGAGCTGGAGTCCTACTTCGAGGCGCCGTTGCTGGTGCGCAGCAACCGCGGGGTGACCGCCACCGAGCTGGGCCAGGTGGTGGTGCAACGGGCCAAGTCGCTGCTGGCGGAACTGCGCGCCCTGACCGATGAGGTCAACGCCTTCCAGGAAGGCACCTCGGGGCAGGTGATGGTCGGCACCCTGATCTCGGCCTCGACCTCGCTGCTGCCCCGGGCCATCCAGTTGCTCAAGCAGCGCGCGCCGGGGGTGCTGGTGTCATTGCGGGTCGGGCAGATGGACCAGCTGTTTCCGGCGCTGGCGGTGGGCGATGTAGATCTGGTGGTGGGCCGGGTGCCGGACGACTGGCACCGGCGCAGCGAGTCGCTGGAAGTCGACGTGCTGTATCGCGAGGACCTGAGCATCGTCGCCGGCGTCCATCACCCGCTGCACCAGCAGACGCCGGTCAGCCTGGCACATCTGCACGCCTACCCCTGGGTGCTGCCGACCCGCGACTCGCTGCTGCGGCGCACCGCCGACCGGCTGTTCGCCGACAACGGTCTATCGACGCCGGACAATGTTGCCGAGTCGCTGTCGATCCTCACCAACATCACCCTGATGCAGGATCAGCGCACCGTGGCCCTGATGCCCTACGAGGCCTCGTTGCAGTTCATCCAGGCCGGCATGCTCCAGGCGTTCGATCTGGGGACGCCGCTGCAGTTCGGCGACATCGGTTGCTTCTACGCCGCCCAGCGCCATCTGGGTCCGGCGGCCCGGCTGTTTCGCGAATGCCTGGACCTGGCCCGGGCAGAGACCGCCAACGGGCAAGCGCCGATCCAGGCTGTGTCCTGATATTCCAATTGTTAATAGTTAGCGGCCGATCTTTGATTATTCACTAATACCAGGCCTTCCTACACTCGCCCCGAAACCCATGTTTCGGAGGTTCAAGTGTCCACAGTCCTGCTGCGTCATTTCATCGACGGCGAGTTCGTCGCCAGCCCCGCGACCTTTGCCAATGTCTCCCCGGTCGACGGCCGTGTGCTGAGCCAGGTCTGCGAGGCCGACCGGCCCCTGGTGGACCGCGCCGTGGCGGCGGCCAAGGCGGCGCAGTCCGGCCCCTGGGCCGATTACAGTGCCAGCCAGCGCGCCGACCTGCTGCTGCGGATTGCCGAAGGTATCGAGGCCCGTTTCGAGGCGTTCGTCGCCGCCGAAGTCGCCGACACCGGGCGCCCGGTGCAGCAGGCGCGGACCCTGGACGTGGCCCGCGCGGTGCAGAATTTCCGCACCTTCGCCGAGTTGCTGCGCCAGTCCGGCGGCGAAATCTTCGAGATGCGCGGCGCCGACGGCAATGACGTGTTCAGCTACAGCGTGCGCAAGCCCCACGGCGTGGTGGCAATCATCTCGCCCTGGAACCTGCCATTGCTGCTGCTCACCTGGAAAGTCGCCCCGGCCCTGGCCTGCGGCAACTCGGTGGTGGTCAAGCCCTCCGAAGACACCCCCTCCAGCGCCACCCTGCTGGCCGAAGTGATGCGCGACGCTGGGGTGCCGGCCGGCGTGTTCAATCTGCTGCACGGCTTCGGGCCGAACTCGGCCGGGGAATTCCTCACCGCCCATCGCGAGGTCGACGCCATCACCTTCACCGGTGAGTCCCGTACCGGCGCCACCATCATGAAAGCCGCCGCCGAAGGCGTACGCGAGGTGTCCTTCGAGCTGGGCGGCAAGAACGCCGCGGTGGTGTTCGCCGACTGCGATTTCGACGCCGCGGTGGCCGGGGTGCTGCGCTCCAGCTTCACCAACGCCGGGCAGGTGTGCCTGTGCTCGGAGCGGGTCTACGTCGAGCGACCGATCTACCAGCGCTTCGTCGCCGCCCTCAAGGCCGGCGCCGAACAGTTGAAGATCGGCTACCCCGATGAAGACGGGGTGAGCATGGGCTCGCTGATTTCCCACAAGCACCGGGACAAGGTCCTGGGCTACTTCCAACTGGCCCTGGAGGAAGGCGCGACCCTGGTCAGCGGCGGCGGCATTCCGCAGTTCGGCGATGCCCGGGACCAGGGCGCCTACGTCCAGCCGACGATCTGGACCGACCTGCCGGACCACGCCCGCTGCCTGCGCGAAGAGGTGTTCGGCCCGGTCTGCCACATCGCCCCGTTCGACACAGAGGACGAAGTGCTGCGCCGGGTCAACGACAGCGCCTATGGCCTGGCCACGGCCCTGTGGACCCGCGATCTGAAGCGCGCCCATCAGCTGTCGCGGCGCTTCCGTGTGGGCATGGTCTGGGTCAACACCTGGTTCCTGCGCGACCTGCGCACGCCGTTCGGCGGCACAAGGCTTTCGGGCGTGGGGCGCGAAGGCGGCCGCCATTCCCTGGATTTCTACTCCGAGATCACCACCATCTGCGTCAACCCTTGAGGGGCACCCCGACATGCATGCAGACCTGATTGAAGCGGCGCACCAGCTGCGCCAGGCCCAGCTCAACGGCCAGCCCTGCGCCCCGGTGCGCGAGCTGATTGCCCAGGCCCGGGCCGCACAACCCCACAGCTCACTGGCCGACCTGGCCTACCAGGTGCAGCGCTACAACAACCTGGCGGCCATGGATGCCGGACGCCGCCCGGTGGGCCACAAGATCGGCCTGACCTCCCACGCCGTGCAACGGCAGTTGGGGGTGGAGCAGCCGGACTTCGGCCAGCTGTTCGCCGACATGGCCCGCGGCGACGACCAGCCCATCGCCTGGAGCGACACCTGCCAGCCCAAGGTCGAGGCCGAGATCGCCCTGGTGCTGGAACGCGACCTGCCCCACGAGCGGCACACCCTGGCCGACCTGATCCGCGCCACGGCCTTCGCCCTGCCGGCCATCGAGATTGTCGGCAGCCGCATCGCCCAGTGGGACATCCAGCTGAGCGACACCATCGCCGACAACGCCTCCAGCGGGCTGTTCGTGCTCGGCAGCCGGCCGGTGCCATTGCAACAGCTGGACCTGGTGCGCTGCGGCATGAGCCTGACCCGTGGTGGCGAGCCGGTGTCGGTGGGCGCCGGCGCCGCCTGCCTGGGCAACCCGCTGAACGCCGCCCTGTGGCTGGCCGACACCCTGGCCCGCCTGGGCACGCCGCTGCGGGCCGGCGACATCCTCCTGACCGGCGCCCTCGGGCCCATGGTCGCGGTGCAACCGGGAGATCGCTTCAGCGCACACATCCAGGGCCTGGGCAGCGTCAGCGCCAGTTTCGCCAGAACCCAATGAACCGGAGCCACTCATGAACCCAACCCTCAAGGCCGCGATCATCGGCTCGGGCAATATCGGCACCGACCTGATGCTGAAAATCCTCCGCCAGGGGCAGCACCTGAGCCTCAGCGCCATGGTCGGCATCGACCCGGCCTCCGACGGCCTGGAGCGGGCCCGGCGCCTGGGCGTGGCCACCACCCACGAAGGCGTCGAAGGCCTGCTGCGCATGCCCGAGTTCGCCGCCATCGACATCGTTTTCGACGCCACCTCGGCCAGCGCCCACCGGCACCATGAGGCGCTGCTGCGCCAGGCCAAGCCGGGCATCCGCCTGATCGACCTGACCCCGGCGGCCATCGGCCCCTACTGCATTCCGGTGGTCAACTTGGAGCAACACCTGAACAGCCTCAACCTGAACATGGTCACCTGCGGCGGCCAGGCGACCATTCCCATGGTCGCCGCGGTGTCGCGGGTGGCCCAGGTGCACTACGCCGAGATCGTCGCCTCGATTGCCAGCAAGTCCGCCGGCCCCGGCACCCGGGCCAATATCGACGAGTTCACCGAGACGACACGCCACGCCATCGAAACCCTCGGCGGCGCCACCCGGGGCAAGGCGATCATCGTCATGAACCCGGCCGAACCGCCGCTGATCATGCGCGACACGGTGCTGATGCTGTCGGCCGCCGCCGATCAGCGGGAGGTCGCCGCCTCCATCGGCGAGATGGCCGCGGCAGTGCAGGCCTATGTACCCGGCTACCGGCTCAAGCAGCAGGTGCAGTTCGAGCCGATCCCGGCCTCGGCGCCGCTGCTGATCCCGGGCCTGGGGCGTTTTTGCGGGCTCAAGACCTCGGTGTTCCTGGAGGTCGAAGGCGCCGCCCATTACCTGCCCGCCTACGCCGGCAACCTCGACATCATGACCTGCGCCGCGCTGGCCACCGCCGAGCGCATGGCCCAGTCGCTGCTCAACCGCTGAAGGAGCTTCGCCATGACTTTCAACCCCGGCAACAAGCTCTACATTTCCGACGTGACCCTGCGTGACGGCATGCACGCCATCCGCCACCGGTACAGCCTGGATCAGGTCCAGGCCATCGCCCGGGCCCTGGACGCGGCCCGGGTCGACAGCATTGAAGTGGCCCACGGCGACGGCCTGCAGGGCTCCAGTTTCAACTACGGCTTCGGCGCCCACACCGATCTGGAATGGATCGAAGCCGCGGCCGATGTGCTCGAACACGCGCGCATCGCCACCCTGCTGCTGCCCGGCATCGGCACCGTGCATGACCTCAAGGCCGCCTACCGGGCCGGCGCCCGAGTGGTGCGGGCCGCCACACATTGCACCGAGGCCGATGTCTCGCGCCAGCACATCGAATTCGCCCGGGAGCTGGGCATGGACACCGTGGGCTTTCTGATGATGAGCCACATGACCAGCCCGGAAAATCTCGCCATCCAGGCGCAGAAAATGGAAAGCTACGGCGCCACCTGCATCTACGTGGTGGACTCCGGCGGCGCGATGAACATGCAGGACATCCGCCTGCGCTTCAGGGCGCTGAAGGCCGTGCTCAAGCCGGACACCGCCACCGGCATGCACGCCCACCACAACCTCGGCCTGGGGGTGGCCAACTCCCTGGTGGCGGTGGAAGAAGGCTGCCAGCGCATCGACGCCAGCCTCGCCGGCATGGGCGCCGGGGCCGGCAATGCGCCGCTGGAAGTGTTCATCGCCGCCGCCGACAAGCTGGGCTGGAACCACGGCACCGACCTCTATCGCCTGATGGACGCCGCCGACGATCTGGTGCGCCCGCTGCAAGACCGGCCGGTGCGGGTCGACCGCGAAACCCTGGCCCTGGGCTACGCCGGGGTCTACTCCAGCTTCCTGCGCCACGCCGAACTGGCTGCTCACAAGTACGGCCTGAAAACCGTCGACATCCTGGTCGAGCTCGGCCGCCGGCGCATGGTCGGTGGCCAGGAAGACATGATCGTCGACGTCGCCCTCGACCTGCTCGCTGCCCGGGAGTCCCGCCCATGAACCTCGATCTTGCCCCCATCGCCAGCGCCCTGGATCAGGCCGCGCGCAACGCTCGCGCCCTGCCCCAGTTCAGCCGGCACACGCCCTTCAACCTGGAGCAGGCCTACCAGATCCAGCGCGCTTCCATGGCCCATCGCTACGCCGATGGCGAACGTATGATCGGCCTCAAGCTGGGCTTCACCAGCCGCGCCAAGATGCTGCAGATGGGCGTCGACAGCCTGATCTGGGGCTGGCTCACCGACGCCATGCTGGAAGAGGACGGCGGCCTGCTGAACCTGGATCGCTACATCCACCCCCGGGCCGAACCGGAGCTGTGCTTTCTCACCCGGCGCGCCATCGACCGGCCACTGACCCAGCTCGAAGCCGTGGACTACCTGGAGGCCGTGGCCCCGGCCATCGAGATCATCGACTCGCGCTACGAGGCGTTCAAATTCAGCCTCGAAGACGTGGTGGCGGACAACTGCTCCTCGGCCGGGCTGGTGGTCGGCCCCTGGTCCCGGGATTTTTCCGCCCTGGCCAACGCCGGGGTGCTGATGCGCCTGGACGGTGCCCTGGTGGAGGCCGGTTCGACTGCGGCGATCCTCGGCCATCCGCTGCGCAGCCTGGTGCACGCCTCGCAACTGCTGGCCCGGGCCGAGATCAGCCTGCCCGCCGGCAGCCTGATCATGGCCGGCGCCGCCACCGCCGCCGTAGCCCTGACACCCGGCGCGCAGCTGTCGGTGGAGATCAATGGCTACGGCGAATGCGCCTTCACCTGCACCAGCCAGGCACAGGGAGAAGGCTCATGACCGTCAATCGCGCGACCCTGGTGCCGGGCAAGGCCAAGCCCCGGGGCCGCTTCCCCCATATCAAGCGTGCCGGCGACCTGCTGTTCATCTCCGGCACCAGCTCGCGGCGTCCGGACAACAGCTTCGACGGTGTCGAAGTGGACGAACTGGGCACCACCTGCCTGGACATTCGCGCCCAGACCCGGGCGGTGATCGAGAACATCCGCGATATCCTCGCCAGCGAAAACGCCGGGCTGCAGGACCTGGTGGACATCAGCGCCTTCCTGGTGGATATGAACGATTTCGGCCCCTACAACCAGGTCTACGCCGAGTACTTCGACGAACAGGGGCCGACCCGCACCACCGTGGCCGTGCATCAGTTGCCACACCCGCACCTGCGCATCGAAATCAAGGCGGTGGCCTACGCCCCGCTCAATCGCCGAGAACAATAACAATGGACAAGCACCACTACAGCGCACCGCTGAACTTCAACCGTTGGCTGGATGAACATGCCCATCTGCTGCAACCGCCGGTGGGCAACCGTCAGGTGTGGCAGGACGCCGACTTCATGGTCACCGTGGTCGGCGGCCCCAACCAGCGCACCGACTTTCACGACGACCCCATGGAAGAGTTCTTCTATCAGTTCAAGGGCAATGCCTACCTGAACATCTGGGACCGCGGCCGCTACGAACGCATCGACCTGCGCGAGGGCGACATCTACCTGATGGCGCCCCACGTCATCCATTCCCCGCAACGCCCGGAGCCCGGCAGCCTGTGCCTGGTGGTGGAGCGCCAGCGGCCCGTGGGCCTGCTGGACGCCCTGCAATGGTCCTGCGCCCGCTGCGGCACGCTGATCCAGCGCTATGAAATGCAGCTGCAGAGCATCGTCAACGACCTGCCGCCGGTCTACGAAGAGTTCTACGCCACCAGCCAGGAGCAGCGGCGTTGCAGCGGCTGCGGCGAAATCCATCCGGGCCGCGACTGGCAGACCTGGCACCACACCCTCAAGGCGGCGACCCCCTTATGAAAATCGACATGCATTCGCACTTCTTCCCCGACATCAGCCAGGCCGAGGCCGCACGCCTGGACCCGGTGCGCGCGCCCTGGCTGCACAAGGACGGCGCCCGGGGCCAGATCATGGTCGGCGACAAAGCCTTTCGTCCGGTGCACGACGTGCTCTGGGACCCGGCGCGACGTGTCGAGCACCTGGACGAGCAAGGCCTGGACCTGCAGATCATGTGCGCCACGCCGGTGATGTTCGCCTACGACGCGCCCATCGAACGGGCCCTGCCCTGGGCCCAGTTGATGAACGATCGGGCCATGGCCATGACCGCCGGCCACGAACCCCGGCTCAAGGTCCTGGCCCAAGTGCCACTGCAGGACCTGGACGCCGCCTGCGCCGAAGCCAGCCGGGCCCAGGCCATCGGCCACGTCGGCGTGCAGATCGGCAACCACGTGGGCAATCACGACCTGGACCACGATCATCTGGTGACCTTTCTCGATCACTGCGCCCGTAACCAGATCCCGGTGCTGGTGCACCCCTGGGACATGATGGGCGGCGAGCGCATGCGCAAATGGATGCTGCCGTGGCTGGTGGCGATGCCGGCGGAAACCCAGCTGGGGATTCTGTCGCTGATCCTCTCCGGGGCCTTCGAGCGCCTGCCCGAATCCCTGCGCATCTGCTTCGCCCACGGCGGTGGCGGCTTCGCCTTTCTCCTGGGCCGGGTGGACAACGCCTGGCGTCACCGCGACATCGTCCGCGAAGACTGCCCGCAGTTGCCGTCCAGCTACGTCAAACGCTTCTTTGTCGACTCGGCGGTGTTCGATCCCGGCGCCCTGAAACTGCTGGTGGAAGTGATGGGCAGTGAACGGGTGATGCTGGGTTCGGACTCACCCTTCCCCCTCGGCGAACAGCGTATCGGCAGCGGCATCGCCGACCACCCGACCCTGGCCGAAGCCGACAAGGCACGCCTGCTCGGCAGCAACGCCCAGGCCTTTTTCAACCTGTACTGAGTGCCCGCACTCGGCCCCCCATCCCCCTCGCTGCACCCGTCACCGTGGTCATCCGGCGGGCACCCCATGCCCGCCTCGAACAAAACCTATAAGGAGCCACCCATGTACGAGCGAACGCAACACCTGAGCGAGCTCATCGACCGCAGTCCATTGTCACCCCTGCAAATGCGGGTGCTATTGCTGTGCTTCCTGATCGTGCTGCTGGACGGTTTCGACACGGCCGCCATCGGCTACATCGCCCCGGAGTTGATCCAGCACTGGAACATCGAGCGGGCACAACTGGCCCCGGCCTTTGGCGCCGGGTTGTTCGGCATGCTCCTGGGCAGCTTCTGCTTTGGCCCCCTGGCCGACCGCCACGGACGCAAGGCCGTGCTGCTGACCTGCGTGGCGATCTTCGGCCTGGGCACCCTGGCTTCGGCCCTCTCGCCCAACATCGAAGTGCTGAGCCTGCTGCGCTTTGTCACCGGCATCGGCCTGGGCGGCGTGCTGCCCAACTGCATCACCCTCAGCTCGGAATACTCCCCGGCGCGGCGGCGCATGCTGCTGGTGACCCTGAGCTATTCCGGCTTCACCCTGGGCCTGGCCCTGGGGGGCGCGGTGGCCGGCGAACTGCTGCCCCGGGTGGGCTGGCAGGGCCTGCTGCTGATCGGCGGCCTGGCACCCCTGCTGCTCTTGCCGGTGCTGTACCTGGCGCTGCCGGAGTCGGTGTGCTTCATGGCCAACAGCCCGCGCCACACCGCCACCTTGCGCCGCATCGTTACCCGCATCAGCGGCCAGTCCGACTGGGAACGGGGGCGACTGGTGGGCGATAGCGGCGAGACCGGCGCACGCTCGCCGCTTTCAGCGTTGTTCAGCCCCGGCCAACTGGCCCGCACCCTGCTGCTGTGGCTGACGTTCTTCTGCTGCCTGTTCGTGTTCTACCTGCTGACCAACTGGCTGCCCACGGTGCTGCGGGCCAGCGGCTACGACACCGGCGGCGCGGCACGGATCAGCGCCATGATCCCCTTTGGCGGCGTACTCGGCGGCATCGCCATGGCCCTGCTGATGGACCGCATCGGCGCCCTGCGCATCCTGCCCTGGCTGTGCCTGATCGCCGCCTGCGCCCTGGCCCTGACCGGCAGCCAACTGCACAGCGCCGCCGGCACCCTGGCGATCGTGTTCCTGGCCGGCTTCAGCCTCACCGGCGCCCTGAACAACCTCAGCGTGGTCGCCGCCACCCTCTACCCCACCGCCTCCCGGGCCACCGGCGTGGCCTGGGCCCTGGCGGCCGGCCGCGCCGGCTCCATCGTCGGCTCGCTGCTCGGTGGCTGGCTGTTCAACCACGCTGGCGACCTGCAGCACTTCTTCGCCTGGATCGCGGTGCCGGTGGTGTTGGCGGGGGTGGCGCTGGGTACGATGCAACGTCTGCAGCAAAGGTTGCAGGCAGAACCCGAAGCGGCGCTGTAACCCTACTCCATGGCCGGCTCGGCGAGCCGGCCAGTCTGCGTCTTTCAAGCCGCTCGCAGCGCAGTGCAGCGCAGTGCACAGCACCGGCTCTCAGGTGACATTTCTACGCAGGATTAGAGAAATTCCTTATTTAAAAATCGATTGCGCTCAAGGAAAATCGCCCGGCTGTTTCAGGGCGACCTGAACAACGAGGCGCGTCATCGCCGTTGATTTTGCGTCGCGTTGACCTTCCACAACGTCAAAGCACTCGGTGCTTTTCCGTGTTTCAACGGTTTCAAAGACCTGCCGAGGATCATGGCAGCATCGTTCAGTAATGGAGTACGCATGCAGAGCAAGAGGTTTCAGAAGTCCCTCATCGCCTTGATGGTGGGAGCGGTAGGCACACAGGCCGCGGCCGTTGAATTCAATCTGGGGTCGGGGCAGAACAGCTGGACAGGCGGATCATTCAGCGAGTCGGTGACCTTGACCGGACAGGTCACCAAGACAGAGCCCCCCGCACCACAGGTGCCAGGGGGTGTTGCGGGAGCGACGTTCACCAGAACCGATATTCAAGGCTCGCTGATCAACCAGGCGGACATCACTTTCGACGGCGTGACCAACGCTCGTGGCCTTGAGATAGACAGCTTTGTCGCCAATCCCATTGCAACGGGTGGTTCCATCTCAGGAGATGTCAGGCAGGACGGCAAGCTGACCTTTATCAATGCGCACAATGTCAACGGCTTCGAAATCGGCGGCGTGACGATCGGCGCAAGCGTCATAAACTCCGGTTCGATCACGATTACCGCTCAAGACAATCCGGCTTTCACGCCGAATCTCGAAGGCATGTTCGTCAACAGGGCAAGGGTGATGGGCGACATTGCCAATACCGGGACCATTGATGTTTCCGGCGATGACGCCGTTGGGTTGATACTTGATGCCTCAGAAATGCAACCCATATTCATCGGCGGCAAGTTGCTCAACTCCGGCAGCATTCGTGTCAACGGCGCTGAATCCAACGCGATGGATATAGAAACCAAGACCAGCGCCCTGAAGATCGAAAACAGCGGCCTGATGTCAGCCACGGGTAGGGACGCTTCTTCGATTATTTTTTATGACGGCACCGTCGACTACCTGCTCAACACCGGCACGATTGAAGGCAAAGGCACAAACGCAGCAGCCATCGACCTCAGAGGCGCCACCTTTACCCAGACCTCCGCCGCGGGAGCCCGGGGCATCATCAACCGCGGCACAATCCTGGCTGACGGCGTCGCTATTTCCGTGAGCGCAACGGAGCAAACCTCGCCCCTGGAAATCAATCAGCAGGCGGGCGAGATTCGCAGCACCAGCGGTATCGCGATCAATGGCGCCAATGTGGCGCTACTGAACTGGACCGGCGGCCAGATTACCGGCGACCTGCTTGACCTCACGAGCATCAATGTTGCCGGACAGGCAAACTTCAACGGCCAGCGGATTGTCGGGCCGCTGTCGATCAGCTCGGGTTCCTTGAACCTCGCCGCCCAAGGCACCACCCTCACCGGCGATCTGTCGGTCAGCAGCGGCGCCGGTATCGATATGCGCCTGGCTGACAGTGTGCTGCCGGGTACGCCCTATCTGAATGTCAGCGGCACCGCGACCTTCGCCCAAGACTCGAAGCTGACGCTGAGCGCCAACCCCGGCGAATTCCAGGCCACTGCCGCAGGGACCCGGTACACCCTGCTCAAAGCCGGCAGCGTGCAAGACAACGGCCTGAGCGTGGCCAGCCAGTCGGCACTGCTGGACGTACTCAGCTATGCCTCGGATACCCAGACCGTCTCGGCCGTGGTGGGCTTGAAAAGCGACCAACAGATTCAACAGGCCCTGCTCGCCCAAGGTGCAGACCCGACCACGGCGGCGGTGGTGAACACGCTGAAGAACCAGATCCTGGGGCGGCTGAGCGAAAGCGATCCGGTGTTTCAAGCTCTGGCGACCCAGTCCAACGCGGCTGGCCTCGCCGCACAGGGCGAACGGCTGAAACCCGATGTGAATCGCGGTGTGCTGGATACAGCCGTGGAGGCGCAGAATCAGGTCAACAGTGCCATTTTCAACCGCCTGGATCACCAGCGCAGCGACGTGCTCGACAGCGCCCCAAGTCATGATCGCGGCGTCTGGGTACAAGGGCTGAGCAGCGACCTGGAGCAGGATCGCCGCGACCAGCGCAACGGTTACTCCGCCAACAGCAGCGGCGTGGTGGTCGGCGTCGATGGCCGGGTCAGTCCCACCACCACCCTGGGGGTCGCCTACGCCTACCACAATGCCAATATCCATTCGGACCTGAACAACAAGACCAATGCACAGGGCAATGCCCTCACGCTGTATGGCAACTGGGCGCTGCAGAACTGGTTCGTGGACGGCAGCCTGAGCTATGGCCAAAACGAGAACGACAGCAAACGTCATGTCGCCGGCACCACTGCCAAAGGCAGCTATGACAGCAACTTGCTGTCCATGAGCCTGCTCGGTGGCTACACCTTCACACTCAGCGACAACGCGCTGCTGGAACCTCGTGTGGCGGCTCGTTATGCCAACGTACGCATGCAAGGTTTCAAGGAGCATGGCTCCTCTGCCGCTCTTGATAACGACTCCCAACGTTATGAAATCGGCGAACTGGGGGCCGGCCTGCGCCTGGCCGGCAGTTGGCCGTTGGCCCAGGGGCGGCTTGAGCCCGAAGCCAGTCTGATGACCTACCACGACGTGATCGGCGACCGTGTCGCCCAGACTTCCAGCTTCGTGTTGGGAAGCTCATCCTTCACCGTGACCGGAGCCTCGGTGGCTCGTGACCGTTATGAAGCAGCGGTTGGCCTGAACTACGCCGTGTCGTCTCTGGTGATTGGCGCCAGCTACAACTATCAGGCCCGCAGCGGTTTCGACTCGAACGGCATGACCTTGAAGGCCAGCTACGCGTTTTAAACGACAAGCGCCGGGCCACCGTTCAGGTGGCCCGGCGCCCCTGCCCACTCGACGGGCCATGGCCTGGTTTCAGCTTGGCACCCTGCCCGAGCACGCGCACTCCAGACCGCCACCCGCTCAAAAGATATCGATCGGGTAATCGGTAATCAGCCGGAACTCATCGATATTGCCCTCGCCCTGCGCCACATTGGCCCGGTGCCAGGTCTGGCGCAGGCGAAAGCTCAGGTCCTTGAGCGGGCCGTTCTGCACCACATAGCGCGCTTCGAAGTTGATCTCGCGGTGCACGCCATCCCGGCCATACATCCCGGCGTAGGCGCTGCCTGCCGGAGTGTGCGTGCCGTCGATGCCGGAGCCGCGCAGGTAGCGGGTCATCAGGTTCCAGCCGGGCATGCCGTAGCCGGCCAATGACAGGTCGTAGCGCAGTTGCCAGGAGCGTTCGTTGGGGCCGTTGAAGTCCGAGTACTGCACCGAGTTGGGCAGGTAGATCGAGGCGCCCTGGTCGCGGCCATTGCGGCCGTTGCGGTCCAGGTCGCCCACCCCCAGGTAGTCGAACGGGGTGTTGCCGTCGACGTTCTGCAGCGCCAGGGTCAGGCGATGGGCGCCCAGGCCATAGAACACCGAGGCACCCAGGGTGGTGTTGTCGATGGCGCCGGCTCTGGCCCGGCCGGTGTCGAGGGTGCGGTAGAGGTTCAGGTCGAAACCGGCCTGCTGGCCCTGCCCCAGGTCGGTACGGCCATTGAGGTTGGCGTAGTACTGGTTCCAGATGTCGGCGAAACGCGCCGCATAGAAGCTGGCGCCCCAGTCAGGCGTGAACCGGTACTGGCCGCCCAGGTAATCCACCGAGGGTGTGGTGACGCCAGCATAGAAGGCCCAGAGATCGCCGTTGCTGTTGGTGGTGACGTGACCGGTGGCCGAGGTGAAATGCCCGGCCTGCAGCTTGAGTTTGTCCAGTTCCTGGCTGTCCAGGGCAAAGCCGGTGGCGGTTTCCGGAATCAGCCGGTTGTGGCCGACGGCGAACACCGGGGTGTCCACCGACTGTTCGCCGAAACGCAGCACGCTGTTGGAAACCTTCAATTTCAGCGCGGCCCCGGCCTTGGAATATTCGTCCGCCGGCTTGCCGTTGTCGTGAATCGGCAGGTTGTAGGTGCCGGTCTTGCCCCCGGAGGCATCCAGCTTGAGCCCGAGGGTGGCGAAGGCATCCACGCCGACGCCGACCGTGCCCTGGGTGAACCCGGATTCGAAGCGGCCGATAAAGCCCTGGGTCCAGTCCTTGCGGTCGGCACGGCCGTCCTGAACGCTGCGGTTGAGGTAGTAGTTGCGGGCTTGGATGCGCAGATGGCTGTCCTCGATGAAACCGGCCGGCTCCTCCTCGGCCCCGTGGACGGTCCAGGGCAGGCAACCCAGCAGCGGCAACAGCAAAAGCGGTGAACGGCGCATTACGTCAGACATGGCAAAACCCTTGTGGATTATTGTTTTTGTAGAAGTGGCGACAGGGATCGGCAGGGGTCCAAAGGTCCCGTAGGTGCCGGCAAGCCGGCGAAGGCGATCACACGGACCGCTTCGCCGACCAGACGGCTCCCGCGAACGAGGTGGTCCGGGACTCAGGGTTGGATCGGCAGCGGCTTGGGCGCCGCGGCGTCCAGCGGGCGCTTACCGCGAAAGCGCAGGTAGTAGATGAGCAGGATCAGCGCCAGGAACGGCAGCCCGCAGACCAGGGTCAGGAAGAACTGCTCGGTGAACAGCGTGGTGATCATCACCGCCAGCATCAGCAACAGCCCTCCCAGGCTGGTCCAGGGGTAACCCCAGAGCTTGAACGCCAGGGGTTCGGGGCCCTGTTGCCGGCGAAAGAACAGGTGGGTGAGGAAGATCCCGGCCCAGGTGAACATGGCGCCGAACATGGCGATCGACATCATCAGAGTGAAGGCCTGGTCGGCGTAGGCCAGGTACAGCAAGGTGGCCAGGGCAATCCCCAGGGACGACAGCAGCAGCGCCGCCAGGGGCACGCCGTTGCGGCTCAGGCGCCCGAACAGCGCCGGAGCCTGGCCGGCCCGGGACAGGCTGAACATCAGGCGCGTGGTGATGTACAGCTGGCTGTTCATCGCCGACAGCGCCGCCACCAGGATCACCGCATTGATCACCCCGCCGGCATAGGGAATGCCGGTGGCCGCCATGACCATGACGAAGGGGCTTTCGCCACCGGTGTTGCGGCTCCAGGGCACGATGGCCAGGACCAGGGCGATGGTCAGCAGGTAGAACACCACCAGGCGCACCACGGTGATGCGAAAGGCCCGGGTCACCGCACGTTCCGGGTCCTTGGCCTCGCCCGCGGCCACGGCGATCATCTCGATGCTCAGGTAACTGAAGAAGGCCACGATCACCGCCACCCAGGTGCCCCAGGCGCCATGGGGAAAGAAGCCGCCGTCGTTGCTGTAGTTGGCAAAACCGATGCCCGAGCCGGGCGCCGCGCCGTACACCACCCAGGCCCCGAGCAGGATGAACACCAGGATGGCGCACAGCTTGAGCAGCGAGAACACATACTCGATGCCGCCGAACACCTTGACGCTGAAGGCGTTGGCCAGGATCAGCGCCAGGGAGAAACCCAGCATCCAGTAACCGCCGGGGACGTCCGGGTACCAGTACTTCATGTACATCGCCGCGGCGGTGATTTCCGTGCCCACGGCAAACACGATGGAGGCCCAGTAGGCGTAGCGGATGGCAAAGCCGAACCAGGGCGCCACATAGAATTCGGCGAATGAACCGAACGAGCCGGACGTCGGATGGCGCACGGTCATTTCCGCCAGACAGCCCATCAGCAGCAGCGCGATCACCGCGCCGATGGCGTAGCTCACCAGCACGCTGGGGCCGGCAAAGCCGATGGCGAAACTGCTGCCCAGGAACAGCCCGGTGCCGATCGCCCCGCCGATGGCGATCATCGACAGCTGGCCACTGCTCAGGCTTTGCTTGAGTCCTTGTTCACGGTCTGCCACTTGTTTGAAGGTGCGTATTGTTTTTGTCATGACACTCTTGCTCCAAGGCTGGGCACGGGGTTCAGGTCACCGCTTTGCGGGCCAGGAACTGCGGCTGGTTCCACTCCTCGCTGACGAGGATCTCCCGCAGCGCGCCGACGCAGGCCCAGATGTCTTCAAAGCGGTTGTACAGCGGGGCAAAACCGAAACGCAGGAGGTCCGGCGCGCGGAAGTCGCCGACGATGCCCCGGGCGATCAGGGCCTGCATCACCGGGTAGGCCTGGGGGTGGCTCAGCGACACCTGGCTACCGCGCTGCTCGGCATCGCGCGGGGTCTGCAACTGCACGCCCAGCCCGGCCAGTTGCTCGTCACACAGGCGGATGAACAGCTCGGACAAGGCCAGGCTCTTGCTGCGCAAGGCCTGCAGGTCGATGCCGTCGAACACCTCCAGCGCCGCTTCCAGGGCCAGCACACCCAACTGGGGCGCGGTGCCCACCAGCATCCGGTCGAGGCTCGGGTGCGGCTGGTAGTCATGGCTGAAATCAAAGGGGCTGGCGTGCCCGTGCCAACCGGT
This sequence comes from Pseudomonas sp. BC42, assembly GCF_021560055.1. Taxonomy (NCBI): domain Bacteria; kingdom Pseudomonadati; phylum Pseudomonadota; class Gammaproteobacteria; order Pseudomonadales; family Pseudomonadaceae; genus Pseudomonas; species Pseudomonas sp. BC42. The sequence continues at coordinate 4,388,229 of NZ_CP091067.1, forward strand.
CAGCGGCTGGCGCACTTGGGCGATGTGACGCTCGGCGACAAACACGAAGGCCGGCGCGCCGGGGCCGCCATTGAGGTACTTGTAGCCGCAACCCACGGCAAAGTCCGCGCCGGCCGCGTTCAGCTCCACCGGCATGGCACCGGCCGAGTGGCACAGGTCCCAGACCACCAGCACACCCAGCTCGTGGGCCCGCGCTGTGATCGCCGCCATGTCGTAGCGGCGGCCGGTCTTGTAGTTGACGTGGGTCAGGGAGAGGATCGCCACCTGGTCGCTGAGGGTGTCGAGGATCTGCTCCGGATCAACGCACTGCAGCCGGCAGCCGGTCAGTTCCGCGACGCCCTGGGCGATGTACACGTCGGTGGGAAAGTTGCCGTTTTCCGCCAGGATCACCCGGCGCGACGGCTGCATGCGCAGGGCCGCCACCAGCACCTTGAACAGGTTGATCGAGGTGGAATCGGCCACTATCACTTCGTGCCCCTGGGCCCCGATCAGTCCGGCGATGCGCGCCCCGGTGCGCTGTGGCGCGGGGTACCAGTCGGCGTCGTTCCAGGAGTTGATCAGGCCCTGGGCCCACTCCACCTTGAGCACCTGCTCCAGGCGCGCCGGCACGTGGGCCGGCATCGCCCCCAGGGAGTTGCCGTCGAGGTAGACCTTGTGTTGCGGCAAGGTAAAACGCTGGCGACAGAAGGCCAGCGGGTCGGACTGATCCAACAGCTGGATCTGCTCCCGGGTACAGGGCGCAAAATGGTGCATGACGATCCCTCGGTGTCGATGGTTGGGGCGCCGGGGCCGCAGCAAACGGCCGCCAGCGAGTCCGGATCCTAGCCAGGGTCGTCATTACTGGATAATAGAAAATACCGCCCTTTGTATTCCCATAGGTAATAGCCAATCCGATTCGCTCCCCAGGTTCTGACGGGGCTGCGCCCTGCTGTCCTCACCCCGGGGCCGCACTCACCACGCCCCGCCTTTCCCGGGCTGTTCGGAACTTTTGCATTCAAGGGTTATTTCAACTTGGTACGCCCTATGCAAACGTTTGCGAGTGGTAATTTTGTGGGTGTTCGCCACTTTCCTCCGCAGAGGGCGAACACCAGGGACTTCACACAACGGGAACAGGGACTTTCATGCACAACCCTCTGCGACGCCACGCGGCCCGCCGCGCCTTGGCCGTTTCGATATGGCTGGCCAGCGTTACCGGACTACCCAGCGCCTTGGCCCAGCCCCCCGCCGCCCCCATGGACGACTCCGCCCAGGGCGAAAGCCTGAGCGCCGATGTGCAACCGGGCAAAAACGGCGCCTACCTGTCCGACTGGTACAACCAGGACCTGATGCTGATCGGCAGCAAGGACATCAGCTTCGGCCCGCGCCCGGCGGACGACGTCTACCTGGAATACGAATACTTCGGGCGCAAGGGCCCCTTCGAGCTGTACGGCTACATCGACCTGCCGAAGATCCTCGACATCGGCAACAGCCACGACAAGGGCATCTGGGACCACGGCTCGCCGCTGTTCATGGAGCACGAACCGCGGATCTCCATCGATTACCTGGCCGGTCGCAGCCTGGCCATCGGCCCGTTCAAGGAGTGGTATGTGGCCTTCGACTGGATCTACGACCACGGCAGCCGCACCGCCAACCGCGCCAACACCCTGTACAGCGGCCTGGGCACCGACATCGACACCCATTCGCGGGTCAACCTCTCGGCCAACTTCTACGGCCGCTACCAGTGGGAAAACTACGGCGCCAGCAACGAGTATTCCTGGGACGGCTACCGCGCCCAGCTCAAATACATCGTGCCCATCGACACCTTCAGCAACGGCGCCTCGCTGACCTACATCGGCTTCACCAATTTCGATTTCGGCTCCGACCTGCACCAGGACAACCCGGCGCGCACCGCCAATGCCACGGTGGCCACCAACGTGCTGCTCTACTCCTTCACCCACCTGCGCTTCACCCTGGTGGGCCGCTACTTTCACAACGGCGGCAACTGGGAGGACGGCAGCGTGCTGAATTTCGGCGATGGCGAGTTTCGCGCCCGCTCCAACGGCTGGGGCTATTACGCGGGGGTCGGTTATCAGTTCTAGAGGCAGCGGCAAGCTTTGAGCGGCAAGCGGCAAGCGCCGTCTGTTTGTAGCTTGAGGCTTGTAGCTTGAGGCTTGATATTTCTGAAGATGAAGGAGGTTGTATGCGTGGGATTAAAACCGTTTCGTGGGTCTTGGGTTTGAGCGCGCTGATGGTCAGCGGGGCCTGGGCCGGCGAGGCACCAATCAGGCCCAAGGTGGTGCTGATCAGCATGTTCGCGCCGGAAGCGCAGCACTGGATCGAGCGCCTGGAGCTCAAGCGCGAGATCCGCGTGCCGGGGCTGGCGGCGGAGTATCCGGTCATTCGTTGCAACGACCGGGACGTGTGCCTGTTGACCACCGGCATGGGCCAGGCCAATGCCGCGGCGTCGACCCTGGCCCTGGCCCTGTCGCCGAAGTTCGACCTGCGCAAAAGCTATTTCCTGATTGCAGGGATCGCCGGCATCAGCCCGCACCAGGGCACCCTCGGCACCGCCGCCTGGGCCCATTACCTGGTGGAATTCGGCACCCAGTGGGAACTCGACTCCCGGGATGCACCCAAGGACTGGCCCACCGGCTACCTGGGGATCAACACCAAGGGGCCGAACGAAAAACCGCCCCTGGACTACAAGACCGAGGTCTTTGAGCTGAACCCGAAACTGCAAGCCAAGGCCTTCGCCCTGAGCCAGCGGGTGAGCTTGAGCGAAAGCCCGCAATCGGCGGCCTGGCGCCTGAAATACCCCAAGGCCCCGGCCAACCAGCCGCCGGTGGTGACCCGCTGCGACACCCTGGCCGGCAACACCTGGTTTTCCGGCACTCGCCTCAGCGAACGGGCCGAGGTCTGGACCCGCCTGCTGACCGACAACAAAGGCACCTACTGCACCACCCAGCAGGAAGACAACTCCACCTACGAAGCCTTGCTGCGGGCCAGCCGCGAGGGCCTGGTGGACATCCAGCGCCTGGCGGTACTGCGCGCCGGCTCCGACTTCGACCGCCCGGCGCCGGGGGCCAGTGAAGTGGACAACCTGCTCAAGTACGCCGACCAGGGCGGCTTTGTCCCGGCCCTGGAGAACCTCTACCGGGCCGGCAATCCGCTGGTGCAGGACATTCTCGACAACTGGTCGGCCTGGGAAACAGGCGTCCCCGAAGCCTGATCCCATGCCCCATAACCCGTAGGAGCCGGCTTGCCGGCGAAAGCAATCTCAAGCCCCACAACCCGTAGGAGCCGGCTTGCCGGCGAAGGCGCTCTCAGGGGCCTCTTCGCTGGCAAGCCAGCTCCTACGGGGCGCAGCTGCAGCGTGGGCGCTCAGGGGATGAGGATGACTTTCTCGCCACGCCCCTGGTTCACTTCGGCGTAGCGCTCCAGCCCTTGCTCCAGGGGCGATTCGACCAAGCCTTCCGGCAGCGGCAGCAGGCCTTCATCGAAGTAGCGGCCGAACTGCTCCAGCATCGCCGCGCACGCCTCTACGCCATACAACAGCGAGTTGATCCCCACCACCGAGCCGCCCTTGCGGTACAGGGCCAGGGCCGGCAGTTGCACATGCCCGTCCACCGGCGCGGCAATGATGGCGATGCGGCCAAAGGCGGCCAGGGCCGGCACTGCCGCCGGCAGCCAGAAGCCGGTGGTGTCGAAGATCACTTCGGCGCCGCCGGGATGCACCGCCTCCACCTGGGCCGCCAGGGTTTCCGGTTGTTGCAGGTGCAGGGTCGGATAGCCCTGGGCCGAAAGCGCCTGGACCTGCTCGGCCCGGCGCGCCGCCGCCAGCACCCGGGCCCCGCGCACCTTGGCCAGGGCCAGGGCCGCCGTGGCCACTGCACCGCCGCCGATCACCAGCAGCCGCGTACCGGCCGTCACGCCGCTGCGCTCCAGGGCATCCCAGGCGGTGGTGTACGGCACCCCGAGGCTCGCGGCCTGGGCAAAGCTCAGGTGCCGTGGCTTGCGGGCCACGCCCTGGGCGGACAGCACCACGTACTGGGCATGGCTGCCGTCGGCGAAAAAACCCAGCTCCTTGCCGGTGCCCCAGACCTCCTGGCCGATCAGCTCGGCCGGCCCCTGCTCCACCACCCCGGCGAAATCCCGCCCGGGAATCCGCGGCAGCGTGGTGTAGGGAAAGCGTCCGAGCACGTTCTTCACGTCGCTGGGGTTGAGGCCAGCGGCCTGGATGCGCACCAGCACCTGGCCGGCGCCCGGCAGCGGCGTGGGAAGGTCCACCACGTGCAGGGCAGCGAGGTCGCCGGTAGCGGAAAATTGCAGTGCTTTCATCATCGGTTCCATGGGTCAGGGGTTAAAAAGCGCGTGTTCAGGACAGCCAACTGCTCAACAACTGGCGCCCCAGCGGCCACAACTGCTCACCGCCGAGCATGCCCAGCAGGCCCACCAGGGCAATCGCCGGCGGCGCCGGGGAACGCACCTGCAAGGCGCCGTAAAGCAGGCCGACCAGCAGGCCGGCGGCCAGGGAGATCAGGTAATTCATATGGCGCTCCAGAAGCCGTGGCGTCCGTGCCGGGGTGATGTGGCGTGTGCGACAAAGTCTAGGTGGCGAGCGCTAGCGGCATCGGCCAAGTGCTTCAGGATTTCGGCCAAGACCGTAACCTGTAGCCGCTGCCGCAGGCTGCGAACGGGCCCGAAGGGCACGCTGGGCGGCCGCCGCGTTGTTTCAGTGAGGGATGAGAGGGCCTCTGCGCCGACGGCGTCGGCGGTCGCAGCCTCGCAGGCTCGGCAGCGGCTACAGGGTTGCCGGGGGCTCGCGGTTTATGTAGCCGCTGCCGCAGGCTGCGAACGGGACCGAAGGGCACGCTGGGCAGGCGCCGCGTTATTTCAGTGAGGGATGAGGGGCCTTTGCGCCGACGGCGTCGGCGGGCGCAGCCTCGCAGGCTCGGCAGCGGCTACAGGGTTGCCGAGGGCTCGCGGTTTGTGTAGCCGCTGCCGCAGGCTGCGAACGGGCCCGAAGGGCACGCTGGGCGGCCGCCGCGTTGTTTCAGTGAGGGATGAGGGACCTTTGCGCCGACGGCGTCGGCGGGCGCAGTCTCGCAGGCTCGGCAGCGGCTACAGGGTTGCCGAGGGCTCGCGGTTTATGTAGCCGCTACCGCAGGCTGCGAACGGGCCCGAAGGGCACGCTGGGCAGGCGCCGCTACCCCAGGTTGGCGCTGGCGTACTGGGAAGGCGCAACACCCAGTTCGCGACGGAACATGTCGCTGAAGCTGCTGGGGGAATAGCCCAGTTCGAGGGCAATGCGGCTCACCGGTACCCCCTGGATCAGCTCCGCGGCAGCGGTGGCCAGTTGCACCTGGCGCCGCCATTCGGCAAAGCCCAGGCCCAACTGTTCCTTGAACAGCCGCGCCAGGGTGCGCACGCTGGCCCCTGCAGCGTCGGCGTGCTGTTCAAAGGAAATGGCCAGGGACGGTGCCGCCATCACCGCTTGGCACAGGCTGCTCAGGCGCCGGTCGGAAGCGTCCGGCAGGGCGATCTTCAGCAGCGAGCGGCGGGCCCGTTGCAGCTCCAGCAAAGCCAGCGCGACCAGCGCCTCGTAGTACTCCGGCTGCGGCGGGTCGAGCTCCACCAGGCGCACGATCAGCTCCCGCAGCAGGTTGTCCACCTGCAGCACCTGGACGCTGGGGTCCAGGGTCGCCGCCAGGGACGGACGCAAGTAGATATTGCGCATCTGCAAGTCGCTGACCACACGAATCCCGTGCCGTACCCCGGGCGGCAGCCACACGGCCCGCTGCGGCGGCACCACCAGGGCCTCGGTGGGCGTCTCGACCCACATCACTCCGCTCATGGCGTACAGCAACTGGCCCCAGGCGTGTTCGTGGGGCTCGATGAACAACCCGCGCGGATAGGTGCGAGCCAGGGGTTGCACGGGGATCGCGGGGTCGCTCAGATCGGGAGGGGTGGCCAGGGCCATGACAAGCTCGCAACGGGTCGGCGGGGGCTCATGGTAACCAGCGTCTGCAGCGCCCGCCAGCCGCCGGAAAGCACCCCGGGAACAGGCAGCTTTCAGGGGCCCGGCGGCATCGCCTCGGCCTTGGGCCGGTCCACGCCCGGGCAACGACCGTTGGCGCCAGAGTCGGACAATCAAAGTGAATTTTTTGGTGCCCGCAGGATCACTCAAGAATCACAGGGAGGAAGAACGGCTCTATGAACAACGCAAAACTCTTCGTCATCGAATACACCCTTCACGGCGCGCCCAAGTCCTTCATCATCCGCCAGGACAAGATGGACAACGCCGAGGCCTGGCACTGGGCCAGTTGCGATGCCGGTGTCGGACGCATCGGCCGCTTCGGCCGGGAACGGGTAAAGAAAACCAGCAAGCCCATGGCCGAGAAGTTCGGCATCGAGAACGTCACCTGGCGCCCTTCGGTCTAGGCGCCGCCGATGCGGGTGGGGCCCTGTGGCTCCACCCGCCCTGCCCGCTTCAGCCGTGGGCGCCCTTGGCGCATTTGCAGCCGTCGGTGGAGGCACAAGGTTCACCGTGGGCGTGGTGATCGGCGCACGCCTGACAGCAGTAGTGCTTACCGTGACGGACGATCGGGTGGGCGCCGAGCTTGCAGGTGCAAGCCGGACAGGCACAGGTTTCATTGGACATGGCTGGGTTCCTCTTTCGGATGAGACTCGATCAGCGCAGCGCCTGAAACGGCGGCGCTCAGCGCAGGGTTCGAGTACTTGGAAAGGTTAGGTCAATCCGCTGCGCTTACCCGGCCACAAGCGACTAAAGTGGTGCAGCCAGCGCCAGCGCAGACGGACGGACACCAGACCCGCTGATAGCCCTGTCGCGACCTGATAAAAATCACTCAAGGTCCTTCGCCGCCATGACCATGCTCTACGACGAACGCCTCGACGGCGCCCTGCCCGAGGTCGACCGCCAGGCCCTGATCCAGGTGCTGCGCCAACAGCTTCCGGAGCTCGAGCTGCTGGACCAGGAGCAGCAGCTCAAGCCCTACGAGTGCGATGGCCTCAGCGCCTACCGCAGCACGCCGATGCTGGTGGCCCTGCCCCGGCACCTGGACCAGGTGCAGCGCATCCTGCAGATCTGCCATGTGCACCGTGTGCCGGTGGTGGCCCGGGGCGCCGGCACCGGCCTGTCCGGCGGCGCCCTGCCCCTGGAAAACGGCCTGTTGCTGGTGATGGCGCGCTTCAAGGACATCCTGCAGATCGACCCCGCCGCGCGTTGTGCCAGGCTCCAGCCCGGGGTGCGCAACCTGGCCATCTCCCAGGCCGCCGCGCCCTTCGGCCTGTACTACGCCCCCGACCCGTCTTCGCAGATCGCCTGTTCGATTGGCGGCAACGTCGCGGAAAACGCCGGCGGCGTGCACTGCCTGAAATACGGCCTGACCGTGCACAACCTGCTCAAGGTCCAGATGCTCAGCGTCGAGGGCCAGCCCCTGACCCTGGGCAGCGACGCCCTGGATTCGCCGGGCTTCGACCTGCTGGCGCTGTTCACCGGCTCCGAGGGCCTGCTGGGGGTGATCACCGAGGTCACGGTCAAGCTGCTGCCCAAGCCGCAGATCGCCAAGGTGCTGCTGGCGGCCTTCGATTCGGTGGAAGCCGCCGGCCGCGCCGTGGCCGAGATCATTGCCGCGGGGATCATCCCCGGCGGCCTGGAGATGATGGACAACCTGGCGATCCGCGCCGCCGAGGACTTCATCCACGCCGGCTACCCGGTGGACGCCGAGGCCATCCTGCTGTGCGAACTGGACGGCGTGGAAGCCGATGTCCACGACGACTGCGAGCGGGTGCGCCAGGTGCTGGAACGCGCCGGCGCCAGCGAGGTGCGCCTGGCCCGCGACGAAGCCGAGCGCGTGCGCTTCTGGGCCGGGCGCAAGAACGCCTTCCCGGCGGTGGGGCGCCTGGCGCCGGACTACTACTGCATGGACGGCACCATTCCCCGCCGGCAGTTGCCGAGGGTGCTGCGGGGCATCGCCCGCCTGGCCGAGGAGCACCAGCTGCGGGTGGCCAATGTGTTCCATGCCGGCGACGGCAACATGCACCCGCTGATCCTGTTCGACGCCAACCAGCCCGGCGAGCTGCAACGGGCCGAGGCCCTGGGCGGCAAGATCCTCGAACTGTGCGTGGCGGTGGGCGGCAGCATCACCGGTGAACACGGCGTGGGCCGGGAAAAAATCAACCAGATGTGCGCCCAGTTCAACCACCACGAACTGCACCTGTTCCACGCCATCAAGGCGGCCTTCGACCCCGGCGGCCTGCTCAACCCCGGGAAGAACATCCCGACCCTGCAACGCTGCGCGGAATTCGGCGCCATGCACATCCATCACGGGCAACTGCCCTTCCCCGAACTGGAGCGGTTCTGATGAGCACGGACAGCGATTTCGATGCCACCGAGGCGTGGCTGGAACAGGTGCGCGACGCCCTGCAGAGCCATACGCCGCTGCGCATCCAGGGCTCCAACAGCAAGGCCTTTCTCGGCCGCGAGTGCGCCGGGGAAATCCTCGACACCCGCAGCCATCGCGGCATCGTCAGCTATGACCCCACGGAGCTGGTGATCAGTGCCCGGGCCGGCACCCCGCTCAGTGAATTGCACGCCACCCTGGACGCCGCCGGGCAGATGCTGCCCTGCGAGCCGCCGTCCTTCGGCGCCGGCGCGACCCTGGGCGGCATGCTCGCCAGTGGCCTGTCCGGGCCGCGTCGACCCTGGGCCGGCGCGGTACGGGATTTCGTCCTCGGCACCCGGATCATCAGCGGCGGCGGCCAGCACCTGCGCTTTGGCGGCGAGGTGATGAAGAACGTCGCCGGTTACGACCTGTCGCGGCTGATGGCCGGCAGCTACGGCTGCCTGGGGCTGATCACCGAAGTCTCGTTGAAGGTCCTGCCCAAGCCCCGGCAATGCCTGAGCCTGAGCCTGGAAATGGACCGCCGGCGCGCCCTCGCGCAACTGGCCGAATGGGGCCAGCAGCCCTTGCCGATCAGCGCCGCCTGCCATGACGGCGAGCGCCTGCACCTGCGCCTGGAAGGCGGCGAAGGCTCGGTGGCGGCGGCCCATGAGCGCCTGGGCGGCGAGCCTCTGGATTCCGGCTACTGGAGCCAGCTCAATGAACAGCAGCTGGACTTCTTCAACCCCGGCCTGCCGCTGTGGCGCCTGTCGCTGCCGCACAACACGCCGCTGCTGGCACTGCCCGGCGAACAACTGCTGGACTGGGGCGGCGCCCAGCGCTGGCTGAAGACCGAGGCCACGGCCGCCGAGATCCGCGCCGCCGTCAGCGCCGTCGGCGGCCACGCCAGCTGCTACAGCCACGGCCTGCAAGACAGCCCGTTCCAGCCCCTGGCGCCGACCCTGCTGCACTACCACCAGCGGCTCAAGGCGCAGCTGGACCCGCAAGGGATCTTCAACCCCGGCCGACTCTACGCGGAGCTCTAGACCATGCAGACCACCCTCAGCCCCGAGGCCCGGCAACTGCCCCGGGCCGCCGAAGCCGAGCGCATCCTGCGCAGCTGCGTGCATTGCGGCTTCTGCAACGCCACCTGCCCCACCTACCAGTTGCTGGGCGACGAGCTGGACGGCCCCCGCGGGCGCATCTACCTGATCAAGCAGGTGCTCGAAGGCGCCCCGGCCACCGCCCAGGCCCAGCAGCACCTGGACCGCTGCCTGTCGTGCCGCAACTGCGAGAGCACCTGCCCGTCCGGGGTCGACTACCACAACCTGCTGGACATCGGCCGCGCCGTGGTCGATGCCGCCCTGCCCCGGCCCGTCGGCCAGCAGCTGCTGCGCCGCGGGCTGCGAGCCCTTAGCGCCAACCCGCGGCTGTTCAAGGCCCTGATCCAGGGCGGCAGCCGCCTGCGTCCGCTGCTGCCCCAGGCGCTGCAGGACAAGCTGCCGCGCCAGTTGCCCACAGCCAAGCCGCGCCCCGCCCCGCGCCATTCGCGGCGCGTGCTGTTGCTCGAAGGCTGCGTGCAGCCGGGGCTGTCGCCCAACACCAATGCCGCGGCGGCGCGGGTCCTGGATCGCCTGGGCATCAGCGTGCAGCCGGTCGCCGAGGCCGGCTGCTGCGGCGCCGTGGACTATCACCTGGACGCCCAGGCAGCCGGCCTGCAGCGCGCCCGACGCAACATCGACGCCTGGTGGCCGCACCTGCAACAGGGCGCCGAGGCGATCATCCAGACCGCCAGCGGCTGCGGCGCCTTCATCAAGGAGTACCAGCAGTTGCTGGCCCACGACCCGGCCTACCGCGACAAGGCCCGGCAGGTCAGCGCCCTGGCCCGGGACCTGGTGGAGGTGCTGCACAACGAACCCGTGGAACAGCTCGGCGCCCACAGCGAACAGCGTCTGGCCTTCCATTGCCCCTGTACCCTGCAGCACGCGCAGAAGCTCGGCGGCGCCGTGGAAAGCCTGCTGCAGCGCCTGGGCTTCAACCTCACCGCGGTGCCCGACAGCCACCTGTGCTGCGGCTCGGCGGGCACCTATTCACTGACCCAGCCGGCGCTGGCGCGGCAACTGCGGGACGACAAGCTGCGGGCCCTGGAAAGCGGCGGGCCGGAGCTTATCGTCACAGCTAATATCGGCTGCCAGACCCACCTCGATGGCGCCGGCCGCACCCCGGTCCGCCACTGGATCGAGGTGCTGGAGGATTCGCTTCGCTCATAAGCTGCAAGCTGCAAGCTTCAAGCTTCAAGCTTCAAGCTTCAAGCTTCAAGCTTCAAGCTTGCGGCTTGCGGCTTGCGGCTTGCGGCTTATGGCCGCGCATTGCTGCGGTACATGAACAGCAGCGCCAGGGCCAGGCACAGCATTGCCAGCAGGCGGCTGGAGGACAGCTCGATGGCCGGGTTGCCGAACCAGCCGAAGTTGTCGATCAGCATGCCCATGCCCAACTGCCCGAGAATCACCGCCACCGTGGCCACCGCGGTGCCCACCCGCGGCACCGCGCCGACCATCACCAGCATGTAGACCACGCCGAACAGCGCGCCGGTCAGTTGCCATTTCGGCGCCTGAAGCAAGGTCATGGCCTGGGGCGGCTGGAAAAACACGATCAACAGACCGGTGATCAAGGCGCCCACGGCAAAGGTCAGCAGGCTGCTGCGCAGCACCCCGACGCTTTCTCCCAGGCGGCCATTGATCGCCGCCTGCACACTGAGCACCGCACCCGCAGCCACCACCAGGACCAGCAAAAGAATCAGGTTCATGTTCAACCTCGGGCGATCAGGATCAGGGCCACGACAATCAGCACCAGGGCCAGCCAGCGTTCGCCATTGACCGGCTTGCGGGCACTGCCGAACCAGCCGTAATGGTCGATCAGCACGCTCTTGCCCACTTGCCCGGAGAGGATCGCGATCATGGTCATGGCAATGCCGATATGGGGCGTGGCCAGGGTCAGCACCACCACGTAGATCGGCCCCAGCACCCCGCCGAGCAGCTGCCAGCGCGGCAACTGGCTGAAGGCCGGCCCCGGCTGCGGGCCGCTGAACAACAGCAGCAGCAACAACAGCGCCGCGCCCACGCCGAAGATGCTCAGGGTGGCCCACAGATGCCCGACCTGGGCGCCCAGCGGGCCGAGCAAGCCGGCCTCCACCGACAGGCCCATGCCGGCCAGGATCACCAGCGGCAACAGTATCAGGCGCTGCCAGCCGGCAGCGGGCGCGGCGCCCGCCATCGGCTTCGGCAGCGGTGTATCTAGAGCTTCAGAGGACATGCGACACCTGCTCGACATCAAGGAATGGCCGGCATTATCGATTGCACGAGCTTTGCGATAAATGCCAGCATGCCGACAACTCTTTTGCGCAAAACGCACAGCAGGACGCCCCCATGCAAGGCTTCAACGATCTCGGTTTCAAGGCCCTGCGCCTGTTCATCGCGGTGCTCGACCAGGGCAGTTTCTCGTCCGTGGCACGCCGCGAGGGGCTGGCGCCCTCGTCCATCTCGCGGCAGATCCTGCTGATGGAACAGGCCCTGGGCCAGCAGTTGCTCTATCGCCACACCCGCGCCGTCAGCCCCACCGAGGCCGGGCGCCTGCTGGGCCATCATGCGCGGCGGGTGCTGGCGCAGTGGGAAGAAGCCGAACAGGCGCTGCAGGAACAGCAGGACGAACCGGCCGGGCTGGTGCGGATCAACGCCCCGGTGGTGTTCGGCCAGCGTCACCTGTCGCCCTGGCTTGGCGAGCTGCTGGGCCGCTACCCCAAGCTGCAACTGGAGATCCAGCAGACCGACAACTACATCGATCCCTTGCAGGACGGCACCGACCTGCTGTTTCGCATCGGCACCCTGGAAGACTCCTCGATGCAGGCCCGCCTGCTGGCCCCGCAGCGCTACCGGGTGGCGGCCAGCCCGGCCTACCTGGCCCGGCATGGCACACCGCACCACCCGCAGCAGTTGCAGCAGCACCAGTGCCTGGCCTACAAGGGCGAAACCGGCCAGCAACGCTGGTTCTTCCGCCAGGGCCGGGGCGACTGGGCGCCCTACAGCGTCAAGGGCCCGCTGACCGGCAACCACGCCGACACCCTGACCCAGGCCGCCGAACAGGGCCTGGGGCTGGTGATGTTTCCTTCCTGGCTGATTGGCGAGGCCCTGCACCAGGGCCGTCTGGTGGCGCTGTTCGAAGGCTTCGAAGTGGCCACCAGCCTCGAACCGCAACAGATCGCCGCCCTGTGGCCCGGTAGCCGACGGCTGTCAGTGAAAGTGCGCACCGTGATCGACTTCTTCGTCGAGAAATTCGGCCCGGAGCCCTATTGGGATCGCTAGCGCCACCGCCACCCGCGCACCCGCCCCGTAACCGTAGGAGCTGGCTTGCCAGCGAAGGCGTCGGCAAGACCGGCACCCGACTCAGCGGCCCCTTCGCCGGCAAGCCGGCTCCTACAAGACCATCGCATTCCCCCGTAGGAGCTGACTTGCCAGCGAAAGCGTCGGCAAGACCGGCACCCGACTCAGCGGCCTCTTCGCCGACAAGCCGGCTCCTACAAGACCATCGCATTCCCCCGTAGGAGCTGGCTTGCCAGCGAAAGCGTCGGCAAGACCGGCACAAGACTCAGCGGCCCCTTCGCCGGCAAGCCGGCTCCTACAAGACCATCGCATTCCCCCGTAGGAGCTGGCTTGCCAGCGAAGGCGTCGGCAAGACCTGCACAAGACTCAGCGGCCTCTTCGCCGGCAAGCCGGCTCCTACAAAACCATCGCATTCCCCCGTAGGAGCTGGCTTGCCAGCGAAAGCGTCGGCAAGACCGGCACAAGACTCAGCGACCCCTTCGCCGGCAAGCCGGCTCCTACAGGAAGAGTTGGGCAATCAGCCAGGCGTTGGCGGCGCTGATGATGGCAAACAGGCTCCAGGCGAGGATCCGGGTCGGCCAGCGGTTGACGAATTCGCCCATCAGGCGCCGGTCGTTGGTCATGCGGATCAGCGGGTACAGGGCGAACGGCAACTGCAGGCTGAGCACCACCTGGCTCAGCACCAGCAACTGGCCCACTGCGCCGTCGCCCAGCAGCCAGACACCGATGAACGCCGGGATCAGCGCCAGCCCGCGGGTGATCAGGCGCCGTTGCCAGCAGGGAATCCGCAGGTTCAGGTAACCCTCCATGATCACCTGCCCGGCAATGGTCCCGGTGAAGGTCGAGCTCTGCCCCGAGGCCAGCAGCGCCACGCCGAACAGCACGCTGGCCAGGGCCCCGCCCACCAGCGGATCGAGCAGATGGTAGGCATCCTGGATCTCCACCACGTCGCTGTGGCCGGTGTTGTGGAAGGCCGCGGCGGCGAGGATCAGGATCGCCGCGTTCACCAGCAGCGCCAGGGCCAGGGAGCCGATGGTGTCGATGCGCGCCAGCTTGATGGCGTCGGCGCGGCTGGCCCGGTCCTGGCCGATCAAGCGGGTCTGCACCACCGAGGTGTGCAGGTAGAGGTTGTGGGGCATCACCGTGGCGCCGAGGATGCCAATCGCCAGGTACAGCGGTGCGGCGTCGCTGATGGCCGAGAGCGACGGGGTGAAGCCCCGGGCCACGTCCGGCCAATAGGGTTTGATCAGCAGCAGTTCAATGAAGAAACACACGCCGATGGTCGCCACCAGCGCCAGCATGATCGCCTCCAGCCGGCGAAAACCGCGGTTCTGCAAGGCCAGCACCAGCAAGGTGTCAAAGGCGGTGATGACGATCCCGGTGCTCAGCGACACCCCCAGCAACAGGTGGAACGCCAGGGCGCAGCCCAGCACTTCGGCAAGGTCGGTGGCGATGATCGACACCTCGGCCGCCAGCCATTGGGCCCGGGCCGAACGGCGGCTGTAGCGCTCCCGGCACAGCTGCGCCAGATCGCGCCCCGTGGCAATGCCCAGGCGCGAGCACAGGCATTGCACCGCCATGCCGGCCAGGCTCGCCAGCAGCACCACGAACAGCAGGTTGTAGCCATAGCGCGAGCCGGCCTCGATGGCCGTGGCCCAGTTGCCGGGGTCCATGTAGCCGATGGAGATCAGCAGCCCGGGGCCGGCAAAGCGCAGCAGGCGCTTGAACAACGAGGCACGGGGATCGACGGATACGGAACCCGCCACTTCCGGCGGACAAAAGGGCGCTGTGGCGATTTTCGGCAGGCTGAATTTCACGGGGATTTCCACGACGGATTGGAGCAAGAGCCCAGCTTAGAGGTTTCAGCCCGGGCACCCAAGCCTGAATATTGACCTTGAAGGGGCGTATGCTGCTGCCTTTGCAGCGCCTGGCGGCCCCTGCCGCAGGCTTCGATAGCACGCCCAAGGTGGCCCCCGTGAACAGCCCTGCGACCGATCCCCGCCCCGACACCCTGCCCCCCTTCCTGCACCCCGGCGACCGGGTCCTGCTGTTCGACGGGGTGTGCAAGCTGTGCAATGCCTCGGTGCAGTTCGTGATCCGCCACGACCGCCAGCGGCGGATCAAGCTGGCGTCGATGCAATCGCCCCAGGGCCAGGCCTTGCTGAAGTGGTTCGGCCAGCCCACGGATCAGTTCGACACGGTCCTGCTGATCGAAGACCGAGGCCTGTCCCAACGTTCCGAGGCCTTTATCCGCCTGATGGCACAACTGCCCACACCCTGGCGCTGGCTGCGCCTGCTGCGCTGGATCCCGCGGCCGCTGCGGGACTGGGCCTACGACCGGATCGCCGGCAATCGCTACCGCTGGTTCGGCCGGAATGAGGTGTGCCTGCTGCCGAGCCCCGAGCATCGCGGACGCTTTCTCGACGACCCGTCCTGAGGCACGGGTCGAGCGCCGTCAGTTGGGCTGGCGGCGGAAGAACAGGCTGACCTGCCCCAGCTCGAAGCCGAACTTGGTCATGTAGGAGCGATTGGCCAGGGTGTTTTCGTCCAACAGGTACATCCAGTCGTCGAAGTGCACCTGGTAGGTCTTGCCGTCCACCGGCAGGTTGAGCACGTAGCGCCAGCGCAGGGCATTGCCGGACACCTCGCCCAGGGCCTCGCCGACCACATCGTCGGCGGTGCCGCGCCACAGCCCGGGCCCCGCCGGGACCAGGGTCCAGACCCGGGTCTGGCGGGTGCCGTCGCTGTAGGTGAAGTCCTCGTGCATGATGAATTTCTCGCCCTCGCTGCGGCTGTCGATCTGCACATGGAAGCGTTTGATCACCTCGCCGGAGCGCTTCTGAAACAGGCCCCAGGCCTCGACCCGGCCAGTGAAGAACTGGCGCAGTTCCAGCTCGGGTTTCTGCTCGCGGTACTGCTTGACGTCGGTGTCGCTGCAGGCGACCAGGCCCAGGCACAGCAACAGCAGGTATTTCTTGAACATGGCACATCTCCTGTGCTGCGCCGGCTATTGGCCCAGCAGTTGTGCGCGCAGCTGCGGATTGCGCGTGCGCGGGTCGAGCCAGATGGCGAAGAACGCGCGGGCGAAGGCCTCGTCCTCCACCCTGTACTGCAAGTACTGGTCGACAAAGAACTCCACCCCGCGTCCCGGCAGAAACACCCCGGTGATGCGCTGGCCCGGTTCGACATCGACGAAGGCACGCTGCATCTGCGCCTGCCAATCCTTGAGTTGCGCCGGGCTGACCGCGCTGCCGGACAAGCGTTGGATCTCGTCGAGGCTGGTCTGCACCAGCTCGTCGCGGCGGATCGTGCGCCGGTAGGTCAGCTCCAGGGCGAAGGGGCTGTCGTCCGTCAGCGGCAACACCCTGCCCCAGAGCCGCGCGTGGTAGACCTTGAAGCCGAACCAGCTGAATTCGCCACTGCCCAGCAGCCGGGCCTCGGGCAGCGACGCCTGCCAGTCGGCGCTGGCCGTGGCGCTGAGCAGCACCAGCAGCCACAACCAGCGCCTCAACGGAACACGTTCGGCGCGGTTCATTCAGGAACGCCTGGGCAGCAATTGGAGAAACTCCTGGCGGGTGCTGCTGCAGTCGCGAAAGGCCCCGAGCATCACCGAGGTGTTCATCATGGAGTTCTGCTTCTCCACCCCGCGCATCATCATGCACATGTGCCGCGCCTGGATGACCACCGCCACCCCGGCGGCCCGGGTCACTTCCTGGATCGCCTCGGCGATCTGCCGGGTGAGGTTCTCCTGGATCTGCAGGCGCCGCGCGTACATGTCGACGATCCGCGCCACCTTGGACAGCCCCAGCACCTTGCCGGTGGGGATGTAAGCCACATGGGCCTGACCGATGAAGGGCAGCAGGTGGTGTTCGCACAGGGAATACAGCTCGATGTCCTGGACAATCACCATCTCGTCGCTGCTGGAGCTGAACAGCGCGCCGTTGACCAACTCGTCAAGGCGGGTGTCGTAACCGTGACACAGATAGCGCAAGGCCTTTGCCGCCCGCTGCGGGGTGTCCCGCAGGCCCTCGCGCGAGGGGTCTTCACCCAAGCCCTGGAGAATGCCGTGAAAGTGCTGAGAAAGAGGATCGTGCATGGCGCATGGGTTCCGAAAAGCTGGCGAGGCGGGCAATTCCTTGCACGTGCCAAGGAAAAAAAAGAGCCCCGAGGTGGCCGACCACACAACTGACCCAGCCCCGGTTCCACCCGGGCCTGACCTCGGAGCCCCAAAAGCGTGAAGAGCGAGCGACTGCTCCTGAAAGGACTGAGCAGGCATCGGCACATTTCACCCTTAAAAACCTATACGACAAATTAATTTTTGTACAATTTTTATCGATAAAAAACGCCATAAACGCCTTAATACTTGTACAAAACCGCATTTAATCGATTCAAAAGCTTTTCGCTGTACAAGAAAAATCGACGCCGCACTTCACTCCCGGCCGCCTCCCTGCCAGCAGATACGCGCCAAATGCCGCGCTGGATGCTAGCGTGGCGCACCGTTCATCCACTGAGTGCACGCATGCTGCTGTTAAAACTGCTGACGGTTCCCGGATTCCTCTGGTTGATCTCCCTGGCGAGCAGGCGCTGGGGACCGAACGTCGCCGGCTGGCTGGCGGGGTTTCCGGTGGTGGTGGGACCGATCCTGCTGTTTCTGGCGCTGGAGCAAGGCACGGCATTCGCCACCCACGCGGCGGGGGCCGCCCTCTCGGCGTTGCTGGCGATGATCGCCTTCAGCGTCGCCTACACCCATGCCGCACAGCGTCTTTCCTGGCCCGGGGCCCTGGCCGTGGCCACGCTGGTCTGGGCCGTGCTGGCCGCAGCCATTACCCAGGTGCCGGCCTCACTGGGCTTGTCCGTGGCCTGCGCCGCCAGCGCCCTGCTCCTGGCGCCGCGCCTGTTTCCCCGGGTGAGCGCTGTGCCCGCCGCCCCCGCGCAGCGCTCCGACAAACTGCCTTACCGGATGCTTGCCGGGGCCTTGCTGACCCTGGCAGTCACCCTGCTGGCCAGCACCGTTGGCGAACGCTGGAGCGGCATGCTCGCGGTGTTTCCGGTGCTCGGCAGCGTGCTGGCGGTGTTCTCCCACCAGAGCCACGGCGTGGCCTTCACCACCGTGCTGTTACGCTCCTTGACCACCGGCCTGTATTCCTTTGCGGCGTTCTGCCTGGTACTGGCCCTGGCCCTGCCCGCGGTGGGAATGCTCGCCTTTGGATTGGCAGTGGCGGTGTCGATGCTGGTGCTGGGTTTGAGCAAGCGCCTGTTGGCGCGAAACACGATCGGTAGCGTTGCCAGGCAACATCATTGAAGCGCAAATAAACCGGCATAAGGCCTCGGTATTCAGAGACTGGCGCCGAACTCGAGCACTCATGCATCATGCGTTGTCTGTCTTATGGAAGAGCGTGATGAGCAACATAGAAACCCCAAAGGCTTCATTGGCCTTGCGATCCTACTCCGGCCAGGTTGAGCTGCATGACCACGATTATCACCAGATCGTGCTGCCGCAATCTGGCGCCATGGAGATAGAGGTCGATGGCCGTGGCGGCAAAGTCGACTGGAGCCAGGGCGTGATCATCCCGGCAGGTTGCCCTCATACCTTTTCCGCCAGCACCGCCAACACTTTCCTGGTTCTTGATGTACCGCTTTCATCGCCCCGTACCCAAAAGTTCGAAGCTGAAACCATCAAGCGACTCAACGAAAAAAGCTTCTTTCCGGTAAGACCGGAGATTCGCCACCTGCTTGACTACGCAACCCGCAGCGTTCCATTGCTGACCAACTCACCTGAGGTGGCTCAATCCTGGAGTACCTTGCTGATGTCGGCCCTGGTCCAGCCCCACAGCCACACCCCTGACCACGGACAATTCACCCTGGCACGGGCCCTGACCCATATCGAAAACAACCTGGACACTCATCTGACCGCCTCTGAAATAGCCCGAATTTCAGGCACCAGCGAACGACGCTTGTACATACTCTTCGAGCAGCACCTGAAAACCACGCCTTTTGCCCATATCACCCGCCTGCGCCTGGACCTGGCCATGGACCTGCTACGCGACACACGACTGTCGATCACGGAGATTGCCCATCGCGTGGGTTATGCCGATCAGAGCGCCTTGAATCACGCACTGAAAAAGAACCGCAACCTGACCCCCGCATCAGCCCGAAGGTGCACCAGAACCGGCTGAAAACGTGCAGCCTGGAACAAGTATTAGGCAGCACACGCCAATACCCGACCGATCGTCCTTCCTATCATCCCCGCTTCGAAACGCTCATCGGGCGGGACCCATGACACAAGCAACGACGCCTACCAAAACGCTCTCGGCCTCAAGATCCACCGCCTCGGCAACCGCCATTGGGGTGATTGCCGTGTTTCTGTGGTCCTGCCTGGCCTTGCTCACCACCCTGACGTCAGGCATCCCGCCTTTTGAGTTGCTGGCTTTGAGCTTTGCCGTAGCCTTTCTGGCCAGCCTGTTCATTCTCGGGCTGCGCGGTGCTGAGGGCTTTCAAGGGTGGCGTCAGCCATGGAAGGTGTGGGCCACAGGCTTTCTGGGAATCTTCGGCTATCACGCGCTGTATTTCTTCGCCCTCAAGGCCGCCCCCCCGGCCGAGGCCAGCCTGATTGCCTACCTCTGGCCCCTGCTGATCGTCTTGCTGGCCGGTGTCAGTGGCGGCCAGCGACTGCGCCCGCGACAACTGCTGGGAGCACTCCTGGGGCTCGCCGGTACGGCGTTCATCATGCAGCAACGCTCACAGTCCGGCGTGGCCAGCATGCCGATCGCTGGCTATGCGGCTGCCTTGCTCTGTGCCTTGGTCTGGTCGGGTTACTCGGTGATCAATCGACGCTTCAGCAACGTTCCCAGCAGCATCATCGGGGCAATCTGCGGCCTGGTGGCCGTGGCCGGAACGCTTTGTCACCTGGCGTTCGAAACCACGGTTCAGCCTGACTACGGGCAATGGGCGGCGATCATCGGCCTCGGGCTGGGCCCGGTTGGCCTGGCGTTCTTTGCATGGGACCACGCGACCAAACACGGCAACCTGGCGAGTCTCGGCGCTCTTTCCTATCTCGCCCCACTGTTTTCCACCCTGTTGCTGATCCTGGTCGGCCAGACCCACGCCAACCCGATCCTGCTCATACCGGCGCTACTCATCATCGCTGGAGCGGTGATCGCGACCTCACGTCGACGCACCTCCGGCGCCTGATTCTCTGTACCAACAAGGAACTCAAAAAATGCATCTGATTGCCTCCCAAGGGGCTGAGAGGCTCGATCGTACCGGCCCGTTTTTTTCGGTAGCCCCCACCAGAGCGACCCTGCAGCATCTGGGGCTCCCCTCCCGAACGACCAGCCATAGCGCCACACGCCGCCGCTCCCATGGCGAAGCCCCAAGAGTGCTGTTATTCGTTCCGCCCTACACGCGCTTGGTCGAACCGGCACCGAAAGACAGCGCATTCACCCAAATCGGCATCGATACCTTTGAGGTGATGAAGCGTGCAGGTACTCCCATCGGCCTGCTGCGTATCGCCACAGTGGCCAGGCGCGCGGGGTACGACGTACAGATCATCGACGCCCCCTTCGCTGGCTGGGAACAGGAGTCTCCCCTGGTGCAAGTCGATCAGGGACACTTGCTGCGCTACGGCCTGAGCGATGAGCAGATGCGCACCATCATCGAGACTGCGCAGCCCGATATCGTCGGTATCCAGTGCAACTACACCGTGCAATGGGGTAACGCTCGGGCGCTGGCGGATCTGGTCAAGTCCATCGATCCCAACCTGGTATTGGTGACTGGAGGCGCGCACTCCAGCGGCGATTGGCAGAACGCGCTGCTGGACTCGGCATTTGATTTTGTCCTGATCAATGAGGCCGACCGTGCCTTTACCCTGTTGCTCGACGCCTTGAGCCATGGCGGCGCCGACATTCATGCAGTTCCGGGGGTTGCCTATCGTGGCCAGCAGGGACAACTGGTTCGCCCTTCGCGCAAATCCAACTACTTGAGCATTGTGCCTAGCCGCCAGGGTCTGGAGGAACGTCTCGGGGTCATGCCCTTGCCCGACTTCAGTTTCCTGAACATGAACCACTATCTGCAGCCCTATCACTCCTCTGGCGCTCGGGTGCACAAACACGGCGCCTGGGCGCAGATCTTCTCCACCATCGGCTGCAACGTGAACTGCAACTTCTGCTACATCCCCAAGATCAACGGCCCATGGCGTGCCTTGGGACTGGATTGGTTCGACCTGCACCTGGCGGATCTGGTCAATCAGGGCGTGACCGAGGTACTGATCGAGGACGACCATCTGATGCACGATCCGCTGTACGCCATGGAAGTGGGGCGCCTGCTGAAAAAGCACAACTTGCCCTGGGTCGAAGAAGGTGGCCTGAGCCTGTTCAATCTGGTGCTGCTGCACAAAGGCGAGCGTTTCCTCGCTGAGCTGGATGATCAGGAACTGAAAAATCCGCAGTACCGCAACGTCATCGCCGCGATCAAGGGCGGACTGACAGCCCGGCAGTTCATCCGCTCGATTGCCGAAAACGGCTGCTACAACATTTACCTTGCGGTGGAAAGTGCCAACGAGGAAAGCCTGATCAACTCCAACAAGTCGCGCTTCAACGCCATTCAGCAAGCTACCTTTGAACTCATCGAGATATTCACTGAGCACGGCATTCAAGTCACTGGCGGTTTCATGCTGGGTTTTGTCAATCCGCCCGCCACTGCGGGCGCCAAGCCCTTTATCGAAAGCCTGGAATTGATCGAAAGAACCACCGACTACGCGGTAAGCCTAATGGGCGCAGGCATGGCCTATGCAAACCCGTTTATCGTGACCCCCATTCCTGGCACCGCCATGTGGGAATACCAGCAGCAATATGTGGTACGTCACTACGACAATGGCTGGTCCCGCGAAAAAGCCACGATGGCAACCGAGCTCTGGAGCGCGGAGGACATCGAAAAGGCCAGGCTGGAGCTTTTAGTCCGCGCCAACGGTGCAGATCGAGTCAAAGAGATGGTTCGGCGCGGCACATGGCCGGTCGATACGTAACCAGCCCAGCGAGAAGTCGAGGCCCGATTGCCACTCTTCGGTGTCTTATGAACCTCAAGAACCGAAACAGCTGGCGGTCATTGGTCCACCACGAAAAATCCTTCTGGAGCCTTCTGTGACGACCATGGGATGATGCGCCCCCCTGATCCCATGCCCGGAGATTGTGCATGTCATCCTTCGCTAGAAAAGCCCTGGTCCTGGTGTTCGCCGCGGTGGCGGGCTTTGGTGCGCTGAACGCGCTCGCGGCCGGCAAGTCCACGGCCAAGCAGGCGCCAGGGGAAAAGGTCTCGATGCTTGGCGGCAAGCTCGCCTTCACCCTGCCCAAGGGCTTCAGCGCCTCGGCCCTGCCGGCCGGCAGCGAGGCCGACGGCACCGCGGGCGCCAGCGGCACTCTGTATTCCAATGCCACCACCCGCACCGTGGTGATCGCCGCGCAGAACAGCATTCCCAACGGCACTCAGGTCAAGGACAACGACAGCGCCTTTCTCGATGCCGCGGTCAGCAGTTTTCTCTCGCAACAGGCCGCCGCCCTGCCGGACTTCAGCAAGCAGAGTGAAAAGAGCATGACCCTCAAGGGCCTGGGGGTGCGGCAGATCGACAGCACCGCGACCCAGGGCGGCGGCCAGACCCTGAACTCGACCCTGATCGCCGGTTCCGGCTCGCGCATGGCGGTGGTGCAGGTGATTTCCCGGGCCGCCGACAAGGCCGGCCATGCGGCGCTGATGAAGCAGATCCTCGGTCAGTAAAACCCGCTTCGGCTCAGGGGTTGAGCCCCTGCAGCCAAGCCTTGAGGTCTTCGATCTCGGCTTCGCTGATGCTGTGCCCCAATCCCGGGTAGGCATGGAACTGCGGTTGCAGCGAGGCTCCACGGAGCAGGCGATTGGCCTGCTCCCCGTCGCTGTAGGGCAGGCGCCGATCGTCGGTGCCGTGGCCGATGAAGATGCCCAGGCGCTGCAGGTCGGGGCTGTCTTTCACCTGGGCGGCCAGCAGCGGCAGGATCTTCCCGCTCAGGGCGGCAATGCCGCGCACCGACTGCGGATGACGCAGCCCCACTTCATAGGCCATGACCGCGCCCTGGCTGAACCCCACCAGCACCACCTTGTCCGGCTGGGTGTGATACTTGGCCACCGCGCCGCGGACAAACTGGCCAATCAGCTCGGCGCTGCCGGCCAGTTCCTCGGTCACGCCGTCATAGGCGCCCTGGCCCTTGCGCTGGAACCACTGGTAACTGCCCTGCTCCAGGGTCTGCGGCGCCCTGGCCGAAAGGTAGGTGTAGGTCACCGGCAGGCGCTCATGCAGGCCGAACAGGTCGGCCTCGTTGCTGCCGTAGCCATGCAGGAAGATCACCAGCGGCTGGTTGCGGGTGTCCGCGGGGGCCTGCTCCAGGTAGCGCAACGGCAGATCGTCGCGCAGCGTCGGTTCGGCGTGGGCCAGGGGCGCGGCCAAGGCGAGCAATAGCGCCAGGTTGCGGATCATGTGCGGCTCCTTGTGCTTGAGGGATGGTCAGAAAATCAGTGCCGGAGCCTAGCATCGCCGGGCCCGCAGGTTCATCTGTCGGGCGGCGCCAGCCCCCGCCAGCCCAAAGGCAGCAGCACCAGCACCGCCAGCCCGAACCCCACCTGGGACAGGTAGAAGGTTTCCAGCCACTGGCCGTGGGCCGCCACATAAAAACTGTTGTGCACGACATCCAGCACGATGATCGCCAGGGTCAGCAACAACCCCCAGCGCGGGCGCAGCCACAGCAGCAACGCCGCCAGCGGGTCGAAAAAGCTCAGGGAACCCCAGAACGCCCGGCTGGCCAAGGGCGTGTCGACGCCATAGCCATAGTCCCAGAGCAACCCGTGGTCCATTGCGGCGCGCAGGTGATTGAAGGTGGCCGCAAGCAGGCACAGGGTGAACAGCAGGCGGATAGACAGGGACACTCGCGACACGGACACCTCTAGTGCAGGAACCGGCTAGCCGGCGAAGGGCGCGCTGGCGCGTCGAGGACCAACGCACCGCCGCTTTCCCTGGCCAGCCAGTGCCCGCGCCTCGTCGGCCTCGCCCCTGGCGGTTCAGTCGTTGATCAGTTTGCCGGCGCGAATCGCCTCGCGACCGGCCACCTTGGCCAACCAGATGCCCGGCTGGGTGTAGCGTCCGCGGTCCAGGGCAAAGAGCACCCCGCTGGTGCCGGCCCGCACGGTGCTGACGGTGTCGTGCAGCGGGTCGACCACTTCGAACAGGGCATCGCCGCGCTCCACCCACTCGCCGGCCTCGCGCAGGAAGCTGACCACGCCATGGTGCGGGGCAAACAGGTATTCGGTGCCTTCGAAGGGCATGCCTTCGCAGCACTGTTGCGGTGCGGCGGGCCAGTCACCGCTGATCAGGCCCTGTTCGGCGAGAAAGCCGAGGATGGCCTCGGCGTTGGCCCGGGCCTGCTCGACCCGGGTGTCGCCCATGCTGCCCAGCTCCAGGGTGGTGGCCAGGTTGGCCGGGGGAATGGCCGCCCGGGGAAAATCCCGAGCCAGGCGCAGCCAGGGCGCGGAACAGGACTCGTCGAAGGAGCTGCCGCCGGAGTCTTCACAGAGCAGCGCCACCCCGGCCTTGAGCCGCGCCGCCAGGGACTGCCACTGCGGCCAGTGCTGGGGCAAGGCGTAGAGGTGGATCGCCGCTTCGAAATCGCAGTGCAGATCCAGGGTGATATCGGCGTCACAGGCATGGCGCAGCAGCAATCGGTGCAAGGCCTCCAGTTGCGAGGCCGGCGGCGGCAGTTCGTCCAGTACCTGGAGCATGGCGCCGCGGATCAAGGCGATATTGGCGGTGGCATCGCTGCCCAGCTGCTTGCCGATCAGGTCGCCCACCGGGCCGCTGAGTTCGACGAAGGCGCGGTTGAAGTTCTTGCCGCTGCCCAGTTCGAAACGCCCCAGGTGGCTGCCCTGCACCTGCTGATCCAGGCCGATGGGGTTGGCCACCGGCACCAGCTCGATCACCCCCTCAAGGCGGCCCTGGCGTTCCAGCTCGGCCAGACGCTGCTTGAGCTCCCAGGCGGTGCGCATGCCCGGCAATTCATCGGCGTGCAGGCTGGCCTGGATGTACACCTTGCGCGTGCCGCTGCCAAAGCGGAACACGCTGAGCTGGCGCTGGGTGCCCAGGTGGCCCCAGGGCAGGGAATGGTCGATGCGTTGCATGCTGGCTCCAGGGTTCAAGAAAAAGCGCGGTGCAGAATAAAACAGCCGCGCAGAAAAAAGGTGGCGACCGAGTTGCGGCCGCCACCTTTTTTTACCTCATGTATCGAGCCGACGGCTTACTCGCCGTAGACGTCGAAATCGAAGTACTTGTCTTGCACTTGCTTGTACTTGCCGTTGGCGCGGATCTCGGTGATGGCGCTGTTGAATTTCTCCGCCAGCTCCTTGTCGCCCTTGCGCACGGCAATGCCGGCACCGCCACCGAAGTACTTCGGATCGTTGTACTCGGGACCGACGAAGGCGAAGCCCTTGCCGGCGTCGGTTTTCAGGAAGCCGTCATCGAGGTTGACCGAGTCGGCCAGCAGCGCATCGACACGACCGGAGACCATGTCCAGGTTGGCTTCCTGCTGGGAGCCGTAGCGCACCAGGTCGATGCCCGCCGGCACCAGCACTTCGGTGGCGAAGCGGTCGTGGGTACTGGCACGCAGCACGCCGACTTTCTTGCCCTTGAGCTCGGTCAGCGGGTCCTTGATGGCGGTGCCGGCCTTCATCACGAAGCGCGCCGGGGTGTGGTAGTACTTGATGGTGAAATCGACGTTCTTCTTGCGGTCGTCGGTGATGGTCATGGACGACAGGATGGCGTCGATCTTCTTCACCTTCAGCGCCGGGATCAGGCCATCGAACTCCTGCTCGACCCAGGTGCATTTGACTTTCATCTGCTCGCACAGGGCGTCGCCCAGGTCCACGTCGAAACCGGTGAGCTTGCCGTCGGGGGTCTTCATCGAGAACGGCGGGTAGCCGGCTTCGATGCCGATACGGATCGGCTTGGCCTCGTCGGCCGAAGCGGTGAAGGAAAACAGCGACAGTGCCAGGGCACCAAACAGCGCAAACTTGTTCATTTATAACTCCAGGAGACGGAGACTTTTATTGGCTGGTTTCGATTATGGGCAAATCGAAGTGGCCAGCAGTCTAGAGCGGCTCTGAAGCGGCAAATTGTGTTTATGCGACAAATACTTACAAAAACCCTGCGCCTGCGTCCGCGTGCCTCTGCCAGCGCCCCGACACCGTGCATTTTCGTTGAACAACCCGACATTCGCCGCACAACGGTGCATGTTCACCGCCACATCCCGCCGTCGAAGCAGACGCGATGAGCGCACGCCACGGCCCTTCGCCGGCAACGCTGGGCACCGCTCGCTGTAGCGGTCGCCGGCTTGGCGGCTTGGCGGCTTGGCGGCTTGGCGGCCCAGGATGCGCTGCCAGGCCGGCGGCTAGGGCTCCGGTTTACGCAGCAGGTAGGTGTCCATGATCCAGCCATGGGTCTCCCGCGCCTGGCGCCGGACCCGCTGGATCTGGTCGGCGACCTCGTCGAGCCGACCGGAAATGAGGATCTCGTCCGCGGTGCCCAGGTAGGCGCCCCAGTAGATGTCCAGATCCTGATTGCGCAGTTGGCAATAGGCATCCTCGGCATCCAACATCACCACCCGGCTGTCGGCCGTTCCGGCCTGCCCCGCCGCCAGACGGCGGCCGGTGGTGATTTCCAGCGAGCGGCCGATGCGGTTGAGCGGCACCTTGTGCTGGGCGGCCAGGGCCTGGACGCTGGTGATGCCGGGGATCACCTGATAGTCGAACTGCGCCGCGCCACTGGCCAGGATCTGCTCCAGGATGCGCAAGGTGCTGTCATACAGCCCGGGATCGCCCCAGACCAGGAAGGCCCCGGTCTGCCCCGGTTCCAGTTCCTCGTTGATCAGGCGTTCGAAGATCCGCTGCTTGTCACGGTTCAGCGCCTGCACGCTGGCCGGGTAGTCCACGTCGCCACGCTGACGCTCCGGCGTCTGTGCTTCGACGAAGCGATAAGGGCGCTCGGTGAGGTAGCGTTGGCACAGCTCGCGGCGCAGATCGAGCAGTGAATCCTTGCTCGGGCCCTTGTCCATCAGAAACACCAGGTCGCAGCGGTTCAGCGCCTTGATCGCCTGGATGGTGATGAAATCGGGGTTGCCGGCACCGATGCCGATGACCAGAAGGGTTTTCATGGGGTCGGGTTCTCGCTGTTGAGCCTGGGGACAGTATGGGCGGTGCGGCGCGACCGAGAAATGCGCCGCCGGGCCCGGCGCTCAGTCACGGCCATCCAGGCGCAGGCGCCAGCGCCCGGCGTGGCTCAGGTCGAGGCGGCCCAAAGGCTCGATGTCCAGCAGGTTGAAACTGCTCAGGGGCGCCTGCAGCACCTGGAGCATGGCCGCGCGGATCACCATGGGATGGGTCACTGCCAGCCAGTGCCCGGGTTGCTGGGCCATCTGCTCCAGCCACTGCGCCACGCGCCGGCACAATTGGACCCGCGATTCTCCCCCCGGCGGCGCGCACTGCGGGTCTTCGAGCCAGGCCTGCAAGGCCTGGGGCTCTCGCGCTTGCAATTCGGCAAGGCGCAGCCCCTGCCAGGCGCCGAAACCACAGTCGCGCAGGGCCTCCTGCACCTGCGGCGCGGCGCTGAACAACGCAGCGGTCTGCCGGGTGCGCTGCTCCGGTCCGCAGAGCACCCGCAGCCCGGGCTTGAAGGCCGTCGCCCGACTCAGGGCCTGGGCCTGCCAGTCGATGTCCAGGGCTTCGTCCAGGGGCAGGCGCGCCTGCTTCTGGGCGGCGGTACGGGCATGGCAGATCAGGGTCAGGCGGGTGGCCGGCAATGGGGCAATCTCGACACAGGACAAGCGGGGCTGAAACGGGGTTGTAGCACGATGACCGGGGAAAAAACCAACGGCGAACACTGGAAAGCTCTCATAAAAATCAAGAATAAACTCCCCCCAAAAAAAGAATCAGCTGATAGGCCACCCAGGCACCGCAATCTTATCCTCCAGCCCTCCTCCACGTTTCGATCCAACCAGGCACCTAGACAACCATGCACAGCGGTATCTGGGAGCACCTCTCCCTCGACCTGGCGCTCAACACGTCGCTCCTGCCGATCATCCTCCTGCAATACGTGGCCATGGTAGGGATCTTCAGCACCCTGCTGATGCTGCGCGAGGACGCCCAGCGCCTGATCCAGTCGAAGAAAGTGCTGCTGGGGTCGATCCTCGGTGCCAGCAACGTCGCGTTGATCGCCCTGGCCTCGCAGTTCATGCAAGCCCCGATGAAAGTGTTCCTGAGCAACGACATGCTGTTTCTTGCCGGCTTGCTGGGCGGCTGGTGGGGCGGCCTGACCTGCCTGGCACTGGTGGCGCTGGCGCGCTTCTGGATTGCCGGCGCCGAACTGTTTGCCGAAGCCCTGTTCAGTTTCAGCATGATGACCCTGGGCGGCGTGCTGCTGCATCGCTGGTTCGAGTCGCGCAACCTGCGGTCCCTGCGCCTCAAGGACATGACCCCGGTGGTGCTGATGCGGATCGGCGCGGCCATTGTGCCGATACAGCTGATCGACTGGTTCGGCAACGTCGATTCCGCCGTCACCGCACAGTTGCTGTCCCTGCGCATCAGTTCGACCCTGCTCTCCCTGCCGCTGATCATCCTGATTCTCGCCATGCTGCGCCGCGAGACCCGCTACCAGCAGGCGCAGCAGCGTCTGCTGCAACAGGCGCTGACCGATTCGACCACGCAACTGCCCAATCGCCGGGCCCTGAGCATCTACCTGGAACGACTGCTGCAGCGCAACGGGCACAGGCTCGGGCAGCACACCCTGCTGGTGATCAAGATCGGCAACCTCAAGGATCTGGTGGCCATCCACGGTCACGACTGGACCGATCAGTTGCTGGTCGGTCTGGCGCAGCAGTTCAGGGACGGAGCGGCCCGGCATGTCCTGCAGGCCGCCACCGAGCCCAGCCCCTTCATGTTTTCCGACTTGAGCCTGGCCCTGGCCCTGCCGGACTGCTCCATCCACCAGGTCGAGGAGTCGGCGCTGCTGGCCACCCTGCAGATGACCCTGCAGGCCAGCCTGCCCGGCGACGGCGGGCTGTCGCCCACACTGCAGTTCTGCGTGATCGATGCCTGCGCCGGCGGCAGCCCCAACATCACCTTGCGCAACATCAGCCTGGCGCTGGAGGACAGCCGCCAGCCGGTGCGCTACCTGCACCAGTCGCTGATCGAACAGGCCCAGAACAACGAACGCATCCGCCAGCAACTGCTGGAATGGGTCCGCTCCAACCACCCGCCTCTGCACTACCAGCCGAAGTTCTGCCTGAACCGGCGCACGGTGATCGGCGCCGAAGCGCTGCTGCGGGCCCGGGATGAAAAGGGTGAGAGCATTTCCCCGCTGCTGATTCTGGAGGTGATCCGCCATCACGACCTGCTGCATGCCTTCGAATGGGCGACCATCGAAACGGTGATCCGCGATGCCCGGCGCTACATCGACGCCGGCTTGCCGGGGCCCCTGGCGGTGAACGTCTCGGCCTCGACCCTGAGCGATGCCAACTTTGCCGTGCTGCTGATACGGCGCCTCAAGGAGAGCGGCCTGCCCGGCCACCGCCTGGCCCTGGAACTGACCGAAAACACCCTGCTGCAGGACACCCGCCAAGTGGCCCACAACATGCTCCTGCTCAAGGACCATGGTGTGACCCTGTCCCTGGACGACTTTGGCACCGGCTATTCGGCGCTGAGCATTCTGGCCAAATACCCCTTTGCGGAAGTGAAGATCGACCACTCGATGATCTCGCTGCTGCATTACGAACGGATGCGCACCGCGGTCACCATCGCCCAGGAAAGCGCCCGCCTGTACCAGGCGACGCTGACCGCCGAAGGGGTCGAGACCCAGGAGCAGATCGATATTCTGCGGAGCATTGGCATTGGCTGTGCCCAGGGGTATTTCTTCTCGCCGGCGGTGCCTCTGGAGCAATTGATTGAACTGGGGATCGAGTGTGAGCGCGGGCAGGGTGAAAGGCGGGGGCAGTGATGGGGGGTTGCCTTTTGCGCTGGTGGGATGGGGGGCATATCCGTTGCTGCGGGTGCGACCACCTGGGGGGCGCTCTTTCAGCTAGTGGGACGGGGTACATATCCGTTGCTGCGGGTGCGACTACTTAGGGTTTCGCTCTTACAGCGAGTGGGACGGGGTACATATCCATTTCTGCGGTCACGGCCGCTTAGGGTTTCGCTCTTACAGCGAGTCACTTTGAAACCCGGAATGCCGGTCAGCCCAAAGTAACCAAAGGCTCCTGCCCCTCCACTCGGTGCCTCGCATAGCGAGGCATGCCCGAACGAAGGCATCGTGTCTAAAGGGGCAGGAAGATCAAAAGCCAGATCAAAAACAAAAACAAAATCTGAATGCGGCCTGCCGGCCAACCTGTTTCATCGCCGTTCGCATTACATGTAGCCGCTGCCGCAGGCTGCGAACGGCTCCGCAGGAGACGCTAAACCTGCATACCCACTGTTCCTGAACCACCGCGCCGCCTGGTTTTGCGAGCGCGAGCGCTCGTTCGCAGCCTGCGGCAGCGGCTACAAGGAACCAGCCTGCGCACCTGGGTTTTGGCGTTGGCTTTTGATCTTGATCTTCAGGCCCCTTCCCAGCAGGCCGAGCGCAGGCGTTGCGTAGGGGGCAGCTCGGCAGGGATGCCGAGCTAGCCGCCGCCCGGCCATGGATGGCCGGTTGGCGGCGGGCCCCCGGAGCAATGCCGGAGCTCGGGCACCCCGAGCCTCAGCGAGGGGCCGTATGGAGGGGCAAGACTTTTTGCTTACTTTTGTGTCGTTTGACAAAAGTGAGTCGCCGTAAGGGCGAAACCCTAAGTGGCCGCACCCGCAGCAACGGATATGTACCCCGTGGCACAGCCCCCAAAGGACGAAACCACCAGCAGCCACACCCTCAGCAACGGATGTACCCCCCATCCCACCCACTGCAAGAGCGCCCCACTGCCCCAACCCCCAACCCCCTGCCCCCTGCCCCCTGCCCCCACCCACGCCCCATTTCAGGGCATTTTGCTATCAAGCAACTTTTCACTAGACATGTAGCGTCCATTACATAAATATCAATTTCACCTTTTCATGAAATAAAACCGACATCACGTTCCAAGGCACCCGATGCCCTCTCTCAAAGACCTGATCACCGACTCGGCCCTCGACCTGACGCCCGCGGAGCGCAAGGTGGTGCGTGCACTGCTCGACCACTACCCGCGCAACGGCCTGGGGCCGATGTCGCGCCTGGCGGAACACGCCGGGGTCAGTGACCCGACCATAGTGCGGCTGGTGAAGAAGCTCGGTTTCAGCGGCTACGGCGAGTTCCAGGAAGCCCTGCTCAGTGACATGGACGACCGCCTGCGGTCCCCCAGCACCCTGCTCCGCCCCCGGGCGCAAGTGGCCCAGGGCGACACCTGGGGCCGCTACCTGGCGGACAGCCAGCGCGCCCTGCAGGACACCCAGGCCCTGACCCAGCCCGAAGACGTGCGCGTCCTCGTGGACTGGCTGCAGGACAGCCGCCACGCGGTGTACTGCTTCGGTGGACGCTTCAGCAGCTTCCTCGCCCACTACCTGCTCAACCACCTGCGCCTGATGCGCCCCGGCTGCCTGTTGCTGGAAGACAATGCGCAACTGCCGGACCGTCTGTTCGATATCCAGCGCCAGGACCTGGTGCTGCTGTTCGACTACCGCCGCTATCAGTCCCAGGCCCTGCGGGTGGCCAGCGCGGCCAAGGCGCGCCATGCCCGGGTGGTGCTGTTCACCGACATCTATGCCTCGCCGCTGCGCGAGCTGGCCGACCTGATCATCAGCGCCCCGGTGGAGTCCCTGTCGCCATTCGACACCCTGGTGCCGGCGCTGGCCCAGGTCGAGGCGCTGATCGCCTGCCTGACCCCGCGCAGCGCCCATCTTGATCAACGCCTGGAGGGCATCGATGCCCTGCGGGCGCAATTCGATACCCATGTGCTGGAGGAAAAATAAGGATGTTCAGCCTGCCCCACCGTTCGCCCCGGGACCTGCCCTTCGTTGTCGATCACACCGCCCTGCTCCTGGTGGACATGCAGCGGGCGTGGCTGGAGCCGCAGTTCGACCCGCACTTGCAGGAGCCCGAGGGCCAAGCCTTTTTGCAGCGCGCCCGGCAACAGGTGATTCCCAACCAGCAACGCCTCCTGGCCGCGGTACGCGAAGCGCGGCAGAACGTGCTGCACACCCTTATCGAAAGCCTGACCGCCGACGGCCGTGACCGCTCCCTGGATCACAAGCTGTCGAACATGCACCTGCCCAAGGGCAGCCCCCAGGCGGCAATCATCGACGAGCTGACGCCGGTGGAAAACGAGATTGTCCTGCCCAAGACCTCCTCCGGGGTGTTCAACTCCACCAACATCGACTACGTGCTGCGCAACCTGGAAACCCGCCACCTGATCGTCGCCGGGATCGTCACCGATCAGTGCGTGGACATGGCGGTGCGCGACGCCGCCGACCGCGGCTACCTGGTGACCCTGGTGGAAGACGCCTGTGCCACCTACAGCGACGCCCGGCACCAGGCCTGCCTCAACGCGATCAAGGGCTACTGCTGGATCACCGACACCGACACCGTGCTCGGCCGCCTGCGGGAGATCCGCGGATGAGCCGCGGCCAGGGCATCGAGGCCCTGACGCCCGTGGCCATGACCAGCATCGTCACCACCGACCTGATCGGCGTCACCCGGGGCCGTTCCTTTCCCAGCGACGAGCTGGAGCGCTACCGCCTCGGCGGCTGCGGCTGGGTGCCGGCCAACAGCGCGCTGACGCCCCAGGACCTGATCGCCGAGGACAACCCCTGGGGCGCCTACGGCGACCTGCGGCTGATTCCCGACCTGGACAGCCGGGTCACTGTCAGTGCCGGACCGGATGCCACGTCGGCGCCCCTGGACTTCATTCACGCCGACATCTGCGAGACCGATGGCCGGCCCTGGGCCGCCTGCCCGCGCACCCTGCTGCGCAACGAGGTGGCACGTTACCGTGAACTGGGCATCCAGATCACCGCCGCCTTCGAGCACGAGTTCAACCTCGACAGCGGCAGCGCTCAGCGCGAGCACCTGGCCTTCTCCCTGGAAGCCCAGCGCCAGGGCGCGGCCTTCGGTGGCTGGCTGCTGTCGGCATTGCGGGCGGCCGGGGTCGAACCGGAAATGTTCCTCCCCGAATACGGCAAGCAGCAATACGAGATCACCTGCCGCCCGACCCAGGGCCTGGCCGCCGCCGACCGCGCGGTGAACGTGCGCGAGATCACCCGGGAAATCGCCCGGCAGCTGGGGCAGCGGGTCAGCTTCGCCCCCAAGACCGCCGCCGACGCGGTGTGCAACGGCGTGCACCTGCACCTGAGCCTGCAGGACCTGGACGGCACCCCGCTGCTCTACGATCCCCAGGCGGTCAGCGGCGACGACCTGTCGCGGCTGGGCCAGCACTGGGCCGCCGGGGTGCTCAAGCACCTGCCGGCAC
Organism: Pseudomonas sp. BC42; assembly: GCF_021560055.1. Taxonomy (NCBI): domain Bacteria; kingdom Pseudomonadati; phylum Pseudomonadota; class Gammaproteobacteria; order Pseudomonadales; family Pseudomonadaceae; genus Pseudomonas; species Pseudomonas sp. BC42. Next base: position 4,421,508 of record NZ_CP091067.1, read on the forward strand.
TGTGCGCCTTCACCGCGCCGACGCCGCTGTCCTACGAGCGCCTGCAGCCCCATCACTGGAGCGCCTCCTACGCTTGCCTGGGCCTGCGCAACCGCGAAGCCTCACTGCGCATCTGCCCCACCGTGGACATCGGCGGCAAGCCCCTGGCGCCGCAGTACAACCTGGAATTCCGTGCCCTGGACGCCACCGCCTCGCCACACCTGGCCATGGCGGTGATCCTGATCGCCGGACGCCTGGGCATTGAACAGAAGCTGCCCCTCAATGCGGTGACCGACAAGGTCCCCGATGAGCTGAGCGCCGAACAGCGCCTGGCCAGCGGCATCGTGCCCCTGCCGGGCAGCCTGCCCCAGGCCCTGGATTACCTGCGCAGCAACACGGAGTTGCTGCAGGCTCTGCCGGAACCGCTGCTGAGCACCTACTTCGCCGTCAAACAAAAGGAAGTGTCCCTGACCGAGCACCTGACCGCTGCCGAACTCTGTGAGCACTATGGACACCTGTACTAAATCCGCCGAGCACGGTTTCTACACCGAGCCGGCCTACCGCCTGCTGCGGGAAGACTCCGAGCATCCGCTGATCCTGGTGTGTGAGCACGCCAGCCACTACATTCCACCGCCCCTGCATGACCTGGGCCTGGACAAGGTGGCGGCCCGCGAGCACATCGCCTGGGACCCGGGCGCCCTGGAACTGGCCCAGAGCCTGTCCCAGGCCCTGGGCGCGACCCTGATCGCGGCCAACTATTCGCGCCTGCTGATCGACCTCAACCGGCCGCGCCACGCCCCCGACAGCATCCCGCTGCAGAGCGAGATCTATCAGGTGCCGGGCAACCAGCACCTGGACGAGGCGACCCGCGAATACCGCCGCCAGCAGCTGTTCACGCCGTTTCACCAGCGTCTGCAGCGCATCATCGACCGGCGCCTGGCCGCCGGCCGCGAAGTGCGGGTGGTGGGGATCCACAGCTTCACGCCGATCTACTACAGCCAGCCGCGCTCACTGGAAGTCGGCGTGCTGTATGGCAACGCCACCGCCTACGCCGCGCGAATACTGGAAGGTTTGTGGACCCTGCCGATAAAGGTGGCGGGCAACCAGCCTTATGAAATCGACCCCTTGAGCGACATGACCGTGCCGGTGCACGGTGATGCCCGGGGCCTGGAATCGGTGCTGATCGAGGTGCGCAACGATCTGCTGCGCAGCCCCGAGGCCGTGCAGTGCTGGAGCGACCGCCTGGCACCGCTGCTGTAACCCGGATAGCAAGAGGATTGAACGCAACCAAGACCGTTTGCCGGACGGCAACGACAACAAGAAAACAAGCTGTGGTGTGTCTTTAACCCTGCCAGGTTCAAACACAGTCCGGCGCACGAGGTGTCCATGACGACCCTCGGCGCCGACTTCGTCCACTTACATTGGCTACAAGGAGAACCGCTTCATGGAGATTGAAGAATTCGGCTACAAACAGGAACTCAAGCGCGGGCTGAGCCTGCGTGACCTGGTGGTCTACGGGATGATTTTCATGATCCCGATCGCCCCGTTCGGGGTCTACGGCTACGTCAACCAGGAAGCCCCGGGCATGGTGCCCCTGGCGTACATCATCGGCATGGTGGCGATGGTCTTCACCGCCCTGAGCTACGGCGCCATGGCCCGCGCCTTTCCCATTGCCGGCTCGGTGTATTCCTACGCCCAGCGCGGCCTCAACCCGCATGTCGGCTTTCTCGCCGGCTGGCTGATGCTGCTGGACTACCTGCTGATCCCGCCGCTGCTCTACGTCTACGCCGCCATGGCGCTCAACCACCTGTACCCGGAAGTGCCCAAGGTCGGTTTCATCCTGGCGTTCCTGGTCAGCGCCACCTTCGTCAACCTGCGGGGCATCACCTTCACCGCGCGGATGAACATCCTGTTCCTGCTGGCGCAGCTGGTGGTCCTGGGGATCTTCCTGTTCTACGCCTGGAACGCCCTGCACGGGGGTGCCGGCAACGGCCAGCTGACCCTGGCGCCGCTGTACAGCCCGGACCACTTCCACTTCGGCATGCTGATGCAGGGCGTGTCGATCGCGGTGCTGTCGTTCCTGGGCTTCGACGCCATCTCGACGCTCGCCGAAGAGGTCAAGGGCGATCCCGGCCGCAGCGTCGGTCGCGCCGCGCTGATCACCCTAGTGGTGATGGGCGCGATCTTCGTGGTGCAGACCTGGATCGCCACGGACCTGGCCGCCGGCATGGGCTTCAAGTCCGCCGACACCGCCTTCTATGAGATCGCCGAACTGGCCGCCGGCAGCTGGCTGGCGACCCTCACCGGGGTGGCCACGGCGCTGGCCTGGGGCGTGGCGGTGGCCATCACCTCGCAAGCCGCGGTGTCGCGCCTGCTGTTCGGCATGGCGCGGGACGGCAAGCTGCCCAAGGTGCTGGCCAAGGTGCACCCGAAACACAACACCCCGCACATCAGCATCTACCTGGTGGCGGTGCTGTCGCTGCTGATCTGCTACCTGTTCATCAACTCGGTGGACACCCTGACGTCGCTGGTCAACTTCGGCGCCCTGAGTGGCTTCATGCTGCTGCACATCACGGTGATCAACTTCTACTGGCGCCGGCAGAAATCCGGCCAGGTGCTGCGTCACCTGGTCTGCCCGGTGATCGGCTTCGTGATCGTCTGCGCCATCATGTACAACATGGGCGTGGACGCGCAGAAACTCGGCGCCATCTGGATCCTCGCCGGGCTGGTCTACCTGTTCCTTTTGAACAAGCTGGGCAGCGCCGCGGCCCTGCCCGATCCGCTCAAGCCATAAGCCCCCAGCGCGGCGCCGGATGGCGTCGCGCGCCCCCGAGAGCCGCCGTCAAGAGCGGCCCGGGGACCGGCCGCCGGATGCCGCGGCCGTGCAACTGCGTGGTCACCGACAGTGATGTCTGGCCGATGTTCGCCCCGGGCGAACGGCCCTTGATACAGGAGTACACCCATGCTGGCCTTGCGTCCGGTGGCGTTATCCGATCTGCCTCAATTGCTGCGTCTGGCCGGCGCACGCCTGCTGGGCGTGACTTCGCTGGTGGATGACGAAACCTGCCTGCGGGAGAAGATCCTCGACTCCCTGGCGTCCTTCGCCAAGGTCGAGGCCCGCCAGGGTCCGGAAAACTACTTTCTAGTGCTCGAGGACCAGGACAGCGGCCAACTGCACGGCTGCTCGGACATCCTCGCCACCGCCGGCTTTGCCACGCCCTTCTACAGCCTGCGCAACCGCCCCTTCATCAGCAGCTCGCGAGAGCTGAACATCGAACACGCCGTGCCGACCCTGTCGCTGTGCCAGGACCTCAGCGAACAGACCCTGCTGCGCAGCTTCCATGTCGATCCGGCGCTGGCGGGCACGCCCCAGGCGCAACTGACCTCCCGCGCGCGCCTGCTGTTCATCGCCGCGCATCCCTGGCGCTTTGCCGACAGTTGCATCAGCGAGATCGTCGGCTACAGCGACGCCGCCGGCCAATCGCCCTTCTGGGCAGCGGTGGGCCAGCACTTCTTCGACCTGCCCTATGTCGAGGCCGAACGCCTGTGCGCCTTGCAGGGCCGCGGCTTTCTCGCCGAACTCATGCCCCAGTACCCGCTGTACATCCCGATGCTGCCGCAGCCGGCCCAGGACTGCATCGGACGCATTCACCCAGCAGCCCGGGAGGCCTGCGACATCCTCGTCGACGAAGGCTTCGCGCCCACCCAGTACGTCGACCTGTTCGATGCCGGCCCGACCCTGCAGGCCCGCAACAACCAGCTACGCTCGATCATTCAGAGCCGGGTCGCGGTCAGTTACCTGAGCCCGCAGAGCGGCCAGGGCCGCCACTGGCTGCTGAGCAACGACCGGCTGCAGGGCTTTCGCGCGATTGTCGTGCCCCTCGACGAGGCCCCGGGCGACGTGGTCGGCCTGGATCACTCGATGTTCCAGGCCCTGCAATTGACACCGGGCGAGCCGGTGCGCGGGGTGGCGTTATGAGCCGGCCCCGGTTTTACCGCTGCCCCCGGCAGCGCCAAGGAGCGGTGCCATGATCGTCCGTCCGGTGCGCGTCAGCGATCTGCAAGCGCTGCTGAAGCTGCTGCAGGGCAGCTGTCGCGAGTTGAACAACCTCTCCACCGATCCCGAGCGCCTGGCTCATCGGCTGCGCTGGGCCCAGCGCACCTTCGCCAACCAGGTGGAACGGGCCGATGCCGACTACCTGTTCGTGCTCGAGGACGACGACCAGCAAGTGATCGGCGTCTGTGCCCTGAGCGGCGCCATCGGCCTGCGCGAGCCCAGCTACAACTACCGGCTGGGCATCACCCGCGGCCGCGCCCCGGAGCTGGGCATCGACAAAGAGATTCCGACCCTGTTCCTGTGCAACGAGATGACCGGGCAATCCCTGCTCTGCTCGCTGTACCTGCGCCACGACCAGCGCCAGGGCTACACCGGGCGCCTGCTGTCCACCGCGCGCCTGCTGTTCGTCGCCGAATACCCGCAGCTGTTCGGCGACAAACTGGTGGCCGAGCTGCGGGGCCAGCTCGACAGCCAGGGCCGTTCGCCGTTCTGGGACAGCCTGGGGCGGCACTTCTTCAAGATGGACTTCCAGCAGGCCAATCGCCTGTCCAGCCAGGGCGGCAAGTCCTTCATCTCCGAACTCATGCCGCGCCAGCCGCTGTACACCTGCCTGCTCAGCCCCGACGCCCAGGCCGCCATCGGCCAGGCCCACCACAGCACCGAACAGGCGGTGAGCATCCTGCGGGACGAAGGCTTCAACCATCAGGGCTGCATCGACATCTTCGACGGCGGGCCGCTGATCGAGGCCGAGGTGACGAAGATCCGCAGCGTGCGTGAAAGCCAGACCCTGCCCCTGCTGGTGGGCACCCCGGACGCGCAGGCGCCGATGTGGCTGATCCACAACCGGCGCCTGGAGAACTGCCGCATCACCGCCGCTCCCGGGCGCCTGGTGTCCGGTTGCCTGCTGGTGGACCGCCTGACCGCCAAGCGCCTGCAATTGCAGCCCGGCGACACCGTCAGGGCGGTGCAAGCGGCAAGCTCCAAGCGGCAAGCTCCAAGCAACAGCTTCTAGATCGCAGCTTTTATCTTGCAGCTTGCCGCTTGCCGCTTGGAGCTCGCCGCTTTGCTGCGTAACATGCCGTCCAGTTTCAGGTGCCTCATGCCGCCGTGCATGAGGTGAAACGGGAAACCGGTGCGCCCCTTCAGGGCTAGTCCGGTGCTGCCCCCGCAACGGTAAGCGAGTGCTGCATTCAACACGCCACTGTACCCAAGGTATGGGAAGGCGAATGCCGCCACACTCGTCAGCCCGGAGACCGGCCTGAAACCTGTGTTTGGCAATCCTGCGGTGGGCGGGCATGGGCCGGTAAGGTCGCGTGCCCGTGGCCGATACCTTCTCCTGCGTGCTTCCCGAAGACACTTTCGAGAAGACCAAGAATGACAACACCTGACACCTTCCGCGTGCGCCCCTTGGCCACGCGTCGCCGCACGCCATGCGGTGCCTTGCTCGGCTGCCTGTTCAGCCCCCTGCTGCTGGCGGACGACACGCCGCTGACACTGGAGCCGCAGTCGATTTCTGCCCCTTCGGTGGAGTCTACCGCCGTGGCTGAAATGGCCCGCTACGGCAGCAAGCTGGAGATCATCGATCGCCAGCAGATCGAACGCGCCGGCCCCAGCAGCGACATCACCCGGGTCCTGCAGATGTACGTGCCCGGGCTATACGTGGCGCCCAAGAATGGCCCGTTCGACTACGGCACCTATTCCCTGCTGGGGGGGCGCAACGACGACACCCTGATCCTGCTGGACGGCGTGCGCCTGAACAACCGCCTGTACGGCGGCCTGTACCTGGACACCCTGCCGGCCAACGCCATCGAGCGCATCGAGGTGCTCAAGGGCGGCCAGAGCCTGCTGTTCGGCACCCAGGCGGTGTCCGGGGTGATCAACATCGTCACCCGCAGCCCGCAGACCCGTGACGTCTCCGGCGAGGTCAACCTGGGCCTGGACAGCTTCATGGGCAGAAGCGGCGATGCCCGCGCCGAACGCATCGTCAGCAACGGCCTGGGCGACCTGGGCCTCTTGGCCTATGTCAGCCACAACGTCTCCGACGGCTACCAGCCATTTCGCAACAGCGCCTACAGCCCCAGCACCCGGGACAAGAAACGCGGCTATGAAGTGACCACCTTCGGCGCCAAGGCGATCCAGGGCTTTGCCGACGACTCGCGGCTGGAGCTGTTCTACCAGTACAGCGACGCCAACCTGGATTTCGCCCGCCCGCTGAACAACAAGAAGACCACCAACGACCGCATCCAGCAGATCGCCACCGCGACCTTCGAGCAGCGCCTGGACCAGCGCTTCAGCTACTTCGTCAAGGGACATGTCAACGACTGGGACACCCGCTACACCCGCATCAACAGCACCACCAGCGGCGCCACCCAGGTGATCAACCACAACGACTACTGGGGCTTCACCGACTGGGGTCTGCAGGCCGAGGGCAAGGCCGAACTGGACGGCGGCCATGTGCTGGTGTTCGGCAGCGACAACCAGTGGTTCAAGGGCCAGGACGACGTGCTCAAGATCGACGACAACAGCGCCCAGGCCAACGCCCTCTACGCCCAGTTGCGCCCGGTCGTGGCAGCCCTGCCCGACTGGCACCCGAGCATCGGCGTGCGGCACGAGAAGATCAGCGGCGGCGAAAGCGCCACGGTGGGCATGCTCACCTCGCTGTATGACCTCTCGCCCCACTGGCAACTGCGCGGCCAGTTCGGCAGTGCCTTCAAGCTGCCCAACGCCGAGCAACTGTTCGCCAATGAGGAGGATGAAAAAGGCAACCGCCAGCTCAAGCCGGAAAAGAGCGTGAATGCCGAGCTGGGCCTGGACTACAAGGGCAGCCTGCTGGCCGGCGACTTCAACGCCAGCGGCACGCTGTTCCAGCGCAAGATCGACGACCTGATCGCCCTCGACGGCATCGACTGGGTCAATGGCGACGGACGGATCAAGGTCCGCGGCATCGAGGTCGATGGGCGCTGGCAGTTCAGCCCGCAATGGACCCTCTCGGCGGACATGACCCGCAACCTGGTGCAGTCGCGCAACGGCGTGACCCTGAGCAACATCCCCGGCTTCTTTGCCCGCTCGCGGCTGGGCTTCGAGTCCCTGGACCGTATGTGGGGCGTGGGCGGGGCAATCCGCTACATCGGCCAGATCGACAGCCCGAAGCAGATCGACTACGGCCACTACTCGGTGGTCGACGCCGATGCCTATCGCTACCTCGACCCGGCCCAGCAGCATCGCCTGAGCCTGCTGGTGGAAAACCTCTTCGACCGCGATTACAGCACCAGCATCGCCAGCAACAACCCGCGGGTGGATAACCTGGGGCGACCCTTGACCACCGAGCTGCGCTACACCTACCGCTTCTGAGGACGACGACCATGCACAAGGATTATCAACGCGTGCTGTTCGTCGGCCCCGGCCTGAACAGCGGGGCCCTGGGCGAGGCGTTTCGCCGCGAGCTTGCGCTGCTGCGGGGCATTGACGCCGGCACCCGGGTGATCGACACCCTGGACGGCTTCGACAGCCTCTGGGCCGCCATTGACGAGCCCTTGCACGAGAACGGCGCGGCGCTGCTGGTGGTGGACCTGGAGCCCAGCTCCGACAGCGCCTACCTGGATTGGCTGCGCGACGAACTGGGGCGCCTGGCCCGCGCCCACCCGCAAGCGCCGCGACTGTGGGTCACCGCCCAGGCCCTGGGCCGCCGCGGCCTGGACGCCGCCCTGGCCTGCGCCAGCATCGACCAGCGCGAGCGCCATCTGCCCTGCGACAAGGTCAACGCGGTGCCCAGCGACCCGGACTGGTCGCGGGTGCCGCCCCATGCCCGCCAGGTATTCCTCTGCACTGGCCCGCGCTGCGTGCGGCGCGGCGCCCTGGCGTTATGGAAAACCCTGCGCCGCGAACTGCTGCGCCTGGAGCACCTGGAGACACCCGGTGGCGTGCTGCTGACCCGTACCGCCTGCCAGTTCCCCTGCAACCTGGGGCCAGTGTTGACGGTGCACCCGGATGGCTGCTGGTACCGGGTCGCCGACGACGCCCAAGTGCTGCGCCTGGTGCAGGAACACCTACTGGCAGGCGCGCCGGTGGCGGACCTGCTGATTCCCTCGCCTTACGCAGGCGAGACAGATGCCTAGAACGACCACCATCGCCCCGCTGCTCGGCCTCCTGCTTGGTCTGGCCGGCACGCCAGCCCTGGCGACCCCCTATGAAAACTGCGGCCAGCGCTGGGAAATCGCCGCGCCGCCCCAACGCATCGTCGCCCTCAACCAGCACAGCGCCGACCTGCTGCTGGCCCTGGGCGCCGGGCCGTCGCTGATCGGCGTGGCCTACCTGGACGACGATGCCGGCGCCGACGGGCACTACCACGGCGTACCGGTGATCGCCCGGCAGTACCCGTCGGCGGAGGTGCTCTACAGCCTCAAGCCCGACCTGGTGGTGGGCGGCTTTGCCTCGGCGTTCCCCGAGTCCTTCAGTTCCCGGCGGCGCCTGGGTGCTATCGGCGTGGCCAGCTACCTGCTGGAGTCGGCCTGCGCCGGGCACAACGAGGACTACTTCGGGCATATCCGTCACGACCTGCTGACCCTGGGCCGGCTGTTGCACCAGGACGCCCGGGCCGCGCAACTGATCGCCGAGCAGCAGGCCGACCTCGACGCGGCGGCCCTGTATCAGGGGCGCGGCAGGCCTGCGGTGTTCTACCTCGACAGCGAGGTCAACGGCCTGGCCAGCCAGGGCCAGCGCGGTTTTGTCGGGGTATTGCTGCAGGCCGCCGGCGCGCGCAACAGCTTCGCTGCCATCGACCGCCCGCGCCTGACGGTCGACAGCGAAACCCTGCTGAGCAACGACCCGGACGTGCTGCTCCTGGCGGACGCCCTGTGGTCACCGGCCACGCGCAAACGCCAGCTGCTGCAGCGTGACCCGGTGCTGTCGCGGCTGCGGGCGGTGCGCGAGGACCGGCTGATCGACATCCCCTTCAGCCAACTGGTGCCGGGCATCGCCAGCGGCCGCAGCGCCCTGGAGCTGGCCCGGCGCCTGCACCCCGCCCCGTAGGCGCCGACTTGCCGGCGAAGCGAGCACCGCCAACCCCGCGACGCGCCACCCGACGCCTTCGCGGGCAAGCCCGCTCCTACAAGCCGGCTTGCCGGCGAACGGAACAGCGCCAATCACACGGCTTGCCTGCCGACGCTTTCGCCGGCAAGCCCGACAAGAGGCAGGTATTACAGAGGATTCAACACCCTGCGCGATGGCTGTTCCGGCCGATGGCAGTTGACGTTGTTGCGACCGCCGCTCTTGGCCACGTACAAGGCCTGATCGGCATCGTTGAGCCAGTCCATGGCTTCGCCATGCCCGGGACTGAAGGCCGCCAGGCCAATGCTCAGGCTGACCTGCAAGGCCGGGCTCTGTTCATCCCCCAGGCTCGCAAAACGTCCGCGCAAGGCCTCCATCCGTTCGGCGGCCTGCTCCAGGGGCACATCCGGGAGGATCACGCAGAACTCATCGCCGCCATAACGCCCGGCCTGATCGCTGGCCCGCAGGTTCTGCCTGAGGATCTTGCTCAACTGGCGCAGCACCCCATCCCCGGCCACATGGCCGTAGGTGTCGTTGATGGCCTTGAAGTGATCGATGTCGATCAAGGCGATGGCGCCGCCGCGCCCCTGGCGCTTGCAGCGCTGGAACTCGATTTCCAGCTGGTCCTTCCAGGCCCCGTGATTGAGCAGCCCGGTCAGGCTGTCGGTGCGACTCAGGGCCAGCAGCTCGCGCTTGTGCCGCCCCAGGGTGGCCGCCTGGCGGTAGCAGATGTAACCCAGGGTCATGGGGTACAGGGTCAGCATCGGCAGACAGGCGTACAGCTGCAGCGGCGTGGTCTGGGCGACGAAGGACAGGCCGAACAGCCACAGGCCCAGGCCAACGCCCAGGGCCTGGGCCAGGCTGCCGGCGAGAAAGAAGCGCACCCCGCCCAGGGCGATGTTGTTCATCGCCATCATCCCCAGGGTGGTGGCCAGCGGCAGCGGATTGAAGTGCATGGCCGCGACCCAGAACCCGCCGAGCAAGGAGTCCACCAGCAGGTTGCGGTACTCGGCGCGAAACGGCACCCGCGACCAGCGCGCCCACTGATAGGCCAGGTGCGGCCAGACCAAGGCGTTGCACAGCATCAGCCCCCAGACCCAGGGCGCCGGTTGCAGCGGCCACATCCCGGCGGCCACGCACACCAAGCCCAGGCTCAGGCCCAGAATCCGCGATTTATACAGCCTCCTGGCCAATGACAGTCCCTTTCCTCTGGTGTACTGCGCAGGGGCCAAGTTGCCTCCGTCCAGCGATGGGAAAGATGCGCGAGCGATAGCGGCGGGATCGACCGGTGCAAGTCTAGACACACGGTTTCAAAACGCCATCAGTGTACACAGCCTGCCCGCTCCGGTCGGGCCCGCTGAGCGGGAATCTGCCCGCCCACCCCGACAAGCGCTGCGAGCCAGCGGCCCCATGCATTCGTTTGCAGAATGAAGTTCAGAGGAAACTTCGTTTGTCAGCCCCGGCACCGGCCAGCAGAATCGAGGCCGATCCGTACCTCTCTCGCTTCGATATCCACTGCCACGGGAACCCTGTCCATGAGCAACCAGCGCTTCGTCAGTCCTGACCTGATCCGCCAGGGATTTTCCCGGGCGATGTCGGATATGTACCGCGAGGAGGTGCCGCTCTACGGCGCCCTGATGACCCTGGTGGCCCAGGTCAATGCCCAGGTCCTGGAGCAGCAGCCGGCGATCGCCCAACACCTGCGGCGCAGCGGCGAACTGCAGCGCCTGGACCTGGAGCGCCACGGCGCCATCCGCGTCGGCACCGCCGCGGAGCTGGCGACCCTGGCCCGGTTGTTTGCGGTGATGGGCATGCAGCCGGTGGGCTACTACGACCTGACCCCGGCCGGGGTGCCGGTGCATTCCACGGCCTTTCGCGCGGTCCACGAAGAAGCCCTGCAGGTCAGCCCGTTCCGGGTCTTCACCTCGCTGCTGCGCCTGGAACTGATCGACAACCTCGAACTGCGAGGCTTTGCCCAACAGGTGCTGTCCCAGCGCCAGATCTTCACCCCCAAGGTGCTGGAGCTGATTGAACAGGCCCAGGCCGAAGGCGGACTGGATGAAGACGACGCCCAGCGCTTCATCCAGGAAGCCCTGGAAACCTTCCGCTGGCACCACCACGCCACGGTGACCGCCGCCCAGTACGCCAGCCTCAGCGCCCAGCACCGGCTGATCGCCGACGTGGTGGCGTTCAAGGGCCCGCACATCAATCACCTGACCCCGCGCACCCTGGACATCGATGAAGTGCAACGGCTGATGCCCGCGCACGGCATCACCCCCAAGGCGGTGATCGAGGGCCCGCCGCGCCGGGACTGCCCGATCCTGCTGCGCCAGACCAGTTTCAAGGCCCTGGAGGAACCCGTGGCCTTCAGCGACCAGGCCGACACCCAGGGCAGCCACAGCGCGCGTTTTGGCGAGATCGAACAGCGCGGCGCGGCGCTGACTCCCAAGGGCCGCGAGCTCTACGACCGCCTGCTGAACGCCGCCCGCGACGCCCTCGGCGACTTCCCCAACGAAGCCAACGCCCAGCGCTACAACCAGCTGATGCAAGAGCACTTCAGGGCGTTTCCCGACAGCCACCCGGCCATGCGCGAACAGGGCCTGGCGTACTTTCGCTACTTCGTCAGCGAAGCCGGGCTCGCGGCCCGCGCCGAGCCCCAGCGCCCCACCACCCTGCCGGCCCTGCTGGCAGCCGGCCACCTGGGCTTCGAGCCCCTGGTCTATGAGGATTTCCTGCCGGTGAGCGCCGCCGGGATCTTCCAGTCCAACCTGGGTGACGACAGCCAGAGCCACTACGCCGAGCACTCCAACCGCCAGGCCTTTGAAAACGCCCTGGGCCGCGCCACCCTCGACGAGCTGCAGCTGTATGCCCAGACCCAGCAACGCTCCCTGGAGCAGTGCGCCGCCACCCTCGGTCTGCCGACGCTGTAAGCCGCGCCCGGCATCGACCCAGGGGTCGATGCCGCCCTCCTCCCTGCGCGTTCGCCCATGGTCACGGACCCGCCGCGGCGTTATTCTGCCGCCATTTGCGCCCCTCCGGCGGCGCGCCACCACCAGGGATGGACACGGCGAATGAGATTCGCGATCGGCCTGTTTTTATGCGCGGCACTCTGCAATGCACTCACCACCCACGCCGCAGAAACCGTCAACGACATCACCCAGCTCAACCCCATCGTGGTCGATCAGGTGGTGCGCCCCACCACCCTGGAGCAGATCGTCAAGCAGGTGGCCGAGCACCCCGGGCCCATCGCCATCGGCGGCGGGCGCTACAGCATGGGCGGCCAGACCGCCACCGAGCACGCCCTGCAGATCGACATGCGCGGCTTCAACCAAGTGCTCGACTTCTCCAAAGAGCGCAAGGAAATCACCGTGCAGCCGGGCATCACCTGGCGCGCCGTGCAGGACTACATCGACCCCCACGACCTGTCCGTGAGCATCATGCAGAGCTACGCCAACTTCACCGTCGGAGGCGCCCTGAGCGTCAACGCCCATGGCCGCTACATCGGCTACGGCCCGCTGGTGAGCTCGGTGAAAGCCATCAAGCTGGTGCTGGCCGACGGCCAAGTGATGGACGCCAGCCCGCAGCACAACAGTGAGCTGTTCTACGGCGCCATCGGCGGCTACGGCGGCCTGGGGGTGATCGTCCAAGCCACCCTGCAACTGAGCGACAACGTGCGCCTGCTGCGCAGCGTCGACGAAATGCCCCTCGGCGACTACCGGCGCTACTTCCAGACCCAGATCCACAACAACCCCAAGGTCATCCTGCACAACGCGGTGCTCTACCCCGACCGGTACCAGACCCTGCGCGCGGTGTCCTACAGCCAGACCGAGCTGCCGGTCACGGTCAAGGAACGCCTCACGCCCCTGGACCAGAACTACTGGAAAGAACAGAAGGCCCTGAAAGTGGTGAGCCAGTGGCCCGGCGGCAAGACCCTGCGCCAGGAAGTGATCGACCCCCTGGTGCTGAAGAAACCGCAAGTGTCCTGGCGCAACCACGAAGCCAGCCTCGACGTACGCGAACTGGAACCCGAGTCCCGGGCCCAGCGCACCTACGTGCTGCAGGAATACTTCGTGCCCCCCGACCAGTTGGAAAGCTTCATCCAGGAGATGGGCGCGACCCTGCGGGCGCACAAGGTCAACGTGATCAACCTGTCGATCCGCCACGCCAAGGCCGACCCTGGCACCCTGCTGGCCTGGGCCAAGACCGAAGTCTTCGCCCTGGTGCTGTACTACCAGCAGAGCACCGCGCCAGAGGAACGGGAAAAAGTCGGCGAATGGACCCGCGTCCTGGTGGACAGCGCCATCCAGCACGGCGGCAGCTACTACCTGCCGTACCAGATCCACGCCACGGTGCAGCAGTTTCGCGCGGCCTATCCACGGGCCGGGGAGTTTCTCGCGTTGAAAGCCCGGGTCGATCCGCAGAACAAGTTCCGCAACAAGTTGTGGGATGCGTATGGGGTGGGGGCGCGGCCTTGAGCTCTTGAGTGCAAGCACGCTGTTCAATCATCAGCCGCGTCCAGGGTAGAAGCCTGCAAACACAAGGCGTCATACAATAGCGCGCCAACGCCGTTGCAGCGGATCAGCCCGCCCGCTTTCCTTCGCCCGCCGCTGCACAATCAGCGGCCGGGCCTGGAAACCCGCAAGTGCAAAAGGCGCTACAGCAGCGCCCAGACCATCAACTGCAGGCGCTTTTTTTGTGCCCGCGTTCTTGAGTCATGGCGGCTGTACGTGGGAGACCTTCGGGTCTGCCGGGTTCCTTTTGCCTCGGTTTTCCAGCCCGCGTACAGCTGCCACCCTTTCGCCTGGAAACGAAAACGGCAGCGTCTTCTAGCAAAAGGAGCCACGCCATGTACGTATTCCATCGACACCAACCTCAGCACCCGCAGCAAACCGCCGGAGGTGCCCAATGACCGCCTCCGTCAAAACCCTCGGCATCGTCACCTTCGCCCCCTGCGGCGACAAAGACAAAAGCCTGTTCAAGGTCAACCCGGACATACCCGTGGGCGAAGCCCTGGAACATGCGTCCAACCTGTTCCATTACGCCAAGAAACTCATGCTGGACGCGGCCATGGAACCCCAGGGCGAGCGCTACGCCTGGCCGGCCTACTACCTGTGCGAAATGGGCAAGGCGGTGGTGGATGATCTGTCCCAGGCACTGTTGCCCGAGGCCACCGTACAGTTAGAACGAAGCTGACTCAGCTTGCTTGGGGCGGTGTATGGGCCGCCCTTTTTTCGGTGGCGTCTCCCGCTAAATTCGTTCCCTTAACACGTTTGGGGGCTCCTTCCTCCAGCCCTTTCTCTGTCATAAGCACTCTATATTTTTCAGAGCTAGCAGCAACCCTCTTCTTATTCTCCAGCCCCCAATAACTATCAGACAAGTTACTTAGCACAGCCAAACGCACCATCTTTATCACAAGCTACATACGGAGCAACTTCCCTGAGGTTATCTATATAGACTACTTCACAGGGCACTTGGACCAGTTTCGAATCAGTCGCATCAGACACAACAACCCCAGCAGAGGTCTTGACTACGCCCTTTTCCTCGCCATCAAAATGACTATAAACGCCATACTTGTAAGAACCTACAGAAAAGGCCAACTCTCTATAAGAAACCTGATAACGAAAGTAATAATTAAATGCAAACCCTTTAAAACCAAATCCATCCGCTGGAAAAATTATTTCTTTTCGGCTTGCTCGCCCAAATCGATATTGAATCCCCGACAGCACATCATTCGCATACTTAGAACATACCGCAAGATTTTTCCCCTTTCGTACCTCGCATTGAAAAACCACTTTTTTAGTACCGCACATATCTTCCTTAGAAGCCCCTGCAGAAGTAGCACACAACATAAACATTACAAAAAAAGCAAATACAGCAGCACGGCTCTCACCGCCCATCCCCACCCCTCTCAAGCCAATATCACGTATACCTCACTGACCTAATTATATATCTACACACCAAGCCAACCTTGAACCGCACGAGAATCTAATAGATCGTCACAGGCAACATAAAATAGCTGTAGCGCTTATCACCACGCTTCGAAACTCCTTCTCCTTTAAACCCATCACCATAAGCAACCCCCGAAAAAACGGCACGAGCTTCTTTCGTTCCACGTGCATATTCTGACAAACTCATAATATCTGCTGTTATACAACCTCTAATATCTATCACATCCGAGATCCCCTCAAGCCTATAGCTACCCTGACTCTGACAACCATCTAACGTCAGATCAGTCCTAAACAAAGTAGATGGAGAAATAAGCCCAGAGCAAGACACTCTCTTTTCTAATAACACTGCGCAGTTCGAATAGCATGCCATTCGAAACAGATCTGGCTCGTCACTACCCCCCCCAAAAAATAAGACGCTGTACCTTCCTGCTTGGACTTTCTATAAACAGTTGCCGTGACAAAAAGACTTCCAGAAATAGAAGGCGGACTAATCACTGTCGCCGAATCCAGCGAGCCTCCCTCTAAATCACCGCATGCACCTTTGATAGCCACTCACTCAAAGTCAGTCCTACTTGGCGAGTCAAATGCATACCCTCTCCTCGGAATTCATAGGCACGCCATAAAGGTCCAGCTGAAATAGTCATATCTTTTAAAAAAACGTAAACCCTGTCTAGAGCAACCTTTCCACCACGATAATAAAATGATGTGAACTGCTGGGTTTTGGCGGGAGAATAGCTCTTGACCTCCATCACATACATGTCATGAAGCTTGTACAAGGAACTGCTATATAACGTACCACTGGCCTCTGACAAATCAAAAACCCTCCGTTGTGCGACAACATCAAAAACATACCCTTCCGAATCGATGAGAACATCGCAAACAGTATTATTTTTTTGGCCTTCCACGTACAACATGCGTTCATCCGACAACAAATCAGCAACTACATATCTTGAAAAATCAAGATCACTGCCAAGAATGAAAATTTCATATTTTCACCCTCAACAAAATACTCTCAAACCTTTATCGTTGATAACTTTAATGGCATACCAGAATCGAAATAGAACCAACAACACATACCAAAAAGAGACTGGCAATTATTTATTTTCATCAGCAGTGTTTTCTCTTATAAACACAGACCATTAAGAGTTACTCGGACGCACCTTCATATCTCTGAGAGTCGCGATTGAAGCTCCAGACATAAGACTTAGTCAACGCCTCCCCTCCCTTATATACAACACTTCCATCCTTATCTCTCTGATACGAGTACACCTCAATATCTTTATATTTACTCTCACCATCACGGGAGACATCTAAAACTTTAACACCTGCAAAATAGTCCCCACCAACAAATTTCAAATACCCTCGACACTGAATAAAGAAACCATAAACCCTGTCCTTACTTGACCCTTCACTACCAGAAGAAGAAAAAATAAAGTCCTTCATCCCATCACCATTAAGATCATCATTATAGATAACCCTACCTTCTTGAACAGAGAACTTCACCCCATCAACTCTTGAAAGAACCTGAACAGGATCACCATCTTCTGCCCACTGTGAAATAAAATGTTTGGGACCATTGGCATCACAAACTTCTACTGCTGCAGCACAAGCAATCGGTGAAAGCAGAAAAAGAGCTAGGATATATTTCATATTCACTCATCCAGAATAAAGGTATTACGGCCAGTTCGGACTGCGCCCTGGGGCTGGGTAGAACCAAAAGCTATGCTGGTCGTTATAGTGGAGTTTACAACTGCGGCCGCAGATAGAAGCCCTCTAGACAAGGCAGCTTCATGTGCATCGCCCCAGTTTGATACCGGTAATTGCCAATTCACCGTAGCTGTTTCATTTATTGTTTGCTGAATGATTGGCACGATTCTTTGATAGTCATCATGAACTACATGTGACGGCCGGTATACGTGCCATCTCAAAAGTATTGCAACACTCTTCTCTGAGGTAAAAACGCCACCCAGGGTACTAATTACAGTCGTAGCGCCAACACGAAACTGAACTTCCTTAGCCAAAAGATCCCTAACCCTGACTTTGGCCATAGACCACATCGCCTCCCTATAGCCCGATAAGGTTCGACCTGCCATGCTCAGCCGATAAAACCAATGCCAAGTCTTTAAGTAATGGGCTTCCTCTTTAGTTCTCAGCAAATCATTAAATTCACTCTCGGCATGTACCTGCTGAACAGGAACATATGTATCATTTGTTAACCTCACCCATCCAGAATATGTTTTCAGATCCTCAGCATACAACCTCGAATCCCCCCAATCATATTTTGGATAAATCCCAAAATCACCAAAGACCTTCCTAAAAATTTCGTTATTTCTTTGTTTTAGGTAAGAAATAAAACCAACAAATTCACCCCTCCCGTATTGACCACTATCGAACAACCCCATAGTCCAGTGGCATGGCCCTGCAGACACGAGTGCATTATCCCATGCATTGAGCACATCAAAACGCCCAAAGCATTCTGCTTCAGCCACCACTCGAACAGTACGATAAGTTGATAGAGCCGGACTATTAAGTTGTGCGGGATTGACTGGTGATCCGGTTATATTTTGCACCGTCATTTCAGCCTCTGGCGACCAACTATGTCCTTTACTCGCGTTAGGCCCACCAAAACCTCGAGACTCGTAATAACCTACAACATGATAATGGTTTTGCGCTCGCCCAGCAGGAAAATCAAAATAACTTGAAAAATCTCTAACAAAAACTCTCGGCGCCCCCTCAGTAAAGCTATCATGCGCCCAAATATTGCATCCGGATGCAGCAATATCACTCCTGACGCCATGGACCATTTTCCAAGCCTCAAGGACTACCGGACATCTATAGTCATTCTCCAGCCAGTGGTCTATCGCCAATCTGGTTTGTGCATTCATAACCCCACTTATAGGGCCAGAGTACCGAGCCGAGTTAGCAACCGACTGCAAACTATCGACATAGTAACTAACCGGACCTGCGGTTGTTCCGCCCACAACTGCTGCTTTTCCTGCTTTGGCCAAAATCGCTGCCGAACCGTCAAAATATACGTCTAGATTATCTACCTTTACAGGGGAGCCAGTTTGATCTAATAAGAGCAAGCCCTTTTTATCTTGCCTAACACATGCTACTTGAGCCATGGATGCGTAAATTTGAAACTCTCTAACACCCCAACCAGTACGAACCCCAAACGCGCCGTCTGGCTTTCCAACTACAGAGAACCCTAAAAAAGCCAAATCTTCCTGAAGCTTTCTTACATGTTCATAAACAGCTAAAGCTGCACTATTACCTGAAGGTGAAATAGCTGTTTCAGCAGAAATATTGGAAAGGTTCGGATTGTCCACGCCTCCCCATCGCGGAGGTAAATTCTGCGCTGGTTTACCATCATGATCTCCAAAAAAAAGATCGAAGCCCCCATAATTCATCACTCTTTTCCTTACGAAATATGTTGTTCTTCCAACCGTTTTACATCATTCACAGACAGGTAATCTTTATCTGCCAGCCCACATGAACGTTGGAAGCAGCGAGTGGCATACTTTGTTTTTTGACCGTTTTTACCATCAACTTTTCCATGATAAAAACCGAGATTCCTCAGCCGTGACTGAAGCCCCTTGACATCCGACGCAACTGGTTGCGAGTTTAAATCGAGTTCCCATATCCACGGCTGTGCCTCAATCCCAAAGGCGTAGAAGGTTAACTTTCCTTTTTTAGCCTTTAGCGGAACAGGTTGATCTACAAACCCGTCAGCAGATGTTGTTCCCTTATAAGTCACACCATCGGCTTCCAATATATAAGGCTGCCCAGAGATGCCTTTCTTGTCATAGGGGCGTTTCATTTGAATTCGAAAGCTTTTGCGAAGGTTTTCTGATGGTGAGGGTTGCGGCGCATTCACCAACGCCCTTTCCATCAAACTCCCCGCTCTATCCCGATCCGCCGCCCCCGGCTGCAACGGCGCCTTGATGGCGATCCCGCTGCCACTGCCCGGGGCGCCGCCGGCGTTCTGTTTCACCAGCGGTCCGACGATAGTCACGCCGCCGGGGTCGAGCTTGATAAAGCTGCCGCCAGCCTTGAGGGTCATTTCCAGGGCCGCTTCGATGACGATCTTGTCCCCGGCCTTGAGGTGGATTTCCTGGCCGGCCTGGGTCAGTTGCGCCACGCCGAGCTTGATGTGCTGGGTGTCGGCCACGGTGAGGTGGTCGTCGGCGCGGATTTCGGTCTTGCGCGCGCCGTGGGTGGTGCGGTGTTCCTCGGCCTTGAATTCGCTGTAGGCGTTTTGCTCCACGCTGTCGTGACGTTGGTGGCCGATGCGGATCTTCTGGTCGTGCTGGATGTTCTGGTCCCAGTCGCGCTGGGCGTGGACGAAGATCTGTTCGGCGCCCTTCTTGTCTTCGATGCGCAGTTCGTTGAAACCGCCGCCACCCGGCGAGCTCAGGGTCTTGAAGACGCTGCGGGTCTTGTGCGCTGGCAGCGTGTAGGGCACTTCGTGTTCCTTGTGGTACAGGCAGCCGCTGACCAGGGGTTGGTCGGGGTCGCCTTCGAGAAAGCTCACCAGCACTTCCATGCCGATGCGCGGGATGACCAGGGCGCCGTAGCGGTCGCCGGCCCAGCCGGAGGCCACACGCAGCCAGCAACTGCTCTTGTCGTCGCCCTGGCCCTCGCGGTCCCAATGAAACTGCACCTTGACCCGGCCGTACTGATCGCAGTGGATCTCCTCCCCCGCCGGGCCGGTGACCACCGCGGTCTGGCTGCCCAGCACCTGGGGCTTGGGGTGCTTGAGCGGCGGTCGGTAGAACACGTCCCAGGGGGTGGCCAGAAAGCGGTTGCGGTAGCCCTGCTGGAAGCCGTCCTCGGCCCGGGTATCGCTGGTGATGGACTCTTCCAGCACCTGGGGCTGCTTGCCTTCGTGGGTCACCTGGGTCAGCAGCCAGAGGTCGTTCCATTCCCGGCGCGGGTGCTCGGACAATTGCAGAAAATGCCCGCTGACCAGCCGTGGTTCATCGCCCCAGCCCTCGGCCTGCCGATAGTCGGCGCGGTGGCGTTCCAGGGCGCGCTGGCTGAGCAACTTGCCCCGGGCACGGTCAGTGAAGCGTCCAGGGTAGTCATAGTCCTCCAGGTCCGGTTCCGGGTTTCGGGCCTCGGGCCGGTAGGCGGCCTCCAGTTGCAGGCGCGGTTTCTCGAAGTCGTAATCGCGGCGGCTAGTGCGACTGGTGCGCGACTCCAGGCGCACTTCGAAGCCCTTGATCACCGGCTCGTCGGCCACCAATCCGCTGCCGCGCACATAGGCGGTGGGCCGGCCGAGCTTGGGGAACGCGGTCTGATTGTCGGCAAACACCAGCAGGTGGCCGCCACGACTGTGCTGGAAGTGGTAATGCAGGCCTTCCTCTTCGCACATACGCTGGATGAAGTGCAGGTCGCTCTCGTCGTACTGCACGCAGTAGTCGCGCTCCGGGCACGGATGCTCGATCTGGAACCGATAGGCGTCGGCGAGGATGCCGTGCTCTTCGAGAATCGCGGCGATGATGGTCGGCACCGCCCGTTGCTGGAAGATCCGCTGGTTGATGCGGTGGCGCAGGTAGTCCAGGCGTGGCACCAGGGACAGCTGGTAATGGGTCAGGCGCTGGCCGGAGTCGCCCTGGGCCACGCGCCGGATCTGGCCATGAATGCCATGGCCCTGGGGATCGAAGGCGAGAAAGGCCTGCTTGTGCAGCAGCCCTTCCAGGTCCAGGGCCGGGTTGTCGCTGACCAGTTGCAGGTCGAAGCGAAAGGGTTGGCTGATGCCTTCGGTGCCCTTGAATCCCAGCACCTGCAAGTCATTGGCAAAGTCTTCGACGCTCAGGCTGAAGTGGGTTTCACTGGCCGAGTTGAACATGTGCTGCTCCTTGTTCGCTGTTCATGGTTCATGCCGCTGCAACCAGCCGCCCAGCCAGCCGCCCCTGGGGGCAAAGGCATCCCGCAGTTCATCGACGCCGATGGCCCGCTCCGCGGCATTCAGCGCCAGGGCCGTGCGCAGCGCCGGCCAGCAGTACTCCGGCAGTTGTCGCGGGCGTTGCAGTTGCAGGTCCAGCTGCTGGTCCCGGGCCTGGGTCGAGGGCAGGCGGCGATAAGGGTGCTTGCCGCTGACCAGTTCGTGGATCACGCAGGCCACGGCGAACAGATCCGCCGCTGCCGACAGCGGCGCGCCTTCCAGCAGCTCCGGGGCTGCGTAGCTGGGAGTCCAGGCGGCGAAACGCTGGCGGTTGAGCCCTGGCAGGCCCGGCAACTGACCCTGGGCGGCGCGGCTCAGACCGAAGTCGAACAGGCGCAGGCCGTCATCGCCGAGCATCAGGTTGCCGGGCTTGAGGTCGCCGTGCAGCACCCCGCGGCCATGGCAGTAAGCCAGGGCCTCCAGCAATGCCAGAATCACCTCCCGCGACTGCGCCCAGGGCAACCCCAGGGGCCACTGGCAGAGCAGTTGGTCCAGGGGCATGCCGCGCAGCTGTTCCATGGTGATAAAGGCGCAGGCATGCCCGGTGTCCACATCGAAGCCGTGCACCCGCACGATGTGCCGATGGTGCAGGCGCCGGGTCAGGGCGAATTCGCCGTAGAGCAAGGCGCTGGCATCCGGCGCATCGGCGAAGGCTTCGCTGAGCAGCTTCAGCGCCACATAAGGTTCCGGGTCGCCGAACTGTTCATGCAGCAGGTCCCGGGCGCGGTACACCACGCCCATGCCGCCGGCCCCCAGCAAGCGCTCCAGCCGGTAGCGCCCGGCCAGCACCTGGGGCAGCCCGCCCTGGGGGTCGAGCGCCTTGAGCGGCGGGCCGATCGGCAAGCGCCGTTTGCCGCAACCCCGGGCCTTGCCGCGCCCCTTGGAGCCTTTGCCGCGCCCCTTGACCGGCCGCGGCTGCGTTGCCGCAGCCGCCACCACCCGGGTCAGTTCGCCCGGCGCCGGCGAGGGTGAATGCGGGTGCAACAGCGGCAGGTTCATTGGCGCACCACCACCGCGGTCAGGTTGTCCCGCGCCTCGCCGTCCAGGGCGTCCTCGAACAAACGCTGCAAGGCCACTTGCGGCGCCGCCAAGCTCAAGGCACGGCACAAGGCGTTGCGAGTCAACTCCTGGTACAGGCCGTCGCTGCACAGCAGGAATACGTCGTCGGGATAGACCTGCAGTTCCAGCACTTCCAGGCTCAGGCGCTCGCTGGCGCCCACCGCCCGGGTCAGGGCGTTGGCCGCCGGGTGCGAGCGGGCCTGTTCGACGCTCATCTGCTGCTCGTCGATGAGTTTCTGCATCAGCGAATGATCCCGCGACAGCTGGTACAGGCGCTGCTCGCGCCACAGGTAGCAGCGGCTGTCACCGGCCCAGACGCAGGCGGCGCGATCGCCCTGCAGCAACAGCGCGACCACGGTGCTGCCCATGATGCTGTCGCGCCGTCCGGCGGTAACCGTCAGTTCCTGGCCCAGGCGCCGGTTGAGCCAGTGCAGGCACTGGCGCACGCCGGCCAGGCGGGCCTCGAAGCTGTCCTCGGTCGGCAGCTCGGCGAGGCTGCTGATGATCAGCCGGCTGGCGATGTCGCCGCCCTGGTGCCCGCCCATGCCGTCGGCCACCACCCACAGGCCGCGCTCCGGGCAGTCGAGAAAGGCATCCTCGTTGCGCCGGCGAACCTTGCCCGGGTCGGTACGGGCCGCGCTGCGCCAGGTCCCGGCAGCGTTCATCAGAGCTGCACCGGCAGGCGGAAGCTGCGCAGCACGCCCATGTCGAAGGGGTTGGGGGTGCGCTGGCTGTGCAGCAGGTAATTGGCCCGCAATCCGCCCAGGTCGGCCTTGATCACCATCACGTCGCGTCCGCTCAGGTATTCGTTCTGCATCAGGTCGAACAGGCGGAACAGCGACCAGGGACCGCTGTTCTTCTCGATACCGATGGGCCGGCCGGCGAGTTTTTCCAGGACCAGGCTGGTGCGGCCGTTTTCCGCATCGGTGGGCCATTTGAAGGCCATGGGCACGATCGGACCATGGCGGTACTCGATCTGCTGGTCGCCGAAGCGGAACTCGGCGCGGCTGACGCTGGGGTCCAGGGTGTAGGGTTCCAGGCGGAACTGCACCTGGGGCTCGGCCGGGTTCTCGGCGAAGAAGCTCTGGCGGATGACCTGGGCCGCGGCCATCTGGTCCAGGTAGACCCGGGACACCGGCAGGCTGTAGCCGTCGATGTTGCGCAGCCGGTAATTGCCCGGATCGCCCACCACGAAGGGCCGCAGGTAGGTGTCGAAGAAGCGCTCGGCCAGGCCCTGGGCCTTGAAGAACTCGCGGAAGTCGCCGATGGCCACCTCGCTGCTGCTGTGGGCATCGAACGGATAGCGCTGCTTGATGGCCTTGCCGTAAAAGCCGTAGAGCTCGCCCTGATAGCGCTGGTTGAGGTACTGGTACGCGTCGTTGAGCACCAGGCGCCAGGTGTCCTCGGCCAGCAGGTTGAACCAGGCGCTGACCGGCCGCGGCAGGCGCCCGGAGCTGGTGCGCAGGGTGCTCAGGGCATCGCGCTGGCCACTCATGCGGGTCTTGGCCATTTCAAAGGCCGCCTGCTCGGGATTGCCGGAGCGGGCCAGAAACGCCAGTTGCAGCTGCAGTTCGTTGAGCGCCTGCAGGGCCGGGGCCAGGTCCGCGGTGGGGCCGTTGTTGTCGTCGAGCAAACGGTGCAGCGGCTCGAAGCGGCTTTGCAGGGATTTGCGCGCGGTGTCCGGGAGTTTTTTCAGCAACCCGTCCTTGGCCTTGCCCGCGGCCGCCGCCGCGACCTTGCCCAAGGCGCCGCCACCGACCAGCTGGTCGGCGGCCTCGCTCAGCTCTGCGGCGGGCTCGGCCAGCACCGGAAAGCGCGTGTTCTCCCGCACTTCCACCAGCAGTTGCAAGATCGGCGAGTTGGCCGAGGTCAGGCCGGCCACTTGCTCGGCCCCTTCGCTGGCATCGTTGATCGGCTGCAGGGCCACCCGGCCCACCGCCTCGCCCCAGTGGTTGGCGTAGTCGCGAAAGTACAGCTGCTCCAGCTTGACCATCAGTTGGCGCAGGTCCATGCCGCTGATGTCGCTGCCCTCCCCCAGCACCCAGTTGTCCTGGAGGATGTCGCTCACCAGGCTGGCGCCCTGGATCGAGAAATACTGCTGATAGCCCTGCTGGGTGTAGAAGCCCGGGATCACATAATCGGCGCCCAGCAGCAGGTGGCCCTGGGGCCCCAGGTGCTGGCTCAGGCGATAGTCCGGCAGGCTCCGGGCCTGCTCACGCAGCACCCGGTAGATCACGTCGGCCAGCGACTCGCTGCGCAGCACCTGGCGCGCCTGGGCCACCAGCGGCTCATTGAGCGGGTAGCTGAAGGGTTGCTGCAACAGGCGCTCGAAGTGACGGTTGAGGCCGTTCTGCACCGCGCTGTTGCCGGGGTAGCGCCGCGACCAGTCGGCCGCCACCCAGTCCCGCAGCCAACTGGGGTCGCGGCGCTCCTTGAGGTTGAGCATCAGGTAGGCGCGCAGGCTGTTGAGCAGGCGCTCGCGGTCCTTGAGGTTGCTGCGGATCTGCCCTTCGAGCATCTGCGCCACCTTCGGCAGCAGCTGCTCTTGCAACTCGCGCTCATAGGCGGCGCGCAGCAGCGGGTTGCTGGCCTCGCCCTGGTACAGACCGCCGCGCTCATGCAGCGACACCTGGCCCTTGGGCGGAAACACCCGGGTCGCCTGGTCGCTCAGGTCCAGGCTCTTGAGCGCGGCCATGGCGTCGCTCCGGTCACTCAGGGTGGCGCGTTGCTGGGTCCATTCCCGGGCCAGTTCGCGCAGTTGCTCCAGGCGTCCATGGTTGGCGGAAAAGCCACTGGCCCATACCAGCCCGAACAGCCCCAGGGAACCCAGCGCCCCCACATAGAGGGCGCGCTGGCCCCAATCGATGCGCCGGCGCTCGCCCTTCTCCAGGCCCGCCAGTTCGGCTTCGGGGAAGATCACCTGACTGAGCAGGTGATGAATGAATCGCGCCCGCCCGCTGTGCAGGTTCGGCAACAGGCTGCTCGGCAGGCCCAGGTTGGCGCCGATCCCGGCCGTGTCGGGGTCCAGTGACTGGCTCAGGTGCGGCGCGCTGGTGAGGTAGAAACCACGCAACAGGCTGGCGCGCTGGTAGCGGTTGCCGGTGAAGGCCATGTCGACGAACAGGCACAGGCGCTCGCCGATCAGTCCCAACTGGTGCGGAAAATCCAGTATCCGCCCGCGACGCTGGGTGTCGCGCTCCTGGTGCATGCGCATGATCATCTGGCTGTTGAGGCGCCGCAGCAGGTCTTCGAACTCATCGCGCAGCACCGCCACATCGGTGCCGTCCTGCTCGCGACGGAAGCTGACACCCAGCACCTGTTCGCTCTCTTCACGGCTCAGTTGATCGAAGAACTCGTCGAACCCCAGCAGTTGGTCGGCCTTGCTCAGCACCAGGTACACCGGCACCTCCACATGCAGTTTTTGCCGCACTTCCTGCAGGCGACTGCGCACCTGGCGCGCAAAAAGCTCCAGGGCCTGTTCGTCGCCGCCCTGCAACACGTCCACCGGCAGCGCCAGGAGCACGCCATTGAGCGGCCGATTGCGCCGACGGCTGCGCAGCAGGCCGAGCAAGGTGCTCCAGGCGTGGCTGTCGGCCTCGGGATCGGGCTGGGTCAGGTAACGCCCGGCCGTATCGATCAGCACCCCGTGTTCAGCGAAGTACCAGTCGCAGTGGGCACTGCCCTGGGTGTCGCGGGTCAGCTTGCGATCAATGCGATTGAGGGGAAATTCCAGCCCGGAAAAATCCAGCAGGCTGGTCTTGCCGGCGCCCTTGGGCCCGAGCAGCAGGTACCAGGGCAGGTCCTGGCGCCAGCGCTCGCTGCGGCCGCGATACAGGCTGGAAGTCTTGAGGGTGCGCAGCGCTTCCTTGAAGCGACTGCGCAGTTCTTTCTCCTCGTCATCCATGCGTTGTTCGCGCTCCAGGCTCTGCCGGCCTTCCTCGCTGTCCTCCAGGGCGGTCTTGCGCACCCCGGCGCGCCAGTTGACGAACACCATGCTCAGGCCCCAGATCAGGCACAAGCCGCTGATGGTCGACAGCCGCGCGGTGGTGCTGGCCCAGAACCGATAGTCATCCACCGCCAGCAAGGGCCCGACGAACCACACCAGCAACGCCATCAACAGCACCAGTACCAGGGTCCAGACCCAGGTCCTGGCGAGGAACAGACCGACTTTCTTCAACAGAGTCTTCATCACAGTTTCCCGTCTTGCGGCGCACTCACGGACGCCGCCGAATCAAGCTGACGATAAGGTTGCAACACGCTCTCGCGCTGCTGCGCCAGAACCCAGGCAAACCCGGAATACATCACCGCCAGGCTCACCAGGGTGAACAGCGCCACCGTCCACCAGGGCACGATCCGCACCAGGTCCGGGCGCTGATCGCCAAAGCCCTGCCACTGCGGCGACAACTCCCGGGGCACGTCGCCGCGCAATTGGCGGATCTGCCGATACAGGGCATCGCGGATGCCTTCCAGCTCCAGCATGCCGCGGGGCGCGACCCGGTACTTGCCCTCGAACCCCAGGGACAGGCACAGGTAGATGAGCTCCAGCATCGGCAGGTGGCGCAGCGGATTGCGGGTCAGTTGCTCCAGCAGCTGAAAGACCTTTTCACCGCCGAAGGTCTCGTTGTGAAAGCTGCTCAGCAGGCTCATCTGCGACCATTGGCTCTCATTGCCCCAGGGGGTGCTCACCACCGCCTCGTCCGCCACCGTGCACAGCACATAGCGGGCGCTGCGCACCTGGCCGGCCTCGGCACCGTCGTGCAGCGCCCGGGCCTCGAACCGCCGGATGGCGGCGCTCAGTTGCTGGTTGAGCGCGCCCAGGTCTTCGCGCACCACGCTGTGCTTGAGCCGCACCACTTCCGAAAGCAGCTCGGACGCCGCGGCCACCAGGGCGTTGAGGCTGACGTTGAAGGCCTGGGCCGGTTGCAGGCGCGCGGCATAGATCATCCGCTGCTCCAGTTGCTCGATACGCGGCGGCGCGACGGAGTCCGTCAGCGGGCCGCTGCCGGCGTGGGGCTCGTGGCGATCGACGAGGACGGTCTTGTCGTCCTGCGGGTATTCACTGTCCTTGGTCATGGCAGTCAGTTCCTGATGGCCCAGAATTTCAGCTCAAGCTCGGAGAACTCCCCGGAAACGTGGAAGGCAAAGCCCCCGGAGCGTTCCAGTTGGGTCAGCTCCTGGGGGCTGAATTCGAGGATGAAATAGGTCTTGCTGGAGTGGAACGGGATCTGGCGCGGCGCCACCGAGAGCGGTTTGACCTTGATCCCCGGCAGGTGCAGGTTGACCAGCTGGCGGATGTTCTCCACCGGGCCGACCTTGAGGTGCGCCGGCAGGCGATGCCGCAACTCTTCGGCGTCGCAGTTGGCGCTGGCGGCCAGGACGAACGAGGCCGACTCCAGCAACGAGTGATCGTGCAGGGCCGCCACCAGGATGCCGTACTGGCGCTCCTGCAAGGCCAGCTCCATGGCGTGCTGCTCCAGGACCATGGACAGCACCTGGCGGATGGCGTCCATCAGGCTGCGAAAACTCGCCCCCTGGTCGCTGTGCTGGTAGCGGGTGTCCAGGCGCGGGCGCTTGCTCTCGCTGGAGAAGGTCGACAGGTCGCCCAGCATGCCGAGCAAGGTGCGATACAGCTCCTCCGGGTGCACCTGCTCCAGGTCCAGGTAGTGACGCAGCACCACTTCGCTGCGGTTGATCAGCTGCAGCATCATGAAATCGCCGACCTCGGCGCCACCGACCTTGCCATTGGAGCGGATGCGCTCGGCGATGGTGTCGCCACGGTGGGCGAGCATGCTGATCACCTCCTTCAGGCACGACAGCAGGTAGGCCGAGGCGTGGGTCTGGATGAAGGTCGGGAAGAACTCCTGATCGAGGTTGATCACCCCTTCGGCGTTGCTGCCCTGCACCTCGCAGACCTTGAGCTTGACGTAGGCCTGGTCGCTTTGCTGCTCCCCCAGCAACAGGCGAAAGTCCGGTCGCCCGCAGCTGATCTGGCTGCTGGAGTCGTCGTCGGCATTGGAGTCGGCGATCTGCGCTTCGTAGGTGATGTAGCGCGCCAGCACATCGGACTGCTCGGCGCGCCGGGCTTCGATGTGGTTGCCGGTGACCAGGGGCAGCGCCAGGTACACCGAGGTCTTGCCGGTGTTGGCCGGCACGTCCAGGGCCAGGGGCTCGCTGCTCTCTCCCAGGGCGAACAGGCTGCCGTCCGGCAGGATCCCCGAGGCCCGGCTGATCACCAGCTTGCCCATGTTCAGGTACTGCAGGTCGATCTCCAGGCCGAGAAAGCCCCAGGTGTAGCTGCCCAGCAGCTGGGTGCGGGTCTTGAGCTGATGGTCGAAATAGCGGTCGTTGTGCTGGAAGTGCTGGGGCCGCAGCAACATGCCTTCCTGCCAGATGACTTTATGTTCGTTCATGGCTGTTCATCCGCCCGGGCCAGAGGTTGCAGACGGTTGCGAATGCCCGCCTGGTCGAGGATCAGCTCACTGCGGGTGACCTCCATCGCGGTGATCGGAATCACATAGCGCCAGCGGGTTTCCGGCAGGTCGCGGTAGGCCGCCAACACCCCGACATAACGGCTGTCACGCTCGACGCTGAGCTTGAGCTCCAGGCTCTGCCCGGGGCGCAGTTCCAGTTCCTCGCTGGCCACCAGGTCCGGGGCCAGGGACTCCTTGGCCCGCTCGTAGAGGCTGAAGAAATCGGCGTTTTCAAAGGCCACCGGGTGCTTGAGCTCCAGCAGCCGCACCACGATGGGCGACGGCCGGCCGTTGAGGTCGGGGTTCAACTGGTCACTGGCGCTGAGCCTGAGGTCGAGCTTGGTCAGGCTCGAATACGGCGACATCGAGGCGCAGGCGCCGAGCAGCGACAGCGCCAGCAGGGTCGCGGCGCGCATCAACAAAACCTTGCAGCGAAGCATGGGGATCATCCTTGGTGAGCGTGGGTGTTGAGGGTGGAAATCAGCCGGTGCTGCTCCTCGTAGGCCTGGGCAAAGTCCCGGGCCAGCAGGCGTTCGCTCCAGTCGTCGTCCAGGCGCAGGTTCTGGTGGTAGCGGGTATAGGCCCGCCAGTGACGCCCGGCGGTGGCCAGCCAGGGGCGCTTGCCGTCGCGCTCGAAACGCAGGGTCAACTGCTGCGGCGAGAAGTGCTCCAGGGTGCTGCGCAGTGCGGCCCGGCTGGCGGCGAGCAAGGCCACCTGATGCGCCTGCAAATCGCCGAAGGCCCGGGCAATGGCCTGGGGCCCGGACAACTGCCCGGGCTTGTCGTCCAGCAGCAGCCGCTCAAGGGCCTCGCTGGCGTTCGGGGCAAAGCGCAGCGGGTTCTTGCCGGCGCTCTGGACCTGGGTCTGCCCCAGGCGCAGTTCGTTCTTCAGTTCGCTACGGGTGCGCAGGCTCTGCTGCAAGCTGGCAACACTCTGCTTGAGCAGGCGCGCCGCCTTGAGCGCCAGGGCCTCCCGGGCCGGCGGATCGAGGTCCTTGAGTTCAACGCCCAGGGCCTCGGCAAACTGCTCCCAGAACGACTCCCCAGGGCCCTGGAGCGGCGATACCGGGCTCGCTGGCGGGAGCGGCGTGGGCGCCACCAGCTCGGGCACCAGCAGGTGCTCGGTGTCGATCCGTGCGTAGTCGGCGAAGGGCTCCAGGGCCTGGGGCGGGCTGTCGAGCAGCGCCAGAGGATCGTCCGTCAGCTCGCCCTGCTCCTCCATCGCCAGGGCCTTGAGCGGGTCCGGATCGAGAAAGGCGTCATCGGGAATGATGCTGCCCGCGGCCAGCGGCCGGCCGCCGTCCAGCGCCAGGGGCGCGCTCGCCGGCATCAGCCGCGCGCGCATCACGAAGCCCCCCAGCACATAGGTGCTGCCCTGCTCGATGCGCAACGGCGTGCCCTTGGGCAGGCGCGCGCCGCTGTCCTTGAGGACGATGCCGTTGCTGCTGGTATCGGTGAGGAAGAACGCACCGTCCCGATAGCTGACCTGCGCGTGGTGGTTGGACAGGTGCCGCTGGCGGTCGGGAATCACCCAGTGGCAATCGGCGCCGCGGCCGATCCGTCCCCCGCCCTGCCCGAAGGTCTTGCTGACGCTTGCGGCCGGCAGGCGCTGAGGGCTGTCGAGCATTTCAAAAACCAGTTCCATGGTGCTGCTCCTTGCGCTCACTTGCCGCGGTTGACCGTCTGCGGGTCACCTAGCGGGCGGTAGCTGGGGTCATTGAATTTGTAATTGCCGCTGCAAGCGCCCAGGTGGCCGAAAACCACCAGCAACAGCAGGACAAGGGGCCAGGGACGAACGGACATCAGCGGTTCTCCGGATCAAGGTAAGGGGCGCGGCGTCCAAGGAATCGGGCGCCGCCGGTCAGCGACAAGCACAGCCACAGCGCGCTCATGAGCAGGACGCCTCGGGTTCCAGGGGCTGGATCTGCAAGCGCGCCAGGCGGTAATGCAGGGCCCGCCGCGACATGCCCAGCTCGCGGGCGGCGTGGGTGCGATTGCCGCCGTGCTTGTGCAGGCACTCCAGCAACAGGCCGCGCTCGATCTGCTCCATGCGCAGCCGCAGGTTCAGGGTCGGCGAGCCCTCCGGCGCCGCGCGCTGCAGCAGCAAGTGCTCGGGCAGCAGCTCGCGGCCTTCGCACAGCAGCACCGCCCGCTCCACCAGGCCCTTGAGCTCGCGCACGTTGCCGGGAAAGGCGTAGCCGCCAAGCAGTTGCAGCGCCGAGTCGGACCACTGCAGCGCTTCGCGCTGGAGAAAGGTGCAGGTCTTGTCGCAGAAGTAGCGCGCCAGTTGCGCCACATCCCCCGCACGCTGGCGCAGGGGTGGCAGTTCGATGGGGAACTGGCCAAGGCGGTAATAGAGGTCCTCGCGAAACTCGCCGCTGCTCACCAGGGTCGGCAAGTCGCGGTGGGTGGCAGCGATGATGCGCACATCGATCTGGCGCGGCTCGTTGCTGCCCAAGGGGCGGATTTCGCTTTCCTGCAACACCCGCAGCAACTTGGCCTGCAGCACCAGCGGCATGTCGCCGATTTCATCCAGCAGCAGCGTGCCGCCCTGCGCCGCCTCGAACAGGCCGATGCGATCGCTGTCGGCGCCGGTGAACGCGCCTTTGCGATAGCCGAACAATTCGCTCTCCAGCAAGTGCTCGGGCAAAGCCGCGCAGTTCTGCACGATAAAGGGCCGCGAGCGGCGCGGACCGTAATCGTGGATGGCCCGCGCCACCACCTCCTTGCCGGTGCCGGTCTCGCCCTGGAGCAGCACCGTGTAGGGGCTGTGCAGCACCTTGCTGATCAGCTGGCAGGTCTGGCGCATGGCCGGGCTGCTACCGATCAGCCCGTAGTCGCCGGCCCGGCGCGGGGCCTCGGGCTCGGTCGGCAGCGTGGCCGCCGCGCGCCGCCAGTGTTGCCGCAGGCTGCGCTGGGCCAGCAGGAAGCTGCCCGACAGGCGCAACGAGCCGGCGAATCCCTGCAACCGGGCAGGCCCGCGGCTGGCGCACAGCAGCAGCCCTTGCACCGCACCCTGGGGGCTGGCCAGGGGCACGCACAGCAGCGAGCGCCAGGCACCGCCCGCCTCCGGCAGGAAGTCGGTCTGGTACAGGCCACTGCCCAGGTCGGCGAGGAACAGCACGCGGTCCTGGCACAGTGAGAACTGCAACAGCTGCTCGCCGTTGTAGTCCGCCGGCAGCTCGGCCACTGGCCGCGGCCGTGTGGCGTCGCTCAGGCACTCGGCGCAGAGCTCCAGGCGGGTGTGGGTGGCGTCCAACAGGTACAGCTGGGTCAACTGGCAACCGCTGAGCCGGGCGACGGCAGCCACGAAGTCCGCCAGCAGGCTGGCCTCGTCGCCGCTCCGGGCCAGCTCGCAGTACATCCCCAGCAGGGATTCGGCATAGGCCAGCGGTTGGGCAATCTGGGTAAACATCCGGGTGCCCTCAAGCAAACTCGCAGACCACGCCGCCGTCGCCATCCACCGTGGCGTGCACCTGCACGAGGGACTCGCCGCTGGCCATGGCCTGCAGCAAACGATCGGCCACCCGGGGCAGCAGATGCGCTTCCAGCAGGTGATCGATCAGCCGTGCACCGCTGTCGCTCTGCCCGCAGCGCCGGGCCAGTTGCGTCACCAACTGCTGGCAATGGCTGAACTGCAAGTGCCGGCGCGCCAGGCGCTTGCCCAGGCGCTGCAGCTTGATCTCGATCAGTTCCCGCAGCACCGCAGCGTCCACCGGGTAGAACGGCACCACCCGCATGCGGGCCAGCAGCGCCGGCTTGAAGTGGGCGCTGAGGACCGGGCGGATCGCCCGCTCCAGGTCCTCAGTGCTGGGACGCTGCGAGCCCTGGCACAGGGCGTCGATGCGTTCGCTGGCGAGGTTCGAGGTCATCAGGATCAGGGTGTTGCGAAAATCGATCGCGCGCCCTTCGCCATCGTTGGCCAGGCCCTTGTCGAAGATCTGGTAGAACAGGTTGAGCACGTCCGGATCGGCCTTCTCCACCTCGTCCAGCAGCACCACCGAATAGGGTTTCTGGCGTACCGCTTCGGTGAGCATGCCGCCCTCGCCGTAACCGACGTAACCCGGCGGCGCGCCGATCAGCCGCGAGAGGCTGTGTTTCTCCTGAAACTCGGACATGTTGATGGTGGTCAGGAAGCGCTCGCCGCCGTACAGCAGGTCCGCCAGGGCCAGGGCGGTTTCCGTCTTGCCGACACCGCTGGGGCCCACCAGCAGGAACACCCCCACCGGCGCGTCGGGCTGGTTCAGGCCCGCGGCGACCGCGCGCATGCAACGGTCGAGGGCCTGCACCGCCTGTTCCTGGCCGCGGATCCGCGCCCGCAGATCGTCGGCGAAACTGGCGACCCGGGCGTTGTGCTCCCGGGCCAGTTGCTCCTGGGGCACACCGGTCCAGGCGCTGATCACTTGCGCCACCAACCGCGGGCACACCTCGAAACTCACCAGGCGCTCCTCGGCCTGGGCGTTGCTGAGCGCGCCGTGGACCGCCACCAGTTCGGCCTGCAACGCCTGCAGGTGCGCCTGCGGCTCGCTGTCCCGAGCATCCTCAGCCGGCGCTTGCCGGTCCTCGGAAGTGGCCACCAGCGCTTCCCGCGCCAGGGCCAGCTCCTGGCGCAGAGCGAGCAGGCGCTCGGCCTGCTGGCGCTGCTCGATCCAGCGCTGCTCCAAGGCCAGTTGCTCGCGCTCGGCATCCTGCAAGCGTTGCTCCAGAAGCTGCAAAGCCTCTTGGTCGATGTCCAGCCCTGCCTCGGCATCGCGGCGCAGGGCCTGGCGCTGGCGAGCGCCTTCCGCCAGTTCGGCGCGCAAGCGTTCCAGGCTTTGCGGCGCCGCGGCGAGGCTGATGCGCACCCGGGCGCAGGCGGTATCCAGGACGTCGATGGCCTTGTCCGGCAACTGCCGACCCGCCAGGTAGCGGGCCGACAACTGCGCTGCCGCCACCACCGCGTCATCGCGCAGGTAAATGCCGTGGCTCTTTTCATAGATCGGGGCCAGGCCGCGCAGGATGGTCACCGCCTCGTCGACGCTGGGCTCATGCAACTGCACCGGCTGGAAACGCCGGGCCAGGGCCGGGTCCTTTTCGAAGTATTTCTTGTACTCGCTCCAGGTGGTGGCGGCGATGGTGCGCAGCTCGCCCCGGGCCAGGGCCGGCTTGAGCAGGTTGGCGGCGTCGCCACCGCCGGCGTTGCCACCGGCCCCGATCAGGGTATGGGCCTCGTCGATGAACACGATGATCGGCTGAGGCGCGGCCTTGACCTCATCGATCACCCCTTTGAGCCGGCGCTCGAACTCGCCCTTGACGCTGGCCCCGGCCTGCAGCAAGCCCATGTCCAGGACCAGCAACTCGACGCCCTGCAACGCCTGGGGCACTTCACCGGCGGCAATGCGCGACGCCAGCCCCTCCACCACCGCGGTCTTGCCGACCCCGGCTTCGCCGACAATGATCGGGTTGTTCTTGCGCCGCCGGGCGAGGATATCCACCATCTGGCGCAGCGCTTCGTCGCGGCACAGCACCGGGTCGAGCCGGCCGTCCCGGGCCTGCTGGGTGAGGTTGTGGGTAAAGCGCTGCAACAGCGATTCGCCGCCGGCCAGCGGCTGGCCCGGGGCCCCGGGATCCCCCTGCTGGGCCAGGGCGAAGTCCTTCAGGCGCTGGCTGTTGAGCCGCGCCAGCAATGGCTGGTAGCGGCTGCCGGCATAGCGCAGCGGGTTGCGCAGCAAGGCCAGGAGCAACGCCGCCTGCTGCACCTGGGTCTGCCCCAACTCCAGGCTGGCCACCAGCAAGGCATCCTGCAGCCATTGCACCAGCTCCGGCGCAAACACCGGGTTGCGTGAAGCACTGTGCTCGGTACCCGGTTGCAGCACCGCCACCAGCTCGGCGGCCTCGATCCCGGCATCCTGCAGGGCCCGGGCGAGCAGCCCCTGGGGCCGCTCCAGCAGTTCCAGCAGCAGGTCCTCCACCAGGATCTTGCTGCCGCCACGGGCCACGCAACGCTCGGCGCAGCGCTCCAGGTCGCGGCGGGTATCGGCATCCAGTGCCTGGATCAGTTGTTGCAAATCGACGTTGATCATCGGTCTCGTCCTTAATGAGAGAGGCTGCCCAGGGTCACCACGCCATCGGCGCGTTCACGTCCCAGCCAGCTGGTCCAGCCCAGGCGGCAAGCGTTCTGCTCGCCGATGCACAGTTCACGGATTTCCTCCTGGCGCAGTACCAGGCGGATGTCGTAGTCCAACGGGTCGCGCAAGGTGAAACGCACCAGGGCGCAAAGCGGTTGATAGCCGAAGCCAATCGGCAGGAATTCATGGAAGCGCTGCCAGTCGAGCTCGCGGATGTGGATGCGGAACTTGCCGCTGCGATCGCGCACCCGCTCCCCCAGCACCAGGTCCTCGCCGAGCACGCTGTTGCCCAGGCCCAGGCGGTTGCGCTGCTCGTCGAGAATCTGCACCCGACGCTCGATGCACTGCTCGATCACCAGCTGCGCATGCTTGAAGTAGTAACGCAGCACCGCCTCGATCAGCGCCGCCGAGTGGGCCCGCAGGCTCAAGAGCCCGAGGTAGGGCAGCAGGCGTTTCCAGTTCAGTTCCCGGGCCTGGCGAATCTCCACGCCGCCCAGGCCGATCAAGGCGAACAACTGGCTGGAGAACGGATCCAGGGCACCGCTGGAGAAGCTCGCGCGATAGCGGTACTTGCGCCAGATCGGCAGCATCAGCCGTTGCAGGCGATGGTGGAACAGATCGAGAAAATGCCGGGTCGGGTTGCCCTCCTCGGTGTCGCCCAGGGCCTGCTCGCCATAGAAGGCCGGCAGCGGCGAGCCGGAGCCGAACAGGCCGATCAGGTTCAGGCGCAGGCGCGCATGCAACAGTCCGTGCTCTTCGAAGAACTCCACGCGATCGACATCGCTGCCGGGAAATCCCAGGCTCGGGTTGGCCTGGAACTCCAGCTGATCGTAGAGCTCGTCGTCGTTCATCTGGGGGTGAGCATCGCGCAGTCGATCGACCACCAGCATCACCGCCTGGAACAGCGAGTACTCCCGTATGCCCCGGGACAACTCGCTCAAAGCAGGGGCTGCAAGCCCATGCGTGGCGTCCATTGGTACACCTCTCCTTGTGTACTGTTTACCCGCAGCTCGTGGTACGAATTGAGGCTGGCGTAAAGAGCGAAAAACTCGTTGAGCACGGAAGCGAAAATGAACAGGTCGCCTTCACCGATATAGCCTTGCGGGTCGATGGTCAGCTCGGTGCGCAGGCCCCGCAGTGGCAGGCCGCGGTGCAGGCGGTCGACGTGTTCGTGACGAATCGACTTGAGCCCCCCCAGCAAACGTTTGCTGACCCGCTCGGCGTGCTGGTCGTAGTAGCGCGGCAGGTCGTAGGTTTCGAGAATCACCTTGAGCGCATCGACGTTGGCCAGGGACAGGTAGTTGAGGGACATGTTGCTGATCAGCTTCCACAGGAAGTCGCGACTCAGCGGCGGCGCGTAGCTGGACGTGGCCGCGGTGATGTTGCGAAAGCGCAGAAAGTCCGGGGTGTCCTCGCAAGGCTGATCGATGTCGCCGAGCTTGAGCTGACGGGGCAGGTTCTGGTTGGTGCAGGTCAGCTCGATGGACAGGGTTTCCTGGGCCTCGGTGTGGCGGATGGCGAAGCTCAGGTAGGTGTCCAGGCCATCGTGGAGCAGGGATGAACGCTGGCGGATGCTGTAGTGCGGACGGCTCTGGGGCACGTCGAAACTGGGGTCGTGCTCGAAGGACTCGAACGGCACATAGTCCTGGTAGCCCACCCCGCCCGGCGCCCAGCCGGTGACTGAATCCACCGAGAACACCCCGCAGTTTTCCAGGTCGTATTCCGCCGGCAGCAGCAGGTACTCGTCCTGCTTGCCGTCGAGGCGGATCGGCAGCGCGTCGTGCTTGAACAGATTGACGATGGGCGTGCAGTACAGCTTGACGTTGTCCAGGGTCGGCCGCAGGCGCTGGATACCGCTCTTGCGGATATCGAAGCGCAGCTCCAGGCCGCACACCTGCTTGAGGCTGTCCTCCGGCAGCGTCCGCAACACCTCCAGGCCGCCGAGGTCGACAAACAGGAACTTGTCCTGGAAGGAGAAATACTCCTGCAGGTAGCGGTAGCCGCGGAAGGTGTTCAGCGGATAGGGAATCAACGCCTCTTCCTCGGCAAAGCCCACCGGCTGCACCTTGTTGCCCGGGATCCGCAACGCCAGCGGATCGCCGTTGGCTGCGCGCAACGGCTCGCCACTGGCACGCAGCGGCACCAGCTCGATCCCGGCCAGGTTGCGCAACAGGCTCAGGTAGAGCATCTGGCTGATGTAGCGCTCGCCGGCCAGATGCAGGCGCAGGCGCCCCAGCTCCAACTCGCCCAGATGCCCGTCGCAGGTCATCTCCAGGCGCAAACTGAGCAAGGCCCCATCGCCCTTGACCGAATAGGTCAACCCGCAAAGCGCCAGGGGCAGCACCTCGGTGGGATAGCAGGTGCGGAACCGGCAGTGCACCTCGTTGATCGGCCGGCTTTCCACCGGCGTGTCCCGAGGCACGCCGACCGCCGGCCCCGAACGTTGCAACGGATCGAACTGCAGGATGCTGAACGCCGGCAACGGCCGCATGTAGTTGGGCCACAACAGATGCATCAACGAATGGCTGAGCTCCGGCAGCTCGTCATCGAGCTTCTGCCGCAAACGCCCGGTGAGAAAGGCAAAGCCCTCCAGCAACCGCTCCACATCCGGGTCCCGCCCGGCCTGCCCGAGAAACGGAGCCAGGGCCGGACTACGCTCGGCGAAACGCCGCCCCAACTGGCGCAGCGCGGTCAGTTCGCTTTGGTAGTAGTGGTTGAAGGACATGGTTTACCTGCCTGGGGTGAGTGAAATGGGCGAACAATGGAAACTTCTTAGTTCAGGGTTGTGTTTGAGTACTCGTTGTTAGGTGGCAAACAGTTGTTCCAGGGCTGCACGCAGAACTATTGCGGCAATACTCAAAGAACCACCCCGCACGCAGCTGCCTGAATCAAGCTCCTTTTTCAAGAGTCAGATCATCACCTGCATTACCCAGTAGTAAAAAAGCGGTTAGCAACATGCATACGGGCGCCCATAGCATGATCTTGAAATACTTTGCGCAAGCCATTTCAAGCCTCTATCGTTTCTTACGACTTCAAGAGAATCTCGCCCGAATCAAAACTCCTGCTTAACGACACTCCGTGACAGTCCACCCCTCCCAGCCCTCGGACCCAGGATATAGCGCGGAAGCACCATTAAATTCCGGAGCAATATTTTCACTTCCTTCTCTCATCCATAAATACCATTCCGACGTTCTAAGCATCTCCCCCTCCTTGGTATAAACCCGATAAAAATTCTTGCTGCTGAACAATGCAAAAACGCGCCCAACCAACCCCATCGATCGATATTCCGGGATATATGTTGCTATGTAGCATTTGCCCGACTCGTTCCAATCCTTCGCTCTGGGCTGAGCCAGCCACGCACCTCTTAACTTGAGCCCTAGGGTGAGCAACAGTAGAAGCACAACTACCGAAACAATGAAAACCACTAACCCTCTTTTAGTTTTCAGCATGACTCACTCTATGAAAGCCTTCTCTGAATACCAAAATCCTCAACGACACTCTGTAACCGTCCAGTACTCCCAACCCTCAGTTCCCGGGTAAAGCACAGTAGCGCCAGAAAATTCGGGGGCAACCTGCTCATTTCCCTCCCTCATCCAGAAAAACCATTCGGATGTCCTAAGCAGTTCATCATCTTTGGTATAGACACGATAAAAATACCGACTACTCAATAACTCCAGCCCCCATATCTATATCAGGCTGTGAAATAGAACGAGCCAGCATGCCGTGCAACGGTACATATGACACGCCAATTGCAACATAGAAAAAACGCTTACTGCGGAACGGACATTCATTCCCTTCAAGCTCCTTGCCTGCTATCGCATCCTTGGGCCGAAACCAAAAAAGCACCCAACCTAATTTTTAAAATGGGTATAAGGCGTATTACTTACAAATATATTCATCCCGTGCTCTTCCCATTCCGGCATGGAAATAACAAACAGCTTTTTCTGCCAATCAAACTTTATCCAGTAAATCCCGACCTCATGATCATTTTCAAATACCCGCATATCCAAAGACTGCGTGTCATACAAAGGTGTGCGGTAGACTGTTTCAGGCGCCCGTGTATCAATTACTCGAAGATAAGCCATTCTCCGCAGAAAAAAAATTCCATCGACACGCACATTCTCCATTATGAATCGGCCTGACGGACTTACCTGCGTAGTACTCGCGGGATAACCGAGCATTACATTGACGATGTATATCAATGCCGCACCCAACACAATAGCTACTAGAGCTGCTCGACGAAGCCATTTACTCCGAAGCAAATTCATCATTGTGCCCCACCGCCAGCATCTGTCTCAGTTAAAAATGCGAAAAAAATAATACACATGCTGTATTTTCCGCACACGAACGTTCATCCCCATAATGCAATAACAACAAGAGGGACACTCTCATATAAAACATCTGAAAAAACCTGAAAATCGCCGCCCTTGCCTGTTCGTCGTCTATAGGCAACAAAATGCGAATTATTAACATAGAAATAACGCGCTTCAGCAATTTCCTTGTACATACGATCCGCAGCAGCGTCTCCAGGCGCTTGCATCGCTAAAGCACCCTGGGCCTCTGCC
The DNA here is from genome assembly GCF_021560055.1 of Pseudomonas sp. BC42. Lineage (NCBI taxonomy): Bacteria > Pseudomonadati > Pseudomonadota > Gammaproteobacteria > Pseudomonadales > Pseudomonadaceae > Pseudomonas > Pseudomonas sp. BC42. The sequence continues at coordinate 4,460,689 of NZ_CP091067.1, forward strand.
AGGCCAATATTGGTAGCGTTTGCAGCGAATGCTCCTTCAATGCCATCAAAATTCCAAAAACCCAGAGGCTGACTAAAAAAACTGTTAGGGGCGTCATTAAAGTCATAGGCATCCTCAACATAAAAGCCTATGCGACTTACTAAAAGCCGTACCTTATCCTTGGTGACAGCAACCTCTCCCTCGGGGAAGACTCGGATATTAAAATCAGCCAAGGCTGCCCTTAACTCGTTTACCTCATCGACCAATGCAAAATTTACCGATCGAGTATTGCAGTAACCAAAATTTTCTACCGATCTCGCCTCCCCGTTAAACTGAAACGGGTATACACCAGGAGTCCGACCCTTGAATTTCGGCAATATTTTTTCCCGCATCTGCTCTTGAGCTGGCCCATTATTCCAAGCCGCTCGCAGAACATTCAGTACCTTATTGGCGCGTTCAAACTTGACAAGCCAATTCATCTTGACAATTGAACTATCGAAATAGGGTGCTGGAGCAAGGGCAATATGTTCCTTGACTTCGTTCGACATTGCGCCATCTATCGTCGACCACGGTTTGCCATCAAACCAGTACTGCATCAGGTCGGCAGCGACATTCCAATTCATTTTTCTCATGGCCGCTGGAATATCACTCACTCCGAAAAGACGAATTGCCAAGGTCTTTTCGGCCTTTTGACTCGCAGGACTCAAACTGGATGTCGCTACTATTTCCATCACCTAGCCCCCCATTTGCGTGCAAGAGCGGGATCGCCGCCGATTCTTCTTCAACACCCTCGACCACGGTCAAGCAATCACCACTTCACGCTGCCGTTGAATAATCAGTTCATACGTCTCAGCGTCCGAAGATGATATTTTTTCGGTCTTGCCATCTGCTCCAGTCACGCCACTGAAGATCTTTCCAGTCGCCGTTTTGACGGTGTAGGCAATTCCCGCCAATGGTTTCCCAGTCTCCTGGCACTCAATCACATAGTGTTCGCTGAACGGCCAATTGATCTGCACCGGCAACGGCGCCACAAACGGTGCCGGGACATGGGTATCGCCAATGATCACCGTCCCTGATCCGCCTATCACCGTGTTGCCATGACTGCCCAGCGACCCCAGGGTGGCGGCTGGCCGACCATTGATGAACACGGTGCTGCTCAAGGCGCCGCTCAGGGCACCGCCACAGGCCGACACGTCACCTTGGCGAGCCGCCGGCAGGCCGTCGAACAGCACATCCGCCGAGCCACTGGCGATGGGATTGACCCCATGCCCGGGAATCGGACAGGCCGTTGGGTCGCTGAGCCGTGCCGCAGGTTTTCCAGACATCCTTGTTCACTCCTTACTTGACCCGTACCTGCCCACTGCCATCCAGCCGCGCGGCGAAGCTCACCTGGCGCCTGACCCCTTCCACCTCCAGCAGGCCTTCGATGCTGAAGGCCAGCTTGAGGGGATCGTGGTCCCGGGGCAGTGGCTTGACTCGCACGTTGGACAGCCTGGGCTCATAGGTCTCGATAAAGCCTTCGATGGCCTCTCGCGCCTGACTCAGCGCGTCGTGCAGGCTCAGGCGCATGTCGTTGAGATCCGGCAGCCCGTAGTCGGACAGTGTCTGCACACTGCCCGCCCGGGTGCTGAGCATCTTCGCCAGATGGGCAGCCACCGACGCCATGGCGGCCACTTCGCGACTCCAGCCGACGCGTTGTTCGGCCTCGCCACCGAGGCGTTCGAAAAGGCTGCCGTATCGACGCATGGCTCGGCTCCTGCCCTATTCCTTGTCCAGCTTGCCCACCAGCGACAGGGTGAAGTCCGCCCCCATGTACTTGAAATGCGGCCGCACGTTGAGGCTGACCCGGTACCAGCCCGGTTCGCCCTCGACGTCGCTGACGATGATCTGCGCCGCACGCAGCGGACGCCGGCCACGCACTTCGCTGCTGGGGTTCTCCTGGTCGGCCACGTACTGGCGGATCCACTTGTTGAGTTCCAGCTCCAGGTCGGTGCGTTCCTTCCAGGAGCCCAGCTGCTCGCGCTGCAGCACCTTCAGGTAATGGGCCAGGCGGTTGACGATCATCATGTAGGGCAGCTGGGTGCCGAGCTTGTAGTTGAGCTCCGCGGCCTTGCCCTCGGCGCTGATGCCGAAGAACTTGGGTTTCTGCACCGAACTGGCGGAGAAGAACGCGGCGTTGTCGCTGCCCTTGCGCATGGTCAGGGAGATGAAGCCCTCCTCCGCCAGCTCGTACTCGCGCCGGTCGGATACCAGGACCTCGGTGGGGATCTTGGTTTCGATCTCGCCCATGCTCTCGAAGTGGTGCAGGGGCAGGTCCTCCACCGCGCCGCCGCTCTGCGGGCCGATGATGTTCGGGCACCAGCGGAACTTGGCAAAGCTGTCGGTCAGGCGGGTGCCGAAGGCGTAGGCGGTGTTGCCCCACAGGTAGTCTTCGTGACTGTTGGCAACGTTTTCCTTGTAGACGAAGGATTTCACCGGGTTTTCTTCCGGATCGTAAGGATTGCGCAGCAGGAAACGCGGCAGGGTCAGGCCGATGTAGCGCGCATCCTCGGACTGGCGGAAGCTCTGCCACTTGGCAAATTGCGGGCCTTCGAAGTGGTCCTTCAGGTCCTTGAGGTCCGGCAGCCCGGTAAAGCTTTCCAGGCCGAAGAACTTCGGCCCCGCCGCGGCAATGAACGGCGCGTGGGACATGCAGGCCACGCTGGACACGTACTGCATCAGCTTCACGTCCGGCGAGCTGGGGGACATGAAGTAGTTGGCGATGATGGCCCCCACCGGCTGGCCACCGAACTGGCCGTATTCAGCGGTGTAGATGTGTTTGTAGAGGCCGGCCTGCATCACTTCCGGAGAGTCCTCGAAGTCGTCCAGCAGGTCCTGCTTGGAGACGTTGAGGATCTCGATCTTGATGTTCTCGCGGAAATTGGTCCGGTCCACCAGCAACTGCAGGCCACGCCAGGCCGACTCCAGCGACTGGAAGTCGGGATGGTGGAGGATCTCGTCCATCTGCTGGCTGAGCTTGGCGTCGATCTCGGCAATCATCCGATCGACCATGGCCTTCTTCACCGGCTCGCCGCTGTTCTGCGGTTTCAGCAACTCTTCGATAAAGGCCGAGACCCCGCGCTTGGCGATGTCATAGGCCTCGTCATCCGGGGTCAGGCGCGTCTCGGCGATGATGCTGTCGAGAATGCTGTATTCACTGCTGTCCTGGTGCTTCTGCTGTGCGGCACTGCTGCTCATGTTCTAGCTTCCTTGGCGGTTGAGGGCTCAGTCTTGCAGGGCGGGGGCGGCGTTCAGACCCAGTTCACCCAGGACCCGGTCCCGAGACTGGTCATCGGCCAGCACGCCTTCGATGGCTTTGCGAAAGGCCGGCGCGTTGCCCAGCGGCCCCTTGAGCGCCACCAGGGCGTCGCGCAGCTCCATGAGTTTCTTCAGCTCCGGAACCTGCTCCACCAGGCTTGCGGGATTGAAGTCCTTCATCGAATCAACCCGCAATTGCACCGCCAGCTCGTCGCTGCCGCCGTCGTCCTGCAGGCGATTGGGCACGCTCAGGGTCAGGCGCAGTTCCTGCTTGGCCAGGACCTCGTCAAAGGTCATCTTGTCGATGCTGATGGGTTTGCGATCCTCGACCTTGCGCTCGTCCAGGCGCTGGGTGTAATCGCCGATCGCCAGCAGTTTCAACGGCAGTTCGATCTCTTCCTGGGCGCCGCCGGTGGCGGGCTTGAACGTGACGTTGATCCGTTCCTTGGGGGCTACAGAGCCTTCTTTGGCCATGACACTTCTCCTTGGGTTGTTGGCCCTGGGGCCTATTCGAGTACCACCTCGAGATCGAGATGGCACAGCCTGCGATAAACCTCTTCCTTGCGTTCGCGCACCGCGTGGTTTTGCGGCAACAGCTCGCAGCAGTTGTGCAGCAGCTGCAGTACCTCCAGCGCCAGCTGCGGCTCCCAGGCCTGCAGGCCCGAGTGCTGCAGCTGCTGGTCGAGAGTCTCCAGCTGGGTCTTGGCCAGTTCGTACTTCTTGGCCGTGAAACACAGGCGCGCCAGGCTCAACTGCCAGAAGAACCGCACCCGCCCACCCTGGGCGTTCTGCAGTCCCTGCTTGAGCACCTGCACCGCGGCCTTGAGGCCGTCCTTGCGCAGGATCGGCAGCACCTCCTCCAGAGCCTCTTCCCAGGCCGGCAGCTGGCTGTCCGCTTCGACCTTGCGCGGCACGTCGGCACTTTGCAGATGGGGCAGGACCTGGGCGCTGACCCAGGCGCGGGTGGCCGGATCGGCAAAGGCCACGCCGTCATGGAAACGCAGCTCGATCAGCCCGGGCAGGCGTTGCAGCAGCAGGGCGAAATGGAACTCCACCTCGCGCATGGCCGACTCGGCATTGAGTTCCTGCAGGCACTCCCAGACCATGCGCTGACCGTCGAACCAGAACGGCGCCCGGGCCAGACTCGCCTCCAGCTCCACCAGCAGATCGGCGTACTGGCCCTGGGCGAAACGTTCCTGGTAGTGACGCAGCTTGTCCGCCGGCAGCCCGCGCAAGGCGGTGACCTGCTCGGCATTGCGCTCGGGCACCGCATCGATGGCCAGCCACATCAGAGTGCGATTGAGGCGCAAAGCCCGTTGATCAGTGGCCTTCTGCCGCAGCCACCAGGCGCACAGCGGCCGGGCGTTGTCCTGCTGGGCACGCAGGGCCTTGTGCGCATCCTTTTCGTTATCGATGGGTGAACCGGGGGTGAACAGCTGCGCCGCCGCCTGCTTGACCTGAGCCACCACGCTGCCCACGGCGCCGGGTTCCGGCTGCTGGTCCGCGGCCCGGGTGACCATGCCCTGCAGACGCCGGCAGATGGGCAGCAGCAAGGGCGCTTCGTCCCCCAGGTGCCCGGTCAGGATGCCGTCCAGCCCCTGGATCTGCTCCACCAGGCGGCGGAACAGCGGCAACTGCTCCTTGATCGGCACATCGTCGTCGAGGGCTTCCTGCAGGCGCGGCACCAGCCAGGCGACCGCCGCGGCACGGGTGCGCGGCTTGGCCGGATGCACCTGCTCCCAATGGTGTTCGCACAGGTGGCGCAACAGCCCCAGGCCCGCCAGCAGGCCTGGGAAAGACTCACGCTGATGCAGGGCCCAGGTCAGCCAGGCGGCGACCCGCAGATCCTTGGATTGATGACGCAACAGGGCTTCGCTTTGCTCCTGGACCTTCAGCCAGTCGATCTGACCGTTGGCATGCAGCGACTGGGCTTTGCCCAGCTCGTTTTCCAGGGCTTCGTACTCGTTGGAGAAGCGTACGTCTTCGCCGGCGAAACTGTGCTCGTGCACAGGGGACTGGGCGAGTTTGAGGTGATGGGAATACAACTTACGGGAGTAGCTCATGGCTGGCCACTTTCCATGCCCGCCACGCCGCTCAGACAAAAGCGCTGATTACGCTCTTTGAAGAAAAGTCTGACAAAGGTGGGAAACAAAGTGCGCACTGGAACTACCGGATATCCATTCAGGTGGCAAAACCCTAACGGAACACCCCAGGCAAAAATATAGGATTTTTCCTATATAGACTGATAAACCTCTAATACAAATATATTTAAGTTCTTATGCGCAACTTCTTGCACAGTTGTATTCGGATTTATGCAACAAGTGGTATTAATCGCGCCGCCCCGCCTGGCTCGCTCACCCCTGCCGCACCGAGCGCCGTCAATGGGCCGCCGACTTATCCGCGCTCAGCACTTTGCGCAATTGCAGGTAGATCACCCCATCGCCGTCGAATGCGAGTACTTCATTAGCGCTCAAAGTTTCACCGTCGCGCCCTTCATATTTGAGCCAGCCCTCATCCCACAACTGACCACTTTCATAACGCACCTGCACAAAGTAATAAGGCGGCTCGGCGCGGGTGATTTCAATGTAATGCCCACCATCGGCCGCGCCCTGCCACTGGGCATTGGGGTGCTCGGCCAGCCCACGGGCCGGCGCCTTGGTGAAGTCCATCAAGGCCACGTACAGTGCAATCAGCACCAGCGCCAGCCCGCCCATCGCCATCAGAAAACGCTTCAACCAGATCAATCCCTAATCTCCAGCACATGGCCCGTTCACCGGCGGCCCGGTCGGGCCGGGGGGCATTCTGTGCCCCTGCCGTGCAACAGCGCAATAAAAAGCCTCGGGCAACTTGCCAGGCGCTGCCGCTCCCTGCAGCCTTGTCGCCTGACCGGTCCATGGACCGCGCGCCCTTGCCCCTCGACAACGGAAACACCTGACATGCGCATCACCCTCACCGCCCTCCACAGCGACCCGTCGTCAGCATTGTGGGTCGACTTCAGCTGTGCTTTCGGTGAAGGCCGGGGCCAATGGCTGGGAGCCCCGCCCCAGGTTGCCCAGGAGCACGAGGTGGAGCTGAGTCTGGAGGATGAGTTCCGCTGGCAGCACAACCTGTGGGCCGGCACCGGGTCTGAGCCGCGAATGGCTCGGGACAAGGACGGACTGCACATCACCGGGCAATTGCTCCAGGTGGACGAGGACGGTGGCGCGGCCCTGGCCATGGGCGCCTCCATCGTCCTGCTGAGCGTGCAGGGACGCACCCCGCCACGGCCGGGATTCGTCAGCCTGCTGGCCCGTCAGGTGAGTCTGCAACCGCTGGCACTTTGAGCGTCGCTCGGGCGAAACCGAAGAAGGCGCAAGCAAGGAAGGATGAAGCAGGAACATCGCCGAGCGCGACAGGGAAAGGTGTCCGCCCAGTGCTCTGGCCTTGGCAATCCATGCACCGGTAAAGAGCCCTTGCACCGGGCGAACGCTTGGCATTCTAGTGCAACTACCCGGGAATGTCCGTGGGCCGAATCTGAATAAAACTGCAGCGATCGGCACTGCCACCCGCCGCGCCGGTGCGAGCCGGCCACCCTCAATAGCCGGTCATCTCCAGATAGCCGCTGCCGCCGTGGCTGCCCTCCAGCGTGACCGGCCCTTCCCAGTAGGGAATGCTCAGTTGCATCCAGGACTGGGGATTCAAGGCCCGGGTCCTGATGTCCAGCCCCTTGTCGGGAATGCTCAATTGCCAGGCGATCGGCAGGCGCCGTCCCTCGACCAGGGCAGTGTCCAGCGCCGTCATGCGGATCTGCTCCCGTCCCAGGCTCTGGGTGCTGCCGTCGGCATTGATCCAGGTGCCGGTGATATAGGGCGCGTGACCGTCCTGCCGGACCCGAAACAGCATCAGCCGCTCGCCGCTGTCCAGATGCAGGGAAAACCAGTCCCAACCGCTCTGGTCGGCCGCCAGGGGCTGGCTGCTCCACTCACGGTCGAGCCAGGCCGGGCCGCTGACCTCGTAACGCTGGCCATCGATCTGCAACTGGCCCGTGGCCTGGAAAAACGGCTGGCTGTAGTAATAGGACGCCTGCCCCTGATCGGATTTGCGGCTGTAGCCACCCTCGCCCTGCAGCACCAGGGGCCGGCTGCTGGACAGTTGCAACCGATAGGCAAACCCCGGTCCGCTGGCCTGCACCTGCATCCGTGCCAGGGGATTGTCGCCGCCGGACAGGCTGTCGAAGCGCCAGTCATCAATCCAGGCCTGGAACGGCTGCGCCGTGACCCCGGCCTGCCCCACCCCGCCCCGGGCATAACGCTCGGCGGCATGATGGCTGCTGGCCGAAGTGGCCGCCGCGTGCCCCAGCCAGACCAGCGGCGCACTCCAGCCGGGCTGCTCCGGCGCGGCGCGCAAGGCGCTGCGAAACAGCGTCCACTGCACACCGAAGCGTCGCCCCTCCGCGTCCTTGAGGTCGGCGGTGAGGTACCACCACTCGATGCGAAAACCGTCGTGGGGACCATGATCGGCAGGAAAGCTGAACCTGCGCCCCGGCAGCACCGGGGCGAAGGCCGCGGCCTCATTGCCCAGCCCGGCAAACCCCTGGGGCGCCGCGGCGTCCTGGTCGCAACCGGCCAAGGACAACACCAGCCACAGCGCAAGCAGGCCGCGGCACACGGGCTCAGTCTTCATGGGCAAAGCTCCTCAGCAGATCCGCCGGTTGCGCACGGTACAGGCGAAGCAGCGGCCAGGCCGAAGCCAGCAGGGTCGCCAGCATCGCCAGCCCCAGCAATTGCAGCAACTGCCCGGGAAACACCCGCAACGGCAGGCGCCAGCCAAAGGCCTGGACGTTGATCACGCTGTCCAGGCACCAGGCCAGGACGATGCCCAAGGGCAGCGCCAGGACCAGGGTGAGCAAGGCCAGCAGCCAGGTCTGGGCCAGGTTCAGCAGCAGCAACTGACGCCGCCCCACACCCAGGGCCCAGAGTGGCGCCAACTGGCCCAGGCGACTCTGGCTCTGGGTCAGCAGGCTGATGAACAACGCCACCCCGGACACCCCCAGGGTCAGGCTGTTGAGGGCCGCGGTGGCAGCAAAGGTGCGCTCGAAGACCTGTTGCGACCAGCCCTTGAGCCGGGCCTGATCGATGACCCGACTGTCATCCAGGTGAAATTGCCGTTGCATCTCGCCGATCAGCGCCGGCACCGCCGCTGGCGCAAGGCGCAGGTTGAAACGGTTTGGCGTCAGGTCCGGCCAGTGCCGCAGCAGGTGCTCGACGTTCACCAGCAGGTGCCCCCGGGGATTGCCGTAATCGGCGTAGATCCCCACCACCTGCGGTGCCCACTGCCCTTGCGGCACCGGCAGTTCCAGGCGATCGCCGACCCGCAGCCTGAGCCGCCGGGCCAACTGCTCGCTGAGCATCAGGCTGTCCTGGCTCGCCAATTGCGCCCAGGGATCGGCGCCCGCCGCCTCCAGCAACGGCCAGTGCTCACGGTAGCTGTCATGCTCGACCACCCCGTACAGGTCCGCCGGCCAGCCCTGGATCTGCAACGTCACTTGCCAGCTGGGCAACAGCGCCGTCACCTGGGGCTGCTGCGCCAGCCAGTCGCGCAGTTGCCGGGCCTGCTCGGGGGATTGCGGATTGACGTAGAGCTCGGCGCTCAAGCGCTGCTCCAGCCAGTCAGTGAAGGTCTGGCGAAAACCGGCGGTCATGCTGCCGGCGCCGATGTTCGCCGCCAGGGCCAGGAGCAAGGCCATCAAGGCCAGGCTCAGGGCTGGCAACTGCTGCCGGCAATCGGCGAGAAACCACTGCGCCAACACCCCGCGGCTGCGCCCCAGCAAACCGCCCAGCACCGCGTTGAGCAGCACCGGCAGGCCCAGGGCGGCCGCCAGCAGCAAGGCCGCCATCAGCACGAACCCACTGCCCAGACTGTCGCCCCAGCGCCACGCCAGCAGCGCCACCAGCAAGGCCAGGCAAGCGATCCAACCCTGGCGCCGCAACCAGCGAGCATGGGCCTGGTGCCAGGCCTGGGGATTGGCCAGGGCCAGCAGCGGCAGGCGCGCCGCCCGCAGCAGGCTGGCGCCACCGGCCAGCAAGGCGCCCAACAGACTCAGGCCGATACCGCTGAACCACCACCCGGGACTCAGGCTCAACTGCCCCGCCACTTGCGCGCCGTACAAGCCCCGCAGGCTGGCGGCCACGTCCGGCAGCAACACACCGGCCAGCAGGTAGCCGCTGACCACCCCCGCCACTCCGCCCAGCAACGCCAAGCCGCCCAGTTCGACGCTCAGGCAGAGGATCAGCACACGCGCACTGACCCCGCAGGCCCGCAAGGTGCGCAGCAAGCCACGCCGCTGTTCCAGGGCCAGGCCGATGGCGGCATGCACGATAAACAGCCCGACCACGAAGGACAGGAACCCCAGGGCATCCAGGTTCAGGTGAAAGCTCTCGGTCAGGCGCGCCAGATCGCTCTGTGCCTGCCCCTGGCGCAACACCAGTTGCCCCCTCAGGGCCTCGGGCAACGGCGGCGCGCTGGCGGCAAACGCCTTGGGCAGCAACAGCCGGCTCAACTGCCCGGGCTGGCCCAGCACCTGCTGGGCAAAGCCGATGTCCATCAACAACACGCCCGGGGCCATGTCCGCCTGCACCCGCAGCGGCGGCAAGCGCTGGCCGTTGAGTGCCGAGGGTTGCTCGCCCGGTTGCCAGCCCAGGCTGGCCAGGGTCTGCGGCGCCACCCAGGTCATCCCTGGCGGGCTGATGAATTCGACCCTCTGCTGCAGCGCCAGCGTCTGCCCGGCCACCGCAGCACCGGCAGGCAGCGACAACGGCTCGATGCCCAGCACTTGCAGGGACAGGTCGTCATGTCCCGGCACCTGCAGGCGCCCCTGCAGCACCGGCGACACCGGCCAGCCGGCACGACGCAGGTCGACGAACCACTGCTGGGCGACACTGGCTCCACTGGGGCTGCTCAGGCTGGCCTGGGGCTCGCCGCCGATCAGCTGGCTGGCCCGCGCATAACTGTCCCGGGCCTGACTGTTGAGGGCCAGCACGCCGGTCAACAGGCTGGTGGCCAGCCACAGCCCGGTGAGCACGCTGAAGAACTGCACCGGATGCTGGCGCCAATGACTCAGCAACGCCTGCAGGGCCGTCACCAAGACCCGCATCTCAACCCCCGACCGGGTCGGCCAGACGGCCGCGATGCAGCACCACCGTCTGTTGCAGGCGGCTGGCCACCCGCTGGCTGTGGGTGACCATCAACAGGCTGGTGGGGCTGTCGGCCAACAGTTCCAGGAGCAAATCCAGCACCTCGTCGCTGGTGGCCTCGTCGAGGCTGCCGGTGGGTTCGTCCGCCAGCAGCAACCCGGGTTTCGCCGCCAGGGCCCGGCCCAGGGCAACCCGTTGCTGCTGGCCGCCGGAGAGCTGCTCCGGATAGCGCCGCAGCAGGTCCCCCAGGCCCAGGCGCGCCACCAGCTGCGCCTGCCACAGCGGATCGAGGCGCCCGGCCAGGCGCGCCTGGAAGCTCAGGTTGTCTTCCACCCGCAGGCTGCTGATCAGGTTGAACTGCTGGAACACCAGGCCCACTTCAGTGCGTCGCCAGTCGGCGCGCTGGCCCTCGGTCATCTGCTCCAGGTGCTGCCCGCCGATGCGGATGCTGCCGGCGTCGACCCGGTCGAGCCCGGCGATCAGGTGCAGCAAGGTGCTCTTGCCACTGCCCGACTCGCCCATCAGCGCCAGGCTGCTGCCGTGCCGCAGCTGCAGGTCCACGCCCTGCAGCACCGCCAGCGGGCCCTGGGGCGTGGGGTAACTCTTGAAGACGCCTTGTACCTGCAGCATGGGCTGATTCGTCCGAGTAGAGAGGGAGCCAAGGATAGCCTGAGCAGCACCGCCCCTATCGGCCCGTGCCGGTGAAATATAGTATTGCGCCACTTTCTTCATGGCAGGACGCACAGATGAACTACACCCAGGCCCAATTGAAGTACCGACTGCAGATTGGCGCAGGCGCATTGATGTTCACCGGCGCACTGATCTCCACGCTGTTCTCCACCCTGAAAATGCTCCACTGGCGCCTGGACAGCTACACCGCCATGGCGAGCACCATCAACCGCCCGATTCAGCAGTTCACCCTGATGGTCTCGGAAAACACCCGGGCCCTGGACTGGTTCTGGGACAACAGCCCGACCCCCGACTTCCTGCGCCTGAGCAACGCCGCGCACTGGAAGTTCCTGCTGATCTACCTGCTGATCTTCGTCGGCGCCGCCCTGTTCGCCTCGGGCCGGACGCTGATGCGCAAGGTCGAGGCCGTGGAACCGCTGATCGAGGCCCAGCTCAACGCCCCGGTCGAGGACGGCGTGCCCGCCAGGACCCTGCAACAGCTGGAGGAGTCGACCCGGGTGGAGGCCGCGCCAGCGTTCTTCAGCCAGACCCGCCTGCTGGTGGTCTGGCCCCTGGGCGGCGCCGCGGTCTACCTGGGCCTACTGTGGATGCTGGGCATCATCTGAGCCCGTCGCCGGCTGATCGAGCAGCGCCTCGGCCACCGGGTACTTGACCAGCACCCGGTTGCGATACAGGCACTCCTGGCGCAGCAGCTGGGCGTCCTGGCCCTTGGTGCGAATGTCGCGCCAGATCTGGTTCTCGCGGTACACCCGGGTGCCCTCGCGCACAAAGCGATGGGCCCGCTGGTAGACGTGATAGCGATACTCCCGCGGCCGCTCGCAGAGCAGCTCGCCCTCCAGTTGCTGCGCGCCGACCAGCAGCTTGAGCTGCAAGGTCTGCGGCCCGGGGTTGTACAGCACCAGATCGATGTAGTTGTAGAAGATCGCCGCACCGGAACCGAAGGGCAGCACCCGGCCCTCGTCGGGGAACGGGTCGAAGCTGTGGTTGGCCCGCTCCACCACCTCAAGCGGCGAATGCAGCGCCATCCAGTGAATCAGGTTGCTCAGTTGGCAGATGCCACCGCCGATGCCGCTGCGGGCCTCGCCGAACGACAGCTCCATGCCTTCGACAAAACCGCGCCGGCGACTGGGTCGGCCCACCAGCTTGCAGAAGGAAAAATACTCGCCGGGGGCGATGCGCACGCCATCGATACAGGCCACCGCCAGCTTGAGGTTGATCACCTTGTTGTGCTGCAGCGCCAGGTCGGAGTCGCCCAGGGTGCGGATCAGTTTCGAGGTGTGCTTGATCAGCCGATGGGGCAAGCGCGGGCTGCCGGCCTCGGGCCGGGCGTAACGGCGCCCGGAACAGCGCCAGGCCAGGTGGCGCATCAGGCGCTTCTGGCGCACCCGCAGCCAGTACAGCAGCGGGTGATACGAGGACAGGGGTTTCATCGATGGGTCAACGGCGGCCCGGCGCGCTGGCGCAGGAGCCGGCTTCGTCCTTGAAAAAAAGAGCGGCATCTTAGCCGCAAGCCTGCCCCCATGCCAGAAGCCCCGCACCCGAGCGCCCCATCCTCGGATGCCCCATGGAACCGGCCCGGCCCTAGCCCAGCAACTGGCTGAGCACGGCCCGCAGCTTGCCCGGCTTCACCGGCTTGTTGAGCAACGGCGCGCCCAGTTGCTGCAAGGCCCGGCGACACTGGTCGCTGCGGTCGGCGGTAATGATCACCGCCGGCAGCGGCTGCTGGAAGTGCTCGCGCAACTGCTGCACCACCTGGCAGCCGGTGACCCCGTGATCCAGGTGAAAATCCGCCAGGATCAGCTCCGGCGCCCGGCCCTGAAGCACCGCCAGGGCGGCCGCCTGATCGGTGGCGGTGAGCACTTCGCAGCCCCACTGCCCGAGCAGCGCGGCCATGCTCTCAAGGATGCTCAGCTCGTTGTCCAGCACCAGCAGACGCCGCCCCGGCAGCGGGTTGCCGGTGCCCGGCTGCGGTGCCTGCAAACTGATGGGCAATGGCACCCGGTCCGCCAGGGGCACCTCGATGCTGAACCGCGAGCCCCGCCCCGGCCGCGACTGCACCTGCACCCGGTAGCCGAGGATCTTGGCGATGCGCTCGACGATCGCCAGCCCCAGGCCCACCCCTTTGCGGTCGGCGGCACGGCCCACGTCCAGCTGATTGAATTCGAGGAAGATCGATTCCAGGCGGTCGGCGGCAATGCCGCGCCCGGTGTCCCACACCTCCAGCCGCAGCTGATCGCCGCGACGCCGCGCCGCCAGCAGGATGCTGCCGCGCTCGGTGTAGCGGCAGGCATTGCTGAGGAAGTTGCGCAGAATCCGCGTCATCAGCCGCAGGTCGGTGAACAGGGCAAAGTCGCCAAAGCGCACCCGCAGCTCCAGGCCCGCCGCCTCGGCCACCGACTGGAACTCCGAGACCAGCGGCGCGAGCAACTCATCCAGGCGATAGACCGCAGGGTCCGGCTTGACCGCCGCCTGGTCGAGCTTGGAGATGTCCAGCAGATCGGTGAGCAGGTCCTCGGCGCCTTCCAGGGCCTGGTGGGTGCGCTCCACCAGCAGTTGCTCGGCCGCCGGCAGGCGCCGCTCGCGCAAGGTGGAGATCAGCAGGCGCGCGGCATTCAAGGGTTGCAGCAGGTCGTGGCTGGCGGCGGCCAGGTACTTGTCCTTGCTGCGATTGGCCGCCTCGGCGGCGTCCCGGGCCTCGCGCAGGTCGCGCTCGATGCGCTCGCGCCGGGCGATCTGCTGTTGCAGGTTGCGGTTGGCCTCCAGCAGCTCATCGGTGCGCGCCGCCACGCGCTGCTCCAACTGGTCGTTGAGCTGTTCCAGGCGCTGCTGGGCCAGCTTGCGTTCGGTGATGTCGGCGACAAAGCCTTCCACCAGCCCATCCTGATCCGGCTTGAGCAGCAGGTTCATCAGCACGTCGATGCTGCTGCCGTCCTTGCGCCGCAACTGGGTTTCATAACCCAACAGGCTGCGCTGGCGCTGCAGCTGCTCGCCGATGGCGGCCAGTTCCGCGGCACCGCCCACGAACAGATTGCCCGCCAGGTCGGCCAGGGAGAACAGCACTTCCTGCGGGTCCTGATAGCCCAGCATGCGCGCCAGGGCCGGGTTGGCCGCGCGCAGGCCGGCCTGCAGGCTGGCCTGGAAGATCCCGTGCACCGCATGCTCGAACAGCCACTTGTAGCGGTTGCGCTCGGTTTCCAGGTCTTCCAGGCGCGCCGCCAGTTCCGGGTAGTGACTCTTGCGCGCCGAGTGATTGCCCAGCCCCAAAAGCCCCGCCAGGGCCCGTTGCTGTTCGTCAGAGGGCCTCGCCATACACCACCTCGACATCACGCTGGCTGGATTCGCGAGGGTTGGTGAGGATGCACGGATCGTCCATCGCATGCTGCGAGAGGAACGGAATGTCGCTGCTGCTGACCCCATGCAGGCTCAGGGTTTCGTGGAAACCGATGGCGTGCTTGAGGGCGATCAGGTGCTCCACCAGGCGCCCGCAGATCTGCCGCTGGTTGAGCCCGCGACAGTCGATGCCGAAGGTCTCGGCAATCACCTTGAAGCGCTCCGGCGCCGAGCTGTAGTTGAAGGCCACCACATGCTCCACCAGCACCGCGTTGCACAGCCCGTGAGGCAGGTCGAGAAAGCCTCCCAGGCTGTGGGACATGGCGTGCACCGCGCCGAGAATCGCGTTGGAGAACGCCAGCCCGGCCTGCATGCTGCCGAGCATGATCTGCTCGCGCAGGGCGATGTCGCCGGGGTTGGCGATCATCTGCACCAGGTTGCCGTTGATCAGGCGCATGGCTTCCAGGGCATGGGGATCGGTGAGCGGCCCGTGACCGGTGGAAACAAAGGCCTCGATGGCATGCACCAGGGCGTCGATACCGGTGCAGGCGGAGAGGAACGGGTCCATGCCCAGGGTGGTTTCCGGGTCGATCAGCGACACATCCGGCACCACCGCCTTGCTGACGATGGAGAACTTCATCCGCTCCTGCTGGTTGGAGATGATCACGAACTGCGAGACGTCCGCCGAGGTGCCGGCGGTGGTGGGAATCATGATCAAGGGCGGGCTCGGCACGCGGATCATGTCCACCCCTTCGAACTCCAGGATGCTGCGCCCGTGGGCCACCACGATGCCGATGCCCTTGCCGCAGTCCATGGGGCTGCCGCCGCCGACGGCGACGATCACATCGCAGGCGTTTTCGCGGTAGACCTCGGCGCCCTGCATCACCTCCTCCACCCGCGGGTTGGGCGACACCTGGCTGTACAGGCAATAGTCGACACCCTGGGCCTGGAGACTGGCCTCGACATCGGCGACCCAACCGGCGGCGATCACCCCGGGGTCGCTGACCACTAGGACCTTGCGCGCGCCGAAGGTCTTCGCATAGTTGCCGACGTTATGCCGGCAACCGGCACCAAAGATGATTTCCGGAGACACGAACTTGCGCAGCAGACTGAGATTCTGGCTCATGACGGAAGCCTGTTTTCTTATTGTTCTGAAAGGAGAACGCCAGCCTAAAGCATCCGTTGCTGAAAGCAATCCGACCATCGGCGGACTTCGCAGCCTCGCAGGCCCTGTAGCCGCTGCCGCAGGCTGCGAACGGCACGAAGGGCCGCAGCGCTCTTGAGGCCGCTGCGGGTTTGGCGGGTGATCGCCAGGCAAGGTCCTGCGGACCTTTGCTCAGCTTCGCCGTGGCTCAGCAGCGGCTAAAGGGCTACAGGGCCAGTATCGATCCGAGGGTGTAGCCGCTGCCGCAGGCTGCGAACGGCACGAAGGGCCGCGGCGCCCTTGAGACCGCTGCGGGTTTGGCGGGTGATCGCCAGGCAAGGCCCTGCGGACCTTTGCGCAGCTTCGCCGTGGCTCAGCAGCGGCTACAGGGCTACAGGGCCAGTGCCGATCCGAGGCTGGTGTAGCCGCTGCCGCAGGCTGCGAACGGCACGAAGGGCCGCAGCGCTCTTGAGACCGCTGCGGGTTTGGCCGGTGATCGCCAGGCAAGGTCCTGCGGACCTTTGCGCAGCTTCGCCGTGGCTCAGCAGCGGCTACAGGGCCGGTGCCGATCCGAGGCTGGTGTAGCCGCTGCCGCAGGCTGCGAACGGCACGAAGGGCCGCAGCGCTCTTGAGGCCGCTGCGGGTTTGGCGGGTGATCGCCAGGCAAGGCCCTGCGGGCCTTTGCGCAGCTTCGCAGGCTCGGCAGCGGCTACAGGGCTACAGGGCTACAGGACCAGTATCGATCCGAGGTTGGTGTAGCCGCTGCCGCAGGCTGCGAACGGCACGAAGGGCCGCAGCGTTCTTGAGGCCGCTGCGGGTGTGGCGGGTGATCGCCAGGCAAGGCCCTGCGGGCCTTTGCGCAGCCTCGCAGGCTCGGCAGCGGCTACAGGGACCGGGTGGCGTCAGAGGTGGATGTCCAGGCCGTCATGCGCCACTTCGATGCCGCGGCGGGTCAGTTCGGCGCGCTCGGCGGAGTCTTCGTCGAGGATCGGGTTGGTGTTGTTGATGTGGATCAGCACCTTGCGCGCCCGGGGAAAGCGCTCCAGCACCTCGAGCATGCCGCCGGGGCCGCTTTGCGCCAGGTGGCCCATCTCGCTGCCCAGTTTGTCGCCGACGCCACAGACGCGCATTTCATCGTCGCGCCACAGGGTGCCGTCCACCAGCAGGCAGTCGGCGCGGTCCATCCATTCCAGCAGGGCCTCATCCACCTGCCCCAGCCCCGGGGCATAGAACAGGCTGGCGCCGCTGCGCCGGTCCTCGATGAACAGGCCGATGTTGTCCCCCGGGTGCGGGTTGCCACGGTGGGGCGAATACGGCGGCGCGCTGCTGCGCAGGGCAATGGCCCGCAAGGCGAGGTCCGGGCAAGCCGGCAGGCTGAATTCGCGGCCATCGAGGTGGATGGGCTGCCACTGCAAGCCGCCGTTCCAGTGGCTGAGCATGTTGAACAGGGGGAAGCCGCTGCACAGGTCCTGATGGACCATCTCGGTGCACCAGACCTGATGCGGGCAGCCTTCGCGCAGGCTGAGCAGGCCGGTGCAGTGGTCGATCTGGCTGTCCAGCAGGATCACCCCGGCCAGGGCGGTGTCGCGCAAGTGCCGGGCCGGTTGCAGCACCGGGAAGGACTCCAGCTGTGCGCGAATGTCCGGCGAGGCGTTGCACAGGATCCAGTCGTTGCCGTGGTCGCTCAAGGCGATGGACGACTGGGTACGGCGCTGGGCGCGCAGGCTGCCGTCGCGCACCCCGGCGCAGTTGCGGCAGTTGCAGTTCCACTGCGGAAAACCGCCGCCCGCCGCGGAACCGAGAATGCGGATATGCATGACGTGCTCCTGAAGGGCAAAAGACTCCGGCCAACACCAGGAGCGGCCGGAGCGGGACGGCTCAGCGGTTGGCGAAGTACATGGTCACTTCAAAGCCGATGCGCAGGTCGGTGTACGCGGGTTTATGCCACATGGGGTCAATCCTCTTGTTGTGCCGGACGATTCCGGTAGAGGCATTAATGCACGGGGCGCGCGGCGGCCGAATGCTACTTTGGGACGAGCCGGCGGGGTGCGTTGGTAGGGGCTGGGCGCACGTGTAGCCGCTGCCGCAGGCTGCGAACGGCACGAAGGGCCGCAGCGTTCTTGAGGCCGCTGCGGGTTTGGCGGGAGATCGTCAAGCAAGGCCCTGCGGGCCTTTGCGCAGCCTCGCCGGGGCTCGGCAGCGGCTACAGGGCCGGTGTCGATCCGAGGTTGGTGTAGCCGCTGCCGCAGGCTGCGAACGGCACGAAGGGCCGCAGCGTTCTTGAGGCCGGCGCGGGTTTGGCGGGCGATCGTCAGGCAAGGCCCTGCGGGCCTTTGCGCAGCCTCGCCGGGGCTCAGCAGCGGCTACAGGGCCGGTGTCGATCCGAGGTTGGTGTAGCCGCTGCCGCAGGCTGCGAACGGCACGAAGGGCCGCTGCGTTTTTGAGGCCGCTGCGGGTTTGGCGGGGGATCGCCAGGCAAGGCCCTGCGGGCCTTTGCGCAGCCTCGCCGGGGCTCGGCAGCGGCTACAGGATGGCGCAAGTTGAGGGGATCGGGGTCTCTAAAAAAAACGGCGCGACGTCCACCCAAGACGTCGCGCCGTTGCCACACAAAGCGGGGCAGCACCCAACTACCCCGCCCTTTCTTGCCCTTAGAAGAAGCCCAGGGGGTTGATGTCGTAGCTCACCAGCAGGTTCTTGGTCTGCTGGTAGTGGTCGAGCATCATTTTGTGAGTCTCGCGGCCCACGCCGGATTTCTTGTAGCCACCGAACGCGGCATGCGCCGGGTACAGGTGGTAGCAGTTGGTCCACACCCGACCGGCCTTGATCGCCCGGCCCATGCGGTAGGCGCGGTTGATGTCGCGGGTCCACAGCCCGGCGCCCAGGCCGAACTCGCTGTCGTTGGCAATCGCCAGGGCTTCGGCTTCGTCCTTGAAGGTGGTCACGCCCACCACCGGGCCGAAGATTTCTTCCTGGAACACGCGCATCTTGTTGTGGCCCTTGAGCAGGGTCGGCTGGATGTAATAGCCGCTGGACAGGTCGCCTTCCAGGCGCTCGGCGGCGCCACCGGTGAGCAGCTCGGCGCCCTCCTCCTGGGCGATCTGCAGGTAGGAGAGAATCTTCTCGTACTGCTGCTGCGATGCCTGGGCGCCGACCATGGTCTCGGTGTCCAGCGGGTTGCCGCGCTTGATCTTGACGATCTTCTTCATCACTTCGGCCATGAACGGCTCGTAGATCGACTCCTGCACCAGGGCGCGGGACGGGCAGGTGCAGACTTCACCCTGGTTGAAGAACGCCAGCACCAGGCCTTCGGCGGCCTTTTCGATGAACTTGGGTTCGGCCTGCATGATGTCTTCGAAGAAGATGTTCGGCGACTTGCCGCCCAGTTCCACGGTGGACGGAATGATGTTCTCGGCGGCGCATTTCATGATGTGCGAGCCCACCGGGGTCGAGCCGGTGAAGGCGATCTTGGCGATGCGCTTGCTGGTGGCCAGGGCCTCGCCGGCTTCGCGGCCGAAACCCTGGACGATGTTCAGCACACCGGCCGGCAGCAGGTCGGCGATCAGCTCGGCGAAGATCATGATCGACAGCGGGGTCTGCTCGGCGGGCTTGAGCACCACGCAGTTGCCGGCGGCCAGGGCCGGGGCCAGTTTCCAGGCGGCCATCAGCAGCGGGAAGTTCCACGGGATGATCTGCCCGACCACGCCCAAAGGTTCGTGGAAATGGTAGGCAGTGGTCAGTTCGTTGATCTCCGCGGCGCCGCCTTCCTGGGCACGGATGCACCCGGCGAAGTAACGGAAGTGGTCGGCGGCCAGGGGCACGTCGGCGTTGAGGGTTTCGCGCACCGCCTTGCCGTTGTCCCAGGTCTCGCTGACCGCGAGGATCTCCAGGTTCTGCTCGATGCGGTCGGCGATCTTCAGCAGCACCAGCGAACGGTCCTGGGCGCTGGTCTTGCCCCAGGCATCGGCGGCGGCATGGGCGGCGTCCAGGGCCTTGTCGATATCGGCGGCGCTGGAACGGGGGAATTCGGCGATCACTTCGCCGTTCACCGGCGAGGTGTTGGTGAAGTACTGGCCTTCCACCGGCGGCACGAACTGGCCGCCGATGAAATTGCCGTAGCGTGGCTTGAAGGACACGACGGCGCCTGGGGTTCCGGGTTGTGCGTAGATCATGCTGAGCCTCTGCTGGTCGAGGCCTGTCCGACGACAGGCGATGGACCGATGGTAGAGAGCCTCGGGTGCCGGACGAATGCATCGTTGGCAGGGGGGGCTCTCGTCATTTGGTCGTAGGTTGATTGCCCAGTGCGGGAGCCGGCTTGCCGATGAAGGCGCTCTTGCGGGCCTCTTCGCCAGCAAGCTGGCTCCTACGGTCGGCAGGGATATCCCGGGGCTTGTAGGAGCCGGCTTGCCGGCGAAAGCGGTCGTGCGGGCGCCTTCGCCAGCAAGCTGGCTCCTACGATTAGCGTTTGCTCACCAGGTCCTTGGGCAGCTTGAAGGTCCAGAGCATGCCGCCCTGGTTGAAGTCCTTGACCCGCTTGGCCACTTCGCCGCCCCACAGCGGCACCGCGCCGCCCCAGCCGGAGAGCACCGAGACGTACTGCTCGCCGTCCATTTCCCAGGTCACGGGCGAGCCCAGGACTCCGGAGCCGGTCTGGAATTCCCAGACCTTCTCGCCGGTCTTGGCGTTGAACGCCTGGAGGAAACCTTCAGGCGTGCCGGTGAACACCAGGTTGCCCTTGGTGGTCAGCACCCCGCCCCACAGCGGCGCGAAGTTCTTGTGGCGCCAGACTTCCTTGCCGCTGATGGGGTCGATGGCCCGCAGCACGCCGATGTAGTCCTCGTTCAGCGGCTTGATGGTGAAGCCCGCGCCGAGGAACGCCGCGCCCTTCTTGTAGGCGATGCCTTCGTTCCAGATGTCCATGCCCCACTCGTTGGACGGCACATAGAACAACCCGGTGTCGCGGTTGTAGGCCATGGGCATCCAGTTCTTGGCGCCGAGGAAGGCCGGGGCGACGAACACCGAACTGCCCTTGGCTTCGCTGCCCGGGGCGCCGGGACGGCTGGCCTCGTTGTAGATCGGCCGGCCGTTCTTATCCAGGCCGGTGGCCCAGGTGATCTTGTCGACAAAGGGGAAGCCACGGATGAACTTGCCGTTGGTGCGATCGAGCACGTAGAAGAAGCCGTTGCGGTCGGCGGTGGCGGCGGCCTTGATCTCCTTGCCGCCCTCCTTGTAGTTGAAGGAGATCAGCTCGTTGACGCCGTCGAAGTCCCAGCCGTCGTGGGGGGTGCTCTGGAAGTGCCACTTGATGGTGCCGTCGTCCGGGTTCAGGGCCAGGCGCGACGAGGAATACAGGTTGTCGCCAGGGCGCAGGTGGGAGTTCCACGGCGCCGGGTTGCCGGTGCCGAACAGCAGCAGGTTGGTTTCCGGGTCGTAGTAGCCGCCGAGCCACGGCGCCGCGCCGCCGGTCTTCCACAGATCGCCCGGCCAGGTCTTGCCCGCCTCGCCGCCGGAAATGCCGTTCTCGATGGCCTTGCCGTCCTTGTACACATAGCCCATGTGGCCTTCCACGGTGGGGCGCATCCACAGCAGCTCGCCGTTTTTCGGGTCGTAGGCCTGGATCTTGCCGACCACCCCGAACTCGCCGCCGGCGACCCCGGTGATCAGCTTGCCGTTGACGATCATCGGCGCCGCGCTGATGGAGTAACCCTCCTTGTGGTCGGCGACCTTCTTGCTCCACACCACCTTGCCGGTGTCCTTGTTCAGGGCCACCAGCTTGGCGTCCAGGGTGCCGAAGAACACCAGGTCGCCGTACAGCGCCACGCCGCGGTTGATCACGTCGCAGCACGGGCGGATGTCATCCGGCAGGCGCGCATCGTACTGCCAGAGCTTCTTGCCGGTGCGCGCATCCACCGCGAACACCCGCGAGTAGGAGCCGGTCATGTACATCACCCCGTCCTTGATCAGCGGCTGGGCCTGCTGGCCGCGCTGCTTCTCGCCGCCGAAGGAGAAGGCCCAGACCGGCCGCAGCTCCTTGACGTTATCGACGTTGAGCAGGTCCAGCGGGCTGTAGCGCTGGCCCTGGACACCCAGGCCGTTGGTGACGATCTGCTGCGGGTTCTTCGGGTCCTGGAGGATCTCTTCATCGGTGACGGCGGCCAGGGCCGCGCTGGACAGCAGCATGGCGCTGAGCACCAGGCTCACGGCGAAAAAGGGACGACGTGGGGGTTGGGTCATGACGGCTACCTCGGCGGTTATTGTTGTTCCCGGGAAATTTTCCCGGTCTGCCGGGAATTCTTGGTCCCGGCCTGTTTGCCAACAATTGCCCGCAGTGCGGAGTTTTCTAGTTCCTTGGTACTGGAGGGGCAGAGGCAAGCTTCAAGCAACAAGCGGCAAGCAGGCGCCATGCCCCCGCACCGTAGGAGCTGGCTTGCCAGCGAAGGGGCCCGCAAGATCGCCTTCGCCGGCAAGCCGGCTCCTACAAGGCTCCACGCGATGTACCTGCCTCCCGTAGGAGCTGGCTTGCCAGCGAAGAAGCCCGCAAGATCGCCTTCGCCGGCAAGCCGGCTCCTACAAGGCTCCACGCGATGTACCTGCCTCCCGTAGGAGCTGGCTTGCCAGCGAAGAGGCCCGCAAGATCGCCTTCGCCGGTAAGCCGGCTCCTACAAGGCTCCAAGCGGTGTGCCCGCCTAACGTAGGAGCTGGCTTGCCAGCGAAGAAGCCCGCAAGACCGCCTTCGCCGGCAAGCCCCCACAAGATCCCTCATGTAGATGTGGCGAGGGAGCTTGCTCCCGCTGGGTGGCGCAGCCGCCCCAATGGCGGCCACCCCGTTCTTGCTGATAGATCACGGATTCAGGTCTGGCGACCGCTGCGCGGTCGAGCGGGAGCAAGCTCCCTCGCCACAAGGGTCAGTGATCGTCGATACGCTGCAGGCGCTGGCGCTCGTAACGCGGGTACAGGTGGCTGACGCTACGGATCAGCTCGTAGCGGGTCAGGCTGATGCTGGCAAAACGCTCGGGGATCGGGCGGCGGATCATCTCCGCCATGTCGTCGCCTTGGGCGGCGCCGTCGCGCATCAACCCGTCCAGCCAGCCCAGGTAGTCACGCATCTGGGCAAAGGGCCGGGCATCCGTCGCCACCGGGCCATGGCCTGGAACGATCAGCTTCCACGGCAGGGCCTGCAAGGTGTCCAGGTCCTTGAGCCAGACACCGAGCCCCGGGCTGTTGGGGGTGGTCAGCGCGCGCTCGTAGAACACCAGGTCACCGGCAAACAGCACCCCGGTGTTCTCATCGAGAATCGCCAGGTCGGCACCGGTGTGCCCACTCAAACTGAGCAGGCGCAAGCGATGCCCGCCCACCTCAAGCACCCCGGGCTCCAGCACCCGGGTCGGCAGCACCACCTCGGTGCCGCGCATCCAGTCGCCGACCATGCGGTACAGGTTCTCGGCCATGGCGTCCCCCTGCTGGCGCAGCAGGTCGGCTGTGCCGGCCAGGGCGCCGATGGGCACATCGCCAAAGGCCTGGTTGCCCAGCACATGGTCGGGATGATGGTGGGTCAACAGCAGCTGGATCACCGGCTTGTCGGTGGTGGCGGCAATCGCCCGGCGCAAGGCTTCGCCGTAGCGTTTCGACGGCCCGCTGTCGATCACCACCACCCCGCTGTCGGTGACGATGAACCCGGTGTTGACGATGTTGCCGCCGTTGGCCTTGGCGAAATTGTCGGTGCTGCCTTCCAGCAGCCAGGTGTCCGCGGCGATCTGCCGGGGCTTGAGTTGATAGTCCAGGTCGGCCCGGGCCGGCAGGCCCAGGCATAGCAGCAACAGCAGGATCCAACGCATGGTGCGCCTCGGCTCGGGTGGGTCAAAGGATGCGCTCAGGGCAGCTTGGCCTCGAACTGGTTGCCGCTGTTGTCGCGCAACAGCAAGCGGGTCTGCCCCGTCCCCTGGATGTCGAACCCCAGGTTGGGGTTTTCGCTGACCGCCGGGAACAGTTCGAGGCTGGCCAGAAGCTGATCGTTCGGGTCGCGCAGTTCGGCGTGGTTGAGAAAGAACTCGGGGATGCCGCTGACCAGGCCGTTGTCCATCGGGTGAGACACTTGCAGGCGCAGACGGCTGGCATCACCCCGCGGGTAACGCCCGCCCAGCACCTCGCCGATGTGCTCTTCCCAGCCCGGCTGGGTGCGCACCACGCTGGGGGCGGTGCAGCCGCCACCGGCGGCATCGATCAGGGTCGAGCCCACGTGCCACAGGCCGTCGCGGGTCTGCACCGCGGCGCGCAGCGGCGTGGCCTGCTCGATGCGGATGCGGATCGACAGCCAGGGCAGCACCCGCTCCCCCGGCACGAAATCGACAATGCGCGGCAAGGGGTTGAGCTCGGCCCAGGCAAGGATGCGCACCACGTCGCCGCTGAAGGCCCGGGCGTCGATCTCCAGCGGCACCTGCCGCGCATCCTCGGCAAAGGGCGGCGCCAGCAGCTTGACCCGGTCATCGAAGACGAACGCGGCATCGCCCAGCAATTGCTTGTGGTAGAAGGCCCACATCACCGAGGGCACCGGGTCCGCGCCCGGGGCCTGGGGATCGGCGGCCAGCGCCGGGGTCGCCAAGGGCAGCCAGCACGCCAGCAGACAGGTCGCTCGCCAGTTCATCGCAGCTCCTATTGATACATCTCCGGGACCTCGTAACGCAGGCCATAACGGGCGTACAGCGCCTGCAGGCGACCGTCGCGGATCAGCCCTTCCAGGGCCTCCTCCACGGCATAGGCCAGCTGGCGGTTGCTTTCATGCACCGCCATGCCGATCTCCCACACCTGCTTGCCCATGTTCGGGTAGGCGTTCTCCGCCAGGGCCAGCTGCGGGTCGGCGGCCTTATGCAACTGCCAGTCGATCTCGCCGCGCATGGCCATCACCGCGTCCACCTGCCCGGCCCGCAAGGCACCGAAGGCCTGCTGCACGCTGGGGTAATGATGGGTCTTGGCACTGAGCATGCCGTTGAACACCGAGGTCAGGTAGAACGAGGGCACGCTGTCCACCTCGACCCCGATCGGGTGCTCCTGGAACACCGCGACACTGGCCACCGAGTCCAGCCGGCGGCGGTCGAATGCCACCTGCCAGCGCTCCTCCTGATAGGGGCCGAACATCACCACGTGGTCGTTGGCCAGCTCCCCCAGTTCATTGCGCTTTTGCGCGTAGTCGTGGTCGTAGGGCACGCGCATCATCAGGTCGGCCAACTGCTGGTGGCGCAACGGGCTGCCGCGCCAGATGTAATCCCGCAAGTCGTCGTCGAGCTTCTCCCCGGGGGGCGCCCAGATCAGTTGCAGGCGCACCCCCAGGGCCTCGGCCAGGGCTTGCGCCAGCTCGACGTCGACGCCCCGGGGCTGGCCCTGGTCCTCGAAGCTGTAGGGGGCAAAATCCTGGTACACCGCCACCTTCAGCTCACCGGAGGCGATCATCGTGTCGTAGTTGCGCACCCCGGCCTGCGCCGCCGCGCAGCACAGCAGCAAGCCACTGAGAAACAGCGCCAGGCGGCCCATGGCAATCACTCCTCGACGCGCACGCTGTCCAGGTAGGTGCGCACCGCCCACAGGGCTTCCTGGCTCAGGTAGTCGGCCATCTTCGGCATGTACACCCGGCCATCGCGCACCGCGCCGTGGCGCACCCGCTCGACGAACCATTCATCCCCGGCTTCACCGGCATCGAGCATGCGCAAATCCGGCGCAATGCCGCCGGACTTGGCTTCCAGGCCATGGCAGGCGGCGCAGTTCTGGTTGTAGGCCGAGGCGCCGATTTCCACCGCCTTGTCGTGCTCGGGCGAGGTGCGGTACGGGTTGACCGAAGCCCAGCCGTCGCCATCGACGCTCACCCCGGCGTCCTTGATCGGCGTCAGGCCCTTGGTTTCCACCGCCTGGGGCACCACGTTGCCATGAGCCCATACAGCACCGGTGGCCAAGGCACCGGTCAGCAGCCCTACCGCGAGCAAGGCGTTGCGTTTTGTTGTCATTGTTATGCCCTCAAGATTGCACGCAAGACCTCGCTACAGAGGCCATGGCGCCATCTTAGGAACAGCCGGCGGACGGCCGTATGCTGCTTTGGTGGTCGCGCCCTACTCCCTTGGTAGTAGGGCTTGTGGCGCGGGCCTAAATCAGGTGCCGCCCGGGAACTATTCCCGGCAAGGGCGGGACTTTTTCCGTATCTCAACACCCGCCCCGGGGCAGACCCTAGTCAGGCCAAAACCTCCACTGGGAACTGCAACCATGACAATAAGATCGCTACCCGCCCTTTCCCCCCTGAGCCTTGCCGTCCAGGCCCTGCTGCTGGCCGGCAGCCTGTCCCTGGGCACGGCGGCCACAGCGGCCACCGCCCCGGCGGCACCTGCCAGCAAGAACGTCACCTGGGAAGACATCGCCAACGACCACCTGACCACCCAGGACGTGCTGCAGTACGGCATGGGCACCAACGCCCAGCGCTGGAGCCCCCTGGCCCAGGTCAACGACAAGAACGTGTTCAAGCTGACCCCGGCCTGGTCCTACTCCTTCGGCGACGAGAAGCAGCGCGGCCAGGAATCCCAGGCCATCGTCAGCGACGGCGTGGTCTACGTCACCGGCTCCTACTCGCGGGTGTTCGCCCTCGACGCCAAGACCGGCAAGCGCCTGTGGACCTACAACCACCGCCTGCCGGACAACATTCGCCCGTGCTGCGACGTGGTCAACCGCGGCGCGGCGATCTACGGCGACAAGATCTACTTCGGCACCCTCGACGCCCGGGTCATCGCCCTGGACAAGAACACCGGCAAGGTGGTGTGGAACAAGAAGTTCGGCGACCACAGCGCGGGCTACACCATGACCGGCGCCCCGGTGCTGA
The DNA here is from genome assembly GCF_021560055.1 of Pseudomonas sp. BC42. Lineage (NCBI taxonomy): Bacteria > Pseudomonadati > Pseudomonadota > Gammaproteobacteria > Pseudomonadales > Pseudomonadaceae > Pseudomonas > Pseudomonas sp. BC42. Next base: position 4,487,150 of record NZ_CP091067.1, read on the forward strand.
TCAAGGACAAGACCAGCGGCAAGGTGCTGCTGATCCACGGCAGCTCCGGCGATGAATTCGGCGTGGTCGGCCAGCTGTTCGCCCGCGACCCGGAGACCGGCGAAGAGGTGTGGATGCGGCCCTTCGTCGAAGGCCACATGGGCCGCCTGAACGGCAAGGACAGCACCCCCACCGGCGACGTCAAGGCACCGTCCTGGCCCGATGACAAGACCACCGAAACCGGCAAGGTCGAAGCCTGGAGCCACGGCGGCGGCGCCCCTTGGCAGAGCGCCAGCTTCGATGCCGAAACCAACACCATCATCGTCGGCGCCGGCAACCCCGGGCCGTGGAACACCTGGGCGCGCACCGCCAAGGACGGCAATCCCCACGACTACGACAGCCTGTACACCTCGGGCCAGGTCGGCGTCGACCCGAGCACCGGCGAAGTGAAATGGTTCTACCAGCACACGCCGAACGATGCCTGGGACTTCTCCGGCAACAACGAACTGGTGCTGTTCGACTACAAGGGCAAGGACGGCAAAGTGGTCAAGGCCACCGGCCACGCCGACCGCAACGGCTTCTTCTACGTGGTGGACCGCAACAACGGCAAACTGCAGAACGCCTTCCCCTTCGTCGACAACATCACCTGGGCCAGCCACATCGACCTCAAGACCGGCCGCCCCGTAGAGAATCCCGGCCAGCGTCCGGCCAAGCCGCTGCCAGGTGAAACCAAGGGCAAGCCGGTGGAAGTCTCGCCGCCGTTCCTGGGGGGCAAGAACTGGAACCCCATGGCCTACAGCCAGGACACCGGGCTGTTCTACATCCCCGGCAACCAGTGGAAGGAGGAGTACTGGACCGAGGAAGTGAACTACAAGAAAGGCTCGGCCTACCTGGGGATGGGCTTCCGTATCAAGCGCATGTACGACGACCACGTCGGCACCCTGCGCGCCATGGACCCGACCACCGGCAAGCTGGTGTGGGAACACAAGGAACACCTGCCACTGTGGGCCGGCGTCCTGGCGACCAAGGGCAACCTGGTGTTCACCGGCACCGGCGACGGCTTCTTCAAGGCCTTCGACGCCAAGACCGGCAAGGAGCTGTGGAAATTCCAGACCGGCAGCGGCATCGTCTCGCCGCCCATCACCTGGGAACAGGACGGCGAGCAGTACATCGGCGTGACCGTGGGCTACGGCGGCGCGGTGCCGCTGTGGGGTGGCGACATGGCCGAACTGACCAAGCCGGTGGCCCAAGGCGGTTCGTTCTGGGTGTTCAAGATCCCGAGCTGGGATAACAAGACCGCCCAGCGCTGACCGACTGGTGGCGAGGGCGCTGGCGCCCGCTGGGCCGCGCAGCGGCTCCGAACCCTGCCCACGCGATAGCTCAGGCCTACCGCGTGGGCCGGGTTCACGACGGCTACGCCCCCGGGGCGCCGGCCGGTCCAGCGGGCGCCAGCGCCCTCGCCCCACCCGCCTTCACTCCCGCCTGGAGAACCGCACCATGAACTACCTGCCCCTGGTCCTGCTGTTGGGCCTCTCCCCCGCCTTCGCGGTGAACGTCGACGACGACGGCAACGATGTACCCCTGACCATCAATGGCTGCCTGATTGCCGAATCCAGCCAATGCCCGGGCGCCAACCTGCGCGGCGCCAACCTGGCCAACCAGGACCTGCGCAAGATGAACCTGGCCGGCGCCGACCTCTCCGGCGCCGACCTGCGCCATGCCCAGCTGGACCTGGCCAATTTGGAAAAAGCCCGCCTGCAAGGCGCCAACCTGACCCGCGCCAGCCTGCAACAGAGCAACCTACGGCTGGCGGACTTCAGCGACGCCAAGCTGATGGCGATCCAGGGCTGGAGCCTGTTTGCCCAGGGCGCGCAATTCGAGAATGCCAACCTCAGCGCGGCCTACCTGCAATTTGCCCGGCTGTCCGGGGCCAAGCTGCACCGGGCCAACCTGCAGGCGGCGGATCTGGAGATGGCCTGGTTGAACAAGGCCGATCTGCAAGGGGCCAATCTGAGCGAGGCCAATCTGCAGGAAGCCAAACTGGGCGAAAGCAATCTGGAACGCGCCGATTTGCGCGGGGCGCGGCAGCATTATGGGAATTTTCAGGATGCCAATATGGAGGGGTGCCAGGGGTGTCCGGGGACGTGGGATAAGTAGGGGGTTGGGGGCATAGCCGGTGCTGTGGGTGTGGCCACCTGGGGGGCGCTCTTTCAGCTAGTGGGACGGGGTACATATCCGTTGCTGCGGGTGCGGCCACTTAGGGTTTCGCTCTTACAGCGAGTGGGACGGGGTACATATCCATTTCTGCGGTCACGGCCACTTAGGGTTTCGCTCTTACAGCGAGTCACTTTGAAACCCGGAATGCCGGCCAGCCCAAAGTAACCAAAGGCTCCTGCCCCTCCACTCGGTGCCTCGCTGGGGCTCGGCATGCCCGAACTCCGGCATTGATCCGTGGGCCGCCGCAATGGGCCATCCATGGCCCAGTGCGGCTAACCCGGCATCCCTGCCGGGTTACCCACGGATCAATGCCTGCGTTCGGCCATCGTGTCTAAGGGGGCAGGAAGATCAAAAGCCAGATCAAAAACAAAATCTGAATGCGGCCTGCCGGCCAACCTGTTTCATCGCCGTTCGCATTACATGTAGCCGCTGCCGCAGGCTGCGAACGGCTCCGCAGGAGACGCTAAACCTGCCTCCCCGATATTCCTGACCTATCGCTCCGCCTGGTTTTGCGAGCGCGAGCGCTCGTTCGCAGCCTTCGGCAGCGGCTACAAGGAGCCGGCCTGCGCACCTGGGTTTTGGCGTTGACTTTTGATCTTGATCTTGATCTTCAGGCCCCTTCCCAGCCGGCCGAGCGCAGGCGTTGCGTAGGGGGCAGCTCGGCATGGATGCCGAGCTAGCCGCCACCCGGCCATGGATGGCCGGTTGGTGGCGGGCCCCCGGAGCAATGCCGGAGAGAGGGAACCCCGAGCCCCAGCGAGGGGCCCATGGAGGGGCAAGCGTTTTTGGTTCCTTTTTAGGCGTTTGTAAAAAGGGACTCGCCGTAAGGGCGAAACCATAAGTGGCCATAACCGCAGGAACGGATATGTACTCCGTCCCCCATCGCCGCAAGGGCGAAACCCTAAGTGGCCGCACCCGCAGCAACGGATATGTACTCCGTCCCCCATCGCCGTAAGGGCGAAACCCTAAGTGGCCGCACCCGCAGCAACGGATATGTACCCCGTGGCACAGCCCCCTAAAGACGAAACCACCAGCAGCCACACCCTCAGCAACGGATATACACCCCGCCCCTTCACCACAAAAAGCCCCCAACATCCCCCACCACTACCGGAAAACACCTTCAGCCAACCACTCAGGAAAGTCCCGCATACCATGCAAAACCCGCCATACATCGATGTGGTCATCGCGTTCAACGTAGAACACCAGATAGGGATAGCGCTTCAGCGGCCAGCAAAGCACCCCCGGCAGATCCAGCTCGTGGGCGTAGCGAGACATACTCGAGGCCGAATGGCGGCCGATATGTAGATAGGGCTTTTCAAAGCATCGATAAAACCGAGCGCAGCCTGCTCGGCCTGTTGGTCAAGGTAGTAGTTGATAACACCTTCCACATCCTGGCTGGCAAGGGCGCGTGGCATGACCGGCTTGGCTTTCATCTTCGCGCCTTGTGAACCCTGGCACGCAGGGATTCGAAATAGTCACCCTGCACAGCAGTGCCCGGCGCCGATTGAGCACCGGCCAACAACAGGCCACGCAGATGTTGCCGATCCTGATCCTTGCGAATCAGCTCACGCACATATTCACTGCTGGTGCTGTAGCCGCGCTGGCTGACTTGATCATCGACAAAGGACTTGAGAGCGTCCGGCAGGGAAATGTTCATGGTGCTCATGGCTTTGTCCGCCTTTGACAAATTTTGCCAAACCATACCCCCTCACCCCGCCACCCGCACCACCCCCATATCAATCCCCAAATGCACCAACTCCGCATGGGAGCTGACCTGCAGCTTGCTCTTGAGCAAGGTCAAATGGTTCGACACAGTCTTGGCGCTGATGCACAGCTGCTCGGCAATCACCCGCGCCGGGGTGCCCTTGGCCAGCATCACGAAGATCTCCAGCTCGCGCTGGGTCATGCTCTGCAAGCGCGGGTCGCTGGCGTTCTGCGCCGGGGTGCAGGCCAGTTGGGTGGCCAGGGGCTGTTCGATGTAGGCGTGTCCGGCCAGCACCCGGTGCACCGCTTCGATCAGCACCTGGGGTGCGGAGTTCTTGGTCAGGTAGCCCGAGGCACCGGCCTCCAGGGCCTGGCGCACCAGGGGCAGTTCGTCGTGCATGCTGAAAAACAGCACCCGCAGTTGCGGCAGGCGCTGGCGCAGGCGGCGGGTGGTCTCCAGGCCGCTGATGCCCGGCAGGCCGAAATCCATGATCACCAGGTTCGGCACTTCTTCGGCGACCCGGGTCAGGGCTTCTTCGCCGCTGGCCGCTTCGCGCACCTGCATCGCCGGCAATACCGCGCGCAGCAGGCTGGCGTAACCCTGGCGAACCACGGCGTGGTCATCCACCAACAAGATGTTCATCAGGCCTCCACGGGCATGTTCAGGGGCATGTTCAAGGCCAGCGCCCAACCGGCACCGGGACGGCTGAGGATGTGCAGTTCGCCCCCCAGGCTGCGGGCCCGTTCGGCCATCGAGTGCAGGCCGACGCCGGGGCGCTGGGGCTGGCGTGCGCCGCATCCGTTGTCGCGCACCAGCAGGCGCAGGCCCCGGGCGCTGCGTTGCAGGCGCACCCGCACCTGGCTGGCGCCGGCGTGCCGGGCGACGTTGGTCAGCGCCTCTTGCAGCAGACGGTAGAGGTGGGTCTTGCTGGCGTCGGGCAACGCCGGCAGGTCGGCGCCGACCCGCAATTGGCAGTCGATGCCCTGGCTGTCCTGCCATTGGCTCACCAGCAGGCCGAAGGCTTCGGCCAGCGGCAGGTGCTGCAGCACCACCGGGTACAGGTCCTGCACCAGGGCGCGAAAGCCCAGCTGCAAGCGTTCGCAATTGAGTTCCAGGGCCTGGGCCGTGTGTTCCACCACCGTGGGCTGGCCGCTGACCATGCGCAGCAGGCAGACCTGGGCGCGGATGCCCGCCAGGTATTGCCCGAGGTCGTCGTGCAGGGTCTGCGCCAGGTAGGTGCGTTCGCGCTCCTGCACCGCCAGCAGGGCCTGGGTCAGTTGCGCGTTGTCGGCGCGGGTCTGCTCCAGGGTCGCGGTCATCCGGTTGAAGTGTCCGGCCAGTTGTCGCGCTTCCGGCAGGCCGGCTTCGCGCAGGCGCACCGCCAGTTGCCCGCCGGACACCTGCTGCAAGGCCCGCAGCAAATCATCCAGCAAGCCCATGCCCCGACGTACTGCCCAGCGGATGGTCAGCAGGCTCAAAAGCAGGGCCAGGCCGCACAGGCTCAACAGCTGTTGCAGGGAATCCCAAACTTCATCGATCTCATCCCGCGCGTCCACGGCGATCAGCACCCGGCGGCCGTCGCCCAGGTCCAGTTCCCGGGCGCTGTGGCGACGGTCGCTGAACAGCTGGCGGCCAAGCCAGGCGTCCAGCCCGGCCTGCTCGGGCATGCGCGCCGCCTCGTCCGGCCCCAGCCAGTGCACCCGCACATGGCGCAGGCTCTGGGTGAGATGCGGTTGCAGGCCCGCCGGGTTGCGCTCGGCGCTGTCGCTCAAGTACTCCACCACCGCTTCGGCGGACTGCAGTTCACGCTCGACATCGGCCACCGCCTGATGCAGCAGCAAGCCGGCGCAGGCCAGGGTCACCACGGCAAAGAACGCCGTGACCCACAGGTTGATCCGCCACAGCGCCGACATGCCTAGCGCCCCGGAACCAGCGGCACCGCCAGGGGCACGACCGGGCGCGGGCCGTGCAGGCGATCGACGCCGATCAGGCTGAGGATCAGCAGCAAGGGCAGGAGCAGCACTTTGATGATGCGCATGGGCGTCGCTCTCAAGGTTCGGGCTCAGGGTTCGGGGCAGATTCAGGCCAGGATCGAGGCCGCAGGGACCATGCTAAGACCGCCGCGCCCGCGCCGGGTTACTACCTTGGTACTGCCCGGGCGCTACTTTCTGCATATTTCCCCGCCCCGACGCTGTTCCTATGCTGGCGCCACCTGCCGTGGAGCGCCCTATGCACAAGCCTGCCCCGCTTATCCCGACTTGCCTGCTGGTGCTGGCCTCGCTCCTGCTGCCCCTGAGCGCCAGCCAGGCCAACGAGGAACCCTTGCAGGTGCGCATCGGCTACCTGGGCTATCGCCCTGACCCCGGCCCGCTGCTGTCCAACATCATCCCCGAGCCCGCCGACGCCGGTCTGCAAGGCGCCCAGTTGGCGATTGTCGACAGCAACAGCACCGGGCGCTTTCTCAAGCAGCAGTTCCAGCTCGACAGCGCCAGCGTCGACAGCCCCGAGGCACTGCTGCAAGCCGCCAGGGCCCAGCACGACCAGGGCCTGCGGCTGTTCGTGGTGAATGCCCCGGCGGCCAGCCTGCGGGAGTTGTCGGCGGCCCTGCCCGACAGCCTATTGTTCAACGCCGGCAGCCCCGACGACGCCCTGCGCAGCAGCCAGTGCCTGGGCAACGTGCTGCACAGCCTGCCCGGCCGGGCGATGCTGGCCGACGCCCTGGTGCAGTTCATGGTGCTGCGCAAATGGCAGCGGGCCTTGCTCATCGTCGGCCAGACCGAAGACGACCGCGCCTACGCCGACGCCTTGCGCCGGGCCATGCAGCACTTCGGCCTGAAGATCGTCGCCGAGAAAGCCTGGAGCTTCGACAACGACCAGCGCCGCAGCGCCCAGGCCGACATGCCGCTGTTCACCCAGACCGCCGAATACGACGTGGTGCTGGTGGCCGACGAGCGCGGCGATTTCGGCGAATACCTGCCCTACCAGACCTGGTACCCGCGCCCGGTGGCCGGCACCCAGGGCCTGACCCCCACCGGCTGGCACAAGAGCGTGGAAACCTTCGGCGCCGCGCAGTTGCAAAAGCGCTTCGAAGCCCAGGCCGGGCGCTGGATGAACGACCGCGACTTCGCCGCCTGGATGGCCGTGCGCAGCGTCGCCAGCGCCGTGAGCAAACTGCGCCAGGCCGACCCGCGGGCCCTGCAGGCGCTGCTGCTCAGCGACCAGCTGCCGCTGGACGGCTTCAAGGGCCGCAAGCTCAGCTACCGGCCGTGGAACGGCGAACTGCGCCAGCCGATTCCCCTGGTGCAGCCCCGGGCCCTGGTCAGCACCTCGCCCCAGGACGGCTTCCTGCACCCCTTCAACGAAATGGACAGCCTGGGCTACGACCGCCCCGAAGTGACCTGCCGCTACCCCTGATCCGATCACCACAACAACAAGGAATCCGCCATGCGCCGCCCTCTTCTCTGCCGCTCTGCCCTTTGCGCGGCCCTGCTGCTCGCCGCCGGGCACGCCATGGCCGCCACGGCCTGGGTCTCCAACGAAAAGGACAACAGCCTGAGCCTGATCGACCTGCAGACCCTGGAAGTCACCCAGACCCTGCCGGTGGGCCAGCGCCCGCGCGGGCTGCTGCTGTCCCATGACAACAAGCTGCTGTACATCTGCGCCAGCGATTCGGACCGGGTCCAGGTGATGGACGTGGCCACCCGCAAGATCATCAAGGAGCTGCCCTCCGGCAAGGACCCCGAGCAGTTCGCCCTGCACCCCAACAACCGCTGGCTGTACGTGTCCAACGAGGACGATGCGCTGGTCACGGTGATCGACACCGAGACCGCCAAGGTCCTCGGCCAGATCAACGTCGGGGTCGAGCCCGAGGGCATGGCGGTGAGCCCTGATGGCAAGTGGGCGGTCAACACCAGCGAAACCACCAACATGCTGCACTGGATCGACACCAGCACCCAGACCCTGGCCGACAGCACCCTGGTGGACCAGCGCCCGCGCTTCGTCGAGTTCAACCAGGACGGCTCAAGGCTCTGGGCCTCGGCGGAAATCGGCGGCACCGTGACCATCCTCGACGTGGCCACGCGCCAGGTGCTCAAGACCCTGAACTTCAAGATCAAGGGCGTGCACCCGGACAAGGTGCAGCCGGTGGGCATCAAGCTCAGCGCCGACGGCAAGTACGCCTTCGTCGCCCTGGGCCCGGCCAACCACGTGGCGGTGATCGACGCCAAGACCTACGAGATCCTCGACTACCTGCTGGTGGGGCGGCGGGTCTGGCAGCTGGCATTCACCCCGGACCAGAGCCAGCTGCTGGCCACCAACGGGGTCAGCGGCGATGTCTCGGTGATCGATGTCAACAGCCTCAAGGTGCTCAAGTCGGTGAAGGTCGGGCGCTATCCCTGGGGCGTGGTGGTGACCCCATGAACGCTTTGGAGGTCAGCCAGCTGAGCTTCGCCTACGGCCCGCGCCAGGCCCTCGATCAGGTCAGCCTGAGCCTGGCTCCCGGGCGCTTTGCTGCCCTGCTGGGGCCCAACGGCGCCGGCAAGTCGACCCTGATCGCCCTGCTCACAAGGCTCTACGACCTGCAGCAGGGCGACATCCGCGTCGGCGGCTGCTCCCTGCGCAACGCCGCCCGGGCCGCCCTGCGCCAGCTCGGCGTGGTGTTCCAGCAAAGCACCCTGGACCTGGACCTGAGCGTCGAGCAGAACCTGCACTACCACGCCGCACTGCACGGTTTGTCGCGGCGCCAGGCCCAGGCGCGGATCGACGCCGAACTCGCGCGCCAGGGCCTCACCGAACGGCGTCGGGAGAGCGTGCGCGCCCTCAATGGCGGCCACCGCCGGCGGGTGGAAATCGCCCGCGCCCTGCTGCATGAACCGCGCCTGCTGCTGCTCGATGAAGCCAGCGCCGGCCTCGACCCGGCCAGCCGCCTGGCCCTCAGCCGGCACATTCGCCAGCTGTGCCAGGAACAGCGCCTGAGCGTGCTCTGGACCACCCACCTGCTGGATGAAGTGCAGGCCGACGACCAGTTGCTGATCCTGCATCAGGGGCGCCTGGTGGCCAGTGGCGTGGCCAGCGCCATCAGCCAGCAACAGGGCGGCGACCTGGGCACGGCCTTCGCCCGCCTGACCCAGAATCCCCAGCCGCGCCCGGCGCCGATCGGAGAACCGCTCGCATGAACGCCTACTGGCAGTGCCTGCGCGGCATCGTGCTGCGCGAATGGCTGCGCTTCGTGCTGCAGCGCACACGCTTTCTCAGCGCCCTGGTGCGGCCCCTGCTGTGGCTGCTGGTGTTCGCCGCCGGCTTTCGCGCGGCCCTGGGCATCGCCATCATCGAACCCTACAGCACCTACATTCCCTACGAGGTCTACATCGTCCCCGGGCTGGCCTGCATGATCCTGCTGTTCAACGGCATGCAGGGCTCGCTGTCGATGGTCTACGACCGGGAAATGGGCAGCATGCGCGTGCTGCTCACCAGCCCCCTGCCCCGGGCCTTCCTGCTGGCCAGCAAGCTGCTGGCCACCTCATTGATCTCGCTGCTGCAGGTCTACGCCTTCCTCGCCGTGGCCTGGCTGTATGGCGTGCAGCCGCCGGCCATGGGCCTGCTGGCCGCGCTGCCGGCGTTGCTGCTGGTGGCCCTGATGCTCAGCGCCCTGGGGTTGCTGCTGTCCAACGCCATCCGCCAACTGGAGAACTTTGCCGGGGTGATGAACTTCGTGATCTTCCCGCTGTTCTTCCTGTCCTCGGCGCTGTACCCGCTGTGGAAGATGCTCGAAGCCAGCCCTTGGTTGTACTGGCTGTGCGCCCTCAACCCCTTCACCCACGCCGTGGAGCTGGTGCGCTTCGCCCTGTATCAACGCCTCAACCTCCTGGCCCTGGCGGTGTGCCTGGGGCTGACCCTGGTGTTCTCCCTGCTGGCGGTACTGACCTTCAACCCGCAACACGCCGCCCTGCGCAAAAGCACCGCCTAAACATCTCCAGATAAAGAGCCTCTGTAGCTGCTGCCGAGCCTTGGGCGAGGCTGCGACAAGGGCCGCAGGCCCTTCCAGCGATGCAAAGACCGGCACATAGCTGTGAACAGAACCCGGTGGACTGTCCTGCTGGACCGCGCCAGCAGGTTTAGCGTCTCCTCCGGAGCCGTTCGCAGCCTGCGGCAGCGGCTACACGAAGCCCTGCAATCTCCGCAATCTCTACAACGCCTGTAGCCGCTGTCGAGCCTACGGCGAGGCTGCGACAAGGGCCGAAGGCCCTTCCAGCGATACAAACACCAGCACATAGCTGTGAAGAGAACCCGGCGGACTGTCCTGCTGGACCGCGTCGGCAGGTCTGGCGTCTCCTCCGTCGGAATGCCGCCCAAGCCGTTCGCAGCCTGCGGCAGCGGCTACAGACAACTACAAGAGCGTCACCCAGCCAGGACCTACGACTTTGGTACTGCTTTTGCTGTCGATGGTCGCATTCACAAATGCCCCCGCGCTGGCATGTAATGGGCGCATAACAAGAAGGACAACCCCCTTATGCCCCGTGCCCTGCAGACCCTGGCCCTGCTGTCCCTGTGCCTGACCCTGGGAATGGCCCAGGCCGAGACGCCGCTGTTTTCCGCCGACGGCTATCGCACCAGCCTCTACCGCAGCCCGACGCCCACGCAGATCGAGGTCGCGCAGATCATCGACACCCAGGGTTTGCAGGCCCTGCTCCAGGCGCAACCCAAACCCCTGCTGATCGACGTCTATCGCCGGCAATGGCTGCAAGGCCGCTTCATCGACAGCGAGCCCCACGCCAACCTGCCCGGCAGCCACTGGCTGGCCAATACCGGCGACGGCGAGCTGAGCCCCGAGTGGCAGCGCTACTTCAGCCGCTACCTGCAGCAGCTCAGCGCCGGCAACCGGCAACAACCGCTGGTCTTTTATTGCCGCGCCGATTGCTGGCTGAGCTGGAACGCGGTAAAACGCGCCGCAGCCCTGGGCTATACCTCCCTCTACTGGTATCGCGACGGCCTGGACGCCTGGGAGGCCGCCGGCTTGCCCGTGGTGGCGGCCCAGCCGGAAGCCTTTCCCTGAAGCCGCCAGCGCGCCCCCGCACAATCACAATAACGAGGTGAAAGGCCATGTATAAAATTCTGATAGCCGACGATCACCCACTGTTTCGCGAAGCCATTCACAACGTCATCAGCGACGGATTTCCCGGCAGCGAGGTGATGGAAACCGCCGACCTGGACAGCGCCCTGGCCCTGACCCAGGAGCACGACGACCTCGACCTGATCCTGCTGGACCTGAACATGCCCGGCATGCACGGCCTCAACGGCCTGATCACCCTGCGCAACGAAGCGCCGACCATTCCGGTGGTGATCGTCTCCGCCGAGCAGGACAAGCAGATCGTGCTCCAGGCCATCACCTACGGCGCCGTCGGCTTCATCACCAAATCCTCGGCGCGCTCGCAGATGACCGAGGCCATCGAACAGATCCTCAACGGCAACGTGTACCTGCCGCCGGACATCATCCGCACCCAGAAAAGCCAGCCGGGACGCCGCAGCAGCGAGACCCCGAGCTTCCCCCCGGAACTGCTCCAGGCCCTGACCCGCAAACAGCTTTTGGTGCTGGAACGCATGACCAAGGGCGAGTCCAACAAACAGATCGCCTACACCCTGGACATTGCCGAAACCACAGTGAAGGCCCACGTCTCGGCGATCCTGCGCAAGCTCAACGTGCACAACCGGGTGCAAGCGATCCTCAGTGCCGGGGATATCGATTTCGGCGCCTACCTACGCCGCTAACCCCTGTAGCCGCTGCCGAGCCTTCGGCGAGGCTGCGACAAGGGCCGAAGGCCCTTCCTGCGATTCTAAAGACCGGCGCATTCATCGCGACCAACGCCGTGGCGGTGAATCGGATAACGCGGGTTGTTCTGGTGGACCGCGTTGCCAGGGTTGGCGTCTCCTGCGGAGCCGGGCGCAGCCTGCGGCAGCGGCTACACGAAGCCTTCCGCAACCTGCAAGTCCTGTAGCCGCTGCCGAGCCTTCGGCGAGGCTGCGACAAGGGCCGAAGGCCCTTCCTGCGATTCTGAAGACCCGCGCAATCATCGCGACCAACGCCGTGGCGGTGAATCGGGTCACGCGGGGTGTTCTGGTGGACCGCGTTGCCAGGTTTGGCGTCTCCTGCGGAGCCGGGCGCAGCCTGCGGCAGCGGCTACACGGGGGGCGTCAGCAGGTGGCTGATGGCGGTCTTGAGTTTCATCGGGCGCACCGGTTTGTGCATCAGGGTGTGGCCCAGCTGCCGCAGTTGCTGTTTGAGCTCGTTGCTGTAGTTGGCGGTGATCATCATCGCCGGGATCGCCAGGGCGCGGCGGGCGTTGATTCGTGCCACGGCGTCGATGCCGTTCTGCTGGTGGTCCAGGTGGTAGTCGGCAATCAGCAGGTCGGCGTCGGCGCGGTAGTCGTCGACCTGGCGCGCCAGGTCTTCTTCGGACAAGGCGGTGATCACCTGGCAGCCCCAGCCTTCGAGCAGGGTGCGCATGCCGGCGCAGATCGCCGCGTCGTTATCCAGCACCCAGATCCGCGCGCCGTGCAAACGTTCCAGCAGGGCGTCGCCCAGCTCCGGGCGCGGCGCCGGCAAGGGCGCGCTGGCGCTGATGGGTACTTGCACGCTGAACACCGAACCGCGCCCCGGCCAGGAGCGCACGCCGATGCGGTGGCCGAGGATCCCGGCAATCTTTTCCACGATGGCCAGCCCCAGGCCCAGGCCGCGGTCCTGGTCCGGGCGCTGTTCTTCACCGCGCTTGAATTCCTGGAAGATTTCTTCCAGGCGTTCGGCGGCGATGCCCATGCCACTGTCCCAGACTTCGATCGACAGCCAGTGCCCCTGGCGCCGGCAACCGAGCACCACCCGGCCCTGGCGGGTGTAGCGGATGGCGTTGCTCAGCAGGTTGCGCAGGATTCGCGCCAGCAGCTGGATGTCGCTGCGCACCAGGGCCGAGCACGCCACGAAGTGCAGTTCCAGGCCTTCGCTGCGAGCCACCTGGGCGTACTCGGCGGCGAGGTTTTCCAACAGTTCGCTCAAGGCGAAAGGCGCGATGTCGGCCTTGATCACCCCGGCATCAAGCTTGGAGATGTCCACCAGGGTACCCAGCAGGTTCTCCACGTCTTCCAGGGAGTTGCTGACATTGCGCACCAGGGCGCTGCTGGCCTGGGGGTCGCGGCGCTCCAGCAAGGCGCTGGTGAACAGCCGCGCGGCATTCAGGGGTTGCAGCAGGTCATGGCTGACCGCGGCGAGGAACTTGGTCTTCGACAGGTTGGCCCGCTCGGCCTCGCTCTTGGCCTCGCGCAAGCGTGATTCGACCCGGCTGCGCTCTTCGATCTCGCGCAGCAGCTGCTGGTTGAGGGTGGTCAGTTCTGCGGTGCGTTCGCGCACCCGCAGCTCCAGGTTCTGGTAGGCCTGATGCAAGGCCTCGGCGGTGCGCCGGCGTTCGGTGATGTCGCGGATCAGCACGAAAATCCCCACCACTTCGCCATTGGCCAGGCGGTTGGGCACGTAGGAGCGCAGCATGTAGCGCTCCTGGTTGTTGACGTTGGTTTCGGCGAACTCGAAGGTCACGCTCTCCCCCGCCAGGGCCCGCTCCACGTAGCTTTCCAGGCGCTGGTAGTGCTGTTCGCTGTGCACCTCGCGCAGGCTCTGGCCGAGCATCACGCCCCGTGGCCAGCAGTACCACTCCTCATAGACCTTGTTGGTGAACTCATACACCAGGTCGGCATTCAGGTAGGCGATCAGCGCCGGCACATGGTCGGTGATCAGGCGAATCCAGCGCTCGCTCTCGCTCAGGGCCTCGGCGTGCTGGTAGCGCTCGGTGATGTCGGTGAAGGTGTTGACGAAACCGCCGGTGGGTAGCGGATGGGTGCGGATCTCCAGGACCCGGCCGTCGCTCAAACGTTGCTCGCACTCGTGGATCACCCGGCCATTGCCGTCGCGGCTGGCGGGGGTCAGCAGGCTCAGCTCACTGTCGCCGATGACCTCGGCAAACAAGCGGTGCGCGGCCACCGGGGCCAACCCGCTGAGCTCCAGGAAGCGCCGGTTCCACAGTTCGAGAATGCCTTCGGCGCTGACCATGGCCACGCCCTGGGACAGGTTGTCCACCGCCCGTTGCAGCAGGTGGGACTTTTGCGCCACCGCCTGCTCCCGGCGCAGGGTTTCGCTGTGCTTGACCTCGGTGATGTCGGTGAACAGGATCACCCGCCCGCCCTCCCGGGTCGGCCGTTCGCTGACCTGCAGCCAGCGGCCGTTGTGCAGGCGATACAGCGGCTGTTCGTCGGCGCCGCTGCGCGGTTCCTCGCTGAACAGCCCGGTGCTGGTCATCAGCCGGCGCACTTCCGACAGGCGCATGCCGGCCATGATCCGCACCCGGCCGTGGGTCCAGAAGGCGCGGAAGCGGCTGTTGAACAGGACGATGCGCTGCTCCTGGTCGAACAGCACGAAGGCGTCGGAAATGCTCTCGATGGCGTCGATCAGGTGCTGGTGGGCCGTCTCGGCCCGCAGCCGCGCCTCGCTGAGCAGATGGTTGCCGGCCTTGAGCTCGGCCATGGCCTGGTTCAGGGCGTCGGTGCGTTCGCGCACCTGCTCGGCCAGCACCACCGAATGCTGGAACGCCGCGTAAGGGTCGTTGCCGCGGGTGATGCCCGATTCGACCCGTTCGATCAGCGCCGCGTTGATCCGCCGCAGCTTGCGGTTCTCGCGCTGCAGGTCATCGAGCTGCGCTTGCAGCTCAGCGGCGGGCCGGAGTTCGACTGCGGGCAATGGCGACCCCGGTGAAGGTCTGGTTGATGTGCATGCCATTGAACTGTTCTCCGTAGGTGTTGAAACCCATCACCCGTTGATCCCGCAAAAAGGCCCCGATCTCATCCAGGCTGCCGCGATCCTCCAGCTCCAGGCGACGCAAAAAGCAGTCACAGCCGATGGTCAGCAACAGGCTGCCCAGGCGCTGCTGCAAACCGTCGAACAGCTGTTGCAGGTTGGGCAGCAAGGGGCCGGGGGTCATGGCGGTGAGGACGATGCCGTTCTCCACCGCGCAGTAGAAACTCAGGCTCAGGTCCGGGTGCACCTGCTGCACCGCGCGCACGTAGTAGTGCTGGTTGATGCGCACCGCCAGCGGGTGGGCGGCGAACACCCGATGGTCGAGCTGCGCCAGGGGCACGCCGATCAACCGTGCGTACTCCTCGGCGGCCGGTTCCGCGTTCAGTTCATAGACCCGGCGCGAGGCGCTGTCGGCGCCGGTGACCACCAGTTTTTCTTCCCGGGGCTGGATGTGGTGGGTGGTGAACACCTCGAAATCCAGCCAGGTGTTGACCAGCACCACCACCGCCGCGCCGCTGTGGAACTCGCCGCCGTAATACACGTGGGTGTGGGTCAGGTAGTTGTCATCGCCGGCCGAACCGCCGAAATGGGGAATGTCCCCCAGGGCTGCGCTGAGAGCGGCCAGGACCATTTCTTCGCGGCTCGACAGGCCGTCCAGCAGGGTCAGGGCGAAGCTGTTGCCCTTGATCGGCGCCAGGGTGTTGCTGCGGCAGCGGCCCACCAGGCGTTCGACCATCTGCTGGGCGTCGATCAGGCTGAAGTGTTCCATCTGGTCGATCAGCTCGGCGGCGATGGAAAAGTGCCGGTGATCGAAGCCGATGGCGGTCACGCAATTGCGCCCGTAGCCCAGGGGGGTGATTTCCCCGGCGCTGGTGCAGCCCACCAGGGGGATGCCGCCAAAGCTCTGCTGCAGGGCCGGACCCAGGGTGTGCAGGGGGTATTCGGCGGAACAGAAAAACAGCACGAAGCCCAGGTGCGGATGCAGCAACTGGCTGGCCAGGTCCTGGGCCACCTGCTGCGGATCGACGGCCTGGGACATGGCACTGACCACGCCCTCGCTCTGGGCTTGCTGCATCGTCGCCTCCGGCGCCGGTTGTCTGAGCAATGAGTGTACGAAGCCGGCCCCGGAGCACGAATGCTACTTGGGTAGCGGGTAGCCGGTTCCATGGGCGTAGGTGCTGGCTTGCGAGCGAAAGTGTCGGCCGGTTTGGTGCAAGGCTGGCGGGCCTCTTCGCCGGCAAGCCGGCTCCTACGGGGAATGCGCCAATGCGGAAAATAGGCGAGGAATGCGCGGCGCGACCTCCGTAGGAGCTGGCTTGCCAGCGAAGGCGTCATCCGGGCTGGTGCAAGGCTTGAGGGCCTCTTCGCCGGCAAGCCGGCTCCTACGGGGAATGCCCCAATGCGGAAAATAGGCGGGGAATGCGCGGCGCGACCTCCGTAGGAGCTGGCTTGCCAGCGAAGGCGTCATCCAGGCTGGTGCAAGGCTTGAGGGCCGCTTCGCCGGCAAGCCGGCTCCTACGGGACATGCGGGAGATATGGGGAATGGAGGGGGCGCCGGCCCGGGCGCGATGCGCACGCCAGGGCCGGCGCTGGGGTTACCAGGTCAGCACGGCACCCACGGCGAAGGTGTTGGTGTTTTCGTTTTGCGCATTGGTGTGATGGCCGTCGATCTCGAACTGGTTGTACTCGGCCACCAGCTTGAGGTTGTCGTTGATGTCGTGGAACAGCGCCACGCCCCGGGTCTGGTAGTCGGCGCCGCTGCCGACCACGCCGTTGCCGTCGTCCTTGGTCTTGCCGTAGGACAGCGCCAGGCGGTTCTTGCCCAGCTTGTACGAGCCCTGCAGCAGGTAGCCCTTGCTGTCCACGTTGCGCAGCGTGGCTTCGCCGGCGTTGTTGGTGAAGAACGGGTTGATGCCCTTGGCCTGGAACCCGGAACCGGTCAGGGACAGGCCGCCCATCTTGGCCTGCAGGCCATAGCCCAGGCCCTTGGACGTCACCGACTGCACGTTGGGGTCGGTGTTGTCGGAAGTCTGGTAGCTGCCGTTGAGCCAGCTGTAGAACTTGGCCCCGCCCAGGTCGAACTGGTAGGTGACCTCGCTCTCGGTGCGCGGGTTCTTCTGGTAGGCCTTGCCCAGGGCGCTGCTGTCGTTGGTGTCCACCGGGTCGAGGATGCCCACCGCCACCCGCAGGCCGTCCATCACCGGGCTGCGGTAAGTGATCTGCGACGACGGAAAGGGATAGGGATAACCGCTGCCGATGTTGCCGAACGACACCCCGCCGCCGTCCACCAGCCCCAGGCTGTCGCTGACCTGGCCGTACCCGGCAAGCATTTCATCGAGCAGGATGTTGGAGCGGGCGAACAGGCCGAAGTCCTTGCCGATCAGCACCTCGCCCCATTCCGGGTTGGCCACGGTGCCGTAGAACTGGCGCACGTCAATGGCGGTGTCGGTGCCGTTGGTTTCGCTGTCGTTGATGGTCACCCAGAACGAGGCCCGGGCGCCGAGCTTGAGGTCGTCCACCTGCTTGCCCATGTTGAAGCCCAGGTAGTTGGGCAGAAAGCCCATCTTCACCCGCGCCTGGCGGCGGTCGTACTGCTCGCCGGCGCGGTCGACCTTGCTGTTGACGTAGAAGGCGTTGATGTAGCCGTCGGTGGAAAAGGTGGTCTGGTCCTTGTCGTACAGCATGATCTCGGCTTCGGCGACAGTGCCCAGGCCAAGGGTCGACAGGCCGACGAGCAGGGCCGGAATCAGGGGGTACTGGCAGTTCTTATTGTTATGCATGGCGCGCTCCGCAAACGGGGGACGAAATGTCGGAGGCGATTATCGAAAGGGCCCCAGGGCACTGACAGGCTGCCTTGGAGGCAGATTGCCAGTGCTTTGGAGGGGCTGGCAGGGAGCGGCAAATCCGATCCACGACCGGACCGCTACCGGGCCCACTACCTGGAGTAACACCAAGGGCTCATGGCCCCGGGTGCGAAGGGATGAAGTCCTTAAGTCGTCGGCCGTTCAGTCGTCGCCCGTCTTATCGTCGCCCGCGAGCGCGCGCAACCGCGCCAGCTCGGCGGTAGCCAGGGGAATGCCGTGCTCCAGCGATTTGGCCCGGGTGCGGTAGCGCCGGTCCCCGGGCATGCGCTCCAGGCCCACGGCCTGCATCTGCCGCACCAGCTCGCCGCTGCGCTGGGCAAAATGCCCGCCGCCCAGGTGGCTGGGGTCGATGACGATCAGCAGTTGCCCGGTCCACGGCGTTTGCGCTCCCGGGTGTTGCGACCAGTCGAACTCGAAGGAGAAGTTGCCGCCAGTCAGCGCCGCCGCCAGCAGCTCCACCATCATCGACAGCGCCGAGCCCTTGTGCCCGCCAAAGGGCAGCAAGGCGCCGCCGTCGAGAATCGCTGCCGGATCGCAAGTGGGCTGGCCGTCGCGGTCCACCCCCATGCCCGGGGGCAGCTGCTGGCCCTGGCGCTTGGCGATCTGCACATCGCCGTGGGCGATGGCGCTGGTGGCCAGGTCGAAGACGATGGGCTCGGCGCCCTCGCGGGGGGCGGCGAAGGCAATCGGGTTGGTGCCGAACAGTGGGCGCTGGGCGCCATGGGGCACCACGCAGGTCATGCTGTTGACCAGGCTCAGGGCCACCAGGCCTTCTTCGGCGAAGGGCTCGACATCCGGCCACAAGGCCGCGAAGTGATGGGAATTGCGAATCGCCAGCACCGCGATCCCGGCGCTGCGGGCCTTGCTCAGCAGCAGCGCGCGGGCCGCGGCCAGGGCCGGCTGGGCAAAGCCGCCGCCGGCGTCCACCGCCACCACGCCGGGGGCCACATCCTCCACTTGCGGCACGGCCTGACCGTTGACCCAGCCACTGGCCAGGGACGACAGGTAACCGGGCATGCGGAACACCCCGTGGCTGTGGGAGCCATCGCGCTCGGCGCGGGCGCAGTTGTCGGCCAGCACCCGGGCCACCTCGGCAGAGGTGCCGTGGCGAAGAAAAATCCGTTGCAGCAAGTCGGTCAAGGCCGGCAGGTCGAGGTACTCGACATCAGCCTGCGCCACGGTCGCGTGGTTCGCGTCGGTCATTGCAGCTCCATTGGAATTGTTATTGGAAGGGGCCTGACTATCGCGTCACGCCAGTTAACTGTCAAATGTTGACTTCATGACAGAAAACCTTCATTTTCCGTTTCCAGCGGTCAATAAAAACAAGGAGCGGCCATGAGCCAGCCCATCAAACAACGCCTTGAAAGCAGCTTGTCCAGCGCCACCGCGTCGGGCCGGGCAATTGCCAGCTACATGCTGGCCAACCTCTATGAGCTGCCCTTCCAGACCGCCGCCGACATCGCCGAAAAACTCGGCGTCAGCGAATCCAGCGTCGGCCGGTTCTGCCGCGCCATCGGCTACAGCCATTTCAAGGATCTGAAAAACGACCTGAAGAACGACCTCGGCGAAGGCCCGTGGCTGGTGGGCGACCGCCTGCAGGAATTTCGCCAGCAGCCCAACCCGGCGGCCCAGGGCCTGCCCCGCAGCTTCGAGCTGGAAGTGGCGGCGCTGGTCAAGGTCTACGAATACAGCCTGACCCCGGCCTGGCAGACCGTGGTCCAGCGCCTGGCCAGCCGGCGCCGGGTGTACGTGGCGGGGTTCCAGACCGAGCGCGGCATCGCCGCCTCCATGGTCCACCTGCTGCAATACCTGCGCGACGGCGTGCACCTGGTGGACGGCTCTGCCGGGCATTTCGCCGACGTACTGCTCAGCCCCGCCGAAGACTGCGCCCTGGTGGTGTTCGAGGCCCGGCGCTATTCGCGCCACGCCCTGACCCTGTGCCACAAGGCTCGCGAGGCGGGGATTCCGGTGACCCTGGTCACCGACACCTTCTGCGACTGGGCCGAGCAGAACGCCGACGAGGTGTTCCGCGTGCCCACCGAGTTCAACCTGTTCTGGGAATCCACCGCGGCCATGCTGTCGCTGGTGCACCTCTTGATCAACGAGGTGTGCAAGCACCTGGGCCCCGAGGTGGAAAAACGCCTGGAAGCCACGGCCGCCCTGCATAACGAATTTGTTGGCTACACATCGTCCACCCGCGCAAAACAATAAATAACCGAGGTGCTCCATGAACAACGTCATCCGCTTCGCCAGTGCCTGCGCCCTGGTCTTCGCCGCCTCCGCGGCCCAGGCCGAAACCCTGAAGATCGCCACCGAAGGCGCCTACCCGCCCTTCAACTACGTGGACTCCAACAACCAGCTGCACGGCTTTGACGTGGACATCGCCAACGCCCTGTGCAAGCAGATGCAGGTCGAATGCCAGATCGTCGCCCAGGACTGGGAAGGCATCATCCCGGCGCTGCTGGCGAAGAAATACGACGCCGTGGTGGCCTCGATGATCGCCACCGACGAGCGCAAGAAAAAGATCGCCTTCAGCAACCACTACTACCGCACCCCGCTGTCGGTAGCCGTGGCCAAGGACTCGGACATCACCGACGCCCAGACCAACTTCAAGGGCCGCACCGTGGGCGCCCAGGCCTCCTCGACCCAGGCCATCTACGCCGAGGACCACTACGGCCCGGCCGGCGCCGACGTGAAGTTCTACCCAACCCTGGACGAAGCCAACAGCGACCTGGCCGCCGGACGCGTGGACGGGGTGATTGCCGACAAATTCCCGCTGCTGGCCTGGGCCGAAAGCGCCGGCAAGGACTGCTGCAAGATCATCGGTGACGTCAACGGCACCACCGCCGACGCCTCGATCGCCGTGCGCAAGGAAGACAACGCCCTGCGCGAGCGCCTGAACAAGGCCCTGGACGCGATCGTCGCCGACGGCACCTACAAGCAGATCTCCAGCCGCTACTTCGCCTTCGACATCTACTGACCGCCCGCCTTTGCCGCTGCCGTTGCCCCGCGCTCCCTTGAGCGCGGCGGCGCCCTGCACGGTTCAATCTTCCAGAGGGTTCGCGCATGTTCGAACAGCTGTCACTCCTGTCCTTTGCCAGCGGCGGCTGGGGCTCGGCCCTGCTTGCCGGGGCCCTGGTGACCATCGCCCTGGCCCTGACCTGCGTGCCCATCGGCCTGCCCCTGGGCTTGCTGGTAGCCCTGGCCGCACGCTCGAAAAACCGCTGGGCGCGGGCCTGGGCCACGACCTTTTCCACGGTGTTTCGCGGCCTGCCGGAGCTGTTGACCCTGCTGATCATCTACTACGGCTGCCAGATTGCCGCGCAGAAGATCCTCGGCGCCCTGGGCTACCCCGGTGAAGTGGCGATCAATACCTTTGTCGCCGCGATGATCGCCTTCAGCCTGGTGTTCGCCGCCTTCTCCAGCGAGATCTGGCTGGCCGCGTTCAAGACCCTGCCCAAGGGCCAGTACGAAGCCGCCAGCGCCCTGAGCCTGTCGCGGCGCACCACCTTCAGCCGGGTGCTGCTGCCGCAACTGACCCGCATCGCCCTGCCGGGGCTTTCCAACAACTGGCTGTCGCTGCTCAAGGACACCTCCCTGGTGTCGACCATTTCCCTGGTGGACCTGATGCGCCAGACCAACCTCGCGGTCAGCGTGACCAAGGAACCCATGCTGTTCTACAGCGTGGCCTGCTTTGGCTACCTGTTCTTCTCGGCGCTGTCGGGGCACCTGTTCAGCTTTCTTGAACGGCGCTTCAACCGTGCGCAACGGAGCCTGCAACCATGAGCCTGGATGACCTGCTGAACCTGTTCCTCAACCAGGACCTGCTGGAACGCTACGGCCCGCGCTTTATCGACGGCCTGCTGGTGACCGCCAAGCTGGTGGCGATTTCCTTCAGCCTGGGCGCCGTGCTCGGCCTGCTGATCGCCCTCGGGCGGTTGTCCAGCAATCAGCTCCTGCGGCGCTTCACCGGGGCCTACGTGTACTTCTTCCGCGGCTCGCCGCTGCTGGCCCAGCTGTTCATGCTGTATTACGGCCTGGGCTCGTTCAAAGGCTTCTGGCAGGACGTGGGCCTGTGGTGGTTCTTCCGCGACGCGTGGTTCTGCACCCTGCTGGCCTTCACCCTGAACACCGCCGCCTACCAGGCGGAGATCCTGCGCGGCAGCCTGCTGGCCGTGGCCCAGGGCCAGCGCGAAGCCTGCAAGGCCCTGAGCCTGTCGCGCTGGACCGCGTTTCGCAAAGTGATCCTGCCGCAGTCGCTGCTGATCGCCATCGGGCCTCTGGGCAACGAGCTGATCTTGATGATCAAGGCCAGCGCCATTGCCTCCCTGGTGACCATCTACGACCTGATGGGGGTGACCAAACTGGCCTTCTCCCGCAGCTTCGATTTCCAGATCTACCTGTGGGCCGCGGTGCTCTACCTGCTGATCGTCGAAGTGGTACGGCGCAGCCTCAAATACCTGGAAGGCCGCCTGGGCCGGCACCTGAACTGAACCCTTTAGCGGGCCGCCGCGCGGCCCCT
This sequence comes from Pseudomonas sp. BC42, assembly GCF_021560055.1. Taxonomy (NCBI): domain Bacteria; kingdom Pseudomonadati; phylum Pseudomonadota; class Gammaproteobacteria; order Pseudomonadales; family Pseudomonadaceae; genus Pseudomonas; species Pseudomonas sp. BC42. The sequence goes on from NZ_CP091067.1 coordinate 4,509,265, forward strand.
GTCATAAGGACTGAAACATGCATTGCCAAACCCTCGTTCTGGGCGCCGGAATCGTCGGCGTCAGCAGCGCCCTGCACCTGCAGGCCCGCGGCCGCCAAGTGGTGCTGCTGGACCGCCAGCCCCCGGGCAACGGCACCAGCCACGGCAACGCCGGGCTGATCGAACGCGCCAGCGTGATTCCCTACGCCTTCCCCCGGGAAGTGACCAAGCTGGTGCGCTACGGCCTCAACCAGCAATCGGACGTGCGCTACAGCCTGCGCCACCTGCCCAAGGCCGGCCCCTGGCTGCTGCAATACTGGCGCCACTCCTCGCCCAAGGGCCTGGCCGCCGCCACCCGCGCCATGCTGCCGCTGATCGAACGCTGCGTCACCGAACACCTGGCCCTGGCCCGCCCGGCCAACATGCTGGAGCTGATCGCCGACGGCGGCTGGCTCGAAGCCTTCAACGAACAGCAGGCCTTCGACTTCGCCCAGCGCGCCGCCGCCGACCTGCGGGACTACGAACTCAACTACCGGGTACTGGACCGCACCGAACTCTTGGCCCTGGAACCCGGCCTGCACCCCGACATCGTGGGTGGCCTGCACTGGCTCGACCCCAAGACCGTGAGCGACCCCGGCGGCCTGACCCGCGGCTACGCCGAACTGTTCAAGCAACGCGGCGGCCAATTCGTCATCGGCGATGCCCTGACCCTGACCCAGATCGAAGGCGGCTGGCAGATACAGAGCGAACTCGGCCCGATCACCGCCCGGGAAGTGGTAGTCGCCCTGGGCCCGCAAGCCAGCGGCATTTTCGAACCCCTGGGCTACCGCATTCCCCTGGCGATCAAGCGCGGCTACCACATGCACTACGCCGCCGTGCCCGGCACCCGCCTGCAGCACCCGATCCTCGACCCGGTGGGGGGCTACGTCCTGGCGCCGATGGTGGGCGGCATCCGCCTGACCACCGGCATCGAATTTGCCGACTGTGAAGACCCGATCAACGAAATCCAACTGCGCCGCTGCGAAGCCCTGGCCCGAAACTTCTACCCCCTGGGCGAACGCCTCGACGCCGAACCCTGGCTGGGCCGCCGCCCGTGCCTGCCGGACATGTGCCCGGTGATCGGCCCGGCCCCGCGCCACCCCGGCCTGTGGTTCAACTTCGGCCACGCCCACCACGGCCTGACCCTGGGCCCGGTGAGCGGCCAACTGCTGGCGCAGATGGTCACCGGCGAAACGCCCTTTACCGACCCCACCCCCTACCGCGCCGAGCGCTTCAACTGACCGACGGAGAACCGCCATGCAGACCCAGACCGCCCCGCTTCCCGCCGCATCCGAAGCGCCTGCCCGCCCCGCTGCCGACCCACGCGAAGTGGTGATCGATATTGCCGGGGTGAACAAGTTCTACGGTGCTTTCCATGTACTGCACGACATCGATCTTAAAGTGCGCCAGGGCGAACGCATCGTCCTTTGCGGGCCTTCGGGCTCCGGCAAATCCACCCTGATTCGCTGCATCAACCGCCTGGAGATTGCCGAAAAAGGCCGCATCCTGGTGGACCGCACCGACCTCTCGCAAAACACCCGCGAAGCCGCCCAGGTGCGTAGCCAAGTGGGCATGGTGTTCCAGCACTTCAACCTGTTCCCGCACATGAGCGTGCTGGACAACTGCACCCTGGCACCGATGACCGTGCGGGGGTTATCGCGGAAAAAGGCTGAAGAGTTGGCGCGGGGGTTTCTGGCCAAGGTGGGGATTGAGAATCAGGCGGATAAGTACCCGAGCCAGCTGTCTGGCGGGCAGCAACAGCGCGTGGCGATTGCACGGGCGTTGTGCATGGAGCCGAAGATTATGTTGTTTGATGAACCGACTTCGGCGCTGGACCCGGAGATGGTGAGTGAGGTGTTGGATGTGATGGTGAAACTGGCAGGGAGTGGGATGACGATGTTGTGTGTGACCCATGAGATGGGGTTTGCGCGGCAGGTGGCGGAGCGGGTGTTGTTTTTGGATGGAGGGCGGATTGTGGAGGATGCGCCGCCGGAGGAGTTTTTTGGGGCGCCGAAGAGTGAGAGGGCTAAGGCGTTTCTTGCGCAGATTGTGCATTGAGGTAAGCAATTTGCTACGGAATTCCGACACCATGACCAAGCGCACCTTAGCCGCTTCCTGTTGACAGCTATAAAAGGCTGGACTAGTTAAAAATAGGATTTAACAACCCAAGCGATAAAGGAAGTCGACCATGAGTATCAAACCTGGCCCGAAAAGAAAAAACGAAGATGGCACTGCGGACAAAAGACAGAGAGTCACGCCCGAAAAGCAGAAAGAGCATCCAGACCTGAAACCCCATAAGCATAAAAAGGGGGAATAGGATCGAAAAGCAGCTCCCGAGAGCTGCTTTTTATTTACATACAGGTCTATCTGTTACTACTACAACAATGATCAATTGCACCGTGTAGTAAACGAAAGAAATATAAGATTATGGATCGATGCCTTATCAAAGCTCAGCAAAGGGATAAATCGCCTAACCGAAAAAATGCGTACTGCAATGATCACAGCCAACAGTAAATTACTTGATCTACCGTTAGTGACAGGCAGCTACCGACCCCTCGAAAGAGCCTAGAAAATCATCAGCGATTTACAGCGTACGCTTTAACATTACAGAGACACTGTACGCCTTGGCGGCAGATGCTCTGTAATGTTTATACGTCAAGCTATTCTTTCGGGCTCGCCAATACTTTTCAATAGCGCATTATATTGAACAGCATCAGAGGCATATATTTTGTCTAGGACGTAGTTTGCCACTTTGGCTATCTCGGGAATTTCTACTGGCTTAAAGCTTCTGTCTGGAACAGCTTCTAGATGAGAAAACTCATTATTAAGACGATTTACAAGGGCAACGGCTATATTCTCTTCCTCTCCAAAGAATTTCTTTATCCGCTCAAAAGTGTCGTTCCTATCGTCATGGTAGGGGTACTTGAAGAAAAGATAAGCCTCAAGAAATTTTCGCAGATTATTGCCAAAGCCAAAAAATGGTTCGTGGCTAATTTGTGCAGCAGCTTGGTCTTTGCACTTATAGATCTGATGAAACAGGTAGTGAAATTCAGTTATGTAGTCTTTGAGATAAGACGGCATGATTAGGATATTGCTTTCTGCTCCGTGGCGCTCAATCATGAAATGCTCATGATCGAAAACACTCTTAGCTTTAGCTTCGCCCGCAGGTATTTTTTTTGTTGGAATAGACAGACGCTTGAGGTATTTAAGAAAGTCCAAGTTGTGTGTTGAAATAAAAAGCTGCTGATAGCGATAAGTGTTTGAACCATCAGATTTTTTTATCGGCTTAGCAATCAAACTCTCAATCAAGCTATACATGAAAAATACGTGATTACTATCCAAGCTTGAAATCGGATCATCAATGTAAATTATCAGTTCTTTATCTTTGCTTTCTGGATCAGCTAGCTTGGCAATAAAGTAGCAAAATGCAATCAAACTACATTCGCCCTCACTCAGGTTGTAGGCGGCCTTGCCGTCTCGTGTGATCTCAAACTTTATAGTTGCCTTGTCAGCGCTGTCGCGAGGCTCAAGCTTGAGGCCGTCATGACCAAAGAAGTTGTTGAGTAGGGAATTAACTCGTTCAGCTCCTTTACGCTCATCCTTCTGCTGGGTTCTTAAGCTTTGGACTTCTGCCTCGGCGTTACGAATTTCTTTTTCTGCGTTCGTACATGCCATTTCTGCAGTATCGGCGTTGATCTTGAGGGCTGCTATACGGGCCGACTCCGCTTCATAGGTAATAGCGTCCGCAAACGCAAACACGTCAGTCAACCGAAGCGCATCTCTCGCGGTAGCCTTGTCTGTTTCCAGCGTCTTTGTCTTCCCGTTGTTCTTGGCAATCAACGTATTGATGACATTTAGATGCGTCTGAATTTCTTTGGGGTCGTGTCGTGGAAGCAGAAGTGCAACGGTTTGGAAAAGATTGCTTTTTCGTGTTTCCAGCAACTTCTTAAGTGCTTCCAAGTCTTTTTTGTAGACGCCCAATGCATCGGTGAGTGCCGTGCTCCTCGTGTCGAAGTCAGAACGTTCCTCTGTGTAAAATTGATCGCTTCTCAACGAAACAAACCCAGCGACGGCCGCGATCTCTGCATTGACTAAGGTGATGGCGTTGTCTAAAGCGGTTTCAAGATCACCGGACTCCTTGCTGAAATGCTCGTCTAACGTCTGCCAAATGTCATGAGGCAAGCTCTGCCGGCAGAAGGCACAGACTTTGCGTTTATCTCGATGGTGGGCGATACCTTGCTTGACCCACAGTTGCAATATGCTGTCGTTGAGTAGTTCTTGAATGGGCTTAGTCGGCGTGATCACTTTGGATAGAGATGGATCTGCTAGGCTTTTCAAGGAGTCAAACTGGAGGGTAATGGCAAGCGTGTTCGTTATGTCAGGCAAAGCTTCTTGCTTGAGCAGTGCAAGTTTTCCAGCTTGTTCCTGGAGCGTAAGCGGAACGAATCCAGCCTTATTAATAGCGGCAATGTCGCGTTTGATGTGGTCGATGTTGTACACGGGAACGCCGTACTGGCGGTTTTTCTTAATCTTGTCAGCGGCATGCGAACGCAGCTTGCCCTCCAGTGCAGTGAAGGCGTTACTGTATTCAATCTTGGTGCGGTCGCGCTCTTTTCTCGTGGCCTCAAGGTCAAAGCGAAGGCCAGCTTTTGCCTCAACGCTTCCCAGCGTCGCCTCGATAGTAGCAATGGCTTCGTCAATCTCCTTATTCTGCTCACCAACTATGGCGAAGGTTTTGATGTCACCGCCATCCTGATTGACCAAGAAGCTGAGGTTATCAGTCACAAAATCGCGGTTGTAGACCCTCACGTCATAGTCGTGAGTCAATAGGTCCGAGCAAGTAACAGCACCCTTGTCACCCGTAACGGTGAAGGACGATCCAACGTAGTTCAAAGGGAGCCTACGCGTCTCCAGTGCACGAAAGATACGAGAAAGGGTCGTCTTGCCCGAGTAGTTGCGCCCGTAGATGATATTTAAACGCTGGAAGGTCTTAATGTTTTTTCCGTTGTCTCTAACGGCTTTTTTCCACTCCAGCCCGGAGAAGCTGCCGAAACTTGCGATGTCTACCTGACTAATCATTGATCCATTCCTACCTTGGTGGACTTGAATCAACTCCAGTCTAGTTGGTGCTTTGAGTGTCTGCTTCTGACCGATTTCCGTCGGTGGCTACTGACTCCTGGCATGTAGCGGTTTAAAGCATGAGGGGGTTTAAACCTCATCACATACCTGCCGTGACCATTGGCGTCGTCATGACATACCGCCTCAAACATCCTCATCGACACATGGTTGTACTGAGCAAACGCTACCCTTATAGTTCGCCCTCGCGGCAAAATCCGCGAACGACCTTGGCCGGTCGAATTACAACGACGCATCAGCGTCCAAAACACCATTGCAGACGCTTTTTTTGTGCCTGCGATTCTGTGTTATGGCGGCTGTGTGCGGGACACCTTCGGGTGTGCCGGTGTCGTTGTAGCCGGTCGGCCAACCCTCGCACAGCTGCCACCCTCCATTTGCTTGGCCGCAAACGGTGGAAGCTCTACAACGAGTAACGACCATGGACGATCAATCGATTTCCCGCTTCTCCCCCGTCGACACCCACGACGCCAACCAAGCCGTTTTCTACCTCGACACCCAAGCCTCTCTGAGCGATCTGGCCAGCAGTGCGGCCCATCGTTTCACCGTGGTGCGGGATCTGATGGACACGCTGTCCACGCTTAACCTGAAAGACATTGCCGACTGCGACCTGACACGGGTAACCCGAGGGGTGCATCTGCTCACCCGGGAGGGTTGCGCGGTGCTGGAGGTGATTCAGTGGCGAACAGAGCAAGAGGCTTGAACGCCATTGAACTCAACAAGCGCGTAAAACGCGCTTTGCTTTGGCTTTTGCTCTTGCTCTGCCTGCCCCTTCAGAAGGCCGAACGCAGGCGTTGCGCAGGGGGCAGCTCGGCATGGATGCCGAGCTAGCCGCCCCAGGCCATGGATGGCCTGTGGCGGCGTGCCCCCGGAGCAATGCCGGAGTGAGGGAACGCCGAGCCTAGGCGAGGCGCCGGATGCGGGGGCAGGAGCGTTTTGCTTACTTTTGTGCGCTGTTCAAAAGTGAGTCGCCGTAAGGGCGAAACCCTAAGCAGCCGTGACCGCAGCAACGGATATGTACACAAAACCCTATGCAGCCAGGTGAAAAGCATCGGCAGGTTTGGCGAGGACTGCGTCCTCGTGCGCAGCCTCGCTGCGCTCGACAGCGGCTACAGGTTTCGAATGATGAGAGGCAGTGATCAACAAGCAGCTCATTCAACCGCGACACGGTACTCATCAACTACCCTCCCCCCTTTGAACCTTGGGCCCATAGCCAGGGCCCTATTTGCAGCGATGCGCATGAGTATCGAAAGTAACGCAGCGTCACCGAGCACCAAGGCTTTTCGCACAAAGCCTAGGGAAAGCGGACGCTCGGTCCAGAGGCCGCTGCCGACATAACCGCGTTACGCACGGGTAAAGGGGCTTGCTCGGGGTGTTGCTGCAAAAAATGCTTGATCGCTTGATCCTGGCGATCCACCACGCATACGTTCACGTTAGGGCTAGGGACGGTGCATTCTCCAAGCGCGAGGGCCCCGCAGTTCAATACGCCGTACACCGCAGCCGGTTGCGCGACGGCCGAGCAGCCGTAGACCATCTCGCCAAGGTAATTGAGCTGCCCTTGGGTGACGGTGAAACGCAGCGGTTTGGAGTAAGCCCCCATGACCCCGCGACGATGACCCAGGCGGCTCACTTCATAGTCACCGGCAGGTAGCCATGCCGAGTAGTCATCCTTGGGTCCCCAGCCATAAGTCTTGCCGCTCTTGATATCGCGAAACTCAAGGTAGGTTCCGTAGGGGCCGCCTTCCAGCAGCGCGCCGACCACTAGGCCCGCGTTTTGCGCGTTGTAAACAGGCGAATTCAAGGCCATTTCAGCTGGCATTGACGAACAACCAGCCAGTAATCCAATCAGGCCAATTGCAAAGATGTTGCGCGAGCCAAACATTCCGCTACCTCGGTGGGAGACAAAGAAAAACCCCAGAAAATTCAGGGACGACAGGCGCGCTGGACGGCGGCGCCTGCCTTCTTTAGCATGATGGCCTTTCGCCCACTCGTGCATCAAGGACGATCTATCAACATGTTCTGTTTTTCCCAATGGCGCGTGCGTGGCGCTGTAAGCATTGCCGCGCTGGTACTTGGCGGGTGCAGTTTCAATGGCACCTACCCGGACGCCAGTGCCCCCGATGCGGCGAAGCTGCGCTTTATCAGCAGCAGTGACAGCTCGACGCTCGACTTGTTCGATGCCGAACACTGCGGCGGCCAAACCACGGGGCTGCTCAATAACCTGTTCAGCGCCAATACCCGGCGACGGGCAGACATGAGTGCCGCTGCACCCGAGGATGCCAAGGCCTACTTGGAAGTGCGGCTGCAACCGGGCCATGAGCTATTCGCGCGAGCCAATACCTTGAGCACCGGCAGCGTGTGCACCGTGGGGTTCAACTTCACCCCGCAGAGCGGCGGCGAGTACGAAGCGGACTTCCGCAAAGTAGGTCGCACTTGCCAGGTCACCCTTAGCCGTCTGCGCCAGATCGATGGCAAGACTGTGCGCACGCCGATCGTGCTGACCAACAAAGGCCTGCCCGCCTGCGCCGGCCACAACCCTATTTTCCCCAAGCCCACCGAAGCACAACCGCAGTCAGCGGAGCGTGCAGCGCTGATCGCGCAGATCGTCGACGCGAGTGTCATCGCGAAAATGCAGCCCGACGCCGAGGATTCCCCTTCGGTCCAGAAAACACTGCTCGACAGATCCGTAGCGGAACGCAAACAGCGCCTCGACTTCAGCCTGCCCGATGCCTATTGGACTGAATATCAACAGAACCTGGAGCAGTTCTCCAATGAGATGAGGGGCACCAAGGCCCGTTCATTGCAGTTGTACAAGGACTACTACACCAACCGTCTGGGCCTGCTCGACACCCCTGCGATCAAGGAACTTTTGCCCAACAGCGAAGCGGCCGACCGTAGCAAGGCGATGTCGACCAATAATGAAATGCTGGAGTACTACTACCGAGCCCAGCAAGCACTGCTTAAGGAAACACTGAGCGCACATCAGGCACGCATGGCCGATCTGGATCAGCGCTTTGAGGTGTGCAAGCGTTTCACGGCCTGCTGGCAACGTTGAAGCGGAGTGCGGCTTGAAAATACTGGCCGACGCACGTATGCCGCCTTCGCCCTGAGCAGGGGGCAGCTGGGCATGGATGGCCTGTGGCGGCGTGCCCCCGGAGCAATGCCGGAGTGAGGTAACGCCGAGCCTAGGCGAGGCGCCGGATGCGGGGGCAGGAGCCCTTTGCTTACTTTGGGGCTTTTCCAAAGTGAGTCGCTGTAAGAGCGAAACCCTAAGCAGCCGTGACCGCAGCAACGGATATGTCCACAGAACCGTATGCAGCCAGATGAAAAGCATCGGCAGGTTTGGCGAGGACTGCGTCCTCGTGCGCAGCCTCGCTGCGCTCGACAGCGGCTACAGGTTTCGACGGCCAAATAGCTGTATCACCTGACTGCATTGAGACGACCAGTTACACCACAGTTCCAATCACGGGCTAGCTCTCTTTTGCTCCCTCTACTCAACCGAAAATGATGAGAAGTAAAATGACAACTTATTATCTTCAAGATCGACCAACTGATAACGCATCCGGTCAAAACCCGAATCCAACTGACTCACGGTCATATGCATCAACTGAGTCAATCCGCCACCAATATCACGGGACGCAAAATGACTGATATCAATAAATCTGACACACACGACATCAGCCCCTGCCTTTTCAGAGTCCGAAATTGATAGAGATAAATCATAAGCCACACCATCTTCGTTCAACTGAATACTAATGGCATGCAAGCAGTTGTGAGCGACGAGCAACTCATTCAGCCGCAGAACCCTAATCATTATTCTTCACTATCTCTTTTCCCTAGGGAACATAGGTGGCGCTTTTGGCGATGACAACGCCTTTGTCCAAATCGCACCACACTCATTTCGAACACGAGCAAACCTGCTCTAACTTAAACTCTTTATCAACGCAGCCTTGCAAGCTTCCACTGCATATCTGGCGCACAAATACTACTCAATACCCCTGAAAACCTTTCAACAAGCATATCTATATTTTTCTCATACCTATGAGGCAACAAGCTAAGCACATCCTCTAGTTCACAACATTCAAGTACAAGATCGCAAATAACAGAAGAGACACCTTTATCTCTTAAGACTTTCTCAGTTCTCGGTGTAAAAAGAATTTGCTCAGCCTCCTCTAGCGACATCAAGCCAGAGCGAACCGAAGTTAACAAACCAATGGACAGTGCAGAAATGACCCTGCAAACTTCATCAGCCCCAAAAACCTCTACAATCAACGAAAAATCTTTCATCAAAGCATTACTCCTTTAGTTCTACCACCTCGTCCTATTGCAATCATATTTTTACACCGAGCAACTTACCACCTTCACTTTTAAAATACTGCACCGATAGCTTCTTCCCATTCAAAAAACCATCATTATAATCCTTCAGCCATTTGCCGGGCTCTACAGCGGGAAAAACTTGACCGTCGCTACTACTTAGGTTTTGTACGAAAAGTAGGTATAGACCGGTGATAGCCAGCCGCTGGCTGAAGCAGACAGGTTTTTAGGTCACTCGAAAGATCAGAATCAAGGTCGGCAAGAATAGGTCAGTGATCTTACCAGGGTAAATTAAGAACCACGCCGCAAGCTGGGGTTCCTCAATTTCAAGTACCAGACAAAATCAGAACGACAACATCTGAGAAAATATTATTAAAGCTCTTTTTGATGACTCAACAACATCAACCCATTCAGGCTTCGTCAAGTACTCCGCATCTGTAAGACAAGTCCCATACTTATCAAAAACCCTGTCAATACTGTTAACAACATCAGAAATCGCTGCAACTTCGCTTTCCCCTCTCAGCACAATTCCAATCCAAGAGCGAGGATCGTTTGCCAAATCAGTGTCATCGTATAAAAAATGAACAGCATAATTAAACTCATCATAACCTATATCAGGGTTCGCTCTAGATACCCAAGCGTTGTATTGATAATCAACACTAGACAACCCCTCCAAGTAAGAGATCAGTTCCTCTCTCATCGCGGGATATTCGAGCTTGGACAGTTCGAACTTCTCCATTTTTCATACTCAATTAACAGAACACAAACCTTCCCTGCACACTGACTAATAAACCCGATAACCCCCCCTACAACCCAACAACAACGCAATCCACTTACCGATCTAACTGATTGATATGAACCCCATCCTTATAGATAAGAACACTGCACCCTTTGACTTTTAAGCCTCACCATCAAAAGCCAGTATTTCTCATTTAGCAATATCTACCAAAACCTCTGAAACCTAAGAATCCTAGCAAAACGCAGCCTGTTGAAAATTCGCACAAACAGAAAGGGGCGGTACAAAGCAGCTCCATTTCAACCTTGACATCTAACTAAAAGCACAGTATCCGCCCAGCTCAAAAACACATTCCACCAAACTCATCAAACACTTTCACAATCTAACAGAAAGATACTCCTCACTCTCCAAGAGAGTATAAACATCTTTCTTGCAATCAAAATACACATGAGCATCATCATATATCACTCGCCCTCCGAAAGCCTTCCCTATCGCACAAGCAACTGCCACCGAAAACAACATATTTTCTTTGGAGCTCCTTGTAACTTCAGCAACAATAGGTAAATCCACCTCTGAAACCTCTCTCGAATCTTCAGGAAGCCTCATAAAACCAATCCAACAAAGAGGCTCCTGTTCTTGATCATGCACAAAGACAAAACTATCAATCAATTCCCCCCCACCGCCGAGATTCACACCGACCCTTAATTGACCTGCCTCTAAAAAAAAACCAGAAAGGAAGGTAAGCAGCTCTCTTAGGAGGCTTTGAAAGTTTGGGACTTCTTTGATCGGAACAAATAAACCAGATGACATCACTCCCACCCTTTATATTGAGAAACTCGACCAGAGGATATATTCATCCAGCCATCCTGAGTTTTTATATAAATATTACTCACCGCCCCTTCACCAACAACATTTGAGACTGGGGACCCCGACTTAAAGTGACTTAACATTTTCTCCATGGACACTCCTGTACTAGCTGCATCAATATACAAATCCCCCTTATACCCAGCTTTAGCCATGTCTTCAGCGCCACTAAGAATATTTCTTCTAACCGAATTTATACTAGTCCCTTTGATTGTCTTAAGTTGAACAGGAACACCATCAAGCCAGCCATCAATGCCCGCAAAACTAGGTGTATCAGCCCCCTTAAATTGACCTCCTCTAAAGGAAACGATATCAGATGCCTGTTTAAACTCGTGTTCCTCTAAAGCCCCCCTAACTACAGAGCCTTTCTTTCCTGAAGGTAATGCCAACGTAAAATTAGCATCGTTAGCCGCTGGCTTATCAATACCTACAACCTTAGTTTCCCCTGAGACTAGATTCTTCGCGGTCTCTTTTGCAGCTGGCTTCACCGGATGACTATAGGGCATTCCCGCCTCGGCATCCGTCATCGCACTGGTCGAATTAGGATTCTTGGCGGCTTGCCCCGCACCACCAGTTCCTTTTGCCGCAAGCTCATCCACAGCCTTGGCGACAGGTACACCTGTTGGCGTCGCCCTCACCAATCCTTGCAGGTAGTTACCAAAGCTACGAATCCCATTGCCAAGATTGATGACCGCCAGTACCAAGCTCGCCTTAGCCTCAACACCAAGCCTATACCGCTCAGACTCCGTCTCAGTGTACAAATCGCCAACTATGTGAGGAGCTCTGCTGAACATAAAGCCGTCAACAAAAGCGATTGCTTCAGGCTTGGCGTTCTCTATCCCCTTTCCATGCTCCCCCTCTACACGCATGGCAAAAACGATGTCGTCGACCGTCAACTTGCTGAAATCAATGCCCATGTCGCATAGCAGTGGGTTTTCGCGACATTGGTCCAGCGCTTGCTGGGCCATCTGTTTCGCCGCAGGTTCATGCAGGTCATGGTTGTACTGAGTGGCGCCTTTGGCGATGGCAACGCCTTTGTCCAAATCGCCGTCGACTGCCGCAGCCGCTACCAAGCCGGTAAGTTGCGATAGAACCAGCCTCAGCTCTTTGTTATCCCGGCCCAGGTCGCCCATCGAGCTCACCATGACTTCATTGAGCCCTGCTGCCGCTGCGCCGGTCTTGAAGTCACTGCCCGTCAGCTCAGCCAACAAGCCACCCATGATCGCGTGAGCAACCACTTTTTGGACGCTTGCATCTGGAAAATGAATGGCGTTGTCACCAATCCAGTTGAAGCCGGAGGCCATGGCCATTTGGCCGGCCTCGCCCATCAAGGCTGCACTGAAGTTGCTGCCGAAACTGCCTCCCCCAATGGCCGAGGACACTCCGCTCGAGATAAGCGCTCGCCCAACGGTACGAGTCGCCGCATCAGACGCATTACTCCAACGGAAGATATCTTTGGAGGAGTTCGCCGCACCTACCGCAGCACCATCCGTGGGTTGAATACCCTGTGTGGCCGAGCCCGCGCCATCGGCTGCCGTGAACCATTTGTCGTCGGCGTGATCAAGGAGCCCAGCAGTAAATCCTGCAATCGCAGCGTTCTTCAGACTCCCCGTACTGAACGTATCTTTCACCGCCAGACCAAGGTTGCCCTTGTTATCAATGGTGCTAGTGACCGCGGTCGTGCTCAGGCTGGCAGCAACTGCCAGGTTTGACCCACTCAACCCCAAACCAGCGGGGCCGAGGATGAAAGACATCAGAATAGCGATGGCAATCTTGGCGCCGGCGCCGAGGCCAGAGGACTCATACTTGAAGCTGTCGTGAATTTCTTTGACTTGGCGCCAATCGATATCACCACGGGCCTCCGCCTGCTTCATCCAAGCCAGCTTGGGGTCCGCTTGCACCATCGCATCGATGGTTTGGCTAACGCTCTGTTGATCGACCTGTTTCCCCTCTCACCCAACAACCCGCCCCAACCGCTCCGCCACACTCACCGCCTGCTCCGCACTGCCCACATTGGTAAACCCCATCACCAACCCCTGCCTCCCCCCATCCCCCAGATACCACTGCGACAACGGCTCCACCGCAATCCCCTCCCCCCGAGCCCGCCGGGCAATCTGCACATCGTCCCCCTCCCCCAGCCCAGCCACCACATGCATGCCCCCCGCCTGCGGGTCTATCTGCAAACGCCCCCCCACCTGCTGGTGCAACGCCTCCACCAGCCATTGCCGCCGACGCGCATACAAGCCACGCATTTTGTTCAGATGCCGGGCAAAGTGCCCCTCGTTGAGAAAGGCCGCGACCGTCGCCTGCTGCAGGTGCGGGCAGTGGTTGTGCAAACAATCCGCCTGGCGGGCGAATGCTGGGGTCTGTTCGGCGGGCACCACCAGGTAGGCCAGGCGCAGCCCTGGAAACAGGACTTTGCTGAAGGTGCCGGTGTAGAGCACGCGGCCCTGCTGGTCGAGGCTCTTGAGGGCCGGCAAGGGCTTGCCCTGGTAGCGGTATTCGCTGTCGTAATCGTCCTCGATGATCCAGCTGCCTTGGCGGTTGGCCCAGTCCAGCAGGGCCAGGCGCCGCGGCAGGGACAGCGACACCCCCAGCGGGCTCTGGTGGGTCGGGGTGACCACGGCAAAGCCGGCCTCTGGGGCGCGGGCGATGCCTTGGGCGACGTCCAGGCCCTGATCGTCCACGGGCACCGGCACCAACTGCGCGCCGGCTTCCAGCAGTGCGTTCCTGGCCATGAAGTAGCCGGGCTCCTCCAGCCAGCAGGTGGCGCCTGGGCGCATCAAGGTGTGGCTGATCAGGTCGAGGCAGGCGCGATAGCCGGCGCAGACGAAAATCTGCTCCGGGTGGCAGGTGATGCCCCGGGAAATCCCCAGGTAGGAGGCAATGGCCGCCCGCAGCGGGGCGTAGCCGCGCGCGTCCGGGTAGACCAGACCTTCGACGCCCGCCTGGCGCAGTTGCCGGCCCGCCAGGCGGGTCCAGAGTTTGCGCGGAAAGGCGTCCAGCGCTGGCAGGCCCATTTGCAGTGCCAGGGGCGACATGCCGGCATGGGTGGCTTGGTGGGTCGTTGCTGCCACCGGGGCGCGCTGCACGGGCGCACAAATCGGCGCCAGTTGCGGGGTGACAATGGTCCCGGCGGCCCCGCGAGCAATCAGGTAACCCTCGCCTATCAGCAGTTGATAGGCGGCTTCCACGGTGCCCCGCGCCAGGTTGAGCTCCGCGGCCAAGGCGCGAACCGCCGGCACGCGGTCCCCCGGACGCAGGCGGCCATCGGCGATGGACTCGCGAAACCGCTGGTACAGCTGGCGATAGATCGGCGCCGTCTGGCTGCGGTCCAGTTCGAAAGGAAGGATCATGGCCTAGTCATTTATGCATTTTTTGGCCCTGTAGCTTAAGCCATCGGCCTTCTACAGTGGGTCATCTCTTTGCAGCGGATGACGGACATGCCCTACACCCTTCAACACCTCGATAGCGAGGCGGCCCTGGCGGCCAGTTTCGACGTGATGCGTGTCTTGCGCCCGCACCTCACCCACCCGGCGTCCTATGTCGCCCAACTGGCCCGGCAAACCGAACAGGGCTACCGCTTGCTCGCCGCGTGGGACGCCGAGCGCATCGTCGGCCTGGCCGGTTACCGCGAGCTGGAAAACCTGCTCTACGGGCGTTTCATCTACGTCGATGACCTGGTGGTGAGCCCGGAGCTGCAGCGCAGCGGCCTGGGAGCGCGGCTGTTGAGTGCGGTGCGGGATGAGGCCGTGCAGCGTCAATGCGAGCACTTCGTGCTGGATACCGGCCTGCATATGCCCCTGGCCCAGCGCTTCTATTTCCGCCAGGGGTTGCTGGCCCGCGGCATGCACTTCACCCAGCGGCTTCGCGGTGGGGAGCCGGCATGAACACTGTCCTGTTGATCAACGCCAGCCCCCATGGCCAGGTTTCCCAGGGGCACCGGCTGGCACTGGAGCTGCTGAGTTCCCTGCGCCAACGCTATCCGCAGCTCGAACTGGTCGAACGCGATCTGGGGGCGCAGCCGTTGCCACCGCTGGGCCTGGACTACGCCCACGCCCTGACCACCGCCACGCCCTTCGACGCGCCGTTGTTCGAGGTGTCCGAAGGGCTGATTCGTGAGTTGGAGCGCTGCGATGTGCTGCTGATTGCCACGCCCATGCACAACTTCACCCTGCCGGCGGCGCTCAAGCTGTGGATCGACTACGTGCTGCGCATTCACCGCACCTTCAGCTCCGGCCCGGAGGGCAAGGTCGGCCTGCTCAAGGACCGCCCCGTGCATGTGCTGGTGAGTTCCGGCGGCTTTCACCAGGGCCCGCGGGCACGCCAACCGGACTTTCTCACGCCTTACCTGCGCCAGGTGCTGAACACGCTTGGCCTGTTCGACCTGCAGTTCACTTATCTGCAGGGCTTGGTGTTCGGCGACGAAGCGGTGCGCGCAACCCTCGACGAGGCCCGCAGCGCACTGTCCTTGCAGCCACTGTTCACCCCCCTTGTTTGCGCCTGATCACTTTTTTCTCCAGCGGAGTTTCACCATGAGCCAACTCAGACTGCCCTTTGCCACTTTGTCGCCGGCCGCCTATCAAGGCCTGCTCGCCACCAACACCGCCCTGGCCGCCAGCCCCCTGGGCCTGCCCTTACTGGAACTGGTGTATTTGCGCGTGTCGCAGATCAACGGCTGCTCGTTCTGCCTAGGCAAGCACTCACAGACCCTGCGTGAATGTGGAGTCGCCCAGGACAAACTGGATTGCCTCGCCGGCTGGCGCGTCAGCGAACTGTTCAACGACCGCGAGCGCGCCGCCCTGGACTGGGCCGAAACCCTCACCTACGTCCACGACAAGGGCGCGCCGGACGCACTGTACGAACCGCTGAAAGCGCACTTTAGCGAGGTCGAGATTTCCGACCTGACCTTGGCCGTGTCCTTGATGAATGCCTTTAACCGGCTGGCGGTGGGCATGAAGCTCTGAGAGTGAGGTCGCCGTTGACGGTGTTGGCTTTGCTTTGGACTTTGGCTCTTGATCTTCCTGCCCCTTCAGAAGGTCAAGCGCAGGTATTACGCAGGCGTCAGCCAGGGCGATGGATGGCTTGCGGGCCAATTCGCCGGCAAGCCGGCTCCTACGAAAGCGCGTACAACGCGCTTGGGCTTTTGATCTTGATCTTGCTTTTGATCTTTCTGCCCCTTCAGGAGGCCGAGCGCAGGCGTTGCGTAGGGGGCAGCTCGGCATTGATGCCGAGCTAGCCGCCCCAGGCCATGGATGGCCTGTGGCGGCGGGCCCCCGGAGCAATGCCGGAGCGAGGGAACGCCGAGCCTAGGCGAGGCGCCGGATGCGGGGGCAGGAGCGTTTTGCTTACTTTTGCGCTTTTCAAAAGTGAGTCGCTGTAAGAGCGAAACCGCCAGCCGCCGCACCCGCAGCAACGGATATGTAAACCAGCCGCCCCCAACTGCACTCGGTAAGAAGGTGCCTGCGCGTCATCGTTGGCGAGCTTCGCTGGCAAGCCAGCTCCTACAGGGGATCGGTTGCAGGTGGGCGATATCAGGTCGGTCGTGGGGTCGCCGTTTGGCACCCCCTCTCTTTATCCGAGGAAAGCTCCGGTGGCGCCGGCATCGGCCAATGCAAACAGCAGTTCCTCCAGCGCTTCCGCTGGAACCGACCCCAAGTCAACCTTGAACCTGTACCCCTCCTCGGTTGCTTCCGGGTCCGACACAAAATGCACCACCCCTTGCAGCCCTTCTTCGGTCGGCCGGTTCTCATCTTCGCCATCGAACCACTCAAAGAACCACCCCCGAATAACCTCGCATGCCTGTTCCAGGCTCAACCCCCGCACCTCCAGCGGCAACCAGTCCCAGCCAAAGGGCGAGATCCCCACCGCCATCTGCTCGATCGCAAACCTCACAGGCTCAAAACCCAGCTCAGCTTCGGCATCGACCTGCACCGGCTCCCCGCTCTCGGCCGCGATCACATCCACCCGACAAGGCGTGCCCATGGCCCCTTCAACCGCCAGCGAACCATCGCTGTTGCGGTACGCGGGCTCGACATGCGCCGCCCCTTCTGCGGCAACACGCGCCAGGGTTTCAACATAGGGTTTACGAATGGCGACAAGCAGTTCGCTGACGGTCATGGATCTGATGACTTCCTTGGCATGAACCCGCCGACGGATCGGCCTTCGACGGGGGAGATGGGTGACTGAAAATCCGCGGCAATAGTGCAATGGGCGGCAGTGGCACGTCCATGAAAAACCGAGGGCACTTTCATGTTGCCTGGGACCGCCCAGCACACCGGCCCCTGCTGAACGACACCCCTTGATACATAACTCCAGACACACAATTCAACCTACGTTATCATGCGCCTGGAGTTATAAAGCACCTCTCACCCCGACAAGGAGATGGAGGTGCAAAGCAGACAGTTGATCAAGGAGCTTGAAGCCGCGGGATGGGTGCTGGAGCGAGTCACTGGCAGCCATCATCTGTTCCAGCATCCCTACAGGCCCCACACCGTTCCAGTGCCTCACCCGAAGAAGGATCTGCCCCGGGGAACGGTCAGGGCCATCAGGAAACTGGCCGGGCTGCTTTAGCTCCCATCATTCTTCGCACCTGTATTGAGGAAATCCCCGTGCAATATCCCATCTGCATCGAGTGGGGCGACGAACACACCGCCACCGGCATCCAGATTCCCGACATCCCCGGCGCCGTCACCGCCGGCGACACCTTCGAGGCCGCCTACAGCGCCGCCATCGAGATTGCCCACGTCATGCTCGAAGAACGGGCCCGAGCCGGGCAGGCCATTCCCCTGCCCTCGCCCACCGGCAAACACCGCACCCACCCCGATTTCGCGGGCATGGGCTGGGGCATGCTGGAGATCGACATCACGCCTTACCTGGGCAAGACCGAGAAGGTCAACGTGACCTTGCCGGGGTATGTGATTCAGCAGATCGACCGCTTCGTCCGCGAGCACAACATCAAGAGCCGCTCGTCCTTCCTGGCCGATGCGGCAATGGAAAAGCTCGGGCGCTAAACACAGGCTCAAGCGGGGAACAGGGCCAATGCAGAACGCCGTCAGGTTGGAGAGTCGCCCTCAGGCCGCCTGCCGTCAGATGTTGAGTTGATCCGGCCCTGGTTTTGGTTTTGGTTTTGGCTTTTGATCTTCCTGCCCCCTTAGACACGATGGCCGAACGCAGGCAGTGAGCCGTGGGTAACCCGGCAGGACGCCGGGTTAGCCGCCATCCGGCCAGGGACGGCCGGTGGCGGCGGCCCACGGATCAATGCCGGAGTGAGGGCCTGCCGAGCATTAGCGAGGCACCGAGTGGAGGGGCAGGAGCCCTTTGGTGACTTTGGGCTGGGCCGGCATTCCGGCTTTTCCAAAGTGACTCGCTGTAAGAGCGAAACCATAAGTGGCCGTAACCGCAGCAACGGATATGTACGCAGAACCCTATGCAGCCAGGTGAAAAGCGTCGGCAGGTTTGGCGAGGACTGCGTCCTCGTGCGCAGCCTCGCTGCGCTCGACAGCGGCTACAGGTTTCGACGGTCAGGGCCATAAGGAAACTGCTTGCTTTGGCGCTGTTCAAAAGTGAGTCGCTGTAAGAGCGAAACCGCCAGCGGCCCTGGCCGCAGCAACGGATATGTCCCCCACCCCGCGCCCTCATTGAAGAGCTTCGCTGGCAAGCCAGCTCCTACGGAGGAACCAGACCACCGTAGGGCAAAAAACCGCGCTCAAACCTTGAACCGCGCCACCAACCGATTCAGCTCAATCGCCAGATTGGCCATCTCCCCGCAGGCACTGGCCGTCTGGCTGGCCCCCGCCGAGCTCTGGATCGACAGCTCGCGAATGCTGGTCAGGTTCTGATCCGCCTCGCGGGCCACCTGCGCCTGCTCTTCCGAGGCGGTGGCGATCAGCAGGTTGCGCTCATTGATCTGGGTGATCGCCTGGGCAATCTGCTTGAGCGACACATCGGCGTTCTGCGCCACCGAAATCGAGCTGTTGGCCATCTCCGCGCTGACATTCATGGCACTCACCGCCTGGGTCGAATCGGCCTGGATCGCGCTGATCATCTGCTCGATTTCCTGGGTCGACTGCTGGGTGCGGTGAGCCAGGGCCCGCACTTCATCGGCCACCACCGCAAAGCCCCGGCCCTGCTCACCGGCGCGGGCGGCTTCGATGGCGGCGTTGAGGGCCAGCAGGTTGGTCTGCTCGGCAATCGCGCGAATCACTTCCACCACCTTGCTGATGTCCTGGGCCCTGCCGGACAGCGCCTTGACTTGCTCGCCAGTGCTGGCCACGTTGCCGGCCAGGCCTTCGATGGCCTTCAGGGTCTGGGCCACGTTCTCGATGCCGGAGCGGGTGAACTCCATGGACTCGCGGGACGACTGCGCGGCCGCTTCGGCGTTGCGTGCCACCTCGTCCACCGCGGCGCTCATTTCAGTCACCGCGGTGGCTGCCTGGCTGACTTCATCGTTCTGCCGCACCAGCCCGCGGCTGGCGTCTTCGGTCACCGCGGTCATTTCTTCCGAGGCCGAGGCCAGTTGGGTCGAAGAGTCGGCGATGTGGGCGATGGTTTCCCGCAGGTTGCTCTGCATCTTGGCCAGGGCGGCCAGCAGGCGGCCGGCTTCATCGCGGCCATTGACCCCGATCTCCCGGGACAGGTCGCTGCCGGCGATGCGCTCGGCCACCGCCAGGGCATCGCCGATGGGCGCGGTGATGCTGCGGGTCAGCACGGTGGCCAGCACCACGGTGAGCACCACCGTCACCCCCATCAACACCAGCACCAGCGTCAGGCCGCTGTTGTACACCGACGAAGCGGTGATCCCCGCCTGCCTGGCGCCTTCGTCATTGAAGTCCGAGAGCTTGTCCATCTTCTCCTGCATGGCGTTGGTCATGGGGCTGATGCGGGTGTTGATCAAGGTGATGGCCGCGGCGTTGTCACCGCTGCGCAGCAGCGGCTCCAGCTC
Source organism: Pseudomonas sp. BC42 (assembly GCF_021560055.1). Lineage (NCBI taxonomy): Bacteria > Pseudomonadati > Pseudomonadota > Gammaproteobacteria > Pseudomonadales > Pseudomonadaceae > Pseudomonas > Pseudomonas sp. BC42. Next base: position 4,529,274 of record NZ_CP091067.1, read on the forward strand.
GTCCACCAGCTTGAAATAGGCCTGCACATCGGTCGCCACCGCCTGGTACAGCTCACGCTCCGCCGGCCCGGTGATCAGGGGGACGTACTGGCTGATGGTGTTCTGCAGGGTGCTTCGGTAACCGCTCAAGGAGGCGATGCGGGTCTGGCGTTGTTGTTCGTCGGTGGTCACGGTGATGCGGATGCTTTCCAGGCGCAGACGCAAGATGCCGGTCTTCATCTTGCCGATCTCGCGGATGCTGGCCATCCAGTTGGTCTCCACATCCTGTTCCGCGTCTCGCAGCTTGCCCATTTGCAGCACCGCGACCATGCCCAGGGCGAACACCACCAGGACAATGAGCGAGAAAAAGGCGGCAGACCTTGGTGCAAGATTCATTGTCCTGACGTTCATGGTTTATCTCTCTAATAGAATGGTCGGTACTTCCCTGCTGTCATTCCACGCTATCGACTGAGTGTCAGAGAGCTGCAAACAAGCCGACGACTGGGGTAGCGGCCCACTCGGCACGGCAACGTCGATACTCACTCGGGTCAATCCAGGCCTGTCGGGATTGCAGGCCACACTCCGTCCTCCTGCGCCCACGAACCGCCTCCCGGGCGGGTGAGCATCAGTTAAGTCGAATAACGCGGCCCGCGCCGTCTCGATGCTTCGGGGCAATGGCACCTGGAGCCCGGCGTCTATCCACCGGGGGGCCTAACAAGCCATAGCAGATGATGGCATTTTGTCACTGCCGTCGATCCGACCGCTCTTGAAAACCGCTCGGCCAGGTTGCGCCTGAACGGGGCAAAAACCGACTGCCCGCTGAAGAATCCAGCCGCTACGGCATACAATCCCGCCCTCAACCGCCTGAAGGATCAGCCATGTCCATCACCAACCCAACAGTCATCGATATCTGGGCAATCCCCAAATCCGCGCCCGACAGCCTGCTGTTGATCATGGTCGACCCTCTCGAATGGGGTGACGAAGCGGCGCACAGCGAGCACCTGCTCCTGCTGCAGGAGAAGATCAACACCTACATCACCTTTATCGAAAGTGAGGAGATCTACCGCGAAATTCCCGATGCCTGCGGCAAGCAGCTGATGATCCGGGTCCTGGGTTTGCACGAGCTGCCCGAGCAGGTCGATTGGTTTTTCAAACGCATTGGCGAGATCCTCAACGAGCGCGGCATCGGCTTTGATTTCGAGCTGAAAGTGACCGAACAGGCTCCCGGCCTGTAGCCCGCCAGCTGCGCGCTGCCCCTCGGTCGAGCAGCGCGCAGCACCACCTTATGCCGGTAGGATCAGCGCCCGGTTAAGCGCAATGAAATCCACATGCCGCTCATGGGAAAAGCCCTCGATCACCTCTTGCAGGTGCACATGCTCCAGGCCATCGGCCGCCATGTCAGTTGCAGCCTTGATCAGGAACTCACCCAGCGCCCTGAGCGTGTCCGGCTCGGCGAGAATCGAGATCTCGTCCAGCTGGATGCTCTGCTCACTGCCCACCGCGGTTCCCTGAACGCTAAGGCGTTTCAACGTTGGCAAAGGTCGAACTCCTGTACCCGTAGGTCATGCTCAAATCGAGGTCATGAGCAAGGTTTGACCCATCCCCACTACTGCAAGGGCACATAAATATCCGTCAGCCACTGCTCCAGTGGGGTCTGCGGATAAATACTCAGGTATTCAAAGAACATCGGCTGATCCCGCAGTTCCTCGCCACTGCCCGGCAGCCAATCGCGGTAGATCGGGTAGATGCTTTCACCGATGTGATCCGGCGAGCCCACATGCCGCACCACCGCATAGCGGCCACCGGCAATCTGCATCTCGCCAATACCCACCTCATTGGCCACCACCGCCTCATGAATCTCGCCGCAGATGGCAAAGCGGAATTCCTGCGGCGCCGTGGTATCGGGGTTGTTGAAGGGGATGCCAAAACTGCGGCTCGATGCCACCGGCGACTGCCCGCTCTGCATCCGCCAATCGATAAACCTGCGCACGCTTTCATTGACCAGCTCGGCAGGCCCGCAGTGCTCCAGCGCTGCAACCCGGGTGTCGGCAAAGTCCACGATTCGTACCTGCATGATGATGCTCCTGGAAAAATGAGGGATGGCAAATACCGCATTCCAGACCTGCCAGTTCGGCTGCTTCCTGAACGCACTCGGGCTCATGCCGAACGCCCGCCTGAACGCCCTGGAAAACGCCTCGGGGCTTTCGAAACCAGCGCCGAGCGCGGCCTCCAGCACCGAGTAGTCCGCCCGGGACACCAGGCGATGGGCCGCACCGCGCAAGCGCATCAGTTGCACATAACGTGCAACCGGCACGCCGACGAAGGCGGTGAATTGCCGATGGAAGTGAAACTCGGAGAAGTTCGCCACCCGGCTCAACGTCCTCACCGACAGATCGCCTTCAAGGTTCTCATTGATGTAGGCCAGTACCGCGTTGAAGCGTTTGGCATAGGCGGCGTTGATCGACAGGTCAGGCACTGGGCAAAGGCTCCGGGAATAACGGTAGGCACAGGATCGGCTATCCCGGCAGGCACGCGCCTAGCCGCTCTTGCTCAAGGTGCACCCGGGTGGTTCGTGACAGCCGCCCGGGGAAAGGCCTTGAATCACCCCGCGCCGTGATTGTCCTCATCATTCGACAGCAAGCCAATGGCCTGGCGCGCCAGCAACACAGAGGCGCTCCTGTTTGATAACGGCAGCGGCGCCGACCGAGCGACCGCTTGACCTCACTGGCCACTACCCCACACCACGCCGCTCGCATGATGGTTTATGGCGTCGCCGCCAAAGAACGGATATTTTGCAGCCCCCGTTCAGCGGGAGCTGTACTCACACCCCAACACAAGGACTTGCAATGGGCTTCTCGCTCCCCCTCTGGCTCATTCTCACGGCAATGACCGCTTACGCGGCCAGTACACGTGGGCGCTCGGGGCCAAGATGGTTTGCAATCGGGCTGTTCTTTCCGGGTGTCGCCCTGCTTGCCCTGTGGTTGATGCCCCGGCTGGCAAAGACCGGCGTTGACGCGCTGGTGCATGAAGATCTGCGCCCTTGTCCTGCCTGCGGCCAAGACATCAAGGCCAACGCCTCACGATGCAAGCGCTGCGGCGCCGACGTGGAGCCCATCGCCTTGAGGGATCGCAGCGGATGGGTGGCCCGCATCACCCCGCAAACCGATGAAGACTTTGCGCGCATGGCGGCCCAGATGGGGCTCATCGATATACCCACGGTTCTCGATGAACCACCGCACCTTTTTGCCGGCCCCTTCGAAGAAAAGGCCGAGGCACAGAACACCCTCAACTACCTGAAGTCCGAGCATGGCCTGGATGGACTGGTGACCTGGCGCTCAGTGACCCGGTAAATGAAATGCTTGCCAGCCGACCTCGTTAAGGATCAGACGTGTCCATCACCAATCCAAAAGTCATCGATTTCTGGGGCATCTCCAAGGAGGCGCCCAACGACCTGCTACTGGTCATTACCGACCACCTGGAATGGGGGAACAAAGCGGCGCAGGGCGAGCACTTGCTGTTGCTGCAAGAGAAAATCAACAGCTACATCGCCTTCATCGAAGGTGGCCAGATCTACACCGAGATTCCCGGCGCCTATGGCAAGTACCCGATCATTCAAGTCACGGGCTTGTATGAACTGCCCGCGCAGGCCGAGTACTTCATGGCCCGCGTGACCGAAACCCTGAATGACGTGGGCATTGGCTTCAAGTTCGAACTCAGGGCCGACGAGCGGATTCGCAACATGTAGCTAGGCCGAACAATGCGCTGCCTCAGGCAGGCTTGATCAGCGCCCGGTTGAGGGCAATCACATCCACATGCGCCTGGTGCGAGAAGTGCTCGATCACGTCTTGCAGGTGCACATGCTCCAGGCCATTGGCCGCCATGTCAGTTGCAGCCTTGATCAGGAACTCACCCAGCGCCCTGAACGTGTCCGGCTCGGCGAGAATCGAAATCTCGTCCAGCTGGATGCGCTGGTCACTGCCCACCGCGGCTCCCTGAACGGTGAATGTCTTCAGCTTTTTCAAAGGTTGAATGCCTGTACCCGTGGATCATTGTTGAGGGGGCCCGTCTGCAGCGAAAATCAGCACCTGCGGCCAAGGCCTTGGCCCTACTGCACCGGCAAGAAATTCATCAGCAACAGGCTCTGCGCATAATTGAACCCCACCCGCCGATAGCGCTCATCCAGAATCTGCGTCAGCAAATCCAGGCGCGCGACGATCTTGCCAAACTCCACGGCAAAACTCAGGTTGCTGCCCTCCTCGGAAATCTCGTTGGAGAACAGCAACAGCACGCCATTGGCATCCTGGCGCTGGCTCAGCAGCCAGGTGGCTTTTTCAATATTGCGCGCCGCATTGCTGATGAACTGCGGATCGATGCTATCGGTCATGTAGAACTCGGTCCGCCCGCCATGGGCGGTCACCAGCATGCTGCCAATGGCATAGATAAAGGCACCGACCCGATCCCCCTCAAACTCCGGGCTCAAGGAATAACTCAAGGCCGCCAAATCACGACGATCTCCCAGAGCCGGCAGTGGCTGGCGTTTTTCGATGGCGTTGCGGATCTCGCGCTGGGCCGTGGTGCCGTCGGGGAAACCCGACTTGCGCCACTGGCTGGGATTGCGCAGGTAGAGCTTACCCATCAGCAGGTACAGGCTCTGCAGGTTGTCGCGCATGCCGATGGTGGCCATGCGATCGACACTGGTCTGGAAGAATTCATCAGGCCTGGCGTCACCAAACTGTTTGGCGATATCCCGGCCTTGCTGCTGGGTGCAGGCGGTGGCGCCAAGCATCAGCAGCGCCACCAGGAACAGGCGCGCAAAGCGGGTTTGCATCATGCAAGAAGAGGGAGCGTAGGCCATCGGCACCGGGTCGAAATTCACGGGCTGCGGCGGGGATCGGCGCGGCCAGGCCTGGTGATAGAACGCAAAACTGTAAAAAAGTGCGATGGCCGCCGCCGGCCATCGCCAAAGAGCGCCCCTTAAGGGCGTCGCAACTGACCGGGGGACACGATGATCTTGACGTTGTGTTCCTTGTTGTTGACCAGCTCCTCGAAGCCCTGGCCGACGATCTCTTCCAGCTGGATGCGCCCGGTCACCAGGGGCGCAATGTCCAGCCGGCCATCGGCGATAAAGGCGATCACATCGGCGAATTCACCGTTGTAGGCCAGGGCCCCGAGCACCTGTTTCTCGGTGGCCACCAGTTCGAAGAAGTTGAACTCGCTGGGCTCTTCGAAGATCCCCACCAGCACGCATTTGCCGGCCTTGCGGATCAGATCGATGGCCAGCTTGGCGGTGTGCTTGTTGCCGATGCACTCGAAGCTGACATCGGCCCCCAGCCCGCCGGTCAAGCGCTTGACCTCGGCCAAGGCGTCGCATTCCTTGGGGTCGAGCACGTGGGTGGCGCCCACCTCCAGGGCCTTGGCCTTGCGCGCGCCGGACATTTCCAGGGCGATCACCTGGGCCGCGCCGGCGGCCTTGGCGCACATGATGGTGCACAGGCCGATGGTGCCGGCGCCGACCACCACCACGTTCTGCCCCAGCAGGCTGCCGGCCTTTTTCACCGCGTGCATGCCCACCGCCAGCGGCTCGATCAAGGCCCCGGCCTCGGCGGGAAAGTTCTCCGGCAAGGCGTACAGCAGGTTGGCCGGCACGTTGACCAATTCGGCGAAGGCGCCGTTGTTCATCAGCCCGGTAAAGGCCAGGTTTTCGCAGATGTTGTACCGGCCGTGGGTGCAGTAGTAGCAGGTGCCACAGTGCTGGCAGGCGTCGGCGGCCACCGGCTGGCCGACACTGAACCCCTGGACCCCTTCGCCCAGGGCGACGATCTCGCCGCAGAACTCGTGGCCGAGGATGCACTGGCCCTTGATCCCGGTCAGCGGGTGCGGCGCGTCCACCGGAATGAACACCGGCCCGGCCACGTATTCGTGCAGGTCGGAACCGCAGATGCCGCACCAATCGACGCGAATCTGCACCCAGCCGGCGGGCGGCGCGTCGGGCAGCGGTACGTCTTCGACGCGGATATCGTGGCGGCCATGCCAGACCGCGGCGCGCATGCTCGGAACGGATTTGAGGGCAACACTCATCTTGGCTTCTCCTGATTGTTATAGGACTGCGACGGCCCCCTGGCCGCCGCAGCACAGCTCAGTGCTGGCGAATGAAGTCGAGGATCAGGCGGTTGACCTGCTCCGCCGCTTCCATCTGCAGCATGTGCCCCTGCCCCGGCAGCACCTCGATCTGCGCCTTGAGATCGGCGCTGTGGCTCACCGGAATGATCCGGTCGTCGCTGCCCCAGATCACCAGCACCGGCTGCGCGCCGTCCTGCACCACCGGGCGCAGGTCGGCCTGCTGGCGGCCGTCGGCGAACAGCGTGCCGGCCAACTGCCCGAGGGCCGCTTGCACCCCTTCCAGGCGCTTGTACTTGAGCATGTCGTCGAGCATCTGCCGGTTCACCAACTCGGCGTTGGAGAACAGCTGCACCAGTTGCGGCTTGAGCGCATTGCGGTTGCTGGCCTCGACAAAGCCTTGCAGGTAGTCGCCGTTGATCTCAGCGCCCAGCCCGGCGCTGCCGATCAGGGTCAGCGAGCGCACGCGCTCGGGCGCCAGCCGCGCGGTGTTGAGGGACACCGCGCCGCCCATGGAGTGGCCCACCAGATGGGCCACGGGAATCTCCAGGTGATCCAGCAGCGCCAGCAGCACCTCGCTCAATTCATCCAGGTCGCCCCGTTGCAGGGCCTTGGCCGATTCGCCGTGGCCCGGCAGGTCGAGGGCGATCACCCGGCGCCCGGCGGCCAGGGCCTCGTGGTTGAACAGCCAGTTGTTGAGGTCGCCGCCAAAGCCGTGCACCAGCAGCAGCGGCGTGCCGCCTTCGCCGCGCTCGAAATAGCGGATCAACCGACCGCCCAGTTCGACCTTCTGCGGCGCCGGGCCGCTGTCTTCGTCGGCGCTGTCGCCGGGCACAAAGCTGGCCTGGAACTGCGCGATCACCGCGTCGATCTCGGCGTCGCTGGCCTCGCCTTCGACCACGATGCCCAGCAACGCACCCACCGCCAGGGTCTCGTCCTGGCGGGCGATCTGCCGGCGCAGGACACCGGAGAACGGCGCCTCGACGCTGCTGGAGATCTTGTCGGTCTCCACGTCCAGCACTTCATCGCCCTTGCTGATGCTCTGGCCTTCTTCCTTGAGCCAGGCATCGACCCGGCCCTCGGTCATCGACAGGCCCCACTTGGGCATGGTCAGGGTATGGATCTGGCTCATCAGCGGCTCCACTCGATCACGGTGAGCACGGCTTGTTCGATCTTCGCCGCGTCGGGGATGTACAGGTCTTCCAGGGCGTCGGAGAACGGCACTGGGGTGTGGGGCGCAGTGACCATTTCGATCGGTGCCTTGAGGGAGGCGAAGGCTTTCTGCGCCACCAGGGCCGAGATGTCGGTGGCCATGGAGCAGCGTGGGTTGGCTTCGTCGATCACCACCAGGCGCCCGGTCTTCTCCACGCTTTCCAGGATGCTGTCTTCGTCCAGCGGGCTGGTGGTGCGCAGGTCGATGACTTCGCAATCGATGCCGCGCCCGGCCAGGCTGCGCGCCGCGTCCAGGGCGGTGTTCACCGTGCGCCCGTAGGACACCAGGGTCACGTCCTTGCCGTCACGCAGGAAGTTGGCCTCGCCGAAGGGAATCGCGTAGGACTCTTCCGGCACGTCGCCCTGCAGGCTGTAGAGCATTTTGTGCTCGCAGAAGATCACCGGGTCGTTGTCGCGGATCGCCTGGATCAGCAGGCCCTTGGCGTCGTAGGGCGACGACGGGCAGACCACTTTCAGCCCGGGGATGTGGGTCCACAGCGAGGTGAGCATTTGCGAGTGCTGGGCCGCGGCGCGCAGGCCGGCGCCGACCATGGTGCGGATCACCAGCGGGGTCTGGGCCTTGCCGCCGAACATGTAGCGAAACTTCGCCGCCTGGTTGAGGATCTGGTCCAGGCAGCAGCCGGCGAAGTCGACGAACATCAGCTCGCACACCGGGCGCACGCCACGGGTGGCGGCGCCGACCGCGGCACCGACGTAGCCGATCTCCGACAGCGGGGTGTCCAGCACCCGTCCGGGGAATTGATGGTAGAGGCCCTTGGTCACCCCGAGCACACCGCCCCAGGCGTCGTTGTCGCCGGGGGCGCCGGCACCGCCCGCCACGTCTTCACCCATGATGAACACGCTGGGGTCGCGCCGCATTTCCTGGGCCAGGGCTTCGTTGATGGCCTGCTGGTAACTGATTTTTCTCGCCATGATGGTGATCTCTTGTTGTTCTATGGGGCGTTATGGGTAGGCGACGTAAACGTCGCTGAGCAGGTCGGCGGGGCTCGGCTTGGGATCGGACTTGGCCTTGCGCACCGCGTCCTCGATCAGCGCGTCCACGTCGGCATCGATCTGGTCCAGCTGGCTGGCCTGCACCAGGCCCGAACGGGTGGTGCGCTCGCGGAACTGCATCAGGCAGTCGTTGTGATCGCGGTAATGCTTGACCTCGTCGGGGGCGCGGTAGGTCTGGGCGTCGCCCTCGAAGTGGCCGTAGTAGCGGGTCAGCTTGACCTCGATCAGCGACGGCCCCTCCCCGGCCCGAGCCCGTTCCACGGCGGCGCCGGCGGCTTCGTGCACGGCGAAGAAGTCAAAACCGTCCACCGTCACCCCGGGCATGCCGAAGCCGGCGGCGCGGTCGGCGATGTGATCGCAGGCCACCGACCAGTTGGAGGCCGTGGCCTCGGCGTAGCCGTTGTTCTCGGCGATGAACAGGCACGGCAGGTTCCATACCGAGGCCATGTTCATGGCCTCGAACACCGCGCCTTCGTTGGAGCCGCCGTCGCCGAAGAACACCACCGACACACCGTCGGTGCCTTGCAGCCGGGCGGCCAGGGCCGCGCCCACCACCAGCGGCGCCCCGGCACCGACAATGCCGTTGGCGCCGAGCATGCCCTTCTCGAAATCGGCGATGTGCATGGAGCCGCCCTTGCCCTGGCAGACCCCGGTCTTCTTGCCGTAGATCTCCGCCATCATCCCGTAGACGTCCACGCCCTTGGCGATGCAATGGCCGTGGCCGCGGTGGTTAGAGGCGATGCAGTCGTCGTCGCGCAGGTGGGCCATGACCCCGGCGGCGGAGGCTTCTTCCCCGGCGTAGAGGTGAACGAAACCGGGGATCTCGCCGGTGGCGAATTCCACGTGCAGGCGTTCTTCGAATGCGCGGATGGTGCGCATCACCCGGTAGGCGTGGAGCAACTGGTCAGTGGTCAGGGGTGTCGACATTTTTATTCTCCAGGGTGTCTTCGGACTGAAGGTTCACGGGGTGTTGCCGGTGATGGCGGTCGATGGCCAGCAGGCGCTGGCGCGCCGCGTGGGCCAGGACCGCGTTGACGTCGATGCTCAGCGGGCCGCCGGCATCCAGGGTGACCGTGGGCCGGTCGTGGGGGTTGAATTCGATCTCGCGCTCGCCATCCAGGGCCAGGGTGCCGGCGCTCAGGCACAGCGGCTGGGGCTCATTGGGTTGCAGATAACCAGCCTCCAGCACCCCGCAGCCCTGCAGCAGGCCGGAGGCCAGGGGCACCAGCAGCGCTTCGGGGGATTGCGGGTCCAGGCGCATCCAGGCGCCGTGGCGGTCCTGGCGGGTCACCGGCAACCACAGCCCGCAGAGCGCGGAAATGCCGATGGACTGGGGTTCGGCGAAGGTCACGAAGACCTGCGCCAGGTCGCTGCCACGACTGATGGCCCGGGCGCCGACGAAGGCCAGGGGCGACACCGCCACATCCACCAGGGCCACTTCGCACAGGCCTCGGGCCGGCTCGCGCACCAGCAGGCGCTTGTTGCGCCGCAGGGCGATGTCGGCCGGCACCCGGCCGCTGGCGTAGAGCCCGCCGGCCAGCCCGGCGCTGGTGGCTTCGCGCAGTTCCGGAAAGGCGTTGTTGGTGCCGGTGGACAGGGTCAGCAGCGGGATGTCGCCAACCTCGGCGGCCACCGCCTTGTGGGTGCCGTCGCCGCCAAGCACGGCGATCAGCGCCACCCCGCGCTCGGCCATCCAGCGCGCGGCCTGGCGGGTGTCCTCGACGCTCTGGCGCAGGGTCAGGTCGAGGAACTCCAGGGCCGGCCAGTGCTGCTCCCGGGCCTGGCGGCTGCGGCTGTTCTTCTGCACCGCGGCGGCGATGCCGGTCATGTCGGTGGGCATCAGCACCTGCTCGATGCCGGTGGCGCCAAAGGCCGCCAGCAGACGCTGGATCACCGAGACCTTGTCGGTGCTGGAGAACAGCCCGGCGTTGGCGGTGAGGCGGCGCACATCACGGCCCGAAGCCGGGTTGGCGATGATGCCAACGGTCAGGGGGCGGCGGTTCATGGGCTCACCGCGGGCGGAGCACAGGCAGGAGAAAACATTGGGCACCTCGTTCTTATTCTTCGATGGGCCAGTCGACGCGGGTTGCCGGGGACTGGTTGCCAAGGGCCAGAGCAAGGCCGGTGCCAGTTGTCGGAAAATCTCTGAAAAAGGCCGTTCCAGAGCGGCTGACAGGCTTGCTGCGACGCGTTGAAGCCAGCCGCCCGTGAGACGTCGCATGTCAGGCTGCACGGGGCCTGGGCGAGACCTTGAGACGTTGCGTCTCACTGCCGTCCCGGCGGCGTTCGGTGCTTGTCCAGGGCGGCGGATCGGCGCTTAATGCGCCGACAACGATAAGAAGCTGCAACCGGAGGCCTTCATGCTTTCCGCACATTCCAAAGCCCATGTGGACTGCGTCAGCCGGGTCCTGAAAAACGCCGCGCACCTGCCCCAGGCGCCGGTGCCGAGCCTGATCCTCGACTCCTGGCGGCGCTCCATGGAGCAGCACCAACTCGACCCCGGTTCGCTGCAGGGGCCGCGCATCCTCTCGGAAAACGTGCTCAAGGAATGCCGCGAGCGCTCCGAGCTGTTCCTGCGCATCGCCAGCGAAGAAGTGGCGCGCCTGCATGGCCGGGTGCGCGACGCCGACTACTGCGTGCTGCTCACCGACGCCCAGGGCCAGACCATCGACTACCGGGTGGAATCCACCCTGCGCAACGACTGCCGCAAGGCCGGGCTGTACCTGGGCACCTGCTGGTCGGAGGGTGAAGAAGGCACCTGCGGCGTGGCCGCGGTGCTCACCGCGCGCACGCCGATCACCGTGCACAAGCGCGATCATTTTCGTGCCGCCTTCATCGGCCTGACCTGCTCCGCCGCCCCGGTGTTCGATCCCCAGGGCGATCTGCTGGGGGTGCTGGACGTGTCGGCGGTGCGCTCCCCGGATGACCGCCGTTCCCAGCACCTGATCCGGCAGATGGTGGTGCAGAGCGCGCGGGAGATCGAACAGGCGTTCTTCATGAACAGCGCCCAGGGCTACTGGGTGCTGCGGGCCCATGCCAGCCCGGGTTATGTCGACAGCCAGCCGGATTATCTGCTGGCCTGGGACGACGACGGCTGCCTGCGGGCGCTGAACCCGGCGGCGCGCCATTACCTGCTGCGCCGCTATGGCCGCTTGCCGCAGCACATCACCCAGGTGTTCGACCCGCAACTGTTGCAACGCGCCCGGGACGAGGTCCTGTGCCCGCTGTCCGCCGAGCTGCATGGCCGCTTGCAGGCGCCGCGCCGGCCCCAGAGCCGCCCCCGCCTGAGCCTGGCCGGCGAGCCGCTGGACCCGCGGGTGGAACAGAGCCTGCGCCTGGCGGTGCGGGTCAAGGACCGGCATCTGCCGGTGCTGATCCAGGGCGAGACCGGTTCCGGCAAGGAAGTCTTCGCCCGCCAATTGCACCAGGCCAGCCAGCGCCGGGACCGGCCCTTTGTCGCGGTGAACTGCGCGGCGATTCCCGAGAACCTGATCGAGAGCGAGCTGTTCGGCTATGTCGCCGGAGCCTTTACCGGGGCCTCGAACAAGGGCATGCAGGGGCTGCTGCAACAGGCCGATGGCGGCACCCTGTTCCTCGATGAGATTGGCGACATGCCCCTGGCCTTGCAGACCCGCCTGCTGCGGGTGCTGGCCGAGGGGGAAGTGGCGCCGCTGGGGGCCGCGCAACGCAAGGCGGTGGACATCCAGGTGATCTGCGCCACCCACCGCGACCTGGAAGCCCTGGTGGCCGAGGGCAGCTTTCGCGAAGACCTGTATTTCCGCCTCGGTGGCGCGCGCTTTCAACTGCCGCCGCTGCGCGAACGCAGCGACCGGCTGGCACTGATCACCCAGATAGTCGAAGAGGAGTCCAAGCGCTGCGGCGCGCCGGTGCAACTGGGCAATGCGGCGCTGGAGTGCCTGTTGGGCTACCGCTGGCCGGGCAACGTGCGGCAACTGCGCCACGTGCTGCGCTATGCCTGCGCCGTGTGCGAAGGGCCGCTGATCCAACTGCATGACTTGCCCGAACAACTGCGCGGCACAGCAGCCGAAGGCGCCCTGCCCGCCCAGGAAAGCGCCACCAGCCCCGAACGCCAGGCCCTGCTGGATGCCCTGGTGCGCCACCGCTGGAAACCCGTGGCGGCGGCCAAGGCCCTGGGCATTTCCCGCGCCACCCTGTACCGCCGCGTGCAACAGCACGGCATCCAGATGCCCGGCCGCAGCCCGGTCTAACCCCAATGAAAACCTGTAGCCGCTGCTGAGCCTGCGAAGCTGCGCAAAGGCCCGCAGGGCCTTGCCTGGCGACCTCCCGCCGAATCTTCAGCGCCTCAGAAGTCCCCCGCGTCTCCTGCGGAGCCGTGCGCAGCCTGCGGCAGCGGCTACAGGGTGGGGTTGAGGCGGGCGCGGTAGCGCCCGGGGCTTTCGCCGGTCCATTTCTTGAACGCGCGGTGGAAGGCGCTGGGCTCCTGGAAGCCGGTCAGTTCGGCAATCTCGCTGATGCTGACGTGGGTGCGGCGCAGCAGTTCGACGGCGACGCCGCGGCGCACTTCGTCCTTGACCTCCTGATAGGAGCCGCCCTCGCGCTCCAGGCGCCGGCGCAGGGTGCTGGCGCTCATCTGCACTTCGCGGGCAAAGGCTTCCAGGGTCGGCCACTGGCTGTAGTGGCTGCCCCGCAGGCGTTGGTGCACCTGGCGGGTCAGGCCGTGCTGGTTGCGAAAACGGATCACCAGCCATTGCGGGGCGCTGCGCAGGAACACCTTGAGCGAGGCCAGGTCCTGGACCACCGGCAGGCGCAGGAAGCGGCTGGCGAATTCGATCTCGGTGCGCCCGGCATTCCAGCTCAGGTTGCTGCCCCACAGCAGCGCATCGTCGCTGAGGCTCAGGCGGGAATGGCGAAAGTCGGCGCGGTCGATGGGGATCCGCCGCCCGCCCAGCCAGCACAGCAGGCTGATGATCAGCACCAGCAGGGTTTCTTCGGCGTAGTGGCCGCGCAGCGGGTCGGCGCAGTGGCTTTCAACGCTGATCACCGCGCGCTTGCCACGCACGCTGAGGTGGGCGCCGACGTCCCGTAAAAACAGGCCAAAGTTGTTCAGGCACTGGCGCAGGGCCTTTTCCAGGTTGGGTTCCTGGATCAGTCCGCGGCAGATCAGGGCAAAGGCCCCCGGCGGCATGCCACGGGAGTCGAGCTGGAAGAATTCGTCCTGCAATTCGCGGATCTGGATCAGCCACAGGGCGGCAAAGGCGCTGCCGGGCACCCGCGCCCGGGGCTGGTCGAGCAGCGCCGGGTCGATGCCGGCCTCCCTCAGTACCGCCGCCAGCCGCTGCGGCTGCTCACGCAGGGCATGGGTCATCACCCGGACAAAGTAGACCGCGACCGAATCCGTTTCACGCATGTAGAGGCTGTGCTCCCGTAGCAGGACCTATGGCAAAAAACGCCAGCACCCTTGACCGCTTTCGGCATAGGCCGGCCACCGTGTGCGGCTCTAGACTCGCGCTGGATAACGCGCTGGGCAAGGCAACCGCGCCATGCTCCGCGAAGGCCATGAACAAAGGAAGAGCTGAAGATGAATCTTGCGAATATCGGGGTGATCGGCGCCGGCACCATGGGCAACGGCATTGCCCAGGTCTGCGCCCAGGCGGGCTTCGACGTGACCCTGCTGGACATCGCCCAGGGCGCCCTGGAAAAGGCCCTGGCCACCATCGGCAAGAACCTCGACCGGCAGGTGAGCAAGGGCACGCTGAGCGAAGGCGACAAGCTCGCCGCCCTGGGTCGGATCCGCATCAGCACCGATTACAGTGCGCTCAAGGACGCGCAGCTGGTGATTGAAGCCGCCACCGAGAACCTCGACCTCAAGCTCAAGGTGCTGCAGCAGATCGCCGCCCAGGTCAGCGCCGAGTGCGTGATCGCCTCCAACACCTCGTCGCTGTCGATCACCCAGCTGGCCGCCAGCGTCAGCGCGCCGGAGCGTTTCATCGGCCTGCATTTTTTCAACCCGGTGCCGGTGATGGGCCTGATCGAGGTGATCCGCGGCCTGCAGACCAGCGACGCGACCCACGCCCTGGCCATGAATATGGCCGAGCGCCTGGGCAAGACCGCAATCACCGCCGGCAACCGCCCGGGTTTTGTGGTCAACCGCATCCTGGTGCCGATGATCAACGAGGCAATCCTGGTGTTCCAGGAAGGCTTGGCCAGCGCCGAGGACATCGACGCCGGCATGCGCCTGGGCTGCAACCAGCCGATCGGCCCGCTGGCCCTGGCCGACCTGATCGGCCTGGACACCCTGCTGGCGATCCTCGAAGCCTTCTACGACGGCTTCAACGACAGCAAGTACCGCCCCGCGCCGCTGCTCAAGGAAATGGTTGCCGCCGGTTACCTGGGGCGCAAGACCGGTCGGGGTTTCCATCACTATGGCTGAGCGCTGCTCACGCTTTGCCGAAAGCCGCGACAAGGCCCTGGAGCTGTTCGCCAGCAAGGGCTTCGGCCAGGTCGGCATGCGTGAGCTGGCGAGCCATCTGGGGCTGACCCCGGGCTCGCTGTACCACCATTACCCGAGCAAGCAGCACCTGCTGCTGGACCTGATCGAAGAGTTCTTCGATGAGCTGCACAGCACCCTCAAGCGCCTGCAACGGCGCAAGTTGCAGGGCGACTGCCTGCCGGCGCTGATTCGCGCCCACCTGAAGCTGCACCGGGAATTGCCGCGGCATTTTCGCCTGGTGGAACGTGACAGCGGCTGCCTCAATCCCGACCAGCAGGTGCGGGTCGGGCAATTGCGCGAGCGTTACGAGCAACAACTGCTGCAACTGCTGGGCACCCCGCCCGGCCTCGGCCCGGCGGCCCAGCGCGCCGCCGCCCATGCCCTGGCCAACCTGCTCAACAGCGCCCCCAGCTGGTTCAGCGAGCAACCGCTGGCCGAGCGTGAACGTGAGGCGCTGCTGGAAAACCTGCTCAGCGGCGCCATCGAGCGCCTGCTGGGTGGCGCGCCGCTGCACAGCGCGGTGGCCTGAGCCTCAGCGCAGTTGCAGCGGGTCCACCAGGCCGGCGGCAATCGCCATGCCCACCAGCTGCGGCAGGTGCTCGGCCCGCATGCGCTTCATCACCCGTGAGCGGTACAGGTCGATGGTCTTGATGCTGACCCCCAGCTGTTCGGCGATCTCGCGGTTGCTGTAGCCCTGCACCAGGGGCAGCAGCACGTCCTTCTCCCGCGGCGTCAGGCTCTCCAGCAGCGCCTGCACCCGGGCCTGCCCGGCGCTCTGGCTCTGATGACGGTCGGCGCGGCTCAGGGCCTGCTGCACGCTGTCCAGCAGCAGCTGTTCGTTGTAGGGCTTCTCGATGAAATCCACCGCACCGGCCTTGAAGGCACGGACCACGATCGGCACGTCGGCGTGGCCGCTGACAAAGATCAGCGGCAGGTGGATATCGCGCTGGCGCAGCTCTTCCTGGACATTCAGGCCGCCCATGCCGGGCATGCGCACATCCAGCAGCACGCAGGCATTGAGGCTGGGGTCGCAGTGTTCGAGAAACTCCCGGCCGCTGGTGAAGGGCACGGCCTTGAGCCCCACCGACTCCAGGAGCCAGACGGTGGAGTCGAGCATGCCCGGGTCGTCGTCGACCACGTACACCAGCTGCTGCGCCTCACTTGTCATTGCCTTGCTCCTGTCGTTGCGGGGGAAGTTGCCTGGGAAGTTGCCGGGGGGTCGGCCGGGGCGCTGGCCGGCAGCCGGCAGCACATGCGCAGGCCCACCGCCTGGGGCTGGGCCTGCAAGTCGCCGCCAAAGCCCTCGACGATGCTGCGGCTCATGGACAGCCCGAGCCCCAGGCCGTTGGCCTTGCTGGTGTAGAACGGGGTGAACAGCTGCGGCAGTTGCTCGGCACAGACCCCGGGGCCCTGGTCGCTAACGCTGATCTGCACCCCGCCTTCGCTCCTCGCCTCGGCCGCCAGGACAATGTGCGAGCCCTGCTGCCCATGCACTTCACGATTGGCTTCAATGGCGTTGCGCAGCAGGTTCAGCAGCACCTGCTCCAGCAGCACCCGGTCGGCGTACACCGGCGGCAGATTATCCGCCAGGTGCAAGTCGATCGTCACCTGGCTGGCCTGGGCTTCCCAGGCACACAGGCGCACGGTTTCCCGGGCCACTTCGGCGAGGTCCAGGGCCTGCACCCGGCGCCCGCCCTTGCGCAGGAAGGCCCGCAGGCGCTTGATCACTTCGGCGGCGTGGGTCGCCTGTTCGGCGATTCGCTCCAGGCCCTGGGCGACCTTGTGCGCGGCTTCGGGCTGGGTGTCCAGGGCTTGCAGGTAACGTTGGCTGGCATTGGCGTAATTGACCACTGCGGCCAGGGGCTGGTTGATCTCATGGGCGATGCCCGAGGCCAGTTCGCCCAGGGTCACCAGCCGCGCGCTGTGGGCCAGTTCGTCCTGGTGATGGCGCTGCTGGGCCTCGCGCAGTTCGCGCTCGCTCTGGTCGTGGGCCACCAGGGAATAGAAGCGCTCGCCACTGGCCGCGCGGTGGGCCAGGAGCATCAGCGACACCGGCACCGAGGCGCCGCCGGCCGGCGGTTGCAGGCGCGCCTCGATGCTCCAGCGGCCGCTGCGCTCGGCGCGCTCCCAGCCCTCGCGCTGCAGGCTGTCCAGCACGTGCGCGCTGAGTATCGAGGCCAGGCCGGGCATCGCCTGATCGGCCGCCAGCCCCAGGGTGCGCCGCGCCGCCGGGTTGAGGTAGGTCACCGCGCCGCCGGGCTGGATGAACAGCACCGGGTCGGGGTTGGCTTCCACCACTTCGGCCAGGCGCCGCTTGTTCTCTTCGGCCTGGACCCGGGCGGTGATGTCCCGGGACACCGCCACCACTTCCACCACGGTGCCGGTGTAGGTGTCGCGGATGCCCCGGCAGGCGGTTTCGAACCACAGGTAATGACCGTCGCGATGGCGGATGCGGTAGGTCATGGTGTGGTAGCCGTCCTGCTCCAGGGCGTCGCGGGTGCGCTGCATCAGCCCGGCCAGGCCCTGGCTGTGGAACAGGCTGCGGGCCAGCAGGCCGCGCAGTTGTTCGGGCCAGTAGCCCAACAGGGTCCAGGACGCCGGCGAGGCATCGAGGAAGCGGCCGTCCGGGGTGTGCCGGGAAATCAGGTCGGTGGTGTTCTCGGTGATCAGCCGGTACAGGCGCCGGGCCCGGGCCGACTCGCGCTCGGCCTGGACCTGGGCGGTGGCCTCCTGACAGCGCGCCAGCACCCGCTGGTGCAGGGGGTCGGGAATGAAGCTCCAGAGCAGGATGCGTTCGCCCCACTGGGCCTCCACCTGTTCGATGGCACGCTGCTGCTCCAGGCAGGCGCGCACCAGGGCCGCATGGTTGATCGGCAGCAGGGCCGCAACATCAGCGCTGGCGGTGTTGTCGAGCCACTGGCGCAGTGCCGGGTTGAGGTCCAGCGGCTGCGCCCGGGCGTCCAGCAGCAGGCTCGGCTGCGGGTCGTGGCCCAGCCAGGGCGAGTCCGGCAGCTGGCCTTGGCGCTGTAGCTGCAACCAGCGGCTCAGGTGGGTGGAGGTGGGCATGGTCGATCAACCTGTGGGTGGCAACAGCGATTTTCTCAATATAGTACAACTACTATACAACTCAGGTAGTACTTCCATATCAATCGACAAACAGTATATAAAAGACCCCGGATAAGTCACCGAGCTTTCGCTGGGTGTGCTGTGTACCTGTAAGGAACGCCTGATAAGGATCGCCTGACCGTTGGAGCTGGCTTGCCAGCGAAGGGGCCCGTGAGAGCGCTTTCGCCGGCAAGCCAGCTCCTACGGGCCAGGGTGTTCTTGAGATCGCCTTCGCCGGCGAACCGGCTCCTGCAGTGGGTGTCCCTCAGGTACACAGCACGCGCCACCCAAGCCTCGGCCAATAGAGCTAATAATCAGCCACCGGGTACCCGAACCATGTCCATCTACGAGCAAGGCCTCGCGCCGTCTGCCGTCAACCATATCGCCCTCTCCCCCTTGAGCTTTATCGAACGCACCGCTGCGGTTTACCCCGAGTATCCGGCGGTGATCCACGGTTCGATCCGCCGCACCTGGGCCCAGACCTACAGCCGCTGCCGGCGCCTGGCCTCGGCCCTGGCCGGGCGCGGCATCGGCAAGAACGACACCGTGGCGGTGATGCTGCCGAATATCCCGGCGATGCTCGAAGCGCATTTTGGCGTGCCGATGATCGGCGCCGTACTCAATGCCCTCAACGTGCGCCTGGACGCCGAGGCCATCGCCTTCATGCTGGCCCACGGCGAGGCCAAGGTGCTGATCGCCGACCGCGAGTTCCACGGGGTGATCCACGCGGCCGTGGCCATGCTCGATCACCCGCCGCTGGTGATCGATGTCGACGATCCGGAATACGGCGAAGGCCAGGCGGTCAGCGACCTGGACTACGAGGCTTTTCTCGCCGAGGGCGACCCGGAGTACCCCTGGCAGTGGCCGGAAGACGAATGGCAGGCCATTGCCCTGAACTACACCTCGGGCACCACCGGCAACCCCAAGGGCGTGGTCTATCACCACCGCGGCGCCTACCTCAATTCCCTGGGCAACCAGATGATCTGGGCCATGGGCAACCACCCGGTGTACCTCTGGACCCTGCCGATGTTCCACTGCAACGGCTGGTGCTACCCGTGGATCGTCACCGCCCTGGGCGGGGTGCATGTGTTCCTGCGTCGGGTCGATCCGCAGAAGATCCTCAACCTGATCCGCGAGCACCAGATTACCCACCTGTGCGGCGCGCCCATCGTGCTCAATGCCCTGGTGAACATGCCGGAATCGGCCAAGGCGGCCATCGACCACCCGGTCAACGCCATGGTCGCCGGGGCCGCGCCACCGGCCAAGGTGATCGGCGCCGTGGAGGAGATGGGCATCAAGGTCACCCACGTCTACGGCCTGACCGAGGTCTATGGCCCGGTGACCCTGTGTGCCTGGCACGCCGCCTGGGACGAGCTGCCGCTGGAGCAGCGGGCGCAGATCAAGTCGCGCCAGGGCGTGCGCTACCCGACCCTGGAAGGGGTGATGGTGGCTGATCCGAAAACCCTCGAACCCATACCCCGGGACGGCCAGACCATCGGCGAGATCTTCATGCGCGGCAACACCGTGATGAAGGGCTACCTGAAGAACCCCAGCGCCACCGCCGAAGCCTTCGAGGGCGGCTGGTTCCATACCGGCGACCTGGGGGTGACCCACCCGGACGGCTATATCGAAATCCGCGACCGGCTCAAGGACATCATCATTTCCGGCGGCGAGAACATCTCCACCATTGAGCTGGAAGGCGTGCTCTATCGCCACCCGGCGGTGCTGGAAGCGGCAGTGGTGGCCCGGCCCGACGAAAAATGGGGCGAAACCCCCTGCGCCTTCATCACCCTCAAGGCCGATCACCAGGACGTGGGCGAAGCCGAGATCATCGCTTTCTGCCGCGAACACCTGGCGGGCTTCAAGGTGCCGCGTACCGTGGTCTTCAGCACCTTGCCCAAGACCTCCACCGGCAAGATCCAGAAGTTCGTCCTGCGCGACCTGGCGAAAAACCTCTAGCCTGAATACACCGACCCAGCCCCCGTAGGAGCTGGCTTGCCAGCGAAGGCGCTCTCACCGGCCCACCCCTCGTAGGCGCTGCCCGAGCGGCGCTCCGCTTGCCAGCGAAGGCGTCGGCCAGGGCGATGCATGGCTTGCGGGCCTCTTCGCCGGCAAGCCGGCTCCTACAAAGGGGCGGGCTTGGCGTTTTCGATTCATGCGGCCACGGCCGCTCAACCTCCCCTTTTGCCCGAGGTTCCTGCAATGCCCGAATTCAATGCTCCGCTGCGCGATATGCGCTTTGTCCTGCATGAAGTGTTCAACGCACCCAAGCTCTGGGCGCGCCTGCCGGCCCTGGCCGACACCGTGGACGCCGACACCGCCGACGCGATTCTCGAAGAAGCGGCCAAGGTCACCGGCAATCTGATCGCCCCGCTCAACCGCAGCGGCGACGAGGAAGGCGCCAGCTGGCACGCCGGGCAGGTGCGCACCCCGGCCGGCTTCAAGGAGGCCTACCGCACCTACATCGAGGGCGGCTGGGTCGGCCTGAGCGGCAACCCGGCCTACGGCGGCATGGGCATGCCGAAGATGCTCGCGGTGCAGTTCGAAGAGATGCTCTACGCCGCCAATTCCAGTTTCGCCCTGTATTCGGCCCTGAGTTCCGGGGCCTGCCTGGCCATCGACGCCCACGCCAGCGAGGAGCTCAAGCAGCGCTACCTGCCACCGATGTACGAAGGCCGCTGGGCCGGTTCCATGTGCCTGACCGAGGCCCACGCCGGCACCGACCTGGGGATCATCCGCACCCGCGCCGAACCCCAGGCCGACGGCAGCTACCGGATCAGCGGCAGCAAGATCTTCATCACCGGCGGCGAGCAGGACCTGACCGAGAACATCATCCACCTGGTGCTGGCCAAGCTGCCGGACGCCCCGGCCGGGCCCAAGGGCATCTCGCTGTTCCTGGTGCCGAAGATCCATGTCGACGCCAACGGCGTGCTCGGCGCGGCCAACGCGGTGAGCTGCGGCTCCATCGAGCACAAGATGGGCATCAAGGCCTCGGCCACCTGCGTGCTGAACTTCGACGGCGCCAGCGGCTGGCTGATCGGCGAGGCCAACAAGGGCCTGGCGGCGATGTTCACCATGATGAACTACGAGCGCCTGTCCATCGGCATCCAGGGCATCGGCTGCGCCGAGAACTCCTACCAGAACGCCCGCACCTACGCCCGCGAACGCATCCAGAGCCGCTCCCCGGCCGGCCCCGTGGCCAAGGACAAGATCGCCGACCCGATCATTGTCCACCCCGATGTGCGGCGCATGCTGCTGACCATGAAGGCCATGACCGAAGGCGGCCGGGCCTTCGCCAGCTACGTCGGCCAGCAGCTGGACCTGGCCAAGTTCGCCGACCAGCCCCATGAGCGGCACAACGCCGAAGCCCTGGTGGCGCTGCTGACCCCGGTGGCCAAGGCGTTCTTCACCGACACCGGGCTGGACAGCTGCGTGCTCGGCCAGCAGATCTTCGGCGGCCACGGCTACATTCGCGAATGGGGCCAGGAGCAACTGGTGCGCGATGTGCGCATCGCGCAGATCTACGAAGGCACCAACGGCATCCAGGCCCTGGACCTGTTGGGGCGCAAGGTGGTGGGCAACGGCGGCGTGGCCCTGCGCCTGTTCACCGGCGAGATCCGCGACTATGCCTACCTGCCCGGCGCCGCCTACGCCGCCGAGCTGCTGGACGCGGTGCAGCGCCTGGAAGACCTCAGCGACTGGTTGCGCGAGCAGGCGGCGCAGAACCCCAACGCGGTGGGCAGCGCCTGCGTCGAGTACCTGCAGCTGTTCGGCTACGTGGCCTACGCCTACCTGTGGGCGCGCATGGCCCAGGTGGCCGAGCACCAGCGCTCCGAGGACGACGGCTTCTATGGCGCCAAGCTGGCCACCGCGCGGTTCTATTTCAGCCGCCTGCTGCCGCGCATCCTCAGCCTGGAGCAGAGCATTCGCGCCGGCAGTTCCTCCTTGTTCGGCCTGGACGCCGAGCACTTCTGAGCATCCGGGCAGGGCGCCTGCCGCCCTGCCCCGACTCCAGCGCCAAGCGCCAAGCTCAGGCAACAGCACACCCCACGGATGCAAAACCGCAAGCGGCCCGGCATACTTCGCACCCGGACACCGCCCAAGGAAGAAACGTGTTGGCCCCCGCCCTGATCGTCGCCAGCTCAGCCATCGTGCTGCTGCTGGGCAGCCTGCACCTGATCTACACCTTCGCCACCGACAAATTCCAGCCCCGTGATCCGGCCCTGGCCGAACGCATGCGCCAGGTGTCGCCAATGATCACCGGCCAGACCAGCCTGTGGCGTGCCTGGGTCGGCTTCAATGCCAGCCATAGCCTGGGGGCGATGTTGTTCGGCCTGGTCTATGGCTACCTGGCCTGGCTGCACCCGGCCCTGCTGCTGGAAGCCCGCGGCCTGTTGCTGATCGGCCTGGGCTTTCTCGCCAGCCTGTGGCTGCTGGCGATCCGTTACTGGTTCCGTATTCCCCTGGCGGGCATCAGCCTCGCCCTGGTGCTGTTCGCCGCAGGAACTACGCTGCTTTTCAGCTGACGGGTACCCGTTGCCCAACCGCTCCAGCCCTGCCCGACCTGAATAAATTCCGGAGTTCACATGGAACGTCAACCCCCCAACGAAGGCGCCGCCGCCCTGCGTCAACCCGGCAAACGCCCCTGGTATATCTACCTGATGGCGATCTGGGCCCTGATCGGCATCGGCGGCCCTCTGAGCCAGCTAGCGCGAAGGGTGTTCGCCGATGAGCCGCTGCTGTTGCAAGTCAGTTCGGTGCTGATCCTCGGCGGCGTACTGCTGCTGATCATCAACCTGATCAAGCTGAAACCGCAGTACATCGTGGCCTTTGGCGTGCTCTGCTGCCTGGAAGTGGGCCTGCAGCTGTTCGGCATCATCGACCGCCTGTACAGCGGCGACACCCTGGCCCACGCCGCGCTGCTGCTGATCTATCTGGTTCCGGCACTGGCCTTTGCCCTGCTGGCCCTGCGCACGAAACTGCTGAGCCGGGCCAGTGAGTACCGCCAATCGGTCGACCTGCAGAACCGAATCGCCTTTGCGATGAAACACAACAAACGCTGAACCTGCCGGCCCGGCGCCCAGTGGCGCCGGGCCAGATACCCGCTGCCCAATCGAGTCCCTTCATGTCCCGTCTGTACACCCTCTGTTCCTGGCTCTACCTACCGCTGTGCTGGATCGCCGTGGCCGCGCCGACGGCCAGCATGATCCATTGCAACCTGAACCTGATCGTGCCCCGGGAGGTCGGCGGCACCTTGTTCGGCGGCTCCATGGGCTTTGTGATGTACCTGGGCGGCTGGGCCCTCAGCGTCCTGGGCCTGGTGCTGGCGCTGCTGACCCGGGTGCCCGGCGCGCGTCTGGCCTGGATCGTCGCCGGGCTGGCGCAGTTGCTGCTGGGCCTGTGGTGGCGGATCAACTACCCGGATGATTTCGACGGCAACCTGCTCTTCAGCATCCAGCCCCGGGAGCTGGACTATGTGATGGTCTTCGGCTTTGCCCTGGTCTACAGCGGCGTCTACCTGTTGCGTCAGCAGCGGCTCAAGCCGCGTCCACCCGCCACTGGCAATCGGCTGTTGCTGCGCACCCTGTGGGCCCTGGTGCTGGGGGCGGCCTTCATCCTTCCACCGCTGCAGGCCATCACCCGCAAGCCACTGCCCTATTGCGCCTTCGACCGGGCCGGCAATCAGTTGAGCGTATGCCTGGGCCCAGGCACCCGGGTGATTGTCGACTGAATGGCCCCCTGACTTCATTCCTCCTTTTCTTGACCTTGATGAGTGTGCCCATGTCTCGCCTGTTTACCCTGTGGTTGTGGCTGTACCGCCCCCTGTGCTGGATCGTCGTCGCCATCCCGCTGTCGGTGATGCTGTTGTGCGACGTGCAAATGATGCAACCGCGGGATGTCAGCGGCACGCTGTTCGGCGGCGCCATGGGGTTTCAGCTGTACCTGTTTGCCTGGGTGCTGTGCCTGATCGGCCTGGTCCTGGCCCTGCTGACCCGGATGCCCGGCGCGCGCCTGGCGTGGCTGCTGGCCGGGCTCGTGCCCTTGCTGCTGGGGGCCTGGTGGCGGCTCACCTACCCGGATGATGAAGATGGCAGCCGCTCCTTCAGCCCCCAGGACTGGGAACTGGACTACATGATGGGCATCGTGTGCCTGTTCGTTATCAGCGGCCTGTACTTCTACTGGCGCCGACGCCTCGTCTCACGGCCCGCCGCCACCAGCGCCGATGTGCTGTTTCTGCAAACCCTGTGGGCGCTGGTCCTGGCGGCGGCGTTCATCCTGCCGCCGCTGAGCTTCATCAAGCAGCAATCCCTGCCCCGCTGTGCGTTCAACAAGGCCGGGGAGCAATTGACCGTGTGCCTGAGCGATGATCCGAACGAGCCGGTCATTGTCGACTGACCCGGCGCTTGCAGCAGCCCGGACAGAAAAAAGCCCCGATCGGTCCGGGGCTTTTTTCTGTCGGCTGCTATCGATGTTGGGTGGCCGGTGATGCCCTGCGCACCGGCAAGGCGGCGGCGAAAGCCATGGCCTCTTCCCGGGTGCCGAAGCTGGCGAGCCGATCACCCGCCGTACAGACCTTCCAGGGCCCGTGGTTGACGCTCAATACCTGATAACCGTTGATCTGCAGCTTGTTCAGCAGCGGCGTACTCATGGACACCTCCCTTGTTCTCCGCGTGCCTGGGGCTTGGGCGTTTTACCTTACACCCGCAGAACCCTCCGGCGACGGCCGCATGTCGGCGCGACGCGCTCATTTCCTCAGGTTGGCCAGAGGGTCGTAGGCTCGCGAGCGCTTGCGCCGGTGCTCGGGTTCCGGCTGATCCAGGGGCGCCCTGGCCGGCCCCACCGGATCGATCTGGGGATCGGCGAGGTCCGGCGAATCGGGGTCGAAACCCGGGTCATGATGATTCGAGGCATGCTCGGACGAGCGCGGCCCCGTGGGGGTCTTGGCAGCCATGGTCAGCTCCTGTGCTAGCCCGCAAAAGGACGGGGACAGCCGTTGGATCGCGATCCGTTCCCAAGGTGCCGGCCAGCGGACCAATGGCCACCGGCAAATTGCATTGCACGGCGCCGCGTCGCAGGATGACGCCCTGATCCACAACCGCTGAAAAGGAAGTGCTGATGACGATTCGTGCCGTGGTTTTCGATTTTGGTGGCGTGCTGTTCGACTGGAGCCCGCACCACCTGTACCGCCAACTGATCCCCGACGACCAGCGTCGCCAGTGGTTCCTCGACACCGTCTGCACCCAGGCCTGGAACACCCAGCAGGACGCCGGCCGGCCCCTGGCCGAAGCCACCCGCAGCCTGGTGGCCGAGCATCCCGAGCATGCGCCGTTGATCGAGGCCTATTACGGACGCTGGCCGGAGATGCTCAAGGGGCCACTGGACGAAGGCGTGGCCCTGCTGGAGGAACTGCACCAGGCGCAGGTGCCGCTGTTCGGGTTGACCAACTGGTCCCAGGAAACCTTTCCCTATGCCTGGGAGCACTACCCGTTCTTGCAGAAGTTTCGCGACATCGTGGTGTCGGGGCAGGAGCGGCAGATCAAGCCGGATGCCGAGATCTATCACACGGCCTTGGGGCGCATTCGCGCGCATGTGCCGGGGGTTGCGCCTGAGGAGCTGGTGTTCATTGATGACCATGCGCCAAATATCGTCGCGGCCAGGGCGTTGGGGTGGCGGGCGATTCATCATGTGGCTGGGGGAGAGACGCGCAGGCAATTGAGGGAGTTGGGGGTGGTTTGAGGTTTTTTTTTGGGGGGGGTGGAGTGTACATATCCGTTGCTGCGGTCACGGCCACTTAGGGTTTCGCTCTTACAGCGACTCACTTTTGAAAATCCGGAATGCCGGCCCAGACAAAAGTAAGCAAAACGCTTCTGCCCCTCCACTCGGTGCCTCGCCTAGCGAGGCATGCCCGAACGAAGGCATTGATCCGTGGGCCGCCGCACTGGGCCATCCATGGCCCAGTGCGGCTAACCCGGCGTCCTGCCGGGTTACCCACGGCTCAATGCCTGCGTTCGGCCATCGTGTCTAAAGGGGCAGGAAGATCAAAAACCAGATCAAAAACAAAATCTGAATGCGGCCTGCCGGCCAACCTGTTTCATCGCCGTTCGCATTACATGTAGCCGCTGCCGCAGGCTGCGACCGGCTCCGCAGGAGACGCTAAACCTGCATCCCCGATATTCCTGACCTATCGCGCCGCCTGGTTTTGCGAGCGCGAGCGCTCGTTCGCAGCCTGCGGCAGCGGCTACAAGGAACCAGCCTGCGCACCTGGGTTTTGGCGTTGGCTTTTGATCTTGATCTTGATCTTCAGGCCCCTTCCCAGCAGGCCGAGCGCAGGCGTTGCGTAGGGGGCAGCTCGGCATGGATGCCGAGCTAGCCGCCACCCGGCCATGGATGGCCGGTTGGCGGCGGGCCCCCGGAGCAATGCCGGAGCTCGGGCACCCCGAGCCCCAGCGAGGGGCCGTATGGAGGGGCAAGACTTTTTGCTTACTTTTGTGTCGTTTGACAAAAGTGAGTCGCCGTAAGGGCGAAACCCTAAGTGGCCGTGACCGCAGCAACGGATATGTACACCGCCCACCGCTGTAAGAGCGAAACCCTAAGCCACCGTGACCGCAGCAACGGATATGTACACCGCCCACCGCTGTAAGAGCGAAATCCCAAGCCACCGTGACCGCAGCAACGAATATGTACCCCGCCCCACTCGCCGCAAGATCGAAACCCCAAGCCACCGTGACCGCAGCAACGGACATGTACCCCACCCACCGCTGCAAAAGCGAAACCGCCAGCCCCCCTCTATCGCCATCCGCACTCACCTCCCCCTTGCATATCGCCCTTTGGAATTTCCACAAAATCAACCCCTTACCCCCGTGAATCCACCCGTCGGAAACCCACAAAATCAATGTGCCATTACCCCGCCAACTCCCCCCGCGCTGCTTAACTGCAAGGGCTGCCAAGTACCGCAGCCCCCCCTAAACCCCACGGAAGGCACACACCATGAGCCCCACCTCGCAACACACGGTTGTTCCCTACGGAGTCGCGATCCAGTCGGCCATCGCCGAAGGCCAGCTACCCCAGATGAAAGCACTGCTGGCCAAGCGCGATCCGAAGGGCGACGAACCCAAGGATCTGAAAAGCGCCTACGAGCGGCTGGCCAAGGAAGTCGCCCGGCTGGAGCAGCACTGATCGCTGTTTCCCCGTCATTGAATGGAGGCAAAGCATATGTCCGGTTCCAATTCCCACGCCGAAGGTCTGTTCCCCCTGAGCTATCGCATCGGTACCGATAAGTCCGGGGCGCCCAGTCTGATTCTCAACCTGCTGGTCTACACCCCCGACCACAGTGTCCGCGGCGGTTCGACCATCACCCAGGCGCTCAACCCGCCACCCGACCTGCACAGCGATGTCTGGGGTCAGTACACCTACCTCACGGTCATGCACCCCACCACCAGCAAGATCCTCATCACCGCCCAGGGCAATCAGGGCGGCCCCGGCTCCAACGCCATCATCACCTTCAAGCTGCACCTGGTGGTCGGCGACGACTGGAAGGAAGGCATCGCCAACTACCAGTACTTCAACGGCCACGACTGGGTTTCGGTCAATCAGGCCCCCGCCCGCCTGCAGGAGACGGTGCAGTCCAGCAGCCTGTCGACGCCAGAGCACTCGGGCCACTACAGCGCGGTGAACAGCACCAGCGCCGCGCTGTACGGCGGGCCGATCCACGGCGCCATCGCCAGCGGCGATCTGGCCCAGATGAAGAACCTGCATCGGGTGGCCACCCAGCAACTGGAGCAGCTGCCGCTGATCCGCACCGCGCTGGACGCCGCCAAGGCCGAGATCAAGAAGCAGGAACGCCGCTGATCAAGGCCATTCATCGCACCTGATGCCTTCTATCCAGATAAGGAGTTGCAGCATGACAATCGGACTGTTCCATACCCGCATCATCGTCGCCAATCCTGTGATCGGAGCGCCGGTGCTGACCCTCGACCTGCTGGTCAACACCCCGCAGAAAAGAGTCAGCGGCGTGGCCCGGATCACCCAGAGCACCTCGCCACCGCTGCAGTTCCGGGCGGATGTCTGGGGCGACTACTCCCAGGTCAAGCTCGATCCGTCCAGCGAGGGCCACATCATCCTCAGCCTGGCCGGCAACCCCAGCGGTCCCACCAGCCAGATCGCCGAGACGTTCCATCTGCAGGGCATCCTCGGCCTCGACTGGGCCAGCGGCTTCGCCAGCTACAAGTACCAGTACCAGGGGCATTGGCACGTGGTGCAACACGCCGCCGTGAGCCAGGCACCGGTGGAGCAGAAACAAGGCGAACGCGCAGTCCAGGCCGGCCAGCCCGCCATGCATCCCCACCCGCTGTACGCGGTGGCGCTGCAGGAGGCCCAGACCAGCGGCGACCTGGCGCGGCTCAAGGCGCTGGTGGCCCAGGGCGAGCAGCAGCTGGCCAACAGTGAAAACCTGAGCCAGGCGGTGCAGCAGCTGCAGGCGGAAATCAGCCGCCTGGAGCGCCGCTGAGTCCAGGCCAGCGGGGCCGGCCGTCAGCGGACGGCCCCGACTTGGGCCAAACCGATCGCGCCCGTACCGCACACCCGAGGCGCGCCTGTTTCGATGGCTTGCTGCCGCGCACCGCTGGGTGCGCAAGGATCTTTCATGTCAGACCGTCTCCCTGCCCGCTACCTCAGCGAAAACGACCTCAAGCGCTATGTGCCGGTGCACGTGGTCTGGGAAATCACCCTCGCCTGCGACCTCAAGTGCCTGCACTGCGGCTCCCGCGCCGGGCACCGGCGCCCCGGGGAACTGAGCACCGAGGAATGCCTGGCGGTGATCGATTCACTGGCCGCCCTGGGCACCCGGGAAATCACCCTGATCGGTGGCGAAGCCTATTTGCGCAAGGACTGGACGCGACTGATCCAGGCCATCCACGACCACGGCATGTACGTGGCGATCCAGACCGGCGGTCGCAACCTGACCCCGGCCAAGATGCAGGCCGCGGTGGACGCCGGGCTCGATGGCGTCGGCGTGTCCCTGGACGGCCTGGCGCCGCTGCACGACGCGGTGCGCAATGTGCCGGGCTCGTTCGACAAGGCCCTGGACACCCTGCGCCGGGCCAAGCAGGCCGGGCTGAAGATCAGCGTCAACACGCAGATCGGCGCCGCCACCCTGCCCGACCTGCCAGCCCTGATGGACCTGATCATCGACGCCGGCGCCAAGCACTGGCAGATCCAGCTGACGGTGGCCATGGGCAACGCCGTGGATCACCCGGAACTGCTGATGCAGCCCTACCAGCTGCTGGAGGTCATGCCGCTGCTGGCGCGCCTGTACCGCGAAGGCAATGAGCGCGGCCTGCTGATGAACATCGGCAACAACATCGGCTACTACGGCCCCTACGAACACATGTGGCGCGGCTTCGGCGACGACCGGGTGCACTGGACCGGCTGCGCCGCCGGGCAGACAGTGCTGGCCCTGGAGGCCGACGGCACGGTCAAGGGCTGCCCGTCCCTAGCCACCGTGGGCTTCTCCGGCGGCAACGTGCGCAACATGAGCCTGCACGACATCTGGCACTACAGCGAAGGCATTCATTTCGGCCGCCTGCGCTCGGTGGACGATCTGTGGGGCTATTGCCGCAGCTGCTACTACAACGACGTCTGCCGCGGCGGCTGCACCTGGACCTCGCACTCACTGCTGGGCAAGCCGGGCAACAACCCCTATTGCCACTACCGGGCCCTGGACCTGCAGAAAAAAGGCCTGCGCGAGCGCATCGTCAAACTCGAAGACGCCGGCCCGGCGTCCTTCTCCGTGGGCCGCTTCGACCTGATCACCGAGCGCATCGACACCGGCGAAGCCGTGGCCAGCGTCAGCGACAGCGGTCAGGTGATCAAGCTGGCCTGGGTCAACCAGGGCCAGGCAGCCCCCGCCGAAGGCCGCATTCCGCCGCGCCTGGCCCTGTGTCGCAGTTGCCTGGAGTACATCCACGCCGTCGAGACCACCTGCCCGCACTGCCACGCCGATGTCGCCGCCGCCGAAGCCCGGCACCAGGAGGACCGGCTGCGCCAGCAGGCCCTGATCAACACCCTGCACCAGTTGCTGGGCCTGCCCCCGGAGCAGCCGCGCCTGTAATCGCCGCCCGTTGCGCCGCCGCCCCCCGACGCGGCGGCGCTGATATCGATGCCGCCGCCCTGGCGCGGACGTTGCCCGCCGTCCACTGCGCAAGATTTTGCGCCTATCATCGAACAGCCGGCAGAACCCTGTACTAGGATACGAGGCGATCCTTTGTCGATCGGAACCAGAACGGAGATCAATCAGCGATACCCGAACTCGTTGCTATAACGCTGTCCTGCCACACCTTCACATTCATGGATGAAATGATGAACGCACAAGTATTGTTTCCACGCATCGGCAAGGTCATTGCCAGCACCGGCAGCCGCCATTTTCCGCGCATGCTCCACGACCTGATCCTCACCCAACTGCCGGTGGACGCCACCCACATCACTCGACTGCCGGTGGACCCGCACCAGTCGCCCGAGCACAGCGAGCAGCCGCAGCTGCAGAGCCACTACCCGCTGCACAGCGACGCCCACTGCGGCGACGAGCCGCTGTTGCAGGCCGGTTTTCCCGAGCCGGCCGGCACGCCCGAGGCCCGGCAACTGCCGCCGCGCCGCGAGGGTTGCGCCGAGACGGCACAACTGCACCTGACCGGCCGCAAGGATGCCTACCATTACGTGCTCTCGGTGTACCGCAGCAATCAGGCCGAGAGTTTCTCGCCCCAGGAGCGCCTGCTGCTGGAGGACTTCTCGCCCCTGCTGTTGCCAATGGTGGAAAAGCACATCAGCGCCCTGCAGCCCCAGGCCGCCTCCACAGAGCAGGACGGCGCCACCCTCGAAGGCCTTCAAACCCTGCGCCTGCGCTTTACCGAGCGTCTGGCGCAGTCCGGGCTGAGCCTGTCCAACCGTGAGTTGGAAGTCTGTGTCGGGCTGCTGGCCGGGCGCACCGCGCCGCAACTGGCCGAACAGCTCAGGCTCAAGGTCAACACCGTCGAGAGCTACCTGAAACGCGCCGCCATCAAGCTGGGCATCAGTGGCCGCCATTCGCTGCTGCGCTGGATGTACTCGCCCCAGCCCTGAGCCGCGTCCCCAGGCCCTGGCGAGGCCTGTGTGTCCCGGTTTTCCCCTACAGACGCACAGAGCTCGCCCGGGCTTAAATCCAATGCCGGGAACCGCTACAGGTTCAAGGAGCCTCTGCCACGGACCGTCGTGGCAGTCGCGTTTCGAGCAGCGATTCGTCTCGATCAAGGATGATATGGATATGAATCAGACCCGCAGTATCGCCAACATGCCAACCTCGCATTTCTACTTCGAGCTGGGGCAGTTGATCTCCAGCACCGGCCATGCCCGCTTCGCCAAGGACATGCTGCAACTGGTGAACCAGCTGGTGCCGGTGAACCAGTTGCAGCTCAGTGAATGGACCCTCGACGAATGCCAGGCCAGTTCCCTGGAGATCACCCTGCTGGGACGCGCCGGGTTGCAGGATGACCTGCCCCTGCCGGAGCCCCCGCGACGCCATGACCCGCTGCTGCAAAAGATGCTGGAAATGGACGACTCGCTGCTGATTCAAATGAATGCCCAGGGCAGCCCCGCTCGCCCGACCCCGCACCAGTGCCACCTGGTGTCGCGCAAAGCCAGCCGGCGCTGTGTCATCGCCCTCTACCGCGATCCCGCCCAGGGCGGCTTCACCCTCAGCGAACTGTCGTTTCTCAAGAGCCTGTCGGCGACCCTGCTGCCGCTGCTGGAACGCCACGCCCAGTTGCATCGGCAACAGGCGCTCAAGCACCTGCGCAACTGGAGCCTGCGACCTCTGGACGCGCGTCGGCAGACGCCGCTGCAACGGGAGTTCGACGAGCGCCTGTCACTGGGAGACATCAACCTCTCGGCCCGGGAGAAAGAGGTCTGCCTGGGGCTGCTGACCGGGGGCACGGTGCCGGAAATGGCCCAGCGCCTGAGCGTCAAGAACAGCTCCGTGGAAACCTACCTCAAGCGCGCCGCCGCCAAGCTCGGGGTCAGCGGCCGCCACGGGCTGGCCAAATGGATGGTGGGCGCCTGAGAGCAGCCCCAGGTCGCAGGTTCCGGGCCAGCAGCCTCCTCCCGCAGGGCACCTCCTCCGTCCTCGGCTGACCGCTGCCGCGCCACCGGCCAGCGGCTTGCGCAGCCCCGGCTCAGGGCCGTGCCTCGGCGCGGTCCTGCGCGGTGACTGAGGTGAGGCGCGCCAGGCGCGGCGCCAGCCAGCGCTTCAGGTCGTCCATGCAACTGAAGACCACCGGCACCAGCACCAGGCTCAGCAGGGTCGAGGTGATCAGCCCGCCGATCACCGCCACCGCCATGGGGGCGCGGAACCCGGCGTCGGCGCCGCTGCTGAGCAGCGCCGGCACCATGCCCGCGACCATGGCAATGGTGGTCATGATGATCGGCCGGGCGCGCTCGGCCCCCGACTGGATCAGGGCCTGGTGCCGGGGCATGCCAAGGCGACGCTTCTCGAGGGTGAATTCCACCATCAGGATCGAGTTCTTGGTGACGATGCCCATCAGCATCAGCAGGCCGATGACCACCGGCATGTCGATGGCGGCGCCGTACAGCAACAGGCCGCCAATCGCCCCGCCGACGGACAACGGCAGTGCGCTGAGGATGGTCAAGGGCTGCAGGAAATCGCGGAACAGCAGCACCAGCACGGCGAACACCATCATGATGCCCAGGCCCATGACCACGCCGAACTTGTCGAACATTTCATTCATGTATTCGGCATCGCCGTACTCGACACGGCGCACGCCGTCGGGCAACTGCTGCAGCGCCGGCAACTGGCCGATGGCTTCCAGGGCCGTGCCCAGGGTGATCCCGGCCAGATCGGCATCCACCGACACCCGGCGCAACCGGGAGAAGCGCTCGATCCGCGCCGGCCCGCTGCCATAGCCGATATCGGCCACCGCGCTGAGGGGCAGCACCGTCCCCCTGTCGGTGCTGACGCCGAGGTTGCTCAGGGCATTCAGGTCGCCCTGCTCGATGGCCGGCAGCAGCACCCGGATCGGCACCTGGCGGTCATGGAAATTGAAGCGCGCCGAACTGGCGTTGATTTCGCCCACGGTGGCGATCCGCGCCACGCTGCCGATGGCCTGGGCACTGACCCCGGCCCGGGCCGCTTCGTCCACCCGCGGCTGGATCAGCAGCTCCGGACGCGGCAGCGGCTCGTTGACCTGGACGTTGGCGATGCCCTGGAGCGCCCGCATGTCGCGTTGCACGGCATGGGCGGCGCGGCTCAACGCCGGCCCGTCGGGCCCCACCAGGATGATCGAGATATCCCGCGCCGCGGTTTCACCACGAAAGGCGTAGCGCAGGTCGGCAAAGCCGTTGAGCAGCGGCCGCAGGGACTGTTCGAAGGCCTTCTGGCTGAGCTCGCGCTGGTCCGCCGGGAGCAATCGCACCAGCAGTTGGCCGGTGGCCACGTCGGTGGCCCCGGAGGCATCCTCGCCGCCGGCGGTGACGAACACCGAGAGCACCTCGGGCCGCTGGCGAATCTGCCGGGCCATGTCGGCCAGCACCTTGTCGGTCCGCACCAAGGGCGTGCCGGGCGGCAGGGAGACGTCGATGCGCGACAGGCTGAGGTCATTCACCGGCATGAACCCCGAAGGCAACAGCGGCACCAGGGCGAACGAGCCGACCAAAAACAGCCCGGCCAGCCCCAGGCTCAGGCGCCGGTGCCGCAGCGCCCACTCCAGCAGCTTCAGGTAGCGCCCCAGCAGGCCGCCGGGCGCCATCGGCCGCGGCTCATGGCCCGCACCCGGGGCCTTGGGCTTGAGCAGATAGGCCGCCATCAACGGCGTGACCAGGCGCGCCACCAGCAGCGAAGCCAGCACCGCCGCCGAGACGGTGATGCCGAACGGGGTGAAGTACTGGCCGATGAAGCCACCGATGAAACTCACTGGCAGGAACACCGCGACCAGGGTGGCGGTGATCGCCACCACGGCAAAGCCGATGGCGTCGCTGGCGTCGATGGCCGCCTGGTAGGGACGCTTGCCCTGGTCCAGATGCCGTTCGATGTTCTCGATCTCGACGATGGCATCGTCCACCAGGATGCCGATCACCAGGGTCAGGGCCAGCAGGGTGATGCTGTTCAGCGAATAGCCGAACCCGGCCATGACGGCGAAGGTCGGCAGGATCGACAGCGGCAGGGCAATGGCCGCCACCAGGGTGGCGCGCCAGCTTCGGAGGAACACCAGGACCACCAGGACGGTCAGCAGCGCGCCTTCGACCAGGGTCATGATCGCCGCGTCGTAACTGGCCAGGGTGTAGTCCACCGAAGAGGAGATCTGGCGGATCTCCAGGTCCGGGCGCTGTTGCTGCAGGCGCTGGATGACCGCCTCGACGCCGGCCGCCACCCGGGTGTCGCTGGAGCCCTTGGCGCGAAACACCGCGAAGCCCACCACTTCCTCGCCGTCCAGACGCGCCTGGGAACGGGCCTGGCTGGCGCCGTCATGCACCCGGGCCAGCTCCCCCAGGCGCGCCCAGCGCCCCTCGCCCAGGGCAATCGGGGTCTGGCTCAGGGCCTCCACCGTCAGGGCGCTGCCCAGGGTGCGGATCGACTGTTCGCTGTGGCCCAGCCGGGTCCGCCCGCCGGGCACGTTGATATTGCTCTGCACCAGTTGGCCGTTGACCTGCTCGGCGGTGAGGCCCAGGGCTTGCAGGCGCTCGGCCATGAGTTCGACCTTGACCTCGCGCTCAACCCCACCCAGGCGCTGCACCTTCTGCACCCCGGGCACCGCCAGCAGTTCGCGGCTGAGCTGGTCGTCGACGAACCAGGAAAGCTCCACCAGGCTTCGCGTGGTGCCCTTCACGGCGTAGTTGAGGATGGCCCCGCCCTCGACGTCGATGCGGGTGATCATCGGTTCCTCGATGGTCTGCGGCAGGTCGGCGCGGATCAGCGCGATGGCGTCGCGGATGTCGTTGGCGGCGCGCCCGGGATCGACTCCGAGCTGGAACTCCACGGTGGTCACCGAGATGCCGTCGGCCACCGTGGAGGTGATATGGCGGATGCCGGCCAGGCCGGACACCGCGCGTTCGACCCGCAGGGTCACCGCGTGTTCGAGTTCGGTGGGGGCCGCGCCGACCTGGGACACCAGCACCGTGATCACCGGGAACTCGACCCGCGGGTTGGCGTTGATCGGCAACTGCAGAAAGGACAACCAGCCGCCCACACTGAGCACCAGGAACAGCACCAGGGTCGGAATCGGTCGGCGGATCGCCCAGGAGGACAGGCGCAGGCTCATGGTTCCAGCTCCTCGTCTTCAGCCGGCCGGACCCGGTCGCCCTCACGCACGAAGGCCGAGGCCCGGGCCACCACTCGCTCGCCTTCCGCCAGCCCGGACAGCACTTGCACCTGGATGCCGTCACGCCGGCCGACGCGAACCTGCCGCAGACTGGCCTTGCCCTCCGGGTCCAGCACCACCACCGCGGCCTGTTCGTCACTGGTGAACGTCAGGGCGCGCTGCGGCAGCACCAGGCTCGGGCCCTGGGCCGGCAGTTCCAGGCTACTGGTGGCAAAACTGCCGGCGCGCAGCTCGGGGTCGGCCGCCAGGGTAATGCGTACCCGACCGCGACGGCTCGCGGGGTCGACTTTCGCCGCCAGCAGGCGCACCTGGCCTTGCACCGGGGTCGGCAGGCCCGTTACCTGGACCGCCAGCCGGGTGCCGACCTGCAAGGCGCGCAGGGCGCTTTCAGTCACCTCGCCGTCCAGCTCCAGGCGGTTGTCGCGGATCAGCCGGAACAGCGGCTCGGAACCGGCGAGGGCGCCAACCCGGGCATGCCGTTCGGACACCACGCCGGCCACCGGCGCTCGCAGCGTGGCTTTCTGGCGTTGCGTCCGGGCGTCCGCCAGTTGCGCCCGGGCCTGGGCCTGCTCGGCCCGGGCCGCCGCCAGGGCAGCCTGGGTGGCGCGGGCCTGGGCCCGTTGCTGGTCGACTTGCTGGGCGCTGGCGGCACCGATGCCGCCCAGTTGTTCCAGGCGCTGATGGCTGGTCCGGGCCTCGACGCTCAACGCCTGCTGCTGACCAATCAACGCCGTCGCTCGCTCCAGCGCGGCCTCGGCCTGGTGCACCTGAGCATCCAGGTTGTGGGTTTCCAGCTCGGCGAGGACCTGCCCGGCACTGACCCGGTCGCCCTCCTCCACCCGGACCGAGGCCAGGCGCTGATCCTGCAGGGCGGTGCCGACGGCAATCTCTTCCTGGGGCACCAGGGTGCCGCTGATGAAGATGCGCTGCCCGACATTGCCGGTACGGACCTGCACGCTGCTGACTTTCAGCGCGGGCGGTGGTTCCTGGCCGTGGCTTGCCGGCAACTGGGTCTGCGGCAACCACAGGGCCAGCAGCGTGCCCACCAGGGTCAGCAGCGTCACCAGCAACAGCCTGGGGGTATGTTTGGCCAGGCGCCGCAAGCGCTGGCTGCGACATTGCTCGGGAGTGGGATCGATCGAGTTCATGTGTCGGGTACTCAAGGATTCATCGGCGCCCGGAACACGGGCACGCTGCCCCGGAGCCGGCAAGCGGCCCGAGACGCCATGACGCAAGCAGGGCAACGGCCACAGAGCCGTTGCAAGGTGGCAGTCAGCCGGGTTCGGGCTGCTGGGGACGCAGGAAGCGACGAATGATCAGGCGCAGCATCGGCTGGTGGGCCAGGGCCTGGAAATCCGCCTCCATCACCACCCGGGCGATGGCGCCTTCCGTCAGCGCCAGCAGCCACACCGCGGCCATGTCCGGGTCCAGCTGCGGGTCGATCTGACCGGCGGCCATGCCGCGCCGGAGCAAGGCCGCCAGGTCGGCCTTGACCCGCGCTTCGTTGGCGGCGAACAAGGCCCCCATCTGCGGGTTGCGGGTGGCCTCGGCCGCCACCTCGATACTGATCCGCGCGTGCAGCGGCTCGCTGCAGGCCTGCATCATCGCCAGGGCGATGTGCTCGACGGCGTCCAGGGCGTCCTCGGCTGCGTCCCACTGGGAGAACAGGCGCGTCATGGCCTTGCGGTCTTCCTCGGCGATTGCGGCAATGATCGCCGCCTTGCTCGGAAAGTAATGGAACAGGTTGCCCGGGCTCATGCCGGCGGCCGCGCAGATCTGCGCGGTACGGGTGGCGTGAAAGCCGTTCCGGGCGAAGCAGGTCAGCGCCGCGTCGAGGATCTGCTGGCGCCGGGCTTCCATCTTGTAGGGGTCTACCGTTCTCATTGCCCACCCTGGCGCCACAGGCCTTGCCGGCGCGATTCATAGACTGACTGATCGATCCAGTATTGAGCCGCAGTCCGGTCACTGTCCGAAGCCGTCGAAGCGCTTCAGTGCCGGTACATGCCGCGATCACAGGCTAGCGCGAGGGTTTTCCGAGAGCTGTAAATCTGTGTGAAAAATAGTGCAGGACTGCATAAGGCAACCAGCCGGGTTCGGCGGGACGCGGAGCGGATGCCGGAGCAATGCCTGGAGGGGATAGGAGCCAACCCGGCCAGCCAGGGGCAGTAGGCGGTACAACTAAGGCCGGGCGGGCGGATGCCGCGATGTTGCAGCCCGCCCTGACCAGGCACCGCCATGTTGCGGTTCACTGTGATACCTGGCCGGGCGAACGGGGGCCATTCTAGGCATCGGTCCGAACCGCGTATGTAAGAAAATTCTTATTCCTCAACGGCCTGAATCCCCTGCCCCACCAAGACGAAACAGGCCATTTTCAAGAACGCCGCGATCAACGGGTGCCCGGCACCAGATCGAGAATCTCGTCGATGCCCAGGCAACGGGGCTCCACCTCCAGGGTCCTTCCGTGTTCAAGGATGCCCACCGCCACATCGCGCATGGCCATGTAGGCGCTGCGCAACATGTGGTTGGCGTAGATCACCGCGTTGAAGCCGGCCCCTTCCAGCTCGTCGAAACTCAGGTGGGCATAGCTGGTCGGCACGCAGATCAGCGGCACCCGCGGGCAGTGGCGGCGGAACAGCCTGGCGAACTCGAGGATCTCCAGGCCGTCCTTTTTCCGGCTGTGAATCATGATCCCGTCGGCGCCGGCGGCGACATAGGCCAGGCAGCGTTCGATGGCGTCGTCCATGCCCTTGTCGAGGATCAGGCTTTCACAGCGGGCGATGATCAGCAGGTCCTCGTGGCTGCGACTGCTGCAGCCGACGCGGATCTTGTCGCAGAACTCCTCGATGGAGTCCTGAAGCTGGCTCACGGCGTTGCCGAACAGCGAGTTCTTCTTCAGCCCGCACTTGTCCTCTATGACCACCGCCGACACCCCGGCCCGATCGAGCATCTTCACGTGGATCGCGAAATGCTCGGCCTTGCCGCCGGTGTCGCCGTCGAAAATCATCGGCAGCGAACAGACATCGAAGATCTCGCGAATGCCGTGCAAGCGATTGCTCGGCGAGAGGATCTCGATGTCCGGCAGGCCCTTGTGGGTCGAGTCGGTCAGGGAGCTGGACCAGATGGCGTCATAGCTCAGGCTGGGCCCGGTCCCGCGCTCCAGTCGGGATTGTTGGGCCAGCAGCGCCGAGATCGGGCTGTGGGCTTCAAGCACCCGCAGACAGCGCTTGCGGCGCAGCAACTGGCTGAGGTTGGTTCGGCGAATATCAGCGTCCTGCATGGGATTCACGCGCCTCTTGTGGTTGGGGAACTCCGGGTTCGCGGCGGCCGGGCCGCCTCAGGGGTGGGTCATGTCGAGGGCCACCACGTAACGGTCGAAATCCGCGGCCGAGACGTAGCCCAGCTGTTGCGCCACTTCCCGCAGGGACTTGCCCTGATGGTGGGCGGTCTTGGCGATGATGGCCGCCTTGTCGTAGCCGATGTGGCGGTTGAGGGCGGTCACCAGCATCAGGTTCTTCTCGATGTTGGCCTCGATCCGCGCCCGATTCGGCTCGATGCCCAGCGCGCAGTGGTCGTTGAAGGCACGGCAGGACTCGGCCAGCAAGGTGATGCTTTCCAGCACGTTGTGCACCATCACCGGTTTGTAGACGTTGAGCTGGAAGTTGCCCTGGCTGCCGGCGAAGGCCACGCAGGCGTCGTTGCCGAAGACCTGGGTGCAGACCATGGTCAGCGCCTCGCACTGGGTCGGGTTGACCTTGCCCGGCATGATCGAGGAGCCCGGCTCGTTCTCGGGAATATCGATCTCGCCGATGCCGCAGCGCGGGCCGCTGGCCAGCCAGCGCACATCGTTGGCGATCTTCATCAGGGCCATGGCCAGGGTGCGGATCGCCGCCGAGGTGTTGACCAGCGCGTCGTGGGCCGACAGGGCGAAGAACTTGTTGCTGCACGACTTGAACGGGTAG
The DNA here is from genome assembly GCF_021560055.1 of Pseudomonas sp. BC42. Classification (NCBI taxonomy): domain Bacteria; kingdom Pseudomonadati; phylum Pseudomonadota; class Gammaproteobacteria; order Pseudomonadales; family Pseudomonadaceae; genus Pseudomonas; species Pseudomonas sp. BC42. The sequence continues at coordinate 4,568,492 of NZ_CP091067.1, forward strand.
CCGGTGAGCTCGGCGATGACCCGTGCGCACTCGTCGCCGAACTGCGGATGGGAGTTGAGCCCGGTGCCCACCGCCGTGCCGCCGATGGCCAGGTCATAGAGGCCGCCGAGGTTGAGCTGGATGGCGCCCAGGGCGTAGTCGATCTGCTCGACCCAGCCGCCAATCTCCTGGCCGAGGGTGATCGGCGTGGCGTCCTGCAGGTGGGTACGGCCGACCTTGACCACGTCGCGGAACTGCTCGGCCTTGTCGGCCAGGGTGTCGCGCAGGACCGCCACCCCCGGCAGCAGGGTTTCGTGGATCTCGCTGACCACCACCATGTACATGGCCGTGGGAAAGGTGTCGTTGGACGACTGCCCACGGTTGACGTGGTCGTTGGGGTGGATGGGTTTCTTGCTGCCCAGTTCGCCACCGAGCATCTCGATCGCCCGGTTGGCGATCACTTCGTTGGCGTTCATGTTGGACTGGGTGCCGGAGCCGGTCTGGAACACCACCAGCGGGAAATGATCGTCCAGTTGCCCGCTGATGACTTCGTCCGCGGCCTTGACGATCGGCAGGGCGATGGCTTCCGGCAGTTCGCCGAGCGTGAGGTTGGCCAGGGCCGCGGCCTTCTTCAGGATGCCCAGGGAGCGGATCATCGGCGCGCCCCACTGGAAGCGCGAACGGCCGATGGGGAAGTTGTGGATGGAACGCTCGGTCTGGGCGCCCCAGTAGCGGTTGGACGGTACGGCGATGGTCCCCATCGAGTCGGATTCATGACGCATGTTCAAGGTGCTCCAGTGGTAGGCGCAAAGCGCAATCAGGTCGGGGTTGCCGGGCAGGCGCGTCCTGCCCGGCGTGGTGCAGGGGCGCCCTACTCCTTGAGTACGGAGGCCATTTTTTCCAGGTGCGCGCAGGCCCGCACCACGTACTCGTCGGACAGCGCGGCGATGCGCCGGTAGTCGATCTGCTGGCCGGTGGCCTGGGTGTAGAGCCGCAGGGCCTCGGTGGCGTGGCGGAAGTGCCGGGCCTCGACAGCGCCGCAGTGAACGCTGAGGAAGCCGGCGATGCGGTTGGCCTCCCCCGCCGGATGCCCGCAGGACTCGCGCAGCCAGTTCTTCCACAGCGGGGTCATGAGGTTGTATTCGCCGGTGTTGAACAGCTCGGTCAGGGCCATCATCTCCAGGGCCTCCACCAGGTTCGGTGCCAGGGGGCGCTTCTGCCCGACCCAGGTGGAGAACTCCTTGGTGATGGGGTTCAGGTACTTGTCCTGCAGGCGCCAGTTGTCCGAGCCGCAGATGGCCGAGGCCATGCGGTGATAGAGCTTGGAGTGATGGGGATGGCCATGCATTTCGCCGAGGCCGACGTCCTCGACGATGATCTCGCCACAGTGCCGGGCGGCTGCCAGCAGCTTGAGCTTGTTGTCATCGCCGGGCAGCTCCGCGGACTCCTGCAGCAGCCGCACGATGATGCTCGACACCGCATGGGCGGCGCCGTCGGGGCTGCGCCAGCCGCAGAAGAAGGTGCACAGCGAATCCACGGACCAGCGGCGGGAGGTCATGCGCTGGTAGGTCAGGCAATAACCGTCCAACAGGCCGGGGTTGTTTTCAAAGCCGGTGAGCAGGGCTTCCACCAGATTCCGATCCTCGACATCCACCAGTGCCTGATGCACATAGCCGATGAACGCCTCGCGGGAACTCTCCATGTTTCTCTCCTGTAGTGACTCTTGGGTTCACGGACAACAAGCCAGGCGTCGCCACCCCGGGCCTCTGGACGGGCTCGGGAACCGGAACAACGCGGTGGCAGATGCGGGTGACGGCAGCGCTAATCCATGACGATCGCCGACATGAACTGGGCGAAGCGGCTCAGGCCTTCGATCAGCTCCTGGTACTCGACGGCGTAGGAAATGCGGATGCAGTGAGGGTCGCCACAACCGGAACCGGGGACCACGGCAATGTGCGCCTCGGTCAGCAGCAGGTCGGCGAGGTGGTCGACGTCGCGGATCGGCTGGCCGCGGTAGTAGCCGCCCAGGCGCGACGCGATGTCGATGTACAGGTAGAACGCCCCTTCCGGCGGCGCATAGCGGATGCCTTCCAGGCGATCCAGGTAGGTGCGCGCGGCGTGCAGTTGTCGCTGCAGGAACGGATTGACCTGGGCGGCGAACTGCGTCGAGTCGGCATTCAAGGTATTGAGCGCGGCGTATTGCGACAGGCTGCTGGGGTTGGAGGTGGTGTGGCCCTGGAGGTTGTGCATGGCCGCGATCACTGGCGCCGGGGCGCAGGCGTAGCCGACCCGCCAGCCGGTCACCGCCTGGCTCTTGGAGAAGGAATCGATCAGCACGGTCTGGGCCTTCAGCGCCGGGAACAGCGCCAGGATGTTGTGGTGCTCGTGGGGTTCGCGCACCAGGCCGCGATAGCACTCGTCGAACATCACCCACAGCCCGCGCTCGAAGGCCAGCTGGGCGATCGCCAGCAGTTGCTCCCGTTGATAGACAGTACCGGTGGGGTTGTTCGGGGTGTTGATGACGATCATCCGCGTGCGTTCGCTCAGCGCCCCCTGCACCGCTTCCAGGGTCAGCCGGTAGTCGTCGTCGCGGGTCTGCACCAGCACCGGGGTGGCGCCCGCCAGGCGGATCTGGGTGGGAAAGGTTTCCCAGTACGGGCAGGGCACTATCACCTCGTCACCGGGGTTGAGCAGCACCATGCAGGCGTTGTACAGGGCCTGCTTGGCCCCGGCGGTCACCGCCACTTCATTGGCCGCGAAGGTCACGCCGGTGCGCTGGCTGACCCGCTGGGCGAGCTTCTCCCGCAGCGCCGGCAGGCCGATGGGCGGGGTGTAGCGATTGCGCGCGTTTTCAATGGCTTCGATGGCCCCAGTGCGCATGTCCTGGCAGGCATCGAAGGACAGTTCACCGGCGGCGAAATTGATCACCTTGACCCCGCTTTCCTTCAGGGCGTTGGCTTTGCTACGCATGCTGGATGTGCCCGGCGCGCTGAGGCCGAGGGCACGGTTGGACAAAGACAAGCGGCTTGCAGTGGCTTCGCTGTTATTCATGTTGTTACCTGCGAAAACGATCTGGAAGCAAGGCGCCCCGGAGTCGGGAAAACACCTTGCACAGCCCACCTGGCCAAGGCCCCCAGCCAGGTCTTCTTACATTCTGATGACAGTCGCAAACACCGGCCAATACCGTTTGCGTCGTGATTGATACTGGAAAAGTAAGAACTATCCGAAGGCGCCGCGAGCCGCGCACAGAATGCATCAGGCCCGGGCAGAACAGCCCCGGGCCTGATGGTTTATGGCTCGACAACGGTCTTCAGGCGGCGCCGGAGACTGACCTCGCGTCGGCGTCCATGCCCCGCTGCACGTACCAGGACAGGGGCAGCGTCAGCAGCAGCGTGGCGGACAGGGCCATCACCGCCAGGGGAATCCCGGTGACGTCACCCAGGCCGCCGAACAGCACCGGAGCCAGGGCCCCGCCGCCGATGGTGCCGGTGTAGAACAGCGAGAACGCCTGCTCGCGCTTGCCGGCACCGGCCAGGTCCGGCACCGCGCCGTACAGCACCGAGGACGTGCCATTCAGGGCCAGGCCCAGCAGCGGCAACATCAGCATCAGGCCGGCATAGGGCAGGAACACCGCCAGCACGATCAGGCTGGCGGTGGTGAACTCGGTGATCCACACGGTTTTCATCATGCCGATGCGCGCGCCGAGGTAACCGCACAGCAACTTGCCGAAGGCGCCGCCGACGAACAGCAGGGTCAGGGCCAGGCCGATACCGGCGGTGCCAGCGCCCTTGGCCTTGAGCAGGAACGGCAGGAAGGTCAGAAAGCCCATGCGCACCGCGCTGTCCAGGGTGCCGGTGAGGATCAGCGCGCGCATCCCGCTGGCCGAGCCCTGGCCCTTGACCGTCTTGGGCGCTTTCTCGCTGATGGCCTTGGTCACGGCCCGGGAGGGAATCAGCCACCACAGCAGCACCGCGGCGGCCAGTCCCAGAAGGCCGATCAGGGTGACGCTGGCGCGCCAGCTGATCAGGGTCAGCAACAGGCCCACCAGGCCCGGGACCAGGGTCTTGCCGATATCCCCGGCGAAGTTGTACTGGGACAGGGCCTCCTTGACCCCGCCGCCGGCTTCATGGGTATCGGTGATCAGCGAGGAGGCCAGCGGGTGCTGGGTACTGGCCCCCAGGCCACCGAGCAGCAGGGCCAGGAGCAGCACGCCCAGGCCTCCGGCCTGCCCCGCCAACAGGTAGGCCAGCCCGGCCAGGGCGGTGCCGCCCACCAGCAGGCGCTCACGCCCCCAGCGCCGCGCGGCGCGACTGGCCAGCAGCTGGAAGCCGGCCATCATTCCGGAATAGACCCCGCGCAACAGGCCGATCTGGGCATAGCTCATGGCGAACTGCGCCTGCCAGATCGGCAGCAGCACGTAGATCACGTCAGTCAGGCCGTCATGCACCGCATGGGCGCTGCAACCGGCGAACAGGGAGCGACGACGCACGCTGGCATCCGTCATCGGCGCGGCCTCCAGGGAGGCGCTGTGTTTCAGATCATTCATCGTCGGCCAGGTTGCAAGGAGGGAAAGGAAGCGGATCAGTCACAGGATAGGCAAGCCGGAGCCGGCCACAAGCCCCGCTTGCGGGGCCGGGCCGGCGACCCTCAGCGCAGCGCCTGGGCGCAGTCGCGCATCACCCGGGCCTTGCGCTGCAGGTATTCGGCGAAGATGTCCCGCGCGGCCTGCGGGTCGACCTGCACCTGCATGGCCTCGACGAACTCGTTGACCGCCGCCACGGCATGGGCGAAGTGGTTGCTCTCGGTGCCGCCGGTGTGCACGGTGACCCAGGCCACGGTGGTCCGAGCCTTCTCCGCCGGCACGCCCATGTCGCGGACGAACCACTGCTTGTACAGCGGGTGGATGTACTCCACTTCGCCGTGGGTATAGACCTCGTGGACCAGGGTGGTCAGCAAGCCTTGCAGCAGGTCCCGGTCGCGCAGGCGGCGGAAGTCGGTCCAGTCCTTGAACGCCTGCGCCGAAGGCAGGCAGTTTTCCTTGAGCAGCCACTGATCGTCACCGCAGATGGGCGTGGCCATGTTGTAGAACAGGTCCGAGTGCAGGGTGTTGCCCAGCGCGCCCAGGTCCTCGTCGGTGATCCGCTGCAGGCTGCCGCAGGCCCGGTAGAGGCCCTCGGCGGCTTCCGAACCCTGCTCGGAACGGGCCAGCAAGGTGATGCGGTTGGCCAGGCCGGAGACGCTGGTGGCGGAGTTGTTGGTCTTCGACCAGCTGGCGAAGAACTTGCGCAACACCGCAGGCGGGTGGCGGCGCGAGGTGAGTTTCTCGAAAGCATTCTCGATGTCCACCAGAGCGTTTTCCTCGCTCCAGAAGGCTTCGAACAGGGCATGCTTCAAGACACTGGCCGGCATGTCGTTCAACACAGGTTCGACGATCTTCAGCAATTGGCTCTGCCGGGTCAGTACGTTATTCATGGTCACCTCACGTATTCCTTGTTGGATGATGAATCAAGCGGGTTGAGCGGCCGCATGGCGGCCGGCGTTTCGGGGTTGAGGGGCTTCCAGCCGCCCCAGGCGATCAACAGCGACAGCAACTGGAAGACCACGATCAACGCCACGCAGCCCGGCCAGCCCCAGTGACTCCAGAGCAAGGCCGGGATCACGGCGCCGAAACTGCCTCCCAGGTAATAGAACGTCAGGTACAGCCCCACCGCGCCGGCCTTGTTGTGGCCGGCGGTGGCGGTGGTAAAGGAGTTGGCCGCGGCCTGGGCCAGGAACACCCCGGTGGAGCTCAGGGCCAGGCCCAGCACGATCAGCCATAGCGAGGGCAGCAGAGTCAGGGCCGAACCACAGACCCCGAGCAGCGCCGCGGCGACCAGCAGCTCAGCCTGGGGCCGGGACCGGCTCAGGCGGCCGGCAATCGGGATCACCACCAGCGCCAGGAGGAATACGCTGTAGATCGCCCCCAGGGCGGCAGCCCCCAGGTCGAACGGCGGCAGGCTGAGGTAAAGCCCGGCGTAGGTGAAGGTGGCGACTTGCGAGAACAACACGCAAAAGCCCACGCCGTAAGCCGCCAGCAACGGCCGGCTGCACAGTTCGCGCAGGGCGCCCAGGCGGCTCGGCCGGCTTCTGGTAACCGGCGACGGGTTGGCCGGCAGCAGGTAGTGAATGGCCACGCCGATCAGCAGGCTCAGGCCCGCCAGCAGGGCGAAGGCCTCGCGCCAGCCGACGTATTCGGTCATGAAGCCGGTGACGAAACGTCCGGCGAACCCGCCCAGCACGGTGCCGGCCACATACAGGCTGGTGACTTCGGTGACGGTGCCGCCACTCCAGCGATCACCGATGTAGGCCACGCTGGTGGCGAACACCACCGGGATCAGCATGCCTTCGATGAAGCGCCAGACCAGCAACTGGGCAAAGCTGCCGGCACAGGCCGCGAGCAGCGCCGGCAGCGCCAGCAACAGGGACGCCAGGACAATCACCGAGCGCTGCTGGAACCGGCCGGTGAACCGACTGACGAAGGGCGCGGTGATGGCCACCGCCAGAGTGGTCACGGTAATGCTCCAGCCGGCCTCCCTGATGCTCACCGCAAAGCTCTGGGAGAACTCCTGGAGAATCCCCTGGGTGGCATACAGGTTGAGAAAAGCCGCACAGCCACACAAAAACAGGGCAATGCGAGCACAATGCTGGCGCGAGTTCATGAAACCTCTCGTTTTCTGACGAAAGGCCTTTATAAAATACGCCGCCGATCCAAGACCAATACCGATTTACGACCGATCAATACCCAGGGAACCGGATGCTCGATCTACGCAGATTGCGTTACTTTTTGACCGTCGCCGAAGAGCTGCACTTTGGCCGCGCCGCCCTGCGCCTGCACCTTGCGCAACCACCGCTGACGCGGCAGATTTCGGCACTGGAAGCCGAGCTCGGGTTTCGCCTGTTCGATCGCACCAGCCGCACCGTCAGCCTCACCGCCCAGGGCCGGCACTTCCTGCCTTATGCCCGGGCGGTGCTGGAGCAGGTGGACCTGACCCAGGTCATGGCCGGCAAGCTGGCCAAGGGTTGCGCCGGACAACTGGCCCTGGGCTACGCCAGCTCCATCGCCCTGTCGGACCTGTTCAGCCAGGCGATCCAGGCCTTCGCCCAGCGTTTTCCCGACGTGCAACTGACCCTAGTCGAAGGCGCGTCGGTCAGCCAGTGGTCGCAGATTGTCGACGGACGGATCGATATCGGCATGGGCCGGATGCGGCCGCCCTGCGAACAGAGCGAAATCCAGGCCCTGTCCCTGGGAGACGAACCCCTGGTGGCGGCCATCTCCAGCGACAGCCCCCTGGCCGCCCAGGATCAGGTGACCCTGGCCGAGCTCAGCGAGCATCCGTTGATTCTGTTTCCCGCCGACTACGGCTCGGGGCTCAACGAAGCAATCGAACAACTCTACCGGCGCAACAGCCTGCCTCTGCGCCCCGGCCCCAGCGGTCGGCAGATCACCTCGATCATCGCCCTGGTGGCGGCCGGCCAGGGCATTGCCCTGGTGCCGCGCTGCACCCAGACCCTGGCCAAAAAGGGCGTGACCTACCGCCCGCTGACGGACCCCGGCGCCACCGCGCAACTGTTGGTACTGACCCGCAGGCAGGGGCGCAGCCAACTGGTGGAAGCCTTCATGGGGGTGCTCGACGAACTGCTGCAGGCGCAGCCGGAGACGGCCGGGCGCTAGTCCGGGCGCGCCGGGCCCCGGGCGGCCCCGAACCCCATCGGCCGCATGACTGGCGCTCGGCGCCAGCCAGCGTGCCGCTATCCGCCCCCGCTAGCGGCAGACCACCCGGGCCTCTGCCCTCCCCTGGGCAATCATCAGGTCGTTGCCGTTGGCGTCGTTGCCGACAAACTCATTGCTCTGGGCATACACCTGCCGATAGGCCTGGCCGTCGTAACGGTAGTAACTCAGGTATTGCTCCCCGGCACTGACCCGGGCCTGGGTCATCAGGTCCGGCAGGCCGTTGCAGGTGGTTGTCAGCACCGCCACCGGGCCGTCTTCGACCGCCAGCAGCGGCTCGGGAGGCGTCTTGCGCGCCAGGAACAGCCATTGATCCGAATTGACCTGATTGCCGCTCAGGCCACAGCTGACCAGCAGCAACGGGCCCTGGGGGCCGCGGCACGTCTGGGCATTGACCTGGCTCTCGGCACAGGTCGCGCTGATGGCCCTGGCGGCGTCGGCCCCCAGCAGCGCCAGTGCCTTGCTGGCGGGCGTCTCCCGCGGGTCGGCGCTGCACAGCCCCTTGCCGCTGGGCCATTGCCGCCGGGCACCGAGGTACAGCGGCGCCAGAACGGCAATCACCCGATCCAGCTCCCGCGCCAGGCACTGCGTATCCCGGCAGCGACCGATGGCCCGCTGCTGCCGGGCGATCTGCTCGTCGAGCTGCCACGGGGTGTAGACCACCGCGAGAGTGGCGTGCTGAAGAAACCGTGCCTTGAACAGCTTCTCCACCAGGGCCCCATCCTCACAGGTGCCCGCCGGCAGGGCCTGGCGCGCTTCCACGGCGCTGCGCTGCGCGGTCTCGTCGTCCGCGAACCCCAGCGCGTCGATATCCGCACAAGGCTTGAGCAACAACTGCGAGGAGAGGTAACCGCCAGTGGCTTGCTCACTGTGCGGTATCAGCCGCTTGCCGTCGGCCCAGGCCGGTGCGGCCAGCGCCAGCGCACAGGCCAACAACATCATGTTGCGTTTCATTGCGGCATTACCGTCCATTGATTTGACAAGCGCCTTGGCGCGGCTTGAACCGGCCCCGCGGCCGGGTGCCCGATGCAGCGGCGAGTGGCGGCTAGAGGCGCGTCAGCCGGGCAGCGAAGCGCCACCATCGAGTGTGCGAGCCAGGTCCAGGTGCGTGGCGAAGCATTCGCCGACATCGATCATCGCGCGGTGGCTGTGCTGGACCGAACCCTCCCGAGTCCAGAGAAACGGGTAGAAGGAAAAGCACTGATCGGCACTCAATGCCTGCACCTCAGCCTGCCAGCCATCCCAACGCAGGTCCTGGTAGAAAACGGCCAACTGGTCGCTCAGGGCCCAGGCGAGAAAGTCGCTGTAGCCCACCTCCAACGGCTCCCATTGCAGCGTATCGGGCGCCCAGTAGTACATCGCCCCCACATCAGCGCCCAGGCCGCCACCGTTGATGGCAAAGAACCCTCCTACGGCGTCATCAGCCACCAGCAAGGCCCCCTGTACGCGCCCCTCATTCCAATCGGCAAGATTGCGCGACAAGTGCCCATGCCCCGAACCCAGCACCCGCAGCCAGCCGTGATCGATCAACAGCCCGCCGGTTTCGTAGGCCATCGCTCCCAAGGTTGATCGAGTCGTGACTTGCAGCGCAGACAGCACCCTGGCGTTTGCGCTGGATGGGGGCAGTAGCTGATGGTCCAGACGGGTTTCTTCCAGCATCGTCTTGATCAAAGGCAACGCAGAATCGCCGCTGTTTATCAGATCTTCCAAGCTTCTCATCGACCGTTCCCTGGAAAAAGGAACGGATTATATCCACCTGGATGCAAGTGCGGAGCGGGTCATTGCGCCGGGTTGTCGACCCGTCGCCAGCGCCTGGTGCCGATCTGCCCGCTCTCCTCGGCGGGCAGCCGTGCAAAGCATTTTTTGAAACCTTTCATCACTGCCCGGAATTGCCTGAAACTGCTTCAGGCGCTTGTTCAACTGCCTTTGGCGGTTTTACACCAACCGCCTCCGGCGCTTTTGGAGACTGCACAGGCACTTGCTCCTGCAAGACCCTGGCGCTCTTGCGCTGCTCCTGGGCTTCAATCCAGTAAGGCAGCGTCACCATCATCACCTTGATGGCCTCAAGCCCAGCCATCCCGCCCGCCAAGTGGACGGGTTGCTTGTCGACATCTTTCATCGCCAGTTTTTGCTGCTGGCGCTCTTGCGCCCTCACCTGCCGCAGATTCTCCCGGTAGTCCTTGTAGTCAAGCGAGTAAGGCAACGTCGCAAATAGAAGGTTTGCAGAAGGCCAACCCGCAATCACAAGCATCAAGAGGCAGGCGACGAACATAGGCATACGACCACGAAAACGCAGGATCAACATTGAGATCGACATGAAACACAAGGTATAGAGCTGGAACGGAACGAGAAGAATGGCCAGGGATTCGCAAACTTCCCAATGGCACAAGACCCACAACGTCATTAACACCGATCACTCTCCATCATCTGAACACCACGGACATCCAGAGACTGCCGGGCGGGCTGTTGCACCCAGCAGCAAGCATCAGTACGCCTTTCAAAGGGCAGGTACTGGATTCTGAACGTTGTGCATAAACGGCCGATCATTCCTTTTGATCTCCTTGCAATGGGCCGCGGATCTTAGCGCATCTGCAAAGCAGGCATCGGGCAGCTTGCAGCGCAAGACGCTCGTGAAGGCTGCACAGAGATGACACTCAACGTCAGAACTCCTTTAGCAGCTTGCCCTGGCGTCTACCACGCGGCGCGCCCGGTCGCACCGCCGCGGTTGCCCACGATCCCAATGCAGCGCAAATCTGCCCGCCGAAAGCCAAAACAGGCACAACCACAAGATCCGTGGACCCAGGTTGAACCCTCAAAGGGGCCAGGAAGGCTTCTGATGGAATGATGAAGAGACGCGGGGATGACATGGACTCAGGGCACAACCGTTGCACCTGTAGCCAAAGACCGGAAAAGATGATCAGAAAAGCGCGTGGATGCGCGATGGAGAAGGTAACGAGAGACGGCCGGAGGTCATCAGCCTGAAATCTTCGGCCCGGAGGCAGTTCCAGACCTGAACATCAGAGAAATCATCTGATCGCCTTGCGCGGATTTTGCGCATGCCCAAACGAAAAAAGAGATCAAGCCGCTACGTGCTTGATCTCTCTTTGAAATATGGTCGGGACGGAGTGATTCGAACACTCGACCCCTAGCACCCCATGCTAGTGCGCTACCGGACTGCGCTACGCCCCGACTAGGCGTGAAACCTGTTTCACTTCTCAGGAAACGTTGAGGAATATACCGCAAGCTTTTGAAAAGTGGAAGTATTTAAAACAGAGAATTACTTCTTAAGCACCACAAGCACATCTTCCAATTCGGAAATCATCTGACGGATCAGTTGCTTGTACTGGGTGGTGTCGTCTTTGGCCTCATCACCGGAAAGGCGCAAGCGTGCACCACCGATGGTGAATCCCTGATCGTAGAGCAGCGCGCGGATCTGCCGGATCATCAGCACATCCTGACGCTGATAATACCGGCGATTTCCGCGGCGCTTGACAGGGTTGAGTTGAGGAAACTCCTGCTCCCAATAACGCAGCACATGCGGTTTGACCGCACAGAGCTCGCTGACTTCACCGATGGTGAAGTAGCGTTTACCCGGGATCACCGGGAGCTCGTCGTTATGACTTGGTTCCAGCATATGCCTCAACTCGGGCCTTCAACTTCTGCCCTGGACGAAAGGTGACCACACGGCGAGCCGTGATCGGGATTTCTTCACCCGTTTTCGGGTTGCGGCCAGGACGCTGGCGTTTATCCCGAAGGTCGAAGTTACCGAAACCGGACAATTTGACCTGTTCGTTATCTTCGAGAGCATGCCTGATTTCTTCAAAGAACAGCTCGACCAATTCCTTGGCCTCGCGTTTATTCAGGCCTAGCTCTTCGTAGAGACGTTCGGCCATTTCAGCTTTCGTCAGAGCCCCCATACGTCACTTCCTTAACGTGGCGTTCAACCTTTGTTCGAGCGAGGTGAGGATATTTTGCGTCGTGGAGTTCACCTCATCGTCATTAAGAGTGCGCGATGGATGCTGCCAGGTCAAGCCGACGGCAAGGCTTTTTCTATGCGGATCAATGCCTTTACCCTGGTACACGTCAAATAGCCTGAGGTCTGTCAGCCATTCACCTGCATTTTCACGGATTACGTCCAGAACAGCGCTTGCCGCAACATCACGATCTGCCAGCAACGCCAGATCTCGACGCACTTCTGGGAAGCGGGACAACTCGTGGAACTTCGGCAAACGCCCCTGAGCCACTTCGCTCAGAACCAGCTCAAACACATAAACCGGACGGTCAAGGCCCAGGGTCTTTGCCAACTCTGGGTGAATCGCCCCCAAATAGCCGATCTCGCGACCATCTCGCTCGATACGCGCAGTCTGGCCAGGATGCAGCGCTGGATGCTTGCCCGGAACGAAAGTGAATGTATCCAGAGCCCCTGCAATCCCCAACACGGCCTCAACATCCGCCTTGACGTCAAAGAAGTCCACGACATCGCGGCCTTGTGCCCAGCCTTCAGGCAAGCGACTGCCACAAACGACGCCCGCAAGCATTGGCTGCTGCTTCAACCCCTCCAACTGGCCAACGAAACGCAAGCCGCTTTCAAACAAGCGGACACGATCCTGTTGACGGTTCAAGTTGTGCTGAAGTGCCTTGACCAGCCCAGGCCACAAGGAAGAACGCATGGCCGCCATGTCGGCCGAAATCGGGTTCGCCAGCAGTAGCGGTTCGACACCCGGATTGAACAGTTCAAAGAGTTTTGGATCGATGAAGCTGTAAGTGATCGCTTCCTGATAGCCACGAGCAACCAACAAACGCCGCAATGCGGGCAGATCACCTTGCGCTTCCGCCTTGGCCTGAGGAGCCAGACGAGCCTGCGGATAGCGAACCGGCAGACGGTTGTAACCATAGAGACGCGCCAACTCTTCGATCAAGTCGACTTCAAGACTGATATCGAAACGATGGCTCGGCACTTCAACACGCCATTGCCCTGCTCCATCGGTAGTCACTGCCAGGCCAAGCCCGGTGAGCAGACGCTCAACCTCAGAACCATCCATCGCCATGCCCAACATCTGGGTAATGCGTTCAGCACGCAAAGTTACAGGCGCTACAGACGGCAAGTGCTGCTCACTGACTGTTTCAATGATCGGGCCGGCGTCACCGCCAGTGATCTCCAGCAGCAGACCGGTCGCACGCTCCATAGCTTCGCGAGCCAGCTGCCAATCCACACCGCGCTCATAGCGATGGGATGCATCAGTGTGCAGACCATAGGAACGAGCCTTCCCGGCAACTGCGATCTGATCGAAGAACGCGCTTTCCAGGAATACATCACGTGTGTTGGCGGTGACGCCACTGTGCTCACCCCCCATCACACCGGCGATTGCCAGGGCGCGGGTATGGTCAGCGATCACCAGGGTATCGCTACGCAGTGTCACTTCCTGGCCATCGAGAAGTACCAGCTTCTCGCCCTCTTCTGCCATGCGCACGCGAATGCCACCGTTGATCTCAGCGAGATCAAAAGCATGCAACGGCTGCCCCAGCTCAAGCATCACATAGTTGGTGATGTCCACCGCAGCATCGATGCTGCGTACATCGGCGCGACGCAGGCGCTCAACCATCCACAGTGGGGTCGGCTTGGAAAGATCGACGTTACGGATGACCCGGCCCAGGTAGCGTGGACAGGCGGCTGGAGCCAGGACTTCCACAGGGCGGACTTCCTCGTGGGCGGCGGCCACTGCCTTCACGTCCGGACGCTGGACTTTCGCCGCGTATAGTGCGCCGACCTCACGGGCCAAGCCGGCCAGGGACAGGCAGTCACCGCGGTTTGGCGTCAGATCAACCTCGATACTGGCATCGTCAAGATTCAGGTAGGCACGAATGTCTTCCCCCACCGGGGCATCAGCCGGCAACTCCATCAGACCGTCATTGCCTTCGCCTATCTGCAGCTCTGCCTGCGAACACAACATGCCGTTGGACTCAACGCCACGCAGCTTGGCTTTCTTGATCTTGAAGTCGCCCGGCAGCTCGGCGCCAATCATCGCAAATGGGATCTTCAGCCCTGTACGCACGTTGGGTGCGCCGCAGACCACCTGGAAGGTTTCCGCGCCATTGCTGACCTCGCACACACGCAGCTTGTCGGCATCCGGGTGCTGCTCGGTGCTCAACACCTCACCCACCACTACCCCACTGAAATCTCCGGCGGCTGGCGTTACGCTATCAACCTCAAGACCGGCCATCGACAGACGAGCAACCAACTCGTCGCGACTTACTTGCGGGCTAACCCAGCCACGCAACCATTGTTCACTGAATTTCATCCTGCTCTCCTAATAGATTCGTTACGGACGCGCGACTAGCGAAATTGCGCAAGGAACCGCAAGTCGTTGTCGAAGAACAGGCGCAAGTCATTGACTCCGTAACGCAGCATGGCCAGACGCTCGGCGCCCATGCCGAAGGCAAAGCCCTGGAACTCTTCCGGGTCGATCCCGGACATGCGCAGCACGTTCGGGTGAACCATGCCGCAACCCATCACCTCCAGCCAGCCAGTCTGCTTGCAGACACGGCAGCCTTTACCGCTGCACATCACGCATTCCATATCAACTTCAGCGGAAGGCTCGGTGAACGGGAAGTAGGAAGGACGGAAACGTACGGCCAGTTCTTTTTCAAAGAACACCCGCAAGAACTCTTCAATGGTGCCTTTCAGGTCGGCGAAGTTGATATCGCGGTCGACCAGCAGGCCTTCGACCTGGTGGAACATTGGTGAGTGGGTGATATCGGAGTCGCTACGATACACACGGCCCGGGCAGACGATGCGAATCGGCGGCTGCTGCGATTCCATGGTGCGGACCTGTACCGGCGAGGTGTGGGTGCGCAACAACATGTTCGCATTGAAATAGAAGGTGTCATGCATCGACCGGGCCGGGTGATGGCCTGGGATGTTGAGCGCCTCAAAGTTGTGATAGTCGTCTTCGACCTCAGGGCCTTCGGCAATGCCATAGCCAATATGGGTGAAGAACTGTTCGATACGTTCCAGGGTCCGTGTAATCGGGTGCAGACCACCGGAGGTCTGGCCACGGCCCGGCAGGGTTACGTCAATGCATTCGGCGGCGAGCTTGGCGCTGAGTTCCGCCTCCTCGAAAGCGGCTTTGCGCGCATTGAGAACCTCTGTCACACGCTCCTTGGCCACGTTGATCAGCGCACCGACTTGCGGGCGCTCTTCGGCAGGGAGATTGCCCAGGGTCTTCATCACCTGAGTCAGCTCGCCCTTCTTGCCAAGGAAGTGAACCCGGATCTGCTCCAGGGCGTTGATGTCTTCAGCGTGTTGCACGGCCTCAAGTGCTTGAGAAACCAGCGCATCCAGGTTTTCCATGTACAGACTCCAGATACAAAATAGGGGAAGAGCTTGAAGGCTCTTCCCCTATTTATGACGTTTAACACCAGAGCCCACGATAGGTGAGCCCGGATGACTGTCGGGGGTACTTAAGCCAAGGTGGCTTTAGCTTTCTCGACAATCGCAGCAAACGCCGCTTTTTCGTTCACTGCCAGATCAGCCAGAACCTTACGGTCGATCTCGATGGACGCCTTTTTCAGGCCAGCGATCAAACGGCTGTAAGACAGACCGTTGGTACGAGCACCAGCGTTGATACGAGCGATCCACAGAGCGCGGAACTGACGTTTTTTCTGACGACGGTCACGGTAGGCGTATTGGCCTGCCTTGATTACCGCTTGCTTGGCAACACGGAATACGCGCGAGCGAGCGCCGTAGTAGCCTTTAGCAAGTTTCAGAATTTTTTTGTGACGTTTACGGGCAATGACGCCACGCTTTACACGAGCCATGAGTTACTTCCTCTATTCTTGATCCAAAAATTAACGAAGGCGCAGCATGCGCTCGACTTTTGCCACGTCAGACGGATGCAGCAAGCTGCTACCGCGCAGTTGACGCTTACGCTTGGTCGACATTTTGGTCAGGATGTGGCTCTTGAAAGCGTGCTTGTGCTTGATACCGTTAGCAGTTTTCAGAAACCGCTTAGCAGCACCACTTTTGGTTTTCATCTTTGGCATGTTCGGATACTCCGCATTCAGTTGATAAACATAATCAGAAGGCCTGCCGTGCCCTGTTGATTACTTCTTCTTTTTCGGGGCGATGACCATGATCAGCTGGCGTCCTTCCATCTTAGGATGCTGTTCGACCGAACCGTACTCTTGCAGGTCAGCTTCAACCCGCTTGAGGAGTTCCATCCCCAGCTCCTGGTGGGCCATCTCACGGCCGCGGAATCGCAAGGATACCTTGGCCCTGTCCCCGTCACTCAGGAAACGTACCAGGTTGCGCAGTTTTACCTGGTAATCCCCTTCCTCCGTCCCTGGACGAAACTTGATTTCTTTAACCTGAATCTGCTTCTGGTTCTTCTTCGCAGCGGCAATCTGCTTCTTCTTCTCGAAGATCGACTTGCCGTAATCCATCACCCGGCAAACAGGTGGGACTGCGTCGGCGGAAATTTCCACCAGATCCAGCTTGGCTTCTTCAGCTATACGAAGCGCTTCATCAATCGAGACGATGCCAATCTGCTCGCCGTCAGCGCCAATTAACCGAACCTCGCGTGCCGAGATATTCTCGTTGATCGGGGCTTTCGGTGCAGCTCGTTTATCTTGTCTCATATCACGCTTAATAATAATTACTCCGAATCTTGGCGACCACGCCGGGAAACCGCTTGTGCGAGGAACGCCGAGAATTGGTCCACAGGCATCGAGCCCAGGTCTTCACCTTCACGGGTACGCACAGCGACAGTCTGCATCTCGACCTCCCGATCTCCAATAACCAAGAGATAGGGAACCTTGAGCAAAGTATGCTCGCGGATTTTAAAGCCGATCTTTTCATTTCTCAAGTCGGACTTGGCACGAAATCCGCTTTGATTGAGTGTTTTTTCCACTTCGAGGGCAAAATCTGCCTGTTTATCAGTGATATTCATCACCACGGCCTGAGTCGGAGCCAGCCACGCAGGGAACGCACCCTCGTAATGCTCGATCAGAATCCCGACAAAACGCTCGAAGGAACCGAGGATAGCCCGGTGCAACATCACCGGATGCTTGCGGCTATTGTCTTCGGAAACGTATTCAGCGCCCAAACGAATAGGCAGGTTGAAGTCAAGCTGCAAGGTACCGCACTGCCAGACGCGCCCCAAGCAGTCCTTCAACGAAAATTCGATCTTCGGACCGTAGAACGCACCCTCACCCGGTTGCAGATCGTACGGCAAGCCTGCGCTATCCAAAGCGGCAGCCAAGGCATTTTCCGCGCGATCCCACAAGTCATCGGAACCCACGCGCTTTTCAGGACGAGTGGAGAGCTTCATTTCGATGTCTTTAAAGCCGAAGTCGGCATAGACATCCATGGTCAGCTTGATGAAAGCAGCAGACTCGGCCTGCATCTGATCTTCGGTACAGAAGATGTGCGCATCGTCCTGAGTGAAGCCCCGCACGCGCATGATGCCGTGCAACGCACCTGACGGCTCGTTACGGTGGCAGGCTCCGAATTCGGCCAGGCGCATCGGCAGCTCGCGGTAGCTCTTCAACCCCTGATTGAACACCTGCACATGGCAGGGGCAGTTCATTGGCTTGATCGCGTAGTCGCGGCTTTCCGACTCGGTGGTGAACATGTTCTCGGAATAGTTGGCCCAGTGTCCGGACTTTTCCCAAAGGCTACGATCGACCACTTGGGGCGTCTTGATTTCCAGGTAGCCGTTTTCACGCTGCACCTTGCGCATGTACTGCTCAAGCACCTGGTACAGAGTCCAGCCATTGGGATGCCAGAACACCATGCCCGGCGCTTCTTCCTGGGTATGGAACAGGCCCAGGCGCTTACCGATCTTGCGATGGTCGCGCTTCTCGGCCTCTTCGATACGCTGGATGTAGGCGGCGAGCTGCTTCTTGTCCGCCCAGGCGGTACCGTAGACCCGCTGCAACTGCTCGTTCTTGGCATCACCACGCCAGTAGGCGCCCGAAAGCTTGGTCAGCTTGAAGGATTTCAGGAAGCGCGTGTTCGGCACGTGCGGGCCGCGGCACATGTCGACATATTCTTCGTGATAGTACAGGCCCATTGCCTGCTCATTCGGCATGTCCTCCACCAGGCGCAACTTGTAGTCTTCGCCGCGGGATTTGAACACTTCGATGACTTCGGCTCGCGGCGTAACCTTCTTGATCACGTCGTAGTCTTTCTCGATCAACTGCTGCATGCGCTGCTCGATGGCAGCCATGTCCTCAGGAGTGAAAGGCCGTTCGTAAGCGATGTCGTAATAGAAGCCTTCATCGATGACCGGACCGATGACCATCTTGGCAGTCGGGTACAACTGCTTGACCGCATGCCCCACCAAGTGAGCGCAAGAGTGGCGAATGATCTCCAGCCCCTCTTCGTCCTTTGGCGTGATGATTTGCAGGGTTGCATCGCTGTCGATCACATCACAGGCATCGACGAGCTTGCCGTTGACCTTGCCGGCCAAGGTGGCCCTGGCCAAACCGGCACCGATGGATGCGGCGACCTCAGCTACGGAAACCGGGTGATCGAATGAACGTTGACTGCCGTCGGGAAGAGTAATAGTGGGCATGGCGCCTCCTCTCCTAGTGGTGACCCCTACCAAAGGTCACGTGGGTTGGGATGAGCCAGTACGCGATTCAGTCCAGCCGTTCTGTAACAAACGCCTGCCTCACAGTGGCAAGAGCCTTGCGGCCAACCGGGAAACCGAACCAGAGTGACTGGGGTTCACATCAAAAATTAATGAGGCATAGACTGCGAGGGAAGTGAGATACCCAAAGCTTGAAAACACCCAAGCCGGGCATGCTAGCACAGATAAATCCCAGCATCGCGCGGCATGTTTCACGCCAGCCACTTTCCAGCCTTTTGTTGGCAGGAAAGTGAACTTGCGATGTACGCCGAGCCTCAAATACATCGAGAATCGTCGTCCTAGCCATCGACCTCAGGAGAACCCGCCCCATGCGCCTCAACCAACTGCTCGCCCTCGCCGCCCCGCTTGCCCTGCTTCTGCCGTTGAGCGCCCAGGCTGCCTGGCCTGCCGGAGCTCGCGCCGACTACATGAAGGACTGCACCGCCGCAGCCAGCCAAAACATCGATGCCAAAAGCGCCGAGAAGCACTGCGCCTGCGGTGCAGACAAGCTGAATGAAAAATTCACCACCGAAGAAATCAAGGAGCTGATGAGCAAAACCAAGCAACCCAGCGCAGAACTCAGAACCCGAGCGCTGGACGCCATCGCCGCTTGCCGAGTGGTCAAATAACTCGCACGCGCCGGAAATAGGCCGTGTCCCGACTATTCAACGAGCTTGAAACGCGGCTTTTTTCACAATTTACACAGCTTTTACGGTTTTTTTATCACCATTTGTTTTCCGCAAAAGCCGCTTAAACCGCGGCCTGCAGCCAACTTGGAGAGCAAAATACAGCGGCACACCAGGCAAAGAACTCCTACAGGGGGCTCCCAAGTCGAACATTTCGACTATGATAGCTCGGTGTGCCCAGTTGGCCTGAGCAGCACAGTACTACTGAAAATATATGTTTCTTGGAGATACACCATGTCTAATCGCCAAACCGGCACCGTAAAATGGTTCAACGATGAAAAAGGCTTCGGCTTCATCACTCCTCAAGGTGGCGGTGACGACCTGTTCGTACACTTCAAAGCTATTGAAAGCGACGGTTTCAAAAGCCTGAAAGAAGGCCAAACCGTTTCCTTCGTGGCTGAGAAAGGCCAAAAGGGTATGCAAGCTGCACAAGTTCGTCCTGAGTAATTTCTCAGCGAGCTAAAAAAACCCCGTACATGTGACGGGGTTTTTTGTGGGCGGGTAAAAAGCTACTCAGCCACAATTGACCCGATTCACCACCAGGCTAGCGTCCGTGTTGAGGTTCAAGCGGTCGGAGCGGTATTCCAGCGTGATCATGTCGTTAGGCTTGAGGAAGCGCGCATATTGCGCCCCAGAACGACTGCGAGCCTGCTCCAGCAGCTCTGGAGAAGCCTTCTTACCGATGGCGAATTCGGCAGCCGATGCTTCACAACGCGTGTGCCCGGACTCAGAGGCCACAGGTTCCTTTGTCGACCCGGCGGTGCTGCATCCACTGAGGACAACGGCGGCCAACAAGGTTCCGAATGAAGCGAGCTTCCAAGGCATGAAGCCTCCTTTTCAAAATTAAGCAGAGTTCGTGCGACAGTCGATTTCACGTTTGGTTTCAAAAACCAATGGCCTTTTGCCCTGCCCCACGGCTGGCGGACAAGTCTGCCTCAGCCATCGCCCCACTTTCACAGGACAATCGTCACTGAATATGAACGGCACTCAATAGATGTCGATATAGTCAAACGCCGGCTTCGGCCAGTTCTGCTTGAGCGCATTGAAGATCTGCATCACCCAGACCTCATCGCTGGCCGCCACGTTGCCGACGTAACCGGATCCCGCCGCCCAGGTTTCCAGGCGAAACAATAGGCCCTCGATCTCGGCACCACCCACTACCCCCGAAGAGATGTAAGCAATTCCGCCCTTGGTGACACGCAACTGGGTATGCACGCTGTCACTGGCCGAAGCCAGAAGCTGACGCACCGCCTCCAGGGTCAGGGCATCAGGCTGGTTCAAATCGATTTGCACGGTGGCTTCCTTGAGCGCAGGAAAAGCGCCAGTGTCGCACAGCACCTGCCTGATGCCTAAGTCGCAGTGCCAAACACCCGGCAACATGCTTAACTCTGCGCCGTAGCAAACACCAGCCCAGGTCCGGACCTGAGGCCCGCCTTATCCGAATTCGTGAGACCTTCATGGCAACCGTGAGTATTGACGCCGACATCAAAGCCAAATGGCCCCAGGGCCAGTGCTCCTACAGCCCGGGAAGCCCGGAAGAGTTGGCAATCATTGGCATAGATCTGCTGGTCAAGGAGCTGGGAACCCAGTCCGCCCGTGCATTCATCGCGCAGGTATTCGAGAAGTACCCTGCCGACCACCTGGGCGCCCAGGCCCCGGAACGGGAATAGAGCCCCGCAGGTCACGCCTGCGGGGCGCGACTTACTTGAGACGGGCCAGACGCTCGGTGAGCAGATCGAAGAAGCCCTGAGCATCGCCATTCTCAACCCAGAACACGTTCTTTTCCTGCTTCAGGCCGTCGTACCAGTCGACGATGGTCTGGCCGAAGGTCGGCCCTTCGCGACTGTCGATGACCATGTTGGCCTGGCGCCCGGCGAACAACTCGGGTTTCAGGAGGTAGGCGATCACGGTAGCGTCATGCACCGGGCCACCTGGAATCCCGTAGTGCTCCATATCCCCCTTGACGTACTCGTTGAGGATATCCCCCACCACTTTGCTGGCATTGTTGTTCAGGGCCGCGATTTTCTGCAGCCGCGCGTCACTGGTCAGCACCTTGTGAGTCACATCCAGGGGCAGGTAGGTCAACTTGACGCCACTCTTGAGCACCACTTCAGCGGCCTGCGGGTCGGCGAACAGGTTGAACTCGGCCACCGGCGTGATGTTGCCGCCGTTGAAATGCGCACCGCCCATGACCACCACTTCCTTGATGCCCTGGGTGATGTCCGGAGCCTGGATCAGCGCCAGCGCCAGGTTGGTCTGCGGACCGAGCATGGCGATGGTGACGCTGTGAGGCTTGGCCGCGCGCAGGGTGTCGATCAGGTAGTTGACCGCATTGCCCTTGGCCAGCGGCGCCTTGGGCTCGTGCACGGTCACCCCGGAGATGCCCTCCTTGCCGTGGATATTCTCGGCGTAGATCGGCGTGCGCAGCAGCGGCTTGGGCGCTCCTGCATAGACCGGCACTTCATCACGCCCCGCCCACTCACGAGCCAGTCGGGCATTGCGCGAGGTCTTGTCCAGGCGCACGTTGCCCGCCACCGTGGTCAAGGCACGGATGTGCAGCTCTTCGGGCGAAGCCAGGGCGAACAGCAGGGCCACCACATCGTCGGCCCCCGGATCGGTATCGATGATCAGATCGATTTTTTCCGCCGCCTGAGCGCCGGTAGCAGTGAGCAGGGACAAAAGCAGCAGACTCCGGAACCAGTGATTGAATAGCTGAGCATAGCGGTGCATGGCGCACTCCTTGTGCAGGGTATGAAAAAGCCTAGAAGGTCACCCCGGCAACCAGGGCGATGTTGCAATAGGGCTGGCACTCTCCCGTGCGGACCACCGCCCGGGCCTGTCGACAGAGCACCTTGAAATCCTCGTGACTGAGCAGTTTGCGCGCCCCCAGCTGGCCACCGAGGTTCAGCTCATCGAGCCCCGACAGAGGCTGCGGCCGCTTGAGCAGAATCTCCTCGGCCAGCACATGACTCTCCACCTGCATCTCACTGAGCAGCACCTTCAGCGTGCCGAGAAAATCGGGAACGCCATGGGTCAGGGCCAGGTCGATCAACTCGACGCCCGGAGGAACGGGTAAACCGGCATCACCGATCACCACGATGTCGCCGTGCCCCAGGGAGGCGATCAAGCGTGACAGGGCAATGTTGAGCAAAGGGGTCTTTTTCATGAGGGAACAAACGCCTGAACGTCGGACAGCGTGGGAATGGAAGGTTGTGCGCCAGCCCGGGTCACCGACAACGCCGCGGCGGCCTGACCAAAGCGGATCGCTTCGACCTCGCTCTTGCCGGCAGCCAGGGCCGCGGCAAAACCACCGACAAAGGTATCCCCCGCGGCCGTGGTGTCGACGGCCTTGACCTTGGGTGCCGGGAAATACTCACAACTGCGGCCATCGGCAAACAGCGCGCCCTGCGCGCCCAAGGTAATGATGACCTTGCCGGCGCCGGCGGCGATCAAGCGCCCGGCCGCCGCCTCGGCGCTCTCCAGGGAGTCCACGGTCACCCCGCTGAGTGCCGAGGCTTCGCTTTCATTGGGAATCAGGTAATCGATCGAGCCATACCACTGGCCCGGAAGCGGCGCGCTGGCCGGCGCCGGATTGAGAATCACTGTCTTGCCCAGCTCGCGCCCGCGCTTGAGGGTGTAGCCCACCGTCGCCATGGGTACTTCCAACTGACAGATGATCACATCGGCCTCCTGCAGCACCCGATCGAATCCTGCGACCTTCTCGGGACTGAGCAGACCATTGCCGCCAGCGACAATGACAATGGCGTTCTGACTGCTGTCATCGACCACGATCAGGGCCACGCCGCTGGAGCCATCGACCACGCTGACGGCCTGGCAATCGATCTGCTCGGCGAGCAAGGCGCCACGCAGTTGCTCGCCATAGGCGTCATCGCCGACACAGCCGACCATCGAGACCTGCGCCCCGAGCCGGGCCGCGGCCACCGCCTGATTGGCCCCCTTGCCACCGGACACCGTGGCGAAGGACTTGCCAATCAGCGTCTCGCCCCCACGGGGCAGGCGCTCGGCCCGGGTGACCAGGTCCATATTGAGGCTTCCCACTACCACTACTTTTGCTGGCATACATCGATACTCAATCATTTGGGTTCAGCGGTATTCGGCAAAGGCGCCGCCAAGCGGCGCCGTCGATTCCCGCAAGACAATATTCGGCGTCACGATGCGCTGGTCGACCGGCAACTCCCGCGAGGCGATCCGGCGCAGCAGCAACTCTGCCGCGGTCTCGCCCAACTGCAGGATCGACTGGCCGACCGTGGTCAGCGCCGGGTAGACATAGCGGCTCATGAGAATGTCGTCGAAGCCAATCACCGAGAGCTGGCCGGGCACGCGGATATTGCGCTCCGCAGCCGCCCGCAACACGCCGATACCCATCATGTCGTTGCCGGCGAAGATCGCGCTGGGCCGGTTCGGGCTATCGAGCAGTTGCGCCGCCGCGAGATAACCGCCAGTGCTGCTGAAATCACTCTCCAGAAGGCGCGAGGCAGGGACTGCAACCCCCGCCTCGCCCAACGCCTGATGAAAACCCGCCAGACGCAACTGCGCCACGCTGGTCTGGGCTGGCCCGCCAATGCAGGCAATGTCACGATGCCCCAGGTCCAACAGGTGCCGGGTTGCCAGGTAGGCACCGTATTGGTGATCGATGCGCACCAGGTCGGCATCCACGCCCTCCAGCCCGCGGTCGACAATCACCATCGGCGTGCGCACCCCGGCCAGGCCCTGGGCCAGGCCGCTGTCGCCTCCGGCGGAGGTCACGATCAAGCCGTCGATGCGTTTTTCCAGCAACACCCGCAGGTAGTTGCGCTGCTTCTCCGGGTTGTCGTCGGAGTTGCAGAGAATCACGCAATAACCGTTGCGCTCGCAGTAGTCCTCGATCCCCCGCGCCAGCTCGGCGAAGTACGGGTTGAGGCTGTTGGGCACCAACAGGCCGATGGTCGCCGTGGTCTTGGCCTTGAGGGAGCGGGCCACTGCACTGGGCACGTAGTCCAGGCGCTTGATCGCCGCCTCGACCTTGACCCGTACCTCTTCACTGACCGGGCGCGTCTTGTTCAGTACATGGGACACCGTGGTGTAGGAAATCCCCGCCAGCGCCGCCACATCCTTGATTGTTGCCATGAATCAAACCCGCCGATTGGCGCGCTGGCTGCGATAGGTGTCCAGCACCACGGCAATCACGATGACTGCACCGGTGATGATGCGCTTGGTCGGTTCGGATGCGCCGATTTGCGCCAGGCCTGCAGCCAGCACGGAAATAATCAAGACGCCGAAGAAGGTGCTGATCACCGAACCGCGTCCGCCCATCAGGCTGGTGCCGCCGATCACCACCGCGGCGATGACCTGCAACTCCAGACCGGAGCCCGCATTCGGATCCGCCGCTTCCAGGCGAGAAATTTGAAACAGTGCGGCGATGCCCGCCAACAATCCCATCAGACTGAACACCAGGATCTTGTAGGGCTTGGGGTTGATCCCCGCCAGGCGCACCGCCTCTTCGTTGGTACCGATGCCGATCAGGTAGCGGCCGAACACCGTGCGCGTCAGCACCGCCTGGGCCAGAAAGATAATCAGCAGGGCAATGATAAACGACGGCGAAATGCCGAAGGCAATCGGATTCGACAGCCAGGCAAAGGCGTCGCCGATATAGGCCGTGCGCGAGCCGGTCATCTGGTAGGCCACGCCCCGGGCCATTTCCAGCACGCCCAGGGAAACGATGAACGACGGAATGCGCCAGGCCACGGTGATCGATCCGGTGACGGTTCCCGCCAGCGCCGCACACGCCATGCCCAGCAACGCCGCAGGCACCACGCTCCATCCCCAGCCGAGGATCGCCACACTGACCGTCGAGGCGGCCAGGGCCAGCACCGAGCCGACGGACAAATCGATGCCGCCGATGATCAGAACAAAGGTCATGCCCACCGCCAGCACCATCAGGTCGGGAATCTGGTTGGCCAGGGTGCTGAAAGTGTCATAGGAGAGGAAGTGGCTGCTGAGCAGGGAGAACAGGACGATCATCCCCAACAAGGCCCCCGCCAGCCCCAGGTAAGTGCCGAGGCCGTAGTAATGGCCGCCTCGCTTGCCGCTTGCAGGTGCAGTTTTCATGGTGCATTCCTAGGCGCCGCTTCATTGAGCAGCGCATCTCGTTTCTGATAGCCGGCAAAAGCGGCGGCGAGCAATTCGTCCTGGGTCCAGCTGTCACGCTCGAAGGTGTCGATCAGACGTCCCGCAGACAGCACGCCGATGCGATCGCAGATCAGCATCAACTCGCGCAAGTCGCTGGACACCACCACCAGAGCCTTGCCCTGGCGGGTCAACTCGCCCAACAAACCGTAGATATCGAACTTGGCTCCGACATCGATGCCGCGCGTGGGCTCGTCGAACAGCAGCACCGAACAGTCACGCTCCAGCCAACGACCGATCACCACTTTCTGCTGGTTGCCACCGGACAGTTCACTGACGGGTTGCGCCGGGCTGGAACTGCGGATACGCATCGCGTCGATCTGCCGCTGGGCCAGCTGTTCCTCGTCCTGGCCGCTGACCAGGCCGCGGCGGGAAATGGCCGGCATGTTGCCCAGGGCGATGTTGGCGCTGATCGACTGGGTCAGCAGCAGGCCTTCACCCTTGCGATCCTCGGTAATCAGGGCGATACCGTTGGCCACGGCATCCACCGGCGAGCGAATGCTCACGGGCCGCGCCGGGGTCCCCAGGGCGATGCTGCCGCTGTCGGCCAGGTCGGCGCCGAAGATCAGGCGCAGCAGCTCGGTACGCCCTGCCCCGATCAGCCCGGAAATGCCGAAGATCTCGCCACTGCGCACCTCAAACGACACATCGCGGACCTTGTCCGAACGGCAGAGGTTGCTCACGGTCAGCGCCGGAGCGCCGATCTTGCGCTCGCCCAGATCGATATGCTCGCCCAGCTCGCGCCCCACCATCAGGTTCACCAGCTGTTCGCTGTTGTAGTTGGCCATGGGTTCGACACAGACCAGGCAACCATCGCGCAATACGGCAATGCGCTGGGCGACCCGGGCCAGCTCTTCCAGGCGATGGGAGATATAGATGATCGATACGCCCCGGGCCTGCAGACGAGCGATCTGCTCAAAAAGCATCTCCACCTCGCGAGCCGTGAGCATGGCCGTGGGCTCATCGAGAATCAGCACACGGCAGTCGCCGATCAGGTTGCGCGCAATCTCTACCATTTGCTGGTGACCGATGCCCAACTCACCCACCAGGGTGTCGGGATCGATGGCGTCCAGGCCGACCTGGGCCATGGCCTCGATCGCCGCCTTGCGCAGTTGCTTGCGGCTGATCCAGCCGCCGTTACTGGGCAGGTTGTCGAGAAACAGGTTTTCGGCCACCGACAGGGTTGGCAGCAAGTTGAGCTCCTGCATGACCATGCGGATACCCAGGTCCTCGGCCTGGGTGCGGCTCGCGGGGCGATAGTCCTGCCCGTTGAACTGCATGCGCCCGGTGGTCGGACTGACCAGACCACCGATAATCTTCGACAGGGTGCTCTTGCCGGCACCGTTTTCCCCGGTCAGGGCCAGCACCTCCCCGCGCAGCAGCGTCAGGTCGATGCCGGTCAATACCGGTTGTGCATAGGTCTTGCCGATACCGCTGACCGAAAGGACAGCGTTCGCAGCGGAAACTGACATAGGAAACTCTCCATGCGCTCACCCTTGCGGGTGAGCGCCGTTGTGCCGTCGCAACGACTACTTGGTGACCAGCTCAACCGGAGTTTCGATCACGCCATTGGCACCGCTGTCGACCTTCTCGCCCTTGAGGATCTTCAGCGCCGTCTCGATACCGAACACCGCCTGCTTGGCGGCGAACTGATCGGCAGTGGCCAGGACCCGGCCATCCTTGAGCATCGGCTTGATGGCGTTGATATTGTCGTAGCCCACCACCTGGACCTTGCCCGCCTTGCCGGCGGCCCGCACAGCGGACACGGCCCCTACCGCCATGCTGTCGTTGCCGGCCAGCAATGCCTTGAGATTCGGATACTCGCTGAGCATGGCCGAGGCGACGCGGTTGCCGGCGTCTATCTCCCAATCGCCCGATTGCAGCGACACCACCTTGATCTGCGCAGCCTCCATTGCGTCCTTGAAGCCGGCGGTGCGCTGTTGCGCGTTGGTGGTGGTGGAGACGCCTTCGATGATGCCCACTTCATCCCCGGCCTTGAGTTGCTTGGCCAGGTACTCGCCCACCAGGCGTGCGCCCTTGCGGTTGTCGGGCCCGACGAATGGCACGCTGAGGTTCTTGCTCTTGAGCACCCCGGGATCGAGCTGGTTATCGATGTTGATCACCGTGATCCCGGCGTCCACCGCCTTCTTGATCACCGGCACCATCGCCTTGGAGTCGGCGGGCGCGATCACCAGGGCGTTGACCTTGGAAACAATCATCTGCTCGACGATACGGATCTGGTTGGCGGTATCGGTTTCGTCCTTGATGCCGTTGGACACCAGGTCGAAATCGCCGGAGTGCTCTTTCTGATAAGCCTTGGCACCGTCTTCCATGGTCAGGAAGAACTCGTTGGCCAGGGATTTCATGACCAGGGCGACCTTGGGTTTCTGCGGGGTGTCGGCCAGAGCCGAAGAGAGAGGAAGGGCGGCGGATGCAGCGACCAGAACGGCGACAGCGAGTAGACGTCCAGCAAAGGGCAGCTTCATGGGTTCACTCCGATCTTATGATTATTGTGAGCAGCGTTCGCCCGGCGGGGCCACCAGGTTTCCAGCGGCGCTGGCCGGCGCCATGCCGCGGAAAGATAGACGATCATCGCTTCCCGAGCACCGCGCAAACGTTTGCGTAAAACGAACTATGCGAACCTCGCCAGAGTTTGTCAACGCTGTTCAAAGTGTGATCAGAGAGAGTGAGCAGCCATCCGCAGCCGGCCGCTTGGAGAAAGACCTGCCCGGGAAATGCGCCCGGACAGGCTGATGGTTCAGGCGGTGGTATTCACCAGGCCACCGGAGGAGGAGGACTCCTTGGCCAACTCTCGCACCAGGTTGCCCGAGACCTCTGCCAGGGCACCGTTGGTTTCGGCGATCTGCCCTTGAATGGCCATGACTGTCGTCTGCTTGGCCTCGGGGGTTGGGTAGTTGGCGGCCTGGGCGGCAGCCAGCTGCTGTTGCTGCTCCCGAAGTTGCTGCTGCAATTCCTGCATGCGCTTGAGCAGCATCTTGACCACGATGCTGTGGTTGTCTTCGCTTGCGCCTTCGCTTTCAGACTGTTCGGCCTGCTTGCTGGAACCGACCCGCAAAGCGCCCGACTCGTCGGTGCCCAGCGCACTAGACGCCTGCTCGGCGGTGGCGTCGCTCAATGCATCGATGGTTGCGGGGGTCTTACCATTGATCAGAATGGCTCCTGCCCCTGGAAATCCGACTGACAGTGACATGGGAACTCCTGGTGAAAAATCCTAGAAGGATCATCGACCGCCGCAGAACATTCTTTAATGAAAGTGCAAGAAGCCGCGCCAGGACCGGCGACGAGCACTTTCGGATTGCCGAACACGGTGCTGCACAAATGTTCGGAAACCCGGACGCCGCCTGACTCAACGCGACCATAAACAGAAATAAAATTGATATAAATCAGTAACTTAAAATACTTATCCGACCAAGGTAGTGCTGGTACAGATCCTGCTCAACCCTCGCTGCCTCGGCGCAAACAGATCTGCCGCCGTGGTGTTTCTAGATGAACCTGCATCAGCACCGTCTCACTACTAGAGAGAAAATAATGAAATCTGCCTTCAAATCCTTCGCACCGGGCGCTTTGGCCCTCCTCCTGCTTCTGCCTGCCGCCCTGCAGGCCAAAGAAGCTGAAACCCAGCAGAAACTCGCCAACGTCGTGGTCCTCGCCACCGGCGGCACTATCGCCGGTGCCGGCGCCAGCGCAGCCAACAGCGCCACCTATCAGGCGGCCAAGGTCGGCATCGAGCAACTGATCGCCGGCATCCCGGAATTGAACCAGCTGGCCAACGTGCGTGGCGAGCAGGTCATGCAGATCGCCTCGGAAAGCATCACCAACGAAAACCTGCTGCAACTGGGTCGCCGCGTTGCCGAACTGGCCGACAGCAAGGACGTTGATGGCATCGTCATCACCCACGGCACCGACACCCTGGAAGAAACCGCCTACTTCCTCAACCTGGTGGAAAAGACCGACAAGCCAATCGTAGTGGTCGGCTCCATGCGCCCAGGCACCGCGATGTCGGCCGACGGCATGCTCAACCTGTACAACGCCGTCGCCGTCGCCGGTAGCAAGAATGCTCGTGGCAAAGGCGTACTGGTGACCATGAACGACGAAATCCAGTCCGGTCGCGATGTCAGCAAGATGATCAACATCAAGACTGAAGCCTTCAAGAGCCCATGGGGCCCGCTGGGCATGGTGGTGGAAGGCAAATCCTACTGGTTCCGCCTGCCGGCCAAGCGCCACACCATGGATTCGGAATTCGACATCAAGAACATCAAGAGCCTGCCTGACGTAGAAATCGCCTACGGCTACGGCAACGTCAGCGACACCGCCTACAAGGCCCTGGCCCAGGGCGGCGCCAAAGCCATCATCCACGCCGGCACCGGCAATGGCTCGGTGTCTTCCCGTGTGGTCCCTGCCCTGCAGGAACTGCGCAAGAACGGCGTACAGATCATTCGTTCTTCCCACGTCAATGCCGGTGGTTTCGTGCTGCGCAACGCCGAACAGCCTGACGACAAGTACGACTGGGTCGTGGCTCATGACCTGAACCCGCAGAAAGCCCGCATCCTGGCCATGGTCGCCCTGACCAAGACTCAGGACAGCAAGGAACTGCAACGCATGTTCTGGGAATACTGACAGAACCCCGCTCGACCGGCCCCGGTCGAGCGGTTTTGCAACCACTCGCCCGCCCGGGCGGGTGGTCCCGATACCGCCTCCTTCCTCCCAGTAAAAATATCTGCCCGCCTCGTGAGACAAATGCGTAAAGCGTTGTCAGAGGAACTTCTTGAATTTTAAGCAGTTGCGAAATGTCTTACAGTTAAATACTGTATGCACGTACAGCTTAATAAGGAATGTTCCGTGGCCAACACTCAAACACCCCTCAGCTCCTACGAACGCCTGGGTGTACGCATCCAGAAAATCATCAACTCCCCCACCGCACAGAAAGCCAAGGCCGCGCTGATCTTCCGCCTCGCCGACGAACCTCAGGACGAGTGGGAGCGCCTGCTGGAAGAAATCGCCGAAAACGACAACGTCACTCTCGCCTATCGCGACGATGGCGGCGTGCAGATTTTCTGGGTTGTGCCGAAGGAAGACTGAGTCAATGAGTGTTCGTTGTTTTGCCCTGCTGTTGCTGTTTCTCGCCTGTACCGCCCAAGCCGATGCGCCCCGTACCTTCAGCGAAGCCAAGAAAGTCGCCTGGAAGCTCTATGCCCCCCAATCCACCGAGTTCTATTGCGGCTGCAAGTACACCGGCAATCGGGTGAACCTGGCAGCCTGCGGCTATGTACCGCGCAAGAACGCCAAGCGCGCCGAACGCATCGAATGGGAACACATAGTGCCGGCCTGGCAGATCGGTCATCAGCGTCAGTGCTGGCAGCAAGGCGGACGCAAGAATTGCACGCGCACCGATGCGGTCTATCAGCGCGCCGAAGCCGACCTGCACAACCTGGTACCGAGCATTGGCGAAGTGAATGGCGACCGCAGCAACTTCAGCTTCGGCTGGCTGCCGGAGCAATCGGGCCAGTACGGTTCGTGCCTGACCCAGGTCGACTTCAAGGCCAAGAAGGTCATGCCCCGGCCTTCGATTCGCGGCATGATTGCCCGCACCTACTTCTACATGAGCAAGCAGTACGGCCTGCGCCTGTCCAAGCAGGACCGACAGCTCTTCGAAGCCTGGAACAAGACCTACCCGGTGCAAGACTGGGAACGCCAGCGCAATCAGAGCGTGGCCTGCGTCATGGGGCGCGGCAATGAATTCGTCGGCGCGGTCAACCTCAAGGCCTGTGGCTGAAAGCAGATCGCCCGCTGAACGCGGGCGATCCTGGATCCTGTGCAAACAGGTTTATTGCGCGGCTTGATGCT
This sequence comes from Pseudomonas sp. BC42, assembly GCF_021560055.1. Classification (NCBI taxonomy): domain Bacteria; kingdom Pseudomonadati; phylum Pseudomonadota; class Gammaproteobacteria; order Pseudomonadales; family Pseudomonadaceae; genus Pseudomonas; species Pseudomonas sp. BC42. Next base: position 4,599,610 of record NZ_CP091067.1, read on the forward strand.
CGATGACAGTGACGTCGATATCGCGCTTCTTGGCCTTGACCAGCTTTTCAATCACTTCATTCTTCTTGGCCTCGGCTTCGGCCTGGGAAGCAAACGGGCCGACCACCACCAGGCGCTTGCCCTCAACGGTCACCACGTTGGAAATGATCCCGTGCTCGATCAGCCAGCCGGTCAGATCGCTTACCGCCTGAGGCAACTCGCTGCCCACCAGCACATCCCACTGCGGTGCACTGGAGGCCTGAACCGGTTGAACCTGCGCTGCCGCGGTCTTGTTCGCTTCGACCCGTTTGCCTTCGCCGCATCCGGCCAAGGCCAACACCGCCATCATCATCGCTACTGTGCGCACAACCCACCCCTAGAAAGTCTGAGGCGGCGATTTTAGCACTCCAGCCACGAGAGACCTCGTCACAAAATCAGGCCGAAACAGGAAGAATGATATTTATTGCCTCTGTATAGTTGCGCCTTGGGAATTAATAGATCGTCTGCGCGTCAGAAAGAGGCACCCACTCAGTGGAACTTCGCACTAATCTATACCTAAGACCGACCTCTGCACTGTTTGAATCTGGTGCCCTACAAAGCTATCAAGGAGAAGATCATGCTGATACTCACCCGCAAAGTCGGTGAAAGCATAAACATCGGTGACGACATTACGATCACCATTCTCGGCGTCAGCGGCCAACAGGTCCGCATCGGAATCAACGCGCCAAAAAATGTCGCGGTACACCGTGAAGAAATCTATCAACGCATTCAGGCCGGACTCACTGCCCCGGACAAGCGCGAAACCCCTTGAACACAATCAGCACCCGCTCCTCGCCTGCACCCCAAGGCTGGTGTGGCGCGTGCCTTGTTCAACCCGAGCTTCTCCCACAGAACCTTCGCCTGTCCTCAATGGATAGCGGCCACAGCAGATTCCCGCGCACCGGATGTTCGTCACCCACTGACTAACGCCCCTTTCTGGCATCCCATCCTACCGCTGCCTCCCGGCACGCGGCGCCGCAGCAATGCAGGCGTCGCCCCCGGGCACAGCGGTCAGGCGCCTGCTGACGGCTCCACCGGCTTGAACCCCAAGTCCTCGGTAAACCGCAGCAGGTAGCCATCAGGATCCTGCACCAGCAGGTTCAATTCACCATGCAGCAACTCATCATGGCGATACCAGCATTCCTGGATGTCCCTGCGCAAGGCGATACCGGCCTGCTTCAGCGACGCCGCCAGCTGGCGAATATCCGGGCACTCGATGGACAGGTTCATGCCGCGACCAAAGGGTGCCTGCAAGGGACCTACCCGCCACTCCGACTCCTCCCGATCATCCTGTTCCAGCATCAATTGCCCGCCGTTGAATGAAAGAAAGGCAAAGAAATGTTCGGGACGCTGATACTCCACCTTGAAACCCAGGGTATCGCGGTAAAAAGACAGGCTGCGCTCCAGATGACTGACCAGCATTTCCGGAACCAGGTTATTCATTTGAAACATCGCGGGCTTTCCTTGCTCATGTAATCGAGCCGCGAGCCTACTACCAAGCCAAGCCCAAAAGCAGCATCGCTTACCAATGATTACAACTGAGCCAAGCTCACGCGGGGCAACAGACCGGCGGCGATGACCCGCACCAGCGTCTGCGCAGGCGTGATACCAACCAACGAGGCAACCCGAGCAGCCCCGGAAAAACCCAAAAAGCGGCCCGCATTCGGATCGACAACATCCGCGCGGACCGCCCCATCATGCCCTCAGGCACTGACCTCTAGATCTCAAGCATGACGCTCCAGCAGCACCTTGCTCCACAGCGTGAATGCCACGGAAGGCGTCCACCCCGGGTTGGAGGTGTGCTCCTGAAGGCAGAGATAGCGATTGCCCTCATAAGTCACGCCCTCCTCCCTCCTATAGCGCTGGCTGGTACGCCACTCGGGAAAGCTCGGGTCGACCACGCCTCCCGCGGTCCTGACACTCAGGCTGCGACTGGGCAAGGATTCCCGGCCCTGAGTGTCTGTTGCCGTGACGAAGTAGCTGTACTGAGTATCCGCATTCAGCCCCTTGTCCTCATAGACCGCAGTCGCGGTCTTGCCCACCGCATTGCCATCGCGGTACAGGGTATAGAACTCCACCGGTCGCCGGCCGCCGGAAGCCCCCCAACTCAAGCTGACACTGCTGCGAGTGGTCCCCTGCACCAGCAGATTGCCCGGTGCCCCGGGCCTCTCCGGCTCGCCGCCATCGCCATGGATCAACGGCGCATAACGGTTGCGGAACTCCCAGTCGTAATGCACGCCCTGCCGATTGATTCCGGCATCCCAGTTCACCGACCAGGTCATCAAGCCCTTGATGGCGTGCCCCCTCTCCTGCAAACGCTTGAACGCATTGTTCAACGCCGCAGGCTCGATGACATAACCGGTGGCTGCCGCATCGACGTTGCTCGGCAAACCGATCACCAGCTTGTCCGCGGCAATCCGGGTGTAGCCACGGGTACCCGAGGCCAGACTGTCGGTCAGGTAGAACAGAAAGTCCTCCTTCATTGCGTCGTTGTTCTGGGCGATCCACGCCCCCTGCCCGCCATTGGCCTCCTGCACCCAGAGCCCATCGCCCCCCTGGTTGTAATACTGCGGCGCGACAAAGTCGTAGTAGCCCTCCAGGGCCTGCAGGTACGCCACGTATTTGCCATTGCTGGTCAGGTACGGAAACTCGGGCGCCATGCTGATGATGAAGTGCTTGCCCTGGCCGGCGTAATGATCCTTCACCAGCTTCAGCGCGGCCGGCAACACGCTCTTGTTGTCAGCGAAGTCGATAGCGCTCTGCTCCAGATCGATATCCAGGCCATCGAAACCGTAAGTCTCGACCAGGCGGATGATCTCGCTGGCCAGGGGTTGCTCGTTGCCCTTGTGCAATTCGATATGCGCATCGGCACCGCCCAGGGAGATCAGCACCGCCCGCCCCTGGCTGTTGAGCACGCCCACCTGACGCCGGAACTCTTCATCCGTCAGGTTGTAAGGCTTGAACGTAGGAATGCCGTGCCCCTTCATGAAGGCTACCGCCACCACGTTATATTCCTTGGGCACATCCAACAGATTGAGATTGGCAAACTGTCCCTGCTGGTAACCGTCAGCGGGACCGGCGGCCCAGTTGTGCCAGAAGCCCATGAGGATCTTCTTGCCGGCAATGCTCGGCATCAGGGATGCGGCATCCGCGGGCTGACTCTTGATCGATGTGAAGTCGATTTTATTCATGTTCTAATCCTTGAGAACGGATAAATAACTTTGCAAGCCCGCAACTTACTTGAAGTCCAGATCGAACGCCTGATAGAACCCATTGCCGGTATTGGCAACTATCCACACCAACACCACAACATGATGGCCTTTCTTGTTTTTCGGCAGTACAACTTCATGATGGGTCTTGGCCTTGAGCACCGAACCAAACTTGTCGAACGGGACTTCAGTATAAAAGTCCTGATAAAAAGCCTGGGGCTCCAGTTGTGCACGGCTGATACGCTGCTTCGGGTCCCAGCCATCTTTGGTGATGAACCAGCTGTAACCACGGGTGACGTGAGGCGCGGTGTATTCCCACTGCACACGAAAGACCTGACCCGGATCGACACTGAGCAGCGGCCAGTTGAATGCACGGTTAAGCTTCTTCGACATCTCATCGTTGGTGAAGTTGATGCAGTCGCGCTCATCAACCTTGCCACCGCTGAGAATATGGCCGTCTGCGGGTGGTACGGCGCTTGCCACATCGCTGTCGTAGGGTTTCGGGAAGGGACCGGCGACCAGGGACGGGAAGTTTTTCCCCCCTTCCATCTCATTCACCTGCCAGGTCCCCAGCAGCCCCAGTTCCACCGCGACCGAGCCACGACTGGAAGGCGACACGATGCGACCATGTTTAAGTTGAGCTTGTGGCTTATTCATATCTTTCACTCCATTGATTAATTAAGTTCGCTCCTCGTTGAGCACCTTTAACTTAGCGCACTTTTATCGACTTGTTTCACGCACCCGCAAACTAACCAATCAGGACAATATGCAAAAGCCGGCGCCAGCCCTATTAAACCCTGGACTTTCCGATTTGAACTGACAACTTGAAGAGTCAATGTATTACACGCTTTTCTACAGCAGGACTTGTTCTTTCACTTTATGAAAAACCCCAAACAGCCCAACTAACACCGAAAAAGCGCCCAGCAGAAAAAACAAACCCGGCCATTGCCGGGTTCGTCCTGAAAAACACCTGAAGCCATCCATTGTCTATAGGCAGGTTGCCAACGCCGCGAGACGGCGCTTCGAGACCGCGTTGTCCTCGACTGCGTAGTAGTGAACGGCGGTTCCAGAAGGCTCGACCTTGATGTCCACGAAGGATTCGGCGGCGCGGGTATACACCGTGTAGCCACCGCCCTTGCCCGGCTGCAGATAAGCCGCAGCATCAACACCGAAAACCGCTTCATCCTGCCAGGCGAACTGTACGCACTGCGCCACCAGTTGATCGGCCTTGGCCGAGCTCAGGGTCTTGTTGGGCGTTCTGGCCCGAGCGTCGTCCATGATGGAACCCGCACAGCCGGCCAACAAAACCGCAACCATCACCGCCATCAACACCCGCATGCTGCCACCTCGTCCATAAAACGCGAGAGTATCGCTCAGGCGACAGAAAAAAGGCGTCAGACAGAAGAAAAAACCTACTGCAAGGCAAGCGCCATCCTGACCGCCCTCAACCAAGGCCTGCAGCAACGGCCTCGCTCTCCCAGGCCATGGCTTTAACGGCCCCGCCACAAGGGCCGGCGTTGTTTATTCGGGACTCCCCATTATCATGGTCCAGCCGAAGGTTTAACCTTCGCGCCCCTTCCCACACTTTTGCCAAGGAGATCCACCATGCAACAGCTGATCACCCCTTGCAGGACGTGCCTGGTTTAAACGCTGTATCCGCTACCCGCTAGCGCCTTCGCTTAATCCCGCTTCGTCCTGCCACTACCTGACTATTTTTTTCCAATCAGGAATTGGACATGGACACTTGCATCCGTCATTTGTCGAACGGCGTCTCACTGATCGCCTCAGACACCACCTGGATCGAAGATAAAGCGCTCCAACAACTGCAAACCACCGCTCAACTACCCGGCATGCGCCAGGTGGTCGGCATGCCGGACCTGCACCCAGGCCGAGGCTACCCCGTGGGAGCAGCATTCTTTTCCACCGAGATGGCCTACCCGGCCCTGGTGGGCAACGACATCGGCTGCGGCATGACGCTGTGGCAAACCGACCTCTCCAGCAGCCGCCTCAACCTCGACAAGCTGGAGAAGAAAATCGGCAACATCGACCTCCCCCTGGATGAACAGTGGGATGAAGAGCGAGCGCAGTTGGGACTGCCCATCAACGGTCATGAACACTCACTGGGCACCATCGGTGGCGGCAATCACTTCGCCGAGCTGCAACAGCTCGATCAGGTGTACGACGCCAGTGCCCTGCAGGCCCTGGAGCTGAATCCCAAAGCCTTGTTGCTGCTGGTGCATAGCGGCTCCCGGGGCCTGGGAGAAGCCATCCTGCGGCGTCATGTGGACCAGCACGGGCACAACGGCCTGGTAATGGCCGGCGCCGCCGGCGCCCAGTACTTGCAAGAGCACGACGCCGCCCTGCGCTTCGCCGAGGCCAACCGGCGATTGATCGCCGAACGCCTGCTGTACAACCTGCGGGCCAAGGGACGCTCGATTCTGGACATCAACCACAACCTGGTATCGCCAGCGAATGTCGACGGTGTTACCGGCTGGCTGCATCGCAAGGGCGCTACGCCGTCGGACCAGGGGCCGGTGGTCATCCCGGGCTCCAGGGGCGACTACAGCTATCTGGTTCATCCGATACCGGCCACTGCCAGCCTCTACTCCCTGGCCCACGGCGCCGGGCGCAAATGGCTGCGCAGCGATTGCAAGGGCAGGCTGGCGGCGCGCTTCAGCTTCGACCAGCTCAAGCGCACTCAATTGGGCAGCCGGGTGATCTGCGAAGACCGCGGATTGATGTACGAGGAAGCCCCTGAAGCCTACAAGAGCATCGACAGCGTGGTCGGCAGCCTGAGGGATGCCGGCCTGGTGCAGATCATCGCGCGGCTCAAGCCGGTGCTGACCTACAAACGCCGGGGGTGCTGCTGATGCTGCTGTTACAGCTGTCTTCCGCTCAGGGCCCCGTCGAGTGCGAACTGGCGGTGACCAGGGCCCTGCAACTCTTGTATCGCGAAGCCGAGGCACAAAACGTGCGCACCAGCCTCGTCCAGCAGGTGGCCGGCCAGGGCCGCGGCACCTGCAGATCGGTACTGGTCAGCCTTGATGGGGAACAGGCTGCGGGACTGGCCGAACGCTGGACCGGCACCCTGCTCTGGACCTGCAAGAGCCCTTATCGCCCCGGACACAAACGCAAGAACTGGTATTTCGCCGGCCAACTGTTCAAGGCTCAAGAGGACAGCATGGACAGCGCCATCCGCTTTGAAGCCATGCGTGCATCAGGTCCGGGCGGGCAACACGTGAACACCACGGACTCCGCGGTGCGCGCCACACACCTGGCCAGTGGCATCAGCGTGAAAGTGCAGTCAGAACGCAGCCAGCACGACAACAAGCGCGTTGCGCGCCTGCTGATTCTGCAACGCCTGGCTGAGCGGCAACAGCAATCTGCCGAGGCGCTGCGCCTGCAACGCCGCGATGCCCACCACAGCGTGGAGCGCGGCAACCCGGTGCGCAGCTTCCACGGCGACAGGTTCACTCCTCAGAAATGATCATCCCTCCCCGGAGAGTCGTGCCTGACCACGACTCCCCGGCGCGGAACTGACGAGCACAGCGCTGAAAAGACCAGAGCGCACGTAAAAGATCTTCAACCCGCCCGACAACCGGCTCCACAGCAGGACGGGCACTTGCAACAGCGCCAACGACAAACAGCAGAACCTTTGAAGGCGAGGAACAACAGGAGTCTTTGCAGCCCCAGCTCCAACGCTTCGAGAGCGGCCGATAATCAACGGCATAGAAACGGGTGGATCAACCCACAGGACAATCCACAAACGCCAGGATGGGCGCCGCATGAAAAGGCCTCTCAGAATGCACCGAAGGAACTGATGCGACGAGCAGCCAGCAACATCGCCAAGCCGCTGATCAAGAATGGATAGGCGTTCTGCCAAATGCCCTGACGCTTCATCCCCAACCCGGCCTGCGCCCTCAAACTGCCTTCACCATCAGCAGCGCCATAAGAGGAAGACAGGAAGTGCAGCGAGGCACTGAACGGGTGTTGCGGCGCCGCAAAAAACGCACAAAACAAAAAAGGGGCTCACCTCTCGGTGAACCCCTTTTAGACCGCCCAGCAGAGCGGATTTTGTTTGGTAGGCGCGATTGGACTCGAACCAACGACCCCCACCATGTCAAGGTGGTGCTCTAACCAACTGAGCTACGTGCCTGCTGTGAGGCGGCATTCTACGGAATTCCAAAGGGGTGTCAACACCTTTTTTGCAGCTAAGCCTATGAATATGCGAATTTTTTAATTTCGGCGCCCGGAAGAAGTTTTTCCTTCTGTCTGGTAGCGCTTTTACAACTCAGGTAGCATCGACGCACTCGTAAAATATATTAAACACATGAGGTCGCAGGATGGCGCATATTCCCTACCCACAGTCCTACTACGCCGCATCCGCCAATGCAGCTCCGGAACGCCCGCTGCTGCAAGGCGAAGTGGAAACCGATATATGCGTGATCGGTGCGGGTTATACCGGTCTGTCCAGCGCCCTGTTTCTCCTGGAAAACGGCTTTCGCGTAACAGTGCTGGAAGCTGCCAAGGTGGGCTTTGGTGCCTCCGGGCGCAATGGCGGACAGATCGTCAACAGCTATAGCCGCGACATCGACGTGATCGAGCGCAGTGTCGGGCCCAAGCAAGCACAACTGTTGGGGCAAATGGCGTTCGAGGGCGGCCGGATCATTCGCGAGCGGGTAGCCAAGTACCAGATCCAGTGCGACCTGAAAGACGGCGGCGTGTTCGCTGCACTGACCAGCAAGCAGATGGGCCACCTGGAGTCGCAGAAGCGCCTCTGGGAGCGCTACGGCCACACTCAACTGGAATTGCTGGACGAGCGACGGATTCGCGAAGTCGTGGCCTGTGATCAATACAAGGGCGGCATGCTCGACATGAGCGGCGGCCACATCCACCCGCTGAACCTGGCACTGGGCGAAGCGGCGGCCGTGGAATCCCTGGGTGGCACCATCTATGAACAATCCCCGGCAGTACGCATCGAGCGCGGGGCCAATCCCGTCGTCCATACTCCACAGGGTAAAGTCCGCGCCAAGTTCATCATCGTCGCCGGCAACGCCTACCTGGGCAATCTGATCCCGGAACTGGCCGCCAAATCCATGCCTTGCGGCACTCAGGTGATCACTACCGAGCCCCTGGGCGACGAACTGGCAGCCAGCCTGCTCCCTCAGGACTACTGCGTCGAAGACTGCAACTACCTGCTGGACTATTACCGCCTCAGCGGCGACAAGCGCCTGATTTTCGGCGGCGGCGTGGTCTACGGCGCTCGCGACCCGGCCAACATCGAGGCGATCATCCGACCGAAGATGCTCAAGGCGTTCCCGCAACTGAAAAACGTCAAGATCGACTACGCCTGGACCGGCAACTTCCTGCTGACCTTGTCGCGCCTGCCCCAGGTGGGCCGCCTGGGCGACAACATCTACTACTCCCAAGGCTGCAGCGGCCACGGCGTGACCTATACCCACCTGGCGGGCAAAGTGCTGGCCGAAGCCTTGCGCGGCCAGGCAGAGCGCTTTGACGCTTTCGCCGACCTGCCCCACTACCCCTTCCCTGGCGGCCAACTGCTACGCACGCCATTCACCGCCCTGGGCGCCTGGTACTACAGCCTTCGCGACAAGCTTGGCTTCTGATAGCCCGAGCTTTTCGCAGCCACAAAAAAACCGCCGAACAGGCGGTTTTTTTATGCGCAAACAACAGGTATTGCAAAAAGGCAAATTCCGAAAACAAAAAACCCCGGTCTTTCGACCAGGGCTTTTGCTATCGATGCGAATCAAGCCTGTAGCTTGCTTCGTTGCTTCAAGGCGTTCAGTGGTCCTTGAGGCTGATATGGCGCAGCGGACGGGACTCGAACCCGCGACCCCCGGCGTGACAGGCCGGTATTCTAACCGACTGAACTACCGCTGCGTATCGCTTGGACTTGCGTCCATGTGAATCGTTTAAATCGTCTGAAAGAAGAGCTTCGAGGCTTTTCGATCTCAAACCAGGCGAGCCTGGCTTGGAAAATATGGCGCAGCGGACGGGACTCGAACCCGCGACCCCCGGCGTGACAGGCCGGTATTCTAACCGACTGAACTACCGCTGCGCGTCGGTTGGAGGCTTCCGTGGAAGCTTCCGTCTTTCTTGCGAAAGACACTCAGGAATGGTGGGTGATGACGGGATCGAACCGCCGACCCTCTGCTTGTAAGGCAGATGCTCTCCCGGCTGAGCTAATCACCCTTTGCTTCGCTGAGGCCGCGAAATTTACGCAGGTAACGAAGCTAAGTCAATAGCAGGCTTGAAGTTTTTTTAAAAAACAGCGGAAGCGCCCAACTGTCAGCTGCAAGAAAAAAGCGGCTGGCACGCAACCGCACTACCCACTTGCCGCTTAAAGCCTGGCGCAGCCCTAGGCCTGATAAATCATTTTCTTGGTCATGCCACCGTCCACCACAAACTCTTGGCCGGTGACAAAACCCGAATTGCGCGACAGCAGCCAGGCCACCATGGACGCCACATCCTCCACCGTCCCTACCCTGCCCGCAGGATGCTGGGCGTGATCGGCATCGGATAAGGGCTCGGCACGCCGCACCGCGGGATCACGCGCGTCGATCCAGCCAGGACTCACGGCATTGACCCGGATCTCCGGCCCCAGACTGATGGCCAGGGCATGGGTCAGGGCCAACAGACCGCCCTTGCTGGCCGCATAGGCTTCGCTATCGGGCTCCGATTGCCGAGCCCGGGTCGACGCCAGATTGACGATGGAACCGCCATGGGCGCGAAGATAAGGCGCGCAATGCTTGGCCAGCAGCATGGGACCACCGAGATTCACCGCCAGCACCCGATTCCAGTAAGCCAGATCCAGGCTTTCCAAAGTGATGTTGTGCGGATCAGCCACCGCGGCGTTGCACACCAGAGCGTCCAGGCGCCCGAACTGCCCCAGCACCTCGGCCACGCCCTGCGCCACCTGCTCCTCATCCGCCACATCCATGGTGATGAACCAGGCATTCTCGCCCATCACCCTGGACACCTTGGAGCCGCGCTCCCGGTCCACATCGGTCAGCACCACCTGCCAGCCTTCGCTGATCAGCCAGGCAGCGATACCCAGGCCAATGCCCCGTGCCGCACCAGTCACCAGCGCGACACGTCCGTTGCCGCCACCCTGAGGCGTGGACAACTCGATCACAAGGCTGCCAACCCACGAGCCAGGTCGGCCTGCAGATCAGCCACGTCCTCCAGGCCGACCGCAATACGGATCAGACTGTCGCGAATACCGGCCGCTTCACGTTCCTGCGGCGCCAGGCGGCCGTGGGATGTGGTGCTCGGGTGGGTGATGGTGGTTTTGCTGTCACCCAGGTTGGCGGTGATCGAAATCAGCCGAGTGGCATCGATAAAGCGCCAGGCGCCCTCTTTGCCACCCTTGACCTCGAAGCTCACCACCGCACCGAAACCACGCTGCTGACGCTTGGCCAGTTCGTGTTGCGGGTGGCTGGCAAGACCGGCGTAGTGCACCTTCTCGACACCGTCCTGCTGCTCAAGCCACTGCGCCAGGGCCAGAGCATTGGCACAGTGGGCACGCATCCGCAGACTCAGGGTTTCCAGGCCCTTGAGGAAGATCCAGGCATTGAACGGACTCAGGGTCGGCCCCGCAGTGCGCAGAAAGCCCACCACTTCTTTCATCTGCTCGCTGCGTCCAGCGACCACGCCCCCCATGCAACGACCCTGGCCGTCGATGAACTTGGTGGCCGAATGCACCACCACGTCCGCGCCCAGCTTCAAGGGTTGCTGCAAGGCTGGAGTGCAGAAGCAGTTGTCGACCACCAGCATCGCGCCCTTGGCATGCGCCAGTTCAGCCAAGGCGGTGATATCCACCAGCTCGGCCAGCGGATTGGAGGGGGATTCGACAAACAGCAGCTTGGTGTTGCTCTTGATCGCCGCATCCCACCCGGACAGGTCCGCCAGGGGCACGTAATCGACTTCAACACCAAAACGCTTGAAGTACTTCTCGAACAGGCTGATGGTCGAGCCGAACACGCTGCGCGATACCAGTACGTGATCGCCGGCACTGCACAGACTCATGACCACCGAGAGAATGGCCGCCATGCCGGTGGCCGTGGCGACCGCCTGTTCAGCGCCCTCCAGCGCCGCGATGCGCTCTTCGAACGAGCGCACCGTAGGGTTGGTGTAACGCGAATAGACGTTGCCCGGCACTTCGCCGGCGAACCGTGCAGCCGCGTCGGCGGCTGTACGGAACACATAGCTGGACGTGAAGAACATCGGATCACCGTGCTCGCCTTCCGGCGAACGGTGCTGGCCGGCGCGCACCGCCAGGGTATCGAACGCTACGCCTTCAAGGTCGCTGTCCAGCCGACCGGCATCCCAATCCTGACTCATGCCGCCTACTCCTAATGTCTTCTTAAATGCTCTGGATCAGTTGTTGTACAGATCGATGATGGCGCTGACCGCCTGGGTCTTGGCCTTGGACGCATCGTTGCGAGCGTTCTCGATCTTGTTCAGATAGGCCTCGTCGACATCGCCGGTGACGTACTTGCCGTCGAACACCGCGCAGTCGAAGTTCTCGATCTTGATCTTGCCGCCACCGACCGCCTCGATCAGGTCCGGCAGGTCCTGGTAGATCAGCCAGTCAGCGCCGATCAGGTCAGCCACGTCCTGGGTCGAGCGATTGTGAGCAATCAACTCGTGGGCGCTAGGCATGTCGATGCCGTAGACGTTCGGGTAACGAACTGCCGGAGCCGCCGAGCAGAAGTAGACGTTCTTCGCGCCGGCTTCACGGGCCATCTGGATGATCTGCTTGCAGGTGGTCCCGCGAACGATGGAGTCGTCCACCAGCATCACGTTCTTGCCGCGGAACTCCAGCTCGATGGCATTGAGCTTCTGGCGCACGGATTTTTTCCGCGCTGCCTGGCCCGGCATGATGAAGGTACGGCCGATGTAGCGGTTCTTGACGAAACCTTCGCGGAACTTGACCCCCAGGTGGTTGGCCAGCTCCAGCGCGGCGGTACGGCTGGTGTCGGGAATCGGAATCACCACGTCGATATCGTGCTGCGGACGCTCGCGCAGGATCTTCTCCGCCAGCTTCTCGCCCATGCGCAGCCGCGCCTTGTACACCGAGACACCGTCGATGATCGAGTCGGGACGGGCCAGGTAGACGTGTTCGAAGATGCATGGAGTGAGCTGCGGATTGGTCGCGCACTGGCGGGTGTAGAGCTTGCCCTCTTCAGTGATGTAGACCGCTTCGCCCGGAGCCAGGTCGCGAATCAGGGTAAAGCCCAATACATCCAGGGAAACGCTTTCCGAGGCGATCATGTATTCCACGCCCTCGTCGGTATGACGCTGGCCGAAAACGATCGGGCGGATGCCGTGGGGATCGCGGAAACCGACGATGCCGTAACCGGTGATCATGGCCACCACCGCGTAACCACCGACGCAACGGTTGTGCACGTCAGTCACCGCAGCAAACACGTCTTCCTCGGTCGGTTGCAGCTTGCCGCGCTGGGCCAGCTCGTGAGCGAACACGTTGAGCAACACTTCGGAGTCGGAGTTGGTGTTGACGTGGCGCAGGTCGGACTCGTAGATCTCCTTGGCCAATTGTTCAACATTGGTCAGGTTGCCGTTGTGCGCCAGGGTGATGCCATAAGGCGAGTTGACGTAGAACGGCTGGGCCTCGGCCGAGGTCGAGCTGCCCGCGGTTGGATAACGCACATGACCGATACCCATGTGACCCACCAGGCGCTGCATGTGCCTTTGCTGGAACACATCACGCACCAGGCCATTGTCCTTGCGCAGGAATAACCGGCCATCATGGCTGGTCACGATACCGGCAGCGTCCTGGCCGCGGTGCTGGAGGACGGTTAGCGCGTCATACAGCGCCTGATTGACGTTCGACTTACCGACGATACCGACGATGCCACACATGCGACGCAACCCCTACTTAATGAAACTGAACTGAACCCATCTTACTGAGGCGTTTTGGCCGGTAAGAGGTGCTCCTTGAACGGTATTTCAGCGGGTACGCTGATACCGCTGGCCAGCCACTGACTGCTCCACCCCAGGATGAGGTTCTTGGACCAGTCTGCAACCAATAGAAATTGTGGCACCAGCCGCGACTGCTGCCACCAGGAATCCTGCTGTACCGGCCCCAGGCTCAAGAGCCCGACCGCCACGACCACCAGCAGCGCGCCACGCGCCGCGCCGAAGGCCATGCCGAGGAATCGATCGGTCCCGGAGAGGCCGGTGACGCGAATCAATTCGCCGATGAGATAGTTGACCATTGCCCCCACCAGCAAGGTGGCGACAAACATGATTGCGCAGCCCGCGATCACGCGAGCCGAGGGAGTTTCGATATAACCGCCGAGGTACTCGGACAGTGAGCCACCAAACATCCAGGCAACGACTCCTGCGATGATCCAGGTAAGCAACGACAAGGCTTCTTTGACGAAACCGCGGCTCAAGCTGATCAAAGCGGAGATGGCGATTATTGCAACGATCGCCCAGTCAACCCAGGTAAATGGCACAGTGCAGCCTACAGACGGATAAGGCGGCGCATTTTAACAGAGCGCTTGGCTGTCGGTAAGCTGCGATTCACTGTGCTTTTGAAATCAGCCAGATAGCCTCAGCCACGCTCCGGCTGGAAGCGCACCACAAACCCCTTGAGGTTGTGCTGACGACCCAACAGGTCACGCAGACGATCAGCCTCGGCCCGCTCGATCAGCGGCCCGACGAATACCCGGTTCTTGCCTTCGGCGGAACGGATATATGCGTTATAGCCCTGACTGCGCAGGGTTTTCTGCAGGTTTTCCGCACCTTCCCGGCTCGACAGGCTGGCCAGCTGCACCGACCAGCTGATAGACAGGCCATTGGCATCGATCCGGCTCTGACTGGTGTCAGGCTTGGCGGCGGCAATCGGCTGGGCTGGCGCCGGGGTCGGCGCAGGCGCAGGCGCAGGCTTTGGCACCGGCTTGCTCGCCACGGCAGGCGCCGGAGCCACCGCCGGCGCACTCGGGGCAATCGGCATGGAAGGCGCAACCTGCTGCACCACCGGCTCCTCGACAGGCACCGGCTCCTGAGGCAAAGCCTTGGGCTCAGGAACCACCACCGGCTCAACCTGAACCTGCGGCATGGCCGAGGCCTGCGGCACAGGTGGCGCCTCAACTGCTACGTGGCGCTGCTCATCCTCGCGCGAAAACAGCATCGGCAGGAAGATCACGGCCAAGGCCACCAACACCAGTGCTCCAACCATTCGCTGCTTGTAGACGTTATCCAGCATTGCCATGTGCAGCTTCCTCCGTGGAGCGCCGGGCGAGCCACTCAAGCGCCTCGGCGACACAATAAAAAGATCCGAACAGCAGAATTTCATCATCCGTGGTCGCTTGCGCGCATTGCGCTTCCAATGCCGCTGCAACACTGGCGTAGGACGCTACCGAAGCGCCAAGGCTCTCCAGCGCGACCTGCAGATCCTGCGCCGGGCGCGCCCTGGGCGAATCCAGCGGTGCCACCGCCCAGCTCTGGACCGAAGACTGCAGACACCCCACCACCCCCGGCAGATCCTTGTCCGCCAGCAGGCCAAATACCGCCAGGCGCCGACCGTTCAGCGGTCGACGTGCCAGGCGCTCGGCCAGATACTGCGCGGCGTGGGGGTTGTGCCCCACATCCAGCAGCAGGTTCAGGCGCTTGCCCTGCCATTCGATCTGCCGACGATCCAGACGACCGGTCACCCGGGTCTGCTGCAGAGCCGCACCAATCTGCTCAGGCTGCCAGGGCAACCCGGTAAGCAGGTAAGCCTGCAAGGCCAGTGCCGCGTTCTCCATGGGCAGATCGAGCAGCGGCAGATCCCGCAGCTCGACCTGATGACCCTGGGCATCCAGACCGCGCCACTGCCAATGCTCTTCGGTCAGCGCCAGATCGAAATCCCGCCCCCGGAGGAAAAACGGACAACCCAGCTCCCGCGCCTTATCCAGCAGCGGTTGTGGCGGATTCAGGTCGCCACACAACGCGGGCGCACCGGCACGGAAGATCCCGGCCTTCTCAAAGGCCACCGACTCCCGGGAGTCCCCCAGGTACTCAATATGATCGACACCAATGCTGGTCACCAGCGCCAGGTCGGCATCCACCAGATTGACCGCATCCAGGCGCCCGCCCAGACCGACCTCCAGCACCACCGCATCCAGCGCCGCCCGCTGGAACAGCCAGAACGCCGCCAGCGTGCCCATTTCGAAATAGGTCAGGGAAGTGTCACCGCGTCCCGCCTCTACCGCCGCAAAGGCTTCACACAGCTGCTGATCGGAAGCCTCAAGACCATTGATCTGCACCCGCTCGTTGTAACGCAGCAGGTGCGGTGAGCTGTAGACCCCTACCTGCAAGCCCTGGGCTCGCAGCAGGGAGGCGACAAAGGCACAGGTAGAACCCTTGCCGTTGGTTCCGGTGACCGTGATCACCCGAGGCGCCGGCTTGCCCAGCCCCATCCGGGCCACTACCTGTTGCGAGCGCTCCAGCCCCATGTCGATGGCCGAAGGGTGCAACTGCTCAAGGTAGGCGAGCCAATCGCCCAGGGTGCGCTGGGTCATAGGTTTGCTGGAGCCGGCGGAACCACAATAGGTTCAACGGGTGCCGCGACAAACTCGGGCGTCGGCAGCCCCATCAGTTGAGCCAGCAGGTTGCCCAGGCGCGGACGCAACTCCTGACGGGAAATGATCATGTCGATCGCCCCATGCTCCAGGAGGAACTCACTGCGCTGGAAGCCCTCGGGCAGTTTTTCCCGCACGGTCTGCTCGATGACCCGCGGACCGGCAAAGCCCACCAGGGCCTTGGGCTCGGCGACAATCACGTCACCCAGCATGGCCAGGCTGGCGGATACCCCGCCGTAGACCGGGTCGGTCAGCACGGAGACGAAGGGAATGCCCTCTTCGCGCAGGCGCGCCAGCACCGCGGACGTCTTGGCCATCTGCATCAGGGAAATCAGCGCTTCCTGCATCCGCGCACCACCGGAGGCGGAGAAGCAGATCATCGGGCAACGGTTTTCCAGGGCGTAGTTGGCCGCACGAACGAAACGCTCGCCGACGATCGCCCCCATGGAGCCGCCCATGAAGGAGAACTCAAAGGCCGAGACCACCACCGGCATGCCCAGCAGGGTGCCGCTCATGGAAATCAGCGCGTCCTTCTCGCCAGTCTGCTTCTGTGCCGCGGTCAGGCGGTCCTTGTACTTCTTGCCGTCACGAAACTTCAGGCGATCCACTGGCTCCAGATCGGCGCCCAGCTCGGCACGCCCCTCGGCATCCAGGAAGATGTCGATGCGCGCCCGCGCGCCGATACGCATGTGGTGATTGCACTTGGGGCAAACATCCAGGGTCTTTTCCAGCTCCGGACGATAAAGCACCGCCTCGCAGGACGGGCACTTGTGCCACAGACCTTCAGGCACCGAGCTTTTCTTCACCTCGGAACGCATGATCGAAGGGATCAGTTTGTCTACTAACCAGTTGCTCATGCTTTCTTTCTCCAGTACCGGCGGCCCGAACGCTCTGGTTCGCAACCCCGCGTATGCCCTTGAGCTAAATTCATGTGTGCGGCGATGTTCACTTCGCTACCGCGGTCAGCACCGGGCTCGACCTGCCTGCAACGAAACGTTCCTCAGCCATCCCGACAACCCGCAATAGAGCGGTTGCCACTCGATTCCGGCCTCGCCTGAAGGCGACGCCTGCCTGTTTTGTACAGTGGTGTTATGGACGGCGGCAGACTGCCAGCCGTCACATCGACTCACTGCTGCGACGCACGGCCTGCATAAATGCCCGGATCTTGGCCGGATCCTTGATGCCCTTGCTCTGCTCGACTCCGCCACTGACATCCACCGCATAAGGACGAACCTGGGCAATGGCCTGGGCAACGTTCTCCGCACTGAGGCCGCCGGCCAGGATGATCGGCTTGCTCACTTCCCGAGGAACCAGTGACCAGTCAAAAGCCTCGCCAGTTCCCCCCGGCACGCCCTCGACATAGGTATCCAGCAGAATTCCGCTGGCCTGCGGATACGCCAGGCAGGCCGCGGCAATATCATCTCCGGCCTTGACCCGCAGCGCCTTGATATAGGGACGGTGATAGCCGGCGCAATCGGCCGCCGACTCATCGCCGTGAAACTGCAGCAGATCCAGCGGTACGGCATCGAGGATCTCCCCCAGCTCGCAACGACTGGCATTGACGAACAGCCCGACCGTGGTCACGAACGGCGGCAAGGCGGCAATGATCGCCCGCGCCTGGTGCACCGACACCGCCCGCGGACTTTTGGCATAGAACACCAGACCAATGGCGTCAGCCCCCGCCTCCACGGCCGCCAACGCGTCTTCTATGCGGGTAATCCCGCAAATCTTGCTGCGAACAGCTGACATGTCGTGTGAACCTCGGGGGCAAATTCGGAAAGTTCCGGATGGTAGCAAATGCTTTTCCGGGCGTCAGCCGTCAAGTTCAGGCCAACCGGTAAGGAAATGTGGCCCGATGTAGCGCTCTGGCAGCGCAAACTCGTCCTTGTACTCGACCTGAACCAGGTACAGGCCAAAAGGATGGGCGGTGACCCCGCCCGCGCGGCGAACCCGACTCTCCAGTACTTCCCGCGCCCACTCCACCGGGCGCTCGCCGGCACCAATGGTCATCAAGACCCCGGCAATATTGCGCACCATGTGATGCAGGAAGGCACTGGCACGAATGTCCAGGACGATCATCTTGCCGTGCCGGGTCACCCGCAGGTGATGAATCTCCTTGATCGGCGACTTGGCCTGGCACTGCCCCGCCCGAAAGGCACTGAAATCATGGGTGCCCAACAGAAACTGTGCGGCCTGGGCCATGCGCTCGGTATCCAGGGGGCGATGATTCCAGGTGACCTCTTCATTGAGATGAGCCGGACGGATCTGATCGTTGTAGATCACATAGCGATAACGCCGGGCTATGGCCTTGAACCGCGCATGAAAATGCGCGGGCATTTCCTGAGCCCAACTGACGCTGATGTCATGGGGCAGGTTGATATTGGCCCCCATGACCCATGCCTTCATCGAACGCACGGCCTGGGTGTCGAAATGCACCACCTGACCGCAGGCATGTACACCGGCATCAGTGCGCCCCGCACAGGACACCAGCACGGGAGAGTCCGCGACTCTGGACAAGGCTTTCTCCAGAGTTTCCTGGACGCTGGGCACACCCGTGGCCTGACGCTGCCAACCGCGATAGCGCGACCCCTTGTATTCAACACCCAGAGCAATGCGGGAAAAGCCTTCGGCTGCCATTTCGGCTGCCGGGTTATCTATATTTGCCAAGAACTTACAGCCTGCTGATATGCGCAAAGGCGCTCATTATAAGGCCGCCGGGGGCAGACGCCATGCACCGCCACGGTTTAGTTGAAGATTGAGCGCATCGACCGCCATTTCATCGCCCTCCTCGCTCAACACCGGACAAAGAGAGCAACGCCACGCCCGAGCAAAGCACTCCGATTCGAACAGCCCAAAAAACGGCACCAACAAAAACGGCAGCCTCATCGGCTGCCGTTCTGGTCAAGCGGTATTGGCTTCAGGCCAGTCGCGCCAGCATTTCCTGGGCTTCACTCTTCTGCCCTTCACTGCCTTCGCTGAGCACTTCGCCAAGGATGTCCCGCGCGCCGTCGTTGTCTCCCATATCGATATAGGCCTGAGCCAGATCGAGCTTGGTAGCCACTTCATCGCTGCCGGACAGGAAGTCGAAGTCGGCCTCTTCAGGCGCCGCCGCTGCATCTTCAGCCGTGAAACTCGGTACGGCCGGCTCAGGCTGATCCAGACTCTGAGCCAGACGATCCAGCTCGGCATTGACATCATCCAGCTCGGAAGCGAACGCATCCTTGGGCTCGGCGGCCGCATTCATCTCATCGGCCAGGGACAGATCGAAATCCGCCGACAAGTCCAGATCATCCAGAGCCGCCTCCGTAACCGTAGGCACATCGCCAGCCGGCACATCCTTGAGATCATCCTCAAGGCTCAGCAGGAAATCTTCATCGTTCTGGGTCGCCGCGGGCAGATCAGCCCCCAGGTCCAGATCGAAGTCCCCCAGGTCATCCAGGCTTTCCTGAGCGGCGGTCTGCTGCTCCAGGACCGAACCGAAACTCAGGTCGTCATCCAGCGGGAAGTCTTCCAGCTCGATCGCAGGCTCGGACGCCACGACCGCAGGTGAAGCCGCCTCAAGATCGTCCAGGCTCAGGTCGAAATCCGCATCCAGCCCCTCGACAGGCGCCGCAGGCTCAGGGGTTTGCGGCTCGTCCAGCAGCTCCTTGACGTACTGGGCATCCAGCTCAGCCGCCACCGCAGCCGCCGCCAGACCGGCCGTCGCAGCCACTGCGACCATCGCCGGGAAACGGCTTTTGAGTTGCTCGACCTGGGCATGGTTATCGCCATTGGCCACCAGTTGCCGCTCCTCGGCGACAAAGGCACTGCGATCACCCTGATGCGCGTAGACCTCCATCAACTTGAGGCGCAGATCACTGCGCTGCGGCTCCAGCTTGACTGCCTCTTCAAGCAGCGCAGCGGCCTGGTTCAGACGACCGGCGTCGATATGATTCTGTGCCTGGCCCAGCACGTCCGTGGCCCGCTCCACCGGTGCCGCAGGGATGGGTGCCACCACCGGAGCTGGAGCTGGGGCTGGGGCTGGGGCTGGGGCTGGAGCCAGCTTGACGCTGGGCGGTGGAACTTCAAGGCCTTCGAAACTGCCTTCCGGCAATTCCAGCTCCTCGGTGAAGTCATTGCTTTCCTCGGACAAGGCCCGCGCCATGCGCAGGTGCTTTTCCGCTTCCTGCTGGGCCTTGCGGCGACGGGCAAGCAACAGCAACAGCAACAGCACGGCCGCTACCGCACCGCCGCCGACCAGTCCCAGCAGGATCGGATTGGTCAGCAGATCGCCATATTTGTCTTCGTCGGTCTTGGCCAGCTCATCCACTGCCGGAGCGGCAGCCGGCTCACTGACTGGCGCCGCAGGAGCCACTGGCGCCACCGCCGGGGCCGCAGCCTCAGGCTTGGCCACCAGCTCGGCCGGCATCGCCGGTACAGGCTGAGCAGCCGGCGCCGCGCCCTCGGCCTGCAGCTTGGCCAACTGATTGTTCTTCAGTTCGATCAGACGCTGCAGCTTGTCCAGCTGACTCTGCAGATCCGCCATGCGCTCCTTGAGCTCGGCGTTGTCGCGACGGGTCGCGTCGAGACTTTCCTGGGTCACCGCCAGCTTGTTGTTCAGCGCCTTGCTGTCGCCTGCCGCCCCCTTGCCTCGCGCCTTGCCGCTTTCTGCCGAGATCAGACTCAAGTTGTCCTTGGTATTGACCTGCTTGGGTGCCTTGTCGGCACCGGCACGACGGGTGGCATCCACCTGCTGCTGACTGCGGGCCCCGGCCCGACGCCCCTGGCGCCAGGCCGCGTTTTGCGCAGCCACCTCGGCAATGGCCTTGGGCTGTGCCAACGCAGTGCTCTGCACTACGTCAGGCAGACGCAGGACCCTGCCAGCCTTCAGTCGATTGATGTTGCCATCGATAAAGGCATCCGGGTTCAACGCCTGGATCGCGAGCATGGTTTGCTGGATCGAGGCGCCATTGCGATTCTTCGCGGCGATTTCCCACAGCGTGTCACGGGCCGCAGTGGTGTATTGCGCAGGCTTGCTGACCTTGTTGCCACGGGTAACCGGGGCATTCACCGCGGGACCTGCGACCGGAGCAACCTGGGCAGCAGCGGCGGTTTGCGGGGAAAACTTCGAAGGATCAAGCAGCACGCTGTAATCGCGCAGCAGGCGGCCGTTGGGCCACATCACCTGCACCAGGAACTTGACCATCGGCTCAGACAGCGGCTGACTCGAAGTCACCCGCAGCACACTCTTGCCGCCGGGATTGAGAACGGGGGTAAAACTCAGGTCATTGAGAAAGGCCTGGCGATCGACGCCGGCCTTGGCGAACTCTTCTGCCGGGGCCAGGCTGGGCACCACTTCAGCGGCAGTCAGGTCCTTGATATCGAGCAATTCGATTTCGGCTACCAAAGGCTGGTTCAGACTCGACTTCAGGGTCAGCTCCCCAAGCCCAAGCGCCTGCGCCATACCGGAGGACAGCGCCGAGGCGGCCGCTATTGCTAACACCAGTTTGCGAACTTGAACCATAGCCTCATCCTTTGTTTGAACTTTCCTCGGCCAGCGAGAAGGTTTTGTAGCGGCTGCCATAAGGCACTGCGCGGAGGCCACGACCACCACGCGGGATTATTTTCTGCATGCCCCGGGAGCACCTGACGGCCACTCACCTCCAGCAACTTGCCAAGCATAGCGCCCGGCTAGATTCATTCTGCAAATTGTTGCCAAGTATCTTTTACAGCAGGTCTTTTATCAACAATTCAGCCAGCTGCACAGCGTTCAAGGCCGCACCTTTGCGGACGTTGTCCGAGGTCAGCCACAGATTCAGTTCCGTCGCATCATCGATGCCGGAACGAACCCGCCCCACATAGACTACGTCCTGGCCCACGGCGTCACCCACAGCGGTGGGATAATCACCGGCTTCCACCAATTCCAGGCCCGGAGCGGCCTCCAGCGCCGCGTTTACCGCCGCCAGATCGACATCGGCGCCCGACTGCAGAGTCACGCTATAGCTATCGCCAAAAAACACCGGCGCTTGAATGCAAGTGACAGAAATCTTTAATAAAGGCTGCCCCAGCACTTCACGCAGTTCCCTGACCAGACGCTTTTCCAGCAGGGTATGGCCCTGGGCATCCGGCACGCCAACCTGAGCCAGCAGATTGAAGGCCACCTGGCGGTCGAAGAAGCGCGGCTCCAGTGGACGTACATTCAACAACTCGGCAGTTTGTCGAGCCAGTTCGCTGACCGCCTCACGCCCCTGGCTGGAGATGGCCAGACTGGCGGTCAGGCTCACCCGCTGGATGTCCAGCAAGCCCTGCAAAGGCGCCAGAGCCACTGCCAAAGCGGTGGCCGCGGCACTGGGACTGCTCAGCTGCACGGGTTTGCTCAAACCGGCCAACACCTGGGCGTTGGCCTCAGGCACGACATTGGGCGCCTGGGCCGACGGCAAGGCGCCGGCAAGGTCGATCACTGCGCAGTTGGCCGCGGTGGCACGGGGCGCGAAGCTCAGGGTGACCGCTGGACCTGCGGCAAAAAATGCCAGTTGCACCTTGCTGAAATCGAATTCGTCGACCTCACGCACACGCACGTTCTTGCCGCGAAACGGCACCGAATGACCGGCCGACTCGCTGCTGGCCAGCAGGTGCAGGTTGGCAATCGGGAAATCGCGTTCTTCGAGTACCTGCACCAGGGTTTCGCCAACGGTACCGGTGGCACCGATCACGGCAATATCAAAGGATGGAGTCATGGCGCTACCTCAGGTGAAACGGGGGAGCGGCACTTTACCCGGCACGGGGTGACGAGGCAATTCGCGAGGGCCGGCGGCAGGAACGGGCCTCTTCGCCGGCCAGCCTGCCCCCGCGAAGGCAAGCATAAAAAAACCCGCGTCCTGGTTCGGGCGCGGGTTCTTTCAACCACTCAGCGGATCAACGTTCCAGAAGGATCCGCAGCATGCGCCGCAGCGGCTCGGCCGCGCCCCACAGCAACTGGTCGCCCACGGTGAAGGCACCGAGGAACTGCGAACCCATGTTCAGCTTGCGCAGACGGCCAACCGGGATATTCAGGGTGCCGGTGACCTTGGTCGGGCTCAGCTCCTGCATGCTGATGTCGCGCTGGTTCGGCACCAGCTTGACCCAGGGGTTGTGCTGGCTGATCAGCCCTTCGATATCGGCGATCGGCACGTCCTTGTTGAGCTTGATGGTCAGCGCCTGGCTGTGGCAGCGCATGGCGCCGATACGCACGCAGATGCCGTCCACCGGAATCGGGTTCTTGAAGCGACCGAGGATCTTGTTGGTTTCGGCCTGGGCCTTCCACTCTTCGCGGCTCTGGCCGTTGGGCAGTTCCTTGTCGATCCACGGAATCAGGCTGCCGGCCAGCGGCACGCCAAAGTTCTCGGTCGGGTAGGCATCGCTGCGCATGGCCTCGGCTACCTTGCGGTCGATATCGAGGATGGCGCTGGCCGGGTTCGCCAGGTCATCGGCAACGGCCGCGTGAGTCGCGCCCATCTGCTTGATCAGCTCACGCATGTTCTGCGCGCCGGCACCGGAGGCCGCCTGGTAGGTCATGGCGCTCATCCACTCCACCAAGCCGGCTTCGAACAGGCCGCCCAGGCCCATCAGCATCAGGCTGACGGTGCAGTTGCCGCCGATGTAGTTCTTGGTCCCGGCATCCAGCTGCTGGTCGATGACCTTGCGGTTCACCGGGTCGAGGATGATCACCGCGTCATCCTGCATGCGCAGGCTGGATGCGGCGTCGATCCAGTAGCCCTGCCAGCCGGCTTCGCGCAGCTTGGGGAAGACTTCACTGGTGTAGTCGCCACCCTGGCAGGTCAGAATCACGTCGAGGGTTTTCAACTCTTCAATGCTGTAGGCGTCCTTCAGCGGAGCAATATCCTTGCCCACCGACGGCCCTTGGCCACCGACATTGGAAGTGGTGAAAAACACCGGTTCAATAAGATCGAAGTCCTGCTCTTCCAGCATCCGCTGCATGAGCACGGAACCGACCATACCGCGCCAACCGATCAGACCTACACGTTTCATCGCAACTACACCTTTACAAAAGTGGGCCACTGTCTATGCAGTGGGCCCGAAAGATTACAGATTCCGCAGCGCGGCGACTACTGCATCGCCCATTTCCTGCGTACCGACTTTGGTGCAACCGGCCGACCAGATGTCCCCGGTGCGCAAACCCTGATCCAGCACCCGGCTCACCGCCTGCTCGATGGCGTCCGCCGCCTCGGTCAGGTTGAAGCTGTAGCGCAGCATCATCGACACCGAGAGGATGGTCGCCAGCGGGTTGGCAATGCCCTGCCCGGCGATGTCCGGCGCCGAACCGTGGCACGGCTCGTACATGCCCTTGTTGTTGGCGTCCAGGGACGCCGACGGCAGCATGCCGATGGAGCCGGTGAGCATCGAGGCTTCATCGGAAAGAATGTCGCCGAACATGTTGTCGGTGACGATCACGTCGAACTGTTTCGGCGCACGCACCAGTTGCATGGCGGCGTTGTCGACATACATATGGCTCAGCTCGACATCCGGGTAGTCCTGGGCGACTTGCTCGACCACTTCACGCCACAGCTGGCTGGAGGCCAGGACGTTGGCCTTGTCAACCGAGCACAGCTTCTTGCCGCGCACACGGGCCATGTCGAAGCCGACCCGGGCGATGCGGCGGATTTCACTCTCGCTGTAAGGCAGGGTGTCGTAGGACTGGCGCTCGCCGTTTTCCAGCTCGCGGGTGCCACGAGGGGCGCCAAAGTAAATGCCGCCGGTCAGCTCGCGAACGATGAGGATGTCCAGGCCGGAAACGATCTCCGGCTTCAGGCTCGAGGCATCCGCCAGTTGCGGGTAGAGAATCGCCGGACGCAGGTTGCCGAACAGGCCCAGTTGCGCGCGGATCTTCAACAGGCCGCGCTCAGGGCGAATATCGCGCTCGATCTTGTCCCATTTCGGCCCACCCACCGCACCCAGCAACACCGCATCGGCGGCACGGGCACGATCCAGGGTTTCGTCAGCCAGAGGCACGCCATGCTTGTCGATGGCCGCGCCACCAATCACATCGTGGCTCAGCTCGAAGCCCAGGCCGTACTTGTCGTTGGCCAACTCCAGCACCTTGACCGCCTCGGCCATGATTTCCGGACCAATGCCATCACCTGGGAGAATCAGAATCTGCTTGCTCATGCGTTCCTCGTTTGCTCTGTCGGCCGGCCCCTGGGCGCAACCGGAAAAGTTCTATCGCTCCGCCCACAGCACCAGTACATCTGTACTGAACGAACCATCGGCCTCAATCTCAAAATATTCGCGCACTTCGTTGCCCATCGCCTGCTGCAGCTCGCGGATCGCCACCCGCAGCGGCTCGGGGGTGCGCATGCGTTCGACCCAGGAGTGGTACTCCAGGCGCAGTCTTTGCCGAGCGGTGCTGCGGGTGTGCAACCCGGCCTCGCTGACCTGGCGCAGCCATTCACCCGCCGAATAATCGCGTACATGACTGGTGTCACGCAGCACTTCGACGCTTTGCAGGTAAGTGTCCAGCAGCGGACTACCCGGCGACAAGACATCGATGAACGCCGCCACGCCACCGGGCTTGAGCACCCGGCGCACTTCCCGCAGGGCCAGGCCCAGGTCGCTCCAGTGGTGAGCCGAGTAGCGACTGAAGACAAAATCGAACTCGCAGTCGGCAAACGGCAAGCGTTCGGCAGCCCCTTTCACGCTGCGGATGTTGTGCAGATTACGCTCCTGGGCGGCTGCCGACACCACATCCAGCATCTGCTGGGAGAGGTCGTAGGCCACCACTTCCCTGACCAGCGGCGCGACATGGAAGCTGACATGGCCGGCACCGCACCCCAGGTCGAGGACCCGCGCCCGCTCCTGGCCCGCCACCTCGGCCTGTAGCAGGGCGAATTCGGCGCCTTGAGCGTGTACAGCGCTGCTCAGGTAGGCCGAAGCCTGCTCACCAAATTGCTTCTGTACTACCTGGCTGTGGGCGTTGCTGGTCATGGCACGATCCTTCTGGACAAGGGAAACAGCGTTCGCTGGCAAGCCAGCTCCTGCAAGGCCGGCACCTGCGCAATTTTGCAGGCACCGGCTTGCCGGCGGTCAGGCGTCGCGAAACAACCAGGGCTGGCTGGCCCGGTGCTTGGCTTCAAAGGCGGCGATGGCGTCGCCGTCCTGCAAGGTCAGGCCGATATCGTCAAGACCGTTGAGCAGGCAGTGCTTGCGGAAGGCATCGATCTCGAACTTCAGCACCTTGCCGTCAGGACGGGTCACGGTTTGCGCCTCAAGGTCGATATGCAACTGGTAACCCGGGGTGGCTTCGACCTGCTGAAACAGTTCATCGACTTCCGCATCGCTGAGGATGATCGGCAACAAGCCGTTCTTGAAGCTGTTGTTGAAGAAGATGTCGGCATAGCTCGGGGCGATGATGCTGCGAAAACCGTACTCTTCCAGCGCCCACGGCGCGTGCTCGCGACTGGAACCGCAACCGAAGTTCTCCCGCGCCAGCAACACGCTGGCACCTTGGTAACGCTCGGCGTTGAGAACGAAATCCTTGTTCAACGGACGCTTGGAGTTGTCCTGGTACGGCTGCCCCACATCCAGGTAACGCCACTCGTCGAACAGGTTGGGGCCGAAGCCGGTGCGCTTGATCGACTTGAGGAACTGCTTGGGGATGATCTGGTCGGTGTCGACGTTGGCACGATCCAAAGGCGCGACCAAACCATTGTGCTGAGTGAAAGCTTTCATGCTGCGCTCCT
The DNA here is from genome assembly GCF_021560055.1 of Pseudomonas sp. BC42. Classification (NCBI taxonomy): domain Bacteria; kingdom Pseudomonadati; phylum Pseudomonadota; class Gammaproteobacteria; order Pseudomonadales; family Pseudomonadaceae; genus Pseudomonas; species Pseudomonas sp. BC42. Next base: position 4,626,166 of record NZ_CP091067.1, read on the forward strand.
TAGATCAATTCACGGACGTCGACGAAACGACCGCTGACAGCGGCGGCGGCGGCCATGGCCGGGCTCACCAGGTGGGTACGCCCACCCGCGCCCTGACGCCCTTCGAAGTTGCGGTTCGAGGTGGAAGCGCAATGCTCACCGGACTCCAAGCGGTCCGGGTTCATCGCCAGGCACATCGAGCAGCCCGGCTCGCGCCATTCGAAACCGGCCTCGAGGAAGATCTTGTCCAGGCCTTCCGATTCGGCCTGGGCCTTCACCAGGCCCGAGCCCGGCACCACGATCGCCTGCTTGATGGTGGAAGCCACTTTGCGGCCCTTGGCGATGACCGCGGCGGCGCGCAGGTCTTCGATCCGCGAGTTGGTGCAGGAGCCGATGAACACCCGGTCCAGCTGAATGTCGGTGATTGCCTGGTTGGCGCTCAAGCCCATGTATTTCAAGGCGCGGACGATGGAGTCGCGCTTGACCAGGTCCATTTCCTGGGCCGGATCCGGCACCCGCTGATCCACGGCCAGGACCATTTCCGGCGAGGTGCCCCAGCTGACCTGCGGCTTGATCTGCGCCGCGTCGAGCTCGACCACGGTGTCGAATTTGGCGTCGGCATCCGACACCAGATCCTTCCAGGCTTCGACCGCCAAGTCCCATTCGGCGCCTTTGGGGGCGAACGGACGGCCCTTGACGTAGGCCACGGTCTTGTCATCCGCCGCCACCAGGCCGACACGAGCACCGGCTTCGATGGACATGTTGCAGATGGTCATGCGGCCTTCGATGGACAGGTCGCGAATCGCGCTGCCGGCGAACTCGATGGCGTGCCCGTTGCCACCGGCGGTGCCGATCTTGCCGATAACCGCCAGAACGATGTCCTTGGCGGTCACGCCGAAAGGCAAGGTGCCTTCCACGCGCACCAGCATGTTCTTCATCTTCTTGGCCACCAGGCACTGGGTGGCGAGCACGTGCTCCACCTCGGAGGTGCCGATACCGTGGGCCAGCGCGCCGAACGCGCCATGGGTCGAGGTATGGGAGTCGCCGCAGACCACGGTCATGCCCGGCAAGGTGGCGCCCTGCTCCGGACCGATCACGTGGACGATGCCCTGGCGCACGTCGTTCATCTTGAATTCGACAATGCCGTATTCGTCACAGTTGTCATCGAGGGTCTGCACCTGCAGACGGGAAACCTGGTCGACAATCGCTTCGATCCCACCCTTGCGCTCGGGGGTGGTCGGTACGTTGTGGTCCGGGGTGGCGATGTTGGCATCAATGCGCCAAGGCTTGCGCCCGGCCAGACGCAGGCCTTCGAAAGCTTGTGGCGAGGTCACTTCGTGGATGATGTGACGATCGATATAGATCAGCGCCGAACCATCGTCGCGCTGCTTGACCAAATGCGAATCCCAGAGCTTGTCGTAAAGCGTCTTACCGGCCATCGGACCATTCCTCATCAGCTTGTTTCTATGCCCCGGGCCCTGATCGCGAGCCGATCAATAACCCCTTGGCTTGTGAGGCTGATGCTATGGCGTTAGATTAAATAACTCAAATTCATATTTTTCATGCTTTGGATAACCAACTGGAATACAACCATGGACCTGGCCAACCTCAACGCCTTTATTGCCATTGCCGAAACCGGCAGCTTTTCCGGCGCCGGTGAACGCCTGCACCTGACCCAGCCCGCCATCAGCAAACGCATCGCCGGCCTGGAGCAGCAGCTCAATGTGCGGCTGTTCGACCGCCTGGGCCGGGAAATCGGCCTGACCGAGGCCGGACGCGCCCTGCTGCCCCGGGCCTATCAGATCATCAACGTGCTGGACGACACCCGCCGCGCCCTGACCAACCTCAACGGCGAAGTCAGCGGCCGCTTGACCCTGGCCACCAGCCATCACATCGGCCTGCATCGCCTACCGCCGCTGTTGCGGGCCTTTACCCGGCGCTACCCGCAAGTGGCGCTGGACATTCAATTCCTCGATTCAGAGGTGGCCTACGAGGAAATCCTCCATGGCCGGGCCGAGCTGGCAGTGATCACCCTGGCGCCAGAGCCCCACAGCCTGATCAGGGCCAGCGCCGTCTGGGACGACCCGCTGGACTTCGTTGCCGCCCCGGAGCATCCGTTGGTCAGCAATGGCCAGGTCAGCCTGGCGGACATCGCCCTGCATCCGGCGGTATTTCCCGGCGGCAACACCTTTACTCACCACATCGTCCAACGCCTGTTCGAGGCCCAGGGCCTGACACCGAACATCGCGATGAGCACTAACTATCTGGAAACTATAAAGATGATGGTGTCCATCGGCCTGGCCTGGAGCGTGCTGCCGCGCACGATGCTCGATGATCAGGTGGCGCGCATCCCTTTACCGGGCATACAACTGCGACGCCAGCTAGGCTATATCCTGCACACCGAACGGACGCTGTCGAACGCTGCGCGGGCTTTCATGGCCCTACTGGATGCACAAGTCGATTGGCCAGGGAACCCGGCATAGCTTTTCCGGGTAGTGCCCGTGCCACGCCGCACCGCCATGAGTTCCTCGCGTAAAACGAATGACTCAGCTCAAGGCCTGACCCCCATGCCAAAACCCGCTGATCGTATTCCACCCATGCCGCGCATCCATGCCATCGACCCAAAGGAGTCGGAGCAAAGCTGGGAAAGCGCGCCACAACTGCTTGCCGCCCTCAATGGTGCTCGATTGGGGGCCTGGTATTGGGATATTGAAAGCGGGCAGATCAGCTGGTCCCGGGGCACCCAGGCGCTGTTTGGCTTCGACCCGCGCCAGCCGCTGCCGGAAAACCTCGAATACCTTGACCTGTTGCCCATCGAGGACCGGGCCAGGACAGTGCGCGCCTTTCATTCGGTGCTGGCGGGCGCCCCGCTGGAACACGCCATGCACCACCGCATTCGCTGGCCCGATGGCAGCCTGCACTGGCTGGAGATCAACGGCAGCGTACTGCCGGACAAGCACGGCAAACCCCGCATGATCGGGGTGATCCGCGAGATCACCCACCAGCGCCAACGCGAGGAAGCCCTCAGCAACTCGGAAAAGCGCTTCGCCACCCTGTTTCACCTGTGCCCCAATACGGTGCTGCTGACTCGCTTGGAAGATGGCCTGATCAGTGAGGCCAACCAGTACTTCGAAAGCCAGTTCGGCTGGCCCGCCGAACATGTGATCGGCCGTACCACCCTGGAGATCGGCCTGTGGGTCAATCCCGAGCAGCGCGCCCAACTGATCAAGGCCGTCCAGAAGAAAGGCCAGGCCGCCAGCCTCGAAGTGCAGTTCCGCGCCAGCAACGGCCAGATCCACGACGGCATCCTCAGCGCGCAGAAGATCGAACTGGAAGGCAAGCCCTACCTGCTCAGCACCTTTCTCGACACCAGCGAGCGCAAAAGGGCTGAACAGGCGCTCAAGGACAGCCAGGAACGCCTCGACCTGGCCCTGGACTCGGCACAACTGGGCACCTGGGACTGGCACATTCCCAGCGGCATGCTGTACGGCTCTGCGCGCGCCGCGCAATTGCACGGCCTGGCCCCGGCGCCCTTCCACGAATCCTTCGAGGCCTTTTTCGAGGGCGTACCCACCGAAGAGCGCGACAGCATGCGCGATGCCTATCGCAGCCTGCGCGAAGGCCCGGCGGGCAACTACCAGCTGACCTACCGGGTGCAACTGGCGGACGGCAGCTCGCGCTACCTCGAAAGCCGCGCCCGCCTCTATCGCGACGACTCGGGCAATCCCCTGCGCATGGCCGGGACGCTGCTGGACATTACCGAGCAGGTGGAGCGCGAACAGCGCCTGATCACCTCCGAGGAGAAATTCGCCAGTCTGTTCCAGGTCAGCCCGGACCCCATCTGCCTGACCCTGCTGGAAACCGGCCAGTTCATCGAGATCAATTCAAGCTTCACCCAGACCTTTGGCTGGACCCAGGACGACGTGATCAACCGCAGCGCCGAGCAGATCGGCTTCTGGGAGGATCCTGCCCCGCGCCTGCGGCGGATCGAGCAGGTGATTCGCGAACAGGCGCTGAACAACGTGGCGGTGATGGTCAACCACAAGGACGGCCATTCGCTGACCTGCATCATTTCCAGCCGCCTGATTACCGTCGACAAACAGCCGTGCATCGTCACCACGCTGCGGGACATCACCCAGCAGCAGCGCTCCGAGGCCGCCCTCAAGGCCAGCGAGGAGAAGTTCGCCAAGGCCTTCCACTCCAGCCCCGACGCCATCACCATCACCGAGCGCGAGACCGGCCGCTATCTGGAGGTCAACGACGGCTTCTGCCGCCTGACCGGCTACCGCACCGATGAAGTGCTCGGCCACACCATGTACCAGGTCGGCATCTGGGCCGAAGAAGGCCAGCTCGCCACGCTGCTGGCGGAACTCAGACTCAAGGGGCGCGTGCACCACCTGGAAATGCTCGGGCGAAACAAGCGCGGGGAAATACTCACCCTGGAGGTGTCGGTGGAGCCGATCATCCTCAACGAAACCCCCTGCCTGCTGCTCACCGCCCGGGATGTCAGCCTGCTGAAGAATGCCCAGGCGCAGATCCGCCACCTGGCCTACCACGACCCGTTGACCAACCTGCCCAACCGCGCCCTGCTGATGGACCGCCTGAGCCAGCAGATCGCCCTGCTCAAGCGCCACAACCTGCGGGGCGCCCTATTGTTCCTCGACCTGGACCACTTCAAGCACATCAACGATTCCCTGGGCCACCCGGTGGGCGACACCGTGCTGAAGATCATCACCGCCAGGCTGGAAGCCAGCGTGCGCATGGAGGACACCGTGGCGCGCCTGGGCGGCGATGAATTCGTGGTGCTGCTCAGCGGCCTGGAAGGCTCGCGCAACGAGGTCAGCGAACAGGTACGGCACCTGGCGGGAACCCTGCGCGAACTGCTCTCGGAACCGATGTTCCTCGACGGCCAGCGCCTGCAGGTCACCCCCAGTATCGGCGTGGCGCTGATTCCCGATCACGGCTCGACCCCCACCGACCTGCTCAAGCGCGCCGACATCGCCCTTTACCGGGCCAAGGACTCCGGGCGCAACACCACGCAGATGTATCACAACACCATGCAGAAGGCCGCCAGCGAGCGCCTGCGCATGGAAACCGATCTGCGCCTGGCCCTGTCCCGCGGCGAATTCAGCGTGCACTTCCAACCCCAGGTCGACGCCCGCGACAACCGCATCGTCGGCGCCGAGGCCCTGGTGCGCTGGCAGCATCCGGAACTGGGCGCCCAATCACCGACCGAATTCATCAAGGTGCTGGAGGACAGCGGCCTGATCCTTGAAGTCGGCACCTGGATTCTCGATGAAGCCTGCCTGGCCTTCAGCCAACTGATGGAAGAGGGTCTGGTGGATCCTTATCACTTCAGCCTGTGCGTCAACATCAGTCCGCGCCAATTCCGCCAGACCGACTTTGTCGAGAAAATCGAACACAGCCTGACCGAGTACGCTTTGCCCTCATCGCTGCTCAAGCTGGAAATCACCGAGGGCATCGTGATCCAGAACCTGGACGACACCATCAGCAAGATGCGCCGCCTGAAAAAGCTCGGCGTCAGCTTCGCCATGGATGACTTCGGCACCGGTTATTCGTCCCTGACCTACCTCAAGCGCCTGCCGGTGGACACCCTGAAGATCGACCAGTCCTTCGTCCGCGACGCCACCCATGACCCCAACGATGCGGAAATCATCCGCGCCATCGTCGCCATGGCCCGCAGCCTGAACCTGAAGGTCATCGCCGAAGGCGTGGAAACCCCGCAGCAACTGGAGTTCCTCCAGGGGCTGGAATGCCATCTGTACCAGGGCTACCTGCACAGCCGGCCGCTGCCTCTTGGCGAATTCAAGAAACTGCTGAAATGACGGGCACGAAAAAGGGCGCCACCAGGGCGCCCTTTTTTTGCAGCGGTCTTAGTGTTGCAGAGCCGGCTGCTGCGCACCGTTGATCGGGATGCGCTTTGGCTTGGCCTCTTCCGGCACAACCCGCAGCAGGTCGATGTTCAACAGACCGTTGCTCAGGGCCGCGGCCTTGACCTCGATATGGTCGGCCAGGCGGAAGGACAGCTTGAATGCACGCTGGGCAATGCCCTGGTGCAGGTAGGTGACACTTTCATTGGCATCACGCTTGCCACCGCTCACGGTCAACACGCCTTTCTCCACTTGCAGTTCCAGGTCTTCTTCCTGGAAACCGGCAGCCGCGATGACGATGCGGTATTGGTCGTCGGCGTGTTTTTCTACGTTGTAGGGTGGATAGCTGCTGCCCGGCTCATTGCGCAACGCCGATTCGAACAGGTCGTTGAAACGGTCGAAGCCAACAGAGGAACGGAACAGTGGAGCCAGGGAAAATGCAGTACTCATGGGTCTATCTCCTGATATTTCAGCGAGTGGTTATCTCCGCGACCCGAATTCGGCGTCGCGTACCCAAGAGATAGGGATCGGCCCTGGCATTTCAAGAGCCCTTTTTTGAATTTTTTTACGCCGCCTCGCTGCGCGGTACACCCAGCAGGCGCCCCACCTGGTCCAGGTCGGTTTCCCGGCGCAGAGCGGTAAACAACTCCACCGCCTCCGGGTAGTTGCGGGTCAGCATGGCCAGCCACTGCTTGAGCCGCCCCGGCGCCGAACGCGGCGTCAATTGCACCACCACCTGGGCCCAGAAGTCCTGGAGCAGGGGCTGCAGATCGGCCCAGGACATGGCCACCACCTCTTCGCCCGCCCGGGCAGCGGCGATCTGTCGTGCCAGGTCCGGACGCGACACCAAGCCTCGGCCGAGCATGATGTCCTCGACACCACTGATCTCCCGGCAGCGCCGCCAATCCTCGACGCTCCAGATATCACCGTTGGCGAACACCGGCACCTTGACCACCTCCTGGACCCGGGGAATCCACTCCCAGTGAGCCGGCGGCTTGTAGCCATCGACCTTGGTCCGGGCGTGAACCACGATATGCTCGGCACCGCCCTCGGCCAACGCGGTCGCACACACCAGCGAGCCGTCCGGACTGTCGAAACCCAGCCGCATTTTTGCCGTGACCGGAATATGCGCCGGCACCGCGCGCCGCACATGCTCGACGATCTGGTTCAGCAGCTCGGGCTCCTTGAGCAGCACCGCGCCGCCCCGGGACTTGTTGACGGTCTTGGCCGGGCAACCGAAGTTCAAATCGATAACCTCGCTGCCCAGCTCACAGGCCAGCGCGGCGTTCTCGGCCAGACACACCGGATCCGAACCCAGCAACTGCACGCGCAACGGCACGCCGGCAGCCGTATGCGCACCGTGCAGCAACTCGGGAGCGAGCTTGTGGAAATAGGCAGGCGTCAGCAGACGGTCGTTGACGCGGATGAACTCGGTGACACACCAGTCGATCCCGCCAACACGAGTCAACACATCCCGCAGAATGTTGTCGACCAACCCTTCCATGGGCGCCAGGGCAATTTGCATGAAACACACTCAACGAAAAAACGGGCGAAAAAACGTGCGCCAGTTTACTGGGTTTCGCCCTTGAGCAGGAGTTTTGTAGGGACCTGTAGGTCGCGAACGAGCCTTGGTGGACGCCTTCGTTACGCTACGGGCACAGGCAGGCGTCAGGCGCCTTGCAGGGCCGGGCCGTAGCCTTCGAGGAACTCGGCGGGCATGCGCTTGGGTTTGCCGCTGGACAGCTCGATGCAGACGAAGGTGGTCTGAGCCCGCAACAAGGTGCTGCCATCGCTCGGGCGAACCAACTGGAAACGCCGGGTCATCTTCAGACGCTGATCCCAATCGACGATCCAGGTGGCCAGTTGCAACTCATCCCCTTCGTAAGCCGCAGCCAGGTAGTCGATCTCGTGTCGCACCACGGCCATCGCCCGATCCAACCGGCGATACTCCGCCAGGTCCAGCCCCAGGCGCTGGGAGTGCCGCCAGGCACAACGCTCCAGCCACGAGACATAAACCGCGTTGTTGGCGTGCCCCAGTCCATCGATATCCTCGGCCGCCACCTGCAGATCGATGACGAATGGCGTTGCCAGATCCCAACTCATGCCCGACTCCCGGTCAGATTTTTGACCGGGGCAGTGTAACGGATGCTCAGGCGGATTGGCGCGCTTGCAGATGACGCCCCGCGACCAGGGCAATCACCGCTTCGACCACCCGCGGATCGGCCAGCACCCGCTGATGACCGCCCTCGCTCAAGCGCAACAGGCGACTGTCGAACCAGGCTTGATGGATCAGCTCCGACTCCTTGACCGGCACGAAGCGATCATCCTCCGCGTGAACGATCAGGCCAGGCATGTCCAGTTGATACTGGGCCACATCCAGGCTCGCCGCGCGCATGCCGACCTCTTTCTCCACCTGACGAATAAAGGCCGAGCGTGCCCTGGGCGGCAAGCCCATGTATCGGGCAAAACCTCGCAATACGCCGAGGATGCGAGCGGGCGCGGCAATGCTGACCAGGGTTTCGCTACGCAGCCCCAATTGCACCGCGAGCATGGCGCTGGCACCCCCCATGGAATGGCCGATCACTGCACGCAACGGCGGCAACTCTGCTGCGGCCTCCAGCATCGCTCGGGCGAACAGCACCACATTGGCCTCATCCCCCGGAGAGCGACCATGGGCCGGCCCCTCCAGCGCCACCGCGGTATAACCGGCCGCCACCAGCGCCTCGATCAGGCTGGCGAACTGGGTGGGTCGCCCTTCCCAGCCATGCATCAGCATGACCGTTGGCCCCTGCCCCCAACGCAAGGCAGAAAGCCCAAAGCGCAGGGTCAGTCGCTCGGCGCGCTCCAGCAGCGGCAGCTCCCATTCCCGCGGCGGCAGCTCGCGAGGCGTCATGAACAGCTGGCGCATCCGATTCGCCGCCCATTGAGGCGCCACCCAGCCAAGGGTGCCATTGACGCCACGAATCCAGCTCAATCCGTTCATCTCTCGCTACCTCGCAACCGAACTTCAGGTCATTGAATTGCCGACTTGGCGGCACGCAACAAACGATCGGACAACTCCCCCGGGCCCAGGGCCCGCGCCAGGGATAACCCTCCCACCATCAACGCCATGTCCGCCAGGGCCTTGTCCGTGTCCTCAGGGCAAGTGGCCAACTGCGCCACCATCAACTCCACGTGTTCAGTCAAGGCCTTGCGGAAACTCTCGGGCAAGCGCCCAAACTCGCCCACGGACGCCGGAATCGGGCAGGCCTGTTCCGTGGAGTCGCGATGCTTGCGCGACAGGTAGAAAGCCGCTGTCAGCGCCCTGCGCTCCTCGCCACTGAGGCTTGAGTCCATCTCGTCGAGCAAGCCGCGACGATGGGAGAGCAATTGGGTGAAGGCTTCGAGCATCAACGCATCCTTGCTCTCAAAGTGCGCATAGAAGCCGCCCACGGTCAGCCCGGCCGCGCCCATGACTTCCCCCACACTGGGCTCTGCCGGGCCCCGCTGAATCAGCGCGGAACTGGCGGCCTGGAGAATGCGTTCGCGGGTTTGAGCTTTTTTGTCGTTCATCGTTGCCTCCGAATATTACGGAAAAAATATTATACTCATAATAATTTTCCGCAAGTCGCCAGTGTGACCATCGGTCAGAAGTACAGGTTCAGGAAGAAAGCGGGAACTGGCTGGGCGCCAGAAAAACAAAAGGGCCATTCAATAATTGAATGACCCTTAAAAATCCCGCAGAGCGGGTAATCGTGGCGTCCCCTAGGGGACTCGAACCCCTGTTACCGCCGTGAAAGGGCGGTGTCCTAGGCCACTAGACGAAGGGGACACAAACCTTCTGACAGCTGACCAGCGCTGAGTACTGGTCGATTCAAGGCCGGTGTGGCCAGACCTTGAACTGTAAAAATTGGTGGAGCTAGACGGGATCGAACCGTCGACCTCTTGCATGCCATGCAAGCGCTCTCCCAGCTGAGCTATAGCCCCGGGTTTTCGCCTCGCGGCGCAGCGACATCTTGCAACATCGCTTGTGTGAAACTGGCGTCCCCTAGGGGACTCGAACCCCTGTTACCGCCGTGAAAGGGCGGTGTCCTAGGCCACTAGACGAAGGGGACACAAACCCTTCTAAACAACTGATCGGCGCTGAGTACCGATCGATTCAAGGCCGGTGTGGCCAAACCTTGAACTGTAAATTGGTGGAGCTAGACGGGATCGAACCGTCGACCTCTTGCATGCCATGCAAGCGCTCTCCCAGCTGAGCTATAGCCCCGGATTTTCGCCTCGCGGCGCAGCGACATCTTGCAACATCGCTTGTGTGAAACTGGCGTCCCCTAGGGGACTCGAACCCCTGTTACCGCCGTGAAAGGGCGGTGTCCTAGGCCACTAGACGAAGGGGACGCAAACCCTTCTATACAACTGACCAGTGCTGAGTACTGATCGATTCAAGGCCGATGTGGCCAGGCCTTGAACTGTAAATTGGTGGAGCTAGACGGGATCGAACCGTCGACCTCTTGCATGCCATGCAAGCGCTCTCCCAGCTGAGCTATAGCCCCTCGTCGGTGAGGACGGGGCGAATCTTAAGGGGGGATCTGAAGGCTGTCAATTTTTTTTCCGCTTTTTGAAAAAAAATTTGCCGGGATAACAACCACTTACCGCCCCGCCCCGAAAACCCTGGCTTTTGCGGCCTTGTCGACCCGCATCAACCCCCGCAAAAGGTTCGTTACAGGCCGACAGAAAACGCCAAGGGCGACGATCAAACCGTCTGCGCCTGGATTTCAAGCGTAGCCGAAAAGATCGCCGCCCTTGGCGCAACCGTCCTGCAAAGGCGTCTTAGCCGATGGCGCCCAGCAGTTTTTCCCATTCCTTGTTCTCTTTCTTCGACACACCACCGAGCAGATCGATGGCCTGACGCAGACGGAAACGCGTCAGGTCCGGCCCCAGAATCTCCATGGCATCGAGTACCGATACCGAACTGGCCTGGCCAGTGATGGCCGCGAACATCAGTGGCATGGCGTCGCGCAGCTTCAGTTCCAGGGATTCAACCACAGCCTGAATGGTCGCGGTGATGCTGTCTTTCTCCCACTGACGCAGGCTTTCGAGCTTCCACAGGATCAACTGCATCAGCTGCCGCACCTGATCACCCGAAAGTTTCTTGGATTCGAACAACTTGGCATCCGGGGTCACGCCACCCGCGAAGAAGAAGCCGGCCAACGGTGCGATCTGGCTGAAGGTCTCGACCCGGCCCTGCACATGGGGCGCGATCTTCATCAGGTACTCGGGGTTCAGCGCCCAGGTCTGAACCCGGCTGGCGAACTCTTCCACCGGCAGATCCCGCAGCCACTGGCCATTGAGCCAGGACAGCTTCTCGATATCGAAGATCGGCCCACCCAGGGATACCCGCGACAGGTCGAAGTTATCGACCATTTCCTGCAACGAGAACTTCTCGCGCTCGTCCGGCATCGACCAGCCCATGCGCCCCAGGTAGTTGAGCATGGCCTCGGGCATGAAGCCCATGCGCTCGTAGAAGGTCACCGAGGTCGGGTTCTTGCGCTTGGACAGCTTGCTCTTGTCCGGGTTGCGCAGCAGCGGCATGTAGCACAGCTGCGGCTGCTCCCAACCGAAGTATTCGTACAGCAGGATCAGTTTCGGCGCCGAAGGCAGCCATTCCTCACCACGCAGCACGTGGGTGATGCCCATCAGGTGGTCATCGACCACGTTGGCCAGGAAGTAGGTCGGCAGGCCGTCGGTCTTCATCAGCACTTGCATGTCCATGCGATCCCACGGGATCTCGACGTCGCCACGCAACATGTCCGGCACCACGCAGACGCCTTCGGTCGGCACCTTCATGCGGATCACGTGGGGCTCACCGGCCGCCAGGCGCCGGGCCACTTCCTCCTTGGACAACAGCAGCGCACGGCCGTCGTAACGCGGGGTTTCGCCACGAGCCATCTGCTCGGCACGCATCTGGTCCAGCTCTTCGGCGGTGCAGAAGCACGGGAAGGCGTGGCCCAGGTCCACCAGTTGCTGGGCGTACTTCTGGTAGATGTCACCGCGCTCGCTCTGGCGATACGGGCCGTGAGGGCCGCCGACATCCGGGCCTTCGCTCCAATTGATGCCCAACCAGCGCAAGGCGTCGAAGATCTGCTGCTCGGACTCGCGAGTCGAGCGCAACTGATCGGTGTCTTCGATACGCAGAATGAACTCACCGCCATGCTGCTTGGCAAAGCAGTAGTTGAACAAAGCGATGTAAGCGGTACCTACGTGGGGGTCCCCGGTAGGCGATGGCGCGATGCGCGTGCGAACGGTGGTCATGGCTGGTCTCGAACAGATAGAAAAACGAGGAATAAAACAGGGGGCGAATGGTAACAGGCGACACCAGCACCGCTCCAGTGAGGAGGGCATTTAAGCCAAGGTTGCGACTACAGGCCGCTGCCAGCCCGCTGAATGGCCAATAATCAACAAGCGGCATTTACCACCCAGTGGCTATATGCCAGATTCGCCGGCTGATAGATTTCCTTACACTTTTCTCGACTACAGTCTGCCCATGCCTGCCCAACTCAAGCGTCGCCTGTTTGTTTTCCTGTCTCTGGTCCTGCTGATCGCCCTGGGACTGCTCGCCCATTGGTGGTTCCACGGCCGTTTTTATGAAACCACCGACAACGCCTACGTCCAGGGCGAAATCACCCGGGTTTCCAGCCAACTCAGCGCACGGATTGAAGAAGTGCGCGTGCAGGACAACCAGCACGTAGAGCAAGGCCAATTGCTGATACGCCTGGAAGGTCAGGACTTCCAGCTGGCGGTGGACCGCGCCCAGGCCGCCCTCGCCACCCGCGAGGCCGAACGCCTGCAGGCCCAGAGCAAACTGACCCAACAAGCCAGCCTGATCGCCGCCAGCCAGGCCCAGGTGGCATCGAGCCAGGCCAGCCTCGGTCGCTCGCAGATCGACCTGTCCCGGGCCCAGACCCTGCGCAAGCCCGGTTATGTCTCCGAAGAACGGGTCACCACCCTTTCCGCCGACAACCACATCGCTCGCTCCCAAGTAGCCAAGGCTGAAGCCGACCTGCAAGGCCAGCGCCAACAGGTCAACGCCCTGAACGCCGAGATCAAGCGCCTCGACGCACAGATTGCCAATGCCCGGGCCGACCTGGCCCAGGCGCAATTGAACCTGAGCCGCAGCGAAATCCACGCCCCCATCAGCGGCATCATCGGCCAGCGTGCAGCGCGCAACGGCCAGGTGGTACAGGCCGGCGCCTACCTGCTGTCGATCGTTCCGGACCAGGACATCTGGGTTCAGGCCAACTTCAAGGAGACTCAGATCGGTCACATGCAACCCGGGCAACAGGCCGAGCTGACCTTCGACGCCTACGGCGACACCCCGATCCAGGCCCGGGTCGACAGCCTATTCGCCGCGTCCGGTGCACAGTTCAGCCTGCTGCCACCGGACAACGCCACCGGCAACTTCACCAAGGTGGTACAACGCATTCCGGTAAAGCTGACCTTCGCCCCCGACAATCCCCTACAGGGCAAGATCCGTCCGGGCATGTCGGTCACGGTCAAAGTGAACGTCAAAGACCCTGTCGATGGCCGGTGATCAACTGCTGCGCCCGCTGGCGGAGCCCAGCCGGCGCGACTGGATAGCGGTCATGAGCGCCATGCTCGGCGCCTTCATGGCGGTGCTCGACATCCAGATCACCAACTCCTCGCTGAAGGACATCCAGGGCGCCCTCTCCGCCACCCTTGAGGAAGGCTCGTGGATCTCCACCTCCTACCTGGTGGCGGAGATCATCATGATCCCCCTCACCGCCTGGCTGGTGCAGCTGCTCTCGGCCCGGCGGCTGGCGACCTGGGTTTCGGTGGGTTTCCTGATCGCCTCCCTGCTCTGCTCCATGGCCTGGAGCCTGGAAAGCATGATCGTGTTCCGCGCCCTGCAGGGCTTTACCGGCGGCGCGCTGATTCCCCTGGCATTCACCCTGACCCTGATCAAGCTCCCCGAGCACCACCGGGCCAAGGGCATGGCCATGTTCGCCATGACCGCCACCTTCGCCCCCTCCATCGGCCCGACCCTGGGTGGCTGGCTGACGGAAAACTGGGGCTGGGAATACATCTTCTATATCAACGTGCCGCCGGGCCTGCTGATGATCGCCGGCCTGCTGTACGGTCTGGAAAAGAAGGAAGCCCACTGGGAACTGCTCAAAAGCACCGACTACACCGGCATCCTGACCCTCGGCCTGGGCCTGGGCTGCCTGCAGGTGTTTCTTGAAGAGGGCCACCGCAAGGACTGGCTGGAGTCGAACCTGATCGTGACCCTGGGCAGCATCGCCCTGGTCAGCCTGATCACCTTCGTCATCGTCCAGGTTTCCAAGCCCAATCCACTGATCAACCTGGGCATCCTGCGCAATCGCAACTTCGGCCTGTCGAGCATTTCCAGCCTGGGCATGGGGGTTGGCCTGTACGGCTCGATCTACCTGCTGCCGCTGTACCTGGCGCAGATCCAGAACTACAACGCCCTGCAGATCGGCGAAGTGATCATGTGGATGGGGATACCGCAGCTGTTCCTGATTCCGCTGGTGCCCAAGCTGATGCAGTTCATCTCGCCCAAATGGCTATGCGCCCTGGGGTTCGGCCTGTTCGGGCTGGCGAGTTTCTCGTCAGGCGTGCTCAATCCGGACTTCGCCGGACCGCAGTTCAACCAGATCCAGATCATCCGCGCCCTGGGCCAGCCGCTGATCATGGTCACCATCTCGCTGATCGCCACGGCTTACATACAGCCCCAGGACGCGGGCTCGGCGTCGAGCCTGTTCAACATCCTGCGCAACCTGGGAGGCGCCATCGGCATCGCCTTGCTGGCGACCCTGCTGGATGCCCGCACCAAGACCTATTTCGACTACCTGCGTGAAGCGCTGGTGCCCAGCAACCCGCAGGTGGCGGAACGCCTGGCGACCCTCACCGACAAGTTCGGCAGCGAGTCCGCGGCCCTTGGCAAGCTCAGCGAGATCACCCACCAGCAGGCGCAGATCATGGCCTACAACGACGCCTTCCATTTTGTCGGCATCGCCCTGGGCATCAGCATGCTGGCGGTCCTGCTGACCAAGGCCCTGCCCAAGGGCTTGAAGGCAGGAGAAGCCCACTGACCCACGAATTGCCTGTAGGAGCTGGCTTGCCAGCGAATAGGCTCCCAGCCCTTGCACAGGATTTGAGGGCCTCTTCGCTGGCAAGCCGGCTCCTACGAGGGATCGAGCGTCGTTAGACGGTCAGCAGGCGCTCGCGCAGCTTGGCGATTTCGTCGCGCATCTGCGCCGCGGCCTCGAACTCCAGGTCGCGGGCCAACTGGTACATCTTCTCTTCGAGCTGACGGATGCGCTTGCTGATTTCGCTCGGCGAACGCAGTTCGTTTTCGTAGCGGGCACTTTCCTCGGCCGCCTTGGCCATGCCCTTGCGCTTCTTGCTGCGCGAGCCCGGCACGGTGGCGCCTTCCATGATGTCGGCAACGTCCTTGAACACCCCTTTGGGGGTGATGCCATTGGCCAGGTTGAAGGCGATCTGCTTGTCGCGCCGACGCTCGGTTTCGCCAATCGCCCGCTCCATGGAGCCGGTGATGCGGTCGGCATAGAGAATCGCCCGGCCATTGAGGTTGCGCGCAGCCCGACCGATGGTCTGGATCAATGAGCGCTCGGAGCGCAGGAAGCCTTCCTTGTCGGCGTCGAGAATCGCCACCAGGGACACTTCCGGCATGTCCAGGCCTTCACGCAACAGGTTGATCCCCACCAGCACGTCGAAAGTGCCCAGGCGCAGGTCGCGGATGATTTCCACCCGTTCCACGGTGTCGATGTCCGAGTGCAGGTAGCGCACGCGCACGCCGTGGTCGGCCAGGTAATCGGTCAGGTCCTCGGCCATGCGCTTGGTCAGGGTAGTGACCAGCACCCGCTCCTCCAGCGCCACGCGCTTGGTGATTTCCGACAGCAGGTCGTCCACCTGGGTCAGGGCCGGGCGCACTTCCACTTGCGGGTCCACCAGGCCGGTGGGGCGCACCACCTGCTCCACCACGCGCCCGGCGTGTTCCGCCTCGTAGTTGCCCGGAGTGGCGGAGACAAAGATGGTCTGCGGGCTGACCCCTTCCCACTCGTCGAAGCGCATCGGCCGGTTATCCAGCGCCGATGGCAGACGGAAGCCGTACTCCACCAGGGTTTCCTTGCGCGAACGGTCGCCCTTATACATGGCGCCGACCTGGGGCACGCTGACGTGGGATTCGTCGATCACCAACAGCGCGTCCGCCGGCAGGTAGTCGTACAAGGTGGGCGGCGCGGCCCCGGCGGGACGGCCCGAGAGATAGCGCGAGTAGTTTTCGATACCGTTGCAGTAGCCCAGCTCGAGGATCATCTCCAGGTCAAAACGGGTGCGTTGCTCCAGGCGCTGGGCTTCTACCAGCTTGTTGTTGGAGCGCAGGTATTCCAGACGCTCCTGCAGCTCCACCTTGATGCCCTCGATCGCATCCAGCAGGGTTTCCCGTGGCGTCACATAGTGGCTCTTGGGATAGAAGGTGAAACGCGGCAGCTTGCGGATCACTTCGCCGGTCAGCGGGTCGAAGGCGCTGATGCTTTCCACCTCGTCGTCGAACAGCTCGATGCGGATCGCCTCAAGGTCGGATTCCGCCGGATAGATGTCGATCACGTCTCCCCGCACGCGGAAGGTGGCACGGGCAAAGTCCATGTCGTTGCGGGTGTATTGCAGGTCCGCCAGGCGGCGCAGCAAGGCACGCTGATCGAGCTTGTCGCCGCGGTCCACGTGCAGAACCATTTTCAGGTAGGTTTCCGGGCTGCCCAGACCATAGATGCAGGACACCGTAGTGACGATGATCGCGTCCTTGCGCTCCAGCAGCGCCTTGGTCGCCGACAGGCGCATCTGCTCGATGTGGTCGTTGATCGAGGCATCCTTCTCGATAAAGGTATCCGAGGAGGGCACATAGGCTTCGGGCTGGTAGTAGTCGTAGTAGGAAACGAAGTACTCCACCGCGTTGTTCGGGAAGAACGCCTTGAACTCGCCGTACAACTGGGCTGCCAGGGTCTTGTTCGGCGCCAGTACCAGGGTTGGGCGCTGCACCTGAGCGATGACGTTGGCGATGCTGAAGGTCTTGCCCGAGCCGGTCACGCCGAGCAGGGTCTGGTGGGCCAGTCCGGCCTCGATGCCTTCGACCAGCAGGCGGATGGCTTCCGGCTGGTCGCCGGCGGGCTGGAAGCGAGTGACTAGCTGGAATTCGGACATATCTACCTCTGGGATCGTTCATGCGCGGCCATACCGTACAGGAACGAGAAACACCGCGTACGACCCATGTCGCCGAGGAAAAAAACCGGAATGAGCTGGATGTGGAGGCAGATACCACGGCTTTCAAGGTAAAGGTCTTACACCCGTTAACACCCGGAAGGTTGCAATAAGACTAACGGTCGAAAAATAAAGCGAAAAACTTGTCGCAAAAGGTCAATCGGCTGTCGCCCCCCGCGATGATGGCCTCTATACTAGCTCCCCGTTTGTGCACCGCTCTAGTGCATTCGGCTGGAGCGCGACACGTCCCTCCACACTCCATTCAGAGCCGCCGTAAAAATGAGCCTGTTCTCCGCTGTCGAAATGGCACCACGCGATCCAATCCTGGGCCTCAACGAAGCATTCAACGCCGACACCCGTACCAACAAGGTCAACCTTGGGGTGGGCGTGTACTGCAACGAGGAGGGACGCATTCCACTCCTGCGCGCCGTTGTCGAAGCCGAGACAATTCGCGCCGCTCAACACGCTTCCCGTGGCTACCTGCCGATCGACGGCATTGCCGCCTACGACCAGGCGGTACAAAAGCTGCTGTTCGGCAACGACTCGCCACTGCTGGCCGCTGGCCGCGTGGTCACCACCCAGGCCGTTGGCGGTACTGGCGCCCTGAAAATCGGTGCCGACTTCCTCAAGCAACTGCTGCCCAACGCCGTGGTCGCCATCAGCGATCCGAGCTGGGAAAACCACCGCGCACTGTTTGAAACAGCCGGTTTCCCGGTGCGGAACTACCGCTACTACGACGCCGCCACCCACGACGTGAACCGTGCCGGCCTGCTGGAAGACCTCAACGCCCTGCCGGCCCAGTCGATCGTGGTGCTGCACGCCTGCTGCCACAACCCGACCGGTGTCGACCTGAGCCCGCAGGACTGGAAAAACGTCCTGGAAGTGGTCAAGGCGAAAAACCTCGTGCCATTCCTCGACATGGCCTACCAGGGCTTCGGCGACGGCATCGATGAAGACGCCGCGGCCGTGCGCCTGTTCGCCGAGTCGGGCCTGACCTTCTTCGTTTCCAGCTCGTTCTCCAAGTCGTTCTCGCTGTACGGCGAGCGCGTTGGCGCCCTGTCCATCGTCAGCAGCTCCAAGGAGGAAAGCGCTCGCGTGCTGTCCCAGGTCAAGCGCGTGATCCGCACCAACTACTCCAACCCGCCGACTCACGGTGCAACCATCGTCGCCGCGGTGCTGAACAACCCGGAACTGCGCGCCCAGTGGGAGCAGGAACTGGCGGAAATGCGCCTGCGGATTCGCGGCATGCGCACCCAGATGGTCGACTTGCTGGCCAAAGGCGCCCCTGAGCACGACTTCAGCTTCGTCGGTCGCCAGCGCGGCATGTTCTCCTACTCCGGCCTGACCGTCGAGCAAGTGACCCGCCTGCGCAACGAGTTCGGCATCTACGCCCTGGACACCGGCCGCATCTGCGTTGCCGCGCTGAACCAGAGCAACATCGAGGCAGTGACCAAGGCCATCCTCCAGGTGATCTGATCCGCACCCGTAGTAAAAAAAGGGAAGCCAGCCGGCTTCCCTTTTTTGTGGGCGCTCAGCTATTGCCCGGCCCTGCACCCTCTAGACTGTGACCTTGTTTCCCCTGCTGATCGAGAAACCGATGAAAAACGATGACCTGCGGGCCGACCGCGACGAACTTGAGCACTATCTGCCCCGCTCGCAGAAACGCGAGAAGAGCCTGGTACTGCAAATTGCCCTCGGCGTGTTTCTCGGCGGGCTGGCCCTGTGGCTGGTGCAACTGGCGGCCACGTCGCTGATGGCCAAACTGATGCTCGGCAGCCTGACCTTCGGCGGTTGAGCAGCCTCAGCCCGTCAGTTCAGCCAAGCGTTGACTGGCGGCATCATCAAACGCCACGTACAACGCCTCGGCCACCTGGCTCTTGATGGCCTTGGCGCTTTCCAGCCCGAGGACAAAACCTTCGGCCTTGCCGCCGGCACGCTGCAGATCGGGCGCCGACCCGGCCTGGGTGATGGCGTCCAACAGCTTGCTGGCCTGAGGCCCTACCCCTTTGGGCAGGCTGATCTGCTCGATGCTCATGACAGTACCCCGCAGCAAGGCGGGAACAACCGGGAAGGAACCCGGGATAAATCGAAGCGGATCATAAAGGCTTACCTGTGTGACTGGAGGCCGGTAGCGCGTGAAACCACTTCCGGGCAGCCATGGTAGCCCCTATCGGCTCACGTATCGGCCCGCCAGCCGATAAAACCCTCGAAGTCATGCCGGCAGTTGATTCAGATTCGCGCCGTGCTTAAAAAAATCTCCCAAGCTTGTTGACTTCCCTTTTTGAATCAGTAAGATACGGCGCATTCCGCGATAGCTCAGTTGGTAGAGCAAGTGACTGTTAATCACTGGGTCCCTGGTTCGAGTCCAGGTCGTGGAGCCATCTTCCTGCACTGATTTGCCTCACACCCAACAAGAGCGCCCTGCTCTTGCGGCAAATCAGACCAAGCGCATACCCCCTGTTAGTTTCCCGACCCGCATGTCAGTCCGGCATGCGGGAAAAGTGCGTTGCCGGACCGAATGTGTCATGCCAAGGTCTGGTTGCCTTGGCGCAATGGCCTGACGTAGGCTGTGCGCCTACTTTTCCGGCCAGTCAGACCACGATGTTCCTGCCAGCACAGTCCCCGTGCCTCTCCCCTTCGATGAGCCCTTCGGCAACCCTGGCCGTTGCCCAGCATGATTGCGCGATCAACCGTCGACGCCGCAGCGTCCTGTTCGCCTTCACCTTCTCCCCGCACCAGGGACGTCGCTAACCACGATTGAGCCCGGTGCCGCCGGCCGAATCTGGCTGACCAGCAAAGACGTCTCGAAGTGCCCCCCACTTCATTGAGCGCTTCGCCTGCAGCCGGCCCCGACGCCAAGGGCACAGGCCCGGCTATCGCCCATATCTCGGCGGATGCTGTCACGCGGCGCCCGCAACACCTCTATTTTTTCAGCGCCTGAAGTTGCCGGCGCAGGTCTTGAACATGAACAAAGCCTTGTTAGCCGCCCTGATCCTGGGCATTTCCATTGTCGGCCTGAGCATAGGTTCCACGGTGCCGATCCTTGCCCTGCGCCTGTATCAGGCCGGCGCTTCGAACAACCAGATCGGCATCATGTCGGCACTGCCCGCGGCGGGCATGATGCTCTCGGCCTTTCTGGTCAATGCCCTGGGCCAGCGCCTGACCCGACGCCAGATCTACCTGCTGTGCTTCAGCCTCTGCGCGCTGAGCGTGGCCGCCCTGGAACTGCCCGACGCCAGTCTCTACAGCCTGGGCCTGGCCCGGGTCGCCATGGGACTGGGTGCCGGGCTGATCATCATTATCGGGGAAACCTGGGTCAATGAAATGGCCGAGGACACCAGTCGCGGACGACTGGTGGCGGTCTACACCACTTGCTTCACTTTCTTCCAACTGCTGGGCCCAGGGCTGGTGTCTTTGCTGGGCACCGAGGGGCCGGCGGTACTGGCGATCGTCAGCGTCGGCTACGCCATCGCGATTGCCGTGGTCTGGCTGACCCTGCCCCAGACAGACGCCTCGGACGTCCATGAGCAAAGCCGGAGCTTCTCGGTTCTGGGCTTTATCCGCATCGCCCCGGCCTTGTGCGTGGGCATCCTGTTCTTCGCCTTTTTCGACAGCGTGGTGCTGTCGCTGTTTCCGGTGTACGCAGCCGGCCACGGCTACAGCATCAAGCTGGCGGCGCTGATGGTGACCATCATTCTCCTGGGGGATACGGCGTTCCAGTTTCCCCTGGGCTGGCTCTCGGACAAGCTGGGACGCCCCGGCATCTACCTGGGTTGCGGCTGCATCGCCCTGCTGATCGGCCTGTGCCTGCCACTGCTGATGAGCGCCCCCGGCCTGCTCTGGCCGAGCCTGGTCATCCTGGGAGCGGCGGCAGGCGGTATCTACACCCTGGCCATCGTGCTGATCGGTCAATCCTTCAGCGGCGCGGATCTGGTCACCGCCAATGCCAGTGCCGGCCTGCTCTGGGGCATCGGCAGCCTGCTCGGCCCTCTACTCAGTGGCGCGGCCATGAGCGGTGGCAGCTATGGCCTGCCCCTGACCCTGTCGGTGGCCGCGGCGGTGGTCGTGGGGTTTGCCGTGTCCCTGGTGCGCCAGGAACAACTCGACAACGTTGCGCAATAGCAGGACTGTCCTCTGCCGACGCGGCCCTGGTCATTCCCAGGCCGCGTTTTTGTCATTACCATCGCGCCCTTCGAATCCCCCCAACGGATAACCCTGCAATGGACCGAGCCCTGCGCCTCCTGCCTCTATGTGGACTGCTGTCACTGCTGCCGCTGCCGGCCATGGCCAGCCCGCCGGTGGATTGCGCCGCCCTGAGTGACAACGCCTCCCTGGAGGCCGGCCAATACCGCCCGCCCCTGGAGGCCAAGGTGATCGGTGAAGGACGGCTGCACTTGCACAGCGGACCAGACGCCGCCTGCATCAACAAGAAACTCTATGTGATCCCTGGCGACGGCCTGACGGTGTACGCCTCCAGCGACAGTGGCTGGGCCCAGGTCATGTACATCGCCAAGGACGGCGAGGACTACAGCGGCTGGGTCGAGGAAAAGCGCCTGCAACTGGGCAGTCATTACGGCGGCCCACAACTTCCCGGCGAGGTCACGACCTTTATCCAGCGCCACGAGGATTGCCTGCACTTTGCCGGCGAGGAGGCCTACGACGAAGAGCGCCGGGCCGAACTGGAGAAGGCCGTCAATGAAGTCTGCGTCGGCCACGATCGCCAACTCGCCGCCCTGCGCAGCCAGTACCAGGACAACCCGGAGGTCCTGCAAGCCCTGGAGCCCCTCGAAAACCTCGAATAACCACGCCTCGATAAAAAACGGCGCCTTCAGGGCGCCGTTTCTTCATGCCGCGACACTCGCACTCAATGCGTGACCTCGGCACTGCCGCGGGCATGGCTTGGCGCAGAACCGTCTCCGGGCTGCGGCGACGACTGGCCGGCAACCTCAGCCACCAGCGGAACCTCATTGCCTTCGGCATCGTGTAGCTTGCCGCCGCTGAAATAGTCCCCTTCACGCAACGCAGCAATGTCCTGGAAGCGCAGGCTGCGCTCGGTGCCGGCAACGAACACCGACTGCTGGTCGGAGTTGCCTGCGGTGAAGTGGTTGAACGCCAGGTTGAGCACGATCGCCATGATCGCCGAGGAACTGATGCCCGAATGGAAGATCGTCGCGAACCAGCTGGGGAAATGGTCGTAGAAGCTTGGTGCGGCAATCGGGATCATGCCGAAGCCGATCGAGGTGGCAACGATGATCAGGTTCATGTTGTTGCGGTAGTCGACCTTGGACAAGGTGCGGATGCCACTGGCAGCCACAGTGCCGAACAGGACGATACCGGCCCCGCCCAGCACCGAGGTCGGCACCGCGGCAATCACCCGCCCCATGAACGGCAGCAGACCGAGAACCACCAGGAACAGCCCGCCAGTGGCGACCACGAACCGGCTCTTGATCCCGGTGACCGCCACCAGCCCGACGTTCTGGGCAAAGGCGCTCTGAGTGAAGGAGCCGAAGATCGGCGCGATCATGCTCGACAGCATGTCGGCACGCAGGCCGTCGCCCAAACGCTTGGAGTCGACTTTGGTGTGGATGATTTCACCTACCGCAAGGATATCCGCCGAGGTTTCCACCAGCGTCACCATGACCACGATGCACATCGACAGGATCGCCGCGACATGGAAGGTCGGCATGCCGAAATGGAAAGGCGTGGGCAGCCCGAACATCGGCCCCTGGGTGACGCCGGAAAAGTCCGCCATGCCCAGGAACACCGCGACCACGGTGCCGATGATCATGGCCAGGAGAATCGACAGCCGGGAAATCGCCGCACTGCCGATCTTGCTCAGCAGCAGCACCAGGGCCAGCGTCAGGGCCGCCAGGCCGATGTTCGACATGCTGCCAAAGTCCGCCGCGCGACTGTTGCCGCCCATGGCCCAGCGCGCCGCGACCGGCATCAGCGTCAGGCCGATGGTGGTGATGACAATGCCGGTCACCAGGGGAGGAAAGAACTTGGTGATCCGGGAGAACACCGGGGTGATCAGCAGACCGATCAGCGAGGCGGCGATCACGGCCCCGAGCACCGACTGGAAGCCGCCTTCCCCGGTACTGGTGACAATCGCCACCATGGTTGAAACACCCGCAAAGGACACCCCTTGCACCAGCGGCAGCTTGCAACCGAAAAACGGCACGCCGAGGGTTTGCAGCAAGGTAGCCAGCCCCCCCGCGAACAACGAGGCCGCAATCAGCAGGCCGATCTCCGCCGGCGACAGACCGGCCGCCTGGCCGATGATCAAGGGCACTGCAACGATACCGCCGTACATGGTCAGCACGTGTTGCAGGCCATAAGCCATATTCGCGCCAATACCCAAATTTTCATCTTCGGGCCGTTGCTGTGAAACCTGGGGCGTATTCATGGTGTGGGGTTCCCTGTTTTTGTTATGCGCACACTGTATGCAACATCCAAGACAACTGTCCATAGGATTGTATACAGTTTGACCTTCATGATTTCCGCCGACCCCGTCAACGGACAACCCGCGCAAAGCCCTCGACCCTCGCCCCTCCACTCGCCTGAAAAGCCGCCCCAGAGCCGTCGCTCAACTCAGCGCCGGCCAGGAGCGGCGCCCGCTCGCAGGTTTTTTCAAGCCGTTCCAGGGATTGAAAAACAGCATGAAAAAAGCCGATCCGCTGACCGGATCGGCTCGGGCCTCGCACCCGAGGAACAATTACTGGGCCGGAACCCGGATCTTGTACACATTGGGTGCGACACGAACCCACTGATCACTGACCAGTGGATAGACCTTGGTCCGCGCCGACAGGCGCAGCAATTGCGAGTTGATGGTGGCCAGGGTCTTGACGTTGCCATCACGCGTATAGCTCAGCATGTTGTCCCGCAGATTGACGATGGTGTTCCAGGTGTCCGCGTTGTTGATGATGTACTGGGCGTTGCGCTCGAACGCCTCGCCCGGGTCATCATTGCGGCCGTTTGGCCCGAGGAACAGGTTCCACGGCATCCAGGTGTAGAAACCGTGGAAGGTGTCCCAGCCCAGGGGCCGTGGCGGCACGCCGGCGTTGGCCCGCACCACGCCCCGGCCGATCTCTTCAAGCAGGGTCTTGGCCTGGTCGTAGTCGGCCTGTACCGCCGGGGTGACATTGACCTGGTTGTCCCGTCCATAGCTGGGCAAGCGCCCGCCAAAGCCGTCCCAGAACCCTTTCAGCTCCTTGAGGTGCCCGCGCTGCACCACGGACATGTAGAAATCCCGCAGTTGGTTGTAGGCAATGATGTGATGGCGACTGACCGGGACGGTGTACGCCGCTCCAACACCGGAAGCCGTGAGATCGGCGTTGTAGTTGTTCGACGGTGGATAGGGTGAGCCGGCACGGGCGTCCATGCTCAGGTTGTAGTTGCCGTCGGGATTGGGTACGGCGTAGCTGGCGCTGGAGCACAGGCCGAGCACGACCAGCAGGGCTGCGAGCAGCCCTGCCTGGAATCGCCTCAGCGCGGCACCAGTGCTGTCGAACAGGCTTGAACGGGGTGTTTTGTGCATGATTCTCTCCTTGAGAAATGACCGGCTTGCCGGTGAAGTCTAAGGAGCAGGACCCTGCATATTTAACCGGGAATCGATTCCGCAGCGGCCCTGGCGGGCACCGTAAAGCCGGGAAAATCAGGACTCGAGCAATTGCCCGATCACCCGCGGCAACTCGGGATGGTTGGGCAGGCGCAAGGCGAACTCGTCCTGCAGCAGGCTCATCAGTTCCCCGGCCTCGGTGATCTCCCGTCGCTCGCTGGGCTGTCCCATGCGATGCAGGGCGTAGCTGCCGTTGTTCAGCGTGCGGCGCACTCCCGGCCCTATCAGCGCCACCTTCAGTTGGCCAAGGAAGGGTGAATCCGGGTGGGTGGAGACATACCAGTTGCCCATCTCGTAATCCACGTCGCCCTGCACCTGCAGATCGAAGACATAGAGAGCCCGCCATTGCTCCGCGACCTTGGCGCGCAGGGTGTAACTACCCTCGCGCCGGGTGATGCAATAGGGCTCATGGGGCGTGGCCTGCTCTGCCTCGGTGTCCAGCAGCAAAGGCGTGGTGGGTACCATGCCGCCAAAGCCGACGTCGGCGATGTAGCGTTGCCCGTCCAGATGCAACAGGGTCAGCCGATGGCTGCGAGCGGTGAGCGCATCCTCCGGCCCTCCCATCACCACCCGCCCGGTGATGCCCCGGGCCTCGTAGCCCAGGTGTTGCAGCAATGCCAGGAAGCTCTGGTTGAGCTCGTAGCAGTAGCCGCCGCGGCCCTCGTGGAGAATCTTGCGCTCCACGGATGCCAGATCGATGGGCACCGGCACCCGCAACAGGGTCGAAAGACTTTCGAAGGCAAAACGACAGACATGACGCCATTGCAGCTCCCGCAGGCTTTCCAGGGTCGGCGCCGGGGCGCGCAGGTAACCGAGTTGCTGCAGGTACAGGTCAAAGTTCATCAGGTGCGGCTGGCTCATGCACAAATCCTTGAAATGAGGGTCGCCCAGGGCCACAACCAACCCTGGCAGGTCGGGGTTATGTATAAGCCAGAAGCGGGGAATCCAGACAATGAATTCGCTCGATATTTTTTATTGCATTGGCCGTGGATTGGCCCTTGCCAGGCGCCTGGAACGCCCCTGTAATAGGCCCCCTTGGTGAGGCTGCGCAGCTTCTTCAACACCACCATGCCTTTGCACACATGGCCCCAGTGACGACACTCCGCCAGCACCTGCAACAACGCCTCAGCCGATCCTGAACCCTCAATCCAGCCCCGTTTACAAGGATGTAGCCATGCCGGTCGACTTCACTCTACGCCACGCTGAGCGCGGGGATGCGCTGTGCATCAGCGGCCTGGCCACCCAGGTCTTTCTCGACACCTACGCCACCGATGGCATGCGCAGCGACCTGGCCGAGGAGGCCCTGAGCGTCTACGCCCCGGAGCAGTTCCGCCAGCGCCTCGAAGATCCCGCCAGGACCCTCTTGCTGGCTGAGCGCAACGGGCACCTGCTGGGGTTCGCCGAACTCAGCCGCCAGGCCCGAGCGCCGCTCCCCGAGTTATCCGATGCCGTGGAACTGGTGCGCCTCTACGTGCAACGTCACGCTCACCGGCAAGGCGTTGGCCAGGCGCTTCTGCAACAGGTGGAAAGCCTGGTGAAAAACAGCGATACCCCCTGCCTGTGGCTCGCCGTGTGGTCAGAGAACCACCGGGCACAGGCCTTTTATCAAGCCCAGGGATATGCCTGCGTCGGCCACACCGCCTACGAGTTTGCGGGCAACGCCTACGCCAATCAGGTGTTCTGCAAGCGTTTCTAGCCCCCTCAACGATCGGAGCGCTGCAAGAGCTCCCCGGCGCGCTCCGCTGGCAAGGCCATGACACGGTTGCGGCCCATGGCCTTGGCCTGGTAGAGCGCCTCGTCCGCGCGCTCGATAAACATCTCGATACTGTCGCGCCCGGTGGGCACGAAGGAATAACAGCCCAGGCTGACCGTCACGCACCCCACCGGGGACCCGGAATGGGCAATGTCGCGCTGCATGACACTGCAGCGAATCTGCTCGGCCATGGCCAGCGCGCCATGGATATCGGTATCGGGCAGCAACACCGCAAACTCTTCACCGCCGTAGCGCACAGCCAGATCGGCCTTGCGCTGGCAGCAGCCCTTCAGGGCCTGGGCCACTTCCATCAGGCAGTGATCGCCCGCCACATGGCCATAGGTATCGTTGTAGCGCTTGAAATAATCGATATCGACCATGATCAGGCTCAACGCGCTGTGTTGCCGGGCACCCCGGCCGAACTCGATCATCAGGGAGCGCTCGAACAAACGTCGATTGGCCAGGCCGGTGAGGCTGTCATGGGTGGCGATCACCTCCAGCGCCTCTTGGGCATTGCGCAGGTCCGTCTCGATCCGCTCGTTGTTGCGCACCTGACTGACGAACACCCAACCGAACAGCCCCACCCCCAACAGCACCAGAGCGACGATGGCCGAGGATTGATAGGCCGAGGCGTACCAGCCCCTGAGAATCGAATCCTTGGAGTTTGCCGCAGCCACCACCAGCGGGTAGGCCTGCAACTGGCGATAGCCGTACAGGCGTGTCACCCCATCGACGATCGAGGTGATCATGGCATTGCCGGAAGTGGCCTCGGGCAGGTACTTGCTGAAGATCTCGCCGCGGGACAGGGACGCGCCGATCTGCCGCTCCTCGAATGGCCGCCGCGCAATCAGGGTGCCATCGGACAGGGCCAGGAACATCGCGCCCTGCTCATCGATATTGAAGCTTTTGAAGAACTGATCGAAGTACGCCAGCTTGATACCGGCCATCAGCACGCCCTGGAAATTGCCGTCGCGGTCATTGATCCGGCGCGAGATGGGGATGATCCACTCACCGTTGGCGCGACTGCGAATCGCCGGGCTGATATGAGCCTGCAGCGAGACGTTCTGCTGGTGAAAGCGGAAGTAGTCGCGATCGGCGACATCCTTGCCGTGGGGCGAATCGTTGAACGAACTGACCACCCACTGGCCTTGCTTGTCGTAGAGAAAGACCCCGCTCAACTGGGTCAGGGCCTGTACCCGCCGGGCAAAGATCTGCTGCAGGCGCGGGCGCTGCCGGGGCCCGTCCCCCAGGGCCTGGATCCACTCGGACAGGCTCATCAACACCAGGTCGGCCTCCATGAAGGTGTCCTCGGCCTGCTGGGCAATGGCCCGGGTCAGGTTGGTGGAGTTGACCTCGGCCTGAGCCAGGTCATGACGCCAGGACTGCTCCAACTGCAGGAACAGCAAACCGCACAGGCACAGGAATACCGTGGCAATGAAGGCGACCGCGGCCTTGAGCAGCGGCAGACGCTTGAGGTTGCCACCGGGGGCATGCTGAGGATCGTAGATGGGGACAGGCAATAGTGTCTTCCTGACGGGAAAGGCCTTTGCAACAAGGCACATCCCTGATTGTTTTCGAGACTGGCGCAACGGCCAGCACCCTGCGAAGCATCATTTGCGTGACGTTTGAACACAGGCAAGGCTCCGACGCAAGTGCATGCAGCCTGCCCCACGCTGGGGTTATCGGCCGCAAAGGGCGATGCATGAAGCGCGCAACGTCGACTGCAACAACATTCGATAATTCGCCGACACAGGACCGCCATCAGCGCCCGATCCGCCCTGAGCCCCCTGAACGCGCGAAACCGGGCATCGGACAGCGGCGGCGATATTACTCGGACAAAACCCGGCCAGCCGCCATGGGGGAGCACCGCGAAGCCTGATAGCCCCCCACGCCGAATGTCCGCAGAAGAGCGTAGTCGTAAGCTAGGCGACAAATACACGACTGCTTTTCAATGGCATTACCACTGGACGCGCGGCTAAACAGTTAGTACGACCAAGCCCTCCGTGCCGTAAAGGCCCGCGTGAAGAAAAAGCAGAGACTCAAGGCATACGCAAATGCCCACAGCCCAGCCATGGCCTGGTGACATGGCGCTCCGGAATGAGATGGCAAGCAACCTCAATCGCACGTCCCCGACACAAACAACCTCAACGGCCGGTTTTCGGGCGAAGGTTTGAGTCTCTTGGTAAACTCGCGCCCATAGCAAACCACACTTGACTGTGCCGAATGGCCGACGCGGCCATCGGTGCGTTGGCGCCCCTGATCATGACAATCGCCTTGTAATACAAGCGAAAAGCCATTGCCGCTTGAACCAACGCCCTTCAGAAAGCGCCCACTTATCCCCTAGAACACGCATTAAACACGTAGAGCAAAATGGTCCAGAATTCAGCTACAACCCCAGTAAACTCAAGCCCTACGCTGTCCCGGCGGTTTAGCGTTGCACCCATGATGGATTGGACGGACCGCCACTGCCGCTACTTCTTGCGCCTGCTGTCCAAGCACACCCTGCTCTATACCGAAATGGTCACCACCGGTGCGCTGCTCAATGGTGATCATGAGCGTTTTCTGCGCTACCACCAGAGCGAGCATCCGTTGGCGCTGCAATTGGGGGGCAGTACTCCGGGGGATCTGGCGGCCTGTGCACGAATGGTCCAGGAACATGGCTATGACGAGGTCAACCTGAATGTCGGCTGCCCTAGCGATCGGGTGCAGAACAATATGATCGGCGCCTGCCTGATGGGGCACCCGGCTCTGGTGGCCGATTGCGTGAAGGCCATGCGCGATGCGGTGTCGATTCCAGTGACGGTCAAACATCGGATCGGCATCAACGGCCGTGACAGTTATGCCGAGCTGTGTGATTTCGTCGGCCAGGTCCATGAGGCTGGTTGCAACAGTTTTACCGTGCATGCGCGCATTGCGATCCTTGAGGGGCTGTCGCCCAAGGAAAACCGGGATATTCCGCCGCTGCGCTACGATGTGGCTGCGCAATTGAAGGCGGACTTCCCGCAGTTGGAGGTGATACTCAACGGCGGCATCAAGACCCTGGAGGCCTGCCATGAGCATCTACAGACCTTTGACGGGGTGATGTTGGGGCGTGAGGCCTATCACAATCCCTACCTGCTGGCCCAGGTGGACCAACAGCTGTTCGGCAGCGGCGCGCCGGTGATTTCCCGTGCCGAGGCGCTGGCGCAATTGCGGCCCTATATCGCCGAACATCTGGCAAGCGGCGGCGCCATGCATCACATCACTCGCCATGTACTGGGACTGGGGACCGGCTTCCCCGGAGCACGCAAGTTCCGCCAGTTGTTGTCGGTGGATATCCACAAGACCCAGGACCCATTGGGCCTGCTGGATCAGGCCGGGCAACTGCTTGAGGGACGTTAACCGTCAACCGGATTGAACCTGATGCGGCTTTTGATATCTGAATAACCTGAAATCTGTCCCGCATTCAGACAGCTGTTTTCAGGTCGCCGCCCCCGGCGGCACCACAAGCCTTTCGCGCCCTTGAGCGCCTGCCAGCGCTCGGGTAATGTCACCAGACCCATAGGACAGAGCACGCTCATGACTTCCAAGCTGGAACAACTGAAGAAAATCACCACCGTGGTGGCCGATACCGGCGACTTCGAGGCCATTGCCCGGGTCAAGCCGGTGGACGCCACTACCAACCCCTCGCTGCTGCTCAAGGCCGCGGCCATTCCTGGTTATGCCGATCTGCTGAATGCCTGCGTCAGCGATTGCAAAGGCGATGTCGGCCTGGCCAGCGATCGTTTTGGCGTAGCGGTAGGCCAAGAGATCCTCAAGGTCATTCCCGGCCGCATTTCCACCGAAGTGGATGCCCGCCTGTCGTTCGACACCGAGGCCATGCTCAAGCGTGCCCATCGCCTGATCGAACTCTATGAGAAAGCTGGTGTGGGTCGCGACCGGGTACTGATCAAGATCGCCTCCACCTGGGAAGGCATCCGCGCCGCCGAGCAACTGGAGCGCGAAGGCATCCAGACCAACCTGACCTTGCTGTTCTCCTTCGCCCAGGCCGTTGCCTGCGCCGAAGCCGGCGTGTTCCTGATCTCGCCATTCGTGGGACGGATCTACGACTGGTACAAGAAAGCCACCGGCAACGATTACCTCGGCGCCGACGATCCTGGCGTGCAGTCGGTTACCCGCATCTACAACTACTACAAGGCCAATGACTACAAGACCGTGGTCATGGGCGCCAGCTTCCGCAACCTGAACCAGATCGAGCAACTGGCTGGCTGCGATCGCCTGACCATCAGCCCGGACCTGATCGAGAAGCTGGCCGCCGACACCGGCAAGCTGGAGCGCAAGTTGAGTCCGGGCAAGACCGGTGAGGCCCGTCAGAGCCTGAACGAAGCGCAGTTCCGCTGGGCTTCCAACGAAGACGCCATGGCCACCGAAAAACTGGCCGAGGGCATTCGCCAGTTCGCCCGCGACCAGGAGAAGCTCGAAGCCCTGCTGGCAGCCAAGTTCTGATAGCTTCGCAGCAATGCAAAAAGGGCGAACCCTCACAGGTTCGCCCTTTTTTTTAATGCGCGAGCGCCTCAGTCGATCAATGACGCTCCAAAGCGTTCACCAGATCATGGAACGCTTCGCGATTGGAGTCATTGAGGCCCATGAGGATCTTGTGCGCCTCCAGGACCTTGATCCGCACCACTTCCTCGGATTGGTCCTGGGACGGCAAGTCGGTCAGGCATTCCGGGCAAGGTATCGGACGATCGACGATGTTGAACACCTGATCGAAGCCCATGGACTGCAACAGCCGGGTAATGTCTTCGTGGGTGGTGACGACAGTGGGCAACAGACCGACTTTTTGCCGTGACAGGATCGACAGCTTGGCCAGCAGGCCCAGGGTGGTGCTGTCGATGCTACGGGTTTCGGTCAGATCGATGACGATCGCCGAAAAATTCAGCGCAGTGAAAATCCGCTCAATAGTCGCATCCAGCGCCGAACACAGGGTCAGGCGCACTTCACCGATGAACTTCAGGACGAAGGTGCCATCCTGCTCGGCGAACTGGATTCTACCGGTACTCATTAAAGGTTCCTGCTCAACACTAACAGGGCGATATCATCCGGCATCTCCCCTAGCGTGGCCAATCCAAAAACTTGCCGCAGGCCATCCAGGCTGCCGCCCGCCGCTCTCACCCGTTCGGGCAAGGCCGCTTCTTTTTCTTTGAGTGTAGGCTCGGACAAAAGGTCCAGAATCCCGTCGGACATCAGCGTCAGGCTGAACACCGGCGGCAACTCCAGAACATGGTCCTCATAGGTCGCCTCGTTGAACAGGCCCACCGGCAAACCACGCCCTTCCAGATAACGCACACTGTCCGGGGTGTACAACACCGGCAACGGCAAATGCCCGCCAATGCTATAGGTCAACAAACCGGTCTCCTCGTCGATGACTCCACCGACCATCGTGACATGTTTGCCCAGCTTACAGCTGATCAGACCACGGTTGATATGGCCCAGCACTTCCGAAGGCTTGAATTCCGGCAAGGTGCCGTTGCGCTTGGATTCGAACAACAGCCGCGTGGTCATGAACTTCAACAGCACGGTGACAAAGGCTGATGAGGCGCCATGACCGGAAACATCCGCCAGATAGAAGGCGACGCGACGCTCATCGACACGGAAGTAGTCGACGAAATCTCCCGACAGGTACAGCGACGGGATGATCTGGTGCGCAAAATTGAACTCGTCGATCGACCAGGGGCTGGTGGGCAGCATGTTCATCTGCACTTGGCGACCGGCATTCTGGTCTTCCTGAAGCAAATTGAGGCTTGCTTCAAGTTCGCGATTAGCGGCTTCGAGCTTTTCCCGATAACGCTGGTTTTCCAGGAGCAGGCGCGCTCGATCAAGGGCCCGGCGCACAGAGTGCTCGAGCACGGCCAGATCTTCCAGCGGCTTGATCAGGTAGTCAGCCGCCCCCAGACGAAGGGCTTCGACTGCATCGTTCATCACGCCCGCGCCCGAAACCACAATCACCGGGGTTTGCGGAGACTGCTCGGTTACTTGACGGATCAGTTCGAGACCGCCCATCTGCGGCATGCGCAGATCGCAGATCACCAGATCGGGATGGACGTGCTGGAATACCTGAAGACCCTGCTGGCCGTTGGCAGCCTGCAGTACGCTGAAGCCACTGTCTTCCAAATAGGCCGCGAGACTTGCGCGTACTACTTCGTCGTCATCGATTATCAGCAGCGTGGCACTGGTTTTTTGCATGTGGGCAAACGGCGCCAGAATTAGGTTGGCGTAGCTGGCTTGGCCTGGGGCCTGGCGCACGCTACTGGATTCGCTTTCTAGCCACTCTGGAAATGCAGCCAGGACCTTCAGCCCTGCACGCCCGCCTACCAGAGGTGCCCTTCTAAGGCGCAGACGGTACTCCCATCCGCGGGGCGTTTCAAGCTCATGCCGATGGTCGCCTGACGTCTTTACATCGCAAATCACCGGGAGTTATAAAAACCGCCAAAACCGCAACTCAATCGCAGGATGGAACCCATGAATCAAAACCAGCGTGACTACAGTGAAAAGCGCGATTACATCCGGATGCGGGTGGATGCCGAGGTCACGCTAATCCACCAGGGACAGGTGATTGAAGCGGTCTGTATCGACCTTTCCAGCAGCGGCATGCAGGTTCAGGCGCCCCGCTCATTCCAGGTCGGTGATCGCTTGAGCGTACGTATCGACTCCGAACATGCAGCCTTGAGAGGACTGGAAGCAGAGACCGAAGTGGTCTGGGTCAATGGGCTGGAGGGAGGCGGTCAGAAACTTGGGCTTACAATCCTTAAAATGAAGTAAAAGTCTCCCCCATGAAAAAGGCGGCCCAATGGCCGCCTTTTTAGTTGCTACCGGACAGCTGCTCGATCAGAAATCGTCTTCGACCTTACCGTCCTTGACCTTGAATTCACGATTCTGCAGGTAGGCATTACGAATGAACGTGTACTTGTCGCCACGTATCAGCTTGTCCGCGGACAGCAGACTGGCACGGGTATCGATGATGTCCACGCCAATAGTGGTGTTACGCGCAGGAATATCATTCATGTAGCGATAGGGTTCGGTGTAGCTGTCGACATACTTGGCTGGCGCGTCACGCAAAGTGCTTGGGCCCAGGAACGGCAGCATCACGTAAGGGCCGCTGCCCAAGCCCCAGTAACCGAGGGTCTGGCCGAAATCTTCATCGTTGCGCTGCAGGCCCATCTTGGTGCCAACATCAAAAAAACCCGCGACCCCCAGGGTGGTGTTCATCAACAGGCGCGCCGTATCCACACCGGCTGCACGCGGCTTGGCCTGGAGGATGTCGTTGGCCAGGTTGCC
The DNA here is from genome assembly GCF_021560055.1 of Pseudomonas sp. BC42. Classification (NCBI taxonomy): domain Bacteria; kingdom Pseudomonadati; phylum Pseudomonadota; class Gammaproteobacteria; order Pseudomonadales; family Pseudomonadaceae; genus Pseudomonas; species Pseudomonas sp. BC42. The sequence goes on from NZ_CP091067.1 coordinate 4,660,019, forward strand.
GACGTCACCGAGGTTGCGGAACATGTTGTGGATGCCGTCTTCAAGAAACTGCGGCGTGACTGCCTGGTAGCCCTGGGCCAATGGCTTCAGGGCATAAGTGTCGAGGGTATCGTTGAAGGTGAAGATGGGACGGTTGATGCTCTCCCACGGATCCTCTTCAGCCGCCTGGGCGACCAGGGGAGCCAGCGTCACACCGGCACTCATACATAGCGGAACTAGATAACGGCTCCAGCGCATAGCAGGAAACTCCTTGGGTTGTTCTCTCTTGGGGCTATGCCCTGAGGTTAGGCTCGGGAGTATAAATCGGATACGCCGGTTTAGGCAGCATCACTGCAATCAGGCTGAACGCGCCGGACCGCCAGTACCGCTCACGTTCACCCGACTGTCACCTGCATGTCATCTTGTCCCGCTAGCCTCGCCGGGTATTTCAAGGACGTTGATATGCCCCAAGCCGACGCCTCACCCCAGATTGCCACGCCCTTGACCGCCGTACTCTTCGGCCTCAGCGGCTGCCTGGTGGATTTTGGCGCTCATACGCGCCTGCACAGCTCCAACAGGCCCGGCCCGGAACAGGCCCAAGCCACACCGGGCGCCCTGGCAACCCTGCAGCACCTGCAACAGCAAGGCATTCCCTGCGCATGGCTGGAGCAGCTACCGCCTGCCAGTACCCGCGAGCTAGCCGCAGCCCTGCCGGATTGGATCAAGCCCACCCCTGCCGTCCCCGCTCACTGGCCTGCACCCGATGCCTGCTGGCAGGCGCTGATGTCGCTCAAGGTGTCGCGCCTTGAGGGCTGCGTGCTGGTCAGCGGCGAACCACAGCTGCTGCAGTCGGGGCTCAACGCCGGCCTCTGGACCATAGGCCTGGCCTCCTGTGGCTCGCTGTGCGGCATGACGCCCAGCGAATGGCAGGCGCTGAGCCAACAGGAGCGCGAGCTCAAACGGGGCAAGGCCACGGTGCAGCTGTTCGGCCTGGGCGTGCACTCGGTGATTGACCACCTGGGGGAATTGCAGACCTGCCTGGCGGACATCGAACACCGTCGACTCAAGGGTGAAAAGCCCTGACATAAGCCTGTTGATCAGGATCATGCACAGCGCCTGGTAGTGGATTACTCTAAGCCGTGGGCATGGATCTTTGCTTCAATCGCGCGGTCCATCCCTGTGCCTATCAATGAAGGGAGAACGCCATGCCTGCCCGCGAACTGCAAGAACAACTCGATACCCTGCGCGAGCAATTGGAGCAGAACCCACCGCTTTCGGAAGCCGAGCGCGCCAACCTGCATGACCTGATGCAGCAGATCGAGCTGCAACTCAAGCTGGAGACCAGCACCCATGACGCCAGCCTCGCTGACGGCGTCAATCTGGCGGTGGAGCGTTTCGAGCTGGAACACCCGGCCATCGCCGGAACCCTGCGCAACATCGTCCAGACCCTGGGCAACATCGGCATCTAAGCAGCGCCCGATAACACCCTCCCCTTGAAACCAAAGCCCCGCACGGTGTGCGGGGCTTCTGTTTACTGGCGAACCAGTCGCTGATTGGCGAAATCCGCCGTTTCAGTGCTGCGGTACGGGTTGATATCCAGCCCGCCACGACGCACGTATCGCGCGTAGACAGTGAGCTTTTCCGGCTTGAGCAGACGTTGCAGGTCCAGGAAAATCCGCTCCACGCACTGCTCATGGAAATCCGAGTGCTGACGGAAGCTCACCAGATAGGCCAGCAGGCTGGCGTGATCCAGGGCCGCTCCCCGGTACTCCACCACCACGCTGCCCCAATCCGGCTGGCTGGTCACCGGACAGTTGGACTTGAGCAGATGGCTGTGCACGCTTTCCTCAACCACTCGCGAGGCATCACACCGCAGCAGCTCCGAACGCGGATGCTCATAGCTGTCGACGCTGATGTCCAGGTCGTCGATGCACACCCCTGGCAGAGCCACCACACCTTCCGCCTCGACCTCACCCAGGCTGCGGATACGCACAGCCACCGGCTTGCCTGCCGCGGCGGAAAGGTCCTCGCGCAAGGTCGCTTCAAGCGCCGCCCGATCGACGAACGGCGTCTGGTTCAGCGAATTGAGGTAGAGCTTGAAGGACTTGGACTCGATGATATTCGGCGAATCCGCAGGAATACTGAACTCACCGATGGCCACCACCGGCTTACCCGACGGCAGCAGCCAGGACAACTCGAAGCAATTCCAGAAATCCACACCTTTATAAGGCAGGGTATCGGCGCTCAAGCCCAGCTCGGCCCATTTCGCCGCCCGAGGAATCGGGAACAGCAGGGACGGAGTGTATGTGGAGACGTATTCACTGGACTTGCCCAGCGGCGAATGTTCGGCTGCGGGATGCATGGCGGAAACCTGACTGAAGAATCAGCGGATTCTACCAGCCTTTGCTCCCGCCTTTGAGCCCCCGACCCTCAGGGAGTGACCGTCAGCTTGCCGACCATCCCGGCTTGATAGTGCCCGGGAATGTTGCAGGCGAACTCCAGGCTGCCGCTCTTGGTAAAGGTCCAGGTCAACTCGGCCTGCTTGCCCGGCTCCACCAGCACGCTGTTGGGATCATCATGCTGCATTCCATGCTCCATGCCCGCCATCGAGCCGTGCCCCATGGCAGAGTGATCCATCGCCTGCATCGCGGTGGGCGTGAGCATCCCGCTTTGCTGCATCTTGAGCATTTCCTGCTGGTGCTCGGCATGCATTGCCGCATCACCCAGGTTGAACTCGTGCAGCAACTGGCCCTTGTTGATCAACACAAAACGCACGGTTTCGCCCGCCTTGACCGCCAGAGCCTTGGGACTGAACGACATATCGCCCATCACCACCTCGACGGTGCGGGTGGCCGTGGCTGCCGCTGCCGGCCGCCCAAAATCATAGGACCCCGCCGGCGAGGCCCAGAGCGGCGCACTCAACAACATCAGGCAGCCGCCGAGAATCGAGCGGCTTCGCAACAGCAGATTTTGCGCTTTCATTATCAGACTCCAAAAACCGGTTTGAGCATATGGCACACTCTGGCGAGCCACCGCTGCCAGTCAGCTGACAGCCAGATTACAACTTTGTCAGCTTGACCTGCCCGGCCTCCCTGCACGGTATAAAGCCCGGGTTCCATAAGCCATGAGTCGCGCCATGAAACTGCTGATCGTCGAAGACCAACCGAAAACCGGCCACTACCTGCGCCAGGGCCTGAGCGAAGCCGGCTTCAATGTCGAACTGGTGGCCGATGGCGACACCGGCCAGCACCTGGCGCTGACTGGGGACTACGCCCTGCTGATTCTCGACGTGATGCTCCCAGGGCGCGACGGCTGGCAGATCCTTCAGGCGGTACGCGGTGCCGGCCTGGAAATCCCGGTGCTGTTCCTGACCGCCCGAGATGCCGTGGAAGACCGGGTGCATGGCCTGGAGCTGGGGGCCGACGACTACCTGGTCAAGCCCTTCGCCTTCTCCGAACTGCTGGCCCGGGTCCGCAGCCTGCTGCGGCGCGGCAGCAGCGGCGCCCAAGAAACCGCCCTGCAACTGGCGGACCTGCGCCTGGACCTGATCCGCCGTCGGGTGGAACGCGGTGGCCAACGCATCGACCTGACCGCCAAGGAGTTCGCCCTGCTGGAGATGCTCCTGCGGCGCCAGGGCGAAGTGCTGCCCAAATCGCTGATCGCCTCCCAAGTCTGGGACATGAATTTCGACAGCGACACCAATGTCATCGAAGTAGCAATCCGCCGTCTGCGCCTGAAGGTCGATGACGACTACCCGAACAAGCTGATCCACACGGTGCGCGGCATGGGCTACGTGCTCGAAGAGCGCCAGGCCTGATGCGCCGCCTGTCGCTGAGCGGACGCCTGGCGCTGCTGTTCGCCGCCTGCACCGCGGCGGTGTCGCTGGTGGCCGGCGTACTGTTCAGCCGGGCCAGCGAGGCCCACTTCATCGAACTGGACCAGCAATTGCTGGACAGCAAACTGATCGCCCTGCGCAGTGTGCTGCAGGATGTCCAGCAGGCCGCGGACTTCCCCCGGCTGCAGGGCCGACTGCACCACGAACTGAGCCGGCAGCCGGACTTGGCGTTGCGGATCCACGGCGCCGACGGCCAACTCTGGTTCGACAGCGCCCCGGGCCTGCCCGCCGCCCCGGCCGACACCAAGGGCCTGCACAGCCTGAGCCGGGGCGACGCCGCCTACCGAGTCTACGAAGTAGCGCTGAGGCCCGAGCGCAGCGACTCGCCGCAACTGACCTTGCTGCTGGACATCACCCACCATCAGCACTTCCTGCAGCGCATGCAGTACCTGATCTGGCTCACCGTTGGCCTGTCGGCCCTGGCCACTGCCCTGCTGGGCGCCTGGGCGGCCCGCAGCGGCCTGCGGCCATTGCGGCGCATGAGCGCGGTGGCCGCCGGCGTATCGGCCAACTCCCTGACCCAACGCTTGCCCCAGGAACAGATGCCCGCCGAACTGGCAGAACTGGCCAGCAGTTTCAACGCCATGCTCGCGCGCCTCGAAGAGTCATTCCAGCGCCTCTCGGCGTTTTCCGCCGACATTGCTCATGAACTGCGCACGCCGCTGTCAAACCTGCTGACCCACACCCAGGTCACCCTGACCCGACCCAGGCCGCTTGAGGATTACCGCGAAGCCCTGCACAGCAACCTCGAAGAACTGCAGTGGATGGCGCAATTGGTCAACGACATGCTCTATCTGGCCAAGGCCGACCACGGCCTGCTGAACCCCAGGCGCGAAGCGCTGGAGCTGGCTCAGGAGATCGACATGCTGCTGGAGTTCTATGCGCCGCTGGCCGAAGACGTCCAGGTCGAACTGACCCGCGAAGGCCATGCCGGCTTTGCCGGCGACCGCAGCATGCTGCGCCGTGCGCTGTCCAATCTGCTGGACAACGCCCTGCGTTTCACCCCGGCCGGAGGCTCGATCAAGGTGCGGATCGACGACAGCGCCCAGTACGTGAGCCTGAGTGTCGAGAACAGCGGCGAAGGCATTGCCCAAGAGGCCCTGCCACGCCTGTTCGACCGTTTCTACCGGGCGGACCCGGCGCGGCGCGAAGGCAGCAGCGAACATGCGGGATTGGGACTGGCGATCACGCAATCGATCATTCGCGCCCATGGCGGGCAGATTCGTTGCGAATCGGCGCTCGGTTGGACGCGCTTTGTGATCGAGTTGCCGAAAAGAGATTGAGGGCCTGTTCGCCGGCAAGCCGGCTCCTACACTCATCAGGCAGGAGCCGGCTTGCCGGCGACAGCGAATATCAGGAGTAGCGCAAGGCGTGGGCCGGCTCGACCTTGGATGCGCGCCAGGCTGGATACACGGTGGCCAGGAAGCTCAGGACAAAGCCGGCGCCGCAGATCAAGGCGACATCGCCGCCCTGCAACTCGGAAGGCAGGTTGCTGACGAAATACACGTCGGAGCTGAAGATCTGCTGACCGCTGATCCGCTCCAGCCAACCCACCAGTTCGCTGACGTTCAACGCCGCAATCACCCCCAGCACCCCGCCGATCAGGGTGCCGACAATCCCGATCACCGTGCCCTGGACCATGAAGATCGCCATCACCTGCCGCGGTGTGGCGCCGATGGTACGCAGGATCGCGATATCCGCGCCCTTGTCGTTCACCACCATGATCAGGGTGGCGATGATGTTGAACGCCGCCACTGCAACGATCATCAGCAACAGCAGGCCGATCATGGTCTTTTCCATCTTCATCGCGCTGAACAGGCTGCCCTGGGTGTGGGTCCAGTCATCGGCGCGGAAATCCGCGCCCAGGCCCTTGGCGATGTCCGCCGAAACCTGCGGCGCGGCATACAGGTCCTTGACCGCCAGGCGCACGCTCTGCACCTGGTTCGGCTGCCAGTGCTGCATCTCGGCGGCATCGGCCACGTGGATCAGGCCCATGGACCCATCCAGCTCGGCACCGACCTTGAACACACCGACAACGTTGAGACGCTGCATGCGCGGGGTAATGCCTCCTGGCGCGCTACTCACCTCAGGCACGATCAGGGTCAGTTTGTCGCCGACATTCAAACGAAAGCGCCGGGCGGTGATCTCGCCAATGACCACACCGAACTCACCGGGCTTCAGGTCCTGCAGGCTGCCCTGGACGATGTGCTGGGTGACGATGGAGACCTTGCCTTCCTGGGCCGGGTCGATGCCGCTGATCTGGATCGGTTGCATCGCGCCCTTGTAGGAGAGCATGCCTTCCATCTCGGTGAAGGGCACTGCCGCGGTAACTTCCGGGTTCTTCAGGGCCGCTGCGGCCACCGGCTGCCAGTCGTCGATGGGCTTGACCCCGACGATGGTGGCGTGCGGCACCATGCCGAGAATCCGCGAACTCATCTCCCGCTGGAAGCCGTTCATCACCGACAGCACCACGATCATCGCCAGCACGCCCAGGGCGAGGCCGATCATCGAGGTCATGGAAATGAACGAGACAAAACGATTGCGCCGCTTGGCGCGGGTGTAGCGCGTGCCGATAAAGATCGATAAGGGTCTGAACATGGGCAAGGCACCCTGGAAAAATTAATAACCCGGCGTCGGCGGGCCAGCCGCCAACGCCGCGTGCGGCCGCATCAGATGGCGACCAGGTGACCTTCTTGCAGGTGCAGGACGCGGTCCATCTGCCGGGCCAGGTTCATGTCGTGGGTCACCACCAGGAAGGCGGTACGCATCGACGTACTGAGTTCCAGCATCAAGTCCTGAATCCCCTGGGCGGTGTGCGAGTCGAGGTTGCCGGTGGGCTCGTCGAGCATCACCAGCCCCGGCTTGTTCACCAGGGCCCGGGCAATGGCCACCCGCTGGCGCTCGCCACCGGACAGTTCGGCCGGTTTGTGTTCCAGGCGATGGCCAAGGCCGACCCGCTCCAGCAGCGCGGTCGCACGCTGACGGGCTTCGGGAATCGGTGTCCGGCCGATCAGCAGCGGCATGCAGACGTTCTCCAGCGCGGTGAACTCCGGCAGCAGGTGGTGGAACTGGTAGACGAAGCCCAGGGCGCGATTGCGCAGCTGACCGCGAGCCTTCTCGCCCAGGGCCGAGAGCTCCTCGCCAGCCAGCCAGACGCTGCCCTTGGACGGCGTATCCAGGCCGCCCAGCAAGTTGAGCAAGGTACTCTTGCCGGAGCCGGACGTACCGACGATGGCCACCCGCTCCCCCGGATGCAGTTCCAGTTGCAGGCCGGACAGGACCACCACCGACTCCGGGCCTTCCTCGTAGGACTTGCCCAGGTCACGGCAGCTCAGGATTGCTTTTTCACTCATGCCCAACTCACTCATAACGTAGCGCCTCCGCAGGCTGGGTGCGCGCCGCACGCCAGGCTGGATACAGGGTGGCGAGGAAACTCAGGACCAATGCCGCGCCGCAGACCATCAACACGTCCTCGGCCATCAGTTGCGACGGCAGGTAGTCGATGAAGTACACGTCGGCATTCAGGAATTTATGGCCGATCAGGCCTTCGAGGGCGGAGATCGCGGCACTGACATTCAACGCTGCGAGCATCCCCAGCACCGCGCCGATCAGGGTGCCGACCACGCCGATCACCGTGCCCTGGACCATGAAGATCGCCATGATGGTGCCCGGAGTGGCACCCAGGGTACGGAGGATGGCGATGTCGCCCTTCTTGTCGTTCACCACCATCACCAGGGTCGAGATGATGTTGAACGCGGCCACCGCGACGATCAGCAGCAACAACAGGCCGATCATGGCTTTTTCCATGCGGATGGCCTGGTACAGGTTGCCGTGGGTACGGGTCCAGTCGCGGGCGTAGAAATGGTTCTCCCCCAGCTGCTGGGCAATTTCCCAAGCGGTACGCGGGGCCTGGAACAGGTCGTCGAACTTCAGCCGCAGGCCCTGGACCTGATCCGGCTTCCAGCGGTGCAGGCGGCCCAGGTCTTCCAGGTTGGTCAGGCCCAGGTAGCCGTCGATCTCGCCCGCGCCGACGTGGAAGATGCCCACCACGGTGAAGCGCTTCATACGCGGGAACATGCCGGCCGGGGTCACCGTGACTTCCGGCGCGACGAAGGTCAGCTTGTCGCCGAGGCCGACGCCCAGCTTGGCGGCCGCCTTGTCGCCGATGACGATGCCGAAACTGCCGGGCGCCAGCGCATCCAGCTGCCCCTGCTGCATGAAGTGGTCGATGATCGACACCTGCCGTTCCTGCGCGGGGTCGATGGCATTGAGCAGCACTTTCTGCACCTGGCCGTTGTTGGTCAGCAGCCCCTGCATCTGAGTGAATGGCGCCACCGCCAGCACTTTCGGGTTCTGCCTGACCTTGTCGGCCAGGCTTTGCCAGTCGCTGATGGGCTCGCCGGACTCGATGGTGGCGTGGGGCACCATGCCCAGCACGCGGGTGCGCATTTCATGATCGAAGCCGTTCATCACCGACAGCACCACGATCATCACGATCACGCCAAGGGCGAGTCCGATCATCGAGGTCAGGGAAATGAATGACACAAAATGATTGCGACGCTTTGCACGGGTATAACGCGTGCCGATAAAAGCAAACAGAGGTCTGAACATGTCGGGGCTTGTGCAGAGGAAAAGAAGACGTCCTTGTGGCGGGGCCTGGTAAGCAGCTTTACACTCAGACCACTGCCTCTACCATGGGTTCGCCATGTCGACATTAGATGAAGAAGATCGCCGCGAATACTACCGTATCGAGGACGCGATCGCACTGGAAATTAGCCCCTTGTCCGCCCACGACGCGGCGAGCAAGGAAGTGTTGCAGGATGAGTCCCCGCTGTTCAATCTGCTCAGCGAACTGCACCTGAGCGAATTCGAATCCCAGCACCTGCTGCGCCAGGTCAGCGAGCGGGATCGCACCCTGGCCAGCTACCTCAAGGCCATGAACAAACGCATCGACCTGCTCAGCCAAGTGGTGGCGCAGACCGTATTCGGCAAGTTCGGCGAACCACAGCGGGTGATCCTTTCCGAAGGTGGCATCGAGTTCAACCACCATCTGAGCTACGCCAAGGGCAGCCACCTGGCCGTGAAACTGCTGCTGATGCCCCAGGCCCTGGGCCTGCTGCTGCGGGCCAAGGTCATCCACTGCGAGCCCCAGAGTTTCGGTACCTTCGAGATCGGCACCGAATTCGAAGCATTGACCGACGCCCAACGCCAGTTGCTGGCACGCTATATCCTGCAAAAACAGGCCCAGCAACGCCGCCAGGCCCGGGAGCAGAGCGACCCCGCCGCCGGTTGAGCAACACGCCCGCCCCACCTCTTGTGAAACAACATCCGTGAAGGAGCAATTGTGACCCTGATCTATGGCCATCGCGGCGCTAAAGGCGAAGCACCGGAAAACACCCTGACCAGCTTTCAGGAATGTCTCAAGCACGGCGTGCGCCGTTGCGAGCTCGACCTGCACCTGTCCATGGACGGCGAGTTGATGGTGATTCACGACCCGACCCTCAAGCGCACCACCGACCGGCGCGGCAAGGTGGTGGAGCATTCCGCCGCCGAGCTGGTGACCTACGACGCGCGCAAGGGCGGCCCGGGCTGGGTCAGCCCCTGCCCCATTCCACGCCTTGAAGAGCTGTTCGAGAAATGCGACTTCGAGCACTGGCAGCTGGAAGTCAAGAGCGCCTCACGCACTCGCGCCGCCACTACCGTGCTGGCGATTCGGGAAATGGCCCAGCGCTTCGGCCTGCTGGACAAGGTCACCGTGACCTCAAGCTCGCGGGAAGTGCTGAAAGCGGCGGTCGAGCTGACCCCGGACCTGTCTCGCGGACTGGTCGCCGAGTACGCCTGGCTCGACCCGTTGAAGGTCGCCCAGAGCTACGGCTGCGAGATTCTTGCGCTGAACTGGACCCTGTGCACCCCGGAGCGTCTGCAGCGAGCGCAGCGTCAGGGCCTGCATGTGTCGGTGTGGACGGTCAACGAGCCCGCGCTGATGCGCAGGCTCGCCGACTTCGGCGTAGATAGCCTGATTACAGACTTTCCCGGTTTGGCCAGCGCCACTCTCGAGAATTACTGAAATCGGTCTCCCCGGCCGGCTCAGGCCACCGGCCGGAGCCGCTCAAAAAAGCCGGTTGAGGCCGTCGTATGCCGCTACCCGATAGGCTTCGGCCATGGTCGGGTAGTTGAAGGTGGTGTTGACGAAGTACTTCAGGGTGTTGTGCTCACCCGGCTGACTCATGATCGCCTGGCCGATGTGGACGATCTCCGAAGCCTGGTAGCCGAAGCAGTGCACGCCGAGGACTTCCAGGGTTTCCCGGTGGAACAGGATCTTCAGCATGCCTTGCGGCTCGCCGGCGATCTGCGCGCGGGCCATGCCCTTGAAGAACGCCTTGCCCACTTCATAGGGCACCTTGGCCTGGGTCAGTTCCTGCTCGTTCTTGCCGATCGAGCTGATCTCCGGAATGGTGTAGATCCCGGTCGGCACGTCGTTGACGAAGCGCCAGCTGCCATTGTCGACGATGCTGCCGGCGGCCGAGCGTCCCTGGTCATGGGCGGCACTGGCCAGGCTTGGCCAGCCGATCACGTCACCGGCACCGTAGATGTTCGGCACGCAGGTGCGGTAGTTCTCGTCGACCTCGATCTGGCCGCGGCTGTTGACCTTGACCCCGATGTTCTCCATGCCCAGCTTGTCGGTGTTGCCAGTCCGGCCGTTGCACCAGAGCAAGGCGTCGGCCTTGATCTTCTTGCCGGATTTCAAGTGCAGGATCACCCCGTTGTCGACGCCTTCAACCCGGTCGTATTCCTCGTTGTGGCGCACGGTGATGTTGTTGTTGCTGAAGTGGTAGCTCAGGGCCTGGGAAATCTCCGAGTCCAGGAAGCTCAGCAACTGGCCACGGTTGTCCACCAGCTCCACCAGCACCCCCAGACCACTGAAGATCGAGGCGTATTCGCAGCCGATGACCCCGGCGCCGTAGACGATGAGTTTGCGCGGGGTATGGCCGAGGCTGAGGATGGTGTCGCTATCGTAGATACGCGGGTGGCTGAAATCGATGTCCGCCGGGCGATAGGGGCGTGAGCCGGTGGCGATGATGATGTGCTTGGCGACCAGCTTTTCCACCACGCCGTTGGCGCAGACCACTTCCACGGTCTGCTCGTCGGCGAAGCTGCCAGTGCCGAAGAACACGTCGACCCGGTTGCGAGCGTAGTAGCCGGTGCGCGAAGCCACTTGCTTGGAGATGACCTTCTCGGCGCTCTTGAGCACGTCCGGGAAGGAGAACCAGCGCGGCTCGCCGATGGCCCGGAACATCGGGTTGGTGTTGAACTGCATGATCTGCCGGACCGAGTGACGCAGGGCCTTGGACGGAATGGTACCCAGGTGGGTGCAGTTGCCGCCGACCTGGCGACGGCTATCGACCATCGCCACTTTGCGTCCTGCTTTCGCGGCGTTCATCGCCGCACCTTCTCCAGCGGGGCCCGAGCCCAGCACCACTACGTCGTAGTTGTAGACAGCCATGCGTACTCCTCAGAACAGGCCGAGATACCCTTCTGGCATCTCCGGCTAAATCATGCCGCGGCCAGCGGCATGAAGGATCAATTTGGCTCGGTTACGAACCCGGGCACAGTCTATAGAAGCGTCAACGCCGCGCACATTAACCCTTGGTCGCGTCGTAGGCTACTTTTGCCTGCACTACAGCGTTCGCGAAGCGTGCCGGTTTATTGTTTTGCCCCCGCCGACAACGCATCGAAGGCCGGGTTGCTGCGTGTGACGAAGCCTGTATCGGCACGCATCACAAAAAATGCGGCGATCCGGTGTTTTTCCGCGTAGTCCCAACCCGCCTCCGGGCCGAGAATCAGCAACAGCGTCGACAGGCCATCGGCCATGAGCGCCGAAGGATGAATCACCGTCACCGACGCCAGCCTGTGGTTTATGGGCCTGCCGATTCGCGCGTCGAAGGTGTGGGAGTAGCGCCGCCCATCCTGCTCGAAGTAGTTACGGTAGTCGCCGGACGTGGATACACCATAACCATCCAGCGCCAACACCCGCTGGGCCACTTGCCGGTCATCCCGGGGCTCTTCCAGGGCGACGCGCCAAGGTGAGCCGTCCGGCTTGCGCCCCACTGCCTTGAGTTCACCGGTGGCCTCAGCCAGGAAACTGTCGACCCCCAACTGCACCAGCCGGGCAGCAATACGATCCACGGCATAGCCGGCGGCGATGCTGTTGAAATCCACCTCCACTGCCGCGTCCTTGCACAACTGCCCAGCGTCGATATGCAGGTGGCCATGCCCGACCCGCTGCCGCACTTGCGCCAGCGCCGGGGCGCTCGGCACCTTCTCCTCGCGTCCCTGGGGACCAAAGCCCCAGAGATTGAGCAGCGGCTCCACGGTCAGATCAAAGGCGCCATCACTGTCACGAGACAACTGCTCCCCCACGCGCACCAACTGCAGTACCGGTTCGGGCATCGGCTGACAGCTGTTGGCCGGCAAATCGTTGAAGCGCTCGATATCCGAGTCAGCGCGATAGGTGGACATCTGCCGATCGACCTCGGCGAGAATGCCCTCGACTTCGCTCTTGACCCGAGACGCTGCCGGGCCATTGGCGTGCCGCACATACTGCACCGAATAGGTACTGCCCATGGTCGGCCCGGAAACACTCTCCACGCGCTCGCCCCCACAACCGGCCAACAGCGCTGTCGCCGCCCACAACCCGGCGCCCCGCCAGAAATGGCTTGCCCACACAATCCACTCTCCCAATCAAGTGCCCCGCAGGGCTACGTCACGATGCAAAACGCCATTATGTGACAGACGACGGCCGCCCACCCACCCGGAGCCCCGTCTCGCTCACGGCCAGAACCCCGTTCCAGAGCCTGCGCGGCCCAACCAAGAGATTTAGTTGCCTGACAGCCTTCATACACATATCGTTACAAAACTGTTCAGCGTGCAGCCTCGTGCCCCGACTTTGCAGTAAGGGACGCATAACGACCAGGGATTGCTAACAAGACAGCCAAAGTGAGTGAAAAAAATGTCCACGACCACGGGCAAAGGCAAGGCGATCTTTCGCGTTGTCAGCGGCAACTTCCTCGAGATGTTCGACTTCATGGTCTACGGCTTCTACGCCACGGCAATCGCCAAGACCTTCTTCCCTGCCGACAGTGCCTTCGCCTCGCTGATGCTGTCCCTGGCGACCTTCGGCGCCGGCTTCCTGATGCGCCCCCTGGGGGCGATCTTCCTCGGCGCCTACATTGACCGCCACGGTCGTCGCCAGGGCCTGATCATCACCCTGGCGCTGATGGCCGCAGGCACCGTACTGATCGCCTGCGTGCCGGGCTACGCCACCCTCGGCGTGGCCGCGCCCCTGCTGGTGTTGCTGGGCCGGCTGCTGCAAGGCTTCTCCGCGGGCGTCGAACTGGGTGGGGTATCGGTGTACCTGGCCGAAATCTCCACTCCGGGCCGCAAGGGCTTCTTCGTCAGCTGGCAGTCGGCCAGCCAACAGGCGGCGGTGGTGTTCGCCGGCTTGCTGGGTGTGGGCCTGAACCACTGGCTGAGCCCCGAGCAGATGGGTGACTGGGGCTGGCGCGTGCCGTTCCTGGTGGGCTGCATGATTGTTCCGGCGATCTTCATCATCCGCCGCTCCCTGGAGGAAACCCCGGAGTTCCAGGCCCGCAAGCATCGCCCTTCGCTGCAGGAGATCGTCCGCTCCATCGGTCAGAACTTCGGCATCGTCATCGCCGGCATGGCCCTGGTGGTCATGACCACCGTGTCCTTCTACCTGATCACCGCCTACACCCCGACCTTCGGCAAAGCCGAGCTGCACCTGTCGGATTTCGACGCCCTGCTGGTGACCGTGTGCATCGGCCTGTCGAACTTCTTCTGGCTGCCGGTGATGGGCGCGCTGTCGGACAAGGTCGGGCGCAAGCCGCTGCTGCTGGGCGCAACCATCCTGGCGATCTTCACCGCTTACCCGGCGCTGTCCTGGCTGGTGGCCAACCCCAGCTTCAGTCACCTGCTGATCGTCGAGTTGTGGCTGTCCTTCCTTTATGGCTCGTATAACGGCGCCATGGTGGTGGCCCTGACCGAGATCATGCCAGTGGAAGTGCGCACCACGGGCTTCTCCCTGGCCTACAGCCTGGCGACCGCAACCTTCGGCGGCTTCACCCCGGCGGCCTGTACCTACCTGATCCACGTCCTGGGCAACCAGGCAGCTCCGGGCATCTGGCTCAGCGGCGCGGCGGTACTGGGACTGATCGCCACCCTGGTGCTGTTCCGTGGCAACCGCCACGAACTGCGTACCGCGCAAGCGGCTGGCGGCGCCTGAGACAAAGCGTCGCCGGCAAGCCGGTACCGCCCCGGCTGACCGGCGAAAGCCACAAACAAAAACGCCCCGACGAGTCGGGGCGTTTTCATTTCAGCTATCGCTTAGCGTGGGAACGCTGGCGGGTTGACCCCGGCCATGTCTTCCATCACGCGCACGACCTGGCAGCTGTAACCGAACTCGTTGTCGTACCAGACATACAGAACAACGCGGTTGTCCTGAACGATGGTGGCTTCAGCGTCGACCACACCGGCGTGGCGCGAACCGACGAAGTCGGTGGAGACCACTTCCTGCGAATTGACGAAGTCGATCTGCTTGTGCAGGTCGGAGTGCAGCGCCATGTAGCGCAGGTACTCGTTCATCTCTTCACGGGTGGCGGCTTTCTCGAGGTTCAGGTTGAGAATGGCCATCGACACGTTTGGCGTTGGAACGCGGATCGCGTTGCCGGTCAGCTTGCCGGCCAGTTCAGGCAGGGCCTTGGCAGCAGCAGTGGCAGCACCGGTTTCGGTGATGACCATGTTCAGCGCGGCGCTACGGCCACGGCGATCGCCCTTGTGGAAGTTGTCGATCAGGTTCTGGTCGTTGGTGTACGAGTGAACGGTTTCGACGTGACCGTTGATGATGCCGAACTTGTCATTCACAGCCTTGAGCACCGGCACGATGGCGTTGGTGGTGCAGGAAGCGGCGGACACGATCTTGTCTTCAGCGGTGATTTCGTTGTGGTTGATACCGTGAACGATGTTCTTCAGCTTGCCTTTGCCAGGCGCAGTCAGAACCACGCGGTCGATACCCGGGCAGGCCAGGTGCTGGCCCAGGCCGTCGGCGTCACGCCATACACCGGTGTTGTCCACCAGCAGCGCGTTCTTGATCCCGTATTGGGTGTAGTCCACCTCGGTCGGGTTCTTCGCGTAGATCACCTGGATCAGGTTGCCGTTGGCGGTGATGGTGTTGTTTTCTTCGTCGATGGTGATGGTGCCGTTGAACGAACCGTGCACCGAGTCGCGACGCAGCAGGCTGGCGCGCTTGGTCAGGTCGTTTTCGGCGCCTTTGCGCACCACGATGGCCCGCAGGCGCAGGCCGTCGCCACCACCGGTTTTCTCGATCAGGATGCGCGCCAGCAGACGGCCGATACGACCGAAGCCGTACAGGACAACGTCAGTGCCTTTGCGGGCCGAAGCGTTTTGCTGGCCAACCACGTCAGCCATTTCTTCGCGAACGAACTGCTCGGCGCTGCGGCCATTGCCTTCGTTGCGGAATTTGAACGCCAACTTGCCCAGGTCTACCGAAGCCGCGCCGAGCTTGAGCTCGCTCATGGCCTTGAGCAGTGGGAATGTTTCGTGGACGGAGAGTTCGCTGTCGTCGGAGGAGCGATGGCGAGCAAAGCGATGAGCCTTGAGAATCGCGATGACAGACTGGTTGATCAGGCTGCGGCCATAGATCGAGCTCACCACATTGTTATTGCGGTAGAGCTGACCGATAAGCGGAATCATCGCTTCTGCGAGTGCTTCACGGTCGATCCATTCACCAAGACACTGGTCGGGCTTCTGAGTCACGGGAACCTTCCACATGTAGGGGCAGAAAAAAGGGGCTACATTATGCCGCCCTGTTCTTGTCGTAGCAATGCGCGCCTGTCGTGCGGAACGTAACAAAAAGCCCTTGCAAAAAAACACCACTGTGCTGGAGGCCAGTAAAACCGCGGCTTCCAGCAGCGTCAATTTTTTGGACAGTTCTACAGGCTGTCTGTAACCCTCCGTAACACCAGCCGGATTCGGCACTACATTTGCGCCCAAAAAGCACATTTTGTTGTCATAGCCACTACATTTGCCCGGACCGGCGTAATAGACGCATCAGCCACTGACAGTGGCCACCCGGGGCCGTTACAATTACCGACTTTCGTCGCAACGCTTGGAGCTTGACCGTCCGTGCCCGTCCTGCGTCTACCGCTACTCCCCGCCGCCGCCGGTAAACAGCATTGGGGCAACCTGCCCGGTGCCGCCCTGAGCCTGGCCATCGCCGAAGCCGCCAGCGCTGCCAAGCGCTTTACCCTCCTGCTGACCGCCGACAGCCAAAGCGCTGACCGGCTGGAACAGGAGCTGAGCTTCTTCGCCCCGGACTTGCCGGTGCTGCATTTCCCCGATTGGGAAACCCTGCCCTACGACCTGTTCTCGCCGCACCAGGACATCATTTCCCAGCGCATCGCCAGCCTCTACCGGCTGCCGGAGCTGGAGCACGGCGTGCTGGTGGTGCCGATCACCACCGCCCTGCATCGCCTGGCGCCAACCCAGTTCCTGCTGGGCAGCAGCCTGGTGCTGGATGTCGGCCAGAAGCTCGATGTGGAACAGATGCGTACGCGCCTGGAGGCCAGCGGCTACCGCTACGTCGACACGGTCTACGAGCACGGCGAATTCACCGTGCGCGGCGCGCTGATCGACCTGTTCCCCATGGGCAGCAAGCTGCCGTACCGCATCGATCTGTTCGACGACGAAATCGAAACCCTGCGCACCTTCGACCCGGAGAACCAGCGCTCCATCGACAAGGTCGACTCGGTGCGCCTGCTGCCGGCCAAGGAATTCCCCCTGCAGAAAGAAGCGGTAACCCGTTTCAAGGCACGCTTTCGCGAACGCTTCGACGTGGACTTCCGCCGCTGCCCGATCTTCCAGGACCTGAGCAGCGGGATTACCCCGGCCGGTATCGAGTACTACCTGCCGCTGTTCTTCGAAGAGACCTCGACCCTGTTCGACTACCTGCCCCAGGACACCCAGGTGTTCTCCCTGCCGGGCATCGAACAGGCCGCGGAAAACTTCTGGAACGATGTACGCAACCGTTACGAAGAACGCCGCGTCGACCCTTCGCGCCCGCTCCTGCCGCCGGCCGAACTGTTCCTGCCGGTGGAAGACTGCTTCGCCCGCCTGAAGAACTGGCCACGGGTGGTGGCCAGCCAGCAGGACATCGAAACCGGCGTCGGTCGCGAGCGCTTTCCGGCCCACGAACTGCCCAACCTGGCCATCGAAGCCAAGGCCAACCAGCCGCTGGCGGCGCTCTCGGGCTTCCTCGACGAGTTCCCCGGCCGGGTGCTGTTCACCGCCGAATCCGCCGGCCGCCGGGAAGTGCTGCTGGAGTTGCTGGAACGCCTCAAGCTGCGCCCCAAGACCGTCGACAGCTGGCCGGACTTCGTCGCCAGCAAGGAACGCCTGGCGATCACCATCGCGCCCCTGGACGAAGGCCTGGTGCTGGACGATCCAGCCCTGGCCCTGGTGGCCGAGAGCCCACTGTTCGGCCAGCGGGTGATGCAGCGCCGGCGTCGGGAAAAACGCGCCGACGCCAATAACGATGCAGTGATCAAGAACCTCACCGAGCTGCGTGAAGGCGCGCCGGTGGTGCACATCGACCACGGTGTCGGCCGCTACCTGGGCCTGGCGACCCTGGAGATCGACAACCAGGCCGCCGAGTTCCTGACCCTGGAGTACGCCGAGGGCGCCAAGCTCTACGTGCCCGTGGCCAACCTGCACCTGATCGCCCGCTACACCGGCAGCGACGACGCCCTGGCGCCGTTGCACCGCCTGGGCTCGGAAGCCTGGCAGAAAGCCAAGCGCAAGGCCGCCGAGCAAGTCCGCGATGTGGCCGCCGAGCTGCTGGACATCTATGCCCGCCGCGCCGCCCGCGAAGGCTACGCGTTCGCCGATCCGAAGGCCGACTACGCCACCTTCAGCGCCGGCTTCCCCTTCGAGGAAACCCCGGACCAGCAGAGCACCATCGAAGCGGTGCGCGAGGACATGCTCTCGGGCAAGCCGATGGACCGCCTGGTGTGCGGCGACGTCGGCTTCGGCAAGACCGAAGTGGCCATGCGCGCCGCGTTCATTGCGGTCCACGGCGGCAAGCAGGTGGCGATCCTGGTGCCCACCACCCTGCTCGCCCAACAGCACTACAACAGCTTCCGCGACCGCTTCGCCGACTGGCCGGTGACCGTGGAAGTGATGAGCCGCTTCAAGTCGGCCAAGGAAGTGAACGCCGCGGTGGCGGACCTGGCCGAAGGCAAGATCGACATCGTCATCGGCACCCACAAGCTGTTGCAGGACGATGTGAAGATCAAGAACCTGGGGCTGGTGATCATCGACGAAGAACACCGTTTCGGCGTGCGCCAGAAAGAACAGCTCAAGGCCCTGCGCAGCGAAGTCGACATCCTCACCCTGACCGCCACGCCGATCCCGCGGACCCTGAACATGGCAGTCTCGGGCATGCGCGACCTGTCGA
The DNA here is from genome assembly GCF_021560055.1 of Pseudomonas sp. BC42. Classification (NCBI taxonomy): domain Bacteria; kingdom Pseudomonadati; phylum Pseudomonadota; class Gammaproteobacteria; order Pseudomonadales; family Pseudomonadaceae; genus Pseudomonas; species Pseudomonas sp. BC42. Next base: position 4,678,444 of record NZ_CP091067.1, read on the forward strand.
TCATCGCCACCCCGCCGGCCCGCCGCCTGTCGGTACGGACCTTCGTCATGGAGCAGAACAAGAGCACGGTCAAAGAGGCCCTGCTGCGCGAACTGCTGCGTGGCGGCCAGGTGTACTACCTGCACAACGACGTGAAGACCATCGAGAAATGCGCCGCCGAGCTGGCCGAACTGGTGCCCGAAGCCCGGATCGGCATCGGCCACGGGCAGATGCGCGAACGCGAACTCGAACAGGTGATGAGCGACTTCTACCACAAGCGCTTCAACGTGCTGATCGCCTCGACCATCATCGAGACCGGGATCGACGTGCCCAGCGCCAACACCATCATCATCGAGCGCGCCGACAAGTTCGGCCTGGCCCAACTGCACCAGTTGCGCGGCCGGGTCGGACGCAGCCACCACCAGGCCTACGCGTACCTCTTGACGCCACCGCGCCAGCAGATCACCCCGGACGCGGAAAAGCGCCTGGAAGCCATCGCCAATACCCAGGACCTGGGGGCCGGCTTTGTCCTGGCCACCAACGACCTGGAGATCCGCGGCGCCGGCGAACTGCTGGGCGACGGCCAGAGCGGGCAGATCCAGGCGGTGGGCTTCACCCTTTATATGGAGATGCTCGAGCGCGCGGTAAAAGCCATCCGCAAGGGCGAGCAGCCGAACCTCGACCAGCCCCTGGGCGGCGGGCCGGAAATCAACCTGCGCCTGCCGGCGCTGATTCCCGAGGACTACCTGCCGGATGTGCACGCGCGCCTGATTCTCTACAAGCGCATCGCCTCCGCCACCGACGAAGACGGCCTGAAGGACCTGCAGGTGGAAATGATCGACCGCTTCGGCCTGCTGCCCGAGCCGACCAAGAACCTGATCCGCCTGACCCTGCTGAAGCTCCAGGCCGAGACCCTGGGGATCAAGAAGGTCGATGGCGGCCCGCAAGGCGGGCGTATCGAATTCGCCGCGGACACTCCGGTAGACCCCTTGGCGCTGATCAAGCTGATCCAGAGCCAACCCAAACGCTACAAATTCGAAGGCGCAACCCTGTTCAAGTTCATGGTGCCGATGGAGCGCCCGGAAGAGCGCTTTAATACATTGGAGGCACTGTTTGAACGCCTCACCCCGAAAACTGCTTGAAGGACGCCCCATGCGCCTGTTCCGCTCCCTGACCCTGCTCCTGACCCTGGTCGCGCCCCTGGCGTTTGCCGACGACCTGTATCAGGTGGAAATGATCCTTGTCCGGCAGAACGCCGAGCCGCAGATCCTCAGCCGCGCCGCTCCCGAAGACTGGGCCGCCGGCGCTCAACACCTGAGCCCCGACAGCCAGCGCACGCCCGCCCTGGGCGGGATCGTCGACAAGCTCAACGCCAGTGGCAACTACAGCGTGCTGCTGCACAAGGCCTGGCAGCAGACCCTGGGGGAAACCCCGGTCAAGGTGGCCCTCAGCGACGGTCCGGAACAGTTCGGCCAGTTCCCCATCGAAGGCACCCTGAACCTCAAGCTCGGGCGCTTCACCGATGTCGACGCGGACTTCTGGATCAACCAGATCGACAGCAATGGCCTGGTCACCCGCAGCGAACGCCTGAAACAGCAAAGCCACACCAAGAACGGCCAGCTCAACTACCTGGACAACGGCCATCTGGCCCTGCTGATCAAGATCACCTCGCTCACCGCACCGGCACCCCGCCCCGCTCCAACTGAAATACCGGACTGATCGAAGTCCCTATGAGCCCGCCCCTGACCAAACCCCTGGCCCCGTCCTGGGTCAACCGCTTCAAGGAACAAACCTTGGAGCGCGGCCGGCGTTATGCCCTGGAAAAGCGCGTGCGCATCGTCAGCGCCGCAGACAGCGCTATCACCGCCAGTTGCGAGGGTTCCAGTGGCAATGTCTACCGACAGAGCATCAACTTGCGCGAGTCGAGCAAGGGCAGCCTGCTGCTGATCGACACCCATTGCACCTGCCCGGTACGCAGCAACTGCAAACATGTGGTCGCCGTCTTGCTGCAAGTGGAAGAAACCCTGGCCTACCCGGCGGCAGCCAAGGACGCCGAACTGCTGGAGAAACTCTCTGCCGTGCTCGACAGCCGTCGCCCCGCCGCCCTGCCCCAGGTGCTGCTGGAGGACGTGCGTCCAGTGCCGCGCCTGTGGCTGGCCAGCATCGAGTTCAGTGCCTTCGAACCGCGCAACGGCAAGATGCAGCGCTACATCCAGCACCGCGCCGCGCTGTCGTTCAACTACGGGGGCGAGTACGTCAGCGGCCCGAAGAATGCCGATGTGATCATCCGCCAGGAACACCAGAGCCTGCGCATCAAGCGCCAGCCAGAACTGGAGCAAGGCTGGCGCGAACAGTTGCGCAGCCTGGGCTTCAAGATCGCCACCCGGCAGAGCAAGGCCCTGCCGGAAAGTGCCGGCGAACTGTTCGAGATGGTCAACGACAGCGCCTGGCTGACCTTCACCCTCAATGAACTGCCCAAACTGCGCAGCCAGGGCTGGGAACTGCAGATCGACGATGGCTTCGGCTTCGACCTGACCGCAGTGGACGACTGGTATGCCAGCGTCGACGAAGCCCCCGGGCGCGACTGGTTCGACCTGGAACTGGGGATCATCGTCAATGGCGAACGCCTGAGCCTGCTGCCGATCCTGCTCAACCTGATGCGCTCCCACACCGAGATCCTCAACCCTGAACGCCTGGCCAAGCGCCGCGACGACGAGCTGATCCTGGTGAACATTCCCCACCGCCCCAACTCCTTGCACGGCCCGCTGCAAGTGGCGCTGCCCTATGGGCGCCTGAAGCCGGTGCTGGCCACTCTGGGGGAGTTCTACCTGCAAGAGCCCGGCGAAACCACCCTGCGCCTGAGCAGCGCCGACGCCACCCGCCTCAACCCGCTGCAGGACCTGCCGCTGCTCTGGGAAGGTGGCGAGCATATCCGCACCTTTGCCCAGCGCCTGCGCGACATCAAGGACTACTCGGCGCCGGTGCCAGAAGGGTTGAATGCCACCCTGCGCCCCTATCAGCAGGAAGGCTTGAGCTGGATGCAGTCCCTGCGCCAGCTGGAAGTGGGCGGCATCCTGGCCGATGACATGGGCCTGGGCAAAACCCTGCAGACCCTGGCGCATATCCTCAGCGAGAAGAATGCCGGGCGCCTGGACCGGCCGTGCATGGTGGTGATGCCCACCAGCCTGATTCCCAACTGGCTGGACGAGGCGGCGCACTTCACCCCGCAACTCAAGGTTCTGGCGCTGTATGGCGCGGGGCGCAAGAAACACTTCGCGCAACTGGCCGACTACGACCTGCTGCTGACCACCTACGCGCTGCTGCCCAAGGACGTCGAACTGCTGGCCGCGCAACCCTTGCATGTGCTGATTCTCGATGAGGCGCAGTACATCAAGAACCCGTCGAGCAAGGCCGCCCAGGCCGCTCGCGAACTCAATGCCCGGCAGCGCCTGTGCCTGTCCGGCACGCCTTTGGAAAACCATCTGGGGGAGCTCTGGTCACTGTTTCACTTCCTGTTGCCGGGCTGGCTTGGCGATGCCAAGAGCTTCAACCGCGACTACCGGGTGCCGATCGAAAAGCACGCCAGCGACGTGCGCCTGCAACACCTCAACGGCCGGATCAAACCCTTCCTGCTGCGCCGCACCAAGGAGCAAGTGGCCACTGAGCTGCCGCCCAAGACCGAGATCATCCACTGGGTCGAACTCAACGAGGCGCAACGGGACGTCTACGAAACCATGCGCCTGGCCATGGACAAGAAAGTCCGCGACGAAATCACCCGCAAGGGCGTGGCCCGCAGCCAGATCATCATCCTCGAAGCCCTGCTCAAACTGCGCCAGGTGTGCTGCGACCTGCGCCTGGTCAATGACTCGCCACCGGCGCGCGGCAGCTCCTCGGGCAAGCTGGACAGCCTGATGGAGATGCTCGAGGAGCTGTTTGAGGAAGGTCGACGCATTCTGCTGTTTTCCCAGTTCACCTCGATGCTGAGCCTGATCGAGGCCGAACTGAAACGACGCAACGTTGCCTACGCCCTGCTCACCGGCCAGACCCGGGATCGGCGCACGCCGGTGCGGGATTTCCAGAGCGGCAAGCTGCAGATCTTCCTGATCAGCCTCAAGGCCGGCGGCGTGGGTCTCAACCTGACCGAGGCCGACACCGTGATCCACTACGATCCGTGGTGGAACCCGGCGACCGAGAGCCAGGCCACCGATCGCGCCTACCGCATTGGCCAGGAAAAGCCGGTATTCGTCTACAAGCTGATCGCCCGCGGCACTGTGGAAGAGAAGATCCAACACCTGCAACAGGAGAAATCGGACCTGGCGGCAGGCGTGCTGGACGGGCGCACGGCCGGCGACTGGAAGCTGCAGAGCGAAGACATCGAAGCCCTGTTCGCGCCCTTGCCGGACAAGAAAACCGGCCGCTGAGGCCGGTCAATGCACGGGCACCGGGCAACATGCGGTGCCGTGCCATACCACCTCAATCGATCAACTGCGCGGCCTTCAGCGCTTCAAGAGCCGCGAGCCAGCGCGGGTCCTGCTTGTATTCGAGATTGGCGAACGCCTGGCCGCGCATCCGGGCCAGGCGTGGCGACGGCTGCACCTTCAGGCGCTGGGCGGCGCTCAGGGCCAGCTCGGCCGCGGCGCGATCGTTGCACACCAGCCCCATGTCACAACCGGCCGCCAGGGCCGCCTCGATCCGGCTTGCCGCATCGCCGACGACATGGGCACCGGCCATGGACAGGTCGTCGCTGAAGATGACCCCGTCGAACTGCAACTCGCCACGCAGGATGCCCTGCAGCCAGCGTCGGGAGAAACCGGCCGGCTGCGAGTCGACCTGCGGATAGATCACATGGGCCGGCATCACTGCCGCCAACTGCTTGCTCAAGCGGGCGAACGGCAGCAGGTCCTTGGCGCGGATCTCGTCCAGGCTGCGCTCGTCATTGGGAATCGCCACATGGGAGTCGGCCTCGGCCCAGCCATGCCCGGGGAAATGCTTGCCGGTGGCCGCCATCCCGGCGCTGTTCATGCCGCGGATAAAGGCACCGGCCAACAGCGCCGCGCGCTCCGGATCGCCCTCGAAAGCCCGGCTGCCCACCACCGCGCTGCGCTGGTGATCCAGATCCAGGACTGGGGCAAAGCTCAGGTCCAGGCCCACTGCCAGGACCTCGGTGGCCATGATCCAGCCACACTGTTCGGCCAGGTACTCGGCATTCGGGTTGTCGGCCAGGGCACGCATCGCCGGCAGACGGACAAAGCCCTGACGCAATCGCTGCACCCGGCCACCTTCCTGATCCACCGCCAGCAGCAGGTCCGGGCGGATCGCCCGGATCGCCGCACTCAGTTCGCGCACCTGGCGTGGGTGCTCGATATTCCGAGCGAAAATGATCAGCCCGCCCACCTGCGGCTGACGCAGGAGTTGGCGATCTTCAGCCGTCAGCCAGGTACCGGCGACGTCCACCATCAAGGAGCCTTGCAGGCCAGCGGTCATAGAAATTCCTTAAGCACTACGATGCCTTCCAGGCAACGCCGACGAGGCCACACCCACGGGGATGCAGCCGGAGCAAGCAGCGTCGGCACAAGGAAGGCACGGGGATATGAAACGAGAATCGGCATGGGCGGCTAGCTTAGCGGATGTAAGCAGTCGCGCCCACCCGTGGGGTCACGCCTTGGCAGCTGCCGGAGCGGTTTTGCTGCGCGGCTTGAGCTGGGCGCTGGCCATGGCTTCGTCGGTGACGCCAGTTTCGGCACGCATGCCGGCGGCGAGGAAAGGCACCATCAAGCGCATCACCTGTTCGATGGAGGTGTTGACCCCGAAATCGGTTTCGGCAATCGCCCGCAACGCCTTGATTCCGGACATGCTGAACGCCGCGGCACCCAGCATGAAATGCACGCGCCAGAACAATTCGATGGGCGGAATACGTGGCGCCGCCTCGTTGACCAGTTGCATGTAGCGGCGAAACACCTTGCCGTACATATCTTCCAGATAACGCCGCAGATGCCCCTGGCTCTGGCTGAAAGCCAGCCCCAGCAAACGCATGAAAATCGACAGGTCGTTGCCGCTGCGTGGCTGCACCACCAACGCCTGCTCGACCAGGATCTCCAGTAGTTCTTCCAGGCTCGGCTTACTATCCGGCTTGGACTGACGCCGCTCCAGCTCACGATCGAGACTGACGCAGAACGGCCCGAGGAAGCGCGAGAACACCGCCTGAATCAGGGCCTTTTTGGAACCGAAATGATAGTTGACCGCTGCCAGGTTGACCCCGGCCTTGCTGGTAATCAGCCGCAACGAGGTTTCGGCAAAACCTTTTTCCGCGAACAACTGCTCGGCAGCATCGAGAATGCGTTCAACGGTTTCCGACTGGGCCATGGCTACTCCGCCTGACAAACACTTGTTTGAAACATACGTTTCAGGCTCATCAATGTCAAGTCCGCGCGCCCCTGCGAAGGCCGTCCGGCGCGCTATTTAATCATACCTGCCGCGGTCTGTAGCCAGCCTTGAGTGCTGGATTGCTACCCCGCAATGACAACCGCCCGGCTGACCACGGCAAATGGAGGATTGCCAAGCGACGTTCACTGTATATAATCCCAGTCACTGTATAAAAAGACAGAGCGATCGACATGCTAAAACTGACGCCACGCCAAGCTGAGATTCTGGCTTTTATCAAACGCTGCCTTGAAGACAACGGCTATCCGCCCACCCGCGCCGAGATCGCCCAGGAGCTGGGTTTCAAGTCGCCCAACGCCGCCGAAGAACACCTCAAGGCCCTGGCCCGCAAAGGCGCCATCGAGATGACCCCTGGAGCCTCTCGCGGCATCCGCATCCCGGGCTTCGAAGCCAAGCCCGACGACACGCTGCCCATCATCGGCCGCGTTGCCGCTGGCGCCCCCATCCTCGCCCAGCAGCACATTGAAGAATCCTGCAACATCAACCCGACCTTCTTCCATCCGCGCGCCGACTACCTGCTTCGGGTCAACGGCATGAGCATGAAGGACATTGGCATCTTCGACGGTGACCTGCTGGCAGTGCATACCACCCGCGAGGCCCGCAACGGCCAGGTGGTGGTGGCACGCATCGGCGATGAAGTCACGGTCAAGCGCTTCAAGCGCGAAGGCAGCAAAGTCTGGCTGATCGCCGAAAACCCTGATTTCGCCCCCATCGAAGTCAACCTGAAAGATCAGGAGCTGGTGATCGAAGGCTTGAGTGTCGGCGTCATTCGCCGCTAAAGGAGGCTCCATGCAGTTCCCCCATACACCACAGCAAGCCCAACTGCCGTTGTTTGAAGCGTTCCTGGCCCAGCCATTGGCGCCTGCGCTCAAAGAAGTGGCCGAGTCGCCCTGGAATAAAGATCCAGAGGCTTTCAGCGAACTGTCGTTACGCGGCGCCGCCGGGAACTGCCTGAACCTCCTGGCACCCATCCTCAGAGAGTTGAGCCAGGAACAGGACGCCCGGTGGCTGACCTTGATCGCCCCGCCCTCAAGCCTGACCCAAAGCTGGCTGCGGGATGCCGGCCTGAATCGCGAACGCATCCTGCTGCTTCACCCCCGAGGCTCTCAGAGCCCACAGCAACTGGCTTGCGAAGCCCTGCGCCTGGGGCGCAGCCACACAGTGGTCAGTTGGCTGAACCCATTGAGCACTAGCGCACGGCAACAGTTGATCAGCGCCGCACGCACGGGCGATGCGCAAAGCCTGAATATTCGCCTGGGATAAACACCGGGAAGTCACTGCACAATGCGCTTGAAAAGCACGAGGCTTCTCCAGGATTGAGAAGCCGAAAAAAATATAACGAACAACCGGAAGAAAACCGATAAACGGGCTTAGTGAAGAACCCGCGGACCGTCTTCCTTGTCGATTTCACCCTCCACCAGGCGTCCGGCCATCTGCACACCGACGCTCAACATGGCCTTGGCCACCTCGACATGCTGACCTTGCAAAAAGGCTTTGGCATCCTCGGAGAAATCCAAAGTAACCAGAGAACCCTCGTCCTCAGCTCTGCGCAGCTCGATACGGCCGTCTGGCAACTCGACAATTTCTAGAAAGGACGTTGGCATAAAGGTCTGGTCTCCACGAAAGGCGGGGATTATATCAGTCATCACCCCCGCCCCGCTCAGGATCTTGCACCAGACGTGGCGCTGCTCAACAGGCACGAGCCCCTGCTCCCTTCAAGAAATGCGGCACTCCATCCTTCAAAACACCGTGCCAGCCCGCCTCAGAAATTCGGCTTGTATTCAAAACCCGCCGAAGCCTGGCTGTCGGAAAATGGCGTGATCAGCGACTTGTTCAAGCTCAACCGATTAACCAAGGAACCGGGGAACATCTGAATGGAGTTGTTGAAATGCTCCACATTCAGGTTGAACAGAGTGATGGCTCCACCGATATTGCCTTCCTGCTCGGCAACCTCACGCATCAGGTTGCTCAACAGGGTGGCGGACTTGAGATCCGGATAGGCCTCAAACGCCAGGTTCAAGCCCCCCAACAGGGCTTTGCTGCCCTCGTCGACCGACTTCAACGCATCGCCATCGGCAGCAGATGGCAAGCTGCCAATGGCGCTACGCAAGCCAACGATCTTCTCCAGCAGTTGGCTCTCATACGCCTGAAAACCGGCCACTTGCGGTTCCAGCAGATCCAGCACCTTGATTCGCTGCCGCTGGTAGGTCAGCACGTCCGACCAGGCTCGCTGGGCGCGGTTGTGTGCGCTGACGATCTTGTTGTAGTGCACATAGGCCAGAACGCCCAAGGCGATCGCAATGACCAACAACAACTCCATACCCTATTGCTCCATTTCATCAGCGACCTTCATCGGAAGGTCGAAATTGTTGTCATGCAATTCCGCCAGTTCATGCACCAGCGCCAGCACCGGAAACAGACCCGGCAACTCCAGTCCCTGCTTGATATTGGCGTAGAAGCCCGATAAGTCCTCGAAGGTTCCAGGATCCTTATAGGCCATGACCTCGGCGTCATCGAAGCTCAGGCACAGACGCCCCTCATTGGAAAATTCCAGGTTCACCTTCTTCATCCGCCGGCACAGCCTCAGCAAAAAAGCCAGGGTGGTAGGGGTCGCGAACTTGGCACAGGCCAGCTCACTGTCACCGGTAAAAATGAAGTTTCTGTTGAAGTCATCAGAAGTGGTCTCGAAGACTTTACGCTTTGTACGCTTTTTCTTCGGCAGATCACTGCACACCATCACGCCCGTGACCCAGGGAAAATCCACCACCAGGCTGAAACGATCGAAGCTCTCGTAAACCCGTTCACTTTCGCCATCGGATTTGGATTTGTAGTGGGAATTCACATAACGCAAGTGGTGAAAGACAAAGGGCAACTGATGGCGCGCACCCTGGTAGGTTCCCCCGGCGGAGTCCACGATGCGGCGGCTGTCGTTACCGCGCTCATAGTCCTCGAACTCGCCGCTCAGTTGCGTGAAACGCTCTTCAGCTGTTCCACCCGGGTCCGAAAGGCCATTACTGAGGAATGAACATCGACGAGCGATCCTCTTAGGCAACTCATCAACAGCGGCTTTACGACTCATCCAGATGATCAGACCGGCAACGCCTAAACACGCCGCGATGAACCACATCACCACCACGCCTGCCATGGCCGGGATCGCCGCAACAATCGCCAGCATCACCAGCACCAGGGGCTGGGCATGATCGAACTTCAAGCCGCCCTTGAAGGATTGGAGCCTGCCGATGACCTGCAACAGGTCGTCGTTGGTCCTGGCCCGCGCCACCTCGGCGTCGCAAGTGGCCAACAACCGGACCAGCTCGGCATCATGCTTGAGAAACTGCATCACTCTTCCTTGATCAATTCGCTGGAGTCCACAACCTGTGGGACGACAGCAGCAACAGCATGACCGTCGTGCTGCCAGGCCAGTCGCTCTATCAACCCCAACAGCGGATACAGCTTCGGCAACTCGATGCCCGCCTCGATCCGCTCACGAAAGACCGTCAGATCACTCAACGCCCCCGGATCGGCATGGGCCATGATGTCTTCGTTGTTGAAGCTCAGGCAGAGCCGTCCCTGGCCAGAGAACTCCAGATTGACCCCATGAAGCTGACGCGAAAGTTCCAGCAGCAGGTCCAGCGTCGCAGGCGTGGCGAAGCGTTCACAAGAGGCCGGGTCATTGCCGCGCAGCACAAAGGTCTGATTGAAATCCTCGCGATCGGTCTTGAAGGGCTGCCCCGACAGCTGTATTTCCAGGGGGCTGGATCGAAGTGCAATCTCTCTCACCCAGGGAAAATCCACCACCAGACTGTAGCGCTGGTAGTTCGTGTAAACCGTCTTGAGGTCTCCACCGGCCCCGCGCTCCCAACTGGAGATCACATATCGCAGCTGGTGATACTCGAATGCCAGCGAATGTCGCTCTCCTCGATACACTCCCTGGAGCGAGTCCAGGATACGGCGCCGCTCACTCTCGCTGCCCCGACGGTAATCGGTGAACTCATTGTCCAGTCTCTTCAGGCGCCAGTCGGCGCTACTGTCGAATTCCCTCAAATCATTGCCAAGCATCATGCACTTGCGGGTAATGCTCGCCGCCAGATCGGTCGATACCCCAGAGATACCTTTGCTGACCCGATAGCTGAAGAAACACAGAGCCACAAACACCCAGAACATCCCGCCCATGCCGTCCATCAGCAACGCAGCCGCAAGCGAAGCAAACGCCAACACTAGAAGCGTTATTGACTGCGCATGATCGAACGCCAGGCCGCCGGGGAATACCTCCAGCCGGTCAAGCACCTCAAGCAGGTCCGCCTTGGACTGAGCGTTGATGACTCGCATCTGGCAATCGCCCAGCAGGCGTACCAGCGCCTGGTCACGCAAGAAGAACAACATGCATCTTCCTTGATCAATTGAAGGCGCCGCCCATCAAGCGACGCTCAGGCTCAACACTCGTTCAAGCCATCTCGAAAACGAATGGCCAGGGCCTTGAGGCTCTGCCGCCAGCTCTCCAGTTCTTCCCGAGTCAGTTCCGGCGCCGGCTCCGCCTCGTCCAGATTGACCGCCACAATCAGCGGCTGGGTCACGTCCCCCTTGGGCTTGTGCGGCGCTCGCGGCGGTTGAAACAGCTCGTTGTAAGCGGACAACAGTTGCGCCAGCCAGGCCTGTGGACTCTGCGCCAGCTCCAGCAGTTCCGCCAGTTCGGGAATGGCAATGCTGTCCAGCACCTCACGATTAAGGATCTGCTCGACCCGGGCAGCACTGGCCTGTGGCAGACGGTAGAACCCGGCGATCTCGTGGCATAGCCCCAGCAAGGCACCGTAGAGATGGAACAGCACCGACTCGCGCCCCGCCTGGACCAGCGCCTGGGCATTCATCGCCCGCCCCTCTTCGGCCCGAGCCAGGGCTTCGAGCGCCAGGCCGGCAAAGTAGATTTTCTGATTGGTACGGGTATAGAGCTCGTGGGCCATGTAGGCAGCCTCCACTACAAGAAGAGAACCAGATGCGGATGGCACAGTTTCAAGGATCACTCCCGCGCACCGCAAGGCAAAAGAAAGGCCGCATGACTCCCGGCGGAATCATGCGGCCCTGTACGGCGCCAATGCGAGGAGCAAGCCCCTCGACACAATCAGTGCCTAGCGCTTGTCTTCGACCTTCCAGGTGCCGCCGTCGTAGAACGCGCGCCAGCCGGTAGGCTTGCCATCAACCTCGGTCTGCACGTACTGCTCCTTGGTCTTGCGGCTATAGCGCACCACCGCAGGACGCCCCTCTGGGTCCTTCTTCGGTGCTTCGCAGAGGAAGTGGTACTTCGGATCAATCTCGTCCTTGTGCGGGATCAACTCCAGCACCAACGGCGCCCGGGTTTCACGGTTTTTCGGGAACTGGCTGGCAGCCAGGAACAGGCCCGAAGCACCGTCGCGCAGGATGTAGGTGTCGTTGACCTTCTCGCATTTCAGCTCAGGCATCTTCACCGGATCCATCTTCGGCGGCGCCGCATCACCGCTTTTCAGCAGCTTGCGGGTGTTCTTGCAAGTGGCGTTGGTGCAACCGAAGAACTTGCCGAAACGACCGGTCTTGAGCTGCATCTCGCTGCCGCACTTGTCACATTCCAGGCTCGGGCCCTCGTAGCCCTTGATCCGGTAGCTGCCCTCTTCGATCTCGTAGCCGGCGCAATCCGGGTTGTTGCCGCAGATGTGCAGCTTGCGCTTTTCATCCAGCAGGTAAGCGTCCATCGCCGTGCTGCAGATCGGGCAACGGTGCTTGCCACGCAGTACCAGGGATTCGGATTCGCCCTCGTCGTCCGCGGCGATCTCGTCGCCCGGCACCAGGTTGACGGTGGCCTTGCAACGCTCCTTGGGTGGCAGGCTGTAGCCCGAGCAACCGAGGAACACACCAGTGGAGGCGGTGCGAATCTGCATCGGCCGACCGCAGGTCAGGCATGGAATATCCGTCATGACCGGCTGGTTGGCGCGCATGCCGCTTTCGGCGCCCTCGGCCACTTCGAGTTTCTTCTTGAAGTCGCCGTAGAACTCGTCAAGGACGTTCTTCCAGTCGCGCTCGCCCTGGGCCACGTCATCGAGGTTCTCTTCCATGCCGGCGGTGAAGCCATAGTCCATGAGATTGGAGAAGCTTTCGGAGAGACGTTCGGTGACGATGTCACCCATCTTTTCCGAATAGAACCGACGGTTGTGCAGGGTTACGTAGCCGCGATCCTGAATGGTCGAAATGATCGCCGCATAGGTCGAAGGACGACCGATGCCGCGTTTTTCCATTTCCTTCACCAGGCTGGCTTCGGAATAGCGCGCAGGCGGCTTGGTGAAGTGCTGGCTTGGGTCGAGCTTGATCAATTTCAGCACTTCGCCCTGGGCCATGTCCGGCAGTACATCGTCATCACCTGGCTTGCTGATCTGCGGCATGACCCGGGTGTAGCCGTCGAACTTGAGGATGCGGCCCTTGGCGCGCAGCTCGAAGTCCCCAGCAGCCACGCTGACGGTGGTGGACAGGTATTGCGCCGGCAGCATCTGGCAGGCGACGAACTGGCGCCAGATCAGCTCGTAGAGCCGCTCGGCGTCACGTTCCATGCCCGACAGTTTGCTTGGATGGGTGTTGACGTCGGACGGACGAATCGCTTCGTGCGCCTCCTGGGCCCCTTCCTTGCTGCTGTAGACGTTGGGCGAGGCCGGCAGGTACTTGTTGCCGAACTCGTCTTCGATATAGGTCCGCGCCATCGCCACGGCATCAGCCGAGAGGTTGGTGGAGTCGGTACGCATGTAGGTGATGTAGCCGGCTTCATACAGACGCTGGGCCATCATCATGGTCTTCTTCACCCCGAAGCCCAGGCGGTTGCTCGCGGCCTGCTGCAGGGTGGAGGTGATAAATGGCGCTGACGGCTTGCTGCTGGTGGGTTTGTCTTCACGCTTGGCGACGCTGTAGGCCGAAGCCTTGAGCTTCTCCAGGGCAGCCATGGCCTGGGTTTCGTTGAGCGGCTTGAAGGCTTCACCGTTCTCGCGAGCCACTTCGAAGCGCACCTTCGAGCCCTTGGCGGTGCCCAGGTCGGCGTGGACTTCCCAGTACTCTTCCGGAATGAAGGCGCGAATCTCACGCTCGCGCTCCACCACCAGCTTCACGGCTACCGACTGCACACGACCGGCGGACAGGCCACGGGCAATCTTCGCCCACAGCAGCGGGGAGACCATGTAGCCCACCACACGGTCAAGAAAACGCCGGGCCTGCTGAGCGTTGACCCGATGAATGTCCAGCTCGCCCGGCTGGGAGAAGGCTTCCTGGATCGCCTTCTTGGTGATTTCGTTGAACACCACGCGCTTGTAGCGGCTGTCATCACCGCCGATGGCTTCCCGCAGGTGCCAGGCGATGGCCTCCCCTTCGCGGTCCAAGTCCGTTGCGAGATAGATGGTGTCGGCATCCTTGGCAAGGCGGCGCAGCTCTTCGATGACCTTTTCCTTGCCAGGAAGGATTTCGTACTTGGCCTTCCAGCCGTGCTCGGGGTCGACGCCCATGCGCGACACCAGCTGCTTGCGCGCTTTTTCCTTCGGCGACAGGGCCGCAGTTTCGCCCGCAGCGGCCTTGCCACGCTTGGCGGCCGGCTCTTTGGCGGCACTGGCCGAACCGCTGGTGGGCAGGTCTCGGATATGGCCGATACTCGACTTCACCACGTATTGGTTGCCCAAGTACTTGTTGATGGTCTTGGCCTTAGCCGGGGATTCCACAATGACCAGCGATTTGCCCATGGATCGGAAAATTCCTGAATTCGAGAAGAGAAAGGCGGTTGGCGCCTGACGCGGCCCCGCTATATATAGTGGCAACAAGGTGAGGTCAAGCGCAGGGTACTGCGCGACCGGCACTTATGCCGGTGAAAAAAGACTGGGTTCGGCCTGCACCAAAGCAAAGCGTGGGACCTGCTCGCCGTCAACTTCGACCGACTCCAGGAACATGCTCAAGGGGCGTACCCAAAAACCGTAATCCCCATACAGGGCTTGATAGAACACCACTTCTTCTTCCGTTTCCGAGTGCCGCGCCACGCTGAAAACGCGGTACTGCGGCCCCTTGTAATGCTGATAGAGCCCGGGTTGTAACTGCATGCTCTGGCCCTCGTGCAATTCTTTTCAAAATAAAAACAAATAAATCCGCAGAAAAACAAAAACCGGGGCACAGGGCCCCGGCTTCCATCCACCCAACGCTTAAACGCGTTCGAAGACGGTCGAGATGCCCTGGCCAAGGCCGATGCACATGGTGGACACACCGAAGGTGCCGCCATTCTGCTTCATGACGTTGAGCAGGGTCCCGGAGATACGTGCACCGGAGCAACCGAACGGGTGACCCAGGGCGATCGCGCCGCCGTGCAGGTTAACCTTCTCGTTCATCTTGTCGAGCACTTTCAGATCTTTCAGCACTGGCAGGGCCTGTGCGGCGAAAGCTTCGTTGAGCTCGAAGAAGTCGATGTCGTTGATGCCCAGGCCTGCGCGCTTCAGGGCTTTCTGCGTGGCCGGTACTGGACCATAGCCCATGATCGCCGGATCCACACCCGCCACGGCCATGGAACGGATCACCGCCATCGGCTGAATACCCAGATCCTGAGCCCGCTGGACCGACATCACGATCATGCACGAGGCACCGTCGGTGATCTGCGACGAAGTACCGGCAGTCACGGTACCGCCCTTGGGGTTGAACGCTGGCTTCAAGGCCGCCAGGCTTTCCAGGGTGGTTTCGGGACGAATGGTTTCGTCGTAGTCGAACAGTTTCAGGAAACCGTTCTCGTCATAGCCCTGCATCGGGATGATTTCGTCCTTGAACTTGCCTTCCACGGTCGCCTTGTGGGCGAGCTGGTGGGAACGCAAGCCAAAGGCGTCCTGCTGTTCGCGGGTAATGCCATGCATCTTGCCCAGCATTTCGGCAGTCAGGCCCATCATGCCCGAGGCTTTCGCCGCGTACAGGGACATGTGCGGGTTCGGATCGACACCGTGCATCATGCTCACGTGGCCCATGTGCTCGACGCCGCCCACGACGAATACGTCACCGTTGCCGGTCATGATCGCCTGCGCTGCAGTGTGCAGCGCACTCATGGACGAACCGCACAGACGGCTGACGGTCTGGCCAGCCGAAGTATGGGGGATCTGGGTCATCAGCGACGCCATGCGCGCGATGTTCCAGCCTTGCTCCAGGGTCTGGTTGACGCAACCCCAGATCACGTCCTCGACTTCCGCCGGGTCGACCTTGGTGTTGCGCTCCAGCAGTTTGCTGATCAGGTGCGCCGACATGTCTTCGGCGCGGGTGTTGCGGTGCATGCCGCCCTTGGAGCGGCCCATCGGAGTACGACCGAAGTCGACAATCACGACGTCTCTAGGATTCAAGCTCATATGTTCACTCTCGCTCTAGTGTGGGCGCTTAACCGAAGAAGCTCTGGCCGTTCTTGGCCATTTCACGCAGCTTCGCGGTCGGGTGGTACAGCGCGCCCAGATCGGCGTACTGGTCGGCCAGGGCAACGAACTGGGCAACACCGATGGAATCGATGTAGCGCAGCGCACCGCCACGGAATGGAGGGAAACCAATGCCGTAGACCAGGCCCATGTCCGCTTCGGCAGCGGTTTCGACGATGCCGTCTTCCAGGCAACGAACGGTTTCCAGGCACAGCGGGATCATCATCCAGTTGATGATGTCTTCGTCGGTGACTTCACGCTGCTCGTAGACAATCGGCTTGAGCACTTCCAGTACCGATGGATCGGCGACCTTCTTCTGCTTGCCCTTCTTGTCGGTTTCGTAGGCGTAGAAACCCTTGCCGTTCTTCTGTCCCAGGCGCTTGGCCTCATAAAGCACGTCCACGGCCGAGCGGCGGTCGTCCTTCATGCGATCCGGGAAACCTTCAGCCATGACGTCGCGACCGTGGTGGCCGGTGTCGATGCCAACCACGTCCA
This sequence comes from Pseudomonas sp. BC42, assembly GCF_021560055.1. NCBI lineage: Bacteria > Pseudomonadati > Pseudomonadota > Gammaproteobacteria > Pseudomonadales > Pseudomonadaceae > Pseudomonas > Pseudomonas sp. BC42. Next base: position 4,694,781 of record NZ_CP091067.1, read on the forward strand.
TCAGGTACGCCGGGCCCATTGGCCAGCCGAATTTTTCCATGATCTTGTCGATGCGTACGAAATCCACACCGGCGCTGACCAGCTTGGCGAAGCCGCCGAAATACGGGAACAGCACGCGGTTGACCAAAAAGCCCGGGCAGTCGTTGACCACGATCGGGTTCTTGCCCATTTTCTTGGCGTAGGCAACGGTGGTGGCAACGGCCAGCTCGCTGGACTTCTCGCCACGGATCACTTCCACCAGCGGCATCATGTGCACCGGGTTGAAGAAGTGCATGCCGACGAAGTTTTCCGGACGCTTGAGGGCCTTGGCCAGCAGGCTGATGGAAATGGTCGAGGTGTTGGACGCCAGGATGGTGTCTTCCTTGACCTGAGCTTCCACTTCGGCCAGCACGATCTGCTTGACCTTGGGGTTCTCGACCACGGCTTCGACCACCAGGTCGACGTTGCCGAAATCGCCGTAGGACAGGGTCGGACGAATGCCGTTGAGCACTTCAGCCATCTTCGCGGCGGTCATGCGACCCTTGTCAACGCGGCCCACCAGCAGTTTCGCGGCTTCCGCCAGACCCTGCTCGATACCGTGCTCGTTGATGTCCTTCATCAGGATCGGCGTGCCTTTGGACGCCGACTGGTAGGCGATGCCGCCCCCCATGATGCCGGCGCCGAGTACGGCGGCCTGCTTCACGTCCTTGGCGATTTCGTCGTAGGCCTTGGCCTTTCTCTTCAATTCCTGGTCGTTGAGGAACAGACCGATCAGGCTTTGTGCGGCCGAAGTCTTGGCCAGTTTGACGAAACCGGCTGCTTCCACTTCCAGGGCTTTGTCGCGACCGAAGTTGGCCGCTTTCTGGATGGTCTTGATCGCTTCGACCGGTGCCGGGTAGTTCGGGCCGGCCTGGCCAGCCACGAAGCCCTTGGCGGTTTCGAACGCCATCATCTGCTCAATGGCGTTGAGCTTGAGTTTTTCCAGCTTCGGCTGACGCTTGGCCTTGTAGTCGAACTCGCCGGAAATGGCGCGCTTGACCAGGGCCAGAGCGGCATCCTTGAGTTTCTCGGGCGCAACCACAGCATCCACGGCACCGACTTTCAGCGCGTCTTCGGCACGGTTTTCCTTGCCGGCGGCGATCCACTCGATGGCGTTGTCGGCACCGATCAGGCGCGGCAGGCGCACAGTACCGCCGAAGCCCGGGTAGATGCCCAGCTTGACTTCCGGCAGACCGATCTTGGCGCTGGCGGCCATGACGCGGTAATCCGCTGCCAGGCACATTTCCAGGCCGCCCCCCAGGGCGATGCCATTGATCGCGGCAACGGTCGGCACATTGAGGTCTTCGAAATCGCTGAAGATCTTGTTGGCTTCGAGGTTGCCAGCCACCAGCTCGGCATCCGGCAGCTTGAAGTTATCGACAAACTCGGTGATGTCGGCGCCGACGATGAACACGTCCTTGCCACTGCTGACGATCACGCCCTTGATCGAAGCATCTGCCTTGATGGTGTCAACAGCCTGACGCAGTTCGTTCAGGGTTAGACGGTTGAACTTGTTGACGGACTCACCCTTGAGGTCGAAATTCAATTCGACGATGCCACTTTCAAGAGCCTTAACCGTGATGGCTTTACCTTCGTAAATCATCAACTGATCTCCACGATATGGAAGCTGAACAGTACACGTCGGACGCTGACTTCTGGCTTGGCACTAACGTCACCGTCGATGCTAACGCCATTCCGCCAGGCACACCCGCCAACGCGATAGTCGGGATTCTGTACAGAGCCGCCTGCGATGCAAACGCTCATTTCATACGCCCGTTTGATTTGGGTACGCCACATTCAGGGAAAATCCGCCAATTGTCAATCGTACAAAACACTGTTTGAAACGCGACTTTGCGGTCACTTCATCGCTCCCCGGACCTTCAACACGGCCCCGCATTCAAGGCCATTCATAGGATCAATATTTAGAAAAATCGCCCTAAATCCCCCGACCTCAAGGAGCAAGTACGACTAAGCTGGGGATATATCTGAAGAAATGACCAGAAAACATTTATCGAATAAAGCCACTGCCCAGATAGCAAAAAGCCACCCGAAGGTGGCTCCAACTCGATTACCGGCCTGCCTGGCCATCCTGCCCGATGTTGAGTCGGGCTTTTTATTGCCCAGCGCCCAGCCCCACCCTGCCCCGGACGCGCTCCTCGAAGGCCTCAGGCCAAGGCCTTGAGCACCGAGGCGATGTTCTCCAGGACACTGACCTCGCCACGCTCGTTCCAGTACAGGGCAATCAGCTGCTTGTCCGCTTCAACCTTGAACACCCCGGACGGCAACGTCTGCAGGTGCTGGAGCAACAGCTCGTCAACACAAGGCTCACGCCATTGATTGACCCAGCAACCGGGAGCTGTCTGCCAGTAACTCCAGCAAGCCGATTGCGCGCTACGCCGCGGGCGGTGGTACTGCGGGCACGGATTGGGGGGCTCCTGCCCCAACCAATGCGGCCACTCCTGAGGCGCCAGCTGCATGGCCAGGCCCATGCGCCGCGCCTCCATGCGCAGGGCGATCAGGCCGCTCTGGCGGCGCGAGGGACGCAACCACGCCAGCGGACTCAGGACCACCGCAAGGATTGACACCACTATCCAGACCGTCATATCAGTACTCTCGATTTTTTGATGAGCGGGGCCTGGGTAAAACCAACCCGCTTGAAAGCAGCCATACTTGAAGCTATTGCAATCCTCAGGAGGAGCGCCTCATGTCCTACCACCATATTCTGGTCGCCGTAGATCTAACCGAAGAGTGCGATCCTGTTATCCACCGCGCTCGCGAGCTGTCGGTGAGCAATGGGGCCAAGCTGTCCCTGGTGCATATCGTCGAACCCATGGCCATGGCCTTCGGCGGCGATGTCCCCATGGACCTTTCGCAACTGCAGCAGCAACAGTTCGACCAGGCTCGGGAGCGCCTGGATCGACTGATCCACAAGTACCCGGAGCTGACCAAGGAATACAGCCACCTGACCTACGGACAGCCGCGCCAGGAGATTCACCACCTGGCCAAGGAGCAGGAATGCGACCTGATCGTGGTCGGCAGCCATGGCCGCCACGGCCTGGCGCTGTTACTGGGCTCCACCGCCAATGACGTTCTCCACGGCGCGCCTTGTGACGTGCTGGCGGTGCACCTGGTCAAGCGCTGAATACCGCCACCGGCACGCCAGTGGCCTCGACAAAAAGCCCGACTCTGAAGTCGGGCTTTTTTTATTGCTCAGCGGTCATTCAGGCATCCAGCTCGGCCCAGCGCTCGACCATCTGCTCCAATTCGGCATTCAACTGCTCCAGCCGGGCGATGACCGCAGCGGTTTCCGCCACCGGGCGCTGATAGAAACCGGCATCGGCCATTTCCGCCTCGACCCCGGCAATCTGCTGCTCCATCGCTTCGATCTGCCCCGGCAACGCCTCAAGCTCACGTTGCAGTTTGTAGCTGAGCTTCTTCTTCGCCGCCGGAGCCTCTTGTGCGGGGGCCGGCGCCGCTGCTTGCACCGGCGCCACCACGGCGGAATTCAGCTCGGCCTTGCCGGACTTGTTCTCGGTCACGCCCAACAACCGCGGCGAACCGCCCTGACGCAGCCAATCCTGATAACCGCCAACGTATTCGCGAACCTTGCCCTCGCCTTCAAAGACCAGGGTGCTGGTCACCACATTGTCGAGGAACGCCCGGTCGTGGCTGACCATCAGTACCGTGCCCTGGAAAGTCAGCAGCACTTCCTCCAAAAGCTCGAGGGTTTCCACATCCAGGTCGTTGGTCGGCTCGTCGAGCACCAGCAGGTTGGCCGGCTTGCTGAACAACTTGGCCAGCAACAGACGGGCACGCTCACCGCCGGACAGCGCCTTGACTGGCGTACGGGCACGTTGCGGGCTGAACAGGAAATCACCCAGGTAGCTGAGCACGTGACGGCTCTGGCCATCGATCTCGATGAAGTCGCGACCTTCGGCGACGTTGTCGATCACGGTCTTTTCCAGGTCCAACTGGTGGCGCAACTGGTCGAAGTAGGCCACGTCGATCCGTGTACCCTCTTCCACCTTGCCGCTGCTGGGAACCAGGCCACCGAGCATCAGCTTGAGCAAGGTAGTCTTGCCGGTGCCGTTGGCGCCCAGAAGGCCGATACGGTCGCCGCGCTGCAGGACCATGGAGAAGTCCTTGACCAGGAACGGACCATCCGGGTGAGCGAAGCTGACGTTCTCCAGCACCATCACCTGCTTGCCGGACTTGTCTGCGGTCTCCAACTGAATATTGGCCTTGCCGGTACGCTCGCGGCGCTCACTGCGCTCCACGCGCAGCGCCTTGAGCGCACGCACGCGGCCTTCGTTACGGGTACGCCGGGCCTTGATGCCCTGGCGAATCCACACTTCTTCCTGGGCCAGGCGCTTGTCGAACAGCGCGTTGGCGGTTTCTTCCGCCGCCAGCATGGCTTCCTTGTGCACCAGGAAGCTGGCGTAGTCGCCGTTCCAGTCGATCAGGCCACCGCGATCCAGTTCGAGAATGCGAGTGGCCAGGTTCTGCAGGAAGGAACGGTCGTGGGTAATAAAGAGGACCGCGCCCTGGAAATCCTTCAGCGCCTCTTCCAGCCAGGCAATGGCGCCGATGTCCAGGTGGTTGGTCGGCTCGTCGAGCAACAGCAGGTCCGGTTCGGACACCAGGGCCTGGGCCAGCAGCACGCGACGACGCCAGCCGCCGGACAACTCGGCGAGGGTCTTGTCGGCGGGCAGTTGCAGACGGCTCAGGGTGCTGTCCACCAGTTGCTGCAGGCGCCAGCCGTCACGGGCTTCGAGGTCGTGCTGGACGTGCATCAGTTTTTCCAGATCGGCGTCGGTGACGATGTTCTGGCTCAGGTGGTGGTACTGGGCCAGCAGCTCGCCGACACCGTCCAGGCCCTGAGCAACCACGTCGAACACGGTCCGCTCGTCGGCCACCGGCAATTCCTGGGGCAACTCGCCGATCTTCAGACCGGGTGCGCGCCATACGGAGCCGTCGTCGGGCTTCTGATCGCCCTTGACCAGCTTCATCATGCTGGATTTGCCAGTACCGTTACGGCCGATGATGCACACCCGCTCACCACGGGCGATCTGCCAGGACACCTTGTCCAACAACGGCATGGCGCCGAAAGCAAGGGACACATCGCTGAATTTGAGCAGGGTCATGTTCTTCTCCAAAAACCGGGCGCGCATTCTACCTGACTTGAGCCCGCAGAAGGCCGGCTATTTCGCCGTCGGCCACCCCTGAGGCACTTTTGTTGCCAACTGATGCCAAGGGTTCGGCAAAGCTTTCACCGGTTGCTGGCAAAAGGCTAAGCTAGTGAGCAATCAGTGTTGGCCTTGTCGGCACTTGTCATGATTTCTCTGCCCGGATGTCTCATGCGCAGTCGCCTTTTCAGTGTTTTATCTTGCCTGCTTCTCACCGCCGCAGCCGTCCAATCCGCCCAGGCGGCAGACCTGACTCTACAACGCCAGTATTACGATGAAGCCAAGCGCGCCCTGGCCAAGGGTGATTCCGGCCCCTACTTCCGTTACGCCGATGCGCTGCGTGACTACCCGCTGGAACCCTACCTGGCCTATGACGAGCTGACTGCCCGGCTGAAATCCGCCAGCAACGCCGAGATCGAGAAATTCCTCGCCGAACATGGCGATCTGCCCCAGGCCAACTGGATGAAACTGCGCTGGTTGCGCTGGCTGGCCGAACGCGGCGATTGGGCGACCTTCACCAAGTACTACGACCCGAAACTCAATTTCACCGAGCTGGATTGCCTCAACGGCCAGTACCAGCTGGGACACAATCTCAAGGCCGAAGGCTACGCTGCCACCGAAAAGCTCTGGCTGACCGGCAAATCCCAACCGGCCACCTGTGACGCCTTGTTCGCGCAATGGGCCGCCGAAGGCCAACTGACCGAACAGAAACGCTGGCAACGGGCCAAACTGGCGGCCGAAGCCCGCAACTATCCTCTGGCCAACAGCCTGGTGAAGAGCATGACCAGCCTGGCGCCTCAAGGTCGCCTGCTGGTCGATGTGGCGCAAAAACCCGAACTGCTGAGCCAGCCCTCGCGCTTCCAGCCGGCCGATGAGGCCATGTCCGATGTGGTCGGCCTCGGCCTGCGCCGACTGGCACGCCAGGACCCTGACAAGGCCATGGCCCTGCTGGACGGCTATGCCAGCAGCATGCACTTCTCCCGCGACGAAAAAGTGGCGATTGCCCGCGAAATCGGCCTGACCCTGGCCCGGCGCTTCGACAGCCGCGCCCTGGACGTGATGACCAAGTACGACCCGGAGCTGCGCGACAACACCGTGTCCGAATGGCGCCTGCGCCTGCTGTTGCGCCTGGCACGCTGGGAGGATGCCTATCAGTTGACCCGCAAGCTGCCTCAGGACCTGGCCAGCACCAACCGCTGGCGCTACTGGCAGGCTCGCAGCCTGGAGCTGGCCCAGCCGCAAAACCCTCAGGCCCAGGCGCTGTTCAAGGGGTTGGCCCGGGAGCGGGACTTCTATGGCTTCCTCGCCGCCGATCACGCCAAGGCCCCCTATCAGCTGAACAACCAACCGCTGATGCTGAGCCAGGCGGTCATCAACAAAGTCCGTAATACCCCGGGCGTGCGTCGCGCCCTGGAGTTTCATGCCCGAGGCCAGATCGTCGACGGGCGCCGCGAGTGGTACCACGTCAGCCGACACTTCAACCGCGACGAAATGGTGGCCCAGGCCAGGCTGGCCTACGACCTGAAGTGGTACTTCCCGGCCATCCGCACCATCAGCCAGGCTCAATACTGGGATGACCTGGACATCCGTTTCCCAATGGCTCACCGCGACACCCTGGTGCGCGAAGCCAAGGTCCGCGGCCTGCATTCCAGCTGGGTGTTCGCCATCACCCGCCAGGAAAGCGCCTTCATGGACGACGCCCGCTCCCACGTCGGCGCCAGCGGCCTGATGCAACTGATGCCCGGCACCGCCAAGGAAACCGCGCGCAAGTTCAGCATCCCCCTGGCCTCGCCCCAGCAAGTGCTGGACCCGGACAAGAACATCCAGCTGGGCGCCGCCTACCTGAGCCAGGTGCACAGCCAGTTCAACGGCAACCGGGTGCTGGCCTCCGCGGCCTACAACGCGGGTCCCGGGCGGGTGCGCCAATGGCTCAAGGGCGCCGATCACCTGAGTTTCGATGTGTGGGTGGAAAGCATCCCCTTCGACGAAACCCGCCAGTACGTACAGAACGTGCTGTCGTACTCGGTGATCTATGGGCAGAAGCTCAATTCACCGCAGCCGCTGGTGGACTGGCACGAGCGCTACTTCGACGACCAGTGACCCCGCCCCTCCACAAGCCCGCAACGATGCGGGCTTTTTATTGGGCCAGCTCCTGGCTCGCCCGCGAAGAAACCGTCGAACTGGGCGCCAGCCTGTTGGACGCTTTCGCCGGCAAGCCGGCTCCTACACCGCTGCCTGAGGGCCGTCGCTGAATTGCAGGGCCGCCAGGCGCGCATAGAGCGGACTGTTGGCGATCAGTTGCTGATGAGTACCCACCGCCACCAGCTTGCCCTGATCCATGACCGCAATGCGGTCGGCATTCTTCACCGTGGCCAGGCGATGGGCGATCACCAAGGTGGTGCGGTCCTTCATCAGGCTGGGCAAAGCCTGCTGAATCAGATGCTCGCTCTGCGCGTCCAGGGCGCTGGTGGCTTCATCCAGCAACAGGATCGGTGCGTCCACCAACAATGCCCGGGCGATTGCCAGGCGTTGCCGCTGGCCGCCGGAGAGCCCCAAGCCGCCATCTCCCAGATGGGTCCGGTAGCCATCGGGCATCTGCTCGATGAACTCGTGGGCATAGGCGATCTTCGCCGCGTCCTGAACCTCGGCCAGGGTCGCGTCAGGCTTGCCGTAGCGGATGTTCTCTTCGATGCTGCCGTAGAACAGCGCCGGGTTCTGCGACACCAGGGCAAAGCAGCGGCGCAGATCCTGCGGGTCGAGCTGGGCCAGGGGGACGCCGTCCAGCAGGATCCGTCCCCGCTGTGGATCGTAGAAACGCAGCAACAGGTCATAGAGAGTGGATTTGCCCGCGCCCGAAGGCCCCACCAGCGCCAGGGTTTCCCCGGCCCGCACCGTCAGAGTCAAACCGTCGACGGCATAGCGATCCGGTCGCGACGGGTAGGCGAACCCCAGGTCCTCCAGTTGCAGCTCACCACGCACCCGCGCCGGCAGGCTCACCAGCCCGCTGTCGGGCGGTTGGATGCGGCTGTCCGCCCGCAGCAATTCGGCAATGCGTTCCGCCGCCCCCGCGGCCCGCTGCAACTCGCCAATCACTTCACTCAAGGTGCCGAAGGCACTGCCGACGATCAGGCTGTAGAAGACGAACGCTGCCAGCTCACCGCCGGAAATGCGCCCGGCAATGACATCCATGCCGCCGACCCAGAGCATCACACCCACCGCTCCCAGGACCAGGACGATCACCAGGGTAATCAGCCAGGCACGCTGGACGATGCGCTTGCGCGCCGTATCGAAGGCTTCCTCCACTGTCACGGCGAAACGCTGCTCGTCCTGGGCCTGGTGGTTATAGGCCTGGACCGTCTTGATCTGGCCGAGGGTTTCCGAGACGTAGCTGCCAACATCGGCGATCCGGTCCTGGCTCAGGCGCGACAGGCTGCGGACCCGGCGACCGAAAATCAGAATCGGCGCCAGCACCAGCGGCAAGGCCACCACCACGATACTGGTGAGCTTGGGGTTGGTGACAAACAGCAAGACAATGCCCCCCAGCACCATCAGCGCATTGCGCAGGAACAACGACAGCGAGGAGCCGATCACCGACTGCAGCAAGGTGGTGTCCGCCGTCAGCCGCGACTGGATCTCCGAACTGCGGTTGTTCTCGTAAAAGCCGGGGTGCAGGTAGATCAGGTGATTGAACACCTGGCGCCTGATGTCCGCCACACAGCGCTCGCCAATCCACGACACCAGGTAGAAACGCACAAAGGTGCCCACCGCCAGGGCCAGGACCAGCAGCAGGAACAAGCCAATGGACTGATTGAGCAAATGCGGCGACTGGGTCATGAAGCCCTGGTCCACCAACAGCCGAATGCCCTGCCCCATGGACAAGGTGATGCCGGCAGTGACAATCAACGCCAGCAAGGCGCCCAGCGCCTGCCAACGGTAAGGAGCAATGAAGCGGCTGGCCAGATGCAGCGCCCGGCGGTGACGAGAAGAGAGCATGCAGTTCATCCATTGACGCGCCGGCGACTGATCCGCTGCAGCGGCGGCAACGAGATGAATTCGCAGGAACTTTGCTAAATCACAATGAGTCAGGTTGATTATGACCGCTGACACTAGAGCCTAGAGATTATCGGTCTAATCTGTGGCTGGCACTCCCTGGACATTTCTGGTGGAGTGAAGTGGCCGGGCCAGTCCTGGTGGCGGTCTGTAACAGCTTGGTCACCCGGCCATTCTAAAGTAAGCACACAACCTGATGAGGAGACAGGCCATGTCCTTGCAACACAGCAGCAATGACAAGATTCAAGTGATCCGTACCCAGCCGAACCAGTCTCTAGGGTGTGCCATCATCGACGCTCAGGGTCGCGAAGTACCTATTACTGAAGACATGATCCAGAACGCCTGCCGCGAACTGGAAAAGCGACTGGTCAAGCCTGCTCGGCAAGATTGACACACAGCCTCACGTCCTCTTGACCCGGCCTTATGGCCGGGTTTTTTATGCCCGCGCCCTGGGCTGCGAACGGGTTCAGACCTGGCTGGCGCCCAGGGCCCTGACGATCCGGCTCAGCACCGGCGACTCCCCTTGAATCCGCACTTGCAGGCCGTCAACTTCGCGGCGCTCCGGGTAATGCTTGCGCAAGCCATCGAAGGCACTGCGTTGCCGGGCGACATCGTCCACCAGGCTGCGGCGCAAATCCGCATCATCACGGCGCGGGTCGTACACCGCCCGACAGATCATCGCCAAGGCCCAGGCCGGGTCGGCATTGGCATTGAGGCTCACCTGCGGCACCCAGGGCGCCGGCAGCAAGCTGGCCAGGCTGACCTGTTCGGCCTGACCGAGGAAGCGGCAATAAGCCTGGTAGATCTGTGCCGTGCCACGCTGCTTGCCGTCCAGGCTGTAACCGGCGATATGGGGCGTGGCCAGCACGCACAGGTCCGCCAGTTCGCGGTCCACGGTCGGCTCCTCTTCCCAGACATCCAGCACCGCCTGCAAATCCTCACGCTCAAGCAGGACTTCACGCAGCGCCCGGTTATCCACCACCGGACCGCGGGCGGCATTGATCAGCCAGGTGCCCTGCTTGAGCCGGTCCAGGCGCTGCCGGTCCAGCAGGTGCCAGGTGGCATGCTCGCCGTGGCGGGTCAGCGGGGTATGCAGGCTGATGACGTCACAACGCTCGATCAACTGCTCCAGGCTGACATAGTCGCCGCCTTCTGCCGCCTGGCGTTGCGGATCACAGACCAGCACCTGCCAACCCAGGCCGCGCAGGACCTTGATCAGGCGCCCGCCAACTTCACCGGCCCCCACCACGCCATAACAGCGTTGCGCCAGGTCCGCCCCTTCGATCTCGGCCAGGGTCAACAGGCTGCCCAGCACATAGTCCACCACGCCCCGGGCATTGCAGCCCGGGGCACTGGACCAACTGATCCCGGCTTGCTGGAAGTAGTCCAGGTCCAGGTGATCGGTGCCAATGGTGCAGGTGCCGACAAAACGTACCGGACTGCCATCCAGCAGTTGACGATCGACCTGGGTCACCGAGCGCACCAGCAGCACATCGGCCTGCTCCACGGCCGCCCGATCGATGGCGCGCCCGGGGAAGCGCCGAATCTCGCCAAAGCCGGCAAAGAACTCGTCAATCAGGGGAATATTTTCGTCGGCAACAATCAACATGGCAGGCTCCTCGTGCGGAGCCGCAGTGTAGGCGCAGATGCCAGGGCGAGCCAGCACCGCTTGAAGTCCAGCGCCCGTTTGCAGCGCAGGCGCCCTTACAAATCCACAACACTGGATTTTTTCCTGACCACCATGTCAACGAGTAGACTGTCGCGTCCTGCGCAACACACCTATGGACGCTCCGCCCCGTGAATTCCGTGACCGACACCCCTTCCAACACCGCCATCAGCCGCCCTGCCCGGGTCGGCCGTGAACTGCGGGACCTGCTGCAACTGGCCCTGCCCATCATGATTGCCCAGGTGGCCACCACTGCCATGGGCTTTGTCGACGCGGTGATGGCCGGCCGGGTCAGCTCGCGGGACCTGGCGGCCGTGGCCCTGGGCAACTCGATCTGGATTCCAGTGTTCCTGCTGATGACCGGCACCCTGCTGGCCACCACGCCCAAGGTGGCCCAGCGCTTTGGCGCCGGCAAGCTGCACGAGATCGGCCCGGTGGTACGCCAGGCCCTGTGGCTGGCCGTGGTGGCCGGGATCTCGGCGACCCTGATGCTGGTCAGCGCCGAACCGATCCTGCACCTGATGAACGTCGATCCCGAACTGATCAAGCCCTGCATGGGCTATCTGCACGGCATCGCCAGCGGCCTGCCGGCGGTGGCGCTGTACTACGTGCTGCGCTGCCTGAGCGACGGCCTGGGGCGCACGGTACCGAGCATGGTCATCGGCCTGTGTGGCCTGGCCCTGAACATCCCCATCAACTACATCTTCATCTATGGCCACTTCGGCGTGCCGGCCATGGGTGGCGTGGGCTGTGGCTGGGCCACGGCCATCGTCATGTGGGCCATGATGCTGGGCATGGCCGGCTGGATTGGCTGGGCGCAGGCCTATCGCAAGATCCAGCTGTTCAGCCAGTTCGATTGGCCGCAAGGGGCAGTGATCGGTCGCCTGCTCAGCGTCGGCCTGCCCATCGGTATCGCGGTATTCGCCGAGTCGAGCATCTTCGCGGTGATCGCCCTGTTGATCGGCAGCCTGGGAGCCACGGTGGTGGCCGGACACCAGATCGCCCTCAACGTCAGCGCCCTGATGTTCATGATCCCCTACTCCCTGGCCATGGCCGTGACCGTGCGGGTCGGCCAGTCCCTGGGACGCCAGCAGCCGCGTGACGCACGCTTCAGCGCCGGGGTCGGCATGGGGGCGGCCCTGGCTTATGCCTGCCTGTCGGCGAGCCTGATGTTTCTGCTGCGCGAACCCATCGCCTCGATCTACACCAACGACCCGCTGGTGATCCAGGTCGCCTCGATGCTCATCGTCTACTCGGCACTGTTCCAGTTCTCCGACGGCATCCAGGTCACCGCCGCCGGCGCACTGCGGGGCTATCAGGACACCCGGGTGACCATGATCCTGACCCTGTTCGCTTATTGGGGGATTGGCTTGCCGGTCGGCTACGCCCTGGGCCTGACCGACTGGTTCGGCCCGGCGCGTGGACCGAGCGGCTTGTGGGAAGGCTTGATTGCCGGCTTGACCTGCGCCGCGCTGATGCTGCTGATCCGCCTGACCCGCAGCGCGCGCAAGCAGATCCGCATCAGCCGTTCGGCCGGTTAGTCGAGCTTCTTGCGAATCCAGTAGAGATAGGTCCCGGCCTCTTCCTGCTGCGCCACCAGTTCGTGATCGAGAAACACACAGAACTTGGGAATGTCACGGCGGGTGGAGGGGTCGGTGGCGATCACTTTCAACAGCCCGCCTGCCGGCAGGTCACGGATGTGCTGGTGCAGCATCATCACCGGCTCGGGGCAATTGAGGCCGGTGGCGTCAAGGGTGCCGTCGACCGGCGTATCGATGATTTGACTCATGGTTCACTCCTGAAACAGGCGGGCATTGTCGCGCAATGGCGCCATAGGGTCATCTGTTGCCGTCGTTCCACGGCCCCGGTCCTGCCGTAGGAACTGGCTTGCCAGCGAAGGCATCCTCACGCCTTGCACAGCTGTGGGCCTTTTTCGCCGGCAAGCCGGCTCCTACCAGGAAGCGGGCGGTGTTGCGGGTACTACGCCGACTTGGGCTTTTTCACATCCAGGCGCCGCAGGTGGCAGGTCACTTCCTCGCGGTCGTGATACAGCTGCTTGCAGCCAATGGCCACGCGAATCCCCCGGGCCTTGAAGCCTTCTTCGATCCGTTCCAGCAGACGCTTCACTTCGGCGTAACGCTGCTTCATCGGCAGCTTCAGGTTGACCACTGCTTCGCGGCAATGGCCCTCCCCGATCCAGGTTTCCAGCAGCGCCGCGTTGCGCGCCGGCTTCTCGACGATGTCGCAGACCATCCAGTCCACCGGCTGCCGTGGCTTGAAGGTAAAGCCGTCCGCCATCAAGTGCTGCACTAGGCCGGTATCCATCAGGCTTTCGGCCATCGGACCATTGTCGACGGCAGTCACCAGCATGCCGCGATTGACCAGTTGCCAGGTCCAGCCTCCCGGCGCCGCCCCCAGGTCAACCCCGGTCATGTCGCTGTGCAGGCGCTCGTCCCATTGATAACGGGGGATGAAGTGATGCCAGGCCTCTTCCAGCTTCAGGGTCGAGCGGCTCGGCGCTTCCCGGGGGAATTTCAGCCGCGGTATGCCCATCGGCCACATGGCCGAGTTACCGGCATCCGCCAGGCCGACAAAGACCTCGCGACCGCTCTTGAAGGTGAGCAACAAGCGTGGCTTGGCGGCATCCTCCACCAGCTTGCCGGCGGCGCTCAGGGCCTTGCGCAGCGGTCCTTCGAACTTCTTGCAGAAGTTAGACAGCTCCTTGCCGTCATTGGTATCCACCACTTCCAGCCACAGGCTGCCACACTGGGGAAAAGCGGCCAGATAGGCCAGGATCACGCTGATGCGGTCGGTTTCCGGCAACTCGATGAAGCCGCCACGGGCCCACTGCCGGGGAAAGATCAGTTCCGAGAAGCGCAACCCCTGCATCAGGCGCTGGGCGCCGTCGTCCTCGGTGCAGATGAACTCGGCGCAGGCGCTGCTGGGTTTGGCCTTGGCGTAGCCGGCGACATTCAAGCGAGCAGCGTGATCGGCGATCTCGGAGCAGACCTCGCCCTCGAAACCGGGCCGGCAGTGGATAAACAGGGTGTTCATTGAATCTCCTGGGCAAATGGCGACGAATCGATGCGCAAACCTGCCCTGTAGCAAAGCCTGTCACGAAAACCGGCGCATCATAACCGAGTTCGGAACCTTGGACTTGCGCCAGCAGTCCAGTGATTAGCCATAAGCCCCAAACAGAGCTAGGTTAACTCTCTGTCCGTATCACAGGCCCGTAGCCGTGCGGGCCACAAGGAGTCATTCAATGCCATCCCTCGATAGCCTGAAAACCCTTAAGACCCTGAAGGTCGATGACAAGACCTATCACTATTTCAGCCTGCCGGACGCCGCCAAAAGCCTGGGCGATATCGATGCCCTGCCCATGTCGCTGAAAGTCCTGCTGGAAAACCTGCTGCGCTGGGAAGACGACAAGACCGTCACCGGCGCCGACCTCAAGGCCCTCGCCGCCTGGCTGAAGGAGCGCCGCTCCGACCGCGAGATCCAATACCGCCCGGCCCGGGTGCTGATGCAGGACTTCACCGGCGTGCCGGCGGTGGTCGACCTGGCCGCCATGCGTGCCGCCATGGCCAAGGCCGGCGGCGACCCGCAGCGGATCAATCCGCTGTCGCCGGTGGACCTGGTGATCGACCACTCGGTGATGGTGGACAAGTTCGCCAGCAGCAGCGCCTTCGAACAGAACGTCGACATCGAGATGCAGCGCAACGGCGAACGCTACGCCTTCCTGCGCTGGGGCCAGAGCGCCTTCGACAACTTCAGCGTGGTGCCGCCGGGCACCGGCATCTGCCATCAGGTCAACCTGGAATACCTGGGGCGCACGGTCTGGACCAAGGACGAGGACGGCCGCACCTACGCCTTCCCCGATACCCTGGTGGGCACCGACTCGCACACCACCATGATCAATGGCCTCGGGGTGCTGGGCTGGGGCGTGGGCGGCATCGAGGCAGAAGCGGCGATGCTCGGCCAGCCGGTGTCGATGCTGATTCCGGAAGTCATCGGCTTCAAGCTCACCGGCAAGCTCAAGGAAGGCATCACCGCCACCGACCTGGTGCTGACGGTGACCCAGATGCTGCGCAAGAAGGGCGTGGTGGGCAAATTCGTCGAGTTCTATGGCGATGGCCTGGCCGACCTGCCCCTGGCGGACCGCGCCACCATCGCCAACATGGCACCGGAATACGGCGCCACCTGCGGTTTCTTCCCGGTGGACGACATCACCCTGGATTACCTGCGCCTGTCCGGGCGCCCTGCCGAGCTGGTGAAGCTGGTGGAGGCCTACAGCAAGGCCCAGGGCCTGTGGCGCCTGCCGGGCAAGGAGCCGGTATTCACCGACAGCCTGGCCCTGGACATGGGCAGCGTCGAAGCCAGCCTCGCCGGACCGAAACGGCCGCAGGACAGGGTGGCACTGCCCAACGTGGCCCAGGCTTTCAGCGACTTCCTCGACCTGCAGTTCAAACCCACCAGCAAGGAAGAAGGCCGCCTGGAAAGCGAGGGCGGCGGCGGTGTCGCAGTGGGCAACGCCGATCTGGTGGGCGAAGCCGATTACCTGGATGCAGGCCAGACCTATCGCCTGAAAAACGGCGCGGTGGTGATCGCCGCCATCACCTCCTGCACCAACACCTCCAACCCCAGCGTGATGATGGCCGCCGGACTGGTGGCAAAGAAAGCCGTGGAAAAGGGCCTGCAACGCAAGCCCTGGGTCAAGAGCTCCCTGGCTCCTGGCTCCAAGGTGGTGACCGACTACTACAAGGCCGCGGGCCTGACGCAATACCTGGACCAGTTGGGCTTCGACCTGGTGGGTTATGGCTGCACCACCTGCATCGGCAACTCCGGACCGCTGCAGGAGCCGATCGAAAAAGCCATTCAGCAGGCCGATCTCACCGTGGCTTCGGTGCTGTCGGGCAACCGCAACTTCGAGGGCCGGGTCCATCCTCTGGTCAAAACCAACTGGCTGGCCTCGCCGCCGCTGGTGGTGGCCTATGCCCTGGCCGGTACGGTGCGCATCGACCTCAGCAGCGAGCCCCTGGGGCACGGCAAGGACGGCCAGCCGGTATACCTGCGGGACATCTGGCCCAGCAGCCGGGAAATCGCCGACGCCGTGGCCCAGGTCAACACCCGGATGTTCCACAAGGAATACGCCGAAGTGTTTGCCGGTGATGCGCAGTGGCAAGCCATCGAAGTGCCGCAAGCGGCCACCTATGTCTGGCAGGACGACTCGACCTATATCCAGCACCCGCCATTCTTCGATGACATTGCCGGCCCGCTGCCGCAGATCACCGATGTCAGCGGCGCCCGGGTCCTGGCCCTGCTGGGGGACTCGGTGACCACCGACCACATCTCCCCCGCCGGCAATATCAAGGCCGACAGCCCGGCTGGCCGCTACCTGCGGGACAAGGGCGTGGAACCGCGGGACTTCAACTCCTACGGCTCACGGCGTGGCAACCACCAGGTGATGATGCGCGGCACCTTCGCCAACATCCGCATCCGCAACGAAATGCTCGGCGGCGAGGAAGGTGGCAACACCTTGTACATCCCCACCGGCGAGAAGCTGGCGATCTATGACGCAGCCATGCGCTACCAGGCCGACGGCACGCCGCTGGTAGTGATCGCCGGCCAGGAGTACGGCACCGGCTCCAGCCGCGACTGGGCGGCCAAGGGCACCAACCTGCTGGGGGTCAAGGCGGTGATCGCCGAAAGTTTCGAACGGATTCACCGCTCCAACCTGGTGGGCATGGGGGTCTTGCCCTTGCAGTTCAAGCTGGATCAGAACCGCAAGAGCCTGAAGCTCACCGGCAAGGAAACCCTGGACATCCTCGGTCTGAGCGATGTGGAACTGACACCGCGGATGAACCTGCCCCTGGTCATCACCCGTGAAGATGGCAGCCAGGAGAAAATCGAGGTGCTGTGCCGCATCGATACCTTGAATGAAGTGGAGTACTTCAAGTCCGGAGGGATCCTGCACTACGTGTTGCGGCAATTGATTGCATCCTGATCCGCCACGAAAACAGACACCGCCTACGGGCGGTGTTTTTCGTCGGGCTGTCGAACAAAACGCAGCTGGTTATACTTGCCGCCCGCCGGAACTGACCCACCGGTCGCAAAAACGACTACAGATCCGGCGCTGTACGACGTCTCTGCAATACCCATTCTTCGCAACAAGGATTCCACATGACCGCTCTGCCATGGATGTATCTGGCACTCCTTTCTATTGGCTACGCACTGGCCCTGAGCTATGGCCAATTGGGACTGCTGGCTGCCCTTTC
The DNA here is from genome assembly GCF_021560055.1 of Pseudomonas sp. BC42. Lineage (NCBI taxonomy): Bacteria > Pseudomonadati > Pseudomonadota > Gammaproteobacteria > Pseudomonadales > Pseudomonadaceae > Pseudomonas > Pseudomonas sp. BC42. Next base: position 4,711,976 of record NZ_CP091067.1, read on the forward strand.
GATCCTCCTTCTGCTCTGTGCCGGCCTTGCCGTGCGCCAGCAACGCAGCCGGGTCGGCCAGTATCTGGGCCACGGCCTGTTCGTGGTGCTCGCCCTGGCCCTGGCCATGCACTGGCTGCCCGGCTTCTACAACGGCCGGGCCATCGACCCGCAACGTTTTACCGATGATGCCGTGCCGTTTTCCATGTACCTGAACCAGGACAAGCCGCTGATCGGTTTCTGGCTGCTGCTGGTGTGCCCGTGGATCGTTGGCCGACGCTCGTTGCGCCTGTCGCTGTATGCCACCGCCGTGGCCCTGACTCTGTGCGCCGTGGCTGCGCTGGGTGGCGCACTGCTGCTGGGGATCATCAGCTGGACCCCGAAATGGCCGGATCAGGCCTGGCTGTGGGTGCTCAACAACCTGCTGCTGGTGACCCTGGTGGAGGAAGCGCTGTTCCGTGGCTATATCCAGGGCGGTCTTAGCCGACGCTTCAAGGCGCTGCCCTACGGCGAGAACCTGGCGCTGCTGTGTGCAGCCCTGCTGTTCGGCCTGGTCCACCTGGGCGCGGGGTGGCAATGGACCCTACTGGCGGGCATCGCCGGGGTCGGCTACGGTCTGGCCTATCGTTTTGGCGGCCTGAGCGCGGCGATTGCCACTCACTTCGGTCTCAATCTGCTGCATTTCGGCTTGTTCACCTATCCGATGCTGGCCGGATAAGCGGCCGGTTATTTAGCCAAACCAGTACTTCAGAAGTATTGACTGCCAAGGAAGAAGGTCAATGATTAGCCCCTCGCCAACGCCTGCTGAAACCCGCAGGCGTTTTTTGCAAGCGACACATTCTGCCAATAAGACCCAGAGCCGATTATTGAAAAATAATTTCAATAATCGGTTGAAGCGGCCGACAACCCATCAAAGCCTTGCGGATTGAAAAACCATGCGTAATAACCAGCCTGTCACTCAGCGCGAACGTACCTTCCCGGCTCAACAACGGTTGATTTCCACCACCGACGCCAAAGGCGTGATCACCTACTGCAACGACGCCTTTGTCGAGATCAGTGGGTTCTCCCGTGAAGAACTGGTTCGCGCACCGCACAACCTGGTACGTCACCCCGATGTGCCGGCGGCGGTGTTTGCGCACATGTGGGGCACCTTGAAACAAGGCTTGCCATGGATGGGCATCGTCAAGAACCGCTGCAAGACCGGCGACCACTACTGGGTCAACGCCTATGTAACGCCGGTGTTCGAAGGCAACCAGGTGGTGGGCTACGAGTCGGTACGGGTCAAACCCACCGCCGAGCAGGTACGCCGCGCCGAAGCCCTCTACCAACGCATCAACACCGGCAAGTCGGCCATTCCCAAGCGTGACAAGTGGTTACCGGTGCTGCAGGACTGGCTGCCGTTCATTCTGGTCAGCCAACTGAGCTTCATGATCGGCGCCTGGCTCAACTCCCATTGGGGCTTTGCCCTGGCTGCGGCGCTCTCGGTGCCGCTGGGCCTGCTGGGCCTGAGCTGGCAGCAACGCGGCCTCAAGCGCCTGTTGCGCCTGGCCGAGCAGACCACTTCCGACCCGCTGATCGCCCAGATGTACACCGACAGCCGCGGCGCCCAGGCACGCCTGGAAATGTCGATCCTGAGCCAGGAAGCGCGCCTGAAGACCTGCCTGACCCGCCTGCAGGACACCGCCGAGCACCTCAACGAGCAGGCTCGCCAGTCCGATACCCTGGCCCACAACAGCTCCAGCGGCCTGGAACGTCAGCGGGTCGAGACCGAGCAAGTGGCCACCGCAGTCAACCAGATGGCCGCCACCACCCAGGAAGTGGCCAGCCACGTGCAACGCACCGCCGACGCCACCCAGGAAGCCAATCGCCTCACCGGTCGTGGCCGGGACATCGCCGGGGAAACCCGCGAAGCCATCCAGCGCCTGTCGGTGGTGGTGGGCGAAACCGGCCTGACCGTGACCCAGCTGGCCAAGGACAGCGACGAGATCGGCGGCGTGGTGGACGTGATCAAGGGCATCGCCGACCAGACCAACCTGCTGGCATTGAACGCGGCCATCGAAGCGGCACGCGCCGGAGAAATGGGTCGCGGCTTTGCCGTGGTCGCCGATGAAGTGCGCCAGTTGGCCCAGCGTACCAGCGAGTCCACCGGGCAGATCCACACCCTGATCGCCAAGCTGCAGCAAACCGCCGCCACTGCCGTGCAGACCATGGACGCCGGTCATCGCCAGGCCGAAGAAGGCGTGGCCCGAGTCCTGGAAGCCGACCAGGCGCTGGTGGGCATCAGCGAAGCGGTCGCCAATATCACCGACATGACCACCCAGATCGCTGCCGCCACCGAAGAGCAAAGCTCGGTGGCCGAAGAGATCAGCCGCAATATCAGCACCATCGCGCAACTGGCGGACCAGACTTCGGAGCAGGCCCAGCACTCGGCCGCACTCAGCGAAGCCCTGACCCTCACCGCACACACCCAGTACTCGCTGGTGGAGCGTTTCAACCGTTAAGCCCGCCCGGGCTGGCGAGAAAAACCGCAAGCTCCGGCTTGCGGTTTTTTTATGCCCGCGAACCCGCCCAACGACCGTGGGAGCGAGCTTGCTCGCGATAAGTCTTCAGAGGTTCGAGGGCCGGGTGAGCGCTTCGCGAGCAAGCTCGCTCCTACAGGATCAGGCCAGTGTTTGCAGGAACGCCGCGACCTTGGCCGCCGCAGACTCCAGATGCTGCTCATGGGTGAAGCCTGAGGCCTTCAGGGGCTTGAGATCGTGATCAGCGGCCGCCAGCCAGTACAGCTCGATACTGGGCGCCAGCGAGTAGGCTTCGACCGCCTGGCGATTGCCCAGGGCGTCACGCTCGCCCTGCACGATCAGGCTCGGCGTCGCCAGTTCGGCCAGGTGCGCCACCCGCGGCTTCTCCGGCTTGCCCGCGGCATAGAAGGGATAACCCAGGCACACCAGGGCGTCGGCCGCCAGTTCATCGGCCAGCAGGCTGGCCATGCGCCCGCCCATGGACTTGCCGCCCAGCGCCAGGACCCCAGTGACATAAGGTCGCACCAGAGCATGCACCTCACGCCAGCATTCCAGGAGTTTGCTCGCCGGGTTGGGCGGCCGCTTGCCGCCGTCCAGGCGCCGCTGGGCCATGTAGGGAAACTCGAAGCGCAAGACGTTCACCCCATGCCCGGCAAGGCGTGCAGCGATGTCGTTCATGAACCCGCTGTCCATCGGCGCGCCGGCACCGTGGGCCAGGATCAGCGTCGGTGCTTGCAACGGGTCGGCAACAGCGGCGACCTCCCATAACCAGCCGCGCTCCTGCACGCACTGCGCCCATTGATCCCCGTCAATACTGGCCTTGTGCTCATTGCTCATGCTTGCCTCGCTTTTAGTCTGCCTATAACTCCAGACGAAGTGAGCGCGCCTTGCCGTGCGCAGTCGCTTTCACTTCAGCTGAACCGTGGATGGGGAACCATGAACACTTCTATCAGTACCGCCTACAACTACAAGGTGGTCCGCCAATTCGCCATTATGACGGTGGTGTGGGGCATCGTCGGCATGGGGCTCGGGGTTTTTCTCGCTGCCCAGTTGGTCTGGCCTGAACTCAACTTCGACCTACCGTGGACCAGCTTCGGCCGTCTACGTCCGTTGCACACCAACGCCGTGATCTTCGCCTTTGGTGGCTGCGCGCTGTTTGCCAGCTCGTTCTACTCGGTGCAACGCACCTGCCAGACTCAGCTGTTCGCGCCGAAAATCGCCGCGTTCTGCTTCTGGGGCTGGCAACTGGTCATCCTCCTGGCGGCCATCAGCCTGCCATTGGGCTACACCAGCTCCAAGGAATACGCCGAACTGGAATGGCCGATCGATATCCTGATCACCATTGTCTGGGTGGCCTACGCCATCGTGTTCTTCGGCACCCTGATGCAGCGCAAGACCAAGCACATCTATGTGGGTAACTGGTTCTTCGGCGCCTTCATCATCACCGTGGCCATCCTGCACATCGTCAACAACCTGGAACTGCCGGTCAGCTTCACCAAGTCCTACTCGGTGTATGCCGGTGCGACCGATGCGATGGTGCAATGGTGGTACGGCCACAACGCCGTGGGCTTCTTCCTGACCGCGGGCTTCCTGGGGATGATGTACTACTTCGTACCCAAGCAGGCCGAGCGTCCGGTGTACTCCTACCGCCTGTCCATCGTGCACTTCTGGGCATTGATCACCCTGTACATCTGGGCCGGTCCGCACCACCTGCACTACACCGCGCTGCCGGACTGGGCTCAGTCGCTGGGCATGGTGATGTCGCTGGTACTGCTGGCGCCAAGCTGGGGCGGCATGATCAACGGCATGATGACCCTCTCGGGCGCCTGGCATAAGCTGCGCAGCGACCCGATCCTGCGCTTCCTGGTGGTGTCCCTGGCGTTCTACGGCATGTCGACCTTCGAAGGTCCGATGATGGCGATCAAGACCGTCAACGCCCTCTCGCACTACACCGACTGGACCATCGGCCACGTACACGCCGGCGCTCTGGGCTGGGTAGCGATGATCTCCATCGGCGCCCTGTACCACCTGATCCCGAAAGTCTTCGGCCGCGAGCAGATGTACAGCGTCGGCCTGATCAACACCCACTTCTGGCTCGCCACCATCGGCACCGTGCTCTACATCGCCTCGATGTGGGTCAACGGTATCGCCCAGGGCCTGATGTGGCGTGCGGTCAACGAAGACGGCACCCTCACCTACTCCTTCGTCGAAACCCTGGTGGCCAGCCACCCAGGCTTCATCGTGCGACTGGTCGGTGGTGCGATCTTCCTCAGCGGCATGTTCCTGATGGCTTACAACACCTGGCGCACCGTGCGTGCCGCAGTGCCAGCCGAAGTTAACGCCGCTGCGCAGATGGCCTGAGGAGTCCGCAATGAAACACGAAACGATTGAAAAAAACGTCGGCCTGCTGATGCTGCTGATGGTCTTCGCGGTGAGCATCGGCGGTCTGACCCAGATCGTCCCACTGTTCTTCCAGGACGTCACCAACAAGCCGGTGGAAGGCATGAAGCCCTACACCGCGCTGCAACTGGAAGGCCGCGACATCTACATCCGCGAAGGCTGCGTACAGTGCCACTCGCAGATGATCCGTCCGTTCCGCGCCGAAACCGAACGTTATGGCCACTACTCGGTGGCCGGTGAGAGCGTCTGGGACCATCCGTTCCTGTGGGGCTCCAAGCGTACCGGTCCGGACCTGGCCCGGGTGGGCGGCCGCTACTCCGATGACTGGCACCGCGCGCACCTGTACAACCCGCGCAACGTCGTGCCCGAGTCGAAGATGCCGGCTTATCCGTGGCTGGTGAACGCACCGGTGGATAGCAGCCATACCGAAACCAAGCTCAAGGTCATGCGCACCCTGGGTGTGCCGTACACCGACGAAGACATCGCCGGCGCTACCGCCACGCTCAAGGGCAAGACCGAGATGGACGCCCTGGTGTCCTACCTGCAAGTGCTTGGCACTGCGATCAAGAGCAAGAGGTGAGCCATGGGTTTTGAACTCGATAGCGGCATGATCCGCGGGCTCGGGACCCTGGTGGTGATGATCGCCTTCGTCGGCCTGTCGATCTGGGTGTTCAACTCAAAACGCAATCCCGAGTTTGCCCAGGCACGCCTGCTGCCCTTCGCCGACGACCCGATGCCGGGTACGGCACCGGCCGGCAACACAACTGATGACGCTCAACCTCAAGAGCCTGCAACAAGGAGCATTCGGCCATGACCACCTTCTGGAGTACGTGGATCTGCGTACTGACCATCGGCAGCCTGATCGGCCTGACCTGGCTGCTGGTCGGCACCCGCAAGGGTGAAACCAAGGGCAGCGTGGACCAGACCATGGGCCACGCCTTCGATGGCATCGAGGAGTACGACAACCCCCTGCCGCAATGGTGGTTCCTGCTGTTCGCCGGGACCCTGGTGTTTTCCGTGGGCTACCTGATCCTCTACCCGGGTCTGGGTAACTGGAAAGGCATCCTGCCGGGCTATGAAGACGGCTGGACCCAGACCAAGGAATGGGAAAAGGAAATGGCCAAGGCCGACGTGAAATTTGGGCCGATCTTCGCCAAATTCGCGGCCATGCCCGTGGAAGAAGTAGCCAAGGACCCGCAAGCACTGAAGATGGGCGGACGCCTGTTCGCGTCCAACTGCTCGGTGTGCCACGGCTCTGACGCCAAGGGTGCCTTCGGCTTCCCCAACCTGGCGGACGACAACTGGCGCTGGGGCGGCAGTGCCGACACCATCAAGGCCACCATCATGGGCGGCCGCATGGCGGCCATGCCGGCCTGGGGTGACGTGCTCAAGGAAGCAGGCGTGAAGAACGTAGCGGCTTATGTCCGTCACGAACTGGCCGGCCTGCCCCTGCCTGCCGACAGCGATGCCGACCTGGTAGCCGGACAGCAAGCGTTCAGCACCACCTGCGTAGCCTGCCACGGCGCCAACGGCAAGGGCACCCAGATCATGGGCGCGCCCGACCTGACCCAGCCGGCCGGCTTCATCTACGGCACCAGCCTCGCGCAACTGCAACAGACCATCCGTCATGGTCGCCAGGGCCACATGCCAGCGCAGAGCGAATTGCTCGGCAATGACAAGGTGCAACTGCTGGCCGCCTACGTGTACAGCCTGTCCCACAACAGCAGCAACAAGCCACAAGCTGAAAGCGACAAGTAAGGGATCAACGGCAAGCTGCGAGATTTCACTTGCAGCTTGCCGCTTGAAACTTTCCCCCCGCCTCTTTGCGACCAAGTGTCGCACCCTCTCTCCCCCCTTCGTTTGCACTCATCCGATTCAGGTCTAAGCTTGCCCCGATGGGGACTGGCAAGGGCTGGTCACAGGCCAACGGTATCCGTGACGTTCGAAGCTTCTGCTCGATGACAGGCCGCAAAGGCTGGTTTATACCGGCTGTCGACTCGCTTACCGCCTGTCAGCTGATCCATCAGCTTCCACACACCCGGTTACAACCAACCTGACACCCCCCGAATCCTGTCCACTGCGACAGTCTGTCCGAGGGCATTTTTTTGTCCCTACTCGGCATAGGGAAAGGCCGCAGAATCAGGCATGGAACGCATTGACCCAGGTCATGGCGCGTTGCAATGACCCCCTGCTTTCTCCATACTTGCGGCCGATTTTTATCCCTAATAAAACACCCAAACCGTGGAACCTTAGAATGAGCACAGCAATCAGTCCGACTGCTTATAACTATAAGGTAGTCCGCCAGTTCGCCATCATGACGGTGGTCTGGGGGATCCTTGGCATGGGGCTCGGTGTCTTCATCGCGTCGCAACTGGTCTGGCCGGAGTTGAACTTCGGTCTGCCATGGACGACCTTTGGACGCCTGCGCCCGCTGCACACCAACCTGGTGATCTTCGCCTTCGGTGGATGTGCATTGTTTGCCACCTCTTACTATGTCGTGCAGCGAACCTGCCAGACGCGACTGATTTCCGACAGCCTCGCGGCCTTCACCTTCTGGGGCTGGCAAGCGGTGATCGTCGGTGCGATCGTGACCCTGCCCCTGGGTTACACCACCACCAAGGAATACGCCGAACTGGAATGGCCCCTGGCTATCCTGCTGGCGATCGTCTGGGTCACCTACGGCCTGGTGTTCTTTGGCACCATCACCAAGCGCAAGACCAAGCACATCTATGTCGGTAACTGGTTCTACGGTGCCTTCATCGTGGTGACCGCGATGCTGCACATCGTCAACCACGCTTCCCTGCCGGTCAGCTTCTTCAAGTCCTACTCGGCCTACGCCGGTGCGACTGACGCGATGATCCAGTGGTGGTACGGCCACAACGCCGTGGGCTTCTTCCTGACCACCGGTTTCCTGGGGATGATGTACTACTTCGTGCCCAAGCAGGCCGAGCGTCCGATCTACTCGTATCGCCTGTCCATCGTGCACTTCTGGGCGCTGATCACCCTGTACATCTGGGCCGGTCCGCACCACCTGCACTACACCGCGCTGCCGGACTGGGCCCAGTCCCTGGGCATGGCCATGTCGATCATCCTGCTGGCTCCGAGCTGGGGCGGCATGATCAACGGCATGATGACCCTGTCGGGCGCCTGGCATAAGCTGCGCACCGACCCGATCCTGCGGTTCCTGGTGGTGTCCCTGGCGTTCTACGGCATGTCGACCTTCGAAGGTCCGATGATGGCGATCAAGACCGTCAACTCGCTGTCCCACTACACCGACTGGACCATCGGCCACGTACACGCCGGCGCTCTGGGCTGGGTAGCGATGATCTCCATCGGCGCCCTGTACCACCTGATCCCGAAAGTCTTCGGTCGTCAGCAGATGCACAGCATCGGCCTGATCAACACCCACTTCTGGCTGGCTACCATCGGTACCGTGCTGTACATCGCCTCGATGTGGGTCAACGGCATTACCCAGGGCCTGATGTGGCGCGCCATCAACGACGACGGCACCCTCACCTACTCCTTCGTCGAAGCGCTGCAAGCCAGCCACCCGGGCTTCATCGTCCGTGCTCTGGGCGGTGCGTTCTTCGCCACCGGCATGCTGATCATGGCGTACAACGTGTTCCGCACCGTTCGCGCCTCGAACCCGGCTGAAGCTGAAGCCGCCGCTCAGATCGCTGTAGTTGGAGCTCACTGATGAAGCACGAAGTAGTCGAGAAGAACATTGGCCTGCTGGCCTTCTTCATGGTCATCGCCGTCAGCATCGGCGGCCTGACCCAGATCGTCCCGCTGTTCTTCCAGGACGTCACCAACAAGCCGGTGGAAGGCATGAAGCCGCGCACCGCGCTGGAACTGGAAGGCCGCGACGTGTACATCGCCAACGGCTGTGTCGGCTGCCACTCGCAGATGATCCGTCCGTTCCGCGCCGAAACCGAACGTTATGGTCACTACTCGGTGGCCGGTGAAAGCGTCTGGGACCACCCGTTCCTGTGGGGCTCCAAGCGTACCGGTCCGGACCTGGCCCGAGTGGGCGGTCGTTACTCCGATGACTGGCAGCGTGCGCACTTGTACAACCCGCGCAACGTCGTCCCCGAGTCGAAGATGCCGGCTTATCCGTTCCTCGTAGAAAACAAGCTCGACGGCAAAGACACCGCGAAGAAAATGGAAGTCTTGCGCACGCTCGGCGTCCCTTACACCGACGAAGACATCGCCGGCGCCAAGGATGCTGTGAAGGGCAAAACCGAAATGGACGCGCTGGTGGCCTATCTGCAAGGCCTGGGCACCATCATCAAAAGCAAACGGTGATCTAGATGGATATCGGGATGATTCGTGGCCTGGGCACCCTTGTTGTGATGGTGGCCTTCATCGGTTTGGCGCTCTGGGTGTTCAGCCCCAAGCGCAAGTCCGAGTTTGAAGACGCAACCTTGCTGCCGTTCGCGGATGATCCCGACGCCATCAAGCACGTCGAGCAAGCTTCTAGGAGTAACAAAGAATGACTACGTTCTGGAGTCTGTACGTCACAGTCCTCAGTCTGGGTACCATCTTCGCCCTGACCTGGCTGCTGCTGTCGACCCGCAAGGGCCAGCGCGCCGAGCAGACCGACGAGACGGTCGGCCACTCCTTCGACGGGATCGAGGAGTACGACAACCCGCTGCCGAAATGGTGGTTCATGCTGTTCGTCGGCACCATCGTCTTCGCCCTGGGTTACCTGGTGCTGTACCCGGGCCTGGGCAACTGGAAAGGCGTCCTGCCGGGCTATAACTACCTCGATAACGAGAAGCAGACCCCATTCGCCAACGGCCAGTCCGGCTGGACCGGCGTGCACGAGTGGGAAAAGGAAATGGCCAAGTCGGACGCCAAGTTCGGTCCGATCTTCGCCAAGTACGCTGCCATGCCTATCGAGGAAGTCGCCAAGGACCCGCAAGCCCTGAAAATGGGCGGTCGCCTGTTCGCTTCCAACTGCTCGGTGTGCCACGGCTCCGACGCCAAGGGCGCCTACGGCTTCCCCAACCTGACCGACGCCGACTGGCGCTGGGGCGGCGAGCCGGAAACCATCAAGGCCACCATCATGGGCGGTCGCCACGCGGTGATGCCGGCCTGGCTGGACGTGATCAAGGAGCAAGGCGTCAGCGACGTTGCCGCCTATGTCCTGACCAACCTTGATGGCCGCAAGCTGCCGGAAGGCATCAAGGCCGACCCGGTCAATGGGCAGAAGCTGTTCGCCGCCAACTGTGCGGTCTGCCACGGTCCGGAAGGCAAAGGCACCCCAGCGATGGGCGCGCCTAACCTGACCCACCCGGCAGCCTTCATCTACGGTTCGAGCTTTGCGCAACTGCAGCAGACCATTCGTTACGGCCGCCAGGGCGTGATGCCTGCGCAGGAACAACTGCAAGGCAACGACAAGGTTCACCTGCTGGCCGCTTATGTCTACAGCCTGTCCCACGGTGACAAGCAGGCCGACGCCGAGTAAGACCGACGCCTGAAAGCAACACCCGACGGCCCCGCCAATGAGAATTGGCGGGGCCGTTTTGTTTACGCCTTACATCGGCTTGCCTCGGCAGAAGATTGCTCCTGGCAGCAACCAGGTAGTAACGCTCCTACATGGAGTGCTTCAAGCAGGTGCCCGGCATGACCATCACCACCCTTTCCAGCCGCGAGTTCAATCAGGACACAAGCGGTGCCAAAAAAGCCGCGCTTACAGGCCCGGTCATCATCACTGACCGTGGCAGACCGACCCATGTACTGCTAGGCATTGAGGCGTACCAGAAACTTAGCGGCCTGAACCTGAGCATCGTCGAGATGCTGGCGATGCCGGAAGCCAAAGACATCGAGTTCACCACGGAGCGCGCAGTGATCACTCCACGCGAAACAGATCTGTCCTGATGTTCCTGCTCGACACCCACGTCATCTCCGAGCTGCGCAAACCCAAGGCCAATCATGGGGTCAAGGCCTGGGCCCATGGCATCGCGCCCACCAGCCTGTTTCTCTCGGCGATCACGGTGCCAGGGCTGGAAACGGACATTCTGCAGGTGGAGCGGCGCGCCCCGGATCAGGGCAACCTACTGCGCAACTGGCTGGAGCGCCGGGTTCTTCCCGCCTTCGCCGGCCGCATCCTGGCCATCGACAGTGCCGTGGCCTTGCGCTGCGCCCAACTGCATGTCCCGGACCGCAGCAATGAATGCGCTGCACTGATTGCCGCAACCGCCCTGGTCCATGGCTTGACCATGGTTACCCGCAACGTGAAGGACTTCGAGACCTGTGGCGTACGCCTGCTCAACCCATGGAAGAATTGAACGGCGCGACGTGCAAAAGGGTCCATAATCCACAAGTCAATTGATTCAAGTCATTACACCATCAGTTGATTTCCCCCAACGCGACCAAAGGTCGCACCCTTGCGCTAGAGCTACAGGCGTATCATTGCGCCACTGCAACACCTCTTTTGACCGCGGTCGGCACGTACTGACCGAGGCATTTTTCCACTGCCGTGGGATGCAATGATGAGCAACCAGATTCCCGTACAAGACGTTACCCCGCCTGCCAAAAACGCGACCAACAGCGTCGATCTCTACGCCTCCAGGGAAAAAATCTACACCCGCGCCTTCACTGGCCTGTTCCGCAACCTGCGCATGCTCGGCGGCGCCGGATTGTTCCTGCTGTACTTCGGTACCGTCTGGCTCAACTGGGGCGGCCACCAGGCCGTCTGGTGGAACCTGCCAGAGCGCAAGTTCTTCATTTTCGGTGCCACGTTCTGGCCCCAGGACTTCATTCTGCTCTCGGGCCTGCTGATCATTGCCGCCTTCGGCCTGTTCTTCATCACCGTCTATGCGGGACGTATCTGGTGCGGCTACACCTGCCCGCAGAGCGTCTGGACCTGGATCTTCATGTGGTGCGAAAAGGTCACCGAAGGCGACCGCAACCAGCGGATCAAGCTGGACAAGGCGCCCATGAGCGCCAACAAGTTCCTGCGCAAGCTGAGCAAGCACAGCCTCTGGCTGCTGATCGGTTTCGTCACCGGCATGACCTTCGTCGGCTATTTCTCGCCGATCCGCGAACTGGTCATCGACTTCTTCACCGGCCAGGCCGATGGCTGGTCGTATTTCTGGGTCGGTTTCTTCACCCTGGCCACCTACGGCAACGCCGGCTGGCTGCGCGAACAAGTGTGCATCTACATGTGCCCCTACGCGCGCTTCCAGAGCGTGATGTTCGACAAGGACACCCTGATCGTCTCCTACGACCCGCGCCGTGGCGAAAGCCGTGGTCCACGCAAGAAAGGCGCCGACTACAAGGCTCAGGGCCTGGGCGACTGCATCGACTGCACCATGTGCGTCCAGGTCTGCCCGACCGGCATCGACATCCGCGACGGCCTGCAGATCGAATGCATCGGCTGCGCCGCCTGCATCGACGCCTGCGACAGCATCATGGACAAGATGGACTACCCCCGCGGGCTCATCAGCTACACCACCGAGCACAACCTCTCCGGGCAGAAAACCCATAAACTGCGCCCACGCCTGATTGGCTACGCCCTGGTGCTGCTGGCCATGATCAGCCTGCTGATCAGCGCATTCTTCATGCGCTCGCTGGTGGGTTTCGACGTCAGCAAGGACCGCGTGCTGTACCGCGAAAACGCCGAAGGGCGGATCGAGAACGTCTACAGCCTGAAGATCATGAACAAGGACCAGCGCGATCACACTTATGTGCTTGACGCAGCCGGCCTGCCGGATCTGAAACTGCAGGGCAAACGCGAAATCCACGTGGCGGCCGGCGATATCGTCAGCATGCCGGTGGAGCTGTCGATTGCTCCGGATCACCTGCCCTCGACCACCAACGAGGTGAAGTTCATCCTTGAGGATGCCGACGACAGCAGCGTCCACGTTGAAGCCAAGAGCCGATTCATCGGCCCACAAATCCGTTAAGAGCCAAGAGAAGTGATCATGCCCGCAGCTACCGCCACCAGCCCCTGGTACAAACACCTCTGGCCCTGGATCATCATTGGCATTCTCGCCTGCTCGGTGACCCTGACCCTGTCCATGGTGACCATTGCCGTGAACAACCCGGACAACCTGGTCAACGACAACTACTACGAGGCCGGCAAGGGCATCAACCGCTCCCTGGATCGCGAGCTGCTGGCCCAGACCCTGAAGATGCGCGCCAGCGTGCATCTGGACGAGCTGACGGGCGAAGTGGAGCTGCGCCTGAGCGGCGACAGCCAGCCCAAGACCCTGGAGCTGAACCTGATTTCGCCGACCCAGCCGGAGAAAGACCGCAAGATCACCCTGGCCCGCAGCGAAAGCGAACACGGTCGCTACATCGGCCAGTTGAACGACCAGGTCGAAGGCCGACGCTTCGTCGAGTTGCTGGGTGTCGAAGGCGACAAGACCTGGCGCATGTTCGAAGAGGAACAGGTCAGCCACGACAAGGACCTGCTGCTGGGTGACGAGCCGCTGCAAGGCGCGGAAGACCTGAACTGATTCACCCCCGTCATCCATCGCCGGTCCGCCGCCTCCGACCCTTTTTCCAGGACTGGAGTCGAGCGGCCGGCGATGAGTTTTTCCCCGACCACAAAGATCGCCGATGACCACGCCACTGCCCTGCTACCACTGCGCCCTGCCGGTTCCCGCCGGCAGCCGGTTCACCGCCGTCGTGCTCGGCGAATCCCGGGAGTTCTGCTGTCCGGGCTGCCAGGCAGTGGCCGAGGCCATAGTCGCCGGCGGTCTGGAACACTACTACAGCCATCGCAGCGAAGCCTCGGCCAACCCCGAAGCCCTGCCCGTGCAGTTGATTGACGAGCTGGCACTGTACGACCGTGCCGATGTGCAACAGCCTTTCGTCCGTCACCAAGGCGAACTGGCCGAAACCACCCTGCTCATGGAAGGCATCAGTTGCGCCGCTTGCGGCTGGCTGATCGAAAAACACCTGCGCAGCCTGCCGGCCGTGGCCGAGGCCCGTCTCAACCTGTCCAACCACCGCCTGCACGTGCGCTGGGCCGACAGCCAACTCCCGCTGAGCCAGGTGCTCAGCGAACTGCGTCACATCGGCTACGCGGCCCACCCCTACCAGCCGGACCGCGCTTCCGAACAACTGGCCAGCGAGAACCGCCTGGCCCTGCGCCAGCTGGGGGTCGCCGGGCTGCTGTGGTTCCAGGCAATGATGGCAACCATGGCCACCTGGCCGGAATTCAATATCGACCTGAGTCCGGAACTGCACACCATCCTGCGCTGGGTCGCGCTGTTCCTCACCACCCCGATCGTCTTCTACAGCTGCGCGCCCTTCTTCAAAGGCGCCATGCGCGACTTGCGCACCCGTCACCTGACCATGGATGTCTCGGTATCCCTGGCCATAGGCGGGGCCTACCTGGCGGGAATCTGGACCGCCATCAGCGGTGTCGGCGAACTGTACTTCGACGCTGTCGGCATGTTCGCCCTGTTCCTCCTCGCCGGCCGCTACCTGGAACGTCGGGCCCGGGAACGCACCGCAGCGGCCACCGCGCAGCTGGTCAACCTGTTGCCTGCCTCCTGCCTGCGCCTGGGCCAGGACGGCCAGAGTGAACGCATCCTGCTCACCGAACTGCGCCTGGGCGACCGGGTGCTGGTGCACCCCGGTGCGGTGCTGCCGGCCGACGGCAAGATCCTCGATGGCCAGTCGAGCATCGACGAATCCCTGCTCACCGGCGAGTACCTGCCACAGCCACGCAGCCAGGGAGATAGCGTCACTGCCGGCACCCTGAACGTCGAAGGCGCGCTGACGGTGGAGGTTCAGGCCCTGGGCCAGGACACCCGGCTGTCCGCCATCGTCCGCCTGCTGGACCGGGCCCAGGCGGAAAAACCCCGGCTGGCCGAAGTGGCCGACCGTGCGGCCCAGTGGTTCCTGTTGTTCTCGCTGATCGCGGCTGCGGCCATCGGCCTGCTGTGGTGGCAACTGGACGCCTCGCGAGCCTTCTGGATTGTCCTGGCCATGCTGGTCGCCACCTGCCCTTGCGCGCTGTCCCTGGCCACCCCGACCGCCCTGACCGCCGCCACTGGCACCTTGCACAAGCTTGGCCTGCTGCTGACTCGCGGCCACGTGCTGGAAGGCTTGAACCAGATCGACACAGTGATTTTCGACAAGACCGGCACCCTGACCGAAGGACGCCTGGCATTGCGCGCTATCCGCCCCCTGGGGCGTTTGTCCAGCGATGACTGCCTGAGTCTCGCTGCCGCCCTGGAGAACCGCTCCGAACATCCGATCGCCCGAGCCTTCGGCCGCGCCCCGGTGGCCGCGCAAGACGTCACCAGCAGCCCGGGCCTGGGCCTGGAAGGCCTGGTGGGCGAACAGCGCCTGCGCATCGGCCAGCCGACCTTCGTCTGCGAACTCAGCGGCTGCCCGGTGCCGAGCATGCCCGACGAAGCCGGGCAGTGGCTGTTGCTGGGGGACAGCCAGGGCGCCCTCGCCTGGCTGGTGCTCGATGACCGGCTGCGCAGCGACGCCCCCGCGCTCCTGGCCGCCTGCAAGGCTCGCGGCTGGCATACCCTGCTGCTGTCCGGAGACAGCTCGCCGATGGTCGCCAGCGTCGCGGCCGAACTGCAGATCGATGAGGCCCGGGGCGGTCTGCGTCCGGACGACAAACTGCAGGTATTGCAACAACTGCATCAACAGGGCCGCAAAGTGTTGATGCTCGGCGATGGCGTCAACGACGTCCCGGTGCTGGCCGCCGCCGATATCAGCGTCGCCATGGGGTCGGCCACCGACCTGGCCAAGACCAGCGCCGATGCGGTGCTCCTGTCCAATCGCCTGGACGCGCTGGTGCAGGCCTTCAGCCTGGCGCGCCGGACCCGCCGGGTGATTATCGAGAACCTGCTCTGGGCCGGACTGTACAATGGCCTGATGCTGCCGTTCGCCGCCCTCGGCTGGATCACCCCGGTGTGGGCCGCGGTCGGCATGTCCATCAGTTCCCTGACCGTGGTGCTCAATGCCCTGCGCCTGACCCGCATGCCGCGGTCGGCCGCCAGTGCCAGCACCCCCGAACCCCGCCCGTTGCCGGCCTGAGCCGCCGGGCCTGGAGTCCAGATGCCAGCTCTTTACGTGATGATCCCGGCCGCACTGCTGATCGTGGCCATCGCCATCTACATCTTCTTCTGGGCCGTGGACAGCGGTCAGTACGACGACCTCGACGGTCCGGCCCACAGCATCCTGTTCGACGATCAGGACCCCAGCCACACCGCCGCGGTGGACGAAGCCAAGGGCCAGCCCGACGCCCCCACCGAAGCCACCCGCAAAACGGAACCACCCCATGCTTGAACTGGCGCCCCTGCTGGTTTCGGCTGTGATACTCGGCCTGCTGGGCGGCGGTCACTGCCTGGGCATGTGCGGCGGCCTGATGGGCGCCCTGACCCTGGCGATTCCCCGGGAGCAGCGCAGCCGGCGGTTTCGCCTGTTGCTGGCCTACAACCTGGGCCGCGTCCTCAGCTACGCCCTGGCCGGCCTGTTGCTGGGCCTGGCCGGCTGGGCGGTGGCCAACAGCCCGGTCGCGCTGTTCATGCGGATACTGGCCGGGCTGCTGCTGATCGCCATGGGCCTGTACCTCGCCGGGTGGTGGAGCGGCCTGACCCGCATCGAAGGGCTTGGCAAAGGGCTATGGCGGCATATCCAGCCAGTGGCCAGTCGTTTGTTGCCGGTTTCCAGCCTGCCTCGTGCATTGCTCCTGGGGGCGCTCTGGGGCTGGCTGCCTTGCGGCCTGGTGTACAGCACCCTGCTGTGGTCGGCGAGCCAGGGCAATGCCTTCGACAGTGCCCTGTTGATGCTGGCCTTCGGCCTGGGCACCTGGCCGGTCCTGCTGGCCACCGGCCTGGCGGCGGAACGGGTCACGGCCCTGTTGCGTCGACGCAGCGTGCGCCTGACCGGCGGCCTGCTGGTCATCCTCTTCGGCCTCTGGACCTTGCCCGGCCCTCACCAGCACTGGTTGATGGGCCACTGACCCCGGGGCACTGCCCGGCAACCGGGCCCACACGCCCCGCCGGCGCTAGCCCGGCAGCTCCCGAACACCCTTGATACAAGTCAAGATGGCCGCGCCCCTAACCTCCTAGACTCGCGAACACTGCCAGCCTATCCGGGGGAATTCCCGCATGCTCGACGCCATTCGTTGGGACACAGATCTTATCCGCCGCTATGACCTGGCGGGACCGCGCTACACCTCGTACCCGACCGCCGTGCAATTCAACAGCCAGGTGGGTGCCTTTGATCTGCTGCACGCCCTGCGTGACAGCCGCAAGGCCCAGCGCCCGCTGTCGCTGTACGTGCACATCCCGTTCTGCGCCAACATCTGCTACTACTGCGCCTGCAACAAGGTCATCACCAAGGATCGCAGCCGGGCCCTGCCCTACCTGCAACGCCTGGAACAGGAGATGCAACTGATCGCCTGCCACCTGGCGCCCAACCAGCGGGTCGAGCAGCTGCATTTCGGCGGCGGCACCCCGACCTTTCTCAATCACGACGAGTTGCGCCAGCTGATGGCGTTGCTGCGCAAGCATTTCAACCTGCTCGAGGATGACTCCGGCGACTACGGCATCGAGATCGACCCTCGTGAAGCGGACTGGTCGACCATGGGGCTGCTGCGAGAGCTGGGCTTCAACCGGGTGAGCATCGGTCTACAGGACCTGGACCCGGCGGTGCAGCGCGCCGTCAACCGCCTGCAGAGCCTGGAGGAAACCCGAGCGGTGATCGAAGCGGCTCGCACCCTGCAATTTCGCTCCATCAACATCGACCTGATCTACGGCCTGCCCAAGCAGACCGCGGAACACTTTGCCCGCACCGTGGAAGAAGTCATCAGCCTGCAGCCCGACCGGCTCTCGGTGTTCAACTACGCCCATCTGCCCGAGCGCTTCATGCCGCAACGACGGATCAACGGCAGCGAGCTGCCGGCGCCGGCGGAGAAACTGGAAATGCTGCAACGCACCATCGAGCAACTGACCGCCGCCGGTTATCGCTACATCGGCATGGATCATTTCGCCCTTCCCGATGATGAATTGGCGATCGCCCAGGAAGAATCGACCCTGCAGCGCAACTTCCAGGGTTACACCACCCACGGTCATTGCGACCTGATCGGCTTGGGCGTTTCCGCGATCAGCCAGATCGGTGACCTGTATTGCCAGAACAGCAGTGATCTGACGCACTATCAAAATGCTTTGGCAGGTGCACAACTGGCCACTAGTCGCGGCCTGGTCTGTAATACCGACGACCGTCTGCGCCGGGAAGTTATTCAACAACTGATCTGCAACTTTAGTCTTAAATTCGAAGATATAGAGCAAGCCTTCAATATCGACTTTCGCGGCTATTTCAATGAACTATGGCCAGACTTGCAGGAAATGGACGACGATGGACTGATTCAACTAAGCCCCGAGGCCATCACCGTACTTCCGGCGGGACGCCTGTTGGTGCGTTCGGTATGCATGATCTTCGATGCCTACCTGGGGCAGCAGAATCGCCAGCGTTTTTCCCGGGTCATCTAGGATTTCATGAGCAAAGCAGAGGCTTTCACCACCTGCTCGGGACTCAAGCCGGCCTCCCTCATCGCCTTGGCCAATGAGGCGTTGGCGGTCAGCAATCCGCTATTGAGGGCCGCCAGGGCCGATTGCAGGCTACCGATCCTGGCCTTGGCCTCCTCCGGCCCCAGGTGCTTGTCGGCCATGACGGCCTGAAGCTGGGCCAGCTTTTCAGCAATCTGTTGTTGCAATTTTCTGATCATTTTGAGGAGCTGTTGAATATTTTCGGGCAGGCCGCTTTCCTCGATGTCACTGTCATCGCCCGCAGCACTGGAGGATTTCTTCAGTCCGGCCCCCGACAGCGACACTTTGACGCCCTCTCCAACCATAGGTTCTGCAACTAACGGCGAACCCCTTAGTTCATCCGCATCGTTGCTTTTCGAAGATTCAGAAAGTGGCTGCAAGTTATTGCTGCCATTAGTAATACCGCCAACAAAGGACATAGTTGCGGCGCTCCAAGTTGTTTTCGTTAACAGGTTATCGACCCACAAAAGGATTGCTTTACGACTCACAGTTAATACGGCACGGACTGGCCGGAACCTCCTCCCGTGAGTTACCCTTACGGCTTATGTGTGTTTTCCCACAAGGATTCTAGAATGTCCGAGCCAGTTAAACTGCGCGCTCATAACCAGGCCCATTGCAAGGATTGCAGCCTGGCCCCTCTGTGCCTGCCACTTTCCTTGAATTTGGAAGACATGGACGCGCTGGACGAAATCGTCAAACGTGGCCGCCCATTGAAAAAAGGCGAATTTCTGTTCCGTCAGGGTGACGGCTTCGACTCGGTGTATGCCGTGCGTTCGGGCGCCCTGAAAACCTTCAGCCTCAGCGACAGCGGCGAAGAGCAGATCACCGGTTTCCACCTGCCCAGCGAGCTGGTGGGGCTGTCCGGCATGGACACCGAAAGCCATCCGGTTTCGGCCCAGGCCCTGGAAACCACTTCGGTGTGTGAAATCCCCTTCGAACGTCTCGACGAACTGGCCCTGCAACTGCCGCAACTGCGCCGTCAGTTGATGCGCGTCATGAGTCGGGAAATCCGTGACGACCAGCAGATGATGCTGCTGCTGTCGAAAAAGACCGCCGACGAACGCATTGCCACCTTCCTGGTCAACCTGTCGGCCCGGTTCCGCGCTCGCGGCTTCTCGGCCAACCAGTTCCGCCTGAGCATGTCGCGCAATGAAATCGGCAACTACCTGGGCCTGGCGGTGGAAACCGTGTCCCGGGTGTTCACCCGGTTCCAGCAGAACGAACTGATTGCCGCCGAAGGCAAGGAAGTGCACATCCTCGATCCGATCCAGCTGTGCGCCCTGGCCGGGGGCTCGGTGGAAGGCTGATCCACGGTGCTCGCGACTGAGCCAAGCCGCTCGGTCGCGGCTATACTGGCGCGGCCCAAATTGCCCGCCAGGACACCCGCAGATGGCCTTCGACTCCTTTGACATCAAATCCCTGATCCGCCCCGTCATCGACTTCCCGAAACCCGGGGTGATCTTTCGTGACATCACTCCCCTGTTCCAGTCTCCCCGGGCCCTGCGCCTGGTGGCCGACAGTTTCGCCCAGCGTTATGTCGAAGAAGACTTCAGCCACATCGGCGCCATGGATGCCCGAGGCTTCCTGATCGGCTCGATCATCGCCTACCAGTTGAACAAACCCCTGATTCTGTTCCGCAAACAGGGCAAGCTTCCGGCCGATGTACTGGCCGAGGGTTACCAGACCGAGTACGGCGAAGCCTTCCTTGAAGTGCATGCCGACAGCCTGTGCGAAGGCGACTCGGTATTGATGTTCGATGACCTGATCGCCACCGGCGGCACCCTGATCGCCGCTGCCAACCTGGTACGACGCATGGGCGCGAAAATCTACGAGGCCGCCGCCATTATCGACCTGCCGGAACTGGGAGGCTCGCAGAAGCTGGAAGACATGGGCATCCCGACGTTCTGCCTGACCCAGTTCTCCCTGAGCGAACGCTAGAGCCCCATCTGCTTGCTGATGATTTCGTTCATCACTTCGCGGGTGCCGCCGCCAATGGAGAGGATGCGGTTATCCCGGTACAGGCGCTCCACCAGACTGTCGCGCATGTAGCCCATGCCGCCGAGTATCTGCACCGCATCGTGGGTGATGCGGTCGGCGGTGTCGGTGGCGAAGTTCTTGGCCATGGAAATCTCCTTGATCACGCTTTTGCCGGCAGCCATCTGTGCGGCCTGGCGATAGGTGAACTCCCGGGACACCTCCAGGGCCGTGGCCATTTCCGCCAGACGATGCTTGAGCACCTGGAACCTGGCGATGGGCTTGCCGAACGCCTCGCGCTCCCGGGCCCACTTCAGGCTCTCCTCCAGCGCCATTTGCGCGGTCATGTTGGCCATCAGCGCCAGGGCCAGGCGCTCGCTCTGGAAGTTGCCCATGATGCAGGCGAAGCCCATGTTCTGGGCACCGATCAGGTTGCCCACCGGCACCCGACAATCGTCGAAAAACAGCTCGGCGGTGTCCGAGGCCCACCAGCCCATCTTTTTCAACTGCCGGCCCACCGTGAAACCGGGACTGCCCTTCTCGATCAGCAGCAGGCTGATGCCGCCATAGCCCGGTTCTCCGGTACGCACCGCAACGGTGTAGTAATCGGCGCGCACGCCACTGGTGATGAAGGTCTTGCTGCCGCTGACCCGATAATGATCGCCGTCGCGCACGGCGCGGGTCTGCAGGTTGGCCACGTCCGACCCGCCACTGGGCTCGGTCACCGCCAGCGCGCAGATCTTCTCTCCGGACAGCACCTGGGGCACAACCCGCTCGCGCACTTCGGGGCGGGCCCATTTGACGATCGGCGGCAGGCCGATATCCAGCGACCCCAGCCCTGCCACCAGGCCGCCGGAACCGCTGCGCATCAACTCTTCGCTGGCGGCGATCTTGGCGAACAGATCACCTTCGTGACTGCCGCCCAGGGCTTCGGGATAGCCGATGCCGAGAATCCCGGCGGCACCGGCCTTGAGATACAGCTCACGGGGAAAGCTTTCAGCCTCCTCCCACTGTTGGATCTCGGGGAGAATTTCGCGCTCGACGAAGCGTCGCACGCTGTCGCGGACCAACTGGTGGCTGGGGTCGAAGTATTCCTGGCAGGCAGACATCGGCAAGCTCCTCTGAAGGGTCGAGGGAACTTACCAAGCGCTTGCTTGGTTTTCAAGGCGATCCGTATCTCCGCCCCCGCCGGTACGCCGGCGCCGGCCCACCAACGCTACAGGGCTATGGGTTTGCGACCGGCAAAGGAGTGAGCAAGGGTGCCGCCATCCACCAGCTCCAGCTCGCCACCCAGCGGTACGCCATGGGCGATGCGCGAAGTGATCAGGCCTTTGTTGGTCAGCAGCTGGGCAATGTAGTGGGCCGTGGCTTCGCCCTCCACCGTGGGGTTGGTGGCCAGGATGACCTCGGTAAAGCTGCCCTGCTCCTCGATCCGCGCCAGCAACTGCGGAATGCCGATGGCTTCCGGCCCCAGGCCATCCAGAGGCGACAAGTGGCCTTTGAGCACGAAGTAACGACCGCGATAGCCGGTCTGCTCCACCGCATAGACATCCATCGGACCTTCCACCACGCACAGCAGCGTGTCATCACGGCGTGGATCGGCACATTGCGGGCACAGTTCGTCTTCGGTCAGGGTCCGGCATTGACGGCAGTGCCCGACCCCTTCCATGGCCTGGCTCAGGGCCTGGGCCAGGCGCAAGCCGCCACTGCGATCACGCTCGAGCAGTTGCAAGGCCATGCGCTGGGCGGTTTTCTGACCCACGCCCGGCAAAGTGCGCAGGGCGTCGATCAGTTGGCGAATCAGGGGGCTGAAGCTCATGGGCAAATGTCCGACAAAACGACGAGACGCGGTTTATACCCGCGCCTCGGGATAGCGTCAAATGCTCGCGTCCGGCGCAACCTTGACCACCAGCTTGCCGAAGTTGCGCCCCTCCAACAGACCGATGAAGGCTTCAGGGGCCTGCTCCAGGCCCTGCACCACGTCCTCCTTGAACTTGACCTTGCCTTCACGCACCCAGGGCGCCATGGCCTTGATGAATTCCGGGTGGCGGTCGCCGTAGTCGTCGAAAACGATAAAGCCCTGCATCCGCACCCGCTTGGTCAACAAGGTGCGCTGCAACAGCGGCAGGCGATCCGGCCCCGGTGGCAGCTCCTGGGCGTTGTACTGGGCTATCAGCCCGCACAGGGGAATGCGTGCCCGGGGATTGAGCAGGGGGACTACCGCATCGAATACCTGGCCGCCGACGTTCTCGAAATAGATGTCCACCCCCTTGAAGCAAGCCTGGGCCAGTTCGTCGGCAAAATCCGCACGCTTGTGATCGACACAGGCGTCGAAGCCCAGTTCTTCAACCACATACCGGCATTTCTCGGCGCCACCCGCCACACCTACCACCCGCAGCCCCTTGAGCTTGGCCACCTGCCCCACCACCGAGCCCACGGCGCCGGAGGCCGCGGCCACCACCAGCGTTTCCCCGGCCTGGGGCTGGCCGATGTCCATCAACCCCATGTAAGCCGTCATCCCGGGCATGCCCAGCACGCCCAGGGCCATGGAGGGACTGGGCAGGCCGGAAGGCACGGGAATCAGGTTGCGGCCATCACTGATGCAGTGGCTCTGCCAGCCGGTGGCGCCCACCACCAGATCGCCTTCCTGAAACTTCGGATTCAGCGAGCGCTCGACCCGACTCACCGCGCCACCGGTCATGACCTCATCGATTTCCACCGGAGCGGCATAGGACGGCGCGTCGCTCATGCGTCCACGCATGTAGGGGTCCAGGGACAGGTAGAGGGTCTTGAGCAGAACCTGGCCGTCGGCCAGCTCCGGCAAGGCCACCCGTTCCAGGCGGAAGTTCTCCGGGACCGGCGCGCCCTGAGGGCGCGAGACCAGCACCACGCGCTGGTTGAGGGTCAATGTTTGCGGCATCACAGACACTCCTGTTTCGAGGATGGAAGAGGACGGTATAGGGTGCAGACCCCGAAGGGACAATGACGTTCGATCTTTCCAACCAGGGGATGCCTGCACAGCGGGGCTGATCGACGGCACAAAAAAGCCAGGCTCGAGGCCTGGCTTGTGTGCGTCCATCCGAAGCGCCGGGGCGAATCAGAACGGCAGCTTCATGCCTGGAGGCAGTTGCATGCCGGCGGTCATGCCGGACATTTTTTCCTGGCTGTTGGACTCGATCTTGCGCACGGCGTCGTTGACCGCCGCGGCAAACAGGTCTTCCAGCACTTCACGGTCATCTTCGCTGACGCCTTCGAGCAGGCTCGGGTCGATGCTCACGCGCTTGATGTCATGACGGCCGGTCATGACCACAGTGACCATGTCGCCGCCGGCCTTGCCGGTGACTTCAGCGTTGGCCAGTTCTTCCTGCATCTTGGCCATTTTTTCCTGCATCTGCTGTGCCTGCTTCATCAGGCCGGCCATGCCACCTTTCATCATGGGAATTACCTCAAAGTACGGGGATGGAAACAGCGCCCGGCCCGCGGCCCGGCGCCCTTTAAGCAATCAACCCTGCGCGGCCGGGGCCTCGACAGGTTCAATAGTATCGTGGCGCACCAAGGCGCCGAACTCCTGGACCATCTGCTGGATGAACGGATCACCGTGGATCGAATCCTCCGCCTCGCGCTGACGGTCGGCGCGGCGCCGTGAAGCCGCCTGGGCCGGGGTTTCCTGCTCGGGCTTGATCAGCTCGATGGCCAGGTTCAGGGGGCGGCCATGGTACTGGTTCAACGCGTCGTTGAGACGACGCTGCTGAGTGGCGTTGAACAGGGCGCTATGGGCCGGGTCCAGGTGCAGCAGCCAATTGTCGCCATCCACAGCCATCAGGGTGCAGTTGGCGGCGATGCTACCGGTCATGCCGGAAATCGGCAGCTTGGGAAACAGTTCCAGCCACTCCAGGGCCAGGCCGGTGGCCGGCTTGGCGGCGGGCTCCGGCTCGGGTTCCGGGGCCGGTTCGGCGGCGTGCTCGCTGGCCAGTTCGTCGAGGTAGCTGTAGGCCGAATCCATGTCCGGCTCGATGTAGTCCTCGTCCAGGGGCGGTTCGTCGTCCAGGTCGATTCCCGGTGTGGCGGCATCGATCTCGGCCACACTCGGCTCGGGCACCGGCGCACTGACCCACTCCGGCGCGTCCGGCACCACGCTGTCCGGCGCAGGAGTCGGCATCGGCGTCAGTTCGGGCTGTTCGGCAACCACGTCCAGCAGCGGCTCCACAGCGGCCTGCTGCTCGGCCGGCGGCTCTACCGGATCATTCCAAGGCAGGTCGATCACTTCTTCAGCGACCGCCGGCTCAGGTTCAACGACCAGCGCTTGGGCCACCTCCGGCACGACAGGTGCTGGAGCGGCCGCCGGCGCTGGAACGGGCGCGGCAGCCGCAACCGGCGCGCTGGCAATCGGCGCAACGGCAGCCACAGGCACAGCAGGAGCTGGTGCCGCCACGGCTTGGGCGGAATCAACTGTGGCCTGGCTGATCCCCACTGGCTTTAGCGGCTGTCTCGGCGCATCCGCCGTATCCGCCGGGCGGAAGGCCAGCATCCGCAGCAGGACCATCTCGAAGCCCCCCCGCGGATCCGGCGCCAAGGGCAGGTCGCGGCGGCCGATCAGGCCCATCTGGTAATAGAACTGCACGTCTTCGGCCGGCAGCGCCTGGGCCAGGGCCAGCACCCGATCGCGGTCGCCATGACCGTTGTCGACCCCTTCCGGCAGGGCCTGGGCGATCGCTACCCGGTGCAGCACGTTGAGAATTTCCGAGAGTACGCCGTTCCAGTCCGGACCTTGCTCCGCCAGATGACGTACCGCTTCCAGCAGCGCCTTGGCATCGCCATTGATCAAGGCATGCAGCACGTCGTAGACCTGGCCGTGATCGAGGGTGCCGAGCATGGCCCGCACATCGGCGGCCATGACCTTGCCCTCACCGAAGGCGATGGCCTGGTCGGTCAGGCTCATGGCGTCGCGCATCGAGCCGTCGGCGGCGCGGCCCAGCAGCCACAGCGCATCGTCCTCGAACGGCACGTTCTCCACCCCCAGCACATGACTGAGGTGCTCCACCACCCGCTCGGGGGTCATGTTTTTCAGGGAAAACTGCAGGCAGCGCGACAGGATGGTCGCCGGCAGCTTCTGCGGATCGGTGGTCGCCAGGATGAACTTGACGTAGGGCGGCGGCTCTTCGAGGGTCTTGAGCAACGCGTTGAACGAGTGACTGGAGAGCATGTGCACTTCGTCGATCAGGTAGACCTTGAAGCGCCCGCGGCTCGGTGCGTACTGCACGTTGTCCAGCAGTTCACGGGTGTCCTCGACCTTGGTCCGGCTCGCGGCGTCGATCTCGATCAGGTCGACGAAACGCCCCTCATCGATCTCGCAGCACACCGAGCAGGTGCCGCACGGCGTGGAAGTGATGCCTGTTTCACAGTTCAGGCATTTGGCAATGATCCGCGCGATGGTGGTCTTGCCCACCCCGCGGGTGCCGGTAAACAGATAGGCGTGGTGCAGCCGCTGGCTGTCCAAGGCATTGATCAGAGCCTTGAGCACATGGGTCTGGCCGACCATTTCGCGGAACGAGCGCGGACGCCATTTACGTGCAAGAACCTGATAACTCATCGAAAACCGTCGCAACTGGAAAGCGGAAGCCGGTAATGCTAGCGGAGCAAGGGCGAAATTGCATCCGGCGCGCTTGTCTAATCTGTCTAAGCTGCATTTTGCCAAGGATGGCTCGGCCGTTTGAACCGTGGGAGACCGTATGCGTTTGACTTGGGGCGCCCTGCTGCTGTTGAGCGCCAGCCTGGAAGCCGCCGAAGCGCCTTTGCGCTTTGTGATTGCCGACAGCTGGGCCATGCCGACCATCGAGATCGAGGACGAGCAACCCACCGCCGGCATCCTTTACGACACCATGAACAGCCTGGCCCGCCACCTGGGCACCCGCGCCGAGTTCCACGTCCTGGCCCGGGCCCGGGTGCAGAACGCCATGGCCCAGGGCGAGGTGGACGTACGCTGCTTCGCCGCCCAGGCCTGGCTGCCGAACCTGTCCGGGGACTATCTGTGGAGCGTGCCGCTGTTCGTGCAACGCAACCTGCTGGTGAGCGACCGCCCGCATCCGACACCGCTCAATCCCCAGGACTTGCCCACCCAGCACATCGGCACCGTGCTGAGCTACACCTACACCTCCCTGCAAGCGCTGTTCGACAGTGCCCGGCTGATTCGTGACGATGCGCGCAACGAGGAGCAGGTCCTGCAAAAACTCCAGGTCGGGCGCTATCACTACGCAATCGCCAGCCAATGGACCCTGGACTGGTTCAACCAGACCCAGGCCTCCGGCAAACCGCTGTACCGCGTTGCCCTGCTGCAGGAGCAGGCCGTGAGCTGCTACGTGCGTAACGACCCGGCGGTGCCGGCCCGGCGCATCCTGCGCGCCCTGCTGCAGATGAAAATGTCCGGGGAAATCGACGCCATCGTCCAGCGCTACGTCGCACCGCCCTCCAGCGCCAGCACCTACGACACCGCCGCGCCCTGAACTTCGCCCTGGCGCCATGCCTGCGGGGGCTGGAAAGCGCCCACCCACTGCAGCACCGCATCGGCCGGCATGGGCTCGGCGATGAAGTCGCCCTGAGCCACCTCGCACCCCAGATCCATCAAGCGCTCTCCGTGGGCCAGGCTTTCCAGGCCCTCGGCCACCACTTGCCGACCAAAGGCCCGGGCCAGCCCTATCAGGGCCTGGATCAGCGCCTGATCGTCCTGGTCGTGCAGCATGTCGCGGACAAACAGACGATCGATCTTGATGGTCTGGGTGCGCAGGCGCTTGAGGTAACTGAGGGACGAATGCCCGGTGCCGAAGTGCCCCAGGGAGAACTGCACGCCCAGGGCCTGACAGGCATCGAGGCAATCGCTGACCCGCTGGATGTTCTCGATGGCCGCCGACTCGACAATCTCCAGCTCCAGCAACGCCGGCGAAACCTGCGGGTATCGTTCGAGCATCTCCTTGAGCCGCTCGACAAAATCCGGGCGCTGGAAATGCCGGGCCGCGACGTTCAGGCTCACCGACCAGCCATGGCCTGCCGCCTGCCAGTCCTGCAGGCGCGTCATCACCTGATCCATGACCCATTCGCCAATGTCGACGATCAGGTCGGTCTCCTCCACCTGAGGCAGAAACTCGTGGGAGCCGAGCATGCCCCGTTGCGGGTGCTGCCAGCGCAGCATCGCCTCGAAGCCCACCACCGCGCCGCTGCGCATGTTGACCTTGGGCTGGAAGTACAGCTGCAACTCACCGGCGTTCAGCGCCTGGCGCACCTGTTCGACGGTCTGGTAGGTGACCATGACCTCACGATCCCGCAACACATCGAACAGATGGAAACGGTTGCGCCCGCTCTGCTTGGCCACGTACATGGCCTGATCGGCATGGCGCAGCAGGGTGTCGGCGTCGTGGTTATCGTTGGGAAACAGGGTCACGCCGATGCTGGCAAAGACATTGATGTCCTTGCCCTGGATCGAATAGGGCTGGGAGATGGTGGCCAGCACCCGTTGCAACGCCGCACGCAGCTCCAGCATGTCGCGCACATAGCGCAGGATCAGCACGAACTCGTCGCCGGCCAGACGCGCCACCACATCCTCGCCACGAATGATCGAACGCAGACGCGCCGCCACTTCCACCAGCAGCAAGTCGCCACAGGCGTGCCCGTAGCCATCGTTGACGGCCTTGAAGCCATCGAGGTCAAGCATGCACACCGCCAGGGGGATGTCCTCACGGCGGGAGAACTCCAGGGCCTGATGCAGCAGGTCGGAAAGAAAGGCCCGGTTGGGCAGGCCGGTGAGCACGTCATGTCCGACCCGCCATTGCAGCGAATGCAGCAACTGGCGCTTTTCGCTGACATCGAAGCGAATCGACACGTAGCGCATCACCTTGCCGGAACGCTGATCCATCAGGGGCACCATGGTGCTGTCGACCCAGTACAGGCTGCCATCCTTGGCCCGGTTACAGATCTCGCCCTTCCACACCCGGCCCTGCGAGATGGTCTGCCACAGCTCGTTGAAGAACTCCGGCGGGTGCAGCCCCGAGCTGAGCATCCGGTGGTTGGCCCCGATCAGCTCATCCCGGCTGTAGCCCGAGATCTGGCAGAACAGGTCATTGACATAGGTGATGCTGCCGCCGAGATCAGTCTCGGAGAAGATGGCGGCGGCATCGACGGCCCTGCGATATTTCTCATCCATGAGTCGAGATCACTGTCGCTAGCGGTTGAACCGCTCGACCAGGGCACGCAGCCCGGAAGAGATGTTTTCCAGCTCGGTGCCGCGGACCACCCCGGCGCTGGCGTTATTGGCGGTGCGCTGCACCGTGGCGGCGACGCGGTTGATCTGCTCGGACACCGACTCGGCCACATGGGATTGCTCCTGGGAGGCCGCCGCCATCTGCTGGCTCATGTCGGTGATGCGCTCCACCGCAGCGCCGATGCCATGCAGGGCCTGTTGCGCCTGCAACACCTGCTGCACACCCTGCTCCGCCTCTTCGATGCCGAGGTTGGCGATCTGCACCGCCTCGTCGGCACCGGCCCGCAGGCTCTGGATGATGCCCTGGATCTGCTGGGTCGATTGCCGGGTCTTGCCCGCCAGGGCCCGCACTTCATCGGCTACCACGGCAAACCCCCGTCCCTGCTCGCCGGCTCGGGCGGCTTCGATGGCAGCGTTCAGGGCCAGCAGGTTGGTCTGGTCGGCAATCGCCTGGATCATGCTCGCCGCCACCATGATGTCCTGGGTCTGCCCGGCCAGGTCGCCCACCGCCTGGTTGATCTGGGTGACCGTGCGAGCCAGCAACTGGATGGCATCCCGGGAAGAACCCGCCACCTTGCTGCCTTCCCGGGCCAGGAGGTTGGCGGTATGAGCCTCGCTGGCGGTGTGCTGCACGTGCTCGGCAACCTCGGCGATCGAGGCGGCCATCTGGGTCATGGCGGCGGCCGTCATGTCGGTCTCGGCCCTCTGCTCCAGCAGGGCGGTCTCGGTGCGGCTGGACAGCTGGCTGGAGTCGGAGGCAGCCGTGGCCATCTGCCGGGCCAGATCGCTTAGGCGCGTCAGGGCAGTTTTCAGCCGCGCCTCCTCACTGATCAGGATCATCTGTAATTGCCCCGCCGGTCCCAGCGCTTCGCTGTAGGCCAGGGCACAGATCGGATCGGCGAAGGTATTCGGGGTGCTGCTGAGGATGTGCTTGAGCTGCTGTCGCAAACGGCGCTGGGCCGACAGTCCGACGGCGATGAAACCGGCGACGGTCAGGCCCTGGGCCGCCAGCGTTGGCAGCCAGCTGAACGCGCCCAGGCACGCCACTGCCAGGGCCGCCGGCAACAGCAATGGCCGGGCTCCAGCCTCCAGCCGACGCCAAGCGCTGACCGGCGACTTGTTGGCGCGCATGCGGGCATACAAGGCTTCGGCACGACTGACCTGCTCCCGGGTCGGCTTGACCCGGACCGACTCGTAGCCCACCAGTCGCCCTTCCTCCAGAATCGGCGTGACATAGGCGCTGACCCAATAGAAATTGCCGTTCTTGCAGCGGTTCTTCACCACCCCCATCCAGCTCTGACCGGCCTTCAGATACCTCCACATCGACTCGAACACCGCCGCAGGCATGTCCGGGTGGCGCACCAGGTTGTGGGTGCTGCCGATCAGTTCGGCCTGGCTGAAACCGCTCATTGCAGCGAACTCGGCATTGCAATAGGTGATATGGCTGCTGGTATCGGTGGCGGATATGAGCCGCTGCTGGTCGGGAAAGGTCTGCTCAACAGAGTTGACCGGCAAATTGAGACGCACTTTAGAACTCCATAGACAGCCTGCGATCAACAGTACCGGGAGGCCGGCAGCAGGCTGATTCGCGATGTACTTTCCTGGCGGTACGACTCAATCGGAAGGTTCGCCCTGATTGCAGCCGTACAGCGGTTTGCGCGGCAGATGACCGTCGATTCGACGAGGATCAACTAGGATCAGATAAGGCGTCAGGTGGGGACGGCGGACGGAGCGTTGGCGGGATTTACGAGACGTTCGAGCCTCTGCCAAGCCCTCGGTTTAGGTGAACAAGGGAAATGCAATGATTTCTTGTTTCATAAACCTGCCTGCTGAAACTAGATCACCAAATACCTGTCCGAAGCGCCGATTCTACGAAATGCATCACATTTTGCAAAGCAAGGTGATGAACCATGGTGTTGTCTAATGCCAATATTTATCGTTAAGTTCTTGATTCTAAATGGGAATTGAGCGATGCAAATTTCAAGTTTGGGTGCAGCCATCAAGCGTTATCGAAAGGTAGCGGGGCTTACTCAGGCTGAACTAGGTGAAAAAACCGGTTTTGACCCAAAAACCATCAGCCGCTTCGAAACCGGCACCTACACCCCCAGCGTTGAAGCTCTATTTCTGCTAGCCGAAGTACTGGGAGTGAAGCTGAAAGCCTTCTTCGCCGATCTGGGCGATGAAGAGGAACAGCGGGCTTATTTGTTCGGTGTCATTCACAAAGCCACCCCTAAGGATCTGGGAAAGCTGATAGCAGCGGTAGACCAGGCCTTGTCCAAGCCTTGAGCCCCGCAACAAATCAATCGGAAGAGGCCTGCTTATCGAACCCGACAAGCAGGCCTCTTTGTCCATTCACGACTCCTGACAGGATCTGACAGACCCGGCACATAAGCTTGTGCCCACAGCACACAGCCCTTTGGAGTCGTCATGACCAGCAACACCTACTTCCTGCTTTATGTAGACAGCCCGGCCATCAGCGCGCAGTTCTACAGTCGCCTGCTGGACAAGCAACCGGTGGAATCCTCCCCCACCTTCGCGCTGTTCATCCTCGACTCGGGGATCAAACTCGGCCTGTGGTCGCGCCACACAGTCGAGCCCAGCGCCCAGGCGACCGGCGGTGGCGGCGAACTGGGCTGGGCCTTGGACAGCCGCGAAGCCGTGGACGACCTGCACCGCCACTGGCAGAGCCTGGGCCTGACCATCGCCCAGCCACCCACCCAGATGGATTTCGGCTACACCCTGCTGGCCCTCGATCCGGACGGACACCGCCTGCGCGTGCTCTATCTCAGCGTCGACTGAACTTGCCTGCGCCACCACCCCACAGAGAGAGCGGCGCTGCCACCAGCGCCCTCCTCGCTCCTGTTTTGAAATAAATAGAAACGTCTCATTGAGCCTCCAGGCACTCATCGCTATCCTGCCCGCCGACTTGTCACAATTTGTAAGGGAATACGATGAAGTACCTGCGTCTATTACTGGCGATGGCCATCCTCTGTGCCACGCCATTCTTTGCCTGCGCCGCCACACCGAGCCAAGGCAAGGACAGCGAACCCCAGACAGCCGAACAGTTTCTCGCCTCGCTCTCGCCACGCCATGGCCAGGTCAAGCTGCCCGGGGATATCGCCAGCCTCGACCTGAGCCAGGAGTTTTACTACCTCAACCCCAAGGACACCGAGAAGCTGCTCACCGAAGGCTGGGGCAACCCGCCCGGCTTCACCACCCTGGGCATGATCGTGCCCAGCGCCGTCAGCCCGCTGTCTGCCGAAGGCTGGGGCGTGATCATCAGCTACAAGAATGATGGGCACATCTCCGACGACGACGCGGCGAAGATCGACTATCAGGACCTGCTCAAGCAAATGCAGGAAGCCGACGAGCAAGACAACAAGCAGCGCAAGGAACAGGGCTATGGCGCCATCCACCTCCTGGGCTGGGCCGAGCAGCCCAGCTATGACGCCCAGACCCACAAAATGTACTGGGCCCGCGAACTCAAGGCCGAAGGCGCCGAGAGCAACACCCTGAACTACAGCATCCGCGTGCTGGGTCGCGAAGGCGTGCTGGAGCTCAATGCGGTCGCCTCCATGGACGACCTGGCCACCATCAAGCGCGAGATCCCCAAGGTGCTGGCCTTCACCAACTTCACCGACGGCAACCGCTACGCCGACTACAACCCAAGCACCGATAAGCTGGCGTCCTACGGTCTGGCCGCGCTGGTGGCCGGAGGCCTGGCCAGCAAGGCCGGGTTGTTTGCCAAGCTGGGGGTACTGCTCCTGGCCGGCAAGAAATTCATTGTCATCGGCGTCCTCGCCCTGGCCGCATTCGTCGGCCGGCTGTTCAAGAAAAAAGGCTGATCCCCGAGCGCAACGCCCCTGCCTGACGGGGCGTTGCACCTCACGAATCACCCAGCTTCACCCGCCCACCCCGCTCCAGCCCAGGCAGGATCCTCGATCGCCCGAGACGCCATTGCCGCCAGCGCCCCTCCAACTGCATCGCCATCACGCTACCCAGCACCACCGCCGCCCCCAGCAGCACGGCAGACTGCACCACCTCCCCCAGCACCGTCGCCGCCAGCAACATCGCCACTGGCGGTATCAGGTACAGGGCCATCGAAGCCCGACTGACCTCCACCCGCGCCAGCACATAGGCCCAGGCCAGATACGCCAGCGCACTGGGAAACAGCCCCAGCAACAGCACCGCCAGATTCACCCGCCACGGCGCCTGGACGACCTCCCGCGCCAATCCCGGCGCATACACCGACAACAGCAAGGTGCCGCCCCAGACCATGTAGCACACGGTGGTCAGCACCCCGTAACGCCCGGACAGACGCCGCTGCAAGACGAAGTACAGCCCCCAGGAAAAAGCCGCCAGCAACACCAGCAACCCGCGGGGCTCGATCGACCCCAGCCCCTTGTCGGCCACAACCACCAGCACGGCACCAAACAACCCCAGCACCACGCAGCCCCAGCGCCAGGCACTGACCGCCTCCCTGAGCCAGAAGCAGGCGATCAGCGTGCCAAATAACGGCGCCGTCTGTGCCAGCACGCTGGAAGCGCCGGCACTCAAGCCCTGCTGACCATAATTGAGGCTGACGTGATGCAGGGCGATGGCAAAGAACCCCAGCACCAGCAGCCCGGGCAAATCGCGCCAACGTGGCAGGGATATTTTCAGCACCACAGCCATCGCGGCCATCAACAGCGAGGCAACCAGGAAACGCAACAACGCCAGATGCCCGGGACTGTAGCCCTCAAGGCCAATGTGAATGCCCACCGGCGAATAGGCCCAGCACAAAATCACCGCAGCGGTAGCCAGCAACAGTTTGAATCCTGATGAATGTTTCACGGCACAGGCGCCCGGACAGAGAGAGGAAACCCAGTCTCTCGCCCTCCACAACTCACCACAACTGACCGATACTGAGGCCATTCCTCACTGGAAATGAGCAATGGAACTGAGCCAACTGAAAATGGTGAACGCCGTGGCCCGCACCGGCAGCATCGCCCGCGCCGCCGAACAACTGCATTGCGTGCCCTCCAACATCACCAACCGCCTCAAGCAGCTGGAAAGCGAACTGGGCACCCCGCTGTTCACCCGGGTCGGGCGCGGCCTGAAGATCAGCGCCGCTGGAGAAATATTCTTAGGCTACAGCGAACGCATTCTGGCGCTGGTCGATGAGGCCAAGCGCGCGGTGGACGACCAGGCGGAGCCCAGCGGCCTGCTGCGCCTGGGCGCCATCGAGTCTTGCGCTGGCGGGCGCCTGCCACCGCTGCTGGCGCAATATCACCGACGCTACCCCAAGGTGAGCGTGGAGCTGGTGACCGGCACCTGGTCGCAGCTCTTTACAGAGCTGCAACACCAACGCATCGACGGCGCCTTGGTGGCCATCGACACCTTGCCACCCAGGCTCAAGCAGACGGTGCTCTACCACGAGCCCCTGGTACTGATTTCCAGTGCCGGCAGCGCTCCCATCCACAGCGCCAGCGATCTGCAGGGGCAAAACCTGTTCATGTGGCCGCAGGGCTGCCCCTATCGCCGCGCCCTGGAGAACTGGCTGGCCAGGCACGGCCTGAACCTGCCCATTACCGGGTACGCCAGCTGGGGCACCATCATCGGCTGCGTCAGTGTCGGGGCCGGCGTGTCGCTGATTCCGGAGGGCGTATTGGAACGCTATGCACAGTCGGCGACCCTGAACATCCAGCGTTTCAGCGACCTGCTACCGGTGGACAACCGCTTCGTCTGGCATCAGGACGTACAGCGACACAACGCGCGGGATGCGTTTGCCCGGCTGTTGCAGGAGCATCTGGGAGCATGACAGCCGCCTCGTCGAACCAGCGAGCGTTTCGGCACAATCCTCGAGCGCCACGGCACAGCATCCGGGTCTGCCCGCCCATAGACTGGCCCTTCATTCCCACCAGCCAGACCAACCCGCCATGAACAACCGTCTTTTTCTTAGCGCACTGTCCTTGAGCCTGAGCCTTGGCGCCCATGCCGCCGAGTTCAGCATCAGCAGTCACGACATCCGCGATGGCCAGCCCTTGAGTCAACGGGAAGTATTCCGCGGCTTCGGCTGCGAAGGAGACAACACCTCTCCTGAACTGTCCTGGAAAAATGCTCCGCCGGGCACCCGCAGCTTTGCCATCACCGTCTATGATCCGGACGCCCCCACCGGCAGCGGCTGGTGGCACTGGACCCTGGTCAACCTCCCCAGCACCACCCAGGGCCTGCCCAGGGGCGCCGGCAGCCCCAATGGCGAACAGCTGCCCCCGGGAGCCGTCCAGGGACGCACCGATTACGGCCAACCCGGATTTGGTGGCGCTTGCCCGCCAACGGGCGACAAACCTCATCGTTACCAGTTCACCGTCTGGGCGCTGAAGGTGGATAAACTGCCCCTCGACACCCAGGCCAGCGGAGCGATGGTGGGCTACATGCTCAACGCCAACGCACTGGCCAAGACCACACTGACCGCCACCTACGGACGCTGACGATGAACGCACCGGCTGGCCTGCAGCATCACGAAAGCCGTATCGACGCTTGCGTCATCCGTGCCAGGCAAGCCCACGCCCTGCAACGAGTACCGATTTTCGTCAGCGCCCTGTGCCGGGTGCGCCAGGGCGAAAAACGCATGGCCTGGGACGATCGCGAAATGCGTGTGGGCGGCCAGCACCTGATCCTGCTGCCGGCCGGGCGCGAAGTGGGCATCAGCAACTCTCCAGGGGCGCAAGGCCACTACATCGCCGATGTCGTGACCTTCCCCGCCCCGGCCTTGCGCGCGTTCAGCCTGCGCTACCACCCACAGATCGTCGCCCGCCCCGGACGCAGCGGCGCAGACCTGTGCGTCCCCCTGGAGCGACACACGGCCCAGGCCTGGGACAACCTCCTGCAATGCATCGCCAGCGATGCGCCGGATGCCCTGCGCAACCACTACGGCGAGGCGGTGCTGCTGGCCCTGGCCCTTGGCGGCTGGGCCGGCCCTTTATTGCTGGACCGTCACGACCCGCTGTGCGAACGGGTGCAGCAGGTCCTCATGAGCAATCCGGCGCGGGACTGGACCGTCGCCTGCGTCGCCGAGCGCCTGAACCTCGGGGCTTCGACATTGCGCCGCCAGCTGGCGAACGAGAACGACAGCTTCAGCAACATTCTCGAAAACGTCAGGCTGGGCATGGCCCTGCAATGGCTGCAAACCACGCCACGCCCGATCGGCGAAATCGCCGCAGCCAGCGGCTACGCCTCGGCTTCTCGCTTTGCCGTGCGCTTTCGCAAGCATTACGGGCTGTCGCCCCGAGAGTTGCGCGCCGCGATCTAGCCCTGGCGCGCCATCACGGCATCGATGAAGGGAGCCTTCTGCGCGAGATACTCGCCAATCCCCCCGCGATTGTCGGCTTCAAGCGCCAGCTTCAGATCCTGGTATTGCTGGCGCAGATCGCTGTCTTGCCGCAGCAGATCGCGAAAAACCAGCATGCGCCCTATCTGCTCATGACCACAGATGCAGACATGCACTTTATGGGTGCGCACGCCCTCGACATCGCGGCGGTAAAAGTGATGCCCCGGGGATAGATTGCTGCCTCGGACATAGCCCAGGGTCGCCATGAAGGCATTGCGCGCCGCCTCATCCCGATGCTCCACGACCACCAGCAAAAGATCGATTTCCGGCTTGGCCGCCAGCCCCGGAACAGCCGTGCTGCCCACGTGATGAACAGCCATCAGCTCATCGCCGAAGCCCTGGACGATGCGCGCTCGCTCGGTACTAAAGGCCGCAGGCCAGTGATTCTCGTAAGCACAGATTTTACTGGTCAGCGCCATTGGCACTCCGTCCCTGGTAGAAAAAGCGCGAGAGCTTAACCGCGATAGGCATTGGCGTACCACAGCTACGCCGCCGGAGTATTCATGAGGAACGCGAGACGCACGACGATTCGCCCGCTTTAGACCGGCTTGCGGGACAACAACAGATAGAAGAGGAGAAATCGACACGGCTGTCTCACGCCTTGTACCACCACGTGGCAGCTGCTGCCTTCCGGATCTGACCAGATTCACGGGTAATGGTTGCGGGGGGACCGATGGGACCACCATAACTACGCTTGCCTGTCGGCTTCAAGAAGGGCGCCACCGGATTCTTCACCATCACGCGAATGTGAATTAGGGTTCACTGTACGCTGGGTATAAGGATGCTCGGCCGGGTGTTTGCCTGCCTTTTGTACCACCTGAAGGCGCCCTCTCGACGAAATCCCCAGCAAACCCGGTCGTCGCACGGGCAATGTGCTTTGCAGACCGCCCGTTCTCTTTCGATCCCGAAAAAAGGAAGTATTCAGTGATGCGCTGGGCTACTGTTACTTGCGCAAAATACACCGACGCACATTTTCAAG
The DNA here is from genome assembly GCF_021560055.1 of Pseudomonas sp. BC42. Classification (NCBI taxonomy): domain Bacteria; kingdom Pseudomonadati; phylum Pseudomonadota; class Gammaproteobacteria; order Pseudomonadales; family Pseudomonadaceae; genus Pseudomonas; species Pseudomonas sp. BC42. The sequence continues at coordinate 4,748,982 of NZ_CP091067.1, forward strand.
GATTGAAATGAAAGCCACATTGCTTATGTTTTCCGCCTTCTTCCTGCTCTATGGCTGCACCACGCCGCTCACCTCCGACATGTCTAGTCCGTCAATTGCCGACACCAAAACGGTGATGTTCGGCGGCAAGGCGTTTGTCCTGAAATTCCAAAAACCGGGCTTGTGGGAGTATTTCCCTGCCGAGGAAAGCATGGATGCCTGGAATGAAATGGTGGACTTTATCGTCGTGCCTCCCGAGATGAATCACATCAAACCCCTCGACCTCGCCAAACGCGCCATCCAGCTTCATCAACAAGAAAACCCGAATATGCCGGCAGTCCTGCTGACCGACAATAAAACCGGAATCGATTACGCGATGATGTTTCATCCCAATTCATTGCGTAAAGACGGGCAATTCTCGGAGATCAGCTATTTCAAGTATTACAAGGATGGCGCCTCCGGCCAGACCATCATCTTTCACTTCGCCCGGAATATTCCAAAACCGAGCAACCCCTCTGAAAGCGCAGCAGAGATAGGCCAGGAGATACCACCGCTAATGGAAGCATTCCCGCTTTATCGGCCGTAATGCCGCTAACCGGACTTGATTCGAATGGCTGAACAACCGCGGGCACTGCCACGACGGATGCCACAGCAGGAAGCTGAAGAGGACCTACGAACCGTTCTGGCGCTAGTGAAGGCACAGGAATCGCGGCACCTATCAACTGCTGCTGTCGCAGCCACGACGCCCAACTAGCGAGACGCTTTCCGCCCACTTCCCAGGCCCCGCGAATGAACTCAAGCGACGGCCTAATCCCCTGGAACGCTTGCGTAAACAGCCCCTGGACTTGGGCCAGAATATCCCGCCCACGAATCAGTGCCTCCCGTTTGCAACGAGTTTGCAGGGAGCGACGAATTTCTCTTTGGGGAACAACGGGCGAATGACATCCGGCACCACGATTCGGAAGTAATAGACCGAGTGGCGGGACAACAAAAGGTAGGACGGGATGGTCGACACGGATGTATCACTTCTTGTACCACCACGTGGCAAAGGGTGAAAAACCGTTAAGAATCAATCGCTTGAAAGATTGGAGGCAACCCCACCAGCCACACCCCGGCACACAATGTTCCCGCTGTGGCTGCTTCCTTCCGGATCTGACCAGGTTCACGGGTAATCGTTGCGGGGGGACCGATGGGGTCACCATAACGACGCTCGCCTTTCGGCGAGCCGCGCCATTGTACCTATCTGAGTCGAACTTACAACCGCTCGTTGCAGATTAAAAAATCCGATGAGCTTCAAGCACTTGGATGTGTTCCGGGATACAAGCGCCATCCAACCGCCGCTACCGCCGAAGCACGCCGGTTCGCGGGGCAGGCGCCGCGCCGGATCAGGTACATCGCCCTGGCAAGCTCGCTCCTGCAGGACGGGGGATCATCCGTCCAGGGACAGCGCTTCTTCGGCGCGACCGCCTTCCTGCTGGATCACCAGGTGGATGAAGTGCAATTTGCCGATCACCGCCGGCGGCAGGATGAACGGATAGAAATCCGGCTGTCCCATGCTGCGGGACAGTTCATTGAGCATGCCCGCCAGTTCGATCCAGGCATTGACGAAGGCCAGGAACGCCGGACCGCCGGGATGCTGCGGGTCGTAAAGACTGCTCAGGGGAAACGGCTGGTAATCGAGATCGACGTCTCGGGCACTCATGCCAAAGCCCAGGGCCGTATCCACCGCGTCCATCATGTGCAGGTAGTGAGCCCAGGTTTCCGCCCAGTCTTCCCAGGGATGCATGGTGGCGTAGGCGCTGATGTGGCTTTGCTGCCAATCACTCGGTGCGCCTTGCTCATAGTGGCGCTCCAGGGCCTGGGCATAGCTGCCGCGCTCATCGCCGAACAGGCGGCGAAACGGCTGCAGCCAGGGGCTGTCGGCAATCAGCCGATCCCAATAGTAGTGCCCCACTTCATGTCGGAAGTGCCCGAGCAGGGTGCGATAGGGCTCACGCATCTGCGCTCGCACCTGTTCGCGGTGGGCATCGTCGGCCTCCTTGATATCCAGGGTGATCAGGCCACCGGCGTGCCCGGTCATGGGCGCCCTGCCCTGGAGATCGACACCGATAAAATCGAAGGCCAGGCCCCGCTCTTCATCGTCACTCTTGGGCAGCAGTTGCAGCCCCAGAGCAAGCAACTGCGCCACCAGGCGACGCTTGGCGATTTCCACCTTGCGCCAGCGCTCAGGGTTCTCGGGGACGGACAGGTCGGGAATGGTGCGATTCAAGCGGCAGGCTATGCACAGGCTGCCCGTCAGGTGCGCGGGCAGCAGCCAGTTACAGGCCGCCGCCGTATGCAGATTGGCGCAGCGCTTGAACGCGCCGGCCTCGGGTCTGGCATCGAGCACCCAGGTTTGCGCCACAGGTCCCGGCCGCAGGGAAGACAAGCTGCCCAATTGCGGCGCATAACCGAGCACGGCCGCACAGGCCAGGCATTGGCTGTTGCGAAAGAACAGTGACTGCCCGCAGCGACAGGCCCAGAGCTTGCCGCTGCGTGAACGATCACCGACAAAGGGCGCGGCGATGCGGGAACTGAGCTGCTCGAAGAAACGGTACATGGCGCATCCTCCGTGGGGCCTGCCAAGACTAGATCATCCTGGCTGCCCCATCGTTCCCTCGGCCCGGCAGGAGCCCGCCGGCCGGTTTGCCATCACTGGCAGGTCGGCGGCCACGCATCACGCAGGGAGGGGGACGCCATGCTCACTGAGAAAGGCCACGAAGGCAGCTTCGTCCAGAACCTTGAGCCCCAGCTCATTGGCCTTGGCCAGCTTGGAGCCGGCGCCGGGCCCCGCCACCACGCAGTGGGTTTTCGCCGACACGGACCCTGCCACCTTGGCCCCCAGGCTTTCCAGCTTTTCCTTGGCCACATCGCGACTCATCAGCTCCAGCGAGCCGGTGAGCACCCAGGTCTTGCCAGCCAGGGGCAGGCCTTCGACCACTTTCTTCTCACTCAGCCAGTGCATGCCAAACGCCGTGAGCTGGTCTTCAATGGCCCGGGCCAATTGGGCATTGGCCGGGTTGTCGAAGAACTCGCGCACCGCCTTGGCCTGCTTCTCCGGCAGGGCCTGGCGCATGTCCAGCCAGTCCGCGTCGATCACGCCCTGCAGGGAGCCGAACTTGTCCGCCAGCTTCTGCGCGGCTCCTGGGCCCACCGAGGGGATATTGAGCTTGTCGAGCATGCCGCCCAGGGTGGTACTGGCGGCGAACTCGGCCCCGAGCTCGCCCTGATCCTGCAGTTGCAGGCCACATTGGTCCGCGGCCAGCAAGGCACCGATCACCTGGCGGTTATGGCTGTCCTGGAAAAAGCTGTGGATCTCGTGAGCCACCTCCAGCCCCACATCCGGCAGGTAGGTCAGGACCTGCGGCAAGGCCTGCTGGACACGCTCCAGGGTGCCCAGGGAGCGCGCCAGGACCTTGGCCGTTTCCTCGCCGACATCGGGAATGCCCAGGGCATAGATGAACCGTGCCAGGGCCGGACGCTTGCTGTCCTCGATGGCCTTGAGCAGCTTGTTGCTGGAGACTTCGGCGAAGCCTTCCAGGTCGATGATCTGTTCGTACTTGAGCTGGTAAAGATCCGCGGGCGAAGCAATGAGCTGTTCGTCCACCAGTTGCTCGATGGTCTTGTCCCCCAGGCCTTCGATGTCCATGGCGCGACGGGAGACAAAGTGAATGATCGCCTGCTTGAGCTGGGCGCCGCAGGCCAGGCGACCGACACAGCGATACACCGCGCCCTCGCTCACGGTTTCCCGCCCCTTGCTGCGCTTGACCAGTTGGGTGCGCTCGACATGTGAACCACAGACCGGGCAGCTTTCGGGAATCTGCACCGGTCGGGCGTCCTGCGGACGGCGCTCGACGACCACCTGCACCACTTGCGGGATCACATCGCCGGCACGGCGGATGATCACCGTGTCGCCGATCATCAGCCCCAGCCGCGCCACTTCATCCATGTTGTGCAAGGTGGCGTTGGACACCGTCACGCCCGCCACTTTCACCGGCTTCAGACGGGCTACCGGGGTAACCGCACCGGTGCGGCCGACCTGGAACTCCACATCCAGCAGCTCGGTCAGCTCTTCCATGGCCGGAAACTTGTGGGCAATGGCCCAGCGCGGCTCGCGGGCACGGAAGCCCAGCTCGCGCTGGGAGGCGATGCTGTTGACCTTGAACACCACGCCGTCGATTTCATAGGCCAGCGCGTTGCGGCGGTCGCCGATTTCACGGTAGTAATCCAGGCACTCGTCGATGCCCTTGGCCAGACGCAACTCGCGGCTGATGGGCAGCCCCCACTGCTTGAGCTGCTGCAGATTACCGATGTGGGTGTCGGCGATGTCGGCGCTGACCTGGCCCAGACCGTAGCAGCAGAATTCCAGGGGCCGACTGGCGGTGATCTTCGAGTCCAACTGACGCAGGCTGCCCGCAGCGGCGTTGCGCGGGTTGGCGAAGGTCTTGCCGCCCGAAGCCAGTTGCGCCTCGTTCAATCGCTCGAAGCCGGCCTTGGACATGAAGACCTCACCCCGCACTTCCAGGGTCGCCGGCCAACCGCTGCCTTGCAGCTTGAGCGGGATGTTGCGCACGGTACGTACGTTGACACTGATGTCTTCGCCCGTGGTGCCGTCGCCACGGGTGGCACCGCGCACCAGCACGCCGTCCTGGTACAACAGGCTCACCGCCAGGCCATCAAGCTTGGGCTCGCAGCTGTACTCCACTGCGGCGCCAGCACCGAACAGGTCGCCCGCCGGCAGGTCCAGCCCCTCGACGACCCGACGATCGAATTCGCGCATGTCGACTTCTTCGAAGGCGTTGCCCAGGCTGAGCATGGGGATCTCATGGCGTACCTGGGTGAAGGCCGAGAGCGCCGCACTGCCGACCCGCTGGGTTGGAGAGTCGCTGGTGACCAGCTCTGGATGCTCGGCCTCCAAGGCCTTGAGCTCGTGGTACAGGCGGTCGTACTCGGCGTCCGGAATGCTCGGTTCGTCCAGTACGTGGTAGCGGTAGTTGTGTTGATCCAGCTCGGCGCGCAGCTCAAGAATGCGGGTTTCAGCGGCGGTCATGGGGTTCTCTCATAAAGCAAAAGAGCAGCCTAGGCTGCTCGATCTGAAATGGGGGCGTGGGCCTCGCTGGCAAGCCAGCTCCTAAGGAAGGAGCTGGCTGTTGAAGCTTAGCGCTTTTGGGTCAGGGCGCGACGTTCGAACTCGACGATGCGCTGACGGTAGTGCTCGATGGTCTGGGCAGTCAGAACGCTGCGCTGATCATCCTTGAGCTCGCCATTGAGCTCCTGGGACAGCTTGCGCGCCGCGGCCACCATCACATCGAACGCCTGTTTCGGGTGACGCGGGCCTGGCAAGCCGAGGAAGAAGCTCACTGCCGGGGTGCTGAAGTGGTCGATATCGTCCAGGTCGAACACCCCCGGCTTGACGGCGTTGGCCATGGAGAACAGCACTTCACCGTTGCCGGCCATGCTTTCGTGACGGTGGAAAATATCCATCTCGCCAAACCGCAGGCCGCTTTCGAGGATGTTCTGCAGCAACGCCGGGCCCTTGAAACCGGCGGCATCACGGCAGATCACGCTGATCACCAGCACCTCTTCGGCTTGCGGCTGCTCTTTGTCGCCGTGACTGGCCGCCTTGTTGCCTTCCTCAGCCGGGAAGTCATCGTCGCGGCTGCTGAAGCTTGGGCCGTTGTCCAGGTCCAGATCCAGGTTGAGGTCGCCCTGGTGAGGCTCGCCGCCACGCTTGCCGCGCTTGGAAGACGAACTCTCCCGAGGCTCGCGGACCGGCATGCTCACCGACGGCAGGTCATGCTCGTCCAGTTGTGGCTCTTTATGAGTATCCAGCACCCGGGGCGGACCCAGGAGTTCGGCACTGCCTTCGTCATCCGGCAGGTTGGACAGACTTCGATCAAGACGGAACTTCAACTTCCCCTTGCCGCCGCGCATACGCCGCCAGCCATCAAAAAGAATACCGGCGATAACAATAATGCCGATGACGATCAGCCACTCGCGCAGACCGATTTCCATGTAATCCCGTGCCTCTATGAAAAATGCTGAAAAATAAGGGGTTTACAATCTGCAAACCGCTTTAAAACGTGGCGCCAACTCTATGTTCTGAATGGCGTTTTGCCCACGCATAGGAAAAATTGACATTAAACTAGCACGACCAAAGGCAACTTTACACCGTCTGTCGCAACGGTTACGGCCAATATGCCGGCTGGTCAGGTTGGCAAAAGGGAAAATTCCCCGACTTGCCCCCAACTAGCGCCTCAGTCGCACGGACTCAAGCGTCCACCATCGCCATCGCCTCCTCGACATCCACGGCTACCAGGCGCGAACATCCGGGTTCGTGCATCGTCACACCCATTAACTGATCAGCCATTTCCATAGCGATCTTGTTGTGGGTGATATAGATGAACTGCACTGTCTGCGACATTTCTTTAACCAATCTTGCGTAGCGTCCAACGTTAGCGTCATCCAGCGGGGCGTCAACTTCGTCGAGCATGCAGAACGGCGCCGGATTCAACTTGAAGATGGCAAATACCAGGGCCAATGCAGTCAATGCCTTTTCGCCACCCGAGAGCAAATGAATGGTGCTGTTCTTCTTCCCCGGAGGACGAGCCATGATCGTTACCCCTGTATCGAGTAGATCTTCGCCCGTCAGTTCCAAATAAGCGCTGCCACCACCGAAAACTTTTGGAAAGAGTGCCTGCAGACCGCCGTTGATCTGATCAAAGGTATCTTTGAAGCGATTACGGGTTTCCTTGTCGATCTTGCGGATCACGTTTTCCAGGGTTTCCAGGGCCTCCACCAGGTCAGCATCCTGGGCATCCAGATAGCGCTTGCGCTCGGACTGCTGCTGGTATTCGTCGATGGCCGCGAGGTTGATCGCGCCCAGGCGCTGGATCCGCGCGGCAATACGCTCCAGTTCCTCTTCGGCGGCCTGTTCGCTGGCTTCTGCGGTCAGGGTCGCCAGCACGCCGTCGAGGTCATAGCCATCAGCCAGTAGCTGCTCCTGCAAGGTCTTGCGGCGCACGGTCAGGGCTTGCCACTCCATGCGCTGTTGTTCCAGCTGGCCGCGAATCAGCTGCGATTGCTGCTCGGCCTGGTTGCGGCGCTTCTCGGCGTCACGCAGCTCGCGGTCGGCATCTTCCAGGGCGATCTGCGCAGTCTTGAGTTCGACATCCACGGTCATGCGCTTTTCCAGCAGCTCTTCGAGCTTGAGACGCAACTCCTCCAGAGGCGCCTCCCCCTCCTCCAGATTGAGGCTGAGCTGCTCGCGCTTTTCGGTCAGGCGCTCGGATTGCAACTCCAGGCGCTCCAGGGCCTGACGAGTGGAATCGTGCTGGGCCTTGAGGGAGCCCATGCGGACTGCCAGTTGATGAGCGTGATCCTTGTGCTGGCGCGCCTCCTGGCGCACCCGATCAAGGCGCTCGCGCAGGCTGTCGCGCTGGGCCAGCAGCAGCTCACGCTGCTCGGTATCCAGGGCCATGCTGTCGAGGGCTTCCTGCAACTGCAGGCGCGCCTCGCCGACCTGTTCGTGCTCCAGCTCACGCTGCTCACCCAGCTCGACCAGTTCTTCATCAAGACGGGTGCGCCGCAGGTTCAGTTGTTCGGCCTTGGCTTTGCCGGCGGACAGCTTGGCTTTCAGTTCACCCTGCTGGCGGGCTTCGTCCTGCAACAGGCGGCGCAGATGTTCACGACCGTTCTCCTGCTGACGCTGCTGGGCCCGCAGGTTGAGCAACTGGCTTTCCAGGGCCTCGACACTGGCTTCGCGCTCATCGCGCTCCAGAGTCAGTTGCTGGATTTCCTGGCCCCGCGCCAACACGCCACTTTCCGCTTCGCTGGCGCGACGCACCCGCAAAAAATGCCGGCCAACCCAGTAGCCATCACGGCTGATCAGACTCTGTCCGGCACTCAGTTGCCCACGCAAGGCCAGGGCCTGTTCCAGGCTGTCCACCGGCTTGACCTGGCCCAGCCAGGGCGCCAGATCGACCTGGGATTCAACCTTGTCCAGCAGGCTGCCAGGCATGCGCGAAACATCCCCTTGCAGGCTCAGCAGACGCAGATCGCCCTGCTGAAAACCGGCCAGATCGATGCCGGAAAAATCGTCCACCAACACCGCTTGCAGATCGGCGCCTAGCACGGTTTCCACCGCCAGCTCCCAACCCGGCTCCACGTGCATGCCATCGGCCAGGCGCGGACGCTCGGCCAACTGCTGCTCGCGCAACCATTGCGCGGTACCGGTGCCCGGGTCGAGTGCCGCTTGCTGCAAGGCCTCCAGGGAAGCCAGGCGACCATTGAGCCGCTGCAGTTCACCCTGGGCCTGCTGCTGAGCCTGGGTGGCCTGCTGCAATTGCTGACGCAGCTGTTCCAGGCGCTCGACCTGTGACTCTTCGCTGGCCTGCAGGTCTTCCAGGGTCGCTTCGCTGGCGGCCAGTTGCTCGTTGAGTTCGAGAATCGCCGCATCTTCCGGGTCCGCCGAGAGCAGCTCGCGCTCCTCGGCCAGACGCCGCTGACGCTCGGACAGGCGTTCCATGCTGCCTTCGAGCTGCTGGATGCGCGACTGCTGCACTTCGGCCTGGCGTCGCGGCTCGGCGGAACTCAGGTTGAAGGCGTCCCACTGCTCCTGCCAGCCGTGCATGGTGGTTTCGGCTTCTTCGAGGGTCGCGGCCGCTTCCTCGGCCGCGGCGGCGGTGACTTCCTGCTCGGGTTCGAGCATGGCCAGCTCTTCCCCCAGGGTCGCCAGCAAGGTGCGGTCGTGGCCCAGGTGGGACTCGGTCTCCAGGCGCGCGCGCTCGGCCTCCTTGAGGTCGTCCTGCAACTGCCGCAGACGCTGCTGCCCATGCTGGATGCTTTGCTCGACCCGGGCGATATCGCCGCCCACCGAATAGAAGCGCCCCTGCACCAGATTGAAGCGTTCGGACAGTTCGTGATGCCCATCGCGAAAGCGCTCAATGGCGGCATCGGCGTTGCGCTGCTCGGCCACCAGCGCCTCGAAGCTGACTTCCTGGCTGCCGATCACTGACTCACGCTGGCCCACCTGCTCATTCAATGCCTGCCAGCGCAGGGCCGACAGCTGCGCCTTGAGCTGACGCTCCTCGGCCTTGTATTCCTGATACTTCTCGGCGGCCTGGGCCTGGCGATGCAAGCGTTCGAGCTGGCGCTCCAGCTCTTCGCGCAGGTCGGTCAGACGGGCGAGGTTCTCGTGGGTGCGGCGGATGCGGTTTTCCGTTTCGCGCCGACGCTCCTTGTACTTGGAGATACCTGCGGCTTCTTCGATGAAGTTGCGCAGGTCCTCGGGCTTGGCCTCGATCAGCTTGGAGATCATGCCCTGCTCGATGATCGAGTAGCTGCGCGGCCCCAGGCCGGTGCCAAGGAAGATATCGGTGATGTCCCGACGGCGGCACTTGGCGCCGTTGAGGAAATAGCTGTTCTGGCTGTCGCGGGTCACCTTGCGGCGGATGGAGATTTCCGCATAGGCCGCGTACTCCCCCACCAGGGTGCCGTCGGAGTTGTCGAACACCAGTTCGATGCTGGCCTGGCTCACCGGCTTGCGGCTGGTGGAGCCGTTGAAGATGACGTCGGTCATCGACTCGCCGCGCAGGTTCTTCGCCGAACTCTCGCCCATCACCCAGCGCACGGCGTCGATGATGTTCGACTTGCCGCAGCCATTGGGCCCGACCACCGCCGCCATGTTACTGGGGAAGTTCACCGTGGTCGGATCGACGAAGGACTTGAATCCCGCCAGCTTGATGCACTTGAGTCGCACGTTTACGCATCCGCCAACGCAGACACCACCAGATCGCTGCTGCGCTGGGCGTAGGCCGTCAACACCTGGCGGATCTCCGGCAGATCACGAGCCAGTACCGCAGCCAGCAACTGTTCGAACAGCGCCAGGTACTCGCTCATCGAAGCCTTGCGCTGCTCCAGTGCCAGGTAATAGGCCCGGCTCATCGCCGGCTGCAGGTTCTCGACGGTTTCCTGCAGGTACGGGTTGTTGGCAAAGGGATAGGCCGCCCGCATCACGCTGAAGCTGTCTTCGACGAAGGCGCGGATGTCCTGGCGCTCGTAGGCACTCTCCAGACGCTGCTGGATCTGCAGGAACGGCGCCATGTCGCTCTGCTGCACCCAGCCGCTGGCCACGGAATTGCCCAGCAGGATGTACAGCTCGCTCATCAGGGTGCACAGGCTGCGGACCTTGTGCTCGGTGAGCTCGGTCACATGCGCGCCGCGACGCGGCAGGATGGCGATCAGATGGCGACGCTCAAGAATCAGCAAGGCCTCGCGGACCGAACCACGGCTGACATTGAGGGCCAAGGTGACCTTCTGTTCCTGGATACGCTCCCCAGGCTTGAGATCCCCGCGAATGATACGTTCGGCGAGGTGGTGAGCAATCTGCTCGGCGAGGCTGTCCGGCGCCTTGAACGTCATGGTTTTCCTTCAAAATCTTTAAACGGCACAAGCGGCGAAGTGTAGCGCAATTGCTACATCATCGCGGAGTGCCTCGACAGGGGAATTTGGCATGAAACAAGCAGAAGGATGCCAATCAAGGGGTTTCTCGAATGCCGTTCATACTTGGAATGTTGAGCATGGAAAATTCCTGACCTGAAAGTCAGAAAGTCGTTGACCGAAAAGTCAGACATGACTAAATTCGGCTCAGTTCGCTTAACAACAATAAAGAGTCTGCGAGGCCTTCCGTGATCCAGTTTTTATTCAACCAGGAACTCCGTAGCGAGCACGCCCTGGACCCGAACCTCACCGTGCTCAACTACCTGCGCGAGCACCTGGGCAAATCCGGCACCAAGGAAGGCTGCGCCAGCGGCGACTGCGGCGCCTGCACCGTGGTGGTGGGCGAGTTGCAGACGGATGCGCAAGGCCGCGAAAGCATCCGCTATCGCAGCCTCAACTCGTGCCTGACCTTCGTCTCCTCCCTGCACGGCAAGCAACTGATCAGCGTCGAGGGCCTCAAGCACCAGGGGCAACTGCACAGCGTGCAGCAGGCCATGGTCGACTGCCACGGCTCGCAATGCGGCTTCTGCACCCCGGGCTTCGTCATGTCGCTGTTCGCCCTGCAAAAAAACAGCAGCCAGCCCGACACCCACAAGGCCCATGAAGCCCTGGCCGGCAACCTGTGCCGCTGCACCGGCTACCGGCCGATCCTCGCTGCCGCCGAGCAGGCCTGCTGCGGCGGGCAGAGCGACCAGTTCGACGCGCGCCAGGCCGAGACCATCAGCCGCCTCAAGGCCATCGCCCCCAAGGACACCGGCGAGCTCAACAGCGGCGACAAGCGCTGCCTGGTGCCGTTGACCGTAGCCGACCTGGCCGACCTCTACGACGCCTATCCACAAGCGCGGTTGCTGGCCGGCGGCACCGACCTGGCCCTGGAAGTGACCCAGTTCCACCGCACCCTGCCGGTGATGATCTACGTCGGCAACATTGCCGAGATGAAGCGCATCGAACGCTTCGACGATCGTCTGGAAATCGGCGCCGCCACCGCCCTCACCGACTGCTACGACGCCTTGTGTGCCGAATACCCGGACTTCGGCGAATTGCTGCAACGCTTCGCCTCGCTGCAGATCCGCAACCAGGGCACCCTGGGCGGCAACATCGGCAACGCCTCGCCCATCGGCGACTCGCCGCCGCTGCTGATTGCCCTCGGCGCGCAGATCGTTCTGTGCAAGGGCGAAGTGCGGCGCACCCTGGCCCTGGAAGACTATTTCATCGACTACCGGGTCACCGCCCGCCAGGAAAGCGAATTCATCGAGAAGATCATCGTGCCCCGGGCCAGCGCCGAGCGACTGTTCCGCGCCTACAAGGTGTCCAAGCGCCTGGACGATGATATTTCCGCGGTCTGCGCCGCCTTCAACCTGCGCATCGACAACGGCGTGGTCAGCGATGCGCGCATCGCCTTCGGCGGCATGGCGGCCATTCCCAAGCGCGCCCGTAGCTGTGAAGCGGCGCTGCTGGGCGCGCCCTGGAACCAGACCACGGTCGAACGCGCCTGTGCCGCGCTGGCGCAGGATTTCACACCGCTTTCGGACTTTCGAGCAAGCAAGGAATACCGCCTGTTGAGCGCACAGAACCTGCTGCGCAAATACTTCATCGAACTGCAAACACCGCACATCGAAACCCGGGTGACCGCTCATGTCTAATCATCACAAGGTCGAGAAGACTCAAGCCGAACTGACCGCCCTGTTTCAACAGGACCTGAGCACCGGCGTCGGCCGCAGCGTCAAGCACGACAGTGCCGACAAGCACGTGTCCGGTGAGGCCGTGTACATCGATGACCGCCTGGAATTCCCCAATCAGTTGCACGTCTACGCGCGGCTGTCTGACCGGGCTCACGCCAAGGTCATCAGCATCGACACCGGCCCCTGCTACGCCTTCGAGGGCGTGCGCATCGCCATAACCCACGAAGACATTCCCGGCCTCAAGGACATCGGCCCGCTGCTGCCCGGCGACCCGCTGCTGGCCATCGATACCGTGCAGTTCGTCGGTCAGCCGGTGCTGGCGGTTGCCGCCCGTGACCTGGAAACCGCGCGCAAGGCGGCCATGGCCGCGATCATCGAGTACGAGGACCTGGAGCCGGTACTGGATGTGGTGGAAGCCCTGCGCAAGCGCCACTTCGTGCTGGACAGCCACACCCATCAGCGCGGCGACTCGGCCGGCGCCCTGGCCAGCGCCGAACACCGTATCCAGGGCACCCTGCATATCGGCGGCCAGGAGCATTTCTACCTGGAAACCCAGATTTCCTCGGTAATGCCCACCGAGGACGGCGGCATGATCGTCTACTGCTCGACCCAGAACCCCACCGAAGTACAGAAGCTGGTGGCGGAAGTGCTCGACGTGTCGATGAACAAGATCGTGGTCGACATGCGTCGCATGGGCGGCGGTTTCGGTGGCAAGGAAACCCAGGCCGCCAGCCCCGCCTGCCTGTGCGCAGTGATCGCCCGCCTCACCGGCCAGCCGACCAAGATGCGCCTGCCGCGGGTCGAAGACATGCTGATGACCGGCAAGCGCCACCCCTTCTACATCGAATACGACGTGGGCTTCGACAGCCACGGGCGCCTGCACGGCATCCAGCTGGAACTGGCCGGCAACTGCGGCTGCTCGCCGGACCTCTCGGCGTCCATCGTCGACCGGGCGATGTTTCACGCCGACAACGCCTACTACCTGGGCGACGCCACCATCAACGGCCATCGCTGCAAGACCAACACCGCGTCAAACACCGCCTACCGCGGCTTCGGCGGCCCGCAAGGCATGGTCGCCATCGAGGAAGTGATGGACGCCATCGCCCGCCACCTGCACCTGGACCCGCTGGCGGTGCGCAAGGCCAACTACTACGGCAAGACCGAACGCAACGTCACCCACTACTACCAGACCGTCGAGCACAACATGCTCGAGGAAATGACCGCAGAACTGGAAGCCAGCAGCCAGTACGCGGAACGCCGCGAAGCCATCCGCCTGTACAACGCCAATAGCCCGGTCCTGAAAAAGGGCCTGGCGCTGACCCCGGTGAAGTTCGGCATCTCCTTCACCGCCAGCTTCCTCAACCAGGCCGGAGCGCTGATCCACGTCTACACCGACGGCAGCATCCACCTGAACCACGGCGGCACGGAAATGGGCCAGGGCCTGAACACCAAGGTGGCGCAAGTGGTGGCCGAGGTGTTCCAGGTGGACATCGGGCGGGTACAGATCACCGCCACCAACACCGACAAGGTGCCCAACACCTCGCCCACCGCCGCGTCCAGTGGCGCCGACCTCAACGGCAAGGCCGCGCAGAATGCCGCGCAGACCATCAAGAACCGCCTGGTGGAATTCGCCGCGCGCAAGTATCAGGTCAGCGAGGAAGACGTGGAGTTCCACAACGGCCACGTGCGGGTTCGCGAGCAAATCCTGACCTTCGAGGAACTGATCCAGCAGGCCTATTTCGCCCAGGTGTCGCTGTCCAGCACCGGCTTCTACAAGACCCCGAAGATCTACTACGACCGCGCCCAGGCCCGGGGCCGGCCGTTCTACTACTACGCCTTCGGCGCCGCCTGTGCCGAAGTGATCGTCGATACCCTGACCGGCGAGTACAAGATGCTGCGCACCGACATCCTGCATGACGTCGGCGCCTCGCTGAACCCGGCCATCGACATCGGCCAGGTCGAGGGCGGCTACATCCAGGGCATGGGCTGGCTGACCACCGAGGAGCTGGTGTGGAACGCCAAGGGCAAGCTGATGACCTGCGGCCCGGCCAGCTACAAGATCCCGGCGGTGGCGGACATGCCTGCGGACCTGCGGGTCAAGCTGGTGGAAAACCGCAAGAACCCGGAAGACACGGTGTTCCACTCCAAGGCCGTGGGCGAACCGCCGTTCATGCTCGGTATCGCCGCCTGGTGCGCGATCAAGGACGCGGTGGCCAGCCTCGGCGACTACCGTCACCAGCCCCAGATCGATGCACCGGCGACTCCCGAGCGGGTGTTGTGGGGCTGCGAGCAGATGCGCCGCTTGCAGGTGAGCAGGGGCACGGATCAGCACGTCGAGCTGGCACCGCTGTAATGGCCGCCGCGGGCCGGCCCGCTCCTGCAACAGCCGTGGGAGCGGGCCTGCCGGCAAAAGACTCGGACAGACCACCAAGATGTCGAGGTGAACATGTACAACTGGATCAGCGCCCTCGCCGACCTGCAGACCCAGGGAGAGCCCTGCGTGCTGGTGACCATCATCGAAGAACTCGGTTCGACGCCGCGTAACGCCGGCTCGAAGATGGTCGTCAGCGCCACTCGGGCGTTCGACACCATCGGCGGCGGCCACCTGGAATACAAGGCCATGCAGATCGCCCGGGAGATGCTCGCCGCCGGCAAGCAGGCCACCCACCTGGAGCGCTTCAGCCTTGGCGCCAGCCTTGGCCAATGCTGCGGCGGTGCCACGGTGCTGCTGTTCGAGCCCATGGGCCAGGTACAGGCGCAGATCGCCGTATTCGGCGCCGGACACGTCGGCCGCGCCCTGGTGCCGCTACTGGCGAGCCTGCCCTGCCGGGTGCGCTGGATCGATTCCCGGGAACAGGAGTTCCCGGAACAGATTCCCCCGGGCGTGCACAAGATCGTCAGCGAAGAGCCGGTGGAAGAAATCGACAACCTGCCTCCTGGCAGCTACTGCATCGTCATGACCCATAATCACCAACTGGACCTGGAGCTGACCGCCGCCCTGCTCAAGCGCAACGACTTTGCCTATTTCGGCCTGATCGGCTCGAAGACCAAACGGGTCAAGTTCGAGCATCGCCTGCGCGACCGCGGTTTCGACGCCGCCACCCTGCAACGCATGCGCTGCCCGATGGGCCTGGGCGAAGTCAAAGGCAAGTTGCCTGTGGAAATCGCCATCTCCATCGCCGGTGAGATCATCGCCACCTATAACGCCCATTTCGGCCAGCCCAGCGCCAGCGCCGAACCCATTGCCAAACTGCTGCCGGCTTCGCGCCGCAGTCAGGCTTCGAACTGAAACGCCACACACCGAGAATCCCCATGCCTTTAACTCGCAAAGCCTACCGAGCCGCCATCCTGCACAGCATCGCCGACCCGGCCGAAGTCGGCATCGAAGCCTCCTACGAGTATTTCGAAGACGGCCTGCTGGTGGTCGAGGACGGCCGGATCAGCGCCCTCGGCCACGCCAGCGAACTGCTGGCCAACCTGCCCGCCCAGGTGCAGGTCGAGCACTATCCGGATGCCCTGATCACCCCCGGCTTCATCGACACCCATATCCACCTGCCCCAGACCGGCATGGTCGGTGCCTACGGCGAGCAACTGCTGGACTGGCTGAACACCTACACCTTCCCCTGCGAAAGCCAGTTCGCCGACCAGGCCCACGCCGATGAAGTGGCGGACATCTTCATCAAGGAACTGCTGCGCAACGGCACCACCACCGCCCTGGTGTTCGGCAGCGTGCACCCGCAGTCGGTCAACGCGTTCTTCGAAGCCGCCGAGAAACTCGACCTGCGGATGATCGCCGGCAAAGTGATGATGGACCGCAACGCCCCGGACTACCTGACCGACACCGCCGAATCCGGCTACCAGGAAAGCAAGGCGCTGATCGAGCGCTGGCACGGCAAGGGCCGCCTGCACTACGCCGTCACTCCACGCTTCGCGCCGACCAGTACCCCGGAGCAACTGACCCTGGCCGGCCAGTTGCTGACCGAGTACCCCGACCTCTACATGCAGACCCACATCAGTGAAAACCTGCAGGAAATCGAATGGGTCAAGGCACTGTTCCCGGAGCGCAAGGGCTACCTCGACGTCTACGACCACTACCAGTTGCTGGGTGAGCGTTCGGTGTTCGCCCACGGCGTGCACCTGTGCGACGAGGAATGCGCTCGCCTGGCGCAGACCGGCTCGGCCGTGGCCTTCTGCCCGACCTCGAACTTCTTCCTCGGCAGCGGCCTGTTCAACCTGCCGATGGCGGAAAAGCACAAGCTCAACGTCGGCCTGGGCACCGACGTCGGTGGCGGCACCAGCTTCTCGCTGCTGCAGACCCTCAACGAGGCCTACAAGGTCATGCAACTGCAAGGCGCGCGCCTGAGCCCGTTCAAGTCGCTGTACCTGGCAACCCTGGGCGGCGCCCGGGCCCTGCGCCTGGAGGACAAGATCGGCACCCTGCACCCGGGCACCGACGCTGACTTCGTGGTCCTCGATTACCACGCCACACCGCTGCTCAGCTACCGCCTGAAGCAAGCCAAGAGCATCGCCGAAACCCTGTTCGTGCTGATGACCCTGGGGGATGATCGCACCGTGCTGCAGACCTACGCCGCTGGCCGGCAGGTGCACCAGCGCTAACCTTGCGAAAACGAAAATCCCCCGTTCGACAGCGTCGCACGGGGGATTTTTTGTCTGCACCCTGAAGCGGGTTGCACGGAACCTAGAAGGTCACTTCCAGGTTCAGGGTGGGCGCCGAGGTCCGCGTGCCACGTCCGCCGTCCACCCCGAACTTGTTATGCCAGTACTCGTAGCCAACCCCCAGGTACAGGTTGGGCTTGACGTTCTTGCCCGGCAGCACGGCCACCATCAGCGAACTGCGCAGCAGGGTTTCCGGAGCAGTGTCGCGGTAGTTGTAGTCGTGGCCCTTTTCCCCGGTGTAGTTGATGAAACCCTGGAACTTGGCCGCGTGGCTGCCGACTTCGAAAGGTCGCATCCAGGCCAGGTTGAGCAGGTAGGTGTCATCGAAGGTGTGGTCCGGATCCTTGGCCCCGGGGATCCCCGAATGGTTGTTTTCCTTGTAGTACAGCAAGCTCAGGTCAAGGACGCCGACGGTGTTGAACTTGAGGGTCGGACCGAAGACCAGGGCGCGCTTCTTCGCCGATCCCAGGTTGTTGTTGCGGCTGGCGTCAAACCCCAGGGTCAGCGCGTAGTCCTTGATCAGGCCGGTGCCCAGAGGCGTATCCAGGACCCGGGAGGCAAAGAGCTGGTGACGGTAGACACCGTAGACTTCGCTGCTGCCCTTGTCGGTGCCCTTGCGCGGATCGTCGCTATCGGAAAGCAGCACGTCCAGGTGCAGGTAGTTGCTGCCGTACTGGTAGCCGCTGGCGTGGGTGAAGCTGTAGATGCGCTTGCTGATGTAGTGCGGGTTGTTCGGATTGGTGAACTCCTTGCCGTACCGAAAGCCGACGCTGTTGTTCATCCACTCCAGGGCGGCCGCTTCCCCTGCTCCGATCAACGTCATCAGCAGGGTTGCGCCTTGTAATGCCTTTTTCATTTTTATTATGTCCTGTGGCGGTGTGGCGTTAGGCAGCTTCGCTGGCTGCCGACCGCACGCAGTATCGGCACAAGCGCCATAGGGCCCAAAGAACAGAATATCGACCAGGGCGCTGCCAAAACGGCAACAGCGCCTGTAACCATGGACTCAGAGCACCGGCTGGCCAAAGACCCGCTCGGCCCGTTCACGAATGGCGATCTCTTCGCTGAGCAGATGGGCCAGCGCCTCCACCGCGCTGGGCAGTTCGCGCCCGCTGCGGGCGTAGAGTCCCAGGTCGCTGTAGATCCCGCCCTGATCACTCAGGGGGATGTGCACCAGTTCGCCCTTGCTCAGATCGGCCTCCACCCCGACCCGGGTCTGGAACGCCACGCCCATGTTGTGCCGGGCCATCTGCCGCGCCAGTTCCATGGAGTTGCTCTGCAACGGCGGCTTGTCCAGCAGCCCCAGGCGCTTGTGCAACGGCGCCAGCAGGTGATGGATCGACAGCTCGCTCTTGGCCAGGATCAGGCCGTGCTCGGCACAGGTGGCGAAGTTGACGCTGCCCCGCTCGGCCAGGGGATGGTCGGGACTGACCAGGGCCCCCAGGCGAAAATGCCCGACACTCAACGGGCGAATCTCCGGGGCGCGGGGCAAGGCGAAGGCCAAGCCCAGGTCGGCACGACTGTTGATCAAGGCCAGGGGAATCGATTGCGACCCCTGGACCGTGACGCCGATGGTCACCTGCGGATAATGCTCGCGCATGCGCTTGAGCACCGAGGGCAGCAGGTCCACGGTGGCGCCTTCCACGGTGGCGATCTCGACGTGCCCGCTGCGCAAGCCACGCAGGGCGTCGAACTCCAGGCGCACCCGCTCCAGGTCCTGCAACACCAGATTGACGTGGCGACTGAGGATCTCCCCGGCCAGGGTCAGGCGCAGGCCACCGGGCAAGCGCTCGAACAGCGGCGCCCCGATTTCGTCCTCGATCTTCAGAATCTGCCGGTTCACCGCCGAAGACGCGACATTCAGGCGCCGGGCCGCCTCGCGAATCGAATGGCAGCGCCGCACCATGTCGAAGTAATGGATGGCGGAGGAATGAATACGTAGCGTTCTGCCGCTCATGCCGCAGGCTCCTTGCGCAGGACCAGAGGCGCACGGACTCGCCTGCCATGCGCATTGAAGCAGGCACTGTATACAATACTTGCACAAAGTTAAAACAATCTACCGGACGCGCCGGCCAACCTGAGGCCAAACAAAAATCCCCCGCTGCGCGAGCCGCGCGGCGGGGGATTTTCAGAGCGGATCCAGGCTTACAGCTTGGCGCTGGGCCGTCCCGGCTTCTTGGTCTGCAGCAGGTGCGAGAACACCGCGTGCAGGTCGTCCGAGGCGCTTTCCTCGTCGAGATTGAGCTTGCTGTCGATGTGATCCATGTGATGCATCATCAGGTTCACCGCCAGCTCGCCATCCCGGGCTTCGATGGCGTCGATCAGTTGAGTGTGCTCATCGTAGGAACAATGGGAGCGGTTGCCACTTTCATACTGGGCGATGATCAGCGAGGTCTGGGACACCAGGCTGCGCTGGAAGCTGATCAGCGGAGCATTCTTCGCCGCCTCGGCCAGCTTCAGGTGGAACTCCCCGGACAGGCGGATGCCGGCGCCACGATCACCCCGGGAAAAGCTGTCGCGCTCCTCGTTGACCATCTGCCGCAACTCCAGCAGTTGCTCGGCGGTGGCATGCTGCACCGCCAGCTCGGTGATGGCCCGCTCCACCAGGCGCCGGGCGAGGAATACCTGACGGGCTTCCTCGACACTCGGGCTGGCAACCACCGCCCCACGATTGGGCCGCAGCAGCACCACGCCCTCATGGGCCAGGCGCGACAGGGCGCGACGGATGATGGTCCGGCTGACTCCGAATATTTCTCCCAACGCCTCCTCGCTCAACTTGGTGCCGGGCGCCAGGCGCTGCTCGAGGATGGCCTCAAAGATGTGCGCGTAGACAATATCGTCCTGGGTTCCGCTGCGACCGGCTTTGCCTGCTCGCGGTTGTTTCTTGAGAGGTTGCAACTGTTCGTTCATGGGCACTCGGGTCGGGAGGACTGCGGCGATTTCGGCGTGACTGTAATACGTCACGGTGGGTCGCTGGCAAGTATCGCGTTAAAACAGGGGCACATTGTACACAACCACTGGGGATCATTAGTAAAAAGTGTTAATGGCCCCCACACTCTTTCAACGACTGTACGGCTATTTGTAGTCACGGCTGTATTGCAATGCAAAGTTGCTTTTAAGTTTAGGCTTGAACCCTGAACCCCTTCACCGGCCCATTGCTCGCGCATGATTCGAGCGATGTTCGCTGGACGTGGGTTTTGTGTCTTTCAAGAACAAGGAATAGCAGTAATGTCCGACGCCACACCCGCGCAATTACGCCCCCTGGCGGACACTTCGCCCTCAGCCATCGTGGCCGGTTTCATCGCCATGATGACCGGCTACACCAGTTCGCTGGTGCTGATGTTCCAGGCCGGACAAGCCGCCGGCCTGACCAGCGGTCAGATTTCTTCGTGGATCTGGGCCATTTCCATTGGCATGGCGATCTGCAGCATCGGCCTGTCCCTGCGCTATCGCACCCCGATCACCATTGCCTGGTCGACACCGGGCGCCGCCCTGCTGATCACCAGCCTGTCCGGCGTCACCTACGGCGAAGCCATCGGCGCCTACATCACCTGTGCCGTGCTGGTTACCCTGTGCGGGCTCACCGGCAGCTTCGAGCGCCTGGTGAAAAAGATCCCGGCTTCCCTGGCAGCGGCCCTGCTGGCGGGGATCCTGTTCAAGATCGGCAGCGAGATTTTCGTCGCCGCCCAGCACCGCACCGGCCTGGTCCTGGGGATGTTCTTCACCTACCTGGTGGTCAAGCGCCTGTCGCCGCGCTACGCGGTGCTGGCCGCGCTGCTGATCGGCACGGCCCTGTCGGGCGCCATGGGCCTGCTGGACTTCAGCGACTTTCACCTGGAAGTGGCGACACCGGTCTGGACCACGCCACACTTCTCCCTGGCGGCCACCATCAGCATCGGCATTCCCCTGTTCGTGGTGGCCATGACCTCGCAGAACATGCCCGGGATCGCCGTGCTGCGGTCCGACGGCTACAAGGTTCCGGCCTCGCCGCTGATCACCGCCACCGGCTTTGCCTCGCTGCTGCTGGCGCCATTCGGCTCCCATGGCATCAACCTGGCGGCCATCAGCGCCGCCATCTGCACCGGGCCCCACGCCCATGAAGATCACGGCAAGCGCTACACCGCGGCGGTGTGGTGCGGGATTTTCTACGGCATTGCCGGGGTCTTTGGCGCCACCCTGGCCGCGCTGTTCGCGGCCCTGCCCAAGGAGCTGGTGCTGTCCATCGCCGCCCTGGCACTGTTCGGCTCGATCATCAACGGCTTGAGCATCGCCATGAGTGAAGTGAAGGAGCGCGAGGCCGCGTTGATCACCTTCATGGTCACGGCCTCGGGGCTGACGCTGTTTTCCATTGGCTCGGCGTTCTGGGGAATTGTCGCCGGGGTAATCACCTTGATGATTCTGAATTGGCGCAGTGCCTGAAGGGCTTTGCCGGCCAATAGCGCCCACGACGAAACCCGGGGCTGGCCCGTGGCAGTGGCGAGAAACACAAGGGAAAATTCGACAGGCCGCCCAAGCAGGACAGCAACGCATGAGCGGCCCGGACGGGCCGCTCATGCATGACATCACGCGACTGGGTTGATCGCGTTGTCCGGGTACCAGACGTCCAGCAGCGGGCTGACTTCAACGTTGGTCAGCTCGGTGCGTGCCTTGAGCCAGGCTTCAACGGTGGCGCGCTGCTCTTCGCTCACGGAACCGCGCTTGCTCAGGCAAACCAGACCGAAGTCGTCGCCGCCTACATAGCCCAGGCCGTTGGCTTCCATCGCTTCTTTGAGGAATGCGTCGAGGAAAGCGTCAATAGCTTCGTCAGCCAGATCTTCTTTGAAATCCAGGTTCAGCTCAAAACCCAGCTCCTGAAATTCATCTACGCAGAGTTTTTTGCGCAGACGGCGGGAACGGTTAGTGGCCATGGAACAATCCTCATAAGTAATAACGGGCGGCACTTTACCAGTTTAGGCGGGCGATTGCCTGACTCTATGAGGACGCGGTCGTGCCATTGGTAAAAAAAATACCGCCCCGGCGGGCCGTGGCACGGCACAAGCCGCTATACCTTGGGGCATAATGCCGACACTTTCATGACCACTGAGGGATTTTATCTGCATGCCCTCGCCTTTTTTCCCCTCGACTGCAGGGTTCAATTTCATATGATCAAATCGTTGCGTCCTCTTCTGCTGGCCAGTGTTTTCCTCCCCCTGGCCTTCCCCGCCTCCGCGGCCCCGGTCAACACCACCCTGACACCCAAGGTTCAACAAGCCCTCAAGGCCAGCAAACTCCCGGACAACGCCCTGTCGCTGGTGATGATTCCGCTGAACGGCCCGGGCACCCCGACGATTTTCAACGCCGATGTATCCGTCAACCCGGCCTCCACCATGAAGCTGGTCACCACCTACGCGGCCCTGGAAATGCTCGGCCCGACCCACCAGTGGAAGACCGAGTTCTACACCGACGGCACCCTCAGCGGCGGCATTCTCAATGGCAACCTGTACCTCAAGGGCGGCGGCGACCCCAAGCTGAACATGGAAAAGCTCTGGCTTTTGATGCGCGACCTGCGAGCCAATGGCGTGCAGCAAGTCACCGGCGACCTGGTGCTGGATCGCAACTACTTCGTGCAACCGCAACTGCCGGAGTTCAATGACGACGGCAATGACGAGAACAAACCCTTCCTGGTCAAGCCCGATGCGCTGATGGTCAACCTCAAGGCCCTGCGCTTTGTCGCCCGCAACGATTCCGGGCGCGTACTGGTGTCGGTGGAGCCGCCGATCGCCAAGATCCGCATCGACAATCAGGTCAAGGCGGTCAACACCAAGCAATGCACCGGTGACGTGCGCTACAACCCGGTCACCCAGGCCGATGGCAGCGTGATCGTCACCGTCGGTGGCCAGTTGGGCGATGGCTGCAGCTCCCAGACCTACCTGTCGCTGCTGGACCACGCCACCTACACCGCCGGCGCGGTGCGGGCGATCTGGAGCGAACTGGGCGGCAGCATCCAGGGCCAGGACCGCCTGGCGGTGGTGCCCAAGGACGCCAAGGTGCTGGCCCGGGCCTTCTCTCCGGACCTGGCGGAAATCATCCGCGACATCAACAAGTACAGTAACAACACCATGGCCCAGCAGTTGTTCCTGAGCCTGGGAGCCAAGTACCGCAATGAAGCCGATGGCGATGACGCCAAGGCCGCCCAGCGCGTGGTGCGCCAGTGGCTGGCGAAGAAAGGCATCACCGCGCCGCACCTGGTGATGGAGAACGGCTCCGGCCTGTCCCGTGCCGAACGGGTCAGCGCCCGCGAAATGGCCGGCCTGCTGCAAGCGGCGTGGAAGAGTCCCTACGCCGCCGAGTTCATCAGTTCGATGCCGATTGCCGGCATGGACGGCACCATGCGCAAGCGCCTCAAGCGCACCGCCATGTCCGGTGAAGCCCACATCAAGACCGGCACCCTGAACACCGTCCGCGCCATTGCCGGCTACAGCCGCGATGACAACGGCAACACCTGGGCGGTGGTTGCCATCCTCAACGATCCACGGCCGTTCGGCGCCTCTTCGGTGTTGGATCAGGTGCTGCTGGATCTGTATCGCCAGCCCAAACTGGCCACCAGCGCTTCGCCGCTGTAACGCCCCGGGCCGACGGCGGCGGCCCCGCGTCGCCGTCGCCGTTCAGGGAAACTCGGCCTGAACCCGGTCGCGGCCGGCCTGCTTGGCGGCATAGACCCCGGAGTCGGCCCGCAACAGCAAGCCATCGGCCCCCTCGCCCTCACGCCAGCTGGCGATACCGAAACTGGCGGTGACCCTGCCCACCGGCGCGATCGGCGAACTGCGCAAGCCTTGCCACAGCTCCTGGGCCAGGATCAGCGCCTGGCGGGCGCTGGTGTCCGGGCACAGAACCATGAACTCCTCGCCCCCCAGACGGCAGAACACATCGGTGCGTCGCAGCCGCCGGCCAATGCGCTCGCACAGCCCTCGCAGCACCTGGTCCCCCACGCCGTGGCCGTACTGGTCGTTGATCCGCTTGAAGTGGTCGACATCCAGCATGATCACCGCCATTTCGCCGCCACCCCGCTCCAGGCGCTGCATTTCGCTCTGCAACTGCTCCTGGAAATAGCGCCGGTTGTGAATTCCGGTCAGCGAATCGGTGACCGACAAGGCCCGCAGTTCTTCCTCGACCCGCTTGAGATCGGAGATATCCGAGATATAGCCGTGCCATAGAACCCCACCACCACTCAGGCTTTCCGGGGTCGCCGCCCCGCGCATCCAGCGCAACCCCCGTTGCGGCAGGCAGACCCGGTATTCCTCGCGCCATGGACTCAACTGCTGGGCGGAAATCCGGATCGACTCGCGTACCCGTTGCACATCCTCGGGATGGATCCGCCCAAACACCGCCTCGGCATCCTCCTGCAGCAACTGCGGCTCGATCTCGTAGATCTCGCGAATGCCATCGCTGGCGTAGGTAAAGCTGGCATGGCCATCGGCGTCCAGCTTGAACTGATAGATGCCGCCGGGAACATGGGCACTGAGCCTGTTCAGCAACCGGTCCCTGGCCGCCAGGGCTTCATGCACCCGCTTACGCTCGGTGATATCGATGCAGATCGCCAGGTGGCCGATCCACAGCCCCTGATCGTCCAGCACCGGGGTCGCCAGCATGTTCACTTGCAGGTGGCTACCGTCGCGTCGCACCAGGGTCCATTCCCGGGCCTCATGCCCACCGGCCATGCCCTCTTCCACCAGCATCGCCCGGGACACCTCGATGGGCTTGCCATAGCGCTGGCTGAGGCTGTGGGCCCATGCTTCCAGCTCCTGGGGCAGGTGCAGGCTTTCCAGGGTCAGGTGCCCCACCGCCTCGCTGCTGCGGTAACCCAGCATCTGCTCGGCGCCGGCATTGAAGGTGCTGATGACCCCGCGCAAGTCGGTGGCGATGATCGCCACCTGGGTGGCGGCATTGAGCACGCTGCGCAACTGACTGTGGGTCCCGCGCAGCTCCTGCTCGCGACTGCGCAGCTCACCGGTGCGCTGTTCGACCAGGGCCAGGGCCCGTTGCCGCTGACTCACCAGCACGTAGAGCAAGGCGCTGAGCAGCAGGCTGAGCAAGCTGCCGAGGATCACCAGGCTGGTCAATGAAGAATGATTGGCATGCAGGAACGCCGCGCTGGGGCGGATTTCCACTTGATAATCCCGATCCGCCAGCCGCAGCAGACGGCTGGCACTCAGGTGACTGGTGACCGGCAGGTTGTTCGATTCATACAGCACCTCATGCTGGCCCTCGGCGGACAGATCGAGGATCCGCACCGACAGGTTGTCACTGGCCGAGGCCGGCAAGCCGTCCGCCACCAGTTGCCGCAGGCTGATCACCGCCAGCACATAGCCATAGGGCCTGCCCTGGGGCGATGGGTCATCCAGGGCGCGCCTGACCGGCGCCGCCAGCAGCACCCCGCGGGCATAGGCCGGATCCACCGCCACCAGATGCATCGGCGGCGAAACCGCCAGGCCATTGAGCACCCGGGCACGCTCCAGCGTGGCCCGACGCAGCGGCTGGGCCAGCAGGTCATACCCCAGGGGCGAGCCCAAGGGACTCTGGGTCTGGCTGTAGAGCACCGGCGCGTACTCATCCTGGTCACCGGCCGGCTCCATCTGCCCCGCCGCGTTCAGTTGCACGATGGCAAATCCCGGCTGCCCCTCACGGCGCACCGCCTGCTCGAAATCCGCCCGCTGGGCACGACTGATCAGCGGCGCAAAGGCATAGGCCTGAGTACGACGCAGCAAAGGCTTGGCGTACCCCTCGAAGTCCTGGCGAGTCACATGATCGGAATTGACAAAGAAACGCCGCAAACCGTCCAGGCGTTGCTCCTGGTCTTGAAAGCGCTCTTCGATGCGGCTGTAGCGTTCGCTGACCAGCAACTGAAAGCGCTGGCGCAACTGCTGCTTGTTCAGGTTGTAAGTGGACCAGGCCAAGAGTCCGGTGAGAATGCTGCCCGCGAGCAACACCAGCACCGCCACCAGCCAGGCCGAGACCTCTTCACTAATGAAACCCAGGATTTTCGGGCGTACCACATGCAACGGCATAAGTAGAACTCATCACGCCAGCGAGTTTGGGTGTCATCCGGATCAAGTGAGAGTTATAGCCATTAGCCATTAATTTGACCAGCGCTAAACAGCCTCCAAAGCCCGAAAAATCGGGCCTTGGGGGACTTATCCGGCCATCAGCGGGCGGTGATTTTCCAGGCCCGGTGAATCTTGCTGTTGCGGGCAAAATCCGGGTCGATGGTTTTTGCCGTGATCTCTTCGACCTGATAACGCGTCGCGAGGTTCTCATCCAACTGGAACTTGCGGAAGTTGTTGGAGAAGTACAGCACGCCACCTGGGGCCAGGCGCGCCATTGCCAGGTCCAGCAACTGCACCTGGTCGCGCTGCACGTCGAACACCCCTTCCATGCGCTTGGAGTTGGAGAAGGTCGGCGGGTCGATGAAGATCAGGTCGAACTCGTCGCGGCAGCTGTCCAGCCAGGCCATCACGTCGCCCTGCTCCAGGCGGTTCTTGTCGGAGAAACCGTTGAGCGAGAAGTTGCGTCGCGCCCAGTCCAGGTAGGTTTTCGACAGGTCGACACTGGTGGTGCTGCGCGCCCCGCCCTTGGCCGCATGCACGCTGGCCGTGGCGGTGTAGCAGAACAGATTGAGGAAGCGCTTGCCGGCGGCCTCCTGCTGAATCCGCATGCGCATCGGCCGGTGATCGAGGAACAGCCCGGTATCCAGGTAGTCGGTGAGGTTCACCAGCAGCTTGACCCCGCCTTCGCGGACTTCGGTGAACTGGCCCTGGGCACTCTGGCGCTCGTATTGCTTGGTGCCGCTCTGACGCTCGCGACGCTTGATCACCACCCGGCTCTTGTCCACGTTCAGCGCCTGGGGAATCGCCGCCAGGGCATCGAACAGACGGGCCTGGGCCTTCTCCGGGTCCACCGACTTGGGCGCCGCGTATTCCTGCACGTGCACCCAGTCCTGATACAGATCGATGGCCAGGGAGTATTCCGGCATGTCGGCATCGTAGACCCGGTAGCACTCGACGCCTTCGCGCTTGGCCCATTTGCCCAGCAGCTTGAGGTTCTTCTGCAGGCGGTTGGCGAACATCTGCCCGCCTTCGCTCAAGCGTGCCTGTTCGACCACCGGGGCCGGAGCCGGTGCCGGCTTGATCGGATTGCCATTCTTGTTGAACTGGCGCACTGGTGCCTCGTCCGCGGCGGCCTGGGCCTGCTCGCGTTCCACCTGACGCTGTTCGGCGGTGCGCCGCTCGCCGGTGACGAACTGATCCGGCAGGACCTTGATCAGCAACAGCTTGCACGGCAAGGCGCCGTTCCAGAACGAGTACTGCTTGTGGCTGCGGATGCCCATGCGCTTGCCCAGGTCCGGAGCGCCGGTGAACACCGCCGCCTCCCAGTTGAGACAGGCCTGACGCAGGCGTTCACCGAGGTTCTGGTAGAGGTACAGCAGGCTGGCTTCATCACCCAGGCGCTCGCCGTAGGGCGGGTTGCAGATCACCAGGCCTTTCTGGTTCTGGTCCGGACGCGGTTCGAAGGTGCCGACTTCACCCTGATAGATCTTGATCCAATCGCTCAGGCCGGCACGCTCGACGTTGTTGCGACCCGGCTGGATCAGGCGCGGATCGGCCTCATAACCACGGATCCACAACGGCGGCCTGGCCAGGCCGGCCTGGGCCCGGGCCAGCGCTTCGTCATGCAGCTTGCGCCACAGCGCCGGCACGTGGCCGAGCCAGGCGGT
Source organism: Pseudomonas sp. BC42 (assembly GCF_021560055.1). NCBI lineage: Bacteria > Pseudomonadati > Pseudomonadota > Gammaproteobacteria > Pseudomonadales > Pseudomonadaceae > Pseudomonas > Pseudomonas sp. BC42. The sequence continues at coordinate 4,776,606 of NZ_CP091067.1, forward strand.
GAAGCCCCACTGCTCGCGCTTGAGGTTGGGCGCGATGTCGGCGGCGATCATCGCGGCTTCCACCAGGAAGGTGCCGACACCGCACATCGGGTCGGCCAGGGCGCCGCCCTGGGCGGCAATACGTGGCCAGCCGGCACGGATCAGGATCGCCGCCGCCAGGTTTTCCTTGAGCGGCGCGGCGCCTTGCTGCAGACGATAGCCACGCTGGTGCAGGCTGTGGCCGGACAGGTCCAGGGAGAGAATGGCTTCGCCGCGATCCAGGCGCAGGTGGATGCGCAAATCCGGGTTGAGCTTGTCCACCGAAGGACGCTCGCCGGTCGGGGTGCGCAGTTTGTCGACGATGGCGTCCTTGACCTTCAAGGCGCCGAAGTGGGTGTTGTCGATCCCCGAACCATGGCCGCTGAATTCCACCGCCAGGGTGCCGTCAGCCAGCATGTGGTCCTGCCAGTCGACATCCAGCACGCCGTGGTAGAGGTCCTCGGCATCCTTCATCGGGAAGCGCTTGAGCACCAGCAGCACCCGGTTGGCCAGGCGCGACCACAGGCACAGGCGATAGGCCGTCTCCATGTCGGCCATGCCGCGCACGGCAGAAGTGTGCTCACGCGCTTGCTCAAGGCCAAGCCCGACGGCTTCCTCGATCAGCAGGCCTTCAAGGCCTTTGGGACAGGTGAGGAAGAGTTCGTAACGATCCGACATGGGAGTACCAGGGCCTTTGGCAATAAGTGAACGGGCAACGCATCGCCCGCTCGGTTTTCAATCAAGCGCTTTTCTTCAAGAGCGCTCGTGTGGCACGAAACTGTGCCGTCCCACCCCGGCAGGCAGGCTTTCTTGCAGGGCAAAAGAGCTTTGAGGCCGGGACAGATAAAAAGTCAGGGCAACAAAATGACATAAGTCGACCCTTCGTCGAATAGTAGTTGAGTGCAACCGTTCGACATTCTCACTAAAGCATTAACCTCATCATCTAGTCAGAGGCTGATCACAGCGGGCTTCGCCTGACAAACAGGCGACAAAACCACTCCCGGCTTATGGCCTGGACAGCAATATCGTTACGTCCTTATGACAAAACGATCATTCACTTGCTGTGACCTATTGGTTAGAACTCACCACAGGTTGACGCCGCAATGACGTCAACATCAAAGCTCGCCACGCCGGCAGCGAGCACCAACGGCAGAGACATTCTGCCCGACCTCAGAAGAAGGTCGACGGGACATAAAGCAGTCAACAAGTGAGGGAAACACCCTATGAGAAGACTAAAGCGTGATCCGTTGGAAAGAGCATTTTTACGCGGATATCAGTATGGCGTTAATGGCAAGTCCCGTGAGCTTTGCCCATTTACTCTACCGTCGGTACGCCAAGCCTGGATCAACGGCTGGCGCGAAGGACGCGGCGACAACTGGGACGGTATGACAGGCACTGCGGGCATCCACAGACTCAACGAACTTCGCGCTGTCGGCTGATCAGGGCACATTCCGACACCTACAACTTGAATAGATGACGACTTAACCACGCACGCCCCATCCGGGCGGCGGGCTTCGGCCCAGGGGCTCCTTCGAGGAGCCCTTTTTTATGCCTGCCGTCCTTGCCCTCTCAGCCCATGGCCGCGATAGCGTCCACCGACTCGCGAATCAACGCCGGGCCCTTATAGATGAAGCCCGAATACAGCTGCACCAGGCTGGCACCCGCGGCGATTTTCTCAGCCGCGTGCTTGCCTTCGGTGATGCCGCCCACGGCAATGATCGGCAAACGGCCGGCCAGCTCTGCGGCCAACACCTTGACCGTATGGGTGCTCTTGTCGCGCACCGGCGCGCCAGACAGGCCGCCCGCCTCATCACCATGCTCCAGGCCTTCGACGCCTTCGCGACTCAGGGTGGTGTTGGTGGCGATCACCGCATCCATGCCGGTTTCCAGCAAGGCCCGGGCCACTTCCACGGTTTCTTCATCGCTCATGTCCGGAGCGATCTTGATCGCCAGCGGCACCCGCTTGCCGTGGATAACCGCCAGCTCCTGCTGGCGCCGGCTCAGGGCCGCCAAAAGCTGCTTGAGCGACTCGCCAAATTGCAGGCTGCGCAGCCCCGGCGTGTTGGGCGAGCTGACGTTGACCGTGACATAGCTGGCATGGGCGTAGACCTTGTCCAGGCAGATCAGGTAGTCGTCCACCGCCCGCTCCACCGGGGTATCGAAGTTCTTGCCGATATTGATCCCCAGCACGCCCTTGTATGACGAAGCGGCAACTCGCGACAGCAGGTTATCGACCCCCAGGTTGTTGAAGCCCATGCGATTGATGATGGCTTCGGCCTGGGGCAGGCGGAAGATCCGCGGCTTGGGGTTGCCCGGCTGCGGACGCGGGGTGACGGTGCCGATCTCGACAAAACCGAAACCCAGCTGGGCAAAGCCGTCGATGGCCGCACCGTTCTTGTCCAGGCCAGCGGCCAGACCCACCGGGTTGGCAAACTCCAGGCCCATGACCTTGACCGGCAACTGGGCCGGCGCCTTGCACAGCAGACCGTTAAGCCCCAAACGCCCGCCCGCACCGATCAGGTCCAGGGACAGATCGTGGGAGGTTTCCGGGGAGAGTTTGAACAGCAGCTGGCGGGCCAGGGTATACATGGGCGGGATGAACTCGGTTGGCGGCGAAATTGGCCGCCGATTATAGCCGCGCCCGGGGCTTGCAGGCGAGGCGCACAAGCAAATCCCCGGCAATGGCATATGCCTTGCACCCCTTTTGCGCATCAAACCCGAGCCAATGGCGGCCCGGGCTCAAGGACAACGGCGTCGTCACCTGCGCGGGCTTGGCCCGGCCTGCGGGTACGACGCTTTTTTATGCAAGGTGCCCCGTCATGACTGAACGCCCCAACACCCCGCTGGCCTGGGTCAACGGCAGCGATGCCCCGGAAAAGTCCGCCATCGACCTGGGCTTCATGGCCCTGACCGATTGCGCCTCGGTGGTGGTCGCCGCCACCCAGGGCTTCGCCCAGCCCTACGGACTGACCCTGAACCTCAAGCGCCAGAGCTCCTGGGCCAGCCTGCGGGACAAGCTGGTGAGCGGCGAACTGGATGCCGCCCACAGCCTGTACGGCCTGATCTACGCGGTGCACCTGGGCATCGGCGGGACCAGCCCCTGCGACATGGCGGTGCTCATGGGCCTGAACCAGAACGGCCAGAGCATCAACCTGTCCCGCGAGCTGCAGGCCCTCAAGGTGACCAGCCCTGAAGCACTCGACCGCCACGTGCACCAAAGCCGGGCGCGCCTGACCTTCGCCCAGACCTTCCCCACCGGCACCCACGCCATGTGGCTCTACTACTGGCTGGCCAGCCAGGGCATCCACCCGCTGCAGGATGTCGACAGCGTGGTGGTGCCGCCGCCGCAGATGGTCGCCCACCTGCAGGCCGGGCGCATCGACGGTTTCTGTGTCGGCGAGCCGTGGAGCGCCAGCGCGGTACAGCAGGACCTGGGCTTCACCCTGGCCACCAGCCAGGCGATCTGGCCCGACCACCCGGAAAAGGTCCTCGGCTGCACCCGCGCCTTCGTCGAGCAATACCCCAACACCGCCCGCGCCCTGGTGATGGCGATCCTCGAAGCCAGCCGCTTCATCGAGCAAAGTCCGGAAAACCGCCGCAGCACCGCCCAGCTCCTGAGCGCCGCCGACTACCTGAATGCCCCGCTGGCCTGCATCGAACCGCGACTGCTGGGGGACTACGCCGACGGCCTGGGCAATCGCTGGCAGGACCCTCATGCCCTGCGCTTTCACCAGCACGGCACCGTCAACCTGCCCTACCTGTCCGACGGCATGTGGTTCATGACCCAGTTCCGCCGCTGGGGCCTGCTGCGCGAGGACCCGGACTACCTCGGCGTCGCGCGCCAGGTGCAACAGCTGGAGCTGTACCGCGAAGCCGCCGGCGCGCTGGGCATCGCCGCCTGGGGCCAGGACATGCGCAGCAGCCAACTGATCGACGGCAAGGTCTGGGACGGTTCACAGCCTGCCGCCTATGCCCGCAGCTTCCGCCTGCACGCCCTCAACGACTCACCGTCCCTTGTCGCCCAGCGCTGACCGGAGCCCGCCACCATGCTGCGTATCCTGCTGATCAACGACACCGCGAAGAAAGTCGGCCGGCTCAAGGCTGCTCTGAGCGAGGCCGGCTTCGAGGTGATCGACGAATCCGGCCTGACCATCGATCTGCCCGGACGCGTCGAAACAGTGCGTCCGGACGTGATCCTGATCGATACCGAGTCACCCAGCCGCGACGTCATGGAGCAAGTGGTGCTGGTCAGCCGCGACCAGCCCCGGCCCATCGTGATGTTCACCGACGAACACGACCCGGGGGTGATGCGCCAGGCAATCAAGTCCGGGGTCAGCGCCTATATTGTCGAAGGCATCCAGGTCCAGCGCCTGCAACCCATCCTCGACGTGGCCATGGCGCGCTTTGAAAGCGACCAGGCCCTGCGCGCGCAACTCCAGGCCCGGGACCAGCAACTGGCCGAACGCAAGCGCATCGAGCTGGCCAAGGGCCTGTTGATGAAGATGAAGGATTGCGACGAAGAACAGGCCTACACCCTGATGCGCCGTCAGGCCATGGGCAAGCAGCAGAAGCTGATCCAGGTCGCGGAACAGATCATCGCCATGCAGGAACTGCTGGGCTGACCTGCGCCCCGTAGGAGCCGGCTTGCCGGCGAATAGGCCTCTGAACCTTGTGCCAGTCTTGAGGGCGCCTTCGCTGGCAAGCCAGCTCCTACAGCGAGCCTGCCCATGCCAGCCAACATGGCCGCCGGTTGGCTCGGCTCTTGCTATCAAATCCACAACGGTAACCAACGGCGGTTGCCCACCTACGACAAAGACGTCGCGCGCCCTGCTCGCCCACCGCGAGCCGGACGCCGATGTCTTTGTCGTTCTGGCCCCACTGAACGGGGCCGGTGGCGCGGCTGCACGGCGCTCCACCTGCAAGCTCATGACGGCTCCAACGACCCCTATCAGCTGAGGTGCGCGATGAATTCAAGCTTCTGGAAGTCCGGCCATACCCCGACCCTGTTTGCAGCCTTCCTGTATTTCGACCTGAGCTTCATGGTCTGGTACCTGCTGGGCCCTCTGGCGGTGCAGATCGCCGCCGATCTGCACCTGAGCACCCAGCAACGCGGCCTGATGGTGGCGACGCCAATCCTCGCCGGTGCGGTGCTGCGCTTCATCATGGGCCTGCTGGCCGACCGCCTGTCACCGAAAACCGCCGGCCTGATCGGCCAGGTGATAGTCATCGGCGCCCTGTTCGTGGCCTGGAAACTGGGCATCCACAGCTATGAACAAGCATTGTTGCTGGGGGTGTTCCTCGGCATGGCCGGTGCTTCTTTCGCAGTGGCCCTGCCCCTGGCCTCGCAATGGTATCCGCCGCAACACCAGGGCAAGGCCATGGGCATCGCCGGTGCCGGCAACTCCGGCACCGTGTTCGCCGCCCTGATCGCCCCGCTGCTGGCGGCGGCTTTCGGCTGGAGCAATGTCTTCGGCTTCGCCCTGATCCCGCTGATCCTGACCCTGGCGCTGTTCGCCTGGCTGGCGCGAAACGCTCCCGAGCGCCCTCGCGCCAAGTCCATGGGCGACTACTTCAAGGCCCTGGGCGACCGTGACAGCTGGTGGTTCATGTTTTTCTACAGCGTGACCTTCGGCGGCTTCATCGGCTTGGCCAGCGCCCTGCCCGGCTACTTCAACGACCAGTACGGCCTGAGCCCGGTGACCGCCGGCTACTACACCGCCGCCTGCGTCTTCGGCGGCAGCCTGATGCGACCCCTGGGCGGCGCCCTGGCCGACCGCTTCGGCGGCATCCGCACCTTGCTGGCGATGTACGGCGTGGCCGTGGTGTGCATCGCCGCCGTGGGTTTCAACCTGCCCAGCTCCTACGCCGCACTGGCCTTGTTCGTCTGCACCATGCTGGGCCTGGGCGCGGGCAATGGCGCGGTGTTTCAACTGGTGCCGCAGCGCTTTCGCCGGGAAATCGGGGTCATGACCGGGCTGATCGGCATGGCCGGGGGCATCGGCGGTTTCGCCCTGGCCGCGGGCATGGGCGCCATCAAGCAGAGCAGCGGCAGCTACCAACTGGCCCTGTGGCTGTTCGCCAGCCTCGGAGTCCTGGCCTGGTTCGGCCTGCATGGGGTCAAGCGCCGCTGGAGAACCACCTGGGGCTCCGCCGCCGTCACCGCGGCACGGGTCTGAGCACGTCATGGGCCTGCAACTGAGCCACGCCGAGGCCAGCGCCAGCGGCCCGCGGGCGGAGAACCAGGACGCCCTGCGCCGGGTCACCCCGGCGCCGGAGCTGGCCGCCAGCAAAGGACTGCTGTTCGCCATCGCCGATGGCGTCAGCCAATGTGCCGATGGCGGCCTCGCCGCGCGTTCCAGCCTGCAGGCCCTGGCCCTGGACTACTACGCCACCCCGCAGACCTGGGCCGTGGCCGAAGCCCTGGAACGCCTGCTGAGCGCGCAGAATCGCTGGCTCCAGGCCAATGGCGGCGGCCAGCCCCTGCTCACCACCCTCAGCGCCCTGGTGTTGCGAGGGCAGCGCTTCACCCTGGCCCATGTCGGCGACTGCCGGGTCTATCGCTGGCACCAGCAGCAACTGCAACGCATCAGCCAGGACCATGTCTGGGAGCAACCGGGCATGCAGCATGTGCTCAAGCGCGCCCTGGGCCTGGACCAGCACCTGGTGGTGGATTTTCTCGATGGCGAACTGCGCCAGGGCGAATGCTTCCTGATGCTCAGCGACGGCGTCTGGGCCACCCTGGGCGACAGCGCCATCGCCGCCATCCTGCGCGACCAGCCGGACCTGGACCGCGCGGTGGCCACCCTGGTCAGTGCCGCGCACCTGGCCGGCAGCCAGGACAATGCCAGCGCACTGCTGGTGCGGGTCGACGCACTGGGGGAACGCAGCATTGGCGATGCCCTGCTGCACCTGCGGCAATGGCCCCTGCCACCGCCGCTGAAACCGGGGCAGCAGTTCGAGGGCTGGCAGGTCGAGGCACTGCTCAACCACAGCCGGCAAGCGCTGCTGTATCGGGTGCGTGACGAACAGCAACAGGCCTGGCTGCTGAAAACCCTGCCGGCGGCCCTGCACGACGACCGGGCGGCCTGCCAGGGGTTGCTCTCCGAAGAGTGGCTGCTGCGCCGCGTGGCCGGGCGGCACTTTCCCCAGGTGCACGGCGGCACGGCGCGCCAGCACCTGTATTACCTGATGCGCGAATACCCCGGGCGCACCCTGCAACAGCTGTTTCGCCACAGCGGCCCTTTGCCCCTGGACCAGTGGCAATCCCTGGCCGAGCGCCTGTTGCGGGCCGTTGGCCTGCTGCACCGGCGGCAGATCCTGCATCGCGACATCAAGCCGGACAACCTGCTGCTAGGGGACGACGGCGAACTGCGGATTCTGGATTTCGGCCTGGCCTACTGCCCGGGCTTGTCGGCGGACCCGGCGCACCTGCTGCCCGGCACCCCGGGCTACATCGCCCCGGAAGCCTTCACCGGCGAACCTCCGAGCCCGCAACAGGACCTCTATGCGGTGGGCGTCAGCCTGTATTACCTGCTGACCGGGCACTATCCCCACGGCGAGATCGAAGCCTTCCAGCGCCCGCGCTTCGGCGCCGCGGTGCCTCCCAGCCGCTACCGCCCAGACCTGCCTGAATGGCTGGAGCAAAGCCTGGAACGCGGAGTCTGTGCCGACCCGGCCCAGCGCTATGAAACGGCGGAAGAATGGCTGCTGGCGCTGGAACAGGGTGAACGCCGCAGCCTGAGCCCCCGCCCGCGGCCCTGGCTGGAACGGGAGCCGCTGAAGGTCTGGCGAGGCATCGCCCTGCTCGCCCTGCTGCTGAACCTGATGTTGCTGCTGGCCCTGCTGCATCGCTGACGCCACCAGGTGGCGGGCACAACCTTTCAATCTCCCGATAACCTCCAGCCTCCTCAGCCCCACCTACGCCTCCTGCGGAGCCGTTCGCAGCCTGCGGCAGCGGCTACCCCCCCCTATTGGCAGCTGGTGTAACCGCTGTCGAGCCAAAGCGAGGCTGCGAAACTACCCAAACCCCTTCAGCATTGGCAGCTGGTGTAGCCGCTGTCGAGCCAAAGCGAGGCTGCGAAACTACCCAAACCCCTTCAGCATTGGCAGCTGGTGTAGCCGCTGTCGAGCCAAAGCGAGGCTGCGAAACTACCCAAACCCCTTCAGCATTGGCAGCTGGTGTAGCCGCTGTCGAGCCAAAGCGAGGCTGCGAAACTACCCAAACCCCTTCAGCATTGGCAGCTGGTGTAGCCGCTGTCGAGCCAAAGCGAGGCTGCGAAACTACCCAAACCCCTTCAGCATTGGCAGCTGGTGTAGCCGCTGTCGAGCCAAAGCGAGGCTGCGAAAAGCTCCGCAGGACTTGCCTGGCGATCCCCCACCCAACAGCCGCCGCAAAGAGCCGAAAGAGGGCGTGACGCCTCGATTCGGTGCGCCAGCCGGACTCGGTCGGCACAGAATCGTCACCAGGGCCCGATAAAACCGCGCCCTCGACAACCTGGCACAAGCGCTGCATGACATCAGGCAACAGACATCAAGCCTGGCCTTCAACGACGAAGGCCGGCTTCCCGAGAGAACGGGATCGGACAAAGGCGTCCTCGTCAGGCCACTGACGGGACGCCTTTTTTGTTTGCGCGCAGTTTGTCGAGCCAGGCCCCACTGAACCTGCCTGGCCCCGGAGAAGCCCATGAAAAAACTCAAACTGGTGATGATCGGCAACGGCATGGCCGGGGTCCGCACCCTGGAAGAACTGCTCAAGCTGAGCGACGAGTTGTACGACATCACCGTGTTCGGCGCCGAGCCCCACACCAATTACAACCGCATCCTGCTGTCACCGGTGCTGGCTGGCGAGCAGACGTTCGAGGACATCGTCCTCAACGACCTGGACTGGTACCTGGAGCACAACATCAAGCTGCTGCTCAATCGCAAGGTGGTGGAAATCGACCGGATCAAGCGCCGGGTGATCGCCGACGACGGCAGCCAAGCCGAGTACGATCGCCTGCTGATCGCCACCGGTTCCACGCCCTTTATCCTGCCGATTCCCGGCAAGAACCTGCAGGGCGTGATCGGCTACCGCGATATCGCCGACACCCAGGCCATGATCGACGCCGCCAGGACCCACCAGCACGCGGTGGTGATCGGCGGCGGCCTGCTGGGCCTGGAAGCCGCCAACGGCCTCAAGCTGCGGGGCATGGACGTGACCGTGGTGCACATTGGCCAGTGGCTGCTGGAGCGGCAACTGGACCAGACCAGCGGCCAGTTGCTGCAGAGCGCCCTGGAAAGCCGAGGCCTGAAATTCCGCCTGAGCGAGCAGACCCAGGCGCTGATCGATGCCGGCAACGGCCGGGTCGGGTCGGTGCAGTTCAACAATGGCGACATCATCCCCGCCGACCTGGTGGTGATGGCTGCCGGGATCCGCCCCAACACCGAGCTGGCGGAACGGGCCGGCCTGCCGTGCAACCGCGGGATCCTGGTCAACGACACCCTGCAAACCTTCGACCCGCGCATCTACGCCCTCGGCGAGTGCGCCAGCCACCGCGGCATCGCCTACGGCCTGGTGGCGCCGCTGTTCGAACAGGCCAAGGTCTGCGCCAATCACCTGGCCCAGCTGGGCTTCGCCCGCTACCAGGGCTCGGTGACCTCGACCAAGTTGAAGGTCACCGGCATCGATCTGTTTTCCGCCGGGGATTTCATGGGCGGCGACGGCACCGAAACAATCACCCTCGCCGACCCCATTGGCGGGGTGTACAAGAAGCTGGTGATCAAGGACGACGTGCTGGTGGGCGCCTGCCTGTATGGCGACACCGCGGACGGCGGCTGGTACTTCCGGCAGATCCGCGAGCAGCACGCCATCGGCGAAATCCGCGATCACCTGATGTTCGGCGAGCAGGCGCTGGGCGATGTCGGCCATCAGGGCCAGGACAAGGCCATGAGCATGACCGACAGCGCCGAAGTCTGCGGCTGCAACGGGGTGTGCAAGGGCACCATCGTCAAGGCCATCCAGGAACAGGGGCTGTTCAGCGTCGACGAGGTCAAGAAACACACCAAGGCCGCCAGCTCCTGCGGCTCCTGTGCCGGCCTGGTGGAACAGATCCTGATCAATACCGTGGGTGGCGCGGCGGACGTCAAGCCGAAAAGCGAAAAAGCCATCTGCGCCTGCAGCGACCTGAACCACGGGCAGATCCGCCACGCGATCCGCGAGCAGCACCTGCTGACCATCGCCAGCACCATGAGCTACCTCAACTGGCGCACCGCCAACGGCTGCGCCACTTGCCGCCCGGCGCTGAACTACTACCTGATTTCCACCTGGCCGGGGGAAGCCCGGGACGATCCGCAATCGCGGCTGATCAACGAACGGGCCCACGCCAATATCCAGAAGGACGGCACCTATTCGGTGGTGCCGCGGATGTGGGGCGGGGTGACCAATCCCTCCGAACTGCGGCGCATCGCCGACGTGGCCGACAAGTACCAGGTGCCCATGGTCAAGGTCACCGGCGGCCAGCGCATCGACCTGCTGGGCATTCGCAAGGAGGACTTGCCCGGGGTCTGGAAGGACCTGGACATGCCGTCCGGCCACGCCTACGGCAAGTCCATCCGCACCGTGAAGACCTGCGTCGGCAGCGAGTTCTGCCGCTTCGGCACGCAGAACTCCACCCAGCTGGGCATCGAGCTGGAGCACGACCTGTTCAACATGTGGTCGCCGCACAAGGTCAAGCTGGCGGTGTCCGGCTGCCCGCGCAACTGCTCGGAAGCCGGGATCAAGGACGTCGGGATCATCGGCGTCGATTCCGGCTGGGAGATGTACATCGGCGGCAACGGCGGGATCAAGACCGAGGTGGCGCAGTTTTTCGTCAAGCTCAAGACTGCCGAAGAGGTGCGCGAGTACAACGGTGCCTTTCTCCAGCTGTACCGCGAAGAGGCCTTCTACCTCGAACGCACCGTGCACTACCTGCAACGGGTCGGCATGGAGCACGTGAAAAAGACCGTGCTGGAGGACCCCGAACGGCGAAAGGCATTGAACGAGCGCTTGCAGTTCGCCCTGTCCTTCGAGCAGGACCCATGGCAACAGCGTCTGGCCGAGCCGCAGCTGAAAAAAGAGTACGAGTCGATCCCCGTGAAACAACTGGAGGTGCCGGCATGAACTGGCTGGATATCTGCGCCCTGGAAGAGATCAATGCCCTGGGCTCACGCGTGATCAAGGGGCCCCGGGGCGATATCGCGATTTTTCGTACTGGCGACGATCAGGTCTTCGCCCTGGACGATCGCTGTCCGCACAAGGGCGGCCCGCTGTCCCAGGGGCTGATCTACGGCAAGCGCGTGGCCTGCCCCCTGCACAACTGGCAGATCGACCTGGAGTCCGGCGAGGCCCAGGCACCGGACATCGGTTGTGCCCACCGGCATCAGGCACGGGTGGAAGCTGGCCGGGTGCAACTGATCCTGCGGGATGCCGGGTGATGTCGCGCCAGAGCACGGCCTCGACCTGTTGCTACTGCGGAGTCGGCTGCGGCGTGCTGATCGAGCATGACGGCCGGCAGATCCTCGGGGTCCGTGGCGATCCGACGCACCCGGCCAACTTCGGCAAGCTGTGCAGCAAGGGCGCCAGCCTGCACCTGACCGGCGATCCCGGTGCCCGCGCCCTGTACCCGGAGCTGCGCCTGGGCAAGGATCTGGCCCGCAGCCGCTGCGACTGGGACAGCGCCCTGGAACATGCCGCCGGGGTATTTGCCCAAACCATCGCCGAGCACGGCCCGGACAGCGTGGCGTTCTACATCTCCGGGCAGTTGCTGACCGAGGACTACTACGCCTTCAACAAGCTGGCCCGGGCCCTGGTGGGCACCAACAACATCGACAGCAATTCGCGGCTGTGCATGTCCTCGGCGGTGGTGGGCTACAAGCGCAGCCTGGGGGCCGATGCACCGCCCTGCAGCTATGAGGACCTGGAACTGAGCGATTGCGTGATGATCGTCGGCAGCAACATGGCCTACGCCCATCCGGTGCTGTTCCGACGCCTGGAACAGGCCAAAAGCCGGCGCCCGCAGATGAAAGTGCTGGTGATCGACCCGCGTCGCACCGATACCTGCGACCTGGCCGACCTGCACCTGGCGATCCTGCCCGGCACCGACGTGGCCCTGTTCCACGGCCTCCTCCATTTACTGCTGTGGGAAGACTGGATCGACCGCGACTTCATCCGCGAGCACACCGAGGGCCTGGCCGAGCTCAAGGCCCTGGTCCGCGACTACACCCCGCCGATGGTGGCGCAGCTGTGCGGGATCAGCGTCGAACAATTGCAGCAATGCGCGCAATGGATCGGCAACGCGACGAGTTTTCTGTCCCTGTGGTGCATGGGTTTGAATCAGTCCAGCGCCGGCAGCGCAAAAAACAGCGCGCTGATCAATCTGCACCTGGCCACCGGGCAGATCGGCCGCCCCGGCGCCGGCCCCTTCTCCCTCACCGGTCAGCCCAATGCCATGGGCGGGCGCGAAACCGGCAGCCTGAGCAACCTGCTCCCCGGGCACCGGGAGGCCACCGATCCCGAGCATCGCGCAGAAGTCGCCGCCTACTGGGGCGTGGAGCAGTTGCCCGCACGCCCCGGGTTGAGCGCCATCGAGTTGTTTGAACAATTGCGCAGTGGGCGGATCAAGGCCCTGTGGATCGCCTGCACCAACCCGGCGCAGTCGCTGCCGGACCAGAATACGGTGCGGGCGGCGCTGCAAGCCTGCCCTTTCGTGGTCCTGCAGGAAGCTTTTGCCACCACGGAAACCGCGGCCTTTGCCGACCTGCTGCTGCCCGCTGCCAGCTGGGGGGAGAAAGAAGGCACGGTGACCAACTCGGAACGCCGGGTTTCTCACGTGCGCCAGGCGGTGCCGGCGCCCGGCGAGGCGCGGCCTGACTGGGCCATTACCCTGGACTTCGCCCAACGCCTGGAGCGCCGCCTGCGTCCCGGCCAGCCGAGCCTGTTTGATTTCAATTGCGCGGCCCAGCTGTTCGATGAGTACAAAGGCCTGACTCAGGGCCGCGATCTGGATCTGTCCGGCCTCAGTCACCACCTGATCGACCGCCTCGGCCCGCAGCAATGGCCCTTTCCCGCCGGTGCGACACAGGGCACGCCACGCTTGTATGGCGACGGCGTGTTTCCCACCGCCTCTGGCCGTGCACGCTTTATCGCCGATCCCTATGTGGCCGCCAAGGAACAGCGAGACGCGCGTTTCCCTCTGACCCTGATCACCGGCCGGCTGCGGGACCAGTGGCACGGCATGAGTCGCACCGGCACTGCGGCGCAACTGTTTGGCCACGTCAGCGAGGCGCTGCTGAGCCTGCACCCGGACGAGTTGCGCCGGCAACGCTTGCGCGAGGGCGATCTGGTGAGCCTGAAAAGTCGGCGTGGCGCTGTGATTGTCGCCGTCGCCAGTGATGACGGCGTACGCCCCGGCCAGGCGTTCCTGCCGATGCACTGGGGCGATCGCTTCCTCAAGGGCGGGGTCAACGCCGTGACTCAACCGGCCTTCGATCCCCTGTCAAAACAGCCGGAGCTCAAGCACAGCGGCGTGCGCCTGGAACCGGTGCAGTTGCCCTGGCAGTTGTTCGCCCTGATCGAAGGCGAGGTACAGGCCCACTTCAAGGTTCTGCGCCCCCTGTGCGAAGCCTTTGCCTATGTCAGCTTCAGTCTGAGCGGTCGCGAGCGTCCGGCCCTGGTGATCCGTGCCGCCCACCAGGAGGCGCCGCAGCCGGCATTGCTCAAGCTGATCGACCAGCAGTTGGGGCTGGAAGGTGGGCCGGTCCTGGCCTACGACGATCCGCGCCGAGCCATCGGCAAGCGCGTGCGTATCGAACAAGGACGGATCACCGCGATCCGACTGGCCGGGGAAACCCTGGCCCAGCACTGGTTGCAGCAGTTGTGGCTCGAAGGCCGCGCCGATGAGCAACTGCGCCGCTGGCTGCTGGCGCCGATGAGCGCCCCGCCGGAAGCCGGCGGCCTGGGCGGGACACGGGAACGGACCCTGTGCAACTGCAAGAACGTTGGTTATCGGGCGGTCTGTGCCGGTGTCGCTGAAGGCTTGAACCTTGAACAACTGAAACAGCAATTGGGTTGCGGTAGCCAATGTGGCTCCTGCGTGCCGGAGATCAAGCGCCTGCTGGCGGCGGCAGTGCAACCTGCCAGCGTCCCTGGGTGAGGAGTGAATATGAGTGCAAAAGTCTGGCTGGTTGGCGCAGGACCGGGTGATCCGGAGCTGTTGACCCTCAAGGCGGTGCGTGCCCTTGGCGAGGCCGAGGTGGTACTGATCGATGATCTGGTGAACCACGCCGTACTGGTGCACTGCCCCGGGGCACGGGTCATTGCCGTCGGCAAACGGGGAGGATGCCGCTCTACCCCGCAAGCCTTCATTCATCGCCTGATGCTGCGCTATGCCCGGCAAGGGCGCTGCGTGGTGCGCCTCAAGGGCGGCGATCCGTGCATCTTTGGTCGCGGCGGCGAAGAAGCCCAGTGGCTCAGGGAACGGGGCATCGAGGTGGAACTGGTCAATGGCATCACCGCTGGGCTGGCGGGCGCCACGCGCTGCGAGATTCCCCTGACCCTGCGCGGCGTCGCCCGGGGAGTGACCCTGGTCACCGCGCACACTCAGGATGACAGCCGCCTGAACTGGCAGGCCCTGGCGCAAGGCGGCACGACCTTGGTGATCTACATGGGCGTGGCCAAGCTGGCGGAGATTGCCGGGCAATTGCGTGAAGGCGGCCTGGCGGCCGATACGCCGGTGGCGATGATTGAAAACGCCTCGCTGCCTGAACAGCGGGAATGTCGCAGCGATCTGGCGGGGATGGAACGGGACGCCCAGCGCTTTGCGCTCAAAAGCCCGGCGATCCTGGTGATTGGGGCTGTGGCGGCCACGGCGTCCGCCCTTGAAGTCTGCGTCGGCCAAGCCTGAGTCGAGGCTCTGGCCGGACAAATCGCAGGCAAAGAAAAACCCGGCCTAGGCCGGGTTTTTCCAAGCTACAAGGCTAATTACTTAGCTTGAGCTTCAACCGAGGCTTCTACGCGACGGTTGATAGCGCGACCAGCTTCAGTTGCGTTGTCGGCAACTGGGCGGGACTCACCGTAACCAACGGATTGAACGCGGTTAGCGCCAACGCCGTACTGGTTGACCAGAACTTGTTTAACGGCGTTTGCACGACGCTCAGACAGCTTCTGGTTGTAAGCGTCAGGACCGACGGAGTCAGTGTGACCTTCAACAACGGTGGTGGTCTGTGGGTACTGCTTCATGAAGTCAGCGAGGTTCTTGATGTCAGCGTAGCTGTTAGGCTTGACGACCGACTTGTCGAAGTCGAACTTCACGTCCAGCTCAACACGAACAACTTCAGCAACTGGAGCTTCTGGAGCTGGTTCTGGAGCTGGAGCCGGTGCTGGAGCAGGAGCTGGAGCAACTTTGCCGCCGCTGCCACCGAAGTTCACACCCAGGCCGATAGTAGGAGCGTAGTCCCACTTGCCGTTGTCCAGCTTGTAGTCAGCTTCAACGCCGGCACGAGCGAACAGGTTGTCGGTGAAGTAGTACTTAACACCAGCGCCTGCAGTCAGGAAAGTCGACTGGTCGCGGCCGCTGTGACCGTCAGCGATCACGTTGGTCATGCTCTTGTGAGCAACACCGCCGGAAACGTATGGACGCAGAGCGTCACCCACGGTACCAAAGTGGTACTGAGCGTTCAGGCCGAAGTTGTCGCCTTTGATCTTCTGGTTACCAGTACCGTCGTTAGAACGGGTGTGGTTGGTCTTGTCGTAGGTAGCGTTCAACGACAGGTCGTCGGTCAGGAAGTAACCGATCGATGCGCCTGGGTTGAAGCCGTCTTCAACGTGATTAACGCTGTCGTTGTACTGTTTTTTGTAAAACAGTTCACCCTCGACCGCGCCTTGGCCTTGCGCCAGAACGCCGAACGAAGTCACGGCAACAATAGAACCAATGGCAATGCCCAAGGTGTTTTTCAGTTTCATCCGTTAAATCCCCATCTGGTGATTGTAAAGCAGTCCCACATACCGGGGGACAACTCGGCGGTAAGTCTATCAGAACTCACCTAGACGTAAGAGATATTTGCGCCGAACTAAGTTTCAGCAATGCCTGCAAATTTCTCACGCAATTTATCAAGAGCACGTTTGTAACGCATTTTTGTAGCACTCAACCCCATGTGCATGATGTCTGCGATCTCCTGGAACTCCAGCTCTGCGACAAATCGTAGCACCAGAATTTCCCGGTCAATCGGGTTCACATGCACCAACCAGCGGTCAAGTCCGCCCTTCTCCTCTGGTTTTGGCGCCTTCTCTTCAGAGGCCTCCTCGAGGGGGTCAAGACTTAAAGCGTCCATCAACCGACGCTTGCGCCGCTCCTTGCGATACTGCGTGATGCATTCGTTGTACGTGATGCTATATAGCCATGTCTTGAACTTCGATTTACCCTCAAAGTTCTTAAGGCCATACAGCACCTTCAACATCACTTCCTGACAGACATCATCCGCATCCCGATCGTTCCCCAGATAACGTGCACAAACATTAAATAGGGTCCTCTGATAGCGTCGCATCAACTCTTCATAGGCGCGTGTTACGTGAAACAGCTCCGTATGTGAGCGCGCAACCAACTCCTCATCAGAGAGCTCACGGGGGTCATAGCGCGTGGATAGCGATTGGGTTTTATTCAAAACGAGTCGTGCCGACAGTCAGGTCAATGTCCGCCGCTGCCCGGTGAGGGCATTTTGCGGCGGCATACATTAGCAGGGTTTGCCGGGTTAGCGGCTACTTACATGCTGCTCCAGCAGGATCCGATTGGACAGAGAGACTAGCTCACCCTCCTCGGTCAGCAATGTAGTTTTAACCGTGCCAATCTCTTCGATCTGGCCTTCGACCTCACCAACACGTACTTGTTGCCCAACCTGGTACAACTCACGCACATAGATTCCCGCAAGAATCTGCCCGGCAATTTCCCGGCTTCCCAACCCCATGGCCAGCGCAACGGCCAGACCAACGGTAATCAATACGATGACGATCACATGGTTGAGCAGGTCGGTTTTGACCTCCAACTGACTGATCGCCACGGAAATACTGATGATGATCACCAGCCCCTGGGCAATGCGCCCCAGGCCACTGGCGTAATCCAGACCTACGCCTTCCGCTGCTCCGCGCACCAGGCCGTTGGCCAGTTGCGCCAACAGAACCCCCACCAACAGCACCAACGCAGCACCGAAAACCTTCGGCAAATACAGCGCAAGCATGTCGAGCGTAGCCGAAACTCGCTCAAGGCCCAGGGATTCAGCAGCAGATACCAGAAATATAAGCAGGACGAACCAGTAGACAATCTTGCCGATCAAGGTGGAGATCGGCACTTGCAGGCCCGCGCGGGACAGCAACTTGGTCAAGCCGGTACCGCCCATCAGACGGTCCAGGCCCAGCTTGGCCAGCAATTTCGACAGCAGGGTGTCCAGCAGCTTGGCCACCACGAAGCCCAGCAACAGCACCACCAACGCGCCGAACATGTTCGGAATGAAGTTCGCCACCTTGGTCCACAAGGCAGTCATCGCCGTGACGAGGCTCTGCGTCCAGAGATCAAGTTCCATATTCAATCAGCCTTATCAGCAGTGCGAGCAGAAGGTTTACGACGGGATACCGGCGCGATATGGGCCGATCCATTATTCAAGGCGATCATCAGCGCCGGCAGCCAGCGGCCCAGCAAGCTGAACAGATCCCCCGCCCCCACCTGGCGGTTGGCGGTTTTCAGTACGCGGCCCAGGCAGGCGTCATCATCGCGGCTCGATGGCGAGGCTTTGAGCATGTCACGCAAAGACTGTTCAAACGGATCGTGCATACGCACCTCTGGTGATGTCTGGAAAAGACGCGGTCAGTTTTATTCGGGTCACATGACGCATCATCACACCCAGCGCAAACGGCGGAACAACCACCATTGTCCGAGGGCCACCGCCACCAGCAGCAGGCAGGCGACGATGAATCCATAGGGGCTCGCGGAGAACGGAATCCCGCCGACGTTGATCCCCAGAAGACCGGTGAGAAAACTCATGGGCAGGAAGATCCCGGTGATGATCCCGAAGCGGTAC
The DNA here is from genome assembly GCF_021560055.1 of Pseudomonas sp. BC42. NCBI lineage: Bacteria > Pseudomonadati > Pseudomonadota > Gammaproteobacteria > Pseudomonadales > Pseudomonadaceae > Pseudomonas > Pseudomonas sp. BC42. Next base: position 4,794,705 of record NZ_CP091067.1, read on the forward strand.
ATGGTGCGGTTCATGCGCACGCTCAAGCGCCGGTCTTCGGCCTCCAGCACAAGCCCCACGCGCTCTCGGGTCAGTTCCAGCTCTTCCAGGTAGCGGGTCAGGCTGTTGTGCAACTCATTCCAGTAGTCACCATCGTCGACGGCAAACCAGGGCAGTTTTATCCGACTCAACTGGGCAAAAATATCCCGTTGCGGAGCCAGGAACCGCTTCAGCCCGGCAGCCCGGCGCCGGATCTGCAAAATGCTGCCATGCTCCGGGGTATACCGTTCGTCGGCATCCAGTTTTTCTTCTTCGACATCGACCACTTCAGACAGGTCGCTGACCAGATGCTGCACCTTATGGGTCAGATACTCGGCCATATAAAGGAGCAGTTCGGCAGCGGTTTTCGGCCCCTTGCCTTCGGTCAGTTGCAGCAAAAGCTCGTCAGTGGCGCGCAAAGGCCGCAGACGCAGGGAAATCACCCGCTTGGAAGAGGCGAAGATCCGCACCGACACCATATCCTCAGGCTCGGCCCCCGGATTGAGATTGATGCCGCGCAAGAACAGCAGCAACTCCGAGTCGGGCAAGGACAGCAGGCGCGGCCGGGTATTTTCCTCCAGCAGCAGATCACAGCTGAATTCGCTCAGGCCGCTGGAGCGGCGCAGCCAGGTCTGGGTTTGCGGATGACTGCGATCCCAGTGCAGCCACAGGCTTTCATGGGCCTGCAGCTGCAGATCGTCGAGCTCAGTCCGGGCTATCGAACGCGCACCACCTTCACCATCCAGCACCAGGGCATGCACCAGCCCCCATTGCGCGTTGTCTTCCTCGAACATCCTCATCCCTTGTCAGGCCAATGGTTTATTCAGGCATCTTCAGTGGGCTTGGCGAGACGATCACGCCGTTGTTGTCGGCGTAGACATATTCACCCGGACGGAAAGTCACACCGGCAAAGGTCACTGCCACATTGAGATCGCCGATGCCGCGCTTGTCGGTCTTCATCGGATGACTGGCCAGGGCCTGAACCCCGAGATCGGTCTGGGCGATGACATCCACATCACGGATGCACCCGTAGATCACCAGGCCTTCCCAGCCATTTTTCGCCGCCTTCTCGGCCAGCATGTCTCCCAGCAGCGCACGGCGCAGGGAACCGCCGCCATCGACCACCAGCACCTTGCCGTGTCCCTTGAGCTCCACTTGCTCCTTGACCAGCGAGTTGTCCTCGAAGCACTTGATGGTGACGATTTCACCACCAAAGGAATCGCGACCGCCGAAGTTGCTGAACATGGGTTCAACCACCTGCACCAGGTCCGGATAGGCGTCGCACAGGTCGGGAGTGAGGTAATGATTCATCGAGAAACTCCTGTAGCAGAAAGAACACGATCGAAGGTATCGGCCATTTCAGGGGGCCATTCTGGACATACGAGTCCGGCAAGCCGAGGTTTAACCTGCCCCTCAAAGCAGCAGATCAGCCTGTCGCGCATCTGCAGCCCTGCCACCTGAACGGAAAGTCGACTCAATAACTGAATGTGACCAGAACAGCACAATGCGTCATATCTTAGCCGCAAGCGCTATCCAACGAAATGCCCTTGTCAGAGCCCTCGCTTCAAACCTCAGCCACCTGCTCGCCAGCAGAAGCCAGCAACGGCGTCTGCTGATCCTGGAGCCAGCGCGCCACCAATGGCCAGACCTCGGCCTGCGCCGGCTTGCTCACCAGCATCTCGACATGGCCGAAATTGCTACTGAACCCTAGCTCACGCCCCAGGCAGATAAATTGTTTCTGCTCACTGGCCAACTGATCGAACAACTTGCGACAGGCCCAGGTCGGATCCTGATGATCCCCGGCGGCACTGACCGCCAGTACCGGCACCGTCACCTGCGCCAGCCCGGCCCACCAGTCCTGGTCGGCATCGCCAAAGCGACCGAACAGGCCGTGCCAGCGCATGCTTTCCAGGGCCAGGCCAATAGGCTCGTCTTCCGGCCCGCGCTTGAGCCGAGAACCGGACAATTGGGCAAAGCGCTTGATGAGCAGGCGCCCGCCCCATTCCACCATGGGGATTTTCAACGGCCAGTAGGTCCGACTGATCTGGGTTCCGAAAAACGCCGCCGAAGCCACCCCCGCCTCGCCCAGGTACTGCCCGCCCAGCGCCGCCGCCAGGGTAGTGCCCCCCAGGGAATGACCGATCCAGTGGGGAATCTGGGCGCTTTGCTCACGGACAAAGGCGGCAATCGCTGGCAGATCGTAGCGCGCGTAGTCGGCCACCCGGTTCTTGCGGTAGTCGGCATTGCGGCGCGACAAGCCATGGCCGCGCATCTCGGGAATCCACACATCGAAACCGGCACGGGCCAGGTAGGCGCCAAGGCCCACGCCCTTGGGCGAATACCAGAAGCGCCGGTTGGAAAAGCTGCCGTGGAGCAGAACCACAGGCACGCCCCGGGCTTGCGGCTCATCCGCCAGCCCCAGACGGGTCACGGCCAGTTCGACCGAAGGGTCCGGACTGTTGCCGGGTTTCAAGCGATAGACATCTTCGCTGAGGTCGCCTCGACGCTCGGCACTGATCAAGGCGACGGGAAATAGGTTGCTGCTGCTTTGCATATTCTTCTTGCACAAAAAAGGGCGGCATCCAGAAGAAGCACGCCCTGCTTGAATCTTCAAGAGCCGGTCCGCCCAAGCGCGACCGGCTCTTCGTTCACCGATTACGCCGCGCCCTGACCTTCGGCCAGGAAGAACCAGGTTTCCAGCACCGAGTCCGGGTTCAGCGAGACGCTTTCAATGCCCTGTTCCATCAGCCACTTGGCCAGGTCCGGGTGGTCCGAAGGTCCCTGGCCGCAGATGCCGATGTACTTGCCGGCCTTGTTGCAGGCGGCGATGGCATTGGCCAGCAGCTTCTTGACCGCAGGATTACGCTCGTCGAACAGGTGGGCGATGATCCCCGAGTCACGGTCCAGGCCCAGGGTCAGCTGGGTCAGGTCGTTGGAGCCGATGGAGAAACCATCGAAGTACTCGAGAAATTCCTCAGCCAGGATGGCGTTGGAAGGCAGTTCGCACATCATGATCACGCGCAGACCGTTTTCGCCACGCTTGAGGCCATTTTCAGCCAGCAGATCAACCACTTGGCTGGCTTCGCCCAAGGTGCGCACGAACGGCACCATGATTTCGACGTTGGTCAGGCCCATCTCGTTGCGCACGCGTTTCAGCGCACGGCATTCGAGTTCGAAGCAGTCACGGAAGGATTCGCTGATGTAGCGCGAGGCGCCACGGAAGCCCAGCATCGGGTTCTCTTCTTCCGGCTCGTAGAGCTTGCCGCCGATCAGGTTGGCGTATTCGTTGGACTTGAAGTCCGACAGACGCACGATGACCTTCTTCGGAGTGAACGCCGCAGCCAGGGTGCTGATGCCTTCCACCAGCTTGTCGACGTAGAAATCCACAGGATCGTGGTAGCCGGCAATACGCTTGTCGACGCTGTCCTTGATCTCTTGCGGCAGCCCGGCGTAGTTCAGCAGCGCCTTGGGGTGCACGCCGATCATGCGGTTGATGATGAACTCCAGGCGGGCCAGGCCCACGCCGGCGTTCGGCAACTGGGCGAAGTCAAAGGCGCGGTCCGGGTTGCCGACGTTCATCATGATCTTGAACGGCAGTTCCGGCATGGCGTCTACCGAGTTCTGCTTGATGTCGAAGCCCAGTTCGCCTTCGAAGATCAAGCCGGTGTCGCCTTCGGCGCAGGAAACGGTCACGCCCTGGCCATCCTTGAGCAGCTCGGTGGCGTTGCCACAACCCACTACCGCCGGAATCCCCAGTTCACGAGCGATGATCGCCGCGTGGCAGGTACGACCGCCACGGTTGGTGACGATGGCGCTGGCGCGCTTCATCACTGGCTCCCAGTCCGGGTCGGTCATGTCGGAAACCAGCACGTCGCCGGCCTGGACCTTGTCCATCTCGGAAACGTCCTTGATGATCCGCACCTTGCCGGCGCCGATGCGCTGGCCGATGGCACGGCCTTCCACCAGGACGGTGCCGGTTTCCTTGAGCAGGTAGCGTTCCATGACGTTGGCCTGGGTACGGCTCTTCACGGTTTCCGGACGGGCCTGGACGATGTACAGCTTGCCGTCGTCGCCATCTTTGGCCCACTCGATATCCATCGGGCACTGGTAGTGCTTCTCGATGATCATCGCCTGCTTGGCCAGCTCGCTGACTTCGGCGTCGGTCAGGCAGAAACGTGCGCGATCGGCCGCGTCCACGTCCACGGTCTTCACCGAGCGACCGGCCTTGGCCTCGTCGCCGTAGATCATCTTGATCGCCTTGCTGCCCAGGTTGCGGCGCAGGATGGCCGGACGGCCGGCTTCAAGGGTGTTCTTGTGGACGTAGAACTCGTCCGGGTTGACCGCGCCCTGGACCACGGTTTCACCCAGGCCATAGGCACCGGTGATGAACACCACGTCACGGAAGCCCGATTCGGTGTCGAGGGTGAACATCACGCCGGCAGTGCCGGTTTCCGAACGCACCATGCGCTGCACACCGGCAGACAGGGCCACCAGCTTGTGGTCGAAACCCTGGTGTACGCGGTAGGAAATGGCGCGATCGTTGAACAGGGAGGCAAACACTTCCTTGGCGGCACGGATCACGTTGTCCACGCCACGGATGTTGAGGAAGGTTTCCTGCTGGCCGGCGAAGGAGGCATCCGGCAAGTCTTCGGCGGTGGCCGAGGAACGCACGGCCACGGCCATTTCCGGGTTGCCGGCCGACAGCGCGGCGAAGGCGGTACGAATCTCGGTGTTCAGGCGCTCGGGGAACTCGGCTTCCATGATCCATTGACGGATCTGCGCGCCGGTCTTGGCCAGGGCGTTGACGTCATCGACATCCAGCGCATCGAGGGCGGCATGGATCTGGTCGTTCAGACCGCTCAACTCAAGAAAATCACGATAAGCCTGAGCTGTCGTGGCAAAGCCACCAGGGACCGATACGCCCGCACCTGCGAGGTTGCTGATCATCTCGCCCAGGGATGCGTTCTTGCCCCCCACATGCTCAACATCGTGTTTGCCGAGCTTATCGAGGGAAACTACGTACTCTACCAAGGTGATCTCTCCACTAACTGTGTTGGAAAAGCTCAGAAGCCGGCTGCTCGGGGGAGCGTTTGCCCGCTATATGGCCTGGACCTGGAAAATAAGTGAGAATGCGGGCCATTCCCGGCCGACAAATCGCGCCTATCATATCCAAGAATCGTCACTAGCTTAAGGCCCAAGCCGCAAATGAAACGATCTGCTTTCTTTATTTCCGACGGTACCGGTATCACAGCGGAAACCCTCGGCCAGAGCCTGTTGG